>NZ_CP043494.1:4800000-9600000 GCF_044360475.1 Archangium minus
CGTCTCGGGGCTCTCGTCTGGCATGCAGCGGCAGACGCGGGCCGAGTCGCTGCCCACGTCCACGTAGAGCCCGAGCACCTCGGTGTCCAGCTCCGCGGCGATGGCGGAGGCGGCCTCGGTGACATGGGCGGCCAGGGCGTGCGCGGCGGAGCGCTCGGTCATGGAGCGCACCAGGTACACGCGCCAGCCGGCCTCGCCGAGCGTCCCGGCGGCCTCCAGCGGGGCGAGCTCGGCAGGAGGAGCGGAGATGCGCGTGAGAACGCGGCGCACGGGTGCCTCGATGTGCTCAAGCTGGGCGCTCGAGGTCGGGCAGAAGAAGACGACGCGGTACTCGCGGCTATCGACGGAGGGTTCCATGAGGGGACTGCTCCCGTGGACTCTGACGGGATCTCGCAAGAGGACCACTCCCCCGGCCCCCAGTGCAAGCGGGTATTTGAGGGAGTGCGGTGGGACTGCTACACGGGAGGCATGTCCATCACGCTCTATATCAAGAACGGTTGAACGGGTTGTAAGTCAGCGCGGGAGTTTCTCGCGCAAAAGGAAGTGCAGGCGGAAGTACGGGAGCTGACGAAGAAGCCGCTGAGCGAGGCCGAGGTCCGGGCGCTGGCGGCAAAGCTGGGAGGCGTCCACCAGTTGATAGCGCCCAAGAGGAAGGCGGAGCTGGGGGCGCTCGGGGAGGAGGAGCTGGTGCGGCACCTGGCGGCGAACCCGAACCACGTCCGCAGGCCCCTCATCGACACGGGGCGCCAGCTGCTGGGGGGCTTCACCGCGGAAGTCCGGGCGGCACTCGAGAAGGAGCTGAAGTAGTCCCCTTCTACCGGTCCCCATGGGTCACCCCGTACCCGTGGGGGCCGGTGCGTCCTGGCCCTGGGCACTCTCCCGAGCCCGAGGCTCGCTGGCGACCCAGACGCCAGAGCCGAGGACCACCAACCCACCCAGGATGCCGAGCGGCCCGAGAGACTCACCGAAGACGAGCACCCCGACGAAGGCAGCGGTAAGGGGTTCCAAGTAGGTCAGGGCGCTGGCGGTGGCGGTGGGGATGCGGCGGAGTCCGGCATAGAACAACAGGTTGGCGACGAAGCCGCACAGGAGGACGCCGCAGGAGGCCACGAGGAGGCGGGCGTCGATCGCGGGAGGCAGGGCGTCGCGCCCGAAGACGACCAGGAGGGCGAGGACAGCGATGGGGGCGTGGAGCGCGGTAATGGCCAGGGGCGAGTAGGCGCGAGAGGCCTCCTTCGAGGCGAGCACGTTGGCCATGAAGAAGAGGGCGCTGCCGCCGCCGAGCAGGGCGGTCCAGGGATCGGCGAGCCCTCCCCGGTGCACATCCAGCAGGAGCGCCAGCCCCGCGAGGGTGAGGGGCGCCGCCAGGAGGGCGCGAGGGGAGCGTCGCTCGCGGAGGATCCAGGGGGCGCAGAGGGCCGTGAGGAGGGGGGCGAGGTAGTGAGTGAGGACGGCGACGGCGACGGGACCGCGCTGGACGCCGCCGAAGAAGAGGGCGCAGTTGGCCGCGTCACTGAACCCGAGGATGACGAGCGCGAGCGTGGCACGGCGATCGCGCCAGGCCTCGCGGCGCAGGACGAAGGGAGCGGGGAGGGACAGGAGCGCCATGGAGAGGAAGGCGCTCTGGATGCCGGAGAGGCCGGCGGGCCGCAGGAAGAGGGACCAGCACCCCCAGAGGGTGGCGCCCAGGGCGACCAGGACGAAGTGCCTCACATTCGCTCCCTGGGTCCTCACGCGCCGACGGCCACCGGGGCCGGTTGCTCCTGCTCCACGGGGGAGACGAGCGACTTCTTCTCCCAGGCCCTGCTCCGCCACCGGACCCAGAAGACGATGCCGCGCGTCCACTCATCCGCCGCGATGGCCAGCCAGACGCCCGGCAGTCCCATGTTCAGCTTGAAGACGAAGAGGTAGCCCAGCGACAGGCTGAGGCAGGCCATGGATAGGAAGCCCATGTAGACGGTGAACGTGGCATCTCCGGCGGCGCGCAGGGCATTCACCAGGACGAGGTTGAAGGCCCGCCCGGTCTCGAGCACGAGGCTCAGGACCATCACCTGCGAGGTCAGCCGGATGATGTCGGCATTCTCCGTGAACATCCCGACGAGCGGCTTGCGGAACGCGATCGCGATCACATCCACCGCGATGGTGATCAGCACGCTCCACTTCAAGCTTTGCAGGACCTGCCGGTACGCATCGCCCGCGCGGCGCGCACCCACCAGGCGCCCGACGATGATGGACGTGCCGATGCCGATCGCCAGGCTGAAGAGGAAGACATACTGGGAGATGGCCAGCGCGTACTGCCTGGAGGCCAGGGCCGCGGTGCCCACGAAGGTGACGTAGTACAGAAACACCGTCTGGCAGACGTGGTACGTGACCTGCTCGACGGCGGAAGGAATGCCCACCTTGAGGATCTTCCGGATGTACTCCTTCGAGAACGTCATGTAGTCGCGAAGCGCCATCCGGACTTCCATCACCTGGTAGAGCATCCAGACGAAGACGACGAGCGCGATGGCGCGGCTCAGGCCGGTGGAGATCGCGGCACCGGCCACCTCCATCCTCGGGAAGCCGAAGTGGCCGAAGATGAGCAGGTAGTTGCAGAGCACGTGGATCACGTTCATGCCCAGCGACACGTACATGGACTGCTTGGTGAAGCCGTACGTGCGGAGCATGCTGGAGAAGACGTTGATGAGCGCCTGGAGGAAGAGGAATCCACCCGCGAGGCCCATGTACGTCTGGGCATGAGCCAGCACCTGGCCCTGCAGGTTCATGTGGGTCAGGATCGCGTTGCCGAACAGCAGCAGGCCCGCGCTGACGACGATGCCGAGCAGGAAGTTCAGCGTGATGGAGAGAGCGGTGATCCGGGCGGCCTCTTGCGCTCGGCGGGCGCCGATGTACTGCGCGACGACGACGGAGGCCCCGTTGCTGATGACCTCCATGATGAGGATGCAGATGAAGATGTACTGATTGACCACACCTACCGCGGACACGGCATCGTCCGAGACGCCGCTGAGCATGAGCGTGTCCGCCGTGCCCATCAGCATGAACAGTAGGAACTCAAAAAAGATCGGCCAGGTCAGCCGGAAGAGCCCCAGAGGAGGTTGGCCCTGCGTCGACTGTCCCTCGTGCATCACTGCGATTTCCACGTGCTCTCCTGCGCCTCGGAGCGACTTCGGCCTTGGCCGGGTCAGCTGTGGCCCCGGGGTCCAGCTTCATCAGGCCGTGGCGTCTCTCATGACCGCTGTGCCGGCGTCGAGCAACTAACCAGTCATGCGCTGGCCCGCTGCCTGTTCGATACCGTTTTTCGGTCCACGCAGGGAGAAAGTCTTCGTGACGAGTGAGGGATATTGTTTGCCGCTCAAATGAATTGAGCCTGGAGGTAACGCTTACTCAGGGAGTGAGAACCAGGCCATCTGTCACGCAGCGCTCCAGCGCGGCGCGGATGTCGGATTCCGCCACTCCCGTGGCCACAGCCACCTCGGCTGGAGCCAGCCCCTCCACCGCCATCTTCAGGGCCAGCAACGCCACGTCATCCGCGGCCATGTACAGGGTCACCAGGTCTCGCGGGTGGCGCCACAGCAGCGCCAGTTCCTCGCCCGGCCGTGGCTCGCCTTCTGCGCCACCTCGGATGAAGGGGCACAGCCGCCAGGAGTGCCGCAGCACCGCGAGTGTGGGGTTGGGCGAGAGCCGCTCCACCGTCGCTGGCACCCGCTCCTCCGAGGCGTAGACCGCGAAGTCCGTCCACTCGAAGCGCGCCAGCTCCGGCACCCACGCGGGCAGCCCACGTTCCGGCGCCTTGTCCGAGAGGAAGTCCGGGAAGTGCTCTCCCAGCCGGTTGAGTTCGTAGTGCCGCGCGGGCCCGGTGGCGAAGTAACCCCGCACCAGTTCTTCCCAGGCGGCTTCGCCCACGCATCGCCGAACCAGTGGGAAGAGCTTCTCCACTCCGTCCACCACGTGGTGGCGTACGAAGCGCCCATACAGTGCCACCCGAGTGCGCGGTGCCTCCCACCCGGGGTGCGCCGCGTACAGCCGCTCCAGCTCCGCCGCCCCGGGTTCCGCCAGGTAGGTCCTTATGGACTCGAAGAAATGCTGAAGGCCTGGCATCACCGTTCCCCCAGCTCTCCGAGCACCGCACGCGCCCGGTCCGCCTCGTCCAGCACTGCGTCTAGCGAGGGGATCCCCTGGTCCCATTCGATGAGCGTCGACACCGGGCCGGTGCGCTCCAGGAGATACCGGTAGAGCGCCCACACCTCGTCGCGGACGGTGGCTCCGTGGCTGTCGATGAGGATGTCTGGCAATTCCGTGTGGCCGGCCAGATGGACCTGCACCACCCGCTCCAGCGGCAGCGCGTCCAGGAATGCCTTTGGGTCGTAACCGTGGTTGCGGGCGTTCACGTACACGTTGTTCACGTCGAGCAGCAGACCGCAGTCGGCCTCCTCGACCACCGCGCGGAGGAAGGCGGCCTCGGACAGGGTGCACCCGGGCATGCGTGCGTAGCAGGTGATGTTCTCCAGCAGGAAGGGGCGATCCACCCTCGCCATCACCTCGCGGATTCGAGGCACCACGTGCTCCACCGCTTCCTCGGAGAAGGGGAGCGGTAGCAGGTCGTGCAGGTACACCCCGCCCAGGCGCGCGTAGCACAGGTGGTCGGAGAAGAAGGGCGCGTCCACCCGTTCCACCAGCGCCGCGAGCCGGGTCATGTAGTCCTCGTTCAGGGGCTCGGGCCCGCCGATGTCGAGTCCCACCCCGTGGGGAATCACCGGCCAGCGCTCGGCACAGGCGTCCAGCGCCCTCTGCGCGCGACCCCCCAGGGTGAGAAAGTTCTCGGAGACGAGCTCCACCCAATCGAGTGCTCGCTGGGTGCGAGGGAGCTGCTCATAGAAGTCTCGCCGCAGCCCGATGCCGACACCCAGCGGCTTCAATCCCTTTCCCTGTGCATGGCTCGCCGTCATGAGGGCCTCCGAGAGACGGGCTACCTGCCACCCGCGCAACTGTTTTCGCCGCAGCCTCCCTGGGAGCCCTTCTCCGGAGTCGCGGCTTTCTGGGCACCGCCGCAGGAGCCTTCTCCGCACGAAGCTTCGCCGCCTTTTTGTGTGGCCTTGCTGCTGCAGGAGCCTTCTCCGCACGAGGCCTCTCCGCCCCTTTGCGTGGCTTTGCCGCTGCAGGAGCCTTCTCCGCACGAGGCCTCTCCGCCCCTTTGCGTGGCTTTGCCGCTACAGGAGGCCTCTCCGGCCGTGGCGCTACATGAGCCCTGCGCGCCCTTTTCCGTGCTGGGTACCGTGGAACCGCTGGAGGTCACGCAGCCAGTCGCGAGCGAGCCGAGCGACAGGGTGCTTACGATGGCTGTCAGTGTCTTGATATTCATCTGAGGAGTCCTTTCCAAAGGTCAACGAATGTCGGGCAGAGAGGGGGGATGCCCTTCCTTACCCACCTTGGTGGTGTTTGACTGGCAGTTTGCCGAACCCCTGCTTTACGGACGCGTAGTACCGGTGGATTCCGTCCACGATCTCGTATTCGTGTGTCTTGTGGTCTTTGAGAAATTTGACGGTGATCGGGGGGAGGGGGACGCCTTTTTGGATTCCATTCAGGACGTTGCTGAGCTTTCGGTCGTCGTAGATAGCGCCGAGACGGTGTAGAGGGGGGAGCACGTTCTTGGTGTCGATGATGTGAGGTGAACATTCCTTCAATGTTTTGTAATATGCGTTGTTTTGCCTTGTTGGCGCGCCAGTCAGGGTTAGATTCATGATTTTTTTTCGAATCATCTCGTTCTCGATGGTAAGGGAGATGTCGAAGAGTTCGCTGTAGTTTTCAGGCGGGCAAATCGGAGAAAGATAGTACAGTAGGATTTCCGAAAGAGGCTGGGGATTGTCTGTGTGCTTCTTCAGTCGATCCATTGCGCTCAATTCGTTGAGTTCGGTGAACATGAAGGACATGGGTGAGAGTTCGGGTGGCGAAAGTGGGAATGCGAAATTCTGAATTCATGTTCGAGACGCTCGCGTTTTGTTTCTCATGAATCGACGTGCGTCGGCGGGGCGGCGGATCCAGCAAGAAGGACAGGAGTATGGGACCTCACTTTCTGCGGCAGTGGCGTCATCCCTTCGCGCCAAGTCGTGGAGCCCTATGTTTCATCCAGCGGGCGTGTCTGAGGTGGATGCGATTGTCTGGGCGGGACTGATGCGAAACCGTTGAACATCTTGCAAGGTGCAGTTCGACTGGATGAGTGGGGTGCTGGAGTTGCTTTGGCCCCGAGATGCCGCCAAGCACTTACCGCTGAGCTTGTTGCGGAGTTCCCGGTGGCCATCAGCGCCCCTGTCACTCACTTGGAAAATCTGGCATTCCGCACCATTGCACGGCCGTTGGACGATGAGGGCTCCCTCCTCGCGGCTCCCGTCCTTGACATCCACGCACTTGCCGCTCTGCTGGGAGATGATGTTGAAGAGCCGGTCCTCGGGATTCCCGACTGGCTTCAGGCTGAAGCCCTGGCCAGGTTGGAGCTGGAAGGGCGACAGGACGACCGCATCTTCATCCTTCCCTGCGGAGCCGCCAACGGTCAGCACCTGATGGCTGTCCTTGAGCGTGATGGCGAGCGGCGGTTCTTCTGCCCGAGCCGTGGCACCCATCCCGAAGGTCGTGGCGGCAACCATGACCATGTGCAAGATTTGTTTCATCGTGTGTTCCTTGTCTCGTGAGGAGCAACGCCCCCAGAGGTGGAGAGCCACTTCCACCCATGTGACTTCACGTGCGAGCCTTTACGGCACTTCCTCGGTGAGCTGGCCGGGCTGGATGATTTGGATGATGCCTCTGGGCGCGCCCACGACCCAGGGAGCCGGGGTCACCGGGATGCAGGGCATGGGGTCGGAACGCCCAGAGCCGCAGCGGTCGCGGTGATCACCGTGGGGTTGAGCGGCGACCTGCACATTCCAGACATGCCGAGCCATGAATATTCTCCTTTTCCGCGGGAGTTGCTCATAGAAGTCCCGCCGGAGCCCGATACCGGCTCCATTTCCCCGGAGCAACGGTGCACTTGGTTCAACGTCGATCCGGTCGAAATACATGGTCGAAGTGCGATTTTGTTATTGCGCCGACTTCATCTATTCTTCGATTCCCGAGAGCCAGTAGTCCAAGTGGTTTCCAACTATTCTCCCATCTGTGGCGGTGAAATATTTGCATTTTGCGTCGATATTGAACTGGATGTTGGTCCTGCGATCTTTTTTGGAGCGCACCTTGTAGACGATCCGTTCTGCGACATGCTGACGGCTACAGTGAGCCTCGACTTCCACTTGCACGTTGCTATTTCCCCGGATTCGGGATTCGATCACTGCCATGAAAGTGTTCGCTGAGTAACTGGCCGCGACCAGGTTTCGTGGGACGGTTGCTCCCCCTAGAGAGGCTGCGCGCAGATGGCACCACTCCGCGCTGCGTTTCCGGTCGTCTTTGTAGGACACTTTCCAGCCAGCATATTTCCACGCTGATAGTCTTTTGCCATTGTTTAGTTTCTTGCCCATGACGCTTGCGGTGTTACGGTGTGTGTCGGGCGTTGTTCCGATATTCGTGTATGCGATCTTCTGGAGGAGGCGAGCGTTGGTTTTCGGAATTTCGGTGCGCGCTCGGTAGCACTTGGGTCCTGCTGTGTACCGCACTGTGAGCTCACAATCATTAAATCCGGGCCGATGAAATAACAGCGGTGACCCCAGGAGGTGTCGGCCCGGTGCCATACGCAAAGTCATCCTGCCGAACGTCCACAAAACTGTCTGGTGCGGCAGTGTGTTTGTGTTTATTTTTCTTATTTTGTTTGGTTCTTTCTTGTGTTTGGTATGGTTGTGTCTATTGGGAGGCATGTTGTCTTGGGAGTCGTGCTTTTTGAATTGCTCAAGCAGGAGGGGAAGAGGGTGTGCCGTCATGAAGTTTGTGTGATGTGCGTGTGTGTTGACGCGGCATGGTTTGTCACTTGCTGCGAGTGGGGGTGTAGCCCCACTTGAGGAGGTTTCCTGGGCGTGGCTGATGCGAAACCGCTGGTCATCCTGCGAAGTGCAGTTCGCCTGGATGAGCGGGGTACCGGGGGTGGTGCGGCCCCGAGGTGCCGCCAAGCACTTGCTGACTTCGCGTGCGAGCCTTTACGGCACTTCCACGGTGAGCTGGCCGGGCTGGATGATTTGGATGATGCCTCCCCAGGTGCACATCAGTCGGGACTGGTCATCGAGGGCGGGGGCTCCACCCACCACCACGGTGGGCGCGCCCACCACCCAGGGCGCTGGGGTCACCGGTATGCAAGGCACGGGGGTTGGCACGCCCAAGGCCGCGGCGGTCGCGGCGATCACCATGGGGTTGACCGGCGACATGCACATTCCAAATGGTGGGATGTTCGTCACGGGAACGTGGTCCTGGATGTTGGCCGCCGGGCTCCCCCCGACGAGCACCCTCTTCACGGGCGGTACCACGAGCGGGGACGGAGTCATGCCAAAGCTGCATCGCATCATCGCGCCCATACAGACATGCCGAGCCATGAGTGCTTTCCTCTTCCGGGTTGGATTCACCTGCCTATGTGAATGATGTCCCGCGCCCCGGTTGTGATGCGCTCTAATCAGCAATGTTCTTGGGGCGCTTGAGCTTCACACCGCCTCCAGACAGCGCACTGCCTCCGGAATTGATCTTCACCAGCAATCCCTGGATGGAAACTCCGCTCGCGTCGATGGTGATGAAATTGCCGGGCCCGGGTCCCTTGAGGGTGAGTCCGCTCGTGGCCTCGATGACCACCTTGGATGATTTCAGGTGGACCTCCTCGCCCGCCTCCAGCGCATGCCGCTGCTCGACACTCACGACCTGGTCCTTCTTCACCACCAGCGTGTCGTCATTACCCACCTCGCGCAGGCCGTCGTGCTCCACCGTGACCGTCATGTCCCGGCGGGCGTGCAGGTACAGCTCCTCCACGCCCTTCTTGTCCTCGAAGCGCAGTTCGTTGGGTTGGCCCTCGCCGGAAGGGGCGCCGCGTATCGTGCTCTTGGTCTGCTCGGCGGACAGGGGATAGGGCACCCGCTGCTCGGCGTTGTAGACCGAGCCGGTGATGATGGGCCGGTCCGGATCCCCGTCCACGAACGTGACCAGGACCTCCTGGCCCACGTGGGGAAGGAAGAAGTTGCCCCAACCCTTGCCGGCCTGGCTCTGGGCCACCCGTATCCAGCAGGAGTCCCGGTCCTCTCGATCCCAGGGGAAGCGCACCTTCACGCGTCCGTAGCTGTCCGTCCAGATATCCCTGGCACCCGGCTCGCCCACCACCCGGGCGCTCTGTACGCCTGTCACCACGGGCCGAGGCGTCTCCCGGGGCGGCCGGAAGGGCGTGGCGGCCGGGAACGCTTCGAAGCTGTTGGCGTACTGCTCCACCGTGGCCGAATGGGACACCCACCGCAGCACGTAGTCTCCATCGACGTCGTCGCGGTCATGTTCCGTCAGCGAGAAGCGGTGGCCTGGGATGAACCAGCGCACCCGGCTCTGGCCCCTCAGCGTCCGGGCCCGCACCTCATGGGACTCCAGGCGCACCCGGCCGCGCTGCTCGCCCACGTGCTGCTGGGTGAAGTTCCCGGGATACTCGTACTGCTCGAAGCGGGCCTGCTCGCCAGCGACCTTCGCGCGCAGCCGCGTCGAGGGCATCACGAAGTAGTAGTCCCCCAGGGCATGGACATCGGGGACCACCTGCTGCTCGAACTCGCAGCCGGTCACGGCGTCGTCTGTCTTCACCGTGGATTGATGCCCCTGCACCCTCGCCACTCCCGGCCCGGGGCAGGGCGCATGGGCGCCGGCATCGTCCGCCAGCACCAGCGTGTGCCGGGACTTCGAGTGCTCGAAGAAATAGAAGATGCCCTCGTCCTCCATGAGCCGGGAGACGAAGTCGAAGGTGGACTCCTGGTGCTGCACGCAGTACTCGCGCGGCGGGTAGCTGCGCTGGAGCTCCATCCGGAAGTCGGTGAAGCCGTGCTCGGTGAAGAGCTGCTCGAGAATCTGCGGTACCGTCTTGTCCTGGAAGATGCGGCTGTCTCGGGTGAGGGTGAGCAGCCACAGCCAGGGGCGCAGCTCGGCGATGTACTTCGTGAAGTCCGGGTAGGTACCGGCCTGGACGAAGCGGGTCACCACTCCGTGGAAGAAGCGTTCGCCACCGCGGACCAGGTCCAGGGTGATGGCGGCGTCCTTGCCCACCACCTGGGAGAAGTCCACGTCGCGCTGCTCGGAGCGCAGCTCCAGGGTGAAGTGGAAGGGCTGTGAGAGGGCTTCCTCTCCATGGAAGCCGTGGAGCAGCAGCACGTCCTTGCCCAGGGGGGTGGTGAGGGACAGGTAGACGTGATCCTGGGTGTAGCTCATGTTCCGGCCCCTTCTCGTTGTTCGCGCAGGTGGCGGGGTGAAAGCGCCACCGTCCGCAATCCCTGTTGTCCGGGCCTGGCGCGCAGCCAGGACGTCCATCCCAATCGTGGGCTCCGGCGATCACCCACGTCGCGCAGGGGCAGTTCGGGGATGTCCTCGGCGCGCGGTCGCAGCACCAGCGCCACCTCCGGGCCCGGGCCGAGCGCGAAGCGGGTGAGTGAACGCAGCGCGGCCAATCCCTGGCCACCGGGCAGCAGGCCCCGGTAGCGGCGCCACGAGAGGGGGCCGAGCTCCAATTCCAAACCCGCCTGTTCCTGCCAGGCTCGCCTGCCGAGAACCGCTCCCTGGCCGAGGTGCTGGTTGCGCCCGGTGGGACCCAGACGCGTCCACTGCTCCTCCTCCAGCTCCAGCCAGGACCCTCGGGGCAGCCGGAGGCGCACGTCCACCCCCAACCAATCCGAGAGCATCGCCCGCAGCGCCCCCACGGACACGGGCCGGCGCGCCAGCAGCCCCGCGTAGCGCAGCAGCACCCGGTCCTTCACTTTCAACCGTCCCTGCATCCCCTGGGTGCCCAGACCCATGAAGGCATACAGGTAGCGGGCCACGTCATGTGCTTCGGGCGCGCCCTCCTCCAGCCACACCCGGCGGAGCTGCCGCCCCCGGTACAGCAATGACAGCAGCCGGTGGTGGAAGAGATCCAGGAAGTCGCGCATCCCCGTGTCCCCGGCGCGCGTCCGGTCCTTCAACTGCTGGGCGAAGGGCCTCGGCATCGGCCCCAACGCTCCGCCCAGCCCGAAGAAGGCCACCGTCATCACCGGCATGCCCCTCCGCTCCGGTGCATCCGCCTTCTCCGGGGGAAACTCCACCTGGACGATGTCGCTGGGCGGGAAGGACATCTCCACCGTGGAGCGCAGGCGCACCGGCTCCTGGCGGAACGACACGCCTCGGCCCGCGGGCGCCTCCTGCCCCGGGTGGATCAGGCGCAGCAGGCGCATCGCCTGGAAGAAGTCGAAGCGGTAGCCGGCTTCGCGGAGCTCCTGCTCTACAGAAGGGGCTGGTCGCCGGTCCTGGGTGGCCATCTCATCCATGTGCCCTCCCGTTGCTCGCTCTTCGCCACGAGCTGGGTAAAGGAATCCACCGCGGCGTACAGGCCAAAGAAGTGGCTGAGCACCGCCCCGAGCAGCAGCGCGCTGTTGCCCACGTAGAACGACTCGTCGAAGGTGAGGGTGAGCTCCAGGCCCCGGCAGAAGCCTCGCCAGGCGTCCCACCCGCGTTGTCTCACCACCGGCCGGCACTCCAGCTTCGTCAGTCCCTGGAGCTGTTTCTCGGCGACATCGCCTCCAGAGCCGTCATGCAGCCGCAGCAGCTCCTCGAGCGACTCCAATGCCTGCTCGCCTCCGCTGAGCGACAGGTGGTGCAGGGACAGCAGGGAGACGAGCTGCCAGAGCGTGGGGCCTCGCTCCGGAGGCAGTCGCGGTGGTGTGGGGCGGCGCAGGCAGCGGATGGAACCCACCGGGGCTCGTTGCTCCACCTGCAGTGGTGCGCCGGTGGCGAGCTGCACGGGCAGCGAGCCGTTGGTGCACAGCGTGTGTGCGTAGAGCGTCTGATCCGCCGGAAGCTGGGGGTTGAAGTCCAGATCCACGAAGGACAGCAGTATCCGTGAGCTCCTCGCGTCCGCGTCACCGGTGGGCTGACGCCGTGCGTGCCAGAAGGCGCGTGGCCGACCTCCCCGCTCCTGGTGGCGCCAGGAGAAGATGGGCTCCACCACACGCGTCCGCTTCTTCTCGTCGGGTGACGCGCTGACGGAGACGATGGAGTGCAGCTCTACCTCCTTCGGGCGTCGGGCGTCGGGCACCAGCGGATACTCGGTGCGGCGCTGATCCATCCGCAGGGGCTCGGCCAGCTTGGGAAAGAGATTGATGATGGGCGTGCAACCCAGCCGGAACATCTCCGGCGAGACCGCGAGGCCCTCGTCGGGATCATCGTCCAGGAGCAGGAACACCTCGAGTGTCTTCTGGGCGGATTGGATGCACTCGCGGCTCAGCGACAGCTCGGCGAAGAGGAACTTCTCCGGGAAGGCGAAGTACTCCCGCAGCAGGCGGTAGCCGGGATGTGAGTGGGGAGGGGTGGGCAGCACCTCCTCCTCCGGGCCGAAGCCTGGTTGTCGCAGGCTTCCCCGAGGCAGGAGGTGGGGTCTGCCCGGTGTTCCATCCGGGATGAGCGCCACGCTCTGGATGTGACCGGTGAGCAACTCGTAGATGCGGAAGGCCACCTCCGAGGGCCCGTCGAGGAAGAACCGCAGGTGCTCGATATCCAGATCCTGCCACCGGGCACCGTTGGAGGTCTCCAGCCGCAGCCGAAGCACCGCCGACACGTTCCGCTGCTCGCGCAGCCACTTGTGGGCAAGAGGTGATTCCAGGCGCGCCTCGGTCACCTTCAGCGGCCAGAGCATGACCGGGTAACAGGTGCGGAAGCGGCAGACCTGCCCCGGACGAGGCTCGGCGAGCAGGGACGTGCCGCGCTCGATGCGGGTGCCCGCCAGGGACAGGCCCGCCTCCGGGTCCACCTCGAAACAGGCGATCGACATGGAGGGCTGCGGCTCCACCAGATGAGGGGCCAGTTGGCCCAGCAGGCTGCTGCTGATCTCCGGCAGATCGCTGTCGAAGGCGTGCTGGACGCGCGCGGTGAGGAACGCGAACGACTCGATGAGCCGCTCCACGTGGGGGTCTCCCACCTCGCCATCCTCCAGCCGCAGCCGCGCGGCCAGCCGGGGGTAGCTGGCCGAGAACTCCGCTCCCGCACCGCGCAGCCAGGCCAGCTCCCGTTGATAGGCCTGGAGCAGCTCGTCCTGGCTAGAGCCCATCGTCCACCTCCACCAGCCGTCCGCCCCGGTCCAGCCGCAGCGGGAGGGAAAGGGATTCAGGGATGAGCCCCGGCGCGAACCGGGCGGTGAGCACCGCCACGACGGCTCCCTCCTCGGAGGGAGGGAGCCGTACGGAGACCTGGAGCTGGCACAGCCGTGGCTCGTAGGCCTCCACCGCGCGGGTGATGAGCCGCTCCAGGCGCCGGGCATCCTCTGGGGCCGAACCCAGGGACCACAGGTCCGGCAGTCCATAGTCCAGGACGGAGCGCTCGCCGGGTTCGAGCGACTCGGCCTCCTTCAGGGAGAGCGTGCAGCGCGTGCCCAGTATATGGGCTACCTCTCGCCTCACCGAGGCGCGCAACGCCTCCTCCGAGACCTGGGGCTCAAGGGTCTCGCCAGTTGTCTCTCTTTTCAGGTCCATCAACCTGTCCAGCAGTGGAGTGGAGGCTCCGCCGTCCTGGTGTGCGGCTCTCATGCGTGTGTCTCCCGGGCTCACTTCTTCGCGTTCGTTTCCAGGTCCCAACCCGTCGAATTGCTGGCGCCCTCCGTCCATTTGATGGACGAGTAGCTGAGCATCACCGTCTCCATGGGATCGTCCTCTGGGCCTCCACTGATGGACACCGAGGTGATGAAGACCTTGTCCAGCTCGAAGGAGAAGATCTTGCTCTTATTGTTGCCCAGGATGCTGATGGTGGCCTTTCCGACCTCCTCGCCCGAGCTGCAGTACAGGAAGAGATTGGGTGAGGCATCGTCTGCCTTCTTGACGATGGTGAAGGCCTCGTGCTGGGTGCGGCCGTGCCGGTCATCACCCTCGTTGGAGCGCTCACCACTGGTCATCGGGAAGGAAATGGTGTGGCTGAAGGAGAACACCTCGATCTGGCCCTTGAAATCAGCGCTTTTCGAGGCGCCCCTGGCCTTGTCGATCTTGAGATAGATATTGGATGGCATGTCTGGTCATGACCTCATGGTGTGGAAGGGGATTCACGGAGGAGGAGTGTTTCAGGCGGCCGGGGTGGGCAGATCGGCCACCAGGCGGATGGAGGCGGTCAGCTCGTTGAGCTGGAAGTGGGGGCGGAGGAACACCACGGCCCGGTAGGAGCCGGGGCGGCCGGGGATGTCGGTGACGTCCACCCGTGCCTCGCGCAGGGGCTGGCGGGCCTTGATGGAGAACGACGCGTTGTCGTTGGTCTGCACGTAATTGGCGATCCACCGGTTGAGGAAGGTGGAGATCTCCTGGCTCGAGGAGAAGCCGCCGATCTTGTCGCGCATGATGACCTTGAGGTAGTGCGCGAAGCGCGAGGTGGCCATCAGGTAGGGGAGCTGGGCGGACAGCTCGGCGTTGGCATTGGCCTCGGGTGTGTCGTAGCGCCGCGGCTTGTTGGCCGTCCTCGAGCCGAAGAAGGCCGCGTAGTCGGTGCCCTTGCAATGGCAGAGCGCGATGAAGCCCAGGTCGCTCAATTCCTTCTCACGCCGGTCGGTGATGGCCACCTCGGTGGGGCACTTCTGGGCGATATCCCCCTCGTCGGTGCGGAAGGTATGGGTGGGCAGTCCCTGGACGATGCCACCGCTCTCCACGCCTCGGATGTTGGCGCACCACTGGTAGAGGGCGAAGGCCTGGGTGATGCGCTGGGCCATCGCATACGCGGCGTTGCCCCACAGGTACTTGCGGTGATTACGCCCGTCCACGTTCTCGGTGTAGTTGATGCCCTCCACCGGCACCGTGTCCGGCCCGTAGGGCTCCCGCAGCAGGACGTGCGGCAGCACCAGTGCCACGTAGCGGGAGTCCTCCGACTCCCGGAAGCTGCGCCAGCGGATGAGCTCGGTGCTCTCGAACAGGCGCGCCAGGTCCCTCGGGGCGCCGAGGTCGGTGAAGCTGTCCAGGTCGAACAGGGAGGGGCTGGCCGCGGAGATGAAGGGAGCGTGGGCGGCGGCGGCCACCCGGGAGATGGACTCCAACATCGCCACATCCTGCGGGGCGCGGCCGAACTCGTAGTCGCCGATGAGCACGCCATAGGGCTGACCGCCGAAGGTGCCGTACTCCTCCTCGTAGACCTTCTTGAAGAGGTTGCTCTGGTCGAACTCGGGGGCCCGCTCCAGGTCGCTGCGCAGCTCGTTCTTGGTGGCGTGCAGTACGCGCAGCTTCAGGTTCGTCCCCGTCTCCGAGTCGAACACCAGCATGCGCAGCCCCCGCCAGGAGGCTTCCAGCCGCTGGAAGGGCTCGGCGTGCAGCACCTCGTCGAGCTGTGCGCTCAGCAGCTCGTCGATCTGGGTGATGCGCCGGTTGAGGAGGGCCAGCACGTCTACCTCGGCGGTTGCCTCCGTGGAGAGCGCCTGGGCCACGAACTCGCTCACCAGTTCTCGGGCGCGGGGCTGCTGGCTTTCGTCGCGAGCGAGCCTTCCCTGCTCGATGAGTCGTGCCAGCAGTCCCGGGGCCGGGTCCTCCTTGGGAGCCTGCTTCTCGGCGGATGCCTTCTGCGTTGTATCGTCAGCCATTGTCCTCTTCCTTCCGTGGGGTGGTGTGTGGAGGCGGGTCAGGGATTGCTCTTCGCGTTCAGCTCGGACGCGAGCGCCTGGAGTCTGGCCTTGTCCTTCAACGCGGACCGCAGTTGCTCCATCAGCGCGTCATTGCCATCCAGCTTGGCGAGCAGGTCCACCAACCGCTGGCGCGAATGCAGGAGCTTGCGCAGGGGCTCGATCTGCTCGACGAGCTGGCGTGGGTGGAACGCATCGAAGCTCTCGAATTTCAGCTCCACGGGCATGCGGTTGCCGTCGCCGCGGATCTTGTCTTCCACGGACAGTTTCAACCGAGGCTCGATGGCGGCCATCACCTTGTCGAAGTTGTCGCGGTCGATCTCCACGAACTTGCGTTTCTTCAACCGGGGCAGCCCCTCGCGCTGACCGGCCAGGTCCGCCAGGATGCCGACCACCAGTGGGAGCTCCTTCTGCTCCACCGCGTCTCCGATCTCCACATCGTAGGTGATCTGCACCCGAGGGGGGCGGATCCGGTCCAGCACGTGTTGAATGCTTTCTTTCGCGGGCATTGTGTTTCTCCTTGTGGGGGTTGGGTGGGGCGCGCTGATTTGTGATTTTGAACGACGGATTTATTCCCGCTGCTTCATGCCGAGCAGCGTATGGAGTGCCTCCACATTGGAGGAGTCGGGGACGAGCTCCTCCAGGAGCTTGTCGAGAGGCAGTTGTCCCCAGGCCATGGCGCGCTTGACCAGGTAGGGAACGGGACTATGGGGCTCGGTGCGCAGCAGGTAGTCCGCTGCGAGCCCGAGGAGCTGGTAGGCCTCGTTCCGGCTCTGGATGACGCTCGGGACCTGCCCCGGTCCGAAAGGCAGGGGCAGGGCCCCCGGTTCGGGTGTGGCCTCCGGTGGGGCCTCTCGCCGGGAATGAGAGGAATTGCCTTTCAGCGGGGCCAGCAGTGCCTGGATGTCACCCAGGACGGCTCGGGTCCGTCGGAGGGCCGCGGAAGATTGGCCCAGCCGCGTATCGAGCGCCTGCTCCAGTGCGGAGATGGCCTCGAGAGCATCCGTGAGCTGCTGTGCGAGCGCGGCGAAGGTGGGCGCGGGTATCTGGGAGGCGGCGGCCATGAACCGCTCCCGGGTCAACGGGGGCGGATCGGTGCCATCCGATTGCGCCTTCTGCTCCGCCTCCTGTCTGCCGGATTGTTTCTCCCGGAGGAGGAGCTGCTGCCAGTCCGCGAAGCCATACGTCGCGGCTCCGGGGGCGGGTGGCCGGATGAGGGGCTGTTTGCCCAGGGCGATGAAAAGCCTGTCATCGAGCCATTTCAACAGGGAGAGCCGGGCCTCTGGATCGCCGTCATCGAGAGTGGGCCAGAGCGAGTCCCAGAATCGTTCCACCAGCGTGGTGGACAGGTTCATCCCCCACCGCAAGCCGGGAAATCCCTGCTGCATCACCCAGGCCTCCGTGAGCCAGACGGCGAGCTGGAGATCCTTGGATTCGCGAGCCAGGGCCTGTTGGCAGAGCGCGCTCACCTGCGCCCAGTCGGCCCGTTTGAGTGAGACCTGCCATACGCCCTGAGGCAGGGAGGGATCCTCCTCGCGGCGTGCCTCGCGAATGCGCTCGTAGATCGTCTCGTAGCGAAGGTTCCGCCCCGAGGGGGCCTCGGGAGAAATGGGTTGCAGGAGTGACTGCAGGTCTGGCGGAGAGGAGGAGGTCGCGTCCGTCATGGTTGATACCCATGGGCGGAGGTATCCGCTTCAGGCTGGGGGGGCGGGGCGTCATCCCAGACGTGAGTCCGCCGGGTGACCTTGGGTGGCGGGGCGTCATCCCAGACGTGAGTCGGCCGGGTGACCTGGGGTGGCGGGGCGTCATCCCAGACAGGTGTGCTCGGGGCCTGCTGCTCTGGGCGGACGATCTGGGGCACACGCTTCGGCCGGGGAGGCTTTCGCGGGGGCGTGGGTTTCGTCTCGGCCGGGAGAGCTGTCTGCGGCCTGGGTTCCGGTGGTGGCGGTGTGGGTGGCGGTGTGCTCGCGGCTGTCTTCGTTGGGGGAAGGGGGTGGACCGGGGTCTTCGCCACTGTCGCCACCTCGGCTGGGCGGAGTTGTGCCCACGTCACCCCCAGGCCGCCCATCGCCAGCAGCACGCAGGCGGCGAGCACGGTCTTGAGCGTCGCGATCTTCCGCCGGTTGCTGCGCGCGGCTTCCGGATCCGGGCCGGCGAGACCGCTCTCCGGGAAGATCTTGCACTCCACCAGCTGGGTGACGAACGCCGGAGAGCGCAGCCCGGAGGCCCGTTTCCCGCTGCCCCCGGTGGCGCCGTCGGCCTCCGGGTCTCCGCAGAAATAGAGTCCCCGCAGCATCGAGGGCCGCGTGTAGGGCGTGGACTGGAACAGGACGTCGAGCAGCCGCCGCACCGGTTCGGCCAGTTTTCGCAGCTCGGTGGGGAAGAGGAAGGCATCCTCGCGATCGGAGGCCTCTCCCCACCCATCCGCGAGCAGCTCCAGTTGCAGCTGGCTCAGCGCCTGATGGATGTCCTGGAAGGCCTCGTCCACCCAGGCGGACGCGTAGGCCTCCTCGGGAGAGTGCGGGCTGGACCAACCGAGCATCTCGTCCCGCGTTCGTGGAGGCAGGGTGCGGCAGAAGGCGGAGAACCTGGGAATGGCGTCCGATTGGGTGATGACGACGTAGATGGGGACGCGGACGCCCAGCTCGCCGCGCAGGGACTGCAACTTCTCGAACAGGGCCTGTGCCTTGCGATCGAGCTGAACCTCGTCCAGCGCCTTGGGGCCGACCAGGTTGGTGGCGGGCACGGCCAACATCAGTCCATCGATGGGCCGCTGACCGCGGATGCGCCGCAAGCGCCAGATGACGGAGCGCCACTCTTCCGTGGGCTCATCGGTGATGGCGGGCATGTCGAGCACGACGCCTTGTTCGAAGAGCCAGACACCCCAGCCGTCCTTCGCCATCTCCTTCTGGGTGGGAGAGCCGTAGGGGCGGCGCAGGTCGATGCTCGCCGCCAGCGAGGTGCGCCCCGAGCCCGGCTCGCCCACCACCATGAGCCAGGGGACCTGATAGCGCCGCTCCCGGTGGCGGCCGGTCGCGCCCATCCGGCGCAGTGTCGTGTCGAGAGGTGAGTGCCGGGCGTTCATGGGCGGTACTCCTGCGTGACGGGTTGCGAGGGGCCGGAGGAGTGCGTGCCAACGAGGATTCCTCCGATGGCGAACGCACTCACGAGCACGGCGGCGATGGCGGTGGTCCAGGGCCAGCGGCGCTCGAAGCGCTGATCCGTCCGCTCATCCCGGGTGTGTTCGTAGGCCTGGGCCACCAGCTGGCGGGTGGGCGAGTCCGGCTCGGGGCGCCGCTGCCAGATCTGGGTGAAGAGCTGGCGTTGCAGATCCTGCAGCAAGGCCTCGGCTCCGAGTCCCCGGTATCGGCCCTGGAAGCCGAGTGCGAGCGCCATCAGGTACACGGCCGCCACCTCCGCGCGTGCCGGATCCCTCTCGCGCAACAATCGCTCCACTTCCTCGAAGAGCCGATCTCCGGCGACGTGGGTGCCGAAGAGCTCGTCCTCGAGCAGGTTCTCGCGCCAGGCCTCATGGCCATACCAGGGCGTGTGAACCATCATCTCGTCGGCGAAGGAAGTGAGCACATAGCGGCACTCCTCGAGGTGCCGCTCGATGAGCGAGCCACGCGGCGCCCCCTCGGGGCTGGTCTGTTCCCGCACGCGTTGGATCAGTTGTCTGCGGAGCTCCTCGACGGTAGGGCCCGGTGTGAACCTGCTGTTGAAGCGGGTGGGGGTGGAGATGGCCTGGAGTTGCTGGCGCAGCTGGAGGATCTCCGCGAACAGGACTCGGGATCTGTCGAGGAGGGGCGTGCTCTCGGAGGACGGGGGGGAGATGTCTGGAATGGGCATGAGGGCTCAGCTCTCCTTGCGGATGAGGAGGGAGATGACGGAGGGGGTCTGGACCTCGCGCGGCTCGAGGGTGTTCTCGAGCAGCAGCCGTTCATCGGAGCGGATGAAGGTGGGATTGGCCTCGAGGGAGAACAGGAGCGAGTGGGGGCGGGGCACCAGGCCCGGGCGGCCTTCGATGAGCTCGCGGCGGGCCCCGAGCGTGCGCGTCTCACGCATGAGCCGGTGACGGCCATCCGAGCCGATGCGGCAACTGGCCACCCACCCGAGGAGCTGCTGACGGGGGATGTTGGGCCCACCTTGGACCTCGAGCACCAGCTCACGGCCCATCCAGCTCGGGAGGAAGCGCGTGGAGAAGCCGCCCGCCTCGGCGTCGAGCTTGACGCGGGTGTAGGCCTCGGAGACGCCTTCCTCCAGTGTGCCCTCGATGAAGGAGAAGACCGGATCGAAGGAGCGCAGCGGATCCAGGTGCTCGTAGGCCGGGAAGGCGGGCGGAATCCTGCTCTCGCTGAGGGGGGCGAGGTGGCCGGCCAGTGTGCACAGCGCCAGGTAGAGGCCAAAGGGGTGGGGCGTGCCCGAGCGAAGCACGGCTTCGAAGGCGGGGAGCCCGGCGACGAGCCAGCGCAACAGTTGCTGGTTCTCCGCGAGCTGCGTGGGCTCGGCTGTCCGGGCCCGGAGTGCCTCCACCAGGCTGGCGGCCTTCTGCCGGATGCGCAGGGTGAGCCGGTCGCACCGCTCTCCGAGCGGCGAGTCGAAGGGCACCGCCATCAGGGGGGGCAGGTACTCCTCCACGAAGAAGGATTCGTGCTCGCGGCGGACCTTGAGCAAGGGGAGCGCGCTGTATCCAGCGGGGGGGATGTTCGCGAACAGCTCGAGCCGTGGTTGGAGCTGGGCAATGCGCAGGGGCATGTCGCTGGTGCTCTCGTCGACGAGCGGCTCGCTCGTGGTGGAGACGAAGCGGCCGGGGCCGGGGACCCCACGCTGTTCGGAGGCAACGGCCACGTGCATGCGCACCGGGTGCTGCCAGTCCACTCCTTTCAGGCCGCCGAGCGAGAGCTGCAACCCTCCTTCCGTGTTCGCGCGGTGGGAGATGACGAGCCCGTCGGGGAGAATGGCTTCCAGCTCCAGGATTCGAAGCGTGCCCGCGAAGAGCAGCGAACGGTCGTACTGGAGTTGGCTCACGCCCCAGTGGAAGGGCATGGCCAGACCCAGATGGAGGTGGAGGAGCGCCTCGTAGCGGCGGTCCTGCTGTTGGAAGTGTTGGGGGGCGAGCAGCATTCCCTCGTGCCACTGCACGGCTGCGGGGAGATCATGAGCGCGAGTCATGCATGTTTCCTCGAGCCGAAGGCGGAGCCCGGCTCTTCGGGTCGCTCTTGTGGAGTGATCCGTTGTCGATAAGCGGTAGAGACAGACGTGAGGAATGTGACGCCGGTGCGAGGCCGTACGTCGGGCGGCCGAGAGCGGGGCTCCGTTCAGGCTTCTTCGGTGAGCGCTCGTCCCGTCACATCGGCCCAGCTCAGACCAAATCGGACGAGGTACTTCCGCAGCCGGTCCGCGTCATTGACACTCTTCTTCTGTGCTCGCGATTGCGCGAAGAGGGCTCGCCCTGCGTCGGACAGTGAGCGCGCCTGGCGACACACCTCGAGCACCTCCGCGAGCTGTGCCCGGTCAAAGCGATCCAGCTCCGCTGCCCGCTCCTCGCCGAGCACCCGCACCACGAGGTCCACCGGGGCCTCCCTCCGGGGCCCGCCCCTGGACCACGCGGCGCGCAGTCGCTCGAGCTCCTCATCCACGCCCTCGCGGGTGATGCGCCCACCGGGGGCGAGCGTGGCCATCCGCAGCACCGCTGCGTTGAGGTCGCGGAAGTTGCCGCTCCAGTGCGCCTCGGGCGAGGTGGCGAAGCGCAAGAAGTGCTCCTGGGCCTCCTTGTTCATCGTCACCCGCGTCCCCATGGACTGGGAGGCCAGGTCCAGCTCGTAGAGGAGGTTGGGAGGGATGTCCTCGGGCCGCTCGCGCAGGGGCGGCAGCCGGAAGGTCCACAGGTTGATGCGCGCCAGCAGATCCTCCCGGAAGCGCCCGCGCTCGACCTCTGCCTGCAGGTCCCGGTTGGTGCCGGCGATGAGCTGGAAATCACTCTCCACCTCCTTGTCCGAGCCCACAGGGAGAAAGCGTTTGTCTTCAAGCGCTCGCAGCAACATGGCCTGCTCATCCGCGCCCAGCTCGCCAATCTCATCCAGGAACAGCACGCCACCATTCGCCTGGCGCAGGAGCCCCGGCCGGTCCGCCAGCGCTCCGGTGAAGGCTCCCTTCACGTGGCCAAAGAGCGCGGACATGGCCCCATCTCCGCGCAGGGTGGCGCAGTTGATGTCCACGAAGGGACCGCTCACATGCCGCCGTGCCTTCTTGAGCTGGTAGATGCGTTTGGCGAGCTGGGACTTGCCGGCCCCTGTGGGCCCCGTGAGCAGCAGCGGCGCGCGCGAGCCCGTGGCCACCTGTTCAATCCGCTCGATGAGCCGGTTGAAGGCCGGGTTGCGCGTGTCGATGCCCGCCTTGAGGAAGGACAGGCCCTCGCGCTGCTCCTGCTGGAAGCGCCGTGCCAGCTTGTCGTACTTCGACAGGTCCAGGTCGATGAGGGTGTGGGAGCCCGGGCCGCCGTAGTCCCTCCCCGCGGGCGGCGGAGAGGTCTGGATGAGCCGCGCGGGGATGTGCCGGCTCTCCGCCAGGAGGAACATCGTTATTTGGGCGATGTGCGTGCCGGTGGTGATGTGGACGAGGTAGTCCTCCTGCTCGGGCTGGAAGGGGTAGGCCTTCGCGTAGTCGAGCAGCGCTGTGTACGTCTCCTCGAGATCCCACGGGTTCTGGATGTCCATGGCGGTCAGGCGCACCTGCGTCTCCGGTGACACTTGGGCAATGTCCTCGGCCACCTGCTTCGCCATTTCGGCATGGGCGCTCTGATGGAGCAGCTCCAGGCGGTGCACCAGCAGGTCCTCCTGCTGGCAGAGCGCCACCGTGGGGCGCCACTTCTCCCAGCGCTTGGGGCCCCGCCCCGCATCGAGGATGGAGCCCAGCATCCCGATGACCACCGTCTCGTGCGCCCGAATCTTCGCCATGGGGATAGGACTTTATCCTGGAGGATAAGCAGACGGGCAGGGGAATCGTGTGCTCCCTCGGGAGAGGGGCTGGCACGCGGGCTGCTTTACCGCCTCGCGTGCCCGGCACGGCCGAGGCGAACGGACTGAAGGAGACGGTCATGCAGACGCAGCGCAACTACGAGGTTCTGTCGAACGAGGCGGGTGGGGTGCCCATCAAGGCGTGGACGGTGGGGGTGCCGTTCGAGGACGAGGCGAAGAAGCAGCTGCGCGCGATGGCGTCCCTGCCGTTCATCCACAAGTGGGTGGCGGTGATGCCGGACGTGCACCGCGGGTTCGGCGCGACGGTGGGGAGCGTGGTGGCGACGGCGGGCGCGGTGATTCCGGCGGCGGTGGGTGTGGACATTGGCTGCGGGATGATCGCCGTGCGCACGACGCTGCGCGCGGAGCAGCTCCCGGACTCACTGGGGAAGGTGCGCTCGGCGATTGAGCAGGCGGTGCCGCACGGCCGTACCGACAACGGGGGCCGTAACGACCGGGGTGCGTGGAAGGACGCGCCTGCCATGCACCGCGAGGCCTGGGGCCGCCTGAAGCCTGGCTATGACGCCATCATCGCGAAGCACCCGCGCATCGACCGTGGCCCGGACCTTGGGCACCTCGGGACGCTGGGGACGGGGAACCACTTCATCGAGGTGTGCATGGATGAGGCCGGCCAGGTGTGGCTGATGCTGCACAGCGGTTCGCGCGGGGTAGGGAACCGGATCGGAAGCCACTTCATCGAGCTGGCGAAGGAGGACATGCGCCGCTTCTTCATCCAGCTGCCGGAGCAGGACCTGGCGTACTTGCCCGAGGGGACGGAGCACTTCGAGGACTACCTGCACGCGGTGAGCTGGGCGCAGGAGTACGCGGCGACCAACCGCGAGCTGATGCTGCGCTCGGTGGTGGAGGCGCTGAAGGCGAGCGGTGAGCTGCCGGAGTTCGAGCTCACGGAGGCGGCGGTGAACTGCCACCACAACTACGTGTCACGCGAGCACCATTACGGGAAGAACGTCCTGGTGACGCGCAAGGGGGCGGTGCGGGCGCGAGAGGGGGACCTGGGGATCATCCCGGGGAGCATGGGAGCGCGCTCGTACATCGTGCGAGGGAAGGGGAACGCGGAGGCGTTCGAGTCGTGCAGCCACGGGGCGGGGCGGGTGATGTCGCGCGAGGCGGCGAAGCGGCGCTTCACGCTGGAGGACCACGCGAAGGCGACGGCGGGAATCGAGTGCCGCAAGGACGCGGAGGTCATCGACGAGACGCCCGGGGCCTACAAGCCGATCGACGCGGTGATGGCGGCGCAGGCGGACCTGGTGGACGTGGTCCACACGCTGCGCCAGGTGGTGTGCGTGAAGGGCTGAAGAAGGGGGGACCCGACATGGGAGGAAACGCATGAGGGGATAGAGACATCGAGATGCCCGCTCTCTCCGAGACTTCGGTCGCTAGGATGAGGGAGCGGGCATCGCTATTTCAATTCCTAAGGTAGTGCTGCTACGTTGCTTTTGTTGGAGAGCTTTGCTCGGGAGTTGTTTTAAATTCACTGGATTTAGAATGGGTGAGAGTTCAATGCGAGAGGGCGATAGTTTGGATATGAGGTTGGCGCGGATCAGAGATCTGATCAATGCGCCAAGGAAGCAGCATCGATTGCTTCGAGATACTGCCAAATGGAGCCAGCTTTGCAGTGCTCTGGATGCCATTGCAGATGCCGGATGGGCTATATCTGCTCATGGAAATTTGAGGCGTTCTGAAAATATTGATTCCGGATTCATATACCTTGCTCATTACGGACTTGTGCAAGCTCTTTATCTTCAGCAGAACGCATTGGGCCACTTGTGTGAGGCTCTGGGGTTTTCAGAGGTGGGGCGTCAATCGCGTGACGCCTTGCGGATGGTTAGAGGTGTTAGGAATGATGTGGCCCACCTTACGGATCGAGGTCATGGAGAGGATAAGGATTGTCTAGGTATTGTTCGTGCTAGCATGAGTGTCGATTGTTTTGAGGTGTATTCTTTTTCTTTGCTCGGGGTTAGTAGGCGCAAAGTCTTGTGTATGGAGCTTGCTGAAACTCAGCATGGCGTAATTGTGGCGGTCCTGGATGAGATTATATCTGCCTTGCAGGAAGAGGTTCGATTGCATAGGGATAAGTTTAAGCATGTGTCCTTGGTGGGACTTCTCGGTGGCTTGGATTATCATTTGAGCAAGGTCGCAGTGGCGATCTCGGCAATGACCAGGGGCGAGCCCTGGTCTGGTTCTGAGGATGTGTTTGCGCTTGCATCTCTCGATGCAATTGAAAGGAATGTTGAAGCGCTGGTTGAGTCGCTCAGAGAGCGTGGTGAATATCCTGGCGTCTACCGGCACATTGATGAGGCAGAGTCCCTTGCGCGCAGGGTCATCGAACGTCTCCGCAAGGTTCTGAAAGATGGAGCGTCAGCTGTCACTGATTTGATTGATGCAGAGGGGCTAGTGCTGCTTCTTGGGAAGCAGCTTGTTTGTGTTCGAGATTTTGCTGTTGATTTGGATCAGAGTTACAGTTCGTAGACTTATTGAACGGCTGGTCGTGGGTGATGGTGTAACGGATTTAGAGGTCAGCGATGATTCGCATCGATGGTTCGAAGGGAGAGGGAGGGGGACAGGTGCTGCGCACGTCGCTGGCGCTGTCGCTGGTGACGGGGACGCCCTTCCAGATGGTGAATATCCGAGCGGGACGCTCGAAGCCGGGGCTGCTGCGCCAGCACCTCACCGCGGTGAAGGCCGCAGCGGCAGTAGGAGACGCGGAGCTGGAGGGTGCGGAGCTGCACTCGAAGGAGCTGACGTTCCGGCCAAGAAGCCTGAAGGCAGGCGAGTACCACTTCGCGGTGGGGACGGCGGGGAGCGCGACGCTGGTGCTGCAGACAGTGCTGCCGGCGCTGCTGAAGGCGAGCGGGCCGTCGATGTTGGTGCTTGAGGGCGGAACACACAACCCAGCGGCGCCGCCGTTCGACTTCCTGACGAAGGCGTACCTGCCGCTCCTGAGGAGGATGGGGCCGAGCGTGGAGGCCACGCTGGAGCGGCCCGGGTTCTTCCCGGCGGGGGGAGGGAAATTCCTGGTGAGCGTGGAGCCCGCGCCGCTGAAGCCCCTGCACCTGCCCGAGCGGGGAAAGGTGCTGCGACGTCAGGCGACGGCGCTGATCGCGCAGGTGCCGTACGAGGTGGCGAAGCGGGAGCTGGAGACGGTGGGGCGGAAGCTGGGGTGGTTCCAGGAGGAGCGGAAGGTCGAGGAGGTGAAGAGCTCGGCGGGGCCGGGGAACGCGCTGACTCTGGAGGTGGAGTGCGAGCACGTGACCGAGGTGTTCACCGCGTTCGGTGAGCGGGGTGTGCGAGCGGAGGCGATCGCCGAGTCCGTGGCGGAGGAAGCGCGGGTCTACCTGGAGGCCGGGGTGCCTGTGGGGGAGCACCTGTGTGATCAGCTCATGCTGTTGCTCGCGCTGGCACGAGGAGGCTCGTTCCGGACCTTGCCGCTCGATGGACATGCACAGACGCAGATCGAGACGTTCGCGCACTTCCTGGACGTGAAGGTTTCCGTCAGCGAGGTGTCGCCACTGGTACGCGAGGTGGAGGTCCGGGGGTCGTAAAGATCCAATCGTGGGGCTATCCGCGATCTCCTGGTTGTGATTTGTTGGGATCGTGGCCGATTTCGCCAGAAAGAAAATGGGTTCAACAGCTTGGATGCGCCGCTGGGCTGTTGTGGCTACTTTTCTAACGTCTGCGTGTAACTCTCCGCTGCCAAAGGGAGTTGTCCGAATCCGCTCCGGCGAAGCCCCAAGCCACGTTGCTGGACCAATGCCTGATTTTGGGCCATTCCAGACGTACTCGGATGCGCTACTCTCCGCCTGCTCGCGCCTCCTATCCCTGCCCAATGCTGTCACGGTCAGCCCGAACAACCCGAACTTCAAACTGTATTGGGTGTTTGTGGTTCACAATCATCCGGTCGGAGATGCGCTATCTCGCAGGGACATCCGATTCATTGTCGAGCAAGGGCAGATCCACGGGTTTTCTGTCAAGACACGTGAGCGCGAGATTCCAATTGGTATCGTCGCATTCTTTTCGGAGGGTGGGGTTGGTCATGCCTCATGTGATGGGTTCTTCCAATATGTCCCACTCACAGGTGAGTTGTTGAAATGGACCGTGGAGGCGAAGGAGTGGAGGCGGGAACAGTATGGTACGGTGCGGTGGCTGGATTCCGAGAATTTCGAAATCGAGCTTCGATAGCTCGCGGCGTTGCTTCCGGAGATGTGTGTATGGGCTGAAAATTGATTCTCCTGATCTGCAGCGTGGCATTGGTGGGCTGTGCTCATCGGCCCTGCCAGGTACTGGGAGGCTTGTTGGGTTGTAACTGCGTCCCCAAGAGAGCGCAGCCAGAGTACCAGGACATGTCCGTCCAGCTCCCCGTCTTCGATCACACCCTGAAACCAGAGGCTGACCTGGATGGATACACGCTCCAGGCCATCCGCATCGCGGCGGATGATCTCCTGGAGGCGGACCCGACGGGTCTCCCTTGTGGTGAGAAGCAGGTCTCCTTCAGGTACCGAGCCCTACGACAGGGCGACGTCATCTTCGTTCGAATCGAGTTCAAGCCGGAGAACTGCGGAAGGACCGTCGGTATGCTCGATGATGGGGCCACCTATGCGATCAGTGTGGATGGGCGAATCCTGAGGCGGGCTCTGGACGGGGGCGGGCCCTGACCGGTCCCGCAGGCGCTGGATGCAGTCGAATGTCGTGCCCCGGGCGTGCTTTAAATAGGGCCGTGGCCGACTTCACCGAAGAGCAGATGGATTCCGCACTCCGCCGTGCCAGCGAGGAGCTGTCCTTCCCCAGCTACTACGAGGCCTGTGTCCGGCCCCTCCTGCGCAACCCCGAGGGCCATTGGCCCCGATGCTGCGGCGGGGGCTGTGAGCCTTGCGCGCAGACGCTCATCCGGGTCGCGTTGCGCACCCTGGAGCTCCTCGGGACGCCTCGCGTCACGCCTCTGCCGGAGTGGTGAGCGCGAGCCCGTAACCCTGCGTATCCGTCTCCCCGGTTACCAGGAGGCTGGCTCCGCGGTTCCTCACTCGCTCCCTGTGAAACAGGGGTTGTCCCGCCTCTCCCTCTGGCCACCTCTCCGTGACGTTCTTATCCACAGAGGATGGAAGAGCAGGCGAACCTGGAAGAGTTCCTTCAGGGTGCCTCCTTGAGAGGGGAGCATCTCTCCGACCGTACGTTCTGGCGCCTCTTCGAGGCCGTCCCGGGCCTCTACTTGATCCTCGATCCAGAGCTGATCATCGTCGCCGTCAGTGACGCCTATCTGCACGCCACGAAGGCTCGGCGTGAAGACATCCTGGGGCGACACATCTTCGAAGCCTTTCCCGACAATCCGGACGACCCGCATGCCACGGGGACGAAGAACCTGAGCGCTTCCCTGAGACGCGTCCTGGCGAGCAAGGCCACGGACACCATGGCTGTGCAGAAGTACCCCGTCCGCCGCCCCGCGTCGGAGGGAGGCGGATTCGAGGACAGGTACTGGTCTCCGGTCAACTCCCCGCTCCTGGATGAGTCGGGCAACGTCTCCTTCATCATCCACCGGGTCGAGGATGTGACCGAATACGTCCAGCTCAAAGAGCGAGGACTCGAGCAGCGCAGGCTCACGGAGCAACTCGAGAGCCGTGCCCATGAGATGGAAGCGGAGATTTCTCGTCGAGCACAGGAGCTTCAACGAGCCAATGCGCAGCTCGAGCAGCGCACCCGTCAGCTCGAGATCCTGACGACCGCCGCGCAGGAGCTCAATTCGAGCCTTCAGATTGAGCACATCATGAGGTGTCTCGTCCGGATGTCCCTGGAGCTCGTGAACGCGTCCGAGGGATCCTGGGGACAATTGATCGACGGACGCATGATCTTCACCGAGTATCTGCGACAGCAAGGCAAGCTCATCGAACCCCTTCTCTCCGTGTTGGAGCCGGGGGTGGGGGTTCCCGGTCATGTGATGGTCACGAGAGAACCCTATGTCTCGAACGATGCGGCCCATGATCCTCACGTCCTGTCGCATCTTCAGAAAGCCATGGGCGTTCGCAACCTGATCGACCTGCCCATTATTGGCCGCTCCGGAGAGCTCCTGGGTTGTTTCGAGCTCCACAACAAGCAGGGCGGTCTGCCCTTCACCCACGAGGACCTGGAACTTCTCGAGGGACTTCGCGCCTCGGCCGCGGTGGCGCTGGAGAATGCGCGCCTCTACGAAGCGCTCCAGTCCGAGCGCAGGACGCTGGAGGCGATCGTGAAACAGATGCCAGCGGGCCTCATCCTCATTGAAGCGCCATCAGGCCGGTTCATCTACTACAACCAGGAAGCGGAGCGTCTCCTCGGGCACCCTGTTCCCCTCGCCGGGAATCCTGAACAGGGAACCCTGCATGGTGCCGTCCATGAGGATCTCACTCCCTACGGGCTGGACGAGTACCCGATAGCCCGAGCACTCCTCCAGGGTGAGACCGTCAAGGATGAGGAGATGCTGTACAGAAGGGACGACGGAAGTTTCGCACACCTGTCCGTCACGGCGGCACCGATCCGGGACTCGGCGGGGCGGATCATCCAGGCTGTCACTGTCTTCATCGACAGCTCCGTACGGAAGGCCGCGGAGGCGGCGTCACATGACGAGCGCAAGTGGTTGGAGGCTCTTCTGGATCGCCTCCCCGTGCCCGTGGCGCTGATCGATCCGGCCACGAAGGAGTTCACGTTCAGGAACGAGGAAGCGAAGAGATTGAGGATCCCCCTCCCTCTCAACCTCTCCCAGTTGGATGACACGAAATACTACGCGACCGATGTGCGGGGCAGGCGCATCCCCTTCTCGGAGCTGCCGAGAGCCAAAGTCGCCAGAGGCGAGACGTTCTCGGGGATCGAAGTGACCTGGCATACGCCGGAAGGCTCCATCCCCTTCATCTTCAATGGCAGGCTGATGCCTCCCATGCATGGGCGGCCCGCTCTGGCCATACTCGTCTTCCAGGACATCTCGGAGCTGAAAAGGGTTGAGGCGGAGCTCAATCAGAGCGAGACCCGGTTCAGGCGGCTCTACGAGTCCAACCTGCTCGGGATTGTCTTCGGCGACATCGGAGGGGGGCTGTATGACGTGAATGAGTACTACGCCCAGCTCATCGGCTCTTCACGAGAGGAGATCCTGGCGGGCCAGGTACGATGGGATGAGATCACGCCACCGGAAGACCTCGAGAAGGACAAGGCCGCGGCGAGGGAGATGCTCGAATCCCCGGAGGGGGTCTGTACCCCGTACGAGAAGCGATACGTCCTCAAGGATGGTCGCGTGGTGTGGATCCTCCTGGGGGCCGCATTTCTCGATGAGAACCGTTTCAAGAACGTCGCCTTCGTTCTCGACATCACCCAGGGCAAGGCGGCCGAGGAACAGCTCGCGAGGAGCCTCTCCAGTGAGCAACTGGCCAGGGAAGAGGCCGAGATCGCCCTGACGCAGCTCCGGATGGAGAGAGATTTGCGCGAACAATTCGTGTCGGCGCTCAGTCATGATTTGAGGACGCCCCTGACCGCGGCGAAGATGAGCGCCCAGCTGATTCCCCGGCAGGCGAACCTGCCCGACAAGGTCTACGCGCTCGCCGCCAGGGTGAAGCTCAATATCGACCGGGCGGACCAGATGATCACCGACCTCCTGGACGCCAGCCGGATTCGCGCGGGACAGGGATTGCCGATCGTGGCGGCCCCCTGCGATCTCCGTCAGGTGGTGGCCGGGACGCTGGAGGATCTCGCGACCGTCCATGGTGAGCGGTTTTCTCTTCGAGGGGAGGAGCGACTTCAGGGCAAATGGGATGCCGATGCGCTCCGCAGGCTCATCGAGAACCTCTGCAGCAACGCCATTAAATATGGCGACCCCACCGGCCGAGTCACCGTGACCCTGCGCGAGGACGGCAACCAGGTGGAGCTGGCGGTCCACAACTGGGGAAGGACCATTCCTCCCCAAGAGCAGGAAGGGCTCTTCCAGTACTTCGCCCGCACGAAGAGCGCGGAGGTCAGTGGAAAGAAGGGCTGGGGGATTGGGCTCACCCTGGTGAGGGGCGTCGCCGAAGCACACGGCGGAAGCGTTCGCGTGGAGAGCACCCAGGAGAACGGGACGACCTTCTGGGTGCGCCTCCCCAAGGACGCCACGCCTCCTCACTGAGGAGGCCGGAGAAGGGGACTTAGAACAGGCGCACGCCCAGGCCCAGGCGCACGCCGTAGCCCAGCCGCGTCTGCGTCACCCCGCGCAGCTCCTTGAACACGTCCACGCCCAGCTCGCCCACCGCCGACAGCGACAGGTCCTCGCCGAGGTAGACCTCCGCGCCTCCACCCGCCATCGGCTTCACCCGCCACGTCCCGCTCGGGCTCAGCCCCAGGTCGTACGGCACCTCCACCAGCCCCACCACCGACACCGTCTCCGCCGCCCGCCAGGTCGCCACCAGCGCCGGGTTCAGCCGCAGGAACCACCCTTCCAGGTTCTGCTCGTCGAAGTACCGGCTCCCCGTGCTCCCCGTAATCCCCAGCCCCAGCTCCGGCGCCACCGCCCAGGTCCCGTTCGTCCAGAGCTGCCGCCTCACCACGCCTTCCCCCGTCACCGACAGCCGCAGGTAGTCGAACCGCGCCCGCGCCCCCAGCTCCCAGCCCCCGGTCCCCTGACGGTACGCCACGCCCAGCTCCGGCACTCCCACCCACCCGGAGACCGCCGACGTCCCATCGGGCAGCGCCGCCGGCGCCACCACCGCTCCGAAGTTCTCTCGGTTCGCTTCCAGTCTCACCGCCTCGGCCGTGGGCGCCGGCTGCGTCTCCTGCGCCTTCGTTCCCTGCGCCACTGCCACCAGCGGCATGAGGGTCCACACCAGCATCAGTCGCGTCATAGGCCGCGCACTCTGGCGCTTCGTCCCCGGCCCGTCGAGCGTTTCCTTCCCTCCGCGCTTGACGGTTACCCAACAATTTCAGGTGCTTGGCTTCCAGCGTCGCGTTCTTATCAGGTATAGCAGGATGCACCTGCGTTTCCCGGTAGTCTTCTTTCGCGGAAACTCGTATTTTTTTGCTGGAAGTGGATGTCCGCTCTCCCAGGCTTGTCGCTCCAGGAGCTTCTCATGGCTGCCAGCACGCCCCGCGCCACTGTCCTCGAGCCCACCCCGTCTTCCGCCTCCGCCGACGTGAGTCCCCGGCGGCGCTCCACCCGTTTCCGCCCGCGCGTCCTGCTCGTCGAGTCCGACAAGGACGCCCGCGCCTCGCTGGCCATGGGTCTGGTCGGCGCCGGCTTCGAGGTGCTCGCCGCCCCGGCCATCGAGGACATCCTCGGGGAGCTGGGCGAGGGCCGCCCGTTGCCACACCTGGTCATCGCCCCCGCCGAGGCCAGCGGAGACGGCATGGAGGGCTTCACCCTCTGCGCACGGCTGCGCGACGACGCCCGCACCGAGCACCTCCCGGTGTACCTGCTCTCGCGTCACGAGGCGCCCCACCACCGCGAGCGCGCCGACGCCGTGCGTGCCGATGACTACCTCCTCCATCCCGTGCCCCCGCAGGTGCTGGTGTCGCTTGCCCGGCTGAAGGCGGGCCGCAGCGCCTTCGCTCCCGACTACGAGGCCCATACCCTCCGCATGCCCCTGGCTCAGGTGCTCCACGCGCTGCTGTGCGGCTCACGCGCCGGCCGCGTCGAGCTGCGCGACAATGAGGGCTGGCTGTCCTTCCGCCAGGGCCACGTGGTGGACGCCTCCTTCGATGGGGAGCGGGGGCTGATCGCCATCCGTCGGCTGCTCTTCTTCGGCTCGGGCGCCTATGCCGTGTCGTTCGGGGAGGCGCTCGCCGAGGGGAAGCTGCTGCTCAACCTGAAGATCTACGCCTCGTTGCTCATGCCGGCCGCCGAGCGGTTCTCCGCCCTGTGCTCGCTGGGCATCCCCCTGTCCGCTCGCCTCACCGTGGACTTCAAGCGGCTGGCGGACATGCTCAAGTCCCTGCCCGACGACGTGGGCCAGGTCATCCGCCTCTTCGATGGGCAGCGCACGGTGCACACCGCCCTGCTGGAGTGCAGTCTGCCGGAGGTCACGACCCTGGAGGTGGTGACGCTCCTGTACGCCCAGGGAGTGCTGGTGCCGGCCAACCTCATTGCCGAGCGCGAGCCGGTGCCCCAGTCCATCCCGCCCTTCTTCGAGCCGGTCCTGCGCGCCGAGGAGGAGGAGGAGCCCTTCTCCGAGGCCTTCGAGACCTCGGGTCCCTCTCGGGCGGCCTGACCCGGGCTGGCCCGGCCTCGCGCCGGGAGTTATCGGTGTTTGACTCGCCTCCCCGTCCGAGGGAGAAGGCGCGGCATTCTCTCAGGAGCGTGACGTCCCCATGTCCGGTCACAACCGATGGTCGAAGCTCAAGCGGTACAAGGCCGCGATGGGTGCGAGCAAAGGCAAGCTCTACTCCAAGCTCATCAAGGAGCTCACCGTCGCAGCGCGGTTGGGCGGAGGCAACCCCGAGGGCAATGCCCGGTTGCGCGTGGCCATTGTCGCGGCGCGCGAGGCCAACATGCCCAACGACAACATCCAGCGCGCCATCAAGAAGGGCACCGGCGAGCTGGAGGGGGAGAGCTACGAGGAGATCGTCTACGAGGGCTATGGCCCCGGGGGCGTGGCGCTGATCGTCGAGTGCCTCACCGACAACCGCAACCGCACCGCCAGTGACGTGCGCTCCATGTTCTCCAAGGAGGGCGGCAACCTGGGCGCCGAAGGCTCGGTGAACTGGATGTTCCACAAGAAGGGCGTCATCACCGTGAAGCCGGGCCCGTCCGAGGATCTGGTGATGGAGAAGGCCATCGAGGCCGGCGCCGAGGACGTCCTCAACCACGGTGACGAGGGCTTCGAGGTACGTACCGTTCCGGCGGATCTGCATGCGGTGGCCGCGAGCCTGGAGCAGGCAGGCCTGAAGCTGGGCGAGCAGAAGTGGACGTACATTCCGCAGAACACCGTCCGCATCGAGGGCGACAACGCCAAGAAGATGCTCAAGCTGATGGAGCTGCTCGAGGACAACGACGACGTGCAGAACGTGCACGCCAACTTCGAGATGGACGAGGCCCTCATGGAGTCGCTCTCCGCGTAGTGGGGGAGACGGGCACATCGACAGGGGGGCGGCCCGCGCGTTATAGGGCTGGCTGAACCCCTGTTCCGTTGTCCCCGGAGAGGAATTTGCGCGTTCTAGGCATCGACCCCGGTAGCCGCTTCATGGGGTATGGCGTGGTGGAGGAGCGGCGCGGCCGGCTGGTCCACGTGGGTCATGGCGTCGTCAAGGTGGACCCCGATGCCCCGCTGGAGCTGCGGCTCAAGGAGCTGCACAGCTCGCTGCTGACGGCGGTGAAGCTCTACAAGCCCCAGGCGGTGGCAGTGGAGGGCGTCTTCACCTTCCGGAATGCGCGCAGTGCGCTCATCCTCGGGCACGCCCGTGGGGTGGCGCTGCTGGCCGCCGCCCAGGCGGGGCTCTCCGTGCACGAGTACCCGCCAGCTCGGGTGAAGCGCGCGGTGGGCGCGGGCGGGGCCGCGGACAAGGACGCGGTGGCCCGCATGGTGTGCACCTTCCTCAACGTGGAGATTCTGGAGCGCGCGGATGCCAGCGACGCGCTCGCGGTGGCCATCTGCCACCTCAATCAGGGTCGGGCCGGTGTGCCGGCTGCGGGCGTCAAGGTGACGAAGACGCGGCGCAAGTCGGCGCAGGCCCAGCTCACGGACAGATTGGCGCCGTCCTATCGGCGACCGGAGGCGCGATGATCGCGGCACTGCGCGGCACCGTTCAGGAGAAGAGTCTCGAGGAAGCCATCATCGACGTGGGGGGCGTGGGGTACCGCGTGTTCTTCTCCTCGCTCACGTTGGGGCGGCTGCCTCCCGAAGGTCAGCCCGTGCAGGTCCGGGTGCGCACCGTGGTGCGCGAGGACGCCTTCGAGCTGTTCGGCTTCCTCTCCCGTCCCGAGGAGGAGCTGTTCCTCCTGCTGAACTCGGTGTCCCACGTGGGGCCGAGGCTCGCGCTGGCGGTGCTCTCCGGCATGGAGGTGCCGGAGCTGGTGGCCGCGCTCAGCCGGGGCGAGGTGGCGCGTCTCACCAAGATTCATGGCGTGGGGAAGAAGACGGCCGAGCGGCTCGTGCTAGAGCTCAAGGAGAAGGTGAAGACGCTGCACCTGGAGCAGGTGGCGACCCAGGCGACGCCGGCCGCGCCTGTGTCCGGACATATGGCGGACCTGGTCTCGGCGCTGGTGAATCTTGGCTACAAGCAGCCTCAGGCGGAGAAGGCCGCGGAGTCCGCCAGCGAGCGGCTCGGCGACGAGGCCGCCTTCCAGGCCCTCTTCCGCGAGGCCCTTAAGGTTCTGCGTACCAGTGCCTAGCTCCCTCTCCCTCTGGGAGAGGGCGGGGGGTGAGGGTAACCGAGTCCGTTCTTCATCCCGTGGTCCTCCGTGTGGACAGCGGGTTCAACCCGGGTTCACCCGATACCCTCACCCTAGCCCTCTCCCGAAGGGAGAGGGGACATGCCTCAGCGGTGATGGCCTCCCTCCTCGCCCACCGCCAGTGAGGTCAGCCTATCGGTGGGCTTGGGCTTGTCGGGCTTGCTCGGCTGCTTGTCCGTGGGCTTCTTCAGCTTGGGCAACTCGAACTTGATGAAGGGCAGCCCTTTGCGCGTCTTCGTCACGACATCTCCCTCCTGCGATGTTCATCTTCCAGGTGTGCAAGGCGCGGACCCTGTGGGGGTCCCATTCCCGGGGGGGTGGCCTTGAGGATCGGCATCTTTGGCGCGGCAGAGGATGTGCAGTGCAAGGCAGTGGCTCGCGAGGCCGCGGCGCTCGGCGCGGATACACTGTGCATCGAGCCCGAGGCTTTCGAGCGGGGCCTGCCGCTGTCCCTGCTCGATGGGCAGGGCTTCTACCTGGGTGAGCCCGTGGACGACATCCGGGGCTTCTACCTCCGCGCCATCCCCGCGCCGTATGCGCCCACCGTGGAGCGTGACGGCGAGCTCGTGCTCTACGAAGACTGGTTCACCACCTTCATGCACACGCGCGAGCGGGCCTCGTACTTCGTGGCGTGGTTACTCCAGCTCGCTCACCAGGGTGTCACGCTGGTCAACGGTCCGCATGCGGCGAGCGTCATGCAGTACAAGCCCTTCCAGCTCCACGTGCTGCGGAGCCTCGGGGCGCGGGTGCCTCGCACGCTCATCTCCAATGACCCGGCCGCCATCCGCGCCTTCCACGCCCGCGTGAAGGACGTCATCTACAAGCCCATCATGGGCGGGGCCATCACCCGGGTGCTGGACTCCGAGGCGCTCGAGCGGCTCGAGGACGTCACCGCCTCACCCGTCATCTTCCAGGAGCGGGCTCCCGGAGAGGACCTGCGCATCATGCTGGTGGGAGAGGAGATCGTCTCCTGCGTGGCCATCGAGACGCCTGCGCAGCACCTCGACTTCCGGGCGGACCCCATCTACAGCGGGGGAGGGGCCTCCTACCGCGAGGTGCGACTTCCCGAGTCCATCCAACGCTTCTGCCGGGAGGCGGCGCGCGCGTGCGGCCTCACCTTCGCGGGCATCGACATCAAGCACCAGGGTGACGCGTGGGTGTTCCTGGAGCTCAACAGCTCGCCCATCTACCTGGACGTCGAGCTGAAGCTCGGACACCCCATCAGCCGCGCCATTGCCCAGCGTGTGGTGGAGGGAGCTCGCGGTCAGAAGTAGGTGACGACCACCTGAGGCTCGGGCTGCACGTCCGGGACGCCCTCGCGCTTGCGCTGACAGGCGGCACAGCACTCCGCCCAGGGGACGATCTGCAGGCGCTCCAGGATGATGGGGTCGCCGCAGTCCTCGCACTGGCCGTACTTCGAGGCGTCCGTGGCCAGCTTCTGGAGGGCCCGCTGGACGCGCGGGAGGAGCACCGGATCTCGCTCATCGCCGGACTCCGCCGCGTCTCGGAGCTGGTTCTGCTGCTCCTCATCGAGCGACGTCCACACCCAGTCAGGGGGCTGCCGGCCCGAGAGGACATAGTGCAGGACGTGGAGCTGGTGCTCGGCCTCGCGGCGCTGGGCCTCGCGGCGCATGCTCACCAGCCCCGGGTGCTCCATCAGCCGGGCGAGGCGCTTCTGGACCTCGCGCCGCATCCCGCTGTCCTTGGTGATGACGTCAATGTAGGCCGCGGGGGTGAGGCCGTGGGGTCCGCAGACCTGTTGGAGCACACGTTCGAAGATCGGTTCGATGCCGACCGTCGCGGCAGTGGGAATCCATCCGGTGGACGAGGCCAGCGCATCGAGGGTGGAGAGGACGGTCCGGTGGACTTCCTGCCACTGCGGGGGGGGACCTTCTGGGGAACCGATCGTCATGCCTGGAATCATTTAACCACAGCGGGCCGGGGGACACACGGGGACTTCCCGTTCAGGGCGAGGGTTGCGTGTCGAGCACCTTGGCCCGCGTTTCCTTCCAAACGGGAATGAAGTCATGGGTGGGGTAGAACTCGGTGTGGAACGCACCCCACGCGGAGCGTTCGATGGCCAGGTTGACGGCGCGCAGCTTGTCGGGGGGAACCCGTAGGGTCACGACGTGGCGCGGGAAGAGGGTGAGCAGGATGGCGTCGGAGCCGGCTGTGGCTGCCGGTGCGCCCGGCGGCGGGGCGGGCGCAGCCAGCGGTGCGGGAGGCGGTGGAGGAGGGGACGGGCTCGCTCGGAGCGTGGCGCAACCGGAGGCCAGCAGGGCCAGGGAGACGAGCAGGGCCGCGGCGAGGGTAGCGCGGGAATGGGTCATGACCGGGACCGTATCAATCGGAGGACGTGTGGCTTCGCTTGAATCCGGGCCATGTCCGGGGCCAGATACGGGCAGGTGCGCCAGGAGGAAGAGCTGCGATGACCGGTGCTTCGCGATGGTGGGAGAGTGCGAAGGAGTGGGTGGGGAAGTTGCCTTCGGGGTTGTCCAGTCAGGTGGCGGTGGACGTGGCCCGTCGACGGCTGCGGCTGTCCCACGCCCGAGTGGAGGCCCTCACACGCGCGGCGCTGCGGGACGTGCGCGCGCTCGCGCTGGGGGACTGGGTCAACCAGCCGCAGACCTATGACGTGCGGTTTGCGGTCTCCGGCTGGAAGCTGCGGGTGGACGTGGCCGTCGAGCGGTTGGAGCTCGCGTCGGGCTGCTACAACCTGACATTGCTCACCCCGGGCCGGGTGGAGCTGGAGGAGTCCCGGACGGCCTCGGCGCTGGTGCAGGGCGTGCTGCGCTTGGGCGGGGGAAAGGCCGCGCTGCGCACGGTGCTCGACCAGGTGATGCCGGAGGGGTTGAGCTGGGACGGGCAGCGCTTCCGGGTGTCCGGGAAGCTCCCTCAGGAGGGGGTGGTGGCCGCGCGCCTCTTCGAGTCCTCCTCGCTGGTGATGAACGCCGAGCACGAGTCGGAAGGGCTGTGGCTGTCAGCCGAGGCGTGGCCTGGCCTGGTGGATTTGATGCAGGCCGTGCTCAGCGCGGACCTGCCGCGCAAGCCGCCGGGGATCTGAGCGGGCGAGCGCGCCAGAGTGGCCCAGCCCGTACCAACCTGACCGGACCGCGTCAGGTGTCCGCCTCGTCGTCCACCCGCAGGACGCTCATCTTCCCGGCCAGGTCGGAGAGAGGGAGCTCCTGCGGGAAGTCGCCAGTCCCGGTCGCTCCTGGTGCCGCACTGACGCTCTCGAGAAGGGGGAGCCGCACGATGAAGGTCGCCCCCTTGCCCCGACCCGCGCTGCGCGCCTCGACGCTTCCGCCATGCATCTCGACCAGATGCTTGACGAGGGACAACCCCAACCCGAGGCCCCCGTGCCTGCGCGTGGTGGAGGAGTCCGCCTGACGGAAGCGCTCGAAGAGGTGCGGGAGGAAGTCGGGCGCAATGCCCTCACCGGTATCGGCCACGGTGATGACCGCCTGCGCGTCCCTGTGCTGGAGCAACACCTCCACATGGCCGCCAGTAGGGGTGAACTTCACCGCGTTATGCACGAGGTTCCACACCACCTGCTGGAGCCGCGTGGCGTCGCCCCGCACCGGGCCCACGTTCGCGTCGAGCCTGGGCAGCAAACGCACGCCCTTGGCCTCGGCCGCGGTCCGCACCGTGTCGATGGCGGCACTCACCACGTCAGACAGCTGCACGGCCTCGACTTCCAGACGCATCTTTCCCGTGAGGATGCGGCTGACATCCAGCAGATCTCCCACGAGCTGCGCCTGGTGGCGTGTGTTGCGCTCGATGACCTCGAGCGCTCTCTGCTGTTTCTCCGGGGAGAGGGTTCCTTTGCGCAGCAGCTGCAACCAGCCCAGCATCGAGGTGAGGGGCGTGCGCAGCTCGTGGCTCACGATTGAGAGGAAGTCGTCCTTGAGACGGCTGGCCTCCTCGGCGCGATGGCGCTCCGTCTCCGCGGTCTCAAAGAGTCGGTTATTCACGAGCGCGAGGGAGGCCCGCCGCGCCACCTCCTCCGCGACGAGCAGATCCTGGGGCCCGTACAGGCGTCTGGAGTCGAGGTGGACCAGGAGGAGCGAGCCCATGACCTGGCTGCCCGAGAGCAGGGGCAGCGCGATTCCCGCGCTGGGGGCGCCCTCGCGCAGGAGCGCCAGGTGCTCGCGGCTCCGGGCCACGCTCTCGAGGAGCTCGTCCGTGATCGGAGAGAGCAGCTCGCTCCGCCCCGTCCGGAGCACAGCGCCCACCCCGTGACGTGCATCGAGCGAGGGGGGATTCTTCGCGAGCGCCGCAGTCGCCAGCCGGGTTCGTGCGGAGTCGATGTGGTGGGTGGCCAGGAGCTTGGGGAGCCCCTCCTCATCGCGCACGAACACGCCGCACCAGTCGGCGAAGCGCGGGACCAGCACCTGCATCAGGCGGTCCAGCGTCTCCGCGAAATGGAGGGAGGCCGCGAGGGCGGTGGACGCATCGACGAGCAGGCGCAGGTGCTCCTCGGCGCGCTTGCGGGCCGTGAGGTCGATGGTGAAGGCCACACCCTCCTGAGTGTTGTCCAGGAAGGTGGCGGAGGCTACGAGGACGGGCACCCGGTGGCCATCCGCGTGCAGATACTCCTTTTCGTAGGGAGGGTGACGGCCCGTGTGGATGAGGAGCTCCACCTGCGCCTGATCGGACTCGGAGTATTCGGGCGGGGTGAGCCGGCGCCAATCGAGCCGGCCGGACTCCAGCTCCTCGCGGCGGTAGCCCATCAGCTGGAGGAAGTCGTCGTTGGCATGGGTAATCTCGCCGGTCAGCTTCCAGAAGAAGACGCCCACGACATTGGAGTCGACGATCCGGCGCATGCGTGCTTCCGACGCACGAAGGGCCTGCTCCACCTCACGCCGCCGGGACACCTCACGCGTGAGCTCATCTACCTTCTGGCCCAGCAGGCCAAAGGCCGCGCTCCCTCCAACGTCGGTGGAGAAGCGTACGAACACCAGTGGCTCCTGCGTCTCGACCTCGAGGCCGAGCCGTGCCCCATGACAACCCCGGCGCACCGTGCTGCCAGAAGGGGATTTGAGGGTGAGGCCCCCTGGCAGGGGCTCCGTGCTCCGCGCGCAAAGCTGGAGGAATCCACTCACGCGCTCGGGCGCTTCCTCCGTGAACTCCGTGAGCTGCCGACCGTGGAGTGCGGAGGCCTGAAGTCCCAAGAGCTCCCGGCTGGAGACGTTGCTATCGACCACCTTGCCGCGCATGGTGACGAGCAGCAAGGGCTCGGGCAGCAGGCGGGACAGGAGGGAGAACAGCTCTGCTGGACTGCCGGCGGCGCCCATCAGTGCGTTCGAATGTATTCCCGCCCCTCGACGGAGGGAGCGGCGGTGGGCTTCAGATACACCACCACCCGACAGCCCTTATCTCCCCGAGCTATCGTCTCCTCCAACGACACCTTGGCGTAGCCCAGGTTCTCCGACGCGATGAAGCCAAAGACATTGGACGTCATCATGCACAGCGAGGGGCGCCCCACCACCTTGTCCGCGAAGGGGCAGGTGCGGTTGCCCAGGACGATCTTCTCCTCATCCTGCTCGATGATGAAGAAGTCCCCCTGGATGCGGCGCTTCAAATCCACGAGCACCTGGGCGACCTGCTCACGGTTGAGCTCGGGCAGGGCGAGGGCCTTCTTGTAGCCCTCGTTCATCTCCTCGCCCATGCGTTGGCCCACCACGCTGACGAAGCCGGAGGCCTCCTTCAGCCCCACGACCTCTTCCAGGGTGCCGGCCAGGTGACGCAAGAGCGTGCGCAGGAAGACGTCCCGCTCCAGGTCTATCCCCAGTTTCTCAACAGACGAGGCTTCGGAGGGGGCTGGCTCGGTGGATTTGGGGATCATGGATGCACGCTCGGACGTTGAACCTTGGCCTCTAGCGAAACACCGGATTTTTGCACCTCCATTCAGTCGACCGCTGTCGAAGAACGGACAGCGGTCGGGCCATCACATGCCAGGCTGCTCACCACTTAGGCCGCACGGCGGGCCGCGGGCGTTGGGCGGATGTCTCCGTAGTTTGGGGCGGGCAGGGTGATGGTGGGCGAGAGGCCAGGCGCCACCAGCGAGCTCGTCAGCAGCGAGGAGGGGTGGAAGTTGACGAAGGCCCCCTCGACGCGTGACGGGCCCGCGAACACCTTCTCCACAATCATCGAGGAGTATTGCTCCAGCGAGTTCTCACGGGTGTTGCCGTTGAGCACCACCTCCCAGCCCATCTGCTCGGCATAGGAGCGCACCCCGGGGATTCGCGACTGCAGCGGCGTGTAGCTCTCCGACGCCACGCCGTTCTCGCTCACCACGAAGACCTCTTTGTCCGAGGCCACCGCGAGCGACATGTTCCCCATCGTGTGCCCCGGCGTCGACAGGATGGCCGCGCCCCGGCCCAGCCACGTGTCCCCCTCCAGCAGCACCACGCGCTCCTGCGGCACTCCGTCCGTCCCGCCCGGCACGTACCAGACCTTCTCCAGCGGGTGCAGGTTCTTCACCGACTCCCACTCGGCTCGCTGCACCAGCAGCTTTGCCCTCGGGAAGTACGCCGGCTCCCCATCTCCACCCAGCCACCGCCGTACGTCTTGGATGTGCAGGTGATCGTACGCGATGTAGTCCACGTCCTCTGGCTTCAGCCCCAGCGCCGCCACCTGGCTCTGCACCGTGCCAATCCGCCGAGTCATCACCTTGTCCGAGAGGAAGTCGCCGTACTTCTCACGCAGCGACTTGTAGAAGGGGGCCGCCTGGCCGCGCTCGTAGTCGCTCGGGTTGAAGAGCAGGGTGCGCGTCACCCCGTCCTCCAGGAACTGCACCACCTGCATCCGGTTCGTCATCATCACGTAGGGTGCTGGAGAGAGCGCTCCTCCGCTGAAGGCGAACTGCGACGGGTAGGGGAACGTGACGAGGTCGCACGTGGCCAGCGCCGCCACGGAGCCCCCGGCCGTGAAGGCATCACGTGCCTCCTGCGCGGCCCGGCGGAGCTTCTGCAGGCGCACAGCGGACACGGACTCGGCGCGGGCCTCGTTGAGGAAGGGGAGGGGACGGAACGATGGGTTCATGGGTTCTCCGTGAGGTCGAAGACGGTCTTCACCGACTGGGAGCGGCCACGCGCCAGGTTTGCCTCAATGGCCTCCTGGTAACGCGCGAGCGGAAAGGTATGTGTCACCAGCATGCTCGGGTCCGGGCCCTCCCGGCGGGCGAGCAGCTCCAACACCAGTTCAAAAGTGTGCGCACGCCGGCCCCGGAAGCTCTCCAGTCCGTACACGTAGGAGCCGAGCAGCGTCAGCTCATTGCGCCACACCATCGTCCAGTCCACGCGCTCGAGAATCCCCGCGGCCCCCACCAGCACCACCTTCCCCAACGAGCGCGTGTAGCGCAGCGAGTCCTGCACCGAGGCTGCGCTGCCGATGCAGTCGAACGTCACCTCGAAGCCGCCCATGAGCGCTGGCGGGCCGAGGATGGGGCGGTACACCTTGGCCCCCGTGCGCCGCGCCACCTCCTCGGCCTCGGCGGTGTCGTCCCGCATCACCCGGAAGGCCTCGTCCGCCCCGAGCTGCCTGGCCAGCCGCAGTTGGTAGTCCTCGGCCGCGAGCAGTGTCACGTGGCAGCGCGAGCCCAGCGCGCGAATCGCCCACAGGCACGCGAAGGCCACCGGCCCGCCGCCAATCACCAGCACCCGGTCCTCCTTCTTCAGCGGCACCTTCAGCACCGCGTGAAGGCTCACTGCCAGGGGCTCCACCAGCACGCCCGCCTTGTCACCCACCCCTTGTGGCAGCGGGTGGAGCTGCGAGGGGTGTGCCACCATCTCCGTTCCCATTCCCCCCGGTAGATCCTTCTGGAAGCCGAGCATCTGTCCTGGCGCGAGGCAGCCCTCGGCCGTGTGCTCGCAGCCGTTCTCTTGGCCCGATGCACAGGGCGGGCAGGGCGGCTGGATGCCCCGCAGGCGGCAGGGGAGCAGCGGGTTCACCGCCACCTTCTGTCCCACCTCCACGCCGCGGGCTTGGGGCCCCAGCTCCGTCACCTCGGCGAGCACCTCATGGCCCAGCACGGCGGGGAAGCTGTTGAAGGGCTCGATTTGTGGGCTCATCTTGAAGAAGAGCGTCCCCATGTCCGAGCCGCACAGCCCCGTCAGCAGCGGGCGCAGCCTCACCCAATCCGGCCCGGGCAGGGTGGGGGAGGCCAGGTCACGCAGAGAGAGGCAGCTCCCGCGCCCATAGTGTGCTTTGGGGTAGAGGCCACCAATCCCCTTGGCGAGGACGTACTTGGGGATGGAGAGTTCGAAGACGAGTCCCTTCACGACGGGCTGGCTCCCTGGGCAGGCTGCCTGACGGCGGGGACGCGAAGTCTAGCGCCGAGAGAGGGCCCGCGACACGGGGTCCGTTCTGGTAGGGTGATGGCAGAGGGTTGACTGGTATGGCGAAGTCGAAGCGGAAGTCCGACGACACGCTCACGGGAGAGGCGCTCAACGACGAGGTCCGAGTCGAGGCCTCGCTGCGTCCGCGCACCTTCGACGAGTACGTGGGCCAGAGCGCCGTCGTCGAGAAGCTCAAGGTGTACGTTCAGGCGGCCAAGAGCCGCGGGGAGGCGCTGGACCACTGCCTCTTCTCCGGGCCCCCGGGCCTGGGCAAGACGTCGCTCGCCTACCTCATGGCCACGGAGCTGGGCGTAGGCATCCACGTCACCAGCGGCCCCGCGCTCGAGCGCAAGGGGGACCTGGCGGGCCTGCTCACCAACCTCAACGAGCGCGACATCCTCTTCATCGACGAGGTCCATCGCCTCAATGCCGCCATCGAGGAGTACCTCTACCCGGCGATGGAGGACTTCCGGCTGGACATCACCATCGACACCGGGCCTGCCGCCCGGGCGATGAAGATCGACCTGCCGCCCTTCACCCTCATCGGCGCTACCACCCGTACCGGCCTCCTCACCTCGCCGCTGCGCGACCGCTTCCAAATCCAGGAGCGGCTCGAGTACTACGAGCCCAAGCACCTGGAGATGATCCTCAACCGCTCGGCGCGCATTCTCGGGGTGAAGCTGGAGCGCGATGGGGCGAAGGAGATCTCCACCCGCGCCCGAGGCACGCCCCGTATCGCCAACCGGCTGCTGCGCCGGCTGCGCGACTTCGCTCAGGTGGAGGGCGATGGCCGCATCACCCAGGAGCTGGCCGCCCAGGCGCTCACCCGGCTTGGCGTGGACGCCTCCGGCCTGGACGCGATGGACCGGAAGATCCTCCTCACCATCCTCGACAAGTTCGGCGGGGGGCCGGTGGGCGTAGAGACGATTGCCGCCAGCGTGGGCGAGCAGCGCGACACCATCGAGGACGTATACGAGCCGTTCCTCCTTCAGGAAGGCTTCCTCCAGCGCACGCCGCGGGGCCGCGTGGCCACGCACCACGCGTATTCCTATTTCAACAAGAAGGCGCCCACCTCGGCGCAGGGGACACTCTTGTGAGCAATACCGCGACCGCAGCCCAGCCGCCTCACATGTCTCGCGTTCCCCGTGACTTCTACGAGGAGCTCGTGCGCACCTCGCAGGGCAACCGCGCCGGCTTCCTCGCCGAGCGCGAGCGCTGGCTGCGCGCCCTGCCCGTGGAGGCCCGCGAGGAGCTCCTCTTCGAGTTCGAGATGCTCCTGCGGGGCGTGGAGCGCTACGTCCACCTGCATGACAACGGCGTCATCGACGCCCAGGATCAGCCGCTCGTCACGCGCGACTTCCGCGAGGAGCTCAAGGACGTCCGCGCCACCCTCAGCCAGGCCATCCGCCTCGCGCGGCACCTGTTGGACCCGGACTCCACGCAGAAGCTCCAGTTCCGCCGCTACGTGGAGACGCAGCTCTCTGATGACCGGATGCGCCGCTCGCGCATCGAGGGCGAGCAGGATCAGGAGACGCCCCAGGAGAGCCTCTTCGTCCTGCGCCAGTCCTTCGAGTCGCTGCGCAACCTCATTGATCACCTGCTGCAACTGCCGGTGTGCGGGCTGAGCCTCTTCAACGACGTGGGCAACCTCGTCCTGCGGGAGATCGTCCTCAACCGGTACTTCCGGCCCTGCCGCCTCAACGAGTTCCGTCTGGAGTACGACCGGCTGCGCTCGGTGCGCCTGCTGACGCTGCTCTCCACGGTGCCGGCGGAGACCCGGCCCCTCTTCACCACCGCCTACCTGGGCCTGTTCCGCCTGCTGCACTACCTGGCCTATGTGAGCCAGGACGCGCAGGGCCCCATTCCGCGCCGCGTGCGCGTGCTGCTCGCCCTGGTGCGCAGCGAGGCGCTCAGCCTCGTGGGCTTCTTGAAGAACGAGCTCGCGCCCAAGGCCGGCCCCAAGCCCCTCCAGGCCACGAGCCTGCGCGTCGCCCGGGACATCGCCCGCGAGACGGAGCGCATCGCCCGGGACATCCTCGTGGAGCTGGACCGCGACCGCGCCGCCGCCGCCCGCGCCTCCTACGCCTTCACCCAGCTCTTCCAGGCCCAGGTGGTGGCCCTCACCGAGGCGCTCGCTCCCGGCTCCGCTTCCGGCGAGGCCCCCTTCGAGCAGCTCGCCTCCTCCATGGAGGCCGCCGAGCGGCTGCGGAAGGATTTGTGGGTCTTCGCCCAGCTATGCCGCGCCGCCGAGGGGCACCTGCGCAACGACGACGTGCAGTCCGCCGAGTCCGTCATCTCCAGCATCGTGGCCTTCCTCGGCTACTTCCAGGACGGCAGCTACCAGTTGCTGCGCTACGTGGACTACGAGGCCTTTGATCGCTTCAGCGCGCTGCTCACCGAGCTGCCCTGGCCGCCCGAGGGCCCCGCCGTGCGCACCCGCCTGATCGAAGACCTGCGTGGCTTCTCCATGGTGCTGGAGAACACCTTCGCCGCTGTCAGTCGGCGTGCCCAGCTCCGGGGCTTCACCTTTGACCGGGCAGAGGCCGAGCTGCTCCGGGACCGCTTCCTGGCCGCCACCCGCTGAGACACGGATGTCGCGATTCCGTCACCGTAAGTACCCCTTACGTCACGGATTCGTTCGCCAACCGTTTGATTCCAGGCATCCGCTTGCGTTATTGGGGTCGCGTCATGACGCGGCAGGACGAGGCAGGGCGGCGGATGGCAAGTGGAAGTTCTGACACATTTGTCACGGTGACGGGGTAGGTGCACAGCGAGTCGAGGGGACGCGGGGCGCCGGAGGCATGGGCCGCCTGGGTCGAGCAGGCAAAAACTCCAGTAAATTCCTGAGCTTGAAACTTCCTGGGAGCCGCAACGAACTCCCTCCCCGGAGTGGATATACTGGCGTGTAGCTTGCAAGAATACGCGGCGCGTCAGATGGGCAGAAAACATTGACGGGCCTGTCCCCGGGGTGGGTCCGGGGGCGGGGTAGGGAAGCACCCGCATCGAAGAGGCGACACCGAACCATGGCTTACACCTCCTACAACCAGCGCACCCTCTCACACCCCGTCCATTGCCAGGGCGTGGGGCTTCACTCCGGCGCGCCGGTGAACCTGTCGCTGCTGCCTGCGCCGGTGAACCACGGCATCGTCTTTGTGCGCACGGACACGGCGCGCCCCGTGGTCATCCCCGCGCTGACGGAGTTCGTGGTGGACACGTCGCTGGCCACCACGCTGGGCAAGGAGGGCGTCAAGGTCGGCACGGTGGAGCACCTGATGTCGGCCCTGGCCGGCATGGGGCTGGACAACGTGCGCGTGGAGCTGGACGGCCCGGAGGTGCCCATCATGGATGGCAGCGCCGCCCCCTTCGCCTCGCTGATCGCCGAGGCGGGCGTGCGTGAGCAGGAGGAGCCCCGCCGCCTGCTGGTCATCAAGAAGACGGTCTCCGTGGTGGATGGTGACAAGGAGGCCAGCTTCTCGCCCTGCAACCGCTTCCGCATCTCCTGCACCGTCGACTTCAAGCACCCGCTCATCACCGAGCAGTCCTTCGAGCTGGAGTTCTCCGACCGGTGCTTTGCCAAGGAGATCTCCCGCGCGCGCACCTTCGGCTTCCTGCGCGACGTGGAGATGCTCAAGAAGATGGGCCTGGCCCGGGGCGGCTCCCTGGACAACGCCATCGTGGTGGACGAGTTCTCCATCCTCAACCCGGACGGCCTGCGCTTCCCGGACGAGTTCGTGCGCCACAAGATCCTGGATGCCATCGGGGACATCTCCCTGTTCGGCCGCCCGGTGGTCGGTCATCTCAAGGCCTTCAAGACGGGGCACGCGCTCAACCAGAAGCTGGTGAAGGCCGTCCTGGCCGATCCCAGCAGCTACGAGATTGTTCCGGCCCGCAAGCACCTGGATTTGCCGGAGCTTCGCCTGCCGGAGCTCGCGCTCGAGCCCCTGGTGGCCTGAGAAATTTCTTTGCGGGTTCTGGGTTTTCTCGACTAAGGACCCCAATACCCATGCTTATGCGCTCTACTTCCACCCTCATGGCCGCCCTCCTGGCGGCCTCCCTCTTCTCCGGCTGCAACAAGGAGAAGGCCCCGGCGACCGCCGCCACCCCGACCACCACCGCCAGCACCTCGACGGAGCCCTCCGCGGACACGGTCGTGGCCACCTTCGGCGACGGTACGAAGATCACCTTCGGTGAGCTCAACGAGCGCATCAAGGAGCCGCTGGCGAACCTCGACAAGCAGAAGTTCCAGCTGCGCAAGCAGGGCCTCGATGGCTTCGTGGTGGAGAAGCTCGTGCAGGCCGAGGCCAAGAAGCGCAACCTGACCGAGGAGCAGCTCATCAAGGCCGAGGTCGACGACAAGATCCCGCAGCCGCCCGAGGCGGAGATCAAGAAGATGTATGACGAGGCCAAGGAGCGGCTGCCCCCGGGCACCACCTTCGAGCAGGTCAAGCCGCAGATCGTCGACTTCCTCAACGGCTCCAAGAAGCAGGAGCGCGCGCGCGAGTACTTCAACGAGCTGAAGAAGACGGCCAACGTGCAGATCACCCTGCCCGAGCCGCCGAAGCCGCCGGTGGAGCGCAAGCAGGTGGCCGCCACGGGTCCGTCCAAGGGTCCGGAGAACGCGCCCATCACCATTGTGGAGTTCAGCGACTTCCAGTGCCCGTTCTGCAGCCGCGCCATCGGCACGGTGGAGGAGGTCCTCAAGGCCTACCCGAACCAGGTGCGCCTGGTGTTCCGCCAGTTCCCGCTGGATTTCCACCAGCAGGCGCCCAAGGCCGCCGAGGCCTCGCTGTGCGCCCATGACCAGGGCAAGTTCTGGGAGTACCACGACACGCTCTTCGCCAATCAGAAGGCGCTCGAGGTTCCCCAGCTCAAGGAGCACGCCAAGAAGGTGGGCCTGGACTCCGCGGCGTTCGACAAGTGCCTGGACTCCGGCGCGAAGGCCGAGACCGTGAAGGCTGACATGGCCGACGGTCAGAAGGTGGGCGTGAATGGCACCCCGGCCTTCTTCATCAACGGCATCCTCCTGTCTGGCGCTCAGCCGTTCGACGAGTTCAAGAGCGTCATCGACGCCGAGCTGCAGGCGAAGAAGTAAGGAGCCTCGCGCGTGGCGACACGCCCCAAGGCTACGCCTCGCCTGGGGTTGAGCGGTGAGCCGGGCACGCTCGAGTTGGAGCGCCCGCTCGCCGCCAGCCTCACCCCCAACCGTCCCCTCGCGGCGCACTTCCATTCGCCCGAGGGGATGGTGCTGTTGCGGGAGCCCGCCAACCTCACCGGTTTCTTCGCCGGCAGCCTGAGCTCGCTGGCCGTGGATGAGGTGCTGGGCCACGTCATCTCCGGCATCCGCAGCGGTCAACTCATCTTCCAGCACGGCATGGTGCAGCGCACCGTCACCTTCCGGGACGGACAGCCCATCTTCGCCGTCTCCAGTGTGCATCACGAGCGCCTCGGCGCCGTGGTGGTGCAGCTGGGCCTCGTCACCCCGGAGCAGCTCCACCAGGCGCTCGGCAAGGTGACGCCCACCCTGCGCATCGGCGCGGTGCTCACCCGTGAGGGGTACCTCTCCGAGGCCAACCTCTACAGCGCCATGACGTACCTGGTGCGCGAGGTGTTGCTCAACCTCTTCGAGATGTCCGAGGGCAGCTTCCTCTTCCTCGAGGGACGTCCTCCCGAGGGGGACTCCGTCAAGCTGCAGGAGCGCACCAAGGACCTCGTCCTCCAGGGCATCAAACGCGGCGAGGTGGTGGCCCGGCTGCGCAAGCACTTCCCGGACGACACGCCCGTGGTGGTGGGCGCGGAGCCTCCGCCCCCCGGAGAGGAGGCCCTCTTCGCCAGGGCCGCCACGGGCACCACGCTGGGCGCGCTGCGCTCCCTCTGGGAGGGCAGTCTCTTCTCCTTCCTCACCTGGGTGGAGGAGCGCTCGAGAGACGGCGCGCTCGTGCTGCAGCAGAAGGCCTCCACGCCGCCCCTGCCCAGGCGGGCCTCCGGCACCTTCATGGTGGTGCCTCCACCGCCCGTGGCGCCCCTCAGCCCCGAGGAGCGCTTCAACGTGCTGCTCGCGCAGATTCACACCGCCATCCGCCTGGCCGGTGCCAACCCGGATCTGCTGCGGGGCTTCCTCGAGTCGCCCCAGCCCGGTCTGGAGGCGGCCTACGAGGGGGTGACGCTCGGCCCGGATGGTCGGGTGGATGTGGAGCGCATCCGCCAGAACGTCTCCGGCGGGGACGAGGCGCTGGCTCGCGCGATGATGCTCGAGGCGCTCGACGCCTTTGTCTCCTACGCGCTCTTCTCCGCGCGCAACGTGCTGCCGGGCGAGATGTCCGAGCGGCTCTACCGCAGCTACAGGGATCTCCAGGAGGGACTGTCGTGACGGATGCTTCCCAGGCGCGGGCCCGGCTCGCGCTCGCCGCGGATATGCCGCTGGAGGAGGGCGTGCGCCTCTACCAGCAGGTGGCGCCCCACGTGGCCTACGCGAAGGTGGGCCTCTCGCTCTTCGTCGAGCATGGCCCGGCCGCTGTGGCCGCCTTCCAGAAGCTGGGCGCGAAGGTGTTCCTCGACTTGAAGCTGCACGACATTCCCAACACCGTGGAGCTCGCGGCTGCGCGCGCCGGAGCGCTCGGGGTGTCCTTGCTCACCGTGCACGCTGCCGGAGGCGAGGCCATGCTGAAGGCCGCCGTGAAGGGGGTGCGTGAGGGGGCCCGCTCCAAGGGACACGAGGCGCCTCGGGTGCTCGCGGTGACGGTGCTCACCTCGATGTCCGCCGAGGACGTGGCCTCCGTGGGCCTCTCCGGTGCCCCAGAAGAGGCGGCGCTGCGGTTGGCGCGCCTGGCGGTGCGGGCTGGCGTGGACGGGCTGGTGTGCTCGCCCCGAGAGGCCGAGGCCTTCCGTCGCGAGTTGGGCCCCATGCCCTTCCTGTGCACCCCGGGCATCCGCCCCGCGGGCGCAGCCAAGGGAGACCAGAGCCGGGCGGAGACGCCTGCCTTCGCCGTGCGGGCGGGGGCGGATCTGCTGGTGGTGGGCCGTCCCATCCACACGGCCGCGGATCCGTTGGCTGCTGCGCGCGCCATCGCCGACGAAGTTTCCGCCGCTTGACAGCAGCCCCAGCCTGACGCGCCGGGCCCCCTGGCCGCGGCTACCCCCCGTCCCCACTTTGTGCCCCCAAGGCCATCAGGCCGGGGGAGAACACATGGACGCAAGGCGGTTGTTGGGGTGGGGCCTGGTCGCGCTGTGCACGGCATGCAGTGGCGCGAAGCAGGCGGTGAGGGAGCCGTCCGACCCGGGTACGGGAGGCTCCGGTGAGGTGGCTCGGGAACAGTCTCTGAGCGCGGAACAGTCCGGCCCTCAACGTTACGTGCACCAGGCTCTCGGCTTTGAGCTCACCCAGCCCGGCGGGGACTGGCTGCTGGACGAGACGGATGAGCAGACCCCCGAGGGGCTGGCCATTCCCGTTGTCCTTCGCCACCGCACCAGCGGCGCCCAGGTGGTGCTGCAGGTGGCGCCGGCGGTGGCCTCTCCCATTCAATTCGCCGAGCGGCTGACGCTGGGCCTGCGCAGCCAGCCCGGCTTCGTCACCAGCGATCCGGAGCCGCTGTCCATGTCCGACAGCGCCGTGGGCTTCGACTTTGCCGTGGGCGACAACGTGCGCGGCCGAGTGGTGGTGCGCGACGGCAGCGCGGGCCATGTCTTCATGATGCTCGCGACCTGGCCCGCGACCGCCCCGGACGAGGTGCCGCAGACGGTGAACGCCCTCTTCGAGAGCGTCCACCCGCTGCCTGTGGTGCCTGAGCAGACCTGAGAGGGTGCTTAGCCCTTCGCGCGACCACCGCGCGAAGGCTTGGGGGCGGGGGCCTCGGTGGCCTCGCTCCCCTCGAGCTGGGTGGCGCGGCGCCGCACGTACTCCACGAGCGTGCGCACGCCCACGCCCGTGCCGCCCTTGCCCAGGTACCCGCGCTCCTTGGGGCTGACGGACGGGCCGGCGATGTCCAGGTGCACCCACGGCGTGTCGCCGACGAACTCCTTGAGGAAGAGGGCGGCGTTGATGGCTCCGCCCCAGCGCTCGCCGGCGTTCTTCATGTCCGCCACCTCCGAGCGCAGCGAGTCCTTCTGCAGATCGGTGACGGGCATGCGCCACATCTCCTCGCCCGCCGCGCGCGCTGCCTCCAGCACGTCGCTCATCGTGGCGTCATGGTCGCCAAAGGCGCCCACGATGTAGTTGCCCAGGGCGATGACACATGCGCCGGTGAGCGTGGCCAGGTCGATGATGGCCGCGGGCTTGTGCTCGGTCGCCCAGGTGAGGATGTCGCCGAGCACCAGGCGGCCCTCGGCGTCCGTGTTGGTGATCTCCACCGTCTTGCCCGCGCGCGAGGTGAGGATGTCGCTGGGCCGGTAGGAGGTGCCCGAGGGCATGTTCTCGCAGGCGCCGATGAAGGCGTGCACGGGGAAGGGCGGCTTGAGGGTGGCAATCACGCTCATGGCGCCCAGCACCGCGGCCGAGCCGGCCATGTCCGTCTTCATGTCCACCATGGAGTCGGTGGGCTTGAGCGACAGGCCGCCCGAGTCGAAGGTGATGGCCTTGCCCACCAGCGCCACCGGGGGATTCTTCGCATGCCGGGCGTTCTTCGGCGTGTACTCGACGTGGATGAGCTTGGGCTCGTTCGCGCTGCCCTGCGCCACACCCAGGAACAGCCCCATCTTCAGCCGCTCGATTTCCTTGCGGCCACCCACCGTCACCTTGAGGCCGCCGTCGCGCCCCATGTCCTGCGCGGCCTTCGCGAGCCGCTCGGGGTTCACCACGTTGGGGGGCTCGTTCACCAGATCGCGCGCCCAGTTGGTGGCCTCGGCCACCCGCTGCGCGAGCGACACCGCCTGATCGTGCTCCTTCGTCTTCTCCACGCCGGCGGGGAGCGCCAGCCGCACCGTGGTCAGCTTCGGCGCGTTCTTCTCATCCCGGGCCGAGGACTTGTAGCGCTCGAAGCGGTAGGCGCCCAGCTCCAGGCCCTCCACCACGGCGCGCAGGGCGGCGACGGCGTCCTGCGTCTCGGGCACGGCGAACACCAGCGTGCGGGCCTTGAGCCGCTGGGCTGTCTTCGCGGCGCGGCCGGACGCCAGACGCAGCACCTCGGGGGTGTACTTGTTGCGCGAGCCCAGGCCCAGCAGCACCACGCGCTCCACCTCGAGCTTGCCCATCGTGTGCATGACGAAGGTCTGGTCTGCCTTACCCTTGAAGCCCTCCTGGGTGGCGGCGGCGACGAGCCGGCCTTCCAGTGCGGAGCTCGCACCGGCCAGCGGCGCGGGCGGCTTGTCCCCGGTCTCGCCTTCGAAGAGGGGAATCACGAGCAGCTCACCGCTCGCGCGGGCGGCCTCGCCGGAGATGAAGCTGAAGTTCATACGGAAAACGGGCTCCTGGAAATAGGGGCTGGTGACTGTAGCGCCGCGAATGTTTCAGGCAAGAACGGTCGGGTTTTCCGTCATTGCAATGACATGGCGTGGTGAATACGTCCGGCACATGCCTTCGTTGCTGCTGCATCTCACGGCCATTGAGCGACTGGCTGCCAACCCGAGCGGGTTACCCGAGGACTTCGTGCGCGCGTTGTCCGAGGATCTCGCCTACGCGCGTTTTGGCGCGGCGCTGCCGGATCTCCCCTTGTGTGACGGCATCCTGAGCGGACTCAACGCCTGCTACTCCGGGCGGGAGTGGCCCCCCTTCGCGCGGCTGTACCACGAGCGTGCGCCCGTCGGCATGGGCCTGAAGATGGCCGAGCTGGTGGCCGCCGGAGCGCTGGTGGGCACCGAGGCGGGGCTGGCGTTGCTGGCCGGCTACTTCACCCACCTGTCCTTGGATCGCGCACTCCATCCGCAAGTGGACAGGTTGGTGGTGCGTCACCGGCGCAGAGGTGAGCATGCGCTCGCCGCACACCGGAAGATTGAATGGACGCAGACGCTCTTCTACCTGCGCGAGCTGCACGGGGTGGACCTGATCGGCAGCCCGCGCCTGCGCTCGAAGTTCGAGGTAACCAAGAGCGCCGGCTTCCCGGTGAAGGGCATTGGCCGCGGCATCTACGAGCTGGTGCGGCTGGCCTCGCAGGAGTCTTTGCAGCAGGCCCCCACCAAGCAAGAGGTGGACGGGTGGGTGCGAGGCCTCTACCTGGCGGGGTTGTACCTCTCAAGCCCCCTGGGGCGGATGCGGGCCCTGCCTGCCTGGTCGCAGCTCAGCTTCCAGGAGCTGTACCGCAATGACGCCTTTGACTTCGCCGCCGAGGTGGAGTCCGCGGTGGAACAGACTCGGGCCGTCTTGCGCCGTCTGCTGGCGTACATGGCTCGAGGCATCTTCACTCCGCGAGCGCGTGCGCGGTTCCTCGAGGAGTTTCCCGAGGGAACCATCGGGGCATACGCCGCGTAAGAGTCGGGGGACGCGTGGAAAGCGGCCGGCCGATCGAGCACCGGAGGTCAAGGGGAATGCCGCTATCCGATCCGCGAGGTGACCCCTATCCTCTTTGTGGGTATGACGCTTCTCTTCCTCATTTCAGCCGGTGTCCTCGCAGGTGCGACCGGTGCGCTGCTGGGTGTAGGTGGAGGGGTCATCCTGGTCCCCATGCTGGTACTGGGGTTCAAGGTCCCCCTGGAAGACGCGGTGCCCGCGAGCCTCATGTGCGTGGTGGCCAGCTCTTGCGGTGCGGCGGCCAGCTACGTGGAGCGTCGGCTCAGTGACATCCGGCTCGGGTTGACGCTGGAGCTGGCCACGGTGATGGGCGCCATCGTCGGAGGGCTGGTGGCGGGCCTGCTGGCGCCGGCGTGGGTGGCGCTCGTGTTCGGTCTCTTCACCCTCTACGTGTCGGCGCAGATGCTGCTGATGCGCGCGCCGCCGGAGCAGCGTGTCGAGGACTATGTGCCCACCAACTTCCCGCTGGGCATCTCCGGCTCCTTCGTGGCCGGGGGCCTGTCGGCACTGCTGGGGGTGGGCGGAGGTCCACTCAAGGTGCCGTTGATGAGCTACGGCATGCGAGTGCCCTTCAAGGTGGCGAGTGCCACCAGCAACCTCATGATCGGCGTGACGGGGGCGGCGAGCGTGGCCGCCTACGCCTGGCGCGGGCACGTGAAGCTCGCGCTGGTGGCGCCGCTGGTGGTGGGGGTGCTGGCGGGCGCGTCCGTGGGGAGCCGGCTGATGCCGCGCCTGCCCACGGCGGTGCTGCGGCGGTTGTTCGCTCTGGTGCTGCTACTGGTGGCGGCCCAGATGCTGTGGAAGGGGGGGGAGGGACTGTGGCCGAGACAATGACGAGAGAGGGTCCCGTGATGGTGACGGGTGCTGTCCCCTTGGACCTGAAGAATACGGTCCACCCGGAGGCGGCAGCTCCTGCGAGAGGTGATGCCGAGGCTCCCCTGCGCGGCGCCACCCCCGCGCAGGTGGCTCGCGCCGAGGCAGGGGAGCAGTGGATCTCCCGGCTCCTCCGGGGTGGCGCCATGTGCAGCGGTGGGCTCTTCCTCGCCTCCCTCGCGCTAGAGGCCCTGCCCCAGTCCGAGAACGTGCACGTGGTCATCGACGTGCTGCGCAAGGGCGCGGCCTCGGCGCTGCTGGTGACGCCCGTGGTGCGGCTGGTGGTGGCCGGCACCACCCTGGGCATCCGCGGTGAGTGGAAGTACGCGCTCTACGCGGCCGGCGTGCTGGGGCTGCTCGCGCTGGCCGTGGGCGCGGGGCTCCACGCCTGACTCACACCCCGCGTGCGTCGAAGTGCGCCAGGACCTTCCGGGCCCTGGCCACATCGTCGTGGCGCCCCTGCTCCTCGAAGAGCGGAATCACCGCTTCAAGCTCCGCACGCGCGGCCTTCCACTCCTGAGCGAAGGTGTACGCGATGCTCAAATCCCACCGGGCTCGCGCCTCGTACACGTGATCGTGCAGATCCGAGTACATGTCCACCGCGGCCTGGAGGAACGGACGCGCTGAGTTGTGGTTGCCCAAAAGGCCCTCGGCCTCGCCCAGCAGCAGCCGGCACAGCGCCAGCGGCTCCGGCTCGCCTTCCTTCTCGAGCAGCGGCAACGCCTCGGCGAAACGCTTGCGGGCCGCCTCGTACTCGCCCGCCTCCATGCGGATGTCGCCGATGTCCAGCAGCAGCTGGGCGATGCGCGGCCCGTTCTTCGACTGCCGGTAGAGCAGCAGCGCCTCCTGGTACTTCTCCTCGGCGGCCTTGGCCTGGCCCAGCGAGCGCAGCGACTCGCCGATGGCCGCGCGGCACAGCGCCTCGTTCTCCTGATCCTTCAGCTCGTTGAAGAGGAACGCGGCCTTGGCGATGTGCTCGATGGCGCCCCGGTGGTCCTCGAAGTTGGCGCGCGCCACCCCGAGGCCAAAGTACACCTGCGCCTGGCCGTGCTTGTCCCCGGCCGTCTGGAAGTAGCCCAGCGCCTCCTCGTAGTGGCGGCGGCTCTCGGCATGGTCCTCGAGCATGCCGTGCAGCTCAGCCAGGTGCACGAGCCCCTTGCCGATCTCCCCGGGCTCTCCGGTGATGCGCGTCGTGGCGAGCGCGTTGCGCTGGTGCTGCAGGGCTTCGAGGATGTGGGCGCGTTCGGTATCGGAGATGCTCATGTTCGTGGGGCTCAGTGCTCCTCGCCCTTGTTGCGGCGCCGCGCGGACTTGTCCAGTGAATCCGTACGCGGCTGCTCCCGGTGCTCGCCATGGCCGTTGCCATGACCGTTGCCACCGCGGTGCTCACCGCCGCGGCCGGCCTCGTGCACGAGGAGGGGAGAGAAGAAGCAATCCTTCTTGGTGTACTCGTCGAAGGAGAAGGCGAAGCGGTAGCTGGCCGCCGCGCGCTGGTTGCAGTCGGTGCGCTCGCAGAAGCGGCAGGAGATGCCGCTGGGCACCGCGTCCTTGCGCAGATCCGTGGTGGGCAGCCCGTACGCCAGGTACTTGGCGTTCTCCGCGTGCGTGCCCAGGCCAATCGAGTAGGCCGTGCCGCGCACGATGGAGCCCTCGATGGGCTGCAGTTGCACCTTCGCGAAGCAGAAGTACGAGGTGCCATCCGGCATCATCGAGTATTGCCGCGTGAGCTGCGACGGGTTGAGGAAGGCCAGGTGCACGGCCCACTTGCCGCACGAGCCGCCACCCGTGGCGAACTTGATGCCCGTGCCGCTGTAGCGCTTGGAGATGTTGCCGGCGATGTCCGAGCGCAGGAAGTGGAAGGGCAGGCCCTTGCGCTTGGGATCCGACAGGTTGCACAGCCGGTGGGCCACCGTCTCGTACGTGGTGCCGAAGAGGTTGGAGAGCAGCTCCACGTCGTAGCGCGTGCGCTCCACCTCCTTGAAGAAGTCCCCGTAGGGCAGCATCAGCGCGCCGGCGAAGTAGTTGGCCAGGTTCACCTTGATGAGCCGCTGTGTCTCCGCGTGCCGCGTGCGCATCGCGCCCACGATCCGCTCCACCAGCTTCTCCCGGTCCAGCACCAGCAATCCGATGGACGCTGCGATCTGGAACTTGAGCGGCTGCTCCGTCAGGTCCGGTGAGAGGATGAGCTCCTGGGCCTCGGTATCAAACCGGCGCACCACCGAGGAGCCACTGGCCGCGGACTCGAAGCGCACGCGGTAACCGAAACGCTCCTCCAGCAGCGGAATCAGCTCCGGGCTGTTGATCAGGCGGCCCAGCTTGAAGTCACGCCGCAGCGCCTCGGCCTGCTCCTCCAGCTCGGGGAAGTAGTTGTGGTGCGTCTGGAGGAAGTCGCTCACCTCGTCGAAGGGCGAGTAGTCGAAGCGCAGGCCTGGCCCCGCGGAGCTGCCCGGCATCGACTGCGTGCGCGCTCGCTCCTCGGCGTTGAGCTGCGCCAGCACGTTCTCCAGCTGCGTGCGCGTGTTCTTGTAGAGGTTGAAGAGCGCCGCCACCGTGCCCGCCAGCTTCGGCTCCGCCGACAGGCTCTGCAGCGACTCGGGATCGATGTCGAGGCTCTTGAGCAGCGGCTCGTCCAACAGCTTCGCCAGCGCCTCGTCCACCCGGCCCTCGCCGAGCGTGGACATGAACTGCTCGGGGTCCTGGTCGAAGTAGCGCAGGGCTTTCCACAGCAGCGGGAAGGGCATCACCCGCTTGCCCTTCTCGATGAGGTTCAAGTACGCCGGGGAGACTCCCAGATCCTTGGCCGCATCCGTCTGCTTGATGTTCCGCGCGAGCCGCAGCCCGCGCAGCTTCAGGCCCACGTTCGCGTTGAGTGCGTTCTCGTTCATCTCTGCGCGTCCTGGACGGGGGTTTCCTTCTCAGTACCCGGCCTCTCCGACACCCTGCCACTGTGCGGAGGCGTTTACCGATTTGCAATAAACGTTTTCGGGTACGGCCTTCCCTGTCCGCAAAGAAACTGACAGGCGCCTCGGTCGTCGTCCCGGCCTGTCTTGATGGGGCTAAATAGCTGAATTCACGGGGATTTGCATGCAAATCCCCTCCCTGTACCGTAGTACAGCGGGCGGGTTGTCAAAATTTTACCCGAATTTTTTACCGATATTGTGATGGGAGAGGAAGAGGGCAGTAGCACGGGCGGGTGCTCGCCCGCGTTCAGGCACTGGGAGAGATGCGAGGCCAGTGCTCCCACGTACTGGGAGTGTGTCTCCGTGATTCGATATCCTCCTGGAGTATGAGAACGCTCGCCTCGGGCTCCCGAGCCGCCACCACGGGTTCACCCGCTCCTCAGGGCGCTTCGTCACGAGCCGGAGGGAGCGCTCCTCACCGCATTCCCGCGGAGACAGAGCCGGTTCCCTCCATCGTCCACGAGGTCTTGCGCTCGCCCGGCCAGAGGCTCGATGAGGGGACGCGCACGTTCATGGGAGAGCGGCTCGGGCACGACTTCAGCCAGGTGCGAGTCCATGCCGACACGAGGGCGTCCGAGTCGGCGCGAGCCATCGGTGCAAGGGCCTACACGGTGGGGCGGGACATCGTCTTCGACGCCCCGAGCTACCTCCCCTCCACCGAGGCGGGCAGGAGGCTGTTGGCCCATGAGCTGACTCACGTGCTCCAGCAGGAGGGCGCTTCAGCCGGGCCGGGGTTGAAACTCGGTCCCTTGGAGGATCGTTTCGAGCGAGAGGCGATGGCGGCGTCGAGGCACCTCCAGCCCACTCCGATCTCAGCCCGGGCGGAGCGCGTGGTAGCGCGTGATGCGGCAGTGGATGGGAGCTTTCTGGACTTCACCCCTCGCCACCAGGCCGTCTACTCCTTCCTGAACGGTCTTGAGATCCACCACCTGGTGGCGACGGCCAGGGTCCTGGAAGACATGGGCTATCTCCCCATCCTGCTCGGCAATCTCCAACGGGCGACGGGGATCAACCGGTCGCGCTTGCTCGTGGTCCTCACGCTGGCGGGGGACAGGGGAAAACACCGGGAGGACGAGCTCCGGAAGGCGCTCGAGGCCGACCTGGCGAACATTCCCGACGACCAGGTGAAGGCGCTGTTCAACCTCTTCACCTTCACTCCGCTGACCACGCTCACGGTGCCTCCGTCCTCGTCAATGCCCGACGTGACGCTCGTGAAGCAGATTGCGGACACGGTCTTCCTCCCGCCTGTGAAGCTTGTCGAGGATGCCGTCAACCTCATGGACAAGGAGAGCCCGGGCGATTCCACCCAGGTGAGCCAGGACGAGGCGGTCAATGTTGGAATGGTCCCGGCCAAGCCCCATACCCTCGAGGCCACGAAGAAGGCCACCCTCATCGAGGAGTCGGACAAGGCCAAGACCCTGCGTGTCGAGGAAACCCCCGCCGTCTACGTCAAGAACATCCTGACGAATGCCGGCTTTGACTACGACACCTGGCTCAAGGATTTCGTGGACACTTCCTTCCTCGGGGTCTCCATCTCTCCGTCCATCCACAAGGAGTTCGCGGCGATTCTCAAGCAGCTCGAGCAGCGCTTCGCCGACCTCTACGGCGGTCCGAGCAAGTCCCCGGCGGAGGCCGGCAAGTACCTGGGCGTGAGAACGATCGGAGGCTCGCGCTCGTTCCCCACCTGCGCCGCGCTCTCCTCGCACCTGTTCGGACTGGCGATCGACGTCAACTACACCGCCAACCCATACATCAGCGAGTCCTCGTCCAACCTGGTCTTCCCCCGGGCCGGGATTTTGGTGAATGGCGCGGAGATGTCTCTCACGCTGAGCAGCTCCTTCGACGAACTCAAGAAGCTGAACTCCGCGCTCGTCTCCTATTTCGCGCTGAGTGACGATCCCAAGCTCGAGGAAAATCCCAACCTGCGGCGGTTCATCGAGCGCTACGCCAGTGACGTCAAGGCTCCGCTGAGCAAGAAAAAGAAGCTCAGCGAGGCGGAGCGCAAGATCGTCGATGACGCGGAGGCCCTCACGAAGGAGACGGCGCTCGGCGTGCTCGCCGAGGCAGCCAAGAAGATCATCGAGAGCGATCTCCAGTTCCTGGCCGGCCGCTGGGAGCGGGGCTCCAACGTGGAGGTCATCAAGAAGGGGGGATTCTTCGACTTTAGCAAGGAGTTCGTCGACGGCATGACCCAGGGGACGGGCCTCGACTGGGGCGGGGGAAGTTACGGCGACATGATGCACTTCGATTGGCGCAACAGCGGCACCGGCGCCAAGGTTCAGCGAGCCATCACCGCGTACAAGAAGGAAAAGAAAGCCGAGGCCGAGACGGCCTATTCGGAGGAGAGCGAGGAGGCTCGCAAGGCACGCCGCGAGGCCGAGAAGGCCGCGAAGAAACAGGCCGCCGAAGAGGCCAAGGCCAAGGCCAAGGCCGAGGCCGAGGCGAAGGCCCAGGCAAGGGCCGAAGCCAAGGCCAAGGCAAAGGCCGAGGCCGAAGCCAAGAAACAGGGTGGGGCGAAGAAGAAGTGAGGTCCTGACATGATGCGACGCGTTTCCTCCCCCCAGATGCAGCGAGCTCGGAGCTCTCTCCCGGGCTCGGATGTGACGCAGCGACGCTCCTGCACCTGTGCGAGCCCCTCCTGCGCGAGCAGCCCGTGCGCAGAGTGTCGGAAGAAGCACCCGGGGCCTCAGCGTGAGACCGGGTCGGCTGCCTCCGAGGTGGGCTCGCTCGTTCCGGAGGTGCTCCGCGAACCTGGGATGTCCCTCGACCCAGCCGTGCAGAAGGACATGGAGTCGCGCTTCGGTCACGACTTCAGCCGCGTTCGAGTGCACACGGATGTACGTGCCGCCGAGTCCGCTCGGAGCGTCCATGCGCGCGCGTACACCGTCGGCGAGCACATCGTCTTCGGGAACGGGCAGTACGCGCCGCGAAGTTTCTCCGGACGCCGGTTGCTCGCGCACGAGCTCACCCACGTGGTGCAGCAGAGGCCCTTGCCTCACTCCGGCCTTCCTCTGGCCCACCGGGCTCCGCTGGAGACGGCGCGCCACGGGCCTGTTCGGGGACTGGAGCTTGGCGCCCTCGACAGCCCGGCCGAGCACGAGGCGGAGGTCATGGCGGATGCAGTGGGTGGGGCGAATGAGGGGGCCGTGGCTCGAACGAGCCGCTCCATCTCTACCGGTACCCCGGTTCTGCTGCGGCGTGATGCAGGGACGGGCTCACCCGCCCCCGCTTCCGGCTCCACCGTGAGTTGCCAATGCGCCTCGGATACAGAGGTGGACTATGACGACGAGACGTATCGGTACATCCGATCGATCGCCTCGCTCATCAACGTCATCTCGGCCCAACAGGGCGTTTCGTCCGTAGCGGTCGCGGGAGCGATCGCGGACGAGTACAACACTCGTCGGGGGTCTCGGGCCCTGCTCGATGAGGCGCAGGACGCAGTACTGGACTCGCTCCCCGAGGCGTCTATCGATGTGGATCGCTACTTCGACTTCCACAGCAAGCTGCTCAACACGCTGGAGAACGATGTCGGAATGGCCAACATCAAGGTTCGTACCGCTCTCGAACTGACGGAGAGCGGGGAGCTTTCCGTCCCCGGGTCGCCGCGGTCGGCCATCCGCGTGAGCGAGATCATCAATTTCCTGCTCACCAACCGTGGCACGGTGACCACGACCGTCGCGGTGATCGCCCGGGCACAACGGCTCTTCGATTCGCATCTCACGAACTACCCCCGGGAAATGCGCGACGCCGTCTACGTCGAGTATTTCAAACAAGGGGAGCGCTACTACAACCGGTTCTCCGCCAACCTGGAGGCCAACCCCAGTCACACGGTGTGTCCTGGCGAAGGGGGTTGCCGCGCCAGGTTCAACCACTCCCAGCTGCATGAAGCGCTGCGGCCAACACCCCGTCCCTGAGCGAGGCGGCGGTTACTCGAACGAAATACCGGTCAGGGGTTTCTCCAGCTTGGAGAACTCGCTCCGGGTGGCGCGCGAGATGTGCTGCATCCGCACGGGCGTTCCCTCCTCGGCCGCGAGGAAGGCCGCGTTGAGCGCGATGTTGCGGATGTTGCCGCCGGCGATGTCCAGCCGCGCCAGCCTCGCGTAGTCCAGGCCTTCCGTGGGGGTTTCACGAGGGAAGACGCGACGCCAGAGCTCCGCTCGCTCCGCCGGGCCCGGGAAGGGGAACTGCACCACGAAGCGCAGCCGGCGCAGGAAGGCGGGATCCAACGCGCTCTTCATGTTGGTGGTGAGGATGGCCAGCCCCCGGTAGGCCTCCATCCGCTGGAGCAGGTAGCCCACCTCGATGTTGGCGTAGCGGTCGTGGCTGTCACTCACCTCGCTGCGCTTGCCGAAGAGCGCATCGGCCTCGTCGAAGAGCAGGAGGGCGCCGCCTTCCTCCGCCGCATCGAAGACCCGCCGCAGGTTCTTCTCCGTCTCGCCAATGTACTTGCTGACCACCTGGCTCAGGTCGATGCGGTACAGGTCCAGCCGCAGCTCGTTCGCCAGCACCTCCGCTGCCATCGTTTTTCCCGTGCCGCTCGGGCCCGTGAACAGTGCGCCGATGCCCAGGCCACGTGCTCCTTTGGCGGCGAAGCCCCAGGTCTCGTACACCCGAGAGCGGTGCCGTACGTGCATGACGAGGTCGCGCAGCACCTGCAACTGGAGCTCTGGCAGCACCAGGTCCTCCCAGCTCGCGGCCGGCTCGAGACGCTGCGCCAGGTCATCCATGCGCGGGCGGGCCCGAGCCCGACATGCATCCCAGAGCGCTCGGCCGAGGTCCTCTCCCTCCCCGTATGCCCGGGCTCCCGCGCTTGCGTCTCGGATGGCCGGCGCGCTCAGGTCGAACTGTGTCACGAGCCGTTCGACCAGCTCCGGCGAGGCGGGCTTCAGGGCCTCGTTCCAGAGCAGGCGCTGCTCGTGGTGCGTGGGTCGGGCCACGTCGAGGGTGGTGAGCGTCTGACCGGGGAGCCTCAAGCGCTCGCGGCTGCTCACGAAGAGGGGTCCCTCCGCGCGCTCGATGAATCGGAGTGCCGCGCCCAGGCGCGCGCTGTCTCCGGGTTCCAGGTCGTGGCAGTCGAGCAGGAGGGCGCTCCCACTCAGCGCGGCCTCTCGCCAGAGGAGGCGGGACATGGGGACCTCATCCGTCCCCGTGGGCAGCCCGTTCGCGAAGACCCGGTACAGGTTCGTCCCCAGCGCGCTACAGGCCGCCGCGGCGATGGCCCGCTTGTCGGCCACCTCGTCTCCGCATAGCTGCACTACCGGAAGCTGCGTTCCCTCTGGAGTTCGGGACCAGAGGGTGACGAGTCGCCTGACCAGGTCCTGGTGCGAGGGCACCAGCAGTCCAGGTGGTGTCAGCGACTCGAGCAGTCCCACCAGCCGCTCGTCGGGATGCTGCACCCCGGCCAGGTAGTGCAGCACGCGCTCGTCGATGCGCAGGGGGCTCGTCGTCAGCGCGTCACCCGGCCCCAGTTCCACGAGCCGCCACCGGCGCAGCGGTGCGCTGGGAGTGAGGGCGCTCCAGTGCGCTCCGCGCAGCACCGCCAGGGCGAGGCTGAAGGTGGGCCACGTGCGTCGCGGGTCTCCCTGGGCACTGGCGCAGCGAGCGGCGAAGGTGGAGTCCAGCTCCACGCCCGCGCACAGCAGCAATACATCGCGCTCGAAGGGGGAGAGCTGGAAGATGGCGCTGAGCCTGTCCAGCGCGGGGGGCGCTGGCATCACCACGGAGGACTCCTCGAGGGCGCGCTCCTCCACCGGGGCCGGTTCCCGGGGCTCCCTCGTGGCGTGCCGCTCCAGCACTGCGCGCACCCGCCCGAGCGCCGCGGACAGGTAGCGCTGGTTGGCCTCGGTCCAGTACTCGTGTTCGGCCTTCATGGGAGCGCCATCCGAGGTTGGCCGGTGTCGAGGTCGACGGGACTCTCGGCGCCATCCACCTGGACTCGCAGGAGGTAGTCCCCCGCAGCCACGGCCGGCAGCGTGAAGGTGAGTGAGCCACTGTCGGCCGCCGCCGTCATCGTGACGCCGTAGGCCTCGGCCTGGGTGCCGGCGGGCACGCCGTACCTGTTCAGCAGCAGGACCACGCGCTGCCCTTTGCGCACCTGTGGCTCGAAGCCCACCTGGATGTCCGAGCCGGCCTTGGTGAAGGTGGCCTTGGGTCGCAGGACGAAGGGGGCCACGCTCGACTCCGCGCTCTGGCGCAGCGCGGGTGGATCACCGAACTCCATCGCGTGCACCACCTGCACGGTCTGCACGCCGGCGCGCAGGCTGTTGGGCAGCTCCACGACGAGCTGGGTGTCGCTCTGGGGGTCCGCGCTCAGTGGGAGCGGCGTGTCGCCGAGCCTCACGGAGGTGGAGGCCGCGGAGGCACCCAGGAGCTCCCGGCCGCGAATCACCAGCCGGTGCCCCACGTGGATGGGCTGGCCCTCCACGATGGGCTGGCCAGGGCCAGGCGCCTGGGACAGGAGCTTCTCGATGACGGGGCGGCGCAGCGGGAGCACCGCGACGACGGGACTGCGCACCGGAAGAGGGGTGGGCGTCAGGTCCCGGCTCTCGATGAGCACCACGCTGGCCTGGTAGGCCACGGAGAGGACGTAGGGCGTCTGGAGCAAGGACCAGAGCTTGTTGAGCTCGTCCGCGGACATCGTGATGGGCGTGAAGCGCACCGTGTCGACGGCGTCGGCGAGGTCCGAGGGCTTGAGTGCAGGATTGTCTGTGTTGAGGAGCGTCTGTTGGATGTGCTCCCGGGTGAGCGCGGGCTGTGAATGGAGCAGCTGCGTCACGGCTCCCAGCATCATCTGGGGGATGAGGGTGGCCTCGTCCCCGTAGAAGCTCAGCAGGTAATGCAGGTCGAGCGCGGCCTTGGGGCGTTGCAGGAGCTGCCCGTTGGCGCTCCGAGTGGGCAGGTCCGCGTTGCGCCGGGCCGCGTTGGGCGTCACCTGGTACAGGAAGAGGTTGAGGACGGTGGGCGTCGAGTTCGTGGGGGCACCGCCGCTGCTCGGTGCCTGAGGTCGGCCGGCGGTCACGGTCACGCCGGACACGTAGTCCAGCAGCTCCTCCGTCAATCGGTCGCGGAGGGCCGCCGTCACGGTGGCGATGGCGAGGTGGTTGCTCATCAGAAGAACCGGACGGTGTTGAGCTGCGCCCAGGGCAGGGAGGGGAAGTCCTTGCGCACGGGCAGCGCGGCCTGGCCAAGGAAGACGTTCCCGGTGATGGCCGTGGCGGCGGGGATCAGGGCGGTGGCCGTCGGGGCCACCTTGGTGGGAACCAGGAGGAAGCTCCAGGGCGTAGGCGTCGAGGTGCCGGTCGGCGGAGGACGGTTATGGCTGATGTTCCCCGTGACGGTGCTCTGCTCCACGTTGAGGATGCGCGCCGCAGGTTGCACGAAGGACCGGGTGCGGAGCCGGTTGGTGCTCACGAGCAGCGACCAGGTGGGCCAGGTCGTGGGGAGCGGCCCGGAGCTCGGCAGCTTCTCCGCGTCCCACACCGTGAGGGCAGCCGTGGACACGGCCGAGGTGTCACGACCCATCTCAATCGAGTTGTCACTCACGTGAATGGGCACCTGTGAGGGACGGGGGGGATCGGTCTGTTTCTCGATGGCCGCGAGCAGCCGATGCAGGGGCCCGAAGAGGAAGTCCAGTTCCTCGTACCCACCGGGGACGGAGAAGACGATGTCGGAAACCTGGGGAATCCACGAGACGGCTTGAGCGGCCAGGAGGCTCAGGTACCGCACGGAATCGACGATGAAGAACGACCCGGCCACCGCCTCTTTCACCTCTTGAGGCAGCTCCTTGCTCCCGGCCGGCAGTGGGTACCCTCGGGCGAGGGTGCTCGCCACCAGGACGAGTGTATCCGTGAGCAGTGCGAGCCCCGCCTCGTAGAACTCCCAGAACGCGGACGACTCCATGAACGGGAGCATGTCGGAGTTCGGCAGCAGCTCCTGGAGCTCTTTAAACGTGCGCCTCCTGTTGACCTCGTCGCTGTCTGTCACCCCGGCGTAGGCCGAGGCGTGCAGGGTCATCAACCAGAAGCCCGCGTAGCCGTTGCGGACCTGGTTGGCCTCGAGGTGCAGGGTGCCGGGATCGGCCTGGAGGAAGATCGCGGCCGAGAGGTTCGAGAACCGATTCCCCCGGAAGGTGGCGTCGTCCAGCCTGGGCGCCGCCAGTGTTCCGCGGATCTTCGTCTCCCGGGTGAGCGGGACGTACGGTGGCGTGTCGGGCAGGAACGACGTCGAGGGCGTGTGCAGGTAGCCGAAGCTCATGCGTTGCCACTCCGGCGTCTTCGAATCCTCGGGTGGCTCGGCGGCGAGGAATTGGTTGTTCAGGACCTCGAGGCCCGTACAGGTGTCGTTGGCGAAGATGCCCGCCGAGAAGAAGGGCCCTTCGATGAAGGCCGCGGTGTCGAACTGGCAGTCCTCGATAAGGACCCGAGTGGTCCTCACCAGCCGGATGCCGATTCCCACCGAGAGGGTCTGGATGAACTCGCCGAGCTGATCACTGCCTCGCGAGCGGAGCTCCTCCAGGGGCAGGGAGGCGAGTGAGGCGCCGTCCATCTTGGCGAAGGGGAAGGGGACGAGGCGCAACTCCAAGCCACGAATGGTGACGCGACCCACCTGCTCCAGGACGATGAGCCCATCGAGGAACCGATGCTGGTGCCCCTCCTCGACGGTGAGCACCGCGCCCCGGCAGCCTTCGAGCGTGAATTCATGGCTCCAGCCGCTGAGCCGCAGCGGTTCGTGGAGCCCGTAGCGCCCGGGCCTGAAGCAGAGGGTGATGCTTCCTCTCCTTTGTTCCGCCACCAGCTTGTCGATGATCTCCTGGAGCCTGGCGGCGTCCTCGGGCGTCACCGTCACGCTGCAGCACCCGCCTCCTACCGGCCTCTCCTCGAGCGCCTTGACCCGTGCGGTCAGCTCCACGAGGTTGTCGAACGGCGGGCGGCAGTCCGAGAGCACCGTTCCCTCACCGTCATCCCACTCGAGGAGCGCGAGGGGGCAGGCCCACTGGCGTGGCCCGTCCGGAAACTGGGGGCCATCGAGGTAGCGCGCGGGGTAGAGCTGCTGGGGCGTGCTCGGACGCACCGCGACCATCCAGTAGTCCCCGGGCACGAGCAGGCCTTGGGCGCTCACACGCAGACCTGTCTGTCCGAGGAGCGAGGGGGACTCGAAGCCTGGATCCAGCTCGTCCTCCCAGATGCGCACGAAGAGGGCCGGTGTGCTGTCCTTGTCCAGGTAGAGGTCGGACAGGGCCTCGTCGCTCAGCGTGAGGAGCCGGTCGTTCGGCTCGTAGGGATTGGTCCCGAGCTTGAAGGTGAGCCCCGTGGGCGCGGCGGTGTACTGCCCGTTATCCAGCCGGACCGCGGCGCGCAGGAGCTCCACGACCTGGCCTTCCCTCGGGAAGTGGAAGTCGTCCACTGGGCTCGTCTTGAGCTTCACCTTCCTGCCCTCGTCCAGCAGGTCGACGCGGTACAGGTGCGAGCCGTTGTCGTAGCCCCACAGGAGCTTGTTGCCCTGGTCGGAGACCTGCACGCGGATGAGCTGGTTCTCGGCGCCGAGGTAGCTCGCCTGCGCGGCCGGCTCGCACGCGGAGTCCTTTCCTGGCTCCGGCGGGACGAGCTCCACCAGAAGCCTGGCGGTCGGCATCAGCCGCATCGTGGCCGGGTCGAACTTCTGACCCTGGTTCTCCCAGTACTTGCGCGCCTGCTCGAGTGCCTCCTGGCAGGTGGTGGTGTTGTCCGAGACTCCGAGCCGCACAATGTGCTGCGTGAGGCGCGTGCGCTGCGAGGTGTCCGGTCCTCCGAGCGCCACGTCCCGCAGCGCCGCGTCCTCCACCGCGCTCACCTCCCGCTCGCTCAGGTGCAGGTAGATGAGCTCGCGCCAGACCGAGGCGTCGGGTGGCTCGAAGACGGGCCCGTCCACCCACTCGGTGTTCTTCTGGCCCCAGTACGTGGTGTCGAAGGGGGACAGGGTGTCAGGCCGCGTCACCCGCAGCCCTCCCACGTACATCGTCCCGGGCTTCACCACGAAGTTGAACGCGCGCTCGCTGTCGGGCACGTCGTCGAGGCTCACCGCGTAGCCGCCCTCACTGCCGTCCACTGGAGTCGGGGTACCCGCGGGCCCCACGAAATCCAGCGTCTCGGCGCGCAGCTCCTCGGAGGCGATCTCCTGTGCCTCGTTCAGGTCGGCTTCGATGACCACCCGGCCCTGCTGGGCGACGACCGACCGGTACTGCTGGTGCTCATCATAGGTGTTCCGTGCTCTGTCACTGCCCATGTGCTCTCCCTCGTTGCCTGACGGGGCGGAGGTGCTCGCTTCCTGTTGGCCAATCGCCGTGCGCTACGTCACGTAGACCCACACGGGGCTGAGACCGATTGGCATGTACTCGTCGAACTTGATGCGGAGGGCGCGCGTCTTGAGCGCGTACTTCTCCCGGCAGAAGGCCCCCATCTCCGAGCCGTCCTCGGCGCCCTCGCTGACGGTGGTGGGGGCCGTGAGGAGCAGCTGCGCGTAGTCCGGCCGGCCAAAAGCCCGCGAGGCGAAGAGGGACTGTCGGGACGCGAGCTCCACGGACTCGTACTTCCGTGGCAGCGTGCTGCCCGTGGCCCATGCGCTGAAGCGCACGCAGCCGTGTTGGTTGTCTTCCACGGTGACCACGTCGTGGAGGATGCTGGTGTCCGCGTCGAAGCGGTGGACCCGCGCCTCTCCCAGCAGCGTGCAGCGCTTCATCCTCACGTCCGTGGTCTTCAGGTCCAGGACCTGCTCGCCCGGAGGCGCCTGGAGGATGCTGTCCACGAGGGTGAGGCGCTCGAGCGTGCCCGTGCCTTCCGTCCGGACGGGACCCAGGATGCAGCGGTCCACTTCCAGCTCACGCACCTGTCCGAGGATGCGCAGGCGGCAGGGCCCGAGTGGCTTGCCGTCCGCAGCCAGGAGCGGGTCACTGGCGCCCTCCGGCTGGTTGCCTGGATCCAAGGTGCAGGTGGTGAGCACCACCCGGTCGAACGTGCCCGCCAGCACCACGTCATCGCCGCAGAAGAAGAGGCCGTCGAGGCGCAGCTCGCTCGTCTGGCCCTTTGGGCCGACACTTCCGGTGAAGGTCCAGGCGGAGGCGGGAAGGCCGGGCGGACGTCGCAGCACGGGACGTCGGTGGTTCTCCGCGCGCAGGGTGAACAAGGCCGGTTGGAGCTCCACGTCGAAGCCGCTCGTGTACGTGAGCGAGTCCTCGAGGAGCACCGTCCCGGAGAGCGGGTCCGTGCCGAGTGCCAACGTCAGGGCGTCGCCACCTCCCGAGACCTGCAGGAGGGGCTCGGCGAGCGGTGCCGTCATCTTGCCGGGCAGCCGCCGGTCGTATCCTCCCGCGCCGATGCCCGAGGAGAAACCGGTGTGGTAGCTGACGCGGAAGTCCTCGCCGCTCTCCGGCTCACGCCGCAGGAAGCGTCCCCGCTCGGGCAGGAGGAGGTAGTCGGGCTCGAGTTGCCGGGGATCGGCGGTGAGTTGGGGATTCTCGGGGTCGTACTCCACCAGCTCGTAGTGGAGGCCTGACGGAGACAGACGGTAGATGCCGAGCGAGTGGTCCACGACCGCAGTGGCATCCAGGGCGGACTTCGCCGCGTAGAGCTCCGCGAAGGCCGTCTGGAGCAGGGGACCGCTGATGGGAGCGGGGAGCTGGTGCTCGGCGGGGGATGAGGACTGGTCCCCGTAGACCCTCGCCGAGGCCGCGAAGAGGGGGATGTCCCTGCCGGTGGGATCGAACGTGTATTGGTTCTCGCACGTCGCGTCGCGCACGGGCGTCACGCTCTCGAGCGGCACGCTCTGAAGGCGCCAGAGGAAGACGCCGAGGCGGGGAATGCCATGCCAGCCGGTGTGGCCCTGGCCGCGGCGGACGTCGGCGGTGTGGAAGAACTCGTCGAAGGCGGTGTGGGCCAGGCGAGCCCCATAGTGCGAGCGCAGGTCCGCAGTGCCTCCAATGGCCGTGCGCGTGAGCGGCCCCGAGAGCCCCTGGGCCACTTGCAGCGCACGTCCCATTCCGGGGCCACCCACCTCCGGATCGAGCCGGTGTCGGGTCCGGCCCAGGCGGCGGAAGAACTCCACCACCCGCACGTCCCAGCTGGTGAGGTCCGCGGCCAGCTCCTCCAACTGCGGGACGGTGCCCTTGCGGCGCCGGTAGTAGATTGTTTTCGCGACGTCCCGCCGCTGTCCCCGGGCATCGAGCCCCGGGACGAGGTTCGTGGCCAGGAGGTCCGCCATGTAGGCGATGACCCAGTCGTCGCATGTCTCAATGGACTGGTCTTCCCACAGCCGATCCATGCTGCGCCGGACGATCGCCGCCTGCGCGCCGATGCGCTCCACCAGCTCGCGCAGGGGCCCGTTGCGATTCAGCTCGGGGGAATCCTCGGCGCGGTAGAGCTCCGGCAGCAGCTGCCAGAGCTTCTGCGCGTAGTAGGCCTCGTAGCGATCCGCGTCGTTACGCATGGGTCGCGGCCTCCTTCAGGGTCAGCTTGAGATCCTCGAGGACGTAGAACCCGCCTTCTCCCGGGGAGTGGTTCGGCCAGGTTTCGATGACATCCCAATGCATGAAGAGGAGCAGGTGCACCGCCAGCGTGCCGGGGACTCGCAGGCAGGCCTCGTAGATCTGACTGTTGTAGACCGTGGTGCCGATCCGGGCGGTCTTCACGCCGAAGAGACCGGTTTCGGGATCCATGAGAGCGCGGCGGATGCCCTTCTCCACCTCCTCGGCGAGGAAGCGGGGATCCTTCAACACCTCAAGCTTGAGCTGGACGGGCTTCTCCTGCGCGGGCAGCACCTCGACGCGGCGCTGGGGATCGGACGCGGAGCGGATCGCGAGCTCGGCGGACGTCTTCGCCTCCGGGGTGTCTCCGACGTACAGCTTGATCAGGGGACGCTGCTGCTCCGTGTCGAAGGTCCAATAGGCCCTCGCGCGATTCACAGAGGGCGATTCCAGGGCGAGCGCCTCGTAGTCACCCGCGGAGATGGCTCGGCCGAAGGTGAGCACTGAGCGTGGCGCGAGTTGTCGGAGCTTCGCGGCGGGATCGGGATCCGCTCCGCCCGTGACGGGCACTGGGTTGCGCACCGACTGGAGCCCCGGGTGCGATTGCAGGAGCACGGAGAGCGTCCCGGCCTCGGGCGCGCTGGCACCACTGCCATGGCGATAGGAGGCCACCACGTTCCCCAGGCCCGTCGGAAGCCGCGCGCCTTGGACTCCATCTCCGAAGAGGACCTGGGTCTTCTGTTCCTCGTCCTCGCGCGTGACGAAGATGTGTGCGTCGGGAGCCTGGCCGTAGAAGCTCGGGACTTCCTTCCACTCGATGCTGTCCACCCAGATGCGCAGCGTGCTCCGGTAGCCCGCGCCCTCGCGCAGGTAGGTGAGAGGTGACTTCTGGAGCACGAAGCTCTGGTTGGCGCGGCTGCTGTCTCCGCTGCCCAGCACCTCGCGGGCCACCGTGGCGCCCCGAGAGACGGGGAGCAGGTTGTGCAGCAGGCGAAGGGGCGGGATGAGCTCGGTTTGAGAGTCGAGCTCGGAGACGTGAACCTGGTTCGCCGTCGTGCTTCCGAACGGAGTGGCGCGGCCCTGGGTCCCCTGACCTTTGCTGTCCTCCAGGAGGACGAGACGACTGGTAGCACCTTGGGGGAGAGGCAGGGGTGCGTCGAGCGCCAGAGTGACGCCCGAGGCCAGCACGGAGGCAGGGGGGATGTCGATGAGCTCGCCTACTTCTTGCCAGCCGAAGTCCACCTGGACCGTGGCCGCGGCGGCGGCGGGCGAGAAGGTGAGCACGGTGTGCGGGATGGGGATGACGGCCGCTGGCTCCGTGGGCGGTATCGTGGGGTTCGCGTCGTTGGCGTACCAGACCTGCTCCGCGTAGTTCGTCACCAGGGAAAGCGTGAACGCGCCGCTGGTGGACTTGAGGAGGAGCTGTTCTCCGCTCCGAGCGCTCCGGAAGATGGACTCCAGGTGCACCGTGCTGTTGCCCGGGTTCACCGAACCGTAAGGGAATCGCTGCGCGGTCTGACTGGCCCTCAACAGGCGGTAGTTCGTGGCTGGCGCCGGCTCCGAGTTCGATGGACGGATCGTCCCGGGGATGTCGTCGTCGAAGGTGATGCGTGTCACGGACCGGCCTCGGGAGTCCTTCTCCCGCGAGACCGCTTGCACGGTCACCACCGCATAGCCCCGGCCCTTGTCGCTCGCCTTGGCCCAGTCCTTGGAGACGAGGAGCAACTGCTCACCCTCGCGGACGGTGGTGAGGCTTCCCCGGAGGAGCACGTCCGTCCTGCCTGCGAGGTTGGTGGGAGCCACCACCTCCGCGGCCAGCGAGCCCGAGGGCTCAAGCCGAGTGTCCTCATCCAGCTCGAAGATCTCCGGCTTCTTGCCGGGCCCAGGCTTGCTCTGGATGGCGAGCCCCTGGGGCAGCGTGAGGGGCAGGCGGGAGTTGATCAGCGCCGCGAGCACTCCCGTGGCGCCGAGTCCGGGACGCGGGCGGTATCCCAACACGCGCACCAACCGCTCCACGGTGCCGGGGCTGGCGGCGGTGCGCAGGTATGCGTCCTGGGCGATGCGCTCGTTGTAGAAGGTGAGGATGTCCGCCAGGTAGGCCCACCACTCGAGGAGCTGGAGCGCCAGGTCTCCCCGAGTGCTCGGGCGCCAGCCAGCGAGCTCCTGCTCTCCGGGGCGGGCTTGCAGGAGCGCCTCGCGGAAGGTGGCGAAGTCCCCCACGCGGTAGAGCAGGGTGTCACGCCCCGGTGGGTTCGAGATGGGGCGAGGGTGGATGAGCTCCTCGCACGGGCAGATGGGCTCCTGACTCATTTGCCCCCCTCCACGATGACCTTGATGGAGCCGCGCTCGGGGCGGCTCGGGTTGTTGTCCACCCGGAGGATCTCGTCGGTGCCCACGGTGAGCGTATTGGACAGGGTGACGAACCCGGAGGTGAAGCCTCGCCGGCGGAAGCGGATGTGATGGACTCCGGCCACGCCGTGGGCGCGCTGGATTTCCTTCTCCAGCACGCTGCGCTCCAGGGGCGTGCCGAAGGTGAAGCGGTCCACGTGGAAGAAGCCCGTCCTCCCGTTGCGCAGCCGCTTGTTGCTCAGCGCCTCGAGCACGGCTTCCTCCACGTCGCCCTGGAAGGCGTCCGGACGCGCGCAGACGAGCACCTCCAGGTCGAGCGAGACGTAGCGCGGCGCGGAGGCGTAGACCTCGTGACCGGCGATCCGCCGCCGACCGAGCAGGTTCGCCAGCTCCAGGTGCTGCTCGGGGCGCAAGCTCTCGGAGCCCAAGGGGTCCACCGCGGTGAAGACGGTGTGCCAGCTCCCCGTGTGGCGGACGACGGTGCCCGCACGCTGCACCCAGGGCAGTGACTCGGCGGCGGCGTCGTAGTCCTCGGGGCGCACAGCGTTGAGCCGCCGGGCCCGGAAGGCCTCGGGGGCGAGCCGCCTCACGGACTCGGCGCTCTCTGCGTCCGCGCCTCCCTCGGTCGCGAAGGGGTTGCTCGCTTGCGTCGCCCACTCTCCCAGGGGGCCGTTCGGCTCGAAGAGGGTGATGGAGTCAGCGGCCACGTTGCCCGCGGCACCCACGGAGGTCCGGTACGTCACCTGGAAGACGGCGCCCTCATCGGGCATCTCGCCGAAGACGCCATCCCCGAAGCGCAGCGTCTCTCCGTCCCCGTCGTAGTCCATGGAGACGGTTCCGTCCGGGTGGCGGATGCCCACGGGGCGGTAGCGGATCGGGTCCACCGTGAAGACCGTCTCGAAGCTGCCTGCATCGAGCAGGCTCCGCTGCCACGTCCAGGGCTCGGGAGGATCCTCGTCCTGGCGGATGACCCGGAGCTCGGGCCGGGGTGGGCTGTTGGGGTCCTCGGAGGACGGGCGCCACGCGAGGGGCGCCTGGGCCAGTGGGAAGAGGATCTGCAGGGTGTCGTTGGGGCCGGTGCGGACGAGCGCTGACTGGCGGCTTCCCGAGGGCACTCCCTCGACGATGAAGGACTCGCGGAAGCGGCGGCCCTGCGTCACGGGGACGAGGTTGCCGATCACCTGCGTGCGGGTGAGGTCGTGATCGCGGGCCAGCGCGTCCTCGGCCCTCCAGGTGATGCGGGTCAGCTTCGTGTCATCGACGAGCGGGTCGCTGCTCTTCTGGATGCCCGTGAGTTGCACGAGCGCGCGGAGGGACTCGTTGCCCCCCGTGCGGGGCTCGGTGTCGATGAGGAGCCACTGGCCCTCGAACAGGCCCAGCCCGTCCCCCTGGATCCACATGTCCGTGGCACCAGCCGGCAGGCACCGCTCGCTGTCATCCCAGGCGTACGGAATGAGCTTGCCCGGGTTCCACCGGGAGTCCACAGGGTAGCTCTGGGTATCCTCGAGGCCCCGTCCCGTCTCGAAGTCGATCCGCTCGCCATCGGGGCCGAGCGCGCTCACGGGCAGGCCGGCCGGCAGTTGACCACTCTTTCCTTCCCTGAGCTGGAGCCAGAGCCAGCCCTGGGAGGCCATGGCGGGCCGGGGCTCGTAGTCCACGAGGCGAGCGTGCCGCACGAGGCTGCGGCGCTGGGTGGCGGTGTCGAGCGAGGCCTCGGCGGCGATCCGATCCTGAAGGTAGCTGAGGTCGTCCGCGATGCTGCTCAGCGACTCCAGGAACATCACGCCGAAGTCAGCCTCCGAGCGCTCCTGCCACTCCGGATAACGCAGGGCCGAGAAGTCGGAGAGCGCCTTGCGGAAGCTGTGGAAGTCCTTGGCGAGGTAGTCGATGGGCGGAGGCGGAGGCTGCTCCAGCGCGCAGTCCTCGGGCGGCTGCTCGCAGTCCAGCCGCGATTCGCAATGGGCTTTGAAGGAGAAGGTGGCGCGGGAGAAGAACGGATCGAGCAGCGTGCTGCTGAGGCTGAGGGTGTACTGGGAGAAGTCCCCCGGTGCGGACACGTGCAGCTCGAGCACCGGGAAGCCCTCGGGGGTGGTGGACCATTGGAGCCCGGGCAGCACGGGCACAGTGGGAATGGCGTCCCCGCCGGTGATGCGCGGCTCCTTCACGGAGTTCTGGAGCAGAGCCACCCCTGGCTCTTGGTTGAGGAAGTGGACCTCGAGCTTCGTCTGCGTCTTGTCGACGCGGATGAAGTCGATGCCGTTGAGCGTCGTGCTCTGGCGCAGCCTCTGGCGGCGGTCTCCGGGCATGTTCATGTCACCCGCACCTCCAGCCGACGGGTGGTGCGCGTCTCCACCAGGACGTACTCGACGCGCAGGAGGATTTGATTCTCCTCGGGTACCTCTTGGGGCGAGGCCACCACCACATCGCGGACCTCGATTTGCCCGGCCAGCCAGCGATCCAGCGCCTGGCGCACCTGGAGTCGCACCGTGGCCACCAGCGGCTCGGAGTTGGGGGCGAAGAGGAGCCGGCGCAGCCCGCAGCCGAACTCGGGCAGGTCCGCGCGCTCACCCGGGCTGGTGAGGAGCACCTGACGGATCATCTGCTCGACGTGCGCCTCGTAGCTCCGCGCCTGGGCGCCCTGGCGCGAGGAGGGGTCGATGCGGAAGGGGAACGCGTAGTCGGCTCGCTTCATGGAAGCCTCAGAGTCCCTTGGCGCGTTGTTGGGTGGCGGAGATGAGCACGGTGCCCTGGGGCGCGTTGTCCGCCGCGAGGCACATCCCCACGCTGTCCATGGTGAGCAGCGCGTCTTGCAGCACCTTGACCCGGAGGGCCGTCGACACCCACTGCACGCGCACGCACGGGTGCGCGGCGCCTCCCGGTGCGAAGGTGCAGCCGGTGATGGTGAAGGTGTCGGAGGCGCGCACCAGGAAGTCCCCGCCCGCCTTCGCCCGGTTGTTGGATGACATGGCCTGGACCGCGCCGCCATGAGGGCATTGCAGGGTGCTCGCGGTGGTGAGGAGCGCGCCCATCAGGACACCTCCAGCGCGCCGCCGTCGACGGAGACCTTCGATTCGGTGACCTCGATCTTCTGAGTGCCTCGCGCGAGGGTGATGCCCGAGGAGTCCAGGGTGACGGTGTTCCCGTGCGGGTCCGTGAGGGTGATGGACTCCCCGTCGTCATCCAGGAGGATTTGATGCCCCTTGGCGGTACGGATGAGCTTCTTCGCGGGCGCGGCCTCCGAGGGGAACTCGCCCGCGGCCCAGAAGCCGCCCGTCCAGACTGGATAGGAGAGATCACCTCCCTCGAATTCGATCCACACGCTGGAGCCCACCTCGGGCAGGAAGACGAACCCCGAGTCCTTGCCGGCATACGGCACGCACGGCATGCACCAGCCCGTCTTCTGATCGCCGAGCACCGAGCTCACGAGCGCCTTGATGCGTCCCTGGCCGCCTTCCTCCACGTCCGTCACGATGCCGCGGTACTTGCCGAAGTACCGATCGCGCAGCCGATCGAGGATGTCCCGGACGTCCTGCAGGCCCTGGTCGTTCATGTCAGAAGAACCCTCCACCACTCCCCGAGGGGGCGGGACCGACCGCGTTGCGCACCAGCACGAAGCCCATCCGGTGTGAATCCGCGGTGATCGTGTGCCGCACGCTCCACACCAGGTACTTGCCGGAGTGGAGGCTGCCCGCCCCGTCAATGCGCACCACGGTGCCCACCCGGAGCACGGCCTTGAGCGCGGCGACATCCACCTCGCCGGTGCAGCGGGAGAAGAAGCCGGACTCGCGCAGCAGCGCCCGAGCTCGCTGTTGCAGCTCGCCCGCGTCGTCCACGGTCGTGGTCAACATCACCTTCATGGGCCTGCCGGCGAAGTCCGCGAGCCCTCGCTCATCGAGCGGTTGCAGCCCCGAGTCCGAGGCATCTCCGCTCGCACTCTCCGAGGCCGAACCCTGGGTGAGCACCTGCTGGGCCGCCACGTCGGTCGGGCGGCTCACGTCCCACTCGAAGTCCAGCGCGGTGACCACCTCCGCCTCCGGATCATTGAGCGGCAGGATCACCGAGGGCTCAGCGGAGAGGTCCGGTCGAGCGAAGTAGCCGGTGCGCTGGCCAGCCTTCTGGGTGCACACCACGCGGCACAGCTTTCCGCTGCGGCGCGCCAGCTTGCGCAGGAACTGGATGTCCGTGGCCCGCTGCATCAGCGTGTGACCGGACTCGGTGTGGGCGGGGGAGTCGTCCGCGTCGTTGTCCGGCGAGGGTTGGATGCCGTACTCGCCGAAGAGGGCATTGGCCACCGCCGCGTCCGTGACGTCCACCCACTCGCGCGACTTCTCCTCCAGGTTCATCAGCCACGAGGCGTCCTGACCCCATACCTGGAGCGTGGAGGCCACCGTGCCCCGCTGGAGGTGCAGTTTGTGGGAGAGCACGTAGCCATCGAAGATGCACTCGGCCGGACGGTCCTCCACCTCCACCACCAGGGCGAGGTTGGCGTAGGGCTTGAAGCGCGAGTCCGCGACGTAGGTCAGGTCCCCCGCCTCGGTGCGGCTCACCGGCAGGTTGAGCTGGATGGCGCCGGGCAGATCGGCGTTCTCCTCCACCTCGATGGAGCCGAGCGCTTCGTACAGGTCGGCCTCCACCGGGGTGCCATCCACGAGGAGTTGGTACGTGCTCGCCATGCCTCAGCGCTCCCGGTCCGGGATGCCCACCTGCTCGCGCGAGGCGAGGGCATCGGGAGAGGGCGTGTCGCTGGCATCGCACAGCCGCCAGAAGCCGGTGGCATCCTTGAGGTAGTGGTGGGCGAGCAGGTCCAACCGCTGGCCCTCCACCCGGCGGTGGAAGCCGAGCAGCCGCCCCGGGCGAGGCAGAGGCAGTCGCACGGCCGTCACCTGGGTGCCATCCGGTTGCGTCACGGTGTACGTCTGTTGACCCGCGTAGCGGCTGCCGGGGAAGAACATGGTGTGACTCCTCAGAGGGGGAGCATCCCCACGATGGATTCGACGGAGTTGGCGAGGTTGGCGACGGCGAGGCCTTGGCGGAGCACCTGCGAGTACGTGTACGCGGCCTTGGCCACGTCCTTGAGCGGACCGCTCACCCGGGCGAGCTCCTCGGGGGTGAGGACGCGCAGCTCGAGCTGTGCCTCGGCATGTGTGGGGTTGAGCAGCTCGTCATAGAGCTTCTCCTCGATGGAGAGGCCCGTCACACGCACGGGCACGATGCGCCCCGGACCCCAGACAAAGAGCACCGCGGGGACCTCGGACTGGGGCACCTGGCGCGTTGCCGCCGAGGCGGCCGAACCGCCTAGCGAGGCGCCGACACCTCCCGCGGACACGGAGACCGAGGCGGACACCGAGCCCAGCAGTCCACCCCCCGCGGCTCCCGTGGGGTACATGAGCATCTCGAGTGCCGCCAGTCGCGAGGCGATGCCCGTGGCCTTCGCGATCGGGTTGCCCTCGGCGATCTGATCATTGGCGTCCATCACCAGGGTGAAGGAGAACGACTCGCCAGGCATGCCGCGCACCGCGAGCGGGTTGTGGTTCTGGCTCTGGGCGTCCCCGGCGGCCTCTGGCTGCGTCCAGACGTGGCGGATGGTCTCGGGGTTGAACTGGAAGATGATGACGTTGGGCAGCGGCACGAGCACGGTGGGCATGAACTCGACCAGCGCGCCCTTCATGAACTTTCCAGGCATGGTGGGGGGCTCTCTCCGGTCACACCGTTCGCTGCAATTCCCTCAGCACCTGGGCGACGATTCGATCCGACAGCGCCTCGAGCGGCTCTCCCGATCTCGCTCGTACGTCCACCTGGAGCGAGCGGGTGGACGCGGAGGCGCCCTCTGGGAGGGAGGCCGCTGCGAAGCCCTCCGAGAGGAGCCGTGCCAGTTGACGTCCCTGGGACTCGTCGAGTCCGGAGAGCTTCAAGGCCAGCCGATCGATCACGAGCGTGCTCACGTGCTCACTCCTGCTTCAGGCCGAAGGACGAGGTGAAACCGCGCGCCAGCGGAGCCCGGGGACCCGGGGCGGTCCGGGGTGCCGGGGCGGGGCGCTGGGGGAGGCTCGGGGGGGGCTCTATCCGGACCTCGAGGGTGCCGATGTGGACCGAGTGTGAAGGCGCCGCGCGTGGAGGCGCCGCGCGTGGAGGCGCCGCGCGTGGAGGCGCCGCGCGTGAGGGTTCCGAGGCTCGTGGACTGGACGGATCCGGGGAGAGTGCCGGGCGCTCCAATGCGGGAGCGGGCCGGGCCTCTTGGGGCGGCGGGCGTGGGGGCGGGTTATCCGTGTCCACCGAGGCGGCGGTGCTGGGCGGGACGGGCTCGGGCGAGGAGACCCAACGCAGCGCGGTCTCCAGCGCGGCCATCATGGGGACGGCTTTCTCGGAGGGCATCCGGGGTTCCAGGTGCTCCGGGTGCTCGCGCTGGTGGACCTCGGGTGGCTCAAGAGGCGGGACAGGAGGCCGAGCCTGGGGCTCGGGCAACTGGGCGGGAGTCACGACGGGCCCGGGCGCCGGGCGCTCTGAGCGGGTCTCGACGAACGAAGGTGAGTTCCCGCGAGCCTCCGGTGGCCGCGCGAGAGGCCTCTCGGCGGCAACGGGCGCCGAGGGCGGCATCACGGGAGTCGGAACGACACCTCGCGGTGGACGGGGCTCCACGGGAGCAGGGAGCGGCTGTGCGGGGGCCCGAGGAAGGTCAGGGGTCGGCACGTCCACCCACGGTTCGAGGGGCGGAGGCAACCCCCGGTCTCCCGGCATGCGTGGAGGTTGGAGCGTGGGCGAATCGGCGCGAGCGCGTTGGGCGATGGCACCGAGATAGGAGCGCGGTGGCATATCAACTCCCAGACCTCTCCTGGCGGATGTGCTCTGCGTACAAGGCGCGCCGGTGATGGGGGAGGGCGAGGATGGCGTCCTCGGTCCAGTGGTAGGTGCGCGCGATCAGATGGATGTCCTCGTAGACGCGGGTCGCCTGAGCACGCAGCTCCTGAAGCACGTACCGCTGGGGATCGAACGCCGCGCGCACCGAGGCACCGCACTCGGGGCACGGTCCTTCCAGCTCGCTGCAGAGGTTGGGAGCGAGTGCCTCCATCGCTGCCTCCACCCGTTCTCGGAGCGAGGGCGCGAGACCTGCTGGCCGGATGCAGCGCCGCGCCAGCTCTTCCTCTCCCTCCGGGTGGAAGGCGATGGCGAGCTGGTCTGTCCCGGACGGAAGCCGGAAGACCGCGGCGGTGCCCTGGAGCGCGTACCACCCGGGCTCGGCGGCTGCCTCCAGCCCCTCGAGGGCCCGAGGCGCATGGTGGGCGAGGTAGTCCCGGATGCGGAAGGCGATGTCGACGCGGGCGCCGCACCCGTCTGGGCCGCACACCACATCAGCGCGGACGTGGTCGCCCACGAGCCCCTGCCGCAGCCGGAGCAACGTGGTGTCCAGGTCGGTGAGGGGAAGCGCGGCCCAGTCCACGGGCCCCCCCTCCGCGCGCTCTCCGAGTCGCTCCACCAGCGCGAGCGCCAGCTGCGCGTCGAAGCTCCGTGCCTCCGCGAGCAGCAGATCCTCCGCTCCGGCGGGTGGTCGCAGGCGGACCTCCAGCCCGCTCACCGGCAGGCGGAAGCGCACCTATTTCTCCTTCGGCTCGGTCAGGCTGAGGTCGTGCTCCCAGCCGTGGTGCTCGAGCTTGATGTGCTCGATGGCGATGCCATTGCCGCCCGCGTCCAGGTCTGAGAGGGCCTGGTACTCGGACACCCAGCAGTCGTGGACGATGTAGCGATGCACGGGCTGGCCGGCCTCGTTGAGCAGCTCGATGCGCACCTTGCGCCGCAGCTTGGAGAGCGAAGTGGAGGGGGCGCCCTTATCGAGCACCTGGGCGGCGTTGGCCCACTCCTCGAAGGTGGAGTCGTGCGTCACGCCGCGCTCCAGGGTGATGGGCTCGTACTTGGTACGTCCCAGCCCCTTGAGGATGAGGGCGTTGCCTCCTTCCTTGTATTCGATGGCGTCTGACGAGCGCTTGAGCCCGCTCACCTTGCTCACACCGGCCACAGGGGTGGTGGTGTCGCCGAAGTACACGAGGAACCGGAAGTTCTTGTACGGATCGAACCGCCGCGTGTTCACCGAGAAGGGCATGCTCATGGGCGGGTCTCCTAGGACTGCGCCTGGCCGGCGAGCTGGGCAATCTGGATGATGACGAACTCGGCGGGCTTGAGCGGACGGAAGCCGACGAGGATGTTGACGCGGCCGTTGTCGATGTCCGCCTGTGTGGTGGTGGTGCCATCACACTTCACCTGGAAGGCCTCGCTCGGTGTGGTGCCGAAGAAGGCGCCCTGGCGGAAGAGCGACAACATGAAGGCCTCGATGCTGGTGCGGATGGCCACCCAGAGCGGCTCGGCGTTGGGCTCGAAGACGACCCAGCCGAGGTTCGCGTAGAGCGTCTGCTCGATGAAGAGGGCCATGCGCCGCACCGGCACGTACTTCCACTGCTGAAAGGCAGGGTTGGCGGCCACCAGGGTCCGAGCGCCGAAGACCACGGTGCCGGAGGCGGGGAAGGTGCGCACGGCGTTGACGGCCGCGTTGTTGAGGACGCCTGCGCGCATGTCCGTCATCCGCCCGCTCTCCACCACGCCGAGCACGTTGTTGACGGTGGTCTCCAGTCCCGCCGGCGCCTTCCACACGCCGCGGTTGGCGTCCGTCCGGGCGTAGATGCCCGCGACGAAGCCGCTCGGGGCCAGGGCGGTGCTCTTGCCCGTCAGCGGATCCGGCGAGATGAGGTAGGGGAAGTAGAGCGCACCATTGGGGCTGCTCTTCGGGATGAGGTTGTTGTTCATGAACCCGCCGACGATGTCTTTGTCCGGCGGGCCCACGGTGCCATCGGCCGAGGCCTCCGGTGGCGGATCCATGATCAGGAACGCCCGCTTGCGCTCGCAGAAGGCGAGGGCCTCGCTCAGGACGCCGAACGAGGACACGCCGGGTAGGGCCAGCAGGTTGATGACATCCACCTTGTCGAGCGAGCTGTCCGCCTCGAAGACATTGGTGAAGTCCGCGGCGTCGATGGCGGGGATCGCGGGCGCTGTGGCGTAGTCCACCTTGTCCGTCTTCTTGGTCGTGCTGTACGCGGAGGGAGGGCTGCCGCCGGGGAAGGAGGCCCGGACCAGGCTCGAGCCGCTCTCGAGCGTGGACACCAGGCTGGAGATGTGAACGCGGCGGAAGGTCTCCGTGCGCGTGCGGTAGGAGATGGAGATGTCCGCGAGCTTGTCGCCGTCCTGGAAGTTGCCCAGGGTGATCTGCAGCGCGGTCACGTCATCCACGGGCTCGAGCGCCGTGAAGCGGACAGGATCGACGGCACCGAAGTCCACATAGGCCTCGGGCAGACTGGGATCCAACGCCACGATGAAGGCCACCGAGCCGCCATTGAGGAAGAAGTTCTGGACGGCGTAGGGCAGGTCCGAGAACAGGTGGGCGCTGCGGAACAGGCCTCCGAACTCGCGCTCGTACTCGGCGAAGCTGAAGATCTGCACCGCCTTGTTCCAGTGCTGGGACTTCGTCTTGTACGGGTGGGAGTAGCCGATGAAGACGGTATTGGAGGTGGGCGCGGCGGCGATGGTGCGCGACGTGCTGGGCAACTCCTCGATGTAGATGCCCGGATAGCTGGTGGTGACCGGCATGGCGTGTCCTCAGCAGGGGAAGAGGAACAGGGGAGTCGTCAGAGGGGCTTGGCCGCGGGAACGAGCGAGGCGAACGTGCTGTCCACGCCCCCTTTGAGCTGGAATTTGCCGCCGCGTGGAAGGGTGTAGCCGTCCGCGGGCTTCGCGGCGGTGAGCACATAACCGAACTGCTTCAACTCGGTCTCGAGCTTGCTGGCGTCGAGGCCACTCACGGACTTCGTCCACGTCGCCGTGAGGGTGAAGGTCTGCTCCTTCGGAGGGCTGATCTGGACCTTGATGACCTCTTTGCCGGGCTCCCTCGCCTCGAGCGTGAAGGCCGTTCCCGAATCGGCGGCTGCCGTCCAGGTACCCCGCTGGGTGGCGTCCGCTCCCTCGAGCTGTCCGGTTTGCTCTTTGGGCAGCGCCGTCGGTGTTCCCTGGACCCGAACCAGCCCCGGCCGGGTTCCCGCCTTCTGGTCCGTACCGAGCACCACGGGGAGCGTCTCGAGCGTCAGGTCCGCATAGACATCCGTCTGGGTCACCTTCAGGGTGAAGGTCGTGGGAGGCTCGGCGTAGGTGATGTCGATTTCGATATTGTTACCAGCCGAGCCGGGATTCTTGGCCTGGAGCACCATCGCGGGCCGGGTAGGCTGTGCATCGGGCGGCGCGGCGACGATGACCCCTGTCTTCGCCAGGTATTTCAGCCAATCCGCCAGCCAACTGTTTTCACTGACGGGTGGCTTCGTCTCATCCACCTTCAGCTCGGCGCCCTCGAACCAGAACACGGAGGGAGGAATGGAGACCTGTGCGCCGTTCTTGTCCAGAAAGGTCAGCGGCGCTTGGACGACGGCGACGGTCTTCTCCATCGAGAATCCCCCTGACGATACCCACGATGAGATGGACGAGCCTCGCGCGTGTGCGCGACTGTATTCACACAGGGTGATAACATAAAAACCCAGAGAGAACCAAGAACAGTATGTGGAGTGGTCCCTGACGGGGGCGTGTTGGCTGGGATTGAAATGCAATATGTTTGTGATTTTCCGGTGCGTCTTTCTTTCTCAGCGTGGCTCTTTCTGCTGTGGGCGCTGTGTGGCTGCCAGACGGCCCGAATGCCCTCGCCGGGTCCGGAGGAGGACGCTCCGGCACTGAGCTACCGCGTCATTTATGTCCGCGAGCCCGAGCACGCGTTGGACGTGGAGATCACCCGGGTCCGCGAGGATGCGCCCCGAGACTTTCTCTTCACGCAGCCCGGCGGAGTCGACCGGGTGCGCGTCTTCGGCCAGGAGGGCTCGGGCCAGGAGCAGACCGTCTCCATGGGAGGCCGGGTCCTCGTTCCGTCGGACACGCGCCTGTTGAGCTACCGCTACCCACTGGACGCGCGCCTGCGAGGGGAGCGTCCGGACTTCTTCACCGGCATGGGCGAGGGTGATGCGTGGCATGTCGCGGGTCGGGCCTGGCTGCTGCGTCCGCGCAGGGTGACGCCGTCACTGCGCGCGGAGCTGGTGGTGGAGGGCGTGGACGCGCTGCCTCCGTGGGCGCCGGACGCGCGCGGTGTCTACACGCTGGAAGGCGGAGATCTGGTGGACTCTGGCTTCCACGGCTTCGGCGGACGGCGGTGCACGGTGCGGCTGCCGGGAGCCGTGGTGGAGGTGGCGGTGCTCGGCCGCCTGTCGCGCATGGACGACGCCGCCCTCTGCGCGTGGATCCACCAGGCCGCTCGCGAGGTGCTCACGGTGCGGCGCACCTTCCCCTATCCGCGCATCACTGTGCGCCTCGTCCCGGTGCCGGCTCGCGAGCAGCCCGCTCCCTTCGGCATGGTGCTGTGGAGCTCGCCACCGAGCATCTCCCTGCTGGTGGGCCAGGAGGCGGCGCCCGCGTCCTTCGCGGGCGACTGGGTCGCGGTGCACGAGCTCCTCCACCTGGCGCACCCCGCCTTCGTGCCGCGTCTTCCCTGGTTGTCCGAGGGGCTGGCCACTTACTACACGGAGCTGGCGCGGGCGCGCTCGGGCAGGCAGACGCCGGTGCAGGCCTGGACGGAGCTGCTCGCCGGCTTCGCGCGAGGGCGCGCCGCCGTGGGCTCTCGGACGATGGAGGACGTCATCACCCGCGGCGCTTCCTTCCAGGGCACCTACTGGACGGGCGCGCTCTTCGCCCTGCACCTGGACGTGGAGCTGCGCCGCGTCACGGGCAACACGCGGGGGCTTGACGCAGTGCTCGAGCGGCTCGCCGGCTCCGGCTCTACTGCAACTTTCGATTCCTTCGGGGCGGCGGTGGATGCCGTCGCGGGTCAGCCGCTCTTCCAGGCGTTGCTCGCGCGACACCTGTCCCGGCCCGCTTTTGCCGGGCTGGAGCCTTTGTTAGAAGCGCTCGGTGTGGCGCCCGGAGCGGATGGAGTCGAGCTCGCAACCGCGCGTGACAGCCTGCTGCGTGACGCCCTGACGTCTCCAGACGGCAGGGGGCTGTAACCGCGAAATTCGCAGTGCGTATGTCAGACCGCGAGCCCATCGTCCCCGCGACGGGGCTCCTCGCCACGTGCAGTCCCCCTTCACGCAGAGAAAGGAAACACCATGAACATCAAGACCATGGCCGCCATCGTTGGAACTCTCTCCCTGGGCGCTCTGGCCACGGGTTGTGCGGGCACGAAGTCCGCGACTGCCCCCACCGAGCAGACGGGCAGCGAGGCGGCCAGCACGGGCGACGCGGCCGCCACCCCGGAGAAGGGCGGCGAGGCCCAGTGCAGCGGCGAGAAGGCCTCCTCCACCTCCGAGAAGGGGAGCGAGCACGCGTGCGGCAAGGATGGCTGTGGCGCCGCGAAGCCGCAGTAAGGGATAGCCCCTGAGCTGTCGGGGGTTTTCTTCCGGGCGGCGGGGAGTCTCTTCCCGCCGCCCATGTCTTTTCCGAGGAGCCAACGTGTCGGAGAGCTACGCGCGGAGACATGGGTTGAAGCCGCTCGGGGCGGGTGTCGGGTTGCGGCGCGAGTTCTACGCGCAGCTCCCGGAGACCTCCCGTGCGCTGGACTGGGTGGAGATCATCCCCGAGAACTTCCTCACGCTCGGAGGCCGTCCCCAGCGCACGTTGGATGCGTGCGCGGAGCGCTGGCCGGTGCTGCCCCATGGGGTGGCGCTGAACATTGGGGGACCGGAGCCCCTGGACGAGGACTACCTCTCGCGGCTGAAGGCGCTGGTGGAGCGGGTGGACGCGCCCTTCTTCTCGGACCACCTCTGCTACACGCGGCTGGGTGGGGCGTACCTCTATGATCTGCTGCCGCTGCCCTTCTCGGAGGAGGCGGTGGAGCACGTGGTGTCGCGAGTGCGCGAGGTGAAGGAGCGGGTGGGCCGGCCCTTCCTGTTGGAGAACCCGAGCTACTACGCGCGCATGCCGGGGGGCACCCTGGACGAGGCGACCTTCCTGCGGCACGTGGTGGAGCAGGCTGACTGCGGCCTGCTGTTGGACGTGAACAACGTGTACGTGAACGCGCTCAACCACGGGTATGACCCGCGAGCCTTCGTGGATGCATTGCCGCTGGAGCGGGTGGTGCAGCTCCACCTGGCGGGACACGAGCGGTTGCCGGACGTCATCCTCGACACGCACGGGGCAGCCGTCTGCGATGACGTGTGGTCGCTGTACCGGTACGTGCTGGAGCGCACGGGGCCTGTGTCGACGCTCATCGAGTGGGATCAGGACATCCCCTCGCTGGACGCCGTGCTGGACGAGGCGGACCGGGCTCGCGCGGTGCTGGCGGAGGTGTCGCGATGAAGCCGGGGCTGCGCAGCTTCTTCGATTCGATGACGGAGTTCTTCACCGCCCCGGGCCCAGACGCGCTGGAGCGGTTGTATGCAGCGCACCCGGGCTGGGACGCGCCGCGCTCGCGCGTGGAGCTCTACGGCCGGATGGTGCGCCACCACGGCAGGGCCACGCTGGAGAAGCTCTATCCGCTGACGCGCGCGAGCGTGGACGAGGCGGGGTGGGCGGAGCTGGCACGGGCCTACGAGGCGTCGAGGCCCCCGCGGCCCTTCGAGATGAACCACCTGGGCGAAGGCTTCCCGGGCTTTCTCGCGGACGAGGCGGCGCGGCGCGGCCTGCCGGACTTCCTGCCCGCGCTGGCGCGCTTCGAGTGGGCGGACTTCGCGGTGTACACGTCGATGGAGCCGGTGCCGGAGTCGGTGGAGCGGCTGACGGTGAACCCGACGCTGGTGGTCTTGGAGCACCCCTTCCAGCTCTGCGCGTACGTGCGGGCGAAGGGGAGGGGACGGCCGGAGCCGGGGCAAGAGATGGCTTTGCTGTGGCGACACCCGGAGCGGCTGGTGACGATGTACCTGGCCGCGAGCCACCGCTCCCTGCTGGCGTTGAAGATGGCAGTGGAGGGGCTGACGCCGGCCCAGGTGTCGGCGGCGACGGGAGTGGCCGAGGCCGACATCCGCGCCGCCGTGGAGGCGTGCGTGGCGGACGGCCTCGTCCTGTCTCCTTGATGCATCACCAGGTGGAGACCACCCGGTGGGAGGCGGCTCCGGCTGGAACCGGAGCCACCTGAGCGGCTGACGCTACTTCAGGATGATCTGGCAGGTGCTGCTGCCGGATTCGGTGACACACGCCAGACCGTCGCAGCAAGCGGAGGAGCCACACGCCTGGCCTTCGCTCGCGCACGGCGGCTTGCAGGAGCAGTCGCTGCCCGAGCACGAGCCACCGGTGACGTCATCCAAGCAGAGCAGACCGTCGCAGCAGGGCGCGGCGGCCGAGCACTTCTCGAGCGCCGGCGCGCACTGCGGGATGGCGTCGCACACGCAGGCACCCGCCACGTCGCAGGGGATGGGCGGATCCTGGTTGAGCTGCACGCACTGCAGACCGTTGCAGCAGGTGGAGCCAGCCGAGCCGCAGCCCTCGCCGACCGTGGAGCACCCGTTGCTCACGAAGTACTGGGCCCACTGGGCGATATGGTTGGAGGTGGTGATGTCCTGGAAGGGCAGCGCGAAGGCCGGGTAGGACGGATCCACTCCCGCGTTGACCTTGTCCGGATCCACCGCCGCCATCCACAGCAGGGTGCTCTTGTCGTTCTCAGACGAAGACGAGGCGGCCATGGTGCGCAGGCCGTAGTTGCGGGACGAGGAGAACGTCACCCACATCAGCCGGCTCTTGTCATCCCCGGTGCCGCGCGTCACGAAGGGGCTCCACTTCGGGTAGCTGTTGGTCAGATTCTTCTCGGAGCCGTCCATCACGCCGCCCTGGTTGGCCTTCGTCAACTCCACCCGCGTCGCGCCAGCCTGCAGCTTCGCGGCCCACAGCTTGGCGGTCTTGTCGGTGTCCCCGTTGCAGCTGTAGTGCGAAGGGGCCGTGCCAGAGTCGCAGGCGGACTCGTTGAACACGAGGAAGGAGTTGTCGGGCGCAATGGCCGGGTAGTAGCGGTGCTTGCCATTCTCGGCCGGCACCACCGTCACCGGGGCGTTCCAGCCGCCGCCCGACTTCGCCGTCACCATCTTGATGGCGCCCATGTAGTTGCGCTGGTTCGTCTCCTTATAGGTCGGAGAGGTATAGGCGATCGTCTGGCCATCCGGGCTCCAGTCCGGGTGGGTCGCGGGGCTGTTCGAGTCGCCGGTGCCAGGAATCGAGCTCTCGTAGGCGCCGGTGTCGCCGTTGAAGATGCGCAGCCCGAAGTCGGTGGCGCCGCTGTCGCCGTAGACGCCGACGAACTTGGAGCCATCCGGGTTCCAGGACTCGAAGGTGCTCTGCCTCGAGGCACCCAGCTTGGCCTTGCTGTCGGCGGTGAAGCTGGACAGATCCGCCAGTGCGAGCCGGCCGTCGTTCTGGCCGTTGACCTCGGCCACCAGCTTCTTGCCGTTGCGGCTCAGGGCGTGGCAGCCCACGCAGCTCACGCTTCCATCGATGTTCTTGGCCAGCATCACCGGCGAAGCGGCCGTCGTGCCCGTGCCCGCGAAGTCATAGCGCATCACGCCGGTGGAGCCGGTCTTGGTGGTCCAGTAGTAGAGCGCGCCCTTGAGCTCGGCGCGGGCGAACTGGATGGCGATGGGGTTGGAGACGCCCACCTTGCCCGTGCCCGAGTCATCCGTGGAGCGCACGGTGAGCTTCACCGGCTGGCCGCCGCGGTTGCTCTCGGCCAGGAACTTCCACACGTTCTCCGTGGGCGTGTAGATGCAGCCGCGGCTCACGCCGGAGGGCAGCGTGAAGCCCGAGGGCAGATAGCAGCGCAGGTACACGCGCACGTCGGTGATGCTGTTGGAGAAGGCGAGCTCGAACAACGTGGTGGAGGCGTTGTTCGGCTTGATGTGGATCTCCAACTGACCCAGGTTGGGCGGAACCAGGACGCCGTTGTTGGGGTAGACGATCTCCGGCTTGTACGAAGTGTCCACCGTCCCGCCGAACTTCGAGCCCGGATCCGCGGGCACCGGGGTCGCAGGCGTCTGGCCCGGGGGCGGGGTGTCCGACACCTTCTGATCAAGCTTCACCGTGATGGGCGTGGACACGGACAGGGTGCCCACCCGGGCGCGCACGGTGCTGGTGCCGCCGACGGTGGTGCTCGAGGTGAAGCCGCTTCCGCCGCCGAAGAGACCCAGCCGCGTGTCATCAATGCTGAAGAGGGCCTTGCCCGACACGTCCTCCGTGCGTCCGTCGGTGAAGGTGCCTGTGACCTTGAAGAGCTGGGTGACACCCGTGCTGCCGGAGACGACGAGGACCGGGTTGGTCGGCTCGATCGTCAACGAGCTCAGCGTGGGGTCTGTAGGATCAACGCTTCCATCGGGATTTCCGCCGCCCCCGTCACCGCCATCCGCCGTGGTGTTACCGCCGTCGGTTCCTCCGCCGCCGTTATCTCCGCAGGAGGAACAACCAGACAGCGCAGTCGCTGTCATGAGGATGCCGAGTAGCCAGGTTTTCTTCCACATAGCCCCCTAGCGTAACGCTATTTCCGACGTCTGGCGCGGGGGTTCGTCGGGTTGCCCTAAAGGGCATCCATCCGTACCGAAAGCTTGAACCGCGGTTACAACCTGCAGGTGAAGGACGCGAGGTTTCCCCACTTCTCAAGGACAGAAGTGTTGCCTGCCGTGCGCTCAGCCAAGCGGCGAGCGGAAGGACTCAGGGCACTGAGAGCGAGCGGCAGAAGGCGCTCGTGCCTGACGGTGTGCAAGCGAAGCCTTCCGGGCACTCGGTATCCGCGGTGCAGCGGTAGGTGCAGGTGTTGTCGATGCACAGGCCCTGGGTGATGCCACGCGTGCGGCAGCGCTCGTCGCTGTCGCAGGACGTGCCCATCTGCCTGTACGCGAGGCAGCCGGCGAGCTGGGCCGGCGCGGGGAGGCAGCGCCCTTCCTGGCAGGTGAAGCCTTGGGTGCACCCGGTATTGCTATCACACCGCGCCACACAGGCTGCGCTCCCTTCGGGAAGCTCCTCGCAGTGTGCACCGGTGCGGCACTTCCAGTCTCCGTCACATGGGGTGCACAGCACGCCGGGGCCCTCGCACCGCTCATTCTGGCAGGTGAGGCCCGAGGCGCACTGGTCATCCGAGAGGCATTCCACGCAGCGGCCATCCGTGACGCAGTAGCTGTCCTGCTCGCAGCCGATGAGGGTGCAGCCGGGATTGCTGGAGCCATCGTTCGGCTCGGTCAGCGTGATCTTCACCTGCTTGGTCTCACGCTCGTCCACGCAGACTTCCGTCTGGTTCACTGGGAGGCCGGGGACGGATGTCTCCAGGACGTAGCAGCCCGCGGGGAGCGGACCCACCCGCAGATTCCCGCTGTTCTCGATCTCCAACTGTTGGAAGGGCGTGCCCATCACGGACACCTGCCCGCTGCCCACTCCCAGGCGCGAAGGCGCCTTCACCTGGAGCTTGAGGAAGCCGGCCTCACGCGGCTCCACGTCCTCCAGTCGCGCCGAGCCGCCTCCGGGCACCATCACCGGCAGGCGCACCGCCTTGTTCGCGGAGGCCACGATGAAGAGCTCCTTCGGGCCGGCCGGCACGCGCTCCAGCACGAAGCTCCCGTCCGCTTCCACGGTGCCGCGCAAGTCCGGGTTCCCCACCAGTGAGACCAGGGCCACCGACGGGTCGACCTCGGTGAGGCGGCCGCGCACGTTCCCCGTGCGGAAGAGGGTGTTGTCAAAGCCCCCGCACGCGCTCGCCACGAGGGCAAGGGCCATCAGCACGCTGTAGAAGCTCTGGCGCATCAGAAGCGATACCCCACGCCGGCCCATGCGCCGGAGAAACCCACGGCCTGTCCCTGCCCGTCCACCACCACGTACGTCACCATCATCTGCAGCTGGGAGCTCAGCTCCAGCCGCTCGTTCAGCCGCCACACCACGCCGCCTACGACGCCCGGGCTGAAGGTGAAGTACTGCTGTGCCCCAGTGAAGGCCTCTGTCTGGAAGGACCTTTGCAGGAACAGCGCGGCCACACGAGGACCTGCGTAGAGCGACAGCTGCTCCCACCGCCACGTGTAGGGCACCGCGGCCCCCAGTGACAGTGAGGTGTAGATGAAGGGCACTTGGGTGCCGGGCATCAGGTGGAGGCTCTGTCGGCCTCGGCCCCCGCTCACGTCGAAGATGAGGCTCAGGTCCGGAAGGGGGCGCTCCTCCAGGCGCAGCACCACCGCCAGCTCCGGCGAGGCGGGCAGCAGCTCGGCGCGGCTGCGCGCATCCACGAAGGAGAACATGCCGCCCATGAGCGCCAGCGAGCGGCGCGGGAAGGCCTTGGACAGCAACCGCTCCAGCGGCAGCCGCTCGCCCTGCGCGATGTCCACCACCTCCCGGATGATGACGCCATCCCCCTTGGTGAGCTCCACGGTGCGGCGGCCGGGAGTCACAGCGGTGCCTCCGGGCAGCTCCGTGCGCGTCTCGCCGTCCACCTTGAGGGTGAAGCCGTCCAACCGGGGATTGTACGAGAAGAGCTCCGGACGGCCCGTTCGGTCGATGCGGCCGGAGAGCACCACCGGATCCGCGCCCACCTCTAGAATCTCCGCCGAGGGTCGCTGCCTCCCTTCGGTGAAGGCGTAGGTGTGGCGGCGCGCGTAGTCATGGGCCTCGGTCGCGGTGACGGCCCCGTCGATGTTGCGGTCCGCGGCGCCGTTGAGCCCGTCGATGAGGAAGTGGGTGTAGATGTCGTTCTTCAGCCCTTCGTCCTCGCGGGCCGTCTCGCCCCAGTCGCATGCGGCGAACACCATGGAGGCGCGGCTCGACTCCTCGAGGGGGCGCGCGTAGAAGCCCGACTTGATGCCGGCCAGCTCGGCCTCCAGCTCACGGGGAAGCAGCGACTTGCCACTGCCGCTGTGACAGGTGGCGAGCACCATCAGCCGACGGCGCGAGGGCAGTTGGTCGAACTCGGACTTCAGCGCGTCCATGGACAGCGCCGTCTGCGCGATGGCCCGGTACACAGCGTCCGTGGTGACCATGTAGCGCTTGAGCTCGCCCTTGCCGTCACGGGCCAGCGTGCCGTGCGCGGAGAAGTACACCACCACCACGTCATCCGGCCGGGAGGCTTCCTGTCGCAACTGGCGGAGCGCACCGAGGATGGAGGCTCGTGTCGTCTCCTCAGGGCGGGTGAGCACACGCACCTGATCGAAGTGGCCGCGCGCCGGATCTCTCAACGCCGCGGCCAGGTCCTCCGCGTCCTTGCCGGAGTAGCGCAGGTTGCGCCACTGCGCGTCCCGGAATTGCGACACCCCCACCAGCAGGGCCAGTCGCCGAGGGGCGTAGGCTTTGGAGAGCGCGGTCTCGTCCACCTTCACGGACACGAGCCCGCCCTTATCGCCCTTCTCGAGCGAGCTCGGGCTCGCGCAGGCCGCGAGCACCGCCAACAGCGTGATGACGAAGCGCCTCACTATGGGCGGGGATTCTGCCCTTTACCGCCGCCAACGTGGAGGTCGAACCGGTTGACGGCCAAAATAGAACGTTCCGCCATGTCGCCTCGGGTGAGTGCTTCGCGCACCTCTTCAGGTGGGAGCATCTGGCCGGAGGGGAAACCGACCAGCCACAAGGTGAGAGGCCCGGACTCGCCCTCCAGGCTGATGCCCACCAGGCCCTGGGGGCCCTCCAGCTCGTGCGTGCCGGCCTGGAGTGGGAAGCGGCCGAGCAGCTCGGGCTCCGCGCCACCGCGCTGCTGGAAGAGGAGGGCCTCGCCGGCCTCGGTCGCGTGGTAGCGCAGCACCAGCACGTCCTCCTGCGAGGCGGTGGTGCCTGGGTCCATTCGGCGCAGCGCTCCGCTGGGCTCGCGAGCCACCACGGACAGCTCCAGGGCGAGCTGACTCACGCCCTTCACTCCATTCCACTCGCTCGCCTGCTGCCCGTGCAGCTGAGCGTTGGAGCGGGTGAGGACAACGAGTCCCGCGAGGCCGGCCGCGAGCGCCACCACCGCCACGGCTTTGCGCCAGGGCTGGGCGGGGCCGCGCAGGCCGCGGCGGACACGGGCGTAACCTACCTCGTCCAGTTGGGGCTCCTCCTGTTGGGCGGGCGCGAGGTGCAGCAGCAGGGCGTCCACCTGGCCGTCGAGCAGCCCAGGTCCGGGCGTCTTCGCGAGGAAGTCCATGCAGGCCTCGCACGGATGTGAGAGGTGCTCGCGGAAGTACGTCACGGCTTCCGGCTCACCGGCCGTTAGGGCTCGCAGGGCTTCGGCATCCAGGTGTCTCATCCGTCTCACTCCCACCGTCCGGCGAGCACGCGCCGGAGCAGCTCCTGCTTGATTCGGGCCCGGAAGCGCTCCAGGCGCATCGTCACGGCGCTCTTGCCCACCCCGAGCTTCTCGGCGATCTCCCGGGCGGACAGCTGGCCATCTACATAGAAGAGGTAGACCGTCTTCTTCTCTTCACCCTCGGGCAGCTCCTCGATGAGCTGGCGCACCACCGCCATGTCCCGCTCCAGCTGGAGGGCCTCGGGCACCACGGAGACCGTCTCGGGCTGGGGGTCGGAGATCTCCTCGTCCATGCGGCGCGTCTGGCCCTTGCGCTCCAGCCGGGTGCGAGCCCGGTTGCGCGCGATGGACAGCAGCCAGGCCTCGAAGGCCGCCGGCTCCTTGAGCCGGGGGAGCGCCTTGAACGCGCGCACGTAGGTCTCCTGGATCACGTCTTCCACCTCGTCTGGGTCCAGCGGGGCGAAGCTGGACGTCAACCGAGCCACCAAGGGCCGGGTGCGCCGGTACAGCTCGCTGAATGCAGGCGCTTCCCCCCTTGCTGCTCGCACCACCCACTCTCTCAGTTCCCGAGAGGAACCCGCCTGGCTCATAGACCCTCCGGAAGGAGGAATGGCCACACGCTGGCCGGTGGACGGATGTCGCGCTTCCTGCTTCCCCCAGGGGATGCGTGGGGCAGAATGGCCGCGCGGTTGTTCACTTTCGTGAGGTCACAACCATGCGCGTCATCAACTTCAACCCAGGCCCGGCCGGCCTGCCCCTGCCTGCGCTCGAGCGTGCGCGGGACGAGCTGCTCGACTTCCAGGGCTCGGGTATGTCCGTTATGGAGCACAGCCATCGGGGCAAGGAGTACGACGCCGTCCAGTCCGAGGCCATCTCCCTGCTCACCGAGCTGCTGGGCATCCCGGACACCCATCAGGTGCTCTTTCTCACGGGCGGTGCTTCGCAGCAGTTCGCCCAGGTGCCGATGAACTTCCTGACTCCGGGCGCCAGCGCGGACTACCTGATGACGGGGGTCTGGAGCGAGAAGGCCTACGAGGAAGCCCAGTACCTGGGCAAGGTGCGCATCGCTGGCACCACGGTGCTGCCGGACAAGCGCTACGTGCGGGTTCCTCGCCAGGACGAGCTGACGTTGGATCCGAAGGCGGCCTACGTCCACATGACGAGCAACAACACCATTTACGGCACCCAGTGGCACTGGTGGCCGGAGGTGGGGGATGTCCCGCTGGTGGCGGACATGAGCTCGGACTTCATGTGGAAGCCGATGGACGTGAGCCGCTTCGCCTTCATCTACGCGGGCGCACAGAAGAACCTGGGACCCTCGGGCGTACTGATAGCGGTGGCCCGCAAGGACTTCATCGCCCGCGGCCGCAAGGACATCCCGAAAATTTTCCGCTACTCGACCCACGCGGAAAACAACTCGCTCTACAACACGCCGCCGACCTTGGCCATCTACCTGTGCCGGAACGTGCTGGCGTGGGTGAAGCAGGTGGGAGGTCTCGGACAACTGGAGAAGTGGAACCGGGAGAAGGGCGAGCTGCTCTACGGGGCGCTCGACAAGCACGCGGGCTTCTACCACGCGCCGGTGGAGAAGGATTCGCGCTCGTACATGAACGTCGTCTTCAAGCTGCCCACCCCGGAGCTGGACGACCGGTTCGTGGCCGAGGCGAAGAAGGCGGGCATGGTGGGCCTCAAGGGGCACCGGAGCGCTGGTGGTATTCGAGTGTCCACGTACAACGCGGTGACGGTGGACAACGTGCGGACGCTGGTGTCCTTCATGGAAGAGTTCATCCGCAAGAACGGGTAGGGCGCTGCTGACGCGCAGCGCCATTCTCTCCACCTGTCGACGGCGGGGCGTTCGATTGACTAGACCTGGGGGCCTTCCCTTCCAGGAGGAGTCATGAAGAACGCCACGCTGTGCGCTGTCGTGATGGCTGTCGTGTTCGCGCTGCCGGCTGCCGCCAAGGAGGTGGCGGGGGCGCAGTTCCCCGATGCGGTGACGCTCGAGGGCAAGGAGTTGAATCTGAACGGTGCGGGTCTGCGCAAGAAGCTCGTCTTCAACGTGTACGCGGCTGGCCTGTACCTGCAGAACCCGTCGCAGAGCGCCCAGCAGGTCATCGAGTCGGATCAGCTCAAGCGCGTGCGGTTGTCCATGCTGCGCGATCTAGACAAGAAGACGATCACCGAGGCCATCGTGGATGGTTTCAAGAAGAACGCGAAGGACAAGCTGCCGGCGCTGCAGCAGCGGCTGGACACGTTCACCGCGGCGATCCCGGACCTGAAGAAGGGCGACGAGCTGGTGCTGACGTACGTGCCGGGCAAGGGGACCACCATCGAGAGCAAGGCGGGGCAGAAGATCTCGGTGGAGGGCAAGGACTTCTCGGACGCGCTCTTCTCGGTGTGGCTGGGCAAGAGCCCGGTCGATGAGAGCCTCAAGGACGGGATGCTGGGCAAGGAGTAGTTGCTGGGCGAGGGAGTCATTGCCCAGGAGTGGAGCACCCCTCCTTCTCCCACCGGGAGGGGATGGCCCCTCAGTGCATCAGCCTCTGATCGGCTGGGGACGGTCGAGCTGTACGTGCCGGCCACCCGTACCTCGCATCCAGACGTTGCAGGGCGCCCGCCGCCGAGTAGGGTGCGGCCCGTTTTGACGCCCCACATGGAGAAATACTGGATGAGAAAGGCCTTGCTTGCTGCCTGCTGTCTCCTGGTGTCCGCCTGCAAGACGGCGGAGCCGGCTCCCGCGCAGCCGCAGTCCGCGCCCACCCCGCAGCAGCCTGTCGCTGAGACGAAGCCGCTGCCCTCTGGGCTGGACGCCGCGGCGCTCAACGAGCAAGCGAACCCCTGCGAGGACTTCTACGAGTACGCGTGCGGCAACTGGGTGAAGAGTGCGGAGATCCCCGCGGATCGCCCGCGCTGGTCGCGCGGCTTTGACACCATCTCGGCACGCAACGAGGAAATCCTCCGGGACATTCTGAAGGCGGCGTCGAAGGGTCAGGCCGCTGAGGGGACGCCTTACGCGCAGAAGCTGGGGGACTACTACGGCGCTTGCATGGACGAGGCGCAGCTCGAGGCGTCGCTGCCCGTGTTGAAGGCGCAGCTGGCGAAGCTGACGGCGGTGAAGAGCGCCCGGGAGCTGGCCCAGGTGGTGGGCACGCAGCACGCGCAGAGCGTGTTCCCGCTGTTCCGGTTCAGCTCCAACACGGATTTCAAGGACGCCACCCAGGTCATCGGTGAGGTGGATCAGGGCGGCATCGGTCTGCCGGACCGGGACTACTACCTGAAGGATGACGACAAGTCGAAGGCGCTGCGCACGGCGTACGTGGAGCACATGAAGAACATCTTCGTGCTGCTGGGCGAGCAGCCCGAGCAGGCTGCGAAGAGCGCGGCGTCGGTGATGGAGCTGGAGACGGCGCTGGCGAAGGCCTCGCTGACGCGCGTGGAGCGCCGCGAGCCGAAGAACGTCTACCACCGGCTAGAGCGCAAGGGCCTGAAGGGGACCGCGGCGACCTTCCCGTGGGACGTGTACTTCACGGCCGCGGGAGCCAAGGACGTGCAGGCGCTCAACGTCAGCCACCCACCCTTCTTCGCCGAGGTGGACCGGTTGGTGAAGACGACGAAGCCCGCGGCGTGGGGGCCGTACCTGACCTGGCACTACGTGACGACCGTCATCCCGGCGCTGCCCAAGAGCTTCCAGGAGGAGCGCTTCCGCTTCACCGCGCAGAACCTGACGGGGGCGAAGGAGGACGTGCCTCGCTGGAAGAAGTGCGTGCGCTTCACCAACGGGGCGCTGGGCGAGGCGCTGGCGCAGCCCTTCATCGCGCAGACCTTCGGTGCGGAGGGCAAGAAGACCACGCAGGACATGGTGGTGGAGATCGAGAAGGCCTTCGAGCGCAACTTGGACACGCTGACGTGGATGGACGCGCCCACGCGCGAGCAGGCGCTGGTGAAGGTGCGGAAGATCGTCAACAAGATCGGCTACCCGGACAAGTGGCGGAACTACGACGCGCTGAAGGTGGAGCGTGGCTCGTTCCTGAACTCGTACGTGAACGCGGCGGCATTCGAGCAGGCGCGGCAGTTGGCCAAGATTGGCCAGCCGGTGGACAAGACCGAGTGGCTGATGTCTCCGCCGACGGTGAACGCCTACTACAACCCGCCATTCAACGAGATCGTCTTCCCGGCGGGAATCCTCCAGCCGCCGTTCTTCAATCGCGAGGCGACAGCAGCGGTGAACTTTGGGGCTATGGGGATGGTGGTGGGGCATGAGATCACCCACGGCTTCGACGACGAGGGTCGCCAGTACGACGCGGATGGCAACCTGCGCGACTGGTGGACGCAGGCCTCGGACAAGGCGTTCCGCGAGCGCGTGGCGTGCGTGAAGGAGCAGTACGACGGCTACACCGCGATTGACGAGCTGAAGGTGAATGGGGCGCTAACGCTCGGCGAGAACGTGGCGGACCTGGGTGGCCTGAAGCTGGCGCACGCGGCGATGGAGACGTGGCTGGCGAGGGACCCGGAGGCGGCGAAGCAGGCGAACAGCTATCGGTTCACGCCGAGCCAGCAGTTCTTCCTGGGTTACGCGCAGTCGTGGTGCTCGAAGTACCGCGATGCGTTCGCGAGGCAGATGGCGGTGGTGGATCCGCACGCGCCCCCGTACTGGCGGGTGAACGGGCCGGTGGTGAACCTGCCGGAGTTCCAGAAGGCCTTCCAGTGCAAGGAGGGCGCGAAGATGGTGCGCCCGGCCGCGCAGCGCTGCGAGGTCTGGTAGCGCTTCACGCGAGACCGCGGAACTGAAGACGAGGGCCGTGCCTGGAAACGGGCACGGCCCTTGTTCTTTAGCTACAGCTAATAGTTGTAACGGTAGACGTAGACGTTCGACACCGTGCCGTCGGATTCATGCCATGCGACAAGGGGCTGGCCATTCTTGTCGAGGGCCAGGGTCGGTCGGAAGCCGGCTGTGCTGGTACCCGCCGCTGCGCTGAGCCTTGAACCCACTTGCTGCCAGGTGCTTCCATTCCAGCGGCTCACCCAGATAGAGGTCTCAGGAGCCGCATAGCCGCTCCACGCAATGAGAGGGAATCCATCTCCGCCAATAATGAGGGAGGGGTTGCTGCTCGCGGTCGTGCCGCTACTGACAAGGCTACCCATCAGCTGCCATGACGAACCATTCCAATTCGCCGCATAGATGGTGCTGTTTGGGCCATCAAATGTCTGGGCCTCTTTCCATGCAATGAACGGTGCACTGGCTCCATCCACTGCAATCGAAGCTTGATAGGCTATATGCTTCAAGGGGCTTGTGACTGTACTCCCCATTTGCGGAGACCAAGTCCCGTAGGTGTCTCTTTTCTGTACAGCGATTCCAATCTGACCCAGAGATTCTGAATCGGCGTGGTAAGCAACGAACCAGTTGCCCCTGGCATCCATTGCCAGCGCTGGATTGCTGAGCGCGATCAGATCATCTGGTCTGGGGGGGGATACATCGGTCCACGTGTTGGTGGAAGTGTCCAATTTGAAGATGTCGATCCGGTAGTAGTCTCCCGTGTAAAAGGATGTCGAGACCACCAAACTGCCGGTACTGTCAAATGCAACGTTAGGTGCGTAGTGTTTTGCATGGGAGGAAGTAACGGCCGGGAAGTCAGGGAGGGCTTCCCAGGTTGAACCAGTCCCAGTCCACCGTCGCCCATACAAGTTGTTGTTGGATCCAGAGGGGGCCGTGAGTTCCTGCCACACTACAATGGGACGGTTCGAAGCATCGAGGGAGATCGCAGGCATGTCGGCATGCGTACCCGCCTCCGCTACCGCACTCATCGCGGTTGCGAGGTCCTCCCACTTCGTGCCGGTCCATCGCCTGACGTAGATGTTCTTCGTGGTGCCGTTGGACTCGGACCAGGCAATCACGGGGTTGCCATCCGTGCCCACTTTCATGGCCACATTTTCAGCGGGGGTATTGCCTGTTACCGCGCTGATGGCTCCGCCGAGTGGCAGCCAGGTGGGCATCGTGAAGCTCCATGCGGGCGAGGACACCAGCGTGTTGCCCGCCAGATCCATCAGCGGTGCCGTGGCCGTGCCCAGGGTGATGGAGACTTCAGCCGGCAGCGACAGCGGCACCGAGGGGCTGATGGTCAGCGTCTTTCCATCCGTCGACAACGAGAGCGTCTTGGCGATGTTCGACGTGCCCACCGTGCTCAACACCACGGAGGCGTCGGTCACGGACGATGCTTTCATCGCCTCATCGAAGCTCACCTGGATGGTGTCTCGGACTGGGACGGATGTGGCACCAGGGGCCGGTGCTCTCGTGCTCACCTTCGGGGCCGTGTGGTCGACCACGATGGTTCGGGGGGCGCTGTTGAAGGTGGTTCCGCCCACTGTGGCGCGAGCCGTGAGCTGGTACTCGCCCTCGGTCTCCTGGCTGGTGTCCCAGGTGTACTGGTAGGAAGGCCCCGACAGGCGCGTCAGGAAGTCCGTCCCCTTGTACAAGTCGATGGAATCGGCTGTGCCGCCCTCGACCAGCACCTGAACCTGGAGGGAGTCCTTCGCGTAGGCCTTGGACTGACTGGGGCTCGCCCACTGCACGAGGATGTCCCCTTGCCGCGCCACGGAGAGGGACACGGTGGCATCCTGCGTCAGAGTCCCCGAGGTGCCTCGCACCGTGAGTGTCTTGGGGCCAGGCTCAGCGCTGCTCGTGGCTGAGATGGTCAGTGTGGCGGAAGTATTACCCGCCTCAATCGTGACGGGCTGCGCGCTGATCCCAGAAGGAGGGTTGAGCAGTTGGACGGTCACGCTGTCGGTGAAGCCGCCGGTACGGCTGAGAGTGAGCTGGATGCTGCGGCTGCCGCCCTGGAGGACACTGACCTGGCTCGGATCGATGGTCAGCGAGAAGTTGCCAACCGTCTGCCCTGGGGTGTCGATGTCCGGGACATCGATGCAGGCAGGGCTGCCCAGGAGGCAGATCGGTAGAAGGGTTGTGAGAAGTCGTCGGTGCATGGGTTTCGCTCGATACGCAGGGTGTTGAAACGTTGCGCCCAGGCGGAGAGCACTCGCCGTGCCAGTCGGGTCACGTCAAGTCCCCCCCAGCGGCAAGGCCTTGGGCGCTGGTTTCTTGTCCCACGTCGGGCGTCCTGAGGTTCGGATGGTCGTACACGTCTTGAGACGCTTCCGACAGCGCTCAGAAGAAGCTGAGCTGCGTGCCCGGCTTCATGGGGCGGCGGAAGGGGCTCTCCTTCTCCCCCTCGTCCGATGCCCAGGTCGTGTTCAGCCCCACTCGGCGCGCGACGGTATCGAAGAGCTTGCGGACTGTGTCCGCGTAGATCCCCTCGCCGCTCATGCGGACGCTGAAGCGTGAATCGTTGAGCGCGCCTCCTCGTGTTTCGCGGATGCGGTGCAGCACCCGCTCAGCGCGCAGGGGGAGCTTCTCGCGCAGGCGCTCCTCGAAGACCGTCTGCACCGGGCCGGGCAGCCGCAGCAGCGTGTAGAAGGCTCGGGTGGCCCCGGCCTCGCGCGCCGCCGTGAGGACTCGCGCCAGGTCCTCGTCGTTAAGCCCAGGAATGAGGGGAGCCACCGCCACTCCCACGGTGATGCCCGCAGCGGCCAGGCGCTCGATCGTCTGCAGGCGTCTCCGAGGCGTGGCCACGTATGGCTCCATGGCGCGTGCCACCTGCTCGTCGTGGAAGGGCAGGGTGATGTACACCGATAGCCGCGCCTCCTGCGCGAGCGTCTGCAGCACGTCCAGGTCCCGCTCGATGAGGGGGCCCTTGGTGATGATGCCCACCGGGTTGCGGTACTCGGCACATACCTCCAGGCAACTCCGGGTCAGCCGCAGCGAGGCCTCGAGTGGCTGGTAACAGTCGGTGACGCCACTGAAGGCCACCGTCTCGCCCTTCCAGCTCTTGCGCTCGAAGGCTGCGCGTAGCAGCTCCGCGGCACGTGGCTTCACCACCAGCTTCGTTTCGAAGTCCGTACCGGCTCCAAAGCCGAGGTACTCGTGGTAGGGCCGGGCGTAGCAGTACGCGCATGCGTGGAGGCAGCCCCGGTACGGGTTGACGCTCCAGGTGAAGCCCACGTCTGGGCTGTCGTTGCGCCCCAGCACCTCGCGGCTGTGATCCTCCAGCACCTCCAGCTTCGAGGGAGGAATCTCCTCCAGGTACTCCACCGCAGTGGTGTCCCAGGGGTTGGGCGGATTGGAGACGGGACGGGGTTTCACGCTCTCAGGGTGTGACTGAAAGAACGTTCAGTCAAGGTTTGATTGGCTGGGTGGTTCCTGACCTGAACGGTCAAGGGAGCGGGCAGGCATGCCTGCTCGCCTGCCTCGTACAGCGGGAATGCCTACTGTCGTCCCATGCGCTCCTGGCTCGTCCTGCTGTGCTGCTTGCTTCTCGGGATGCCCGCTTTCGGGGTAGAGGCGAGTGGGGTCCCCGCTCCATTCGAGTCCGCGGTGCGGGCTCGGGCGGAGAAGGAGTCGAGAGAGACGTCCAAGGCCCTGCTGCACTTCTACGAGACACGTGGCTTCCAACCGGCGTGGTTTTCCTATGACGGGACGGTGCGGCCCGAGGTGGGACAGTACCTCGCTGCGCTCTGCGAGGCGGAGGCGGAGGGCCTGTGGCCCGAGCGCTATCACCGCTCGGAGCTCGAGGAGTCTCTGCGTCGGTTGACGCTGGGCGGTGAGCCGGAGGACGCGTGGGTAGGGGTGGAGCTGGGGCTGACGTCAAGCTTGCTCACCTATGCCTCGCATCTCCTGTCCGGACAGGTGTCCTCGCGGCGCATCCACTGGCGGACGAAGCCTCCAGGGGCGGTGGTCCTTGCGGCGGTGCTGGAAGGCGTCCTCGCGAGCGGCGATCTGGCGGGTGCCTTGCGAAGCCTCTCCCCGAGCCACGAGGGATATGTGCGGCTGAGGGAGGCTCTCGCGCGCTACCGGGCCATCGCCACGGCGGGGGGGTGGCCCCTGGTGCCTGAGGGCGAGCCGCTCGAGCGGGGGATGAAGGACGCACGGGTCTTGGTGCTGCGTGAGCGGCTGCGTGTCACCGGGGACCTGCCGCCCGTCCCGGAGGAGCGGTTGCTCTATCCGGGGGCTCCGGGGGTGGGCACGTTGGCGCTGGTGGACGAGCTCGTTCTCGCGGCGATGGAAGTCCCGGAGTCCCCCCTGACACCCCCTCCGGAGGACCTCTACGACGCGGAACTGGAGGCGGCGGTGAAGACCTTCCAGCGGAGGCACGGGTTGCCCATGGACGGGAAGGTGGGCCGGGAGACGCTGGCGGCGCTGCGAGTGCCTGTGGAGAAGCGCATCGGTCAGCTTCTGGTGAACCTGGAGCGCTGGCGCTGGGCGCCGAGGGAGCTGGAACCGCGGTACGTGAGGGTGAACATCCCCGCCTTCGAGCTCGAGGCAGTGGAGCAGGGTCGGACGGTGTTGCGGATGCCGGTCATCGTCGGGACACCCGAGTGGAGCACGCCCGTCTTCAAGGACGCGGTGGAGTACCTGGTGCTCAACCCGGAGTGGCACGTGCCCCAGGGCATCACCGAAGCGGAGGTGCTGCCAAAGCTTCGGGAGGATGCGGGAGCGGCCGAGTCACTCAGATTGAAGGTGCTCGACAAGGCCACGGGGGCGGAGGTGGATCCTCACTCGGTGGACTGGAGCGGGCTGGAGGAGGGGACGCTGCCCTATCGCTTCGCGCAGGCGCCGGGCGAGTCCAATCCGTTGGGCCGGGTGAAGTTCATCTTCCCCAACCGCTTCGCCATCTACCTGCACGACACGCCAAACCCGGCGCTCTTCGCACAGGCGAATCGGGCCTTCAGCCACGGCTGTGTCCGGGTGTCGGAGCCGGCGAAGCTCGCGGACTTCATGTTGCGAGGCCACGAGGGCTGGACAGAGGCGACCCTGGTGGCGGCGATGGAGGCAGGAGGCGAGTCACGCAGGGTGGAGCTTCCCGCGCCGGTACCGGTATACCTGCTCTACTGGACGGCCTTCGTGGACGCGGAGGGCCATGTCGAGTTCCGGGAGGACCTCTACCATCACGACCCGGAGGTGCTGCGGGCGCTGGCGGTGAAGCCAGTGCCCGCGTCTGGTGAGTCCCCCGCGGCTTGCCGAGGCGTGCGCGGCTAGCGCTTGCTCCAGCGGGCGGGAGTACCGCGCACGTCGATGTGCACGAAGGGTCCGTGAGCGCGGTTGGCGCGATAGGTGCCATAGCCGCCGACGAGCTCGGGCACGCGCTGCTCCACGCGCTCGACGGCACGGGCGAGCACCTCTGCGTCCTTGACGTCGATGCGCCCGTTGCCATCGAGATCATCCATCTGCCCGTCGCCGTCATCGTCGAGCCAGACGTCGGCCGCGTCGCCGTAGGTGTGGCGGCTGAACTTCGCGCGGCCATTCTCTCCGGGCCCGTTGTACTGGGGCGTGCGGAAGCCGCTCATCACGTGGAGCCCCTTCGCCGGGTAGCCCATGGTGCGCAGCTCCTGGAGCACCAGCTCCAGTTTGTCCACCAGCCGCAAGTCGAGCGCGAGGTACTTGGGCCAGACGTTGGCCTGGTCCTTGGTGAGGAAGTTGCGCAGGCGGAAGTGCTCGGAGACGGCGAAGTCCTGGTTCTTGGGCGTCACCTCGATGAGCAGCTCCGGCGGGGCGTAGCGGCCGGTGCGGTTGGCGGTACGGGCCGGCCAGCGGCCAATGTGGTAGCCGTTGAGGTGGGTCTTCGAGCCGTCGAAGTGCACAGGGGTGATGACGGCGTGTGCCGCGGACTCCAGCGTCCAGACTCCTGGCTGACCCGGCGCCTTCAATCCTTCGTTCGAGAGGGTGGCGGGGGTCTGGGTGGTGGAGCCCATCGCGAGCCAGCGCGGCTCCTTCAAGTCCTCACGAACGGAGAAGTGGGGCTGGAGGGCTTCGCCCGGAGGAACGACGACGGCACGCAGGGCGCCGCTGAAGCCACGGGAGAGCAGCTCGAAGGCGGGGGAGGTCTGCTCAACGCTGCCTATCACCGACTTCGATTCGGGGGCCGCCGCCATGGCGTACTGGGCCAGCAGCAGAAGGGCGGCGACGAGGAAGAGGAGGGTCGAACGGCTACGGAGCAGGCGAGTAACGAATGAATTCACGCGGATTCTGCACAACTGGCCGCGAGAAATAATTCCCCCGGTGACCCCACCTGCACTCCGAGGCAGGTCAGGTGCTCGAAATGACACGGGAAACGACAAGGTCGGTAAACTCCTCCAGGGAGGGAGGAGACCTGGTCGTTTCGTGACAGGCACTGTGGGCCGGAAAAAGAAGAGGCCGACAATCCCTCGATTGGCGAGGAACTGTCGGCCTCTGGTGAGCGGCGGACGGGATTCGAACCCGCGACCCCGAGCTTGGGAAGCTCGTGCTCTACCAACTGAGCTACCACCGCGTCGCAAGTGGTCTCAACCTAGGATTCCGCACTCGGCTTGTCAACGAGAAGTAGCGGGTCCGTTGGGCTATTCGCCTTCCTCGACAGTGAGCTGGTACGCATCCTGGAAGTTGGCCTCGCGGTTGCGAGCATCGCGGACCTCCAAAATGTAGACGCCGGGCTCGGCGCTGTAGCGGATGACCTCAGGCTGATCTCCCTTGGCGCGATCGGACGTCTGTACGAGTGACAGCTTTCCGTCCTCGCCCAGGCGGTGCAGGTACAGGCCCACGTCCACCTTGAGGATGCCCAGCAGCGTGGCCTTCAACGAAGTGCGCACGGGTCGTTCCGACAGATCCAGCCGGTAGTAGTCCACGTCCTTCAAGGGATAGACGGTGCCCCGCACGGCCTTGCCCGGGGTGAGCTCGGTGGCGCGGTCGGCGGCGTTGTTGGGCTCGCGCTCCTGGCTGCCGTCGTCGGGGACGGTGGTGATGGAGATGCGGTAGGGCTGTTCCGCGTTCTCGTAGTCGCGCACCCACTTGCCCTCCACCTTGCGCGCGGCGCCCTGCACCCGGAAGTAGCAGGTGCCGTTGCACGCCACGTTGTTGAGGCGCTCGGGCTCCTTGATGGCACCGTCGTTGGCCCGCTGGAGCACTGTCTCCTTCTGGCCCTCTCCTTCGGGGGGCTGCACCACGGACAGCTCCATGTCCATGCGCTCCACGCCGGACAGCTCCACCTTTGCCAGCACCGGCTCGGTCGTCTTCAGGACGAAGTTGTCCACGTCCCCCTTGGGCGAGAGGAAGCCCTCCTTGAAGCCCGTGCCTGACACCTGCAGGGGCGTGGCCTTGTACAGCTCGTCGTTGGGCTCGAGCTCCGCGTTCGCCCCGGCCTCCTCCAGGGACACCGTGAGCGTGTAGGACTTCTCCGAGTTGAAGCCCCGCTTCGCGTCCTTACCCGTCCCCGTCCAGCCGCTCTTCACCACCAGGTACACCACGCGATCGTTCGCACGCACGCCGATATTGCGCAGGGAGAAGCCCTCTCCATCCTTGCCCTTGGGCGTGGTGAACAGAGGGGCCTCGGCTGCCGAGAGCACCGACAGCTCCGGACGCACGCCTTCGATGCCGGTGAGCTCGATCTTCAGGGCCACCGCGGGAGGCTCCTCTGGCGTGGCGGGCTGCAGACCCTGGCCCGGAACGGGGACGGGGATCTGGAAGCCTCCCGGCTGAGGCTGCGTGCCTGTACCGGCCGGGTGGGTCTCTCCCGTGGGGGCGTTGGCCATCTCCTCGGAAGGGGAGGCTGGAGCCGTCTCGGAGGAGGCGCCGGGCAGCGGAGGCGGAGTACCCGTGCCCTCGGCGGGGGCCTGGGCTGGGTCCGTGGCGGGCTGCTCAGCACCCGGCGCGGCACCCGTGGTGTCGCCCGGGGCCGGAGCCGGAGCGCCAGTCGGAGCCGGAGCTGATGGCGTGCCGGCGACCGACTCGGGTAGCTCCAGCCGGTACCAGTCCTCGTCACCTGCATGACCGAGGAAGCCCGCCACCGCCTGTCCGAGCTGCAGCGGAGAGGCATCCACGGCCCGGTCGTTGGGCTCGCGCTCCACACCGTCCTCGGGGAGGAGGTAACGCACCTCAAGCGTATAGGCGCCGCCGGTCCCCTTGCGCGCCGAGGCCACGCGCACCCAGCGCTCGCGCTCGACGTAGAGGTTGGGGAAGCGCTCGGGCTTGCCCTCTCCCGCGCTGTTGATGCCCGCGCTGCGGATACCGGGGGCGTCATACACCTCCAGCACCACGTCACCGCCAGGAATGCCGGAGACGCTGACGTCGGCCACACGAGGGCTGTCCGGGGCGAGCCGGTACCAGTCCTCGTCGGGCTTGGACGGATCCGCGCCCAGGCTGGCGCTCACCGTCGAGTCTCTCCCGAGGGTTGGAGCCTGCTCGGGTCGGTCATTGGGCTCCTTCTCGCTGAGCTGCTGGGGCCCGGTGACGACCGGTCCCGCATCCAGCGCATCGGAGTCCTTGTTGGCGCAGCCGTTCGGACAGCCGGCGAGCAGCAGCGCGCTCGGCCACACCCACCCCAGACGTCGCATTCCGTTCCCTCTTGGCATTCGGGCGCCTACTCAATCCCCTGGCACCCGGGTGTCAAGGTTCGCCAACAAGCAACCCGACGCTTTCATCCCGGGGAGGGGACTGGAAGGAGGACGGAACAGGGGTGTTCCCGGCCCGTTGGTGCGGGCCCGGAGGGTGGCACAGAGAGGCGCCCTCGGTGGGGCGTCAGCCGGCGGCCGACTTCTTCTTCACACTGAAGTGGCGGAAGAAGTCGATGATCTCCTGCTCAGCGACCTTGGCGTCCGTGGCGTCGGCGAACTCCGACTCGAGGAAGATGCCGCCACAAGACTCGCAGGTGTCGTAGTTCAGCGGGTGCTGACGATCACCACCGTCGACCCGTATGAGATCCACCTGGCACTCGGGACACTGGCCGGTGAGCGCTTCCGCGTCCACCTTGCCGCCCTGGCTCTCGAGCCCGGGAAGGTTGTTGTGGAGGAGGATCCGGTTGAGATCCGCGACGTCTATCCATAGCCCGCCGCACTCTCCACACTTGCGCAACGTCTCGTGGTCGCCTTCGAGATCGGCCATCTCGACGCTGCAACCGGGGCAATTCATGGGGTGGGTCATTCTCCTGTAGGGGGGAGCTACGCTCCCGTGGGGGGCGACCAGGGGAGCTGCTCAACCCCTGGGCGTTCAGAGAATGATAGGTCGCATGATTTTTGAGATGCAACCCAGCCGCCGCAATGTGTTCACGTGCGCAAACCTGGGGACCCCCCAGGCTCAGGCCTTTACCCGGCGAATGTCGGCTCCCAGCTTGCGCAACTTCTGCTCCAGGCGCTCGTACCCGCGGTCCAGGTGGTAGATGCGAGCCACCTCGGTCTTGCCCTCGGCGCGCAAGCCCGCCAGGACGAGGGAGGCGCTGGCACGCAGATCCGTGGCCATGACGGGGGCTCCGGACAGCTTCTTGACCCCCTTCACCACCGCCGTGTGACCCTGGATGGTGATGTCCGCCCCCATCCGGTGCAGCTCCGGCACGTGCATGAAGCGGTTCTCGAAGATGCTCTCCGAGATGACCGAGGTGCCGCTGGCCACCGTCATCAGCCCCATGAGCTGAGCTTGCATGTCCGTGGGGAAGCCAGGGTGCTCGGTCGTCTTCACGTCCACCGAGTCGACGACCTTGGGGGCCTTCACCCGCAGTCCTCCCTGCTCGGCCGTGATGGTGCAGCCCGTCTCGCGCAGCTTGAGGATGACGGACTCCAGGTGCTCGGGGACGGCGTGCTTCACCAGCACGTTACCGCCCGTGATGGCCGCTGCCACCATGAGCGTACCTGCCTCGATGCGGTCCGGGAGGATGGCGTGATCCACCGGCTTGAGGGCGTCCACCCCGTCAATGGTGATGATGGAGGTGCCCGCGCCCTCGATACGGGCGCCCATCTTGTTGAGCACCCGGGCGAGCTCCTCCACCTCGGGCTCGCGCGCGCAGTTCTCCAGCACGGTGCGGCCCTTGGCCAGCACGGCCGCCATCATCACGTTCTCCGTGCCCGTCACCGTGATGACGTCGAAGTTGACGGTGCCGCCCTTGAGCTGCTTCGCCTTGGCCTCGACGTAGCCCTCGGTGAGGGTGATGTCCGCGCCCAGGGCCTTGAGGCCCTTGAGGTGCTGATCAATCGGGCGGGCCCCGATGGCGCACCCGCCTGGCATGGACACGCGGGCACGGCCGAAGCGGGCCACCAGCGGGCCGAGCACCAGCACCGAGGCGCGCATCGTCTTCACCAGATCGTACGGGGCCTCGGGGGTGATGGGCCCCTCGACCGCCACCTCGCACACGTCCTTCTTGCGGCCGGTGAGCCGCTCGGTGCCGCAGCCCATGGTCTCCAGCACCTTGAGCATGGTCTTGACGTCCGCCAGGTCCGGCACGTTGCGGTAGGTGCTCTTGCCGTCCGCCAGCAGCGCCGAGGCGAGGATGGGGAGCGCCGCATTCTTCGCGCCCGACACGTTCACCTCGCCCTGCAACTGGCGGCCACCCTTCACGATGATCTTGTCCATCTGTCCCGTCTCACCCCTGTGGCCCGACGGCCACGGGCTGTGTCCCAAATGCGAGGCGATCCCGCCGCTCCAAGTCCTTCTCCACCCGCGCGTTCTCGAAACCCGCGGCCTGGAGGAGCGCCACGAGGGCGGCTCCTTGCGTCTCGCCAATCTCCATTGCAAGCAGCCCGCCAGGTTTGAGGACGCGGCGGGCTCCCTCGATGACCTTGCGGATGAGCACGAGCCCATCCGGTCCGCCGTCCAGCGCCATGTGGGGCTCGCGGCGCACCTCGGCGGACAGGCCCGGAATCTCCCCGGAAGCGATGTAGGGGGGATTGGACACCACCAGGTCGAAGCGGGCGTCCGGGGGCAGGGGAGCGTAGAGGTTGCCCTGCAGGATCGTCACCCGGTCCGCCACCCCCAGGGCCTGGGCGTTCTCCCGGGCCAGCGCGCAGGCGTCCGGGGAGAGGTCCGTGGCCAGCACCGTGGCCTGGGGCCGCTCGGCCGCGAGGCTGATGGCGATGCAGCCCGAGCCGGTGCACACGTCCAGCGCGGTGCCAGGGCCGTCCTTGGGCAGTTGGTGCAGCGCGGCCTCCACCAGCAGCTCCGTCTCCGGCCGAGGGATGAGCACCCGCGGGTCCACCTTGAAGGGGCGGTTGTAGAACTCCCGCACTCCGGTGAGGTACTGGGTGGGCTCGCCGGCCATGCGCCGCTCGATGAGGGCGCGGAAGGTCGCGAGCTCCTCCTTCTCCATCGGCCGGTCCAGGTCCACGTACAGGCGCACCCGGGTCGTCTTCAGCACGTGGGCGAGCAGCACCTCGGTGGTGAGCCGGGGCGCGTCCACACCCCGCTTCTCGAAGTGCTGGGTTGTCCAGGTGAGGACCTTACGGATGGTCCAGGTTTCTCCACTCATGCGCTGGCGCCGGGGCCTCCACCCATCTGCTGCTTGAGGGCCTCGGCCTGATAGTGGGTGCGGCAGGCGGTGATGACGTCCTCAACCCCGCCGGACATGATGGCCGGCAGGTTGTGCACCGTGAGGCCGATCCGGTGGTCCGTCAGCCGGTCCTGCGGGAAGTTGTAGGTGCGGATCTTCTCCGAGCGGTCGCCGGTACCCACCTGGCCCCGGCGCATGCTGTCTCGCTCGTTGCGGATGCGCTCCTGCTCAATCTCGTAGAGCTTGGCGCGCAGCATGCGCTCGGCCATGGCCCGGTTCTTGGTCTGGCTCTTCTCCTGCTGGCACTTCACCACGATGCCCGAGGGCTTGTGGATGAGGCGCACCGCGGAGTCGGTGGTGTTCACGCTCTGGCCACCCGAGCCCGTCGAGCGCATCACCTGCATCTCGATGTCGGCCGGGTTGAGCTTGATGTCCACGTCCTCTGCCTCGGGCATCACCGACACGGTGATGGTGGAGGTGTGGATGCGGCCCTGGGCCTCGGTGGCCGGCACGCGCTGCACCCGGTGCACGCCGGACTCGTACTTCATGTGGCTGTAGACGCCCTCGCCGGACAGCATGATGGTGACGTCCTTGACGCCGCCCACGCTGCCCGGGCTCATGTCGATGATCTCCGACTTCCAGCCCTTCCGGTCTGCGTAGCGGAGGTACATCTGCATGACCTCCTCGGCGAACAGGCCCGCCTCGTCACCCCCGGCGCCGGCGCGGATCTCCAGGATGACGTCCTTCTCGTCATTGGGATCCTTGGGCAGCAGGAGGATCTTCAGCTTCTGCTCCAGCTCCTCGCGCTGCTCCTTGAGACCGGGCAGGGCCTCGCGGGCATAGGCCTTCTCGTCGGGGTCCGAGCTGCCAAGCCAGGCCTCGACCTCTTTCAGGTCGTCGACCACCTTGCGGTACGTGCGGAAGGTCTCCACCAGTTTCTCCAGGCCAGCCCGCTCCTTGGAGACCTTCTGTAGCTTCGCGGTGTCGCTGATGATGTCCGGGTTGGACAGGTCGGCGGTGAGGCGCTCGAACTTGCGCTCCACCTCTTCGAGTTTGTCAATCATCGGTCTTGGGGTCGGGGTTGTGCCCCGTTGTCCGGCCCCTGGCAAGGACGGACGGGGCCAAGAAATTCCGTGGACTTCCGGGCCGGGAGCGTGAAAAAAGGGCGGTTCGCTGCCGCCAGTGCGGCCCACTTCCGCTAATACGGAGTACCAGAAGATGCCTGCCCAGAAGGGAAATCGCAGCAAGAAGAAGCTGTCCAATCGCGCTTCCACGAAGAAGGCAGCACTCAAGCGTCGCCGCGCTCGCGAGCGCCGCAAGTAGTTGGCTGTCTGCCTCCTCTCCTGGCCACCAGGGGAGGGGGCGAGCACCCCTTTCCTGCGCCGGTCTCCCTCTGGGGCGGGCCCGTCGGGGCAGCCTGAGGGTAGTCCCACCGAGCCCTCGGTGGGAGGAGTGACTCTTCCTTGCGCCCTGAAAGAGGCGGCGCGTAGATTGCCCCGCGAATTCATGGCCCGGGAAAAGGACAACATCGTACTCTCCGACGAGCACAACTCGCGCGGCATTGAACTGGCCGATCGCGGGTGGCTCGATGAGGCGATCAAGGAGTTCAAGAAGGCGATCGACCTCGACCCCGACTCCGCTCACGCGCACGACAACCTCGCCACCGTCTACGCCGAGAAGAAGCTCTTCCGCGAGGCCCTGGGCGAGTACCTCACCGCGCTGAAGCTGGAGCCGGAGAGCCCTACCGCTCACTACAACCTTGCCTGCTTCCTCTCCACGCATGCGGCGGAGATGGCGGTGGCCGAGTACCGCGAGGCTATCGAGCTGGATCCGGAGTACCCGGACGCGCACCTCAACCTGGGTCTCACCTACGCGGACCAGGGCCGTATCGAGGACGCCATGCGCGAGCTGCAGACGGCCATCGAGCTGGATCCGCAGGACGCCTTCCCCCGGCACGAGCTCGCTGCCCTGCTGATGGATGAGGGGGACTACCGCTCGGCCATCACCCAGCTCAAGGAAGTGGTCCGCCTGGACGCGGAGAACTTCGAGGCGCACCTGGACCTGGGCATCTGCTACGCCCAGAAGGGCTTCTACGCCGAGGCCGAGCGTTCCTACGACAAGGCGCGCGCCTTGAATGCCGAGGACCTGCTGCTCAACTACAATCTGGCCGCCCTCTACGCCCTCTGGGGCCGCCGGCCGGATGCGTTGACCTATCTGCAGAAGGCCGTGGCGGTGGATCGACAGAAGGTGCAGGGCTGGCTGGCCACGGATACGATGTTCGACTCGCTGAAGGGCGACCCCGAGTTCGAGGCGCTCTTCTGAGCGTCTGAGCTCTTCTTATGGAATGGGTCTTCCTCGGACTGGCCATCCTGCTGGTCCTGGCCAACGGGTTCTTCGTGGCGACCGAGTTCGCCATCGTGAAGATCCGCCATACCCGCCTGCAGGCCCTGGCGGACGAGGGGCGGCCAGGTGCTGGCGCTGCCCTGAAGATGGTGGAGAAGCTGGATGCCTACCTCTCCGCCACGCAGTTCGGCATCACCCTCGCGTCGCTGGGCCTGGGGTGGCTGGGTGAGCCGGCGTTCGCCCACCTGCTGGAGCCGGTGCTGACGCGGGTGGTGCCGGAGGCGGCGGGTGGGGCGCTGGCGCACTCGCTCTCGGTGGCCATCGCCTTCGCCATCATCACCTTCCTGCACATCGTGGTGGGGGAGCTGGCGCCCAAGAGCCTGGCCATCCAGCGCGCCGAGGACACGACCATCACGGTGGCGCTGCCGATGCGGGTCTTCTACTTCCTCTTCTACCCGGCCATCTGGCTGCTCAACGGCGTGGCGGGGTGGGTGCTGAAGGCCTTCGGGCTGCACGCCGCGCACGAGTCGCAGGAGGCGCACAACGAAGAGGAGCTGCGCGTCATCCTCCACAGCTCGGCGCAGGCGGGAGCCATCACCACGGCGCGCGCGGAACTGCTGGAGCGCTCGCTAGAGATGGCGCAGAAGACGGCGCGCCAGGTGATGGTGCCGCGCAACCAGGTGAAGTTCCTGGACATGGAGGAGCCGCTCGACAAGTGCGTCGCGGACGCGCGCGCCGCGGGCCATACGTGGCTGCCGGTGTGCCGGGGCAACATGGACGAGGTGGAGGGGGTGGTGAACGTGAAGGACCTCTTCTTCCTCCTGTCCCGAGGCGAGCTGCGTAGCCTGTCGCAGGTGCAGCGGCCGGTGCTGTACGTGCCGGAGCACGTGACGCTGGAGCAGCTGCTCAACGAGTTCCGCCGGCGGCGCCGGCAGACGGCGCTGGTGGTGGACGAGCACGGCGGCACGTCGGGGCTGGTGACCATCGCGGACGTGGTGGCCGAGGTGGTGGGCGACGTGGCCGAGCTCGGTCGGCGGGTAGACGAGGTGCGCTCGCTGCCAGGCGGTCGCTTCGAGCTCCCGGGCACGGCCCAACTGGATGACCTGGAGGACCGCCTGGACGTCTCGTTCGAGATTGATGACGAGGACGTCGAGGTGACGACGATCGCCGGCTACATCATGGCGAAGCTGGGCCGTATCCCGGAGAAGGGGGACTCGCTCAAGCTCGACATGTGGCGCATCCAGGTAGAGGAAGTGGAGGGGCCGCGGGTCGTCCGGGTGACGGTCGAGCCCCAGGCTGGCCCCAAACCCCCCGTAGCGGCGACGGCGGATGCTTGAGCCTCGCTCGATTGTTCGCGCCCCGCATGTCTTCCCCAACGACGCTTCCCCTCCTCGAAACGCCGAGCCCCGCTGACTCCAGTCCCTCGCCTGTTCGCTTGGAGGCCGAGCCCTCGCGTGAGGCGGGGACGTCCGCCCGCCGGATGACGTTGGTGGATGGGCTGCGCGGATTCGCCGCGCTCGCCGTGGTGTTGCCGCATGCCGTGGGCCTCTTCACGTTCGCCGGGGCAGGGGCGTTGTCCGAGTGGATGGTCCGGCTGGCGCACTTCGGACACCGCGGCGTCGAGGTGTTCTTCGTGCTCAGCGGCTTCGTTATCGCCTTCTCGCTGCGCCGCACGCACCTGTCCCCTCGGGGCATCGGCCAGTTCATCCTCCGCCGCTCGCTGCGCCTGGATCCGCCCTATTGGGTGGCCATTGCCTGGTTCTGTGGCTTCCTGCTTCTGCGCGGGGTGATGACCGGCAAGCCCGCGGGGCTGCCCTCGGTCCCCCACCTGCTCTCGCACCTGCTCTACCTGCAGGATCTCGCGGGCTACGGGCAGCTCAATGTCGCGTTCTGGACCTTGTGCATCGAGTTCCAGTTCTACCTGGCGTTCGCGGTGCTGCTGGGGCTCGCCCAGGCGCTCTCCCGCTGGTCGGGCCGCGAGGCCGTGCTGCCGCTGTTCTTCGCGGGCCTCTTCGTGCTGTCGCTGGCCTGGCCTACAGGCCTGTTGCAGATGCGTTCCCATGAGACGCACGTCATCTACCTGCCCCCCCACGTGTTCGTCTTCCTGGCGGGCGCGCTGACGTGGTGGACGCTCGAGGGTCGGCTGCCTCGTGCCGTCTGGTACACCTTGGTGATTGGCCTGTGGGCCTTGTTCGCGTGGAAGCTCGATAGCCGCGTGTTCGTGGCGGCCGCCACCAGCTCGCTGCTCTACGTGGCTGGACGGAGCCATCGGCTCTACTCCTGGCTCGCCGCCCGGCCCTTCCAGTACCTGGGCCGCACCTCGTACAGCATCTACCTCGTGCACGTGCCCCTGTGCCTGCTCCTGCTGTCCGTGAAGGTGCGTGTCGCTCCGCCTTCGGACCTGGCGGCCCTGGCGTTCCTCGGGGCCGTCTACGCCGCGAGCATTGCCGCCGCCCACGTGCTGTACACCTGGGTGGAGGCGCCCTGCCTCGAGTGGACGAAGCGCCTCAAGCGCTGAGCGTCACCGAGCGCGGGTTCCCAGCGACAGCTCCGTGCCTCCCTCCTGCGAGGTGAGCCGGAGCCCCTCCTCCAGGCAGAGGTGTGACCTCCGTCCGCTCGCCTGCTCAGCGGCCGTGTCAGACCCATCTGTTATGCCCAGGTCGCTCCAACGAGGGGCGAGAGGGCGGGCAGGGGCCTGAGCGGCGGTCGCCTCCAGAAACAATTGAGGAGAGGTAGGGTCCATGTGCTCCCGGACGATCCCCCGGTCGTCAGGTCGGTGGGCGCCATGCTTGCCTGCTCGCATATCGTCACGCATGGCAGGGTCATGCTTGATCGGCTGAGATCCAGCGTGCTACTCGTCTGAACGCTCCGAGGCCGATTTTTCGGCCTCTGGCGCGATTCCTCCCTTGCCTGGACACCTTTCGGGAGCCCGTTTCACATGCGAATCAAGCGGCTGGACATCACCGGCTTCAAGTCGTTCATGGAGCGCAGCGTCTTCACGTTCGATGACGGAGTGACGGGCATCGTCGGCCCCAACGGCTGCGGCAAGTCGAACGTGGTGGACTCCATCCGCTGGGTGATGGGCGAGCAGAGCGCCAAGAACCTGCGCGGCCGCGGCATGGAGGACGTCATCTTCAACGGCTCGGAGTCCAAGCCGCCCCTGTCCATGGCCGAGGTGTCGCTCACCTTCCACGTGGACGAGACGGACACGCTCCCGGCCCACCTCTCCGGCCTCTCCGAGGTGACGGTGACGCGCCGGCTCTTCCGCAGCGGCGACTCCGAGTACCTCATCAACAAGACGACCTGCCGCCTGCTGGACATCACCGAGCTCTTCCTCGGCACCGGCGTGGGCACCAAGGCCTACTCCATCATCGAGCAGGGCCGCGTGGGCCTCATCGTCTCCAGCAAGCCCGAGGACCGGCGCCACCTGATCGAGGAGGCCGCGGGCGTCACCAAGTACAAGTCGCGCCGCAAGGCCGCCGAGCGCAAGCTGGAGGCCACCCAGGCCAACCTCCTGCGCGTCACGGACATCACCTCCGAGCTGGAGCGCCGGCTCGAGAGCCTCTCGCGCCAGGCGAAGAAGGCGGAGAAGTACAAGAAGCTCAAGACGCGGATGCGGGAGATCGAGCTGCACTCGGCCTCGCACCGCTTCCTGGCCCTGCACGCCGAGGCCAAGCTGCTCCAGGAGAAGCTGGGCAGCGTGGGCGCCGAGGAGCGCGAGGGCCTGGAGAAGATGCGCGAGCTGGAGTTGGTCATCACCAACCGCCGCACCTCGCTGGAGGCCGAGACCGAGTCCCTGCAGAAGCTCTCCGCCGACGTGCACACGATGGAGAGCGCCCTGCAGCGCGCGGACCAGGACCTGGCCTACTGGCGCAAGGACCTGGAGGAGACGACCGCCCGCGTCGCCCAGTCCGAGACCGAGCTCAACGCGCTCAAGGCCCGTCAGGCCGAGGTGGCCGAGACCATGGCCTCGCGTGAGGCGGAGCTCAGCTCCATCGCCGGCTCGTGGAAGGAGGACGAGGTCGCGATGAAGGTGGCGCAGGAGGAGCTGCGCCGGGTGAGCCAGCTGCAGACGGAGATCTCCCTGCGGCTGGAGCAGGAGCGCGCGGCGCTCGTCACCGTGGCCAGCCGGCTGGCCAACCACGAGAGCAACCTCGTCAACCTGGCCCGCCAGAAGACGGACCTGGAGGCCCGCCGGGCTCGTAACCGCGCCGAGGCGGACGCCCTGCGCGAGCAGGAGAAGCAGCTCGAGGACGCGCGCCAGCATGTGGCCCGCCGGGTGGAGGACAGCCGCCACCTGTCGCTGGAGCTCGCCGAGCGCAAGGGCCACGAGGAAGAGGCCCTGATGCGCACGCGCCAGGCCTTCATGGAGAATGAGGTCCAGGTCATCGGCCTGCGCGAGGAGCTGAGCGACAAGCGCAGCCGGCTCGCCTCGCTGGAGGCGCTGCAGAAGGATTACGAGGGCTTCGACAAGGGCGTGCGCGCGGTGATGGTGCGCGCTGGAGAAGAGGCTCGTACGCAGGGCATCTTCGGCCTGGTGGCCGACGTCATCTCCACCACGCCGCGCTTCGAGCGTGCGGTGGAGGCCGTGCTGGGCGAGCGGCTGCAGCACGTCGTCGTCGAGAGCCGCGACAAGGGCGTGGAGTTGGTGGAGTACCTCAAGGACGCCGCGGAGGGCCGGGGCAGCTTCCTGCCCGTGCCCTCGCCCGAGCGCGTGCCCTCCGTGGTGCAGCCGGACATGTCCCGCCCCGGGGTGCTGGCGCGTGCCCTCGACGAGGTGACGTGCGAGGAGTCGCTCCAGCCGGTGGTGAAGCTGCTGCTCTGGGACGTGGTCATCGTGGAGGACATTGCCTCCGCCAAGGCGTACGCGGAGGCCGAGGGCGGCAACTGCTGCACGCTCGTCACCCTGGACGGTGAGGTGTTCCGCCCGGACGGCACCATCATCGGCGGCGAGCGCGAGGGCGCCGCGGTGGGCGCGCTGCAGAAGAAGCGGGAGATCGCCGAGCTGGCCGCCGAAGTGACTCGGGTGGAGGAGCGCTACAACGAGATCCTCACCCGGCACTACACCCTGCAGAAGCAGATGGGGGACTCGGAGGACGTCCTCAGGGGGCTGGCGAAGAACCAGCACGCCGAGGAGCTGAGCCTCGCCAGCCAGGAGAAGGACCTGCACAAGGCGAGCGAGGACCTGGCGCGGGTGCGCGACCGCCTCCGGGCGCTGGATGCCGAGGAGGCGCAGCTCACGCAGATGTACGACGGGCTGGCGCACGAGGAGGAGAACAGCCGGGGCGAGGTGGCGCACGGCCAGGCGGACCGCGAGGGCCGCGAGGAGCGCGTGAAGCAGTTGGTGGGCGAGCTGGAGTCGCTCCGGCAGCGGGCGGAGACGGCCACGAGCAACCTCACCAGCCTGAAGGTGAAGGTGGCTGCCGGCGGCGAGCGCGGTGAATCGGCTCGCAAGGAGCTGGAGAGCCTGCTGGCCCAGAAGGAGGAGATGGCCGGCCGGGTGCGCAAGCTGGAGTCCACGGTGCGCGACGGCTCGGCACGGGTGGAGGAGTTCCAGCGCCGCATCACGGAGACGGAGGCGGAGCGCGCCAAGAAGGCCGAGGAGCTGCGCCTTGCGTCCGAGGTGCTGGAGGCACGGCGCACGGCCCACACCACGGCGTCGGGCGAGGTTCGCGAGCAGGACAACGTGCTGCGCGAGCTGCGCACGAAGCTGGACGGCCTCACCCAGGGCCTGTCGCAGATTACGTTGCGCGAGCGGGAGATTGCCCTGGAGCTGGAGCACCTGGTGGCGGGCATCCGCGAGCGCCACGGGACGGAGCTGCAGGAGGAGGTGCACCGCTACCACATGCTGCCGTCACTGAGCGAGGAGGCGGAGCAGGAGCTGAAGGACCTGCGCGCGCAGGTGGAGAAGATGGGGGAGATCAACCTCACCGCCATCGACGAGCACACGGAGCTGTCGCAGCGCTCGGAGTTCCTGCTGACGCAGAAGAAGGACCTGGCGGAGTCGGTGGAGAAGCTGCAGGAGGCCATCCGCCGCATCGACGCATCGAGCCGGGAGCGCTTCAAGCAGACGTTCGAGATCGTCAACGAGAAGTTCCAGGCCATCTTCCCGCGGCTGTTCGGTGGCGGCCGGGCGAGCCTGGTGCTGACGAACGAGGTGCAGGGTGGGGAGCCCGGCGTGGAGATCGTCGCGCAGCCGCCCGGTAAGAAGCTGCAGAGCATGAACCTGCTGTCGGGTGGTGAGAAGGCGCTCACGGCCGTGGCGCTCATCTTCGCCATCTTCCTCATCAAGCCGACGCCCTTCTGCCTCCTGGACGAGGTCGACGCGCCGCTGGATGAGGGCAACGTGGGTCGCTACAACGACATGGTGAAGGAGATGAGCAAGCAGTCGCAGTTCATCCTCATCACCCACAACAAGCGCACCATGGAAGTGGCGGACACGCTGTACGGCGTGACCATGGAGGAGCCGGGTATCTCCAAGCTGGTGAGCGTGAAGCTGCGCGAGGCCAAGGCCGCCAACGACAACATCACCGCGGCGTAGTCACCGCCCCTCGTGGGGCCCGCAAAGAAGAAGGCGCGGAACCTGATTTCAGGTCCCGCGCCTTCGTCGTTTCAGGCCCGAGTGCTTAGGCCGGAGCGCGGACTACTTGCGCTCCTTGGGGCAGGCGCCCTGGTCGGCGGCGAGGCGCTTCTGGGCGTTGTTCAGGTCCTGCTCGGTGTTGCCGATGACCACCTGGGTCTTCGTCTCGACCTCGGTCCAGGCCGGATCCTTGGCCTTGAGCTCCTGGGCGAGGGCCAGGGTGGCCTGGTCGACCTTGAGCTGGGAGTCGATGGCGTTGACCCAGCTCTGCGCGGAGTCGACGAGCGCCTTGCACTTGGCCTTCAGCTCGTCGACCAGCTTCCAGTCCTTGGTCTTCTGGTACTTGGTGACGATGGCGTCATAAGCCTCGGCGGCGTTGGCGCGGGAGCCGAAGGCGATGGCGGCCTCGGCGGAGCGCTGGTTGCGCACCAGCTCGAGCTGGAAGAAGCGCAGCTCGGGCGGCAGGTCCGCGGCGGGCTGTGCGGCCCGCGAGTTGAAGTGGACGAAGCGGTAGGGGAACTTCAGCTGATCCACCTCCAGCTGCGCCGGCACGGCCATCATCTTGGCCTGGAGGCAGGCGGCGAGCTGGTCACCCTCGGGGGTTCCCACCGGATCGAACGTGATGCTGGTGGCGGTCGCCGAGCCCTTCGCCAGGTCCACGTTGGCCTTGAGGATGGGCGCGGTCTTCTCGCCGAAGCCCGCGTAGCACTCGCACCAGGAGGACTGAGCGAGCCGCACGTTGCCCGAGAAGTCAGAGCCCGGGTTGATGCCGAACTTGACGCTGGGGCTGTTGGCCGCCTCGTGGATGAAGGAGCTCTCGGACTCCACCGGCTGCGCGCCCTTGGGCAGGGCGGTGATGGGCACGCGCGCGTTCACCACGTTCTGCACGCACGTGGTGCCCTCGGGGGTGAGGTTCTCTCCGGAGACGGCGTGGGTGCCGCCCTGGTCGTTCACGGTGGTCTTCACGAGCACCCGGGTGGTGTCGGCGCCACCGCGGGACTTCGGGTCCACCAGGCACTCCATCACCTCGGGACGGATGGAGAGCATCGCGCCCACGAGCACGCCCTGGTTGACGGGCTGGGGCAGGGTGAGCGGCTTGGACTGGCACACCGCCAGGTCGAACGGCGGCTGGTTGGTGATGCGCATCCGCTCTTCCTTGGTGGTCGGGCCCTGCTGCTTCTGGGCCTGATCCTGGGTGGCACAGCCACCCGCGGCGAGGAGGACGGAGGCGATGGCGAGACGGCGCATCATGCTTGGGAGCTCCCTTGGGGTTGGAACAGCGAGGGCCTCATTTATCAAGGCCTTCGGCGTTCTTGAGATCCTTCAGCCGCAGACCGTTCTTCTTGAGCAAACGGTAGAGGCTTTGCATGGACAGGCCGGTGTGCTGCTCGGCCGTCTTCATGTCGAAGTTGGACACGCGCATGACCTCGGCGAAGTAGAGGCGCTCGAAGTCGGCCACCACCCGGTCCTTGGCCTCGTGGTAGGGCATGCCCGTCACCAGCGCGGCCACGCTGGTGGTGGGCTGCTGGCCCTCCACCTTGCGCTGGGGCTGGGCCATGAAGTCCAGCCAGCTGACGTTGCCCGTCTCCTGCATGAGCGCGCCGCGCTCCAGCACGTTGCGCAGCTCGCGCACGTTGCCGGGCCAGTCGTAGCCCTCGAAGAGAGCGAGCGTCTGGGGGGTGAGCTCGAAGGAGGACTTGATGCCGCGCAGCAGGGACTGGGCCAGCACGGGGATGTCCTCGCGCCGGGTGCGCAGTGGGGGCAGGCGCACGCGCGCCACCGCCAGCCGGTAGTAGAGGTCCGCCCGGAAGCGGCCCTGGCGCACGTCCTCCTCGAGGTTGCGGTGCGTGGAGGCGATGACGCGCACGTCCACCGGCACCGGCGCTCCGTCCAGCGAGGGCACCTCGCGCGACTCCAGCACGCGCAGGAGCTTGGGTTGCAGCGACAGGGGCAGCTCGCCCACCTCGTCCAGGAAGAGGGTTCCGCCCTGGGCCGCCTCGAAGACACCCTTGGCGCCCTTCTCATCCTCCTCGCTGTTGGAGCGCAGGCCGCCGAACAGCTCACGCTCGGCCTTCTCCTCGGTGATGAGGTTGCAGTCCACCACCTTGAAGGGGCCGTGCCGCCGCATCGAGTGCTGGTGCACGGCGCGCGCGGCGAGCTCCTTGCCGGTACCCGTCTCGCCCTCGACGAGCAGGTTCATGTCCTCGCGGGCGATGCTGCGCAGCTGCGCGAAGACGACGCGCATCTTCTCCGAGGTGCCCACCAGCCCCCCGAAGGCGTCCGCTCCGCCCGAGACCTCCACCTCCGTGGCGCGCGACTCCTGCTTGATGGCCAGCTTCGTCTTGCCCAGCTGCACCTTGTCGCCCGGTTGCAGCAGCACCTGCATGACCTGGTGGCCATCCAGGAAGGTGCCGTTGCGGCTGCCCAGGTCGCGCAGGATGATGCCCTGCGCCGTGCGCTCCAGCTCCAGATGACGCCGGCTCACCGTCTGGTCGCTGAGCACCAGATCGCTGGCTGGGTCCGAGCCCACGCGCAGCAGCGCATCCTGCGTGGTGACCTTCTTGCCCTTGTCCGGGCCAGCCACCACATCCACCGTCCACTCACGCACTTGAATCCGTGTCGAGCGGGCATCGCCCGTCTTCGCGGTGAGCGTGACCTCCGGCCTGTCCTCGATCATTGGCGTAGACCCTCCACCCGGGCGGCGGACGGGTAGCTCCGCCTGCGACGCGGGAGTTTCCTGTTTATGGGTCTTGGTGGGGCTTGGGCAAGCTTTAGTGCTCTCTCGGTGAGGCTATTCAAGGGATGAGGCGCTCGGTGAAGTCTCTCTCATGCAAGAGGACGCGGAGCCGAACCGGGGTGGGGGAGAATCGCACGTGGGCGTGCGCCTGCGGCAGAGCGGAGCAACTCGCTCATCCCACCACTGTTTCCCAGTGAAAAGTTTCCCTCCGTGCGGGACCGCTCGCACAGACAGTCTGACCAGCCGCTTGGCAAGCTGCGTCAGCGCGTCAGGTTCCAAGTTTGGGATTGGCGAACCGTCTGACACACCGCGCCGCAAAGGGCGGCGAGCAGGACGGCGCACGTGGAGTCCAGCCCCGGGCGTGCGCCATCCGCCCCGTGTTGCTAGTACCGGGCGGGCGAGTCGCTCGCCGGGAAGGACTCCTTGGACTCCTCGTCCACGATGTCGTCGTTCTCCCGGCCACCGGACTTCACCTGCGCGTTGGTCTGCGCTCCGGCGGAACGGGCCTGCTGCGACTTGCCCTCCGCCGCCAGCTTCCTCCCGCCCTTCTTTCCGCTGACCTGGGCGCCGCTGTCGGCCTGGACGCCCTCGGTCCGGATCAGCCGCGCGCCGAGCAGGTTCTTCGCGCGCTCGGCCAGATCGCGCTGGGCCTCCTGGTAGTCACGGAAGAAGTCCACCAGCTCCTGGTCACCGTTCTGCTCGGCGTCCTGGATGTACTGGCCCACCTCCGAGGCCCCCTGGAGACAGTGGTAGAGCACGCTGATGACGTCGTAGTTCTCGTCCTTCGTGCCCGTGACCTGTTCCCCTGCCTCTGCCATCGTCCACCTCCGTGCGTGAGGGTTTGCTCCGGGCAACCTGCTCACGGCCAAGAGGGGGTGCTCATGGAGCTCGGCTGGCCGCCTGCTCCATGTCACCGCCGAGGACTCAGGCCAGCATCGGATCGAGCCTGCCCTCGCTCTCCAGGCGGGCCAGGTCGCTGTAGCCGCCCACGTGGGTGTCGCCGATCCAGATCTGCGGCACGGTCCGCTGGCCGCCGCTCATCTCCACCAGCTTCGAGCGCATCTCGTCGTTGCCGGTGACGTCCAGCTCCTCGTACTTCACGCCCTTGCGCGTCAGCAGATCCTTCGCCCGGACGCAGTAACCGCAGTAGGTGGTGGTGTAGATTTTGACGGGCTTCACGCGTGTCCTCCCTCGTGTCTTCCCCCCAAACTAAGAGGGAAGGGGACTCCGTGCCACCTGACGGATGCCCGCTGGCTGCTCGGAAACGCGAACGGCCCCCGATTCCACAAGGGAACCGGAGGCCGTTGGGAGAACCGGAGCGCGGCGGGTGCCACGCTCCGATGCTCGGGCAGGCACTACATGCCCATGCCGCCCATGCCGCCCATACCACCCATGCCGCCCATGCCACCGGCGGCGCCAGCGCCCTCCTTCTCCTCCTTCGGGCGCTCGGCCACCATGGCCTCGGTGGTGAGCATGAGGGAGGCAACGGAGGCCGCGTTCTGCAGCGCGTAGCGGCTCACCTTGGCCGGGTCGATCACGCCCGCGGCCAGCAGGTCCTCGTAGACGCTGGTCGCGGCGTTGAAGCCGTACGAGCCAGTGCCCTCCTTGACCTTGTTCACGATCACGCTGCCCTCGAGACCGCCGTTGGCGACGATCTGACGCAGCGGCTCCTCGACCGCGCGGCGGATGATGTCCACGCCGAACTTCTCACCGGCCTCGACCTTGAGGGAGTCCAGCGCCTTGGAGCAGCGCAGCAGGGCCACGCCACCACCAGGGACCACGCCCTCCTCGACGGCGGCGCGGGTCGCGTTGAGGGCGTCCTCCACGCGAGCCTTCTTCTCCTTCATCTCGGTCTCGGTCGCGGCGCCCACGTTGATGACGGCCACGCCGCCCACCAGCTTCGCCAGACGCTCCTGGAGCTTCTCGCGATCGTAGTCGCTGGTGGTCTCCTCGATCTGAGCGCGGATCTGCTTCACGCGCGCCTCGATGTCCTTCTGGGCGCCCGCACCGTCGACGATCGTGGTGTTGTCCTTGTCGATGGTGATGCGCTTGGCCCGACCCAGATCCTGGATCGTCAGCGTCTCCATCTTGATGCCCAGCTCCTCGGCGATCATCCGGCCGCCCGTCAGGGTGGCGATGTCCTCGAGCATGGCCTTGCGACGGTCACCGAAGCCCGGCGCCTTCACCGCCGCCACGTTCAGCACGCCGCGGATCTTGTTCACCACCAGGGTGGCCAGGGCCTCGCCCTCGATGTCCTCGGCGATGATCAGCAGCGGCTTGCCGGAGCGGGCCACCTGCTCGAGGATGGGGAGCATGTCCTTCATCGACGAGATCTTCTTCTCGTTGATGAGGATGAGGGCGTCGTTGAGCACGACCTCCATGCGGTCCGGATCCGTCACGAAGTACGGAGAGAGGTAGCCGCGGTCGAACTGCATACCCTCGACCACGTCCAGGGTGGTGTCGAGACCCTTGGCCTCCTCCACCGTGATGACGCCCTCCTTGCCGACCTTCTCCATCGCATCGGCGATGATCTGACCGATGGTGGTGTCGCCGTTGGCGGAGATGGTACCGACCTGGGCGATCTCCTTCTTGTCCTTGGTCGGCTTGGCCAGGTTCTTCAGCTCGGCCACGATGGCAGCCACGGCCTTGTCGATGCCGCGCTTGATGTCCATCGGGTTGTGACCGGCGGCCACCAGCTTCGCGCCCTCGCGGAAGATGGCCTGGGCCAGCACGGTCGCGGTGGTGGTGCCGTCACCGGCCACGTCGGAGGTCTTCGAGGCAACCTCCTTCACCATCTGCGCGCCCATGTTCTCGAACTTGTTCTCGAGCTCGATCTCCTTGGCAACGGTCACGCCGTCCTTGGTGATCGTGGGGGAGCCGAACGACTTCTCGATCACCACGTTGCGGCCCTTGGGGCCCAGGGTGACCTTCACCGCGTCGGCCAGGATGTTCACGCCGCGCAGGATGGACTCGCGCGCGCGGACGTCGAAAAGAATGTCCTTCGCCATGTTGATTGATTCCTTGTGGGTAAAAGGGGAGAGGAGAAGCGGGATTACTTCTCGACCACGCCGAGCACATCCTCCTCACGCAGGATGAGGTGCTCCTCGCCGTCCAGCTTGATCTCCGTGCCCGCGTACTTGCTGAAGAGGATGGTGTCGCCGGCCTTGATGTCCAGCGGGCGCACCTTGCCGTCCTCGAGCACCTTGCCGTTGCCGACCGCGACCACGTGGCCCTCGAGCGGCTTCTCCTTGGCGGTCTCCGGGATGTACAGACCACCCTTGGTCTTGTTCTCCTCGGCCACGCGCTTGACGATCAGACGATCCTGCAGGGGACGAATCTTCACGGTTTGTCTCCTTCCGATGAGGCACTCCAGGGAGCGGAGCACCCGTTGGGGTTGGAATAGGGCTTCGGGGCCCAGGCGATTGGCACTCGCACCTCATGAGTGCTAACCACCAAGCGCGCGGGATAATAACCAGCGAAGTTGACCCGTCAAGCGAGCCCATACCCGAGGGCCGGCCGGCGCCAACCCCCCGTCACAACTTGGTTTTTCGACTCTGTCTTCCCGTGGACGTCCCATACCGGGAGAGCGTCCGGGGGAGCCGTTTTTGGCAGTCACCCGGGGCGAGTGCCAGCGTAAGTGCCCGGAATGATTGGAGGTCTTTTTGCGGAGAGTGGGGGGCCGTTGGTAACTTTTTCATGGCGTCCCCGGCCCGTTCTTCCCCGGGGACGAGGGAGGTCGAGAGTCCATGAGTCAACTGGTGACGGCCCCGTCGTTGAAGGAGTTCTTCAAGGCGCTGTTGGAGGAAGTCATTCGGCGCCAGAAGATCGCGGTCGCGGAGACGACCGAGTTCTATCTGGTGAACCTGCTGGCCGAGTTCGCCTGCTCGGACAACCTGTTCAGCAAGGGACAGGACGGGCGCCAGGAGCAGGAGCCGCTGGCCATGCTGTACCACCGCGCGCTCCAGCAGCAGCGAGACGAGCGCATCCGGACGCTGCGGCGGCTGGGGGATGTGTCGCTCTACCAGGCGGGCTTCTTCTCGGGCGCGCTGCGCGAGGGCCCGGTGGGGCAGGACTACTACATCCAGATGGGCGGGGCGGCGTATGCGCAGGTGGCGGACCTGTCGCCCGCCGCGGGCTTCGCTGGCGTCTACCGCGAGCTCTGCGCGAAGTTCCGCGCGTTGGTGGATGTGCTGGAGGAGATTGCCGCGCGAGGGCTGGTGCAGAACGGCCCTACGGGCGCCCTCAAGGTGTACGAGAGCTGGGTGCGCACGGGCAACGATCGGCTGGAGCAGGTGCTCGTGGACGCCGGGATGGTGGTGCCCAAGGGTCTGCCGAACTGAGCCGGGGAGCCACCGCATGATCAGCCGCGTTCAGGCGCACCTGGAGGCGATCTACGGAATTACCTGCGCCGCTCAGGCGGAGGGCTTCGTGGTGGATAGGGAGGCCGCCGTCCAGCTCGGCGCCAGCGGGCGCGCCGACGAGGAGCTGTTGGTGCTCGCGGGGGAGGGGGAGCTGGAGCTCGCCCTCTACCTCTCTCCCTCGCTCCTGCACCGCCTCAAACCCTACGAGAGCGGCCCGGTGGCTTCGATGCTGGAGCGTGAACTGGATGGCTTCTGCCAGCTCGCCGAGGGCGTGTCCCACTTTGTCTATGTGGTGCACACGGCCATACATGAGCGTACCGTGTCCCTGCTGGAGCTGGAGGCCCAGGCGGAGGTGGACAAGTTCGCCCTGTGCCTGCTGCACCGGTGGGGGGACGGCGTAGGGACGTGGGCGGAGGAGCTGCGGCGGCGGCTGTTTGACCGGGTGTCCTACCGGGAGCGGCTGACGCAGGCGGAGCGCTGGCGGTATGAGGAGGCCAATCGGCTGTCGCGCAACTTCTGCTCCCGGCTGATGAGGCACGTGGCGGGCCGGAGGCTGGAGCGGCTGTTGTCCGACTTGCGTTACGCGTACCGGTTGGGCGCAGAAGCCAAGCTGCGCCACTTTGCTCAAGTCTCCTGAACGCGGGGGCCGGGCATCGGTTACCTTGTGGGCGTTATGCCCCGTGAGGCGTCCGCCGGAGGAGTCGTTGTCCGAGAGCAGGGGAGCGAGCTGGAGGTGGCCGTCATCCGGCCCCACGGTCGCTCCCTGTGGGCGCTTCCCAAGGGACACGTGGACCCCGGGGAGTCACCCGAGCAGACGGCCGTCCGTGAGGTGTGGGAGGAGACGGGCCTGAAGGCCACGCTCGTCGCGCCGCTGGGGGAGATCCGCTACGTCTACCAGTTCCGCGGCCAGCGCATCTTCAAGCGCGTGCACTTCTTCCTCTTCCGTTACCAGTCGGGGGTGCTGGGAGACATCCAGCACGAAGGTCACCGGGTGGAGGTGGACGAGACGCGCTGGGTTCCGCTGGCTCGGGCCGCGGCCATGCTGGGCTACAAGGGCGAGAAGGCCATCGCCGCGCGCGCGGCCAGGATGCTGCTGCGCGCGGGGGCCACCCTCGCCCTGTCCGGGGTACGCCCGGAGGGCTCCGGGGACTAGGCGCCGTTGGCCTTCTGCTCGGCGGAGGAGTACTTGCCGGTGAGGGCTTCGCGCACGTCACGGTCGAACTTCACCCGGCCGGTGGCGACCTCGCGAAGCGAGAGCACGGGGGGCTTGTTCTTGGAGATGTCGATGATGGGGCGGGCGCCGGCCATGAGCTGACGGGCGCGCTTGGCCGCCAGCAGCACGAGCGCGAAGCGGTTATCGACCAGGGGGAGGCAGTCTTCGACTGTGACGCGAGCCATGGTGGAAAAGGTCCTTCGCTGGGTTCTGCGGTAAGGGAGTGAACCTAAAGAGGGACCCCCATCGAGTCAAGGAAGGATGGCGTCGCCCTCCAGTCCAAGAGAGAGGTCCGGGCGCCTGAGTGCCCGTATGGTAGGCTGTGCGGCTCTGAACGGGGGGTACTGGTCGATGCTTGGAGTCCCATCCGAAGACACTCTGCCCCGGCTCTGGTCCACACCGACCCACGAGGAACTCGACGCCATCGTGCGCGTGACGGATCCGGTCGTCCGCAACCTGCGCATCACCCAAGCGTACCACGCGCTGACGGTCGCGCTCTCCGGCCTGCTCGGGGTGAAGAACGTCAGCTGGTGTGCCTATGCCACGTGGGCCTCCAAGACGGCCGGCGTCTTCATCCGCAAGGACGAGATCCCGGACCTCCTCGGGAACTTCCTGGAGCGGGCGGATGCGACGACGCGCGGCTTCAGCAACCAGCAGCGCTTCCAGACGCAGACGCGGAGCCTGGAATTCAGCCTCCCGAGGTTCGGCCTTCAGCCGGTGCTCACTCGCACCATCGAGCGCATCGCGGACGACATTGCCCACCACATCGCCCGGGGCAACCTGCTCGTCTTCGAGGAGCTTGGCCCCTTCTACGTGGAGATGCTCGCGCGATTCGGTGGCGGTGCACCCCCCGATCAGGACGCGCTGAACGGGCTCCTGGCGCGCCTGCGTCCCGGGCCGGTGGACGAGGGAGGCCAGGAACTGCTCATCCGCGCCGCCACCCACTACCACCAGGCGCTGCACGCACAGGAGCCGAAGGCCCGCGCGGAGCTGCTCTTCCTGGCCAATTCGCTGGTCGGGTTCCACGAGCAGGCACGCCTGCAGGGGCCCATCCTCGACTCCCTGAACGCCCCCTTCCGGGACGTGTTCCTGCACGAGCTGTCCGTCTCCTCGGGACTGCGGGCCTCCGGGCAGGGGGCGTCGGGGCAGCTCCGGGGGGGGGCCGGCCTGGCGATCCAGGAGCTGTCGCTGCGCTCTCTCTTCGAGCCGCTCGCCCGGTGGCTCGAGCGTTTGTGGCGCGAGCTGTCCACGCGGGCCTTCATGCAGCTCGAGCTACCCGACGCGGCACTCAAGATGGGCGAGGACATCCCGGCGCTCACCGCCGAGCGGGACTTCCCTCCCGAGCTTCAGACGCTCTCCCATCCGGAGCTCCTGGCGCTGCTCGCCCGGGTGGACCGGACCCTCAACGATACCCAGGGGAGCGCCGCGCGGGACTGGGGCAACCTGGACGATCGGATGAACTACATCGTCGATCTTTTCCGCACGCGGCAGCAGGATCGACTCCTCTACGATCAGCCCTTCACATACCTCCAGGTGGAAGCCTTCCGGCAGGGGCGGGTGCCTCACGGGCGGCTCTGAGCCAACATGCATCGCCTCCTTCCGTTCATCGCCGCCTTCGCCCTGTGTTCCCTCGCCTGTGAGCGGAAGTCCCCGCCTCCAGCCTCCTCGGCTCCGGCTGCTGCAACCCCGGAGCGGAGTGCCCCTCCCGACGAAGGGCCCATCGTCATCGGCGTGCTGGGGAGCCTCACGGGCTCGGAGGCCTCGTTTGGCACGGTGGTGCGCGACGGCATCTTGTTCGCCGTGGAGCAGGTAAACGCCGCGGGCGGAGTGAGGGGCCGGAAGGTCGAGGTCCGTGCCTACGACACGCAGGGCAAGCTCGAGGAGTCGGTGGCCGCGGCGAAGCGCCTCCTCACGCAGGACCGGGTGGTGCTCATCCTGGGAGATGTGACGTCGTCCGGCTCGCTCGCCATTGCGGACGCGGTGCAGGCGGCGCAAGTGCCCATGGTGACGCCCTCGGCCACCCACCCGGACGTGACGAAGAAGGGCGACTTCATCTTCCGCACCTGCTTCATCGACCCTTTCCAGGGGGGCGCCATGGCACGCTTTGCCCGGGAGAACCTGAAGCTCGACCGCGTGGCCGTGTTGCACGACAGCAAGAACGCCTCCTCGCTCGGGTTGAGCGAGGCCTTCACCGAGGCCTTCAAGAAGCTGGGCGGGACAGTGGTGGCCGTGGAGAGCTACTCCAAGGGCGATACGGACTACCGCGCGCCGCTGCTGGCGGTGAAGAAGGCGAAGCCCCAGGCGCTGTATCTGCCGGGCTTCTACAGTGAGGTGGGCGTCATCGCCCGTCAGGCGCGTGAGCTGGGGCTGACGCAGCCCCTGTTGGGCGGGGACGGCTGGGAGTCGGACCGCCTCTTCGAGCTCGCGGGCGGCGCGCTGGAGGGCGCCTACTACTCGTCGCACTACGCCGAGGACAACCCCGCGCCCGAGCTGCAGCGCTTCATCACCTCGTTCCGGGCGCGCTACGGCCGCTCTCCCGAGGCTGCCTCCGCGTTGGGCTATGACGCCGCGAAGGTGGCGCTCGCGGCCATCGAGCGAGCGAAGTCACTCTCGGGCGCGGACATCCGGGATGCGCTCGCCAGCACGAAGGAGCACCCCGGCGCCACGGGCACGCTCACCCTGGACGCGGACCGCAACCCGGTGAAGCCCGCGGTCATCCTCACGATTCGAGAAGGCCAGCGGCGCTTTGCAGCCGCCGTGACGCCTTGAGTCCCAACGCATCGCGGCAAGAGCACCGAAGGCAGGTGCTCGTTTCCAACGGCGAACATCCGCACTCCGGAAGGGGATGACGGGTGGTCCGGAGTGCGGATGTTGGGGGCGCACTCCGGGAGGTCGGAATGGTGGATGTCCGCGACGACGCGATGGCCGCGGAAGGCTCCGTATCGAAGGTCGTGCTGATTGCCGCGGTGGCCGCAGTGGGTGGCTTCCTGTTCGGTTTCGATACGGCGGTCATCAACGGCGCTGTCGGTGCTCTGGAGTCGACCTTCCAGGCCGGAGACGCGGCCATCGGGCTCTCCGTGTCCTCGGCGCTCCTCGGCTCGGCCCTCGGCGCGTTCATCGGCGGACAGCTGGCGGATCGGCTGGGCCGGATCTGGACCATGGTGGTGGCCTCCGTGCTCTTCAGCGTGGGGACTGTGGGCTCTGGCTTCGCTTTCGGGCTCGTGGACTTCAGCATCTGGCGGTTGTTGGGCGGCATCGCGGTGGGAATCGCCAGCGTCATCGCTCCTGCGTACATCGCGGAGATCGCTCCGGCCCACCTGCGAGGCCGGCTCGGTTCGCTCCAACAGCTGGCCATCGTTCTGGGCATCTTCGCGGCGCTGCTCGTGGATTACGGCATCGCAGCCGGGGCTGGGGGCTCTGCTGAGAATCCCTTCTGGCTGGGGATCGCTGCGTGGCGGTGGATGCTCCTGTCCGAGCTGCCCGTGGCCCTCCTCTATGGCGTGGGCGCCCTCATGATTCCCGAGTCCCCCCGCTACCTGGTCGCGAAGCATCGCGATGAGAAGGCGCGGGCCGTGCTCCGCACCATCGTGGGACGTGCCGCGGAAGCGAAGGTGAATGAAATCCGCCAGACGCTCTCGGCGGAGCACACCAGCCGGTTCGCGGACCTCAAGGGGCGCTTCGGTCTGCTTCCCATCGTCTGGGTGGGCATTGGCCTGTCCGTCTTCCAGCAGTTCGTGGGCATCAACGTCATCTTCTATTACTCGAGCGTGCTCTGGCAGGCGGTCGGGTTCTCGGAGCGGGACTCGCTGGCCATCACCGTCATCACCAGCGTCACCAACATCGTCACCACGTTCATCGCCATCGCCACGGTGGACCGCTTCGGGCGCAAGCCGCTGCTCATCGTGGGCTCGGTGGGTATGTCGCTGACGCTCGGGACGATGGCGTTCGTGTTCGGTACGGCCGGAGTGGACCCCTCGGGCAACCCCGTCCTGCAGGGCGCGGCGGGGCCCGTTGCCCTGGTCGCCGCCAACCTCTACGTCTTCTGCTTCGGCATGTCCTGGGGGCCCGTGGTGTGGGTGCTGCTCGGGGAGATGTTCAACAACCGCATTCGAGGACTCGCGCTGGCGCTCGCTGGCTCGGCGCAGTGGATCGCCAACTTCATCGTCTCCTCCACGTTCCCTGGCTTGCGGACGGCGGGCCTGGGGCTGGCCTACGGCCTCTACACTGGCGCAGCGGTGGTCTCGCTCATCTTCGTGCTCGTCTTCATCCGGGAGACGAAGGGCAAGGAACTGGAGGAGATGTAGCCTTTTGGGTGGCTCCCTGGCTGCCCTCCGGGCGTACCGGACGGGGGCTCCGACGAGAAAAAGGGCCCGTCCCTAGGTTTGCCGCATGGAAATGCGACACCCCAACCACCCCGGGGACATGGGAATCGACGCCTCGCTCGCGGAGCGGAGCCGGACAACGGACGAGATCAACGCCCGTGGCCGGGCCATCGAGGTGTTGCTGAATGCCGGTGTGCCGTTCTTGGTGGGGGGCGCTTATGCCTACGCCACCTATACGGGCATCTACCGGGATACGAAGGACCTGGATTTGTTCCCTCGCAAACGCGACGCGGAACGGGCGCTCGTGGAGCTGGAGAAGGACGGCTGGCGAACCGAGCGAGCCGACGAGGCGTGGATCTACAAGGCCTATCGGGGCGAGTACTTCGTGGACTTCATCTTCTCCTCTGGCAATGGCGTGGCCACGGTGGACGACGAGTGGTTCGTCCACGCGAAGCCCGCCTCTGTCTTCGGCCATCCCTGTCTGGTGGCTCCGGCCGAGGAGATGATCTGGTCCAAGGCCTTCGTGAACGAGCGAGAGCGGTACGACGGCGCGGACATCAACCACCTCATCCTCAAGATGGGGAGGGGCATGGACTGGGCGCGGCTGCTCAGACGCTTCGACCGGTACTGGGAGGTGCTGCTCAGCCACCTGATGATGTTCCGCTTCGCCTACCCATGTGAGCGCGACCTGATTCCTGTGTGGCTGATGACGGAGCTCATGTCGCGCACGCTGGACACCCTCAAGGAGGGCAACTGGGACGAGCGGTTGTGTCGCGGCAACCTCATCTCGAGGGTGAATTACTCAGTGGACATTCATCATTGGGGATACGGCGACGGCCGGTCCTGGGACGAGCGAGAGCGAGAGAAGGGGGAGGCACGTGGCGCGGGACGCGAACTCGAAAATACGGCTGGCGGCGGTCGGTGACCTGCACTGCCGGGAGGATCAACACGGCCGCTTTCGTCAGCTCGTCAAACAGATCAACGCGGAAGCAGACATGCTGTTGCTGTGCGGGGATCTGACGGATCGTGGCATGGTGGAGGAGGGCAAGGTGCTCGCCGAGGAGCTGTCGGCCCTGCGGGTGCCGGTGGCGGCGGTGCTCGGCAACCACGACTACGAGCACAACCAGGCGAAGGAGATCTGCGGCGAGCTGTCGCGGGCGGGGGTGCACATCCTCGATGGGGATCACTTCATCTTCGAGAAGGTGCTGGGCGTGGCCGGGGTGAAGGGCTTCGGCGGCGGCTTCGGCAATGCCACGCTGCAGGCCTTCGGCGAGGGGCAGACGAAGTCCTTCGTGCAGGAGGCGGTGCATGAGTCGCTCAAGCTGGAAGCGGCGCTCAGCCACCTCGACACCCCGAAGAAGGTGGTCATCATGCACTACTCGCCGGTGCCGGAGACGCTGGAGGGCGAGAACATTGAGATTCGTCCCTTCCTCGGGACGAGCCGCCTGGCGATGCCGGTGGACCACTATGGGGCGGAGGCTGTCTTCCATGGTCACGCGCACCATGGCGCGCCCGCCGGAAAGACGAAGAGCGGCATCCCTGTCTACAACGTGGCGATGCCGCTCATGACGAAGATGCACCCCGAGCAGCGCTTCCTGCTGCTCGAGGTGTGAGGCGGGGGCTCAGGGCGAGCTCTTCGCGGCCGGCGCGCCGTCCAGGAGATCTGTCAGGCTCATGGGCAGCGCGTCGAGGGCCGACTTGTCCAGCTCGAAGACGTCCTCGGACGAGCCGCGGGCCCAGACGCGCTGCGGGTTGCCCTTCACCGGGTTGCCGATCCACAGCCGGGCGATGAGCTGGCCGGTGTCGTCCATCAGCGACACTCCGCGAGACGTATCGCTGATGCCATAGCGGGCCCAGTTCTTCGGGTTGGCCTCGGTGATGGCCGCGGCCTCGAGCTTCTCCAGCGAGCTCAGCAACGAGGCCAGCTTGAACTCCTTGGCCAGGCCTCGCATGGGGGCTTCCACCTCCCAGCGCTGGGTGTCCGGGGCTCTCATCAGCGTGATCGTCTCGCCGCCAGCGGCCGGGTGGATGGTGAATTTCCGCACGTCCTTGGCCTGGAGCGCGAGCACCTTCTTGTCCTTGAAATCCAGCGCCGGGACGTCCAGGTCATTGAGCGTCCCCAGGTCCACCACGCCGAGCACGACCTCCGAGCCCCACTCGGTCAGCGCGAAGGTCTGCTTGGCCCCGAGCAGCTCCGCCTCGGCCAGGCGCAGGCGCAGGGGCACGCCGATTTTGGGGACGAAGGTTGCGTCGACCAGGGGCTTCTCCAGCCCCTTGCGCGCCTTCTCCTCCTCGTCGGGCTTGGGGAAGGTGATGATCCTGCGGAAGCGGAGCTCCGACACCATCCGGGCGACCCGCTGGGGAGCCGCGCGCAGCGTCACCGGCTGCGTCAGCTGCCACGGCTTTTCAGTCGTGGCGCGCTCCAGGGTGAAGGCGTTCTTGCGTGCCTTCACCTCGATGCGCAGCAGCGAGGACTCCTCCAAGGGGAAGACCTGGCGGTCACGCCATTCGGAGGTGCTCTTCTGCAGCGCGAAGCGGAGTGCACCGCCAGCGAGGTACACGCGCGGGTCCCCCTCTCGGCGCAGGTACGCTGTGCCGTCGAAGGGATTCTCGACGCCAAGGTAGAAGGTCACCGAGCGCTGGCGTGCCGGATCATCCTTCCCTCCGCCCTGGGCGTCCGGCACATAGGCGCGGGCCGTCACGGTGGCGCGGGGCGGCTTGAGCCCATAGCGCTCCAGGTCCGCGTCGGTGGGATTCTCCTCGAGAGTCGCCTTGAACTTCGCGGCGGCGAGCTCGCTGATGAGGGTGTCCATCTGCTCCTTGTCCGCGAGCGCGGAGACCGGCGAGGTGACGCGCCAGACGCCCTCCTGGAGCTCCATCTCCGTCTTCGAGTGGGGCAGCTCCACGGAGACCCAGGTGAAGCGCAGCGCGGGAGCCGTTCCCGCGTCCGTGTCACCCTTGCCAGGGGCGTCGACGGCGAAGAGCTTGCCCTCCACCTCCTTGCGCTCGGCCTCCTTCTCCTCCGGCTTCATCACGCCGAAGTACGCGTAGAGCCCGAGCCCACCCGCCACCACGGTGGCGATCAGCAACGTCACGAGGTTCTTCTGCTGGGCGTTCACTTGTTTCGCCTCGAGAGCCAGATGGCCAACCCCACGCCGAGCAGCGTCAGGGGAAGGACGTCAGTGGATACGAAACGGATGCGGTTGAGCATGTCCGCGTCCAGTTGGAGGGTGGAGGCCGCGCGATCCGGTGGGCGGATGGTGACCTTGTCCTGCTGGCTGGTGGCCCAGGCCAGGGTGTTCATCACCAGGTTGCGGTTGCCCTCGTGGCCCCAGTTGGAGTCGAGCAGGAGCTCCGAGTCACCCACCACCACGATCCGCGCCTCGTCGAAGCGCCGGGTCTGCTCGCCCGAGGTGTTGCGCGTGCTGGCCGCCACCAGGGGGAGCTGACCTTTCTTCTCTCCCTCGGTGGGGGCCGGCTTGTCGTCGGGGGTCGTCTCCACCCAGCCGAAGGGCGAGGTGAGGACCACGGGCTCCACCTTCACGCCCGCAGCAAGGCCCTCGGTGAGCACGGTGATGCTGCGCGAGGTGGGGAACTCGACGTTGAGCTGCCGCTGGCGCAGGGGCCAGGCGATCTCGTGGTTACCAAAGAAGAGCGAGAGGACGACGTAGGGGCTGCCACCGTTGAACTGCGCGTCGGCGACCACGCCCTTGTCGAGCGCCAGGCCGTACTCCGCGAGCAGCCTCGCCAGCTCATCGCCCGGCTCACCATAGGCCTCGGCGAAGTAGACCAGCCGGCCACCCGCGGCCAGGTACCTGCGCAGCGACTCCACCTCCGGCGGGCTGAAGGGGGCCTTGGAGCCAGCGATGACCACCAGCGCCGCGTCCCGGGGCACCGTGGTGCCTCCCGCGAGGTTGAGCTCCCGGGCGACGTAGCCCTCTTGGCGGAGCTGCTGCTTCATCTCCAACAGGCTCGTCACCCGCCCGCGCTGGCCGGGCATGGCGATCTGCCCCTCCAGCGACCACTCGCCATGGCCGATCACGAAGTACACCGTCTGGTCGCTCACCTTGTTGAGCTTGAGGAGGGCGTTGGTGAGCTCCTGCTCGCTGATGACGTGGAGCTTGGTGTGCGCCTCATTGGCACCCTCGCCCCGCGTGAGCACCACCGTCGTCTGCCCCTCGCGCAGCTCGTACTTCTTGGCCAGGTCCGGGTGACGCCGTGGATCCTTGAAGGAGTAGTCGAACTTGTCTGGCGCCTCGATGTGGTAGCGCTCGAAGGTGCTCTGGAGCGCCTCGTGGGCGGGGTGATCCGTCGGGATGAAGCCGATGGCCCGCACCGGCTCGGTGAGTCCGTGGAGCGTGCTCACCGTCTGGGGCGAGAGCGTGAAGACCTTCTGCTCCGTCAAATCCCAGCGCTTGTTCTTCTTGTGGGCGATGTAGTTGAGCGTCACCAGCGCGCCCAGCGTCACCAGCACGATGAGCGTGGTGCTGGCGAAGAAGAAGCTGGAGCGCCGCGAGGCGAACTGGCCGAACTGCTTGAAGTTGGTGGCGAAGTACAGGCCCACCAGCACCAGGCCGGCCACCACCTTCGTGGCGACGATGGGGATGGAGCCCGAGGTGAAGAAGAGGGTGAAGGGGCTGGAGAAGAGCAGCAGCAGCCCGAACCCGCCCAGAATCTTGCCGATGTTGGCCGCTTTCATTGGCGTCCTCGCGGGGGGCATGTCACGCCCAGCGCTGTGCCTCCACCGAGCGGTGGCTGAGCAGCAGCGAGAAGAAGATGACGGACAGGAAGAAGATGGGCGCCTCCAGGTCCAGCACGCCGCGCAGCAGTCCCGTCAGCTGCGCGTCGAAGGACAGGTGGCTGATGAAGGAGCGCAAGGGCTCCTCGGCGGCCTGGGCCAGCCCGCGCAGCAGCATCCATGGCAGCAGCACCGCGAAGGTCACCAGGGCCGCCACCATCTGGCTCTCCGTCAGTGTGGAGATGAACATGCCGATGGCCATGCAGGTGGCGCCCCACAGCAGCAGCCCGCCGTAGGCCAGCAGCACGGTGCCCCACTCCAGCACGGTGCCCGAGTCGCTCGAGCCCAGCAGCGACAGCAGCACCGGAAAGACGATGGTGAGCCCCAGCGTGGTGGTGATGATGCCCAGGCCGCCCAGGTACTTGCCCAGGACGATCTCCACCGGCCGTACCGGCGCCGTCATCAGCAGCTCGAACGTCTTGTTGCGCTTCTCCTCGGCGAACAGCCGCATGGAGAGGAAGGGCACCACGAAGAGCGTGATGGTCATCACCGAGGACCAGAAGGGCACCATCACCCCGTCGGTGAGGTTGCGGAACTCCTGGGGGACGCGCTCCCAGCCCAGCGTGCGTGCCATCTCCTGGGCGCGCTGGAACTCGTAGAGGGAGTTGACGAAGAAGAACGACGCGACGGCCAGCATCGCCGTGAAGACCGCGTAGGCCCAGGGCGTGGTGAAGTAGATGGACAGCTCTTTGCGGGCGATCGCCAGCGCGGTGCGCATGGGGCCTCCGTGAACCGAGTGCGAGCGGACGCGCGGGCCTCAGGCCGCGGTCAACTTGATGAAGATCTCCTCCAGCGAGACGTTCTCCGCCTGGCCACCGTGCACGCGCGCCAGCTTGCGGATCTCGTCGTACGCCACCACCCGACCCTGGTTGAGGATGAGGACCTTCTCACAGGTCATCGTCACCTCGGGGAGGATGTGGGTGGAGAGGATGACGGTGTGCTTGCCCGCCAGCCCCTTGATGAGGCTGCGCACCTCGGCGCGCTGGGCGGGATCCAGTCCCTCGGTGGGCTCGTCGAGGATGAGCACCGGTGGCGAGCCGAGCAGGGCCTGGGCGATGCCCACGCGCTGCTTGAAGCCCTTGGAGAGGTTCTGGATGACGCGGCCCATCACGTCGGACAGGCCCGTGAGGCCGCCTACCCGCTCGACCTCTGCTCGCACGCCGCGGCCGGGCAGTCCCTTGAGCTGGGCCACGAACTTCAGGTACCCGACCACCGTCATCTCCGGGTACAGCGGCGGGGTCTCGGGCAGGTAGCCGATCCGCCGCTTGACCTCTAGGGGCTGCTCGAAGACGTCGAACCCCGCCACGCGGGCTGTCCCCTCGGAGGGGGGCAGGAACCCGGTGAGGATCTTCATCGTGGTGGACTTGCCCGCTCCGTTGGGCCCGAGGAACCCGAGGATCTGTCCCTCGGCGACCGAGAAGTTCAGGTGATCCACCGCGACCCGTTCCCGGTATCGCTTGGTGAGGTTCTGGACCTCGATCATGGGCATGGGACGGCTCCGTTCAGAAGCGTACGAGCGGCGGCCGATATAAAAGCCGATTCCGACCTGTCAAGGCAGGCAGGCGGGCATCGGGAAAACGCGGGAGGACGCTGGCGAGCCTTGTGCATGAGGTGCTTCCAGTGTGTCTTGGCGGACACGCCCGGCAGGTTACCTGTGACCTTCGCCGGCCCCTAGGAACAAAGCAGCGGGTGCTTTATGCCAATCGTGGTGCAGAAGTACGGCGGCTCCTCGGTCGCCGATGTGGAGAAGATCCGCAAGGTCGCACGCAGAGTGAAGGACACGCGGGATCGCGGCTACCAGGTGGTGGTGGTTGTTTCCGCCATGGGGGACACGACGGACGAGCTGCTGGCGCTGGCCAAGCAGGTGTCGCCGGATCCGCCGCGGCGCGAGCTGGACATGCTGCTGACGTGTGGGGAGCGCATCTCCATGGCGCTCTTGTCCATGGCGCTCCAGGAGCAGGGGGTGCCCGCCATCAGCTTCACGGGGAGCCAGAGCGGCATCATCACGAATGACGCGCACTCGCAGGCGCGCATCGTGGAGGTGAGGCCCTACCGCATCCAGGACGAGCTGGAGCAGGGCAAGGTGGTCATCGTCGCGGGCTACCAGGGCGTCTCGTACAAGAAGGAAGTGACGACGCTGGGGCGAGGGGGCTCGGACACGACGGCGGTGGCGCTGGCGGCGGCGCTGAGCGCGGAGTCGTGTGAAATCTACTCGGACGTGGACGGGGTGTTCAGCGCGGACCCGCGGGTGGTGCCGGACGCGCGCAAGCTGGAGACGCTCTCGTACGACGAGATGCAGGAGCTGGCGAGCGCGGGCGCGAAGGTGCTCAACGCGCAGGCGGTGGAGTTCGCGAAGGCCAAGGGCATCGTCATCCTGGCGCGCACGGCACACGGGCAGGGGCGGGGGACGGCGGTACAGGAGCTGGTGGCGCCGGCGGACACGCGGGTGAAGGGCGTGACGGCCGAGGCGGAGATGGCGGTGTTGTCGGCGTCGGTGGAGTCGGGGCGGGTGCCGGAGCTGCTGGAGTTCCTGGACGCGCGAGGCGTGCGCGGCAGGGCGTTGGCGTTTGACGGGCTGGTGGGGCGCGAGGGGAGGGCGTTCATCGCAGTGCCGTTGCAGGACGTGCACGGGCTGGAGGCGCTGAAGCGGGACGTGGGGGCGCGCTTCGGCGAGGTGGTGACGCTGCGGGAAGAGGTGGGGACGGTGACGGCGGTGGGCGCGGGGCTGAACGCGGACTGGAGCTACCTGCGCAGGGCGCTGGGGGTCGCGGAGGAGCTGGGCGCGAAGGTGCATGCGGTCCACACCTCGCCTCTGCAGCTCTCGTTGTTGGTGGATAAACAGCACCTCAAGCCGCTCACGGCGAGACTGCACCGCGAGTTCCTCGGAGCCTGATCCCCGGCGGGTGCCAATCTGTCCGGGAGTGCCACCCCAGAATGGGAGGAACACTTCCCATCCTGGGCCTCGTGCTTACCCTCGCAGCCCCATGGGGGGTGGAGGCGGGCATGGGAAAGGGTGGTCGGATCATCGGGTTGTTGGCTGCCGGACTGTGCCTCCTGAGCCTGGCCGGAGGGTGTGAGGAGTCGACCTCGGGCAACGGTGGTTCAGGAGGAGGAGGGCGGGACACTCCGCCGCTCCAGAGCCCTGATGGCGGGCAGCCAGACAACGGGGATGGTGGCCCGATACAGCCCCCGGAGGATGGGGGGACGGGCTCGGAGGTGCCTCCGCACGACGCCGAGGCCATCCGCAAGGAGAACGCGCGCCCGGGGACGAAGGCGTGGCGGATCACGAATCGTGCGGCCAACAACAACGAGATTGAAGGCTACGCGCTCGTCTCCACGGTGACGCAGGGCGAGCGGGTGCCCATCGCGGTGTCGGTGACGGGCGGGCCGCGCAAGTTCACGTGGGAGGTGTACCGGCTCGGCTACTACGGTGGCACGGGCGGACGCGAGGTGGCGCGAGGGGGTCCGCTGCAGGCGGTGCCCCAGGCGCCGTGCCCGGCGCAGCAGCCCACGGGCATCGTGGCCTGCAACTGGACGCCGACGCTGGAGCTCGAGACGGACGCGCGCTGGGTGCGCGGGGTGTACGTGGTGAAGCTGGTGCGGGATGACGGCTACCAGCGCTACGTGCCGTTCTTCGTGAGGGATCCGCTGCCGCGCTCGGAGGTGATGGTGATCATCCCGACGCACACCTGGCAGGCGTACAACACGTGGGGAGGCACGAGCCTCTACGACGACAAGTTCCGCATCACGGGGGTGGGGCGTGCCTTCCAGGCGTCGTTCGATCGGCCCTACTACCGAGGCTACGGCTCGGGGCACCTGCTGGATGATGATCAGGGGCTCGTCATGTGGCTGGAGGCGCAGGGGCTGGACGTGTCCTACGTGACGGACGAGGAGATGGACCGGAGCGGGGACGCGCTGAACCACGCCCGGGTCTTCTTCCTCTCGGGCCATGACGAGTACTGGACGCGCACGCAGCGGGACCGAGCGGACAAGGCACTGGCCGAGGGTCGGTCGATCATCAACCTCGGAGCGAACCAGGCCTACTGGCAGGTGCGGCTCGAGCCGTCTGCGGATGGTCGGCCGAGGCGCATCGTCACCTGCTACAAGGGCGACTCGAGGGATCCGATGGGCGTGAAGAGCCTGGATCGGACGACGAAGTTCCGAGACCTGGCGACGCCGAGGCCGGAGAACGCGCTGCTGGGGGTGATGTTCTCCAGTCGGTGGCACCAGTTCGCCTTCCCGACGATCATCACGAAGGCGGACCACTGGGCCTTCGAGGGGACGGGGCTGAAGAACGGGGACACGCTGTGGAGGGCCAACGGCTACGAGCAGGATCAGGTGGTGTCCAACAGCCAGTCGCCGGCAGGGCTGGAGGTGCTGGCCGAGTCTCCCGCGCTCTCGCTGCAGGGGGCGTTCGGCTTCGGGCAGATGGTGGTGTTCCGCAAGGGGGACGCGTGGGTGTTCTCGGCGGGGGGCATCGACTTCGTGCACACGCTGGGAACGGGCGAGGCGGCGGATCCCCGTGCGGCGCGCCTGGTGGCCAACGTCCTCTACCGGGCGCTGGGGAGGTCGGTGCCGAAGAACCTGGTGGTGCTGCCGACGACGCCGTTGCCGAAGGCGCGAGGCCCCTTCGCCTCCTCGGTGAGGACGGTGGGGGGACAGCCGGGGAAGCGGGGTGACCAGGATGGCGGGCCGGGCCGGGGGCTGCTGGCCGCGCCAGTGGCGGTGGCGGTGCTGCCCGGTGGAGGCTGGGCGGTGGCGGACGCGCTGGCCAACAAGGTGAAGCGGGTGGCACCGGACGGGAGCATCACGACGCTCTCGCAGGTGCGGCTCAATGGCCCGATGGGGATCGCCGCGGACGCGCAGGGGAACGTCTACGTGTCCGACTCGGACAACTACTGCATCCGCCGCATCGCGCCGGACGGGACGACGACGGTGTTCGCCGGAGCGGTGATGGAGCCGGGGATGATGGATGGGCCCGCGGCGCAGGCGCGCTTCAACCAGCCGGCGGGGCTGGCCATGACGCCGCAGGGGGAACTGCTGGTGGCGGACCTGGGCAATGGCGTCATCCGGCGGATCGATCTGCTGACTCCAGGCAATCCGGTGACGACGCTGCCGTCGAACCTATGGCTGTACCGGCCCTCGGCGGTGGCGGCGGGGCCGGACGGGACGGTGTACGTGGTGGAGACGGGGATGTCGCGCGTGATGGCGCTGCGCAACGGCACGGTGAGCGTGTTGGCGGGTTCCCCGCCGGGAGGCTTCGCGGAAGGGGAGGGGGAGAGCGCGAGGATGCTGCCGTACCTGGGCATCGCGGTGCTGCCGGATGGAAACATCGCGGTGTCGGATCCAGGCAACTACCGGGTGAGGCGCATCACCCCGAGCGGGGTGGTGACGACGCTGGCGGGCTCGGGCCACTTCGGGTCGCGCGATGGGGCGGGAGACGACGCGAACCTGGTGTTGCCCGCGGGCCTCGCGGTGGGTCCGGACGGAACGCTGTACGTGGCGGACTCGGGCAACGCGCTGCTGCGCGCCATCAAGCCGTGACCTGAGCCAACACTCTCATCGCGGAATTACCGGGGCTTCCCCACGTCTGGGGTATGATTACAGGCGTGGCCCCGGTGTTTCGCGGAGGGAGTCATGCCTGGCTGGATGTGGCTTCTGGGTGTGCTGGTACTGTCCGCTGCCTGGGGCTGTAGCCATGGCGGTGCGGAGACCCTTCAGGCTCGCCCCGGATCGAAGATGGCGGTCCACTCTCTATCCGGTGATGAGCCGGAAGAAGGGGTCAGGCTCAAGGGAGGTACGCTCTCCGCTCGTATCTGGGCACTGATCGGGCAGGGCAGTTCGCCGAGGCCGAGGCGCTCATCCTCGAGGGAACATCCGCAGGGCTGCTCTCGAAGCCGCAGGCCACCCGGATGTTGGAGGAAATCGCGAAGCTGACCACGCAACTGGGGACGCTGCCCGCGCGCCTTCAGCGAGCACCGGATTTCCCCTCGCAGCTCAAGGACTACACGCTGTACCAGATTGAGCGGATGTTGAAGGCCAGTGATTTCAGCATCGCGACACAAGCCCAGCTGCAAATGGCCCAAAAGCTGATCAGGCAAGAGGCTCGCCTGATGCAGAAGTCTTGAGGAGCGCCGTGGCACACCTCAGCGTCGAAGAGTTGCTGGCCGAAATGCGCGCGGCTCGAGAGTCAGGAGGGGCCAATCAGGCCAGCACGGAGCAATTGCGGCTGCATCGAGAGCTGGTTGCCACTTGCCCAGCGTTCACTCCGAATCTCTTGGAGCTGGCCCGGCTGTTGTTACTGACCGATGAGCCCGGCGTGGACGCCGGTCAGGCGTTCTCGGAGATTCATCACCTGTTGGAGCAGGCCGTTCGTGCCTCGAATCGGAGCGCCCCATCGCTGCTGGAGCTGGCTCATTTCGTGGACAGCATCCGGAATGCTCCGGATGAAGCAGAAAAGCTCTTCGAGGAAAGCGCGGCGACGGCGTTGAGGTCGCTCGAAGGCGCATGGTCGGCGTTGATCAACCTCTGGACCGTGCAGAACCGTAGGGAAACCCTGGAGAAGGCGTTAGCGCTCGGGGCGCGAGCGGAAAAGCTCTTCCCTGATTCCGCAGGTATTCATGCCGATGTTGCACGTGCACGGAGCTTCGCCGCGCATGCGGGCCTGCTCCCCGACGAGGGCTCTTGAGTCACCGTCAGTGCTTTGAGCGCATCCCGCTCGGAGGCGGGCCCGGCCGCACGTCCAGCTCCTGCCGCATGCGACGCTGATCCGGCGTCTCCTTCGGCAGCTCCACGAAGCTGCACATCTCGCACAACCGGCTGTAGATGCGCTCGCCCACGCGCTCGCGTATCAGCTCCATGTCGCGCGCCGCGGTCTTCGCGTCCTCCGTGGTGCGGTAGCCGCTCGGCGCGGGGGCCCGGGCGGCTCTGCGCTCCGGCTCCAGCGAGTAGTTCGTCGCGAAGAGCGTGGTACGTCCCGCGTTGTAGCGCCGGGCGATCAGCTCATCGAGCGTCTCCATCTCGAACGGGCTGCCGCGTCCCTTGCCCAGCTCGTCGATGGCCAGCACCTCCACGTCCGACAGCGGGCCGATGATCTCCCCGCCGCTCTTCCCCTCCTGGAAGCCACGACGGATGGTGGCGTAGAGCAGGGAGATCTCCACGTACCGGGCCTCTAGCCCCACCTCGAGCACCAGGTGCTTGAGCGTGGCTGTCAGCAGGTGCGTCTTCCCCGTGCCCACCGGGCCACTGAGGACGAACCCCTTGTTCACCCCCGCTTTGTCGTAGTGGTGGGCGAAGTGCATTGCCAGGTTGCGAGCCCGATCCTGCGCCTCGTTGAAGGCCCGGTAGTTCTCGAAGGTCGCGTGTGCCATCACCCCGGGCAGTCCCACCTCGTTGAAGTGGCTCACGCGCTTCGCCCGGTGTTGGCAGACGCAGGGCACCAGCACCTCGTAGCGTTTGGGGCCCACCTTGGCGCTGAAGGTCTCCTCGCGCACTTCGTAGGTGAACCCGCGCCCGTCACACAGGGTGCACCGTGTCGAGCACTTGCACACCCGCGCGTGCGCGCGATCTCCCTGCCGCTCGATGACGTACGTCCGTCCCCCACACTCGCCGCACACCTCGCCGCTCGCCTTCGTGACCATGTCCAAAGGCCATAGCAGAGCCTGCTGACCCTCGTCAGTAGGCTACACCGACGTACACGGGGACCTTCTCTAGGAATCCATCAGCCCCAGCCGCCGGCGCACCACCACCAGCAGCCGGAAGCGCCGGGCCAGGCGCCGCGCACGTGGGGACATGTACTGCTGATCCGTCTCGTCCCCCCAGGCTGACCGCCACAGCTCCAGTCGCTCGGGGAAGGGCAGGGCGCGCAGCAGCACCAGTCCCACCAGGGTCTCCTGGGCCTCCATCCGCGCGAACTCGGTGGGGACCTCGTTCAGCACTCGCTCCATCAGCCGGTGGATCTTCGGCGCAAGTCCCGGCTCCCTCTCGGCGAGCCGCTCCAGCGAGGCCTGCAGTTGCGCGTGTCGCAGCTCCTCCCAGGAGCGCGTCCGGGTCGTGCGTCGGCTTCCCTCGCTGCCTGCCCCGGCCGCGCGCTCCCGGTACTTCTTGATCTCCGCTTCCACCTGCCTGCGGCAGGCCCGGAGGCTGCGCAGCACGGGCTCCCCAGGGCGCGCATCCCACATCGCCTTCTCCGCCGAGCGCGCGATGCCTCGCGCCACCACCTCGAACGGAACTCCCTGCTCGGCCCAGGACGTCAAAAGCTCCGCATCCAGCCCGGACAGCATCAAGCCGCTGCCGCGCATTGCGAGAAAGTAATCCTGCACCAGCTCCGCGAAGCTGGCGTTCTCAGGCAGGAGGCTCATGGAGTGCTACATCTCCGTAGTGGGCAGCCAGAGGGCCGGGCGCAAGACTCCCCCTTACCAGTCGGGGCTGACAGCGCAATACACGAGTCTCTTTTCGCACAGCATTCCTGGAATCTTTCCGATGAGGTCGTAGCGAGCTGGCATACCCTGAAGGGCCTGTTGACCCGTCTTAACGCTCCGCGCATAGTGCGCAGCCTCCCAGATGGAAATTCCCGAAGAGTCCCGGACACTTGCCGAGCAGGCAAGAGAGCCGGCCGGTAGAACCCAGCAGAGGAAACCCATGCGCCGTACGCTCCTCCTCAGCCTCCTGCTCCTGGCTTCAGTTGCCAACGCGCAGGATAAGAAAGCGCCGCGCGACGCCAACCTCGGCAAGAAGAGCTCCACTGCCGTGGTGGACAAGTCGCTCGCGGGCGACATCAGCCGCAAGAAGGAGAAGCAGGACAACGCGCCCGCCCTCCAATACGACCAGTTCCGCCTCGGCGTGGAGACGCAGGTTGCCTCCAAGCGTCGTGAGCAGATTGAGTCGCTCAAGAAGATCATCTCCCTCTCGGCGGATCCGAAGGAGCAGCCCGCGCTCCTCTTCCGCTTGGGCGAGTTGTATTGGGAGGAGTCGAAGTTCTACTTCTTCGAGGCGAACCGGAAGGACGACGAGCTCCTCGAGGCGATGAACCGCGGTGACTCCGCCGGTCAGAGCCGCGCGAAGGCGGGCAAGGCCGAGCTGCTCACCCGGCAGAAGCAGTACGGCAAGCTCGCGCTCGAGCAGTACACGAAGATCGTCCAGGAGTACCCGGACTTCGAGCGCTCGGACGAGGTGCTCTTCTTCCTCGGCACCTACCTGATGGAGGACGGCCAGGACCGCAAGGCGCTGGTGGCCTTCAAGCGCCTGGTGGAGAAGCACCCCAAGTCCAAGTACATCCCCGACGCCTATCTGGCCTTCGGCGAGTACTACTTCAACAGCTCGAAGGGTAAGCGCGCGGAGCTGGAGAAGGCGCTCGCCGCCTACAAGAAGGCCGCTGAGTTCCCCGAGAGCCAGGTGTACGCCTTCGCCCTCTACAAGCAGGGCTGGTGCTACTTCAACCTCGCCGACTACGCGAACGCCAAGGACAAGTGGAAGACGGTGGTCCTCTACGGCGAGCTGGCGGGCGCGCAGGCCGTGGAGAAGGACGGCAACGCCAAGAAGAGCAGCTCGCTGGTGCGTGAGGCTCGCACCGACTACGTCCGCGCCTACGCGCGCGAGGGCGACGTGATGCTCGCCCGCGAGGACTTCTCCAAGGTCGCCACCAACCCGGACGACCGCTTCGCGATGATGCGGACGCTGGCGAACATGTACTACGGCGATGGCAAGGACCGCGAGGCGGCCATCACCTACAACTCCCTCATCAAGGAGAAGCCCCTGTCGCCCGAGGCTCCGGGCTTCCAGGGCCGCATCGTCGACATCGTCCTCCGCATGGGCAACAAGGAGCGCACCGTCACGCAGGTGCGCCGGCTCGTGAAGATCATGAAGGAGGTCGAGGGCTCCGGCGTCATCAAGGAGGAGAAGGACAAGAAGGCGCTCGCGGAGGCCAAGGATCTGGCCGAGCGGACCCTGTCCAACCTGGCCGTCACCTGGCACAACGAGGCGAAGAAGACGCGCGAGGAGGCCACGTTCGGCTACGCCGACATGATCTACTCGGACTACCTCACGCTCTTCCCCGAGAGCACCAAGGCGTACGACCTGCGCTTCTTCTGGGCCGAGCTCCTCAACGACAACCTTCAGAAGTACGACAAGGCCGCGGCCAACTACACGCTCGTCGTGTTGCAGGACGTGAAGCAGCTGGAGGCCAAGGACGAGCAGGGCAACCCCAAGCCGGGCAAGCCGGGCAAATGGCTGAACAACGCCGCGTACAACGCCGTGCTCGCCTATGACGAGATGGTGAAGGACGCCGAGTCCAAGGGCATGTTCAAGGCCGAGGACACCAAGGACGTCCGCAAGAAGGCCACCATCCCGCAGGCCAAGAAGGATCTGCTGGAGGCCTGCGAGCGCTACCTCAAGTACGTGCCCAAGGGCGACAAGAAGGTGGAGATCGCCTTCAAGGCGGCCAACATCTACTACCGTCACAACCACTTCGACGAGGCGGTGCTGCGCTTCAGCGAGATCGCGCTCGGTCACCCGGACTACAAGTTCGAGACCGGCGAGCGCGCGGGTGAGATCGCCGCCAACCTGGTGCTCGACTCGTACAACCTGGTCGAGGATTGGTCGAAGGTGAACGAGTGGGCGCGGCGCTTCTACAACAACGAGAAGCTCGCCACCGGCAAGTTCCGCGAGGACCTGTCCAAGGTGATCGAACAGTCGGCCTTCAAGCTGGTGAGCCAGCTCGAGGCGAAGAACCAGTTCGCCAAGGCGGCCGAGGCCTACCTGTCCTTCGTGGCGGACTTCCCGCAGACGGAGATCGCCGACGTGGCGCTCTTCAACGCCTCGGTGGACTACTACAAGGCGAAGATGCTGGATAAGGCCATCCAGGTCCGCCAGCGCATCATCGAGCAGTACCCGTCCTCGCGCTTCGTGCCCGAGTGCATCTACAACAACGCGGAGGCGCTGGAGGCCATCGGTGACTTCCAGGAGTCCGCGGACGTGTACGAGCAGTACGTGCGCGGCTACGAGGCGAGCAAGAACGGTGGCGGTTCCGTGGCCCGGGCCGCTCCGGCGCGTGCCGCCAAGAAGGGCAAGGGCAAGGGCAAGGCCGCTCCGGCCCCGGTCTCCACCAAGCCCGGCCAGCCGCAGAAGTGGGAGGAGTCCAAGGCCCAGGTGGCGCTCTTCAACGCGGCCACCTACCGCGAGGGTCTCGGCCAGTTCAAGCAGGCGCTGAGCCTGCGCGAGCACTACCTGGAGCTGTGGCCCAAGGCGAAGGACGCCGAGGACATCCTGCTCTCCATCATCACCCTGCACGAGAAGACGGGGAACTACTTCAAGGCCATTGCGCAGCTCGAGGAGTACGAGCGTCTGTACATGCGCAGCCCGAGCAAGTTCCTGATGGCCGAGGGCCGCATCGTCGACATCTACGAGAACAAGGTGCGCCGCGCGAAGGACACCGAGCGTCTCTACGCCCGCATCCTCGACTACTACGAGAAGCTGCCGCGCCGTCTGCAGCAGTCCCTGGAGAAGCCTGCGCTGGAGGCGGTGGGCCGTGCCCAGTACCGCAGCGTGGAGCAGGACTTCCAGCACTACTCGCGGTTGAAGCTCTCCTGGGGCAGGCCGCCGAGCCCGGACAAGCTCAAGGCCTCCATCCGCGAGAAGAACGACTCGCGCGCCGTGGTGGAGAAGAAGTACGTGCAGACGGTGCAGATCGGCGCGGCCGAGCCTGCCATCTGCGCCCTGACCCGCATCGGCCTCATCTATGACAACTTCGCGGACAAGATCTCCAACGCGCCCATGCCCCCCGGCATCGACGAGGAGACCGAGAACGCCCTGCGTGATGAGTTCGCCAACCAGGCCCAGCCCCTCAAGGACAGCGCCGCCGAGGCTTTCGGCAACGCGGTGGCCAAGAGCCGGGAGCTGGACGTGTTCAACAGCTGCGCGTCTGAGAGCTTGAAGATGCTGCGCGACACCTACCGCCCGGAGCTCTTCCCGACGATGTTCGAGGAGAAGGTGGCCCTCTCCAAGGGTCGTGACCTGGCCATCGGCGGGGATGTGCTCGCCGCCATCCAGGACGTGCCGCCGCCCGTCGTCGAGACGGCCTCGGCCGAGCAGGGCAAGACCCAGGAAGAGGTCGAGGATGTGTCGGATCTCGCCAAGCGGCTCCAGCAGCAGACGGCCACCCAGGTCGATGGCCCGTCCGCCCCCACCAAGGAGGGCACGCCCAAGAAGGCCGGGACGGATGACCAGGAACCGGAGGACTTCCTCTAATGAATCGCCACCCCATGATGCGCTCACTCCTCCTGGCCGCGTTCGCGGCGCTGTTCGCCGCGGGCTGCGCGGGCTCCAAGGCCGCGACCAACGGCTCCGACACCACCGGTGGGAAGACGGGCACGGGCAAGTCCAACGAGCCGGTGTCCATCTCCAACCGCGCCAAGCTCCTCTTCGAGGACGCCATCAGCGCCTTCGAGGCCCAGAAGAAGGCCAACGCCTTCGACTACCCGTCGCTCGAGCGCAAGTTCAAGGCCGCGCTGTCCGCGGACGAGAACGTCGCTGAGGCCGAGTACAACCTGGGTGTCATCGCCGAGCGCCAGGGCAATACGCAGGAGGCCATCGCCCGCTACCAGGCGGCCCTCAAGAAGAAGCCCACGCTGCGCCAGGCCTCGGAGAACCTGGCGGTGATCGCCCAGAACTCGGGCGACATCGCCGGTGCGGTGTCTCTCTACCAGGGCATCCTGAAGATCTACCCGGATGACGCCAGCAGCCGCGCCCGTCTGGCGGAGATCTACCGGCAGACCAGCGACCACGATAAGGCGATGGAGTTCTCGCGCGCCGCCCTCATGCGCGATCCCCAGTCCGTCACCGCCTACAAGGTGATGATGCGCAGCTACCTGGAGCGCAAGCAGCTCGCCATGGCCAAGCTGGTGGCTCTGCGCGCGCTGAAGATCGACCAGAACGATCCCGAGCTGCACCACACCATCGGCCTCATCCTCCTCCAGGAGGAGAAGAAGGACGAGGCGCGTGCCGAGTTCAAGCGCGCCATCGAGGTGCGCCCCGACTATGTGCCCGCGCACGTGATGATGGCGCAGCTGACGCTCGAGACGGAGGACTACCCCGCCGCCGAGGAGCATCTGCGCCGCATCCTCCAGGCCGACAGCAAGAACGCCGCCGCCCACCTCAACCTCGGTATCGCCTACAAGGGCCAGGGTCAGTTCGACAAGGCCATGCAGGAGTACGACGAGGCGGAGAAGCTGGATCCGAAGATGGCGGCCATCTTCTTCAACCGCGGTGCACTGCTGCACCGCAACAAGGGCGCTCCGGAGCGGGCCATCGAGCTGTACCGCAAGTACATCGCCCTGTCCGGTGGCGAGGTGGCCCTCAACGCCGAGCACCCCATCTTCGGGCTGCTGCGCGAGGCGGAGTCCATCGTCCAGGCCCAGAACGAGGCCAAGGCCCAGGAGGAGCAGCAGAAGCAGCTCGAGGCGCTCCAGAAGCAGCAGCAGGAGCTGATGAAGGCGGAGGAGGGCAAGCAGGGCACCGTGAATGCCTCGGGCACCGACGCCCCGGCTCCAACCCAGCCCGCGGGGGCCACTCAGCCCGCGGGAGCCGCCCAGCCCGCCGCCAACCCGCCGCCCGCGGGGGCGCAGCCGACCCCGCCTGCCGGGACGCCTGAGCAGAAGAATCCAGCCAAGGCGGACCCGAACGAGCCGTCCGACGAGCTCTTCTAGCGGGTAGGGGTAGCGAGGGTGGGGGGATTGATGCGAATCTTCGTCCGCTGGCGCCGGAATCCGGCGCCGGTGGACGTGATGCGGAACCCCGGGGAGGGGAACCGCTCGGAGGCAGTCATGCGGAAGCTCCTGATGCTGTGTGCGGTACTCACTGTGACCCCTGCTTTTGCCCAGGATGATGGGGACAGCGCGCCGCCGCCCAGGGAGTCCAGTGGTGGTGGAAAGGCCTCGAAGGGCCCGCAAACCATCGACTTCGAAGACGATACGATCGAGGGCGACCTCACCAAGCCGGACGGTGAGTACGTCGAGGCGCGCAAGAAGGTCCAGCACTCCAACCTGATCCGCATCCGCGAGGACTTCGAGGACAAGGTGATGCAGTCGGTGGGAGAGCTGTGAAAATCCTTGGGAACCCACCGAAGCCCGCGTTGTCCTAGAGATCGCCGACACCCAACCAGGGAATTTCCATGCCTGTCCCACTGACACTCAAGGTCTTCAAGGGGGAGACGCTCGTCACCTCGAAGGACTTCGAGCGCGACATCATCAAGATCGGCCGTCTCGCCTCGGCCCACCTGTGCCTGGATGACGAGAAGGTCAGCCGCATCCACTCCGTCATCGAGGTCGCCGCCGACGGCAGCCTGTCCATTATCGACATGGGCAGCGTCGAGGGCACCTACGTCAACGGCAAGCGGGTCAACAAGGGCCAGCTGGCCTTTGGTGACGAGATCAAGGTCGGTGGCACCACCATCCGCCTGGACAATCCCGCCGCCGTGGCCGCGGTGAACCTGGCCTCCGCCGCCGCGAGCGCCGCTCCCTCGCCGGTGCCGCCGGCGCCGGTGGAGACCTCGCTGGCCGCTGGCCTCGCGCAGACGGCTGTTTCCCCGGCTGCGGCCGCAACGCCTGCCCCTGTGGCGGTGGTGCAGCAGCCGGTGGCGGCTGCCGCTCCTGCGCCGAAGGCAGTGGCTCAGCCGGTGGCGGCTCCCGTGGCGGAGGCTCCTGCCGCCGAGCCCGCTCCGCGCGTTCGCCGGGTCGCCCGCAAGGGCAGCGGTCCGCTCGGACTGGGCCTGCACTTCATGTGGGGCGACCAGCGCGTGGGCGAGTTCTTCCTCACGCCGGGCAAGAAGCAGAGCTTGACCGTGGGCAGCGCCAAGGGCGTCGACTTCATCATGGGTGACGCGAAGCTGGGCGGTGAGCGCTTCGAGGTGGTGCGCTCGGATGGCCAGTCCTTCACCGTGCTCTTCACCGGCAAGATGAAGGGTGAGCTCACCCGCAAGGGCGAGACCATGGACCTCAAGGCCGTCATCGAGTCCGGCAAGGCCAGCCACGAGGGCGAGGCCTATGCGCTCACCCTGAAGGAGGACGACTTCCTCGCGGTGGACCTGGGCGGCGTGACGCTGGAGGCCCTCTTCGAGTCCGTGCCCAAGCGGGCCTTCGCGCCCCTGTCGGAGTCGGTGGACTATGCCATCGTCAACATCTTCCTGGTGATGTTCTTCCTCGCGTCGATGTTCGTCATCAGCGCGTCGAACCTCGCCGCGGCGGGTGATGAGTACGCGGACGAGCTGGCGGGCAACAACTCGCGCATCGCCAAGCTCATCGTCAAGCCGCCCGAGACGCAGAAGAACAAGTTCCTCGAGAAGCTCAACCAGCAGAAGGCCGAGAAGCAGGCCGAGAAGGCTGCCAAGGCGAAGAAGGACGAGGCGCAGACGGCCAAGAAGGACGTCCCCAAGCAGCAGGCCTCGTCCCAGGCCAAGCCCGACAAGCGGGCGGCGGCCAAGAACATGGCCGCGAAGATCTTCGGCGGGAAGGGCGGCGCCGCGAGCCTCTTCGGCGGTGGCGGCCTGGGCGGTGATCTGAAGAGCGCCATGGGCAACATGTTCGGCGCCAAGGGCGCTACGGCCGGTGGCTTCGGCGGCCTTGGTCTGCGCGGCGGTGGCGGCGGTGGCGGTGGCGGTGGTGAGACCATCGGCATCGGTGCCGTCGGTACCAAGGGCCGTGGTGGCGGCATGGGTGGCTACGGCTCCGGCGTGGGTGGCCTGGGCGGCAAGCAGAGCGTGGACGTGGGCATCGCGGCCGAGGACGCCACGGTGACCGGCTCGCTCGACAAGGAGCTCATCCGTCAGGTCATCCAGCGCAACAAGGGGCAGATCCGCTTCTGCTACGAGAGCCTGCTCAACCGTTACCCGAAGCTGGGCGGTAAGGTGTCCATCCGCTTCACCATCGCCTCCGAGGGCAACGTGGTCACCTCGTCGGTGGCCCAGTCCACCGCGGGCAACGCCGAGCTGGAGCAGTGCGTGGCCGGCCGCGTCCGCACCTGGTCGTTCCCCAAGCCCAAGGGCGGCGGTTCGGTGGTCGTCACCTACCCGTTCATCTTCAAGGCGGCCGGCGAGTAATCGCTTCCGCTGAGTGAAAACATTCAGATGGGCGGTTCCGTTATGACGGAGCCGCCCATCTTGCTTTTTGGCGCTGGCGTCTCCGTGCTGCTGGGCTAACGTCCGAGCTTGCATGAAAGCCCTTCGCCCCTTTGTCGTTTGTGCCGCACTGGCGCTCCCTTCGCTCGCGAACGCGCAGGCCGCTGGTGACAGGCCGGCCGAGACCATCGAGGAGATTGAGCGCGGGCTCTACTTCTCGGTGCTTGGCGGCCCCTTGTTCATCGTGAACCCTCCCGCGTCCCAGGGTCCTCGGCCCTTCTCTCCCGGGCAGATGGCCCAGGTGGAAGTGGGCGTGGACATCGGAGAGCGCCTGTCGCTGGGCATCTTCGTGATGGGTGCCTCCAACCGAGCTGGCTCGGAGTACGTGGGCAACTCGGGAGGCGCGGCCTCTGGTGACTTCTCCATGTTGGTGCCCGGCGCCGTGGCGCGCTTCCACCTCGTGGGATTCGCCGATGCCCAGGAGGTCAAGCGCACGTGGATCTACGTCCGCGGTGGCGCTGGTTACGCCTTGTTCAGGCCGAAGCAGCTCCTGCCAGACCCCGACATTCTGGTTTTCGCCGGACCGGGACTGGAGTACTACACACGCCTTCGCCACTTCTCGGTGGGTATCGAGGTGACGGGGAGCTTCTTCGTCCAGTCTCAGTCATTCGGGTTCGCGGTGACGCCGAACCTTCGCTACGCGTTCTAGCGGGAGAAACACGTGCCTCAGGAGAATGGAAGCGGTGGGCCGCGCGGTGGGCGGGGCCGGGAGGGCGGCGGTGGTGCGCCTGGCCAGGGTCCGCGTCGTGACGGTCCGGGTGGTTTTGGTGGTCGCGACGGCGGTCGCGGCCGGGGTGATGGACCCGGGCGTGGCCGGGGTCGTGATCGTGCGGAAGGGCCCGTCGGTCCGGGCCAGCGTGTCATCGCCGAGCTGAGCATTCTGGAGAAGGCGCTGGGCAAGGCGGATTTCGCCTCCCAGAAGTCGCCGCTCGAGACGATTGTCCGCTCGCTGCGGTCCATGCGGGTGAAGTCGCTCGATGAGCTGGATCTCAACGTGCGTGGCCGGCTCATCACCACGTTGCTGCGCGTCCAGCGCCAGACCAAGCCCCCCGCGCCCGAGGCGGCTCCCGCCGAAGGAGCCACGGGTGGAGCGGAGGCCGCACAGCCGCCTCCGGAGGCTCCGGCCGCCGAGGCTCCGCAGGCGAGCCCCGCGGAGGGCGCAGAGGCTTCCACCCCCGCTCCGGCCGAGGGCGCCGCGCCGGCGGCCCCAGCGGCGGATCCGGTGAAGGAGAAGTTCAACGCCTACGTGGATGTCATGTACCTGGTGGGTCGCGCCTGGCGCGCCGCTGGGGATCAGGAGCGTGCCGCGGCGGCCTTTGCGCTGAGCGGGCGCGAGCCGCAGCCCGAGCGTGAGGAGCCCGCTGCTCCTGCCCGTCCCACGGGAGAGCGTCGTGAGGGTGATCGCCGCGAGGGCCGTGAGCGCGGCGAGCGTCGTGAGGGCCGTGAGCGTCGTGAGGGCCGTGAGCGTGGCGAGCGTCGCGAGGGCCGTGAAGGTGAGCGCGGCGAGCGTCGTGAGCGCCGGGAGCGTGTCCCCGAGGGTGAGCGCGGCGATCGTGAGCGTCGGCAGCCCCTGCCCGAGCTGACGGGTGACTGGACGGAGCAGGTGAAGCAGCTCGAGAGCATGGGCCGTACGCGTGACGCGGCGCGCATGCACGAGCGCAACAACTCCTTCGCCGAGGCCGCCCGGCTCTTCGAGGCGGGTGGGGATGTGCGGAGCGCGCTGCGCGCCGCTCTGGCGGGCAAGGAGAACGACACCGCCCGACGCCTGATGGCGACGGTACCTGCCGACCAGCTCACCCAGGTGCTCGAGAAGGCCGGGGCGTACGAGCTGCTGATGGAGCTCTACATCGGCAAGGGCGACTTCGAGAACGTCGCCCGGCTGTACGAGCGTGCTCGTCAGTTCGACCAGGCGGCTCTCGCGTATGAGCGCGCCGGGAAGCTGGCCCTCGCGCGCAAGGCGTACGAGCGCACCCGCGACTTCGCTGCGGCCAACCGCATCCGGGACCTGGAGGTGAAGGCCCTGGTGGAGCGCGGAGATCGGCTCGGCGCGGCCACCTTGCTGGTGAACGCTGGCCGCCGCCAGGAGGCGGTGGACGTGCTCGGTACCCTCCCGCCGCCCAAGGCCTTCCACTTCCTCCAGCGTCTGAAGCTGGAGGAGGAAGCCAAGACGCTCGCGCAGAAGGAGCTCGCCCGCGCCGAGGCGGAGAACAAGCCGGCCGGCCGCGCCCGGTGGCTGGAGCTGCTCGGGGAGGCCGCCACCGCTGCGGCGCTCTACGAGGAGATCGGCCGCAAGGAGAAGGCCATGGGGCTGTATGAGCAGATTGGCCACCTGCCGAAGGCCGCGTCCCTGGCGGAGGAGCTTCAGCTGCGTGATCGGGCCATCGCCCTGTACACGAAGCTCGGCGATAGCGCGGGCGTGCAGCGCGCCGAAGCCCTGCCTGCTACCCCCCCTCCTAAGAGGCCCGCGGATGCCGCCGCGGCCGCGGAAGAGGCCGAAGAGACTGGGGTTGAGGGCGAGAAGGGCTCCGAGGGAAGCTCGTCCGCTCCTGCTGCAAACGAGCGAGAAAGCCAATAAATCTCGACAGTTGGCGGGATTTGCGGGATTGCTGGGGGCGGTGAGCGGGCGATAGAGTGCCGCTCCCGCCCCCTTCTTTTTTCGCGAGGCCCGCCTTACATGGACCAGCCGAACCTCCGTCGACCCGCCGAGCGAGTCGTTTCCGACCGGCCTTTCGCCGAGGTCGAGGCCGCGCTCGAGAAGGCAGGCCGCGTCGAGGAACTCATCCGTCTCTACGAGGGACGCGCGCGCGAGACTCCCACTGCCGAGGCAGTGCGAGTGCTGGTGCGCGCGGGGCAGCTTGCCTATGAGCGGCTGCGCAACCCGGCTCGTTCGGAAGAGCTCCTGCGGCGCGCGCTGCTGATCGCCGAGGACCCGCGGCCCGTTCTGCGTGGATTGAAGATCGTCTACGAGGCACGCCAGGACATGGCCTCGCTCGTGGACGTGCTGGAGCGACTCGGCGCCCTGAGCAAGGGTGACGAGGCCGTGTCCTGCTTCATGAAGGCCGCGAACCTCCACGAGCAGAAGCTGTTCCGGCGTGATCGCGCGGTGCTGTGCCTGCAGCGGGCTGCTCGCGTCAAGCCGGATCGCCCGACCTTCAAGCGCGCGCGCCAGCTCCTCATGGCCGAGGAGCGCTTCCAGCCCATCTTCGAGTCGCTGGAGCGCGAGCGCGCCGCGCTCGGCGGCGAGGGCATGGCGGAGGAGTACGCCACCTTCGCGGAGCGGCTGGTGGAGGATCCCACCGAGCACGTGCTCGCCCAGCAGGCGCTGACCGTGGCGCGGGAGCTGGACCCGAAGAACCCCCGGGTGGAGAAGGCCACGCAGACGCTGGAGCGCTTCGAGCAGTCGTGGCGCGAGCGTGCGCGCATGCTGCGCGGCATGTCCCTGGAGGAGCGCGATCGCAAGAGCGCGGCGCGGCTGTCCCTCTTGGTGGCCAAGCTGCACGCCTGGTACGAGCCCGCTGCCACGGACAAGGTGAAGGAGGCGCTGGACCGCTGCTTCCTGCTGTGGCCCGGCATGCCCGAGGCGCTCAACCTCATTGAGCGTGTTGCCGAGCGCAACGGTGACTTCGCGCCGGCGCAGGCCTGGCTCGAGACGCTGGCGGGCGAGGCGCGCGAGCGCAACGCCCAGGTGGACCTGTGGCTGCGGTTGGGCACCCTGCGCCTCACCCGGCTCAATGACGCGGCCGGGGCGCTCGCTGCTTTCGAGAAGGCCACCACTGTGGACCCGTCGCGCGCGGATGTGGCGACACTCGGCGCCGAGCTGTTGCTGGAGCAGGGCCGAGCGGCCGAAGCCCTCGCGATGCTGGAGCGCTACCTGGGCACCGTGAAGGACCGCGTGACGCAGGTGGCCCTGCGGCTGCGGCTGGCGGACCTGTGCCTGCATCAGCAGGACGGAGATGCCGCGCGCGTGCACCTCGATGCTGCGCTCAAGCTGGACCCCGCCAATGCGCTCGCGGCCTTCCAGCTCGCCCGCCTCCTGGCGGAAGAGGAGAACTTCGAAGCGCTGGAGCCGTTGCTGGACCTGGCGCTGCTTGCCCCACGTCCGCGCGCTGAGCGCGTGGCCTTCTGCGAGGGACTCGCGCTCCTGTACGAGGAGGCGGACAACGCTCGAGGGGCCTTCGAGGTGCTCGCGCGCGCCCTGGCGCTGGAGCCCGGCCGTCCCATGCTGCTGGACTCGGTGGTGGAGCACGCGAGCCGGGCGAACGCGGAGCCCGCGCTCGCGATGGCGCTCCGTCGTGCGGCGATGGTTGCGCCTCCCGAGGCGGCCCTTCCTATCTGGCGGCACCTCGCGCAGCTCCTCCAGGGGACGCTGGCGGACCCCGCGGGTGCCGAGGCGGCCTGGAAGGAAGTGCTCGCGCGCGCGCCGGGTGACAGCGCCGCGCAGGAGGCGGTGAAGTCGCTCCGTGCCGCCGCCGCGCTCACGGATGACCCGAAGGTGCGCCTGGAGGGGGAGATCGTCCGGCGCGAGGCCACGGGCGCGACCCCGGCCGAGCTCGAGCCGATGGTGCGCGAGCTGGTGAAGCTGTCCCCCGATGATCCGGCTCCCGTGCGGCGCCTGCAGGCGCTGTGTGTGGCGCTGTCGAAGTTCGAGGAGGCCGCGGCGCTGGCGGGGAAGTTGGCGAAGCTCGCCGAGACGCAGGTGGAGCGCAGCGACTGGGCAGGGCGTCAGGCCCGTCTGTTCGCCGAGCGCCTGAATCGCCCGCAGGAGGCGGCGGGACTCTTCCTCCAGTTGCTTGCGGAGAACGTCGCCACCGGCGTGGTGCTGGGCGGGCTCGAGCGGCTCGCGGCGGCTGGCGTGCGTACGGCGGAGATCGCCGAGGCGCTCGCCAACCACTACGGCCGCGGCGGTGACCACCAGCGCCAGGTGTCCGCGATGCTGCAGCAGCTCGAAGCCACGAAGGACGTGGCGGGGCGCCAGCGGCTGTTCGGTCAGATCGCCGATATCCACGAGAAGCATCTGGCCGATGGCCGTGGTGCTTTCGACCACCGCGTGCGTGCCTTGCGCGAGGCGCCCACGGACGAGGCGAACCGCGCCGAGGTGGCGCGTCTGGCTCACGATCTGTCCGCCCACGCCGAGCTGGTGCGCGTGCTGCGGACGCTGGCCACCGAGGCGGAGGCGCCGGAGCTCGCGGTGCAGCTGCTCTCCGATGCTTCGAGGTTGGCCGAGGAGTCCGCGGCGCTCCCGGAGGCCATCGGCGCGATGGAGGCGGCGCTGCAGCGGGTGCCCGAGTCGCCCGAGGTGCTCAGCCGACTCATTCAGCTGTACGGCAAGTCGGGGCGCGCGGCGGACGCGGACGCGCTGTTGCGCAAGCGCATCCTGACGGCCACGAAGGCGGAGAAGGTGGAACTGCAGATGCAGCTCGTGGAGCTCAACGCCGGGCTGGGCCGGCCGCTGGAGGCTGCCGAGGCGCTTCAGGCTGCCATCCACTCCGGCGCGGACGAGGTGCGGCACCTGCCGCGTCTGGCCGAGCTGTACGAGAAGGCCGCTCGCAACCGAGAGCTGGGCGAGGTGCTTGCCCGGCAGATTGCGCTCGCCGAGGACGCGGGTGACCTGGATCGCGTGGCTCGCCTGACGCTCAAGCGCTCGCAGGTCCTGCAGGATTCGTCGGGGGACCGCACCGACGTGGTGCGCAGCTTCGCGGACATCCTCCGCCAGCGTCCTTCCGATGCGGACGCCCGTGCCGCGCTCGAGGGCATGCTCGGCTCCGGCACCGCGCGCGAGGAGGCCGCGCGGGCCCTCATTCCGGCCTATGAAGCCACCAAGGACCACCGCAAGCTGGTGGCCGCGCTGGACGTTCTCGCCGAGGTGGCTCGCGACGACGCGGCCCGGGTGCTGGCGCTGCGTCAGGCCGCGACGGTTCACCTGACGCAGCTGCGTCAGCCGGAGTTGGCCTTCGCTTCGCTCGCTCGGGCGCTGCGCCTGGCTCCGGGTGACGCCGTCCTTCGCGTCGCCGCGCGCCAGGCCGCCGAGGACGCGGACTCGCTGGACGCCTACGCGGAGATCCTCATCGAGCTGACGGAGGAGGGGAGCACGGGCCCCGTCCGGGCGGGGCTGCTGCGCGAGCTGGCCGAGGTCCAGGAGAAGAAGCTCGACGATCGAGACGCCGCAGTGAAGGCGCTTCGGGCTCTGTTGGCGCTGGAGCCGAGCAACCTCGACTGCTTGCGCGCGCTGCAGCGCCTGCACCGCGCGGGCGAGGAGTGGGCCGCGCTCGCCGAGGTGCTGGAGAAGCTCGCCGCCGCCGCGCCCGAGTTGGCCGAGCAACTCGCGTACCTGCGCGAGGCCGCCCTGCTGCACGAGTCCAAGCTGGCCGACCTGGAGAGCGCCGCCGCGGCGTGGCGTGCCATCGCCGAGCGTGATCCGCTCCAGCGCGAGGCCGCTGTCGCCTTGGACCGGCTCTATGCGGAGCTGACTCGACCGAAGGATCTGGCATGGGCGCTCGGTCTGCGGCGCACGCAGGAAGGACAGAGCCCTCAGGGTCGCGAGGTCTCCTTCCGCCTCGCCGAGCTGCTGCGCACCCAGTTGGACGACCCCAACGCTGCACTCCAGCTCTACCAGGGCATCCTCTCCGAGGATCCCGGTCACCCCGGTGCCCGCTCGGCACTCGAGGAGTGGGTGAAGGCGGCCGTGCCGATGAGCGCGGGCGCTCTGGAGGTGCTCGACCCGGTGCTGGCCCGGTTGGGAGACCACGCGCGTCGCGTGGCACTGCGCGAGGCGCGGATGGAGTCCGCGCTCACCGTGGAGAAGTCGCAGCTCGCCGCGGACATCCGCCGCATCTACGAGCAGGACATGCACCAGCCGTCGCTCGCCTTCATGGCGGCGGTGAAGGCCTTCTCGCAGGGGGTGGATCGCGAGGGCCTGCGGTTGGAGCTGGAGCGGCTCGCGCGTGAGACGGGCTCGCACGAGATGTTGGCCGAGCTGTACGAGGAGGCCGCCGCGGATCTGCCCTCGGGCGACCCGTCGGGCCTTGGACTGCTGCGTCGGTCTGCGGAGCTGCGCGAGCAGCTCGGCCAGACGGAGGAGGCTGCAAGCGTCTGGAAGAAGATCCTCGAGGACGCGCCGCAGGACCGTCAGGCGCTCGAGGCCCTCTCGCGCCTGTACGAGCGGGGGCAGAACGCCAAGAGCCTCTCCGAGGTCTACGCCGCCCAATCGGCGCTGGCCAAGGACCCCGAGGACCGGCGCGCCCTGCTGGTGAAGGCCGGCGAGGCTCATGCCGCTGCGGGCGATGACGCCAAGGCCATCGAGACGTGGCGTTCGGCCCTGGCCATCCGCAAGGCGGCGGATGGTCTGCTCGCGCTGGACAAGCTGTTCGCCAAGGCGCGGCGCTTCGTGGAGCAGGCGGACGTGTTGGATCAGCTCGCCGAGCTGGCCACGGACAACGAGTCCCGCCGCGGCTTCATCCTGCGCCGGGCGCAACTGCTGGAGAAGGAAGGCAGCCACGCCGAGGCGCTGAGCGCGTATCGCGAGCTGATGGCGCTGGCCTCGGGGGATCCGCAGGCTGTCGCCGGTCTGGAGCGCATGCTCCAGGTCGAGGCGCAGCGGGCCGAGGCGGCGCGACTGCTGGAGCCCGTCTACCGCAGCCTTAACGACACCCGGAAGCTGGTGGAGGTGCTGGAACTCCTGCTGCCAGGTTCCCTGCCCGCGCAGCGGCTGGAGCGGATCCAGGAGATCGCCACCCTGCGCGAGGCGCTCGGCCAGACGTCGCTTGCCTTCGCCGCGCGCCTGCGTGCCTTCAACGAGGCCCCGCAGGATGACGACGTTCGCGATGACCTGGAGCGGCTCGCGGCCGACTCCGGCTCCTTCGAGGAAGTGGCGGCGGCGTACGAGGATCAGCTCGAGCGCGACGCCAAGGAGCCCCTGGCGGGTGACCTGTGGCGGCGGCTCGCGGGCATCTACGACGGGCGCCTCAAGCGCTACGATCTGGCGGTGCGCGCGCTGGAGGAGGTCAGCCGGCGCGATCCGCAGAACAAGCAGGTGCTGGAGTCCATCTCGCGCGTGCATCGGCGTACCGGTGCGCACCGCGAGCTGGGGCTGGTGATGCGCCGGCAGGTGGCGGCCGAGGCGTCCGTCGCCGCGCAGGTGAACCTGCTCTTCGAGCTGGCCCACCTCGCCGAGGAGACGCTCGCCGACAAGGCGCTCGCGGCGCAGACGTACCGAGAGATCCTCGAGCGCCGGCCGGAGGACGCCAACGCGCTCAAGCTGCTGGGCCGAGTGCTGACGCAGATGGAGCGTTGGCCAGAGCTGGCGCAGCACATCGAGCGGGAGATCCAACTCGCCGACACGCGCAACGCCCAGGAGGAGGGCAGTGAGCTGCGTGTGCGCCTGGGCCGTTTGCGGTTCAGCCGTCTGGATGATCCGCGCGGGGCGCTGGAGCTCTACCAGGAGGTGCTCCGCCGCCGGGCCGGACATGCCGGTGCGGTGGGTGCGCTGGAGGAGATGGCGCGCTCGGACAGCCCGCTGCGTGGCCAGGCGGCGCTGGCGTTGGAGCCGGTGTTCGCGGCCGTGGGCGATCACCTCAAGCAGGTGCAGATGCTGGAGTCGCGCGTCTCCGCCGAGCCGGTGCCCCAGGAGCGCGCGGCGCTGCTACGGCGCATCGCGGAGACGTACGCGGGCCCGCTGGAGAACGCGGAGATGGCCTTCCTCTCCGCCACGCGCGCGCTGCGTGACATGCCGGATGATCCGCGTACGCTCGAGCTGTGCCTCTCGCTGGTGGACAAGGCAGGGGCCGCCGAGGAGTTCGCGGCCGTCCTCTCCGAGATCGCACCGAGGGCGGGGGATGTCGCCCGGGCCGAGCTGTACAGCGCACTGGCCCGGCTGCAGGCGCGCCTGGGCGAGGACGACGAGGCGCTGGCCTCGTGGCGCAAGGTGCTGACGCTGCGGCCCACGGACACCGACGCGCTCGACAGCGTGGCGCGCTTGGTGGCCGATTCTGGTACGCCGCAGGAGCTGCTGGAGGTGTTGCGCCGCCAGCTCGCGAGCGCCGAGGAGCCGGCCCGCCGGGCCTCGGTGCTGCTGCAGATCGCCGTCCTCCAGGAGGAGAAGCTGCAGGACGGGCTGGGCGCACTGGCCACCCTGCGGCGCCTGCTGGACGTGAAGCCGGACGACACCGCCGCGCTCATGCGGATGGATGGCCTGTGCCAGAAGCTGGAGCGCTGGCCGGAGATGGCGGACGTGTTGGCGCGCCGCATCGCGCTCGTGTCGCCCGAGGAGGGGCTGGAGCTGAAGTTCCGCCTCGCGGTGTTGCGCGAGACGAAGCTGTTGGACAAGGCGGGTGCGCTGTCGCTCTACGGCGAGGTGCTCGCGCTGCAGCCCAACCACGCGGGCGCGGTGGGCCGCCTGGAGGCGCTGGTGGCCCGCGAGCCGCAGAACTTGCTCGCGGTGGAGACGCTGCTGAACGCCTTCCGCGCGAGCGGAGACGTGGGGCGGCTCGCCTCGCTCATCGAGACGCGGGTGGGCGTGTCCCCGGACTCGCACGAGCGCAAGACGCTGCTGGGCGAGCTGGCCACGTTGCGCGAGGCCCAGGGTGAGCCGGAGCTCACCTTCCTGGCGCTCTTCCGGTCCTTCAAGGAGGACCCGAACGACGCCGAGCTTCGCAAGCGGCTGGAGAACGCCACGGACGCGGCGGGCTCGTACGACGAGCTGGTGGTGGCCTACGAGGATGCGCTGCCGCGCGTGGCCGAGGCTCGTGACGCCTCGGAGATGTGCATCAAGCTGGGTCAGCTCTTCGAGTCTCGCCTGCAAGAGCCCGAGCGCGCCGTCATCTACTACGAGCGTGCGCGCACGCTGAACCCGTCGGAGCAGCAGAAGTCGCTCGTCGCGTTGGATCGGCTGTACGTGGCCCTGGAGGCGTGGCCGGAGCTGGCCAACGTGCTGGAGTCGCTCGCGTCCACGGCGGAGGAGACGGCGGACAAGGTGGGCTTCCTCTTCCGCCTGGGGCAGCTCGCCCAGGAGAAGCTGGACGGCATGGACCGCGCGGCCTCCGCGTTCGAGCAGGTGCTGGCGCTGGAGTCTGGGCACCTCGCCTCGGCGCGGCTGCTGGAGAACATCTATGACGCGGCCGGCGCGCACGACAAGCTGTACAACATCCTGAAGCTGCAGGCCGAGCGCGTCACCGGCCCCGAGCGCGAGCGCGTCCTCACGCGCATGGCGCAGGTGTCGGCCGAGGGTCTGGGGGATCTGGACCAGGCCATCACGCTGTACCGCGAGTTGCTGGCGAAGAACGCGCGCAACGAGCAGGCCTTCACCTCGCTGGAAGCCCTCTACGAGCGAGCGGGTCGGCACGAGGAGCTGCGCACGTTGCTGTCGGACCGGTTGGCGCAGACGTTGGATCCGCGCGAGGTGGTGCGGCTCAACGAGCGGTTGGGCCGGGTGTTGTACCGGTTGTTGAAGCAGCCGGCGCTGGCGGTGAACCACCTCAAGGCCGCGCTGGATCGCGACCCGCGGCACCGGGGCGTGCTGGACACACTGCGCGAGCTGTACGAGGAGACGGGACCGGCGGAGGAGCTGGTGGGCATCCTGCGGCGGCTCGTTCCGCTGCAGGAGTCGGCCGAAGGCGTGAAGGTGCTGCGCCTGCGGCTGGCCGAGGTGCTCGCGGGGATGGGCCGGCGCGAGGAGGCGCTGGACGCGGCCCGCCGTGCGCTGGAGGTGGAGCCGCACGTGGTGGCGGACCTGGAGCGCGTCCACGCGCTCTTCGTCTCGCTGCGGGCCTACAACGACGCGGTGCGCGCGCTCGAGCTGAAGGTGCAGGTACACCTGCAGACCGAGGAGCGGGATCAGGCTGTGGCCACGTGGTTCGCGGTGGCGGACCTGTGGGCTGGCGAGGGTGGCAAGCCCGAGCTGGCGGCTGGTGCGCTGGAGAAGGTGCTGGAGCTCGATCCGGCCAACCGGACGGCCTACGAGCGCGCCTGCGAGCTCTACCGCACGAACAACGACTGGCGTGCTTACGCGCAGGTGGTGGATCGCTACCTGCCGCACCTCGTCACCGAAGAGGAGAAGCTGGCCACCCTCAAGGAGCTGGCACGGGTCCAGGAGGAGCGGCTCGGCCAGAAGGACGTGGCGTTCCTGGCGCTCTGCCGTGCGATGCAGATCGACGCGGCGGACGACCACCTGCGCGAGGAAGTGGAGCGGCTCGCCGACGAGACGGGCTCTCACGAGGAGCTCGCCGCCGTCTACGAGGAGGTGGCGGACTCGCTGCCTCGGGGCCCGCTCGCCGAGCGGATGTACGCCACGTTGGCGCGCGTCCACGATCTGAAGCTGGATGATCCGCAGGCCGCGGAAGGGGCGCTGCGGAAGATCCTCGAGTTCGACCCAACGAACGCCACGGCGCTCGATGGGCTGGCGGGGATGTTCCAGCGGCGTGGCCGCGAGCGTGAGTACGTGGTGGCGCTGGAGCAGAAGCTCGAGGCCGCCGGCTCCATCGAGGCGCGTAAGGGCATCCTCCGGGAGATCTCCCGCGTCTTCGACGAGCAGGGGGACCCGGACGAGGCCGCGAGCGCGCTGCTGCGTGCGTTGGACCTGGAGCCGGACGCCGAGACGCTGGGCGTGCTCACCGCGCTGTACCGCCGCCAGAATGCCTGGAAGGACGTGGCGTCCACGCTGCTTCGGGCGCGTGACCTGGCGGCCACGGTCGAGGAGCGGGCACGCATCCAGGTGGAGGTGGCGAACGTCTACGAGCGCGACATCGGCGACGACGAGGCCGCGGTGGTCGCGTTCCGTCAGGCGCTCGAGTTCGAGCCGTACAACCTCCAAGCGCTCGAGTCGATGGAGCGGCTGTACACCAAGCTGGATCAGCCAGCGGATCTGCTCGCCATCTACGAGCGCATGCTCGAGGTCGTCTCGGACTACCGGGAGCGGGTGCGGGTGATGTTCCGCTGCGCGAGCATCTGGGAGGACAAGTTCCAGAACCCGGCCAATGCGGACGCCTTCATCGAGGGCGTGCTGGCGATTGATCCGCAGAACCTGCAGGCCATCAAGACGCTGATCCGCCTGCGGCGCATGCAGGGCCGGTGGGAGGACCTGATCGTCGCGTACGAGCGGCAGCTCCAGCTGGCCACGACGCCTCAGGAGCAGGCCGAGTTGTACGTGGAGATCGGCAACGTCTACCACCAGCAGCTCAAGCAGGTGGACCGGGCGGTGAACACGTACCACCAGGCGCAGGCGGTGGATCCGATGAGCCGGCCGGCGCTGCACGCGCTCGGCAAGCTGTACGAGCGCAGCGGCAACTGGCCCTACGCCCTGGAGATGCTGCAGCAGGAGGCGCAGCTGGCGGGTCCGGTGCCCGAGGCGGTGGAGCTGTACTACCGCATGGGCAAGATGCAGGAGGACATGCTGATGGACACGGGCAGCGCTCGTGTCGCCTACCAGAATGCCCTCTCCATCGATCCGGGCCACCTGCCCAGCATCCGCGCCCTCAAGGGCATTCAGGAGCAGGAGAAGGACTGGGGCGGTTACGAGCAGACGCTGCTCCAGGAGGCGCATCAGACCGAGGAGCCCGAGGCCAAGGCGCGCGCGTTGTTGGAGGTGGCGCGCTACAACGCCGAGACGAAGGGCGATCCGGACACGGCCACGGCCTACTACGAGGAGACCCTCAAGTACGCTCCGGACAGCCTGGAGGCGGCGCGCCCGCTGTCCGATGTCTACAGCGCGCGTGAGGACTGGGTGTCCGCCGAGCGGATGCTCGACATCGTCGTGCGCAAGATGGCGGAGCGGGCCATCGCGGAGAAGGACGCCGCGCTCGCTGCGGAGCTCTGCCGGCAGCTGTACCGGCTGGGCTACGTGGCGGACAAGCTGGGCAACCGGGACAAGGCGCTCGATTCGTACAAGAAGGCTTACGATCTCGACGCGACCTACCTGCCGGTGCTCGAAGGCTACGGCCACCTGCTTGTGCAGCACGCGAAGCGGTACGAAGACGCGCTGCGCATCTTCCAGACCATCCTCATCCATCACCGTGAAGAGCTCACGGACATGGAGGTGGTGGAGGTCTACTGGCAGCTCGGCGACATCCACGCGAAGCTGAACCAGCTGGATCGCGCGCAGAACCACTTCGAGAAGGCGCTGGCCGTCGACCCCAGCCACGAGGCGTCCCTGCGGGCCCTGGTGGCGCTGATGGACCAGTCGGGCCGCTGGGAGCGGGCCGCCGATCTCCGCCAGCAGCTCGCCAACGTGCTGGAAGGGGAGGCGAAGGCGAGCGTCTTCCTGGAGCTGGGCCAGCTCGCACGGGAGAAGCTGAAGGACCCGTACCAGGCCATCGATGCGTACACGGGGGCGCTCAAGCTGCTGCCCGAGTCGCTCGAGGTGATGGACTCGCTCTACGTGCTGCTGCGTGAGACGCGTCAGGGCCAGAAGGCCGCGGACACGTTGGAGCGGCTGCTCCGACTGCCCGCGCTGGCTGCCGAGCCGAACAAGGCGAAGCGGGTGTGGTTCGCGCTCGGCGAGCTGCGCCGGGACGAGCTGCGCGACGTGGAGGGCGCGGCCGTGGCGTTCAACACGGCGTTGGATCTGGACCACCGCTTCGTCGAGGCCTTCAGCGCACTCGAGGCCATGTTGGGTGGTGCGGGCCAGTGGAAGGCGCTGGAGGAGAACTACGCGAAGATGATCGGGCGCATGCCGAAGACGCCCGACACGCACGTGGCGCGCATGACGCTGTGGCGGGCGCTGGGCGACCTCTACCGCCAAGTGCTGAAGAGCCAGGAGGGCGCGCTGGCGGCCTACGGCGTCGTCGCCAAGGGCCTGCCGGACGACGCGCAGGTGCAGGAGATCTACGCCGAGCTGGCCGCGGCCACTCCAGGCAAGGAGGACGAGGCCATCGCCGCGCTCCGCCGTGCCCTGCCGAACACGGGCGAGCCGCGCAAGGTGGTGTCTCAGCTGGTACGCCTGTCCGCGCTGCGCAAGGACTACGACGGCGCGTGGATGGCCGCGCAAGCCGTGTCGGGGTTGCTCGGCGAGGCGGGGGATGACGAGAAGGAGATCCTCTCCAAGCTGGGGCCCTATGCGAAGCGCAAGGAGGTGGCCCAGCGGCCCTTGCCGGACCGGATGTGGCAGACGCACCTGCTGCACCCGAAGCTGCGCGGGCCGTTCACCGAGTTGATGGGGCTGCTCTTCGAGCAGGTGGGGCACCTGTACGCGGTGCCCTTCCAGAACTACCAGATCGTCCCGAAGAAGCACCGCATCGACCTGGCGAGCGCGCAGGAGTACCACGCGCAGCACTATCGGTACGTGGCACGCCTCTTCGGGATGGATGCGGTGGAGCTGTACTCGCCGCACCTGGTGGTCCGCCGCGAGAACATGGCGAAGCGCTCCAACGAGCCGACGCCGGATCCGCGCCTCAACGTGGAGGTGCTGCAGACGCACCCGCCCTGCGTGCGCGCGGGTGGGCGTTTCTTCGCGGAGCAGGGGCAGAAGGAGGCGTACTACCTGCTGGGACGGACGTTCGCGCTGGTGCGCCCGGAGCTGGCCTTCAGCCAGCGGCTGGCCCCGGAGCGGCTCGAGGCCGTGGTTCAAGCCTCGCTCGGCCTGGTCGTGCCCAACCTGCGCTTCACGGTGGATCCTCGACTGGTGGACGCTGAGCGCCGCGTGTTGGAGAAGAGCTTCAGCGATCAGGCTCGCGCGGCACTGGCCAAGGTGGCACGCGTCTACATGCCCACGGCCACGCCCGCGGATGTCCGCCAGTACCTCGAGGGTGTGGAGCTGACGGCGGCGCGTGCCGGCCTCTTCGCGGCGGGTGAATGCGAGCCTGTCAAGCGCATGGTGCTGGAGGAGACCGGATCGGCCTTCCGAGTCTCCACGAAGGCGAAGCTGAAGGAGCTGCTGCTGTTCGCCACGTCCGACGAACTCCGCGAGCTGCGTGTCGCGGTGGGTACGGACGTGGAGGTGCAGGTGAGGAAGTAGATGAGCAGCTCGAGTGTGCGTGAGACCCAAACAAGGGGCTCACCCGTTGAACCGGCAACCGGGCGGGCGAGGTCGGCATCCTTGACCCCCCCGGGTGCCACCTCTACGATTCCGGCGGGTTTTCTCCCGTCATTTCTGACAGTTGCGGGGAACGATGCGTTTCGTCTGCGATAGCTGCCGCGCGCAGTACATGATTAGCGACGACAAGGTGGGCGCGAAGGGCGTCAAGGTTCGTTGCAAGAAGTGCGGCTACAACATCGTGGTCCGCCCCGCCGGCTCTGCGCCGGCGAAGGAGGATGGGACGGGTAGTGAGGCCGCTGGCGGTGCGGCCGCGTCCCAAGGTCAATCCAACAACGACGGCTTCGGGCTGCCCGCGTCACTGGGTACGCCTCCCGAGGGCGGCATCTTCAGTGGTGTGGAGGATGACGAGCTCGGCGCCGTATTCGACCAGGTGCTCAACTCGGGCTCGCACAGGATTCCGGCGGGCGAGTCGGCGGGTGACGGTCCGGCGCAGCTGGACGCGTCGGCTCTGTCAGACGCTGGCGAGACGGTGCGCAAGCTTGCGGAGGCCGAGGAGGGCAGCGCGAAGCCCGCGGCCTCTCACGAGTGGTTCGTCGCCATCGACGAGAAGCAGGTGGGACCCCTGTCTCTCGAGAAGGTGAAGGACTACTGGGAGCGGGGAGAGGTCGGTCCGGACAGCCTGTGCTGGCGTGCGGGCTTCAGCGATTGGATTCCGCTCTCGGAGGCCTCGGAGTTGGCGTCGGTGCTGGCGCCGCGCCCGACCAAGCCTGTCATCGTGGAGCCCGCGCCGGTGGCATCGTCCTCGCCGGTGGCGTCCGGGCCGGTGGAGTCCGCTTTCAGCGCCGGAGGTGGCTCGTCGAAGTCGGCGAAGGCCAACACGCCAGCGCCCGTGGCTCCGTCCGCGCAGGATTCTGGCTGGAAGCCCTCGGCCGCGAGCGTACTTGCCTCGCTGGTGAAGGAGGAGAACGAGGCGCTGTCGAAGCCGGCGTCGAAGGCCTCGAAGGTGGAGGAGAAGGCGAAGCCCGCGGCGTCGGGGCTGCTCGACGTACCTCCGCCGGAGTCCGCGCCCGTGGCGACTCCGAGCCCGCTAATGGCGGAGCCTTCCGCGCCCGCGCCGTACATGCAGCCCGCTCCTGGGCCTGCTTATGCGCAGCCGCCCGCCCAGGCGTACGCGCAGCCGGTGGCCCAGCCGTATCCGCCTCCTCAGCAGTATGCGCAGCCTCAGGCATACCCTGGCTACCCGCCTGCGGCTCCTGCGCCGAAGCAGGGCAGCAAGATGGGGATGATCATCGGAGTGGCGGCGGGCGTGGTGCTGCTCGTCGGTGGAGTGGGGGTCTACTTCGCGACCCGGCCTTCTGATCAGGCAGCTGTGACGCCGCCTGCGACGACACAGCCGGTGGCCCAGGCGCCGGCGACGGCTCCGTCGAAGCCAGCGGAGCTGCCACCTATGCCGCCGCCTCCGGCGGGTGTGGCGCAGAATACCCAGGGCACACCCGCGGCGGGGACCACGGCCCAGCCGGCCGCTGCGCCGGCGACTGCTCCTGCGACCACTCCGGCGGTTGCAACCGCAGGGACTCCGGCGACGCCTCCGGCCGCCGAGCCGGCGAAGCCCGCCGAGCCGGCAAAGACAGAGCCGCAGCAGGTCGCTCGTGCCGAGGTGCCGGATCGTAATGGTACCAAGCGTCCCACTTCGGTCAGCCGTCCCTCGGCGAGTCGCAACAACGACGACGAAGAGGAGACGGTCGCGCGTAACACCAAGCCGCAAGCGAAGAGCGGCGGGAACGCAGATGACGAGTTCGACGAGCTGTTCGGGACGAAGAAGCCGAGTGCCAAGAACGACACTGCCTCGGCGAATGGCCGTACGGCCTACATTCCGCCGGAGCCTGGCGGTGGTGGGGCGGCGCTCGACAAGCTGGGGCAGTCGGACATCATGCAGGTGGTTCTGGCCAACAAGCCGGCGATCATCAAGTGCGTGAACGAGCAGAAGAAGAAGGATCCAGGCCTGAGCGGCAAGCTGGTGATGCGCTGGACGATCCAGACGAACGGCAAGACGAAGAACGTGTCCTGCCAGACGTCGGAGTTCCGCTCGACCTACATGGCGAGTTGCATCTCCGGCCTCATCAAGGGCTGGAACTTCCCGAAGCACCGGGTGCAGGGCGAGCCCATCGACTTCCCGTTCACCTTCTAACGTCCGGGAGGCGGACAGTTACTTTTGAGTCAAATGACTCATACGACTGTCCGCTTCCATGGATGATGAATTTGCTCCTGGAGGATGCGTCGAAGGGCGTGTCGACATTCGTTGACACGTCTAGAGCGGCGGGACTAAAGCCGCGCGCTGAAGGACGGAGGGGGGCCTGAGAGGCCGGGAGGTCCACCTCGTGAGACGTATCCATTCAGGAGGAAGCCGAGAAATGCAGATTCGCAAGATGACGTTGATGCTCGCCGCGCTGGGAGCGATGAGCATGGTGCTGGCCGGTTGCCCCGATGGTGGCCGTGATAGCCTGACGTGTACGACGGACGCGGACTGCGACGCGTCTGAACTCTGTCTGGCGGGCGCCAATGTGTGCGTGCAGACCTGTACCACGTCTGATGATTGCCCCGACTCGGCGAAGAAGTGCGAGGCGGTGAGTGGCGAGACCCAGATGATCTGCAAGTGCAGCACGACGGCGCTGTGCCAGCAGGACGAGCGCGTGAGTGATGCTTCGACCCTGGAGTGCTCGGGTCAGTACAGCGTCTGCGTGCCGAGCGGGACGACCGGGCCGGGTCCGACCACCTGCTCGGGCAGCAGCCAGAGCACCTGTTCCTATGGTCAGTACTGCAGCAACAGCACGTGCGCGGCTGCTCCGGTTGCAGAGGCAACCTGCGAGAATTTCTCGCAGAATCGTCCCCAGTGGAGTGCAACGACCAGCAATGGTCCTGTCATCTACACTGTGGAGAGGGCGGGATATGAAGCCAATTCTTCGAACTGCCAAGCTTCGGCTCCGAGTGCATTCCTGGTACGTGTTCGCGCCTACCGGACCGATTCTGATTGGCCCTCTACTCGGGCTGGCCTGTCTGGCTTCTTCTATGTGACTACGGGGTCCGAGCAGCTCGATGTCGTCAACCGTGGGTTGCTTGTGCCGGGTACTGGGTACAACCGTAACACCAGCAATCCAAAGGACGCAGAGTTCAACGTCTATCTGTGCCGTCCGTCAGGCTCTGAGACGATTCAGGTTGGCTTCTATTTCACAGGCGGCAATCCCGTGTGCGCCCAGATCAACCGTTAATCGTGGCGTGATGTTGGGCCGGATTTAGTCAGTTGAATCGTCTTTCGACCCCATCTCTGGATTACCGGAGATGGGTTTTTTAGTGCATTAATTTTATAATTCAGTTTGGGAGCCCATGCCTCGATAAATATCTAAGCCTCCGAGCCGTTGATCTGACCAGCGGCGGTTGATCCGTAGGTCGCTCAGACGAAAGGGAAGCATCATGATGCTCAAGACGTGGTCCAAGATCCTTGGGGTGGTTGCGGCGGTGGCTTATGTCCCTGCTGTGCTTGCTGCGGAGCCCATCAAGCTGAATTGCCCATCTGGAACCAAGCAGGCGAGTAGTGCTAACGGCAAGGTTGCGGATATCGTGGCGTGCGTGAAGACAGATGCAAAGGGCTTCAGCCCGCACGGTCCTACGGTTTATCTGTACCCCAGCGGAGAGAAACAGGCGGAAGGCATGTCCGAGGGAGGCTTCCGTACTGGACTGTGGACCTTCTTCGACGAACAGGGCAACAAGAAGGGCTCAGCATCATTCAAGCGTAGCAACTTCCACGGCGATGTCGTGGAGCTGCACGCGAATGGCAAGGTAAAGAAGGTGGAGCAGTACGTAGATGGACTGCGTCAGGGGACTGCCAAGGAGTTTTCGGCTGATGGCAAGCTGGTGAAGCAGACCGAGTACCGCGACAATCGCGAAGTGGCCTCTAAGTAGTGCTCAAGTTCATGTGACTCCCAGAGGGCGTGCCCCGAAGAGGGGCGCGCCCTCTGTTTTTTCCGGAAGCCCTTCCCTCGAAGAACGGGCTCAGCTAGAAGTTTAAATGTGAAGTCCGCGCCTACTATCCTACAACTGCCAGATATCCCTGTTTGCACCATGGCGGATATGGGCCTCCGTGAACTTGAACGTATTCGGCTCATCCTCCGGGGCAGTTCGGTCATTGACTGGCGGAGGATGCACTTCCAGTCCCGGAATGAGGTCGATCGCTTTCTCCGGCTTTGCCAGATCGACACTACCCGTCCTGAGGACGAATTGTGGGCTCGCATGGTGCTCGCGGATGCTGTCGATTACCTGCGGCAGACCTACAACTACCGGGTAGCGGATGCCGTGGCGGACCCAGCTGAGATCCACGATCTCTTCTTATATGCTTCCGGCGTGAAGGGACTGCCGAGGCATCGCCGTATCGCCTGCATCGTGCTCAAGGTGATGCACGTCATTCAGCACATTGAGGGGCGTGACCTGCTACACCGCCTAGCGATCTCTGAGGCGGATTTATCTGAGTTGGTGATGGCGAAGGTATTGAGCGTAGCTCAGTTGCTTCGGGACAAGGGGCTGCCTGTTGTCGAGTTCGCCCATTCGATCAAATCACGGGAGTCCCTCATTACGAAGCTTCTGGCCAAGAGAGAAACGGTAGCGGCTCAAATCTATGACCGGACCCGTTTCCGTATCATTACCCAGACACAGGCAGACATCCTTCCGGTTCTCTATTTTCTGACGCAGCACCTCTTCCCTTTCAACTTTGTCGTCCCTGGACAGACCGAGAACACTCTTGTCTCGTTCAAGGCTGTGCTTGCGGAGAACCCACACCTCCAGCAATACGCACAGCACCTCCACTTGGATCTAGACTACGAGGACCGCGAGGAGCGTACGCGCAATCTATTCTCCGGTGGTTCCTACCGGGCGTTGAACTTCGTCGTGGATGTGCCGCTGCGTATGGACGCGTACCTACCGCCTCCAGAGCAGGATTCGCGCGAGCGTAAGAACCGGACGGTCTTCACGCTCGTGGAGTTCCAGATCATCGACGAAGAGACCTCTCGCCAGAATGAAGAAGGGGAGAATGCCCACAAGCTGTACAAGCGTCGGCAGAAGCGGCGTGTTCTGCGCCGCCTCTCTCGAGGGCTTGTTGTACCAAAGCGACAAGGCTAAGGTGTCACTCTTCCGTTTTTATGCGAGAGCGTTTGCTGCGGGGAAGTGCCGCTCTTGTGGATATTGAAGGGGGTTGAGGAGTTTAGTTGTTGTACCGACGAACGTACACATAATCCCCAGCCGCGTTGTCGACGGCGTCGCGACTTTCGTACCAGGCGACTACTGTTCTTCCGACTGAGTCGATTGCAATCACAGGAAGCAGGCTGTTCTTCTGATCCTGGTTGAGGCCATCTCGAGTGGTCAGAGTGTTCCAAGAATTATTGGCCCATTCGCTGGCAAATAGGTGCCCGTACCCTGCTTCTGCATATCCATCAAACTCTTTCCAGACAATGGAAATCTTGCCGGAAGGAGTTACATGGATTTTTGCTTGTCCACTAGATGTGAAGCCATCATATGTGCTCAGAGCGCTTCCGAGCCGCTCCCAGGACTGAGGACCCGTAGAACGGAATACTTGTATGTCTCTAGGCCCATCAATGTGTGACTCTTCTGACCACGACAGATACAGGTTGTCCTGAGTGTCAATGGACAACGAACAGTCTTGAGCCAACGTATTGCCGGTGGCGGCACTGAGGCCGCCAGATACGTAGCCACTTGCATCGTTGCCGTAGAAGGGCGGAACAGAATAGGTCCAATACCCGTCTTGTTTTAGGCGCATGACATAGATGTTCGTCGGACGATTTTGCTCCAAAGTCTGTTCTTGAAATGCCACAACTGGTTGGCCATTGCTGTCCAGTGCGAGTGAGGGATTGGATGCGCTGGATAGTTGGGGCACTGCGCTGACCGAACCACCACTGCGGTCTACGGCGCTAAATGAGCCGCCGTCGACTGACTTTCGAACATGTATGGTCGAGAATTCCTCTACGGTCATTTCATCCCACGCGATGTAAATTTCATTTCCGCGCACTGCGAGCGAAGGGTTTCGTGCCGGTGTTGGTGTCGGACTAGGTCGAGTATCGTTTTCAGCGGATAGCAATCCAGAACCTACAGATTGCCAGGCAATCCCGGTCCACCGCTTCACGTAGATGTTGTCATTGAATCCATCTGACTCCTGCCATGCAATGATGGGATTCCCTCTGCCATCGAGCGCGAGGGCTGGTTTGTATGCAGAGCCAACCGAGGTTCCGTTTAGTGCGTCACCGATTGGCGTAAAGGCTCTTCCATCCCAGCGGTAAACGAAGATGGACGACCTCCCTCCAGTTGTGCGCTCCTCGCTCCATGCAATCACTGGGTTGTCTTGGCTATCGAGGACCATGGCGGTGTCTTTCAGTTGAGTATTGCCGCTCACTGCATTCAACGGCCCACCGAAGGCGTACCAGCTTGGAAGTTCGAAGTTCCAAGACGTGCTCGGAACGACAAGCGCGTTGCCGGCCGAGTCGGTGATACCGCTGCTCAATCCAACCGAGAATGTGGCCGGGAGGGGCGGTCTCACCTTGGGAGTGAGCGTTAGCGTCTTGCCGTCGCTTGAAAGCGAAAGGGTCTTTTCCGCCAGAACCCCAGAGACAGCGAAACTCACGGTGGTATCGCTGACCGTCGTTGCCTTCACGGGTTTCGAAAAGACTACTTGGATGGGGGTGCTGTATGGCACGTTGGTCATGCCGGGCGCTGGCGACCGCGACGACACCTGCAGCTTGGTTCGGTCGACAATGACGGTCACGGGCTCGCTGGGGAAGGTTCGGCCAGACTTCGTGGCCCGTGCCGTGATTGTGTAAATTCCCTCCGCTTCGGTCTCCGTGTTCCAGGTATACGTATAGGGTAGAGGAATCGTTGCGAGCTCCTCTGCTCCCCTGAAGAGTTGCACCAAGTCTGGTGTTCCTCCTCGCACATCAACGGAGAAGGTAACGGAACTGCTCGTGTAGAATGTGCCAGTAGGCGCCATAATCGAGACAGACAAGTCACTGGGTTGTGTTCCAGAGTCGGGCGTGTCCACAGAACCGGAGTCCTGTGTTCCCGAATCTGGGGTGTTGGGGTCGATTCCTGGCACGTTGATGCAGGCAGAAATCAACCCGATGAAGATGAGGGGGATGTAGCGGTTGATGATTGGCATGCCACTCCGCAGTGCAGGGGCCATTCCAGGACCCTGGGGCTGAGTCTCGGGCGCCTCCTCGCGTAAGCCCCCGAAACGACTCGCGGAGAATGCCCCAGTCCAGCCCACGTCGGGAGATCGTGTGGTGGTCTCGTCTCGCACTCTGGACGCATCATCCACAGAGTGGGACTTGCCCCCTTGAAACACCAGCGCCGCTCTAGTGGAGTGTCCGCGAAGTTTTTGGACATAGTCGCGGGGGGCTGAATAACTCCGGTGGATGAGGAGACGCCCCCCACGACTCATCCACCTCTCGCCCGAAGAGGTGACGTACCTCGAGCAACTGGTGCGAGACGGACGTACCGAGCAACGCATCGCCCGGCGGGCGCGCATCCTGCTGGAGATGGCTGACCCAGCCACCATCGTCTCGGAGTTGGCCGACCGACTCGGCCAGGACCGCAGGACCATCTGGGCACTGTGTCGTCGCTTCGAAGCTCTCGGCGTGGATGTAGTGAAGGACTCCTACCGCCCCGGGCGACCGCGGGAGCTTTCCCCCCCTCCAGCGAGTCGAGGTAGAGCGCCTGGCGTGCAGTGAGCCGGCTGGAGTAGGGCTGCACATGACCCACTGGTCCACGCGTAGTCTGGCGCGTGCTGCTCGCCTGAAGGGTATCGCCCCCGCCATTTCACACTCCACGGTAGCTGTCATCCTTCGGGATGCCGCCCTGCAACCGCATCGCTCCCGGTACTGGAAGACACCGACTCCTGATGACGCCTTCCGCCACCAGGCCGCGCAGATTCTCTGGTGTTACGAGCAGGCCCAGAGGCTGGCCGCACGAGGTGAGGTGGTTTTGTGCCTGGACGAGAAGCCCAACATCCAGGTGCTGGAGCGTAACCATCCCTCGCGCTCGACGAGGCCTGGGCTCATCGAGAAACAAGAGTTCGAGTACACACGGCACGGCACGGTGAACTTCCTGGTGAAGTTGGTGGTGCATACCGGCCAGATGCGGGGCTGGTGCCTGGAGCGCAACGACGGCGCTTGCCTGCGAGCAGTGCTCCCCCAACTGCTTGGGGACCACAGCGACGCGCACCGCATCCACCTCATCTGGGATGGAGGTTCCAGCCACGTCGCCCGGGAGACTCTCGACTTCCTGTACAGCAACTACCCTCATGTCCGGGTGCTCTTCACGCCCGCTCACGCCTCCTGGCTCAACCAAGCCGAATTGCTGCTGCGCGCCTTCGCAGCGCACTACCTGCAGCGGGGAAGCTGGGCCAACCGTGACGAGCTCATCGAGCACCTCGACGCCAGCTGGCCCGAATACAACCGCCTCTACGCCCACCCGTTCACCTGGTCGTGGACTCGCTCCAAGATGCACGAGTGGGTGGATCGCCGCCTCTTGTGACTATGTCCAAAAACTTCGCGGACACTCCACTAGGAGGCCCTTCCTGGGCTCCCTGAGCGGCGCTGGTGTGGCACTCCTCTTCGGAGCGGCGGCTACTTCTTCTTGCGGTTCTTCTTCTTGTTTTCCTTCTCGCGCTTGCGGCGCTCCTTGATTGCGTCCTTGTTCTCGGACTTGCCACCCGCAGCGGAGGGCGGGGCGTAGCCCATCATGCGCGCCTTCGCCATGGCCGCCTGGCCCATCGGCGGCGTGTAGCCCGGGGCAATCTGCGGCAGTTGCATCGGCATGCCGCCCATCCCCATCCCGGCCATGGCCTTCTCCATCATCTTCGGGTCCTTCCCGAAGACACTCGACAGGTCCATGTTCTTCAGCTGCGCCAGCTGGCCCATCTGCTTGAATCCAGGGATACGCCCCAGCAGGCCCGGGTTCTGGCCGATTGTCCCCATCACCTGCTGCATCATCCCGAACTTCTGCAGCAGCTCGCGCACTTCCTCCGTCTTGCGTCCGCTGCCCTTCGCGATGCGCTTCACCCGGCTGTCATTGATCAGGTGCGGACGCAGGCGCTCCTGCTCCGTCATCGAGTCGTACATCGCCTCGATCTTCGTCAGCTCCTTCTCGTCCGGGTTGAGCTGCTCGGTCATCTCCCCGAAGAGCGGGAACTTCTCCAACAGGTCCTTCAGCGGCCCCATCCGCCGGACCATGCGGATCTGATCGACGAAGTCCTTCATCGAGAAGTTGCCCGACAGGAGCTTCTGCGCGTCTTCCGCCGCCTTCTTCTCGTCGACGACGCCCTCGAAGTCCTTCATCAGCCCGACGATGTCGCCGAAGCCCAGAATCCGGCTGGCCAACCCGTCCGGGCGGAACTCCTCGAGCTTGTCCATCGACTCGCCCATACCCAGGAACTTGATGGGCTTGCCCGTGACCTCCTTGATGGAGAGCGCCGCGCCACCTCGCGCGTCACCGTCCAGCTTCGTGAGGATGAAGCCATCCAGGCTCAGGCGCCGATCGAACTCGGCCGCCGTGCGCACTGCGTCCTGGCCGATCATCGCATCGCACACCAACAGGATGTTGTCCGGCCGGACGTTGCCCTTGATGGCCTCCAGCTCGGTCATCAGTGCCTCATCGATGGCCAGACGGCCTGCGGTGTCGATGAGCACTACATCGCACTTCTGCTCGCGCGCAGCGGCGTACCCGCGCTTCGCTAGCTCCGGCGGCGACACGTTGGGCTCGAAGTACACCGGCACCTTCAGTCGCTCGCCCAGCACCTTCAGCTGATCCACGGCTGCCGGACGGTAGATGTCCGCCGCTACGAGCAGTGGCTTGCGGCCCTCCTTGAGCAGCTTGCTGGCGAGCTTGCCGGTGGTCGTCGTCTTACCCGAGCCCTGCAGACCCACCATCATGATGCCGCTGACCTGGTCCTTGGGCTTCAGCTGGAGGCTTGTGTCGACCGGCCCCATGAGGGCCTCGAGCTCGTCGTGGCAGATCTTGACGAAGTGGTCGCCCGCCGAGACGCGGTGCTTGCGGCCGGCCTTGTCGGTGATGGTTGTCTGCACCACCTCCCCAACGGCCTTCTCGCGCACTCGCGCGACGAACTTCTTCACCACATCGAAGGCAACGTCGGCCTCGAGCAGGGAGACGCGGATATCGCGGAGCGACTCATCCACCATTTCCGGGGTGATTTCACTCTTGCCCGCGAGGCGGTTCTTGGCGGCGCGAAAGCCCTTTGCGACGGTTTCAAGCATGGCGGTCGCTATATAACAGCGGAGGCCGGGAGGGGATGCCCATGTGCGTTCCAGTCGTTCAGCGGGCGAGTCTGGTGTCCAGGCCTCGGCACCTGGGGTAGACCCGGTAAAGGTACTGGACTTGAACGCCCCAGGGCTCTTGACGCTTCTCCTCTACAGCTCTCCTCTACAGCGTTCGGGCCATCGTCTACGGGGCCATGTGCGCCCAACTACCGTGGGATCGGCTGGGGACTTCGAGGAGTGCTGCCCTGGGTAAGCATCCAGGCTGCGGACACCCGCGCTGCCCAGTCGCTCCTTGGGGCTCGCCGTGATTCCGCAGCGCGAGGGTCCACGCAGCCCCAAGTGGCTAGGTGGGGGAGCGCGCCGGGCCATCCACACTGAGCTCGTCTGCATCACCGGCAGGGGGGCGCTGCCTCCCGAAGGGCTGGTCGATCGCCTCGTTGGGGTAGGGCCTCTTGGGCATTCCGGTCGCCGAGCCAAAAATCGTGGACGATTCGGACCGAGGTATCCCTTCACCCCCTTCCCGATCACCCGTACTGTGCGGCTATCCTTGGAACTGGCGCACGAGTGGCGAAACTGGCAGACGCAGCGGACTTAAAATCCGCTGGCCCGAAGGGGCCGTCCGGGTTCGATCCCCGGCTCGTGCATTCCTAAGTGGTTGAACTCACTGGGGATTCTCTCCCGTCCGGCGCCATGTGCCCCCAGTGTGCGTGCGCCGTGAAGGTGCACTTGACCAGCGGGTGGAAGTCCCGCCCGAGGAGGAAGTCGACCCCCTCGGTAGCTATCTGGCGGGGACGAGGGGCGACCCTCGGACTCGAAGCCCAGAGACAGAAGGCCTCGAAAGGAGGTCGAGCGAGCTTGCAGGCCGCAACGTGAGTGAAGCCCGAGCAGGCCCCGAAAGGGCAATCGTGGGAGCCGACCTGACGCACATACAGGGAAGGCCAGGCACCCGGCGAGAAGGTCGACATCAACATCGCCGGGTGGACCACCGGGGTGGTGGGGCGCGGCATGTGAGCACGGTGAAGTGCGCAACACGGGAGACCTGGTCCGAGCGGGGTAGCGACCCGAACACGCCGTGAGGGCGTGGCGACGGCCAGGAGTCGGAAGGGCCCGTACTACCGATGAAGCGGGTAACGACCGTGGAGGGAAGGGGCCCTGGTTCAGGGTGCTTCGTGAGGAGTGGACGCAGCGGGAGATTGGCGTGAGCCTAACAACCCCTACAAAGCTCGAAGAGCTCCGAGCGAAGCTGTACGCGAAGGCCAAGGCGGAGCCGACGTTCCGGTTCTATGTGCTCAGCGACAACTACACCTCCCCATCAACGACAATTACACCTCCCCATCCAGAGTGACGGCAGCCGTCGGTAGAAACCCGGTGACTCCGGAGGTTCGGATGGACGGGTGAGGACGACGGATGCCCAGGTGAGGAAGCTGATGGAAGAGATGGCGAAGCACGGTCGCCTCGGGCTGGCGTCGGCCCGGGCGGGGATGGACCGCAAGACGGCACGCAAGTACGTGAAGGAGGGGAAGTTCCCCTCGGAGCTCAAGCAGGAGCGCACCTGGAGGACACGGGAGGACCCGTTCGAGGAGCAGTGGGACAGCCTGGCCGAGCGGCTGAAGGAGGCGCCGGAGCTGGAGGCCAAGACGCTCTTCGAGGAGCTGTGTGCTCGCGAGCCGGGCCGCTACAAGCCGGGGCAGCTGCGCACGTTGCAGCGGCGAGTGCGCCAGTGGAGAGCGCAGCAGGGACCGGAGAAGCAGGTGTTCTTCGCCCAGGAGCATCGGCCCGGGGAAGCGATGCAGACGGACTTCACCTGGGCCAAGGAGTTGGAGGTGACGGTGGGAGGCGAGCCCTTCGCGCACCTGCTGTGCCACCCGGTGCTGCCCTACTCCAACTGGGAATGGGCGACGGTGTGCCACTCGGAGTCCATGGCGGCCATCAAGCGAGGAGTGCAGGCGGCCGTCTTCCGGCTGGGGAAGGTGCCGCGCTACCACCAGACGGACAACTCCACCAGCGCCACGCACGACCTGCGCAACGGCAAGCGGGGCTTCAACGCCGAGTACCTCGCGCTCATGAAGCACCTGGGCATGGAGCCGCGCACCATTGAAGTGGGGAAGAAGGAGCAGAACGGGGACGTGGAGGCGCTCAACGGCGCGCTCAAACGCCGGCTATTGCAGCACCTGCTGATGCGCGGCAGCCGGGATTTCGAGAGCGCCGCGGCGTACGAGAGCTGGGTGCAGAGCGTGCTGGAGAAGGCCAACCGGCTGCGCGGCGCGAAGGTGGAGGAGGAGCTCGCGGCGATGAGGCCGCTGTCGGTGCAGCGGCTGGTGGAGTACAGCGAGCTGGAGGTAGTCGTCACGGCATGGAGCACCATCCGGGTGCAGCACAACACGTACTCGGTACCCTCGCGGCTGGTGGGCCAGCGCGTGCGGGTGCGCGTGTACGACGACAGGCTGGAGGTGCTGCACGCGGGAAAGCCGCAGCTGGTGGTGGACAGGCTGGTGGGCCGCAACGGACACCGCATCAACTACCGGCACATCATCTGGTCGCTGGTGCAGAAGCCAGGGGCCTTCGCGCAGTACCGCTACCGGGAGGACCTCTTCCCCTCGCTGGTATTCCGCCAGGCGTATGACGAGCTGCAGCGGGTGCACGAGGGGAGAGCCGCGGATGTGGAGTACCTGCGGATTCTTCACCTTTCGGCCTCCACGCTGGAGTCCCAGGTGGAGCAGGTGCTGACGCGACTGCTGGCCGAGGGCGGACTGCGCGGTGCCGAGCAGGTGAAGGCGCTGGTGGCGCCAGCCAGGCCCGAGGTGCCCGAGCTGGCACAGCCCGAGGTGGACCTGAGCAGCTATGACGCGCTGCTGGTGGCGCAGCGGGAGGTGGCCTCATGAGCACCACCTCCACGTCCCTGCGAGCAGCGGCGAGCGCCGCCGACGAGCAGCAGCAGACGCTGGCCATGCTGCTGCGAGCGCTGAAGCTGCCTGCGTTTGCAGCCCACCACGAGGAGCTGGCCAGGCGCGCCGGGCAGGAGGGATGGACGTGCCCGCACTACCTGCGCCAACTGGTGGAGCTGGAGCTGAGCGAGCGCCGGGGCCGGCGGATAGAGCGACTGCTCAAGGCCTCGGGGCTGTCCACGGACAAGACGCTCGCCACGCTCGAGCAGGAGAAGCTGCCGGCCAAGGTGCGCCGCCAGCTACCGGCCCTGTGCGAGGGCGGCTTCGTCGAGCGCGCGGAGAACGTGCTGGCCTTCGGGCTGCCGGGCCGCGGCAAGACGCACGTGGTGAGCGCCATAGGCCACGAGCTGGTGCAGCGCGGTTACGAGGTGCTCTTCATCCCGGCGGTGCTGCTGGTGCAGCGACTGCTCTCGGCCAAGAAGAGCCTCTTGCTGGAGAAGGAGCTGCGGCGGCTGGACGGGTACGACGCGGTCATCATCGACGACATCGGCTACATCCAGCAGGACAGGGAGGAGATGGAGGTGCTGTTTACCTTCCTGGCCCAGCGCTACGAGCGCAGGAGCGTCCTGATTACGAGCAACCTGGTGTTTTCGCAGTGGGACCGAATCTTCAAGGACGCGATGACGACGGCGGCGGCGATTGACCGGGTGGTGCACCACGCGCTGATTCTGGAGCTCACCGGGGAGAGCTACCGCAGCGAGAAGGCCAGGAGCCGGGAGACGGCCGACAAGGCCCCGCGCAAGGCGCCCGGGGACGAGTAACAGCCTGTCCACAGGTTTTGAGTCTCCCCCCGGGCCCCCCTCATCCACAGCCCTGCCCACAGCACAGGAGGTGACCGACCCAGAGGCTTCGATGGACGTGACGACGACTACGGCGACGACGAAGTGAACGCAGTCAGGGCATCAACCCGATGGGGAAGTGTAATTGTCGCCAAGGGGAAAAAGTAATTGACGCTGGGCAGTTCTATGCGTTGTACGACAAGCTCCATCGGTGGGATGTCCTGACGGAGGCGCTCAGGCAGTCGAAGCAGAAGAAGGGCGCCGCAGGAGTGGACGGACAGACCTTCGAGCAGCTCGAGGCGTACGGCGAGGAGCGCTGGCTCGAGGAGGTGCAGCGAGAGCTGCAAGGGAAGACGTATCGGCCCCAGCCCGTACGGAGGGTGCTGATACCCAAGCCAGGAGGAGGCGAGCGGCCACTGGGCATACCCACGCTCAAAGATAGAGTGGTCCAGACGGCGGCGAAGCTCATCCTGGAGCCCATCTTCGAGGCCGACTTGAGCGAGGCTGCATACGGGTACTGACCCGGACGCAGTGCGGTCGATGCGGTCCAAGAGGTCCATCAGGAGCTGAAGCGGGGGCGGACCCAAGTGGTGGATGCGGATCTCTCGAAGTACTTCGACACGATTCCCCACGCGGAGCTGATGAAGAGCGTCGCGAGGAGGGTTGCGGACAAGGCGGTGCTGCATCTGGTGAAGATGTGGCTGAAGGTGCCTGTGGAAGAGAGGGACGAGCAAGGACGCCCGAGGTACAGCGGAGGCAAGCGCTCGAAGCAGGGGACACCGCAGGGTGGTGTCATCTCACCGCTGCTGGCGAACATCTACATCAACCGGCTGCTGAAGGTGTTCGCCAAGAGCGAGCTGATGAAGAGGAGCGGAGCGAAAATCGTCAACTACGCCGATGACTTCGTGGTGGTAGCCCGCAGGGGCGCCGCGGAGGTGTTGGTGCAGGTGAAGCGCTGGCTCGATGGGATGAAGCTGACGCTCAACGAGACGAAGACGAGCATTCGCGATGCGCGGAAGGAGCACTTCCGCTTTCTCGGGTACGAGCTGGGGCCACTGGTCTACAAGAAGACCGGCCAGAAGTACCTGGGAGCCCGACCTTCGAAGAAGGCGATGGAGCACGCCCGAGAGGAAGTGAGCCGAATCCTCCGACGTGGCAGGACGGAGCGCTGGGAGGAGATAGCGGGCGAGCTCAACCGGTTCCTGCGAGGGTGGGCGACGTACTTCGTCTACGACTCGCCGGTGCACGCGTTCAACGTGCTGGACTGGCACGTGACCGAACGGGTGAGGAACTTCCTGAGCAGGAGGCACAAGGTGGCGCGAGCAACGTCACGCTTCAAGTACAACGAGGTGCACCGGAGCCTCGGAGTGCTGGAGGTACGTGCACTCCTGCGCTGACACGCGTCGCGTGAAACCTGTCCGAGAGCCGGATGCAGGAAATCTGCACGTCCGGTTCGATGAGCGGCGTGGAGGAAACGGACCGTGGGTGAGACTCGGCGAGGAGGCGAGCGAGAGCGGACCTTCGCAGCAGGCGCCGACGAGCCCGAGCGGCACCGCGCCTCCCGTCGACTCTACCCCTCCAGCGCGGATTCAGAGGGAACCAGGGGGTACGGCACGGCACGAGACGGGATGACGATCCCGAGGAAAATCAAGGCGGTAGCGGGTAAGGGCGCGTCCTGCTTGAGGTTATCTACCGCCCTGCCTAGGGTTCGATCCCCGGCTCGTGCATGGCACTCTCTTGGTGCGCACTCAGGTGGGTAGCTAACAGTGCGCTCTCCCTCGACGGGAGGATGGGCGCTCCAGATGCTGTTCGAAGAAAGCGTGCTTGCGTCGGCGGAGGAAGTCGGTTACTTACCCACCCGCTGTCGCTGCCTGCGCGATTAGCTCAGCTGGATAGAGCGTTGGCCTCCGGAGCCAAAGGCCGCAGGTTCGAATCCTGCATCGCGCGCACGGGTAAGGGCCTGGAGTCCTTGGGGAAATCCCCGACGGTTCCAGGCCCTTTGCCTTTCCTGCCCTAGTTTCGGCACGGAGGCCGCAAAACCCCTTCTGAGTCGGTCGCTACCAGAGCCCGCCTAACGTCGTCCTGCGCCCGGGACGATGGCGCCGAAGGCGAGAGTGGCCTTTCATCCCCGCACAGCGGGGGGGCCTTCAGCTTGGGCTGCGCGCTCTCCTTTGGCGGCTCCAGGATGGAGGAGGCGAAGTCCGCGAACACCAGCGCCGCCTTGTCCCCCAGGTGCTCCACCTGCATGTCCGGCGGATCCTCGCGCCATGCCTCTGCCAGCACCCCGACGCCGTCCCGCCTCCAACTCCTCGAAGCACGCCCGCTTCCTCTGTATCCAGCTGGCGCCGCTCAGCGGGAGTGTCACCGAGAGAACCATGGCCCTTCGGGTGTCTGGCTCCATGGCTCCTACTCAGGGGACCGAGCCCCTCGCCGTACGGCTCAGGATTCAGGCGATGAAGAACTTAAGGGGCCAGGGACTGAGGAGGTCTTGGAGGTACAGCTTCCAGGGCCATGGTCCTTTCCTCCGGAGTAGTCCCTGAAAAATGACCTCGGCGGTAGCCCGGTGCTGCTCCCTCGGTTTCTCGCCCGCTCCCTCGCTAGCTTTCCTTGCCGGGTAGCATCATCCGCCCGACCTTGAAAGTGGTGGTCCTCAGATGGGGAAGGGCGGCCTGTCAGCCGAGCACTGGTGGTTCCACGCTCTCCGGCCTACATCGCTACCTTCTCGAGAGAGCCCCCTGGATCTCCTCGGGGCCAGGACAGAAACATGGCATCGGCGCTCCTCATCGATCTCTACGAGCTCACCATGGTGGATGCCTACCTCGCGGAGGGGCTCCACGACGAGGCGGCTTTCAGCCTCTTCGTTCGTCGGTTGCCCGCGCGGCGGAATTACCTGCTCGCCTGCGGATTGGAGGAGGCCCTCACCTATCTGGAGACACTTCGCTTCTCCCCGGAGGAGCTCGCCTGGCTGGAGTCCCTGGGGCGCTTCTCCCAGCAGCTGTTGGACTGGCTGGAGCACTTCCACTTCACCGGGGACGTGCACGCGGTGCCCGAGGGGACGCCTGTCTTCGCCGAGGAGCCCCTGCTGGAGGTCATTGCTCCTCTGCCCGAAGCGCAGCTCGTGGAGACGTACCTCCTCAACCAGCTACACCTGCAGACGCTGGCAGCCTCCAAGGCGGCGCGAGTGGTGGAGGCGGCTCGGGGGCGGCCGGTGGTGGACTTCGGAGTGCGGCGCATGCACGGGGAGGACGCGGGCCTCAAGGTGGCGCGCGCTGCCTATGTTGCCGGAGTGAGCGCGACGTCCAACCTGCTGGCTGGCCAGCGCTACGGCATTCCCGTGGCGGGCACCCTGGCGCACAGCTACATCCAGGCCCACGACGACGAGCTCGCCGCCTTTCGCGCCTACGCCCGCCGCTTCCCGGACACCACGCTGCTGGTGGACACGTACGACACGCTGGAGGGCGTGTGGAAGGTGGTGGAGCTGGCGCGGGAGCTCGGCCCGGACTTCCAGGTGCGTGCGGTGCGGCTGGACTCGGGAGATTTGGTGTCATTGTCGCACTCTGCTCGCACCCTGCTGGACGCGGCAGGACTCGAGCGCGTTCAAATCTTCGCGAGCGGTGGGCTGGACGAGGACGAGGTGGCACGGCTGCTCGCGCACCACTCGCCCATCGACGCCTTCGGTGTGGGCACGGCGATGGGGGTGTCCGCGGACGTGCCCTCGTTGGACATCGCCTACAAGCTGGTGGAGTACGCGGGCCACGGGCGGCTCAAGCTGTCGCCGGGCAAGGTGCTGCTACCCGGGCGCAAGCAGGTGTTCCGCGAGGAGGAGGACGGCGTGGCTCGGCGGGACGTGCTCGCCCGCCACGGTGAGGAGTTGCCCGGCCGTCCATTGCTGCGGCGGGTGATGCACGCCGGCCGGCGGCTGGCGGGTGCATCTCCGTCCCTGGAGGCCATCCGGACGTACGTGCGGGAGGAGCTGGCGCGGCTGCCCTTGGAGGTGACGCAACTGGAGCCCCTGCGCCCCCCATATCCGGTGGTCGCGAGCCCCGAGCTGAGCGCTGCGAAGGAACAGGTGCTCACCTGGCTGCGCGAGGAGTCGCACGCGTCTTGAAATGACCCGAGTTCCACGACCCACGAGGCTCGGTCCAATGGCCTGCAGCAGCTACGCCGGGACGGTGCGGCGGGAGGCCCTCTCACGACGGGGGGGCTCCGATGGGCGGCCGCGTCCTTGCTTCGACCACACGTCGAGCATCAAGGAGAACACCAGCCCCACGATGGGCCAGAGCGTCCATTGTCCATCGAACCAGTGCTGCACGGCCGAGTACCAGAGCAGCGTGGTGGGCAGGAAGAGAAAGCCCAGGATGGGCCAGAGCAACGTGTCGAACATGCCGCGGAACCAGTGGGTGAAGAACCACAGCACGAGCACCACCAGTCGAGGGACGGCAAGCGCGAAGAGCGCAGCTAGGACGGGCATGTTCGCCTCCAGTGAGGTTGCGAAGAGTTGCGAGGTGCGGGGTTCCTCCCTGGCGGAGCTAGGGGCGGGACGTAGGTCTGATCTACAAGCTGGGGAAGCACCTGACGCCTGCCAGTTGCCGGATGAGGCGGGGCTTCCTCGCGAGTCTGCTGGGGGAGCATGCCCGCGCAGCTCAGGCGAGATGCGCGGGACGTTCCTCGGCCAGACTCACGATGGGGAGCGTGAAGAAGAAGGTGCTTCCCTGTCCAGGACTGCTCTCGACCCAGAGGTGTCCGCCGTGGGCGTCAACGAGCCCCTTCACAATCGCGAGACCTAAGCCGGCTCCTTGCTTTCCCCCTGCGGAGGCCTGCCAGAAGGGTTCGAACAGGTGGGGTAGGTTCTCTTTGGGAATCCCAGCTCCCGTGTCGCTCACGGAGAACCGCATCATGCTCCCGTCCGACTCGGCTCGAAGCATGATTTGTCCACCCGCGGGTGTGAACTTGAGCGCATTGCCGAGCAGGTTTGAGAGGATCTGAAGCACCCGGTCGCGATCGGCGAAGACAGGTGGAGCGTCCGCTGGCGCGATAGCCGTGAGCTGGATGGACTTCTCCTCCGCGAGTGAGCGATGCAGCTCGGCGGCCTCCTTGATGAGTGGCGCAGTCTGCTCCGGTCCTCGGTCCACGGAGAGGCGGCCCGCCTCCATCCGGGCAACGTCTAGCAAGTCCTGAATGAGCCGGGTTGCTCGGTCAACTGCCTTCTGTATGGATTCGAGCGGCCTCGTGTGAGCGGCTCTCTTCTCGGGTGGACACGTCAGCAGCATCTTGGCGCTCAGCGAGATGACATGCAGCGGAGTGCGGAGGTCGTGGGCGACAATCCGGAGGAACTCGTCGCGAGTGCGTGTGGCCTGTTCGGACTGCTCATGGAGGTAGGCATTGTCGATGGCGAGCGCGGCGCGACGGGCCAGCTCTTCAGCCAAGGCAAGGTCCCGGGCTCCGTAACGGCGCCCTGATTCAGACGTCGTGAGGATGATCACCCCCAGGATGCGTCCTCGAGTCACGAGGGGCACGACGAGGCCTGAGCGGGGCTCGAGCCGGTGGAGCAGTTCCCTGTGATGTGCGTCCCTTGCCGTCGCCTCGAGTATCGCTTCAGGGACCTCCGGGACGAGCGCCGGCTGCCCCGTCCGGAGGACATGGGCGGTGATGTCTCCCTGACGGGACAGGTCAGGGGGATAGGCGGTGATCATCTCGCGCAGCACTTGCGACTTCTCGGGAGAGGTCGCCACGCTTTCCATCCACTGCACCTGCCCGTCATCACCGAAGAGGTAGATGATGCACCAGTCAGCCAAGGAGGGAACGGCCAACTCCGCGATGGTGGCGAGGGTGGTCTGAGGCTCAAGCGACGCCGCGAGCCGTGGACCCGCATCGGCCAGGAACCGCCACGCCTGCTCGAGCTGCTTGCGCTCGGAGATGTCTTGGATCTGCGCGATGAAGTAGAGCGGCTCGCCTCGGGAGTCGCGCACCATGGAGCCGGTCAGCAGGATGGTCACCAGATGACCCTCCTTATGGACGTAGCGCTTCTCCATCTGGAAAGAGCTGATCTCTCCTTGGAGCAGCCGGCGCCCGTTCTCCAGGTCCAACTCCAGGTCCTCGGGGTAGGTGATGTCCTGGAAAGTCTTGGTGAGGAGTTCCTCCTGCGAGTAGCCGACGATCTCACACAGTGAGTCGTTCACATTCAGGAACTGGCCCTCCAGGCTGACCAGGGCCATTCCGATCGGAGCATCCTCAAACGCGGTCCGGAAGCGCTCCTCGCTGTTGCGGAGCACTTCCTCCGCGCGTCTGCGTGCGGTGATGTCGCGCAAGATGACAGTGAGGAGCCGTGTCCCGTTCACCTCCAGCCTCGAGAGGGTGGCCTCCACGGGGAACTCCTCGCCATTCTTGCGCCGGCCGAAGAGGGGTTGCTGTTTTCCCATCTCGGGGAGGAGCTGTTTCAAGGGGCTGCCCACGGCCTCGCTCGCGGAGTAGCCGAAGAGGCGTTCCGCCCCCGCGTTGAAGAGGGTGATTTTCTGCTCCGTGTCGACCGAGATGATGGCATCGGCCGCGTTTGAGACGATGCCAGCGAAGCGGGCCTCCGAGAAGCGGAGCGACTGTTCCATGGCCTGTTGTCTCGCAGCCATTTGAGACAGGGCGTTCGCATTCCGTGCGACCACGAGCAGGAAGGTGATCATCGTGATGAGCACAAAGACCGAGACCCCGAAGGTCGTCCCGTAGAGCCCCAGCCGTTCACCGAGGAGCCGGACTCCGCCCACCAGCAGGGGGGTGAGGATGGCCGCAGGGAGAAGCCGGCGAGCCATGATGCCCCCGACATCGTCTCGGAGGAGCACGCCTGTCAGCCCGCAGTGGCGATGGACAGACAGGATGCCGAGAGACAACAGCAGGAAGAGGAGTGCCGTATGAACCGCCATGGGAGAGTAGGGCGGCAAGAGGGAGACGAGCCGCTCGGGCTCGAACAGATTCTCCTCCAGGTAGACGTAGCCGATGAGGACCTGAGTGGAGAGGAGCGTGACGACCAGGGCGAGGAGCCGGGCGGGGAGCCACCCCTGGCGGGTCCTGACATGCATCAGCAGGAGCGTCAGCCCCGTGAGACAGAAGCTCAATGCGCTCATGGGCGAGGGCCTCCCCGGGAGAACTGGGGCCATGCGCTTGACGGTCTCGCCGAAGAGGAGGAGATCGATTCCGAGGTCTATCCCGAAGAGGTACTCGGAGAGGGTCAGGCCTCCTAACAGCAGGGTCACGAGCGCCAAGGCTTGACCTGGCCTGCGCCGCCGCCGGTCCGCCGCTTCTTCGTGGAGAAGCCAGAGCGCGGTGCCACTCAGGACAAAGCCAATCGCGGTGTTCGGCATCATGATGCCCGCGCCTGGCAGGGGAACGAACTGGACGAGGAGCCTGCTACCCAGGGCCCAGCCGAGCAAATCCAGAGACGCAACCAGAACGGTAAGCAGACTCGCAGTTGGCACCAGCCGTGCGAGCACCTGCTCGAGCCGATGGAGAGAACCGCTATGCGGCGACGTCGTCATGGGACTGGAGCCATGAATCATGGGGTCAAGACCCAAACACCGATGGAGGGGGAGTCGTGCCAGCCGTGCTCCTTGCGCCAGGAGTCCATTGTCCGCCGGGGCTAGGGGACGTGTGCCCCCCAACGGTGCACGGCCTCGCTTCACCCCACGCCTTCTAAGGTGGGAGACGCTACTTCCAGCCTCAAGCCCCCCAGGAGAGCGAGGCCTGCATGAGTGTCCGCGAGGAAATGCAGTAGAGCGACCTGGCTCTACGTGTCCTGAGTCCGGTGAGGCGAGGGATGGGCTTGATCAGCCCTCGGAGGCCTTTTGGGGCGGCGGCAGATGGATGCGAACCGAGCGTACCCGGCGCGGGCTCGCATCCAACACCTCCAGCACCGTCCCGTCCTCCAGGGGCAGCTTCGCGCCCTTCTCGGGGATGGAGCCGGCCTCCGCTGCGCACAGCCCTCCTACCGTGGACCAGCCCTGGCCTTCCTCCAGCTCCAGCCCCAGCTCCCGGTTCACATCCCGGATGGCCGCCGTGCCCTGCACCACCGCCGTGGTGGGACTCTCGCGGTGGACGAGCTCCTCATGCTTCTCGAACTCGCTGGCGATCTCCCCCACCAGCTCCTCGACCAGATCCTCCACCGTCACCAGCCCTGCCACTCCGCCCCGTTCGTCCACCACGATGCCGAGCTGCATCCGCCGCTGCTGCAGCTCCTTCAGCACGTCAATGGCTCGCATCGACTCGAAGGCGAACCAGGGCGGCCGCATCACATCCTCCAGCACGATGAGCGAGCCTTCCCAGGCCACCCCCAGCAGGTCCTTCGCGATGACGTAGCCCACGATGTTGTCGATCGACCCCTCGTACACCGGCATCCGCGAGTGCCCATGCTCCAGCAGCACCTGCTTTATCTCCTCGGCGCTCGCGTGCCGGCGCAGTGCCACGATGCGGCTGCGCGGCACCATCACCGCTGACAGGGGGATATTCCCCAACTCAAACGCACGGGAGGCGATCTCTCCAGCCCGCGGATCCAACGAGCCCGACTTCGCCGCCTCTTCCACGAGCTGCTGCAGCTCGTCGGGTGACAGGCGCGACTCGGTGAAGTTGGTCCGGTCCCCGAAGAAGCGCAGGATGAGGTTGGAGCTGGCGGTGAGGAACCACACCAGCGGCTGCACGAGCCAGGAGATCCCCCGGAGCGGGCGGGCGATGAACAGCGCGTACCCCTCGGAGAAGCGCAGGGCCAGGGACTTGGGCACCAGCTCGCCCAGCACGAGTGAGAGGTAGGACACCAGTCCCACCACCCCCGCGAAGGCCAGCTGCTCGGCGAGCTCCGCGTCCAGACCCAGCTGCGCGAGAGGCCCCTCGAGCCGCTGGGCGATGGATGCCCCACCGAAAGCCGCCGCGGAGGCCCCCACCACGGTGATGCCGATCTGCACAGTGGCCAGGAACCGCTCGGGGTTGTCGCGCAGGGCCTGGACCGCCCGGGCGGAGCGGTTGCCTTCCTCGAGCAGCTCCTGCAGGCGCGTCTTGCGCACCGACAGCAGCGCGAGCTCCGCCCCGGCGAAGACGCCGTTGGCGAGGATCAACAACAGGATGATGACGAGTTCCGTTGCGATGGCCGTTTACCCTCCGGTCATCGTTCTAGCCCAGTGGGCCCGTTCAGGCGTCCAATGATTGGAGCAGCAGCGAAAGTTGGTCTCGGCTCGCGCCTTTTGGCAGGTAGTAGTGCGGCCCGGAACGAAGTGCGCTCCCCACATCCTGCGCCGCGGCGCCGGTCAGGAACACCACCCGAGGCGTGTTGCCATTCCGGGGCATCCGCTCCAGCACCTCGAAGCCGTTCATGCCCGGCATGTTCAGATCCAGGAGCATCACGCCATAGCGTTGCCGCGCCAAGGACTCGAGGGCTTCCTCGCCATTGGCGGCCTCGATGGCCTCGTAGCCGAGATCCTCGAGACACAGTCGGAGAAATTCTCGCCAGTCCGCGTCGTCGTCGACGACCAGAACCTTGCGTCCGTCGTCATCGGATGCCCTTCGACCCAAGTCTCCTCCCGGTACGTGAAGACAAACCGATGGGGACGATGCGGTATTCGCGCAAAGGACAGGGCCGGCAGGAGGGCAAGAGAGAAGGCATGCTCTCAGAGGAGCGACACCGCCAACTGGCTGGCCAGGTACTGGAGCGCGGGCATGACGTTCGGGGCGGAACGCTTGCGCGCCGGGGGGAGGGCCGTTTGCTGCCAGGCTGGCTCACCCACCAGGCGGCCGGAGGCATGCTGGAAGAGGCGGAAGCGGCCGAGCTCGATGGAGCTGCCCGAGTTGTAGATGCGCAGTCCGCGGCCCTGGCAGAGGCCCAGGTTGAACTCGCGCGGGACGTGCCGGTGCCCGTGGAGGATGAGATCGCACCGTCCCTGGACTCGGCGAACCAGCTCGGCGCCCAGCGCCAGCTCCGAGGCGTGGGGCCAGCCCATGCGCGTGGCGAGGCGCTCGGGGAAGCTCTCCTCCGGCAGGGGCAGCACGTGGTGGTGCAACAGCACCGCCGTGAGCGCGCCCGTTGGTGCGGCGCACAAGGCCTCGTCCACCATCTCCAGCACCGCGGGGGTCAGCTCGCCATGGCAGGCGAAGTAGTTGCGGTTGTGCGGGCCCGTGGAGTCCACACACACCAGGTAGAGGCCCTCGTGCTGCTCCACGCGCACCTTGCGGCCGTTCATCCACTGGCTGCCGGCGTCCTCGCCGGTGCGATCGTGGTTGCCGGGGATGAAGGTGAGCCGCCCGGCGTCCAGCAGCGGCGAGAAGATGTCTCGGAAGCGCCGGTACTCGCTCCGGCTGCCCTGGTGGGTCAGGTCTCCCGTCACCACCACGTGGTCCACGCGCTCGGCGAGGAGGGTTTCCACCAGAGCGTTGGCCGTGGCATCGCTCTCGCGGGTGAGGTCCAGATGCAGGTCCGACAGGTGAGCCAGCTTTCGGATGAGCATACGTACTGCTGAAGTACCCATCCGCTGAAACACGGCCATGGCCCGAAGGTGAACCTTATGGGTGGGGCCGGTGACTTCGCGGTGAACCTGTCAGCCCGCGAGCAGTTCCCCGGCGCGCTCGGGCTCGGGGGTGGCCATGGGCTTGTCCAGGGCGGGCGTGGGCGGCACCAGCTTCGAGCCAGGCAGCACGCGCAGCTTGTTGCCACGCCAGTCCACGGTGCGAGCAAAGAGCCCGTTCGCCCAGGCCGCGAACAGCAGGGCGTCCTTGAGCAGCACCGCCAGCACCGCGCTCCGCGAGATGGCCTGCTCGGGTCGCATCAGGCGGAAGAGCGTCAGGTCATGGGCGAGCTTCGCCAGCGCCACGCCCACCACCACTCCGAGCGCCTGGGCCGACGGCGCCAGCAGCGCGCCGAGCAGCGCCCACGGCAGCGGGTTGAGCAGCGACTGCGCCAGGTACACCGGCGTGGGGACGCACGTGTGGTGGATGATGCTCCAGCGCGCATAGCGCTTGAAGAAGGCCGTGACGCTCTTCTTCTGGGACACGTTGAAGACGGGCGAGCGCGCCACCACGGAGCGCTTGCCGAGCTTGCGCGTCACCCACCGGCCGATGACGTAGTCCTCCGCCAGCACGTTGCGCACCGAGTAGAAGCCGCCCAGCGACTCCACGTCCTCGCGGCGCAGCGCCATGGACTTGCCCACCACGATGTCCTGGTTGACGGCCTGCTTCGCGGCGATCTGCCCCGCGCCCGCCGAGGAGCACTGGTACAGGTTGTCCATCAGCGAGCCCATCGTCCGCTCACCAATCCCGCTCACCGGGTGGGAGATGCAGCCCACCGTTGGATCCTCGAAGGTCTGGGCGATCTCCTCCAGGTAGCCCGCTCCCGCGCGTGTGTTGGAGTCGCTGATGAGGAGGATCTCGTAACGGGCCGCGGCGGCCAGGGTGATGAGCTGGTTCACCTTGGGGTTGAGGCCGGGCTCGCCGTGCTGCAGCTCCAGCCGCATGATGTGCGGCCAGCGCGCCACCGCCTGGCGCGCGACCGCGTAGGCCGGGTCGCGCGTGTCCTTCACGCCCAGGATGACCTCGTAGACCGGGTAGTCGAGCGTGGCGAACCAGGCCAGGTTGGCCTCCAGGTCGTCATCCACGCCACACAGGGGCTTGAGGATGGAGATGCCCGTCGGGGCCTTCCCGGACACCGGGGCCGGGGCACGGGCGGCGCTCCCGCGGTAGCGCAGCACGAAGAAGAGCTGCAACGCGAGGGCGAGGACTCCGAAAGAGGCGGCGGCGAGGAGGGTGAGGCTGAGCGCGTGGATCATGAGCGCGGGCTTTCTCCAGAACAGGAAGGGCGCGGTGATCGCGCGTCCTACCTGTGACGTTAGAAAAGCCCGGCGACTGCCTCGCGACGGTCCCGCGTCACCCGGGGGAACTTTCAGTGACGACGAGGTGAAATGGACTCCTGGATCAGGAGTCGGTCGTCAGGTTGCGGCTCCGCGGGTGGCGAATGTCTGTACCCCGCACCATGTAGATGACCATCTCCGCCACATTGGTGGCGTGGTCACCAATCCGCTCGAGGTGCTTGGCAATGAACATCAGCGCGGTGGCGCGACGGATGTTCTTCGAGTCCTCCATCATGTAGCCGAGGAGCTCGTTGAAAATCTTGAGGTAGAGGACGTCCAGGTGGTCATCCTCCTTGCTCACCTGTTCCGCCTTGGCCGGGTCCGCGGACACGAAGGCGTCCAGGGCCCGCTTGACCTGCTGCTGGGCCAGCTCGGCCAGCCGCGGCGTGTCCACGTAGGGCTTGAGCGGAGGCGCCTCGTTCAGATCCTTGACCCGCTCGGCGATGTTCACCGCCAGGTCTCCGATGCGCTCCAGATCGGTGACGATCTTCAGCGCGGTGGTGATGAGGCGCAGATCGCTCGCGGCCGGCTGACGCAGCGCGAGGATGCGGCGGCACGTGTCGTCGATCTCCACCTCCAGGCGGTTGACCTCCTTGTCCGACTGGATGACCCGATCGGCGAGCGCGGAGTCGCGCTCGGTGAGCGCGCGCACGCTGTCCGCGATATGGGCTTCCACCTTGGCGCCCATCGCGAGCAGCTTCTCGCGCAGGTCCCTCAGGTCCGCCTCGAATGCCTTGTCCGTATGCGTCGACGGCATATTCCCGCTCTCCCTGGCGCCTACCCGAACTTCCCGGTGACGTAGTCCTCGGTACGCTTCTCGCGTGGGTTGGTGAAGATCTGCTCCGTGGGGCCGCATTCCACCAATTCGCCCATGTAGAAGAAAGCCGTCCGATCGCTCACCCGGGCCGCCTGCTGCATGTTGTGGGTGACGATGGCGATGGTGTAGCGGTCCTTCAGCTCGTGGATGAGCTCCTCGATCTTCGCCGTGGCGATGGGATCCAGGGCGCTGGCGGGCTCGTCCATGAGGAGCACTTCGGGCTCCACGGCGAGGGCGCGCGCGATGCACAGACGTTGCTGTTGACCACCGGACAGACCCAGGGCGCTGTCGTTGAGGCGGTCCTTCACCTCGTCCCAGAGCGCGGCGCCCTTGAGCGAGCGCTCCACTCGCGCGGCGATGTCCGCCTTGTCCTTCATCCCGCCCACGCGCAGGCCGTAGGCGACGTTCTCGAAGATCGTCTTGGGGAAGGGGTTGGACTTCTGGAAGACCATGCCCACGCGGCGGCGCAGGTCCACCACGTCCACGTTGCGGTCATGGATGCTCGTGCCTTCCAGGAGCACGGTGCCCTGGTGGCTGGCGCCGGGGATGAGATCATTCATCCGGTTGAGCGAGCGCAGGAAGGTGGACTTGCCGCAGCCAGAGGGGCCGATCAGCGCCGTCACCTGGTGCTCGGGAAGGGACAGGCTCACCGACTTCACGGCCACCTTGGGCCCGTAGAGGAGGGAGAGCTCGCGCGCTTCCATCTTGATGCGCGAGGGACCAGCGGGGGAGAGGGACATGGCTCGGTGTCAGTGGGCCGCGGAGGCGCGCCGGCGGGTGCGGGCGCGGATGATGACCGCGACGAGGTTGAGGGCAAAGGTGAGCGCGAGCAGCACCAGCACCGTGGCGTACAACAGAGGGCGAGTGGCCTCCACATCCGGTGACTGCGTGGCCAGCACGTAGGTGTGGTAGCCCAGGTGCATGAACTGGGAGTTGAGCTTGTTGGGCAGGTCAGGGAGGAAGTAGGCCGCGCCGGTGAAGAGGATGGGCGCCACCTCGCCCGCGCCGCGGGACACCGCCAGCACGGCTCCCGTGAGGATACCCGGCAGCGCGCCCGGCAGCACCACCCGCGCCAGCGTCTGGGACTTGGTGGCACCGAGCGCCAGGCTCGCCGTGCGGTGATCCATGGGGACCGCTCGCAGGGCTTCCTCGGTGGAGACGATGACCACCGGCAGCGTCAACACCGCCAGGGTGAGCGAGGCCCAGAGGATGCCCGGCTGGCCCCAGTTCAGCTCCTGGTAGCCGAGCAGCCGGTCCATGCTCCCGCCCACGAAGTGGATGAAGAAGCCCAGGCCGAAGAGCCCGAAGACGATCGACGGCACGCCCGCCAGGTTGACCACCGCGACCCGCACCGCGCGGGCCAGCAGCGAGCCCGGGGGCGCGTACTCGTGCAGGTACACCGCCGTCAGCACGCCCACCGGCATCACTGCCACCGTCATCAGCAGCGTGAGTGCCGCCGTGCCGTAGAGGGCGGGGAAGATACCGCCGCCCATCATGCCGTCGGAGGGCGGCTCGGAGAGGAAGGTCCAGGTGATTTGCCCGGCGCCGCCGAGCACCGCGTCGAAGAGGATGATGGCCAGGATGGCCACGATGAGCAGCGCGGCAAAACCGGTGAGGGACGTGAGCGCTGCGCCCACGGCCCGGCGCATGGTGTGTCTCACGCTCCCGCTCCCGACAACCGCTTGAGAACCTTCCGGGTCCAGACGTTCGCCAACATGTTGAGGATGAAGGTGAAGAGGAAGAGCTCCACGCCAATGAAGAACAGGAGCGAGTAGTGCGGGCTGCCGACCACCACCTCGCCCATCTCCGCGGCGATGGTGGCGGACATGGAGCGGACCGAGTCCGACAGGCTCGCCGAGACGATGGCCGCGTTGCCCGAGGCCATCAGGACGATCATCGTCTCACCGATGGCGCGGCCGAAGCCCAGCACGCACGCGGCGAGGATGCCCGGGGCGGCCGCCGGCAGTACCACCTTCCAGGCCGTCTCCCAGGGCGTGGCGCCCAGGGCCAGCGACGCCTCGCGGTAGCTGCGCGGTACGGAGGTGAGCGCGTCCTCGGCCACGGTGAAGATGACGGGGACGATGGCCAGCGACAGGCCCAGGCCCGCCACCACCGCGTTGAGCCGCGAGTTCAGGCCGAAGGTCTCCTGCATGAAGCTGGCGAGCACCATCAGCGCGAAGAAGCCCAGCACCACCGAGGGAATGCCCGCCAGCAGCTCGATGGTGGGCTTGAGCACCTCGCGCAGCTTGCGCGGGGCGAACTCGGCCGCGAACAGCGCCCCCGCCACACCCACCGGCACCGCGACCACCATGGACACCAGCGTCGTCTTCAGCGTGCCGATGAAGAGCGGAATCATGCTCACCTTCGGCACCGAGGACACCGGCTGCCACACGAAGGCCGCCGGCTTGCCCGCGCGGACCACCTGCGGCAGGAACATCTTGGAGAGGCTCGCCTCCTTGCGGGCCTCCTCCTCCAGGAAGAGCGCCAGGGCCTCCTTGGCCACGAAGACGAGGATGAGCACCAGCGCGGCGATTCCCGTAAACGCCATCACCGTGATGAAACCGGCGATGAGCTTCTCTCGAATCTGCCGCCGCCGTGCGACGGAGGAGAGCCGCGGCGCCACCGGTGTTGCCGTTTCCACGAGACTCTGACCCTGCATGGCTACCTGTCTATCCATCTTGTGTCTCCGTCCCGTGTGACAATCTCGTGACGCGCGCGGCCCTCGGGGACTACTTCACCGGGAAGTAGCCAACCTTCGTGACCACCGCCTGGCCCTCGGGGGACAGCACGAAGTCGATGAAGGCCTTGGCGTCACCCTCCGGCTTGGTGCGCAGGTAGAAGTAGAGGTCGCGCGAGAGCGGGTACTTGCCGCTCTTGATGTTCTCCTCGCTGGGGGCAATGGCCTCGTTGCCCTTCTTGACCTTCAGCTCCTTGATGCCCTTGGCGTAGGCGGCGCCGCCGTAGCCGATGCCGTTCTTCTCCTTGGAGACCGCGTTCACCACCGCGGCGGTGCCGGGCAGCGTCTGGGCGCTGGAAGCGTAGTCCTCGCCCTCGAGCAGGTTGTCCTTCACGAACACGTAGGTGCCCGAGGAGTTCTCACGCGAGTAGACGATGATGGGAGCGTCCGCGCCGCCCACGTCCTTCCAGTTGGTGATGTCGCCCAGGTAGATGCCCTTGAGCTGCTCCTGGGTGAGGGCGTCCAGCGGGTTCTTCTCGTTGACGTAGAAGGTCACGCCATCCTTGGCCACGGAGATCTGCGTGGCGTCGTTCTTGAAGCGGGTGCGGACCTGGTCTCCCTCGGCCTTCTTCATGGGACGGCTGGCCATGGCGATGTCCGTGGTGCCGTTGATGAGGGCCGACAGGCCGGTGCCGGAACCGCCGCCCGTCACCTGCAGCTTGACGTTGGGGTTCTTCTTCATGAACTCCTCGGCCCAACGCTGGACGAGGATGACCATGGTGTCCGAGCCCTTGACGGTGACGGTGCCAGCGCGAGCCGCGCCCGGAAGGGCGAGCAGCAGCACAGCGGCCAGAGAAGCAATGAACGTCTTCATGGATGAAGTCTCCTTGGGATGGTGGGGATCTATGGACCGGCTGTGGCTGTTTGAAGGCTGGAGCGTGACAAATGTGTAACGGTGACGCTCAAGCCATGTTCGGATCGACGATGCGGTAGCCCACCCCGCGCACCGTCTCGAGGTAGGCGCGCGCGGAGCCGAGCTTGTCGCGCAGGCGCATGACGTGGGTGTCAATGGTGCGCGTCTCCAGGTTGCTGGACAGGCCCCACACCTCCTCGAGGAGCTGCTCGCGGGACTGCACGCGGCCGACGCGGGCCATCAGGTGCTCCAGCAAGCGGAACTCGAGCGCGGTGAGGGACACCTCCTTGCCCTCCACGTAGAAGCGGTGGGCGGCGATGTCGAGCGTGAGGGGGCCGAGCTTGACGGGGGCGGAGTCGTCCTTGCTGGGGCTGCTGCGGCGGAGGATGGCCTTGAGCCGCAGCACGAGCTCGCGCACGCTGAAGGGCTTGGTGACGTAGTCGTCGGCGCCCACCTCGAAGCCGCGCACGCGGTCGGCCTCGTCGCCCTTCGCGGTGAGCATGACGATGAGCACGTCACGGGTGTTGGCGGCGGCGCGCATCTGGCGGCAGACCTCCACACCCGACATGTCCGGCAACATCAAGTCGAGGAGGACGAGGTCCGCACGCTGCTCGCGGGCAGCGGAGAGCGCTGCCTCACCTGAGGCGGCAACGCGGGTGGAGAAGCCGGCAGCGCGGAGATTGAAATCGATGAGCTCAGCGAGATCTCGCTCATCATCGACAATAAGGACGTGGGACATGGCGGCGGCGCACTCTGGGCCGCGCCGTTTGCGCTGTGGTGACGCACCCGCGACAACTGTGTGACATCTACGCCCGGAGTGGAGCGCTCCGGAACGCGGCGTCATGGCGGCCCATCCGAGACACAGGCGTGGCGCGCCGCCGCCGTTAGCCGTCCAGGTCCGTCAAGGTGGAGAGCGGAGGCGGAGTCTCCTCGGAGGGTGCGGAGTGGTTCTCGTCGCCCACGGCCTGCTTGAGCAGGGGGGGCACCACGAGCGGCAGCTCGAGGGGCGGAGGCGTGTGGGGGAGGCCGGAGCCCGGGGGCGGGCGCAGCACCGGGCTGGGAGGCGGGAGGCCCGAGTGGCGGCGCGCGGCCTCCATCAACGCCTTGTGGTGGCGGTAGCGGGCCTCGACGAGCTTGTGGATGAGCAGCGGCCCGCCGGGCACGCGGCGCGCGGTGAGCGCCTGGGTGGCCTTGCGCACCGGGTAGCGCACGCGGCGGATCTGCACGCGCCAACCCTTGGGCGTGAAGGTGAAGACGCCGTAGGCGGGGCGCAGGTCTCCGTCACGGGGAATGCCGGCGCTGGCCACATCGGCGATCAACAGCCGGCCCACGCGGCGGCGATAGGGGAAGTGCAGGTGGCCGAAGGCACACGCAGCCGCGTCCAGGTTCTGGAAGTAGCGGCGGACGGTGTTCTCGTCCAGGGTGGGATCCAGCGAGTCCTCAAGGTTGCGCGGGTTGGCGTGGCAGACGAACAGGTCCTGCCCCCGGCGCGGCGAGTAGCGTACGGAGAAGGGGAGGGCGCCCAGCTTCTTCAGCCAGGGATCGCCGAGCTGATCCCTCGTCCACTGCAGCAGCTCCGTCTTCCAGTGGTCGCGCTCGCGGTAGGCCCCGCCCAAGTAGTGACCGGCGAGGTAGCAGTCGGTGTTGCCCATGAGGATCGCATCGCAGCGATCGAAGAGCAGCTCCACCGTCTCGCGCGGGTGCGCACCACGCAGGGCCAGGTCACCCGCGGCGACAACATAGTCGGGGGCGACGCGGGCGATGTCCTCGAGGACGGCCTCGCAGGCGGGGAGGTTCCCGTGAATGTCGGCGAGGATGGCGACCCGCATGGTCGCGCCATCCTAACCCGCTACCGCCGCCGAGGGCACTGCCGCTGGAAGGAAAATTGTGAAGGTGGAGCCCTCGTTCGGCTGGCTCTCGACCCGGACCTCGCCCCCCATGGCGCTCATCAGGTGCTTGACGATGGACAGGCCCAGGCCCGTCCCCCCCATGTCCCGGCTCCGGCCCTTGTCCACTCGGTAGAAGCGCTCGAAGATGCGGGCCAGGTGCTTGGGCTCGATGCCCACGCCTGTATCCCGGACGTGCACCACGCACCGTCCGTCCTCCTGGACGCCCAGCACCGTCACCCGGCCTCCCTCGGGCGTGTACTTCACCGCGTTGTCCAGCAGGTTGAGCAGCACCTGCTCGAGTCCTCGCTCGTCCCCTCGGCCGATCAGCCCTGGGGGGATATTCAGCTCAACCGTAATCTTCTTGCCCTGGGCCTTATGGCGGACGACTTCGGCCGCCCGGGTGGCGGCCACGGCCAGCGGCACGTCCGTCACCTGCAGCTTCACCTCGCGAGACTCCAGCCGGGACAGCTCGAGCAGATCCTCGACGAGCTCCGAGAGGCGCTCGGACTGGCGGTGGATGATGTCCACCATCTTGGTCGCGACTTTGGGATCCTGGAGGGCGCCGCCCTGGAGCGTCTCGGCGTAGCCGCGGATGGCGGTGATGGGGGTGCGCAGCTCGTGGGAGACGTTGGCGACGAAGTCCTTGCGGATCTTCTCCAGGCGGCGCAGCTCGGTGACGTCGTGGAAGACGGCGGCGCTGCCGGGGAGGTCCCTGCCGAGGGGGGTGACTCGGATGGCGAGCGTGCGAGAGAACAGGCCCTCCAGCGTCAGCTCGAGGCGGGTGGAGGCGCCCTCACGACAGGCGCGGGTGACGGCCTCGTTGAGCGCTTCGTTGCGCAGCAGGGCCAGGGGGCGCTGTCCGTTGATGTTGCCGACCGTCTGCAGCATGTCGCGCAGCGCGTCGTTGTGGCGCACCACGGTGCCCTCGGCGTTCGTGATCCACAGGCCCTCGGCCATGCCGTCCAGCACGGCGGTGAGGGTGCGCGTCTCCTGGTTGAGGCCAGCGTTGCGTGTGGTGAGCTGCTGGTGCAGCGCGTCGATGGCGCCCTGGAGGTTGGCCACCTCCTCGAGCCGATCCTGCGCGTCCTCACCCGTGCCCGACGAGGAGGCGCCCTCGGTGCGAGTGCGGACCTGCCGGGCCAGCGAGAGCAGCTGCCGCTTGAGCGCGCCTCGGGCCGCCACCTGCGTCAGCGCGGAGCTGGCGAGCGTGGCGAGTGACACGAAGAGCGCGTCCCTCTCCCAGCCCAGCAGCAGGAAGAGGACCAGCGTCGCGAGCGCGGGGGCGAGCAGGGGAATCAGGAAGAGGCGCGGGATCATAAATAAGGAGGGCCTCGCCTCACGGAGGACTGAGCTTGTAGCCCACTCCGCGGACCGTCTCGATGATGTCGCCCGCGGGGCCGAGCTTCTCGCGCAGGCGCTTGATGTGCGTGTCCACCGTGCGCGTGTGGATCTCCGCCTGGATGCCCCACACGTCCGACAGGAGCACCTCGCGCGTCTGCACGCGATCCGAGCGCTCCAGCAGGGTGCGCAGCAGGCGGAACTCCAGGGCGGTGAGCACCACCTCCTGGCCCTTCACCCGCACCTGGTGGCGCGAGGTGTCGAGCTGGATGTCCCCCGCGGAGAGCTGGGCCGCCGGCCCCTCCTCCGCGTCCGAGCGCCGCAGCACCGCCTTGACCCGCAGCAGCAGCTCGCGCACCGAGAAGGGCTTCACCACGTAGTCGTCCGCGCCCAGCTCCAGCCCCTGGATGCGATCGGACTCCTGGCCCTTGGCGCTCACGATGATGACCGGCACCTTGCGCAGCTCCGAGTCGCTCTTGAGCAGGCGCAGCACCTCGCTGCCCGCGAGGTCCGGCAACATCAAATCCAATAGGATGAGGTCCGGCACGTTCGCGCGCGCCCGAGCCAGGCCGCTCGCGCCGGTGCCCGCGGCCTCCGCCTCAAATCCCGCCGCCCGGAGGTTGTACTCCACCAGTCCGGACAGGTCCTGCTCGTCCTCGATGATCAGGATGCGTGACATGGTTCCTCCGAGTTCCCCCGGTGTTTCACACCGTGGGCGTAGCAGATCGGCCGTGGCGGGTGAATGACGAGCACGTGACGCCTCTGTGACACGGCTCGACCGCTCGTCCTGCCTGCGCTCAAGGCTCGATGGTGGGATCGCACTCGCCCGTCGTCAGGGTGATGGGGGCAGCGATGAGCGGCTCGTTGCGGGTGGCGCTGACGGACTCCAGGTAGTTGCAGGAGCTGCCCAGGAAGCGCGGGGGGGTGGAGCGCGAGAGCGCTTCAATGATGACGACGTAGTCGCGGCCCACCGGGATGTCCACGGCCAGCTCCTGGGCGCCACCGGCGAGCCCCGCCTCGAAGCGCAGGGCGCGTCCCTCCTTGCCGTCCGGGCCCCGGAGGACGAGCGCCTTGTCCTGCTTCACCTGCAGGTTGAGGCAGGTGAGCTGCAACTCGGCGCACCGGCGCGAGCGGCCCTCTGGCAGCACCACCACTTGAAAGGCTCCCAGCTCATCGGCGACGGCCCGATCGATGTGCACGTCCAGCCCGATGCTGGCTCCGGACGAAGCGGGCTCCGCCCCGCAGCCGGCGGCGAGGGTGGCACTCAACAGGACGAGGAGGGAGGTACGCGGGCTCATGGGTTGACGCGGATGGTGATGGGGACGCGGCCCCGCTCGTCGGAGGTGGCGTACACCACGGCACCGGCGGTGCCCGCCACGGCCACCGCGCCCACCGCCACCCAGAGCCACGGGCTCTTGTACCAGGGGCGCTCGCTCACCGTGGCGACGGCTCCCTGCTGCGGGGCCACCTGGAAGACGAGCGGGTTGAAGGCATCGCCTCGGCCCGCCAGTCGCCGCTGGGCCGCATCCGCCACCTCGAAGTAGTACTCCACCTCGTAGGCAGCAGCGGCAGCGGGCAGCTCGTAGGCGGGGATGGTGGCGACGTAGCGCTCCTTGTTGGCCCGGTCTCGAGCAAAGTCCACCGAGCTGTACGCCTGGCCTCCTGCTCGCCGGTAGAAGAGCCGCGCCCGGGCCCCGAGCGCCATGTCCTCAATGCGCGCCTCCGACGTCACCGGCTCGCCGCCCGCGGTGTCCGCGAGGGGCTCCACCTGGAGGCTGACAGGCCGCACGCGGCGGTTCTTGATGTCCTCCTTGATGCGCGCGTAGAGCGCGCGGACCTTCGGTGGCGCGGTGCGCGGCAGCTCATAGTCCGGCCGGGCCTGGAGGAGCATCTCATAGGCCTCGCGCGCCCGCGCCTCATCCCCCAGGTACAGCGAGGTGAGCCCGAGCAGGCGATAGAGCTCCACGAGCTGATCATCGGTGACGTCCGGTGCGTCCAGCCCGGCCTCCACCGTCTTCACCGCCTCCTCGAACTCGCCGTCGGCGATCTGCTCCTGCGCGCGGGCGATCTCCGGGCGCGTGGGGGCCACCTGGAAGAGGAGAGGGGGCAGGAACAGGGGCCGGGCGAGCGAGGCGCCAGGGGACAGCAGGCTCGCCACCACGATGCTCGCCACCATGCGATACCGCCGGACGTACATTGGCACCCACCCTAGCAGACGACCAGGCGTCCCTCTACCGTGAGGAAGGTCGCGCAACGGTGAAGGCCCAGTGACATCTATTGAGGTTCTGGCGCGTTGACTGCGGGAGGGGGGCTCCCCATGATGCGCGCCCCTTTTTGGATAGGACGTCAGGTAGATGCTCGTAAAGATTGAACAAATTCGCGACGAAGGGCTTCAGGTCAAGGAGGAGATGAACCTGGAGCTGCTTGGAGCCGCCCTCGACGGGTCCGGCTTCCGGGCCACCGAGCCTCTGGCCGTCTCGGCGAGCTTGCGCAAGGTAAGCGGCGGCGTGCTGCTCGAGGGCAAGTTCACCTCGCGGGTGGTGGCGGAGTGCAAGCGCTGCCTCACCGAGGCGAAGCTGGAGCTGCCCGTGTCCTTCACCCTCAACCTCGTCCCCGAGTCGCTCGCCCGCGGCGAGGACGTGCTGGACGACGAGGAGCTGGAGGAGAAGGACCGGGGTCAGGGCGAGAGCGGCGGCTCGTTCTTGCTGGATGACGCGGACGAGGAGGTGTTCGACGGCAAGGTGATCGACCTGGAGCCGATCGTCCGCGAGCAGGTGTTGCTGGCCCTGCCAATGAACGCCGTGTGCCGCGAGGACTGCCGCGGGCTGTGCACGAAGTGCGGCCAGAACCTCAACGAGAAGGAGTGCGGCTGCGACACGAAGTTCGTGGACCCGCGCCTCGCGGTGCTCAAGAACATCAAGCTCCAGGGCTGACGCCGTGTCGTGGCGTCGGGAAGTCCGGAGGCCGCCACCTCACGCAGAGGGGCGGCCTCTCGTGTTTCGTGGACTGAAACCGTTCAGCCCTGCTCGGGGAGCCGGCCGTACATCACGCACATGCCGCCCAGCATCTGCAGCCCGGGAACCGAGAGGAGCGCCCTGTCGGTGCACCCCAGCACGTCCGCGGCCAGCCGGCGCGGCTTCGAGGCGCGCTCGAAGTTGTTGTCGCGCAGGAAGAAGCGATCCATCCGGGACAGGAAGCCGAACCAGCGCATCTCCAGTCGAGGCAGGTAGCGCTGGATGATCGCCAGCTCGGCCCTCTCCAGGGGCCGCTCGTTGGGCGTGGCGTCCGTGTGGATGGGAATGCGCTTGCGCAGCTTGCGCATCAGCGGAGAGAGACAGACCGGCTCAGAGAAGACGAAGAGCGCCCCGGGCTTCGCGCAGCTCACCAGCTTGCGCAGCACTCCATCCAACTCCGGGATGAGGTGGTGCAGCACGCCGTCACCCCAGATGATGTCGTAGGCGCCCTCGAGCAGATCCGCGGTCTCCAGGGGCGAGCAGATGAACTGGGTGGAGTCCCCCACGCCATCGAGTTCCGCCCGGCGCTTGCACAGCTCGATGGACCTGGACGAGATGTCGATGCCCGTCACCCGCGCGCCAAACCGGGCCATCAGCATGGCGTTGCTGCCATCGCCGCAGCCCACGTCCAGCACGCGCTTGCCGCGCAAATCCCCCATCACGCGGAAGCGGAACTCCTTGTTGAACCACGGACGCCGGGTGGCCCGGTACCGTTCGAGTGTGAGCGCATCCAGGGGGCGCGCTGTCTGCTTCTCCACCATCTGGTCGAAGAAGTCCGACTCGGAGGCCCAGCGAGCCAGCGCCTCGGGAGGCAGCTCCGTGGAGAAGAGCTCTTCCTCCAATCCAGGGCGAGCCACGCTCCGGGAGACCCGATTCCGCTCCGGCCCCGAGACCAGCACCGACGGAACCCCCTCCACTTTCGCTTCCAACCGTTCGTCCAGGCTCTCCCGCTCGTCCATTCCCATCCTCCCCTGTCGCCCGTGCGCCCCTGATGACGCAGTCGGGAAAGTAGGAATGCGGGGCAGGTACGTGAAGCGCCTCAGGTTGGCTTTCTCGACGATTGCTCCATATCCAACGACTTGTGTGTCAGAGGCGGTTGGTGTCCGACACGTGCGAGGATCGGCGCGATGGTCGACGCCGTCCAAGGGCCAGCGCTCCGCTCAAGGCGAGGAGACCCCAGCCGAAGACGAGCTGCCCGCCGCCCGAGGCGCAGGACAGCCCCGCAGGTCGAGGGAGGCCGGGGGCGTCAGGCTCTCGCCCCTCGAGGGGAGGCATCGCCGAGCCGGAGCCCTCCGAGGTCGGGGTTCCGATGGGCGACTCGGGCCCGACGACGATCGGGGGCGTGGCCTCGGAGCTGTCCGGGGACGTGGGCTCGGTGGTGGGCACGTTGGCGGTCTCTCCCAACACGATGGCGTCGCCCTCGCGTCGGAAGGGAACCTCGACGCCGTTCCACACGACGCGGGTGGCCAGGGGCGCGTGGATGCGGGGCGAGCCCGTGGCGATTCCGGACAGCCGCACCGTGTCGGAGGCAAGCCCGTCCGTCTCCAGCACCCGTGTGGGCTCCGTCTGGCTGATGAGCGTGTGCGAGGCATCCGACAGGCTCGTGCCGCGGATCAGCACGGCGCGAGTGGGCGTGGTGCCCTCGTACCGCACGACCCCCGCGAGGCCCACCAGCTGGAAGCCGCCCGCCGCACGCTTCTGCTCGGGGAGATCATTAAAGAGCGCGTAGACGGAGGAGGTGCCCTCCGTCACCTTCAGCCCGGCCTCGGGCACGCTGGTATCGAGCGCCTTCACCGTCGGGCGCGAGGCCCACGTCGACTCCGGCGTTGGCACCAGGGCCGTGAGGAAGGTGACGTTGGCGGAGGCCGCGGTGGGTTTGACCTCGGCGTTGACGACGAGCCCGGCGGAGTTGAGCTTCTGGATGTTGACCGGCTTCTGCTCCGTGAAGGAGACGTCGAAGGACGCGGGGGCAACCACGGCGACACCCAGAGCCTGGCTGTTCTCGCCGCGCCCGTGGAGCCAGCTGCCTTCGCGGGTCGCCCCATTCATGAAGTGGCAGGACCACCGATAGACGTGGGACTTGGAGGCCTGCACTACGTCACGCAGCACCACCCACTTGCGGTCGAGGAAGAGGGCGTGGCGGTCCCAGCGGCGCAGCCCCAGGGTGGAGGCGTAGAGCGTGGTGCCGTCGCCGATGGCGTAGCCGAAGTGATCGCTGGAGCCGAAGAAGGGGATGCCGCCCTTGCGGTCGAAGTACCAGCTGTAGGCCGCGGCGGAATCGCTCTTGTCGCGCACGCCCTCGCCGAGCTGGCCCACGCCGTCGATGGTCAGCGAGTTGTGGAAGACAGTCTGGTTGGCCGCAGGCCCCGGCGAGTTCGCGTGGCCGATGTAGTAACCGGCCGCCTCAGGGGCCAGCCAGGAGCCATTGCCATACAGGTAGAAGCCGTTGTCGTCGGCGTGGTTGTGGGCGAAGTTGAGGACGCCGCGTGGCTCCATTCCGCTCTTCAGCCACTGCCATCCGGCCATGCCACCATAGGGGCCGTTCTTGAGCGCGAACAGGAGCGAGCCCTTGTCCCAGCCGCTCCGGAATACCGCCGCCTGTTGGCTGTCGCCGAACCAGTCCAGCGGCAGGGTGCGCACGTCCGTGGAGCGCAGGGTCTCGTCGTAGAAGAGGAACTCGAAGACGCGCGGGTTGAGCTCGGGCGCCCAGCTGTTCGAGGGCGTGCCGCGAATCCAGGTGTCCGCCATGCCCTGGGCCACCGAGTCGCGGTACCGCGTCGCCGCGTAGCGCAGGGGCATCAGTCCCAGGTCCGGGCTGAAGCCGTAGAAGTCGCCGTGGATCAGCACGGATTGGCTCGGCCGCTCGGGCAGGTAGGTCGCGGCCATGGCACGCGGCATCGCCTTCACCAGACCCAGGTCACCCACGTCGGTGCCGGTGACCCGCTTCAGCGCGCTGACGAAGGGCAGGTACCAGCTCAGCCCGTACGTGACGTAGGAGTAGCCCTCGTGCCAGAGGCCGTCCGTCACCAGATCCATCACCTGCTTCACCTTGCGCGCGTTGCTGGTGGCCAGGTCGAGCCAGGGCTGCGTGGTGGTGCTCGGTAGCTCTCCTCGCGTGGCGAGCGCCGCGAGCCCGATGGCGGCATGGTTCACCCAGTTGTGGTTCTGCAGGTACTCGTCCGCCCACCACTCGCCGCCCTTGGACGTCTGCGTCAGGGCATTGGCGTTCTGCTGGAGGGTGGTGCGGACGCGCGAGGCCTCGGTGCTGGTGAGCTTCGGGGCCAGGAGATCGTAGGCCACCGCGACACCTCCGAGCAGGTGGGCCTGAATCAGATCATGCGACCCGTCGAGGTCGAGGTTTCCCCACGAGGACACCGTCAACAGCCAGCTCTTGGCCAGGTCGAGGTGCCGGCTGTCCGTGGACAGCTGCGCCACAAAGGCGAACACCACCAGCAGGTTGCCGACCTCGCGGCGATCCAGTTGCAGGGTCTTCCCCGTTGCCTTCCAGGTGACCAGTCCGGACGACGCGACGGTGCTATCCAGGTAGCTCGTCGTTCCCTTCAGCAGGGGCTGGTAGATGCCCTGATGCGTCGACTGGGCCTTCTGGCGCAGGGCCTCCACCTGAGAGGCCTCGAAGAAGAGGCTGGGGTGAGGGCCCGCGAGCGCGGGGAGTGAGACGAACAGCACCAGCCAAAGCGTGATGGAGTGCCTCATGGGTAGGGCGGATGCCACCCTTTATTCCGCCCATTTCATACATGGGGACCTGGGAGGGCCCGGCCGCCAGGCTGGTGGTTGTCCTTTGTTTCCGGACGTGCTCACGCGTCTCCCACCGTCACGCTTCCATCACCCCTGGGCCGGTAGGAAACCTCACAATCCATTTTCGTGGAGTTGTGCGTGAAACCTCTCGGCACTGAAACTGAAAAGATTCACCGATATCGTCTCACCCCACGAAGCGGGTCAGCTGCTCACGGAGCGCTCGACGTGAGTCTGTCGACGGAGAATGCCCCTATCCGTGTGCTGCTGGTGGACCCGGAGCGTTCCACCCGCCAGCACCTGAATGCGCGGCTGGGTGCGGACCCGGAAGTGGAGGTGGTGGGCGAGTGTGCCAGTGGCTCCGAGGCGTTGCAGCTGCTGCGCCGGCAACCCGTGGACGTGGTCTTCATCGACGTGGAGATGCCGGGCATGGATGGCTTCCAGGTGTTGCGCGAAGCAGGTCCCGCTCACACGGGCGCCGCCATCTTCGTCAACGCGGATGACACCTACGCCCTCAAGGCTTTCGAGGCGCACGCGCTCGACTACCTCCTCAAGCCCTTCGAGGACGAGCGTCTCACCCAGGTGCTGGCCCGCGCCAAGGCGCACGTGCGAGGCGGACGCATCCAGACGCTGGCGCGCCAGCTGGCGGGACTGGTGGGCCGCGTCTCCTCTGCCGCGACTCCGACGCCTCCTCCCGCACCGCGCTACCTGGAGCGGCTGGTGCTCAAGGAGGTGGGTCGGATGGCCTTCCTCTCCGTGAGCGAGGTGGATTGGCTGGAGGCCGAGGACTACTACGTCCAGGCCCACGTGGGCTGCCAGACGCACCTGCTCCGCCAATCCCTGCGCGAGCTGGAGGCGCAGTTGGATCCCCGCCAGTTCGTGCGCATCCACCGCTCCACCATCGTCAATGCCCGCCGGGTGAGGGAGATGCGGCCGCTCTTCCACGGCGAGTACCAGGTCATTCTGGGGAATGGCACGAGCCTGAAGCTCAGCCGCGGCTACCGCGAGCGGCTGGATGCACTGCTGGGCGTGGCGTGACGCTGGGCGCGGGTGCGGCACCGCGCCTCCGCGGTGCGTGCCTGCACAGCCTCCTCGAGCCGACCGGCCGCGACCATCAGGGCCGCCGCGCGAGCGTAATGGTCCGCGGCCTGCTCGGGAGGAAGCACCTGCTCGTCCGCGTGCGCAGAGGCGAGCAGGAACGGCAGTGCGCGCTCCACCGAGCCCGCCTCCATCCAGTGGTGGGCGAGGAGGATGGCGGGGGCTCTGTCGCGCTCGAGCACGGTGGCGAGACGGCCATGCAGGACCCGGGCGGCGGCGGGAGGCAGGCTGGCCCGGACGGCTTCCAGCACCAGGTCATGGCTGAAGCGCTCGCCCACCAGGACTTGCGCGGCCTCGAGCTCGGCGAGTGCGGCATGAATCGCGCTGGCGGTCACCTCGAGCGCGGCGGGAGCGAGCGCGGGCCGGAAATGCGAGTCCGCCAGGGCGGCGAGCTGAGCCGTTTGGAGGGCCAGCGGAGAGAGCCGCTCGAGCCGGCGCTGGATGAGGGGACCGACGCGGCCTGGAGGGGGCAACCGATGGGGCCAGTCCTTGTGGAGGGAGTTGGTCTCGAGCAGGTGCTTGAGGGTCTCGGTGATGTAGAGGGGGTTGCCACCGGTGTAGCGGGCCAGGGCCTCGGCATGGGCTTCCGCGCCGGGCAGCTCCAGGCCCGCCAGCAACTGGCGCACATCGTCCGGGGAGAGGGGGCCGAGGTCGATGACGCGCACCATCCCCGATTCCAGCATCTGGCGGATGTTGAGCTGGTTGTAGGACGGGAGCTCTCCCCGGCGATAGCAATCGATGATGCGGGGTTGTCGAGCCGTGCCCACGCTGGGGTCGAGCAGGCGTGGGAGCGCATAGAAGAAGATCTTGGAGCTGGCCTTGTCCCAGTACTGGATGTCGTCCACGACGTTGATGGCCCCCCCTTCGCCGAGCAGCCGCATCGCCTCCACGTGCGCGTCGTAGAAGCGCAGCTCGTCGGTCTCGGAGGTCAGGGGCGAGAGGTGGCGTGGGTCGCCCAGCTCGGGGAGGATGCGCGAGAGCTCGGAGCGCACCCAGTCTGGCAGCTTCACCCCGGGCTCGTTGGCCATATGGATACGCAGGGCGCGGGCCTGTGAGGCGAAGGGGATGTCCTGGTCCCCCGGGCGCCCCTCCATCCGGAACCACCGGCCCTTGATGGCCGCGAACTCCTCGGCGAGCCGGGACTTTCCGGTGCCAGGGTCTCCGGTGATCAACAACATCTGGCCGGCGTTCCAACCCTCCTCGAGCTGGCGCCAGGCGGCCTCCCGGCCCGCGAGCACCGGCGGCCGCAGCACGGACAGGGGGAGCGCTGGGGACGCGGCGGGAGGGTGGGGGAGCTGGGTGCCCTTCTCGATGAGCCGCACCAGGGCGAGGGTGTCGGGCATGGGGGTGACGTCCAGCTCGCGGGAGAGGACGGTGCGCAGCCGCTCGAAGGCGGCGAGGGCGGCGCCGCGGTCCCCCTGGAGGTAGTGCAGGCGGATGAGGTGGCGGCCGGCCTGCTCGGACTCGGGTTCCTGCTGGACCCAGGCCTGGGCCTGCTTGAGCGCCGTCGTCAGGTCGCCCCGCGCCATGTGGCGTTCGATCTCCGCCTCACGCGCCTGGCGTACCCAGCCCTCCACGGCGGTACGGGCGCCGTCCAGCCACCGCGCCAGCTCGGGGCAGTCATCGAAGTCGAAGCCAGACAACAGCCGGCCACCGCCTTCGGGGTGCACGGCCTCGAGGATGTGGGAGTGCGCGTGGCTCTGGGCGGCGGACTTCAGGCGCGCGACGTCCAGGTTCAGCTCGGGGCCGAGCTCCAGGCGCTCGGTGTCGGCCTGCACCAGCTCCAAGCCGCCACACGCCAGCCGGAGACGGCGCAGCAGCTGGCGCATGTTGTTGCGTGCGGTGGTGGGAGGCGAGTCAGGCCACAGCAGACCCGTCAGCGAAGCTTTGGCTGAGGGCCCTTCCAGCCCGAGATAGGCCAGCAACGTCGCGGCCCGCCGCTCGAGCCGCACCCGCTGCCCCCCAGGGCCCTCGAGACACGCCAATCCCAATACTCGCGCTGTCCACCCCGTCCAGGCCACCTTGGTTCTCCGTCCCCATCTCCATGCCGGCCACAGAAGGTGGGGCAAACACCCTGTACCGTGTACGGACGATATTCATTTCCTTTTTTGTTGGGGTGAAGGGGGGCCTGTTTGTTTCATGCAATGTGGGTGAAAGATTCACCCAGTATTGCTTTATGAGAGGGCTTACTCAATTCCGCGGCCTCAGCTGGCTTTGGAGAGGAGCTGCTGCGCGGTCTGCGGAGGAACGATGTAACCGGCGGAGGTGAGGATTTCCGTGACGGCGTGGAGCACGGCCACCTGGGTCGGTCCCGCCTGAGTAGGTTTAGCACTCACGCCGATGCCCACCACGGGCCCGAGCGCGGTGTACTCCACCACGTCCACGGAAGGCGCGGGCTGCTCCTGGACGCCGGGCACCAGCGCCACGCGCTCCTTGAGGGCGCTCATGAGCCCGTGCACGTCGCTGCCGTGCAGCAGGGGCACCTTGACCACGACCCTGCGGTGGGGGTGGTGGGTGAAGTTGATGATGTTGTCGCCGAACAGCCGGTTGTTGCCGACGGAGATGCGCAGGTTGTCGCCGGTGTCGAGCGTGGTGGCGAACAGGCCGATCTCCTGCACAACGCCGGCGACGCCAGCGGCGGAGATTTCATCGCCCACGCGGAAGGGGCGCAGCACGAGCAGGAAGACGCCCGCGGCGAAGTTGGAGAGCAGCCCGGACCAGGCCGTACCGATGGCGATGCCCGCCGCGGCCAGCAGCGCGGCGAACGAGGTGGTCTCCACCCCCATCATTCCGAGGATGGCGAGCAGCAGCAGGATGGTGAGGGAGCCGGAGAAGAGCGACTCGACGTAGCGGATGAGCGTGGCGTCGAGCTGGCGCTTCTGCAGGGCCAGGTTCAGCACGCGCCGGAAGGCGTTGATGACCGTACGGCCCACGAACCACAGGGCCAGTGCGCCAATTGCCTTGAGCAGAAAGGGCAGAGCTTCCGTGAGGGCCAGTGACTTCAATTGATTGATGATGGCTTCCATGGCGTTCCTGAGGAGGACGACGTCTGAGTCCCAAGCGGGTGTGCAGGGGGCGGGCCAGTGCGGTTCCTCGTGTAAGCCCGCGAAGGCACATGCCTCGAGCCCGGCACCCAGCGTGAAGAGCTTACCCTGACACAGCGGCTGGCATGTCAGCCCGTGGCGTTGACGCGTCAACGGGGGGTCCGGGCGCACGGATGTCCGGCTGGTGGCCACCCGGGTCGGTTCACGCGTTGGGAGGGTTCCTACTCTTGGAGGAAGAGCGGGGAGCGCGCATGGACCTCTACAGTGCTGCCAAGAGGATGAATCGGCCGTTCCGGTTCTCGAATCCGGGGTCGCACCGGGAGCTCTCTCTGGCCCACCGCGGACTGATTGGTGATGGCATCTCGTGTGCGCTGGTCCGGCCGGATGGAATCATCGACTGGCTCTGCTTTCCCCGCTTCGACAGCCCGAGCGTCTTCGCGGGAGTCCTCGATGCGGAGAGGGGAGGGTTCACCGGCATCACCCCCGCCGTCTGGCCCTTCGAGAGCCTGCAACGCTACGATCCGGATACCAACGTTCTGGAGACGCTCTTTCGGGTTGAGCGCCAGGGGGTCGTCCGGCTCATCGACTACATGCCGTGGACGAACGATCCGCGGGCCAGCATCCACGAGGTGCACCGACGCATCGAGTGTGTCGAGGGCTCGCTCGAGCTGAACGTCGTCTTCAATCCGCGCTTCAGATACGGGGAGTCGGAGACGCGGGTGGAGAGGGAGGAGCACGGGCTGGTCGCGCGCGGCGCTCTCGGCGAGCGGATGGTCGCCGTCTTCGATGGGGAGGCGCACTGGGAGCCGTATGGCGGGTCGGGCCTGCGGGCGCGCATCCGGCTTGGCAGGGGAGATCGGCGCTGGATGGTGCTGGCCTGGGACTCGGATCAGCCGGAGCCCGTGGCCGCGTACCGGCCCTACGAGCTGCTCCGGGCCACGCGCCAGGCCTGGCGTGATTGGTCTCGGCAGCTTCGCTACGAGGGGCCGTGGCGCCACCATGTCCTCCGCTCGGCGCTGGTGCTGAAGCTGCTGATGTACGCGCCCACGGGCGCCATGGTGGCCGCGGCCACGACCTCGCTTCCCGAGTGGATTGGTGGGCCTCGTAACTGGGACTACCGCTACAGTTGGGTGCGCGATGCGGCGATGGCCGTGCGGGCCACCAACCTGCTCGGCTATCCGAACGAGTCCCGGGAGTTCTTCTACTTCGTGCGCGACACGTTGAAACATGGAGAGACCCTCCAGGTGATGTACTCGCTGGATGGGGGCCCGGTGCCTCCGGAGCGGATTCTCCACCACCTGTCCGGGTTCCAGGGCTCGAGCCCCGTGCGGATTGGCAACGACGCCAGGGATCAGCTCCAGTTCGACACCGCGGGCGCGCTGCTCGACGCGGCGTATCTCTACGAGCGGTTCGGAGGCCGGCTGCCCCTGCGCACCTGGACGCTGCTGAAGCGGGTCATCCAGACGACTGCGCGCCGCTGGCGCGAGCCAGACCATGGCATCTGGGAGCCCCGTCGGGAGATGCGCCACAACGTGCACTCCAAGCTCATGTGTTGGTTGGCGCTCCACCGGGGCCAGCACCTGGCCCGACTCTTCGCCGAGCCGGAGCTTCAGGCGGCGTGTCACCATGAGGCGGCACTCATCCGCGAGGACATCCTCCGTCATGGAGTAGACCCCTCGGGGAAGCACTTCGTGGGCTTCTACGGGGGAAACGAGCCGGATGCCGCGCTGCTGTTGCTCCCCATCGCGGGGTGCTTCCGGGCCTGCGAGCCGCTCGTCCAGGAGACCATCGACTGGTTGCGTGCCGAGCTGGGGACGGGCCGATTCTTGAGGCGCTACCGGATGGACGATGGGGTGGCGGGGCCGGAGGGGGGCTTCCTCCTGTGCGGCTTCTGGCTCGTTGAGGCCCTGGCGCTGTGCAACCGGCTGGAGGAGGCCGAGAAGGTCTTCATGTTCCACGCCGAGGCCGCCAACCACCTCGGGCTGCTCGCCGAGGAGGTGCACCCGCTCACACGCGAGCAGTTGGGGAACTTTCCCCAGGCCTTCAGCCACCTCGGGCTGATCAACGCTGCCGCGCGTATCGACCTGGCCTTGCGGATGCGGGACGAAGGGGAGATGGCGCCCCCGCATCTGCTCGAGTCCGAGCCTCCGCCCATTCCGGGGAGCACCTGCCGGGACTCGTGGCCCGGGTTGTGAGGGACCACGGCCCTGACACTCAGCCCGGCAGGGCGCGCAGGGGCAGGCGCGCGGTGAAGGTCGTGCCCTGCTCGCGCGTGGAGTGCACCTCGATGGTACCGCCGTGGGCTCGCAGGATCTGGTCCACGATGAAGAGCCCCAGGCCGATGCTTCGCCCGGCGTGATCTCTCTGGCCAGAGCCCTGGGTCAGGGGCTGGAAGAGACGCGGCCGCACCTCCTCGGCGATGGGTTCTCCCTGATTGTGGACGCTCAGGAGGATCTGGTCGTCCTGACGTCTCGCGCGCACCGTCACGCGTGTCCCTTCATGCGCGTACCGCACCGCATTGGAGAGCAGGTTCGTGAGGACCTGCGCCATGCGGTCCGCGTCCCATTCGACCTGGGTGTCGTCCTGACACTCCACGATCAGCTCTCGCTCCGGGTGGGCCAGCTGGACCTCGTCGGCGACCTGGTGAACGAAGTCGTGCAGCTTGAGCGGCTTCGGCTCGATGCGGAGTCCTCCTCCGGAGCGCACCTGCGTGAAGTCCAGGAGGTCCCGGATCATCCGGCTGGCCCGCTCGGCCGAGGAGACAATGCGGGAGATGGCCATGCTCTGTCGCTCGTTGAGCCCCGCCCGACGGAGCAGGGTCGCCGCGGCGAGGGTGATGGCACCAATCGGATTGCGCAGATCATGGGAGACGATGCCGATGAGCTGCTGCTCGAACTCCGCCCGCCTGCGGGTCTCCTCCTCCAGGCGCTTGCGCTCGGTGATGTCCAGCACCGTGCCGGTGAAGCGCACCGCCCGGCCGTTCTCGTCGAAGTAGGCCCTGCCTCGCGAGCTGACCCACCGCACGGCGCCATCGCTCAGCGGCCCCATCGTGCGGTACTCATTGATGTATTCACCGCCGCTCGCCGGATGGAGCGCTCGTCGCACGGCCTCGTGGGTGCGCTCTCGGTCCTCGGGGTGCAGGCTCGCGAGGAAGGTCGCGAAGTCGATGGAGGCGTCGAGCGGTTGTCCGAAGCTCTCCTTCATGCGTGCATCCCACCGCATGGCTCCCGTCACGGGGTTGAGGTCCCAGATGCCGATGTGGGCGGCGCTCGTGGCGAGGCGCAACCACTCCTCGGCTTCACGAGTCTGTTGGGCGAGCTGGACGTTCTCCAGGGCGACGCTCGCCAGTTGCGCGAGCTGCACGAGGATGTCCTCGTCCTCGGCCGTGAACTCGCCTTCGTAGCGATCCGACAGCTGGATGAGGCCCAGGTTGCGCCCATCCCGCCCGATGAGGGGGACGGCCAGCCAACCACGCAGGGGAGGGGGCGTGTCCTTGTACTCGCTAAACCCCAGCCACTGAGGGTGGCGCTCCAGCTCCTCCTGCGTCATCCGCAGGGGGCGGTTCGTCTTGCAGACGACGGAGTAGATGCCCTTGCCCGTCGGGTGCTCGTCGTAGCCTCGCCAGGCCTCGTACTTGTCCGAGAGGCTGATGGCGTTGATGGCCTGGGCCCAGTTCTGCTCCACCGTCATGCTGGTGATGGACTGGTGGGCGCCGATGATCTCCCGGGCCTTCTCGGTGACGGTCTGCAGGACGGCGTGGAGAGAGTCCGCCCGGTTGATGGCGAGTGAGGCCTCGGCCAGGCCGCGCAGCTGGGCCGCGTAACGGCGGTCCTCGAAGGTCACCACTGTGCCTACCACGCGGCCCTCGCGGAAGATGGGGCTGGCGCGGTAGTGGACGCGCAAAGGGCGGCCGTCCTTGCGCCACACCACGTCGTCCTCCACGTCCGCGTGCTGGCCGGTGTGGAAGACCTCGTGGATGGGACACTCCTCCAGGGGGTAGGGGCGGCCGTCGCGCCGGGTGTGGTGCGTCAGCGCGTGCATGTCGCGTCCGAGCAGCTCCTCGGCGCTGGCGTAGCCCAGGAGGCGGAGGCAGGCGAAATTGGCGAAGGTGCAGCGGCCTTCGGTGTCCAGTCCCCAGATGCCCTCGGCGGTGGACTCCAGGAGTCCCCGCAGGCGCTCCTCGCGCTCGCTCAGGTTCTCCTCGGCCTCTCGCTGGTCCGTCACGTCCTGCATGGCCCCCACCATGCGCACCGCCTTGCCCTGGCTGTCGCGCACGATGGAGCCCCGGTCCCTCACCCGCCTGTAGAGGCCATCCGCTCGCCGGAACCGGTACTCGTCCTCCCAGTGCTGGCCGTGGGCCGAGCCGATGACGGCATGGATGCCGTGCACCACGCGCTCGCGCTCCTCGGGGTGGATGTGCTCGTACCACCACGTCGCGTAGGGGATGACTTGTTCCGGTGCGTACCCGAAGACAGTGGAGATGCCTTCGTTCCATGACAGCGCGTCGGTGAGGAGATCCCAGTCCCAGACGGCGTTCCGGGTGGCGCGGGTGGCGAGCAGGTAGCGGGTCTCCGACTGGCGCAGGGCCTCCGCGTCCCGCGCCATCTTCTGGGCGTCTGCAGCCGCCTTCGCCTCGCTCTCCCTGGAGAACTGGACGACCGCCCGGGCGAGGCTCCGGGAGATGAACCGGGTGAGGATGCGTATCTGCTCGCTCAAGGGCTGGAGTCCCGCCTCGTGGATGAGCTCGAACACCACCTCGCGCAGCGCATCGAACTCGTGGATCACCGCCTCCAGCTGGGCGCCTGGGTGGACGCACCGCCTGCAGGGGCTGTCAGGAGGCTCCTGCTCCTCTCCTCGGAGGGCCCGGGAGAGGGCATCGAGAAAGCCCGGAGTGCCCTCCACAGGGTGCTGGACGCGCTCCTCCCAACGGCGGATGAGCTCCGCTCTTCGATCATCCAGGAATTGGGCCAGTGCGCTCATGAGGTTCCCCAGGGAGAAGTGGATGCCCTCGGGCCTGGGATGGAGCGCCTGTCCCAAAGCAGAAAGGCCGCCCCTCGGGAGAGGGAGCGGCCTTCGTGCCTTCCAGCGGTGCTGGAGTCAGTGCCTTAGGCCTGAGCGCCCGGCACCGTCTCGCGGCCCTTGTAGTAGCCGCAGGCAGCGCAGGCGCGGTGCGGGAGCACCGGCTCCTTGCAGTTGCCGCACTGAATCACCTGCACGGCGGTGCGCAGGTTGTTGTTGGCCGCCCGGCGGCGGTCACGACGCATCTTGGAAGTACGCTTCTTGGGAACACCCACGGCTCACCTCTATATCGTCACGGCCCTGGACCCCTGGGCTTCCCCACCGGTCCCGACCGGCAAAAGCTCGGAAGGCGGCGGACCCTAGCCGCTCGGAGCGTGTGAGTCAACGCGCCTGTGCGGGGGAACGCCGTGCCCTGGTCCAACCGGGGCCGGGCCGGTCACATTCTTACGATCCACCCCCTGGACGTGTCCACCCGCCTGCTCTCCGTGCTCCCGGCCATGAGGCGTCCATGGAAGGATGCGCCCGCGATGAGGCTCGTCCTGGATGCGATGGGGGGTGACCATGCCCCCGAGTCCCCCGTGCAGGGGGCCCTCCTGTTCGCCCGAGAGCACCCAGAGCACGAGGTGGTGCTCGTGGGGGACCTGGTGCGCTTGCGTGAGCCCCTGGCTCGGGCGGGTGGGGCCCCAGACAACGTGCGCCTCCACCCTGCCTCGGAGGTGGTGGAGATGGAGGAGCACGCCATCTCCGCCATCCGCCGCAAGAAGGACTCCTCCCTGCGGGTGGGCTTCGAGCTCGTGCGCCGGGGCGAGGCGGAGGCGCTGGTGTCTGCGGGGCACTCGGGGGCGGTGATGGCGGGGGCGTTGCTGGTGCTGGGCCGCATCCCCGGGGTGGAGCGTCCGGCGATTGCCACGCTGCTGCCGGCCCTCAAGGGGGGAGGGCGCTGCCTGCTGCTGGATGCAGGGGCCAATGTGGAGTGCCGGCCGGTGCACCTGGCCCAGTGGGCGGTGTTGGGGGAGGCTTACGTGCGCGCCCGCCTCGGCATCTCCCGTCCGCGGGTGGCCGTGCTCTCCAACGGAGAGGAGCCCTCCAAGGGGACGTCTCTCACCCGCGAGGCCTCGGAGCTGCTGCGCGCTTCGGACCTGGACTTCGTCGGCTACGTGGAGGGGAAGGACCTCTTCTCCGGGGATGTGGAGGTGGTGGTCACCGACGGCTTCACGGGAAATGTTGTCCTCAAGACATCTGAGGGCGTGGCGGCAGCCGTCACGGGCCTGTTGCGCTCGGCCATCGAGCGGCGCGGAGGGCTGCCGGAGAAGCTGGGGGCGCTGCTGCTCAAGCCCACCTTCACGGGCCTGAAGAGGATGGTGGATTACGCGGAGTACGGCGGTGCTCCGCTGCTCGGTATTCAGGGGGTGGGCATCGTGGCCCACGGCCGCAGCTCGCCCCGGGCCGTGCAGCAGGCGTTGGAAGCCGCTCTCCAGACGGCCCAGGCAGGCTTGAGCGCTGAGTTGACGCGGTGCATCGCACACGCCGCTGTCTGGCTCCCTGCACGGCAACGGGGAAAGGGGGCGACAGAGGAGGCCCTTTCCGATTAGAGAGCGCGCCCGAGGCGTTCGTGTCCCGAGATACCCACTCGGGAGCAACCTTGGCACGAACGCAGATCATCGGAACCGGCTCGTACGCACCGGAGAAGGTCCTGACCAACGCCGACCTCGAAAAGATCGTCGACACGACGGATGAGTGGATCACCGAGCGCACCGGTATCCGCAAGCGTCGGGTGGCGGCGCCGGGTGAGACCACCAGCGACATGGCCGTGCAGGCGGCCCGGCGCGCGCTGGAGATGGCGGGGGTCCGTCCAGAGGAGGTGGGGCTCATTGTGGTGGGCACCGTGACGCCGGACATGCCCATGCCCTCCTGTGCCGCGGTGGTGCAGGCCAAGCTGGGTGCGAAGAACGCCTTTGCCTTCGACGTGTCAGCGGCGTGCTCCGGCTCGCTCTACGCGCTCACCGTGGCGGATCAGTTCATCCGCACCGGCCAGGTGAAGCGCGCGCTGGTCATCGGCGCGGAGATGCTCAGCCGCACGGTCAACTGGGAGGACCGCAACACCTGTGTCCTCTTCGGAGACGCGGCGGGCGCCATGGTGATAGCCCCCACCGACGACGCGGAGCGCGGGCTGCTCTCCACGCACCTGTACACGGACGGCTCCTTCGCGGAGATCCTCTGCATCCCAGGAGGCGGCACGAGCAGGCCTCCCTGTGAGGAGATGCTGAAGGAGAAGCTGCACACGCTGCATATGAACGGCCGCGAGGTCTTCAAGTTCGCGGTGCGCGCGCTGGCGGACTCGACCCATACGGCCCTGAAGGCCAACGGGTTGAGCGTGCGGGACGTGGACCACGTCATTTCGCATCAGGCCAACATCCGCATCCTCGAAGCCGTGCTACAGCGGCTGGAGCTGCCGGTCGATAAGTGTTGGCTCAATCTGCACGAATACGGCAATACGTCCTCCGCGTCCCTGCCCATGACGCTGGACGAGGCCAACCGGGCGGGCCGGCTGAAGCAGGGCGACGTGGTGGCGATGATGGCCATCGGCGCGGGGATGACGTGGGGCAGCGCTGTCATGCGCTGGTAGTGTCCTTCAGGGAGGGAGCAGGAATCATGTCGAAGATCGCGTTCGTCTTCCCCGGACAGGGCAGTCAGGCTGTCGGCATGGGGAAGGACCTGTACGAGAAGTTCCCCGAGGCCCGGGCCATCTTCGAGGCGGCCGACGAGGCGCTGGGCGAGAAGTTCTCCCAGACGCTGTTCGAGGGGCCTGAGTCAGCGCTGAAGCTGACGGCCAATACGCAGCCGGCCATCCTCATGGTGTCCGTGGCGGCACACACCGTCTTCTCCAAGCGCGCGCCGGCGCCGGCCTTCGTGGCGGGGCACTCGCTGGGTGAGTACTCGGCGCTGGTGGCGGCGGGCGCGCTGTCGCTGGCGGACGCGGTCCGGGCGGTGCGGGCTCGCGGCACCTTCATGCAGGAGGCGGTGCCCGAGGGCGTGGGCGCCATGGCCGCGGTGATGGGCCTGGAGCCCGCCAAGGTGAAGCAGGCGTGCGATGCGGCCGCCGAGGGGCAGGTGGTGTCCCCCGCCAACTACAACTCGCCTGAGCAGACGGTCATCGCCGGCCATGTGCAGGCGGTGGAGCGCGCCATCGCCAAGGCCAAGGAGCTGGGCGGCAAGGCGAAGCTGCTGCCGGTGTCCGCTCCCTTCCACTGCGCGCTGATGGAGCCGGTGAAGCCCCGGTTGGCTGAGGTCCTGAGCAAGGTGAAGGTGTCCGCTCCGTCCGTCCCCGTGGTGACGAACGTGGAGGCGGCGCCCAACAGCGACGCGGCCCGAGTGGTGCCGCTGCTGCTGGAGCAGGTGAGCTCCTCGGTGCGCTGGGTGGAGACCATCCAGACCCTCCAGGCGCAGGGCGTGACGCGCGTCTTCGAGCTGGGCCCCGGCAAGGTGCTGAGCGGGCTCAACAAGCGCATCACCAAGGACATCGAGTCGTTCAACGTGGAAGACTCCGCGAGCCTGGAGAAGGTCCTCGCGGCACTGGGAGCGTGAGATGAGCGCGTTCAAGGACAAGGTGGTGTTGGTGACGGGCGGCTCGCGGGGTATCGGCCGCTCCATCGCCGTGGCCTTCGCGAAGCAGGGCGCGACGGTGGTTTTCAGCTACGCGGGCAACGAGGCCGCGGCCCAGGAGACGCTGGGGCTCATCCAGTCGGCCGGGGCCAAGGGTGAGGCGGTGCGCTTCGACGTGGCGGACAGCGCGGCCTGCGCCAGTGCCGTGGAGAACGTGGTGAAGACCCACGGCCGCCTGGACGTGCTCGTCAACAACGCGGGCGTGGCCGTCGACGGCCTGGTCATGCGCGTGAAGGACGAGGACTGGGACAAGCAGCTGGACACCAACCTCAAGGGCGCCTTCGCGCTCATCCGCGCGGCCAGCCGGCCGATGATGAAGCAGAAGGGCGGGGCCATCATCAACCTGACCTCTGTGGTGGGGGAAATGGGCAATGGTGGACAGGCCGCCTACTCGGCATCCAAAGCGGGCCTCATTGGCTTGACGAAGTCCGTGGCCCGTGAATTGGCCAGCCGCAACATCCGGGTGAACGCCGTCTCCCCCGGCTTTATCGGCACGGACATGACCTCTCACCTGGAGGGGGACACGCGGGAGAAGATGTTGGCCGCCATCCCCCTGGGCCGCCTGGGCTCCCCCGAGGACGTGGCCAACGCCGTCCTGTTCCTCGCCAGCGACACCGCCGCATACATCACCGGAGAGGTCCTCAAGGTGAATGGCGGCATGTACATGTAGCCAAGGGTTGGATCGGCGGCGGGCGTGGAGTATACCGCGCCGGTCTTTACTAGGTCCGGGGAGTATGCCGGACCGCTACGCGGTTCCTGGAGGGTTCAATACCTATGTCGACTTCTGCTATCGAGGCCAAGGTCAAGAACATCATCGCCGACCAGTTGGGCGTGGGTGAGGAGGAGATCAAGCCGGAGTCCTCCTTCATCGAGGACCTGGGCGCTGACAGCCTCGACATCGTGGAGTTGGTGATGGCGATGGAGGAGGAGTTCGAGGTCGAGATTCCCGACGAAGAGGCCGAGAACATCAAGACCGTCGGCGACGCCATCAACTACATCAACACGCACAAGAAGTAGGCATCACCTGTAGGGCCGGGAGCGCTGGTCCCCCGCCCAGCGTTCCATGGCAGCAGTCGCTGCGAATTGAGTGGAGAGTCACGTGTCAAACCGTCGAGTCGTCGTCACCGGGACCGGAATCATCACGGCACTGGGAACCGGCACCGAGAAGAACTGGCAGGCGATGCTCGCCGGCAAGTCTGGCATCGGGCCCATCACCCGCTTCGATACGGGGAAGATCGACACCCGCTTCGCTGGCGAGGTGAAGGACTTCCAGCCGGAGCAGTTCATCGACAAGCGCGAAGTGCGCCGGATGGACTTGTTCTCGCAGTATGCGCTCGCCGCGGCCGAGATGGCCGTGAAGGAGAGTGGCCTGCCCATCGGGCCGGATGCGCCTCACGGCTACACGCCTGAGAAGGTGGGCGTCATCATCGGCTCCGGCATCGGTGGTCTCTCCTCGTTGGAGGAGCAGCACCGCAAGGGCCTGGAGAAGGGGTTCGATCGGCTCTCGCCCTTCTTCATCATCCAGATGATCATCAACATGGCCCCCGGCCTGGTCTCCATGCGCTACGGCTGCAAGGGGCCCAACTGGGCGCCGGTGTCGGCCTGTGCCACGAGCGCGCACGCCATTGGCGAGGCGTGGAAGTCCATCCGCCTGGGTGAGACGGACGCGGTCATCGCGGGCGGCTCCGAGGCGGCCATTACGCCGCTGGGCATGGGTGGCTTCTCGGTGATGAAGGCGCTGTCCAGCCGCAACGACGACCCGTCCGCGGCCAGCCGTCCGTTCGACAAGGATCGCGATGGCTTCGTGATGGGCGAGGGCGCGGGCATCATCGTGCTCGAGGAGCTGGAGCACGCGAAGAAGCGCGGCGCCAACATCCTGGCGGAGCTGGTGGGTTACGGAGCCAACTCGGACGCGCACCACGTGACGCAGCCGGCCCCCGAGGGTGAGGGCGCGGCGCGCTGCATGCGCCTGGCGCTGCAGTCGGCGGGGATGAACCCGGAGGACGTGGGCTACATCAACGCGCACGGCACCTCGACGCCGTTCAACGACGCCAACGAGACGAAGGCCATCAAGACGGTCTTCGGCGACCACGCTCGGAAGGTGGCGGTGTCGTCCACCAAGTCCATGACGGGCCACATGCTGGGCGCGGCGGGTGGTGCGGAGGCGGTGATCAGCGTGCTGACGCTGCAGCGGGGCGTGCTGGCGCCGACCATCAACTACACCACGCCGGATCCGGACTGCGATCTGGACTACGTGCCGAACCAGGCGCGTGAGCAGCGCGTGGATGCGGTGATGAGCAACTCGTTTGGCTTCGGCGGCACCAACGCGGTGCTGCTGTTCAAGCGCTTCAAGTAGGACGCAGGTAGGGCGGACCGGGAGTGGTGCCCGTGTCCGCCCCCTCTCCCTCTGGGAGAGGGCTGGGGTGAGGGTCTCCCCGCCCCAAGTCCACATGGCGGAGGGAGGGCTCACGTGAAGGTCATCATCGCGTCGGATCATGCGGGCCTGGAGCTGCGCCGCGAGCTCGTGAACGTGCTGAAGGAGCTGCGCGCCGAGGTCGACGACGTCGGCCCGACCACGAATGCGTCGGTGGACTACCCGGACTTCGCGAAGCAGGTGTGCCGGGCCGTGGCCGCGGGCGACTACACCTTCGGGGTGCTGGTCTGCGGCACGGGCATCGGCATGAGCATCACGGCCAACAAGTACCGGGGCATCCGCGCGGCGCTGTGCACGAGCGAGTTCGAGGCACGCATGACGCGGGCCCACAACGACGCCAACGTGCTGTGCCTGGGCCAGCGGGTGGTGGGTGGGGGATTGGCGCGAAGCATTCTGGAGGCCTTTCTGAGCACGCCTTTCGAGGGCGGCCGGCATCAGAAGCGCCTGGACAAGATTCGCGAGGCCGAGTCCGAGAACGGACGCTGAGGCCCGCATTCGCAACCGAGGAGAGCGTGTCCATGGAGAACATCCGTAAGTTGGCCGAGGTCGATCCGGAGATTGCCAAGGTCCTTCACGAGGAGACGCGGCGCCAGGAGGAAGGCCTGGAGCTCATCGCCTCGGAGAACTTCGTGAGCCCCGCCGTGATGGAGGCGATGGGCTCGGTGCTGACGAACAAGTACGCCGAGGGCTACCCGGGCAAGCGCTACTACGGCGGTTGCGAGGTGGTGGACGTGGCGGAGAACCTCGCCATCAACCGGGCGAAGGAGCTGTTCGGCGCGGACTACGTCAACGTCCAGCCGCACTCGGGCAGCCAGGCCAACATGGGCGCCTATATGGCGCTGATGAAGCCCGGTGACACCATCCTCTCGTTGGACTTGAACTCGGGCGGCCACCTCACGCACGGCGCCGCGTTCAACTTCTCCGGCAAGCTCTACAAGATCGTCCACTACGGGCTCACCCGGGACACCGAGACGCTGGACTACGCGCAGGCGGCGGCCCTGGCCAAGGAGCACAAGCCGAAGGTGGTGGTGGTGGGTGCCTCGGCGTACCCGCGCACCATCGACTTCGCGAAGTTCCGCGAGATCGCCGACAGCGTGGGCGCGGCGATGATGGTGGACATGGCGCACATCGCCGGCCTGGTGGCCGCGGGCGTGCACCCCTCGCCGGTGCCGCTGGCGGACATCGTCACCTCCACCACGCACAAGACGCTGCGCGGCCCGCGCGGTGGCATCGTGCTGAGCAAGGAGCAGTACGCCAAGACGCTCAACAGCCAGATCTTCCCGGGCATCCAGGGCGGCCCGCTGATGCACGTGATCGCCGCCAAGGCGGTGGCCTTCCGCGAGGCGCTCAGCCCCGAGTTCAAGGCCTACCAGCGGCAGCTCGTCGCCAACGCCCAGGCGCTGGCCGAGGCGCTCAAGCGCGGGGGCCTGCGGCTGTGCTCGGGCGGCACGGACAACCACCTGATGCTGGTGGACCTGCGGCCCAAGAACCTCGTCGGCAAGGTGGCCGAGGAGGTGCTGGACAAGGCCGGCATCACGGTGAACAAGAACATGATTCCGTTCGACCCGGAGAAGCCCACGGTGACGTCGGGCGTCCGGATCGGCACGCCGGCCGTCACCACGCGCGGGATGAAGGAGGCGGAGATGGCCACCATCGGCGCGTTCGTGGTGGAGGCGCTGGATCACGCCTCGGACGAGAAGCGGCTGGCCAACATCCGCGGGCGCATCCAGGAGTTCACCCGGAGCTTCCCGCTCTACGCCTCGCGGCTGAAGTAACCCTCCACCCGTCTCATGCGTTGCCCCTTCTGCCAGGACGCCGAGAACAAGGTCATCGACTCGCGCGAGTCGCACGAGGGGTCTGTCATCCGCCGGCGCCGCGAGTGTCTGCAGTGCAAGCGGCGCTTCACCACGTACGAGCGGGTGGAGGAGCTCTACCCGCTCATCGCGAAGAAGGACGGACGGCGGGAGACGTTTGACCGGGACAAGCTGCTCGCGGGGCTGAAGAAGGCCTGCGAGAAGCGGCCGGTGTCCGCGGACCAGCTCGAGGAGACGGTGGTCTCCATCGAGCGGTGGCTGCAGGGCATGGGTGAGAAGGAGGTGCCCTCGTCGGTTATCGGCGAGGAGGTGATGCGCCGGCTGCAGACGCTGGACGAGGTGGCCTATGTGCGCTTCGCCTCGGTGTACCGGAGCTTCCGCGACATCTCCGAGTTCATGGAGGAGTTGAAGGATCTGCTGTCGGACCGGACGCGGGAGCGCAAGCCGCCGCAGCCGGCGGGCAAGGACGGTTGACGGTGCGGCTCTTGACGCGAGCGCGGTTGCAGGCACGCAAGGCGCCTCGGGCGAAGCGCACGGCGGACTTTGACCGAGCGGTGGCGGAGTTCTTCATGCGCCTGGCGTTGGAAGAGGCGGCCAAGGGGCTCGGCCGCACCAGTCCCAACCCGGTGGTGGGGGCAGTGCTGGTGAAGCGCGGCCGCATCATCGCGCGCGGCTACCACCGGCGGGCCGGTACGGCGCACGCCGAGGTGGTGGCGCTGGAGGCCGCGGGCTCCAAGGCGCGCGGGGCGGACCTCTACACGACGCTGGAGCCGTGCGACCACTACGGGCGCACCCCGCCGTGCAGCCAGGCCATCCTCGACGCCGGCGTGCGCCGGGTTTTCACCGGCTCGTCGGACCCCAACCCGAAGGTGAACGGCAAGGGCGTGGCGCGGCTGCGGCGTGCCGGGGTGGAGGTGGTCACCGGCGTGCTGAAGGAGGATGCCGACAGGCTCAACCGGCCCTTCTTCAAGGCGATGAGCACGGGCCTGCCCTACGTCACGCTGAAGGCGGCGGTGACGCTGGATGGCAAGCTGGCCACTGCCACGGGAGACTCGCGCTGGGTGACGGGTGAGGCGGCTCGCGAGCAGGTGCACCGGCTGCGCGATCAGGTGGACGTCATCCTCGTGGGCGCCAACACCGTCCGCAAAGACAACCCCCAGCTCACCACGCGGCTGCCCGACGGGAATGGGAAGGATCCGGTGCGGGTGGTGGTGGATTCCCACCTGAGCCTGTCCCCGAAGCTGACCGTCTTCACCCAGCGCTCCCCGGCACGCACGGTGGTGGCCACGCTGGAGGACCCCACCGGCCGCAAGGCGAAGCGCTTCGCCGCGCTGGGGGTCGACATCTGGCAACTGCCCGCGAAGGGCGAGCGGGTCGACCTGGCGGCACTGATGCGCCGCATCGCGAAGGAAGGCCTCAACCACGTGCTGGTGGAGGGGGGGGCGGAGATGTACGGCTCGTTCCTGCGCGAGGAGCTGGCCGACGAGCTGCTGCTCTTCGTCGCTCCCAAGCTGATCGGCAGCGAAGGCCTGTCGTGGACGGGCTCGCTGGGCGTGAAGCAGATGGCTCGGGCGCTCTCGGTGGGGAAGCTCTCCTACGAGCAGGTGGGTGAAGATCTGCTCATCCGCGCCCAGCTTTCCGCGCCTCGCTGAGCGGGGCCCTCAACGCAGCCCAGAGCCGGCGTGCCCTGGGTCCGCTCAGGCCCGGATGTAGCCGAGCGCCAGATCGAAGATCAGCATCTCCAGCCGCTCGCGGTCCTCTTCGCTCACGTCCGTGAAGGTGAAGGAGATGCGCCGATTTCCTTCCTCGGAGCGGGGAATGAGCGCGACGATCCGTGCGCGTCCCACCACGGGGGGCTCCTCCTCTCCTGGCAGCCACAGCACGAAGCCGGTGTGCTCGCTCTCTCCAGGCTCGCCGTTCAGCATGCAGGAGAACCCACCGGAGGAGATGTCCAGGGTGCGGCTGCGCACGGGGCCGGAGCGAAAGCAGACATCCAGGGTCAGCCCCTTGGGCACACGGAAGTTGCGCCGGGCGGCGGCTCCCTCCTGCAACTTGTGACCCTGGGCCGCGAGCAGCGTACGCGCGAGCTGCTCGCGAGCCTCCAGGTAGAGCGCGCGCTCATCGCTCGTGTGCAGCTTGCGGCGCGCGCGCTCGTGCAACTCCCGGAAGTTCGTCAGCCAGGTGGAGAGTTCCATGCACCCATTGTAGCGTGATTTTCAGGACAGTCCTGGAGGGGCCGCTTGAGCCGTTTACCCGTACGGGATGGTGGACGCCTTCGTTTGGGTTGATACAATCGTCAACCAAAAACCGGGAGTGGCGCCCTGGCCTCCCGCGGAGTTCGTGCCTGCGCGGGCGCGCTGCCCCCATTGAGAGTCATCACACCCGGAGATGAGCATGAAGATCGTGGTGGATTGGGATCGCTGTGAGGCCAATGGCGTCTGCATGCGCGTGGCGCCGGAGTCCTTCCTTTTGGACGAGAAGGACACGCTGCACGTGCTCAACGAGCAGGTGACGCCCGAGCTGCGTGCCAAGGTGGAGAAGGCTGTGCGGGATTGCCCGCGCCAGGCGCTTTCTCTCTCCCAGTCTGAGTGACGTCTGCGCAACCCGTTGCTTGTGACAATGTTCAGCCTCTGCTGTGACGAAAGGGCGTGGCTGTTTTGAAGCCCGCTCCCGAGGTCTCTCCATGCTCAATGACAACGTTGTGACCCCTCCTCGTTACGAGTTCTTTTCCCAGGAGGCGATTGCCAATTCCCAATCACTGCTGAGCCGGATCCGCTCCGAGGATCCCGTGCACTTCAGCGACCAGCTCGGTGGCTGGCTCGTCACCCGCTATGCCGACGTCATGGCGGCGCTCAAGGATCCGCGCTTCGTGCAGGCCACCGGCACGGGACGGCTGGATGCGATGCCCGAGGCGGCCCGCCAGCAGCTGCGCCCCCTGCGTGATTCCATCCGGCTGTGGATGGGCAATGACTCCACCGAGGACCACCTCCGCTTCCAGCGCATCCTCAAGAAGTACTTCACGCCCGGTACGCTGGAGGCCCTGCGTCCGCGCATCCAGGAGCTCACCACCGAGCTGGTCGACGCCGCGCAGGCCCGTGGCCGGGCCGAGGTCGTCAGCGAGCTGGCCTATCCGCTGCCCGCCAACGTCATCGCTGAGATGCTGGGCGTGCCCACGAAGGATCGGGAGCTGCTGCAGAAGTGGTCGCGCGACCTCCTCCCCATCTTCACGGCTTCCAACATGGAGCAGCTCCTCCAGAGCCAGAAGAGCGTGATGGAGATGACCGACTACATGCGGCCCATCGTCGAGGAGCACCGCCGCTCGCCCCGACAGGATCTCATCAGCGTCTTCGTGGCGGAGGAGGCCGCGGGCAACATCCGCAACGCGGAGGAGATCGCCGCCAACTGCGTGCTGCTCCTGTTCGCGGGTCACGAGACGACGGCCAACCTCATCTGCAATGGCTTGTCGGCGCTCTTCGACTTCCCCGACCAGCTCGAGCTGCTGCGCGCGAAGCCGGAGCTGATGCCGTCGGCCGTGGAGGAGATGCTGCGCTTCTCGGGCATCGGTGGCACCATCACGCGCGTGGCCGGTACGGAGCTCGAGCTGGGTGGCAAGAAGATCGCTCCGCGGCAGCTCGTGTTCGTGAGTCTGGCGTCCGCCAACCACGATCCGGAGGTGTTCCCCGAGCCGAACCGGTTCGACATCACCCGGAAGGCGAACAAGCACGTCACGTTCGGTTACGGCTCCTACTACTGCCTGGGCGCCGCGCTCGCCCGGCTCGAGGCCCAGGTCTTCTTCTCCACGTTCCTGCCCCGGTTCCCCAACCTGCGGCTGGTGGACAGGGCGTGGGAGCCGTCGCCGCCGCTGGGCCGCCGGCTGACCACGCTCAACGTGACCCTCTGATACCCCGGTGGGATGGGTCGAGGTCCCGGCGCCATGCGAGGCCTCGACCCGTCACCGACTCAGTAGGAGCAGGCGCGGTTCTCGCAAATCCCCTGCGTTCCACTGCAGACGCAGTCCGAGTCATCGATGCAGCGCGTGGCCGGACAGAACGGGCCACCGCCGCCCCCTCCGCCACCACCACCGCTCGTGGTGTACGAGCACGCGTTCCGGGTGCAGGACACGCTCGTCGCCGTGGGGCAGGCATTCCAACAGTCATCCTCGGTGCTGCACCGGACGGACAGACAGAGCAGCCCCTCGATCTGCTCGGGCGCGCTCACCTCGGCGCTGGATTGCTCGTCGCTGGCGTACCGGAGCTGAACCGGCTCGCTGGACGCGGAAGGCTCGGCGGCGATGGCGGCGGTGACGGACAGCAGGAGGGCGAGGCCCCACGGCAGATGACGGCGATGGAATGACATATCGAGGCTCCTCTCATTTCCTGGGACCACCGGGCGGGAGTGCGCGGAAGAACCAGGAAAATCCAGGATAACATGTCGTTCTGTCCTGGCCGGGCCCGAATGTGTCTCGGCTCGCGCGGACCAGGCAGGCGGCCCATGCAGGTCCGACCCACCAGCACCGACATGATGGCTCCCGTGAGCCCGGCTGGCGAGGAGGCGAGGGCGGAACGAGTGGTCAGCGGATCGCCGGTCCCGAATCCGTTATAAGCCAGCCCGATATGTTCACCGGACTCATCCAGGACATCGGCGTCATCGAGCGTCTCATCCCCGGCGGGATGACGGACGTGTGGATTCGCACGACGCTGGGCGCGAAGGACTTCGCGCTCGGCGAGTCCATCGCGGTGGATGGCGCCTGCCTCACCGTGGTGGAGCGCGCCGGGGACTCGTTCCGCGTCCAGGCGGCCCCCGAGACGCTCCGGCGCACCACCCTGGGGGGCCTGAGTCCCGGCTCACGCGTCAACCTCGAGCGGGCGCTCGCGCTGGGCGACCGGCTGGGCGGGCACCTCGTCAGCGGCCACGTGGACGCCGTCAGCGAGGTGTTGGAGACCCGGCCCGAGGGCGGCTCGTGGGTGATGGTCTTCCGGCTCCCCGACGAGCTGGCCCCCTTCTTCATCGAGAAGGGCTCGGTGGCCATCGACGGCATCAGCCTCACCGTGAACTCGGTGGGGACGGACCGCTTCAGCGTGCAGCTCATCCCCGAGACCCAGGAGCGCACCACGCTGCGCGCCAAGGCCGTGGGGGCGCGGGTGAACCTGGAGGGGGACATGATTGGCAAGTACGTGGCGCGGCTGGTGTCGCTGCGCCAGGGTCCCGGTGGTGGGCTCTCCGAAGCGGTCATCAAGGCGGCCGGCTTCGGTGGTTGATTTGAAGGAAAGGCCAGGAGCACGCATGGCGCGCGGCAGTCAGCACGAGACGGACAGCATCACCCTGGTGGAGCGGGCGCTCGCGGAGATCCGCAAGGGCCGGATGGTCATCCTCACCGACGACGAGGACCGTGAGAACGAGGGCGACCTCGTCATGGCGGCGGAGAAGGTGACGCCGCAGGCCATCAACTTCATGGCCACCCACGGGCGCGGGCTCATCTGCCTGTCGCTCACCGAGGAGCGCCTGCGCCGGCTCAACCTGCCGCTCATGGTGCAGGACAACACCTCGTCCTTCCAGACGGCCTTCACCGTCTCCATCGAGGCCGCACAGGGCGTCTCCACCGGCATCTCCGCCGCGGATCGCGCTCACACCATCAAGGTCGCGGTGGCCCCCGACGCCAAGCCGAGCGACCTGGCGCGTCCCGGCCACATCTTCCCTCTGCGTGCCCGTGAGGGTGGGGTGCTCGTGCGCACCGGCCAGACCGAGGGCAGCGTGGACCTGGCGCGCCTGGCCGGCCTGGAGCCCGCCGGCGTCATCTGCGAGGTCATGAACGCCGATGGGACCATGGCCCGCCGGCCGGACCTGGTGAAGTTCGCTCGGAAGCACAAGCTGGTGCTGCTGTCCGTGGCCGACATCATCCGCTACCGGCTGGAGCGCGAGCGGCTCGTCCGGCGCATCAGTGATGCGACGCTGGAGCGCCGGGGGCAGGGGGCCTTCCAGGCCTACACCTATGGCAGCGACGTGGACAACTCGGTGCACGTGGCCCTGGTGAAGGGCGATGTCTCCGGCCGCGAGCCCGTGCTCACCCGCGTCCACCGGGTCTGCCTGGCGGGGGACCTGTTGGGGAGCGCCGGGTGCGACTGTGGCAGTCAGCTCGAGCAGGCCTTCCAGCGCATCCAGGAGGCGGGGCGCGGCGTGGTCGTCTTCCTCCAGCGCGAGGTGTCCGCGCAGAACCGGCTGCGGTGCACCCACGTCTCCAACGAGGAGAGCGTGCCGGGGAAGAACGACCAGATGCGCTTGCGCGAGTTCGGCGTGGGCGCTCAGATTCTCAAGGACCTGGGGCTGTCCCGGCTGCGCCTGCTCACCAACAATCCCAAGAAGATCGTGGGGTTGGAGAGTTATGCACTCGAGGTGGTGGAGCAGATTCCGCTCACCGAGTCCGCCGAACCAGCACGCCGGGTGGCCGCTCGCCGCCCGCCCCGCCGCCGCAAGACGTCTTGAAGGTGGCAGCCTGGAAAACTCCGTAGGGACGCCAGCCCCATGGCTGGTGTAGAGAGGGGCCGCACATGCCTCGCTACATCGAAGGTGACTTTCTTCCCCCGAAGGGCCGTTTCGCCATCTGCGTTGCCCGTTTCAACGCGTTCATCACCGAGGAGCTGGTGAAGGGCGCCGTGGACACGCTGGTCCGCCATGGAGTGGCCGACGGGGACATTGACGTGTTCCGCTGCCCCGGCACCTATGAGCTGCCGGCCCTGACGCGGCGCGTGTCCGAGACGCGCTCCTATGTGGGCATCATCACCCTGGGGGCTGTCATCCGGGGTGGTACGCCGCACTTCGACTACGTGGCGGGTGAGTGCGCCAAGGGCATCGGCAACGTGGCCTTCACTTCCCAGGCCGCCGTCACCTTCGGCGTGCTGACGTGCGACACGGTGGAGCAGGCCATCGACCGGGCCGGCGTGAAGGCCGGCAACAAGGGCGCGGAGGCTGCCGCCGCCTGCATCGAGATGGTGAACCTCCACGTCAAGCTCGCCTCCCTGGAAGGGAAGAAGGGCTAGCCCATGGGTGCACGCAGAACGGCACGCGAGCGCGCGCTGCAGGCGCTCTACCAGTTGGAGATGACCCCGGGCTCCGTCCATGACGCCCTGGAGGCTGCCTGGGCCGCCACCGAGGAGGCCCGCAAGGAGGCCGAGGCGGTGAAGTTCGCCCGCGAGCTCGTCGAAGGCGTCATGTCCCACCGGGATGAGATCGACCGGCTCATCGAGCAGCACAGCCACAACTGGCGGTTGGATCGCATGTCCCGCATCGATCGCAACGTGCTGCGGCTGGGCGTCTTCGAGCTGAAGTACCGCCCGGACATCCCCAAGAAGGTGTCGCTCAACGAGGCCGTGGAGCTGGGCAAGAACTTCGGCACCGAGGAGTCCAGCGCCTTCGTCAACGGGCTGTTGGACCGCGTGGCCGCGGCACTGGGGAAGCAGTGAACGTCGCCGCCTACGATATCGGCCTCGAGGGGCTGGATTCACTGGAGGGGGTGGACGCCCTCTGTCTCTTCGTGGGCGAGGATGACCGTCCCCTGCCGGGCTCGGCCGGCTATGTGGACTGGCGGCTGTGCGGCTCCCTGTCGCGCGTCCTCCAGTCTGGTTTCTTCGTGGGCGCGCGGGAGGACTCCCTCCTGCTGCCCTCCGACGGCCGCTTCCCCGTCCCCCGCATCTTCGTGATCGGGCTGGGGCAGCGCCGTGGGATGGATGCCTCCTCGCTGGGCGAGGCGCTCGCCAATGCCGGCCAGGTGCTCGCCAAGGCGAAGGTCGAGGCCGTGGCCCTGGAAATCCCTGGGGTTGGCGCCCTGGACGAGGGCACCCGGGCTTCGGCCCTGACGGAGAGGTTCCTTCCCGCCTTCAAGGGGAAGAAGGTCGCTGTCCTGGCGGACAAGGAGCTCGCCCGTCGCCTGCCTGGTCGTAAGGGCTGAAGCTCGCCGGTTCCCGTCGTTCTGGTACGATGGGGGTCGGTTCAAACGAATGAAGTTCAAGATCCTGATCGTGGAGGATTCCAAGGCCTCGCGGGAGTTGATTGCCGCGACGGTGGAGTCCATCCCCGGTCTGGAGGCCTTCGCCACCAGCAGCGGCTTCGAGGCCCTCAAGCTCCTGCCCCGCCACCGGTTCGATCTCATCATCACCGACATCAACATGCCGGACATCAACGGGCTGGAGCTCATCAACTTCGTCAAGAAGAACCCGAACTACCGCGACACGCCGCTGTTCATCGTCACCACCGAGGGCCGTGACAAGGATCGCGACCGCGGGCTGGCGCTGGGCGCGGCCGAGTACCTCATCAAGCCCTTCTCGCCACAGAGCCTGGAAGGGCTCGTGCGCCGCTACCTCAAGCTCGCGTGAACCAGGCCGGAAAAGCACTCGCGGAGTTCGTTGCCGAGGGGACGGAGATCCTCGAGGCCCTGGGCAGGGATCTGCTCGTGCTGGATCAACAGCGCGGGGTGGACCCGGAGCCGGATCTCATCAACGGCATCTTCCGAGCCGCGCACTCGCTCAAGGGCCTGTCGGCGCTCTTCGGGCAGGAGCGCATCTCGAAGCTGGCCCACCAGACCGAGGACCTGTTGGATCGGCTCCGGCTGGGCAAGCTGTCGCTGGACGACCAGGTCCTGGACACCCTCATCGAGACGCTGGATGTGCTCCAGGCGCTGCTCGCGGAGGCGTCTCGGGAGGAGACCTCGGCCGGGTTGAGCGAGCGCGTGCTGGTGCTGGGCAACCGCCTGGCCAACCAGGGCGTCACGGCGGCGGCCATCGAGGAGGATCCGCTCGACCGACTGGAGCTGGATCCGCAGGTGCGCGCCGTCTTCACCGAGTACGAGGAGCACCGCCTGCGCGAGAACGTGCGCCGCGGTGTGGCCCTCTACCGCATCCGCGCCGCGTTCGACCTCTCCGACTTCGACACGGGGCTTGCCGAGCTCAACTCGCGCCTCAAGCCGCTGGGCGAGGTCGTCAGCACCTTGCCCTCGTCGGAGCCGGGTGGGCTCTCGGGCATCGCGTTTGATCTCATCTTCGGCGCCAAGGTGCCGGAGTCGGAGCTGGCGGCGAAGCTCCAGGGCACGCCCGCGCAGCTCTTCGCGCTCAAGGCTCGTCCGCCGGCCACCGCCCCCGCGCGGGCCGCTCCGGCGCCCGCTCCCGTGGCGCAATCCGTGGCTCAGGCCGTGCGCTCGTCCGAGCCCGCCGAGGCGGCTCCCGCTCCTCCCAAGAGGAAGCGCAAGCCGAAGACGCCCAAGGCGGGCACGGAGACTCCGTCCGGGCGCGAAGCGGAACCGGTGGATTCTGCTTCCAAGACATCGGTCCTGCGCGCGGTCGAGCCGGCCAGCGAGCCCGAGGCTGCGCAGGAATTGCTGGGGCTGCAGGGCGAGTCCTCGCGGTCCGAGCTGTCCGGGCCTCCGGTGCGCACGTTGACGGATGACCCGGCGGGCGCTCGAGGCCCCCGGACAGAGGCGGAGTCGGCGCGCTCGCTCACCCAGACGGTCCGGGTGGACATCAGCCGGCTGGACGCGCTGATGAACACCGTGGGCGAGCTGCTGCTCATCAAGGCCAACCTGCAGCGCATGGCGGAGAACGCGCGCCAGCAGGAGGGCGTGGTGGCGCACTCCAAGCTGTGGGGCCAGGAGCTGTCGCGCGAGACACGGCAGCTCGAGCGCAAGCTGGACGCGCTCCAGCAGGGCCTGCTCGAGGCACGCATGGTGCCGGTGGGCCAGGTGTTCGACAGGCTCGCGCGCCTGGTGCGTCGCATTGCGCGGGAGGCGGGCAAGGAGATCGACTTCGTCATCGGCGGCGGCGACGTGGAGCTGGACAAGCTCATCGTCGAGGAGCTGAGCGATCCGCTGATGCACATCATCCGCAACGCCATTGACCACGGCGCGGAGTCGCCGGAGGCGCGGCAGGCGGCGGGTAAGCCGCGGCGGGCGAGGGTGTCGCTGCGCGCGGAGCAGAAGGGCAACCACGTCGTCATCGAGGTGAGCGACGACGGGGCGGGCATTGACGAGGTGGGCGTGCGCGAGGCGGCCCTGCGCAAGGGGCTCATCACCGAGGCCCAGGCGCGAGAGATGAGTCGGCGCGAGCTGCTCAACCTCATCTTCCTGCCGGGGTTCTCCACGGCGCGCAGTGTGTCCGAGCTGTCCGGCCGAGGCGTGGGCCTGGACGTGGTGAAGAACAACATCGGCAACCTGTCCGGCATCATCGACGTGTGGAGCGAGCGCGGGCAGGGCACCGCCTTCCACATCACGCTGCCCGTCACCCTGGCCATCATCCGGGCCCTGGTGGTGGGCGTGAGTGGGCGCACCTACGCGGTGCCGCTCAACAGCGTGCTGGAGATCCTCTCCGTGAAGCCCTCGGAGATCCGCACGGTGGAGCGGCGCGAGGTGCTGGACGTACGCGGCACCACGCTGCCCCTGATGCGCCTGGCTCGGGTGTTCAACCACCCCGAGCGCCAGAACGACCGGCACTTCGTGGTGGTGGCGGGGCTGGCACAGGAGCGGCTGGGCATCGCCGTGGACGAGCTCCAGGGCCAGCAGGACATCGTCGTCAAGTCGCTGGGCGGTCGCCTGCAGGGCGTGCGAGGGATCTCAGGAGCGGCCGACCTGGCCAACCGGCGCACCGTGCTGGTGCTGGATGTGGGTGCCTTGCTCGAGGAGGGGATGAGCCTGGAACGACGCCGGGCTTAATGCCTCCGGCCGTGGGGCTGCTATCCTCCATCCCGTGCCTTCCCTGTCCGTTCTGCTCGACAGCTTCTTCTACCGTCCGGATGAGGACATCGGTCCCATCCAGGAGCTGGTGGCCGGTACCGATGAAACGGTCGAGCCCGTCCCCGAGGAGATCCCCGAGGAGTATCTGGCCTTCCAGCTGGAGGGCGAGCACTACGCGGTGCCCATCCACGGGGTGAGGGAGATCGTCAAGGTTCCGCCGCTCACCGAGGTGCCTCGCGCCGCGCCCAACCTGCTTGGCATCATGTACCTGCGGGGCGAAGTCTTGCCCGTCTATGACATCAAGGTGAAGCTGCGGCTGGCGGACAAGGCGCAGGTGGTGGCGGGTCCGGATGCGCCCGAGCCTCCGCGGGGCTCGCGCATCATCGTGGTGCAGACGGCGGACGGGCTGGCGGGCATCTGGGTGGACGCGGTCTCCGAGGTGGTTCGGTTGAGACCCTCGATGTTGGAGCTGGCCCCACCGGGAGTCGGGGGCGGGGAACGGGATTGTGTGGTGGGGCTGGGGCGGCGCAAACAGCAGCTCTTCATCCTGCTCGACATCTGGCAGGCCCTCGCATGAGACAGCGCTTCAATGTCCTGACGCAGCTCACGCAGTCCATGGCCGACGAGATGACCGCGGCGGAGAGGGATCCACTCGTCCAGCTGTGTGCCTTCTTCGTGGGGCCCGAGGAGTACGCGGTGGACATCCGGCGGATGGAGGAGGCCCTCCAGCCCCAGCGCATCACTCCCATCCGCGGTGCGCCGCCCTTCATCGAGGGCATCATCCGTCTGCGGGGCTCCATCATCCCGGTGGTGGATCTGCGCAAGCGGCTGCTCGGCATCGAGGCCCCCGTGGACACGCCCAAGACGCGGATGTTGGTGTGCTGGCTGGGCCGCAAGCGCGTGGCCTTCACCGTGGATCGCGTCTCCGAGGTGGTGCGGCTGCGGCGCAGTGAAATCAAACCCGCGCCGGCGATTGGCGCCGTGGGCCCGGCCCCCTTCGTGGTGGGGGTGTACGGCGAGCCGGAGAAGGGCGAGCAGGACAAGCGCGAGCCGGACAAGCGCGAGCAGGACAAGCGTGAGCAGGAGAAGCACGGACAGGGGCGGCTCAAGCTGCTGCTGGACGTGAAGGCGCTGCTGCTGGCGGAGATGGTGCGCGACGGCCGGAGGATGAACGGATGAGCGAGGAGGGGCGGAACGCAGAGGAGGCGCGTTACCGGGCCCTGCTGGAGCTGGATCCGTCCTCCGCAGGCGCTCGGGAGACGCTCGTGGCGGGTCTCCACGACGAGAGCTGGCGGGTGCGCCGCGCGGCGGCCGAGGGGCTGACGCGGCTCCCGGAGCGCGAAGCGGTGGTGGAGCGGCTCATCTCCGTGCTGGGCGAGCGGGACGAAACGGGTGCGCGCAACGCGGCGGCGGAGTCCCTGGCAGGCATGGGCCTGGCGGCGGTGGAGCCCTTGGGCCGGCTGCTCGGGCATGCGGATCCGGATCAGCGCAAGTTCGCTGCGGACATCCTGGGCCAGCTGAAGCTCGCGGAGGCGGAAGAGGTCCTGGTGAAGGCGATGCTGGAGGACGTGGACCTCAACGTCCGAGTGGCCTCGGCGGAGGCGCTGGGCCACGTGGGCGGCAAGGTCGCAGCCCGCGCACTGGAGCGCATCCTGCACGACCCCGAGCCACTGCTGCAGCTGAGTGCATTGGAGTCGCTCGCGCAGCTGCGCCACCCGCCGCCGTTGCCCGAGCTGGTGCGGCTGCTGAGCAATCCGATGCTCAAGCGCAGTGCCTACCGAGTGCTGGGCCTCATTCCTCAGGTGGCGGCCACGGAGCTGGTGTGCCGGGGGCTGGGTGCGGAGTCGCGCTCCACCCGCGAGGCGGCGCTCGTGGCATTGGGCACCCAGGCGAGCCTGGCAGAGCCGTCCCTTCGGCCCGAGATGGACGCGGCGGTGCGGCTGGCGCTCAAGCGGCTGCCCGAGGCGGTGGGCTGGGTGGCCAGCGCGCTGGAGTCCGATGACCTCGAGCTCCGGGCCGGAGCGCTCGTCGCGGCGGCGGCCCTGCGCGAGCCTCAACTGGCCCCGTTGGTGGCGGAGGTGGCGCAGGAGGAGCGGCTGGTGCCCGAGGTGATGCGCACGCTGGCGCACTTCGGCCCGGAGACGGGGCGTGAGCTGCTGGCGAGCATGGACCGGCTGTCCTTCCCGGCGCGCGAGGCGGCGGGGCACGTGTTGGTGGAGATGGTGGACGCCACGTACGTGCCCGAGCTCGTCCAGATGCTCGACTGGGGCGAGCTGGATTTGAAGGCGGTGGCGGTGCAGGCGCTCGGACGGACGAGCTCGTTGGAGGCGGTGGAGCCGCTGGCGCAGTTGCTGGATCATCCGGAGTTGGCCGGGCCGGCGGTGCGCGCGCTGGTGATGCTGGCCGCCAGCTTTCCGAAGCAGGTGGCTCAGGCGCTGGAGTCGGCGCTGGAGCGCGGGGCGGAGCCCGTGGTGCTGAGCGCGCTGGTGCGGGTGGGCGGGACGGCCATGCTGCCCCTGGTGCGGCGGACAGCGCGGGAGGCCTCGGTCTCCCTGCGCGCCACCGCTGTGGAGGTGCTGGCCGCGGTGGATCCTTCCGGGGGCCTGGAGCTGGCGCGGTTGGCGCTGGAGGACGAGGCCTCACGGGTGCGCGCCGCGGCGGTGCGGGTGCTGGGCCAGGTGGGGGATGGCACGATGTCAGGGTTGTTGAAGCGAGCCCTCGCCGATGAGGCCCTGGAGGTACAGCTCGCCGCCCTGGAGGCAGTGGGCGAGTGCGGGGCCGTGGAGCAGGTGGCGGAGCTGGAGTCGCTGGTGCGGCATGAAGATGGGGCCATTGCCTTCCGGGCGGTGCAGTCCCTGGCGAGGCTGGGCGCGTTGAGGGACGAGGTGCTCCGGCATGCGGTGTCCCATGGAGACCATGAGGTGGTGAAGGCGGCGCTGCTCGCGGGCGCGGCCTCGGCCGAGGGGGTGTCGTTGGCGGTGGGGTTGCTCGGCCACACGAATTGGGATGTGAGGGCCGCGGCAGCGCGGGTCCTGGGAGACTCCGGGGGGCCCGAGTGCCTGCCGGCGACCCAGGCTGCGCTGGCGGCTGAGACGGATGCTCTGGCTCGCCGCGCGTTGGTGGACGCGGTGGAGCGGTTGTCTGGACGCTGAGTCGCGGAGGCCTCGGGGGTGATGCCTTTCGATACAGGCAAGCCGGAGATGACCGCGGAGGAGTTCCGCCTGCTGCGGGACTTCGTGTATGGCCATTGCGGCATCCTCGTGCGTGACGACATGAAGTTCGTCATGCAGCGGCGGCTATGGCCACGCTTGGAGGCGTTGGGGCTCGCGGACTTCAGCGCCTACTACCGCTACCTGCGCTTCGATGCCCAGCGCCGCGCCGAGCTGGAGACGGCCATTGAGGCGCTCACCACGCACGAGACGTACTTCTTCCGCGAGCCGCGCCAGCTCAAGGCCTTCTCCGAGGAGGTGCTCCCGCAGCTGGAGCGGCGCAACGCGCGCACGAAGCGGCTGCGCATCTGGTCCGCGGGGTGCTCGTCCGGGGAGGAGGCCTACACGGTGGCCATGCTCCTCAAGGACAGCGGGCGTTTCGAGGGCTGGGACGTGGAGGTGCATGGCACGGACATCTCGCGCCGGGTGTTGGTTGCCGCGCGCGCGGGCGAGTACGGGCCGAGCGCGCTCCGAGCCACGCCTCCGGACAAGATCGCCCGCTACTTCGTCCACGTGGGGCCCAACCGGGTGCGCGTGCGCGACGACGTGCGCGCCTGGGTGACGTTCGGACACCACAACCTGCAGGAGCCCGATTCGGGGCAGATCGGCTCCCGCATGGACGTCGTCTTCTGCCGCAACGTGATGATCTACTTCGACACGCCCGCGCGGCAGCGGGTGCTGCGCCTCATCTACGACAAGCTGGTGCCAGGGGGTTATCTGCTGCTGGGGCACTCGGAGAACCTCATCAACCTGAGCGCGGACTTCGAGTTGGTGCACCTGCGCAGTGATCTCGTCTACCGCAAGCCGGAGGGTGGCCTGTGAGCTCGCCTCGCGACACCGTGAAGGTGCTGGTGGTGGACGACTCGGCCCACAACCGGCGGCTGCTGTCGGAGCTGCTGGAGTCCTCGCCGGACGTGAAGGTGGTGGGCACCGCGATCGACGGCAACGAGGGCCTGCGCCAGGTGATGGCGCTGCACCCGGACGTGGTGACGTTGGATTTGGAAATGCCGCGGCTGGGCGGCTACTCCTTCCTGCGGCTGCTCAAGAGCACGGCGCCCACGCCGGTCATTGTCATCTCCAGCTACGCGCACAAGACGGACGTCTTCAAGGCGCTGGAGTTGGGGGCCTTCGACTTCATCGCCAAGCCGGCGAAGCTCACGACGGAGGTGCTGGAGAAGCTGCGCAAGGAGTTGCAGGAGAAGGTGCACGCGGCGCGGCTGGTGCGCCCGGAGATGAAGCCGGTGAAGCGGCCGAAGGTGATGACGCTGGAGCCCTCGTTCGTGGTGGGAATCGGTGCGTCCACGGGCGGGCCGCCGGCGGTGCAGCGGCTGTTGGAGTCGCTCTCGCCGGAGCCGTCGATGAGCCTGCTGGTATGCCAGCACATGCCCAAGCAGTTCACCCGGGCCTTCGCGGAGCGGTTGGACAGGCTGGGCCCCTTCAGCGTGCGCGAGGCGCAGGAGGGAGATCTCCTGGCGCCGGGCCACGTCTTCATCGCGCCGGGTGGGCGGCAGTTGGTGGTGTATCGGCAGAACGGGCAGTACGTGCTAGGCACGCCACCTCCGACGATGCAGGACAAGCACGCGCCCTCGGTGGACCGGCTCTTCATGAGCCTGGCCGAGGTGTTCGGCTCGAAGACGATCGGCGTGGTGCTGACGGGGATGGGCTCGGACGGGGCGTTGGGCTCCAAGGCCATCCAGAGGGCGGGAGGCGAGGTGTGGGCGGAGTCGGAGGAGACGGCGGTCATCTACGGGATGCCGCAGGAGGCGGTGGCGACCGGGGCGGTAAGCCGGGTGCTGCCTTTGGGAGAAATCGGCCCGGCGCTGGTGGAGCTGGCGCGCAAGAGACGGTGACATGAAGACCTTTCCCTCCGAATTCGCGGAGCTGCTCACGCCCAAGGGACGGCGCATTCTGGAAGGGCGCGACCGGGAGGCGTGCGGCGCGCTGCTGCGGCCGGGGCAGCGCTTCGTGGCGCTCAGCGGCGTGCTGGACGCGCGCAAGGCGACGGCGTGTCGGGATGCGCTGGAGAAGTCGCTGCGGGCCTCGCTGACGGCGATGGAGGACCCGATTCCCCCGGAGAGCATCTGGGGGATGACGGAGAACTACGCGGAGCTGTTGCCCAAGACGGTGCGGGTGAAGACGGCGCTGCTGGAGAGCCGGCGCTCGCGCTCGTGGAAGGCGGCTGAGGAGGTGGGGCTGGTGGAGATGCTCCACTCGGAGAGCTTCGCGGCGTTCGCGGCGGCGGTGAGTGGGAGGGCGCTGCGGCGCAAGTGGGGCATTCAGGTGCTGTGCTACGGCCAGGGGGACTACGCGGGCCCGCACAATGACCATCACCCCGAGGATGCCGAGGCCTTCGACGGCTACGTGGACATGCACCTCACGTTCGCCACGCCCGCGGTGGCGCACCAGTGGCTGGTGTACTCGAAGGGCGGGCACTTCACGGAGATGCAGAGCGTGAACACCGTGGGCGGCATCACGGTGTACCGGCTGCCCTTCTGGCACTACACCACGCCGCTGATGGCGAAGCCGGGCGCCGAGGAGGACGCACGGCGCTGGGTGTTGCTGGGGACGTTCCTGGACGCCCAGAAGGAGCGTCGTCGGGGCTCGGCCATCGAGCCGCCCGCGACAGTGACGCAACCCGCTGCGCGTCCGGGCTGAGCCGGGGCGTCGCTCAGGCCGGGAACAGGCGCCCGCGCAGATCCTCGAGCCCTCGCGGCGAGCACAGCTCGGGCGAGAAGAGCACGTCGAGCGCACGCTGGGCCAGATCGACGGTGGGCGCGGCGACGAGCACCCGGCCACACTCCTCGAGCTGCTCACGGATGAGGCCGATGTCGCCATACATCTCGGCGAGCTTCATCCGATCATCGATGGACAGGTCGCGCTTCATCTCCGCGGTGATCTGACGCAACTCCACCGTGGTCCCATCGGCGCGCTGCACCGTGGGCTCGGCTTCGAGCTCATCATCCTCCTCGGACAGGAGGGGCCAGATGTCCGTGAGCAGCGAGGGCTCCGCTACCAGCAGGTGTCCTACGCGCCGGGCACACCCCTGGCACGAGGAGCCGGCGAAGCGAGGCAAAAACAGGGCGGGAGAAGCCGCCGCTCCACAGAGAAGACAGGTGGCCTTGGCGGAGGTGGTCGTAGGCTCCATGGGGCTCACCCGTAACGTCTTCCCTGAGCGGGCGCCACTTCGTGCTCGTGTTTCGTCACCCCATGGTCGTTCTCTTGGCCTTCAGGCGAGCATGGCCGTCCCGGGCGTCCTACACTCACTCCATGGTCGATGAGCTGGTGAGGACATTGGGACTGGCTCCCCACCCCGAGGGGGGCTTCTTCCGGGAGATGTGGCGTTCGCCGGTGACGGTGGAGACGCCGCGAGGAACGCGCTCGGTGGGGACGGCCATCTACTACCTGCTGCCTCGAGGCACCTTCGCGGCCTGGCACCGGGTGGCCTCGGACGAGATGTGGCACTTCTACGACGGGCAAGTGCTGACGATGTACCTGCTCGACGAGCGCCAGGGCCGCATGGAGACAGTGACGCTGGGTCGGGATGTCGCGAAGGGGGAGCGGCCGCAGGTGCTCGTGCCGGCGGGGGTGCTCCAGGCGGCGCTGCCGCGCGGTGACTACACGCTGTGCGGCTGCACGGTGAGCCCGGGCTTCGACTTCGCGGACTGGGAGATGCCTCGGAGCGAGGAGCTGGTGGCCCGCCATCCCGAGCACGCGAGGTTGTTCCGTCTGCTGTCCCGCGCTGAATGATGTGCGTCACGCTGCAGCCCGTCACCCGGGTGAACTGGCGCGAGGCGCTCGAGCTCTCCGTGGAGCCCGGGCAGCAGCACTTCGTCGCCGAGGTGGTGCCGCCCGTGGCGATCGCGCTGGCCAAGGCCTACATCCAGCCGCGAGGTTGGCCGGTGCTCCCCCATGCCATCTACGACGGCCTGGTCATGGTCGGGTTCTTCAACCTCACCTACGAGCCCGGGAGCACGGAGGACTACTGGCTCCAACACTTCTTCATCGATCGCCGGTACCAGCGGCGTGGGTATGGCGCGGCCGCGCTCCAGGCGCTCGTGGAGCTGCTGAAGGCCCAGTTCCCCGCGTGCCGGAGTCTCCAGCTGTCCGTCCACCGGGAGAACCAGCCGGCGCGGCGGCTCTACGAGAAGAGCGGGTTCGTCCAGGCGGAGCGGCACGTGGACGGCGAACCGGTCTATCGCCTGGGCCTGTAGCCTGGCAGCTCGCGCAGAAGAACAACCCCCGGCCGGCCAGCGCCAGACGTGAGATGGGCGTGGCGCACCGGGGGCACGGCTGTCCCGCGCGGTCGTAGACGCTGAACCGATCCTCGCGACGCTTGCCGGGGACGTTGCAGGGGGCCGGAGGCGCATGGGGCGTGACGATGCGCCCATCCCGGGCTGCGTCCTCGAAGAGCAGGCGGAGGGCCTCCCACAGGCGCTCGAAGTCCGCCGGGCGCAGCTCCGAGGCGGGCAGCAGCGGGGGGAGGCGCGCGAGGAAGAGGGCCTCGGCTCGCAGGATGTTGCCCACGCCGGCGATGCGCTCCTGATCCAACAGCGCGGTCGCGAGGGGCACGCGGCCTCGTCGGAGGGCCTCGAAGGCGCGTGCGGGTGAGGCCTCCGGGCGCAGGGGATCCTCCCCGAGCCGGGCGCGGAGGGTGGCCTCGGCCTCAGGGCTCAGCAGCTCACAAGCCTGGGGCCCGGCGAGGTGGAACGTCGCATGGGGCGAGGCGAGCCGCAGCCTGCACGCGGGGGAGGGTGGAGGGGCTCCGGCGCGGAAGTGTCGTATGTGGCCAAAGAGTCCGAGGTGGATGTGCAGCCGCACCCCGCCCTCGAAGTGGTGGAAGAGGTGCTTGCCATGCGCGTCCACGCTCACGAGTGCCCGTCCCGAGAGGCGCTGGGCCTCCGAGGAGAAGCGCCCTTGCGGCGAGTCGGCGGTGAAGTGGCGCCCCACGAGCCAGCGGCGGTGGATCCGAGCGATCCGGTGGATGATGTTCCCTTCAGGCATTCCCCAGAGGTAACGTGGAGGGGATGACCTGTCTCGTAGGATGACGCGCCGGGCCGCCCGGTCGATGGGCTGGGGGCCCGAGGAGCGTTCATCCCGGGGCAGCGGCGGCGTCTCGGGTGGCGAGAAGTCGCTCCGGATGAGCGCTGGGCCTGAACTCCGCTCCCCGGTCCGATACCCGGCAGTGTTATCTTCGGAGTCATGACGCAGCAGATCCGGGCCCTGGTGGTGGATGACTCGCAGGCGATGAGGCGGAGCCTCATGTACGCGCTGCAACGGCTGGGCTCGTGGCTCCACACCGACGAGGCGCAGGACGGTGCCGAGGGCCTCAAGAAGCTCACCCTGGGCCGCTACGATCTCGTCCTCACCGACATCAACATGCCGTTGATGGACGGGCTCAAGCTCATCCGTCACATCCGGCAGACGGACGCGTACCGCACCGTTCCCATCGTGGTCATCACCACCGAGTCCGCCGTTGAGGACCGTGAGCGAGCCATGGCGCTGGGTGCCAGCGCCTACCTGGTGAAGCCCGTCCAGTCCAAGGTGGTTCAGGACACGGTGAAGGGCCTGCTGCGCCTGGAGTAGCGGCGGCCCTCCGGGCGAGCCCCTGCCTTCCTTGGAGCCGACCTCCGCCCCATGCGCCCGGGCATCCAGGCGTCACAGGGACACGGAGGGGTGCGTCAGTTGTTGCTTGGAGACGTGCGCCCCACTAAGACGCACCCCGTCATGGCTATGAACGAGCGTTACGAGCCGCAGGAAATTGAGCAGAAGTGGCAGACCCGTTGGGAAGAGGCCGGCGTGTTCCGGGCGGGAAAGCGTCCGGGAGCCCCGAAGAAGTACATCCTCGAGATGCTGCCGTACCCCAGCGGGAAGATGCACATGGGGCACGTGCGCAACTACCTCATCGGAGACGTCTACGCGCGCTTCTTCCTGATGCGGGGCTATGACGTGCTGCACCCGATGGGCTGGGACGCCTTCGGCCTGCCGGCGGAGAACGCGGCCATCAAGGACGGCGTGCATCCCGCGGTGCGCACTCAGGAGAACATCGACTCCTTCAAGAAGGAGATCCGCTCGCTGGGCTACAGCTATGACTGGACCCGCGAGGTCAACACCAGCAAGCCCGAGTACTACCGCTGGAACCAGTGGTTCTTCATCCAGATGCTGGAGCGTGGGCTGGTCTATCGCCGCTTCAGCAAGGTGAACTGGTGTACGGGCTGCCTCACCGTCATCGCCAACGAGCAGGTGAAGGAGGGCGTGTGCGAGCGGTGCGAGTCCCCGGTGGTGGACAAGGAGCAGCCCGAGTGGGCCTTCCGCATCACGAAGTACTCGCAGGAGCTGCTGGACGGTCTGGACGAGCTGAAGGAGTGGCCTGAGCGCATCACCTCGATGCAGCGCAACTGGATCGGCCGCTCCGAGGGTGTGGAGGCGGACTTCTCCATCCAGGGCAGTGACGCACGCATCCGCGTCTTCACCACGCGCGCCGACACCCTTTATGGCTGCACCTACGTGGTGCTGGCGCCGGACCACAAGCTGGTGGCGCAGGTGACCACGCCCGCGCAGCGCGCCGAGGTGGACGCCTTCGTGAAGAAGATGGCCTCCATCTCCAAGACGGACCGTACCGCTGAGGGCGTGACGAAGGAGGGCGTCTTCACGGGGGCCCACGCCATCAACCCTCTCACTGGCCAGCCGGTGCCTATCTGGCTTGCCAACTTCGTGCTGTCCGACTACGGCACGGGCGCCGTGATGAGCGTGCCGGCGCACGACGAGCGCGACTTCGAGTTCGCGCGTAAGTACGGCCTGCCCGTGAAGGTGGTGGTGCAGCCGGCCTCGGGGGACAAGTTGCCCCCGGGCGACGCGTTGGAGGCGGCCCATACCGAGGATGGCGTGCTGGTGGACTCGGGGGAGTACACGGGCATGTCCTCGGCCGAGGCACGCAAGAAGATCGGCGAGCGGCTGCGGTCCGAGGGCCGCGGCGAGCCCAAGGTGACGTACCGCCAGAAGGACTGGGGCTTCAGCCGCCAGCGCTACTGGGGCACGCCCATCCCCATTGTCTACTGCGACAAGTGCGACCCCGAGCGCCGGGGCCAGCCCGTGCCGTTGGAGCAGCTGCCGGTGGTGCTGCCGCAGATCGACACCCAGGCGGTGCTGACGGGCAAGGGCGAGCCGCCCCTGGCCAAGGTGCCCTCGTGGGTCGAGACCACCTGTCCCAAGTGCTCGGGCCCGGCGCGGCGCGAGGCGGAGACGATGGACACGTTCGTCGACTCCTGCTGGTACTTCGCGCGCTACCTGTCGCCGCAGTTCGACAAGGCGCCCTTCGATGCGAAGGAGGCCCAGCGCTGGCTGTCGGTGGACGTGTACGTGGGTGGCCCCGAGCACGCGGTGATGCACCTGCTGTACTTCCGGTTCTGGACCCGCGTGATGAAGCTGCTGGGGCTGAGCCCGGTGGACGAGCCTGTCACGCGCCTGGTGACGCAGGGCATCGTCAACGGCCCGGACGGGCGGAAGATGTCCAAGCGCTGGGGCAACGTGGTGGCGCCGTCCTCCATCGTGGCGAAGTACGGCGCGGACACCGCGCGCACCTACGTGATGTTCGCCGGTCCCCCCGAGCGAGACTTCGACTGGTCCGATGATCAGGTGGAGGGCGCCTTCCGCTTCCTGAAGCGGGTGTGGACGCTGGCCGTCCAGCACCAGGGAGTGGCGGGGGCCACGCACGATGGGGCCTTCGAGGGCAAGGCGCTGGAGATCCGCCGCGCGGCGCACAAGTGCCTGAAGCGGGTAGGGGAGGCCATTGAGCGCCTGTCCTTCAACACCGCGATCGCCGGTGCCATGGAGTACGTGAACGCGCTGTACGCGCTGGGCACTCCGGAGACGCCCGCGGAGAAGGCCGCCATGGCCGAGGCCGTGCGGATGCTGACGGTGGTGCTGACGCCGTTCGCCCCGCACCTGTCCGACGAGATCGCCGAGGCCTACGGTGCCAAGGACTTCGTCGTCACGCAGGGCTGGCCGGAGTTCGACCCGGCGCTGGTGGTGGACGACGTGATTCCGTACGCGGTGCAGGTGAACGGCAAGCTGCGCGCGGAGATCCGCGTGCCGGCGGACGCGGCCGAGGCGGACGTGAGGGCCGTCGCCGAGGGAGACGAGCGGGTGAAGGCGGCCATGGCGGGCAAGACGCTGCGCAAGTTCGTCTTCGTGCCCAAGCGGCTGGTGAACTTCGTCGTTGGCTGAGACGGGGGCCCGGTGCCGACCGAGGTTCTTGTCATGTGCTCGCGGTGTGGCCGTCCTCAGCGGGCGGGGGCGGGCCGCTGCGCCGCGTGTGGTGCCGTGCTGCCGGATGCGCCTCTGCCTTTGAGGACGGGCTCTCCGGTGGCGGGCCCCTTCCTCTCGGCGGAGCTCGCGGGCGGGCGTGTCCTCGTGGGTGAGGGCAACCGGCTCTCCTTCCGTCCGGGCGCCTCCGCCACGCCCTTCCTCTTCGAGTTGCCGGGCCTGCGTCGGCTCTCCCTGGTGCACCGGCCGCGCTACGAGGCCCTGGCCCTCACGGTGGGGGCGCTCGGGGTGCTGCCCTTCGTTCCGGTGGCGCCGGCGCGGGTGCTGCTCGGGCTGCTGGCGCTGGTGGGCGTGGTCCTCGCGCTCTTGGTGCGGCGCTACACGCTCGTCCTGGATTCGGGCCAGGGGGAGACGCGCTGGGATCTGGGGCCCGTGCTGAGGGGCTCCCCCATGGAGCTGCGGGTACGGACTGCCTGGCGCACGCTCACGGACGTGGTTCGCGCACGTGGCATCGAGGTGCGTGAGCCCCCCTCGGAGGGGAGTGCCCCTCGCGCTTGACCGCCGGGCTCGCGCCGCTACTGTGGGCGCCATGTCCCGGATGCGCGTGGTGGGGTGGGTCCTCTTGTTGTCGGGTCTCGGGTGCGGCTACCGCTTCGCGCCTCAGGGCGCGGGGTTGCCCGAGGGGGTGCGTTCAGTGTGCGCGCCCGTCTTCCGCAACGACACGGCCGAGCCCGCCCTGGAGCTGCTCTTCACCCAGAACTTCCGTCAGGAGTTGCTGCGCGCCGGGGTGCTCAGCGGCGGCGGGGCCTGTGAGGCCTCCGTGGAGGGCGTGGTGGCTGGGGTGAGCAGTGGGCCCATCAACAACGCCGAGCCCTTCTTTCAGCCCAACGCCCAGAGCTCCGTCCCGCGGCTCGCCAGCTACCGTACTTCCGCGACGGTGGTGCTGCGGCTGAGAAGGGACGGACGAATCCTGTCGGAGACGACGGTCTCCGGCTCCGAGGACTTCCTGCCGGGCACGACGAACGTGTCCGGTGATGTCCTCGAGGTCGAGGCCAACCGTCAGGCCGCACTCCATCGTCTCTCGGAGACGCTGATGCGCGAGGGCTACGAACGGTTGGCCACCAGCTGGTAGGCGTCGCGAGGACTACTTCGCGGCGGCCTTGGCGCGGTTGGCGGCCTTGGCGAGCCGGGAGATGCGGCGCGAGGCGGCGCGCTTGTGGATGACGCCCTTGGACGCGGCCTTGTTGATGGTGCGGGTGGCGGCCTTGAGGGCATCGCCGCTCTTCGCCGCGTCCTTGGTGGTGAGGGTGTCGCGCAGGTTCTTGACGGCGTCCTTCACGGTGGTGCGGACGTTGACGTTGCGCGCGCGGCGCTTCTGGGCCTGGCGGTTACGCTTCTCTGCAGACTTGGTGTTGGCCAAGGTGATCTCCAGCTTACTTCTGTGGAAAAGAGGCGCCGTACCTACTTCGGCGTCTACCGAGCGTCAAGGCTTGCGTGATCCGTGCCACGATCTGGACGCCCGAGATGCATCAATCAGTCGCCTCCGAAGGCATATTCCCAACGGAGGCCGGCGGGATCCTGGAAGGAGAACCGGCTGGAGCCGCCGGATCCCTCCAGCACGCTTCCGGGTGAGCTGCTCTCCAGGACGGTGCGCAGCCGCTCCACCGCCGCCACGGAAGGCGCCCCGAAGGTGAAGGTGGCAGGGGAGGGGGCACTGGAGCCCCGGGTGAAGACGAGCTGGTACATGCCGTCGCTGTAGCTCGCCTCCTCGGCGCCCCCCCGCTCGGGGCTCCAACCGAGGAGTGGGGCGGTCCTGTCCCAGAAGGCCCTCTGAGCGGCGAGGTCCACCACGGGCAGGCGCAGCGCCACCAGTGGGGCTCGGGGGACGCGGGTAGGGGGCGGTAGGGATTTCTCCACCACCTTGGCCGCCTGCCAATGGCGCTCCATGTGCTCGAGCGTGGCCTCGCCCAGGGGGACACCCTCGGCGCGCAGGGCGGACTCGATGTGCTGGAAGCGCGTGGTGAAGCGGCGGATGGCCATTCGCAGCGCGTCCTCTGCGGGCGTCTGGGTGAAGCGCGCGAGGTTGGCCAGGGAGAAGAGGACGTCGCCCAGCTCGTGCTCCAGCTCATCCCGGTTCCCCGAGGCGATGGCCTCGTCCAGCTCGCCGAGCTCCTCGTACAGCTTGGCGCGCACCTCCTGGATGCTGGGCCAGTCAAACCCGATGCGGCTGGCCTTTTCTGTAAGGCGCTCGGCGCGCAGCAGGGCCGGGGCACCCGTGGGCACGCCATCGAGCACCGAGCCCTCGTGGCCCGTCTTCTTCTTGCGCTCCTCCGCCTTCAGCTTCGCCCAGTTGGCCAGCGGCTGGGGGGTTCCGTCCGCCTGCTTCTCGCCGAAGACGTGGGGGTGGCGGCTGGTGAGCTTGTCGCTGATCGCCCGGGCCACGTCCGCCATGGAGAACTCCCCCAGCTCCTCCGCCAGTCGGGCGTGGAAGACGATCTGAAAGAGCAGATCCCCCAACTCCTCGCCCAGCGGGCGCCAAGGGCCGCCCTCGGCCACCCGATCCATCTCATCGAGCACCTCGAAGGCTTCCTCGACGAGGTAGGGCCGCAGCGAGCGCAGATCCTGCTCCCTGTCCCACGGGCAGCCGTCCTCCGAGCGGAGGCGGGCCATGATTCCCATCAGCCTGTCCAATTGCTCCCCTGCTGCACTCATGGTTTCTCCTCCTCACCGAGCAAGCGGGCTTCTGTAACATGGGGAAACCACTGGAGGGACGTGACAACTTCCGTGTGGGTTGCCCGTCGCCTATCATCGGGACCCTGAATGTCGCGCCTCCCCCTGTTGCGCTTCCTGCCGCTGCTGCTGTGCCTCACGCTGTGGATGCCCGTGCGTCAGGCGCATGCCCAGAAGTCCAAGCGCCAGACACCGCCACCTGCATCCGCGGCACAGCGCTCCGGATTCCAGGATCCTTCGATGTTGGAGCCGGAGGAGATGGCGGTTGATCCGGCGGAGGAGATGACGGACGACTCCGCCTACGAGGAGGAGGACGACTCGTCGCGTGCCGGTCGTGGCAAGAAGCGCAAGGGGAAGTCGCGAGGCGATGCGGACGAGGAGGAGGCCGCGCAGCCCGAGGCTCAGCCGGAGACGCCCGCCGCCGTCGAGGTTCAGGTTCGCCCGCAGCCTCCTCCCCCGCCTCCCGTGGTGCGGCCTCCTCCGCCGCCCATCCTCACCCCGCGCATCACCGACGCGGATCTGCAGGCCGCCTGGGACAAGTGGCAGAAGGCGGTGGCCGCACTGGACATGGAGGCGGCCCGCAAGGCTCAGCAGGAGCTGGTGTCGCTCAAGGATGACGTGGCGGCCCTGGATATGGAGGCGCTCAGCATCGGCTTCATCCGGGCGGCTGAGGGGCGGCGCAAGGCCAACGACTCGGCCGGCGCGTTGCAACTGGTGGAGCACGCGGTGTCGCTCTCGCCGAACCTGCCCTATGCACGGCTCGCGCTCGCCGAGGCCTACGCCCGTCGGTCACCCGGCGACGTGGGCGCGTACTCCCAGGAGATCAAGGCTGCGATCTCCGTGCTGCTGAAGGATCCCCGCTACCGGCGCCCGGCGCTGGCGGACCTCGGGGCGGTGCTCCTGGTGGCGCTGCTGGCCACGGTGACGGTGGTGGTGGGCGTGCTCTTCCTGCGGTGGGCGCGCTTCTTCTTCCACGACTTCCATCACCTCTTCCCCCGCGCGGCGGCCCGGTGGCAGTCGGCGGCCCTGGCGGTGCTGCTGCTGATCGGCACGCCGCTGGCGCTGCGGCTGGGCATGGTGCCCGTGTTGCTCATCCTGCTGGCGTCCGTATCCGTGTACCTCACCATGGCGGAGCGGGCCGTGGCGGTGGTGCTGCTGGTGGCGGCGGCGTTCGTGCCAGTCGCTGCCGGGAAGATCGCCCAGTCGTCGATCTTCGCCGGGACGGTGGCCGAGGACGTCTACGTGCTGGAGCGGGGTGGGCTCGCCGCGGAGCCGGTGGCGGATCGGGTGCGTGCACGGCACGAGAAGAAACAGGCCAACTTCGCGGAGCTGTACGCGCTCGGGCGCTTCGAGGCCCGCCGCGGTCAGATGGAGGAGGCCATCGCCCATTACAAGGCGGCGGCGGCCCTGCGCTCCGGTCACGCGGGGCTGATGACCAACCTCGCCAACGCGATGCTGGCCACGGGTGACATGGACGGGGCGGCGCGCGTCTACACCGAGGCCTCGGCGGCGGACCCGGGACTGGCCGCTCCCGCCTTCAACCTGGCCGAGGTGTACCGTCGCCGCGCCGCCGTGGCGCCGGACTCGGAGATTGGCTCCGAGAACCAGAAGGCACGCGATGCGCTCAGCGCCGCACAGCGTGTGGATCCGAGCCTGCTGATGTGGCAGCGCCCGCCGGAGGATCGCCTGCTGATGAACCGGCTGCTGATCAGCCCTCCGCTCGCCGAGGCAGACATCCCGGTGACCGAGGAGACTCGGAAGGCCGAGCAGGAGGCCGCGGAGCGGGTCGAGGGCCAGCTGTCGCGTCGGTTGCTCGGGGGCGGCTCGGGACTGACCGCCTGGGGCCTGCCGGTGCTGGGCTCGCTGTTCGTCTTCGCGCTCGGCTTCGCGGGCAGGTCGCTCAAGGCCTCGCGCGAGTGTGAGAAGTGCGGCCGTCCGGTGTGCCGGCGGTGCGACAAGGAGCTGGGCGTGGCCAGCAAGATGTGCGCCCAGTGCGTCAACGTCTTCTCGCGCAAGGGCGCGGTGGAGGCGCGCGTCCGAGCCCGCAAGCAGATTGAAATCGAGCGCAACCGCAGGTGGGAGAGCGGCGTGTCTTATGTCTTCGGCGCGCTGGTGTCTGGCGCGGGCCACGTGTTCCAGGGGCTCCCGGTGCGCGGCGCCATCTACGCCTTCCTCTTCCTTTTCGCGGTGGCTGGCGTGCTGCTGCGCTCCGGGGTGCTGCGCGCGCCCTATGGGGAGGTGCCGCTGTACCTCAAGCTGGCCCCGCTGCTGCTCCTCCTCATTCCCCTCCACCTTTTGACGTTGCGCGGGCTGTACCGCCGCCAGAACGAGTAGGCCGGGACGACGATGGCCCTTACGGGAACGCTCAAGGACTTCGGCATCGCGGACATCCTGCAGCTCATCGGGCAGCAGCAGAAGACCGGTGTGCTGTACCTCAAGAGCAAGGATCAGGATGTCCAGGTCTTCTTCCGGGACGGCAACATCGTCCGTGCCGAGAGCATCACTCGGAAGAAGAAGGACCTCATCGGCAACATGCTGGTGCGGGCCGAGCTCATCACCGAGCAACAGCTCGAGAACGCGCTGGAGACGCAGAAGCGCACCCTCAAGCGGCTCGGTGACGTGCTCACCTCCACGGGGGCCATCTCTGCTCAGAAGCTCAAGCAGATGATGCAGCTCCAGGTGACGGAGACCCTCTACGGGCTCTTCTCCTGGAAGGCGGGCACCTACGAGTTCAAGCAGGAGGACGTCCAGTCGGACAGCGAGTCCATCACGCCGCTGCGCGCCGAGAGCGTGCTGATGGAAGGCTTCCGGATGGTGGACGAGTGGCCCCACGTCCGCAAGAAGCTCCCTCACGAGGCGATGACCTTCGAGCGGATCAAGGAGCTGCCCGCCTCCAAATCCCAGCCGAAGGAGGACGACTTCGACGCCGCCTTCGACGACGCCTTCTCCGAGGAGAAGAAGGACGAGAACAAGGGCGAGTTCAAGTCCATCGGCAGCGCCGAGCGCCGCGTCTATGAGCTCATCGGCCCCGGCCGTGACGTGCGTAAGCTGGTGGACCTCAGCTGCCTGGGCGAGTTCGAGACCTGCAAGGCGCTCGTCAACCTCCTCAACCTCGACTACATCCGTGCCCATCAGGTCTCGGGCCGGGCTGCTTCCGCGGGTGGAGCGGGCCTGATCGTCCGAGTGGGCGGCATGGTGGCCCGCGCCGTCGTCACCGTCATGGTGCTGGCCGCACTCGGCTTCGTGGGCTCGCGCCTGCGGCCGGATACCTGGGACTTGGGCGACGACTCGGCTTCCTCGTTCGCGGACCCAGCGGCCCAGCGTCTTCTCGCGCGCGCTCAACAAGCCCGAATCGAAGCCGCACTGGAAGTGTTTCGACTGGAAAAGGGGGCTCTACCCGAGCGGCTGGAGGCGCTGGTGGAGGTGGGTCTCCTACAGAGGGAGGACCTGCGCTACCCCTGGCGAGACGATTACTACTATCGCCGGACGTCAGATCGGCAGTTCATCCTCCTATCTCCCCTGCGCTAGGCAGGTTGGTCGCTTCCGCCTTTCGCCGTAAGTGGGAGGGCGTTAGCTTGAAGTGAGGACGAATTGTCGGAAACCAGCCCCGAGGGATTGGACGCATTGCGAAACCCCGCCACTGTAGAGGCCCAAGCAGCAGTCAGCCCCACCTCCGCCAAGGTGGATGTTCGCGATAACGCGACCACCCTGGCCCTGTGTGGCAACCAGAATGAAAACCTGAAGCTCATGGAGCGCCGCCTGGGTGTCCGGGTGGGACAGCGAGGGACCGAGCTTCATCTGTCGGGACCCGCCGATGCCGTGGCCTTCACGGTGCGTCTGGTGGAGAACCTCGAGGGCATCATCCGGGCGGGGCGTCCCGTCTACCGCGAGGACGTCGAGCAGGCCATCAAGGTGCTCGGCCGCGGCGGTGCCGAGTCCCTCCAGGACGTCATGCTGGGGCCCGTGCTCAAGAGCTCGGGCAACAAGCAGATCTCCCCCAAGAGCATCGCGCAGAAGCGCTACGTGGACGCCATCCGCGCCCACGACATCGTCTTCGGCATTGGCCCCGCCGGTACGGGCAAGACGTACCTGGCCATGGCCATGGCGGTGGCGGCCCTGCAGGAGCGCAAGGTCAAGCGCATCGTCCTGGCGCGTCCCGCGGTGGAGGCCGGCGAGAAGCTGGGCTTCCTCCCGGGCGACCTGGCCGAGAAGGTCAACCCCTACCTGCGCCCGCTCTACGACGCGCTTCACGACATGATGGCCGTCGAGCGAGCCCTGCACCTCATCGAGCAGGGTGTGGTGGAGGTGGCCCCGCTGGCCTTCATGCGTGGTCGTACGCTCAATGACTCCTTCGTCATCCTCGACGAGGCGCAGAACACCACCGTCGAGCAGATGAAGATGTTCCTCACCCGTCTGGGCTACAACAGCAAGGCGGTCATCACCGGTGACGTCACGCAGGTGGACCTGCCGACGGGGAAGACGAGCGGTCTGCACCACGCGCGCTCCATCCTCAAGAACGTGGAGGGCATCTGCATCTCCGAGTTCACGGAGGTGGACGTGGTCCGTCACCCGCTGGTGCAGGAGGTGATCCGCGCCTACGATCGCTACGATGCGGCCCAGCAGGCGGCCAAGGAGGCGGCCAAGGCGCTCGGCAAGGAAGCCGAGGCAGCCGTGGCCCCGGAGTCGGCGGTAGCGCCGGAATCCGACACCTCAACCCCTTGATTTCTGCAGGCCCGGTGGATGGGCAAGCAGGCGTGGGCGGCGGATTCCTTTCCCGCCGCCCACTTTGCTTGAAGAATCCGCCGCGTCTCTCATAGGTTGCTCGATCCCATGGCCGAACCGGAATCGTCGCCCCCCGGACCCAGTCCGCTGGACGCGCTAGCTCACCGCTTCCGGCTCGGCCCCCGTTGGGGCCGGCGCCTGACGAGCTTGGTGTTGCTGCTAGCCGTTTCGGTGGCGTCTGGCTTCGTCATTTCCCCGGGTCTCTACAGCCAGCAGATCCCCGCCCTCTCTGAGGAAAACCTGGGCAAGCCCTTCCGGGCGAGCTCTCCGGCAGGCTTCAAGGCTGGGCGGGACTACGACATCGTCCACCAGTCGATGACCGAGCAGCGGCGCCTGGAGGCGCGCGGCGCGGTGCGGCCGGTGTACGACCTGAGCCCGGGCGTGGTGTCGGAGATCCGCGCCGGGGTGAGCGGGGCGTTCGCGGAGATGCGTCAGCGTCTGACGGCGAAGGCCTCGGACGAGGCGCCCGCGGCGGTGGATGGGGCCAAGGCGCGCAAGCCGACGCCGCAGGAGGAGCGCGAGCGCCAGCGCCGCGAGCTGGAAGCGCTGCGGGAGGACTTCCAGGTGCTCCTGTTCGGGCGCAGGGACGCGGCGCTCGATTCCGAGGACTTCCAGGCGTTGTACACGGCGCGCTTCTCCGAGGCGGTGGAGGCGGCCACGCTGGCGCTGGTGGAGCGAGCGTACGGCTTCTCCGAGCCCGCGCCGGTCTACATCGCGAACTCGCGCGAGGAGCTGTCTCGGGAGGGTCCACAGGGCATCACCGTGCGGGACTTGCGACACAGCGGTGAGCAGACGCTGCCCGGCACGGCGCCCACGGTGGTGGACGTGCGCGAGGCGCACACGGAGCTGGATCGCTTCGCCTCCATTCCGGGCAACCTGCTGCCGGACGCGCCGGGTGTGCAGCGGCGGGCGGTGCTGCGGCTGTCCAAGCGACTGGTGCGGCCCAACCTCACCATCAACCTGGCGGAGACGGACGCGCGGCGGCGCCAGGCGGCGATGGCGGTGAAGGACGCCGTCATCTCCATCAAGAAGGGTCAGCGGGTCATCGGGGATGGCGAGCTGGTCAACGAGTCGCACCTGGTGACCATCCGAGGCATGCGCGCCCAGACGGACCGGTTGGATCTGGTGCAGCTGCAGGTGGGTGGCACGGGGCTGGTGGTGCTGCTCATCTCGGCCACGTACGTCTTCTGCCGGGCGGCCTTCCGGCGCTTCCGTCCCACGCGGAAGGACGGGCTGCTGCTGGGCCTGCTGCTCGTGATGATGCTGGGGCTGCTGCAGCTGTGGGTGTCCATCGCGGACGCGGTGCAGGACCGGTACACGGTGTTGCCGCTGGAGGCCTTCTACTACGCGTTCCCGGTGGCGGCCGGCGCGATGCTGGTGCGCTTCGTCCTGTCGGAGGATCTCGCGCTCTTCTTCGCGGTGGTGCTGGCGTGCCTCTGCGGGGTGATGTTGGGCAACTCGCTGTCCTTCGGCATTTACGCCCTGGTGGGGGCGCTGGTGGCGGCCGACCGCATCACCCGAGCCAAGGATCGCGTGGGCATCTTCCGGGCGGGCCTGGCCACCGGTGCGGTCAACCTGTTGGCAGTGCTCTGTCTCTTCCTCGCGGAGGGCAAGGGGCTCACCAGCGACACGCTTGTCACGGCCCTGTTCGCCTTCGCGGGTACCTCGCTGGCGGTGCCGGTGATGGTGATGGCGCTCACGCCGCTCATCGAGTCCGTCTTCGGCTACGCGTCGGACCTGAAGCTGCTGGAGCTGGCCAACCTCAACCACCCGGCGCTCAAGGAGCTCATCGTCCAGGCCCCGGGCACCTACCACCACTCCATCATCATCGGGACGCTGGTGGAGAACGCGGCGGAGGCCATTGGCGCCAATCCGCTGCTGGCGCGCTCGTGTGCGTACTACCACGACATCGGCAAGGGCCGGAATCCGCTCTACTTCGGCGAGAACCAGAAGGGCGAGAACAAGCACGACGGTCTCGCCCCGGCGATGAGCGCTGTCATCATCAAGCGCCACGTCACCGAGGGGCTGGAGATGGCGCGCCAGTACCGGCTGCCCAAGCTGGTGGCGGATGCCATTCCTCAGCACCATGGCACGCGCCTGGTGGGCTACTTCTTCCACAAGGCCGTCAAGGATCAGGAGGGCAAGGAGGGCGCCCAGCCCATCGACGAGAGCATCTACCGCTACCCGGGTCCCAAGCCGCAGTTCCGCGAGGCGGCGCTGGTGATGATCGCCGACGCGGTGGAGGCCTCGACGCGGGCCCTGCCCGAGCCCACGACGCCCCGGCTGCAGGCCCAGGTGCAGAAGATGATCAACCTCATCTTCTCCGAGGGGCAGCTGGACGAGTGTGACCTGACGCTCAGGGACCTGAATCTCATCGCGCAGTCCTTCCTGCACACGCTGGAGGGCATCTACCATGCGCGTCCCGAGTACCCGGCGGGAGCGCTGCAGGCGGGCCCGAAGGGGCCGGCGTTGACGGTGGCGGCGGGGACGAAGCAGGACGGCAAGGCGCGGCCGGCGGGGACAGGCACCTGAGGCGCGCGGCCGGAGGAGGCCGAACGTGGTGAAGCTGCGCAAGGGGAAGATCATCCCCCGCGAGGATGGGAAGCGCATTGAGGAGTTCGTGGGCGCGGCGACAACGGGCACCGACTCCTTGTCGGTGGCGCGGATGTTGGCGCCACCGGGCTGGTCCGCGCCGGCGCGGACGGCCCAGTTCGATGAGGTGGTCATCGTCCTCAAGGGCGAGCTGACGCTGGTGGTGGAGGGGCGGCGCCAGCTGATCAGCGAAGGGGAGCTGGGGCTGGTGCCGAGGAGCCGCCGGGTGGTGTACCGCAACGACGGGCAGGGCGCGTGTGACTACTACTCGGTCTGCGCGCCGGCCTTCCGGGTGGAGCTGGCGCACATCGAGGAGGAGACGAAGGCGCCCGCGGACAACCGGGTGACGGTGCAGGTGGCGCATCCGCAGGGCAAGCGCTTTTCCAAGCAGGTGACGGAGCTGGCGGAGACATTCCTGCGCAAGCTGGAGCTCACCGGGTGCGAGCTGTCCATCTCCCTGGTGGGAGACCATGCCATCCGCCGGCTCAACCGCACGTGGCGGAAGAAGGACAAGGCCACGGACGTGCTGAGCTTTCCGGCGGGGGACCTGCCCAAGGGCACGCCCGGGCCGAGGCAGCTCGGGGACGTGGTCATCTCCCTGGACACGGCGAAGCTCCAGGCCAAGGAGTACGAGCGCACGCTGGAGTCAGAGGTGGCGCGCTACCTGGCGCACGGGCTGCTGCACCTGCTCGGGTACGACCACGAGCGCCCCAAGGACGCGCAGAAGATGGCGCGTGCCGAGGAGCGACTCCTGGGCGAGAGCGGGATGGTGGGCGATGCCGTGGCCCCCAGAGCCCGCAAGCTCATGACCTGATCAGCGCGGCTTCCACTCCATGGGGAGCACCACCGGCCCACGCGCGGTGGGCGCGAGGTTCCACTGGATCTGCTCCTGGCGCAGGAAGATGCCGGAGCTGCGTGACAGCAGGACCTCCAGCGCCACCCGGGCCTCCAGCCGCGCCAGGGGCGCGCCCAGGCAGAAGTGGATGCCGTGGCCGAAGGCCATGTTTCCCTGGTTGGTGCGCTCGAGCGAGAACTCGTCCCCATTGGGGCAGAAGCTCTCATCACGCTGCGCCGAGGCGAGCAGGACGAGCACGGGCGTCCCCGGAGGCAGCTTGACGCCCGACAACTCCACCTCGCTCGTGGTCACCCGCAGCGTCGAGTGCACGGGCGGCTCGCAGCGCAGCACCTCCTCGATGAAGCGGGGAATGAGGGCCGGCTCCGCACGCAGCCGCGCCTGCACGTCCGGCTTCCGGGCGAGCATGATCGCGCAGTGGCTGAGCATGTGGACGGTCGTCTCCAGGCCCGCCAGGAGCAGCAGGTAGAAGAAGCCCATCAACTCCGATTCGGAGAGCGACTGCCCATCCACCTGCGCCCGCAGGAGCTCGCTCACCATGTCGTCGCCGGGCTGACGGCGGCGACTCTCCACCACCTCGTGGAAGTAGCGATCCATCTCCGCCAGGGTGTTTCGCATCCGGTCGTGGAGCTCCACGGCGTCCGGAGGAAGCGTAGCGGCGGTGATGATGATGTCCGCCCACTGCTTGAAGCGCGCTCGCAGCGAGACATCCAGTCCCAGCAGCTCCCCAATGACGTTCGCGGGAAGGGGCAGGGCGAAGGTCTCCACGAAGTCGAGGGTGTTGCCGCTCACCACCTTCGACGCGAGCTCCTCGACAACGGTGCGAACGAACGGCTCCAGGCGCGCCACGGCCGCGGGCGTGAAGGCGCGATTGACGAGGGCTCGCAGGCGGGTGTGTCGGGGCGGGTCAATGGCGATGAGCGAGTCGGACACCGGGTTGGTCCGCCCCAGCCAGGGTGGCTCCGTGGCCGCCATGATTCCACGCGACGAGAACAGCTGCGGATTCTTCATCACGTAGAGTGCGTCCTCGTAGCGGCTGATGGCCCACATCCCTACGGGATCCACCAGGCTCACGGGGGCTTCTCGGCGAAGCCGGGCGTAGACGGGGTAGGGGTCCGCGCGGAAATCGGGCGCGAGGATGTTGACGCGGCTGCTCATGGGGTGGGGGTCTCCTGATTGGGTGGGCGGCAATATACGACGAGAGTGTACGAAGGGCTGTCACGGGGTGCCCGAGACCTGAGAAGAGAGGGACGCGGGTGGTCGCTCTCTAGATTCTTAGCGGGCAAGCAACATAGGATTACCACCTGTACAGTCATCAGGGGGGCGGCCTGTGTCCCAGGCGCGGGAGCACCGGTTCCTCCTCTCCCAGGCTGGAAAGCGCGAATGAACCCGGACCTCTTCACATCCACGCTGACCCTGACTCGCGAAGGTCTTGAGAAGAGCCTGACGCAGCTGATGCCGCCCTGCGCCTATCGGGACTTCTGTTCCGGAATGCTCTCGGCGGAGGCTCCCCTCCGCGACCGGTGGTTGGAGTTGATGGGCATCCCGCAGATGATCCGCCTCTTCCTGTACCTCACGAAGGACGTGGCGCGGGAGCAAGATTGGCCCCGGCTCATCGAGTGCTCCGTCCCCGTGAACATCTACCAGATGTACGAGGTGATCTCGGACAACCTGGCCATCGGCCTGGCCCAACCTTCAGAGACGGACTCAAGCTACGACGCGCGTCGGCAGGTGCTGCTGGCATTCAATGACGTCATGGTGCAGCGCCTCGAGGGCCGGGCGACTCCGACCAGCCAACTGCTGGAGCCCGTTCAAGCGCACGCGGAGCGCATCTCCAGCTTCGAGCAGAGCCTCAGCCCCAAGAAGCATCGGGAGTTCGCCCAGCGTTACCTCGAGCGGCATCCCGAGGTCTCGTCACACGCCTTGGAACACGCGCTCTGGCCGTGCCTGATCGCCAACATCGACGCGTGTGTGGCGCTGGAGCGCCTGAGCGCGGGAACCCCCATTGGGCCCATGGTGCGGCGGGGATTGATCAGCCGCTACGCGGGCGTCAATGCGCTGTTGAGAGAGCCGGACATGTCGTTCGACCGGCGGATGCGCATCGGCGTGGACACCATCTTGGTGGTTCCCATGACGGCCTGGTACGTCGGCATCCTGGCGCAGCTGCACCAGGAGAAGGGCTTCCAGGCGTTGGTCGATGACGGCACCTTGGCGGCGGTGCTCGACGACTCCGCTCTGCTGTTGCGGCTGCTCAACGATCTGGGCACTGCCGTCGTCACGCAGACGGATCAGGAGCGCAAGGAGCTGTTGAAGCCCCTGCGGAAGGAGGCCATGCGGGACGCCTCCCAGTCCTTGAGCCGTGTGCTGCTCGGGACCTGCCAGACGAACCAGTCGCTGAGCCGGGTCTACAAGGACGTCCAGCATGGCGAGTTCAACGTCTGCCTCCATGGGCTGATGGACAGCCCCGCCGTCCAATCATTGGAAATCTTCGAATCTCGGCTGTCCGACGCGGCCCGGCTCTACACCTCGCACCGCAAGCGTTGGGAAGCCAACTTGCTCGGCTTGCGAGCGCGCCTGTCGCACCCCGCCATCAGCCACGTCATTCAGCAATTCGTGGTCTTCCATGAGAAGCTGTATGCGCACAGCTTCAGCGAGCAACGCGGTGAGTACGCGGTCTGAGCCCCGGCGCGCATGCGCCCGCTCCGTCTCAACCTTCTTTCGGTGAATTCAGCATGTCTTCCATGTCGCAAAACGACCTCCGCAAACTCGCCATCAAGCTGTTCATGACCTATCAGGTCAACTCGCTGCCCGCGCTGGCGCCGCTCGTCTACATGATGGGCCTGGTGACGGGTCTCGAGACTGAGCAGACGCTGATCACCGCGGCCTACGTGCTGCCCGTGACCATTCCCACGATGGCCGCGGTGGTGCCCTTCCTCTTCATCTACTGGTCGCTGCGCGATGCCTTCACGGACCGCGCGGGAGACACGCCGGAGCGGAAGCTGGAGCGCATCCTCAAGATTCCCAGGCGCATTGAGCTCCGCATGGTGGGGCTCTCCGTGTTCGGCACGCTCATCTACGCGGCCTTCCCTGCCTTCTACTTCGGCAAGAGCCTCTGGATCGTTCCGTGGGCCTCGGGGCTCTCGGTGCTGCAGTTCATGCTGCTGTGGATCAACATCCGGCTGTCGCTGGAGCAGATCATCGCGCCCTATGCAGTGGCGCAGTTCCGGCAGCTGAGCTCGTACAGCCTGCAGGGCAGCGGCATGTACTGGACCCGGCAGAAGTGGTACCTGCCCTATGCCTTCGGGCTCTACGTCATCTGCACGCTCACGCTGATGGCGAGCGTGGCGGGCAAGCTGTCGTACAGCACCTTCGAGGCCTTCTTCGCCCAGCTTCATGCCCAGTCGCTCACCGAGTTCGAGACGGCCCTGCGCAGCACGCTGTCGACGCTCGTCAACGACCTGGTGGTCCCCATGTCGCTGCTCGGCCTCTACCTGCTCATCACCGCCGCCGTCTGCGCGTGGCGGCTGGCCAGCTACCAGAGCAACGGCGCGCTCGCCGTGCAGAAGGCCATCGAGGCGCTGGCGTCCGGTTCTCCCAAGCTGCCGGAGTGGGTGAGCACGGATGAGATCGGCGACCTGTCCCTGGCCACCGCCAAGGTGTTCGTCCACCTGCAGCGCTTCGCGCTCTCGCTGGGTGGCTCCGCCAACTCCCTGATGGAGTCGGCCCAGTCGCTGGGCGTGTCGACCATCGAGCAGAATGAGATGCTCAGCCGCCAGGCCACCGCGCTGCAGGAAACGCAGGTGACCACCCAGGAAATCAAGCAGACGTCCGAGCTGGCCTCTCAGAAGGCAGAGGGCGTGCTGGCCCAGACGGATCGGGCGGAGAGCATCAGCCGCGGGGCGGAGCAGTCCATCGGGAAGACCGTGGGCAGCCTGGAGGCCATCCGCGAGCAGGTGATGGAGATGGCCAACCACATCAATCAGCTGGGTGGAAAGACCCGGCAGATCGCCAACATCACCGCCACGGTGAAGAACCTGGCGGACCAGTCCAACATGCTCGCGCTCAACGCCGCCATCGAAGCGGTGCGTTCGGGTGAGCATGGAAAGGGCTTTGGCGTGGTGGCTCGTGAAATCCGTGCCCTGGCCGACCAGTCCATCCGCGCCACCAACAACGTGCGGCAGATCCTCGAGGACATCTCCGACGCCATCAACACGGCGGTGGTCATCACCGAGCGTGGGTCGGCCCGGGTGGACGAGGGTCTGCACCAGGTCCGCGAGTTCGGAGACAGCATCCGTCAGCTCTCCAGCATCGTGAACGAGAACGGCAACGCCGTGCGGCAGATCTCCGCCGCGGTGGCGCAGCAGAACGTCGGCATCGGCGAGATCTTCAAGGCCGTGGTGGACATGTCGGCCATGATGAACCAGAGCGTGGAGCGGCTGAGGGCGTCTGACAGTGCCGTGACCCAGGTGCGCACCGTGGTCCAACAGGTGTCGCAGTTCGTCGGCAGCTATGACTGGAGAGAGCTGGGCACGACCTCGACCCAGCAGCCTCCGCCGCAGCGGTAAGTCGCTGAGGCCCCCACCGGCACCCTCGGCGCCGTGTTCGTCGTACCCCCGCCCGCTCCCCTGCCAGGTACACTCGGGGTTGAGTCGGGCGGCACGCATGATAGGTAGGTCCGCCCTCATTTGTTGGGACGGACAATGCCTCGTCTTGCTCCAGTGATGACCTGCCTGCTCGGCCTGCTGTTGTTGGCCGCCACCCCGGCGCGCGCCCAGAACATGCCCCCCTGGGGGACGGGCGAGAGCCGGGGCGAGGACCTGATCATCTACCTGGTCACCTTCGGACCTGGGGACGATGTGGCGTCGTGGTGGGGACATGGCTCGCTGGTGGTGGAGGACCAGCGGCTGCGGCAGTCGCGCCTCTACAACTATGGGATGTTCTCCTTCGACGAGCGCATGCTGGCGCGCTACGCGATGGGGCGGCTCGAGTTCTGGGTGGACGACACGAGCGCCTCGGGGACGTTCCGCTTCTACCGCTCACAGAACCGAGACGTGCGGCTGCAGGAGCTCGCGCTGACGCCCGCGCAGCGGGTGGAACTGGGGCGGTTGCTGGCGGAGAACGTGCTGCCGGAGAACCGCAACTACGTGTACCACCACTACAACGACAACTGCGTGACGCGGTTGCGTGATGGCATCGACAAGGTGCTGGGTGGGCAGCTGCACCAGTCGATGGACGTTCCGGGACGGATGACGCTGCGCGACCACACGCGCCGCTACACGGACGTCGGCCCGCCGATGAGCCTGCTGCTCGATTTCCTGATGAACGACGAGATCGACAAGCCCGTCACCCGTTGGCAGGAGGCGTTCCTCCCGGATGAGCTGGAGCGGCGGGTCGCGGAGATGCAGGTGGTGGGGGATGACGGGCAGAAGCGCCCGCTGGTGGCGAAGACCTTGAACCTCTACACGGCGCAGGGCCGTCCCGCGCTCCCCGAGCAGCCCCCGAAGTATGGGCCCGTGCTGCTGCTGCTGGGCGTCGCGTTCGGAGGTGGTGCGGTGGGGCTGGCGCTCTGGGGCCGGCGGAGCGGAGGGCGCGCTCCTCGCATCCTGCTCGGCCTGCAGAACGTGCTGGTGGGGCTGGTGTTTGGAATTCCGGGCTTCGCTCTGTTCATCATGTGGCTGTTCACGGACCACACGGTGACGTACCGCAACGAGAACCTCTTCCTGGCCAACCCCCTCACCGTGCTGGCGCTGCCGCTGGGCTTCCAGTTGATGTTCGGCTCGGAGAAGGCCCGGGAGCGGATGCGGCTCCTATGGCGGGTGCTGGCCGGGTTGGGAGTGCTGGGGCTCGTGCTCAAGGTGCTGCCCCCGTTCGATCAGGACAACTGGCGCCTCATCGCGCTCATCCTGCCCATCTCTCTGGGGATGGCGGGGGCGCTGACGCTGGCGCGGGTCCGGGTTCCGGTGGCGGATCGCACCGCGGAGCCACTCGCTCCTTCCCTGAAGGCTTCTGGCAGCTAAAGATTCGGCAATCGCGCGCGGGTACTCCTCGCACGCACACTGAGGAAACACATGGCGAACGACTCGATGGAGAAAATCGGCGGGCTTCGCGAGCGTCTGATGGCGCTCAGGGGGCATCTTTGACCTCGACCGCAAGCGGTCACGTATCGCGCTGATCGAACGGGAGTCCACGCTCCCCAACTTCTGGGACGACAACACCAAGGCGCAGGCGATGCTCAAGGAGAAGTCCACGCTGGAGTCGAGCGTGAACTCCTTCGAGAAGACGCTGCGCGGCCTGGACGACGCGCAGGTGCTCTTCGAGCTGGCGGCCGAGGCCAACGACGAGGCCAGCGCGAAGGAGGCCGAGGACTCCCTCTCCTCGCTCGAGACGGAGGTCGCCAAGCTGGAGCTGGCGCGGATGCTCTCCGGCGAGCAGGACCGGTCCAACTGCTTCATGGACATCAACGCGGGCGCGGGCGGCACGGACTCCATGGACTGGGCCGCCATGCTCATGCGCATGTACACGCGCTACTGCGAGAGCAAGGGCTGGAAGGTGGAGATCAACGACTCGGTGCCGGGTGAAGAGGCGGGCTTCAAGAACGTCTCGCTGCGCATCGAGGGCGAGTTCGCCTACGGCTACCTCAAGGCCGAGGTGGGCGTGCACCGGCTGGTGCGCATCAGCCCCTTCGATGCCAACGCACGCCGGCAGACGGCCTTTGCCTCGGTGGACGTCTACCCGGAAGTCGACGACTCCATCCAGATCGACATCCCGGAGAAGGACTACGAGCTGAAGTTCATCCGCGGCGGTGGCGCGGGCGGCCAGAAGGTCAACAAGACCTCCTCGACGGCACAGCTGCGCCACCTGCCCACGGGCATCCTCATCACCTGCCAGACGGAGCGCTCGCAGTCGGCCAACAAGGACATGGCCTTCAAGATCCTCCGCGCCCGCCTCTACGAAATCGAGCTGAAGAAGCGCGAGGCCGAGCAGGCCGCCGCCGAGGCGCAGAAGAAGGACATCTCCTTCGGCTCGCAGATCCGCTCCTACGTGCTCGCGCCCTACCGCATGGTGAAGGACCTGCGCACCGGCGTGGAGACGGGCAACGTGGACGCGGTGCTGGACGGTGAGCTGGAGGAGTTCGTCACCGCCCAGTTGATGGGCGTGAAGAACCCCAACCGCAACGTCCCCGAGTAGCCCAGGAAGCAGGCGGGAACCTTTCCGCGACCTCGTTGTCCAAGGTCGCGGAACAGGGGAGCGCGGGGTGGGGTAGGATGGATGCGCGCGGTGTAGGCCGCGTGGGAGGTCACCGGTGCCATCGAGCGGGGTGCTCGGCGTGGATGTGGAGGGGACGCCGGTGACGGGCGAGTCCGATGACGCCTCACGCGAGGAGCGCCTGTTGCTGGCGCGCTTGCGGCGCGGCGACCCGGAGGCCTTCGAGGCGCTGGTGCGGGCGCACCAGGACCGGCTCTACGACTTCTGTGTGCGGATGCTGGGGGATCGCGAGGAGGCGAACGATCTGGTGCAGGACATCTTCGTGAGCGCCCACCAGCACCTCGCGAAGTTCCGGGAGGACTCCCGGCTGTCCACGTGGTTGTTCCGCATTGGGAAGAACCACTGCATCAACCGGCTGAAGTACCTGAAGCGGCGGGGGAGGGGACGGTCGGAGGAGTACGGCGAGCAGAACGAGGGGGCGCTGGCGGAGCTGTTGGGCTCGTCGCCGGGGCCGGATGCGGCGTTGGAGTCGGCGCGGGAGCAGGCCCGGGTGCAGTGGGCCATCTCCCAGCTGGACCCCGAGCCACGCATGCTGGTGGCACTGAGGGACATTGAAGGGCTTTCGTACGAGGAGATCGTCGACATCACCGAGCTACCGTTGGGAACCGTGAAGAGTCGGCTCCACCGGGCGCGGGAAAAGCTGGCGGATCTCCTGGGACGGCTTGAGGAATGAACGGCTTTCAGCGGAGACTCCGGGACATGCCAGCGCAGCTCAGCCACCGCGAGACCAGGGCCCTCTTCATCGCCCTCGCCGACGAGGAGCTCCCCGCCGACAAGGCGAAGGAGGTCCGCTCGCACCTGGACGGGTGCGGCGAGTGCCAGCAGGGCTGGCAGCACTACTCGAGCACCGTGCTGCGGCTGCGCCAGGTGGAGAAGCACAAGGCTCCGCCCGCGCTGGCCTCCAGGGTGATGACGCGGGTGAAGCGGCAGCGCCGCTTCGGGCTGAAGCGGCTGCACCTGATGCACGCGCAATACCGGCTGCCGGTGGAGATCCTCATTCCGCTGCTGATTGCGGCGGCGGTGGGGGCCTTCCTCGTCATGTCCGCGCCCTGAAGGGAACATATCCCGCGTCCATTCGTTGCGTCCCGGGGTGCGCTTGGCTACGGTGCCGCGCCCTTACGGGATGCCCATGGCTGACACTCCAGAGAACAAGACCAACGCGGAAGCGGACCTCGGGTCCAAGGAACAGGAGATCTACGACCAGCGCCTCGACAAGGCGCGCAAATGGCGAGACTCCGGTTTCAACCCGTACGGCAACGGCTACCGTCCCCAGCACCTGGCTGCGGACATCCTCGCCCGCCACGGCAACCAGTCCATGGAGGAGCTCGAGAAGGCCGAGCCCACTGCCTATGACGTGGCTGGCCGCATCGTGGCCGTGCGCAGCTTCGGCAAGGCCGCCTTCGTCAAGCTGCGCGACCGTTCCGGGGAAATCCAGGCGCACCTGAAGAAGGACGCGCTCGGGGACGCCTATGAGCTCTTCAAGCTTACGGACATGGGTGACTTCGTCGCCGTGCAGGGCACGGTGTTCCGCTCGAAGACGGGCGAGCTGACCCTGGCGGCCACGAAGTTCGTGCCGCTCACCAAGTCCCTGCGGCCCCTGCCGGAGAAGTGGCACGGCCTCACGGACGTGGAGGTGCGCTACCGCCAGCGCTACCTGGACATGGTCTCCAACCCGGAGGTCAAGCAGACCTTCCTCAAGCGCAACAAGCTCATCCGCTACATCCGGGACTTCCTCGACGCGCGCGACTTCGTTGAGGTGGAGACCCCGATGATGCACCCGCTGGTCTCCGGCGCGGCGGCCCGTCCCTTCATCACGCACCACAACGCGCTGGACATCGATCTGTACATGCGGATCGCCCCGGAGCTGTACCTCAAGCGCCTGGTGGTGGGCGGCATTGAGCGCGTCTACGAGATCAACCGCAACTTCCGCAACGAGGGCATCAGCACTCGGCATAACCCCGAGTTCACGATGCTCGAGTTCTACCAGGCCTACGCGACGTTCGAGGACCTGATGGACCTCACCGAGGAGATGCTCTCGGGCGCGGCGAAGGCGGTGACGGGGGACACGAAGGTGACCTACCAGGGTCACGTGCTGGACTTCGGCAAGGGCTGGAAGCGTATCCCCATGACCGAGGCCATCCGTGAGGTTGTCCCCTCGCTCAGCGACAAGGACATGGCGGACGCGGACCGGCTGCGCCACGAGCTGCTCAAGACGACGCACGGGGAGGCCGAGCGTCGCGCCATCGAGACGATGCACCACGGGGAGCTGGTGGGTGCGCTCTTCGAGCACCACGTGGAGCAGAAGCTGGTGCACCCCACGTTCATCACGCACTACCCCACGGCCGTGAGCCCGCTGGCGCGCCGCAACGACCAGAACCCGGACATCACCGACCGCTTCGAGCTCTTCATCGCCGGCCGGGAGATCGGCAACGCCTTCTCCGAGCTCAACGATCCCATCGACCAGAAGGGACGCTTCCTCTCCCAGCTGGAGGCCAAGCAGCGAGGCCAGCAGGAGACGATGGATTACGACGAGGACTACATCCGCGCGCTCGAGCACGGCATGCCGCCCACGGCCGGCGAAGGCATCGGGATTGATCGCGTCGCGATGCTGTTCACGGATTCACCGTCGATTCGCGACGTCATTCTCTTCCCTCTCCTCAAGCCGCTTGCGAAGTAGGCAGGAAACCTCGTGAACGCCGAACGGCAGACCGTCTACCGCTGGAGCTTCATCTGGAGCGGCGCCTTCGTGGCGCTCGTTGGCGCCGTGCTGCTGGGCGTGGCCATCACCCGTTCGGATGCCTGGGAGCGGGTGGCGGGCGTGCTCGGCCTGTCCGTGCTGGGCTGGGGCGGGCTCGTGCAGACGCTCAACGCGCTGGCGCTGGTGCCGGTGCAGTCCGCCGTGCCCTCCTCGGTGGCCATTGTCGGCACCGAGTATCTCCTGGCCGGTGCGGCAGCCTGGCTGGTGGGCTGGGCGGTCATCGCCTCCGGCATCCGGCGGGCCCCGGCCTCGACCGAAGGGCCGAGCCCGGCCGCAGGGGCGACGTTGTACCCGCGGCTGGCGCAGTACCGGGACTTCTACTGGAGCACCCTGGGTGCCTACGGCGGCGGCATCCTGCTGTCGGAGCTGGTGCTCATCCTCCTGCAGACGTTCCTGGCCAGTGGAGGGAGCGGGGAGCGCGGCCTCGCGCCGACGATCGCCTTCGGCATCTCGCTGATCGTCTCGTCGCTGGTGGCCTTCGTGTGTGGCTTCGTCGGCGCCTCGCGCGCGCGGCGAGTGGCCATGCCCGAGGCCACCATTGGCGTCATCTACCTGGGCCTGCCCGTGCCCATCATGCTGACGCTCATCGAGCAGATCCCCGACCTCCAGGTGTCGCTGGGCTACCGGCTCCGCGAGGTGACGTACCTGGCGGACATGCTCGGCCGCCCGGTGGTGGGGTACTGGCTCGTGTTCTCGCTGCTGGTGCTCATGCTGGTGCTGGGCATCAACACCGGCTTCATCGCCGCGGGCAGCGGGCGCGTGGACCTGAAGCTCGGCTTCGAGCTCTTCGTCGCTCGGCGCCACGTGGGCGTGTTCCGCCCCTCGCTGCTGCTGGGCACGCTGGCGGTGCTGATGTTCGGCATCATCCCGCCCCTCATTGTCTACGGCATCATCCGCGCGGTGGAGGCGGCCGTGGAGCGCAGCCGTATCCGTGCTCTGGGCCTACAGGATCCACTCGCAGCCGCGTCCGCGCTCAACCGCCTCAAGCTGCGCGAGCAATCGCCCACCATGATGATGACGGCGCTCTCGGTGGGCGGCGTGGGCGTGGGCGTGATGGCGCTCATCATCGTCCTGTCGGTGATGAGCGGCTTCGAGGAGGATCTCCAGAAGAAGATCCTCGGAGCCCACTCGCACGTGGTGGTGTCGAAGTACGCAGGCCACCTGCCCGAGTACAAGCGGCTGATGGAGCAGATCGCCAAGGTGCCCGGGGTGGTGGGCCAGACGCCCTCCATCGACAACCCGGTGATGGTGCTCGCCGAGGACGAGGTGCAGGGCATCGTGCTCAAGGGCATCGACCCGGAGACGGTGGGCTCGGTGCTGGATCTGCGCAAGAACATGCTGCCGGGCGGCGAGCTGGATAACCTCGAGACGCCCCAGAAGATCGTCCCCCGGCGTGCGTTCGGGGGATTCGGCCAGCAGCCCTCCAACGAGCAGGAGGAGGAAGAGGAAGACCCCATCATCGGGAAGAGCACCAAGAGCGCCGAGGAGAAGGTACTGCCCGGCATCGTGCTCGGCCGCGAGCTGGCTGCCATCCTGCGGGTGGTGGTGGGAGACCGGGTGAATGTCATCTCTCCGCAGGGCGCCGAGCTGGGCCCCGCCGGCCTCATCCCCAAGAGCCGCGCCTTCCGCGTCGCGGGCATCTTCTACTCGGGCATGTACGAGTACGACGCCAAGTTCGCCTACATCCTGCTCTCCGAGGCGCAGAAGCTCTTTGGCGCCGATGGTCCCAGCGGCATCGAGCTGAAGGTGGCGGACGTGGATGATGCCCGGCGCATCGCCTCGGCGGCCTCGCGCGAGGTGGGGGGCTACCCCTACCGCGCTCGCGACTGGGGAGAGATCCACCGCAACATCTTCTCTGCCCTCCGGCTGGAGAAGCTGGTGATGGGCATCATCCTGTCCATCATCATCGTGGTGGCCGCCGGCCTCATCGTGGCCACCGTCATCATGCTCGTGCTGGAGAAGCGCAAGGAGATCGCCGTGCTCAAGGCACTGGGAGTCTCCGACGGCGGCATCGTGAAGATCTTCCTCGCCGAGGGTCTGCAGATTGGCGTGGCGGGGGGTCTGCTCGGGCTCTTGTCCGGTCTGACCTGGTGCTACTTCATCCTGAAGGTGGGCATCAAACTGGACCCGTCCGTCTATTACATCCCGAACCTGCCGGTGAAGATCGAGCCGCTGCAGACCGCGCTCTCGGTGGTCATCGCGGTTCTCGTCACCTACCTGGCGTCCATCTATCCCGCGCTCAAGGCGAGCAGCGTGGAGCCGGTGGAAGGCCTGAAGGCGGAGTGAGGACGATGGCACTGCTCTCCATCCGCAACGTCTTCAAGAGCTACTTCCTGCACGGCAAGCGCATCGACGTGCTGCGCGGCGTGTCCCTGGACATCGAGAAGGGCGAGCTGGTGAGCCTCATCGGTGCGTCCGGTGCGGGGAAGAGCACCTTCCTGCACGTGCTGGGCACGCTGGACACCCCGGCCGCCGGCGAGCTGCTCTTCGAGGGCCGGAGCGTCTTCGCGATGAACGACGCGGAGATCGCCGACTTCCGCAACCGGACCATCGGCTTCGTGTTCCAGAGCCACTACCTGCTGCCCGAGTTCACCGCGCTGGAGAACGTGGCCATGCCGGCGCTCATCCAGCGGCGGGACCGGACCGAGTCCTACGCCTACGCCCGCGAGCTGCTCGAGCGGGTGGGGCTGGGGAGTCGGGTGGAGCACCGGCCCGGGGAGCTGTCCGGCGGCGAGGCCCAGCGCGTGGCCCTGGCCCGGTCCTTGGTGCTCAAGCCGGCGGTGCTGCTCGCCGACGAGCCCACCGGCAACCTGGACCCGGCCACGGGTGAGGGCATCCACCAGCTCCTGCGCGAGGTGAACCGGGACCTGGGCATCACCGCCGTGGTGGTCACCCACAACGAGACCTTGGCCCGTTCCATGCCCCGACGGCTCAGGTTGGTGAGCGGCCAGGTGACCGAGGCATGACGTCCCCGGCCCCTTATCGCGCTTTCTCATTGAGCCCCGTTGAATTCCTCCCGTAGATTGCTCCGCCCTTTACCGGCCCGATTGCCTTGAGGCTCCCCGTTCTCTCGCTCAAGTTCCTTCTCCCGCTCCTCGTCGCCGTTTGGACGGTGATGCCTGGTCGCGCGCTCGCGCAGGCGGACGACAGGGGCACTCCGCCGGCCTCCGTGCCTCCCGCGGCGCTCCCTCCGGCTCCCGCCACGCCTGGCTCCGAAGCACCGGTCACCCCCGACCGTGAGGTGCGTGAGGGCGAGGTCGTCGAAATCCGCATTGAGGGCAACCGCCGCGTCGAGTCCGAGGCCGTGCGCCGCGCCCTCCGGACCCAGGTGGGCCAGGTCTTCGACGAGACGCGCACCGCCGAGGATCTCCGGGCCGTGTGGGCCCTCGGCTATTTCAGCGACGTCCAACTGCTGGTGCAGCGCCTGCCCACCGGCGGCATCATCTACGTGGTGCGGGTGCAGGAGCGCCCCTCCATCCGGACCGTGAAGCTCTCCGGCAACGAGGAGCTCAGCCAGGATGACCTCAAGGAGTCCATTGAGGTCCGGGCGCTCACCATCCTGGACATGGACGCGGTGCGCCGCACCCAGAAGAAGATCCAGGAGAAGTACGTCGACAAGGGCTACTTCCTCGCCGAGGTCAACCACAGGGTCGTCCCCGTGGAGGGGGGCCAGGTCGATGTGGTCTTCGACATCGACGAGAACTCCAAGGTGATGGTGAAGGACATCGCCTTCCTGGGCGCGGAGAAGGTTCCTGCCTCCAAGCTCAAGGACGTGATGCTCACCAAGGAGGGCGGCTACCTCTCCTTCATCACCGGCGAGGGCACCTACCGCGAGGAGGTGTTCCAGCGCGACCTGGCGGTCATCCAGGCCACCTACTACGACGAGGGCTTCATCAACGTCCGGGTGGACAAGCCCACCGTCTCGCTCTCCGCCGACAAGCGCTACATCTTCGTCACCATCCGCGTGACGGAAGGGGAGCGCTACGACATCGGGAAGATCGACTTCTCGGGAGACCTGGTGGTGCCCAAGGAGGAGCTGGCGAAGCTGATGACGTCCTCGACGGGCACGCACTTCAGCCGCACGCAGCTCGGCCAGGACATCCAGTCCATCACCGACGTCTACTACGACCGGGGCTACGCCTACGCCAACATCAACCCCGTCACGTCGATCAACGCGGATGCGAGGACGGTGGACCTGACCTTCGACGTGCAGCAGGGTCCTCAGGTCACCATCGAGCGCATTGAAGTCATCGGCAACACCAAGACGCGCGACAAGGTCATCCGCCGCGAGCTGCGCGTGTACGAGGGCGAGCTCTACAGTGGCACCGGCGTGCGCCGCAGCAAGGAGCGCGTGACGGCGCTCGGCTTCTTCGAGACGGTGGAAGTGACGCAGCGGCCGGGTAGCCGCGAGGACACCATCGTCGTCCAGGTGGAGGTGAAGGAGAAGGCCACCGGTACCTTCCAGGTGGGCCTCGGCTTCTCCAACGTGGAGAACTTCATCTTCACGGCCCAGGTGTCGCAGAACAACTTCCTGGGGTGGGGCCAGAGCGTGTCGGCCTCGGCGCAGATCTCCAGCCTGCGCTCGCTCGTCCAGCTGTCGTTCTTCGATCCCTACTTCCTGGACACCAACTACCTCCTGTCCGCGGACTTCTTCCGCGTGGAGGCGGACTACGACGACTTCATCCGTCGGTCGACGGGCGGAAACCTGTCGTTGGGCTACCAGGTGCTCGAGGACCTGCTCGTCAACGTGGGCTACTCGCAGGAGCACGTGGATGTGGAGGCCGCGCAGACCTATGGCGGCGTGCTGCTGGCCAACCGCTTCCTCAGTGGTGTGACGAGCTCGGTGCGCCTGTCCCTGACCTACGACAAGCGCAACAACCGTCTCTTCCCCTCCAAGGGCTTCATCCACTACGGCTCGGTCGAGTACGCGCCCAAGTTCCTCGGCGGCTCGATTCTCTTCACCCGGTACACCGCCTACTCGCGCCTGTACTTCCCGCTGCCGCTGGGCGCCGTCTTCAAGACGAACGCCACCGTGGGCTACATCCAGCCGTTGGACCCCAACCGCCCACTGCCCATCTCCGAGCTCTACTACGTGGGTGGTATCAACTCGGTGCGCGGCTACCAGCTGCGCACCATCAGCCCCTCGCTGCTGGCGCCCCGCTCGAGCGCGCCGGACGCTTCCATCGAGCGGCTCAACGTGGGCGGCAACAAGCAGCTCATCGTCAACCTGGAGCTGGAATTCCCCATCCTCGAGAAGGCCGGCATCCGCGGAGTGGTCTTCTATGATGCGGGCAATTCTTTTGCCTCCAACGAGCGCTTCTTCCAGGATCTCCAGGACGACGTGCCCCTGGGGCTCTTCCACTCGGTGGGCGTGGGCTTCCGCTGGTTCTCGCCGGTCGGCCCCTTGCGCTTCGAGTGGGGATTCCCGCTGACCCGGCGTGCGGAAGACCCGCCCTCCTTGTTCGAGTTTACGATCGGCAATTTCTTCTGATACGTCGTTCGCCCGCTCTCCCAGTGGCCATCTTCCCGGCCTTTGAACAGGGGAGTGGGACGGGACGTCGGAGTTTCAAACCTTCCCCGAGGAGCTGTCGCACATGTCGCTTCGAAGCAAACTGTCGGTTCTGGCCCTTGCCCTCTCGCTCGCCGTGCCGACCCTGGCCGCCGCCGCCGACCTGAAGATGGGTTACGTCGACTACCAGCGCGTCATGCTCGAGGTGGACGAAGGCAAGTCCGCCAAGGCCCGCCTCCAGAAGTGGCTGGAGGGGCGTCAGAAGGAGATCGACGCCGAGCAGGAGTCCCTGCGCAAGGAGAAGGAGACGCTGGATAAGCAGGCCAGCGCCATGAGTGAGGAGACGCGCATCCAGAAGGCCACGGACCTGCAGAAGAAGGTCTACGACCTGGCTCAGAAGTGGGAGAAGAGCCGCGGTGAGGCCGCCGAGCGCGAGCGCAAGGAGATGGAGCCCATCATCGCGAAGATCGACGATGTCATCCGCAACATCGCCGAGCGCGAGGGCCTGGCCATGGTCTTCGAGAAGCGTGACTCCGGTCTGGTGTACGCGCTCAACCAGTATGACCTGACCAACGAGGTCATCCGCACCTACAACAGCTCCAAGGGCAAGGCCAAGGACGCCCCGGTCGCCAAGGACGCTCCCAAGAAGTAGGCCTTTCCGTGCACGCACCCACCCCTCGCCGGCTCGGGGAGCTCGCCACCCATGTGGGGGGTGAGCTCGTCGGAGACGCCGGCCTCCTGATTTCAGGGCTCAATGGGCTCGCTGAGGCGACCCCGGGCGAGCTCTCCTTCTACGGCAATCCGCGCTACCGCCGGCAGTTCGAGGCCACCAAGGCCTCGGCCGTGCTGGTGGGGCTGGATGTCGCGCCCCGCGAGGGCGTGTCCCTGGTGCGTGTGGCCAATCCGCACCTGGCCTTCGCGAAGATCTCCAGTCTCTTCCACCCACGGCCCTCCTACGAGGCGGGCGTGCGGCCCGGGGCGCACGTGCACCCCGAGGCGCGCGTGCACCCGGAGGCCACGGTGATGGCGGGTGCCACGGTGGAGAAGAACGCCACCGTTGGGGCTCGCGCGGTGCTCTTCCCCGGTGTCTACGTGGGCGAGGAGGCGGGCATCGGCGAGGACAGCGTGCTGTACCCCAACGTCACCGTGCGCGAGCACTGCCAGGTGGGCGCGCGGGTCATCTTGCACGCCTCGTGCGTGGTGGGCGCGGACGGCTTCGGCTTCGCGTTCAACCCCGAGGGCGAGAATGGCCCGGAGCACTACAAGGTGCCCCAGGCCGGTATCGTCCGCATCGAGGATGACGTGGAGGTGGGGGCCTGCACCACCATTGACCGGGCGACGATTGGAGAAACGGTCATTGGCCGTGGGTCCAAGCTCGACAATCTGGTGCAGATCGCCCACAACGTGAAGGTGGGTCCGCTGACGCTCATCTGCGCGCAGGCGGGCGTGTCCGGCTCCGCGGAGCTGGGCACGGGCGTGGTTCTGGCGGGGCAGGTGGGCGTGGTGGGTCACATCCGCGTGGGAGACCTGGCCAAGGTCGGGGCCCAGTCGGGGGTGGCGCATGACGTGGAGGACGGACAGGTGGTGAGCGGCACCCCGGCCATGCCGCACCGTGAGTGGTTGCGCATGTCGGCGGCACTGGGGCAGATCAGTGATCTGCTCAAGGAAGTGCGTACCCTGCGGCGCAGGGTGGACATGCTCGAGAAGAAGGAGAAGGGCGGATGATGGACATCATGGACATCCAGGGACTGCTGCCGCACCGCTATCCATTCCTCCTGGTGGACCGGGTGGTGGAGATCGTCCCTGGCCAGAAGCTGGTGGCGTTCAAGAACGTCACCATGAACGAGCCCTTCTTCAATGGCCACTTCCCGGGGCATCCGGTGATGCCGGGAGTGCTCATCCTGGAGGCGCTGGCGCAGGCCACGGCCATTCTCGCCTACAAGACCGAGAACATGGACCCCACCCAGAAGGTCTCGTACCTGATGGGCGTGGACGGTGCGCGCTTCCGCAAGCCGGTGGTGCCGGGAGATCGGCTGCAGCTGAACGTCGAGGTCGTCCGCCACAAGGGCGCCATTTGGAAGACCAAGGGCACGGCCACGGTGGACGGTGTGAAGGTGGCCGAGGGTGAGTTCCTCGCCACCGTGGTGGACAAGGACAAGGACAAGGACGAGAGCGGCTCTACGGCCGAGGCGTCCTGAGAAGGTAGGGAGGTAGACTCCATGGCGCAGGTTCACCCCACTGCGGTGGTCCACCCCGGTGCTCGTCTCCACGAGACGGTGGAGGTAGGCCCCTACGCCATCATCGGCGAGAAGGTGACGCTGGGCGAGGGGACTCGAGTGGGTCCCCACGTCGTCATCGACGGGCGCACCACGCTGGGTGCGCGCAACCGCATCTTCCCCTTCGCGTCGGTGGGCGGTGCCCCGCAGGACCTGAAGTACGCGGGCGAGGACACCGAGCTCATCATCGGTGACGGCAACACCATCCGCGAGTCGTGCACGCTCAACATCGGCACGGCCGGCGGCGGTGGCGTGACGCGGGTGGGCAACAACAACCTCTTCATGGCTTATAGCCACGTGGCCCACGACTGCGTGGTGGGCAATGGCTGCATCGTCGCCAACAGCGTGGCGCTGGCCGGGCACGTGTACCTGGAGGACTTCGTCATCCTCGGAGGCCTGTCCGCGGTGCACCAGTTCACCCGTCTGGGCAAGCACGCGTTCATCGCGGGCGGGTCCATGGTGACGATGGACGTGGCCCCGTACTGCACGGCGCAGGGAGACCGGGCGGAACTGGCCGGCCTCAACGTGGTGGGCCTGCAGCGGCACGGCTTTTCCGAGGAGCAGATTGGTCGCATCAAGGAGGCCTACAAGATCCTCTTCCGCTCGAAGCTGCAGCTGGCGGAGGCCATCTCCCAGCTGAAGACGGAGATGGGTGGCCACTCGGAGATCGAGTACCTGTTGAACTTCGTCAGCCAGAGCAAGCGCGGGCTGACGCGCTGACGCGACCGTGGAGCCCATTGGCCTCATCGCGGGCAACGGACTGTTGCCCTTCTTGTTCGCGAGCGCGGCCCGGGAGCAGGGGCTGCGGGTGGTGGCGGTGGCGCACCGCAACGAGGCGGATCCGGCCCTGGAGACCGAGGTCGCCGAGCTGACGTGGGTGCGGTTGGGGCAGGTGGACCGCATCGTCCGTGCCTTCAAGAAGGCGGGAGTGAAGCGGGCGGCGATGGCCGGAGGCATCGGCCGGGTGCGAGCGCTGACGGACGCCCGGCCGGACCTGGGCGCGCTGCGTATCATCTCGCGCCTGCGCAGCTTCCGGGATGACACCCTGCTGCGCGCGGTGGCGGACTACTTCGAGTCGCACGGCATCACCATCGTGGCGCCCACGGACTGGCTGGCGCAGGCGCTGTGCCCCGAGGGGCACCTGGCGGGCCCTCGGCTCCATCCCACGCAGGAGAAGGACGTGGCACTGGGGCGGGAGGTGGCCACGCTGCTGGGCCAGGCGGACGTGGGGCAGACCGTCGTGGTACGCAACGGCCACGTGCTGGCGCTGGAGGCGGTGGAGGGCACGGACGAGGCCATCCGCCGGGGCGGGAAGTACGGCGGGGAGGGGGCCGTGGTAGTGAAGCGCTGCAAGCCAGGCCAGGACCTGCGGTTCGATCTGCCCGCAGTGGGCCCTCGCACCTTGGTGGTGATGCAGGAGGTGGGGGCGAAGGTGCTGGCGCTGGAAGCGGGAAAGACGGTGCTGCTGGACGCTCCGGAGCTCTTCCGGGGGGCCGAGAAGGCGGGCATCACCCTCGTTGGCATTCCCTGAGTTGCCCACTCAAGACGAGGGCTCCATTCCCGCTCTCCCGATCCATGGACGGGGAGAGGGGAGTGGAGCCCGTGTTGCTGTCAATGCGTCGTCAGCCCACGATTCCTGTCACTGAACCTCAGGATCCGCGCAGTTCTCCTCGCAGTGGGCGCTGTTTCCGTAGACGTGGAAGTCCGTACCCCAGGTGTTGTAGTCGCAGGTGTACTTCGTTCGGCGATAAAGGTTATTGCCGATGGATTCCGTGTAATAGAAGACGCCCGCGTCCCAGAACACGTCACAGGTCGTGTTCCTGCACGACATGTAGATTGTCTCGTTCGGCGCGAGATAGCCGTTGATGATCACGGTATTCGTGCCCTGGTAGGCCCTGCAACTCGCCGTGTCGTTCTCGTTGCTGTGGTTCTGCACCTTGTAGTTGGAGTTGCCCGCAGTGGCCTGGGCCTGCACGCCACCGGAGGTCGGCTGCACGAGGTTCACGCGCAGCTCCCCTTTCTCTCGTACGAAGTAGATGGGGCGGGGGATTTCCTTGCCCTCGTACTGGAAGCTGACGGCCAACACGTCCGCATTGCCGGTGCTCTCCACCCGGGTGGCGCGTAGGCCGTTCGCGAAGGAGTCGTGCTCGCCCACGCTCTTGATGAGCTTGGACCGCTCACGCTTGATGAACGTGCCGAGCGCGTCGGTCATCTCACCCGTAGCTTCCGCGCGCTCGAACTTCTCCAACCACTCGGACGACAGCAGCGAGAGCACCGTCTCTCGGTCTTGCTTCACGAGCGCGTTGGTGAAGCGCACCAGAGTGGCCTGCGCCAGCGCTGCATCATCCGTGTTCTGAGCCGTCACGGTATTGGAGGGCTGCTGTTCAGTCTTGCCCTCGTTCTGCGTGGGCCCGCAGCCCGTGGCGAGAAGCACCCCGACCGCGAATCCCATGAACGTGTAACTCATTCGACCACTGCGAATCATTGTTCCCCCTAGGCAACGAGCAACGAGCAACGAGCAACGAGCTTGTTTGGCTCGTTGCGCGGAATCTCATGCCTGATGTTGTCTTTCAAGCAGTACTTGTTGTGTTGGAAAATTCTGGAATCAATGCTGTGCATGCCAGGAATTCTCATGTTCCATGTAAATCATTATCAGAGAGTAGCGTTGGTGCGGCTCGATGCCAGGGGCGTTGAAGAGCGCATGCGAGATGAATGAGAAACAAGAAAGCGAGTGTCGCTCTGTTTGGCAATTCCTAAGAGGCTGTTGAAGTGGGCGGGCTTGACCGGGAGAGGCGTCTGTCTAAGGACTCGCTGGTCCAGTTCAACCTCCTCCAAGTTGGTGCTTCCTCTCAGTGGCCCTCCTGCCTGCTTCCTCGCCCTCCTGGGGAATGCGAGGCGGCGGTTCGGCACGGAGCGCGTTTGTGTGGAATGCTCGCCCCCTAGAGGCCTGTTCCGGACACTGGTTCGGGATCCAACCTGGCTTCGCATTGCACGAGCCGCGCGCCTCGGACAGGTTGCGTGTCGATCTGGAGGACTTCACCCCGCATGAACGGACGTCTGCTGCTGCTGTGCCTCACCCTGTCTCCTCTCTGCGCGCTCGCGGATGCGGTGCGCGTGTCGCTCCAGCCCCAGGCCGCGGTGGGCAAGGGGCTGCCCTCCCTCCAGGTGCATATCGAGGAGCCCATCGCTGGCTTCGAGGTGAAGCTGAAGCGGGGTGATGGCAAGGAGGTCCGGGTGAAGGGCGGCGGCGAGCCGGGCGTGACGCGCACCGTCCAACTGGAGCAGCCCGAGGGCCGCTTCCACTACGAGGGCGAGCTGGTGGTGCGCTTCCCGGACGCGGAGGAGGCGTCGATGCCGCTGTCCTTCGACGCGGAGCTGGTGGGCCCGCTGAAGCTGACGGTGGTCCCCGAGGACGTGGACGTGCAGGGGCGCAAGCTGCGCTTCACGCTGTCGCGGCCCGCGTCGCGCGCGGAGGTGACGGTGCTCATGGACACCGGCAAGAAGGCCTTCGAGGGGGAGGTGCCCTTCGAGGGCGCGCCCGCGGGCAAGCCGCTGGAGGTGACGTGGCCGGAGGCAGAGGGCCGGGTGCTGCGCATCTCGCTCAAGGCCTTTGACACCTCCAACTTCTACACGGCCGTGGACCTCTTCCCGTGGCGGGTGGACATCCCGCATGAGGAGGTCAACTTCCCCTCGGGCAGCGCGGAGGTGCCGGTCGCCGAGCGGCGGAAGCTGGACGCCAGCCAGGCGCTCATCGCCGACGCGGTGAAGCGCTACGGCCGCTTCGCGGAGCTGCGCCTCTACATCCTCGGGCACACCGACACGGTGGGGGACACGGCCTCCAACCGCGAGCTGTCCCTCAAGCGCGCCCGCAGCATCGCGGCGTACCTGCGCAAGAAGGGCCTGAAGCTGCCCATCTTCTACGAGGGCTTCGGCGAGCAGTCCCCGCTCGAGGCCACCCCGGACGAGACGGACGCGGCCGCCAACCGGCGCGCCGAATACATCCTGGCCGTGGAGCCGCCGGCCCTGTCCTCAACCCCCTTCCCGCCGCAGTGGCGGAAGCTGTGATGCACCCCCTCAAGGAGAACCGACGGATGAAGCGACTTGTGCTGCCTGCCCTGTTCGCCCTCGCTGCCACCGGCTGTATGCACTCGGCCGCGGCCCGCATCGAACCGGCGGAAGAAGCTGGCAAGTGCGAGTTGGTCCAGACGCTCATGCGCGAGCGGGTGGCGCAGCAACTCCTGACCGATCTGATGGCGGACGGGCGCGACGGGCCCTCGCAGGTGCTCGTCTTCGTGCGCCGGCCCGAGGAGGCCATGCTGGAGCGCCTCTTCGTCGGCGGGGAGCCCGAGTGCGGTGGGCCCAACTACAAGGTGGTGCAGGGCATCACCCAGGACGCGGTGGTGTTCTTCCTCCAGCCGCGGGGTGATGGCTACATCTACGACGCGCAGCGCGCCGCCCCGGACGAGCTGTCGCTGGGGGGCGAGGCCAAGGGCGCGGTGACGAAGAGCAACGGCGTCTGGGTGGCCTCCAGCATCTGAGACACCGCGGCGGGCTCTTCCTTCTCGCGGAGCAGATCCTTGCCTCCGTCCGCGATGAACTGCACCGCGATGGCCGCGAGGATGAGCCCCATGACGCGCTCGAGGATGGCCACGCCGGACTGCTTGAGCACGCGCTGCACGAAGCCGGCGGCGCGCAGCACGAAGTAGCTCGTCAAGAAGGTGATGACGATGGCCACCAGCACGGGCACGGCGGAGAGCAGATCCTCTCCGCCGCGGGCCATCAGCACCATGGCGGTAGCGATGGCTCCGGGGCCCGCCAGGAGCGGCATCGCCAGGGGCACCAGGGCCACGTCCTCTTTGCCCACGCTCTCCTGCGTCTCGGACGGAGTGGTGCGCGTCTCCGAGGGTCGCGCGCGCAGCATGTCCAGCGCGGTGATGAGCAGCAGGATGCCTCCCGCCACTCGGAAGGCGCCCAGCGAGATGCCAAACACCTTGAAGATGACTCCGCCGAAGATGGCGAAGAAGAGCATCAGCGCGCAGGCCACCATGCACGCGCGCCGGGCCGTGCTGCGGATCTTCTCCTCCGAGTCCCCTGACGTCAGCGCCAGGAAGATGGGCACCAGGCCCACCGGATCCACCACGAAGAGGACCGCCGGGAGCGAGACGAGGAACAGAGACAGCTGCTCAGCCATATGCCCCCCTACACCGAGAGGCGCAGCTTCCACACCATCGTCAGCGCCTCGAGGAAGATCTTCCGGCTCATCTTGGACTGCCCGACGCGGCGGTCCTCGAAGATGATGGGAACCTCCCTCACCGTGAAGCCCTTCTTGAGGGTGCGGTAGGTGAGCTCAATCTGGAAGGCGTAGCCCGTGCTCTTGACGGCCTCCAGGTCAATGGACTCGAGCACTCGGCGGTGGAAGCACTTGAAGCCTCCGGTGAGATCTCGGGTGCCCACGCCGAGGATGCTGCGCGCGTAGAGCGAGCCACCCCGGCTGAGGATCTTCCGGCCCACGCCCCAGTTCACGGTGCCACCACCGCTCACGTAGCGCGAGCCCAGCACCAGATCTGCGCCGCCCTGCGCCGTGTCCAGCAGCGTGGGCAGGTAGCGCGGATCATGGCTGAAGTCCGCGTCCATCTCGATGACGTACGTGTAGCCCGCATCGAGCGCCACGCGGAACGCATGCAGGTAGGCACGTCCCAGGCCCTGCTTCTTCTCGCGGTGCAGGACGCGGATGCGCGGCTCCTTCGCCGCCAGCTCATCCGCCAGCTTCCCCGTCCCATCCGGGGAGTTGTCGTCGACGACGAGGATGTCCACACGGGGATCAGCTGCGAGCACCGCTCGGGTGATGGGCTCGAGGTTGTCCCGCTCGTTGTAGGTGGGGATGCAGACCAGCGCTGGATTCATTGCGCGGCCGGACATAGCAGAGCGGCGGGGAGTCCGCTCCTAGACTTTCGCGGCGGGAGGCACCAGCTCCAGAACCGACTCGGCTGCTCGGCTGGCGGCCCCAGCCTCCCCGAGCCGCGTGCGTACCTCCTCCAACCCCTGCAGCATCTCCTCGCGGGGTGTGCCCGGCACCCACAGGCGGCGGATCTCCCCGGCGATACGCTCGGGCGTCATGTCGCCCTGGAGCAGCTCGGGGACGACGCGGCGACCGGCCAGCAGATTGACGAGCGCCACGTGGGCCACCTTCAACATCATCCGCCCCACGAGGTACGTGACGAGCGAGACGCGGTACACCACCACAAAGGGGCGCTGCATCAGCCCCGCCTCCAGGGCCGCCGTCCCCGAAGCCACGATGGCCGCGTCGCTGGCACCCACCACCTCGGGGGCTCGGCCCTCCACCAGCACGGGTTGGACGCCGCTGCCCTCGAAACGGGAGACAATCTCCTCGCGCGGGATGGTGGGGGCGACCGGTACCACCACCTGAAGCCCGGGGCGCTCGGCCACCAGCTGCTTCGCCGCGCCCACCATGGCCGGGAGGATGCGGCGGATTTCACTCATCCGGCTGCCTGGAAGCAGGGCGAGCGTGGGCGTCTCCGCGGGCAGCCCGAGCTTCTGGCGGAAGGCGGTGGTGCTGGCGGGGGAGGGCATCTGCTCCACCACGGGGCTGCCCACGTAGCGGGCGGCGACACCGGCCTCTCGGTAGAAGTCCTCCTCGAAGGGGAGGATGCAAAGCATCCGGTCCACCAGCTTGGCGATCGTCTTCACTCGGCCCCGGCGCCAGGCCCAGATCATCGGCGAGACGTAGTAGGCCACGGGGATGCCGAGCTTCTTGAGCCGGGCGGCGAGCCGCAGGTTGAAGTCGGGAATGTCCACGAGGATGGCGCAGGCCGGGCGGCGCTCGGCGGCGGCGCGGGCCAGCCCTCCCATCACCTGCAGGATGCGTGGAATCTTGGGCAGCACCTCGGTGATGCCCATGACGTTGACCTCGTGGGCGCCGTAGAGCAGCTCCACGCCCTGGGCGGCGAGGCGCGAGCCCCCCATTCCGAAGAAGGTGAGGTCCGGGCGGCGGGCCTTGAGGGCGGCGACGAGCTCGGCGGCGTGGGCGTCTCCGGACGCCTCGCCCGCCACAACGAGAATCTGGGGAGATGGGGACATGAGAAGCGGCGCGCATCCTACCTGAAGCGCTGCTCGCGAGATCCACGCGAGATCCTGATTTCTCACTGCCTCATGATTGAAGAATTCCTCGTGAGGTGAAGAGGCGCATGCCTTCCGTCCTGGTGACGAAGCAATTCAGGCCCCCCTGTCGACATCCTGGCCCGGAAGTGGAAACTTCCGCCCTAGCAATCCCGATAACCTCCTTGAGGGCCGGGTATCGAGGGGGACGACGCGTGCGCCAGGACAGCCAAATGGCTGAGCAGAAGAATCAGGCTGCGGAGTACTGGGAGCGTGACTTCGCGCGGCGGATCGCCTTGATGCGCCCGAGTGACACCGCACGGGGCGTGTTCTGCATCGGCTTGTTGCGAGCCGTGGGCGAGCTCGGGGACGGGGTGATGGCGAGCCGTTGCCTGGCGGCCAGTGGCGAGAAGGAGTTCGTGGAGTTCTTCAACTACCCCATGGCCTCCTACCTCCGGATGGTCGCTACCGCGATCCGGCTGCTGGCGGTGGAGCACGGCAGCTTCGACGAGGCGCTGCGGCAGCTTGGGCGCAGGGCGGCGAGGGACTTCCGTGAATCCAAGGCCGGCAAGGCCATGGGCGTGATGCACGGGGGAGATGCCCGGAGGCTGCTGGACTCTCTGCCCATCGTGTACCGGGTCTCGTTGAGCTTCGGCGAGTTCGATTTGTCATGGGTGGGGCCAGGGCGCGCCCGCTTCTCCCTGAAGAACACCTTCATGCCCTTCCCGTTCCACGAGGGGACGCTGCTGGAGCTGCTCGAGAAGATGCCCGTCCAGCGGGTGACGGTGCTCGGCCGCCAGACGGATGTGCTCGACAGCGAGTACGACATCTCCTGGGAGTGATGCCGTCACGAAGCAGGCAGCTCGTCCAGCGAGAGCACCATGCAGACGCGGCTCTCGGGCGGAAATCCCGCTCGGGTCTCGTGCTCGCGAAGGGCACGTAGACCGGGACCCACCTCGTCGTTGCGCATCACGCGAAAGCCCCAGCGCTCGTAGTTGGGGGCGTTCCATGCGATGTCCCGGAAGGTGATGAGCGTCATCGCTCGGTAGCCCTGCTCGCGCGCCTGACGCTTCAGCACCTCGAAGAGGGCCCGGCCCAGTCCCTGTCGCGCGTGGGCCGGGTGCACGTCGATCTCCGCGAGGTACGCCGTGCCATCCACCTCCTTGCAGAGCGCGAAGGCCGCGAGCCCTCCCTCCGCTGAAACAGCCACCCATGCGCCACCGTGCCGCTGGTACTCGCGCAGCTGTTCAAGCGTCTGGGTCTCCGCGTCGGTGATGAAGGAGTGTACCGACTGGCGGAATTGCTGGGCGGCGAGGTGCTCGAGCTCCGGCATCGCCGCGAGCTCCTCGGGCCGAGCCCGCCGCAGGGTGTAGCCGCGCCAGGTGGTTTCTCCCTCCAGCTCACGCTTGTACATCCTCGCGCTTGTACATCAGTCGCTTGGCTCCTTGCCCTCATACTCGGGGGAGGTGCGCTCCTCGGGGTGCTTCGGCTGCTCGCTCTCTCCAGCACGTCGCTGGAGCTCCTGCTTGGCCTCCTCGAAGTCCTGTTGTGAATCATCTCGAGCGGGTGGTTTTCCCTCTCTGTCGAAGACGTCCGATCTCTCCTGGCCCATGGGGCACCTCCTTCGCCAAGGTGGGGACGCCCGGGTGCCGGTTTCAAGGCGGCCGGACGCCTGGACGGCGGAGGGCCCGCGGTGGTTTCCCTGAACTCTTTCACTGGGAGAGCGCTCCGCTTCTCTCTGGGCAGCCAGGGAGGTGGGCCTCTTTGGGCGGAAGCCGGGGACCGCGAGCGGGGAGACGTGGATACCCACTGAAGCGAGCGGGCCGAATGTGTACACTCGCCGGCCCTTGAAGACGCTTCTTCTGGCCGAGAGCCATCCGCCCACTCTGGAGCACCTCACCGGGTTGTTGTCTCAAGCCGGGTACACCGTGCGAGCGGTGAGCGACCCCGGTTCGGCAATGGAGCACTTCGTCGCCGACAACCCGGACCTGGTGGTGGTGTCCGTGGATCTGCCGCGCCTGCAGGGAGCCCACGTGGGGCACCTCATCCGCAACCACAGCATGGGCGCGCGAGTGCCCATCGTGGCCATCGACAAGGGCCACCTGGGCCGGGCGCGCGGGGTGGCGTCGGTGTTGGATCTCAAGGTGAATGCCTACGTGGCGGACCCGCTCAAGCCGGGCGAGCTGGTGGGCAAGCTGCAATCGCTGGTCGCCGGCGCCGCGCAGAACGAGACCCCGCTCAAGGGTGTGCGGGCGATGCTGGCCCGACCGGCGGTGGTCAGCGGCGATCTCAAGGGCTTCCCGCTGCCGGCGTTGCTGGTGTCGCTGTACCGGGTGCGCCGCGATGGCGTGCTGGTGGTGGCCTACAAGGATCTCACGCGGCGGGTCTTCTTCGCCCGCGGCGGCGCGGTGAACTACGACTCGAGCGCGCGGCAGGACGCGCTGCCCCACTACCTGCTGCAGCGCCAGGTGGTGACCGAGGCTCAGGCGGAGCGGCTGGTGCAGGCGCTGAGCTCGGGGCTGCGCATTGGCGCCGCGCTGGCGGAGTCTGGGGTGGAGGCGGCGGGCGAGGAGCTGCTGCAACTGTTGCGCGACTACACGCAGGATCGGCTGGCGCAGGTCATCGGCATGCGCGAGGGCCGTTATGCCTTCTACCCCGGCGAGGAGTTCCAGGCCGAGGTGGCCACGGTGGAGACGCCCGCGCTGGCGCCGATCCTCGATGGAGCGCGGCGGGCCATTCCGCTCAAGGTGCTGGCCGCTCCGTTACGCGCGCACCAGGCGGAGTTCCCGGTGCGCACGCCTGAGTTTGGCAGGGACCTGGGTGCGCTGGGTCTGAACACGGAGGACTTGAAGATCGTCATGCAGGTGAACGGGCGCATCGCGCTGCGGGACCTGCTGGCGCACGGGCGTGGGGACTTGCGGCGTGGGTACTCGCTGCTGTGGTTCCTCAAGCTGGCCGGCTGCATGAGCTTCTCTCCGACGCCCGTGGCGACCGGGCCGGGCGAGGTGGTGGCGGTGCCGGACGTCATTGCCCCGCGCAAGCGCAAGCCACTGGACGCGGAGACGGCGGCCAGCCTGCGCGACGGTGCGGTGAAGATCATCACCGGCAGCTACTTCCGGTGCCTGGGGCTGGACATCGCCGCGGACACCGAGGCCGTGGAGCGCGCCTACCACGAGCTCGCCACTCGCTTTCACCCGGACAGCTACGCCGAGTTCGACACCTCGGAGATGAAGGATCTGCTGGACTCGGTGCAGGAGAAGCTGTCGGCGGCGTACCGAGTGCTGTCGGTGGAGGAGAAGCGCAAGGCGTACCTCCAGTACCTGATGTCGCGCATGGACGTAGGGCGCGCCACCGCGGTGAACGTGGACGCGGAGATCATCCTCCGGCGCGGAGAGGCGGCGCTCAAGCGCAAGCAGTACCGATCGGCCCTCATCCACTTCGAGGAGGCGGTGACGCTCAACCCGCTGGAGCCCGAGTACTACTCATACCTGGCCTGGGCCACGTTCCTGGCCGGGACGGGGCCAAAGGAAGACCGGGCGAAGGCGGCGCAGAAGGTGCTTCGCAAGGCGCTCTCGCTCAACCCGTACTTGGAGCGAGCGCTCATCATCTCGGCCATCATCGACAGCGAAATGGATGACGCGTCCGTCGCGCGCAAGAAGCTGCTGAAGGTGCTCGAGCTCAATCCCAATGCCCAGCTCGCCAAGGCCGCGCTGCGCAAAGTAGGTCGGTGATGCACAAGTCGTTGTGGCGGTTGCTGGGTTACGCCCGGCCGCACGTGGGCATCCTGGTGGTGGCCTTCGTGTGCATGGCGGTGCTGGGGCTCGCCACGGGCGCCTATGCGTACCTGATGGGTCCAGCGCTGCGCTTCCTCCTGTCGGGCGGCGAGCAGGGCTTTGGTGGTGCGCAGCCGGTGCCGTGGTTGTCGAGCCTCCCTCGCGAGGCCGCGCTCTGGGGTTTCCCCGTGGTGGTGGTGACGGTGGGGCTGGTGAAGGGCGTGGGGTACCTGGGTCAGTTCTACTTCATGGGCCTCTTCGCCCAGAAGGTGGTGGCGGACCTGCGGCGGGCGCTCTTCGTCCGTCTCTCCTCGCTGTCACCGGCGCAGCTCGCGCGCGAGCGGATGGGAGATCTGCTCAGCCGCTTCTCCGCGGACGTGCAGGCGGTGGAGATGGCGGCCATGTACACCGTGGGCTCGTACCTGCGGGACTCGCTGCAGGTGGTGGTGCTGGCGGGGGTGGCGTTGTCCATCAGCCCGTTGATGGGTGGGTTGATGCTGTGCGTGCTGCCGCTGGCGGCGCTGCCGGCCTCGCGGCTGACACGCAAGGCGCTGCGGGGCACGCGCGAGGGCCAGGTGCAGTTGGGCCACCTCGCGGGGCAGATTCAGGAAGGACTGGGCGGGATGCGCACCATCCAGGCCTTCAACGGGCAGGCGGCGGAGCTGGCGCGCTTCTCGGCGCACGCGCGGGCCCATGAGGAGGCCCTGGTGCGGGCGGCGTGGGCGCGAGGCGGAGTGCCCGGGTTGATGGAAGTGCTGGCGGCGGCGGCTCTCGCGGGCTCGCTGGCCTACGCGGCGTCCACGCATGCGATGGAGCCTGAGTCCCTGCTGTCGTTCCTCACCGCGGTGATTCTTGTGTACCAGCCCATCAAGGACCTGGGGCGGGTGACGCAGTTCGCGATGCAGGCGGGCGCGGCGGGAGAGCGGCTCTTCGCGCTGTTGGACCTGCGCCACCCGGTGGAGGACGCGCCGGGAGCCACGGAGGCGCCGGCGCTGGAGCGAGGCATTCAGGTGGAGGGGGTTCGCTTTTCCTACGGGGAGCGGCGGGCGCTGGAGGAGCTGACGCTGGAGCTGCCGCTGGGGAAGGTGGTGGCGCTGGTGGGGCCGAGCGGTGGAGGCAAGAGCACGCTCACATACCTGCTGCTGCGCTTCGAGCGCCCCCAGGAGGGCCACCTGCGCTTCGACGGGGTGGACGTGGACCGGTACACGGCGGCGAGCGTGCGGGCGAAGTTCGCGCTGGTGACGCAGGAGCCGTTGCTCTTCTCGGGCAGTGTGCTGGAGAACCTGCGCTATGGGCGGCCGGACGCGACGCGCGAGGAGGTGGAGGCGGCGGCGCGGGTGGCGAACGCGGACGGCTTCATCCGGGCGCTGCCCGAGGGGTATGACACCCGGGTGGGCGAGCGCGGCGTGAAGCTGAGCGGAGGCCAGCGGCAGCGGCTGTGCATTGCGCGGGCGGTGCTGTCGCGTGCGCCGGTGCTGGTGCTGGACGAGGCGACGAGCAGCCTGGATCCGGAGAGCGAGCGCGAGGTGCAAGCGGCGCTCGCGGCGGTGTTGCCAGGAAGGACGGCGTTGGTGATCGCCCACCGGTTGTCGACGGTGGTGGACGCGGACGTCATCTGCGTGGTGGAGGCAGGACGCGTGGTGGAGCAAGGCAGCCACACGGAGCTGCTGAAGGCGGGAGGCCGTTACGCGGCGCTGTGGGCGCTGCAGACGTCGGGTACGGAGCGGGGTGCCGCGTGATGCCGTCGGAGCTGGCGGGCAAGCTGCTCCGGGCGCTGCTGGGGCTGGTGCTGCTGGTGCTGGGGATAGCGGGCTTCTTCACCCTCGCGGCCTCCTACGCCGATTACCCGGTGGTGCCCTCTCCGACAGAGGGGCCCGGGTGGGTGCGCGGAGCGTTCCATGTGCACACCACGCGCTCGGACGGGCGGGGGACAGTGGAAGAGGTGGCCGCGGCGGCGAATGCGGCGGGGTTGCACTTCGTGGTGCTCACGGACCACAACGATTTCGCACTGCGGGAGCCCACCTTCCTGGACGGGGTGCTGCTGGTGCCAGGCGTGGAGATTTCGACGGCGCATGGCCATCTCGTGGCGTTCGGAATGCAGCGCCCGCTGGAGGGGGTGCGGCCGTGGATGGATGGAGGGGAGGCCGAGGCGGCGGTGGGGCAGGCGGGTGGGGTGAGCGTGCTCGCGCACCCGGTGCAGGCGCGCAACCCCTGGCGCCACGAGGAGGCCGCGCGGCGGGCGGATGGCTTCGAGCTCTACTCCGCGGACACGTTCTTCCGGGACGCGCTACGCCACCCGCTCAGCCGGCTGCTGCCCGCGGTGGGAGCGTCTTTCAGCAATCCGGTGCACGGGGTGATGCTGCTCGTCGAGCCGGGGCCGGAACCCATGGCGCGGTTGTTGGAACTCGAGCGGGAGAAGCCGCGGGTGGCGCTGTGCTCACACGACGCGCACGGGCTGCCGCGCTACGAGGACGTCTTCCGGGCCTTGGCGGTGTACCTGCCGGACGTGCCGGAACTCCCGGGGGACGCACGGGCCGCGGCGGAGCGGGTGGTGAAGGGGCTCGCGAGCGGCGGAGCAGTATGTGCCTTCCGGGCGTTGGGAGAACCCGAGGGCTTCGCACTGGAAGGCCTGTCGACGGGGAGCCGGGAGGCTCACGTAGGCGATGTGCTCACTGTGCGCCTGCCGCCACAGGCAGGAGAGCAGGTTCGAGTCGAGGTCCGAGGGGCGGGGCGACTAAGACCGGATGGCAGGACAGTGGAACTGGTGGAGGAAGGAGCGGTGCAGGTAGAGGCGTGGGTGCGAGCACCCGGAAGCTTCTTCGGCACACAGTGGCGTCCGTGGCTCGTCCCAAGCCCGATACGGATCCTACGGAAAACCGAATCCCACTGAGTCCCACCCCCTCTCCCTCTGGGAGAGGGAAAGGGTGAGGGTATTGACTCCCCCAGGGTGCACATCTGCGTGCCCAAGGATTCGTCAATTTCGATGAATCCAAGAAAATAATGAATTAAAAGCCATCCTGACAAACAGGGTATCGGCGTGCTGTGGGATGGGGTGGCGCCGGCGGGGTAGGAGCCACGTGCTGCCGGGAGGTGCGGCATCTGGTAGAGGGACGCGGCCCCAGTCGCCATGCGCTTCCTCTACGTCCTCGCCAGCTACCTGCTCTTCGCCGTGCTCTTCCCGGTGTTGTCGCTGCACCGCAAGACGCGGCACGGGCTGCGGCAGCGGCTCGGCTTTTACGCGAAGGGCGAGCTCCCAGAGCGAGGGCCTGGCCCGACGTTTTGGCTGCACGGGGCGAGCGCGGGGGATCTGCTAGCGCTCTCTCCGATGTTCGGCCCGCTGCGGGCGCGCTTCCCGGGGTGTCGCATCGTGCTCTCCACGATGACGAACTCGGGCTACATGATGGGGCGCGAGCGCCTGGCGAAGCAGGTGGACGGGGTGGTGTATGCGCCGTACGACCTGTGGGGCGCTACGCGGCGGGCGGTGAAGGCGATACGTCCGGACCTGTTGGTGCTCGAGTACACGGAGATCTGGCCCAACCTCATCCGGGCGGCGAGCCGAGCGGGTGTGCGGGTAGCGCTGACGAATGGGCGCTTCTCGCCGGCGCACCAGGGGAAGTACCGGCTGCTGTTCTCGCTCATTGGCAATCCGCTGCGGGACATGGACCTGTTCCTGATGAGGGGGGAGGACGAGGCGGAGCGGGTGTTGGGGCTGGGGGCGCCGGGCGAGCGGGTGTTCATGACGGGGAACACGAAGTTCGACGCGCTGGCGGCGGCGGATGTGGGGCGGGAGGACGAGGCGCTGCGGAGCGCGTTGGGGCTGAAGGTCGGGGAGCGGGTGTGGATTGCCGGCAGCACGCACGAGGGTGAGGAGGAGCACCTGCTGGCGGTCTATCGCCGGTTGCTGGATGCGCACCCAGATCTGCGGTTGGTGATCGCGCCGAGGTACATCGAGCGGGCGGGGCGGATCGTCGCGCTGGCGAGGGAGGCGGGGCTGAGCGTGGGGTTGCGCTCGAAGGGGAACGAGGAGGGCGGGCGAGTGGTGGTGCTGGACACGATTGGAGAGCTGACGAGGGCGTACGGGCTGGCGACGCTGGTGTTCGTGGGCGGGTCGTTCACGAAGCGAGGGGGGCAGAACATCCTGGAGCCAGCGGGGCAGGGGAAGCCGGTGCTGTTCGGGCCGCACATGGAGAACTTCCGGGACAGCGTGCAGGTGCTGGTGGGGAGGGGAGGCATCCAGGTGAAGGACGTGGAGCATCTGTACCGGGTGATGTCGGAGTTGCTGGCGAAGCCAGAGACGGTGACGTCGTTGGGGGAGCTGGCGAGGGGGACGGTGCGGCAGATTTCAGGAGCGAGCCAGCGCAACGTGGAGCACATGGCGCGAGTGCTCGCCAGGGAAGTGCCTGAGTCCCGATGAGAATCCTGCACCTGCTTGCGAGCCCATTCTGGAGTGGCCCCGCGGAGAACGTGGCGTTGCTGGCGTTGGCGCAGCGCGAGGCGGGGCACGAAGTGACGGTGGCGGTGGATCGCCTGCGGAGGGAGGTGTCGGCGGAGGAGCCGGCGGTGCCGCGTTTCGAGGCGCTGGGGCTGCTGGACGAGGGAGGGCTGGAGCTGTCGGTGAAGTCATCGCCGTGGAGGGTGTGGAGGGACCTGCGGCGGCTGAAGGCGCGAAGCGTGGATGTGGTGCACGCGCACTTCACGCATGATCACCTGGTGGCGAGGTGGGGGAGACCGAGGGGCGCGGTGTTGATTCGCTCGGTGCATGCGCCGAGGTCGCTCAGGAGCTCGCTGCCGGGGGCAGACGCGTACACGGTGCCGTCGTCCTCGGTCATCACGCGGCTGGTGGGCCGGAGGGTGAGGGTGTTGCCGCCGCTGGTGGATTCGATGTTCCGACCGGCGGAGGATCGTGAGGCGCTGAGGAGGGAGCTGGGGCTGACGGGCTCGCCGCTGATCGGGATGGTGTCCACCTTCCAGCCTTCGAGGCGGCACGCGCTCGGGGTGGAGGCCTTCGCGAGGCTGCGCCAGGGACACGCCGGAGCGAGGCTGGTGCTGGTGGGTGACGGGGAGCTGGTGGAGCCGGTGCGCCAGCAGGTGCGCGCGTTGGGGCTGGAGGAGGCGGTGACCTTCGCGGGGTACCAGCGGGGCGAGACGTTCGTGCGCTGGCTGCGAGCGCTGGACGAGGTGTGGGTGTTGGGACTGGGGAACGACTGGAGCGCGAGGGCCGCGGCGCAGGCGAGGGCCTGCGGGGTGCGCGTGGTGGCGGTGGGGGAGGGCAACCTGCCGTCGTTGGCGGACGTGTTGGTGGAGGAACCAACGCCCGAGGCGGTGGTGAAGGCCTCGGAGTCGGGGACGAAGGCGCTGGTGGCGCACCCGAGTAACGAGAAGATCGCCGCGGAAGTACTCGCGCTGTACGAGCAGGCGAGGGCAGAGCGGTGAGCGAGCCGGCCCCGAGGCAGGAGGCGCCGACGGCGATCGAGCGGGTCTTCTACCCGGGGAGGGAGGAGGACTGGAGCCGGAAGGCACTGCTGGCGCCGCTGGACGTCTTGGCCTGGGGATACGGGGCGGGAGTGAGGCTGAGGGGAGCGCTCTACGACGTGGGCCTGCTGCGAGGCGAGCGAGTAGAGGGACTGCGCGTCATCTCGGTGGGCAACCTGAACGTGGGAGGGACGGGAAAGACGCCGGCGGTGCTGTACCTGGCGGAGCTGCTGGTGCGAGAGGGCAAGCGGGTCGGCATCCTGACGAGAGGGTACGGGCGCAGCTCGAAGGAGCCCGTGACCTTCACGGGAGTGGGGCCGCTGCCATCCGTGGAGGAGGCGGGAGACGAGCCGTTGCTGCTCGCGCGCCGTTGTCCCGAGGCGCGGCTGTTGGTGGGAGCGGATCGGCGGATGCTGGCACGTCGGGCGAGGGACGAGTTCGGGCTGGAGGTGGTGCTGCTCGACGATGGCTTTCAGCACCGGAAGCTGGCGAGGGACGAGGACGTGGTGGTGGTGGACGAGGCGGTGGGTTTCGGCAATGGCCGGATGTTGCCGAGAGGGCCGTTGCGCGAGCCGCTGTCCGGCTTGAACCGGGCGACGCTCTTCTGGGTGCGAGCCGCGGCGACGCCTGGGCGGACGCTGCCACCACTTGGAGCGCCCCAAGTGCGGACGCGGTATCGACCTACGGCGTGGGTGGATCCATCGGGAGCGCAGCATCCTCCCGAGTCGCTGTCGGGGCAGCCGGTGCTAGCGCTGGCGGGGCTTGCTCGGCCGGGGGGCTTCCTGCGGACGCTGGGCGAGCTGGGAACGGACGTGCGGGGCACGGCCTTCTTTCCGGACCATCATCACTTCAGCGAGCGGGAACTCCACGAGGTAAGCGCACGGGCGGCGAGCTTGGGGGCGAGGGTGGTGACGACGGAGAAGGACCTGGTGCGGCTGCCTGGGGGCTTTGAGACGTGGACGGTGCGCCTGGGGGTAGAGGTGCTCGAGGGTGAGTCGCACCTTCGCCGGGCGCTCGGGCTCGGGTAGGAAAAGGTCAGCTTGTGGATGGGGTGTTGCTGTGGGACAACGCGCCGCCATGGCTGCCGTGCTGCCCGCCCGAGTGACTCCTCTCCTGGCCCAACTTCCATTGGTCTTCGCGCGCCGGAAGGTGCTGTTGGTGGGGGATCTCGTCGCCGACCACTACATCTACGGCCAGACGGACCGGGTGAGCCGGGAGGCACCGGTGCTGATCGTCCGCCACGAGTCTTCGGAGGTGAAGCTAGGGGGCGGGGCGAACGTGGCGGCGAACGTGCGAGCGCTGTCGGGGCAGGTGACGGCGGTGGGGGTATTGGGGGCGGACGAGATGGGGAAGGCGCTGCGGAAGCTGTTCGACGATGCGGGAATCGAGCTGCGCGCGGTGAGTGCGAAGGGCGTGGAAACGGAGACGAAGACGCGCATTCTGGCGGGCGGGGTGAACACGACGCGGCAGCAGATGTTGAGGCTGGACCGAGGGCAGCGGGGCCCGTTGCCGCCGAAGCTTCGCCGAGCGCTGGTGAAGCGAGTGGAGGAGGCCGCGAAGGACGTGGACGCGGTGGTGGTCTCCGACTACGGGGCGGGGGTGGTGGGGGAGGAGATGCGCGAGGCGCTGAGCAAGCTGGCGGCGGACGGACTGCCGGTGTGCGTAGACAGCCGGTACAGCCTGTCGGCCTTCACGGGGGTGACGGTGTGCAAGCCGAACGAGCCGGAGCTGCAGTCGTTGGTAGGCCGGCCGTTGCGGACGGAAGCGGAGCTGGTGGAGGCGGGGCACGAGGTGGTGCGCCGGATGAAGTGCCAGGCGCTGTTGGTGACGAGGGGCCGGCACGGGATGGCGCTCTTCGATGCGAAGGGCGGGGTGGACATGATTCCGGTGCACGGCGCGAAGGAGGCCGTGGACGTGACGGGGGCAGGGGACACGGTGATCGCGGCCTTTTCGTTGGGGTTGGCGGCTGGGGGCGGCTTCAGGGAGGCGGCGAGGCTGGCGAACGTGGCAGGCGCCTTGGCGGTGCAGAAGCTGGGAACGGCGACGGTGGCGCGGGATGAGCTGCTGGGCGAGCTGAGGAGCGCGCGGTGAGCACCTCGAACAAGGTGAGGAAGCTGTCGGAGGTAGTGGAGCAGCGCGATCGCTGGAGGGCAGAGGGGAAGACGGTGGCGCTGGCAAACGGGGTCTTCGATCTGATCCACGTAGGGCACGTGCGCTATCTGGAGGGGGCGAAGGAGCTGGCGGACTACCTGGTGGTGGCAGTGAACTCGGACGCGTCAACGAGGGCGTACAAGGGACCGGGCCGGCCGCACATTCCGGAGGGGGAGAGGGCGGAGATGGTGGCAGCGCTGGCATGTACGGACCGAGTGCTCATCTTTGATGAGCCGAACGTGCGCCACATCATCCGAGCGCTGAAACCGGACGTGCACGTAAAGGGAACGGACTACACGCCGGACACGATTCCGGAGGCGGACGAGGTGCGAGCCTACGGAGGCCGAGTCGCGGTGGCAGGGGATCCAAAGAACCACAGCACGACGGAGCTCGCGCAGAGGCTACAAGCGGAGCGAGGAGCGAAATAGCCCTCTATGCCGCTTCCCGACTGGCTGTTCGAGACGTTGGCCTGCCCGAAGTGCAAGAACCCACTCCCTCTCCCTCTGGGAGAGGGTCGGGGTGAGGGTATAAAACCCCCGGGTTCAACATCCGTGAACCCCCATCGGGACGAGCTGCACTGCGAGAACTGCCGTCTCGCGTACCCCATCCGGGGCGGAGTCCCGGAGCTGTTGCTCGAAGAATCCCACCCACTCCCAAGCTCAGGGAGCTGAAGAAGCCCGGACCGAGAGCCCATCGGCGAAGGAGCGAACCTCCTCGAAGATGCGGGCCTGGAGGTCGCCACCCGAGTCGACGACGGGGGTGAGGTCGACCATGCGGTGGGGAGGGTAGGGGTGACCCCATCGGTCCATGTCCATGCGGAGGAAGAGGCCGAGGGTGGGGGCGCCGACGGAGACAGACAGGTGCATGGGGCCGGTGTTGTTGCAGACGGTGAGACCGGCGGAGCGCATGAGGGCGGCGAGCTCGTCGATATTGGTGGGAGGGGCGAGCTGTGCGCCGGGGGCGGCGGCCACGACGGTGCGAGCGAGCTCCTCCTCACCGGGACCCCAGGTAACGATGGGGGTGCGGCCGGAGGCGATCAACGCGCGAGCGGCGGAGGCGAAGGCCTCGGGAGGGATGCGGCGCCAGCCGAGCCGTCCACCTGGGTTGATGACAGCGCGTGGGGAAGCGGATTCGGCCTCGAGCCAGGCGCGGAACGCCTCACTGACCTGAGGAGAGCGAAAGGACATCAGCTCTCGGGGAGGACGCTCCAGGAGGGGGGAGAGCAGGTGGACGCGCTGGAGCACCTCGCGGTTCGTATCGGAGCGAGCCGGGACGGACAGCGAGTGGAGGTAGTGGACGGGCCACATGCGGGGGCCGATGACGATGGAGCGAGGCCCGACGAGCCGGGAGATGAGGGCGGAGGTGACCGAGGGCGTGGACCAGTTGGCGCAGTCGACGACGACGTCATAGTGCTCGCGGCGTAGGGCGCGGATGCCGGGGGCGAGAGGCCCGAGCCAGAGCAGACGCCGGTCGAAGGGTATGATCCGATCCGCCTCGGGGTGGCCGGCGATGACGCGGGCGACCTTGGAGTGGACGAGGACGTGTACTTCCGGGGGCCTGGGGGAGGCCTTGAGGGTGCTGAGGAGAGGGGTGGTGAGGAGGGCCTCGCCCACCCGGTTGTCGATACGAACCAGGAGGACGCGCCGGGGGGAGGGGAGGGGGGTTCCCACCTTCTTCCGGCGACCGGGGCGCCAGAGGAGGGCGGAAGCCACGAGAGCGAGTGCCAGCTTCGCCCACAACTCGAGCCGCTTGTGCCAAACCATCGGGGGGCGGACCATAGCAGAGAGGATTGGTGCAGGTGGCTTGACCTGCTGACCGGAAGCGCCTAGCAAGCCGCCAATGTTGAAGAGCATGACCGGGTTTGGAGCGGGACGCGCGCGTGTGGGGGACGAGGAGTTCTCCGTGGAGCTGCGCTCTCTCAACCACAAATTCTGCGAGGTAAAGGTCCGGCTACCGAGGGAGCTGGCGGCGCTGGAGTCGGCGGTGACGAAGCAGGTGAAGGACCGACTTGCCCGCGGTTCGGTGGAGGTCTTCATCAAGAGGCAGACGGCGACGGCGGCTGGGACGGTGCCGGTGGTGGATGTGGCGTTGGCGCGGGAGTACGCGCGAGCCTTCCGTGAGGTCGCCGAGGCGCTCGGGATGATGGCCGAGGTGTCCTGGACCCATGTGTCCAACCAGCCAGGGGTGATGCGGCTGGAGGAGCGGGGCATGGACGTGGAGTCGGCAACGCGGGCCGTGCAGGAGGCGCTGGAGCAAGCGCTCAGCGCGCTGGAGCGGATGCGGCAGGTGGAGGGAGAGGCGATCCATGCGGACCTGGAGGCGAGGCTCGGGCTTATCGAGCGCTGGAGCCGGGAGGTCGCCGCGCTGGCACCCCGTTCAGTGGAGGAGTACCGCCAGCGGCTGGCCGAGCGCGTAGCGGAGCTGGCCCGTGGCATCTCCGTGGACGAGCAGCGGCTCGCCCAGGAGGTCGCCGTCTTCGCCGAGCGGACGGACATTGCCGAGGAGATGACGCGGCTAGCCAGTCACCTCGAGCAGTTCCGCCAATTGATGGCGGGGAGCGAGCCGGCGGGCCGCCGCATGGACTTTCTTGTGCAGGAGATGCACCGCGAAGTGAACACCACGGGCTCCAAGAGTCAGCACGCGGAGATCTCCTCGCGAGTGGTATCGATGAAGGCCGAAGTCGAGCGCATCCGCGAACAGGTCCAGAACGTCGAATGAACGAGCCTACTTCTCTCCAGCCCGGCATCTTGCTTGTCCTCTCAGCTCCCTCGGGGACGGGGAAGACCACCTTGGCGCGCCGCCTGCTCGGCGAGCTGCCGGAGGCCCTTTTCTCCATCAGCGTCACCACCCGGAAGCCCAGAGGACGGGAGCAGGACGGAGTGGACTACCACTTCGTGGACGTCGCTTCCTTTCAAGAGCGCATCGAGCGGGGCGAGTTCGTTGAGTGGGCCGAGGTCTATGGCCACTTCTACGGGAGCTCCCAGGCCGTGGTGGATGAAGCCCGAGCACGGCGGGGCGTAGCCATCTTCGATATCGACGTGCAGGGGGGACTGGCGATCAAGCGCAAGCACCCCGACACGGTGCTCGTCTTTGTCGTACCTCCTGCCATGGAGGAGCTCGAGCGGCGCTTGCGCGAGCGTGGGACCGACGCGGAGGACACGATCCGGCGTCGGATGCTGGCCGCCCGCTCGGAGATTGAGCGAGGAGTTGCCTCGTACGACTACATCATCGTGAACGACGACTTCGAGCGCGCCTATCGGGATCTACATGCAATCGTCGTCTCCGAGCGCTGCCGCCGGGGACGGGTAGATCTTTCGAAACTCCGGCTGGAGAAGTCGGGAACCTGAGCTGGGGGAATGAAGAGAGTTCGAGAGGCGGTTTCTCTACACCACCCATGAGCCGGAGCTGAACGAGTTGGAGTGGGTGGGGGATGGTCAGAAATAGCTTGCGCTGCCTGATCACCTGGTGGATAAGCCGCCTCACCTCACGGCGCGGTGTCACACGCGTGACACTTCAGCGAAGTGAGTTGTTCTTTTGAGCATCAATAAGGACCGAAGGCATGGGCATTACCGCGCTAGCTGTCGCTGCGGTGGTTGTTGCCCGCCGAGCGGGGCAGGTTGATGAAGTTGACAAGTCCCGATAGTGGTCCTAGATACTGAGAACCTCGCCAGTCCGGCTGAAAAAGCCGACGGTGAGCGGAATCGACCGAAATGAAGTTGCGGTTGAATCCACTCGGACGCGGAGGTAAAAGCCGCGCCCCCTCGGACGGGAAGGTGAAGTCGCAACGGCGACGGAGGTCTCCGACCGAAGCAGTGAAAGACGAAATACAAAGTCGGCGAGCGAAGTTGACTCCCCACGCGGCGGTGGTAGAAGCTGCCTCCCCTCGAAACGGCGGGTGTCGCGCAGGTGACACAGTCGAAGCGAGGCGGAAGAAAGAGTCGACGAAGCGAGTTGACACGAGACGCGGAAGCGAAGTAGATTCCGCGCCCCTCCTCGAAAGAAGAAACAAAGCGCCCCGGCGCGATGTTGACTCTCTACGAGGCGAAGCGATGAAACGGAGCGGCAACGGCCGCTTGACAGAAAAGTCGCTTTGAAATAAAGAAGGCAGCCCCCGAGGTTGAATGGGGTGCCGCTGAGAAGTAGAGGCAGCGTAGCAGAAAGCCGCGGCAGCAACAAGCGGCTCGGTCTTTGAAAACCAAATAGCAAGCCCAAGAAGAAGACGATTGCGGAAACCGCAGTCAATTCTAAACGGCACCTCCAGCGAGTCGGCGTGAGTCGATTCCGAGGTGCCCTGAACAGCGAAGTCAGGTGTCCCTTAGCCGGGCCCTGACGGATGCCGGTTCAAAACCTTCAATTTCAATTGGAGAGTTTGATCCTGGCTCAGAACGAACGCTGGCGGCGTGCCTAACACATGCAAGTCGAGCGCGAATGGAGCAATCCTAGTAGAGCGGCGCACGGGTGCGTAACACGTGGATAATCTGCCTGGGTGTCTGGGATAACCAGTCGAAAGATTGGCTAATACCGGATAAGCCCCGGGAGCTTCGGCTCCTGAGGGAAAAGGTGGCCTCTGTATACAAGCTATCACACCTAGATGAGTCCGCGGCCCATCAGCTAGTTGGCGGGGTAATGGCCCACCAAGGCGACGACGGGTAGCTGGTCTGAGAGGACGATCAGCCACACTGGAACTGAGACACGGTCCAGACTCCTACGGGAGGCAGCAGTGGGGAATTTTGCGCAATGGGCGAAAGCCTGACGCAGCAACGCCGCGTGTGTGATGAAGGTCTTCGGATTGTAAAGCACTTTCGACCGGGACGAAAACCCTCAGCCTAACACGCTGGGGCTTGACGGTACCGGGAGAAGAAGCACCGGCTAACTCTGTGCCAGCAGCCGCGGTAATACAGAGGGTGCAAGCGTTGTTCGGAATTATTGGGCGTAAAGCGCGTGTAGGCGGCTTTGCAAGTCGGGTGTGAAAGCCCTCAGCTCAACTGAGGAAGTGCGCCCGAAACTGCAGAGCTTGAGTGCCGGAGAGGGTGGCGGAATTCCCCAAGTAGAGGTGAAATTCGTAGATATGGGGAGGAACACCGGTGGCGAAGGCGGCCACCTGGACGGTAACTGACGCTGAGACGCGAAAGCGTGGGGAGCAAACAGGATTAGATACCCTGGTAGTCCACGCCGTAAACGATGAGAACTAGGTGTCGTGGGTGTTGACCCCCGCGGTGCCGTAGCTAACGCATTAAGTTCTCCGCCTGGGAAGTACGGTCGCAAGACTAAAACTCAAAGGAATTGACGGGGGCCCGCACAAGCGGTGGAGCATGTGGTTTAATTCGACGCAACGCGCAGAACCTTACCTGGTCTTGACATCCTCGGAATCCTTCAGAGATGAGGGAGTGCCCGCAAGGGAACCGAGAGACAGGTGCTGCATGGCTGTCGTCAGCTCGTGTCGTGAGATGTTGGGTTAAGTCCCGCAACGAGCGCAACCCTCGCCTTTAGTTGCCACGCAAGTGGATCTCTAGAGGGACTGCCGGTGTTAAACCGGAGGAAGGTGGGGATGACGTCAAGTCCTCATGGCCTTTATGACCAGGGCTACACACGTGCTACAATGGCCGGTACAACGCGTCGCCAACCCGCGAGGGGGAGCTAATCGCATAAAACCGGTCTCAGTTCAGATTGGAGTCTGCAACTCGACTCCATGAAGGCGGAATCGCTAGTAATCGCGGATCAGCACGCCGCGGTGAATACGTTCCCGGGCCTTGTACACACCGCCCGTCACACCATGGGAGTCGATTGCTCCAGAAGTCATCTCACCAAGAGGTGCCCAAGGAGTGGTCGGTAACTGGGGTGAAGTCGTAACAAGGTAGCCGTAGGGGAACCTGCGGCTGGATCACCTCCTTTCTAAGGAGACCGGGTACACGGTGAGCGCTTCGGCGCCACAGGGTGTACCAGCAGCGAAAGCTGCCGAGGTCGACCAGGTCAACGTTTCCCAATCGTCTGGGCTTGCTGTTTGGTTTTGAGGGGCTGAGCCAGCCGTGGCTCGGTTCTTTGAGAATGAAGGTAGCTGTACGGGTAACTCACCAACTGGGCCTATAGCTCAGCTGGCTAGAGCGCACGCCTGATAAGCGTGAGGTCGGTGGTTCAAGTCCACCTAGGCCCACCAGCTTCCCTGCTGAGGGAAGGCTCGGTGCCGCGGAAGCCAGCCGGTAGCGCTCCACGACGACTTTGGGTAAAGAGAAGTTATGGGGCTGTAGCTCAGCTGGGAGAGCGCTAGCTTTGCAAGCTAGATGTCGTCGGTTCGATCCCGATCAGCTCCACAAGTATTCCAATCAATGGATTGGAAGCGTTCTTTGACAAGTGCATACGAAGGGTAGAATTCAATTTCTGCTGAGAGAAGTTCGACTCACCAGCAGAAGGTACCTGGTGCTGCGATAGCGGCCAGGTGCTGGAAGCGGTGAGCTCAAGCAATGCATTCTTCCGGGTTCCGCAGCGAAGAGCTGGGGCCTGGACCTTGGTCTCGAGTTTTGAAAATCCCGCCGGGAGGCGGGCTTGCGAGGGATTAAGGTAAGTAAGCTACTAAGGGCGTGCGGTGGATGCCTAGGTGCCAAGAGGCGAAGAAGGACGTGGGTGGCTGCGAAAAGCTCCGGGGAGTTGCCAACCGAACGTTGAGCCGGAGATGTCCGAATGGGGAAACCCAACGTGGTGAAAGCCGCGTTACCTCGGCCTGAATACATAGGGCCGAAGGAGCGAACCAGGGGAAGTGAAACATCTCAGTACCCTGAGGAAAAGAAAACAATGAGTGATTCCCGAAGTAGTGGCGAGCGAAACGGGAACAGCCTAAACCGGTGTCACGCAAGTGGCACCGGGGTTGCGGGTCCGCGGTAGGACCTTTGCTGGTTAGCGGAAGCACCTGGAAAGGTGCACCAAAGAGCGTGACAGTCGCGTACGCGAAAACCGGTGGAGGCCGAGCGGGGTACCCAAGTAGGGCGGGACACGTGCAATCCTGCCTGAATCTGCCGGGACCATCCGGTAAGGCTAAATACTCCTTGGCGACCGATAGTGGACAAGTACCGCGAGGGAAAGGTGAAAAGAACCCCAGTGAGGGGAGTCAAAAGAACCTGAAACCGCATGTCTACAAGCAGTCCGAGCACTACGTCGCAAGACAGTGCGAGGGCGTACCTTTTGCATCATGATTCGGCGACTTAATGTACGTAGCGAGGCTAAGCCGATAGGTGGAGCCGGAGCGAAAGCGAGTCCGAAACGGGCGACTACAGTTGCGTGCATTATAACCCGAAGCGGGGTGATCTACACATGGCCAGGTTGAAGTGAGGGTAACACCTCATGGAGGACCGAACTCATGAAAGTTGAAAATTTCTGGGATGAGCTGTGTGTAGGGGTGAAAGGCCAATCAAACTCCGTGATAGCTGGTTCTCCCCGAAAGATATTTAGGTATCGTCTCGAGGAATTCAATACCGGAGGTAGAGCACTGGAACGGCTAGGGGTCTCACCAGATTACCAAACCGTACCAAACTCCGAATGCCGGTAATTGTTATCTCGGGAAGCAGTCAGTGGGTGATAACGTCCATTGGCAAGAGGGGAATAACCCAGACCGACAGCTAAGGCCCCCAAGTCTAGTCTAAGTGAACACTAGAAAGGATGTGGCAGGTCATTGACAACCAGGAGGTTGGCTTAGAAGCAGCCATCCTTTAAAGAAAGCGTAATAGCTCACTGGTCGAGACAGGCCGCGCCGAAAATGTAACGGGGCTCAAGACTAGCGCCGAAGCTTCGGATTGCATGCGTCAGGCGCATGCAGTGGTAGGGGAGCGTTGCAACTACAGCGAAGGTAGACCGCAAGGGCTGCTGGAGTGGTTGCGAGTGCTGATGCCGAAATGAGTAGCGATAAAGGGGGTGAGAAACCCCCTCGCCGTAAACCCAAGGTTTCCTGGGTCAAGTTAATCTTCCCAGGGTTAGCCGGGACCTAAGCCGAGGCCGAAAGGCGTAGGTGATGGCAAGCAGGTTAATATTCCTGCGCCATCTTGTAGACGTTGAACCGAGGAAGGACGGAGAAAGCTAGACGAGCTGGCCGGTGGTTGTGCCAGTCCAAAGGCGTAGGGGTGTCGCGTACGATGAAAAGGCGCGGCAGCTATCCCCGAGACCCCATGGCACCCCTCACGGGGTAAGTCGTTGATGCTCGGCTTCCAAGAAAAGTTCCGCGGGGAGTCTACAGGGTGTCCGTACCGCAAACCGACACAGGTGGGTGAGGAGAAAATCCTAAGGCGCTTGAGAGAACTCTCCTCCAAGGAACTAGGCAAATTTCCACCGTAACTTCGGAAGAAGGTGGGCCTCTGGTAGGTGAAGGCGTACAGCTGGAGCCGAGAGAGGTTGCAGAGAAATGGCGGTAGCGACTGTTTACCAAAAACACAGGACTCTGCGAAGGCACGAAGCCGACGTATAGGGTCTGACTCCTGCCCGGTGCTGGAAGGTTAAGGGGATTCGTCAGCCGCAAGGCGAAGCGATGATCCGAAGCCCCAGTAAACGGCGGCCGTAACTATAACGGTCCTAAGGTAGCGAAATTCCTTGTCGGGTAAGTTCCGACCTGCACGAATGGAGTAACGACTTCCGCACTGTCTCGGAGAGGGACTCAGCGAAATTGAAATAGCTGTGCCGATGCAGTTTACCCGCAGCAAGACGGAAAGACCCCGTGAACCTTTACTACAACTTGACAGTGACACTAGGGTTCGACTGTGTAGGATAGGTGGGAGCCTTTGAAGCCGGGCCGCTAGGTTCGGTGGAGGCAACGGTGAAATACCACCCTGTCGGATTCTGGTGTCTAACCATGCCCCCTCAACGGGAGCTGGGACACTGTCTGGTGGGTAGTTTGACTGGGGCGGTCGCCTCCCAAAATGTAACGGAGGCGCGCGATGGTTCCCTCAGCCCGATTGGAAACCGGGCGTCGAGTGCAATGGCATAAGGGAGCTTGACTGCGAGACAGACATGTCGAGCAGGTGCGAAAGCAGGTCATAGTGATCCGGTGGTCCTGAATGGAAGGGCCATCGCTCAACGGATAAAAGGTACTCCGGGGATAACAGGCTTATCTCCCCCAAGAGTTCACATCGACGGGGAGGTTTGGCACCTCGATGTCGGCTCATCGCATCCTGGGGCTGGAGCAGGTCCCAAGGGTTTGGCTGTTCGCCAATTAAAGCGGTACGCGAGCTGGGTTCAAAACGTCGTGAGACAGTTTGGTCCCTATCTGCTGTGGGCGTAGGATACTTGAGAGGCTCTGACCTTAGTACGAGAGGACCGGGTTGGAGACACCGCTGGTGTACCAGTTGTCTCGCCAGAGGCATCGCTGGGTAGCCATGTGTCGATTGGATAACCGCTGAAAGCATCTAAGCGGGAAACCGACCTCAAGAACAGGTATCCCGGGCGCAAGCCCCTGAAGACCCGTCGAAGACTACGACGTTGATAGGCCGGGTGTGTAAGCGCGGTAACGCGTTGAGCTAACCGGTACTAATTGGTCGTGCGGCTTACTTTACCTCAATCTCTCACAGGCTCCACCGAAACGGGGGAGTAAGGGATTCGAGGCCAAGGTCGAGGCCCCTGAGCGCGCTCCGAAAGCGAGTGGCGCCGGGCTCGGAAGAAGGCACCAGCTTCTGTCAGCAGGAAATTGAAAACTACCCTTTGTATGCACGCGTCACATGTTTTCCGGTGGCAATGTCGGAGGGGTCCCACCCGTTCCCATCCCGAACACGGAAGTTAAGCCCTCCAGAGCCGATGGTACTCCGCGGGAAACCGCGCGGGAGAGTAGGTCGCTGCCGGATTTTTTTTGAAGGCCCCGAGTCCTCACACCCACGTGTGGACTCGGGGCCTTCGCCTTTGCGGGCTCTTTCTCTCGCCGCTCGTGTGACCAGGCCCTCAGGCCCTCAGTTTCTGGGCTGCCCTGGTGGGCGTAGCCTGCCGCGTCGTGGGGATTCTCCCGTTCTAGGGGGCAGCGCGCAGGCTCTTCGCTCTCGTAAATTCGGCCGGAGCGAGTCTCCGCCGTCCTTCGAGCGGGGTTTTATGGCCCAAGTGGCTGGAACTCTTGGGGAATCCGCTCTCCGGGGTGGTTTGACTCACCGTCAGTGCTCCGTCTAAAGTCCCGGGTTCGTCCGGTTTTTCCACCCACCGTTTCTCTCTGAGCGGCGTTGTGGCCTTCCGGGTGCGGGCGGATCCACGCAATGAAGAAGCCGACCTTATTTGGCAAGTACCTCCTCCTCGAGCGCATCAACGTTGGCGGCATGGCGGAGGTCTTTACGGCCAAGGCCTTCGGCGTCGAGGGGTTCGAACGGATCCTCGCCATCAAGAAGATCCTTCCGACGATGGCGGAGGACGACGAGTTCATCACGATGTTCATCGATGAGGCGCGGATCAGCGTGCAGCTGAACCACGCCAACATCGTGCACATCCACGAGCTCGGGAAGCACGAGGACACCTACTTCATCGCCATGGAGTACGTGTCCGGGCGGGATCTGCGCACGCTCCTGGAGCGCTACCGGCGGCGCAAGGAGATCATGCCCACGGCCCAGGCCGTCTTCGTCGCCTCCAAGATTTGCGAGGGGCTCGATTACGCACACCGCAAGAAGGACGCTCGCGGGCAAGATCTGAACATCATCCACCGCGACATCTCTCCGCAGAACATCCTCATTTCGTACGAGGGAGAGGTGAAGCTCATCGACTTCGGTATCGCGAAGGCGGCGAACCGGTCGCAGAAGACGCAGGCCGGCATCCTCAAGGGCAAGTTTGGTTACATGAGCCCGGAGCAGGTCCGCGGCCTGCCCATCGATCGTCGCAGCGACGTCTTCGCCGTGGGCGTCATCCTCTACGAGATGCTCACGGGCGAGCGGTTGTTCGTCGGCGAATCTGATTTCTCCACCCTGGAGAAGGTGCGCAACGCGGATGTGCCCACGCCGCGTCAGTTCAACCCGAACGTTCCCGTGGGCCTTGAGAAGGTGATGCTCAAGGCTCTCGCCCGTGATGCGGAGGATCGTTATCAGTGGGCGTCGGATCTCCAGGAGGACCTCATGCGGTTCCTCTTGGCCGGCGATGCCATCTACTCGTCCAAGCACCTCTCGGGCTACATGAAGGAGGCCTTCGCGGAGGACATCATCCGCGAGGCCGAGAAGATGGAGCGCTACGCTTCCGTCGAGCGCCCGGAGCAGATTGAAGCCTCTGGCGTCACGGGTGACATCTCCCGCTCGCCACGTCGGCAACAGGCGCTCCCCGCGACGCCCGTTGCTGGCCGTTCGCCCACGGCCCAGGCCCAACCCGTCGTGCCGCCTCCTACCGAGGAAGAGCTGGCGGAACTCGATGGGGCAGGGGACAAGACGCAGATCTTCGATCCTTCCATCATCCATCGGCCAGATTCCTCCCCGGAGCCCTCGGCCAGTGTGCTGGTCGACGACAGCCTCACCGGAGAGACGAACTACCCTCCCGAGTTGGATGAAACCCTGCCGCCCACCCCTCGTGACAGGTTCCGTGGCGGGAAGCAGCAGGTGGTCATTGGGGAAGAAGGGGAAGGCTACTCTGGCGCTACCGTTATCGGGCCCGCCCCTACGGCTCGCCCGGAGCCGGATGCCCTGGAGGAGTCAAATGCTACCCGCGTCGGTCATATCGAGTCGGGTGGCACCATGATGAGCCCAATGCCCACTGGGGAGCGGATGCGGCTGCAGATGGATGAGGAGCTGGACTCCTCCTCTCATCAAGACGGGCAGCAGCTACCCGAGGCTCCGGACGATTACGACGATTCTCGTGCACAAGGTCCGTTGCACGACCCCCAGGAGGAGGAGACGACCGGCCCCATCACCCTCCCGCCAACGGCTCAGGCCCCCGTGCCCGAGAAGTTGAAGCCCGCCCCCCAAAAACCAGCACCGCGCGCCGTCGTCGGAGTTGGAAAGAAGCTCCCCTCCAAGGCCATTATCGGGATTGCCGCGGGCGCCGCGGTGTTCGTGCTCGTGATTTTGGGCGTCGTGTTGTTGTCCGGGCCTCGCACCGCCAGTCTGATGATCTCCGTCCAGCCTGCGAAGGGCTCCGAGGTCCGGATCGACGGGCAGATCTACGCGCAGAACCAGGTCATTGAGCTCCCCGAGGGGACTCACAAGTTGACTGCCACCGCCCCGGGTCATTTGCCCGCGGAGCAGATGGTGACCGTGACCAAGGGAGAGCGTCCGCAGGTCGTGTCCGTGAAGTTGGTGGCCGAACCTCCGCCCGATCAGCCCGAAAAGCCCGTGGCGAATGACACCCAGGTCGCCAACGCCACAGGTACCGGTACGGGGACTGGTGCTCAGAGTGGTACGCCTTCGGGCTCCTTGCCCGAGGAGAATGCGCCGAAGGAGGTCCCGGCTCCCCAAACTGCATCGGCCGCCGGTACGGGCACGGGGACTTCACCTGCTGCCGAGGAGCCTCCCAAGCCGACAACGTTCGAGGCGGTGTTCGTGGGAAGTGCCGGCGCGGAGATCGAGGTGGGTGGCAAGCGCGTGGGAAAGACTCCCGACGCCAGGCTCGCCAACCTCACCATCGGGAAGACCTACTCCTTCACGGTTTCGCGCGCGGGCTACAAGAGCTACACCGGCAAGTTCCGTTCTGATGGCGACACGGAAGTGAAGGTGCCCTTCGAGCTCGAGAAGGAGGCGCCTGCCCCTGTCGCGGAGCGCCCCGTCACGAAGCCGCCCCCTTCACCGAAGAGCAGCTCCGGTAGCACCAAGGCTCCTCCTCCTCCTCCTCGCGCCGTGGCCAAGGGCAAGCTCGCGTGCAGCTCCCGACCCGCCGGGGCTCAGATCTGGGTCGATGGCAAGAACACCGGCCGTGAGACGCCCGTGGCGCTCGGCAATCCGCTGATCTTGCCAGTGGGTAGCCGCACGGTCGTCTTCAAGCTCGGCGGCAAGCAGAGCAAGCCTCAGAAGGTAGAGATCTCTGAGGGGGAAGTTGCCAAGCTCATCAACATCCCGGTCGAGTAGTCACGCATTCGTTGCCCTCTTTCCAATGTTGGGTAAAGAGGGACCTCTCCCTGGGCTTCCTGTTCTCGGGGCCTGGTTCCATTAAGGTTGGTTGCCATGACGACGACGCCCATCCGCGGCAAGGCCTCCTCGGCCGGCCCCGCGCAGCAGCCTTTCTCCTACCCACTCCGCCGTGAGTTCGTGGAGCCGGACTGGAGGCGCCTGCCCGGCTACAAGAACGTGACCCAAGCCGAGTGGGAAAGCTCCGTCTGGCAGCGCAAGCACACCGTCAAGAACCTCAAGGAACTCCAGGCCGTCCTCGGCCATCTGCTGCCCGAAGATCTCCTGGCCAGCATGGAGCGCGATCAGCGCGAGCGCGCGACGATGTCCATCCTCGTCCCGCCCCAGATGCTCAACACCCTGGACGAGACGGACCTGTGGAATGACCCGGTCCGCCGTTACATGCTGCCCGCCTTCGACGACCGGCACCCCGAGTGGCCCAACCACCCCAAGGCCAGTCGCGACAGCCTCCATGAGGCGGACATGTGGGTCGTGGAGGGCCTCACCCACCGCTACCCCACCAAGGTGCTGGCGGAGATGCTTCCGACCTGCCCCCAGTACTGCGGCCATTGCACTCGCATGGATCTCGTGGGCAATGACGTCCCCCAGGTCCAGAAGCACCGCTTCAACATCCCCCAGAAAGAGCGCTACGAGCAGATGCTCGACTACCTGCGCCGGACGCCCACCGTCCGCGACGTGGTGGTCAGCGGCGGGGACATCGCCAACCTGCCCATCCAGGCCCTCGAGCCGTTCGTCAGCGCGCTACTCGACATCCCCAACATCCGGGACATCCGCCTGGCCAGCAAGGGCCTCATGGCCATCCCCCAGCACTTCCTCCAGGACTCCGTCCTGCAGGGGCTGGAGCGCCTCGCCAAGAAGGCCAATGAGCGTGGCGTGGACCTCGCGCTCCACACCCACGTCAACAACGCCCGCCAGCTCACCCCGCTCGTGGGCAAGGCCGTGCGCAAGCTGCTCGACATGGGCTTCCGCGACGTGCGCAACCAGGGCGTGCTCCTGCGCGGCGTCAACAGCACCCCCAAGGATCTCCTCGAGCTGTGCTTCACGCTGCTCGATCACGCGAAGATCCTCCCGTACTACTTCTACATGTGCGACATGATCCCCAACTCGGAGCACTGGCGGCTCAGCGTGGCCGAGGCCCAGCAGCTCCAGCACGACATCATGGGGTACATGCCCGGCTTCGCCACCCCGCGCATCGTCTGCGACGTGCCCTTCGTCGGTAAGCGCTGGATTCATCAGGTGGCTGATTACGACCGCGAGCGCGGCATCTCGTACTGGACCAAGAACTACCGCACCGGCATCGAGGGCAATGACCCCGACGCCCTCTCGCGCAAGTACGAGTACTTCGATCCCATCTACACGCTGCCCGAGTCGGGCCAGCAGTGGTGGCGCGAGCAGGCCAAGGCGGCGTGATGTCCCCCTCAGTGCCGCCCTCCAAGGGCGCTCCCGCGCACCCGGCTTCCGAGGCCGGGCGCCGGGCCCTGTTTCCCGCGGCCACCGACGCCGAGTGGTCTGATTGGCGGTGGCACCAGCGCCATGCCGTGCGCAACCTCGCGCAGCTGGAGAAGTACGTCCCCCTCACGCCCGACGAGCGCGCCGGCGTGCAGGAGACCTCCTCCCTGTTCCGCATCGGCATCAGCCCGTACTACCTGTCCCTCATCGACCGGGATCATCCGCTCTGTCCCATCCGGATGCAGTCCATTCCCGTTCGCGCCGAGGCCCGCATCCGCCCCGGTGAGCTCGCGGATCCGCTCGGCGAGGACAAGACTCGGCCCGAGGAGGCCATCGTCCACAAGTACCCGGACCGCGTGCTCTTCCTCGCGCTCGACACGTGCTCCGTCTACTGCCGCCACTGCACCCGCCGCCGTATCACCAAGGGCGGTGAGGCCGAGCTCTCCAAGGAGCAGATGCGCCGCGGCATCGAGTACATCCGCCGCCACCCCGAGGTGCGCGACGTGCTCATCTCCGGTGGGGATCCGTTCCTCCTCTCCGAGGAGCGGCTGGAGGAGTTGCTCGCGCCCCTGTACGACATCCCCCACGTGGAGATGGTTCGCATCGGCACGCGCGTGCCCGTGTGCCTGCCCATGCGCGTCACTGACTCGCTGGCCCGTCTCCTGCGCCGCTACGCCCCCCTCTACGTCGTCACCCACTTCAACCACCCGAAGGAAGTGACCCCCGAGGCCCGCGAGGCCTGCGAGCGGCTCGTGGACCATGGCGTCCCCGTGGAGAACCAGGCCGTGCTCATGCGGCGGCTCAACTCGGATGCCCGCATCATCAAGGAGCTCTCCCACTCCCTCCTGCGCATCCGCGTTCGCCCGTACTACCTCCACCAGATGGACGTGGCCGAAGGTTGCGAGCACCTGCGCACCCCCATCTCCAAGGGCATGGAGATCCTCCAGCAGCTGCGCGGTCACACCACCGGGCTCGCCGTGCCCCACCTCGCCGTGGACCTGCCCGGCGGCGGCGGCAAGGTGACGCTCCAGCCTGATTACGTGCTCGAGCGCGGTGAGCAGAAGACCGTGTTCCGCAACTACAAGGGCGAGCGCTACGATTATCCCGAGCCCGAGGAGACCGACTGCTCCTGCCCCTACGACTCCGTGTGGCAGCAGAAGCGTTGGGGGTAGGGGAGGGGCTCACTCCTCCACGGATGGCGCCTGCTCGCTCTCGGCTGGGGACTGCTCGCCCTCTGCCGGGACTTCCTCTTCGGTGGGCAGGCCGTGCTCCACCGCGGGCAGTGAGCCTGCCTGCTCTTCCAGCGTCACTGGGTTCTCTTCGCTGAAGCCCTGCTGGACCTGGATCTCTCCGGACTCCTGGCTCTTGGAGGCCGCGGCCTTCTCCTCCAGCGCCTTCTCCGCGGCCTCGACCTCCGCGTTCTGCTTCGGCCCCATCCGGGCCATCTGCCGCGCGTAGTCCTTCCGCGACACGCCATTCTTCTCCATCACTTCCTGGATGGCTTCCTGCTGCTCACGGATGATCTGCCGCCGCTCGGCATTGCTCAGCTCCGAGGGCTTCTTGTTTCCGTGCGCCGCGTTCACCTTCGCCTCCGCTGCCTTTTCGTCACGCCGGATGCGGGCGAGCTGCTCGGACGTGAGCTCCTCCGCGAGCGCGAGGCCCGGCACGGTGAGCCAGCTTGTGAGCAACAGGATGGAGAGACGGCGGGACATGGGCGCTCCTGGGTGGGCTCTCCCATCGTACGGGAGGTCGGGGAACGGTGGGTAATCTCATGGGCATGACCCAGGAGCTGCATACCCTCACCCCGACCCTCTCCCAGAGGGAGAGGGAAGAGGGGTCAGCGGGACTGGCAGCGCTTGCAGCTGTCCGTTGTTTCCGCGCAGGACTCCCTTGCTCGAATGCACCTCTGCGGGAGATCCGTTCGTTCTGGGTGGTCCGCCACCACCTCGCAGAGGTTTTCTGCCACGCCGCATGTTTGGGTGGAGAGGGTGCACCGGTCTGAACAGGTCGGGTCTCCGTCTGAGGCGCCTCGGGCTCGCAGCTCCTCGAGCCTCGCCTCGTAGGCCGTGAGCTGGTCATCGTCCGAACCGGCGACCCGGTTATCCACCTGCTTGGGACATCCCACGAGGGCCAGGGTCAGCAGGGCAAGGCTCGCAGCGCGCATGCGTCTCCCTTATGCGTCCGTCACCTGCTCCGTCCAGGGCCTCAGCGCTCGATGGACCGCGGTTGGACAGGCGGAGGTCGTTCCTCGGGGCGATTGCAGTACAGGTATGCCGTCAGCCCTAACAGGGCCAGCACTGCCAGCTTCCTCAGCCAGTCCTCCCGCTGGCGCTTCGGAGAGTCCTCCTCCTCATGCTCGGCCGCCTCGAGCGCCGCCGCGACCTCCGGGCCCAGCTCGCGCAGTCGCCGGCACAGGGCCACCGTTCCTGCCAGTACCGGGGGCACCGCCGCGGTCTCGCGCTCCAGCACCTCGGCGAGCGCCCTCGCCCAGACGTCCTCTTCTGTGTCGTTCTCCGGCGGTCGGCAGGGGAGGGCCGCCTCCTTCGTCAGGGCCAGGCCGGCCCTGAGCAGGTGGACTGAGAACGCCTCCTTCGAGATGCCATAGAAGGTCGCGCTGTCCTCCAGCGAGCGGTTCTGCACCAGCCGCGTCACGAGGAAGGCAGTGGTGCGGTACGGCAACGCTTGTAGCGCCGCGCGGAGCTCGGCGGTCGAGAGGCGGGAGGCGTCGGGGGCTGGGGCCACGGGGGCGGCATTCTCCGTCATCCGCCGGCCGATTTCTTGAGCCTCGTGCACCACCCCCTACACTGATCGGCATGTTGCGTCCTGTCGCACTGCTGCTGCTCCTGCTCGCGCCCCTCCGCGCGCTCGCCGTGGAGACCATGCGCATCGCCATGGGCGACGTCCAGAATGAGGTACGTGTGAGTGGGAAGGGCCTGTCCTTCGGCTCCGATACCGAGGATGCCCGCTTCTCCCCACTTGACCAGGACAGCGTCGTCGTGCGGCGCCGAGGCTCGCGTCTGGAGCTCAACGGGGCCCCCGTCATCGGCAACGCGGTGCGCTTCCGTGCCGGCCTGGACGCGGGGGCCGCCGGCGTTCCAAGTTCCTCGCCCCTGCGCGCGGGTGACATGGAGGTTCGCGGCGACGTCGTCGTGCGCCTCTACAAGGATGCGCTCCAGCTCATCAACGTCATCCCGCTCGAGGACTACCTCGCGGCCGTGCTCGGCAGCGAGATGCCTGTGTCCTTCCCGCTCGAGGCCCTCAAAGCCCAGGCCGTGGCCGCTCGCACCTACGCTCTCCAGAAGAAGCTCGAGGCCTACGGCAGCCCCTTCCACATGGGCAGCAGCGTGCTCCACCAGGTCTACGGTGGCCTTAACCGCGAGGACGCGCGCACCCGCTCCGCCGTGGAGGCCACCCGAGGGGAGGTGCTTACCTATGAGCTCGCCCCTATCGAGGCCTACTTCCATGCCTCCTGCGGCGGCCGCACCGAGACCGGACAGAACGCCCTCGGGCGCGCGCTCCCCTACCTGCAGGCCGTGGACTGCCCGTGTGGCCGTCTGCCTGCCAGCCGCTGGAGCGCCACCGTCTCCGACTCCGAGCTGCACTCCGCCTTGGGCCAGTCCCCCCACGGCTTTCGGGTCACCTCCCGCACCAGCACCCACCGGGTGAACCGGGTGGTCACCTCCGGCGGCGCCTCACTCGATGGGGCGACGCTCCGGCGCAAGCTCGGCTACACGAAGCTCAAGAGCTTGGGGTTCGACGTGGAGCGCACCTCGGGCGGCTGGCACTTCAACGGCCGCGGCTATGGCCACGGTGCTGGCCTGTGCCAGTGGGGCGCCAAGGCGCTCGCGGACGAGGGGCTCTCCTACCGCGACATCCTCCTGCACTACTACCCGGGGACCGAGCTGCAGCAGCTCTACTGACACATCCCATTTCGTCGAGGCTCCCAGGCTGTTAGAAGCGCCTCCTCCCGTGTCGTCACTGCTCTCCGATTACGACTTCGAGCTGCCCGAGGCGCAGATCGCCCAGGCGCCCCTCTCCGCCCGAGATGCCTCCCGCCTCATGGTGGTGAGCCGCTCCTCGGGGGCGTGGGCCCACCGCCACTTCTCCGAGCTGCCCGAGCTGCTGCGCGAGGGCGACCTGCTGGTCGTCAACGACGCCCGTGTCATCCCCGCCCGGCTTCTCGGCTCCAAGGTCGGTACCGGCGGTCGCGTGGAACTGCTCGTCGTTCGCCCGTCAGCCCCCACGCTCACCTCCCAGGCACTTGGAGGCGCCGCAGAGGCCCTCGAGTGGATCTGCCTCGGTCAGGCCTCCAAGGGTCTCAAGCCCGGGGCTCGCATCTCCTTCCCCGGAGGACTGGAGGCCGAGGTGCTGGAGGCGCTCGGGGGCGGCGAGTACCGGGTGCGCTTCCATGCCGCGCCAGGCACGTCGCTCGCCGAGGTGCTGGAGAAGGCCGGCCGCCTGCCCCTGCCGCCCTACATCACCCGTCCTCCCGAGGACTCTGACGCCGAGCGTTATCAGACGGTGTACGCGCGGGCCTCGGGCGCGGTGGCGGCGCCCACGGCGGGGCTGCACTTCACCGAGGCCACCTTCGCGGCGCTCGCGGCCCGGGGCATCCAGCGCGTCGAGGTGACGCTCGACGTAGGGCCCGGCACATTCCTCCCCGTCCGGGAGGAGAACCTTGAGAAGCACCACATGCACCCGGAGCGCTACTTCGTCTCCGAGGCCACCGCCCGGGCGGTGAACGCCGCGAAGGCCGAGGGCCGCCGGGTGGTAGCAGTGGGCACCACCGTGGTGCGCACCCTGGAGTCGGCCACGGACCCGGACACGGGCGCGCTGCGCGCCGGGCCGGGGGAGACGACGATGTTCATCCGCCCCGGTTTCACCTTCCGGCAGGTGGACGTGCTGCTCACCAACTTCCACCTCCCGCGCTCGACGCTGGTGGTGCTGGTGAGCGCGCTGCTCGGCCGGGAGCGCACCCTGGCTGCCTACCGGGAGGCGGTCGCCGCCGGCTACCGGTTCTTCTCGTACGGCGACGCGATGTTGGTGACGGAGTAGGAGACACGACGCAATGGGAGAGCCGCGCAAGGAGAAGGGTGACACCCGCGTTCCACCGAGCCTGGTGCGCTACGAGCTGCTGCACGAGGACGCCTCGGGCACGCGCGCGCGCCGGGGACGGCTGCACACCCCTCATGGCCTGGTGGAGACGCCCATCTTCATGCCCGTGGGCACCGTGGGCAGCGTCAAGGGCGTGGGGCCGGATGATCTGCTGACGCTCGATGCTCAAATCATCCTCGGCAACACCTACCACCTGATGCTCCGCCCCGGGGACGATCTGGTGGGGGAGATGGGGGGCCTGCACCGCTTCATCTCCTGGGACCGCCCCATGCTCACCGACAGCGGGGGCTTCCAGGTCTTCAGCCTCGCCGAGAAGCGGAAGATCACCGAGGAGGGCGCGGCCTTCCAGTCGCACCTGGACGGACGGCACATCCTCCTGTCCCCCGAGCGCTCCATCGAGATTCAAGAGACGCTCGGCGCGGACATCATCATGGCCTTCGACGAGTGCCCGCCCTCCACCGAGGACCGGGCCTACATGGAGAAGTCCCTGGCGCGCACCACGCGCTGGCTGCACCGGTGCGTGAAGGCCTGGAGCCGTGAGCGCTCCTCGCTCTTCGGAATCGTCCAGGGCGGCCTGAACAAGGATCTGCGCAAGGCCCACGCCGAGCAGGTGTGCGCGGTGGACCTGCCGGGGTACGCGCTCGGAGGCTACTCGGTGGGGGAGACGCCCGAGGCCATGCACGAGGGCGTGGCCTTCTCCGCTCCGCTGCTTCCCCGGGACAAGCCGCGCTACCTGATGGGGGTGGGAACACCCGTGGACCTGGTCACCTGCGTGGAGCACGGGGTGGATATGTTCGACTGTGTGCTGCCCACCCGGTGCGCACGCAACGGCCTGCTCTTCACCTCGGAGGGCAAGGTCACCATCCGCAATGCCACGTACGCCAAGGATCCCCGGCCCGCGGATCCGGCCTGCTCCTGCTACACCTGTCGCAACTTCAGCCGGGCCTACCTGCGGCACCTCTTCGTGGCGGGAGAAATCCTGGCCATGCGGCTCAACACCCTCCACAACCTCCACTACTTCCTGGGTCTCATGAAGCAGGTGCGCCAGGCCATCTCCGAGGACCGGTACGCCGCCTTCGCCCGAGACTTCCGGGAGAAGGCCCGGGCCCAGGAGGCCGAACGCACGAAGTCGAAGTAGCCCGGGCGGCCATCCAACCGGCCGGTTTCTGGGGTCCGCCGCAGCCTCGGCGGAGTGGCGGACGGGGCCTCTGGGAGAGGTGGGCGGGCGGGCATAAAGCTTCACGGAAAGGCTGGGGCTGCCTCGCCGTTCACTTGCCCGGGGTGTGCGCCTACTGCTAAGAGGCCCCCCTTTCCGATTAATCCGTTGTCCGATGGTGGACGGCGGCTCGTGCGGAACCCTTTCTAAGCGAAGAGGCGGTTTGTGGCAGACAGCTTTCTGATCCTGGCTCAGGCAGCGGGCGGACCCGGCGGATGGACGAACATCGTGTTCATCATCGGCCTGTTCGCGATCATGTACTTCATCATGATCCGGCCGCAGCAGAAGCAGCTCAAGGCGCACCGCGAGCTGATCTCCAGCCTGAAGAAGGGTGATGAGGTCATCACCCAGGGCGGCCTCATCGGACGCATCCACGTGGTGTCCGAGCGCGAGGTGACGCTCGAGGTTTCCACCGGAGTGCGCATCCGCGTACTCAAGACTTCTGTGGCTGGCAGGTACGCCGCTCCTGGCGAGACGCCGGCTCCGGTCGCGAAGACCGACGAGAAGAAGGAGGAGAAGTAATGGACCGCGGCTGGTACTGGAGGTTGGGCCTGGTCATCGGCGTGACGCTGCTGACCATCTGGTTCCTCATCCCCTCCTATTACTCCCTGTTCGTGCTCGATAGGAGCCAGCGCAACAACCTGGCCCTGCTCGAGGAGAAGCTGCCCGCGTGGGCGCCCCCGGCGAAGTACCGCATCAACCTGGGGCTGGACCTGCAGGGCGGCATCCACATGGTGATGCGGGTGGACACCAAGACGGCGCTGGAGAAGCGGACCGAGCGCCGGGGTGATCAGATCGCCCGCTACATCAACCAGGACAAGCAGATCGGCCAGGTGACCGTGGACACGGATGCCAATGCGCTCCAGCTCACGCTGACGGCGCAGGATCCGGCCACCATGGACGCGATCGAGAAGGAGGTGCTCGCCACCTTCACCGACTTCGTCCGGGTGTCGCGCGACGGCAACAAGCTGGTGCTGGCGCCGGACGAGGGCCAGGTGAACCTCTTCCGCGAGGAGTCGGTGGACCAGGCGATGCTCGTCATCCGCCGCCGCATCGACAAGTGGGGCGTGGCCGAGGTGGACGTGCGCAAGCTGGGCACCGACGCCATCCAGATCTCCCTGCCGGGCCGCAATGATCCCGAGCAGGCCAAGGAGCTGGTGGGCACCACGGCGCAGCTCGAGTTCCGCATGGTGGACGACACCACCGACTTCTTCGGGACGACCTACCAGCAGACCCCGCCGCCGGAGGGCAGCAACATCACGCTGACCACCGCCGAGGGCTTTCCCCAGCTGCAGGGCCCCAACCGCGAGGCGCTGCTGACGTACCTGAAGGACAAGACGCCCCAGGATCGCGAGGTGCTGATGGAGTGCATCCCGAGCGCGACGAAGAAGGGCGTGTGCGACAGCTACCGCACCTACCTGGTGGAGAAGGACGTGCCGCTCACGGGCGAGAGCCTGACGGGTGCGGACGCCTCGCTCAGCCAGCTCAACGAGCCGGAGGTGAACGTCAGCTTCGACGCGGCCGGCGCGCGTGAGTTCGAGCTGCTCACCGAGAAGGGCGTGGGCCGCCGCATGGCCATCGTCCTGGATGACTACGTGCAGTCGGCGCCGCGCATCAACGAGCGCATCGGTGGCGGCCGGGCGCGCATCACCATGGGCCGCTCGGGTGGCCGTCCCCTCCAGGAGTGGCTGTCCGACGCGCAGACGCTGGCGCTGGCCCTCAAGGCGGGCGCGCTGCCGGCTCCGGTGACCACCGGTGAGATCCGCCAGGTGGGCGCCTCGCTGGGCGACGAGCTCATCCGCAAGGGCGGCCTGGCCGCGGCCGTGGGTGTGCTGTGCGTCATCGCCTTCATGGCCATCTACTACAAGTCCGCGGGCCTCATCGCGGACGTGGCGCTGCTGCTCAACGGTCTGCTCATCCTCGGCGGCCTGGCGCTCTTCAACGCCACGCTCACCCTGCCGGGCATCGCGGGCTTCGTGCTGACGCTGGGTATCGCGGTGGACGCCAACGTGCTCATCAACGAGCGCATCCGCGAGGAGCTCAGCCACGGCAAGACGGCTCGCGCCGCGGTGGACCAGGGCTACGATCGCGCCTTCTGGACCATCTTCGACGCCCACGTCACCGCGCTCGTCGCCGGCTTCATCCTCTTCTTCACGGGTACCGGTCCGATTCGCGGCTTCGCCACCACGATGATCATCGGCCTGCTGGCGTCGCTCTTCACGTCCATCCTGGTGACGCGCGTCATCATGACCTACTTCGTCCACGGTCGTAACGCCCAGACGGTGTCCGTCTAGTCGGGCCTCGAGGTACAGCAGACATGCAGATCCTCAAGAACAAGACGAACATCGACTTCATCGGCAAGCGCAAGATTGCCCTCTTCATCTCCACGGCGATCAACCTGATCATCCTGGTGGGCATCGCCGTCTGGGGCTTCAACTACGGCGTGGACTTCGCCGGCGGCACGGTGGTGGAGGTGAAGTTCGACCACTCCGTCTCCGCGGCGGACGTGCGCAAGCGCGCCGAGTCCGGCGGGCTGCACGACGTCTCCGTGCAGAGCATCGGCTCGGCGGATGAGAACTCGTTCCTGCTGCGCCTGGGCGGCGTGACCCAGCTCACCGAGGAGAGCGCGGCCAAGGCGAGCACGGCCCTCCAGGCCCTGGGTGGGGTGGACCCGAAGAACGTCCGCCCGGACCTGGCCAACGGCATCATCAACTTCCGCTCCGCACAGTCCCTTAACGCCGAGCAGGTCCGCGCGGCGGTGGAGGGTTCTGGTACGGGTGTGGAAGAGGTGCGCGAGCTGGGCCAGGCGCAGGCCGGTGGTTTCGACTACCAGGTCGTCGCCAGCGGCATGGCGGACCGTATCCGCAGCGCGCTGATGTCGGGCGTGCAGCAGCAGGACAAGCCGGACTTCGAGATGCGCCGCACCGAGTACGTGGGCCCTCAGGTCGGCAAGCAGCTGCGCAACCGCGGCGTCATGGCGCTCGTGTACTCCATGGTCGCCATCCTCATCTACGTGGCGTTCCGGTTCGACTTCAAGTTCGGCCCCGGCGCGCTGCTCGCCATGCTCCACGACGTCGTGATGGTGGCCGGCTTCTACCTGTTCAGCCGCGCCGAGTTCAGCCTCACCGCCATCGCCGCGCTGCTCACCATCGTCGGCTACTCGGTCAACGACACCATCGTCATCTACGACCGCATCCGCGAGGACATGGGCAAGTACAAGGGCAAGCCGCTGGCCGAGGTCATCAACATCGCCGTCAACGACACCCTGGTGCGTACCATTCTCACCTCGGGTACCACGGCCCTCTCGCTCGTCGGTCTGCTCATCTTCGGCGTCGGCGAGATCCGCGACTTCGCCTGGGCCATGCTCGTGGGCATCATCGTCGGCACGTACTCGTCCGTGTACATCGCCAGCCCTCTCACCATCTGGCTGGATGAGCGCGCCGCCGCTCGCGAGGCCAAGAAGGGCGGCATCGAGCAGCCCAAGGTGGCCTGATTCACGGTGGGGGTCACATACCCTCACCCCAGCCCTCTCCCAAAGGGAGAGGGGGTATGCACGGAAGGCCCTTGTTCCCGCGGATCCGCGGCGACGAGGGCCTTCGGTGTTTGTGGGCGTCCCATCCCCCTTAAAAGCGGCCTCCTACCGTGAGGTTCGTTCCCAGGATGCCGCCGCTCGCGTCCCCCGGTACCGCCGCGTCCGCGAAGTTGTCGTCCACCAGCACCCGGTAGGTGCCTCGGATGCCCGCTGTCAGTGCTCCGCTGTTGAACTCGACCCCCGCCGCCAGCGGCAGCTCCTCCATCAGGTCCGAGCTGTACGGGCCATTTCCCGCCCCTCGCACGTACACGTAGGACACGCCCAACCCCGCCCCCACGAAGGGACGCACCCGCTCCATGAACGGGGGCGACAGCTTCACCAGGCTGGTCGCCCCATGGCGCATGAGCGAGGGGGCCTCCGCGGCCCGGAAGCGATCGTCCGTCACGTCGTTCTTCGAGCCGTCGTAGCCCACCTCGAAGCCCAGCATCTTGTAGGGTTGGAGGTTGAGGGTGACGCCCCACGTGGGACCCGTGGCGGACAATCCCCCCAGGTCTCCCGTGTACCCGCCAATGCCGCCCCCCACGAAGACGTTTACATCTCCTTGCTTCGGGTCCCTCTCTCGTGCCATCGCGGTACCGGCGAGCCCCATCCCGAGCGCTAGGGCCGTTATCCGGATGCCCCTCGAAGTCATGCCAAGCTCCTTGTTCATTGGTTTGCAGTGGAAGCTGCGCATCCCTGGCAACGTGGGGGCCGGGCAGGCATCCCACAGGCGCTCGTCCGCCCGTCCGCTGTATGGACGGAGGCGCGAGCCCCAGGTCGGGTTCCCTCGGAGAGACTTCCGAGGTAGACTGGGGGTGTATTCTTGTAGGCCCCTGTGCCCAGAGCGGGCATCCCAGGAGGGGAGGCGAACGTGCGTTGGTTGATGCCGGAAGTACCCCAGGAGCAGGCAGCGTCGCTGGCCGCTGAGCTGGGGCTGCATCCGCTCTCCGCGCGTGTGCTCGTGCACCGAGGCCTCCGCACCCCCGAGGCCGCCTCGGCCTTTCTGTCGGACCGGCTGGCGGACCTGCCGGATCCCTTCCGGATGAAGGGCATGGTCGCCGCCGTGGAGCGGCTGTTCCGCGCCATCCGCGAGAAGGAGCGCATCACCCTCTACGGCGACTACGACGTGGACGGCGTGTGCTCCACCTCGCTCGTGTGCCTGTTCCTCCGCGAGCTGGGCGCCAAGCCGGCCACGTACATCCCCCACCGGTTGGACGAGGGCTACGGCCTCAACCTCCAGGCGGTGGAGAAGATCGCCTCGGATGGGACCCGGGTCCTGGTGACGCTCGACTGCGGCGTTACCTCCGTGGCGGAGATCTCCCGGGCGAAGGAGCTGGGCCTGGACGTGGTGGTGGTGGATCACCACACGGTGCCGCCTACGCTGCCCCCGGCCGTGGCGGTGCTCAACCCGCACCAGCCCGGCTGTGAGTACCCCACCAAGCACCTGTGCGCCGCTGGCGTGGCCTTCAACCTCTGCATGGGCCTGCGCAAGAAGCTGCGCGAGGACGGCTGGTTCGCCACCCGTAAGGAGCCCAACCTCAAGGCGCTGCTCGACCTGGTGGCCATGGCCACGGTGGCGGACGTGGTGCCTCTCACGGGCGCCAACCGCATCCTCGTCCACCACGGGCTGCAGGAGCTCTCCGCGGGTCGCCGCTACGGTGTGCGCGCGCTCAAGGAGGTTGCCGGCCTCGAGGCGGACAGCCCCGTCACCGCAGGGCAGGTGGGCTTCCGGCTGGGGCCCCGCATCAACGCCGCCGGTCGTCTGCATGACGCCTCGCTGGGGCTTCAGCTCTTGTGCTCCGAGTCGCTCGACTCGGCGCGCTCGCTGGCGCAGGTGTTGGATCGCGCCAACGCCGAGCGGCAGGGCATTGAGAGCAGCATCCTCACCGAGGCGCTCGCCCAGGCGCAGGAGCGGGCCGAGCACGCGCGTGGCTTCGTCCTCTACGCGGACGGCTGGCACCCGGGCGTCATCGGAATCGTGGCCTCCCGCGTGGTGGAGCGCTTCCACCGTCCCACCGTCATGATCGGTGTGAAGGACGGGGTAGGGAAGGGTTCGGCGCGCAGCATCGAGGGGTTCCACCTCTACGACGCGCTCAGCGGTTGTGCGGATCTGCTCGCGCGCTTCGGTGGGCATAAGCACGCCGCCGGCCTCACCGTGGAGGCCAAGCACCTGCCCGCCTTGCGCGAGTCCTTCGAGCGCATCGCCCGGCAGCGGCTCACGCCGGAGGATCTGATTCCCCGCTGCAAGGTGGACGCGGTGGTGGGCGTGAACGAGCTGGACGAGCGCGCGGTGGAGGCGCTGCAGCGGCTCGGGCCTTTTGGGCAGGGCAATCCCGAGCCTGTGCTGGTGCTCCGCCATCAGGTGGCCCGCCCGCGCGTGCTGCCGCCCAAGTCTGGAGGCGCCGGCCACCTCAAGCTGGCCCTGGTGGACGCACCTTCCGTGGACGCCATCGGCTTTGGCATGGCGGATCGGCTGGCCCTCACCGAGGGGCCGGTGGACCTGGCCTTTCAGGCGGGGTTCGACACCTTCCGGGGTCAGCGGCGGCTGTCCCTCAAGCTCAAGGACCTGCGCGTCGCCGCCTGAGTTCGTTCAGGCGATGCCCCAGCGCACCCGTCCCGGCGTCAGCAGCGCTCCCGCGCGTGCCAGGTCGTTCATGCGGAAGCGCTCGGCCTGACGCTCGAAGGCCGTGCGGCACCGCTCCGAGCAGAAGAAGTACCGGCGCTTCTTGTACTCCGTCGACGGACGACTCTCGGGCGCCTCCAATTGCTTGCCGCAGACCGGATCCAGGTGTCGCTTCGATACGTCCTTCATTCCCCGCCTCCCCCAACCTGACTCGCCTTGCTTCGTGGCGACTCAAAGCAGCGGCCATGCCAACGGCGGGCCTCGTGGATTCGCAGCGTTGGGCTGATGGGTGTCTGACAGAGAGGCAAGGGGCAGCCAGCGGGAGGGAAAACTTTTCCTTGCCCGCGGGTGCCGGAGTGCACCCTGGTACGAGTCTCGTGAGGAGTGGGATGCCTCATTCCACTTCTTGCTCGCCCCCGCCGCTCACGCTGAGATCACCCCGTGCCAAACCCTTCGAACCCTGAATCCCAGCAGCCTCTCGCGCATCGCCCGCTTACAGGACAGGACGCCAGGACGCTCGCTCTGGCGGCGCTGGGCGGGGCGCTCGAGTTCTACGACTTCATCATCTTCGTGTTCTTCGCCCGGGCGATCGGCCAGTTGTTCTTCCCGGCGGACACGGCGGAGTGGCTGCGCCAGTTGCAGACGTACGGGCTGTTCGCGGTCGCCTACCTGGCGCGTCCCCTGGGCGGCATCATCATGGCGCACTTCGGCGACCGCAGCGGCCGCAAGCAGATGTTCGCGCTGAGCGTGTTCATGATGGCCGTGCCAACGCTCCTCATCGGCATGCTGCCCACCTTCGCCTCCGTGGGGTACGTGGCGCCGCTGGCGCTGCTGGTGCTGCGCATGCTGCAGGGCGCGGCGGTGGGCGGTGAGGTGCCGGGTGCCTGGGTCTTCGTCTCCGAGCACGTGCCCGAGCGCCGCGTCGGCTTCGCCTGCGGCACGCTCACCTCGGGGCTGACGTTCGGCATCTTGCTCGGCTCGCTGGTGGCGACGGCGATCAACAAGATCTACACCCCGGAGGAGGTGCTGGCGTTCGGGTGGCGCGTGCCGTTCCTGGTGGGCGGCGTGTTCGGCTTCTTCGCCGTGTTCCTGCGTCGCTGGTTGGCCGAGACGCCCGTGTTCGAGGAGATGCGCAAGCGCCGAGCCCTGGTGGAAGAGCTGCCGCTCAAGGCCGTGCTGCGCGGTCATGTCCCCGCGGTGGTGGTGTCCATGCTGCTCACCTGGGTGCTCACCGCCGGCATCGTGGTGGTGATTCTCCTGACGCAGGACTTGCTGCAGAAGCTCTACGGCATCACGCCGGCCCAGGCGCTGGAGGCCAACAGCGTGGCCACGCTGAGCCTCACCGTTGGGTGCATTTGCTTCGGCCTGCTCGCGGATGGTTGGGGCGTCGTCCGGGCGCTGACCCTTGGCTGCGCCGCGCTGCTCGTGACGACGTACCTGTTCTACCACGGCGTGGGCCAGAATCCGGGGCACCTCGTCCCGCTGTACGCCCTGGCGGGTTTCTGTGTCGGTGTGGTCGGCGTGGTCCCCACTGTCATGGTGCGCGCCTTCCCTCCCGCTGTGCGCTTCTCGGGCCTCTCGTTCTCGTACAACGTGGCCTACGCCATCTTCGGCGGGCTGACGCCTATGGTGGTCACCCTGCTCACGAAGATGAGCCCCATGGGGCCTGCGTTCTACGTGGCGGCCGTTTGTGGGGTGGGGCTGCTCGTCGCGCTCTACCTGGGGCTCGCGGGTCGCTCGCGCTTCGCCACGATGAGCGCCTTGTAGTCATTTGGGGGGCGCTGACCCTCACCCCAGCCCTCTCCCAGAGGGAGAGGGGGCATTCACGGAGGGGAACTTGAGGGGCGAGATACCCTCACCCCAGCCCTCTCCCGAAGGGAGAGGGGGATTCTTTAGAACGCTGTGCCGAGGCTCGCGCCCAGGAACGTGTCGTCCATGTAGCCGCGCCGGAAGCGCATGAGCTCCACTCGCCAGGCCAGCCGCACGTTCGTCTCCGACGACAGCTTCGTCCGGCCTCGCAGGCCCACCCCGTACTGGATGAGCGGCTTGATGTCGTCCAACGGCGTGAGCTTGCCGCCGATCTCCAGCGTCGTGTGCTCGTACGCGATGCCTCCGCCTACCTGCGCGTAGACGCCATAGTCCGAGCCCTCTCCGAACGTCAGCTCGTACGCCGGCGCGATCGTGGCGTAGTGCAGCCTCGTGTCTCCCACGATGAGCTGCGTTCCCTCTCGCATCCCGGCGTACGTGTAGCGCACGTCAAACCAGAGCGCCTCGCGCAGGGGCTCCACGTTCAGCAGGCGCCCGTACTCCCACGTGAAGCGTCCGCCGATGGCCGGCAAGAGGTCCCCAAGCTGCTGCCCACGCGCGCTGCTCAGGAACATCGCGCCCCCGAGCACCTCGAAGGCTACGCCCGTGTTCGGGTCATCCATGCGCGCCAGGTGCTCGAACTTCTTCTCCTCGTCCTCCTCCTCGGCGATCCGACGGAAGTCCGACGCCGTGTCCTCCTCGGCTCGCGAGCGGCGCCGGCGCGGAGTGTCTGTCTCCTCGGACTTCTCCTCGTCCGGGTAGGCGTAGGGCGTGTCCTCCTCCTGCTGGGCGCGGCGTCGGCGTGAGGAGCTCGTCTCCTCAGGCTGCTCGTCGTCCGGGTAGGCGTAGGACGAGTCATCGTCCTGGGCGAACGTGGGCGTGGCGAGCGTGAGGCCCCCGAGGAGGCACGGCAGAATCCAAGAATGCACGGCAGCGGTCCTCATGGGTTGATCGACTCGCAGACGCCAACGATGGTGGTGGTGCTATCCGGGCAATCGTCCACACCGCCGACGAGGTCCTCGATGGGGATCTGCAGGCGGGTGGCGAACTGGCTGCACACCCGCTGCTTCAGATTGAATTCACTGATGTGCCGGATGATGGCCTTGGCGGCCACGGCCAGCGTGAACGCCCTCTGATCGTTCAGCGCCGCGTGGGCCAGTTGGTTGAAGCCAGGCTTCGTCGTGGTCGTGTCCGAGTACGCCGCCGTCACCGCTCGCGCCAGCGTCTCGCGGTCGGCCGCCGACTGCTCGGCGTTGACGAGTGCGCTCGCCAGGATGGTGCCCACCTGGTACTCGCGGCCGGAGAACACGGAGTTGTAGTTGGCGGTCTCCAACAGCTCGCGCAGCTCCCGGCTCATGCACGTGGTCTTCGACAGGTCACGATCCGACTCCGACTGCCCGTCGATGGAGGTGTACAGCACGCGCTTGTTGCAGCCGAACGTCGAGCGGCACGAGGCCACGTAGGCGTGATAGTCCGCCAGGCCCTCGTCCAGTGACTTGATGACGTTGAGCGCCGGGGTGTACGTGCCCCCACTCAACGACCAGGCGCTGATGGGCTCCGGCAGGGAGCGGCCGTTGTACACGCGCCGGTTGAAGACCATGTGCGCGTACTCGTGGGTGAGCACCGAGGCGTTGATGGCCAGCGGCGCCTTCGTGATGGTCTCGAAGGGCAGCACCATGAAGGACTGCGTCGGAGCGAAGAAGATGGCGTTGTCGCGCATCGGCTCGTCGCTCGTGTCGGCGATGATGAACTCGGGGAAGTAGTAGGCCGTCATCTGCGGCAGCTCGGCCTGCTTCACGTCGACGACCTTGTTGAAGTAATCCCAGGCGCGCTCGAGGTTGTAGTACGTGGTGACGAGGTTCCACGTGTGGAAGTCCGCCGGCCACAGCACGCCCTGATCATCGGTGATGTAGTGGGCGGTGACGGGACGGCCCTCCTCCTTGAGCAGGGCGCGCAGGAACGCTTCCTCGGTCTTGGCGGCATTGGCCTCGGGATCGTTCGAGTCCAACACGACGCGGGCGCCGCCCCGCATCTTCGCCACCTGGCCTTCCAGGGCCACGATGTCTGTGATCGTCTGGAGCTCCACCTCCGTGGGCACGTACTCGCTATTGCCGGAGAGCACGAGCGCACGCACCTTCACAGGCTTCTGGGGTTCCGGCGCGCACGAGACGACGAGCGTCGCGAGCGCGGCGGCTGTCAGCTTTCGGACCATGTCGGCCTTCTTACTACGGGTCCGGGGACCATCAGAAGCCGGGGGGAGGGTGGATCGGGGCCTTCCTTCCGCTTGCCCGGCTCCTTCTCGGATTCCTTGACGCGTCGTTTCCGCGCTCTCTATGGTGCCGCCCTTCAATCACCCTCTGTGCAGGCGGTGTCATGGCGGTCCCGTTCATTACCGAGGTCAAGCGTACTCATACCTGCGGGCAGCTCACCAAGGCGAACATCGGTGAGGAGGTCGTTCTCTTCGGCTGGGTGCAGAACAGGCGAGACCACGGCGGCGCGGTCTTCATCGACTTGCGTGACCGTGAGGGTCTCACGCAGGTGGTCTTCGAGCCGGACATTGCGAAGGAGGCCCACGAGCTGGCGGGTCAGCTGCGGCTCGAGTTCTGCATCGGCATCAAGGGCAAGGTCGTCTCGCGCGGCTCCCAGGTCAATCCCAAGCTCAAGACGGGTGAGATCGAGATCAAGGCCTCGGACCTGACCATCTTCAATCGCTCCGAGCCCACGCCGTTCCTCGTCGAGGACTCTGTCGATACGGCGGAGGAGAAGCGCCTGGCGTACCGCTTCCTGGATCTGCGCCGCCGGCCGCTGCAGCAGACGCTGATGACGCGCTCGAAGATGAACGCGATCACGCGCTCGTACATGGTAGACAACCGCTTCCTCGAGCTGGAAACGCCCTTCATGGGCAAGTACACCCCGGGTGGCGCGCGCAACTTCCTCGTCCCCAGCCGCCTCAACCCGGGCAAGTTCTACGCGCTGGCCGAGAGCCCCCAGCTCTACAAGCAGCTCTTCATGGTGGCGGGCTTCGACCGCTACTTCCAGATCGTCAAGTGCTTCCGCGACGAGGACCTGCGCCTGGACCGGCAGCCCGAGTTCACGCAGATCGACGTGGAGATGAGCTTCGTCACCCAGGACGACATCTTCACCATCATCGAGGGGCTGCTGAAGCGGTTGTGGGGCGAGGTGCTGGGCATCGACATCCCCACGCCCTTCATGCGGATGGACTTCGACGAGTCCATGGCGAAGTACGGCAACGACAAGCCGGACCTGCGCTTCGGGCTGGAGCACGTGGTGCTCACGGACGTCATCCGCCAGCACGGCGCCGCGGGCGGCGTGCCGATGATGTGGGAGGCGGTGGAGCAGGGCGGCATCGTCAAGGCCATGGTCATCCCCGCGGACAAGCCGATGAGCCGCGCGGAGAGCGACAAGCTCGAGGACTTCGCCAAGCAGAACGGCGCCAAGGGGCTGGCTCGCGCCAAGGTGGGCGAGGGCGGTGAGTGGACCCAGTCCCCGCTGTCCAAGACGATCACCCCGGCGCTGCGCCAGGCCATCAACCAGGCGTGCAACGCGAAGACGGGCGACCTCCTCGTGTTCCAGTTCGGCCGCGAGTCGCTGGTGCACACGGTGATGGCGAACCTGCGCGTGCACGTGGCCAAGAAGCTGGGCCTCATCCCCGAGTACGGCAGCGGCGGCGTGTGGAAGTTCCTCTGGGTGGTGAACCCGCCCCTCTTCGAGTACGACGAGGAGACCAAGACGTGGGCGGCGGCGCACCACGCCTTCACCCGGCCGCACGACGAGGACGTGCAGTACCTGCTGACGGATCCGGGCCGCGTGAAGTGCCACCGCTACGACGTGGTGCTCAACGGCTTCGAGATCGGCGGCGGCTCCATCCGCCTGCATGATCCGAAGGTCCAGGCGGAGGTGTTCAAGGCGCTGGGCATCTCGGACGAGGAGGCGCGGGTGAAGTTCGGCTTCCTGCTGGACGCGCTGAAGTTCGGCGCGCCGCCGCACGGAGGCATCGCGCTGGGCATGGACCGTCTGGTGATGCTGCTCACGGGCGCCGAGTCGCTGCGTGACGTCATCCCGTTCCCCAAGACGAAGACGGGCACGGACCTGATGACGGGCGCGCCGGGCGACGTGGACGACAAGCAGCTGCGCGAAGTGCACGTGCGCCCCACGCCGCCCCCGCAGAAGTAATCCCTCCCCCCAGGACAGGGTTTGATGAAGACGTTCCTCGTGGTGAATCCGCGCAGCGCTGGTGGCCAGACGGGCAAGCGCTGGGCGGAGATCTCGGGACAGGTGACTCGGGCGATCGGCGACTTCGGCTTCGGCTTCACCGAGCGCCCCCTGGATGCCGTGCGGCTGACGCGCGATGCACTCGCGGACGGTTACGAGTGCATCGCCGCAGTGGGCGGCGACGGCACCGTCAACGAGGTGGTCAACGGCTTCTTCGCCGACGGCAAGGCCATCAACCCCCAGGCCGCCCTGGGCCTCATTCCCCGAGGCACGGGCGGTGACTTCCGGCGTGCCTTTGGCTGGGACCTGGAGCTGGACTCGGCCCTGGCGCGGCTGCGGACCGACAAGACCGAGCCTTTTGATGTGGGGCTCGCCGAGTACGTCAACTTCCAGGGGGAGAAGGAGTCGCGCTACTTCGCCAACATCGCCTCCTTCGGCGTGAGCGCGGCGGTGGCCCACGAGGTGAACACCGGCAGCAAGGCGCTCGGTGGAAACCTGAGCTTCGTGTGGGGCACGGTGAAGGCGATGGCGAAGTACAGGGACCGGAAGGTGCGCCTGCGCGTGGACGGTGGTGAGCCCGAGGAGCTGGGCATCACCGTCGTCGCCGCGTCCAACGGGCGCTACTTCGGCAGTGGGATGTGCGTGGCCCCGAAGGCCGTCACCCACGACGGGCTCTTCGACCTGACCGTCTGGCACGACTACGGCCTGCACGACTTCATCATCAAGTCCAAGGGCGTCTACAACGGTGACCACATCACCTGGAACAAGACGCGCTACCTCCAGTGCCGCACCCTCGAGGCCGAGAGCGACGAGGAAGTGTTCCTGGAGATGGACGGCGAGGTGCCCGGCCGGTTGCCGTGCCGCATCTCCATCCTGCCCGGCGCCATCCGCCTCAAGGTGTAGCGCGCCTCGGTGGGCGCTCGTCCCGTGTTTCCAGGCCGTGAAGCTCGGCTGCCTGGGAGACGGGTAGGCCTTTTTCCGCGACTTGACCTTGGAAGTCTGGCCGTTACGGCTTACTCTAGAAATAGAGTACGCCGGAGCGCGCCATGCCAGAACGTGACCCCTCCCAGCTCGATCTCTTTACCGGGGCTCCCAGCCCCACTCCGCCCCGCGTGCGCCGACGCGGGCACGAGGCGCCCATAGGCCCCGCCGAGCAGCCCGAGGAGGTGAGGGCACTCGGGGAGCAGCTTCCCCCGGGCCTCTTCCTGGGCACCTCGTCGTGGACGTTCCCCGGTTGGGAGGGGAAGGGGCTCGTCTACGACCGCAAGGCCACCCCGGCGCGTCTGTCCCGCGAGGGGCTCGCCGCGTATGCCCAGCACCCCGTGCTGCGCACCGTGGGCGTGGATCGGACCTTCTATGCCCCTGTTTCCGCCGCCACCTTCGCCGAGTACGCCGCGCAGGTGCCTGCCGGCTTCCGTTTCCTGGTGAAGGCGCATGAGGCCTGCACCCTCGCACGCTGGCCCGTCCACCAACGCTATGGCGACCTGCGAGGTCAGCTCAACGAGCGCTTCCTGGATGCCGCGTATGCGCGCGACCTCGTGGTGGCGCCCTTCGTTGAGGGCCTGGGCGAGAAGGCCGGGCCGCTCGTCTTCCAACTGCCGCCGCAGGATCCGCAAGACCTCGGTGGGGTGGGGCCCTTCGTGGAGCGGCTGCACGCCTTCTTCTCCGCGCTGCCCCGCGGGCCTCTCTATGCCGTCGAGCTCCGCAATGAGTCGCTGTTGACGGAGGCTCTGGCCCAGGCGCTCGAGGAGGTCGGCGTGTGCCCCGTGCTCGCCGCTTGGAAGAACATGCCCCCTGTGGAGCGTCAGGCCGTGCGCATGCGCGCGCTGCAGGCCCCGGCGCTCGTGGTGCGCTGGATGCTCCCTCCGCACCTCGACTACGAGGAGGCCCGCAGGCGCTACTTCCCTTTCGACAAGCTGGTGGAGGAGGACGTGCGCACCCGCGAGGCCGTGGCCCGCGCCTCTGTCGCCGCTCTGCGCGCCAGCAAGCCCGTCTTCGTGACGCTCAACAACAAAGCGGAAGGAAGTGCACCCCTCTCCGCCGTGCTCCTGGCTCGGAGCGTCATGTTACGCATCCGAAATATTGGAACTGTGGACTCTTGATCATTCCAGGTGTGCGCTTAGGGTGTGAGATGTCGCAGCATGAACACCCATTGGCTGAGCACGCGGTTTGCTTGGAGGGGGGATCATGAGATCGGTCCTTGTTGCAGCGCTCGTGGTACGCGTTTCAGCAGCCGGAGGGGCGGGCCCTGGTGTCGAGGAAGACGCGCGACGCCAGCAAGTGGGCAACACCTGGGAAGACGTGCGTAAACATTTCTCCGCCCTGCGAAATGAGATTTCCACCTTGGAAACTGAGTTTCGCGACGCCCAGGAGCGCCACCGCCTTGACGCGGAGCGCAAACAGCTGGAGTCGGAGCGCGCGCGTCGTGGGCAGCCCTGAGGATTTCGACGACTCGTTTGACCCCGAAGCACCCGTCGAGCTCCCCCTGGATGGGAACCTCGACCTGCACCTGTTTCACCCGCGTGACGTGAAGGACGTTGTCACCGAGTACCTCTGGGCCTGCCGTCAGAAGGGCGTACTCGACATCCGCATCATCCACGGCAAGGGCACTGGCGCGCTGCGGCGCACCGTGCAGTCGCTGCTCCCCAAATTGCCCGAGGTGGAGTCGTTCCGCTCCGCTTCCGAAGGCGATGGGGGATGGGGCGCCACCTGGGTCCGGTTGAAGCCCCTGGAATCAGTCTGAGGGCGGTCGGCTCACCAGCTCGACGAAGGTCTGCCGCACACGAAGGGCCTGCTCCTCGCTCACGGTGAGGAAGCGGTGGTCTCCCCCTGGCTGCGCGCGGTGGGTGGTGCGCCCCTCGGGGTCCACCTCGATGCGTCCGGGCTCGGACTGGCCGAAGTCCCCACCATCCGGTCGCACCGCGTACAGCACGGCCGTGAGATCCCACGTCGGCTGGTCATACGGCATGGGTTTGTAGTGCCGGTAGACGTCGGCGATGGGGTGGTTGGAGACGTACCCGAAGTCGTGCTCGATGCTCTCCGCGGGGAACACGAGGGTGCTGCCCACTTCGTAGCCACTCGCCACAAGGGGCGTGGGCCAGTCGGAGAAGAGCCGCCGGGCGGATGCCACGTCCCTCATCACGTTGAACTCGGGAGCACCCTCGGGGAAGGCCCCTGCCATCAGCACCAGGCGTCGCACCTTGCGTGCCACGAGCGTGCGGCCATCCAGCGGGCTGGCGTCGTCCGGAGGGCTGTCCAGCAGCCTCGCGAGGTTGGTACTGAAGCCCACCTGCACCAGAACCACCGCGCCGTCCGCTTCGTGCGCGAGCGTGTGCCGCAGCACCTCCACAGCCTCCGGTGCCTGTTCGGCCTGGAGGTCATGCGGATAGAGGGGCTGGCCGTCCACTCGCGTACGCGTGAGAACCGCATGGAGCCAGGGCGAGTCCTCGGGCGTCGGTCCTCCACCCTCCACCGTGCCGATGGGGATGTCCGGCCGTCCGTAGAAGGTGTTCACCGCGTCCACGTACGCCACCGAGGAGCCGCCCTTCGTCAACGTGATGGCGAGCAGCTCCGCCTCGCCCCGGCTCACCAGCGCATGGGTGAGCGCGAGCGCCAGGGCGTCATCCACGTCGTTGCCCATGTCGGTGTCGAGGATGAGCCGGACTCGCTCGGGTGGCGCGGAAGGTCCGTGGTGCGTACCGCACGAGGCCCCGAGGCAGAGCAGCGACACGAGCCCCATCCAGTTGGGGCTCGCGCGTTCCACGGTCCCCTCAGGACAGCCAGAAGTAGGCGGAGGCGATCAGCGAGCGCTTCTCTGTCACCTTCGACTTGTTGGCCAGGTCCGCCACCTGCCGGTCCTTCGCTGCGTAACGCTTCTCCTCCTCGTTGCGCAGCGAGGCCAGCTTCTTGCGGTATTCGCGCTCCAGGCGCTCCGCGTGTCCACGGGCCTTCACGCGCTCGGCGGGGTCTTCCTGCGCGCACACCACCTTGCGGGCCTCCTGCCAGGCCTCGCGTGCCCGCTCCACCTGCTCGCGCGACTCCAGCAGGCAGTCCTCCGCGTACCGGTCCGCCCGCTCGCGCGCCAGATCCAACTCCAGCGCGTTGCGCCGCTCCGCTGCCCGGAGGATCTCCTCCTTGGCCGCCATCAGCGCCTGTTCCTGCATCAGCGACACGGACACCGGAGGCGGTTGCCGACGCCGCTCCTCCTTCGCCACCAGCTTCACGAAGTGCTCGCCGTCCGCGAGGGGCAGCGCCCGGAAGCTCTTGCCGTCGCGATCCAGCACCAGCACCAGGTGCACCATCTTCTCTTCGGCCTTCAGGCCCGTCGTCTCGAACTTGTAGACGAACCACCAGCCCTCGCTGCCCGCGAGCCGCGCCAGCCGTGCCGGCAGTCCCGCCGCGTTGAGCTGCAGGTAGTTGATGGCGTCGTGCGTCCTGTCGCGGACGGCGTAGGCCGCCTTGGCTACCTGGAGCCGGCCCGAGGCGCTGCTGTTGCCCAGCACCGAGCCCGTCAGCGCGCGCGCCCCCTGCTGGCGCTTCTCCAGCGCCTCCTTCGTCACCGCCCCGGCGATGCGCAGCCGCCGCCGCACGTCACCGTCGAAGCGCTCCATCAGCACCGAGCGCGCTTCCGTCATGCGCGCGCTGATGCGGCCCTCCATGTCCGAGCGCAGCTTGTCGAACGCCTTGTTGATGTCATCCGGGTGGCGGCAGGACTGGTAGATGTCCAGGATGCGCCGCTCGAAGTCCACGCCGCTCTCCAGCGCGCCGAGGATTTCATCCGACGCGCCGAACACGCCGTCGAAGAGGCTGAGCTTCTTCTCCAGCAGCTCGTACAGCCGCGCATCCGCGGCGTTCTGCCGGTTGAGGAAGTTGATGACGAGCACGTCCCGCTGCTGGCCGTAGCGGTGGCAGCGGCCGATGCGCTGCTCCACGCGCTGCGGGTTCCACGGCAGATCGTAGTTCACCACCAGGTTGCAGAACTGGAGGTTGAGCCCCTCGGCGCCCGCCTCGGTGCAGATGAGGATCTGCGTCTTCTCGCGGAACTCCGTCACCAGCGCGCGGCGCTCCTCCGGGCCGCCTCCACCGTCGCCGGAGAGCAGGGAGATCTTCCCCGCGTAGCCGTTGGCTGACAGCAGGTTGAAGAGGTACTGCTGGGTGCGCTTGGACTCGGTGAAGATGAGCGCCTTCTCCGGCCAGCCCTGGGCCTTCATCACCTTGAAGGTGCGCTCCAGCGCGCGCTTGAGGGCCTCGCCCTTGGCGTTCACCTTGATGGAGTCAGCCAGGTCCGCGTACTGCTTCAGCTCCCACATCTCGTTCTCGAGCGTGCGGATGCTGACGGGCTTGGCGGGATCATCGGCCCACTCCTCGCCCTCCTCGACGTACTGCTTGGCCTCCTCGGGCTCGAAGAGGGCCAGGGCGCGCTGGCCCAGCTTCGCCGCCTCGAGGCGCTTGGTGAGGTTGTCCGCCAGCCGCCGCAGGGTGGGGGCAATGGCGTACGTGGAGGAGGCCAGCAGCTTGCGGTAGCAGAGCGTGAGCAGCGTCTTCTTGCCCGGCTCGATGGCCGCGACCTCGGAGCGCCGCAGGTACTCGCTCACCTTCTCGTAGAGGTCCTGCTCCTCGGGCGAGGGCGCGAAGTCCTCCACGATGGAGCGGCGGTTGGTATAGCGGACGTACTCGCGCACCTGCCGGCGCAGCGTGCGCTGCACCACGGGGGCCAGCCGCTCCTTGAGCTCGGTGACGGCGTCCGTCTGCAGCCCGCCCGTCTCCGCCTCCAGCCGGTAGCGGCTGCGGAAGGCGTGCTCGGGGCCGAGGATCTGCTCGTCCAGGAGCGTCACCAGCCCGAAGAGCTCCATCAGATCGTTCTGCAGGGGCGTGGCGGTGAGCAGCAGCTTGGGGCGACCGCTGAGAGCGGAGCGGAGCGCCTGGCCCGTCTTGTGGCCCGCCTTGTAGGCGTTCCGCAGGCGGTGGGCCTCGTCGATGATGACCACGTCCCACGGAATCTCGGCCACCAGCTGTGCCTTGTTGGCCGCGAACGGGTGCGAGCAGATGACGGGGAAGGGCTGATCGAAGCAGTTGCCCGTGGCGCGCACCGTGCGGCCATCCACCATCACCGACTCGATGTCGAACTTCTCGCGCAGCTCGCTGTTCCACTGCGCCCGCAATACGGCCGGGGCGAGGATGAGGATGCGCGTCTTCCCCTCGGCCACGAGCTGGGCGATGACCATGCCCGCCTCGATGGTCTTCCCCAGACCCACCTCGTCCGCGAGCATGCAGCCGCCGCGCGACAGCGAGTCCAACGCGAAGCACGCGGCCTCGAGCTGGTGGGGGTTGAGATCCACCTTGGCCTCGGCGAGTGCTCCCGCGAGCCGCTCGCGCGAGTCGGAACTCTTGATGGTGAGCTCCTCGGCGAGCAGACGCTCGTGGAACGGTGTCAGCGGCTGGCCCTGCTGCTCAGCGTCTCCGTGGACCTCCGTCCCCGACGCCACCGCCGCCGCCGCCGCATCCACCTCCACCCGCAGGTCCCTGAACTCCCTGGCGACTTCCGACAAGACCCTGTCTCCGTCCGTAGCTGACAACGTGCTCCCACAGGCGTGTAGCACGAAAGGGGGGCCATTTTGTTGAGAGTGAAGGACGTGTAAAGGGGGTCTTCTCCGAGGCCGAAAAATCGGCTCCGGAGCGCTTGGCATGCTTTTTCGTCGGGAGCGTCGCCGCGAGGCGTGTGTGCGCGAGAATGTGCACGGAGGACTTGACGGAAAAAGCTACAGCATCCCGCGTGACTTCACGTGCAGATACGTGTTGACGGCGGCGGCGCCGAAGCCCTTCGCGGGAGCACGCACCACGAGTGCACCTGAGTCTCGAAGCGTGAGGGCCGTGCGCTGAGGGTTCTCCTCGAGACCGTCCGGCCTTCTCAAGCAAGCCCCTCGTGACGGATGCAGGCGTCCTCGAACTCCAAGGTACCCGATGACTGCTTCTCCATGAGCCATTCGCGCACAGCTTGGAGATCGATCCGGGGAGGCACGTCCACGCCCAGCATCTTCGAGACGTTCAGCTCCGTCGAGCAGCCGAGTGCTTGGATCTGGCGACGCACCTCCTCTACGTGGGATTCGTCGAAGACGATGATGCGCAGCGTGCTGTTGCCTGAGGCCCGAACCAGCTCCGAGAACACCACCTCTCCTTTGCCCTGCTGTGCGGCGACCACATCGCCGACACTGATACCCCGGACGAAGAAGGGGATGTTGTCGATCTCGAATAAGCCCTCGCCCAGGGGTCTGGCCCAGAGCCGCTCGTACTCGACGGGAGGATAATCCTCGTCCTCCTTTTCGAGCTCGAACAGGACTTTCACGTATTCATCCGGCATGAAACGGTGCTCCAGGGTCAGAGCTTGTCGCTCTTCTCGTTGTTGCACTCCCTGCAGAGTACTTGTCCGTTCGAGGGCGCTCCGTCTCCGCCCTTCGCTCTCGGAATGACGTGATCCACCCTGATGGCAGCTACAGCATCCCGCGTGACTTCACGTGCAGATACGTGTTGACGGCGGCGGCGCCGAAGCCCTTCGCGGGAGCTCGCACCACGAGTGCACCTGAGTCTCGAAGCGTGAGGGCCGTGCGCTGGTAGTCCTCTTCGAGCCGGGCGGCGGCCTGCCGCGCGTAGGCATCCTGCACCGAGGCGGGGACACCCGTGGCAGCGGCCTGGAGATCCTCGTCGAGGAGCGAGGCCACCACGGGCAGGTGACGGGGGCGCAGGGCCAGCGTGCGGGCCAGTAGTGTGCCCGAGGCGTCTGGATCCACCAGGTCCGTGAAGAGCACGACGAGGGAACGCCGCGAGGAGCGGGCGAAGGCGAAGTCGTAGGCGCGGCCGTAGTCGCTCTCCTCGAGGGCGGCCTCGGCGCGGTAGAGGGATTCGGTGAGCAGGCGCAGGTGCTCTCGGCCCTTCCGGGGCGGGAGGTAGGCGCGCACGTCGCTGGCGAAGGCGAGCACGCCCACCATGTCACCCGCCTCCAGGCTTACCTTGGCCAGGCGCAGCGCCGCGTCCACCGCGTGGTCCAGCTTGCGACGGCCGTCCACCCGGCCCGCCATGTGGCGCCCGCAGTCGAGCAGCAGCAGCACCGGCTGGTTCCGCTCGGGCTGGTACACGCGCACCATGGTGCGGCCCCGGCGCGCCGAGGCCTTCCAGTCCACTGTGCGGTAGTCGTCTCCGGTGCGGTACTCGCGCAGGGATTCGAACTCGCGGCCCTCGGCGGAGCGGCGCAGGGTGCGCTCGGAGGGCGCGTCCGAGGCCACGGCGAGCGCCAGCGCCTCTCGCGTGAGGGCGGTGAGGTCCGGGTACACCTTCACGTCCTGGCCGGTGGGCACACGCACCTGGCGCGCGCACAGCCCCAGCGGGCCAGTCAGGCGCAGGTGCACGTCCCCGAGGCGCAAGTCTCCACGTGCAGGCGGGGTGAGGGTGTAGGAGACAGTGGCGCGAGGCGCTTCCGGCGAGAGGGAGAAGGGCTGCTGGTGACCGCGCACGTCCACGCCCGGAGGAACCTCGTCACGCACCTGCCCGCGTACGGGCCGCTGGCCGGACAGGCTCAACTCCAGGCGGACCGGGTTGGCGATGCCCGAGGAGAGGACGGGCTCCACCGTGCGTTGCACCTCCACGTCCGAGGCCCGTGGGGCGGCGAGGAAGTCCCAGGCGCACAGCAGCAGCACCGCCACGTCCAGGGCGACGGCGAGCCACAGGAAGACGGAGCCGGCCACGGCGAGCGCCGCGGGCACCAGGGCCGCCGCGACGAGCGCCACGGCGAGCCCCGTGGGGACGGGTCGGCCGAGGCTCACCGGGGAACCTGGACGCGCTCCAACGTCTGGCGGAGCACGTCGTCCGCGGTGAGGCCCTCCACCTCCGCCTCGGCCTTGAGCAGCAGACGGTGGTTGAGGACGCTGGGGCAGACGGCCTTCACGTCGTCCGGGGTGACGAAGTCGCTGCCGTTGAGGGCCGCGCGCGCCTTGGCCGCTGCCAGCAGGGCCTGGGCCGAGCGCGGTGAGGCACCCAGGCGCACGCGCGGGTTGGCGCGCGTCTCGCGGATGAGGCGCACCGTGTAGGCGAGGACAGACTCGTCGCAGGCCACGCTCGCGGCCTGGGCCTGAAGCTCCGTGAGGGTTGCGGCGTCCAATACCCGTTCCACCTGAGCGGCCCGGCCTTGGCGCTGGTGGAAGGCGCGCACCATGTCCATCTCGGCCTCGGGGGGCGGGTAGCCCACGCGCACCCTCATGAGGAAGCGGTCGAGCTGGGCCTCGGGCAGCGGGTAGGTGCCCTCCAGCTCCAGCGGGTTCTGCGTGGCCACCACGAAGAAGTGCGGCGGCAGCACGTGCGTGGTGCCGTCGATGGTGACTTGCCGCTCCTCCATGGCCTCCAGCAGCGCGGCCTGCGTCTTGGGCGGAGTGCGGTTGATTTCATCCGCTACCAGCACCTCGGTGAAGATGGGGCCCTTCATCAGGTGGAAGGCGTTCTCCTGGGGCCGGAAGACGTTGGTGCCGAGGATGTCGCTCGGCATCAGGTCCGGGGTGAACTGGACGCGGGTGAACTCGAGGCCGAGCGCGGCGGCCATGCTGCGCGCGGTGAGCGTCTTGGCCACGCCGGGGACTCCCTCCAGCAGCACGTGTCCACGCGCGAGGAACGCGGTCACGAGGTCCGCCACCACATGCGGCTGGCCGAGCACGGTGTTCTTCAGCGCGTCGAGGAGCCGCTGCAGGGCCGGGCCTCCCTGGGACGAGGTGCGCGCGGCCACCGGGGAAGACGAGGAGGTCATGAGACGGGCTTCTCCTTCAGTCCAAGCAGCGTGCCTCCGAGGCTCGTCAGCGCGCCGAGCAGGGCGAGGAAGACACCGAAGCTCGGCGAGGAGTTCATGAGGGTCGCGTTGCCCATCGGCGAGGGCACCTCGGTGGCGTCGTAGGAGATCTTCATGAAGATGACGCACCAGAGGATGCAGAAGGCGGACAGGCCGAGCTGCGCCAGCCAGGGGACGAGCACGTTGAGGTGGGGCATCAGCCGGCGCACTCGCACGGCGATGGCACCGAGGATGCCGATGGCGGCCAGGACGGCGATGAGGCCCAGGCTCATCAGGCCGAGGATGTCTCCCTCCGCTGCCGTCTCCTTCCAGGGCAGGAAGGCCGAGATGATGAGGGTGACGCCACCCGCGAAGGCAATCTTGTCGGAGCGGCCCAGCACGCCCACGAACTCGCGGAAGTCCTCGATGACCTGCTCGGGCGCGACGATCTGCCCGGTGCCGGTATTGGAGTAGGGATCGCGGGTGGGGACGTAGTTGATGTCGGACGGATCGAGCTCGGTCTCTGGCTCGCGTCGGGGCGTGGGAGCCGCCGCACGGGGAGTGCCAGCCGTGCGTGGGGCGGGACGGGCGCCGGCGGTGGCGCGTCCACTCGCGGAGCGCTGGGGCGTGTTGCGGACGATCTCGTCCATGGACTTGATGTTGGTGGCGTCCTCGTCGGCAGCCGCCGGAGCGGGGGCGCGGGGACTCGAAGCCGTGGGGACTCGAGGACGCGAGCCCGTGCTTGCGGGACGCGAGGCGGGACGGGAGCCTCCGCGCGCACCCGAGGCGGTACGCACCGGTCGAGACGAGGGGGCGGTTTGCTTGCGCGGCGGGGGCGGGCTGGCCTCCAACTCATCCTCGTCCGAGCCTTGGGGGGCATCCGTCGAGATGAACGAGGCATCGATGATGTAATCGCACGAAGGGCAGATGGAGGTGCCATCCGCGACCTTGGTGCCACAGCCAGGGCAGTTCAGGACCGCGCTCCTTGAGTCTGGAAAGCGCCGCGCATCTTCCGGTGACCCATGGCCCAAGTCAAACGGCTTACAGGCTAACCCCTGGATTTTCGCGGAGAATTGGCCTAGGCGGGCCCTCATGGACTCTCTGCGCGTCGCCGTGGCCGCTTGTCTGCTGTCGGGGCTCGTGTTCTCGGGTTGTGTCCGCTCCGTGCCGCCCGCGTCGGAGGCGGGAGGAGGGGAGGAGCTCGTCGTTTGGGAGGATCGCCGCTCGTTGGCGGACGGACGGCTCGTGGCGCTGGCGACACGAGGGCCCGAGTTGGTGCGTGTGAGGGCGTTGCGCGCGCTCGCCCGCATCCAGGACCTCTCCACGTTGGAGCCCGTGCTGGCCGGGCTGGGCGCCGCCGAGGTGCCCGTGCGTGACGAGGCCGCCTTCGCCGCTGGAGTGCTGGCGCTCTCGTGGGAGCCTCTCTCGGACGCAGAGAAGGCCCGGATGACGGAGGCCTTGCTGGCTGCTGAGGCCTCGGAGAAGGACGAGCGCGTGCGGCGCACCTTGCTCGACTCCCTGGGCAAGCTGGCCACGCCGGGGGCGGTGAAGCGCCTCACCGAGCGGCTCTCGGAGGAGCGTCCGGAGATTGCGAGCCGTGCGGCCACGGCCCTCGGTGTGGCGGCGCGTCGGGGTGCGTCCTTGGCGGAAGTCCCATTGGAGCGAGCCGCGGTGCTGCTCCAGCCCGGCCAGTCCGAAGAATCCCGGTACGCGGGGGCCTACCTCCTGGCGAGCGCGAAGCGAGCCGAGGGCCTGGGATGGCTGCGGCGTTGCCTTGGGGACGAGGCCGCGGACGTGCGAGCCCTGTGCGTGAAGGGCATGGGGGATGCGGGCGGACCGGAGGACGCGGCCGTGGTGGGCCGGCTGCTGGGGGACGAGGTGCCGCGCGTATCGGCCGAGGCGGCGCGGGCGCTCGCGAAGCTGGCCTCGCGATGTGGCGGGCACTGCACGCCGATGGACGAACTCCTGGCACTGGCGCCTCGGGCCGCGCTGGTGGCGCGGGGCGATTCCGCCGCGGGCCATGCGTTGCTTGCGCTGTCTCAGCAGGGCTTGCCGGAGGCAGGGCGAAGGGAGCTGGAGACGCTGCGGCAGTCGCTCCAGGAGGTGGTGCCGGGGGCGGCCTCCGAGGTGGCCGTGGGAGACCTGATGACCCTCGACTGTCGGCTGGCGGCAGCGCTTGATCGGCTGAAGGGGGAGGTTGACGAGACCCTTCGCTGTGGGAGAGGGCAGGTGCCAGAGGTGCGGCGGCTGGCGCTCGGCCTGCGCGAGGTGGCGCAGTCTCGGGTCAGGGACGGCGCGAGCGGCGCGGTGCCCTATCTCTCCCATCCGGATTCACGGGTGAAGCTGGCGGCGCTCGAGGCGGTGTCGGCCCGGCCCGTGCCCGAGGCCGCTGGACCTGTGCGGGCGCTCATCGGAGGGGAGGACCTGGTGGTGGCTGCCTCGGCGGCGAGCGCGGCCGGGAAGCTGAAGGACGCGGAGGCGCTGCCCGCGGTGCGCGCGCTCGCCGAGCGTGTGCCGGAGGAGCCGGACATGGTCGCGGCGGTGGCGGACGGACTGGTGGCGCTCGCAGGGAAGGATGCGGAGCCCGTGCTGCGGACCTGGTTGAACCATCCCCACGCCAACGTGCGCCGGGTCGCGGCCGAGTCCCTCTCCGGCCTCACAGGTCAGCCCGTGCGAGCCCCTCACGTGGAGTTGCCGGAGAACGCACGCCGCCCCGAGCCCGCTCCAGCAGGGAGCACGCTCACCTTCCGCACGCGCAAAGGGGACTTCACTGTCGCGCTAGACGCGGAGGCGCCGCTGACCTCGGGCAACCTCGTCACGCTTGCTCGCAAGGGCTACTTCCGTGGCATTGCCTTCCACCGCGTGGTGCCGGACTTCGTCGCGCAGGGAGGCGATCCACGCGGAGACGGGGAGGGGGGACCGGGCTACTCCATCCGTTGTGAGATCACCCGTCGGCCCTACCGCCGCGCCGTGCTGGGCATGGCGCTGTCGGGCAAGGACACGGGGGGCAGCCAGTTCTTCTTCACCCACTCGCCGCAGCCATACCTGGATGGCCGCTACACGGCCTTCGGCGAGGTGACGCACGGCATGGAGGTGGTGGATCGCCTGCTGGAGGGCGACACCCTCCTCGACGTGGAGGTGTCGCCCTGAGGGAGGAAGAGACGAGCGCCGAGGCGCTCAGCTCGCGACGCGGTTGGGCACCTTGCCCGGCGTGAAGCCGGCCCAGAGTGCGTTCTCCGCGTTCTCCATGTCCTCGACCTTCTTGCGGATGCGCTGCCACTCCGCGTCCGGAATGCGCAGGAAGGCCTCAGCCAGCTCGGGGTCGAACTGCGTGCCCGAGCAGCGCTTGATCTCATCGCGCGCCACGGACATCGGCCGACCCTTGCGGTACGGGCGATCCGAGGTGATGGCATCCACCGTGTCCGCGATGGCGAAGATGCGCGCTCCGATGACGATGTCCTTGCCCTTGAGGCCCTGCGGGTAGCCCTTGCCGTCCCACCGCTCCTGGTGGTGCAGCACGATGAGCGAGGCCTCGTGCAGGTAGGGCATCTTCGCGAGGATCTTGTAGCCGTACTCGGGATGCTTGCGCATCTCCACCCATTCCTCGGGCGAGAGCGGCCCGGGCTTGAGCAGGATGGTGTCGCTCACGCCGATCTTCCCGATGTCGTGCAGCAGGGCTCCCTGCTCCACCACCTCGAGCTGCGTGGGCGTCAGGCCGATCTCCTCGCCGATGCGGCGCGAGTAGAGCGACACCCGGCGCGAGTGCCACTGCGTCTCGGTATCGCGGTAGTCGAGCGCGCTGATGAGGCCATCGAGCAGGCCGTTGGTGCGCTCCACCACCATGCGCTCCAGATCGCGGTTGATCGTCGTCAGCTCCGCGTTCTTTTCGGCAACCTCTCGCGTGAGCCTCTCATTGGCCTCGACCAGCCGGAAGTGCTCGAAGGCCTGGCGCACCGCACTGGTCAGCTCGCTGAGCGACCACGGCTTGCCCAACAGTCGGAACACCTCTCCCCGGTTGACCGCTTCGGATGCCGTGCGGAAGTCCGCCGCCGCCGTGAGCATCAGGCGCACCGCGCGTGGATTCTTCTCACGCAGCGTGCGCAGCAGCTCCACGCCGTTGAGCAACGGCATCATGAAGTCCGTCAGCACCACCTGGAAGCCCTCTTCCTTGGCGGCCTGGGCGGGATCCGTGTGGGTGACGACCTCGTAACCCTCCGACTGGAGGATCCGCGACAGCGCGGCAAGAATGAGAGGATCGTCATCCACCACGAGGATGCGGTCCATGAATACTGCCTCCCAACCCCTAAGGGACGGACGTTGAAGAACCGGGCCGTTATACACGGGTTTCGACCCAAAGGTCACACCCACTGGAGGGGGGCTCGCGCTCTTGCTCGCTTTACAACCCCCCGTAACCTCTCCCTTTTCCGAAAAAGAAGGGAGCACCTGTCTCACGAGCCGCTTGCCTGTCCGGCTGGGGGTGGTCTATGGTGCGCCACATTGCAGCATGTGGTGTAACTCCTTGATTTTTGGAGAGTTCTCCGATGCCTAGAGCCTCCGCAGGGCCGGTCCCGGTGGTGGTCATGGGGTTGGGAGTCATCGGGCAGGAGATCGCCAGAGCGGCCCAGCTCTCACCCGAGGTGGAGCTGATCGGCGCGATGGACGCCAACCCTCAATTGGTCGGACGCCCCCTCGGCGAAGTGCTTGGGACGCCCGCGTTGAAGGTGAAGGTGGCCGGCTCGCTGGAGGCGGCAGTGGGACGGCGCAAGGGCGTCGTGCTGCTGCATGCCACGGGCTCGCGGCTCGAGCAGGTGATGGATCAACTGCTCGACGCGGTGAATCTCGGCATGCCGGTGGTCTCCACCTGTGAAGAGCTGGCCTTCCCCTTCCTCAAGTATCCCGAGCTGGCTGAGAAGCTGGACCGTGCGGCGCAGAAGGCCGGGGTAGCGGTGCTCGGCACGGGCGTCAATCCGGGCTTCGTGATGGATCGCCTGGTGGCCACGCTGGGTCAGGCGTGCGGCCCGGTGCGCCACGCCACGGTGACGCGCGTGGTGGACGCGCGCACGCGCCGGGAAGCGCTGCAGCGCAAGATAGGCGCGGGCCTGTCCGAGGATGAGTTCTTCGCCCTGGTGGACAAGGAGCAGATGGGCCACGTGGGGTTGGTGGAGAGCGCGGCCCTGTGCGCGCTGGGGCTCGGCCTGGACTGTGACGACTTCGAGGAGGAGATCGTCCCCGTCTTCGCCGAGGAGGACATCACCGGTGGCGCCTTCCCCGTGAAGAAGGGGAGGGTGGCGGGCATCTTCCAATCCGCGGTGGGGCTGGAGGAGGGTCAGGAGCGGGTGCGGTTGGAGCTCACCATCGCGGTGGGGGCTGACAATCCGGGAGATCGCATCGAGATTGAGGCGGATTCCAAGCTGGAGCTGGAGATTCGGGGAGGCGTTCCCGGTGATCGGGCGACTGCCAACACGCTGGTGAACGCCGCCCCACGCGTAACGGCCGCCGAGGCCGGACTCTTGACCGTGCTCGAGCTTCCGGCCGGTCGATAAAGGGAGAGGGACATGCTGGACAAGAACGCCATCGGACGGGCCTCACCGCCATTCTTGAACGAGGTGGAGAAGGGCGCCATCCGGCGCTTCGCCGAGTCCCTCGGCGACTACAACCCCATCTATTACGACGAGGAGTACGCGCGGGCTTCGGGTTACCCCACCGTGGTGGCTCCGCCAACCTTCCCCGCGTCCTTCAGCTCGGCCGCGGATCTGCGCGAGCTGCTGGGCGTGGGCATCAAGAGCCTGCTGCACGCCGAGCAGTCCTTCGAGTACGAGCGGCCCATCTTCGCCGGGGACCGCATCTTCGTTGCCACCCGCGTGGCGGACGTGCTCGAGCGCACCGGCCCGGCCGGAAAGATGGATGTTGCCGTCATCGAGGACGAGGGTCGTGACGAGGAGGGGAACCTCGTGTTCCGCGCCCGCCGCACGCTCATCGTCCGCGCCGCCAAGGAGAATCCGTGATGCCCGCGCGCAAGCTCTATTTCGAAGGCCTCCGCGTCGGAGACGAACTGCCCGCGCTGGCCAAGGCCCCCATCGACCGGGTGCAACTGTCGCGCTACGCCGGCGCCTCCGGTGACTTCAACCCCGTCCACGTGGACGAGGTCTACGCCAAGAGCGTGGGCATGCCCTCCGTGTATGCCCCGGGCATGCTCGTGATGGGCATGTTGGGCCAGCTCATCAGTGACTGGGCCCGTGGCGGTCAGCTGCGGCGCTACCACGTGCGCTTCATCAAGATGGTGTGGCCGGGCGACACCGTTGTCTGCAAGGGCCGCGTGAGCGACCGGCATGGCGAGGGAGGCCGCTACTTCGTCGACGTGGAGCTGTGGGCGGAGAACCAGCGCGGTGAGCTGGTGATGAAGGGCAACTCCACCATCCAGCTCTTCTACTCGCTCGAGGACGAGAACCGGCAGCGCGCCGGCCAGTCCCCCATCGTCGTGGATGTGCCGCGCGAGAGCCTCCTTCAGTCCGCCCCTCAGTCCTCCGAGGGTGTCGAGGACGACGAGAGCAGGGCCGCCAGCATGTCGGGCAAGAAGACGACCGGCTCCAAGCCGGCCGCCAAGACGGCCACGGCCCCCGCTACCCCCGGGGCGGCCATGAAGAAGGCCAAGAAGTAGGTCCCTCTCTCCCTGATTTCCCCGTTCGGCGGCGAGCTCTTGTTCGCCGCCCCAACGCGAGGCGTCATTCGGGATTGACTCTAGAATCAATCGACGTAACCTTCCGGTGTCCCACTGAGGGCCGCGGACTGTCGATTGTGCGGCCGTGAGCCCTCACACGTACGGAGGGGCTATGTCCGCCGGCATCAACACCTACAAGACCGACCTTCGAGAGATCTTCTTCACGCTGTTCGAGCAATTCGGCTTCAGTCAGGTCGCCGGTCACGCTCCCTACGACGCCTGGGGGCCGGACGAAGCGAAGGCGGTCATCCAGGAGACCTACCGATTCGCGAAGGAGGTCCTTGGACCTCTCAACTCCTCGGGTGATCGCGAGGGCTGTCGGCTGGAGAACGGCGCCGTCATCACCCCCAAGGGCTTCAAGGACGCCTGGAAGAAGCTCTACGAGCAGGGCTTCAAGACGGTGTCGGTGAGCCCGGATCACGGCGGGCAGGGCGGCCCGATGATGCTGCAGGTGCTCATCGAGGAGATGCTCTCGGGCGCCAACTCGGCCTTCAACATGTACCCGGGGCTGGCCTTCGGCGCGGCGGAGCTGATCGCCGAGTGCGGCACCTCCGAGCAGAAGAAGCTCTACGTGGAGCGCATGCTGAATGGCACCTGGGGCGGCACCATGTGCCTCACCGAGCCGCACGCGGGCTCGGACGTGGGCGCGGCCAAGTCGAGCGCTCGCAAGAACGCGGACGGCACCTACAGCATCCGCGGCACGAAGATCTTCATCTCCGGTGGTGATCACGATCTCGCGGAGAACGTCATCCACCTGGTGCTGGCTCGCATCGAGGGTGCGGCGCCGGGCACCAAGGGCCTGTCGCTCTTCATCGTGCCGAAGATCCGGGTGAACGCGGACGGCAGCCTGGCGGGCACCAACGACGTGTCTGTGGGCTCCATCGAGCACAAGATGGGCATCCGGGCGTCGGCCACGTGCGTGCTGAACTTCGGCGAGAACGACGGCTGCGTGGGCGAGCTGGTGGGTGGCATCGAGAACGTCGGCATGAGCCAGATGTTCAAGATGATGAACGGCGCGCGCATCGCGGTGGGCATCCAGGGCCTGGCGCTGGCGGGCACGGCGTACTTCAACGCGCTCGAGTACGCGAAGGACCGCAAGCAGGGTCCGCACATGACCAAGCTGAAGGATCCGACGGCGCCGCGCGTGCCCATCATCGAGCACGCGGACGTGCGTCGCATGCTGCTGGACATGAAGGCGCACGTGGAGGGCATCCGTGCGCTCCTCGTCAAGCTGGCCATGCACACGGACAAGGCGCTCATGCTGGCGGGCAAAGACGATGACCAGGCCGCCTACCACCGTGGGCAGGTGGAGCTGCTCACGCCGCTGGTGAAGTCGTACGGCTCGGATCAGTCGTTCCGGCTGTGCGCGCAGGCCATCCAGGTGTACGGCGGCGCGGGCTACTGCCAGGACTACCCGGTGGAGCAGTACACGCGCGACTCGAAGATCTTCTCCATCTACGAGGGCACCAACCACATCCAGGCGATGGATCTGGTGGGCCGCAAGATGGGCCAGGCGGGTGGCGCGAACTTCCAGCAGTTCATGGCGGACGTGGGCGGCTTCATCGAGGCCAACCGCGAGCACAAGGTGCTCGGCGAGGCGGTGCGCCAGCTCGCCGCGGCGCAGGAGGGCGTGATGGCGAGCGCCATGGCCATCCTGGGCTGGTCGCAGGATCCGGCGAAGATGCCGCTCATCCCGCTGTCGGCCAACCGCTTCCTGAACATGATGTCGGAGCTGGCCGTGGGCTGGCTGCTGCTGGACGCGGCCGTCATCGCCGAGCGCGTGGGCGAGAAGGCCACGGGCGACGAGAAGGCCTTCTACGAGGGCAAGAAGTGGAGCGCCCTGTGGTACGCGCGCAACGTGCTGCCCAACGTGGAGCAGGCCGCGCGGATGATGGCGACCGAGGACGCCTCGCCGGTGGAGATCTCCAACCTGGCGTTCGGCACCATCTGAAGTCGAAGGCTCGTCCCTGAATGACAGAGGGGGTCGCCCTGGTGAAGGGCGGCCCCCTTATTCATTCGTGGCGTTTGTCGGAACCGCGAGGAGTTACTGCGCCTCGCGCACGCCGATGGCGAGCTGCCCGAGCCCGGCGCTCTTGGCCAGCTCCATCACCTGGACGACGGTGCCGTGAGGCACCCCTTCATCCGCCTGGACGATGACGATGGTGTCCGGGTTCTTCTGCTGGGCGTCGGCGAAGGCGCGCTTGAGCTCATCCTCGCTGAGCACGTTGCCGCCGAGCACGAAGCGCCCGTCCGCGAGGATGGCCACGGACAGATCCGTGGCGCGCGCGGTGACGTCCGTGCTGCCTCCCTTGGGGAGGTTCACCTTGAGGCCCTCCTGGGCGCCGCCGCCAGGGGCCTGCTGCACGATGACCGAGCTCGTCACCATGAAGATGATGAGCAGCACGAGGAAGATGTCGGTCAGCGGGGTGATGTTGATCTCAGCGAAGCCGACGTCCTCGCCCTCGGAATCCCCCGGTACCTTGCCCATTGCCATGTGCGTGGACCTCAGGCTTCCGGCTGGGGACGCGCTTCCACCGGGGCCGGAGCCGCGGAGGAGGCCGTGGTGGAAGGAGTGTTCACCGGACGCTCGCGCAGCAGCTCGACGAACTCCTCACCCTGGAGCCGCAGCTCCACGAGCACGCGGGACAGCCGTGCCTGGAAGTAGTTGTAGAAGGCCATGGCCTGCACCGCCACGAGGATGCCCACCGCGGTGGCCACCAGGGCCTCGGAGATACCCGTCATCACGGCGGCAGTGCCTCCGGTGCCTCCGGCCGACACGTCCAGGCCCAGGTCCTTGAAGGACCTCATGATGCCGGCCACCGTGCCGAAGAGGCCCACGAAGGGGGTCAGCGAGCCAATGGTGGCGAGGATCCACAGGTTGCGGCGCAGCCGCAGACCCACCTGGGCGCGCTCGCGCTCCACGGCCGAGTCCACTCCGTCACACGAGCCCCGGGTGCGCTCGAAGCGGTCAAAGCCGGCCAGGAAGATGTCCGCCACGGCGGCGTCCGAGCGCTCGGTGGCCGTCCGGGCGGCGGCGATGTCTCCACGCAGCAGGTGCTTGTGGACGGTGTCCCCGAGCGCCCGGGAGCGCTCACTCACCCCCCAAAGGGCGATCAGCCGCTCGATGGCCACACCCAGCGCCACCACGGATGCGAGAATGAGGAGGGCGAGTGTGAAGCCGCCGATGCGTAGGTAGTGGAGGATGTCGGAAAGGCTCATGCAGTGGTGGCCAGGAGGGTGGGCCTGGCGCGAGACTTAAGCCATGAACCGCGCAGCCGCAGCAATCTTCCTGGCCCTCATTTGTTCAGGCTGTCCTAAGCGCATCGATTTCGGGCCCACCGGCCCCATCACCCAGGCCGAGGAGCTCTTCCGGCTCACGAGCGCCTCCCAGGACCGGGTGGCTACTCTCCAGGGCGACGGGAAGCTCCGGCTGCAGTCGCCCCAAGGCTCCGGGACCGTCTCCGCGTACCTGGCCGCCTCCCGGCCAGGCCTGCTGCGCGTGGAGATGTTCGATTTCTTCAACCGGCCCATCGCCGTGCTGGTGACGGACGGGCAGCGCTTCGGCCTCTTTCAAGCGCAGGAGAACAAGTACTACCAGGGGCCGGCGACCCCTCGGAACCTGTCTCGCTTCCTACCCATCGCCCTGCCGAGCGAGGAGCTGGTCTCCGTCATGCTCGGCAAGGTGCCCTTCATCCCCGCCGAGCGGATGACGCTCGCGCTGGATAACGAGCAGGGGCTGTATGTCCTCACGCTCCACAGGGGCTCGGTCGCTCAGGTGCTCCACATCCACCCCAAATACCTCCAGGTGGTGCGCAGCGAGGTACGGGGCGCTCCGGCCTATGGCCTCGAGTACGACGGCTTCAAGGAACAGGGGGGCGTGCTCTTCCCCCACGAGGTGAGGCTCGTGGCCTCCACGGCCGATACCTCGCTGGGGTTGCGCTACACCGACATCACCCTCAATGAGTCCCCGGACCTCACCCTCTTCGATCTCTCCGCGCCCGAGGACGTCCCCGTGGTCGAGGTGGACGAGGGGGGAGAAGCCTTGCCCCCCGTCTCTCTGCCTCCCGCCTCGCCCGGTTCTTGAGCGAGGGGTCTCAAGAATTCAGCAACAGTTGGAATCTCAGGTAGAGTGAGGGGACCGGCGGGTCCGTTCGGACTCCCCAAGACTGCGACATGGCACAGATCAAGCTCGGTGAACTGCTGATCAAGGCGAACGTGCTCCAGGAGAGCCAGCTCAAGGCGGCGCTCGCGGAGCAGGCGAAGTGGGGCGGCAAGCTGGGAGAGATCCTGGTACGGATGAACTTCGTATCCGAGGACATCCTGGTGAGGGCGCTGTCCAAGCAGCTCGCCATTCCCGCCGTCAACCTGGACGCGGTGAAGGAGATCCCCCAGCACGTGCTCAACCGAGTCCCGCTGCAGACGGCGCGGGACTTCGCGGTGCTGCCGCTGCAACTGCGCGATGACGGCAAGACGCTGGTGGTGGCCATCGCGGACCCGCTCAACGTGCGGCAGTTGGACGAGCTGCGCGCTGTCACCAAGTGCCGCATCGTCCCCAACGTGGCCGGACGTACGGCCATCGCGCGGGGCATGGCGCGCTTCTACGAGGACCAGGGCGAGCTGGCGGATGCGGACACCAACTTCAAGGTGGTGGACGCCCAGGGTCGCACGGTCGTCAAGAACATGAACCAGCCCGCCCCGGCCGCCGCGGCGCCGGCTTTCACTCCTGCCCCGATGCCTCCCGCGCCCTCGCGCGAGATGCCGGCGGTGCGCGGTGGCGGCAGCAGCCCGGTGGAGCTCCTGCGCAGCGTGGAGGAGGTGCAGCGCAAGGAAGTGGCGGCCCTCAAGGCCATGGTGGAGCTGCTCATCGAGAAGGGCGTCTTCACCCGTGATGAGTACCTGGCGAAGGTCAAGCGTTAAGCCGTCCAGCCCCCCCCGGTCCTAATGCGCAAGAAGATCGGCGAGCTCCTCATCGAGTCCGGCGCGGTCAGTCAGGAGCAGATCCGCCATGCGCTCGGCCAGCAGCGGGCCTATGGCAATCGGCAGCGGCTGGGCTCTGTCATCATCACCCTGGGGTTCGCCTCGCCTGCGGCGGTGGCTCGGGCCCTGGCGCACCAGTTTGAGCTGCCCTTCGTCCAGCTGCCGGAGATCCCCGAGCAGGTGCGCTCGCTCGTGTCGCTCGACTTCCAGGCCGAGCACCGCATCGTCCTGTTCAAGCTCGAGCGGGAAGGGCGCAGCGAGCGGCTTCACGTGGCGGTGGATGATCCCTCGGACCTGACGGTGGCGGACGAGCTGAGCTTCCAGCTCAACAAGCCCGTCCGAGTGCATGTGGCCGCCGAGGACGACCTCGACCGCGCGCTCGATCTGGTGAGTGGCCGGGCAGTGGATGCTCTCCCGCTGGGGGACGACGACGGCTCACCCTTCGATCTGCAACACGGGAACTTGGGCGAGCTCCCGGGCAACTGGCACGACGCGGCGGAGACGACCCCGCCCTCACCGTCCGCGGCCCTTTCGGCCCTGCTCGATTGGGAGCCGCCTCCACCGCCGCCAGCCACCCCGAGGTCCGCTTTGACGTCAAAGCCGCCGATGCCCCCGGCTCCGCCGCCCTTCGATGAGGAGGATGAGGACATCACCCTCATCACGCCTCGGGTCCCGTCGAAGCCGAAGGCCTCCGCGCTTCCTCCGCCTCCTCCGCCGCAGGAGAGCGAGGATGTCCTCGATGAGCTGCTCGGCGAGCCCGAGCCCCCAGCTCCGCGTCCGTCCGCCGCCCCTGCCGAGCCCAACAAGAAGGGCGCCGTGCCGGTGGTTGTCTTCGGGGGAGCCGCCCAGGGTCTGCCGCAGCCGCCTCCGCCTCCTCAGCTGCCCGACATCACCGATGAGGACCTGAAGGTGCTCGAGGACATCGAGCGAATGGCGGACGGCGCCGAGGCGACGCTGCACACGGAGAAGGTGAAGCCCGCGCGCATGGTGGCCAGCCTCATCCGCCTCCTCATCCGCAAGCGCGTCATCCGCGAGGAGGAGTTCCTGGAGGAGCTGTCCCGGAAGTGACGCCCCGGGCCGGGTGTTCTGGCCCGGCCGTGAGCCCCATGCCCGAGCCCCTTCTCGACGTCCGTGGACTGAAGACCCAGCTCTCTCTGGAGGAGGGTCCGGTCCTGGCCGTGGACGACGTGTCCTTCTCCATTCCGCCTGGCGGCACGCTGGGCGTGGTGGGGGAGAGCGGCTGTGGCAAGAGCCTCACCGCGCTCTCGGTGATGGGGCTGGTGCCCGAGCCTCCCGGCCGCGTGGTGGGCGGGAGCATCCGCTTCCAGGGTGAGGACCTGCTCGTGCTCCCCGAGGAGAAGCTGCGCCGCATGCGCGGGCGCCATCTCTCCATGGTCTTCCAGGAGCCGATGACCTCGCTCAACCCTGTCTACACGGTGGGCGAGCAGCTAGCCGAGGGCGTGCGGCTCCACCAGGGCTTGTCCCGGACCGCTGCGCGCGAGCACGCGGTGGAGATGTTGCGGCGGGTGGGCATCCCCGCTCCCGAGCAGCGAGTGGACAACTATCCGCACCAGCTCTCCGGAGGCATGCGCCAGCGGGTGATGATTGCCATGGCGCTCGCGTGTGGCCCGGAGTTGCTCATCGCCGACGAGCCCACCACCGCGTTGGACGTCACCATCCAAGCGCAGATCCTCGAGCTGCTGAAGCGGCTGCAACAGGAGCGGCGCATGGCAGTGATGCTCATCACCCACGATCTGGGCGTGGTGGCCGAGAGCTGTGACACGGTGGTGGTGATGTACGCGGGGCGCGTGGTGGAGCGGGCCCCGGTGAAGAGGCTCTTCCGCCAGCCGGCGCACCCGTACACGGCGGGGTTGCTGCGCTCCATCCCGGCGCTTCACGAGACAGGCGGGGCAGGGGAGCGCCCCCGGTTGAAGACGATTCCCGGCATGGTGCCGAGCCTCCGCCGTTTGCCTGGAGGGTGCCGCTTCCGCGACCGTTGTGAGCGCGCCCAGGAGCTCTGCGCGCGGGTGGAGCCGACGTTGGAACTCAAGCGCGAGGGCCAGGATGCCGCGTGCCACAACCCGGTGCCCGCGCCATGACCGAGCCTCTGCTGCAGGTACGAGACGTGAAGACGCACTTCCCGGTGCGTGGCGGGTTGCTGGGACGCGTGCGGGGCACCGTCAAGGCCGTGGACGGAGTGGGCTTCGACGTGCGGCGCGGCGAGACGCTCGGCCTGGTGGGCGAGAGTGGCTGCGGCAAGAGTACCCTGGGGCGCACGCTGCTGCGGCTCGTGGAGCCTACGGCCGGCTCCATCCGCTTCGAGGGCCGGGAGCTGACGGGGCTCTCCCAGCGCGAGCTGCGCCCCCTGCGGCGGAGGATGCAGCTCGTCTTCCAGGATCCTTATGCCTCGCTCAACCCTCGCATGTCCGTGCGCGACATCCTGGGCGAGCCCTTCGCCATCCACGGGCTGGAGCGTGGTCGCGAGCGCGAGGCGAAGGTGGCCGAGTTGTTGGACCTGATGGGCCTGCCTCGCGACGCGCTGGACCGCTACCCGCACGAGTTCTCCGGCGGACAGCGCCAGCGCATCGGCATCGCCCGAGCCATCGCCCTGCGGCCGGACCTGGTCGTCGCCGACGAGCCCATCAGCGCGCTCGATGTCTCCATCCAAGCGCAGATCGTCAACCTGCTGGTGGACCTGCAGCGGGAGCTGGGGCTGACCTACGTCTTCATCGCGCATGACCTGAAGATCGTCGAGTACGTCTCCACCCGCGTGGCGGTGATGTACCTGGGCCGCATCGTGGAGCTGGCGGACGCGGCGGACCTCTACCGCAAGCCGCGCCACCCATACACCCAGGCGCTGCTGTCCGCTGTGCCGGTGCCAGACCCCGAGCGCAAGCGGACGCGCATCCTCCTCCAGGGGGACGTGCCTTCTCCGCTCGCGCCGCCGCCCGGGTGCACCTTCCACCCCCGGTGCCCCTACGCCATGGAACGGTGCCGGCGCGAGACGCCCCCCCTGTATCCGCTGGGCAACGGACACACCTCCGCGTGCTTCTTGGTGGAGCAGGACGCGAGCAGGGCCACTGCGTCCGGGCCCGAAGCGGACGCGCCACGGGTTTCGGGAGGTTAGGGTGTTCTGGCTCAGCCATCACCACGAGGAGGAGTACAACCGCACGTACCTGCTCGGGGGCGTGCGGGTGTGCGCGCGTTGCCTGGGGACCTACCCGGTGCTGCTGGCCGTGATGGTGGGCCTCTTCAAGCTGCGTGCGCCCCTGGCCTGGCACTGGGACGTTCCCGTGGTGCTCGGCCTCACCCTGCCGGCGCTCGTGGACTGGGCGGTGGGCCGCTTCCGTCCCGCCAGTGGCTCCAACGCCGTGCGTACCCTCACCGGGCTCCTGCTGGGGGCGGCGCTCGGGCGTTCGTTGTTCATCCACGTCCAGAAACCCCTGCCGGCGGTGCTGGTGTGGCAGGCCGCATTGGTGGCCGTGGTCGCGCTTCCGGTCTTCCTCGCGACCTTCAGGGGACCCCGGAACGGCTAGCCACGAAAGGCCGCTGCGCGCCTGTCCGCTCCGCGACCAGACGGCCGTGCCCTGATGACAGGGGGCGCTTTCCCTGTCATTCTCGCCACTTACAGAGGGCCAAAAAACGGGTAGACCCGAATCGCTCTTCGCCCGTTGATGCGGGCAGGTGGGGTGAGGACAGGCACGAGGGCCCTGAAACGGGGGACTGTTGGGACCGGAAACCTCAGACGAACGGCTGATGCTCGCCTTCCGGGCGGGGGATGCACGTGCGTTCGAGGTGCTGGTGCGCAAGCACCGGACGCCGGTGTTCAACTTCATCCTTCGCTTCACGGGCCACCGGGCGCGGGCGGAAGACGTGCTTCAGGAGACGTGGCTGAAGGTGGTGCGGAGCGCGCCGGAGTATGAGGCGAAGGCGAAGTTCACCACCTGGGTCTACACGATTGCGAGGAACCTCTGCGTGGACAGCGCGCGCAAAGAGAGCTACCGGCAGGCGTCCTCGTTGGAGGCGCCCTCGACCGGTGCCGAGGGCGAGGAGGGCCGCTCCTTGGGTGAGGCCTTGCCCGACGAGGGCGCGAGCCCCGAGCGCGGCGCCTACAATGCCCGCGTGAGACCCCTGTTGGAGCGTGCGCTGGCCAGCCTCCCAGAGGAACAGCGCGAGGTGTTCGTCCTGCGCGAGTACAGCGGCATCCCCTTCAAGGAGATCGCCGAGGTGACAGGTGTGTCCGAGAACACGGTGAAGAGCCGCATGCGCTATGCCCTGGAGGGCCTGCGCCGGCGCCTGGCCGAGCTCGGAGTAGACGGCGACCTGGCAGAGGATGGAAGGACGGTGGCGGGATGAAGCCCCAGGGTGCCCACGCACACGAGGATCGGTTGCTGGACTTCGCCTATGGCGAGCTCCCGCCCTCCGAGGCTCGGTTGATGGAGCAGCACGTGCAGGGCTGTTCGCGCTGCTCAGAGGCGCTCGAGAGTATACGAGGCGTGCGCATCTCGATGTCCCGGCTGCCGCTGGAGACCGCGCCGGACGCAGGGCTGGAGTCGCTATTAGCCTATGCACAGCAGTCCGCGCGCCGGTCCGCGGCGGGCTCCGAGCTGCCACCGCGTTGGTGGCGCCGCCTGCTTGCGCCCGCGCTGGGCGTTGCGGCCATGAGCGTCTTTGGGGTTGTGGTCGTCCAGGTGAACCGCGACGTGAATCTCAGCCCCGCCCTCAAGCAGGAGGCCACGCAGGAGACGTCTCCGCGCAGCAAGGACAAGGCCGAGGTGGCGCAAGTCCCGGCTCCTTCTGCCGTATCGCCTCCCGCCCCGGTGCCCGCCGAGGTCGGGAGGCTGCACGCGCAACTCGACGACAAGATGCGTGACGAGATGCGCGCCGAGCCCTTGCCGATGAAATTAGCGCCGAAGCCGGTGAGCCGCTCCGTGCGCTCTTCGGACTGGTCCAATGCAGGGGCGGGCAGCGCGGGCGGCTTCCCGGAAAAGAAAGTCGCGTTGGACAGCGACGATAAGGCGAGCGACTCCGATGCGTTCGGGTCCCAGGAGTCATGGAAGCTCAAGCGCGGCGTCGTGGCCCGCAAGAACTGGCCCTCGGAGCCGAAGGCGGAGCGTGCCGAGCCCGCTCAGGAGGCGGTCGTGGCAGAGGCGGAACAGGCGCCCCCCGCGTCCGAGGAGCAGAGTTCAGGCGAATCCCTGGCGGCCGGTGCCGCGCCGCCACCACCCCCTGCCCAGTACCAGCCGTCTGCCGCCCCCGCCAGCGCCTACGCGTCGAGGGCGTCTCCTTCGCCCGCGGAGCTCTTGCGGCAGGCCGATGGAGCAAGTCGCTCGGGGGATAGGGAGCAGGAGGTGGCCTTCTTGCGTGCGGCCATGGCCGCCGGAGCCCAGGGAGCGCAACTGGTGAACGTGCTCTCCCGGCTGTGTGACGCGGAGGCCGCGCTGGGTCGCCGGCAGAGTGCCGTCGAGGCCTGCAAGCGGGTGATGATGATGGCGCCCGGCTCGAGAGAGGCTCGCCAGGCGCAGCGCCGTCTGGAGAGTGAGCTCCAGTCTCCCGCGGACGAGGTCGAAAGCGAGCCCAAGGCCGCATCGCCCATGACGAAGTAAACAACCCTCCCTCCCTCTCCCTCTGGGAGAGGGTCGGGGTGAGGGTATCCGAGCCCGTGCCGCAGCCCATGCCCCGAGCCGAACCAGGGGTCAATGTGAGTCGCGAGAGCTCGGCGTCAGTCTGGGTTGAAGGCGCCGCGGAAGACGAGAGGCTCTCCGCCCGGCTCTCGCAGACGCCAGGGCTTGCCGGAAGGCGACACGCCCACGGGATGTATCTCGTAGGCCACGCCACCTTGCATGACGTAGAGCAGCAGCGTGCCGGGAGGAGCTTCCGCGGGGAGCGCGTCCGGCGAAGCCACCTTCTGAATGACGAAGGGCAGCGACGCGAACGAGCGCGTGCGCACCGGAGTGGGCAACCCGTGAGAGACCTGTTCCAGCGTGGCCTGCCAGGAGTCCACATCCTCGGGAGCCGCACCCCGAGCCTGTAGCGTGTCGACCGTCCGGCCGTGAAGCTCTCGCGCCACCTGCAGGATCTTCAGGTTGGCCGAGTCCGCGGTACGTCCCGCCACGAGCCCCTCGCGGTTGCCCCAGAGGGAGAGCACCAGGGCACCGAGGATGAGCAGGGACCACTGGAGCCGCGCGCTGCGCCCGCGCACTGCCTGCACCAGCACAACCGTCATGCCTACCACCGCCGCGAGCACCGCCAACAACAGCACTGGACGGGGTGGCGGCCCGGCGTGGAAGGGCTGGAGCTGAGTACGGACCAGGTGCTCCAACTCCGGCCAGTTCGCCACGAGGCAGAGTGCGGTGAATCCCCCGAACATGACTCCGTGGAGGACCCGAAGCGGGAGCGGAGAGGACGTCCGCGCAGGGGAGGGGGACGACCTCACGGGAACGGCAGGTTCAGCACGAAGTAGAACGAGTCGTAGTAAATCTGATACGCGCGCAGGAAGGCGTCGATGATGTTCATCTTCTCTTCGCCTCTGCCGAAGTCGACGCTCATCATCACGATGAGCCCGAACAGCAGGATCCAGTTGATGAAGGAGTACTCCACCATCGCTTGTCCGCGGCGGTGACGGCGGCGGAGCTGGGAACGGGGGGGAGGCGTCTTCATGGGCGGTTCTCCTCGTAACCCGAAGCGGTACCAGACTGTGGCTGTAGTTGGAAGTGGGGCGGCAGGTTGCCCGATGGCTCCAGTGTAATCTTCTTGTCTCCTGGAGAGGGAACAACCATGCGCGGCCGGGCGTCCACGCCGTGGTCGCGGACCTCCAGGGTGTACCGGAGGGGCGGGAACTCGAGCTTTGCCAGGCGGAGGATGGGGATCTCCCGGCTGACCCAGTACCGCTTGAGGACGAGCTGCCGGTGGCGGACCTCCAGGAGCTCGGCCACCACCGAGCCCGCGTGCGTCATGAGCCGCGTGGGTGTGCCCCGGTTCACGGTCGAGCTCCGCCCGGCGGACCCTTGTGCCGCGGGCGGAGGAAGGACCGGGCGAGAGGTGCCCTTTTCGGGAGTGCCGAGGAAGAAGGGCAGGGCGTTTGTCTCCACCTCCTGCGGCTTCTCGAAGCCCTGGGTGACGAACAGTCGCGAGACCCCCTCCGCGCGCAGCCCCGTATCGCGGGCTACCAACATGAGGAACTGCGCCAGGGGCGCCTTCAACTCCGAGTGCTGGCCGAACTCCAGCTCGACCCAGACGGCGTCTCGTCCCTGAGCATCCTTCTGCTCGGCCACGACAGCCAGACGCAGGAAGCCCTGCTGGGGGCCTCCATCCATCTGGTACGTCACCCACTCGCCCACGCGCGCATCCAGTCGCTCGGGGGTGGCATCGAAGAGCAGCCGGCCTTCGCGCGACAGCCCCGTAGGGGCGGCGCCCAGCAGTGCCAGCGACAAGATGCAGAGGAGCGCATTCATGGCTCCTTCTCCCGCATCGGGTCCACGCGGAGGGCGTCCTCGCGAGCCTGGCGCACGGCGTCCGCGTTGGGCATGCCATCTGGCCGGTCCGTGCCCACCCACGTCTGAGAGACGGCAACTCGCGAGGGCTCCAGCTCCACGAGCGTGGTAAGCACCTGTTCGGCCCCTCGGGCGTATTCGAGAACGAAGGTGCGTTGTCCATCCAGTCTGCCCCCGGACTCCCGGACGGACTTGTAGCCGGCGGTGGTGAACCGGGTGACGAGCTCCTGGCGCACCACCTCGAGGCCACGCTCCACCACCTGGGTGCGGTGCCGTGAGCCTCCAGCCTCGTCACGCGAGCCCACGTCTGCGGTGAAGAGCGCGCCCTCCACCTGGATGAACTGACGCCCACTGGCCTCGGGTGGCTTTTCGTACAGCCACAGATCCTTCAGCACGGTGAAGCCCACCGTCTTTCCCAAGTGGGTGCGCAGCACCACAGCTCGCTGGAGTCCCTCGCGCGTGTAGAAGGCCGACACCACCGCCTCCTGCCGCAGGTCTCCGTTGACGACGACGGGGTAGCCCTGCTTCGTCCAGGAGTCGTGGAAATACCTGGCTACCTTCATCAGCGAGTCCGTCGTGGTGAAGTAGGCCATGCGGTGGTACTGGCCGCCGATGAGCAGCTCGTTGCCAATCCGCGTGTGCACGGCTCCGGGGTAGATCGCGAGCTCCTGCTCCGCCCACGAAGGAGCGCCCCACAGCAGAAGCAAAAGGAACAAGACACCTACTCGCACGGGATCCTCTGCTCGTTCTTGTCCTCGGACGTACTGGGATCGAGGTCGGGGGTGTTGGGCATGTCCGCCTGGGCGTTCTTGCAGCCCATGAAGTGGCCACCACGCGCCATGAACATCTTCCGGTAGAGGGAGTGGTCGTAGTCCTGGGTGTCGCGGAAGGGGGCGGTGTCGAAGCAGCGCTGGGCGGGGTCGTCCAGGCCGGGGTAGGTGTTCAGGTTGTTGAGGCCCATGGGGGCGCCGTGCCGGGTCTTGTTGCAGCCGCGTGCGCTCTCCCCTGGCACGTAGTTGTGGGACACCACGAAGGTGCCCAGGAAGTCGGGAACGAGGAAGCGGGCCACCGCACCGAGCCGGTCCAGCTCCACCTGGTCCAGGTAGCTCCCCACACCCAGAAACTTCATCCGGTCCACTTGCAGGGCGAGGCCATGCCTCGAGCCGCTGTCGTGTACGCCCGCCCTCTTGGACTTCACCAGAGCATCCGTGCCGTCGGGCAGATGCCATCCGTTGGCGATGAGGGTGTAGCGGTTCTTCACTGGCAGGTGGCTCAAGTCCCTGCCTCCCCAGTTGTCCACGTCGAAGAACCCGTGTGGCTCCTTCTGCAGGAAGTGTCGGGGGAGCATGTGGCTGGTGAGCTCGCTGGTGACTTCCACCTCCACCTGACCTCGGGTGTTGAAGCGGAAGTGCTCCAGGAAGAAGTCGAGCCTCTTGCCCACCGCAGCAGCCGCCTCGGGGCTGGTACCTCCCGCGACGTCGGGAAAGACGCGGCCCAGGTCCATGCCCGTCACGGTCTGGTTCTGGATGCTCACCTGCGGCGGAGCGGCACGCAGCAAGGTGCCGAACGTGCCTCCAGTCTCGATGGAGTCGAGATCCTCGTAGCGTTCAGCCGCCTCCTTTGCCGCGGCGCGCATGGCTACGTCGAAGGCTCTTCCATGGTTCGCCGTGGCGTAGTCACTCAAGGTGTAGCTGCTCATCGCCCACGCGACGTACCGGCTGGCCTCCTGCAGCTTGAGCCGGGCCCGGATGACATCGCTCAGGAAGACGCTGAACATCAGGATCGAGACCAGCAGCGGCACCACGAGCGCGAACTCGACGGTGGCGGCGCCACGCCGGACGGCCTTCGAATGGATGTGGAGGCGGAGCATGGCGAGTCTCAATGGGTGATGAACTTCGTTGGCGAGTCTCGGAGGGCATCCGGCAGTGCGTTCGCCATCGTGTTGACGAGCGGCAGTGAGTCCTTGCCCTGCCACACGGCTGCCAGACGCGGCCGCCAGTACGGGTTGAAGAAGTTGGGCTGCTCGGTCCAGTTGCCGGGCCGGTGGTAGTACGTCTGGCCTCGCGAGATGACGAACATCTTGCGGTCGTTCTTCAGGTCCAGCGTTTCGGGTGACCCGTCGAAGGAGAAGGTGAGCTTGCCTTGGGCGTTGAGCTGGCCCGGAGTGCCGTGGCTCGTCTCCGCGCCCTTGCTGAGGAGCACCCAAGTGGAGGGCTGGTTGAAGTCGTCCTTGCGCTCGGCCATGGCAGTGAGGTCCGGCGTCTCGTTGAGTCCTCTCGCGCAGTCCTTCTGGTAGTCACCCGGCTCGAAGTGAGGGAAGGGGGCCAGACCCGACCAGGGGTGGTTGTCGTCCTTCGGATCAATCCGGACGTTGGCGACGTAAACGGACATCTTGAAGAGACACGTGCCCTGGAACTGGGCGATGCAGGGCCTGGATTCGTAGAGGCCCACGTTGCGGTCCTCCAGCTTCGTGGCCTCCCCAGGGAACACCACTCGCCAGTGGATTCCATTCTGGCGCAGGTCCGTGTTGCTCATGGCCCAGATGCTGGTCTTGAGCGTGTCGTCCTTCCCCTCGCGCGGATCACCCCAGCAGTCGCGCCAGGTCCGCTTGTCCTGTGCTCCAGGCTGCGTGGGGCAACGGAAGGGGTTGAAGAGCTGGGCGCCCCCGACATCGATGGAGGCCGGTCCCGGGAACCTGATGGAGTAGGGGTCGTCCGCGCCGATGACATCGCCCTGCGCGAGCATGCCCATGGGGCGATCGGGGAGATCCCTGGACTCACGAAGGTTGTTGCGGCCCCTGGACGCCTTCCCCTGGGTTGCCTCCCCGCCGCCCTGGCCGAGCCGGTAGGTGAGGAAGCGCGTCTGGCCCCACTTGGGGAAGTCGTCGAGCACAGTCTTCAACGGTGCCAGCCAGTTGGGGATGGGCATGAGGCTGCCCAGCTGTCGGTGGGTGACCAGCGTCTCTGGGCAGGCCCCGCCCTTCGCGTCGCAAGAGAAGCGCGTGGCGTTGGTGATACCCGCCATCACCCGCTTGGCCCGAGCGATCTTGTCGTCCTCCTTGTGCTTCGTGGGCTCCAACGGCTCGAAGGGGTTGACCGGGTGCGAGGGCGTTCCGTTGGCTTCCCTGTAGTGCGCGCGGTTGTAGAGGCACTGGTTGATGAAGCCCGCCATCGTCTGCGGGACGCGTGAATCCACGTCAGGATCATTCGCGGCGATGATGGCGCTGGAGGTGCCCATCACATACGAGGACGTGGACAGCATCACCGCGGTCGCTGCACCGGCCAGGACCGAGTTGAGGACCCGGTGTCCGGGGACCACCACCCTGCCGATGACCTGATCGATGGGCTCCATCACCGGCTTCATGAGGAGCAACATCCCTCGGAGCACTGTGAAGACGAGGTCCAGCGCCTTCATGAGCACCTGGATGACGGGGAGCTGGTCGAGCAGGGTGCAGACGGCCATCCAGAAGGCGCCGTCCCGGCTGGTGCTGGGGAAGCACGGGCCGATGGTCCTCATGAACCCGTAGACGTCCGTCAGGAAGGCCTGGACGGAGAACAGGAACGAGTCCAGCGACTGCCACATCATCGCCGACACATAGTGGGACACCTGCGTGCGGTTGGTGAACGCGTAGAAGTTGAACGCGCGTGCCTCCATGGCGGCCGTGGACCAGGCCGCCGCGTCCGCCGTGTTCTGCAGGCGGATCCGCTCGTGCACCCCGTGCCCGATGTTGACCGTTGTGATGAGCGCGATGCTCAGAAGGAGCATCAGCACACAGGCGAGCACGAGGGCCTGGCCTTCCTGTCGCTCGAGACTCCGGCGGAGTGTGCGGGTCATCATGGCCTCACACCTCCCAATCCGGGTTCAGGTGCATCAGCCACTTGAAATAGAAGTTCGACTGCATCCGCATGCTGTAGGTGGCCGTTAGCGGGATGAAGTAGCGCTTCCCCTGCCGTCCCGAGAGGAGCGGGGTGGCGCCGGTGGCCAGTCCCCACAGCACGGTCATCTCCGGCCGGTAGAGCGTGTCGTAGCCACGCGCGTTCTCCAGCCCACGCACGGGTGCCAGGCCCACCTCGCGCATTCCACCCTGTCCGTGCGTGATGCTCGCCTTCGAGTTCAACGTGGGTCTGTCGATGGCTCCCCCCAGCGCCATGCCCGCGTTGGCCGCCCACCAGGTGGTGAAGAGGATCCAGTTGGCGAAGGGCACTCGCAGCTCGTACCAGTAGCGCACCCGCACACTCAGCACGGTGGCCCTGCGGTAGACCTCCTCGTCGTCATCCGGCAACGGGAGGTCGAAGAACTTCGCGAGCCTGCGCTCCAGCTCGGGCACCTGCGGGTAGGCATCTGGCCCGTCGAAGTCCAGCTCCTCCCAGTTCTGGGCCGAGCGCAGCTTCCACACGCTCCGCACAGGCGAGTACCAGGACGGGTTCACCGTATCGACGCGCACCTGACCGAAGAGGGGCGCGCCATTCACCGAGGCCGGCACCAGCGAGTCCTTCGTCGGCCAGGCCAGCGCCTGCAACGCCTCATCGTGGAGCCGCGCCCGCGTCCACGTCCGCGCCAGGCTCGTCGGGTCGTCCGTGCGGCCCAGGGTAGGCAGCAGCGCCACGAGGGCCGCGTCGTGCATGCGCTCGTTGTTGCCGTTCCACACGATGCCTGCCCGGGCTGCGCAGTACGCCGCGTACTCGGTCATCAGCTTCGCGTGCTGCATCTGGGTCAGTTGGAGGATGCCCAGGCCCAGGAAGACCATGAGCGGCAGTACCAGGGCCGCCTCGACCGCGGCCTGACCTGATTCCCGGCATGGATGGAGATGTTCACTCATGGACGGGGCCATGAAGCGACATCCATGCCACTGCCCGCTTCACTCCGGGGGCGTCAGGGTGGGGGGTCTCAGGGGTGTCTCAGAGGGAAGACAGCCCCTCCCAGGCTCGGGACGGGGTCCCGCCAAACCGGACCAGCCTGCCAGTCGTGGCATCGTGACTTTGACACTTTGCGTGACTGCTGGATAACATCTCGCCCGCTGGTGCCCCGGGCCCCCACCTTGCAAAGCAGCTCCTCCACCTACGAGTTCCGCCCCGCCGGGCGCCCCCCGCTTTTGGAGGTCTTCGAGACATGTTGAAGGGTAAGACTCCGCTCATCATCGCACTGGCGCTCGGCCTGCTGGCCGGCATCATCGCGTGGTCGGCCATCAAGAAGAAGGAAGCCGACGTGCGTCGCGGATGGAACCTGGTGCCGGTGGTTGTGGCGTCCCAGGATGTCCCCGAGGGCACCGTCATCACCTTCGACATGATCAGCCAGCGCGCGGTGCCGGAGCAGTTCGTCACCTCGTCCGTGGTGAAGCCGGACTCGGCCACCTACGTGGTGGGCCAGAAGGTGCTCGTGGCGCTACAGGCAGGTGATCCGCTGCTGTGGAGCCAGTTCGAGACCACCAAGGCCGCCGAGCGCCTCTCCACCAAGGTGCAGAAGAAGGTGCGCGCCATCACCGTGGAGGCCAAGCCCACCACGTCCGTGGGCGGGTGGATCCGCCCCAATGATCACGTGGACGTGATTGGCACCTTCCGTGATCCTCAGACGGAGGAGAGCGTGGCGGTGACGCTGCTGCAGAACGTCATCGTACTCGCCACGGGCAAGGTGACCGGCACCACCAACGTCAACCTCATCCCCGAGCACCAGCGCGAGTACAACAACATCACGCTGATGGTCATCCCCGAGGAGGCGGAAATCCTCACGCTGGCCAGCGAGCTGGGCAACCTCACGATGTCGCTGCGCAACGAGGAAGACGTGGACATGATCGAGGAGCGTGGCCGCGCCACCATCAGCACGCTGCTGTCGGGTGAGCGCACCCGCGTGCTCGAGCAGAAGCGCCGCGAGATCATCCAGATCATCAAGGGCAACACCACCGAGAAGAGCGCGGTGGGTTCCACGGGCGCGCCGTAGTCCTTCCCCTCTCGTGCTTCCTCCCCCCCGCAGCTGAAGGAAGTCCCCGCGCATGCTGGCCGGAATCGTCCTCCTCCTCGTCACTGGGTCGGTCTTCTTCTTCAGCCTGGTGATCTTCACCGTCCTGGCGAAGGCCTACGAGCAGTACCAGGAGCGGTACGTCGTCAAGTCGATGAACGACTTGAGCGACATGTTCCTCTTCATCGATGCCCGTCAGCTGCTGGTGCTCAACATCGCCAGCATGTGTCTGTTGGGCATCCTGTCGTACATCATCTTCAACCCCATCATGTGTGTGGGGTCTACGATCTTCGGCTTCTTCCTGCCGATCATCCTGGTGAAGCACTACCGCAAGCGGCGCATCAAGAAGTTCAACGTGCAGCTGGTGGACGCGCTGCAGGCCATGGCCAACGCGTTCAAGGCGGGTCTCACGTTCCCGCAGGCCATTGAGCACGTGGCTCGCGAGGCGCAGCCGCCGCTGGCGCAGGAGTTCGGTCTCTTCGTGAAGGAAGTGAAGCTGGGCGTGCCGCTGGAGGAGGCCCTTATCAACATGGGCCGCCGGGTGGGCAGTGACGACCTGGAGCTGGTCGTGGTGGCCACCAACATCGCGCGCCAGCTCGGCGGCAACATGGCGGAGATGTTCGAGACCATCTCGAGCGTTATTCGCGAGCGCTTCCGTCTCGAGGGAAAGATCGACGCGCTCACCGCCCAGGGCAAGCTGCAGGGTTGGGTGGTGGCGGCCATGCCGGCCATCCTCGGCCTGGTGCTCAACTACATGCGTCCGGACCTGATGGAGCCCATGATGGACCACTGGTTCGGGTATGTGCTGGTGACGGTCATCGCCATCATGGAAGTCCTCGGCGTGATCATCATCCGGCGCATCGTCAACATCGACATTTAAGGAGCGGCCGTGAGCGACGTCCTCACCTATACGTTGATGGGGGGCTCGGCGCTGATGTTCGCGGCGTCCGCGGGGTTCCTCGGCTTTGGTGTCTACCAGAACTACTTCTCGCAGCTCGTGTCCGAGATGCGGGATGACGCGGGAGGTGTCCAGGGCCTGGGCTCTGTCGCCATCCGCAGGCTCGGAGCGCTCAACCGGCGGCTGATGTGGCCGGGCTACGAGACCAAGATGCGCCGCAACCTCATCAAGGCCGGCGAGCCCCAGGCGTTCAAGCCCGAGGACATCATGGCGCTGCAGGAGATCGGCACCGTGATTGGTCTTTTGGCGGGACTCATCCTGATGAACGCGGTGGGCGAGAACCTGGCCTGGTCGCTCGTCTTCGCGCTCTTCGGGCTCTACTACCCGCTCATCTGGGTGAACGATCAGGTGAAGAAGCGTCACCTGCTCATTTCCCGGGCGCTGCCCTACAGCCTGGACCTGCTGACGCTGTCGGTGGAAGCGGGTCTGGACTTCACCGGCGCGCTGGCCAAGGTGGTGGAGAAGGGCAAGACGGGCCCGCTGCGCGAGGAGCTGCAGATCGTCCTCAAGCAGCTGAAGATGGGCAAGACGCGCGAGGAGGCCCTCAAGTCGATGATCGTCCGCGTGGACCTGCCGGCGCTCACCACCTTTGTGACCGCGCTCATTCAGGCGGACAAGATGGGCACGAGCCTCGGCAAGGTGCTGCGCATCCAGTCCACCCAGCTGCGCATTGATCGCACCCAGCGTGCGGAGAAGCTGGCGGGTGAGGCTCCGGTGAAGATGCTCTTCCCGCTCATCGCGTGCATCTTCCCCACGGTGTTCATGGTGCTCTTCGGGCCCATCGTGTTCCAGTTCATGTTCGGAGACATCGGGGGATAAGGCCCTGGGTTTCCAACTCACCATCTCCAAGGGTCTGCAGCAGGGGAAGGAGCTTTTCTTCGAGCAGCAGACCGAGATCCACATCGGACGCACCACGGACAACGACGTGGTGCTGCAGGATGCCGGTGTGTCGCGCAAGCACGTGCGCATCTCGGATCGGCTCGGGCGCTACTACGTTCAGGACCTGGGCAGCTCCAACGGCACCTTGGTCAATGACAAGCCCCTCTCCGGCGAGCAGGAGTTGCAGAACGGGGACCGGATTGCCTTGGGCCCCGTGGAGTTCCTCTTCAAGGAGTTTGTGAGCGCGGACGACGCCACCCGGCCCTTCATGCCGGTGGAGGAGGACGACGCCACCCGGCCCATCCGTCGCAACCTCTACCCGCTCTCGCGAGCGGAGACGGATGACGGGATGGAGGCGCCGATGTCGGACTTGTCTCCGGTCGGCGCCGAGCACGAGCCCACGGTCCCCTTGCGTCCCGAGACCCGCTCCCCGGCGCCGCCCGTGCTACGTCCCGCGCCGGGCGCCGCGTCCCAGGAGGCGTTCTTCCGCGCGGACACGGTGGGGGAGATGGCGGCCGTGGAACCCCCTCCGCCGAAGGCGCCCTTGGCGCGGCCCGAGCCTCGTGCGCCGATGGCCCCGCCTCGTCCCGAGCCCCGTGCTCCGGCTCCCGTCAAGGCGGCTCCTGCTCCGGCAGCCGCGGCTGCTCGGGCTTCGTCTGGCGCGTCGGGCTCGTCTGCCGCCGACCTGGCCCGGCGTCGGCGCGAGTTGAGCCACACCTTGGGGGGGCAGCTCAAGCTGTGGTGGCTCGAGATGCCGCGGGGTGGAAAGGCCGCGCTGCTCACCGTGGCCACCTGCTTCCTGGTGGGCATGGTGGGCGCGCTCGTTGCTGTCTTCCGTCCTCAGGTGGATTCGGGCCCCTCTGGCCCGGAGCCTCGAGCGCTCGGCCTCCAGGCGCTGTCGGACTCGTTCGGCCTGGGTGAGGGCGTGACGTGGGAGCAGCCGGACATGAAGGCGTTCGACTTCGAGTTCGTCTCGCCCACGCGTGCGGTGGCTGTCCTCAGCTACCAGGCCAGTGGCATCTCCAAGGAGGAGGTCTCCCTCTCCGTCAATGCGACGGCCGTGGGGTGGGTGCCACCGGATACGACCAGCTCCACCGAGCGGGAACTCCAGCAGATCCTCCCCCCGTCCGTGCTCAAGCGAAACGAGCGCAACCAGCTCGTCTTCGACAACGTCCGCAATCCTCCGGGCGAGGACAGCTGGCGGGTGTGGAACCTGCGGCTGGAGATCATCCCCGTGCCGGACATGCCGCCCGAGGAGCTTCTGGAGACGGCTCGCGGCTATGTGGCCAAGGCGCGCAACTTCTACGAGCGTAAGGACATCGGCGCGGAGAACCTGACCCTCGCCTGGGAGAACTACCGCTCGGCGTGGATCACCCTGGAGGCGTTGGACGAGAAGCCCGACCTCTATCAGGACGTGCGCCACATGCTGGGCCAGGTGGCGGTGGACCTGGACCATAAGTGCGGCCAGCTGATGCTGGATTTCCAACGGAACATCCAGTTCAAGGACAGGAAGCGGGCGGCCCGGGTGCTCGATGAGATCAACAGGCGCTTCCCTACACCGGCGCATCGCTGCCACAATCTGGCGGCTGAGAAGGCCAGCGAATACGGGCTGTGAGGCCCGTATCTGTGCACGAAACGAAGTGGTGATTTGCCATGTCGAACGGTTCCCCCCCCGCACGCCGTCGTCCCACGTCGGGCTCCCCCTCGGGTGGAGCCGCGGGTTCGCGTCCCCCGGTACGCAGAACCTCCACCAGCACCGCCGTCCGCCCCGAGCCCACGCCTGAGCCAGTGTTGGGCACGAAGCTCGTGTGCGCCGCGGGCCCTTGCGCCGGTCAGGAGTTCGGGCTGGAAGATGGTGAGTACGTTGTTGGTCGAGCCAACGACAACCCCATCTGCATTCCGGACACCTCGGTGTCCCGCAGGCATGTGCTGATTCGCCGCGTGGGCGGAGGCTGGGCGGCGAGCGATCTGGGCTCCGGCAACGGTACCCTCCTCAACGGCGAGCCCCTCACCGACGAGATGCCGCTGTCGCATGGCGACACCCTCACGCTCGGCGATACGGAGCTGACGTTCAACGACACCTCCAACGCCACGATGATGATGCCGATGCCGTCCGCGCCCCCGTCGCGTCCGGCTCGCTCTCGCCCCGCGGCCAGGCCCGCCGCCGCTCCCGTCGCTGATGCCGGGGATGAGGCCGAGGGCGGTGGAGAGGTGTCCGTTCCGCGCCGCCCGCCGCCTCGTCCGGAGGGCCGTGTGCGCTCCTCGCGTGGGCGCGCAGCGATGGCGGCGCCGGATCCGAAGGCGCAGCAGCGTAAGAAGCGCCTGTTGATCCTCGCCGTGGGTGTCTTCGTGATGCTGGTGGGTCTGCTGGCCATCATGAAGGTGCAGCAGCAGCGGGAGGAGGAGCTCCTTCGCAACAAGGCGCGGATCGCCCAGGAGCGGCGCGAGCAGATTGATGCGCTCTTCCAGGAAGCCAAGAACCTCATCCGCGATGGCAAGTGGTCGGATGCCAAGGTGAAGCTGCTGGAGCTCCAGGAGGTGGAGCCCAACCACGTGCAGCTGCCGGACTACCTGGCGCGCGTGCAGAAGGAGATCCCCAACCAGGAGGCGCTCGACGACGCCAAGGCGGCGCTGGAGAAGAATCAGCTCGGCCCGGCGGCCGCCGCCCTGGCCAAGGTGAGCAAGGACACCCAGCTCTTCGAGCTGGTGCGCACCCTCCGGGTGTCGCTGAACGACAAGGCCGACAAGCGCGTGCGTGAGGCGCAGGCGCTGCTGGAGCAGAAGCAGATCGATCAGGCCAAGGCCATCACCGACGACGTGCTCGCGGCCCATCCGGATCACCGCGACGCGAAGGTCATCAACGAGCAGGCGGCTCAGGCCATCGCCATCCGCGACGCGCCTCCGCCGCCCCCCACGCCGAAGGAGGCGCCCAAGCCGTGGGATCAGGCCGTGGACCGCTTCCGCGATGGAGACCTGCAGGGCGCGATGGCCATCGCCAACGCCTGCGCGGCCAAGCACGCGCAGTGCAAGACCCTGATGGGGCAGCTGACGGACTTTGGCATCCTCTACAAGAAGCTGGAGGACCTGGACGCCAAGGGGCTGGCGCGCCTGTTGGATCTGGACAAGAAGATCACCAACGGTCGCGGGAGCAAGCTGTCGCGCACGGCGGGCACGCGCGCCGCCAACATCTTCTTCAAGAGTGCCTCGGCGGCGAAGGCGGCTGGACAGTACGGCCGCGCCATGGATAACGCCCAGCGCGCCCTCCAGGCGGACCCCGGCCATGTCGGTGCCAGCAACATCGTCGGCGAGATGCGCGCGAAGGCCAAGGACGTCTACATGCAGGCCTATGCCCTCAAGGACACCGAGCCGGAGGATGCCGTGGTCAAGTTCAAAGAGGCCATGGCCATGAGCCCGCCGGAAGACGAGACGCACCAGAAGGCGAAGTCCTGGGTCGAGAAGCTCCAGCGATGAAGAAACGGCGAGGGACGGGAGAGGCCCCGCCGGAGGACTCCGCCACCGGGCAGGGAGACCTCTTCGGCGGCGCGTTGGGGACACCGAAGAAGGCGGCAGTGGTGGCGGCCCCGAAGCCGCCCCCCGAAGCGCCGCCCAAGCCCGCCGCGCCTCCGGCTCCTTCGGAGCTGGAGGACGTGTCCGCGGCGCTGCCGTCGCTGCCGGGTGCGCCCTCGCGCTCGGCGCCGACGCGCACGGTGCTCACCGTGGGCGAGCTCACCCAGCAACTCAAGGCGACGATTGAATCGCGCTTCCCGCGCGTGCTGGTGCGCGGAGAGGTGTCCGGCTTCCGCGGCCCCAACGCTCGCGGCCACCTGTACTTCACCCTGAAGGACGCGGAGGCCTCGCTCGATGTGAAGATGTGGGCCTCGCAGGCGGCGCGGCTGCGCTTCGCCCTGCGTGATGGCCTTGCCGTGGTGGCCGAGGGCAGCGTGGACCTCTACGCGCCCGCTGGCCGCTACAGCCTCATCGCCTCCAAGCTGGAGCCGGAAGGGGAGGGCGCGCTGGCGCTCGCCTTCGAGCAGCTCAAGGCGCGGCTCGCGGCCGAGGGCCTCATCGGCGACAACCGCATCCGTCCGCCGCGTCCGCTGCCCTTCCTGCCTCGGCGCATTGGCGTGGTGACGAGCCGCACTGGCGCCGCGCTGCAGGACTTCCTGCGCGTGCTGCACTCGCGCAATCCGCGCCTGTCCGTGCTGTTGTGTGATGCGCGCGTGCAAGGCGAGGGCTCTGCCGAGGAGGTGGCTCGCGGCATCGAGCGTCTGTCGCGCACGGACGTGGACGTCATCGTCGTTACGCGCGGAGGTGGCTCGAAGGAGGACCTCTGGACGTTCAACGAGGAGCGGGTGGCGCGCGCCATCTTCGCCTCGCCCGTGCCGGTGGTGTCCGCCATCGGCCATGAGATTGACTTCACCATCTCGGACTTCGTGGCGGACTGGCGCGCCCCTACGCCCAGTGCGGCGGCCGAGCGGCTCGCCCCGGTGCTGCAGGACCTGGAGTACGCGCTGGCCACCTGGTCCGTGCGCCTGCGCAAGGCGGCCGAGCGCCGGGTGCTGGAGTTGCGCGAGCGGTTGGGCTCTCTGCGCGGGGGCGTGGTGGATCCTCGGCGGCGGCTCTCCACGGAGCGGTTGAGGCTGTCAGACGCCGAGGACGCGATGACGCGGGTGCTGCGCCAGATGCTGCGCGACCACCGCGAGAATCTCCGGGCGCACTCCGAGCACCTGCAGCGCCAGCGACCCCAGGCTCGGCTGGCCGAGCAGCGGGCGAGGCTGGTGCAGCTCTCCGCTCGGCTGAAGGACGCGGTCCGGGCGGATGTGGCGGCGCGGCGGGCGAGCGCGGCCCAGGCCCGGTTGGAGCTGGAGCGGGTGTCTCCCATCACCCAAGTGGCGGCGCTGCGGGCCCGGGTGGCTCATCAGAAGGCCCGGCTGGTCGCTTTGGAGAAGGACACCCTGGCGTCGGCTCAGCGGCACTTCCAGCGTCTAGAAGGGCGGCTCGACGCCATGAGTCCCCTGAAGGTCATGTCCCGCGGCTACGCGGTCACCTTCCGCAAGCGAGATGGAGGCGTCGTGCGCTCCATCGCGGATGTGCAGCCGGGGGAGGTCCTGGGTATCAAATTCGCCAATAACGGGGCCAAGACACTCCAGTCCTGCGAGGAGATTGAGGCCACCGTCACCACCGTGAAGGGACCGGTGGATTGCTGACGTCCAGGTGCAAGTCTTCCTGGCACCCGGGTACGCGCCTCCTCTAGAGTCCCCCGGCTTTTTTAAGTCGAGGTGGACGAGAAGTGGCGAAGGACAGCAAGGGCAAGGCGGCGGAGGAGGTCCCCGAGCAGTATGGGGACGTGGTGCAGCGTCTCGAGGACGTGGTGGCGCGGTTGGAGGGCGGCACCCTGTCACTCGAGGACTCGCTCAAGTCGTTCGAGGAGGGCATCAAGCTGGTTCGTCGCGGCGAGCAGCTCCTCAACGCGGCGGAGAAGCGCATCGAGGAGCTGTTGAACGAGGACGGCCGAGACGCGGTGGTGCCGCTGCAGACGGGCGTGAAGGCGCCTGCGGTGCCGTCCGCGCCCGCTCCCGCCCCGTCGCGGGGGAGCTCGGGCGCTTCCCGGTCCGCTCCGCCCCCCGAGGACGACGTGCCGTTCTAGGCCCGCGCGAGTAGACCTATCGGTACACGCATGCCGAAGCCCAAGGTCACCATCGTCGACGACGACCGCGATACGCGGGAGTTGCTCTCGTTCGCCCTGGATTCGGAGGGCTTCGAGGTCAACGCCGCAGCCAATGGGCTGCGGCTGATCGCCTCCCTGCAGCTCAAGAGGCCGGACGTCATCCTCATGGACGTGAACATGTCCTGGATCGACGGATTCGAGCTGTGCAAGGCGGTGAAGAAGAACGAGCAGTTCCGGGACATCCCCGTCGTCTTCATCAGTGGGCGCGGGGAGCCGGAGGACAAGCGGCGCGGACGTGAGGCCGGTGCCGCGGACTATTTCGTAAAACCCCTGGATCTCAACGCGCTCATTGCGCGGCTGCGCGAGCTCATTCAGTCGCCTGCTCCCGAGGTGCCCTGACATGTCGTCTTTCGATCTGGACTCGTACCTGAACGCCCAGCAGCAGCGGGTGGAGAAGCTGTTGGACTCGCGCTCGGCGGAGATGGGCGCGCAGGTGCCTCCGCGCCTGCTCGAGGCCATGCGCTACTCGCTGCTGGCGGGTGGCAAGCGACTGCGGCCGGTGCTGTGCCTGGCCTTCGCAGAGGCGGTGCTGAAGCAGAGCGCCGTCACGCGCATGGTCGAGGACTGCGCGTGCGCGCTCGAGTACATCCACACCTACTCGCTGGTGCACGATGACCTGCCGTCCATGGACAACGACGACATGCGCCGCGGGCGGCCCACCAACCACAAGGTCTACGGCGAGGCCATGGCGATCCTCGCGGGAGACTCGCTGCTCACGGACGCCTTCGCCCTTGTGGCGGGGGGACCCGAGCCGGTGCGTGGCCTGCTCTGCCGGGAGTTGGCCGTGGGCTCGGGCTCGGCGGGCATGGTGGGGGGCCAGGTGCTGGACATCGCCGAGGATCGCCCGGCCCACATTGACTACCTCACCCGCATGCACCGCCTGAAGACGGGCGCCCTCATCCGCGCGGCGTGCCGCATGGGCGTGCTCGCCGCCGGTGGGGACGCGGATGCGCTGGCTCGCGCGGACACGTACGGGGACGCGGTGGGGCTCGCCTTCCAGATCGCCGATGACATCCTGGACGTCACGGGGGATGCGTCCTCCATGGGCAAGCCGGTGGGGGCGGATGCCGCTGCTGGGCGCTTCACCTTCCCGGCGGTGCTGGGGCTGGAGGAGTCCAAGCAGCTCGCGGCGAGCAAGGTGGCCGAGGCCATCGCCGCCGTGAAGACGCTGGAGCCCCAGGCGGGCCCGCTGGCGGCGCTCGCGCGCTACTCGGTGGAGCGAAGCTCGTGATGGAGCGGCTCCTGCCGCGCATCCAATCCCCAGGGGAGGTAAGAGCGCTCCCCGAATCCGAGCTGCCTCGTCTGTGCGAGGAGCTGCGTGAGGACATCATCTCCCTGTGTGGCCGCGTGGGTGGCCACCTGGGAGCCTCGCTCGGCGCGGTGGAGCTGATTGTCGCTTTGCATCGCGTCTTCCACTCGCCCCAGGACGCGCTCATCTTCGACGTGGGGCACCAGGCCTACGCGCACAAGCTGCTGACGGGCCGGCGCGAGCGCATGGGTACCCTGCGCCAGGCTGGGGGGATCGCTCCCTTCCTGGATCCCCGCGAGAGCCCCCATGACGCGCTGGCCGCGGGTCACGCGAGCACTGCCGTCTCCGCGGCGCTGGGCATGCTCGAGGGCCGGCGCCTGCAAGGGCGACCCGGGCACGTGGTGGCGGTGGTGGGGGACGGGGCGCTCACCGGTGGGCTCACCTTCGAGGGCCTCAACAACACCGGGGGCACGCACCTGCCGCTGGTGGTGGTGCTCAACGACAACCAGATGTCCATCTCCGCCAACGTGGGCGCCATTCCCGCGCTGCTGCGCACGCGTGAGGCGCGGGCCTTCTTCGAGGGGCTGGGCTTCACGTACCTGGGGCCGGTGGACGGGCATGACCTGGGGGCGCTCACGCACGCGCTGCGCGAGGCTCGTGCCTCCACGCGCCCGGTGGTGGTGCATGCGCTGACGCAGAAGGGGCGGGGTTTTCCTCCGGCCGAGGCGGATGCGCAGACGCGTGGCCACGCCATGGGGCCCTATGAGTGGCGTGATGGGAAGCTGGTGCGCTCGCGCGGCGGTCAGCGCACCTTCAGCGAGGCCTTCGCCTCCGCGCTGGAGGAGGTCATGGCCCGCGACGCGCGCGTGGTGGTGGTGACACCGGCCATGCTGGAGGGCTCGGCGCTGGTGGGCCTCAAGCAGCGCTACCCCGAGCGAGTCTTCGATGTGGGCATCGCCGAGCAGCACGCTGTCACCTTCTGCGCGGGGCTCGCGGCCACCGGGCTGCGGCCCGTGTGCGCCATCTACTCCACCTTCCTGCAGCGCGCGTACGACCAGGTCATCCACGACGTGTGCCTGCCGGGCGTGCCCGTGCTGTTCGCCGTGGATCGCGCCGGGCTGGTGGGGGCGGATGGTGCCACGCACCAGGGTACTTATGACGTGGCCTCGCTGAGGCCCATTCCGGGCCTCACGCTGATGGCGCCGGTGACGGGCGAGGATGTGACGGCGATGCTTGCCACGGCGCTTTCGCTGCCTGGGCCCTCGCTCATGCGTTTTCCTCGCGGCACCCTGCCGGTGCTGCCCGAGGCGTTGCACCCGGGAGTGGGGCCGGTGCGTGGGGCGCGCTGGTTGAAGCGGGCGACGGAGGCGCGGGTGTCCTTCATCACGCTCGGGCCGTTGGGGATGTCCGCGCTGGAGGCCGCGAGCGGGGAGCCAGGCTGGAGCGTGCTGGACGCGCGCTTCGTCTCGCCGCTCGACGAGGCCGCGGTGCTGGAGGCCGCCGCGTGCGGGCGCGTGGTGGTGGTGGAGGAGGGGACGACGCACGGCGGGTTGGGCAGCGCGGTGTTGGAGTTGCTTGCCGCGAGGGGCGTGAGCGCGCGGGTGAAGCTGCTGGGCATGCCGGACACGTTCGTGCCTCATGGGGACGCGCGCGTGCAGCGGACCGAGCTGGGGTTGGATGACGCGGGCCTGCGGAGTGCCGCCCAGGCCCTGCTCTCCGAGGGAGGTGCACGGTGAAGCCGCGCAAGGAGCGCATCGACGTGCTGGTGGTGGAGCGGGGGCTGGCCGAGTCGCGCACCAAGGCCCAGGCGCTCATCCTCGCTGGCCAGGTGGTGGTGGACGACCAGCGGGTGGACAAGCCCGGCGCGCTGGTGCCGGTGGAGGCCGAGCTGCGGCTCAAGGGCGAGGTGTTGCCCTACGTGTCTCGGGGCGGGCTGAAGCTGAAGGCCGCCATCGAGCGCTTCGGCTTGGATGTGCGAGGCCGGGTCGCCGCGGACATTGGCGCCAGCACCGGTGGCTTCACCGACTGCTTGCTGCAAGAGGGTGCCCTCCGCGTCCATGCCATCGACGTGGGCTACGGCCAGCTTCACGAGAAGCTGCGCACGGATGCGCGCGTCCGCTCGCGCGAGCGCGTCAATGCCCGCTACCTCACCGCGGAGGATCTGCCCGAGCCCGTGGACGTGGTGGTCATCGACGTGAGCTTCATCTCGCTGACGCAGGTGTTGCCGGCGGTGTTTCCCTTCCTGAAGCCCGGGGGCCTGCTGGTGGCGCTGGTGAAGCCCCAGTTCGAGGTGGGGCCCGACAAGGTGGGGAAGGGCGGCGTGGTGAAGGATGCCGCTGCGCGCCAGGGCGCCATCGACTCTGTCTCCGCCTTTGTCCGGGAGCAGGGCCTCTCGGTGCGCGGAGTGATGGACTCGACGGTGCCTGGGCCCGCGGGCAACGTCGAGGCCCTGCTCGTCGCGGACAAGCCGTGACGGGGTGAGTGCTCAGGCCGCCGTCGACCAGCGGCTCACGCACTCGGCGATCTCCGCTGGACGATCGGCGATGTGGTTCGGCCCGGCCTCCCGGAGTCGGACGTCGGCATCGACGCCCCAACGGACGGCGATGATCCGCACGCCGACTTCCTTGCACGCCTGCACGTCCCGGTGCTCGTCGCCCACGTAGACGAGCTGGTCGGGGGTGAGCCCGGCCCGCTTCATCAGCGCGCGCAGCAGCCTGGCTTTGCCGAAGATGCTGCTGCTGCAATAGATCTCATCCACCCACTCCTCGGCTGAATGCCGTCGGAGGAAGGCCCGGATGTTCCCCTCGTCGTTGGAGGACAGGATCATGAGCTTGAGGCCCCGAGCCCTCAGCTCCTTGAGCAGCTCGGGGATGCCCTCGTTGAACTCGATTGACTGCATCGCCTGCCGGAAGTTTCGGGTGAGCTGAACCACCAGCCAGGGCAGCTTGTAGGGCGCGACTCCGAGCTGTTTGCACCTGTCGAAGATGGACAGCTCCCTCATCTTCGCGAGGTTGTCGGCGGTCAGCAGGCCGTAACCGTTCTTCTCGGCGAGCTCGTTGTAGAGCTTGATCGCCGCTTCCTTCGAGTCCGCCAGCGTCCCGTCGAAATCGAACACGACATGCGTAATCACGAGCTTGCCTCCCCTCGCGCCCGGGTCTCTCTGCTGCTCAGCGCCGCTCTCGGTACCACGTCGGGGAGAAGGGCTTCACCAGCCGGGGGCCGATGCGCAGCCAGAGCTCGCCCGCGTCGTCCACCGCGCCGAAGAGGCTGCCGCCCGGCACCTGGTAGCGGTACAGCTCGCCCTTCTCCGCCGCGTCCGTGGCGACGATCTCCACCGGATAGGGCATCGGGTTGTTCGTCGTGGGGACCGCGCTGTTGAGCAGGTAGAAGCTGCTGCTGTAGGAGCCCGAGCCCTGTTGGGCGTAGCGCGTGATCAGCGCGCCGTTCGTGGTGAGCGGCTGCTGGTCCTTGTTCACGGGCTTGCCCTCGGAAGCCGAGCCGCTCTTCACATCCAGGAGCCAGGTCCGGTTCGTGGAGATCGCCGCCAGCCGCGTGCCGTTGTCGTACGAAACCAGCCCGGCCATGATCCCCGGCAGATCATCGGTCATCCACAGCCGGGTCCCCGAGCCCGCCCTGCACAGATCCGTCCCGCCGATCTTGCAGGCCCGCACGTTCGCGGCCTTCTCGCCCTGCGTGGCCAGGTAGAACACGGTGCCGGCGGGATCGAACGCCACGGGCGGCACCAGGTCGTTGGCGGGGACGGACTCGATGTCCTGCACGTTCTGCAATACTCCGTCGAGGTACTTCAGGACGCCTACCCGGATGATGTTGTTGCCCGTCCTGAAGTCGCCCAGCAGTGGCACCACGAAGGTGGTGGTCTCGAGGCTACCGGGCCGTACGAGCGGCTCGGCGAGGAGCTCGCCCCCGTCCACCGAGAAGGCCTGGCTGATCCACTTCTGCTTTCCGGCGGGAGTCCAGCGCACGATGCTTCCGGGCTCGTAGAGGAGGGCGTCGCCGTCCGGTCCCACCGTGACGAACTCCACCCGCTTGTCGATCTGGCCGGTGTAGCCCTTGAAGTCCGGCGCGATCGCGAAGGCGCCCTTGTCGCGAGTCCACACCCAGCGCCAACCGGTACCGGCCGGCTTGCGGTCGGTGATGGTCGTGGTCACGTCGCAGGGGAAGGGCATCTCCAGGGCGTCTGGGTGCAGCGGATCACTCTTCTTCACCCGGTAGAGGATGGACTTGTTACCCTCCCTCCCGCACCCGATGAAGGCCGCATTGGCACCGCTGCCTTCGACGACGAAGTAGTCCGTCACCACCTGGGAGTTGGCCTCCTGGGGCTCCACCACCTCTTCCACTGGGAAGAACGTGGCCGACTGGGCCTGGGAGACGTTGGCGCGCCCATCGTCACAGGTGACGCGCGCGGTGAGTGACAGGCTCGCGGAGATGCCTCGCGTGAAGCGGAGCTCGTTGACCCCCAGCTCCACGAGGGTGGGGGTGCTGCCGTAGCTCACCCGCTTCACCACCTCGTTGTTGTCGAGCACCTCCAGGCTCTGCACCTGAGCGCAGCCGGACACAGAGAGGGAGAGCTTGACGCTCTTGCCCACGGTGTTCGGTTCGATCACGAGGATGCTGACCTGGGGCAGATCCGGCGTGGTGGGCGGCGGGGGGTTTTCGCAGGCGAGCGCGAGGAAAGACAGCAGCAGTGCCGGGCGCACGAAGGCCCGGGTCGGGATGAAGGTGGCCATGGTGGCGCCCAGTTTAGCCTGGGCGCCATCCGCCGGGCATCAACGCTCCAGGATGAAGAAGTCCACGCGCCGGTTCAGCGCGCGGCCCTTGGGCGTGAGGTTGGGAGCGACGGGACGGCTGTCGCCGAAGCCCTCGGACTCGACGCGCGAAGGATCCAACCCGGCCTTGATGAGGTAGTCGGCCACCGCGCGCGCACGCTCCTTCGACAGGTTCAGGTTGGCCGTCTTGTCCCCCTGGTTGTCGGTGTGCCCCTCGATGCGCAGGCGCTTGATGTCGGTGCGCACCACAAGGTCCACCACCTGCGAGAGCAGCGGGTAGCTATCCGGGAGCAGCACGGCCTTGCCCTCCGCGAAGCGCAGCGCCTGGAGCAGCTCCAGCTTGTCGTTCGCCCGCTTCACCTGCCACTGCTTCGGCTCGGGCTCGAGCTCGAAGGCGAGCTCCTGCGAGGAGCCGTCGGTGAACTGCACGGAGCGCGTCTGCGCCAGGAAGCCAGGGGCGGTGACCTCCACCACGTAGCGGCCGGCCGGCAGCTGCAGCGAGTGGGACGCCGCGTCAGCCGCGGAGAAGGCCACCCGCCGCGACTCGGGGCCGCCCAGGAAGGCCAGCGTGGCCGACACGGGCTTGCGCTTCGAGGTGACGGCGAGGGCGAGCGTGGCGGGCTTCACCTCCGCGACGAGCTCCAGCTCCACGCTGGCTGTCTCTCCCGCCTTCAGCACGAGCTCCCTCTCCAGCGGGAGGTAACCCTCCTTGCGCACGGAGAGTTTGACGGGGCCGCTCGGCAGCGCATACGTGAGGAAGCGGCCATCACCCGGCGCCGAGGCCACCGGGGGCAGCGTCGAGTCCACCAGGGCCACGAAGACGCCGGGGATCGGCTGGCGCGTCTTCGCATCCAGCACCACGCCAGAGACCTGGGACGTCTGAGGCGCGGCGGCGACGGTCTGGCTCACCGCCGGCTCGCGAACCACACGCTCCACCACGCGCGTGCCACCGGTGGCCTGGAGCGAGGGGTCCACGTTGAAGGAGGCGCCGAGCACCAGGTTGAAGGGGGGCACGGGCTGCACCCCGTAGCCCACCTGGCGCGTGAGGCCGAACTCGGCCGCGGCGGTGAAGGTGAGGTTCTGCAGGGCCGTCACCCGAGCGCCCAGCCCGAGCGTCTGAGGCGCCACGCGGCCCACGGACACGGTGGTCCCATCCGGCGCGACGAGCCGACCGCCCGGCACGCCCAGCGGGGACGCCAGGTTGTACTCGACGAAGGGCGTGGCCACGGGCAACGGCGCCTCCAGCCCGAGTCCCACGGTGAGGCGGGAGTAGCGGTTGATGCCCAGCGCGTACTGCTCGGAGGCATTGAGCCGCCCGGTATCCACCATCGAGCCCGTGCCATCCACCTGCAGGCCCAAGTTGGCGTGGGCGCGCAGAGGCAGCCGCGGGTCCAGCGTGCGCGCGTCGTAGGTGGCCACCGCGCGGGGCGAGAAGCCGAAGGCGACCTTGCCTTCGCCCACGCCGGAGAAGGTCATCACGCGCACGTCCCCACCCGCCCACAGTCCGGGCAGCCACTGCTTTGTGGCGCGGGCTCCCAGCGTCAAGTCGCCGAGCGCCTGGATGAGGGTAGGGGACGAGCGGGAGTTGGTATTCGTCGAGGCCGTGTAGGACAGCGACACGTCGAGGAAGTCGAGCGGCACGTACCCGATGGCGAAGGTACCGGCGGTGCGCGTGTTGCTCGCGCCCAGGACGGGGAAGTCCGGGGAGGAGAAGAACTCGCCCGTCACCGAGAAGCGCAGCACGCCCTTGCGCCCGAGCTCCGCGCCGCTCACGCGCAGCAGGCCCACGCCGCCTGTGGCGGTGGAGGCATGGCGCAGGTTCCCTACATCCCTCCAGCCGTTGCCGAGCGTGGCGGGGCTGTGGGCCTCGTAAGGCTGCTCATCTGTCCGAAACCCAACCATTGGGGTCGGTTCCAGGGCGGGCGAGGCAGCGGACGCTCGTTCTTCCGAGGGCGGAGCGGCTGGGAGGGAGGTGGAAGTAGGAGTCCCCTCTGCCCGAGCCGCGCCAGCGCCCAGCAGGGCCGTCAGCAGCAGGGAACGCAGGGGAAGAGGGATCTGCGCAGCTCGCGGAAGTCGCACGGCCACCGAGTATACGCGGGGGGCCCTGGCTCACAATTCTTGCTCGGAACCGTCGAGTCCGACACGCTGGCCCCCGGCCAGCTTCAGCGGCATGATTCGGACCCGCGCATGATGGTTGACGCTTTCTTCCAAAATTTCCGGTCTCTCCAGACGGCCACGCAAGGCCTGATTCCCCGAGGGTGTTCGTGAGAGCCGAACTTGTGGGGTCACGTGGTCGTGTCCTGGTGATCGGCGCGCGTGCGGCCAGCGAGGCCATGCTCGCGCACCTGTCCGATAGCGGCTACCAGTGGGCCATTACCGAGGACGTGCAGGAGCTGCCGGGGCTGGTGGACTCGCTGCGGCCGGACGCCATCCTCGTGTCGGCCACCGGCAAGCGCGCCACCGAGGCGCTCAGTGCCGTGCGCCAGGATGCGCGGCTGCGCGAGGTCCGAGTGCTGGCGGATCTCACGCGCTCCCGCTCGGAGGTGCTGCGCAAGCTGCCCGTGGACGACTGGGTGCGCAGCCTCGAGGAGCTCTCCTCCCGGTTGGACTCGGCGCTGCGCGAGCGGCGGCTCACGGAGCGCACCCGCAACCGCATGGAGCGGCTGCTGGAGATCACCCAGGCCGCGACCAGCTCGCTGGAGCTGGAGCAGATCCTCCGCCTTGCGGTGGAGAAGGTGGGCGCCGTCGTCAACGCCGACCGCTGCTCCGTGGTGTTGGTGGATGACACCAGCGCGCGTACGGCGAGCGTGGTGGCCACGCTGGAGGATCCAGGCCTGTCGTTGGACGTGGATCTGGCGCGCTACCCCGAGCTGCGCCGGGCGCTGGAGACGCGTCAGGCCGTGCTGGTGGAGGAGGCCCAGCGGGATCCGCTGATGGAAGAGGTCCGCCCCACCATTGCTCCGCTCGGTGTGCGCTCCATCCTCGTGCAGCCGCTGGTGTGCCAGGACGAGCTGCTCGGTGCGCTCTTCCTGCGCATCTCTCGCGGCTCCGAGGGCTTCGGCCGCGACGAGCAGGAGTTCGCCCAGGCGGTGGCGGCGGCGCTCGCCAATTGCATCCGCAACGCTCGCCTGCACACTGCGCTCAAGCGCAAGCGGGACGAGCTCGAGCTGGCCTACGTCGAGCGCTACCGCGAGCTGACCGAGGCCAACCGTCGCCTCAAGGATCTCAACCGCCTCAAGGACGAGATCATCGCCGTGTGCAGCCATGATCTGCGCGCGCCGCTGCAGGTGCTGCTGGGCCACGGCCGGCTGCTGCTGGAGGGTGGGCTGGATCCTCAGCAGAAGCAGTCCGCCGAGGCGATGATCCGCCAGGGCCGGAAGATCCTCGGCCTGGTGGAGTCGCTGCTGGAGCGAGGCAAGGGCGACGTGGCGCGGCTGTCCATCGAGCCGCGCGTGCTGGACATGTCGGTGCTCTGCAAGGAGATCGCCACCGAGCTGGAGATCCTCGCCGCCGAGCGCGGGGTCGCCCTGCGGGCCGAGGCCCCCGAGAGCATGATGCTCATCGGTGACGAGCTGAAGCTGCACGAGGTGCTGCAGAACCTCATCACCAACGCCATCCACCACGCGCAGAACGCGGGCGAGGTGGTGGTGAAGGCCTCGCGGCTGGCGCGGCCAGACGGGGACGTGGCGCGCATCGTGGTGCAGGACGACGGCAAGGGCATTCCCCCCGAGGAGCTGCCGCTCGTGTTCGACCGCTACCGCAGCGGCGCCAAGGGCGGTGGTGGCACGGGACTGGGGCTCGCCATCTGCAAGGAGTTCGTGGAGCTGCACGGAGGGGAGATCTGGGCCGAGGCCCCACCCGAGGGAGGCGCCGCGTTCATCTTCACCCTGCCGCTGGCGCAGGAAGTCTCTCGCGCCGTGCAGAACCTCCCCCACAAGGACACGGCGGAGCAGCCGCGCGTCCTGGTGGTGGAGGACGAGCCGGAGATTGCCGCGGTGCTGGTGGAGGTGCTGCGCTCGCGCTACCGCGTGGACGTGGCGCGCGATGGCGCCGAGGGTCTGGCCAGGGCGCGTACGTCCAAGCCGGACCTGGTGGTGATGGACGTGTTCCTGCCCAAGCTGGATGGCCTGGACGCCGCGGTGGCGCTCAAGTCCTCCTCGGACACCGCCGGCATCCCCGTCATCCTGCTGTCCGCCCACCAGGGTGTGGCCGACAAGGTCCGCGCGCTCAACCTGGGCGCGGTGGACTACATGAGTAAGCCCTTCAACGCCATGGAGCTGCTGGGCCGCACCGAGCGCGCCCTCAAGCTGCGCAAGGCCGAGACCGAGCTGGAGCGCACCTCCTCGCTCATGCGGCGCAACGGGAACGATCCCCTGACCGGGCTCTATGACCGGCGTGGCCTCATGCTGCGGTTGGATCACGAGGTGAGCCGTGGGCGGCGCTACAACCGTCCGGTGAGCCTCGCCGTCCTTCGCCCGGATCGCCCCGTGCCCGATGAGCTGTTGCGCGGCATTCCGGAGGTGATGCGCGCACGCCTGCGCACACAAGACATCCTCGGCCACCTGAGCGAGGGGGTGCTTGCTGTCGTCCTGCCCGAGTGCAATGTTGAAGCGGGGCGCAACGTCATCGGCCGCTTGTTGCCGGATGTCGAGAAGCACACAGGGATGGAGTACCAATCGGCGGTGGCGGATGTGAGCCACGACAGCGAGCCGGCGGAGCGCATCCTGGAGCGGCTGGGCGCACCCGCCCCCGTGCCGAAGCTGTAGGGCCGAGTTAGACTCGGGGCGTGCGCCTGCCTCGAACCCTCACCCGAGCCGTGTCCCTCCTGGCCCTCGTGGGGCTAGGTGCGGTCGCGGCGCCCGCCTCGCGCCGGCCCTCGGTGGATCGGTCGGCCATGCGGGAGGCCATCTCCGCGGCGGCCAGCGACCAAGGCATCGCCTCGTCTGCCAGCTACGCGCATTACCTGCGAGCGAAGCTCCTGGGCTTCCAGGGCAGACACCGGGACGCAGCGGACGAGCTGCGTCTGGCGCTGGCCACCGATGACAACAACCCCCACCTCCTCACGCAGCTTGGGGAGGAGTACGCGCGGCTGGGAGATCTGACGCGCGCCGAGCGCGAGCTGCGGCGCGTGGTGGAGCGCCACCCCCGGTACTACGCCGGGCGGTTGATGCTGGGGCGCGTGCTGATGGAGATCGGCAAGCCCGCGCGCGCTCGGGTGCACCTGCGGCGTGCCATCCAGCTCAAGCCTCGTGAGCCAGAGGCCTACCTCGTCCTCGCGCAGCTCCACCTGGAGGGGCGCGCGAACGAGCAGGCCGTGAAGGTGGTGGAGTCGCTGGCGGCGGCGCTGCCCGGCGAGGCCTCCGGTTTCCGGCGCCTCGGGCAGGCCCTGGCCGAGCGGGGTGATGCGTCTCGGGCCGGGCAGATGCTGGCGCGGGCCGTCGAGCGTGACCCGGGGGACGTGGAGTCGCTGACGACACTCGCGCAGCTCCACGAGAAGGCCGGGCGCCTCGCCGAGGCCGAGGACGCCTTGGCCCGGGCCTTGGAGCGGGATCCGGACAACCAGACGGTGTTGATGAGCGCCGGTCGGTTGGCCCTGCGGCTCGGTTCCCCGGTGCGGGCGCGGGCGTACTTCGACCGGCTGCTGTCGATCACTGGGGATCCGGAGCTCACCGTCCGGGTGGCGCTGTCCTTCCTCGCGGCGAGGGACACTGCCGCCGCTGTGGAGGTCCTGGATTCCGCGCGGAAGGGCAGGGGAGCCTCGCCGCGCACCTCCTTCTACGCGGGTCTGGTTCACGAGCGGCTGCGCCACTTCGACGAGGCCTCCGCCGCCTACGCCGAGGTGCCGGACTCCTCCGAGTTCTTCTCTGAGGCGCGCACCCGCCACGCCATCTGTCTTTCGCAGGCAGGCAGGCACGAGATGGCGCTCGCCCTGTTGCGCGACGCCCTTGCTGAGCGTCCCGACGACTCGGAGCTGCGGGTGCAGTACGCCCGAGCGCTGGAGCGGAGTGGCGAGGCCGAGCGCGCCGTGGCCTCGCTGAAGGAGGGCCTCGAGCGGAAGCCCGGGCCAGAGCTGCATGAGGCGCTCGCTTTCACACTGCAGCGGCAGGGGCGTGCCACCGAGGCGATGAGCCTGCTGCGCGCAGCGATTGATCGGGAGCCTCGCGAGCCGTCCTTGCGCTACGTGCTTGCCTCCGTGCTGCTGGGGCAGGGGGACGAGGACGGGGCCATGACCTGGATGCGCAGCGTGCTCGAGGTGGATCCAAACCACGCCGCGGCCATGAACTTCATCGGCTACCTGCTGGCCCAGCGAGGTCGGGACTACGCCGAGGCGGAGCGGCTGGTGCGGCGCGCGTTGGAGCTGCGCCCGGATACGGGGTCCTTCCTCGACTCGCTGGGGTGGATCCACTACCAGCGCGGCGACTATCCACGCGCGGTGGAGGCATTGGAGCGGGCGGCGGAGCTGGAGCCCGAGGAGCCCGTCATCCTCGAGCACCTTGGGGATGCCTACCAGCGCCTGTCGCGCCCGGGTGACGCCGCCGGGGCCTGGCGGCGCGCGCTCGAGCTGCTGGCCCTGAATCCAGAGGCCGCCGACCCGGCTGATCAGCGGGCGCTCATCGAGCGGAAGCTGAAGTTGCTATCCACCGGTGCTTCAGGTCGCTAATGTCTTCCTCGAACACCATGGCGCGCTTTGACGAGGGTTTCTTCACTGGGAAGGACGGGCTCCGGCTGTACTGGATGTCCGAGCATCCGGAGCAACCCCGCGCTCACGTGGCGGTGGTGCACGGATATGGTGACCACATTGGTCGCTACCGCACGACGTTCGACGCGCTCACGGCCCAGGGGTTCGCCGTCCATGGCTTCGACTACCGTGGCCATGGCCGTGCCGACGGGCGCCGAGGCTTCTGCGCCTCCTGGCCCGACTACCTGGACGACCTGGCGGGCTTCTGGGAGCGGGTGCGCAGCGCGGCCAACGGGCGCAAGGTCTTCGTGCTCGCGCACAGCCATGGCGGGCTGATGGCGGTGCACCTGCTCAAGCGCGGCGGGCTGCAAGGCGTGAGCGGCATGGTGCTGTCGGCACCCTATTTCAAGCTCGCCATCACTCCGCCCGTGCTGAAGCTGATGGCCGCCCGGGCGGTGGGCAAGGTCCTCCCGTGGTTGCCCATCAAGACCGAGCTCTCGCCCAAGGACTTGAGCCGGGACGAGGCGGTGCAGCAGGCGGTGCGTCAGGATCCCCTCTACAATCACATTGTGACCCCGCGCTGGTTCATCGAGTCCACCCAGGCCCAGGCCCGGGTGATGACGTTGGCCTCGGACGTGACGGTGCCGCTCTTCCTGCTCAGCGGAGCGGAGGACGGCGTGGCGAGCGTGGAGACGGGCCGGGCCTTCTTCGAGGCCGTGGGCGCCAAGGACAAGCTGTACAAGGTATACCCAGGGATGCGTCACGAGCCGCTCAACGAGCTCGGCAAGGAGGAGGTCCACCGGGACATCTCCAACTGGATCTCCGCGCATCTCTGACGTAGGTTCCAATTCCTTACAGAGCACACTTCGTTGGCGAGGACGCTTCCGAGGGTCACCGCATGGCACAGGGCGAGCAGACGGGCATCATCGGCAAGGGCATCGTCATCCGGGGCAATCTGACCGGTGGCGGCGATCTCATCATCGAGGGGCGGGTGGAGGGGCAGATCTCCCTGAAGAACCACCTGACCATCGAGGGCACTGGAAAGGTCCAGGCGGACATCCGCGCGGAGGAGCTGACCATCAACGGCGAGGCGAGTGGCAACATCGACGCCTCGGGTCGGGTGGCCATCAACGCCTCGGCGAAGGTGGCGGGGGATATCAAGGCCCCGCGCGTGGTCATCGAGGATGGCGCCGTCTTCAACGGCTCCATTGAGATGGACGTGAAGCTGCCGGACGACATCTAAGCGGGCCTTGGGGCCAGCAGAACCCTTCGGGAGGGGTGGACAACACTCATGGCGAATACGGTCATTGGTTCGAGCATTGTCATCGACGGTGAGATCTCTGGCGACGAGGATCTGGTCATCCAGGGAACGGTGAAGGGGAAGATCTCCCTCAAGGAGAGCCTCTTCGTCGAGGGCAGCGGCGTCGTCGAGGCGGACATCGAGACGCAGAACGTGGAGATCGCGGGTCGCGTCACGGGCAACATCGCGGCTTCCGACAAGGTGGAGCTGAAGACGGACTGCCGCGTGGTGGGCGACATCAAGGCCCCGCGCATCCTCATTGCTGACGGAGCCTCCTTCAAGGGCAACGTCGACATGGACATTCCGAAGGAGCGCTGATCCTTGGCCACCGCGAAGGAACTGGCCCCAGGGGCCGTCAACAACACCGTGGTGGGTCAGTCCATCCTCATCAGCGGCAAGCTGACGGGTGATGAGGATCTGACCGTGCGCGGCCGGGTGGAGGGGGAGCTCACGCTGAGCCGCACCCTCATCGTGGAGCCCACGGGCGTGGTGAAGGCGAACGTGGCGGTGAAGAACGCCATCGTGAGCGGGGTGGTGGTGGGCAACATCAACGCCACCGAGAGCGTGGAGCTCACCCGCGAGGGCCGCATGGTGGGCGACATCCACGCCCCGCGCGTCATCATCGTGGATGGTGCGAGCTTCCGCGGCCGCGTGGACATGGGTGAGGTGGAGCCGGGCCGCGTGCCCGCCGAGCGTCCGGCGCTGCCGCGTCCGGCGACCGTGCGTCCCGCGGTGCGTCCGGGCACCAATGTGCCGGCCCGTCCGGCGCTGCCGAGCGCGCGTCCCACCCCGCCCGCGGCTCCGGCCGCGACCCGTCCGGCGGCTGCGCCTGCTCGTCCGGCGCCTCCTCCGGCTCCGGGTGCTACCATGGCAGCCCGTCCGGCGCCCCCTGCGCCGCCTGCCGCCAGGGCCGCCGAGCCCACCCGTCCCGAGCCTCCCCGGCCGCCGGCCTCTGCGCCAGTTCCGCCGACGGTGGCCGAGGGTGCCAGGAAGAAGGTCGTCGTGAAGAAGAAGGGTCGTTAAAGCGTTGTGGTGGCGCCATCGCGCCGCCACACCGCCGTCCGCAGGACGACGGGCCGATCCAGGGGTGCCGATGAACGCCATGAACGCCGAGAACAGAATCGACGAGGTGGACGCGAAGCCGAGCACCCCGGCGGAGGAGTCGCCCGGGGAGCCCGCTCCCGAGTCATCCGCCGCCTCCTCCGAGCAGCAGGAGGGGTCCGTGGAGGCTTCCGCGTCCGGGTCCGCTGAAGCGGCCACGGGTGAGCCGCCAGTGGGCGAGCAGTCCACGCCTCCAGCCGGGCTCGTGGAGGAGGTTGCGCCGCGCCGCCGCGGGAACGTGGCGCCTGCTCACATTCCGCTGGAGCGGATCGACGAGGATCCGACCTTCCAGATGCGCCCGGTAGGGGACTTGTCCGCACTTGCCACGGATCTGGCGCGACTGGGCCAGCTCTTCCCGGTGGACGTGCGCTTCAAGCCGCCGGACCGTTTCCAGATCATCTCGGGCTTCCGCCGGGTGGCGGCGCTGCGGTTCCTCAAGAGGGACCGGGTGCTGGCCCGCCTCCATACGGACCTGTCGGATGAGGATGCGCTGCTGATGGCGCTGGCCTCGGCCATCCACGGGGCCCCGGTGGATCGGGAGGAGCTGGAGGCCAAGCGGGCGCAGCTCGAGGCCGAGGGCAAGTTGACGCCCATCGCCCGGGACATGCTGGAGAAGGCGCTGGCCGTCGATGACTCGCTGGCGCCCGAGACCGTGGACGAGGAGGTCGACGCGGACGAGCTGGCCGCGGAGGCCACCCAGCGGTTGGTGGACATCAACCAGGATCTCGCCTTGCTGGCGGACGTGTTCGCGGACCTCGATGAGACGCGGAAGCAGGAGCTGCTCACGCAGCTGCGCTACTCCTCGGATCTCGTGGCCTGGCTGGAGCGCTTGTGAAGGAAGACGTGCTCGCACCTGACAGGGCTCGCCTGCTGCAGCTGCTCACCGAGCGCTCCTTTGAGCGGCGCAAGGTGGTGCTGTCGTCCGGCAAGGAGTCGGACTTCTACATCGACTGCAAGCGCACGGCGCTGCTGGCCGAGGGGCACTACCTCATCGGCCGGTTGCTGCTGCAGGCGGTGCGTCGTGAGGCCCCTGAGGCGGTGGCCGTGGGCGGTCTGACGCTGGGGGCGGATCCGCTCGCCTCTGCCGTCAGCCTCATCAGCTACCTGGCGGCCACGCCCCTGCATGCCTTCATCGTCCGCAAGGAGCCCAAGGGTCATGGGACGGGCCAGTGGATTGAGGGCATGAAGGCGCTCTCTCCCGGCGCGCCGGTGGCCATCCTCGAGGACGTGGTCACCACGGGCGCTTCCACGCTCAAGGCCATCGAGCGGGCGCAGCTCGAGGGGCTGAAGGTGCTCGGGGCATTCGCGCTGGTGGATCGGCTGGAGGGTGGGCGCGAGGCTGTTGAAGCCTCTGGGCACCGGCTCTTCACCCTGTTCACCCGTAAGGACTTCATTCCATGAAGACGCAGTTGCGGCTCGCGGCGCTGGTGATGGCGCTCGCGGGCTGTGTCTCCACGCCGCCGACGCTGGGAGATCCTGCTCCGGTGCTGAAGGACGAGCGCCAGGAGCTGCACTACCAGCAGGTGTTGGAGCGGTTCTCGGCTCGCGACGAGCTCTACAGCGGCTTTGACACCATGATGTTCGCCGCGGCCACCCTGCAGACGCAGGCCTTCCGCGAGGCCCGGCTCCAGAGGGCGGCCGTCTTCAAGGCGCTGAGCCAGGAGCGCGTTCGGGAGCTCCTCACGCAGGAGATGGCGGAGGTGGTGCAGGCGCACGAGTTCTTCCTCGGCGTCCACATCTTCAACTACCGCTACGAGGACTTCGACCGGCCCTCGTCCATCTGGAACATGGTGATGGTAACGCCCGCGGGCGAGGTGCGGCCCCTGAGCGTGGAGCGGCTGGGCCGGGCGGACATGGAGATGCGCGCCTTCTACCCGTACATGGGCGTGTTCTGGGTGGGCTACCGCGTGCGCTTCCCCACCACGTTCGCGGACGGCAGGCCCGTCATCCCCCCCGAGACGGAGCGCGTGGTGCTGCGCATGGCGTCCACGCTCGGCAAGGTGGAGATGCGGGTGCACGCGCGCTGAGACGCGCGCACCCGGTGCTCAGGTCTGCTCGGGCCGCAACACCGGCTTGGGTGGGGCGAGTGGCTGCCCAACCTTGAGGAGCTGATCCAACAGCGCGGCCGGCGAGGTCTCGCAGGCAAAGGGTTGGGCGCGCGTCTCGGGGATGAAGCCCTCGTCTACCGCGCGCCGCATCAGCGCCAGCAGCGGAGCGTAGAAGTCCGCCACGTTCAGCAGGCCAATGGGCTTGTGGTGGATGCCGAGCTGGGCCCAGGTGGTGATCTCGAAGAGCTCCTCGAAGGTGCCCACGCCGCCGGGCATGGCGATGAAGGCATCCGCGCGCTGGGCCATCATCGCCTTGCGCGTGTGCATGGAGTCCACCAGGTGCAGCTCGGTGAGTCCCTTGTGGGCGATCTCCCGATCGCTCAGCATTTTGGGCAGGACGCCCACCACCTTGCCGCCTCCAGCGAGCACCGCGTCCGCCATGGCGCCCATCAGCCCCACGCTCGTGCCACCGTAGACAAGGGAGAGTCCGCGCCGGGCGAGCTCCGTGCCTAGCGTCTTGGCTCCCTCAAGGTAGTCCGGTCGGGCTCCCATCCGCGAGCCACAGAAGACGCACACTGACTTGATTTCCATCATTAAGGAGTCCCTCGAAAACGTTCAGGGTGGGCCGCGATGTAGACCACGGCCACGGTGATGGCGAGCAACAACGGCGCGGCGAGGGAGAAGACACGCGGTCCGAAGCGCAGGGCGAAGCCCATGGGCAGGCCGAAGAGGAGCCCTCCGAGGTGTCCGGCCCAGCTCACTCCTGGCAGGAGGCTGATGACCGCCACCTGCGCGAACCAGAGGAGGAGGCTGCGGCGGAACTCCTGCCCGGAAGTGACGAACATGGCTCCGCCCCAGCCGAGGATCATCCCCGATGCCCCCACCGTGGGCGCGGTGAAGTTGAAGAGCAGCGAGAAGGTGGACGCGCCCATCGCGGTGGCGAGGGAGACGAGCAGGAAGCGCCCGCTGCCGATGCTTCGCTCCAGGGGGGCACCCAGCGAGTACGCCACCACCATGTTGAAGAACAGGTGGATGGGGCCACCGTGCGCGAAGATGCAGGTGAGCACGCGCCAGTACTCACCCTCTTGGACGAGGGGGCCGTAGAGGGCGATCCTCTGGAAGACGGGGCCCAGCTCCATCCGGAGGGTCGCGCCCTGACTCAGGAAGGCATCCAGGACGAACAGGCCCACCGAGCCCGCGATGATGGCCGCGCACACGGGAGGCCAGCGGCGGAGCTCGGCCGGGTCGGAGGAGGGCTCGAGGGGCGTTTCGTCAGAGGTCATCCGGAGCTCAGAGCTCGCGCCGGACGACGGTGTCACGCTTCCAGCCGTGGTCGTCCGTGTTGGGGTAGTCCAGCGTGTAGTGCAGGCCTCGGCTCTCCTTGCGCCGGCTGGCGCAATCCACGATGAGGCTGGCCACCTCGCAGATGTTGCGCAGCTCAATGACGTCGCGTGTCACCTTGAAGCGCCAGTAGTAGTCGCGAATCTCCTCGCGCAGCAGCTCCAGCCGGCGGCGTGCCCGCATCAGGCGCTTGTCCGTGCGGACGATGCCCACGTAGTTCCACATGAGGCGGCGGATCTCATCCCAGTTGTGGGTGACGACGACGCTTTCGTCCGAGGTCACCGCGCTGCCCTCGTCCCACTCGGGCGGATCCTCCTTGCGCGCAGACAGGGAGCGCATCTCCTCGGCACAGGTGGCCGCGGCGCGGTGGCCGAAGACGAGCCCCTCGAGCAGCGAGTTGGAGGCGAGCCGGTTGGCGCCGTGCAGCCCGGTGTGGGACACCTCACCGATGGCGTAGAGGCCGGGCAGGGTGGTGCGGCCCTTGAGGTCCGTCACCACGCCACCGCACATGTAGTGGGCCGCGGGCACCACGGGGATGGGCTGCACGGCCATGTCGATGTTGAAGGCCTTGCAGGTGGCGTAGATGTTGGGGAAGCGCTCCATGAGGAAGGCGCGTCCCAGGTGCGTCATGTCCAGGTGGACGCAGTCATCACCGGTGCGCTTGAGCTCGGCGTCGATGGCGCGTGCCACCACGTCGCGCGGTGCCAACTCGGCCAGGCGGTGGTAGCGGTCCATGAACTGCTGACCGTTGCGCAGCCGCAACTTGCCGCCCTCGCCGCGCAGCGCCTCGCTGATGAGGAAGCTCTTGGCCTCCGGGTGGTACAGGCAGGTGGGGTGGAACTGGTAGAACTCCATGTTGGCCACCTCCGCACCCGCCCGGTACGCCATGGCCACGCCGTCCCCGGTGGCCACGTCCGGATTGGACGTGTAGAGGTACACCTTGCCCGCACCACCGGTGGCCAGCACCGTCACCTTGCCCAGGAAGCGCTCGATGCGACCCTCGGACGTGAGCGCGTACACCCCCAGGCACCGGCCGGGGACACCCTGGCCCGGCCTCCGGTCGATGATCAGATCGATGGCCGAGGTATTGGGGAAGAAGGTGATGTTGGGCTGTGCGTCGCACGCCTCCACCAGAGCGCGCTGCACCTCGCGCCCGGTGATGTCTCCGGAGTGGATGATGCGGCGCTGGGAGTGGCCGCCCTCGCGCGTCAGGTCGAACTCACCGGAGACGCCCCGGTTGAACTCGGCGCCCAGGGTGACCAGCTCGCGGATGCGATCCGGGCCCTCGCGCACTGTCACCTCCACGGCATCCAGGTGGTTGAGGCCCGCACCGGCCTCCAGGGTGTCCTGGATGTGCGCCTCGAACGTGTCCGTGGGCGACAGCACGCTGGCGATGCCCCCCTGGGCGTAGGCGGTGTTGCTTTCATACCGCTCGCGCTTGGTGAGGACCGCGACCGTCCCATACTTGGCCGCTTGGAGGGCGAACGAGAGGCCAGCGACACCACCACCCAAAACCAGGAAGTCGAACCGATGGGGCATGTGTCAGACCCTTAATGGCTGTAAGTGCCGGAAACAAGGCGATTTCTTGAGGACTTTTGGGCGGGGATCTAAGGTTGGGGCGCCGATATGCGACCCATCTCCTTCCTGCTGCTGCCCGCGCTGTTGCTTGCCCCCCTGGGAGCCCGTGCGTCCGAGGGCATCTACAGGTACGTCGAGAAGGACGGCACCATCATCTATACGAACGTCCCGCCACCGGGCACGAAGAAGGCGCGCAAGCTCAAGGGCACCTTCTCCGAGGCGCCCGCTCCCACCGCTCCGGTCCGAGGCCGGGCGCGCACCCCGGAGGAACTCGAGCCGCACATCGTGAAGGCCGCCGAGCGCTACCGCATCCCCACCGCGCTGGTGCGGGCCATCATGCACACGGAGAGCAACTTCAACTCCAACGCGGTGTCCCCCAAGGGCGCCAGCGGGTTGATGCAGCTCATGCCGGGGACGGCCTCGGAGATGTACGTGAAGGACATCTTCGACACTCGGGACAACATTGAGGGTGGGGTGCGCTACCTGCGGGTGCTGGCCAACCAATTCGGGGGCGACATGGTGAAGATGGTGGCCGCGTACAACGCAGGCCCCGAAGCCGTGCGCAAGTACGGGGGGCAGGTGCCACCGTACGCGGAGACGCAGGCCTACGTTCGCAAGGTGCTCCAGCTCTACTTCCATTACAAAGAGCGCGAGCGGCTCTCAAAGGACGAGCCCCGCGAGACAGATTCCGATGGCGACGACGCGCGTGATGGGGCGGGGGCAGAAGAGCCCCGTTGACGAGGAGTTCCTGAAGCAGCTCTACCAGGGTGGGGAATTGCTGACGCAGGGTCGGGTGCCCGAGGCCCGGCAGTTGCTCGAGCGGGCCCACCAGCTTCAACCGAGGAACGAGAAGGGTCGCAACCTGCTCGGGCTGGCCTACTTCAAGCTGGGCCTCTTCGATCGGGCGGCGGAGCTCTACGAGGCATTGGTGCGCGACAACCCGGTGGACGCCACGCTGCGCGTCAACCTGGGGCTGGTCTACCTCAAGACGAACGCCCTGCAGCGCGCGATGCGCGAGTTCGAGGCTGCGACGGAGCTGCAGCCGGACCACAAGAAGGCGCACAACTACCTGGGGCTGGCGCTGGCGCAGGCGGGTGAGTACGGCCGCGCGCGCGAGCACTTCCTTCGGGCGGGCAGCGACGTGATGGCGGACAAGATGGCCAAGGCCATCGCGGGGGAGCACTTCGCCCGGCCCTCTCGAAGCATGCCCGCCTACCGGGCTCCGGCGACCGACGCGCGTCCGGCTGCTCCCTCCGAGGGGCAGTGGGGCGCGCAGTTCGGTCTGGACGAGACCCTGACCCCCTCCACCGACGCTCCAGCCATGGCTGAGCCCGCGGAAGAGGAGCCGCGGTTCGCCGAGGACGAGGGGCCGCCAGCCCTGAACCAGAGCTCTCCAGCGGAGGGCCTTGGGGCCGACGGCGAGACGGCTGGAGATGTCGGGGCCGATCCCCAGGAGACCTTGGCGGAGACGTCTGCGGGGGGCGCGGCGGGTGAGCCGCTGCCGGAGTCCCTGGAGGGCGCCGCCCCTGAGCTGCCGTCGAAGCTGCTGACCTTCCGGCCGGGAGTGGACGTGCCGGTGCTGGCCGAGCTGGCCCCGGCGTTGGCGCTGGCGGGAGCGAGCCAGGTCGAGCCCTTCCGAGTGGGCCCCCACGGCTTCTCCGCGTACGTGCAGGGGGAGCTGCTCACGCGGTTGGATGGGCTGGTGGCCTACACCGGACAGCTCCAGTTCCAACCGGAGATGAAGCGCTTCCGGGGCCGCGCCACGGACGAGCTCTTCGGCGAGGGGTCGGAGCAGCTCGTGCGCGTCAGCGGGAGGGGGGTGCTCTTCCTCGAGTCGGCGGAGTCGCGCGGCTTCCTGGTGGTGGACCTGGGCGAGGAGGGGGCCTACCTGCTCGAGGGGTGCGTCTTCGCCTTCGAGGAGGGGGTGGCCTTCGAGAACGGCAAGGTGCCCTCGGACGTGGTGCCGGACCTGGACCTGGTGTACCTGCGCGGGCAGGGCCGGGTGGTGCTGCGCCTGTCCGGGGCTCTGCGCTCGGTGGCTGTTTCGGGGGATGGTCCGGTGACGGTGCCCCTGTCCCACCTGGTGGGCTGGCAGGGCAAGGTGACCCCCCGGGTGGTCGTGCTGCCGGGAGACAACGGGTCTCCCCGGGGCGCCATGGAACTGAGCGGTGAAGGATTTGCCCTCATCGCCCTGCCAGTCCGGTAGAAGGCTCCGACATGGATCGAGCTGAGCGAGCGTTGCGGAAGCGGCAGAAGAAGGAGGAGCGGGCGCGGCGTCGGGCGGCACGCCAACCCAGCGTGCTCGTCCAGGAGTTCTGGAACCTGCCCAACATCCTGACGCTGGGACGCATCTTCCTCATCCCCGTCTTCGTGTGGCTCACCTACGACGCGGATCCACTCTCCTCGCTGCTGGCCGCGGCGGTGTTCGCCGTGGCCTCCATCACGGACGTCATCGACGGCTACCTGGCGCGTCGTTGGAATCTCATCACCGTGGTGGGCAAGTTCATGGATCCGCTGGCCGACAAGCTCATCGCCATGGCGGCCCTGGTGATGATGGTGCGGCTGGGGCGCATTGCCGCCTGGGTCATCATCGTGCTGCTGGCGCGCGAGTTCATCGTCAGCGGCCTGCGCACCATCGCGGCGAGCGAGGGCATGGTCATCGCCGCCGGGCAGGAGGGCAAGTGGAAGACGTCCCTCCAGCTCGTGGGGATCATCTCCCTGTGCGTGCACTACGAGCACGTCATCGACGTGGGCTTCTACTCGGCCCCCGTGGACTTCAATAAGGTGGGCCAGTTGTTGGTGTACTTGTCGGGGGCTTTCTCGGTGTGGAGTGCCGTCGTGTACTTCCGCGCCTTCCTCGCCATGCTGGCCAGGCGGGGGAGTGGAACGGACGCACAGAAGGCTTGACGCACCTGGAACCGAACTGTATATCCCCCCTCACTTTCGACGGCGCCGCAAGGCAACGCCGGAAGTCATCAGGAGTCGAGACGCGGGAATAGCTCAGCGGTAGAGCATCGCCTTGCCAAGGCGAGGGTCGAGGGTTCAAATCCCTTTTCCCGCTCCACACACTCCTTCCTGATGCGGGAATAGCTCAGCGGTAGAGCATCGCCTTGCCAAGGCGAGGGTCGAGGGTTCAAATCCCTTTTCCCGCTCCAGAAAGAAGGCCCCCTGGGAGACCAGGGGGCCTTTTTGTTTTACAGCTCGATTTCGTTGGCTGTCGTCTGCTTGACGGCTGCACCTGACTTGCCTAGGGTCCGCGCGCCGTTGCCCGGGGACGGGATACGCCACGCGAAGGCGCGCTCGCCAACCTGAGAACGGAGCAGCCGGACTGCCTGGTCAGAGGCTGAGCAACTCGCTTGGTTCTCCAGGCTTGCTGTATGGATTTGCCCCATGCTTCGTAACTTCCGAGAGCTGTACCAGTACCGGGGGCTTCTGATCAGCCTGGTGCAGCGCGAGTTGAAGGCGCGTTACCGCGGCTCGGTACTCGGGTTCTTCTGGACCTTCCTCAACCCCGCCCTGCACATGGTGGTGTACTCGCTCATCTTCTCCGTCTTCATGCGGCAGAGGATTGAGAACTACACCTTCTACATGTTCGTAGGTCTGCTCCCGTGGATCTGGTTCTCCAGCTCCATGACCGGCGGGGCGAGTGCCATCAGTGATCGGCGGGATCTGATGACCAAGGTGCGCTTTCCCGCCCAGGTCCTGCCCGCCACCGTGGTGGCCACCAACCTGTGCAACTACGTCTTCTCGTTGCCGCTGATGGTGGGGTTGGGCGCCTTCTTTGGGATTTTTCCCAGCTGGCACGTGGTGGTGTTCCCGTTGGTGCTGCTCACGCAGCTGTGCTTCACGCTGGCGCTCGTCTACGTGGTGTCGGCGCTCAACGTGACGTTCAGGGATCTGCAGCACATCATCGCCAACCTCATCATGATGCTGTTCTTCCTCACGCCCATCATCTTCTCGGTGGACAGCATCCCGGAGAACCTGAGGCGGGTGGTGGTGCTGGCCAACCCCATGGCCATCCTGGTGACGTCCTACCAGGCCATCTTCTACAAGCAGCAGCTGCCCGACATGGGCCCGCTGCTGAGTCTGATGGGCTTGTCGTTCGTGCTCCTCTGGGGTGCGGCGCAGATCTTCGAGAGTCGCCGCGAGGAGTTCGCGGAATCCATCTAGCCGCTTGAAACCATGGACGCGAACGACAACGCCATCGTCATCCGCAACGTCGTGAAGAGCTTCAAGCGGCGCACCATTGGCCGCGAGTACACGACGCTCAAATCGGAGCTGGTCCGTTTCCTGACGCGCCAGCGCTCCAAGCAGCAGGATCGCTCCGCGCTCATCGAGTCCCTGCGGGGCATCGATCTGGTCGTCCCGCGAGGCAAGACCATGGGCATCCTCGGCCGTAATGGCTCGGGGAAGAGCACGCTGCTCAAGCTCATCACGGGCATCTACTCGCCCACCTCCGGCACCATCGAGGTCAACGGGCGGATCTCCGCGCTGCTGGACCTGGGCGCGGGCTTCCACCCGGACTTCTCCGGCCGGGAGAACATCCTCATCAACGGCATCATCCTGGGCATGTCGCGCGCCGAGGTCCGCGCGCGCATGGATGAGATCATCGCCTTCAGCGAGCTGGGCGACTTCATCGACGAGCCCGTGCGCAACTACTCGAGCGGCATGTACATGCGGCTCGCGTTCTCCGTGGCCACGTTCGTGGACCCGGAGATCCTCATCATCGACGAGATCCTCGCGGTGGGTGACGTTCACTTCACCAAGAAGAGCTTCGCGAAGATGAACGAGTTCAAGCAGTCCGGGAAGACGATCCTCCTGGTGACGCACGACATGCACACGGTCGAGCGTTGGTGCGACATGGCCGCGTGGATCGACGGAGGCCGCATCCGCAAGGTGGGCACTCCGGCCGAGGTGGTGGACGAGTACCGCCGCGCTGTCGCCCTGGCGGAGGAGCGCTCCCAGTCCTTCGTGCCGCCAGCGATGAGCCCGGACGGTGGTGCGCTGCCTGAAGTGAACCTCACGCCCCAGGCGCCTCCGGTGGAGATCTCCGCGGTGCGGTTGCGCGATGGACGCGGGGCGGAGTCCGAGGTGCTGGATACCGAGGATCCGCTCGAGGTGGAGATCGACTTCCGCACGCAGGGTGGGGTGTCGGACGCGGGCTTCGAGGTGTCCTTCACGAGCAAGGACGGCACCCAGGTGTATGGCACCAGCACCTTCGTTGAAGGTGTGCAGTTGCCCTCACCGCTGCCCCTCACGGGGAGCCTGCGCTTCCGGTTGGCGCGGCTCGGCTTCACCGCGGGCGCCTACTCGGTGCTCGTGATGGCTCGCCGCCGTGAAGGGGAGGGGATCTCCGGTGCGGGGATCTCACGAGCCTTCACCGTCCAGTCGGCGGTGGCGGATTGGGGCCTGGTGCGTCCGCCGCACCAGTGGTCCGTGGATCCTGTGTCGCCCACGGAGTCCCTCTCGACTGAGCCGGTTGCCCACGCCCGCGTCTCCTGACGCTCCGAGGTTCCATGTCCGCTGAACGTGATGAGGGGGCCATGCCCCCTCTGCTGCCAACCCTTCGTGCCTGGAAGGATCCGGCGGACACCGGAGCGCGTGCACCCTCGGCGGGAGACCTGGCGGAGATGATTGCCGCGCAGCGCCGCGTGGTGGAGAGCCTGCGCGCCTGCCGTACGGGTGAATGTGCGGAGCTGACCGCTCATGAGCGCACGCTGGCGCTGCTGACCGAGCAACTCCGCCACATCGCTCCTGCCGGGCGCCCCCGGGTGCAGGAGCCGGTCGAATCGGCGCGGGCCCTGGCGGATGTGCTGCGCTTCGATCCGCCGCCGGCCTCGCACCGCAAGCGGCTCGGCCGCGTGGTGACGGTGGCCAAGCAGCTCTTCCTCGACGGGCTGCAGCCGCTTCACGTGGAGTTGCTCCGCGCCCAGAACGACTTCAACGCCCGGGTGTGCGAGGTGATGGATCACCTGCTCGTGCACCGGGCCGCCTCGTCCCGCACGGATCTCTCCGCCTGGGTTCGCGAGCGCCTGACTCCGTCTTCGGGCGCTCGGGGCCCGTCCGGCGGCGGCCTCCCGGAGGCGCTGGCTCCGGTGCTTCGCGGCGTGCTGCGCCGGCAGGAGTCCTTCAACGCCGCGGCCACCGAGGCCTTCGTGCTCGCGGGCTCGCCGGCACGCCCTTCGGCGGAGGTCTCCTCGCGGCGGATGCGTGAGCTGGAGACGTTGATGGATCCGCTCGGGGGAGGGGAGCTGCCTCTGCCCGTGCGGGCGTCCGCGCCGTTGTGGCGTGAGGTCTTCCGCCGTCAGATGGGGTTCAACCAGCAGGTGGTGGTGGTCCTGGCCAACCTCCTGGAGGCGCGTCCCCTGCCGGCGTCCGTGCCTTCCGAGGACTACCCGGACGGCTTCTTCGGGCGGGAGGCAGCCCGCGCCCGTGAGGTGGAGGCGCGGCTGCGCGAGCTCGTTCGGCCACCGCTGCTCAGCGTGCTCCTCTCGCGCCCTCCTGCCCGCGAAGGCTGGTTGGCGGAGGCCATCGAGTCGCTCCGGGCCCAGTCCCACGCGAACTGGGAGCTGCTCGTTCCGGTTCCGGAGGGGATGCCCCGCGCCATGAGCCGGGCCGTGGAGGCGTGGGGCCATAAGGACGCGCGTGTTCGCCCCGTGTCCACGCGCTCCGGTGGCGTCGTCTCCTCGGTGAACACGACCCTGGGCGAGGCCCGGGGCGACTTCATCCTCTTCCTGGAGCCGGAGGATCGGCTCGCCCCCCACGCCCTGGCCGAGCTGGTGCTGCGACTGGAGCGCGAGCCAGAGGTGGACGTCCTGTACTCGGACGAGGACCAGCTCGATGTCAGCGGGCGCCGCACGCGGCCCTTCTTCAAGCCGGATTGGTCCCCGGACCTCCTGCGCTCGGTGGATTACGTGCGCTCCCTGCTCGCGGTGCGCCGCTCGTTGCTGGTCGAGCTACGCGGGCTGCGCGAGGGCTTCGCGGGCGCGGAACGTCACGACCTGGTGCTGCGCCTCAGCGAGCGCACCCTCCGCATCGGTCACGTGCCAGGGGTGCTGTACCACGTGAGGCGAGAGGCCCTCCCGGCCGGTGCGCCCATCGCGGACGACGCGGGGGCCCGAGCGCTGCGCGAGCACCTGGCGCGTGGCGGAGAGTCCGCTGAGGTGAAGCCCGTGGAGGGCGCCTGGGGCGGCTACCACGTGCGCTACCCCGTACGGGGCGAGCCGCTGGTCTCCATCATCGTCCCCTTCAAGGACCGGCCGGACCTGCTGAGGATGGTGACGCGCAGCCTGCTGGAGGGCACGACGTACCGAAACTGGGAGCTACTGCTCGTCTCCAACAACAGCACCCACCCGGAGACGTTTGCGGTGCTGGACGGGCTGACGGATCCGCGCATCCGCAAGCTCACCTGGGACTTCCCGTTCAACTACCCAGCCATCAACAACTTCGCGGCGAAGCACGCCCGCGGCGAGCTGCTGCTCTTCCTCAACAACGACATCGAGGCGACGCAGCCGGACTGGCTGGAGGTGCTCATCGGTCACGCGCAGCGCCCAGAGGTGGGCGCGGTGGGTCCCAAGCTGCTCTTCCCGGACGGCACCGTTCAGCACGCCGGGGTGGTGGTGGGCATCAGTGGCTCGGCGGCGCATCCCTTCTGGCGCCTGCCGGACGCGCGGGCGTGGACGCCCTTTGGCCACGCGGACTGGACGCGCAACTACCTCTCCGTCACCAGCGCGTGTGTCCTGTTGCGCCGCGAGGTGTGGGAGGCCGTGGGGGGCTTCGACGAGCGCTTCGTGCTGTGTGGCAGCGATATCGAGATCGGGTTCCGCCTCTGGGCGCGAGGCCTGCGTGTCGTCTACACGCCGGAGGCGAAGCTGGTGCACCACGAGTCCGCCAGCCGCCGCCTGGATGCCATCCCAGAGAATGACTTCTGGGAGTCCTTCCTCGCCTATCGTCGCTACCTGCGCGAGGGCGATCCGTTCTACAACCCCTACCTCACCCTCACCGGCACGGACGGGTCGGTGCGCACGCACGCCGAGGATGGTGAAGCGCTCGCTGTCCAGGCGCTCGCCTTCGAGTTGCCGAGTGCTCGCTCGGCGCGGCCTCCGGGAGAGGCTCCGGCTTGGCGGCACGCGAGCCTCCACGTGCGAGAGCTGGACGTGGCACCCGCGCTTCGTGCACGCCTGCGCACGCAGCTCGAGGAGGGGCTCGCGGCGCTGGGCCGCAAGGGGCGGCTGGAGCGGATGACGTGGTGGTTGCCGGCCTTCGGCGAGGTGACGCCGGAGCTGCACGCCACCTTCCGGCTCGCGCAGGCGCTTCAGCGCCAACATGGGCTCGCCAGCGAGTTCGTCATCGTTGATGCCCCTGAGGTCCGTGTGGAGGACCTGGAGGCTCGAGTGGTGGGCGCGCTGGGCTCATCCGTGGGCCGCTTCCACGTCCTCGGCGAGGGGGCGCGATGGGCGGAGCTCTCCGCGGGTGATGTGGCCGTGGCCACGGACTGGAAGAGCGCGCTCCTGCTGGCCCGTCATCCCGAGGCCTCGGTGCGTGCGTATCTGGTGCAGGAGCTCGCGTCGCGCTGTCTCCCGGCCGGTACAGCGCAGGCGCTCGCGGAGGAGAGCTACCGCCTTGGCCTCCTCGGCCTCTTCGGCGCTCCGGACCTCCAGGCTGTCCTCAGCGCGGAGTACGGCATGCGGGGCGTCGTGCTGGAGCCTGCGGTGGACACGGCGCTCTTCCACGCGGGCGCCTCTCGCCCTCCGCGCCGCCCGGTGAAGGTCTTCTTCGAGGGCGATCCCTCTCAGGGAGGCGCTGGCTTCGAGCTCGGCATCTCCGTCCTGCGCCGCCTCAATGCGGACCTGGGCGCTGGCGTGGACATCCTCACCGCGGGGTCGTGGTGGAGCACTGAACAGTTAGGGCTCCGCGGGGTGGTGACGCACCTCGGCAAGCTCCCCGCGGAGCGGCGCGCGGCCATTTACCGCGAGTGCGACGTGGCCCTGTGCTTGCCGCTCGGCCGCGTGGTGCCGTACACGCTGCTGGAGCTGATGGCGTGTGGCCTCACGGTTGTGACGAGTGAGTCGCCCGCTCGCTCCTGGCTGCTCGCGCATGAGGGCAATGCGCTTCTTGCGCCTCTCTCGTCCGCGGCCCTGCTCGAGCAGTTGCACCGGGCGGTTTCGGATGCGGGAGTTCGCGCACGGCTCGGCCCGGCGGCGGCGGTGCGAGCGCGTCAGGGCTCCTGGAATGCACAAGCGGACGCGCTGGTTTCCGCTCTGCTCGGGCGCTCCCGGGACATGCTGGAGGGCCCTCATCGCTCGATTGGTTAACGACCAGGAAGGCGAGCGCCGATGCATTGCCAACGCCCCGGACACTCGTCTACAAAGCCGGTCCCGCCTTGGCGGGGCTCGAATCTCTGCCTCGAGAGTCGTCACTCGTGTCTCGACGGGGGGCTGGCGGCGAATCGGGCCATTTGACTGCACCGGGCCGGGTGTGGTCCCTGCATGAGGTCGTCTGATGAGCCCGGCGAAGATCAAGATTGATTGGTTGGTTCCGTTCCCCATCCGCGGCTCCGGGGGCCATCGCACCATCTTCACCCACGTTCGGGATCTCATCGCGCGCGGCTACGAATGCGTGATGCACATCCAGGAGCGGGATCCGCACGATCCGAACTGTCCTGTGCACACCGATGCGGAGCTCGCGCGTCTGGTGGAGACGTATTTCTTCGATACCGGGGCACGTATCGTCGGCTCGTGGAACAAGCTGGAGCCCTGCGACATCCTCTTCGCCACCTTGTGGGAGAGCGCCTATACCGTCAGCAGGGCCTCCGTGGGCCGGCGCAAGGCGTACTTCGTTCAGGACTTCGAGGCCTGGTTCTCCCCCATGGGAGACGGCTACCTCAACGCGGAGAACACCTACCGGCTGGGGCTGGAGCACGTCACCATCGGGCGCTTCCTCACCCACCTCATCTCCACCGAGTACAAGGGCAACGCCGGCTATTTCGACTTCACCACGGATGACACCGTGTACCGTCCTCGGCTGACGGCGAAGACGGTGGAGCCGTCCGTGGCCTTCCTCTACCAGCCGGAGAAGCCGCGGCGCTGCCCGTGGTTGGGCCGTGAGACGCTGGGCATCGTCAAGCACCACATGCCCGAGGCGCGCATCTTCCTGTACGGCTCGGATGTCCCCACGCCGGAGATCTGGTTCGAGGTGGAGCGGCAGGGGCTGGTGACGCCCAGCCAGTGCGCGGAGCTGTACCAGAAGTCACACGTGGGGCTGTGCATCAGCGCCACCAACCCCTCGCGCATCCCCTTCGAGATGATGGCCGCGGGCTGCGCGGTGGTGGACGTGGCGCGCCCCAATAACTTCCACGACTACGAGCCGGGGGCCATCTCCCTGGTGGAGCCCACGCCCGCGGCCATGGCCGCGCGCATCATTGAGCTGCTGCGCGACCCACAGCTGCGTCAGCGCCAGGTGGAGGCGGGCCTGCGGATGATGCGGGAGCGCTCGCACCAGCGCGCCTTTGATCAGGTGGAGGAGCTCATCCTCCGCCTCCACGAGACCGGCACGGTGAGGGATCCCTCGGTCGCGCCTCCCTCGCCGAAGGAGCTTCCCCGGGTAGAGGCGCCGCGGCCCCTCTATCGACGGGTGCTGTCGCGCGGACGTCAGGGGCTGAACAACCTGCGCAACCTGGTGGACGGCACGCGCGAGCGCGTGGAGCAGTTTCGTCGCCAGGCCTCCATCACCACGGCCTCCTACGAGACGATCGCCGAGACCGTGACTCGGCTCGCCGAGGACAAGCGCGCGGTAGGCTTCGACGTCTTCGACACGCTGCTCGTGCGGCGCGTCGAGCCGGACGTCATCAAGGAGCTGGTGGCCCGGGCTTTCGAGGAGAAGCTCGCCGAGTACGGCATCCACCGCTCATGGCGCGACCTGATGGATCTGCGCCGTACGCTGGAGCTCGAGCTGTGCCTGGACAACCAGCAGCGCGGGTTGGATGACGAGTTCTCCTACGCGCAGATGCTGGAGCGCTGGTTGAACGAGGTGGGTGTCTCAGCGTCCGCGCGGCCTGCGTTCCTCTCCTTCCTTCAGAACAAGGAGGTGGAGGTGGAGCTGGCTGCGCAGGAAGCGCACCCGGCCATGCTGCCGCTCCTGGTGCAGCTCAAGCGCGCTGGCAAGCGGCTCTTCTTCATCTCCGACTTCTACCTGCCGGTGGAGATCGTCCACCGCTTCCTCCTGCATGCTGGCCTGGGCGGCCTCTTTGACGCGGGCTACGCCTCGTCCACCCAGATGCTGCGCAAGGCCTCTGGGCGGCTCTTCCGGCACGTGCTGGACGAGCAGAACCTCGCCCCGGAGGACCTGCTCTTCGTCGGCGACAACCTGCACTCGGACGTGCTGCGCTCCGGGGAGCAGGGCATCGACGCCGTGCACCTGGTGGATCCGCTGGAGAAGAAGCGGCGCATGCAGCTGGATCTGCTGCGTTCCCTGTCGGAGCGCAGCCCGTACTGGCGCGGCGCCCTGGCGCAGGAGATCCTCTCCAACTCGGTGCGCGAGGCGCCGCCACGCGGCTCGGACAGCTATGAGCTGGGCACGCAGCTCGCGCCGGCCTTCATCCTCTTCGCTGAGTCCATCCTGGAGAAGGCCACCCGCGAGCGCTGGCCGGCCATCTTCTTCTGCGCCCGAGAGGGAGCGGTGTTCTACCGGATGGTGCGCAAGCTGGCCCGCGCCTCCGGACGCCCCGTGCCGCACATGCGCTACCTGGGGGTGAGCCGCAAGGCCACCTTCCTCTCCAGCATGCGGGGCTTCACCCGCGAGGAGCTGGAGCGCTTCCTCCGCCAGTACTCGAAGATGTCGGGTGCTCAGCTCCTGGACTGCCTCTGCCTCCCCGAGGACGAGTTCGCGCCGATCCTCACGCGCGCGGGCTTCTCGGACCTGAAGCAGCCCATCGACAACCTGCTGGAGTCCGAGCCGATGGCCCGGCTGCTGGCGGACCCGGAGATGCAGTCCCGCTTCGCTTCGCACCACGCACGCGCTCGGATGCTGCTGCTAGGCTACCTGCGACAGGAAGGCTTCTTCGCCCATGAGCGTGCCCTGGTGGTGGACATTGGCTGGAAGGGCAGCATCATCGACAACATGGTTCGCACCGCCCAGAGCGAGCCGGGTGCTCCTCGGGTAGAGGGGCTGCTCTTCGGTGCGCAAGAGGACATCCGCTCGGACGTGTGCCCCAAGCGCGGCTACTTCTTCCACGGCCCCGAGAAGGATCCGGTGGCCTACGCGGGCATGACGAACGTGGCCCTCTTCGAGGGCTACACCACCGCCAACCATGGCTCCACCGTGGGCTATACCCAGCGCCGGGGCCGCATCCGTCCGGTGACGCGCTACTACCCGGACGAGCTGGACAACTGGCGGCGCTGCATGCGCGAGGGCCAGCGCGCCATTCGGGATGCCTTCACCCGGTACCTGCATGTGCGCCCGTTGCTGGCCACCGCCTATGTGTCCTCCGTGGACGAGTGGCGCCCGTACCTGCAGGATCGGATTCGCAAGCTCATCAGCTACCCCTCGGCCCGCGAGGTGAATGCCTTCATGCAGACCGCGCACGTGGAGAGCTTCGGGTCCGTCTCCGTGCGCCGCTTCCGCGAGGAGCGCCCGAGCCTGGCGGACAAGCGCAGCGGCGGGCGCATGCTTCCCAGTGTCGATGAGCTGTACCGCGCCACGCGTTTCACTGTCTGGCCAGCGGGCATGCTCCAGCGCATGAACCTGGAGCTCCTGCAGCCCTTCTACGACGTCTACGACACCTGGCACCGGACCCATAAATGGTGAGACTCGTCCACGGGAGCGGGGAGCAGACCATGAGAGACATGAGCGCGGTGTTGGGCCGCGAGCCGGAGGCGAACGTTGTTGGCTTCGTCCCGGGGTGCCCCCTGTGCGGTGCAACGCGGCTGGTGCCCTCCTTCGAGATGCTGGACCGGTACGCGCACCCGGTGTCCATCCACCAGTGCCTTCAATGCGCCGTGCTGGTGCCCGCCTACGCTCGCCCTGACTCGAGTGAGGAGGCCACGGCCTCTCAGGTACGCCACCATGAGCACGAGTGGCATGCGCAGTCCGAGGCGGACATGCGGCGGCTCGTCTCGGACTGCACGTCCATCGTGGATGCCTTCTCGGAGGTCCTCGGAGCGCCTGGTGCGGACCGGTGGGTGTGCGAGCTCGGCGCGGGCCGCGGCGGCCTGCTGGGGGCGCTGAAGGCACGAGGCTACCCTGTTCTCGGGTGCGAGCCGTCCCCCGCGCTGAGGGAGCTGGGCCTGCGCTACGCCGGGGTGACTCCGGAGGAGCTGCGGCACCAGCCGGTGCACGGCCTGTTGGAGCTGCTCGAGCGCGAGCGCACGCCCGTACGCACCTTCATCTTCTGGCACGTGCTGGAGCACCTGCGCGATCCCTGGGCGGTGCTGCGGCGTGTCGCCGGGCTCTGTGCCCCGGGAGACCATGTCATTGTCCAGTGTCCGCTGGTGCGCGCGGACTACGTCTTCCCGGAGCACTACTTCTTCCTCACCGAGGGCACCATCCTCGGGCTGGCGGAGAGCTCCGGCTTCGAGCTGGTGCGCCTGGACTACGACCATGAGCGCTCGTTTGTAGGATTCGTGCTGCGCCGCCGCGCCAGCCCCGTGCCCCCGCGGGAGTGGAATGCGCAGAGCACTCTGGCCGGGGATGTGAATCAGTCGCTGGTGCTCCAAGCCGAGGAGCTGCGCCGGTTGAGGCTCAAGGTCGACGCGGAGACGCGCCTGCGCGAGGACCGGGATGCGGAAGTTCAATCCATGCGAACGCTGCTCGAGGAGCGGATGCGTGGGCTGGAGTCTCAGTCCGTCATGATCGCCGAGCGGGATCGGACCATCACGGAGACTCGGCGCGAGCTGGCCTCCCGGACGGAGGCGCTCGCCGAGCGGGACCGGCTCCTCGCGGAGACGCGGGCGTTGCTCGAGGCGAAATCTCAGGAGCTCACCACGATGGCCTCACGGGTCGCGGCGGTCGAGAGCCGGCAGTGGGAGATGGAGCAGCAGTTGATGGATCGTACCCTGGAGGTGCGCAACTTGAAGGCCGTGCTCTCCCAGGCGCCGGAGACCCAGGGTGGGAGAAGCCGTTGGCGGCCGGCGGGACAAGAGTCGCTGCCCACGCTTCTGTCGCTGCACCTGACGCACCGGCTGTATCAGCGCTGGGAGGGCGTGCGTGGGTTGAACGTCTCGACCGTGGCGCCCTCCATCAACGAGCGGCTGCTCGTCTTCATGGGTAAGCATGTGCCGCCCCAGCTGGCGGTGAAGCGCGATGCGGCCTGGCTCCAGGACAAGGTGTCCCGGGTGTCGGGCCGTATGAAGAATGTGGCGCGCAAGGGCGGACAGGCCGGGAAGAAGGTGCTCCGGCTCGCGCGTCGCCTGCGTGAGAAGTAGCGACGCGTGGGCCTTCGGGCCTGGGGGCTCAGCGCACCTGGAGCCAGGCGCAGTAGGCGTCGTGGAGCCAGTTGCCGAGGGGCACTCCGCTGCGGCGCACCACTCCATCCCGCCATGGGTTGCGCCAGAAGGCGCGGCGGATCTCCCCGAGCATCCGTCTGGGGTGGCGCAGCGCGAGCAGCTTGCGTGCGTCCACACGCAGCCCGAAGGTCGTCACCTCGTGGACTCCGAAGCTCTCCACGTGGGAGTAGCGCAGGAAGGCTTCGGCCTCCTCCCGAGTCGGGTAGCGCGTGTAGCGCAGCACCGCTGCCAGCGCGCCAGGGCGCAGCTCCTCGGCGGTGAAGGGCAGCAGCTCGCGGAGCTCCGCGAAGTCCCGTGCGTAGTCGAAGATGGCCCGCTGCATGAGCCGGAAGTGGCGCTCGCTGTTCTCTCGCTCAAGGGCGTGGGAGACGAGCACCGGCAGCATCCTGCTGGGCGCGAGCGGGTGGGGCGCGTAGGCCACCGTGCTGCCGTGGTGGGCCTGGGTGGCCATCTCGAAGATGGCGGTGTTGCGGAAGAGATCATCCTCCTCGAGGTCTTTGCGGCGCAGATCCGCGAGGAAGCCGTACTTGCGCGAGCGCGGTGATTCCGGCGCGGTGTCCGTGCAGGCGACGTAGAAGCCGTGAACCTCGGGCCAGCCCTCCAGGCCTTCCATGGCGCGCACGAGGTTGTCCTGCATGCTGCCCTTCCACCCGATGTCCACCAGGCCCACGCGGGTCCGGTTCAGCATCCCGCAGCCGGCGAGGTATTGGCGCAGCCGCTCTCGTGCCGCGTCGCGGTGCCGCAAGAAGGCGACGCACGCGGGGCGGTAGGAGAGGAAGCGCGCGAACTCCACGTCCTCGCTGGGAGGCCGTAGGGGGCGCTCCGCATCCACCAGCCCGCACGCGGCGGCCAGGGGCAGGAACTCATCCTCCGGCAGGGAGAGGTTGCGCAACAGGCTGCGCAGCGACTGCCGGTCGTACTGGCGCCAGAAGCGGTACAGCTCTTCCCAGCTCCACTCGCGCATCGACGCGAGGAGGGTGGAGGCGCGGCTGGCGAAGAGGTAGCGCACCTCGGGCAGGCGGGGCACGGCGCCCGCGCGGTGAAGGATGCCGAGGATGCGCAGGAAGGTGAGCCCCTCGCGCGAGAGGAAGAAGAGCCGCTCCAGGCCCAGTCGCTCGGCGCGCTCCAGTACGTCCAGGACGAAGGCAACGAGGCTGGGGGCCAGGATCCGGCCGACGCGGTAGGTGTCGTCTTCCACGGGCCGCAGGTGGCTCGGTGCCGAGCGCAGGACCTCCTCCACGCACTCCAGGCTCCAGTAGGGATTGGCGCGCGCCAGGCGGTAGATGCTCCTCAGCCGCAGGCGACGCCGGCGCTCGAAGGGCTCCTCGAAGCGCAGCGTGCGGACGCCCCGCAGGGGGGGGAGCGCTCCCTCCGGGCTCACGAGGAGGAGCTGCTCGGGACGCAGTTGCTCGGCGTCCAGGACTTGCCGGAGCAGTCCCTCGTGCATGCCGCGGCCGGCATCTCCGCAGGTGTAGAGCGCGTCGGCGAGCCCTCCCAGGGGGCCCTCGGCGAGCACGGCCTGCATGTCGCTCGCGGCGCACGAGGTGTTGCAGATGAAGATCACCCGTCGACCCTGGGTGCGCAGCCTGGAGAGGACCTTTGCGGCGTCCGGGTGGGGACAGAGGGCGCGGCCCAAGAGGCGCAACTCCAGGGCATGCAGCCGCGCGGCCTCCGCCTGCTGCTCCGGCCCGGTGAGCCACGTGCCGAGCCACACCTCCATCGCCCAGCGATGGGGCACGGCCGTCGTGTCGCCGTCGCCGGACAGCTCGGCCTCCACCTCGTAGCGCCGGGCGCGGATCTCCTCCAGGGCAGGTGGCGGAGTCAGCCGGGTGCGCAGGTGCTCGCACAGGGCCCGGGCGACGGTGTCCTTCACGGCCTCCAGGTCCACCCGGGGCAGCAGGAGGGTGTCCATCAGCACGAAGCCCACGACGGGGGCCTCGCCAGGGCGGAGCGCCTCCAGGGCGGCCTCCATTTGGGCGAAGGCGGAACCCTCACCCATGACGTCCTCCCCGGCGCTTGTCGCGCAGCCGCTCCAGTGCCTGGTGCAAGCGCTCGTGCGTTTTGACGGGCAGGTGCTGGGAGGACAGGAGCTCCAGCCACTCTGACAACCGAGGCCGTGGCAGCAGGGTACGGTGGGACGTGCTTCGTACGGCCACGATGGCACCGCGCAGGCCCTCCACCGTCCAGCGCATCACCTGCGGCAGCACGGGGTGAAGGGCGGGAAGGGTGCCAGGCTCTCCAGGGAGGCGCGGCAGTTGTGACTTCGAGCGCTCCTCCATCACGTGCCTCCCGTCAGGTGCGAGCTGAACAGCCGGGCATCGTGCACCAGCCGCCGGTACGCGGAGGAGGCCTCGAAGAGCTCTCGCACCTTCTGCCAGGCCCGCATCCGCACCGGCTGGTAGTTCTGGGGCAGCTTGCGTGCCTCCTCCACGGTGCCCGCCAGCGTCTCATGGGGCTTGTGGAGGTACTCGTCCTCCCACTCGATTCCCCAGTCCTGGGGGAAGGGCGCATCCGTGACGAGCAGCACCCCGGCCGCGAGCGCGTAGAGGGGCAGGGGATCCAGCCGCCCCAGCACGTCACGGCTGCAATAGACGAGCACCCCTGCCTCGGCGACGGCATCCCGCAGCGCCACGCCCTCGAGCCGAGCCGGCAGCATGCGGATGGGCCCGAGGCGCCGCAGCTCCTCCAGCACCTTCGGCGGCGTCATCGTCCACTCGGGCACCACCACCTCCAGGGACTCGAAGCGGGGCCGCGCCGGTAGCGCGCTCACGTCCACGGGGAGGGGGAGCGTCTGGAGCACGGGCAGGCCCTTGAGTGCCTCGGGCCACGGGTTCTCCGGCCAGGTGAGCCAATGAAAGCCGCCGGGCGTCGGATGCACCAACCCGGACAGGTGGGCGAGCAGCGCGGGCTCGTACAGGGGCGCGGCCACCACCCCCACCTTCAGGCCGGGCAGGGCCTGGACGTCCTCGGCGCGCCAGGTCTCGGGGGACAGCACGAGGCACACGTCGGGAGCCCAGCTCCGTACCTCGGCGAGCACCGGGGCCGCGTTTCCCCGCTCCACGAGGAAGAGGCGCGTGGAGGCCCAGTCACAGGTGCCCAGCATGTGGGGCACGAGGGCGGAGGGGCCGAGGAAGGCGAGCCGTGGTGCGGCTCCGTCGAGCGCGATGTTCACGAGCGGTTCCCTCCGAGCACGGAGCGGATGCGCTGCTTGAGCGAGCGGGGGATGACTCCGGTGACGTTCCGGACGAGCGGGTGGCCCTTGATTCGCCGGTAGTGCTCGAGCAGGGCGTACTCGCCGGGGCCGATGGTGCGTCGGGTGGCCTCCACCTCGTCGTGGACCTGTTTGTGCAGGGAGGCGAGCGCCGCCAGAGAGCCACGCAGGTGCGCGTTGCGGTAGCCCTGACGCTTGAGTCGCTCCAGCTCCTTCTCCAGCGAGCGCGCGGTGGCCTCCCAATCCGGGAAGGCGCGCGCCGTCTCCAGGGCATTCGTGCGCAGGTGCGTGAGGTAGTCGCGCCGCGCGTCCAGCAGCCGCAGGTAGCGGACGATCTCCCCGCGGTTGTAGGGCTCCACCAGCAGCGAGTTGTGGCCGTGCACCATGTACTCGTCGGAGCCAGTCACGGCGTAGGTGATGGCGGTGCCTCCCTGGCTGAACATCTCCAGGGGCGGGCCGAACATGCCCTCCACCCGGGACAACTTGAGGAGCACGTCATAGCGCCGCAGCACGTCCCGGACCCGGTCAATGGGGACCTTCTCGTGCAACTCCACCGGCTGGCCTCCAGGCATGGGCCTCGCGCCGCCGGAGGTGGACGTCAGCCAGCCCACCTCGAAGGGGAAGGCCCGGCGCGCCTCGTCCAGCATCTCGAAGGTCTCCGGCACGCCCTTGAAGCCCACGCCCCAGGGCCCCTCCACCAGGACGCGCAGCGGCCCCTCCTTGCGCTCCGGTACGGACTCCACCAGGGGGAAGAAGGAGCGGCTCAGCCCGTTGCGCACATAGACGACTTCCGCCTCGGGCCGCACCCCGGTGATGAACTCGGCGATCCACTTCGCCTCGGTGACGAAGAGCATCGGCAGCGAGTACGTGATGCGGTTGAGCCGCTTGAGGAAGATCTCCGCGTGGAAGCGCGACTCGAGGCTCTGGTTGAGGTAGCCGTAGACGTCCGCGTCCACCTGCCACAGATGGAACCAGGTGAACCACCACGTGGCGAAGACGAAGTCGAAGCGGCCCGCCTCCGCCGCCCGCTGCAGCGGCAGGAGATGCAGCCCCTCGAGCCTCGGGTGCCACGGCTTGCCGGTGAGCTCCGTGGCCTTCGTGGAGAGCACGTACACCTCGTGCCCCAGCGCCCGGAGGCCCGCGGCGTACTCGATGATGACGTTGGCTCCACCGGAGATGTTGAGGATGTCCTCGACGAGGAAGCCGATCCTCATGGAGCGTCCTTTCCTTCCAGGCGCGCCAGACGGGCCTCCATCTGCTTGCGCCACGCGGCCTGCGTGCGGGCGTTCTCCCGCGTCTGCTCATACACCTGCGCGAGCGACTCCAGGATGGCCTCGTTGAACTCCACCTGGCGGCGCATGATCTCGTTGATGAACGGCTGGAAGGCGAGGCGGAAGGCGCGCTTGGCCAGCACCAGGGGCGGGCCGAGGAGGGGCCTGTGCGAGGTGGGGATGGACGCGTAGCGCGTGTCCATCTTGCCGCGGGGATTCTGGAGCAGGGGCGGCCAGGCCGTGGCGCTCTCTGGACGCCGCTCCTCGGCCAGCTTGCGCCGCAGCTCGGCGACGTGCTCCGCGGGAGGCGTGGGGAGGGTTTGGATGCGCTCGACGACCTCTTCGGGGGAGGGCTCTCGGGTGAGGATCTGCTCAGGACGCACGGGAGGGACCGGCTTTCGGGAGACGGGAGAGGACCCCACGGGCCATCGAACGGGCACGGGCCTCGATGTCTTCCGTGGGAACAAGGGAGAAGGGCGCCGGGGTGTCCGCGCCCACGCGCACACACCCGGGCCGCTCGAAGACGGGGCCCCAGCTCGCGGCCTCCGGCTCACAGTCGAACAGGAGCGTCACGCGGGCGGGAGAGACACGCAGCGCCGCCTCCAGCGAGGAGGAGCGCGGCGGAGCACCTCCTTCTCGCTCCAGGGGCTGCTCGGGGGAGAAGCGGAACAGGGGAACGTCCCCCTCCACTGCGGCACGCTCAGGAGCGGGGCGCTCGGGCCAGCCGGAGGCCTTGAGGGTGAGCAGCCGTACCCTCGCCTGCCCGCGCAGCGCGGAGGCGAGCGCTCGGGCTGTACGGGCCGAAGGCGCCTCAGGAGCGAGCTCCAGCGTCGGGTGCACCACGTCCACGTCCCAGCTTTCGGGAGAGGGGGTTGGCGCGTCGCGGGACTCCAGCACATCCTCCAGCGCCTCGCGCACCTGGGCGGCGACAGCGTCCTGCCCCAGCGCGGCCAGCCGAGCCTTCTGGCCGGACACCACGCGCTCGCGCAGATCCGGCGCATGGTCCAAGACGGCGAGCAGTCGAGCCACCGCCAGGGGATCCCTCGTGAGGCTCACCAGCCCCGAGCCCGCCATCGTCTCCGGGACGGCCGCCGCACCATAGGCCACTACGGGGACACCGCGGTACATGGCCTCCAACAGGGGGACGCCGAAGCCCTCGTGACGGCTCATGGAGAGGTACACGTGCGCGGCCGAGTAGAGCGCGGACAGCTGCGCTGCGCTCACTCGCCCGAGGAACTGCACCTGTTCGGCACCCAACAGCTCCCGTTGCCCGTGGACATAGAGCCCATAGGCCGAGTCCCGGTTGAGCTCGCCCGCGATGAGCAGGCGGCTGCGCGGGGCATGGAGCTGCTGGTAGGCGGTGAAGACGCGCAGCACGTCATCGAGCCGTTTGCTGGGCACACCACGTCCTACGAAGAGGACATTGCGGCACCCGTCATCCAACTGGGCGCGGAGCACGGGATCCGGCGCCACGTCGAAGGCGCTCCAGTCCACGGCGAAGGGCAGCACGCGAGGAGGCGGGTAGCCCGCCGCGGCCAGCTCCTCGGCGGAGAAGCGCGAGTAGGCGAACGCGGCCTGCACCAGGGGCCGCAGCTCCAGCAGCTCCTCGCGCGCGGCCACGCAGGCGGCGGCCGTCTTGCGCTCGAAGCCCTCGAACAGGGAGGCGGGGGTGACGTTGTGGTAGATGAGCGCCTTACGGCCCGGGGCCCGGCGCAGGAGCGGCACCAGGCGCGACTGGAAGCTGTGGTGGATGAGGAGCAGCGCGTCCTTGCCCGCCTGACGGGGGTACTGCTCGGCGGGCCGAGCCTCGGTCGCGGAGGCCTCGTCCGTCTGGTCTGCGAAGATCTCAGAATCGAAGCCCCAGCTTCTGAGAAGTGCCCGCAGGTAGCGCACCTGGTTGCCAACGGCATCGCCCCAGGCCAGCCGAGGCACGAACTGGTGGACCGCGCGCCCCATCCTCCGGCTCCCTCTCTGAGCTTCCACGGGGTGGGGTCCTACAATCCACGGCCATCCAGCGCAAGAGTTGGGCGAGTCCCTCCCCGGGTGGTGACCGGCCGGGCTTCCCCTCCTGCACTGGGTGCTGGCCAGGGGTTACGTCCTTCCATTAAGACGCCCCTGTGAACGTTCTTATCACCGGTGGTTGCGGCTTCATCGGAAGCAATCTCGTCAAGTACCTGCGCCGGGTGCGCCCGGACTGGACGCTCGTCAACCTCGACAAGCTCACGTACGCGGGCAACCTCGAGAACCTCAAGGAGCTCGAGGGAGATCCCCAGCACATCTTCGTGCGCGGGGACGTGGCCAATCGCGAGCTCGTCGAGCACCTCCTGAGCGTGCACCGCATCGACGCCGTCATGCATCTGGCGGCGGAGAGCCATGTGGATCGCTCCATCCTGGGCCCCGAGGCCTTCATCCAGGCCAACGTGCTGGGCACCCAGCAGTTGCTGGAGGCCAGCCGCGTGCGCGGCATCAAGCGCTTCCTCATGGTCTCCACGGACGAGGTGTACGGCTCGCTCGGGCCCACGGGGTTCTTCACCGAGACCTCGCCGCTGCAGCCCTCCAGCCCCTACTCGGCGTCCAAGACGAGCTCGGATCTGCTGGCCCTGGCGTGGCACCACACCTTCGGCCTGGACGTGGTGGTGACGCGCTGCTCCAACAACTACGGCCGCTACCAGTTCCCCGAGAAGCTGATTCCCCTCATGGTGGTCAACGCGCTGCATGACAAGCCGCTGCCCGTCTACGGGGATGGTGGCAACGTGCGCGACTGGCTCCACGTGGAGGACCACTGCTCGGCGCTGCTCACCGCGCTGGAGAAGGGGCGCGCCGGTCAGGTCTACAACATCGGCGGCAACTCCGAGCGCAAGAACATTGAGATCGTCAAGGCGATCCTCGGCCTGCTGAACAAGCCCGAGTCCCTCATCAAGTACGTGAAGGATCGTCCGGGGCATGATCGGCGCTACGCCATTGATCCGACGAAGATCCGCACGGAGCTGGGCTGGACGCCGTCGCACACCTTCGAGCAGGGCATCCAGGAGACGGTGCGCTGGTACGTGGACAACTCGGCCTGGTGGGAGCGGGTGATGAGCGGCGCGTATCGCCAGTACTTCGAGACGCAGTACCGCACGCGCCTCAACGGCTGAAGGACTTCCCATGCGATTCCTCGTCACGGGTTCCAACGGGTTGGTGGGCAGCCGCGTGTGCACGCAGCTGGAGCAGCGGGGCCATGAGGTGGTGGGGCTCGGAAGGGGGCCTCGGCGCACCGGCGACACGTACCGCTACGTGCCCTGCGATCTCACGCGCGAGCAGGACGTGGTCACTGCCATCACGGGCGCGGTGCCGGAGGTCATCATCCACTGCGCCTCGATGACGGAGGTGGACCTCTGCGAGCGCGAGCCGGAGCAGGCCTACGCGAGCAACGTCACCGCGGCGGCGGCCGTGGCGCGCGGGGCGAAGGCCGTGGGGGCGCACGTGGTGCACGTCTCCACGGACTACGTGTTCGACGGGGATGCGGGCCCTTACGATGAGCAGGCGCTGCCCAACCCGCGGGGCGTCTATGCCCTCACCAAGCACATGGGTGAGCAGGCCGTGCGAGTGTTTGTCCCTGGAGCGGCCATTGCTCGGACGGCGGTGGTGTACGGCTGGCCGGCGGCGGGCCGGGCCAACTTCGGCGTCTGGTTGCTGAACACGCTGTCCCAGGGGCAGCAGGTGAAGCTCTTCGAGGATCAGTTCATCTCACCGAGCTTCGCCGACAACGTGGCGGAGATCCTGGTGGAGCTGGGCGAGCGCAAGCTGGGTGGGGTGTGGAACACCTGCGGCGCGGAGGTGGTGGATCGCGTCACCTTCGGTCGGGCCCTGTGCGAGGTGTTCGGGTTTGACGCGAAGCTGATCACCCCGGTGAAGATGGCCGAGCTGAAGCTGGCCAGCCCGAGGCCGTTGCGCAGCGGGCTTCGGGTCGACAAGGTACGGGCGCACCTGCGCACCGCACCACTCGGGCTGCACGAGTCGCTGGCCCGGTTCCACGCAGCCTGGAGGGCACGGACACCGTGAAAGGCATCGTTCTGGCGGGAGGCTCGGGCACGCGGCTGTACCCCCTGACGCGAGTCGTCAGCAAGCAGCTGCTGCCCATCTATGACAAGCCGATGGTGTACTACCCCATCACCACCCTGATGCTGGCGGGCATCCGGGACATCCTCCTCATCTCCACTCCGACGGATCTGCCGCGCTTCCAGGACTTGCTGGGCAGCGGAGAGCAGTGGGGCGTGCGCTTTCAGTACGCCGAGCAGCCGCGTCCGGAGGGGCTCGCGCAGGCCTTCATCATTGGCCGCGAGTTCGTGGGGAAGGAGCCGGTGGCGCTCATTCTGGGAGACAACATCTTCTACGGCCACGGCCTGGTGGACCTGGTGCGCCGAGCGGCGTCGAGGGACTCGGGCGCCACCGTCTTCGGCTACTACGTGAAGGATCCGGAGCGCTACGGCGTGGTCGAGCTGGATGAGCACAACCGGGCGGTGAGCATCGAGGAGAAGCCGGCCCAGCCCAAGTCCAACTACGCGGTGACGGGCCTGTACTTCTATGACAACTCGGTCCTGGACATCGCCGCGGGGCTGAAGCCCTCCAAGCGCGGCGAGCTGGAGATCACCGACGTCAACGCGGAGTACCTGCGGCGCGGGCAGATCAACGTGGAGCTGATGGGGCGCGGCTATGCGTGGCTCGACACGGGCACGCACGAGTCGTTGATGCAGGCCTCCAGCTTCATCCAGATCATCGAGGAGCGGCAGGGGCTCAAGGTGGCCTGTCCGGAGGAGATTGCCTGGAGGATGGGCTACATCGACGCGGAGCAGGTGAAGAAGCTGGCCGAGCCGATGCGCAAGAACGAGTACGGGCAGTACTTGTTGCGGCTCATCGAGAACAAGGGAGCGCGGCTGTGAACGTCATCAAGACGGAGCTGCCCGGCGTCCTCATCCTCGAGCCCAAGCGCTTCGGTGATGACCGTGGCTTCTTCATGGAGATGTTCCATGCGAAGCGCTACGCGGAGGCCGGAATCCCGGGCCCCTTCGTGCAGGACAACTTCTCGCGCTCGGTGAAGGGAACCTTGCGTGGGCTGCATTTCCAGGAACCGAACGCGCAGGGCAAGCTGGTGCAGGTCCTCGCGGGCGCCGTCTACGACGTGGCAGTGGACGTGCGCCGTGGCTCGCCGACGTTCGGCAAGTGGGTGGGGGTGGAGCTGTCCGCGGACAACCGGCGCCAGCTGTGGGTGCCGGAGGGCTTCGCGCACGGCTTCTGCGTCATCTCCGAGAGCGCGGACTTCCACTACAAGTGCACGGACGTCTACACGCCCGCGGCCGAGCGCGGCATTGCCTGGAACGATCCGGACCTGGGGATTCCCTGGCCGGTGACGTCGCCGCTGCTGTCGCCCAAGGACGCGGCGGCGCCGCGCCTCAAGGACGCGCCGCTACTGCCCGTGTACGCGGGCTAAAGGAGTGTCCGCGAAGCCCTCTCCCTCTGGGAGAGGGTCAGGGTGAGGGTATTTCCGCTCTGTGTTGCCCAACTCCCCGTGTTCCCCCTGCTCCTCCTGTTGACCCTGCTCGTCACGGGCTGTGTCACGAGCCCGGGACTCCGAGCCGCGCCCCACGCCGAGTCCCTGCGCATCCAGACGGCGGACGGCTGGAGCCTGGCGATGCGGCGCATTCCTCCAGAAGGGCCGGCGCGGGGACGACCCGTGCTGCTCGTACCAGGGCTGGCGTCGAGCGATGTGAGCCTGCTGCTGGAGCCGGATCACAGCCTCGCCGGGTGGCTCGCGGCACATGGGCGCGAGGTGTGGACGGTCTCGGTGCGAGGCACCGGTGAATCGGATCGCACGGACGCGGCGGCGGGGCGCATGCCGGGCTACGGCCTCGACACGCTCTGGCGGGAGGACTTCCGAGCGGCCTTGCGTACCGTGCGCCAGCGCACGCGCTCCGAGCAGGTGGATGTCGTGGCCTACAGCCTGGGGGCGCTGTTGCTCTACGCGTACCTGGCCGAGGACGGTGAAGGCGTGGGCGCGGCGGTGGTCATGGCGGGGCCCACGCGCCTGGACCAGAGCTCGCTCTGGCTGCTGGGGCTCACGGAGCTGGGGGCGCGCCTGGTGTCGCGAGAGAACACGCTCGACCTAGGCCTCTTGTCCTCTCTGACGGCACCGGTGCAGGCCTGGCTGCGGGGAAACCCGGTGGAGCGCTTCGTCTTCAACACGCGTAACACGCCGCGCGAGCGGTGGCGGCGCTTCGCCTCGAGTGTCTTCGGCGAGCTGTCCGGGGGCGTGGTGGAGGATTTCGCCCGGATGAGCCGCACGGGTCGCTTCACCAATCGAGAGGGGACCCAGGACTATCGCGAGGGCCTCGCCCGGGTGCGGGTGCCGGTGTTGGTGATGGCGGGGGAGGGGGACGAGCTCGCCTCCGTGCGCGCGGTGCACGATGGCTACCTGGCGCTGGGGGGACCCAAGGCGTGGCGGCTGCTCGGCACCCAGACGGGCCTCTCCGAGGACTACAGCCACGTGGATCTGCTCCTTGGCGACCGAGCACCCCTCGAGGTGTGGACGCCCCTGCTCGAGTTCCTGGAGCGTGCCGCAGCAGGCCGTGTCACTCAGTGACGACCCGGGAGCCGCTGCTCCGGACGCTCCGAGAGGGGACGAGCGGGCGGGCACGTGTGTCCCGAGGAACAGGCTGGGGTAGGCGGGCGGAGTGCGCATCCTTGCCTTGTCACTTGGAAGGAGGCGCGATGGTTCTCCCAGGCAAGGGGATGAGCTGGAAGGAGTTCTTCACGGAGCTGAAGAACGAGTACCAGAACGACAAGATCAGCAATGTGGCTGGCGCGATGACGTTCTTCGGAGTCCTGGCGCTGTTCCCGTTCCTCCTGTTCCTCGTGGCGCTCGCGAGCATCATCATCGATCCCGCGCAGGCCGAGGTGCTGATCCAGGAGCTGGGCCGGGTGGCGCCGGAAGCGGTGACACAGATTGTCGGCCAGCGCCTGCATGATCTCGCGGCGGGCAACAACGTGGGGCTGCTGACGGTAGGTGCACTCGGCGCGGTGTGGGCCGCCTCGGGCGGGGTGGTGGCGATGATGGACGCGCTCAACACCGTCTACGACGTGGAGGAGTCCCGACCCTTCTGGAAGGTGCGCGGTATCGCCATCATGATGACCCTGGGGGGCGCGGTGCTCGCCATCCTCTCCTCGCTGGCGATGGTGGCCACGCCGGCCGTTGCCAACTTCCTGGGCGAGCCGCTTGGCACCGTGGTCACGTGGCTGCGCCTGCCGTTCGCGGGCCTTCTGATGATGCTGGCGTTGGCGCTGCTCTACTACGTGCTGCCGGACGTGAAGCAGACGTTCAAGTTCATCTCGCCCGGCTCGGTGGTGGGCGTCCTCATCTGGTTGGTCGCGTCCTGGGGCTTCTCGGTGTACGTGCGCAACTTCGGCAGCTACGACGCGAACTACGGCGCGCTCGGCGGCGTCATCGTGCTGCTGCTGTGGATGTGGATCTCCTCGCAGGTGATTCTGCTGGGCGCGGAGATCAACGCCGTGCTCGAGCACCGCTCGCCAGAGGGCAAGGCCCCGGGGGAGAAGCATCCGCGCCAGGGTGGCCCCACGATGACCAAGGGCCAGAAGCGGGAGCGGGAGCAGAAGGAGATCGAGGAGCGCCTGCGTCCCCCGCCTCCGAGGAGGCCCGAGCCGGCCCGGATGACGCCGCTGGGAGCGGCGACCACCTGGGCCACGGGCTTCGGGTTGGGGTGGTTCCTGTTGCGCCGCGGCAGCCGTTAGGCCACCGCGCGCGCATGGCCCGCCGCCTGGCTAGCGACGCTGGGCGGCGTGGTAGGGGTTCTTCTCGAGGAACTCGGCGAAGGTCCCGTTGAAGTCGTTGACGGGCTTGCCGAGCTCCAGGCTCCAGATGCGAGTGGCCACCTCGGAGATGAGCTCCTGGTCGTGGGTCACGATGATGGCGGTGCCCTCGTACTTCTGAAGGCCCTCGGCCAGGGCGCTGATGGACTCCAGATCCAAGTGGTTGGTGGGCTCGTCGAACACCAGCACGTTGTCCTGGTTGAGCATCAGCTTGCAGAGCAGCAGACGCACCGTCTCACCACCGGACAGGGTGTCCGTGGGCTTCATCCGCTCCTCGCCCGAGAAGAGCATCCGGCCCAGCACCCCGGAGATCTCCTCGTTGGTGAGCTTGGTGTTGATGTCGCGCAGCCACTCGAAGGCCGTGGTGCCCTTGCGGATGGTGCCGTGGTGGTCCTGCGGCAGGTAGCCCATGGAGGCCTGGTGGCCCCAGGTGATCTTCCCCGCGTCCGCCTCCACCTGCCCGGCGAGCATCTTCACCAGGGTGGACTTACCCACGCCGTTGCGGCCGATGACGCAGATCTTCTCGCCCTTGCAGACCAGGCCGCTAAAGGGCTGGACGACCGTCTGGCCGTCGTAGCTCTTGGTGATGCCCTCGAACTGCAGCGTCTGCTTGCCGCTGACCTGCTTCACGTCGAAGCGGATGAAGGGCCGCGCGATGTTCGAGCGCTTGAGGTCATCCGTCTTCAGCTTCTCAATCTGCTTGATGCGGCTCTGCACCTGAGAGGCGCGCGTACCGGCGTGGAAGCGGGCGACGAAGTCCTGCAGCTGGGCGATCTTCTTCTTCTTCTCGGAGACCTCGGACTCGACCCGGCTGCGCACCTGGGCCTTCTGCCTCACCATGTCATCGTAGCCACCGGTGTACTGGATGATGGTCTCGTAATCGATGTCCGCGATGTGCGTGCAGATGGAGTTGAGGAAGTGCCGGTCGTGGCTGATGGTGATGAGCACGCCCTCGAACTCCATGAGGAACGACTCGAGCCAGCGGATGGAAGCGATGTCCAGGTTGTTCGTGGGCTCGTCGAGCAGCAGCCCCTGGGGCTTGCCGAAGAGCGCCTGGGCGAGCAGCACGCGCAGCTTGAGGCCGCCGGTGAGCTGCTTCATGGGCCCCTCGTGGGTGGACGCGGGGATGCCCAGACCCTCGAGCAACGAGGCCGCCTCGGACTCAGCGCTGTAGCCGTCCTCCTCGGCGATGACCATCTCGAGCTCGCCCAGCCGGTTGCCATCCTCCTCGGTGATGTCGGACTTCGCGAGGATGGTGTCCTTCTCCTTCATGGCGTCCCAGAGGGCCTTGTTGCCCATGAGGACGACGTCGAGGACGCGATCGTTCTCGTAGCGGAAGTGGTCCTGGCGGAGGATGCCGAGCTTGTTGGGGCGGGAGATGGTGCCCATGTCCGCCTCCTCGTCTCCGGCGAGGATCTTCATGAACGTGGACTTACCCGCCCCGTTGGGGCCGGTGAGACCGTAGCGGCGGCCGGGCGAGAAGGCGACGTTGACCTCCTCGAAGAGCTTCTTGGGCCCGTAGGCCTTGGAGACGTTGGTGATGGTGAACATGGGGGGCGCTTTCTAGCGGAAGGGGTAGGCGGCCGGAAGGCGCGCGACAGGTGGATTTCGCCGGGACCGGCGGTGAGGACTCCTTGTAACCCCGGAAGGGTGGCTTTGTATGCCGGCGAGGGGGTGGGGGACGGGCCACGGGTAGGCGGCAATGTGGGACACAAGCCGAGCCCCCGGCTCCTCGCCTGGAGGGAGATGGAGCGAGGCTAGGCGCGTGGTTCTGGAGAGATGAGGTCCGTGCCGTTGACGAAGACCCTGCCGTTCAACTGGCGCGCTAGTTCCATCGCGGCCTTCAGGAAGAGATCCTCGGAGAGAACCTCTGAGGTTCCCACGACGCCGACCAACCACTTGGTGTTAGCCACGAAGTCCAGTAAGTCATCCATGACAGATTCGGGAAGATCCTTACGTTTCCAGAAGTGGCTGCTGGTACCGAGGATGATCTTACTGAATGGATCCATCGGTCCGGTGTACTCCAGGGAATTGAAGGTGAGGGTTCCCTGGGCGCTCGTGAAACTCGCGGAACTCCACCGCTCGAGTTCGCCCTCCCAGTGCAACAACCATCCGGGAAGGACATCCCGCACGGACTGGATGGCCTGATGATCAACAACCGGACTGTAGATGGTGCAACGCACGCTCTTTGCTCCTAATGAGGACATGCGGAGCCTCTCTTGTGGTTGTTGCGACGGCTGTCCACTCAGGGGCTCCCCTGGAGCCAGCGTATTCGCACCACGTGCATCCACGACCCCATCACCGCTGGCCTCCCGGCCACACTTTTCGCGGACCTGTCCAACAGTCGGACAAGTTGCGCAATACCTCCCCCGGAGGGGTCCTCGCTCTTCACTCGTTCGGGTCCCTGACAGGACTTTGTTGTCCTGGCTTAGGTGCCCCGACGGGTGATGCCCCTTCACCCACGCCCGCAGTTGGATGAGTGGGGGCCCCGTGCGCGCAAGGTTCGGGTCGTGGAATGATGGAGGCATGTCGAGGCCGCTGATCACTACCGTGGGCTGCTGCACGAGCACCACGGCCCGCATCGCTGTCACCGCGAAGCATGGCCTCTCTCATGCCCGGCTCGTGTTCCGCTCGGGGGAGGGTGTTTTCCAGGAGCGGACTCTGCGGCTGACCCAGCCCGTGGGCTCCTCCTTCCTCCAGGGCTCGTTCGAGCTGGAGGGGCTCGCTGCGTCCTCCACGGTCGAGTACGCGGTGGCCGTGTCGGCCTCCGAGGACGGGTTGCCATCACTCGCCCAGCTTTCTGATTCGAAGGGGCTCGGCCGCTTCCGGCTGCTGCCTCCGCCTGGCCAGCCGCTGCGCATCGGGCTGGTGAGCTGCAATGGTGGCCACACGGTGAACGACCACGACCGGCGTCACGCCATGTGGAAGCGGCTGGGAGAGGTGGTCTCAGCCGGAGAGGTCGATCTGCTGCTCCACGTGGGCGATCAGGTTTACGCGGACCACATCCGAGAGGCGTGGCAGCTCGCGGACTTGGATGATCACCTGACGCCGGAGAACGAGGAGGCGATGCAGCGGTTGCGCGAGGCCTTCCGCACCCTCTATTGCGACACGTGGCAGCGGCCCGAGTTGGCTTCGGTGCTCGGCTCGGTGCCCTCGATGATGATGTGGGACGACCACGACATCTTCGACGGGTGGGGCTCGCACGACGAGGTGACACCAGCGGATCGCGCCTTCTTCGAGGCCGCGCGGACGACCTTCGAGGAGTTCCAGGCACGCCTGAACCCGCCGGCGTTCAGTGACTCGTACGGCTTCGGGTGGGTGAGCAACGGCATCGGCCTCCTGGTGCTTGATGCGCGCACGCATCGGAGCTGGAAGGACCAGACGGTCATCGGCCGACGCCAGTGGGCGGAGATGGATGCGTGGCTGGAGGCGCAGGCCTGCGCTGGGCTCAAGCGGCTCTACGTCGTCACCGGCGTGCCTCCGCTGCACGCGAAGGTGGCGGCGGCCAGCAGGCTGCTGGAGAAGCTGGGGATGACGGCGTACCTGGGGGATGTGCGAGACTCGTGGATGGCGCCCAACAACGCCGAGGAGCTGCGCAAGCTGCTCAACCGGCTCTTCGAGTTCCGCAAGTGCTCTCCCTGCACCGAGGTGACGTTGTTGAGCGGAGACGTCCACGTGGGGACCACGGCCAGGCTGCGCTCGCGGGTGCCGTTCCACAAGCGCTCGGACTTGGATCAGCCGGAGATCACCCAGGTGGTCTCCAGCGGCATCGGCTCCGAGCCTCCGAGTGGCTTCATCCGCAAGGTGGTGGAGCTGGGCATCGGCTCGGAAGCGGTGGACATGTACCAGGACCTCTTCACGGGCCGGCTGCTGGAACTGCCGGGCAACCCGGATGGGCGCGTGCTCTTCCGCAGGAACTTCGCTGTGCTGGACCTGGGCGCGGCAGGGAAGGGCGGGTGGGATCCCGACCTGAACCTGCGCGTGCGCTACTTCGCCGAGGGCCTGGCGCGACCCATCGAGCAGACGCTGCTGGCGCTTTGACATGAAGGGCCCCCTGCGGGGCAACTCGTCCTACACTGGGCCTGTGTTGCGTCCCTCCGAGCAGAGTCCTCCCTCAGGCTTTCGCGCCTGGCTCCACGAGATCATCTTCGAGTCGGATACCCCAGCGGGGAAGGCGTTCGATGTGGCGCTGCTGTGGGCCATCCTCCTGAGCGTCCTCGCCGTGATGTTGGAGAGCGTGGCCCCTATCCGTGCTCAATACGGGGCGATCATCCGCATCGCGGAATGGGTCTTCACCGTCCTCTTCACCCTGGAGTATGTGCTGCGGCTCTGCGCCGTGAGCCGCCCTTTGCTCTATGCGCGGAGCTTCTTCGGGCTGGTGGACCTCCTGGCCGTCCTGCCCTCCTTTGTCAGCTTGATTTTCCCCGGGGCGCAGTCGCTGCTGGTGGTCCGGGTGCTGCGCCTGTTGCGCGTCTTCCGCGTGCTCAAGTTGGTGAGCTTCCTCGGGCAGGCCGAGGTGCTCCTCACCGCCCTGCGCGCGAGCCGGCCGAAGATCACCGTCTTCCTCGGCGCGGTGCTGAGCACCGTCGTCATCATGGGCTCGGTGATGTACCTGGTGGAGGGCGAGGCGAACGGCTTCGACAGCATCCCTCGTGGGATGTACTGGGCCATCGTCACCATGACGACCGTGGGTTTTGGCGACATCACCCCCAAGACCGTGGCCGGACAGTTCATCGCGTCGGTGCTGATGATCATGGGCTATGGCGTCCTCGCGGTCCCCACGGGCATCGTGTCCGTGGAACTCGCGGCGGCCTCTCGGCACGGCATCAACCCCGAGGCCTGCCCCGGCTGTGGCGCCGAGGGCCATGATGTGGACGCGGTTCACTGCAAGTTCTGTGGTACTCGACTCTGAGGCTCACAGAGCGGGGGATACCCTCACCCCAGCCCTCTCCCAGGGGGAGAGGGGGCATACACGGTTGAACCCCTGATCCTTGGGCTGCCTGGCAGATAGCGGGCATGTCTCGCGCCCGTCGCGAGTATAAGGCTCCCCTAATGGCCGTTCGTTTCGAGCTCGTTACTACTGACCCTACGGGAGCCCGTGCCGGCGTACTGCACACCCGGCGTGGCTCCATCCCTACGCCCGTCTTCATGCCGGTGGGCACCCACGCCTCCTTCCGCCACCTCAGCATGGAAGAGGTGAAGGCCACCGGGGCGAAGATCCTCCTGTCCAACACGTACCACCTGATGCTCAAGCCGGGCATCGACGTGTTCCAGCGCTTCGGCGGCATCCACCCCTTCATGCAGTGGGATGGGGCGGTGCTCACCGACTCGGGCGGGTTCCAGATCTTCTCCCTCCCCGAGGACCGGCTCATCACCGAGAAGGGCGCCCACTTCCGCAGCTTCCACGACAACAGCCGCCAGCTCCTCAGCCCCGAGTCCAGCATCGCCATGCAGCAGGCGATCAACTCGGAGATCATGATGGTGCTGGACGTGTGCATCGACTCGCGCACGGACGAGGCTGGCACCCGCGAGGCCATGGAGCGCACCCACCGCTGGGCCCTGCGCAGCCTCGCGGCCAAGAACAAGGTGGACACCGGTCAGGCCCTTTTCGCCATCGTCCAGGGTGGTGTGCACCCGCACCTGCGCGATGAGAGCGCCGCCTTCCTCACCCAGCACCCCTTCGACGGCTTCGCCATCGGCGGCCTGGCGGTGGGCGAGACGAACGAGGAGCGCAAGGCCATGACGGCCCGCGCCGCTGCGTCGCTGCCTCAGGACAAGCCTCGCTATCTCATGGGCGTGGGAACCCCCACGGATCTGCTCGAGGCCGTGCTGCGCGGCGTGGACATGTTCGACTGCATCATCCCCACGAAGATGGCGCAGCAGGGCTACGCCTACACCTTCCAGGGTCTTGTCCGGATTACTCGCCAGGTGTTCCGCCTCTCCGACGAGCCGTTGGACCCGACGTGCGACTGCTACGTCTGCAAGCGCTACAGCCGCGGCTACCTGCAGCACCTTATGAGCGGCAAGCACCACACGGGCTCTCGCATGCTGTCCGTGCACAACGTGCACCACTACCAGCAGCTCACCTGGCGGATGCGCGATGCCATCCTCAAGGGCTCCTATGCGCAGGCCTACCGCGAGCTGAAGCAGCTCGTCGCCACGCCCAAGGATCTCAAGGACGCGAAGCTCGAGGTCGGCCCCGGCGCCGTGACCCTCAAGGAAGTGGGCTGAGCGCGTGGACTCCGAGAACCCTCGCGATGGCGACTTCGAGCTGGTGACGTTGCGCAACGGCTCGCGGGCGGTGCGGCACCTCGGGCACGGGGAGGTGATGCACCCCTCGGTGGGCCCGTGGCAGGAGGCCCTGCGCCTCTACGTGGATCAGCCGCGCCTGGCCGAGCGCCTGCGCACCCCGGGCGAGCCGCTCGTCATCCACGACGTGGGCCTGGGGGCCGCCACCAACGCAGTGGCGGCGCTCACCTGCGCGCGCGAGCTGGGCTCCGAGCGCCGGCGAGCTCTGGAGCTGGTGAGCTTCGAGGTGGACCTGGCGCCGCTGCGGCTCGCACTGGCGGACGCGGCGGGCTTCCCCTTCCTGCAGCCCTTCCGCGAGGCGGCCGAGGCGCTCATGCGCGACGGTGTCTGGGAAGCGGAGGGCCTGCGCTGGCGGCTGCACCTGGGGGATGCGCAGGGCCTGATCACCGCAGGGCTGCCCCGGGCGGACCTGGTGTTCTTCGATCCGTTCTCCCCAGCGTCCAACCCGGAGATGTGGACCACCGCGGTGCTGTCGCGGGTGCGGGCCTGCTGCCGGGAGGACGGGGAGGGGGCGCTGCTGCTGACGTACAGCGCGGCCACCCCCACGCGCGTCACGCTGTTGCTGGCTGGCTTCTACGTGGGAGCGGGCGTGTCCACGGGGACGAAGGGGGAGACCACGGTGGCGGCCACGCGCCGCGAAGCCCTGGCTCTACCCCTTGGGGAGCGCTGGCTGGAGCGCTGGCGCCGCTCCTCGTCTCGTGCGCCCCATGGGGAGCCGCTCACGCCGGAGCTCGAGGCGCGGGTGCTCGCCCATCCCCAGTGGTGCGGGGGCTGATCCCAGCCCCGTGCCCCTGAGCGATGCTGAGGGACTTCTACGCCGGAGGCTGGGTCGTCGAGGCGCTGCCAGCCGCGGTACCGCGCGCGGCGAGCTCGGGCGCAACGGCGGCCTCGGCCTGCTCGGACCAACGGACGTGGTAGGTGGCCGACTGGCCATCAAAGCCCTCGGGGATGGCCACCACTCGCTGGCCACCCGACAGCTCCGTCGCACGGGCCAGGACGCCCGCCACGAAGGTCGGCAGGTCCGCTCCGATGTCCGTGAGCCAGAACTCCACCTCAGTTGACCCACGCTCCACGATTCGCACCTCACTGCAATTGGTGCTGGTCCGGAAGCAGAGCCGGGCCTGGGTCAGCGCCCTCCGGGGGCCGAGCAGCCGGGCCACGCCGAGCAGCGCGCGTCCGAAGAGCGTGGAGAAGTAACCATCAATGAACCGCTCACCGAGCGAGTAGTAGGCCGCCTCGGCAGGCATTCCCGCGTAGACGTGATCCGCCGCGATGCGGAGGAACTGCTTCCACTGCTCAAGCGTGTAGGTGGGAGACAGCTTCTGATCGAGGTCGAGGCCGGCCTCACGCAGGCGCATCCGGCACGCAGGCGTAAGACGGTTCTCGAGGGCCCTGAGGAAGAGCGCTTCAACGGTTCCTGCGTAGACGAGCTTTTCGGCTGTCATAGGCTTACCGGTATATCCGGTCGGCAGCCCTCGCCGCTACATGTCCGTTCAGGGAGCGTGCACTTGTGTACGTGCAGTGAACAAATTCCAGGGGTTCAAGGGGAGCCTGGAACAGCCCGTATGATCTTGATTGACAGGTGGCGCAGGTAGGCCTCTGTGAGTTCTGTGCGATAACCCGTCGCGCTCCACCGATCACAGCGCCGCCTGAAAGGGCATGGCAGCTTCCCAATGCCGGATGGGGTCTGTTGCTCGTCTGTGGAGAGGAGGGTGTCGAGACCTCGACCACGGATGGATTCGGAAGCGCGTTGAGCGCTGAGCGGACTCCCGAAGGGGGGCGTCAATTGAAGCGGCGTGGAATCCTCCTCCGAGCGCCGTCCTGGTCGGACGGCCTTCGCAACGGTGCCGCGAGCGCGTGATGAAGTGGACCAACACCTGTCTGACCGAGGCCCGCCCCACCGATCTGGAAGGGTTCTCCGTCGAAGCCATCGGGGCGAGGGCGCACCAGACTCCTGAGGCGGTGATTCAGAAGCTCGCGGGTGGGTGCGTCTTCACCCGCATGGGACAGGACACGGCGCCACGCCCTCACTTCTCCTCGAGCGTGCAGCGGTGCGGGGAGCAGTGGGTGGCGTGTGTCTGGGAGACAGGGCGGGAGGAGCGCGCGTTCGGCTTCCTCTGTGACTCGGACGCTGTCGTGGGCGTCTGGTTCCTGGAGGAGGTTGATGCGAAGCCTCCCGGAGCCGCGGAAGAAACGCTTTCGTTCTCACGCATGGCCTGTGAACGATGTGAGTGGCCGGGGACGGAGCGCTGAGCGGACTCCGGAATGGGGAGCGGCGAGCCCTCTGTTGCTCCTGAATGGTTCCGGGCAGAGTCGTGCACTTTTCCCCTCAGCCTGCCCGGCCTCCCGCCTAGAGTCCGCTCGTCATGGTCACGATCGAATCCCCCCGTGCGCCGCTCGCGGCGCTGCTTCCCGACCGCTCGCAGGGTCCCCTGGACTCCGATGAGATCCTCAGCCGCTTCGTTGGCTGGGTGGAGTCCACCGGTTTGGCCCTCTACCCGGCGCAGGAGGAGGCCATCCTTGAGCTGCTGGGGGGCAAGCACCTGTTCCTCAAGACGCCCACAGGCTCGGGCAAGTCGCTCGTCGCCATGGCGCTGCACTTCAAGGCCATGGCCGAGGGCAAGGTGTCCTTCTACACCTGTCCCATCAAGGCGCTCGTCAACGAGAAGTTCTTCGCGCTGTGCGAGGCCTTCGGCCCGGAGAACGTGGGCCTGCTCACCGGCGACGCGGCCATCAACCGCGAGGCGCCCATCCTCTGCTGCACGGCGGAGATCCTCGCCAACCTGGCGCTGCGCGACGCCATGCTGCGCGCGGACTACGTGGTGATGGACGAGTTCCACTACTACGCGGACCGCGAGCGCGGCATCGCCTGGCAGATCCCTCTCATTACCCTGCCGTCCACCACGTTCCTGATGATGTCGGCGACGCTGGGCGACACGCACCTCATTGAGGAGCGGTTGCAGGAGTTCTCCGGCCGCGAGGTGGCCAGCGTGCGCAGCGCGCAGCGCCCGGTGCCGCTGGACTTCGAGTACCGCGAGACGCCGCTGCACGAGACCATCCAGGATCTCATCCGGCAGAACAAGGCGCCCATCTACCTGGTGAACTTCTCGCAGCGCGCCGCGGCCGAGCAGGCGCAGAACCTGATGAGCGTGGACTTCTCCACCAAGGAGGACAAGGAGGCCATCCGCCAGGCGCTGCTGGAGGCCCCCTTCGACACGCCCTACGGCAAGGACTTCCAGCGCTTCCTGCGCCACGGGATTGGAATGCACCACGCGGGCCTCCTGCCCAAGTACCGGCTGCTGGTGGAGCGGCTGGCGCAGACGGGCCTGCTCAAGGTCATCAGCGGTACGGACACGCTGGGCGTGGGGGTGAACATCCCCATCCGCACGGTGCTCTTCACGCAGCTCTTCAAGTTCAACGGCGAGAAGCTGGCCACGCTGAGCGTGCGCGACTTCCAGCAGATCGCCGGTCGCGCGGGCCGCAAGGGCTTTGACACGCAGGGCAGCGTGGTGGCGCAGGCGCCCGAGCACGTCATCGAGAACGTCAAGATCGCCCAGAAGGAGGCCAAGGGCGGCAAGCGTCTGCCCCGCAAGCCTCCGCCGCAGAAGGGCTTCGTCAACTACGACAAGAACACCTTCGAGCGCCTGCAGACCGGGCTCCCCGAGCCCCTGGAGTCGCGCTTCGAGGTGACCCACGGCTTCCTCCTCAACCTGCTGCAGAGCGAGATGGTGGGCGGCGCCGAGGGCTACCAGCGGCTGGTGCGGCTCATCTTCCGCTCGCACGGCTCGGACTACATCAAGCGCAAGAACCTGAAGGAGGCCGCGGCCTGCTTCCGCACCTTGCGCAACGCGGGCCTGGTGCTGGTGCACAAGGGAGAGGGCGGCTCGGGCGCGAGCATCACGGTGGCGCCGGGGCTGCAGCGCGACTTCTCGCTCAACCAGACCCTGTCGCTGTACCTGCTGGACACGCTGAACAAGCTGGACCACGAGGCGGAGACGTACGCGCTGGACGTGCTGACGCTCGTGGAGTCCATCCTGGAGAACCCCGAGGTGGTGCTCTACGCCCAGCTGCACCAGCTCAAGGGCGAGAAGATCGCCGAGATGAAGGCGCGGGGCATGGAGTACGACGAGCGGATGGAGGAGCTGGAGAAGCTCGAGTGGCCCAAGCCCAACCGGGACTTCATCTACTCCACGTTCAACGTCTTCGCGGAGAAGCACCCGTGGGTAGGCGCGGAGAACATCCGGCCCAAGTCCATCATGCGCGACATGTACGAGCGGTACATGTCCTTCCACGACTACGTGCGCGAGTACGGCCTGCAGCGCAGCGAGGGCGTGCTGATGCGCTACCTCGGTGACGCCTACAAGGCGCTCACCCAGACGGTGCCCGAGCGCTACCGCAACCAGGAGGTCAACGAGATCATCGACTGGATGCGGGCGATGATCCGCCACGTCGACCAGAGCCTGCTGGACGAGTGGGAGCGGATGAAGAACCCGGGCGAGGTCGTCCTCCGGCGGGCGGAGGCTCCGGATCGCCGTCCGACGGATCTCACCGACGACCCGCGCGCCTTCGCGGCGCACGTGCGCAACGAGGTGCACCGGCTGCTGCGGGCGCTCGGGCAGAAGCGCTACGCGGATGCGCTGGCGCTGCTGCGGCTGGACGCGGGAGGGGAGGAGTGGACGGCGGCGAAGCTGGAGGCGGCGATGGCGCCCTACTTCGAGGCGAACGGGAGCGTGGTGCTCACGCCTCAGGCGCGCCGACCCGCCAACACCTTCTTCAAGGAGGCTGGTGAGCGGCAGTGGGAGGTCCAACAGCGCATCATGGACCCCGAGGGCCATGGCGACTGGATGCTCGACTGCTACATCGATCTCACCGGGCGTAAGGTGGACGACGGTCCGCTGCTCACCCTGCGCCGTATCGGTACATGACAACGTGGAGCGTCGGATGACTTCGACGCGGCAGTGGATCGAATCGCTGGAGCGACACTAGCTTGACACCTCGCATGTCTCCCATCCGTCACGTGGATCTGCAGCTGCGCCGGGACGTTCGGCTCCTGGGCCAGCTGCTCGGGGAAGTCCTCATCGAGCAGGAGGGGCAGTCCCTCTTCGACCTGGAGGAGCGCGTCCGGCGCTTGTCCATCCAGCGACGGCGTGGGCCGAAGTCCGAGCGCCGCGCCGCCGCCACGCAGCTGGCCGCGCTGCTGCGGGAGATGCCCCTGGGGCAGGCCGAGCCCGTGCTGCGCGCCTTCTCCACGTACTTCCGACTCGTCAACCTCGCCGAGCAGCACCACCGCATGCGTCGCAGCCGGGAGCATGCCCTCAGCCAGCAGGGCCCCCAGCGCTCCTCGCTCGAGGCGGTGATGCAGTCGTTGAAGCAGGCTGGCATCCCCGCCTCGCGGGTGCGCGAGCTGCTCCTGTCCATGCGGGTGACGCTCACCCTGACGGCGCACCCCACCCAGGCGTCGCGTCGCACGGTGTTGGAGAAGACCTACCGCCTCGCCCGGCTCCTGGAGAACCGCGACCGCGGCCACCAGACGCCGCGCGAGAAGGCCGACACCCAGCTGTCCATGCGCGAGGAGATCACCGCCCTCTGGCAGACGGACGAGCTGCGCCGCGAGCGCCCCACCGTGGGTGACGAGGTGAAGAACGTCCTCTGGTACGTGGAGGAGGTGCTCGGTGAGCAGCTCGCGCTCATGCCGGAGACGCTCGACTGGGCCTTCGAGCGCGCCTACGGCGAGCCCCTGGGTGTGCTCGCCACGCCCGTGCGCCTGCACTCGTGGGTGGGCGGTGACATGGATGGCAATCCGCTGGTGACGCCGGATGTGCTCGCGGACACGCTGCGCGCGCACCGGGCTCGCGGGCTGCGCAACATGATGAACCTGGTGGCCCAGCTGGGCTGGGTGCTCACCCAGTCCGAGCGGCATACCTTCGTCTCGAAGGAGCTGCGGGCCTCGCTCGAGAAGGACGCCGCGGACCTGCCGGAGGTGATGGCCCGCTACGGACCCCGCACGGTGGGCGAGCCCTGGCGCCGCAAGCTGCGCTTCATCGAGGCCCGCCTCCAGGCCGCCCTGGCGTATGTCGAGGGTCGCCGCGCCGGCCGCACCGATCCTCTTCCCGCCGTCGCCTATCGCTCGCCCGCGGACCTCCTGCGCGACCTGGAGATCATCGAGCGCTCCCTCATCGAGGCCAAGGCGCGGCAGGGCGGGTTGCGCAAGGTGCGCCGCCTCGTCTCCCTGGTCCAGGCGATGGGCTTCCACCTGGCCGAGTTGGAGGTGCGCGCGCCCGCGGACGACGCACGCAGCGCCGCCGCGTCGCTAGAGGGTGGGCCCTCGCCGACCGAGGGCGGTGCCCGGTTGCTGGCCGTGCTGCAGCGGATGCGCGAGGCCCAGGCCGAGTCGGGCGAGGGGTGTTGCCGCACGCTCATCCTCTCCATGGCCTCCAGCGCCGAGGACGTGCTCGCGGCCTTCACGTGCGCGCGCAAGTCTGGCTTGTGGGACGAGGGGCGCGGGTGCGCCACCGTGGACGTGGTGCCGCTCTTCGAGCAGCTCGGAGCACTCGATGATGGCCCCCGCATCCTGCGCGAGCTGTTCGCCCATCCCGAGTACCGCCAGCACCTGCAAGCCCGAGGCGTGCAGGAGGTGATGGTGGGGTACAGCGACTCGGGCAAGGAGGTGGGGCTGCTCGCAGCCAGTGCGGCGCTCTACCGGGCCCAGTCCGCGCTCACCCAGGTGGCCCACGAGGCGGGGATTCGTCTGCGCCTCTTCCACGGCCGCGGCGAGACGGTGGCCCGGGGCGGAGGCCCCGCGCATGAGGCCATCCTCGCGCTCCCGCCCGGCAGTGTCGCGGGCACGTACAAGGCCACCGAGCAGGGCGAGGCCCTGGATCACAAGTACGCCCGGCCCGAGCTGGCCCGGCGCACGTTGGAGCTGGTGCTCGGCGGGGTGCTGCTGCACTCGCTCGATGCGCAGCCGCGCCTGGCCTCCACGGAAGAGGGGCCGTTCCGCGCCGCCTTCGACGAGCTGGCGGAGATCGGCCGCCGCGCCTACCGCTCGCTCGTCTGGGAGGACCCGAACTTCGTGCCGTTCTTCCAGACCGCCACGCCCATCGAGGAGATCTCCGCGCTCCCTATCGGCTCGCGGCCCAGCAAGCGCGCCGCCGGAGGACTGGAGTCCCTGCGCGCCATCCCCTGGGTCTTCGCCTGGACGCAGAACCGCGCCATCCTGCCGGGCTGGTACGGCGTGGGCTCGGCGCTGGAGGAGTACGGCTCGCGGCCCGAGGGGCTCGCGCTGCTCAAGCGCATGTACCGCCAGTGGCCCTTCTTCCACACCGTCATCGACAACGTGGCCATGGTGCTGGCTAAGTCGGACATGGCTATCGCCTCCCGCTACGCGGCGCTGGCACCGGAGTCCACGCGACCGCTGTGGGAGCGCATCCGCGCTGAGTACTCACGCACCCGGCGCTGGGTGAAGCGTGTGACGGGCGAGTCGCGCCTCCTGGAGGGCAATGCGCAACTGCGGCAGAGCATCGCGCTGCGCAATCCCTACGTGGACCCCATGTCCTTCCTCCAGGTGGAGCTGATGCGGCGTAAGAGGGCAGGGGAGGCGAACTGCGATCGCCCGCTACTGCTCACGCTGGCCGGTATTGCCGCGGGCATGCGCAACACCGGGTGAGCCGCTGGGTGGAGGCGCTCGACTCCCCTATGTTGGCGGGCATGCGCTCTTTAGAGCCTGGAGCCCGCCACAGGACGCGAGCTCGCTGATCTGCGTGAAGGAGGAGGGGTTGGAGAACTCCAGCTCCCCCGCTCAGTCCGAGTAGCTGTTCGCGCGAGATACGGTGGTCCAGGTGCTGGGAATGGCCAGGGCCTTTCCCTTCCCTGGCAGGGGGTGCATCGAGAAGCCGAAGGCCTCCGGGTCTGACTGGAAGGCGAGGAACTCCGCGTCGCGGGCGAATCGCGGGTGCTTCCGGAGCGCATCATCCAAGAGGATCAGCCCGATGTCGTGCTTCCGGAGAAACTCTCCGAAGGTCTCCTTGCCGGCATTCAAGTACACCCGGCGATAGCGGCGGCCCAGGTAGGCGTCGTAGCCGCCCTGCGCCTCAATCATGCCGAGCCGCTTTCCAGGCTCCAGCCGCTCCGTCAGGCCGAGCGCTCCGATGGCTCGCACCATCCGCAGGTGCTCGTCTGTATTTCCAGGTGATGCGCGGAGCGAGAGGTCCGGGGTGATCACCACAAGCCCGAGCCCAAACAGCACGCCGAGCACGCGCCCCGCAGGCTCACGCTCGTCCCACGTTCCCAGGAGGGAGCCGAGCGTGGCCAGGACGGCCGCGATCATCACGCCCTGGATGATGAGGTAGTGGACCCGGGGTTGGATCAAGATGGCGGACAGCACGATGGGGAGCTCCACGAGCAACAGCACCCCGATGAGTCGTTGAAGCCTTGGCTCCGCCAACGCCGCTCTGAAACGTCTCCACCGCATGGCCAGCATGACGAGCTGCCAGCCTACGGCCACGAGCAGCAGCAGGCGCCCCACACGCTCTACCGTCCACGCTCCGGCTACCGCCGAAGTTCCTCCATACCCCTCGAAGAAGAGGCCCACGGAGACGACGACGTAGCGCTTCAGGTTGACGCCCAGGTGCCAGAGGAACTCCTCCGGGTTGCTCCTGAGTGCGGCACCGACGCTGTCCACGTTCCCGAAGGCGGAATGGATGACCTGCTCACACTCGCCCCAGGGATCCACGGGGAGCTGGGTGCGCGCCACGTAGTTGACGGCGAAGTGCTGGCAGAAGGCATAGAAGCGTCGGTTGCTCGTGTTGCCAAACGGGTTGCCCAACACCAGGAGCAGCACCAGTGTGGTGAGCCCGAAACCCGCGACGAGGACCGTGGCTCGTGGGAGTGCTGCGCGGCCCTCGTTGAGCACCTTCCTGCCCACGAGGAACACGAAGACGCCGGTGGCGAGCAGGAAGGCCACGAAGAACTCCGGGCGGGAGAAGGACGCCAGCAGCAGCCCTCCTGCCACCACGGCCCAGAAGCCCTCCATCGACTTGAGGAAGGAGGCGATGAGCCCCGCAGCCAGCAGCACCAGCAGGGAGAGGAGTGTCGGCCTCGGAAGGGTGTGAGGGGCCGCCGACAGCAGGTAGATGGCCGAGCCGAGGAGCGCGAGAGTCGGCCGTGCCCCCATCCTCCGCATGAAGGCGTAGGAGCCCGCCACCGTGAGGAGAAGCAGGAGCTTGTGGTTGGCGTAGTAGATCGCCACCGGGTCCGCCCAGATGCGGGACAGGGCCCAGTACCAGATTGAGTACAGCGGCCCCCACTCCGCGTTGGGGAGGGCGCTCCAGGACAGCATGAGTCCCCGGCGCAGGTAGTCCGCCTCGTCCCACATGCCAAGGTCGAGGACCTGCTCGATGCCGTGGACCAGCTTCCAGGAAGCCAGGAGCAGGACACCGAGGCACCCGACGTCCACGAGCAGGGAATATCGAGAGGGGAGTACGCGAGCCGTCATGGCGGCGCGAGGGCTAGCAGGGCCCTCCTCTCGGTTTCATCCTTGCTCCGAAGGGACTGTCCTGGAGCGGACTCAGGCTGCCGGACGCCGCAGCCCGGCGAATCCCAGCACCACCAGCCCCGTGAGTGCCATGCCTCCGCCCACGGCACAGACGCCGAGCCAGCCCCAGCGGCTCCAGGCCATGCTGCCCAGCCACGCCCCCGAGGCGCCTCCCGCGAAGTACGTCACCATGTAGACGGTGTTGAGCCGGTTGCGGGCCTCGGGGCGCAGCGCGTAGACGCGTGCCTGGTTGGCGATCTGATTGGCCTGCGCTCCCAGGTCCAGGAGGATGACGCCGAGCGCGATGCCCCACAGCGAGTGGCCGAGCAGCGCGAGCACGACGAAGGAGAGGAACAGCACACCGACGGCGAACATGTTGATGCGCCGGTCTCCGCGCACGTCGGCGTAGCGGCCCACCAGCGGTGCGGCGACGGCACCGGCCACGCCCACCACGCCGAACAACCCCGCCACCTGAGGGCCGTAGTGCTCCGGCATCGACTGGAGATAGAGCGCCAGCGTGGCCCAGAAGGCGCTGAAGCTCCCGAACGTGAGCGCGCCCAGCAGCGAGTGCAGCCGCAGCAGGGGCTCCTCGCGCACGAGGCCCCCCAGTGAGCGCAGCAGGGCCGGGTAGGGCAGGGTGGAGCTCGCGGGTTGGCTCGGCAGCGTGAGTCGCAGCACCACCACCAGGACCAGCATCAGCGCCGCGGCGATCCAGAACATGGCGCGCCAGCCGAACCGCACCCCGAGCAGGCCCGCGGCGGTGCGCGACAAGAGGATGCCGATGAGCAGCCCGCTCATCACCGTACCCACCACGCGTCCGCGCTGCGTCTCAGGTGCGAGGTGTGCAGCGAGCGGCACCAGCAACTGGGGCACCACCGTCGTCACACCCACCACGCCGCTGGCGATCACCATCCACGGCATGTTGGGCGCTATCGCCACGCCCATGAGCGCGAGGCTCACCAGCGCGGTCATGACGACGATGGTGCGCCGACGCTCGAGGCTGTCCCCCAGCGGGACGATGAACAGCAGACCCAGGGCATAGCCCACCTGGGAGAAGGCGGGGATGAGCCCCAGGGCTCGGTCGGAGGCCTGGAAGGTCCGTCCAATCTCTCCGAGCAGCGGTTGGTGGTAATACAGGTTCGCGACAGAGAGGCCCGCGGCGGCCGCCATCAGCCACACGAGCCCCGGACGCAAGCGATGAGAGTCCACGGGGGCCCCTTACATTCCGGACTCACTCGCAACAAGCCCGGAGTGTGCGGGGCACGGCCGCCGTCGAGCCTCGCGACTACTGCACGCAGGCCCCCACTCCCGCGAAGTTCTGCAGCGGCTCGCAGCGTCCACTCGCGCAGCCTGGCTCTCCCGATGGAGCGCGGCACAGCTTGCGGCACACCAGGCCTGCCCCGTCCTTCACGCACGCGCTCCCGGGCCTGCAGTCGTTCGAGTACGCACAGGGCGACCCCTCCTCCACCGCGCCCGCCGTCACGCACACCGCGCCGCTCCCAGGCGAGGGGTAGCACCCCAGCGGGCTCGCGCAGCCCTGCGCCAGCAGATCGCACCCAGGCCCGGCCTGCCCACAGACCCTCGGCAACTCATCCGAGCCCGTGAAGCGCAGCACCTCGACGCAGTCTCGGGGCGCCGTGCACTGCTCGCTCCCGTAGCAGAACTTCTGACACGCGAACGTGGTGCCCCCGTCCGGTCCCGTTTGATCCGTGCAGTACAGCCCCGCCTTGCACGTGTCGTAGAAGAAGTCGCCCCCTGGTGTCGTGGTGCTCTCGCACGCTCCGCCCTCCGTCACCGTCCCGTCCGGCACGCAGCGGCGCGTCGTCTCACTCCCCTGGCGCACGTAGGTGCACTTGTTGCCCGCGGGGCAGTTCTGCGCCACCAGATCGCACTCTCCAGGGAAGCAGCGGTTTCCCTGCCCACCGCCCTCGAGGAGGCCTCGCAAGCAGAGCGCTCCCGCGCTACAGCCCTGTTGACGCGCCACGTCGCAGACCTGCGGCGGATCGCCCCCATCTTCATCCGGTGTCCCTCCGCCTCCATCACGCCCGCCGTTGGAGAGCCCCGAGTCGCCCCCTGCATCCCCGGTGTTGTTGTTGCTGTTACGGCACGCTCCAACCATCAGCCCCACGACGAGGACACTGCTCACTAGAAGAACATTCGCCCGCATTCCTGTCCCCCACTGCAATCACGAACGGGACTAATAAGACGTTCGGGGAGAAACGGGCCCCCCTTGAACAGGACGTGGGTGACAGCAGACACTTGAGGCTGTCACGTAGTCCTTGAGAAACACTCCCGAGGGAAGCAAGTGCGCATGAGCATGAAGACGGCCGAAGCTGCGGAGTCGCCGGCGGTGATGCAAGCCAACCGGAGGACTCACGAGAGGGTGACGGCGACGTTCGACGTGCGCTTTCAGGAGGCACAGGACGCCGCGCGAGCACTTCGCGCGTACTCGCTCAACCTGTCGGCGGGAGGGCTGTGCCTGCGTACGCGCCGCTCCTACGATGTGGGCTCGCGTGTGCGCCTTCAGATGACGGTCAGCGGAGAGGACTTCGACATCGAGGGCATTGTCTCGTGGGTGCGGGATGATGCCGAGGCCATTGGCGTGCGCTTCGTCGACGTCTCCGAGGCGGACCAGGCCCGTCTGCAGCGCGTGGTGACGAGCTTCAAGCGCTGAAGAGGCGGGGCTTTGGCCCCGCCGGGTGGTGCGCTACTGCCCGTGCTGACGCTCCAGATCGGCGTGGCGCATCACCATGTTGTCCACCTGCACGAAACCGCAGGCCGCGTAGAAGTCCCGCAGCTCCACCAGGGCGTAGGCGCTCACCTCCAGCCGCTTCACACTCAGCGCCCGGGCACCACAGCGCTCGAGCACCTGCTGCATGAGCGCTCGGCCCACGCCGCGCCGCCGCCAGGTCTCCGTCACCACCAGCTCGTCCACGGTGGCGATGCGCCCGCGCAGCCTGAGCTGGGGCCGGTGTGACAGCGACACCATGCCCACGGGCCGATCCTGCGGGTCCGCCGCCACGAAGATCTCAATCTCCGGGTGGCTGATCACCCAGTGGACCGTTTGGGCATCCGAGCCATGGGCGTAGCCCATTTCACGCAGGAGGGAGGCCAGGCTCTCGGCGTCACCGCGGCGCGCGCGGCGGATGCGGAAGGGAGGAGCGTCCGGGGCAGGGTTTCTTGAGGGCGTCGATTGCACGGCCCTCGCAGTGTACCCAAGGCGCGGGCAACCTCGCAAAGGCGGAGGGCGGCTCCGGTGGTTTATCCGGGCCGCCCTCGTTGACATCCTCACTCGTGGTGTGTGGCTAGGGCTGCTCGGCCGCCAGCATCCGGATGGCGGCGGTGATGTCTCCCTGCTGGGGCACCGAGGCCATCTCCAGCTCGTCTGCCAGGCCGATGCCCGGCACGAACTTGCCCGCCAGCAGCCGGGGCGGCGCCATCAGCTTGTAGAAGAGCTCCTCCACCGTGCGGCGCACCAGGTGCTCACCGAAGTTGGTGACCTCGGTGTCCTCGTTCACGTACAGCACGCGGCCCGTCTTCTCCACGGAGCCCTTGATGAGCTCCCAGTCGTACGGCCACAGTGTGCGCATGTCGATGACCTCGGCGTCCACGCCCTCGGCGGCCAGGTCGTCCGCGGCCTTCTTGCACAGGGGCAGCGTGCGGCCGTAGCTCACCACCGTCACCTGCGAGCCCGCGCGCACCACCTTGCCCTTGCCGATGGGCACCGCGTACAGCTCGAGCTGCGGCCACTGCGGCTTCCACTGCGAGCGATCTCCCAGCGGCGCGTCGATCATCTTCGACAGCAGCTTGTCGTTGTCCGGCTCGCCGGGGATCCGCTCCTCGCCTTTGATGCGCAGGAGCGCCTTGGGCTCCAGGTACATGACGGGGTTGATCTCCTGGCAGGCGGAGATCATCAGGCCGTACGCGTCCAGCGGGTTGGAGGGGATGACGATCTTCCAGCCCGGGATGTGCGTGGCCGTCGCGTCGAAGGAGTGCGAGTGGTAGAGCGAGCCACGAATGCCGCTGCCCACCGGCGTCTTCACCACCATGGGCAGGTTCCAGTCCCCGTTGGTGGACCAGCACGTGTTGCCGGCGATCTTCAGCAGATCGATGGTGTTGTAGATGTAGTCGGCGAACTGGATCTCCGCGACGGGCCGGGCGCCGGCCATGGCCAGCCCAATGGCCATGCCGATGATGCCGCGCTCGTCCAGGGGCGAGTTCCACGCCGTCTTGAGGCCCTGCGTGGCGGTGAAGACGCCGCCCAGGGGAGGCCCCACGTCCTCGCCGAAGATGTCGGTGACGCCCAGGTTCTCCTCGGCGTAGTGCAGGGCCATGCGAACGGCCTGTGCCATGTTGGCCATGGGTTACTTCCTCTCCGCGTAGATGTGGTTCCAGATGGTCTCGGGGGCCGGTCGCGGCTCCTCGATGACCTGACGGGCCATGGCGGCCATCTCCTCCTTGTAGCGGTTGCGCAGCTCGTCCATCTCCTGGCGGGAGAGGATGCCGTGCTTCTCCAGGCGGGCCTCGAACTGGACCAGGCAGTCCTGCTCGCCGCCCTCGACGTTGGCGCCCGTCGCCGAGGAGTGGCCGTACAGGCGCGACACGACGGCCTCCAGGAGGAAGGGCTTGCGCTCCTTGCGCACGTAGGCCATGGCCTCCTGCAGCTCCAGGTACGAGTTGATGGGATCGTTCCCATCAATCGTCTTGGTGCGCATGTTGAAGGCCTTGCCGCGATCGGACACGTTCGTCTCGCCGTGCTGGCCGGCGGCCGACGTGGAGATGCCCCACTTGTTGTTGGTGACGATGATGAGGATGGGCAGCTCGTTGCCGGGGCGCGAGCTCCACACCAGGCACGAGGCGAAATCCCCCTCGGCTGTGCCCGCGTCACCGCCGGTGACGATGGTGATGCCGTCGCCGCCGTGGCGCTTCTGCACCATCGCCGTGCCCGGAGCCATCACGTACTGCACCTCGATGGGGGAGGAGACCGGGGCGATGTTCCACTCGCGCTTGGAGAAGTGGCCCGCGAAGTTGCGGCCGCCGGAGTAGGGGTCCGACGCCACGTTCTTCATCTGCCGCATCGCGCCGATGGGCTCCTCGCCCAGCGCCATCATCGTGGCCGACTGGCGGTAGTGCGCGTGCAGGTAGTCGTAGGCGGGGCCCTGGCCCTTCTTCATCAGCAGGCCGAGGGGCACGTTGAAGGCCTCCTCACCAGGGCCTCCAATCCAGAAGTAACCGTGGCCCTGCTTGTACATCTGGATGAGGCGCTCTTCGAGGACGCGCGCCTTCACCATCAGGTCGTGCATCCGGACCAGGAGCTCCCGCTCGAGCGGAAGCGAGTCTTCATCGCGATTGAGGAGGCGGGGTTTTGGCACGCGCGTCTCTCTAGTCATGGGTGGGAATCGGCGGCCCCCCTATAGCGCAAAGGTGCCCCGGAATCTCCAGCGCCCCCGAGGATGACCCGTCCATCGGACATGCCGCGCTGCGGCGTAGGCGGAGGCCTCGTCACGAAGCGTTCACGCCTGGCACGAGTCATTACACGGACGTGCCGGGAGGGCTGTTTGAAGCCAACAGACCGGCTGATGGGGGCGGGTGATCGCCGGCCCGCGCGTCTCTACCTAACGAGAGCCCTCGTGTGTCGCTGGTGGCTCCGGTGGGGGTTGCTCCCCGGGAGTGGCACCGGGCTGGGACTCCACGTCTCGCAGGGGCACCAGCCGCGAGAGCAGCGGCCCTCCGTGCTTGAGCTGCGCGATGCGCTGCGCCGGGTAGATGCCCCGCTGCCCCGTGAGGAGGTAGGCGGTGACCGTCACGATGACGACGTGGGGCAGGACTCCGGCGCCGAGCAGTTCCACGGCCATGAGGGACAGGGCCAGAGGTGTATTGGCCGCGGCTCCGAAAAGCGCGGCAAGGCCCACGCCCGCCGCCAGGTCCAGCGGCAGGCCGAGCAGCCGAGCCAGCACATTCCCGAGCGCCGCTCCCACGAAGAAGAGGGGCGTCACCTCGCCCCCGAGGAAGCCCGCGCTCAGTGTGATGGCGGTGAAGAGCAGCTTGAGGGCGAAGGCCTCGGGTGGAAGGGTCGGGTCCACGAAGGATCGCTCAATGGTGGGTACGCCCAGGCCGAGGTAGTCGCTCGTGCCCACGACCTTCCAGAGCACCACGAGCAGGACCCCACCCAGGGCCATGCGCAGGGGGAGGGAAGGGACGCTCTTCTCCAGCCGCTTCTTCAGGAAGTGGACCAGCTCCACGAACGCCACGGCCACCCCAGCCACCGCGACCCCGAAGAGGAGCCACTTGCCGAGCACCCCCGGCGTGAGGGGCAGCGCTGCGGGAGTGGGGTACACCGTGTGGTGGATGCCAAGCGAGCGGGTGACGAGGTCGCCCACCACCGCGGACACCAGCGCGGGGACGAGAGCCTCGTAGCTCATGCGCCCTACGCAGACGACCTCGAGCCCGAAGACGGTGCCCGCGATGGGCGTGCCGAAGACGGAGCCGAAGCCCCCGGCGATGCCAGCGGCGAGCAGCTCGCGGCGCGTGGCGGGCGACACGCGGAAGCGGTGCGCGACGGCGTCGGCGAGGCTCGCCCCCATCTGCACGGCGGTGCCCTCGCGCCCGGCGCTGCCTCCGAAGAGATGGGTGAGCACCGTCCCCAGCAGCACCATGGGCGCCATGCGCACCGGAAGCTGCTTGTCACCCTCGTGCACCGTGTCGATGACAAGGTTGTTGCCGCCTCGGATGGGGGTTCCCCATCGAGCATAGAGCGCGCCAATACCGAGGCCCGCCAGCGGCAGGGTATAGACGATGGCCTCGTGCGAGGTCCTCACGTGCGTGGCCTGATCCAACAAGTACAGGAACACCGCCGAGGCCACGCCGCACACGGCGCCCACCACGGAGCCGAGAGCGAGCCACTGCCCAAAGGAACGCGCGCGCTTGTTCAGGGACACTGTCCGCCCTGTAGAGTTTCCAGGGGGGACGGGTCAATCCCAGGGTCCACACTACCAGCGAAGTTCCACACGGACCCGTCGCGGGTCTCTCCCCTCCTTCCCAACAGGGGGGGACTCGCCTAACAGGAAAAGTGCGCTAGAGTCGCGGCCTCTCAGAGTCAGATAGCCGTCGCGCTCCCCCCCAGCGCCGAACAGAGTCCTGCCTTGTCCAACGCCCCTCTGCCCTCCCAACCCCCCCCTGGTGGGCCGGTCGAGCATCCGGAGTCTACCCTTACCGGTACCGCCACCCGTGTGGCGGGCAATACCTCGACGGCACTCTCCCCTCTGTACCCGGAGATGACGGGCACCATCGTGGCCCCGCTGGAGGCCGGCGAGCTCCCCGATGTGGCCGCCATCCGCGGGCTCCGGTTGGATCAACTCCTCTTCGTCACCACCGGCGTGCTGGTGGGCATCATCGTGGGCCTGCTCGCCTCCGTGGCTTGGGTGTCCACCAATGCCCAGTTCGAGGAGACGTCGGGGCGCTTCACGGAGCAGGTCCAGAACCAGGCAACCGAGCTGGGTCAGACGCTCAGCCATACCCTGTCGCTCACCTCGGCCACCTCGCTGCGCGACAACAACTACGCCTTCCTCTCCGAGGTGGCGCGCTCCATCATCGAGGACAACCCCAACATCCTCCGCGTGCAGATCTACGACGCGGACAGCCAGCTCGCAGCGGACTCGTCGCCGGACGCGAAGCTGGGCACCACCACCGAGCGCAAGCCGGAGCGGCGCTGGGCCAGCGCGCTGTACCAGGGGAAGCCCATCATTGAGTACCAGGAGCCCATCAACTACGGCTCCCAGAGTGGCCAGGGCGTGGTTGTCATCAGCTACTCGCTGGAGTCCCTGCAGAAGCAGCTCCACGAGCTGGAGACGTCCAAGCAGGAGTCGCTGCGCCGCAACACCATCACCATGGCGGGGCTGGGTCTGGGCTTCCTGCTGGTGGCCGGTGTGCTCGTGGCCATTCAGAGCCGCCGCATCACCCGGCCCCTGGGCGTGCTCACCAGCAAGGTGATGCAGCTGGCCGCTGGAAATCTGAGCGCGCGCACCGAGGAGGTGCGGGGTGCTGGGCGCGAGGTGACCACGCTCGGGGTGGTGTTCAACCACATGGCCGAGCGCATCAACGTGCTGCTCGAGGACGTGCGCGCCAAGGCTCAGCTCGAGCGCGACGTGTCGCTCGCGCGCACCGTACAGGAGACGCTGCTGCCCGGCCGCGAGGGCTTCCAGGCGGGCCCGCTGCGCATCGCCGGCCTCGTTGTCACCGCGGATGCGTGCGGCGGCGACTGGTGGACGCGCGCGGCCCTGGATGAGCGGCGCGTGGTGATCGGCATCGGCGATGTCACCGGCCACGGCCTCGCCACCGCCCTGGTGGCGACGAGCGCCACCAGCGGCTTCGCCGCGGCCATGACCATGCGCCCGCCCGCGGAGCTCTCCGCTCAGCTCCTCATCTCCTCGCTCAACGTCACCATGGCCCACGTGGGCCGGGGCGAGCACCAGATGTCGAGCGCGCTGGCCATCATCGACGTGCAGACGGGCGTCATCGACTACGCGAGCGGCGGCCATCCCAGCCCCATCGTCTACAACCGCCTCTCCCGCCAGGTGGCTTCGCTGCCGGCGCGCGGTGTGCTGCTGGGCGCTTCCGCCAGCTCTCAGTTCGCCTCGCGCCAGGCCCAGCTGCGGCCCGGTGACATCATCGTCTGGTACACGGACGGCCTCACCGAGTCCCGTGACGCCAGCCAGAAGCAATACGGTACCCAGCGCCTGGCGAACGCCCTCCAGGCCAACGCCCATCTGTCCGCCGAGGCCCTGCGCGATGCCATCCTGGCGGATGCACGCGCCTTCAGCGCCGGCCTCAAGGCGCAGGATGACATCACCGTGGTCGTCGCCGAGTTCAGCCCCGCCTCCCCATGAGTCGCATGAGACGCCTCTCCCGACCCCCCGTCCGCCGCCTCGTCGCGGCCCTCGTCGTCGCGCATTCGCTCGCCGGAACGGCCACGTTCGCCCAGTACCGTCCACCCCCCATGACCGAGTCGCAGCGGCTCGTCCGGGAGGGTGAGTCGGCTCAGGTGGACGCCAGCGCCGCCGCTACCTCGGGCGACAAGAAGCGCGCGGAGACCAAGTACCGCAAGGCCCTGGAGCTCTTCGAGAAGGCGCTCGCCGCGGAGCCCACCTCCGTGCCGGCCGCCGCGGGCCTGGGCGCCGTGGGCCTCGCCCTTCAGGACTACGCCCGCGTCGTCGAGCGCGTGGCCCCGGTGTACGCGGCCAACCGCGACTCGCTCGACCTGGCCTATCCGCTGGGCATCGCGCTCTTCAAGCTCAAGCGCTACGAGGAGGCGGTGCCGGTGCTGCAGCAGGTGACCGTGGCCAACCAGCCCGAGCACCTGCTCGTCCACTACTACCTGGGCAACTACTACGCCCTCATCGCGATGGATGGCGACGCGACCGTGGCGGAGCTGCAGGCCTACCTGGCCCAGCGCCCGGAGCGGATTGCCAACAACGACTACCAGATTCATGAGCTGCTCGGCCGCGGCCACCTGCTGAGGAACGACCCGGCCGCGGCGCGCCTGTCCTTCCAACGGGCTCAGGTGGGCCGGGCCGAGTCCGTCTCCATCCAGATGGGCCTGGGCGCGGTGCTGGAGCTGGAAGGGAAGCTGGCCGAGGCCATGGCGCTGCTCGAGGGCCTCACCCGGCGCTTCCCGCAGGTGCCTGAGGTCCGCGAGCGTCTGGGGCGGCTGTTGCTGGAGTCCAAGGATCTGCCGCGCGCCGAGGTGCAGGCGCTGGCGCTGGTGAAGCTGGGTGGCACGCCGCCGGCGCACATGCTGCTCGGTGACGTGCGGATGGCCCAGGGCCGACCCGCTGAGGCGGAGACCGAGTACCGCAAGGTGCTGGAGCAGGCTCCGGGCGACGTGGCCGCGCAGATTGCCGTGGGCATGGCGCTGCAGAAGCAGGGCCGCAACGAGGAGGCCATCGCCTTCCTCGAGGGCGCCGTGCAGTCGGGCGCCGACAGCCTGGAGCTGTGGTCCACGCTCGGCAGCGTCAACCGCCGCGCTGGCCGCTACGCGCGCGCCGTGGAGGTCCACCGCCGCGTACTGGAGATGGCCCCCAAGCAGGCGCTCGGCTACGTGCTGCTGGGCGCGGACCACTTCGCCACCGGCCAGTGGGACCTGACCATCGACGACTACACCAACGCCCTCAAGCTGGAGCCGGAGCACGCCGACGCGAAGAAGTGGCTGGCTCGTGCGCTGGCCCACCGCGCTCGGGATCGGGCCGGTAACGGGCGCGTGGACGACGCGGTGCGCGACCTGCGCCGTGCCTTCGATCTGGAGCGCTCGTCCGCCATGGCGCGCCGGTTGGGCGCCGTCCTCTTGCAGCAGGGCTCCCACGCCGAGGCCCGTAAGGTGATGGAGCAGGGCGTGCAGATGCCCGAGACCACCTGGCGCGAGCACCTGCTGCTCGGCTACGCGCGGCTGGGCGCGGGTGCCCCCAAGGAGGCGCTCGAGTCCTTCGAGAAGGCCGGGCAGATGGCGCCGGACGTGGCCTCGCTGGCCGATGTGTCCGCCGGCTCGGCGCTCGCGGAGATGGAGCTTGGGCAAGTGGACGCCGCCCTCAAGCGGCTGTCCGAGCCCGGTACCTCCAAACGCGCCATCGAGGTGACGCGCGCCAACCTCTCGCGCGCCCACCTGCGTCGTGCCTTCGCTCGCCTGGAGGCGGGTGATGGCGCGGGCGCCCGTCAGGACGTGGAGTCCGCGGAGCGCGCGGGTGTCGGCGGTAACTCGTCCAGCCTGGGCCGCCTGGCCGTCTTCGCCAAGGCGCTCGCCCAGGCGGAAGAGGGCCGCTTCGGAGACGCGAGCGCGGGCCTCAAGCGTGCACTCTCTCCCACGCCCGAGTGGGCCCGGCCCAACACCCGCCAGCTCGCCGACGCCTTTGTCCTCTACCGCCGCGACCAGCTGCCGCAGGCTCGCAAGGCGCTCACGGCCGCCACGAAGCGCCCCATCCCCGAGCAGGCACAGTGGACGGCGTCCTTCAACAGCGCGCTTCACCGTCGCGAGGCCGAGCGCGCCTATGCCTCCGGCAACATGAAGGCCGCGGAGAAGGCCTTCAAGGCCGCACTGGCCCTCTCGCCGGACAGCGCCGCCCTGCAGCACAACCTCGCCTGCGTGGCCTACCGCGGCAAGAAGGCCGCGGACGCCGTGTCCATCTGGCGCAAGCTCGAAGGCACCGTGCCCCAGGCCACGCTCAACCTCGGCATCGACGCCCAGGAGCGTCGCCGCGAGATGGGCGAGGCCGTGGACGCCTATCGCCGCTACCTCGCCGCGGGCGGGCCGCGCGCCGCCGCCGTCCGCGAGTGGAAGGAGCGCCTGCAGATGCTCTACGGCCTGTCCGACCCGGCGAACCCCGCCCCGACCTCCAACCCCGAGCCCTCCAGCGCCACCGCTTCGGATAACACGCCATGATTTCCCCCCGCTCGTTCCTCCTGGGCCTCGCGCTGGTGTGCGCGTGGGCGCCCGCCGCTGGCGCGGCTGCCAAGAAGGCCACCCTGGGCGTCTTCCTGCCCACCACCCTCACTGACGGACAGCAGCGCTTCGCGTACGCCGAGGCGCTCGCCGCGAAGCTGTCGGCGGCCACCGGTCGTGCCACCGCGGCCAAGAGCTTCGCCCGCTACGAGGACTTCTCGAAGGCCGTCTCCGAGGGCCTCATCGACTTCGCCGTCGTGGACTCCTGGGCGGCAGTGCAGCTCGGCAAGGCCACCCCGGTGGCGCTCGCCCCGCTCTCCGGTGAGACGTCCCAGCGCTGGGCCATCATCTCGACCGCGAAGGGCTCGGTGAAGGATCTGGCCGGCAAGCGGCTCGCCATCGTCAAGGGCGCGGGCGCGACGGATCCCAAGTTCGTCACCAACGTGGTGCTGGCCGGAGACCTGGATGCCAAGAAGCACTTCAAGCTGACCCCCGTGCCCAACGTGGAGTCCGCCCTCAAGATGCTGGAGGCCAAGGGCGCCGAGGCCGCGCTGGTGCCGCTGGCGCACGTGCCCGAAGGTGTCCGGGTGCTCTTCCGCAGCAGCAAGGTGCCGGGCGCCGTCCTCGTGGGCATGCGGGGCGACGAGGACGACCTGACGCAGAACCTGCAGAAGCTTGAGCCGGTGGCTCCCTTCGGTGCCTTCGTCGCCGTACAGGCCAAGGAGCTGGAGGACTTCCGCAGGCTGCTCCAGAGCGGCCCTCCCCGCCGCCAGCCCGTGCTGGTGGAGGCGCCTACACTGCGCGTGGAGACGAAGGCCCTCATGGAGCCCTCGGCCCTCCAACCCGTGCTTCCTTCCTTCGCCGATGCCCTGGAGGTCTCGGCGGAACAGCCGGATGACTGACCAGGGAGGGGGGGCGACTTTTCCCTTCTTAAAAAGTTAGAATAATCACCCTTCAACACTCTGGGCGCTCGGCGAAAGCCGACGCAATGACGGCCAGGAAAACGCGCCACTCGGCCAGTCCTGGTGTCTCCTGAACGCTTCTCTTTCACCTCGCGGGACGTAGAGAACGATGCACTCGACTCGAATCGCCTGGCTTCCGGCCCTCGTCGGGCTGATGTGTGGCCTCGCCTCTGGAAGTGGGGCAGCACAGACCTCCTCGGCGGCGGATGCCCCGAAGGCGCGCAAGTCCTTGCCGCTGCCGCCTCCCGCCACGTCGAATGTCCCCCAGCGCGCGCCCTTCACGGGCCCGGCCACCTCGCGGCCGTTGCCTCCGCCCTCGGGCCTGGCGGGGGTGGACATCCCGGATCCGCTCGCCGCTTCCAGCGACTCCTCGCTGGAGGAGTCCGTGCAGCAGCTGCTCAGTGAGGCGGTGGTGTCCACGGCCTCCAAGCGCAGCCAGCGCATCGCGGACGTGCCGATGACCATCTCCTGGATTCCCGCCGAGGAGCTGGAGGGCACCGGCCAGTTCACCCTGTGCGAGGCCATCCAGTACTTCCCCGGTATGGAGTGCCGGCGCGGCTCCATGCGCAAGGCGGCGGTGAGCGCGCGCGGCCTGGGCTCCAACTACCTCTCCAACCGGCTCCTGCTCCTCAAGGACGGCCGGCCGCTGACGGACCCCTGGACGGGCCAGTTCTACGCGGACGAGACCACGCCGCTGAGCAACCTCAAGCAGATTGAAGTCATCCGGGGCCCCGGCTCCTCGCTGTACGGCTCCAACGCCTTCAGCGGCGTCATCAACATCATCGAGCGCCAGCCCTCGGACCTGATGCAGGACGGGCGGAACTGGGGCACGGACGCGCGGCTGCTCGTCGGCCAGGATCGCACCTGGCGCGCCCAGGCCACCGCGGCGGGCCGGGGCGGACCGGTGGAGGCGCTCGTCAACTACTACGGCTTCGGCTCGGACGGCCCGCAGCTCTTCAATGATCCGCAGCAGAACCTCGTGGACACCAACGAGGACTCGCTGGTGCACCAGGTGAGCGGCAAGGTGCAGGTGAAGGGGCTGCGGCTGGACGCCGACTTCACCACCGCTGAGATTGGCCGCCCCGGTGGCCACCAGATCTCCACGGTGGGCAACTGCGGTCGCTGCCACTACACGCCCGACGACGTCGAGCGCGTGCAGAACTTCAACGCGAGCGCGCAGTTCGACCAGCAGGTGTCCGACAACGTGCGTGTGTTCGCCCAGGCGTACACCCTCTTCAAGCGCCGTCAGGTGGAGATGGAGAACGCCTTCAATGAGGAGAACCCCCAGGCGCCGCTCGGCAAGCGCCGTCGGCTGGGCGGTGAGGCCCGTGCGCTCCTCTCCCTGGGTGACCTGACCGTCACCTTCGGCGGTGACTACAAGAACGACCTGGTCAACAACCCCAACGTGCTGCCCGGCCTGTCGCTGGACGAAACCCAGCAGCAGATCCTCGGTGGCTTCGTCGACGCCGAGTACCGGCCGATCAGCCAGCTCGTGCTGAGCGCGGGTGCCCGCTACGACAAGTACATGATTCCGGAGACGGTCTGGCAGGCGCGCACGGATCAGATCTCCCCGCGCGCCAGCGTGGTGTTCCACGCCCGGCCGGACCTGTCCTTCCGCGCCAACTACGGCCGAGCCTTCCGCGCGCCCACGCTGGCGGAGCTGGCCATCAACCAGCAGATGTACGCGGCCACGCTGCTGGGCAACGGCAACCTGAACGCCGAGACGCTCGACACCCTCGAGGCCTCGGTCGACTTCTGGCCGTTCGACCGCACCGTGCGGCTGACGGGCACGGGCTTCTACAACCTGGCGAAGAACTTCATCAACCAGGAGCTCCTCTTTGGCTCCACGTCACAGTTCAAGAACGTCGGAGACGCGCGCGTGACGGGCTTCGAGCTGGAGGCCGCGGCGCAGGTGGCGGCCATCAACTCCTCGTTCGATGTGGCGTACCAGTTCCTGGATGCGCGCGCGCTCGCCTTCGCGGGCCGGCCGGAGCGGCCGTTGGACTACGCGCCCCAGCACCGCGTGTACGCGCGCGGCCGGACCAACTTCGGCAAGTTCGCCTTCGCCGAGCTGTACGCCATCTACGTCGGCGACCGCTTCGATCCAGGGTTCCTGGAGAACTCCGACACGGGTGAGCTCGAGCAGGTCAAGTTGCCCGGCTACTTCACCGCCACCGCGCGCGTGGGGGCCAATGTCACCAAGGGGCTGACGGTGTCAGTGCTAGGCTCCAACCTCTTCAACGCGAAGTACGAGGAGTCCCACGGCTTCCCCGCGCCCCCGCTGAGTGTCTTCAGCGAGGTCAAGTTCCAGTACTGAGTCATCACGTGAGAGTCGCCCATCGCCCGGGGGCCGCCACCGGCCTCCACCTCATCGCGGATTCCTCGCTGGCTCCCGCCATGCTGGAGCAGGCCGCGCCCACGCTCGTTCGCGGGGGACTTCCGTTGGTGACGGAGCGGGTGGGCGTGCGGGCGAAGGCGCGCGAGCTGGTGCTCTTCGATGGTCGTCTGGGGCCGTCCCACGCGGCGCTGCTGGAGAGAGACCCGGCGGCGCTGCTGCTGGCCACGCGCGAGCCGGAAGGACTTCCGTCCGCGTGGGAGGTGCGGGTGCTGGCCGCGCTCGTGAAGGGCGAGTCGCTGATGCCTCCCGGGGCGGCGGTGGCGAAGCAGTGGTTGGAGCAGGTGGTGGACATCCAGGGGGCCTCGTCCGAGGCGGCCTCGCTGGTGGAGTCCTCCCAGGGCAGCCGGAGCGCGGCTCACCTCGCGGCCGAGGTGATGCACGAGCTGGCGGCCAACGCGCTGCTGGACGCTCCGGTGGATGCGAGCGGCACGCCGCTCTATGCCCACCGGCGTGACTCGGTGCGGGCCGTGGCGCCGGAGCACGTCTGCCAGGTGTCGTTCGCGGTGGGCGAGGGTGGCATCTACCTGGAGGCGATGGATCTCTTCGGACGGCTGACGTCCGAGCCCATCGCGCGTGCCGTGGCCTCTCTGGGTGGGCGTATGCAAGTGAACGCCTCGGGAGGTGGAGCGGGACTGGGCATGCGGCGCATCCTGGAAGCGTGCGATCTCATCGCGGTGCGCGTCGTGCCAGGGATGGAGACGCGGATGCTGGGCGTTGTCGGGTTCGGGGAGGCGCGTCGCCGCGCCGTGCTCCCCAAGTCGTTGCTGTACTTCCAGTCGGAATGAGGAGCGGGACGGTGGAGACGCAGCAGGGTTCCAGTGCCACTATCAGCCGCGTGCGCGTGGGTACCATCAACCACGTCCGCATCGCTGGCGTCATCGATGAGACGTTCCCGCTGACGTCGTCCTCTCCGGACCTCAGTGGGCTCATCATCGTCGATCTCGGCCAGGTGGAGCGCATCAGCTCCTTCGGTGTGCGGCGGTGGATCGAGTTCGCCAGCAAGCTGCCCCCTGGGGGCATCGCGCTCTACGTGGTCAACGCGCCACCGGTGATGGTGGACCAGCTCAACATGGTGGAGGGCTTCGCCGGCGTGTCGCGGGTGCTGTCGGTGCTGGCGCCCTACACGTGCCGTGCCTGCGGCGAGGACCGGCTGCGCCTGGTGAACCTGCAGACAGAGGCGCCCCTCATCGCCGAGGGTCGCGCCCCCGAGCACTCCTGCCCGGTGTGCGCTGGCAAGCTGGAGTTCGCGGATCTGCCGAGCGAGTTCTTCGACTACGCCAAACGCCAGCAGTTCGGCACGGTGGACCCGGTGGTGATGCGCTACCTGCGCGCCACCACGCCCAGCGCACCCAGCTCGCTCACCACGCACCTGAAGATCATCCAGGACGACATCACGTACGTCACCCTCGCCAGCGAGCTGAAGGGGGACCTGAACGTGCGCCGGTTGGCCTCGGGTCTGGAGGGGCGCGTCGCCTTCGACTTCTCGCACGTCACCAAGGTGGAGCCCGAGGCGGTCCTCAAGCTGGAGCAAGTGCTGAGCATGGCGGCGCAGGGCGCCAAGGTGGTGCTGTGCCGGGTGCCCCCGCCGGCGCTCAACGCGCTGGCGCGCTTCACCAAGCAGCTCACCGCGCAGATTGGCACGCTGTGGTTGCCGTGCGAGTGCCGCAACTGCGGCCACGAGCACCACCAGCGCGCCCTGGCCTCCGAGTACCTGGCCAAGCTGCGCGCCAACGCCAGCCCGGAGCGCGAGTGCCCCATCTGTGGCGGGACCGCGCGCCTGCCCGCCATCCCTCAGCTGGTGCCGCTGCTCAGTCGCTCGTCGCTGGCAGAGCCGCCGTTGGATGACATCGAGGCGATCGAGCCGCGCGCGCTCAGCCAGTACCTGTTTGGCTCCACCAACTTGGATCCGAACGTCAAGGGCGGCAGCACGGACATCAGCAACTCCATCAGCGCCACCCGACTGCAGATCATCCGCCGGCTGGGGCAGGGCGGCATGGCCGAGGTGTTCCTCGCCAAGCAGGTCGGCGTGAAGGGGTTCGAGAAGTTCGTGGTGATGAAGAAGATCCTTCCGCAGTTCGCGGAGAACGCGGAGTTCGTCGACATGCTCTTCGCCGAGGCGCGGGCCAACGCGCGCCTCACGCACCCCAACGTCGTGCAGACGTTCGACGTGGGCATGAACGACGGCGTGGCGTACATCCTCATGGAGTACGTGCGCGGCCCGGATCTGAAGAAGCTGATGAACGAGCTGCGGCGCAAGGGGCTCGCCCTGCCCATCGAGCACGCGCTGCGCATCGTCGCCGAGACGGCCGCGGGCCTGCACTACGCGCACAGCTACGTGGACCCGGCCGGCGTGCCCCACCCGGTGGTGCACCGCGACGTGAGTCCCCACAACGTCCTCATCTCGCTCGACGGCGCCATCAAGCTGAGTGACTTCGGCATCGCCAAGGTGCAGGGCGAGGAGAACACCCAAGCCGGCGTGCTGAAGGGGAAGATCTCCTATATTTCCCCCGAGGCCGCCGCGGGCCGCCCCCTGGACGCGCGCAACGACGTGTTCGCCCTGGGCGTGGTGCTCTTCGAGCTGCTCACGGGCCAGCTGCCCTTCAAGCGCGATCACGACGCAGCCACGCTCAGCGCCATCGTGCGTGAGCCCGCGCCCGTGCCGTCGCAGCTCAAGCCGAACATCCCCCAGGATGTGTCGGATCTCATCCTGCGCGCCCTGGTGAAGGACCCGGCGCGCCGCACGCCGTCCGCGGCGGCCATGCGCGAGGAGATCGAGGCGGTGATGGCCCACCACCGGCTCAACTCGTCGCCAGCGGCGGTGGCCCAGTTCTTCAAGGCCACACTGGCCGATCGGCTCGCGGAGTTCGGTCCCACCCAGAATGGTCCGTTCACGGGCTCGTTCCCGAGCGTGGGAGGACCGCAGGGCACGGGCTCTGGCAGTCCGCCTCGCGCTCCCGTCGCCCCGGGCGGGACGGGCGAGCCCGTGGCGGGCGCGAGCTTCCGGCCTTCCGGTGCCGGACAGGTGAGCGCCATGCCGCAGCAGCCCCAGGCGGTGGCACCGCGTCCGCCGCCGCCTCCTCCTGCGGCTCCTCCCGCGCCTCCTGCCGCGGCGGGTGCGGACGAGCGCACCGAGGTCTACCGGTCGGCTCAGCAGGGCCTCATCGCCCCCACTGCGCTGCCTCCCGAGCCTCCCACGTTGAACGTCTCGGCTTCGGAGCCCGTGGCGCCGGCCGCGCCCTCGCGTTCCGTGCCGGCGGTTGCGCCTCCCGTGCCGCCCCCGCCTCCGACGGTGGCGTCGCGTCCGGCGGCGCTGTCCTCGTCGGGCATGCCCTCCGTGCCCGCGTCCATGCCGGCGCGTCCGTCTCAGTCCGTGCCCGCGGTGCCGCCCAGGCCGTCCCTGTCCGCCGCGCCCGCGGCACCTCCTCGTCCGTCTGGGCCCGCGTTGCAGCCTGCCGTCCCGGTGTCCAGCCGCACGACGACCCAGGTGGCGCCCAGTGCCCCTCCGGTGAGTGCGCCTCCCAGGGCGCCGGCTCCCGCGGTGCAGCCCGTTGTGACTCCGGTCGCGACTGCGGCGAAACCCGCTGCTTCCAAGTCCTCGCCGCTCAAGTGGATTGTGATGGGCGTCGTCGGGCTCGTGGTCATTGGGGGGGCAGGTGTGGTGGTCCCCAAGATGCTCTCGGGCGGCGGCGTCGAGGTGATCAACCGTGAGCCGGGCGAGCAGCTCTACGCCGCGGGCCTCCGGGTGGATGACCCGGGCAGCCTCGACTTGACGGGTGTGAATCAGAACGTCGTCTCGACTGCGAAGAACGGTCAGCTGCGCCGCTTCGGAATCGCGGTGCGCAAGGACGTCATCGACGTGCGCACGCTGCCCGAGGCCAGGCCGGAGCCGGGCAGCAAGGGCACGTTGAACGTCGGCGGGCAGCCGGGTTGCTTCGTCAAGGTGGGCGAGGAGATGGCACCCGGTGCGACGCCGGTGTCGATGCCCATCGAGGCTGGCAAGGAGATCGAAGTGATCATCACGTGCCCCAACCAGCCGGTGTGGTCGCGGTGGGTGATGGCGGTGCCGGGGCAGGAGGTGCAGGTCGTCCCGCTGCCGAAGAACTAGGGAGAGCCCTCGCTCTCCAAAGGCCCGAAGGGCTGGGGTGCGTCACCCATGAAGGGCTGGACTCTCTTTCCTCACCTCGTGGTCCGCACCACGGGGTTTCCCTTCGAGCGGTTGGAGGGCCTTCGCTGTCCCGAGGCTGCAGCGAGTGCTCGGAAGCTGTGGGCCGAGCAGCGTGAGCTGGAGGCGCTGAAGGCGAGCGGTCCGCGCCTGCGCCGGCCTCCGCCCGCTGTGTTGGCGGCGTTGAAGGCCGGGCGTCCGGTGGCTGTGGAGGGCCTCGAGTCCCCCGAGTTCTTCTCCGCCTACAACGTCCATGCCCAGGCCGCGCAGGAGGCTGCGGCGACCTTCGAGGCGGCATTCACCCGCGAGTCCGCCCGAGTCGAGGAGGCGCTTGCGGCGCTACGCACGGAGCCCCGTTTCCTCGAGGCGGTGGCCAGCTCCAGCCCCCCGGTGGCGAGGGATTTGATCGCCGGCAGGGAGGGGGCGCGGCTGAAGCGGCAGGTGGCCAGCTACCTGCAGCGCCTGTGCGCGAAGAACGAGACGATGAGCTTCTTCGGCCCCATCAACTACGGCCGGGTGGAGTCCGACGCTCCCTCGGGAGTCACGGTGCGCTGGTCCGGCCCGGAGTTGCTCGTGGGGCGCAACACCTTTGCCGCCTCGTGGTTGGTGCTGGGGCTGGTGCGCGCGATTGCCGCCGATCCGGAGGTAGCGCCCTGGCTCGTTCTGCGCCTCAAGTCCTTCGCCTCGCTGCCTCCGAGCAAAGGAGCGGCGCCCCGCCCCGCGAGCATGGAGGAGCTGCTTCCGAGGCTGGTGGAGGCCGTGGATGGGACGCGGCCCCTGTCGGCCCTTCGCGAGGCGCTCGGGGTGGAGTGGCCGCTGCTGCTCGAGACCGTGGGCTTCGGCCTGCGACGTAACCTGTTCACCCATCAGCTCGAGGTGCCCGCGGCGTCGCACCACCCGCTGGAGGAGCTGGCCGAGCGGCTCGCCGGCCTTCCTGGCCCCGCGGCACGTGGGCACCTGCACGAGCTGGAGGGATTGCTGCGGCTGATGGCTCGCTACGGCGCGGCGGATGCGGCGGCCAAGATGGCGCTCAACGAGGAGATGGCGAAGCGCGCTCGAGAACGCTGGAGCGTGGCGCCACAGGCCCCCGCTACGACGTCTGCCGAGGGCCATAACTTCTACCAGGACCGACTCCCGATGCGGGAGGAGTGCGGCGGAGACCTGCGTCTCACGTTGGGCGGCGAGCGCGCTCGGGAGCTGACGCGGCGGCTGGAGCCAGCGCTCGGGTTGATGGGCGAGGCGGCACTGCGCACGCGCGAGGCGGCTCGCTCGGCCGTGGCAGCCCTGATGGGCGCGCGGACGGTGCCATTCTGGAAGGTGGTGGCTGCGTACGGGGAGCGGCCGTTGCCCTATGACACCACCGTGGCCTCGGCGCTCGCGGCGGCCATCACGGACCCGGCGGCACCTTGCGTGGAGCTGGATCCAGCAGTGCTTCCCACGCCTCGTGCGGACGTGGCGCTGCCGATCGTCACCTCGATTGATCTGCTCGTAGGGGCCTCGGACGTGGAGGCCTGGAGCCGAGGCGACTACGAGCTGGTGGTGGGGGACGTGCATGACACGGCCTTGGTGTGGGGTTGGGCGCTGCAATTTCACGAGGAGCGCAGGAGGGTGGAGAGCGAGATGGTGCGGGCCCTCGGGGCGCTGCGTCGGCCGATGCCCTTCGTCACCGTGCTGGCCTCGCGGCGCACCGGCCTGCTGCCCTCCGAGTTCCCCGGGCCCGTCGTCGAACTGGGAGGCGTGAGTGCCCGGGCCTCGGCGTGGCGGTTGCCCTTCGATGACCTCCAGGTGGAGAGCGACGGGCGCACGGCGCGCCTGGTGTCCACGCGGTTGGGCTCGGAGGTGTGCCTCTACAACGGCGAGATGGAGAGCCTGGTGCAGACGGCCTTCGCCCTGCCACGTGTCCGGCCCTTGCGAGTCTCGCTGGGTGCGCACACGCCCCGGTTGGTGCTCGGCGGCGCGGTGATTCAGCGCGAGCAGTGGAAGCTGGAGACCTCGGATGGGGAGGCGCTCCTTGCGTGCAAGGATGACCGGGCTCGGCTCCGGACGGCGGTGGCCATCTGGGCGCGCAGGGGGCTGCCGGACCATGTGTTCGCGAAGTTCCCTGGCGAGCGCAAGCCGGTGCTCATGGACGTGCGAAGTCCGGCGCTGCTGCGTGTCTTCGTCAACCTGCTCGAGCAGAAGGGCGAGGTGATGCTGTCGGAGATGCGTCCCTCGCCCGAGCAACTGTGGCTAGGCGCGAAGGGCGGGCGGCACACGGCGGAGCTGCGCTGCTGCTTCCTGTGGGGAACGGAGTCGCGAGAATGAAGCTGCTTGTGCTGCCTCCGCACCGTGACGTGACGTGTGTGCCGGATGCTCCCGAGGGCTGGCAGGTGCTCGACGTGGCGCGCGCCTTCTGCCAGCGCGTGATGGCGCCGGAGACCCTGGCCCGAGTGGTGGAGGCTCGGGAGCGAGCGCCCGCCACGCCCGAGACGATGCGGGAGTTGTTGCTGCTGCGCGCCGCGCTCGTGTTGAGGAAGCGGGAGAGGGCGGACGCGCTGCGGCCCCTGCGGACGCTGGGCGCGGTGCTGACGGCGCTCTCCGGTCCACCGTCAGGCGTGCGCCTGCGGTTGGATGACATCGAGCTGGAGGGCGGCACCACCGAGCGCTCGGCCGATGTGCTGCGGAGTGTTCAGCGGCCCGCGCTCTACGATGAGGACCTGGCCCGTGCGGTGGATCACTTGCCGAGTGCAGAGCGGGTGCGGCTGTGGTTGGAGAAGGATGTGCAACTCCCGGCGGCGGTAGCGCTGGCAACGGCGTGCCCGGCGTCAGTTCCGCTGGAGGTCGCGGGCCCCTTTGTGACGACCTATCGCGCGGTATTGGCGACGCTCCCTGTCTTCCAACGGGCCTTGTTCCCTGAGGACGCAGCGCCCCTGCGTTGGCGAGTAGCGGCGCTGGACGCGGCGGAGCCGGGGCCGCTCACCTGGGTCCCTGAGAACGTGCGTCCACCAGCGGACGGAGGGCCCTGGGCGGGCCATGTGCCGCTGGGGGCGCTGCTTGAGCCCGAGGCTCTCGTGACGAGCGGTTGTCGCACGGCGGTGGTGGGCTTCTGCACGATGGACGAGGGTGGGGTCTTGGGCAGTGACGGCGTGCGCGTGCCGCTGGAGTCATTGGCTGCCTCGGTGGAACGTCTGCGCTCGGCAGGGGCTCGAGTGGTAGCGGAGTGGTGGGTGGGCGCTCCGGGTGTGGACGAGGCTGCGCACGAGCGGACCTTCGCGCTGCTCGGCCAGCGACCCGTGTTCGATTGGGTGTCGGGAGTGAGGCCGTTCCACTGGACGCGCGGGCGCCCTGGCGAGGACTTCGCAGGCGTGCCGGTGCACTTCCTCTCACTGCCCGAGGGTCGAGATCTGGTGCGCACGGTGCCCTTCGAGGCCTCGGGGACAGTGCCTCACGCCCGCCTGCCGGAGTTGCTCACCTCATTGGCGGGGAGGCTGCTGCAACGCGCCCCGCTCAGCCCGGGCCGAGTCGCCTGGGCCTCCATTCATCCGCCGAGCCCAGGAGTGCCTGGCGGCGACCGAGTACGGCTGGATGGAGACTGCGCGCTGGTGCAATTGCCAGCAACGCTCGACGGCGTGGTGAAACCTTCCTGGTACGCGGCGAACCTGCGCACGGGTGGGGTGCTGGCCATGGACGCGCGGCTCGCGCCGATGGTGGCGGGGGCGGAGCATCCGGTGCCGGTGGGCGAGCTCTTCGCGACACTGCCGGAGGCACAGCGCGGCAAGGTGGAAGCGGCACTGGTGGGGCGGGCGGTCCTTGAGAGGGTACACGCATGAGCGAGCGCTGGACGCTGGGCGAGGTCTTCGTACTTCGTCACGCGGGTTTCCCTTTCGATTGGCTGGAGGGCCTGGGCTTCACGGAGGGGCTGCGCTCCGAGGTAGCGGCGTTGCTCGAGGACGAGCGAGCGCTGGTGGAGGCCGTGCGCATCACCGCGGGCGACGAGGCGGCGAGGACGGCGCGTGAAGCACTGGAGCGGGGCAAGGAGCCCTCGCTCAAGCCGAAGTACGGGCCCGGGTGTGCACAGGCGCTGGAGCGCTACCGTGCGCGCCGGGTTTCATTGTCGGCCCGATACACGGAGGAGCGACAGGCGTTGCGAAGACGTCTGCGCGAGCGGGCGGCGGATCCCTCCATCCAGGAGGCAGTCTTCTTCTCCAACCCGGCCATGTACGAGAACGTCTGGTCGCGCTACCTGGAGGGGGAGTCGAAGCCAGACAACTCGGATGCGCGCCGGGTGGAGCGACAGGTCTACACATACCTCCAGCGCTTCTGCGCGAAGAACGAGACGACGAGCTTTTTCGGCCCCATCGCCTACGGCGAGTGCGATGGAGACGGCGGCTCGGACGTGCGCGTGGTTCCGAGTGGGAACACACGGCGGCGCACCTTCCTCACCTTCTGGGCCATTACCGAGCTCGCGCGAGCGGTGGCGCGGGAGCGCGGAGTGCGCCCGTACTTGCCGCTGCGTCCCAACCCGATCTTCAAGGTCGAGGCGGGCCGGGCGAGCTGCTCGCCGTTGAAGTTGGAGGTGGCGCTGTCTCCGGAGGCGGAGCGGCTGCTCGAGGTACTGCCCACGGCTCCGACGCTGGACGCAGCCTCGCGAGCACTGGGTCTTCCGGTGGAGTCGGTGGAGCGGCTCGTGGTGCCGCTGGTGAAGTCCGCGGTGGTGCTGCTGGGGCTGCCCTTCGTTCCCAATGACTTTGGTGCCTTCGCGAGCCTGCGTGAGGCCGTGGCTGCGCTGCCTGGTTCGGAGGCCCGGGAGCGCTGGTTGTCGCGGCTGGACGAGCTGGAGCGCCTGCGTGCAGCATTCGAGGAAGCTGGACTGGCCCACCGCCGGGAGTTACTCCAGACGTTGGAGACGCGCTTCACCGAGTACACAGGCAAACCCGCGCGGAGAGGCGAAGGGCAGGTGTACTCGGACCGGCTCATCCTTTACGAGGAGGCGTCCTCGCCCTTCCGGCTGAAATTGAGCCGGCGCTTCAGCGAGGAGATGGCGGCGAAGCTGTCCGGGGGACTGGAGCTCTCGGCGGCGTATGGGGACAGCGTGCAGCGCAGCTACCGCGAGCAGGTGCGGGACGCGCTGGGCCCAGAGGAGCGCCCGCTGGACTTCTTGGAGTATGCGGTGCGGCTGCGTCCGGACCAGGTGTCGGGGAGTCGCTTCGCGCCAGTGCCGCCCATCCAGCTCGACGAGGACCTGTCGCGAGCCCGGACGCTGCCGGAGGACTTCCTGGGCAACTCCAAGCCGGGAGGCCGCTATGCGTTGCCGGACGTGTGCCTCGCGGCGACCGGAGGCGGCTACGAGGTGCTGCTCGCCCGCGTGCACCATCACCTGTTGCTGTGGAGCTGGCTGAGCGCCTTCTACCCGGACCGTGCGCGCTACGAGTCGGTGGCGGGGCAGTGGCTTCAGGGCGAGCCGGCGGCGAAGGGATTGGTGGGGCTGGCCATCCGCCGCCGCAACAAAGGCTTCTACGTCTTCCCGGGGCGGCGGCTGGTGTACTCGGTATCGGACGTCCTGGACGTGGAGCAGGGCGCCCTGAAGCCACACGATGTGAAGGTTCTGCCCACGCCCGAGGGCCCGGTGCTGACGGACGGGGAGGGGCAGCGGCTGTCGCTGTACATGCCGCTGGACGACTTCAACACGTACCCGCCGTTCGCAGCGCTGGCGCACCCGCAGGTGCTGCACGCGAAGCTGCGAACCCAGGGCCGACACCTGCCGAGGCTGAGCATCGGCGGCGCGGTGTACCAGCGGGAGCGGTGGGAATTGCCGACCACCTCGTTTTCACAGGTGAGCGGGATGGACTTGCTGCTCGCGGTGGAGCGCGAGCGCCGAGCGAGTGGCTGGCCTCGCTTCGTCTTCGTGCGCAGCACTACGGAGCGCAAGCCGTACCTGATCGATACGGCCTCCCCGTTCGCGCTGGAGCTGCTGCTGTACCTGTCGCGCGCGGCGGAGCAGCTCTCGGTGGAGGAGATGTACCCTGCACCGGAGCAGCTGTGGCTGAAGGACGAGCGGGGCCGCTACACCTGCGAGATGCGGATGCAGGCGGTGCGCTGGAGCGAGGAGCGAGGCTGACCGATGAGCGCGACCTGGGACGTCCTGGTTCTCGGAGCCGGAGTAATGGGCCTGTCGGTGGCACGCCGGCTGGCGATGCTGGGGGCGCGGGTGACGGTGTTGGATCCGATGGATCCAGGAGGGCAGGGCTCAAGAGCTGCGGCGGGGGTGGCGATTCCCTCGGTGCGGCTGCTGGACGACCCGGACATGCTCGCCTTCACGAGGGCGGCGCATGGGGCGTTGGCAGAAGAGCTGGCCTCATTGGGTGACGGCCTGCACCTGCGCCGGGGCCAGGGCGTGCTCCGGGTGGCGATGGACGCGAAGGGCCGGGACGCGCTCGGACAGAAGGCGGCGATCCATCCCGAGTGGCTGGGAACCTGGACGGACGCGCCGCGCGTGGTGGAGCTGGAGCCGGCGCTGGAGGGCACTCCCATCCTCGGGGCCTTCCTGACCGAGCAGGGCTTCATGGTGGACACGGAGGCCTACCTGAACGCGCTGTTGCACGACCTGCACCGGAGGGGCGTGCGGGTGCGCCTGGGCGAGGGCGCGCGAGCGGTGTCCGAGGTTGAGGGCGGAGTAGAGGTGCGGACGGAGCACGAAACGCTCCGAGCCGGGAAGCTGGTGGTGTGCGCGGGAGCGTGGTCCGGAGGAATCGCTGGGCTGCCGCCGTTGCCAGTGAAGCCCATGCGAGGGCAGATGCTGACGATCTTCCACCCGGAGGTACGGCTCACGCGGGTGGTATCGGGGCCCACGTACCTGGCGCCCTGGCGCATGGGGGAGATCGTGGTGGGCGCGACGGAGGAGGACGTCGGCTTTGCGTGCCACGTGACGCCGACGGGCCTGATGCACCTGGGAGCCACGGTGGCGAAGCTGGCGCCGAGACTGCGCGAAGCCCGCTTCGGAAAGGCCTGGGCGGGACTGCGCTCGGTGACACCCGGGGGCAAACCGCTCATCGGCCGCTATCCGGGGACGAAGGCAGTGCTAATTGCCAGCGGGCACGCGGGGCAGGGCATCCTCACGAGCGCACTGACGGGCCGTGCCGTGGCCGAGCTCATCGAGTTCGGGCGCAGCGATATTGCCGCTGCCTTCGCGCCGGAGCACGTGCTCGCGACGGCCCCGGGACAGACGTAAGCGCATCCGCTCGAAGGACGAATGTCGCAGTCAGGACTCAGGCGGACGGCATCAGGATGAATGGCTCCGTTGCGAAGTGAACTAGCTTTACGCTGCGGTTCTATAGGGCCGCCTTGAGCTGCACTTAGTCACAACCGAAAGGACGAAACGCCATGTATTGCAGAATCCAGCCCAGCTTCGATTGCAAGGCCCATGAACGAGTACGCGGACATCTCGTGAGACGGTTTGTACTTGAATCCATCAAGCGATTCTCGCTCATCGCCATCCTTTTGAGCTGCGGTACCGTAGCAGCCCAGGGTTACCTCGCGGGGGCTTGGTACGTTGGCAACGCCAGCCAGATCGACCGGCTTGAGGCCCAGGGCTTCAATCTGCTCCTACTCGACAGGGGAGACTTCTCCCAGCCGACCCCGCCCGCCGGGGGATGGGCTCGTGACCGCAATGCCCATATCGATGACATGCTAGCTGCTTTGGATACAGGCTCGATGGCGGTGCTGCCGCTCGACATCTATCCGTTCTATACACAGAACTGGTTTTCGCCAGAGGGGATGTGCCAATTCGTAAAGAAGTACGGCTCACATCCGAAGGTCTACGGGTTCATGCTTCGTGACGACGTCAACATCAAGGACAACGTAGGGGGATGTGCCTCCGCTCAAGATGGGGACGTGACTTGCCCGAGAATCAGCCTTTGGGTAGTGCGCTGGCTCAACCAGATGATCAGGGGTACAGCGGGTCAAGCCAACGACTGCAATGGTGGCGCCTCTGCAAACGATCTCGCCCCAGGCAAGAAGGTCATGGTCACCTTCCTCTTCGACCCATCCCAGAACACGAATGGGCACAAATACCGATGGTTCGATCCCAAAAATGTACCTCCGAACTTCTTCACCCCGGGCGACACTTGGGACATCATCCTGCCCTACTGGTACTCGCATCGTTACGGGGTCGGGCCGCAGCAGGAACTCAACGAGATGAACACGTTGTATAAAGACATGGCGTCGGTCCTGAATACACGGTACACGATTCCTATCCTCCAGGCCGTGGACGAACCCTACAATGCCACCCAGGATGTCCTGAACCTGCTGGCCCCTGCCACTCCGATGAATTCGCAGTACTGCCGTTTCCGCACCCATGGTGTGGTGAACCCGAGTGGTACGCGGGCGATCATCTTCTTCACCGCGAATGGCGGGCTGAACAACCTGCTCCATCGTGACGGTGTCGAGGATATCTCCCCGAGCAATTACTATTACTGGGAGGCGGGCAAGACTATCCAGCTCCACAAGAACAACATGGAAAGTGGCGCAACCTGTCTATATTAAGCAGCGCTCACCGTGGAGTGATTCAGAGCGTCTAACAAAAATAGGAGTTGGGCCCTCCCGCCACAGAGGTCGCACCTCTCAATATAGATTTTTGTTAGGCGCTCTCTGCGCGAGATGCGCGAGCGCATCCTCGAGGACTCCATGAAGGAGTGGTACTCGCCCGCCTAAAGAGCGCTCAGGACCAAGGTCAACAGGCCGGTTCTGCTCCAACGCGGCAAAGTGGGACTTGGCTCGACACTGTCATTCGTTCGTACCGGCTCCTTTGGTCTCCATCTGCTCAGCTCACGGTCTCCGCCGAGCAGGGCTTCTGTCCGCCCTCAATCCCCCTGCAGCACATCGTTTGCCGGACGGATATGATTGGATGGTATCAATAGCCAGCGATCCGCTCGAAGGACACGACGCTCTCCGTCAGCGCCGGGAAGTCCAGTTCGCGCGCGAGCCTCCAGAGTTGCTGCCGGAACAGGGGCTCGGGGGGCAGCGGCTCCAGGGTGCCGACCAGGATGAGGTTGTTGTACGCCGAGGCTCCGCGCAGCTTCGCGCAGTCCTCGAACGCGCTGGCGAAGGTCTCGATTCGCTGGGCCACGTTCCTCGACTCCTCCAGCGCGATATTGAGCACCGCAACCCCGCCGGGTACGAGCCTGCTCCGCACGTCCTTGAGGAAGAGGGACTCCTTCAGGTGATCCGGCGTCCCGCTGTCCGAGAACGCATCGAGCAGGATGAGATCGTAGCGAGCCCCCTGCCGTGCCATGAAGCGGGCCCCGTCCCCCACGTGGATGTGGAGCCGGGAGTCCTCGCGGACGCCGAAGAAGCGCCGGGCCACGTCCACCACGACCGGGTTGAGCTCCACCACGTCCACCTGCGCGCGGCGGGGCAGGAGCCGGTGCATCAACATGGGGAACGCGCCTCCACCAAGCCCCACCACCAGCACCCGGGAGCGGCCCTTCGTGAGCGCGAGCCCGGCAGTGGCCACGCGCACGTAGTTCGTGGGAACCGCCAGAGGATCGCTCTTAAGGATGGCGCTCTGAAGGGTGCCGTCGGGGCTGTCGAAGCGGAGCGTGCGATAATCGCCCTCGTCCACCACGTACACGGTCCCGAAGGGTGAGGGGGCCTCGTGGACCACGGACAGCGGCACGTCTTCTCCTCCGGGAGAGGTTTCAGGGAGAATCGGTAGCACGACCCGGCGAAGGCCGCGAGCCCCCCTCCCTCAGGTCCCTGTCAGGGGTGGAGCAGGGTAGAGTCCGCTGCGTTTCATGACTGTAAGGGAGCTCTGGGTGTCGCGCCTGCTGGGAGCCGTGGTGGGAGTCTTCGTGCTCGTTATCTGGGGCTGTGCGCACGAGCCTGTGGCGCCTTCGAGCTCCGAGGCTTCCACTCCCCAGCGGACGCCTGTCCGGGAGCCGCTTCCCTCGGGTCCCCTTGTCCTCCGGGGAGTCGTGACCTGGGAGGGAAAGCCCGTGGCGGGTGTAACGGTAAGCGCCGTTCTCCATGCCGACGTGCCCCTCTCCGCGCGCGCTTGTGTCCAGGGTGAGCCCGGGACGACGATCCTCGACGCCGGGTGCGGAGCCATGAAGGGCGAGCTGGCCCAGACGGCGGACTGGCTCGGTCGTAGGTCGCCACTCCGCGAGACCGTGACGGATGCCGATGGCTGGTTCGAGTTCTCCAACCTTCGGGCTGCCACCTACGATCTCTGGGCCAGCGGACCCAAGGGGACCGCCTTCGTGGCCGCCATTCCCGCTGGAGCCAACGTGGCCCGGGTTCCGCTGGAAGCAGGCAGGCTTGTCACGGTGGATGTCGCGGATGGAAACTCTGGGCGGCCTCTTCCCGGTGCGCAGGTCGCGCTGCTTCCCCGGGCCGGAGGCTACGCCTTCCTGGCGACCTCGGACGCCGGAGGAAAGGTCGTCTTCCCTCGAGTCCCCACGGGCGAGTTCCACGCGGTCGCCTCCTTTCCCGGGCGCCTCGCGGATGCGGGCCCGGTAGGTGGGGACGCGCTGTCCCTCCGCCTGCACGTGCCTCGGACGCTCTCGGGCCGCGTGCTCCGGCAGGGGGAGGGGGTGGCGGGCCTCCGCGTCCAACTCGAGGGCGAGGGATGGCGGCGGCTCGAGGAGACCCGGGCGGACGGGAGCTTCCGGATGGAGGGCCTGCCACCCGGCCGCTATACGCTGCAGGTGCGCGAGGGGAGGGAGATCGCGACGGCGGCGGTGCGCATCCCCGAGGAGGGGGACTTCACGGACGCTCGACTCTCCCTGGAGCCTTGCGGCGAGGTGATCGGACGTGTCGCGCGTCCCAAGGGGGCACCCATTCAAGGGGCGGAGCTGGAGCTGATCCTCACCCGCGATGAGGTTTGGCGGAGGCTCGTCGCCACCACCTCCGCGGACGGACGGTTCCGTTTCGAGTGCGTGGATCCGGGCCAGGTGGGGCTCTCCGTCAAGGTTGCTGGCCACGTTCTCCCGAGCGAGCCCATGAAACGGGACCTGGCCGCTGGGAGCGCCCTTTCGGCGGACTTCGTCCTCCAGCCGGCAGCTCCGGCGCGCGGGCGCATTCTGGATCCGGGAGGACGGGGGATTCGAGGCGTTCGTATCCGCCTCTCCTCGCGCGAGGTGCGGAGCCCCCCCTCATCCGGGGAAGCGCGTGGCGAGGTCCCGCGGGGAGGCAGCGCCACGACGGCCGAGGATGGGAGCTTCGAGGTGGACGGGCTCGCTCCCGGCCGCTACGAGTACGAGCTCTCGCCGGATGAGAGCTTCTTCGAGACCCGGGGCGAGATACGTCTGCCCGCCACGAACCTGAAGCTTAAACTGCGCCGCAAGCCCGTGCCGACGGGAGTCCTGGAGCGCGGGTCCGAGCGCCTCCGGGCCAGCCTCTCCCTGCCCGGGGAGTGAGCGGCCTGGCGTCACGCAGTTGGCGTCCGGTGCCTGCCGTGTCGGGCATCCTTCCTGGTGTGCCTGTTCAACCCTGGGCCGCCCTGGTAGATCCTCGGTACCCGCCTGGGGGGGAGACCCGCCCCGCGCACCCGAGAGGGAGCCACGTGGCCGAGCAAGTACCGTTTGGAGCGTTGTCGTTCGCAGAGAACCCGGAGCCGCGCTGTCCGTGCGTGCTGCTGCTGGACACCTCCGGCTCCATGAACGGGCGCCCCATCGAGGCGCTCAACGCGGGGCTGCTCCAGTACCGCGACGAGCTGGCCGCGGACAGTCTGGCCTCCAAGCGGGTGGAGGTGGCCGTGGTCACCTTCGGGGGCCAGGTGCAGACGCTGCATGACTTCTCCACCGCGGACGCCTTCTTCCCCAGCACGCTGATGGCCGAGGGCAACACCCCCATGGGAGAGGCCATCGTCCGCGCCACGGACATGCTGTCGGAGCGCAAGAGCCTCTACCGGCAGAACGGCATCCTCTTCTACCGGCCGTGGATCTTCCTCATCACGGATGGGGGCCCCACGGATGCGTGGCAGTCCGCCGCCGAGCGCGTGCGCCAGGGCGAGGCCTCCAAGGCCTTCTCCTTCTTCGCCGTGGGCGTGGAGGGGGCCAACCTCGACGTGCTGAAGCAGATCTCCGTGCGCGAGCCGCTCAAGCTGGACGGCCTGCGCTTCCGGGACTTGTTCCAGTGGCTGTCCAACTCGCAGAAGGCCGTGTCCCGCTCGCAGACGACGGACGAGGTACGGCTGGCCAACCCGGCGGCGCCCGGCGGTTGGGCCTCCGTCTAGGGACAGGGCATACCGTATGTGGAGGCTGCTCCAGCAGTCCCTGGAGGGGACCTCGCACCGGCGCTCGGCCACGCCGTGTCAGGACAGCTGCGCGGGCACGGCCACGTGTCCGGGGCAAGAGTCCTTCCTGGTGGTGGCGTGCGCGGATGGTGCAGGCAGTGCCGGGCTGAGCCAGGAGGGCTCGGCGTTGGCGTGCCGGCGCTTCGTGGAGGTGGCCTGCGAGGCGCTCGAGCGCGAGGGCCCGGAGGTGGTGAGAGATCCGGAGCGGATTCGCGGCTGGTACCGGGAGGTGCGGCGGACGCTGGAGGAGGAGGCCACGAGGCGCGAGGTGCCGGTGCGCGAGCTGGCCTGCACGCTGCTGACGGCGGTGGTGGGGAAGCACGCGGCCGTGTTCGCTCAGGTGGGAGACGGGGCCATCGTCGTGCGCCAGGGCGAGGGCTACGTACCCATCTTCTGGCCCCAGGTGGGCGAGTACGCCAACACCACCTGGTTTGTCACCTCGCCGGACCTGGAGCAGGTGCTGCAGGTGGTGTGCGGGGAGCCGGTGGATGAGGTGGCCCTGTTCACCGACGGGCTGCAGATGCTGGCACTGCACTTCGCGTCGCGCTCCGTGCACCGCCCCTTCTTCGAGCCCCTGTTCACCGCGCTGCGCGGTGCCGCGCACCCGGAGGACCTGGTGGTGCCCCTGCGCTCGTTCCTGGACTCGCCCGCGGTGAATGAGCGCACGGACGATGACAAGACGCTCGTGCTCGCCGTCCGGGAAGCTCGTGCACCCGCCGAGGGGACGCCATGAGCTGCGGGTTCATGCCGTTGTCTGGGACGGGGCGCTCGTCCTCTCCGTGCGGGTAGGCCGTGTCGCAGACGCTCCTCTTCAACTCGCGAGGTGAGCGGATCGCCCTGGGCCCGGAGCTGGGACGAGGGGGAGAGGGCGCGGTGTATGCGCTGCCCCGGGATGCCCAGCACGTGGCGAAGGTGTACCTGTCGGCGCCACCGGCGGAGCAGGGGCAGAAGCTGCTGTGGATGGCTGCGAATGCGCCAAAGGGAGTGGAGAAGCTGGCGGCCTGGCCGCACGAGGTGCTGTACGAGGGCCGTGCTGGAGGTCCGGTGCGTGGCTTCACGATGCCCCGGGTGAACGGCTTCAAGCCCATCCACCTGCTGTACTCCACGGCGAGCCGCCGCAAGGAGTTCCCCACCGCGGACTGGGCCTTCCTGGTGCAGACGGCGCTCAACTGCGCCAGCGTCTTCGAGGAGCTGCACGCCCTGGGTCACCTGGTGGGGGACGTGAACGAGAGCAACCTGCTGGTGTCGCCGAAGGACGCCACGGTGCGGCTCATCGACTGTGACTCGTTCCAGATTCGGGCGGGGAGCCGGGTGTACCGCTGCGAGGTGGGCGTCCCGCTCTTCACGCCACCCGAGCTGCAGGGCCAGAGCTTCGCGGGGCTGGAGCGGACCGCGTCGCACGAGGGCTTCAGCCTGGCGGTGCTGCTCTTCCACCTGCTCTTCCTGGGGCGCCATCCCTTCACGGGCGTCTTCTCCGGACAGGGGGAGATGACGCCGGAGCGGGCGATCCGCGAGTTCCGCTTCGCCTACGGGCGCAACGCGCGGGCGCTCCAGATGACACCGCCGGCGATCCACCTGCCGCTGGCCACGCTGCCGGGGGAACTGGCCGGGCTCTTCGAGCAGGCCTTCGCGCCGGAGGCCTCGCGGACGGGGAGGCCAGGAACCACGGCGTGGTACCGGGCGCTCCAGACGCTGGCGCGAGCGCTGCGCACGTGCCCTCAGGAGCCCACCCACAAGTATCCGCAGCACCTGGCGGCCTGCCCGTGGTGCGAGATGATGGCCACGCGCGGGGTGGCCTTCTTCACCGCGCCAGGGAGCCAGGCGCCGACACAGGGCTTCACGTGTGGCTTCCCGGACATCGAGCCGCTGTGGCTCGAAGCGCAAAGGCTGTTGTCTCCGAACCTGACCGCTCCGGCCCCGGTTGCGCCGATGCCCGCGGTGCCAGAGTGGCTGCCGGAGGATCTCCAGGCGGAAGTGAACCGGGTCCGGCAGGCGAGTCTGGCCATGCTGGTGGGTGGCGTGCTGGCTACGGTGGGCTGGTGGGTGCTGGTGCTGGCGTCCTCGAGGGTGGGGCAGCTGATCCTGGTGCCCTCCTGTACGCTGCTGGCGAGTGCCTCGGTGCTGTGGTGGAAGGGGCGGAGGGACCTCCGACTCCCGGCGCTGATGGCCGAGCAGCAGGGCTTGCTCCGCCAGGCGGAGTCGGGACTGGCGGCGGCGCAGGCCGAGTACGAGCGCTTCAAGGAGGAGCTGAACCGGCTGGCGGAGCGGGCGCGCCAGCTGCTGCACGGGCTGCGAGCGGAGTACGGCAGGCTGCAGCCGGAGTACGAGGCCGAGCAGCGCCGGCAGCTCCAGCACCGTGAGGCGCTGCAGCGCGAGCAATTCCTGCGCAATGCGCTCATTGAGGATCAGGAGATCGAGGGCATCAAGCAGGGGCTGAAGTCAAACCTGGTGCGCTGGGGCATCGAGTCCGCGTACGACGTGCTGAAGGAAGACGTGAGGCAGGTGCCGGGGTTCGGCGCGGTGCGCTCGGCGAGGCTGGTGGCGTGGGCGAAGGAGGTGGAGAAGGGCTTCCGGTTCGATCCAAGCCTGGCGGTGAGCGAGGCGGAGCGGCGGGCGCTGGTGTCGCACTTCCTGCATCGCAAGGCCTCGCTGCGCTCGAGGCTGGAGGCGGAGGTAGCGCCGCTGCGGACGTGGTCGCAGGAGATGGTGAAGCGCTCGGGAGAGCTGGCGGCGAAGGTGGAGGGAGCACAGCAGCAGAAGATGAGGGCCACGCTGGGGATGCCCGCGGCACAACCGGCGATGGAGGTCGCGCTGAAGCCTCGGGTATGGGAGGACCCGCGCTGCGTGCTGGGACTGGTCGCAGCGGTGCTGCTGGGCGGACTGGTGGGCCTGATGACGAGGACCTCGGAGCGCACGGAGCCGATGAACGTGGCGAGGCCTCCGGTGGCACAGGCGCAGGTGGAGCACGAAATCCCAGCCGAGGTACTGCCCCAAGACTGCATGGCGCGGGAGAGGGCGACCACGGTGGCTCCGGTGCTGGAGCGGCTGTCGGCAGGGAGCCGGCTGGAGGTCGTGGCGGAGGAGGGCGGATGGCGCAAGGTGGTGCTGGCGAGCGGCCGCGAGGGGTGGACAGGCCCGGGCTGCTGGTCCGTGCCTTGATCACTCAGTCGAGGAATCGGCGCTCCCAGCGGTGCATCTCCTCTGCCGCGATGCTGTCCCGGCTGGGAGGCTCCTGGTAGAGCCAGGGCTCCAGCACGCGCGCCAGTTCGCGATAAAGCGGAAGGTAGCGGCCCTGCTCAGTGTCGCCCGCTTCGGGCCATTCTCCCAGGGTGACGACGGCCCGCTCGCCTTCCATCTCCTGGACGGTGATGTCCGGAGAAGAGAGACGGGAGCGCAGGCCCGCCGTCCCCCCCAGTTCGCCGAGCACGGGTTGGCCGAGGAATGTCAGCCAGGAGGGACCCTTCACCCGGGTGCCGATGTTCCAGGACAACCTCATCAAATTGGGAACATCCATCCCTGGGTAACGGAATCGGAGATGCTGAAGTTCCGGAGGGGTGCCGAGACGATTGAAGGCAAGGCCCGCATGGCCGGAGCAGAAGGGCAGCGGAGCGGCGAGCTCCAGTGCCAACTGCGTATTCCGGCGAAGTGGAACACTCGTTCCGGGCGAAGTGGAACACCCGTTCCGGCCATGTGGAACAGTCGGAGCGTCAGCGACGCTGGCCGGGGTTCACTTCGCCCCCTTCTTGGACCGGGTCAAATTCCTTTCCGGGTCGCGCACCGAGTCGCCGGTGAGCTTGAGGCGATGGGCGTTGTGCACCAACCGGTCGAGGATGGCGTCGGCCAGGGTGGGCTCGCCAATCACCGCGTGCCAGTCCTTGGAGTCGAGTTGGGAGGTCACCACGGTGGCGCCGGAGCCATACCTGTCCTCCAACACCTCCAGTAGTTCCTTGCGCTCGCTGGCGCCCAACGGCTCCAGGCCGAAGTCATCGAGAATCAGCACCTGGGCCTTGGCGAGCCTGCGCAGCAGGTGCGGGTAGGTGCCGTCGGCGCGAGCCTGCGCCAGCTCGTCGAAGAGACGCGAGGCGCGGCGGTACACCACGCTGTAGCCGTCGCGGCACGCCTTCTGTCCGAGCGCGCACGCCAGGAAGCTCTTGCCCACGCCCGTGGGGCCCGTCACCAGCACGTTCTGCGCCTGCGCCACCCAGCGCGAGGTGGACAGCTCCATTACCTGGGCCTTCGTCAGCCCGCGCGCCAGGCCGTAGTCTATGTCCTCCAGGCACGCCGTCTGGCGCAGCCGCGCGTTGCGCAGGCGCGAGGTGAGCTTCTTGTTCTCCCGGTGCACCCACTCCGCATCCGCCAGCAGGCCCACCAGCTCCGTCGGGCCCACCTGCGTGTCCGCTGGCCGCTCCATCCAGGTGCGCAGGTAGTTGGCCATGCCGTACAGCTTCATCGCGTTGAGCTTCGTAAGCGTCTGCTCCGTCAGCATCGTCTCGTCTCTTCGTTGGGGTTGTTGGGTGTTGCCGCGCCGGAGCGCGCCCGAAGGGCGCGCGCAGGCGTCCTCCGAGGTACCGGGCCGCGAAGGCCGACACCGCGGAGCGTTGTCCGCGCACCGTGGCCGGGCGCGCGAAGCGTCAGTGGTAGTAGTCGGCGCCGCGCACGTTCTCGTGCGCGGGCAGCGCTCCCTTGTCCTCGTGCGCAGCCTCCACCTCCTCGAGGTGGTGCTGGAGGATGGCGGCCACGGACTTGTAGCTGTAGGCGCGGTGGCGCAGCGCCCGCGCGCACGCCTTCTCCACGCGCTGCTGTCCGTGGCGCTCAGCCAGGCGGATGACGCCCAGGGCGGAGCGGAAGCCCTGCTCGGGGTGGGGCCGGCGCTTCATCAACTCCTCCACCAGCGCCGCCGTGCTGGGTCCCACCGTGGCGGCCCACGAGAGAATCCGGCTCGGCGTCCACTCCGCATATGCGCGGTGACTCTTGGGCATGTGCTCGGCCAACGTGGTGAAGCCGCCGCGCTGCTCGCCGCGCACGTGGCTGGCCACGCGCCGGCTGCCCAGTAGCACCTCCACGCATGACTGCGTGTAGCGCACCTCCACCTGCTGCCCCACCAGCCCGTACGGCACGCTGTAGCAGTGCCCCTCCAGCTCCACGTGGTAGTCCACGTTGACGCGCGCCTTCTTCCAGTGCGCCAGCTCGTAGGGCTTGTCCGGCAGCGGTTTGAGGGCCGCCCTCTCCACCTCCTCGAGGAGTTGCCGGCGGCTCTTGCCCAGCTTGCGCATGGGCCTCGTGTTCAACTTCTCCAGCAGCTCCGCCACCGCCTCGCGCACCTCACCCAGCGACGTGAAGCGCCGGTTGCGCAGCGCCGCCAGAATCCACCTCTCGGCCAGCAGCACCCCATTCTCCGCCTTCGCCTTGTCCCTCGGCTTGCGCGGCCTCGCCGGCACCACCGCGAAGCCGTAGTGCCTGGCCATGTCCGCGTAGCTGGGATTGATGTCCGGCTCGTACCGGTTGGTGCGCGTCACTGCCGCCTTCAGGTTGTCGGGCACCGCCATCTCCGGCACCCCTCCGAAGTACTCCAGCGCCCTCTGGTTGCACCCCACCCACGTGCCCACGTCCTCGCTGAAGACGGGCTCCACGTACGTGTAGTTGCTGGCCCCCAGCACCGCCACGTACAGCTTCGCCACCCGCACCTCACCGCTCACCGCGTCGTGGACTTGCAGCCCATCGCCGCTGAAGTCCATGAAGCACTTCTCCCCGGCCCGGTGCTCCTGGCGCATGGTGACGCTCACGCTCTTGGCCCACCGCGCGTAGCGCTCGCAGAACTGGCTGTACTGGTAGCCCTCCGGGTTGCCCTCCCGGTACTCCTGCCACAGTGTTACCGCGCAGCTTAGATGGGGGAGATCGGCCCGGGAACGGACCGACTGGATGATGGGAAGGGGGTTCGGGTCGTAGGGTGGCCCATCACCCAGGAGGTTCGGGTCAGAGCCTGACGGCCGAAGTAGTTGGGGCGCAGGAGGGCGGAGCTGAAACGGCGTGAAGCCGACCCCGACGTCCGGGCAAGGGCGGGGGAAGAGAAACAGGGGCAGGTACAGGCCAGGGCCCCGGGCTCCGCCAGAGGTGATGGAGAAGCAGACAGCAGGCCGTCAGCAGCTGGTGCGCAGTCGGGTGGGAGTGGACAGGTGGGAAGAGGCTCCGCCGAGTGTGGAAGCGGCACGGCCGGGGCAATGCCCGAGGTGTGGAGCGGCCAGCCGGCCAGTGGGAGCCGGCCTGGTGTTGCAAGGGCATGGCACACGCAGCCGTCAGGTGCGAGGTCCTGCCCAACCCGGGCAGCAGGCACAGGTGCGGGTGGTGCAGGTGCGGCGCTACCGCTGCCGGGCGTGTGGTGGCACGTGCACGGTGGTGCCCTGGGAAGTGACGTGGCGGAGGCTGTACTCGGTGGCGGCCATGGTGTGGGCCCTGGCGCTGTGGGGGTTGGTGGGGTTGGGGTTGGAAGCCGTGCGCCGCCTGGTCAACCCCTGGAAGCACACAGGCGCCAGTGAAGCCGGGCGCTGGCGCACGCCGCTGCGCTGGCTGCGCGCCGTGCACCAGGGGCAGCTGCTCGCACAGGTGCACGCCATGCGTCCCTGGCCGCCGCACTGGCACCCGCGCAAGGCCGCTGCCCACGTCGCCAGCGTCGTGGCCGGCTACGCCCCGCCCGCCGCTCCCTCCCCGCCCCTGAGCACGCAGGCATTCCTGGGCGCCGCGCGCGCTCAGTGAGGGACAGTCCTCAAGCCCAGGGCCCGACAGCTTCACCCACCCGACAAGTCCCCTTCCTGGTCCGCTCCCGGCCGGGCACGCTACAGGTATGCCCTGCGCCCAGGCCCTGTCGGCCCTGGGGCCGACAGGGCCTCCCCGGAGGCAGCACATGCGGTCGACCCTCACGGCATGGAGTCCGACTCGTGCTCCGCGGGCCATGGCCGCTGCTCGCCCCCTGGCTGGCGGGAGTGCCTGACGGCACCGGTCAGGGCCCTCGGCCTCAAACGGCAGGTCGACGCCGTCAGTCCCAATCCGGTGTGAGTCCAACGCCAGAAGCAGCGCACCAGTTGGAGCCCCGCCATGGCCCCTCATCGGCCGTGCCCTCCCCGCGCGCATGGAAGATGAGGGCTCCATCACCGGGCCTGCTCCAGTCCCGCTCATCTTCATCGATGCCCATCAGCCAGTCTGCTCCAGGCCCGCTCATCTTCATTGATGCCCATCAACCAGCCGGTCCAAATCTCCATCAACAAGCGTGCGCGGTAACACACAGCAGCAACTTGGTGACGCCCTTCTTCCTGAGCTCCGCGTGCACGTGCGCCCAGTCCGGCTCGGGCCGGCTCGCCACCGCTTTGCCCTCGTCCGCGAACAGCAGCGCCGTGAGCGCCGCGTCGTCGTCCAACTCCGGCGGCAGCGGCCAGCTCGTCAGCTTCGCCGCCTGCGCCCGGTACAGGTAGCGGTTGACCGTGCCCACTCCGATTCCCAGGCTCCGGGCAATCTCCCGCACCGACAGCTTCAGCTCCAACCTCTGCCTCAACAACTCTCTCAGCTTGCGCATGGACAGCCTCTCTGCCGCCATCAACACCTCCTTGGGGGGGGTGGTCAGAGGCGGCGGCTCGTCCAGCACCGTCAACGCTCCACTGGGTTTCCCATCCCGCCACCTACTTCCAGGGTGCGTTCCACTTGCCCGGAATCGGTGTTCCACATGGCCGGAATGGGCGTTCCACTTGCTCCGGAATCAGTGTTCCACTTCCCCCGGAATCGGTGTTCCACATGGTCCGGTGCACGCAGCCAACGCACGCACATGGTCCGGGCCATGTTCCTCCAGGTACTCCGTAGGCAACCAGAAGGACACGGCGCAGACTGCGCCCGGGTGGAATGCTTCAAGCCCTTTCCCACAGTACTCGACCTCGTAACCACGGGCGCTATCCGGACTCTCGCACAAGTCGAAGATGTGGCTGCCGGGCCAGCTTTCATCGAACAACTGGCGCTGGACGACGTCCCACCCCGAGGCATCCAACTCCCACCATTCGCCGTGGTCATCGGGATACCAGGCAAGCGCCCGAGGCCCCACGGCGCGCAGGTACACCTCCAACGAGCGCGCCACTGCGGGAGCTACCTCTTCGTGAGAGCGCCGCATGTAGAAGCAGAAACTCAAGCTCTCGCGCATCAACAGCCCGCCATGCCACGAGGTGAGCCGTATTTTCGGATAGTGCTCACTCATCAGTAGATCCTCCAGATGGGAGCCACACGAAAGGGCTTCACTCCCAAAGCCCTGTGGTACATCGCCCCTTGATTGGATTCGTGATAGGGGTGTCCTTTGGGATAGTCGTTCCACCTGGGTTCATCGCTGGTGGGACAGGGGAACTTGAAGTCGTAGACTGCCAGGACATCGAGAGGGTTGCCCGAGTGAATGACTACATCGGGCACGAGTGTCCCCACGAGTTCGTCTGCGCACCCCTGCTGACGGAGGGCTTGTTCCTCTTCGGAACCGAACGGGTCCTTCCCCAACTCCTCTTGGCATTGGCTTCGTGAGGGACTGTTGCCGCCGAAGTGCTGGCGATTGACGGTCTCGTTCGCCCATTCGGCGCACTCCACCAACTCGCGCTCGATAGTGGACTTCATATTGGGAGTCAGCACCTTGAGGGGGGCCGCCACGGAGGCGACTGCTCAGCGACAACTACACCTCCCCATCAACGACAACTACACCTCCCCATCCAGAGTGACGGCAGCCGTCGGTAGAAACCCGGTGACTCCGGAGGTTCGGATGGACGGGTGAGGACGACGGATGCCCAGGTGAGGAAGCTGATGGAAGAGATGGCGAAGCACGGTCGCCTCGGGCTGGCGTCGGCCCGGGCGGGATGGACCGCAAGACGGCACGCAAGTACGTGAAGGAGGGGAAGTTCCCCTCGGAGCTCAAGCAGGAGCGCACCTGGAGGACGCGGGAGGACCCTTTCGAGGAGCAGTGGGACAGCCTGGCCGAGAGGCTGAAGGAGGCGCCGGAACTGGAGGCCAAGACGCTCTTCGAGGAGCTGTGTGCTCGCGAGCCGGGACGCTACAAGCCGGGGCAGCTGCGCACGTTGCAGCGGCGAGTGCGCCAGTGGAGAGCGCAGCAGGGGCCGGAGAAGCAGGTGTTCTTCGCCCAGGAGCATCGACCCGGGGAGGCGATGCAGACGGACTTCACGTGGGCCAACGAGCTGGAGGTGACGGTGGGAGGCCAGCCCTTCGCGCACCTGCTGTGTCACCCGGTGCTGCCCTACTCCAACTGGGAATGGGCCACGGTGTGCCACTCGGAGTCCATGGCGGCCATCAAGCGCGGAGTGCAGGCGGCCGTCTTCCGGCTGGGGAAGGTGCCGCGCTACCACCAGACGGACAACTCCACCAGCGCCACGCACGACCTGCGCAACGGCAAGCGGGGCTTCAACGCCGAGTACCTCGCGCTCATGAAGCACCTGGGCATGGAGCCGCGCACCATTGAAGTGGGGAAGAAGGAGCAGAACGGGGACGTGGAGGCGCTCAACGGCGCGCTCAAACGCCGGCTATTGCAGCACCTGCTGATGCGCGGCAGCCGGGACTTCGAGAGCGCCGCGGCGTACGAGAAGTGGGTGCAGGGCGTGCTGGAGAAGGCCAACCGGCTGCGCGGAGCGAAGGTGGAGGAGGAGCTCTTGGCGATGAGGCCGCTGTCGGTGCAGCGGCTGGTGGAGTACAGCGAGCTGGAGGTAGTCGTCACGGCGTGGAGCACCATCCGGGTGCAGCACAACACGTACTCGGTGCCCTCGCGGCTGGTGGGCCAGCGCGTGCGGGTGCGAGTGTACGACGACAGGCTGGAGGTGCTGCACGCGGGAAAGCCGCAGCTGGTGGTGGACAGGCTGGTGGGCCGCAACGGGCACCGCATCAACTACCGGCACATCATCTGGTCGCTGGTGCAGAAGCCCGGGGCCTTCGCGCAGTACCGCTACCGAGAGGACCTCTTCCCCTCGCTGGTATTCCGCCAGGCGTACGACGAGCTGCAGCGGGTACACGAGGGGAGAGCCGCGGACGTGGAGTACCTGCGGATTCTTCACCTTTCGGCTTCCACGCTGGAGGCACAGGTGGAAGAGGTGCTGGCGAGGCTGCTGGCCGAGGGCGGACTGCGCGGTGCCGAGCAGGTGAAGGCGCTGGTGGCGCCAGCCCGGCCCGAGGTGCCCGAACTGGCGCAGCCCGAGGTGGACCTGAGCAGCTATGACGCGCTGCTGGTGGAGCAGCGGGAGGTGGCGTCATGAGCTCCACCTCCACGTCCCTGCGGGCAGCGGCAGGAGCCGCCGACGAGCAGCAGCAAACGCTGGCCATGCTGCTGCGAGCGCTGAAGCTGCCGGCATTCGCCGCCCACCACGAGGAGCTGGCCAGGCGCGCCGGACAGGAGGGCTGGACGTGCCCGCACTACCTGCGCCAGCTGGTGGAGCTGGAGCTGAGCGAGCGCCGGGGCCGACGCATTGAGCGGCTGCTCAAGGCCTCGGGGCTGTCCACGGACAAGACGCTGGCCACGCTCGAGCAGGAGAAGCTGCCGGCCAAGGTGCGCCGTCAGCTACCGGCCCTGTGCGAGGGCGGCTTCGTGGAGCGCGCGGAGAACGTGCTGGCCTTCGGACTGCCGGGCCGCGGCAAGACGCACGTGGTGAGCGCCATAGGACACGAGCTGGTGCATCGCGGCTACGAGGTGCTCTTCGTGCCGGCGGTGCTGCTGGTGCAGCGACTACTGGCGGCCAAGAAGAACCTCTTGCTGGAGAAGGAGCTGCGGCGGCTGGACGGGTACGACGCGGTAATCCTGGACGACATCGGCTACATCCAGCAGGACCGGGAGGAGATGGAGGTGCTGTTTACCTTCCTGGCCCAGCGCTACGAGAGGAGGAGTGTCCTCATCACCAGCAACCTGGTGTTTTCGCAGTGGGACCGAATCTTCAAGGACGCGATGACGACGGCGGCGGCCATTGACCGGGTGGTGCACCACGCGCTGATTCTGGAACTCACCGGCGACAGCTACCGCAGCGAGAAGGCCAAGAGCCGGGAGACGGTCGACAAGGCCCCGCGTAAGGCGCCTGGGGACGAGTAACACCACGGCACAGGAGGTGACCGACCCAGAGGCTCCGACGGACGTAGCGACGACTACGGCGACGATGAAGTGAACGCAGTCAGAACATCAACCCGATGGGGAAGTGTAATTGTCGCCAAGGGGAAAAAGTAATTGACGCTGGGCAGGCGACCTCGGCGGCGCCTCGGAGGGTGGTGGGCACTACGGTTTGCTCGCCTGCAACGCTGGCGCAGTAACCAGGATTCTGCCGGCAGGCGCTCGTCGCCGAGTCGAAGGCGAAACCCGTCGAGCCGCGGGTCTGGAGCAGGGCGCTCATGGCGAGCACCCCCTGCCGCCACTGGCCTTTCAGTGGAAATGACATGGAACCCTCTGGGATGCATCTGGCCGCGGGGCTCCAGACGTGGTCCACCAGTTCCCCGAGCACCTGCTCCAGCCTGCCCTCCAGCGCCTTGTCCATCGCGGCCCATCCACCGTGGTCCTTGAAGGCCCCCGAGTCGAAGGACTGCCGGTCCAGCACCACGTTCGCCGTGAGCTGGTTGCCGATTTGCTCCAGCCACTTCTTCTGCGGTGGCGTCCACGGTCGGCTCGCCAGCACCTTATATAGGTTTCCCAGCGTATTGCCATCGTCATACCTAGGGTGGACCGCTTAGTCGTGCAGCATTGCAAGAAAATCCGAGAAGCTGTCCGCGATGGGGTGGATGTCCGTCTCCACCGTGACGAGAACGATCTTGGGCTGCTTAGGAGTGGTCCGGTAGTCGAAGCATACGTACTGGCCGCCAGGGGTGTCACCGAATGGGTATATGCCTGGGGGGACATGATGCTTCAGCGCCTGGTACGTGCCCCTCACGGAATACACGCGCCATCTTTCATCCTCACAGATCGTCAAGAGGGTGTTGAAGACATCTGTGCCCCTGCCTACATCGAAGACGCACGGTTCAGGAGTCATACCCTGGTGAAGGGATACGACTTTTTTGTATTCCTCGGGGAACTGCACGTCCCATTGACGCTCCAGCAATTCGATCTCATCGAGAGTCGCCGGATGTGGCTCCTGCCAGAGGTAGTTCAGCCATCGAATGGTCATAGTCATTGACCTCCACCCCAGATGGCCATGCCACCAGTGTGAGGCAGGGAGAGTCGGTTCTCTTCAGCCGTGATGAGTTGCATCCTTCCGACATCCTGGTGGTGATGCCATGTATAGCCGGGTGGTGCTTTGCGCAATGTTAGGAGTCGTTCGATGTCTGCCGGAGCGAAGCCGAGAGCTCTTGCCAGATCGAGGTCCTTCTGGATTGCGTTGTAGAGATTCTTGTTGGCTGCTTTGAAATGGAGTTCAGGACGTTTGCTGCCAATATGGATGTCATCCAGGATGGTCTCGAACTTTGTGTCGAACTCGGGAAAGCCATCCTTGTCGAACTTGACTGTGGCTTTGCCGTTCGAGACCGTCTGGCCAGCCCGGTTGTGACCCAGATTCGTGATGGGGTTGGGCGGGTTCCGCGTCCCCTTGTAGGGCAGGAGCTTCCCATCCTCGGTGAAGCTGGGTTTCCGCCAGGACTCGATCTCCTGCAGTCGGTATCCCTTCGGAGCATGGATCTGGGCGGTCTGGTTGGGGGCGGACGTGTTGTCCTCATCATTAGAGCCCTGGGAAGCCATGGCCAGGGCGCCTGGTGCCAGGGTCAGGGTGAAGCTACCCGGGCCCACCAGCACCTGCCGCACCTGGCCTACCGCCGCCAGCCGCAGGCCCAACTGCGTCTTGGCAGTGCGGGTCGCTTGCGTAAAACCCGGCAGTCCCGGCGGTGGCCCTTTCAGCATCAGGCTCGTCGTCGACCCGATGGCTACCGTCGCCAGCATCACCAGCAGGCGTCCCACCTGCGCTCCCATCACTCTGCCAAAACGCTCGCCAGCCTCACGTACCTCGTTGAAGGTACGTGCTTGCTGTGTCTCCTGCTCCAGCCGTCTCCATCCCTCCAACAGGCTCCACACTGTGTCCAGCCCCAGGTAGGCCACCATCAAGCAGCCGAAAGAAACGGCTGCCGCCTGGGTTACGGGATTGGGGAGCACCAGCATCGCCAGGTAGCCCGCCATGGCGGACATCAACATGGATTGCAGCGCCACCGGGTCCACCATTTCCGCCCAGACCCCCACTGCTCCGTCCCACACCGACCCCAGGGAGATGGTCAGCGCCAGCGTGCGCCGCGCCTCGGGTCCCAGGTCGAGTCCCGTTCCCAGCAAAGACAGGCAGTCGCCCGGAGTGCCTCGGCGCTCGCACCAGCTGTGGTAGCCGCGTGACATCGCCGCCCGCTCGTCCTCCTGTCCCGGCTTGCTCCAGGAGATGAGCGCCAGCCTCTGCCGGGGAGGGGAGGGGAGCTCCAACTCAGGCACCAGTCGCGCCAGGGTGGCTTCGAACTGCGCCTGGGTCACCTCCACAGGGGCCCTGCGGGGCGGAGTGAGGATTCGCGGCGTGCCCGCTCCCGTATCGAGGTGGACCTGGATGCTGCTGTGGGGGACCACCCTTCCGGCATCCGTCGCGCACGCCGTGAGCAGGAGGAGGGCCACCAGGAGATGTGCTTGGAGCCAGGGGCGCATGGATGTCTCGGGCCGGACCTCGCAACCTTCAACATCCTGTGACTTGGCACAACCCGTGAAAGAGGCTCTTGACTTGGCGTGCCGGGACATGGCAAGAGTGCGCCCACAGGAAAATGATAATGAGAACCATTCTCATTATCCCTTGGTCATTCGGGCCGGCGGTTTCCGGCCCTAGGGAAGAGGGAACGGATGGGAACGACCCACAAAGTGGCGCTGGTGACAGGGGCCGCACAGGGCATCGGGGCGGCGGTGGCTCGGGCGCTGTCTGAGGGCGCGTCGATCGCTGCGCTCGACACCCGGGAGGAGGGTCTGTCCGTTCTCGTGGAGGAGCTGCGCCAGCGTGGGTGCCGCGCCGCGGCCTTCAAGGTCGATGTGAGCGACAGCGCCGCGGTCGAGGCGGTGGTTGAGCGAGTCGAGCGCGAGCTGGGGCCGATCGAGATCCTCGCCAACGTGGCCGGTGTGCTGCGGATGGGCTCGGTCGTGTCACTCAGCGATGAGGACTGGGCGACCACCTTCGCGGTCAACACCCACGGTGTCTTCCATGTCTCCCGCGCGGTCGCTCGGCGCATGGTGCCGCGGAAGTCTGGGGTGATCGTCACCGTCGGCTCGAACGCCTCTGGAGTGCCCCGCATGCAGATGGCCGCCTATGCCGCCTCGAAGGCTGCCTCGACCATGTTCACCAAGTGCCTGGGGCTGGAGCTGGCGCAGCACAACATCCGCTGCAACGTGGTGTCCCCTGGCTCCACCGACACGGCCATGCAGCGTGGGATGTGGGCCGACGAGAACGGCGCGCAGGCGGTGATCGCCGGCTCGCTCGAGACCTTCCGCCTGGGCATTCCGCTGCGCCGGATTGCCACTCCCGCCGATATCGCCGATGCGGTGGCGTTCCTGGTCTCCGACCGCGCCCGCCACATCACCCTGCACGACCTCTGTGTCGACGGCGGCGCGACGCTGGGCGCGTAATCCCCGACTCCGCGCGGGGGGAGGCTCCTTCTCCCCCGACACACTTTTTTGACCCAAAATTTGAGAATGGTTTTCATTTTCAAAAGCAAAAGGTGACTGTGATGAACGAACGTCCCCTGGTGCCACAGATGCTGGCGACGCAGTTGCTCGAGAGCTACGAGGCAGGCTCGTCCTTCTTCTTCGCCTCGCCCAAACGGACGATGTTGGCGCGAGGCACGTTCGCCACCGTGCCGCACCCTGGCGGTGAGAACTCGCTGGAGCTCTTGCCCGAGCGCGTGGCGGCGGTGCTCGCCGAGGCTCGAGAGGCCTCCCACGACATCCCGGTAGTGGTGGGCGCGGTGCCCTTCGACGGGGCGATTCCCGCCCAGCTGGTGGTGCCCATGACCATCCAGCGCGCGGGGCCGTTGGTGTTCGATACGGATGCGCCCGTGCAGCGCCCGCTGGCGGCGCGTTACACGGTCCGGCCCGTGCCCGAGCCCGCCGCCTATCTCAACGGCGTGGCGCAGGCGCTGAAGCTGATGCAGACCGGGCCGCTGCGCAAGGTGGTGTTGTCGCGCTCGCTGCAAGTCAACGCCGCCACGCCCATCGACTTGCGGCAGCTGCTGCGCAACCTGGCTCGGCGCAACCCTGCTGGCTACACCTTCGCGGTGGATCTGCCCCCGCAGCTGGCTGCCACGCCTGGAGAGGGTCAGCGCACGCTGATCGGCGCCAGCCCTGAGCTGTTGGTCTCGCGCTCGGGGTTGCAGGTGCTCGCCAATCCGTTGGCGGGCACGGTGCCGCGCAGTGCCGACCCCATCGAAGATCAGGAGCGGGCCGCCGCGCTGCTAGTCTCGCCCAAGGATCTCCACGAGCACGCGGTGGTGATCGAGTCGGTCGCGGAGGCCCTGCGTCCGTTCTGCAAGAAGCTGGACGTGCCGGCGGGGCCGTCGCTCGTCAGCACGCCGACCCTGTGGCACCTGTCGAGCCGGATCAGCGGCGAGCTGAAGGACCCGTCCATCTCGTCGCTGACGCTGGCCGTGGCGATGCATCCCACGCCGGCGGTGTGCGGCTACCCGACCGAGCTGGCCCACGCGGCCATCGGGACGATCGAGCCGTTCGAACGCGGCTACTACACGGGCACGGTCGGCTGGTGCGACGCGAACGGTGACGGCCAGTGGGCGGTGACGATCCGCTGCGCCGAGGCCAACGAGCACTCGCTGCGGCTGTTCGCGGGGGCGGGAATCGTGGTCGGCTCGAAGCCGGAGTCCGAGCTGGCCGAGACCGAGGCGAAGTTCCGCACCATGCTCCAGGCGATGGGGCTGGGGCAGGGCGTCGAGGTGCAGCCATGACGGGCCCTGGGCAGGAAGTCGTTCCGCTCCCGGGCTGCCCCACGTGGCCCGAGGAGTTTGCCACGCGTTACCGGCAGGCCGGCTACTGGCGTGGCGAGACCTTCGGGCAGATGTTGCGCGAGCGGGCACAGCGTCACGGTGAGCGCACCGCGATCGTCGCCGGGAACCAGCGCTTGAGCTACCGCGAGTTCGACTCGCGCGTGGACCAGCTGTCCGCCGGGTTCTACGCCCTGGGCATCAAGCCGAGGGATCGGGTGGTGGTCCAGCTGACCAACATCGCCGCGTTCTACGAGGTGATCTTCGCGCTGTTCCGGTTGGGCGCGCTGCCGGTGTTCGCGCTGCCTGCGCACCGCAGCTCGGAGATCAACTACTTCTGCTCGTTCACCGAGGCGGTCGCCTACATCATTCCCGACAAGCACGCGGGCTTCGACTACCGCACGTTGGCCGCGCAGGTCCGCGAGGCGGTGCCGACCCTGCAGCACGTGATTGTCGCGGGTGAGGCGGGCTCGTTCACCGCGTTGAGCGACCTGTACGCCTCGCCCACCGAGCTGCCGGAGGGACCGCGTCCCAGCGATGTGGCGTTCTTCCAGCTGTCGGGCGGCAGCACGGGTGTGCCCAAGCTCATTCCGCGCACCCACGACGACTACATCTACAGCCTGCGGGGCAGCGTGGAGATCTGCCAGCTCGATGGGTCGAGCGTGTACCTGTGCGCGCTGCCAGCCGCGCACAACTTCCCGCTCAGCTCGCCGGGTGTGCTCGGTACCTTCTACGCGGGTGGCACGGCCGTGATGGCGCTGAACCCAAGCCCCGACGAGGTGTTCCCGCTGATCGCGCGTGAGCGCGTCACGATCACCGCGGTGGTGCCTCCGCTGGCGATGATCTGGCTGGAGTCCGCCAAGGCCCGGAGGCACGACCTGTCGAGCCTGCGCGTGCTGCAGGTCGGTGGGGCCAAGTTCAGTGCCGAGGTTGCGCGGCGGGTGCGTCCCACGCTCGGGTGCACGCTGCAGCAGGTCTTCGGAATGGCCGAAGGTCTGGTCAACTACACGCGGCTGGATGATCCCGAGGAGATCATCGTCACGACCCAGGGCAGGCCGATCTCCCCGGATGATGAGATCCGGGTGGTGGACGAGGACGGTCACGACGTCGCTCCAGGGGAGACGGGCCAGCTCCTGACGCGCGGTCCCTACACCATCCGCGGCTACTACAAGGCCGAGGCCCACAACGCGCGGGCGTTCACGGCCGATGGCTTCTACTGCACGGGTGACCTGGTGCGGGTGACGCCAGAGGGGTACCTGGTGGTGGAGGGGCGCGCGAAGGATCAGATCAACCGGGGTGGCGACAAGGTCGCGGCCGAAGAGGTCGAGAATCACCTGTTGGCCCATCCCGCCGTGCACGACGCGGCGGTGGTCTCCATGCCCGACCCGTTCCTCGGCGAGCGGACCTGCGCGTTCATCATCCCGCGTGAGGCTCCGCCGCCCGCCGCCGCACTCACCGCGTTCCTGCGCGAGCGGGGACTGGCGGCCTTCAAGATCCCGGATCGGATCGAGTTCGTCGACTCGTTCCCGCAGACCGGCGTCGGGAAGGTCAGCAAGAAGGCGCTGCGCGAGGCGCTCTCCCGACGAAACGCTGTTCTCACTCCCTCGAGCTGAAAGGAGTCATTCCCATGGCACTCCCCTCCATCTCCCCCTATGCCATGCCCGGCGCGGCTGACCTGCCGAAGAACAAGGTCTCGTGGACGCCGGATCCCAAGCGCGCGGTGCTGCTGATCCACGACATGCAGCGCTACTTCCTGAATGCCTTCACGCCGGACCAGTCTCCGGTGACGGAGCTGCTGGCGAACATCCAGAAGCTGCGGCAGCACTGCACGGCGCTGGGCATTCCGGTGGTGTACTCGGCGCAGCCTGGCGGTCAGACGCCCGAGCAGCGAGGCCTGCAACTGGATCTGTGGGGACCGGGCATTCCCGACGGACCGCACCAGAAGCAGATCGTCGATGCGCTGGCTCCGGCCGAGGGCGACATCTTCCTCACCAAGTGGCGCTACAGCGCGTTCGTCAAGACCGAGCTGCTGGAGCTCCTGCGTGCGCGCGGGCGGGATCAGCTGATCATCACTGGCATCTACGCGCACATCGGCTGTCTCCAGACGGCCTCTCACGCGTTCATGAACGACGTGCAGGCGTTCCTGGTCGCGGACGCGGTGGGTGACTTCTCGTTGGAGCACCACCAGATGGCGCTGAACTACGCGGCGAAGCTGTGCGCCGTGACCACCACCGCGCAGCAGGTCATCGACGTGCTGCGGCCCGCGTCCACGGTGGGTGAGCAGGCCCTGAGCCGTCAGCAGGTGCGCGAGGACGTCGCCGAGATCCTGCTCCAGTCGTCGTCGGCGATCAGCGATGACGAGAACCTGCTCGAGAGGGGACTCGACTCGATCCGGATCATGAGCCTGGTCGAGCGTTGGCGGCGTACCGGTGCCGAGATTACCTTCGTGGAGCTGGCCGAGCGTCCGACCCTGACGGACTGGTACGCGCTGCTGTCCTCGAGCGCACAGGCGCCCCGGAACAACTCCCACCCCTCGTAGTCCGCGGAACGTGTGGGGATCTCCCCACACCGGACGTCTTCCCCCCTACGGAGTACCTGGCGATGCGCGATTCACAGGATGCCCGCTGGCCCTTGTCGGCCGCCCAGCACGGAATCTGGCTGGGCCAGCAGTTCGACCTCAACAGCCCGGTGTACAACGCTGGCGAGTGCATCGAGATACGTGGGCCCGTTGACCCAGTGCACTTCGAGGCGGCGGTGCGGCAGGCGGTGGGAGAGGCGGAGGCGCTGCACTCGCGTTTCGTGTCCGAAGGGGAGGTGCCCACGCAGTTCATCGAGCCACGGTCGGACTGGACCCTGCACGTGGTCGATCTCAGCGGCACTCCCGACCCCTGGGCGGCGGCCCAGGCGTGGATGCGGGAAGATCTGTCCCGGCCCGTGGATCTCCGCCGGGGACCGCTCTTCGCGGAGGCGCTGTTCAAGGCCGCGCCCGATCGGTTCTTCTGGTACCAGCGGGTCCACCACATCGCGATGGATGGCTTTGGCTTCTCGCTGCTGGCGCGGCGCGTTGCCGAGCTCTACACCGCACGAGTCGCTGGCCGGCCCACCACGGGCGGCTTCGGCTCACTGCGCGCCGTGCTGGACGAGGACGCCGCCTACCGGGCTGGGCCGCAGTTTGAGCTCGACCGGGCCTTCTGGACGCAGCGCCTCGAGGATCGGCCCACTCCGGTGAGCCTGGCGAAACCCGCGCCCATGTCGTCCAGCTTCGTGCGGCAGACGCGCTACCTGCCGCCCGGCACCGTGGAGCGGCTGCAGGAGTCCGCACGCAAGGCGGGCTTGAGCTGGCCGGACCTCGTGCTCGCGGCCACGGCGGCCTGGCTGCACCAGCGGACCGAGGCACCGGAGGTGGTGCTCGGGCTGCCGGTGATGTCGCGGTTGGGTTCCGCCGCGCTGCGTGTGCCGTGCATGGCGATGAACATCGTCCCGCTGCGCGTGCCGGTGCGCCCGGACGCTGGGTTGTTCACGTTGGCCCGTCAGGTGGGTGAGGAGCTCCGCGCCATGCGGCCCCATCTGCGCTACCGCTACGAGCAGCTCCGCCGCGACCTGCGGCTGGTGGGGGGGCAGCGCCGGCTGTTCGGCCCCGTGGTCAACATCATGCCGTTCGACTACGCCCTGCGTTTCGCGGGGATGCCGGCCACCGCGCACAACATCTCCGCAGGGCCGGTCGAGGATCTGTCGATCGGTCTGTACGCCAGGTCCGATGGGGGAGGGCTGCGGGTCGACTTCGACGCCAACCCGGCCTGCTACACCGCCGAGGTGCTGGACGCCCATCAGCGCGACTTCCTCCAACTGTTGGAGTCGCTGGTCGCCGCGCCCGAGCAGGCGATTGGCCGGTCCACGGGTCCGTCATCCGTGCTCGATGGAGGACCGCTCCCCACGCCGGCTCGCCCGGTGCTGGAGCTGATCTCCGCGCGGGCTGATGAGCAGCCCGACGCCATCGCTGTGGAGCACGGTTCTCACTGGCTGAGCTACCGCGAGTTGCTCCAGGCTGCCCACGCGCTGGCGGACAAGCTCGTCGTGGCGGGTGCTCAGTCCGACACTCCCGTGGCGGTGATGGTGCCGCGAGGCATTGATGCCATCGTCGCGAGCCTGGGCGTGTTGTTCTCCGGGGCCGGATACCTGCCGATCGATCCCTTCGGGCCTTCGTCCAGGACCACGGCGATCCTCGACGACGCCGCGCCCGCGTTGATCGTCACCACCGTTGAGAGCCCGGAGCCTGGTACGGGTCCGATGGCTCCGGGTCACCTCGTCGTCCGAAAGAATGAGCGGGCGATCCCTCGTTCCTCTCCTGAGAGCGCACGAGCGGCGGACGAGCAGCTGGCCTATGTCATCTACACGTCTGGCTCGACCGGCAAGCCCAACGGCGTGCAGATCTCCCGAGGCGCGCTGGCCCACTTCGTGGCGGGTGCGACGCACCGCTACGGGCTGCGGCGCGAGGACCGGGTCCTGCAATTCGCGCCGCTGCACTTCGACGCCAGCGTCGAGGAGATCTTCCTGACCCTGTGCGCGGGCGCGAAGCTGGTGCTGCGCACCGATGAGATGCTCCAGTCGGTGCCGAGGCTGCTCGACGCCTGCGCCGAGTGTGGCATCACCGTGTTGGATCTCCCCACGGCGTTCTGGCACGAGCTGGCCTACAGCGTTTCGACGGGCGTGGCTCGCCTGCCGTCCTCCCTTCGCACGGTGATCATCGGTGGAGAGGCCGCGCTGCCCGAGCGGGTCGCACGGTGGCGCGCCGCGGTTGGGCCAGAGGTCCAGCTGTTCAATACCTACGGTCCCACCGAGGCCACCGTGGTCGCCACTGTCGCGACGCTCAGCGGCGGCTCCGAGCCCGTGTCCTCCGGAGAGGAAGTGCCGATCGGCCGTCCGCTTCCCGGTGTGCGCGCGGCCCTCATCGACTCGCACGGACGGCTCGCCGCTCCGGGAGCCGAGGGCGAGTTGTTCCTGATGGGGGGCGGTCTGGCGCGAGGCTATCTGGGTCGTCCGGAGCTGGATGCGGCGCGCTTCACCTCGCTCAACGCGCTGCCTGAGAGCCCTCGCGCCTACCGCACGGGAGACAGGGTCCGGCTGCGCGAAGATGGACAGCTGGTGTTCGTCGGTCGCGTGGACGACGAGTTCAAGATCAGCGGCCACCGGATCGACCCGGCCGAGGTCGAGACCGTGCTGCTCGGTCACCCCGGTGTGCGTGACGCTGCCGTGGTCGGGCAGGTGTTGCCAGGGGGCACGCGGCGGCTGTGTGCGCACATCGTGGCGGCTTCTCCTGCTCCGGCGGCGGCGGAGCTGCGCCGGTATCTGCTCGAGAAGCTGCCCGCGCCCATGGTGCCCGGCGTCTTCATGTTCTCCGAGCGGCTGCCCCGCACCAGCACGGGCAAGGTCGATCGGGCCGAGCTGCGCCGCTCGCTGCCCACCGAGGGGTCCGCTCCGGTTGCGGCGGCGGCCACCGAGCTCGAGCGCGTGGTGTTGCGCGTGTGGGAGCAGGTCCTGGGCATGAGCGGCATGTCGGCGCAGGACGACTTCTTCGAGCTGGGCGGACAGTCGCTCCAGAGCATCCAGGTGGCGAACCGGCTGGGCATCGAGCTGGGTCGCGAGGTGCCCGTGGCCACGGTGTTCCGTTACCCGACGGCCGCCGCGCTGGCGCAGGCGCTGGAGCGTGGCACGGAGTCCGGGGCAGACAGTGGTGGCCTCACCGCCGCCATGCTCGCGGATGCCGAGCTTCCCGAGGAGATCGTTCCGCGGCTGACCGCCAATGCCCAGGCCTCCAACTCCGCGTCGCAAGCCCCGCTGCGGCAGGTCCTGCTGACGGGTGCCACCGGCTTCGTCGGTGCACACCTGCTCAATCAGTTGCTGAGCCAGACCGACGCACGGGTGATCTGCCCGGTGCGGGCCCGTGACGAGGCCCATGCGATGGAGCGGATTCGCGCGGCCCTGGTCTCCCAGCGGCTCTCGACCGTGGGCCTCGCCGAGCGGGTGGTGGCACTGCCCGCGGACCTGACGCAGCCGTTGCTGGGGCTTGGCTCCACCCGGTTCCACGGGCTGGCCGCCGAGTGCGACGCCATCTACCACAACGCCGCGGTGGTCAGTGTCGTGCGCGAGTACGGCAGCTTGCAGGCGGTCAATGTGAGGGGGACTCGCGAGCTGCTGCGGTTGGCCGCCGCGGTGCGCCCCAAGCCTCTGCACTACGTCTCGACGCTGGCGGTGGCCCCACAGTCGAACCTCAGCCCCGAGGTTCCCGAGGCCTTCGTGCCGCCGCACGCGGGGCTGCGCGACGGCTACCAGCAGAGCAAGTGGATCGCGGAGAGACTGGTCCAACAGGCGGGCGAGCGTGGCCTGCCGGTGGCGGTCTACCGGTTGGGGCGCGTCGTGGGTGCACCCGACAGCGGCATCGTCAATCCGCAGGATCTGGTCTGGCGCATCCTGTTGGCCGGCATCCCCGCGAAGGCGCTGCCCCAGCTTGAGGTGGGTGAGACCTGGACGCCGGTGGACTACGTGGCGCGGGCGCTCGTGCGGCTCTCGCTGGCGACGCCGTCGGGTGAGGTGTTCAACCTCTCGCCCACGCCGGAGGTGCGGCTGAGCGAGCTGTTCAGCTGGGTTCGCGACTACGGCTACCCGGTCAAGCTGTACCCGGTCCCCGAGTGGTGTGAGCGCCTGGCGGCGGGCGATCGCAACGCGGACCACAGCACCACGCTGGCCTTCTTCGATCTGCGCTCGGGCTCGTCGGAGCCCACCTTCGGCCTGGGGCCCATTCGTTGCGATCGGGTGACGCAGGCCCTGGCGGGAAGCGGCATCTCCTGCCCGCCCGCCGACCGCCACCTGCTGTACCGCTACCTGGACTACTGCGTGGAGCAGGGCCTGCTTCCCGCTCCTTGACGACTTCAAGCCCTCCCCCCCTTGAAAGGGCACTTTCATGATGACCCGAAACTGGACCCCTCATTCCTGGCGGGAGAAACCCGTCAAATACGTCCCGACCGACTATCCGGATCCGCGGGAGCTGGCCCGCGTCGAGGGCGAGCTGTCGCACCTGCCGCCCCTGGTGTTCGCCTCGGAGACCCGTCGCCTGACCGCCGCGCTGGGCCAGGTCTCGCAGGGCAAGTCCTTCCTGCTGCAGGGCGGTGACTGCGCGGAGAGCTTCAAGGAGTTCACGACCAACAACATCCGCGACACCTTCCGGCTCATCCTACAGATGGCGGTGGTGCTGACCTTCGCGGGTGGCCGTCCGGTGGTGAAGGTGGGCCGCATCGCGGGCCAGTTCGCCAAGCCGCGCACCAGCCCTGTCGAGACGATCGACGGCGTCACGCTGCCGGCCTATCGCGGCGACATCATCAACGGCATGGAGTTCGACGCCGCCTCGCGCATGCCGGATCCGAAGCGGCTGCTCAAGGCCTATCACCAGTCCTCGGCCACGCTGAACCTGCTGCGCGCCTTCTCCCAGGCTGGCTACGCGGACCTCTGCAACCTGCACCGGTGGACGCTCGACTTCGTGGCGGGCAGCCCCCAGGGCGATCGCTACCGCGAGCTGGCGGACCGGATCTTCGAGTCCTTGTGCTTCATGAGCGCGCTCGGTGGGCACCACCACCACGAGCAGCTGCAGGCGCAGAGCCCGGTTGACCTGTTCACCAGCCATGAGGCCCTGCTGCTGAACTTCGAGGAGGCCATGACCCGCGTCGATTCCGCGTCGGGCGAGTGGTACGACACCTCCGCTCACATGCTCTGGATTGGTGAGCGGACGCGCCAGCTCGACGGCGGCCATGTGGAGTTCATGCGGGGCATCCAGAATCCCATTGGCCTCAAGTGTGGTCCGACGATGGAGCCGGACGAGCTGTTGCGGCTGATCGACGTCCTGAACCCCAAGGCCATCCCCGGACGGCTGACGCTCATTGGCCGTTTCGGCTCGGACAAGGCCGCCGAGTGCCTGCCCAAGCTGATGGCCGCTACCCGTCGCGACGGCCGCCCCGTGGTCTGGTCCATCGACCCGATGCACGGCAACACGCTCAAGGCGAGCAACGGCTACAAGACCCGGCCCTTCGATCGCATCCTGTCGGAGGTGAAGACCTTCCTCCAGGTCGCCGCCGCCGAGGGCGTCCACCCGGGAGGCCTGCACCTGGAGATGACGGGGCAGAACGTCACCGAGTGCCTGGGCGGCGCTCGGGCGGTGACCGAGGACGACCTGTCCAGCCGGTACCACACCCACTGCGATCCACGGCTCAACGCCGAGCAGGCGCTGCAGCTCGCCTTCATGGTGGCCGAGAAGCTCCAGTCGCTGCGCGCTCCCGAGGCCAGGGCCGCCTGATCCGAGTTCCTCCTTGACATGCCTGCCTGCTCCCGGCTAGACGCAACGCGAAATTGAAAATGAGAACCATTTTCATAATCCCGATCGCGTTGTTCCTCGTCGCCGGCCTGGCTCAGGCGGGAGCGCTCCAGGAGGGAGCTCCAGGCGCATCAGGAGCGGGGGAGCCCGAAGCGGCCCCTCCTATCCTGTCACTCAAGCCACCGAAGCTCGTGGAGTTCGTCGAGGCGCCATACCCGGCCGAGGCGGAGCGCGAGCGGCGTGATGCGAAGGTGGTCTTGCGCCTCACGCTGGACGCACAGGGCAACGTCACACAGGCGGAGGTGGTCGAGCCCGCGGGACATGGCTTCGACGAGGCGGCGCGCGAGGCGGCACTGCGTTTCCGCTTCGAGCCGGCGACGCGCAACGGAAAGCCGATGCCCTCGCGCATCGCCTACACCTATGAATTCCGTCTGCCCCCACCTCCCCAGGTGACGCCTCCACCCCAGGAGCCTCCTTCGCAGGGCGGGCCCTCCGGGTCCGAGCAGCCTCCGACTGTCGCGCCCGGTCCGGCGGCAGGCTCCGACGAGCCCATCGAGGTGACTGTCGAGGGCGAGTCGGAAGCGGAGCGCCAGCGCCAGTCCGCCGAAGCGGTGCAGGTCATCGAGATGGAGGAGATGCAGCGCCAGAGCGCCGACATGGGCGAGGCCCTGTCCCGTACCGAAGGGATCGGGGTGCGTCGCTCGGGAGGACTCGGCAGCCGTGCGCGCTTCTCGCTCGCCGGGCTCACGGATGAGCAGATCCGCTTCTTCGTCGACGGCGTGCCGCTCGAGCTGGCGGGCTTCGGAAGCGGCCTCGCCAACGTTCCCGTCAACCTCGTCCAGCGTGTGGACATCTACCAGGGGGTCGTCCCCGTTCGCTTCGGGAGCGATGCATTGGGAGGGGCGATCCATCTCGTGACCGACCAGGATGTTCGCGGCACGGGAGCCTCCGCGTCCTACGAGCTCGGGTCCTTCGACACGCATCGCCTCACGGCCGGCGTCCGGCACCTGCATGAGCCTTCTGGGTTCCTCGTCCGGGCCAACGGCTTCCTGGATTACGCCAGGAACGACTACCCCATCGACGTCGAGGCGGCCGACCCCCAGGGGCGGCTCAGTCTCGCGCGTGTCTACCGTTTCCATGACGCCTACCGGGGCGGTGGTGCCGGTGTCGAGGCGGGTTTCGTGGACCGTCCCTGGGCCAGGCGTTTGCTCCTTCGGGCCTTCGTGGGCTCGTCCGCCAAGGAGCTCCAGCACAGCGTCACCACGGACGTGCCATATGGCGAGGTGGACTCCGGGGAGCTCTCGGGTGGCGCCACCCTTCGCTTCGAGCAGCTCCTCTCCCAGGGGCTCTCGATCGACGCGGTCGCCGGTTACACCTATCGCAAGACGAGCTTCCTGGACGTGGGCGAATGTGCCTACGACTGGTTCGGCCGCTGCGTCTTCAAGCTCCCGCAGCCCGGCGAGCTCGAGTCTCGTGCCGTCGAGCGGTACGTGGGTCAGAACACCGGCTTCGCGCGGTTCAACCTGGGGTGGAACATCTCCGCCCCCCACACGATCCGTTTCTCGCTCGCGCCCACGTTCGTGAGTCGGACGGGCGAGGACGTGCTCCTCCGCGCCCGTCAGGAGATCGATCCGCTCGCCGGTGAGCGCGACGTGTTCTCGCTGGTCAGCGGCCTCGAGTACGAGCTCGACGCGCTCGACGGCAACCTCGAGAACATCGCCTTCATCAAGGACTACGTTCAGCTGGCGCGCACGGAGAATCTCCTGCCCACCGGTGAGTTCGGGAGGCTCGACCGGAATACGCATGGAGTCGGGGTGGGGGACAGCGCCCGGTTGCGCTTGTCCCAGCAGCTCTATGTGAAGGCTTCCTACGAATGGGCCATGCGCCTGCCGCGTGCGGACGAGCTCTTCGGCGATGGAATCCTCATCAGCGACAACCTCGGCCTGAAGCCCGAGACCAGTCACAACGTCAACCTCGGGCTCGTCTTCGACAGCCAGCAGACGCCGGCGGGAGTGTTCCGGGCGAACGTGACGGGCTTCGGACGGCTCGCGGATCAGCTCATCGTGCTCATCGGCCGGGAGAGCTTCTACACCTACCAGAACGTCTTCGCGGCCCGCTCCCTGGGCGCCGCCGGAGGGGCCGGGTGGACCTCTCCGGGGCAATACCTCTCACTCAACGGCAACGTCACCTGGCAGGACTTCCGCAACATCTCGACCGAGGGTGCCTTCGGTTCCTTCGCGGGACAGCGCATCCCGAACCGGCCCTACCTGCAGGCCAATGGCAGTGCGCGCTTCCTGCTCGCGGGCCTGTTGAGCGCTCAGGATGAGCTCTCGCTGACGTGGCACTCCCAGTATGTTCAGTCCTTCTTCCGAGGCTGGGAGGGATTGGGACAGAAGGACTCCAAGCAGGTGATTCCATCCCAGTTGCTGCACTCGCTGTCCTTCACCTACGTCATCCGCAGCGCGAGCACGACGTTGAGCTGGTCGGTCGACGCGCAGAACCTGACCGATACGCCCGCGTTCGACTTCTTCGGCATCCAACGTCCCGGTCGGAGCATCTTCACCAAGCTCACGGTGGAGCTCTGAGCCGCGCGAACACCTGTAAAGCAAAGCAACACCAGACATCAGAAAGGCTCCAGATGAGATTCGCGATTCCTCTCCGTTCTCTTCGTCTCGCCGTCACGGCGCTCGCCCTTCCGGTCCTCGCTGGCTGCCCGGGTGACGAGCCGGATCCCACCCCGGACGGTGGCACCTCCACTCGGGCGGCGTTTGCCATCACGACGCAGGTCATCTCGACGGATGAAGCCCAGAGCTACATCATCGTGACGGACTCGGTGGACCACACCGAGAAGCTGTCGTTGGCCAACGCCGTTGAGATTCCCGGGCGTGCGCTGGGGGTGGGCATCCCGAAGTCGGGTTCCCTCTTCGTGGCCGGAAGCGAGGGTCCCACGGTCACCCGCTACAACCTGACGAGTGACGGGCGCCTGGAGAAGGGCGCCACCGTGAGCTTCGCGGGCCAGGGCGTGTCGTCGATCGGCGAGTACCAGCACCAGTTCCAGTTCGTCTCGGAGACCAAGGCGTACTACTTCGACGGACGGACCTCGAAGGTCATCGTCTGGAACCCCAGCGACATGTCGGTCACGGGGAGCATCAACGTCACCGGGCTCGCCGTGGAGGGTGCGCTCCAGACCTTCGCGACGTTGCCGGTCCGCCGTGAGAACCAGGTGATCATGCCGATCGGCTGGCGTACGACCGCGACGGGCGACATCGTCAAGAAGGCGGGCCTCATCGTCGTCGATACGACCAACGACACGGCGAAGGTCATCGTGAAGGACGAGCGCTGCGGCTACGTGCGCGATGGCGTCATGGGCTCCGACGGGATGCTGTACCTCGCGACGGAGGTGTATGGTTCGGCAGTGCGCCGGGTCAAGGGTGAGGTAGCGCCGCCGGCGTGCCTGCTCCGGTTCAACCCCCAGACGTTGGAGTTCGATTCTTCCTTCTTCGTGAGCCTCGACACGCTCGTCAACGGTGGCACGGCTGGCTCTCTGCTCCCCGGCCCGAACGGGACGGCCTACCTGCGCGTCTTCGATGAGAACAGCTTTGCGGTGAAGCCCGATACCCACCCCCGCACCCTGGCGAGCGCTCCGGCGTGGAAGTGGTGGCAGATCCAGCTCGGCAACACCCCGACGGCCGCTCCGGTCGCGACTCTGCCGGCGAGCACCGGTAGCACCTTCCTCTTCGAGGCCGATAACCGGACCCTCTTCACCGAGTTCGCGAGCGGCTCGAAGGGAACGAGCCTCCGTGAGCTGACGGATCAGAGCGGAAAGGTGACGACCACCTACGACGGCGTCAGCTTCTCCTTCTTGCAGCTGCGCTAAGAACCCCCCATGTCCAGCGACCTCCCCGACACCTCCACTCCGCCCGAGCGCCCGGCGCGTTCTCCGAAGCGCTATGCGCTCGTGATGAAGCTCGTCCGCCGGACGCACATGTACCTGGGGCTGTTGCTCTTCCCCTGGTTGCTGGTCTTCGGGATCAGCGGGATGCTGTTCAACCATCCCAATCTCGGCGAGGACGTGAAGGTGCGGGAGCTCTCCAGCGAGCAGCTCCGCTCGCTCACCGGTCTGGAGCCGGTGCAGGCCGGTGAGATCGCCCGGGAGGTCGTTGCGCGGTTGAACGCACAGAACAACGGCCAGGGTGGGGCCTATCAGCTCGACCCTGGCTTCGAGAGCAGCTTCTCGGGCTTCACGGTGCTGCTCGCTCCCGGTGAGGGTGAGAATCACATCTTCATCGTGGATCTGAAGGACGGCACTGCGACCCTGTCGACGCGCAACACCGGCGCCTCGAAGCCGCAGGAGACGGCTCCCTTCGCGGGAGCGACGGTGTCCCTGCCGAACCACTCGATGGCCGCGATCGAGTCCAAGGTGGCCCAGCTCCTGCCGAAACTGGACGTGCAGGCGAAGACGCCCCTTCGCGCCAGTCCTCGCGGCGCCCCGGAGGTGCGGTTCCGGATGACCGACGCGCAGCAGCGGGCCTGGAACGTCACCTATAACCTGGGCTCGGGTCGCCTGGATGGCCGCCCCACCGAGGCCACTCCGGAGATCAGCGCCAACGAGCTGCTCACGAAGCTTCACAAGACGCACCACTATCCGCTCGATGTCGGCTTCACCTGGGTCTGGGCCTTGTTCGCGGACATCACCGGGTTGATGATCGTCTTCTGGGCGGTGTCGGGCTTGTTCATGTGGTGGCAGATGAAGCCCACCCGCGTGATAGGCGTTGGGGCCATCAGCCTCGCGGTCGGCCTGGGCCTGTTCTTCATTGGCGGCACGATCGCGGAGCTCCATTTTGGAAACGTGCAGAAGCGCACCGGCCCGGGTGATGGACAGCCGCCCCCGGCGCAGGCGAAACCAGCCGCAGCCGCGGCGCGTCCCGTGGGCGCAGTGCCCGCCCCGGAAGTCATGACGCGCAGTGAGAGCGACGACCACTGAGAAGGAGGACGGTGATGCCCATCGTTGAAATGGTGAAGAATGTCTTCGTGCTGTGGGGCGCCAACTGGATCCTCTGGTTGCTGTTCGCCCTGTCGCTGGTGAGCGTTGGCATCATCGTCGAGCGTTGGTTCTTCTTCCGCGGCAAGCAGGACGTCCTGCGCGAGCTCTCCGACACCCTCGAGGCGTCGCTGGCGAGCGGGGACTTTCCCGGAGCGCTGGCGAAGCTCGAGAAGCGCACGTCCTTGGGTGCCATGGTGGCCCGGGCGGGGCTCCGCCTCGCGCCGCGGGGAGTGGCCGCCGCCGACAAGGGCATGCAGAGTGCCCTGGCCATCGAGCGCTCGACGCTGGAGAACCGTCTGGCCTACCTGGGCACGTTGGGAAACAACGCGCCCTTCATTGGGCTCTTTGGGACGGTCATCGGGGTGCTCCTCGCCTTCGAGGAGCTCGGCCGGGCGACGGGCGCGGGCGGGCGGGCAGGTCAGGTCGCGTCCAATGCGGTGATGGGCGCCATCGCGGAAGCCCTGGTGGCGACCGCCGTGGGTATCGGCGTGGCCCTGCCCGCGGTCGCGGCTTACAACTACTTCCAGCGGCGGATCACCCGCATGCTCTCGGACACCGAGGCGCTCACCAACCTCGTGCTGGCCTATCTCTCCGCTCGGGAGCGGAGCACCCCCGGAGGGGGCTCAGGTGAGCGCGCACTCCCCGAAATGCCCGTGGCTCAGTACAGTGCCCTCGAGAGCAAGTCGGCACGGGGAGTGGTGTAGCCATGGCGGGCGGAACACAAAATCGAGGCGGAATGATCGAGGGCATCAACGTCACGCCGCTCGTCGACATCACGTTGGTGCTGCTCATCATCTTCATGGTCACGGCGAAGCTCGTCGACAATCCCGCCTTGCCGCTCGATCTGCCCCAGGCGTCTCAGAGCGAAGAGCTCCAGACCATCCTCGCCATCTCCATCACCGCGAGCGGTCAGCTGCTGATGGATGGAGAGGCCACGGATGAGACGGCCATGCGGGAGAAGGTGCGTCAGGCACTTGCTCGGGATCCAGAGCTTCGCGCGGTCATCCAGGCCGACGGAGCCGTTCCCCACCGGCAGGTGATCTCCGTGTTGGATCAACTGAAGGAAGCGGGCCTCACCCGTGTCGCCTTTGGCACGGTCCGGCCTCCAGAGGAGGATCGGCGTGCTACGCCCTGAGCCACCTTCGCAGAGCGCGACCAGCGCCGAGAGCATCGCGTCGATCGTCTTCGGTCCCGCGAAGGCGAGGAGACCGGGGCGACTCGTGTGGGCGGTGGTGGTGACGGCTTCCCTGCACGGTGCCGCGGGTGTCCTCGCCTGGCGCGCGTGGCAGAACGGGGAGGCGCACACGCCTCCGGTGGTGGCGAAGCCACCGATCCGGATCGATCACGTGGTGGAGCTGAAGCCTCCGGCCCCCGTCGAGCCTCCGCCTCCTCCGACCCCCCCTCCGGCCGCACCGCGACCCCAGCAGCGCGTGGCTCGAGCCGACTCGCCTCCGAGCCGCGCGAAGTCCACCAAGGCCCCCGCTCCCGCACCTGCGCAGGCCGGACAGGTCGTCGCCGTGGACGCGGCCGAGGCCCCTCTCGACTTCACCGGCTTCGACATCGTGAGCGGTCAGGGCTCGAGCTACGCCGGAGGCGTGACGGCGTCCAACGGGACCTCAGAACGGGCGGTGGAAGAGGTCGCGAGCAGCCAGGGTGATGACAAGGGCTCGGGTACAGGCAAGGCCCGCCCCGTTCAGCTCCCGGCTCGCAACTGGGACTGCCCCTGGCCCCAGGAAGCGGACGCGCTGCGGATCTCCGAGCAGACGGTCGTGATGCGCGTTGTCGTCACGCCCGAAGGCCGGGTGACTTCAGCCGAGCTGGTGTCCGATCCGGGCAACGGTTTCGGTGAGGCGGCGCTCGCCTGTGCACGGAGCGCGCGCTTCGATGCGGCCCTCGATCGAGAGGGCCGTCCATACCTGGCTACCTCGCCGCCCATCCGCGTCCGGTTCAAGCGGCGGTGAGCCGGGCCTCGTCCGCTCAGTAGAGGTTCACCGCGTCGAAGGAGCGGTTGAGCTTGCTGCGCGGGCGGGGCAGGGCCTTTCGCACGGCCTCGGCGTCACCGCTCGAGAGCGCTCGCACCAGCGGCTCCGTCTCCGCTGGGGTGGTGGTGCTCGCCTGGGCGCAGCGCAGGGCCTCCGTCCAGTCGCGGCTGCCCTCGGCGAGCCTCTGGCCGGCGAGGCTCTGCGCCATCCGAAGCGGATCCCCAAGGGTGCGAGCTTGCTCCTCCGCTCGGGAGAACCACTGCGCGGCGATGGCTGGCTGCGAGTCCAGCAGGTGCAGTCCCAGATCGGCGGCGATTACCTGCTGGTGAAGAGGATCTCCCAGCGCTCCAGCGCACTCGAAGGCTTCGGTGTAGCTGGCCACGGCGGCCTCGCGCTCGCCATGGGCCATCTGGAGCGCGGCCAGTCGGTAGCGGTGGTGCTTGGCGAAGTTGGCGCCCCAGCTTGAGCTGAGCTTCTCGAAGCGCCGCCAGATGGCGATGGAGTCCGCGTAGTTCCTCGCTGTCTCCTGGAGGTAGCTGGCGTTGGAGATGAGGTTGATCTTCAGGTGCGTGGCGCTTGCGTCGTGGAGGTCGCCCACGCAGCGCATGGCATGCTTCTCCTGCACCAGCGCCTGGGGGAGGTTCTTCTCCAGGAAGTACGTGAGCGCATAGACATTGCGCAGCCAGGCCTCGTGGAGGAATCGCAGCGGCGTCTCGCGGCCTTGTAGCAGTGCGAGCCCAGCCTCCACCTCGGCGCGGGCATCCGGCAGCTGCGCCAGGCGCTTGGTAAGGGTGAGGGCGCGGAACATGCGCAGGTGGGCGAGCCGCTCCGGTGGTGCCCGGCGCTCGAGTCCCCGGCCAAACGCCGCGAGGGCCTCGTCATGCTGGCCCGTGAAGACGTGCACCACGCCGATGCCCCGCTCGAAGAGGAGGCGCAGCTCCTCCGCGTCCCCGATGCTGCTCCGGTCGATCTCGATGGCCGGCGTGGTGAAGCCGGTGTCGAGCGCATCCCAGCCCTCCGCCACCCGCGAGGGGGACAGGGCGTCTCCCGCGGCATCGAGCAGCGCCAGTCCGCGCTCGGCGGCGAACAGGGCGCCCTCGTAGTTGGTGGTGAAGAAGCAGCTGCGGATGGCGAGCACGGCCGCGGCGATGCGGTACTCCAGGGGCGCGGCGTCCTCCACCACGGTCCCCAAATAGCGGCCCTCCAAATCCACGGCGGGCTCGAGCTCCCGGCCGGACATGGGGCCCACACTGCCTTCAGGGGGCGCGATGCGCATCCGCTCGCAGAGCGAGCTCAGGAAGGCCCGGCGCCGCTCCTCGAAGATGGCGGCGGAGTAAGGCCGGCGCGTCGTCCACCCAGCAAGCAGGATGCGGCCTTCGAGCTGCTCCAGCCGGCACCACTCGGCTGCGCGCATCACCGCGCGCAGGCTGACGAGATCGCACTCGCCTGCGCTGTGGATGACGAGTGACTGCCCGCTCTCCCGCAGCGTCTCCACGATGGCGCGCGCTGCGAGGTTGAGCACCCAGAACATCTGCTCGGACTCGCGGTGCAGCCGGCGCTCGGACGGTGTGAGGGCCAGGTCAGTGAGATCCGGGGCACCCTCCATGGAGCCGGGGAAGAGGCGGTTCCACTCAGAGGGTCGCTGCCGAGCGAGCGCGCGCACCGTCTCGGGGGTCGCGTCTTCGCAGGCCCGGAGGATCTTCCGCAGCCCACCAAAGGCCACGGGCAGCGCCACACCCGCGTCCACTTCGATGGCGGCGGCTGGCGAAACCGCGATCGCGCTCCGATTGCTCAAGGGGGCCTCTGGGGGGAGAGGAAGGGGTCGTGCAGGAGGAACGGCGAATTGCACCCCTGTTGCGCCATTTTTTCTTGGAATCCTGTACTGAGTCAAACCTCACGGGAGGTGCGCGAACGTGGGGATTGGGGGAGACTGCGTGTGTCCATGAGCAACTCGGCTCCGGGAGAGTCCCCGGTCCTGTCGTTCCGTCATCTGCTGTCAGACGCGGTCTGTTCCTTCCTCAATGAGGCCGGACTGGGCTCCGCACAGGTGGGCGATCCCCTCAGTGAGCTGGTCGTGACGTTGTCGCGCTACCGCGAAGAGGGCGAGCCGCTCTTCCCCGTGGCGTTCATGGGCGATGATCTCGAAGGGATGCTGCGGGTGCTGGGCGGGAGCGATCCGGTGGCGATCGGCACGGGCCCGAGGACACGCGAGACCATTCAGCGGGCGCTCAAGCAGTGCGCGCCGTTGGGCCAGGGGCGGTGGTGGTCCCTGTACGTGCTGCTGGTTCCGGAGGGCTTCGCCTACGGCATCTTCCGCACGGAGCCCTTCCCGCTGGTGGAGACACCGCTGGAGCGGATGCGGCGGGCCGGGGATGGCTCGCTGCGTCTGGTGGGCGTGCTGCAACTGGCGGAGAACGTCATCGAGCTCCGAGGCTTGGGCGGCCTGTACCGGCACATCTTCCTGTCCGGTGCGCGAGCGGAGGTCACGTTGCCCACGGTGGCCATGGACGAACTGGCGCTGGGGCTGACCGCGTCCGTGAAAGAGCCGGCGCGCAGCCTGACGCGGGACTTCTACCGGCGAGTGCTCTTCGAGGCGATGCAGGCCTCGCACGGCACGTTGGTGGCGGTGCTGCCGAAGGGACGCGAGGGCTCGCCGATGTTCGTGGATGGGGTGCTGCTGGCGGAGCCGATCGACATGGTGGCGCGGGTGATGCGCTACCACGAGAGCCCGGACGTGGCGGCGGCGTCGGCGGTGAGCTCGGCGGCGCAGCTGCTGCGGGGGATGATGGCCACGGATGGGATCACGGTGCTGCGCTCGGACGGGCACATCCTGGGCTACAACGTCTTCATCCGGCACCCGGAGTCGCTTATCCGCGAGCCCGCGCGCGTGGGTGGCGCGCGGCGGCGGACGTACGAGGTGCTATGCGCCTGGGTGGGACGGGAGCTGACGACCGCCTTCTTCCGTTCGCAGGATGGCGCCATCGCTTGCTGCCGGGACTGAGTCCTCTGGCGGCTTCCAGGCGGGATTGCGAAACACGTAGCCCAGGCGGACGCGGAGCGGGTTCGGGCGGAGCACGTCGCGCACGATGGCGGCGTACTCATGAAAGGCGATGCGCACCGGGTTGTACGTCTGGAGGTTCTTGGTGAGCCCGTAGATGGGGCGCTCGTCCTCGGGCTGGAAGGTGCCGAAGAGACGATCCCAGATGATGAGGACACCGGCGTAGTTGCGATCCAGGTAGCGCGGGTTGGAGCCGTGGTGGACGCGGTGGTGGGAGGGCGTGTTGAGCACCCACTCGAGCGGCCCCATGTGGCCAATGGCCTCGGTGTGGATCCAGAACTGGTAGAGCAGGCTGATGGCATGGGCGGTGAGGACCATGGCCGGATGGAAGCCGAGCAGCGGCAGCGGGGCCCAGAAGAGGATGTGCGTCATGGGCGTCCACGTCTGGCGCAGGGCGGTGGAGAGGTTGTAGTGCTGGCTGGAGTGGTGCACCACGTGCGAGGCCCAGAAGAAGCGGGACTCGTGATGGACGCGGTGGAACCAGTAGTAGCAGAGGTCCTCGGCGAAGAAGAGCGCCACCCAGGCGAGCACGCCGGAGCCGAGCTTGAGCGGTGAGGCCTCGTAGAGGACGGAGTAGAAGGCGTACTCCACGCCCTTCCAGACCATGTAGATGAGCGAGTAGACGGTGCCCATGGTGAGGCTGGCCGCGGTGTCCTTGGCGGCGTAGCCCACGTGGCCTTCTTGGCGGTGCCGGGCGAGCCAGACGCCCTCCACGAGCATGAGGAGGATGAACGCCGGCGTGGCGAACTGGGTGGGATCAAAGGAAGCAAGGTCCGCCATGGTGTGGCTCCCTTAGGGCTGGGGTGGAGTGGAGAAGGCGCTGCGGACGAACCGGACGAGCAGCGCGAGCATCTGCCGGTGATCGGGATTGGCGGGCAGCGCCACACCGCCGACGGCAGCGCCCTGCACGGCGTTGAGGATGAGCTCGATGATGGCGTCGAAGTCGGGGTGGGTGGAGGCGATGTCGGGGAAGAGCTCGCGGGCGACGCGGTGGAGGTGGCGGCGGTGCGGCGGGTCCACGGTGCTCAGGGCCGAGGCCAGCTCGGAGTCGGTGCGTGCGGCGACATAGAGCTCGATGGCGGCGAGCAGCTCAGGGCACTGGTAGATGGACCACAACCGCTCAATGGCGTGGACGACGCGGTCTCCGGTGGGAGCGGGAGCTGCGTCGAGCTCGGTGCGGTACTCGGAGATGAGACGGGGGAAGAGGTGCTCAACGGCGGTGCCGAGCAGCTCGGCCTTGGTGGGGAAGTGCTTGAACAGGGCCCCGTGGGAGATGCCGGCGCGCTGAGCGATCGCGAGGGTGGTCGTCCGCGCATAGCCGAGCTCCACCAGACACTCGACCGTGGCGTCGAGCAGCTTGAGACGGGTGGAGTCCCGCCGTTCCTGCTGGGTGCGTCGGACGCGAGGCGCAGCCTCGGCTCCCGGGGATGAGTCAGGCATATACAAAGAGTAATGCCCCCTGATTCAAAAAGAAAGTGAGTGCTCACTTACCAGATTTCCAAGGAGCATTACCCAGAGGGAAAGCAACCGAGCAACCGCCCCCGTCCCTCCCTCTCCCTCTGGGAGAGGGTCGGGGTGAGGGTAAGCGAGCCCGTACCAGGAGCCGTGGAACCCGAGCCCCCAAGAATCCCGGGGGTCGGAACTCAGAGCTCGTCGGGGAGGGCGCGGTCGGGGTGGGCCTCAGCGGAGGCGCGAGTTGCCACGTAGAGGCGCTGAGCCTCCTCGGCGGAGACACCGCGGAGGAAGTAGGCGCGGGCGGCGGTGCCGAGCGCAAGCGTGCCGGCGAAGGCAACAGCGCCGGAGACGACATGGCCGGCCCCTGGGAAGACGAACTTCACGAGGGCCCGAGCGGCCTCGCGAAGGGCGAAGGCGGCGCCGACATTGACGCCCAGGGCGGGGAGGAACTCGCCAGCGGCCTTGAGGTCGAGCTGTCGGCCGGAGATCCACGCGATGCCGGCGATGAGGCTCACCTGGGCGGAGGTGATGGGGATGATGTCCGCGATGGGGATGGGGACGACGGCAATACCCATGCAGAGGGAGGCCATGGCGCGGGTGAGGGTGGAGGCGAGCTCCTCCTGGAGGGCGCGTACGCGCGTCACGCGGGCGAGGACGAGCCGGCCCTGCTCGGGAAGCTCGCGAAACAGCATCTGGGCGAGCTCGCCCAGCCTCCATCGCTCGTCCGAGCGGATGCTGCCGTCCTGACGCCAGGACAAGTAAGTAGAAACACCGATCACGTTGACGAGCTGGCCGCGCAGCTCCGGGTGGGAGCGGAGCTTCTCGCGGAGCTGACGCTCAACAGCCTCGACATGACGGAGCTTCTCCTGGAGCTCGGTGGGGTCCTGCACATCGGAGAGGTGAAGGTCGGTGCGCTTGGGCTCGAGCAGGTCGCAGTGCGTGGCGACGCCGATGAGAGGGGGGCGCATGCCGTGGGTCTGCTCGACGGCCAAGACGATCTGGGCGAGCACGTCCAGGTCCGCGTCGATGCCGGCATCCACTTCGGTGGCCTTGATGAGGAAGAGGAGGGCGTCGGGGGCCTTGCGGCGGACCTCGGTGAGGATGGAGTCGAGGGGGGTCTCCGCCTCATCAGCCTGCTCGGGGCGGGAGCCCTCCTGGATGCCGCGGGTGTCGAGGATGGAGAGGGTGCCGAGCTCGCCCTGGACGTCGAACCAGTGACCCTGGCCGGTCTGGGCCTTGACGTGGCCGACCTCGGCGACGCGGGCGCCGAAGAGGGCATTGATGAGGGAGGACTTGCCGGCGCCGCGGCGGCCCACGAGGACGAGCTGGGGCGAGCGCTGTTCGAGCAGCAGGGCGCGCAGGTGGGAGATCTTCTGGCGGATGTCCCGGGCGAGTGGATCCGGGACCCGGTCGAGCATCTCCTCAAGCCGGCGGATGGTCTCGGAGATCTCCTGAAACGTGGGTGAGTGCGGGGCGGCCATGGGTCCTCCTCGGAAAGGGCCATAACACACGGAGGAGAGGCGGATCCCCCGATAGGGGGAGGACACGTCCGGCGGTCCACGGTACTTGCCAGGATGCCCCGCGAGCGTGGGCAGAAGAGCGCCTAATGCATTTGAGTGGCGTTTGGGAGGCATTGAGGGCGCGGTGATGAGTCTCAGCCCTCCAATCCAAGACGGAAAGAGGCTCGGTTTAGCGTAACCGAAGGTAATGCGATGCATTCATTCGTCCCCTTGTTTCCGCCGTGTTTTCACTAACGAGCACTGTCGTTTCCTTGGGTTGGGGGGCTCTCTCGTTTTGACGGAAAGTAAGAGACATCCAGATTTTGATTGCTGGCTACGGCCAAAGGAGCTAAAAATTTCGTCTCACGACATTCCAGACAGAAACGCAAAATTTGCGTAGGTGTTGCTTCTTTAGTTCGTGGCACGGGGCTCGGGTGTGTTTGAGCCGGTGTGCCAGCGTTGATCACCCTTGCCGTGTGTGTAGGGGAAGAGTTGCGCGCCGACACCATCCAGACCTGGCTCGTGACGCAGCTCGCGTCAAAGTTAGGTGTCAGTTCTGAAGTCATTGATTCGCGTGAGCGCCTCAGTCGATACGGAATCGACTCACGAGACATCAAGTCCCTGCTCGCCGAGCTGGGAGTGTTGTTGAAGAGACAGCTTTCGCCGACGTTGGCTTGGACCTACCCAACCATCGAGGCCTTGGCGAAGCACCTCGCGGGTGATGCGGACAGCTCCAGCGGGGGGCGGACTCGCGCTCTCGAGGGCAGGCATGACGAGCCCATTGCCATCATTGGAATGGCGTGTCGTTTCCCGAAGGCACCAGATGTCGAGTCCTTCTGGTCACTGCTTCGTGACGGGGTGGATGCCATTACGGAGGTGCCGCCGGAACGTTGGAGCCTCAATCAAGGCATGCGCTGGGGCGGTTTCCTTGAGCAGGTTGATCGCTTCGATCCGCTCTTCTTCGGCATCTCCCCACGCGAGGCGATCCAGATGGATCCGCAGCAGCGCCTCGCGCTGGAGCTCTCGTGGGAAGCCCTGGAGAGCGCTGGCGTTGCGCCGGGCTCGCTCATGGACAGTCGCACGGGCGTGTTCATGGGGGCGATGTGGGGCGACTACGCGAAGCTCGCTCGCGGTGACACGGGATACATTGGACCGCACACCGCCACGGGCCAGGACAGCAGCATTATCACCGCCCGCGTCTCTTATTCTTTGGGGCTGAGAGGCCCCAGCCTCACGGTCAATACCGCCTGCTCCTCGGCGCTCGTCGCCGTCCACCTCGCATGCCAGAGCCTCCGCAACGGCGAGTCGTCACTCGCGCTCGCGGGAGGCGTCAATCTTCTCCTCGCACCGGACAGCACGGTGGCGATGACGCAACTTGGAGCGCTGTCGCCGGATGGGCGCTGTAAGGCCTTCGATGCCCGTGCCAACGGGTATGTCCGGGGCGAGGGGGGTGGCATTGTCGTGCTGAAGCCCCTGTCGCGTGCGCTTGCCGACGGGGACTCCATCCTCTGTGTCATTCGCGGTAGCGCGGTCAACAACGACGGCTTCAGTAATGGGCTGACCGCGCCCAATCCGCGGGCCCAGGAGGACATGCTGCGCGAAGCCTACGCGCGCGCGGGGGTGAGCCCGGACAAGGTTCACTATGTCGAAACGCATGGGACCGGCACCTCGCTCGGCGATCCCATCGAGGCAAATGCCCTGAGCGCCGTACTTGGCGTGGAGCGCCCCGCGGAACGGCCGCTGATCATCGGCTCCGTCAAGACGAACATCGGCCACCTGGAGGCCGCCTCCGGCATCGCGGGACTGGTGAAGTCGGTGCTGGCCATTCAGCACCGGGCGGTCCCTCCCAACCTCCATTTCGAGCAACCCAATCCCTACATCCGCTTCGAGGAGCTCCGTCTCCTCGTTCCGACCTCACTGCAGCCCTGGCCGTACGAAGGCGAGCCCGCGCTCGCCGGCATCAGCTCCTTCGGTTTTGGCGGAACGAATGCTCACCTGGTTCTCGAAGCGCCGGGACCGAGCCCTGCGCACATCGCCCCGTTGGCCGCTGATGACCCCACGGAGCTGACTCGGCTGGCACGCCAGCTGCGGGACGCGGCCTCGGCTGCCGCCCCTCGAGTGGGGCTATCGGACCTCTGCTTCTCGGTGGCGGCCAGGGAGAACCGTGGCGCCCATCGGCTGGCGCTCATTGCCCGCTCCCAGGCCGAGCTCGTGACGCAGTTGGACGGCTTTCTTTCGGGTGAGCCGCGGCTGGGCGTTCTCCAGGGGGAGGTCGCTCCTGGAGGTTCTCCGAGGCCCGTTTTCGTCTTCTCCGGGACGGGTTCGCAATGGCCTGGGATGGGACGGGAGCTGCTGCGCACCGAGCCCGTCTTTCGCGCGGCCATCGAGCGATGTGACCGCGCATTGAGGCCACTGTCTGGCTGGTCGCTGCTCGAGGAGCTCGCGGCGGGCGAGGCGAGCGCGAGATTGAAGGAGTGCAGTGGCCTGCAGACGGCGATCTTCGCCGTCCAGGTGGGCCTGGCCGAGCTCTGGCGCTCCTGGGGCATCGAGCCCGCGTGTGTCGTGGGCCATAGCATCGGCGAGGTCGCCGCGGCGCATGTCGCGGGAATCCTCGATCTCGAGGACGCGGCCCGTGTCATCCACCACCTGAGCCGGCAGATGGGGCGGCTGTCCGGTCGAGGGGCGATGCTTTCCGTCGACCTGCCGGCTGACGAGGCCGAGCGGCTTTTGGGTGAGCGGGCGGGGCACGTCGTCGTGGCGGCGCACAACGCTCCGGCGTCGACGGTGCTCTCTGGCGCGCGAGAGGTCATCGAGGAGCTGGGCACGGAGTTGGAGCGACGTGGGATTACGGCGCACTCCGTTCGGATCGACACCCCCAGCCACAGCCCCCACATGGACCCCTTCATGGGGGAGCTTGCCGAGGCGCTCGAAGGCTTGAGCCCACGGGCCGGGGCGATCCCGATGATCTCCACCGTCACGGCGGCGTTCGTGAAGGAGGAGGCGTGCACGGCCGGTTACTGGGTGCGCAACCTGCGCGAGCCCGTGCGGTTTTCTCAGGCCATCCTGAGGCTCCTCGAGGGTGAACACCGGCTGTTCCTGGAGCTTGCGCCCCATCCCATCCTGGCGCGCTCCGTTGAGCAGTGCCTGCGGAGTAAAGGGCAGCAGGGCGTCGTGCTCGCCTCGATGCGGCGCGGAGAGAGCGAGGGCGCCTGCCTACGAGAAAGCCTGGGCCGGCTCTTCACGCTCGGCGCGGCGGTTCATTGGCGCAAGCTCTACCCGGCGGAGGTGAAGCGCGTCGAGCTGCCGATCGGTCGGAATGCCAGCGACTTCGGCATTGAGGCCCGTGGGGCGTTCCAACTGCTGCCGCTGTCGGCGCATACCCAGGAAGCCTTGGAGAGCGCGGCGCGCGCGCTTCAGTCGTCGATCGCGGAACGCCCCGACGTAAGGCTCGAGGATCTCAGCTACTCCACCTCCGTGGGGCGGAGTGCTCAAGCGCATCGCCTGGCCTTCGTGGTCGACTCCAAGCAGGCGCTGGTGGAGCACCTGGAGGCTTTCCTGAAGGGAGAGTCCCGGCCCGGGCGTGTCGCGGGCATCTGCTCTCCGGGGGAGCGCAAGAAGGTCGTGTTCGTCCTCCCGGGGCAGGGCTCACAGTGGCCAGGCATGGGGCGGGAGCTCCTGCGTCACGAGCCTGTGTTTCGCGAGGCGCTCGAGGAGTGCGATGAGGCGATTCGGGCCTGTGCCGGCTGGTCGCTGATCGACGAGCTGCTGGCGGATGAGCCGCGTTCCCGGATGCGCTCCATCGAGGTCATCCAGCCGACCCTGTTCGCTATCGAGGTCGCGCTGGCGGCGCTCTGGCGCTCGTGGGGCGTGGAGCCGGATGCGGTGGTCGGCCACAGCATGGGTGAGGCCGCGGCCGCTTGCATCGCGGGCGTGCTCCGGTTGAAGGACGCGGCGCGGGTCATTTGCGACAGGAGCCAGCTGCTGCGGCGCGTGGCGGGGCAGGGCGGCATGGCGGTGGTGGAGCTCAGCCTGGCGCAGGCTCGCGAGCTGTTGAGCCGCAAGGACGGGCGCGTCTCTATCGGCGCCAGCAACAGCCCGCGCTCAACCGTCCTCTCGGGCGATGCCGTCGCGCTGGAAGAGCTTCTGCGGGAGCTCGAGCGCGAGGGGATTTTCTGCCGGCGGGTGAAGGTCGACGTCGCTTCGCACAGCCCGCAGATGGATCCGCTCAAGGAGGAGCTCCTCCACGCGCTCTCCAGCATCGTGCCGCGCGCCGCCGCGATCCCCCTGTATTCGACCGTGACGGGCGAGCCCATCGAGGGCGCTCTGCTCGATGCGTCCTATTGGATGCGCAACCTGCGCGAGCCGGTGCTCTTCAGCAATGCCATCGAGCGACTCGCGGGTGACGGACACGGGGTCTTCGTGGAGCTGAGCCCGCATCCCATTCTGCTGCCCTCGATTGATCAGACGTTGCGGCACGGTGGCCACAAGGGCCTTGTCCTCGCGTCGCTCCGGCGAGAGGAGCCCGAGAGGGCCGTGTTGCTGGAGTCTCTGGGCACGCTCTTCACCATGGGGGGGCAGGTCGACTTCCGCGGGCTCCATCCACACGGTGGGCGGCGTGTTCGTCTGCCGACCCCTCCATGGCAGCGGCAGCGGTTCTGGCTGGACATGGATGCGCCCGCGGCGAAGTCCTCGTCTCGAAGTGCCGCGCGGCCTCCGAGCCAAGGGGCGGGCCATCCTCTCCTGGGTCACCGCCTCCCCGCGCTCGCTCATTCTCCGGCGTGCCACGTCTGGGAGAACAGCTTGGAGCGGACGCTCGTCTCCTACCTGGATGATCACCGGGTTGGCGGCACTGTGGTGTTGCCCGGCACCTCGTACATCGAGATGGCGCTCGCCTCCGCTGCGGAGGTGTTTGGCAAGGGGCCTCTCTCGCTGAGGGAGGTCGAGCTTCGAGAGAAGATGAGCCTTTCGGCGCCTGGGGCGCGAACCGTCCAGCTCTCCCTGGTTCAGGAAGAAGCCGGACGCGGCTCGTTCCAATTGCACGGTCGTTCCTCCCAGGAGGAGCCGTGGACGCTGCATGGCGGGGGCGCGGTACACGTCGAAGAGCAGAGCGGAGCCCAAGGCGCGGACCCGCTGCTCTGGGCCGAGGTGGAGTCGGTTCGCCTCCAAGGCAAGGAGCTCCCCGCCGCTGCGACCTATGAGGCGCTTCACGCGCAGGGCAATGAGTACGGCCCCCTGTTCCGAGGAATCGAGCAGCTCTGGATTCGGGATACGGAGCTGGTGGCCCGCCTGCGCATCCCCGAGCCGCTCGAACAGGAGCTGTCGGACTATCGCTTCCACCCAGCGGCCCTCGATTTGGGCCTGCAAGCCCTGGTCGTACTGGCCGCGGAACGGGGTGAGGTGGGCACCGCCCTGCCTACCCGTTTGGAGTGCATTCGGGCCCATGCGGCGCCGGGCGTTCAGATGTGGTGCTACGCCCGTTTGCACCCAACCCGGGAAGCGGGCTCGTTCAGTGGAGACGTCCTGTTTCTCGACGAGTCTGGTCAGCGGCTCGCCGAGCTCCAGGGGGCGCGATTCCAACTCTTGGGTACGCAGCCTGGACGACGCGACGGCGAGCGCGTAGCGGACTGGCTCCACGAGGTGGAATGGCAGCCCGCGCCTGGGTCCGCGGCGACAGACGAGCTGTCGTCTCGAGGTCGGTGGGTTCTCTTCTCCGACGGAACGGGCCTGGGGGATGTGCTCGCCACGTGGCTCGTGGCTCGGGGTGGAGCGTGCATCCGTGTCTCGCCCGGAGAGGCCTTCGCGGAGGTGGGAGACGGCCGTTTCGTGGTCAACCCGGAGCAGCCGGACGATGTGCGAAGGCTCTTCGAGGTGCTCGCGCGCGCTTCGGAGTCGCCCCTGCGGGGAATCGTGCATCTCTGGAGCCTCGACGCGCCGTCTCCAGAGGAGGGCGGAGTGGAGGCGTTGGGCCAAGCGAGACGCCTCGGTCCGGGCAGTGTCCTCTCACTCATCCAAGGACTGGATGCGGCGGAGCTTGCCCAGAAGCCGAGGCTCTGGCTCGTCACCCGAGGCGTTCAGTCGGTGGGGGAGGCTGGGCCTGGCGCTGGAGCGGTCGCGCAAGCTCCCATCTGGGGTCTGGCACAGGTCGTTGCCTACGAGCACTCGGAGCTGCGGTGCACGAGAGTGGACCTCGCCCCCGTCCCTGAGCTGGGTGAAGAGCAAGCGTTGCTTCAGGAGCTCCTCGCTTCGGACGGGGAGGACCAGGTCTCACTGCGAGGTGGGAACCGGCATGTCCCGAGGCTGACGCGGTGCCGGGCTGATGCGACGACTGAGGTCAGCTCCAACGCTCTTCAGGGCGAGGTCATCCGGCCCGATGGCAGCTATCTGATCACGGGAGGTCTCGGCGGCCTCGGTTTGACGATTGCGAAGTGGTTGGTGGAGCAAGGCGCTCGTCACCTCGTCCTCGTGGGGAGGAGCGGCGCCTCCGCCGCCGCGGAGCCGGTCCTGGCTTCGCTGAGGAGCGCTGGCGCCGAGGTCCTCGTGATGAAAGCGGACGTGGCCAACGCCTCCGAGGTGGAGGAGGTGATCGGCACGCTTCGGCGGACGATGCCCCCGTTGCGAGGCATCGTTCACGCGGCCGGGCTCCTGGACGATGGCACGGTGCTGCAACTGACGCAGGCTCGCCTGCGGAGCGTCATGGCGCCCAAGGTTGAAGGAGCGTGGAACCTTCACCAGGCGACGCTCGATGCTCCGTTGGACTTCTTCGTGCTCTTCTCATCCTCGGCGTCGCTCGTGGGAATGCCTGGGCAGGGCAACTACGCGGCGGCGAATGCGTTCCTCGATGCGCTGGCGGGGTTCCGGAAGGCGCGGGGCCTCACCTGCCAGAGCATCCAATGGGGTCCTTGGTCTGAAGTCGGGTTGGCCGCCGCACGGGAGAACCGGGGCGGGCGCCTGTCACTTCGCGGCATGGGAAGCTTGAGCCCCCGCGAGGGCCTGGAGGCGCTCGCGATGCTCCTCTCTCCAGCGGGGCCGCTCCGCGAGCGGGCTCAACTGGGCGTGCTCCGGCTGGACGCGCGGCGGTGGTGCGAGTCGTACCCGGCCATTCGCTCCTCGTCACTGTTCGCGGCGCTGCTGGCAGGGGAGCGGGCCTCGAACCCGAATCCAGAGCAGGGCAATCTCCGCTCCCGCCTGCACGAGGAGCCGGTGCGGACACGGCGTGCGACGCTGGAATCCTTCCTGCGGGAGGAAGCCTCGCAGGTGCTTCGGCTGCCACCTTCTCGGATTGAGCTCTCCCGTTCGCTCCAGACGCTCGGGATGGATTCGCTGCTGTCACTCGAGCTGCGAAACCGTCTGGAGGCGAAGCTCGCGCTGACGTTGCCAGCGACCCTGCTTTGGAATTACCCGACGCTCAATGCGCTGACTCCGTTCTTGGCCGAGCGGATGGGGATTGAACTCGACAGCGCCGAGGCCCCGCTCCAGCAGACAGCCACCTCGAACCTCTCGGAGGAAGACGGAGCCGCGATGTTGAAGATGTTGGAGCAGCTCAAGGGACTCTCGAACGAGGACCTGCTCGGCATGTTGAAAGAGGACAAGGACGAGGAGGTCTCCTCATGAGCGACATGCTGAAGCAGCTCGCGCGGATGATCCGCGAGCTTCCTCCAGATCGACGCGCGTTCCTCGCGGAGCTCCTGCGTCCCGAGCCGGAGCCGATCGCCATCGTGGGAGCCGGCTGTCGGTTCCCGGCGGAAGCGGATGGTCCAGAGGCTTTCTGGAACCTGCTCGAGCAGGGGGTCGACGCCATCTCGGAGGTTCCTCCCGAGCGATGGGATCTGAAGGCCTTCCATGATCCGGATCCCGAGGCGAAGGGGAAGGGCAATACGCGGTGGGGTGGGTTCCTGCGGAGGGTGGATGAGTTCGATCCCGGCTTCTTTGGGATCACGCCGCGCGAAGCCATCCAGATGGATCCGCAGCAGCGGCTTCTCATCGAAGTGGCGTACGAATCGCTCGAGGACGCGGGCATTCCGCTCGAGCGCATCTCCGGAACGCAGGCCGGCGTCTTCGTGGGGATCAGTGGCGGTGATTACAACCTGCTCCAGCTCGCCAGTCCGGAGCAGATCGATGCCTACACCTGCACCGGAGCCGTCCGCAGCATCATCGCCAACCGGCTGTCCTATCTGTTCGATCTCCGAGGGCCGAGTCTCGTCATCGATACGGCCTGCTCCTCGTCGCTCGTGGCGGTCCACCTGGCCTGCCAGAGCTTGCGGAACAAGGAGTGCGATCTCGCCATCGCGGGGGGCGCCAATCTGGTGCTCTCACCGCATTGGAGTGTGGCGATCGCGAAGCTCCAGGCGCTTTCCTCCGATGGAAGGTGCAAGACCTTTGACGCCCGTGCGGATGGCTTCGTGCGAGCGGAAGGGTGCGGCACCGTTGTGCTCAAGCGCCTGTCGGACGCACTCGCCGCAGGCGATCGCATTCGCGCGCTCATCCGGGGGTCGGCGACCAATCAGGATGGGCACAGTCAGGGACTCACCGCGCCGAATGGTCTCACCCAGCAGGCGTTGCTGCGCCAGGCCCTGCAGAACGGTGGGGTGAAGCCAGAGCAGGTCGATTTCATCGAGACCCACGGCACGGGGACGAGCCTCGGCGATCCGATCGAAGTGAGCGCCCTCAGTGAGGTGTATGGCAAGCCGCAGCCCGACGGCCGGCCATGTGTTCTCGGGGCGGTCAAGACGAACGTCGGCCATCTGGAGGCGGCTGCCGGCATCGCGGGGCTGCTGAAGGTCATGCTCGCGCTTGAGCATGGGGCCATTCCGAAGCAACTGCATTTCCAACAGCTCAATCCCAACATCTCGCTGAAGGGCACTCGGTTCGTCATTCCCACGGAGATGCGCCCCTGGCCGTCCGAGGGGCCGCAGCGTCGAATGGGGGCGGTGAGCTCGTTCGGTATTGGTGGCGCCAACGCGCACATGGTGTTGGAGGAGGCTCCACCCCCAGAGCCCAAGCCCGCGTCAACGCTCGCGCGTCCGCGGCATCTGCTCGCGCTCTCCGCCAAGACCGGCGAGGCCCTGCGTGCGCTGGCGGGTCGATACGCGCACCATCTCTCGACGGTGAGCGAGGAGGCGGTGGCGGACGTCTGCCATACAGCGCACCTCGGACGGTCTCACTTCAAGTACCGGCTGGCGGTGGAGGGGGCCTCTGGGGCCGAATTGCGTGAGCGCCTGGCCCGCTTCGCGGCGGGCGAGGAAGACGCCGTTTCGGCGTTGGGGACGGTTGAGGAGGACGCGCCACGGGAGGTGGCGTTCCTGTTCACGGGACAAGGCTCCCAGTACGCGGACATGGGACGCGCGCTGTATCGCACCCAGCCGGTCTTCCGTGAGGTGATCGATCGGTGCAGCGCGCTGCTTGGCGCCAATCCCGTGTCGTTGCTCTCGGTGCTCTACCCGGAGCCTGGCGCACCCTCTCGGATCGATGAGACGGCGTTCACCCAGCCCGCGCTCTTCGCCCTCCAGTGCGCGCTGGTCGAGCTGTGGCGCTCGTGGGGAATCGAGCCGTCAATCGTCATGGGCCACAGCGTGGGCGAGTACTCCGCCGCGTACGTGGCCGGTGTGTTCAGCCTCGAAGACGGTTTGCGGCTCATCGCTGCACGTGGGCGGTTGATGCAGGCACTGCCGCCGGGCGGCGCGATGACTGCGATCTTCGCCAATGAAGCGCGGGTGTCCGCGGCCGTGGAGCCCCTGAAGGGTCGGGTCTCGATTGCGGCAATCAACGGGCCGACGGAGGTCGTGATTTCTGGCGAGAAGGCGGCGGTGGAGGAGATCGCCGAGCGCTTTCACGCGGAGGGTGTGGAGACGCGCCGCCTGAATGTCTCGCACGCCTTCCATTCACCGCTCATGGAGCCGGTGCTCTCGGGCTTCACGCGGGTCGCCGCGGGCGTCACCTACAAGGCGCCGAAGGTGAAGCTCATCTCCAACCTGACCGGGCAGCTCATGCTCGAGGCGCCGACGGCTGAGTCCTGGGGCCGTCATCTGCGCGAGCCGGTCCGGTTCCTGGAGGGCCTGCGTACGCTCGGCACACTTGGCTGCCGGACGATCATTGAAATCGGTCCCACTCCAACCCTGATTGGCATGGGCCGCCGGTGTCTGCCCGACGAGGGCCTGACCTGGCTCCCGTCGCTCCGAAAGGGCAAGGACGACTGGCAGCAGATGCTCTCCAGCCTGGGGGCGCTCTACGTCCGAGGCCTGCCCGTCCACTGGGCCGGTTTCGACAAGGCGTATGCGTGTCGTCGTGTCTCGGCGCCGACGTACCCCTTCCAGCGCAAGCGCTACTGGCTCGCGGATTCCTCGCCCGAGCGTCCTGTCGCGCGTGCTTCTTCCAGCGCGCCGCTGGCTTCGCCGGACGGGTTGGGTGGGCTCTATCGGCTCGAGTGGAAGCTTGAGTCGCATGCCCACCTGAAAGAGGGGAGCAGGGGAGACGTTGAGCGAGACGGCGGAACCTGGCTCCTCCTCTCGGATCGCGGCGGAGTGGGCACGGCGCTGGCCGAGCGCCTGCGCGCGCGCGGGGCGCGTTGTGTCCTTGTCGTCCCTGGGGATGGGCCCCTGCGCCGGGAAGAAGGCGTTTGGAAGATCGACCCGTCGCGTGTCGACGACTTCACGCAACTGCTCGAAGAAGGGGCGAACGATGAGGTCCGGCCGCTGCGAGGCATCGTGCACCTCTGGAGCCTGGACATAGGGCACGGTGGTGCCTCGTCCCTGTTGGCATCGCAGATGCTCGGATGTGGCAGTGCCCTCCATCTGGTTCAAGCGCTCGCCCGGTTCGCGAGGGAGGGCCGGTCTCCTCGCGTCTGGTGGGTGACGCGCGGTGTTCACACACCGGGGGTGGAGAACGGTCCGGTCGAGGCGGCGCAGGCGCCGCTCTGGGGCCTGGGTCGGGTCCTCGCGCTCGAACATCCGGAGCTGTGGGGTGGACTCGTCGACCTGTCGCCCCAGTCTGACGAGGAGGAACTCGAGTCCCTGCTCCGTGAGTTCTCGTCGCCGGGTGGCGATGACCAGATCGCACTGCGAGGGGCTTCGCGGAGCGTGATGCAGCTCGCACCGTGCGAGCTGCCCGCGCCCTCGGGTGAGACCCGCATCCATTCCGACGGCGCCTATCTCATCACGGGCGGCCTCGGCGGGATCGGCCTGCGTGTAGCCAGGTGGATGGTGGAGCAGGGCGCGCGTCACCTGGTGCTCGTTGGCCGTCGAGGTGCCTCGGGGGCGCAACAGGCTGTCATTGAGGAGATGGAGCGCGCCGGTGCGAGGGTGCTCGTTGTTCAGGGCGATATCTCGAAGAAGGAGGCCCTTGCTGGACTCCTCGAGCGCGCCCGCCAGACCATGCCACCGCTTCGAGGGGTGATTCACGCGGCGGGTGTCCTCGACGATGGCGTGCTCCTCCGGCAGGACTGGCAACGCTTTGAGCGGGTCCTGGCGCCGAAGCTGGAGGGTGCTTGGAATCTGCACGAGCTGACGCGCGAGCTCGACCTGGACTTCTTCATCCTGTTCTCGTCGATGGCCTCGGTGCTTGGCTCCCGCGGCCAGGGGAACTACGCGGCGGCGAATGCGTTCCTGGACGCGCTGGCGCGCATGCGGCGCGCGTTGGGCCTGCCTGCGGCGAGCATTCAATGGGGACCCTGGGCGCAGGTGGGAATGGCGGCGAGCCAGGAAGCGCGCGGTCTGCGCGTGTGGTCGGAGCAGGGCGTGGGCCCGATCGAGCCGGAGGAGGGGCTCCGGCTTCTGGATCGTGCCATCCGCATGGGCGGGACTACGGCTCCCGCGGAAGTGTGCGTGCTTCCCGTGAACTGGCCTGTCTTTCTCGAGCAGCTCGCGGCGGAAAGGACTCCGCGTTGGCTGACGGAGATCGCGCGAAAGGTTCGTGGAGACGAGGGGACCACTCGAGCCGCCCAGCCCCGGTTGCTCGAACGGCTCGCGGCGGCACCGCCTCTTGAGCGTCGCTCCGTCCTCTCTGCGCATATCGCAGGCGAGGTCGCGCGGATCATGGGGTTCGATTCCTCGCAGACGCTCAATCCGCGAGAGGGCTTCTTCGCCATGGGCATGGACTCCCTCATGGCGGTCGAATTGAAGAGCCGCCTCCAGACGGAACTCGGCCAGACGCTCTCCTCCTCGTGCGTGTTCAACTACCCGACCCTGGAGAGCCTGACGGGGTACCTGGCCAGGACAGTCAACACCCTGGAGATGCCTGAAGACAGGCCTGGGGCCTCGCAGCCGACCACGACGAAGGACGATGCCTCGGCGCTCGCGCCGAAGGTGGATGCCCTATCGGGCTCGGCACTCGCTGAGCTCTTCGACGAGCAACTCTCCGCAATTGACGCCTTGATCGACAACACCTGAGCGGAAGACCAGGCCCGTGAGCACGATCGACTATGAGTCTCGGCTAAAGCAAGCGCTTGTCGCTATGCAGAAGATGAGCACCCGGCTCGAAGCGCTGCAGCGCTCGAAGACGGAGCCCATCGCCATCATCGGAATGGGCTGCCGATTCCCCGGTGGTGCCAATTCTCCCGAGTCGTTCTGGCGCCTCCTGCGAGATGGCGTCGATGCCACCCGACAGGTTCCTGCCGACCGGTGGGATGCTGACGCGCTGTACGATCCAGATCCCGAGACCCCAGGGAAGATCTACGCGCGGAGGGGAGGGTTTCTCGAGCACGTCGATCTCTTCGACGCCGAGTTCTTCGGCATCTCCCCGCGGGAAGCCAGGTCTATCGATCCGCAGCAGCGGCTCGTGGTCGAGGTGAGCTGGGAGGCACTCGAGAACGCCGGCTATGCGCCCGCTCGACTCTCGGGCAGTACGACGGGTGTTTTCATGGGCGCGGGGATCGACGACTACGCCCAGTTCCAGCTGCGCTCCGACGATCTCCAGCGCATCGATCCCTATTCAGGCACCGGCACGAGCCTCTGCTTCTCCGCCGGCCGCCTTTCGTACCTGCTCGGGCTTCAGGGTCCGAGCCTCATGGTGGATACGGCCTGCTCGTCCTCGCTCGTCGCTGTCCATCTCGCCATCCAGAGCTTGCGCAATGGCGAGTGCCGGATGGCTCTGGCGGGGGGCGTGAATCTGATTCTCTCGCCCGAGATCTCGGTCTTCCTCTCCAGGGCTCACGCGCTCGCGCCCGACGGTCGGTGCAAGACGTTTGACGCGTCGGCTGACGGCTATGCACGCGGCGAGGGTTGTGGCGTGGTTGTGCTGAAGCGGCTCTCCGACGCTCAGCAGGACAAGGACAGGATTCTCGCCGTCATTCGTGGCTCGGCGGTCAACCACGACGGCCCGAGCAGCGGCCTGACCGTGCCCAATGGACTGGCTCAGCAGGCTCTCCTTCGTCAGGCGCTGTCGAATGCGAAGGTCGAGCCGGCACGGGTGGGCTACGTCGAAGCGCACGGAACGGGTACGCCGCTCGGTGATCCGATAGAGCTCGAGGCGCTGGGTTCCGTACTCTCAGAGGGGCGGAGCCGAGAGACTCCACTCGCCCTCGGCTCAGTGAAGACCAATGTGGGGCACCTCGAATCAGCGGCGGGAGTGGCCGGTCTGATCAAGGTCGTGCTGGCGCTTCAGCACCGGGAGATTCCTCCGCATCTGAATTTCGAGCGGCTGAATCCACGTGCCTCGCTGGAAGGCATTCCCGCGGTGATTCCGACGCGACGGACGTCGTGGGAGGCGATCGGCGGGGCTCGCATCGCCGGGGTGAGCTCGTTCGGTCTGAGCGGCACCAACGCCCATGTCGTGCTGGAGGAGGCGCCAGAGCCGCAGCCGTCGGCCAGCGTCGCAGCCGAGCCAGCCTCGTTCGAGCGGCCACTCCATGTCTTCGCACTCTCCGCCAAGAGCGAGCGTGCACTTCGGAGCGCGGCGAGCAATCTTTCGAGCTATCTGGCGGCCGCGGAGCGGGAGAACCCAATCCCACTGACCGACGCCTGTTTCACCGCCAATGTGGGGCGGTCGCATTTCAGCCAACGGGCCATCGTGACCGCGGAGAGCACGGCCACGCTCCGCGAGCGACTGGAGAAGCTCGCGTCAGGGATGGCGGTGCCGGGCGTGCAGGAGGGGCAGACCGTGGGCGCCGCGCCCCGCGTCGTGTTCTTGTTCTCCGGACAAGGCTCTCAGTACATCGGAATGGGGCGCCGTCTGTACGAGACGCAGCCCACGTTCCGCAGCGTGCTGGAGCGCTGCGATGAGCTGATTCGCGATCGGCTCGGCCGTTCGCTTCTGTCGGTGCTCTACCCGGAACCTGGGGCCACCTCGCCTCTGGACGAGACGGCCTTCACCCAGCCCGCGCTCTTCGCGATCGAGTACGCCCTGGCGGAGCTCTGGCGCTCCTGGGGCATCACGCCGTCCATGGTCATGGGCCACAGCGTAGGCGAGTACGTGGCCGCCTGTGTGGCGGGGGTGCTCCGGTGGGAGGATGGCCTGCGGCTCGTGCTTGAGCGGGGTCAGCTCATGCAGACCCGGACGGTGCCGGGAGACATGGCGGCGGTGTTCGCCGACGAGTCGGAGGTGCTCGCCGCGATCGCAGCGCATCGGGAGTCCGTCTCCATCGCGGCCTACAACGGTCCTTCCGAGATCGTGATCTCCGGTGCGCGCGAGGCCATGCAGGAAATTCTCGGTGCGCTCACAGCGCGCGGGGTGAAGACGCGAAAGCTGAACACCTCGCATGCGTTCCACTCGCCGCTCATGGACCCGATGCTCGATGAGTTCGAGCGAGTGGCCTCCCAGCTTGCGCATCAGGCTCCACGAATCACCCTTGTCTCCAACGTGACCGGGCGCGCCGCCGGGCAGGAGGTGTTCTCGAATCCGAGTTACTGGCGTCAGCACGTCCGCGCGCCCGTCCGCTTTTCCGAGGGACTCCGGACGCTTCATGAGCGGGGCGCCACCCTCTTCGTGGAGATAGGTCCGAGTCCCATCCTGAGCGGCCTGGGGCAGCGCATCCTTCCCGAGGGGGCGGTGACCTTCCTGCCCTCGCTCCAGAAGAATCGGGACGATTGGACGCCGATGCTCGAGAGCCTGGGTGCGCTCTACGTCCGCGGAGCGAACGTCGATTGGGAGGGGTTCGATCGGGATTACTCGCGGCGCCGGACGTCGCTGCCCACCTACCCGTTCCAGCGAGAGCGGTTCTGGATCGAGCGCGGTCCTCGCGCCCATGCGACCCATCCGTCACGGCCATCACTCCTCGGGCGACGGATGCGCTCTCCTGCGCTCGAGCAGATCGTCTTCGAGTCCGAGTTCAGCGCCTCGCGACTGCCCTTCCTGGCGGATCATCGCATCTACGGAGAGGTTGTTGTTCCCGGTGCCTGCCATCTGGCCATGGCCTTGGCTGCGGGGCTCGAGCTCTTCGGGGCAGGACCCCTCATGTTGAAGGATGTGGTCTTTCCCCAACCGCTCATTGTGCCCGAAGGCCAGTCTCGGTCGGTCCAACTCCTCCTGAGCACTCCCTGCGAACCGGGGACGCCCGTGTCGTTCCGGATCGTCAGCGCGGCGGAGGGTGAGCCCACCTGGACCGAGCATGCCGTGGGGACGCTGCTGCGCGAGCGCGTGGCAGGGCAGCCGGTGGCCCCCGAGCCAGCTTCCTCGCTCGATGTGCGCAATGCGCATGACGCGGAGGCGGTGTCGGCACTCGACGTGTTCTATCGGCCGTTCTTCGAGGCGGGCCTTGAGCTGGGTCCCTCCTTCCAATGGCTCACCCGAATCTGGCGGCGGAACGGCCAGGCGTTGTCCCAGATGCAGGAGCCGGAGGAGGCCAGGCGCGCCGATGTATTCCCCGTGCATCCGGGGTTTATCGACGCCTGCTTTCAGCTCTTCGACTCGAGCCTTCCTCCTGCCGCCCGGGCCACCGTCTTCGTCCCCGTCGCGGTCGACTGCTTGCGGTGGAGCGGTACACCTGGAGCGCGGCCTCGCTGCCTGGTGTCAGTACGCGAGGCCTCGAGCGCCAGCCGGGAGCACCTCGTTGGCGAGGTGCGTGTGGTCGATGCGACCGGGCGTACCGCGCTCGAGATGGACGGTGTCTCGCTCCGGAATGCGCCCAGGGAGGCTTTGCTGCGATCGGTGCGCCAACGACTCGATGACGCGCTGTACGAAGTCGAATGGCGGAGTGCCCCTTCGAGTGCCGTGACGGAGGTGATCACGGAGTCCTCGGGCCGGTGGCTGGTTCTCTCGGAGCGAAACGGTCCCGGAGCCGCGCTGGCCGCCCGGATGGCGAGCCGTGGGGTCAGTTGCGTGCTCGTGTCGCCGGGTGAGACGTACGCACGCCTGGGTGATGTGCAGTTCACGGTGAACCCGCGAGAGCCCGCTGATTTCGTGCGTCTGCTCGAGGCGCTCGGTGCTCCTGGCGAACCTCCACTGCGCACGATCGTTCATGCATTCGGCGTTGGGTTGCCCACGTCCATTGAGGCAAGCCTCGCGTCTGGGTGCGGCAGCCTTCTCCATCTGGTTCAGGCGCTCGTTCCCTCCGTACACGCCGCGTCTGCGAAGCTTTGGGTCGTCACCGCAGGAACCCAGCCGGTTCAGCCCGGAGCCGACGTTCGTGCCAGCGCATACGCCTCGCTGTGGGGGATGGCGCGGTGCCTGGCCGCGGAGCATCCGGAGCTCTGGGGTGGACTCGTCGATCTGGATCCAGCGGCTGCGGACGAGCTGAGCGCCGAGCAGCTGGAGCGCGAGCTGGGCGGGTCAGCTCGAGAAGATCAGGTCGCCTATCGTGCGGGAGTCCGGCATGTCGCCCGTCTGTGTCGGCGCAGCGCGTCTGGAGGTGCGAGGAGCCCGGTGGCTCTGCGCGCGGACGGTGCCTATGTGATCTCTGGCGGGATGGGAGGCCTCGGGCTTCGGATTGCGCGATGGATGGTCGAGCGCGGGGCTCAGCGTCTCGTACTGGTGGGGCGTAGCGGCCCGTCGGAGCACGCGCGTAGCTCCATTCAAGAGCTGGAACGGGCGGGCGCGCAGGTGCTCATCGTTCAAGGAGACGTCTCGCGGCCGGAGGATGTCACCGCGGCGTTGAAGGTGGCGAGCGCTGATGGATGGCCCCTCCGGGGCATCGTCCACGCGGCGGGTGTTGTCCAGGATGGGGCGCTCCTTCGCCAGGATTGGAAGCGGTTCACCCAGGTACTGGCTCCCAAGGTAGCTGGAGCCTGGAACCTGCACGAGCAGACGTTGGGGCAGCCACTCGACTTCTTCGTGCTCTTCTCCTCGGCGGCCTCGCTGTTGGGTCCACGCGGCCAGGGCAACTACGCGGCTGGCAATGCCTTCCTCGATGCGCTGGGGCATGCCCGTCGCGCGATGGGGTTGCCCTCGCTTTCGATCAACTGGGGGCTCTGGGCGGGAGTGGGGATGGGGGCGGGCCGCGATCCCAGTGCCCGGAGGACCCTGAGCACGCAGGGGATCGAAGCCATCCAACCCGAAGAGGGCATCCGGCTCTTTGAAGAGTTGCTCAGTGGGCGCTCGGCTCAGGTGGCTGTCATTCCCATACATTGGCCCACGTTCGTGGAGCAATCGCTCGCGGGTCGTGCTCCAGCGTTCCTCGAGGAGCTTGCTGGCACCACCCCCGCCAGACCCACGGCCGAGGCTCCTCGAGCCCAGGGGGCGGACATGGCGGAGCGGCTCGCCTTGGCCTCTCCGTCCGAGCACAAGGACTTGCTGACTGCTCTCGTTCGAGAGGAGGTCAGCCGGGTGCTCGGGCTGGAGCCGTCTCGTCCTTTGAAGCCACAGCATCGCTTCTTCGAGGCGGGAATGGATTCGCTGATGGCGCTCGACGTTCGGCGGAAGCTACAGCTCAGATTGGGTCCAGGGTTTGAGCTTCCCTCGACCCTTGTTTTTGATTACCCAACCATTCAAGAGCTTGCACAATACCTGGTCAAACAGGTATCCAAGTCGAGTCCGTCGGCGCAGCAGGAAGAGAAAGCCCCCGCGGATGAAGCGCGGAGCGACGCGAACTCGGTTGTGCTCGATGTCCTGTCTCGGCACGAAGTAGAGGCCAGGCTGGATGAGAGATTGGCGGCCATCGAAGCTTCCATGGTGGATGATTGAAATGAGCACGACTCCGAATACGCCGGAACAGGGTGAGGAACTCGGGCGCCTCAAGCGTGCGTTGGCTGCGCTGGAGAAGATGCAAGCCCGGCTGGATGCCGTCGAGCGAGGTCGGACGGAGCCGATTGCCATTATCGGAATGGGTTGCCGTTTTCCCGGCGGCGCCAATGATCCGGAGACGTACTGGCACAACCTCATCCAGGGAACGGACGCCATCTCGGAGGTTCCCTCCGATCGATGGGATATCGATGCCTTCTATGACCCGAATCCCGACGCGCCCGGGAAGATGTACACGCGTTGGGGCGGGTTCTTGAAGAATTGGGAGGTCGATCGATTCGACGCCCGCTTCTTCGGCATTGCCCCGCGTGAGGCCGAGGCCATTGATCCTCAGCACCGCCTCCTCTTGGAGGTGAGCTGGGAGGCGTTGGAGCGTGCTGGTGTGGCACCGGGCAGCCTGGCGGGTAGCCCGACCGGTGTCTTCTTCGGGCTCATGGCGAGGGATTACGACATCCTTCAAGTGAAGGCTGGAAATCCCTCACGCATCGATGCGTATTACGGGACGGGAAACGAGACGAGCTTCGCGGCGGGTCGTCTCTCCTATCTCCTTGGCCTGCGCGGTCCCAGCCTGGTGGTGAGCACGGCCTGCTCATCCTCGCTCGTGGCCTTGCACATGGCGTGTCAGAGCTTGCGGAGCAAGGAGTGCAACCTGGCGCTGGCCGGTGGGGCGAATCTGATCCTCTCGCCAGAGTACACGATTGCCTCCTGCCGCCTCCGTTCCCAGTCGCCGAACGGTCGTTGCAAGAGCTTCGATGCGAAGGCGGATGGCTACGTGCGCAGTGAAGGGTCCGGAGTCGTCGTGCTCAAGCGTCTGTCGGACGCCGTGGCGGATGGCGACAGGATTCTCGCGGTCATTCGAGGCTCGGCTATCAACCACGACGGCGCGAGCAGTGGGTTGACCGTTCCCAGCGGTCCCGCGCAGGAGTCACTCATCCGAGCGGCTCTGGCTGCAGCCAAGGTCGAGCCTGAGCAGGTCGTATACGTGGAGTCGCACGGTACGGGGACCTCTCTCGGCGACCCGATCGAGGTGCGTGCGCTGAGCGAGACCCTGTGCAAGGGACGCGATCGCTCGCGACCGCTGGTGCTTGGCGCCGTCAAGACGAACGTCGGACACCTCGAAGCCGCGGCGGGAATGGCGGGCCTGTTCAAGGCCGTCCTCGCGCTTCAGCACGGACAGGTGCCACCCAATCTGCATTTCTCTCAGCCATCCCCGCACATTCCCTGGAACCAACTGCCACTGCTTGTGCCGACGAAGCCGGTTCCGCTCCCGGCGGGGAAGGGGAGGGCCATCGTTGGGGTCAGCTCCTTCGGGCTGAGTGGAATCAACGCACACGTGGTCCTCGAGGCCGCCCCGGAGGCACCTCCTGCAGAGGCAGCCGGCGCGGAGGAAGCCCAGTCCAGCAACGCGGAGCCCGTCCTTGTCCCGCTGTCGGCCCGAAGCCCGGAGGCGCTGCGCGCGTTGGCAGAAGCGTATGTGCAGCGGGCTCGAGACCCAGAGCTGCGCGCGACGCTCCGGGACATTGCCTATACCGCCGGAGTCCGGCGCGATCACTTCGAGCACCGGGTCGCGTTGCTCTCTACGTCGAGGGAGGAGCTTGCCACCCAGCTCGAGGCCTTCCTGCGTGGGGAGTCGAGCCAGGGCTTGCTGGTGGGCGAACCCGCGACCAGCGCTGCTCGCAAGGTTGCCTTCATCTTCTCCGGTCAGGGGTCCCAGTGGATCGGAATGGGCCGGCAGTTGCTCTCCAGTGAGCCCGTATTCCGCGAGGCGCTCACCCAGGTGGACCAGGCCCTGCGTGAGCACGTGAGCTGGTCGCTGCTGGACGTCCTGGCCGCTGACAAGGAGCGCGCCGGGTTCGACAGGGTCGAGGTCGTACAGCCCGTGCTGTTTGCCGTCCAGGTGGCGCTTGCGGCGCTCTGGCGCTCGTGGGGCATCGAGCCCGACGCCGTGGTGGGGCATAGCATGGGAGAGGTCGCAGCGGCCCATGTCGCCGGTGCACTGCCGTTGGCAGAGGCTGCGCGAGTCATCTGCTTGCGAAGCCAGCTCCTGAGCCGCGTGAGGGGTCAAGGTGGCATGGCGCTCGTCGAGCTCTCTCTCGACCAGGCACGTGAACACCTCCGGCCGTACGAGGGGCGGCTCTCCATTGCGGCCAGTAACGGCCCGCGGTCAACCGTTCTCTCCGGAGAGCCGGCGGCGCTCGAGCAGGTGCTCGCGTCCCTGCGGAGCCAGGAGGTCTTCTGCCGCCTGGTCGATGTCGACGTTGCCTCGCACAGTCCGCAGATGGATCCCCTGGCTCCCGAGCTGGAGCGGGGACTGGCGGTGCTCGCGCCGCGCGCCGCCACCGTGCCCTTCTACTCGACGGTGGTGGGCGAGGTGCTCGATAGCCGGCGGCTCGATGCGGCCTATTGGGCGCGGAATCTGCGCTCTCCGGTCCTCTTCTTCCAGTCCATGCAGCGGCTGGTGGCGGCGGGCTTCGAGCTGTTCATCGAGGTGAGCCCGCACCCGGTGTTGTTGCCGGGCATCGAGGACGAGTTGCGCCGCGGCAGTCGTCCGGGTGTTGCGGTCGCTTCACTCCGAAGGGGTGAGCAGGAGAGGGGATCGCTGCTCGCATCACTGGGTGCCCTCTACGCCCGAGGCGCAGCGGTGGACTGGCGCAAGCTCCACACGCGCGCTGGGCGTTGCGTTCCCCTGCCTTCCTACCCCTGGCAGAGGCAGCGTTTCTGGTCCCTGGGCACGTCTGCCGTGCCGACGTCGCGGCCAATGGCGGAGGATCCTGGCGATGCGCAGCCGGTGGATGGCACGCCCGTGCGTTTCTACGACGCCCTGTCGAAGGCTCGTGGCGCCGCTGTGGACGAGTCCTATCTGACCTTCGGCCTGCTGCATGAGAAGAAGCCAGGCTTCTCGTGGCTGCGCGTGGCCTATGGCCTCGATCCGGTGGAGGAGCACATGCGCCTCCTGCTGCACTCGCAGCGAGCGCTCCGGAACGTGCTGCTCGACAGCGTCGACTTCTCTCGCGTCAGGTCGGTGTGGGACATCGGCTGTGGATACGCGTCGGACATCATCGCCCTGGGCGAGCGCCATTCGCACCTCGTGCTGCATGGCCACACGCTCTCTCGCGAGCAGGTGGAGCTCGGGCAGCGGAAGATCGACGCGCGCGGGCTCGGTGAACGCGTCCGTGTCCTCCGCCGCGACAGCAGCAAGGACGCCCCTCTGGAGAGTGCGTACGACGTGATCCTCGGCTTCGAGGTGGCGACGCACATCAAGGAAAAGCACGCGCTGTTCCGGAACCTCTCGAGTCATCTCCGCGAGGGCGGGTTCATGCTCCTGGCGGACTTCGTCGCGAACTCGGGTTCTGGCGTCGATGTGCAGGACATCGCCTCGTACAACTCCACGCCCAGTCAGTGGGTGGAGCTGCTGAGCGAGCACGGTTTCCGGCTGGTCGAATGCGTGGACGTCAGCCAGGAGGTCGCCAACTTCCTCCATGACGCGGACTTCGATGCCAACCTGGCCCACCTCGAGAAGGCGGTGGGGATCAGCGCCATCGAGAAGCGCAACTACCAGGCGATGAGGAACTTCGGGGCCGCGTTGGAGCGGAAGATCCTCTCCTACGTCCTCTTCATCGCGCAGAAGGACACGCACGTTCGAAGCGCCTACCGGCGGCACCTCAATCGGACGTGGGTCGAGGCGCCGACGCCGTACTCGGCTCGTGAGTCGATGATTCCGGGCCGGGACTCGGAGACCTCGGAGTGGCTGTACGAGGTCGCCTGGGAGCGCAAGGCCCGCGCCGCCATGCCCGTGACAATGGCGCCGGGCGCCTTCCTGATCCTCGCGGACCGGGCGGGTGTTGCGAGCGCTCTTTCCGCACGGCTGTCGGAGCAGGGCGTGCGTTGCATCCTGGTTGAGCCCGGTGCGGCCTATCAGCGCGCGGAAGGCCGCTTCGTGGTTCGCCCGGGAGAACCGGGCGACATGGTCCAACTGGTGAAGGATGCGGTGGACTCTGGAGCCCCGGGCATTCGAGGCATCATCCACCTCTGGAGTCTTCTCGCCGCGCCGCATGAGGAGACCACCACGGCGACGCTGCGCGAGGCTGAGCAACTGGGGTGTGGGAGCACGCTCCATCTCATCCAGGCGCTTTCCCGCGCGAGCTCGCGGAAGCCGCCCCGGTTGTGGCTCGTCACGCGTGGCGCTCAGCCCATCGCGAGCAGTGGGGCCGGTCCTGCGACGATGTCCCCCGCGCAGGCGCCACTCTGGGGCCTTGGCCGTACCCTGGCCCTGGAAGTGCCGTCGCTGTGGGGTGGGTTGGTGGATGTGGATCCCTCTGCCTCGGCGTCTGATATCGCCAAGCAGCTCGCAGAGGAGGTGCTTCACCCGGACGGAGAGGATCAGCTCGCGCTTCGTGGGGGAGCACGCTTCGTCGCGCGTCTGGTGCACCCGGCCCCCTTCGAGCCGCTCCCTGTCACGTTGCGTGACGACGCGAGCTACCTCATCACGGGTGGGCTCGGCGACCTGGGGTTGAAGTGTGCGGCCTGGATGGTCGAGCGTGGCGCTCGGCGGCTTGTCCTCCTGGGCCGTACCGGGTTGCCAGCTCGCTCCGAGTGGCCGAGCGTGGATCCTCAGAGCAGGCAGGGGCAGCAGATCGCCGCCGTGCGAGGGCTCGAGCAGAAGGGCGCACACGTACGGATTGCCGCTACCGACGTGGCTGACGAGCCCCGGTTGCGCACGCTCTTGTCGGACCTGCGCCAGGACGGGTGGCCTGCGATTCGTGGCGTCTTGCACGCGGCGGGCGTGGCGAATCCCAAGTCGCTCGTCGAGCTGGATGCCGCCGGTCTGGATGCTGTCTTCCGTTCCAAGGTCGAGGGGAGCTGGGCCCTGCATCGGGTGCTCGAGGGCGCACCGCTCGACTTCTTCGTGCTCTTCTCCTCCGGCTCCGCGCTCATGAGCTCGCCCATGTTGGGGGGCTATGCGGCGGGGAACGCCTTCATGGACGCGCTCGCACACTCCCGGCGTGCGCAGGGCCTGCCAGCGCTGAGCATCAACTGGGGCTTCTGGGCCGAGGTGGGAATGGCTGCCCGGGAGGCTCGTGGCCTGTCGCAGGGCATGGAGAGCTTCACCCCCGACGAGGGTCTGGCCGTCCTGGAGCGGCTGCTCGGACAGCAACTCCCCCAGGTCGGGGTGATGCGGCTGGATGTCGAGCGGTGGATCTCTGCCTATCCCGCTGCCGGCCAGTTCCCGATCTTCTCACGGCTGCGACGTGCGAGTGCGAAGGCAACCACGGCCGGGCCAGAGGTCCCCAGCGTTCGCGAGGCCCTCGCCGCGCTCGCTCCCGGCTTCCGCCGGCGCTCGATGCTCGAGCAGCACGTGCGCGAGCAACTCGCCCACGTGTTGAAGATGCCGCCGGCGCAGCTCGAATTGGAAACACCGCTGCATGACCTGGGGATGGACTCGCTGATGGCCATCGAGATCCGCAACCGCCTCGAGAAGAGTCTCGAGCTCGTGTTGCCGGCGACGTTGGTCTTCACCTATCCGACAGTCGCCGCGCTCGTCGTCTTCCTGTCCGACACCATGGGATTGCCGCTCGAGGCCCCGCGCGAGACCGCTGTGCCGGATGACGTCGCAGCCACCGCCGCGGAACTCGACGCGCTCTCCGAAGATGAAATGGCCGCCCGTCTGGCCCAAAAGCTGGCAGCCCTCAACAAGGGAAGAAAGTAAATGAGCTCTGGAACCCAGGATCATCGGAGTCTCCTCAAGCAATCGTTCCTGGAGATCGAGCGGCTCCAGGCCAGGCTCGAATCGCTCGAGCGAGCGAAATCAGAGCCCATCGCCATCGTTGGCGTCGGCTGCCGCTTCCCGGGTGGCGGTGACGATCCGGCCTCGTACTGGGCCTTCCTGCGCGATGGCGTGGACGGCATCACGGAGATCCCCTCGGAACGTTGGGACATCGACGCCCTCCACGATCCCAATCCCGAAGCGCGCTGGAAGATGACCACGCGCCGCGCCGCCTTCCTCAAGGACGTCGACCGTTTTGATGCCCAGTTCTTTGGCGTCTCTCCCAGAGAAGCCGCGAGCATGGACCCTCAGCAGCGCCTGCTCTTGGAAGTGGCCTGGGAGGCGCTCGAGGATGCCGGGGTGCCTGCGAGCCGACTCGCGGGGAGCCGGACGGGAGTCTTCGTCGGCGTATGCAGCAATGATTACACCTGGCTCCAGCTCGCCGAGCCTGAGCGCATCGACGCGCCGTATTTTGGTATCGGCTCCTCCCACAACATCCTGGCCGGGCGGCTCTCGTACATCTGGGATTTGCGAGGACCGAATGTCGCGATCGACACGGCGTGTTCCTCGTCGCTCGTGGCGGTCCACCTGGCCTGCCAGAGCCTGCGCACGGGCGAGAGCGACATGGCGCTCGCGGGAGGGGTCAACCTCATCCTCTCGCCGCTGACCCTCATCTTCCCGAGCAAGATGCACATGCTCGCTCCCGACGGCCGGTGCAAGGCGTTCGACGCCCAGGCTGATGGCTTCAGCCGGGGCGAGGGGTGCGGCGTGGTCGTCTTGAAGCGCCTGTCGGATGCGCTGGCGAGTGGCGATGAGATCCTCGCGGTCATCCGCGGGACGAGCATCAACCAGGATGGCCGCACCAACGGGCTCACGGCGCCGAACGTGCTGTCGCAGCAGGCTGTCATCCGGAAGGCCCTGGAGGACTCCGGGGTCGAGCCGGAGCGGATTGCCTACGTCGAGTCCCATGGCACTGGGACCAACCTGGGAGACCCCGCGGAGCTGGAGGCCCTGAAGGCCGTTTTCGGACAGCGGCGGGCAGACGGTCCGAGCTGCGCCATCGGCTCGGTGAAGAGCAACTTCGGCCACCTCGAGGCCGCTGCTGGCATCGCTGGCCTCATCAAGGCGGCCCTCGCGGTGAAGCACGGCGTCATTCCGCCGAACCTGCATTTCCAGACGCCGAATCCGAACGTGAACCTGGAGGGCACGCCGTTCTACGTGCCAACCGGGAGGCAGCCGTGGCCCTCGAATGGAGCGCCGCGTGCCGCGGGAGTGAGCGCGTTCGGCTGGTCCGGAACCAATGCCCATGTGGTGCTCGAGGAGGCCCCGGCGAAGGAGTCGCGGCAGGAGTCCTCCCACGCCCCTCGCTCGCTGCTGCTGCCTCTCTCCGCCCGCAATCCCGAGGCGCTTCGTGCGCTCGCTCAACGCTACCGTGAGCTCCTGTCGGGCGGCATGAACGGAGCCTCGTTGCTCGACGTCTGCCGTGCCGCGGCGGTGAAGAGGGAACAGTTCGATCAGCGGCTCGCGGTCGTCGGCGAGGACTCGGGTGCGATGATCGAGCGGCTCAACGCCTTCCTCCAGGGCGAGGCGCGCTCGGGGCTCGTCTCCGCAGTTGCCGGCGAGCGCCGTGGGATTGTGTTCGTCTTCCCGGGTCAGGGCTCCCAATGGGTGGGCATGGGCCGGCAGCTCCTCGAGCGCGAGCCCGCCTTCCGGACGGCGCTCGAGGTCTGTGATCGGGCCATGCGGCCTTACGTGGGCTGGTCCGCGCTTGAGGTGCTGGCTGGCATCGAGGGAGCACCTCGCCTCGAGCGGATCGACGTCATTCAGCCGATCCTGTTCGCGATCGAGGTCGCACTGGCGGCCACGTGGCGCGCGCGTGGCATCGATCCGGACGCGGTGGTTGGACACAGCATGGGCGAGGTGGCCGCCGCGCACGTCGCGGGCACCCTGAGCCTCGACGATGCCGCCCGCATCATCTGCCGCCGGAGCCAGCTCCTCGCGGGGCTCAGCGGGCAAGGGGCGATGGCCGTCGTTGAACTCTCCCAGCAGGACGCGGAGCGGGCGATCGCGGGCGTCGAGGATCGCCTGTCGATTGCTGTTTGTAATGGCCCCCGCTCGACGGTGCTCTCGGGCGATCCCGAGGCGCTCGCGACCGTGCTCGCCACGCTGCAGGCGCAGGGAGTGTTCTGCCGCCAGGTGAAGGTCGACGTCGCGTCGCACAGCCCGCAGATGGAGCCGTTGCGCCCCGCGCTTTTGGACGCGCTCCAGGGGCTCCGGCCCGCGACGGCCTCCGTGCCGATCTTCTCGACCGTGACAGGGGAGCGCTCCGACGGCGCCGGGATGAATGCCGCCTATTGGGTCGACAACCTGCGCAAGCCGGTCCTGTTCTCGACGGCTGTTCGCCGGCTCATCGAGGACGGCCACACGCTGTTCATCGAGATGAGCCCGCATCCCATTCTCCTGCCACCCGTCGACGAGCTGCTTCGCGCGTCGGGGCGCAAGGGCGGCGTGTTCCCGTCGATGCGGCGCGAGGAGCCGGAGCAGGCGGTGCTGATGGAGTCGCTCGGTGCCCTCTACACCCGGGGTCATCCGATCGATTGGAGCCGCGTGTTCCCGGGCGAGAGCCGTAGCGTCAAGCTGCCGACCTATCCCTTCCAGCGTGCGCGGTACTGGAATGTCACCAGTCCCGCGGGCCTGCCTCCGGGAGCCCTCCTGGATGGCGAGGGGGCTCGCCTGGAGAGGCCCACGGCGGAGGAGGGCGCCAGCGCGTCGGAGGGGGGTTCAAACGGCATCATCGCCAGCTTCTACGATTCCCTCGTCACCCAAGCTGCTGGCGAAGACGTCCGGGGTTCGGACGACAACGAGCACTTCCTCACCTGGGGCGTCTTCCCGGAGATCATCCCGGGCTTCTCGTGGCTCCGGACCGTCTTTCGGCCGAACGAGCGCCCCGAGGATCGTGAGCGCCTGGCCGAAGCCCAGCGCGAGCTCCGGCGGGTCCTGTTCCGGGCGGTCGACTTCTCCGCTCTCAGGAACGTGATGGACTTCGGCTGCGGTCACGGCTCGGACTTGATCATCCTGGGCGAGCAGCACGAGCACCTGAAGCTCGACGGCTACACGATCTCGGGCAAGCAGGTTGAAGTCTGCAAGCAGCGGGTGCATGCGCGGGGGCTCCAGAACCGCATCCGGATCTTCCAGCGGGACAGCGCGAAGGATGACTTCCCGGGCATGTACGACCTCATCATCGGCTTCGAGGTCGCCGGGCTCATCCCCGACAAGGACGCGCTGTTCTCGAACGTTGACAGGCACCTCACCAACGGCGGTCTGCTCATCATGGCGGACTTCGTCGCGAACACGCTGTCACCCATCGAGGTCCAGGAGACGTCGACGTTCTCCAGCACGAAGGAGCAGTGGAACAAGCTGCTCTCTTCCAATCACCTTCGGCTCGTCGATGCCGTGGACGTGAGCCACGAGGTCGCCAACGGCCTGCACAACCCGGACTACGCGGCGCAGTTCGAGGCGCTCTGCAAGGAGTTGAACCTCGACGAGCTGACGCAGCGGAGCTTCGCCTCGTACGAAAACGTCTACAAGGCGCTCCGGGCGGGGCTCATCAGCTACGTCCTGTTCCATGTGCAGAAGGACCGGTTCTGCCGTCCCGAGGAGCTCTTCCACCACAATGCGAAGCAGTTCGAGCAGCTGACGCCCTACTCCGAATTCGCCGCACGACGGGATACGTCGGGGATGAACCCGGCGGACGATGAAACCAAGGAGTGGCTGTACGAGATTCAATGGCGCCGGGACACGACTCCTGCCCATCGGTCGAGCTCCTCTACGGGGCCTGGGAACTGGCTCATCCTGGGAGACCGGAAGGGGGTCGGCGAGGCCGTAGCGCGTCGTCTGGAGGAGCGAGGCGAGCGCTGCACCCTCGTTCACGCTGGGAGCAACTTCCAGCGCGTGGAGGACTTCCAGCGGCTCATCCAGGAGGTGGTTCGCTCGGATTCGCGGCCCCTCCGTGGGGTTGTGCACCTCTGGTCGCTCGATGGTGCTCCCTCCCAGGAGCCCACCCTCGACACGCTCCACTCTGCCCAGCAGCTCGGAGTCCAGAGCGCGCTCTCCGTTGTTCAATCGCTTGCCTGGGCGGGTCTCCGCGACGCTCCGCGTTTGTGGCTCGTGACCGCGGGAACGCAGGTGCCCGGCACCGAGACGAGTTCCGTGGCAATCGAGGCTGCTCCCCTCTGGGGCCTTGGCGGAACCATCACGCAGGAGCATCCGGAGCTGCGCTGCTCGCGTGTCGATCTGAGCGCCGCGCGACGGCCGGAGGAGGTCGATGCGTTCATCGAGACCCTGTGGGCAGATGGCCCCGAGGATCAGCTCGCGCTGCGAGGCTCGGAACGCTTCGTGGCACGGCTCTCGCGCTGGTCTGGCACGCGTGCTCGGTCCGCGAACGGGGAGGTGACGATCCGCTCGGATGGTACCTATCTGATCACCGGTGGCTTCGGTGGGCTCGGGTTGACGTTCGCTCGCTGGCTGGTTGATCGCGGCGCGCGCCACCTCATCCTGGCAGGCCGGAACGGAGCTCCCGAGTCCGCGAATGAGGCGCTCGCGGAGCTGCGGAAGGCCGGTGCCGAGGTTGTGGCCGCGAAGATGGACGTCGCGGATCCGGAGCAGGTCGCCCGCGTACTCGAGGAGGCACGCAAGACCCTGCCGCCCTTGCGCGGAGTCATCCACAGTGCCGTGGTGCTCGATGACGGTGTCCTGCTCCAGCAGAACCGCCAGCGCTTCGAGTCCGTGATGGCGCCGAAGGTCGATGGCACCTGGAACCTGCACCGCCTCACGCTCGACTGCCCGCTCGACTTCTTCCTGCTCTTCTCGTCGCTGGCCTCGATGTTGGGAGCGCCGGGCCAGGGCAACTACACGGCAGCCGGCGCGTTCCAGGACGCGTTCGTGTTCTACCGGCGGTCTCTTGGGCTGCCCGCGATGACCATCAACTGGTCGCCGTGGAGTGATGTCGGCCAGGCAGTCGTTCACGCCAATCGCGGCGAGCGGCTCGCGCAGGGCGGGCTCCAGAGCATCAACCCCGCGCAGGGCGTGCGTGTCCTTGAGAGGCTGCTCGCGCATACGCCGCCTCAAATCGGCGTGATGCGGCTCGACTTGCGGCAATGGCGGCAGTTCTACCCGAGGAACGCCAGCTCGCCGCTGTTCGCCGAGCTCATGCGCACGCCGAGCGCCACGAAGCCCTCCAAGGCGGCGTCGGACTCGTCCATACGTGCGTCGCTCCAGGCCCTTGAGCCCGGACCGCGTCGCCGGGCGATGCTCGAGGAACACCTCCAGTCGTTGGCGGCCCAGGTGCTGAGGATGTCACCGGACCAGCTCGACCGGAGCACCCCACTGCGCAACCTGGGGTTCGACTCGCTCGTCGCGGTCGAGTTCCGCAACCGCATCGAGGCCAGTCTGGGACTCACGCTCTCCGCGACACTGGTCTGGAATCACCCGACCATCGAGGCGTTGGCGACACACCTTGCCGACAAGATGGGGCTCGCCCTGAGCGTGGCGGAGGCCCCCTCCAAGGCTGAGCAACGACAGGACTCACTCGCCGCAGGAGAGCTCCAGGAGCTGGCGGAAGGTCTCCTCGACGAGCTGGAGGGACTGTCGAACGACGAGAGTGGCCGATTGCTGGACGGTGCTCCGAAGCGGAGCTGGCGGGAGGACATCAATGAGTAGCTTTCTCGAACGTGTTGCCGAGCTCCCCCCGGAAAAGCGTGCGGCGCTGGCTGAGCTGCTGCGTCCCGCCCCCGAGCCCATCGCGATCGTTGGCATGGCCTGCCGCTACCCCGGTGGGGTGAACGATCTCGACACCTACTGGGATCTGCTGAAGCGCGGCGGAGATGCCATCACGGAGATTCCCGCGGCCCGTTGGGACATCAATGCCTTCTACGATCCGAACCAGGGCACCCCTGGCAAGATGACGACCCGCTGGGGCGGCTTCCTCGATAACGTCGAGGGCTTCGATCCCCACCTGTTCGGCATTTCGCCCAGGGAAGCGGCGAGCATGGATCCTCACCAGCGCCTCTTCTTGGAGGTCGCCTGGGAGGCACTCGAGAACGCGGGTCAGCAACCCGAGCGACTGGCCGGGAGCAAGACGGGAGTCTTTGTCGGTCTCTACACGAGCGACTACTCCCCCGTCGCGCTGTCGGATCTCCGCGCGATTGATGTCTATACGGGCACTGGCACGGCGAACAACGTGGCCGCGGGACGGCTGTCCTACCTGTTGGACCTGCAGGGGCCCTGCCTGGTGGTGGATACCGCCTGCTCCTCATCGCTCGTCGCCACGCACCTCGCCTGTCAGAGCCTGCTCAACCGGGAGTGCAGGATGGCTGTCGTGGGCGGCGTGACGTTGCTGCTCACGCCGTTGACCCTCGTCATGGCGTCGAAGATGCAGCTCATGGCCGCGGACGGCCGCTGCAAGACGTTCGATGGGCGCGCCGATGGCATCGCGATGGGTGAGGGCTGTGGTGTGGTGGTCCTCAAGCGGTTGTCAGATGCGCGAGCCGACGGCGATCGCATCCTGGCGGTGATCAAAGGCTCCGCGATCAACCAGGACGGCCGCACGAATGGGCTGACCGCGCCCAGTGGCGCCTCTCAGCAGGTGCTGCTTCGCCAGGCGTTGTCGCGCGCCGGTGTCTCGCCGTCGCAGGTGACGTATGTGGAAGCCCACGGGACCGGGACGCCGCTCGGGGATCCGATAGAGGTGGAGGCCCTCGCGGAGGTCGTGGGTCAGCCGCGCCCGTCCGGGCCTCCCTGCGTCATCGGCTCGGTGAAGGCCAACCTGGGGCATACCGGAGCGGCTGCGGGGATCGCGGGACTGATCAAGGTCGTGCTCTCCATGCAGCACGAGGCGCTTCCGCCTCAGCTCCATTTCCGGGAGCTCAACCCCAACATCTCCCTGGAGAACACGTCCCTGGAGGTCTCGACGGAGCTGCGTCCCTGGCCCGCGGGAAAGGGTCCCCGTATCGCGGGAGTCAGTGCGTTCGGTTGGTCGGGGACCAACGCGCACCTGGTCGTGGAAGAGGCGCCTGCTGCTCCTGTCGCGCGCGCGGCGGTCGAGCGCCCGATGCACCTCCTCACGCTGTCAGCTCGGACCGAGGCTGCGTTGCGCCAGTTCGCGGAGCGCATGAGGACGTACGTCTCGGGACGCGCGGACCTGCCCCTGGCCGACCTCTGCTACTCGGCGAACACCGGCCGTTCTCACCTGGAGCACCACCTGGCCATCACCGCGGGGACGCCGGCTCAGCTCGGCGAGCGACTCTCCGCGTTCTTGGATGGGCAGCAGGACTCCGGCGTGTCGTACGGGCTGGTCGCGGGCCGCCGCACGCCGGGGATCGCGTTCCTGTTCACAGGGCAGGGCTCTCAGTACGTGGGCATGGGGCGACAGCTCTATCTGACGCAACCCACCTTCCGCCGCGCACTGGATCGCTGTGACGAGCTGCTCCGTCCGTTGCTTGGACGCTCCATCCTGTCGGTGCTCTATCCCGAAGCGGGGCAGGCTTCTCCGATCGACGAGACGGCGTTCACCCAGCCCGCGTTGTTCGCGTTCGAGTGGGCCCTTTCGGAACTCTGGCGCTCGTGGGGGATCGAGCCGACCGTCGTGATGGGTCACAGCGTGGGCGAGTACGTGGCAGCCTGCGTCGCGGGGGTCTTCTCCCTCGAGGAGGGGCTTGCGCTCATCGTGGAGCGCGGCCGTTTGATGCAGTCACTGCCGCCGGACGGCGATATGGCGGCGGTCTTCGCGGATGGGGCGCGTACCGCACGGGCGATTGCTCCGTACGCGTCGCGAGTCTCTATCGCCGCCTTCAATGGCCCCTCCGAGACGGTGATTTCCGGCGATGGCAAGGCCGTGGCGGCGATCCTCGAGACGTTGACCGCGGAGGGCGTCAAGGTTCGGCGCCTCGGGGTCTCGCACGCCTTCCACTCTCCGCTCATGGAGCCCATTCTGGACGCATTCGAGCGGGCGGCGGCGAAGACGCGCTTCAAGCCTCCGAAGATCACGCTGATCTCGAACCTCACCGGCGGACCAGTGGAGGAGGTCTCCGCCCGTGCGTGGCGTCGGCATGCACGCGAGCCGGTCCAGTTCGCGGACGGAATGGCCGCGATCAAGGCGAGGGGTGTCTCCCTTGTGGTGGAGATCGGCCCGAACGCCACGTTGCTTGGCATTGGGAGCCGGTGTCTGCCGGAAGGGGCCGCGGTCTGGCTGCCTTCTCTCCGTAAGGGGAAGGACGACTGGGAGGTACTCCTCGCGACCCTGGGGACGCTCTACACGCGAGGCGCTCCCGTCAACTGGACTGGGTTCGACAGCGACTATCCGCGGAGTCGAGTCCCACTGCCGAACTATCCGTTCCAGCATGAGCGGTTCGCGCTCAAGCGCATGGATGAGCGGGGTGCGGAGCCGCGTGGTCGGGCCGCCGGTCATCCGCTGTTGGGAGCACGCCTGCGCGTTGCGACGATGGACGGAGCGTTGTTCGAAGCGAGCTTCCGCGCGGATGAACCGTCATTCTTCAGTGAGCACCGCGTCTACGGGATGAGCACTGTCCCGGCGACCGCCTACTTGGAGGCGGCGCTGGCCGCAGCCGGAGAGGTCTTTGGACCCGGTGAGCACACGTTCGAATCCATCGACATCCAGGAGGCGCTTGTTCTGAACGACACGCCTCGCACCATCCAATACCTGCTTGGTTCCAGAGAGGAAGGCGGCACCGCGCGCTTCCAGGTTTTCAGTCTGGCGAGCAGCGGTTCTGGGAGTGAAGAGGTCTGGACGACGCACGCGAGCGGCCGGATCCGGCTCGCCTCGGACGCGGAGCCCCTGTCGGGCGCTCCGCGAGCACCAGACGAGGCACTGGACGCGATTCGGGCCCGATGCTCTCGGGGGCTCGAGCCCCGAGCGTTCTACGAGTGGCTCGAGGCGCAGGGGCTCGAGTACGGCCCACGCTTCCGCGGTGTCCAGCAGGTCTGGCGAGGGGAGGGGGAGGCGCTGGGGCTCGTCGAGCTGCCGGTCAGCGCCGCGGAGGAGGCTGGGGCCTACAAGGTCCACCCCGGCCTCCTGGATGCGTGCGTCCAGCTCTTCGGGGTCATCGAGTATCGCGAGGGCGCGGAGGATGACTCCGAGGTGTACCTGCCGGTCAGCATGGATCGATACCGGCTCCGGGGCTGTCCGGGTGCCAGGTTGTGGAGCCATGCGCGCATCCGCCCGAGCGTGGGAACATCGCGGGAGACCCTGAAGGCGGACATCCGGCTGTACGACGAGGCTGGCGGGGTCGTCGCCGAAGTCGAGGGGTTGTGCATCAAGCGCGCGCCACGTGAGACGCTCGCGCGGTTTGGTCAGGCGCAGCTCCGGAATTGGCTCCATGAAGTCGAATGGAGGGAAGAGCCTCGGAGCACTGCGGTCGACACGGTGCGGCCCGGGAGCTGCCGCTGGGTCATCTTCGCGGATCGAAGCGGTGTGGCCACGGCCCTGGTTGAACGCCTGGCGGCGCGAGGGGAGCCTGTCGTGCAGGTGCTCGCCGATGACCACCACGAGAGGGAGGGGGATCGCATCCGCATCGATCCCGAGCGGAGCGATCACGTGCGGAGCGTCGTGGAGAGTGAGACGGCTTCCGGCTCGGCGTCCATCCGGTTTGTCTATCTGTGGAGCCTCGATTCGTCAGGGCCGGTGTTGCAGGCGGACGCATCGCCCGTGGACACGCGGGCGATTGGTTCGAGCACGTTGCTTCACCTCGTTCAGGCGCTCGCCGAGAAGCAGGGCAATCACCGTCTCTTCCTCGTGACACGTGGGGCTCAGGCAACGATGCGCGAGCATGCGCCCGTTGACGCGCTCCAGGCTTCCCTCTGGGGCTTCTCGCGCACGCTCGCGTTCGAGCACCCCGATCTTCACCCGGTCCGGATCGACCTGGAGCCTGCTCGGAAGGGTGGCGGATGGAGAGAGGCGGACGCGCTGTTCGCGGAGCTGACCCGTTCCGATGCTGCTTCGGCGGAGGATGCCATCGCATTCCGCGGCTCGCTCCGCCTGGTGCCTCGGCTGATACGTCAGGCGAAGCGGGCGTCTCAGAATCGAGTGCTTCAGCTCCCCAAGGCCCCTGCGGTTCGGCTCGAAATCCACCAGCGGGGGACGCTCGAGGACCTCACGATTTGTCCGGTCGAGCGTCGCCCACCGGGCCCGGGCGAAGTGGAGATTCGTGTACGGGCCTCGGGCCTGAACTTCCGCGATGTCTTGAACGCACTGGGCATGTATCCCGGAGACCCCGGTCTGCTCGGTGGTGAGTGCGCGGGCGTCATCTCCGCAATCGGGCCGGGCGTGGAGGATTTCCGGATCGGTGACCCCGTCGTCGCGGTCATCGCCCTGGGCAGCTTCAGCTCATACGTCACGGTTCGTGCGGACTTCGTGGCGCGCAAGCCTGCGGCACTCACCTTCGCGCAGGCTGCCGCGATCCCCATCGCCTTCCTGACGGCCCAGTACGGGTTGCAGCAGCTCGGTGGAATGACCGCCGGCAGCCGCGTCCTCATTCATGCCGCCGCGGGTGGCGTCGGAATGGCCGCGGTGCAGCTGGCCAAGCGCGCCGGTGCAGAGGTGTTCGCCACCTCGAGTCCGGGCAAGTGGGAGGTGCTCGAAGCCCTGGGCGTCGAGCATCGGATGAACTCACGAACGCTCGACTTTGCCGATGAGGTGATGGCCAGGACGGGAGGGAAGGGGGTCGACATCGTCCTGAACTCACTCGCGGACGACTTCATCCCGAAGAGCCTCTCGGTTCTGCGGACGGGAGGGCATTTCCTCGAAATCGGCAAGCGCGGCGTCTGGAGCGCCTCGCAGGTCGCGGAGCGCTACCCTGGCGTGTCGTATTCCATCTACGACCTCGGCGAGGTCGGGATGCGGGAGCCGGCGCTCATCCGCTCCATGTTCCGAGCGCTGATGGCGGAGTTCGAGGCGGGGACGCTCGTGCCTCCGCCGCTCCGGGTCTACGCCCTCCAGGAGGCTGTCGAGGCCTTCAGGCACATGGCGTTGGCCAAGCACGTGGGCAAGGTGGTCATCTCGGTGGCGGACGTTGCGCCCGAGCAGGCTGCGGTTCCAATCCGGAGCGACAGCACCTACCTGATCACCGGAGGACTCGGCGCGCTCGGCCTGAAGACGGCGCAGTGGATGGCGCGGCGGGGGGCTCGGTACCTCGTCCTGGTTGGCAGGAGCGAGCCCGGACCGGATGCGCGCGGAGTGATTCGCGAGCTCGAGTCGGCTGGAGTGCAGGTGGTGATCGCGCGCGGAGATGTCGCGCGTGCCAACGAGGTCCGCGGAATCCTGGATCGGGTAGGGAGCTCGATGCCGCCGCTCAGGGGGATCGTCCACTCGGCGGGTGTGCTCGACGACGGCGTGCTGCGCCAGCAAACGGCGGAGCGCTTCAACCGGGTGCTCGCGCCCAAGGCCGGAGGCGCGTGGAACCTGCACGTGCTGACGCGTGACCTCCCGCTCGACTTCTTCGTCCTCTACTCGTCGGTCGCGTCGTTGTTCGGCTCGGCAAGCCAGGCAAACTACGCGGCTGCCAATGCCTTCCTGGATGCACTGGCGCACCACCGAAGGGCCCTGGGCCTGGCGGGCCTGAGCATCAACTGGGGCGCCTGGTCCGAGGCGGGTATGGCCGCGAGGCTCGCGAGCCGGGACATGAACCGGCTGTCAGGCCAGGGCATCGGGACCATCCCTCCCGACCAGGGAACGCAAGTCCTCGAGCTGCTGCTTGGGCAGGAGACGGCCCAGGTCGGCGTGGTGCCGATCGACTGGAGCACGTTCTTCCAGCGCAACCCGGCCAGCAAGGCCTCTCCGTTCTTCTCCGCGCTGGAGGGCGGTGGGACGGTCGCGAAGAAGGCCTCCTCGGCCTCGGTGTCGTCCGACATCCTCCCGCGCCTCCGGGAGGCATCAGCGGGACGTCGCGAGCAGCTCCTCACCGCCCATATCCGCGAGCAAGCGATCAAGGTGTTGGGTCTCAATCCGTCCCACCCCTTGAACCCGCAGCAGCCGCTCAGCGAGCTCGGCTTGGATTCTCTCACCGCGGTGGAGCTCAAGAACGCCCTTGGCCGGACGCTCGGGTGCTCACTCCACGCAACGCTGCTCTTCGACTACCCGACCATCGACGCCTTGACCCGGTATCTGGGCAAGGAAGTCCTGGGTTGGAACGCACCGGACTCCGCTCCGGAGGCGAGCACGAGCGCCGAGGACGAGGAGCAGGCCCGACGTCTCTCTGAGATTCAGCAGCTGTCGGACGATGAGGTGGCCGCCTCAATTTCCGAAGAGCTCGCGGCCATTCGGCAGGGGAGCTGACCATGAGCAAACCGACCCCCCCCATCGAGCAGCTGACTCCACTGCAGCAGGCCCTGCTCGCGCTCCGCGAGATGCGCGCGAAGCTCGATGCCGCGGAGCGCGCTCGCACCGAGCCCATCGCCGTCGTCGGGATGGGCTGCCGCATCCCCGGCGGAGCGAACAACCCGGAGCTGCTCTGGGCACTGCTCCGCGATGGCGTGGATGCGATCGCCGAGGTTCCGGCTGAACGCTGGGACATCGACGCCTACTACGATCCGGATCCCGACGCTCCCGGCAAGATGTACACGCGTCACGGAGGTTTCCTCGACGCCATCGATCGCTTCGACGCGCAGTTCTTCGGGATTGCTCCCCGGGAAGCCTCCTGGATGGACCCGCAGCAGCGTCTCCTCCTGGAGGTGACGTGGGAGGCGTTGGAGCACGCGGGAATCGCCGTCGATCGGCTCTCGGGCTCGCCGACGGGCGTGTTCGTGGGGCTCTGCAACAACGACTACTCCTTCCTCCACATGCGCTCAGGCTCCGGTGGCTCGCCTGATACGTACTCGGCCACTGGCAGTGCCCTCAGCATCGCCTCGGGACGCATTTCGTACCTGCTCGGTCTGCAGGGCCCCTGCATGACCGTGGACACGGCCTGCTCTGCCTCGCTGCTGACTGTCCACCTGGCGTGCCAGAGCCTGCGTCAGCGCGAGTGCAACCTCGCCCTGGCCGGTGGCGTCAACGCCATCCTTCTCCCGGAGGGGACGATCAGCGGTTGCCAGCTCCGGGCGCTCGCACCTGACGGACGATGCAAGACGTTTGATGCGGCGGCGAACGGCTACGTGCGGAGCGAGGGCTGCGGTGTCGTGGTGCTCAAGCGCCTCTCCGACGCCCTGGCGGACGAGGATGACATCCTGGCCATCATCCGGGGTTCCGCCGTCAATCAGGACGGACGGAGCGGAGGGCTCACGGCGCCCAATGGTCCGGCTCAGGAGGATGTGATCCGCAAGGCGCTGGCGCGGGCCGGCGTCGAGCCCAAGCAGGTGGGCTATGTCGAGGCCCACGGTACGGGGACGTCGCTCGGCGATCCCATCGAGGTACGCGCGCTGGGCGCGGTGCTCGGTGCAGGGCGCACCAAGGAGCAACCGCTGTACCTCGGCTCAATCAAGACCAACGTGGGCCACCTGGAGGGCGCGGCGGGCATCGCGGGCCTGCTCAAGGTGGTGTTGATGCTGAAGCACGGTGAGATCCCACCTCACCTGCACCTCTCGCGGCCAAATCCTTACATCGCGTGGGACTCGCTTCCTCTGGCCATCCCGACGAAGCGGATGCCCTGGTCGCCCATTGATGGCCGGCGAATCGCTGGTGTGAGCTCATTTGGGCTCAGTGGGACCAATGTCCACGTCGTGCTCGAAGCGGCTCCTCCCCGTGCGGCAGCCGCCTCGGCCCAGGCCGAGCCTCGCCCCGAGCCTGGCTCGACCGTCCATCTGCTGCCTCTGTCCGCGCGGACGAATGAGGCGCTCACGTCACTCGCCAAGGCTTATCTCGAGCTGCTCTCTCCAGCCGCTCCGGGGGTTGCCCCGCCGCTTCGTGACGTCTGCCGTTCCGCTGGAGTCCGGCGCAGCCATCACGAGTATCGGCTGGCCGCCGTGGGTCGCTCGCAGGCGGAGCTCTCCGAGCAACTCCAGGCCTTCCTCCGAGGAGAGTCTACGGCTGGGCTCTCGAGCGGGTACACGGTGCCCGGCGAGCGGCGCAAGGTCGTCTTCGTCTTCCCCGGACAGGGGTCGCAGTGGATTGGCATGGGACGAAGGCTCCTCGAGCAGGAGCCGGTGTTCCGCGCCGCCGTTGAGCGATGTGACGAGGCGATGAGGACGTACCTCGACGGTTCGCTCCTGGAGGCTTTGACGGACGAGTCGGCTCGCACGCCGCTCGAACGGATCGACATCCTCCAGCCGGCGCTTTTCGCGTTCGAAGTCGCCCTCGCCGCGCTCTGGCGCTCCTGGGGCATCGAGCCGGACGCCGTCATCGGACACAGCATGGGCGAAGTGGCAGCTGCGCACGTGGCGGGCATCCTGAGCCTGCCGGACGCGGCGCGGATCATCTGCCAGCGCAGCAAGCTCCTGCGTCGGGTGAGCGGACAGGGAGCCATGGCCGTCGTGGCGCTGTCGATGGAAGCCGTGCGCCGGGAACTCGCCGGGTATGAGGACCGGCTGGCTGTCGCCGTCAGCAACAGTCCGGCTTCCACCGTCATCTCGGGAGAGCCGGCGGCACTTCGCGAGCTCCTGGGTCGCTTCAAGGAGCGCGACATCTTCTGCCGCGAGGTCAAGGTCGACGTCGCGTCGCACAGCCCGCAGATGGATCCGCTGCGAGGTGAATTGCTCCAGCTTCTGGCGGGCACCTCCCCTCGCACTGCGTCCGTGCCCTTCTACTCAACCGTCAAGGATCGACTCCTGGAAGGGCCGGAGCTCGACGGAGCCTACTGGGCCGACAACCTGCGCGAGCCGGTGCTCTTCGGCAATGCCGTGCAGCGGCTGCTCTCCGAGGGACACGAGGTCTTCCTGGAGCTCAGCCCGCATCCCATCCTGCTCACGCCCATCGAGGAGATTCTTCACGCAGCGGGCAAGAAGGGCGCGGCGCTTCCCTCCGTCCGGCGCGACACACCCGAGCATGCGACGCTGCTCGGCTCCCTGGGCTCGCTGTACTCACTCGGGGCGTCCGTGGATTGGACGAAGCAGGCCGCCGAGGGGCGGTTCGTTCGGCTGCCCTCGTACCCCTGGCAGAAACAGCGCTTCTGGCATCCCGTGGTGGAGTCGAGTGCACGCGTGCAGCGTGGGTCACGCCAGGTCCCGGTGGGTGGCCATCCCTTGCTCGGCGAGCACCTGCCTCTCGCACGGCCCGAGGGCAGTCACGTCTGGGAGTGCGTGCTCGACCCAGAGAGGCATCCCTTCCTCTATGAACATCGGATCCAGGGGGCGGCGTTGCTCCCGGCCTCGGTGTTCCTGGAGATGGCGCTCGCCGCGTCCGCTGAGGCGTTGGGGGGGCGACCCCTGGTGCTCTCGGAGATGGAGCTCCATCGCGCGCTTGTCCTTCCGAAGCAGGGTGCGTGCTCCGTCCAGCTCCTGCTCGAACCTGTCCGTGATGGGCGTGCGGCCTTCCAGATCTACGGTCGCACGAACCCCGCAGAGCCGTGGAGCCTGCACGTGACCGGCTCGCTGCGCGAAAGGGCCGGAGCGCCCGAGCTGCTCACGCGGGAGGAAGTGTCACTGAGCGCACTCGAGGCACGATGCGACGTCGAGGTGCCGGTCGAGCACTTCTACGAGCGGATCGCCGCGATGGGGGTTCAGCTCGGCCCGTCGCACCAGCGCATCGAGCACCTCCGTCAGCGTGAGGGTGAAGCGCTGGCACGCCTGCGCGTGTCAGACGAGCTTGCGTCGGAGTTGTCCACCTACGCGCTTCACCCAAGCCTCGGCGATGCCTGCTTCCAGCTCTTCGGCGCGATCTCTCCGACACCGAGCTCGTCGGAGGACGAGGACTCCGTCCATCTGCCTGTCCATATCGGCGGAGTGCAGGTCCTGCGGCGCCCCCAGGGTCGGTGCTGGGCCCACGCTCGGCTCGACGTCGAGGGGACGAACGGCGAGGCCCCGGCGGGCAGTGTCCGCTTGCTCGATGAGACTGGCGGGACGCTGGTGCTGATGACGGGCATCCGCTTCATGCGCGTCCACCGGGATGCGCTCGAGGCTCAGTCCTCGTCTTCTCGGACCTCGGTTCAGGATGCGCCCGGGCTTGCACGGATTGCCCGTCGTGTCGCGGAAGCGCCCCCGGCACGGCGCCGCAGCGTGTTGCTCGCGGACGTCTGCGCTGAGGTTGCTGGCGTACTCGGCTTTGATCCATCGGCTCCCCTGGAGACGCGTCTCGGATTCTTCAAGATGGGAATGGATTCGCTGACGGCGATGAAGCTCAGGAAGCGCCTCGAGGCGGGCCTCGGAAGGTCGTTGCCGCCGACCCTGGTCTTCGAATACCCCAACATCGAGTCCCTCACCGATTTCCTCGGACGAGAGCTCGTCATCCACGCCGCGGCGGCTATTCCCAACGACACCCCGGACGAGCTGGAAGGGCTTCCGGAAGATGAGCTCATCGCGCTGTTTGATCGCGAAATGGCCGCCCTCGAGCGGACCGCGGGAGGGAAGTCATGACTGAGTCGGCTCGACCCATTGACTATCCTGCACGCCTGCGGCGCGCGCTCCGGGTGGCTCGGGAGCTTCAGGCCGAGCTCGAAGCGAGCCGGCGGGCCAGGGCGGAGAGTATCGCTGTCATTGGCGTGGGCTGCCGTCTGCCCGGTGGCATCGACGGCCCGGATGCCTGTTGGAAGGCCCTGCGGGAGGGCATGGACGCCATCTCCGAGGTGCCTCCTGACCGCTGGCCCATCGATGCGTATTTCGACTCGAACCCCGAGCGGCCCGGGAAGATGTACGCGCGCTTCGGCGGCTTCCTTGAGCAGGTGGATCGGTTCGATGCGCGCTTCTTCGGGCTCAGCCCTCGCCAGGCCGCGAGCACCGACCCTCAGCAGCGCTTGTTCCTCGAGGTCTGCTGGGAGGCGCTCGAACACGCCGGAATTCCTCCAGATCGACTCGCGGGCCGACTGGGTGGTGTCTTCGTTGGCATCAACGGCAATGACTACGCGCTGCTTCGGGCAGGAGATCCGGCAGGGCTCGACGCCTACTCAGGCTCCGGCAATACCAACAGCGCCGTAGCGGGGAGTGTGTCCTACATACTCGGCCTGCACGGGCCGAGTCTGGCGGTGGATACGGCCTGCTCCTCGTCACTCGTCTCGGTGCACCTGGCCTGCCAGAGCCTGCGCCTCGGCGAGTGCGATATCGCTCTGGCTGGCGGGGTGAACCTCATCATGTCCCCCAACGGGACGATCGCCTTGTCACGAACGAGGGTTCTCTCCCCAGATGGTCGTTGCAAGGCCTTCGACGCATCCGCCGACGGGATGGGGCGAGGCGAGGGGTGCGGCGTCGTTGTCCTGAAACGCCTCTCCGATGCGCTCGCGGACGGCGATCGGATCCTCGCGACCATTCGAGGTTCAGCGGTCAACCAGGACGGCACGAGCAGCGGCGTCACGGTGCCCAATGGCATGGCGCAGCAAGCGTTGCTCCGCCGGGCGCTGGCGAACGCTGGCATCGAGGCCTCGCAGATGAGTTACCTCGAGGCCCACGGTACCGGAACCGCGTTGGGCGATCCGATTGAGATGCGAGCGGTGTCCGCCGTGCTGTGCGAGGGCAGGAGCCAGGAACAGAAGCTTGTCGTGGGTTCGGCCAAGACGAACTTCGGACACCTGGAAGCGGCCGCGGGGATCGCGGGCCTCATCAAGGTGGTCCTCTCGCTCCATCACCAGGAGATCCCACCGCACCTGCATCTGAAGAAGCCCAATCCGCTCATTCCCTGGGACACGCTGCCGGTCACGCTCCCGACCCAACCCCTCCCGTGGTCGGAGAGTCGCGGGCAGCGGCGCATCGCAGGCGTGAGCTCCTTCGGCATGAGCGGTACGAACGCGCATGTCATCCTCGAAGAAGCTCCGCCCCAGGTGCCAGTGGAGGCTTCGAACGAGGTGGAGCGCCCCTGTCACCTCCTCGGCCTGTCGGCGAAGGGGGACGATGCGCTCAGGGCACTCGCGGTCCGTTACGAGCGCCTCCTGGCGGAGCAGCCCGAGCTGTCTCTGCCGGACCTCTGCCATGGCGCCAATACGGGCCGGGCTCACTTTGGTCATCGGCTGGCCATCGTGGCCGATTCCCATGCGCAGCTCCGCGAGCAGCTCGCGGCCTTTATCAACGGGCAGCGCGCACCGGGTGTGATTGTCCGAGCGGTGCCGTCCGGTCGCGTGCCGGAGATCGTGTTCCTGTTCACGGGGCAGGGCTCCCAGTACATCGGGATGGGGCGGCAACTGTATGAAACCCAGCCGCTCTTCCGTCAGACCCTGGAGCATTGCGATGCCCTGCTGCGGCCTCATCTGGGGCGGTCGATCCTCTCGGTGATCTACCCGGAGCCCGGAACGAGCTCCCCCCTCGATGAGACGGCCTACACGCAGCCGGCGTTGTTCGCGATCGAGTACGCCCTGGCCGTGCTCTGGCGGTCCTGGGGAGTTCAACCAACGGCCGTGATGGGGCACAGCGTGGGCGAGTACGTCGCCGCATGTGTGGCCGGGGTCTTCTCCCTCGAGGATGGTTTGCGGCTCATTGCCGAGCGGGCGAAGCTGATGCAGGCCCTTCCTCCCGAGGGAGACATGGCCGCGGTCTTCGCCGACGAGGCGCGAGTCGCCGAGGCCATTGCCCCGTTCCCGTCCCAGCTCTCCATCGCCGCTGTGAACGGACCGACCGAGACGGTCATCTCTGGAGAGCGGGGCGCCCTGGCGGCAGTGCTCGAGCGGCTCGCGGCACAAGGCATTCAGGCGCGTCGGTTGAATGTCTCGCACGCGTTTCACTCGCCCTTGATGAAACCTCTGTTGGAGAAGTTCGCGAGCGTCGTGGCCAGCGTCACGTTCCACGCGCCCGAAATTGAGCTCATCTCCAACGTCACCGGACTTCCCGCGGACGAGCAGCTCCTGGGCAGTGCGGAGTACTGGTGCCGCCATGTGCTCGCGCCGGTGCGCTTCTGGGATAGCCTCCAATCACTGTATGAGCGAGGGGCCCGGCTGTTCCTGGAGATCGGCCCGGGTGCGACGCTGGCGAGCATGGGGCGGCGGGGTCTTCCTCAAGACGGTGCGACACTCTGGTTGTCCTCGCTCCAGAAGGCCCGGGGTGACTGGGCGCAGCTCCTCCAATCCCTGGGTGAGCTGTATGCGTCTGGGTGTGCGGTGGATTGGCGGGCCTTCGACCAAGGCTATACACGCCGCCGCGTCACGCTTCCGACCTATCCCTTCCAGCGGGAACGGCACTGGTTCAAGCTGAGCTCCTCGTTGCCGGTGCAGCCCATTGCAACGGGTATGGCAACGGCCATGGTTCCCCCGCCGGAGGCCAAGGCGGCGGAGCTTCCGAGCGATTGGCTCTACGAGCTGGAATGGAAGACACAAGCCCTCGCGGAGCCCACGCCGGACCCTGCCGCCACACCGGTGGCTCCGCGCCAATGGCTGATCTTCGCGGATCGACTCGGTCTGGGCGCTGCGTTGGCCGAGCGCCTCGAGCAGCGTGGGGCGCACTGTGTCCTCGTGTCGCCCAGCCAGGTGGGCTCGGCAGGGAAGGGGATGTCTCTCGACCCTGAGAACCCCGCGGACTACCGGCGAGTGATTCAAGAAGCCTTCGCCGATGGCTCCGCGCTCGCGGGTGTCGTTCACCTGTGGGGACTCGATGCCGGGTCCGTGGAGGGGCGGAGTCATGCCGCGCTGGAGGAGGCGCAACGCCTTGGACAGAACAGCGTGCTGCTCCTCGTCCAGGCGCTGAGCGCCGCCGGAAGAGGGACCCCGCGTCTGTGGGCGGTCACACGCGGCGCGGCGCTCGTCGGGTCGGGGAAGCCCGCGCTGGCCCAGGCTCCAATCTGGGGGCTCGGGCGAGTCCTGGCCATCGAGCAATCGGCGCTGTGGGCCGGGCTCGTGGACCTGGACCCGGCCGTGGTCGAGGGCGCTCACCGAGGCGCTGATGCCTTCGCTGGCGATGTCGCCGCGTTGCTGCACGAGCTTGAAGCGCGGGACGGGGAAGAGCAGGTCGCGTGGCGCAGCGGCGAACGGTTCGTGCCCCGCTTGCGCCCCCGAGAACTCCCCACACGGAACGGGGGAACGCCTCGCCTGAAGGCCGAGGCCACGTACCTCGTTTCGGGTTCTCTTCCTGGCTCCATGCTCGAGGTCTCGCGTTGGCTGGTGGAGCGCGGCGCACGTCACCTGGTACTGGTCGGGCTGGAGCGGCCCGAAGCGGTGGCGCGATCCGAGACGATTCTGGCGCTCGAGGCGCGCGGCGCCGACATCCGACTCCTCTCGCGAGACGAGGCTCTTAAATCGGCTTCGCTCACCGGCTTGCTCTCGTCTCTGCGGGATGCGAACCGCCCTGTTCGAGGTGTTCTGCATGTGGGCGGTCCATGGACAGTCCGGGCGAGCCGCGAGCTCGAGACGTGGGAGCTCCAATCCTCCCTCCGCTCGGAGGTGGCGCTGCCTTGGCTGCTCCACGAGCTGCTCGCGGGCGAGGACCTGGAGTTCTTCGTCTTGTTCTCGTCTGTCGCCTCGGTGTGGGGCTCCGGTGGGCTGTCGCACCATGCGGCGGCGCACCATGTGCTCGACGCGCTCGCGCACCATCGGCGCGCGCTGGGGTTGCCCGCCCTCGTCGTGAACTTCGGCCAGTGGGCCGAGGTCGGTGTGCTCCCAGAAGAGGCCTACCGGATGTCTGCGCGTAGCGGAGTGGAGGCCTTGCCGCCTGCTGCCGCGCTCGCGCTCCTGGAGCGCTTGCTTGAGGCCGGGGGAACGCAGCAGACGGTCGCGAACGTCCGCTGGAGTGTCTTCAAGCCGATCCTCGAAATGGGGCGGGCGCGGCCGATGCTCGCGAACATCGACGCGCGTGATGCTCGGCGCGAGGGCGAGTTGGACGCTGCCGTGGCGAGTGCTCAGAAGTTGCGAGATGCGCTCGATGAGGCGCTCCCGAACGAACGGCACGACGTGCTCCTGGCCTACCTCCAGCGAGAGGTGGCCTCGGTGCTTGGTTACGAAAAGCCGGAGGACATTGAGCCCACGACTGGCTTCTTTGATCTCGGGATGGACTCCATCATGGCGATGGATCTCAAGAACCACCTGGAGACAGGCCTGAGGCGTGCGTTCCCGTCCACGCTGGCCTTCGAGCATCCAACGATCGACGCGCTTGCGCGTTACCTGAGTCAGGAAGTATTCGCTCATTTGTTCGACGAGGGCCCGCGCGCGACGACTCCGGAGCCAGCGCCGGATGCCGACGACGCACGACTGGAAGAGCTCGACGAGCTATCGGAAGACCAGGTGGCCGCGCTCCTCGCGGACCGGCTGGACGCGATCGAGCAGGGGAAATGACATGTCGACGAAGACCAAAGACAACCAAGACCTGTTGAAGCGTGCGCTCGTCACCGTCGAAAAGCTCCAGGCGAAGCTCGACGCTCTGGAGCGTGCGAAGACGGAGCCCATCGCCGTGGTAGGGATTGGGTGCCGCTATCCGGGCGGTGCCCATGATCCCGATTCCTTCTTCCGCATGTTGCGAGAGGGGCGGGATGCCACGAGTGACATGCCGACGGAGCGATGGGATGTGGACGCCTATTACGATCCCGATCCCGACGCCCCGCTCAAGATGTACACCCGGCGTGGCGCCTTCCTCGATCAGGTCGACCGATTCGAGCCACAGTTCTTTGGCATCTCCCCGCGCGAGGCGGTGAGCATGGATCCGGCGCAGCGGATCTTCCTCGAGGTGTGCTGGGAGGCCCTGGAGCACGCGGGGCAGGCGCCAGACAAGCTCGGCGGAACGCGCACCGGTGTCTTCGTAGGCGCCGGGACCGAGGAGTACGCGCACATCATCGAGGCGGCGGGCTACTGCGATACGCACACGGCGACGGGCAACATCCCGGGGTTCGTTTCGGGGCGCATCTCCTACATCCTCGGGTTGGCTGGACCGAGCGTCACGCTCAACACCACCTGCTCGTCCTCGCTCGCGGCGGTGCACACGGCCATGCAGAGCCTCCGCGCGAAGGAGTGCGACATGGCCCTCGCAGGGGGCGTCAATCTCATCCTGCGCGTCTCTCCCTTCGTCGCGCTCTGTAAAATCCGGATGCTCTCACGCGATGGGCGTTGCAAGACGTTCGACGCCTCCGCGGATGGTTATGGCCGTTCCGAAGGTTGTGGGGTCGTGGTCCTCAAGCGCCTGTCCGACGCGCAGCGCAATGGCGATCACATCCTGGCGATCCTCCGCGGCTCGTCCATGCAGCAGAACGGCAGCACGACGAGCGGCATCACGGTCACGAGCGTCCCCGCGCAGCAGGCGCTCATTCGCGAGGCCCTGGCGAACAGTGGTGTGGAGCCATCACAGGTAGGGTACGTGGAGGCCCACGGTACGGGAACGACGCTGGGAGATCCCATCGAGGTTCAGGCGATCGCGTCCGTTGTTGCCGAGGGGCGGCCCGCGGAGAAACCGCTGTTGGTTAACTCCGTGAAAGCCAACCTCGGCCACTCGGAACTCGCGGCAGGGGTGACGGGGCTCATCAAGGTTGTGCTCTCGCTGCACCACGAAGAGATTCCGCCCTATCCGTCGCACCTGAAGCAGCGCAACCCGGCCATCGCCTGGGACGAGCTGAAGGTCGCGCTTCCGCTGGAGCCGACGCCCTGGCCGCGAGGCAATGGCCGGCGCATCGCCGGGGTGAACTCGCTTGGTGGCAACGGCCTCAATGTCCACGTCGTGGTGGAGGAGGCTCCGGTGCCCCAGCCCACCACCGTGAGCATAGAGCGTCCGCGCCACCTGTTCCCCCTGTCCGCGACGCGCGAGTCGGCGCTCTCGGCGCTCGCGGGGCGCCATGCACGCTACCTCGCGGAGCACCCGTCGGTGTCCCTCGCCGACCTCTGCTTCACGGCTGGGGCAGGGCGAGCGCATTTCAAGCACCGTGTGGCGCTCCAGGCGACGTCCGTCGAGCAGCTGCGCACACAACTGGAAAGCCTCGCGGCGGGCACAATGGATCGCGCACGTCCGGCGGTGATCCGCAGGGCAGGGCGCCCGAGAATTGCGTTCCTGTTCACTGGGCAGGGCGCGCAGTACGTGGGCATGGGGCGGAGCCTGTATGAGACCAAGCCCACCTTCCGCCGGGCCATCCTCGAGTGCGACGAGTTGCTCCGTCCCCTCCTGCCGAAGTCGCTGGTCTCGGTGCTCTACCCGGAGGCGGGCCAGGAGTCTCCCATCGACGAGACCGAGTACACGCAGCCGGCCCTGTTCGCGGTCGAGTATGCCCTGGCCATGCTGTGGCGCTCGTGGGGCATCGAGCCCACGGTGGTCATGGGGCACAGCGTGGGCGAGTACGTCGCCGCATGCGTGGCTGGCGTCTTCAGCCTCGAGGATGGTCTGCGGCTCATCGCCGAGCGTGGTCGCCTCATGTCGGCCCTGCCACGCGATGGAGAGATGGTCGCCGTTTTCGCCAGCGAGGCGCGTGTGACGGAGCTGCTGGCTCCCGTCGCGCACGTCGTCTCCATTGCCGCCGTCAATGGCCCGGAGGAGATCGTCATCTCCGGTGCGCGCGACGCCGTGCACAAGGTGGTTGAGCAGCTCATCGCCGAGGGCGTCAAGACCCGGCGTCTGACCGTCTCGCACGCCTTCCACTCGCCGTTGATGAAGCCCATGCGGTCCGCGTTCGAGGAGGCCGCCTCGCGCGTGAGCTATGCGGCGCCCCGCGTGCGGCTGATCTCGAACCTCACCGGCCGAGCTGCCAAGGGCACGGAGCTCAGCCAGGCATCGTATTGGGTCGAGCACGTTCAGGCGCCCGTGCGTTTCGCGGACGGGATGCGAGCGCTCCACGAGCATGGGTGCGACGCATTCCTGGAGCTGGGCCCGCAGGCCACGCTCCTGGGTCTTGGTAAACGCTGCCTGCCCGACGCGACCCAGCCGTGGCTGCCGTCACTGCGCAAGGGACACGATGACTGGGAGTCCCTGCTCGGGAGCGTGACTGCCCTTTACGAGAGTGGCGTGGATATCGACTGGGCGGGGTTCGACCGGGATTACCCCAGGAAGCGCATGCCACTTCCGACGTATCCCTTCCAGCGTGAGCGCTACTGGGTTGAAACCCAGGAGGGCGTCACCTCGGGTCACGTTGAAGCCCGGCGGCCCACGGTGGCGGTCACGCCTGAGGCGCCGCTCCCGGCTGGACCGGAGCGGATCGTCGTGGAGGCGGAGCCAGAGATCGAGCTCCAGGCACTCCGTCTGGCGAGCCCGGAGGCACGGATTGAACAGATCTCTGCCCGGCTTCGTCGGCTCGTGAGCCGCGTCTTCAAGCTCGAGGAGTCGGAGTTCGATCTCCAGGATCCCCTCATCAACCTCGGGCTCGACTCGCTCATGGCGGTCGATATGCGGGACCGGATCAAGCGCATCCTCGGCATCGAGCTGCCGCTGGTCGAACTGCTCGAAGGGCCGAGCATCGCGGTTCTTTCCGCTCGCCTCGGTCAAATGCTCCCAGGAGATACCAAGTGATCAGCCATCGATGCATCGGAAGCTGGAAGCTGGTCTCGTTCGAGTCCAAGACTCCGGACGGGCGCAAGTTCATCGACTTCGTCACGAATCCCGCGCTGAAGCTTGCGCTCTCGGCGCTCGGGGTCATTCGTCCGTCCGCGATGCCGATGAACTTCCAGCCGAACGCGCCTGTCTTCCACCCCTTTGGCCCTCGCCCTGTGGGTCACCTCATCTACACCGCGGAGGGGTATTACGCGCTGAACATGGGGAGCCCGGGGCGTCGGGGTTTCGGCTCGGAGGACCTCGCGACGTCGAGCCCCCTCGCGCAGAGGAACGCGCTCATGACCTATATCTCGTCGTCCGGCAGGTTCACCGTCGAGGGCGACCGGATCATCCACCATGTGGAGGCGCACCTCTATCCGGACGAGGTGGGCCGAGATCATCCCTTCACACTGGAGTTCGAGGAGCGCGGCCGGATGATTGCGCTGAAACCCACCGCGCCCTCGGCACTCTTCGGGGGCAGATCCGTCCTCACGTACGCCACCTGGGAGCGCGGCTGAACCTGAAGCAACAGAAGTCCGATAGCACGTCGCCCTGGCGACTTGAGTTCACACGAGGAGCGAGAAATGCCTGTCAATAATGCGATGTACGATCAGATGAATTGGTGGAACGACGATTCGTCTGTCAGCCTTCTGTCGACGTCGATCAACCCCTGCCGCATCAGCTATTTCCACGACGTGCTCTCCAGCCGGATTGGACTCCAGCCCTCGAAGGTCCGTGTGCTGGACGTCGGGTGTGGCGGTGGCCTGCTGGCCGAGGAGTTCTCCAAGAAGGGCTGGAAGGTGACGGGCGTGGACCAGTCCGCGCCGTCGATCGAGCTCGCCAAGGCCCACGCCGCGAAGGTGGGTCTCTCCATCGACTACCAGGTCTCCCGGGGCCAGAAGCTCCCGTTCGAGGACGAGACCTTCGACGTCGTCTACTGCTGTGATGTGCTCGAGCACATCCCGGACTACCCCACCGTCGTCGCGGAGTCCTCGCGCGTGCTGAAGAAGGGCGGCGTCTATCTCTACGAGACCATCAATCGGACCCTCATGAGCAACCTGATCGCCATCAAGCTGCTTCAGGAGTGGTCCTGGACGCGCGTCATCCCGGACGATGTCCACGACTGGAAGATGTTCATCCGGCCCGAGGAGCTCCACGGCGCGATGCGTGCGGCGAAGATCCAGAACGTCGAGACGCGCGGAATGACGGTCGACAACCCCATCGGCTTCATCAAGGCGATCCTCCGCCACAGGCGCGGCCAGACCTCGCTCGGCGAGGTGGGCCGTATCGCGCCCGCGGTGGTCTCGGATGATATGTCGATGGGTTACATGGGATTTGGGATCAAGTCCGCCTAGTTCAGCCTGGAAGGGCGGAGTCCGTGGCTCGGAGTCACGGGCTCCGTCGCATGTTGACGAAAGAGGCACCAGCTCCTGGGAAAGGCGCCGGTCCGCTGGCGAGAGGGCATTGAGATGAAAGAGCAGAATGTGGACGTAGCCATCGTCGGTGGTGGCCCGGTGGGCCTCATGGCCGCCAATCTCCTGGGCTCATATGGCACCCGGGTGCTGGTGCTCGAGCGCGAGTTATCCCCGCACACCTATCCTCGCGCGGTCGCACTGTATGACGATGCGCTGCGCACATTTCAGGCCGTGGGGCTCGCCGAGAAACAGTGCTCACAGATGCTGTTCGGCGTCGGGATGGAGATCGTGTCCGGCTCGGGGCAGCTCCTCCTCGGAGTCAACCCCGCCGTGGCGACCATGCCCCTCGGCCACCCGTCGGGCGGGGCGATGCTCCAGCCCTTGCTGGAGGACAACCTCCGCCAGGGATTGAGCCGTTTCGAGCAGGTCGAGCTCCGCCAGGGTCATCGCGTGGACGGTGTTGAGCAGGATTCCGAGGGGGTCCGGCTGCGCGTCAGCGGAAACTCGGGGGAGAGCTACACCGTTCGAGCTCGCTATGTCCTGGGATGTGATGGGGGCAAGAGCTCACTTCGCGAGGCCTGCGGCATCGAGCTGGCGGGCTCCACTGTCGAGCAGCCCTGGCTCGTCATCGATACGCGGAGGTCGACGCAAGCGACCCCGAAGGCCCGGATTGTCGCCGATGCTGTCCGGCCGATGGTCTACATCCCCCTTCCGGATCGATACGAGCGCTGGGAGGTGCGGCTGCTGCGCGGAGAGACCCCGGAGCACTTCTCAACGGAGCAGCGCGTGCGTGAGCTCCTGTCCCCCTGGATGGGAGCCGAGCCGTACGAGCTTGTCCGGCACCGCGTGTACGTTCACCATTACCGGCTCGCGGAGCGCTTCCGTGATCGGCGCGTCTTCTTGCTGGGAGACGCAGCGCACCTGGTTCCTCCGTTCGGCGCCCAGGGCCTGTCCTCCGGAATCCGCGATGCGATGAACCTCGCCTGGAAGATCGCCCTGGTCGTGAAGGGGACGCTTCGCTCCGACGTGCTGGACAGCTACGAGGTGGAGCGTCGTGCGCAGATGCGTGAGACGATGCTCGGTGTGAGGATGATGAGCCTGGTCGTCTCAGCGAACCGCTTGTCGGCGCCTTTGCGAGACGGTTTCTTCGGGCTCCTGGGAGCCATTCCCTCCGTCCGCAAGAATCTCCACGAGGTAGACGGGCGGTTCCCCACCCGATTCCGCGATGGGCTCTTTCTTCGTGGCGGCGCCGCGGGCGACATGATGATCCAGCCCCGGGTACGGACGCAGAAGGGCGGAGAGGTGCTGCTCGACGAAGTGTTGGGCACCGGCTTCGCAGTGGTCGGGATGAACCGAGAACCGGTCGAGCTCATGAGCGAGTCCTCGAGGCGATTCTGGAAGGAGTTGGGCGCACGCTTCGTTCGGGTGGTGCCGGGAACGGATGCTTCCCGGGAGCACCACGGCGCGAAGGGAGCAAGCCTCGTGGCGGCGGATGCGAGTGGCGCTCTGACGAAGTGGTTCGCGGCCGGAGACGGGGACATGGTGATCGTTCGGCCGGACCGGTACGTGGCCGCGTTCTTCCGTGCGTCCCGCGCCGATGACGTGACGGCGGAGCTCCAACGAATGCTGAGCGCTGGGCCGACGGGCTCGAGCCCCTCGGTCGCCCGCGCGTAGCTCGGCGCCGTCAGGGAGCCAACGACTGAAGAGGCCGCGGAGGGCCTCTCGTGAGGTCCCTCTCCCCGCCACTGTCCCGCCGTAAAAACTGTCAGGGAGAAGGCACGCACCAGTTCTGGACGGAATCGGGTGGCCATCTACTCCCTGGGGGAGGGACGGCAGGGGCAGAGCCGGAAGAGGGCACCTGCCAACGGAACTGTTGGACAATGGCCTGCGTCCCCGGGTCCATGGCTGGATGCGGCGAGCATTGTCACTCATCGGGCTTCCCCCGTGAGGTGCTCCGATGACCTTCCGGAAAGCCTGGGTGCTACTTCCACCGCTGAGCAAGCGGTGAAGCGGCGGGGAGCGGTGGAACGACATGAGCATGGACGCCTCGTGGAAGCCTCTCTTCAGGGTGGGGGCGATGGCGAACGTCGCCGTGCTCGTGCTCGTTCCGATCCAGATCGTCCTCTACGTGCTCTGGCCGCCGCCGAGCACGGTGCTCGATTGGTTCACGCTTTTCCAGGCCCATGGCCTCATCGGGCTCATGGGCATGGACGTCCTGCTGATTGTCGGCAATGTTCTCATGGCCCTCATCTATCTCGCCCTCTACGCCGCGCTCCGAGGTGCGAGTCCATCCCTCATGACCCTCGCAGTGGCCCTGGAGTTCGTGGCGATAGCGACATACTTTGGCTCGAATACGGCGTTCGAGATGCTCTCCCTCAGCAAGCAATACGCAGCCGCGGCGACAGAGGTGCAGAGGGGGGCGATCCTGGCCGCGGGCCATGCGATGGTCACGAGCTGGAAGCAGGGGAGCGCGTTCAATGTGAGCTACGTGCTGGGTGCCATCGCCACGTTGCTCACCTCGGCGGCCATGCTGCGGAGCCAGGAGTTCGGCCGGGTGACGGCCTACGTCGGACTGGTGTTCGGCGTGCTCAGTCTGGTTCCAGCCTCCGCGGGGAAGCCTGGTATCATCTTCTCGCTCATCTCCTTGGTTCCCATGTGGATATGGCTGGTATTGATTGCCCAGAGGCTCTTCCAGCTTGGGCGCGGCGCAGCGCTTCGAGGGCGCGCCGAGGTGAAGTAGAATCACCGTCGTTGAGAGGGCTGGAGTGGGCCGCGCTCGGGTTGCCTCTAGGTTCTAAAAGCCCGGAGTGCCTCATCCCAGCTCATCCGGGAGCACCGCTCCACCCACCGCGCCACGGTCTCCGCTCCCGCTCGCGCGGCCAACGCCACCACGGCGGCCTTCTCAAGTGGTGCATCGAAACGCTCGCGCGCGTCCCTGGCCAGCGTCTGCACGTCCACGGGGCTGGTCAGGTACGCCACCGCCAGGCCTCCCGGTCGTGTGAGCGCCTCGTAGGCACGGCGCAACCGCTGGAACCCCTCCTGATCCTGGTGAGGTGGGTGCCGCGCCAGCGCGGCGAAGTATGCGCTCTTGACGGCGACCGGGTCCATCGTAGGCGCCAACCCCAATACTGCGAACGGCTCTTCGGGCGTCATATCAGCTGCTCTCCTCCCCTTCCTCCGGAGAGACAGCCTTTGGGGGGCTTCTCTCGGACTCCTTCCGTGGCGCCGTGCCCTTCGCCGCGGGCTTCTTCTTCGAGCGTGACGCACGGCGCGCCGGGGTGCTCGCGGCCTTCTTCTTCCGCGAAGCCCCGCGCTTGCGCAGCCGGAACCCATGCTTGTGCGCCAACGCCCGCGCCTGCTCCACCACCGGGGAATGGAGCGCGGGTAATTGCTCCGCCAGGGCCCGCATGAAGGCCTCCATCACCGGGTGGAGGTACTTGCAAGGGGTGTTCATCCTCTCGGCGGCCACCACCGCCTCGGCGAGCGCCTGCACATGGGCGGCGCGGCGCTCCAGCCAGCGTTCCAGAATGCGCCTGGCGAGCGCCTCCCGGCCAGAGAGCTCCATTGTCCGGATCGCCTCGATATGCCCCGTGTTCCCAGGATGGGCCTCCAGGTACCGCACGGCGGCATCCCAGGCCTCGGCATCCGAGGAAGCCTGGCGCACCGCCTCCTCGAGGAACTCCACCTGGTAGGTCAGTACCCTGGGCGCGAACCGGCGCCAGATGCGCAGGCCGTCCCCGGTCAGCTTCATCAAGGAGTAGGCCTGCTCCATCGCCCCCTCCAGCTCCATCAGCATCCGCTCCGCATCCTCTATGTTCCGCGCGCCGCGCAGCAGCCGCTCCAACTGTCGTCCGCCCTGCTTCATCCGGCTGCGGTCCAGCAGGATACGAACGGCTTCGCTGAGTTCCCTCCGGAGCTCCTCGCTCGCGCCCTCCCAGCAGACATCCACCCATGACTCGACCAGGTCCGGTGCGCAGGTAGAGGCCACGCACTCGATCAACTCCATACGCTCAGAGGGGGCGGCCCCACCCAGCCAGGACAGCAGGGAAGAGGACTCCGTGGCGACCAGCCGGCCCAAGCCCTCCTGGAGCCACCCGGGTGCGTTTGGAGCCTCGGGGTTCTGCTCGCACCAGGCCAAGAATGCCCGCGCCCAGAGGGGCGCGTTCGCGGTCCGGGTCAGCAATTCCTGGTAGAGGCCCAGCGCCCGCGGCAGGGCCGCCCCCTCGAAGCGGAGCCCGGACACTGCCTGCACCACCCAGGCCTGGGCCGACGGTTGGAGCGTCGCGGCCTGAGCCAGGGCGCAGAGGGGCTCGGCGTCCTCGATGCGCGAGACGACCGTCCGCGCGAGCCCCGTGGCCACCACCCGCAGCGCCTGCAACGTGGGAGCGGACAGGGCCTCGGGGGCTCCTCCCTCACGCACCGCCCGGGCCAACAGCGAGGCTGGCTCCGAGAGAGCCGCGTGACCCTTGCCCTCCGCCGCCCGGAGCCACAGCTCTCGCGCCGCCAGCTGTCCCGCCAGCTCCCATACCGCCCGTGCTATCTCGGCGGGTGCCGCTCGGGCCCACGCCTCGGCGCGGCTGGCGAAGACGGGGAAGGGCTCGAGCGCGCAAAGCGCGAGGAGCGCCCCTTCCACCTCCTCCAGCGAGCGGGGCGGCGGCAGGGAGACCCGCTGGCTCTGCGGCTCGATTCCCAGGAGCGAATCCACCAGGGGCAGGCGATCGAGCGCCGGGGCGATGAGCTCGGGAGCGGGGCTTCCCTCGGAGGAGAGCCAGCCATCCATCGCCCCGGCCAGAAGGGGCGCATGCGCTCGCGCCGGGGCGCTGAGGGGTTGCCACAGCCTCCGTGCGCGCTCCCAATCGCGGGCGCGGCCCGTCGCCCATACCAGTGGCCAGTACGTGGCCCAGGCCTCCTCCGGAGTCGTGCCTCGCTCCACCAGGCCGGGCTCGGTGTCCACGCGCACGGCCAGGTTGCTGAGCGTCCTCCAGGAGCCGCGGCGGTGCTGCTCGCGGACGGCCTGCCGGAAGAGGTCGGCGGCGCTGGGGAGCAGCTCCTCCCTCAGCGGTGGCGGCAGCCGGAGTAGCGCGGACAGCATCCCCTCCAGGTCCCCCCGCTTCTGGTACTTCCGGGCCTCCTCCAGCCACTGGCGGTGCTGGCGCCCGGTGCGGTCGTGCTTCACCATGGCTCAGGGCTCCGGGGGTCCCGACCCGTGTTCGAGATTGAGGAAGAAATCCAGGAGCGCCTCCTCCGCGCGCTCGCGCGCTTCGCCCTGGGTCTGCGCGTACTGGTCGAGAAGCCGCTTCAGCTCGGCGCGGGGCTCGGGAGGGAGTCGCTCGAGCAGGGCGTGCCCCTTGCGCTCCACCGCGCTCTGCCCCGGCGCCAGGGCCGGGACGGCCTTGCCCACGTCCGCCACCGAGAGGGCCACCGTCTTGGCGTTCGTCGTGCCGGGCTGGCTGACGGAGACCTTCACCACCCCGTTGAGATCGTAGGCGAACTCCACCCGCACCGGTGAGTTCGCGGGCCGGGGCTCAAGAGGGAACTCGAAGGCCCCCACCCGCGTGTTCTCCGAGGTTCGACGCGACTCGCCCTGAAACACCTCTACCTGGATGCGCTCCTGCTCGGGCACCAAGGTGTAGAACTCTTCCACCTTCGTTGTCGGCAACACCGTGTTGCGGCGGAGGACCGGGGCAAAGGTATCCGGTGTGGCGCTCCCGAAGTCGTCCTCTCCGACGACGCGCACGCCCAGGCTATGCGACGCCACATCCACGAGGATGCGTCCTACAGGCTCGCCGGACAACATGCCGGCCTGGATGGCCGCGCCCAGCCCCACGGCCAGGTCTGGATCCACTTCCTCATGGATGTCTACTCCGAATGCCTCCTCCAGCATCTGGCGGACCCGGGGAATCCGCGTCGAGCCTCCCACCAGGCAAATCTTGGACAGCGACTGCCCCTCGAGCCGGGCCTCCGCCAGGGCCTGGCGGGTCAGGGCCACGGTGGACTCGAGCAGCGGCTCGATGAGCTCCTCGAAGACGCGCCGCCGCACCTCCAGCTCGAGGTGGATGGGCCTGCCTTGCGCCAGGGTGAGGAACTCCTCCTTCACGTGCACGGAGATGTCCGCGGACAGACGGATCTTCGTCTCCTCGGCCAGCTGGCGCAGGCGCGCCATGGCGCGCACGTCCTCGCGAGGCTCCACGCCCTGCTTCTTGAGCTCCTCGAGGAAGAGCTGAACGAGCTTGTCGTCGAAGTCGTCCCCGCCCAGGTGGGTGTTGCCCGCGGTGGAGCGCACCTCGCGTACTCCCTGGAACACCTCGAGCACCGACACGTCGAACGTGCCGCCCCCCAGGTCGTAGACGAGAAGGATCTCGGGCTCGGCCACACGGAGGGCCTCGGGATGCAGCACGCGCTCATACAGGAGCGAGGCGCTGGTGGGCTCATTGAGCAGCCGCAACACGTGCAGCCCCGCGCGCTGGCCAGCCTCGAGGGTTGCGCGGCGCTGGGCGTCATCGAAGTAGGCGGGCACGGTTATGACCACGTCATGCACGGGGACGCCGGTGGCCTTCTCAGCACCTTGCTTGAGCGCGGACAGGATTTCGGCGGAGACCTCCTCGGGAGACACCTCGCGCCCGGCGATGGAGTAGCGGTGGAGCGTCCCCATCTTGCGCTTGGCCGAGCGGATGCACCGCTCGGGCCTCAGCATCTCGAGGTTGCGCGCCTCGCGCCCCACGACGACACGATTGTCCTCATAGAGGACCACCGAGGGGACGATGCGACTGCCTTCCACTGGCACGGCCACCGGGCGGCCCTCCACCAGGTGGGCGATGACAGAGTTGGTCGTACCCAGATCGATTCCAAAGACATGGCTCAAGGGGTATTCCTCACGATGATGGCTTCGCCCTCGCGAATGAGGCGCTCGCCCCGCAGGGCGGCGGCGCGAACCACGCGAGCAATGGCGCCCTCGGCGAAGCTGGGGTGGGGCTGCGTACCTACAATCCGGAACAGGCGCCCGTCAGGAATGTGACCGATGGACGCCAGGCGCGTGATCCCTGAGGAGGTCAGAAAGCGCTCGATTCGGGCCGCTACTCCCATGAGTCCCGATGCGAGCGCCGCATCCGCCGCGACACGAGAGGCCTCTTCGAGCAGATCCAGGGCATCCAGGAGCTCGTCCCAGGGGGGCTCGCTCCTCGAAGAGTTGCCTGACGTCGCGCCGCGGAGAGAAGAGAGCGAGCCCCTTAGCTCCGCGAGCCCCCCTTCCAGCTTGCGCTCCAGATCCTCGACATGGAGGGCCAGACGGGCCTGGGCCCGGGAGGACTTCTGGACGGCATCCAGAAGCAGGGTGCCCCAGGTGGGAGGCGACTCGGCAGGTCGTGTGGTCCCGGGGAGTCCGGGCACTCCTGAACGTCCAATGAACAGGCGTCTCAGCCAAGTGAACATCAAATTAACGCCGCTCGTTTCCGACCGGCGCTCCATACAAAACAGAATCAGAGCCGCTGCTTCAGCTCACGCACCAACGCTCGTGGCCGAGCCAGACAGCTCGCCTCAACGCGATGACTCCTCTCGCTCGCGCGGATGCGTCTCCCATTCATCTCTCGATACGGGCATTCCCGGGGCCTACTTCTCCCGTGGGACTCCATGGCATAACCTCGCCCGTCATGTCCAGTACTTCCTCCTCGCTTCTATCCCCCATGGGAAAGCCCTCGCCCATGTGCTGGCAGGTAAGGGATGTCTGTTGTTGAGCGTGAGACGGAGCGAAGCCGCATACCGCAGGGCCTCTCACTGGCGGCTACTTCCAATAGGGCGACCTACTCCGGCTTCTTTCTCGAAGTGGTGTTCACCCTCAACCTTCAACCAGAACTCGCCTTCCCTCTGAAGGACCACCTGGGGCGTCTCCCCTCTGGTCCACCCTATACGGTGGGTGCTCCGTCAGTACTCGCGTGCCACGGGCACCCCACACGGCCGCCTCCCTGCGGGCTACCGCCACGACTCGCTCACGGCCGGTGCCAATACCGAGGGCCGAGTTCCAGCAGGCCTTCCAGCAGCTCGCTCGCGACGTACGGCGACGAAGCCGGACGACTCATGGGTGGGCAGTTACCCTCCAGCGCCAAGGTGAACGCCCAGACGGCGGGGCTGTTGTCACACGGGACACGTGTGCGGCCTGATGGGTGCGTCGGGGCCGGACCCCGGCGCGCGGCGTCCTTTCGAACGAAGAGCGGGAGGACGTCGCAGCGGGGGATGGGCAGGCAAGGGGGTCTCACCTCGACTGCCTGCATCCGTGCGTCGCGGGTAGTAGCGCCAAGCCGTGCACGCCCAGAACCGCAGGCCAAGCCAACTTGGCCCGCCCCTCTGCGGGATGTAAGGGGAGGGGATGCAACGACAGGGGCGTAATCAAACGGACGTCCCCCGAACGCATCGGTAGGACAGAGGAATCGAACCTCCCAGGGACATGTCTCCATGCCCCCCCACCGGTTTTGAAGCCCCTCCGCCCGGATCGGCGGGGTCCTCGTGGGGGTCGGCTCCCCTCTGGAGCACGGTGGGCGGCGCGTCCGTGGAGGTCCACCCGCGTCCGTTCATCTTGGGTACGATTTGGGTACGCAGCGGCTGCATGTCCCCGTGGTTTCTTCTGGAGACCAGCTTCGAGCCGATGAAGCGCAGGAGCGACGAGAGCCAGACCAGGGCGTAGGCGATGGGAGGGCGTTGGCCGGACGCGATCTTCGCTACCTCGTTCCAGTCATCGGACAACTGCCCCACCGTCAGCTCGGACTCGGGAGGAGGGGAGTACACCGAATACAGCCGCTTCTCCGGGATGTTCCAGTAGAAGTCCTTCGGTGAGGTCGATCTCCGTGCGGCCTGTCCGCTCCAGGTGATCGAACAAGGCATCTGCCGCCTGTCGTAGGTCGGAAAGCTGGATCCTCACGGGGCCCTCACCAGCCACTTCTCGCCAGCAAGGTCGGACGGAGCGAGATCCGCCAGGACCTTCAGGAGTTCGGCTTCGACATCCGCGATCGCGCTGGCCAATTTGTCCGGGATGAGGTCGGCCACATCTTCAAGTTCGGTGGCCATGTGGATGGCATGACGAAGTGCGGGGTGAGCGTCGAGTTGGTCGAGTCGCGCCAGCACGGCCGGTCCGAAAAGCCGGTGACAAGCGTAGGCAGGGCTGAGCGCGCCCGCGACCAGCGCGCGACACATGCCGAGGGCGGCTACGGCGACGAGTCGCTGAACTTCATCTCCGTCCTTTGCACGGAGCCACAAGATCTGCTCCGCGTATGCTTCCTTGCTCGTGAGCTTGTCGTCCATGTGATGCCTCGACATCAGTTTCCGAACTCGGCATCGAATGCCGCGATTGCTTCCTCAATGGAAGCGTACGGTCGTGATCGTTCTTCAGGCGCCACCTCGCAGAACAGTTCCCAGATCTGTCGCTCATGCTGCTGCATGTGTTCCTGGCTCGCCAGCAACGAGATCCTGTCGGCGCTTTGGACGACAAAGCCTTGCTCTGGAATCAGTTCGAAGCTCCGATAGATCACGGCCTCTTTGTCGCTGAGCCGTCGGCACACATTGAACATCTTGTACAGTGTTGGGTTGTTCATCTCTTGGCACCCAGCCGGCCTTGAACGAGGCCCTCGGTGCGCAGCGGCCATACAGACATGGGTTGGTTGTTGCTCCGTCCTTCAAAAGTCCTGTGGGTCGGTCCATTCAAAATCTTCATCTCGCCAGTCCTTGCGAGAGTTCAGTTTTTCACCCAGTCTCGTGATGAGATCCTGGATGGCCTCTACTTCCGTCTGTCCGAGTCCTGCCTCCCCATCGGGAGTGCCATTGGCATTTTTTACACACACATTGGCAACCGCGAGGAAGCCCCCGGAGGCTTCTTCGAGAACCTTGATCTTGTATTTGGTCCATGGAATCCCGCGCATGTCGCGAATCTCGAAGACGTTGACCACCCGCGATATGCTCGCGGCACCATGCAGATCGATTGCCCTCCAATCCATCTGATTTCTCCCTTCTGGTTTGTTCTACCGAGCCCCGAAAGATAAGATTCGCCCATCTGGCGCGAGATCAATATACCGGCCGTTCTTGACATAGCGAATCACACCATCCGTGGCGCCTTCAACTGGGAATTTTTGTGCGCCCTTGAGTCTCTGTGCGAATTCAAGGGCCTTCCGTAGATACTGTGCGACGTCTTTGGCATCAACCTCTGCTCCATGTTTGTTGAAGTGGGCCTGGAGTGACTTCGATGGAGAGTCGTAACTCCCTTCATGCCACCGCGTATTGACCTGCTCAAGGTCATCCCCCTTCGGAGTGCCGCCACCGCTCGTTCCGTTTGATGTCATGGCCACCGCACCTGGAGCGAGGGCGATGGTGACGGTCTCGGCACTCACGGCGACCGTCTTCACTTCCCCCACCGCCGCGAGCCGGATGCCCACCTGCGTCTCGGCTTGTACGGCCGCCTGCATCGAGCCGGGCAGCTTCGGCACCTTCGCGGCCAACCCCGGCGCCGTGTTGCCGATGGCCGCCATGGCCAGCATGGCGAATGCTCGCGCCGCGTTCCTGCCCATGAGCTTGCCGTACCGCTCGCCCGTTGCGCGCAGCTCGTTGAATGAGGTGGCCCGGTCCGCCTCGTCCATCAGCCGCTTGAAGCCCACGACGAGGCCCCAGAAGGTATCGACGCCCACGTAGGAAATAATCGTGGCGGTCATCACCGCCGCGAGACCCTTGGAGATCGTCACATCGGGGATGGAGACGAGCACCATGTACGTGGTCCAGGTCCAGAGGACCGCCGCCACCATGGCGTGGGGGTCGGCCATGTCCTTGAACGCCTCCAGCATCTCGTCCAGCACGGCGCCCTTGGCGAGAGCCAGGGCCAAGGCGAAACGGCCATCCCCGTTGACGGTGGGGCCTTCCGTCAGCAGGCGGAGACAGTCCCCGGGCCTGCCGGTGCGCTCGCACCAGCGCAGGTAGTCGCGCGTCAACTCCTCCTCCGGTGTTGTGGACTGCCCCTCCAGGTGCTCTCCCGGCTTGAGCGGAGTGATTCGGTGGCTGGGGGTCTCGTACGAGTACGAACCGCTCCGCGCTGCCATCTCGAACAGCCGCCGGGCGGCTTCCTGGGGCCGGGTGGGGGGCCGAACATCCCGAGCCAGTTCCGACACGGCCTCCTCGAACTCGCCGTTGCCCAGAGTCACCGGCCTGGCGCCGGAACGAGGGGTGAAGACGAGGGTGTCGGTCTGGCCCGTGTCCAGGCGCACGACCCGGGAGGCAGTTCCACACCCGACGAGGAGAACCAGCATTACGGCCGTGCAGCACAGCTTCATGGGGATTCCTCCTGGCCACCCCTCTATGGGTAGCCAGTCCGGAAGAATACCCAATGGGTACGACAACCCCTGGAGCGGGGCTCACGGGAAGGTCACTCAGCCCAGGGTGACAAGTCAATCGCCATTCGCAAACCGCGACGACAGGTTACAGTCGACGTACGCCACTCATGTCAGATCTCGCACGATATTAGTCAGCTCGTAGCCGTGCAGATTGTCGTCGCTGAAGCGCGCGTTTATCCAAGCCTGCGCAAGCACGACGCGCTCTAAGCATGCGTTCAACGATGGCAGTACCGATTGCGCGACCTCTCGCGGCTCGAGCAATCCGGCAGTGCTGGTGAGCCTGAGAACAGTGAGATGAAGGAGAATGCCATGTCATCGTCGAGAGCGAAGAGCGGCGCGAGAAAGCGGTCTTTCACCTCGTCCGCCGGCAAATGCAATCCAACCATGGTCAGGAAGTGAGCGAGGGTGCTGCGCCATTCTAGCAGCTCGGTCGAGCGCCTATGCTGGAGCGTCCAACTCAGCAACTCGTTGCAGAAAGCGAGGACGGTGTCACGATAGTCAGCGTCCGCGAGGAGCTTATCGACGGGCAGCGCCGACAGCACCATCCCGAGGAAATCGACAACGCGGTCCTCGAAGGTGAAGTCAGAGCCGCCCGTCTGTTCCGGGGTCGCTATGTATGTCTCGTCGCTCATCGGCGTGGAAGGCGCTCACGTTGATGTCCATGTCCACAGCCGCTCTAGCCCAGGGGGAGCAACGGGGCCGAGATGACGGTTGCTTGATCGGTGCCTGGTTTGAGGCGCGGTGGGGGGCGAATGCCCGCCAAATCTTGTACGTAATCCGTACGTAACTGACTGAACGCCTGCGTACTCGTCCGAACACTTGGACCCAGCGGCCCGGCAGGCCCAAGTGCCCGTTCCCAGAGGAGAAACGGCTCGGTAGGACAGAGGAATCGAACCTCCCAGGGACATGTCTCCATGCCCCCCACCGGTTTTGAAGACCGGGCCGGCCACCAGGTCCGGAGGTCCTACCACTCGCGATTACTGCCGGGCCGCGCGTTCCTCGTCAACGCCGCGCTTCAATCCAACCCACGCTGCCACAAGTCATCCTCGTCGAGCCCCATCAGATGCCCGACCTCGTGCATCACCGTGATGCCGATCTGCTCGATGAGCTCCTCCCGCGTCTTCGCGAAGCGCTCCAGGTTCTTCTGGTACAGCACGATGGAGGCAGGGTAGGGGTCGAACCCCCCGAGGATGCTGTTGCGCTCGCCCACCGGTGAACCCCGGAACACGCCCAGGATGCACGGAGACAGGGGCGGCGACTCCCCCAGCAGATCCTCATCCTTGGGAATCTCCTCCACCGCGATGGTGACGTTGTCCAGGTACTCCTTCACGTGCCCGGGCAGCGCCTTCACCGCGTCCTCCACCGCCTTGTCGAAGGCCTCCTCGCCCAGCTCCACCGGTGGGGGGAACTCCTCCGGCGCCAGCGCCTGGGCCTTCCCGAACCGCTTGCGCGCCTCCTTCCCGTCGCCGCGCCGCTCCGCCAGCAGTCCCAGGTAGTGGTGCGCCCACGGCTCGTCCGCGGCGTCCTTGAGCACCTCCTCGAACGCCGCTTGCGCCTCCGGGAACCGGCACAGCTCGAACAGGGAGATGGCCCGCTCCAGCCGCGCCTCCACGGACTTCGGCACATGCCCCAGCGCCGCCTCCAGGCTCGCCATGGCCCGCGCACACTCGCCCACCTGGTTCAGTCCGGTGCCCTCCAGCAGGAGGAACTCGAAGAGGAGCTCCACGTCGCCTGCCCGCTGGGCCAGCTTCTTTCCCCGCGAACAGAGGGTGAGGCCTTCTTCCACCGCCTCGCGATCGTCTCCCGCCCGGCCCACCAGGCACTCGGCCGCTCCGAACAGCAGCTCCAGATCCTCCGGGGCCTCCTTCAGGGCCCTCGCGTAGGCCTCCAGGGACTCCTCGATGCGCCCCAATTCCGCCAGGATTGCCGCCCGCCAGTGCAGGGCCTCCGCGAGCCCGGGGGCCTCGGCCAGCAGCGCCTCCACCCCGGCCAGGGCCTCCTCGAAGGAGCCCTCCTCGAAGGCCGCCGCCACCTCGTCGAGTCGAACCTCCGCGTCCGACGGCGCCGCCCACTTCGACGTCCGCTTCCCCATGTGCGGCGACATACGAACCCCTTCCGCGCGTTGTCAACGTGCGGCACGGCTGTTACGTTCCGCGGCCTCCTCACCGCTCATAAGGGTCCGTGAACATTCTGGTCGTGGATGATGATGTCGAGCTGTGCACGCTGCTCTCTCGGTTCCTCGAGAAGCACGGGTACACCGTCTATTCCGCGGCCGATGCTTTGCAGGCCCTGGATATCCTCGAGCGCCATGATGTGGGCCTGGTCATCAGCGACTACCGGATGCCCCACATGGACGGCATCCAGTTCACCGAGATGCTCAAGGCCGATCCGCGTCACCAGGGCACCTCCGTCATCCTCATGACGGGCAACGCCGACGGCAACGTCCACGACAAGGGCCTGCGCAAGGGCGTGGCCATGACGCTCGAGAAGCCCCTGGACTTCAATCAGCTTCTCAACCTCGTGCGCTTCGCCGAGTAGCCCGCCTGGCAGCCGGGCCGTCCTTTCCCCCACACGCGCTGTGTTCCGTGTTGACAACCCGGGGCTGGCTCTTATTTTGGCGCTCGCCTGGGTCGAGTGCCAACCCCAGTACTCCGGCCCCCCGTAGTACATTCTTCAATCTTTTCAGGAGGTTACGATGGCAGCGAAGGAGATCTTCTTCCACCAGTCGGCCCGTGACGCGATTCTGCGCGGCGTGCGGATCCTCGCGGACGCGGTGGCGGTGACGCTCGGCCCCAAGGGCCGCAACGTGGTCATCGAGAAGTCGTTTGGCTCGCCCACGGTGACCAAGGACGGTGTGACGGTCGCCAAGGAGATCGATCTCGAGAACAAGTTCGAGAACATGGGCGCCCAGATGGTGAAGGAAGTGGCGTCCAAGACCTCGGACAAGGCGGGTGACGGCACCACCACCGCCACCGTGCTGGCCCGCGCCATCTATGAGGAGGGCCTGAAGCTGGTGGCCGCCGGCCACAGCCCGATGGACCTCAAGCGTGGCATCGACAAGGCCGTGGAGGTGGTGGTCGAGGAGCTCAAGAAGCTGTCCAAGCCCACCGCCGACAAGAAGGCCATTGCCCAGGTGGGCACCATCTCCGCCAACGGCGACGAGACGATCGGCAACATCATCGCCGACGCCATGGAGAAGGTGGGCAAGGAGGGCGTCATCACGGTGGAGGAGGCCAAGGGCCTCGAGACGACGCTGGACGTGGTCGAGGGTATGCAGTTCGACCGCGGCTACGTGTCGCCGTACTTCGTCACCAACCGCGAGCGCATGGAGGTCGTGCTCGACGACGCCTACATCCTCATCAGCGAGAAGAAGGTCTCGTCGATGCAGGACATGATCCCCATCCTCGAGCAGGTGGCGCGCGCCAGCAAGCCGCTGCTGATCATCGCCGAGGACATTGAGGGTGAGGCCCTGGCCACCCTGGTGGTGAACAAGATCCGCGGCGTGCTGAACGTGGCGGCGGTGAAGGCGCCGGGCTTCGGTGACCGTCGCAAGGAGATGCTCAAGGACATCGCCACGCTGACGGGCGGCATGGTGGTGAGCGAGGAGCTGGGTCACAAGTACGAGTCCCTCACCCTCAACGACCTGGGCCGCGCCAAGCGCATCACCATCGACAAGGACAACACCACCATCGTTGACGGCGCGGGCAAGCGGCCGGACATCGAGGGCCGCATCAAGCTCATCCGCACGCAGATCGAGACGACCACCAGCGACTACGACCGCGAGAAGCTCCAGGAGCGGCTGGCGAAGCTGGCGGGCGGCGTGGCCGTCATCCACGTGGGCGCCGCGACCGAGACCGAGATGAAGGAGAAGAAGGCTCGCGTCGAGGACGCGCTGCACGCCACCCGCGCGGCCGTCGAGGAGGGCATCGTCCCTGGCGGCGGCGTGGCCTACCTGCGCTGCCTGGCGGCGCTGGAGAAGCTCAAGCTGGGCGGTGAGCAGGACTTCGGCGTGGAGATCATCCGCAAGGCCCTGCAGGAGCCGCTGCGGAAGATCGCCTCCAACGCGGGCCTCGAGGGCGCCGTCATCATCAACAAGGTCCGCGAGGGCCAGGGCGCGTTCGGCTACAACGCTCGCACCGACGTGTTCGAGGACCTGGAGAAGGCCGGCGTCATCGACCCGACCAAGGTGGAGCGCACCGCGCTGCAGAACGCGGCCTCCGTCGCCTCACTGCTGCTGACCACCGAGGCCATGGTCGCCGAGCGCCCGAAGAAGAAGGCCAAGGCCGGTGCGGCCGGCGGCGCCCCGGACTACGGCGGTGACGACCTGGAGTACTGAGAGCTAGCCCCCCCCTAGCGGGCTGATGTCGCACAGCGGCCCCGGTGTCTCCCTCTGTGGAGACGCTCGGGGCCGTGGTGTTTTACGGGGGTGCACGGGGAGGGGCCATATACCCTCACCCCAGCCCTCTCCCAGAGGGAGAGGGGGCTTGCTCCAGGATGCGGGAGAGTTCGTGGCTGAGCTCGCGAGCTTCGAGTTCTCGCGGCAAGCAGCCGGATGCGCCAGCGCGCAGGGCTTCCAGCATCATCTCCTGGGAGAGGTATTCGGCGAGCACCACGATGGGCGCTCCCTGGCCCAGCTTCCGCGCTAGCTCCAACGCCTGGCGTCCATAGGCAGGGCTGAAGTCCCAGCTCACCACCACGGCCGCCGGTGGCTCCGCCGCGGGTTCTCCGGGCGCGGTGGTGTGCACCCGTGCTTCCAGCCCCAGTCGGGAGAGGGCTTCGGTGAGCTGACGCGCCGAGGTGGGGCTGTCATCGAGCACGTCCACGCGGCGGCTGCCGGGGCGCAGACCTCGCCGAGTGGGGATGGCGCCGGCGAGTGCCTCGCGCAGCTTCGCGCGCACCTCGCGGATGTCGTCGAAGGGTTTGAGCAGGTAGTCGAGCAGCCCCAGCTCCAGCGCCTGCTGCGCCGTCACCAGCGACGGGTAGCCCGTCATCAGGATGACGCGCGAGTCTGGATCGAGCTGGCGGGCCTGCTGCGCCAGCTCCAAACCCGAGAGGCCCGGCAGGTTCTTGTCCGTGACGATCAGGTCCACCGGCCTCTGCTTCAGGTGCGCGAGCGCCTCCTCGGCGTTGGCGGCCTCGAGCACTTCGCACTCCCGCCCCATCAAATCCTTGAAGACGCTGCGGATGATGTCCTCGTCATCCACCACCAACATGCGGCGACGCGAAGTGCTCGGGGCGGGGGCGGTGGGAGCGGGGGACGAGGCGCGGGCCGGGTGCGCCGCGGGGACGGTACCTGGGGCAGGGAAGAGGACGCGGAAGACGGTGGTGGGCGGCGGTTGATCCGGCAGCACCGAGGGAGAGACGAGCTCCAGCCGCGCATGGTGCTCCTGCGCGATGCGCTTGCACACCGCGAGCCCCAGGCCGGTGCCACGCTTGCTGCCCGTCACGTACGGCTCGAAGAGGTGGCTGCGCACAGCCTCGGGGACTCCTGATCCCCAGTCCGCCACGTACATCACCGGCGACGTGCCCTCGCGCGTCAGCACCACCTTCACCCGGGCTGGCCCCGACACCGCGTCGCGCGCGTTGTTGAGGAGGTTGAGGGTGAGCTGCTCCAGCAGCCGGCCATTGCCCTGGATGGGGAAGTCCTCGGTCGCCTCCACCTGGAGCGTGACGCGGGAGGAGTCCGGGTTGAGTCCGAAGGAGCGCGCCGCCGCCTGCACGTGGGTCATCAGCGATACGGATTGCTGCGGCGCGGGGCGCTCACTTGCCAGCCGGGTGAAGTCAGAGATGATCTGCTCCATGCGCTCCACCTGGGCCAGCATCTGCCGCAGGGGGCCGCGCATGCCGATCTCCTCGGAGAGGAGCTGGGTATAGGCCTTCACGCCCAACAGCGGCTGGCGCAACTCGTGGAGCACTTCGGCGGCGAGCTGGGTGGAGCCTGAGCTGGTGCGCTGCAGCTCCGCGGCGGCGGCCTTCGCCGCGGGCAGATCACCCGCCTCCAGGGCCTGCAGCAGGTGCGCGAGCGGGGCCGGGATGTCCATGGTTCATCAGCATGGCCGACCCACAGGCCCGGCCGCAACGCGAGGCACCGGATTCCGTTGACCATCGCCCCCCAGCACACGGATGCTCCCGGCTTCCTGACGGTCTGCTCATACTGGCCGTGTGTCCCCGGAGAGCCTCCATGCCGCAAACCAACCCGTTCCACTCGATGGTGCCCAGGAAGTTGACGGACTCGGAGCTGGCCCGCGCCATCAGGCTGGACATGGAGTCGGAGCTGGACGCCATCAATCTCTACGCTGCCCACATCGATGCCACGGACAACGAGGAGGCCAAGGCCATCCTCCGCCACATCATGGACGAGGAGCGTGAGCACGCCGCGCTCTTCTGGCAGCTCATCGCCCGCCTGGATCCCGCCCAGGCCGAGCACATCAAGGTCATGTCGCGGAAGTTCCAGCTCATCGTCTCCGGCGCCTCGCACGAGGCCGTGGAGGCGGTGGGCGAGGGTGGGGAGGGCAGTGCCGCGTCGAGCGAGCCCGGCCTGGAGAAGCGGTTGACCGTGGGCTCGCTGCGGCGCTGAGCTCGGCTCAGCTCCCGGTGGGCTGGCTGTGGCGCGCCGGGGGCGTGGCCTCCAGATCCTTGGCCGCCACGTAGACGACGTTGCGGGTGCCCTTCTTGCCCCGGTACATGGCTCGGTCGGCCAGGTCCAGCAGCGTGGCCTTGTCCAGTGCGTGCTCGGGAAAGCTGGCCACGCCGATGCAGGTGGAGAGCGCCAGGGAGTGCCCCTCGCGCGCCAGGAAGCGATGGTTTTCCACGGTGCGTCGGATGCGCTCGGCCACCTTCAGCGCGCCCCCCGAGTCCGTGCCGCGCAGCAGCACCACGTACTCGTCCCCTCCGTAACGCACCGCCACGTCGCGATCACGCACGCAGCCTTTGAGGACGCGCGCCATCTCCACCAGCAACTGGGAGCCCACCAGGTGGCCGTGGGTGTCGTTGATGGACTTGAAGTAGTCCAGGTCCAGGAAGAGGAGGCTGAAGACGCCGTGGGCCTGCTGCGCGTTCTTCACCTCCCTGTCCAACACGAGGTGCAGGTAGCGGGTATTGAAGAGGTGGGTGAGGTCGTCCAGGTAGGCCAGGTCCTCCACCTCGGCGATGCGGCCCAGGTTGCGCAGGGCGAGTGCCAGGCAGCGGGCGAGGAAGCTTGTGGCCTCGGTGATCCCCTCCGGCGGCGAGCCGGGGTAGAGGAGCAGGGCATACCCGAGCAGATCCTCCCCCTCCACCGCGGGGACGAGGAGGGCAAGTGGACACATGCCCGGCAGTCCCTCCAGCACCCGTAGCTCTCGAGACTCTCCCAGGCGCGGTGCGACGAACGCGATGAGGGCGGCCTCTTGCTCCGGGTTGGTCAACTGCTGCGTGCCCAGCAACCGCGACCGGCCGCTGCCATCGGCCTGGAACAACATGACCGCGCTCGCAGAGCCCATGGCGAGGAAGGCGGCGCATGCGGTCTCCGCCAGCCGGATGCGATCCAACGTGGTGGAGATCCGCTGTCCCGTTTCCAACAAGGAGACGTATCGGCGCAGCGCGGCGTTCTCCTGCAACAACGCACGCGTGGCGAGCGCCCGGTTCACGGCGTGCTGGAGCACCTCCGGGGCCACCGGCTTGACGAGGTACTCGGCGGCTCCGCTCTTGATGGCGCGCACCGCGGGATCCACCTTGTCCAGGCCGGTGATGACGATCACTTCGATGCCGGGATAGTGGGCCTTCGTGTGCTGCAGCACCTCCATCCCGTCCCCCTGGGCAAGGATGAGGTCCGTCACCACAACGTCGTAGCGGCCAAAGGCCAGCGCCTCCTTGACCTCCGAGATGGCGGCCACAGCGGTGACCTCGTGACCCACGCCGCGCAGGTAGTCCCCGTACAGGGTCCTAGCCATCTTTTCGTCATCGACGAGGAGGATGCGCGCCATCGCGAAGGGCTTAGCACCAAGGCTCCGGGGCTGCTAGCCTACCTCCGTGCCTCCCTACGAAAGCGGACGCCGGCTCTGTCTCCTGATGGAAGCGGGCGACACGCGCTTCTCCGTCGAGGCCACCTCCGTCACGGAGGTCGCCGCGCCGGGACCCGACGAGACCAGCCTGCGTGGAGTGCAGGAGGTGGTGGACCTGTCCGTGCTGCTCGGGGGTGAGCCCGAGCAGGGGCCCGGCATGGTCGTGGTGTTTGACGTGAGCCCCTCCCTGGCGGTGCGTGTCCGCTCGATCGTCGAGGTTGTCGACGTGGCCTCGGTCCCTCACTTCCTGCTGCCCTCGGGGCTGGGGGACACATTGGCCGCGCTCAGCCGCAGTGCGGTTCTTCATAAGGAACGGCTCTATCTGGAGCTCAACGCCGACGCGCTGCCGCACGAGCCGGGCCCCGTGAGCCCTCCGCCGGAGCATCCCGTGCATCGGAGCACGTCGACTCCTGAACGCTCGCTCGTCTTCGAGTCGCAGGGGCGGTTGTTCGGCCTCCCGCTTCCCCTTGTCTCCCAGGTGGTGATGCGGGGGCCCGCCTTCAGCGCGCTGCCGGGGCGGAGTGGGGCGGTGGCGGGCGTCATGCCCCATGGACAGACGCTCTGGCCCCTCTACTCAGCCCCAGCCCTGCTGGGCACCGCTCCCGCCGTCGCCGAGTCCTTCCTCGTCCTCGCGGAGGTGGAGGGGCGAGGCCTGGGGCTGTGCGCCTCCCGGGTCCTGGGGGTCCATCCGCGCTTCGTGCCCGCCGGGGAGCCGGGGGAGTTCACCGCACCCGGAGTGCCGGCTCCCGTGCTCTTTCTGGACCTTCGGCGCATGTTTTCTTGAGCTTCCGCTTGTTTTCTTGAAGGCCCGGGTGGCGAACCGTAAGCTGCCCGGCCTAACAGTGGGACTTCGTGTCCCCTTTTCTCACCGAATTCTAGGGGGTTGGATCCCCCGAGGCCCGAACCGATGCCCAAGAATCTGCTGGTCGCCGATGACTCGCTCACCATCCGCAAGGTGATCGGGATGATCTTCGCGACCGAGGACTTTCAGGTCACCGCGGTCGACAACGGGCTGGACGCCATTACCCGGTCGCGTGAGCTGCGTCCGGACGTGGTGCTCGCGGACGTGATGATGCCGGGCAAGAACGGCTACGAGGTCTGCGAGGCGCTCAAGAACGATCCGGCTACGCAGAACATCCCCGTCCTGTTGCTGGCCGGCACCTTCGAGGCCTTCGACGAGGCCCGTGCGCGCGCGGCCAGGGCGGACGACCACATCACCAAGCCCTTCGAGAGCCAGGTCCTGTTGGACAAGGTGAAGACGCTGGTGGGGCAGAAGTCCAACACGATGCCCGCTTCCGCCGCCACGCAGGTGATTGCCGCTGCCCCTGCGGCCGCCGCTCCCACCCAGCCGCGTCCTCCCGCGGCGGGCCCCACGGGTCCGGGGGGCATGCCGCGGCCTCCGGGGCCGGGTATTCCGCCAGGGCCAGGCGCTCCGGGCATGGCGCGTCCGGGTGTTCCTCCTGGGCCGGGGATGCCTCCGGGCGCGGGTCCGCGTCCGGGCATGCCGCCGGGGCCGGGGGGTGTTCCTCCGCCGGGCATGGCGCGTCCGGGCATGCCGCCGGGGCCGGGGTGTTCCTCCGCCGGGCATGGCGCGTCCGGGCATGCCACCGGGGCCGGGGGTGTTCCTCCGCCGGGCATGACGCGTCCGGGTATGCCGCCGGGGCCGGGGGGTGTTCCTCCGCCGGGCATGGCGCGTCCGGGTATGCCGCCGGGGCCGGGGGGTGTTCCTCCGCCGGGCATGGCGCGTCCGGGTATGCCGCCGGGGCCGGGGGTGTTCCTCCGCCGGGCCCGGGGGGTGTTCCGCCGGGTATGGCGCGTCCAGGCATGCCGCCGGCGCCGGGCGGTGCTCCCGTGGGAGGGGGGCTGCCTCGTCCGCCGGGTGCCACGCCTCTTCCCGGGGCGATGCCTGCCGCTCGCGGCAAGGATCCGTTCGGACTCGGTGCGGCACCTGCTGCCCATCAGCCCGCTCCTGTCGAGGAGCCGATCTCCGAGGTGGGAGGGCTGGAGGATCTGTCACTGGATGAGCCCGCGGCTCCGGCTCCTTCCGTGGAGGCGCGGCAAGCTCCTGCCGCCGATGGGGGCGAGGCGCAGCTGCGCGAGGCTCTCTCGAGGGCTTCTCGAGAGGTCATCGAGAAGATCGCCTGGGAGGTCGTTCCCCAGCTGGCCGAGACGATCATTCGCGAGGAGTTGGAGCGGTTGATCAAGGATCGCGAGACGAAGCACTGAGCTCGAATCGTCGTACCTGGCTTCTACACCCCGACCGGCCCCCGTCGGGCCGGTCCTTCCACCGGCCCGCGTGGGCCGGTTCTCGTTTTCCATGAGCGATACGACCGAACTTCCGAAGGCCTATGATCCCACTGAGGTCGAGGCCCGTTGGTATGCCTGCTGGATGGAGCGGAACTACTTCCGCGCTGAGCCCACCTCCGACAAGCCTTCCTTCTGCATTGTGCTGCCGCCGCCCAACGTGACGGGCAGCCTGCACCTGGGACACGCGCTCACGGCGACCATCCAGGACATCCTCATCCGGTGGAAGCGCATGAGCGGCTTCAACGCCCTGTGGGTGCCCGGGACGGATCACGCCGGCATCGCCACGCAGATGGTGGTGGAGCGCGAGCTCAAGGAGAAGGAGAAGAAGAGCCGCCACGACCTGGGCCGCGAGAAGTTCCTCGAGCGCGTCTGGGAGTGGAAGCACAAGTACGGCCAGCGCATCAACGAGCAGCAGAAGGTGCTCGGTGCCAGCCTGGACTGGAGCCGTGAGCGCTTCACCATGGATCCGGGCGTCTCGGCCGCCGTGCGCGAGGTCTTCGTGCGGCTGCACGAGGAGGGCCTCATCTACCGGGCCCAGAAGCTCATCAACTGGTGCCCCTCGTGCCACACCGCGCTTAGCGATCTGGAGGTCGAGCACGAGGAGAAGCAGGGCTCGCTCTGGCACCTCCAGTACCCGGTGAAGGGCAGCGACCGGAAGCTCACGGTCGCCACCACGCGTCCGGAGACGATGCTCGGCGATACCGCCGTGGCCATCCACCCGGAGGACGAGCGCTACCTGGGGCTTGCTGGTCAGAGCGTGGTGCTGCCGCTCTCCGGCCGGGAGATTCCGATCATCGCCGACGCCCAGCTGGTGGATCCGGCCTTCGGAACCGGCGTGGTGAAGGTGACGCCGGCCCATGACTTCAACGACTACCAGACGGGTCTGCGGCACCAGCTGCCGATGATCAACGTCCTGGACGAGTCCGCGCGCATCAACCAGGAGGGTGGGGCGTACGCGGGCCTGGACCGGTTCGCCGCGCGCAAGAAGGTCCTCGAGGACCTCACGGCCCAGGGCCTGCTGGAGAAGGAGGAGCCGCACAAGCTGTCCGTCGGCGGCTGCCAGCGCTGCGGCACGGTGGTGGAGCCGCGCCTGTCTCCGCAGTGGTTCGTGAAGATTGAGCCCCTCGCGAAGCCCGCCATCGAGGCGGTGGAGCAGGGCCGCACGAAGATCATCCCGGAGTCGTGGACCCACACGTACTTCCACTGGATGCGCAACATCCACGACTGGACCATCAGCCGCCAGCTGTGGTGGGGCCACCAGATTCCCGCCTGGTACTGCGTCGACTGCAGCCCGCGCCTGGAGGCGACCGGAGGCATCGACTTCTCGCGCGCTGAGCCCCTCGTCTCGCGCACGGCCCCGGAGAAGTGCCCCAAGTGCGAGGGCTCGCGCCTCGAGCAGGACCCGGACGTGCTCGACACGTGGTTCTCCTCGGGCCTGTGGCCCTTCAGCACCCTGGGCTGGCCCGAGCAGACGCCCGAGCTGCGGACCTTCTACCCGAACTCCGTCATGGAGACGGGCCACGACATCCTCTTTTTCTGGGTCGCCCGGATGATGATGTTCGGCCTGCACTTCATGAAGGACGTGCCCTTCCGCACCGTGTACCTGCACGCGATGGTGCGCGACGAGAAGGGCGAGAAGATGTCCAAGACGAAGGGGAATGTGATCGATCCCCTCGACATCATCCAGGGCGCCCCGCCGGAGCAGCTCGCCAAGAACCTGCGCAACAAGTTCCCCCAGGGCATGCCCGCCCACGGTGCGGACGCGCTGCGCTTCACCCTCGCGTCGCTCACCCAGCAGGGCCGCGACATCAAGCTCTCGTTGGACCGAGTGGCCGGCTACAAGGCCTTTGCCAACAAGCTGTGGAACGCCAGCCGCTTCGCCCTGATGAACATGGGCGACTTCAAGCTGGACGAGCGCCCCATCAAGGAGCGTGAGCTCACCCTGGCGGACCGGTGGATTCTCTCTCGGCTGCAGCGCGCCACCGTGGAGACCCATCAGGCGCTGGAGGCGTACAACTTCGGCGAGGCCGCCTCCACGCTCTACCAGTTCCTCTGGGCCGAGTTCTGCGACTGGTACATCGAGCTCTCCAAGAGCTCGCTCTACGGCGAGGACGCCCGGGCCAAGGACAACACCCGCGCGGTGCTCGTGTTCTGCCTGGACCGCATCCTGCGGTTGCTCCACCCGTTCATGCCGTTCATCACCGAGGAGATCTGGCAGAAGCTGCCCATGTCGCGGGCGGCCGACTCCATCATGATCTCCCCGTTCCCCAAGCCGGACGCGTCACTCGAGGACGCTGCGGCTGAGGCGGAGATGGGCCCGGTCATCGCGGCCATCGAGGGGCTGCGCAACATCCGCGGCGAGAGCAACCTGCCGCCCTCGGCTCGCATCACCGCGTATGTGCAGAGCCCGGACGAGCGCACCCGCGAGCTGCTCGAGCGGTGGCGCAGCTACCTGATGCCGCTGGCCGGACTGGGCGAGCTGCGCATCGGGGCGCCGGGTCCCAAGCCGGCACAGTCCGCGGCCTTCGTGGGCCCGCAGATGGAGGTCTTCGTGCCGCTCGCGGGCCTCATCGACGTGGACGCCGAGCGCGAGCGCCTGAGCAAGGAGATCACCCGCTCCGAGCAGGAGCTGGGCGGCATCAAGCGCAAGCTGGACAACCCCAACTTCGTCGCCAAGGCTCCCCCGGACGTGGTGGAGAAGGACCGCGCCCGCGTCGAGGAGTTGGACGCGCGCATCTCCAAGCTGAAGGACAGCCTGACCCGGCTCGAGCCAGAGGCGGCCACGCCCGCTAGCGAGCCGGAGACGTCGGCCCGTGTGGACGAGGCGCCCGCGCCCGCCCCTGAGCCCAGTGCCGAGAAGGCGGACATCGAGGGCGAGGTCATCAAGGCCGAAGCGGGTGCCGTCGAAGGCGAGGTCGTCGCCGAAGTCGTCAAGGCCGAAGCGGGCGCCGTCGAGGCGGAGGCCGTCGAGGAGGAGGAGCCCGAGGTGGAGGCCGTCGAGGACGAGGAGGAGGAGGAGGATCCCGAGACGGAGGCCGTCGAGAGCGAGGAGGAGGAGGAGCCCGAGACGGAGGCCGTCGAGAGCGAGGAGGAGGAGCAGGCTCCTGCGGCGAAGCCCGAGCGCAAGGGCGGCATCGCCCGCGGCGCGGTGAAGACGAAGGCCGCGCCTGAGGCCAAGGTCACGCCCATCAAGGCCCCGGCGGAGAAGAAGGCTCCCGCGAAGAAGGCCGCGCCCGCGAAGAAGGCCGCGCCTGCGAAGAAGGTGGCTTCCGCCAGCAAGGCTCCGGCGAAGAAGGCACCCGTGAAGAAGTCGGCGGCCAAGAAGGCTCCGACGAAGAAGGCCGCCGCGGCGAAGAAGGCCACTCCCGCCAAGAAGGCCGCGGCCAAGAAGGCACCCGTGAAGAAGGCCGCGGCGAAGAAGACGCCGGTGAAGAAGGTCACGGCCAAGAAGGCCGCGACCAAGGCCAAGGTGCCTGCCCGGAGCTCGGCCAAGACGAAGGTGAAGCCGGCGGTTCGCAAGGCCCCCGCTCGGAAGAAGTCGGCGGCTTCCCGTGTAGCCAAGACCCGGCGCTGACCTCAATCGGAGACGCGACTCGCATGGACGCCTTCCTGGATCGCCTCATCTCGCTCGCCCTCGAGGAAGACCTCGGGGCGGCGGGTGACATCACTACTGACGCCCTCATCCCCGTGGATGCCCAGGGCACTGCCGAGCTGATCGCCAAGGAGCGGCTCGTGATCGCCGGTCTGGACGCCTTCGCCCGCGTCTTCGAGCGCGTGGATCCCTCCTCCAAGGTCGAGCTCCTCACGCGAGACGGGCAGGAGGTGCAGCCCAAGGGGTTGGTGGCCCGGGTGCGCGGCAGCATGCGCGGTCTCCTCACGGCCGAGCGCACCGCCCTCAACATCGTCCAGCGCACCTCGGGCATGGCCACCATGGCCCAACAGGTCATGGCCGCGGTGCGCGGCACGAAGCTGAGGATCCTCGACACGCGGAAGACCTCTCCCGGCATGCGCTCGCTGTCCAAGCTGGCCGTGAAGGCCGGTGGCGCCTTCAACCACCGCTTCGGGCTCTTCGATGGCGTCCTCATCAAGGACAACCACATCGCGGCCGTGGGCGGCTCCGTCCGCGAGGCGCTCCGTCGGGCCCGCACCAATGCGCCCCAGTTGGTGAAGATCGAGATCGAGGTCACCAACCTGGATCAGCTCGCCGCCGCGCTCGAGGAGGGCGCGGACGTGGTGATGCTCGACAACATGGACGACGAGCAGATTCGCCGCGCGGTGGAGCTGACCGGCGGCCGCATTCCCCTCGAGGTCTCCGGCGGCATCACGCTGGAGCGCCTGCCACGCCTGGCCAAGCTCGGTGTGGACTTCGTGTCCATGGGCGCGCTCACCCACTCGGCACGCGCCATGGACCTGTCCCTGGAGATCGTCCAGGCGCACTAGCCTGGCCGCTCAGCGGCCGTTGCCGAGGGCCTCGTAGCGGGGCTCTCCCTCGGCGGAGGCAGGAAGGCCTATCTCCAGCGCCGCCGCCACGGTGGGCGCCACGTCTGTGGTGCTGATCTCCCGCGTGTACGTGCCCGGCTTCACCCCTCTGCCCGCCAGGATGAGGGGCACCAGCTGATCATACGCATACGGGGTGCCGTGGTTGGTGCCGACGGACTCGGTGCTGATGACGTGGAAGGGCTTCACCACGAAGAGCACGTCGCCGCTGCGTTCCGGGAAGTAGCCGCGTCGCAGCGGCATCACCAGCCCCGCCACATCCGGAACCGTGTAGAGGTCGTCGCGCGCCACTGCCAGGGTGACGGAGGGCTGCTTCGTCAGCCAGGTCGCCGCGGCCCGCCGCACCGCCACTCCGTCCACCTTGCCGCCCTCCAGCGTCTTGCCCCCCAGGTACACGTCCAGCTCCTCAATGGTGGCAGTGATGTCCCCGCCGAACTGCTTGCGCAGTGCCTCGGTCAGGCCCTTGGAGAGCGCAGCGGGGTTTACGCGCTCGGCGGCCACCCCCGAGGCGGCCCACTGCTCGGGTACCGCCGCGCCCCCGTGGTCGGCCGTGAGCACCACGAGGAGGTTGGCCCGTCCTCCCGCGGCGCGCTCGGCCAGGGCCACCAGGTCACCCACCGCCTTGTCCAACCGGTACAACGTGTCCTGCATCTCCCACGAGGTGGGGCCGTACTGGTGGAAGACACGGTCGGTGGCGCTGAAGCTCACCGCGAGCATGTCCGGCACCTCGTCCTTGCCCAGGCCCTCGCCCTCGACGGCAGCCCGTGCGGCCTTCACCACGAAATCCAGCGACAGGGGAGAGATGGCGAAGGCGGAGTACGCCTGGGGGCCGGGGGAGGTGAGGCCGCCCGTGAGCGGATGAGGGAAGGTGCGGCCCAGGCCGTAGAACTCACCCTCGTAGGTCCGATCATCCTCTCCCACGTACTCGGTCCGAGGCAGCAGCGGCTCCCACGTCTTGCTGAACCAGGCCTCGGGCGGGTTGGCCGCGTTGAAGGTCTTCAACCAGCCGGGCAGCTCCTTCGTGTACCAGGTGCCCGTGACGAACTTCCCCACCGTCTCGTCGTACCAGTAGGCCTGGCCGAGTCTGCCGGCCAGAGGAATGGCCGAGCGCGCCTTGCCCGACAAGGCGATGACCTTGCCCTGCTCGTGCGTGGCGAGCCGGAGCTTGTCCGCCACCGTCTCCGCCATGAGGGTGGCCGGGCTCACGTCCTCCTGGGAGAGCGGCGCCTCCAACACGGGGTGCGTTGGATCCGGGAAGACGCGCTCGGGCTTGCCCGTGGCCCGGTCGATGATCCGGTTGTCCACGATGCCGTGGCGCCAGGGATTGGCCCCAGTGGCCAGCGTGGCGTGGCCCGGCGCGGTGCGCGGCTTGGCGTAGTCATAACGAGCGTACGGGTAGAAGGCCCCCGAGTCGGTGAGTTGCCGCAGCCCACCCTTGAGGCGGGGCCGGGTGCGCAGCAGGAGATCCGAGCCCAGCGCATCCACGGTGATGAAGAGCGTCAGCCGGGGCGGCTTCGCCAGCGCGGGCAGGGCGAGGAGCAGCAGCAGGAGGGGAAGGGCGCGGAAGCGGAACATGGCCTCCATCCTCCATGCCTCGTGCTCAGAAGCAACCAACTCCCGAGCGTCACGCTTTCCGGTCGAACACTGCCCTGTTACGGTCACCGCGACTCATGGTCGAAGCACGCGTTCGAGTGATCTACGGCGACACGGACCAGATGGGGGTCGTGTATCACGCCAATTATTTCCGCTACTTCGAGTTTGCACGCGGCGAGTACTTCCGTGCGCGTGGCGGTAGCTACCGCGAGTTGGAGCGCGACGGGCTGATGCTGCCCGTGGTAGAGGCCACCGCTTCCTACAGGTCGCCCGCTCGCTACGAGGACGTGCTGCTCGTGCGCACCCTTGTCAGTGAGGTGAAGAGGGTGTCACTGACCTTCACCTACGAGATCTTCCGTGAAGGGGGCTCGGACATCCCGTTGGTCACGGGGCGCACCGTCCATGCCTGTGTGAGCCGTGAAGGCAAGCCCACCCGTCTGCCAGAGGCGATCGTGCGCATGTTGCAGGAAGCGCCCTGAGTTCCCACTTCTTTCCAGCGTTTCAAGGAGACACCCACAATGGATCGCAACCTGGCAATGGAGGCCGTGCGCGTCACCGAGATGGCGGCCATCGCCTCCGCCCGTTTGATGGGCCGCGGCAACAAGAACGAGTCGGATCAGGTCGCTGTGGACGCCATGCGCAAGGCGTTCGATGCCCTGCAGATCAACGGCACGGTGGTCATCGGAGAGGGTGAGCGCGACGAGGCCCCCATGCTCTACATCGGCGAGAAGGTGGGTCGGCGCAATCCGGAGGATCCGGAAGTGGACATCGCGTTGGATCCGCTCGAGGGCACCAACCTGTGCGCCTACGGCCGACCGGGTGGCATCTCCGTGGTGGCCATGGCCAGCAAGGGCAATCTGCTCAACGCGCCGGACACCTATATGGAGAAGATCGCCGTGGGCCCGCGCGCCAAGGGCGCCATCGACCTGCGCCGCACCCCCACCGAGAACCTCCACGCCATCGCGGAGAAGATGCGGGTCTACGTGTCGGACCTCACGGTGGTCATCCTCGACCGTGAGCGGCACGCGGACCTCATCAAGGAGGTGCGGGCCGCGGGCGCGCGCATCCGCCTCATCGAGGACGGGGACGTGGCCGGCGGCATCTCCACCTGCTTCGAGGACACGGGTGTGGACGTGCTGATGGGCATTGGCGGCGCCCCTGAGGGCGTCATCACCGCCGCGGCCATCCGCTCGGTGGGCGGTGACATGCAGGGCCGGCTGGTGCCCCGCAACAACGATGAGATCGCTCGCGCCAAGCGCATGGGCATCTCCGACATCTCGAAGATCTACTCGGCCGAGGAGTTGGCCGGCGGCGAGGTGATGTTCGCCGCCACCGGCGTCACCACGGGCGACTTCTTGCGCGGTGTGCGCTTCTTCGGCAGTGGTTGTGAGACCCACTCAGTGGTGATGCGTAGCAAGACGGGCACGGTGCGCTTCGTTCAATCCCGGCACCGGTTCGACCAGAAACCGGGTTACAACCTCTAGGCAAACCCGAGTACGGAGGTACGAACCATGGCTGGCGCCACTCGCTCCATCGTCATCAACGCTCCCCCGGAGAAGGTCTTCGACGTCATTGTCGACTACGACCGCTACGCGGAGTTCATCCCCGAGGTGAAGAAGATCCGGACCTCGGACCGCAAGGGCAACGAGGTCAAGATTCACTACGAAGTCGATATCGTGAAGACGATCCACTACACCCTCCTCGCCAGGGAGGAGCGGCCCAAGCGGATGTCCTGGACCTTCGTCGAGGGCGAGGTGATGAAGGACAACCAGGGCAGCTGGGTGCTCGAGCCCGAGGGCGAGGGCCGCACCAAGGCCACCTACACGGTGGACATGGCCCTGGGGCCGCTGGTGCCCAAGGCCATCATCAACGGGCTGGTGGAGCAGTCGCTGCCGAAGATGCTGGAAGCCTTCAAGCGCCGGGTCGAGGGCACCTAATCCTCCGGCTGACAAGTACCCCCCGGTACGACCGGGGGGCAGGCGGGAGGCCGTGCCAAGCCCTGACAGTCCCGTGACATCGGATGTGCTCAGGACTCCTACGAGTTGGACCGCTTGCGGGGATCGCTGACTCGATTACAATCCAGTCAACGTTCTCGGCATCCAGTGGTTCAAGGCCACTTCGACTTCTAGACATTTCCGCCAGGTCTGGTCGTAGGGTGGTAGACGGGCAAGCATACGAGGTTGCAAGCACGTACTCAGAAAGGAACCAGGGCCCTTACTTTGCATCTGAAGAACTCAGAAGCCGATAGGTGGCAGGAATCCAGGAGCGGGATGGCGGGCGTACATCAGGGTACGTAGGCTGAGGGAGAAACCGAACCCATGCTCGACGCCTTCATCATCGAGGAAATCAAGCGCCGGGAGAGGAACCGGGAGGAGCGGGAGCGTCCCGCGCTCGAGATTCCGCTTCCGATGCCCGAGGAGCGCCCGCGGCGCCGATCGGAGGCTGACGACGACGAGAAGCCCCAGCGCGGCGTCATCGTTATCGACATGCTCGGCTGAGCGGCCACTCCGCTCCCTCTCGCGAGGCCCGCAGTGGACGTCCCCTCCTGGGGACGGCTCCACGCGGGCTTTGTGCTTTCTGAGACAGGTATAAGCCCGTCACTCGGGAGCCAGCAGCAGCAGGTGTCGAGGGTGGTAGAGGCTCCAGAGGGCCCCTGCGCTCGGGCCCGGAGACTCCAGCACCCCGTGCCGCCAGTCCGACGGGATGGCGTCCTCGCCATGGAATGCGCCCAGGAGCGCTCCGGCGACGGCCCCGTTCACGTCCGCGTCCCCGCCCCGGTTGACGACGTCCACGAGCCCGGCCTCGAAGCTGGGCGCGTGGAGCAACTCCCAATACGCCAGCCGGAAGGCCACTCGCACATGGTCCTGTTTCCGGAGCATGTGGAGGTCCGGCCAGTAGAGCATCGGATCCTCCCGTTGCGCCGCGGCCAGGTCCTCCTTGAGGAAGGTGGTGGCGGTCGAGACTTCCTGGACGAAGTCACCCGCCGAGCGGCCCAGGGTCGCACTGGCCACCATGAGTCCGCTCAGCGCGGCCGTGATGAGGTCCTCCTTGCGGAGCTGTTCGCCCGCGGTGAGGGCGTGTGCGATAGAGCCATTGAGGGCGGCGCACGCCAACTGGCAGCGCGGGTCAAAGTGGGTGAGCGCGGAGTCTGCCAGCGAGGCCTGCACCCGGGCCTGGGTGTCCTCGCAGAAGAAGACGCCAATAGGCGCGGTGCGTGCGAGGCTGCCGTTGCTTGCCACGCGCCTGAAACCTCGCAGCCACACGCGCCGCCCGGCCGTCGCTTTGGGCAGGCCGGACTCGAGCGCCTCGGTCATCACCTCCTGGGTGTGCTCGCTCTTGCCCACGGCATGGCCCTGCCAGGCGAGGTAGCGGCCCATCATGTGGGCTGCGTCGTAGCTCCCCAACTCGCGCAGGCCCGTGCCCAGGCAGCTCGCCATCTGCCCGCTTTCGCCCACCTGGCCTGGCCGAAGCTCGAAGGGACCTCCACCCTTGAGCTTGCGATGGGGCCCCTCGATGAGCTGGGGGAAGGCAGGCGCGACAAGGGACCTTGTCTTCAAGGGGACACCGAGCGCATTTCCTACAGCGAGCCCTAGGAGTGCGCCCCGGCCACGCAGGTGGGGGGACAGGTCAGGCTCGGGTGGGGAAGGGCGACGTGGCGGCATAAGGTGAGCGGTTGTGGCTTCGGTGGGTCGACAGTGTAGCAGTCCCCCCCATAAGCAAGCTTGCGAGTGACAGGAGCGTCCTCTAGAACCGCGCGCCATGACTGAGATCGCTCAAATCGTGGCGCGTGAAGTGCTCGACTCTCGCGGTAACCCCACTGTGGAGGCCGAGGTTTTCCTGGCGGGTGGGGCCAAGGGCCGTGCGGCGGTTCCGTCCGGAGCCTCCACCGGCGAGCACGAGGCGCTCGAGCTTCGTGACAATGACAAGAGCCGGTACCTGGGCAAGGGCGTGCGCAAGGCCGTCACCAACATCATGGAGACGATCGCCCCCGAGCTCGTGGGGATGGACGCGGCGGATCAGTACGCCGTGGACATGCAGATGATCGAGATGGACGGCACGCCCACCAAGAGCAAGCTGGGCGCCAACTCCATCCTCGCGGTGTCCATGGCCACGGCGCGCGCGGCGGCGGATGCCTTCGGCATTCCCTTCTACCGCTACGTGGGCGGTGCTCAGGCGCGCACCCTGCCGGTGCCGCTGATGAACATCCTCAACGGTGGCGCCCACGCGGACACCCGCGTGGACGTGCAGGAGTTCATGGTGGTGCCCGCGGGCGCGTCCTCGTTCTCCGAGGGGCTGCGCTGGGGCGCGGAGATCTTCCACGCGCTGAAGAAGATCCTCAAGGGCCGCAAGCTGGCCACCGGCGTGGGCGACGAGGGCGGCTATGCCCCGGACCTGCCGGCCAACGAGGAGGCCCTCAAGCTCATCATGGAGGCCATCTCCGCGGCGGGCTTCAAGGCGGGCGAGCAGATCTTCCTCGCGCTGGACGTGGCCGCCAGCGAGTTCTTCGACAAGGGCTCGAAGAAGTACCGCCTCAAGGGCGAGGGCAAGGAGTTCGACGGGGCCGGCATGCTGGACTACTACCAGCAGCTCGTGTCGCGCTACCCCATCGTCTCCATCGAGGACGGCATGGCGGAGGATGACTGGGAGGGCTGGAAGGGCCTCACCGACGCGCTCGGGAACAAGATCCAGCTCGTGGGTGACGACCTCTTCGTCACCAACGTGGAGCGCCTGGGCCGCGGCATCCAGGGCGGCGTGGCCAACTCCATCCTGGTGAAGGTGAACCAGATCGGCAGCCTCACGGAGACCTTCGAGGCGGTGCGCATGGCCCACAAGGCCGGCTACACCTCGGTGATGAGCCACCGCTCGGGCGAGACCGAGGACACCACCATCGCGGACCTGGCCGTGGCGCTCGACTGTGGGCAGATCAAGACGGGCTCGGCGTCGCGCTCGGACCGCATCGCCAAGTACAACCAGCTGCTGCGCATCGAGCAGGAGCTGGGCGCTGGCGCTCGCTACGGCGGTATGAAGGCCCTCAAGGGTCTGAAGGCGAAGTAGGACAACGAAAGAGAGGGAGAAAGAGCCGTGGCCGACAAGAAACCCCGCATCCTGGTCTCCAACGACGACGGCTATTTCTCCGAGGGCCTGCGCGCCCTGGTGGACGCGGTGAGCCCGCTGGGGGAGGTGTGGGTGGTGGCGCCGGACCGCGAGCAGAGCGCGGCCTCACACGCCATTTCCCTGCACCGCCCCCTGCGCATCACCGAGGTGCGTGAGCGCTGGTTCGCCGTGGACGGAACACCCGCGGACAGCGCTTATCTGGCGCTCAACCATCTCTTGAAGGATGATCGCCCGCAGCTCATGGTGTCCGGCATCAATCACGGGGCCAATCTGGCCGATGACGTCAACTACTCGGGCACGGTGGCCGCCGCCCGCGAGTCGGCGTTGCTGGGCATTCCGTCGATCGCCTTCAGCCTGGTGTCCCGTGCACCGTTCGACTTCCAGTACGCGGCGCGCTTCGCCCGTTCGCTGGTGGCGGCGGCGCTCGCCCAGCCCAAGCTCCCTTCGCGGATGTTGCTCAGCGTCAACGTCCCGCGTGGTGAGCCCACGGGCTATGCCATCACCCGGCTGGGCCGGCACTCGTACGGCTACAACGTGGTGGAGAAGGAGGATCCGCGCGGTCGCAAGTACTACTGGATCGGCGGCAACGAATACGAGCACGAGGACATCCCCGGCAGCGACTGCAACGTCGTGCACCTGGAGCGTCGCATCTCCGTGACGCCGCTCAACTTCGAGCTCACCGATACCCAGGCCATGACGGCGCTGAAGGATTGGAAGCTCGAGGGCTTCCCACGCGTCGACGTGGGCAGGGGAGGCGACTGAGGTTGGCGGTGGCGGGAGCCATCCAGGCGCGGCCAGCGTTGTTCATGCTGCTCGCGCTTCTCGGTGCCACCGGCTGCGCGGTGGGGCCGACGTCCGCGGCTACCCGTCCCTCTTCGGCTTCCGTCGTCTCCGAGCCGCCGCCCCCCGTCATCCTCGGGGAGTTGCGCGAGCCCCACCCAGAGTTTGAGCTCGTCTCTGTCCGGCACACGGTGGCGCCCGGCGAGACGGTGTACCGCATCTCCCGGAACTACGGCATCACCGTGCAGGAGCTGTCCGAGGCCAACGGCATTGATGACCCGCGCACCCTGGTTGTCGGCCAGGAGCTGATCATCCCCGGCTTCGAGAGGCGGGTGCCGGTGGCCACCGAATCTTCTCCCACGCCGGTGGCAGAGAAGCCGCGACCGACGCCGGACGTGAAATCTCCCCCGTCCAGGACTTCGGCCCCGGCCAGGGCTCCGGTCATCGTCTCGGCACCTTCGCGCCAGACGCCCCGGCCCGCTTCCCAGCGAGCGCCTTCACGGCCCGAGCCGGAGACGAAGGGGATGTTGGATTGGCCTCTGCGGGGGGTGCTGTACGCCCGGTTCGGAAAGAAGGGGCGCGAGCCTCACGACGGCATCGACCTCGCCGTGCCGGTGGGCACTCCGGTGAAGACCGCCCAGGAAGGGGAGGTGCTGTACGCGGGCGAGCAGCGCGGCTACGGCCTCATCGTCATCGTCCGGCACTCGGATCGGCTCATCACGCTCTACGCGCACAACCGCGACTTGCGTGTGCGCACCGGCCAGAAGGTGCGGCGCGGGCAGGTCGTCGCCACTGTGGGCGAGTCCGGCAAGACGAGTGGCCCGCAGCTCCACTTCGAGGTGCGTGTCGACGGTAAGCCGGTGGATCCCCTCGACTATCTGGGTCCGCTGCCCTCCTCGTGAGCCCCTGGCGAGCCTTGGGGCCCGGTGGCAGGCCGAGCGAGCAGGTGTGCTGTTTGTGGCCTCGCTCCCCGCTCCACGGTTGGCTGTCTGGTACTAGAGTGTGGGCCCCGTGAGCCGCCTCTCGCCGCTACTCCTCGCCCTTCTGCTAGCCCCGGCTGCCCGGGCGCAGTCGTCCGCTGCGAGACCGGAGACCGCGGCTTCCTCGGAGGTGGCTCCCTCTGAGGTGCTCGTCGTCGCCTTGCTTCCCCTGGAGTCCAACGCGGATGCCCGGGATCAGGCGCCGGGCGTGACGGCGCTCATCGTGAGCCGGCTCGCTGAGTCTCCTCGACTCGCCGTGTCCACCACGTCGGATCAGACGGCCGTGCGCGTTGCCGGAGACTGCACGGAGGACCCCTGTGATGAAGCCACTCCGGGCACCCCAGGCGCCGCAAGGGCGCGCTACGTCATCACCGGTCGGCTCGATGGCTTCGGCTCACGCTACGTGCTCACGACCAGCGTCGTGGACGCGGAGAGCGGACGTGCCCTGCGTCGGCCTCGCATCGAGGTGTCCGCCAAGGAGGCTCTGCCTCGTGCCGCCGTGTCGGTCGCGGATCAGCTCCTTGCTGCGCTCGTTCCGGATGCCGAGGGGCGTGTGACGGAGGAAGCCCCGGCCACCGCGACGAAGGCTCCCAGCTCGGGCTCGTTCCTCGTCGGTCTGCGGTTCAGCAACAGCGCCATCACCAGCCTTTCCACGTTCAACCCCGGCGGCGACGTGGAGCTGGGCTTCCAGTTCCATCCCGAGTGGGTCGTCTTCGGACAGGTGGGTTTCTCCTACGTCACCTCCACGGAGGAGGGCCGCAAGGGCGGTCTCAGCGTCCTGCCCAGCGTGTTCGGCCTGCGCCACTACCACAACGTCGAGCGTCCCTTCCGCCCGTACTGGGGGCTGGGGCTCGGGGTGCAGCTGTCCTTCGGTGAGTTCGGCATCTTCCGCCAGACAGGCCCGCTTCCCACCGTCATCGGCTTCGTCGGCTTCGAGTACCTCATCATCGGCCACCTCGGACTTCAGCTCGAGGCCTCCACCAACATCGCCCAGGCCATGCTCGGTCTCACCGATGGGGGCCTCGGCAGTGGTCTCAACCTCGACCTCAACGCCGGCATCGCCTGGCACTTCTGAGCCCGGAGCTTCCCGCACATGCACTCGCGCTGGCGTGTCCTGCCCCTGCTTGCCCTCCTCGCCGCTGGTTGCGAGGAGCGCCCCTCTCCGCCCAGCCCCAAGGAGCAGGCCGAGGGCTACTACATCAAGGGCACCTCCGATTACCTCCAGGGCAAGTTCGAGGAGGCTCTGAGCTCCTTCAACACCATGAAGGAGCTCTCTCCGGATGACCCCCGCCTGCCCGCGGCCATCGGAGAGGTCTACCTGTCCATGGGTCGCCTCAATGAGGCCGCTGCTCAGTTCGAGCTCGCCCTCAAGCGCGATTCCAAGCGCTCCACCAACTGGAGCCGGCTCGGCTTCATCCAGGCCCAGCTCGGCAAGCTCGAGGAGGCCCGAAGCTCTCTCAGCAAGGCGCTCTCCATCCACCCCAAGGACTTCAACGCCCTCGAGCAGCTCGCGGAGATTCACGTGAAGCGCGGCGAGCTGGACGCCGCGGTGAAGCACTTCGTCCTCGCCGCCGAGGCCAGTCCCGATGCCAGCAAGAGCCCCCTCGTGCTGCGCGCCGTCGAGGTGCTCACGGGAGAGGGGCGCCGCGCCGAGGCCCTCCTGCTCCTCAGTGATTGGGTGGGGAAGGGCGTGCGGACCCCTGAGCTGCTCACCGCGCTCGGCGACGAGCAGGTGCGTGACGGCCAGCTCCTTCAAGCCGCCGCGTCCTACCGTGAAGCCGCCAGCAACTCCCCCAAGGATCCCACGCTGTGGGAGCTCGTCGGGGAGATTTATACGAAGCTGGACAAACCCGCGGATGCCCTCGCGGCGTACCGTGAGTCCCTCCGCGTGAAGGACCGGGCCGTTGTCCACGTGGCCATGGCGCGCCTCCACCTGGCGCGCAACGAGCGTCAGGCCGCCGAGGAGCAACTGGGGCTGGCGCTCGAGACCGTCTCCGGCTCTGACGTGCACGAGCTCACCGCGCTGGCCGAGCTGCTCTCCACGCTCGGGCGCAAGCCGGACGCCTTGCGCATCCTCACCAACCTCAGCGCCGAGCCGGACCACGCGAAGGACCTGGACCTGCAGCTGCGCACCGCGACCCTCGCCCGGGAACTCAAGGACGAGGCCACCGTGACCACCGTGTGCAACCGGATTGCCAGCAGCGGGGTGAAGCTCAAGAAGTGCCCTTGAGCCATATCCCCTCTCCCTTTGGGAGAGGGACAGGGTGAGGGTATCGGGTAAACCCGGGTTGAACCCCCTGTCCACACCGAGGGCCACGGGTTGAAGAGCGGGTTCGAATACCCTCACCCCCACCCTCTCCCAGAGGGCTGAAGAATGCACACGCAGAGGGAGAGAGGGAGCAAGGGGTGGGCAAGCAGGAAGGCGCATGACTTGAGCGGTAGGGTCCGATAGGGAGGCAGCCCATGGACGCTGCCGCATTGTATCTGACGTACGAGGTTCTCTATCCGGCCGGGAGTTTCGGTCCCCAGGACGAGGTGTGGCTGAGGGACAGGCTGCTGCACACCCTTCACCTGATGGAGGGGCAGCCTGGGGTCACCCTCAATCGATTGGGCACCAGCCGGGCGGAGCGAATGGGGGCCTACCGGATGGTGGAGAATGAAGACGTCAGCTTCCAGAGGCTGCTGGAGCCGGCGGCCCAGACAGTGGGCAAGGCGGTGGCACAAGGGCTGGCGGGAGAAGTGGCGCTGTGCGTGCACGACCGGACCGAGGTGGAACTCAGTCACCTGTCCATGAGCGGGGTAGGACAGGTGGGCAACCCCGTCTGTCAGGGCTTCTTCGTGCAGACGGCGTTGGTGGTGCAGACGGACGGCGCCGCCTTTGGAGTGCTGGGAGCGTGCACCTGGGAGCGCCCGGCCGCGCAAAGGGGCAAGGCCAAGAGCAGAAAGCAGCGGCCCTTCGAGCAGAAGGAGAGCGTCTTGTGGTGGCGGGCCCTGGTGGAGGCCGAAGAGCGCGTGGGAGAGCCAGGGCGGCTGCTGCACATCATCGACGCCGAAGGAGACATTTTCGAGTTGCTCTCCCGCGCGACCGGCGAGGGCTTTCAGCTGCTGGTGCGCGCCGGCCAGGACAGGCGAGTGGAGGGGGAAGGGGGGAAGCTGTGGGCCACCCTGGAAGGGTTACCCGTGGTGGGCAGCCGGCCGTTGCACGTGTCGGCCCAGCCAGCCCGGGCCGACAGGGTGGCGCGCACGGCACGCGACGCCACGCTGTCGCTGCGCTATGCCCCCTCACGCTGCTGCCCCCGGGCGCCAGGGTGGGCAGCCGGTGCGGGTGTGGGGCGTACTGGTGCGCGAAGAGGCGCCGCCACAGGGACAGAAAGCCGTGGAGTGGCTGCTGCTGAGCAACGCGCCCATTGAAAGTGAGGAGGCGGCCTGGGGCGCAGTGACGGCCTACCAGAAGAGGTGGGCATTGAGGAATTGCACAAGGCCCTGAAGACGGGCTGCCGACTGGAGGGGCGTCAGCACGAGGCACGCGAGCACCTGGAGAACCTGCTCGCCCTCACCCTGCTGACCTCCGTCAAGTTGCTGCGCCTGCGCACCCTGAGCCGTACCCTCCCGGATGAGCCCGCCGACGCAGTGCTGGCTCCGGCCGAGGTGCAAGTGCTCCAAGCCATGGCACCCCAACTCTCTCCACGCATGCCCTTGCAAGGGGCGCTGACGCTTCGTCAGGCCCTGCTGCTCATCGCCGCCCTGGGCGGTTACATGGCCAACCCGCAGAAGCGCCCTCCGGGCTGGCTCGTCCTCTGGCGCGGCTACGAACGGCTGCGCGACTACGTCGCGGGCTTCTCCCTTGCCCAGTTCCTTTCCGCCGCCCCCCGCCTGCCTAGCGTGTGCAATCCTCAGCCCAGAGGGAGAGGGAGTATTTTCCCTGAAGGGGCTTAGATCTTTCCGCCCGGCAGCTTGCGGTACACGCCCACCACCTGGCCCAGAATCATCGTCGAGCGGAACTCCGCCTTGCTCACGTAGATGGGCTGCATGGTAGCGTTCGCAGGCTGGAAGCGGATGCGCTCCCCCTCGGGGTAGTAGCGCTTCACCGTGGCCTCGTCCTCGATGAGCGCCACCACGATGTCCCCGGCCTGCGCCTGCGGCGTCTTGCGCACGAAGAGGTAGTCCCCGTCGAAGATGCCGTCCTCGATCATCGAGTTGCCCTTCACCCGAAGTGCGAAGACCTCGCGCCCCTGGCCGCCCAGCAGGAAGCTGTCGATCCGGACGGAGTCCTCCACGTTCTCCTGAGCGAGCAGGGGAGCGCCTGCTGCCACCTTGCCCAGCAGGGGAACCTCTACCATCCCGGATTCCTTCTTCACCCCCAGACCCAGCAGCAGCCGAGCCCGCTTGGTGGGTACCAGCGAGCGGCTCTGCTGCTCGCCCCGGTTGAGGTACCCCTTGCGCTCGAGTGCCTTGAGGTGATCGTTCACCCCGTTGGTCGAGCGGATATCCATCTCCTCGCCAATCTCCCGGATGGTCGGCGGGAAGCCTCGCGACTCCGTCTCCTTGACGATGAAGGCCAGGATCTCACGCTGGCGTTCGGTCAGCTCTTCCATGCCTCGCTCCCTCGCTCGGTGGGTAGGCCACCGGCGCAACAGGCTTTCAGTACCGTCATGCTCCCTGAACATACGTATAGAGTCAATTCGTTCAAGGCTGAGCACGTACAATCCGTGTGTGTTCTCTGGTGCCCAACAGGGTCTGGGGTCCCCCCCTCGTCTAGGCGTAGAATTCCAAACACCTTGTCCGAGCTTCGAAACACCCTCCTATTGGTCGATGACGAGCCCGACGTCATCGATCTGCTCGTACGCATGTTCCAGAAGCGCTACCACGTGCTGTCGGCCAACTCCGGCCGAGAGGCACTGGGGCTTCTGAGGCAGCACCGAGTGGACGTGCTGATCACCGACCAGCGCATGCCGGAGATGACGGGCATCGAGTTGGTGGCGGCCGCGCGTGCCGAGGGCATCGACGTCACCGCGCTGCTCCTCACCGGCTACACGGATCCCGAGGACATCATCGCGGCCATCAACCGGGGCCAGGTGTACCGCTACATCACCAAGCCCTGGGACTTGAACGACCTCCTCATCACCGTGAAGAACGCGGTGGAGTACACCCAGCTGCGGCGGGACAAGGAGCAACTGCTGCGCAAACTCCACCAGCGGGTGGAGGCGCTCGGTGTCCTCTATGAGGTGAGCCGCGCCAGCGCGGGTGAGCCGCTCGGCTACGACGCCATCATCGACCGAGTGCTGACCGCGGTGTCGCGCGTGTTGCCCTATGACTGCGGCGCGGCCCTGATCGCGCTCGGCTGGGACCGCACCGCCACCCTGCGCCTGCGCTGCCAGGGAACTGTTGTCGGGGAGCAGTCGTTGCTGGGTGTGAAGGAGTCCATGCTGGCCGCCTGGGGACTGCGCTCGGGGCTGGTGCTGCCCGAGGATCGCGTCATCACCCACGTTGCTGGCACGACCTCCCAGGACGATGCCGCTCCGGCCACCTGGGCCAGCCAGCTCACCGTGGCCCTCACCGCCGGAGGCCGTCCGGTGGGGCTGCTGTCGCTCTTCTCGCAGCGTCCCAACGTCTACTCCGAGGAGGATGGCGCGCTGCTCGACACGCTCGCCAACCAGACGGCGGACGCCATCCAGTCCCTGCGCGCTTCCGAGGAGGCCTCGCGCCAGCGCATCGACCGCATGGTCGAGTCCATGGCCGATGGGGTCATCCTCACCGACGAGAAGAATGAGATCGTCGTGCTCAACCCCGCCGCGCGCCGCATGCTGATGTTGGGCGACGGCCCCACCTCCCCGGATGCCAGCAAGCGGCTGCGGGAGAAGCTCGGGTTTGATCCCTTCGAGCTGGTGCGTGGCTGGGAGTACGGCGGCGCCCAGGTGCTGCGCGAGGAGCTCAAGCTCGACGAGCGCACCATCCACACCACCGTCACTCCGGTGAATGACGCGCGCGGGGTGCTGCGCGGCGTGTGCGTGGTGCTGCGCGACGTCACCGAGCAGAAGCAGCTCGAGGAGCGCAAGGACGAGTTCGTCCACATGGTGAGCCACGAGCTGCGCACGCCGCTCACCTCCATCTCCGGCTCGCTGGACCTGGTGCTCAACTTCCTCTCCAGCGACATGAACGAGAAGCAGCGCCGGTACCTGATGCTGGCGCGCGACTCGACGGAGAAGCTCAACGCCATCGTGGATGACCTGCTGGACCTGGCCAAGTTCGCCAAGGGCCGGCTGCGGATGAACTTCGAGTGGGCTTACGTGGACGAGCAGGTGCGCCGCGCGGTGGAGAAGTACGGCCCCGCCTTCATGGATCGGCGCGTCAAGGTGTCCGCCGGGCTGCCCCAGCACGGCCTGCGGGCGCTGGCGGACCCCAACCGCCTCACCCAGGTGCTCAACAACCTGCTCACCAATGCCGCCAAGTTCACTCCCGAGGGCGGCGAGGTCCGGCTGGAGCTCAAGGCCACCTCGGCGGTGCCCGGTTTCGTGGCGCTCACGTGCTGGAACAGCGGCGAGCCCATCGCCGAGGAGAACCTGGAGCGCATCTTCGACCGCTTCGAGCAGGCCCGTACCAAGGCCAATCGCACCGTGCGCGGCACCGGGCTGGGGCTGGCCATCTGCCGCAACATCGTGGAGGCCCACGCCGGCCACATCTGGTGCGAGCCCTGTCACGATGGCGTGCGCTTCGTGGTGGTGCTCCCCGTGGAGCCTCCCGCCGAGTACCTGAAGCCGGACGGTCTCGACTTCACGCAGAAGCGCAGCCCCGAGCGACGCGGCTCGCTGGTGCTCGTCGAGGCCGAGCCGGACATCGGCTACATCACCAAGGCCCTGCTGCGTGCGCGCGGCTACGAGGTGCGTCTGGCCACCAGCGCCGAGGAGGGTCTCACCCAGGCGCGCGCCCACAACCCGAACGCGCTGCTGGTGGACGCCCGGCTGCCTGTGATCGACGGCCTGCGCCTGGCGGAGATCCTCCGGCATGATCCGGAGACGCGTCAGCTACCGCTGCTGGTCTTCTCCGCCTTTGACGAGCGCCAGCGTGCCTTCCGGGCTGGGGCGGATGCCTTCCTGTCCATGCCGCTGCAGTCCGACAGGTTGCTCGCCACCGTGGACTCACTGGTGCGCGGGCACGCCGGTCAGCACCATGGGCGCGTGCTGGTGGTGGACGACGACGAGAAGGTGGCCGCTATCTGCCGCGAGGTGCTGGTGAGCCTCGGCTACGAGGTCGAGGTGGCCTCCTCCCTGGAGGAGGCGCACCGGGCCCTGCGCGAGCGCCGCCCGGATGTGCTGCTGCTGGACGTGCAGCTGCCCGATGGGGATGGCTACCACTTCCTCGAGGAGCTCAAGGCCGAGCGCGCCAGCGGCTACATCTCCGTCATCTTCATCTCCGCCCTCGCGGAGACGAGCGCCAAGGTGCGCGCCCTCAAGCTCGGCGCCGACGACTACCTCACCAAGCCCTTCGACGCCTTGGAGATGGGGGCTCGCGTGGAGACGGTGCTGCGCCGCAAGGAGCAGGAGCTGGGCGCCTCGCCCACCACGCAACTGCCCGGCTCGGGCGCCATCGAGCGCGAGGTGCATCGCCGGCTCGCCGATCGCAAGCCCTTCGCCTTCTGCTACCTCGACCTGGACAACCTCAAGGCCTACAACGACTACTACGGCTTCGCGAAGGCCGATGGCGTCATCCGCCAGACGGGAGATCTGCTGCGCGAGGTGTTCGGCCAGGAGGGCCTGCCCGGGGACTTCCTCGGACACGTGGCGGGAGATGACTTCGTCTTCGTCACCGCCCCCGAGAGCGTGGATCGCATCTGTCAGCGCGCCATCGAGGCCTTCGATCGCATCATCCCGCTCTACTACGACAAGCAGGACCGGGAGCGCGGCCACATCGAGACGGACGATCGCTACGGGGAGAAGCGCAAGTTCCCCATCATGAGCGTGTCCGTGGTGGCCGTGCTGAGCGATGGGGTGTCCAACGACCATGCCGAGCTGGCTCGGCGGGCCGCGGACATGAAGAAGCGCGCCAAGGCCATTCAGGGCTCCGTCTACCTGCGCAGTGACAAGGAGCTCGCGGTTATTCGGACGGCCACTGGATGAGGCTCTACCAGCAGCTCATCCTCTTCATGCTCGCCGCGACAGTCCTGCCCCTGGCGGCGGTGGGCTTCATGCTGCTGTCACGCGCCGAGGCGGAGCTGACCGAGCGCATCGTCTCCGAGCAGCGGGTCCTCGCGGAGGCCACCGCCGAGAGCGTGTCCGTGGAGCTCATGAAGACAGTGGACGCGCTCGCGCGCTCGGCGGAGCTCTTCAACTGGGAGAGCATCACCCCCGAGGAGTTCCAGGGTGGTCTGCAGCTGCTCTACGGTCAGTCTCCCGCCGTCAGCGCGGTGCTGCACCTCGACGCGCAGGGCAACCCGCGCGGCACGCCCGTCTTCCAGCAGTTCGGTGAGGGCGAGCACCCAGGGTTTGATCCCTCCGCCACGCTGGCGCTCGCCCAGGCCGTGCCGGTGCAGTCGCTGCGCCGAGGGAACAAGGGGCAGGCCGCCCTCGGTCGTGTCTACGCGCATGCCCCCAGTGGACGTGCGGCGGTGGCGGTGGCGGTCAAGCTGGCAGATGGCGAGGACTCGCCCTTTGCGCTCGCCGAGGTCGTCTTCTCTGACCTGGAGGCACTGTTGGCACGGCGCGCTGGGGGCAAGCCGGGACAGCTCGAGCTGGTGGACTCCTCGGCTGGGCGCATCCTGGCCAGCTCCCTGCCCGAGCGCCGCTTGCAGTCGTTAGAGGCTCCATTGGCCGCCCGGCTCGTCTCGGACGACGCGCAGGTGCGCAGCTTCCGGTTGGACGCTCCCGCCATGCGGGTGAGCGCCGCGCGAGTGCCCAAGGTGCCCGGCTTCGAGGTGGTGGTGGCCGTGGACGAGGGCGTCGCGCTGGCCCCGGTACGCGCCATGCGCCGCACGGTGCTGGTGTCCATTGGGGGCGCCTTCGCCGTGCTGCTCGGTCTGGGGGCGCTCTATACCCGCCGGCTCAACCGCCGCCTGTCCGAGGTGGTGGCGGGGGCCGAGGCCTTCAGCCGTGGCGAGCTGGAGCGGCGTGTCACGGTGCAGGGCGATGACGAGCTCAGCGACCTGGCCGCCACCTTCAACCGCATGGGCTCCGAGCTGGAGTCCGCCCGTGCCCGGATGCTGCGCTGGAACGACGAGCTCAAGGCCCGGGTGGACGAGGCCACCGCCGAGCTCAAGGCCGCCCAGGCCCAGCTGCTCGAGGCTCATAAGCTCGCGGCCGTGGGTCAGCTCGGCGCCGGCGTGGCCCATGAGATCAACAACCCCCTGGCCGGCATCCTGGGCAACACCCAGCTCCTGATGCTCGATCGTGACGAGAAGGATCCCGACTTCGACACGTTGCGGAAGATCGAGCTGAGCGCCAAGCGCTGCAAGGAGATCACCCAGAACCTGCTGCGCTTCTCCCAGCAGCGCGCGAAACCCGAGCTGCGCTCGGTGGACCTCAACGCCGTCATCCGAGACGCGCTCACGCTCACGGAGAATCAGATGACGGGGGAGGGGATCGTCCTCTCCACCGAGCTGGTGTGCCCGCCCGTGCGGGTGAAGGCGGACCCGGGGCACCTGTCCCAGGTGGTGCTGGCCCTGCTGTCCAACGCACGCACCGCGATGCTGAAGACGCCGACGAAGCGACTCACCCTGCGCACCGGCGAGCGGGACGGGCGCGGCTTCCTCGAGGTGGAGGACACGGGCAAGGGCATCGCTCCCGAACACCGCTCGCGCATCTTCGAGCCTTTTTTCACCACCAAGGATGTCTGGTCCAACGTGGGCCTGGGCCTGTCGGTCGCCTGGCGGGTGGTCAGTGAGGCGGGCGGCAGCATCGAGCTGCGCACGGAAGTGGGGCAGGGCACCTGTTTCACCGTGTGGTTACCAAAGGCGTAAGGGCGAAGGCCCGGCTTGAGGTAGCTTCAGGGCGCCATGGACGCTCCTCGCTCCCGTCGGCGCAGTGCGCCCTTCCTGATCGGCCTCGTCGCCATCCTGGCGGCGTTGCCGTTGGGCTATTTCCTCTTCCTGCATCAGCCTCCCGCCCCTCCGCCTCCGCAGCAGCCCCAGGTGGTGGAGGCCCCGGCCCCCACGCTTCCTCCGGTCAAACGTCCGGTGGGCCTGACGCTCGAGAAGATCAGCGGCACGGTGCAGGTGCGCCGCGGCGGGGAGTGGCGTGACGCCAGCGTCGGCGAGGCGCTGCGCCCTTCAGACGCGGTGCGCACCCTGGATGGCGCCTACGCAGTGCTCATTGGGGGCGAGGCCGTGGAGGTGCGCATGGACGCCGGCACCGAGGTGTCCGTGGAGGACCTCACCGACTCGCTCTCCCGCCTCTTGCTCGGCAACGGTATGACGACGGTCCGCGTCAACCCCGAGGCCGGACAGGCCATCGAGGTGATGGCCGCGGGCAGCGACGCCGTGGCCCGCACCGAGGGCGGTACCTTCACCTTGAGCAACAACGGCGCGGGCACCGTCGCCCTGGCCACCCTCGCGGGCGAGGCCTCCTTCAGCGGCGCGCGCAAGGTCGTCATCGTCCGAGCCGGTCAGCAGTCCATTGTCCGCCCGGGTCGCGGGCCCTCGGATCCCACCCCCATCCCCACCAGCCTCCTCCTGAAGGTGAACTGGCCCGCACGTCCCCGGCGTCAGGTCGTCGTCTCCGGACAGAGCGACCCCGGTGCCCGGGTGGTGGTGGATGGTCGAATCGTCCCCACTGACGAAAAAGGTCACTTCTCCCAAGTCGTTTCTCTCAAAGAAGGCACGAATGCCGTCCAGGTCCAGGCCTCGTCCGTCGGGGGGCTCCGTCAGGAGGAGAAGCGCGACCTGACCGTGGACACCACGCCGCCCAAGCAGGTCACGGTTGACCCAGGGATATGGGATGACCCACCTCCGAAGAGCCCGTGAAGGCAGGCTGACAGACGAGCGCCTTGACGCTTGTTTGCGGGGCCTGGTACTTGCACGCCGCTTTTGACCTGAGAATCACCCTTGTTCAAGGGCAATCCCGAGCGAAAGCCCGGGTGCGCAAAGCCGTGGGGCCTGAAGGACGGCCGGCCGTGGCTGCCGTGGGAACTGGCGCGGGTTGGCGCTTGGGGGGCTGAGCCCGGGATTGCCCTTGGTCACAGGGGTTTAGGTCCGTCGCCCGAAGTGCAACCGGAGGTCAGCCACGATGCTGCGGACGCTCACCACCCTCGCATGTCTGGTGCCGGCGCTGGCCTTGGGCCAGAGCGCGGGGGCGCCCCTGCGGGGCTCGTCCCTGGTTGTCAACGAAGGGCCGGGAGACCAGACGGATCCCCACGTGAGCGGGGCGCTGGTGGCCTACACCAACCAGCTGAACCTCAGCAGCAGCGAAATTCGCTACCACAACCTGGCCTCGGGCGTGGATCAGGCCATCCCCACCCAAGGGGGATATGACGCCATCTCCGACATCAGCGGCGACGTGGTGGTCTTCACCCGCGCCACGACCTCCAGCCGTGTCTTCCGGTTCAATGTGAGCAAGGGCGGCGTTGCGGAGGAGCTCGCTCCTCGCACCGGCGCGGATCGGCGTGCCGCCGCAGTGGGCGGCCAGACGGTGGTGTGGCAGGAGCTGGGCTACACCGCCGAGGCCGAGCCGCCGGAGATCTTCGCCTACCGCATGGACACGCACGCGCTCACCCGGCTGTCCGAGGACACGAGCGAGGATCTGGCTCCCGCTGTCAGCGCGGATGGTCAGGCGGTGGTGTGGATGAAGTGCGCCACCACCATTGATGGGTGCGACATCTGGGCGGCCCACGCGGTGGACGGGGGCTACCAGGTCTCCCAGCTCACCGGGGCAGAGGGCGAGGAGTCCCTGCCGGATACCAACGGTGAGGTCGTGGTGTACGTGACGCGCAGCACCGTCAATGGTGCGTTGGAGACGGACATCGCCTGGCAGCCGGTGGCGGGCGGCGAGGTCCATCGGCTCTCGCTCCCAGGCACGGACACCAACCCCAATATCAGTGGCCCCCTCATCGCCTTCGAGCGGTGGGCGGTGTCCGAAGGGACACCCAACTTCGATCTCATGCTGTACGACCTGCGCACGCAGACGTACTACCGGCTTACCGAGACGCCGGGCAGCGAGTCGCTCAGCGACATCAGCGTGGATTCGGACGGCATGGCGCGGGTGGTGTGGACGGAGCGGCAGGATGGCCATCTCAACGTGTACGCCTACATGTTCCGCCTGCCGAGCGGTTGCGACGTGTCGCCCTCCTCGAAGGATCCCGCCGCCGTGTGCGCCTCGCCCGGTGTGCGGCCGCTGCTGGGAACCCTGCTGGTGAACAACGCCAGCGGCGAGTCGGCGGTGGTCTCCACCGAAGTCGAGGCGACGGGCACGGGCGTGCTGTGCGTGGACAACGGCTTCGAGGGGATGCGTGCCAGTCAGGGGTGGGTGTGGCTCGGCAAGGGCCTGCAGGTGGCGCCCGCCGAGCTCGGACAGGACGTGGCGAGCATGGCACGCGCGGTGCCGCTCCAGGGCCGGCGGCAGCTGTCTGCTCGGTTGGATGACGCGCCCGGCAGCGCCTTCCGGGTGCGCCTCTATGGGCCGCTGTCGTGCGCTGACAGCCCGCGGGATGATTCGTTCGAGGGTGCGGAAATCCACTACGGCGAGTTCGTGCCCGCCGAGTCCCTGGGCACGGGTTCCGACAAGGGGAGCTTCCAGCACTACTTCGTGCCGAGCGGGTACGAGGGGAAGCTCGCCTCGGGCCCTGGTCTGGCCGAGGACGAGGAGGTGTCACAGCAGCACCTTCCGGGCTGCAGCGCGGGAGGCGGCTCGGCGTCTTTCTTGGGGGTGTGGATGCTCGCCGCGGTGCTGCTCCGTGGCAGGACCGCTCGGGCGCGAAGCCGTGTCGAATCGGGGATATAGGATTTCGGACGCAGTATGGACGCTGATAAATTACCAACGCTCTGAACCGCCTCCTGCCAGTCCTGCTGCTCGTCGCTTCGGCGGCCTCGGCGGACACTCTTGACATCCTAGGGCCGTCCGCGGCTGTCCCACCCGAGGGCTTCTCCATCGCCCTGGTGCGGCGGGACGCCACGGGTGTGCCCGTATCGGCAGCGGCGCTCTCCGTGTCGGCGAGCGGGGCGCGGTTGTCTCCGGGGCCCGAGCAGCCCCCGTTGAGGACGTTTCTCGTCATCCCGGAGCCGGGCGCGCGGGAGGTGAAGGTGGCTGCCGAGGGCTTTGGGTTGCGAGCCGAGGCCCGGTACGTGTTGGGCCCGCCGGCCACACAGGTCTCACTCACGTTGGATCCGCCCGCGCCCGTGAAGGGCCGGGACAAGGAGGCGCGACTCACGGTGCGCATGCTCCAGCCGGATGGAACACCGGATGACACCGGGGCGCCCCCCGTGCTGCGGGCCAATGTGGGCCGATTGGAGGAGCTCACGCGCACCGGGCCGGGCACCTGGCAGGCCCGCTACGTGCTGCCGGACACGCGCTACCCAGAGGTGGCCATCCTGGTGGCCCTCTCGGCGTGGCCTCACCCGCAGTCCATTCACGGGGCCTATGGCAAAGTGCTGGTGCCGCTCGCCACGTCGGTGGAGCTGCCGGGCCGCACCGAGCCGAACGTGGAGATTGCCGTCACCATCGCCGGGGTGACCTTCGGGCCCACTCAGGCGGCGCCTGACGGGCGCTTCCGGCTGCCTGTCATCGTTCCGCCGGGCCACAACGTCGGGCTGGGACGTGCGGTGGACGCGTCGGGCAACGTGCGGCGCTCGCGGATAAACCTGGCCTTGCCTCCCACTGACGGGCTGGCGTGCGTCCTCAACCCCCAGCGGCTCCCGGCGGATGGGGTGTCCCAGGCGCGCCTGTTGTGCGCCTCCAGTGATCCTCTGGGCCGGCCGGTGCTGGACGCTCGGGTGAAGGCCTCGGCACGTCATGGCTCCCTGCGCGGCCCCACGCGCGCCGAGGGAGGGCTGCTCGAGTGGATCTACACCGCCCCTCGCACGCTGCCCGCAGAGCCGGAGCGTCTGGTCGCCACCTGGCCGGAGCGGGGGAGCAGCTCACGCGAGGAGTTGTCGCTGCAACTCGTGCAGGGGCCGGTGGCGCGCGTCGCCCTGTCCCTGACCGAGCCAATGGTGCACCTCGGCTCGACGGTGCCCGTCACCGCCACTGCGTGGGATGCCTTCGGGCGGCCGAGGCCGGGAGCGCTGGTGGTAGCGCAGGCGGACGTGGGCTCCTTCAGCCCGCCACGCGAGGAGGCCCGGGGGGTGATCACCCGTGACTGGACGTTGCCACCGCGGGGCCAGGTGGGCGAGGCGGTGGTGAAGGTGCTCGCGTATGGCCCGGCCGGTACGGAGCCGGCGCGCCTGCACGTCTGGGTGGAGGGAGGCGTGCTGTATGCGGGCGTGACGGACCTGGCTGGACTGCCGGTTCCGGGGCAACCCCTGCGTGCCGGGAGTGAGGAGCGGGTGACGGGGGAGGAGGGCACGGTGGTGTTGGGCCCCGTGCGACCGGGCCGGCTGGAGGTGGTGCACAGTCAGTGGCCTGGGCTCCGTCAGACGGTGGAGGTGGTGGCCGAGGGAGGGCCCGTGTTCCCGCTGATGCAGCCACTCGCTCCGGCCACCGCGGAGCAGCGCGTGAAGCTGGCGCCCGCCGTGCCAGTGAATGTGCGGTTGAGGGTGGAGGGCCCGCGCGTCACGTTCTGGATGGAGGACGCTTCGGGCCGGGTGCTGGAGGGCCGCGCGGCCCACGTGTGGCTGTCCGCGGGTCAGCAGAGCCCCGTGGAGGTGAAAGACGGACGCAGCAGCTTCCTCGTGCAGCATGAGGGGCCTGTGAGCGTGTCGGTGGGGGATGTGGCCACCGGCGTCACCGCGCTCGCCGAGGTGCGGCCTTGAGGTGTGCGAGCTGGGCATTGTGCTTCGCCCTGCTGCCGGGTGCCGCCTGGGCGCAGCTCGCGCGGGTGGAGCCCCCGGAGCTCGCGGCGGCCATCGCTGGGCGCGTGTGCAGAGATCTGAACGGAGACGGACGGTGTGCTCCCGAGGAGCCGGGCCTGGCCGAGGTCCGCCTGGTGCTGGCCACGGGCCGCGAGGTGCGCACGGACGCCTTGGGTCGCTACCACTTCGCCGAGGTGGACGCGCGCAGCCCGGACGTAACAGGCGGGGTGCACCTGCGGCCTGGCCGGCAACGGCTGCGGTTGGATCCACGGACGTTGCCGCCCGACAGCGAGGCCAGCCCCGAGGCCGTCACGGTGGAAGTGCCTTGGGCCGCCCTGGTGCTTCAGGACTTCGCAGTGCGCACCCGCGCTGAGGCCCTGTCTCCCTTGTCGCTCTCGTACGACACGTCACCGCCCACGGCGGCGGTGGTGCCGGGCGGGGTGGAGTTCCTCGTCGCCGGGCAGACCTCACCGGGCGATGAGGTGACGGTGGGGGTCCTTCCTGCGGAGGTGGACGAGCGCGGCGGTTGGCGCGCGCGTGTCCGGCTCGAGCCCGGGGAGAACGTGCTGCCCATCACCGCCCTCAGCTCCGAGGGCACGCTGCGCCTCTTCCGCCAGCGCATCGACGTGGTGTCGCGTGAGGGGAGCCTGCTCGTCATCCCGCGTGAGCCCGAGCCCGAGGGCGTGTTGCGGCTGCCGGGCCGTGAGGGCGCGCCGTCGGCCAGTGGCCCCTCCTCGCTGCTCGCTGAGTTCCCCGCGGGCACGCGCGTGCGCTCGCCTCGGGGCGAGGTGACGGTGGGCTCCGAGGGGTCCGTGCTGGTGCCGTTGGTGCTCTCCGCGGGCCGCAACCTGGTGGCGTTGGAGGTCGAGCCACCGGGCATGCCGGCCCGGACGGTGACGGTGCAACTGGAGGCGGTGCCCCAGTCCTTCGCGGTGGGGTTGTTGGACGTGGAGGCCACGTTCTCTCCCTCCACGAAGGACTTCCGGTTGAGGGGACGGGGAGCGGCCCATGGTGAGGCGCGCCTGGGCTCCTTCTTGCTGACTGGTGAGCTGGATCTCCGAGACATCGACGTGGACAACCTGCGCGGGGATTCGGTGGCGGACTGGCTGCGCCCCCGCATTCCGCGGTTGGGTCGGGCGCCGGATCCAGACCTCGCCATCCCCGAGTGGGGCGATGCGTCCGTGGGCCTCACGCCCAACCCCGCCGAGGGTCGTCTGCGTCTCGAGGTGCGCCACGATGATTTCGGTCGGGTGGGCCTGGGGACGTATCGAGCGTTGCAGGTGGAAGGGGAGGTGGGTCGCTACCACCGGCCGCTGTTCGGCCCCTTCGCGGAGCTGGCGGCGGAGGTGGGTCGGCTGCGCGCGGGCGTGAATGTCTTCGCTGGAGGGCTGGCGGATCCCACGCGCTCGCTCTCTGCCATGCCGGCGTACGAGGAGCTGCGCGGCACGGGCGGGAGTCTCTACTACCTGGGCTCCGTGCCGGTGGCGGAGGGCTCGGAGCTGCTGCGTGTGGAGCTGCGCGACGGAGTCACCGGGCTGCCGCTCGCCGAGCGCCACCTCGTCCGAGGTCGGGACTACGAGATCGACTACACGGCGGGTCGTGTCTTCCTCGCGCGCCCCCTGTCCTTCATCGCCGGCGAGTCGCTGCTGCGCACGGAGCCACTGACGGCCTCGCCCGAGCCCGTCCTCACCGTGCAGTACGCCGTGCTGCAGTCGGCGTCTCCCATCGACTCCGCCGGAGCCGAGGCCTGGACGGAGTGGAAGGGGGGACGGGTATCTGTGTCCGCCGTGCACGAGCAGCGAGCCGGGGCTCCTCCTTACCAGCTCCTCTCCGGGCACGCGCGCACCACCTTGGGCGGCTACACGCTCATGGCGGAGGTGGCTCGGAGCCGGGGCTCGGCGGTGCTGGCGGAGCTGTTCGGCGTCTCTGACGATGGGGGCCTCTCCTTCCTCCGGCCGGACGAGGAGCAGGATGCGAGGGGCGGAGATGCCCTGGGGTTGCGTGTGCGCGGGCCAGGCCTCTTCGGCAAGGGCTCGGTGGACGCGGCCTTCCGTCGGCGCACGGTGGGCTTCTCCGATGGGACGCACGCGGACACCTCCTCCTTCCGCCAGTGGTCCTTGCGTGCCGTGCAGCCGCTGGGGCCCTGGCGCCTCACGCTGCTCGGAGATGATCGGCTCTCGGCGGATCCTCGGCGGCCCTTCGCAGAGGGGTTGTTGGGGGCTCGCACGCTGGGACTGGGGCTCGGCTACACGTGGGAGCGGTGGGGCGTGAGCGCGGAGCTGCGCGACGCCAGTCTGCGCGCCAGCGAAGTGCCCGGGGAGGGACCGCTGCTCGAGGGTGGACGTACCTCCGCGGGGCTCCAGGGCCACTTCGTGGTGAACGACTGGCTTCGTGTGTCCGCCAGCCACCGGCAGGCGCTGGTGCTGCGTGGCGAGGGCCCAGGCCGAGTGGACGACACCTTCTCCTCGGTGGGCGTGGACGTGACGGTCAACGAGGCCGTCGTGGGTGTGCGGGGCGGCTGGGGTCCTCAGCTGGGGCCGCTGGCGTGGGTGCGGGGCACGTGGCACCGGGGTCAGGACGTCTACTACGGCAGCTACTCGGTGGATGTGGACGGGCCGGACTTCGGTGCCGGCCGCGCGGTGAGCGGGGCGAGCACGGAGTTGGCGGACGGGACGAGCCTCTTCGTGGAGGACGTGGCCTCTCACGACACAAACGCCGTGCGCTTGGCGAGGGCGGTGGGCTTCCAGCAGACCCTCTTCGGCGCGCTCGACGTGGGCGTGCGCTACGAGCGGGGTGTGAGGAGCGTGCTCGACGTGCCGGGCTCACTGCGGCGCGACGTGGCGAGCGTCTCCGGAGAGCTCATCCTGGAGCGCTTCCGAGCCGATGGCCGCCTGGAGATGCGCTTCGATCGCGGCACGCCGGAGCGAGGTGTGTCGGAGCCGGTGGATCGCATCCAGGCGATCCTGGTGCTCGCGGCGGAGGCGATGCTGCGCCACGATCTGTCGATCTCGGGGCGGATGAACTACGGGCGCACCTACCAGCGAGAGAGCAGGGAGGCAGAGGCCCGGCTGCTCGAGGGGTATACGGCACTCGCGTGGAGACCAGGGCCCTTCCTTCTGGTGGCACGCTACGGCATCACCCGCGAGCTTCAGCCTGGTGCGCGCTCCGTCTTCGGTGAGCGAGCCCAGCAGGTCTTCTCCCTGCTGCCGGCGGTGCGCCTGGGGGACCGGTTTGCGCTGGCGGCGGGGCTGCACGCGAGCCGGAGCAACCGGGATGATGTGGCCATATGGGTCTTCACCGGCTCGTTGCGGCCCTCGGTCCGGGTGGTGGGGGGGCTGGAGGTGGCGGTGGAGGGCGCGGCGCGGTCGGTGGTGCCCGAACAGGAATCGTTGGGTTCGCTACGTGGCGAGGTGGCGTACCGCATGGACGAGAAGCTGCGTGTGGCGATGGGCTACACTCTGCTGGGGTTCACGGGAACGGGCTTGCCGGAGGAGGCACAGAATGGGTCCGACAGGCTCTATCTACGAGCAGAGCTGGCGTACTAGGTGGAGCACGCGTGTGCGGCTCTTCGCCCTGTGTGCGGTGGGGGCCCTGGCGATGTTGGCCGCCGCCAGCGCGCATGCCGACTGGCGCACGGGCCCGTCCGTGCCAGAGCGGCCCAACAACGTCCTGGATGTGTGGGCCCCTGAAAAGGCCTCGTTGGGGTTCGTGGGGTCGGGCAGGTCCGGGGCTTATCTGCTTCTGGATGGGGGCATCTCACGGGCGATCGATGCGGGCACGGCCGAGTCGGCCGGCACCTACTACCACCCGCTCGATGACTGCCTCGTGTCGGTCAGGAAAGATGGGGCCGGAACGCGCAACTTCAAGGGCGCAGATGGGGGAGCGTGTGGAAAATCCAACCTGGACAACAGGCCCATCTCCATTCCCGAGGTGAATGTCCTTCGGGTGAAGAACGCGGCCCAAGGCGGCACCGCCGCGTTGGTGCTCAAATGGGCGGGCGCCTACGATATCTATCTGTCGGAGACCAGCATCTACGACTCCCTGCCCTTTAGTCCGGCCTACGGCACGACGGATGCTTTCAACGAAACGATTGGGGTGGTTCGGGCGGACGGCGGGGTCTATGCGCTCGTGGGGACATCGCTCCCCGACTCTCGCGTCTACTGGGTCACCAGCAGCGGTTTGAAGGAGCGGCGGGCCCAGAGCGAGTCGCCCATGGGCGCCGTGACGGCGATTGAGCTGTTCCCCGCCGGCAGCCCAGAGGTCCCCTATGCTGTGGTGGGCACTCAGCAGGGCTTTCTTCAAGGGACGCTCCGGGATGCGGGGACCCAGCTCCGACCGGTCCAGGTGCTCGACGGCTGGAGCGTGAACAGCGTGTCCATGAACGTGGAGGCCGGGGGGGATGCCGGGACGGGGTTCGGCATGGCCGTCGTGAAGCGGCCTGACGGCGACGCGGGGGTGATGAGCCCTGTGCCCATGCTCGCGAAGACGGAGGCGGGGAGCATCTGGCGCTTCCGGTCGCTTCCGGAGACTGTCGCCTCGGCTCCGTTGAGGCAGGTTGCCTGCACGGGTGCGAGCTACTGCGTCTTCACCGCGGACCAGTCCGGCGGGAGCAACGTCTTCGTCTACACCAACGACGCAGGCCCGAGCATCTCCGCGAGCGCCCTGGCTGCGAGCGTGGTGAATGACGCGATGGACGCCTCGGTGACGTTGAACGAGGGCCTGCCTGGCCAGCTCACCTTCGCGGCGAGTGATCCAGATGGAGACCCTGTGCTGGTGACGGCCTCGCACCAGAGCGTGGGCTCGAGTTCGTGGACGGTGACGCCGGTCAGCGGTGCGCCGGGAGATCCTGTCGTGGTGCAGGTCACCCCCGGTGTCACCTGCCAGCGAGAGCAGCAGGTGGGCTCTTTCCAGATTCATGCCTCGGATGGCCTGGCGAAGCATGACGCCCACAAGAACTTCCGGGTGTTCGTGAAGCACACGCGGGCACCGGAGGTTCCCACGGTGGTGTTCTCTCATGGCGGCGAGGTCCCGAGCGGTCCGGTCGTGAGCGAGCTGGCCGCGGGCGGAGCGCCCTTGACGCTGCGAGCGCTCGGGGACACGTCATCCGCGGGTTGCAGAATCCAGAAGACCTGGGAGCCTCGGTTCTCGGGCACGGGGGTGCCGTCGCTGGAGCAGGATGGGGGAACCGCCGTCATCACGCCTCCGCGGGTTTTCTGTCAGGCGGAGGGCGGGGACTTCGACTTCCGGCTCCATGTGGAGGACGAGGGAGGGCTCTCCAACTTCAAGGATTTCAAGGTGCACGTGACGCCCTGGGGCCCTCCGAACGCGGTGTTCAGCGCGGACTCAGGCGTGGTGCAGCTGACCGCTGGGGAGGCTCTGGCGCTCACGCCCGACAACCCGCGCCTCCATGACTGTGTGGGCAGCCCCTCCTTCCCAGGAGTGGTGTCCCTGTGGCGTGTGACGTTGTCCGACGGGGGCGTGCCCGGCGGCGTCACGTTCCGCGAGGGTGTCGGCGGGCTGCCGATCCAGAGCTTCCCGGCGCCAGCCTCGACGCTCGTGGTGGAGGCGCCGCACTGCCTCGATACGACTCAACTGCTGGTCACCAGCGAGCACCACGTGGGCTCCGTCGATGGCCTCGCCGGCCCGTCCTCGGCGCGTCAGGTGATGATCCAGACTGACAAGGCTCCGTTCGACGCGGGCGTGCTCGTCGTCAAAGAGGACTCGATGCCCTCGGACGAGCTGCACGTGAGCGTGACGTCGAACCTCAACTGTGAGAAGGAGCGTGGCCTGCGTGCCGACCTCCAACTCGAGCCCTTGGGCGGAGGGGGGCCGACGCAGGTGGCGCAGGTGGATGTCCCGGGCGAGTGGCGGTTCCCACTGGGCTTGGGCTGCCAGGGCGGGAACTTCCAGTTGAAGGCCTCGATGACGGAGGCGACGGGTCTGCGTTCCCTCGTGATGACGAAGGACGTGGCTGTACCCCGGTTTGATGCGGGGCTGGAGCCGCTGTCAGTAGAGACAGTGCTGGTGGCTCGCTGCAACGAGGGCGCGCGCGCCGAGCTGACCCAGGCCTTCCCCCCGGAAGCCTGTCAGACGCCGACCGTCACCTGGACGCAGGTGGATGGCCCGGAGCTCGAGCAGGTCTCCCTGTCTGGTCGCACGGTGTCGTTGGCCACGCGGGACACCGGGCTGGATGAACTGGTGGGCAGACCCGTGGTGATGAATGTGACGGCGGACGCGGGTACGGAGAACTGGACCTCGATCACGCACACGTTGCCCATCACCGTGGAACCTTTCGTGAAGCTGCGCCGTCGCACCGAGGTGCCAGCCGCCTCGGAGACGGGGCTCGTCGGCGTCTCCGTGGAGCTGCTCAACACCACCGCGTGTGGTGTGACGGACGTGAGCTACGTGGAGCGCATGGAGGGCCTGACGTATGTGGAGGGCAGCGCGAAGTTCAACGGCCAGCCCGTGACGGCCACTTGGGATGAGGAGGCACTCACCGTGACGGGGCTGTCCCTGGGGAGCGACGGCCCTGGAACGTTGACCTACGTGGCGCGTCCCCACCTGGTGGGCGAGCGGCGCATGGAGGGCGAGGCCCGGCTGCGCGGCGTGCCCATTTCGATCTCCTCGGTTCCCGGGCCTCAGGTGCCGGACTCGGGTTGTGGCTGCACGAGCTCGGGTCCAGGCCCGGTGCTGTTCGCGCTCGGGGCGCTGGTGGCGGCCGTGCGCCGCCGACGCCGGTGAGGGTGGGGCGTCCGCGCCCTACAGGCCGAAGCTGATGCGGTTGCGACTGCTCGGCTCGTCGCGCCGCTCCTCCAACACGCCAATCAGCTCCAGGCCCCGCAGCGTGGCGAGTACGCCACGCTCGGGGAGTTCCGTGAGGGTGAGCAGATCCTCCACCGTCTTGCTGCCGTCCGTGTAGGCCAGCAGCAGGGCCTGCGGCCCCTTCAGCTTCAGCTCGTGCAGGGCATAGGGTGGGGCCGCGGTGGGGAAGAGCCGACGCGAGCGCGGCATTCGCTGGCGCAGCGACTCCAGGGGCTCGGAGCGGAGGATGCCCTCGAGGATGAGATCCCCGGGAAACACCGACAGCTTCACCAGTCCCGCGCGGGGTGGCCGCGTGGGGCTGAAGCCATAGGCGCCCTCGGTCCACGAGAAGGTGGACCAGAGGATCTCCTTCACCTGCTCCTCGATGAGCTGGGGGTGGCGCCGCGCATCCAGCAGGCCCAGGCGCATCATCGCCTCGCTGGTGCGGATGTTCTGCTCGCGGGCGAGGGTGGCCACCTCTTGCAGCTTCGCTTCCGGCAGCACGCCGCGACGCACGCAGAAGCGAGCGAAGCGCTCGTGGGCGAGGTTGGAGACGGCATACACCGGGCGGCCCGCCTCGAAGTAGACGACCTTCAGGACGGAGCCCTGCCGGAGCTTGAGCTCCCCGCTGTGGCGCGCCTCGTAGTAGGCGTTGAGCAGCCGAGGGATGCTGGTGTTCTTCAGGTCTCCGGAGAGTGACCACTCGGGCGGAGGACGGCGGCCAGGGGCGGAGGGGTCCGTCTTGTTCCACACCTTCTCGCGCTCGCCGAAGGGCAGGGCGAGCCCGGGCTCGGGTTCCTGCGAGTCGGACGTGTCCGCGGCGGAGGTGCTCGGCGCTGATGTTTCCTCGGCGGGACCGAGTGCCGCCAGTGCCGCATGTTCCTCGTACGCGTGTTCCTCGTACGCGTGTTCCTCGTAGGAGGTCGCTGGAGCCGGCTGCTCCTCAGCGGGGCCGAGTGCCGCCAGCGCCGCCTGCTCCTCGTAAGAGGTCGCTGGGGCCGGCTGCTCCTCGGCGGGGCCGAGAGCCGCCAGCACCGCATGCTCTTCGGAGTAGGTCGCTGGAGCCGGCTGCTCCTCGGCGGGGCCGAGCGACTCCAGTGCCGCATGCTCCTCGTAGGAGGCCGCTGGTGCTGGCAGCTCCTCGACAGAGCCGAGTGACTCCAGTGCCGCGTGCTCCTCGGAGTAGGCCACCGGTGCCGGCAGCTCCTCGACAGAGCCGAGTGACTCCTCTACCGCGTGCTCCTCGTAGGAGGCTGCTGGTGCCAGCTGCTCCTCGGCCACTTCGAGCTCTTCGAGCTCCTCTGGCCGGAGGGTGATGGGCGTCTTGCTGAGGTCGGAGAAGTCCTGCTCGGACGGAACGACGTCCGGCAAGTAGGGCGCAGGTTCATCCGTGCCAACGGCCTCGGCGTATGCCTCCGCGTCCGTGGCCGCCGCTGGAGCCTCTTCGCTCAGGGGATCCTGGACCTCCTCGACGACCACGAGCCCCTGCACCACGGGGGCAGGCTCCTCTGGAGGCTGACGGAAGACGGGCTCGTCGTTGTGCGAGGTGAAGCCTGGCTCGTCCTCCTGGGAGACAAAGACGGGCTCATCCCCTTGGGCGGTGAAGCCGGGCTCGTCCTCGGTGGAGGTGAAGACGGGCTCGTCTTCCATGTCCAGGAGCGAGGCGTCCTCGAAGACCACCACCTCCTCTTCGTCGACATCCGAGGCCAGCGGGCGGGTCAGGCCACACAGCTGCTCGACGGACTCCAGGAGCTGGAGCAGCTCGAAAGGCTTCTCGAAGAAGGCGCGTGCACCGTGGACCTCGGTGGCCTCGCGGGCGAAGCGGTCTCCTTTGAAGACACCACTGACGGCCACTGCGGGGATGGCATGGTCCCGGAGCGCGGAGAGCACGGCACTGCCCCGCATGTCGGGCAGCAACAGGTCCACTACCGCGGCGTGAAAGGCCGCTGGACGCAGGAGTGCCAGCGCGGCTTCGCCGGTGTGGACGGCCGTCGCCTCATGGCCGCGGCTTTCGGCTGCGGCGACCATGAGGGAGGCCAGTTCAGGGTGGTCCTCGACGATGAGCAGTCGCGCCATGGGGGCCGGGCACCATACCATTCCGCTCATGGACGTTCAGGGCTTCCACCATTTAGCCATCCAGGTTCGGGACGTAGAGAAGGTCACCGCTTTCTACAGAGAGGTGCTGGGCTTATCCGAGCTCAAAAGACACTATCGGGCGGACGGCTCGCTCCGCAGCGTATGGGTAGAGGTTCCGGGCGGGGGCTTCCTCGCGCTCGAAGAGGTAGCAGGCGAGCCCGAGCCAGGTCCCTTTCGGAACGAGCGGCCAGGCCTCTTCCTGCTGGCCTTCCGCATTGCCAAGGCCGAGCGAGCTCGGGTGGTCGAGGCCTTCGCGCGGGCGGGGGTTGCGCTGGAGCACGAGACGAAGTGGACGGTGTATGTCCGTGACCCAGAGGGGAACCGGGTAGCGCTTAGCCACCACCCAGAGGACTGAGTAACCCGAGGCCGCAGGCGCGCCTTGCGAAAGGCGGCGCGGGGCGGCTACAAGCCGAAGCCGTCATGCGCCTGGGCGAACTGCTCCTTCAGGAAAAGCTCATTACTCCCGAGGCGCTAGAGGAGGCGCTCGAATCGCAGGTCGTCCATGGCGGCCGGCTCGGGACGAACCTCGTCGAGCTGGGGCTGATCTCCGAGCAGGACCTGGCGCGGGTGCTGGGCAAGCAGCACAACGTGGCGTCCGCCTCCGGCGAGATGACGCCGGACCCGCGCGCGCTGGAGCTGGTGGACCTCGGCCATGCGGACGAGAAGGACTACATGCCCATGCGCGTGGACGCCACGCGCATCAGCGTGGCGGTCATCAATCCCCGCGACATTGAGACGTTGGACGCGTTGGCCTTCAAGACGGGCAAGCGCGTCGTGCCGGTGGTCATCCCCGAGTTCCGGATGAACCAGCTCCAGCGGCGTTACTGCAAGGCGTTCCGGGCGATGCGCGCCATCGACATGAACGCCGTGCGGCCCACGCGCGCCGAGCAGGAGCGGTTGAAGGCGGCCTCGCAGACGGAGGATCTGATCAGCGAGGAGGAGTTCCAGTCGCTCTACGCGCAGGCGCTCAAGGGCGGGGGCACGGCCCTGGGTGAAGAGCCCGTGCTGGATCTCGTGGAGATGGTGGCGGAGGAGGAGCTGCCCGCTCCCATCGTCGAGGGATATACGCCCGAAGTTCCAGTGGAGCCGATGGAGCCGGTGGCTCCGCCCCCTGAGGTCGCCGAGGAGCAGAACCTGCCCGAGGCTCAGCTCGTGGAAGAGGAGGAAGAGCCGGTCGTCGCTCCTCCGCCGGAGCCCGTTGTGCCTCCGGTGGTGGCTCCGCGTATCGCGCCCGTTGCTCCACCCCCCGTGGTGCCCGTGGCGCCTGCGCGACCCCGCCCTCAGGCCCGTCCGCAGCCGCGCCCTCAAGTGCCGGTGGCAGCGGAGCCGCGGCCCACTCCGCTCACGTTCTCCGAGGCCCAGGCCGAGCTGTCGCGCAGCTCGGATCGCGAGCAGGTGGCCACCACGGTGCTGCGCTACGCGCTGGGCAAGTGGAAGCGCAGCCTGCTGTTGAGCGTGCAGGGAAACATCGTGACGGGCTGGCGCGGCATGGGGCAGGGGGTGCGCGAGGCCGCGGTGAAGCGCATCGGCATCGGCCTGGCGGCGCCGAGCACCTTCCGGTTGGTGCGAGACACGCGCTCACACTACGTGGGGCCTGTGCGCAAGGACGCGGCGTCGGGCTTCTTCTACAAGCTGCTGGGCGGGGATTATCCGACGACGGCCGTCATCCTCCCGCTGCTGGTGCGCGGGAAGCTGGTGCACCTGCTGTACGTGGACAACGGCCCCGGCCAGCTCACTCCGCCCGACGTGGGCGAGCTGCTCATCCTCTCGCAGAGCGTGGGCCGCTCGTACGAGGCGATGATCCGGCGCCGCAAGAGCGTATGAGCCGGCGGGAGTCCGCGGCGGCCCTTCGCGGTGGCCCTTAGAGACGCAGGCCGACGAAGAACTGCACGTTGAAGCCGCTCAGGCTCCAGGTGGACTGGGAGTCGGAGAGGGTCACGTCACCTGACCGGAGGGTGTAGGTGTACTCGCCGGCCGAATAGCGCAGGCGGCCCTCGGCGCCGAGGAAGAAGTTGTCCTGGAAGAAGTACTTGCCGCCGACACCCAGGCCCAGCGAGGGGCCCACGTCGCTGCCCGCGTAATCGAAGTCCGTGCTGGAGCCGGAGCCGGCGCCGGTCACGCGGGTGGTGGTGATAGTGAGGCCCGCGAGCACCAGCCCGTACAGGTCCACCTTCTCCATGCCGGACGATTGGCTCGGGAGGAGGTGGTAGGTGGCGCGGGCATGGGGCGAGTAGAACAGGTGGCTGAAGCTCCAGCCGGTGGCCAGGTTGAGCGCGATGCAGGGGGAGACACAGGCACCGGCCTCGAACTCACCGCCGAGCGCGAGCACGCCGGGGCCCAGCCGCAGCACGCCCACGTCGAGGCCCACGCCCAGGTCGACGAAGGCCAGCACGATGTCCGCGTTGAGCATGACGCGCGCGTCGATGTCGCCCACGTCCTGGAGACGGTTCATCCGGGGCGCGGCGGGCTCCATCTGGGGCTCCGTCGCGAGCGCCTGGGCCTCCTGGGCCCGTGCAGACGTCGTCGCCAGCAGCACCCCCAGGAACAGCATGGTGATTCTTGTTCGCATCCTCTTCCCCCCTCTGTTGCACAGCTTCTTCACGGCTCCTCGTACGCCACGTCGAACGTGACCCGCTGACGAGGCTCCAGCGTGAAGGACTTCTCCCAGCGCTCCTTCCCGGAGGTGACGACGAGCTGGTGCTCTCCCTCGTAGAGCGAGAGCTTCGGCCCCGCCTTGCGTCCGTTGAGGAAGATGCGGGAGCCCGCCGGAGCGCGCACCTGCACGGTGCCCTTGCGCAGGAGGATGCGCTGCTTCGTGGTGCCCTTGTCGAGGACGGTGATGGCCCGAGTGGTTCGCACACCCTTGGTCGGGTTTGTCAGCTCCAACGTGTACGGGCCGGGCGCGAGCGGCACCGCCAGCGGCGTACGGCCGAGCCGCTTGCCATCGAGCGATACCTCCACGGGTGGCAGCACGAAGAGCTGGAGCCGGGTGGTCACCGGGGCTTGAGGCGCGCTGGGCGCTTCAGGCGTCTCCGGACTCGAGGAATCGGCAGGGGTGGCGGGGGCCGTACCCGAGGCGGGCACCGCAGTGCCTTCCGGCGTAGAGGGAGACGGTCCACCCGCGACGACCACGGCGGGAGTGCCAGCGTCTCCAGCCACTTCAGGCGCGGCGGGAGCGAGCTCTTCTGCCTTCGCCGGGCTGGGGACTTCTGCAGAAGGCGTCTTGGGCGAGGCGGGCCTGACGGAGGCCACCTTCGGGGCCGCAGGCTTTTCCTGGGCTTGCTGGCGCTCGGACCACAGGAAGAAGCCACCGGCGGCAGCTGCGGTGGCCAGCGCTCCGACGAGGAGCGGGACACGCGAGCGCCGCTTCGGTTTCCGAGGCGTGTCATCCTCCTCCTCGCGCTCCTTGGGGGCAGGCCCGCGAGTGGACGACGGGAGTTGCTCCTGGGCCAGAGGGGGCGTTCGAGGCTCTTCGCTCAGCGGCTGCGCGCGGGGCTCCTCACGAGGCGGCAGGGGACGGGCCACACCGGGACGGGCATGGCGGCCGGTGATCTCCAAGACGGAGTCGACGGCGTCCGCGTCATCCTCCTCGAAGGGCACATCATGGAAGGCCTCATCTAGCTCGACGGTGTCGATGGCCGCGAGCGGAGTGAGGGGGCGGCTGCTGCCGGAGGGCCGCTGGGACGTGGGGGGCGGCGGGGGCGTGGCCACGGGGGGGGGCTGCACAGCTGGCATTCCCGTGAGCGAGGCGCGGCGAGCCACGTCCACCAGGCCGATCTCCAACATCTGGCGCCGGGTGGCGCGCGCATCGCGATCCGCAGGGAAGAGCTGGGAGAGGAACTCGGAGAAGGTCTCGGCGGAGGGGAGCCCCTCGACGGCGGCCACCACGGCCTCACGGAACTCGAGGGCGGTGGCGTAGCGCTCGTTGGCGAGTTTGGAGGTGGCGCGGCGCACCACCTCAGCGAGGGGGCGCGGGGTGTCGGCGGGCAGGGGCGGGAGCTGCCGGTGGATGACGGCCTGATCGGCGTCCGGCGAGTCCTGGAAGGGCATGCGCCCCGAGAGGCACTCATGCAGCAGGAGGCCCAAGAGGAACACGTCGGTGCGAGAGGTGATGGCCTCGCGCCCGCCCATGAGCTGCTCCGGGGCGGTGTAGTTGCGGCGGTTGCGCACGCGGCGGCCGTGGCGCTCGCGCGGGGCGACGTTCAGGGCCCCGTAACCCGTCACCTTGCAGACGCCGCTGAAGGAGACCATCACCGTCTCGGGGCGCAGGTCTCCGTGGACGAGCGGGGTGCCGTCGTCATTGCCAGCCAGGTGCGCGTAGTGCACGCCCATGGCCACGTCCGAGACGATCAGCGCGGCGAAGGCGGAGGGAATGCGCGGGCGCACCTCCAGCACCCGGCGCAGCGACTCGCCATCGGCGAACTCGGTGACGCGGGCCAGGCCAGCCTCCAGGTTCACCATGCCGTGGACGCGGAGGATGTTGGGGTGCTCGAGCGCGGAGGCTCGCCGCGTCTCGCGCTCGAGCTGAGCGCACAGCTCCGTGTCCCGTGCGACCTCGGGAAGCGCCCACACCAGGACGACGGGACGAGGCGGGGCACTGGCCTCGAGCGCCAGCCCGAGGAAGGCCCGAGAGCCCTCGCCTGCCAGGAGAGGCCCGAGCGGATGGTAACGAACCTGACTCATTGGAGCCCCATGCTAGAGGCCCCGGCCCGAGGACCGCTAGGGGCCCCCCCGACTCAGAAAGGCAGGGTGACGTGGTACCCGTAGCGCCCACGCCGCACGAGCAGCAGGACGCTCCGGGAGCCGCGAGCGGAGAGCACCACCTCCTGGAAGGACGCCGGCTCGGCCACGGGCCGGTTGTTGACTCGGACGACCAGGTCTCCGGGCTGCAGTCCCACCTCGTCCGCCGCCGAGCCAGGGCGCACCGACTGGACGGCCATGGCGCCGCGCGCTGGCTTCACCCTCAGTCCCAACCGGTTCCACACGAGCGCCTCCACGAGCTGGGGCGGGAACTCGACGGGCGTCACCTGGATGGTGCGCTGTCCGCCGTCGCGGAAGATGACGAGCGGGAAGGCGGCGCGGGCGGGATAGCCGCCAGCACGGGTGAGGTAGTCCTCGGCGTCGGAGATGCGCGAGCCGCCCATCTCGGCCAGCACGTCGCCCCGGCGCACACCTGCCTGCTCGGCGGGGCTGCCCGGCTCCACGTCGCTGACGACGACACCGTAGGTGCGATCCCACCCCAACTGTCGGGCGAGCCGCGGAGACAGCTCCTGCACCTCGAGGCCCACCCAGACCGGGCGCACCTTTCCGAAGCGGGTGAGCTCATCCATGATGCGGCGCACCTTGTCCGCGGGGATGGCGAAGCCGATGCCCTGGGCGCTGGCGATGATGGCGGTGTTGATGCCGATGACGTCGCCGTCCACGTTGAGCAGCGGTCCGCCCGAGTTGCCCGGGTTGATGGCCGCGTCCGTCTGGATGAAGTCGTTGTAGGTCTTCCCATCCGTCTTGAGGGTGCGGCCGGTGGCGCTCACGACGCCCGCCGTCACCGTCTTGCTCAGCCCCAGCGGGCTGCCGATGGCGATCACCGTCTCGCCGATCATCAGGTCCGAGGTGGTGCCCAGCTTCGCCGCGGGCAGCGGCTGCTTGGAGTTCACCTTGAGCACTGCCAGATCGTTGTTGGCGTCGCTACCGATGACCTCGGCCTCCAGCTCTCGTCCGTCGGCCAGGATGATGTGGATGGCGGAGGCGCCACGGATGACGTGGTCATTGGTGATGATGATGCCGTTGGGGTCGACGATGACGCCGCTGCCCAGACCTTGCTTGCGCTGCACCTGCGGGGGCGCGCCGAAGAACTCCTCCATGATGGAGCGGCGGCCACGGAAGGGTGACTCCTCCTCCTGCTCGGTGCCGATGAAGACGACGGCGGGGGAGACCTTCTGCACCACTTCCACGATTTCGTTGCGTCGCCGGGCCAGGTCGGCTCGGGCGCTGGTGCTTCCGGTGAACGCCAGTACGACTGCGAGCAGCAGTCCCCACCGGGTTGCCTGAGTCTTCACGTCAAATCCTCCCTCTGCATGAGTGCAATGTCGGATGCGTGACGCACTGAGTGTCGGGAACCCCGCAGCCTGCAAGGCATTCCCAACAACTACACTGGACGTACACGCCCTGGTTGAATGGAATAGGCCCATGAGTCTCGTCCTCGTCGCGGACGATGAGCCCGCGGTGCTCGAAGTGTTGAGCCAGGTCGTCGAGGACCTGGGCCACGATGTCATCCAAGCGCGAGACGGCGAAGAAGCGTGGAATCTCGCGCGGGCGCGCCGGCCGAACCTGGTGGTCACGGACCACATGATGCCGCGCCTGAGCGGGCTGGAGCTGTGCCGCAAGCTGCGCAAGGACGAGCTCCTCGGCGGCATACCCATCATCCTGTTGAGCGCGGTGCTCCCACATGGTGCGCCAGAAGCCCACGCCTTCCTGCACAAGCCCTTCGAAATCACAGACTTCGAGGCGTTGATCCGCGATGCGCTGGCAGCGGCGCCGCGGCCGAAGTCGCTGGAGGGGGCGTCGGCGGTGGAGGCGCTGGGGGACTGGGTGGCGAAGGGCTTCGAAGGGCCCCTGTCGACGGCGCGCGGCGAGGTGGAGCGGCTGCGCACGGAGGGGAAGGTGGACAGAGGAGCGCTGGAGACGCTCGGGGCCCAGCTGAAGACGCTGGAGAGCCTGACGAGGGAGCTCCAAGAAGCGGCCCACCTGACGGCGCGGACGATGACGCTGCGGCCCGTGGTGGCGGACCTGGGGGCGCACCTGCGCCAGTCGCTGGACGCGTGGAAGCAGCGGCTGCCCGAGGTGGGGTGGAAGGAGGAGCTGCCGACGGGGCCGTTGGAGCTGCGGTTCGATCCGGAGCGGATGCACCGGGTGGTGGACGCGCTGTTGAGCCAGGCGGGGCGGCACGGAGGCGAGGTCCGGGTGGAGCTGAAGTCCACACCCTCGATGGTGACGTTGAGGGTCAAGGATGAGGGACCGGGCATCTCGGACGAGGAGCTGCAGCACATCTTCGAGCCCTTCCGAGCGGGAGGGGCAGGAGGAGGGCTGGGGCTCTACATCGCATCGGAGCTGGCGCGGCTGCATGGCGGCGGGCTCTCGGTGGAGTCGAAGAGGGGGCAGGGCACGACGTTCAGCGTCGTCCTCCCTCGAAGCTGAACCCCCTCTCCCTCTGGGAGAGGGCTGGGGTGAGGGTCTCCCAGCCCCGGGTTGCTACTTGCGCTGCTCGGACTTCAGCATCCAGCCGATCATCTTGTAGAGCATCCGAGCGCCCACGTTCCCATCCCACTCGCCGCCATCCGGATCCGGGGCGACCTCGGTGAGATCAAACCCGACGATGGTGCGGCCGGAGCGAACGACGCCGGAGATAAGCGCGATGGCCTCGGGGAAGGACAACCCACCGGGCACAGGCGTGCCGGTGTGAGGGCAGAGCACGGGATCCAACCCATCGATGTCAAAGGACAGATAGACGTGCTGGGGCAGGCCCTTGACGATCTCATCCACCTGCCGGTTCCAGGGGATGCCGTCGAAGCGCTTGTGATTGATGTCCGAGTCGAAGAAGGCGCGGACGCGGCCGTTGGAGGACTCGATGTAGCGGTGCTCGTCCTCGCTCATGTCGCGGATGGCGACCTGGACGAGCGACTTCACGCCCGGGATGCGCTCGGCGACGTTGTACATGATGGAGGCGTGGGACCAGGTGAAGCCCTCGTAGGCGTTGCGCAGGTCCGCGTGGGCATCGAGGTGAAGGACGCCGAGGCCGGGATACTTCTCGGCATGGGCGCGGATGATGCCGAAGGAGATGGAGTGGTCACCGCCGATGGCTCCGACGCGCTTGCCCTTGTCGAGCCACTCCTTGGCGGTGCGGTAGACGGCGTCGTGGAGCTGCTCGCAGAGCTGGTTGACCTCGGCGGAGGCGGCGCGGAGCTCGGGGTTGGAGGGATCAATCCCGCCGGCCTCGATGATGGGAGTCGCGCGCTCCTTGGCGCGGGTGTTCCAGGCGCGCCACTGCTCGGGCTCGGGGAGCATGGCGATGCCGCGCTCATAGGGGCGACCGGTCTCGACGTCGAAGAGGTCGACCTGGCGGCTGGCCTCGAGGACGGCGGAGGGGCCTTCGGAGGTGCCACCGCCGTAGCTGGTGGTGGCCTCGAAGGGGACGGGGATGAGGACGACGTGGGCCTCGTCGGGGGAGTGGGGGAGGCCGAAGATGCCGGAGCCGGGGGCCGCGGCGGCGCTGGGGTCGAAGGCGGCAGACATGGTGGCGGCGGAGGATAAGGGGACGTGCGCGCTAAGCAACGATCCTCTTCGTCCGGACAATCCACCCACCCCCTCTCCCTCTGGGAGAGGGACGGGGTGAGGGTAAGCGCCCCCCTACTCCCACCCATGTCACAAAAGGAGCCGAGCCTCTGCTCGGACGCCCGCTAACCTCCACGGTTTGGGTCCTGTCGGAGCGGTGCTCTACCGTCGAGCCTCCAACAATGGAGGAAACCTTGAGGACGTACAACCTGTTCGACCCGGCGGTGCTGGCGGACCCCCATACCGTGTTCGCGAAGATGAGGAGCGAGCCCGGGCTCTGCCGGGTGGAACCCTTTGGGGCCTACGCTGCGGCCCGCTATGAGGATGCCGCTGCCATCCTGAAGGATCCCCAGCGCTTCTCATCCGAGGCACTCGCGATCACCGCGGAGCCGTCCTGGCTCGGACCGAACCCGGTGGCCCAGGCGTTGATCTCGAAGGATCCACCGAACCACGCCCGGCTGCGAGCGCTGGTCAACCGAGCCTTTGGCCCCACGGGGATGGCCCGGCTGGAGGCGCAGGTCCGGAAGGTGAGCGAGGAACTCGCCGAGGCGGCTGTACGGAGGCGTGAAGTGGAGCTGGTGGATGCCTTCACGTTCATCCTGCCGCGCAACGTTATCGGGTACCTGCTCGGGTTGGATCCGAGCACCTTCTCGAACTTCAAGCGGTGGTCGCTGGCCATGGGCCTGATCACCTCCGCCACGACGCCCGAGCAGCACGAGGAGATCCGGTTCGTGGTGAAGGAGATGAAGGCTTACCTGACAGCGGTCATCGAGGCACGCCGACGCCAGCCAGGAGAGGACATGGTGAGTGATCTGCTTCGGGCGGAGGTGGACGGGCGGAACCTGACGGATGAGGAGATTCTGTCCTTCCTCTTCCTGTTGCTGCCCGCGGGGATGGAGACGACGTCGCAATTGATCGGCAACGCGATCATCTACCTGGCCCGGTACCCCGAGCACCTGGCGCAGGCGAGGGAGGACAAGGCACACATTCCCCGCTTCATCGAAGAGGTGCTGCGGTACGAGTCACCCATCCAGCTCAACTTCCGCATCGCCACGCAGGACGTGGAGCTATCGGGGACGAAGATCCCGGCGGGGAGCTTCGTGCTGGGCCTCGTGGGGTCCGCGAATCGGGATGAGCGGGTGTTCGAGCAGCCGGACCGCTTCCTTCCGGGCCGAGAGAAGGGGAACCAGCACCTGACCTTCGGGTATGGCATCCACTTCTGCCTGGGCGCGCAGCTGGCGCGGATGGAGGCGCGGATGGCCCTGGAGGCGCTCGTCTCGCGCGTCAGCAGCATCCGGCTCCGCTCGCCAGAGGTTCAGTGGCTCCCCGGGTACACCATCCACGGGCCCGCGGTGCTGCCTGTGGAGCTCGTTCCCGCCTGAGAGAATAGAGCGGAGACAGGGGACTCGGACGCTCATGGGCCTGACGACCCAGCGAGCGGTCGAGGACGGCAGGATGGGGGTGGGTGGGAAGCCGCGTTCCTGAACGGATGCCCTGGGAGTGGTGCCTGGAACGGCTCACGCCTGCTTGCACGGATGACCAATCCCCGGCATGGATGCCTCAGATGATTGCCCGCCTGCCTACCGCCACCGCGTCCACCGTGCCGAGCCACCGTCTGTCCGTCGCGCCCATGATGGACTGGACGGACCGGCACGACCGCTACTTCCTGCGCCTCATCTCCAAGCGCACGCGGCTCTATACGGAGATGGTCACCATTGGCGCCATCTTGCACGGGGACAAGGCTCGGCACCTGGACTTCTCCAAGGAGGAGCACCCCGTCGCGTTGCAGCTCGGGGGGAGTGAGCCGGAGCAGCTCGCCGAGTGCGCTCGCATCGCGGAGCAGTGGGGCTACGACGAGGTGAACCTGAACGTGGGTTGCCCGTCGGACCGCGTGCAGAACGGTATGTTCGGCGCGTGCCTGATGGCGAAGCCGGATCTCGTGGCCCGCTGTGTCGAGGCGATGCGCGGTGCCACACGCCTGCCCGTCACGGTCAAGCACCGGCTCGGCATCGACGATCTCGACTCGTATGAGTTGCTGACGAACTTCGTGCGGACGATCCACGGTGCGGGCTGTGACACCTTCATCGTGCATGCGCGCAAGGCGTGGCTGCAGGGGCTCAGCCCCAAGGAGAACCGCGAGATTCCTCCGCTGCGCTACGAGGTCGTACGGCAGCTGAAGACGGACTTCCCGCACCTGACGATCGTGCTGAACGGCGGCGTGAAGTCGCTGGCGGAGACGCGCGCGCACCTGGAGTGGGCGGACGGCGTCATGATTGGCCGCGAGGCGTACCAGAACCCGTACATGCTCGCCCTGGCGGACGCCCAGGTGTTCGGCGAGGAGCACCCCGCGCCCACGCGGCGCCAGGTGGTGGAGGCCCTGCTGCCGTACGCCGAGGACCTGCTGTCGCGCGGCGTGCACCTGTCGCGGCTCACCCGGCACATCCTGGGGCTCTTCGCTGGACAGCCGGGCGCTCGCGGTTGGCGGCGGGTGCTGAGCGAGCGGGCTTGCCGACCCGGAGCGGGGATGGAGGTGCTCCGAGATGCGCTCGCGCAGGTTCCAGAGCGCGTCCTGGACGAGCCGGCGGTGGGGGCTCTTGCTGCCGACGGCTTACCCGCGCAGCCCTCTGCGGTTGCACAGGAAGCGCTGGAGGGGCTCTCGCAGCGCCGCGCGTAGCCGCCGTCTCCCTTTCCTCACTCTGCGATTTGCACGTCCACGGCTTCGCGCGTGGCTGTCACCTCGAAGTCGACGGAGACCCCTTCATCCGCGAATCCAACCATGCGCCACGAGTCCAGAAGCTGGCGCAGGCAGTCTTCCACCGGGGTGCCCTTCAGGCTTCCTTCGTGACCGGAGCCCTCGTCTGTGAGCTTGAGGTCACGGACCAGTCCATCCTCCAGGACCCATTCCAGGCCGAGGTTCCCCTCGAAGTGGGACTCGACCGAGCGTGCGTGGACGCACTCTCCGAGCCGCGGGCTCATGGCTCTGAGGATGCGCTGGAGGTCCTCCGGACGAGACCCCGTTGGTGCGTGGAGCACACGCGGGTTCAGCTCCACGCGGAACCCCGTCTGCTGCGCCAGCTTCTGCTCCACATTCGCGGGTGAGCCATTGGTCAGGAAGAGTTCCCGACAGGCCGTCCCCGTGAAGTTGTGGGTGAAGAGCACGTTGGGGCCTTCCTCACTCAGGTACAGGTCGAAGTAGAGCACGTCCTCCTCGAGGAGCTGATCGGGGAGGGCCTCGCAGCCGCAGCGGGCGTCGTACGCGGCGGCGGAGGGAGTGACGCGTCCGGAACAGGGCTCGGCGGTGGGATCGCCGTGTTGGAAGCGCAGCCGTCTTTCGGGCTCGCGCAGCGCCTCTCGGGCCGCTTGCAGCTCCCAGGCTTGCCAATGGATCGCCACGGAGGAGAGCTCCACCTCCTTGAGCCGCTCCAGGTCGAGCTCCACGTGGGCCGAGCGGTACAGCTTGTTTCCGAGCTCGGAGATCGCGCTCATCCGCACCTGGGGGAGGAGGTCCGGCTCCGTGTCCGCAGGCACCTGGGCATCCAACAGCGCCCGGACGCGCAGGCGGCGCTGGACGGCGTCTGGAAGCAGGCTCCACGCGGACGGGTCCGTCACGACGCGTGCCGCCTCCTGCTCCAGGAGCTTCTCCGTGACGAGCGTGCGGACGCGCCATTGACGAAGCGTGGAGCTGTCGCGCCCGCGCAGACGGGGAGGCAGGCGGGCCGTGCGCTCGCGCAACTCCTCCTCGGTGACCTCTCCTCCGTCGAAGCGGGCGAGCACGATGGAGACCGCCGCTGACGTGGGGGGCGGAGGCTTCGGGGTCGGAGCTCTCGGAGCGGGCGGTGCGCGTGGGGGGGGAGAGGCGGTTGCCGCGCGAGGCTCGCTGGCCCTGGCCGGGAGGGACTCTCCACGGGAGCGCACATACACCACGGCCCCTCCGGCGGAGAGCAAGAGCACTCCGGCCGCGGCCACGGCCCAACGACGAAGCTGGGTGCCACGTGGCGGTGCATCCAGGGCCCGCAGGGCCTCGCGTGCCGAGGGGAATCGATCCTTGCGACGCGCGGCGGTGAGCCGCTGGAGGAGGCGGCGGAAGTCCGGTGAGACGTTGAGCTGGCGGGGGAAGACGAGCTGTCCCGTCTCGTCCAGCATCTCCCAGGGCGCCTTGCGGGTGAGCAGGTGGAGCACCGTGGTCCCGAGCGCGTACAGATCGCTCGTCGCGTCCACCTGTCCCCCGAGCTGCTCGCGCGGCATGTAGCCGAACGTTCCCACCATCGTCGCCTGCTGCGTGGTGCGGGAGAGATCCCTCGCCGCACCGAAGTCCACCAGCACGATGGCGCCGTTGGACTGCCGCAGCAGGTTGGCCGGTTTGATGTCGCGGTGGATGATCGGCGGAGACAGCGCGTGCAGGTAGACGAGGATACGGAGCACCGAGCGCGTCAGCTCGATGGCCTCGGCCTCCGAGTAGCGGTGCCGCTGAAGCTCCTGCGCGAGGGACAGCCCCTCCACGTAGACATAGGCCAGGTAGAAGCGAGCACCGGCGCCGCTGCCCTCGGTGAAGCTGGCGATGAAGCGAGGCAGCCGTGAGTGTTGGAGCTGCTGGAGGAGCGCGCCTTCCCGCTCGAAGGCCTGCACCGAGGATTCATCCGGTGCGAGGGCGAAGCTCATCTCCTTGAGGACCGCCTTCGTTCCATTCGGCGCGTGCGCCAGATAGGTGCGCGCATGGGCGCTCTGGGCCAGGAGGCCGACCACACGGAAGCCACCGGCGATGACGGCCGCTCCGCAGGAGGAGCAGCGCGGGCCTTGTACAGACTGGGTGCACACCGCGCAGGTGCCGCGATAGGCGTTGGAGCCGGGCGACGCGGAGGGGACGGCCTCGGGAGCAGGTGCCTGGGCCTGGAGCGGAGCGGCCGCGGGTTCTCGCTGGGGTGACGGCTCCGGCAGCGCAGCGGGGGCGGGAGCGGGCTTCTCCTGCTCCAACAGGACGACGGAGAGGAAGAAGGTCGCCGCCAGTCCCACGCACAACCAGAACTCCAGCTTCAAGCCGAGCACCGTCAATCCGGGCTGGACCAACAGGTTGAAGCCGATGAAGAGCGCCTCGGTGGGGATGACGATCAGCGTCGTCCCAAACCAGGTGCGGTGGAGCAACCGGAGCCAGACTTCCTCCTCCTGCTGAGCCCCGGGGAGCTCCGACAGTCCTCCTCGCAGCATTCGCCAGACGAGGAGGGCAACGGCGATGCACGTCCAGATGAAGACCCGCGTACCGGCTGGCAGGTGGTGGATGCCATTCGCGGAGCCCATGATCACGCCCTGGGCTTGCATCTCATTGCTGAACCGCTCGACGGTGTTGGCCTGGGCGTAGGTCTCCAGCGCCGCTCCGACTTCGAGGATGAAACCGATGACCAGGAGGATGCGCAGCATCCGGCCGGCGAAGGCCACGGCCGCGGGAGGAGGAGAAGCCATGAAGTAGCCGGGACGATACCACCGGCGTCTCGGCGGGGCTCCAGGGGGGTCCCCCAGTACCTCCGGCCCTCACTCCCAGCGCAGGACGAGCTTGCCCACGGTCTCGTTCCGAGCCATTCGCTCGAGCGCTTCGCGGGCCTCGCGCATGGGGTACACGGCATCGACGACGGGCGTGAGTGTCCCGGCCTGGAAGAGGGGGAGGAGACTCTTCTCCGCGGCCTGGGTGAGGGCCATCTTCTCCTCGGGAGGCCGGCTGCGCAGCACGGTGCCGGTGATGCGTAGCCGGCGGGTGAGGATGACGTTCAGGTCCGAGGTGGCCTGCCGGCCGGCCACGAGGCCCACGAGCAACACCCGTCCCTGGGGCGCCATGGCCAGGAGCGTCTCCGGCAGGTAGTCCCCGCCCACGAGATCCAACGCGAGATCCACTCCGCGTCCTCCGGTAGCCTCGCGCACGGCGTCCGCGAAGCGCGGGGGCGAGCTGTCACACAGCACTGTCTTCTCCACGCCCCAGGCGGGGGCACGGGAGAGCTTCTCCGCGTTCCGCCCTGTCCCGATGACCCGGGCCCCCATGGCACGGCACAGCTGCGCGCCCGCGGAGCCCACGCCACTGGCGACGGCGTGGATGAGCACGGACTCGCCCATGCGCAGCCCGCCCTGGAGCACGAGCGCGTCGAAGGCGGTGAGGTACGCCTCGGGGAGCGCCGCGGCCTGGGTGGGGTCCAGGTTCTCCGGGGCGGGGAGGGCCTCGCGCTCGTGGGTGATGAGCTGCTCGGAGAAGGCTCCGCCGCCCACCAGTCCCATCACCCGGTCGCCCACCTTGAACCGGCGCACGAGCGAGCCCGTGGCGATCACCTCACCGGCATACTCGAGGCCGGGGACATCAGCGGGGACGCCCGGAGGCGCGGGGTAGGCACCGCGGATTTGAAGGAGATCGGCGCGGTTGAGGGCGGTGGCGCGGACGCGCACGAGGAGCTCCGAGGGACCGGGAGTGGGAGCGGGACGCTCCTCGAAGTCGAGCACCTCGGGACCGCCGGGGCGGGTGATGCGGAGGACCTGCATGAAGGGCACCTCTGGGGTTGCGTCACAAGGGACCTCGGACGACGAGGTGCGTGACGAGGGAGAAGTAGCTGAAGAGGGTGATGTTGTCAGAGATGGCAAGCACCAGGGGTGCCGAGCACGCGGGGACTGTAAACGCGCTGGCCCGAGCGGGGATCAAGGCTTATGAGTACGGCGTGTCCACGACTGTCCGAGAGTGTTCCATCTGCCGGAAGCCGGTCGCCCCGCGTGCCGAGAACCCGGCGTTTCCGTTCTGCTCCAAGCGCTGCCGCATGGTGGACCTGGGGCGTTGGCTGGGAGAGGAGTACCGGGTGCCGGATCGGCAGGCGGATGAGCAGGAGGACGAGCTCCCCGCCGATCAACACCCCGAGCGCGGCGGAGACGCATGAGCGGGCTGTGCGATCTGCACTGCCACCTGGTGCCCGGGGTGGATGACGGGGCGCGCACGTTGGAGGACGCGCTGGAGATGGCGCGGGCGCTGGTGGATGTGGGCTTCACCACGGTGGCGCCCAGTCCGCATGCGCGGCCCGAGTACCCCTCGTACTCGCGGGAGACGGTGGAGGCGAAGCTGGCGGAGCTCCGCGAGGCGCTGGCCCGCGCGGGGGTGAAGCTGGCGCTGGGGACGAACGCGGAGAACTTCCTGGACGAGGCCTTCCTCCGAGGCCTGGGCACGCCGGAGGCGCGGCTGCTGGGCGCGGGGAAGTACGTACTGGTGGAGCTGCCCTACAAATCTCCGATGCCCGCGCTGACGGACATCCTCTTCCGCATCCGCCTCAAGGGGGTGACGCCGGTGCTGGCGCACCCGGAGCGCTGCATGGAGTTCGAGCGTCCGGGCCGAGCGGCGGAGGCGGTGCGCGCCGGGGCGCTGCTGCAGTTGGATGTGGGCGCGCTGACGGGGCGGTATGGGGGGACGGCGAAGAAGCTGGCGAGGGCCTTCCTGGAGGACGGGTTGTACGCCCTCGGGGCCACGGACCTGCACGGGCCGGTGGGGGCACGGGAGTGGGTGGGGAAGGCGCTGACGGAGCTGCGGAGCAGGGTGGGCGAGCAGGCCTTCACCCGCCTGATGGCCACGTCGCCGGCCCGTTTGCTGGCGGGAGAACCCTTGGAGTCCGGGGGAAGGTGACGATATACGGGCGCGGTGAACCGCGCCGTCAAGCTGATCGCCAGCCTGCTCGTCACCCTCGTCTTTACCTGGTGGGCCTTCCGGGACACGGACTGGCAGTCCCAGGTGTCGAGCTTGAAGTCCGCCAACTACCTCTGGGTGGTGCCGTACTTCGTCATCCTGACGCTCATCCACATCGCGAGGACGCTGCGGTGGGGCTGCCTGCTGTCAGGAATGGAGCGGGTGCCCTTCCGCAAGCTGAACGAGGCCTCGGGCATCGGCTTCATGATGCTGCTGGTGCTGCCGTTCCGGTTGGGCGAGTTCGCGCGGCCTCTGCTGATTGCCCAGCGCAGCTCCATCCGCCGGAGCGCGGCGATGACGTCGGTGGTACTCGAGCGCATCACGGACGGCATGTCGATCGCGGTGCTGATGCGGCTGCTGCTCTTCTTCGTGCCGGCGGAGGTTCCCGAGGTCCGCTACGTGAAGCTGGGCGCGAACCTGATGTTCGCGGTGTTCGGCGGCGGGCTCATCTTCCTGCTGTTTGCACTGTGGCACCAGGCGCGCGCGGTGCATTTGGTTCGCTCCACGGTGGGCCGGGTGGCGCCGGGCATCGCGGAGAAGATGGCGGACGTCGTGGACACCTTCGTGGGAGCGATGCGGCAGCTGCCGGATCGGCGCCAGATGGTGGGCTTCTTCGTCTACACGGCCGTGTACTGGGGGCTGAATGGCGCGGGGATGGCGCTGCTGTCGCGGGCGTTCAACCTGAACCTGTCGCTCTTCCAGGCCTACGTGGTGATGTCCGTGCTGGTGGTGGGCGTGATGATTCCCGCGGCTCCCGGCATGGTGGGCACGTTCCAGGCGGCGGTGAAGGTGGGCCTGTCGCTGTTCGTCCCGGCCTCGGTGGTGAACGGGAGCGGTCTGGCGTACGCGAACGTGTTGTGGCTGTGCCAGACGGTGCAGCAGATCGGCTTCGGCGTGGTGCTGATGTCGCTGGGGCACCTGTCCTTCAAGGACATCGCCGGCAAGCTGGACAAGGAGCAGCAGGCCTCGCTGCCATCGGCCTGAGGTCCCCCTCGCAAGCGGGAGAGGGACGCGGTGGAGGGGTGACGGGCTTCGCGCTTGAGCGCGGGCCCAGGCCCCTCACAGCTCCTCGTTGAGCCAGCGGATGATGGCGTCGCGGATGGACGCGGGACGCTCGGTGGTGCCGCGGGTGCCGAACCCACGGGGATCCGCGGGAGGTGGAGCCTTCTCGCGGGACAGCGCCTGATTGCGTCCCTGCACGGGCATGGCGGTTCTCACGGAGTACCTCCGGTGGTCGGACGGCCGTACTTGGCGAGCAGATCTTCCACGGCTTCGCGGAGGTACTCGCTCTGGTGGATGCGGGTGCGGCGGGCGAGCTCGCGCAGCTTGTGGACTTGCTCGATCGGTACGAGAACGTGGGTGGAGACCACGGACTCGGAGGCGTCGGAACCGTTCGAGTCGGCTGAGGCCGGAGTGGCCTCGGAGCTCATCGGGCTGGCGCTGGCATCCTGCATCGGAACATCCTCCTCGGGGCTGCTACAGGCCACTACTGGCCTGTGGGGGCATTAGGGGGGCAGGCGAGCGAGCCGTCAAAAAAACCACCGTTGCCGCCGAGGGAGTGTCTCCGGTTCACCGCGAGGTGGGACCGCGGGGCAGTCGCACGGTGAAGGTGGTTCCCGAGGCCGCGTTGGAGTCCACGGTGATGGAGCCGCCGTGGGCCAGGACGATCTGCTGGACGATGTAGAGCCCCAGTCCCAGCCCCTGGCGCGAGCTGCTCGCGGCGCGGCGGAAAGGGTCGAAGATATGGGGCAGCAACTCCTCGGGGATGGGAGGACCCTGGTTCCTCACTGAGAGCACGAACGTCTCGTTCTCTTCGCGCAGGGAGATCTCCACCGGGAGGTTCTCTGCCCCGTGCTGGAGCGCATTGCCCACCAGGTTGGAGACAACCTGGGCGAGCCGGTCCGGATCCCACTCCCCGGTGTACGGGCCTCGCCCTGGGGAGAGGACAATACGACCGGGATGCGTCACCTCGAACTCTTCAAGCGTGGCACGCACCAACTCCACCAGCTCGCCGGGTCGGCGTTGCAGGGGGAGGCCACTGCCCATGCGTGCGCGGGTGAAGTCGAGCAGGTCGGTGATCATCCGCGACATGCGATCCGCGCTTCGGGCGATGCGCCGCACGCCAGCGAGCACGGGCTCAGGGACGTCCTCCCGGCGCAGGAGCAGCTCGGCGGCCAGGGAGATGCTGTGGAGCGGGTTGCGCAGATCATGGCTGACGATCCCCACCAGTCGATCGCGGAACTGCTCGGCGCGCCTGTGCTCGGTGCTGTCCCGGAAGAAGACGGCCAACCCACCTTCGGTGGTGGGGAAGGCGCTCACGCTCGTCCAGAGATCCAGCGGGGCGTAGTACTCCTCGAACTGCACCGGCACCTTCTGCTCCACCACGCGGTGATACTCGGTCCAATACCGGGACGTGGGCGTGGCGGTCGTAGGGAAGACGTCCCAGAAGACGCGGCCGAGCGTGTCCTCGCGGCGCGTCTGGGAGAGGCGCTCCTGGTTCTCGTTCACCAGGATGAAGCGGAAGTCCTTGTCGAGCATGAAGAACGCCTCGCCGTGCTCCAGGGCCTCGAGGGTGCGCTGTTGCTCGCGTAGCACCTTCTGGGTCAGCTCGCGCAGGTGGGTCTGCTCGCGCAGGAGCCGATCGCGCTCCTCATCGTGGCGTTTGCGCTCGGTGATGTCGTGGAAGTAGACGGCGATCCCTTCCTCGGTGGGGTAGACGTGGAGCTCGAACCAGCGATCCCACGGGATGTAGTGGTTCTCGAAGGAGAGGGGGACGCGCTCGGCGGCCACACGACGGAAGTTGTGCTCGACGGGCGTGCCTAGACTGGCGGGGTAGAGCTCCCAATGATTGCGGCCCAGCAGCGCCTCGCGTGGCTGTCCCAGGATGCGCTCGGCCTCGCTGTTGACGTAGATGAAGCGCCACTCCCGGTCGAAAGCCTCGAAGGCCTCGGAGATGCTCTCCAGGATGGTGGCGGCCCGGTTCTTCTCGCGCCTGATGGCCTCGCGCTCACGCACCCGGTCGGTGATGTCGAGCACCGTGCCGAGGAAGCGCACCGCCCGGCCGTTCGCATCGAAGAAGACGCGGCCGGTGGAGGCCAACCAGCGCTCGCTCCCGTCTTGCGGGTTCACGGCGCGGAAATCGTCCCGGAAGGTGCCGCCGCTGGCCGGCTCCAGGGACTGCTGCACCAGGCGCTGCACGCGCTCACGGTCCTCGGGGTGCACCCGGGTGAGGAAGGTGTCGTAATCGATGGGGGCATCCGGGGGCAGATCGAAGAGGGCCTTGCAGCGCTCGTCCCAGTGCAGTTCGCCCGTGAGGGGATCCAGCTCCCACGTCCCCAGGTGGGTGGCCTCGACGGCGAGGCGCAGGCGCTCCTCATTGAGGTGCCGGACCTCGAGGCTGGGGAGGGTGGGGTGGCGGGGTTTGGATTTGACGCCGAAGAGGTAGGCGGTGTGCTCCATGGCGGCCTGGAGCTCGTCGAAGAGGCGCTGGGTGTCCTCGGGGGTCGGCTGCTGGTCGGGAGGGAGAGACTCCCAGAGCTGCGAGAGGAGCTGGCCGAGGAGGATGAACTCGGCCGTCACGTCTTCCCGGGTGTAGCCCAGCCGGAGGCGTAGGCCGAGATGGGTCTCCTCCATTCGCCGCCGGATAGGGTCGGGGTCCTTGTGCTGCCCCCGGGAGAGGGCGATCAACGTGTCGAGATACTCGGGGAGGTTGTCGAGGACGTCCTGAGGCCGGACGTCGCGAGCGGACGGGAGCCTGCTGGCCTCTTCGAGGTAGCGCTGGAGCAGGAACGCGCGGTGTTGCTCGATGAGGTCGGCAATGGATGCCATAGGCGGGGTGACCCCACACCCCGAGCCAGAGTCCACCGGTTCCAGACCTGTCGGGGGAGAAATCGTCCAGGGAAGTCACACGCCCGACAGAGGGCGGGAAGAAGCCCCGTCACCGAGTGAACCCGGAGACAGGGTGTTGGCCTGCCCAAGTCTCTTGTCACCGCAGAGGGCAGGGTGGCCGTTCTGTTGGGCGTGGAGTCACGCACGCTGCCGAGTCACTTCTCCACACCGTATGGGGAAGTGAGGCTCGTCACCGTCGAGGCGCTGCTGCCCTCGGAGCTGGCGTACCTGCTGGAGCATGGTGCGGAGGGACAGGACGAGCTGGCGCGGCGCTTCGCGGAAAGCGGCGAGGAGCACCTGTCCCGTGCCCGGCGGCGTCCAGTGGTGTAACCCGGCGCCGGTTCAAGCCTGGAGCGGTTGCCTCTGGGGTAGCCCGGGAACTGCCCTGAACCCGCCCGAAGGCTCAGGGCAAAAGAAAACCCCGGAATCACTCGTGAAAGTGACTCCGGGGCCTTGGCCAGGGTCGGACTTGAACCGACTACCTGCGGATTATGAGACCGCCGCTCTAACCAGGTGAGCTACCTGGCCAAAAAGTGGGCCCTCTCATAGCGGGACCTTCGCCCCACTGCAAGAAGATAGGTGAGCCGATGTGAACTCGGACACCTGGCGGGCGGGCAGCCGCGTCCTAGAGCCGGATCTAAGGCTGGCCTCCCACACCCCTGGGGTTGGAACACCGACCCACGCCGCTTCGCTTCCCAGGACATTCCGCCGGGTGCCCATAAGCCAGGCTTTTCGAACAGCACCGAGAGAACGTTCTCCACAGGGGGAATTCCCATGATGCGGGGCTGGACCGCGGCGCTGCTGGTGGTCCTCGCCGGGTGTGCTACCGCTTCTCGGGCCCTCCACTCGGCCCCAGGAAGCCGCCCGGCGGCTGTTCGAGGTGGAGGCACGGAGTGACTCGTACACCTACGAGACACGCATCCGCCGCGTCACTCCGCTCGGACTGGACGAACATCTGGAGGGGGGCCCCACTGGCGGCGGAGGTGGAGTTGACGCGTGCCTACCTGCGCTGTTGAAGCGGTATCTCAATCAACAAGCTCAGCGATACCCTCCTCGCTCTGGAGGGCGTCTCATGGCATCTCGTCTGACCGCTGCGGTCGTGCTGTTGGTGCTGCTCAATGCGTGTGCCTCCCAGCGTGTAGTGCGCCTCGACACGGGCCAGGGGGAGTCTCTGGAGCACCGGCCTCCCTCGAACAAGCCCGTGAATGTGGATGAGGAAGCGCTGACGCAACTGGTGCTGGAGGTTCCCCTCACTCTTCGTCCACCCCAGCAAGGCTGGTTGGTGCGCGCCTCCTACCCCAGCAACGACCCGGACATCTACCTGGGAGTAGAGACGTTCCTGGAGTTGGGGGACGCAAGCCGGGAGTTAAAGTGGGCCACCGACCGGGCCACGACCTGGGAGGAGTTGGAGCGCGCCAGCAGGCGCTTCGCGAACCGGGTTGGGCCGGAGGTGGCCCGCGTTTTCGTCCTCGCGGTGACGGTGGTGGTGAGCCACGGAATGATCGGGGGCTCGGCATGGCTGGCCTCAAGGCTGGCGATGCTGCCCAGCGTCTCGGAGGCGGCGGCACTGGGGGCCTCATAACTGCACCTCACACTTTCGGAGATAGGACAGGTGAGTGCAGTGGCAGTTTCCGCTGGGGGCGCCATCACCATTACCCTGGCTCCCACGGCGGTGGCCATGACGGGCCAGGTACAGAAATGGGGAGACCGCGCATTCGAGAACCCATGAGGGCGTCCCATGACACACGTGTATGTCCTTCAGCATGTGCATGCAGCTCCAAACGGAGAGGAGGATGTCAAGCTCATTGGCGTGTACGTAACCGAGGCAGATGCACAGGCGGCTGTTTCCCGTCTGAGCCAACAGCCAGGCTTCCGAGATCACCCGGAGGGGTTTCACATCTCTTGGTACGAGCTCAACAAGGACCATTGGACCGAGGGGTTCATTGGATGGGACGAAGCCCTTGATGAATCATGAATCCATGAGAATCGAAGCTCTCGCCCGAGCGATCGCATTCAGGTCTTCCAGATGAATTGATGAGGCGACGTGCAGGACAAAGTCACCATGGATTGGACGCACGTGATGACCGAGCTCGACGCGCACCTCTCGGACGGCCCCTTCACTTCTCGAGGGGGTTCCTATCCAGATTTCGAGGGCAGCAGGGCGAGCACCCGCGCGAGTATTGAGACACCCTCCTCGTACTCGGTAAGGTCGATGTGCTCGTGGGGCGTGTGGTCCAGGGAGGAATCGCCCGGGCCGTAGGCGAGGGTGGGCACCTGCCACGCCGCCGCCACGGTGTTCCAATCGGACGTCCCCGTCTTCAGCCGCAGTGTCGGCCGAGCGCCTCGCTCTCGGATGGCCTTCTTGAACGTGCGCGAGAGTTCGTCGTTCCCATCCGTGCTGACCGCCTTCTTGTTCGAAATGGCCTTCACGCTCACACCGGGAACGCTGCCCAGGAGCGCCAGCAGTTGGTCTCCATCACTGTGCGGCCCGGTGCGAACGTTCACGCTGGCCCGGGCCCACTCCTCGGTATCCGTCGAGCCCGTCTGGAATGAGGTCAGCGAGGGGAGGTCCTGCTCGAAGAGCGGACGCTCGCGGTTCCACGCGTCACAGTGGCCTCGGAGCGCGTTCCAGGCTTCAACGACGTGCTCGGCGGCGGCGCGGTAGTCGCGGCTCGCTGTGTGGCGTTGGCTCGCGCGGTACTCGAGCTCGGCCCGGACCAGTCCCTTGTAGCCGATGGTGATGGCATGGGCCCCGCTCGGCTCTCCGTTGATGACGAAGTCTGGACGGTAGCGCTCGCGCACGTGGAACGCGCCGCGAGTGATGGCGACCTCCTCCTCCACGCACCCGAGCAGCAGGAACTTCTTCCCGGTTCGCTCGCGCTCCTCGAGCAGCTCGACGGCCTCGATGAAGGCACCGATCGCCCCCTTGGCGTCCACGGTTCCGCGGCCGAAGAGACGGCCGTCCTCGATGCGCACCGGCACCTCGCCAGGCACGGTGTCGATGTGGCCGAGCAGCGCGATGCACGTGTCGCCCTCGCCCATGCTCGCGACCGTGTTGCCCACCTCGTCGGTGTGCGCGCGCCAGCCGCGGCGCTCCAGGTGCTCGGCCAGCGAGCGGGAGAACGCGTGCTCGTGGTGGCTGGGGCTGTACTGCTCCACCATCCACTTGAGGAAGTCGATCGTCTTCTCACGTGCCCGCATGCGTCGTGTCCTTCTGCTTCGGGGGGAGGGTGAACTTCGTGCCGGACTCCTCGGTGAGGGCGACGAACACCGGTCGGGGCACTCGGGAGGAGCTCACGTAGACGGCGGGGACTCCGCCCTGGAGCGCCTTGCGCGCGGCATCCAGTTTGTACCGCATGCGTCCGGCGGCGAGCTGCATGCATCCCTCCACGTCGTCGCTGTGCCGCACGAGCGTCAACGGATCATTCGGGTTCTCGAGCAGCCCCGGCACATTCGACAGCATCACGAACGAGCGGGCACCGAGCGAGGTGGCGATGGATGCGGCGACCTGGTCCGCGTCGACGTTCACCAGGACGCTGTCCTCCGTGACCGCGGGAGGGCAGAGGACGGGTACGTGGCCCTGGTCCAAGAGCGTCCCCAGGAGCCGCGTGTTCACTGATTGGATTTCACCGGCGAGGTGCTCCCGGTCGATCCGGATGCGCCCTCCGTCATTGAGCTTCAGCGGAGGCCGCCGCTTCGCGACGAGCACCCGCCCGTCCGCGCCGCAGAGCCCCACCGCGGAGAGGCCTCGCTCTCCGAGCGCCAGGACGATGCGTTTGTTCACCTCGCCCACCCACGCCATCATCAGGATGCGCAGGGTGACCGTGTTCGTGAGTCGCACCACGTTGCCCGAGGGGGTCGTCACTTCGGGGCGCTCGATGGAATGGAGCTTCAGCAGGCGCTTTCCGGCGTCCGAGCCGCCATTCACCACGACGACGCGCTCGCCTTGACGGACGAGTTCCGCGACGTCATTGCAGACGTTCTCGAGATCGACCCCCGCGGCGCCGCCAATCTTGACCACGATGGAGGACGCGCTCATCCGATGACACTCGCTCCGCCATCAACGAGCTGCACCGTCCCCGTGATGAACGAGGCCCGCTCACTGGCGAGGAAGGCGGCGGCGGCGGCGAACTCTTCCGGCAATCCCACTCGGCGCAGCGGGATGTGGGCCGCCATGGCGCGCAGCCCGGCGTCTACGTCTCCCTCTGCTCCGGCGGTGCGCTCGACCGGGGGAGTGCGGGTGTAGCCGGGGGCGAGCACGTTGACGGTGACACCGCAGTCCCCGAGTTCCTGAACGAGCGCGGATGAGAACCCGACGATGCCGAGCCGGGAGAAGCCCGAAAGCGCGAACCGGGCCACGGGCCGGACGACCGTCTCGGACGTGATGAAGAGCAGACGCCCCCACCGGGCTGATTTCATGTAGGGGAGGGCGGCCAGGGCCAGACTGATGGGCGGCAGGAGCACCGAGTCGACGGCGTCCCTGTAGGCGGCAATGCCAAACTTCGTCGCCGGGCCCGGAGGCGGCCCGCCGCTGTTTGTCACAGCAATATGGAGGGCCCCCATGCGGCCGGCAATGTCTTCCACCCAGCGGTGGACGGCATCGGGGTTCTTCAAGTCCACGGCGGTTGCATGCACCTGGCCGCGGGCGAGCTCCTTCAGCCGACGCTCAGCTCGGGAGAGCTTCTCCGGATCGCGCGAGCCAATGGCGACATGGGCACCTTCCTTCGCCAGCTCCTCGGCGACGGCCAATCCCAGCCCGCTCGAGCCTCCCGCGACGAGCGCGACCTTACCTGCCAGTCCCAGTTCCACGGACGTCCTCCCGGGTGTCGTTCGTCGAAGTCTTGGAGCCCGTGCCCTGATGCGTCTGGGTGCTCGGAGGCTGGAAGTAGCCGTAGCGGGCCATCAGCGGCCACGACAGGGCTTGGGTGATGTTCCTCGCGCGTGTGGAGAGCTCCTTCTTCCACCCGTCATCCTCCGGGCGTAGGAGCGTCGGCCCACTGCGGAAGCGATCCGGATTGCCAGTGACAGTGTGATTCTTCCCCAGGTTGACGGTCCGTCCCTTCACCGGATTGGTCGAGTCTCCCGCTCCGACGAGCTCGAGCAGGGCCTGCACCACGTTGGCTGGAGTGGCGATGAAGTCCTCGTACCGGAGGAAGAACGAGCGGTCGGGGTAGCGCCGGATGATGGCCTCGGAGGCCAGGTTGAATCCAACCCAGTAGGCGGTGCTGCGGAACGCGGACATCGGGACGACGTACTGCTTCGTCTTCGTCCAGGAGTGCGCGGCGGCGCGCGGGTCCCTCACGAGGTAGAGGAAGTAGGGCGTAATCCCATCCACGTGCGGCAGGAGCGCTGCCTCGGATGGAAGCTTTCCGCTATCCACGAGGGTGTGGCTGCCGGTCGCCTTCGCGATCGCGTGATAGGTCCGGGTCAGCGTGGCGGCGTACTCGCGAACATCCTCCGCGCGAGTCCCATCCCGGAGGATGCTCCAGGTGTGCCGGGTCCGAACGGCCCGCGTCTGGCGCTTCACGACCTGCCGAGCATGGGACGCGGGAGTCTGGCCGGGAGGGGTCTCCTCCTCGAGCACCTTCGACCAGATGCCGCAGCGGGTCAGTGCCTCACCGCAGCCACAGAAGGTGTTGGAGCCGTTGCCGTAGGCATTCTTCCAGAGGAAGCTGAGCTCGCCGGTGTGAAAGAATCCCTTCACCTCGTTGAGCACGTTTCCGATGATCGTGCTGCCGTTGCGGCACCACCCGGTGATGTAGAGGACCTTCAGGTTGGATTGAGACACGCGCGCCCCGCTCGGATTTGCTGTCAGGTGAGTGCAGCCACGTAGAAGTGCGTGGGCAGGTGGACCACGAGCGCCTCGTAGATCTCCCCGCACACGGCGAGACCCTCGCGGGGGAAGATGCCCTTGGGCGGCTCGGCGAAGTGGATGACGGAGCGTCCGCTGTCGAAGATGGTCGCGGCGGCGGTGTAGTCACCGACGATGATGGTGCCCGGGTTGACCATGCGCGCGCGGGCGATGCGCACGCCCATGTCCGCGAGGTCCTTGAGCAGGCTGCCCTGCCCGACGAAGTAGCGGTAGTAGTCCGCCGGATTCATCAGGATGCCGTCGGCCGAGCCGCCCACCTGCTCCACGCGATCGCACGCCGCCAGGAGCGAGGCCACCGGCGTCTCTTGCGCCGCCAGGCGGGTGATGCCCGGGGTCTCCAGCAGGCCGCGCACGCGCTCGCCACCGGGGCCCCGCGCGAGCGCCTGGTTCTCCGCCGTGCACAGCCGCACGAGGAGCCGGTAGTCAATGAACGTCGCGAGCGCCTCCGGCTCATCCAGCAGGGCAGGGTTGATCTGCACCCATGCCGTGGTCGGCTTCAGCTGCGTCTTGTCCGAGTGGAACTCGAACGTGGCCTCCTGCCGCAGCTGCGCGTCGATGACGTGCTCGGTGATTTCGGTCTGGGGACGGGTCTCGTACCAGTAGTTGACCTGCTGCTGCTCTGTCTTCACGACCTTGAAGAGGCCGCGGACCGCGATGCGGGGGCGGCGCTTGAAGCCCGGGAAGGAGTCCGTGATCGTCGTGGAGAACTCCACGGATGCCTTCGTGCCCTGGGAGACAACGGCGGCGGCAAAAGCCCGCCCGGGGGACATATCCGTCCCCGCGGTAGCATTCGTGCTCATGTCTACTCCCTGTTTGGAAATTCCAGACTGCGGATGCTTCAGATGGGATGCAGGCCGCGGAACCCGAGCCCTTCCGTCTCAGGGCGCCCGAGCATCAGGTTCAGGGCATGGACGGCTGTTCCCGCCGCGCCCTTCACCAGGTTGTCGATCGCTACGTTGACGACGATCCGGTTCCTGTCGGGATCCACGTCCACGGCGAGGTCACAGTAGTTCGTCCCCTGGAGCGGACCTGGCTCGGGAAAGGGTGAGGCGCTCGTGTTCGGCCGGATGAGCCGCACAAAGGGCTTCTCCCGGTAGGCGGTCGCGATCGCACGGAGGGGCTCGTTTTCATCGACGATCGGTCTCGCCGCGAAGCAGTGCACTGTCGACAGGATGCCGCGCACGCTCGGTACGGCCGTGGCGCTGAAGTGCACGCTCGGACGCGTCCCTGTGAGGCGCTCGACGATGTTCTCAAGCTCCCCCGTGTGCCGATGCCCCACGGGCCGGTAGCAACGGAGGGCGGAGGCGCGCTCGGGGTGATGGGACGAGAGAGCCGGTGTGGCACCACCCCCAGAGGAGCCTGTCTTCGCATCGACGACGAGCTCCGGCTTCACCAGGCCCGCGCACACCAGCGGGAGGATTCCCAAGAGCGAGGCGTGTGCCATGCAGCCGGGCACTGCCACGTAGCGGGCCCCGGGGAGCTGGCTGGCCGTCCACTCCGGGAGCGCATAGGTGAACTCCGGCACATCCGTGGGCCGTGGGTGCTTCTTGTACCAACGCTCGTGATCCGTGGGATCCAACCGGAAGTCCGCGCTGAGGTCGATCACTCGACTCGCGAGCTCGCGCACTCGGGCCCAGCGCTCGATGAGTCCACCCTGGGGCAGACAGCTCATGAGGACATCGCACGGCTCCAGCGCCTCATGGGGGACGAACCGCAGCGCGCTCATGCCCCGGAGACTCGGATGCGGGTAGTCCAGGCGCTTGCCCGCGAACTGACCCGAGGTGGCCTGGACGACCTCCACGGCGGGGTGCGCGAGGAGCAGCCGCAGTACCTCTCCACCCGTGTAGCCCGAGGCTCCCAGCACGGCCACGCGCGTCATGGATGCACCCCGGCGGTGTACTCCGCGATCAGCTCCGGCAGCGGGATTCGGGCGAATTCGATGCTCCGGGCGAACTCGACACAGTGGTTGACCTCGTTCACGAGGATCTCCCCCTCTCGGGTCTCGAGCAGGTCCACGGCCGCGATGTCTGCCCCGACGGCTGCTGCCGCGCGCTCCGCGAGCTTGGCGTGCGACTCCGGCACTTCGTACCGCTCGGGCACCGCGCCGCGCGCCGTGTTCGTCACCCAGTGCTCCGAACGCCTCCGGATGCCTCCCACCGCTCTGCCCATCACATAGACGCGCAGGTCATAGCCCGGCTTGTCGATGTACTGCTGCACGAGCCCGACGTGGTCCTGCGCGCCTCCTGTCTCGAAGCGCATCTGCATGAGGCCCTCGGCCGCGCTGCGTCCCTCGATGCGCGCGACCATGCGCCCCCATGAGCCCACTGCCGGCTTCGTCACCACGGGGTAGCCCCGGCGCTCGATCTCCGCGACGCAGGCCTCCTCCTCAAAGCCCGCGAACGACCACGGCATCGGAACACCGTGGGCCGCGAGCGCCAGGTTCGTGAGGATCTTGTCCCCACACGTGGTGATGGCCTGGGAGCTGTTCACCACGCGTGCTCCCTTGACCTCGAGGATCGCCGCCAGATACCGCGAGCGGGTGAGCGACATGCTCCGCATCAGGACGACGTTGCCTCCGGACCAGCGCTCCGCGTCCAGCGAGAGCACGAGGTCGGAGTCCTGGTGGAGCTGGACCTCGCACTCCCGCTTCCGGAGCGCGTCGAGGATCATCCGCTCTTCCGTGCGCAGCCGTGTGTAGATCAGATCGATCCTCTTCATGGGAGTACGAGCGGCTCCGTCCAGTGGCTATTCGCCCCAGTCTTCCTCGACCTCGGGCGCCTCGGCGAAGCGGAGGGGCTTCAGTCCGACCACCTCAAGCTCCACGGAGCAGCCCTCGCACGTGACAACCTCGCCCTCCATGAAGCTGTCTCCGAAGATCTCGAAGGCACACGTGGGGCAACCGTTGATTCCCGCGGCATCCACCTGCTTCTCCAGCTGTTTTTGCACCTGCATCAGTTCCTCCTCGCTGCGACAGGTTCCGGCGCCACCGTGTGGAGGCGCGACAAAGAGGCGAGGATGCGCTCGGCCACGCTCGCGCCGTCGAGCCCGTGCCCGAGGAGCAGCGACTCGTGGGTGCCCGCGAGCGGATCGTAGCGATCCTGAATACCCATCCGGAGCACCCGCCGGCCGAGCCCGTGCGCGCACACGGTCTCGCACACCGCGCCTCCGAGCCCGCCGAGGATGTTGTGCTCCTCCACCGTGACGAGGAGTTGCGTCCGCTCCGCCGTCTCGAGGATGGCTGCCTCGTCGAGTGGCTTGAGCGTGTGCATGTTCACCACGCGCGCGGAGACCCCCTGGGCCTCGAGCCGCGAGGCGGCCTCCAGCGCGACGGAGACCCCGATTTCGCCGTGAGCGATCAGCCCTACGTCCGAGCCCTCACGGAAGCAGTGCGCTCGGCCGAGTGTGAAGCCCTCCCGTTGCGCCTCCAGCCGGCTTACTCGGTTGCGGCCGAGCCGCATGTACACCGGGCCGTTGTGCTCGATCATCGCGCGCGTGGCGAGGATCGTCTCCAGCCCGTCCGCCGGGGAGAACACCGTCATCCCCGGCATGGCCCGGAGGATGGCGAGATCCTCGATGGCGTGATGGGTGGGCCCGAAGAAGGCACCCGAAACGCCCCCGTAGTCACAGACGAGCTTCACGTTCGCCTGGGGGTAGGCCATCCCGAGCCGCACCTGCTCGCAGGCCCGCATCGCCCCAAAGGGCGCGAAGGTGTGCGCGAAGACGACGTGCCCCACGTGCGCCATGCCGCACGCCACGTCGAGCATGGTGGCTTCGCAGATGCCCAGGTTGAAGTAGCGGCTCTTGTGGCGGGCCTCGAAGGGATCTCCCGCGCCGCCGAGGTCTGCCTCGAGCAGCACAAGGCGGGGATCCTGCTCCGCGAAGCGCGCCAGCGCATGCCGGAAGATCTGCCGGTTGGGGAGCTTGGGGTTCTCTCTCAGCCACGTCTCTGGGTCACTCGCGAGATCCGCGCCTACCGTCTGAAGCTCGCTCATGGGACCTCTCCCATGGACACGAGCGCGCGCCGGAGCTGCTCAGGGGTGAAGACCGCGTAGTGCGGGCCCTTGCCCTTGAACATGGGGACGCCTGCGCCCTTCTGCGTCTTCGCGATAATGGCGCGCGGGGCTGCTCCCTTCGCGGGGGCCTCCATCGCCTGGCAGAGCGCACGGAGATCGTGGCCGTCCACCTCGAGCGCCTCGAACCCAAACATCCTCAGTCGGTCCGTGAGTGCCGCCTGCGACAGGATGGACTCCGTCGGTCCATCGTTCTGACCACAATTACGGTCGATAATTATTGTCAGATTGGACAAACGTTGATGTGAGGCGATCTGAATGGCTTCCCAGTTCGAGCCTTCACCCATCTCGCCATCACCACAGATGACATAGACACGGTTGCCCAAGCCCTTCAGCCGGTAGCCGAGCGCGAGTCCGGTCCCCAGGCCCAACCCGTGGCCCAGGCTCCCGGTCGAGAAGTCCACGCCGGGCACCTTTGCATTCACATGGCCCGTGAAGATGCTTCCTTCCGCGTTGTAACGCCGGACCAGCGCCTCGGGATCGAAAAAGCCAAACTCAGACAGGGCGGCATACAGCCCTGCCGCGGCGTGTCCCTTCGAGAGGATGAGGTGATCTCGTTCTTCCCAGTGAGGGGCGTCTGGCCGGGTCTTCATGACGCGGCCGAGGAGCGCCACGAGGAGCTCGACCAGGGAGAGGGAGCCACCGAGATGACACCCCGTGGGGGTTGCAGCCAGCCGGACGATGAGCCGCCGGATTCGTTTCGCGTGATCTTCGAGCGCGCCAATCCCGTCATCGGAAGGGCTCTCGAGGCCTGCGTCTGTCGTTGCGGCAATCATCGAGCGAGTCATGACTTGTGGGGGAGGCAATTCGTGACTTCGATGCTTAGCGGGTACACGCTATAAGAAATCGGGAGATGGCTCGTCAATGTGTGAAGTTGGGTCCCGATGTAAAAAAAAATCCCTACATTGGCCAGCGATCGAGAAAGTGTTAGGGCTTGCATCTCCGAATCACATGAAAACGCCCCAACACGTGAGGTGAGCGAGATGGCGGAGAAGTTCGGCAACGCTGCCGCGCGAGTGAATGGCTCGGCCTATCGCCAGAAGGGGTGGTGGCGAGACGAGACTGTTGTCGATGACCTCTTTCGCGCGATCAAAAACCACCCGGACAAAGCGGCGATCGTCGCGGCCCGGTACTTCGCTCGCGATGTGACGCGAATCAGCTACGCGGAACTGGGGATGTACATGGACCGGTTCGCTGGGGCCCTTCGCGAGCTGGGCGTCGGGCGCGAGCAGATCGTCGCCGTGCAACTCCCCAACTGGTGGCAGTTCACTGCGATCGCCCTGGCCTGCGCGCGCATTGGCGCGGTCCTCGCGCCCATTCCTCCCGACTACCGGCGGCGCGAGGTGGAGTTCATTCTCAGCAGGACCGAGGCCCCGGTCTACATCGGCCCCGCGAGCTGGACCGGGTTCTCGCACCGCGCCATGCTCCGGGAGATGGCTCCGGCGCTTCCCTCGCTGCGCCATCGCATCTTCCTGGGTGCAGGGGGCGGTCTGGCAGAAGGGGAGCTGGATTTTGATGCCTGGCTGGTCTCCAACCGGTGGGAGGAGCGGTATCCGGCCCATGCGCTGGACGAGCTGACGGCACGTGCGGATGACGTGTTCAATGTGCTCTACACGTCGGGCACCACCGGCGAGCCCAAGGGCGTGGTCCACTCGTACAACACGAACTACGCCATCACCCGGGCCCTCAACGAGACCATGGAGTTGGGCGCGGATGACGTCATCTCGCTGCCGAGCCTCCTCACCGCCTCGAGCGGTTTTACCTATCTCTTCCAGATGCCCGTGCTCCTCGGGGCGACGGCTGTCTATCTGGACGTGGCGGATCCCGAGTTCCATCTAGCGCTCATCGAGGAGCATGGAATCTCGTTCATGTATGGGATTCCCACGTACTACCTGAACATGCTCGCGGCGCAGAAGCGCCGGCCTCGGAAAATGACGACGCTGAAGTGTCTGGCCACCGGGTCTACGCCCGTGCCGCCTCATCTCATCGCCGAGGTGCGTGATGGCTTTGGCGTCCGGCTGCACACGCTCTGGGGAATGACAGAGAACGGCGCCGTCACCATCACCCGGCACGAGGATCCCCCCGACTGGCCGGCCAACAGCGACGGCGCTCCTGTGCCCTGGATGGAGGTGAAGATCGCCCCCGCCACCGCCGAGGATGGAAGTCCTTTTCCGGATGGCGCGGGACGACTCCTGGTCCGCGGCGCGAGCCAATGCCTCGGGTACTTCAAGTGCGAGGACACCTACAACGCGTGTTTGGACGCGGAAGGGTGGTTCGACACGGGTGACCTGGCTCGAGACGACGGACGCGGCGGCATCCGCATCGCCGGCCGACTCAAGGACATCATCTTCCGGCACGGCCTGAAGATTCCCGTCGTGGAGGTCGAGTCAGCGCTGTATGCGCATCCCAAGGTGCGGGAGGTCGCCGTCGTGGCCCATGCGGATGACCGCATCGGCGGCGAGCGGGTGTGTGCTGTCGTGGTGCCTCGCGAGGAGGCTCCCTCCCTCAAGGAGTTGAGAGAGCACCTTCGCAAGGCCGGCATGTCCGTCTCCTACTGGCCGGACCGCCTGGAGATCATCTCTGAAATGCCGAAGACCCCCTCAGGGAAGATCCGCAAGTTCCTCCTGCGCGAGCGTTTGAAGGAGACGTCCGGCAGTACCCCCTGAGTTTGTCTTCCCCTGCTGCTTCCGTGGTCTTCCCGCTGTCTCCGGGCAGCGGGCGCAGTCTCGCCGTGCGCGCCTTTGCCCCCAGGCGCGGATTCCCCCACTCCCACACCGAGGGCTCTCCGCGCCACGGAGGGCTTTCACCCGGTTCAGGACACGCGAGTCGATATGAACGTGCGCGACGTGCAACTTCCGTCCGAAGGCACTCCACTGCCCCCCTCCGAGACAACCGAGCCGAAGCCGGCCGGAAAGCCAGGACGCAAGCCTCCTCCCCTGGCCTCCGTGCCTAGGAGCCAGGCCCTGCCGCTGTCCTTCGCACAGCAGCGGCTGTGGTTCATCGATCAGCTCGCACCCGGGAGCCACACGTACAACGTCCCATTCTTCGCTCGGTTGAAGGGGCCTCTCGACGTGTCCGTGCTGGAGCGGAGCCTGGCGGAGCTCGTCCGGCGGCACGAGTCGCTCAGGACGACGTTCACGTTGGTGAACGGGCAGCCAGTGCAGCGGATTGCTCCGGAACACGAGTTCGTGCTGCCCGTGGAGCGCCTGGAAGGAGTCGCGGAGGGCGAGCGTGAGGAGGTGCTCCGACGGCTCGCGGAGGAGGAGGCGCGGCGCCCGTTCGATCTGGAGAAGGGGCCGATGCTCCGCGCTCGGCTGCTGCGCGTGGCGGAGGACGATCACGTGCTCCTGCTCTCCAAGCACCACATCGTCAGCGATATGTGGTCCCTGTCGCAGCTGGAGCGGGAGCTCTCCGCGCTGTACCAGTCGTACGTCAGGGGCGAGGAGCCCTCTCTGCCCGCGCTCTCGGTGCAGTACGCGGACTACGCGACGTGGCAACGGGAGTGGCTGAAGGGCGAGGTGCTGGAGACACAGCTGGCCTGGTGGAAGCAGCAGCTCGCCGGAGCACCTCCCGTGCTGGAGCTGCCGACGGATCGGCCCAGGCCTCTCGTGCAGTCCGCTCGCGGTGCGGCTCGGAGGGTGATGCTCTCCCCGGTGCTCTCCGGAGCCGTGAAGGAGCTGAGCCGCAAAGAGGCGGTCACGCCGTTCATGACGCTACTGGCGGGCTTTCATGCACTGCTGGCGCGCTACAGCGGGCAGACGGACATCGTGGTGGGCTCGCCCATCTCCGGGCGCAACCGACGCGAGGTGGAGGGGCTCATCGGCTTCTTTGCCAATACGCTGGCGCTGCGCGTGGATGGCTCCGGGGATGTGTGCTTCCGCGAGCTGCTGGGACGAGTGCGCAAGACCTGCCTGGGAGCCTATGCGCACCAGGATCTGCCGTTCGAGCAGTTGGTGGATGCGCTCCAGCCCGTGCGCGACCTGAGCCGGTCTCCGCTCTTCCAGGTCTTCTTCGTTCAACAGGGCTCGGTGCCATGCGCGGCGCTGGAGTTGCCGGGGGTCTCCGCGAGCGAGCTCGTCGTCGAGTCCGGGGTGTCGAGGTTCGACCTGACGCTGTTCGTGAGAGAGACCCCAGAGGGGTGGCTGTGTATCTGGGAGTACAGCACCGACCTGTACGACGAGGCGACGGTGGAGCGGATGGCGGCGCACTATGTGCGACTGCTGGAAGGTGCCATCGCGCGGCCAGAGCAGCGTGTCTCCGCGCTGCCGCTGCTGAGCGAGGAGGAGCGGTGGCGGGTGCTGGTGGAGTGGAACCAGACGCGAACGGAGTACCCGCGTGAGGCCAGTGTCCATGAGTTGTTCGAGGAGCAGGTGGCATGCCGGCCCGGAGCGGTGGCGGTGGAGTACGAGGGGCGGAGGCTCACGTACGCGGAGCTGAACTGGCGAGCCAACCAGGTGGCCAGACACCTGAAGAAGCTGGGTGTCACGGTGGGGACACGGGTGGGGCTGTGCGCCGGCCGCTCAGTGGAACTGGTGGTGGCGACGCTGGGCATCCTGAAAGCGGGAGGGGCATACGTGCCGCTGGACCCGACGTACCCAGCGGAGCGCCTGGCGTTCATGGTGGAGGACACGGCGGTGCCGGTGGTGCTGGTGCAGCCGGAGCTGGTGTCGAAGCTGCCGCCGGTGAGTGCGCAGGTGGTGGAGCTGACGGAGGCGTCCTTCGCGAGCGAGAGCGGCGAAAACCTCTCGCAGAGGGTTGCTCCCGAGGCGATGGCGTACGTGATGTACACGTCGGGCTCGACGGGCAAGCCCAAGGGCGTGTGCATCCCTCACCGCGGCATCGTCCGCCTGGTTCGAAACACTGAGTACATCCAGGTGACCGCGGAGGACCGCGTCGCCCAGATGTCCAACACCGCATTTGATGCGTCGACCTTCGAGCTGTGGGGCGCGCTGCTGAACGGCGGGCGGTTGGTGGGCGTGCCGAAGGAAGTGGCGCTGTCACCAAGGGCCCTGGCCGCGTTCGTGCGCGAGCAGCAGGTGAGCGTGATGTTCGTGACGACAGCGCTCTTCAACCAGGTGGCGGCGGAGTGCCCAGACGCGTTCCGGACGGCGAAGTACGTGCTGTTCGGCGGAGAGGCAGCGGACCCGAGGTGGGTGAAGGAGGTGTTGGAGAAGGGAGCACCGGAGCACCTGGTGAATGGCTACGGGCCGACGGAGGTAACCACCTTCACCTGCTGCTACGGGATGCAAGAGCCCGGGCAGGTGGGGCACTCGGTGCCGATTGGAAGGCCTGTGTCCAACACGGAAGTGTACGTGCTGGACGAGCGGATGCAGCCCGTGCCCGTGGGGGTGGTGGGCGAGCTGTACGTGGGAGGAGATGGGCTGGCGCTCGGGTACCTGAACCGGCCAGAGCTCACGGCGGAGAAGTTCGTGGCGCACCCGTTCAGCACGGAGCCGGAGGCCCGGCTGTATCGGACGGGAGACCTGGTGCGGTACCGGCCGGATGGGAACCTCGAGTACATGGGGCGGAGGGATGAGCAGGTGAAGGTGCGCGGCTTCCGCATCGAGCTGGGGGAAGTCGAGGCGGCGCTGTCGAAGCACCCCGGCGTGGGCGAGGTGGTGGTGACGGCCCGGGACGAGGGACCCGGTGGCAAGAGGCTGGTGGCCTACGTGGTGCCGCGCGAAGGCCAGGAGGTGGACGCGGGAGCACTGAGAGCCCTGCTCAAGCAGACACTGCCCGAGCACATGGTGCCCTCGGCCTTCGTGTGGCTGGAGGCCCTGCCGCTCACGCCCAACGGGAAGGTGGACCGCAAGGCCCTACCGGCCCCGGAGGCGGAGGCGCCGACGCGCGAGGGATACGTGGCGCCACGGACGGAGCTGGAGCAGCGGATAGCTGACATCTGGGCGACCCTGCTGAAGCAGCAGCGAGTGGGGGCACACGACAACTTCTTCGAGCTGGGTGGGCACTCGCTGCTGGCGACGCAGGTGGCCACGCGTTTGCGTGAGGCGCTCCAGCGGGAGTTGCCCGTACGGGTGCTCTTCGAGGCCCCGACGGTGGCGGAGCTGGCGCAACGGTTGGAGTCCGCGGCGGGTGGATCTCAAGGGGTTCAGCCTCCACCGCTGGTGCCAATGCCGAAAGACGGTGAGCTGCCACTGTCCTTCGCGCAGCAGAGGCTGTGGTTCATCGAGCAGTTCGCGCCGGGAGGTTTTGCCTACAACCTTCCGTTTGTAACGCGGCTGAAAGGCCAGCTCGACGTGGCGGCGCTGGAGCGGAGCCTGGCGGAGCTGATGCGTCGGCACGAGGCCCTGCGCACGACGTTCACCCAGGTGGATGGGCAGCCAGTACAGCGGGTGGCTGCGGAGCTAACACTCACGCTGCCCGTGGAGCGTCTGGAGGAGTTGCCGCAAGAGGCGCGCTCCGGTGCGGTCCAGCGGCGCGTGGAGGAGGAGTTCCGGCGCGGGTTCAACCTGGAGAAGGGCCCGCTGGTCCGGGTGCTGCTGTTGCGAGTCACCGCGGAAGAGCACGTGCTGGTGCTGGTAATGCACCACATTGTTGGGGATGGCTGGTCCCTGGGCGTGCTCGTGCGGGAGCTGTCCGCGTTGTACGAGGCGTTCTCCACAGGCGTCGAGCCCGCGCTGGCCGCATTGCCAGTGCAGTACGGCGACTATGCCCGGTGGCAGCGGGAGTGGCTGAAGGGCGAAGTGTTGGAGACGCAGCTGTCCTGGTGGAAGCAGCGGCTGGCCGGAGCGCCACCCGCGTTGGAGCTTCCCACGGACAGGCCGAGGCCTCCCGTGCAGACGTTCCGTGGGGCCACGCTGGCGGTGCGTCTGCCCGCGGCGCTCTCTGGCGCCATTCGGGAGCTGAATCGCCGGGAGGGCGTCACGCCTTTCATGACGTTCCTGGCGGCGTACCAGGCTCTGCTGGCGCGCTACAGCGGACAGACGGACATCGTGGTGGGCTCGCCCATCGCGGGGCGCACCCAGCGCGAGCTGGAAGGGCTCATCGGCTTCTTCGTCAACACGCTCGCGTTGCGCGTGGATGCTCCCGCGAACACGAGCTTCCGCGAGCTGCTGGTCCGGACTCGTGAAGCCTGCTTGGGCGCATATGCGCACCAGGACATGCCTTTCGAGCAGTTGGTGAATGCCCTGCACCCGGTGCGCGACTTGAGCCGCCCGGCGCTGTTCCAGGTGATGTTCGCTCTCCAGGAGTCGTCTCCCGCGTTGTCTCTGTCCGGTGTTTCCTCTGAAGAGGTCGCCTTCGAGCCCGGGCTGGCGAAGTTCGAGCTGACCCTGTTCGTGAGGGAGGGAGCGGAAGGGTGGGTGAGCCAGTGGGAGTACAACACCGATCTGTTCGATGGGGCGACGGTGGAGCGGATGGCGGCGCACTACGTGCGGCTGCTGGAGGGAGCGCTCGCGCGGCCAGAGCAGCGCCTGTCGGAGCTGCCGCTGCTGAGCGAGGAGGAGCGGCGGCGGGTGCTGGTGGAGTGGAACCAGACGCGAACGGAGTACCCGCGTGAGGCCAGTGTCCATGAGTTGTTCGAGGAGCAGGTGGCATGCCGGCCCGGAGCAGTGGCGGTGGAGTACGAGGGGCGGAGGCTCACGTACGCGGAGCTGAATTGGCGGGCCAACCAGGTGGCCAGACACCTGAAGCGGCTGGGCGTCACGGTGGGGACACGGGTGGGGCTGTGCGCCGGCCGCTCAGTGGAGCTGGTGGTGGCGACGCTGGGCATCCTGAAAGCGGGAGGGGCATACGTGCCGCTGGACCCGACGTACCCAGCGGAGCGCCTGGCGTTCATGGTGGAGGACACGGCGGTGCCGGTGGTGCTGGTGCAGCCGGAGCTGATGTCGAAGCTGCCGCCGGTGAGTGCGCAGGTGGTGGAGCTGACGGAGGCGTCCTGCGCGAGCGAGAGCGGCGAAAACCTCTCGCAGAGGGTTGCTCCCGAGGCGATGGCGTACGTGATGTACACGTCGGGCTCGACGGGCAAGCCCAAGGGCGTGTGCATCCCTCATCGCGGCATCGTGAGGACGGTTCGGAACACGAACCACGTTCGGTTCACGGAGCAGGACCGCGTCGCCCAGATGTCCAACACGGCGTTTGATGCGTCGACCTTCGAGCTGTGGGGCGCGTTGTTGAACGGGGCGACCCTGCTGGGCGTGCCGAAGGAAGTGGCGCTGTCACCAAGGGCCCTGGCCGCGTTCGTGCGCGAGCAGCAGGTGAGCGTGATGTTCGTGACGACAGCGCTCTTCAACCAGGTGGCGGCGGAGTGCCCAGACGCGTTCCGGACGGCGAAGTACGTGCTGTTCGGCGGAGAGGCAGCGGACCCGAGGTGGGTGAAGGAGGTGTTGGAGAAGGGAGCACCGGAGCACCTGGTGAATGGCTACGGGCCGACGGAGGTAACCACCTTCACCTGCTGCTACGGGATGCAAGAGCCCGGGCAGGTGGGGCACTCGGTGCCGATTGGAAGGCCTGTGTCCAACACGGAAGTGTACGTGCTGGACGAGCGGATGCAGCCCGTGCCCGTGGGGGTGGTGGGCGAGCTGTACGCAGGCGGAGATGGGCTGGCGCTCGGGTACCTGAACCGGCCAGAGCTCACGGCGGAGAAGTTCGTGGCGCACCCGTTCAGCACGGAGCCGGAGGCCCGGCTGTACCGGACGGGAGACCTGGTGCGGTACCGGCCGGATGGGAACCTCGAGTACATGGGGCGGAGGGATGAGCAGGTGAAGGTGCGCGGCTTCCGCATCGAGCTGGGGGAAGTCGAGGCGGCGCTGTCGAAGCACCCCGGCGTGGGCGAGGTGGTGGTGACGGCCCGGGACGAGGGACCCGGTGGCAAGAGGCTGGTGGCCTACGTGGTGCCGCGCGAAGGCCAGGAGGTGGACGCGGGAGCACTGAGAGCCCTGCTCAAGCAGACACTGCCCGAGCACATGGTGCCCTCGGCCTTCGTGTGGCTGGAGGCCCTGCCGCTCACGCCCAACGGGAAGGTGGACCGCAAGGCCCTACCGGCCCCGGAGGCGGAGGCGCCGACGCGCGAGGGATACGTGGCGCCACGGACGGAGCTGGAGCAGCGGATAGCTGACATCTGGGCGCCCCTGCTGAAGCAGCAGCGAGTGGGGGCACACGACAACTTCTTCGAGCTGGGTGGGCACTCGCTGCTGGCGACGCAAGTGGCCACGCGTTTGCGTGAGGCGCTCCAGCGGGAGTTGCCCGTACGGGTGCTCTTCGAGGCCCCGACGGTGGCGGAGCTGGCCGCCCGACTCGAGTCGATGCCGGGAGGACAACAAGGGCGGCAGCTTGCGCCCCTGGTCCCGGTTCCGCGAGAGGGCGGGTTGCCCCTGTCCTTCGCGCAGCAGAGGCTGTGGTTCATCGAGCAGCTCGAGCCCGGTGGGTTCACGTACAACGTTCCCTATGCCGTGCGGCTGAAGGGCCAGCTCGACGTATCCGCGCTGGATCGGAGCCTGCGAGAGATCGTCCGTCGACACGAGTCCCTGCGGACGACGTTCGTGCAAGTGGATGGCCGGCCGGTGCAGCGGATTGCCTCCGAGCAGAGACTGACGCTGCGTGTAGAGCGCCTGGAGGGGCAGTCCTCCGATGCGGTTCGGCTCCGAGTAGAGCAGGAGGCACGCCGTCCCTTCGAGCTGGAAACAGGTCCGTTGGTGAGAGCGGTGCTGCTGCGCGCAGCGGCGGACGAGCATGTGCTGGTGCTCGTGATGCACCACATCGCCTGCGACGTCTGGTCCTTGGACCTGCTGTTGCGCGAGCTGGAGACGTTGTACCGGGCGTTCTCCTCGGGAACGGAGCCCGCATTGCTGCCTTTGCCGGTGCAATACGCGGACTACGCGACATGGCAGCGCGAGTGGCTGAAGGGCGAAGTGCTGGAGGAGCAACTTTCCTGGTGGAAGCAGCAGCTCGCCGGAGCACCTCCCGTGTTGGAGCTGCCGACGGACCGGCCGAGGCCCGCTGTGCAGACCTTCCGTGGGACGTATCTGGCGATGCCCCTGCCTCCGGCGTTGTCCGCGGCAGTGAAGAAGCTGAGCCACGAGGAGGGCGTCACGCAGTTCATGGCGTTCCTGGCGGCGTACCAGGCGTTGTTGGCGCGCTACAGCGGACAGGCGGACATCGTGGTGGGCTCGCCCATCTCCGGGCGCAACCGACGCGAGGTAGAGGGGCTCATCGGCTTCTTCCTCAACACGCTGGCGCTGCGCGTGGATGTGTCGGACGACGTGAGCTTCCGGGTGTTGCTGCGTCGCGTGCGTGAGTCGTGCTTGGGGGCCTATGCCCATCAGGATCTGCCGTTCGAGCAGCTGGTGGATGCGCTCCAGCCGGTTCGCGACCTGAGCCGGTCTCCGCTCTTCCAGGTCATGTTCGTCTACCAGACCGCGCTAACGGCTATGGCGCTCCCGGGCGTGTCCGTGGACGAGTTCGCCTTCCAGCCCGGGATGGCGAAGTTCGACCTGACGCTGTTCGTGAGAGAGACGCCGAACGGGCTGGTGAGCCTCTGGGAGTACAACACCGACCTGTACGACGAGGCGACGGTGGAGCGGATGGCGGCGCACTACGTGCGACTGCTGGAAGGGGCTGTGTCGAACCCAGAGCAGCGTGTCTCCGCGCTGCCGCTGATGGGAGAGGAGGAGCGGCGCAGGGTGGTGGTGGAGTTCAACGACACGGCGGTGCTGCATGCGCCAGCCCGTGGTGTGCACGAGCTGTTCGAAGCGTGGGCGGACAGGACGCCTGAAGCGGTGGCGGTGAGCTTTGGGGAGGAGCGGCTCACCTACGGAGAGCTGAACCGGAAGGCGAACCGGCTGGCGCACCACCTGAGGACATTGGGAGTGGGGCCAGACGTGCCGGTAGGCTTGTGCGTGAAGCGCTCGCTGGAGCTGGCAGTGGGCGTGCTGGGAGTCCTGAAGGCCGGGGGCGCATACGTGCCGCTGGACCCGGCGTACCCAGCGGAGCGGCTGGCGCTGATGCTCAACGCGTCGCGAGCGCCGGTGCTGCTCACCCAGCAGGCGCTGAAGGACACGCTACCGGCCAGTGAGGCCAGGCGGCTGTACCTGGATGCGGACGAGGGAGCGTGGGCCGGGAGCAGCGAGGCGAATCCGGAGAGCGTGTCAGGGCCAGAAGTGCTGGCGTACGTCATCTACACATCGGGTTCGACGGGAGTACCAAAGGGAGTGGCGATGCACCACCGGCCGCTGCTCAATCTCATGCGGTGGCAGGTGGAGCGCTCGAAGGCGAAGAAGACGCTGCAGTTCTCGGCGCTGAGCTTCGACGTGAGCTTCCAGGAGTTGTTCTCCACGTGGGGGGCGGGTGGAGAGCTGGTGCTTATCCCCGAGGAGCTGAGGCTGGAGGCGAGGGCGCTGCTGGAGAGGATGGAGAGCAGCGGGGTGGAGAGACTGTTTCTGCCCTTCGTGGCGCTGCAAAACCTGGCGGAGGTGGCGGACAGAGAGGGGCTGGCGCCGAGCAGGCTCAAGGAAATCATCACGGCGGGCGAGCAACTTCGAGTGACGCCAGCGCTTCGGCGCCTGATGAAGAAGCTGGGCGGTGTCCTGGAGAACCAGTACGGGCCGACAGAGACGCACGTGGCGACGGCGTACCGGCTGGAGGGAAGCCCGGAGAACTGGCCGGAGCTGCCAAGCATCGGCAAGCCGATAGCCAACACGAGCGTGCACCTGCTGGACGGGAATGGAGAGCCGGTGCCGGTGGGGGTGCCGGGAGAGCTGCACATAGGAGGGGCAGCAGTAGCGAGGGGCTACCTGCACCGGCCGGAGTTGACGCAGGAGAAGTTCGTCCCGGATGTGTTGGGAGTGGCGCCAGGGCGCAGGCTGTACCGGACGGGGGACTACGCAAGGTACCAGGCGGACGGGAACCTCGAGTTCCTGGGGCGCAGGGATGCGCAGGTGAAGGTGCGTGGCTTCCGCATTGAGCTGGCGGAGGTGGAGGCCGCGCTGGCCAGGCACCCCACAGTGAAGGACGTGGCTGTCGTTGCCAGAGAGGTGAGCGCCGACGGAAAGCGGCTCGTGGCGTACGTGGTGGGTCAGGACGGACAGGCGCCAGCAGCCGGAGAGCTGAAGCGTTTCCTGAAGGAGCGGCTGCCCGAGTACATGGTGCCGCAGTTCTTCGTGAGCCTGGAGTCCTTCCCCCTGACGCCCAGTGGGAAGGTGGACAGGAAGTCCCTGCCCACTCCGGACGTGGAAATAGCGCGGGAAGAGTTCGTAGCCCCCCGGACGGAGCTGGAGCAGCGGGTGGCGGACCTCTGGGCGTCGCTGCTGGGCCAGGGGCGAGTGGGGGCACACGACAACTTCTTCGAGCTGGGCGGGCACTCGTTGCTGGCAATGCAGGTGACGTCGCGCCTGCGTGAGGAGCTCCGAGTGGAGCTGCCGGTGCGTGTGCTCTTCGAGTCCCCGACAGTGGCGGAGCTCGCGCAACGGCTCGAATCGATGCCAGGTGGGAAGCAGGAGCTCCGGCCTCCTCCGCTGGTTCCGATGCCGAGGGACGGTGCGCTGCCACTGTCCTTCGCGCAGCAGCGCCTGTGGTTCCTGGATCGGTTCGATTCGCGGAGCTCGCTCTACAACCTCGCCCTGGTGCTGCACCTGGAGGGCGTACTCGACGTGTGCGCGCTGGAGCGAAGCTTCCGTGTGCTGGTGCAGCGGCACGAGGCCCTGCGGACAACGTTCCAGCAGGGTGAGCAGGGCGTGTTCCAGGTCATCTCCCCCACGGTGGAGCTGCCTTTGACGGTGGTGGACCTGCGCGAGCTGCCCGAGGCGAATCGCGAGGAAGAGGCGCGGCGGTTGTTCAACGAGGAGGTCCTACGGCCGTTCGACTTGAAGGTGGGACCGCTCCTGCGGGTGACGTTGCTGCGCCTGGGTGAGGCGGAGCACGTGCTGGTGCTGGCGATGCACCACATCGTCTCGGATGGTTGGTCGATGGGGGTCCTCGCTCGGGAGTTGAAGGCGCTCTACGAGGCCTTCCTGGCGGGCAAGGAGTCCCCGCTGGAGGCGCTGCCCATCCAGTACGCGGACTACGCGACGTGGCAGCGGGAGTGGCTCGATGGAGAGGTGTTGCGCTCCCGGCTCTCCTGGTGGCGTCAGCAGCTCGAGGGAGCGACGCCAGTCCTGGAGCTGCCGACGGACAGGCCGAGACCTCCGGTGCTGCGCTACCGAGGAGCGCTCCATTACCTGACCCTGCCCCTGGCGCTGGCGGAGGGACTGCGGAAGCTGAGCCACCAGGAGGGCGTCACGCTGTTCATGACGCTGCTGGCGGGCTTCCAGGCGCTGCTGCACCGCTACTCGGGACAGGACGACATCTGCGTGGGCTCGCCCATCGCAGGCCGCAATCACGCAGAGGTGGAGGGGCTGATCGGCTTCTTCGTCAACATGTTGGTGATGCGGGCGAGGGTGAGGGGAGATGCGCCCTTCCGGGAGCTGCTGCGCCAGGTAAAGGAGACCGCGCTGGGGGCGTACGCGCACCAGGAGTTGCCCTTTGAAAAGCTGGTGGAAGAGCTGAAGCCTGCTCGTGACACCCGCCGCACGCCGCTGTTCCAGGTTGCGTTCGCCCTGCAGAACACTCCGTCGCCAGAGCTGGCGCTGCCGGGAATTGTGTCTCGGTCGCTGAGCCTTGCCGGCCAGACGTCAAGGTTCGACTTGACGTTGTCGCTGAGGGAGACCGCGGCAGGACTGGAGGGCGTGGTCGAGTACAACACGGACCTGTTCGAGGCCTCCACCATTGACCGGATGTTCGGGCACCTGCGGATGTTGCTGGAAGGCGTGGTGGCGAATCCCGGATGCCGCATCGGTGAGCTGCCGCTGTTGAGTGAGGAGGAGCGGCGGCGGGTGCTGGTGGAGTGGAACCAGACGCGAACGGAGTACCCGCGCGACGCCAGTGTCCACGCGCTGTTCGAGGAGCAGGTAGAGCGCCGGCCCGGAGCGGTGGCCATGGAGTCCGAGGGAGCTCGGCTCACGTACGCCGAGCTGAACCGGCGAGCCAATCAGGTGGCCTGGTCCCTGCGACGGCTGGGTGTCGCGGTGGGGACGCCGGTAGGGCTGTGCGCGGGGCGTTCGCTGGAGATGGTGGTGGCGACGCTCGGCATCCTGAAGGCGGGCGGTGCGTATGTACCGCTGGATGCGTCCTACCCCGTGGAGCGCCTGGCGTTCATGCTGGAGGACACGGCGGTGCCCGTGGTGCTGGTACAGCCGGAGCTGGCGTCGAAGCTGCCTCCGACGAAGGCAAAGGTGGTGGAGCTGTCGGAGGAGGTCTTCGCGCACGAGCGGGGAGAGAACCTCGCGGAGCCAGTGGGAGCGGAGTCCCTGGCGTACGTAATGTACACGTCGGGCTCGACGGGCAGGCCCAAGGGCGTGTGCATCCCTCACCGGGCAATCGTGAGGTTGGTGCGAGACACCCAGTTCCTCCAGGTGACGGCGGAGGATCGCTTCACGTTGATGTCGAACACGTCGTTTGACGCGGCGACGTTGGAGCTGTGGGGCGCGTTGTTGAACGGAGCGACGCTCGTCCGAGTGCCGAGGGAGGTGGTGCTGTCGCCGAGGACCCTGGCCGCGTTCCTGCGCGAGCAGCAGGCGAGCCACATGTTCGTGACGACGGCGCTCTTCAACCGGGTGGCCGCCGAGTGCCCGGATGCCTTCCAGACGATGAAGTACGTGGTGTTCGGCGGCGAGGCGGCGGACCCGAGGTGGGTGCGGGAGGTGTTGGAGAAGGGGGCGCCAGAGCACCTGGTGAACGGCTATGGGCCGACGGAGAACACGACGTTCTCGACGACCTACGAGGTGAAGGCGGTGCCCGAGGGCGCGACGTCGGTGCCCATCGGTAGGCCCATCTCGAACTCGGAAGCGTACGTGCTGGATGCGTGGATGCAGCCGGTGCCGGTGGGCGTGGCCGGAGAGTTGTACGTCGGGGGGGATGGTCTGGCGCTCGAGTACCTGAACCGACCCGAGCTCACGGCGGAGAAGTTCGTGGCGCACCCGTTCAGCCAGAAGCCGGGGGCGAAGCTCTACAAGACGGGAGACGTGGCGAAGTACCTGCCGGACGGGAACCTCGAGTACCTGGGTCGGCGGGATGCGCAGGTGAAGGTGCGTGGCTTCCGCATCGAGCTGGGTGAGATCGAGGCGGCGCTGGCAAAGCACCCAGGCGTGGGCGAGGTGGTGGTCACGGTCCGGGACGAGGAGCTCGGCGGTAAGCGGTTGGTGGCCTACGTGGTGCCACGCCAGGAGGTGGTGGCGGGAGCGCTGAGGGCCTTCCTCAAGCAGTCGTTGCCCGAGCAGATGGTGCCCTCGGCCTTCGTGTTGCTGGAGTCGCTGCCGCTTACGCCCAACGGGAAGGTGGATCGCGAGGCACTGCCGGCACCGGAGGCGATCGGTGAAGCACGGGAGGCGTACGTCGCGCCCCGGACGGAGCTGGAACAGGTGGTCGCGGGCCTCTGGGCGTCCCTGCTGAAGCAGCCACGTGTGGGGGCTCGGGAGCACTTCTTCGAGCTCGGAGGTCACTCGCTGCTGGCGATGCAGGCCGTGTTGCGCCTGCGGGAGATGCTGCGGGTGGACCTGCCGGTGCGTGTCCTCTTCGAGGCGCCGACCGTCGCCGAGCTGGCGGTCCGGCTCGAGGCCCTGCTGGGAGAGCGGCCGGTGTTCCAGACTCCGCCGCTGGTTCCCGTACCGAGAGAGGGGCCACTCCCGCTGTCTTTCGCGCAGCAGCGGCTGTGGTTCATGGACCGGTTGTCCCCGGACAGCCCGCTCTACAACATCTACATGGCGCTCCGGCTGGACGGCGCACTCGACGTGACAGTGTTGGAGCGCTGCTTCACCGAGCTGGTGCGCCGGCACGAGCCCCTGAGGACGACGTTTCAGCAGGGACAGGGCGGGGCGGTCCAGGTCATCGCTCCTCCAACGCCGTTGTCACTGACGACCGTGGACCTGCGCGCGGTGCCCGAAGGGACGCGCGAGGAAGAGCTCCGGAGGTTGACGACCGAGGAGTCCCTTCGCCCCTTCAACTTGACCCTGGGGCCCCTGCTGCGAGTGACGCTGCTGCGCCTGGGCGAGGCAGAGCACGTGCTGGTGCTGGTGCTGCACCACATCGTCTCGGATGGCTGGTCCATGGGCGTGCTCGTCCGGGAGCTGAAGGCGCTCTACGAGGCCTTCCTGGCAGGCAAGCAGTCCCCGCTGGAGGCGCTGCCCATCCAGTACGCGGACTACGCGACGTGGCAGCGGGAGTGGCTCGACGGAGAGGTGTTGAGCACGCAGCTCGCCTGGTGGCGCGCACAGTTGGAGGGCGCACCGACCGCACTGGAGCTGCCGACGGACAGACCCAGGCCCGCGGTGAAGACTTACCGGGGCGCCGTGCAGCGCGTGCACCTGCCCCTGGCGCTGACGGAGGGGTTGAGGAAGTTGAGCCACCAGGAGGGCGTCACGCTCTTCATGACGTTGTTGGCGGGCTTCCAGGCGCTGTTGCACCGCTACTCGGGACAGGACGACATCTGCGTGGGCTCGCCCATCGCAGGCCGTGATCACGCAGAGGTGGAGGGGCTGATCGGCTTCTTCGTCAACATGCTGGTGCTGCGGGCGCGGGTGAAGGGAGAGGCACCCTTCCGGGAGCTGCTGCGCCAGGTGAAGGAGACGGCGCTGGGCGCTTACGCGCACCAGGAGGTGCCCTTCGAGAAGCTGGTGGAGGAGCTGAAGCCCGAGCGAGACACCCGCCGCACGCCGCTGTTCCAGGTGCTGTTCGTCCTGCAGAACGCCCCGCTGGAGGAGCTCACGCTGCCGGGGTTGATGCTCCAGCCGCTGAGCGTGGAGGGCCAGACGGCCAGGTACGAGCTGACGCTGTCGCTGCAGGAGACCGACGCGGGGCTCGAGGGCGGTATCGAGTACAACACCGACCTCTTCGACGCGGAGACGGTGGCCCGGATGATGGCGCACTACACGCGGCTGCTGGAGGGCGCCGTCGCTCGTCCGGAGCAGCCCGTGGCGGTGCTGCCCCTGCTGACGGAGGAGGAGCGACGGCAGGTGCTGGTGGAGTGGAACCAGACCTGGACGGAGTACCCGCGGGCCAGCATCCACTCCCTCTTCGAGGAGCAGGTGGCGCTCCGACCCGAGGCGGTGGCCGCGGAGTACGAGGCCCGGCGGCTCACGTATGCCGAGCTGAACCGACGCGCCAACCAGGTGGCCAGGTCCCTGCGTCGGCTGGGCGTGGGGAAGGGGACGCTGGTGGGCCTGTGCTCGGGACGCTCGCTGGAGCTGGTGGTGGCGATGCTCGGCATCCTGAAGGCGGGCGGGGCCTACGTGCCGTTGGATCCGTCGTATCCCCAGGAGCGGCTGGCCTTCATGTTGGAGGACACAGCGGTGCCGGTGGTGCTGGTGCGGCCGGAGCTGGCGTCGAAGCTGCCTCCGACAAAGGCGAAGGTGGTGGAGCTGTCGGAGGAGGCCTTCGCGCACGAGCGGGGAGAGAACCTCGAGGAGCCGGTAGGAGCGGAGTCCCTGGCGTACGTGATGTACACGTCAGGCTCGACGGGCAAGCCCAAGGGCGTGTGCATCCCCCACCGGGGCGTCGTCCGGCTGGTGCGCGACACCTGCGTCCTCCAGGTGACGGCGGAGGACCGCTTCACGCAGATGTCCAACACCTCGTTCGACGCGTCGAACCTCGAGCTGTGGGGCGCGTTGCTGAACGGCGCGACCGTGGTGGTCGTACCGAAGGAGGTGGCCCTGTCACCGAAGGCCCTGGCCAGCTTCCTGCGCGAGAAGCAGGTGAGCGTGGTGGTCCTCACGACGGCGCTCTTCAACCAGGTGGCGGCGGAGTGCCCGGACGCCTTCCAGACAGTTCCTTCCGTGATGTTCGGAGGCGAGGCGGCGGACCCGAGGTGGCTGAGGGAGGTGCTGCGGCGGAGCCATGGCGTGAGGCTGTTGAACCTGTACGGGCCCACCGAGAACACGACGAACACGACCTGGTACGAGGTGAATGAGGTGCCCGAGGGGGCGACGTCGGTGCCCATCGGCAGGCCGGTGTCCAACACGGAGGTGTACGTGCTGGACGAGCGGATGCAACTGGTGCCCGTGGGCCTGACCGGGGAGCTGTACGTGGGGGGAGACGGCCTGGCGCTCGGGTACCTGAACCGGCCGGAGCTCACGGCGGAGAAGTTCGTCGCCCACCCGTTCAGCACGGAGCCCGCGGCTCGGCTGTACCGGACGGGAGACCTGGTGAAGTACCTGCCGGACGGGAACCTCGAGTTCCTGGGACGGCGGGACACCCAGGTGAAGGTGCGCGGCTTCCGCATCGAGCTGGGTGAAATCGAGGTTGCGCTGGCAAAGCACCCGAGCGTGCGTGAGGCGGTGGTCGCGGTAAGAGACGACGGACCCAGCGGCGGGTGGCTGGTGGCCTACGTGGTGCCACGAGAGGGACAGGAGGTGGAGACAGCGGCGCTGCGCTCCTTCCTCAAGGATTCGTTGCCTGAGCACCTGGTGCCCTCGGCCTTCGTGACGCTGAAGGCTCTGCCGCTCACGCCCAACGGCAAGGTGGACCGCAAGGCCCTGCCCGCACCGGACATGCTGCGGACGGGGCGGGACTACGTCTCTCCGGAGTCCGGCCTCGAGCAGTCGCTCGCGGCCATCTGGGCCGAGGTGCTCCGGCTGGATCGCGTGGGCGCGGGAGACAACTTCTTCGACCTGGGAGGCAACTCGCTGCTGCTGCAAGCGGTGCACGTGAAGGTCGAGGCACTGGTGGGCCGCGAGGTTCCCATGGTTGAGCTGTTCCAATTCTCCACCGTTCGTGCGCTGGCCGCGTACCTGTCGGGGGCCTCCGGGTCGGTGAGCGTCGAGGACTCCTCTGCCGCGGGAGGCAACCGGCGCGAGGGAATGCGCCGGCTCGCACAGCATCGGCGCGGACGTCCGGGCTCGAACTGAGGAGCAACGAGCATGGCTGACCAGCACGACCCCTCGTCGCAAGACCCGTCCATGGAGATGGCACTCGCCATCGTGGGCCTCTCCGTGCGTGTTCCCGGCGCGCGAGATGCCCGGCAGTTCTGGAGCAACCTCGCCACGGGCGTGGAGTCGATCACCTTCCTGCCCGCGTCCGAAGGGCAGGTGGCCGCGGCGGGCGTGCTTGACGACGCCGAGTGCTTTGATGCCGCCTTCTTCGGCTACGCGCCGAGCGAGGCCGAGCAGATGGATCCCCAGCACCGGCTCTTCCTCGAGTGCTCGTGGTCCGCGCTCGAGTCGGCTGGGTATGCGCCTCGGGGCAAGCCGATGCGTGCGGGCGTCTACGCGGGAGCCTCCTTCAGCACCTACCTACTCTCGAGCGTGCTGCCGGACGCGCAACGGAGCGGGAGGAGCCTGGCCGATAGCCTCTTCGGGTGCAGCGGGAACTTCCTCGCGACGCGGGTCGCCTACGAGCTGGATCTCACGGGTCCCAGCCTGACCGTGCAGACCGCCTGCTCGACCTCGCTGGTCGCGGTCCACCTCGCGTGCCAGGCGCTCCTCTCCCGGGAGTGCGATCTCGCGCTCGCGGGGGGCGTGTCGGTCCGGGTTCCCCAGGTGCGTGCATACCCCTACCAGGAGGGCGGCATCCTCTCGCCCGACGGGCACTGCCGCCCCTTCGATGTCCGGGCTGCTGGCACCGTAGGGGGCAACGGCGTCGGGGTGGTTGTTCTCAAGCGGCTCTCCGATGCGATCGCCGATCGCGATCCCATCCGCGCGGTGATTCTCGGCACCGCCATCAACAACGATGGAAGCTCCAAGACCGGGTTCTCTGCTCCCTCGGTGGTGGGTCAGGCCGCTGTCATCTCCGAGGCGCAGTCGGTGGCGGGGATCGAGCCGCACTCCATCTCGTACATCGAGGCGCATGGCACTGGCACGCCGCTCGGAGATCCGCTCGAGGTCGCCGCGCTCAAGCAGGTGTTCAGCGGGGGCACACCGGGCTCATGTGGACTCGGTTCCGTGAAGAGCAACCTCGGGCACCTGGATGCCGCGGCCGGAGTCACCGGGCTCATCAAGGCGGTGCTGGCGCTCGAGAACCGGCTGTTGCCTCCGACCCTGCACTTCACCGCGCCGAACCCCCGGCTCGGGCTGGAGGGCAGCCCGTTTTATGTGGTGGCCAAGCCGACGCCATGGACAGGGCCAGTGCCGAGATGCGCGGGGGTGAGCTCGTTCGGCATTGGGGGAACCAACGCCCATGCCGTGCTGCAGGAGGCCCCGGCCGTACCGAGCGACCCACCCCGGCGCGACGAGGAATTGCTGCTCCTGTCGGCGAAGTCGGAGGCCGCGCTGGAGCGGATGAGCGCTGAGTTGGCCGAGCACCTGGGCCAGGGTGGAGCGCGGCTGGCAGATGTAGCCCACACGCTGCAAACAGGGCGTGCCCGTTTCCCCTGGAGACGCTTTGTCGTTGCGGGACGCCCCGAGGAGGCGGCGGCCCTGCTCGGAGAGCGCGAGCCGGAGCGGGTGCGCACCGCGCTCGACGAGGTGGCTCAACGGGGAGTGGCCTTCCTCTTTCCCGGAGGAGGCTCGCAGCGCGTGAATATGGGCACGGGCTTCCTTCGCGAGCCGGCCTTCCGAGAGGCCCTCGGCCGGTGTGCCGAGCTGATGCGCGGACCGCTCGGGGGAGACATTCGGGAGGTGATGTTCGCAGGGCCCGAGCGCTTCGACGCCGCGAGTCGGGAGCTGGAAAGGCCGCTGTGGGTGCAGAGCACGCTCTTCGCGTGCAACTGGGCGATGGCGCAGCTGTGGCTGTCCTGGGGAGTGCAGCCGGAGGTGGTGCTTGGCCACTCGCTGGGAGAGTACGCGGCGGCGTGCCTGGCGGGAGTCTTCACGCTGGAAGAGGCCTGCTCGTTGATGGTGGTGCGAGCCCGGATGGCGGAGCAGATGCCTCCGGGGGCGATGGTGTCGGTGCTCGCGCCGCTGGAGGAGGTGCAGCCGTTGTTGGGCACGGCCTTGTCCGTCGCCGCGCTCAACGGGCCCGCGACGTGTGTCCTCTCGGGGCCGACGGAGGCGGTGGAGTACTTCGAGAGGGCGCTCGAAGAGAGAGGGGTGCAATTCAAGAGGGTGCGCTACGGGAGGGCAGCGCACTCGGCGATGCTCGAGCCGTACCTGGCGGGCTTCGCGAAGGTGGTGGAGCGGGTGAAGCTGCGGCCACCGAAGCTACCGGTGGTGTCGAGCGCCACGGGACGGTGGTTGAGCGAGCGGGAGGCGACGGACCCGGCGTATTGGGTGCGCCACCTGAGAGACACGGTAAGGTTCTCCGAGGCGCTGGAGACGCTGCTCACCTCCGGGGAGAGGGCACTGATAGAGGTGGGGCCGGGCTCGACGTTGGGCTCGCTGGCGCGGCAGCACCCGGCGCGTACGTCACAGCCAGTGCTTGCCACGCTCCCCAGTGGAGCCACTGCGCAGAGCAGCCCGCTGGCGCCGCTCGGAGAGGCGTGGCTCGCGGGGGTCTCCGTCGACTGGGAGCGCTTCCGAGCGGGGGAGCGCCGCCGTCGAGTGCCCCTGCCCACCTACAGCTTCGAGCGCGAGCGGTACTGGCTCGAGCCGGAGGTTTCCACTTCGGTGGCCAGTGTCTCGCGATCCGTATCCGTGACCCAGAGGAACGTGCGCAAGGGAGGCGCTCCGGCACTGGCGCGCAACGCCACCGAGCAGGCGCTGGTCGAGTGCTTCTCGGAGCTGTTCCGCATCGAGGGAATTGGCATCCACGACGACTTCTTCGCGCTCGGGGGCGACTCGCTCATGGGGCTGCGCCTGACGGGGCTGATTGGCCAGCGTCTCGGTGTCCGGCTGCCGCTGAAGACGCTGGTGGAGGCGCCGACGATCGCCGCGCTGGCGGAGACGCTTGGCGCCACCCGCGAAACGGTTGCGCCAGCCCGTGCGAGCTGCCTTGTGCGGCTCCAGGAGGGGTTGAACGGGCCGGCGCTCTTCTGCCTCCACGCGATGACGGGACAGACGTTCTTCTACCGGCAGCTGGTGCGGCTCATCTCGCCCTCGCGGCCCGCCTACGGAGTCGAGTCGCCGGGGTTGGAGGAGGGGGGACTGGCACCCACCACCATCGAGGAGATGGCGACGCACTACCTCGAAGCTGTGCGTGCGGTGCAGCCCACGGGCCCGTATCTGTTGGTGGGCGCGTCGTTCGGAGGAGTACTCGCGTACGAGCTGGGCCGCCGCCTGTCCGCGGAGGGGCATGCGGTGCCGTTGTGCGCGTTGCTCGACTCGCCCGGTCCGGGGCGTCTCCCTTCGCCTCCTAGGGACGATGCGGAGCTGCTCGAGTTCGCGCGGGCGGTCATGCAGCCCGGGTCTCCTGAGCAGGAGCGCCAGCTGCTCCGAATGTGGAAGACCCATGTCGAGGCCTTGTACCGGTACACAGCCCCGCGTTGGGAGACGGGCGAGCTGCAGTTCTTCCGTGCCGCCGAGCTTCAGCCGCGAATGCCGGACCACCTGGAGCTGCCCTGGCTCGACCGCTGCTCGGCGGTGCGGGTCGAGGTCGTCTCTGGAAGCCACACGAGCATGATGTTCTCGCCGCACGTGGAAGGCCTGGCAGCGAGGCTCAGGGCGTGCCTGGAGCGAGCCCGTGTCTAAGGTTCGCGAGGTGGAGCCCGAGCAGCTCCAACAGCCCGCCTGGTTCAATTGTGACGAATACCTCGTTGTCTACGCCGAGAAACCCTGAGCCAAAGGACAGACTCCATGAGCATCAAAAATCCCCCCAGCACGGAGATGGAGCAGAAGCTCGCCGGTTACTGGAGTGAATTGCTGGGCCTCCCGGAGATTGGGCGGGAAGATCATTTCATCTCGCTCGGTGGCAACTCCCTGCTCGCCACCCTGCTCGCCAACCGTATCGAGGAGGATTTGGGAGTCCGCCCCATGATGGGCGAGCTGTTCAGCACGCTCGAGGAGGTGGCCACCCTCTGCGAGCAATTGGTGCAGGAGCAGTAGGTGCGGCGGCTGGCCACGGAAGCGCCTACCCCTCCAGCAGTGCGCGCCAGTCCTGGCGTGCATCTCCGAAGGCGAGGAAGGACGGGTTGGTGAGCTGTTCCTTGTTGTAGACGAACCGCCGACCCTCCAGGTCCGTCACCGCGCCTCCGGCGGCCTCCAGGACGCACTGGGCCGCGCCGGTGTCCCACTCGCAGGTGGGCTGGAGCCGCGGGTAGAAGTCCGCCCGGCCCTCGGCGATCAGACAGAACTTGAGCGAGCTGCCCATGTTGGCCGTGCTCGCCGTGGTGAGCCGCTTCAGCATGGCCTCCACGCGCGGGCCTGCGTGGTCCTTGCTCGCCACGATGACGAGCCGGTTCATATCCGCGGGCCGGGTGTGGATGGCCACCGGAGCCTGGTCCGCCTGGGTCATGAAGGCACCGCCTCCCTTGCTGCCCCAGTACGTGACGCCCGAGACGGGGACGTGCACCACGCCCAGCACGGGCTCGGTGCCGGAGATGAGAGCGATGTTGACGGTGAACTCGCCGGTGCCCTTGATGAACTCCTTGGTGCCGTCGAGCGGATCCACCAGCCAGAAGGTGTCCCACTTGCGCCGCTCGGAGATCTCCGTCTCGCTGGACTCCTCGGAGAGCACCGGGACGCCGGGCGTCAACCGCCGCAGGGCCTCGAGGATGAGGGTGTGCGAGGCCTTGTCCGCCGCCGTCAGCGGGGAGTCGTCACTCTTGCGCTCGACGGCGACGGCGCCACCGTAGAAACCGAGCGTGGCACGTCCGGCCTCCTGGGACATCTTGCGCACGGCCGACACCAGCGTTTCGTCAATCCTCGTCATGAGATGAACGGTCCTTTCCCGAGCAGGATCGCCGGTTACCCCCAGGCGTGGAAGTGGTTTATGGGTCAGTCCTGACAAGGCCCGACCACAGGGGAGACGACATGAAAGTGTAGGGCTCGGCGGTCCTGACGGTCTCCGTCACCCCTGCTTCGCGAGCGCGGTGGCGGGCTGGAGCGTCAGCGTGCCCTCCGCGTGGGTCTCCACCTGCTGCCGCGTGAAGAGCAGCGGGTGGAACTCCACGTTCTGGCTCATCTCCATCATGTCGTCGCGGTGCGGGTGGTACAGGTGTTCGCTCTGTCCCGGGGTGTGGATGCCCACCGACTTCGAGAAGTCATTCAGGTCGATGATCATCCGGAGCGCCGTGCCGTGGACGACCTCATACGGCCTGCTCCACAGGAAGGACGAGCCGTCCACCGAGTAGTTGTCACCCCGCGCGGGCAGCGTCTTGCTGTTGAACGCGCGCCGCACGAACGCCGGGCCGATTCGCCCCAGCGGCGCGTTGATGAACGTGACCGTGTGCACTCGGCCCCATTGCCAGCCGGCCATGTCCGGCCCGTACTTCTGGCTCATCCACTGCACGGCCTCGGCGAAGCTGCGGCGCACCAGCTCGTCCCGCGTCTCCTTCTTCTTCCCGGGCGTCTTCGAGTCCTGGAACCACTCGCTGTCGGGCTTCTCCATCAGCCCGATGACCCAGGGCATGTGCATGCTGCCGTGGCGCTCGTACTCGCTCGCCAGGTAGCGATTCACCAGCTCCTTGCCGAGCTTGTTGCTCAGCAGGTTGCGCAGCAGGGTGATGTACCAGCTCTGGAACACCGTCGCGCCGATGCGGTCCGTCTCGAAGCGCAGATCCCACGACTTCACCTCTTCGAGCGCCTTCGTCTGCAGGGCGTCCGCCGGCTGCGCCGCTGCCAGCAGGTAGGGCCGTAGCGCCTCGGCTGGCAGCGAGTACGTCTCCGCCTGGATGCGGCGCATGTCCTCGACGGTGTGCTTCGTGCTCGCCGCCAGCAGATCCGTGATGCGCTTGGCGCGGTACCCTGGGAACCAGTTGTGGGCGATCAGGTAGGGGTAGTCGTCCGAGGTGATCTTGTTGTTCGCCGTAGCCGCGAAGCCCGCGGGCGGGTTGAGCGAGGCTGGGAGATCCTGGAAGGGAATCCACCCCTGCCACTCGTACTCGCCCGTCCAGCCCGGCACCGGCACGAGCCCCTGGTGCCCCGCGGCGCGGATGGGGATCTTCCCCGTGGCCTGGTAGCCGATGTTGCCCTCGACGTCCGCGTACACGAAGTTCTGGCCCGGGCTCTCCCAGAGCTCGAGCGCCGCGCGGAAGTCCTTCCAACTCCCCGCGGTGTTCATCTGCAGGAGCGCCTGGAGCAGCGGCCCGCTGTCGTGCAACGCCCAGCGCAGCGCCAGGGGCTCGGAGTCCGGCTTCACCTGGGGGCCGAGCACGCTGTTCATGAGGGGGCCGTGCCGGGTGAGGCGGATCTCCAGCGGCACCGGTGCGCCCCCCTTCACCGGAATCTGCTCGCGGAGGACCTCCAGGTCGTGCCACTCGCCCTTGAACTCGTAGCGCTTGGGGGCCTTCGGGTCGTCCAGCTTCTCGATGTAGAAGTCCTGGGTGTCGGGGCCCAGGTTGGACATGCCCCAGGCGATGCGCCCGTTGTGGCCGACCACCACCATGGGGACGCCCGGCAGCGTGAAGCCCACCACGTTGAAGCGCCCACCGTGCAGGCCGCTCTCGTACCAGGTGGAGGGGAGCCCCAGGCCGATGTGCACGTCATTGGCCAGCAGGGGCTTGCCGCTCGCCGTGCGGTTGCCGTGCACCACCCAGTTGTTGCTGCCCGAGACGATGTTCGGGTCTCCCAGCAGCGCGTCCACCTTGTCCAGTCCCTCCAGCTTCGTCACGCCGGCCAGGCCTCGGAGGTTCATGGCCTCGGGCGGCACGATGAGCGGCGTCTCCGGCGCGTGCGAGGGGAGGATCATCGCGGTGAGCTCCTCGCCCACCTCCGCCAGCAGGCGCGCCCGGAACAGTTCCAGCCGGTGGTTGCCACCCAGCGCGAGCGCCAGCATGTTGCCTCGCGTCAGGATGTCCACCGGCGTCCAGGGCGCCGGGGTGACGCCGAAGATGGAGCACTCGAGCGGCAGCGGCTCGGCCTTCAGGCGCGCGTTCACGCCCTCGGCGAAGGCCTCCGCGATGGTGCGCGCCTCACCCTGGACATGGGCCCAGGCACGCTCGGCGGCCCGCCGCAGGCCCATGGTTCGCATGATGCGATCCACGGGCAGCGCGCCCGGACCCATCATCCCGGCCAGCGTGCCATCGGAGATCCGGCGGCCCATCTCCATCTGCCAGAGCCGATCCTGCGCCTGCACGTAGCCCTGGGCGAAGAACAAGTCATGCTCGTCCTTCGCGAAGATGTGCGGCACGCCCCATTTGTCCCGGATGATCTCCACGGGCCCGTTGAGTCCCGGAGCCGTCAGCGCCCCCTGCGTGCGCGGCCAGCGGCCACGGGCCAGGAAGGGACCCACGCCGGGCGTCGCCGCCGCCACCACCGGCGGGAGCATCTTGAGCATCTGCCACAGCTTCTTCATGACTTCGAGCCTCCAGAGGCGGCGGAGAGAGCGGGCTCGCCCTCGGCACCGGGGTTTTCAGGCAGGTGGGTGACGGTCTTGTCCGGGACGGCATCCGGCAGCTCGCTCTCCAGGTTGCGCACGCGCGGGGACATCCAGACGACGAGCACGTTCACCGCCATCAACACGCCCATGACGACGAACAGGAAGCCGATGCCGCGTCCGGGGCCCGTGCCCACCACGCGCCCGACACTCCCCGCGAGCGCGCCACCTGGAGCCAGCAAGGGCTCGAAGACCCGGTCCGCCAAGGGGCCTGACAGCAGCGTGGCCACGGGCGACACCGCCATGGCGATCATCCGGCGCACGGCGAAGACGCGTCCCTGTACGCCCTGGGCCACCTTGCGCTGCCAGATGCTCTGGCTGGTCCCCATCATCAGCGGCATCGTGAAGAGGAACAGCCCCGCGCACAGCGTGACGACGAGCGTGCTCGCGGGCAGACCGCCTCCGAGCAGCACGAGGCCAGACATCAACTGGAAGCCGAGCACGCCCCGGACCAGCCGCTTGGGGCCTCCCCAGATGCTCATGGTGATGGCTCCCGCCAGCATGCCCAGGCCCGCCAGCGAGAGGATCAGCCCCAGCGTCTCCGCGTTCGAGAAGCTCAGCACCAGCGGCGTGATGAGCACCGTCACCAGCCCGTAGAGCAGGTTGGGAAGGATGGAGGCCATCAGCAGCCCGAGCAGCCCGGGCCGCGTCCGGATGAAGTTCCAGCCGTAGGCCACCTCCTTCAAGAGCGAGGGCTTGTCCGCGGTCTGCTGGGTCGAGGGAGGCAAGGACGGGAAGCGGACGAGCAGCAGGCTCCCCACGGCGATGACGTAGCTCGCCAGGTCGATCAGCACCACGCCCTGCAACCCGATGCGGACCACCAACGCACCCGCGAGCACCGGCGCGATGATCTGGCTGGCTCCGTTGGCCAGCTCGAGCATGCCGTTGGCTCGGCCCAGGTGCTGCTTGGGCACCAGCTGCGACGTGGCCGCGGCGAGCGCCGGACCGCGGATCGCCGCGAAGAGCGAGCTCAGCGCGAACGGCAGGTAGAAGTGCCAGGTCTCGAGCTTCCAGTAGCCAGCCTCGCCCGCGGCGATCAGCCCCCAGATGAAGAGCGAGCAGATGCCCGCGCCTAAATCACTGAGCAACAGCGCCGTGCGGCGGTTCCACCGATCCACCAGCGCACCGGCAATGGGCGACAGCAGGACGTACGGCACGGTGGCAAAGAAGGTAACCAGCGACAGCTTGGTGATGGAGCCGGTGCGCTTGTACACCTCGATGCCGAGCGCGAAGCTGGTCAGCCCCGAGCCGATCAGGGAGAGCAACTGCCCCGCCCAGGTAATGCCAAAGGTCCGCATCGAGCCCTGAGGGGCGATGGGGGTGGGGGTACTCATGCCGCCTCCCGCTGATCCAACGTCTTCAAGTGATGGGTGAGCCGTTCCGCCAGGGGGGCGGCGTGGGGTTCATTCAGCATCGTGTGATGCGCTCCGGGCACTTCCTGGACCTCGAGCGCGCCGGTGATCCACGCACTCCAACCCAGTCGGCCGTCCGGCGCGACTCCCTCTGGTTGCGTACTGGCCTTGAATAGCACGGCGGAACCCGCGTAGGGGCGGGGCTCGTAGCTCTGCTGCGCTCGGATGTGGCGCATGAAGGTCTCGTAGAGGCGCCACGCCTGGTCGAGGTCGACCACGGCCCCGCCTCCCACGACACCCCTGGCCTGCTCCAGCACGTACGCCAGCCGCTCCCGGCCATTGAGTTGCAGCAGGCGCTCGGAGTCCAGCGGGAGGTCCCGCCAGGACAGCCCGAGGTTGTGGCAGAAGGCGCTCAGCAGGTTGACCTCGTCCACCTCGCCCTTCTTCCCGGGCGCGTGCGTGTCGAACAGGGTGAGCAGGTCCACCTTCTCGCCGGCGGCCTGGAGCTGCTGCGCCATCTCGAAGGCCAACACACCGCCGAACGACCAGCCGCCCAGGTAGTAAGGGCCGTGGGGCTGGACCTCGCGAACCTGTGCGACGTAGTGGCGCGCCATTGCCTCCACCGAGGCCGGCATTGGCTCGGCGCCGTCCAGCGCGGGATCGTGCAGCCCGTAGACCGGGCGATCCGCCCCGAGATGGCCGACCAGATCCGTGTAGCTCATGACGCCACCGCCGGCCGCGTGGACGAGGAACAGCGGCCGCAGGTGGGGCTCTCCGGCCTGTAGCTTCACCAGCGCGCGTGGAGCGTCCGAGGCGTCTTGCTGCTGACGCAGCGCCTCGGCGAGGAGCTCGATCGTCGGGTTCTGGAAGAGGGTGAGCACGCTCACGCGCCGCTCCAGGACCTGGAACACGCGGGACGTCACACGCGTGGCGAGCAACGAGTGGCCGCCCAGCTCGAAGAAGTTGTCCCGAATGCCGACGCGAGGCACCGAGAGCACCTCGGCCCAGATGCCCGCGAGCAGCTCCTCGATGGGCGTGCGCGGGGCGATGTACTCGGAGCCGGAGACCGTGGCCTCCGGAGTTGGCAGCGCCCTCCTGTCCACCTTGCCGTTGGGCGAGAGCGGCAACTGCTCGAGCACCACGAAGGCGGAGGGCACCATGTACTCGGGCAGGTGCTGCTTGAGGTGGGCACGCAGCTCCGCCGTGGTGGGCGCTTGCTGGCTCGAGGGCGCGAGGTACGCCACCAGCCGCTTGTCACCGGGCCTGTCCTCGCGAGCGATGACGATGCTCTGGCGTATGCCGGGGTGCTTGTCGAGCACGGACTCGATCTCTCCCAGCTCGATGCGGAAGCCACGCACCTTCACCTGGAAGTCCGTGCGGCCGAGGTACTCGAGGTTGCCATCCGCGCGGTAACGCACCAGATCGCCCGTGCGGTACAGGCGAGCGCCGGCCTCTCCACTGAACGGATCCGGGATGAACTTCTCGGCGGTGAGCTCGGGGCGGTTGAGGTAGCCGCGCGAGACTCCCAGGCCACCGATGTAGAGCTCGCCCGGCACGCCGATGGGCACGGGCCGCTGGTGCTCATCGAGGACGTAGAGCTGAACGTTGGGCAGCGGCCTGCCGATGGGCGGACGCTGACCATTGGGGACGCAGGTGGCCATCGTGGCGCAGACCGTGGTCTCCGTGGGGCCGTAGCCGTTGAGGAAGCGGCGCCCAGGCGAGGCCCAGCGCGAGACGAGCTCGGGCGAGCAGGCCTCTCCCGCGGAGACGACGGTGTGCAGAGAGTCCAGCCCCTCGCTGGGGAGCAGCGCCAGCAGGGACGGGGGGAAGGTGACCACGTTGATGGCCTGCTCGCGCAGCAGGGCCACCAACCCGGGCCCCGGCATCAGCGCGTCCCGGCGAGCCAGGCAGAGCGTGGCGCCCGACAGCAGCGTGACGGCGACCTCGGAGACCGAGGCGTCGAAGCTGAACGAGGCGAACTGGAGCACGCGGCTGCCTGGGCGGATGCCGAACGCTCGCGCCTGGGCCTGGACGAGGTTGGGCACCCCGCGGTGCGGCACCATGACGCCCTTGGGCCGGCCGGTGCTACCCGAGGTGTAGATGATGTACGCGAGGTTGTCCGGCGTGGTCTGGTGCCGCAGCGGCGCATCCCCGTGGACGGACAGGGACTGCCAGTCGGTGTCCAGCCGGAGCACCTGTCCGGAGAACGCGGGCAGGGTGCCCACCAGGTGCGCCTGGGTGAGGAGGAGCGGCGCGCGGCAGTCCTCCATCATGAAGGACAGCCGGTCGGCCGGGTGCGCCGGATCGAGTGGCACGTAGGTTCCACCCGCCTTGAGGATGCCCATCAGGCCGATGACCATCTCCAGCGAGGGCTCGACGCAGAGGGCGACGGGGATGTCGGGCCCGACGCCGAGGCCCCTCAGTGCGTGAGCGAGCTGGTTGGCGCGCGTGTCGAGCTCCCGGAAGGTGAGCGACTGCTGCCCGAAGAGCACGGCGAGCGCGTCAGGCGTCCTCGCGGCCTGGGCCTCGAAGAGCTCGTGGATCGTGGCGTCGCGCGGGGCGTCAGCGTGGTGGGTGTCGTTCCACTCGACCAGCAGCTTGCGCTGCTCGGCCTCCGAGAGGAGAGACAGCTCGGAGAGCCGGGCCTCCGGGTGCGCCACGGCGGCCTCGAGCAGGATGCGCAGGTGCTCCATGGCTCGCACCACGGTGTCTCGCTCGAAGAGGTCAATGTTGTACTCGAGGCCTCCCGCGAAGCCCTCCGGCGTGTCGGTGAGCGCGAGCGTCCAGTCGAACTTGGACGTGCCGCCCGCCAGTGCCACCGGCTTTAGCGTGAGGTCCTGCCGCAGCCTCAACGCCTCCGTCGGCGCGTTCTGCAGGACGAACATCACCTGGAAGAACGGCGAGCGGCTGAGATCGCGCTGGGGCTGGAGCTGCTCGACGAGCTTCTCGAAGGGCAGATCCTGGTGCTCGTAGGCGGCCAGGGTGGTGTCACGCACCTGGAGCAACAGCTCACGGAAGGTGGCCTGGGGGGAGACGCGGGAGCGCAGGACGAGCGTGTTGACGAAGAAGCCGATGAGGCCCTCGAGCTCAGCGTCGCGGCGGCCGGCGATGGGCGAGCCGACGGAGATGTCGTCCTGGCGTGAGTAGCGGTGCAGCAGCACCTGGAAGCCAGCCAGCAGCGTCATGAACGGGGTGGCACCCAGGCGCATGGAGAGCGCCTTGATGGACTCGGAGAGCGCCTTGGGCAGAGCCACGCGCACGCTGTCACCCCGGAAGGTCTGAACCGGGGGACGCGGCTTGTCAGTGGGCAGCTCCAGGTGCGAGGGCGCGCCGGAGAGCTGCTGCTTCCAGAAGTGCAGCTGCGCGTCGAGGACTTCTCCCTGCAACCAGGAGCGCTGCCAGAGGGCGAAGTCGGCGTACTGGACGGGCAGAGCCGGTAGGGACGGCTGCTGGCCGGAAGCATAGGCCACATAGAGGGTGGCCACCTCACGCACGAGCACGCCCATGGACCAGCCGTCGGAGACGATGTGGTGCATCACGAACACCAGCAGGTGGTCGTCGGCACCCAGGCGCAGCAGGGTGGCACGCAGGAGCGGACCGTTGACCAGGTCGAAGGGGCGCAGGGCCTCCTGTCGGGCCAGGTCGCGAGCCCGAGTCTCACGCTCGGCGGCAGGCACCTCCTGGAGATCCACCACCTCGAGCGGGACGGAGAGGGAGGGCGCGATGACCTGAATGGGCTGACCGTCGCGGGCGGAGAAGGTGGTGCGCAGGGACTCGTGACGGCGCACGAGCTCCTCGAAGGCGCGTTGCAGTGCCTCGGTGTTCAAGGGGCCCGAGAGCCTGTTGGCGATGGGGAGGTTGTAGGCAGGGCTGCCGGGTTCGAGCTGATCGAGGAACCACAGCCGCTGCTGCGCGAAGGCCAGCGGGATGTCGCCTTCGCGAACGATGGAGCGCAGGCGCGAGGTTCGCGGCGCTCGGCGTGAGCGCTGGGCTTCGTCGAGCTTGAGCGCGAGTGCAGAGAGCGTGGGCGCTTCGAAGAGGGCGCGGACGGGCAGCTCTACCTGGAAGGCGGATCGCACGCGAGAGAGGACACGAGTGGCCAACAGCGAGTGGCCGCCGAGCTCGAAGAAGTGGTCTTCGGCGCCGACGCGAGGCACCCCGAGCACCTCGGCCCAGATGGCGGCGAGCTGCTCCTCGGTGGGGGTACGCGGAGCGATGTACTCGGTACCAGAGTCGGAGGGGGCCTCCGGGGCGGGCAGGGCCTTGCGGTTCACCTTGCCATTGGGCGTGAGCGGCAGTTGCTCAAGCACCACGAAAGCAGAGGGCACCATGTACTCAGGCAGGTGCTGCTTGAGGTGGGCGCGCAGCTCCGCGGTAGTGGGCGCCTGCTGGCCCGAGGGCGTGAGGTAGGCCACCAGGCGCTTGTCACCGGGCCTGTCCTCGCGAGCGACCACCACCACCTGGCGCACGCCCGGGTGACGGTCGAGGACAGTTTCGATTTCACCCAGCTCAATGCGGAAGCCACGCACCTTCACCTGGAAGTCGGTGCGGCCGAGGTACTCAAGGTTGCCATCGGCGCGGTACCGAGCGAGGTCGCCCGTGCGGTACATGCGCGCGCCCGGCGTAGAGCCGAACGGATCGGGCATGAACTTCTCGGCGGTGAGCTCGGGGCGGCCGAGGTAGCCGCGGGAGACACCGGCACCGGAGATGAAGACTTCACCGGGTACGCCCGTGGGCACCGGCCGCAGGCGCTCGTCGAGCAAGTAGACCTGAGTGCCGGAGATGGGCCTGCCGATGGTGGCGGGCTTGTCGGAGTGGCGGAGGGTGAAGGTGGAGTAGGTGGTGGTCTCGGAGGGGCCGTAGAGGTCGTAGACGAGGGAGAGGCCGGGCTGCTGGTAGAGCTGCTGGACGAGAGAGGTGGCAAGAGGCTCGCCAGCGAGGTTGACGACGCGGACGGAGGAGGGGAGGCCGCCGGAGCGAAGCAGCTCGGAGATGGCGGAAGGGACGGTGTTGACGAGCGAGACGCGCTGAGAGGCAGGGAGGTTGGGCAGCTCCAGGGCGTTGCCCGCGAGAATGACAGTGCCGCCGAGGCTCAGAGGGAGGAAGAGCTCGAAGACGGACAGGTCGAAGGCGATGGAGGTGGAGGCGAGCAGACCGGAGAGGAGCTGCGGAGAGAAGACAGAGCGAGCCCAGAAGAGGAAAGAGACAGCATTGCGGTGCTCAATAGAGACGCCCTTGGGGCGGCCCGTGGAGCCCGAGGTGTAGATGAGGTAGGCGAGGTTGCTGCTGAAGGCAGCATGTGCAGGGTTGCGGGTGCTGGCGCGAGAGAGGGACTCGGAGTCCTTGTCGAGCAGCAGCACGTGAGCGGAGTGGGGAGGCAGGTTGTTGGTGACGTCGGACTGAGCAACGAGGAAGCGCAGCTGGGCGTCTTCCACGATGAAGCCCAGACGCTCACGAGGGTAGGCCGGGTCGAGTGGGACGTAGAGGCCACCGGCCTTGAGGATGCCAAGCAGGCCCACGACGAGGTCAGCCGAGCGCCTGGCGCAAATACCAACAGGAGTCTCGGGACCCACGCCCAGGGAGCGTAGCGAGTGCGCAAGCTGGTTGGCGCGAGCATTGAGCTCGGCATAGGTGAGCGAGCGGGTACCGTCGACGAGGGCTTCGGCATCAGGCGTGCGCTCTACCTGAGCCTCGAAGAGCTCGTGGAGGGTGGCCTCGCGCGGGTAGTCGAGCGGGAGGTCATTCCACTGAACGAGGAGCTTGTGCTTCTCGGCGCTGGAGAGCAGGGGCAGCTCGGAGAGCCGGGTCTCCGGGCGCGCCACCGCGGCCTCGAGCAGGATGCGCAGGTGCTCGGTGGCACGCACGATGGTGTCGCGCTCGAAGAGGTCGACGTTGTACTCGAGGCCGCCGGTGAAGCCGTTGGGCGTGTCGGTGAACGCGAGCGTCCAGTCGAACTTGGATGTGCCACTGGACTGGGGCAGCTGACGCAGGGCCAGGCCCGGCAACTGGATAGCTTCCGCCGGCGCATTCTGCAGGATGAACATCACCTGGAAGAGCGGCGAGCGGCTGAGATCGCGCTGGGGCTGGAGCTCCTCAACGAGCTTCTCGAAAGGCAGGTCCTGGTGCTCGTAGGCGGCCAGGGTGGTGTCGCGCACCTGGAGCAGCAGCTCGCGGAAGGACATGCCAGAGGAGAAGCGGGAGCGCAGGACGAGCGTGTTGATGAAGAAGCCGATGAGGCCTTCGAGCTCGGTGCTGCGGCGGCCGGCGATGGGAGAGCCGACGGAGATGTCGTCCTGGCGCGAGTAGCGGTGCAGCAGCGCCTGGAAGCCAGCCAGCAGCGTCATGAAGGGGGTGACGCCCAGGCGCATGGAGAGCGCCTTGATGGACTCGGAGAGCGCCTTGGGCAGAGCCACGCGCACGCTGTCACCCCGGAAGGTCTGAACCGGAGGACGCGGCTTGTCGGTGGCCAGCTCCAGGTGCGCGGGAGCACCGGAGAGCTGCTGCTTCCAGAAGCGCAGCTGCGCGTCGAGGACTTCCCCCTGCAGCCAGGAGCGCTGCCAGAGAGCGAAATCCGGGTACTGGATGGGCAGGGGCGGCAGGGTGGGCTGCCGGCCCGCGGCGAAGGCGGCGTAGAGCGAGGCGACCTCGCGCACGAGCACGCTCATGGACCAGCCATCAGAGATGATGTGGTGCATGACCAGCACCAGCACATGGTCCTCGGAATCCAGGCGCAGCAGGCTCGTACGCAGGAGCGGGCCGTTGGCCAGGTCGAAGGAGTGCTGGGCCTCCTGACGCGCTAGCACCTGAGCTCGCGCCTCACGCTCGGCGACGGGCACGTCTCGTAGATCCAGGAGGTCGAGGGGGACGGAGAGTGCCGGAGCAATGAGCTGGACGGGCTGACCGTCGTGAGAGGAGAAGGTGGTGCGCAGGGACTCGTGACGGCGCACGAGCTCCTCGAAGGCGCGACGCAGGGCCTCGATGTCCAACCAGCCTGAGAGCCTGAGCGCGTAGGGGATGTTGTAGACGGGGCTACCGGGCTCGAGCTGATCGAGGAACCACAGCCGCTGCTGGGAGAAGGCCAGCGGGATGTCACCGGTGCGTGGAACGGACTTCAGCGGAGGCGCCTGCTGCGCACCGCGAGCCTGTCGGGTGTTCGCGTCGTCGATCCTTCCCGCGAGCGCGGAGAGGGTCGAGGCCTCGAAGAGGGCGCGGACAGGCAGCTCCACCTGGAAGGTGGTGCGCAGGCGAGAGAGGACACGGGTCGCCAGCAGCGAGTGGCCGCCCAACTCGAAGAAGTTGTCCTCGGCACCAACGCGGGGCACCCCGAGCACCTCGGCCCAGATGGCGGCGAGCTGCTCCTCGGTGGGGGTGCGCGGGGCGATGTATTCAGTCGCGGAGTCGGTAGGAGCCTCCGGAGTGGGCAGGGCCTTGCGGTTCACCTTGCCGTTGGGCGTGAGCGGCAGTTGCTCAAGCACCACGAAGGCAGAGGGCACCATGTACTCGGGCAGGTGCTGCTTGAGGTGGGCACGCAGCTCTGCGGTGGTGGGCGCCTGCTGGCCTGAGGGCGTGAGGTAAGCCACCAGGCGCTTGTCACCGGGCCTGTCCTCGCGAGCGACCACCACCACCTGGCGCACACCGGGGTGCTTGTCGAGAACGGTCTCGATTTCACCCAGCTCAATGCGGAAGCCGCGCACCTTCACCTGGAAGTCAGTGCGGCCGAGGTACTCAAGGTTGCCATCGGCGCGGTACCGAGCGAGGTCGCCCGTGCGGTACATGCGCGCGCCCGGCGTAGAGCCAAACGGGTCGGGCATGAACTTCTCGGCGGTGAGCTCGGGGCGGCCGAGGTAGCCGCGGGAGACACCGGCACCGGAGATGAAGACTTCACCGGGTACGCCCGTGGGCACCGGCCGCAGGCGCTCGTCGAGCAAGTAGACCTGAGTGCCGGAGATGGGCCTGCCGATGGTGGCGGGCTTGTCGGAGTGGCGGAGGGTGAAGGTGGAGTAGGTGGTGGTCTCGGAGGGGCCGTAGAGGTCGTAGACGAGGGAGAGGCCGGGCTGCTGGTAGAGCTGCTGGACGAGAGAGGTGGCAAGAGGCTCGCCAGCGAGGTTGACGACGCGGACGGAGGAGGGGAGGCCGCCGGAGCGAAGCAGCTCGGAGATGGCGGAGGGGACGGTGTTGACGAGCGAGACGCGCTGAGAGGCAGGGAGGTTGGGCAGCTCCAGGGCATTGCCTGCGAGGATGACAGTGCCGCCGAGGCTCAGGGGGAGGAAGAGCTCGAAGACGGACAGGTCGAAGGCGATGGAGGTGGAAGCCAGCAAGCCGGAGAGAAGCTCGGGAGAGAAGACAGAGCGAGCCCAGAAGAGGAAGGAGACGGCGTTGCGGTGCTCAATGGAGACGCCCTTGGGGCGGCCCGTGGAGCCCGAGGTGTAGATGAGGTAGGCGAGGTTGCTGCTGAAGGCCGCACGCGAGGGGTTGCTGACGGGAGCGCGCGACAACGTCTCCGCGTCCTTGTCGAGCAGCAGCATGTGAGCGGAGTGGGGAGGCAGGCTGTCGGTGACGTCGGACTGGGCGACGAGGAAGCGCAGCTGGGCGTCTTCCACGATGAAGCCCAGACGCTCGCGAGGGTAGGCCGGGTCGAGCGGGACGTAGAGGCCGCCGGCCTTGAGGATGCCGAGCAGGCCCACGACGAGCTCAGCCGAGCGCCTGGCGCAGATGCCGACGGGCGTCTCGGGCGTAACGCCGAGCGCACGCAGGCTGTGGGCGAGCTGGTTGGCGCGAGCATTGAGCTCGGCATAGGTGAGCGAGCGCGTGCCGTCGACGAGGGCCTCTGCATCAGGCGTGCGCTCCACCTGCGCCTCGAAGAGCTCGTGAATCGTGGCCTCGCGTGGGTAGTCGAGCGGGAGGTCATTCCACTGAACGAGGAGCTTGTGCTTCTCGGCGCTGGAGAGCAGGGGCAGCTCGGAGAGCCGAGTCTCCGGGTGCGCCACCGCGGCCTCAAGCAGGATGCGCAGGTGCTCGGTGGCACGCACGATAGTGTCACGCTCGAAGAGGTCGACGTTGTACTCGAGGCCACCGGCGAAACCGTTGGGCGTGTCAGTGAACGCGAGCGTCCAGTCGAACTTGGACGTGCCGCTCGACTGCGGCAGCTGGCGCAGAGTGAGGCCCGGCAGTTGGAGGGCTTCCGCCGGCGCATTCTGCAGGATGAACATCACCTGGAAGAGCGGCGAGCGGCTGAGATCGCGCTGGGGCTGGAGCTCCTCAACGAGCTTCTCGAAAGGCAGGTCCTGGTGCTCGTAGGCGGCCAGGGTGGTGTCGCGCACCTGGAGCAGCAGCTCGCGGAAGGACATGCCAGAGGAGAAGCGGGAGCGCAGGACGAGCGTGTTGATGAAGAAGCCGATGAGGCCTTCGAGCTCAGTGCTGCGGCGGCCGGCGATGGGAGAGCCGACGGAGATGTCATCCTGGCGCGAGTAGCGGTGCAGCAGCACCTGGAAGCCGGCCAGCAGCGTCATGAAGGGGGTGACGCCCAGGCGCATGGAGAGCGCCTTGATGGACTCGGAGAGCGCCTTGGGCAGAGCCACGCGCACGCTGTCACCCCGGAAGGTCTGAACCGGAGGACGCGGCTTGTCGGTGGCCAGCTCCAGGTGCGCGGGAGCACCGGAGAGCTGCTGCTTCCAGAAGCGCAGCTGCGCGTCGAGGACTTCTCCCTGCAACCAGGAGCGCTGCCAGAGAGCGAAATCCGGGTACTGGATGGGCAGGGGCGGCAGGGTGGGCTGCCGGCCCGCGGCGAAGGCGGCGTAGAGCGTGGCGACTTCGCGCACGAGCACGCTCATGGACCAGCCATCAGAGATGATGTGGTGCATCACCAGCACCAGCACGTGGTCCTCGGAATCCAGGCGCAGCAGGCTCGTACGCAGGAGCGGGCCGCTGGCCAGGTCGAAGGAGTATTGGGCCTCCTGGCGCGCTAGCACCTGGGCCCGGGCCTCACGCTCGGCGACGGGCACGTCTCGCAGATCCAGAATGTCGAGGGGGACGGAGAGTGCCGGAGCAATGAGCTGGATGGGCTGACCGTCGTGAGAGGAGAAGGTGGTGCGCAGGGACTCGTGACGGCACACGAGCTCCTCGAAGGCGCGACGCAGGGCCTCGATGTCCACCTTGCCCGAGAGCCTGAGCGCGTAGGGGATGTTGTAGACGGGGCTGCCGGGCTCGAGCTGGTCGAGGAACCACAGCCGCTGCTGGGAGAAGGCCAGCGGGATGTCACCGGTGCGCGGAACGGACTTCAGCGGAGGCGCTTGCTGCGCACCGCGAGCCTGTCGGGCGCTCGCGTCGTCGATCCTTCCCGCGAGTGCGGAGAGAGTCGAGGCCTCGAAGAGGGCCCGGACGGGCAGCTCCACCGCGAAGGCGGAGCGCAGGCGCGAGAGGACACGGGTCGCCAGCAGGGAGTGACCGCCGAGCTGGAAGAAGTCGTCCTCGGCACCAACTCGAGGCACCCCGAGCACTTCGGCCCAGATGGCGGCGAGCTGCTCCTCGGTGGGCGTGCGCGGAGCGATGTACTCGGCGTCGGAGGCCGTGACCTCTGGAGCGGGCAGGGCCTTGCGGTTCACCTTGCCGTTGGGCGTGAGCGGCAGTTGCTCAAGCACCACGAAGGCGGAGGGCACCATGTACTCGGGCAGGTGCTCCTTGAGGTAGGCGCGCAGCTCGGAGGCAGCGGGAGCCTGCTGGCCCGCAGTCACGACGTAGGCCACCAGGCGCTTGTCACCGGGCCTGTCCTCGCGGGCGATGACGACGCACTGGCGCACGGAGGGGTGCTTGTCGAGGATGGACTCGATTTCACCCAGCTCGATGCGGAAGCCGCGCAGCTTCACCTGCGAGTCGAGGCGGCCTGAGAACTCGAGGGTGCCATCGGCCAGCCAGCGCACCCTGTCACCGGTGCGGTAGAGGCGCGCGCCCGGAGTGAGGGCGAAGGGGTGGGGGACGAACTTCTCGGCGGAGAGCTCCGGGCGGTTGAGGTAGCCCCAGGCCAGGCCGTCGCCACCGATGTACAGCTCGCCATGAACACCCGGGGGCACGGGCCGCAGCCGCGCGTCCAGCACGTACACCTGGGTGTTAGAGATGGGGCGGCCGATGGACACGGTGTGGCCCACCTGCTCCTGACGCGTGAGGACGTTGCAGGTGGTGAAGGTGGTGCTCTCGGTAGGGCCGTAGCCGTTGACGAGCTGTCCACCCTGCGCCAGCCGCGTCTTCACGCGTTCCGGGGCGAGCACGTCACCGCCAGCGAGCACCTGGCGCACGTGGGAGAGCGCCTCGGGTTGCGTGGCCACCACCTGATCGAAGAGCGCAGCGGTGAGCCACAGGGTGGTGATGCCGTGCTTCTTCAGGGCTCGGCCCAGCTCCTCGATGGAGGGCGCGTGCGGGGGGAGGACGACGAGCTTGCCGCCGTGAAGCAGGCTGCCCCACAGCTCGAGCGTGGCGGCATCGAAGGAGATAGGCGCCAGCTGCAGCATGACTTCGCTTGGGCCGAAGTCAGCGAAGCGCGAGCCCATGACGAGGCGCACCACGCCTCGGTGAGGAATGCACACGCCCTTGGGCAGGCCCGTGGAGCCCGAGGTGTACATGACGTAGGCGAGCGCCTCGGGGCCCATGGCGATGCCCGGGGACGCCTCGCTCTGCTGGGAGATGAGGTGGGCGTCGGAGTCGAGCACCACCAGGCGGGCATGGCCCGAGGGCAGGCGCTCGGCGAGGTGGCGCTGGGCGAGCAGCAAGGGCGCGCGGACGTCCTGGAGCATGAACTCCAGGCGCTCGCGGGGGTAGGAGGGGTCGAGAGGAACGTAGGCACCGCCCGCCTTGAGGATGGCGAGGGTGGAGACGACCATCTCCAGGGAGCGCTCGACGCACAGGGCCACGGACTGGCCGGGCCGCAGGCCCAGCGCGAGCAAGTGGTGGGCGAGTTGGTTGGAGCGCGAGTCGAGCTGGCGGTAGGTGAGGTGTGCGCCCTGGAACTCGACGGCGATGGCGTCGGGCGTACGAGCGGCCTGGGCCTCGAAGAGCGCATGAATGGAGGACTCACGCGGGTAGTCCACGCGCGTGGCGTTCCACTCGACGAGCACCTTGCGCTGCTCGTCCTCGGAGAGCAGGGGCAGCTCGGAGAGTCGCGTCTCCGGCTGGGCAACAGCGGCCGTCAGCAGCACTCGCAAGTGCTCCACGGCTCGAGCCACGGTGTCACGCTCGAAGAGGTCGGTGTTGTACTGGAGGCCTCCCGAGAAGCCGCTGGGCGAATCGACGAGCGTGAGCAGCCAGTCGAACTTGGACGTGCCGCTCGATTGCTCCACTGGACGCAGGGTGAGCTCCGGCAGCGTCAGGGCCTCGGCCGGCGCGTTCTGCAGGACGAACATCACCTGGAACAGGGGTGTGCGGCTGAGGTCTCGCTGAGGCTGGAGCTGCTCGACGAGCTTTTCGAAGGGGACGTCCTGGTGCTCGTACGCGGCCAGGGTGGTGTCACGCACCTGGAGCAGCAGCTCGCGGAAGGACGTGTCGGCGGAGAAGCGCGAGCGCAGGACGAGCGTGTTGACGAAGAAGCCGATGAGGCCCTCGACCTCGGTGCTGCGGCGGCCGGCGATGGGCGAGCCGACGGAGATGTCCCCCTGTCCAGAGTAGCGGTGCAGCAGCACCTGGAAGCCGGCCAGCAACGTCATGAAGGGCGTGACGCCTAGCCGCGAGGAGAGCGCCTTGATGGCGTCGGAGAGGGCCCGGGGGAGCGTCACGGGCAGGTTGTCACCCCGGAAGGTCTGCACGGGGGGACGGGGCTTGTCGGTGGCCAGCTCCAGGTGGGACGGCGCATCCCCCAATTGCTGCTTCCAGTAACGCAGCTGGGTCTCGAGCACCTCGCCCTGGAGCCAGGCGCGCTGCCAGAGGGCGAAGTCGGCGTACTGGATGGGCAGAGGCGGCAGGAGCGGCTGTTGGCCTGCGGCGAAGGCGGCGTAGAGCGAGGCGACCTCACGCACGAGCACGCCCGTGGACCACCCATCGGAGATGATGTGGTGCAGGGTGACGAGCAGCACGTGATCGTTCGTGCCCAGGCGCAGCAGGCTCGTACGCAGGAGCGGGCCGTTGGCCAGGTCGAAGGGGCGCTGGGCCTCCTGATGGGCCAGTTGCTGGGCTCGGCTCTCTCGCTCGGCGGCGGGCAGGTCTCGCAGATCCTGGATGTCGAGCGCAATGGAGAGGGCGGGCGCGATGAGCTGGATGGGCTCGCCATCGCGGGAGGCGAAGGTGGTGCGCAGGGACTCGTGACGGCGCACGAGCTCCTCGAAGGCGCGATGCAGGGCCTTGGTGTCCACCTTGCCAGAGAGCCGGAGGGCCGCGGGGATGTTGTAGACGGGACTGCCGGGCTCGAGCTGATCGAGGAACCACAGCCGCTGCTGCGCGAACGCCAGCGGGATGTCTCCCGTGCGCGGCGCAGGCCGCAGCGGAGGCGCCTGCATCACGCTCCGGCTCTGCTGGGCGCGTGCTTCGTCGATCCTGCGCGCGAGCGAGGAGAGGGTGGGTGCCTCGAAGAGCGCGCGAACGGGTAGCTCCACTTCGAAGATGGAGCGCAGGCGCGAGAAGACGCGGGTGGCCAGCAGGGAGTGGCCGCCCAGCTCGAAGAAGTGGTCCTCGGCACCGACGCGGGGCACTCCGAGCACCTCGGCCCAGATGGTGGCGAGCTGCTGCTCGGTGGGGGTACGCGGGGCGATGTACGCGGCGTCGGAGACAGTGGCCTCCGGGGCAGGGAGTGCCTTGCGGTTCACCTTGCCGTTGGGCGTGAGCGGGAGCTGCTCGAGCGCCACGAAGGCGGAGGGCACCATGTATTCGGGCAGGTGCTCCTTGAGGTAGGCGCGCAGCTCGGTGACGGCGGAGGTCTGCTGCGGCTGCGAGGGCACGACGTAGGCCACGAGACGCTTGTCGCCGGGCCTGTCCTCGCGAGCGATGACGAGGGACTGGCGCACGGAGGGGTGGCGGGCCAGGACGGACTCGATTTCACCCAGCTCGATGCGGAAGCCGCGCACCTTCACCTGGAAGTCGAGGCGGCCGAGGAACTCGAGGGTGCCATCGGCCAACCAGCGCACCTTGTCGCCTGTGCGGTAGAGGCGTGCACCGGGGGCGTCGCTGATCGGATGGGGGATGAACTTCTCGGCAGTGAGCTCCGGACGGTTGAGGTAGCCCCAGGCGAGGCCAGTGCCGCCGATGAGAAGCTCACCGGGTATGCCGGTGGGGACGGGCTGAAGCCGCTCGTCCAACACGTACACCTGGGTGTTGGAGATGGGGCGGCCGATGGGGAGAGAGGATACCGGGTGAGAGGGGCTCACCCAAGCGGTGCTGTCGATGCAGGTTTCGGTGGGCCCGTACTGGTGGACGAGCTGAGCGCTCAGGGTGGAGATGAAGCGCGAGTGGAGCTCAGAGGTGAGGGGCTCACCGCCGCAGAAGACGAAGCGCAGGGAGCGGCAGAGCTCAACGCCCGGAGTCTGGAGGAAGGCAGAGAGAGGAGAGGGCCCGAAGTGCAGGTGGGTGATGGAGTGACGCACCACGGCCTGCACCAGGTACTCGGAGTCACGCTGGCCACCGGGGCGAGCGAGCACGAGGCGGGCACCGGCCACCAATGGGGCGAACATCTCCCAGACGGAGATGTCGAAGCTGAAGGAGGCCTTCTGGAGGAAGGCGTCCTGGGGCCCCATGGGGAAGTGCTGCTGACGCCAGTGCAAGTGGTTGACGGCAGCGCGGTGGGCCACCTGGACACCTTTGGGCCGGCCAGTGCTGCCCGAGGTGTAGATGACGTAGGCCGGGCTGTCGGCAACAGGCGTGGGCAGCGGAGTGGTGCCCTGGGGCAGCGCATCCAACGCTTCTAGAGAGTCCACCCGCAGGACGTGGACATGGGTGGAGGGCAGCGCCTCGAGCAGAGAGGAGCGAGTGAGCAGCAGCGTCGCGCCGCAGTCCTGGAGCATGAACTCCAGACGCTCGCGGGGGTATTCGGGGTCGAGAGGAACCCAAGCGGCGCCAGCGTGAAGGGTGGCCAGGAGGGAGACGAGGAGCTCGGGAGAGCGCTCGAAGCAGAGGGCAACGCGGGTGCCGGGGCCAACACCCAGGGTACGCAAGTGGTGGGCGAGACGGGTAGAGGCCTCGCTGAGCTGACGATAGGTGAGGTGAGCGTCCTCGAACTCAACGGCGACGGCGTCGGGCGTGCGAGAAGCCTGCGCCTGAACAAGAGAATGGAGTGTGGCCTCGCGGGGGAAGTCCGCACGCGTGTCATTCCAGGCGCCGAGCACCTGCTGACGCTCCTCGGAAGAGAGCAGTGGCAGGTCGCGCAGAGCGGTGTCAGGGCGGGAAGTGAGCGCCTCCAGGAGCACCAGGTAGTGGCGCATCATGCGCGCCACGGTGTCGGCCTCGAAGAGATCGGTGTTGTAGGTGAGGAAGCCGGTGAGCCCCTGAGGACCCTCGGAGAGCGCGAGCGAGAGGTCGAACTTGGCAGTGGAGACGTTGAAGTCGACCGGGCGCAGGGTGAGTCCCGGCAGGCGCAGCTCCTCAGAGGGAGTGTTCTGCAGGGAGAACGACACCTGGAAGAGCGGAGAGTGGCCCAGGGAGCGCTGAGGGGAGAGCTCCTCGACGAGCTTCTCGAAGGGGACGTCCTGGTGCTCGTAGGCGCTGAGCGTGGTGTCACGCACCTGCCGGAGCAGGTCGCGGAAGGACATGCCAGAAGAGAAGCGAGCGCGCAGGACGAGGGTGTTGACGAAGAAGCCGATGAGGCCTTCGAGCTCGGTGCTACGACGGCCAGCAATGGGCGAGCCGACGGAGAGGTCGTCCTGTCCGGAGTAGCGATGCAGCAGCACCTGGAAGCCAGCCAGCAGCGTCATGAAGAGGCTGACGCCGTGCTGAGAGCTGGTGGTAGCGAGCGCCTGGGAAAGCGAAGGCGGTAGCCGGAAGGTGTGCAGCGCGCCGCGGTGGCTGCGGATGGCGGGACGAGGCTTGTCAGTGGGCAGCTCCAGGAGGGCCGGAGCGCCGGAGAGCTGCTGCCTCCAGTAGCGCAGCTGCGCGTCGAGGGCCTCGCCCTGCAACCAGGACCGCTGCCAGAGGGCGAAGTCGGCGTACTGGACGGGCAGGGGCGGCAGGAGCGGCTGTTGGCCAGCGGCGAAGGCGGCGTAGAGCGAGGCGACCTCACGCACGAGCACGCCCGTGGACCACCCATCGGAGATGATGTGGTGCAGGGTGACGAGCAGCACGTGATCGTTCGTCCCCAGGCGCAGCAGGCTCGTGCGCAGGAGCGGGCCACGAGCCAGGTCAAAGGGACGCAGGGCCTCCTGATGGGCCAGCTTCTGGGCCCGGGCTTCACGCTCCGAAGCGGGTACGTCCTCGAGGTCCACCACCTCGAGTGGGACCGAAATGAAGGGGGCGATGAGTTGAACAGGCTGACCGTCGCGCGTGACGAAGAGGGTGCGCAGGGACTCGTGACGGCGCACGAGCTCCTCGAAGGCGCGATGCAGGGCCTCGGTGTCCACCTTGCCAGAGAGCCGGAGGGCCGCGGGGATGTTGTAGACGGGACTGCCGGGCTCGAGCTGATCCAGGAACCACAGTCGCTGTTGCGTGAAGGCCAGTGGAATGTCACCGGTGCGAGGCGTGGCCCGTAGTGGGGGCGCCCGCATCACGTTCCGGCTCTGCTGGCTGCGAGCCTCGTCGATCCTGCGCGCGAGCGAGGAGAGGGTGGGCGCCTCGAAGAGCGCGCGAACGGGCAGCTCCACGCGAAAGACAGAGCGCAACCGGGAGATGACCTGGGTCGCCAGCAGCGAGTGGCCGCCCAGCTCGAAGAAGTGGTCCTCGGCGCCGACGCGGGGCACCCCAAGCACCTTCGCCCAGATGTCCGCGAGCAACTCCTCGGTGGGCGTGCGCGGAGCGATGTACTCGGCGTCGGAGACAGATGCCTCCGGGGCAGGGAGTGCCTTGCGGTTCACCTTGCCGTTGGGCGTGAGCGGGAGCTGCTCGAGCGCCACAAAGGCGGAGGGGACCATGTACTCGGGCAGGTGCTCCTTGAGGTAGGCGCGCAGCTCGGTGACGGCGGAGGCCTGTTGCGGCTGCGAGGGCACGACGTAGGCCACGAGACGCTTGTCGCCGGGCCTGTCCTCGCGAGCGATGACGAGGGACTGGCGCACGGAGGGGTGGCGGGCCAGGACGGACTCGATTTCACCCAGCTCGATGCGGAAGCCGCGCACCTTCACCTGGAAGTCGAGGCGGCCGAGGAACTCGAGGGTGCCGTCGGCCAGCCAGCGCACCTTGTCGCCGGTGCGGTAGAGCCGCTCACCCGGCACAGGGGCAAAGGGGTTGGGGATGAAGCGCTCGGCAGTGAGCTCCGGACGGTTGAGGTAGCCCCAGGCGAGGCCCGTGCCGCCAATGAGAAGCTCACCGGGCACGCCGGTGGGGACGGGCTGAAGCCGCTCGTCCAACACGTACACCTGGGTGTTGGAGATGGGGCGGCCGATGGGGAGAGAGGACACCGGGTGAGAGGGGCTCACCCAGGCGGTGCTGTCGATGCAGGTTTCGGTGGGCCCGTACTGGTGGACGAGCCGAGCGCTCAGGGTGGAGATGAAGCGCGAGTGGAGCTCGGAGGTGAGGGGCTCACCGCCGCAGAAGACGAAGCGCAGGGAGCGGCAGAGCTCAACGCCCGGAGTCTGGAGGAAGGCGGAGAGAGGAGAGGGCCCGAAGTGCAGGTGGGTGATGGAGTGACGCACCACGGCCTGCACCAGGTACTCGGAGTCACGCTGGCCACCGGGGCGAGCGAGCACGAGGCGGGCACCAGCCACCAACGGGGCGAACATCTCCCAAACGGAGATGTCGAAGCTGAAGGAGGCCTTCTGGAGGAAGGCGTCCTGGGGCCCCATGGGGAAGTGCTGCTGACGCCAGTGCAGGTGGTTGACGGCGGCGCGGTGGGCCACCTGGACACCCTTGGGCCGGCCAGTGCTGCCCGAGGTGTAGATGACGTAGGCCGGGCTGTCGGCAACAGGCGTGGGCAGCGGAGTGGTGCCCTGGGGCAATGCATCCAACGCTTCTAGAGAGTCCACCCGCAGGACGTGGACATGGGTGGAGGGCAGCGTTTCGAGCAGAGAGGAGCGAGTGAGCAGCAGCGTCGCGCCGCAGTCCTGGAGCATGAACTCCAGACGCTCGCGGGGGTATTCAGGGTCGAGAGGGACCCAAGCGGCGCCAGCGTGAAGGGTGGCCAGGAGGGAGACGAGGAGCTCGGGGGAGCGCTCGAAGCAGAGGGCAACGCGGGTGCCGGGGCCAACGCCCAGGGTACGCAAGTGGTGGGCGAGTTGATTCGCGCGAGAGTCGAGCTGGCGGTAGGTGAGGTGAGCGTCCTCGAACTCGATGGCGACGGAGTCGGGCGTACGAGAAGCCTGCGCCTGGACGAGGGAATGGAGCGTGGCCTCGCGGGGGAAGTCCGCACGCGTGTCATTCCAGGCGACGAGCACCTGCTGACGCTCCTCGGAGGAGAGCAGCGGCAGGTCGCGCAGAGCGGTGTCAGGACGGGAAGTGAGCGCCTCCAGGAGCACCAGGTAGTGGCGCATCATGCGCGCCACGGTGTCGGCCTCGAAGAGGTCAGTGTTGTAGGTGAGGAAGCCGGTGAGCCCCTGAGGACCCTCGGAGAGCGCGAGCGAGAGGTCGAACTTGGCAGTGGAGACGTCGAAGTCGACCGGGCGCAGGGTGAGGCCCGGCAGACGCAACTCCTCGGAGGGAGTGTTCTGCAGGGAGAACATCACCTGGAAGAGCGGAGAGTGGCCCAGGGAGCGCTGAGGGGAGAGCTCCTCGACGAGCTTCTCGAAGGGGACATCCTGGTGCTCGTAGGCGCTGAGCGTGGTGTCTCGCACCTGGCGCAGCAACTCGCGGAAAGTCGTATGGGGGGAGAAGCGGGAGCGCAGGACGAGGGTGTTGACGAAGAAGCCGATGAGGCCTTCGAGCTCGGTGCTGCGGCGGCCGGCGATGGGCGAGCCGACGGAGAGGTCGTCCTGCCCGGAGTAACGATGCAGGAGGGCCTGGAAGCCGGCCAGCAGCGTCATGAAGAGGCTGACGCCGTGCTGAGTGCTGGTGGCGTTGAGGGCCGCGGCGAGAGAGGGCGGTAGCCGGAAGGTGTGCAGCGCGCCGCGGTGGCCGCGGACAGCGGGACGAGGCTTGTCGGTGGGCAGCTCGAGGAGGGCCGGAGCGCCGGAGAGCTGCTGCCTCCAGTAGCGCAGCTGCGTGTCGAGGGCCTCGCCCTGCAACCAGGAGCGCTGCCAGAGGGCAAAGTCGGCGTACTGGACGGGCAGGGCTGGCAGGGAGGGCTGCCGGCCCGCGGCGAAGGCGGCGTAGAGCGCGGCCACCTCGCGCACGAGCACGCCCATGGACCAACCGTCGGAGACGATGTGGTGCATCACCAGCACCAGCACGTGGTCCTCGGAGTTCAGACGCAGCAGGCTCGTACGCAGGAGCGGACCGTTGGCCAGGTCAAAGGGACGCTGGGTCTCCTGCAGGACCCACTGCTGGGCCCGGGTCTCACGCTCGGAAGCGGGCACGTCCTGGAGGTCCACCACCTCGAGTGGGAGGGAGAGGGTCGGAGCAATCACCTGGACGGGCTGGCCGTCACGCGTGTTGAAGGTGGTGCGCAGGGACTCGTGACGGCGCACGAGCTCCGCGAAGGCGCGGCGCAGGGCCTCGGTATCCACCTTGCCGGAGAGCCGGAGGGCCGCGGGGAGGTTGTAGAAGGCGCTTCCGGGCTCGAACTGGTCGAGGAACCACAGCCGCTGCTGGGCGAACGACAGGGGCTGCTCGGCGCCAGGCAGGGCGGAGCGCACCGCGGCGGGCGCTCTCCGCACGTCCTGGCCCTGCTTGCCGCGCTCTTCGTCGAGCTTGCGCGCGAGCGCGGAGAGGGTGGGGGCCTCGAAGAGCGCTCGGACAGGCAGCTCCACAGTGAAGGCGGAGCGCACGCGGGAGATGACCTGGGTGGCCATCAGCGAGTGGCCGCCCAGCTCGAAGAAGTGGTCCTCAGCGCCGACGCGAGGCACCGACAGGACCTCGGCCCAAATGGAGGCGAGTTGTTCCTCGGTGGGCGTGCGCGGGGCGATGTACTCGGCCTTGGAGGCCGTGGTCTCTGGAGCGGGCAGCGCACGGCGCTCGAGCTTGCCGTTGGGGCTGAGCGGGAACTGCTCCAGGCACACGAAGGCCGAGGGCACCATGTGCTCGGGTAGACGCGGCTGGAGGAAGGCACGCAGCTCGGCCGCGGAGGCCTGCTCGGGCGAGGCCACCACGTAGGCCACCAGGCGCTTGTCGCCGGGCCGATCCTCGCGGGCGATGACGACGGCCTGGCGCACCGCCGGGTGCTGGGCCAGGTGCGCCTCGATTTCACCCAGCTCGATGCGCAGGCCGCGGATCTTCACCTGGAAGTCGGCACGGCCCAGGTACTCGATGTTGCCATCCGGCAGCCAGCGAGCCACGTCTCCGGTGCGGTACATGCGAGCACCGGGGCGCCCGTTGAACGGATCCGGGATGAAGCGCTCGGCGGTGAGGTCCGGGCGAGACTGGTAGCCGCGGCCCACCTGCACGCCACCGATGTACAGCTCACCGGAGACTCCGACCGGCACAGCTCGCAGGCTCGCGTCCAGGATGCGGAGCTGCGTGTTGGCCACCGGGCGGCCGATGGGCACGGAGCGCAGGGCCTTGCTCGGCTTGCACGCGTAATAGGTGACGTCGACGGCAGCCTCGGTGGGGCCGTAGAGGTTGTGCAGCTCGGCCTGGGGCAGCCGCTGGAGGCACTGGTCCTGGAACTCCACGGGCAGGGCTTCGCCACTGCACACCACGCGCCGCAGTGAGACGCAGCGCGCTTCCAGGTTGGGCTCCTCCAGGAACACCTTCAACATGGAGGGGACGAAGTGCAGGGTGGTGACGCGCTCCTGTGCGATGAGGCTCGCCAGGTAGTCGGGGTCCTGGTGACCACCGGGCCTGGCCAGGACCAGGCGGGCGCCCTGCATGAGAGGCCAGAAGAACTCCCAGACGGAGACGTCGAAGCTGAAGGGCGTCTTCTGCAAGACGACGTCCTGGGCCCCAAGCTTGTACTCGTCCTGCATCCACAGCAGGCGATTCACCACGGCGTGGTGCTCGTTCATGGCGCCCTTGGGGCGGCCGGTGCTGCCAGAGGTGAAGATGATGTAGGCCAGGTTGTTGGCCGTGGCGAGGGGCGCGGGCGCGTGACGCGGCTGCGCGGAGATCTCAGCCCAACCCGAGTCCAGGCACACGACGCGAGCGCTCTGGGCGGGCAGCACCGGCAGCAGCCGCTCCTGCACCAGGAGCACCGTGGGACGGGCGTCCTCGAGCATCCAGCCCAAGCGCTCCTGGGGATAGGCGGGATCCAGGGGCACGTAGGCACCACCGGCCTTGTGGGTGGCCAGCAGGGCGATGACCATCTCCAGCGAGCGCTCCAGGCACAGGCCCACGCGAGACTCGGGGCCGACGCCGAGCGAGCGCAGGTACCAGGCAAGCTGGTTGGCGCGCGCATCGAGCTCCCGGTAGGTGAGGGACTGGCCCTCGAAGGTGAGGGCCACGGCGTCGGGCGTGCGCTCCACCTGGGCCTCGATGAGCTGGTGGAGGGTGGCCTCTCGCGGGTAGTCGGCGGAGGGACCGTTGAACTCGACGAGGAGCTTGTGCTGCTCGGCGTCGGAGAGCAGGGGCAGCTCAGAGAGCCGGGCCTCCGGGTGCGCCACCGCGGCCTCGAGCAGGGTGCGCAGGTGCTCCATGGCCCGGGCCACGGTGTCTCGCTCGAAGAGATCGGTGTTGTACTCGAGGCCTCCCGAAAAGCCGCTGGGCGTGTCGATGAGCGAGAGTGTCCAGTCGAACTTGGACGTGCCGCTCGGCTGCTCCACCGGACGCAGGGTGAGGCCCGGCAGCGTCAGGGTCTCGGCCGGCGTGTTCTGCAGGACGAACATCACCTGGAAGAACGGCGAGCGGCTGAGATCGCGCTGGGGCTGAAGCTCCTCAACGAGCTTCTCGAAGGGCAGATCCTGGTGCTCGTAGGCGGCCAGGGTGGTGTCGCGCACCTGGAGCAACAGCTCGCGGAAAGTGGCCTCCGAGGCGATGCGCGAGCGGAAGACGAGCGTGTTGACGAAGAAGCCGATGAGGCCCTCGAGCTCGGTGCGGCGGCGGCCTGCGATGGGCGAGCCAACGGAGATGTCGTCCTGGCGCGAGTAGCGGTGCAGCAGCACCTGGAAGCCAGCCAGCAGCGTCATGAAGGGGGTGACGCCCAGGCGCATGGAGAGCGCCTTGATGGACTCGGAGAGCCCCTTTGGCAGGGCCACGGGCAGGTTGTCACCCCGGAAGGTCTGCACGGGAGGACGCGGCTTGTCGGCGGGCAACTCCAGGTGCGCGGGCACGCCGGAGAGCTGCTGCTTCCAGTAACGCAGCTGTGAATCGAGCACCTCGCCCTGGAGCCACGAGCGCTGCCAGAGAGCGAAGTCCGGGTACTGGGTGGACAGGGGGGCCAGGGCGGGCTGCTGGCCCGCGGCGAAGGCGGCGTAGAGCGAGGCGACCTCGCGCACGAGCACGCCCATGGACCAACCGTCGGAAACGATGTGGTGCATCACGAACACCAGCACGTGCTCGTCGATGTCCAGGCTCAGCAGGGTGGCTCGCAGGAGCGGACCCGTCGCCAGGTTGAAGGGCCGCAGGGCCTCTCGATGGATCAGCTCGCGGGCCCAGTCCTCGCGCGAGGAGGCGGGCATGTTCCGTAGATCCACCATCTCGAGCGGGAGAGAGAGGGAGGGCACGATGACCTGAATGGGCTGACCGTCGCGGGCGGAGAAGGTGGTGCGCAGGGACTCGTGACGGCGCACGAGCTCCTCGAAAGCGTGGCGCAGCGCCTCGGTGTTCAGTGCGCCAGAGAGCCGGAGGGCCGAGGGCAGGTTGTAGACAGGGCTGCCGGGTTCGAGCTGGTCGAGGAACCACAGCCGCTGCTGGGAGAAGGCCAGCGGGATGTCACCGATGCGAGCGGCGGATATCCGGGGCAGTGCCTGGACAGAGGACTGGGTGCGCTGGGCCTCGTCGAGCTTGAGCGCGAGTGCGGAGAGGGTGGGTGCTTCGAAGAGAGCGCGGACGGGCAGCTCCACCTGGAAGGCGGATCGCACGCGAGAGAGGACACGAGTGGCCAACAGCGAGTGGCCGCCCAGCTCGAAGAAGTTGTCCTCGGCACCGATGCGGGGCACCGAGAGCACTTCGGCCCAGATGGCGGCGAGTTGCTCCTCGGTGGGGGTACGCGGGGCGATGTACTCGGTCGCGGAGTCGGTGGAAGCCTCCGGAGCGGGCAGGGCCTTGCGGTTCACCTTGCCGTTGGGCGTGAGCGGCAGTTGCTCAAGCACCACGAAGGCAGAGGGCACCATGTACTCGGGCAGGTGCTGCTTGAGGTGGGCACGCAGCTCCGCGGTGGTGGGCGCCTGCTGGCCCGAGGGCGTGAGGTAAGCCACCAGGCGCTTGTCACCGGGCCTGTCCTCGCGAGCGACCACCACCACCTGGCGCACACCGGGGTGCTTGTCGAGAACGGTCTCGATTTCACCCAGCTCAATGCGGAAGCCGCGCACCTTCACCTGGAAGTCGGTGCGGCCGAGGTACTCAAGGTTGCCATCGGCGCGGTACCGAGCGAGGTCGCCCGTGCGGTACATGCGCGCGCCCGGCGTGGCGCTGAACGGGTCAGGGACGAAGCGGTCAGCGGTGAGCTCGGGGCGGCCGAGGTAGCCACGGGAGACACCGGCACCGGCGATGAAGACTTCACCGGGTACGCCCGTGGGCACCGGCTGCAGGTGCGCGTCGAGCAAGTAGACCTGAGTGCCGGAGATGGGCCGGCCGATGGTGGCGGGCTTGTCGGAGTGGCGGAGGGTGAAGGTGGAGTAGGTGGTGGTTTCGGAGGGGCCGTAGAGGTCGTAGACGAGGGAGAGGCCGGGCTGCTGGTAGAGCTGCTGGACGAGAGAGGTGGCAAGAGGCTCGCCAGCGAGGTTGACGACGCGGACGGAGGAGGGGAGGCCGCCGGAGCGAAGCAGCTCGGAGATGGCGGAAGGGACGGTGTTGACGAGCGAGACGCGCTGAGAGGCAGGGAGGTTGGGCAGCTCCAGGGCATTGCCTGCGAGGATGACAGTGCCGCCGAGGCTCAGGGGGAGGAAGAGCTCGAAGACGGACAGGTCGAAGGCGATGGAGGTGGAAGCCAGCAAGCCGGAGAGGAGCTCCGGCTGGAAGACAGAGCGAGCCCAGAAGAGGAAGGAGACAGCATTGCGGTGCTCAATGGAGACGCCCTTGGGACGGCCCGTGGAGCCCGAGGTGTAGATGAGGTAGGCGAGGTTGCTGCTGAAGGCCGCACGCGAGGGGTTGCTGACGGGAGCGCGCGACAACGTCTCCGCGTCCTTGTCGAGCAGCAGCACGTGAGCGGAGTGGGGAGGCAGGCTGTCGGTGACGTCGGACTGGGCGACGAGGAAGCGCAGCTGGGCGTCTTCCACGATGAAGCCCAGACGCTCGCGAGGGTAGGCCGGGTCGAGCGGGACGTAGAGGCCGCCGGCCTTGAGGATGCCGAGCAGGCCCACGACGAGCTCAGCCGAGCGCCTGGCGCAAATACCAACAGGAGTCTCGGGACCCACGCCCAGGGAGCGCAGCGAGTGCGCAAGCTGGTTGGCGCGAGCATTGAGCTCGGCATAGGTGAGCGAGCGGGTACCGTCGACGAGGGCTTCGGCATCAGGCGTGCGCTCTACCTGGGCCTCGAAGAGCTCGTGGAGGGTGGCCTCGCGCGGGTAGTCGAGCGGAAGGTCATTCCACTGCACGAGGAGCTTGTGCTTCTCGGCCTCGGGAAGCAGGGGCAGCCGGGACACGGGCATGCCGGGCGAGGCCACTACTGCCGACAGCAGCACCTGCAGGTGCTCGGCCATCCGGGTGATGGTCGTCGGCTCGAAGAGGTCGGTGTTGTACTCGAGGACTCCGCGCAGCCCCTGCGAGGTCTCCTGCATGAACAGGGACAGGTCGAACTTGGAGATGCCGCCCTCGAACTCCAGGGGCGAGAGCGTGAGGCCGCCCAACGCCAGCTCGGGAATCGGCATGTTCTGCAGGGCGAACATCACCTGGAACAGGGGCGGGCGGCTGGGGTCGCGTTGAGGCTGGAGCTCCTCGACGAGCTTCTCGAAGGGGACGTCCTGGTGCTCGTAGGCGGCCAGGGTGGTGTCACGCACCTGCTGGAGCAACTCGCGGAAGGACAGGTCGGGCGAGATCTTCGAGCGCAGGACGAGCGTGTTGATGAAGAAGCCGATGAGGCCCTCGAGCTCGGTGCTGCGGCGGCCGGCGATGGGCGAGCCGACGGAGAGGTCGTCCTGTCCGGTGTAGCGATGCAGCAGCACCTGGAAGCCGGCGAGCAGCGTCATGAAGAGGCTGACGCCGTGCTGGGTGCTGGTGGTGGCGAGCGCCTGAGAAAGCGAGGGCGGCAGCAGGAAGGAGTGCTGAGCGCCCCGGTAGGTCTGGATGGGCGGACGCGGCTTGTCGGTAGCCAGCTCCAAGTGTGCCGGAGCGCCGGAGAGCTGCTGCTTCCAGAAGCCCAACTGCGCGTCGAGGACCTCGCCCTGGAGCCACGAGCGCTGCCAGAGGGCGTAGTCGGCGTACTGGATGGGCAGCGGCGGCAGCGCCGGCCGCTGGCCGGAGGCGAAGGCGGCGTAGAGCGAGGCGACCTCGCGCACGAGCACGCCCATGGACCAGCCATCGGAGATGATGTGGTGCTGGGTAACGAGCAGCACGTGCTCATCCGAGGCCAGGCGCAGCAGGCTCGTGCGCACGAGCGGACCGTTGGCCAGCTCGAAGGGGCGCAGGGCCTCCTGGCGGATCAGCTCACGGGCGCGGGGCTCGCGCTCCGAGGTGGGCACGTCCTGGAGGTCCAGCACCTCCATCGGAACGGAGAGGGTCGGCGCGATGACCTGGGCGGGCTGACCATCGCGGGAGATGAAGGTCGTGCGCAGGGACTCGTGACGACGCACGAGCTCCTCAAAGGAGCGGCGCAGCGCCTCGATGTCCAGCGGGCCTGAGAGTCGGAGCGCCGCGGGGATGTTGTAGAAGGGGCTGCCCGGCTCGAACTGGTCGAGGAACCACAGCCGCTGCTGCGCGAACGACAGAGGGCTGTCATCCGTGCGCGGCATGGGCTTCAGGGCAGGAGCTCGCGTCACACGGCCAGCCCGCTTGGCACTCGCCTCGTCGATCTTCCGGGCGAGCGCGGAGAGGGTGGAGGCCTCGAAGAGGGCTCGGACGGGCAGCTCCACCGCGAAGGCAGAGCGCAGGCGCGAGATGACCTGGGTGGCCATCAGCGAGTGGCCACCCAGCTCGAAGAAGTTGTCCTCGGCGCCGACGCGGGGGACCGACAGGACCTCGGCCCAGATGGTGGCGAGCTGTTCCTCGGTAGGCGTGCGCGGGGCGATGTACTCGGCGTTGGAGACCGTGGCCTCCGGGACGGGCAGGGCCTTCCTGTCCACCTTGCCGCTGGGCGTGAGAGGCAGCTGCTCGAGTGCCACGAAGGCGGAGGGCACCATGTACTCGGGCAGGTGCTCCTTGAGATACGCGCGCAGCACGGCCGCAGAGGGCGCCTGGGTGGACGAGGTGACGTAGGCCACCAGGCGCTTATCACCGGGCCTGTCCTCGCGGGCGATGACGACGCACTGGCGCACGGAGGGGTGCTTGTCGAGGACGGACTCGATTTCCCCCAGCTCAATGCGGAAGCCGCGCAGCTTTACCTGCGAGTCGAGGCGGCCTGAGAACTCGAGGGTGCCATCGGCCAGCCAGCGCACCCTGTCACCGGTGCGGTAGAGGCGCTCGCCCGGAGTGAGGGCGAAGGGGTGGGGGACGAACTTTTCGGCGGAGAGCTCCGGGCGGTTGAGGTAGCCCCAGGCCAGACCGTCGCCACCGATGTACAGCTCGCCGTGCACGCCGGCGGGAACGGGTTGCAGCCGCGCGTCCAACACGTACACCTGGGTGTTGGAGATGGGGCTGCCGATGGGCACGTTGTGGCCCACCTGCTCCTGGCGCGTGAGCAGGTGGCAGGTGGCGAAGGTGGTGCTCTCGGTGGGGCCGTAGGCGTTGACGAGCTGTCCACCCCGCGCCAGCCGGGTCCTCGCCCGCTCCGGGATGAGCACATCACCACCGGTGAGCACCTGGCGCACGTGCGCGAGCGCCTCGGGCTGCGTGGCCATCACCTGGTCGAAGAGCGCAGCGGTGAGCCACAGGGTGGTGATGCCGTGCTTCTTCAGGGCTCGGCTCAGCTCCTCGATGGAGGGCGCGTGAGGAGGAAGGACGACGAGCTTGCCGCCGTGGAGCAGGCTGCCCCACAGCTCGAGCGTGGCGGCATCGAAGGAGATAGGCGCCAGCTGCAGCATGACTTCGCTTGGGCCGAAGTCAGCGAAGCGCGAGCCCATGACGAGGCGCACCACGCCTCGGTGAGGAATGCACACGCCCTTGGGCAGGCCCGTGGAGCCCGAGGTGTACATGACGTAGGCGAGCGCCTCGGGGCCCATGGCGACGCCCAGAGAGGCCTCGCTCCGCTGGGAGATGAGGTGGGCGTCGGAGTCGAGCACCACCAGGCGGGCGTGGCCCAAGGGCAGGCGCTCGGCGAGGTGGCGCTGGGCGAGCAACAGGGGCGCGCGGACGTCCTGGAGCATGAACTCCAGGCGCTCGCGAGGGTAGGAGGGGTCGAGAGGAACGTAGGCACCACCCGCCTTGAGGATGGCGAGGGTGGAGACGACCATCTCCAGGGAGCGCTCGACGCACAGGGCCACGGACTGGCCGGGCCGCAGACCCAGCGCGAGCAAGTGGTGGGCGAGCTGGTTGGCGCGCGAGTCGAGCTGGCTGTAGGTGAGGTGCGAGCCCTGGAACTCGATAGCGATAGCGTCGGGAGTGCGAGCGGCTTGAGCCTCGAAGAGCGCATGAATGGAGGACTCACGCGGGTAGTCCACGCGCGTGTCGTTCCATTCCACGAGCACCTTGCGCTGCTCGTCCGCGGAGAGCAGGGGCAGCTCGGAGAGTCGCGTCTCCGGGTGGGCCACCACTGCCGACAGCAGCACCCTCAGGTGCTCGGCCATCTGGGTGATGGTCGCCGGCTCAAAGAGGTCGGTGTTGTACTCGAAGAATCCGCGGAGCCCTCGAGGGGTCTCCTGCATGAACAGGGACAGGTCGAACTTGGAGACGCCGCTGTCCAGCTCCAGGGGTGAGAGCTTGAGCCCGCCGAGGGTCAGCTCGGGAACCGGCATGTTCTGCAGGGCGAACATCACCTGGAAGACGGGCGGACGGCTGGGATCGCGCTGGACATGGAGCTGCTCGACGAGCTTCTCGAAGGGCAGGTCCTGGTGCTCGTAGGCGGCCAGGGTGGTGTCGCGCACCTGGAGCAGCAGCTCGCGGAAAGACGCCTCAGCGGAAATGCGCGAGCGCAGGACGAGCGTGTTGACGAAGAAGCCGATGAGGCCCTCGAGCTCGGTGTTGCGGCGGCCGGCGATGGGCGAGCCGACGGAGAGGTCGTCCTGTCCGGTGTAGCGATGCAGCAGCACCTGGAAGGCCGCCAGCAGCGTCATGAAGGGACTGACGCCGTACCGGGCGCTGGTGGTGGCGAGTGCCTGAGAGAGCGAGGGCGGCAGCAGGAAGGAGTGCTGGGCGCCCCGGTAGGTCTGGTTGGACGGCCGAGGCTTGTCGGTGGGCAGCTCCAGGTGGGCCGGAGCGCCGGAGAGCTGCTGCTTCCAGTAGCGCAGCTGGGTGTCGAGGACCTCGCCTTGCAACCAGGAGCGCTGCCAGAGGGCGAAGTCGGCGTACTGCATGGGCAGGGGCGGTAGGACCGGCTGCCGGCCGGAGGCAAAGGCGGCATAGAGCGCGGCCACCTCGCGCACGAGCACGCCCATGGACCAACCATCGGAGACGATGTGGTGCTGGGTGACGAGCAGCACATGGTCATCTGGAGCCAGGCGCAGCAGGCTCGTGCGCACGAGCGGGCCCTGGGCCAGATTGAAGGGGCGCAGCGCCTCCTGACGAGCCAGCTCGCGGGCGCGGGGTTCGCGCTCGGAGGCGGGCACATCCTGAAGGTCCAGCACGTCGAGCGGGACGGTGAGGGACGCGGCGATGGCCTGTGCGGGCAGACCGCCTTCGGAGATGAAGAAGGTGGTACGCAGGGACTCGTGACGGCGCACGAGCTCCTCGAAGGCGCGGCGCAGCGCCTCGATGTCCAGCGGGCCCGAGAGCCGGGTGGCCGAGGGGATGTTGTAGAAGGGGCTGTTGGGCTCGAGCTGATCGAGGAACCACAGCCGCTGCTGGGCGAACGACAGGGGGCGCTCGTCCGTGGGACCCAGGGGTTTCAGGGCGGGAACCAGCGTCTCACCGGGGTGCCGCCGGGCGCGCGCTTCGTCGATCTTCCGGGCGAGTCCGGAGAGGGTGGGCGCCTCGAACAGGGCGCGAATGGGCAACTCCACCTCGAAGGTGGGGCGCAGACGCGCCATCACCTGGGTGGCCAGCAGCGAGTGGCCGCCCAGCTCGAGGAAGTGGTCCTCGGCGCCAACGCGGGGCACCCCGAGCACCTCGGCCCAGATGGTGGCGAGCTGCTGCTCGGTGGGCGTGCGCGGAGCGATGTACTCGGCGTCGGAGACCGAGGCCTCCGGCATGGGCAGGGCCTTGCGGTCCACCTTGCCGCTGGGCGTGACGGGCAGCTGCTCGAGTGCCACGAAGGCGGAGGGCACCATGTACTCGGGCAGGTGCTCCTTGAGGTAGGCGCGCAGCTCGGAGGCGGAGGGCGCCTGCTGGCCCGAGGACACGACATAGGCCACCAGGCGCTTGTCACCGGACCTGTCCTCGCGGGCGATGACGGTGCACTGGCGCACGGAGGGGTGCTTGTCGAGGACGGACTCGATCTCCCCCAACTCGATGCGGAAGCCGCGCAGCTTCACCTGCGAGTCGAGGCGGCCCGCGAACTCGAGGGTGCCATCCGCGAGCCAGCGCACCTTGTCACCGGTGCGGTAGAGGCGCTCACCCGGAGTGAGGGCGAAGGGGTGGGGGACGAACTTTTCGGCGGAGAGCTCCGGGCGGTTGAGGTAGCCCCAGGCCAGACCGTCGCCACCGATGTACAGCTCGCCGTGCACGCCGGCGGGAACGGGTTGCAGCCGCGCGTCCAACACGTACACCTGGGTGTTGGAGATGGGGCTGCCGATGGGCACGTTGTGGCCCACCTGCTCCTGGCGCGTGAGCAGGTGGCAGGTGGCGAAGGTTGTGCTCTCGGTGGGACCGTAGGCGTTGACGAGCTGGCCACAGTGCGCCAGTCGGGTCTTCGCCCGCTCCGGGACGAGCACGTCACCGCCGGTGAACACCTGACGCACGTGCGCGAGCGCCTCGGGCTGCGTGGCCACCACCTGGTCGAAGAGCGCGGAGGTAATGAACAGGAGGGTGATGCCATGCTTCTTCAGGGCCTGGCTCAGCTCCTCGATGGAGGGGACGTGCGGAGGGAGGACGACGAGCTTGCCGCCGTGAAGCAGGCTGCCCCACAGCTCGAAGGTGGCGGCATCGAAGGAGATGGGCGCCAGCTGCAACATGACTTCGCGCGGGCCGAAGTCGGTGTAACGCGCGCCCATGACGAGGCGGACAACGCCCCGGTGAGGAATGCACACGCCCTTGGGCAAACCGGTGGAGCCCGAGGTGTACATGACGTAGGCGAGCGCCTCGGGAGCCACGGCGATGCCCGGGGACGCCTCGCTCTGCTGGGAGATGAGGTGGGCGTCGGAGTCGAGCACCACCAGGCGGGCGTGGCCCGAGGGCAGGTGCTCGGCGAGGTGGCGCTGGACGAGCAGCAGGGGCGCGCGGACGTCCTGGAGCATGAACTCCAGGCGCTCGCGAGGGTAGGAGGGGTCGAGAGGAACGTAGGCTGCGCCCGCCTTGAGGATGGCGAGGGTGGAGATGACCATCTCCAGAGAGCGCTCGACGCACATCGCCACGGACTGACCGGGCCGCAGGCCCAGCGCGAGCAAGTGGTGGGCGAGCTGGTTGGAGCGCGAGTCGAGCTGGCGGTAGGTGAGGTGCGAGCCCTGGAACTCGACGGCGATGGCGTCGGGAGTGCGAGCGGCCTGGGCCTCGAAGAGCGCATGAATGGAGGACTCACGCGGGTAGTCCACGCGCGTGTCGTTCCATTCCACGAGCACCTTGCGCTGCTCGTCCTCGGAGAGCAGGGGCAGCTCGGAGAGCTTCCGCTCCGGAGTGGTGATGGCGGCCGAGATCAGCACCCTCAGGTGCTCGGCCATCCGGGCGATGGTCTCCGGCTCGAAGAGGTCCGTGCTGTACTCGATGCGCCCGGTGAAGCCCTCTGGGCGATCCGACATCAGCACGGTGAGCTCGAAGGTGGCGGCCCCCGAGGTGAGCGGGGCCATGCGCACGTCCAGGCCCGCGACGTTCATGGAGGCGCCCTGCTGCGGCAGCAGTGCGAACACCACCTGGAAGAGGGGATTACGGCCCTGCTCTCGTGCCGGACGCAGCTCCTCGATGAGCTTCTCGACCGGCACCTCCTGGTGGGAGAAGGCGCCCAGCGAGCTCTCGCGCACCTCCTTCAGGAACTGCCGGAACGACAGCCCGCCCACCGGGCGTGAGCGGATGACGACCGTGTTGATGAAGAAGCCGATGAGCCCCTCGAGCTCCGCGTGGCTGCGTCCCGCCACGGGAGTCCCGACGCAGACGTCCTCCTGCCCGCTGTAGCGCGACATCAGAACGTTGAACGCCGCCATCAACACCATGAAGCTGCTCGCGCCCTCGCGGGTGGCGAACGCGCGCACCGCCTCCGAGAGCTCGCGAGGCAGGGCGAAGACATGCTCCTGGCCCCGGCCGGTGGGCAGCGCGGGACGCGGGTGATCCGTGGGGAGTTCCAGGGCCGTGGGAGCGCCCTCGAACTGCTTGCGCCAGTACGCGACCTGATCCTGGAGGAACGCCCCCTGGAGCCGCTCGCGCTGCCAGAGCGCGAAGTCGGGGTACTGCACCGGCAGCGGCGGGAGCGCGAGTGGCTTGCCCGACGAGAAGGCGTCGTAGCAGGCGAGCAACTCGCGCGCGAGCACGCCGAAGGACCATCCATCCGTGACGATGTGGTGGAGCACCACCAGCAGGACGTGATCCTGCTCGCCCAGCCGGATCACTCCCGCGCGCAGGAGCGGCCCGGTGGTCAGCTCGAAGGGGCGCTGGGCCTCGGCGCGCGCATGCTCCTGGACCGCCTCCTCGCGACGCTCCGCGGGCAGGGACGTCAGATCGGAGCGCTCCAGCGTGAAGTGGGCGGACGGAGCCACCACCTGCTCCGGACCCTGGTCGCCGGACCGGAACGTGGTGCGCAGGCTCTCGTGTCGCTCGATCACCGTGCGCAGCGCGCGCTCCAGCAGGTCCGTGTCGAGCCGGCCCTGGATGCGCAGCATGTTGGGCAGGTTGTACGCCACGCTGCTCGGCTCGAACTGGTACAGGAGCCACAGGCGTTGCTGCGAGAACGACAGCGGGAGCGGGCGGGCCTGATCGCGGACCCGCGCGGTAGGACGTGAGACCTTGTTACCCGCCTGCTCCAATCGGCGCAGCAGCTCCGCTCGCTTCTCGGGCGGAAGGTTGGCAATGCGCTTGGACAGATCGTTCATAAGACTGGCAATGCTCCGTCGAAGATGTCGGGCGCCGCGGTTGTTTCAGCCTTGCTGTTCCAGCTCGGCCAGCAGCGCTTCCAGTGTGGAGGCATCGGTCTCGCTGGCTCGTGTCTGCACGATGGCCAGCGCCATGACCTCCACGGTGGGGGAGTCGAAGAGGGCGCGCAGGGGCAGCTCCACCCGGAACGCCTCGCGCACGCGAGCGAGGACCTGCACGCCCAGGAGGGAGTGTCCACCCAGCTCAAAGAAGTTGTCCGTGATGCCGACCTGCTCGATGCCGAGCAGCTCCTGCCAGATGTCGGCCAGCTTCTGCTCGGTCTCCTCGCGAGGCGCCACGTAGGCGTTCGCGAGCGGCGGGCGCGGATGCCGTTGGCCGGTCTTCGCGGGGGCGCCGTCGGCCGAGGTGCTGCCCGCCTCCGGAGTCCGCCGCCGGGCCTCCAGCGCGCCCCTCACGGCGAGCCAGCGTCCGCCCGTGGGCGACGCGAGCAGGCCCAACAGGAGCCGGAAGCCCTCGTCCGGAGCGATCACCGCCTCGGGGCGGAACCCCGTGCCCACGCCCCAGACGTCCCAGTCCACGCTGTACCAGCGGGTGCCGGAGACGCGGGCCTGGTGCGCGACGAAGGCGTCCATGCCGGCATGGGCCGCCGCGAGCACGGCGCAGCCAAAGCCACCGAGCACCGCCGTGAGGGACGAGTGCACCGCCACGAAGGCCGGGCGGCGCCCCTTCAGGGCCTCGGCGAGGTTCATCAACCCCGTCAGGCGTCCCCGGAGCACCGGGGCGCTCACCTCGCGCGTGGCCTCGGAGACCGGCGTCATCGCGGCCTTCCCGCCATCGCCCGAGGCGAAGAACACGCCGTCCACCGGGCCGAAGCGAGACTCCGCCGCCTGTAGGGCGCGCTCGACCTGGCCGGCGTCACCGAGCTCCGCCCGCAGCACCAGCACCTGGGCTCCGGCGCGCTCCAGCGCATGCACGCGCTCGATGGCGCGCGACACCAGGTCCTCCGCGCCATGGCCGGCGAGCCAGGCGTCCCGCTCCTCGGGGGCCGGGAGGGCCCGGCGCGAGAGCAGCACCAGCTTCGGACGCACCGCGGAGGCGAGCTGCTCCGCCAGCGACAGGCCAACGCGTCCCAGTCCACCCGCGATGAGGTAGACGCCGCCTTCCTTCAGCGAGGCCGCCGTCGCCGGAGCGGGGACGGTCTCGAAGGACTCGGTGTAGCGGTACGGGCCGCGGAGCGCGACCACGGGCTCGCCGTCGGAGGCCAGCTCCGCCACGAGTCGCTCCACCCAGAGGTCCGTTCCCGCGCCCTCCTGGGGCAGGGTGACGTCGATGGAGCGGCAGCGCAGGCCCGGATACTCCAGCGGCAGCACGCGGCACGCGCCCTGCGCGGTGGCTCGCACGGGAGTGAGCGGCTCTTCACCCGTCACATCCTGCGCTCCGCAGGTGACGACCGAGAGCGCCATGGAGTGATTGACGACATCCGGGCCGATCGCTCGCGCGAGGTCGAGCAGTCCGTGGAGGACGAGCTCCTCTCCCGCCTCGGGCGACAGGGGCCACAGGTTGGCGATCCGATCGGGCGTCCAGCTCTCGGTGCGCAGCCGCTCTACCTGCTCGCGGAGGGACTCCTGCCGCGAGGCCTCCACCGAGACGACATCCGCACCGCCGGCGCGCAGCCGCTCGGTGAGGCGCGAGCAGAGGGCTCCCGCTCCCTCCAGCACCAACCAGCGCTGTCCCTGGAGCGAGGGGGCCACCGGAGCAGCCGCCGTGCGCTTCCAGGCGGGAACGGAGAGCTCCACCCGCGAGCCGTCCTCGGCCACCGGGGGCTTCGAAAGGGAGATGGGCGCCACGCCTCCCTTCAGCAGGTCATAGCGCTCGCGCTGGAAGGGGTAGGCCGGGAGCTGCACGCGGCGGCGCGGTTCCTTGCCGTACAGCTTCGCCAGCTCAATCTTCGCCCCCGCCAGCCACAGCCGCGCGGCTGTCTCCGTCGCGTGCTGCGCGGCGTCTTGTGCATCTCGCGGCTGAGGCAGCGACGTGAGCACCGTGGGGTGCGTGCCGGCCGGCGCGCTCCGGCGCACCAGCGTCCCCAGGGCGTGACCCGGGCCGACCTCCAGGAAGACGCGCTCCGGGTTGCCGAGCAGCAGCGCGGCCCCTTCGCCGAAGCGCACGGGCTGGCGCAGGTGCTTCGCCCAGGTGTTCGGGTCCGTGGCCTGCTCGGCGGTGATCCACGTGCCGGTCAGGTTGGACACGTAGGGCAGCTTCGGCGGCGAGAGGCGCAGGCTCGACACCTCTCGGGTGAACGCCTCCAGCACCGGGTCCATCATGGCCGAGTGGAAGGCATGCGACGTGTGCAGCCGGCGGGCCTCCACGCCGCGTCCGGCGAGTGCCTTCTCCAGCGCGGATACCGCCTCCTCCGTTCCGGACACCACCTGGAGGGCCGGGCCGTTCATCGCGCCGAGCGAGGCCCCGGGTGGCAGCAGCGGCGTGAGCTCTGCCTCCGGCAGGTGGACGGACAGCATCGCGCCTGACGGGAGCGACTGCATCAACCGCCCGCGCACCGCCACCAGCTTCAGCGCGTCCTCCAGTGAGAAGACTCCGGCGAGGCACGCGGCCACGTACTCGCCCAGGCTGTGGCCGATCATCGCCTCGGGCTCGATGCCCAGGTACATCCAGAGCTTCGCGAGCGCGTACTCCACCGCGAACAGCGCGGGTTGCGCGAGCTCGGTCCGACGCAGCAGCGCCTCGGTCTCCTCGCCGCCCTGGGCGGGGTAGAGCACCTCACGCAGGTCCTTCCCGAGGTGCGGCTTCAGCGCGTCCGCGCACGCGTCGAGGTGCTTGCGGAAGACGGGCTCGGACTCGTACAGGGCCCGCCCCATTCCGACGTGTTGGGTGCCCTGTCCCGAGAAGAGGAACACCACAGGCCGCTGGAGGTTCGTCCCCGAGCCAGCGAGCGCGCGGCGAGCATCTCCCAGTGCGGCCCGGGCCTCGGCGACATCGCGGCAGAGCACGGCGCGCCGGTGCTCGTACGTGCGGCGGCCCGCCTGCAGCGTGTACGCCACGTCGGCGAGAGCGGCCTCGGGGTGGTGCTCCAGGTGCGAGGCCAGCCGCGCGGTGGCCTCGTCCAGGGCGGCCGCGCTGCGTGCCGATAGGGTCAACACGTGCCAGGGCTTCTTGGATGCCGTGGCCTGCTGCGGAGCGGGGGCCTCCTCCAGCACCAGGTGCGCGTTGGTCCCGCCGATGCCGAAGGAGCTGATGCCCGCGCGCCGCGTCTGGCCACCGCCGTCCCAGGGACGCGCCTCCGCGGAGACGTAGAAGGGCCCACCGTCGAAGTCGATGCGCGGGTTGGGCCGCTTGAAGTGCGCCATCGGAGGAATGAGGCGGTGCTTCAGGGCGAGCACCGTCTTCACCACGCCGGCCACGCCCGCCGCCGCGTCCAGGTGGCCGATGTTCGCCTTGAGCGAGCCGAGCGCGCAGCGCTTCGCCCCCACGCGCTTACCGCCGAAGGCCTGGTTGAGCGCGGCCACCTCGATGGGGTCTCCAATGGAGGTGCCCGTCCCGTGGGCCTCGACGTACTGGATGTCCTCCGGCTCCACGCCGGCGATGGCCATGGCCTCGGAGATGACGGCCGTCTGGCCCTCCACACTGGGCGCGGTGTAACCCACCTTGGAGGAGCCATCGTTGTTCACCGCCGAGCCGAGGATGACGGCGTGCACCGTGTCTCGGTCGCGCAGTGCGTCCGACAGGCGCTTGAGCACCACGATGCCCGCGCCAGCACCACGTACCGTTCCCTGGGCCTGCTCGTCGAAGGCGCGGCAGTAGCCGTCCGGCGAGAGGATCATCCCCTGCTGGTACAGGTAGCCGCTCGTCTGGGGGAAGGACACCGAGGCTGCACCAGCGAGCGCCAGATCGCTCTCGCCCGACAGCAGGCTCTGGCAGGCCAGGTGGATGGCCACCAGCGAGCTGGAGCAGGCCGTCTGGACGGTGAAGCTCGGGCCGCGCAGGTTGAGCCGGTGCGACACGCGTGTGGCCACGTAGTCCTTGTCGTTGGCCACCATCAGCCCGTACGAGCCCACGGTGTCCAGCATGTCCGGCTGCCGCATCAGCGCGCGGATCAGGTACGAGCTGAGGCTCACGCTGCCGAAGACGGAGACTGCACCCTTGAATCGCTCCGGATCATAGCCGGCGTGCTCCAGGGCCTCCTGCGCGCACTCGAGGAAGAGGCGCTGCTGCGGATCCATCAGCTCCGCCTCGCGAGGGCTGAAGCCGAACAGGCCGGCATCGAAGTGCGTCGCCTCGTCGAGCACGTAGGCCGCGCGCACCCAGTCCGGGCGCTCACGCAGGGCGCGGGGGACTCCGGCCTCCTCCAGCTCCGCGTCGGTCAGCGTGCGTCGGGCGTCGGCGCCGCGCCGGAGGTTGTCCCAGAAGGTGTCGAGGTCTCGCGCTCCCGGGAAACGCCCCGACAGGCCGACGATGGCGATGCGCTCCACCTCTTCGTGCTGCTCAGACATCCGAGTCATCTCCGTCTTGCGAATCCGTGCGTGCGCGCGCGCCGCCCATGCGGCGGGTGAAGGCCCGGCGGGCCTCGGCGCGAGCCCGTCCCGTCTGGGCCGAGTCCTGCGTGCTGTCCTGCTTCGAGAGCCGGGCCGCCAGGGCGCGAACAGTGGGGTATTGGAAGAGCTGGGTCAGCGCCAGCTCGGTGCCCAGGGCCGTCTTGAGGCGGCGGTGCACCTGGAGCGCGAGCAGCGAGTTGCCACCCAGCGCGAAGAAGGCATCGTCCACACCCACCTGCTCCACCTGGAGGACTTCCTTCCAGATGCCAGCGATGAGCTGCTCCAGCTCGGTACGAGGCGCCTCGAAGGGCTGGTCCGCGCTGGACTTGCCGAGCTCCGGCGCGGGGAGCGCGCGGCGATCGAGCTTGCCATTGGGGCTGAGCGGGAGCTTCTCGAGCGCCACGAAAGCGGAGGGCACCATGTGCTCGGGCAGGCGCGTCTGGAGGAAGGAGCGCAGCTCAGCCGTGGAGGCCTGCTCGGACGAGGCCACCACGTAGGCCACCAGGCGCTTGTCGCCGGGGCGATCCTCGCGGGCGATGACGACGGCCTGGCGCACCGCCGGGTGCTGGGCCAGCAGCGTCTCGATCTCCCCAAGCTCGATGCGGAAGCCTCGCACCTTCACCTGGAAGTCGGCGCGGCCCAGGTACTCGATGTTGCCGTCCGGCAGCCACCGGGCCACATCGCCAGTGCGGTACATCCGCGCGCCCGGCTCGGCGCTGAACGGATCGGGGATGAAGCGCTCGGCGGTGAGGTTCGGACGGGCGCGATAGCCACGGCCCACCTGCACGCCACCGATGTACAGCTCACCGGAGATTCCCACCGGTACGGGCTGAAGGCGGGCATCCAGGATGCGGATCTGCGTGTTGGCCACCGGGCGGCCGATGGACACGGAGCGCAGGGCCTCTCCCGACTTGCAGGCGTAATACGTGACGTCGACGGCGGCCTCGGTGGGGCCGTAGAGGTTGTGCAGTCCGGCCTGGGGCAGCCGCTGGAGGCACTGCTCCTGAATCTCCACAGGGAGGGCCTCGCCGCTGCACACCACGCGTCGCAGTGAGGCACAACGCGTCTCCAGGTTGGGCTCCTCCAGGAACACCTTCAACATGGAGGGGACGAAGTGCAGGGTGGTGACGCGCTCCTGTGCGATGAGGCTCGCCAGGTAGTCGGGGTCCTGGTGACCACCGGGCCTGGCCAGGACCAGGCGGGCGCCCTGCATGAGAGGCCAGAAGAACTCCCAGACGGAGACGTCGAAGCTGAAGGGCGTCTTCTGCAGGACGACGTCCTGGGCCCCGAGCTTGTACTCGTCCTGCATCCACAGCAGGCGATTCACCACGGCGTGGTGCTCGTTCATGGCGCCCTTGGGGCGGCCGGTGCTGCCGGAGGTGAAGATGATGTAGGCGAGGTTCTGCGCCGTGGCCCGAGGAGCGGGTGCGTTGCGCGGCTGGAGGGAGATGTCGGCCCAGCCCGAGTCCAGGCACACGACGTGGGTGCTCTGCGCAGGAAGTCGCGGCAGCAGATGGTTCTGGGCCAGGAGCACGGTGGGACGAGCGTCCTCGAGCATCCAGCCCAGGCGCTCCTGGGGGTAGGCGGGGTCCAGGGGCACGTAGGCACCGCCCGCCTTGAGGGTGGCCAGCAGCGCGACAACCATCTCCAGCGAACGTTCCAGGCACAGACCGACGCGGGACTCGGGGCCGACGCCGAGCGAGCGCAGGTGCCAGGCGAGCTGATTGGCGCGGGAGTCGAGCTCCCGATAGGTGAGGGACTGGCCCTCGAAGGTGAGGGCCACGGCGTCGGGCGTGCGCTCCACCTGGGCCTCGATGAGCTGGTGGAGGCAGACGTCCCGCGAGTAGCGGGTAGCGGGCCCGTTCCAATCGGCCAACACGGTCCGCCGCTCCGGCTCGGGGAGGATCGGCAGTGTGCTGATCGGCTGATCCGGGTGGGCCGCGATGCCCGTGAGCAGCGTCTGGTAGTGCGCCAGCAGGCGGGTGAGCGTCCCGGCCTCGAAGAGGTCCGTGCTGTACTCGGCGACGATCCGCAGGCCCTCGGGCAGCTCCGTGGCGATCAGCGTCAGGTCGAACTTGGTCGTCCCAGTCTCAGGCTGCTGGAACTCCATCACCAGCCCCGGCGCCTGGAGCGGAGGCATGGGGGCGTTCTGCAGGATGAACATCACCTGGAACAGGGGGCTGTGGCTCAGCCGGCGCTCGGGCTTGAGCGCGTCCACCAACCGCTCGAACGGCAGATCCTGATGGGCGAAGGCGTCCACCGTCGTTTGGTGGACCCGGCCCATCAGCTCGCGGAACGTGGGCTGGCCCGACAGCGAGGTGCGCAGGGCCAGGGTGTTGATGAACAGGCCGATCATCCCCTCGAGCTCGGACCGGTTGCGGCCCGCGATCGGCGTGCCCACCACGAGGTCCTCCTGCCCGGTATAGCGGTGGAGCAGGACGTCGAAGGCGGCGAGGAGGGTGACGAAGAGCGTCTTGCCCTCGCGCTGGCCGAGCGCCTTGAGGGCCTGGGTGAGCGCCGGAGGCAACATCACCGTCTGGCGAGCGCCGTGGGGACTGAGTGCCGTGGGACGGGGCCGGTCGGTGGGCAGCTCCAGGATGGCGTTGGGATCCAACCGCTCGCGCCACCAGGAGAGCTGCGTCTCGAGCACCTCACCCTGGAGCCACTCGCGCTGCCAGGAGGCGAACTCCGCGTACTGGAGCGGCAGCGCCTGGAGCGGGGAGGGCTGTCCCTGGACGAACGCCGCATAGAGCGCCGCCAGCTCACGGACGAGCACTCCCAGCGACCAGCCATCCGAGACGATGTGGTGCATGCACAACAGCAGCACGTGCTCGCGCTCGGCGAGTCGCAGCAGCACGGCGCGCAGCAGGGGCCCACGGGTCAGGTCGAAGGGCTGCCGGGCCTCGGCGGTGATGCGCTCGCGGGCCTGGTGCTCGCGCTGCGCCTCCGGAATGTCTCGCAGGTCCACCAGGGACAGGGGAATCTCCAGCGACGGCGCGACGGACTGGAGCAGGCGCCCGTCCTGGTCCGCGAAGGTGGTGCGCAGCGTCTCATGGCGGCGCGCGAGCTCCTGAAGACTCCGCCGCAGCGCCTCCGTGTCGACGTCACCTGAGAGGCGAACCGCTCCCGGCATGTTGAAGGCCGCGCTGGCGGGGTTCCACTGGTAGAGGAACCACATGCGCTCCTGCGCGAAGGACAGGGGGGCCTGCTTCGCCTTCTGGGTCTTCTCGCGCAGGAGCTGCGCCAGCAGGGCGCGCTTGTCATCGGGCGTGGATGCCATGGCTCAGGCCTTCTCCTTCTCGGCGGCGAGGATCGCGAGCAGCTCCGCGACCTGCTCATCCGAGAGCTGATCCAGGTTCGCGAGCAGCTTCTCCGCCTCTTCCTTCGTGGGGGCCTTCTTGGGCGCGGCGGGCTTTGGCGGCGCGGCGGTCTGCTCCACCTCGTAGCCGAGCCGGGCGACGAGCTCGAGCGTGGTCGGATCCAGCGGACGCGGCCACTTGATCTTCTTCCAGCTCTCGCCGAGCCCCTTCTCGATGCCCTTGTGCTGGAGGATGTTGGGGTCTCCCAGGCCGCCCATCATGCGCTCGCGCTTGCCGTCGTACGGCTGGAGCACGCGCTCATCGAAAGGAATCCCGAGGAACTCGCACACGCGGGTCATCACGGGGGCGGGCTCGCGCACGAGCTGCTCGTACTGGACCCAGAGGACGCGCTCCTTGTCCACGCGGGAGAAGAAGTCGAGCAGGTTGCGGTTGCAGAGCGCCCAGACCGTCTCCGCGACCACGTGCGGATCCACCTCGGCGTCACCGAAGAGGCTGGGGCCGAAGAGCCGGTCGAAGCGCACGCGCAGCAGCGACTCCATCACCGGGTACGGATGGCGGTAGAGGAAGATGTACTTCGGCTGATCGAACATCACCTCCGAGCGCCAGAGCGTCTCGGGGTCCAGCGCGTACGAGGGCGTCTTGTCCACCAGCAGCCGGGGAGCGGACAGCTCCTGGAGCTTGGCGAAGATGTCCTGGGCCGGGGTGTTCTCCGCCACGAACTTGTCGACGAGCGCCTGACCCGCGGCGGAGTCGATGCCCATCAGCTCCATGAAGGCCCACTGGAGGCCACCGGTCGTCCACTCCATCTCGTGGCCGAAGCCGATGTTCTCGCGCCACTCCCGCATGTTCTCGAAGAACAGGAGGTTGACCTCGGGCGGGCAGAAGAGCTTCGGGTGTCCGGCGAGCATGACGCGGAACAGGGTGGAGCCTGCGCGCGGGCTGGAGTGCACGAAGACCATGGGCGGGTTCTTGCGCCTGCCTTGCGTCAGAGACGTGCTGTCCGCCGAGTGCTTGCGATACGGCTTGAGCGCGTAGGCCGACAGCGGCTTGTCGGAGACGAACTTCGCCGGGTTCGCGAGGCGCTCCATCTCCGCCAGCAGGTAGCGGGCCAGCTCAGGGATGGATGCGTGCTCCTGGATTTCGTGCGGGTAGAGCTGGAACTTGAAGTCCTGCCGCAGGTTGTATTCCACCTCGGCGCCCAGCAGCCGCAGGTCGTAGCTCTTCAGGTTGCCATCGGCTGGGAGCTGCTCCACCGGGATGCGAAGCCCGTGGGCGATCTTCTTCCGCAGGTAGTCCTCCAGGAGGCCCTGGCGCTCCGTGGGGAAGGCGGAGCGCAGGCGCTCGCCAATGGGCTTCTCCGAGGCCGCGGCGTTCTTGCGCAGCTCCTCCTCGATCTTCGCGGCGGTGGCCGCCACCGTGGGCGTCTCGAACAGGCCTCGCAGCGGCAGGTCCACCTTGAGCTCGGCGTGGAGCTGGTTGCGCAGCTGCGTGGCGAGGAGCGAGTGCCCGCCTAGCTCGAAGAAGTTGTCGTTGACGCCGATCTGCTCGATGCCCAGGACCTGCTGCCACACCGAGGCCACGGTGCGTTCCAAGTCCGAGCGGGGCGCCACGTAGGGGGTGGCCAGCGAGGGTCGTGCGTGGCTTCCCGTCTTCGCCTTCTTGCCCGTAGCCGGAGCGGCGCGAGGCCCCTGCCGCCTGCGGGCCTCCAGGTCGCCCGTGGACACGACGAGCTGTCCCCCGGAAGCCTGGGTCAAGATGCGGCGGATGACGTCGAGCCCCTCCTGCGGCTGGATGGCGAACTGCGCCAGCGCCGGGCTCAGCTTCGACAGGGAGGCATCCTCATCGAACCGCACGGCATCCCAGTCCACGCTGATCCACGGGAACGCGCCTGCTTCGCTCCGGCGCTCCGCGAAGGTGTCCATGAACTGGCTGGCCGCTGAGTGGACCACCTGCCCGAGGCCTCCGAGGATGGACGCCAGCGAGGACACCAGGAGGCAGAACCCGGGGCCCTCGGTGGGGAGCACCTTCTCCAGGACGCGCAGGCCGTGCACCTGCGGAGCGAAGTGCGCGGCGCACTCGCTGGGGCTCGTCTCCTGGATGATGCCCAGCGTGGAGCCCTGACGCAGACCGCCCGCGGCGTGGATGACGCCATCGAGCTGGCCGAACTGCTCCACAGCCTGGGAGATCGCCTGGCGCATCTGCGCCTCGTCGGTCAGGTCCGCACCGAGCACCAGCACCGAGGCTCCGGCCGACTCCAGCGCCTTCGCGGCCTGGATCTTCCGGCTGATGACATCTTGCGCGCCTCGGGACGACAGCCACTGCTCCCACTGGTCCCTGGACGGGAACTCCTTGCCCTCCACCAGCGCCAGCCGGGCACGCGAGGAGCGGGCCAGCTCACCGGCAATGGCCTGGCCGATGCCCGTCAGTCCCTCCGTGAGGAGGTACACGCCGCGCTCCTTCAGCGTCCGCACGGGAGCGGCATCGCCCTCCAGACGCACGGGCTCGAAGGTCTGCACCCAGCGCTGGCGACCACGCCACGCGATGACGGCCTCGGACGAACCGGCCTGGAGCTCCGCGAGGAGCTGACCCGCCACGGTGTCCGCGCCGCCATTCCCACCGAGCGCCACGTCCACGAAGTGGCAGGTGATGTGCGGGTACTCCTGGGGAACGACCCGGCACGGACCGAGGAGCGTTGCCTTCTCGGGCGAGGGCTCGTCCGCGCTCTCCACCTTGCAGGTGCCGTTCGATGCGACCCACCACGCGAGCGGCTCCGAGCGCCCCTGCGCGCCCAGAGCTTGCGCGAGGAAGAGCTGGCTGTAGAAGCCGGTCTCCAGCGCCTGCTCGAGCGACACGGGCCCGGGCGTCACGCCCCACAGGTGCACCACGCCATCGAAGGACTGGCCCTGTTTCTGGAGCGCCTGGAGCAGGGCGGCATAGTCCTCACGCTTCTGGGGATTGAGCGTATAGGTGCCGTTGGCATCGCGGCCGAACGCGTCACCGGGGACGACGCGGATGACGGGCTGACCCGCCTGGGCCAGCTTCGGCGTGAGCGCGTCCGCCACTCCGCTCGAGTCCGCGAAGAGCAGCCAGCCCCGGCCGGAAGCCTTCGACCCCTGCGCCGCGCGTGGCGCCGACGTGCGCTTCCACGAGGGCACGTAGAACCAGTCGGCCACATCGCGCTTCTTCTCGGCGGAGGCCGCCGAACGCTGAGCCGCGCCACCAGGACGGGCGTCGACCCAGTAGCGCTGGCGCTCGAACGGGTAGGTGGGCAGCGGAATCCGGCGCCGCCGCTCGCGGGCATAGAACCCGGACCAGTCGGGAGAGACACCGTTCAGCCACAGCCGGCCCAACGTGCCGAGCAGGACGATCTCGTCCGAGGCCTGCTCCCGCGGGTGGCGGGTGGAGGACAGGACGATGCGCTCGGCCTGGCCGGGCTGCTGCCGGGTGAGAGTGGCGAGCGTGTTGCCGGGACCGACCTCGAGCAGCACCTGTTGCGGCTTCTGCGCGAGCGTCTTCATCCCATCGGCGAAGCGCACGGCCTGGCGCAGGTGCGAGGCCCAGTAGGCGGGATTGGTGGCCTGGGAGGGCTCGATCCACGTACCGGTGACGTTGGAGATGAAGGGAATCTTCGGCGGGTTCAGCTTCACCAGGCGCACGCGCTCGGTGAATGGCGCCACGAGCGGGTCCATCATCGCCGAGTGGAACGCATGGGACGTGTGCAGCGGCTGCACGTTCACGCCGCGCTCCTTGAGCTTCTCCTGGAGCGCCTCGATGGCGGGCGTGGGCCCGGCGACGACGGTGAAGTTCGGCGCGTTGACGGCGGCCACGGAGAGCTCCGTGCTCAGGTGTGGACGCAGCTCCTCCTCGGGGAGCATCACGCTCAGCATGGAGCCGGTGGGCAGCTCCTGCATCATCTGTCCGCGGGTGGCGACCAGCACCAGCGCATCACGCAGCTCGAAGACATCGGCGATGCATGCGGCCACGTACTCACCGATGCTGTGTCCGAGCATCGCCTTGGGCTTCACACCCCAGGAGATCCACAGCTGCGCCAGGGCGTACTCGATGGAGAAGATCGCGGGCTGGGCGACGCTGGTCCGAGTGAGCGCGAGGGCGGCCTTCTCGGCGTAGGACGGCTCCGGGTAGAGCAGCTGGCGCAGGTCCACCCCGAGGTGCGGCTTGAGCAGCGTGGCGCAGGAGTCCAGGTGCGCACGGAACACGGGCTCGGAGGCGTACAGCTCGCGCGCCATGTCCACGTACTGCGAGCCCTGGCCGGGGAACAGGAACGCCACCGGCCGGTCCTGAGCGGTGGGAGAACCGGTCCAGACGCGCTGGGGGTCACGCGTCTCGAGGGCGCGCACGGCCTCCTCGCGATCGCGGCACACGACCACTCGGCGGAAGGCCATGTCCTGCCGTCCCACCTGGAGCGTGTGGGCCACATCGGCCAGGTTGATCCCAGGGTTCGCATGCAGGTGCCGAGCGAGGTTGTCCGTGGCCGCCTCGAGCGCCGTCTCGGTCTTGGCGGAGAGCACGAGCAGCTGCACGGGCCGAGACGCGGTGGTGGGCGCCGGGGCAGGTGCCTCCTGGAGGACGACATGGGCGTTCGTCCCGCCGACACCAAACGAGCTCACCCCCGCGCGGCGAGGCGCATCCGCGGGCACCTTCCAGTCGGCCAACGTGGTGTTCACGTAGAAGGGACTGTTGGCGAAGTCGATCTCCGGGCTCGGCTTCTCGAAGTGCAGGCTGGGCGGCAGCTTCCGGTGCTCGAGCGCGAGCACGGCCTTGATGAGGCTGGAGACGCCCGCGGCGTTGGCCAGGTGACCGATGTTGCTCTTGAGCGAGCCCACCGCGACCCGCATCTTCGCCGCGCGCGCGGTGCCGGGCTTGTAGCGGAACGCCTTGGTGAGGGCGCGCAGCTCGATCGGGTCACCCATCTGGGTGCCGGTGCCATGGGCCTCGATGTAGCTGATCGTCTCCGGCTCCACGCCCGCGGCGCCGAGCGCCTCGTCGATGACGGCGGCCTGGCCCTCGACGCTGGGCGCGGTGTAGCCGACCTTGTGGGCGCCGTCGTTGTTGATGGCCGAGCCCTTGATGATGGCGTGGATGAAGTCACCATCCGCGAGGGCGTCCTTGAGGCGCTTGAGCACCACCACGCCCACGCCGCTGCCGAATACGGTGCCTTCCGCCTTGGCGTCGAAGGCGCGGCAGTGGCCATCGGGGGACACGATGCCGCCCGGCACGTAGGGGTAGCCCTCGGGGTGCTTGACGTGGATGGAGACGCCGCCGGCCAGCGCCATGTCGCACTCCTGGTTCAGGAGGCTCTGGCAGGCCACGTGAGTGGCGACCAGCGACGTCGAGCAGGCGCTGAGGATGGAGTAGCTGGGGCCGCGCAGGTCGAGCTTGTAGGCGACGCGGGTGCTGAGGAAGTCCCCGCCGTTGCCCACGTCGATCTGCACCTGATCCAGCGCACCGAGCTGATCGGCGTTGGGGACCAGGTTGTAGATGAGGTACGTGTTCGTGGACGCGCCCGCGAACACTCCGATGGCTCCCTCGTACCGGTCCGGCGCGTAGCCCGCGTGCTCGAGGGACTCCCAGGCGCACTCAAGGAAGACGCGGTGCTGCGGGTCCATCAGCTCGGCCTCGCGAGGCGTGAAGCCGAAGAACCCGGCGTCAAACAACTCCATGCCCTCCAGCGCGGCGCTCGCCTTCACATAGTGCGGATCCTTGCGCAGGGCCGGATCCACGCCGAGCTTCTCCAGGTCTGCGTCACTCAGCGGGCGGATGGACTCCGTGCCGTTGCACAGGTTCTTCCAGAACGCGTCGAGATCCCGCGCGCCGGGGAAGCGTCCGGTCATGCCAATGATGGCGATGTCCTGCTCGTCGATGATGGTCTCGGTCGACATGGGCTTGTGTCCTCTGAACGAGGGGTCTCGGTTCTAGTCTTCGGTGGCGCTGTCGCCGCGGCGCTGCCTGCGGGCTCGGCGGCGTTCGCCTCGGCTGCGGCTCTCGGACTCGGAGTCCTCGGACTGCGTCTCTTCGGCTCCAGCCGTGGCGGCCTTGAGCAGCTTCGCCAGCGCCTCCACCGTCGGGCCCTCGTACAGGGTGACGGCGGGGACCGGAACGCCGAACTGCTCGCGTACCCGGGCGATCAGCTTGATGCCGACGAGCGAGTTGCCACCCAGCTCGAAGAAGTTGTCGTGGATGCCAACCTGGGTGATGCCCAGCATGGACTCCCACAGCTTCGCGACGGACTCCTCCAACTCATCGCGCGGGGCCACGTAGGCGTTCTGCAGGGTGGGGCGCGGGGCCGCCTGCTGGGCCTGCGCGTCGGGCACCACGTGCTCGGCCTTGGCCTGCTCGACCTTCTGCTGGGGCTCGGGCCGGGCCGCGCGCTCGATGCGGGCGAGCAGGTTGCTGGTGGAGACGGCGACCTGGGCCACCCGCCCCAGCGAGAGCAGGTGGACGAAAGCCTCGGCTCCTTCCTTGGCGGAGATGGACAGCGAGCCGAACGGGTTGTTGCTCAGGTCGAAGGCCCAGGCGTCCCAGCCCACGCTCAGCCACGGGGTCGGGGACTCCTGTGTCTGACGCAGGGCGAACGCATCCATGAAGCTCATGGCGGCAGAGTACGAGGCGCGTCCCACGCCCCCGAGCACCGCCGCGAGCGACGAGGCCAGCATGCAGAAGTCGAGCTGCCGGCCACGCAGCACCTCCTCGAGTGCATACAGCCCGAGCACCCGGCTCTGGAAGAGGAAGCGTGTCGTCGCGGGAGTCACATCCGCGAGGGCGCGGAAGAGCGACGCGTCCACCGTGCCGGCGGAGAACACCACGCCGTGGAGCGCGCCGAAGCGCGCGAGGGTCTGGTTGATGACGGCCTGGAGCTGGGCCCGGTCGGCCACGTCCGCGCTGGCCACGAGCACCTCGGCGCCCAGGGCCTCGAGCTCCCGCACCTTTCGGATCCTCTGAGCGATGGGGTCCTGCGTGTCATGCGTCGCGAGCCACGCATCCCACGCGGAGCGCTCGGGCAGGGCGGAGCGGCCAACGAGCACGAGCCGGGCCTGCACGCGCTTCGCGAGCGCCTCGGCGTGGCTGTAGCCGATGGTGCCGAAGCCACCGAGGATGACGTAGACGCCCTTGTCACGCAGGGGAACCTGACTCGGGGCGCGCACCGCGACGGACTCGAACACCTGCACGTGGCGCTGCTGGCCGCGGTACGCGATGACGTTCTGCTCCCGTGTGCCATCGGCGCACTCGGCGAGGAGCTGCTCGACGAGCTGGGCCTCCTGCCAGCTTCCAGGGGCCGGCAGGCTCACGTCCACGGACCGGCAGGAGAGGTGCGGATACTCCTGGGGGATGACGCGGACCGGGCCGAGCACGGTGGCCTTCTCGGGGCTGGGGCTCTCATCGCCGAGCGCCTGCATCCGGTGGGTGACCACGGTGAGCGACACGGGCCTCGCCTCCTGGCGGCCGAGCACCTGGGCGAGGACCAGCAGGTTGTGGAAGCCGTGGTGCTGCGTCGGCTCGAACGAGGCCCCACGCGCGCCGAAGGTGGTGTCGGGGACGGCGCTCCAGAGGTGGAGGATGCGGTCAGGACCGAGCCCCTGGGCCGTGAGCTGCTGGAGCAGGGACTCGAAGTCCACGGACACTTGGGGGTTGATGGCCCAGTGGTGCTCGCCGAGCTGCGCGAGGTGCGTTCCCGGGGTGACGGTGACGACCTGATGGCCGGCTTCCAGGAGGCGACGCGTCAGGTGAGCACCCAGCTCGCTCCCATGCGACTCGGGGACGAACAACCACCAGCAAGCCTTCTGCTCGTTCCACGCGGCGGAGGGCGGAAGGGCACGCTGCCACGAGGGCAGATAGAACCACTGCGACACGTCCTGCTTCTTGTCCGCGGACGCGCCCTGGGCCTTCTTCTCGTGGCCAGTGTTCGCGGGCGGATCCACCCAGTGACGCTGGCGCTCGAAGGGAGCCGTGGGCAGGGCGACGCGGCGGCGCTTCTCGTCACCGTAGAAGGCATCCCAGTCCGGCTCGACACCGGCGAGCCACAGGCGTCCGAGCGCGCCGAGCAGGAAGTCCAGATCGGCCTTCTGCTCGCGCGGGTGGCGCAGGGAGTTGATGAACACGTGCTGGGCGCCCTTGGCCGGGTGTTGCCGGGCAAGCGTCACGAGCGTCTGGCCGGGGCCCACCTCGAGCAGGATGGCGTCGGCCTCCTTGAGCAGCTCGCCAAGTCCGTCGGCGAACCTTACCGCCTGGCGCAGGTGCTTCGCCCAGTAGTCGGGGCTGGTGGCCTCCTCGGCGGTGATCCACTTGCCCGTCACGTTGGACAGGTAGGGCAGCTGCGGTACCTGCCGCGCGACGCGCCGGACCTGCTCGCGGAACGTATCCAGGATGGGGTCCATCATGGACGAGTGGAACGCGTGCGAGGTGTGCAGGCGGGTCGTGGTGACGCCCTGGGCGGTGAGCTTCTCCACGAGCGCGTCGATGGCGGCGGTGGGGCCGGCGACGACACAGGTTTCGGGGCTGTTGACGGCCGCGAGCGAGAGCTGCTCGCCGAGCAGCGGCAGCACCTGGGCCTCGGTCATGGGCACGGCGAGCATGGAGCCCGCGGGCATCTGCTGCATCAGCCGGCCGCGAGCGGCCACGAGCGCCAGCGCGTCATCGAGCGAGAACACGCCCGCGAGGCAGGCGGCCACGTACTCGCCGATGCTGTGGCCCATCATCGCCTGCGGCTTCACGCCCCAGGACGTCCACAGCTTCGCGAGCGCGTACTCGACGACGAAGAGCGCGGGCTGGGTGAGGGAGGTCTGCTTGAGGCGCTCGGTAGCGGCCTCTCGCTGAGCCTCGGGCGGGTACAGGACGGTGCGCAGATCAAAGCCGAGGTGCTTCTCCAGCTTCTTCGCGCAGGCGTCGATCTCGGAGCGGAACAGGGGCTCGGAATCGTAGAGGTGCCGGCCCATGTCGACGTACTGAGCGCCCTGGCCGGAGAACATGAACATGACCGGGCGGCCCTCGGTCTCCTGGCCGCTGCTGAAGACGCGAGCCGGGTCCCTTGAGGCGAGCGCCTCGGTGACATCCGCCAGCATGTGGCCCACCACGATGCGGCGGCGGGCGAAGCGCTTGCGGCCCAGTTGGAGCGTGTAGGCCACGTCGGCCAGGTCCAGTTCCGGGTTCGCACGTAGATGGGAGACGAGTCGATCTGTGGCGGCCTCGAGCGAGGCCTCCGAGCGCGCGGAGAGCATCACCACGTGAGCCGGACGGCGAGGCTTGTCGGTGGCGGGGAGGACGGGGGCCTCCTCAAGGATGGCGTGCGCGTTGGTGCCACCCATGCCCAGCGACGTGACGCCCGCGCGGCGCGGAGTCTCTCCCTCGGGCCACTCGGACAGCTTCGTGTTCACGTAGAAGGGGCTGTTGGCGAAGTCGATCGCGGGGTTGGGCGATTCGAAGTGGAGGGTGGGGGGAAGCTGCTTGTGGTGGAGCGCCAGCGCGGCCTTGATGACGCCCACCGCGCCCGCGGCCGAGTCCAGGTGGCCGATGTTGCTCTTCACCGAGCCGATCGCGCAGAACCCCTTCTTGTCCGTGCCGGCGCGGAACGCCTGCGTGAGCGCGGAGAGCTCGATGGGGTCGCCCATGAGAGTAGCGGTGCCGTGGCACTCCACGTAGCCGATGGAGTCCGGCTCGACGCCCGCGAGGGCCTGCGCCAGGGAAACGACCTCGGCCTGGCCCTCGACGCTGGGGGCCATGTAGCTCACCTTCTGCGAGCCGTCGTTGTTCACCGCCGTGGCCTTCACGACGGCGTAGATGGTGTCACCGGCGGCGACGGCATCGGCGAGGCGCCGCAGCGCCACCACACCGGCGCCGTGTCCGGAGACGAAGCCCTGGGCCTTGGCGTCGAAGGGGCGGCAGTGGCCGTCGGGCGAGGTGGTTCCGCCCTCGTAGTACAGGTAGCCCTGCTTCTCCGGGAAGTGGATGGAGACACCGCCGGCCAGGGCCATGTCGCACTCGTAGTTGAGGAGGCTCTGACAGGCGTAGTGGATGGCGGTGAGCGACGTGGACGAGGACGACTGGATGGTGACCGCCGGCCCCTTGAGGTTGAGCCGGTAGGCGACCTCCGTGGTGAGCGCGTCCTTGTCGTTGCCGATGGAGGCCTGGAGGCTCTCCACGGACGCCACGTGCGACAGGTGCGGGTACACGTTGGTGAGCAGGTACGTGTTCATGCTCATGCCGCCGAACACGCCCGTCCGGCCCGGCTGCCGCTCCGGGCTGTAGCCCGCGGTCTCCATCGCCTCCCAGGCGCACTGCAGGAACACGCGGTGCTGCGGATCCATCAGCGCGGCCTCGCGCGGGTTGAGGCCGAAGAACGCCGCGTCGAACTGATCAGTGTCCCCGAGGATGCCGCACGCCTTGATGTAGTTGGGCGCACGCACAAGCGTCGGATCAATCCCGCTCTCGATCAGCTCTTCGTCGGTGAAGAACGAGATGGACTCAACGCCATCGCGCAAGTTCTTCCAGAACTCGGCGATTGTCCGCGAGCCAGGGAGGTGGGCGGCGAGGCCGACGATCGCGATCCCTTCCAACTCGGGAGTGGTCTCAGTGCTCATAGGGCGTGTTCCGTGTTCGTCAAAGGGGGGGAAGAAGGGGAGGCCAGGGGCTACTTGCCGCCGGGCTTGCGCAGACGGGCCTGGGCGAGCTGCTGGCGTTTGCCCATGGCGGCCTTGCGCTTGTCGGCCTCGTCCTTGAGCTTCTGCACGTTGGCGGAGGAGTCGTCCGTCTTGCGGCTCAGGAACTGCGCCAGTGAGCTGACGGTCGAGTACTTGAACATGTCCACGAGGGCGAGCTCGGTCTTCAGCTCCTCGCGCAGGCGGCGATGCACCCGGGCGATGAGCATGGAGTTGCCGCCGAGCTCGAAGAAGTTGTCGTGGAGGCCCACGCGGTCGACCTTGAGGATCTCCTGCCAGACGGTGGCGATGTCGCGCTCGAGCGAGCTCTGGGGCGCGACATAGGCGGCGGCCAGGGCGGGGCGCTCGCCCTCGGGGACGGGCAGGGTCCGGGTGTCCACCTTGCCATTGGGCGACAGCGGCAGCGCCGGCAGCGGCATGAACACGGACGGCAGCATGTAGGGCGGCAGCCGCTCGGACAGCCACGCATGGAGCTCGCTGCTCGTCTGCGCGGAGTCGGTGAGCACCACGTATGCCACCAGACGCCTGTCACCCGGCGAGTCCTCGCGCGCCATGACGAACGCATCGCGCACGTGGGGGTGCTGCTTGAGGGCGGCCTCGACCTCGCCCAGCTCGATGCGGAAGCCGCGGATCTTCACCTGATCATCGACGCGGTGCAGGTACTCGAGCACGCCATCGGGCAGCCAGCGAGCCATGTCGCCGGTGCGGTACAGCCGCTCGCCGGGCCGGAACGGGTTGGGGACGAAGCGCTCCGAGGACAGCTCCGGACGGCGCCAGTAGCCCCGCGCCAGACCGACGCCTCCGATGTACAGCTCGCCCCGGCAGCCCACGGGCAGCAGGTTGCGCTGGGCATCGAGCACGTACACGGAGGTGTTGATGACGGGCCGGCCGATGGGGACCCACGTGTGGGCCCGCAGGTCCTCGGCGTGGATGGGGTGGTACGTCGAGCAGACGGTGGTCTCGGTGAGGCCGTAGCCGTTCACCACGCGGGTGGTGTCGAGCAGGCGCTCCATGTCGCTCGCCACGAGCGCCTCGCCGCCGCTGAGGACGAGCCGCAGCGGGGGAAGCTCATCCTTGCGCGCGTTGAGCCCGGCGAGCACGGCGGGCACGGTGCTGACGATGGAGATGGCATGCCGGGCGATCAGCCCGAACAGCTTCTCCAGGTCGAGGATCTCATCCTCGGTGGGCAGCACGAGCGTACCGCCGGCGCACAGCAGCGGGAGGATCTCCCCCACGAAGCTGGCGGAGGAGAGCGAGGTGAGCGGGAGGATCCGATCATTCGCACCGGGCTGGTACGAGTCGATGAACGAGCGAACCAGGTTGGTGATGCCGACGTGCTCCAGCATGACGCCCTTGGGCTGTCCGGTGGAGCCAGAGGTGTAGATGACGCAGGCCAGATCGTTCGGCTGGATGCGGGCCGGGGCCTCCTCGCTGCCCTGGCTCCAGTCCATGTCGGTATCAAGGCAGAGGAGCCGCACCGCGCCGTCCTTGGCGGAGAGCTGTCCCAGCTGGGGGCGCAGCCAGGACTGGGTGAGGAGGACGGGGACCTGCGCGTCGGCCAGGATGTAGGCCAGCCGCTCTGCGGGGTAGGCCGGGTCGAGCGGCACGTAGGCGGCGCCCGTCTGGAGGACGGCGAGCACGGAGACGATCGTCTCCAGCGAGCGCTCCAGGCAGAGGCCGACGATGGAGCCGGGGCCCACGCCCTCCGAGCGCAGCCATGAGGCGAGCCGTCCCGCGCGCTGCTTCAGCTCGCGGTAGGTGAGCCGCTCGTCCTTGAAGAGCACGGCGGTGGCGTCGGGCGTGCGCTCGGCCTGGGTCGAGAACAGCGCCGGCACGTTCATGTCCTCCGTGAGGGGGACGTGCGCACCGTGCCACTCCACGAGGAGCTGCTGGCGCTCGGTCTCGGTGAGGAGGGGAAGCCGGGAGAGCTGCGTGCGCGGGTCTGCGACGATGCCGGTGAGCAGCGTGCGCAGGTGCCCGGCCATGCGGACGATGGAGTCGGCCTCGAAGAGGTCGGTGTTGTACTCGTACGAGGCGACCATGCCGCCGTCGGCCTCGCCCAGGGTGAGCGTCAGGTCGAACTGGGCGACGTGGTGCTCCAGCGAGAGGGACTCGAGCTTCAGGCCAGCCAGCTCGGCCTTCGCGCCCGGGATGTCGAGGGCGAAGGGCGTGAGCCCACGCTCGTCGAGCTTGTAGGCGCGCTGGTAGGCGAACATCACCTGGAAGAGCGGCGAGCGGCTGGGGTCGCGCACCGGCTGGAGCCGCTCGACGAGGGTGTTGAAGGGGTAGTCCTGGTGCTCGAAGGCCTCGAGCGTCGTCTGGCGGGTCTTGGCGAGGAACGCCTCGAAGGTCTGATCCGGAGCGGGCCGGGTGCGCAGGACGAGCGGGTTGACGAAGTACCCCGCGACACGGGCGAGGTCCGCCTTGCCGCGGCCGGCGCTCACCACGCCGAGGGTGAAGTCCTGCTGTCCGGTGTAGCGGTGCAGCAGCACCTGGAAGGCGGCCTGGAGCACCATGGCCAGCGTGGTGCCCTGGGCCTGGGCGAGCGCCTTGAGCTGCTCCACCAGCTTCGCGTCGAGCCGGGTGGTGTGAATGCGGCCGACGAACGTCTGGACGGGCGGGCGCGGGTGATCCGTGGGCAGGTGGAGCACGGGCAGCTCACCGGCGAGCTGTTCTCTCCAGTACGCCTCAAGCGCCTGGCCTCGGGGACCGGCCAGCATGGCGGCCTGCTCGCGAGCGGCGTCGGCGGAGGTCGCCTCCAACTGCGGCAGCTCCACCTTCCGGCCTGTGCACTCGGCGGGGTAGAGCGTGTCGAGCTCCTCGGCGAGCACGGCGATCGACCAGAAGTCGGTGACGATGTGGTGCATCGTCATGAGCAGTACGTGCTCTTGAGGCGAGCGGGTGAAGACGCGCACGCGCAGCAGCGGGCCGTGCTCCAGGTCAAAGGGCTTCTTCGCCTCGTCGTTCAGGCGCGTGTCGAGCTCCGCCTCGGCCAGGGCCGCGGCCTCCACGGCCTCGAAGTCGAGCGCCATCTGCGGGTGAACGTGCTGGACGGGACCCGAGGGGGTCATGGCGAACGTGGTGCGCAGCGCGGGGTGGCGAGCGACGAGCGTCTCGAAGCAGCGGCGCAGCGCGGGTACGTCCAGCGCGGAGCGGATGCGCACGGCGACGGGCACGTGGTACGCGGAGCTGCTGGGGGCGAGCTGGTGCAGGAACCACAGGGCCTGCTGTCCGCCGGACAGGGGCGCGTCACCTTCGGCGTGGGACTTCGGCCCCTGCTGGGCGGGCGTGGCCATGTACCCGAGGACGAGCCCGGCGAGCTTTGTAAGGGAGGGCCCCTGCATGACGTCGGTGAGCGGCACCTCGATGCCGAGGCTCGACTCGACGGTGCTCTTGAGGTCCACCGCCATCAGCGAGTCCATGCCGAAGGCATAGAGCGTCTTGTTCGGATCGAGCTGGCTGGAGGGGACGCGCAGCACGCGGGAGGCCTGCTCCTGCAGGTGCAGCAGCACCAGGGAGTGGCGCGCCTGGGGGTCCTGCACAGCGGCGAGCGCCTTCTGGATGAAGCTCGGCTCGCGCTTCGGAGCGGCCTGCTCCTTCGGCGTGGCAGGCATGTCCAGGACACTCTTGTGGACGATCTCCAGGCCGTCGGAGAGGAAGTCCTTCTTGGTGGCGTGGCGCTGAATCTTCCCGCTCGACGTCTTGGGGATGCTGCCAGCCTGCAGCAGCACCACGGCGTGGGCCTGCACCTCGTGCTGGTCCGCGATGGCTTGACGGATAGCCTGCGAGAGCGCCTCCAGCTCGACGCTGCCGGACTCAACGGCCCGGCGGTCGATCTCATGGGTCACCACCAGGCGCTCTTCGCCCTGCACCTCGATGGCGAACGCGGCGCCGCAGCCGGGCCGCAGCGCCGGGTGGGTCTTCTCCACCGTCAGCTCGAGATCCTGCGGGTAGTGGTTGCGGCCACGGATGATGATGAGGTCCTTGAGGCGCGCGGTGACGAAGAGCTCTCCGTCGAGGAGGAAGCCCAGGTCACCGGTGCGCAGGAAGCGCAGGCCCTCCTTCGTGCCTTGGGGCACACCGTGGAATGCGCGGGCCGTGGCCTCTGGCTGGCCCCAGTAGCCCTGAGCCACGCTGGGACCGGACACCCAGATCTCTCCCACCTCTCCAGCGGCGCACGGGACGCCCGTCTCGGGATGGACGATGAGGAGCTTCTGATCCATCAGGCAGCGGCCGGAGCCCACCTGGGTCTGCGCGGTCGCGTGCGAGGTCGGGACGAGCTCCGCCTTGCTCTTCTGGAGCGCCACGGTGTCGAACGTGCGCTGGATGGGCAGCTCGGCCTTGTGGCCACCGGTGACGATGAGCGTGGCCTCGGCGAGTCCGTAGCAGGGATAGAAGGCCTTCTCCTGGAAGCCGCGGGGCCCGAAGGTCTCCGTGAAGCGCTTCAGGGTCTCGGGGCGGATCGGCTCGGCGCCATTGAAGGCCAGGTCCCAATGGCTGAGGTCCAGCTCCGCGAGCTCTTCGGGAGTGACCTTTCGCGCGCACAAGTCATAGGCGAAGTTGGGGCCGCCGCTGGTGGTGGCCTTGTACTTGGAGATGGCCTGCAGCCAGCGGATGGGCTTCTTCAGGAAGTCCACGGGCGACAGGAGCACCACGGGGAACCCACCGTAGAGCGGCTGGAGGATGCCGCCGATGAGGCCCATGTCGTGGTAGGGCGGCAGCCAGATGACGCCCTGGCTCTGACGCGAGTGTCCGAAGCACGCGTGGATGAGGGACAGGTTGTGCAGCAGGTTGGCGTGCGTGAGCATCACGCCCTTGGGCGTGCTGGTAGAGCCCGACGTGTACTGCAGGAAAGACAGCGTGTCGGAGGTCGCGCCCGGGTCCTTCCAGCCCTCGGCCGCAGCGGCGTCCAGCGTGTCCGTGGCCATCCATTGCAGCGACTTCAGCTCCGGGGCCTGCTCGAAGAGCATCTCGGCCATGCCGAAGATGAAGTCGGTGGTGAGCGCCACCGTGGCCTGCGCGTCGTTGCTGATGGCGAGCAGGCGGGGCAGGGTGCGGCCCAGGCGCATCGGGTCCGGCGGGTAGATGGGGACGGCGGTGACACCGGCGTAGAGGCAGCCGAAGAAGCCCGCGATGTAGTCCAGCCCCGGTGGGTAGAGCAGCAGGGCGCGCTGGCCCTGGGCACCCATGCGCTGCAGTGTGGCGGCGATGGCACGTGCCTTGAGATCCAACTCCGCGTACGTGAGGTGGGCCTCTTCGCTCTCTCCGTCGATCAGAAACGTGTAGCCACGGGTCTCGGGCTCGCTCAGGGCGCGTGCCCGGAGCAGCTCGACGAGCGTGTCACAGCGCACGTCCGGGACAGCGGAGGGACCGGAATTCGTACCGGTAGTCATGGGACTCCTCGTCTTCCGCAATAGGGGGGGCCATCGCGGCCGCTGGCTTTACTGGCGGCGCGTGGGAAGGGTTCGGCAGGCCTGTGCAGCGGCGATGCTAGAAGGTGGATCCGACTTCCAGCAGGCTGACCGAGTAGCTGAGGCCCAGACCGGGGAGATCCGAACCGACGCCCACGCCGAGCTGGAGCACGGACACCTGGACCGACTGCAGATCAAAGCGCACGGGCGCGGCCGTGATACCGACGGTCACCCCGGGTCCGCTGATGCGGGTGGGGTGCTCGTCCGTCAGGAAGCTCAGGCGCTCGCCGAACAGGGTCGACACGGTGAGCAGGGCCGCGGGCGCATAGGTCCCGCTGCGCTGCACGCCAGCTCCTACGCGGAGCGAGGCCGTGTTCCCCAGGATGGACAGGTAGCTGAGGTCCGCCTGGAGGATGAACCGGTCGTTCAGGGTGTCGCGAACGCCGAGGCCTCCTCCAATGCCGCCGATCGTCCGGTTATTGGACAGGTACGCCTGTGCGCCCGCCGTGGCGTAGACGGAGAGCCGATGCCGGGTGGACGAGGACTCCTGAGCCCTCGCGTCACCGGCGCTCGCCACCAGCCCGAGTCCCAGCGCGAGCGCGCCGCCCTTGATGAACATGGGGTGTGCGGTCTTCACGGCTTGGGTCCCTCCGCCCAGTAGGCGACCGCGGCAGTGGCCACGCGGGTGGCTTGGCCCAGACGCACCGGATCCAGCTTGTCCGGGGTGTCGGTGTCCTTGTGGTAGTGCGGGTTGCGGAAGTTGGCGGTGTCGGTGAGGAACACGGCCTTCTGGTGGTTGAACCAGAACGCCAGGTGATCGCTGAGCGTCAGGGCCTGTCCCAGGGTGAAGGTGCCGTTGCCGGCCGAGATGAGCGGGACCGTGCTCATCAGCTGCAGCTCGTTGTTGAGCTTGTAGACCTCCGCGGCCTCATGGCTGGACTCGTCGTTGGCGATGATGGCCAGGAAGTCGCCTGTGGTGGGCGAGGGCAGGCCGGGTAGCGACTGCTGCGAGCCCTCCTCCTCGGAGTAGTAGCCGATGCAGTCCATGATGAGCGCGGTGACGACCTTCTCGCCCTTGCCCTCCTTGAGGTACCGGTGGCTGCCGGTGATGCCGTACTCCTCGAAGTCGAAGCCGACGAAGCGGATGGTGCGCTCGAACTTGTGCTTCGACAGCACGCGGGCCATCTCCATCATGGCCGCGACGCCGCTGCTGTTGTCGTCGGCGCCCTGCCAGAAGGCATCGAAGTGGGCGCCCACCAGGATGACCTCGTCGGGCTTCGAGACGCCCTTGATCTCCGCGACGATGTTGGTGGTGCGGATGCCGTTGTCGCCGAGCGACACGTCGTCCTGGACCTCCAGGGGGATCGACCGGAACTGGTCGCGCACCCACAGCCCGGAGCGGGTGTTCGAGAGGTTGCACAGCTCGGGGTAGTACTTGCGGACCCCCTCCGGGAAGAGGGAGACGCAGTCGACCGACTGGTCCGTGGAGTGCGCATGCGTCAGCGACACGAGGTTCTCCCAGACGAACTGGGGCTCAACCTCGTCGGTCAGCGCCTTCAGGGTGGGCAAGTCCGCGCCTTCCAGGATCTGGGTCGGGGCGCACGCGGTGCCGACAGCCAGGCCGAAGCCCGCGGCGAGCAGGACAAGGGACGAACGAATCGAGAGGCTCATAGCTGCATCTCCACACGGGCCAGACCCAGATGGAGTCGTTGCACCGTTCCGAAGGGAGGGCCCGAGGGGCCCCACTGCACCTCCAGGGTCCCCACCACGAAGCGGCCGAAGTGGAACCTCAGGGGCGCGGCATGGATGGCGAAGTACAAGGGCCCGTTGCGCCCGTCCTCTGCCTCCAGGATTTCATTGGCGAAGGGGATCCGCAGGCGCCGCCAGGGCAGCGCGACCTGGCTGAACCCCAGCTCGAGGCCCGCAGCGGGCTCCCAGAAGCCCAGCCGCGTCCGAAGCTCGCCTCGGGCGAAGACCTCGAGCGGGAAGTTGATCTTCGCCGTGGGCATGGCGAACCGCAGTCCGCCCCCCAGGAACAGGTTCTGTCCGAGGCCCTGGGTGCCCAGCGCTCGCTGGTACGCAGCCTCCATCGTCGTGGCCTGCTCGAAGGGGCGCAGCAGCCCGAAGTAGCGGAAGTTCGAGACTCCGACCGAAATACCCTGAGCCACTCGCTGATCAGGCTCGGCCATGGCCGCCGAGGCGAAGAGCAACGTGCCCACAATGAGCCATCTTGAGGGGTGTACGTGCATAGAAGAGGGGGGAAACTGTCTCTTTGCCGCGAGGCTGGAAGCCTGAATCAAACGGCTGGCCTCACACAACGACATGGTTGGTAGTGAACAAATGGGTTGTCTTCGGAGCGCGTCGCTACTTGGAGGACGCTCCCAGCAGTCCGTGTTTGCACAGGGCCGCGAGGATTCGCTCCACGCTCTGGTCCACCGTCTCTGAATCCGTGTAGACGGTCACCTCAGGTGACTCGGGCGGTTCGTACGGATCCGAGATGCCCGTGAAGTGGGGGATCTCCCCCGCGAGGGCCTTCTTGTAGAGACCTTTCACGTCACGGTGGACGAGCGCGTCCAGGCTGGCCTTCGCGTACACCTCGATGAACGGGAGGCCCGCTTCCGTGGCCAGTCGCCGCACTTCGTTGCGTGACTCGCGGTACGGCGAGATGGCCGCGGAGATGACCGCCACGTGGTGCTTGGCGAGCAATCGCGCCACGTAGCCAATGCGCCGGATGTTCTCCTCGCGATCAGGCCGGGTGAAGCCCAGGCCCTTGGAGAGGAAGGTGCGGATCTCATCCCCGTCCAGCACCTCCACCTCTTGGCGGAACTCCAACTGGCGGCGGACCGCCGTGGAGAGCGTGCTCTTACCCGCACCGGACATTCCGGTGAACCAGAGGATGAAGCCGCCTCGATGTGCCGGGTCCGCCCCGGGAGAAAACTTAGCGTCTGAGTGCTGCTGGCTCACGGACGGCCCCCTGTGACCTCCGGTACTTCAGGATTTCACTCCGGCCGTAGCATGTCTCGGGCAGGTCTCGAATGTCCACGCTTGTACGAAAAAGCCGAGAAATGTTGTAAGCGTGATGTTACTTTGGCGTAATTCGATTGACCCGGAGACAGGGCTGTGGCCTGCGCCGCGCCTGAGTGGAGGCTGGCGGGAGGGAGCTTGGGGCTCGCGGGGGCGTCCTCGGCGGGTGGGGCGCGGCCCACTCCACGGCTACGAGGATGCAAGTGCCGGGCGCCGTTCCCGAGGGCGGCGCTCATCGGCGGGTGAGGACTCTTCTAGGAGACCTGGGGTCCAGGGCTCCGACTTCAGGAAGCGCGGGGCAGGATACGGCGGCCTATACCATCCTCCGCGTCGTCCGACTCGTAGTAGAGGGTCGCCCCTCCCTCGTCGTAGACGACCAGCACGCGTTCGCTCTGGTCCAACAGGCCCGTGGCGGCTGCTTCCGCCTTCCGGACCAGGGTGTCGGTCCCTGCGGGACGCTTCTTGGTGTTGCCTGTACGTGCTGACGCACTGGGCATGTGGGAGATGACTCCTTGCGCCCTCACATCCGGTGAGGGAGTTGCGTGTCATAGCCAACGGAAGACTTCGTTGACAAGCGCTTGACAGGAGCCGGCTGGAAGCGAGGTAAGGAAGCGTCATGAACCGTCGCTTTCTGCCCTGGGTCGTGTTCACTCTGTGTCTGTCCTCGGCCGTGTGGGCTCAGCCCACCCCTTCCGCCCGGCCACGCCTGCTGTCGGATTCGTCGACACCGGCCTGGCTGCCCCGAGGGGCCCTCCTGGGCACCTTCATCCGCAATGGCGCCGTTGCACCCGAAGTGCGGCTGCAGTGGCAGTTCGTGTTCTTCCAGGGCCGCACGGACACGCTCGGGCTGCTCATCGAGCCCACCGCGTCCTTCGCCGCGGTGAAGCCGGACTCTGTCGTCGAGGACGACACCGTCCCCCTGACCTCGCTCCAGCTCTACTCGCTGGTGTTGGGCTTGGGGTACACCAGCCGGCGCCCGTCCGGCTTCGAGTGGGGTTTTCAGATCGGCACCGGCCCGGCCTGGTACGCGGCGCGCTTCCGGGGCGGCACCAAGGACGAGGAGTCCTACTTCATCGGCCTGCTGGATGGGCGCGCACGGGTCGGCTACCGCGTGGGCCCCATGGCCCTTGGGGTGTTTGTGGGGTATGGTGATCCCTACAACTACAGGCGGACGAGCTTGTCCCGTTCCTATGTGGGCGGCCTGCAACTCGGCCTGTATGCGGACTGGCGCTAGGGGCCTCTGGACCCTGACCCCCCAGGTGGGGTGAAGTGCGTAACGAAATGGTCGAGCTTCTCAGCCTCCACATCGGCCGCTTTCAGCGAGAGAGGGCGGAGTACGAGCGCACGCTGCCGCCAGCGGTGCTCGTGTTCTCGCCCGCGTCCGCGGCGATGCCGCCGCTCGATGAGGACGAGGAGCATCACCATTTCCGCACGCTCACCAGCGTGTCCACGCCGATGCTGGGAGTGGGGGAGCCCATCGTTTTTCCCATCATCAAGAATCAGGAAAACGCGTTCGGCCGTGGCATCACCGTGGGGCGCACGGGGAACAACGATGTGGTGCTGGACGATGGCACCGTGTCTCGCTTCCACGCCTGGTTTCAGCGCGAGACCGGCGGTCGCTTCATCCTCACGGATGCGGGCTCGAAGAACGGTTCGTTTGTGGGTGGGGTGCGGTTGACGCCCCGGCGCCCGTCGCCGATCACGGACGGCACTCGCCTGCGCTTCGGTCAGGTGGAGGTGACCTTCTATCTGGCGAGCGGCTTCACGAAGGTGCTCTCCAGGCGGTTCGGGCCGTGAGCTTGTCAGCCCTTCCACGGGCTTCTCAACGTGTGATTCACCCCTCTACTGGTAACAGGGAGCGTTCGCGGTGCCATTGATGACAGAGGCGTTCGGCCTGACCGACGTGGGCCGGAAGCGGCAGCACAATGAAGATTCGATGCTCGTGGACGCCTCGCTCGGCCTGTTCATCGTGGCCGATGGCATGGGAGGCCATGCGGCCGGCGAAGTGGCGAGCAGTCGCGCCACGGAGGTCGTGCGCCAGCACATGGTGTCCAACCGGCACCTGCTCAAGGACCTGAGCACCAACACGAGCCAGGACGCGCGCAACGCGGCCCAGGCCCTGATGGAAGTCGCCATCCAGCGCGCCTGTGCGGACATCTTCCGCATGGCCCTGGCCGATCCCAGCAAGCGCGGCATGGGCACCACCTTTGTGTGTCTGGCCGTGAGCGGCAACAAGGGCGTTATTGGCCACGTGGGTGACTCGCGCATCTACCTGGTGCGCCACGGCCAGTGTCACCGACTGACCGAGGATCACACCCTGGTGGCCGCCCAGCTCAAGGCTGGCACCATCACCAAGGAGCAGGCCGCCACCTCGCAGTATCGCAACGTGATTACGCGTGCGGTGGGTATCCAGGAGTCTGTGCAGGTCGACACCCTGATCGTCGACCTGTTCCCGGGCGACCTGTTCCTGCTGTGCTCGGACGGCCTCCACGGCTACCTGGACGACGACGAGGTGCTGCCGCTGGTGCAGGGCTCGCAGCCTGCGGAGCTGCCCAAGCGGTTCGTGGACCTGGCCAACGAGCGCGGCGGCAAGGACAACATCACCGCGGTGGTGGTGAAGGTGTCCGGCGAGGGCACGCTGGAGGCGGAGACCTCCGAGGCGCAGAGCCGCATGGAGGCGCTGCGCAAGATTCCGCTCTTCCGTCACCTCACCTACAAGGAGCAGACGGCGGTGCTGTCCATCGCCACCACGCGCACCTTCCCCGCGGGCCGGGAGATTGTCGTGGAGGGCCAGCCGGGCGAGGAGCTCTTCGTGGTCATCCGCGGCCGGGTGGTCATTGAGAAGAGTGGGGTGGAGATCGCCGAGCTGCGGCCCGGCGGGCACTTCGGCGAAATGGGGCTCATCGACAATGCTCCCCGCTCGGCCACCGTGCGAGCGGTCGAGCCCACTCGCACCATGGTCATCTCCCGCTCGGATCTCATGGGCCTGATGAAGCGCGAGTCCATCCTGGCGGTGAAGATGCTCTGGAGCTTCGTCCAGGTGCTGTCGGACCGGCTGCGGGCCACCAACTCGGAGCTGAGCGAGGCCCGGCAGGAGCTGGCCGTGGCGCAGGCCATCCAGCCATTCGCCGAGGAGTGAGCACCAGGCGGTAGGCGAGACGTCGGGCGGACGACTCGGCCGGAATGAACGGTCGAGAATATCGGTTGGCAGGCCGGTCGCGGGGGTAACGTCCCGCGCCGTCCGATGCGCAAATGGTTCGTCATAGGGGCGGCAACCGCCCTGGTCGTCGTGGCGGTGGCGGTGTTGTGGCCTCGGGACGAGCCACCCCCCACCCCGGTCGCGCCCGTGGCGCGTGTGCTTCCCGAGTTCGAGTCGGTGGAGGTGTTCTCCTCCGGCGCCTCGGAGGGCCTTACGCTCACCGGGCGGGTGCTGGACGCTCGGGGCGCGCCCGTGGCCGGGGCAGAGGTCTTCCTGTCCGCGAGCGCGCAGAAGACGCTCACCTCGGTCCGCTGTGACGAGTGCGGGGAGGCGTTGCTGGCCTGTCCGGCCCGGGAGAGCGGCTTGCACGCGCTGGCCTTCTTCGAGCAGGCGCGCGGTTTCCTCCAACCCAAGGCCACCGTGCGCACGGACGCGCAGGGGCGCTTCCGGTTTGAGCACCTGGCCGGGGTGTCCTTCTCCGTGTGGGCTCGGGCCTCGGGCTTCGGCGCGGCCATGCGCGAGCGTGCGGCCCCTGGAGAGCCGGTGGAGTTGTACTTGCCCCCGCTGCGGAGCATCGGCGGGCAGGTGGTGGACGAGGCGGGCCGGGGGCTGCCGGGCGCGCACGTGTACGCGGTGTCTCGCAAGGTGCCCCTGCCGTCCGAGGCGGTGGCGGGGCCGGATGGCTCTTTCACCCTGTCCGGGTTGGGGGAGGGTCCCTTCTACGTCCTGGCCACCGCGAGCGGCTTCCTCCCCGCGGTGGAGCCGCTGGTGGAGGCGGGCCCGCAGCCGGTGCGGCTGAGGCTGGAGCCCTCGCGGACGCTCGAGGTGCGCGTCACCCATCAGGGATCGCCTGTGACGGCCACGGTGCGGCTGAAGGCGGACCACCTCGCGCGGGAGGTGCGCGCCGAGAGAGGTGTGGCGCGCTTTGAGGACCTGTACCCGGACGAGCTGGTGGTATCGGCCGAGGCCGGAAAGCTGGGGGCCGCGCCGCGCACCCTCACGCTGAGCGAGCGTCTCACGCAGGTGACGCTTGAGCTGGAGGAGGCGGGCACGCTGCTCGTCACGGTGGTGGACGAGGCGGGTCAGCCGGTGCCCTCGCCGGAGCTGGTGGTGCGCACCGCTCGGGGCAAGCCCATCCAGACGCAGAAGCCTTCCACGGGCGAGCTGGTGCAGTTCGGCCCGCTCGCGGTCGGGGACTACGTGTTGGAGGGGCGTGCGAAGGGCTTCCGGGATGCGCAGCTGCCGGCGCGGGTGATGCCGGGCGAGACGTCGCTGGAGCTGGAGTTGGCGCGCGCCACGCTCATCACCGGGCAGGTGTTGGATCAGTACGGTCGGCCCGCGCCGAACGTGTCGGTGCTGGTACAGCCCACGGGTGATGCGGTGCTGGCGGACGCGGAGGGCCATTTCTCAGCGGCCGTGCCCACGCCAGGCCTGTACGAGCTGCATGCACACCACTCCGAGTGGGGTGGCGGGCAGGTGAAGGTGACGGCTCCGGCGGAAGGGGTGCGGTTGGAGCTGGAGCCTCGGGCCTCGCTGGAGGTGACGGTGATGGGGGAGGGACGCCGCCTGGAGGGCGCGGACGTGCTGCTGTGGGTGGACAACGAGGGCATCTTCCGCAGCGACAGCTCCTCGGGTCCGGACGGCATGGTGCCCATGCGCGGGCTGCCTCCAGGGACGTACTCCATGGTCGCCACGCATCCGGACTACCTGCCCTCGGAGCGGCAGAAGGTCGTGGTGGCGGATGGGCAGACGCAGCGGGTGACGGTGACGCTAGAGCCAGGGGCGGGGATTCAAGGCGAGGTGGTGGACACGCGGGGCGCGCCGGTGGAGGGGGCCTCCGTGTCGGTGCTGCCGCGCATGGCCGAGCCGGTGACGACGGACGCGCAGGGTCACTTCGAGGTGCGCGCGCTGAAGCCCGGGCGTCCCTACCTGGTGGAGGCGCGGCACTCGGGGTACGACCAGCGCGAGCGCGTGCAGGGCACGCCCGGTGGCGACCCGGTGCGGGTGGTGATGGAGGTGCGTGGGAAGTTTCGTGGCCGGGTGGTGGCCGAGGACGGCGAGCCGATCAAGCGCTTCCGGCTGGATGAGCACGATGTGACGAGCCCGGATGGGCGCTTCGAGGTGGCGCTGCCCACGGCAGGTGATCGCGTCATCGTGTCGGTGGAGGCCGCGGGCTTTGAGCCCCTGATGGTGGACAAGCCAGCGCAGCCCAACGACCTGGGAGACCTGGTGTTGGAGCGGGCGCCGTCGGTGACGGGGCTGGTGAGGGACGAGGGCGGTGGGCCCGTGGCGGACGCGGTGGTGGGGTGTGATGCGTGCGAGGACTCGGTGATGACGGGGCCGGATGGGCGCTTCACGCTGCCGAGCCCGCCCTTCGTGGCGAAGTTCTCCGTGACGGCACGCAAGGGGCGGTTGAGCGCGTCGGCGTCGGCTTCGCGTGAGGGGCCGAGGACGGTGGAGCTGGTGCTGAAGCCGGCCACGCGGCTGTCCGGGACGGTGTACCGGCCCGATGGCACTCCGGCGCCGGGCTTCCAGTTGGAGGGAGTCCACGCGGACCGGGGTGAGCCCATCAGCATCGTCACGGGGCCAGACGGGCGCTACAGCACGGACGTGTCACCGGGCCACTACCGCTTCGCGCTGGGCGCAGCGCGCGAGTTCTCCGGAGAGCCGGCGCTGCTGGTGCAGGTGGAGGGTGGGGAGAAGCGGTTGGATTTCGGGCCGGCACCCGGGACGGCCTCGCTGACGGTGCAGCTCAAGTCCGAGCGGGGCAAGGCGCTGTGGGTGATTGCTGGAGACATGCGCGCCGTGGGCAACCCGCCGAAGGAGCTGATTCGGGCGAGCTACGGGCAGTTGCTCTACCAGCCCCGCGGTGATCGGATCACGCTGCAGGGCTTCCCGCCTGGGCGCTACACGCTGGTGTGGTCCAACTTCCACACGGACACGGAGGACGGGCCGGTGGTGCGCACGGTGGACCTGCCGACCTCGGGAGACGTGGTGCTCGCTCCGTAGAATCACGCTCCCAACCAGCTCACCGCGTGCTCGAACACGGTCTCGAACCCGTGCTCGACCTCCGTCTCCGCGGGGCTCTGGATCGGGAACGGATTCGCATGATCGTAGGCGTAGGGCGGATCGAGGATCTCCACCCGCGCACCAGAGCCCGCGAGGGTCTCGGCCACAGCCAGCGCCGGCATGACCCGATCGCCGCGCAGGGAGATTGCGCTCACGCGCGAGCCGATCCGCCGGAGGGCCGCCTCGCGCTCGGAGCGATGGCGGTCGGCGATCACCATGGACTCGAATGCTCGACCCTCCGCGTTCTCCGAGAGCAGCCTTCCCAGCTCAGGCCGTCGCTGCTTCTCCGACTCGAGCTCCGCGAAGAGCCGATGCAGTGAGCGAGCCGCCGCGCTGTCGAGGATCTCCCGAGCCAGGGGGGCCGTTTCGGAGAGCAGGCATCCACCGCAGAAGGTCACGAGCCGGGACTCGGCGAACCGCACGTCGTCATCCGCCATGAGGAGGATCTCCGCGAGGAACGCGCCAATGGAGTACGCGAAGAAATCGAGCCGGGCCCCTGGAGAGAGAAGAGGTTCGTCGCCTCGGCGGACGTTGTCGGAGAAGCGCGAGAGGTCGCGGAGAGTCCTCAGGCCAGACCAGAGGAAGCGATCTGGCCGGGAGTGCAGGCGGGTGCTCAGGGCGGCGTTTGCGAAGCTGGAAGCCTCGAGCTCTGGGATGCGGCGCATGCGCTCGCGGCTGAGTTGCCGCATGGGCCTCGGGTCGGCCCAGAGCGCCGGAGACCTGTCCATGTGGAAGGCAACGGGGAAGAGGATGACAGGGACACCGAGTCCCTCCACGAGCGCCTTGGCCCACGGCAGGTACTTCTCCCAGCGGCGCTCGTTGAGGCCGTGAAGGAGGAGCACGCCCCGGGCGCTTCGCTCGCAGCCGGGCGGCGCGAGGATGCGGTACGGGAAGTCGAGGTTCTCCTCGACACTGTCGTCACGATCGAGCAGCCCCTTCAGGGACTCTGGTTCGAGTGCGTCCTCCGAGGACGGGGGCGCCGGCTCCTCCATGGGCTCGGAGTGGAACCGGCGCTGGTGCAGGACGAGCCCGGTGTCCATGCATCCCGTTGCCCTCCCATCCTGAAATGCCTCGGCGAGCCTGCGATACGTGTCGACGTAGTTCATGAACGCGCTCCCGAAGGAATGGTGCCATCTCGCTGACGCAGCGTGTCGCCAAATCAGCCATGGCCGTGTCACGACGATACGACGAGAAACTGATCTATAGAGAGCCAGCTGATTTCACCCTCTCTCAGGATGCGGAAGGATGAAGGAGATGATGAAGAAGTTTGTCGGGAGCGTGTTCGCGGCCCTCGTGGTGCTCTGTGCGGTTCCTGCTTCAGCGCAGCTGGAGCTGCCTCCCGCGAGTCCGGCGGCGAAGGTGATGCAGAAGGTGGGGTTGACGGAGATCTCGGTCGACTACTCCAGCCCCGCGGTGAAGGGGCGCAAGATCTGGGGAGAGCTGGTCCCCTGGGAGAAGCCGTGGCGGACCGGTGCCAACGCGTCCACGAAGATCACCTTCAGCCGTGATGTGACCTTCGGTGGGAAGCCGGTTCCGGCGGGCACCTATGCGATCGTTACCTTCCCCGCTCAGAGCGGCTGGACGGTCGTGCTGAACAAGGAGCTGGGCCTCTTCGGAGGGGGCAAGACCTACGACGCCAAGGACGATGTTGTCCGCGTCCCCGCGACGACCACGGAGATTCCGAATCGCGAGCGGCTGACGTTCATCTTCTCCAACACGACCGATGACCAGACGTCGCTCGACATGGAGTGGGAGAAGCTGCGTGTCTCGGTGCCGATCCAGATCGACACGGCGGCGTATGCGCAGGCCAACATCCAGGCCGCGGTGAACAACGCCTGGAACTCCCTGGCGAACGCGGCGCGCTACACGGCCGAGAACACGAAGGACTACGGCACGGCGCTGAAGTACGCGGACAACGCGATCGCCATCCAGTCCAACTGGTACACCAACTGGATCAAGGCCGATGTCCTGGCGCGCAGTGGCAAGTACGCGGACGCCCGCAAGTTCGCGCAGACGGCCCTGGACCAGGGTCAGAAGAACCCGAACCCTCCCTTCTTCTCCTTCTACAAGGACACGATCGCCAAGGCGGTCGCGGACTGGAAGAACAAGAAGTAGGCGTCAGGTGAAGGAGCCTCCCGTCTTTCGGTGGCGGGAGGTTCCCTGCGTGAGCCGGCGGTAGAGGGCCTCGTAGCGCTCGATGGCCGGCCTCAACTGGAAGTGCTCAAGGACATGTTGACGCGCGCGGCGTGAGAAGAGCTGCCAGCGCTCCGGCTCGTTCACGAGCGTGAGGACATGGCTTGCCATGGACTCCACATCCCCCACGGGGGCGAGATAGCCCACCTTTCCGTGGAGGACCTGCTCCGGAATGCCCCCGGCGTTGCTCGCGACCACTGGCACGCCACAGCTCAGGGCCTCGAGCGCCGCGAGACCGAAGCTCTCCTGTTCGCTCGGGAGCAGGAACACATCGGATGCCGCGAGGAGCTGGGTGAAGCTCTCCTGCCCACCCAGGAAGGCCACGCGCGCCTCGAGGCCGAGCTCTCGGATTCTCCGCTCGGCAGCGGGCCGCTCGGGGCCGTCACCAATCATCACCAGCCGGCACGGGCGCGTGCGGTGTACTGCGGCGAAGACGCTCACCACGTCGCTGATGCGTTTGACCGGCCGGAAGTTCGAGACGTGAATGAGCACAGGCTCGTTCTCTGGGAGGTCAGGGAAGAGTGTGCGGAGGCATTGTCTGTCGCGGACCGGCGCATAACGCTCCGTGTCAACGAAGTTGAAGATGACCTCGATGGGACAGCTCTCCGGGGGGATGCCGAAACCGTCCCAGGTGGCGCGCCGGAGGAAAGCCGAGGGCGTGGTCACCGCATCGCTGCGCAAAATGGAGAAGCGCGTAATGGGCAGGTAGCTGGGATCGATACCGACGAGCGTACTGTCGGTCCCATGGAGCGTCGTCACAATGCGCGGCGCCTTAGCGCCCAGCACCTCTCCTGCCATCCAGGCGGCCGTGGCATGGGGCACTGCGTAATGGACGTGCAGGATGTCCAGACGCTCCTGGTTCGCGACCTCGATCATCTTGGACGCGAGCGCCAGGGGGTAGGTCCCCGATTGCGCGAGTGCGGGGTAATCGCTCTCTGTCACCGGGTGGAAGAGGATGTCCCGCGTCTGGCCCTGAAGGCGCACCGGCAGATCACGCGCGATGAAGTGGACGCGGTGACCGCGCTCCGCCATCGCCAGGCCGATCTCGGCCGCGACCATTCCGCTACCTCCAATGGTGGGGAAGCAGGTGATGGCCAGATTCAGGCGGTCGGTCATCGGGGTTCAACGAAGAACAGCGGCCGAGCAAACGTATTCCTGCGGAAATGCTCCAAGAGGTCGGCCAGGCCCAGGGTCTCTCGGAGGATGTAGGGCTCGCCATGCGCCACGCCGATCCGGGCGCCGTAGAAGCGGTCACGGGCCTCGAGCGAGGTGAGCGACAGCGGAGAGCCCACCAGCGTCTGCGGGCCGTCCGCTCGGGGCTCCACCTGGCTCGCATAACAGCGGATGGCCGCCATCTTGCGGTCGAAGGCCGCCGTCACGTCGACAACGAAGCTCGGCTCGGCCAGGTGGCGCATCGGGTAGTAGAGGACCTGCCTCGGCGTGAAGGCTGCGCTGGGCGGCTCGGTCTCGAACTTGCGGACTGACGCGAAGAACAGCGCACGCGTCACCAGCGCGCTGGTGGCCTCATGGTCTGGATGGCGCTCGTGCTGCCATGGGACGAGGACGAGCTCGGGACGCAGGCGGCGGAGGACCTCGACCACACGCGCAACGGGAGCAATCCGCGCACGGTCGGCTTCGGGCGCCTCGAAACCGGCCCAGGGGGCGATCCACCCATCGGGCAGCTCGAGGTTCTCACGAAGCGTGAGCCCCAGCGCACGCGAGGCCGCCTCGGTTTCAGCGGCGCGCGTCTCGGGAGTCCCTCGCGAGCTCTTCTCTCCTCGCGTCAGGTCGACGATTCCGGTGCGGTGGCCCTGGCTCGCCATGTGCGCCAGGAGCCCGCCGCAGAAGAGCTCGACGTCATCGGGGTGAGGGCCGAAGGCGAGAACCTCGAGTCCGTAACCCGTATCGGTCGTGCTCATGGCCGCAGGTCCTCCAGCTTCCCCGAGAAGGGCACACAGGTGTCGAGCACGAGTCGCGTGAAGGCCCTAGAGCCGAAGCGGCACGCGTAGTACGGCAGCCCGTAGATGCGCTCCTGCGGCGCTCCATTCGGGACCAGGTAGGCCCGGAGACGGTCCACGCGTTCGAGGGTGACCTGATCGCGCTGGGCGAGGGCTCGACCGTACTTGGCCACGAGGCGGGAGACGCCGCCACGAACGGTCTCGTCGGTGCGGGAGATGGCCTGGGCGAAGCCCGGATCCAGGGCGGCCATGCGCTCGCCGAGGCGGGTGAGCTCGGCGCTGAAGGCACCCAGGAGGCGGGCTTCGATGGCCTCGGGCGGCTCGAAACCGTCCTCGGTGTTGCGCGCGGCCAGCCGGGTCAACAGCTCGTCCCGTGGCATCAGCGTGTCATCCGGTGCGAGGCCGAGCTTGTCGAGCAGGGCGCGCGTGCGGTCATCGAGCACGCGGAACCGGGCGCGCGGCACGGTGAGCGGCATCGGGATGCCTACGTGCTCGTACAGCGGCGCGAGCTGCGCGAAGTAGGCGATCTCTCCGGGCCCGCCGATATAGGCCGCCGTGGGGAGCCAGGTGTCCTGGAGGATCGGGCGCAGCAGGGCCGAGGTCGTGAAGCGAAGCGGCTCCCGGTCGAGCCAGGTCAGGAGCTCGGTCGTCGTCACGGAGGCCCCCTCCGGGTGTCCCACGAGGCTCCAGGTTCCCGGGGCGGAGGGATCGAGGCGGTAACGTGCGCCCTCGATTCCCTCGGGCGAGAAGAACCCGAGCGGTGCTCCGGGACGAATGTGGACCTGCTCGGAGAACCCCGCGTTGGCGAGGGCGGTGCCCCGCTCGGAGAGTCGCCCGGCGATGGCTGCGGCCTCTTCGATGGCGCGGCGGTGGATGGGGGCGGCCAGGGGAGCGAGGCGCGGGTCGCGCGGGTCGAGGAACACGAGTCCCTCGTCCGCGAAGAGCGCCGAGAGGACCTCGGCGAAGGCCTCCGCCATCGTCGCATCGGGACGATAGGCACGCTCGAGCAGCTCCAGGTGCTCGCTTGCCTGGGGATGACCCTTCAGCTCGTTGCGCACCGCGTCGAGCGCACGGGTGACGCTCTCGCCCAGGCGCCGGTGGGCGACGGGAACACGCGAGGTGGCTGCGTCCTGGAACTCGAGGCTCACGCGCAGCGGCTCTCCGGCCGTCCGCGGAATGAAGCAGTGATCGATCTCAGGCAGATCGTGATCTTCGGTCTGCAGCCAGAAGACGGGAACGCAGGGGGTGCCCGTCTCCTGCGTGAGCTGGCGGGCTACGGCGATGGCGGAGGCGGCCTTGTAGACCGTGAAGAGCGGCCCGAGGAAGAGCCCCACCTGCTGACCCGTCACGACGGCGGCGGTGCCGGGACGGGCGAGCAGCTCGAGGTTTCGCTCACGCGCGGGGCTCGGCGCGAGGCGCGCGTTGCGGGCCACGAGCGCTTCGTGGAGGGCAGGGGAGAGTGACCGAGCTGCCGCAGCAGCCACGGCTTCGGCGCGTGCGGCCGGGTGCCGGAAGCGATCGGGGAGGAACTCGAGAGCGCGCGGATCGGCGCGAAGCCAGGATTCGGAGAACGAGGAAGCCACGGCTCGGCGTGATAACAAGTCCACCGCGTGGGCGCGACGGCGAAGGTGCTCGGCAGACCCGTGGAGTCCTGGCCCACATAAGAATTCGTTGGCAACACCGCTGCCTCGTTCCTCGTTCCCCTCGTATAGGATCCACCTGGATGCGGAATCTCTTCATTCTCGGAACGGCACTGGCCATGAGCCTGGGATTCTGGTCGACAGCACTCGCACAACCTCCCCGCCAACCCCACGCGGGTGAGATCGCCGCGGGTCTCCGACGCCTCGGTGTGACGGGCAGTGTGCTTTACGTGGCGGCCCACCCCGACGACGAGAACACACGCTTCCTGGCCTGGCTGGCCGGTGAGCGGGGTCTGCGCGCGGGTTACCTCTCGATGACGCGCGGGGATGGCGGACAGAACCTCATCGGGACCGAGCAGGATGAGCTGCTCGGGCTCATTCGCACCCACGAGCTGCTCGCGGCGCGGCGCGTCGACGGCGCCGAGCAGATGTTCACCCGGGCCAGGGACTTTGGTTACTCGAAGAGCGCAGATGAGACATTGCGCATCTGGGGACATGACGAGGTCCTGGCCGATGTCGTGCTCGCCATCCGTCGCTTCCGGCCGGAGGTGATCGTGACGCGCTTCACCACCCAGCCGCCGAACCACGGCCACCACACCGCTTCGGCCCTCCTGGCCGCAGAGGCCTTCGAGGCCGCGGCGGACCCGAAGCGCTTTCCCGAGCAGCTCGGGGAGCTGAAGCCGTGGAAGGCCGACCGGCTGCTGAACAACGTCGCCTCTTGGAACCTCAAGCCAGACACCGACATGTCCGCCTACCTGAAGGTCGACGTCGGTGGCTACGACCCGCTCCTCGGGCGCTCGTGGGGCGAGATCGCCGCGGAGAGCCGCAGCCAGCACAAGAGCCAGGGCTTCGGCGTGGCGGCCGAGCGCGGGACTCAGATGGAGTACTTCACACCCCTCGCTGGGACGCGCCCGAAGTCTGATTTGTTCGAGGGGCTCGAGTTCACCTGGCGTCGGTGGAGTGGTACGGAGAAGGTCCTCCAGGCCATCGACGAGGCCTCTCGTGGGTTCGATCCACGTGCGCCCCACCTCAGCATTCCGGCGCTCGTGCGCGTCCATGAGGCGATCTCGGGCCTGCCGGCGGACAACCCGTGGAAGGCCATCAAGCTGCGCGAGACCGAAGCGCTCATGGCGGCATGTGCGGGCTTGTTCTTGGAGGCACGCGCGGCGGAGCCAGCGGCCGTGCCGGGTGGCCAGGTGACGCTGAACCTGGTGGCGCTGAACCGCTCGCCCGCCGCGCTCCGGCTGGTGAGCGTGACGCTCCCGGGAGGGGAGAGCGTTGGGACTGGCACCGAGCTGGCCGATGACAAACCGTTCAAGCTTTCCAGGCCAGTGTCGATCCCCGAGAACGCACGGATTTCGACGCCCTATTGGCTCCGCAAGCCCATCGCGGGCGGCCTCTATGCGCTGGAGGAGTCGGATCGCGCGCTCACGGGGCGGCCCGAGGGTGAGCCCGCCCTGTCGGTGGGCTTCGTCTACGAGCTCGGAGGCAAGCGCTTCACGGTGACTCGGCCGGTGGTCTACGTGTGGACGGATCCGGTGCGTGGCGAGCTCTATCGAGCCTTCGAGATCGCGCCGGCCGTCACGGCGACGCTCGATCGGGATGTCATCATGTTCCCCAATGGCGCGACGCAGGGCGTCTCCGTGGTGCTGGCCGCGGGCCGGGCAGATGCCTCCGGCAAGGTCCGGCTCGAGGTCCCGCAGGGTTGGCGCGTCGAACCTGCTGAAGCGTCGTTCCAGCTCGCCGCGCGTGGAGAGGAGCGCACCCTCCGTTTCCAGGTCACCCCTGCCAAGGGAGCAGGGGAGCGGGGCCGCCTGCGAGTCGTCGTCGACAGTGGTGGCCGCTCCGAGTCGTGGCGCGTCCGTACCGTGACGCATGACCATGTCCCACCGCTGACCGTGCGCCAGCCGTCCGAGGCCACCCTGGTGCCCTTCACCCTCGCCACGAAGGTGCGACGGATTGGTTACATCCCCGGGCCGGGTGACCGAGTGGCGGAGAGCCTCGCCGCTGTCGGCTACGAGGTGACGCTGCTTCCCGAGGAGCGGCTGGCTTCCGAGCAGCTCTCTCGCTTCGAGGCCATCGTGGTCGGAGTGCGCGCCTTCAATGCCAACCCGCGTCTCGCCCACCACCACGAGCGGCTCATGAAGTACGTGGAGCAGGGGGGGCGGTTGCTCGTCCAGTACAACACCAACAGCTTCGTGGGGCCGCTCACCGCGTCCATTGGTCCTTATCCGCTGGAGATTGGCCGGCAGCGCGTGACGGACGAGACCGCGGCGATGACGCCCGTGAAGGCCAATCACCCTGTCTTGAAGAACCCCAACCCGCTCGTAGCCGCCGACTTCGAAGGCTGGGTCCAGGAGCGGGGCCTCTACTTCGCCTCGAAGTGGGACGATCGCTACCAGCCCGTGTTCGCCATGAATGATCCCGGCGAGGAGCCGCTTCGTGGCGGACTCCTCATCGCCCGACATGGGAAGGGGACGTTCATCTACACGGGTCTCGCCTTCTTCCGTCAGCTTCCCGCGGGAGTGCCTGGCGCCTACCGACTGCTCGCGAATCTCCTCGTCCAATGAACACCGCTTCGAAGCCTCCTGACTCGGTTGGGGCCTCTTCGCCTCGGCCCGAACTCGACGACGCGCCACCGCTCCTCGGCTCCTGGCGCAACATCTACCTCTTCGTGCTGGGCGCGTCCGCCCTGCTCATCGCCCTGTTCTGGGCGCTTACCCGGGCCTACTCGTGACATTGCTCGACTGGTTGGTCGTTCTCGGGACGACGGCATTCATCGTGGGATGGGGGCTCTGGAAGTCCCGTAACGAGAGCAGCACCGCCGAGGGCTACCTGCGCGGTGGCCATGAGCTGCGCTGGCCCACCATTGGCCTGTCGGTCATGGCCACACAGGCGAGCGCCATCACCTTCCTGTCCGTTCCTGGTCAGGCCTACGAGGACGGGCTGCGCTTCGTGCAGTTCTACTTCGGGCTGCCCCTGGCGATGGTGATCGTCAGCGCTGTCTTCGTTCCCATCTACTACCGGCTCAACGTCTACACCGCCTATGAGTACCTGGAGTCGCGCTTCGACCTGAAGACACGCCTTCTTGGCGCGTCGCTCTTCCTGGTCCAGCGCGGTCTGGCCGCTGGTATCACCATCTACGCCCCCTCCATCATCCTCTCCGCCATTCTGGGCTGGCCTCTCGAGCCCACCATCGTGGGGATGGGGGCGCTCGTCATCCTCTACACGGTGACGGGTGGCTCCAAGGCGGTCAGTCAGACCCAGAAGCAGCAGATGGTGGTGATGCTCGGGGGCATGGCTGTGGCCGCCATCGTCATTGTGTGGCGGTTGCCCGAGCACGTGTCGTTCGGGCGAGCCGTGGATCTCGCGGGGGCCCTGGGCCGCATGAACGCGGTCAGCTTCGATTTCGACTTCCAGGATCGTTACAACTTCTGGTCCGGCATCACCGGGGGACTGTTCCTGTCGCTGTCATACTTTGGAACCGATCAGTCCCAGGTGGGTCGCTACCTGACGGGCCGTTCCATCTCCGAGAGTCGTCTCGGGCTGCTGTTCAACGGTGTCCTGAAGATCCCGATGCAGTTCCTCATCCTCTTCGTCGGGCTCCTGGTCTTCGTGTTCTACCAGTTCACCGCGCCGCCCCTGCTCTTCAACCAGCCCCTGCGTGCCCGGGTTCAGGCGACCGCGCAAGCGGACGAGTTCGCCCGCATCGAGGAGCAGTGGGTGAAGGTACAGGCGGACAAGCGTGCCGAGGCGGACCGTTACCTGGCGGCTCACGAGTCCGGTGACAGCGCCGCTGAGACGAGCGCGAGAGAGCGCCTCGTGGCGGTCTCGGGCGTGGCGGACAAGCTCCGGACCGAGGCCAAGGCCGTGGTGGCCCGCGCCCTGCCGGGAGTGGAGACCAAGGACTCGGACTACATCTTCATCTCGTTCGTGAAGGACTGGATGCCCAGCGGTCTCGTGGGGCTGCTCATCACCGTCATCCTGGCGGCGGCCATGAGCTCGATCGCGAGCGAGCTTACGGCCCTGGGAGCGACGACCACGGTCGACTTCTATCGGCGGGTGGTGCGCCGTGACGCCTCGGACAGACAGGTGCTCATCGCCTCCAAGCTGTTCACGGTCTTCTGGGGTCTTGTCGCGGTCGCTTTTGCGAGCTTCGCTTCGTTGCTCGATAACCTCATCCAGGCGGTCAACATCCTGGGGTCCCTCTTCTATGGGACCGTGCTGGGCATCTTCCTGGTCGCCTTCTTCTTCAAGGCCGTTCGGGGTAACGCCGTCTTCCTCGCGGCGCTCATCTCCCAGGGGACGGTGCTCGCGCTCTTCGCCTTCACGGGGATCAGCTATCTCTGGTTCAACGTGATTGGCTGTGTGCTGGTGGTTGTGGTGGGCCTGGCCATCCAGGCCGTCACGTTCCAGTCCGCGCGAACCAGTCCGTCCGTTTAGGTGAGGATCGTCCTCGAGTTGTCAGTAGCCGACGTAGCCGCCGCCGCTGTTGAGTCCCTTGATGTTGTCCACGGGGTTGCGGATGTTGTCGTGGCCGGGGTGCTTGTAGGCGTCGAACGTCGGCTGGATGGTCTGCATCAGGCCGATGGACGGGTGCCCGTCCTTGGCACGGTCGTTTCGTGAACACTCCTCCGTTCTGGAGGAGGGGACAGGCGGGTTGCTGCAGCCAGGCCGGGCCGTTCATAGATTGACCGGGGGCCCAGGTGTGTCGAGGGGGCCGAGGGGAGGGGGAAGCCCATGAAGATCGCGGGCGTGGTGTTGCTGGCCGTGATGGCCGGCGGGTGCACATCCGTACGGCTGGAGCAGCGCGACGGGTGCTGGGTGCGGCAGACGTCGCGGTGGCCGAAGCAGCTGAAGGAGGAGATCGGCCCCTGCGAGCGGGAGAAGCCCACCTGGTCGGAGGATCGGCTCACGCGCCTGGCGCAGGAGTGCATGGTGCAGGCCGACTACCGGTGGAAGAACCGGGCTCTGGCGGCGTGGAACCAGGGACAGCCCCTGCCGGAGCCCGAGTCGGAAGCGAAAGTGCTCCAGTTCTGCATGAACGAAGCCGCTCACTCAGTGGTGACGGAGAACGAGACGCTCAAGAAGCGCCTGAATGAGGTGAGCGCGGATCGCGACGTGTTACGCGCCAGCGAGGAGAAGGACCGGGAGCACCTGCACTCCAGCCACGATCGGCTCACCGATGCGCTGGGGGAGGCGGCGAAGAAGCCACCGGGCGCGGCGGTAGCCACATCCATCTCCACGAGCGACGGGACCGCCACGACACTCAGCGACAGCGACACGAGCGTGGCGCTGCCGAACGGAGCTGCGCCCGGCTCGAGTCCCGCGCCACGCATGGGCGTACCCGCTCCGGAGCCGATGCGCGGGCGCGCGCCGAAGATACCGGTCACCGTGGAACCCACGCCCGACAAGTGTGAGGGCACGGCCACTGTGAGCACTCCGTTCCAGCCGTCCTCGGACTCGCGGAAGTAACCGAGGAGGTTGCGAGCGCGCCCCCTCGCGCGTAAGGAAGCCTGCATGGAGGCTTCGGCTCTGCAGGGACGCCGGGTGATCGTCGGAGTGGGTGGCGGCATCGCGGCGTACAAGGCGTGCGAGCTGGTGCGCGAGTTAGGGCGTGCCGGCGCGCAGGTGCGGGTGGCGATGACGGCGGCGGCGAAGGAGTTCGTCACGCCGCTCACCTTCCAGGCGCTCAGCGGGCACCCGGTGCTGACGGACTACTTTGATCCGTCGCAGGAAGGAAACTTCGGGCACCTGGACCTGGCGCGCTGGGCGGAGCTGTACGTGGTGGCACCGGCGACGGCGGACCTGCTGGCGCGCATCCGGGCGGGGATGGGGAACGACGCGGTGACGACGTCGCTGCTGGCGTTCCGGGGGCCGGTGTTGCTCGCGCCCGCGATGAACGTGGCCATGTGGGAGAACGAGCGGACGCAGGAGAACGTGGCGGCGCTGCGCTCGGAGCCTCGCTACCACCTGGTGGGCCCGGGGGCGGGGCTGCTCGCCTGCGGAGACGTGGGAGCGGGACGGCTCGCGGAGGTGGGGGCCATTGTGGAGGCGGCGGCGCGCCTCTTCGCCGAGGGTCCGCTGGCGGGCCGGCGGGTGCTCATCACCGCGGGCCCCACGCGTGAGTACCTGGATCCGGTGCGATTCATCTCCAACCCGTCGACGGGGAAGATGGGGCTGGCGCTGGCGGAGGCCGCGAAGGCGATGGGCGCGCGGGTGACGGTGGTGCTGGGTCCAGTGGGGGAGGTGGAGCGCGGCGATTACGAAGTGGTGAACGTGGTGAGCGCCGAGGACATGGCGCGCGAGGTGCTGGCGCGGGTGGAGGAGGTGGACTGCTTCATCGCCTCGGCGGCGGTGAGCGACTGGAAGCCGGAGACGCGTGCGGCGCAGAAGGTGAAGAAGTCGGAAGGCCCGGAGCGGCTCACCCTGGTGCGAACACCAGACGTGCTGGCCGAGGCGTCGCGCCGGGTGTCTGGACGGACGGGGAGGCCGGCGCTGGTGGGGTTCGCGGCGGAGACAGAGCGGGTGGTGGAGTACGCGCGCGAGAAGTTGGAGCGCAAGGGGTTGGACGCGATCGTCGCGAACGACGTGACGGCGCCGGGGGCGGGCTTTGGGGTGGACACGAACCGGGTGACGGTGCTGACGAGGGACGGCAAGCAGCGAGACCTGGCCGGGACGAAGCGCGAGGTCGCCCATTCCATCCTGGACTTCATCAAGGACTACCTTCCCCCACGAGCGCCCTCCACTCCCTCTCCCTCTGGGAGAGGGTCGGGGTGAGGGTAGAGGAGCCCCGAATCACCCTCTGTGGATCTACACCGTGGCGCCGTACTCGACCCTAGGGTAAGCGTACAGGCGCCCTACCCGGCAGGCGGTTGAACCGAGCCACCTAGACCCATAAACCCTGGTTACCGTGAGCGAAGCCCTCGAAACCTCGCAAGAGTTGAGCGAAGTGTTGGAGGACCTGCGCCGCCACCTCCTCTGGCAGGAGGAGGACGGTGGCCGGGTACTCCAGGTGGACGCACGTCTGGCCGCTGAGTTGCGTGGCGCGGGCCTGCGTCCCCAGGCGATGTTGCGTGCCCAGGCCGCCGCCAAGCCGGCACAGGCACCAGCCCCCGCCCCCGCACCGGCCGCGAAGCCTCCGCCTCCCGCCGCCGTGGCGCAGACGCCGCCCGCGGCGCGTCCGGCGCCAGTGCCACGAGCCACGCCGCAGGAGCCCATGCGGCCCCTGGCCGCGCGCGAGCCGGAGATGCTGCTCGACGTGCCCTCCCAGGTTCGCCCGTACACGGGCCCACTGCCGGGATCAGCGGACGGAGAGCGGCCGACGCTGGATGAGATCCGCCGCGAGCTGGGCGACTGCCGCCGTTGCAAGCTGTGCAGCGGTCGCAAGAACATCGTCTTCGGTTCGGGAAACCCGCGCGCCGAGCTGGTCTTCGTGGGCGAGGGCCCGGGGGCGGACGAGGACCTCCAGGGCGTGCCCTTCGTCGGGGCGGCGGGCCAACTGCTGACGAAGATGATCGAGGCGATGGGCTACCGTCGCGACGACGTCTATATCTGCAACGTGGTGAAGTGCCGGCCGCCGAACAACCGCAACCCCGAGCCGGACGAGGTGACGGCGTGCGAGCCGTTCCTGCGTGCGCAGCTCAAGGCGGTGCAGCCCAAGGCGATCGTGGCGCTGGGCAAGTTCGCGGCGCAGACGCTGCTGCGTGACAGCACGCCCATCACGCGGATGCGGGGCAACTGGCGCGAGTACGAGGGCATCAAGCTGATGCCCACCTTCCACCCGGCCTATCTGCTGCGCCAACCGGCGGAGAAGAAGAAGGCGTGGGAGGACCTGCAGCAGGTGATGAAGTTCTTCGGCAAGCAACCCGGGCAGCGAGGCTGACCGGGAGTTCCCTCTGGAGGGGGAGACGCGATGAAGGGAGTCCTCGAGACGCAGGAGATGCACTCGCCGGCACTGGAGTCGAACCCGTTGGGAGACCCGGCGCGGCGGCAGCTGTTGGTGTACCTGCCCCCTGGTTACGCGCAGGGCACTCGCCGCTACCCAACGGCGTATTTCCTGAACGCGTTCAGCGCGAGCGGCAAGTCGTGGACGAACTTCTCTGCGTTCTCAGTGAGCGTGCCCGAGCGGCTGGACGCGCTGGTGGCGGCGGGCACGATTCCGCCGGTCATCGGCGTGTTCCCGGACGGCTGGACGTCGATAGGCGGGAGCCAGTGGGTGAACAGCGATGCCATTGGCCGCTACCGGGACTTCCTGGCCAAGGACGTGGTGGGCTTCGTGGACCGCACGTACCGCACGCTGCCCAAGCCGGCGTCGCGTGCGGTGCTGGGGCACAGCTCGGGCGGGTACGGCGCGCTGGTGATGGGCCGCTACCACCCGGAGATCTTCTCGCACCTGAGCGCGCAGTCGCCGGATGCGTACTTCGAGTACTGCTACCTGCCGGATCTCCCCAAGGCGGCCTCGGCGCTGCTCAAGGCGGGCGGGGTGGAGGCGTGGTACCAGGACTTCACCCGGCGTGCGCGCGAGACCAAGGCGCGCGGTGATGACTTCTCGGTCATCAACATGCTGGCCATGGCGGCGGCTTACTCGCCGAAGAAGGGCGAGCCACTCAACCTGGAAATGCCCTTCGACGCGCAGACGGGCCGGATGCGGCTGGAGGTGTGGAACCGTTGGCTGGTGCACGATCCCGTGCGCTTCGTGCCCAAGTTCGTGGACGCGTTCCGCAAGCTGAAGACGGTCTTCATCGACTGCGGCAGCCGTGACGAGTTCAACCTGCGCTGGGGTGCGCGCATGGTCGCCGAGGACCTCAGGGCCGGTGGTGTCGAGGTGATTCACGAGGAGTTCGAGGACGGCCACACGGGCGTCAACTACCGCTTCGAGCGCTCCCTGTCGGTGCTCGGCCCGAGGCTCGCGCTCGAGTAGGCGCGGGTCGCTGCGATGACCGCGCCGATGCAACAGGACGGCCCTCCCGTTGGCTCGGCGCTCCTGTCGTGGCCTCGGCGGGCCTGGCTGTTCTCTCGAATGAGGGGCGTTGAGGCGTACCCTCGGTGATTCTGGCGCCGCGATGACGCGGGGCGTTGTCCTCGCGTCCGGGCACATGGTTGGGCATCCAGGTATCGATGCCTCTGGCGCTCCAACGTAGGCCCGGGTAGAGGCTACCCGTGCATTCGCGCTGGTGGGGGCTATGCGCGCCCACGCGGCCTGGAGAGTCGCCATGAGTAACGACCGCTACGGACTGTCCCGCGTTATCGGGGAGAAGGGCGTGCTGCCCCAGCGGGCGCGCAAGTTGGACCCCGCGCTGCCCTGCCGGGAGGCAGAGCTCCTCATCGACGTGGAGAGCCTCAACATCGACGCCGCCTCCTTCAAGCAGATCAAGGACGAGGTGGGCGCGGAGCCGGCGCGCATTGCCGCCCGCGTGCAGGAGATCGTCCGTGAGCGAGGCAAGATGCAGAACCCGGTGACGGGCTCGGGCGGCATGCTCATTGGCCGGGTGAAGGAGATTGGCCCGAAGCACCCGGCGCACGGAGAGCTCCAGCCGGGAGATCGCATCGCCACGCTGGTGAGCCTCAGTCTCACGCCGCTCGTCATCGAGGAGGTGAAGGCCGTGCATCCGTCCATCGACCGGGTGGACATCCGCGGCCACGCCATTCTCTTCGTCACGGGGCTCTACGCGAAGCTGCCCACGGACATGCCGGACACGCTGGCCCTGGCGGCCCTGGACGTGTGCGGCGCGCCGGCCCTGGTGGCCCGGTGGGTGCGTCCTGGCATGACGGTGGCCGTGCTGGGGGCGGGCAAGAGTGGTGCGCTGTGCCTCGCTCAGGCGCGCCGGGACTTGAAGGGGCAGGGGAGGTTGCTCGCCCTGGATATCTCCGAGCAGGCGCTCGCCACCTTGAAGGGGCTGGGGCTGTGCGACATCACGTTGAAGGTGGACGCCACGCAGGCCGTGGACGTGATGGAGGCCGTGTCACGGGCCACGGATGGCGCGTTGTGTGATCTGGTGATCAATTGCGCCTCGGTGGGGAACACGGAGATGGCCTCCATCCTGAGCGTGAAGGATGGCGGAGCGGTCATCTTCTTCTCCATGGCCACGAGCTTCACCGCGGCGGCCCTGGGGGCCGAGGGCGTGGGCAAGGACGTCACCATGCTCGTGGGCAACGGATACGTGCCAGGCCACGCCGAGCTCACCCTGGAGTTGCTGCGCGCCGAACCCGCGCTGCGCCGCCTCTTCGAAACGCGTTACGTATAGTAAGGTGCCGACATGCCAGGTCCGTTCATCGAAGACGCGCGGATTGCTCATGCGCGCAAGCTGGCGGAGGACATCACTGAGCCCATCTTCGAGCTCATCCGCCGCCACACCACCGTCTCCATCGAGCGCACTGTGCTGCGCTTCTTCGGCATTTCCGATGCCGGGCCTGGAGGCGTGCCACTCGCCAATCTGATGGTTGACCGGCTGAAGGCAGCCGGAGTGCTGAACAAGGGAGCGGCGTACTGGTACGGCCGAGCCCTGCAGCTGGGCGCCCGCAGCCCGTTGGAGGCCGTGGAGCGCCTGACCGCGCTGCCAGCGGAGAAGCTGGGGCCCCTCTCGCCGGAGATGGAGCAGAACATCCGCGAGGCCGTCCAGGACGAGGCTCGGGCGGCCATGGATGATCTCAAGTCCCGCATTGCCCAGCGCGACGCGCTGCGCAAGGAGCTGGGGAACTCTCCAGCGCCGCACAAGTACGTCATCGTGGCCACGGGCAACATCTACGACGACGTGGACCAGGCCCGAGCGGCGGCGCAGGCAGGCGCGGACATCATCGCGGTCATCCGCTCCACGGCGCAGTCGCTGCTGGACTACGTGCCCCACGGCGCTACCACCGAGGGCTACGGCGGCACGTACGCCACCCAGGAGAACTTCCGCATCATGCGCGAGGCCCTGGATGACGAGAGCCGCAAGCTCAAGCGCTACATTCAGCTCACCAACTACTCGTCGGGCCTGTGCATGGCGGAGATCGCCTTCGCCGCGGCCTACGAGCGGCTGGACATGCTGCTCAACGACGCGATGTACGGAATCCTGTTCCGTGACATCAACATGCGGCGCACGTTCATCGACCAGTACTTCAGCCGCCGCATCTGCGCCCTGGCCGGCATCATCATCAACACCGGCGAGGACAACTACATCACCACCGCGGACGCCTACGAGGCGGCGCACACGGTCATCGCCAGCCAGTTCATCAACGAGAGCTTCGCCAAGCGCGCGGGCTTGAAGGACTGGCAGCTGGGCCTGGGGCACTCGTATGAGATCGACCCCTACCGGCCAGAGACGCTGCTCTTGGAGCTGTCACAGGCGATGCTCATCCGCCGGTGCTTCCCCAACGCGCCGCTGAAGTACATGCCGCCCACCAAGCACAAGGAGACGGACATCTTCTTCAGCCACGCGTACGACGTGATGGCGGACCTGGTGGCCATCTGGACGCGGCAGGGCATCCAGCTCTTGGGGATGATGACCGAGGCCATGCACACGCCGCTGCTGGCGGACCGGTACGTGGCGTTGAAGGCGGCCAGCTACATCTACCGAGCGGCGGCCGGCATCGACGAGGAGTTCACCGTGCGCGAGGACGGGAAGATCGCCAACCGCGCGCGCGAGGTGTTCGGCAGGGCCATGGAGTTGCTGGAGGAGTGCCAGAAGGACGGCATGGTGGCGGCCATTGGCCGGGGCCACTTCGGCGACGTGAAGCGCACGGAGACGGGCGGCAAGGGGTTGGACGGCGTGCTGGAGAAGGCTCCGGACTACTTCAACCCGTTCCAGGACATGCTGGAGGCGCCGTGATGCTCGGCTCGTTGCTGGTGATGGTGCTCGCGGCCGGGGAGCCGACGGCGGAGCTGACGAAGTACCAGGTGAAGACGATCGCGCTGCAGGTGCCCTCCGACTGGAAGCAGTCCGAGGCGGACGGCACCCAGCGCTTCGATGCGCCCTCCGGCGACGCGTACCTGCTGTTGGACGTGGGCGCGGTGCAGACGGCAGGCATGAAGCCCCAGGTGTGCCTGGACAAGGTGCTCGCCGCCATGGGGAGCGCGCAGGGCTGGAAGCAGCTCAAGGTGGGCAAGGCTCCGGCGGCGCGACGCGTGGACTCGGACACCACGCCGGATGGCGCCGAGTCGGTGGAGACAGTGACGTACGTGGGGTGTGACGGGAAGACCACCTGGTCGCTCGTCTTCCACATGAATGCGAAGAAGCGGGACCGCTTCGAGACGCTCGCGGACAAGGTGGCCGGCAGCGTCGCGTACGCGAAGTCCCCGGCGAGGAAGGGGAAGTAGCCGCCATGGCGACGAAGCCGACGAAGCAGATCATCCGCCCCTATGGCGACCGTCGTGATGACGGCGTGGTGCAGCTGTCGTTCACGCTGCCGGTGCCGTTGTCGGAGAAGGCCAAAGAGGCCGCGGCGGTCATGGCACGCAAGATGGGGTTCACCGACGTGAAGGTGGCCGCCGCCGAGCGCGCCGCCGACACGTACACCTTCTTCATCGTGTACGCGCGCACGCCGCACGCGCTCGACTACGCTGAGATCGACGTGCCCGAAGTCGTGGTGAAGAAGATGGGCTTCGACGATCTCAACGCGCTCATCAAGGACAAGGTGGGGCGGCGCATCGTGGTGTTCGGCGCCTGCACGGGCACGGACACGCACACGGTGGGCATCGACGCCATCCTCAACATGAAGGGGTACGCGGGCGACTACGGGCTGGAGCGCTACCCGTGGTTCGAGGCCTTCAACCTGGGCAGCCAGGTGCCCAACGAGGAGCTCATCAAGAAGGCCATGGCGCGCAACGCGGACGCCATCCTGGTGTCGCAGGTGGTGACTCAGCGCGACGTGCACAAGGACAACTCGCGCCAGTTCATCGACGCGGCCAAGGCCGCTGGGGTCTACGGCAAGACGCTGCTGCTGCTGGGCGGGCCGCGCGTGGACCACAAGCTGGCGCTGGAGCTGGGCTTCGATGCGGGCTTCGGCCCGGGGACCAAGCCCTCGGACGTGGCCAACTACATCGTGCACCAGGTCCTCCAGAAGGAAGGCAAGGAGGAGAAGAACGTGCACTGGGAGGGGGAGCCCAAGTGAGCAACGTGAAGGCGATCATCCGGCTGCGCATGAGCAGCCACGACGCACACTACGGCGGCAACCTGGTGGACGGGGCGCGGATGCTCGGGCTGTTCGGCGACGTGGCCACCGAGCTGTGCATCCGCCTGGATGGGGACGAGGGCCTGTTCCGCGCCTACGACTCGGTGGAGTTCCTCGCGCCGGTGTACGCCGGGGACTTCATCGAGGCGGAAGGGGAAGTCATCCAGGTGGGCAACACCTCGAGGAAGATGCGCTTCGAGGCGCGCAAGGTGATCCGCCCGCGACCGGACGTGAACGACTCGGCGGCGGACGTGTTGGCGGAGCCGGTGGTGGTGTGCCGGGCGAGCGGGACCTGCGTGGTGCCGAAGGACAAACAGCGAGGTCAGCGATGAGCAACCCCATGGTCATTACCGCGGCGATGGTGGGGGCGGAGACGACGCGCGAGCAGACGCCCTACCTGCCCATCACGGCGGAGGAGATCGCCGAGGACGCGGTGAAGTGCAGGGAGGCTGGCGCGGCGATGGTGCACCTGCACGTGCGCACGCCGGACGGCAAGCCCTCACAGGACACGGAGCTGTTCCGAGCGGCGATCCGTGCCATCCGCAAGCGGACGGACATCCTCATCCAGGTGTCCACGGGCGGTGCGGTGGGAATGGGTGTGGACGAGCGCTGTGGCGGGCTGCGGCTGACGGGAGAGGATCGCCCGGACATGGCCACGCTGACGACGGGCACGGTGAACTTCGGCGACGAGGTGTTCTGGAACCCGCGCCCGCTGGTGCGGGACATCGCTCGGCGGATCAAGGCACTGGGCCTCCGTCCGGAGTTCGAGTGCTTCGACGTGGGGATGGTGGACGAGGCGCGTGCGCTGGCGAAGGAAGGAGTCGCGGACCTCCCGGGACACTTCGACTTCGTGCTGGGAGTGCCTGGGGCGCTGACGGCGCGCGAGGACGCACTGGACTTCATGATCAAGTCGCTGCCGGAGGGGAGCACGTGGACGGTGGCGGGGGTAGGGCGGCACCAGCTGCCGTTCGTGGAGCTAGCGGCGGAGCGAGGCGGTAACGCGCGAGTAGGGCTCGAGGACAACATCTACGTGTCCAAGGGCGTGCTGGCGAAGGGCAACTGGGAGCTGGTAGCGGAGGCGGCGAAGAGGGCGAAGGCGAAGGGCCGGACGCTCGCGACGCCGCAAGAAGCCCGCAAGCTCCTGCGCCTGGACGCTGTCTAAACTCCCTCTCCCTCTGGGAGAGGGTCGGGGTGAGGGTAAACGGACCCCCGCAGGGTCCGTGGACCCCCCTGTGCAAACAAGGAACCCAGAACACCATGGACACGGAGCTGCGAGGAAAAGGCGTCCTCGTCACGGGAGGAGCGGGCGGAATCGGGAGTGCGATCGTCCGAGCCTTCGCGGAAGAGGGCGCGAAGGTAGCGGTGCACTACAACCGGAGCGCCGAGAACGCAGAAGCGCTGGCGAAGGAGCTAGGCGGAGCGGCGCTGAAAGCGGACCTGACATCCGAGTCCGACGTAGACGCACTGGTCCCCGCGGCGGTGAAGGCGCTGGGGAGGCTGGACGTGCTGGTGGCGAATGCGGGCGTATGGCCGCCGCCGGACGAGGGCGTGTGGCAGATGTCGCTGGAGCGGTGGCGTCGGACGCTGGCGGAGAACCTGGACAGCGTCTTCCTGAGCTGCCGTGCCTTCCTGCGCCACGTAGCGACGACGGGAACGGGCAACATCATCATCATCGCGTCCACGGCGGGGCTGTTCGGAGAGGCGGGGCACTCGGACTACGCGGCGGCGAAGGGCGCGCTGGCGAGCGGGTTCCTCAAGAGCCTGAAGAACGAGATCACGCGGATCGCCCCCCTGGGCCGGGTGAACACGGTGTGCCCGGGGTGGACGGCGGTGGATCGCCACAAGGACAAGCTGGACAACCCAGCGTTCATCAACCGGGTGACGCGGACGATGCCGTTGCGCAAGGTGGGACGTCCGGAGGACGTGGCGCGGGTGGTGGTGACGCTGGCGTCGGACCGCATCTCTGGCCACGTGACGGGCGAGGTCATCACCGTGGCCGGCGGCATGGAAGGCCGCGTCCTGAACGAGGTCTGAGGCGTCAGCCCTCGGAGCCGGGGCGCCGGCCGAGCAACTCCAGCGCACGCAGGGCTGCATCTCCCAGGGATTGCTGGCACGGGAAGCAGCCCTCGCCGCAGCAGGCGGGCCACTCCGAGGAAGGCGTCTGGAGCATCTGGCTCACCGCCGACCGATAGGCGAGGGGCAGGCCCACTTCCACACAGGCCTGCTGCACCGCCTCCTTCACGGTCGGATCATTCACGTCCACGTCACTCATATGCTCGGCTCGTGTGGCGGTCAGGCGGTGGGAGTGGTGGCGAGCGGAGCGGCTTCCGAGCGTGAGCGGGTGACTCGCCCGGCCAGCCCCATGGCGAGCACGAGCAGCCCCGCGGCGAGCAAGAAGGGGGCGCCGGGCAGGTTCCAGTCAATGCGCGGGCCGATGAAGTACGCGAGCGTCTGCGTGAAGAGCCCGGGGCCGATCATCCCCGCGATGCCCATGAGGCTCGAGAGCGCGCCTTGGAGCTGGCCCTGCTCGGACGAGCTGATGCGGCTCGACATCAGGCCCTGCGACGAAGGCCCGAAGAGCCCCCACAGCGACATCACCGGCACGCCGAGCCAGAACAGCACACCGGTCGGCGCCAGGCCGTAGATGACAAAGCCTGCCATGCCGAACGAGAGCCCTATCAGCAGCGTGCGCCGCTCGCCCAGGCGCTTGACGAGTGGCCGCACCAGACCGCCCTGGACGATCAGCGAGAAGACGCCCACGCTCGCCATGGTGAGCCCGACGGTGCGCTCGTTCCAGCCGAAGCGGTAGCTGCCATACAGGACGAACACGCTGGGCAGCGCGACATGGGCGAGGTTGTAGAGGAAGTGGACGCTCGCGAGCCCGAGCACCTCGGGATTGGAGCGCAACAGACGCAGCGCACCCACGGGGTTGGCGCGCTTCCAACTAAAGCCCTTGCGCTGCTCGGGGGGCAGGGACTCGGGCAGGACGAACAGGCCATACATCGCGTTCGCCAGGCTCAGGACGGCCGACACCCAGAAAGGCATGCGCGGATCCACATCACCCAGCACGCCGCCGAGCGCGGGCCCCAGCACGAAGCCCACGCCGAAGGCAGCGCCGATCAACCCGAAGCTGGCGGCGCGCTTCTCCGGCGGCGTCACGTCCGCGATGTAGGCGCTGGCCGTGCTGATGCTCGCCGAGGTGATGCCCGAGATGACGCGGCCCAGGAACAGCCAGTTCAGCGTCGGTGCCAGGGCCATGAGGATGTAGTCGAGCCCCAGCCCGAAGTTCGACAGGAGGATGACCGGCCGGCGGCCGAACCGATCGGAGAGCGCGCCGAGCACCGGGGAGAAGACGAACTGCATCAGCGCCCAGACCGTGGAGAACAACCCGAAGACCTCGGCCGCCCGCGCGGTGTCACCGTTCAGGAATCCGACGACGATCTTGGGCAACACGGGGATGATCATCCCCATGGCCAGGATGTCGAGCAGGACGGTCACGAAGATGAAGACCAGCGCGGTACGGCGCGGGGCTACGGGGGCATTCGGTTCAGCGGGCATGGGCGCCGACGTCCTAGCACCTTCCAGGGCCTGACGTGGAGGCCCTGGGTCAGAACTTCTCGGACGAACAACGGACGAAGGTCCCGGCAGGCGCGCAGGTGGCTTTCTTCACGATGTTCCAATCGGCCTGGGTCCAGATGGTCTGGGCCCAAGTAGCGATTTCGTCGACCAGGGTGGGGTTCACGCCGTGGTACTTGAACTGCGGGAGCATGAACCAGAGGCGGTTGCCGAGGGTGCCATCGTAGAAGCCGTTGATGGTTTCTGTCGTGCTCGCGCCGCCACCATTCCACCAGTCCTCCTTGGCGTACTGGCGCGTCTTTTCCCACCAGGTGGTCAGCAGGGCCTCCATGATGGCCTTGCGCTCCTGGGGGGTGATGTCGACCCAGCCCGTCATGTAATCGGGCGCCACCAGGCGGCTCAGGTCGGCCGCGTACAGCGGACACCATCCGGCCGAGTTCGGCGCATTGGGCTTGAGCGTGTTGTTCGCGATCTGCATCCCCTTCGTCACCCAGAGTGTGAGCAGCCCACTGGCGGGGGGCTTGCCGGGGGTCCCCGCCTGGATGTTCTTGATGAAGCCATACGAGTAGCCCCAGTCGATCGGCCGCTGGGCATTGCGCTCCGAGCCATCCGAATGGTTGCCATTGAAGAGGATGAGGGTGAGCTGGTACCACACCGTCGAGAAGTAGTTGAACATCAACGCGTTGTTGTCATTGATGCCCGTGTTGTTCTTGGGCAGCTTGAGCATGTGCGGCGAGGTGTCGAAGCTGTTGTTCTTCATCCAGCCGCGTGCATCTCGCGAGGTGGGGAACAACTGGCGTTGATAACCTTCGAAACCGAACTCCTGCATGATTTCCCACGTCTTCACCAGGTGCCAGAGCCCGGTGGCGTACACCTTCCGCGAGTAGTTGATATCCAGGCCCGTGGTGGCGTTCGGGTACCTCGGGGAGATGAACTCGTAGAGGTACTGATTCCAGGACGAGTGGGGGATGTTGAGCTCGTTCCTGTAAGTGGTATAGCCCGCCGCCTTGACCTTCGCGGCCAACTCTCGCATGGGGGCGCTGGTGCCCGTCGCGGTGCCCTCACCGGCATAGGCCTTGTTGACCTTGTGGTTGATGAAGGCATCACCCCAGGCGTCCTTGGGATGGATGCCCGGCAGCCAGTGGTTCCAGTCGGGCAACTGGAGGGCGATGGGCATCTCCCGGGCGCTGAGGTTCGCCGTCGTGGCGACGGCCGCCTTCGTGATGCCTGAAGGGAAGATGTACTTGAGAATGTCGCGATCCTTCTCCAGGACCGCGTCGATTCCGGCTCCCGCCGACCATTCCGCGACAGGCTTGGAGTCCAGCCCCGGTCCGGGCTGGTACGGCGGATTCCACGGCCGCCCCGGCGTCGGCACGCCCGGCAGGCTTCGGATGTACGAGGCGATCTTGTTGCCTTCCGTCTCGGTCAAGCCGTGGAACTTCGAGCGCTCAACGATGGAGTAGTTTGAATAATTGAAATACTTCAGGTCCCGCCCGTCCTGGGTATGGCAGTCCATGCACCGGGCGCGCAGGACCGTGGAGTCTTTGTAAGAGCGCACCAACTGCCGCGTGCGCCAGAGCTTCTCGCCCTCGGCGATGGAGGCCGCATCGGTGTACGGCGCCTTCCAGTTGGTCGGATTGTCCACCTGGAAGCTGGAGTCCGGCAGGACGCGGCTTCCGTCGGCCCGCAGCAGGTTGAGCTTCAGCACCCGGTAGCCAATGGACCGCCCGTCCGTGGTGTTGAACCGGAAGGTGAGCTGGTTCGTGCCCGTGACGAGCGCTCCGGTGGGCACGTTCACGTTCAGCTTCAGCGTCGCGAAGCCTCCGCCAATGCCTCCGTAAGTCTTTCCGAGCCCCTCTACCGTCACCGTGGTGTTGTTCAGGTTCACCCAGGTGCCGGTGTTGAAGCGGACGCTGCCTTTGTCCGCGTAGGTCAGGTTGTGGACCTGCATCCAGAGCCGCAGTGGCTGTTGGGCGTCCTGCGAGGTCAGGTCAAAGGTCACTGTTTGCGTCAAACCCTCACGGCCGAGGACCTCAATGGGCAGACGAATGGGCGCGGCGAGCTCTCCGGCGTCTTCGCGGAAGCCATCCGGCACCTCCTCGGATGGGAACTCAGGCGACTCCATGTCTCCTGGGGCTGCGAGGCAACCCGTGAACACCAACGACAGCCCCGCCACGAAGCCGAGGCTGAAAAAACGAGAGAAGGGGATTTGTTGGATAGTCGACATTGCTTTGAGACGAAATCATCCGCCTAAAGCAACTGTCTGAAAAGCAGGGCAGGGGTTGAGCGCTTCCCTGCCAGCGAGGACCCCAAGCGATTTCCTCTCTCTGGAAGAGGGCCGGGGTAGCATCCGCCGCGATGGGATTTGCAAAGTTGCTGCTGCTGTGGATCGCGACGGCGGTGCCGTGTGAGAGCACACCGCCCCCCGGGATGGTGTGCATCGAGGGCGGAGACGCCATCGTGGGCGCCGATGACCGCACCCCCGCCGAGCGACCTCGGCACAAGGTGTTCGTCGAGACGTTCTACTTGGATGCGAAGGAGGTCACGGTCGGCGAGTACAGCCGCTGCGAGCGCGCGGGTGCGTGCCCCCGGTTGCCCCGCCCGTCGTACTACGCGCGCTTCCAGCGCCCCGAGCTTCCGGCCGTCCCAATCACCTGGGACATGGCGCACCAGTACTGCGTGTTCGCCGGCAAGCGGCTGCCCACCGAGGTCGAGTGGGAGAAAGCCGCGCGGGGGCCCGAGGGACGGACGTTCCCGTGGGGAGAGGCACCGCCGACGTGCGAGAAGGCCAACTACAAGGGCTGCCCGGGAAACACGACGTTGCCACCCGGCAGCTTCCCGCCCGGACCCTATGGCGTCTATGACCTCGCGGGGAACGGCTACGAGTGGGTGAAGGACTGGTGGTCCCCCTGCTACCAGGGCTGTGACAAGGCGTGTGGCGAGGCCTGTCTTGGCGCCAACCCGCGCGGGCCCTGTGATGGGGCTCGCCCGTGCAAGGGCCACACGCAGCGGGTGCTCAAGGGGGGCTCGTGGTACTGGCCCGAGGACATGCTGCGCGGCTCCTGGCGGCGCGGCCAGCTCCCCGAGAGCGGGCTCCACCGACTGAGCTTCCGCTGCGCGTCGTCGACGACCCAGCTGTCGGCCTGGCCACCCCGGTTCATGACCGAGCCCCCGGCTCGGCCCGCGGACCCCGCACCGCCGAGCGAGGAGGAGCGCGCGAAGGCCCTCGCGGTCGTCGAGGACACCGACATCTTCCAGATTCCCCTGTGCGGGCGCACGGGGAGGGCGCGCGTCGATTGCCGCGACCCGATGAGCTACATCAAGTCAAACGAAGCGCTCCAATACCTCTTCGGTGATGCCATCAAGAACGTGGGGGGCGGCTACGTCGGGCTCGGTGCCGATCAGGGCTACTCGTTCATCGCGCACGCCCGGAGCCAGTGGGCGTGGATCTTCGACTACGACCCGACGGTGATCCGGCTCCATCACGTGCTGAGGGCCGTGGTGAAGCGCGCGGCGACTCGCGAGGACTTCGTCGCGGCCTTCACCGACAAGCGCGCGGCGGCGACGCGTGCCGCCATCGAGGAGGAGTGGTCAACGCTGCCGACGGAAGAGCGCGCCGCCATCAAGGGCGTGTTCGAGCGCGCGCGGCGCTCGTTGTGGGCCAACTATGCGCGCCAGCTGCGGCCCGCTCGCTGGACGGAGGGGTTCGGTTGGCTCCAGACGGATGAGAACTACCGCTACGTGCGGCTGCTCTTCGAGCAGGGGCGTATCGTCGCCCTCAAGGGCAACATGCTCACGGACAAGGCGCTGCCGTCGATCGCTCGCGCGGCTCGTTCTCTGGGGGTGCCCATCCGTGTCTACTACCCGTCGAACGCCGAGGAGCAGTGGAAGCAGCTGCCTCCCCAGTACCGGGAGAACGTGCGACAACTGCCGTTCGACGAGCGCAGCGTGATCCTCCGGACCTTGATCACCCACCGGTTCCACAAGTCGGACTCCCGTTGGCACTACATCGTCCACGGGGGACTGCATGCCCAGGAGCACCTCGCGCTCCCGGGGTACGAGAACGTCTGGAGCTTCATGGAGGACCGTCAGCAGGTGGGGGCCTACCTCTCCACCGTGGTGGCCTCGGGCACGCAAGGGGCTCCCAAGCGGGAGCGCTACCTCGACTTCCTGAGCTACATCGGCATGCCCTCGGGGCGTACGGAGCCCACGCTGTGAGGTTTTCGGGGGCTCTCATCCTCGCCCTCCTGCTCGTCGCGGGCAGCGCGCGGGGTGAAGGCTATCCCATTCCTCGGGGAGAGCACCCGGTCGCGTGGAAGGCAGCAGGGTCCATCGGAGAGTGGCGGATCGAGGAGGCTGCGCTCTCCCTCGCCAAGCCGAGCGCGCCTCGCAACTTCTTCATCCAGGAGCAGGTGGCCGCCTCCCCGGTGCCGTTCGTGCGCGCTCGGATTCAGAACTCCGCTCGCGCCGATCTGGCGATCCTGTTCCGTGCGAAGGTGCGCGCGACCGAGCCTCTGTTCGCGCTCACGGGTTATGGCTTCTACCTGGATGCGCGCAACGAGACGCTCGGGTTCGTGCGCTACGACGGGACGCGCTCCGATGACAGCGGCGTGCGCTCCAAGGTGCGCGGGCTCGCGAAGGTGGGGGAGCTTGAGCTCGTGCTCTTCCTCGCGGGGCCTGCCTTCGCCGCCCACGTGTACGACGCCCGCACCAAGGCGGAGCTCGCGAGCCTCGTCTGGTCCGACTCGGCGTTTTCCGAGGGCTCGCTCGGGGTGTACGCGAACAAGAGCCAGCCGCCCGAGGTGAAGGTGTCCCTGTTCGTGCCGGACCCGCCACCCCAGGAGGCCTCGGCACGTGATGGCCTCCCGTCTGGGTGGCTCGTGCGTGTCGAGCGGGGCCTCCAGTTCGCTCCGGAGCTGCGCCGCCACCTGCGCCGCGCCGCACGCGAACCAGATGCCGATGTGTACGTGGCCAGCGAGCTCGGCGTGCACCTCTTGCGCACACGTGCCATCCGGACGCGCGACGTGCGGCCCGGTGTCCCGTACCGCTTCCAGGACGCCTCTTTCGAGGAACGCCTCGCCCGTGCACGCAAGGCGCCTCCGCGCGACGCATTCGTCGAGGGTATCAAGGACCCTGAGCTCATTGAACGCGCGATGAGGGCGCTCGCTGCTCGCGACCCGGAGCGCACGCGCATCATCGAGATCGGTCGCACGCATGAGGACCGGCCCATTCTCGCGCTGCTCATCGGCGAGTCGCTCGATGATCACTCACGCCCGGCGGTGCTGCTGTGCGGCGGGACCCATGCGAACGAGGTGGTCACTCCCGAGCCGCCGCTCGACGCCGCGCGCTGGCTGTTGGAGAACCCGAGAGAGCCACGTGTCGCGCGCTGGTTGCGCACGTTCCACTTCGTCATCGTCCCGCTCGTCAACCCAGACGGCAGCCAGGGGTACTGGCACGAGTCCACCGAGCGCGGGCGGACCAACCGGCGACGGGACGCACAAGCCGTCGAGCTGGGACTGCTCGAGTACGGCGTCGACCTCAACCGCAACTATCCCTTCGGTTGGAAGAACATCGAGGATCGCTTCAACAGCGATGATCCACGCTCGCGGTTCTTCCGAGGGCCTTCCGCGGGCTCGGAGCCCGAGGTGCAGGCGATGATGCGGCTGGGCGAGGCGTGGCGCTTCGTCGCGATGGTGTCGTACCACGCAGCCGCCAGCCGAGTGCTCGTGCCGTACACCGTCGAGGGGGCCCGCGAGCCCGAGCCCTCGGCCGCATGGTCGGTGGCTCCTGCGATGATCGACGCGGTTCGCCGGCTCCCTGAGGGGAAGCGCTACGAGGCCGTGAGCCGCCTCTATCCCGTGGGGGGAACGGATCAGGATTGGTTCTACTGGAGCTTCGGGACGCTCGCGTACCTGGTGGAGCTGCCGTTCTCGGCTCCGAGCGCTCGCCGGCCTCTCGCCCCAATGCTCGAGGGGGCGCGTACCCTCTGGCAGGTGCTGGTCGATCGATTCCTCGAGGGTCCGTCGCTCACGGTCCGGGTGCCCGAGGCGTTCCGGGCGGAAGGGCCTGTGACAGTGGCCATCGATGAGATCGCCTGGCCGAATGGGGAGCGCTTCTCCGCGCATCCAGAGTCCGGCGTGTTCCACACCTATCTCCCGGCCGCCGGGCACTACACGGTGCGTGCCACGAGCCCTTCTGGGAGGACGGTGTCGCGCACCGTTGAGGTGGGCGCGGGCCACGAGGTGGTCGCGCTCGATGACGGGGCAGAGCGCGGTCCTTGAAGTCCAGCGCCAGGCAGAGCTGTAAGAGTCCTGGGTCTGCTGCGTCTTCGTAGGTGCTTGCGGAGCGCCCAACGGAAAGGTAGTTCTCAGGCCGTGATAATCCGGCTCGTCGCTATCGTCTTCGCCCTGCTGCTGTCGATGCAGGTCGCCGCCCTCCCGGGCGGGACGATGCTGGTGTGCCGTTACACCGGACAGCGGGTTGCCCCGTGCGCCTCCTGTCCCGGGAAGAAGCCCGTCGAGGAGAAGCGGGTCCTTCCCCAGGGCTGCTGCGAAATCCAGCAGGGTCATCGGGTGGACGTGGACGGCGCGGCCACCGCGCTCGACTGGACGCCACGTTTCCACGCGGTCGAGCTGCCGACGGTGGCCCTCTGGCAGCCGCCGGAGCCTCCCTCGGAGCCGGTGCTCCGGGTCCGCTCCGGGCATGATCCGCCCCCTCGGGCGCGGCTGTTCCTCTCGTTGCGACAGCTCCTCATTTGAGCCGGCTTTCCCGCCGCCGTGACTGGATGTGGCCTCGTGCTGCTCCAGAACGGGTGGCGTGTGTCCTTTGGCCGTCGCTCGAAAACCCTTTCCTCAGGTTCATTCAATGTCTGTCTCGACGAAGCTCGTGGCCGGAGCCCTGGCTCTTGGCCTGTCCGCTTGCGCCTTCGGTGCCGCGGAGCGTGTTCCTTCTCTGTCCGATCCCTCCAACCCGGAGGCACCCGAGTCCCCGGTGCGCGGCATGGCCGCCGTGCTGGCCGACAACGCCTCCTCCTTCCCATCCCATCCGGCTCCAGCGGGAGCGGCGAAACACTCGGAACACTCACACCCCGGTGGCGCGGACGCGGGCACTCCTGCCGCCACCGGCTACGTGTGTCCCATGCACCCAGAGGTCACCTCGCCCGAGCCGGGGCGCTGCCCGAAGTGCGGGATGAAGCTCGTTCCCCAGAAGCCCTCCGAGGCCAAGCCCTCGGGTGGGCATGAACACTCCCATGGGCACGAGGGCCACCGATGAGCCGCTTACTGCCCACGGTGGCCTTGTCCCTGTTCGCCGCCGGGTGCGCGACGCTGTCGCCCGAGCGCGGGCATGCGGAGCTCGGTGCCCTGGTCCAGGAGCGCGTGTCGGTTCCGACGGGTTGGGAGAAGGGTTCGCCTCCCCCCGAGGCGGTTCGCGCTCACGTCCTGGAGCTGCTCCGCGACGGGCTCACGCGCGAGGAGGCAGTGCGCATCGCGTTGGTGAACAACCCGTCTCTGCAGGTCGAGTACGAGGAGCTGGGTGTCTCCCAGGCAGAGCTGGTGGAGGCGGGACTGCTGCGCAACCCCACGATTGGCGCGCAGGTCCGAGCCCCCAACGAGCCGGGCCTGGGCCTCAGCATCGAGTTCTCCATTGTGCAGGAGCTGCTCGATCTCTTCATGCTCCCGGCGCGCAAGCGCATCGCCCGGCAGCAGTTCGAGGCAGACGTGTTGCGTGCCGCCCATGAGGCGCTCAACGTGGTGGCGGAGACACGGGATGCCTACACGGCGGCGCAGGCGGCCGAGAGGCTCCTGCGGTACCAGGCGCAGATCGTCGCCGCTGCCGAGGCCGCGGCCACGCTGGCCAGGATGCAGTACGACGCTGGCAACATCTCCGAGCTGGACCTGGGCATCACGCAGACCGCCTGGGAGGAGGCCCGGCTTGCCCTGGCGAGTGAGGAGCTGGAGCTCGTCGAACGCCGTGAGCGATTGAACCGGCTGCTGGGGCTCTGGGGCGAGAACACGGAATGGACCGTGAGCGAAGCTCTCCCGGAGCTCCCGTCCGAGGAGCCGGGACTGGAACACCTTGAGCGGCTCGCCTTGCGGCGCCGGCTGGATATCGATGCCGCGCGCAAAGAGGTGGCGCTGATGGATCAGTCGGTCTCGCTGGCACGCAGCTCCCGGTTCATCGGGACCGTGGAGGTGGGGGTGAGCACGGAGCGCGAGTCGGATGGACTGCGGTTCACCGGGCCCAGCCTCGTGCTGGAGCTGCCCATCTTCGATCAGCGCCAGGCGCTCATCGGGCGGCTGGAGGCGCAGCGACGGCAGGCGGAGCGGCGGCTGACGAAGCTGTCCGTGGACGCACGCTCGGAGGTGCGGATGGAGCGGGCGCGGCTGCAGACGGCGCGGCGGCAGGCGGAGCACTACACGAAGGTGTTGCTGCCCCTGCGCAGGCGCGTCGTCGAGCAGGCACAGCTTCAATACAACGCCATGGTGTTGAGCCCGTTCCAACTCCTCGATGCGCGGCGCGACGAAGTGCAGACGTACCGGCAGTACGTGGAGACGCTGAGGGATTACTGGAACGCCCGGAACGCATTGGAGAACGCGGTAGGCGGCAGGCTGACGGACGAGAAGGGAGACGCGCGATGAGCACGCGAGACACGAAGGGACTGAGCCGGCGGCAGATGCTCGTCGCCAGCGGAATCGGTGTGGCGGGTGGGGCGCTGTTGGCGTCCAGAGAAGCGCGGGCGGAAGAGCGCTCACACGTAAGCCAGAGGCACCAGCCTCCCGCGCGGCCCGGTCGGGACTACCAGCCGGTGGTGGTACCCAACGGCTCCAAGCTGCCGTGGAAGGTGGTGGACGGAGTGAAGGTGTTCCACCTGGTGGCCGAGGAGGTGGAGCACGAGTTCGCGCCGGGCTTGAAGGCGCTGTGCTGGGGCTACAACGGCCGCGTGCATGGTCCCCTCATCGAGGCGGTGGAGGGGGACCGGGTGCGCTTCTACGTCACCAACCGTTTGCCGGCGCCCACCACGGTGCACTGGCACGGGCTGCTGCTGCCGAGCGGCATGGACGGAGTGGGGGGACTCAACCAGCGGGCCATCAACCCGGGCGAGACGTTCAAGTACGAGTTCACCCTGCGCCAGTCCGGGACGCTGATGTACCACTCGCACCACGATGAGATGACGCAGATTGCCCTGGGCATGACGGGGCTCTTCATCGTCCACCCGCGCCAGCCGCGGGGGCCTCGGGTGGACCGCGACTTCGCCCTGATGCTGCACGAGTGGAAGCTGGAGCCCGGGGCTCGGCGGCCGGACCCGAACGCGATGAACGACTTCAACCTGCTCACGCTCAACGGCAAGGCCTTCCCGGGGACGGCGCCGTTGGTAGTGAAGACGGGGCAGCGCGTGCGCATCCGGCTGGGGAATTTGAGCCCGATGGATCATCACCCCATCCACCTGCACGGCTACCAGTTCCGCATCACGGAGACGGACGGTGGGGTCATCCCCGAGTCCGCGCGGCAGCCGGAGACCACGGTGTTGGTGCCTGTGGGCAGCACGCGGACAGTCGAGTTCGTCGCGGACGAGCCAGGCGACTGGGCGATGCACTGCCACATGACGCACCACGTGATGAACCAGATGGGGCACGGCATGGCGAACCTCATCGGGGTGAAGCCAGGCAACTTCGACGAGAAGGTGCGCCAGCTGCTGCCGAACTACATGACGATGGGCCAGGCGGGCATGGGGGACATGGAGGAGATGGGCATGCCCGTTCCAGCCAACAGCATTCCCATGGTGGGAGGCCACGGGAGGTACGGCGGCATCACCATGGGAGGCATGTTCACGGTGCTCAAGGTGCGTGACCGGCTCGACAGCTACGCGGACCCGGGCTGGTACGAAAACCCGGCGGGCACCCAGGCGCTGACGGCGGCCGAGGCGGACCTGATGCGCGACGGCATCGACGTCCACGGCAACCCGGGCGCTACCGACGGAAACGCCTGACCCTCCAACCCCTCGCCTTCCGTGGGAGGGCGGGGGGTTGCGCGTGTCCGGAAGCTATTCCTGGAAGGTCTGGCGATCACTCATCCACCATGAATACCTGCCCGGGAGGCGATGCGGCACGCGCTGCCCTGTGTCCTCGCGGACGTGCCTGCCTCGCGACATGCGGGTTCTTCGGAGCCGGGGAGCGCGTTGTTATGAGCGTGACTCCCACCTTGGCCATCTCGCTCGAGTCCCCCGCTCCCGATATCCGTCGTGGTCACACCAGCGAGCCCTTGGATGAGGAGGTTGCGGCCGTAGGCCGCATCGAAGCCATCAAGACAGTGCTGCGGGTGCTACTACGGACGACGGGTCTGCGCCTGGCGGTGGTGTCGCACGTCACGGCCGAATCCTGGACATGCTGCGCGGTGCTGGACGAAATGAACTTCGGGCTCGAGCCCGGCGACACGCTGGAGATCGCGACCACCTTCTGCAACAACGTCCGCAGCTCGGCCGCGCCGCTGCTTATCACCCATGCCAGCGCGGATCCCCGGTTCACGAATCATCCGGCGCCCAGGCTCTATGGTGTGGAGAGCTACATCGCCGTGCCAGTGTACCGACGCAATGGGTCGTTCTTCGGCGTGCTCTGCGCGGTTGATGCGAAGCCGGCCGAGCTCAGCGAGGACCTGCTGGAGATCTTCCGCCACCTGGCGGACCTCGTGGGCTACCAGCTCGAGCATGAGGAGGAGCTGGGACAGCGTGATGCACAGTTGCTGGGGGCCCGGGAGGCCGCCCAGCTGCGCGAGCAGCTCATTGGTATCGTGAGCCACGACCTGCGCAGCCCCCTCAATGCCATCTCCTTGTCAGCCGCGACGCTCATGCGCCGCACGGACCTGGACGATCGGGCGCGCCGGGGTCTCACCCGCATCCTGGATTCAGCGGACCGCGCCAACCGGCTCATCCTCGACCTGCTGGACTTCACCCAGGTGCGCATGGGCAAGGCACTCCCGATGCAGCGCAAGCCCATGGACTTGCACATGCTCGCTCAGCAGGTGGTGGATGAGATGCAGCTCGCCGCTCCGGAGCGACCCCTTGTCTTGCACTGCGAAGGGGATGGACGGGGGGATTGGGATGGCGATCGCATCGCGCAGGTGCTCACCAACCTGCTCACCAATGCGTTGAAGTACAGCCCCGCCGACGCGGACATCCGGATAGAGACTCGCGGCGAGGAGGAGGCGGTGCTCCTCCGTGTGAGCAACGGAGGCGCCCCCATCCCGGCACACCTGCTGCCCACGCTGTTCGAGCCACTGACTCGGGGAACACAGAGCGGCGGTGCGCAACGCAGCATCGGCCTGGGGCTCTTCATCGTGGACCAGATCGTCCGTGCCCACTGCGGTACCGTGGAGGTTCACTCCACCGTCGAGGCGGGAACGACCTTCGACGTCTGCCTTCCACGACACGTCTGACGCGGTGCTTCCTCCGCGCCACATGACGGAGGGCCCCCCTTTTCGTGTGGACCTCGTCAGGAAGGGCCCTCTACTCCGTGTGTGGGTGCGAAAATGCACCGCCCGGAAGACGAGGAGACGACATGAAGCCTGGAGTCGAGCTGCGGGACTACAACCGCGAGGCGTGGAACCGGCAGGTGGCGCAGGGAGACCGGTGGACGTTGCCGGTGGGGCCCGAGGTGATTGCCGCGGCGCGTCGGGGCGAGTGGAGCGTGGTGCTCACTCCGCGCAAGCCGGTACCGCGTGCGTGGTTCGGAGACCTGGTTGGCAAGGACGTGCTGGGCCTGGCGAGCGCTGGAGGGCAGCAGGGACCGGTGCTCGCCGCCGCCGGGGCGCGTGTCACGATGTTCGACTACTCGCCCGCTCAGCTTGGGCAGGACCGCTACGTGGCCGAGCGCGAGGGCCTGTCGATCCGTCTGGTGGAGGGGGACATGCGCGACCTCTCGGCCTTCGCGGACGAGAGCTTCGATCTGATCTTCCACCCCTGCTCCAACGGCTTCGTGGATGACGTGCGGCCCGTGTGGCGCGAGGCCTTCCGGGTGCTACGGCCCGGAGGGGCGTTGCTCTCGGGGTTCGCCCAGCCGGTCATCTATTTGTTCGACCCGGAGCTGGAGCAACAGGGCGTGATGCAGCTCAAGTACCGCATGCCGTACTCGGACCTCACGAGCCTCTCCGACGAGGAGCGCCGCCGCTACACCGACAAGGGCGAGCCCCTGTGTGTCGCGCACTCGCTGGAGGACCAGATTGGCGGGCAGCTCGAGGCCGGGTTCCTGCTCGCGGGCTTCTACGAGGACAAGCATGTCGAGGGAGATCGACTCTCCGAGTACCTGTCCGGATTCTGCGCCACCCGGGCCGTGAAGCCCGTGAAGCGGTAACACCCGAGGACCCCTGTCCATGACGGACCTGATCGAACGTTTGCAGTCCTATATGCGCCGGAGTGCTGCGGGACGGTACGAGTCCGTCTCGATTCCGCCCTTCACGGCGTTTTTCCTGAGCATCGACCCGCTCATCTACTTCAACTACGCCATCCCGGATGGCCCCATCACGGGAGACGTGAGCGAGCCCCTGCGGCGGCTGCGGGCGGCGTTCGAGGCGCGGCGGAGGGTTCCCCGCTTCGAGTACGTCTCCGAGCTGGCGCCGGACCTGGAGGGCAAGCTCCTCGCCGCCGGCTTCCGGCGGGAGGCCGAGGCACGGTTGATGGTCTGCACCCGCGAGAGCTTCACTCCCGTGGCGGTGCCGGAGGGGCTCTCGCTGTCGGTCCTCACGTCCGACTCTTCTCGCGAAGAGGTGCGCGCGTACTGCACCACCTCGCGGAGGGGCTTCGTCCCGGATGAGCCCTACGAGGCCACCGAGGAGGAGATCTCCAAGACGTTGGAAGATCTGAAGGGGGGCAGGGCGGTGCTGGGACGCGTGGACGGACAGCCGGCCGTGGTCGGCACGTACACCGCACCCTCCGAGGGCATCGCCGAGCTCGGTGGAGTGGCGACGATCGATCGCTTCCGCAAGCGGGGACTCGGCACCGCGCTCACGTCCCGGGTGGCCCAGGAGGCCTTCGAGCAGGGCGTGGAGGTGCTGTTCCTGAGCACCATCACCGAGGAGGCCGGTCGCATCTACGAGCGGGTGGGTTTCCGATTCGTGACGCGGATGCTCTTCTACGTCGATGCCGCACACCCCGAGGGCGCCTCGGCTCCCGTCTCCGGCTGAGGGCCGTGCGCCCGGTCATACTCCAGGCGGGCAGGCGACAGGCCGATTTGTTCTCAGCCGCCCATGGGCGCGGTAGCGTGCGCGCGAGATGGAGAATCACCTCGCTCGTCTAATTGTGTGTCTGGCCGTGCTGTTCACTGGAGTGGTGCGTGCGGCGGCCGGAGAGCCGTCGCCTGCGCCCGCGGTGGCGGAGGCCCAACGGACCCGGACCGTGCTCCTGCTCGGTGACAGCTTGATCGTCACCGGCTTTGGCGAGTCCCTCGAGAGAGCGCTGAATGAGCACCCGGGTGTCCGCGCCGTGCGGCGGGCGAAGTCCTCCACCGGGCTCGCCCGGCCCGACTTCTTCGACTGGATGAAGGTCGGACAGGAGGAGGTCGAGCGTCATGCCCCCGACGTGGTCGTCGTCATCATGGGGGGGAACGACGGGCAGGGGCTCACGGACGAGAATGGCAAGGCGAAGGTCCAGTGGGGCGCGTCCGGGTGGGAGGCCGCGTACCGCCAGCGCGTCGAGGACTTCCTGCACGTCCTCGAGGCGCCTGGCCGGAAGATCCTCTGGGTCGAATTGCCCATCACCAAGCTGCCGAACTTCGAGCGCAAGCTGCGGGTGATCCGTCGCATCCTGCGCGAGGCCGTGTCGGCCCATGAGGCCGCGACGCATCTCGACACGAAGCCGTTCTTCACCGACGCGCGGGGTGGAGTCCTGCGCGAGGCTCGGGTCGAGGGCTTCCGTAAGCCGATGCCCCTGCGGATGGCGGATGGCGTCCACTTCACGGTGGCCGGCGGCCGGTACTTCGCCAGCCAGGTCTATCCCGCGGTGATCGGACTGCTCGAATCCAGTGGGGACTCGCGGACCGCCAGCCCGGCGCCGGCCCCAAACGCGGCGCCCTGCCGTGAACCCAATGGCGCGTCCGAGGCCTCGACGACATCCGTGGCCCTTTGCCCTCCGTGAGGGTGGGTCTCAGGCCTGGCCAGGTCCCGAGTCGGTCGGAGCGGGCGCGGGAGCGGGCGCCGGCTTCTTGGGAATCAGGGAGCGGCGCGGACCCTTGATGGCGTAGTTCAGCAGCATGGCCCCCGGGAGGAGCATGCTCAGCCCCTGAGTGAGGTTGCTCGGTGGATGGACCACTGCGCCAAGGGCCATTGCGGCGAAGAGAAAACCACAGACCAGGCGGATGAGGAGGGCGTTCACAGGGGTTCCTTGGGACGGGTCGAACCATGATAACCAGGGGTTTGTCCCGTGCACGTCCGCCCATGAGAAAGTCATCGTCCGCCCTGCCCGCGATCCTGCTCGGTCTGGCCTCGGCGCTATTTTTCACCATGACCTATGTGCTCAACCGCAACATGGCGGCGGCGGGTGGGTTCTGGGCTTGGAGCGCGTCGCTGCGCTACTTCATCATGGTGCCCCTGCTGTTCGTGCTCGTGGCCGTGCGCGGGGGTTGGCCCGCGTTGTGGTCCGAGCTGCTGCGGAACCCTCGCGAGTGGTTGCTCTGGGGCAGCGTGGGCTTCGGCGTCTTCTATTCGCTCCTGACGTTGTCGGCGGACTACGGGCCCTCGTGGCTCATCGCCGGTTCCTTTCAGATCACTGCGCTCGCGGGCCCGCTGCTGTCACCGTTCATCTACACGGATGAGCGCCGGCGGGTACCGCTCAAGGCCGTGAGCATGGGCTCGTTGATCGTCATGGGCGTTCTGCTCATGCAGTTGGGCCACTTCCACATGGCCATGCCTGCCAGCGCCTGGTGGGCGTTGCTCTTCGTGGTGTGCTCCGCCGTTGCGTACCCGCTGGGCAATCGCAGGTTGATGTTGCACCTGGAGCGTGAGGGCGTCTCCCTGGATGCCAGCCAGCGAGTCCTCGGGATGACGCTGGGGAGCCTGCCGCTGTGGCTGGTGGTGGCGGTGTATGGCCATGCGCAGGTGGGGTGGCCCTCGTCGGCGCAGGTGCTGCAGTCCACGGGTGTGGCGGTCTCCTCTGGAGTGATCGCCACCATCCTGTTCTTCCGCGCCAGCCAGATGACAGCGAACAACCCGGTCGCACTGGCCGCCGTGGAGGCCACTCAGTCCACCGAGCTGCTCTTCGCGCTGCTGCTCGGCGTGCTCTTCCTGGGCGAGCCCTTGCCCTCCACGTTCAGCTTCGCGGGCGCCATGCTCATTGTGGTGGGCATGGTGCTCTACAGCCGCATCAGCGTGAGCGCCGAGCTGGAGCCTTCCGCGGTACGGATGTGAGGCGAGGCCGCGCCTTTATCCGAGCCAGGCGATGAGGGCACGGACGGCCTCCTCTCGACGCCGGGAGGTCTCCTGGACGCGCTGGAGCGTGCCCGCGAGTGCGCCCATGCCCTTCGAGGCCCGCTCGGGTGCCGTGCGGTAGTTCTCGGCGAGTTGCGCCAGGTTCTCGCGCAGCCGCGGGTGGCGCTCGCGGACCTGGGTCGGTGCAGTGTCCGACTTCACCTCGGAGACAAGTGCCGAGGCGAGCCGCTGCCACTCGTCGAGGCCCAGTCCGGTGCGGCTCGCGAAGCCACGGCGCACCATGGGCCTGACGAAGAACGGCATGGATGAGAAGTCGCGCTCCGTGTCCTCGAGGGTGTTGCGGAGCGCGGCGACGAGCGTGACGGGGTCCGAGGTCATATGGCGGCGGAGCCTACCGCACCGAACTCTCCAGGCGGAGCGGTAGGGCGAGAGGACCTCGCGCAATGATGGACTGTGACCAGGTCACGTCCCGCCGAGAGAGAGAGAAGCCGCGGATGCGCGAGAAGAGGGCCTCCAGGCCGAGGCGCGCCTCCATCCGCGCGAGCATCGCTCCCAGGCAGAAGTGGGGCCCGTGGCCGAAGGCGAGATGCCCCTGGTTCTCGCGGTCGAGGATGAATCGGTCTGCTTGGGGGAAGCGGCCCTCGTCGCGCATGGCCGCGCCAATCAGGGCGACGACGACGGAGCCGCGGGGAATCGTCACCCCGGAGAGCACCACGTCCTCGGTCGTCAGGCGGAGGCTGCTCTGCCCGGGGGGATCGTAACGGAGGATCTCCTCGATGAGCTGGGGGATGAGCGTGGGATTCTCGCGCACGCGCTCCAACTCCCGCGGGTGCTCCGAGAGCACGAGCATCGTATTGGCGAGGAGGTAGACGGTTGTCTCCACACCGGCGGGTACCAGCCCGAAGAGGAAGCTCAATAGCTCCTCGTGCGTCAGTGCCTCCGTGCGGATCAGCTCGCTCACGAGCTCCTCTCCAGGCTCGGTGCGCCGCGCCTCGATGAGCGCGTTGAAGCAGCGTTCCATCTCCGCGAGGCTGTGGCGGATCTCCGCCATGCGCTGGGGTGAAGGCTGACTGGCGGGGATGCTGACCAGATCATCCGCCCAACCCTTCAAGCGGAGGGCCATGGCGGGCTCCAGGCCGAAGAAGAGGTTGAGCACGCGGGAGGGGAGGGGCAGGGCGAAGTCGGAGATGAAGTCCACCTCCTGGCGACGCACGGCGGCCTCGGCGAGCTCCTCGGCGATGTCACGGATGCGTGACTCCCACCGACTCAGCGCCGCGCCACTGAAGGCCCGGCTGACCATGGCGCGCAGCCGCGTGTGGTCCGGCGGATCCTTCATGACCAGCGAGTCCGCCGTGGGATTGCGCTCCAGCCAGGGGGGCAGGAAGCTCTGGCCCAGGCCTGCCGACGAGAAGCGCTTCGGGTCCTTGAGAACGGTCACCACGTCGTCGTAGCGGCTGACGGCCCACATGCCCCCGGGCTCCACCTGGCACACCGCCCTTCGACGGAGCTCCGCGTAGAGGGGGTAGGGGTTGGCTCTCGCCTCGGGGGTCATCAAGTGGAGGGGCTGGTCCATGGCGCGGTTCCTCGGGCTGGGTTTGGAACCGGAGATGGCAAATGGCGGGCCAGCCGCTGGTGCCCGGGGGTGTTCGAGGGGAAACCTCGTCCACGAGAGAGGCGTGTCTCGGACGAGCCGGTCGAATCGAACGGGTGGCTCGTTCAAAATGGAAGAAAGGGAAGTGAGGCCACGTGGCGTGCTACCGTCGCGCCACCAAGGGGGACAGCCTCATGCAGATCAATCCAGCTGTTTGCATCCTCACGGGAGGCTTCAGCCTCTTCTTCCTCATCTCCGGTGTGCGCGCCCTGGTGCGCAAGCGGATGATGGTGGTCAACCCTGCCTCGAAGCAGGCCTGGCCTGGCCTGTTGGGCTCCATCCTCACCGAGGCCCGGAAGCAGTACGAGGTTCCCCAGGTCATGGAGGCGCACCAGGGTCTCCACGTGGAGGCTACCGGAGCCCAGGCCGTCGGCATGGCCTGGCTCTACATCGTGCTCGGCGTGGGGTTCCTCTTCGTGGGCGTCTTCCACTTCCTCATGGAAAACGATCTCCTCGCGTTCTTGTTCGACTGAGCCCCAAGGCAGGAGCCAGGCTCAGCGCTCGAGGATGACGAGCTCCACGCGCCGGTTGAGCTCGCGTCCGCGCGGAGTGATGTTGGGCGCCTTGGGCCGCGTGTCCGCGAGGCCCGTCGTCTCGATGCGCGCAGGGTCCACCCCCGCCTGCACGAGCAGCTCCGCCACGGTCTTGGCCCGAGCCTCGGAGAGCTGCTTCCTCGCGCTCTCATCGCCCTCCTGGTTGTCGGTGTGGCCCTCGATACGGATGCGCTGGATGGGGCTCCGCACGAGCGTGTCCACGAGCTGCTCGAGGAGGACGTTGCCACCCGGCAGCGGCGCTTCCTTGCCCTGGGGGAAGCGCAGGGGCTTGAGCAGCTCGAGCCGGTCGTTCTTCTCCTTCACGAGCTTCTTCTTCGGCGCGCGCACCAGCGTGAACTCCAGCGGTTGCGCGTTGCCTCCGGAGAGCACCACTCGGCGCGTCTGCGCGAGGAAGCCGGGGGCGATGACGTCCACCGTGTACTCGCCCGGAGTCACTTCCACCGGCGTGGGGGTCTTGGCCCCCCGCTTCAGCGCCACCTTCTGGGACGTGGCTCCGCGCACGGAGAGCGTCGCCGCCACGGGCTTGCGGAGCACCGTTGCCCGGACCAGGAGCTTCGCCTTCTGCGGCTGGGCCGTGGTGGCGGGTGGGGGCTCGGGAGTGCTCGGAGTCTTTGTCGGCTCAGGTGTCGTCGGAACCGGTGCGATCGCCACACCCGCGTCTGGGACCGGGGCCCTTTCCGGGAGGGGCTCGGGAGGCATGCTGTCCTCGAGCTTCGCGATCATCTCCGCCGTCACATCGTGCGACAGCTTGACCTTCTGCCGCGGGTCCTTCGCCTCCGGCACCAGCACAGACGTGGCCTTCACGTCCACGCGCAGCCCGCGCTGCGTCTGGAAGTTGAGCGTGGAGGTCATGTTCCACAGCAGGCCGGATGTCGGGCTGAACAGGTTCCACGACGCGTCCATGTAGACGACGTTGGACACGAGCGTGTGCGGGCCGTCCTCCACCTGTAGCGTCGTCAGCACATGAGGGCCGGGGGCGCCGAGCTTCTCCACCGACGGGACCTCGAGTGGCTTGCCGTCCAGGGTGAAGTGAACCTCGACAAGCCTGAACCCGGAGGGATCCAGTCCCGCGAAGAGCAGCCGCACCTCCGCCGGTGGGCTCTTCACCATCTCCTGGAGTTGCCGGTCCAGCTCGGCACGTACCTGCTCAACAGACGACGGTTGCTCTGCACGCACCGCGTCAACGGCGAGCAGTCCCGTGAGCAATCCGAGTTTTAGCAGCGAGTCCAAGAGTGGGGGTCCAAGCGGGTGGGGGGTCCCATTATCGCATATTGGTCGTGTTCCTCCTCTTTCTGTCGTTCTCGCTCCCACAAGAGACGAGCAACCGTTCGAATTTCAGCTCTTCCTGGTATAGCTTTTCTCAGCCGATGAGAGCCTCCTCTCTCGGTTTTCAGGTGAGATCCATGCACTTGCCGTCCACGGCACGGGCGACCCATCACCGAGCTCGGAGCGCGGGCGAGTTCGACGTCGGTCAGTAGATCGTTTCCTTCCAGGTCGCATGGTCGCCCGCTCTGTTCGCTAGCGACCGTGCGCCTGGGCCTCCCGCTAGCGCAGTGGTGCTCTGATTGGACTCTTCACATGTGGTTCTTGATGGGAGCACGCGATTTGGGAGGTCTTTAGGTGGTGCATGAAGTTCTGCACGCGAGCCTGTTGTTGGTGGATGGCCGCCAGGAAAGTCTCCTCACGCTCGAAGCCACTCTCGCCCCACTCAACCTACGACTGGTGACGGCCAGCTCGGCCGAGGATGCGCTCCGCAGGGTCCTGCACGAGGACTTCGCCCTCATCCTCCTCGACGTGCACCAGGAATGGGAGGAGGGGCTCGTTTCGGCCCGGTTGCTCCGCGAGGTGTGGCGCTCGCGTTCCACGCCTCTCCTTCTCCTCACGGAGACGCCGGAGCCCGCGCGTGTGAAGGAGGCCCATGCGCTCGGGGCGGTGGACTGTCTGGCCAGCTCACATGATCCAGAGGTGCTCCGGGCCAAGGTGTCCGTCTTCATCGAGCTGCACCAGCGCAACGCCGAGCTTCGCCGCGCCCGGGTCGCCTTGGCGGAGCGTGAGGAGCGGTTGCGCTTCATCCTCCAGGCCAGTGGCTTGGGGCACTGGCGTCTGGAGCTCCCGACGCGGCGGCTGGAAGCGTCGGAGGGCTGCAAGAGCAACTTCGGCGTGCCTCCCGATTGGGAGCTGTCCTCGTATGAGGCCTTGCTGTCGCTCATCCATCCGGAGGATCGCCAGGGCATGGTCAATGCAGTAGAGCGGGCGATCGCCACGTGTGCTGACTACTCCGCCGACTATCGCGTCGTGCCTCCAGGCGGAGGCCTGCGCTGGGTCGCGGCGCGCGGGCGCGTGGAGTGTGGCCCGGACGGTATGCCTGTGGGCATGGTCGGCATCACCCTGGACATCACGGAGCGGATGCGCGGTGAGCAGAAGCTTGGCTTCCTCTCCGAAGCGAGTCGGTTGCTGACCGAGTCGCTGGAGCCGGACGAGGCCCTGCAGCGCGTGGCGCGGCTCGCCGCTTCGTCGGTGGCCACCTACTGTGTGGTGGACCTGCTCCAAGAGGATGGAGGGTTTCAGCGTGTGGCCGTGGCGCACCAGGAGCCGTCCATGGAGGACGTCATCCAGCAGGTCCGGCGCTTCACTCCCCGGTCCGACGTCTCCACGCCCGTGGCCGAGGCGCTGCGCCATGGCTGGACGAAGCTCTACACGGACTTCACCCTCGAGCATCGGCGGCAGAGCGCTGTGAGCCCCGCGCACCTGGAGATCCTGGATCGACTGGATCCACACTCCGTGCTCCTGGTGCCGATGAAGACACGGGAGCGATCGTGGGGCGTCATCACGTTCGCTCGCGCGGGCGCGGCCGAGCGGTTCGATGAGGGCGACGTGGACATGGCCGAGGAGCTGGCCCGCCGCGCGGCGTCCGCACTGGAGAACGCCCGGCTGCTGCGCACCACGCAGGAGGCGGTACGGCTCCGGGATGAGTTCCTCTCGGTGGCCAGTCATGAGCTCAAGACACCGCTCACGCCCTTGAGCCTCAAGCTCCATGCCCTGGCGCGCTCGGTGAATGATGGGGGGCTCGCGGGTCTGGAGCGGCGGCTGCCGGGAGATGTCGACGTGATGCGCCGGCAGGTCAAGCGTCTCTCGGATCTGGTGAACGAGCTGCTCGATGTGTCGCGCATCAGCTCGGGCCGGCTGTCACTGGCGCTCGAAGAGGTCGACCTGGTGGCGCTCGTTCACGAGGTGTGCTCCCGATTCGAGCCCGAGGCGGAGCGGGTCGGCTGCCGTCTGCAAATCAGGAGCGACGGCGCCCTGCTGGGGTGCTGGGACAGGCTGCGGCTCGAGCAGGTGGTCTCCAACCTGCTCTCCAACTCCATCAAATACGGCGCGGGCAAACCCATCCACCTTCAGGTCGGAGCAGGGGAGCGAGGGGCGCGGCTCGTCGTACGGGACGAGGGCATCGGCATCCAGGAGGAAGCGCTCTCGCGCATCTTCGGAAAGTTCGAGCGCGCCGTCTCCGAGCGGAACTACGGAGGGCTGGGGTTAGGCCTCTACATCACCCGGCAGATTGTGGAGGCCCATGGCGGAATCATCCGGGTGGAGAGCGCGCCAGGGCAGGGCGCGACCTTCACTCTGGAGCTGCCGTTGGGCCCTACGAGGTAGCGCCTTCTGGACTCATGCCTGGCGCAGCACTCGACCCGAGGTGGCGGGTAGCGCCCCGAGCTGGAGACGTCCCCCACGCAGGGAGAAGCGGCGCCCGGGCTCCAGCAGATCGATCCAGTCGCCATCCGGCGTCCCGGTCATCGGAACCTCCACCTCCGCCGGTTTGTCCGAGGCGTTCACCGCCACGACGAGGCGCTCGGCCCCGCGCTCCCGGGCGAACGCCAGCTGCTCGTTGCGCACCAACAGCTCCCGATAGCTTCCTTGTCGGAGGGCCTCGTGCTGATGCCGGAGCGAGGCGAAGCGGGTGATGGCCTCTCGCAGTCCGGGATGGGGAGGCTTCGCTGGGCCGGGGGGCTCGGTAAGAGCGGGGCGGAGCGGACGGTCATCTCCGCCCTCCTTGCGCCCCGTCTGTCCCCACTCGCTGCCGTAGTAGATGGACGGCACGCCAGGGAGGGTGAACAGGAGCAGGTAGAGCAGGGGAAGGTGACGTGCATCCTTCAAGAGGCTCGCGGCCCGGTTCACGTCGTGGTTGTCGGCGAAGGTATAGAGGGACAGGCCCTCATACATGCCGCTGGGGGCGACCTGCCGCTTCAGCGTGTGGGCCAGCTCGAAGTAGTTCCGGTCGTTGTGGCTCGACCAGAGTCCCTTCCACAGGGCGTAATCCGTGGTGGCGTGCAGCCGTCCGGGCCGAGCCCACTGGCGATAGTCGCCGTGGATGACCTCGCCCATGAGCCAGAACTCCCGGCCGAGTCCACGACAGAAGGAGGCCAGGCCGTCGAAGAAGTCGAGGTCCATGGCATCCGCCGCGTCGAGGCGGAGGCCGTCGATTCCAAAGCGCTTCACCCAGTGCGTCACCGCGTCGAAGAGGTGCTGGCGGACCGCCTCCTGGCGCAGCTCCAGCTTCACCAGCTCCTCCACCCCGTGCCAGCCCTCGTACACGAAGGGATCGCCGAAGCGGTTGCGCGCATCGAAGCGCAGGCCACGGAACCACGTCCGGTACGGTGAGGACGGGCCCTTCTCGCGGAGGTCACGGAAGGCCCAGAAGGACCGGCCCACGTGGTTGAAGACCGCGTCGAAAATCACCCGCATCCCACGCGCATGCAGCCCCTCCACCAACCGGGCGAGCGTGGCCTCGTCACCCAGGCGGCGATCCACGTGGAAGTAGTCCGCCGTGTCGTAGCCGTGGGAGGACGACTCGAAGAGCGGTCCGAGATAGACGGCGTTCACCCCCAGCGCGGCCCAGTGGTCGAGCCAAGGCAAGAGGCGATCAAGCCGCGCGATGGGGGCACTCTGGAAGTCGTTCGTGGCGGGCGCACCGCAGGCACCCAGTGGGTACACATGGTAGAAAACCGCGTCATGCACCCAAGCTGGCTCTGGCAGGGTCTCTGAAGGCATCCCGCCAGGGATATGCACCCGCAAGTGCTGCCTCAAGGTCACTTCATGTCAGGGACGACGACCTGGGCACCGCTGGCTCGGCGCTTCCCAATGCAGGCAGGCGGCCTGCTACGGTCGCGCCGTCATCCTTCACGAAGAGGTCCTCCCCATGGCTCCCCGCGATTTCAACCGGGGCGAGTTTCTCGCCCTTGCTGGTCTGCTGGCCGGCTCCTCACTTCTGCGGGGCACGGCGGAAGCCGCCGCGCCTAAGGCGGCTCCACCCCCGAAGAAGGACGCCGCTGGCGGCCCCACGCGGGAACAACTGCGCCGCGACTGCCGTGCCGCGCTCGTGCTCGGCTCTTCCGGGAACGAAGGCGCGGAGCTGAGCCGCGTAGGCGAGTGGGTGCAACGTCAGGGATTGGGGACGGACGTGTACGGCAATGGCGAGCTCGTCCAGTCCTTCGAGAAGCGCATCGCGGGCCTGCTCGGCTTCGAGGACGGGTGCTTCATGCCCACCGGCACCATGGGCCAGCTCATCGCGCTGCGGATGTACGCGGACGCCGGGGGCAGACGCACGGTGGGTCTCCACCCCTCCTCCCATCACGTGCTGCACGAGAACGACAGCTACTCCGTGCTGCACGGGCTGCGCGCGGTGCAGCTCTCGCCCTGGGCCCGGCCGGTGCTCGCCAGTGACGTGCGAGAGGCCCGCGAGCCGCTCGATGTCGTCAGCGTCGAGCTGCCCGTGCGGTGGTTGGGCGGACAGCTGCAGACCTGGGAGCAGCTCGAGGAGCTCAAGCGCACCTGTCGCGAGCAAGGGGTGAAGCTGCACATGGATGGGGCGCGCTTGTGGGAGAGCCAGCCCTTCTACGGGCGCTCCTACGCGGACATCTGCCGTGGCTTCGACTCCGTCTACGTGTCCTTCTACAAGATGGTGGGGGCCATGGGCGGGGCGATGCTGGTTGGCGGGCGCGACTTCATCCGCACGGCGCGCCTCTGGCGGCACCGGCACGGCGGGAACATCTTCCAAATGTGGCCCTACGTCGCGTCGGCGGCGATGCGCCTGGACGAGGTGCTGGCCCGCATTCCGGGCTACGTCCAGCGTGCGAAGGCCATCACCGAGGCGCTGGCGGCGGACTCTCGGCTTACGGTGCTACCTCGGCCGGTGCAGACGAACCTGTTCCGCGTCTTCCTGCGCGGAGACCCGGCGGCGTTGGCGGCACAGCGCGACCGCATCGCGCGCGAGCACGGCGTCTGGGTGGCCAACGGCTTCAGCCCGACGCGTGTGCCCGGAATCGTCGAGACGGAGCTTCAAGTGGGCGAGGGACTCACGAGCCTCGGGGACGCGGACGCCGCGCGCGCCTTTCTCCGGTTGCTCGAGCAGGCCTAAGCGCCCCCGGGTGGAAGGCTCAGCCCGCGCGTCTCTGGTCCCGCGGGTACTCCACGACGTTGGCCGAGTGGGCGCTCACCGTGGGAGGGCTGCCGATGCGCAGCCGGAGCAGGAGCTTCGCGCTCGGTAGGAGGAACAGCACGGCGCCCACGCCCGTGAAGCCGAGCGGAGCGAGCAGGGGCGGCGCCACCGAGAAGGCCCCTTCGAAGCTTGCGTACGAGTACTGCCCCTGGAGCTCCTCCAGGAGCGCGAGGAAGTGGATGACCGTCCCCACCAGGCCGATGACCACGCCCGCGCCGCCGACGAGGCGCGCCGTCCACGCGAACACCGGGCGGGAGCTCGGGATGCAGACGAGCGTCAGCAAGACAAAGCCGATGACGCCATAAACCACCGGGACCGCTTGCAGTCGGTTGTCGAAGTCCTTCCCAGCCCAGTGCCCAATGGCGGCATCAAAGGCCAGCGCAATGAGGCCAGGGGCGAGCGCGAGCGCGACCGCTTTTCGCGAGTTGCGCCGCGCCCAGAGAAGAAGTCTGCCGAACATGCGGGGGATCTCCGGAAGGGGACTCTTTCTATACCTGGATTGTAAACTTCTACAAAATCGGGCCCGGCGGACAGCGGTGTGCGCTCCCGGGCGCGGGCCTCACGCCGGCTTCTGGACCGGGCTGTAGGGCAGCTCCAGGGTGAAGGTGGCGCCTTGCCCGGGCCCGTCGCTGTGGACCGTCAAGGAGCCGCCCAGCTCCTGGGCCGCCAGGGCGCTGGAGTGCAGGCCGAAGCCGTGGCCCTCCTCACGGGTGGTGAAGCCATATTGGAAGATGCGAGTCATCATCTCCGGCGCGATGCCCATGCCGTTGTCGTGAACCTGGATGCGGACGCTGTTGGCGGGGGTCTGCTCCATCGTCACCGTCAGGAGCCGTTCGCTCGGTGCCACCGTGTCCATGGCGTATTTGGCATTGCTGACCAGGTTGACGAGGATCATCAGCATCTTGTGCTTGTCCGACATCACGGGCGGCAGGGACACCATGTGCCGCTGCACCTTCACCTGGTGACGGGAGAGCCCGGCCGAGTTGATGCGCAAGGCGTCCTCGACCAGCTCCGCCAGCTGCACGGGCTCGTGTAGCCGGGGCGTGCGGGCGTAGTTCTGTTGCACCTTGACGATGTCGCCGATGTGCTCGGTGTAGCGGCCCACGTCCTCGAGCAGCGAGACGATCTCCTGGCGCTCCTCGAGCAGGTTCTCCCCCAGCTTGTTCATGAAGGGGAGGAGGTGCCGCCCGCGCTCATCCTGGGTGAGGAAGACTTGGATGTCTCCCCGGCGCTCCTCGAGCATATGGGCTACCCGGCTCACGTGTTCGAGCTTCATGCCCGTCATCCGCTCCTTGGCTACCTGAGCCGAGGTGTAGACGCTGTTGAGCACGTTGCCCACGTTGTGCAGCACGTTGGTGGCGATCTCCGCCATGCCCGCCTGGCGAGCCGTCTGCACCAGGTGCATGTGGACCTCTTTGAGCTCGCGGGTGCGCTCGTCGACTCGCTGCTCCAACCCTTCGTTGGCCTGGCGGAGCGCCTCTTCGCGCCGCTGCACCTCGTTGGCCATGAGCTGGAAGGCGCTGGCCAGCTGCCCCAGCTCGTCTCGGCGAGCGGTGTTCAGCGACACCGAGCAGGTGAAGTCACCCGCCGCCACCTTGTCGGTGGCCTGGATCAGGGCCGTCAGGGGGTGGGAGATCTGCTGTTGGAGCACCTGGTACATGATGGCCAGCTCCAGCAGCAGCGACACGATGCCGAGCAGCAGGACGTAGCGCGACCCGAGGATCGCGGGCTGGGACACCACGCTCCTGGGCAACACCGTGGCGAGGTTCCAGCCGGGGCCCTGCAGCCGCGTCATGCCGATGTACTCGCCGTACTCCGGGAGCTCCAGCATGGTCTGACCGGACGCGCGGTTCTTGACCCGTTCGAAGATGCTCCGCAGGTGGGTCGCGTTCTCCTGGGCGCCGAGTCGACTGGCCGCGAGGTCGGGCTGCTCGGTGTCGCTCAGGATGTTGTAGGGGCTGGTGGCGCTCTCCAGCTTCAGCGCGGGATGGGCGATGAGCTGGCCATCGTCGCGGAAGAGCACGTTGTAGGCGCCGGGCAGGTGGTCATTGATGGTGCGCGCCATCAGCTCGTCGAGGAGGACATCGTGCCCAATCGTCGCGACATGGCGGCCGTCCACGTCCACCGGCGTGGAGACCGAGACCATCCATTTATGGGAGACGGGCTCCTTGTAGATGCCGGTCCAGCGGGTCTGCCGTTGTGGGTTGTTCTGAGGGAGGCCGATTTCGAAGTCTTCGTAGCCAGCGGTCGAGAAGCCAGCCTTGAGCTCCTGGCTCCAGGTGGGCGCCCCCGGCAGATAGCCCAAGAGCGCGCCCTCCGGGAGGGTGACAAAGGTTGTCCTGAAGCGGATGTGGAAGGCAGGCCCGTACCGGGTGAGCACGTCGTGCACGGCTATAAGCCGGGCGCGGAATGCGTCATCCAGGGCCACGTGCGGAGCAATGAAGACCTGAACCATCTTCGTGCCGTCAAAGCGCTCAGGTCGGTTGCGGACCGTGCCATCAGGCAGCCGCACGAACAGGCGCTCGAAGCGCGCGCTCACGTCCTCCTGTGGGTGGGCCCGGATTTCCTCCTCCATGGCCTTCCTGAGGGCCGCGTGGTTGTCCTCCGCCAACACGAAGATGGACTGCTCGCGCTCGCCGCGCTCCGACACATACTGCTGCAACTGCACGAGCGTCTCGCCGCGCAGAGTCCGGAGCAGGTGGAGGTAGCTGAAGAGCGTGGACAGGGCGATGATGACCCCGATGCCCACTCCCATCTTGAGGAGCGTTGAACGGGCCAGCGAGGCGCGGGAGCTGGATACTGGAAGCATGATGACCCCGCCTTCCTATAGCGCCGAAGCGCGATGGGCCAGCGGTGGACGGCATCCGATTCGACATCAGGACTCCGTGTGCGAGGCTCGTGCGCTCACCGAGTTAGCGGAGGACCGATGCTGAAGATAAGACATATCGATCATGTTGTGCTGAGGGTGGCTGACATCAAGCGCACGATGGACTTCTATATCGACGTCATCGGCTGCTCTCTCGAGAAGATCCAGGAGGAGTCCGGCCTGTACCAGGTGCGAGCGGGCAGCTCGCTCATCGACTTGATCCCCGTGGATGGCCGGCTTGGGCGGATGGGCGGGGCGGCACCCGGGAAGGAAGGCCGCAACCTCGACCACTTCTGTTTGAGGATCGACCCGTTCGATGCGGACGAGATCATCCCGTATCTGAAGAGCAAAGGGGTTGACCCCGGGAAGGTGGAATCCCGGTATGGGGCCGAAGGCCAAGGGCCGTCGATTTATGTGACGGATCCCGAGGGCAACGTCGTGGAGCTGAAAGGTGCTCCGTGGCCAGACGGGCGAAAGTAACTGCCGATGATGACGCTACGCCAGGGGGTCGGGTCCGGGCGTAGCGTTCAGCCTGTCTGTTTTGGCTTACCCGCCCATCTTCATGCAGTGGGGACGGGCCAGCAGCCGATCAACATAGGCATCAATCGTGGGCCGGCCGGTCTTCGTCCCCCACATGCGCATCCAGATGAACATCGAGCCGATCATCACATCGGCCGCAGTGAACCAGTCGCCGAACAGGTAGGGCCCCTTGCCTAGCTCGCCTTCCACCACGTTCAAGACTGTTTCGAAGTCCGTCCAGCCGCGCTGGGGCTGCGTCTCCACCTTCATGAGCTTGTCGCCCATCGCGGGCTCGAGCTGCGACGTCGAGTACACCATCAGGGAGAGGTAGCGCCCCCGCTCCGGCGAGCCCGGCTTCGGCGCGAGATTGGCCTCAGGGTACTTCTCCGCGATGTACATACAGATGGCCGCGCCCTCGAACACCCGCGCATCTCCATCCACCAGCGCCGGCAGCTTGCCGGCGGGGTTGATCTTCAGGAACTCCGGCGTCTTGTGTTCGCGCTTCTCGAAGTTGATGGGCACGATCTCGTACTTCGCGCCACACTCATCGAGCATCCACTTGCTGATCGCCGCACGGCTCTTGGGGTTGTAGTAGAGCTTCATCGGTTCTCCTCCGAGATGACGGGTGCCCTTCTTTCAGCGCCCGGCACTTCAACAGAATCCAGTGGCCAGTGGAGAACCAACTGCACCTCCGTGTGCAGGGCTGGCCTGCTGGCGTCGGGGCAGCCCCTGATCGTGATGGAATTTTTTAGGCGGGACCTGAACCGTCCATCCGCTGGACAGCGCGCTCGACAGCGGCCAGGACCTGCTGGTGCAGGGCGCGCACTGCCTCCGGGTCCAGTGCAGGACCTGGGGCGCCGTGACGCTTCGCGACCGCGGCATCGATGAGCGATGGATTGGTGAGGCGTTCGCGGGCCCAGGTGGCGGCAGCCGCCTTGGTGCTCCACACGCCCTCCTCGACATGGCGCCAGGCCCGGCTCGCGTTGAGCACGTTGTTGGGACTCACCGGCTCCGCTCGGGAGTGCCAGGTGAGCGAGTCCCGGATGGCGTCGAGCACCCAGGCACGTGGAAGCGGTGCCAGCACCTCGTTCGGGGGAGGGCCCACCAGCGGCACGCCATGACCGCGCGCGATGTCGAGGTCGATGACGAACCAGTGAGTCGCTTCCTCCTCGGGATTGAGGCCGAGCCAGTGGTTCATGCCGGCCCCTGTGTTGAAGTTCATCTCGAACCGCAGGGGTCTGGAGGGCGAGGCCACCGCATCCTTCGCGTAGAGGACGAACTCCAAGCCTCGGGCGGGGCAGGGGAGGGCCCGGTGATCGAGTGCCTCCGCGATCGCCTGTTTGGTGCGGGTCTCCAGCGGGTGTGCGCAGACGGCGATGATATCGATGTCGCTCCGCCCTGGCTCATAGCCCTCCAGGGCCACCGAGCCGATGAGGTACGTGCCCACCAGTTCGCCACCGAGCAACGTCCGAAGGCGGTTCACGACTTCAGCCCCGTAACGCGCGACTTCGGGGGCAATAGGTCTGCGGGTCTCCTGCGTGGGTTTCATTCCCTCTCCATGGTGTGGGGTGCTGCCGTCCACCGGCCTGACCTTCTTTTTGGGCAAGATAGTGCCATGGACACTCCCTCCCGGAGTCGGTGGTTCGCCTTCCCGCGCATGCTCTGGCTCTCGCTGCTGGCCGCGCTGGTGCTCGCCCTGCCCACGGCGTGGCTCGGCTTTATCAGCGACGACTTCATCCACCTGCTCATCCTCGAGGGCTTTCCCGCTCCGGGAACGCCGTGGGACCTGTTCCGCTTCGCGGGTGGAGATCCCGCGGGCCTCCAGCCCCTGTTGGATGAAGGACCCTATCCCTGGTGGACGCTGCCCGAGCTGAAGCTGACCTTCTGGCGACCCCTGTCGAGCGCGCTCGCGGTGATGGACTACAACCTCTTCGGCCGGAACGCCGTGGGCTGGCACCTGCACTCGCTCGTCTGGTACCTGGGACTGGTGGCGCTCTTCGGCGCGCTGCTGAGGCGCTTCCTCCCGGGAGTCATTGGGGCGCTCGCGCTGTTTCTCTTCGCCATCGACGGCGCGCACTTCATGGTCGCGGGGTGGATCGCCAACCGCAATGCGCTGGTGGCTGCCGTGCCCGCGCTGTTCGGCCTGTGGATGCACCTCTGGATTGCCGGCGAGCAGGTCCGTCCCACGCTGGTGGGCGTAGGACTCCTTGGGCTCGGGTCCTCGTGGCAGCGTGGCGCTCGCGAGCGCGCGGTTGGCGTCCCCGAGGCCTGGCTGTCGGAGCCGCCGTGCTCGCGCTCATGCACCTGGTGCTGGCGCCGTTGCTTTGGCCGCTGATGACCCTGGCTTTCCGGCAGGCTTGGGTCCAGACGGAGCCGACCCTCCTGACGCTGGAGCGCGAGCGGAAGGACAACGCAATGCGTCCCTTCACCCCGCCGCCGGTGGGCGAGCGCCTCCCGCTCTAAGCGTTCGGGGGAGCACTCTCTTCCTTTCGGTGGAGTCTGGGGTACTACCGGTAGAAGTGGTCCGCGAGGAGGCGGGCGTTGAAGAGCATGGCGTCGTAGCTCGTGTAGATGCCGTGCCCGAAGCACGTCGCCAGACAGTTCGGCAGGGCGCCCGTGCCCCGGTCGCCGTAGTCGACGAGGTAGCTGAACCCGTCCCGCGGCACGCGCGCGCCGTGGCGCACGTGCTGAAGCCACGCCTTCACGTCATAGCCTTCGCCGAGGATGGCATCGAGCCGCGCGGCCAACTCCCGCTCCTTCGCGTTACCTGGCGGAATGTCCGAACCGGCGATGCCCCACTGGTGCACGTAGTCGCCGTTCTCGGTGTTGAGGACGCCGGCGATGGTGCTCCCGCGCGGCTCCGCGCCTCGGTGATTGATCACGTGGAGGACGCGGCACTGCCGGCCCGTGGCCCAGCCATAGCGCGGTGGCATGCCGAAGGTGGCGATGTCGAGCCGCGCGCGTGCCACCGTGCGCGCCATCTCCTGGAGGGCTTCCGTGGGCTCTCCGGCGTCGCGCACGGCCTGCCAGAGCGCCTCCGCGGTCCGCGCCGGGTAGACGAGCTGTGTGAGCAGGGCGAGCACCTGGCCGCCGTGGCTGTGCCCAAGGAGCAGCGCCCGCTTGCGCCCAAGCTCCGAGGTGGCCAGGAGCCGCAGCAGCTCCACGGCCGCGCGCAGGCGGGCGACGTGGTTGTTCGCCGAGGACCAGACGAAGCGCGTGGTGGGGATGTCGCCGCCCAGTGACTTCTGGAAGAGCGTGACGTACTCGGGGGTGTAATTGCCGAGATCCCGCAGGACACGATCGCTCGGGAGCTTGGAGAGGCGTTGCAGGGACGGCATGAACCCTGGCCCCAGTGCCGAGAGGGGCCCCTCGAGCGCGGAGAGCAGCAGGGTGGGGTCATGGCCGACAAAAGTGCCGTGCACGAAGATGACATGGCGCACCCCAGCGCGGCGCAGCCGGAGGCCCGCCTGCGCCATGGCCTCGCGCCAGGCGGGGGATTGAGCTTCGAGGATGGGCGTCTCGCGAACGATCGGCGGCATCGCTTCGAGCGGCCGCACCGCGAATGTCCCTGGCTGCGGCACGGCGTCGTACTGCTGGGGTTGGCAGAGGGACGGCGTCGGGCGGAGATGCCACGCGACGACGAGCCCGGCGATGACAGCGGCGAGGAGGAGGAGCGTGAGCGCGAGCCACATGTCATGCCACCTCGAGCCTGCACGGCCTCGAAGGGCGCCAGGACAGCCGGTTGGAACAGGCCGGGAGCAGTGGGACGGTTCCGGTCAGGTGCTGCATGCCACGGCAGCTTACCGGGAAGCTGCCGCTCGGTGGAGTGTGGCTCGCTGGGTCTCGACCCCGGGCAGTACAGTTTCAGCAACGCTGCGAGGATTTCAGAGAAACCAGAGATGAGGCGTTGATAGCCACAGCGCTGACGTCGTGAGGAGGAGGAGGAGTTTGCGTCGCATGTCCCGACTATCGGGGGACGCGCGCTGTGCTTACGGACGGAGTGGGCGAGTGGTCGCGTGTTGGGTGCGAACGGTCGTCACGTGCTCACCGGGAGGCATAACCCGGGGCCTCGATACCCTCACCCCGTCCCTCTCCCAGGGGGAGAGGGGAAATGGGTTCAGGGGTGCCGTCCGTCAGGTAGCTCACCCATCGTACGGTCGTGAGCAGGACTGCTTCGGGGTAAGCCTCTCCTTCGCCCAATCTCATGACGCTCGTTCCTGCTATACGGGCGTCACCTCCAGCGCCTTCTTCTCCCAACGTCACCGGGACCTTCTCGTGGGCGGGGCGCTGTTACGGTGGTGCGATGGTTGGCCTCTCCTTCTTTGCACGGGCGCTCCTTGGGTGCCCCGCCGGTTCGCCTCCTCCCCTGGGGTTGCGATGAGCTCCTCTCTCCGTACCCACTGGGTAGACGAGAGTCAGCTCCTCCAGCTACTCGCCAGCCATGCGGCCGAGGCGTTCTTCTTGATGAATGCTGAGGGGCATGTCACCTACGCCAACCCTGCCGCTGAACGCATGTTTGGCTGGAGCCGGGAGGAGATGCTCGGGCAGCTCCTACACGACCTCGTCCACCACCATCACCCCGATGGGACTCCCTTCCCGATGAGCATGTGCCGCCTCGGGCTGGTGATGACCGAGGGGAAGACTCTGCGGGACCATGAGGATCTCTTCATCCACCGGGATGGCTCGTTCATCCCCGTCCTCTGTTCCAACGCTCCCATCCTCTCCGAGGGGCGCATTGTGGGCGCGGCGCTGGTGGTGCATGACCTCACCGCGCGTAAACGGGCCGAGGAGGCTCGGGCGGAGCAGGCACGGCAGTTCCAGCTGTTGATCGACACGCTTCCCCACCTGGCCTGGATGTCCCGGGCCGACGGTACCTGCGAGTTCGTCAACCGGCCCTGGCACGAGTACACCGGGCTCTCCATGGCGGAGTCGCTCGGGTACGATTGGACGCGTGTGGTGCACCCGGAGGACCTGTCGCGCTTGCTGGAGCACTGGCAGCGGTCACTCGAGACCGGCGAGCGCTTCGAGGCCGAGATCCGGATACGTCGGGCCCGTGATGGGGAGTGGCGGTGGTTCGTCTCTCGGGCCCAGCCCGCGCGAGCTGCGGACGGGAGCATCCTGCGGTGGATCGTCTCGTGTACCGACATCGACGAGCAACGGCGCGCCACTCAGGAGCGCCTGGAGTTGTTGCGGCGTGTGCAGGCGGCCCACTCGGCGGCAGAGGAGGCCAACCGGCTCAAGGATGACTTCCTTGCCACCGTGTCCCACGAGCTGCGTACGCCACTGACGGCGATGCTCGGCTGGCTTCAACTCCTGCGCTCCGGGCGCTTGTCCGAGGAGAAGCGCGGCCGGGCCCTGGAGACGTTGGAGCGCAATGCTCGTGCTCAGGCGCAGGTCATCGAGGACCTGCTGGACATCTCGCGCATCATCACCGGCAAGCTCCACCTGGAGCCCGGGCCGTTGGACATGAAGGCCGTGGTGGAGGCCGCGCTCGAGTCCACGCGGCCGCTCGCCGAAACCAAGGGCGTGACGCTGGAGCTGGAGACCGGCGCGGAGTCCCTGCCCATGCGGGGCGACGCCGGGCGGCTCCAGCAGGTGGTGTGGAACCTGGTGCACAACGCCATCAAGTTCACGCCTCGAGGAGGCCGTGTCACCGTCCAACTGCGTCCGCTCGACGGCACGGTGGAGCTGCGGGTGACGGACACCGGCATGGGCATCTCCCCGAGCTTCCTGCCTCACATCTTCGAGCGCTTCCGCCAGCAGGACAGCAGCAGCCGCCGAGCCCATGGTGGGCTCGGACTGGGACTCGCCATCGTGCACCACATTGTTGAGCTGCACGGAGGCCGCGTTTCGGCGCACAGCCCGGGAGAGGGCCTCGGCGCGAGCTTCGTCCTGCACCTGCCTCGAGAGCCTCGCGCCACCCCTCTCGTCACTCCGGCCTCCCAGGCCCCCCTGGACGCGGTGCCGCCTGCACGTTCCGACCTTGCTGGCCTGCGCCTGTTGCTTGTGGAGGACCAGGAGGACACGCGGGAGATGCTCAGCGTGCTGCTGGAGGGCCAGGGAGCCCACCTTCGGGCGGTGTCCTCTGCGGCGGAGGCCTTCCACTGCTTCCGGGAGTGGCGGCCGGACCTCCTCGTCTCGGACATCGGGCTGCCCGGGGAGAATGGCTACGAGCTCCTCCAGCGCATCCGCGCCCTGCCCCCCGAGGAGGGCGGGCTCACCCCGGCGGTGGCCCTCACGGCCTACGCGCGGGCCGATGACCGGGCGAGGGCGCTGCGCGCAGGCTTCGACATGCACGTGCCCAAACCCGTCGAGGCGACGGAGTTGCTCGCCGTCCTCTCCGCCGCGACTGAGCGCCTGCGCGGCGGCTGAGGCGTGAGTTAAAGGACGTTCAGCCCTCGCGAGGGCCGAGGGTGAGCCGTTTGAGGCAGGGTGGACGCCTTGACCGGGCGGGTGGCATCCGACAGCCGCTCCGGGATGCGTGCGACGAGCACGTCGATGGCGGCCCGCACCTTCGAGGGCAGGTGCTTGTTCTGTGGCCAGACGGCGTAGATTTCAGTGCTGTAGCGGCGCTCCTGCTCCAGAAGGGTGACGAGCTGTCCGCCGCGCACGCGCTCCGCGACGAGCCAGCACGGAAGCCACGCAAGTCCCACGCCCTGCACCGCCGCGTCGGCGATGGTCTCCACGTCGTCGAAGAGCAGGCGCGAGGGAACGGACACGAGCTTCTCGCCACCCTGTCCATCCGGAAACCGCCAGGGTCTGGCAATGCCATTGCGCCCGTAGGCGATGGCCTCGTGACCGTCCAACTCCTCAAGGGTGGTGGGATGACCGTGCCTGGCGAGGTAGGACGGCGCGGCGCAGACCACCAGCTCCTGGACTCCCAGCCGGCGGGCCGTCAGGCCGGCATGGTCCGCCAGGGGCGCGATGCGGATCGCCAGGTCGTAGCCGTCCTCGATGAGGTCAACCACGCGGTCGGTGAAAGAGAGCTCCACTTGCAGCCCGGGATGCTGGCGGGTCAGCTCCCAGAGGATAGGCGCCGCGCAGAGCCGGCCGAACATCACCGACGCACTCACACGCAGGCGGCCGGTGGGCGCGCGGCGCCCGGAGTCCAGCTCCGCCTCGGCGGCCTCCAACTCCGCCAGCGCGCGGACACAGCGCTCGTAGAAGGCCTGGCCATCATCCGTGAGGCTCTGTCGGCGCGTGGTGCGCTGGAAGAGACGCGTTCCCAGCCGCTCCTCCAACCGGGCAATGCTCTTGCCGATGGCCGAGCGCGACAGGCCCATGCGCTGGGCGGCGAGCGCGAAACTCCCGGCTTCGGCGGCCTGCACGAACGCGAGGACTCCACTGATGCGATCCGTCATGACTCCGCTCCGATTGGCGACTTTCTGTCCCCAGTGAGCGGACGAAGTGTCGCTACTGGCGAAAGAAGTTCGTCTCTATATCTCCCATGCCTCTTTCACGCATGAGCACGGAGCAGACGATGAGCGGCATGATGAAGCGTTGGCAGTTGCGGCAGCCCGGTCGGGCGCATCTGGAGTTGGTGGACGTGGCGATTCCCAAGCCGGGGCCGGGCGAGGTGTTGGTCCGAGTCTCGGCCGTGTCGCTCAACTACCGCGAGAAGCTCTTCCTGGATGGCAGCGGCTATTTGGACATGCCCCTGCCGCTCGTCCCCACCTCCGACATGGCGGGGGAGGTCGTCGCCACCGGGACGGGTGTGCGGCGCTTCAAGGAGGGAGCGCGGGTCATCGCCAACTTCCAGACCGACTGGGTGGAGGGTCCACCGCCCCGGCCGATGCGAAGCCTGGGCGGCAACGCGCCCGGCGTCCTGGCCGAGTACGTGGCCATGCCCGAGAGCTGGCTGGTCGCCTCACCCACGACGCTCGATGACGTGCGGGCGAGCACCTTGCCCTGTGCCGGACTCACCGCCTGGACCGCGCTGTTGGAGCTGGGCGGGCTCCGTCCGGGGCAGACGGTGGTGACCCAGGGCACGGGCGGCGTGTCCCTGTTCGCGGTGCAGCTCGCGTCGGCCATGGGGGCGCGGGTCATCGTGCTCTCCGGTGACGAGGGCAAGCTCTCCCGTGCCAGGGAGCTGGGCGCGGCCCATGGCATTCATCGCGGCCACGCGCCCGATTGGGCCAAGGTGGTGCTCGAGCTCACGGAAGGGCAGGGCGCCGACCACATCCTGGAGTTGGTCGGTGGTGACAACCTCGCCCGCTCGGTGAACGCCCTCGCGCCTGGCGGGCGCATCTCCCTGATTGGCGTGCTGGAAGGGTTCGAGGCCCGCCTCCCGGTGTTTCCGCTGTTACAGACGCAGGGCCACCTCCAGGGCATTTTCGTCGGCCACCGGCGGGGACTGGAGAACCTGGTGCGCGCGGTGGACCAGCTCGCGATCGAGCCGGTCGTCGATGCGATCTACCCCCTCGCCGAGTTCCCGAAGGCGCTGGAGCATCTGGACCGCGGGCCGTTCGGCAAGCTCGTCATCCGTGTCCGCCCCTGATCACTTCTCACGCAGCGCGGCGAGGACCTCGCGCGCGACGGCCGCGGACGAGGCCGGGTTCTGACCGGTGATGAGCCGCCCATCACGCACCGCGAAGCTGCCCCACATGGGGCCGGACTCGAAGCGGGCACCCTGCTCGCGCAGCCGGGTCTCCAGGGGGAAGGGCACCACCGAGTCGAGCTTCACCGCCTTCTCCTCCTCGTTGGTGAAGGCCGCCACGCGCTTGCCCGCCACGATGGGCTTGCCATCGGGTCCCTTCACGCCCACGAGGGCCGCCGGACCGTGGCAGACGGCCGAGACCACCGCGCCCCGGGCATACGCCGTCGTGAGCAGCGAGTGCAGCGGCGCGTGCGTCGCCAGGTCCCACATCACGCCGTGGCCGCCCACCACGAAGTAGGCGTCATAGGTGTCCTTCACCTTCTCGAGGGCGAGGGTGTTCGCGAGCTTCTTCTTCGCCACGTCGTCCGCGAGGAAGGCGCGGGTGGCTTCGGAGGACTCCTTCTCGCTCTTGGGGTCCGCCGGGGCCTTTCCGCCCAGGGGCGAGGCGATGTCCACCTGCGCGCCCGCCTTGGTGAACTCGGCATAGGGCGTCGCCAGCTCCTCGAGCCAGAAGCCGGTGGACTCCTTCGTGTTCCCCATCTGCGTGTGGCTGGTGACGATCAGCAGGATCTTGATGGCCGTCAGGGTCTTCATGGTGCGTGCTCCTTCATCGGGCCCACCGGGTTTGGGGGCCAACGGAGCTGACAAGTAGCGCTGCCTCTGACTGAAGAAAATCGAGGAGCTCTTCGCATAATGTGAAGGCATGCTTGGCAATCATGAAGCCTTGTGGACGCTCTGGGAGGTGAGTCGGGCAGGCACCCATGCCGCCGCGGCCGCGCGGCTGGGCATCACGCCCTCCGCCGTGGGACAGCAACTCAAGGCGCTGGAGGCGCGCGTGGGCGTGGCGCTGTTCGAGCGGGTGGGGCGGCGAGCCCGGCTCACGGCCGCGGGGGCGGCGCTCGTCGAGCGTCTCAAGGAGCATCTGCCCGCCCTGGACGCGGCGCTCGAAGAGGCGTCCGAGGCCCAACGGGCGGTGCGGGGAGAAGTCTCGTTGGGCGGGCCCTGGCCCTTCTACCGGTTCTGGTTGCGTCCGCGCCTGCCGGCGTTGCTGGAGCGCTATCCCGAGCTGCGCTTGAGCGTGCGCTTTGACGTGCCGAGTCTGCTCGTGCGTCGGCTCCTCGCGGGTGAGCTGGACGTGGCCCTCCTCGGCGTGTTGCCCGAGGCCCCGGGGCTGGAGGTGCGGCAAGTGGGCCAGGAGGAGTTCGTGGCCGTGGCCTCGCCGGGCTACGTGCGACGGTGGGGCACGCCCCGGACGGCGCGCGACTTCGCGGACCATCGCTTCATCGCGTTCGATGCCGATCTGGCGATGCTCGGCCCGTGGTGGCGGGCGGCCTTCGGTTCCCGCGAGCCGCTGCCCACGAGGGTGGTGTGCCACATTGCCAACCTGGATGAGATGCTGGCGCTCGCCGAGGCGGGCAGCGGCATCGCGGTGCTGCCTGACTACCTGGTGGAGCCTGCGGTCCGAGCGGGGAGGGTGGTGGTGCTTGCACCGGAGTCTGGCCGGCGCACGATTCGGCGTCCTCGCGGAACCCTTTGGATCGCCTGGCGCAAGGCCGCGGCTCCCACGGCGCGCTTCCTCGCGGTGCGTGATTGGCTCCTGGAGGGGGCTCCAGGAGCCTGAACCGCGTCAGTGTTTCGCAGTGCTCTCGACCGGGAGCTTACTTGCAGCCCAGGAACTCGAGGCGGCCCATGGAGATCGTCTCGATGGCGGTGCGGGTATCGTTATCGTCGGTGATGTGCACGCGGTACTTGCTGTAGGCACCCGGCGTGGTGACCGCGTACTCGCGCCGCTCAGTGCCCAGCCAGCTGGTCTGGCCGGTGCGAGTATCAATCACGACCCAGGCGCTGCCGTTCCAGCCTTCAAACGTCCAGTCTTTGGGCGCGCGCGTGGTGATGGAGCCGTTGGAGTACGTGATGGCGTAGCCGGTGATGGTCCGGGGCGCATCGAGCCACTCGTAGCCGATCCACGCCGGGGTCTGCCCCACCTGGGAGATCCACATGGACGAGGTGTTGCTGTCGAACGCCTGCCAGGCCTCATAGGACGAGCTATAGACACCCGAGCGGGTCACGCTGCCGCCAGACGGGGTCGCGCTGGTCAGGGTGGGCACCTGGCTGGTGGGCACCACGCACTCGCCACAGTTGAAGAGCTCGAGGCGGCCCATGGAGATGGTCTCGATACCCGTGCGGGTATCGTTGTCATCGGTGAAGTGCAGACGGTACTTGCTATAGGCGCCAGGCGTGGTGACCGCGTACTCGCGCCGCTCGGTGCCCAGCCAGTTGGTCTGGCCGGTGCGCGTATCGAGCACGACCCAGGCGCTGCCGTTCCAGCCTTCAAACGTCCAGTCCTTGGGCGCGCGCGTGGTGATGGAGCCGTTGGAGTACGTGATGGCGTAGCGGGTGATGGTCCGGGGCGCGTCGAGCCACTCGTAGCCGATCCACGCCGGGGTCTGCCCCACCTGGGAGATCCACATGGACGAGGTGTTGCTGTCGAACGCCTGCCAGGCCTCATAGGACGAGCTATAGACGCCCGAGCGGGTCACGCTGCCGCCAGGCGCGGTCGCGCTGGTCAGGGTGGGCACCAGGCTGGCCCCGCAGTCGAGCTGCTGGCTGCTGGCATGGAATTCTGCCTCCGCCCCAGCGATATCGCTCTCACTTCCCTGGCATCCCAGCGCGGGAATCAGAACCAAGGCACTCATCAGGCGGATGCTTCTTCGAGACATCGGGAAATACATACAGAATCCCCTTCACATTGTTTGTGCGTGAAATAAACGACTGAGGCAGGTCTTCCGTGGAAGAGCCGTCGTTCGCGGGAAGCTGTATAAAGCAATGGCACAATTGTGTTTCGGTTGGAACATTCTGCGGGGACGACAAGCAGTGATGTATAGGCGCCAGGCAGAAAGCACAGGCAGGCGATACACATTGGGTGTGTACGGGGTGGGACTGTCTGTGTTTGGCCTCTGGCGATTGAATCGTACGCAGCGTCTGGGGGCACGGAGAGTGGAATGACTTTCACCCCTACAGCACGACCCGCCTGAGCCACCAGGGAGGGCACGGAAGCTCGGAGCAGTCACGAAGCACGCGCTCTGGAAACTGGGCACGTGCCCAACGTTGGTGGCAGGGGCGAGGGAACTGCGAGATGACCTGCTGAGGCGACATGTGCTGGCAGCGCTTCTTGAACGCCTCTACGCAGCCCTCCTCATGCGACTGGTAGAGCCCTGAGAGCAGGAGATACTTGCCTGCGTCGGCGGTCAGGTTCTCTCGTGCCAGCAGACGACCCCAGAGGAGATAGGTCCACGGGTTGTAGAAGGAGAGTGCTCCCGAGAGCCGCAGCTTCAGCGTGTCGAACCGCTTGGCCTCCCACAGCTCGGTCGCGGCAAGACGCCAGAAGTCGATGCGGTCAACGCACAGGCGTATCCCTTTTGCCTCATGGGGAAGCTGGGTGAGTGCGTGCAACAGAGGCTGCTGAAACGGGATGTGGAAATTGCGGCCAACGACCCAGACGGGGCCTCCTGGCAGCCACTCTGTCTTGAGGGGCATCCACCATGCGTGGAGGAGGGCTCGTGCCGCACGTTTCTGTCGGGACTCGAGCGCCTGGACGACCTGCTCTATCGAGGGTCTTGCCGTATTCATGCCGGGGCTCCCGGGTCGTGAGAGGGTGGCGCGCTCAAAGGGCAGTCCGTTCGTTAGGGGACTGAGTGTAGAAGCACGTGAGCAAAGCGCGCCAGGAAGCGGTTCCTCAGAACTCGGTTATGGTCTCAGGCCATGGGGATGTCCGCCGAAGTGCTCGCAATTGGCCCGTTTCGCCGCGCGCTGCTGCCTGTTCTCAGTCATTCCGCCGAGCGGTATGCGGCGACGCGCGAAGGGGTGTCGCTCGTCGAGAGCGTGATTCCCATGCTTCATCATGGGAACACCGTCGGTCGCGAGCTCGCCCACTGTCTGGGGGTCGAGCCGTGGGACTTCAACACCCATGTCTTCGACCCCTGGCGGGTGGACCTCGAGGCGCTGCGGGCCTTTCTGGGGCGCTACTTGCCAGGTTGTGCGGCGCACCGGAGCCTCCCGGCACGGGAGACTTGCGAGGCGTGCCGGCGGGCGAGCTCTCTACCCGTGGACAAGCTCATCCTGCTGCGCGAGGCGGGGTTCGAGTTCTTCTTCCTTCCCAACGGTTAGCGCATGCCCTCGGAACTCCCTCTTTCTCCTCCCGAGCGGGCCGAGGTCCTTCGGCTGTTCGACTCCCATGGCGCGCTCGAGGCCTTGGTGTACGTGCGACGAGTGACCGGTGCGGGGCTCGCCGATGCGCATGTGACGGTCCAGGAGATCCTCCGGACCCATGGACGTCTTCGCGAACCGGCGCGCCCCAGTCGCACCGCGGAGATCCTCGCCGTGGGTCCGTTCCGTCGTGAGCTCGTGCCGTTCCTGGAGTACCCGGCGAACCTCTACGAGGGGACTCGCGAGGGGACTCCGATGATCGTGCACTTCGTGGAGGCGAACCTCGACTCTGGAGAGGCTCACGCGCTCGCGGCCTGCTTCGGCGCGGACCCCTGGGACTTCAATACCCACACCCTGGACCCGTGGCGGGCCGACCTCGAGGCCCTGCGCGAGTTGCTCGAAGAGGCGGGCGACGAATACGTCACCCGGTTCGTCGCCCTTCGCGCGGCGGGCTACCGGTTCCACTTCCTGACGCGTGCTCCGGAGTGAGTCGCGCGTCACGACTTGCGCTGCCGCTCGACCTCGGCGCGCAGCTGCTCCTCCTGTGCGCGCAGCTCCGGCGTGAGCTCGCTGCCGAAGTCCTCCGCCTCGAACACCGGACGAATCTCGATCTCCGCCTCTTCACCGGGCATGGGCTCTGGGCAGCGACGCACCCACTCCACGGCCTCCTCCATCGACTTCACCTGCCAGATCCAGTAGCCGGCGATGAGCTCCTTCGTCTCGGCGAACGGACCGTCGATGACGCTCTTCTTTCCGCCCGAGAACCGCACGCGCTTACCCCTGCTGCTCGGGTGGAGGCCGTCGCCGGCCAGCAGGACGCCGGCCTTCACCAGCTCCTCGTTGTACTTGCCCATGTCGGCGAGCAGCTTCTCGTTGGGCATCACGCCGGCCTCGGAGTTCTTCGTTGCCTTGATGATCACCATGACGCGCATTGTCGTTTTCCTTTCGCGATGGGAGGACGCTCCGGCCGGGGATGACCGTTAGCGCCTCCTTTCAAAATGGCGACGAACGAGCCCGGCACGGATCGACACGCCCCCCAAAAAAATCGATCGCCGCCACCGGTCATCCTACAAAACCCTCGTAAGTTCCAGGACTTAGGGCAGGGAGCGCTTCCTGGAAGGCCGCGCTGCTCACGATGACGCGCGGGGACTCCCTTCGGAGGTGAGCGGAAGCTCCAGCGTGGCCACGGCTCCCTGGCCGAGGCCCTCGCTCTCCAGGGTGAGGCGACCCTTGAGCATCTGCGCCACCAGTGCGCTCGAGTGCAGCCCGAAGCCGTGGCCGTCCTTGCGCGTGGTGAAGCCGTAGACGAACAGGCTGTCCATCTGCTCCGGCGCGATGCCTACCCCATCATCCGCTACCTGGATGCGCGCCACGTTCCCCACCGCCGTCAGCCTCACCCAGAGGTTGCGCCGGCCCTCGGGCACTTCGTCCAGCGCGTGCTTGGCGTTGCTCAGCAGGTTGATGAGGATTTGCAGCACCTTGTGCTTGTCCACCTTCACCGGGGGCACCTCCGACAGCTCCCGGTGGACGGTGACGCCGTGACGTCGCAGCGACGCCATCTGGATGCGCAGCGCGTCGTCGACGAGCTGGGACAGCTCGCACTCCTCCGTCATCAGCGCGTTGCGCGCATACGTCTGCTGCACCTGGACGATGGCGCGGATGTGCTCGATGTGCCGATTCATCACCGCCATGTCCTCCAGCAGGTGCGTCTGCTCGCGCATCAGCTCGTCGCCGAGCGCCACCAGGTATTCTGGCAGCTGGCCGCCCCGCGGATCCTTCGTCAGGAAGTCCGCCAAGGTCTCCCGATGCTCCAGCAGCAGGGCTCCGGTCTGCCTCACCCGGCCCACGCGCAGGGCGCCCACGGCCTTGCTCATCATCTCCATGTTGACGACGGCGCTGGTGAGCACATTGCCCACGTTGTGCAGCACGTTGGAGGCCACCTCCGCCATGCCCACCTCGCGCGCGGTGTCCACCAGGCGCGCCTGGGCCTGTTTGAGCTCGCGCGTGCGCTCCTCCACCCGCCGCTCCAGCTCGTCGTTGGCCCGGCGCAGCTCCGTCCGGGCGCGCTGCACGTCCGCGTACAGCCGCGCGTTCTCGATGGAGATGGCCGCCTGGGAGGCGAGGTGTCCCAGCAGCGCCAGGCGCGCCGGGCTGAAGGCGTTGGTGGCCAGGTCGTTCTCCAGGTACAGGGCCCCGGAGAATTGCTCCTGCCTCATCAGGGGCAGGCACAACACCGAGCGGGCTCCGCCGCGCGCCAGCCAGGCATCGGCGGAGAACGCATGGGGCTGGGAGGCATCGCCGATGAGCACGTGTTCCCGCGTGCGCCGGACATAGGCGAGGAGTGTCCACGGCAGCTCGTGGTGGCCTGCCTCGTCCGAGGCCACCAGGGCGCCCTCCGGCGAGAGCTGGAAGAGGGCCGCCACCGAGAACGCGTCCCCGTCGGGCAGCAGCAGGGCGCCTCGCTGCGCGCCCGCGTTCTCCATCGCCGCCCGCATCAGTGCCGTCACCAGGCGCTCCAGCTCGATCTCACCCGAGACGGCCTGCTGCGCCTTGACCACCGTGAGCGCGTCGATGTGGGTGGAGTCCGTGCTGCTGGTGGTCAGCGTGTTCTGGGGAGACTGGGTGGACGCGAGCTCTGGCCACAGGGACTCCAGGTGCTGGACCTTGGCCCGCGCTCCCCACCGCTGGTAGGCCGCCCGGGCTTCGCGCGCGAAGGCATGAGCGACGATGGGCGCCTCGCGCGTGCGCCAGAACTTCGCCGCGAGCTCACTGGCCAGTCCCAGGTACTGGGTGGCTCCGTTCTCCCGGGCCGAGCGGATGGCCTGCTCGTAGGCCCGTGTCGCGTCCTCCGAGCGCCCCAGGAGCCGGGCCCGCTCCGCGAAGACGAGCCGCTCGAGCGCGCGAAAGTTCTCGGGGCACAGCGCCGCCCATTCGGCGAGCTGTTGGTGGTGATGCTCGATGGCGACGAGCCACTCCCGCTGCTGCTCGGGCGTGGCCTCCTCGAAGCACGCGGCCAGGGTCAGGGCGCGGTAGAAGTGGCCTTCGCGGGCATTGAGGGTGCCGAAGCAGGACCACAACAACTCGGCCGTCTTGTCCGCCGCTTCTCGGGCTTCCGCATAGGCGCCGCACATGAAGCGCGACTGCATCTTGTGGATCCAGTAATGGCAGCGCGTGCCGCCGAGCCGATCGGGCGTCATCCGCGCCTCGCAGGCCCGTTCGTCGAAGCCCTCCCCGCTCAGGGTGGAGAACGACAGGGAGTGGCCACGCAGCTGTTGCACGTAGCGCTGACTCACGAGGAGCGCCTCCTGGGGATCCACGAAGCCCGCCTTGCGCAGGAACTCGTCGCGCACGAGCGACTCCTGGTGGACTTCGTCCAGGGAGTGCCCCATGGCCAGGCGGTTGGTGACGAGATAGACGCTGCAATAGGTGGCGGGCGCGATGTCGCCCACTTGAAGCGCATACCGCAGGCCGTTGAGGAGCAGTTCCTGCGCGCGGGGGATGGGCTGGACCCAGTAGCTGCTGAACTGCATGCCGAGCAGCACATCCCCTCGGTAGGTGGACAGATGGTAGCGCTCGACGAATGCGAGGGCGAGCTGTGCGAAGGCAAAGCCTTCCCGGTAGCGCTTGAAGAACGAGCCGGTGATGACGCCGAACCAGGTGAACCCGGGCACGGCGGCGTCCACGACGCCGTGGCGCAGGGTGAGGGAGACAATCCGGCTTAGGATGATGATGAGCAGGTTTGGGTCGGAGGAGTAGGCGCCGGGGAAGAGCTTGAAGAGGGCGACGACGGCCATCTTCATGTCCGGGTCGGTCATGAGGGGCAACTCGAGGAGGCTCTCGATGGGACGCTGCCCCAACAGGGCCCAGGCCTCCTCATGGGCGGCCACGGCGTCCTCCCAGGTGGGTTGCCGCGGGACGGGCATGCCCAGCAGCTCCAGGCACTCCCGGAGGCAGCTCATGCCCTCCAGGAACGCACCCGTGGCGAAGTGGATGTCCTGGGTCAGCAGGTAGAGGGCCACGGTGTCCGCGCGGGTGCGTGTCCGGGGGCGCAGCTCCTCGAGTTGGCGCTGGGCCTCGGAGGGCGAGCCGCTCATGAGTTCCGTGTGCGCCTGGGCCAGCCGCACCTGGAAGGCCAGGGCGTGGTCCGTCTCCCAGGGGTCCGCGGGAATGAGCGCGAAGGCCGTCGCGAAGTAGGTGAGGGCGGGGCGCAGCGCGAGCGCGGCCTGGGCCTTTTTCCCCGCCTCGGCGTTGAGCCGCGCGAGGTGGTGGCGCTCGGTGGGCGCTTCCATGAGCGCCACCCCGGCGTTGAGCTGGCTCACCACCTCGAAGAGGGACTCGCGCACCTGTTCCGGGGACAGGCTCTGGAGCAGCAGGCGACCGATGCGCAGGTGTACCTCCTGGCGCTGCGCCTCGGAGCTGAGCGAATGGGCCGCCTGCTGGATGCGGTCATGCAGGAAGCGGTACGTCTCCGCTCCGACGCGCCCCAGCAGGCCTTCACGCAGCGCGGGCTCGAGACCCTGCTCCACCTTCTCCACCTCGGAGAGTCCCGAGAGGGTGCCCAACATCTGGAGCGAGAAGATGGCGCCCGCGCACGCCGCCAGCCGCAGCAGGTGCTGGGTGTCCGGGGGCAGCTGGCGCAGCTTGCCCACCATGAAGTCGATGATGTTCTCCGAGTAGTCCCGGGCGCGCACCCCTTCGGCATCCCACCGCCAGCCTCCTTTGGGCAGGCGCACGAGCAGACCCTCCTGATGGAGCGTCACCAGCAGTTGCAGCAGGAAGAAGGGGTTGCCTCCCGTCTTCTCGTGCACCAGCACCGCCAGGGGGGCGACCTCCTCCGGGCCCGCTCCCGGGAGCGTCTCGCCCACCAACTGCTCCACGTGCTCCACGCGCAGCGGCTCCAGCCGGATGTCCGTGAGGCGCGTTCCCGCCTCGCTCGCCTTCTCCCATACCGCCATCAGTGGGTGCGTGGGGCCCACCTCGTTGTCTCGGTAGGCGCCGAGCCACAACACCGGGGGACTCTCCGGATGGGACACCATCTGCTCGAGCAGCCGCAGACTGGAGGGGTCCGCCCACTGCAAGTCATCCAGGAACACCACCGCCGGCTGCTCCTTTGTGGAGAACACCGACACGAACTGGCGCACCACCCGGAAGAAGCGCAGCTGCCCCTCGCTGGCGGGCAGCGCCTGGGGCCTGGGTTGCCGGCCCACGAGTACTTCCAGTTGGGGCACCAGGTCCACGAGCACCTGGCCCTGGCCGTCCCAAGCTCGATTCACCTGCTCACGCCACCGGGCGACTTCCTCCTCGCTCCTGGCGAGCAGTTGCTGCACCAGCCCGCGCAGGAGCTGGGCCAGGGTGGCGTAGGGAATGTCCCGCTGGAACTGGTCGAACTTGCCGCTCAGGAAGAACCCGCGCCGGCGCACCACCGGCTTGTACAACTCGTGCACCACCGCGGATTTGCCGATGCCCGCGTAGCCGCTGAGCAGCAGCAGCTCCGGCCGGCCCGTGCGCGTCACGCGCTCGAAGCCCTCGAGCAGGGAGGCCACCTGCGCCTCACGCCCATAGAGCCGTTGCGGCAGTTGGAAGCGCTGGGGCGTGTCCTGGGTCCCCAGGGGGAAGACCTCCCGCACGCCCTGGCCGAGCGCCTCTCGGCAGCGCTCCAGGTCGGCCTTCAAGCCCTCGGCGCTCTGGTAGCGCTCCTCGGCCACCTTGGCCAGCAGCTTCATCACGAGCGCGGACAAGGCCGGCGGCACCTGGGGATTCAGCTCGTGGGGTGGCTTTGGGCGCTGCGCCATGTGGGCGTGGAACCACTCGAGCGCGTCCTTGGCCTGAAAGGGCCTGCGCCCCGTGAGCAGCTCGTAGAAGGTGACGCCCAGCGAGTAGAAGTCCGTGCGGTAGTCCACCACGCGGTTCATCCGCCCGGTCTGCTCGGGCGACATGTACGCCAGCGTGCCCTCGATGAGATGCGCGGGCGCCGCCTCCAGGTGCTCCACCCGCTGGAGCGTGGCCACGCCAAAGTCGATGAGCCGCGCCTCGCCGGACGGCTCCAGGAGGATGTTGGAGGGCTTGATGTCCTTGTGGATGATGTCGCGGCAGTGGACCTCGGCCAGGGTGGACACCAGCGAGAGGGCCAGGCGCAAGAACTGGGAGACCTCCATCGGCTGGCCCGCGATCTCGGACAGGGGCTCGCCCTGCACCCGCTCCAGCAGAAGCACGGGCCGCTCGTGAACGCGCTCATGGGCGTAGGGCCTGGCCACCCCCCGCACGTCCCGCAGCCGCTGCAGGATGGCGAACTCCCGCCGGTAGCGCTCGTTCTCGCTGGCTCCGGGGGCGGTGGCCATCGGCGTCTTGATGATGACGGGGACACCATCGGCCTCGCGCACCGCGTGGAACAGCACGTTCGAGCCCGTTGCCCGGAGGGTGCCTAGGACTCTGTAACCTGGGATGTCCAACATGAAGAAGTGCCCTCGTGGGCGAGTTTCGCTTCTCGGCGAAGCAGGGCGCCACACTCCCGAACGTATGCCGTTGCAGGAGGGGCGCGGCGAGTGGAAGTGCTCCCACTCGTGGGTGCTTCTCGGGCGCATGCTCGTCGTGGTACCGGGCACGGCGTGTACCCCAAGGGGCTTCGCGGCTTCTCCACCCGGCTGCCCCTCGCGGTCTCGGCGGAAAAAGAAAACCCCGGCTCGCCTGATGGCGACTACGCCCCCCTGGAGATGTTCTTCGAGATGGATGCGACCACCGGAGCCCACCTCCCGGCCCTTTGTCGCGGCGTTCCGTCCGCCTTTTCTGTGCGAACATGCGCGAGTTCGTGCTTTTTGTTGCGAAGTGGTCTGCGTTCTTGCTACTTTGTCGAGCCATGACATCGAGACCTACCGGTGCATCACCGCCGACGTGTGCTTCCTGAGCGTTTGGAGTGTCAATGCCATAGGATGTTCCCGGTGCATCGCTTGCACGAATCAATCTCTGCATTCGCGTACGCAATTCCATACTGAGCGAAACCGCAGGGCCCTGGCGTGGGCAATCCCAGGTGCTCCGCAATCACTCGCACTCCTTCCGCTCCCGCACCTCGGCCCGAGCGGCGCGTCGTTCCAATCCCAATAAGACTCATATCGCCCTTCGAAGCCCATGGTTTCGAAGACAAGCGTAGGAGGGCAGGCGTGTCTATTTCATAGAAATAGACCAGGCCTGCAGAGAAAGCAGACGCATTAGATGTATCCACTCACAACCCGAGAATAACAATCCACATGAAGAATTTGATGATGGCCTTCGCGGCGATGTTCTCTATTGCGGCGGGAACTGCTTGCGGTCCCGCTCCCGAGAAAACCGAGGCGCCGGAGGACAACAACACGGGCGGGGTTCACGCTCAGGTATGCGGTGACAGGGGTTACTTCACCTGCCCCACGGACGGCAAGACGTTCGGATACAAGGCCGCGGGCTGCGGGACGCCGGCGAGCCTTTACTATGACAACGTCTATACCAAGTGCGAGCAGTACTGCTCGGTCTCCTGCGAGGACTCGGGCTGGATTTCGGAATAGAGAATAACAAACGCCTCCTCGGGGTGCCGGATGGCAGTCACCCTGAGGAGGCGTTGGTAACCCTTCAACGCGCATGGTGACAGCAGTCACCATCTGGTGAGCGCAGTCATCCCCTCGAAACGGGCGGGCCGACCGGCGGGGCCCTGCAAGTGCCCGAAAACCAAGGGGCCTGCCCGGGGCCGTGGGTCCCGAAGGGTTGGCACACTCCATGCTCGGATGTGGGCAACCCGCTGACCCGCCCCTCGCACCGACATTCAAGGATGCCCCCATGAAGCTGCGCTCGTTCCGTCCGCCCTCGCTGCCCAACCTGAGGACAAATGATCTCCGCGCCCCGAACGCACCCCGGAGCGCGCCGACCTCGCCCGTGCAGCCCCGCGGCCTGCCCCCCCGCCCCCAGGTGCCCACGCCGGAGCAGCTCCAGGCCGGGAAGAACAACCTGAGGCCGGCCGACTACGGCGTTGTGCATCCGGACCTGCAGGGCATCCGCACCCGCCGGGACAGCGGGCAAGCGGGACACCAGTTCGCCGACTTCACGGGCGACGTGCGCCACTCCACGAGCGCGCTGATGAGCCAGCCCAACGGCAACCGGCTGCTGACGGAGCTCAACGGCCGCACCCAGGCCGTCAACCCCGGCCAGGTCGGCACCCTGCGCAATCCGCTGACGGTGGCGGACATCTCCTCGGGCCGCGACCGAGTGGAGATGTCGAACTCCAACTCCCCGCGGCACGACGGCACCTACGGCAGTATCCAGCAGGCGTACCGCTACGACGGCGTCCCCAACGCCGGGCTGCCCAGCAACATCAAGTACGACGAGCGGTTCGACGCGCAGCGGCCGGGTGCCCGCTTCAACAGCCTGGGTCACGAGTCGGTCCACGCCTGGCGCAATGCCAATGGTCTCGCCGTCAGCCCCCTGCAGGTCAGCCCGCGCAGGAACGACCCCTTCCTCCAGAACAATGATCCCATCGTCGGAAAGGTCATCGGCCGCCACTCGCACATGCAGGAGGAGTTCGAGACCGTCGGCATGAAGCCCACTCCGCACACTCCCAACCGTGACGGGTGGGCGCCCAACGAGAACATGATCCGCCAGGAGCACGGGCTGCCTCTGCGGAATGACTACTCGGGACAGACCCCCGCCACCGTCAACGAGCTGGCGGACAACATCAACGCGGGGTTGCTCAAGCAGCGCAGCTGGACCACCAAGCTGTTCGATCTCAATCCCCAGCCGCCGATCCAGCCCATCCTCGATCACCTGGAGAAGTGAGCGCGTGCCGCTCCGCTCTCAGGTCGTCCCTCGTCTGGGCCCTGGGGGCGACGATCAACGGAGCGAGATCTGCTCGAAGCGCCGGAGGAGCCGGATCGACGGCAGGTCGAGCGCGGAGATGAGGCGGCTTCCTCGGATGATGATCTCCGAGGGACCCGAGACGGAGTAGCGCGCCTCCCAGGAGAAGCCGGGGCCGACGAAGCACCAGCTGTCTCCATCGGGCAGCAGCCCCACCCACCACGCGGGCATCACGTAGTGCTTGTAGCCCCAGAGCCGCTCGCGACTCAGGCCCTCCTCGAAGCGCACGTGGTGATGGAACAGCAGGGGAGGGTGATGGTCCTCGGGGTCCACGACGGCGAGGTGCGCTTCCGGGGGGACGAGCTTCCGGAATGTGTCGAGCACCCGCTGCTGGAGCTCGATGATCTCATCGGCCAGCGCCTCGTCGTAGGGGCCGAAGTCGGCTGGGATGCGGTAGCGCACCACGTCGCCGACGTTCTCCCGCTGCAGTGCCTCCAGCACCGTCAGGGCCGGCGCGATCACCGGGTCATCGAAGTCGAGTGGATTCCAGGCTCTGGCTTTCATGTGTCGTCACCGGGAGAGGCGGCGGACCCAATCGAAGTAGGTGGCCCGGGGATCCTCCAGCGGATCCCGGAACAGCGCTCGGAGCTCCGCCCGGTCCACCTGGTCCCCGTCGAAGCCCCGGTACAGCGCGTCCCCGAGCAGGTAACCCAGCGCGTGGCTGACGCCGTGGAAGAGCCGGTCCTTGCGCAGGGGCAGCAGCTTCACCGCCTCGTCCGGCACCTCCACCTCCGCTGCCTTGTGCGCCAGGACGAACGCGGCGATCTGCCGTTCCACGCCCCGGGCCTGGGCGAAGCGCAGCGCCCACTCGCCCGATCCCACGCAGACGCGCCGCGGGTTCACCAGCTTCGAGCCGAAGAACCCCAGCGCCTCTTCCAGGCATCGCGCGTAGAAGGCATCCGAGGCCCGCCGTGGCGCCTCCATCGCGTCTCCCACCGCGCAGTGCCGCACGAAGTGCGCCGCCTCCTCGGCCGCGTGGTTCAGCGACAGCGAGGCCAGGTACGCCGTCCGGGCCCGGGGGATGTAGCAGCTCTCCCGGGAGAGGATGTGCCGCCGCAGTTGCAGCAGCTCTCCCTGGGTGAAGCGGCCCCGCTGTTGGATGCGAACCAGCGCGTCCTCGTCCGCCGCCGTCACCACCTCCACCTCGTCCAGCCACCGGCCCACCGGCACGCCCGCCAGCCGGCCAATGAGGCTCGCCATCTCCCGGAAGCGCTCGGCCGCGCTCCGCTCCCGCAGCGGCGAGTCCCCGGACTCTGCCTCCAGGTAGTCCAGGAAGCTCTGCTGGCACACCACCGGCGAGGCGTTCAGCAGGCACAGCGCGCCGTCCGGCAGTTCCACCGCCTGCGACATGCCCACCTTGCCCTCGCGAGCGAGCCGCCAGTAAACGCCCTCGGCGTTCTGGTACACCACAAGCCCGCGCAGTCTGTGTCCCTCGCCGAGCGCACGCTCCACCTGCGCCGGGAGGTGGCAGGGCGCCACGTGGTACTGGCCCACCAGCACCATCACCCGCGGTTTGTCCTCTGCTCGCACCGCTCGGGCGATCCGCTCCGCCGCGTACGCGTCCCTCAGCTCCAGCGAGCGCTCGCCCTGGGCGCGCCGATCAATCCCCACCACCTGCAGCCGATGACGCTTCGCGTAGGCCAGCAGTGTGCGCAGCCCGGACCAGGTGCCCTGGCTCGTGCCATGTCCCAGCCGGGCGAGCAGTGAGCGCTCCGAGAGGCGCCCCGCGAGGTAGGCCTCCACGAAGGACTGGTGTCGACCCTCCACACACTCGAGCGCCAGCACGAGCCGACGGCCCGCCTCCCGCACGCCCTCCACCAGCTCCAGGTACGTCTCCTGCGCCAGCGGCAGGGTGTGGTAGTCGCCCACGTACACCACGTCCGCCGCCTGCACCTGCTGAGACACCGCCGAGGCGGGGAGGATCCGCCGGTATTCGGAGGTGCGCCGGCGGTAGCGGGCCTCATAGGCTCGGAAGGCGGCCGACTGTCCCTCGATGGCCCGGGCGATCTGGGCCTTCTGGCGACGGAACAGGGCGAGGTGGAGAGCGAGCGACGCGCGCATGGACGCTCACCACTCGCATGCGCTCGCCACCCCGGCAAAAATTCGGCGGCCCCTTCACCCCCGTTCCTTGACGTACCGAACCCCTGGGGGGACCATCGGAATTACCTGTGAAGTCCGTCCTTTCGAGCCCACGATCCGTCCTCTTCGCGCTCGTGCTCTTCGCGGCGCTGCCTGTCCATGCCCAGGAGCAGTCGTCCCTGCTCCACACCGCACCCGCGCAGGCGGAGCCCGGCGTGGCGCTCGTGGTCGATGGCGTGCTCACCGGGACGCAGCGCATGACGCGCATCGTCTTGCGCTACCGCGGGCCCGGCGAGCCGTACTCCGAAGCCACCATGGAGTTGCAGTACGGCGACCTCTACCGGGGCATCATTCCGGCGGTGAGCCTGGTCCCACCGGGTGTCGAGTACTACGTGGAGGGTTTCACCCAGGGTGGGGAGCGCATCCCCCTCTTCAAGAGCGCCACGCGTCCGGCCCGCGTCATCATCGTGGGGCAGGTGCCTTCGACTCGGACTCCGCTCAGGTCCGAGCCCGCTCGGAGGAGCGAGCCCTCCCCGAAGGCCGAGCGCAGGCCCGAGCCCGCCCGGAAGTCCGAAGTCTCCGAATCCGATGAGGCGATGGCGGCCCTGACAGCCGACGTGCCTCCCGAGAGCGAGCCTGTTGCAGCGCCTCAGGTCCCCGCACGGTCCGCCCGGTCCGCTGAGCCCGCGCAGCCCGAGCCGGAGCGCTCGCAGTTGGAGGAGGATCTTGCCCTCTACAGCGCCGAGGACACGCTGGCGCTCGCCACCCGGCATGAGGAGAAGGTGAAGAAGGTGCCCGCCATCGCCGCCTCCTTCGGGCGCGAGCAGATCCGCACGCTCGGTGCTCGCACGGTGGCGGACGTGCTGGACGTGGTGCCTGGTCTCACCATCAGCAGAGATGTGCAGGGCTTCTACCGCGTTGGCATCCGCGGCCTGCGCAATGACGCCGAGGTGCTCTTCCTGCTCAACGGCCAGCGCCTCAACAGCTTCTTCGACGGCAAGGCCCTGATGAACCTGCCGGTGGAGAACCTCGAGCGCATCGAGGTCATCCGTGGGCCTGGCTCGGCGCTGTACGGTGCCGGCGCCTTCTTGGGGGTGGTGAACATCGTCACCCAGCGTGCCGAGGGTCTGCTCGCCGCCGTCTCCGGTGGCGGTTTTCCCGAGCTCAGCAACCAGCTCGCTCCGACCCTGGACGGCCATGTCTCCGGCGCTCACACCTTCGGCCGCTTCAAGCTCTTCGGCGACGCGGACGTCTGGTACCAGAAGGGGGACTCGGAGCCCATTGAGAAGGATGCGCTCGACGCGGAGACGCTCGCCCAGAAGATGCGCGATGCGTTGGATCCCGTCGGCTACACCCAGGACAAGCGCTTCCTGCTCAACCTGGGTCTGGGGTTCGACTTCGAGCTGTCGTCCAAGAGCCAGCTCAGCGTCTCCGCGCGGATGATCTCCGAGGAGCGCTCCGCCTTGGTGGGTCTCTTCGACACCGTGGGGTCGGACTCGAGCCTGGGTTGGCGGGTGTTCCTCGGCAACATCACCTACGCGCACGAGTTGAACGACCGGGTGAGCCTGCGCGCGCGCCTCTACGGCGACCAGCAGAACACGGACCGGCTCTTCCAGATCGGCCCGGACAACTTCCGCACCGGCCCGGATGACGATCAGCTCTTCCCCGAGGGACTGCTCGAGCAGACGCGCGTCTCCGTGCTCTCGCTCGGCGCCAGCGTGGACTCGGACATCTCCCTGTTCGAGGGCAACCGCCTCTCGCTCGGCGCCGTGGCCGAGCTGCAGACGCTGGGCGACTACGGCTACACGACCAACTACACCCTGGACAGCCGGCACCGGCCCTCGCTGACCACGCCCGAGGGGGTGGTGGACATCCTGGAGCTCGCGGACGGCGCGGCCTCGCGGCGCCTGTCGTTCGGTGCCTTCGCGCAGGACCAGTGGACGGTGGTGGAGCCGCTCACGCTCACCTTCGGCGTGCGCGTAGACGCCACCCAGCTCCCCTCCGTGAATGATGCCAAGGTCATCATCGGCTCCCGGATGGTGCCGAGCATCAACCCGCGGGTGGGGCTCGTCTTCTCGGCCACGGACTCGCTCGTCCTCAAGCTGCTCTACGGCCGCGCCTTCCGTCCGCCCACGCTCCAGGAGCTGGTGGAGACCATCCCCAACACCGACTACAACCAGGGGCGCTTCGAGGGGAACGCGGACTTGCAGCCCGCGGTGGTGAACACGCTCGAGGCCGGCGCGGACCTCATCCAGTCCTCCGGTGAGGCGCGTGTGCGTCTGCGCGCCAACGCCTTCCTCGAGAGCTTCTCCAACCCCATCACGGCCGTGGACACCTCGGGCAACATCGTCCCGGTGCGCAACCGCGAGCTGGGTGTGCTCGTCTACGGCGTGGAGGGCGAGGCCCGCCTGGAGGCCTCCAAGCGCGCCAGTGCCTGGGTCAACGCCAGCCTCTTCCGCGCCGAGGACCAGGAGCTGCCGGCCAACCACAAGTACCTCACGGATGTCCCCCAGGCGCGCTTCAACGCCGGCGTGTCCATGCCGATTGGGGACTTCATCAACTTCGATCTCGTGATGCGCGCGGGGGCCGAGCGGCGCAACAACACGCGCTCCGTGCTGGAGCTCATCCGCCGCTACACGATTCCCGCCTACAGCCTCATCACCGCGCAGGTGCGCACCGAGCCCATTGGCGACCACTTCGAGCTGGCTGTCGTGGTGCAGAACGTCTTCAACTCCGACATGCGCGACGACGCCCCTCGGCCAGACCGCATGCCCGGCCTGGTTCCGCGCGAGGGCGTCTCCGCCTTCCTCACCTTGAGGGCCCGTCACTGATGTCTCGCTCGCTTACCGCCACTATCCTCGCTCTGGCGCTCGTGCCGGGGCTCGGCTGTCTCCAGTACAACGACCAGTGCCGGCCGTTGGTGGACGATCCGGAGGCCGTCATCGGCTACCTGGCCGACGACGTCTTCCTCGACAAGCCCTTCGCCCGTCACGACAACCATGCGCTCGGCCAGCTCGCCGCGGATGCCTTCCGCCATGCTTCAGACGGCACTCCGGCGCCCGCGGAGCTCGGCATCATCAATGGAGGCTCGCTGCGCGCCGAGGGCCTGTGCGTCACCCGCACCGTCATCCCCAAGGGCCCGCTCGAGAATGGCCTGCTGCACGAGATTCTCCTCTTCGAGAACTCCGTGGTGACGGTGGACCTCACCGAGCAGCAGCTGGTGGATATGTTCGAGCTCTCGGTGGCGGAGCTGTCCCCGGTGGGCCAGCCCATCGTCTCGCCCTCCGGCGCCTTCCTGCACGTGTCCGAGGGCACCACGGTGCACGTGGACTGCGAGCGCCCCCGGGGGCAGCGTGTGGTGGAGCTGAAGGTGAACGAGCGCACGGTGCCGCTTCCTGCGCGTGCGGACCCGAGCATCCGCTACCGCGTGGCGATGCCCGTCTTCCTTCTGCAGGGAGGGGATGGCTACGGCGCCATCTTCAAGGACGCGGCCACGGACCTGTCTCGCAACCCCGTCACGGCGACGTCGGCCGAGGGCAAGGCCACAGACGCCAACCTCACCGAGGCCTATATGCGGGCGAAACACCCGACCGAGAATCAGGCCCTGAAGGAGGCTGGCCGCGTCATCTTCAACCACTGTGCCCGGCCCGGTCGGCCCGTGGTGCAGTAGGGCCGACAGCGGGGGGCACGTTCATCAGGACTGCGACCCGTCCGACCCTTCCGGCCCGCTGGGCTGGGTGGGCGTGGGGCCGAAGACGTCGTTGGGTGACGGCATCTTGCGCAGCTCGGCGCGGGCCACCTTCCACGCCTGCTGAACGATCCACGAGAGCGAGCGATCCTGCCGCGTCGCCTCACGCTGGATTTCATCCAGCATGTCCTCGGGGAAGTAGAGGGATTGCTTTCGATGATCAGTGGCGGCCATGAAGCTCAGGACCTCCCTTCTTCACGGGGGTCCTGTCGCTCGTCACCCGTCACGTCGTTCACCGCAGGGAACGACTTGATTCGGTCACGAGCGATCTTCCAGGCCTGCTGCACGACCCACGAGAGGGAGCGATCCTGGCGGTTGGCCTCCTCCTGGATCTCCTTCAGCATCTCCTCGGGGAAGTAGAGGGACTGCTTACGCTTGTCGGTGCCTGCCATCCTGGATCTCCGCAGCGGATACGAGGTGACGACCTGAACACACCGGGGCGGTTATCCGACAGACGCCCTGACGGGTCAACGGTTTCGGCGTGCTCCCGTACCGTATGCAGCCGTGCATGCGCCGTCCGCGAAAAAAACCCGCAAAAGGGAACGCCCCGGGTCCTTGCCAAAAAGGACCCGGGGCGTTCCGGAAAGAAGGACCGCCAGGACATATCCCGGCGGCCCCGTGGGCCCAGAGGGGGAGGGGGGGGACCCCTAGGCCCAACTCCGTCGAAAATCCACGTTCAAAACATCCTGTGTCGCGCGACCATTTCCCCCATTTTTCCCCGACCAACCCGACCCTCGCGACCTTCATGACGATCATAAGAATCGTCGTCGGCCCCTTCAACCGGCCGCATCCGGTGTAACCGGACTCACCCGATTCTGATTCCTTTCCCTGTTCAATGCCCCCCACAGAAGACGCGAGCGTCCTGTTTTCGACGACCCTGGAGGCGGCGTACCGCCACTTCGGACTGGTGGGCGGCTCCGTCCTGCTGGCCGTCTCTGGAGGAGCGGATTCGACCGCGCTGCTCGTGGGGACTGCGCGAGTGCGTGAGGCGCTCTCACTGAGAGTGGAGGTGGCCACCCTCGACCATGGCTTGAGGCCCGAGGCTCGGCATGAGGTGGAGGCAGTCGCTCGGCTAGCGGCTCGCTGGGGGTTGCCCTGTCACGTGCGAGCCTTGCACCTGGCCCCGGGCTCCGGAATCGAGGCCCGGGCACGCGAGGCCCGCTACGCGGAGCTGGAGGCGTTGCGGCGCGAGCGCGGCCTTCAGGTGGTGGCCACGGCGCATACGGCCTCGGACCAGGCGGAGACGCTCCTCATGCGGCTGGTGCGTGGGACTGCACTGCGAGGCGCAGCGGGCATCCATCGGGCCCGGCCCTTCCTCGTTCGTCCACTCATCGAGCGGACACGCGAGGAGGTAGAGGCCTTCCTGGCCGAGCAGGGCATCCCCTTCGTGACGGACCCCATGAACGTGGACCCGACCTTTCTGAGGACGCGCATTCGGCATGAAGTGCTGCCGGTGCTCGCACGGGCCGCGGGCTTCCCCGTGGTGCCACGCCTGGCCACCTTCGCCCGTCTGGCTGCCGAGGATGAGGCCCTGCTGGGCGAGCTGGCGAACGGAGCCTGGAGCCGGCTTGTGCTCGCGGACGGGAGTTTGGATGCAGTGGGAGTGCGAGCCCTGGAGCCGCCCCTGCGACGCCGGGTGTTGGCGCGCCTGCTGTCCGAGGCCGGCGCGGAGGTGGATGATGCCTCCTTGGCTCGGGCGCTGAGTGCCGTGGAGACGGGCCGGACCGTGACGCTCCGGGGTGGAGGGGCGCGCGGGGGGCTCCTCCTCCGAACCACGGGAGGACGCGTGCGCTGTGTGCGCCCTGAACGAGCTGGAGAACCATCTCCGGCGCTGGTTCTGGCGGGGGAGGGGGCCTCGGGGGTTCAGCCGAGGACGGGCTGGGCCTTCACCGTGGCGCCAGAGCCTCCGCCGCCGGGCACCCTGGGGCTGTCGCTCCCCGAGGGGACCTCCTGGCCCCTCACCGTGCGGACACGGAGGCCTGGGGACCGAGTGAGAGGGCCCGCGGGCTCGCGCAAGCTGCAGGATGTGCTGGTGGACCGGCGCATCCCCGCCGAGCTCCGGGACGCGCTGCCGGTGGTGACGGACGCCGAGGGAAACCTCCTCTGGATTCCAGGGGTGTGGAATTCGCCGGCCGTGTCCGCTGTACGGCTCTTCCTGTGGGCCACTCCACCGGGCGCGAGCACGCCCGGCACCTCTTCGTTATAGAGTCGACCACTGCGGGGGCTCTGAGGGGATGGAACCCCCAAAATAGTTGAGGCGTTTTTGCTGTTGCTGATACCGTCCGATAAACGGGCAACACGCCCGGTGTCGTGACAAACGGTCGAAACTGCTGGGCATTTTTCGGCCGTGCCCTCATACCGCCGAGCACCGAAAGGGCAGCTGACACGTGCGTTCGACTTACAAGACCATCGGCCTTTGGGTCATCCTGATCGTCCTCTTCGTCGCCTTCTACAATTTCTTCTCCACAGGCAGCGACCAGGTGCAGGAGCCGACCTTCACCCAATTCCTGGCCAAGGTGGAGGACAAGAAGGTTCGGGCCGTCTCGGTCAAGGGGAACACCTACTCGGGTGTCTTCACCGACACCGATGAGAAGTTCCGGACCACCGGCCCCGAGGCGGATGCGACCGTCCTCGAGCAACTGCGCAAGAACAATGTGGACGTGAAGTACGAGCGGGAGGAGCAGAACAGCCTCTGGCTGACCATCCTCGGTCAGTGGATGCCGGTCGTCTTCCTGTTCCTGTTCTTCATCTTCTTCATGCGCCAGCTCCAGGGTGGCAGCGGCAAGGCGATGACCTTCGGCAAGTCGAAGGCGCGGCTGCTCAATGAGAGCCACAACAAGGTCACGTTCGCGGACGTGGCCGGCGCCGACGAGTGCAAGGAGGAGCTGGAGGAGATCGTCGCGTTCCTCAAGGATCCCAAGAAGTTCACCAAGCTCGGCGGCCGCATCCCCAAGGGCGTGCTGATGATGGGCCCTCCGGGTACCGGTAAGACGCTGCTGGCGCGCGCGGTGGCCGGTGAGGCCGGGGTTCCCTTCTTCTCCATCTCCGGCTCGGACTTCGTGGAGATGTTCGTGGGCGTGGGCGCCAGCCGCGTGCGCGACCTGTTCGAGCAGGGCAAGAAGAACGCCCCCTGCATCATCTTCATCGACGAGATCGACGCCGTGGGCCGTCACCGTGGCGCGGGCCTCGGCGGTGGTCACGACGAGCGCGAGCAGACGCTCAACCAGCTCCTGGTGGAGATGGACGGCTTCGAGTCCAACGAGGGCGTCATCCTCATCGCCGCCACCAACCGTCCGGACGTGTTGGACCCCGCGCTCCAGCGCCCGGGCCGCTTCGACCGGCGCATCGTGGTGCCGCGTCCTGACCTGAAGGGCCGCCTGGGCGTGCTCAAGGTGCACACCCGCCGCGTGCCGCTGGCTCCGGAAGTGGACCTCGAGGTCATCGCCCGCGGTACCCCGGGCATGACGGGCGCGGACCTGGAGAACCTGGTCAACGAGTCGGCGCTGATGGCCGCCCGCCAGAACAAGGAGCGCGTGGACCTCAGCGACTTCGAGCAGGCCAAGGACAAGGTCTTCATGGGCCCCGAGCGCAAGTCCATGATCATGACCGAGAAGGAGAAGCGGAACACCGCCGTCCACGAGGCCGGCCACGCTCTCATCGCCAAGCTGCTGCCGGGCTGCGATCCCCTCCACAAGGTCACCATCATCCCGCGCGGTCAGGCCCTGGGTCTCACCTGGAGCCTGCCCACCGAGGACAAGGTCAACGGTTACAAGAAGCAGATCCTCGATCAGATCACCATGGCCATGGGTGGCCGCATCGCCGAGGAGCTGATCTTCAACGAGATGAGCTCGGGTGCGTCCAACGACATCGAGCGCGCCACCGAGACGGCGCGCGCCATGGTGTGCCGCTGGGGCATGAGCGACAAGCTGGGGCCCCTGGCCTTCGGCAAGAGCGACGGTGAGGTGTTCCTGGGCCGCGACTTCAACTCGGCCAAGGACTACTCCGAGGACACCGCGCGGCAGATCGACGCCGAGGTGCGTGGCATCGTGATGAGCTGCTACGAGAACGGTAAGCGGCTGCTGACCGAGCACCTCGAGGGCCTCAAGCGCGTGGCCGATGCGCTGGTGGAGTACGAGACGCTGGACGCCGAGGACGTGAACATCCTCCTGCAGGGTGGTCAGCTCACCCGCGAGCGCCCGCCTCCTCGCGTCATGGCTCCGCCCACGAAGTCCACCGAGAAGAAGGACAAGCGGAAGATCCTCGACGCGCTCGAGGGGCTCCCCAACATGGAGCCGAACAAGGCGTAGCTTGAGCCGCGCTTCCGTGTAGAACCCGGGCCCTCTCCACTCACGTGGGGAGGGCCCTTCTGCTTTCTGCCTCCTCCGGAGCCGTCCCGACATGATTCGCGCCCGCCCCGTCCGCGCTGACCGCCCCGCCGACCTCGAGCCGGCCTTCCTCCGCATGGGGCTGCCCACGCCCGCTCGCGAGTACCTGCTGGAGAAGCTGCCCTCGCTGCACGTGCTGCTCACGGGCCTGGAGCGCGAGCAGGGCCGCTTCCTCTCCGGTCTCTTCGCGGAGTCCACGGCTCCCGGGCGTGAGGAGTTCCCCTCGTGGGTCGCGGGAGATCAGCGCACGAGGCCCGGCACGGGGCTGCTCTCCGGACGCAAGGACCAGTTTGAGCGTGTGATCTCCGCGGCGAAGGAGCGGCCGGAGCTGGCAGGGCTCGCAGAGGCGCTGGCGCGCGTGCTGGCGTCCTCGCTGCCACCGGCTCCCCTGGTGCTGGGCGGGCGCACCTTCACCTTCGGGGCGCGCACGTATGTCATGGGCGTGGTGAACGTGACGCCGGACAGCTTCTCCGATGGCGGGCGTCACTTCAGCACGGAGGCCGCCGTGGCCCACGGGCTGCGGCTCGCCGAGGCCGGCGCGGACGTGCTGGACGTGGGCGGTGAGTCCACTCGACCGGGTTCTCCTCCCGTTCCCGCCGAGGAGGAGGTGGCTCGTATCCTCCCCGTCATCCAGGGCCTGCGCGCCCGCACGGACGTGCCCATCTCCGTGGATACCACCAAGGCGGCAGTGGCCCGCGAGGCGCTGAAGGCCGGCGCGGTGCTCATCAACGACATCAGCGGCTTCACCTTCGATCCCGAGCTGCCTCGTGTGACGGCCGAGGCAGGGGCTGCCTGCTGCTTGATGCACATCCAGGGCACCCCCGAGACGATGCAGAAGGACCCTCGCTACGAGGACGTGGTGGACGAGGTGCTGGCCTTCCTGGAGGAAGGTGTGGCACGAGCGGTGGCCGCGGGCGTGCCGCGCGAGCGGGTGCTGGTGGATCCGGGCATCGGCTTCGGCAAGACGCTCGGGCACAACCTCTTCCTGCTCCGGCGGCTGGAGGAGCTGCGCGTGCTGGGGCTACCGCTGTTGGTGGGCACCAGCCGCAAGGGCTTCCTGGGGAAGCTCGCGGGGGGCAAGCCGGCGACCGAACGTCTGGCCGCGACGCTGGGCTCGGTGGCAGTCATGGCCGGAGCGGGGGACGCGGACTTCGTTCGAGTACACGACGTTTCCGAGGTGAAAGACGCACTCGCGGTGGCCGATGCCGTGCGCGAAGCGCTCGAGGGAGGGTCTCTCTACCAGTCGCCGAGGGTGCGAGGGTGAGAGACATTCTCCGTCAGGGACAATGTATGAGGCGTTCCGACCTACCAAGGGGTAGGGGTGGCTTGATTGGCCGCAAGCTTGTCCAGGGAGCTTCTACTCCCTAGCTTCGGGCGCTGTGGAGGGCGGGATATAAGCCCTCGGCGTTGGCGGTCCGGCCTCACAGCCGGCCTGGAAAGGTGGAGCGGCACACTATGGCGTACAGGATGAACATGCCCCCCAAGGAAGAGAGGGCGTCTCAGCGGCTATTCGGCACGGACGGCGTCCGGGGCGTGGCCAACGTCTACCCGATGACGGCGGAAGTCGCGATGCAGCTGGGTCGTGCGCTCGCGCACCTCATCCGCAACGGGCCTCACCGGCACCGCGTCATCATCGGCAAGGACACGCGGTTGTCGGGCTACATGCTGGAGCAGGCGCTCGCCGCCGGCATCATCTCCATGGGCGTGGATGTGGACCTGGTGGGTCCTCTGCCCACCCCGGGCATCGCGAATCTCACCACCTCCATGCGCGCGGACGCGGGTGCGGTCATCTCCGCTTCGCACAACCCGTACCAGGACAACGGCATCAAGTTCTTCTGGCGCGACGGCTTCAAGCTGCCGGATGAGACGGAGGCGAAGATCGAGGAGCTGGTGGCCAGCGGCGCCATCGACTCCATCCGCCCCACCGCGACCAAGATTGGCCGGGCCTTCCGCCTCGAGGACGCGCGCGGCCGTTACATCGTCTTTCTCAAGACGACCTTCCCCCGCGAGCTGACGCTGGAGGGGCTCACGGTCGTCGTCGACTGCGCCAACGGCGCTGCCTACAAGACGGCTCCGGCGGTGCTCGAGGAGCTGGGCGCCAAGGTGATCGCGCTCGGCGTGCAGCCGGACGGCAAGAACATCAACAACAAGTGCGGCGCGCTCTACCCGGAGAACCTCGCGCGGGCGGTGGTGAAGCACGGGGCGAACGTGGGCATCGCGCTGGACGGTGACGCGGACCGCCTCATCGTCGTGGACGAGAAGGGCAAGGTGGTGGATGGCGACGCCATCATGGCCATCTGCACCGGCGAGCTCGTCACCCGCAAGGAGCTGAAGAAGAAGACGCTCGTGTCCACGGTGATGAGCAACATCGGCCTGGAGCGCGCGGTGTCTCGCTGGGGCGTGAAGGTCGTCCGCACCAAGGTGGGTGACCGCTACGTCGTCGAGGAGATGCGCAAGAACGGCTACAACATCGGTGGCGAGCAGAGCGGCCACCTCATCTTCCTGGACCACACGACCACGGGCGATGGCACCCTGGCCGCGCTCCAGCTCCTGGCCGTCATGTGCCGCCAGCAGAAGCCGGTGAGCGAGCTGGCCTCCATCTTCGAGCCGGTGCCGCAGACGCTCGTCAACGTGGTGGTGAAGCAGAAGCGCGAGCTGGGCGAGCTGCCCACGGTGATGCGCGCCATCCAGGACGTGGAGAAGAAGCTGGGCAAGGAGGGCCGGGTGCTGGTGCGCTTCTCCGGCACCGAGCCCAAGGCCCGCGTCCTCATCGAGGGCATCGACGCCGCGCGCAACGAGCAGTACGCCCGGGAGATCGCCGAGGCGCTCTCCAAGGCGCTCAACGGTTGACATCTGGTCGCTGGCCGCGAATAGAAGGGCGCGCGCGGGCCGGAGCGAGGCAAGCTCCGGTCTGATGCCCTCGCGAGGAGAGCGGCCGAGATGGGACAGCGACTGGGTGTAAATGTGGACCACGTGGCGACGCTGCGTCAGGCGCGGCGCACCACGTATCCGGATCCCGTGACGGCGGCGGCGATCGCCGAGCTGGCCGGAGCCGGGCAGATCACCATCCACCTGCGGGAGGACCGGCGTCACATTCAGGAGCGTGACCTGCGCATCCTGCGGGAGACGGTCCAGACGCTGCTCAACCTGGAGATGGCGGCCACCCAGGAGATGGTGAAGATCGCCTACGAGCACAAGCCGGACGTGGTGACGCTGGTGCCCGAGCGCCGCGAGGAGCTCACCACCGAGGGCGGGCTCGACGTAGCCGGGCAGCGCGATCACATCGCGAAGATCATCAAGAACCTCAAGGACGGGGACATCCCCGTGTCGCTGTTCATCGATCCGGACCTGGACCAGGTGCGGGCGTCGCACAAGGTGGACGCGGACCGGATCGAGCTGCACACCGGGCGCTACTGCGAGGCGCGCAACGAGCGCGAGCGTGCGCGGGAGCTGGCCCGCATCGTGGACGCGGCGAAGGCGGCGGCGCGGCTGGGCATGACCGTGGCCGCGGGCCATGGGCTCAACTACGACAACGTGCTGCCCATCGCGCGCATCCAGGAGATCGACGAGCTGAACATCGGCCACTCCATCGTCGCGCGAGCCGTGCTGGTGGGCTTCGAGCGGGCGGTGCGGGAGATGGTCGAGCTGATGCGCAACCCGGGATAGGGCGTCATGGCGATCCTCGGCCTGGGGATGGACATCTGCTCGGTGGCGCGCATCCAGCGCATCCTGGACGGGCCGCGCGCCGAGCGCTTCCTCGCACGTGTGTACACGGAGGCCGAGCGCGCGCTGTGTAGCGCGAGGGCGGACGCGGCCAGTGCTTATGCGGCTCGCTTCGCCGCCAAGGAGGCCCTGGTGAAGGCGTTGGGTGCTCCGCCGGGCATCACCTGGCTGGACATGGAGGTGGTGCGCGAGGGCGGTCCGCCGCGCTTTCGCCTCTCGGGTGTAGCGCTCGCGGAGATGGAGAAGCGGCGCGCGGAGGCCTTCCTCGCGCTCACCCATGACGCGGGGGTCGCCGCCGCGACGGTTGTCCTCCAGGAAAGGAGCTGAGTCATGCGCCGTGTCCTCACCGCCGCTCGGATGCGCGCGGCCGACCAGGCCGCCGAGTCCCGCTTCGGCATGCCGTCCCCGCTGCTGATGGAGAACGCCGGCCGGTATTTGGCGGACGCGGCGCGCGAGCTGGGCACCCCAGGCGCGCGGTACGTGGTGGTGTGCGGGCCCGGCAATAACGGGGGAGATGGGCTGGTGGCGGCGCGGTTCCTCCACGCCCACGGCCTGCGCGTGACGCTGGTGCTGGTCGGTGACCGGGCGAAGCTGACGCCCGAGTCCAAGCGCAACCTGCATGCGCTGACGCCCTATCGCATGGAGCCCCAGTCGCTCGGCACGGTGGGGGAGGCGAGGGCCGGCGACGTGGTGGTGGACGCGCTCTTCGGCACAGGGCTCACCCGGGCTCCAGCGGGAGAGTTCGCCGAGGCCATCCAGCACATGCGCCGCTGGCGTGCGGCGGGGGTGAAGGTGGTGGCCGCGGACATCCCCTCGGGGCTGCACACGGACACCGGAGAGCCCTTCGAGCCCTGCGTGGAGGCGGACCTCACCGTCACCTTCGGCTTCGTCAAGCAGGGCCAGGTGTTGGAGCCCGGCGCCACCCTGTGCGGCGAGTTGCGGTGCGTGGACATCGGCATTCCTCCCGAGGCCGTGGAGGCCCGCGAGGGTGCGGAGGTGTTCCTCGTCGAGGAGTCTGACGCGCGAGGGGCCATTGCGCCGCGCCGCTCGGATACGCACAAGGGCTCCTACGGGCACGTGCTGGTGGTGGCCGGCAGTCACGGCAAGTCCGGCGCTGCGGCCATGTCGGCCCTGGGCGCGTTGCGCGGTGGGGCGGGGCTCGTCACCGTGGCCACCCGCTCCGAGGTGGTGGAGTCAGTGCTCGGTCATACGCCCGAGGTCATGGGGTGGCCGCTGGAGAATCGAGGGCCGCTCGGCATGGCGGACCTGGAGCCTCTGCTGGCCGCGGCGGACAAGAAGGACGTGCTCGTCGTGGGCCCGGGCATCCCTCGTGGTGAGGAGACGGTGAAGCTCCTGGGGACGCTGCTCTCGCGCGTGGAGGCTCCCGCCGTGCTGGACGCGGATGCGCTCAATGCCGTCGCCACCGACCTCGAGGTGCTCCGCCGGGCAAAGGGGCCGCTGGTGCTCACTCCGCATCCGGGCGAGATGTCGCGGCTCACCGGTGTGCCCACGAAGGACCTGCAGAAGGCTCGCGTGGAGGTGGCTCGGGACTTTGCTCGCACGCACGGGGTGACGCTGGTGCTCAAGGGCGCCCGGACGCTCGTTGCGCACCACGATGGCTCCGTCTACGTGAACCCCACGGGCAACCCGGGCATGGCCACCGGTGGCATGGGCGATGTGCTGAGCGGCCTCCTGGGTGCTCTGTTGGGACAGGGTCTGAAGCTTCCCGAGGCCGCCTGGACGGCCGTGTACGCGCACGGGCTTTCGGGAGACCTCATGGTAGCCCGCCGTGGCCGGTTGGGGCTGATCGCCACAGACGTGGCCAAGGGGCTGTGCAACGTGTGGACGAGGTGGAACCGATGAGCGCGCCCTCGCTGAGCCGCACGGTGCTGTCGGGCTCGCCCGAGGAGACGCATCGGTTGGGTGTCCGGCTCGGGCAGTTGCTCCAGCCTGGGGACTTCGTGGGCCTGGTGGGCGACTTGGGCGCGGGCAAGACGCACCTGGTGCGCGGTGTGGCCGAGGGCGCGGGCGTATCGCGCTCGGAGGTGGCCAGCCCCACGTTCGCCATCGTCTACCCGTACCGGGGTCGAGTGCCGCTGTACCACGCGGACCTCTACCGACTGGCCGACTACGACGAGCTGTACGCCACGGGTTTCTTGGACCTGGTGGGAGGGGATGGCGCGGTGCTGGTGGAGTGGCTGGACAAGATTCCGCAGGCCGCGCCTCGCGAGTTCCTGCGTGTCACGCTCCGGGACACGGGCGAAGAGTCGCGTGAGCTGGTCGCGGAGGCCTGGGGCTCGAGGCCCACGCAGTTGCTCGAGGCGTGGCTGCCCGCGGCGAGCTGATGGGCGAGGACAAGCGTTACCTCATTCCGGCGGGCCTCCACCGGGTGGAGCAGGAGATTCAACGCAGCCGCTTCATCACCACGGTCGCCCACACGCCCACCGCGGAGGAGGCAAAGGCCTTCGTTGCCCGGGTCCGCGAGGAGTTTCCCGACGCGAACCACAACTGCTGGGCCTACGTGGTGGGGCCGCCCGGCTCGACCAGCACGGTGGGGATGAGTGACGACGGCGAGCCACATGGGACCGCGGGCCGGCCAATGCTCACCGCGCTGCTCCATGGCGGGGTAGGGGAGGTGGCGGCGGTCGTCACCCGCTACTTCGGTGGAACCTTGTTGGGCAAGGGTGGGCTGGTGCGGGCCTACACCGGCTGTGTCCAGCAGGCACTCGAGAGCCTGCCCACCCGCGAGCGCGTCCGGAAGGCGCGCCTCGCCGTCGAGCTGGAGTACGCGAACATCGAAGGCGTGCGCCGGTTGCTCGCCGCCTACGAAGCCGAGGTCCTCTCCGAGGAGTACGCGGTCACCGTGGGCTACCGGCTCGAGCTTCCCGTTTCCCAGGTGGACGCGTTCCGGAAGGCGCTCCTCGACGAGACCAACGGGCAGGTGCTCGTCGAGCTCGAGGAGCCGCGGGACTGACCTCGCCTACAGACGGAAGGCGAGCTTGCCCACCATCTTGCCGGAGGAGAGGGTCCGGTGCGCCTCGGCGAGCGCGGCGGGCTCCAGCACGCCCGCGTCCACCGTCAGGGTCGAGGTGAGCACGCCCTCGTCCAACAAGTCGGCCACGCGGTCGAGGATGGCCTGCTGAGTGGCCAGGTCCTTCGTGTTGTACATCGACTTCGAGAACATGAACTCCCACGAGAAGCTCGCCTTCTTGCTGAAGAGCTTTCCCATCGGCAGCGGCTGCTCGGGCTCCACGATGGACACGATGCGTCCACTCGGCGCGATCAGCTCCGCCATCGTCTCGAAGTGCGCGTCCGTGCCGACGCAGCAGAAGATGGCATCCACGTTCTTCAGGCCGAGCGCCGCGAGCTGCGTGGGCAGGTTCTCGCGGTGGTTCACCACGTGGTCCGCGCCCATCTTCTTCACCCAGTCCCGGGTGGTGTCGCGGGAGGCCGTGCCGATGACGGTCATCTTCGTCAGCCGCTTCGCCATCTGCACGACGAGCGAGCCGACGCCTCCGGCCGCCCCGATGACGAGGAGGGTGCCACCCTGCTCGACACGGAGCTGCTCGTACAGGCCCTCCCAGGCCGTGAGCGCCGTGAGGGGGATGCTCGCGGCGTGGAGGTGGTCCAGCTTGCGCGGCTTGCGGCCGACGATGCGCTCATCCACCACGTGCAGCGGCGCATTCGTGCCTTCCCGGGTGATGTCACCGGCGTAGTAGACCTCGTCGCCCTCGCGGAAGCGCTTCACCTCCGAGCCCCGAGCGACGACGACACCCGAGGCGTCCCAGCCAAGAACCCGGCCCGGTCGCTTCGCGCGCACCTTGGTGTCGACGGGATTGACGGAGACGGCCTTGACCTGGACCAGCAGATCATGCGGGCCGGGCTGAGGGACCTCGCGCTCCACGAGCTCGAATCGGCTCGTATCGGCGGGGCTGACGACGAGGACTTTCTGGGTCTTGGCGGGGGCCATGGTGGCTCTCTTTTCGGAAGAAGGTGGAACAACTCGAGGCCAGCGCCTCGAATGACCCAGAAATTGCCTTGTTCCTCGTGGATGAAAAAGGCTTCCTGGGGACGAGCACTCTTGACGAGGATTCACGAATGCAGGAGCACCGCGAGGCCATCACCGGAATGTCCATCCTGGTTGCTGTCGTCGACGCCGGCTCGCTCAGCGCCGCTGCGGCGAAGCTGGGCATGACGTCTTCCGCGGTGAGCAAGCAACTGTCGCGCCTCGAGGCCCGGCTCGGGATACGGCTGCTCCAGCGCACCACGCGCCGCATGCAGCTCACGGAGGCCGGTGCTCGCTACTGTGAGCGGGCCCGCTCCATCCTGGAGTCCATCGAATCCGTCGAGCGCGAGGCGGAGAGCGTCCAGGACACGCCCCACGGCACGCTGCGCGTCACCGCGCCGACGGTGCTCGGCCAGGTCCAGGTGATGCCGGTGGTGCTTGCCTTCCAACACGCGTATCCCGCCGTGAAGGTTCACGTCGAGCTCTCGGACCGTAGGATCGATCTCGTCGAGGAGGGCATCGATGTGGCCATCCGCATGACGGCCCAGCCGCCGTCGGCCTTCGTGGCCCGCAGGCTCGGTGATGATCGGCGCGTGCTCTGCGCCAGCCCCGACTACCTCGCCCGGGCAGGTCGCCCGCGTCGGCCCAGCGAGCTCACGGACCACGACTGCATCGTGTTCGTCGCGGGTCAGCCCGTGGAGACGTGGCACCTGCGCGCCACGGAGGACGCGGAGCACACCTCCCCCATTCGTGTCTCGGGCCGGTTGCACGTCAACAACACCCACGCCCTGCGCCAGGCCGCGCTCGCTGGACTCGGGATCGCCGACCTGCCTCGCTACCTCGTCGAGGAGGACCTCGCGGCTGGGCGGCTCGAAGCTGTCCTCGGACGCTTCATCCCGGTGGGTCGCGGGGTGTTCGCCATCTATGCGCCTGCTCCCTACGTGACGGCCAAGGTGCGCCGCTTCGTCGAGATGCTGGAAAAGACCTTCCGAGGCGGTGTTGCTGAGTGGCGAACATCGTAAGGCCCCCTCTTTCCCAGGGGACCGTTGAGAGGGAGGCTTGTCCCCCTCCTCGCTATCAGAGGGGATCCACTCCGGGTCTATCCTGTGCCCATGACCCTCTCCCACGCAGCGAAGTGCTTCCTGCTCCTCCCGCTCGCCAGCGCGATGCTGGTGGGATGTGGCGCTATCGAGCCGCCTCCCCAGGCGTACCCCCACGCCACCGTCACCTTTGACGTGACGGTGCCCAAGGACACCCCGGCCAACGCGGTCGTCACCGTGGTGGGCTCGGAGCCCTCGCTTGGTGGCGACACGGTTCCGGGCTTCCACCTGCGCCGTCAAGGCGAGCACTACGTCGGTTCGGTGCGCCTTGCTCTCGAGGCGGACGTCTCATTCGAGGTCTGGCTGGAGGACTCGTGGTGCCCCGCGCTCTCCGCGGATGGAGCGCAGTCGCCTCGCCACTCCTTCCGGGTGGAGGGGGACATGACGGTGCCCGTTACCGTGGACCGTTGGGGCTCGCCGAGCCTGGGACCCCCCAACAGGGACTGACGCTGGTCTGGGCATTGCTTGGGGAGCGGAGAATGAACGTGCGCTCCCTGCTGTCCGTTCCGTTGCTCGCGGGTCTCTTGCTGACCGGTTGCGTTGAACCGTCTTCGCCCGAGGGACCCACCGTTGATCCTCTCGTTCCTTCCTCGCCCGAGAGCCCGGAACAGCCCTCGGAACAGCCCTCGGGGCCGACCTCTCTCCGGGTCCCACTCCTTGAGGGGCTGCGGGAGTCGGGTGCTGTGCTCTTGGTCTCGCGCCTGCATGCGTCGCGTCCGGCTCAGGAGTCTGTGACGGTGGTGGGGGCAGGGTCTCAGGAATTTGAGATTCCCGGGACCCAGGGGGAGGTGCTGGCGGTGTCCGTGCTGGACCGTACCGGGGCGCTGGCGGATACCGCGATGGTGCAGGTGGGGGCTTCCACCTGGCCGGAGGAGGCGAAGCTGCCGCGTGTCCTCCGCGTGCCACAGGACTACACGAACATCCAGGCCGCGGTGGATGCCGCGAAGGCCGGGGACACGGTGCGCGTGAGCTCGGGCACCTACTTCGAGACGGTGCGCCTGAAGAGCGGAATCCGGCTGCTCGGCAGTGGCGCGCGGTGGACCGTCCTGGACGGGGGCGGCGCGCCCGTGAAGCTCGTTGACTTCTCAGGAGCCTCCGACGTGGTGGTGGCCGGGTTCACGTTCCAGAACGTGGGGACGGGGAACCTCTGCGATGACATCGACGTGATGTCCTGCAGCGGCAACTGGTACTCGTCCGCGGTCTTCGCGGATGGCCACACCGACGAGGGACAGGCGCCGACGTCGGCCCTCCTGATGCACAACATCTTCCGGAACAACTCCATCGGCGCGATGCTCTACTTCCACGCGCGCGCGGTGGTGCGCAACAACCTCTTCGTGGGCAATACCCACGGCTTCGTGGCCAACCACTTCCAGGACGTGGCGCTCGTGGCGAACAACGTCTTCTGGGAGAACACCCAGGAAGCCATCGTCAGCAGTGCGGCGTACCTGGACATCATCAACAACGTGTTGGCCCGCTCGGAGGTAGGCGTCTTCTACTCGTACATCCAGACGGGGCGCGTCCGCTGCAACGTGTTCTTCGAGAATGGTGCCAACAGAGCGGACTTCTACCTGGAGCCGCCTCGGTTCGAAATGGGCAAGGACGGCAATGTCGAGCTGGAGCCGCTCTTCTTGTCCCCGGAAGCGGGCAACTTCCACCCAGCAGCCGGCTCTCCGTTGCTCGATGCCGGATGCCTCGACAGCTTCGGGCGAGACCGGGACGGGACGCCCGAGGACATTGGGGCCTACGGAGGGCCGCTGGGCAGCTGGCAGTAAGGTTCAGGGGCGGGTGCACAGGTCCTGCACCTTCCACCGGTGCAGGATGAGGCCGCTGTCCACGCCGACGATGTCCTCCTCGTCGATGACGTGCCAGTGGTCCTCGCCTGAGAGCTGCTCGCTGGCGAGCACGAACTGCTCGAGCTGCGTCCCTGGCTTCGGTGGACCCCCGTGCAGGCGGTGCGGGCGTCTGCCCGTCTCCGGCGCCGTGTCCGACAGGAAGAGTGTCCGGTTGCGCCGCGTCGCCACCATCACGTCCCCGTTGGTCACGAGGAAGTTCATCGACGAGCGCTCCTGCGGCGCCTGTCCCGGCTCATCGGTGATGGCCGACACCAGCCCCATCGTCTCCGCGAGCGCGTACGCGACCTTCTCCACGCACGCTGGCCCCTCGAGCGACTGCCGCTTCTCCAGCCGCGTGAGGAACAAATAGAAGCAACGCTCCGAGTCCGTGGCGCCTCGGATGTTCGCCAGCAGCTCCGGGCGGATGAGGGACTCCACCGTGGCGCGGTGCCGGGCGAAGTTCTTCACCGTGCCGTTGTGCACGAAGCACCAGCGGCCATGGTTGAACGGGTGGGCGTTGCGCTTCTCCACCGCGCCCACAGAAGCCAGGCGCAGGTGCGCGACGACCGTGCGAGAGGACACACGGCTGCTTACCCGCTCGAAGTCGGGGTCGCAGTACGCGGGTCCGAGCCCGTGGGCGACGAGCGGCTGCTCGGCCTCATACGAGGCGATGCCCCAACCATCCTTGTGCTCCCTCGACTGCTGGAGAAGTGAGTTCTTCTCCGTCACGAGGGACGGGTGGACCGCAGCGGGAACAGAGGAACGAAAGCCGAAGAGACGGCACATGGTCTTCTTGTTTGATTATAACGACCGGCCCAGACGGGAAGTTCCGTCACGTCCCTCTGTCCACCTGAGGTCACGAACAGAGGGCCCGCTCGTTTTCTACCACCACATGGCCGTCTTTAATGACAATCCGTGCGTGATTGATTCCCAGGTGATAGGGAAGATGGCGATAGTTTGAACACGAAAAAACGACAATGTTTGCCGGATCTCCCACCGTAATCCGGCCGTATGTGTTCAAACCAAGGGCGAGCGCGGCCCCTCGGGTTGCGGCCCAGTAGGCTTCGGCGGCCGTCAGCCCGTTCTCCAGGCAGGCGAGTCCCAGCGTGAGGGGCAGGTTCTCACTCATGGCGGAGCCCGGGTTGAGGTTGGTGCCGAGCGCCACGTTGACGCCGGCGTCGCGTAGCTTGCGCCCAGGGGCGTAGGGCCGCACGCGCAGGAAGAGGGTGGCTGTAGGGACAAGTACGGCGGTGACACCCGCATCCGCCAGGGCGCGGATGCCCGCGTCGCTCACGTGCTCCAGGTGATCGGCGGTGATGGCCCCCAGCTCGGCTGCCAGCTCGGCGCCTCCCGAGGAGGTGAGCTGGTCCACGTGCAGCCGGGGCTTGAGCCCCAGCTTCGTGGCGGCCCCCAGAATCCGGCGGGCCTCCGCGTGGCTGAAGGCGCTCTCCTCGACGAAGATGTCGCAGAAGCGCGCCAGTCCCTGCTCGGCCACCGCGGGGATGATCTCCTTGATGCAGAGATCCATGTAGGCCTCGCGCCACTCACGGTACTCCTCGGGCACCGCGTGCGCGCACATGAGCGTGGGCACCAGCTCCAGGGGCTGGAGCGTGGAGAGCCGCTGCACCACCCGGAGCATCTTCAGCTCGTCCTGGAGCGACAGGCCGTAGCCGCTCTTCACCTCGGCGGTGGTGATGCCGTACTCCAGCATCAGCTGGAGGCGGGGCAGGGCGAGCCGGATGAGATCCTCCTCGCTGGCGAAGCGGGTGGCGCGCACGGTGTTGGCGATGCCGCCCCCGGCCTGGGCGATCTGCAGGTACGTGGCCCCCTGGCAGCGCAGGTCGAACTCGGCCGCGCGCTCACCCGCGAAGACGGCGTGGGTGTGCGGATCCACGAAGCCAGGGCCCACGAACTGCCCGTGGGCGTCCACCACGCGGGTGGAGGGGCCCACCGCGCCCTTGGGCAGGCTGCCCTCGGAGCCCACGTACCAGACCTTCCCCCGGCGCACGCCCACGCAGGCGTTGGGGCGCGGGGTGAGGGCCTGCTCGGCGGGCTCCTGGTGGGAGCCCTCCACGGTGAGCACCTCGGACGTGTTGCGGATCAGCAGCTCCAGGGTTTCCATGCGTCACTCGGTGATGCCGGGGATGCGCACGCCACGGGTCCGGGCGACCTCGACGGCTTCAGGGTAACCCGCATCGGCATGGCGCAGCACGCCCATGCCCGGGTCCGAGGTGAGCACGCGCTCGATGCGGCGCGCGGCCTCGGGGGTGCCGTCGGCGACGATAACCTGGCCGGAGTGCAGCGAGTAGCCCATGCCCACGCCGCCGCCGTGGTGGAAGGACACCCAGGACGCACCGTTCACCGCGTTGACGAGCGCGTTGAGGATGGGCCAGTCCGCCACCGCGTCCGTGCCGTCCTTCATGGACTCCGTCTCACGGTTGGGTGAGGCCACCGAGCCGCAGTCCAGGTGATCGCGCCCGATGACGATGGGGGCCTTCACCTCGCCCTTGCGCACCATCTCGTTGAAGCGCAGGCCCGCCTTGGCCCGCTCGCCGTAGCCCAACCAGCAGATGCGCGCGGGCAGACCCTGGAAGGCCACGCGCTCGCGGGCCATCTTGATCCACCGGCGCAGCGACTCCTTCTGCGGGAAGAGCTCCAGCACGGCCTCGTCCGTGCGGCGGATGTCCTCGGGGTCCCCGGAGAGGGCCACCCAGCGGAAGGGCCCGAGCCCCTCGCAGAACATGGGCCGGATGTAGGCCGGGACGAAGCCGGGGAAGTCGAAGGCGTTCTCCAGCCCGGCGAGCTGCGCCTGGGCACGGATGTTGTTGCCGTAGTCGAAGACGTGGCTGCCGGCGCGCGCGAAGTCCAGCATCGCCTCCACCTGCATGGCCATCGACTTCTGGGCCTTCTCGATGTAGCCCTTCGGATCGCGCTGGCGCAGCTCGGCCGCCGCCTCGAGCGACAGGTCCGCGGGGATGTAGCCGTTGAGCGGATCATGCGCGCTCGTCTGGTCGGTGACCAGGTCCGGCTTGAGGCCCCGGCGGTACAGCTCGCGGTACACCTGGGCAGCGTTGCCGATGATGCCGATGGAGCGGCCCACGCGCTTCTGCTGGGCCTCCTTCGCCAGGGAGATGGCCTCGTCGAGGTCCTTGGCGACGACGTCCAGGTAGCGTGTCTCCACGCGGCGCTGGGCGCGGTGCGGGTCGATCTCCACGCCGAGGAAGACGGCGTTGTTCATGGTGGCGGCCAGGGGCTGGGCGCCGCCCATGCCGCCGAGGCCACCGGAGAGGACGAGCCGGCCGGACAGGTCATCCGAGCCGAAGTGGACGCGGCCGGCCTGGGCGAAGGTCTCGTAGGTGCCCTGGAGGATGCCCTGGGTGCCGATGTAGATCCACGAGCCGGCCGTCATCTGGCCGTACATCATGAGCCCCTTCTTCTCGAGCTCGAAGAAGTGGTCCCAGTTGGCCCAGCGGCCCACGAGGTTGGAGTTGGCGATGAGGACGCGAGGGGCGTCCGGGTGGGTCCGGAGGATGCCCACGGGCTTGCCGGACTGGACCAGGAGCGTCTCCTCGTCGGTGAGGCGGCGCAGACTGTCGACGATGCGATCGAACGACGGCCAGTCGCGGGCGGCCTTGCCGATGCCGCCGTAGACGACGAGATCCTCGGGGCGCTCGGCCACGTCTGGATCCAGGTTGTTCATCAACATCCGGAGGGCCGCTTCCTGGACCCAGCCCTTACAGGACAGGGCGGTTCCACGGGGGGCACGAATGGTACGGGACATGTGTCTCCTCGGAGATTTCGCCGCGCGGAGCCTAGCCGAAGTGGGCGGGAGATGTGCGTCCGAGTTGTGGGGTTCCCACTACAGGAGACGGAATGTCCGCCATCAGCGGGAGAGGCTGGCGAGCGGGCTCCGCGGACATCAGGAGGAGGGCGTTTTGCGCCGCAGGGCGACGAACTCCGCGGCGAAGTCGAGGAACTTCAGGGCCGCGCGTTCGTGGTCTCCATCACAGTCTCGCAGATACTTCACGTGCCAGCCCTCGTAGGGCATCTCGTGCTTCTCATCGCGAAGCCAGTCCCAGAACTCCTGCCACTCCAGATCCTCGCCACCATTGAATTGGGTGTTGGATGCCCACCCGATAGTGAATGCGGCGAGTGATTCGACTGTGTCGAATCCAGTGACGGACCACAGCCCTCGTCTCTCGAGAATGCGCTTTCGTGCGTAGAGGAGTGCATCCATGAGCCCTACTCTGCGTCCACGCCACTCCTCGGGGAGTGGCTCTACCTTCGCGATCTTCTTTTCACTCATAACGTTTGCACCACCTCATACACGACGTGACTCGACGACGCCGTGCTGAGCCTCGTGAATGGTCTTCGCGACCCTCTCGCACTCGCCTGCCTTCCGGTTGGCGACAGCGAATGCGTTCTGGAAAGCCACCAGCCACCTTGGTACCCGGCCGATGTCCTCGGCAGGAGGTACTGGTTGACGACGCAGTTGAGGTCTCCCATGAGGATGCAGGCCTTGAGCCTGGCCCGGATCGACTCGTCTCCAGGCAGAGGGGGCGTGCTGAGCACGAGAGAGGGCAGGGGAGCCATCGTCCCTGGGGATGACGTCAGGCCCGGTAGTGGTAACAGGCAGAGGAGGAGGAGCAGGGCGGTGGCGGCTCCGCCTCTGGCGGATTTCGAGGCCTTCATGGGAAGCCCCAGCGTAGCGCACACTCCCCGCACGAGAGGCGGGACGTCCGGGCTGTTCCGTGCTAGCACGCACCGCGCCATGAGCCGCATCTACCGTTCGCTTCCCCCCGCTGGTACCCGTATCGGTCTTGCCTTCTCGGGTGGTCTCGACACCCGCGCCGCCGTCGCGTGGATGTCGCGCAAGGGCCTCGAGGTGTACGCCTACACCGCCGACCTCGCCCAGCCCGATGAGAAGAACCCCGCTGACATTCCCCCCGTGGCCATGCAGCACGGCGCGAAGCAGGCCCGGCTCGTGGACTGCCGCGAGGCCATGGTTCGCGAGGGCCTCGTCGCCATCCAGTGCGGCGCCTTCCACCTGTCCGTGGGCGGCAAGAAGTACTTCAACACCACGCCGCTCGGTCGCGCCGTCACCACCACCGCCATCGTCCGCGCCATGCGCGAGGACGACGTGCACGTCTTCGGCGACGGCAGCACCCACAAGGGCAACGACATCCAGCGGTTCTACCGCTACGGCATCCTCGTGGACCCGGAGCTGCGCATCTACAAGCCCTGGTTGGACCAGGAGTTCGTCAACGCCTTCGGTGGCCGCAAGGAGATGAGCGAGTACCTGATCTCCATCGGCCTGTCCTACAAGATGGGCACCGAGAAGGCCTACTCCACCGACGCCAACGTGCTCGGCGCCACGCACGAGGCCAAGGACCTGGAGCACCTGGACAAGGGCATGAACATCGTGGAGCCCATCATGGGTGTGGCCCACTGGCGCCCCGAGGTGGACATCCGCCCCGAGCGCGTCACCGTGGAGTTCGCCCAGGGCCTGCCCGTGTCCCTCAACGGCAAGCGCTTCCCGTCCATCTTCGAGCTCTTCCTGGAGTGCAACCGCATCGGCGGGCGGCACGGCCTGGGCATGAGCGATCAGCTCGAGAACCGCGTCATCGACGCCAAGAGCCGCGGCATCTACGAGGCTCCCGGCATGGCGCTGCTGCACATCGTCTACGAGCGCCTGCTGTCGGCCATCCACAACGAGTCCACCACCGACCTCTACTTCACCCTGGGTCGCCGCCTCGGCCGCTTCCTCTACGAGGGCAAGTGGTTCGACCCTGAGGCGCTGATGCTCAAGGACTCGCTCACGCGGTGGGTGGCGCCCAGCATCACCGGCAGTGTCACCCTGGAGCTGCGCCGCGGCGACGACTACACCCTGCTCGACACCCAGGCCGAGCACATGGCCTACGATCCGAGCAAGCTCTCCATGGAGAAGGTCGCCAGCGCCTTCACCCCGGAGGACCGCATCGGCGCCTTGGAGATGCAGAACCTCTCCGTGGGCGACAACCGCGGCCTGCTGCTGCACCACCTCTCCAGCATCCGCCGCCTCTCCGGTGGCACCACCGGCACTGGCATCTCGCAGTTGCTGGGTGACGGCGAGGAGGAGTGAGCGCCCTGGCGCCGTGCCGCCTATGCTCGCGGCATGGCGCCTGCCGTTCATGCTCCCGTCCGGGCTCGTGAGCTCGGCATCGCGCCGGGCATCTTCCGCCCGGGCGAACACAATCGAGCCTCTTCCGCTCGACCGGGTGCGCGAGCTGCTGGTCCGGTACGACACCCCGTCGCGGTAGTCGTTCCGAGACGGAGCGGATCTACTTCGCCAGCTCGACCTTCTCCAGGTACTCGGGGATGTAGGCCGGCCAGCCGCGGGCCTCGACCCGTCCCTTGAGTGCCTGGAGCGCGGAGGGCTCGCCGTGGACGAGCAGCGTCTGGCGCGGCGGAGCCTCGAAGCCGTCCATCCAGCGCAGGGTCTCCGTCCAATCCGCGTGCGCCGAGAAGCCGCTCACCGTGCGGACCTCCGCCTCCACGCGCACGAACTGGCCGTGGATCTTGATCTCCTTCTCGCCGTCCAGCATGCGCCGGCCGCGCGAGCCCTCGGACTGGTAGCCCACGAAGAGCACGGTGTTGCGCGGGTCCGGCAGCCGGTTCTTCAGGTGGTGGAGGATGCGGCCCCCAGTGGCCATGCCCGAGGCGGAGATGATGATGCCCGGGCCTTCGCGCTGGTTGAGCCGCTTGCTATCAAGCGGCGAGGTGATGAAGCGCGTGCGCTTCGTGGCCAGAGGGGACTCGCCTCGCTCCACGATGGCGGACATGTCCAGGTCATGCTCCTCCGCGTGCGCCAGGTAGATGGGGGTGGCATCACACGCCATGGGCGAGTCCACGAAGACGTCCAGCTCCGGGATGCGTCCCTCCCGCTCCAGATTGCCCAGGTGGTAGAGCAGCTCCTGGGTACGGCCCACGGAGAAGGCGGGGATGACGAGCATGCCCTTGCGCTCGTAGGCGCTCACCACGGCCTCGCACAGCGCATCCACCGGCCGCTTGTCCCCATGCTCGCGGTCCCCATAGGTGCTCTCCACCACGAGCGTGGTGGCCGAGCGGATCGTCTGCGGATCCCTCAGGATCGGAGCGTGGTAGCGGCCCAGGTCCCCGCTGAACACCACGCGCTGGTTCGTTCGCTCCAGGTGGAATACGCACAGCGCCGAGCCGAGGATGTGCCCCGCCCGGTAGAAGGTGAGGGTGATGCCGGGGAGGATCTCCTTGGTGCGCTCGTAGCCGAAGGTCTCGAAGAGCTTCAGCGCGCGCTGGGCGTCCTCCACCGAGTAGAGGGGCAGGGCGGGGTGGTGCTTGGAGAAGCCCTCCTTGTTGGCGTAGCGGGCCTCTTCCTCCTGGAGGTGTGCCGAGTCCGGGAGGAGCAGCGCGGACAAGTCTCTTGTGCCGGGCGTGCTGTAGACGGGTCCGTGGAAGCCGTCACGCACCACGCGGGGCAGGCTGCCCGTGTGATCAATGTGGGCGTGCGTGAGGACGATGGCGTCGAGGCTCTTGGGTGGCACGGGCAGGGCCCGCCAGTTGCGCTGGCGCAGCTCCTTGCGCCCCTGGAAGAGGCCGCAATCGATGAGCACCCGCTTGCCCTGGTACTCGAGGAGAAACTTGGAACCGGTGACGGTTCCCGCGGCGCCGAGGAATTGGATGGAGGCCATGCCCGGCACTCTACCCCAGCTGCTTCCCTGAGACGGCGAGCCCTCCTATCCTCTCCACTTGCGGAACACGTGAGCGCCTGGCTTCACGCGAACCGTTTCAGCAGGAGGAGATGCGAGCCATGAATCGAGCGAAGAATTCCTCGTGGTGGAGTGCGGTGCTGGTCGGTGGGTTGTTGCTGGCGCTGCCGGCGGCGGCGCAGGGGAAGGGAAAGGGGAAGGGGAATGACCCGGAGACGTGCAGGTCCGAGTGCTCGGCGAAGGCCAACGCGGCGGCGGAGTCCTGCGCCCTGGCCTGCCCGAAGCAGGACGCGAACAATGGAGAGGCCGCTGGGAAGTGCATGGCTCGCTGCTCGGAGAAGTTCCGTTCCGCCAGCGAGTCCTGCGAGAAGACCTGTCCGGCCATCAAGAAGCCGGAGCAGCTTCACTAAGTGCGCCGGAGGCGTGGGGTTCTCGCGCTCACGCCTCTCGCGAGAACGCCCGGTACACCGAGGCGAAGCCCACCGCGGCCAGGCCCGCTAGGAACAGCAGCGGGCCTGCCAGCAGCCCTCCGTGCACGAGCATCCAGATAAGGCCGAGCACCACCACCCCGATGGGTGAGAAGCGCAACCAGTTGGGTCTCGGCACCTCGGGGCGCAGCGCCATGACGCCCAGCACCGCGAGGAGCAGCAGCTCCATGGATACGGAGAACGGCTGGTCCCAGCCCTTGTCGTAGGACTCCTCGAGCAGGTTGTAGAGGAAGTCGTCGGACGGGCGCGGCGCGTCCATCACGCGCAGCTCCGGCGGAGCCTGGGGCACCGGACCCGTGCTGTGCGTTGAGGCTCGTGTGGGCACCCACGTGAGGAACAGCGCCGTCAGGCACAGCGCCATGCCCCCGAGCGCCACCGGGGCCACTCCCTGGAGCAACTGGCGCGGCTCGAAGAGGCGGCTCCACCCGTGCTCACCCACGTACACCTTGCGGTACTGGTCGAAGCCGAGCAGCCCCGCGCCCGCCAACCACAGCAGCGGTGTCAGGCCGATACCGAGCATCCGGATCGCCAGCGCCGCCGTCACCACCACGAACACCGCCGGCACCACCGGGCGCAGCAGGCTGTCGGGCACCCAATCCACCAGGGGGTGCTTCTGGCCGGCCTCGCGCAGCTCGCGCGCCGTCACCAGCCACCCTCCCGCGAAGACGACCAGGGACCAGAAGGGTCCCACTCCCGCGAAGAAGGGCAGGATGGAGAGCACCAGCGCTACCCCCACGAGCCCCACGCCCAGCACGCTCGGCGAGTGCCCTGGGACGTGCGCCAGCCACACCGGTCCCTCGTACGGCGGCTTCGGGGGCAGGCCCGGATCCGTGCGCTCGTCCTCATTGTTCACGCGCACCGGGCGCGGTTGAGGCTCCGTGTCCTCGGCTTCGTCCTGGGTGGAGACCGCAGGCGCCGCACTGGTGCTCCGCGATCTCCCCGACGTCTGGATGGCGGCGCGGGTGCCTGTCCGGCGAAGGGAGCCAGGTGGGGGCGTGGGCATCGTCGCCCCACAGTTCTCGCAGTAGCGCAGGGTGTTGTCCCTGGCGCCCTCTCCGCACTCCTTGCACCGCATGGGCTACGGCCTCCGGCACCCGGGGCGCTCGGGCCCTCGGGTCTTACCTCACGGACTCTACTGGAGTTCCGAGGCTACTGCTTCGCGGTCGGGGCGCTCGCGGACAGCTCCTTGAGCCAGTTCGCCAGCGACTCCGGATCGATCGGTCCCACGTGCTTGCCCCGGATGACGCCCTGCGCGTCGATGAAGTACGTCTCCGGCACGCCAGCCACGCCGTAGTCCACCGCCACCTGCGAGCCGGGATCCACCAGCTGAGGGAAGCTCGCGCCCAGCTGCAACAGGAACTGCCGCGCGTTGTCCTCGGTGTCCTCGAAGATGAAGCCCAGGAACTGGGCCTGGCTGCCGAACTCCCGCGCGCCCCACTCGAGCACCGGGTGCTCCATCTTGCAGGGCCCGCACCAGGACGCCCAGAAGTTGATGACCACGGGCCGGCCCTTGAACTGCTCCAGGCTCACCCGCATCCCGCTGTCCAGCGCCCGCAGCGTGAAGGGCGGTGCCGGCTGGCCCTTGAGCATGAAGGGCACCTCGCGCGGGTTGCTGCCGAAGCCCTTGTAGAGCACCGCCAGCAGGCCCAGGCACACGACGACGAAGCTGAGCGTGACGCGCCACTTCATGCCGCACCCCGATTCATCTCACTGCCTGCCTCGGGCGGAGCACCCGCCGCCGGCGTCTCGGCCTGCGCCACCGCGCGCGCCTTCCGCGACGGCCACAGCGCGATCAGCGTCCCCAGCACCAGCACGGGGATGCTCCACCAGATCCACCCCACCAGCGGGAAGATCCACGCGTTGAAGCTCGCCGTGCCCCGCTCCTCGGAGAAGGCCATCAGCGACAGGTAGAGGTCTTCCTTCACCGTCTCGCGCACCGCCGGCGTGCCCACCGGATCCGTCATGCGCTCGTAGTAGTTCATCCGGGGCGCCAGCTCGCTGACGCTGCCGTCCGGCGCCGTCACCTGCACCTTCGTGGCCACGTAGGTGCGGTGCGGCTCCTGGCCGCTGGTGAGCCCCAGGTACTTCACCTGGTAGTTGCCAATCTTGAGCGTCTCGTTCAGGCGCACCGTGCCCGAGGTATGCGTCACGTACGCCGACGAGCCCGCCACGGCCACGAAGATGATGACGATGCCCAGGTGCACGATGTAGCCGCCGAAGCGCCGCCGCGCCTTGGTGGCGCTGCCCACGAGCGCCGTGACGAAGCCCTCCTTGCGCTCGCTCATGCGCACCTTCACCGGCAGCGCCAGCTCGCGCAGGGTGATGACGGTGACGAAGCCCGCCAGCCCGAAGGTGAGCAGCGGGTAGAAGCCCCGCAGGCCGCCCGCCAGGCACGCGCCCACCACCGCCAGGCCCACCGCCGCCGGCACCCAGAAGCGCTCGCGCACCGTCTTCGGATCCGAGCTACCCCACGGCAGCATTGGGCCCACACCCATGAGGAACAGCACCATCACACCGCCGGGCACCGCCATCTTGTTGAAGTACGGCTCGCCCACGCTCACCCGGATGCCGCGCAGGGCCTCGGAGATGAGCGGGTAGAGCGTGCCCAGCAGCACCGTGAAGGTGATGGCCACGAACACCAGGTTGTTCACCAGGACGGTGGCCTCGCGCGACAGCATCGACTTGAGGCTGCTCTCGGCCACCAGCAGGTGTCCGCGCGTGGCCAGCAGCGCGATGGACACGAACAGCAGCACGGCGATGAACACCAGGAACGTGGGGCCGATGTCCGACTGCGTGAAGCTGTGCACCGAGTTGAAGATGCCGCTTCGGGTCATGAACGTGCCCAGGATGGTGAGCACGAAGCTGGAGAGCACCAGGCTCAGCGTCCACAGCTTCAGCATCTTCTTGCGCTCGTGCACCAGCGTGGAGTGCATGAACGCGGTGGACGTCAGCCACGGCAGGAAGGACGCGTTCTCCACCGGATCCCACGCCCAGTAGCCGCCCCAGCCGAGCACCGCGTACGCCCACCACGAGCCGAGGATGATGCCGATGGACAGGAACAGCCACGCCACCAGCGTCCAGCGGCGCAGGGGCGCCATCCACGCATCGCCCATCTCGCCGCGCAGCAGCGCGGCCACGCCGATGCCGAAGGGCACCGTCATGCCCACGTAGCCCAGGTACAGCATGGGCGGGTGGATGATCATCAGCCAGTGGTTCTGCAGCAGCGCGTTGGGTCCCGGCCCGTCCATGGGCACAGGCGACACCGCGTGGAACGGGTTGGCCGGCCCGGCGATCAGGAAGGTGAAGAAGACGCCCACCGCCAGCATGGTGCCCAGCGCCAGGGACATGTAGCGCGCGTGCTCGCGACGGTGCACCACCGCGAAGGCCAGCACGTACGAGCCCATGATGAGGCCCCAGAAGAGGATGGAGCCCTCGAGCGCGCTCCACAGCGAGACGATCTTGAAGACCGTCGGCGTGGCGCGGCTGCCCACCTGCGCGACGTACTGGACGCTGAAGTCATTGGTGAGGAGCGCCCACTCCATCACCACGTTGGCGCCGAGCATGCAGGCGAAGAAGCCCCACACGCACCGCATCACCCACGGGAAGGCCGCGTCGTCGCGGCGCATCCCGCCCACCAGGCCTACCAGTGCTCCGAAGCTCGCGAACGCGAGCCCCCCGAGCACCAGCCCGTATCCGAGCGTCGCGTTCACTGAGTCCTCGCCGCCGTGGTGGCTTCCTGCTTCTGCATCTCTTCAAACATCTTCTTCACGTCGTCGTCCGTCTTCGGCGCCCGGTACTCATTGGAGTGGTTCACCATGAGCCGGCTGCCCTGGAAGACCTGGGACTTGTCGAAGGTGCCTTCCACCACCACGCCGATGCGCTCGCGGAACATCTGCGGGGGCACCTCGCTGGTGCGCACCAGCACGTGGGCCGCGCCGGGCTCCTCGCTGTCCATCACGCGGAAGTGCAGGGTGGTGTGTTGCTCGTTCCACTGGATGCTGCCCGGCTGCACCTGGCCGCCCAGGCGGATGGTGGGGCCATAGGCCTTCTCACCCTGGGCCATCATCTCCGAGGGCCGCCAGTAATAGACGAGGTTCTCACCAATGTTGCCGAAGGCCACCAGCGTCAGGCCAGCACCGGCCACCAGCAGGGCTACCACGGCGATGAGACGGTTGCGCGTCTGCTGCGTCATGGCTCACTCCTTCGAGTCGTTCACGGCCTGCCCGGGACGGCGCAGCCAAAGGGACAGTGCGTACAGTGAGAGGGAAACCCAGGCGATGCCAAAGGAGGCCCAGACGTACTCCCAGCCTCCCTGGATGCGGCCCACACCCACCTGGGCGAGCAGCATGTACGTGTGCGGGGACATCAGGCTACCTCCGAAGCGCGGTTGTCACGCGGGGCAGGCGCGTCCGTGGGGAGCGCCTCGGGCAGGGCCACCTCCGCCTCGCGCCGGGCGAGGGCGATCCGGTAGCGGTGCAGCAAGAAGAGGGTGAGGATGATGAGCGAGGCCCAGGCATTGACGCGCAGCGACAACACCATGTCCGGGTCCACCGTCTTGGGCGTCGACTGCACCTGGTGCAGGCTGCGCCACCACTTCACCGAGAACCACACGATGGGCAGGTTGACGAAGGAGATGATGCCCACCACGGAACTCCACACCGCGCGCTTCTCGGGATCCTCCACGAAGCCGCGCAGGGCCACGTACGCCACGTACGTCACCAGCATGATGGCCATGGCGGTGAGCCGCGGATCCCAGTCCCAGTAGGTGCCCCACGTCGGCTTGCCCCAGATGGAGCCCAGCACCAGCCCGTAGGCTCCGAAGAGCAGCCCCACCTCGGCTGTGGACTCGGCCAGCGCGTCCGTCTTCCAGCTCGTATGGAGCAGGTACGCCACGCAGCAGCAGAAGTTGACCGTCAGCGCCAGCATGGCCATCCACATGGCCGGCACGTGCACGTAGATGATGCGGTAGACGTCCCCCATCTCCCGCTCGGGCGGCGTCCACACCAGCGCCAGGTACGAGCCGATGCCCAACAGCAGCAGCGCCGCCGCCGTCATGACCAGCAGTGCTGGCTTCGCGTTGTACTTCGACCCGGGGGGCGCCCACTTCATGCCCAGCCGGACTCCCATACCCACAGACGCCAGCGCCGCCGCCGCCGAGACCACCTGCAGCACCGTGTTCATGACCTCACTCCTGACCTCAATCCTCGATGACCCGGGGGAACAGAACGAATCCCAACCCCCAATAAATCAGATTGAACCCGAATAGCAGCCAGTACCATGAGCCCAGCTGATTCATCGGGTCACCCTGCAACACGAGCGATGTCGCCTTCGCGGCGGCGAGCAGCGCGGGAATGATGAGCGGGAACAGCAACAGCGGGAGCAGCACATCTCTTGCCCGCGCATTGCTGGCGATGGCCGAATACACCGTGCCCGGTGCGCTGATGGCCATGCAGCCGAGCACCAGGGTGGTGGCGAAAGCTCCCACCCCCATGGCCACGTTCACCGAGTAGAGGGCCACCATCACGGGGATGAGCAGTGCGCCCAGCAGCACCAGCAGGAGTGCGTTTCCCAAAGCCTTAGAAAGGAAGATGGCGCGCGCGTCCGCCGGGGCCAGCCGCAGCCCGTCCAGCGTGAGGTTCTCCTGCTCCACCCGGAAGGACTCGCCCAGCGCGAGCACGCTGGCGAAGAGCAGCGCCAGCCACAGGTAGCCGCCCGCGTTGCGCGCCAGCAGCTTCGTGTCCGGCCCCACTGCGAAGGAGAACAGCAGCAGCGTGGCCAGCGCGAAGAAGATGAGCGCGTTGAGGCGCGCACGCGTGCGCCATTCGATCAGCAGATCCTTGGCCAGCAGGACCCCCACCGTCTTCAGCAGGGAGATGGGTCGTGGCTTCCTCATGCCGCCACCGCCCGGCCTTCCTGCAGGTGCAGGCGCTCCTCGCACAGGGACATGCCCTGCTCGATGAGGTGTGTGGCCAGAACGACGGTGACGCCCGTATCCTTGAGCTCGCCGATGATCTTCTCCATGGCTTGGATGCCCGCGGGATCCAACTCGCCGAAGGGCTCGTCCAGCAGCGCGAGCGCGGGGGCCTTCATCAGCAGCCGGGCGATGGCCAGGCGCTTGCGCATGCCCGCGGAGAACTGACGCACCGGGCTATCCGAGCGCTTCGTCAGCCCCACCTTGGTGAGCAGCGCCCCGGCCACGTCCGAGGGCGAGTCCATCCCGAGCAGCCGCGCCAGCACCATCAGGTTCTGGTGCGCGGTGAGATCCTCATAGAGGAAGCTCGCGTGGGACAGGAGGGCCACCTTGCGGCGCACCGTCTCTTGCTGCGTCACGCAGTTGTGACCGAGCACTTCCACTCGGCCATGAGTCGGGGAGAGCGCGGTGCCCACCAGCCTCAGCAGCGTCGTCTTGCCGGAGCCGTTGTGGCCCGTGAGGAGCAGGGAGCGGCCCGGGGGGAGGGTGTAGCTAAGGCGCGCGAGTGCCCAGCGACGTCCATATCGCTTGCTGACATCGTGGAGGACGAGCGCGGGAGGGGGCGCGGCGGTGGGGGCATCCATCGGCGGGAGCGTTCGTAACTGGAAACTTTCCCACACTCCAGAGAAAGCAAGCCCGACTGCTCGGTTGGGGACCAAGAGGTGTGGCCCTGAAGCGCCCGGGAGGGGAGTGGGATGGGAGGAGCCCTCTTGCTCCTGGATGGGAAACACCGTGGCACACGGGAAGTGGAAGTTTTTTCAACCTTCCTGACCTGATCTTCCGTCGCAATGGGCGGCGGGGGCACCCGGGTTGTGAGGAAACAGGGACTTGTCCTCGAGAGAACGGAAGATCTTTCGATCCACTGGCTCCGGACCTGCAACGGACCTACCCGGTAGGCGTCGCGGATGGGAACGGACTTACCGTCAACAGTGACTCGAAATTCCAGACAGCACCCCGCTGGGCGGATGGCACTCCGAATGCAAACCTCCTCGCACGGGGAAGCATGGGCGGCGGCGTCATCTGGGAGGAAGTAGCAATGGTGGACATGCGGGGAACGGTGCGGCGGGCGATGAAATCAGCGGCGGCGGGGGTGCTGCACCACAGCGGCCTTCGTAAAGCCCTGGCGGCCTACAGGAGGTACCAATCCGGTGGGCGTCGCATTCTGATCGTGAGCTACCACCGTGTGGTGGGGGACTTCACCGGCGAGTTGCAGCGCTCCATCCCGGGGCTGCTCATCTCTCAGGAGACCTTCCGCGGGCACCTGGAGGGGCTCTCCGCGGCCGGTTACGAGTTTGCGACCATCGGAGACGCGCTGGATGTGATGGCCGGACGCCGGACGGCCCGCAAGGATCTGTGTGTCGTCACCTTTGATGACGGCTACCGCGACGTGTACCGGTACGGCTATCCCGTCCTGAAGGAGATGGGCGTGCCGGCCATCACCTACTTGCCGGCGGCGCTCATCGGCACCAACGAGCGCTTCCACCACGACCGGCTCTTCCACCTGCTGCGGCTCGCGCAGGCCCGGGGCTACAAGCCGTTGTTCGACGTGATACCCAAGCCCTCCGCGGAGCTGCTGGACACGGTGCTCTCCGGCCGCAAGCGGCTGTCCGCGGCGCTCGACGACTTCATTGGCCAGTACTCCTCCGCCGCGCTCGCGGAGACCATCCAGGTGCTGGAGGAGAAGCTCGGCCCCGGTCCGGACCTGCTCCCCGAGCAGGGCGACCTGATGGACTGGGACGAAGTGCGGCGCATGGTGAAGGACGGCTTCGAGTTCGGCGCGCACACCCTGGGGCACGTGGTGCTGACCCACGAGCCACTCGAGGTGGTGGAGCGGGAGGTGTGCGAGTCCAAGGCCCTCATCGAGCGCGAGGCCGGCATCACCGTGCGTGACTTCGCCTACTGCAACGGCTGGTACTCGGATGACCTCATCCGCGTCCTGGTGCGCAACGGGTTCCGCTCGGCCGTCACCACCGAGGACATGCCCAACCGCATTGGCGGGGATCCCTTCACCCTCAAGCGCAAGGTGCTCTGGGAGAACTTCAGCCTGGGCCTGACGGGTGGGTTCTCGCGGAGCCTCACCGTGTGCCAGCTCGACGACTGCTTCGGCACGCTGGGCATGCGCGAGCCCGTGCCCGGCCGGCGTCCGCAGCGTTTAGCGATTCCGACGCCCACCTCCACCAACACCCTGCGGCCGGAGGGCCCGCCGGAGGAGGTGAGCTGGTGAACGGGAAGCCGGACACCGCAGTGCCCGCAGCACCTGCCGCACCCGCGGTGCCCGCCTCCTCGTTCCTGGGGAAGGCGGGGCCCCTGGTTCTTGCCCGGCTGTTCACGGCCGGGCTGACGTTGTCCATTCCGCTCGTCCTGGCGCGGGTGTTGAGCCTCGAGGAGTACGGCACCTACTACCAGCTCTTCCTCATCGCCACGACGCTCTACTACGTGCTGCCCTTCGGGGTGGTGCAGAGCCTCTACTACTTCCTGCCCCGCTCCGAGGAGAAGCGGCCTTGGTTGGGGCAGACATTGCTCTTCATGTCCGTCGCCGGAGTGGTGGCGGCGGGCTTCGTGTGGGTGCTGATCGGGCCCTTGGCGAAGCACTTCGACAACCCGGCGCTGCTCGCGCACCGGGGGACGCTCGCGGCCTATACCGCCTTCCTGCTCGGCTCCTTTCCGTTGGAGATCTCCCTCACCAGCCAGGGCCGCACGAAGCAATCGGCGCTCGCCTACCTGGTGTCGGATGCCCTGCGCGCGGCCACCATGGTCGTGCCGTGCCTGTTGGGCTTTGGCCTGCGGGGGATGATGCTGGCGGTGGCGGGCTTTGCCTTCCTGCGCTACGTGGCCGCCTGGGTGGTGGTGCCTCGCGGGTCGAGCGGTCCGCTGCTTCGCCCGGGGCTGTGGCGTCAGCAGCTCGTCTACGCGGCTCCGTTCGGTGCGGCGATGGCGCTCGCCATCCCTCAACAAAACGCCCACCTCTATATGGTGGCGGGGGCCGTGGCCCCGGCGCTCTATGCCCTCTACCGTGTGGGGTGCTTCCAGCTCCCGGTGGTGGACCTGCTCTACACGCCCACCAGCGAGGTGCTCATGGTGCGCCTGGGCGAGCTGGACAAGCTGGGGCGCATGGAAGAGGGCGTGGTGGCCTTCCGCGAGGCCGCGGGCAAGCTGGCCTTCGTCTTCCTGCCCTTCGCCGCGTTTCTCTTCGCCGCGGCCCCTGAGTTCATCGGTGCACTCTTCGGCGCGAAGTTCCTGCCGGCCGTTCCCATCTTCCGGGTGAGCGTGGTGGGCGTGGTGCTCGCCATCCTCCCCATGGACGGCGTGCTGCGTGCCCGCGGACACACTCGCGCCATCTTCCTGTCGTACCTGCTCAAGGCGGTGGTGACGGCGCCGCTCGTCTGGTTCGGCGTGAAGAGGTTCGGGATGATGGGCGGCGTCGTGTCTTGGGCCGTGGCGGAGGTGGTGGGCAAGGGTGCGCTGCTCGTTCGCGTGCCCGCGGCGCTGTCCACTCCAACACGGACGCTGCGCATCCGGGACATCATCCCCTGGCGCGAGCTGGGCAAGGCGTCACTGGCGGCCGTGGCTGCCGCGGCGAGCGTCTTCTTGCTGCGCGTCGGCACGGTGCATGCCTGGAACGGCTTGCCCGAGGGCCTCATCTGGAGGGCTCTGCCACTCGCGGTGGCCGGCGCGCTGTTCGCCATGGGCTATGTGGGTGTGCTGTACGCCACGGGTGTGAGGCCGCTGCGACTGCTCGGCAGCCTGCGCGCGCGTCGCGCGGCATGAGCGCTCGGCATCAGACTTTTGGACATGTGGACAGTGGACGGTGCGGGATTCAGGGGGGGTCCCGCAGTGGAAGGCCGGTACCTAGCTTGGGAAACCGTTCAACCAGGGGAGAGGCGTGATGGGCATTGATGCGATGACGTTGTACAGGATGGGGCGCAAGCTTTACCTACGGGGCATCCCCGTAGTGCCTGCCGTGCTGCGCAAGGCCATCCACTTCCTGCACGGCTCGTACATCCCGGTCGAGGCGGAGATCGGTGAGGGGACGCAGCTGGGCTACGGTGGCATGGGCATCGTCATCCACAAGGACGCTCGCATTGGCCGTCACTGCCTCATCTCCCACCAGGTGACGATTGGTGGACGTTCGGGGCTCAAGGATCTGCCGGTCATTGGCGACTATGTGCGCATCGGTGCGGGCGCGAAGATCCTCGGCAACGTTCGCATTGGGGACTTCGCCGTCATTGGTGCCAACGCTGTGGTGGTGAGGGACGTGCCCGCGGGGACGGTGGTGGGTGGCATCCCGGCGCGGGAGATCCGCAAGGATCCGGATCCGCTCGCCGCCTACGAGCGGGAGATGGGGCTGCGCCCGCCGGTGCGGCGCCCCGAGGCAGTGCCGTCTGTTCCTCCGCCCGCTTCCGCCGCGCAATAGCCAAAGAGGAGAGCTGCACATGCGAGTGCTCCTTGTCGGAGACTATCCGCCACCACATGGTGGTGTGGCCGTGCACGTCCAGCAGCTCCACGGGTACCTGCGCGAGCGCGGCGTGGAGGCGGTGGTGCTGGACATCGGGAAGGGGGGACGGCCGGCTCCGGACGTCATTCCCGTCCGGACGCCCACCCAGTATGGCAAGCGGCTCGCGGGCTTCCTCCGCGAGGGGTGGACCGTCCACGTCCACACCAGCGGCAACAACCCGAAGTCCTGGATGCTCGCCGCTACCGCCGGCGTGAGGGCGCCCCGCTCCCAGCGCGTCATCACGCTGCACTCGGGGCTGCTGCCGGAGTACCTGGCCGCCTCCGTGTCGCGTCGGGCCTTCGCGCGCGTGGCGCTGGCCGGCTACTCGCGTGTGGTGGCCGTGTCCGAGGCGGTACGTGAGGCGCTCGTGCGCTGCGGCGTGCCCGAGGAGAAGCTTGTGGTGTACCCGGCCTTCTGCGGCTCGCAGGTGCGGCCGGGACCTGTGACGCAGGCGGTGCAGGAGGCGCGCAACCGCCGTCGGCCGCTGCTGGCCATGGCGCACCATCCCTCGCCCGTCTACGGCCGCGGGCTGATGTTCCGCGCGCTGCGCATGCTCGCCAACGATCTGCCTGGCCTGGGACTCGCTGTCTTCGGGCCGGGGACTCGCTCGGAGGCGTTCCTGCGCGATGCGCGAGAGTGCCAGGTCGAGGAGCTCATCGAGGACATGGGCGAGCTGGAGCACTCGCAGGCGCTGGCGCTGATCGCGCGCTGCGATGCCTTCGTGCGGCCGACGACGCATGACGGCGATGCCATCTCCGTGCGCGAGGCGCTCGCGCTCGGCGTGCCCTGTGTGGCCAGTGACGTGTGCGGGCGGCCCCATGGGACGTACACCTTCCGCGGGGGCAGCGCGGTGGACCTGGCGGATCAGGTGCACCGCGCGCTCACGCACGGGCCCGCGCAGGTGGTGTCACCGGACGCGGGTCCGGTGCTGCTGAAGCTGTACGGCGAATTGTCGCAACCGGTGGTTTTGGGTGGAGGGGAGACACATGCGGCGCAGTGAGGAACTGGATCTGGCCCGCCGGGCCCTGCGTGGCAGGGACCTGGTGGTTTTCTCGAATGACTGGGATGGGGACCCACTGTCCAAGGTCCACATCATGCGGATCCTCTCCCGGGACAACCGGGTCCTCTGGGTGAACAGCATCGGGAACCGGGCACCCAAGGCCAATGCGCACGACGTGAAGCGCATCTGGAAGAAGCTGTCCTCGTTCACCGAGGGCATCCGCGAGGTGGAGCCCAACCTCTTCGTGCTCGCCCCGCTGGCGGTGCCGTTCTACGGCTCGGAGGCGGTGCGTGCCTTCAACCGCACGCTGCTGCGGGCCCAGGTGCTGCGCGCCATGCGGCAGCTGCACTTCAAGCGGCCCATCTCCTGGTCCTTCCTGCCGGCCTCGGCGCCGGTGTCCGGGCGGCTGGGCGAGGAGTTCGTCGTCTACCACTGCGTGGACGAGTTCTCCGCCTTCAGCGACACCAACGGGCGGCACATCGCGGAGCTGGAGGAGCAGCTGCTGCGTCGGGCGGACCTGTGCATCACCTCGGCGGACCGGCTGAGGGACAACAAGGTGCGCGTCAACCCGAACACGGTGCTGGTGCGCCACGGCGTGGACTTCAACCACTTCGTGAAGGCGTGTGATCCGTCCACGCCCATTCCGGAGGACATCGCGAAGCTGCCCAAGCCCATCTTCGGCTTCTTCGGGCTGGTGGCGGACTGGGTGGACCTGGAGGCGATCGCCGCGACGGCGCGAGCGCACCGCGAGGGCTCGGTGGTGGTGATCGGCAAGGTGGCGCCGGACGTGGATCCCTCGGTGCTGACGGCCGAGCCCAACGTCCACATGCTCGGACGCAAGCCGTACTCGGCGCTGCCTGGCTACTGCCGTGCCTTCGATGTGGCGCTCATGCCCTTCAAGGTGAACGAGCTCACACTCAACGCGAACCCGCTCAAGGTGCGCGAGTACCTGGCGGCGGGCCTGCCCGTGGTGTCCTCGGACATTCCCGAGGTGCGCAAGGTGGGGCTGTGCAAGCTGGCGGGCGACACCGAGGACTTCGTCCGGAAGGTGGACGAATGCCTGGCCGAGGGGGCAGGCCCCTCCCGCGAGCGCGCCGAGCGCATCCGTCACGAGAGCTGGGAAGCCAAGGTGGAGGAGATCCGCGCCTTCGTGGGCGAGGCCATGGTCAAGGCCGGACGGAGCCTGTAGCCGCCGGCTCTCGGCGTCCCGCCCGCCGCGGCTTGGGTGGGTCGCCGGGAACCTCACTCACGGATGTATCCCTCGTGGGGCTCTGTTGATAGGAGCAGGTTCCCCCCGCATCGGGTCCCATGTGGACCTGCTCCCCCCCATGAATGCCGCGCGTTTCTTCATCTTCGACGATTCACTCTGGCCGCTGCTCACCGTCCGGATGGTCAAGGACGCGACGACCCGGCACTTCGATGAGTTCCTGGACATCTCGCTGTCCTACCTGCTTCGGCGGGAGCCCCACGTTGTCGTCACGGATCTGCGCCAGGGCGGAGTGATGTCGCCCAAGCTGCGTCACCGGCTGCACGAGTGGGTGAAGTGCCATGATCCGCTCTTCCGGGAATCGGTGATCGGCGAGGCCTTCGTCCTCACCTCCCCGTTCCTCCGGCTGGGGTTGAACATCCTCTTCTATGTGCGGCAGCGGCCTTGCCCCTACTTCATCGACGCTCGAATGGAGCCGGCGTTCACGTGGGCCGCCGATCAGCTGGAGCGCGTGGGCCAACGAGAGCCCGCGGAGCGTGTGCGGAAGCACTTCGGCTTGCTTCCCCCGTGCGATCGCTCCAGTTAATGCCGCGTCGACATGAGCACCCGGCGTCTGATCGAACACGCGAAGGAGGTTGCCCGGTTCGCCCCAGTCCGGCCGGCGGTGAGGGCCGGGTTCCGAGCGGCGATCGCCAGCATCCTCCCCCTGCTGGTGGCCAGTGGCTTCCATCTCTCGGAAGCCCTCTGGCTCAGCGTGGGCGGCTTCAACACCTCCTTTGCTGACAAGGGCGGCTCGTACCGCTCTCGCGCGTCCAGCATGGGGGCGGTGGCGCTCACGGGGGCACTCTCGGTCTTCGTGGGAGGTCTGGCCGGAGGCGAGCCCCTCCTGGCCATCCCGGTGGCCCTGGTCTGGGTGACAGCGTGCAGCTACGCGGGGGTGTACGGACCCACGGCGGGCTTCGTGGGCAACATCGCGGCGAGCGCCTTCGTCATCTCCCTGGGTCTGCCCGCCTCCAGTTTTCTCGAGGCCCTCGTGCGCGTGGGCTTCCTGCTGGTGGGGGCCCTGTGGGCGATGCTGCTCTCACTCGTCCTCTGGCCAATCCGTCCCTACAGGCCCGCGCGCTTCGCCGTCGGCCGTTGCTTCCGGGCGTTGTCGGACTTCGTGGGCGAGGTGGGGCGGCTGTCCTCCGGGGGCGACAGCGCGGCCTGGCAGGCACTGATTCAGGGCCATCACGGGAGGATGCGCGAGCTCCTGGAGGAGGCCCGGGGCACCCTGGCTGCCATCCGCCGGGGCCGCCAAGAGAGTGGGCGAGGGGAGCGGCTTCTGGTCCTGTTCCAAATCGCGGACACCACCTTCGGGACGGTGATCGCCCTGGCCGACGTGATGGAGATCCTGTCGCACGGGACGGGGGTCCGTCCGGTGCAGGTGGAGGTGGAGCGTGCCCTCGCTGCCTTCTCCCGGTCGCTCCAGGAGCTCGCGCGGGTCGTGGAGACCGAGGGGCGCGCCAGGCAGTTGCCCGCGCTGGATTGGGGCGCGGAGGCGCTCCGAGACGTGCTTGCAAGGGCCGATGCCGCCGAGGGCGCTCAGGCCATGCGGGTCGTCGATCGGGCACAGGCTCTCCACGCGGCCCGGTTGCTGACGCGGCTCCGGGAGTACGCGGGCGTCGCGGTGGAGACGGCCGCAAGCCTCGCGGACGATCGTCCCTCTTCGCTCGGACAAGCGCTGCTGGGGATCGACCTGGCCGAGCGCAAGCGCCCGTTCCTCGAGCCCCTGCGGGAGAACTTCTCGAAGGACTCGATGGTGCTGAGGCATGCGCTCCGCGTGGGCGTCACCACGGCGATCGCGGTCTGGCTCACGGCCAGCTTGAAGCAGAGTCACGGCTACTGGATCACGATCACCGTGCTCACGATCATGATGCCGTACACCGGCCCCACCTTCCTCAAGGGGTTGCAGCGGGTGGTCGGCACGGTGGTGGGAGGCATCCTCGCCGCGGTGGTCGCCGCCTGGCTGCACAATCCGCACGCGATCTCGGTGCTGGTGTTCTTCACCGCGGCGATCAGCGTGGCCGTCATCTCGGTCAACTACGGGCTCTACACCGTGTTCCTCACGGTCACCTTCGTGCTCCTGGCCGAGGTGGGAAGCGGAGACTGGAGTCTGGCGGGGGTGCGGATCATCAACACCCTGATTGGCGGAGCGTTGGCGCTGGCAGGGACCTGGTTCCTCTGGGAGCGGCCGGAGAAGGAGCTCTTTCCCGCGCAGCTCGCAGCGGCGCTGCGGGCCAATCGCGAGTACTTCCGGCAGGTGTTCTCCACCTGGCTCGGGGACTCGAAGGGGCAGGAGCCGACGTTCGGCGAGGCGCGGCGGAAGGTGGGGTTGGCGACCATCAACGCGGAGACCTCCTTCCAGCGGCTGCTCTCCGAGCCTCGAAGGCGGACGGAGCCGCTCGAGCCCTTGATGACACTGCTCGCCTATACCCGTCGCTTCTCGGCTGCGGTGATTGCCTTCTCGACCCATCACGAGCGAGGGCCGGAGCGGCTTCGGGCCACCTTGGAGCGCTTCGCGATGAAGACGGAGCAGGTGCTGGAGGATCTCGCTGGCGCGGTCGCGCAGGGGCGAGCACCCGAGCCGATGCCCGATTTCGTCGGGCTCCTCGGAGGGGAGGGATCCACTGAGGGCGAGGTGGCCCAGAGGGTGGAAGAGCCGTTGCTCCAGGCGCAGCTCGAGCGAGTGGTGCGGCAGCTCACCGTCCTCCATGGTGCAGCGTCTCGCAGGGCCCCTGTCTCTGGAACGAACAAGGCCCAGCCTTTTCTCCAGTTCCTCTAACAGAAGCGCTGGTTCGGGCTTCTCCCGCTCCAGTGGGTGGGCACCGTGTCACGTCGCTGTGGCTAAGGTTTTTGCCCACATTCAACCCCCCCCACGACGCCTGCCCGCCTGCCGCATCCTGTGCTTGACACTCCCTCACCCCCAGATTAGTTAGTTTGCCGTCACTAACTTATCTCGGGGCGAAGAACTGCTCCTCCCAACGTGGAGGGGTAGGGCGCACGGGAGCACGGGTATGCAGAAGCTTCTTCGACATGGCAGGACGGGTAATGGCCCGACGTTCAAGGTGCTGGTGGCGGGCGGACTGGTGCTGACGTTGGGCGCGGGCTGTGGCTCGCGCTCGGACGCTGCGGCGGCCAAGAATGGCGCCGCGACGCAGCAGGCCGCGGCGCAGGAAGCCCCGGTGAAGGCGGACACGGTGCAGGTGGGGGAGGCGAAGGTTCCGCGCTTCCTCACGCTCACCGGTTCGCTGTCGGCCTACGAGGACTCGGACGTGGCGGCCGGCGCCGCGGGCAAGGTCCTGTCCGTGCACGTCGAGCGCGGCTCCGTGGTGAAGAAGGGCGAGGTGCTGGTGCGGCTCGATGCGCGCGCCTCCTCGGCGAGCCTCGAGGAGGCCCGGGCCCAGGTGGAGCTGGCCAGGTCGCAGCAGGCGCTGGCCAACGCGGACTGCGAGCGCAACGAGAAGCTCTTCGGCAGCGGCACCATCTCCACGGCCGATCATGATCGCGCCCAGGCCCAATGCCGCAACGCGGCGGCGCAGCTCGCCTCCGCCAACGCGCGCCTGTCCATGCTGGAGCTGAACGTGTCGGATGCCACCATCCGCGCTCCCTTCGACGGCGTGGTGTCCGAGCGCGCGGTGTCCGTGGGCGAGTACGTTCGCCAGGACTCGAAGGTGGTGACGCTGGTGGCGTTGGATCCGCTGCGGCTGTCGCTCACCGTGCCGGAGTCCTCGGCGGCCTTCATCCGGAAGGATCAGGCGGTGGAGTTCACGCTGACGGCGGCGCCGGACGTGGTGCACAAGACGAAGGTGTCCTTCGTGGGCCCGGGCCTGCGCAGCGGCACGCGGGACCTGGTGGTGGAGGCGCTCGTCCCGAACAAGGATCGTGCGCTGCTGCCGGGCCAGTTCGCCACCGCGAAGGTGCAGCTGGGCGAGCAGCAGTTGCCGGTGGTGCCCCGCACGGCGGTGCTGGAGGACGGTGCGCGCCGCAAGCTCTTCGTGGTGAGCGATGGGCGGCTGGAGGAGCGGTTCGTCCAGGTGAGCGAGTCCACGGCGGATTCGCTGGGCGTGATGGCAGGCGTTCGCGTGGGCGAGCGCGTGGTGTCGGTTGCGCGCGAGGACCTGCGCGACGGCCAGAAGCTGCAGTAGGCGAGGGCTCCGCACATGCAATGGCTCGCGAGTATTTGTGTCCGTAAACCCGTCTTCGCGTCGGTCATCATCCTCCTGATCTGCGTGGTCGGTGCCGCCGGTTACCTCAAGCTCAACGTCGACCGTTTCCCCAAGGTCGACTTCCCGGCCGTGGTGGTGATGACGGCCCTCCCGGGCGCCGCTCCCGAGGAGATGGAGACGGACGTCACCGAGAAGGTCGAGGAGGCGGTCAACACCATCTCCGGTATCGACGAGATGACCTCCACCACCACCGAGGGCAGCAGCCTGGTGGTGATCTCCTTCGTCCTGGAGAAGGACATCGACGTGGCCGTGCAGGAGGTGCGTGACCGCATCAATCAGATTGCCTACGAGCTGCCCAAGGACGTGGAGACGCCGCTGGTCCAGAAGTTCGATCCGGACTCCGTGCCAGTCGTCATCCTGTCCGTGCAGGCGCAGCGGCCCGTGCGGGAGATCACCGAGTACGCGGATCGCGTGCTGCGCCGCAGGCTGGAGACGGTGCCGGGCGTGGGTCAGGTGTCCATCGTCGGTGGCCGCAAGCGCCAGGTGAACGTGTGGATGGACCCGGCGAGGATGAGGGCGGCGGGCGTGAGCGCGGCCCAGCTGCAGATGGCGCTGGCCGGGCAGAACATGTCGCTGCCCGGTGGCAGCATCGAGACGGGCCCACAGCGGCTCACCCTGCGTCTGCGTGGACGTGTCACCAGCGTGGAGGAGCTGGGCGAGCTCGTGCTGCGCGAGAGCAACGGCCACATCCTGCGCGTGAAGGATGTGGCGCGGGTGGAGGACGGGGAAGTGGAGGCGGACACGGCCGCCGTGCGCGACGGCAAGTCCGCGGTGCTGCTGTCCATCCGCAAGCAGTCCGGTGAGAACACCGTGGCGCTCGTGGACGAGGTGCGTCGGCGCGTGAGCGAGCTGAGCACGTCGCTGCCGCCGGGCTACTCGCTGGAGGTGGTGCGCGACAACTCGGAGACCACCCTCACCGCCGTGCACGCGGTGCAGGAGCACCTCATCCTGGGTGGCATCTTCGCCGCACTGGTGGTGCTGCTGTTCCTCGGAAGCTGGCGCAGCACCATCATCTCCGCGCTCGCCATTCCCACGTCCATCATCGGCACCTTCGCGGTGATGAGCATGCTGGATCTCAACCTCAACACCATCAGCCTGCTGGCGCTCGCGCTGGCGGTGGGTATCGTCATCGACGACGCCATCGTGGTGCTGGAGAACATCCACCGCTTCATCCACGAGAAGAAGCTCAAGCCCTTCCCGGCCGCCATCCTGGCCACGAAGGAAATTGGCCTCGCGGTGCTCGCGACCACGCTGTCGCTGCTCGCGGTGTTCCTGCCGGTGGCCTTCATGGGCGGTATGCCCGGGCGCTTCCTGAGCAGCTTCGGCCTGACGATGGGCGCGGCCATCGCCGTGTCGCTGCTGGTGTCCTTCACCCTCACGCCCATGCTGTGCGCCCGCTGGTTGGTGGGTGGCTCGGCGGCTCCGGAGCATGGTGGCCACCGCAAGCCCCTGCTCGAGCGCATGACCGACGTCATCTACATGCCCATGGAGCGCGCCTATGAGCGCTCCCTGCGCTGGGTGATGGCGCACCGCTGGGTGGCCGTCGTGGCCTCGGTGGTGACGCTCGGCTCGTGCGGCCCCCTCATGGGGGCGGTGCCCAAGGGCTTCCTCCCCAAGAGCGACGAGGCCCAGTTCCAGGTGAACGTCCGCATGCCGGAGGGAACCAGTATGGATTCCACCCTCCTGGTCGCCGAGCGTGTGGCTCGGGAGATGCGCGAGAAGGTCCCGGAGGTCACCTCCACGCTCGTCACCATCGGTGACAGCGCGGACAAGTCGCCCAACGTGGCTGGCATCTTCGTGAAGATCGTCAACCCGGATCAGCGCGAGGCCAGCCAGGACGACATCATGAGCCGGGTGCGCGAGGAGATCACCTCCAAGATGCCCAAGGAGTACCGGGTGAGCGTGTCCAATGCGCCTCTGTTCGGCGGCGCCGGCACGCAGGCCGCGGTCCAGTTCGTGGTGACGGGTCCCGAGTTCGATGAGCTGGGTAAGCAGGCCACCATGCTGCTGGACAAGATGAAGCAGATCCCCGGGGTGGTGGACGCGGACAGCAACCTCATCATCGGCAAGCCCGAGGTGAGCGCGTACATCGACCGTTCGCGCGCCGCGGACCTGGGGGTGCAGGTGCCCGACGTGGCCACCACCATGCAGATGGTGGTGGGCGGTCTCGATGTCTCCACCTACGTGGAGAACGGCAACCTGTACGATGTGCGGCTGCGCGCCGAGCCCGCCTCGCGTGACGATGTGGATGCCCTGGCGCAGATCACCGTTCCCTCTGCCCGCCTTGGGGCCGTGCCCTTGACGGACGTAGTGAAGCTGCAGCGCGAGGAGGGTCCCTCGCAGATCAACCGCATGAACCGTCAGCGGCAGATCATGCTCTCGGCCAACACCGCGCCGGGTGCCAGCACGGGCGAGGTCGTGGCGGCGTTCGAGCGCATCATCGCGGAGACGAAGATGCCGGCCGGTTACGAGGCGAAGCCCGCGGGTCAGTCCCGCGAGATCGGCCGTACGGTGGGCAACTTCGCCCTGGCCTTCGGTCTGGCCTTCATCTTCATGTACCTGATCCTCGCCGCGCAGTTCGAGTCGTGGATCCACCCCATCACCATCCTCCTGTCGCTGCCCCTCACGGTGCCCTTCGCGCTGCTGTCGTTGCTGCTGTTCAAGCAGTCACTCGACATGTACTCGATGCTGGGTCTGCTGGTGCTCTTCGGCGTGGTGAAGAAGAACTCGATTCTTCAGGTGGACCACACCAACCAGTTGCGGCACGAGGGGTTGCCGCGACTGGAGGCCATCGTTCGCGGAAGCAAGGACCGGTTGCGCCCCATTCTGATGACCACGCTGTCGTTCGTGGCAGGCATGATTCCGCTGCTGATGTCCAAGGGCGTGGGCGCGAGCTTCAACCAGGCCACGGCCGGCGTGGTGGTGGGTGGCCAGACGCTGTCGCTGGTGCTCACGCTGCTGGTGACGCCGGTGGCGTATTCGCTGCTGGATGACGTGTCGGCCTGGTACAAGCGCAAGTTTGGCTCCAAGCGCTCGCCGGAGGAGACGGGCGAGGCGGAGGTGGCCCGGGCCTATGGCGGCGACACGCTCGCCGAGCTGCGCCCGGCACACACAGAGGAGGCGGCATGATTGCCCTACTCGCATTGACATGGACCGTGAGCACCGCGACGCCGGTGCTCACGCTGGACGAGGCGCTCCAGGCGGCTCGTCAAACCAACCTCGATATCCAGGTGGCGCGCGCCCGGTTGGAGCAGTCGCGACTGCTGACCAACAGGGCGTGGGCCGGCTACCTGCCCACCATCACGGTGGGTGGTAGCTACACCCGCAACTCCGCGGAATCGGTCGTGTCGCTTCCGGGGTTTGGCGAGATCGTCATCCAGCCGTACGACCAGTTCGCGGCCCGGGCCGAGGTGCGGCAGGCGATCATCGCCCCGTCGCTGTGGCCTGCCATCCGCAACGCGGGCATCTCCGAGGAGGTGGCGGAGCTGAGCACGGAGAACGTGCGCCGGGAGGTCCTCTTCGGCGTGGCCCAGGCCTACTTCGGCGCCGCGAGCTACCAGGAGGCCATCCGCGCCTCGGAGTTCCTGCTGGAGGTGAACAAGGCGCGCGAGGCGGACACGCAGAAGCGCTTCGACGCGGGGACGGTGACGAAGGTGGCGCTCCTGCGCGCGCAGCTGGACCGGGCGCGCGCGGAGCAGGATCTGGTGCGGGCGCGCAACTCCTACGCCTCCGCGAAGCTGGCGCTCTCCACGCTCCTCCAGCGGGAGGGGGACTTCACGCTGGAGCTGCCGCCGGTGCCCCAGGTCCCTTCCCAGGACGTGGATCTCGTCAAGCAGGCGCTGGAGCAGCGGCCGGACGTGGCCGCCGCGCGGCGCAGCCTGGACCTGGCGGTGGGTCGCCGAACGGGCGCGTGGTTCGCCTATGCCCCCACGGTGGGGTTCTCCGGCTTCTACCAGATCAGCAACGCCGGGGGCTTCGCGGGGCAGAACGACATCTGGGCGCTGACGCTGAGCGCGCAGTGGACGTTGTGGGATGGCGGTCTGCGGGAGATCACCCTGCGCGAGGAGTCCGCTCGCGTGGCCGAGGCCACGGCCCTGCAGAAGCAGGCGGAGCTGCGCGCCACGGAAGAAGTCTCCCGCTCCCGGTTGGACTTCGAGAGCGCCAAGGCCAACCTGTCCAAGGCCGAGGAGACCCTGGCGCTGGCGCGTGAGACGCAGCGTCTCACGGAGATCAGCTTCAAGGCAGGCGTGGCCACCTATCTCGAGGTGGCGGACGCCAACTCCGCGCTGACGAACGCCGAGGTGGGCGCCATCGCCGAGCGCCTGCAGACGTCGCTCGCGGCCCTGCGGTTGCTCCGGGCCGCCGGTCTCTTCACGGCGAACGACTGAGAGGGCCACACGGCCCTTGTGCAGGGGGCTCCGCTCGCTCCAGGTGGGCGGGGCCCTCAGCCCCAGGACAGCTCGTATTCGTTGTCGAGCAGCGATATCGAGTGGATGCGCACCGTCAGCCCCTGCACCCGGGCGGCCTCGAACGCGCCCTGCAGCGAGCCCTCCGTGTACGAGGGGGGAAGGAACTGACGGGTGATGCGCACGACGGCGCTGTTGACTCCCGTCCACTGGACCGTGCACTCGCCCGAGCTCGTATTCATCCGGTGGCTCACGGGGAGCGTGTCGACCAGCCGCCGGGGAGCCGAGAAGATCGTCCGCAGCATGAGCGCTCCTATCCGGGACGCGGCGAAGCTCTTCGCCGACACGTAGCCCATCTGGCGCATGACCTCGTCGAAGCTCCGGCTCTCGTCACTCAGGTGCCTCGCCCCGGCGTAGGACACCCGTATGAGCTTGGCGAAGGGGTAGTTGAAGAGGTCCATGAACCGCTTCTCCTGGCTCTGCGCCAGGCAGTGCTGGACCGCGGGCTCTCCTCCCAGTTGCCGCACGGCCTCGAGCACCCCGTTGATGAAGAGCCCGCGCGTGGTGTCCTCTGGCGTCACCAGGGCCAGCCGCTGCTGAAGATCCTCCTCGGAGCCGATTGGCCAGGAGCCGCCCGCTCCATCCCCCGTCGAGTGATTCACGTCCCTGAGTCTGCCTCCCGTTCTCTCGTCCGCGCCACTCGGGGTTCGCCTGAGTGTGTCACGGGTTACGATTGCGTGGGTGGGGGGGTCGTCCGGCCCGTGATGACGTCCTCGAAGTGGGCATAGCGGCGCACCAGCCGCGCGTAATCCGAGGGGCGGATCTCTCGCTGATCCATCGTGCGGACCAGCTCCTCCCTGGCGGCCAGGTAGTCCGACGCTGGCAGCCCGCAGGTCTGCTCCAGGAGCCGCGCCGCCTCGTACTCGGGGAGCGTGAGGGGAATGCCCAGCCGCTCGTGCATGCGCCGCCGCAGCTGGCGTGCCAGCTCTGGCACCAGCTCGCGCTCCACCTTCGAGCGCCGCGCCAGCCAGCCCAGCGAGCGTACGTACTCCAACGCCGAGCGGTGCTTCTCCACCACCCAGGGCCGGGGAGGGCCAAAGCGTGTCCCGCGCGACACCGCGTAGAGCAGCCCCACCACCAGGCCCTGTGCCACGAACACCCACAGGGCTCGAGGCGATGGGGGCTCCTGCTTCGGGGCCACGCTGTGGTGGTACTCGTCGAAGGCGAGGGGCCCACGCTCCGCCAGCGCGTCCCAGAAGCGCAGGTTGTCCAGCAGCTCCAGCCGCCGGTTCTCCGCCAGGTCCACGCCCGCCGCCACGTACACCTCGCCGCGGCCCTCTGGCACCCGCCACAGCACCGCGGCTCCCTTCGCTCCCGCGAGCGGCACCGCTTCAGGTCGCTCCACACGGAGGCTCTGGTCCAGCGTCACGCGGAACCGCTCCAGGCCTCGCGCCGCGCCCATGGGCACCCAGACGCGTACCGTTGTCCCCGAGAGGTCCGCCTCCTCGGGCGGCAGCCCCTCGGCATCCGGTGGTGGCATCGGACCCTTGGAGATGCGCAGCCAGTCGTTCAGGTGCTGCTGCGTTGTCGCGTCCCGCGACGCGAGGTAGACGAGCGTCCCGCCCTGGGAGACCCACTGGCGCAGGGCCTCGGCCTCGGCCTCCGTCACGGGCCGCTTCGTGGGCGCGGCGACCACCACCGTTTGAACGTCCTCTGGAATCCCTGCTCCCTCGAAGGACTCCCGGAGCGCGGACACGGGCGCGCCCGCCTCCTGGAGGTACAGGTACAGCGCTCGGAGCCCCAGGGGCCCCGGGTTGTCCACCGAGGGCAGTGTCGTCGACGGGGGAGGTGACTGATTCACCGCGAGCCCCAGCGCGAGCGCTAGCGCCACCAGCACACCATAGAAGGCCGCGGTCCGAAGGCCCTTCATGCCGCCGCTCCTGCCAGGCCCTCGTGGAGCCGCTCCACCTCGTCCACGAAGCGAGCCGCGTCTTCGGAGGGCACCGGCTCGAGCGAGTAGAAGGCCCGGTCGTACCAGCGCACCAGTCGCTCCACCTCACCCGTGAGCTGCGCGGAGGCTCCCCGCCGGGGCAGCTCGCCCACCAGCTCGCGGTTCGTCTTCACTCGATCCGGCCTCGCCAGCCGCTTCGCCTCCAGCGAGGACAGCAGTGCCAGCAACCCCTCGCGAATGGCCTCTCGGGGTTGGGCGCTCAAGGCCGTCCTCGCCCGCGCCAGGTGCTCACCCGGGGCATCGAGCCGCAGCGTCCCCGCCGGGCCCGTGTCCGTGTTCACGCGTCCTCCCTGTCGCGCCGGTCCCCGCCGCCAGTGGCGCAGGCGCAGCACTGCGAAGAGCACCACCGCGAATCCCAGCACCAGCACCACCGTCCGCGTGCTCGTCGCAAACCCCTGTGCTTCGCTCGTCTGCAGCAGCTCCTCCAGCCACGCCATCAACCTCCGAAGCAGCCGCTGGATGACATCCCCATAGCGCTGCCTCGCCTGGGCGAACTCGGGCCGCGAGAGGATCTCCTGGAGCCGCTCCCGGTCGGACTGGGGCAGGGGAGTCACCGAGCCTTGCGCCGCCTCGAGCCCTGCGCATACTCCCTGGATGCGGCGGGTTGCCGTCTCCACGCGCTCCGCGGGAGTCTGGTCGTCTGGCGAGCGCAGGGGCATGCCGTCCCAGCGCGATTCCAGTGCTTCAAGCTCCGCGTCCAGGGACTCGGGCGCGCGCACGGCCAGCTCTGTGAGCTGCTGGAGCTCCCGGGTGGAGTCCTCACAGGGCAGGGCCGCGAGCCACAGCAGCACGAGCCCGGACATCACGCGGACACCGTCGGCTCAGTACGCGCCTCCAAGCGTCGCTCGAGATCCAGTCCCTCCCGGCGCACGCGCATGTCCAGGTAGAGCGTCGCGTAGACGACGAGCCCCAGCGGGTTGAAGATGGCCTGTCCCGCCACCTGCACCAGCTCCGCGGGGACGAGGATCGCTTGCGGCACGGGGTTGGCCGCGGCGGCCACGGGGTCGAACGGACGGCCAAAGACTAACTGGACGATCAGCGAGGGCAGCCCACACAGGATGCTCACCGCGGTCAGGATGAGCGACACCACGGTGACGAGGATCATCGCGCGCACCGTCACGCGCCCGGTGAAGCCCGGCTCGACCCGTCCCGAGAGCAGCTCGCCCGAGCGCCGGAAGGCGCGCACGGCCGGGAGATCCTCCAGGGCGAACACGGGCGCGAGCAGGGAGAAGCGCAGCAGGTACCAGAGGATGCCGCCGATGAAGCCGAGGCCCGCGAGGAGGATCCCTCCCACCAACAGGAGCACGCTGCCCATCCGGGAGCCCAGGCCCTCCGACATCACTCGCATCGCCGTGCCCGCAGCGGCCATCACTCCGCCGGGTACCATCAAGACCAGGGTGATGCCCACGCCCCATAGCAGCGACAGCAGGTACGCGCCGGTGAACGGGCCCAGGCGCCGCAGCGCGCGCTCAACCCCCTCCGCCGGACGCGCGGGCGCTCCCAGTTGGGTCGACACCACATACCGGGACACCACCAACGTATTCAGGGAGTAGAGCCAGACGGACATCACCATGAGCCCCACCATCGCGACCATGATCTGGCCGTATTCGGCACCCATGACCCCCAGATCCCCATCGCGCATCGCATCCTGCAGGGTCACGTACTTCCGCTGCATCGCCAGCTGCAGGGCCTTGGTGAGGATGTAGGAGACCAGGTTGAAGCCGAGGCTCAGCAGGAACAGCTGCTTGAAGTGCTTGCGCCAGAACGTGGCCGCGCGATCGATGATCTCTCCGAGCGCGAGGGGCCGCAGATCCGAAAGGAGGTTGCTCACGGGCCGCAGCATACTTGCGCTACGGCCGGCTTGCTCGGGCACAGGGGGGCTCCCGTGCCCGTTCCGGTGACGGTTGATGCCCCGCGCCAGCCAGGGGATCGGCTAGGGGTTCATCAACCGTCACTCGGGCAGCTGACCTCAGAGGCAGTCCTCAGGGGCAGACCGCGTCACCGTCGTTGGTGGCCAGGCGCAGGTCGGTGATGGTCAAGGACAGCGCCCCCTCCGTCGTCAGGGCGAGCGGAGACGTCACCGACGCCATGTTCGCGCCGGCGTCGCGGAAGCAGCTGAGCTTCACCTTGAGCATGCGGAACTCCTTGGCCGAGCCCTGGGTCAGCAGCCGCGTGATGTCGAGCGAGGCCGGACGGTCGCCGCTTGTCAGCACCAGCCGCACCGGAGCCGTCGGCGCGCGGTCGAGGCGGTAACGGATGGCGACCGTCATGTCGCCCGTGGTCTGACGGCTGAGGTCGACGGCCGGGCCGATGATGGCCACGGTGGCCTGCTGCGTCCCCGTCCAGGTCAGGGTACGGCCGTTTTCCTGGGCTCCCGCGTCGACCACCCGGACCGAGACCACGCGGTTGGGGCTCTCTCCGTTGGCCTTCAACGCGGGGCTCGACCCGCCCGTGTCCGACAACACCAGCGACCAGGGCTCGGCCACCTTGCCCGCGCCGAAGAACAGGTCCGTGCTCGTGGCGGCCACCGTCGGACCCGGATCCTCCGACAGCGTCCCCACCTTGGCGGGCTGGGCGTAGGTCAGGCCATAGCCATAGGGGAACTGCGGGTCGTAGTTCGCGTCACCCCGGTTCACCGACGTCTGCATGGCCTTCTTGGGCCAGGAGAAGGACAGCTTGCCGGTGAAGTCGCGCCGGGGCTTGCCGTTCGCGTCGCCAATCAGGACATCTGCCACGCCCTCGCCCTGGGTGCCGGGCAGCCACGCAGCCACGAAGGCATCCGAGGCGTTGATCTCCGGGTTCACCCACAGCGGCCGTCCCGACAGGAACACGGACACCACGGGGATGCCCTGGGCCTTGAGCTTCTTGAGCAGGGCCAGGTCGGTCTTGTTTCCCGGCTGGTACTCGACCGTGGCGATGTCGCCCTGGAACTCGGCGTAGGGGTTCTCGCCGAAGACCACGATGGCCACGTCGGGCTTCTTCGTGAACGAGCCGTCCACGCTCAACTCGGCGGTGCCGCCACCGGCCGCTACCGCGTCGCGGATGCCGGCGTAGAGGGAGTGCGCGTTCGGGAAGTCACTGTTCGTGTTGCCGGTGCCCTGCCAACTGATGGTCCAGCCACCACACTGCTTGCCGATGTCGTCAGCGGCATCACCCGCCACGAGGACGCGAGCGGACGACTTGATCGGCAGCACGCCCTCGTTCTTCAGCAGGACGAGCGACCTGGCCACCGCCTCGCGAGCGACGGCCCGGTGCTCGGGGGCGCCGAGCAGCTCGAGCTTGCCCTCCAGCGGGCGCTCCGAGTTGAACAACCCGGCCTTGAACTTGGCGCGGAGAATGCGGCGCACGGCATCATCCAGGCGCGCCAGGGGGATCTCACCGGCGCGCGCCTGGGCGAGCGTGTTGTGGTACAGCCCCTTCCAGCTATCGGGGGCCATGTACATGTCGAGCCCGGCGATGAGCGCCTGCGGGCAGTTCTCGTTGGTGGCGCCGGGCAGCTGGCCGTGGGCGTTCCAGTCGCCGACGACGAAGCCGGTGAAGCCCATCCGGCCCTTCAGCACGTCGGTCAACAGGGTCTTGTTGCCGGTGTGCTTGACCCCGTTCCAGCTGGAGAAGGAGGCCATCACCGACAGGATGCCGGCGTTGATGGCCGGGGGATAGCCCGCGGCGTGGATGCGGATGAGCTCCTCCTCGCTGATCTCCGCGTCACCCTGGTCCTTGCCGCTCGAGGTGCCGCCATCGGCGAGGAAGTGCTTGGCCGAGCCGGCGATACGGCCCTGCGCCAGCGGCTGACCCGGACGGAGCTCGCCCTGGAGTCCCAGCGTCATCGGGCCCGCGTAGCTCGCCACCACCTCGGGGTCCTCGGAATAGCCCTCGTAGGTGCGACCCCAGCGGTCATCGCGAGGCACGGCCAACGTGGGACCGAAGGTCCAGTCGATGCCGGTGACGGCGCTCTCCAGCGCGGTGACCTCGCCGATGCGACGGATCAGCTCCGGATCGCGCATCGCGCCCAGGGCGATGTTGTGCGGAAAGATGGTGGCACCGGGGATGTTGTTGTTCCCGTGCACGGCGTCCACGCCGAAGATGACCGGGATGGGCGTGTGGCCCGGACGCTCCTCGAGCGACACCGCGCGGAATTCACGTGAAGCTTTCAACCACTCGGCAGCGGGGGCGCGGTCGTCGTTGTTCGGGCCGGAGTTGCCACCCGCGAGGATGGAGCCCAGCGGATAGGTCCGCAGATCCTCCGCCTTGATCGAACCGATGTCGGCCTGGATCACCTGACCTACCTTCTCCTCGAGGCTGAGTCGGGCCAGCAGGGACTCGATGCGTGCCTCGGTCTGGGCGTCGCTCAAGGACTCGGGGCTGCGCGCCTGGGGCCAGAGGGCAGGGTGGGCCGTGGCCTGGGGCGGCGTGGGTGCTTCGGCCAGCGCCTGGGGGGTCGTCATTCGCAGGGGAATCGTCGTCATGCCGGCCTCTTAAAACAAAGAGGCGCGGGGGATCGATACCCGTTGAAATCGACTGTTCCATCTGGCGGTAGCTTTCCGCCGGTTCGGATCTTCTCAGGGGTTGAGTCTTCCGAAGGGCCGGGTTTGTGTTCACGACTGTGCTCGCACCGGCGAGGAGGAGATGGTTTATGGTCCCGCCGCATGAACGCTCGGCTTTCGACCTTCGCTCTCGCCACCGCTGTCTGTCTTCTCTCGCCCACCGCGTGGGCCAAGCCCTACCGGGCCATGGTGACACGCACCGCCGAGACGACACGCAACGGAAACCTGGAGCTCGGTCTTCGCTATCAGGGCTTCTTCGCCCTCGAGTCGGACAAGGCGCTGCCCTACCATCAGCTCTCACCCAGCATCCGTTGGGGCATCTTCGACAACCTGGAGGCCAACGTCTACTTCGAGGTCCTCGGGCTCGGTAACCCTGGCGAGGACAACTTCCAGCTGGCCTTTGGTGACATCCCGCTCGGTCTGCAGTGGACGTTCTTCGAGTCGAGCCCCTTCGCCCTCGCGGCCTATGGGCGCGTCGTCTTCCCCACCGGGCCGAGCGACCAGGACGTCATCCCCCCGGAGCTGTCCGACGGGACGTGGGACTTCGATGGAACGCTCGTGGGCGAGCTGCGGGTGAGCAAGGATCTGCGCTTCATGCTCAACGCGACCTACCTGCACCATGGAACGCGTGATCGCGGCGCGCTCCCGGACTTCGACGTCCCGGACGCCGTGCAGCTGGGAGTCGCGGGCACGTACAACATCGACAACTTCACCCTGGTGGGCCTGGAGGTCATCGGCCGCCGCTACTTCGCCAACGCCATCACCCCGGCGTGGACGAACAACGCCAACCAGGTGGAGATCATCCCCGTGGTGCGCCGCGAGGTGTACCCGGGCCTGGTGCTGGAGGCGGTGGCTGGCATCGCGGTGACGCCGGACCTCTCGGACATCTACCAGTTCCGCCTCCTGCTCGGCGGCACCTACGAGTTCGACCTCGCCTCGGGCCCGAACCTGCCGGAGAAGGGGTCGACGAAGAAGCCCGCTCCGAAGAAGAAGCCCACCTCCAAGAGCAGGCGCTGAAGCGCCGGGGAGGTGATTCGAGGAGTCACTCCCGTCGAAGTGACGGGAGAAGTGGTTTCGTGCTTGCCCCCGTGAGCGGGCCTCCCGTAGCGTGCGCGCCTGCTCGTGGAGGCCCCGCGTGCGTCCTGGTCCCTGGCTCCTCCTGTCCCTCCTGCTGTCCGTATCGGCCGCCGCTCGTGAACGGAGCGGCGGGCCCACGCTCCAAAGGCGCATGCTCGTGCTCCCCGCCCGGATTGGGGAGCTTCCTCCCCTGACGATCCACGTGGCGGCCGGTGTGGCCACGTTCATCCAGCTCGAAGTACCGGTGGGCCCGGGCACGCCGAGGCTCCCGGAAGGTGAGGCTCGCATCCGGCTTGTCCCGGTGCACGGTGGCTCGTGGCTCCTCGTGCCCGGCACGGACCTGGTCGAGGGCGAGCGGGTGCCACTCACCCTGGACGCCGGACCCGAGGCAGGACCTCTCCGGTTCTTGCTCGTCACCCGGCCCGGTGAAGCGGACGTGCAGGTGCGCGTGGTGCGCGACGGGACTTCCGCCGACGAGGACGCCGCCGAATCCCTGGCGCGGCAGCTCCTCGCCACACCCGAGGCCCGTGTCACCCACGTCGTTCCGCGGCAGGTGCTTGCTCCAGGAAATTCGCATGCGCGTGTCGACTCCGTTCTCTGGATGGGGCGGCGCCTTTTCGCTGCTGTGTCCGTGCGGTGTGACCGGGAAGGGGACTCGCCCTGGAAGCTGGTGCAGGTGCGGCTGCGGGCGATGCTCCCGGATGGAGTCCTGCTGGAGTGGCCCGTTCGTCTCCTCGCTGGCGCCTCTAGAGCGAGGCGCCAGCGTCACGTGTTCACCAGCCTCCTCCCAGAAGGGGCCTTGCGCCTGGAACTGGCGCTGGACGGAGAGGACGCCCCGGGTGGATTCCTGTCCCTGCCAGCGGAAGAGGAGCCCACGCCACCATGAGAAGCTCGCTGCGCCCGGACCAACTCCGCACAGGGAGCCGCGTGCGTGACTTCCGCGTCGTCCGCCGGCTAGGTGTGGGGGGCTTTGCCTTCGTCTTCCTGGTGGAGCGCGGAGGCCACCGCTACACCCTGAAGATGGCGGCCCGGGCAGCCTCGGAGAAGGACCCGGACAAGGTAGACGCCTGGATGCGCCGCGAGGTGGCCTCGCTGGAGCATCTGGAGCATCCCAACCTGCTACCGGTGCTCGAGTGGGGCCGATGGCCCGAGCCACGGACGGGTTATGGCTACTTCGTCACGCCCTATGTCTCTGGAAGCACCTTCCATGTATGGCGCTGGCGCGAGCGTGTCCCTTTGTACCGCTCGGTGGGCGTGCTCTGTGAATTCCTGAAGACGCTGGAGGAACTGCACGAGCGCGGCATCTGCCACCGGGACGTGAAGGCAGACAACCTCCTGGTGCGGCAGGGGGATGACAAATCCTTTCTTATCGACTTCGGCACGGTCCACCTGCCCTGGGCGCGTGTGCTGACGGAGGGGATCGCTCCGGGGACGCTCTACTGCCAGCCACCCGAGGTTGTCCTCTTCCTGGTGTCCCTGCTCTCCGAGGACCCGCCTCGGGGCGAACGGCTGGAGGCTCGTCCTGCCGCCGACCTGTATGCCGTTGGCGTGTTGCTGTATGAAATCCTCACTAACTGTCGCCCCTTCAGCACCCGGGCGCCACTGGAGCAATTACTGGCGTCCATTCTCGCCAAACCCCCCACGGAGCCAGGGCTGCTCGCCCCCGAGGCCCCCGCATCGTTGTGCGCGCTGGCCTTGCGGCTGCTGGCGAAGGAGCCCGAGCAGCGCCCTCCGAGTGCCCGAGTCGTGCGCGAGGAGCTGGAACGATTGCGTGAGCAGGAGGGACACACAGAGCCCTGGCTGGCGCCAGCGGAACGGCCCTCCGAGCGTGACCGGACGCGAACGCTGTTTCCGGACGCGGACATGCTGGAGGCGCCGTCCGGGCTGGAGTCATTGCCCACGGAGGAATCCCGTTCCTTCTGGCATACCTGGAGGGCTGGGTGTTGGCCGGTGCGTCTCACGGCACTGGCCCTCGGACTGGGGCTGCTCGGGATAGGGTGGATGCTCGCGTCGGCTCCTCCGGCGCCTTCCGAGAAAGGAACGCAGCTCGTGTCCGCTCCCGTCCATTCCGAACCCACTCCTTCCTCTTCCACCCTGATACAGACCCCCTCACGCCTGTGCGTGCTGCTCTCCAGCGTGTTGGGAGTGACCGCCGCCCAGCTCGCCGGGTGTGCCTCCGCGCCCGTGCGGCCCGATCCCGCTGGTTACCTTGCGAGTTGCTCTCCCGAGGCTCGCGCCACCCCTGTCAAGCTGGGCTTCACCTCCGAGGAGAATGCCTCCTTCCTGAAGACAGGCACTCCGGCTTCGGACGAGACCATTGAGGAGGGCGGCCCCCTCAACCTCAAGTCGGGTCCCGTGATTGCCTCCATGTTCGCGGACGTGAAGGGGAAGGAACTGCGCGTGATGATCTCGGGCGAGGCAGTGACGACGCCCAACCGCGTCTACTTGCGGTTCGATCGCCTCCAGACGCCGGATGGTGCCACCTGGCCCATCTGCGGCGTAGCCGTGGATGACCTGCTCGAGTACGGCATTCCGACGTATGCGCGGTTGCCTTTTATTGGCAACAAGGTGGACCCGGCACGGATGGAGAAGGACCCAGGCAGCGTCGTGCTCAACAACCCTCGCTTCGAGACGGTGCTGCAGGGCCCCGAGGGTTACCCGATGCCCCACGTCAAGCTTCCCCCTCCGGACTGGCGCTGAGCGCTCACGGGCCTGGGTCTCACGTCCAGGCCCGCCCGCGGCACCGCTGGGGCGCAAGACTCAGTAGTGGTAGGCGCTCGAGATGTAAGCGATGAGTCCGTAGGTCTCGCCGTTGACGTAGATCTTGAAGTAATTGCCCACTCCGCCGGTCAGCCCATAGGCCGAGCCCGTGCAGTTGGTGCACAGCGGGATGCCGTTCTTGGTGACATTCCAGGTGCCGACGATCGCGTCGGCCGTGGTGCTGGCCGTCGTGGAGACGAGTTGGAACTCGTAAACGTTACCCGTGGTGCTCGTGGCGCGGGCGTTGACGAACGCAAAGCCGGTGAACTGGTTCCAGCTCAACGAGGCGTTCGCGGAGCTCGTATTGTACCAGCCGGTCGGATCCTTGACCTCGATTGCGGAGGTGGACCAGACGCTGTGGACAGGGCTGCTCCACGCGAGGGTCGGGAGCAGAACACACAGCGCGCTCAGGGGGCGAGAGATCTTCATGGGTTGTCCTTGGCTTCCAGAGAGGGTGGGTGAGCTCCTCACGGTGGCTCACGGACCACGGGGCGTGGCCTGCGTATATGGTTCACAAGGTCTTCACTCTCCGTCAAACCCAAAACCGCTTTTCCTTATAAAGAAGGAAGCCATTCCATCCCTGAAATAAAAATGCTTCCGGACGGGAGTTCCGTGACGCGCCGCCTCGATGTCCCGGGATAGCTTGCCTGCCCATGCAAGCGCGTTCCCTCTCGTCGAAGCTGCTGGCACTCGCGTTCGGTGCCGGCACGATCCTCGGTTGTAAATCCACCCCTCCACCGCCCACACCTCCGGTGGACTTGCTGCACGTGCCCTCGCCGGACTGGAGGGATCAGATCATCTACTTCGTCATGACCGACCGCTTCGCCAATGGCGAGCCGGGCAATGACGACCAGGGCGCTGGCGAGTTCGATCCCGGCAACGGGGCGAAGTACAGCGGGGGTGACCTGAAGGGGATTGAGAGCAAGCTGGACTACATCCAGGGGCTGGGCGCCACAGCCATTTGGATCACCCCGCCTGTCGCCAACCAGTGGTGGGATCCGCTGGTCAACTACGGCGGGTACCACGGCTACTGGGCGCTCGACTTCACTCGGGTGGACGCCCACCAGGGCACGCTGGAGGACTACCGGAGCCTGTCCCGAGCCCTGCACGGGCGCGGCATGTACCTGGTCCAGGACATTGTCCTCAACCACATGGCCAACTGCTTCCGCTACACGCGCTACGACCCGGCGGACGTGACGGCAGGTGTGGTGCTCAACACGGGGGCCAAGCCCGCCTGTGGCCCCACCCAGGCGCCCTTCGACCAGTGGGATCTCACTCGGCCCGAGCACCGCGACGCCCATGTCTTTCATTGGACGCCGACCATCGCGGACTACGCGAACCGAGAGCAGGAACTCGGCTGGCAGCTGTCCGATCTGGACGACCTGAACACGGAGAACCCCGCTGTCGTCGCGGCCCTCAAGGACAGCTACAACTTCTGGATTCGCGAGGTGGGCGTTGACGCCTTCCGTGTGGACACCGTCTTCTACGTGCCCCCGACCACCGTCCAAGACTTCCTCCACTCCCAGGACACGGCTCACCCGGGCGTCCTCGAATATGCCCGGAGCCTGGGCAAGGACGGCTTCCTCGCCTTTGGAGAGGGCTTCGCCAGCGACAAGCCCTTTGAGGACACGATGTCCCGCAAGGTGGCCCTGTACATGAAGGACCCGGTCACCGGCGAGGAGCGGCTACCAGGGATGCTCGACTTCCCGCTGTACCGCACGGCTGGGGACGTCTTCGCTCGGGGCAGCCCCACGTCGCACCTGGCCTTCCGAATGCAACGGGGCGCCGCGCTGTTCCCTCGGCCGCAGCTGATGCCCACGTTCTTGGACAACCATGACGTGGACCGCTTCCTGTCGGGAGGCTCGCAGGCCGCGCTCCGGCAGGGGCTCCTGTTCATGATGACGGTGCCCGGCATTCCGGTGATCTATTACGGCACCGAGCAGGGTTTCACCGAGCAGCGGGGCGCCATGTTCGCGCGGGGCTACGGGTCAGGAGGGGAGGACCACTTCGACACGGAGGCGCCGCTGTATTCCCTCATTCGCGAGCTGACCACGCTGCGCAAGACGCACGCGGTGTTCCGCCACGGCACGCCCTCGGTGCTGCGGCAGAACGATGCTCGGAGCGGCGTCTTCGCCTACGAGATGCGCAATGGGGCGGACCTGGTCCTCGTCGTCTTCAACACCTCGGATGAAGACACGCTGCTGGACAACCTACAGACGAATCTGCCCGAGGGCAGTCGGCTGAAGCTGTTGGCGAGCCTGGATTCCGGGGCAGGTGATGCCACCGTGGGGCGAGGGGGGCGGCTCTCCCTGAAGCTGCCCGCGCGCGCCGCCCGAGTCTTCAGGCCGGACGGGACGACGACCCCGCTTCCACCGGAGACCGCTCGCATCACCTTGTCCTCGGCCAGCGGGAGCACGGTCGCGGGAGACTTCGAGCTGACCGGCACCGCAACAGGGGTGTCCAGCTTCCAGGTGGTGGTGGATGGGGCGCTCGGCACGGCGCAACAGGTGGCGGTGGAGCCGGATGGTACCTGGCGCACGACCGTCGCCGTGGGCGGCATGGTGGACCCTGATGTCCAACACTCGCTCGTGGCCTGGAACGAAGAGGCCCAGGTGTTGTCCGACACGCTGACGTTCCGTGTGGATCGCGCCTTCAAGGATCTGGTTACCCACGAGGACCCGGCGGGCGATGACACCGGCCCCGAGGGGCGCTACCACTACCCAACGGACACCTCGTGGGGAGACAACCACCAGGGGGACCTGCGTCGTGTCACGCTCCAGGGCTCCGGGACGGTGCTGAAGCTGGCCCTCCAGACGGCCGCCATCACCACGACGTGGAACCCGCAGAACGGCTTCGACCACGTGGCCTTCACGATCTTCGTCGACGTGCCTGGCCGCACGGGCCTCACCGTCATGCCGCAGCAGAACGCCTCCGTCCCCGCTGGCATGGATTGGGATTACCGCATCCGGGTCCACGGCTGGTCCAATGCCCTCTTCGACACCCGAGGCGCCTCAGCCACCCAGGACGGCACTCCCGTCTCGCCCGCGGCATCCATCGAAGTGGATGCGGCCTCGAACACCGTCATGCTCACGCTGCCAAACCAGCTGTTCGCGGGCCTGACGAGCCTCGCTGGCGTCAAGGTGTACGTCACCACCTGGGACTACGACGGAGGCTATCGGCCGCTCGTCCCCACAGCCGAGCAGTGGAAGTTCTGGGGCGGTGATGGGACCGTGGACCCGTTGGTGCTCGACGACACCCCGGTTCTCACTATCCCTTGAGGCGCCAGGCCCGGGGGAGGGTTGAGCGGTTATCGAGCCGTCATGGCTGGTAAACTCCAAGAGAGCCGAGGCTCTCGACCGGTACTTCGCTGGCCTGGATGGATGCGCTGCCATGATGACGCAAACGCTGCTGATCTTCCTCTTGCTTGCTCCTGCCACGAGTGCTGTCGCGGATGAGCAACGGGTATACGTGCTCGGCTCCTCCATCAACCTGCGCAAGGAGCCCTCCAAGGACGCGGAGGTGCTCAAGAAGCTCCAGATTGGTACGGACTGTCTCGTCCTCGAGAAGCCCCAGGCGGAGTGGTTGAAGGTGCGCTGCGGAGACAAGGAGGGCTACGCCTCGGCCTCCCTCATGGGAACCGAGAAGCCCTCCGTCGAGGCGCTCCGCGCCCAGGCGCGCGACCCCAAGCGCACGCTCGCTCAGCGGGAGGAGAGCGCCCTGCGGGCGGCGACGCTCTCGCCGGAGGATGTCGAGCTGCAGAAGGAGTTGGGGACGCTCTTCTTCGAGAAGAACTTCGATTTCATTGCTCGCCTCAAGAAACCGACCATGAAGCGGGCTTTCTCATGCTCGTGTGGTTGGGAAACTGTGAACACCTGCCTCAGGGCCTGTAGCTCGAGCGACTTGAAGGACGTCAAGGTCCGCGCTGATACGAAGAAGGACCTGTTCGTCATCTCAGTTGCGAATGGCGAAAACGTGTTTGTCTACCGTGGTAAATACAAGCTCAACAAGAAGACCACGATCCTGACGGGAGAAGTTCTCGAGCAGGTCAGTTTCAATGCGTCTCCCGTGATGGAGAAGTCCATCTTCCTGGGCATCGACAAGTTCCCTGACAATAAGTGGGATCTCCCTGTCGGTCAGTTCGTCCTGGACGATGCCTCGCAGGCCATCCTGAACGGGCTTCCCAAGGAGTGGGGGTTGATGAAGCCCGACGAGTGGGGCAATCTCTTGATGCAATGGGATGAATGCGGGAAGAGGCCCTTCTTCCTGCGGTTCGTATCGGATATGCACGGCCGTTGGAGAATCCTGCTCGAAGATATAGGATTGGAAGGGCCGACCTTCTATTGGGTATCTGCTGTGACGAAGCACGACAACTCTCTTGAGCTTGTGCTCGAAGGACGTTACGGGGGGACGACGCGACAACAGTTCAAGCTCCCGGTATCCGAGGAGGACATCGCGTACCTGGGGGACACGGCCTATTCCTCCAACATCCGAAGACATCCGGAAAAGCACCATCCCTGCGCTCAGGGTGGGCCCTAACGGTTCCCGGTTCCTCCGCCGCGCTGGTGATTGCCGCGAGGCTCACCTCTCACGCAAGGAGGGAGGTGCGTTCTGGTGCGATGCCTCCGAGTACCAGGACGATGCGGAGGAGAGCCGTGCTCAGTCTCCGCAAGCTCTCGGGTTCCAGCCTGGAGGCATGAGGGCACAGCCCAGCGAGCAGAGGTGGCGGTACCGCCTACATCCGTGATGAGTCGGTATGCTCCCATCTACCTGTTGGGTCCGGGTCTTGCTCCCGAACGACCGGGCTCACTCCTCGGTTTGCTGGTACACTCCAAAAGGGTCGAGGTTCTCGACCGGTATTTCGCTGGCCTGGATGCACTGCTTATGATGGCGCAAACGCTGCTGCTCTTCCTCTTGCTTGCTCCTGCCACGAGTGGTGCCGCGGAGGAACAACGGGTGTACGTGCTCGGCTCCTCCATCAACCTGCGCAAGGAGCCCTCCAAGGACGCGGAGGTGATCGAGAAGCTCCAGATTGGAACGGACTGCCTCGTCCTCGAGAAGCTCCAAGCGGAGTGGTTGAAGGTGCGCTGCGGAGACAAGGAGGGCTACGCATCGGTCTCCCTCCTGGGAACCGAGAAGCCCTCCGTCGAGGCGCTCCGCGCCCAGGCTCGCGACCCCAAGCTCTCGCTCGCTCAGCGGGAGGAGAGCGCCCTGCGGGCGGCAACCCTCTCGCCGGAGGACGTCGAACTGCAGAAGGAGTTGGGACAGCTCTTCTTCGAGAAGAACTTTGATTTCACTGCGCGTCTCAAGAAACCGACCATGAAGCGGACGTTCTCATGTCCGTGCGGTTGGGAAACTGTGAACACCTGCCTCAAGGGCTGTAGCTCGAGCGACTTGAAGGACGTCAAGGTTCGCGCTGAAACGAAGAAGGACCTCTTTGTCGTTACATTCGCGAATGCCGAAAACGTGGTTGTCTATCGCGGCAAATACAAGCTCAACAAGAAGACTGAGGTCCTGACAGGAGAGGTTCTCGAGCAGGTCAGCTTCAGTGTGTCTCCCGTGATAGAGAAATCCGTATTCCTGGGAATCGATAAGGCCCGTGACGACAAGTGGGATCTCCCTGTCGGTCAGTTCGTCCTGGATGATGATTCGCAGGCTATCCTGAACGAGCTTCCCAAGGTGTGGGGATTGATGAAGCCCGACGAGTGGGGCAATCTCTGGATGCAATGGAGTGACTGCGGGAAGAGGCCTTACCACCTTGAGTTCATGCCGGACATACACGGCCGCTGGAACATCCTCCTCGAGGATGTAGGGGCAGAAGCGCCGGCCGTTTATTGGATATCCTCTGTGGAGAGGCGCGATAACGCTCTCGAGTTGGTATACGAAGGGCGTTACGGGGGCACGACGCGCCAATTGTTCAAGCTTCCGGTATCCGAGGAGGATATTGCGTATCTGGGGGACACGGCCTATTCCTTCAACATTCGAAGACATCCGGAAAAGCACCATCCCTGCGCTCAGGGCGGACCCTAACGGTTCCCGGTTCCTCCGCCGCGCTGGTGATTGCGCGAGGCTCACCTCCCACGCAAAGAGGGAGGTGCGTTCTGGCGCGATACCTCCGAGTACCAGGACGATGCGGAGGAGAGTAGTGCTCAGTCTCCGCAAGCTCTCGGGTCTCGGCCTGGAGAATAGGGGTGGTTGTACCGCGTACATTTTTGAGGGGTCGGGGGCTTCCTATCTACCTGTCAAGTCCAGGCTCTGCAGCCGAACGACCACGATCACTCCATGGTTTGCTGGTACACTCCAGGAGAGTCGAGGCTCTCGACCGGTACTTCGCTGGCCTGGATGGATGCGCTGCCATGATGACGCAAACGCTGCTACTCTTCCTCTTGCTTGCCCCTGCTACGAGTGCCGTCGCAGATGAGCAACGGGTGTACGTGCTCGGCTCCTCCATCAACCTGCGCAAGGAGCCCTCCAAGGACGCGGAGGTGATCGAGAAGCTCCAGATTGGAACGGACTGCCTCGTCCTCGAGAAGCTCCAAGCGGAGTGGTTGAAGGTGCGCTGCGGGGACAAGGAGGGCTACGCTTCGGCCTCCCTCATGGGAGCAGAGAAGCCCTCCGTCGAGGCGCTCCGCGCCCAGGCGCGCGATCCCAAGCTCACGCTCGCTCAGAGGGAGGAGAGCGCCCTGCGGGCGGCGACGCTCTCGCCGGAGGACGTCGAGCTGCAGAAGGAGTTGGGACAGCTCTTCTTCGAGAAGAACTTTGATTTCACTGCTCGCCTCAAGAAACCGACCATGAAGCGGGCTTTCTCATGCTCGTGTGGTTGGAAGGATGTGCTCACCTGTCTCAGGGGTTGTAGCTCGAGCGACTTGAAGGACGTTACGGTCCGCGCTGAAACGAAGAAGGACCTCTTTGTCGTTACATTCGCGAATGCCGAAAACGTGTTTGTCTATCGTGGCAAATACAAGCTCAACAAGAAGACCGAGATCCTTTCGGGAGAGGTTCTCGAGCAGGTCAGCTTCAGCGTGTCTCCTGTGATGGAGAAATCCATCTTCCTGGGCATTGACAAGGCCCGCGATGACAAGTGGGATCTCCCTGTCGGTCAGTTCGTCCTGGACAATGCCTCGCAGGCCCTCCTGAACGGGCTTCCCAAGGAGTGGGGATTGATGAAGCCCGACGAGTGGGGCAATCTTTTGATGCAATGGAATGACTGCTGGAAGAGGCCTTATCTTCTTCGGTTCATGCCGGACATACACGGCCGTTGGAACATCCTCCTCGAGGATGTAGGGGCAGAAGCGCCGGCCGTCTATTGGATATCCTCTGTGGAGAAGCGCGATAACGCTCTCGAGTTGGTATACGAAGGGCGTTACGGGGGGACGACGCGGCAACTGTTCAAGCTCCCGATGTCTGAGGAAGAGATTGCGTACCTGGGGGACACGGCCTATTCCTCCAACATCCGAAGACATCCGGAAAAGCACCATCCCTGCGCTCAGGGCGGGCCCTAACGGCCCATCCGAAAATTAATCCCCTCTAGAGCAGGGGAGCGATGTTTACGGCTTGTTGGCGTCTTCTTGAGCCGAAGTGCTGAATATTCGGTGGAATACCCCTTCATTCGGAGGGGCTCAGTAGATAATCCTCATCACGAGGGGGGGACATCGCATCATGGCAGTGACCAGGTACGAACCGGATTTGGATTATGATCTAGCAGGAGCGCTGGATAATCTGGGGAGCGCGCTCGATCAATATCATATCCTCAAGGTGCCACTGCTCAGCCAGTTCCACCCAACCAGCCCGGAAAATTGGTGCGGACGAACATCGGCGACCATGGCCTATAACTATTATCAGGTCGTGCAGGGCGGGGATTTTAAGTCCAGATTCATTACTCACTGGAATGCCGATAAACAGGGGTATTTCATAGACCTCCGCTACCCAGGAGGGGAGCGCGCGTTTCATACCTTGCCGACACAGGCCCCTCATGATCGCAACGTCGAGGAGTCCTACTCGGTTTCGAATCCGGGTTATTTGAATGGCGATGTCGCTGTGGTCGCGCCGCCAGAGGAGTTCGAGCTAAGCCAGGACTATTCCGCATCCAAGATTCTTGGTTTCTCCTACGATAAGCTGTTGCCCTACAACGAGCGCAACCGTAAGGCTCTGGCGGCCCAGATCGTGAATGATCCGAGCCTCCTCGAGTCGCAGATGGAGAAGATCCTCAATGCGGTCTCCGCCAACAACCCGGTCATTTTCTATTCGGGCTTTTCCTTGACCAAGGAACGGCCGATCCATCTCATTTTGATCATAGGCTATGCCTACCTGATGGATAATACAGGTCTGCACCTATGGTTGGCGGTTGCTGATCCGTCGTCCCAGAATTCGAAGATAACTGAAGGCATGTTCTTCCCACCCTCGCCCGGGGATGGAGTGGACAAACTCGAAAAAAATCCTCTGACTGGGAAACATGATCTGATTCGTCTGATTCCCGGGTCGAGGTCGAAGGCGAAGGATACGGCCTCCAAGGCCTCATTGGTACTGATCAGGGCCAGGAAGCTCTTCGAGGACAATGTCCTCAGTACTGCCCGCGGCGACCTCTACATGGATTATTACAACGATACTCACAAGGGAGGAGCCTTCATCTATTCGCATCGATGGACGCTCGTGCCTTCCGAGTTCCTCGTCAGCAACGTTGCGCGAGTCGTCGCCTTCCCTTTTGACGGCCGTAAAGAACGGTTTCGTCCGAGCAATTGCTACGCGGCAACGGAAGAATCCCTGGCGGGCCTCTTTCCTTTCGGGGCAGACCGGAGCCTCCACTCAGGTGTCCATTTGGAGACCTCGCGCTTCGTGACGGAGGCTTCTCCCTCGGCTACCGAGCAGCCTGCGAAGACGCCGGAAAAGGCGACGGGCGCCAAGGGAAAGACGGCGGAGGCGAAGGGACAGACCGCACAGGGGCAGCAGGGGGCCAAGAGCTCATCGGGGCCCCAGAAGAAGAAGGTCTGCAGCCTTGCTCCGGGATACGTCGTGGCCGTTCGGCTGGAGAAGGGTGTTCCGGAGAAAAAAAGTCCAGAGCCCCAGCAAGATGCCGGGGCCAGTAAAGGCAGTTCGCAAGGTGCTGGGTCCGGCAAGGCCAGCAAGCAGGGCGTTGCGGCCAGCAAGGACGAGCAGAAGGTTGTTGGACCCAATGAGCTGGCCAACATCTTCATCGGCAATCACAACTCCTTCATCCTGCTCAGGCACGACGTCGAGGAGATCGTGCCGAAGCCGAAGGAAGGGCAGGAGAAGCAAGAGGCGAAACGCTTTACGTTTTATAGCCTCTACATGCACCTGGTTCCCCCGAACTGGCCGGCTCCGGCGGCCTCCGGACAAGGGCAACCCGGCACGAAGGGTGATGCCGGTCCAACGGATGGGAAGTCTCAGGGCGCCGCGCCCGTGTCGGGCGATTCCACTGACCCCTCGAAGACGTATACGGATGTGGCCTGGCTCAAGGCGCTGGCTCGTCGCGAGGGTTGTGTGACAGTGATCGATCCACAGCATGAAGCCTTCCGAAAGGTTCGATGGCTCCAAAGCGCTCCGTCAGGGGTCGACCTGACGGACAAATCCGAGCTCGTCACCCTGAGCAGCGGCACCTTTTCCACCATGGGGGCGAGTCTCGCGACACCCCAGCAGCTCCAGCTTATCGCAAAGGAGGGAGAAGGAGACCGATTGCGTGCGGTCTGGAAGAAGCCGGATCGTGACCTGGAGCAGATACACAAGGCGCTGCGAGAAGGCGAGATCGTGACCTTCTCTCACCCCTATCTGAAGGTCCGGGCGGGAGATCTGCTTGGTTACATCGACGACAAGAGCGAGGCCGTGGGTGATGGCTTCCTCCACTGGGAGATCCTCGCCCCCAGTGACAAGGGGCAACTCGAGGAGTTCCTCAAGTTCGCGGAAGACAAGCTTCAGTTGAAGGAGGGCAACGAGCCATTCTTCAAGTTCTTCAAAGAGGCGGAAGGCAAACAGAACAACTATTTTGAGCCCCGCCTCAACTCCGAAAAGATCGGCGAGCTCGACTCCTTGCTGGAGATGGAGCCCTCGGCGAAGCAGGCGGGGGAGAAAGAGCACCCGTCACTCTCGAAGTTCCGGAACGCCTATGACCTGGCTGCGCTCCAGGGCCTACTGCGGTCGAACCAGTCGCTGCCGTTCTCGGCGGGCGATGCCGACTCGTCGGGCGAGCCCCGTTATCCCGCCGAGGTGTTCATCGAGAACTACAAGAACTGCTTGCCCAAGGGAAAATACAAGCTCAGGTTCACCTTCGAGCCCGCATGCGATGCGGTGGAGGTCGACTATGATGGGCAGCAAGCCAGCGTTCGCATCTACCTGCCCGCCAAGGCCAGGAAGATCCTCGTAGAGCCGGTTGTAAGTGAGAACGGGCAGGGACGCTTCTTCCTCAAGTCAGCAGGCGGATTGGGCAAGGACGCGCTGATGAATGATGTCGGGCATTTCAAGAAGCTGGCGAGGGTTCGTTGGCGCAATGTCGTTCTCCGGCACCCCAATCAATGGCACCCCGAGAGCATCACGTCGCAGGTGCATGCTCGCTTGGCAGCCCAGACTCATGGGGAGATGCAGATCGGTGAGGATGTCCTGGAGGTCAGTAAGAAAAAAGAAGCAGACGACATCATCAAGAAGTACGCGAACTCCGTTGCATGGTGGTCGAGCGCCAAGGAGAAGGCCTTCCTGGGCCCTCAAGGAGATGAAAAGCCTCTCTTCAAGAATCAAGGTGCACCGGACTCGGAGCAGCTATCCGAGAACACCCAGCTCGACAATCCTCATCCGGTCACTTTTGCCTGGCTCCTGATGCTTTTGACCCGGCATAACTTCATCCAATTCATCGACACGCCGCTCTGGCGGTCGGATGAAATGAAGAAGCTCGCCGCCCTTGGCTGGTTGCCGGCTCAAGAAGAAAATCCGCCTCGCCAGGTGGGGGATCTGGCCTATGTCTGCGCATTGCAGAGAGGCAATGGTGATGACCCCGTGATCGTGGAGGCGAAGCTGGATGCGGAGGGAGTTAATCTGACGGTCCCAATCGCTCATGGCTCATTCACGGAGGGTGTGTTCGCCCAGCCCGTGGAGGTGCCGGGTTGGGGTCGCTGGCAGTTGGTCAACCCTGGTGCGAAGGCACTCGGAAACCTGATCCTGGAGGCTCCTCTTCCCCTCCTTTTGAACGCGCCCGAGCCCGCGAAGTCGGAGCGCACACAATCGGCCGACATCGCCGAGGGGCCCATTGCCCAGAAGGATGGCTTGTTCTCATGGCGGATTCCGTTCAGGGCCAATTGTCCCAGGCTCTTGCGCGGATGGATCGTCATGCGCGTGGCGAAGAGCAAGATAGCAGAGAAGAAAGTCCCCGCGAAGAGCAAGCCGGCCGAGAAAGAGCAGACGGCCGAACCGGCTCTGGAGGTCACCCCGTCGTTCGAGGTGGTAGATGTGGCGATTCCCATCGAGGCCCGAGAGGACACCGCCTTGAAGGAGGAGGCTGGATTCGAGATCTCCGATGGGTTCATCAAGAAGGGGGAGGTCGCGAAGGTCGACACCTACATCACGCAGCATTTTACGTACAAGGCATTCCTTGAGGCGGCCAAGGGGCAGGAAGTGGCTGCGGGCTCCGAGCCTCGGATCGCTTGGGATCTCGTCGAGGCGATGGAGCGTATCCAATGTGAGTATGCGGCACGCCAGGTCGTGTCGTTGTCCGCGCTCTCCATGGACGGACTCTCCCTGCTGGTCAAGGCCTCACCCTCAGGCAAGGCCGCGACGGAGAAGCTGCGCACGGCCCTGGACAAGGTGAAGGGGTCCGGGTGGTTCGCGGACTTCAAGGAAGAGGAGCCGGGTGCATTCCGTGTTTCGGTGAAGGAGCCCCGTTCGGTCGACCACCCCGGTGTGCTCGTGCTCGAGTTCGATCCTCGAGCTGCTTTCTCCGAGCTCCGGAAGCAGCTCGAGCCCGACGAGCAAATGGAGGTGCAGTTCGGCTGCTTCTTCCCGAATGGAGGGGGGTCGCTGGATGAGAATCTCCTTCCGTCGGATTCGATGGGTAGGAAGTACTTCCGGGTGAATCTCGCGGAGTTGAAGAGCAACGCTCGAGGGGGTCATCTGGAGCTGTGGTCGAGCCAGGTCTCCGAGGTCCTGCATCGTGCCTGTTTCGGTACTCCTGTCTTGCAACTCACTTCGCAAGGCATTCAGATCAGTGTGGATCTTCTGGGGGGTGATCTTGGTTTTTGGAAGGCAGCTGTTCCGATCATCAAGACGACAAAGGAAGATCTCGATAAGGACGCGAAGAAGACGAGCACCCTCATCTCCAACGGAGGCACGCTTCGTGTCGTACGGTCGTTGGACTTCAGCAAGGCTGGAGTCACGAACGTGAGCCTCATGATTGGTGCTGAGGTCATGAAGAAGGGTGTGGCCTTCGAGAGCGAGTCGATCGACGTCGAGCCCGCGAGGCCTGTTCCCTATAACACCACTCCCCGGGCTACGCTCGAGGTGGTGCCGGAGGAGGACGACGAGTCGCTCGAGAAGAAGCTCACTGTTTCGACGCATGCCGTTCCCATGGGCAGCCATTTCAGGATCGAGATCTTCAATCCCACCCCTCCTGTCAAACCCGCGTCGGTCAGCAAGAAGAAGTGGAACGAGACGCTCAAGGCGCAGGAGGCTCTCCTGAAGAAGAGTGTCCGTTATTCGCTACCCCACAAGAAGGAAGGGGGCGGGTTCACGAACCAGAATGGCGTCCTCGAAGCCGTGGTGGATCTGCGTGACGTGGCGGCCGCGCTCGACGGTGGCGTGGAATACAAGATTCGAGTCGTTCCCGTGAAGCCCGCGAACAAGAAACTGGGTTGTGAGGATCAGAAAACGCGAGTCCTTCCAACAGCCCTGCATCGCAGTGAGTCGGATGATGTGCAGGATTCCTCTCCTGGAACGACGAGGTAGACGAGATGCCAACGACAGTTCAGCCCCAGCCCAATCAGAAGGCTTTTGAGCTGAAGATCGAGCCAGGCTCGGAGGGCGTCTTCCGTCTCATCGCCGTGCCTCCGATCACGCTCGACCTCAAGCTGGCCTCCTTTCAGGGGAGCGGACGCACGTACAAGATCAAGATGGTGGGCACGCACCAGAACCTGCCAGAAGGCACGACATGTCGTGTCATCGTGAAGGCGAACGCCTTCGGTAAGCCGCGGCCGTCGGATGTCAGCAGCGTTCCCATGCAGCTCGAAGGTAACCGCTGCTCGATCGAACTGGAGGTGGATGCCATCGAGTCGGGCTTCTTTGGCACGGGAACGGTCGACCTGAGCGTTATTCCGGACTTTCCGTTCGCGACGGAGTGGCCGGTGGGGGGGGCCGTGGCGCGGTTCGACAATCCGCTGGAGTTCAGTCCGCTGAACCCCACGGACGGGAAGTCCCTCGAGGTCCTATTGGGGCAGGAGATCGAGCTCAAGCCGAAGGTCAGCAGCAGGTTCAAGGACACTGTGCTCAAGCTTTCTGTCTTCAAGACGGGACAGTCGGATTCGACCTATACCGTCTTCGAATGGGACGCTGACGATCACGACGATAGCAAGAGCTGGCGCGCGGGCTGTGCGGAAAGCGACGGGAGGTTCCTGCTAACCTATCTTGACGTGAACCAGAAGCTCTACACCTATACTCTCCGGCTCGAGATCATCGACGAGAAGGATGGAAAGAAGGAGAAGTACCTCGTTTGGGAGAAAGCCAAGGCCATCTCGTTCCCAAAACCGGAGCTGGAAGGCTTCGACATCTCCCAGATGGGAAATGTGGTGGGGGATGTGGTCGCGAAGGTGAAGAACCTGGCTCCGGGCTTCTCTCTGCCGCTCGAGCTTTCGCTCTGGGTACACCAGCCACTCGCTCCCGACGCGCCGGTCCATGTGATGAATCCCGTCACACGGCCGACCGAGGCGGAGGCGTCCAAATCGAATTGGTTCCTGGAGTTGTTCAACTCCGACCTCACCTTGAGGGATGAGAGCCAGAAGCTCTTCGCTCTGTTGAGGATCCCCAAGACGCTGACGGGGAGCGAGACCTATGTGCCCGTCAGCGCGGTTCTGGATTACGACGAAAAGAATTTTTTTCCCTTCGACGACGACGAGCTCTGGCTCGAGCCCCCCACTCCTGGGAAGGGGAAGAAGGTGTCGAAGACGCAGAAGTCGCCGAAGGAGCTGGCAACCGCCATCGCTTCCATGGAGCTGAAGCTGCGTCCGTCGCGGACTCCCCATTTCGGAGAGGTGACTGCTGGCGTGCAAGGCAACCAGCTGCGCCTTGCCTTCAAGCTCGTGGGAGATATCCAGTACTGGAAGGACGCGGCCCCCTCCTTCTCCATCTACGACGAGCTGGGTGAGAAGGAACTCGTGAAGCTCAAGGTGAAGCCCTCGGCCAACAACCCCAGGATTCATGAAGCGCTCGTTCCCCTGGCGGACAAGCAACTCCTTGGTCAGAAGGTGAGTATCCGGGGGAAGCTCACCAAGCCCGAAGCAAAGCTGTGGGGGGACACAGTCGCGCCTCCTGAGATGGCGCCCTTCCCCTATGAGTGTGTTCCCAAGCTCAGCGATGTGAGGATGAACGTCGTCAAGCTCACGGAGGAGACGTCATATATTCAGGCGAAGTGCCGTGCTCAGCACATTCCCAATGGGAAGGGCGATGGCACCGCGATCGCTTTTCGTGCCTACGAAATCATGACGGGGCTTGATGAGCCCATTCTGCTGACAGCCGTGAGGTTCTGGTACGACATTCCCAAGAACAAGAGCAAGGGAGGGCTGAGTGATCCCCAAGGTCAGTTCTCGGCTCGCATCAAAAGCACTGACGCTGTCCAGAGGCTCCTGGGCAAGGGGAAGTTCCGCTTGGATGCCTATGTTCTGGATAACAAAGGAAAGGCCTTGAATGTGGAGGTTGAAAAGGCCTCTCTGTTCATCGGCGATGAGCCGCGCAATGTCGCCGGTACGCTGTTGTTCGGGAAATTGGTTTCGCCGGAGTTCCGAATGAAGGTGAAGGCCATATGCGCCGATCTGGAAATCAGTGCAGATGACCTGATGGTGTGCATGGCCCACGAAACGGACTATACCTTCAGTGCCAGCAAGCGGGCCTATAACAACAAGAATGCGGTGGGTCTCATCCAATTCACGCCAGTCGCCGTGAAGGATCTCAACCGGAATGAGGAAGATCCTGAACGGAAGAAGAAGCCGCTAACATTGGACGAATTGGCTGGGATGTCCGAGCTCACGCAGCTCGATTGGGTCCAGAAGTACTTCCGGTTGCGTATCAATGCATTCGGGCCTCTCAAGACGCTCGAGGATCTCTACGCGAGCATTCTTTGTCCCTCGGCTGTCCACCAGCCGGACACATTCAAGTGTTTCTTTGCTGGATCCGCCGAATACGCCCGGAACGCCTCACTGGATAAGGGCCCCGATGGGCAACCCAAGGGCTACATCTCCAAGGCAGACATGTCCGCGCCCGTGCTGATGAAGCGCATCAAAGGCAAAGAAGAGCGAGAATGAGCAGGCTGTCGAAGGGTGTACGTTTCGGCGTGATGCCTCCGTGCGTCAGGGCGGAGCGTGGGAGCGTGCCGCCAGTCTCCTCAAGCCCACGGAGCTCGGCGTGGGTGGGGGGTCGTCCGGCTGCGTGCCCGGCACGCACCCAAATCCCTCGCTTCCGCCACCTCTCGCTATACTCGGGGGCATGTTCTTCGTTCGAAGCAGGCTCGTGGCCTCCGCACTGGTGCTGACGCTCGGGCTGCCCGCCGCTGCAGAGTCCCCCCGCGCCCCGGATGCCCCCGCGCGGGCTCCCTCGGGTCTCTACGGTCACCGGTATGCCTTCGTCGCCGGGGGCGTGTTGCTCCTCGGGGGCGCTGGTTTCGGCTACCTCGCCCAGGGGGAGTCGAATCGCGCTCGGACCCTCTCCTCGGCGCGCGAGTCCACCGCCGCGCTCGATCGGGCCCGCGCCCATGCCGCCACCGCCAACGTGCTCTACGCCGTGGCGGGGGTCACGGTCGTCTATGGGCTCGTGCTGGAGTTGCTCCCGGAGCCCGCGGCCGAGAAGGCAAGTCTCACGTTCCGCTTCTGAGTCAGAACAGGAGGAGGTCAGCCCCCGAGCGCGACCGGGGCCTTCATCCCGGGCAACTCGAGCTTCTCCACCTCGTCTGCCTTCGGGCCCAGGACGGGGATGATGAACCACGCCGTGTCCTTCAGGGTCGTCCGGTTTCGGAGGGAGGCCTCCGGCGTGAGGAGCATCGTCTGGCGTAAGCCGCCCTTGAGGTGGAACGTGACGGAGAGGGTGGCTGGCTCGCCGCGCGGCGCGACGTAGAAGGCCCACCGGTCACGTGTCTGCCCGGTGCGGACGAATGCCACGCCCTTCACCCGTACGTTGACGGTCTCCACGTCCAGGCGTTGTGCTCCGGGTGGCAGGTCCGGGAGCGGCGCGGGCGTGGAGAGATCGTACAGGCGCAGTGCCGAGCCGGCCGGCACGTCCAGCGGTGCGAAGGGCTCGGCGGCCGGTGAGGCGAGGTAGTGCCGGTAGCCTTGGGTCTGCCCCCAGTCCAACCGTGGGCTGCCCTTGAACGCCATCCGGCCGCTCCAGAACATGAAGTTGTGCTGCTCGAACTGCTCCGGCGCGTCCGTCTGGATGTTCATCCAGACAATCGCCTTCTCTGGGAGGAGCTTCGCCGCGGCGAGTCCCGCTTCCTTCGTGCTCGTCCGTTCGCCGACGTCGAGTTTGGCCGCGCGCATCTTCTGGTGTGCAAGCACGGTGCGCGGGACGAGGAAGTAGAGCGCGAACGCGCTGCACGCCACTCCGAGCCCGAGCGAGAGGTGTCGGCGGATGCGAGGGATGAGGAGCAGGACGCCCACGACGAGCACCAGTGCGAGCGTGAGACAGAGGCCCTCGAAGAGCCCGTAGTCGGTCCGGGTCTGGGCGAGCGCGTCCGGCAGCCGGGTGCGAAGGGGTTTGAGGAAGGCCAGCCTCGGGAGCAGGAAAGGGGTGGAGAGCGCGCCCACCACCGCGGCCGCGAGCACCGGGCGGCGGATGCTGTCCCGCAGGAGCAGCGCCAGCGCGCAGAACACCGCCGTCACTGCGCCCCAGCTCGTCGCCGGGACCTTCGCCGCCGCGAGCGAGAGGACGAGCCAGGTGGGCCACAGCCACAGCGCCACCGCGAGGAGCTCGAGCTCGCGGGTGCGCAGCGCTCGGTAGAGGAGCCAGAGCCCGGCGAGCAGCGACAGCGCCACCGGGAAGGGCTCCAGGGTGCGCATGTGGATCTCATTGAAGATCGCGTCGATCGGGCGGATCCACATGACGATGGACGGGTTGCTCCGGGCCTCGTCCGGGAACAGGTGGCTCCGGGTGACGTGTGACTCGATGGACCAGAGCTCGGGGTAGGCGTGCTGCGCGTAGAGCGACCATGGGAGCGCCACCGCGGCGGCGCATACGAGGAGGAGGGCGAGCTGACGTGGCTTGGGGCCGGGGGTGAGTCCGAGCAATCGGCCCGCGGTCAGCACCCCCGCCACGCCCACCGGTGTCAGGGCGAGCGCGCTCTTGCACAGGTAGCCGAGGCCCACGGCGATCCCCGCGAGCGCCGCGAGCCGGAGCGAGTCACGCCGGATGGACGCGACGAGCAGCACCATCGCCAGCGCGAGACAGCCCGCGAGCGTGGTGTCGGTCAGGTCCCCGAACATGAAGCCCTGGGTGAGCTCGTAGGTGAAGGGGAGGGTGAGCAGCGCGCAGGCGGCGAGTGTGGACCAGAAGCGCCCGGCGGCCGTGCGCATGAGGAAGAAGACGCCCAGCGCCGCGGACAGCATCCCGAGCACGGAGCCGAAGCGGGCCGCCCCCGTGCCGACCCCCACCAGGTGCATGCAGAGCGCCGCGAACCACAGGGAGCCCATGGGCTTGTGGAGCCAGAGCCCTCCGTTGATCCAGTCGTCAATGGCTGGGCCGTGGAACGGCTCGGCGTAGACGTGGGGTCGGAGCGGCGTCTCCATCAAGCCGCGCGAGACGACCAGGTGGATGGCCTCATCCCAGTTGTGGATGCCCGGATGATCCAGCCCGGGCAGGAGCGCGAGCATCCCCGTGAGGAGGATGGCGCTCACACAGAGGGCGTCTGGAATGTGCCGATGCCAGGGCGGCGGTGCGTCCATGGGTTCTTCGCATACTATCTCCCCCCTCACTTCGAGGGACTCTTCTCCATGCGCGTCCTCCTGAAATCCCTGGTGCCCGTCTGCGTCCTGGCGGCCGCCGGCTGCTTCATCTCCGAGAATGCCGGGCCGGGGCATGCCTGCTCGGACGACTCCGAGTGCCCCGATTCCTACCGCTGCGTGACGGTCTCCGCGGGCCAGGGCTCCTGCGAGGTGATGTATCCGCCTCGCCCGCAGGAGAGTGACGCGGGCACTCCTGATGCCGGGCCGGTGCCCACCTGGTGCCAGGACATCCGGCCCGTCCTCGCGGCCAGCTGCGTGTCCTCGTGCCATGGCGCGGACACGACGGGCAGTGGGTACTCGAACTTCCGGTTGGATATGTACGAGGCCAGTGGTGGGGTGCTTGGTGCCCGGGACATGGCCCCGCGCATCAAGGCCCGCGCTGTGGATCAACAGACGATGCCTCCCGCGGACGCGGGCGTCCCCGCTCCCTCGGAGGCCCAGCGGGAGCTCCTCACGCGCTGGATCGCTGGCGGTACTCCCCTCTGCTCCGATGGTGGTACTCCGTAGGGCACCCATGAACCGCATCCATCTGAGCCTGCTGGGCCTCTGCGCTGCCGCGGTCGCCGGCTGCACCATCGAGGCCCCCGACTTCTCCGGCAAGTCGTGCGAGTCCATCGCCGATTGCCCCAAGTCCTATACCTGTGTCGCGGCACGTCCGGGCGTGGGGCGCACCTGCGAGGTGCTCAACGCCCCCGGTGTCTCCGACCCCAACGATGGGCGGGTGCCCACCTGGTGCCAGGACATTCAACCCATCCTCGCGGCCAACTGCGTGTCTTCGTGCCATGGCGCGGACACGACAGGGAGCAATGGCCGGTCGGACTTCCGGTTGGACCTGTACGAGGCCGACGGGGGAGTGGCCGGAGCGAAGCTGATGGCGCCCCGCATCCATGCGCGCGTCGTCACCTACCGCGACATGCCACCCCCCCGGAGAGGTCTCCCCGAGCCCACGGAAGAAGAGCGCTTGCTCATCGACCGGTGGGCAGCCGGCGGTGCCCCTCTGTGCAATGACGGCGGGACCCCGGACTCGGGGACCTGAACCCGAGGGCAATACGGGGAAGTCCGCGAAATCCTTCCCGTTTTCAGCAGGCAGGCGCCCGAGCGTCCTGCATCCAGGTCGGTCCCCCTGTATCCGCTCACTCGCTCAGACAAGGCTGTGCAGCCGCAGGGCCGGCCACCAGTTTCCTGCCACACGCCGGGAGAGACCTCCCGGGTTGGGAACTGAAAGGAGCGGTCGACATGCGGAAGCTCATGATTGCGGTGGCGGCGGTGGCGGGGCTGGGTCTCGTGACGGGCTGCCAGCAGAAGAGCCAGGTCCAGTCGGAGCGCGAGGACGTGGCCGAGGCCCAGAGCGAGCTGGGGCAGGCGCAGCACAACGTGAACACCGAGGTCGCCGAGACGCGCCAGGATGCCCAGAAGGATGTGAACGAGGCGCAGCAGGACCTGAACGAGGAGCAGAAGGACCTGGCTCAGGCCGAGCAGGAGCAGGCCGCTGAGCAGCGTGACGAGGCCATTGGTGGGAGCGGCACGGCCAACTCCGACGCCAACGTCAAGGCCGAGGAGGTGAAGGGCACCATCAAGTCCGCGTCCGCCAGCAGCCTCTCGCTGATCGTCCCGGACAAGAACAACCAGGTGATGAGCTTCCAGGCGAATCAGCAGGTCCAGGTGACCCGGGACGACAAGCCGGTGTCCCTGTCCGACCTGAAGCCCGGTGACGAGGTCCGTGCCTCCTACCAGACGGATGCTAACGGCCAGATGGTCCTGCGCAGCATCGACGTGACGAAGCAGAGCGCGCAGCACCCGGGCAAGCAGAAGAAGTAATCCCGCGCACGTCGTGGGGACGCGGCCTCCGCCTCCGGGCGGGGGCCGTTGCTTTATGACAGGGGCTCTGTCGGAACGCTTGTGATGGCGCGGCGGAGGCCCGAGACTGGTGTCATGGCTCTGACGACGCGTGACGTGCTCGAGCTTCACAAGCGCTGGTGCATTGCGGATGGGCACGCGGACTCGTTGATGTGGAACAGGGATCTCTGCGAGCGCTCCGACGAGGGCCACGTGGACTTCCCCCGCCTGCTCGAGGTGGGGGTGAAGTTGCAGTGCTTCACCGTGGTGACCCGCGGCTTTCCCTTCATCGGAGGCTTCGAGGCCTTCGCCACCCTGCGGGGCTGGCCCCGGGAGGCCCGCGCCAACGAGTGGACGCGCGCCCTGTGGCAGGTGGACCGGCTGGCCGAGTTCTGCCGCCGCTCCAACGAGCAGGTGCGTATCACCACCACGGGGAAGGCGCTGGAGGAGAACCTCGCCGAGGGACGGCTGTCGGCGGTGATTGGCATCGAGGGTGCTCACGCCATCGAGGGTCGGGTGGAGCGCGTGGCCGAGCTGTACCAGCGGGGCGTGCGCTTCATGGGCCTCACCCACTTGTCCAACAATGAGGCGGGAGGCTCCTCCTTCCCGTTGATGGGCAACCGGCCCCTGTCTCCGCTGGGCCAGGCGGTGCTGGAGGAGATGGCCCGAGTGGGCATGAGTGTGGACGTGGCCCATGCCTCGGAGCGGACGCTGGAGGACATCTTGGCGCACCCCACTGCGCGCATCTTCTCCTCGCACACGGGCGTGCGCGGGGCGGGCGGTGGCTGGCGCAACCTCTCGGACGAGGTGCTGCGCCGCATCGCGGACAGGGGCGGGGTGGTGGGCATCATCTTCGCCCCCGTGTACCTGGGCGGAGATGCCATCGACGATGTCGTCCGGCACATCGAGCACGCACTGAACGTGATGGGCGAGGCGGGCGTGGGGCTCGGCTCGGACTACGACGGCATGGTGGCCATGCCCAAGGGCATCCGCGACGTGACGGACCTGCCCAAGCTCACCGAGGTGCTGCTGCGCCGTCACCCGGAGGCGCTCGTGGAGCGCATCCTCGGGGACAACTTCCGAAGGTACTTCCGCGAGACGCTCGGGGCGTGACATGGGTTGACCGGACTCGCGGCGCCTGGAATCGTCGGCGCCGTGATGAACCGCCCCCCCATCCTGTTCTCGTTGCTGATCGGCTCCCTCCTGCTCTCCGCTTGTGGCACCAAGGCGGGTGACTCGTGCGAGGGAGCGGGCTACATGTGCGCCTCGGAGGAGGCGGCCCTCGAGTGCCGCGATAAGGTGTGGCGCGAGCTGCCCTGCAGGGGCGCCTCGGGGTGCAATGAGTCCGGTGATTCCATCACCTGCGACATGCGCGGCAACGTCGCGGGGGATGCGTGCGCGGCGTCCGCCGAGGGCCGTGGCCTGTGCACGGCCGATGGCAAGGCCATCCTGGAGTGCCGCATGGGCGTCCTGGTGCAGTCCAGGACGTGCACCACGTGCACCGAGAGCGGCGGCTTCGCCAACTGCCAGCCGTGAGCTGACTCCAGGCGGGCTGCTCGCGGGGACCTACTCCAGCACGGTGGCCCCCTGGTCCACCCCGAGCACCTGTCGCCACACCTCTAGCTTCTCCGGAGACGAGACGGTGAGCTGCTCTCCGGGGAAGTTCTCGCCATCGGCTTTCAGGACGCCCCCGCGGGCGTAGTGGTTCTCCCGCTGCACGAGCCCTGGGCGGAAGCGCTCGGCCCCCAGCCGGAGGAGGAGCGGTTGTGTGCCTCCTCGCAGGAAGTTGTTCCTGACCTCGAGTCCGGTGACCACCCCGCCATCGGCGGCCAGCATCAGCCCGTAGCTGGCCGTGTTCTCGAGGATGTTGTCTGTCACCTTCACGTTCTTGGCGCCCGCGATGCGGATGCCGTGTCCGTTGCCCGCGGGGATGTTGCGGATGTCCCGGAAGTGATTGCCCTCGATCCGGACATTCTCAACGGGCGTGCTGCTGCTCAAGACGGAGACACCGCGGCCCGCTCGGGAGATGGAATTGCCCTGGATGAGGATCTCTCGGGCGGACGCGTGGATGAGCACTGCTTCCCCGGCCGACGAGCCGGCCGCGCGGATGGCCGTGTTGGGAAACCCGGAGATGACATTGTCTCGCACGGTGACACGCACGCACTGCTTGATGTCCACCCCATTCTCGCCCTCGTCGTGCAGCGTGTTGTCCTCGATGAGCACACTCTCGGCCGGGGCAGTACCTGCCTGACATTGGATGGAGTCACCCGAGTTGTGATGGATGTCATTGGACCGGATGACAATGTTCCGTGATGGCCCCACCACCACGACGCCATGGGCGTCATCTCCTGGCTTGATGAAGTGGTGGAGGGTGTTGTTTTGAAGGGTGATATCCCGCGCGCCTTCCACGTACACCCCCGCGCCAGAGGTCCCTCCATGAAGCTCGCTTCCGGACAGGATGGATTGGTTGGCGTTGGCGTCGAAGAGGACGGCGAACATCCGTGCGCCTCCCACGTCGATGTGCAGGTTCTCCAGGTTCCAGCGCCCCTGCACGCGGATGACTGCGCTTCGCACCTTGTCCTTCGGAACGAGGGTAGGGCGGGGCGAGCCTTCTCCGCGCAAGGTGATGGCGGCGACGCCCGAGCCTCGCGATTCGAGGACGAGCTCCTCCGAGTACACCCCGGGGAGCACCCGGATGACTTCGCCCGGCTTCGCGAGCGCCGCCGCTCGGCCGATGGTGCGCAACGGAGCAGCGAGCGTGCCCGCGCCGCCGTCCGAGCCCTTCGTGCTCACGTACCAGCTGCGGCCCGCGGGCACCGGGGGTGGGGGCGCGGGTGGCGTGGGCGCGGGAGTGGGAGGCGAGGGCTGGGGAGGAGAGGCTTCTGGTGGCGAGGCTTCCGGAGGTAATGGCTCCTCTGGGGCGGGCTGCAGCACCTGCGGGGCCTGATCATCGGCGGGCCTGTCCGTGGCGGGCAGCTCCGGCTCACAGGCGAGCAAGAGCAGGCAGGTGAACAGTCCACACGTCCCCTTGAGGCTTCCCTCGCGACCCGATCCTCGCGTCACCCTGTGCCCCTCCCTGTCCGACCCTTATCGAAGCGCCGAAGGTCGTCACGAGGTTCGCCGGCATCAAGGGGGCTGCCCTGCGGTGAGGTGCGCATGAAGCGCACCTGCTTCACATTGCAACACATCAGGGAAATACCCTCACCCTCGCCCTCTCCCAGAGGGAGAGGGGACATCCACGGGCTCTCGGACTTTGTCCAAGGTGTTCGTGGATGCTCCTCTTCGAGCTTGGGTGGAGGCTCAGAGGCTCGACAGGAAGCTGTCGAGCACCGCGTTGAACTTCTCCGGCTGCTCCAGGTTGGTCAGGTGGGCCGCGTCCGGAATCACCTCCAGCCGAGCGCCAGAGATGAGGTCCGCTATCTGCTTCGCCTTTTCCAGGGGCGTCACCGGATCCTTCTCGCCCACCACCACCAGCGCGGGCCCTGCGTAGCGCGCGAGGATGTCCTTGCTGTCCGGCCGCAGCGCCATGCCCCGCTGGGCCGCCGCGATCCCCCCGGGCGTGGCCGTCCGGATGAGTGCCGCCACCTCGCGCCCCACCTCCGAGTCCGGTCCCTCCGCCACCAGCTTCGGCAGCAGCGCTCGTACTGACGCCTCGGGACCTTCCCTCAGTGCCTCCTGGGCCGAGGTCTCCCGCCTTGCGCGACCCGCCTCGTCATCCGCTGTGGCCTGCGTGTCCACCAGCACCAGTCCTCGCACGCGCCCCGCGTCCTCCCGCAGCAGCGCCATGCTGGCGTACCCCCCCATGGACACCCCGCCCACCACCGCCGACTCCACCTTCAGCGCATCCAGCAGCGCCAGCGCGTCCTGGGCGATGCGCGACATCTCCGTGGGGCCCTCGCCCATACCGCTCTGCCCGAAGCCCCGGACGTCCGGGATGATGAAGCGGTAGCGCCCCGACAGCGCCTTCACCTGCTTCGCGTAGGCGTCCCCATTCAACGGGAACGCGTGGAACAGCAGCACCGGCAGCCCGCGGCCTTCGTCGCGGTAGTGCAGGGGTACACCCTCAATGGTGATGGTGGGCATGGGCTCCTCCAGGGTCTCAAATCCACTGCTTGTTCTTGAACCAGAACAACAAGGACACGGGCAGCCCGATCACCGATACCAACATCAACCAGAAGAAGCCCGAGTGCGACAGGAGGTCGAAGTTCTGTCCGAAAAAGCCCGTGATGAAGGACAGGGGCAGGAAGATGGTGGAGAAGATGGTGAGCTGCTTGGTGATGTCGTTGGTCCGGTTGGCCACCATCGACAGGTAGCCGTCCATCACGTTGCCCAACAAGTCCCGCCCCGCGTCGATCTGCTCGTACAGCCGCACCAGGTGATCGTAGATGTCGCGGAAGTACAGCGCCGTGCGCTCGCCCACGTTGGGGATGCCGCGCCTGGCCAGCAGGCCCAGCACGTCCCGCTGCGGTGACAGCACCCGCCGCAGCGTCACCAGCGTCCGCTTCATCTCGAAGACGCGCTGCAACTGCTCCGGCTGGGGATTCTCGAAGACCAACGACTCCAGATCCTCCAGCTCGTCGTTGAAGCGATCCAGGATGGGGAAGTTCCGGTCCACCAGCGCGTCCGCCAGCAGGTACAGCAGGAAGTCCAACCCACGCCCCATCATCGTCTGCGGATCGATCAGCACTCGCTGACGCACTGCCTCCATCCCCTCGAAGGGCAGCTCGTGCACGCTGATGAGCCAGTCCGGCGCCAGGAAGAAGTGGTGCTCATGCAGCGTCAGCTCACAGACGTTCCCGTCCTTCGAGGTGAATCCTTGCAGTACGAGAAAATGGTGATTGGGGTACTCCTCCAGCTTGGGTCGCTGGTCCAGGTGGAGGCAGTCCTCGATGGCCAGCTTGTGCAGGCCGTAGCGATCTCCGAGCCGTTTCATCACGTCTTCCGTCGGCTGGACGACGTCGATCCACTTGGGGCCGGGTTGGTCGAGAAGCTCCTCACCGCCGGTGAGGACCTTGCCTTCGTTCAGGAGCAGAACCTGGAGCATGCGCGCGCGTGCTTAATCCGCACGCCCCACGAAAGTCGAGCACCCGCCCCCCGGGGAAAGTGCCAGGATCCACACGCTCTGGGAGTTGAAGTCCGCGACGCGCCTCGTGAGAGTCGTTAGAGTGGGCGCGCCGTGGATTCCGCGACTCCTTCACCCATTCTCTCTCCCAGGCTCGAAGAGCTGCTCCAATCCCTGTCCGATCGCTCCTTCTCCGAGCGACTGCGCAAGGTCTACGGCGCCGCGAGCCAGGCCATCACCCGCCTGAGCGATCTGGATTTGTTGAAGTACGAAACAGCTCACGTGGACGAGAGCCCGGACCTATCGCTCTGGGAGGAGATGGCCCCCGTCATCCGGGACACGGTGGTGGACGTCAACGGGCTGCTCAACGTCATCCGCGAGCAGTTCTCCGCGCGCCCGGTGGGAGCCGCGCCGGCGGCCCCCGGGGCGCTCCTGGCGGCTACCGTGGAGGCACGGCGGGCCAAGGACGCCTCCGAGCTCCTCCAGGGGTGGATGCAGCAGCTCGCCCACGGCGTCACCCAGCTCGGCGAGACGATGCGCAACCCCGCGGTCGTGTCGGACCGGTGGACGCTGCTGGCGGAGATCCAACGGCTGCGCGAGCGCTTCCGCGAGCAGATTGGCAACCTCGTCTTCGAGTCCGCCAGTGCCTTCGGGCCAGTGACGCGGCAGCAGGTGGTGCCGGGCCACGAGGCCGAGGTGAAGGCGGCGGTGATGGTGCGGGCCATCGTGGCGGATCTGTCGCGCATCGTCTCGGCGCGGCTGTCCAAGGTGCGCGAGGCCGAGCCCGAGGACGTGCAGTGGAACGCCCAGCAGCTCCAGACGGAGCTGGATGCCTTCGGGCGCACCGCCGCGTACAAGCACCTACGCGCGCAGGACAAGCGGCACATCATCGAGCTGCGGGGTAGGGTGGGGAAGCTGGCCATCCAGGACGCCCCTCGCAAGCAGGAGGTGTTGTCGCTGGTGGAGGAGCTGGACTCCTTCGTGCGCTCGCTCTCCAGCGTGAACCAGCGGCAGGTGCTCCTCGCCCATGACCGCGAGGTGTGGGCGGGCTGCGGCGTGCGGCTCGAGCGGGCCCTGGGGCTGAAGAGCACGGATCCCACGGGGGCCGCGAGGGCTCTGGCCGAGGCTGCTGCCAGCGCCCAGTCCCTCTACGGGCGCGATCCCCGGCTCGATGGCTTCTTGCGCAAGGCGCGAAAGCTCCCGCTCGCCCAGCTCTCCGGCGCCGAGCTGGACTCCTTCATCAGTACGCTCCAGTCCCTGCTGGCCGGACTGGACATGATGTGAGTGCCGGGTGCGCGAGCACCAAGGTGTTTGCATCTCAAACCATTGAAGGGTATACATTCGGCTGTATACATGTGGCTGTGTGTCGCCGGACACTCTCTGTATGAGAGTGGGGTGGGCTGTCATGAATCAGGACACCTCTGTCCCATATGAGGACACCTCCTGCGCATGCCCTGAAAGCCTTTGGAACCAGAAGGTTTTCCTTTGAACATGTAAACTTCCATTACATCCGGAAACATGTGGGTTGCGACATCCGCGCTCCATCCGACATGGAGAGGAATTCCTAAAGGCTCATATTCTCGGGATTTGCGAAGTTGGCGCGGTTCCTGCTCAGTCGTTCTGCGTCCACCGGCAACCCGCCGTTGGCCAGGAGGAACCCCCCTTGGTTCGCACCCGCTTCCTTGCTGCCGCACTGCTCGCCCTTCCCCTTGCCGCCTGCGAGACCGACAACTCGCAGCTGCCCGAAGGCGCCCAGAAGTACGACGAGGCCGCTGACTCCCTCGGTGACGTGCAGGCCGCGCTGGCGGCGCTGCCCTCCGCCCGCATCGTGGGCTCGCACGATGACGGTCTTCCCTTCATGATCGAGGGCCGGCTGAGCGGCGCCCAGAGCCTCGCCGCGGGCTCGTCGCTGTCGAACATCGCCGCGGTGTTCCGCCTGGAGTCCGCGGATCTCGTCACGAAGAGCATCCGCACGGACGAGCAGGGCAACACCCACATCCGCTACAGCCAGACGAAGAACGGGCTGCCGGTGATCGGTGGCGAGCTCATCGTCCACCAGGACATCGAAGGCGTCATCTACGCCGCCAACGGCTCGGCGCGTGGCGGCGAGCTGGTTCCCGCCAAGGCGCGCATCGACTCGAGCGCCGCGGGCATCGCCGCCCTGAACGCCACCACGGGCCGCCACCTGGAGATCGAGGGCGCGCCGCGCCTGGCGTACGTGCGCTCCAGCAAGGACAACAAGCTGAAGCTGATCTACGAGGTGGTGGTGACGGGCGAGGGCCTGGATCTGCCCATCCGGGATCACGTGTACGTGAGCGCGCAGGATGGCTCCATCGAGGGCGTCGCCACGGGCATCCACTCGGTGCTCAACCGCGCGGTGTACACGGCCAACAACGGCACCACGCTGCCGGGTACCCTCAAGCGCTCCGAGGGGGGCGCGGCCACCGGTGACACCCACATCGACGACAACTACGCTCACCTGGGCACCACCTACAACTGCTACAAGACCAACTTCAACCGCGACTCGTACAACAACGCGGGTGCGCAGCTGAAGAGCACGGTGCACTACAGCACCAGCTACACCAACGCCTTCTGGAACGGCACCCAGATGGTGTACGGCGACAGCGATGGCGTGCAGTCCGCGCCGCTGGGCAAGTCGCTGGACGTGACGGTGCACGAGCTGACCCACGCGGTGACCAGCTCCGAGTCCAACCTCACCTACTCCAACGAGTCCGGCGCGCTCAACGAGGGCATGAGCGACATCTTCGCCGCGTACTGCGAGGCGTGGACGAAGGGCTGGAACGTGGACGCGGCGGTGTGGAAGATCGGCGACGACGTGTGGACGCCGAACACCGCGGGTGACGCGCTCCGCTACATGAACAACCCGACGCAGGACGGCTCGTCCTACGACTACTACCCCGAGCGCTACACGGGCACCTCCGACAACGGCGGCGTGCACTCGAACTCCGGTATCGCCAACCTGGCCTTCTACCTGCTGAGCCAGGGCGGTACGCACCCGCGCGGCAAGACGACCACCGCGGTGACGGGCATCGGCGTGCAGAAGGCCGGCGCCATCTTCTACAAGGCGAACACGGACCTCTTCACGGCGTCCACCACCTTCGCCCAGGCGAAGACGTACACGGAGTCGGCCGCCGCGACGCTCTACGGCTCCGGCTCGGCCGAGCAGGCCGCGGTGACCAAGGCCTGGGAGGCGGTCGGCGTGGGCGTGCTCGCTCCGTCTACCCCGCTGACCAACGGCGTGGCGATCACCGGCATCTCGGGCGCCGCGAGCTCGGCGAAGTACTACTACCTGGACGTCCCGGCCGGCAGGGCGTCGTCCTTCGTCCTGAGCGGCGGCACGGGTGACGCGGACCTGTACGTGAAGGCGGGCTCGCAGCCGACCACGACCTCGTACGACTGCCGTCCGTACCTGAGCGGCAACAACGAGACGTGCAACGTCGCCGCGAAGACCGTGACCACCCGCATCCACGTGATGATCCGCGGCTACAGCTCCTACTCCAGCACCTCGATCAAGGGCACGTACTAGTCCCGAGCACGGTGAACGCGAGCTGAGCTGAACGGCCCCTGGGAGGCACCGCCTCCCGGGGGTTTCGTTTTGCGGGAGGGGAGACACCGGAATCCGACGCGAGGTGAAGCCGGGCCTTCCCGTGGAGCCGGGAAGGGTGTAGGTGCGGCGGACCGTATGGCTTCCCCCCGACCCTTGCGCGACGCGGACCTCTCCCGGGTAGAAGGGGTCTTCACCGATGTCGACGGCACCCTGACCACCGCGCACCGGATGCGCTCCACCACCGTGCGGGCGCTCGAGCGCCTGTCGGAAGCCGGCCTCAAGCTGGTGCTGGTGACCGGACGCCCGGCGGGCTGGGCCGAGGCCTGGGCGCGCACGATGCCGGTGGAGGGCGTCGTCGCGGAGAACGGGGGTTTGTTCTTCCTGCGGGGGTCCGGAGGCAGGCTGCGCAAGGTGTACGCCGAGTCTCCGCGCGTCCGGGAGTCAAACCGGCGGCGGTTGGAGGCCGAGGTGGCGGCCGTGCTGCGGCAGGTCCCGGGAGCGCGCCTGTCCGTGGACAGCGCCTACACCGAGGTGGACCTGGCCGTGGACTACAACGAAGAGGCGCGGCTGGGCGAGCAGGGGGCCGAGCGGATTGAAGCGCTGCTGCGGTCGCGCGGAGTGACGGCGGTGCGCTCGTCGGTGCACATCAACTGCTGGCTGGGCCGCTTTGACAAGCGCTCGGCGGTGCGCCGCTTCCTGAAGCTCGCCTGGGGGCTGCGGCTGGAGCCGGGGGATCAGCGCTTTGTGTATGCCGGGGATAGTTTCAACGATGCCCCGATGTTTGGAGAGTTCGCCCTGAGTGTCGGGGTGGCCAACGTGCGGCGGGTGCTGGAGCGCATCGACACGCCGCCGGCCTTCATCACTCGGGCGGAGGAGGGGCGGGGCTTCGAGGAGCTGGCCCGCGCCATTCTCGCCCAACGGGCCCGCAGGGCCCCTCGTCGAGGAGTCGGAGCGTGAACGTCGTCAAGCTGGAGCTGGCCCCGGGACTGGGCCGTCACCTGCGCGCGGGGCACCCGTGGGTCTTCCGCAAGGCGCTGGACAAGGTGCCGAAGATTCCCCCCGGCAGCGTGGTGGACCTGGCCGAGAACGGGAAGTTCGTGGCGCGCGGGTATTTCGATCCGCACTCCGCCATCGCCGTGCGCGTGCTGACGCGCAACCCGCGGCAGAACATCGACGCGGCCTTCTTCGCGCAGCGGGTGAAGCAGGCGCTGGCCGAGCGTCGTTCGCTGATCGACCTGACCGACACGGACAGCTTCCGGTTGATCCACGGCGAGGGGGATGGGCTGCCGGGCGTGGTGTTGGACCTCTATGGCCGGTACGCGGTGCTGAAGCTGTACTCGGCGGGGCTCACGCCGTACCGCGGGCTCATCGTCGAGGCGCTGAAGGCGGCGGTGCCGGAGCTCAAGGGGCTCATCGGCCGAGACGAGGTGGGCCGGGACGACGCGGAGGACGACGACGGCCGAGGCTCGGGGCGGATGCTCTGGGGCGAGAAGGCGCCAGAGGTGTTGGAGATCCTCGAGCGGGGCGCGAAGTTCGGCGTGGATGCGTGGCGCGGGCAGAAGACGGGCTTCTTCCTGGATCAGCGAGAGAACCGCTACCTCATCCGGCGGCTGGCCAAGGGGCGGGACGTGCTCAACTGCTTCTGCTTCAGCGGCGGGTTCTCGGTGAACGCGGCGCTGGGTGGGGCCAAGAGCGTGTTCTCAGTGGACCTGGATCCGGATGCCGTGGCGCTGGCGCGAGAGAACTTCACGCGCAACGGGCTGCCGGCGGAGAAGTACGACTTCCTGGCGGCGGACGTGTTCAAGCTGCTGGCGTCCTTCCGCGAGGAGGGGCGGACGTTCGATCTGATCATCCTGGACCCGCCCGCGTTCGCGAAGAGCCAGAAGGCGGTGCAGGCGGCGATCGACGGGTATGCCTCGCTGAACCGTCAGGCCCTGGGGCTGCTGCGGCCCGGGGGCTTGCTGGCGACGGCCTCGTGCTCGGCGCGCGTGGGCCCGGAGGCGTTTCTGGGCGCGGTGAAGGAGGCGGCCTTCAAGGCGGGGGTGGACCTCGCCATGGTGGAGGAGCGCTACCAGCCGCCGGACCATCCGATCCGGCTCCAGTTCCCCGAGGGCCGCTACCTGAAGTTCTACGTGATGGCGTCCGTGTAACCGGCGCGCGAGCCCGTGGGGCTCGCGTGTTTCACACGTCGATCCGGTACACCGTGCGAGACGGCTCCACGACAGAGGGCAGGTGCCGGACTCGGAAGCGCTCCTGCGCTGACAGGCCGATGGAGTCCCCGTCCTTCAGTACGGGCCCGTGGTCCAGCAGGTAGTGCGCGAAGTTGAAGGCTCGGTCCACGAGCTCCGCCGGCTTCGTCCGGCACGCCACCCACTCCAGCTCCATGAGCTCGAAGCTCTTCATGCCCGAGGTGCAGAGCGTGAAGGTGCCATCGGGGTTGCGCACGAGCTGGAAGGCGAGCCACAGGTAGAGGGGGAGCCGCTCGCGCGAGGTGCGTCTGGCCTCCTCGACAAAGTCCTCCGGTGCGTTCACCACCGGGCCCTCGCCCCAGTACACGCCAGAGGCATCGGCCGTGGCGGCCACTGCGGCCACCACCCGGGTGAGCAGGAGCATCGTCGAGACGCGGTCCATCCCCGGCGCCAGCACGGCGACGATGACGTGCCCCAGGTGGACCATCAATCGCTCCTTGGCCTCGGGCCAGTGCCACGCGGCGCGCGCTGGGCCCTCCAAGTCTCCCCACGGAATGGGGACTCGCATCAGCGTGAGGGTAACGATGGCGCCGCCCAGCTCGAAGCTCAGGGTGTCTCCCTCGTGGTTGACCTCCGTTGGGCGCGGTAGGTCCTTCCAGTTGTCCTGCAGAAAAGCCAGCAGGGCCCCCTCGGGAAGCGGCCTCGCGCGATCGAGCGTGACCATTGCCAGGCCCACGTTGCGCCGCGGCTTTGGCGCCTCCACGTCCACTGACTTCTTCCGCAAGAAACCCATCCATCCTCCTCTCCCCACGCCAGAGCAGCGCCTCGGATGACCGCTCGGGTGGGGACGCGCGAGCCCATGTCAGAGGTGGGTGATAGCAATGAGTGGTGTGGGAGGGGAAGGGCGATGGAGCGGAAGGCGTGGGAGAACCTGATAGCAGCGCGCGTACTCCTGGATATTGAGGAGCCGTGCCCTAACGCAGTGGCCTCACGTGCGTACTACGCGGCCTACCATGCGTGCTGGCATGCGATGAATGAAGTGGGTATCCCTACTCCCGAAGTCAGGCCGGGTGTATATTACTTCCTGCATGACCCTCTGCCTCGAGACGCATTTGAGGTAGGGGTGCTCGATTTGCAGGCAAGCAAGGATCTGGGCTGGCTGGCCGAGCTTCGGGTGGCAGCGGATTACGTCATGGATGACTTGACGGTCGAATTGGTGAGGGAGGCTGTGGACATTGCTGCGGGCTTCGTTCAGCGCCTCCTGGGGGAAGAAACAACATGGTGAATGAGCGAGAGGCGATTCGACGGAAGGTGAGGGAGGCTGTGGGGGGCAGGCCTGTGCGGTGGACGGATCACCGGACGACGAAGGGAGACTTTCCGGGGCGTGACTGGGCCCTGGAGATCTTCGACGTGCCCTTCTCCGAGCAACGCGAACTTCACGGTCGCCTGTTCCTGGGAATCATGAGACAGGTATGGGAGGAGAAGCGCCTGGCGCTCACCCTCATCTTCCATACCCCCGAGAACACGGACCGGTACTACGCCTGGGTTCGCGAGGAGCACGCGGCGGAAATGGCCGGAGCGACCTGACGTCGCTCCGAGGCTTTCGTCCTCAGTGCTTGAACACGCGTGAGGCCACGCGGTCCAGTACCTCGTCGCCCCATACGAGACTCGCCTGGGTGAGGCGCTGCATGTCCTCCTTGAAGGCCGCGTCCTGCGGCACCGTGGAGTAGGTGCGGCTCAGGAAGAGGCTCTTGTTCTCGGGCTCGTAGTCCACTGCGCCACCGCCCGTGTCCGTGCCGGCCTTCTCCTCGGCGCGGAAGCCCTCGAGGACACCGGGTTTGGGGGGATCTCGGAACTTGTAGACGAGCGCGCTCGCTTCCAGCGCCTGTTTGTCCGCGTGGTACTCGAAGTAGAGCTGCGCCTCGCCGAGCACCGCTCCTCCGAATCCCTGCGGGTTGAGGCCTTCGCTCGGCTGCCCGAGGGACTTCATGAACGCCTGCACCAGTCGCTGCGCTTCGTCGCGGGTCATGGGTCCTCCGCCTCCAGGAGGCGTCGTTTTTCCGAGGGCACGTTAGCAGCAGCCCACCCGGCACCGCGAGGAATGCAGCCCAGGATGACCGCTGGGGTGGGGGCGGGCTGCCCCATGTCAGAGGTGGGCGGTAGGAAGGGAGGTGGTGGAGGGGAAGGGCGATGGAGCGGAAGGCGTGGGAGAACCTGGCGGCGGCGCGTGTGCTTCTGGACGTTGAGGATCCGTGCCCCAATGCGGCGGCCTCGCGGGCGTACTACGCGGCCTACCATGCGTGCTGGCACGCAATGAATGAGGCGGGTATCCCTACTCCAGAGGTCAGGTCCGGTGTATATTACTTCCTGCATGAGCCCCTGCCGTACGAGACGCGTAGGACAGGGGTGCTCGACGAGCAGGCGAGTGAGGGACTGTACGATTTGGGGCGGCTGCGGGTGGCTGCGGACTATCTCGAAGAGGACCTGACGGTCGAGCGTGCAAGGACAGCGCTGGAGACGGCTACGGCCATCGTCCGGCATGTGCTTGGAGAGGAGCCGACATGGTGAATGAACGGGAGGAGATCCGCAGGAGGGTGAGGGAGATCGTCGGGGAGCGGCCGATCAGGTGGACGGATCATCGAACCACCAAAGGTGACTTTCCGGGCCGGGACTGGGCCCTGGAAGTCTTCGATGTGCCCGATGCAGAGCAACGAGATCTCACTCACCGACTTTGGGGGCTGCTGACGAAGCTCTGGGACGAGAAGCATGTGGCGCTCCTCGTCCTCTTCCACACCCCTGAGAACACGGATCGGTACTATGCGTGGGTCCGCGAGGAGCACGCGGCGGAAATGGCGGGAGCGACCTGATATGCGACAGCTGGGAACCGTGGTGCTGCTCACCGTGCTCGCCGGTTGTGGAGGCGGCGAGGAGCTCCGGCGCTACCGCGTGGCGGTGGACCCCGCGCCTCTCTCGGCGCTTGCGGCCTCCTGCTATCTCGGGGGGACGCCGCCCTCTCCGCGGGTGGAGGATCGCAACCTCTACCGCGACTTCATTTGGACCGTCTGGGAGGCCGGGAGCCCCGACCGGGCTTTCCTGGAGCTGGAAGCTCCCGAGGGGGGCTGGCGGCTCGGAGACACCCCGCCGGTGAGGCTCTCGGGGGCTATCGCTGGGAGCGGCGACTCATTCTCGGCCGAGCGGGTGCAAGTGTCGGCCGATGGCCAGGTTCTGGAGTCCACGGCCCTGCGCATCGTCTTCGAGGACCTGGACACCATCTCCCGGGGCGTGGTGGAGCTCAAGTCGAGCTGTGCCTCGTGCGCGGGGGGCAGCCCGTTGTCCTGCGAGGCTCGGCTGGCGTTCACTGCTCGGGAGGAAGTTCTCCAGGAGTGAAGCGCGCGGACTTGCTCCGCGCTAAGCTCCGGGTTCTCTATGGTCCTCAAAGGTCAGTTCCTCGAGCGCCCCACGCTCATTCCCCTGGGGTCCGAGGTGATGGAAGGCATGGCGCACCGGGGTGACGAGCGTCCCCCGCTGCTCGTCCTCCCGCCTCGGCCCGAGGACGGGGGCGGCATGGACCATGTCATCGGCGCCGAGCTGGCCTTCGCTGCGTCCTCGGCCGGCCACCCCACGCTGCGCTTCAACTACCGCGGCGTCGGTGGGAGCCAGGGGGCTCGGGGCTCGGGCGAGGCGCTGGTCCAGGACGCCGGGGCCGCCCTGGCCGTGGTGCTGGAGAATGCGCATTCGCCCGCGGCGGCAGTGGCCGCGCTCCATGGGAGTGCCCGGGTCGCCCTCGAGCTTCGCGCGCACCATCCCGAGGTGGCGGGCCTGTGCCTGGTGAGTCCCAGGGAGGTGGAGGCTCGGGAGCTGGCCAGGCTCGGACGGGGGTTGCTGGTGGTGGTGGGTGAGCTGGACGCCACCCTGTCCCGGGCGGAGCTGGCCCAGGCCGTGGATGCGGCGGGGGGCACTCTGGAGGTTGTGGAAGGTGCTGGGGCCAATTTCCATCACGCCTTGCCCCAGGTGGGAAAAGCCGTGCGCGCCTGGCTGAAGCGGCTGTCGGGCAAATGACCCCGTGCTGTGTAACCTATTGATTTGACGAAGGTTCCTCATCCCGGAGGGAACTTGCCCGCCGGGAGGGGTATCAAACAGATTCGATCAGACCCAATCGTTCCGCGGTTCGTTCGTATGGGTCGTCAAAGGAGCGCCCATGCCCATGAAGCGTTGGACCCTGGCAAGTGCGGTGCTGGCTCTGGTGATGGCGGCGGCCTGCGCGTCTCCCCCGGAGTCCGGGGGCGAGAAGGCGCGGGAAGCGCCCGCGGTGGATACCTCGCGGCGTGAGCTGGCCGAGGAGGAGCCCGGCGGCATCGTCGTGGATTTCAAGGACGGCACCTCCAAGGCCGAGTTCGATGCCTGGGAGTCCGAGTGGGGGGTGAACCTCGAGTTCAACTCCGTGGAGGGCGAGCGCACGGGCGTGACGATCGCCCGGGGTGTGGGGTCCGTGGACGAGGTGCTCGCGCACATCCGCCAGAACCCGGCTGTCGAGTCCGCCGAGCCGCTGAAGGTGTACTCGGTGCCGCCCGCGGAGGCGGCTGTGTCCGGGCTGGAGGCGCCGCTCGATGAGCTGGGCAAGGACGGCTTCACCCCGAATGATCCGGACTACCCCAAGCAGTGGAACCTCCGGATGATCCACATGCCGAGCGCCTGGCAGCAGAGCCGGGGCAAGGGCGTGGTGGTGGCGGTGCTGGACACGGGCGTGGCCTACGAGGACTACGACGACTTCAAGCAGGTGCCGGACCTCAAGGGCGTCAAGTTCAAGACGGGGTACGACTTCGTCAACGACGATGCGCACGCCAATGACGACCACGGGCACGGGACGCACGTGGCGGGCACCATCGCGCAGGCGACCAACAACGGCCAGGGCGTGGCCGGCGTGGCCTTCGAGGCGACGCTGATGCCGGTGAAGGTGCTCAACCACTTCGGTGCCGGCACGTCGGCGGACATCGCCGAGGCCATCCGCTTCGCGGCGGACAACGGCGCGGACGTCATCAACATGTCCCTGGGTGGTGGCGGCTACTCGAAGGTGATGGCGGACGCCGTGGAGTACGCGCGGAAGAAGGGCGTCACGGTGGTGGCTGCGGCGGGCAACGCGGGGCGCTCGCGGGTGGAGTTCCCGGCGGCGTACCCGGGCTCGGTGGCGGTGGCCGCGGTGGGCCCGAATGGTACGCGGGCTCCGTACTCGTCCTATGGCAAGGAGTTGGACATCGCGGCCCCGGGTGGTGACAAGCGCCAGGGCGACGCGGGCGGCATCCTGCAGAACACCATTGATCCGCGGGATGTGTCGCGCTCCGTCTACGCGGCCTACCAGGGCACGAGCATGGCGACCCCGCACGTGGCCGCGGTGGCGGCGCTGCTGTACGCCGAGGGCGCCAGCGGTCCGGACGAGGTGGAGAAGGCGCTCTACGCCGGGGCGAAGCGGGTCGGGGGCCAGGCCTGGACGGAGGAGTACGGGCACGGGCTCCTGGACGCCGAGGCCTCGCTGAAGGCGCTCGGGAGTGGGGCCTCGCGCTGGCCGTCGCTGTGGTGGGCCCTGGCCCTGCTGGCGCTGGTGCTGCTGACGATGCGTGGGCGTGAGCGTCCGGGCTACTTCAACATCCTCTTCCGTCCGAGCTTCCTGGTGCCGCTGGTGCTGGCCACGGTGGGCGTGTTCTTCGCGCGCTCGTGGTTCGGTGGGGCCTCGGGGGTGGCGGGAGACGTGGTGGACGCGGCGTACCTGCCCATCCCCGACTGGCAGCGCATCATCTTCGGCCGGGGCAAGCTGGCCAACCCGCTCTTCTACAGCTCGCTCATCCCGCTGCTGCTGTCCTTCCTGGCCATCAAGTACCGGGGGCTCCGGCCGGCCATCGGTGGGCTCTCGCTGGGCTTCGCCGGCTTCCTTGCCTACGCCGCCTGGAGCAATGCGCCCGCCCTGGCGTGGATGCCCTTCTCCTTCCTCGCCGTGCCGTGGCTGGTGATCAACACGTTCATCTGCCTCTTCATCGCGCGAGCCCTGCTGCGCAAGGAGTCGGCGGTATGAAGCTCACCGGACGCGTGGTGTTCCGCGACATCGAGGGCGGCGTCTGGGTGCTCGAGGCGGATGACGGGCACACCTACCAGCTCGCGGGCGGCGATCGGAAGATCAAGAAGGACGGCCAGCGGGTGGAGGTCCACGGCGACGTGGCCCGAGACGTGATGACCTTCGCCATGACGGGCCCCGTGTTCAACGTGGCCTCCTACCGTTTCATCTGACCCGTGAAGACGGGTGCGGTGGGTGGTGGGGCTTAGAGCCTCACCATCCGCTGGAGCAGGTGCTCGATCGCCTTCTCCGGCTCCATACACAGGCCCGAGTGCACCGGGCCCGTTTGAATCATCGTGCTGCGCGGTGCCACCAGCCAGTGGAAGCGCTCCTTCTGTGGCAACTGCCCAATGGGCCCCGCCGCCTTGCCTCCCGCGCAGACGCGGGGAATGGAGGCCAGGTGGCTGCGGATGAGCTCCACGTCGGCCTCCGGTGCCAGAGCCGTGAGGCGCCGCTCGTCCAGCTCTATCCGCGCATCGAGGAAGCGCCGGGTGAGGCAGTAGAGGATGACGCCCGCGTTGATGAACTCCTCGCGCTCCACTCGCGGCACGACGCGGATGATGGCGTAGTCAAACGAGCTGTGCGCGGGCACGCTGTGCCTCCTCGATAAACGCCGACACCGCTTCCAGGCGCTTCAGCAGGTAGGAGGCATAGGCCTCTCGGTGCTCCGCCACCGTCGCGAACCGTGGCTCCATGGCTGGGCCCAGCCACGCGTCAGGCACGCACGCCACGACATGCTGGATGACGTCCGCCGTCACCCGCTGGCGCAGGGTTGCCTCCGCCTCCGGCAGTGCGGAGGCCCAGGGCAGCAGCACGTGATCCTTCACCGCGGGGAAGCGGCTCTGGCTGCGCTCCAGGTAGTCGTCCCAGGCGTGGTGGAAGTACAGGGATGCGCCGTGGTCGATGAGCCACAGCGCCTTGTGCCAGGACAGCATGTTCGGGTTCTTCGGCGTGCGGTCCACGTTCGTCACGTAGGCGTCGAAGCATACGATGGCCGAGGCCTCCGCCGCCTCCGGGGCGGGGCCCACCGTTGGATCGAACGTGATGGAGCCGGGCAGGTAGTCCATGCCCAGGTTGAGGCCCGCGCTCGCCTTGATCAGATCGCGGATCTCCTCGTCCGGTTCGGCGCGGCCCAGGGCTGGATCCAGCTCCACCAGCACCAGCTCCGGCACCCTCAGTCCCAGCGCCCTCGCCAGCTCGCCCGAGACGATCTCGGCCACGAGCGCCTTGATGCCCTGGCCTGCACCCCGGAACTTCAGGACGTACAGCCCCGAGTCCTCCGCCTCGATGATGGCGGGTACTGAGCCGCCCTCTCGGAGCGGCGTGACGTAGCGTGTCGCGGTGATTGTTCTCACTCGTAGATCCTCGCCCGGACACTACCAGCCCCACGCAACCACTCGGAAGCACTGCTTCCAGGAGGTCAGGCTCCGTCAGCTCGTGAGCTGCTCGCGGCGCACCGAGAGGGCGAGGACCTCCGTGGTGGGCCGGCCCTCGAAGTCGATCCACCGGTGGTTCTCGTAGTCGTAGAGCTTGCAGCGCCGCTGGATGTCGCGAACCAGCGCGAGGGAGAAGGGGACGGAGACGGCATACGGTCCGAGCATCTCGTTCAACTTCGTCTGGGCCTCGCGCAGGCGGTAGCAGGGGATGGCCGGGTGCACATGGTGCGCTGCGTGGTTGAACACGTTGTGCATGAGTGCCGAGCTCCAGCGCGGCAGGTTCAGGTGGACCGTCACCAACTCCTGCCGCCCATCCCCGTTGATGTCCGGCCGGCCCTTGAACCAGGGCACACGGGGGTGGGTGTGCATCAGGTACACCGACAGGCTGAACACCGAGTGCAGCACGAAGAAGGGCAGGATGAGCCCGAGGAAGAGGGCGCGCAGGGACGTTGTCTGCGAGGAGTAGAGCGGCGCGCACAGCAGCAGCGCCGAATAGCTGACGAGCAACCCCACCAGCAGCCCGAAGTACGGCCACGCGGCGCGCTGGACCTGGGCGGGCATGTGCCGCCGAGGGAAGAACTTGTCCGACCACCAACGCTCGAGGATGAAGTAGGGGCCGAACAGCAGGAGTGAGGGTGCGCGGAAGAAGCGCTCCCGTAGCTTGCCCAGGGGCGAGAGCGCGTCGTACTCCTCCTTGGAGAGTGGGGTGTACGCGTCGCGGTGCTTGCCGTTGGTGCTGGCGTGGTGGATGGCGTGGTGGTTGTACACCCAGAGCTTGTAGTTGAAGAGCCCCGGCAGCAGCGAGACGACGGCGATCAGCGTGTTGAGCCGGCGTGAGCGCGTGAAGCTGTTGTGCGCGGCGTCATGGCCGATCGTCGAGAGCGTGGCTCCCTTGAGGCCCGCCACGAGGCTCCCCAGCACCTGCAGGCCCCAGCCAGGCGCGAAGAGCACGGTGGCGATCCCCGCCAGGAAGAGGGCCAGGTCCAGGAGGAAGAGCATCACGCCTCGCCTCGTGTCAGGCACGGCATACCCGGCGAGTGCTTTGCGGATGTCGCTGACAGAGGCCAACGCGTCCATGCGGGGGTTCCTTTCTCTGGGAGAGAGGGAGCCCACTCGGAAGGTGACGCCGAGTGGAGGCCGCGGCGGCTGACCGCCCGGAGAGGAGGCGAGCACCCGAGGTGTTCGGGCTGACGACTCATTCCGGAGCTCACGCATCACAAATCCCGAACGCGCCCTCTTCCGAAGGCAAGTCCTGGTGGATGGAGAGCGCTTCTATGTCTTTGTTCGATGTCCTGGTGCGGCACGCGTCCGAGCGGCCTGATGCCACTGCCTATGTGTTCCTGGAGAGTGATGGCAGCCGCAATTCACTGACGTTCTCCCAGCTCTCTCGGCGGGCGCGGGCCATTGCGGCGCGGCTACAGGAGGCGGGGGCGAGTGGTGAGCGCGCCATCCTGATGTATCTGCCCGGGCTGGACTTCATCGAGGCCATCCTGGCCTGTTTCGCGGCGGGAGTGGTGGCGGTGCCCGTCCAGCCGCTGCGCAACGCGAGGGATCTGCCTCGCCTGGCCCGCATCATGGGCGACGCGGGGAGCCGCTTCCTGCTCACCCACACCGCCGTCCGGCCCTCCATTCAGCGCATCCTTCCCGATGGGGACTCGGCCCTCTCTGGGATGACCTGGCTGAGCACCGACACTGTGCCCGAGTCCGCAGCGGATGAATTCCGGCATCAGGGTTTCGAGCCCTCGCGCCTGGCGTTCCTCCAGTACACCTCGGGCTCGACGGGCTTGCCCAAGGGCGTGATGGTGAACCACGGCAACCTGCTCCACAACGAGGAGATGGTGCGGGGCGCCTTCGGCCACGACGAGCGGACCGTGTTCGCGGGCTGGCTGCCGCTGTACCACGACATGGGACTCATCGGGAACGTGTTCCAACCCTTGTACCTGGGGATCCCCTCGGTGCTGTTCGCGCCCACCGTGTTCCTGATGTCTCCGGTGACGTGGCTGCGGACCATCTCCGACTGGCGGGCCACCACCAGCGGCGCGCCCAGCTTCGCCTACGAGCTGTGCGTCCACCGCGTGTCCCCCGAGGACATGCAGGGGGTGGACCTGTCCTCCTGGAAGGTGGCCTTCAATGGCGCGGAGCCGGTGAAGGCGCAGGTCATCAATGCCTTCAGCCGCAAGTTCGCACCCTACGGCTTCCGCGAGGAGGCCTTCTATCCCTGCTACGGCATGGCGGAGGCCACGCTCTTCGTCACCGGGGGCGCGCCCACGGCCAAGACAGTGCAGGTGCCGGTGGAGCCGGAGGCGCTCGCACGGAACCTCGTCACCCGCCAGGAGGACTCCTCGACGGTGCTGGTCGGCTGCGGCACGCCTCACGGTGGGCAGGTGGTGCGCGTAGTGGATCCGGAGTCCTTCGAGGTGCTTCCGGATGGACGCATTGGTGAGTTGTGGATCTCCGGTGACTCGGTGGCCGCGGGCTACTGGGCACGGCCAGACGCCACGGCGGCCACCTTCCAGGCGCGAACCTCCCGTGGCGAGGGCCCCTTCCTGCGCACCGGCGACCTGGGCTTCTGGCAGGACGGCGAGCTGTTCGTCACCGGGCGACTCAAGGATTTGATCATCATCCGCGGTCGCAACCACTACCCGCAGGACATCGAGGCCACCGTCAGCGGTTGTCACGAGGCGCTGCGGCCCGGCGGCGCCGCGGCGTTCACCGTGGACGGCGAGGAGGAGACGAAGCTTGTCGTCATCGCCGAGGTGCATCGCACCGCCGTCGCGCGGCTCACCCCAGAGCTGCAGCAGGCCATCCTGGCCAAGGCGCGCAAGGAGGTGTCGGAGCTGTATGGGCTGCGGCTGGCTGACCTGGTCCTCATCAAACCGCCCACGCTCCCGAAGACGACCAGCGGCAAGGTGCGCAGGAGCTACTGCCGCGAGCTGTACCTGAGCGATCGGTTGGAGCGTGTCTTCGTGCCGGCTCGGAAAGAGGAGGCGGAGCAGCACTTCCTGCTCGCCGCGGCGGGTGAGGGGAGGGGTCGATGAAGTCCCAGGCCATTGAACAGCTTCTGCGGCGGCAGATCGCCCAGCTCCTCCACGAGCCGGCTGAGAGCATTGACGTGTCGCGCTCGCTGAGTGAGCTCGGACTGGACTCGGTCAACCACGTCGACATCGCCGCGTTCCTGCGCAAGGAGTTCGGTGTTCCCCTGACGCCCGAGGCGCTCTTCGAGTTCAGCTCGGTGCGAGAGACGGCTGAGCACCTCGCGGGGCTCATCGCCGGAGCCCAGCCCGCTCCCGAGCCGCGCGCCGAGCCGCGTCCCTCATCCGCGCGGGCTCCAGACTCCGGCCTCTCCGAGCGGGACGTGGCCATCATCGGTGTCTCGCTGCGGGTGCCGGGAGCCCGGAGCCTGGAAGAGCTGTGGTCGCTGATCACGCGCGGGGAGTCGAGGATCCGCGAGTTCCCCGCGGAGCGCGCCCCTGCCTCCGAGCCGGGTGCCATCGCTCCTCGCTCCCTTCAGGGCGGCTTCGTGGAGGACGTGGAGGCGTTCGACGCGGCCTTCTTCGGTATCTCGCCTCGCGAGGCCCTCGCCATGGATCCTCAACAGCGGCTGCTGCTGGAGTGTGCGTGGCATGCCTTCGAGGACGCGGGGTGCCCGGTGGAGCGGCTCTCCGGCTCCAACACCTCCGTCTTCGTGGGAGCGTCGAGCTTCGATTACTACGAGTTGCTGGTGCGCACGCAGGCCGCGCGCACCACGCACATTGGCACGGGCATCAGCCATGCCATCCTCGCCAACCGCATCTCCCAGTACTTCAACCTGAAGGGGGCGAGCGAGGCCATTGATACGGCCTGCTCCAGCTCGCTCGTGGCGCTGTCCCGTGCTGTGGAGTCGCTGCGGCGGGGAGAGAGCGGGCTGGCCCTGGTGGCGGGCGTCAACGTGCTCGCCTCGCGCACGCCCTTCCAGGTGTTCGCGGACGCGGGGATGTTGAGCCCCGAGGGGCGCTGTCTGCCTTTCGATGACAGCGCCGCGGGCTATGTCCGGGGCGAAGGCGTGGCGTGTGTCGTCCTCAAGCGGGCCTCGGAAGCGGTGCGCGATGGGGACCGCATCCTGGCGATCATCAAGGGCGGCGCCGTGCGGCACAGCGGGCGCACCAACTCGCTCACCGCCCCCAACCCGGATGCGCAGGCGGATGTCATCGTCGCCGCCTCGAGGGACGCGGGCGTGGACCCGGCGGGGATCGGCTACGTGGAGGCGCATGGCACGGGCACGTCCCTGGGCGACCCCATCGAGGTGTCGGGGCTGAAGAAGGCTTTTGCTCGGCTCCACGGGGAGCACGGACGCACCTCGGTGGCTCCGCACTTCTTCCTGGGCAGCGTGAAGGCGCAGATTGGCCATCTGGAGGCGGCTGCCGGGCTGGCGGGTCTGCTCAAGGGCGTGGCCGCGCTGCTTCATCAGTCCATCCCGGGCAGTCCGTACCTCACTCAGCTCAACCGCCACATCGACTTGAGCGATGCCTCCTTCCGCATCTCGCGCGAGGTGTTGCCCTGGGAGGGTACTCAGGACGGCGTCTCGCTGCCGGTGGGGCCCCGGCGTGCCGGCGTGAGCTCGTTCGGGTTCGGTGGCGTCAACGCGCACGTGGTGCTGGAGGAGGCCCCCCCAGTGCCCGAGCGTGCAGCAGCGAAGTCCGAGGCGCGGCTGTTCCTGCTGTCGGCTCGGAGTGAGGAGGCGCTCGTCACGTGGGCCACTCGGCTCGCGGATCATCTGGGGGCGCAACACTTCGAGACTCCATCCGCCGAGCAGGCGTACCTGGAGGATGTCGCGTTCACGCTGCGCCAGGGCCGCACGCCACTGCCGCACCGGCTGGCCCTCGTCGCCACCTCGGTGTCCGGGCTGGTGGAGCAGCTCCGCCGCTATGCGCGTGAGGGCGCGCGCTCCCCCGAGGTCTTCACGGGCACGGTCCGCGGTGAGACGCCAGAGTGGGTGGAGCTGTTCTCGGATGAGGCCGAGCTGGCGCAGCGATTGGCTGCCATGGTGGCACAGGGGGAGCTGCGCAAGCTGGCGCGGCTGTGGACGCAGGGGTTGGTCATCGACTGGGCGCAGGTGTTCCCACGAGGTGCCTCCTCCTTGGTCTCGCTCCCTGGCTACCCCTTCGCACGCGAGCGCTTCTGGGTGCGTCAGGCATCTGGACGGCCTGGGGCGGCCTTCTATGCGGCGCGTTGGGTGCCGAAGCCGCTGCAGGTAGCTGACTCGCGGGTTGACGGCGCGCTCGTGGTGCTGGTCGGGGGAGAGAAGGGCCGGCATGTGGCGGAGGCGGTTGGCCGGATGCTGCCTCGGCTCCCCCTGCGGATCTCCGAGTGCCCCGAGGAAGGGCGGGCCCTGCAACCGATGGCCGCGGAGCTGCTCGGAGACATGGAGCGGGTAGGGGCGGTGGTGGATCTCTCGCCCCTGGACGAGGACTCCTATCGGGACAGCCGGCAGGTGCTGCGCAAGCTGGAGTGGGTGCGGCACCTCGTCGGCGGACCGCTGAAGAAGGGCGCGCTCCTCGAGCTGGTGCAGGTGACGCTCGGGCTACAGGACCTGGGGCGGCCTGGCCGTGCGCCTGTTTCACTCGCTGGCGCGCAGGATGCGGGGCTGTTCGCGAGCCTCGGGGCCGAGTACCGGCGTTGCCGGAGCAGGACGATGGACTTCCCGGCCGGTGACTTCGATGCCGAGGTGATCGCGGGCCAGCTGGCTCGCGAGCTGGAGCACTCCGATGGTGAGAGCGAGCTGGCCTATGACCAGGGACAGCGCTTCGTTCGGAGGATGGAGCGCGTGGCGGCTCCCGAAGCACGGACGGCGGGAGGCGAGGGCGGTGTGGCCCTCATTACGGGAGGGACCGGCGACATCGGCCTGCGCGTCGCGGGTGACCTGGTGGAGCGGGGCTTCCGGGCCCTGCTGCTCACCGGCCGCCGGGAGCTGTCGCCCGACAAGCGCTCTCTCGTCGAGGACCTGGAGCGCCGAGGCACGGCCGTCGTCCTCTACCGGGGCGAGCTGACGGACGCCGAGGCACTGGGCAAGGCCCTGGAGGACTTCCGCGCCGCGCATGGCCGCATCACCCATGTCTTCCATTGTGCGGGTGCGGTGGATCGGCAGGCGCCGGCCTTCTTCCAGAAGACGGCGGGCTCCATGGCAACGGTGATGGGTCCCAAGGTGGACGCGCTGCGGGTGATGCACTCGCTGTTCGAGCAGGAGCCACCGCGGGCCTTCGTGCTGTTCTCCTCGGTCTCCTCGGTCGCGCCCCGGCTAGCGGCGGGAGTGCTGGACTACGCGGCCGCCAACCGGTTCCTGGATCTCTTCGCCCAGTACCAGCATGCGCACGGCCACCGGTACTACCACTCCATTCAGTGGACGCGCTGGCAGGGGCTGGGGCTGGCTCGGGGAACGCGCGAGGCGGCGGATGGCAGCGGTCTCCCCTTGGAGGTGGATGCGTGCCTCGAGGCGCTGCATCGGGTGCTGGCCGCGGGGGACTCGCTGGGTCCGAGCCTCTGTGTGCTCGCCGAGGGGGACTCCTCGCTGATGGTGCGGCCCACCCCGGAGCGTGCTCCCCAGCCGGTGGCCGCCGTGACTCCCTCTCGGAGCGATGCGCCCAACGCTGGCCAGGAGGAACTGCGCCGCAAGCTGCGCGCCATCGTGGCCAAGGAGCTCGAGACGGAGGAGTCCAAGCTCGACGACGAGGCCCCCTTCGAGGAGCTCGGCATCGACTCCATCGTCCTGATGGGGATTACGTCCGAGGTTGAGACGTGGCTTGGGCTTCAGGTGGATCCTGCCGAGCTCATCCGCTGTGACTCGCTCGCGGCGGTGGCTCGCTACCTCGCGGACCGGATGCCGCCCGAGGCCCTGTCCGTGCCTTCCGCGGAGCCGGCACAGCCCGAGCCCGTTCCGGCTTCTCCTGTGCGCGAGTCGCCTGCGAAGGCACAGGCCACTGTGTCCGCCACCGAGCCGGTACGGCGTGAGGAGGGACCCTTCCGCGTGGCGATCATCGGCATGGCCTGCCGCTTCCCGGGCGCTTCGGACAAGGAGTCGTTCTGGCGCAACCTCGTGGCGGGCGTGGACTGCGTGGGGCCAGTTCCTTCGTCGCGATGGGACAGGCAGGCCACGTATGCGCCACGGCACTCGCCGGGCAAGAGCATCAGCCAATGGGGAGGCTTCGTCGACGGCATCGAGCGGATCAGCCCCTCGCTCTTCGGACTGAGCGCCGAGGATGCCGCTGACGTGGATCCGCTCATCCGCTTGTTCACCGAGTGCAGCCTGGCCGCGGTGCTCGATTCACCCTACGGCCGGGACGGCCTCCAGGGGCGGCGGGTGGGGGTCTTCACAGGGGCTCGCACCAGCGGGTACGCCGAGCGCATCGCGGTGCCCGGTAAGCACAGCATCACGGGCATCGGGCAGAACTTCATCTCCGCGTACGTCTCGCACGTGCTGGACCTGCGAGGCCCCAGCCTGGTGCTGGACTGCGCCTGCTCCTCCTCCCTGGCGGCCGTCCACCTGGCATGCCAGAGCCTGCGCGCAGGGGACTCGGAGCTGGCCATCGCTGGAGGCGTGGAGGTGCTGCTCGATGAGAAGCCCTACCTCTTCCTGAGCGCGGCGCACGCGCTGTCTCCGGACGGTCGCTGCCGGACCTTCGACGAGAAGGCCAACGGCTTCGTCCCGGGTGAGGGCGTGGGCTGCGTTCTGCTCAAGCCCTTGGAGCGGGCCCTGGCCGATGGGGATCCCATCTATGCCGTTATCGACGGCAGTGCGATGAACAACGATGGCCACACCCTGGGCATCACCACGCCCGGCGTGGAGGGCCAGGTGGACGTCATCACCCGGGCCCTGCGCAACGCGGGCTGCTCGCCGAGGAGCATCTCCTACGTCGAGGCCCACGGCACCGGGACGATGATCGGGGATCCCATCGAGCTGCAGGCGTTGTCGCGCGCCTTCGCGCAGGAGCCGCCGGAGCACTGCGGCGTCGGCAGCGTGAAGACCAGCCTGGGTCACCTGCTGTGTGCGGCTGGGGTGGCCAGCCTCATCAAGGTGGCGCTGTCGCTGCACCACCGCATGCTGCCGCCCACGCTGCACTGCGAGCGCGTCAACCCGCGCTTCGAGTTCGACCGCACGCCCTTCCATCCGCAGAGCGAAGCCCAGGCGTGGGAGGGGCAGGGAGCCCGGCGTGCCGGCATCAGCTCGTTCGGGTTCGGCAAGACGAACGTGCACCTCATTGTGGCGGAGCGGCCGGAGCAGGCGCGGCGGCCCAAAGAGCTGGAGGCGGCGCCACGGCCCATCCCTGAGGAGGAGCTGGTCGTGGCCTGGCACCCGGCGCGGCCGGTGACGGTCTCCTCCGCGCCAGAGCCAGAGCCCGAGGTAGCGGCCCTGCTCGCGCTGGAGGACGTGTGGATCGAGGAACTGTCGGACGAAGGGAAGAGGGCAAACGGATGAGGACGGCGAGGATTCGTAGCAGCGTGATGGTGCGTGACACTGATCCCCTGGTGTCGGAGCACCGGGTGCAGGACATCCACATTCTGCCCGGTGTCTCCATGCTCGACGCTGCCTACAAGGTGATGGCGGCGGCCCAGATAGACACCGACTCGGTGGTGCTGCGCGGCATCTTGTTCCACGAGCCTGTGGTCACCAATGCGGAGATGGATCGCAAGCTGACGGTGACGGTGGAGAAGGCGGGGGAGCAGGGACGCATCAGCGTGACGAGCGTGCCCTGGAAGGGGGACCGGGCGCTGTCCGACAGCGTCACGTCACACATGACGTGCACCTTCCAGCTCACCGGGCGGGCCGAGCTGCCGCCGCTGCCCGCGGACCTCGCCTCGCGTCTGGGCGAGCCCGTCAACCTGGAGGCGTGCTACGGCGTCACCCGCCACATCGGCATCTTCCACGACAGCTTCATGAAGTGCATGGGCACGGTGGCACCTCTGCCCTCGGGGGACTTCGTGGGGACGGTGTCGCTCGGAGAGCGGGCACTCGCGCGTGGCCGCGACTTCCTGCTGCACCCGGTGTTCCTCGACTGCTCCACCATCGTCCCGCTGTTCCACCTCCGTCACCGGCTCGACGAGGCGAATCTCTTCATTCCGTTCGCCATCGATGAGTTCCAAGCTCGGTCGCTGAAGGGGCAGCGGCAGGTGCGGGTGTGGGTGGAGAAGCCGGACGGGGACATCGCCGACCGGGAGCTGATCCACCACAGCTTCGGCATCTACGACATGGAAGGGCAGCCGCTGGTGCGCTTCCGCAAGTTCGGCGTCAAGCGAGTGCGTGCGCTGGACGGCATCCGCCGGTTGCTGGCCCGAGCTGGCACCATCACCGTCGCCGAGCCCCAGCCGGTGCCCGTGGCGCCAGCCCCGGCCCCTGTCGCGGCCCTCGAGGCCATTCCAGACGCCCCTGTGCAATGGGAGGGAGAGCCGATCCTTGGACTCATTGGCTCGCTCATTGCGCGCCACGGGAAGATCGACTGGTCGGACGAGAGCGCCGAGACGCCTTTCTTTGATCTGGGTTTGGACTCGCTGGCGCTGCTCGACATCTCCGAGTCGCTGGAGAAAGAGCTGGACGTCCAGCTCTACCCGACCCTGCTCTTCGAACGCTCCACCGCCGCCGCGCTCGCGGCCTACCTGCGGGAGAGCTTTCCGGAGGCGGTTGCCAGGCGGAGTGGGGCCTTGTTCGTCTCCAAGGCGGAGAAGGTCCCAGCGGAGACGCCGGCCACCCCGGCGGCCGAGGACAGGCGCCCCGAGGAGAGGCCTCAGGTGTTGGTGCCCCGCTGGCTGCCCGTGCGCGACATCGGGCCCGCGGGAGTGGGGAAGACGGTGGCGCTCCTGGGCTCGGGATGGGCGGGCGGTCTCATGCCACGCCTGGTGGAGTGGCTGGGCAGCCGTGCCTGCTTCCAGGCCCTTTCGGAGGGGAGCACCGATGCCGTCGCGGACTTCCGCTCCGCGCTGGAGCAGGGGCTCACCTGTGATGAGATCTGGTTGGTGGGGGCGGGGCATGACGAGGCATTCGCCCTGGTGAAGGCGCTGCTGGCTACCGGGCGTCTCCAGTCCCCCCTCGCGCTGAAGGCCCTGACCTTCAATGCCTTCCGTGTCCACGACGAGGCGCCGGACAGGGGCGCGGGCCACGGGGTGTGGGGCCTGCTCCAGTCGTTGTCGCGAGAGTATCCGGCGGTACGTGTCTCTCAGGTGGACCTCGATCGCGCGGAGGTGGAGAGCGCGGTCCGCGGGGAGGATGACGGGCTGCTGGCGCGGGTGGAGCGGGTTGGGGCTCACACGCGGGAGCTGCGGGCTGTGCGCGCGGGACGCTTGTATGAGCGCCGGCTCCTCGGCGTGCAGCCGTCCGCTGCGGGGGGCTCCGTGCCGCTGCGCCAGGGCGGTGTGTACCTGGTGCTGGGTGGGGCCGGTGGAGTGGGCATGGAGTTCGTCCGTCACCTGCGTCGCCACTACGGCGCGCGCGTCGCGGTGGTGGGACGTCGGCCGGAGGAGGAGCTGCGGCACCGGCTGTCCGCCGAGGGCGAGTATGGGCGCGACATCCTCTATGTGCAGGCCTCCGTGGAGGATGAGGTCGCGCTGGCCGAGGCGCTGCGGACAGTGCGTACCCGGTGGGGTGGGCTGAATGGCATCGTCCACTCCGCCATGGTGCTGGACGATCGGCGCCTGGCGGACATGGACGCGGACGCCTTCGCCCGGGTGCTCGGGCCGAAGGTCGCCGGCGCCGAGGTGCTGGCGCGTGTCACCGAGGGGCTGGAGCTGGACTTCCTCCTCTTCTTCTCCTCGGTACAGTCCTTCGTGGGCAACGCCTCACAGGGCAACTACGCGGCGGCGAGCACCTTCCTGGACGGCCATGCGGCGGTGCTGCGGGCACGGCGGAGTCATCCCGTCGTAGTCATCAACTGGGGCTTCTGGAGCGAGGTGGGCGCTGTCGCGACGGACGTGTACCGCGGCCTCCTGGCGCGCCAGGGGGTCTACGGGCTGCGCGCGGGCGAGGCGCTGTCGGCGCTCGAGCAGGTGCTGGCTTCTGGCTGGGAGCAGGCGGCCATTGTGGCGGCCGAGGAGCGGGTGCTGGAGGAGATGGGGCTGAGCCGGGCGCTCGTGCTTGGGAGGGCCCCCGTGCGCGAGGTCGGGGGGGCCGCTCCCGTCTCCGTGGCTCCGGAGCACGTGGAGTCCTACCGCCCCGTCTTCACGCAGACGCAGCAGGCGCTGGAGGTGCTGGTGTCGCTGGCTCGGCGCCGCGTGGCGAGGGTGCTGCGAGAGCTCGGGCTGTTGGGCCCGGAGGCGCTCTCCGTGGACGAGGCCGTCAAGAAGGGACGGATCGTGGCCGAGCACGCCTCTCTCGTCAGGGCCTTGCTGCGGCGGCTGGAGGCCTCGGGGGGGGCCGGCGCGGAGGAGCTGAGTGAGCAGGCCTTCGACGAGGCCATCACCCGGCTCGCCGAGGAGCACGCGCCATTGCGGCACCTCGTGCCCCTGCTGCGGGCCAGCCTCGCTGCCTATCCGCGGATCCTCAGTGGGGAGCAATCGGCGGCGGAGGTCGTCTTCCCCGGCGGCAGTTCGCGGCTGGTACGCCCCGTCTACGGTGAGAGCGAGGTCTCCCGCTTCTACAACGAGGCGGTGGCGAAGGCCGTCCGCGCCCTGGCCACCCCCCAGGAGCGCCGGCCGTTGCGCATCCTCGAGGTGGGGGCTGGCACGGGTTCAACCACGGTCGAGATTCTGCGTGAGTTGGGCGAGGCGGGCATCGCGTGCGAGTACCGGTACACCGACCTGTGGGAGAAGCTCGTCTCCGAGGCGAAGGAGCGCCTGGGGCCAGTGCATCCCTCGCTGCGCTTCAGCTTCCTGGACATCGGCACGGACCCGGCGGCGCAGGGCTTGCGCGAGGAGTTCGATGTCGTGGTGGCCACCAACGTGCTGCACGCCACGCGCGATCTGCACGCCTCGCTGCGGCACGTGAAGAAGTTGCTGCGGCCGGGCGGGACGCTGCTCCTCAACGAGAGCGTCGAGGTGCAGGAGTTCTCCACGTACACCTTCGGCCTCCTGCCGGGTTGGTGGAGCGCGGTGGACTCGCACGAGCGCCTGCCGGACTCGCCCCTGGTGTCCGCGGCCGGTTGGCCCTCGCTCCTGAGGGATGAGGGCTTCGTCGCGGTGCGCCCGATCGTCCCGGCCGATGACTCGGTCCCCGCGCTGGGGGCTCAGCAGATCTTCGTGGCGTGGAGTGACGGCGAGGTGCGGCAGGCCGCTGGGGCTCGCCCGGCGCGGCCCGAGGTCTCCTCTCAGAGGGAGCTGCCACGTGCCCTGGCCGGCCAGCTTCGCCCGGTAGATCTGGCAGGGGTGACGCGGGGCGAGCTCCCCTCGCCGCGGCGTCTGGCGCTGTACCAGGATGCACGCGACAACCTCTGGCTCTTCCTCGACAACCCCCCTGCCAACACCTTCACGGACGAGCTGTTGGGGGAGCTGTGCACCACGCTGCGGCGCCTGCCCGAGCTGGTGCCGGAGCTGTTCTGCAACCGTCTCGTCTTCCTGTCCCACTTCGGCGAGTACTTCTCACTGGGTGGCGATCGCGACGAGGTGGTGCGCCGGCTGGCCGCGGGCGAGCAGGAGGCGTTGGCGGCCTTCGCGGACAAGGCTCGCACGTTGCTTCAACTGCTGGCGTCCATGAATGCCCTGGTGGTGGCGGTGGTCAACGGTACCGCCCAGGGCGGTGGGCTGGAGACGCTGCTGGCCACGGACTTCCAGCTCGTGCGTGACGGCGTGAAGGTCGGGCTGCCGGAGATCAAGTCCGGCCTCATCCCTGGCATGGGAGGTCTCTCCTATCTCAAGCAGCTGGTGGGCCTGCCGCGCACGAGGCGTCTGGTCATGCTCGGCGAGCAGCTGAGCGCCCGGGAAGCCCATGAGCTGGGCTTCATCTCCCACGTGGTGGACGACCCGTTCGCCGCGGCGCTGGCCTTCGAGGAGGAGCTCCAGCACGTGGAGACGGCCCTCTACATGAAGCAGGTGCTCGGCCGTGAGACGGCGGAGCGGCTCACCGCCGACATCGACGCGTGGCTGCTCTACGTCCTGAATCACACCGGGCTGATTGATGCACGGCGCGTCTCGAGCTCCCGCCGGGTTCTCGAGGGCCTCGTGGCGATGCGTGGATGAGCAGAAGAAAGGAGTGCGTCGTGCTGAAGGAGCAGCAAGTCGAGAAACTAGACGTCGTCACAGTCGAGTCGGACGCGTACGTCCCCAAGCGGAAGCCCGCGCCCCAGAAGTGGCTCCTCTGCCCACAACGCAAGGCAGACATCCAGGCGTTGATCCGTCCCAACGGGTTCAAACACCTGCTGTATGCCAGCCCCTACATCCTCCTCTACGCGGCGGCCGTCACCGCGCAGTTCCTGGTGGACAATGTTTGGATCAACCTCGCCCTGTCGGCGGTGATCGGCAATCAGATCTACCTGCTGTTCATCCTGCATCACGACTGCATGCATGGCACGGCGTTCCGCCGGGACTTCTTCAACCGACTCATGGGGCGGCTCTACGCCACCGTCTTCACCATGACGTTCTCGGTGAACCGCGAGACGCACATGCGTCACCACTCGCACATCTCGGATCCCGAGCGGGATCCGGACGAGTACTACTTCGCGGGAGATCTCGGCGACATCTGGCCGCGGCTGTGGCGCTACTACGAGTGGTACACGCGCCAGGCCCTCACCCGCTACGGCCGGCGCGTGCGCAACCGGGTGCTGGTGGAGCAGGGCTTCAACCTGCTGGTCTGGGCCGTCATCCACGTGGTGCTCATCAGCCAGGGGCTGGGCCTCAAGCTGCTCTGGATCTTCTGGGTGCCCATGGCCGTGGTGACGTTCATCATCAATCCCATTACCCGAGGGTACGAGCACTCGCCCATCACCCTGTACCCGCCGGGGGATCCCCGGAAGCGAGACATGTCTCAGAACACCATCACGGTGGCCAACCCCGTGCTTGGCTGGCTGTGGGCCAACATCACCTACCATGTTGAGCACCACGCCTACCCGCGCTGCCCCTTCTACAACCTCCAGAAGCTGCACCGTATCTTCCAGGAGGAGAAGCTGCAGTACCTGACAGCGCCCTTTCCGCTCTTCCGCGTGTGGAAGGGCAAACGCATGACGGAAGGACTGACCTGTAACGCAAGCTGAAAGGGAGGAGCAGTCATGCAAGCACAGACGTTTGAGCTTCCCGACGGGACACGGACGGTCGTGAAGTGGTTTGGCGCGGACGCCACGCCGGACAAGGGATTGATTGCCTTCCTGCCGGCGCTCGGCGTGAAGGTGGACTTCTACAGCCGGATGGCCGAGGCCTTGGCTCAGCTTGGCTACCGTGTGGCCGCCATCGAAATGCGGGGCATGGGAGACAGCTCCGTGCGGGACGTGCGGCGGCACAACTTCGGGTACAACGAGGTCCTCAACATCGACCTGGCCACCGTGGTGCCCGCGCTGAAGCGGGAGGCGGGGGACAAGCCCTTCCTGCTGGCGGGGCACAGCCTGGGCGGGCAGTTCGCGCTGCTGTACGCCAGCCAGCATCCGGGCGAGGTGAACGGCGTCATCCTCATCGCGGGCGGCTCCAACTTCTACGGCTCCATGCCGGAAGGGGCTCAGCTCAAACGCCGCGTGGGCCTCGGCGCGGTGCACGTCATCGCCCGGACGCTCGGCTTCTTCCCGGGCCACAAGCTGGGCTTTGGCGGCAAGCAGCCGATGAACATGATGCTGGACTGGACGCAGGAGGCGCTCACGGGCCGCTACAAGGTGAAGGGCGACTCCACGGACTACGACAGGGCGCTGGGCCAGCTCGACATCCCTGTGCTGCTGTTGTCGCTGTCGGGGGATGCGCTCGTTCCCAAGCCCTGCGCCGACTTCCTGGCGCGCAAGTTGAGGCAGGCGCGCGTCACGCAGGTGGAGCTGCAGGCGAAAGACTACGGCATGGAGTCCTTCCACCACTTCCGGTGGGCGAAGAAAGCCGAGCCCGTGCTCGAGCGCGTGGACGCCTGGATCCGCGCCGAGGTGGGCCAGCGCTCGTCGGCTCGCGAGGAGACGCCACGCTGGCCCGAGTCGCCTCCTTCCGCCCCGGGGTTGTGACCCGGGGGCGCGTCACGAGCGGGTGAGCGCTCAGCGTCTCGGTTGGCTGGATTGCCTCGCCCGCTCCTGGACGTACTCCCCGAGCGGGATTTCACCTCGGCGGGCACGTACCCGGAGCTCGAACAGGGCCTCTCGCTCGGCGTGCAGCGCATCCGGTGCGTCCTCGGGCACGGGCGTCAGCGGGTAGCGCAGATCAATCTGGCTGAGCTGGACACCCAGCGGATCCAACGCCACGTAGGTGCCCAGGGACAGCGCCGCGGCGAGCATCCAGGGGATCGCCAGTCGCAGCAGCCGGGGCAGGGGCTCCAGCCGGACCGGAGGCTCCGGGGCTTCCACGAGCTCCGCCGGACGGGGCGGGCCCCCCAGCAGGACCGGGAAGCGGCGCGTGGCGGACAGCAGCGCCCAGAGCGTTCCGCAGCCCACGAGCGCGAAGATCAAGAGGGTCATCGCCTCCTGCTGGCTGGTGGGCTCCTGGGGGGATTCGAGGTACTTCGCGCTGAAGAACAGCACGGTGGACACCAGGTTGTTGGCGGCGTGCGCGAGGATGCTGGGCCACAGCGAGCCGGTGCGCAGCAGCAGCCAGCCGAACAGCACTCCCAGCTCCACGCGGGCCAGGAAGCCCACCGGATCCAGGTGGAACGCGCTGAAGACAACCGCGGAGAGCACGAGGGTCTTCAGGGGCCGCCCCCCGTGCGCCTTCAGGCCCTGGAAGAAGATGCCCCGGAAGAAGAACTCCTCGCACACCGGAGCCCCCAGGCTCACGCTCGCCACGATGAGGGCCATCTCCACCGGCGATTGTCCGCGGAAGATGTCCGCGACGTCGTAGATCTCCCGCCACGACTTGGGCATCAGCGACTGGGAGACGTACTGGACGGGCGCGACGATGGCGAAGAAGTTGACCACTCCCACGGCGAACCCGAAGGCCACTGGCGCCAGGCTCGGGAAGGACAGGCCGGTGTAACGCACCGGGTCTCTCCCGGTGGCGCGTAGCACGAACCAGCCCACGCCGAAGAAGACGAAGATCTGGGTGAACCAGATGCCGAAGGCCACGTTGAGGGGCTGCACGGCCAGCCCCGAGACCAGGAAGGCCACGAACACGGCCATCGTGGCGACCACCGCCACGGTGCGGGGATCCCAAAGGAGAGGTGAGGGGGGTTGTGGAGGACTGGAACTGACTTCTTCCACCGGTTTTCTCCGGTTTGAGGGAGAGGTGCTCAAAACCCGACGCACCGGGACGAGTCGCTTCTATAATGCCTGCACTGTTATGCGCTTCCCGGAACGAACGCAGAGACGGAGAACGGATATCGGGCGAGGCGCTCTGCGTCACGCGGGTCCGCTGGCGGCACTGCTGATGTCGACAACCGCGTCGGCCTCCGCGTTCCAACTCGAGGCGCGTACGGAGGCGCAGGTGTATCAGATCCGCGCCTGGAGGGACTCCTCCGCGGGTGAGCCCGTGCTGCTGCCTCGCCGGAGGATCGTCCAGTACCTGGGCGTCAACGGATACGAGCTCATCACCGGGCAGGATGTGGGCTTCGAGTCCAGCCTGCGGGTCTTCGCGGATTTCGGGTTGCCGCGCGGCGAGGCCGCGAGGATTGACGGGGTGCGCTCGGAGGACGCGGATCTGCTCCACGCCTTCGTGCGCTACGGGGGCAACGGCTTCGAGGGCCGGCTGGGGCGACAGGTTTACGTGGATGTCGGGGACATCCTGGCCTTCGATGGCCTGCGGGTGCGCTACATGAGCCCGCTGGGGATCGGCGCCGAGGTGTATGGCGGGCTGTGGGTGAAGGGGGCCGGCTTCCTGTCCTCGTCGGTGTACCAGCCCGATGGGACGCGGGAGAGCGACTCGCGCCGGCTGGAGGAGGGCGTGGCCGGGGCGGACCCCTCCCTGTCGGCGCTGGAGCCGATGTACGGCGGGAAGCTGCTGCTGGAGGGACCGGGCGCCCTGTCGGGCCTGTCTGCCGCGCTGGGCTACCGCCGGGCGCTGGTGGAGGGGCAGACGGACCTCGAGCGCGCAACGGCGGAGGTGCGGTACGGGCAGGGGCTGGGGGTGAGCGCGCTGGCGGGGGTGGACTTCGATCTGCTGCGGATGGGGCTCGCGCAGGCGCGTGCCCAGGTGCGGTGGGACGGGGAGCGGCTGGCGGTGAGCGGCGAGGCGCTGAGGGTCTCCCCGGTCTTCTCCGCGGACTCCATCTGGTACTGGTTCGCCTTCGCGCCCAGGGACGAGGCGCGGGTGCGCGTGGACTACTTCCCGCGAGGCCCGCTGCGCTACTACGTGCAGGGTGTGGCGAGCCTGTACCACACGGCGCTCAACAGCGAGTCCGATGTGGCGAAGAGGGCGGCGGATCCCGGAGGGGCTCCGTCCTATACGGCGGGCGGCTCGGCGGGTGCGGCGCTGCAGCGAGGCCGCTTCCGCTCGGCGCTGGACGTGTCGTTCCGACAGGGCTTCGGCGGCTCGCAGCTCTGGGCGGATCTCACGGCGGGCTATGGCTTCGGCGACGGGCGCCTCAGCCTGGACGGGCGGCTCTCCGTGGCGAGCATCGATGACGGCTTCAACCCGCTGCTGGCGGGCAACTTCCTCGGCGCGCAGGTGTGGGCCAGCCACATGCTGACCCGGGCCGCGCGCGTGTCCCTGGTGCTCGAGCAGAACGTGAACCCGTACACCCGCTGGGACTCCAAGGTGTTCTTCCTCTTTGATTTGAAGGCGAGTCTGTAGATGGAGCGCCCGTATCGTACAGCCGTGGGGCTCGTCGCCCTGTCCCTCGTGGTGGCGGGAGTCGCCTGGGCGGCCACGGCTCGCGAGCGCAGCCTCGCCATCTACCCGGCCCAGCACATTCCCCTGAAGTTCGACCACGCGCAGCACCTGGCGGCGGGCGCCGAGTGCGTCAGCTGCCACGAGGACGTCCGGGCGAGTGGCTCGGCGAAGGATCGCAACCTCCCAGGTCACGAGCAGTGCGAGACCTGCCACGACATCGAGGCCGCGAAGAAGGGGGCGAAGACGGATCCTCCCGCGGGCTGCAACGCGTGCCACCCGGGGTTTGATCCCACGGTGCGCCTGGCGCCGCTGAAGGTGGACATGCCGCCGGCCAACCTGCGCTTCAACCACAAGGTGCACGTGGACAAGAAGGTGGAGTGCGCGACGTGCCATGGCGACATGAAGGACGTGCAGCTCGCCACCCGGCAGCAGCTCCCGAAGATGGCCACCTGCTTCGAGTGCCACAACGGCAACGTGGCCTCGAAGGAGTGCCGCACCTGTCACCTGACGGAGCCCTCGGGCCGATTGCAGCTCACGTTCCCCTCGGGCGTGCTGCGGCCGATGCAGGGGGATCCGCTGGGGCTGGATCATGGGCCTCGCTACGAGTTCAACCACGGCAGCCGAGCGTCGGTAGATCGGCAGACGTGCATGTCGTGCCATGCGGAGACCTTCTGTCAGTCGTGCCACGACGCGCTGCAAAAGCCGCTGTCGGTGCACCCCAACGACTACATCACCCTGCACCCGGTGCAGGCGCGGATGGACTCCACGCGTTGCTCGAGCTGCCACCGGACACAGTCCTTCTGCGCGGCGTGTCATGAGCGCACCGGTGTGGGCATGGACGCGGACCGCTCGCTGCGCCCGCGCAACGTGAAGGTGCACCCGAACTACACCGAGTGGGTCGAGGTGCCAGGGCCCCGGCATCACGGCGTCGCGGCCTCGCGCGACATTCAGCAGTGCGTGTCCTGCCACCGGGAGGAGTCGTGCATGAGCTGCCACTCGGAGCGCTCGGTGAGGAGGCAGGTGAACCCACATCCGGACGGCTTCGCGGCGGCGTGCAAGCGGCTGGCGGCGGCCAACGACCGGGCTTGCGTCAAGTGCCACACTCAGGAGAGCCTCGCGCAGAAGGGGTGCCGCTGATGCGCCGGTTGCTGCTCATAGGGCTGCTGGGGTGTGCCGCGTGTCTGGAGCCGGGGGATCCGTTCCTCGCCGAGCGCGATATGGATCCGCCCGACGTGGTGTCCACCGAGCCGAGCGCCGGGGGCACGCTGCCTGTGAGTGGCCAGCTGGAGGTCCTCTTCTCCGAGACGATGGACGTGCGCACGCTGCGCCCGGGCATTGCGATCTTCGAGGGGAGGGCGGAGGTCCCCCTGCGGCTGACGGTGCCGCCTTCGTCGGACGCGGAGGCGAACCTCGAGCGAGGGGACGTGCCGTACACCGTGACGGTGAGCGCGGCGGAGGCGGGGGCCTTCAAGCCGGGCACTGCGTACACGCTGGTGCTGCGCACCTCGCTGACGGACTACGAGGGCAACCCGCTCGCGCAAGAGGTGCGGGTGCCCTTCCGTACGGCGCCGTGAGCCTGAAGGGAGCCCCCCTCCTGGAGAGGAGAGGGGCGAGGCTCAGCTCTGGTGGCGCAGGTAGCGGCGGATCTCCTCGGTGAACTGCCGGGTTGCCGCTACATCAGGGGCGGTGGGTCCCAGCTTCAGCTTCTTGTCCTCTTCCACGAGGTAGCGCTGGTCCAGCATGTAGGCCACCGCGTTCTCGAGCGTCACCTTGGCCAGGGACTCGGCCGCGGTGATGCGCCCCGAGTGGTACTCAGCGCGTCCCAGCTCCAGCGCCTGCTTCACGAAGGACTTGCGATCCTGCACCGTGCCAGCGGCCACCTCCGGCAGCGTTTGGGCGGCGATCAGGTACGACTCCAGGTAGTCGCGCAGCAGATCCGCCAGGAACTCGAGCTCCGGCCGGGCATGGGGCTCTGGCGCCACGCTCAGGGTGTCCCCCTGGTGGAGCACCAGTCCCATGCGCACCAACCGCTCCACCACCTCCGCGAAGATGGTGTCGAAGCTCGCGCCCACCCGGTAGATGAACTCCACCTTGAAGAGGCGTGAGAGCCACAGCGCGCGGGCCTTCACCTCGTCGAACGGCGCCGGAGCCCCCACCAGCAGTGCGTTGGCCACGAGGCCGCGCGCCGCCACCAGGTTCATCAGCGTGTTCTTGTAGAAGGCCATCTCGCCGCGGCGGTTGTCCTCGGCCTGGTAGATGACCTCGCCGTGCGCCTTCTGCGTGCGCACCATGCCGTCCGAGCAGAAGGTGCGCATGGCGTCCTGGATGGCCCCCATCGCCTCTGGGTTGCTTGGCGAGTTCTTCAACAGGGTGGACAGCGGGGCCTTCTCCTCCTCGGCGATGCGGCGAAGGATGTTGATACGGTCCGTGAGCTCACGGCTCGTCATGCCGCGGCGGCGATGGGACAGCAGCGCCCCGCTCAGCAGGGCATGAGGCGTCACCGTCGATACCTTGCTGATGCCGTACATCACCCGGTTGCCGAGGGCGCGCACCAGGCCCTTCTTCTGCTCGTCCGTGATGGCCTGGCTCGGGTCGAGCCCGCGGCTCTTCATCAGCTCCACCAGCGACAGGGGCTCGTCGAAGGTGAGGTGGATGCGGCCGTAGCGCGCCGCGAGCACCTTGGGCGTGCTCAGCAGCGCCTTGAGGTCCTCGGGCTTCTTCTCACCGCCGGCCAGCTCCCTCGAGTAGCTGCTCGACTCCACGACCTTCTCGTAGTCGATGGACACGGGCACGAAGATGAGATCATTGCGCGCGCCCTCGAGCACGGACTCCACCTGCCAGGTGAACATGCCCAGCTTGGGCTGCAGCAGCTTGCCGGTGCGCGAGCGCCCGCCCTCGGGGAAGAACTCCTGGTGCACGCCGTCGTGGACGAGCTTCTTCACGTAGGCCTTGAAGGTCGCGGCGTACACCTTGTCGTCCTTGAAGGAGCGACGCAGGAAGAAGGCGCCGCAGCGGCGCAGCAGCGGACCCAGGGGCCAGAAGGACAGGTTGGCGCCGGCGGCCACCAGGGGGACGGCGTAGCCGCGGTTCCACAGCACCCAGCTCATCACCAGGTAGTCCACGTGGCTCTTATGCGAGGGGCACAGCACCAGCGGGGCCTTGCTGGCCGCCTTGAGGGCGCGGTTGAGTCCGGCCTCGTCCACCTCGATGCCGTCGTAGATGCGGTTGAACACCCAGCCCAGCACAGGCGAGACGAAGGCCAGCGTCGTAGGGCTGGCCTTGGCGGCGATGGCCTGCAGGTTGCGTCGGGACTGGCGCAGCACGCTCTCGGGCTTGCGGTTGCTCTCGGTGGCCACCGAGTCCAGCGCCTTGCGCAGCGTGCGGTCGCGCAGCGTCTCCTCGATGATGCGCACGGGCGGCTTCACCGGCGGCCCGAAGACAGCGCGAGTCTCACGGGCCAGGTGGTGGTTGAGCGCGCTGCGCACCTTACGCGCGATGACCTCGTCGGAGTCCTGCGGGTTCTCCTCGATGAAGCGCTTGAGATCGATGGGCTCGCCCACCCGGAACTGCGCGCGGCGGTAGTTGCGGAAGAAGGCCACCATCGAGTGCAGGAAGCCCGGGGCGTCGGGGCTGCCGAAGACGTGATCCAGCACGGTCGGCTTGACGCGCGAGGTGCGCTTCTCCCAGACGAAGAGCTCCGGCACCAGGTAGACGGTCTTGTCCCCCTTGCGCGCCATTGAGACGAGAGAGGGGAAGGGGTTCTCCTCGATGTCCTTGCCCGAGGCGCTCAGGAGGGCCGTCTTCTTGAGGAAGATGAGGCCGCTGCCTCCCTGGCGCCGGGCGTAGGTGAAGCGCACGTCGAAGTCGCCCCGCTGCGCCGTCTTGCGGAACGGGCGGGTGAACCAGGGGCGCAGGTTCACCACCGCCCGCACGGGGGGCAGGGCCCGGCGCACCATGGCCCAGGTGAGGTAGAGGAAGTTGATCCACGCCGTGGAGCGCATGACGTGCACCACGAACCCCTTGGCGTGGAGCGAGCGCAGTTCATCCTCGGCCTCGGCGGGGAATCGCACCCCGTCGAAGTAGCGCTGCCCCAGCACCCGGGAGATGGGGCCGAACTCTTCCTTCAATGCCTCGCTGTGATTCGCAGCTTGAAGCAATGCGGTGTCCATGTGCTGCCCCCCTTTATCCACAAGAGCCTCGTCTAACCTCTTCTACATGTTCTCGGGCGTGGCGATACCCAGTAGCGCGAGTCCCGCCGCCAGCGCCACCCGCGTCGCGTCCGTCAGCGCGAGCCGCGCCGCCTTCAGCGGCTCATTGCCCTCGAGGATGACGCGCTTGGTGCGATCCTGGTTACCCAGCGTGTAGTAGCGGCTGAACTCCGCGGCCAGATCCAACAGCCACCGGGCGATGAAGCTCGGCTCGGCCTGATCCGCCGCCTCCTGCACGACCACGGGCAGCCGGGCGATGACGCGCAGCACGGCCTGCTCCTCCGGCAGGGTGAGCAGCGACGCGTCATACGAGGCCGGCGCTCCACCGCCGCGGCGCAGGATGTTGCAGGTGCGCGCGTGCGCGTACTGGAGGTACGGGCCGGAGTGCCCCTCGAAGGCGAGCACGTCCTCCCAGTCGAAGGTGTAGTCCGTGGTCCGGCGGTTCTTCAGGTCGCCGAAGACGATGGCGCCCAGGCCGATCTGCTCGGCGAGCTCCTCGGCGTTGTTCGTCTGGATCTTCCCCGCCTGGATGTTCTCCTGCACCTTCTCCAGCGCGCGAGTCTTGGCCTCGTCGAGCACGTCATTGAGGAGCACGACGTTGCCCTTGCGCGTGCTCATGCCGTGCACGCGGCCGAAGTTCACGTGCACCATGCGCTTGGACCACTCGCGGCCCATGGCCTCGAGCACCCGGAAGAGCTGCCGGAAGTGCAGCGCCTGATCCGTGGCCACCACGTACAGCGACTTCTCGAACTGGAAGCGCTCGTGCCGGTCAATGGCCGCCGCGAGATCTCTCGTGGCGTAGAGCGTGCTGCCGTCGTTCTTCTTGAGCAGGACGGGCGGCTCGTTCTCCGCGTAGGGCAGGTCCACGATGGTGGCGCCCTGCGACTCCTTGACGCCGGGCTTGCGGGCGATCTCGTCGATCACCGGCTCCATCTTGCCTTGGTAGAAGCTCTCGCCCTCCATGTGCTCGAACTGGATGCCGAGCCGGGCGTAGATGCGCTCGAAGTCGCGCACGGACGTCTCGCGGAACTCCTTCCAGAGCGCGAGCGCCTCGGACTCACCGGCCTCCATGCGCCGGAAGAAGTCACGGGCGCGCTCGTCGAAGGCGGGCTCGGCCTCGGCGCGCTTGTTGGCCTTGACGTACACCTCCACGAGGTGGGCCATGTCCTTGCGGCGCTCGGGGACGCCGTACTCCTGGAAGCCCACGGCCACCAGGCCGAACTGCTTGCCCCAGTCGCCCAGGTAGTTGATGCCCTCGACCTTGTAGCCGAGCGCCCGGTGCAGGTTGGCCACGCTGTGGCCGATCATCGTCGAGCGGATGTGGTGGAAGGCGATGGGCTTGGCGATGTTGGGCGACGAGTAGTCGATGACCACCGTCTTGCCGGCGCCCTGGTCTCCGCCGCCATAGCGCACGCCCTGCGAGCGAGCGGTGTCGATGACCTCGGCGGTGAAGGGCAGCTGCGCGAACTTCGCGTTGACGTAGGGGCCGGCGGCCACGACCTCCAGTCCCGGCACCTTCACGCTCTGCGCGAGCGAGGCGGCGATGGCGGGTGGGGCCTTCTTCTGGGCCTTGGCGAGGGGGAAGGTGGGGAAGGAGAGGTCGCCGTGGGCCGGGTCGGCCGGCTTCACCTGGGAGTCGATCTCGGAGGCGGGCACGCCCAGGGCCTGGGCGAGCGCCTCGACGAAGGCAGTCCGATAACGGGAGTAGACGGAAGGATTCATTGGATCGCGCGGATACTAAGCGAAACCGGCGCGTATTCCGCGCACCTTCTGTCAACGCGGCGAGTCGGAGTTGCCTTTCAACTGACGGCCGGGTTGCGGCGGCTCGGCCGGACCACGGCGGCCACGGTGTCGAGCAGCCGGGGCAGCTGCAAGGGCTTCTCGAAAAATCCGTCGATGCGGTCCAACCCCTGGCCGGCGCCGAGGCTGGAGACCTCGCTGGCGCCAGAGATGATGTAGACGGCGATGTCGGCCAGGGACTCGGTGCCGCGGATGAAGCGCAGCACGGAGCGTCCGTCCTCCTCGCTCAGCCGGAGATCCAACAGCACCATGGCCGGGCGGATGTGAGAGAGGATGGAGCGGGCCTCGGCCGCCCCCGAGGTGGACATCACCCGGTAGCCCTCCTGCTCGAGCACCTGCTGGAGCACCTCGCGGCAGTCCGCGTCGTCCTCGACGAGCAGGATGCCGCCAGCGCGAGGACCGGCCTGGGCGGCGTCGGGCGTGCTGACGGCGCCGGCGAACATGGGCAGCACCATCTGGAAGGAGGTGCCCTCACCCAGGGTGCTGGAGGCTTCCACTCGGCCGCCGTGGAGCGCGAGGATCTTGGCCACCAGGGGCAAGCCCAGGCTGCGTCCCTGACCCCGGGCGCCCTCGGGCCGGTAGAAGGGATCGAAGACGTGCTCCAGGTCCTCCGAGCTGATGCCCGGCCCGGTGTCCTTCACGGTGAGCTGGGCGAGCCCGTCCTCGACGGAGACGCGCAGCTCCACGGTGTCATCGGCCTCGCAGCGGTGGATGCCGCTCTCCACGAGGTTCTGGATGGCCTCGGCGATGCGCTCGCGATCACCGCGGACGAAGACCTCGGTGGAGGGGGGCAGGGTGAGCTGCACCCGGGCCTGCTCGGCGGCGGGGGTGAGGGTGCGGATGACCTCCTCGGCCACGGCCTTGAGCCCGAAGGGGCGCTGGTTGAGCTGCATCTTCCCGGCCTGGAGGCGGGACATGAGCAGCAGATCATTCACCATGCGCAACATGCGGTCCGCGCTGCGATCACACACCTGCACCGCGCGGCGCTGGGCATCGGAGACGGGCCCGAGCTTCTCGCGGCCCATCATGGCCAGGTAGGCCTTGAGGGTGGTGAGGGGGTTCTTCAGATCGTGCGAGACGTTGCCGAGCAGCTCGTCGCGGCTCTGCTCGAGCGCCTTGAGGCCGGCGATGGCCGTCTGGAGGTCCTTGTTACGCCGGGCGCTGTCGTCGCGCAGGCGGGCCACCTCATAGGAGGCGGAGAGCTGGCCGGCGATCGCGGCGAGCAGCGAGTCCGAGAGCGCACGACGCGGGGCGATGATGGCCAGCACGCCAGTGACGCCCTGAGGGCTCTCGAGCGGCACGGCGAGGGTCTCTTCGTCGCGGAGGATCGCCTTCTCGGCGAAGGCGCGGCCGACCAGGCCTTCCTCGGGGGTAGCGGCGGTGATGCGCTCGTCGTAGCGGCCGCGCACGTGCTCCACGTGGAGCTGGTTGCGCGAGGGGAGGAAGCGCGCCACGTAGCAGGCCTTGGCCTGCATCAGGTTGTGGACGATCTGCAGCTGGGCGCGCAGGGCTTCGGTGGGGCCGGCGCTCGAGGTGATGTGCAGGGACATCTCCACGAGGGCGCGCTCGGCGGCCTCGTTGTCCACGGGAGGCTGGGGTTTCTGCACTCGTCGGGGCTTCTTCGCCTCGGGGCGGAGGGTGACGATCTCAGCCAGATGCGGAACCTTCTTCTTCGGCACGGAGCTACCTCGGCAACCAGGGGGCAGCGCGCCAGCCCCCGTCCAGGGTGGGGGTGACGCGCGCGGCTCATGCCGATCCTGCGCCACCCGGAGCCGGGGTGGAAAGACCTCACCCGGCCCCTCCCGCAACAGGGCCGCCCGCAGGACAATTGCCATGTCCGATGGATGACACAGGGCGGGAGGAAGACTCCCGACCCACCAGGTACCAGGTACTCAGGAGCGGCGTTGAACCACGCCATTGCCGTCGAGGTAGTAGGGGTCGCTCAGGAGCGGCTCCACCTTCTCGCGGTAGCCCTGGACGCCGAAGCCGCTCTCCTGGAGCGCGCTCAGCGCGGCCACTTGCACTCGGCGTGCGGTATCGGCGGTGGTCAGGAGGCGGAGGATGGGCTCGCGCGCCGGCTCGTGCTTCTGAGGGCCGAGCGCTTTCAGGGCGGCGATCTTCACCTCATCCGCCATGTCGTCGAGGTGAGGCAGCACCGCCGGGGCGATGCGCGGATCCTGCTTGTCGGTGACGTAGTGGAGCAGGACCACCTTCTTCTCGGGATCGCGCATGTACTGAGCGCTCAGGGTATTGAGCGCGCCCACGACGATGTCGATGACCTCGGACTCGGGCAGCAGCGCCTCGAGGATCCGCAGGGCCCAGGAGGTGGCCTGCTCGTTCTTGCGCAGGAACTCGGTGACAGGGGGAACGGCGTCCTTGCCGAAGCCCTTGATGAGCTCGAAGACGTGCTCCTTCTCGTCCGCGTCCGTGGTGAGGGGCTCCACGGTGATGGTGTAGCGATGCAACAGGACGGTGACGGCCTCGGGGTACTTCATCTCCCCGAGCTGCTGGAGGGCCTTCTGGCGAGTGGTGGGGTCCCCATACTTCTGGGTCACCTTGGACTTGAGCTTGAGGGCTTTCTCGGGGCCGGAGCCGCCGAGGAAATCGAAGATGCCCATGAGGAAGATGCTCCGAGGGGTGAAACGAGTTCTTGGGCGCCGTGTAGGACGCGGCGCAAACTAACGCAAGAAGCTTGGATGGCCAGTGACCGGCCGTCGATTACAGCTGCAACGAGCCCCGGACATCCGACTGATAGGCCCGGGCGAGCGCCTCGGCGGCCTGCCGGGCTTCGGTGGAGGGATGCTCAGGCACCTTGACCTGGAGTGTGAGGTAGAGGTCTCCTGCAGCACCGCCCTTCAGGGAGGGGGCACCCCGGCCCTTGAGGCGCATGCGGCGGCCGGACTGGGAGCCCGCGGGCACCTTCACCGTGACCTCTCCCTGGAAGGTAGGCACGCGGACCTCGGCGCCGAGCATGGCCTCGGAGACCGTCACCGGCAGGTCCATATAGAGGTCATCTCCTTCGCGGCGTACCAAGGGGTGCTCCGCGACGATGGTCTCGATGTAGAGGTCCCCCGGGGGTCCCCCGCGCGAGCCCGCCGCGCCCTGGCCGGACAGTCGGATTTTGGAGCCCGTCTGGACGCCGGCGGGGATCTTCACGGTGAGCCGAGCCGTCTCCTCCACGACGCCTGAGCTCTGGCAAGAAGGGCAGGGGGGCGCGGCACGGCCCGTGCCACGGCAGGTGGGGCAGGTGCCGCTCATGGCCATGCCCAGGATGCCGCCGCTGCGACGCGCCTTGCCGGTGCCGCCGCAGGTGGCGCACGTGGAGGGAGTCCCCACCTGGCCCGAGCCATGGCAGCGCTGGCAGCGGCCGGGTCGCTGGAGCGAGATGCTGCGCTCGGTGCCGGAGAGGGCGTCGTTGAAGCTGAGCGTGAGGGTGGCCGTGATGTCCTCGCCAGGGGTGGGCCCCGCGGCGCGGCCTCCTCCGGCACGTCCGAAGATCTCCCCGACGTCCACGCCGCCGCCGCCCGCTCGGCCGAAGATGTCACCGAAGATGTCGCCCAGGTCGAAGTCCGCACCGCCGACACCACCGCCACCAAACGGTCTGCCGCCAGCCGCCTGTGCGGCCTTATAGGCCCGGTACTGCTCGGCCTTCTTCTCATCGAAACCGAACTGGGCGGCGTCGTCGCCGAACTCGTCGTACAGCTTGCGCTTGCGCTCGTCCGACAGGACCTCGAAGGCTGCGTTGAGCTGCTTAAACTTCTCCTCGGCCGCTTTGTCGCCCGGGTTGACGTCCGGGTGGTACTTGCGGGCAAGCTTGCGGAAAGCCTTCTTGATTTCGTCGGCCGACGCCGTCCGGGACACGCCGAGAATCTGGTAGTAGTCGTCCGCCATGGGGTTGTGGCCCTCCGAGACTGCAAAAACGTAACCAGCCATGCGGCGAGCGCCAGCACGGCGTGTGCCTCAAGGCCCGGATGTATAAAGTGGCTGGAGGGACCTGAGGGAAAGAATGGGAGCACCGCGCGGACAACGAGCGAGGACCGGGTTGGTGGCGGGCTGGCTCGTACTGGTGCCGGTGTCCGCCGTGGCGCAGTCCGTTGCCGAAGCGCCCCGGACGGCCCCTGCGGCTGAGGGTCGAGTCATTGACCGGGTGGTGGCGGTCATCGGCAACCAGGTGCTCACCCTGAGCGAGCTGGAGTTCGAGACGCGGGTCGCGCTGGTTCAGCGAGGGGGCGTGCGGGCGGCGGAGGCCTCGCTCGATGAGCAGACGCTTCGAGGGGCGCTCGAGCTGGCCATCAACCAGCGATTGCTGGTGGCAGGGGCGGACAGGCTGCAGGCCTTCCCAGCGGAGCGCTCGGAGATGGATGCCCGGCTGAAGGCCTTCCGTGAGCGCTTCGAGGACGAACCGGCACTGCTGGCTTTCCTGGCCCGGCATGAGGCGGACCTGGAGCAGCTCACGGCGGTGCTGGAGCGGGCCGTGCGGGCCGAGCGCATCCTGGACAGCCGGATCCGTCTGCGCGCGCAGGTGAGCGAGGCGGAGACGCGGCGGTATTGGGAGGAGCACAAGGGGACCTTGGGCGGACCGTACGAGTCGGTGCGGGACGCCTTGAGGGAGAAGTTGATGCGGGAGCGCTACGGCCAGCTCGCGAAGGAGGAGTTCGCCCAGGTGAGGGCGGGCGCGAAGGTCCGGCGGGTAGCTCCCTTCGCCCGGGAGGCGCTGCCATGAGGCGGATGCGCGAGGAGGCCCGTCCGAAGGAGCAGGTGAAACTGGAGTGTCCGTTTCTGATCCGGCGGATGACACGGGAGGACCTGCCTGCGGTGATGGAGCTGGAGAAGGCCTCATTCACCAACCCGTGGTCCTACGAGCTGCTGCAGCGCGAGCTCGGTCACGACTGGTCCGTCATCTTCCTCTTGGAAGAGCCCCTGCCCGAGGAAGGCCGCCGCCTGCTGGGCATCTCCATCTTCTGGATCGTCCACGACGAGGTGCACGTGCTCAACGTGGCCACCGCGCCGGAGCACCGTCGGCGAGGGGTGGGGCGCAGACTGATGGAGGCCACCTTGTCCGAGGGGCGAGCACGCAAGTGCAGCCTGGCGACGTTGGAGGTGCGCAAGAGCAACGAGCCCGCCATCAATCTCTACAAGTCATTCGGCTTTCGCCCGGTGGGCGTGCGGCCGAACTACTACGTGGACGAGGGCCAGGCGCCCGAGGACGCGATCGTGATGGTCCTCGACTTCTAGTAGCCAGGGGAGTAGAGGACCGGGCTTGCCAGGAGAGAGCAGGAAAGGACGCCCATGTCGTCCACGGTTGGAACGCCGTGGGCCGGCAGTGCTTGACACAGGGTGGTCCCTCCCTATACTCGCGGCCCTTTTTCAAGCGCAGTTGTAGGTTTGTATGCGCCCCTGGGTACACCCGCCCGGGGCAAATCGGGAAGGAAGAGAAGCTCAGTGCCAACCATCAGCCAGCTGGTCCGCAAGGGCCGCGAGAAGTTGAACATCAAGGGCAAGAGCCCCGCTCTGAAGGAGTGCCCTCAGAAGCGTGGCGTCTGCACCCGCGTGTACACCACGACGCCGAAGAAGCCGAACTCGGCGCTCCGTAAGGTGGCGCGTGTTCGTCTGACGAACGGGATCGAGGTCACCTCGTACATCCCGGGCGTGGGTCACAACCTCCAGGAGCACTCGGTGGTGATGATCCGCGGTGGCCGTGTGAAGGATCTCCCGGGCGTTCGCTACCACATCATCCGCGGCACGCTGGACTCCGTGGGCGTGGCCGGTCGCAAGCAGGGCCGTTCCAAGTACGGCGCCAAGCGCCCGAGCTGATTCGGGTCGTTGATCACCTTCGTTTCATCCGCTTAGGACGCTTGCCCCGCACCCTGGGGAGCCTCCTTGATTTCGCCAACGCAGTTGAAGCCCCACGAAGCCTCCCGGGTGCATGGGAGCGGGGCGTAAGGGATACAGAGCAATGCCTCGTCGTCGCGTAGTAGCCAAGCGCAAGATCCTTCCCGATCCGAAGTTCCAGGACCGCCTCGTCACGAAGTTCGTGAACGACCTGATGCGCAAGGGGAAGAAGTCCATCGCCGAGCGGGTGTGCTACGGCGCCTTCGCCCTCATCGAGGAGCGTGCGAAGGAGGACCCCCTCAAGACCTTCAAGAAGGCCCTGGACAACGTCAAGCCCGTGCTCGAGGTGAAGAGCCGCCGCGTCGGTGGCGCCACCTACCAGGTTCCCGTGGAGGTCCGTCAGGATCGCCGCGTGGCGCTGGGCATGCGCTGGATCATCACCTACGCCAAGGCGCGCGGTGAGAAGACGGCCATGGAGAAGCTGGCCGGCGAGATCATGGACGCCGCCAACAACCGTGGCAACGCGGTGAAGAAGCGCGAGGACACGCACAAGATGGCCGAGGCCAACAAGGCCTTCGCCCACTACCGCTGGTAGTCCTGGCGTCTTGAAGTGCCCGGCACCCGGATGCGGCCCCCCGCGTCCGGGTGTTTCCGGTCTTTGACATCCGTTTCGTTGGTTTTGTGGTTGGAGGGCAGGGGAGTACGCCCGCCCCGTTCTGGAGAGGTTCGGAGACATGCCTCGCGAGTACCCGCTCGAGCGCTATCGCAACATCGGCATCATGGCGCACATCGATGCCGGAAAGACCACGACCACGGAGCGGATCCTGTTCTACACAGGAGCCATCCACAAGATGGGCGAGGTGCATGAAGGCACCACGACCACGGACTGGATGCCCCAGGAGCGCGAGCGCGGCATTACGATCACCTCGGCCGCCATCACCGCCTTCTGGAATCGGAACGATCAGAAGTACCGCATCAACATCATCGACACGCCGGGCCACGTGGACTTCACCATCGAGGTGGAGCGCTCGCTGCGCGTGCTGGACGGGGCCATCGCGGTCTTCGACGGCGTGAACGGTGTGGAGCCCCAGTCCGAGACGGTCTGGCGCCAGGCGGACAAGTACAAGGTCCCCCGCATCTGCTTCGTCAACAAGATGGACCGAGTGGGCGCGGACTACACGATGTCCGTGAACTCGATCCGCGAGAAGCTGGGCGCGCGTCCGGTGCGCCTGCAGCTCCCGCTGGGCACCGAGGAGAAGCTGCGCGGCGTCATCGACCTGGTGCGGATGAAGGCGCTCGTGTTCCACGACTCGGAGCAGGGCAGCCGGTACGACGTGGTGGACATCCCCGAGGAGTTCCTCGAGGAGGCCAACGCGGCCCGGAGCGAGCTCGTGGAGACCGCGGCCGAGCAGGACGATGCGCTCACCGAGAAGTTCCTCGAGGGCCAGGAGCTCACCGAGGCGGAGATCCGCGGCGCCATCCGCAAGGGGTGTCTGGGACTGAAGATCTTCCCCGTGTTCTGTGGCTCGGCCTTCAAGCACAAGGGCGTGCAGCCGCTGCTGGACGCGGTGGTGGACTACCTGCCCAACCCGCTGGAAGTCCCCCCGGTGCACGGCAAGAGCCCCAAGGGCGACGACGAGATTCGCGAGACGGATGACAAGGCGCCGTTCAGCGCGCTGGCGTTCAAGATCATGAACGACCCGTCGTTCCAGTCGCAGACGCTGACGTTCCTCCGCATCTACTCGGGCAAGCTGGAGGCGGGCACTGCGGCGTGGAACTCGGTGAAGGGCAAGCGCGAGCGCATCAGCCGTCTGGTGCAGATGCGCGCGGACAAGAAGGACGAGGTCCAGGAGTGCTACGCCGGTGATATCTGCGCAGTGGTGGGCCTGAAGCTGGCCACCACGGGCGACACGCTCTGCGACGACAAGCACCCCATCATCCTGGAGCGGATGGAGTTCCCTGAGCCCGTCATCGACGTGGCCATCGAGCCGAAGTCTACGGCGGACCAGGACAAGATCATCACGAGCCTGGCGCGCCTGGCGATGGAGGATCCGTCCTTCCGCGTGAAGACGAACGAGGAGACGGGGCAGACCATCATCGCCGGCATGGGCGAGCTGCACCTGGAGATCATCGTCGACCGGCTCCTGCGCGAGTTCAAGGTCGACGCCAACGTGGGTAAGCCCCAGGTGGCCTACCGCGAGACGATCACCAAGGCGGTGCAGTCCGAGGGCAAGTACATCCGCCAGACGGGTGGCAAGGGCATGTACGGCCACATCAACCTGAGGGTGATGCCCAACGAGCCAGGCGCGGGCTTCGTCTTCGAGAACCAGATCGTGGGCGGGGTGGTGACCAAGGAGTTCATCGAGGCGGCGAAGCAGGGCATCCAGGAGGCCATGCAGAGCGGTCCCATCGCGGGCTACCCCATGCTGGACATCAAGGTGGAGGCCTACGACGGCTCGATGCACGACGTGGACTCCAACGAGATGGCCTTCAAGATCGCCGGCTCGATGGCCTTCCGGGACGCCGTGCGTACCGCAGACCCCGTGCTCCTCGAGCCCATCATGGACTGCGAGATCGTCACCCCGGACGACTTCACGGGAGACGTGATTGGCGATCTCAATGGACGCCGGGGGAAGATCATGGGCATGGAGCCTCGGCCGGGAGGCGTGCAGGCGATCCACGCTCAGGTGCCGCTGGCCAAGATGTTCGGGTACTCGACCGACCTGCGCAGCCGCAGCCAGGGAAGAGCCACGTACACCATGCGGTTCAGCCACTACGCGCCGGCATCAAAAGACGCGCTGAACCGTTGATGTGACCAGCTCCCTTAAGAGGAGAGCGGGCGATTTAGATTGACGTTTCTGCAGGTTTGGAGCACGACGCAGCACCTTTTCTCGATTCGGCCGGTAAGCCGGCCTCGCGAGGAGCAGCAATGAGTAAGGAGAAGTTCGAAAGAACGAAGCCGCACGTGAACATCGGTACGATCGGTCACGTGGACCACGGCAAGACGTCCCTGACGGCGGCCATCACGAAGGTGCTGGCGAAGACCGGCGGCGCGACCTTCCTCGCGTACGACCAGATCGACAAGGCCCCCGAGGAGCGCGAGCGCGGCATCACCATCTCCACCGCCCACGTGGAGTACCAGACGACCAACCGGCACTATGCCCACGTCGACTGCCCGGGCCACGCCGACTACGTCAAGAACATGATCACGGGCGCGGCGCAGATGGACGGCGCCATCCTCGTGGTGTCCGCCGCGGACGGCCCGATGCCCCAGACGCGTGAGCACATCCTGCTCGCCCGTCAGGTCGGCGTGCCCTACATCGTGGTCTTCCTGAACAAGGTCGACATGCTGGACGACCCGAGCTGCGTGAGCTCGTGGAGATGGAAGTCCGCGACCTGCTCAAGAAGTACGACTTCCCCGGCGACGAGATTCCCATCGTCCCCGGCAGCGCCCTCAAGGCGCTCGAGGGTGACACCTCGGACATCGGCGAGCCGGCCATCCTCAAGCTGATGGAGGCGGTGGACAAGTACATCCCCACCCCGCAGCGTGCGACGGACAAGCCCTTCCTGATGCCGGTGGAGGACGTGTTCTCCATCGCCGGCCGCGGTACGGTGGCCACCGGTCGCGTGGAGCGCGGCAAGGTGAAGGTGGGCGAGGAAATCGAGATTGTCGGTATCCGCCCCACCCAGAAGACGGTGGTTACGGGTGTGGAGATGTTCCGCAAGCTGCTGGACGAGGGCATGGCGGGCGACAATATCGGCGCGCTGCTGCGCGGCCTGAAGCGTGAGGACCTGGAGCGTGGTCAGGTGCTGGCCAAGCCGGGCTCCATCACCCCGCACACCAAGTTCAAGGCGCAGATTTACGTGCTCACGAAGGAAGAGGGTGGCCGTCACACCCCGTTCTTCAAGGGCTACCGGCCGCAGTTCTACTTCCGCACCACGGACGTGACGGGCACGGTGAAGCTGCCTGAGAACGTCGAAATGGTGATGCCGGGCGACAACATTGCCATCGAGGTGGAGCTGATCACCCCTGTGGCCATGGAGAAGGAGCTCCGCTTCGCCGTCCGCGAGGGCGGTCGCACCGTGGGCGCCGGCGTCGTGGCCGAGATCATCGCGTAGTATTCGGAAGTACCCATCTGCCCCGGCGTTCCGGGTGGAAAAAAGCCGGGGCAGTGGGAATAAGGTTGCAAACACGGGGAATGCGGTGGTACAAGCCGCGCCCCTTCGAAGAGACGGCTCTGTGACATCCAGGGGACGTTGGGCGTAGCGCCTCCCACAGGCAGGCAGAGGCCGTACAAAGAGGTTTTTGCGAATGGCGACACAGAAGATCCGCATCCGGCTGAAGGCCTACGACTCCAAGCTCCTGGATCAGAGCGCTGGGGAGATCGTCGAGACGGCGCGGCGCACGGGCGCCAAGGTTGCCGGTCCGATCCCCCTGCCCACGCGCATCAACAAGTTCACGGTTCTGCGCTCGCCGCACGTGGACAAGAAGAGCCGCGAGCAGTTCGAGATCCGCACGCACAAGCGCCTGCTCGATATCCTCGAGCCGACCCAGCAGACGCTGGACGCGCTGATGAAGCTGGATCTCTCGGCCGGTGTTGACGTGGAGATCAAGTCCTGAGGAAGCGGGGCTGAGCCCTCGCGGTTCCACTCCGTTCCCCAGAGGAAAGAGCCATGGCGAAGTTCGACGTAGTCGATCTGGATTTGAAGAAGGTGTCGGAGCTTGAGCTCTCCGACGAGGTCTTCGGCGCCGAGCCGAACGCGAACCTCTTTTACGAGGTCGCGAAGATGCAGCAGATCAACCGGCGCCGGGGTACGGTGGCGGTGAAGAACACCTCGCTGGTGAGCGGCGGTGGCAAGAAGCCCTGGAAGCAGAAGGGCACTGGCCGCGCTCGTCAGGGTTCCATCCGCGCTTCCCACTGGGTGGGTGGTGGTAAGGCGATGGGCCCGAAGCCGCGGGACTACTTCTACCGTCCTCCGAAGAAGGTCCGTCGCGGTGCGCTCAAGGCGGCCCTGTCGCTGCGCGCCCGTGAGAAGACGCTCATCATCGTGAGCGACTTCAACCTGGCTGCTCCGAAGAGCAAGCAGGCCTTCGAGGCTCTGACCAAGCGGCTGAAGCTGGCCGACGCGCTGGTCATTGATGCCAAGGACAACACCAACCTGCACCGCAGCGTGCGCAACCTGGCGAAGTTCGACGTTCTGCCCCCCGAGGGTCTGAACCTCGAGTCCGTGCTCCGCCACAAGCACCTGGTGCTCACTTCCTCGGCCGCTAAGGCCATCGAGGGGGCGCTCTCGTGAATATCAACGACGTCATCAAGGGACCGCTCATCACCGAGAAGCTGGACGCGGCCCGCGAGAAGTTCCGGCAGTACTCGTTCATCGTCGACAAGAAGGCCACCAAGTACGACGTGGCCCGCGCCGTCGAGCAGCTCTTCAAGGTGAACGTTGAGGGCGTGCGGACCAACATCGTCCGCGGCAAGACCAAGCGGGTGGGCCGCTCGATTGGCAAGCGGCCGAACTTCAAGAAGGCGGTCGTCACCCTCAAGGAGGGGGACAAGATCGAACTCTTCGAGGGAGGCGCGGTCTAGCGCACGGCGCTGACCGACGTTGAGGAACCACCATGGGCATCAAGAAGTACAAGCCGACCTCCGCCGCCCGCCGTCTGATGACGGTGTCTGACTTCGCGGACATCACCAAGGACACGCCGGAGAAGGGCCTTACCGAGCCCCTCAAGAAGTCCGGCGGCCGCAACGTTCACGGCCACATCACCCGTCGTCACCAGGGTGGTGGTCACAAGCGCCGCTACCGCGTCATCGACTTCAAGCGTCGGGACAAGGATGGCGTGCCGGCCAAGGTCGCCGCGGTTGAGTACGACCCGAACCGCTCCGCCAACATCGCCCTCCTGCACTACGCGGATGGCGAGAAGCGCTACATCCTCGCCCCGGTCGACCTGAAGGTCGGGGACACCGTGATGGCGGGTGAGAACGCGGACATTCGTCCGGGCAACACCCTGCCGCTCATCAACATCCCGATCGGTACCATCATCCACAACGTGGAGCTGAAGCCGGGCCGCGGCGGGCAGATCATCCGCTCCGCGGGCTCCTCCGGCCAGTTGATGGCGAAGGAGGGCCGCTACGCTCAGGTGCGTCTGCCCTCGGGTGCCGTGCGCATGGTGCTCATCGAGTGCCGCGCCACCGTGGGCCAGGTGGGCAACCTGGAGCACGAGATCATCCGTATCGGTAAGGCGGGTCGTAGCCGCTGGCTGGGCATCCGGCCCACCGTCCGCGGTCTGGCCATGAACCCTGTCGACCACCCGCACGGTGGTGGTGAGGGTAAGTCCGGTCAGGGTAACCCGCACCCGGTGTCGCCGTGGGGCCAGAAGACCAAGGGCCTCAGCACCCGCAAGAACAAGCGTACTGACAAGTTCATCGTGAGCGTCCGCCGTCCGGGCGCGCGCAGCCAGTAGTCGAGGGTTTACGCAATGGCGCGTTCGATTAAGAAGGGTCCGTTCGTCGATGGGTACCTCGTGAAGAAGATCGAGGACATGATCAAGACGAACAAGAAGAGTGTTGTGAAGACGTGGTCCCGGCGTTCCACCATCCTGCCGGAGTTCGTGGGACACACCTTCGCGGTGCACAACGGCCGCAAGTTCATCCCCGTCTTCGTGACCGAGAACATGGTGGGCCACAAGCTCGGCGAGTTCGCCCCGACCCGTACGTTCGGTGGTCACTCGGCGGAGAAGAAGGTCGCCAAGGGCAAGTAGCCGGCCCCGCTGACAGGCGGCGTCCGCCAGAGGAGATGACATGGAGTCGAAGGCACATCTGAGGTTCCTGCGCATGTCGCCCCGGAAGGTTTCCACCGTGGCGGCTCTCGTCCGGGGCAAGCCGGTGGGGCAGGCCCTGAACATCCTGCGCTTCACCAGCCGCGCCGCGGCGGTTCCGGTGGCCAAGCTCATCAAGAGCGCCGTGGCCAACGCGACGGACCTGTCCAAGGGTCAGGTCGACGTGGACCGTCTCATCGTGAAGACGATCTCGGTGGATCAGGGTCCGACCCAGCGCCGCTACATGCCGCGCGCCATGGGCCGAGCCTCGCGCATCAACAAGAAGACCAGTCACATTCACGTGGTGCTGGCGGAGGCGGCCAAGTAAGCCGCCCGCCTGGCGCCCCACGCAACCGATTCGAAGGAGAAGCACGTTGGGCCAGAAAGTCCATCCCATTGGGTTCCGCCTCGGGGTCATCAAGACCTGGGACTCCAAGTGGTTCGAGCACAAGAACTACGCGCAGTGGCTGCATGAGGACATCCGCATCCGCGAGTTCGTGAAGAAGTCGCTCGCCCACGCGGGTGTCTCCAAGGTGGAGATCGAGCGCGCGGCGAACAAGGTGAAGGTCAACGTGCACACCGCGCGCCCGGGCATCGTCATCGGCAAGCGCGGTGCCGGCATCGAGACGGTGAAGAAGGACCTCCAGCAGTTCACGAAGAACGAGGTCTTCCTCAACATCGTCGAGGTCCGCAAGGCCGAGACGGACGCGCAGCTGGTGGCCGAGAACATTGCCACCCAGCTCGAGCGTCGTATCGCCTTCCGCCGCGCCATGAAGAAGGCGCTGCAGACGGCGATGAAGTTCGGCGCCAAGGGTATCCGTGTGTCGTGCTCCGGCCGCCTCGGTGGCGCGGAGATGGCCCGCTACGAGTGGTACCGCGAGGGCCGCGTGCCCCTGCACACCCTTCGTGCGGACATCGACTACGGCTTCGCCGAGGCGAAGACCACCTACGGCAAGATCGGTTGCAAGGTCTGGATCTGCCGCGGCGAGGTGCTGCCCACCAAGGGTGGCCAGAGCCCCGCGCCGGCGGCCAACCGCTAACTCCCCGGGAGCCGTCCCGGGAGGGACGGCTCGCTCGGGATTGAAGGACACCGACGATGCTTCAGCCTGCTCGCACGAAGTTCCGCAAGATGCACAAGGGCCGCACGCCCGGTCGGGCGTACCGCGGCAGCGACCTCACCTACGGTGAGTACGGCCTCATGTCCCTGCAGCCGGGGTGGATCACCTCGCGGCAGATCGAGGCGGCCCGTATCGCGATGACGCGCCACATCAAGCGTGGTGGCAAGATCTGGATCCGCGTGTTCCCGGACAAGCCCATCACCAAGAAGCCCGCCGAAACCCGCATGGGTACCGGTAAGGGCGGTGTGGAGTACTACGTGGCAGTGGTCAAGCCCGGCCGCATCCTCTACGAGATGGAGGGTATGACGCCGGAGGTTGCCACCACCGCCCTGAAGCTGGCCCAGGCCAAGCTGCCGGTGCTGACGAAGATCGTCACCCGCAGCGAGCTGGCGCTCTAGTTCCGCCTCCGGGTGGCCCGCTGAGAAGAGGGCCGCCCGCTGGCTCGAGGAGATTTGAAGATGGCGACTGCGAAGGAACTCAAGGAGCTCTCGGCGGATGACCTGAAGCGGCGCGCGGCCGAGCTGCGCGAGACGCTGTTCCAGGATCAGCTCAAGAGGGCGACCGGCTCGCTCGACAACCCGTCCGAGCGCACCCAGCACAAGCGCGACCTGGCGCGCATCCTGACCGTCCTGGGGGAGAAGACCCGGGCGGAGAAGAAGGCTTAGGAGCTTTTTCATGGCTGAAGCGACTCAATCCACCTCTGCCAAGACCTCCACCCGCGGCCGTCCCAAGACCCGCGTGGGGATCGTGACCTCCAACAAGATGCAGAAGACGGTGGTGGTCACCGTCTCGCGCCGCGCGTCTCACCCGAAGTACGGGAAGATCATGAGCATGCGCGAGAAGTACAAGGCGCACGTCGAGGACCACGACTATCCGACCAAGGTCACCATCAACGAGGGTGACCGGGTGCGTATCGCCGAGACCCGGCCCACGTCGAAGGACAAGCGTTGGCGCGTGGTCGAGGTGTTGGAGAAGAGCAAGAACGTCTGAGCCGTCCGAGCTCGCGCAGCCGTCCAGGCGCGCGAGGCCGTGGCTCGAGCCGCGCGGTGCCCCTCCTCGCCGGAAGGGCCTGCCGTAGCTGAGATAGGAGATTCCAGATGATTCAGATGACGAGCGTGCTCGACGTGGCCGACAACTCGGGCGCCAAGAAGGTGTTCTGCATCAAGGTGCTCGGTGGCTCGAAGCGCAAGTACGCGTCCATCGGCGATGTGATCGTCGTGTCGGTGCGCGAGGCGCTGCCGAACTCCAAGGTGAAGAAGGGTGACGTGGCCAAGGCGGTCATCGTGCGCACCGCGCGCGAGGTGGGCCGTCCGGATGGCAGCTACATCAAGTTCGATGGCAACTCCGCCGTCCTCATCAACAAGGACATGGAGCCCATCGGGACGCGCATCTTCGGGCCGGTCGCCCGCGAGCTCCGCGCCCGCAAGTTCATGAAGATCATCTCGCTCGCTCCCGAGGTCCTCTAGTAGGGCATCAGGCGGTCCGCGAGGAGGGAGAGGAACCATGGAGAAGCTCAAGGTTGGAGACACCGTCCAGGTCATCGCCGGCGCCGAGCGCTCGGAGAAGACCCCGGCGAGCAAGCGCGGGAAGATCCTGAAGATTGACCGTGAGGCCCAGCGCGTGACCGTCGAGGGCGTGCGCCTGGTCAAGCGGCACCTGCGCAAGACGCCTCAGCAGCCCGAGGGCGGCATCGTGGAGAAGCCGGGCACCATCCACATCTCGGACGTCCAGCTGGTCTGCGCCAAGTGCGACAAGCCGACCCGCGTGGGTATCCGGGCCGATGGGGACAAGAAGAAGCGGTTCTGCAAGAACTGCGACGCCCTGATTGACTAGGGGCGCGGGTTCGGGCATGTATGCGCGCCCTTTGTCCTACCCGGACGAGGGGAGGGCGGGCGTGCATACCCGGAGCTCTGAAAGACCCAAGAGGGCTCCGGTGTTTCCAGTTTCCACGCAGTACTGATCGGCGCGCTGGGTCCACGACGGCGTTCCGAAGCAGAGGACAAGACGATGGCTGAAGAGAAGAAGGAAGCGGCGCCGAAGAAGGAAAAGAAGGGCCGCAAGAAGGAAGAGCTCAAGAAGGCAGGCTTCGCGGCGAACATCGAGGAGGGTCTCGAGTCCAAGCCGGCGCGTCTGAAGCTGCGCTTCCGCAAGGAAGGCGTGCCCGCGCTGATGAAGGAGCTGGGGCTCAAGAACCCCATGCAGGTTCCTCGCCTCGAGAAGATCGTCGTCAACATGGGTCTGGGCGAGGCGCTCGCCAATGCCAAGATCCTCGAATCCGCCGTGGACCAGCTGGGTGCCATTACCGGTCAGAAGCCTGTGGTGACCCGCGCCCGTAAGTCCATCGCGAACTTCAAGCTGCGCCAGGGCCAGGCGATCGGTGCTGCCGTGACGCTCCGCGGCGACCGCATGTACGAGTTCCTGGACCGCCTCATCACCGTCGCGCTGCCGCGCGTGCGTGACTTCAAGGGCGTGTCCCCCAAGGCCTTCGACGGGAAGGGTAACTATACGCTCGGCGTGCGCGAGCAGATCATCTTCCCGGAAATCAACTACGACCAGATCGAGAAGGTGAAGGGGCTGAACATCAGCTTCGTCACCACTGCGGCGAACGATGAGCAGGGGCTGGCGCTGATGCGTCACTTCGGCATGCCGTTCCGCCAGTAACGAGGACCCGCATCCATGGCCAAGCTCTCGAAGATCGCTCAGGCGAAGCGCAAGCCGAAGTTCTCCGTCCGCGCGTACAACCGCTGCCCGCTGTGCGGTCGGCCCCGCGCGTTCCTGCGGAAGTTCAACATGTGCCGTATCTGCTTCCGGCACCGCGCCCTCCGCGGCGAGATCACCGGCGTCACCAAGTCGTCCTGGTAGTCGGACGCGGGTGTCCGGGCTCCGAGCAGGGGCCCGGGTGCCTGGCCTGCCCTCGAGAGGGTGGGCCGAAGTAGTGAGTGCATTGCATCCGTGGCGAACCCCCGGGATGGGCCCGGCAGGCGCGGCGGTTGCGAACGCGGAGGCGGTGAGACCGCTCCGCACGGAAGGTATCCTTCATGTCGGTTGTCAACGATCCCATTGGCGACATGCTGACCCGCCTGCGCAACGGCTCGCGCGCGCGTCACGACAAGGTCGTCATTCCCCACTCGAACCTCAAGGTCGAGATCATCAAGGTTCTCAAGGCCGAGGGCTTCATCGGGGACTACACGGTTCACGAGCGCGCGCCGCAGAACGAGATCAGCGTGCAGCTGAAGTACGGCCCGGATCGCGCTCCGGCCATCACCGGCATCCGCCGCGTGTCCAAGCCCGGCCTGCGCCGGTACGTCAACTCGCGTGAGATTCCGCAGGTGCTCGGCGGTCTGGGCATCTCCATCCTGTCCACGTCGCGGGGCGTGATGGTGGACTCCGATGCTCGCAAGCAGAAGGTCGGCGGCGAGCTGCTCTGCACTGTCTACTAGCCAGCCGCCCGGGTACCGCGGCCTGTGCCGCGACCTGGACTGCACGAGGGAATCATGAGTCGGATTGGAAAGCTTCCGGTCAAGCTGGCGGACAAGACGAAGGCCACTGTGTCGGGCCGCCAGGTCAATTTTGAAGGCCCCAAGGGCAAGATGGTCGTTCAGCTTCCCGCCAAGGGCGTGAAGGTGACGGTCGCGGGCAACGAGGTTCGGGTGGAGCGCGAGGATGAGTCGCGCGAGGCTCGCAGCCTGCACGGTCTGACCCGTACGCTGCTGGCCAACGCGGCGAAGGGCGTGTCGACGGGCTTCGAGCGTCGCCTGGACATCCGCGGCGTCGGTTTCCGCGCCGAGGTGAAGGGCAAGACGATCAACCTCACGCTGGGGTACTCGCACCCGGTGGTGTTCGAGCTGCCCGAGGGCGTGACGGCCGAGGTGGACAAGGCCGCCCGCACTGAGGACGGTCTGCCCACCCTGGGTCTGACCCTGCGCTCGGCGGACAAGGAGGCTCTCGGGGCCGCCGCTGTGAAGATCCGCGCGCTGCGCCCGCCCGAGCCGTACAAGGGGAAGGGCATCAAGTACGCCACCGAGAAGATCCGCCGTAAGGAAGGCAAGACCGGTACGGCCTAGTCGGAGTGAACACCCAACCGCGCGGCTCCTGGAGGGGTCGCGCAATCATCCGGCGGTGGAAGTCCCCATCACCGCCGGACGGAGAAGGAATCATCCATGTCGAACAAGCTCGATCCGCGCCTCAAGAGGAAGGACCGCATCCGCAAGAAGATCTCGGGTACCACCGAGCGTCCGCGGCTCACGGTCTACAAGAGCCTCAAGCACATCTACGCCCAGGTGGTGGACGACACCACGGGCCGCACCCTGGCCTTCGCCTCGTCGCTCTCCAAGGAGCTCAAGGGTAACACCGAGGGCGACAAGAAGGCCGAGGCCAAGCGCGTGGGCTCGCTCATCGCGGAGAAGTGCAAGGCGGCCAACGTCGTGGCGGTGGTGTTCGACCGCAACGGCTTCCCCTACCATGGTCGGATCGCCGCCGTGGCTGATGCCGCGCGCGAGGCCGGGCTCAAGTTCTAGAAACCTTTCGAATAAGGAAGTTCCCAAGTGGCAACTCCGATCAATCCAAACGATCTCGACCTCACCGACCGCGTGGTGAACATCAACCGCGTCGCCAAGGTGGTGAAGGGCGGCCGGCGGTTCTCGTTCGCCGCGCTGGTGGTGGTGGGCGACGGCGCCGGCCACGTTGGCGTGGGGCTGGGCAAGGCCAACGAGGTTCCCGAGGCCATCCGCAAGGGTGGCGAGAACGCGAAGAAGAACCTGTTCCGCGTCCCGCTGCAGGGTCACACCATCCCCCACGAGGTGCTCGGTCACTTCGGCGCGGGCTGGGTGCTCCTGAAGCCGGCCGGTGAGGGTACGGGCGTCATCGCCGGTGGTGCGGTGCGCGCGGTCCTCGAGGCGGCGGGCATCCGCAACATCCTGACCAAGAGCCAGGGCTCGCGGAACCCCCACAACGTGCTCAAGGCCACCGTGGCGGGTCTGAAGAACCTGCGCTCGCCGGAGCAGGTGTCGCGCCTGCGCGGCAAGGACGTGGGTCCGCAGAAGTCCGAGGAGGCGAGGGGTTAATCATGGCCATCAAGGTCAAGCTGACGAAGAGCTTCGCGGGTTCGTCCGTGGACCAGCTCGCGACGATCGATAGCCTCGGACTGAAGAAGTTCGGCGACGAGCGTCTCCTGAAGGACACGCCGGCCATCCGCGGCATGGTGAACAAGGTCCGTCACCTGGTGACGGCCGAGACGGTGCAGGGCGAGGCCCCGAAGGCCACCCGCCGCAAGCCTCGGAAGATCCGGGTCCGGGACGCCGCGCGCGCCCGCAAGGCCTAGTGCGAGAGGGTTCAGACAATGACGACGCTCAACAAGCTGAAGCGCCCCGAGGGCTCGTGGCACCGCAAGAAGCGGGTGGGCCGCGGCCAGGGTAGCGGTCTGGGCAAGACGGCCGGCCGCGGTGGCAAGGGCCAGAAGGCTCGCACGGGTAACATGCGGTTCGAGGGCTTCGAGGGTGGCCAGAGCCCACTGCAGCGCCGCCTGCCGAAGTTCGGTTTCATCTCCCCCAACCGCACCGAGTACGCGGTGGTGAACCTGGCGGACCTCGAGGGGTTCGATGCGGGCGCCACGGTGGACGTGGAGTCGCTGAAGGCCCGGGGCCTGGTAAAGGGCCGCTATGACGGCATCAAGGTGCTCGGCAATGGCGCGCTCACCAAGAAGCTCACCGTTCGGGTGAACAAGGCCTCGGCCACCGCGCGTGAGGCCATCGAGAAGGCGGGCGGTTCCGTGGAGGAGCTCCCCCTGGTGGCCCACAAGCCCGAGTCCGCCGCGAAGGCGCATGCCGGTAAGGGCGTGAAGCAGGCTCGGTCGTGAGGGTAGGGCGCGACACACTCTTAGTGGTGCGCGCCTTTCTATCCGTGTAGCATTCAGCGCCCCTTTCCGAATTCGGACAGGGGCGCTGCTGTTCTCGCAGAAACCTTTTTGGGGGATGGATCCCACGTGGCTCTGAACGCCTTCGCCAACGTCTTCCGCATCGCGGAGCTGCGCAGCCGGCTCATCTATACGCTGATGCTGCTCGCGGTGTACCGCATCGGCATCTTCATCAACACGCCTGGCGTGGACCGGGCTGCGATGAACGCGTTCATGGACGCCCAGCGCCAGTCGGGCGGCCTGTTCTCGCTCTTCAATCTCTTCTCCGGCGGCGCCCTGGAGCAGATGTCCATCTTCGGTCTGGGCATCATGCCGTACGTGTCCGCCTCCATCATCATCCAGCTCCTGGCGGTGGTGGTGCCCAGCCTCGAGCGGCTGCAGAAGGAAGGTGCCGGCGGCCGGCAGAAGATCAACCAGTATACCCGCTACGGCACCATCCTCCTGTCCATCGTGCAGGGCATTGGTATCTCGCGCTGGCTGGCCTCGCTGGGCCGCACGGACGCGGGCCAGGCCGGGTTCAACCAGGTGGTCGTTCCCAACGACAACGCCTGGTTCACCTTCATGACCGTCATCAGCCTGACGGCGGGCACCGCGTTCATCATGTGGTTGGGTGAGCGCATCACCGAGCGCGGCATCGGCAACGGTATCTCACTGATCATCTTCGCGGGCATCGTGTCCGGCCTGCTGCCCAGCGGCAAGTCGCTGCTCGACATGGTCCAGCAGGAGATCGTCAGCATGGCGGCCGTGGCGGCCCTGCTGGTGTTCATGATCGTCGTCGTCGGCGTGGTGGTCTACGTCGAGCGCGGCATGCGGCGCATTCCGGTGCAGTACGCCAAGCGCATGGCTGGGCGGCGTATGTTCGCCGGTCAGGCGACCTACTTCCCGATGAAGGTGAACACCTCGGGCGTGATTCCGCCGATCTTCGCCGGCGCGCTCCTGTCCTTCCCGGCCACGCTCGGCACCTGGTTCCCGTTCCTGCAGGGCGTGCAGCGCAGCATCGAGTCCAGCCCCTGGGTCTACAACGGCATCTTCGTCCTGCTGATCGTCTTCTTCTCGTACTTCTACACGGCGCTGACCTTCCGGCCGGACGACGTGGCGGACAACATCAAGAAGCAGGGCGGTTACATCCCGGGTATCCGTCCGGGCCGTCAGACGGCGGACTTCATCGAGGGCGTGCTCAATCGCATCACCTTCGGCGGAGCGCTCTACCTGGCCGCCATCTGCGTGATTCCGTCCATCATTTCGAACATGCTGGGCGTTACCTTCACGTTCGGTGGTACGGCGCTGCTGATCGTCGTGGGTGTGGCGCTGGACACGGTGCAGCAGATCGAGGGCCACCTCATCAGCCGCAACTACGAGGGCTTCGCTGGTCCGCGCGGTCCCCGCATCCGCGGCCGGGTTCGCGTGGCTGCCTAGTCAAGTCAGCTGTCTACCTGGCGCTCCTCCCCCTCACCCCGGGGAGGGGCGCCTCGTCGTTCCAGGGGTGTGTGAGCAGTGGGAAAGAGGCTCGCTTTAGCCCTCCCGTGCTCCTTCCTGACGAGCTAAGAGGAACCTATGAACCTCATCCTGTTTGGCCCGCCGTTCGCGGGGAAGGGGACCCAGGCGAAGAATCTGTACGCGGATTTCAAGATTCCGCAGATCTCCACGGGTGACATCCTCCGCAAGGCGGTTCGTGAGGGCACGGAGATGGGCAAGCTGGCCGGGCCGCTGATGGCCGCTGGCGCCTACGTGCCGGACGAGATCGTCATCGGAATCGTGGAAGAGCGCCTCAAGGAGCCGGACTGCGCCAATGGCTTCGTGCTCGACGGCTTCCCGCGCACTCCTCCCCAGGCCGAGGCGCTCGAGCGCATGCTCGCCAGGTTGGGCAAGAAGCTGGATGCCGTGGTTTCGCTCGAGGTTCCGACCGAGAAGCTCATCGAGCGCGGCTCGGGCCGGCGCTCGTGCCCCACGTGTGGCGCCGTCTATCACGTCTACCAGAACCCGCCGAAGCGGGCCGGCTTCTGCGACAAGGACGGCGCCGGCCTCACCCAGCGCGAGGATGACAAGGCCGAGGTCATCGAGAAGCGTCTGAAGAAGTATGAGACGGAGACCGCCTCTCTCAAGGAGTTCTACGCGCAACGGGGCTTGCTCAAGAGCATCGACGGGGTGGGGTCCCCCGAAGGCATCTACGAGGACATCAAGAAGGCGCTGGGCAAGGCCTAAGCGCCGGCAAGGCAGGCTGACTGCCAGGGGCACGGTTCGTGGAGTGAGAACCCGCCCTCGGACGGTTCAAGCCATGGCGAGGCAGGGATGAGCCAGATCGAGATCAAGAGCCAGGAAGAGATCGCCCTCATGCGTGAAGCAGGGCGCATCGTGAGCGAGATCCTGGACGAGCTCGAAAAGGCGGTGGCGCCGGGTGTTACCACCTGGGACCTGGATGCCCTGGCTGAGAAGCTCATCTACAAGAAGGGCGCTCGGCCTGCCTTCAAGGGCTACCGCGGCTTCCCCGCCTGCCTGTGTGCTTCCGTCAACCACGAGGTGGTGCACGGAATCCCCTCCAAGCGGCGCAAGCTGCAGGAGGGGGATTTGATGAAGCTGGACTTCGGGGTGGTGTACCGCGGCTTCTTCGGGGACGCGGCTCGCACGGTGCCGGTCGGAAAGGTGAGCCGCGAGGCCCAGGCGCTGCTGGATGCCACCCGGGAGTCCCTCCACAAGGCCATCCAGGCCATGGTGCCCGGCAACCGTATTGGTGACATCGGTCACGCCGTGCAGAGCTATGTGGAGGCGCGGGGCTTCTCCGTCGTGCGCGACTTCACCGGCCACGGCATCGGCCGCCACCTCCACGAGAAGCCGGAGGTGCCCAACTACGGCCAGCGGGGCAGCGGGATGAAACTTCGTCCGGGAATGGTCCTCGCGGTCGAGCCCATGGTGAACCAGGGCACGTATGAGGTGGAGCTGCTCGACGATGACTGGACAGCCGTCACCCTCGACAACAAGCTTTCCGCTCACTTCGAGCACACGGTGCTCATCACCGAAGGGGGGCCGGAAGTCCTCACCCGGCGCAGGGCCGGGTAGGTGGGCGGAATACGAGGGAGTACAGAGGGGTTCGTAGAAATTCGGGTTTACAGCGCGAGGATGCTTGCCACTTCTGGACCAAAGTGTTATCCCGCCGCGCTTCCAGAGTTCCGGTGGTCCGCGAGAGGGTTATCTGATTGCCGAAGGATGATTCCATCGAAGTCGAGGGGACCGTGATGGAGCCCCTCCCGAACGCGATGTTCCGTGTGGTGCTGGACAATGGCCACAAGGTGCTCGCGCATATCTCGGGCAAGATGCGGATGCACTTCATCCGAATCCTCCCGGGCGACAAGGTCAAGGTCGAGCTGTCCCCGTACGACCTGTCCCGGGGACGCATCACCTACCGGGCGAAGTAGCAAGGGCCTGGTTCCGCGGAATGGCGGACCGGCCCTCGAGGCTTTTCTTTTCTAAAAGCGAAGGAAGGGAAGTACCGCCATGAAGGTTCGGGCGTCCGTCAAGAAGATTTGCGACAAGTGCAAGGTTGTCCGCCGCAAGGGCATCGTGCGCGTCATCTGCGCCTCCAACCCGCGGCACAAGCAGCGCCAGGGCTAGGCCTTTAGGGGCCTTGCTCCAGACCAACTCCACCCAGAAGGAACGACTTAGATGGCTCGTATCGCCGGCATCGACCTCCCGCCCAACAAGCGCGCGGTGATCTCGCTCCAGTACATCTACGGGATCGGCAACAAGTCCGCCCACGACATCATCACGGCTGCGGGGATCGACCTCGCCACCCGGACCAAGGACCTCACCGAGGAGCAGACGCGGAAGATCCGCGAGATCCTCGAGACCAACTACAAGGTCGAGGGTGACCTCCGTCGCGAGGTGACCATGAACATCAAGCGGCTGATGGACCTGGGTTGCTACCGGGGTCTGCGTCACCGCAAGGGTCTGCCGGTTCGCGGTCAGCGGACGCACACCAACGCGCGTACCCGCAAGGGTCCCAAGCGCGGCATCGTGCGCGCCAAGCCGGCGGCGGGCGCTCGCTAGTTCTTCCACCTGCGCCAGCCCTCTGAGGAGCTGGCGTCGATCACCTACTTCCAGGAGCAACGAGTTCCATGGCTGAAGAGACCAACGCGCCTGCGGCACCGGCCGCTGCGGCCCCCGCGGCGGGCGAGACCGCCGCTGCGCGCAAGAAGGGCAAGAAGGGCAAGAAGAACATCCTCAATGGCGTGGTCCACATCCAGTCCACGTTCAACAACACCATCATCACGATCACGGACGTGTCCGGGAACGTGATCTCCTGGTCCTCCGCCGGCGCTCGCGGTTTCCGCGGCAGCCGTAAGTCGACGCCGTTCGCCGCCCAGGTGGCCGCCGGTGACGCCGCGGCGAAGGCCATGGAGCACGGCCTGAAGAACGTGACGGTGCTGGTGAAGGGCCCGGGCGCGGGTCGTGAGTCCGCCCTCCGCGCGCTCGCCGCCGCTGGCCTGAAGATCGCGCTCATCCGCGACGTGACGCCCATCCCGCACAACGGCTGCCGTCAGCCGAAGCGCCGCCGCGTCTAAGTTCCATTCCGGGCCGCTCTCCTCGAGGGGAGCGGTCCTAGACCATCTTTACACGGAGAAGCATCGTGGCCCGTTATACCGCCTCCGCCTGCCGCATCTGCCGGCGTGAGAACCTGAAGATGTACCTGAAGGGTGACCGCTGCTACACGGACAAGTGTGCGATTGAGCGCCGCCCCTATCCCCCCGGTCAGCACGGCCAGGGCCGCGTGAAGTTCTCCGGCTACGGCGTGCAGCTGCGCGAGAAGCAGAAGGTCAAGCGCATGTACGGCCTGCTGGAGAGCCAGTTCCGCGGCTACTACCACCGCGCCTCCGCAGCCAAGGGCAAGACCGGTGAGAACCTCCTGCAGCAGCTGGAGCTCCGCCTGGACAACGTCGTGTTCCGCATGGGCTTTGCGGACACCCGCGCTGAGGCCCGCCAGCTGGTGCGCCACGGCCACTTCACGGTGAACGGCAAGCGGGTGAACATCCCGTCGTTCGCGGTGAAGCCGGGCACCACCATCGAGGTGGCGGAGAAGAGCCGGAAGATCCTCCGCATCTCCGAGGCGCTGGAGACCGTGGATCGCCGCGGCGTGCCGCAGTGGATCGACCTGGACAAGAAGTCCTTCAAGGCGACGGTGAAGACCGCCCCGAACCGCGAGGACCTGACCATGCCGATCCAGGAGCAGCTCATCGTCGAGCTCTACTCGAAGTAATCGGCTTGGCTCGCCCTCCCGGGCGAATCCGACCGCTGGAGCTGTTGTACGCGCCCTGGCCTCACCGCCGGGGCGTCGTGCTTCTGTCGGCCCCCACGCAGCCCCGGGCCGGCGTTATTCAAGAAACCCTACGTGCCCATCCTCCCGCCGCCTCGGTGGGTAAGTCGGTGGTGGCGCACGTCACGAGGAGTGGAAGAACATGGCTGACACGTTCATTGCGAAGAACTGGCGCGACCTCATCAAGCCCCGCCGGCTTGAGGTCGATCAGGACTCGCTCTCGCCCACCTACGGCAAGTTCGTGGCTGAGCCGCTCGAGCGCGGCTTCGGCACCACGCTGGGCAACTCGCTGCGCCGCGTGCTCCTGTCGTCGCTGCAGGGCGCCGCCATCACCACGGTGAAGATCGAGGGTGTGGACCACGAGTTCACCACCATCCCCGAGGTGGCCGAGGACGTCACGGACATCGTGCTGAACCTGAAGGAAGTCCTCCTTCGGATGCACACGAATGAGCCCAAGACGATCCGCATCGAGGCCGAGGGCCCCAAGGAGATCAAGGCCGGTGACATCATCGCCGACCAGGACGTGGAGATCCTCAACCCGGGTCACCACATCTGCACCGTCTCCGAGGGTGGCAAGGTCCGCATGGAGCTGACGTGCCGCCGCGGCCGTGGCTACGTGCCGGCCTCCGCCAACAAGGTGGCGGGCTCGCCCATCGGCACCATCCCCATCGACTCGCTGTTCTCGCCCATCCGCAAGGTGAACTACCAGGTGACCAACGCCCGCGTCGGTCAGGTCACCGACTACGACAAGCTCACCCTCGAGGTGTGGACGGACGGCTCCGTCACCCCGCAGGACGCCGTGGCCTACGCGGCCAAGATCGTCAAGGAGCAGCTCACGGTGTTCGTCAACTTCGACGAGACCGAGGAGCCCGTGGCCGTCGAGGCGCCCAAGGAGGAGGCCAAGCTCAACGAGAACCTCTTCCGCTCCGTGGACGAGCTGGAGCTCTCGGTGCGCTCGGCCAACTGCCTGCAGCAGGCCAACATCAAGACCATCGGTGATCTCGTGCAGCGCACCGAGGCCGAGATGCTCAAGACCAAGAACTTCGGCCGCAAATCCTTGAAGGAAATCAAGGAGATCCTCGCGGAGATGGGCCTGTCGCTCGGCATGAAGCTGGAGAACTGGCCTCCGAAGACCCCGCCCCCGGCTCCCGCTCCGGGTGCCGCCGCGGCTGCCGCTGGCGCCCCCGCCGCGCCGAAGGCCTAGTACGCTCTCGCAGCACCTCCTCCCGCGTGGTGGCATGGCAGCGAGCCACGGGGGAGGAGGGGGCCTTCACGGGCCCAACACAGCAACGGTGGAGCCTGTGCCGGTTCCATCCTTCCCACCTGGTACCTCGTACGGCCAGAGTGGTGGGCCCCGAAAAGGCCCGGAGTCAGCACCATGCGTCATAAGGTTGGACAGAGGAAGCTCCACCGCACCACGAGCCACCGGCTCGCGATGCTCCACAACATGGTCACCTCGCTGCTCGAGCACGAGGCCATCCGCACCACGCTGCCCAAGGCCAAGGAGGCCCGGGCCCTCGCCGAGCGCATCATCACCCTCGGCAAGCGCGGTGGTCTGGCCAACGTGCGCCTCGCGGAGCGGACGGTTCGTAACCGCGCCATCCTCCAGAAGGTGTTCAGCGAGTACAAGGACCGCTACGCCAACCGTCCGGGCGGGTACACCCGCATCGTTCGGCTCGGCTTCCGTCGCGGTGACGGTGCTGAGATGGCCCTGCTGGAGCTGGTGGATCGTCCCGCCAAGGCCGCTGCTGAGGCCCCCGAGGCCCCCGCCGCTGGCGAGGCCACGGAGACCAAGGCGGAGTAGTCGGCCGTCCGAAGGGTAGTGCACGGGAGCGTCCTTCCCCTTGGGAAGGGCGCTCTCGCGCTTTCTGGGGCCTGCTGCGTGGTTCCTACTGCGCTTCGTCCGTGAGGTTGTTGCCGTCCTCCTGCAGCAGGGCGCTGCCCTCGGAGGTGCGCATCTCGACACCGCGCATGACGATGTCCGAGGGGGCCGCCTGGCCGGCGCTCCCCAGCAGTTGCTTGGGCGTGATGGTGACATACTTGCCGGGATCCACTCGCGCCACGGACGCCCGCCACTCCGCGCCCCGGTTGTCTTTGACGACGATGATGACGTCGAGCCAGGGGTCCTCGCTCTTGTTCATGAGCGTCAAGGCGTTGCGTCCAGCCGGGGGGGCGACGAGCTTCGCGCCGAAGTCTCCCGTCAGCTTCACGCCCCGGGCCCAGGTGGTGCCGAACGTGACGACGGAGATCAACAGCCAGCCGCCCACGATGAAGGCCTTGTACTTGAAGAAGCGATCCTGCTGACGAAAGTCCTCGACCGTCTCCTTCACGATGGAGAGGGCGTTGAGGGCCACGTTGGCGGACTCGGACTTCAGCTTCTCGCTGAGCTGAGCCTGCTGCTGATCCTTCGGCAGGGGCGCTGCGCGCGCGGCGCTCATCACGCGCAGGTTCGTCTGCGACACACGGGGCACGTTCGCCGAGGACGGCGTCCCGCGCGGCTGCTGGGGCTGGTTGGCACCGTTACTCATCGGACATCAGTGTAGAGGGCGCGGGCTCCCGCTGGCTACTGGCCCCCCCTACGGGCCCTTGAGCTGCTGAAGCGCTCGTGAGGCCACCGCGTTCTCCGGCTGGGTCTCCAGCACCTTGCGCAGCCAGCGCTCCGCCTTCCCGGCTGCCTCCCGCCGCTCTTCGGGACGTGAGGACTGCCGCGCTTGCTCCGTGAAAAGAATGCCTAGGCGCAGGGTGAACTCCAGGTCCTCCGGGTCCTTGTCCACCACCGCCATCAACTCGCGCTCCGCGCCCGCCCAGTCGCCCTCCAGCTGGAGGACCAGCGCCAGCTTGCCTCTCGGCGCTTTCTCGTCCGGCTCCAGGTGCGTCAACACCCGGAAGGCCTCGCCCGCTGCCTTCAGATCCCTGCGCTCCAGGTGGATCTCCCCCAGCCGGAACCACGCCAGGTCCAGCATCGGGTTGAGCTCCACCGCCTTCTCCAGGTACGGCCGCGCTGCCTCGGGCCTCTGCCGCGCGAGGTACAGCTCGCCCAGGTAGAAGTGGTTCTTGCCGTCCTCGGGCGCCAGCTCGATGGCTCGCTTGAACTCCTCCACCGCCCGGCCCGCGTCGTCCAGCCGCTGCCACGCCAGCCCCAGCAGTGAGTGCACCACCGCCAGGTCCGGGTAGTCCCTCAGAATCTCCTCGAAGGCCACGATGGCTGGGTGGGGCGCGTCCAGCTCCTGGAGGTAGCGCATGCCTTCCTCCAGCTTGGGCTCGGCCGCCTTCGGAAAGCGCGCGAAGGGGTCGGCGATCTGGTTCATCAGCGCTCGCGCCGTGGCGACCTCGGAGGGGCTCGGGTTCATCCGCACCAACGCGCCCAGCGCCTTCACGGCCCCCGGCGCATCCCCCGTGCGATGCAGCGCCTTGGCCAGCGGCAGGCGGATGCCCGCGCGCTCCGGGGCGAGCTCCGCCGCGCGGCGCAGCGGCTCCACCGCGGCTGCGTACTGCTCCGACTCCAGCCGCGCGAGTCCCAAGCGGTAGTGGAACTCGGGCTCGTTCGGCTTCAGCGCCAGCGCTCGCTCGAAGGCGGCTACTGCTGGCGTCCCCGCGTCCGAGGCCCTCGAGAAATACGCCAGCCCCAGCATGTAGTGGTTCACCGCTTGCTCCGCCTGGGTGTTGCGGCGCTGCAGCTCGGCGATCCACGCGTCCGTGCGGCCCGCCTTCACCTGGGCCTCCGTCAGCGCCCGCGCCAGCTCCAGGTCCTCCGGGGCTCGCGCATACTCGGCCTCCAACAGCGGCAGGGCGCGCTCGGGCTGGTTCTTCGCCAGGTACTCGCGGGCCTGGGCTCGTGCGTCCAGGGGGCGCTCGGCGGCTCGACCATGGCCACAGCCGGTGGCGAGGCCTAGTCCGAGCATGGCCACTCCGGCCCAGGCAGTCAGCCGGCGGCGCGGAGAACGAAGGGAGTCGGGGGAGGGAAGGCGCACGGGGAAACGGTCTCCTCAGGAGGCGTTGCGGCGGGAGGGGGAATCGCCCTCGACACCGGCGGCGGCGAGGGCCTTCTCGGGATCTCCTCCCTTACCCCCCAGCTCGAGGCTCTGCGCGATGATGACGTCGCGCACGGCCCGGGCCAGCCCCACGCGGTCATTCTCGGCGAAGGCCGTGGTGTCGATGGGCTTGCCGATCTTCACGTACACGTGGCCCGGCTTGATGTTCCAGGAGTTCTTCGGCATCACCGTGCCGGAGCCCTCGACGGTGATGGGCACCACGGGCACCCGCGCCTTGAGCGCCAGCGCGAATGGGCCCTTCTTGAAGGGCAGCACGCGGCCATCGTCCGAGCGCGTGCCCTCGGGGTAGAGGAACACGCTCGTGCCGGCGCGGATCTTCCGTGCCGCCTCGTCCAGGGATGCGATGGCATTCTCGCGCTTGCCTCGGTTGACGAAGATGTGCCCGGCCATCCACAGGTACCAGCCGATGAGCGGCACGTACTTGAGCTGGTGCTTGGCCACGTAGCGGAAGTTCACCGGCACCGCCACGAAGTGGATGGGGATGTCCAGCGTGGACTGGTGGTTGGAGACGTAGATGGTGGGTCGCTTCGGATCCACGTTCTCCTGGCCGGTCACCACCACGCGCGCCCCACCAATCCAGATGAGGACGGGCGACCACAGCCGGCGGGCCACCCACACCGTCGCCCCCGGATTCAGGGTGACGAGCGCCACCACGACAGTCAGGGGAAAGAAGACGGCGGTGGCGACCGCCGTGACCAACATGCACAACAGGTTGCGTAGCATCCTGGCGACCTCGGCTTTTAGGGGGAGCCCACCACGGCGCTGAACCCACTGTTCCACCAAGAACGTTCGAACAGCGGAGCCTCCCCCACCTCTTCCAGGTGCCAGGGGCCCTCCGCACGCTCGCGCGCCCGGCGGTGGTGGTGGGGGAGCGACCCCGACCCTTCAAGGCCAGGACGGCCACCGTCGACCGTGCTGGATTCATGGCGGATGGGGCGGGGCAGGGGCATCAATCGCCGTATGTACCACGGCACCTTGTCTCTGGTGTGCGTCGCCCGGTGGGGGTACAAGCGGAGTGCCTTGGCCAGGAAGAAGTTCATCGCGATCGCAGGAAACATTGGAGCCGGAAAGACGGAGCTCACGTCCTTCCTCTGCCGGAAGTACGGCCTCACTCCCTTCTTCGAGCCCAACGAGGAGAACCCCTACCTCGCTGACTTCTATAAGGACATGAAGACCTGGGCCTTCCGCTCCCAGCTCTTCTTCCTCACGGCCAAGTTCCGTCTCCAGCGCCAGCTCGAGCGCTCCCCGGGCACCACGCTCCAGGATCGCACCCTCTACGAGGACGCGGAGATCTTCGCCAAGAACCTCTACCGTCGGCGTTACATCGACAAGCGCGACTGGCAGATGTACTGCGACCTCTACGAGACCTTCTCCCAGACCCTCAACCCGCCGGACCTGATGATCTACCTGCGCTGCCCCGTGAAGACGCTCCGCCAGCGCATCCGCCTGCGCGGCCGGGAGATGGAGCAGGATATCCCCACCGCCTACCTCAATCGGTTGAACGACCTGTACGAGGAATGGTTCAGTGGCTACAAGTTGTCCCCCGTCCTGGTTCTCCCCACGGACAAGCTGGACTATCTGACGAACCTGGTGGATCGCGTGGATCTCTTCCGACAGATCGAGAAGCACCTGTGAAGGAGGTCTACCTCGTCGCCATCGCGCACGCCTCACCCGTGCCGGCCGAGACGCTGCGCTCCTCCTTCGAATCCGAGGAGATGTCCTTCATCCTCGCCCCGGACGGCCACGGCTTCACGCTCGATGCCGAGGGCGCCCGCGTGGAGGTCGTCTTCGAGTCGCGGCCCACCCCCACCGGGTGGACGCCGGACCTGTTCTCCGGCAGTGAGACTGCGCTGGAGTCGCTCGGCCGCGCCCAGGCCTTCTACCGCTTCGCTTTCGAGACCGGCGGCGCTCAGCCCACCGTGCCCGTCTTCGTGGCGCTCATGTGCGCCCGCATCGTCCTGACGCACGTGGACGGTGTGCTAGTGGACATCACCTCGTCCAAGGTTCATGACTCCGAGGACGTAGCGGAAATCACGGAGCTCGACTTCGACATCCGCGACCACGTCAACCTCCATGCCGTGGAGGTCATCGAGGGCGACACGCCGCTGTGGGTGCACTCGCACGGCATGGAGAAGTTCGGTGCGAGGGACCTCGAGGTCTTCCACCTGGGCGAGCAGGATCTGCTGCCGGCTGAGGCCTTCCTGCACGAGCTGTGCACGGACCTGGCCTTCGGGCAGGGGCCGCTCCTGCGCACGGAGATGGGGACCAGCGAGGGGCAGACCTTCATGTTGGTGCCCTCGGAGGAGGCGCGCACCAACCTGCTCGGAGTGCCGCTGGAGGCCTTCGAGGGCCATGAGGGCCTCTTCCTCACCGTCGTGTCACCTCATGGGCGGCACAACACCGCGGAGCTGCTGCGCCCCTTCCGCGAGCGCTTCGCCCAGGAGCCCACCGAGCGCATTGAGTCCATGCGGCAGGAGACTCAGGCCCTCCTGCCTGCCTTCAAGGCGCGCTTCCTGCGCCGCGGCCTCATGGAGCCGCTCACCTTCGCGGTGCGCGCCCCCTTCGAGACCCACCCTGAAGGCAACACGGTGACAGAGCAGCTTTGGATGGAGGTGCTCTCCTGGGAGGACGCTACCGTGGTCGGCCGCCTGGTGGATGGGGCGGTGCACACCACCGAGTGGCGAAAGGGCGCCCACGTCGAGGTGCCTGAGTCCGATGTGAACGCCCTCGCGCTCAGCCGCGAAGGTCGCACCCTGGACGAGGAAGAGGTCCGCGCGCTGCTCATCGCGGAACGCCCGATGTAGAGAGGGCGGTGGTACCATCCATCGCGTCCCTCATGCCCGCCCTGTTGCTTCTCTCCGGTCCCTCCGCCGGCCTCCGTTATGACGTCCAGGCGGAGGCCACGATCGGCCGTAGCCCCTCGTGCGAGATTCCTCTCCCCGAGGACGACCAGATGTCTCGCCGCCACGCACACTTCTTTGTGCAGGACGGCCAGGTGCATCTGCGGGACCTGAGCTCGCGCAACGGCACGTCGGTGAACGGCGAGCGCATCGCGGGCGAGGTGGTGCTCTTCCCCGGCGACCGCGTGCAGGTGGGCAAGACGACCGTGCTCGTCGAGCCGCCCGGAGCCGCCGCGCTGGTGGGTTCCATCCCCTCGGACGCGAGTCAGCGTCCCGTCGAGGAAGTGCTCCCGCACGTGGGCCTGGAGGCGGCGCTGTTCTCGGCCGGAGCGGCGCTGCTGGGCGCCACCAGCGAGGCCATGGTGCTGCGGCGCGTCGCCGAGGAGTCGCTCCATGCGCTGCACGCGGACGCGGCGGCCGCGCTCCTCGGGGACATCAAGGGCCTGCTCACCGCGGCGGTGGTGGGCGCCTCCTCCGTCGAGGTGCCTCGCGACATGGCCCGCGCCGCGCTGGAGCACTCCGAGCAGGGACGCTCCGCCACGGCCCTGTGCTCGCCCCTGGTGGCCTCGGGCGGGCTGCCCTTCGGCGTGCTGTACGTGGAGCGCTCCGAAGAGCCGTTCTCGGACGCGGACGGGCGGCTGGCCGCCATGCTCGGACGGCTCGGCGGCGAGGCCTTCGCAGCGGTGCGCTCGCGCGCGGGGGCTCATCCGCCTCGCGTGGACATGGGAGGCAACTCGCGTCCCTTCCGCAAGGTGGTGGAGCAGGCCCGCCGCGCTGCCGCCAGCGCCGCGCCTGTGGTGCTCTCCGGCGAGCCCGGCACCGGCAAGTCCCTGGGCGCCCTCTACATTCACTCGCGCTCGCCCCGGGCGCTCGGGCCGCTGGTGCGCGTGGATTGCCGAGACTCGGCCTCCCTGGCGGAGGTGCTCTTCGGGCGCTCCAGCGGGCCCGGATTACCGCCTGTGTCCTCGGCGCTCCTTCGCGCGGATGGCGGCACCTTGCTGCTTCAGCACGTGGAGCAGCTCCCTCGCGCCCTGGCTGAGCGCCTGGCTCGGTTGCTCGCGCGCAAGACGGCTCCTGCTCGGCAGGGCGGTGAGGAGCCCGTGGACTTCCGCCTCATCGTCACCACGAGCGCTCCGCTGTCGGAGCTCACCGCCCGGGGCGAGGTGGACGCCTCGCTGGCTCGCCAGCTCGCGGGGCTCGAGCTGCGGATGCCCCCTCTGCGCGAGCGGCGCGCTGACATCCCTCCACTCTTCGAGCTCTTCGCTGCTCGAGGGGCTCGCGTGGCCCGGAAGGGGCCTCCTGTGCTCACCCCTGAGTCCCGGCAGTTGCTCATGGACTACGAGTGGCCCCACAACGTTCGCGAGCTGGAGTTGCTCAGCGAGCGGCTCGCGCTGGTGCATGCCGGCGCGCAGCTGCACGCGCTGAGTCTTCCGCCTGAGATTCGCGCGGGGAGTGCCACGCCCAAGCCGCTCACCCTCCAGGAGCGGGTCTCCCGCATGGAGCGAGATGCCATCGCCGAGGCCCTGCGCACGGCGGGCGGAAAGAAGATCGTCGCCGCCCGGATGCTCGGCATCAGCCGGCCCACCCTGGACAAGAAGATCGAGGACTACGGCCTCACCGTGGCGCGGCGGCGCGCGTGAGCTCTCGGAGGCTCAGCGTCTCCGGCTGACGAGCACACCGGTGATGACGAGCGCCGAGCCCACAGCCTGCAACCACGTGGGGTTCTCGCCTCGCACGAGCCACGCGGTGAACGCGGCCACCACGGGCGTGCCGCTGTTGTAGATGGCCGTGCGGCTGCTGCCCACCGCCTGCACGCTGCGGCTCCAGACGACGTACGCCAGCACCAGCGGCCCGAGCGCCGAGTACACCACCCCGAGCCACGCGCCCGGGCCGATGCTCTCCAGCTTCAGCTCCATGATCGAGGGCAGGCCGAGCAGCACCACCCCGGGCGCCCCGGTGATCATCGTGAGCGCGGTGATGCGCAGCGCGGACAGCTCGTTGCCCAGCGAGCGGATGCCCACGGTGTAGAGGGCCCAGCACAGCGAGGCGCCCAGGATGAGGAAGTCCCCCATGCGCGTGGAGGCATCCAGCTCGGGGCCGCGGGCGCTGACGATGAGCAGCATGCCCGGCACCGCGAGCGCCAGTCCCATCGCGAGTGGCCGGCGGAGGCGATCCACGCCCAGCGCGGCGCCCAACAGGGCCGTCACCACCGGCGTGCCCGAGGCGAGCATCCCGCTGTTGGCCGCCGTGGTGTGGGCCAGGCCCACGACGAAGCACACCTGGTAGACGGTGTTGCCCACGAACCCGAGCCCCACCAGCTTGAGCAGCGTGGCGCGGGGCAGCGGCTTCCACCCCTCGCGCACGTGGAGCACCACGGCCATGGCCACCGCCGCGAGCCCGAAGCGCAGCGCCATGAAGGCCAGCGGTGGAATGCTGCTCAGCGCCTCCTTCACCACTGTGTAGTTGGTCCCCCAAATGATGACGACCAGGACGAGGGCGAGATCCGATAGGGAGAACGCGCGCGGGGCGGCGTCGGGGGCAGAGACGACAGCGGTGCTGGGGGTGCTCAAGGCGAGCAGCGGCATACCGCCGCCGGGGAGCGCTGGCAATGCCGGTGGGGCCCCTCGCGCTCAGGCCCGTTGGAGCCGCACGGCTCGGCCCCTCCCGCGTTTCGAGCTCCGCGCGGATGACAGCGCTGCCCCGTCGCTCCGTCGAGGGCTCGTCCGGTCCCCCGTGGAGTACGAGGACCTCGGGTTGCTCGCGGAGCACGTGGCGATGAGCGCCTCCACGTCCGCGGGCAGGCAGTCCACTCTGGCACGCAGCAGGGGGAGATGTCGGAGCTCTCCTGACCGGTGCGCGCCTTCTGTCGAACGGTCCTGGGGCGGGGCGTGTCTCCGTGCTTGTCCTGCCCTCGGGCCCATGGCGTATATGCCGGCCATGGACTTGCGTTACTCCGAAGAGGTCCGGCGCGCGAAGGAGCAGGGCGTGCCGCTGGTGGCATTGGAGACGAGCGTGGTGGCGCAGGGGCTGCCGTACCCGGACAACCTCGGGGCGGCGCGCGCCTGCGAGGAGGCCGTGCGCCGGGCGGGTGCCGTGCCTGCCCCCATCGCCGTGGTGGACGGACAGGTGTGCATCGGCCTGGAGGAGCCGCAGATGCGCCGGCTCGCCGAGGGTCGTGAGCGATTGCTGAAGCTGGCCTCGAGAGATCTGGCCGTGGCCGTCGCGCGAGGCGCCACCGGAGGCACCACCGTGAGCGCCACCTGTGAGCTGGCCGCGGTGGCGGGCATCCGCGTCTTCGCTACGGGCGGCATCGGCGGTGTCCACCGGGGCGTCGCCGAGCACCTCGACATCTCCCAGGACATCTGGGCACTGGCCCGCTTCCCCGTGGCGGTGGTGTGTGCTGGGGCCAAGTCCGTGTTGGATCTCCCCAAGACGATGGAGGCGCTGGAGAGCGCCGCGGTGCCTGTCATCGGCGTGGGGACGGACGAGCTGCCGTCCTTCTACAGCCGCTCGTCCGGGCTGATGCTGGAGCACCGGGTAGAGGACGCGGCCGAGGCGGCCCGCGTCACCCGGGCCCGCTTCGAGACGCTGGGGCAGGGTGGTCTGCTCTTCACGGTGCCTCCTCCCGAGGACACCTCGCTGCCTCGCTCCGACGTGGAGCTGCACATCGCCTCGGCGCTGGCCGAGGCCGAGCGGCAGGGCATTCGTGGCAAGGCGGTCACGCCCTTCCTGCTGTCGGAGATGGCCCGGCGCACCAGCGGCAAGACCCTGCGCGCCAACCTCGCGCTGCTCGCGAACAACGCTCGCTTCGCGGGGCAGCTCGCCGTGGCCTACGCCGCTCAGGGCTCGAAGGCCTGAGCTCCTCCTGCGCGCCGAGAGCGAGGTTGCGGCCCCTGAGAACAGCGGGCCCACCTCGCGCGGCTCCCTGACGAGACATTCTTCGACTGGCTTAGAAGCTCACGCCCTCGACGGAGGGCGCGGGCACTGTCAGCGACAGCCGCTGCGGTGTGGCGTCCTTCCCGTAGAAGGACTGGTACAGATACAGGTCCGCGAGCACCTGCTTCACGTAGCCGCGCGTCTCGCGGAACGGAATCTCCTCGACGAAGAGATCCAACGGCAGCGAGCCCTTCTGCTTCACCCACTTCACCGCCGCGTCCGGCCCTGCGTTGTAGGCCGCCGCCGCGAGCGCCGGGTGCGAGAAGCGCTTCATCAGCTGGGACAGGTACCAGGCCCCATACCGGATGCTCAGCGACGGAGAGAACAGCTCCGCGGGCGCCGGCTCTGGCTCCTCGAGCTTCTTCGCGATGGCTCGCGCCGTGGGCGGAATCACCTGCATCAACCCACGCGCGTCGGCGGCGCTGGCCACCTCGGGGCGGAAGGCGCTCTCGCGGCGCATGATGGCCCACACGAGGAACGGGCTCACCTTGTAGCGCGAGGCCTCGCTCTCCACCGCGCTGGCGAAGGCGCGCGGGTAGAAGGCCGCGAGCGCCTCGGGCACTCGCGCTCCGAAGGCTCGGCCCCACAGGTGCCGCGCGGCCACCGCGTGCGCGTGTCCGTACTCGCCCAGCCGCAGCAGCGCGTGCGCGAAGGTGAGCGCCTGCTCCTGGTTGCGGATGCGTGCCGTGCGCGACTGCACCTCTTCCGCTGCGTCGCTGAACAGCCCCGCCTCGGAGAGCGCCACCGCCAGCTTCAGCTCCGGCGGCACCTCGCCCGTCTCCAGCTGCTTGGGCGACTCGGGGAAGGCCGCGGGCGGCTCACGGCCCAGCTCGCGCAGCCGCTCGGTGGCGAGCAGCGCGTAGTACGAGTTGGGCGCGGTGGTGATGACGGCCGCGTAGCCGGGCCCGGTGATGTCCACCTTGGCGCCCTCCAGCTCATGGCTGCGGGCCGACCAGTAGCGCGCCTGGGGCACCAGGCTGCTGCGCGGGAAGGTGTTCGCCAGCGTGTCGAGCACCTCGCGGGCCGCGCCGTACTGCTCCAGCCGGAGGTGCGCCAGCGCTCGGTACCACATGGCCTCATCGCGGCGCCGCGAGCGCGCGTGCCGCTGATCAAAGGCCTTGAAGGACTGCACCGCGTCCTCGAAGCGCCCGCCCTGCAGGTCCAACCAACCCACGTAGAAGCCCGCCTCGTCGGCCACGCTCTCCTTGGGGTAGGCCTTCTCCACGGCCGCCATCAGCTCGCGGGCCTTCGCGTTGTCGTCGGCCTTGAGCGCGCGGCGCGCGGTGACATAGGCGGCCTCGGCGGCCACCGAGGGAGGCCCCTGGCGCGCCACAGCCAGCGCCTGCTCCGCCTCTTCTCTCTTCCCAGTGGCGTACAGCGCCTGCGCGCGCACCAGCGCCACCAGCGCCTTGTCTTGCTTCGTGCGCACCAGCTTCCGCGCCTCGGCCTTCTCCAACTCCTCCAGCACGCGCTTGAGCGCGCCCGCGTCGAGCAGCCCACGCGCCCGCTGCAGGTGCTCGGCCAGCGTCAACCGCAGGGGGGGCTTCGTCGCCTCGAGCGCCGTCAGCGCCTCGTCCGCGTACGCGTGCGCGGGGTAGCGCAACGCCACCGCCTTCAAATCCTCCCGCTCGCCGGTGGGATTGCCCGCCACCTTCCGCGCCTGCGCCCGCTGGTAGAGCAGCTCCGCGGAGGGCTCTTCCTTCGCAGCCTCCTCCAGCGCCACGGCGGCCTCCTTCGCCTTGTCCGCGGCCAGCAGCGCCTCGCCCAGCCGAGCCCGCGCCCGCGTCACCAGGGCAGGTGAGCCCTTCTCCACCGCCTGTCCAAAGGCCACCGCCGCGGCCGCCGCGTCACCCGAGTAGAAATGCGCTTGTCCCTGGTAGTAGGCCAGGTAGGGCTGGAGTGGCGCGGACACGCGCGCGCCCGTGAGCAGGGTGCGAGCCTCTGCCACATCCCCCTCCGCCAGCGCGAGGGTCCCCGCGAGCAGGGCGATGCGGCCGGGGTCGGAGCACTTGCTGGCCGTACAGGCCTCGAGGTCCTTGCGAGCCAGAGCCCGGGCCTCGGCGCGGTGTAGGCGTACTGCCTCCAACGTCTGCGGTGACTGGGCCCACGCCCCTCCCGCGCCCAACACCACCGTGAGCAAACCGGTCCCGGTCCACCGCCGCATGTGCATCTCCTTTTGCGCTTTCCTCGCGCAGCGAAGGGCTTAGAAACAGGAGCCCCGGACTACACATTCCCACCTACTACACCCACCAGGTCGTACCCAACCCGTCCAGGGGGTGGTTTGACAGCCGGGCCGACAAGCCCTAGATCGGCCCCCGCAACGGCAGGGACCCGGATGTCCAGCAGCAATCAGTTCAGTCGCCGCTGGCACCCGTGAAATGAGCGTTACTTGGCGTAAGTGGTCCTGGCCCGTTGCGTCATAAGGGAGCGCTTCTTAGGTTGTGCGGCCTTTCAGGCGCATGACCTGAGAGGTCACCGATGAGGTGACAAGGCGTTCTGGGCCAATGGTGGCCCCATGAGTTCGGGGGGGAAACAGCTCTACTGGGAGGGCTCCGTTCCATGCTGAAGCCGTGTCCGACTGATCTGCCGCAGACCATCAACCCCGAGGCCGGGCCCAAGCGGGCTGGCGTCGAGACTCACCGCAATCTCAACTGCAGCTATTACGACAACTGTCTCGATGAGGCTGTGCGTCGCGGTTGGCAGTCCTTCACCTGCGTGAAGTGCCAGATGAACCAGCAAGTGGCTCCGCCACAGATGGGCATCGAGGCGTACGCCACGCAGCGCCGCGCCATCTAAGGCGGCAACCGTTCATGCGCGAGGGGCGGCTCCCGGCGTGCCGGGCCGGGAGCCACGCTCAACGCGTAGCGGCGTAGATGATGACCATCCAGTACTGACCCTTCCCGTAGGTGCGCGAGTCCCCCCGGACGGCGCCCACGCCCACCAGGGTGTTCTTGCGCTCCCCGAGGTTCTTGGAGTCCGGGAGCAGGGAAGGACTCTCCGCCACATAGAAGTCCACCGACGCGCTCTTCGCCTTGTCCAAGGCCTCGAAGACGCGCTCGTGCACCTTGGAGCCGGGCAGCTGCACGCGGGGCTGGTCCTGCTCCAGCGCGCGCCGGGCATGGTCCCGGGCAATCTGCTCCAACGCAGGGTTGCGCTCCAGTGGCGGCAGGCCATGCGAGGCGCGGTGCGTGGCGAGGGCCTGATAGGCCTCCTCGAGAGGATCCACCGAGGCGTTCGCGGGGGCGCCGCCGTGAGCGGAGAAGACCTCGGTGACGATGGCCTGGTCGCGCCCGTCCAGCTTCTGGAAGGTCACTCCAATGCCGGCATGGGTGAACTGCGTGCCGAGCAGGTTGCTGCGGTGGCCTGGGCTGAGCTCGATGCCGAAGTGGGCGGCGAGCGGCCCGGAGGCCAGGCCGAGGTTCTCTCCGGCAATGCGGTAGGGGGTGCCGGCAGCGGTCAGGCGACCCCGCAGGTCCGAGCCATCTGGAGCCACGTGGGCGAAGAAGCCCTCCTTCGCCATGCGATCGCTGTAGGCCTGGGCCACGCCGTTGAGGGTGTCGTCGAGCGCCAGGGGTTGCAGGCCATGGCCGCGGCGCAGAGCGTTGATGCGGGCCAGCACCGCCACGCGGGCGTCCTCCACGGTGGTGGGCTCCACCAGGCGCTCGCGCTCGCCGCGCTGCTTCGAGCTCCCTACATCCACGAGGAAGAGCGCGGCCACCTCGGGCCCCCGCTCGCCGCGGCCGATGATCTCCACGGTGTAGCGGCCCTCGGTGGGGAAGAGAATCCGGGAGCAGAACGAGGGGCCCGACTCGCGCGTGAGCGCGGGACGATCCACGCGCCCATCGGGCCGGGTGACGTAGACCTCGGAGCCGCGCAGCGGGGACTCCAACTGGCCGCACAGGGATTGGCCACCGCCGGCCTTGTCGAAGGTGCGGGGGAAGCGCTCGAGGGTGGCCTTGCGCTCGGTGAGCAGCAGCACGAGCGCGGCGCGCTCTCCCTTTACCGCCACGCCCAGGCCCATGTGGCTGGCGGGCTCCTGGTTGAGATCCTTCCGGGCGAGCAGGGTGTCCACGGCGTGCTCGCGCTCCCAGGCGCGGATGACGTAGGAGCGGGGGTTGGGCTCGGAGCCGCCCGAGTCGCTGACGGCCTCGATGAGAGCGAGCTGCTCCACGGCGCCGGAGGGGCTGTCATCGAGCGCCTCGCGGGCGAGCCTGCGCGCGGCCTGGGTGAGGGCGGGGTCCGCTTGGGGGGCGCGCCGGCCCACGCGCTCGAACTCCTGGAGGACGTAGCGCGAGGCCTGCTGCTCCATGGAGGCGGACGTGAGCGGAGTAGCGGCCAGCAGGGCGCCGAGGGCGAGGGCGAGCATCACTCCTCCAGCCGGAAGACGAGGGCGGACACGGCACCGGGCCCCAAGCGGGTGTTGAGCTGCTCGCGCAAGGAGTCCTGCTGCCGGGAGAGGGTGTGGGCCCACTCGGCGCTGACCACGTTGATCACCAGGGTGCCTCCTTCGAGGGAGTGGGGCCGGGTGTGTTTGGAGATATGGGGCCCCACCGTGGCGTTCCAAACCGGAACGAGAGGGCGACCCTTCCCGGACTGTTCGGCCAGTCGGGCCAGGACGTTGGGGAGGAGTTGGTCGAGGGTCTTCGGGTCGCGCCGGGCCATGAGGGAGTCATCATCAACCGGAGTGGGGGGGATGCCAACCGGCGAGTGCAGGGCGGGGCTGTCGCGGGTTGGTGGGGCTACAGACGTGCAAGCTCGCGGAATCAGGCCCTGGCATGAGGCTCGCTAGACGGTATTGCCGAGCCCCGCTTGACAAGGTCCGAGGGGAGTCGTTTCCCTCCCCCCTGACTGGAGCCGCCGATGAGTCCCCCCCTTCGTCTGGTGCTATGCGCCGTCCTGGTGTCGTGCACGAGCCTGTGGAGCGCCTGTGCTCCGAGCAATGAGTTAGCGCCCCCCGGCGAGTCACCGGACACGCCGAACGAGGGCGCGTGTCAGGTGGATCAGGACTGCCCGGCGCCCGGGCTCTTCTTCTGCGACACCGTGACGTCGCGCTGTCTTGCTGCCTGTCGGACGCAGGAGGACTGCACGTCCGCGAGGCGAGGCCAGTACCGGCTCTCCCAGTGCGACACCAACCCGCTGGGCTGCCGGTGTGACAACAACCGGTGCGTGGAGGCGCTGTGCTCGGCGGACGCGGAGTGCGAGGGTTCGGGGAAGGTGTGCCGCAACGGCCGGTGTGCGCAGGCGCCGGAGGCGAGCGCCGTGAGGGCGTGCCGGGTGGCACCGGACTACGTGGTGGGGCGCAAGGGGACGTCCGTGCGCTTCTCCGTGCTGGCGGTGGATGCGGCGGGCCGGGCGGTGATGGTGCCCTCGGGCGCGACCTGGACGGCGGTGGACGCGAGCGTGCAGGGGGGCGGGGAGGGCGTGTCCTCTTCCTTCGTGCTGTCGGCGGCGACGGAGGAGGCGCAGGCGTCGGTGCAGGCGCGGGTGGGGAGCGCCACGTGCACGGCGCGGGTGCGTGTGCTGGGAGCGGTGACGCCGGGGCGGCTGCGCGCGGTGGTGACGGACGAGCAGACGGGCCGCCCCCTCCCGGGCGCGGTGGTGGTGGCGGCGGATGCGCTGGGGGCGGTGACAGCCTCGGCCAGGACGGACGCGAGCGGAGTCGCGACACTGGCGGAGCCGACGGGGGCGGGGAGCATCTCGGTATTCCACAGGGACTTCGACTTCCTCACGGTGGCGTACGCGGGGTCCGGAGGCCTTGAAGAGCCGAGGCATCTGGCACTGCCGCTGCGGCGCAACCCGACGGACCGGTACGGGGGCTACAAGGGCACCTTCCGGAACATGCCGACTGGCTTGGACATGCACACGGGGTTGGCGGGGCTGTCGTGGCCGGATGGGGTGACGGATCCATCGGCGTCGCTGCTGATGGGGCCGACGCGCCGGGTGACCTTCACCACCCTGGGAGGGCAGACGCGCGAGGCGACGGTGCCGGCGGGGGCGTACGTGGTGCTTCCGGGCACCACGCTGAAGGTGACGGATGTGTCTGCGCAGGGGCTGGCGGGCGTGTGCGACGCGACGCTCGCGGGCGTGGAGAACCCCGAGGCGGAGATGGCCCTGGGGGCATGCGGCACGCGGACGGCGTGGGCACTGGGTGGAGACATTCCGCTCAAGTCCCTGCCTCTGCTGTCGAGCGAGACGATGGATGTGGGGCAGCTGCTGGCACAGACCCTTCCCGTGCTGCGCACCTTCAGCTCCTCGGTGGTGCGGGACGTGGGGTTCCGGCTGAAGGTGACTCCGGGGGCGGGCACGGGCGCGCCGGACTTCAGCGATCAGTCGCACTTCGTGGAAGTGGACCACGACTTCGCCGCGGACCAGCGCATGGAGCTGGCCTTCCCATTCGCCATCCGAGTGCCGGCGCTGCCGCGCTACTTGGGGGAGTGGATGGACAGCGTGGCGGTGCTGGGCGTGGCACGGGTACCGGAGCGCGGTGTGGTGCCCCTGGGCATGGGCATGGCGGTGAACACGACCCCTGCGGATCCGAATACGGACCAGCAAGCGGGCCTGCCGGGGCCGGGACTGGTGCTCGTGCGGATGGCGCCGGCGCACCACGGGCTCGAGGGCAGCCCGTACGAGCTGATCGTCACGGCCTCATCCTCGGCCGCCGAGAACGACACGGACGCCGCGACAACAGGCCTGGCCTCCAGCGTGCTCATCCACCGGACGCTGGAGAAGCTGCCCTTTGATCCGAAGGGAAGCACACCGCTCGTCGTGAGTCGGCCCTTCCTGCCCGTGCCCGAGGGCTTGCGCCTCGAGGGCCGACAGCTTCGCCTCGAGCCCCCCCCGGAATCACCGCCGCTGCCCGCGATGACGGTGCTGCGAGCGGTGTTCTCGAACCGGGCGCAGCACCGGTGGGTGGTGCTGATGGACGTGGCGAGTGCCGAGAACGGCCTGCGGCTGCCCATACCTCCCGCTTCCGTCGAGGAGCCCACGGGCAGGTTCGAGGATCGGACGTACGCCGGTGACCACACGGGCTCACGCTCGCCGCTCGGCCTCCAGGCGCTGGCGCTGCGCCGGATGGGGAGACCGGAGGGCGCGGCGTTGGCGCTGCGCGGACTGCTGGAGGCGGACGGCGTGGACCTGGCGCAGCTGGGGGCGCTGACGGTGGCGTGGTCGTCGCTGAACCCGACCTCACCTTAATCTTACCTTATAAGAAAGTGAGTGACACCGCCTTGTGAGCCACGGGGCTCGCGTACACCGCCGCACAGCAACGAATGTGCAACGGCTGGCTACGGACGTTTTCCGGGTGGTACCGTCCTATCCGGTATGGCGCAGAACGAGACGGTCGTTACGGTCATCTCGAAGATCTCCGAGCGGCCGGTCAATCAAGACGCGGCCCTGGTGGTCATCTACGGCCTGGATCTGGGCAGGAAGCACGATCTGTCCAAGGAGGAGATCCTGATTGGACGCTCCTCGAAGGCGGAGATCCAGGTGGACCAGGAGTCCATCAGCCGCAACCACGCGTGCATCACGAACACCCGACGGGGGGTGTTCATCAAGGATCTGGAGTCCACGAACGGCACGTTCGTGAACGACGAGCCGGTGCAGGGCGAGAAGGAGCTGCGCAACGGAGATCTGGTGAAGATCGGGCGGACGATCTTCAAGTTCATCGCGGGAGGGAACATCGAGGCGGCGTACCACGATGAGATCTACCGGCTGACGACGATGGACGGGCTGACGCAGATCTACAACCGGCGCTACTTCGAGGAGGCGCTGGAGCGGGAGGTCTCGCGCTCGAGGCGGTACGAGCGGAGCCTGGCGCTGGTGATGTTCGACGTGGACCACTTCAAGCAGGTGAACGATCGGTACGGGCACCTGGCGGGGGACTACGTGCTGAAGCAGCTGGCGTCGACGCTGCGCACGAAGATCCGGCGGGAGGACGTGTTCGCGAGGTACGGCGGGGAGGAGTTCGGGCTGCTGCTGCCGGAGATCGACCTGCAGGGAGCAGTGAAGCTCTCGGACAAGGTGCGGAAGCTGGTGGAGAAGCAGCGCTTCGAGTTCGACAAGAACATCATCCCGGTGTCGATCTCGCTGGGAGTCGCGATCCTGGCGGCGGACCATCGGGACTCGGCGGACCTGAAGCGAGCGGCGGACGGGAAGCTATACGAGGCGAAGGCGGCGGGCCGAAATCGCGTGTGCGCGTGAGCCCGCCGGAGCGCCGCCCCGTGCAGGAGTTCCTCCTGGGCTTCGATGCGCGAGAGCTGTGGCTCGACGTGGGGCGCCAGTGGGACGCGTCTCGGCGGGGGCTCTACCTGCTCCGGGAGGACGCGAGGAAGCCGCTGGCGACGGATGCGCGGGTCTGGCCCTCCCTCTTCGGAGAGGGACTCCCCGAGAGCGAGCGTGAGCGGCTGGGGCTGCGTGATGCGAGCCGGCCGGAGTGGACGGGCCCGAACGCGCCGCTGTGGGACGATCTGGAGCGAATGCGGAGTGACCTGAGCGCACTTGGCGCGGTGCGGAAGCAGCCGCATGCGCTCATCGCGGTGAGCTGGCTCTGGGACGGAAGGCCCGAGGAAGGCGCCTGGCAGGGAGTTCCCTACCGCGAGCAGACGGTGCCCTCCGTGCGCGAGGAGGGCTGGAGGTTCCTCGGTTTCGACGTGGCGGATGGCGGGTTCATCAGCGGCCTCACCAACTGCGGCTACACGGAGACCGAGGCCCCGAGTCTCCGAGCGCAATGGGCGCGACACCTGAACGAGCACCATCTGCTGGGGGACCTGGAGCAGGCGCTGGAGTTCCGGGACGCCAGCGACGAACGCGTGCCCGAGCATGCGCCGTTCTTCGTGTTTGGCCTCTGGCTCATTCAGCCGTAATTCGTGAGTCCATCGGAGCCGTGAACCGGCCTCTGGCGCCCGTGAACCGCCAGGAAGCGTAAGGAGCTCTGGGTTGTGGATAATCTCGCCCACGCGTTGGTAGGGGCCTGGATGGCGGAGGCTGGTCTCAAGCGGAAGACGCCGCTGGCCACCGTGACGCTTGTCATCGGCGCCAACCTGCCGGACATCGACGGCTTCACGACGCTCGCGGGCAGCGACACCTCGCTCCTGCTGCGCCGGGGACTGACTCACGGCGTCATCGCCATGGCCGTGCTGCCGTGGTTGCTCGCGGGCGCGGTCATGCTCGGGGACAGGTACCTGAGACGGCGGCGACATCCAGAGAAGGAGCCGGCGCGCTTCTGGCCGCTGCTGGCGCTCTCCTACCTCTCCGTGCTCAGCCACCCGCTGCTGGACTGGATGAACACCTACGGCGTGCGAGTGCTGATGCCCTTCGATGGGCGGTGGTTCTACGGTGACGCGCTCTTCATCCTCGACCCGTGGATGTGGCTGCTCGCGGGGGCTGCCGTTGTCATGGCGGACGCCCGGGCGCGCTGGAGCATCGGCGGCTGGTTGCTCCTGGGTGCGGCGACCACGGGTCTCATCGTCTCCACGGAGCTGGCCCCGCTTCCCGTGAAGCTGCTTTGGCTGGTGGGAATCACTGCCATCGTGTTCCTGCGCGTCCGAGGTGTTCGCTTCCTACCTGTCGAGCGCGTGGCCACGGTTTGCGGCATCACGCTGTTTGTCTATTTAGTGGCCATGTTTGCTGGCTCGCGGCTCGCCGAGCGGCAGGTGACGGAGTGGCTGCGCCAGCGGGGAATGGAGCCGGAGCGCATCATGGCGGGTCCACTCCCAGCCAATCCGTTCAAACGCGACGTCATCGTGCTGGTCCCCAGCCGTTACGAGTTCGTGGAGGTGGATTGGCTGGCGGGCGAGGAGGGGCGTTTCCGCATCAGCCACCCGAGCCTTCCGCGTGGAGTGCCCGGTCCCATCGTGCAGGCCGCGCTGGAGGCTCCTGGGGTGAGAGGATTTGTCAATTGGCTGCGTTTCCCCACGTATCAGGTGGAGGAACAGGCGGACGGCTACCGCGTCATCCTCCAGGACGTCAGGTACTCCCGGACGCGCAATGGTATTGGCACGGCGGTCGTGGAACTGGACCGTCAGCTTCGCCCTCGCTGAGCTTGCGTATTCCGGCGAAGTGGAACACTTGTTCAGGGCACTCAGGCCCCTTGCTGTGAGGGCGCCGTGTGCCCGCAGGCGCGGTTGGCCGGGAGCGGCCATCCCGCCCCATGTGTGCTTCCGGCGGTGAGGCCGCGGCGGGGCTCTGTGGACACGGCGGGCCCAGGTGCTGAGCGGGTGAATCCTCTTTCTGGAATCTGGCTCTCAAACGACATGACTGCTTCCCTTCTTCCTCCCCTCCTGGGCGGGGCGCTCATCGGGCTGAGCGCCTCCCTTCTCCTGCTGGCCAACGGCCGGGTGGCCGGCATCAGTGGCGTGGTGGGTTCGCTGCTGGCCCCCGTTCGCGGCGACATCGCCTGGCGCGTCCTCTTCTTCGGCGGGCTGGTCACCGGCGGCCTGCTGCTGGCGTGGCTGCGCCCCGTGTCCTTCGCGACCCCGGCGTCCCTGAGCGCGGGCGGAGTGTCCCTGCTGGTGGCGGCGGGACTGCTGGTGGGCCTCGGCTCGCGGCTGGGCAACGGCTGCACCAGTGGGCATGGCGTCTGCGGCATCAGCCGTGGCTCGGTCCGCTCCATCGCGGCCACGCTCACCTTCATGGCCACCGGCGTCCTCACCGTCTTCCTCGCCCGCCACGTCTTCTAGAGAGAGTTCCCCATGCGTTCCAATGTCAGTGCGTTTCTCAGCGGCGTCATCTTCGCCCTGGGCCTGGGCCTCAGCGGCATGACGAAGCCGGCCAACGTCATCGGCTTCCTCGACATCGCCGGTGACTGGGACTACCGGCTCGCGTTCGTCATGGGCGGTGCCATCGCCGTGCACGCGGCGCTGCGGCACTTCATCCACAAGCGCGAGCGGCCCCTCTTCGCCGCGAAGTTCCCCTCCCTCTCCGCCAGCGGGGTGGACCGCAAGCTCCTCGTGGGCGCGGGTCTCTTCGGCGTGGGCTGGGGGCTCGGAGGCTACTGCCCCGGCCCCGCACTCACCTCGCTCGCCAGCGGTGCGACGCAGGTGTTCGTCTTCGTGCCCGCCATGTTCGCCGGCATGTACCTCGCCCAGGTGCTGCAAGCGCGACGGAGCGCGAGCGTGGAGACGCCGAGCCTGGGCGCGACGCTTTCACCGTAGTCCCGGCACCTCTCACCCGGCCGTACCCCTTCACTCGGAGGCCCAAGGGCCTTCGGAATCCGATGGAGCCGTTCCATGAAGACCGTTCTCGTTGTCTCAGCCCTGTTCGTCGGTCTGTTCCTCGTCTCCTGCACGCACCAGCGGTCGGTGGGGGCCGAAGCCCACCGGCGGGTGGAGGCGGGTGCCATGCTGGTGGATGTCCGTACTCCGGAGGAGTTCGCCGCCGGGCACCTGCCCGGGGCGGTGAACATCCCCGTGGAGGAGTTGCCTCAGCGGCTCGGGGAGCTCGGTGCTCCGGAGAAGTCCCTGGTCGTCTACTGTGGCAGTGGTGCACGCAGCAGCCGGGCCGAGCGTCTCCTGAAGGAGCGTGGCTTCCAGCAGGTCTTCAACCTCGGCCCCATGTCGGCCTGGGAGTGACGAGCCGATGGGAACTCGGCACGGTCGTCCTCATGTCCCCTCCGCTGTCTTCCTCCTCTCCAAAGTGCTCCATGATGATGCGTCGCGTGCTCGACGTGGACGCGCACGAGGCGGTGCGCCGCTTCCTCGCCAGCAAGCCTCGCCTGCACAACTCGCTGGAGGGGCGCGCGGTGGGCGAGGACCTCCCGTCCGTGCTGCGCACCCAGCAGGTGCAGTGAGCAAACCTCGTGTTCCATGGTGCGCGTGACACGTGGAAGGTTGGAGGGGGCTCAGAACCGTGGGGCAGCTGAGCCTGTCCCTTCAGCACCGGCGTCAGGTTCCCGCTATGTATCCCCATGAGGATGGCCAGGACGGCATCCTGGCGACCGAGCGTTCCCTGTCTCGGAAATGGCGGGAGCGAGAGGAGGAGGTGGCCGGGTGATGACGACGCGAACCGATCAGCAGCTGATGGAGGCTGCGCGCGCTGGCGATGACAAGGCCTTGGATGAGGTTCTCGCCCGTCACGAGAAGCAGGTGTACCGCTTCGGTCTTCGCATGTGCGGCTCGGAGGCGGACGCCAAGGAGGTGCTCCAGGAGACGCTCCTCGCGGCCTTCCGTGGCATCCACGCGTTCCGGGGCGATGCGGAGCTGTCCACGTGGCTGTACCAGGTGGCCCGCACGCACTGCCTCCGCCTGCGCCGCAAGCGCGTCGGAGCACCCGAGGAATTCCAGTCCCTCGACTCTCCCGCGGCCACCCACGTCGCGGCGGAGGATGCGACTCCGGACATGGCCTCCCACGCGCGGCAGATGGGGGAGGTGTTGCAAGCGGCCATCCTCGCGCTGCCAGAAGCCCATCGCGAGGTGCTCATCCTCCGGGACGTGGAGGGGCTCACGGCCGAGGAGGCGGCGCAGGTGGTGGGGATCGAGGTGCGAGCGCTCAAGAGCCGGTTGCACCGTGCTCGGCGCCAGTTGCGCGAGCACCTCTCCACGCTGATGGGGGAGGGCGCCCAGGGCGAGGCCCAGGGATGCCCGGAGCTGGCGCAGGAGCTCTCGGAGTTCGCCGCGCAGGAGGTGGATCAGGCCACCTGCGTGCGCCTCGAGGACCATTTGTCACGCTGCCCGCGCTGTACGGAGGCGTGCGACTCGCTCAAGCGCACGGTGTCCCTGTGCCGGCGGATTCCGGGAGATGAAGTTCCCGCGCCCGTGCGCGCGGCGGTGCGCCAGGCGCTGTTGCGCGCGCTGCCCGCCTGAGCCCGCAAGCAATTCGTCACGGCGTCATACGCCGGCCGCCCCGGGAGAGACCTTGCTGGTTCTTCCCGGGGGCAGCCTGACGGCGGCTTCGAAGTCCCTCCTCGCCGTCACGCGTTATGAATGGCATACGCGACCCTGGTCGGCCGAGTACAAAGCCGTCAAGGCCTGCGGGATTATTTGCGATACGGCTGACGGCGTTGAGTGTCCCGCGGGTTATTACTGCGCTCACTCCTCGCACCCCGAGCCGCCTGTCTGCGTCAAGGAGTCCGGGTCGCGGCCTTGATGACTGTGAGGGATTGGAGTGGTCCAGACCTGCCGCTCCTGACTGCGTGCTGGCTTGGGTCGCGGGAGTCAGCTGTAGTCCAGACGGAAAAGCGCCTCGAGTCGTTGCTCGATTTCACTCCGGCTGAGCGACCTGCCCGGAGTGAGTGTGCTCACGTGCATCCGCTCGCGTACCCGGGTCATGGCCACGGAGCAGTCGAACGCTTCCACCAGCCGGCCCTCCTCGAAGAGCAGTTCGTGGACCTCCTTGAACCTCCATGCGGGATGGATGCCCGTATGAACGGACAGCTCCTGAATGAAGTCGGTAGCCACGAGCAGCCCGCCGGAGAACAGCGTGGGCCAGTGGAGTTGCTCGTACACGACGCTTCCATGCGGTTGGCCCATGTATCGCGGCACCCGGCCGAACAGGGGCTTTCCCTTGCCATGCCTGGCTGCCAGTTCCTCCCGTGGTTCCAAACCGAGGAGTAGCTCCTCCAGGAACAGGCCGCCGTTGGAGACGTCATAGGTGCAGATGTAGCCCCGGTAGCAGGCTGTCGACACCATCTGGGGATTCAGCCCGTGTTGTCTGGGTTCGAACAGGCCCGAACCTTTCACGCCTCGAAGCGAGAAGGTTCGGTTGGTGTACTGGACGCTGTCGCTGATTTGCGCGGTCATGAACCCCTCGTCCTTCCTGTCGCGGGTCAGAGGCGCATCGCACCGGTATCTGCTCTGACTCCGATGGGCCTGGGGCTCACCCCGCGAAGACGGAGCGGCGCTCCTTGAGCAGGGCCTGGAGCATGCCTTGGATGGACTCGCGGGTGCGCTCGGTGAGCCGCTGCACCTGGGACATGTCCTCGGCGGCCTCCGGTGGCAGCTCGCCCATGCCGATGGGCTCGCCGAAGCGGATGGTCCACCTCGCCGGCAGCGGCGGCGGCGTCACCGGCAGGTAGGGAATCCCCAGGAAGCGGGCCGGAATCTTCCCGAACAGCGGCGCCGTCTCCTCGGCTCCCACGATGGCCACCGGGACGATGGGCGCGCCCGTGCGCAAGGCCAGCTTCACGAAGCCGCCCCGGCCGAAGCGCTTGAGCTGGTAGCGCTGCGCGAAGGGCTTGCCCAGACCCTGAATCCCCTCGGGGAAGACGATGACCGGGCGCAATTCGTCCAGCAGCCGCAGCGCGTTCTCCGGGCAGGCCCGCACCGCGCCGAGTCGGTTGATCAACGTGCCCAGCATCGGCGCGTAGAAGACCTGGTCCTCCGCCAGCCAGCGCGCCTCCTGCAGGTCCGGCCGCTCGCGCGAGAGCGCCTGCTGCAACATGGGCCCGTCGAAGGGCAGCGCTCCCGAGTGGTTGGCCACCAGCAGCACGGGCCCGCCCGGCACGTGGCTCGCTCCCTGGACTGACACCCGCCAGTAGCGCTCGTAGAGGAAGTCCAGCACCGGGTGCAGCACGCCGCCGAGCTCCGCGTCCTTGCCGTACTCGTCGATGGCCGTGCCGCCTCCCACGCCAATCCCCGCCAGCGCCGCGCTCAGAATCCCCTGCGCCGAGCCCAGTGTCTTGCCGAACCGCTCGCTGGCCAGCGCATGGAAGGCGACCTCCTTCGCCAGCGACATCAACCCCGACAGACGTGCTCCAAGCCGCGGGGACTCCGCTCCCGGCGAGTCGGAGGTGAAGAAGATGTCTCGGGTGGTGGTGCTCGCGGCGGGCAGGACGGGCGCCAGGGCGGCTTCCACCTCCACCTCGATGCGCGCCTCCTCTACGGCTTCGGCCTCGCTGCTCGGGGCGTACTCGTCCTGACTGGAGTCGAGCACCTCGACGACCACCGTCCCGGCCACCGGAGTCGCCACCGCGTCCTCGAACCCGGGCATGGAGACCGGCCCCGTGGGCAGCGGCTCTCCAATGGTCCTCTCCAGCTCTCGCAGGGCCTCCGCGGCAGAGAGGGCCTCCGCCGCCCGCTCCAGCAGCTCCGCGTCCACCTCCGCTTCTTCGGCGGCGGGCGGCTCGGCGTTGGCAGACTCACGCGACTTTGTTGGCTCCTCGGAGACGGCTCGCGCCTCTGCTCCGGCCGGAGTCGAGGCAGGCGAGGGCGGCGGCGCGACAGGCGTACCTGCCCCGGCCCCTGCGGTAGTGGCCGCCTCGGGCGGCAGGTGGGCCTCCGGCTGAGGCGGAGTCTCCCTGGCCTCGATGGGCGACGTTCTCCCGGCGCTCGAGGGACTGGCCGTCTCGGACGGTGTGCTCACCACGGCTCGGGGTGACGCGCTCCCCGTCGCGGGGCTCTTGCCCTTGGAGGTCTCCGCCTTCTTTCCACGCGCAACCGCCACCGGCTTGAGCGCGGCGGTCCTGGCGTGGGGCTTGGTGGTGGCGGGCTTGTTGGGTGCCGACTTGGACTCCACCGGCTTCGGCGTAGCGGCTCTTGCCGCGGGCTTTTCCTTCGGAGCGGGCGCCTTCTTCGCGGCCTTCGCTGGGGCTGCCTTCTTCGCTGGCGGCGGCGCGGCGTGGGCCTTCTTCTGCTCCGGGGCGGCAGGGGCCGGACTGACTGCCTTGGACTCCGAGGGACGCTGCGCGGCGCCCCGCTGGAACGGATCGTTCCCGAGCACTCCCTTGGCCATGATCAACTCCTCCGCATCGTCGCCACGGCATCCCGGGCGTGGAACATGGGGATGAAGCCGAGCTCCTCTTCTGCTCGTTCGCCGTTAGCGACCCATCCGTAATGCATGTAGTCGAGTAGGGCGGTGGGGAATCCCGGTCCCCCCAACGTGGACATCGTCCTCAGGGCTGCACGGTAGAGCGGTCCAGGCAGAGGGAGCGGCTGGCCGCCCGCCTGTCGGATGAGGCCGGAGAGCGGCAGCACCCCGCGACCGACGATGTTGAACTCGCCCTCCGCGTTGGCGCTCAAGGCCTGGTAGAGCGCCCGGGCGGCGTCCTCCTCGTGGAGGGCCTGCCAGAGCGGATCAAACCCCAGCAGCGTGGGCACCACCCTGCGCGCCACCATGCGGGTGGCCGGGTTGTTCATGTGCGGGCCGAACAGCGGCGCGAAGCGCAGGACGATGACGCGCGTCTCCGGGTGGCGCTCACGGAAGGTGCGCACCTGCTTCTCCACCTCGACCTTGTCGGTGACGAAGCGGCTGCCGGGGCAGCCCAGCAGCGGCGTCTCCTCGCCCAGCAGGGCCGGGTTCTGGCCGCGCGCCCCGTAGAGCGCCGTCATCGAGGGGACGATCAGCCGCGGCACGCGGGCGCGTCCCACGGCGCTCAGCACGTTCATGGTGCCGATGACCTCGAGCTCGTGTGCCAGCGAGCCATCGCGCACTGGCCCATAGAGGAAGGCCAGGTGGTAGAAGACATCCACGGGCAGCTCGGCGAGCACGTCGGACAGCTCGCTCTCCGCGTCGTGCCGCGTGAGGTCTACGCGATGGAAATCCACCTTGTCCCCGGCCGGCTTGGCCACGTCGAGGACCAGGATGCTTTCCACATCGGGGTCTCGCTCCAACAGTGGCAGCAGCAGTCCGCCCAGGTCACCGGCGGCGCCCGTCACCGCGACGCGAAGTCCCCCCTTGCTCGCCTGAGTTGCTTCCATACGGAGGTGGGCGTGATAGCTCAGAAGTTCCACGTTGTCAGCCGCGACGCGTCAGGAATGGTGGCCAACTCCACGGGTCCTGCGCATGATGTGACTTCTCATGGCACGTATTGCCCGTCTCAGTGATGTCCTGATCAACAAGATCGCCGCCGGCGAGGTGGTGGAACGCCCCGCCTCCGTCGTGAAGGAGTTGGTGGAGAATTCCATCGACGCTGGCTCTCACACCGTGCGCGTGTCGCTGGAGCGGGGAGGGCTCGGGCGTATCACTATCTCAGACGATGGGCATGGCATGGGGCCCGACGACGCGCGGCTGTGCCTGGAGCGCCACGCGACGAGCAAGCTGCGCGAGCTGGACGATCTGTTCACCATCAACACCAAGGGGTTCCGGGGCGAGGCGCTGCCGGCCATCGCCTCCGTGTCGCGGTTCACCCTGCACACGGCCGAGCCCGGGGCGCAGGTGGGCACGCGGGTGGTGGTGGAGGGCGGGAGTGATCTACAGGTGGAGGAGGCTCCGCCGCGGGTGGGCACGGTCATCACGGTGGAAGATCTGTTTTTCAACACACCGGCGCGGCGCAAGTTCATGCGGCGCGAGTCCACCGAGCTGCAGCACGCGGAGGAGGCCGTCATCCGGCTGGCGCTGGCGCACCCGGACGTGTCCTTCTTCGTGGAGCATGGGGGCCAGCAGCTCTTCACCAGCCCGGCGAGTCCAGCGGATCCGCGCGAGCGCATCGCCGCGGCGCTGGGGCCGGGGGTGCACCCGCACCTGGTGCCGGTGGAGGAGCGGCGGCTGGGGGTGAGCGTCACCGGGCACATCGCCTCGCCCGAGTACACGCTGCCCAACGCGCGCGGCATCTACACCTTCGTCAACCGCCGCTACATCCGGGATCGCGGCCTCAACAGCGCCATTCAGCGAGCCTTCCAGGAGTTCCTCGCGGCCGGGCGCCAGCCGGTGGTGGTGCTGTTCATCGACGTGGATCCCCGGGCGGTGGACGTGAACGTGCACCCGCAGAAGCAGGAGGTGCGCTTCGCGGACGGCAAGGGCGTGGGCGACACGGTGCACGCGGCCCTCTCGCGCGCGCTCCGAGCCGCTCCCTGGCTGGGGAACAAGGGGGAGGGTGGGGGACCCGAGCAGCCCCGACAGGCCGCCCACTACGCCATGGCGGTGGAGCGCTTCCTCACCCGTGCGCAGGAGGCCACCTGGGGCGCGCCGCTGCCGCTGCCGGGCACCCAGGATGCTCCCGCGGCGGGCCCTTCGGAGTCGCCCTTCGCCGCCATGTCCATGCCCCTGCCCGCGGCGTCCGGCTCCAGCTTCGCGCCCGTCACGCCGTTGGCGCCGGGGCGCTCGCCCGCCTTCGGACAGGCCCTGCCTCAGCTCAACGAGGCGCCGCCTCCGGGTTACTTCGGTGCGCTGCGGCCCATGGGGGTGCTGGGTGAGCGCTTCCACGTGTGCGAGGGGCCGGGGGGCACTCTGGTGGTGCTCGACGCACACGCGGCCCTGGAGCGGGCCCGGCTGATGACCTTCCAGCGGATGCTGGAGCGGGAGGAGCCCCCAGTGCCCACGCTCTTCGGTGCCACCGTGGAGCTGCCGGTGGCGGTGGCGAAGGCGCTGGTGGAGGGACGTGAGGCGCTCGCCCGGCTGGGGCTGGAGGTGGAGCCTTTCGGTGGGACGACGCTGGCGCTCAAGGCGGTGCCGCCCGTGTTGGTGGGGGCGGATGCCCGGGCGCTGCTGGAGGCCCTGGCTCGCGCGCTGCCTCCTCCCGGCGGGGCGCTCGACGCGGTGTCCCTGGCCGAGTCCCTCCGGGTGCTGGCCTGCCACGCCGCGCGCCATGCCGAGGGCCAGCTCACCGAGGGCAAGCTCCGGGCGCTGCTCGGTGAGCTGGACGCGGCGGACTTCCATCCCGCCTGCATCCACGGCACGGTGGTGGTGCTCGAGGTGCCGCTGCTGGAGCTGGAGCGGCGCGCGTTGCGGCCTCCCAACCCGAAAATTTGACCCTCCAAATGTCGCTGCTACGGTGCGCCACCTGCCTGTAGCACCGAGGCGGACTGACGCGAGGAGGAGCGCATGCGCGGCGTGATCACCCTGCGGGACGTGATGGCGAACCTGGGCCTGGTCCGGCGGGAGTTCGGCTCAATGTGCGTGGCACGCTGCCTGCTCGCCGCGCTGTCCCGTCGCCGGACCACGTTTCTTGAAGTCGCGCTGCGCCTGAAGGACTCCTGAGTGATGCGTCGTTTCATCCTGCTCTCCGCCCTGCTCGTCGCCGCGAGCGCCTCCGCTCAGGAGTACGAGGAGCCGCTGGCCCCGCTCAATGGGGTGGGCCGCATCACCGTCCAGGGTGGCTGGCGGTTGACCACGAACAACACCTTCTATGACAGCTTCTACTCGCTGCCGGCCCACCAGGGCATGGCGCGAGCCCCTGTCTCTCCGGGGGGTCCCTTCCTGGCAGGATCCTTCGGGTACTCCGTGTCGGAGCTCTTCGAGCTGGGCATCGACGTATTCGCCACGGCCGAGCAGCTGCGGCTGACGGGCGCTCCCACGCTCACCAACATCACCTATGGCGCACTGATAGGGCTGCGCTTCCAGACGCTGTGGGACATCCTCACGCCCGAGGGCGTGGTGCCCTTCGTGGGCCTGCATACGGGTCCCACCCTGCTGTACTCGCTGGCCAAGGACGTCGGGAACAGGGAGGTCGTCACCCAGGCCTGGGTAGGGAGCGTGGGAGCAACCTTTCGGCTGTCTTCCCGGTGGGGGATTACCGCCGAGTACCGCCTGGCTTTTGCGCGAGGCCAGAGCGTCTTCAACACCCGCCCCGAGTACAAGAACCTCGCCTCCTTCAATGGAGGAGGGAACTGGTTCGCACTGGGCGTGACGTACATGCTGGCGCCGGAACCCTCCCGGCCGTTCAGCCCATTATAAGCAGGGGGTTGCTTCCCTGGTCCCTTGTCCCAACGGAATGCACCCGGAAATTCCTTGGGGCCTGGGGCCTGTTTCCGGGGCCGACACACGACGGGTGTGGAGATTCCACGAACCGCCCGATGGGAGCCCCTACGATGCGCGAAGAGGCCGAGATCATTTCCGGGCCCAACAGGAAGATGTCCATGGCTGCTGCTGAGACGAAGCCTGAGCAAAACAAGGAACTGAGCGAGATCCGTAAGGAGGTCATCGAGGCCCGCAACCTCGTGATCAAGACGGACAGCCTGCTGAAGAACCTTCACGCCGAGGTGAAGGCCATTGGCAAGCGTCACGAGGATCTCCAGAAGCGGCAGTGGATCTCCTCGGGCGTGGCGTATGCCATCTTCGCGGCGTTGTGCGTGGCGGGAGCGGTGGTGGTGACGTCCGCGCGCAGCTCCAGCGCGGGCGCTGAGCGCGAGCGGCTGGAGAAGGCGGTGGCCGAGCTGACGACGCAGCTGGACAAGGCTCGGGCGGAGCAGACGGCGTCGCAGTCGGCCCAGCGTGCGGCGGCCGAGGTCTTCCGGCTGATGACGACGCTGCCGGGTGATGAGCGGCTCAAGGGCGTGGATGAGCTGGTGAAGCTGGACACCTCGAAGCTGACGCAGCTGGAGCGCCACGCGCTCAACGACAAGGCGGCGCAGCTGCGGCGGGAGATCGGCGACGCGGCGTTCGAGCGGGGCAAGGCGGCCTTCCGGCGCAACGACATGAAGTCGACGATCGAGGAGATCAAGCGCTTCGTGGCGATGAACCCGCCGCAGGAGCAGCTGCTGGACGCGTCGTTCTTCCTGGGCGTGGCCTACAACATGGAGAAGAAGCACGACCTGGCGGTGCCGCAGCTGGCGCGCTTCGTCGAGAGCGACAAGAAGGCGAAGAACCGTGACTACGCGATGCTGCTGCTGGCGCAGTCGTACCAGGAGACGGGCGAGCTGGATAAGGCGATCCAGACGGTGATGGACGGCGTGGCGCAGCACCCGGCCAGCGAGTTCATCCCGCAGTTCCGTGGCCGGCTGGCGACGGCGCGTCGGCTGAAGTCGGGTGGCACCGAGGCGGCTCCGGCGGCGGTGCCCGCGGCTGGCCCGGCGGCGGCACCTGCGGCCGTGCCTGCGTCCGCGCCCGCGCCCGCTCCGGCGCAGTAAACAGGCTCTCCACCCCCCCTCCCTCTCCCTCCGGGAGAGGGTCGGGGTGAGGGTATCGAGGGCCCGAGTCCTCGCCTGGAGTGCTGAGGAGCCAACTTCGTAAGTGGGGCGTCGCGGAGAATTGACCTGCGCGTCACGAGGACTTGACGAGGATAGCCAACACTTAGGGTGACTCCCCGCCAACGGAGGCTCCCCATGAATGTCGCGTCCCTCTTGAAGACCCCCCGCGCTGATGCTCCCAAGCCTGGTGCGCTGAAGCTGCTGCGCGTCGAGGCCAGCGTGCTCGCCGAGGCCTTCCTCGGCCCTGCTCGTGAGAGCGTGCTCGCCTTCCGCTTCATGCGTGCGCTGCTGACCCAGGGGGGCAAGGTGGTGCCGCCCCCCGAGAAGCGGGCGCTCGCGTAGTCGAAGCTGAGGGCGATGGTACCTCGGGAGGGGGCATTCCAGGCCCCATGCCCCCGCCCTGCACCTCATCCGGACGTTGCCACGAGAGGCTCAGGGTCGTAAGACGGGCCCCGTGTCCGCGCCCGATCCCCGGAAAGACCCCCGTTTCCGTCCCTTCCGAGCTGCTGCCTACGGCATCTACATCGCCGTGGTGGTGGCGTTCTGCTTGGCGATCACCATCAGCGTGTCACGCTCGGTGGCGGCGATGACGCCGGAGCGCAAGCCCCAGGCGGAGCAGGTGCTGTCCTACCGCGAGTGCCTCGATGCAGCGCAAGAGCTGTGGTCCCAGCTCGAGTCCGAGCGGGAGAAGCTGGTGCGCACCACGCCGGCCAGCAAGGTGGACAGGCAGTGGATGGAGTTCCGGACTGCCTGGCTGCAGCGGGTGACGGATCGCGAGGCTCAGTGCGCGCTCGGCTCGCGCGACCGCACGAGCCTCAAGGAAGTGTTCCGCCGCCTGGAGGAGGTGCAGGACCTCTACACCATCCACGCGGTGCAGTACGCGGGCGAGGTGGGCGGCGCGGTGGACGGGTTGCACGGGGCCTTCTCCGCGGCGCGCAAGAACCCCGCGGCGGGCCGGCTGCCCTGAGCGTTCGCCTGCCTCAGTAGCTCGGCTTCCCGGACGGAGGCCCGTGGAGCCGGGCGTGCAGCGTGTCCGTCATCAAGAACCAAAACTGAACATTTCCGAAGCTGAGGATGTCCCCGTCCCTGATCGTGGCCTCGCGCGTGCCGAGCGACGCCCCGTTGAGGAAGGTGCCGTTGGTGGAGCCGAGATCCTTCACGGTGCAGCGGCCCTGGGGCTCGCTCCAGCGCAGGGTGGCGTGGCGCTTGGACACAGAGCTGTCGTCGATGACGAGGTCGCAGTCGGGCAACCGGCCTACGCCGAGCTCCTCCACGCGGGCCAGCGGGGGGAGGGTGGTGATGAGCAGGTCATCGAACTCGAAGAGGAGCGAGAGCATGCCCTTTTCGATGTCCGACGCGGCGGCCACGCGGGTGGGCTCGAGCACGAGGGACGAGGGCCGGCCCGGCGAGCGTTGGATGAGGACGAAGGGGCCGAGTTGACGGCGGAAGGCCCCGATGGACAGTGACGCGCCGAGCGCGCGGAGTTCCTGGATGGACAGCACGGTGCGTCAGCATGCCAGAAGTCCGGCGGTGGCGGCGTGCGGAAGGTACGTTGTCGCTGGTGCGACGAGCGGGTTTCATTGACCGGGTCGTCAAACCTCTCTTACAGTTTCCCTTTCGGCCTGGGCGCCGCCATGGTGAAGGGCGGCGGCTGGCCCCAGCGATCACCTTTTGCCGTGGGAAGGAGCAGTGTCGATGAGCGGGAGCGGGAACATTCCGATGACTCCCTCGGGTCTGCGGAAGCTGAAGGCGGAGCTGAAGCACCTTCAGACGGTTGAGCGCGGGAAGATCTCCCGGGAGATCGAGGTGGCGCGCGCGCACGGGGACCTGCGTGAGAACGCCGAGTATCACGCGGCCAAGGAGAAGCAGTCGCACATCGAGGGCCGCATCCTGGATCTGAACGACTGGATCGCCCGTGCGGAGGTCATCGATCCGAGCAAGCTGGGTGGGGACAAGGTCGTGTTCGGGGCGACGGTGGACCTGCTGGATGTGGAGACCGACAAGACGGTCACCTACCGTCTGGTGGGCGAGCTGGAGGCGGACCTGAAGAAGCGGTGGATCGCGGTGACGTCGCCGGTGGCCAGGGCGCTCATTGGCAAGAAGGTGGGCGATATCGCCACGGTGCAGAGCCCGGGCGGCACGCGCGAGTACGAGGTGCAGGAGGTCCGTTTCGAGGACCCAGAGGACGAGCCGGTTTCGGAGGGCTGAGGGCCCTCCTGTGGCCAGCCGAACGGGGGAGCGGGCGAAAGCTCGCTCCCCTGTGTCGTTCTAGTGGGCGGAGAGCAGAGCTCGCTTTAGGATGAATCGCTCGGACAGCCCTGTGAACCACCCGCTCGCCAGCCTTGTTGGACCCCTGAAATACGCCTGTAGGAGTGACTTCGCCCATCTGTCGACGGTGAAGGACCTTCGGAGTCTGTTGGAGCGTGCGTTGGCGGGGGCGACGGGGCTGGACGCGGAGGCGCTGAAGCATCTGCGAGCGGCGTTGCCGCACGTGGACCATCCGACGGTGGAGAGGCGCAAGGCGGCGTTGAGGAGGGTGGTAGCGGGGCTCAAACTCAGCGGAGTCCCGCTACCGGAAGAACTGGCGCAGGTAGTGCCCCCCACCACCCCTCTCCCTCCGGGAGAGGGACGGGGTGAGGGTATCGAGAACCCCGGGTTGAGCCGTGCGGAGAGTCGTCCCGAGGGGGTCCCCCCCTGGAAGTCCAAGGATCCGCTTCCCGGGCCCCCGGGAACGCGAACAGCGCCCCCCAGCTCCGTGGTGGAAGGCACCTTGCAGCCCCTGGCCCACCGTCCGGCGGTAGCGCGTCCGACGCTGGTCCCGACCCGGCCGACCCCGACCCGACCCATCCAGCCGCCGCTGGTGAATCCCATGCCGGCGAAGCCCGCGCCAGCGAAACCCGCGCCCGAGGAGAAACAGAAGCCCGGAGCGAAGCGCAAGAAGCGAGCGGCGAAGGGGCAGGAGGAGTCGAGGGCGGAGGCGAAGCTGCTGTCGATCGCGCCGCGCTCAGGGCCGTTGGCGATTCCGCTGAAGACGATGGGCAAGAAGCTGGGCCCGAGGCTGCTGGCGGCGCTGAACAAGAAGGGGCTGAAGCGGGTAGGGGACATCCTCTTCCTGCTGCCGCGCTGCTACGAGGATCGACGGAAGCTGCAGACAATCGCCGAGCTGATGCCTGGGGAGCGAGGGGTGACGGTGGGCGAGGTGAAGCTGGCGGACTTCGTGCCGAGCCGGACGGGGAAGCGCTACTTCCGGGCGGTGGTGGCGGACCGCTCGGGGAGCATCGCGGCGACGTACTTCAACGCGGGCCCGTGGCTGAAAGCACGCTTCCCGGTGGGCAAGAGGCTGGTGCTGTCCGGGGAGGTGCGCGCGTCGCTGTCGGGGCGTGAGATGGCGCACCCGGAGATCGAGCCGGCGGAGGACCTCGAGGTGTCCTCGGTGCACTTCAACCGGATCGTCCCGGTGTACCCGGGCTTCGAGCGGGGCGATCAGCGGATGTTCCGGGAGCTGGCGTCGGTGGTGAGCGAGTCCTACTCGAACCACGTGGAGGAGCCGCTGCCGGAGTCGCTGCGGAGGAAGCTGGAGCTGATGACGCTGCCGGAGGCGCTGCGGGCCATCCACTTCCCGGCGGGAGACGCGGATCCGGAGATGCTGGATCGGCACCTGAGCCCGGCGCACCGGAGGCTGGCGTTCGACGAGCTCTTCTTCCTGCAGTTGGGGGTGGGGCTGAAGCGGCAGGGGGTGAAGCAGGAGAAGGGCATCACCTTCGACGTGTCGGCGCCGCGGATGGAGAAGGCGCGCGGGGCGCTGCCATTCCAGCTCACGGGGGCGCAGAAGCGGGTCATCGAGGAAGTGGCGCGGGACATGGGCCGCACCGAGCCGATGAACCGGCTGGTGCAGGGCGACGTGGGCTCGGGGAAGACGGCGGTGGCGGTGGTGGCGTCGCTGTTGGCGTTGCAGGACGGCTACCAGGTGGCGGTGATGGCGCCCACGGAGATCCTCGCGGAGCAGCACGAGCGCACGTTCCGCAAGCTGCTGGAGCCACTGGGCTACAAGGTCGGCCTGGTCAGCGCGGCGGGGACGGCGAAGCGCAAGCGGGAGATCCGCGAGGCGGTGGCGCGAGGGGAGATCCACCTGGCGGTAGGGACGCACGCGCTCATCCAGCAGGACGTGGGCTTCCAGAAGCTGGGCTTCGTGGTGATCGACGAGCAGCACCGGTTCGGAGTGCTGCAGCGGCACACGCTGATGAGCAAGGGCGTGTTCCCGGACGTGCTGGTGATGACGGCGACGCCGATTCCGCGCACGCTGGCGATGACGCTGTACGGGGACCTGGACGTGTCGGTCATCGACGAGCTGCCGCCTGGGCGCACGCCGGTGAAGACGCGGGTCTTCAACGACAAGCAGCGGGCGCGCGTGTACGAGGCGGTGGCGTCCGAGGTGCAGAAGGGCCACCAGGCCTACGTGGTGTACCCGCTGGTGGAGGAGTCGGAGAAGCTGGACCTGGAGGACGCCACGCGCGGGGCGGACAAGCTGCGGCAGGTGTTCCCGGGCGTGGAGGTGGGGCTGCTCCACGGGCGGATGAAGCCCGAGGAGAAGGATCTGGTGATGGACGCCTTCCGGGCGGGGAGCATCCAGATCCTCGTGTGCACCACGGTGGTGGAGGTGGGCGTGGACGTGCCGAACGCGTCGGTGATGGTCATCGAGTCCGCGGAGCGCTTTGGCCTGTCGCAGCTGCACCAGCTGCGTGGCCGCGTGGGCCGGGGCGCGGCGGTGAGCTACTGCTACCTGGTGGCGAACCTGGCGCGCTCCTCGATGGACTCCTCGGAGCGGCTGGGCGTGATGGAGCACAGCAGCGACGGCTTCGTCATCGCGGAGAAGGACCTGGAGATCCGGGGTCCGGGCGAGTTCCTCGGCACGCGCCAGAGCGGCCTGCCGGAGTTGGCGGTGGCGAACCTCGCGCGAGACGGAGATCTGCTGTCGCTGGCCCAGGAGGAGGCCCGGAGGATCCTCGCGAAGGATCCGCGGCTCGAGGCCGCCGAGCACCAGGGCCTGGTGAAGGCGCTCGAGGAGCGCTGGGAGGGTCGGCTGGCCCTCGCGCGGGTCGGGTAGGGCGGGGCTTCACGTCCCATCCGACGGGAGCCGCACGGTGAGGCGGGCGCCGTGGCCCTCGCTGTCAGTCTGAACGGTTCCGCTGTGCAGCTCCACGAGGTAGCGCACGATGGACAGCCCCAGACCCTGGCTCCCATGCTTCTGGGGGGCGCAGCCCTCCGCACCGACCACCTCCAGCGCCACATGCGCCTCCTCGCGCCGCAACCGGACCGTCACCTGTCCGCCCTCCGGTGTGAACTTGATGGCGAGGGACAGGAGGCTCCACGCCACTTGCTGGAGCCGGCGGCGGTCCCCCCGGACAGGGTCCAGGACGGGCTCCAGCTGGGGCTCGATGCGGATGTCCCGGGCCTCCGCCACGGGACGCACTGCGTCCAGCGCGGCCTCCACCACGGGGGCCAGTGACACCAGTTGCATCTCCAGGCGCATCTTCCCGGCGACGAGGCGCGAGAGATCCAACAGATCGTCGACGAGCTGCGCCTGGACCCTGGCGCTGCGCTCCACCGTCTCCAAGGCGTGCGCCTGCTTCTCGGGGGAGATCATGTTGGCGCGCAGGATGCTGGTCCACCCGAGGATGGTCGTGAGCGGTGTGCGCAGCTCGTGCGCGACGGTGGCCAGGAATTCGTCCTTGGTGCGGTTGGCCTCCTCGGCCCGATCGCGCGCCTGCTCCGCCATCCAGCGCGCGCGCACCTGCGCCGATATCTCGAAGGCGAACGCGGCCACGCCGTCCACTCGTCCGACGGCGTTGCGCAGCGGCTGGCAGGTGAGGTGGAAGAGGAGCTCCTCGCGCTGGCCGTTGGGGCCCTCCACCCAGAGAGACACCTGCTCCAGGACGAAGGGGGAGCCGGTGACGTAGACCCGATCCAACACCTCAAGCAGGCTCTGACCCTCCAGCTCTGACAAGGCCTCGCGGGCGGGCCGGCCGAGCATCTGCCGCCCTCCATGGAGCTGGCGGTGGCGGGGGTTGGACAGCTCGAAGATGTGCTGGGGCCCGCGCGTCACGAAGGCCACGGCGGGAGCGCACATCACGAGCGCATGCAGGCGGGCATACTCGGTCTCCACCTGCTTGAGTGGTGTCACGTCCCGGAGCAGCACGAGCAGTCCCTCCCGAGTGGGGAACACCCGGACCTCCAGCCAGGCGCCCAGGGCCTCGAGGTACTCCTCCACCGTCTCGGGGATGCCCTCCGCGAGCGCGCGCTGGCAGGCCCGGCCGAGCTCCGTCTGCTTCAGCTCCGGCAACACCGTCCACAGGCACTGACCCAGGAGCTCATGCCGAGAGCGTGTCAGGATGTGCTCGGCGCTGGTGTTGATGTAGGTAGGCCGTCCCTGGACGTCGAGTGCGAGCACTCCGTCCGTGACGACATCGAGGAGTTGATCGAGCCGTGGGGGAGCGGAGCTGGGTAGGTCCATCAAGGGAAGCATGCAAGGAAGCGTGACAGGTCGTTCTCGCGACTGCCCGCCCCCATTGGCTCCCAGCGCACGGCAGTGAACGGGGAAGGTCAGAACTGCGCGAGTGCTCGGACCCTCATCGTTGGGCGGCTCACACCTGAGGCGTGTGGTGCAACGCCACAGTCCCGAAGTGCCACAGTCCTTGGGGCGGGGGTCCGAGTTGTGGCGGGACGCCACAACGGTTACCAGGCAACCTCCTTGGGGCTCCGATGGTTGGAGGCTGGCACATCCGTGGCAAGATGTTCCCTTGTCATGATCAACCGTGTGGAGACGTTGAAGAGAGAGCATGGCCAACTGCGTGTGCTCCTCCGGGCCTGCGACACTGCGAGCCCCGTGGAGTTACCCGGCCTGCTGCGGCAGCTCCATGACGTCTTCGTGCCTCACCAGCGGGCCAAGGATCAGCTCTACGAGGCTGTGGTTGCCTCCCGCCCGGACGCGAGCACGCTCACGCTGCTGAACATCTTCCGCACCAACCTGTCGGTGATGTCCAACGCGGTGCTGGGCTTTCTCGTGAACGTGGACTCGGATCCGGAGCGGCTTGGGCAGCGTTTTCGTACGGTGTCCAACGCCCTGCGCTCCCTGATGGACACCGAAGAGAAGACCGTTTTCCCGCTGTGCCTTCGCCAGAGCGCCAGCCCTCGGCCTGCTCAGGTGATTCGCTTCGAGACCCTCTCCTCTCCGCCGCGGCGGGATGGTGGACGATGAACTCCCGACTTCCTCAGGATCTCTCGGTGCTCGACGACACCGAGCGGCTGTCCTCCTTCGATACGTCGCTGCTGGATTCCACGCCGGACCCAGAGCTCCAGGCGATCGTCTCCGAGGCGACGGCGTTGAGCGGATTTCCGATCTCGCTGGTGAGCCTGGTGGTGCGGAAGATCCAGTTCTTCCGAGCGCACGTGGGGCTGCCGCCGGATCTCGTGGCGGCATTGGCCACGGATCGCTGCACGTCCTTCTGCCAGTTCGTCGTGGCGGGTGAGGATGGACTGGAGATCGAGGACGCGACGTCCCTGCCCGACCTGCCCAGGGATTTGGTGGAGCGTTACGGCATCCGGGCCTACGTGGGCTTTCCGTTGCGAGTGATGGGTCGGACGGTGGGCTCGCTCTGCGTGATCGACGTGAAGCCGGCGCGGCTGGAGGCGGAGGTCCTAGCGAAGCTGGATGAGCTGGCCCAGCGCGCGAGCGCTCGATTGGAGAGCCTGGCGTGCCAGAAACCCGTCTACACGCCGCTCTCCGAGGCCGACCAGAAGGCCTGGCGAGCCTGGATGGAGGTCGCCGAGCTCCGGCCCCTGCTGAGCCTCGGCGAGCGGTTCTCTGAGGGGAAGCTCTCGCTCGAGGAGTTCCAACGGGGCCTCGGGGCCCTGGCGGGGCTGGTGGCTCCGCCGCCCGTCCAATCGCCTGAGCGATAGCAAGTCATCCCCTCTCCCTCTGGGAGAGGGCGAGGGTGAGGGTATCCAGACCCCGGGATCTCACCCGAGGATCGAAGCCACGAGGGCCGTCCAATCAGTGCCAGGAGGAAGACGTCCCTCCGCGTGCTCAGGACGCCCCCCTCCGCGTCCACCCGCGACCTCAGCGGCACGCTTAAGGAAGGCGCCACAACCGAAGCTGGAGCCACTGCCGCGAGTAATCAACACCGCCAGTCCCTCGGGAGAGCGGCCGGCGAGCAACACCACCGCCTCGGGTCGGCTCGTGAGGCGGGCGGCGACGGAGCGCAGGTACTCGGGAGTAGCCCCCTCAAGTACCGCCACCACACGCTTGTCCGGGGATTGCTCCAACTGCGTGGCGAGCTCGGCGGCAGTAGCCTCTGCAAGCTTTGCCCGAGCGGCCCCGAGCGACTCACGGACATCGGTGAGATCACGACGCAGCTTGTCCACGGAGGCCGGCACGTCAAGTGGTCCGCACGAGAAGGCCCGGCCCAGCGAGCGCAGCGTCCCAGCCTCTTCCCACAGCTCGGTCCGGGCGCGGCGGCCCGCGGAGAAGAGGACGCGGCCCTTGCCCTTGTAGCGCTCCACTCCCACCACGCGCACCATGCCCACCTGCGCCGAGCGCGTGCAGTGAGTTCCGCCGCAGGGCGACACATCGAACTCGCCAATCTGCACCACGCGGATGTTGTCCGTCACCTTGGGGGCACGGCGCAGGGGAAGGGCGGCCAGCTCCTCGGGGGTGGGGAAGAAGGAGCGGATGGCGATGTCGTCATCGATGACGGAGTTGACCAGGTCCTCGGCCTCCGCGACGCGCCGCTCGTCGAGCACATCCAGGTCCACGTCGATGGTGCACACCGTCTCGCCCAGCCGGGAGGACACAGTCTGGGCGTTGGCCACGTCCACCAGCGCGCGTGACAGCATGTGCTGGCCGGTGTGCAGCGCCATGTGAACGCGGCGGCGGATGCGGTCGATCTCCCCGGACAGCTCGGCGCCGACCTCGGGGAGCCCGGTGCCCTCGGGCAGCTCCAGCACGTGGTGCACAACGCCCGTGTCGTCCACCTGCACGTCGCGCAGGGCGAGGCCTCCGAGCACGCCGCGGTCGGCCATCTGGCCGCCGGCCTCGGGGTAGAAGGCGGTGCGGTCGAGCACGAGGGAGGGGGCACCATTCCACGTGCCATGCGCGACGACGCGTCCAGTGAAGCGGAAGAGGAAGGGATCGCTGAAGTAGAGGCGCTCGGTGGAAGTCATGGCTCGGGGAGGAATAACACGCCTCGGGAGCCAGGTATTGCAGCGCCCTGCGCCGGCGAGACTACTTGGGCCCGTAGCGCGTCTTGAGCTCGGCCATGGACAGGCCGCTCCACCGGGAGAGCAGCTCCACCACGTCCTTGGCGTGCAGGAAGTAGAGCGTGTCTCCGGCGAACACGGAGAGGAATACGCCGCCGCAGTGGGGCAGCTTGGCGCCGCTCGATTCGAGGTAGTCCACGAGGCGCGGCATCGTGTAGTCGAGCAGGTAAGAGCGGACGTTCTCGGCGGGGAGGACGAGCTCGTAGCTGGTGGAACCGGAGAGCTCATCGCCCTCCTGGTCGCGGATGCGCGCGATGGCCTGGTTGGCCTCGAGAGCGGGCGCGCGGTCGAAGGCGAGGCGGAGCAGTTCGTCGGCGGCGGCGTCCATGCGTGAATCCTCCTGTGCGGATTCCCACCACGCCCTAACGGCGAGCGCAAGAGACTTCCCGCGCCGAAGTCATGGCAGCCGCCTGGGGAAGCGGCGGCCCGCGCTGCGATTGGCCCCCTCTCTGTCACTCCCTTTGTTCACATCGCACCGATGGACGGGACGACGGGGTGGGGAATGATTCCCATGCTGAACAACACCATGAGAGCCCTCACATGTTTTTTCGGTGTGCTAGCGCTGGTGTTGGGATGGCCCGCCTGGGCGGTTTCCTACCCGTCAGTCTGGGCCGTGAGCACGATGGAGAAGGTGCGGCCGCAGACGGCACCGGGTACCCGCTCGAGCGTGCAGCTGTTCGCCGCGCGCAATGAGTTCGTCTCCTTCCAAGTGGGACTGCACGGAGGGGACTCGGGATGGAGTGGGGTGAGCGCGAGCCTCCCCGCGTTGGAGGGCCCCGCGCGCATCGAGGGCGCCGACATCGTCCTCTACCGGGAGGCCCTGCTGCTCGTCACGGTTCCGTCCACGCAGCACTCGGAGGCGGGGTGGTGGCCGGACGGACTGGTGCCGGACGTGGACGAGACCTTGGGAGAGAAGCGCCAGGCCTTCCCGATGGATGTGCCTGCGCGGGAGTCGCGCGCCCTCTGGGTGGACGTGCACGTGCCAATAGATGCCCCTCCGGGCGAGTACCGCGGCACGGTCGAGGTGGTGGGGATGGGCTACCGCGCGCAGGTGGACGTGTCCCTCACGGTGGTGGACTGGGTGATGCCGAGCACGTCGTCGCTGCGGACGAACTTCCTCCTGTGGACGCCCGCCGTGTGCAAGGCGTTTACCGGCCAGCGGGAGTGCTCGCGGGAGGACCAGCTGCGGTTGTTGTCTTACTTCCATAAGCTGGGGCTCGAGCACCGCATCACGCTCTCCAGCCACTTCGATACCCATGAGATCCCGGATTGGACCACCTTCGAGACCTGGTGGGATCCATTCCTCTGGGGGACCGCGCCCCTGCGCCTGCCCGGTGCGCGGATGACGAGCGTGCAGTTCTTGGGGCAACCCACCCCCGCGCAGCGCGCCGACTATCTCGCCCAGTTGGGAGCGCGCGGCCTGCTGCCCCTCTCCTTCACCGTCGTGGGGGACGAGCCTCCCTGGCACTCCTCGTTCGAGGAGGTGCGCGCGCGCGCCACGCTGTCGAGGCAGCTGACGCCGCAGCTGCGGACGATGCTGACCATCTACTCCCTCGAGGACCTGGAGCGGTGGGGGCTGTCCGATCTCATCGACATCGCCGTGGTGATGGTGGACAGCATCTTCTCGACGCGGGTGCTGTCCGAGAGGGCCGGTACTCCCTCTCCCTACGAGGCATTCCTCCGCCGGCCCAACCGAGAGCTGTGGCTCTACCAGAGCTGCTACAACCACGGCTGTGGTGGCTCTCGGCCCGAGAACGTGCCGGGGCAGGGTTGGCCCTCGTACATGATGGATCGCCCGGCCGCGAAGGCTCGGGCCCTGGAGTGGATCTCCTTCCAGATGGGGGCGACGGGTGAGCTCTACTACCAGGTGGCGGAGATGCTCTCCACGGCCTGGACGAACCAGTACACCTACGGCGGCAATGGGGACGGGACGCTCTTCTACCCGGGGACGGTCCCCGTCATTGGAGGAACCGTGGACGTGCCGTTGCCCTCCCTGCGGCTCAAGCTGATCCGCCAGGGGCTGCAGGACTACGAGTGGCTGAAGCGGGTGGGCGAAGCGGATCCGGCATTCGCGCACGAGGTGGCACGAGAGGTCGTCCCCGCTCCCTGGCGGGTCCCCGACGATGGCGAGCTCTTCGAGCGGGCCCGCGTGCGGCTGATCCAACGCTACCTCCTGATGATCGGCGCCGAGGTTCCCGAAGCCATGGACACCTACCTGAGTGAGCACCCCGGCCTGCCGTCGCGAGACGTGATTGAGCCCGTCCGCCTTGAGCAGTGAGGCGGGGGAGGAAGGGCCGTCCGGTGAACGAGGGAGCGGGAAAGGGCCTGCATCGGATTCACCGCGTGGTTAGGCTAGGCCCCATGGGTGACGTGGCGCTCGCGGAGGCACTTCGGCGGCAGGGCATCTCCAACACACGTGTGCTGGAGGTGATCCGGGACCTCGAACGGGCGGAGTTCGTTCCAGAGTCGATGCGGAGCTCGGCGGGGGAGGACGCGCCGCTGCCCATCGGCCACGGGCAGACGATCAGCCAACCGTTCATCGTGGCCTTCATGACACAGGCCTTGAACCCCCAGCCTGGGGAGCGGGTGTTGGAGATTGGAACGGGCTCCGGCTACCAGACGGCCGTGCTCTCGCGGCTGTGTGGTGAGGTGTACACCGTCGAGACCGTTCCCGAGCTCGCCGAGTCGGCCCGCGAGCGGCTAGGCCGGTTGGGTCTCAACAACATCCACTACCTGGTAGGCGACGGCACGGCTGGCTGGCCGGAGGTCGCGCCCTTTGACGCCATCATCGGCACGGCGGCGCCAGAGCGGCTTCCCCCCGCCCTCTACCAGCAGCTCCGGCCGGGCGGTCGCCTGGTCCTGCCAGTGGGCCCGAGGCATGGAGCGCAGGAGCTGATCCGCATCACTCGGCCGCTTGCGGGGGAGACACCCACGGTGGAGAAGCTGCTGTCGGTGCGCTTCGTCCCGATGACGAGCACGCCGCCGCCGCGGTTGCTGCACTGAGGCTGCCTCCTCTCCCTGTGGAGAGATGTCGTGCATTGCTCGGGTGGAGCGGGGCCGCTAACCTCTCGATTCATGATCATCTGCCCCGTGTGCGAGCACCAGCAGGCTCAGGGCACCGAGTGTGAAGTCTGTGGAAAGAAGCTCACCGCGGTTGCCCCGGTGGTGGTGGCGGTAGCGCCGCTGGCCGAGCTGGAGCAGACCCAGCTTGCCGGAGGCCGTGCGCCCGTGCCCGTCGCGGCCATTCCGGACCTGGAGCTGACGGCCCGGCAGGCGGTGCGGGACATCGTCGTGCAGCCAGTGCCCGAGCTGGACACGGGCCGCTCGGCCTCGGCGGGCAACGTCCTGGTGGCACCCATTCAGGACATAGACACGGGGCGAGCCGCCTCGGATGGGTACAGGACGGCGGCGCCCACGGGTCCGATTGTCTGCCGCTACTGCCGCAACGTGCAGGAGAGCGGGGCGGTGTGCGATCGCTGTGGTATGCGTCTGCCCAAGGTGCGACTGACGCAGCCCGAGGCGACGGCTTCCGCGCTGCCCCAGGCCGGGGCGCGGACGACGTGCTCGAAGTGCCACTCTCCCGCGTACGCTGGCCGGGCCTGCGTCACCTGCGGGACCCTTGTTCCGGCGGCCGAATGAGAACCATGAGCAAGCCAGCCTTTCATGCCGAGTATGCCTGCAGTGAGGGGTGCGGATTCCGTGCTCCGCTGCTGGAGGTCGTCTACCGCTGCCCGCGCTGCCAGGGGTTGCTGGAGGTAGCGCACGACGTCGAGGCACTGCGTTCGGTGCCCGCGGAGGAGTGGCGGCGCCGCTTCGAGCAGCGCTTTGGATCCTCGCGGCTGCCGTACGCCTCGGGCGTCTGGGGCAAGCACGAGTGGGTGCTCCCGGAGCTGCCGGTGGAGGACATGGTCTCGCTGGGAGAGGGGCGGGTGCCGCTCAAGCCGCTGCCGAGGATGGCGGCGGAGCTGGGGCTGGCGAGCCTCGACTTGAAGGAGTGCGGTGTCTCGCCGACGGGCAGCTTCAAGGACTGGGGCATGACGGTCCTGGTGTCGTCGGTGAAGCACATGCGCGCGCGGGGCGTGCCCATCCGAGCGGTGGCGTGTGCGTCCACGGGAGACACGTCGGCGGCGCTGTCGGCCTACTGCGCGGCGGCGGGGATTCCGTCGGTGGTGTTCCTGCCGAAGGACAAGGTGTCGCTGTCGCAGCTCGTGCAGCCGGTGGCCAATGGGGCGCGGGTGCTGTCGCTGGACACGGACTTCGACGGCTGCATGAAGCTGGTGCAGCAGGTGACGCAGGACTCGGGCCTGTACCTGGCCAACTCGATGAACTCGCTGCGCATCGAGGGGCAGAAGGTGGTGGCCATTGAGCTGTGCCAGGATCTGGGCTGGGAGCCACCGGACTGGGTGGTGATTCCGGGCGGCAACCTGGGCAACGCGAGCGCGCTGGGCAAGGGCTTCGAGCTGATGCTCGCGCTGGGCGTCATCTCCAAGCGGCCGCGGATCGCGGTGGCGCAGGCGCAGCGGGCCAACCCGCTGATGAGGGCCTTCCGCGGGGGCTTCAAGGAGCTGCTGCCGATGCAGGCCGAGCGCACGCTGGCGTCGGCGATCCAGATTGGAAACCCGGTGTCCTTCCGGCGCGCGGTGCGCATCCTGAAGAGCTTCGACGGGGTGGTGGAGGAGGCGACGGAGTCCGAGCTGGCCAACGCGGCGGCGCGGGCGGACCGGGAAGGCACCTTCACGTGCCCGCACACGGGTGTGGCGCTGGCGGCGCTGGAGAAGCTGGTGGCCCAGGGAGTGATTGCCCGGGGCGCTCGGGTGGCGGTGGTGTCCACGGCGCACGGGTTGAAGTTCCCGGACTTCAAGGTGGGCTACCACCGGGGAGCGCTGGCGGACGTGACGAGCCGGTACTCCAATCCTCCCGTGGATCTCCCCGCCGAGCTGGGCGCTGTGCGCAACGCCCTCGCGGATCTCTGAGAGGCGGCCCTGCCAGGAGGCAGGGTCAGTCGCTCGTGACGAAGAGGGGGGTGGAGAGGGGGCGCTCTTCGCAGTCCTGCGCCGACCCATCCTCCCACGCGAGCATCAGGAAGTCGGCCGGTCCCTCGAGCGCGATGATGGGGTGGTGCCAGACGTTGGCGCGGTAGTTGATGCCCTGGCCGGGGCCGCACACGAATGCGCGCAGACCTGAGAGGTCTGGCTCGCCGTGTGCGTCGTCCGGGCACACGACGACGAGGAAGCGCCGGCACGCGAGCGGCACGAACATCTGGGTGGAGCAGGGGTGGCGCTCCAGCAGGCGGACCTGGAAGGGCAGGGCCTTGGCCACCGAGCGGAACACGGCGAGGTTGGGTTGGGCACCGGGCCGGCTATTGGTGAGCTGGGCGACCCGGTCATACCGGGTGGCCGTTCCCTGGTTGGCGCTGGAACCCCCGGAGAGCTCCAGGCCGATGACGTCGCCGAAAGGGGCGAACGCCTCGCGAGTGAGTGACCGCGCTTGGATGGACATGTCCGGCGGAGTCTATAGCAGTTCATCGCTTCGACGGGGCCGACGACTACTTCTTCCCGAAGAGCGCCTTGGCGCGCGTAATGGCCGACATGGTGTTGGGCCAGCCGACGTAGAAGGCTAACAGTTTGGCATCAACTACCTCGCTCAGGAGGTGCAAAGCGCGTCACGGGCGCAGCAGTGCCTTGATCGCGCGGCGCTCGTTCATGGCGCGGTAGCCCTCGGCGACCTGCTCGAGTGGCAGGGTCAGGTCGAACAGTTCGATCTTGCCGTTCCATACTCGGTCGATCAGATTAGGCAGGAATCGGCGCACTTGCGCAGGGCCACCGCGCAGCCTGTCGTGGGAGAAGAACAGCTCCTCACCCGGGAGCTCCACCCCGAGCAGGATGCCGACATAGCCGACGAACCCACCGGGCCGGGTGGCTCGCAATGCCTGTTTCGTCGACTCGCTGGTTCCGATGCACTCCAGCACCGCGTCAGCGCCGATGCCGTCGGCCAGATCCTTGATGCGGTCCACACCCTCGTCGCCGCGCTCGGTAGTCCGGCAAGAGTGGTGGTCGCCATGTCGGAGAGCGCCTTTCCATCCAGGGTGAGCCGGGGGCATTCGCTCGCGAGGGTAGAGCCGACGAGGGACGTGAATGCGGAGTTGTGGCCCCTTTGTCGGAGAGCCAACGGGCAGGGTTCGTCCCCGCACGACGGCGACAGCCCCGTGGCCTCTTGTTAAGGTCCGGCATCCAATCTATCCGGTATGCGGCTATCCTTGGCGGCGGTTATCCGACAGGACCACGATGCACTTCGAGAGCGAGCAGTGGAAGTACCTGGTGCCCCGCCAGAAATTCCCGTGCGTGGTCCTGGAACGGGGACGTCCCTGGGACGACTACACCTATAAGACCAGCTTCAGAGCGTACTACTGTCCGGACGCCAATCAGGAAGTCGAGCTGGGTGCATTGAAGATTCTTCAGCGCGACCAGAAGAAGACCGAACTCCCTGGCGCCTTCACCGCGCTTGACGAGCGCTACTGCAGCCTGGGGCAGACCCTGGAGTTCTACGAGCGCATCCGGGAACTGGGACTGGATGTTGCCGGGGAGATATTGAAGGCGCTCCGTGACAGCGCCTTCAACCCCGCGATCCATGCTGAATTCGAGCAGGAAGAGGGCTATCAGTTCTCGCTGCTGCGAGCCTCATCGGCATTGTGGGCCCTGAAAACAGCGGGTGCCCTGTTCGGTCGCCCCACCGCGCCCATTCCGGCGCCCTCCTTCACGTACACGAAGCAGCTCGACGGCTTCGATGTTCCGCACCAGCTCGAGATTGCTTTCGAGGAGCGGGCAGAGTGGTTCGGGCGTGCCATTGCGCTCGTGGGTCGGAATGGAGCCGGCAAGACGGTTCTGCTGGGGGGGCTGGCGCATGCCTTGAGCGGGCTCGAAAAAAGTGAGGTTCCGGGGCTTGGCTCGGCGCGGCCTCTGGTCAGCCAGGTCATCGCCATCTCGTATAGCGCCTTCGATACATTCAAGAGACCGTTCAGCCCAGAGCTGGGTGTCAACTACATCTATTGCGGGCTGCGTGACGCGACCAACCACGTCAACATGGACTGGGCCATGTCTGCTTTCGATGAGGCAATCCTCCTCATCCAGCAGCAGAAACGTGCTCCCCAGTGGACTCAGCTGATGAAGGCATCAGGAATCCTCGAGGAGTTCTCGGAGCCGGAGCGGATCACCCAGCTTCCGGACCTGGACACGCGCGTCGCGTGGATCCGGAAGCAGAGCTCCGGTCACAAGTTGCTCCTGCTGATCCTGGCCAGGGTTCTTGCGCACATCCGGCCGGGCTCGATCCTGCTCTTCGACGAGCCGGAGACCCACCTGCATCCGCAGCTACTCTCCGGGATGATGCGACTGCTCCACAAGGCCATTCAAGAGTTCCGTTCATATGCCATCATCGCAACCCACTCGCCCATCGTGCTGCAGGAGATTCCCGCGAGGAACATCCGGATCCTGGAGCGCGAGGGGGGCGTTCCCATCATCTCGCGCTACCCCGCCGAGTCATTCGGGGAGAACCTGACCGAGATCGTCAACACCGCGTTTCGGGTGGACGAACGGCACAAAAACTACTTCCGCATCCTTCGCCAGCTCGTGGATACACAAGGGACGCGCGAGGGTGTCGCGAACCTGTTCAACAAGAAGCTGAGCCTCAATGCTCGCATGGCGCTCCAGGCGCTGACGGCGAAGCCTGGGGAACGGGACGATGAGAAACCTTAGACCTTGCGCGGAGCCGCCGCTTCGGCACTACCTTGCCATCGCGACTGCAAAGGAGCCCCCAAGGCGCGAGCGTCTTCTCGCGCTCGAAGCCCGTATCAATGCGGTCTATCTCAGTTACACCGCCGCCTCTCCGGCCCTGGAGGCACTCGTGCCGATGTCGGTGAGTGGACAGGAGCGGGAAGCGCTCCTGCACTCCTATGAGGAGGAAACGCGGCCGCTATCCACATTGAAGGGCCTCATCAAGAGCTGCCAGACCGACCTGTCGAGAGCCGAGTGTCAGTACTGCTGCGTGAGTCCCCCGACGACGTATGATCACTACCTGCCCCGCAGTCAGTACCCGGAGTTCGCCGTTCATTTGCGCAACTTGGTGCCATGCTGCGCCGACTGCAACCGGGACAGGGGCAACCGGTGGAAGAACGCACGGGGAGAACGGAAATACGTGCATCTTTATGATGACCACATCGACGAGGACGTGGAGATCCTCTTCGCGGACATCTTCGTCGCCCGGACCCCGTCCGTGACCTTCCGCCTGGACCTGGGAAAAGCTCGTGCGCAACCATTCTATCAATTGCTGGAGCGTCACATCACGGGTGACTTGAAGCTCCTCGCGAAGTACGCGCAGGCCGCTCCCTCACGCCTGTGTGAGCTTCATCAGGCGATTCAGCAGTACGGGCGCGACCTGAGCCGACCGGAGCTCATCTACAGCCTGCGGGAGCAGCTTGAGCAGGAGCGGGAGCTTCGTGGCGTGCATCACTGGAAGGTTGCGCTCCTGCGAGCAGTGATTGAAACAAACGAGTTCATCGAGTTTGCGCTCGAAATGCCTCTTTCCGTCTGGGACGAATAGGAACCTGCCATGCGTGATCGGCCCAAGGCACTCAGGGCGCTCAAGAAAGCTATCTCTGCGCTCCAGGACTTCGAAGAGCCGGACCAGCTTGAGACGGTACTGGACGCCGTCGCATCGACGCTCAAGCCCTTCTTCGAGGATCTCCCGGACTCACTCAAGTCGCAGGCTGCCCCGCTCGATGCCCTGCTCGCCTATCTGGCAAGCCAGGATGGGTGGCTCACTGCTGCCGCCAAGGCCGCCAGCCGTCTGCTCGAAACAGCCAGCGTCGAGCGTTATGATGGTTCAGTCGTGGAGGTCACTCCCGATGAAATCAATGAGGAGGATCGGCAGGCGCTTCTCTCCGGTTTGGAGTCTCTTTACGGCAGCATCGAGGACGACGAGGATGACGACGAAGGAGTATGAGCACTGGATCGTCCTCCTGGAGCCACTGCTGGCGCGCAGAGGTTTGTCATGGGAGGAACTCTCCAAGGGTTGCCAGCAGATTATCCTCTTCGGCTCGCGTGCGGCGGGTGTCTCCCGAGAAGGCTCGGACTTCGATCTGATGTGCATTGGCTCGGGGCTCAGCCGTCTTGGCCCTTCGCTCGATCTCGTCTTCGTGACTCCAGAGGACTGCCGTAGGAAGCGCTGGCTTGGCAGTGAGCTGGCCGGACATGTCGCGAGGTACGGCCAGTGGCTCGTGGGGGAACCAGACTGGGTGCACCGGGTGCGGCCCTCCCTCGATGCGAAGGAGCGAAAGGCCGAGAGACTTCGCCGCAGGCTACAAGCCGTCGAAAAGAGCTTTCCCTTGTTAGATGCGCTCTACCGGGAGAAGCACTTCGCGCTCATCCGCCGTGACCTCCAGCGACACGATCTCCTGGCTCAAGGTGAGCCCGTTCCTCCGACGCCGCTGCTGGATCAAGCATGGGCCCGCCTTCCGCATGCGAGGGAAGAGCTGGAGCGCTTGGCGCGCGGAGCCCGGCTCAAACCGAAGTTCCTTCTGGATTACTTGAGCATCCCCCTGCGCTGAACCTGCATTCACGCTCCAAAGAGGCTCCGTCCCATCCAGAAGAGCAGGGGCATGGCGTCGAACATCCTCTTATGGCTTCGGCTCTGCCCCCGCTTGGGGGGGCGATCTGCTCTCGGATCCACGGCTGGCAAGAGCACCGCTTCTTGCGAGGCAGGTGTGCAGGTACCCCCTCTATTCCTGTTACAAGGGAGAAGGCGACCCTGTCTCTGCGGCGAGCTTCACGTGCGCCGCTCCCTAGTCAGGGCCACCAAGTGAGTGACGCCCACATCTTCCGACCCTGGGGATGGCGGGTGGTTCTCATCGTCTCCGACAACCTCAAGCAGGCCCTGGAGCAGGAGGGCCTCACTGGACTCAAGTTCACGGAGGTGTAAGGGCCGCCTGTCGCTCAGTGTCTGCCGGGGTGGTTGCCGACTCGACGCGGCCCCCGGGTTCCGCTAGGTTCGCCGCCCCGTGAACGCAGAAACGCAGAATCTCCACGAGCAGCTCGAGCGCCTCCAGGAGGCGCTGTCCACGCGCCAGAGTACGCTCCACTTCGCCCACGCGGGCGTGTCCCTCGTCGTCGCCCTCATCTTCGGAGGCGCGACGGCGAAGCTCTTCTGGGACTCGGCGAGGGCGCCGTACGTGGCGTGGCTGGGTCTGGCGCTGACGGTGGGGCTGGCCATCTACTCGCTGGTCCGCTACCGCAAGGGCCGCACCGTGCTGGCCGACGAGCTGGTTCGCTACGAGACAATGCTGGAGCTGCGCCGCCGGCTGCGTCTGGACGATCCCACGGCACTGCTGCCTCGGTGAGTCCCGCCCGAAAGCCCGCACGCAGCGGGCGTCTCATCGTTTTGGAAGGCCTGGACGGCGCGGGTACCACCACGCAGGTGGAGCGGCTGGCGTCCGCGCTGCGGGCCGAGGGCCATCCCGTCCTCACCACGCGTGAGCCCTCGGACGGACCCGTCGGAGTGCTGATCCGCCAGGCGCTCACGGGGCGAGTGGTGCTGCCCGGGTCCTCGGGCTCGCAGCCCCTGGCACAGGAGACGCTGGCGCTGCTGTACGCGGCGGACCGGACGGATCACCTGCGCGCCAAGGTACTACCGGCGCTAGAGGCGGGGCAGGTGGTGTTGAGTGATCGCTCCGTGCTCTCGTCGCTCGCCTACCAGGGGGCATCACTGCCCATGGAGTGGGTGGAGTCGATCAACGCGCACGCCGTACCGGCGGACCTGACGCTCTTCGTCGGGGTGTCCATCGAGGTGGCGGCGAGGCGTCGAGCGGCGCGGGGTGGGCCGGAGGAGCTCTTCGACGCAGTGGAGAAGCAGCGTCGCATCTCCAAGCAGTACGAGGCGGCCATCCGGCTGCGCGGCAAGCGCGAGCACGTGGTGCGCATCGATGGGGACCAGCCGGTGGAGGCCGTGACGGCGGACTGCCTGGTCCAGGTGCGCAAACTGCTCGGACGCAAACCCAGGCGCGCGGCGGTGCGGTAGAGTCCCCGGCCGCATGGAGCCCACGGGCGCAGCGGCGGTCATCATCGGTAACGAGGTTCTCACGGCGAAGGTGGTGGATGCGAATGGTCCCCACCTCATCCGGCGTTTGCGCGAGGTGGGGATTCCCCTGCGCACGCTGGAACTCGTCCCGGACGAGGTGGACGTCATCGTGGAAGCGGTGGCGCGTGCACGCCTGCGAGCGAAGTACGTCTTCACGAGTGGGGGCATCGGGCCCACGCATGACGACGTGACGGTGCGCGCGGTGGCGCTGGCCATGGGACGCAAGGTGGTCCGGCTGCCGGAGATGGTGGCGCTGATCCACGAGAAGGCGGGTGACACGCCGACGGCCGAGGCCCTGCGGTTGGCGGATGCCCCCGAGGGCGCGGAGCTGATCTACCAACCGGGGAGTTGGTATCCGGTGCTGACGGTGGATGACGTGTTCATGCTGCCCGGAGTACCGCAGCTCTTCCGGACGCAGCTGGATGCGGTGCTGTCGCGGCTGCAAGGCACACCGGTGCACCTGCGGATGCTGTACCTGGGCCTGGGCGAGAGCGCTGTCGCGGCGGTGTTGGATCGGGTCGCGCTGGACATGCCGCACGTGGCGATCGGCTCGTACCCGATGTTCGACCGGACGCTGGACTACCAGGTGAAGGTGACGGTGGAGAGCGTGGAGAAGGACGCCGTGGAGGAGGCCATGGCCCGGCTCCTGGCGGGGCTGCCCACGGGCTCGGTGTTGCGCACCGAGTAAGCGCCACTCCCTACCGCCTCCCTCTTCAATGTCACCCACTGGACATCAGAAACGAGCGCACGGCCGTTCTCCACCGGAGAGCACGCGAATTCCTCCGACATGTGAATCCGGTCACAGACAAGGGAAGGGTGCGCGCTCACCCTTGGCGTTAGATGGGGCAAGAAACCACGCAACCCGTACAGCGCCTCATCAGAAGGGGGAACCGTGTCCGACGCACCGTTGAAGCAGGAGGATGTGGTCGTTCAACTGCCCTCCAGCAGCGAGCTGGAAGAGACGCTATCGGACTACGAGCACCTGGCGGAGGCCTGGGCTCAGCGGGGGTGGTTGTCGCGCGCCATCGCCCTGTGCAAGGTCATCCTCCGGCTCGAGCCGGATCATGAGCCGACGCGCCGGCTCTTCACGAAGCTCGATGCCCGGTGGATGGATCCGCTGGCTCCGCCGGGGCATCCTGTCCCGAGGAGCATTGTGCGGTTGCCGACCGCGGAGGCGGGCTCGAACATGAGCGGGATGCAGCCTCGCGTGTCCCTGCTCGCGCAGCTCGGCGAGAAGGCGTTCCTGTCGGTGATGGAATCCTTGGAGCTGCGGGAGTTCCAGCCGGGAGAGACCATCGTCGCGGAGGGGGAGCCGGGCAACGCCCTGTTCGCCATCGTGGAGGGGAGCGTGGAGGTGGTGCGGACGTTGAAGTCGGGGCGGCGGCGCACCGTGGCCTTCCTGGGCGAGGGCGACTTCTTCGGAGAGGCGTCGCTCCTCTCCGACGTGCCGAGGCTCGCGAGCGTCAAGGCCTTCGAGCGCACCGCGGTGTTGCAGCTGACCCGGGATAGGCTGGAGGGGCTCATGCAGCAGCACCCCTCTGTAGGGGAGGCGTTGCATGCCTACCACCGCGAGCGCCTGCTGGACGATGTGCTCCGGGGCAATCCGATCTTCCGCATGCTCCCACCCGAGCGCAGGGAAGCCCTGTCGCGTGACTTCCAGCTCTGCGCCCGGCCAGAGGGGGCGACCCTCTTGACGCAGGGCAAGCCGGTGGACGCCCTGTACCTGTTGCTGCGGGGACGCTGTCAGGTGCTCCACCAGCGCCCGGAGGGTGGCGAGAGCCTCCTGCGGACGCTGGGGGAGGGCGACATGTTCGGGGAGATCGCCCTGATGCTCGGCCTGCAGGCCACCGCGACCGTGCGCGCGGAGAGCGCCTGCCTGCTGCTGCGGCTCGACTGGGGGAGCTGCGAGCGGTACCTGATGGATCATCCCGGGGTGTGCGAGGCGCTCTCACGGTTGGGGAACGAGCGCCTGCTGTGCTCCGCCGAGATGTTCTGGCAGCAGACCCCGGCGCGCGGCGAAGAGCCTCCGCGCGTCTGATTACGCCCGCTCTAGAGCGCACCGGCTCAGGTGCCCGGGCTGCTGTCCGGGCTGGTCGGTGCCTCCAGGTTCACGGGCGCCACGCCCCGGCGCAGCACGGAGTTGCGGTAGCCGTAGGCGAAGTAGACGACGAGCCCAACGGCCAGCCAGATGCCGAAGCGCTCCCAGGCGTGCACGGGCAGGCCCTTCATGACGAAGAGACACGCGGCGGCCCCGGCGAGCGACACGGGCCACACGAAGGGCACCTTGAAGGGCCGGTGCCGGTGGGGATCCTTCAGGCGCAACACGGGGACGCCCAGGCACACCAGCATGAAGGCGGACAGGGTGCCGATGTTGGTCAGATCGTAGGTGGCGGCGTCATCGGCCACCAGCGCGCCGAGCGCCACCAGCACGCCGGTGAGGAGCGTGGTGATGTGGGGCGTGCGGTACTTGGGATGCACCTTGGCCGCCCACGGGGGGAGCAGACCATCGCGCGCCATGGCGTAGAAGATGCGCGGCTGGCCGTACTGGAAGACGAGCAGCACCGCCGCCATGGAGACGACCGCACCCAGCGAGATGATCCAGCTGAACTTTGTCAGCCCGGCCACCTCGAAGGCATGGGCCAGCGGATCCGAGGACTTGAGCTGCTGATAGGGGATGAGGCCCGTGGCCACGGCTCCGACGATGACGTAGATGACCGTGCACACGCCCAGGCCCAGGAGAATGCCCTTGGGCAGGGTGCGCTGCGGATCCTTCGTCTCCTCGGCCGCGGTGGAGATGGCGTCGAAGCCGATGTAGGCGAAGAACACGATGGCCGCCGCCTGGTGGACACCGGTGAAGCCATTGGGGGCGAACGGCGTGTAGTTGGCCGTGTCGATGTGCAGGACGCCCACGCCCACGAAGAGGGTGAGCACCAGCAGCTTCACCACCACCATGAGGTTGTTGACCCGGGTGCTCTCCTTCACGCCGATCACCAGCAGCCAGGTGATGAGCATGACGATGAGGAAGGCGGGCAGGTTCACCAGCACGGGGATGCCGAACACGCGCGGCGCGGTCTCCAGCAGGCCTCGGATGGCCGGATCGCTGCTCGCCTGGACGTTGTAGTAGCCGTGCGTGAGCCAGTCAGGGATGTGCACCCAGGGGGAGAGGAGCGAGTTGAAGTACCCCGCCCACGCGATGGCCACCGCGACGTTGCCCACCGCGTATTCCAGGATGAGATCCCACCCGATGATCCACGCGATGAGCTCTCCGAGCGTCGCGTAGGAGTACGCGTAGGCGCTGCCGGCCTGGGGGATCATCGAGGCCAGCTCGGCGTAGCAGAGCGCCGCCAGCGCACACACCCCCCCGAGCAGCAGGAAAGACACGGTGAGGGCGGGGCCCGCGCCGTGGCGGATGACCTCGCCATTGGGCATGATCTCGCCAGCGGCCGCGGTGCCGAGCGTGGAGAAGATACCGGCGCCGATGACCGCGCCGATGGAGAGCATGACGAGGTCGCTGGTGCCCAGCGCGCGCTTCAAGCCACCGGACGACTCTCCTTCGGGGAGGAGGTCGGCGATCTGCTTGCGTTTGAAGAGGGAACGCATGTGGGCGTCGCTTACCACGTTCCCACCCATCGGGTCTCCACCTTGTCCGTGCTGCGCCGCGTTGGTTCCCGCCCGTGGGGCGGTGGACCCCCTCCCAGGGGGTGGCGGCTTGCCCTGGAGGGGAGCGGGGAGCCTGTCAAGCCTCGGCAATCCACTGGGGGTGCTCATGGGGCTTGTCCTCTGGCCAGCGGGCGGCTAACTCCGCGTCCCCAGAGATTCGTGAGGAAGGAAGGGGATCATGCAGGTCGTCAGTGTGAAGAAGGCGCTGGATGGTTCGGTCGCACCGGACACGAAGGTGGAGGTGCGCGGCTGGGTGCGTACGCGCCGTGACTCGAAGGCGGGCATCAGCTTCGTCAACGTCAGTGATGGCTCGACCTTCGATCCCATCCAGGTGGTCGCGCCCAATACGTTGCCCAACTACGAGAAGGAGGTGCTGCACCTCACGGCGGGCTGCTCGGTCGTCGCCCGCGGCACGCTCGTGAAGTCGCAGGGCAAGGGCCAGTCGTTCGAGATTCAGGCCGACGAGGTCCAGGTCCTCGGCTTCGTGGATGACCCGGACACGTACCCCATCCAGCCCAAGCAGCACACGCTGGAGTTCCTCCGCGAGGTGGCCCACCTCCGTCCGCGCACCAACACCTTCGGTGCCATCACCCGCGTACGCCACGCGGCGGCGCAGGCCGTCCACCGCTTCTTCAGCGAGGAGGGTTTCTTCTGGGTGAACACGCCCATCATCACCGCCAGCGACGCCGAGGGCGCCGGGCAGATGTTCCGCGTGTCCACGTTGGACGTGGTGAACCCGCCGCGCACGGACACCGGGAAGATTGACTGGAGCAAGGACTTCTTCGGCAAGGAGGCCTACCTCACCGTCTCCGGCCAGCTGAACGTGGAGGCGTACTGCCTGGCGCTGTCGAAGGTGTACACGTTCGGGCCTACCTTCCGCGCGGAGAACTCGAACACCACCCGGCACCTGGCCGAGTTCTGGATGATCGAGCCGGAGATCGCCTTCGCGGATCTCAACGAGGACGCGGCCCTGGCCGAGCGCTTCCTCAAGTATGTCTTCAAGGCGGTGCTCGCCGAGTGCGGCCCCGACATGAAGTTCTTCGAGGAGCGCCAGCAGAAGGGCGTCATCGAGCGGATGGAGAAGTTCATCAACTCGAGCTTCGAGCGGATCGACTACACCGACGCGATCGAGATCCTGAAGAAGGCCAAGAAGAAGTTCGACTACGCGCCGGAGTGGGGCAATGACCTGCAGACGGAGCACGAGCGCTACCTGACGGAGGAGCACGTGGGTCGGCCGGTGGTGGTGATGAACTACCCGGAGAAGATCAAGGCGTTCTACATGCGCCTGAACGAGGACGGTCGCACGGTGGCGGCGATGGACGTGCTGGCGCCGGGCATCGGGGAGATCATCGGCGGCAGCCAGCGCGAGGAGCGGCTGGACGTGCTCGACAAGCGCATGGTGCAGTTCGGGCTGAAGCCGGAGCACTACCAGTGGTACCGGGACTTGCGGCGCTACGGCTCGGTGCCGCACGCGGGCTTCGGGCTCGGGTTCGAGCGGCTCATCGTCTACATGTGCGGCCTGCAGAACATCCGCGACGCCATTCCCTACCCGCGCGTTCCGGGCTGGGCGCAATTCTAGTCTGCCCGCAGAAAACCCTGTCAGGGGTTGGCTCCGAGCGAGGGCTGGACTGCGACGCTGTTTGTTCTTTACCGAAACGTGACCACCTGTTTCCCCAAGACGGAGAACAGGTGGTCACGTGTCTGGGAGATACTCCGGGAGTGAAATCCCGTGGAGAATCTCCCTCGCCGTAACGAATAGACAGCAAGAAAGTCCATCAGGAGCCGAGCATGAATCCTTTCAGGATGAAGCCTCTTTTGGCCGTTTTGTCCGCGCTGGTCTTGTCCCTCACGGGTTGTGAGGCTCCAGAGGAGGTGCCTCTCACCTCTGGCACCGTCACCCAGGAGCTGGCCGGTCCGTATGATGCCTGGGTTGCCCGTCATGGGCTCTCCGGCTCTCAATATCAAACAGAGTTCAGCACCTGGGTGGGGCAGGGCTATCGGCTCACCTATGTCAGTGGTTACGAAGAAGGGGGAGTTGTCCGCTACGCCGCCATCTGGGAGAAGACGAGCGGCCCGGCCTGGCAGGCCTACCACGGGCTGTCCTCCGCGCAGTACCAGTCCACCGTCGAGAGCTTGATGGCGCAGGGGTACCGCCCGGTGCTGGTCAATGGGTACAGCGTTGGAGGCGTGCCTTACTTCGCGGCCATCTTCCACCAGGACAGCAGCGTGGCGTGGGTGGCCCGCCATGACATGAGCTCGTCCCAGTACCAGACGGAGTTCAACACCTGGGTGGGGCAGGGCTACCGGCTCACGCACGTGAGCGGCTACACGTCCGGTGGCGCGGAGCGCTACGCGGCCCTCTGGGAGAAGTCGTCTGGACCCGCCTGGCGGGCCTACCACGGGATGAGCTCGTCCCAGTATCAGTCCACGTTCGACACCAACGCGGCCCAGGGCTACCAGCTCGTGAAGGTCAGCGGCTACAACGTGGGCGGCACGGACAAGTACGCGGCCATCTTCCAGGCCTCATCGGGGATTCCGACCGTCGCACGTCATGCGCTCTCCTCCGCCGCGTATCAACAGACAGTCCAGGACCTCAAGTACCAGGGTTATCGCCCCGTCCTGGTGAGCGCGCACAGCAATGGGAGCCAGCCGGTCTTCGCCATGCTCTGGCAGAACCTCACGTTCAGCGCGGCCGACCTGCAGCGCATCGACAACACGGTCCTCCAGGCCATGGCCAACACCAACACCGTTGGTTTGTCGCTGGCCATCACCCGCCGCGGGCGCCTCGTATTCGCCAAGGGCTACGGCCTGGCCGATCAGGGCAGCAACACCCCGGTCAATACCTCGCACCGCTTCCGCGTCGCCAGCGTGTCCAAGCCTATGACCTCCATTGGCATCATGCGCTTGATCGAAAGCGGCCAGCTTCGTCTGACGGACCGCGTCTTCGGCAGGTCCGGGTTGCTCGGGGAGACGTACGGCGCGGAGAGCACCTACAGGGACAGCCGTGTCCTGAACATCACGGTCCAGCACCTGCTCGAGCACACCGCGGGCGGTTGGGACAATGACGGCAGTGATGGCTCGGGCGACCCCATGTTCATGCAGACGGGCATGTCGCAGGCGCAGCTCATTCAGTGGGTGCTGCAGAACGTGCCGCTCGAGTTCAACCCCGGGACGACCTACCAGTATTCGAACTTCGGCTACAGCGTCCTTGGCCGCATCATCGAGCGCGTCACGGGCAAGACCTATGAGGCCTACATGCGCGACCAGGTGTTCACCCCCAGCGGCGCCACGAGCTTCGCCGTGGGGGGCGACACGCTGAGCGCGCGTCTGCCGAACGAGGTTGTCTATTACCAACTGGGCGCGGGTGCCTACAACCCGTACGGCATGCCGGTGCGCCGCATGGATGCGCATGGCGGCTGGGTCGTCACGCCGATCGATCTGCTGCGCGTCACCGTGCGAGCGGATGGGTTCTCCACCGTCCCGGATCTGCTGAGCGCGAGCACTCTCTCCACGATGACCACGCGGACGACGGCGCTCGATACCTCGGGCAACCCGGTCTACTACGCCAAGGGCTGGGCCGTGAACAACATCCCCAACTGGTGGCACAACGGCTACATCCCCGGCACCCTGTCCATGCTGGTGCGTACCCAGAACATCTATGGCCCGAGCCGCTCCGAGGAGTTCACATGGTCCGTCATGACCAACTCCAACAACAGCTCCGGCATGTCTGACATCAACCTCGATGGCCTCATGTGGAACGTCGTGAACGGCGTCAGCGCCTGGCCCGAGCACGACCTGTTCTAATCCAGGGAAGAAAGTCCTTTCAGGGGGCGCCAGCCCCTCAGCCCATCCAAAGGTATTGCTCCGCGTGCTGTAGTATTCGGAAGGTTCTTGTCCGGTTCGACGAGCGCGCGGAATGTGGAGGGCCACAGGCGGTGCGTGCAGGCGCAGTGCGGGGAGGGTGGGGCTGTCCGGACGATGAGGGGAACATGCTTCGTTCGATCCGGACACAGGCTCCGCTGAAGGGGCTCGCTTGTTGGAATGTACCGCTCCTGGTGCTGCTCACCGCGCTGCTCGGTGGGTGTGAGGAGCCGCCTCCACCGCCCGAGCCGGGCACCTGGACGCTCGTGACTTCCGAGCGGCCCGAGGCCCTGCTGGCGGTAGGAGGCCGCTCTCCCGAGGACATCTACGCGGTGGGCATGGATCGCGGTCGCGGTCCGGCCGTGTTGCACTACGACGGCTCGTCCTGGTCGGAGCTCGCCACCGGGATGCGGCTCGATCTCTGGGCGGTGTTCCCCTTCGAGAATGGGACGACGATGATGGCGGGCTCCAACGCCACCATCCTGCTCCACGAGGCGGGCCGGTTCACCCGGATGCGCACTCCAGGGCTCGCGCGCCAGACGGTTTACAGCCTGTGGGGCTCGGGCCCGAAGGATGTCTACGCGGTGGGCAGCGGTCCCAGCCGGGGCGGCTTCGTGTGGCACTACGACGGCTCGGAGTGGCGCGAGGTGGAGCTTCCCTATGCGCGGTTGCCGCGCACCGCGGATGGAGACCTCTGGCCCTTCTTCAAGGTCTGGGGCAACGGGAAGGGTGAGGTCTACGTGGTGGGCGGTCAGGGCATGGTGCTCCGCTCGCGCTTCGGCGGAGCCTTCGAAGTCCTCCCCACGGGCACCACGGATCGCCTCGTCTCCGTCTCTGGCATGGGTGACTCGGTCGTGGTGGTGGGAGGCCGCACGAGCGGCAGGCTCCTGGAGCTGAATGCCTCTGGCCAATTCGAGGACAGGACGCCCGCGGGGAGCCAGCTCTTCCAAGACGTGGCAATCGCCGCGGATGGGACCGGCTACGTCGTGGGCTCGTGGGGCCAGGTGTTCCACCGGTTGAATGGAAAGTGGGCGCTGGTGGATCACCGGCTCGCGTTCGGAGTCCAGTCCCTTCAGGGGGTCTGGGTGGATTCACGGGGCGGCATGTGGACTGTGGGGGGCAACCTCCAGTCCCCCAAGCTGAATGGCGGAGCGATCGGTCACTTTGGCGGGTCGGTGACGGCGGCATCGCTCGTTCCCGGCCCCGTTACCCCGCCACCTGATACGTGCCCGGCCGAGCAGGTGGATCCCAGCCCGACGGGCTCCATCGCACGGCGCTGGAACGAGCAGCTCTTGTGGGCCATCCGGCGGGACCTTCCGCGCCCGACGGTGCACGCGCGCAACCTGTACCACGTGTCCGCTGCCATGTGGGACGCGTGGGCGGCGTATGACGCGACCGCGGATGGCACCTTCGTGCATGAGAAGCACACCGCTCCGGACGTAGCCCAGGCGCGCGCTGAGGCCATCAGCTACGCGGCCTACCGGGTGCTCGCGCACCGCTACACGACGGCCATTGGCGGCAAGGTGTCGGCCGCGTGCTTCAAGGCCTTCATGCTGAAGCTGGGCTACGACCCGGATGACATGACGGTGGAGGGGGATGGCCCTCGTGCACTGGGCAACCGGATTGGCCGGACCCTCATCAGCTTCGGCGCCGATGACGGAGCCAACGAGCAGAATGACTACGCGGACACCACGGGCTTCTCTTTCGTCAACCCGCCGCTCGTGGTGGACGACGTCGGCGCGACGCTGGTGGAGCCCTCCCTGTGGCAGCCGCTGAACCTGGCGGTCTCTGTCACCCAGAACGGCATCGACACCGCGTCGGGTGTGCAGGGCTACATCGGCGCGCACTGGAAGAACGTCACGCCATTCGCGATGACTCGGCCTGCGGGCGGGGGGCTGTACCACACCCCGGGTCCGGCGCCGGCGTTCGGTGACTCGAGGATGCGCGACGACGTCGTGGAGGTCATCCGCAAGGCGAGCATGCTCGGCGGTGACGCGCGGATCGATCTGTCGCCAGCCTCCGTTGGCAACAACAGCCTGGGCGCCAATGACGGCAAGGGCTACGCGGTGAACCCCGTCACGGGCCTGCCGTACACGCAACAGTGGGTGAATCGCGGGGACTTCGGCCGCGTGCTCGCCGAGTTCTGGGCGGATGGGCCGAAGTCGGAGACGCCGCCGGGGCACTGGAACGTGCTCGCCAACCAGGTGGCGGATTCACCGGGGTTCCAGCGTCGCCTCTTTGGCACCGGGGACTCGCTGGAGCCGCTCGAGTGGGACGTGAAGGTGTACCTGGCGCTCAACGGCGCGGTGCACGACGCGGCCATCACCGCGTGGGAGCTCAAGCGCGTGTTCGTGACGGTGCGGCCCATCTCCCTCATTCGCTACATGGGAGGGCTGGGACCCTCCCACCCCGACGGGCTGCCGCTGGTCCCCGGACTCATCGAGGAGATCACCGCGGAGAGCTCGGCGCCAGGACAGCGGCACGCGAGCCTGGCTCGCTTCAAGGGCCAGGTGGCGGTGTACTCGTGGAGGGGCGAGCCGGGGGACCGGAAGAACGAGGTGGGCGGGCTCGGGTGGATCCGCGCCACCGAGTGGATTCCCTACCAGCTGCGCACCTTCGTCACGCCGGCCTTCCCGGGCTTCATCTCCGGGCACAGCACCTTCAGCCGCTCGGCGGCCGAGGTGCTGACCTCCCTCACGGGCAGTCCGTATTTCCCGGGCGGCCTGGGTGAGTTCGTGGCGAAGCGCGACGCCTACCTCACCTTCGAGAAGGGCCCGTCCACGGACATCCGCCTGCAGTGGGCCTCGTACTACGACGCGGCGGACCAGGCGGGTCAGTCGCGGCTCTGGGGCGGCATCCACATCGAGCCGGACGACTTTGTGGGCCGCCGGCTCGGGAGTGAAGTGGGGTTGGCGGCCGTCGAGCGCGCAAAGACGTTCTTCGCCGGTACCGCCGTCCCCTGACGTCCCTCAGTAGTGCCAGGGGAAGCGCGAGTAGTCCTGATCGCGCTTCTCCAGGAAGGCGTCGCGGCCCTCCTTCGCCTCGTCGGTGCCGTAGGCGAGCCGCGTCGCCTCACCCGCGAAGAGCTGCTGGCCCACCATGCCGTCGTCGGGCAGGTTGAAGCCGTACTTCAGCATGCGCATCGCCGTGGGGCTCTTGGAGTTGATGAGGGCCGCCCATTCCAGAGCCACCTCCTCCAGCTGCGCGTGCGGCACCGACGCGTTCACCATGCCCATGGCCGCGGCCTGGTCCGCCGTGTAGTTGAGGCCCAGGAAGAAGATCTCCCGCGCCTTCTTCTGGCCCACCTGCCGCGCGAGCAGCGCCGAGCCGTAGCCGCTGTCGAAGCTCGCCACGTCCGGGTCCGTCTGCTTGAAGATCGCGTGCTCCTTGCTGGCCAGCGTCAGGTCGCACACCACGTGCAGGCTGTGTCCACCGCCCACCGCCCAGCCCGGCACCACGGCGATGACGATCTTCGGCATGAAGCGGATCAACCGCTGCACCTCGAGGATGTGCAGCCGGCCCAGCTTGCCCGGATCCGGCTTGCCGGCCTCGTCACCCTCGTACTTGTAGCCGTCCTTGCCGCGGATGCGCTGGTCCCCACCCGAGCAGAACGCCCAGCCGCCATCCTTCGGCGACGGGCCGTTGCCGGTGATGAGCACGCAGCCCACGTCCGTCGTCATCCGCGCGTGATCCAGCGCGGTGTACAGCTCGTCCACCGTCTTGGGACGGAAGGCGTTGCGTACCTCGGGGCGGTTGAAGGCGATGCGCACCGTGCCTTGCTCCACGGCCCGGTGGTACGTGATGTCCTCGAACTTGAAGCCTTCCACTTCGCGCCAGCGCGCGGTGTTGAAGATGGCGGAAACCGTCATGGTCGTCACTCCTGGAGGGGGGCGCGACCCTAGCTCACGTCACCTCGGCCAGCCAGCGCCCCACCGCAGCGCCAGGCGCAGGGAACTCCGTCCCTCGGGGATCTCCAACACCACCCATTCCCCATGGAGGGGGATGACATGAGAGGAGCCCGTCTCCGGCCGCGCCTTGCGCGTGCTGCCTGTGTGGGCCAACCGGGTGCAGGAAGAAGCGGTGAGGGTGAGGAGCGTGAGGAAGAGGAGGCGTTTCATGGTGACGAAGGCCTGGAGAAGAGCAGGTGCCTTCGTCTCTTGAACGAATATCCCCGGAAAAACCGGACAGCCTTTTTTCGCCTGTCCTCCGTCGTGCGGCTCAGCCTCGGCGTGCGCAGGCGGAGATCCGTTGCAGGACGGCCTCTCGCACCGGCTGGGGGAGCGATTCGATAACGATGCGGCGCAAGACCCCCTGGGTGAACGTGCTGCCGCGCAGGACCTTGGCCTCTTCCAGCTCCTTCCACGGGGCGGCGAGCTGGTCCGCCGGCAGTCCCAGCACGCACGCGGCCAGCTCCAGGCTGAAGTCCGCCCCCGCGAGCGCCACGGTCCTCGCGAGCCGGAGCGCGTCCGGGGAGAGTCGCTTGAGCCGCTGCTCGACAATCCACGTCACGCGGTGCGAGGGCGGCGGCACGGCGGGATGGCTCCCCGTGAAGCCTCCGGCCGCGACCAGGCTCTTGGTTGTCTCGATGATGAAAAGCGGGTTGCCGCCTGTGTACCTCGCCATCTCGGCAGCGCTCGCCTCCAGCCCAGGCACGGACATGCTGGCGAGCAGCTCGCTGACGGAGTCCGGCGCCAGCGGCTCCACCTCGAGCCAGGCCGCGAGCCCCGCCTCCCGGTGCTCACGCAGCCGCTCCTCGAACCCGGGGGACAGCTCGCTCGTGCGGAAGCAGGTGAACAGCCGCAGCGCGTCCTTGCCCTCGGGCCGGTGCTCCAGCAGCAGATCCTTCACCCGCAGGTGCAGCTCGAAGCTGAAGGAATCGGCGCGGTGCGCGTCGTCGAGCACCAGGGCCTCCATGTCCTCACAGCAGGTGCGGATCAGCCGGGCGAGGGCCTCGGCAAGCCGCGCCTTCTCCTCAGGGCTGGAGGGCAAGGGCGGTGCGCTGGGGCCGAGCTCCGGGACGAGCCGGGTGATCTCCCATCGCACCCACGGTTCCAGGGGCCGAGCCGGCGCGAGCCCCAGGACCGCGCGGGCCACTCGGGCGCTCGTCGAGTAGGGCGTGGGAGGATCCGCGGGCCGGGCCGCGACCAGCAGCCAGGAGCCCTGGGCGCTGCAGAAGTCGGAGACCAGCCGGGTCTTCCCGATGCCCGCCTCGCCGAGCACATAGAGAGAGCGACCCGTGGCCCAGGCTTCTTCCAGCGCGGCCCACTCGTGCTCGCGTCCGACCAGCAGAGGAGGGGAGAGCACCAGGAGGGGGATCTCCTCGGGTCGAGGCCGAGCGCGTTCCAGGTCCGCGGGCCGTTCGATCCCCTGCGCGAGCGCACGGGTCTCCGGTGACGGATCGATTCCGAGCTCGCGGTGGAGCACGGCCTGGCAGTCCCGATAGGCCTGGAGGGCAGAGGAGCGATCCCCTCGCAGCAGGTGGAGGCGCATCACGGTGCGCCAGGCCTGCTCGGAGGTGGGTTGCAGGTGGAGCTGGCGTCGCGCCGCGTCGAGGGCGGCTCCGAGCTGACCTTCCTGCTCCAGACGGAGGGCCTCGGCCTCGGCGGCGCGGCATTGAAGGTAGTGGAAGCGTGTGCGTTGGACGCGGAGCCACTCGTCCAGCTCGGCGCAGTCGTCGTAGGTGAAGCCCGCGAGCAGCTCGCCTTGAAGGGTGGAGAGCCTGGAGTACTCGCGCGCCTCGAAAACGTCGCGCAAGAGGCGGGTGTCGATGAAGAGCCCCTCGTGCAGCCACACAGGGTCCTCACCTGCGAGGCTGTCCTCGCCCAGGGTCAATCTCAGCCGGCGCAGGAGCTGGCGGAGGTTGCCGCGGGCGGCCCTGTCGGGAGCGTCCGGCCACAGGAGGCTGGCGAGCAGGCTGCGCTCGGTGGGGCCCTCGATGGCGAGGTAGGTCACCAGCGCCGCCGCCTTGCGCTCCAGGTGCCTCGGCCCGAGTCGGGAGGAGGTCACACGCGCACGTCCGAGCAATTCGATACGTGGAGCCTCGGTCTCCATGTTCCCCCCTCCTCCCAAGGTGCCTGGAATCTTCACGCCCTGGCAGGTTGGCTGCAAGGCTGTCGTGAGCACGGTGCACGAGCGGAAACAGACACCTGTCACACCGCAGTCACGCCTCGGACCCGGGCCAGGGGTTATCGATCACGCGCCAATCACACCCCCGTCCACACTGTTGTCGTGAAGGACGAGCTCCTCGGGCTCGCTCACGTACAGGGGGGGAACCATGATGTCGTCGCACGGTGTGAAGCGCTTCACAGGGAGGTGTCTGGTGGGGTGCGTGTCTCTGCTCGCGATGCCCTCCCTCGCACAGAGCACGTATGTCCCGACGGTTGCTCCGCCTCCGAGCCTCACGAAGGCGCCGGCTGCTCCCCCAGCTCCGGTCCTCGTCAACGCGGAGATGGTCATCAATGATCTCCTGAGCCAGATTGCCTCGCAGAGCAGGCGGCTCGAGCAACTGCTCCAGGAGCGCGAGGCGCTCGTCGCTCGGCTCGCCAGCACAGGGGGACAGGACGCGAACCTCGCCAGGGCGGTGGAGCACAAGGACAGGGAGGTCCAGGACTTCGTCCAGCGCCAGGGGCAACTCCTGTCACTTGCTGGAGCGCAGGGGGAGCGGCTGGAGACGCTCGAGAATGGCAGGAGGCTCTTCCGGTTTGTCGTCGGAGCGGGCGTACCAGTGTACCGCTTCCCGGAGTTCCGGCTTGGCGCCTCGGAGCCCGGCACCTCCCCGGGGCGCGGCGGCCGGGTCACCGGGTGGGAGTTCGATGCGTTCGGGGGAGTCGCCTTCCTGCCGGTGGATCTGAACAGCCGGGATCGCCGCCAGACGTTCAGCCTGGGAGGGATGCTCGGGCTGGGCGGCAATGGCTTCCCAGGCAACCTCTACGCGGGGCTGACGTTCAAGGTCTGGGTCTTCTACCTGAACACGGGGGTCAACTTCCGGAGGGCCACTGGAGGGACTGCGTTCTCACCGACGCAGTCAGGGTTCTGGCAGGGCCCCTGGACACCCGCCTTCTTCGCGGGACTGTCCCTGGACGGCGAGGCACTGCTCGCCCTCCAGCAGGTCCTTCCATCGAAGTCCTCACCGGAGGGTTTGCAGGTCGATCCGGGGTGAGGGGCGCAGGGGGGAGCCCCTCACTCCGGGTCTTTTCACGTCACGCGACCACCAGGCCGAGCCAGGCCTGCCCAGGTACCATCAAGGCACGGACCTGGGCAGGGGATTGGCGGCCTTGATCGCGCTGTAGCTGGTCATCAGGTTGCGATAGTCGGGGATGTGTTTCGCGAACAGCGCACCCAGCCCCTCGACGTCACGGCGCCAGTCGCGGTGCAACTCACAGGCGACGGCGAACCACGTCACGAGCTGTGCGCCAGCCTCGGACATCCGATTCCAGGAGGAGTCGCGCGTGATCTCGTTGAACGTGCCGGAGGCATCGGTCACGACGAACACCTCGAAGCCTTCCGCGAGGGCCGACAGCGCCAGGAAGGCGACGCAGACCTCGGTCACGATGCCCGCGATGATGAGCTGCTTGCGTCCGGTGGCCTTCACCGCCTTGACGAAGTCCTCGTTGTCCCAGGCGTTGATCTGACCGGGGCGCGGGATGAACGGTGCATTCGGGAACTTCTCCTTCAGCTCCGGCATCAGCGGACCGTTGGGGCCGTCCTCGAAGCTGGTCGTCAGGATGGTGGGGAGCTTGAAGTAGGCCGCGAGGTCGGCCAGGGCGAGCACGTTGTTCTTGAACTGGTCCGGGTTGAAGTCGCGGACCAGCGACAGCAGACCGGCCTGATGGTCCACCATCAGGACCGCTGCATTCGCGATGTCGAGACGGCTGTAGGGCTTGCTCATGGCTTTTCTCCGTGGGGTGGGTGCGTCGTGTTGGAGAGGAGTATGCGGAGGGACCGGTTCGCCAGGTAGCCCGTGAATTCGGTACTCATTGTCCTATCCATTGGACAATGAGCGGGGAGCCGAAGGGTCAAAGGACGGAAGGCTTTTGCCCTTGAGCGGCCGAGCCTCCAACTGGATGTAGCGCGGCCCATCCATGAAGCACCCAAGCGTTCTCATGATTCCGCGGAACCCAGCCCAGCATGCTGGGCGCGAGGTTTGCCGTGGCGCCACCACCGTGCGGATCCTCCCCAGGGTTGCTTGAAGAGGGAAGCCATGGATGCCATCGAATTGCTGACCAAACAGCACCGAGCCGTCGACCAATTATGCGAGCGCTTCGATAACGCCCGGAAGGAGGAGATGCTCGAACTGCTGGCGCAGATCGCGGAGATGCTCACCATCCACGCGCGGATAGAGGAGCAGCACTTCTACCCGTTCGCGCGACAGGCGGGCCTTCAGGACCTCGTCGATCGCTCCATCGCGGATCACACCGAAGTGAAGCGGCTCCTCTCGGATCTCCTCCAATGTGAGCTGGATGACCCGCGCATCAACGGGCTGTTCGACGAGCTCAAGCGGTCCGTCCGGAGCCACGTGCAGGAGGAGGAGTCCGTCGTCTTCCCCCGGCTGAAAGAGCTGTCCTCGGACGACCGGTTGCGCGAACTGGGCGAGGTGATGAATAGAGCGGCCATGAGCGTCCCGCAGCAGGAGGTGCTCAAGATCGCCAGAGGAGAGGTGCCGTCGCCTCCGGCTGGGTTGCGCTGACCCTCGGGCACTCCGTCCGCGCATAGCGGTGCTCAGGGGTTCGTGAACCCGATGAGCTGGTGACCCGCGACGACCCGGACGGTGTTGTCCGGCGGCGTCGGGTTCTTCGTGAACACGGCGCCATTGCGCATGATCGCGGTGCGGATGCGGGTGATGGGACTCGCGGCATGGGCCTGGGCAAGCAGGGCGGAGGCTTCGGCGGGGATGTCCACGAAGCCGCTCTCACCCCGCTCGACGCACGTGAGGACGACCTGCTTCTTCTTCGACGGTGGAAGCGCATAGGGCGAGACGCCCGCCGTCGGCCCATCCGTCGTCTGGAGCTGGATGATGGTGAACTCCGCGGCGCCGCAATGTCCCCCCTCGCCAGCACACCCGAGGCGGAAGGCGCGGCCGTCGAGGGGAACATGGTCGAGCAGTCCCAAGGTGGCCATGTCGGGCGTGAAGGCCCTGCCAATGTCCGCCACCGTCGTCTCCGGGAAGTGGAAGGGGGTGTCGTTACCGGGGGTGATGCGCACACGGACGTGGTCGGAGTTGCGGAGCGGATCTCCAGGGGCCTCGTCCTCGGGAGTCCCTGGCACGGGCCCGGCGCCAGCGAGCACCTGGTAGGTGCCAGGAGAAGGGGCCGGGTTGGTGCCCGGCGCCTTGGCGACGCGCACCTCGGTGGTGCTCGTCACGGCGACGATGGGAAAGCTGCCGCTCGCCCCCGGTACGCCTCGGAGTTGCAGGTAGCGTCCCGAATCATCCGGCCCGAACGCCGCGCCGCCGATGGAGATCCGTGCGGTGTTGGGGGGCGCTCCCGTCCCCGCGGCGTGCTCCAGCACGACCTCGCCCTGACCCGTCGCCGTCGGACAGACGTACCCCGGACCGTCCTGGAAGACGCAGCCCGGACCCAGGCTCGCGCTCGTCCCCTCGATGGACAGGGTGCCCACGTCACCGGCGGCGCGTGGCGGCGGGTCGGACTCGACGTCGTACACCCAGACCTTGCAGCCGGTGAGCTGTCCCAGCTCCTCGTCATAGTCGGGAGCCCGTGTTGCGGTGCTCAGGTCGACGAGCACCGACAACCCGTGCCCAAGCTGTGGGGCGCCGAGGATCTTGCGGTCCTGGATGGAGATGGTGCCGGCGTGGGTGGAGGGGGGCGTGCCCGAGTCGGGGGACCCTCCGGGGCCTTCGTCGGAGTCGTCCTTGGGACAGCCGAACAGCGCCAGAAGGACAACGAGCCTCGGGATTCGCGATGCCGACATGGGACCTCCGCATTTGCATGGAAAGTAATCGATGATTACATTGAAATGGATAGACCGGAGCCTGGCTCCGGAGCAACAAAATAAGCATTGATTACATGTGGCCTCGCGTTGCGGGGCCCGGCGGGGAGGCTTATGCTCGCCGCACCATGTCCGCCGAGCGCCGACAGCCCATCCCCAAGAAGCCTGCGTCCGCGTACCACCACGGTCGCCTGCGCGAGGCGCTGATTGCCGCCGCGCTCCGGCTCATTGGTGGCGGCGAGGACGTCAACCTCCGAGAGGCGGCGCGGCTCGTGGGCGTGTCCCCGGGAGCCCCGTTCCGGCACTTCCGCGACAAGGCCGCGTTGCTCGCGGCCGTGGCCGAGGAGACGATGCGGCGCTTCCGCCGCGAGGTCGTCACCGCGCTCGGCGCGGCACCCTCCGCGCCCTCCGCGCAGATCCACGCGATGGCCGTGGCGTATCTGCGGTTCGCGCTCGGAGAGCCAGCCTACTTCCGGGCGTTCGCGCGGGCAGGTGAGCTCGGGTTCTTCGACAGTGACTTCTTCAAGAAGGAGAACCAGGAGACCCTGGACGCGCTCGATGGCTTGATCATCGAAGGACAGCAGAGGGGCGAGGTCGCGCCCGGCGATCCCCGAATCGTGCACCTGGCGGCGCGGGCCTTCGTCTACGGCCTGGGGCGGATGTACGTGGAGGGCCACTTCGCGCGCCTGGGGCTCGGTGGGGACGCTCCGCTCTCGGTGGCAGAGCAGGCGCTTGCTGTCTTCGAGCGAGGGCTCTTGCGCTCCGAGCCTTCCCGTCCGCCTGGGACTTCTCGGCGCGCCGCCAAGGACACGCAGCGAGTTGGCCCTTGAGCATCTGCTCCGCCAGCGTGCTCACATGGGGTTGAAGATGCCCCGTTCTCAATGATCTGGGAGGGAGGACCGGGGAGCCCGTGTCCGGTCAGGCTCTGCGGTTCCGAGTGCTCCACGCTGGAGGTGTGGAGGCCGGAACAGGCTCCCCGTAGTCCACCCCGGGCTCACGGGGTCGCGGGCGTTGCGGGCCGGAGCGCGCCCAGGTCCGCGTTGAGCAGGTACTGGACCAGCGGCCTGTCAATCTTCCGCACGCCGTTCACCACCACGGTGGGCTTGAGGAAGAAGAGGTTGTTCCAGTTGAAGTTGTAAAGGGCCTGCTCGTCGGTGTCGCCCCACGAGGTGCCCACGCGGCTGTTGTAGTACCCGAGCTTGTTCAGCACGAGCCTCACGTTCTTGACGGTCTCCGAGTCGAGCGGGATGAGGTCTGCTTCGTACGGCGCGGCGACGCTGGCCTGGTAGCGGTTCATCTCCACGTCCAGCTCCTTCAGCGCATTCGAGCTGCTGTGGACCACGGCCTCCACCAGCACGTGCGTATAGAAGGCCGCTTCGTTCTCCGCGCTCCAGACACGGATGACGCCAGAGCGCTCGCCGTTGCGGTCACCGCCCACGAGCGCCCCCGCCTTGAGCGCCGCGAGCAGCCGCTGCGGCAGGCTACCTTTGGCCTCCTGGAAGCCCTGGGCCATGGCCCCGCACATCGCCGAGGTGGTCTGGTTGTTGGCCTGCACCACGAAGGTGGCGCCCTTCACGGCGCAGCGTTGCTGGGCGTTCTCTTCGCCGGTGCGCTGGCCCACCGTGACGGTGCCGTCCGGGTTGAGCTTCACCGCGGCGAGCTGGCGGTAGTTCGCGTACGGGTCCACGGAGAACACGAAGTCGATGGCGGCCTGGGCCGTGTCGCCCGCGGCGGTGCGGGCGAGGATCGCCTCGGCGTCATCCACCGAGGGGTAGAACATGGTGGCCACCGCCACATCTGGACGGCCGTAGGGCACCAGGCCGCTGATGCCCGCGGGGAAGGAGATGCTGGCCACGCCGCACGACTTCTCCACGGGGTCGCACGCGACGATGGCGCGCGTGCCCAGAAGCCGCGGGTTGGTGGTGGGAGCCGGTGCCGCCGCGAGGGCGGACGTGGAAGCGAGCATCAGGGACGAGACAACGAGCAAGCCACGCTTGAAGGACTTCATAGGCAGGAGACCTCTGGAGATGGGGGGATGCGCGGGTGCTGCTGCTCCATGAAACGCAGGGCCCGCGCGCGCATATCGGGGCGAACGTGCGGACGGCGCATGGACTTCAAGCGGCTCGTTCTTCCTGCGCGGGCCCCGCTCGCTCTGGCTGCGCAAGCACTGAGTTCTTCAAGCGCGGCCATCTCAGCGGAGCTTGGGAAAGCGCTCGCCTGAAAGCTCATCGCCCGCCTTCATGGTGGCCAACAGCCTGGAGAGACCGTCAGTCATCCCCTCGGCGTAGAGCCTTCGAGGGTCGAACCTGGCCTCGGCGTCCATGTAGACCGTGGCCAGGGAAATCCGTGTCACGTCGGTCTCGTTCGCGTGGGCCGAGTGCGCTGTTCGCGCGTGGTGGAACGTGCAATCGCCGGCGCGGAGCGGGACCGTGAGCCGAGGCCAGAATCTCAGTTCGGGGTGCGAAGTCAGATCCTCCGTTTCGGCGAGCTCCAACCCGTGTGAGCCGGGCCAGAAGGTCATGCATCCTCGCTCCGCGGGGACGTCCACCAGCGCGACCCAGGCGGTGAGGGTGACGGGAGCGCTGTTGATGGGGAGCGCGGACTCGTCGATGTGCAGAGGCGTGGCCGTCGAGCCCGCGCTCTCCTTGCGCAGCAGTTCCGACTTGAACAGGCGCAGCGGCCGGCCGGCAAGCTGTTCGGCGATGCCGGTGACGACGGGATGGAGCGCCAGGCGGCGCATGGTCGCGCTCTCGAGCTCCACGTCGGCGACCCAGTCCATGACCATCCCTTCTTCCACTGGCCAGTGGAGGGTCGTCTTGTGGTGCAGGAGCTTTTTGGCCTCCTCGAGAAAACCGGCAACCTCCGCGGTGGAAAGCACCTGAGGGACCTTGAGAAAGCCCTCCGCCCGGAACCGTGTCACTTCGCTGTCCTTCAGGTACATCGGAATCCTCGTCGTGAAATGTTCGGGGTTCACCTACGGTCGGAACGCGTCGGCGTGCTCGAGCGCCCATGAGGCGAAGGTGCGTGCGGTACGTCCAGTCACCTGCTCGACCGTAGGAACGACCCTGGCCGCCTCTGCTGGGGGATTTCTGGCGAGCTGAATGCCGAACTCGACGTAGTCCTCCGAATAGCCGTAGGACCGGAGGCGCTCGCGCTCTTCGTCTTCGCTGAGCGATTTGAAGGCGATGTGCCGGCCCACCGCCTCGGCGATGCGCGCGGTTCGTTCGGCAGGGGTGAGTGCCTCGGGTCCGCTCAGAGGGTAGCGTTTGCCTTCGTGGCCGTCCTGCGTGAGCGCCACGGCTGCCACCGCCGCGATGTCGGCTTCGTGCACCATCGCGCTGGGCCAGGTGGCGAGCATGCGGACAACGTTCTTCTCCCTGATGCTCGGCGCCCACTCCAGCGCGTTCGCCATGAACTCGACCGGCTCCAGCCGGGTCCACCCGATCGCGCTCACTCGGAGAGCGCGCTCGACGGAGGTCTCGTCCCAACCGCCCAGGACCGTGGCCTTGCGAACGCCCGATCGCTCGGCGAGGCGGACGATCTCGTCACCGTTCGACAGTGACTCGCCTTCATCACCGGCGAACGTGATCAGGTGAACGGCGCTCACGCCTTCGAACGCGCGCGCGAGCGAGCCGACGTCCGCAAGGTCACCTGCGACGACCTCGACCTCCGGCGGGAGGTTCGCCTGGGCGGGGCGCCGCGATAGCGCGCGAACGCGGTGGCCGGCGGCGACGAGTTGCTGGACGAGGTGCCGGCCGACGATTCCGGTCGCGCCGGTCACCAGGATCGTACCGGGAGAACGAGGCGTCTCTTGAAGGAGGGTTGACATGTGAGGCTCCGTGTCAGGCTTCGACCGCCCTCCAGGGCGGCGCCAGGAGGTGGTATCGCCGCGCCGTGACAGGACATGTCAGCAGTCGAGCTCGGTTGCGTGCGCACCTCTACGGAGCGCCGTCTGGAAGCCGGTTGCGCGTCAGGTCGCCTCCCCGCCGTGTGCGCTGTGCGCGTTCGCGGCCTGGAACTCGTCGAACCACTGCTTCGCGAGCTCGACGCGGCGTTTGTGGAAGCGCTGATCGGTGAGCTCTGCGTGCCGGACGCCGTCCAGACGGAAGAGACGGAACGCGCTCCGCGCGCAGCACCACGCCGCGACGACCTGTCGGTCTTCGAAATACGCGAGCTGCACCGGCAGAACGACCCGCTGCGACGTCCTGCCGGCCTGGTCCTTGTAGCGCATGAAGATCCCTCGCTCCTCGCGCATTGCGCGTCGGACGAGGCCGAGCAGCGGTTTCGGGCTCGAATCGCGTCCGCGGGTGACTGGATACAGCCCCGTGTCGTCGATCCGTTCTGCGAGCGCCCGTGGCATCGCCGCTGCGAGTTTGGCCAAGGCGTTCGTGGCGACTGCCGCGAGCTCCGTGTCCGGCAACTGCTCGACCCAGCGCGCGCCGAGCACGAGCGCCTCCAGTTCCTCCGTGGAGAACATCAGCGGCGGCAGGAAGAAACCAGGTCGGAGCACGTAGCCCAACCCGGCCTCGCCCCCGATAGGTGCCCCGAGCGCGCTGAGCAACTGCATGTCGCGATAGATCGTACGTACGGAAACGCGATGTTCCTCCGCGAGAACCTGCGCCGGTGCGGGACGACGGTATCGGCGCAGGGAGTCCATGAGGCTGAAGAGGCGAACGATCCTGTTCATTCTGGCACCTGGGTCGAAAAAAGCGGGCGAGCACCACTTCCAAGTAGCCGCTCCCTCAGTCGAACATCGCTCCACCGGGGAACCCGGGCCACCCGAGAGTGGCCCGGGTCACCGGGTGCCTATTGGACGGTGTAGGCCACGGTGCCGCCGCAGCTCTCGTTGCCGAAGCAGCCGGCGCGGATCTGGTACGTGCCGCCCGCGCCCGCCGGGACGGTGTAGCCGAGGTACGAAAGGACCTCGCAGGTGTCGTCGTTCTCGGCCACCTGCGTGCCCGTAGGGCCATAGAGGCGCAGGAAGGTGTCGCCGGAGCCGGCGGCGCCGCTCACCGTGCAGGTGCCCAGCTGGATGACCTGGCCGGCTGCCAGCGTCACGTTCTGGTTGACGGTGTTCCTCTGGGCGCTGTCGGTATTGCTGGCGCTGAAGTTGAACGAGCCGCTCGAGCCGCCACCCGAGCCCGGCGTCACCTTCCACACCACGGTACCGCCGCAGCTGCCGTTGTCGTAGCAGCCGGCGCGGACGGTGTAGGAACCGGCCGAGGGCACGGTGTACTTGATGTAGGAGTTGTTGTTGTCGCACGAGCCCGAGTCATCGTTCTCTGCCACCTGGGTGCCCGCCGGGCCATGGAGGCGCAGGAAGGTGTCGCCGGAGCCGGCGGCGCCCTCCAGGCCGCAGGTGCCCACCTCCAACACGTCGCCCGCAGCGAGCGTGAGGGTCTTGTCCGCCGTGTTCTGCTGGGCGCTGTTGGTGTTGCTCGCGGTGTAGGTGTACGAGTTGTCCGGAGGAGGCGGTGGCGGCGGCAGGTTGCTGCACAGCCGCTGGCTGCCGTTATTGGTCACGGCGCACAGCTCCTGGATGGCCGGGTAGACGTAGGTGATGGACTCGCCGCCGCAGCCCGTCTCGCTGCACTTGTTCACCACGTTGCAGCTGCCGTTGGAGACATAGTCCTCATCGCCACGCACGAGGATGCCCGCCACCGTGTAGCCGCTCGTCTCGTACACGCCCGAGCCCGAGTTGCCACCGAAGGTGTCCGTGGAGGCCACGAAGTAGTCCCGCGTGCCCGAGCGCGGGTCGCGCACTGAGCCACCGGAATCAATCTTGAACGGAACGCCGCTGCCACAGCCGATGACGGCCACATTCTGTCCGGTGCTCAGCGCGGTGTTGCTCATGCGTACCGGCGCCGGGGTGAAGCGCGGCGTCGCCGGCCGGTCCAGGCGGAGGATGGCATAGTCCAGGTTCCGCCCGCCCACGTCCTCCAGCTTGCGCGCCACGATCGAGGCGCAGCTGAAGATGTCCTGGGTCGTGACGGTCTTCAGGGTGCCCGCGGCGGGCCGGTAGTAGTTGAAGACAAATCTCTTGTTGGCGCAGTCCGCGGCGTCCAGGACGCAGTGGCCCGCGGTGAGCACCAGATCGTCGTCGATGAGCGTGCCGGAGCAGCCGGCCGCTATCGGATCATCCCGGAAGCGCTCAGTGGTACAGAGGTTGTAGGCCTCGCCCAAGGTCCAGTCGGAGAAGGTGACGTTGTTGGGGTCCGTCGCATCGAATGACCCGGGCTCCATCAGCGCCACGGTGGCCTGCTGCGCACGCGCGCGCAGCGTGGCGTTCGGATGCGCGTAGACGTCCTGACGGTCGTCCGTGCCGTAGACGATCCGGCCTGCCTTCTTTCCGATCGTGGCGGCCTCGTCGCTCTTCGCCGCTTCCAGCTCCTCCGCCGGGCCGCAGCCCACCGCGAGCGTGAGGGTGCACGCCAACGCGCCCGCGAGGGGACGTGCGTGCAGCCCGAACCTGGGACGTCGCATGAGAGTTCACTCCTGTTTTCTTGAGAATTGGCAAAAAATGCCAAGCCGGAAAATCCGGCCAATGCATGATGCCCGAGATGGCGTCGGAGAATTCGAAAGAAATTTGAAACACAGGCGCGAGAACGAGACGCGGCCTGGACAGGTGATGCGACCGTTTCGCACCGGCAGCTATGTCACACGGCTCACACCCATCAGCTCAATCGTGCTGTAGTTTGCTACAGCATCCCCGCGCTGGAGTGCTCTCGAGCGTGCGCAAGCGGAGCGGGAGGTACACGTGAGTAGTGCCGCTGCCAGCTGTCCACCCATGTCCCGGACTTCGCGGTGCGTTTCCCTGTTCCTCGTCTCGGTACTCGCCGGCTGTGCTACGGCCTCCGGCGGACGGACTGCCTCTGCCTGGAACCAGGAGGGACCACGGTTCGAGGTGCCGCGAACTGCCGCTGCGCGACAGGGAATCCTGCTTGCCATGAGCGACGTCACGTCGGCGGGTGGGGAAACCGTCAGCCAGCCAGTCCAGGGATATAATATCCCCGGCCGGAAGCCGGGTTCGCAGATGCCTTGGGAGTTCTTCATGGGCAATGCCTCACACCGGCTTATTGCTTTCAAGTAGGGTATCAATCACCCAGACAGCGTGGCCTACTACAACAATAAATCCCTCAAAGTCATCATTCGGGATACAGGACTTGGAGATGTATCACTGCTTCTTCCGGAGGAGCGCGAGATATGCCCGGACATCACCGATGTCTCCCGCTTGGTGCTCTTCGAGATAAAACCCTGGAATAAGCGGGCTCTCCAAGAAGGCATCGAGGAAGCGCGAAAATACCTGGTTGCACTGAACCGGACGATCCTGGGCGGCAGACGCTTCACGGGTGGCACGGATTTCCACGGCGAAATCCTGATTCGCTTCGCGAGGGGGCAGTACATCTGGCGGTTGGAATGGAAGACAGCAGAACCAGGAGTGGTGCAGTACCAGTGGACGCGCAGCAAGAAGCCATTTGATTCTGAGGCAGCAGCCTACAAAGCCGCGCAGTGGGTGGACCTCACGGTAGAGGAACTGCGGCAGTATGGCGGGTGGGTGGAAAGGGCCGTGGAGGGCATGCTCAATCGTCGTGAGAAGCTCGCTACCGTCAGTGGGTCCGTGGGCATGGTCATCGACCTCATCGGAGGAGTCGCGACGACGGTCTTGTGGGGGGCGATTCTGGGTCAGATGGGTTCAGGGGCCCAGCAGCCGCCAGCCCAAGGAGGTGGACAGGTCATCCCGCTCCCAGCACGCCCCCCTCCTACCGCGCCTCCGGCCCAGGTGCCCGCTGCCGCGGGCATGTCCCTTCCGCCCTGAAGAGCCGGTTTGATAGGACGCGCTCCATGACGCCTGGACAGATCGCTGCGCTGCAACTGCCGTCGTTCCTGCATGGTACCTTCCGCTCGGCGCAGCAGAAGGCGAGGAGAGAGGGCCTGCGGTGTGGCGAGCAGTACCGGGAGGATGGCACCTTCCCTGTTCCACGGAAGATGGTGGAGGTGCTCCCGGGCGAGGTGTTGGTGGCGCACGATGTGGTGGACTTCCAGCACGAGCGCCCGGCCTGGCGGCTGTACATGGTGTCAAATGTCATGGACGGTTTGCTCGATGCCGTGGATCGGCAGAAGACGTTACCCACGAGGGATGCCTACGAGGCCTTCTTCCTGGAGACGGCCTGGGGCGCGCTCTACTTCGCTCTGGCCCAAATGGGCCCGGTGAGTGCGGAGCGAACGGCGAAGCGCCTTCAGGCGGTGCTGCGATTCTGGGAGCCGCTCCAGTGCGCGCGCTATCTCTTCAAGAAACCGAGGGCGGCGCACACGCTGGAGGAACTGATGGTGGCCTCCTACGACTGGGCTATGGATGCGTGGTGCCCGGTGGGAGACGCTTCCGTGCGCGAGCGTCTGGCAATGGCGGCGGAGCGCATGGAGCGGGCCACTAGAGAGGACTGCATCGAGGCTATCATCCGGGAAATGCCGCGAGCCCTCGCGCATGCCGGCAAGTTGAAACACTGGAACGTAGTGGCCGAGCCTGACTTCCAGCGCGAGCGCCTCACCACACTCGACTCATGGTTCTTCGAGCGGGTTTCTGGTGCACGCCCGGGGGATCTCATCTGGCTGTTGACCAACTGGGATCATGAGCTCGAGGTGCAGTAGTCGCCCCCTCAGTCGAACATCGCTCCCAGCGCCTCGGAGCGCGTCTTGACTTCCACCACCTCCAGCTTTGTCTCGTGGACGCCAACGCCACCGAGTCACTCGAATCCTTTGACACCAGGAAGGCAATCTGCTCGTTGAGCTGCAGCAGGAGGCTCAGCAGCGGGGCCACCTCCGCCTTCAACCTGCCCGGCAGAGGTGCGCGGGCCGGTATGCCCCCAACCTGCACGCCTCCGCCAGGGTGCGCGCGTCCCTCTTGTCCGTCCACCCGGCGGCTGCGCGTGGCGTACATGGGGGCGAAGTCGGGGTCAGCCACCACCACCTCGTGGCCCAACTCCTCCAGACACCGCGCCACCCACTCGAGCTCGGTGGAGGCCTCCAGCAGGACTCGGGCCCTCGAACGCTTGCTCAGTAGCTCCCCCAACCGCTCCCGTTGCGTGCGTACCCGCTGCTCCAGCACCACTTCGCCACCCTCACCCAGAATGCACACCTGGCTGTCCTGCTTGTGCACGTCGATGCCGATATATAATTACCGCCGCCACGCGACGGCGGGTAGGAGGGTGAGCGTGAGAGTCCTGGTGCAGAGAGAGGATCGACGGCAGCCCTCCTCCGACTCCGCAAGGTCGAACGCGCCGGCCTTGCGGCCGGGCCACCGCCCGGGCGCCGCCACGTCCCACCGTCCCGGCCACGACTTCAACTCCACTCAGATACTCCCGGCAGACTCGGACACGGGTGAGGTCGGCGGCCGCGTCGAGTCCGAGGTGCGTGCGCTGCAAGGAGGGGGCTCGCCCCTCCCCGACGCGGCGCGCTCCTTCTTCGAGGCGAGGTTCCGGCACGACTTCTCGGCCGTGCGGATTCACGCGGACGCAAGGGCGGCGCGGCTTGCGCGTGGAGTTGGCGCCCGCGCCTTCACGTTGGGGCGAGACGTCATGGTAGGCGCGGGCGAGTACGCGCCCGAGACGTTGGAGGGGCGCCGCCTGCTGGCGCACGAGTTGGCGCATGTCGTGCAGCAGGAGCGCGCGGGGCCGCACGTCCAGTGTCTGGCCATCAAGCAGGCGGGCCGATCGTGGGGGGACTGCGGGCAGTACTCCGTAAGTTGGGCGTTCGTCCTCGACCACGCGGCCCCGGATGACGGCTACATCGTGCAGCAGGTCGATAGAAACGAGTGGATAGGGGAATGCCCCGCGCAGGGCACGCCGGCCCCGCTCCCAACCTACTGGGAGGCGTGGTTCGTGAAGAAGGGGTACAGGAAGAGCGTGGATACAATCGGCGAGGGGAGGACAGACACCAGCGCGCTCTTCACCCCCATGCCGAACACCGCCGGCATGCTGCGCTCCGTGGGCACGATTAAATTCTTCACGGCAGGCACCACCGGCGACCTGATGACGGCTTGGACGGAGCGCGAGCCCGGGTGGGGTTGCCTCTTCCCGCGGGTGGGTAAGGTTCCAGAGGCGGGAGGGCTCCCCTCGACGGACATCCAGCCCTCCTGGTGGAACAACACGCCGGTCGAGGGGCCCAAGACGCGCGAAGTCAACGTCTCGTGGAACTGCTGCGACCCCGACGAGGCGAAACACAAGACCGAGGTCAGCGCCACCCCCTGAATGCCGGCTACGGGAACTCCCTCCGGAGCTGATCACCTCGAGTCATTTCACGCGATCGCCAGGCCGAGCCGCTGGCGCAGGCGCAGGAAGTCGTCGGTGAGGATGTACGCGAGCACCTGCTGAATGTCTGTGCGCTCGCGCACGGCCTGGAGCAGGGGCTCGGCCTGATCCACGCGGGCGGTGGCGAAGTTGGGGTCCTCGCGCAGCACCATGGTGAGACCCACCGAGACGTCGCCGCACATCAACATGCCCGCGCGGTCCGCCGAGTAGGAGAGGCCCTCCAACACGGGCGCCAGCTCCACCTTCGACTGCGGACCCAGCTCCAGCGCGGCCGGCTCCAGCGCCTTGAGCGCCTTGCGCGAATAGGCCCGGCGGTACTGCCTCACCAGCTCCTCATTGTTGCGGCCCAGCGCCGTGAACTGCGGGGCGTAGATGCGCACCGAGTTGCCGAACAGGTCCGCCGTCTCACCTCGCGACAGCTTGGTGAGCACCGCCGTCTTGTTCATCAGACCCAGCACCGCGCGGCCGAAGAGGAACTTCTGCTCGCGGACGTTGAAGCGGCGCACCACGTCCTGGCCCACGCATACGGACAGCGGCTCGGTGGTCTCCAGACCGATGAGCCCCCGGCGTGCCAGGTACACCTCGAACTCCTCCACGCCGAACACCTGGGCCACGGCGCGGACGGCCTTGAACACCGCGTGATCCGGCTTGAGCTTGTCCTTGCGATCCACCCCGAGCACCTCGAGCTGCGGCGGGTGCAGCTTGCTGAGCTGGTCGCCCACGGCGCGCAGCACCTCGACGAGGGGCCCGCGTGACGTGGGGTGCATGAGCCCCGCGTCCACGTCCGCCACGCTCAGCCGCTCCTGCGTCTCCATGGGCAGCCGCGTGCGCATCTCCGTGTAGAAGGCCGTCTCCACGTCGTTCGCCGAGCGCAGGAAGTGCAGCACCGCCGCGGCGCAGAAGGCCTTGTCGTTCTGCTTGAGGCCCTCCCACAGCCGGAAGAGCGAGTGCAGGCTCTCCACGCGCGTGGGCTCCAGCCGCAGGAGCTGCCGGTGCTCCTCGATGGCGAGCTGGGACGCCGCCGCGTCGCGCATGTACAGGTTCGCCAGGGCCGCACGCGCCGGGATGTGGGTCGCGTCCCCGTCGACGATCTGCCGGTACAGCGTCACCGCCCGGGCGGGCTCCTCCAGGGGGCCAGCGCACAGGTCCGCGACCTTCAGCCGCAGCAAGGCCGCGCGCTTCGTGTCGCCGGTGGTCTGGGCCTGGGCGGCCTGGGCCTCCAACATCCGCGACAGCTCGGGCAGGTTGCCGGCGCGCTCGTAGAGGGTCACCAGCCGGTCCACCAGCGAGGTGTCGCCCGGGGTGAGCTCCAGCGCCTGGCGGTACAGCGCGGAGGCGGAGGCGCCGTCGTTGAGCCCCTGCTCGTAGAGCTGCGCCAGGGAGACGGTGTGGCGCGCGCGATCGGCCAACGGAAGCTCCAGCTCGAGCAGGCGTTGCAGGCACTCCACCGCACCCGTCCAGTTGTGCACCTCCTGGAAGAGGGCGGCCAGGCGCTCCAGCACCTCGATGTTGTGCGGCATGCCCTCGCGTGCGGCGCGCAGGTGAACCGCGGCGCGGCTCGGCTCGGCCAGGTGATCCTGGTACAGCGCGCCCAGCGTGAGGTGCAGCTGCGCCAGGTGGGCAGGCTCGCCTCCGAGCTGGATGCGCTGGGTCAGCAGCGAGGCGGCCTCCGCGTAGCGGTGTTCCTCGATCAGGAGGTGGGCGCGCAGCTCCAGCGCCTCCGCGTGCGTGGGCTGGAGGGTCAGGGTGCGCTCCAGCAACTCCAGGGCCTTGGGACGGTTGGCCAGCGCGGAGATCTGCGTCTTCGCCGCATCGAAGAAGGCCGCCGCGGCCGAGGCCGTGTCACCCTGGGCCTGTCGCGCCTCGCCACGCCGCTCCTGCAGCGCCGCCAGGTCCGCCGCGCCTCCGCGCGTGGCCAGCAGATCCTCCAGGCCCGCGGTCGCCATCGCGTCCAGCGGATCGCGCTCCAGCGCCTGGCGGTACAAGCCGATGGCGCCATCCGTGTCCCGCAGCGGACCCGCGGCGAGTCGAGCCGCGGCGACGAAGGCCTCAATCGCGCTGCGAGGATCCTTGCTGAGGCGGGCCTCGCTCTCCAGCAGCACGCGGGCGGAGGCAGCGTCTCCGCGGCGGATCAGCACGCGGCGCAGGCCCTGCACCGCGGGCAGGCACTGGGGCTGGAGCTGCAGCACCGCGCGGTAGGCCTGCTCGGCGCGGAGGGGGTTGTTCAAGCGCGACTCGTCCAGCTCCGCGCAGCGCAGCATCAGCTCCACGCGCTCCAGCTCCTCCGTCACCACCTGGAGGCGGCGCATGTAGAGGTCGGACAGGGCCGCCGCATCGCCCGTCTGGCGCAGGGCGCGCTCAAGAGCGAAGGTGAGCCGCACGTCGCGCGGGTTCTCCGCCACGGCGCGCCGCAGGGCCTCCACGTCGACGCCCTTGTCCAGGTCGGTGGCGGCGTTCACCCGCAGCGCGGTGCCCAGGCGTCCGTCCTTCACCAGCTCGGCCAGGCGCAGGCGCAGCTCTCCGCGGCGGGCCCGATCAGCCGCGCGGATGCGCTCCAGCGTCTTGAGGGCGGAGAGGTGCTGGGGCTCCAGCGCGAGCACGGCCTCGCAGCACTGCGCCGCGCGCGCGGGCTCCTGGAAGTGGTCCAGGTACAGCCGCGCCAGCTTCATGTACGCGGCCACCTTGGCGCCCGCCGTCTGGGCCATCTGCGTCTCGCGGTCCAGCAGGGCCACCAGCGACTTCACGTCCTCGTCGGCCAGGTACAAGCGCTCCAGGGCGCGCAGCGTGGCGGTGTGGCCCGGCGCCAGCAGGAGCACCTCCTGGAAGACCTCGATGGCCATGTCCGGCCGCTTGAGCTGATCCTCCCAGATGGTGGCCGCCTGGTAGATGGCGTTGGCCCGCTCGACGGGGTCCGTCCGGTTGGCGGCCTCGGCGCGCAACACCTCGATGAGGCTCTCCCACGCACCCTGTGCCTTGTACAGCCGCGCCAGCGCGCGCAGCGCCGGGAAGTGGCTCGGCGCCAGCGTCAGCACCTCCTGGAAGGAGGCCACGGCCTGGTGCTCGTCCTTGAGCCGGTGCTCGCACAGCTCGCCAATCTTGTAGATGAGCGCCGCGGCGGCCTCGGGGGTGGGGGAGAACTCCGCCTCGGCCCGGTACATGCGGATGAGCTGCTCCCACCTGCTTTCCTGCGCGTACAGCCGACCCAGGGCCTTGAGCGCGGGCAGGTACGACGGCGTGAGCGTGAGCACGCGCTCGTAGGCGGCGATGGCGCCCGTGCGGTCCTTGAGGTGCTCGTCCAGGAGCTCCGCGTTGCGGTGGTAGAGCGAGAGCACCTGCTTGGTGTCACCCACCAGCGAGGCCTCCAGCTCCTGGTTGCTGATGAGCTCCTGGAAGCGCCCGGCGCGCTCCAGCAGGCGCGACAGGTTGCGGATGGTGGGCAGGTGGTCCGACGCCAGGTCGAGGATGCGCCGCAGGCTCTCGATGGCGTGGTCCAGGTCGCTCAGGCGCTCCTCGTAGATGAGGGCCACCTTGTTGAGCGTGGTGATGATCTGATCGCGATCCTGCGTCTGCAGCAGATCCTGCTCGTACATGGCCACGAGCTCGGCGAAGCGGCTCTGGCGCTCGTAGAGGCGCGTGAGGGCCTTCTGCGCGGGGAGGTAGCCCGGCTGGAGCTGGAGGCAGCTGTTGTAGCGCTGGATGGCCTCCTCCTGCCGTCCGAGCCGCTCCTCCAGCACCTCGGCCGCCTTGAACAAGCGCGCGGCCTTCTCCTTCGGATCCTGCGCGGCGGCGCTCTCCGCATCGAAGACGGAGACGAGGCCTTCCCAGTTCTGGGTGCGGTAGTAGAGCTTGCCCAGCCCGGCGAGCGCGGCGGCGTGGCCGGGGATGCGGGCGATGATGGCCTGGTAGCGGGCGATGGCGTCCGCGTCGCGCTTGAGATCCTCCTCGTAGAGGGCGGCCAGGCGCAGGTTGATGGCCACCAACTCGCTCTCGTCATTGATGCTGCCCACCCAGGCGAGCAGCACGTCCGCGAGCTCCTCGAAGCGCTGGCGGGTCTCGTAGATGTTGGCGAGCGCGGAGAGGATGAGCGGCTCCTGGGGGCTCACACGGCGGGCGTCGAGCAGGGCGGCCAGCGCCTCTTCCTTGCGCCCGAGTCGCTCGTACATCTTGCTCAGCTGGAGCCAGGCAGGAGCGCCCTGGGGCCCGAGCACCTCGGCCTCGGCGGTGAGGACCTCGAGCAGCTCCTCGGCGCGGCCCTCGCGCAGGGCCACGCGCTTGAGGGCGTTGAGCAGGAGCAGATCCTCGCGGTCCAGCGTGAAGGCCTCGCGGAAGCAGGCGGCGGCCTGCTCGGGACGCTTGAGGCGCTCGTCGAGCACCAGGCCCGCGGCGGTGAGGTAGTGGGCGCGCAGTGCGGGCGTCTCGAGCGAGGTGGCCAGCAGACGGTACACCTCCACGAGCGAGGCGTAGTCGTTGCGCGCGGCGAAGAGCGTCTCGAGCTGGGACAGGAGCGCCACGTCCTGGGGCCTGAGCTCCAGACACTGGCGGAAGGCGATGGTGGCATCCTCCTCGCGCGACAGGCGCTCCTCGAGCAGGGTGCCCTTTTCAAAGAAGAGGGCTGCGCGGCCGGCGGGGAGCTCGGTGGCGTTCAGCTCGGCCTCGAGGAGCTGAACGGCCATCTGCCAGTTGCCCACATCGGCGAAGAGGCGGCGTGCGGCGCGGATGTTGGCGAGGAACCGAGGCGCGAGCCGGTAGGCCTGGTTGTAGGCCATGGCGGCGTTGCGCGGGTTCTTGAGGGGGTCCTCCCAGAGGCGGCCCATCTCGTGGAAGAGCAGGGCGGCCTGGGGATCGGCGCCGAGGGCACGGGCCTCACGCTCCAGGGAGGTGATGCGCTCGCGGGCCTCCTGCTCGGGGCTGGAGGCAGGGGGCATGGAGGGGAGGGTGTTGGCGAGGGCCTCGGTGGCGACCGGGCGGGTGGGGGCACTTCCCAGCGTGACGGCGGCCACGGGGACACCGGGAGAGGACGAGGACGGCATCCTCGGCAGATCGTTGCGCTCACTCATGGGAAAGCCGGCTCCGTGACGGGAATCGAGGCCATGAAAGGCAGGCCGCCGAGGGTCGTACCATGTGCTCGGAGGTCGCTCAACTTCCCGACTTTCTTGGCATTTTGCTCTGGGTATGGCCGCTTGCCGGGTGGGCGAGGGCCGCCTTCGGGTGTTTGCTGTTCGCTGAAGGGCGAGCAATCCGCACTCAGGGGCAGGGTGCCAGTGCGGCGGGGCTTCCTAGCTTTCAGGCGAGGCCCGGGCTGCCCGGTTCCGGGGAGAACTGGAAGGGGCAGGTGGGCACGAAAGCCGGGGGGCATTTGTGGGGACGTACCGAGTCATCCGGAGACTGGCAGCGGGAGCGGTGGCCGAGCTGTTCTTGGCGAGCACGGTGGGGGAGGGAATCCTGGAGCCCCTCGTGTTCATCGAGCGCCTTCAGCCCGGACTGTCGGGGGATGCCCCCTTCGTGGAGCTCTTCCTGGGCACGGCTCGGACGTCCAGCATGCATCCGCACATGAATGTGCTGCGGGTGCTCGATGCGGGGGTGAGCGGAGAGCGGCCCTGTCGGGTGCTGGAGTTCATGGAGGGAGAGGCGCTGAGCACCCTGCTTGAGGTGGCGCGGGAGCGCGGGCTGACGATAGGCCTGCGCGAGGTGTGTTTCATTGTCCAGCAGGTGGCCGATGGCCTTGCCAACCTCCATCAAGCCCGTGCCAGTCACCGGGGTCTCCATCCCGCCCACGTGTGGATCTCCAGCGACGGCGAGGTGAAGCTCATCGACACGGGCGGGGCCTCTCGGAGCGAGCCGCCCTACCTCACGCCTGAGCAAGTCTGGGGCCGCCCCGCGGATCCGCGCGGCGATGTCTTCCGCCTCGGGTTGATCCTCTACGAGCTGCTCGCGGGACGGCCGCTCTTCTTCGATAGCGCGCATCCGCGAGCCATCCATCACATTGGTGACTTCGACGAGCGCGAGCTCGAACCGGTGCCAGGGTGCCCGCCCTCGCTCTGGTCTGTGCTGCTCCAGGCCATCGCTGCGGTACCCGAGGCCCGGTTCCCCTCGGCGCGTGCGTTCGCGGACACGTTGCGTGGCTTCCTGGTGGAGCGAGAGCTCAGCGTGGATCATTTCGACATCGCTCACCTCTTCGCCCGGGTCTTCCCCGCGCGCCGCTCGTCCATTGATGATTGGATGGGCGCGCGGAGCGAGGCCTTGATCGACATCGTCCCGCTGACGTCCGGGAAGCGCGTCCAGGGGGAGCTCCCACCGGTGCTGTACCCGGTGGAACCGCCGCCACCTCCGGATGAGGCGCTCGAGGGGATGCCAAAGAGGGAGGAGGAGCGACCCACCCCCCCTCGCCAGACGCGACCTGAGGACTTGCAAACGCGGCTACTCGATGAGGCCCTGGGGCTGATCGGAGGCAGCGCGGAGTTAGCCCCTCTGCTGGTGCGGCTCACTCGCGGCTGTGTGGCGCGGCTGGGAGGAGGGGAGGACGAAGAGTCGCTGGCGGTCCTGGCGGCCCGAACGCTCGTGCTCGCCGCGAGGTTGGAGGAGCCCCGGCGCTTCGTTCTGCCCACGCTTACGGGCGTGAGGACACTGGTGGGAGGGGCTCCGGAACTGAGCGAGCTCCTCTCGGCCGTGTTGCTCTCGGGACCGGATGCGGGCCCACCTGCGGGACGAGCCGCGAGGGCGCTGTTGAGCGCGGCGGCGTTCGTTGCGCAGGTTCAGAGTCCCGAGCCGGGACAAGGGGAATCGGCACGCGTGCTCATTCGCCTGCGGCAGGATCCGCGACTTGCGCCCGCGGCCCTGGAGGCAATCGCTGCCGAGCTAGACGTGAGCACGATGCCGCCCCGAGTGGCGGCCGTGGGTGAAGAAGCGGGACTGCGCTAAACACACACCCTCTCCCTCTGGGAGAGGGCGGGGGGTGAGGGTAATCGCCTCCGTGTTCGTCGCCCCGGAACGCCTGTCACACCCTGTCCAAGCTGGCGCTCCTGCTGCATCAAGAAGTTCCGTAAGAGCTGCCCTGCCCCGTCGTGACGTAAGCGCTCGGTGGACCACACCTTCCGCGTGAGGGAGGAGCCGTTCAGCGTCGCGTTCCAGGAGGTGTAGACATGGGACGCAACACGGAAAGAGTGGACGCAACGCTGGCGAGGGCGGCGGCAAGCAACTACTGGACGGAGGCCGAAGCGCAGGCGGTGCTGGAGGCCTACGAGGCGAGCGGGCTGTCGGTGGCGGAGTTCGCCCGCCGCCATGGGCTTACGCCACAGCGGCTGAGGTGGTGGAAGAAGCGGCGGGCCGGGGAGGCGGGCCCGGCGCTCTCGTTCGTCCCGGTGCACGTCACGGCGCCGCCCTCGCCAGAAGCACGTGGGGCACCGGGCACAGCCAGCATGGAGGTGCTACTGGCCAGGGGCCGGCGCATCCGAGTGGAGCCGGGCTTCGACGCGCACGCGCTGGCGCGGCTGGTGAGGGCGCTGGAGGAAGCATGCTGACACTACCCTCCTCGGTGCGCATCCACCTGGCGAGCCAGCCGGTGGACATGCGCAAGTCCTTCGACGGGCTGTCCTTGCTGGCACGACAGGTCCTGCGAGAGGACCCGCTGAGTGGACACCTCTTCGTCTTCTTCAACCGCACGCGCGACATGGTGAAGGTGTTGTGGTGGCACTCCGGTGGCTTCTGCCTCTTCTCCAAGCGCCTGGAGAAGGGCAGCTTCCGCCTGCCGCGCCCGCTACCGGAGGACACGGGCGCCGTCATCCTGGAAGCGGTGGAGCTCACCCTGCTGCTGGAGGGGATTGATTTGAAGGCCAGTGTCCGCCGGCCTCGCTGGCAGCCCCCACCTGAGAAGTCGGTTGCTTGAGAATACCTCTTGCGTCCTGGGTCCGGGTCATGGCTCATGTCCCGGGACATGAGCGGCGCGGCTCCCGGCAAGAAGACGACGGACGTACACGGCGTGGCGGCGCTGCTGCGCACGCTGCTGGCCGAGGGCCAGGACGAGCAGGTGATTGAGCTGGTGGTGGGCCTGCTCTCGCAATTGGTGGAGAAGAACACCGAGTTGGAGTTGCGGCTGCGCAAGGCGCTGCGCCAGCGGTTTGGCCGCCAAAGCGAGAAGCTCTCCGCCGAGCAACTGTCGCTGTTCCTGGAGCAACTGGGCCAGCAGAACGCCGGGGCCCAAGAGGCGGCGCCGCCCCAGGCCGGGGACGCAGGCGTCGCGGCGGGCTCCACGCCGCCCTCCAAGCCACCCCACAAGGAATCGCGAAAGAAGGAGCGCAAGGGGCACGGGCGCCGCCCGCTGCCCTCCAGCCTGCCGCGCGAGCAGCGCGTCCACCAGCCCCCGCCCGAGGCGCTGCGGTGCGAGGCATGCGGGCGGGACAAGACGTGCTGTGGCCAGGAGAAGAGTGAGACATTGGAGTGGGTGCCTGGCCACTTCAAGGTGATTGAGGAGGTACGGCCCAAGTACGCCTGCCGGCCGTGTGGTGACGGGCTGGTGGTGGCGCCTCCCGCCGACAGGGTGATTGAGGGGGGATTGCCCGGACCGGGCCTGGTGGCCCACGTCCTCGTCTCCAAATTCAAGGACCACCTGCCGCTGCACCGGCTGAGCGGCATCTACGCGCGCCATGGCGTGCAGCTGCGTACCTCGACGCTCTCGGACTGGGTGGCCGCGGGCGCCGACACCCTCCAGCCGCTGGCCCGGGAGGTGGCCCAACGGGCGCTGGCCTCGCACGTGCTGCAGAGCGACGATACGCACCTGAAGGTGCTCGACAGAGAGCACCCCAACGGACTCAAGCGCGGGCACATGTGGGTGTACTTGGGGGACACCACCTGGGCGGCCTTCGTCTACACGCCGGACTGGAAGGAAGAAGGGCCCCTGTCCTTCCTGGACAAGCGTGAGGGCTGGCTGCTGGTGGACGGGTACAAGGGCTACGACAAGCTGTTTACCCGCCAGGGCGCCACCGCGGTGGAGGTGGGGTGCTGGAGCCATGCCCGTCGCTACTTCGTCGAGGCCTTGGACGCCGGTGACACACGAGCGGCGCTGCCGCTCTCTCTCATCGGCCGGCTCTTCGAGGTGGAGCGCGAAGCCGACGAGCAGCAGGTGGAGGAGACCGAGCGGCTGCGCAGGCGTGACACGCTCTCACGCGCTGTCACGGAGCAACTGGGGCGCTGGATGGCCGAAGTCTACAACCGGGAGCCGCCGAAGAGTCCGCTGGCACGGGCGTGCCGCTACGCCATCAACCAGTGGAAGTCGCTGACGCGCTTCATGGAGGACGCGCGCCTGCCGCTGCACAACAACGCCTCGGAGCTGCGGCTGCGGGAGATTGCCGTCGGCAGGAAGAACTACCTTTTCGCCGGCAGCGACGCGGGAGCCGAGCGCGCCGCGTGCGTGTACACGCTGGTGGCCACGTGCGTGCTGGCCGGGGTGGAGCCGTGGGCGTACCTGGCTGACGTGCTGGAGAAGCTCGCCCAGGGCTGGCCGCAGCGCCGTCTCGAGGAACTGCTGCCGCCCATGTGGAAGGCCGCGCGCGCGGCTGCCTCGCAGACGCCCTCCACCTCTTCTGCCGCGACCTGAGCACCGCCCATCCCCGTCGGCAGACCGGCGGGCGGCGCACCCGTTATCACATCTGCGCCGCCCCCCTGCACCGCTCTGCCGAGTGGATACGTCGTGACGGAGTGCTACCTGACGTGAGGCCTCTCGGCGCCAGACTGGGAGGTCGTCATGGAGTATGCCGGCTTGTCCTCGGCGGTCGGCTTGACGGGCGGGTTCGCGTCGGCCGACGGATCTTTGATTTCGATGTGGGCGCAACTCTCGAAATGTTGGGGTTTCGGTGTATTCGTGGACACCGTAGACCACCGCAGTACCCACCTCCCCGGCTTTACGGACGACGGCACTCTAATCGTCCATTCGAACTCAACGTTCTTTCTTTTCGTATTTTTCCCGAACGACACACAGTCTTTCTTCTGCGCGATTCTATGGGTGACCCTTTTAACGTCTTTAGGATCTCGCAATTCAACCGTGCACGGGCCTGTGTGGTGGTTGACGGCAAAGAACTTGAGCGTCAACTGACGTCCTACTTGCGTCGCCTGCCCAGCGGCAGCCAGTTTGCCGTGGCATAGCCCCTGTTTATTCATATGAGTAGTCGTGCCATCGAATGGCGGGGGATAACGGAGAGTACTGTGCGCAAATGCTGCGGCAGGGATAAGGGACACCAGAAGCGCCAGAAACACAGGAGAAAATGACTGGTTCATGAGGGCGGATGCAGGAGGGATGGGAATGCTGCGGGGCGCGGCGCTTGCGGCAGGGCTGACGTGGAGACTCGGACCTGCGCCCGGGGCGATGAAATACCCCTGCGCCGCTTTGTTCAACGTAAATGTCCGCCCAGCCCCATGGTTGTTACCGAGCACGCTGGATGAGAGAGAAGTGGGCCCGGGTGAGACGGCGCGGCTGCGCTGGGAGGCCTCGCACCTCGGGGCTCTCTGGCACGGGGACGTGTGCCACGGGCTGGCGCTGGCCGATGGACGGCCGCTGCGCATCCACGCCCTGCTGGACGACAAGAGCCGCTACGTGGTGGCCCTGGAGGCGCGTTGCAGCGAGCGCGAGGAGGACATGCTCTCGCTCTTCCTCGCCGCCCTGCGCCGCTGAGGGCGCCCCGACTCCCTCTACCTCGACAACGGCTCCACCTACTCGGGCAAGGCCCTGGCCACCGCCTGCGCCCGCCTGGGCTCCGCCCTCGTCCACGCCCGCCCCTATGACCCAGAGGCCCGGGGAAAGATGGAGCGCTTCTGGCGCACCTGTTTCCGCCTCACCTACTGCCACAACGCCACCCTGGGCCGGCGCGACTTCTACCGTCAGCTGTGCCTGGCGCTGGGCCTGTCGCCCAAGGCCACCGCCGCCGCCGTCTTCTACTCCGTCACCGGCCAGGTGCAGGAGCTCGCCAGCGCCCGCGTCCATCCCGTCTTCCTCCTGGACGAGGCCCACCTGCTGCACTCCGACGTGCTGGCGCATCTGCACATATTGCTCAACTACGAGTGGGACAGCCGTGCCCTGCTCAGCCTCGTCTTCGTCGGCCTGCCCGAGCTCGAGGATCGGCTCTCCCTGCGCACGCACAAGTCTCTGCTCTCCCGGCTTCACACCCGCGTGCACTTGGAGCCGGTGAGCGCCGACGACTCCGCCGACTACCTGCGCTACCGCCTCCAACTCGCTGGCTGCGACCGCGAGCTCTTCCCGCTCGACGCCGTCGCCTTGCTGCACGAGGCCAGCCAGGGAACTCATCGCGAACAAGCTCTCATAGGGAGTGGCGGATGGTCGTCGAGCCCCTCGCTCGTTCCTGCCAGGAAATGACCTGCCCCCGAGAACGTAGGGAGGAGGGATCATTAACCTCGGAAGGTAGGAGCGCATGGATTGGAAGGTGTTGTTCGTCGCTGGAGCGGTGGGTCTCGTAGGGTGCAGGACGCCCGCTAGCTCCGAGCGGATCGCGGACCCAGAAGTGCCCACCCTGGCGCTCGTTGGAGGCACGGTCTACCCGTCCCCGGAGGCAACTCCCATCCCGGAGGGGGTCGTGCTGATCTCCGCGGGGCGGATCTCCGCGGTGGGGCCCCGGTCGGAGGTGGAGATTCCAGCGGGGGCGACCGTCCTCGACACCTCGGGGCAGACGCTGCTGGCCGGGTTCTGGAACAGCCATGTCCACTTCACCGAACCATGGGGGCAGGAGTCGGCGACCCAACCCGCGCCCGTGCTCGAGCAGCACCTGCGGAACATGCTGCTGCGCCACGGTTTCGTCCATGTCGTGGATACCGGCTCGTTCCCGGAGGCCACGCTGGCGCTGCGGCGGCGCATCGAGGCTGGCGAGCTGGCCGGTCCCAGCATCATCACCGCGGGTGCCCCGCTGGCCCCCGTGGATGGCACACCTTGGTACGTTCCGGTGAAGCTGCCGGAGCTCCGGACGCCGGAGCAGGCCAAGGCGATCGTGAAGGAGCAGCTCGCGGGCGGCACGGATGCCATCAAGCTCTTCACCGCCTCCCTCACGGCCCATAAACCCTATCCGGTGATGCCGCTCGCCATCGTCCAAGCGGTGACCGAGGAAGCGCATGCGCACGGCAAGCCCGTCTTCGCGCACCCGACGAACGTGGCGGGGCTGAGCGCGGCTGTGGAAGGAGGCGTGGACGTGGTGGTGCATACGGCGCCGATGGCCGGCCCGCTGCCGGACTCCCTCCACGAGGCCATGGTGCGCCGGAAGGTGGCGCTCGTGCCGACGCTCTCCCTGTTCGAGTGGGAGCTGAAGCGAGCCAACGAGGAGCCCGCCGTGCTCGAGCGCTTCACCCAGGCGGGAGCCGAGCAGGTCCGCCACCACGCCCGGCTCGGAGGCCGCATCCTCTTTGGCACGGACGTGGGCTACATGACCGACGACGATCCACGACGAGAGTACACCCTGCTGCGGGAGGCGGGGCTCGACCTGCGCGACATCCTGGCGAGCCTGACCACGAACCCCGCGACGCAGTTCGGTCAGGACTCGAGGACGGGCCGGCTCGCGCCGGGGCTTGATGCGGATGTGGTGGTCATCGACGGAGACCCATCCCGAGACATCGAGGCGCTCGCCAAGGTGCGCCTGGTGTTGAGACAGGGGAAGCTCGTCTACCGGTCGTCTCCAATACCGAGCTCCTTGGCTAGGCCGACCGCCCCGTGAGCCGTCAGACGCAGCGTCCGCCCTCGGGGTATCTTCTTGAACCAGCCCAGCTCCAGCAGACGCGAGGTCAAGGCCTCCCCGACACAACCCCCCAGGTGTGAACGCTCCTCGGTCCAATCCGGGCACGCAGTTGCGAAGTCGCTCGCGTTCGGGCGGGCCTCGTGCACCGCGATGCCCAAGGTCTCCATCCAGGCCTGACCGGCGCTCGTGAGGGCGAATCCTCGCTGACGCCGTCGGAGGAATCCGCGTTGGAGCAACGCCTCGGTGACGGCGACTCCGACCTCTCCAGCGAGGTGGTGATGACAGAGCCTCGCGCGACGGAAGGCCCTGCGTACCGGCTCCAGGGCCAGCCGCTGACGAGTGACGGCGGGAGTGGGGGAGAGGCTCGCAACGGCAACGAGCGTATCGGCCACGCGGCCACTGGCGAGGCGGAAGAGGCGGTCGCGCCCTTCCTGTTTCACGGTCAGCAGGCCGCCCTCGACAAGCTTCGCCAGGTGGGTGCTGGCGGTCTGGGGGGTGATCCGAGCAGCCCGGGCGAGCGCTCCTGCCGAGCGGGGATCGCCATCGAGAAGCGCGAGCAGCATGGCGGCCCGGCTCGAGTCACCCAGCAGGGCGCCGATCCTCGCCACCTCATGGCGTGCGGCGGGAAAGGCGGGGTTCGGATCGATCGACATGCGGCGAATATAGCTGGTGCGTCATTTCGATGAGCACCGAAGCATTGTGAGCCAGGTGTGGGCTATGTCTCGGCCATGTCCATCTCGTATCCCCCAGGCCTGCGCGAACTGCTGGAAGAGCTCGAAACTTTCGGTGAGCACAACGACGCGACCACCACGGATCGCGCATCGAGGATGCTCAACATCACGCCTGACACGGGCGCGTTCCTCGCGGTGCTCGTGCGCTCGATGGCCGCCCGAAACATCCTGGAGATCGGTACCTCGAATGGCTACTCCACGGTGTGGCTCGCGTCGGCGGCCGCGGCGGTGGGCGGCCGGGTCACGACGATCGACGTGGAGGCCCGGAAGACGCAGCTCGCGGTCCACAACCTCCGCCGGGCCGGCTTGGAGGACACAGTGGAGCTGCTCACGGGTGACGCGGGCGACCTGCTGGCTCGCGGTGCCGCCGAGCGCTGGGATCTCATCTTCCTCGACGCTGACCGCAAGCCGTACGCGACGTGGTGGCCCGACCTGTGGCGCGGGTTGCGAGCCAACGGGCTACTCGTGGTGGACAACGCCATCAGTCATGAGGCGGAGATGGAGCCGCTGGTCGAACGGATCCGCCAGCAGCCAGGCGCAACGCACGTCCTGGTCCCCGTGGGCAAGGGCGAGCTCCTGGTGCTCAAGGCCACGACCTGAGCGATCACCAGGGAATCTCGTTCACGTCGAGCTGATACCAGTGGGTGCCGACGATGGCATGGAGGACGGAGCCTCGGCCGACGATGGTGCCGGTCGAGAGCGGCTCACCGTTGGGGAGCAGCAGGGAGATTTCCCGAGCCTTCGTGAGTGACTCGGGGCCGAGACGTTGGATGACGCAGCGGCTTCGCTTTTCCTGATAGCCACCCCAGAGGAGCACATGGCTGCGGGAGACCGCCAGTGCACTGGCTCCCGAGATCTTGTTCGTCCAGCCTCGAGTCGAGCGATCCTGTGCGATGCGAACCACTGGGAAGTCGGTGTAGTAACAGAGCCAGGTCGCGTCCTCGGAGACATTCAAGGCATAGCAATCCGCCATGGAGTCCATGCCCGCGGGAGCCGTGAAGTTCCAGAGGACCTGTCCCTGCTGTCCGAAGCAGACGAGGCCCGGCGCACCGAGGGGGTTGCTCCATCCGAAGTTCCCGAAGACGCCTTCGTCGAAATAGGAGACCCAGATTTCCCCATGGGGCGAAGCCTGGATGTCCTGGATGCCATCGCCCAACGTCATCTGATGGGTCAGCTCGCCTTCGGGTGTGTACAGCGCGGCGTTGAGCTCGGCACGTCCCTTGGAGTAGAGGCAGCGAGACCCGGCGACGAGGACGTGGCCCGTGCCGAGTATCTGGATGAAGGGGAAGGCAAAGGGCACAGCTGGCAACTCGGTCCGATGAACGGAGAGGCCGTCGTATTTGAAAGCCACGGCCTTGTAGGGCCGCTCCGCTCTCGTTCGGGGGAAGGAGGAGCCACTCGGGTTCACGTCGCGGACGAAGGGGACTCTCGCTTCGTTGACGTCCGTCGCCAGAAGATTGGCGGAGCCATCGGGTCCGATGGAGGCAACGATGATCTGCAGGTCGCCGAGAAATTCGGAGAAGTCGCCATGAAGGGTGAATGTGAATGAAGGGACGGTCATGGATTCTCTTCCCTGGCTCATAGGAACTCGCGGAGCAGCGCCTGCCCGCGAGGCCACTCACCCAGACCGGAGGCGGAGTTGATGTGCCCTGCCTGGCCCACGTCCACCAGCTGGCTGCCCCAGTCGCGAGCCATTTGCTCAGAGCGCTCGAAGGAGGCGAAGGGATCGTCCCTCGATGCGACGAGGATGGAGCGGAAGGGCAGAGGTTGGCGCGGTACGGGGGCGAAGGTGCGGCAGGCCTCGGGAAGGGCGGGGTTGTCGAGATCCGGAGGCGCCACCAGAAGCGCGCCCTGGACGGGCCGGCGGAAGCGAGCCGCCCAGTGCGCCACGGTGCTCCCCCCGAGCGAGTGGGCGACCAGCACGGGAGGCGTGGCGCAGGTGGCGATCGCCGCATCGAGCGCGGCCACCCACTCCTCGACTGTGGGGTATTCCCAGTCACGTTGCTGAACCCGGAGCGCTCCCGGAAGGAGTCGCTCCCAGTGGCTCTGCCAGTGCTGCGGGCCGGAGTTGCTGTAGCCAGGAATGATGAGCAGGGGCACGGACATGGGCCGATGATAGCCCGGGTCGTGCTACCCCTTCAGTCTGGCGGAGGACCTGTTCTTCCTGGAGACCAGCAAGCCGAGGAGGAGCCACGGCCAGAGCGCCACGGGTGACGTCGACTGACAACCACAGCCGGTGTCCGGAGCCGGGACTTGAGGTCCCTGAGAGCCCGCGTCGGGCGCACCCGTGCCAGCGTCCGGCTCAACGGGTCCTGCATCGGGCGAACCCGGACCCGCATCAGGCTCTCCAGGGCCTGCATCAGGCTCTCCAGGGCCTGCATCAGGCTCTCCTGAGCCAGCGTCGGGCGAACCCGGACCCGCGTCAGGCTCACCTGGGCCGGCATCGGGCTCACCCGGGCCGGCGTCCGGTTCTCCTGTGCCTGCATCGGGTTCACCCGTGCCCGCGTCGGGCAGGTCAGGGGCCAGTGAGGACAGCGCGACGTACACCGCGGTCCCCCATTCCTCCTGGTCGTTATCCGGTGGTGCCAGACCGGCGGCGAAGGAGACATCTCCGCGCTCGTTGATCTGTCCCGACCCGGCGAACACGGGGTTGGAGGGCGTCTCCTGATCCACGCGCGCCTCGCCGAGATCGGAGGGGACGATGTCATGCTCGGTCACGACGCGCTTCATCGACGCGCCATCGCTCACCCACACCGCACGCAGGCCGTCGCTGTCGATGGCCCGGAAGACGGCCAGGCCCCTGTCATTGAGGTCCGGGGGAAAGTACTCCATCGTCTGGATGCGCTCCTGTCCCTCCTGTGCGAGGACCTTCAAGCCAGTGCCGTCCCATAGCCAGAGCGTGACGGGGTTCTTCCCCGTGGTGGGATCCTTCGGCGTCGCTCTTCCCAGAAAGGCCACCTGCCCCTTGTTGTTGAGGGCTGGTGCCACCGGCGCGAATTGGTAGATGGGAGAGGCCGGTTCCAACCCGTGTGACGCCGCAACGAGCTGCGAGCTCCCGTCCGCATTCCAGATTCGCAGCTCCTGGGCGTACTCCGAAGAGCTCGTGGTGAGATCCGCCACTCCGACGATCTGGCCGCGATCGTTGAGGTTGGGAGAGTAGAGGAACTTGTAGGGGCTCTTGCCATCAACGGCCTGCTCCTTGGCCACGATGGTCGCCTTGAACTCACCATTCTCGGGCGACACCAGGGCATGGATGCGGCCCAGGCCGCCGAACATGGCCCGGAAACCGATCTGCCCTGCCTCGTTGATCGTCACGCTCGACCAACTGGTGGCGCCCAGGGGCTCGCGAATGATGCGGACCTCGTCCGGTGCCGACACGTTCAACAGGTAGATGCCGCTTTTGGCGGCATCACTCGTACCCGTGACGCTGAAGGCGAGCTCTCCCGCCGTGTTGATGCTTGGGTCTCCCGAGAGCACGTCGGTGCCGAGATCGGGGAGTTGGTAGAGGGGCTTGCCCTGGCCATCTCCGCCCCACCAGACGCTGGAGCGTTCTTCGGGAGTGATCGCCAGCCGGAAGGCCACCTTCCGCTCGGACGTGATGGGAATCTGCAGGCTTCCCGCGAGGAGGTTGCCCGGCGCCATGTTGTAGGCGCCGCTCCTGTTTCCCAGCATGTTGGTCCGCGCCTGGAGTTGCAGCGTGTAGTCCGGCAGCTCGGCCTGGGCGGACCCCGCGAGCAGGAGACTCCCCAGCACCACCCCCACCCCATGGAGTCCGACCCGACTCCGTCGCTTCTTCCACGTGTCTTCTCTCATGGAGAAGTGGGTACCACGTCTGGCGCTAACCGGGGCGGTACTCGTGGATCCAGACGCGCTCAAAGCCCCAGGTGAAGAGCACCCAATGGCGTGAGACCGTGATGAAGCCGGGCGCTTCCAGGGGCCGCGTCACCGTGAGGATGCGCGTGCCAGGCGCGCAGGTGCGCAGACGCTCGATGACGCGGGCCTTCGTGTCGGGGCTGAGGCACGTCCAGGCCAGGTAGACGTGGGTGGCATCGCCGAGGTCCTGCTGCGTGGCGTCCCCCACCTGCAGGGAAATGCCGGCCTTCCGCATGGCGCCGGACACGCTGGCCACGTGCCGCTCCAGCAGGTCCACCCCGCGCGCCTCGGCTCCCAGCCACCTCGCGCCGAGCAGCGCACGCCCTCGGCCGGCCACGACATCCACCAGCCGCCCGCCGCGTCTGAGCCCCGCCCGGTGGAAGATCCACACAGCGGTGGCCACCGGCGTCTCGCCGTACACCAGCTCGCGCATGTCCTGTCCGCTGGCCTTCAGCACCCGCACCACCTCGAAGCTGGCCCCCAGGCGATAGGGCGAGCGGAGGAACTCTGCCAGCCACACGCGCAGGTAGGGCCCGAGCAGCCTCGGGCGAAACAGCAGCAGCAGCACGTCCAGTGCCCGGGTGACGAAGCTGATGAGCAGCACGGTCATCCGGATGACGATCATTTCCCAGGGCGACGCATCGAAACCCATCGAGGTGTCGACGCGCTTTGTCTTGCCTTCGGGAAGTGACCAGTCCTTCTCGTCCATCTGCTCTCCGTCCCCCAAGCTTGCCTCATCCTGCCCCGGGTGGGGGGCGCTGCTTTCCGAGGCCCTCGTGTTTCAACAGCGCACCGAGCGCCGCGGCGATGAGCGCCACGAGCGCTCCCGCGGCGAAGGGCGCGCTGGTGCCCAGGGATGAATAGAGCGCACCGCTGGCCACGGGTCCTACGGTACGCGCGAGCCCGCCCGAGGACTGTGCAAGCCCGAGGGTCAGTCCCTGCAGGGAGGGGTTGGCCGCCTGGGAGGCGAGGCTGGAGAGGAGGGGCTGGGTGAAGCCGAGCCCTGTGCCGAGCACGGCCAGGGCCCCGACGAGGGCGACGGGGTGCTCCGCGAGGCTCACGCCCAGCATGCCGGCAGAGAGCAGCAGCGTGCCGAGAATCAACAGGCGCACCTCGCCCACGGCTTTCGACAGCGGGCCGATGAGCACGCCCTGGATGAGGAGCCCCAGCCCGCCCTGCATGGCGAAGACGTAGCCCACCTCCTTCGCTTTCCAGCCGAAGCGGGCCTGCGCGAGCAGGGCGAGGGCCACCTGGAGCGTCGTCATGGCGAGGAAGACGAGGAAGTAGAGCAGCAGCACGAGCTTCAGCGCACGCGGCCGAGGCGACTCCCGGAGCACGCTCAGCCGGGACCGGGGCTTCGCGGTGGAGCGGGCCGAGAGAGGGTGCGTCTCAGGCATGGCCAGCAGCACCCCGATCGACCCCAGGAGCGCGAGCGCTCCCGCCGCGAGCGGAGGGAGCCATGCGCCCCACTGCGAGAACATCCCCCCAATCATGGGCCCCATGACAAGCCCCAATCCGATGCCGGCTCCCACCCGGCCCATGGCTCGCGCACGGGTTTCGGACGTGGAGATGTCGGCGAGGGAGGCCTGGCACGCCGCGAGGTTGCCCGCGGTGGCGCCCGCGAGGATGCGCGAGACGAAGAGGAGCGGCAGCAGGCGCTGGTAGCTGGCCAGGGCGAAGAGGCCCATGGCGACCGCGTTGGCCGCGAGGCTGAACAGGATGATGGGCCGACGGCCGTACCGGTCCGAGAACCTCCCGAGGACGGGGGTCGCGAGGAGCTGGGTGAACGAGAAGCAGCCGAGGAGTACACCCACGGTACGCGCCGAGCCGCCCATGGACTGGACGTAGAAGGGCAGGAGCGGGATGACGATGCCGAAGCCCACCAGGTCGAGGAACACCGTGACGAAGACGAGCGCCTCAACCCGGCCGAGGAGGCGCGGGGAGGCTTCTGGGGGGTTCAAGGTGCGGGCCACCATGCTCCACTCTGTATAGTTACCCGCCACGGTGCTGGCGCGGGTGGGGTCGATTTGTTCAGTCTGTAGCGCAAGTGTGTTGGGCGCTCGACCCGAAATCTCGACCAGATAGGGTGGGGATTCATCTATGACGGGTTCGGAATCCGCTGCTGCGCTATTCCGGTGCTGCGAGCACCTCACCGTGCGTGTCGCGCCCGGACACCTGGACAAGGTCTTCGACTTCTTTACCCGGACGCTGGGTCTGCCCTCTCCGTGGATGTCCCGGAATGGGTCGTTCACGAGCGCGGGAGTGGCGCTCGGCAATGTTCCCCTCGAGTTCCTCCAGATGGGCCCGCCGCGCCCGGGGACGCCTCCGGTCAGGCTGTTCGGCCTGGCCCTGGAGCCGACGCTCCCCATCGACGAGGTTCCGAAGGCGCTTCGGGCGCGCGGTATCCGAGCCGGGGGGGCTATCCCCATGCAGGAGCAGGTGGAGGCTGGCTCGCTGCGGACGCTCTGGAAGAACGTCTACTTCGATGATCTCGGGGGCTCGAGCCTCTGGCTCCAGCTCTTCCTGGTGATGACGCGCCGGAAGCCGCGTACCGTGCGCAAGCCCCAACAACTCCGGGGCGCGCTGGCGTGGAGGTTCTTCAACCGGACGTTCACCAAGGGGATGTTGTCCGCGGTGGAGTACATGTCGCCCGAAGAGGGCCACCTTCGGCGCATGGAGCGGCTCCTCGGTGAGACACCGGGTCCGCTCGGTCCCCTGGGCATCCTCGGAGTCGACGAGGTCGTCATGATGTCCCGGGAGCCCCGGCGGGTGCTCCGCGCGTGGAGCGCGATCCTCGCGCCTGTCACGCCCACGGAGGCCGGGCGCTTCGAGTTCGAGCGGGGGCCGGCTCTGCGGGTGATCTCAGGGCAGGCGGAGCGTTTGGACGAGCTCGTTCTAAGGGTTCAATCGTTGGACACAGCGCGGGTGTTCCTCGCCGAGCGCAAGCTCCTCGGCTCGCAGGCCACGGGCCGGCTGTCGATCGATCCCGCGGCGAGCTCCGGGCTGAGAATCTCGCTCATCGCGTGAGTCCGTGGATGTCCCCTCTCCCTCTGGGAGAGGGCGAGGGTGAGGGTATTTCCTTCCCTGTGTGACGGACTTCAACCCTTGGCGGGAGGCTCGGGTGTCACCATCTCGGTGACCAGGTGCCGCTCCTCGATGCGAGAGCCCGCCGCGAGCGCGATGAGCCCCGTCCCCAGTACGGCCATCGTCCAGGACAGCGACCACTCGGCAAGCAACCCGATGAGCGGGTTGATCACCACGATCGCCAGCGTGCGCACCATCGAGACGAAGGAGAGCACCGTGGCCCGTCGCTCGGACGGAATGTGGTGGTTGATATAGGCGCTGAAGAGGGGGATGCGCGGCAGGCTGAAGGTAAAGCCCACGATGATCCCCACGATGACGAGCGGCAGCCACCGCGTGGTGGCGAGGAGGAGGAAGCTCACGCCGGAGACGACGGTGGCCGCGAGCAGGAGCCGCCGCATCGAGCCCACCCACCGTTCAATCCGCGCGACGTTGCCGAGGAAGACGATCTGCCCGACGCACGACAGGGCATGAATCACCCCGTAGAACCGCAGGGGCAGCCCGCCGCGTTCGAGCAACGGCTGGAACAGCCAGATGAGCCCCCAGGCGAGCGCGTTGGTCACGGCGAGCTCGAAGGCGAGCAGCCGGACCACCTTGTGGCCGAGGAAGTACCGCCCGCCCTCGGTGAGGATGCGCGCGTAGGAGGTCCGCGTCTTCCGCTCCCGGCCCGTATCCGGGGGCTCGCGCAGGGTGAGGGAGAGCAGGAATGCGAGGGCGGAGGGGAACACGTAGGCCCGCATGGGGGCGCTCAGGCCGTAGGCGCTCGCGATGAAGCCACCGGTGATGGTCGCGGTGATGATGCCGCCGAGCTTGAAGGACTCCATGCGGCCGAGGACGTGCGCGGCCCGCTCGGTCTGCCCCTCCGCCTTGAGGCTGTCATAGGCGAGCGCCTCGTCGGCTCCGGAGTGGAGCGTGTAAGCGATGGCGAAGATGGCCTCCGCGGCCATGAACACCGGGAAGGACGGCTTGGACACGTAGAGGAGGGCCGCACCGACGCCCACCAGGCTGCCGAGGGCCAGCGACACCTTGCGGCCCAGGAAGTCCGCCACGGTTCCGGTGGGGACCTCGAAGAGGAAGTTGCAGAGGAAGAACCAGGCGTTGAGGAACAGCACCTGGGCCAGAGAGATGCCTCCCCAGTCCGTGTAGAACGGGACGAGCACCGCGGAGAAGAACTGCATCCAGAACAGCATCCGGATGGCTTGGAGCTTCCAGATGTTGGAACCCATGTGGCCTCTATACTCGGAGTGAAGGGGGAGGGGCGTGGTGTTCGGACGCCGAGCAGCGGAGTGGACTGACGTGAGCTGCCCCCGGGTTTGGTGGCACGATGACACTCATGATCCGGAAGATGTTTCTGCTGTGCATGTGCCTCGCGCTGGCCGCCTGTGCTGGGTCCTCCGCGTCCCAGCGCGGGGATGCGGCCCCGGGCCTGGCCTTCAAGTCCTCGCTGGCAGTGCTGCTCGAGAACCGTGCCGAGCTGGCCCTCACCCCCGAGCAGGTGGACCGCTTCGAGAAGATGGACTTCACCCTCCACGAGAAGAACATCGTGCTCCAGCACGAGCTCGAGGCGCTGCAGGCCCAGCAGAAGAAAGGCAACCGTCCCTGGCACGGGGGCTATATGGGCGGCGGGCAGCATGACCTCCACGGGGGGAAGGGCGGCTCGACGAGCGCCCCTCCCGAGGAGGAGCAGGCGAGGCTCCAGCGTCGCGAGCGGCTGGAGCGCATCGAGTCCACGCTGCGCCAGATGCAGGACAACGACTCCGAGGCCTATGTCCAGGCGGAGAAGCTGCTGACGGACACGCAGAAGCCCCGGGCGCGCGAGCTCTTCTCTCAGGAGCGCGAGAAGCTGCTCAAGCAGTTCAAGGCCATGCACTTCCAGATTCGCAAGGGCGACTACTGAGCAGCTCGGACTGCCTGAGCGGCTCAGGAGACGTGGGTAATCCAGATGTTGCGCGTGGCGACATGGGGCAGCGAGAGCAGATCCGCGATGCGCTGTCCCGGGGGGAAGGGCCGGTCGAACGGATAGCCGCTCACGAGCTCCTGCTCCGCGTGGGTGAGCATCACCATGAACCGGAAGAGCATGCCCTCGCGTCGGCCGCGCGGCAGCAGGAGGTTGGCGGGCCAGCCGCGCTCGCGCACCACGGGGGAGAGGTTCGCGGGCCGGAAGATGACGGCCTGCGCCGAGGGCCGCAGCGTGTGGTCGAAGCGGTCCATCTCCATCCACATCCGGCGATCCTCGGCGAACGCATCCGCCGCGAGGTAGATGCGCACCGTCACCTTCTGCTCGCGAGGCAGCAGGTTCTCCACCCGCAGCACGTAGTGGAACGCGTCGTGCTCGAGGCGCGGCTTGAGGAGCTCCCGTCCGTCTGGGAGTCGCACCGGGTGCTGCGCCATGCGGGTGCGCAGCGTATGCGTGCTCGAGCGGAAGGACGGAGGAGGACTGGTCCAGTAGTCGCCGCCGAAGGTCTCCTCGCTCCAGCGTTGCCCGTCGAAATCCGGTGACGCCGCCCCGGGGATGTCCTGGTCGAAGCACAGGAGGATGTCCGGGCTCTGGTGCAACGGTGCCACCCCATCGCCGAGCCACTTGCGCACCAGCACCTGGGGTCCATCAGACAGCTCATGCGGCGGCAGGTGGGTGCTCTGCCAGGTGTCGAGAATGTCGTCCACGTGGCGGTGCCAGCGGTAGAAGAGCGGATCTCTCGCCGCAGTGGCCGGAGAGGCCATGACCCCGGGGAAGCCCGACCTGTCGCGAGGGCCCGTCAGGCAGGCGAGGAGCACGTGCCCCAGGTTGTGGTGTGAGCCATAGGCGCCGAGCGGATCCGCCCACGCCTCGCCATCCACGGAGCCCATGTTGGACTCGGCGGTGTCGGCGAGCTGCTCGAGGTCCTCGATGAAGAGGGGCGTAGAGCCTTGCCACAGCAGCCCGGAGGAGGCCGCGGTGAAGAGCCGGTCGCGGCGCATGGCGTGGTCCGTGACGTCGTAGCCGGGGAATCCCCTCGGGCTCAGTCCGGGTGGCCGGGGCGCGAAGCCGGGGAGCCGGGCGTCATAGCCCTCGTTGATGGGGGAGGCGTAGTCCTGCAGGGGCTCGACGCGGGGCATGCCGAACGCCAGCCGCTCCGTGTCGTAGCGGGCCAGCACCTGCTGGTGCACGTACCAGAACTGCTCCCCCCGCTGAGCCTGGAGGAGGCGTCGCTGCGGCTGCGTGGGGTCTGGATACCCGGTCGCCGGGTGCAGCACCTGCCACGTGTCGAAGTGCTCGTTGAGCCCCGTGTCCTCGCGGAAGTAGTCGAGCCAGATCTCCGCGCCGGGCGTCCCCGGGTTGCCCCTGCGGGGAAGCTCCGGACGCAGCGAGGGCGCCACCAGGTGCGGAGCACGCTCGTGCAGGGGCGGTACGGGCAGGTGGCGGCCCTCGGGGTGGTGGGCGATGAAGACGCGCAGCGCGTACTTCACCCACTCGGGGTCCCCTTGTTGGATGCGCTGCTCCGCCTCGTCGAGCACCGCCGCCAGTCCCTCTTCTCCGGGCCGCGCGTTGGCCAGCCCCATGAAGCGGGCCGCCAGGGACACCGCCTGTTTGAGGTGGGAGGGCAGGAAGGGGAGGAAGCGATGGGCGGAGGAGGGGGGCTCGAGTGGCGCGAGCTCCCCCCGAGGCGTCATCGGCAGGGCGGCCGGTGGAGACTCCCGGCACAGCAGGGCCCGGGTTCGGGCATGCAGCTCCGAGAGGCTCACTTGAGGCCGACGTAGATGTTCTGAACGTCGTCGTCCTCGTCCATCGCCTCGAGGAACGACTCGACCTCGGTCCGGGCCTCACCCTCGAGGTGCACCGGGTTCTTGGCGATCCACGCGAGGTTCTGCGAGCTCACCGTCCAGCCCAGGCCCGCCAGCGCCTTGCTCACGGCGTCGAGCTCAGTGGGGTTCGTGAGGAAGCGGGTGGCACCTTCCTCCGCGGCCTCGAGGTCCTGCGCGCCCGCCTCGATGGCGGCGGTCTCGGCATCGGCGCCCCCCTCGGGCGGCGTGGCCTCGATGACGCCCAGGCGGTTGAAGTCCCAGGACACCGCGCCGCTGCTCGCGAGCTGGCCCTTGCGGAACAGCACCCGGATGTTGGTGGCGGTGCGGTTCTTGTTCTCCGTGAGGCACTCGACGATGACAGGCACCTGGTGCGGGGCGAAGCCCTCGTAGGTCACCAGCTCGTAGTTCACGGGCTCATCCAGCAGGCCGGCGCCCTTCTTGATGGCACGCTCGAGCGTGTCACGGGGCATCGAGTTCTTCTTCGCCTGCTCCATCGCCATGCGCAGGCGGGGGTTGCTGCTCGGGTCGGGACCACCGGCCTTGGCGGCGACGATGATCTCCTTGACCAGCTTCGTGAACAGCCGACCCTTCGCGGCCGCATGCTCGGTGCGGCCCTTTTGCTTCCATTGAGCGCCCATGGGGAGCGCTCCTACCTCATTCCGGGTCGGGGTTCACCAATTCAAGGGGCAGGGAGTCCACGAGCCAGCGAGCAACTGGACGGAACTCCCTCCCCAGGGTGACCCAGCGACCGGACGAGGGCCTTAGAACCAGCCGCCTTCCTCCTTCTCGGAGTGCCGCTGCCACATGCCGTTCTGGAGCTTGTACTCGATGGACTTGATGTTGACGTTGTCGTCGCGATCCAGGTCGGCCTTGGCCATCACCACGATCGTATCGGGTCCGGTGCTGATCACCTGGTAGCGGTAGTAGAGCAGACCATCGGGACCCCAGCCCAGGTCCGCCCAGTGACCCAGGCCCATCTCAAAGGCCTGCTTGCTGCCGTCCGCCTCGTGCGTCGGGTTCCACGGCAAGTCGGGCGTGTCTCCGCCCGGGAACTTTCCACCGTGCGAGGCGGTGTACTCGTTCAGCACGCGCATGATGGAGCTCATCATCATCTCGCGCTCGGCCTGCTTCGTGCGCAGCAGGATGTTCTGGAACTCCGGCAGGGCCACCGTGGCGAGAAGGCCGATGATGCAGACGACGATCATCAACTCGATCAGGGTAAAGCCCCGCCGCGCGCGGACGGAGTGCAGCATTCGATTCGCCATGACAGGCCTCCTTCGAGGAGACAGGAAGGGAAGGATCTTGGAGCTCACGGAGTGGTATTGCCGGCGGTGACCGGGGTGTTCGACGACGGAGTGAGGAGATAGCTGCCCTGGCCCAGTGGCTTCACCTGCATGCCATTGGCCTCCTGCTGCTTGAGCCAGGCCTGCTGCTCCGGGGTGAGCGCACCCGTGCGCGTCGACTGCATCATCAGCGTCCCGTTGGTCTGGTGGGGGATGATCACCGTGCTGGGAGGCGCGCCCGGGTAGGAGGACTGCTGCTGCCGCTGGTTGTTCCGCGTCAGGTTGACGCCGTGATACGCGCCCACCGCGATCACCACCACGGCCAAGGCGGCATACATCAGCTTCTGCGACTTGCCCTGGGCCTGCTGCTCCGCGGGCGTCTCCGGCTGGAACGTCACCTTGCCCGTGTTGGTGTGCTTCTTCGGAGCCGCGTGGACAGGCGCGGAAGGGGCTTCCTGGTTCGACGCCGCCTTCACGCTGCTGGAGAAGTCGACGGCCTCCTGGGTCAGCGTCTCCCAGGTGCGATCGATGGCGAGTGCCAGGTCCGGCGAGGCCGGGTTCGCGGCGCGCAGTGCCTCCAGGACTCCGTCTACCTCGGCGAGCAGCGCGTTGAGCGCCACCTCATCCACCTTGCCACCCGCGGTCAGCAGCAGATCCTGCGCCGCCGCCAGACGCCAGCGCACCGCCACCGCATCGCGCAGGCTATCGGCCAGTCCGTCGTCCCGGAGCGCCTCCCGCTCGGGCAGGGTGAGCTTCTCCTGGAGCCGGCGGGCACTGGGCAGCGACACCACCAGCGTCCGCTGGCCCCGTAGCACCTCCAGTGCCTGCGTCTGAGACGGCACATTGCCGGGCCACATCGCGGGCTGCTCCAACTTCTTGGAGGCAGGCGGGGCATGCTCCGGTACAGCGAACTCGCTCACATCCGAAGTGGGGGGGGGTTGGGTTTCCTGATCGTTTGTCATGGGCCCACGCGGGTTGACGGCACGCCCATCATCCGACTGGTGAGGCCCTCAACACAATGCATAGCGCAGCCCGGTGCCGGGTGGGTCTGACACCCACGAGCTTGAAGATCGTGTCCGGGTGAATGCTTGCAGTTGCAATAAAAAGAGCCAGCGCTCAGGGCAGCGGCCGACCGCTGCTGGCCTGGGCCATGCGGACCGCACGCTCCATCAACTCGCCCTGGACCCAGCGCTTCTCGCCCTCGGGTGAGCGGCGCTTCCACGTCCCGTTCGCGTCGAGCACCCACGCGTGGGTGTTGTCCGAGAGGCCCCGCTCGAGCAGATCCCGGATCTGAGCGAGCAGCTGGGCATCCTCCACGGGCGTGAGGGCCTCCACGCGGTGGTCCAGGTTGCGGGGCATGAGGTCCGCCGAGCCGATGTAGCAGCGCGTCTCACCGCCGCGCTCGAAGAGGTAGATGCGCGAGTGCTCGAGGAAGCGGCCAAGCGTGGAGACGACGCGGATGTTCTCAGAGACGCCGGGGACCTGGGGGCGCAGGCAGCAGATGCCTCGCACGTTGAGGTCCACCTTCACGCCGGCGCGCGAGGCGTCGTAGAGGGCGCGGATCATCGCCGGATCCACCAGCGCGTTCATCTTCATCTGGATGCGCGAGGGGCGCTCGGCCGAGTGCGCGTCAAGGGTGCGGCGGATCTCCTGGAGCAGGCCCTCGCGCATGTTGATGGGGGCCACCAGCAGCTTGCGGAAGGACTTGGGGCGGGCGAAGCCGGTGAGGAAGTTGAAGAGGTCCGCCACGTCCGCGCCGATCTCCGGGTCCGTGGTGAAGAGCCCGAGGTCCGTGTAGAGCCGAGCCGTCTTCGAGTTGTAATTGCCAGTGCCCACGTGGACGTAGTGGCGCACCCGCTCGCCCTCGCGGCGGACGATGAGGATGGCCTTGGCGTGCGTCTTGAGCCCGGGGATGCCGTAGACGACGTGCACCCCCGCCTCTTCCAGCGCGAGCGCCCACTGGATGTTGGTGCGCTCATCGAAGCGCGCCTTGAGCTCCACCATGCACACCGCCTGCTTGCCGCGCTCCGTGGCTCGGATGAGCGCGGGCACCAGCGGGGACTTGTCCGACGTGCGATAGACAGTCTGCTTGATGGCCAGCACGTCCGGGTCTTCCACCGCCTCCGTGACGAAGCGCTCCACCGAGGTGGTGAAGGACTCGTAGGGGTGGTGAACGAGCAGAGCTCCCCGGCGCATGGCCGACATCACTGTGCCGACCTCTCCGCCGTCGCCCTCGGCCTTCAGGCGGGGCTGGGTGACGGGGGTCCACGGGGGATCCCTCAACTCGGCAAAGCCCGGTGTGGACACCACGGACATGAGATCCGACAGGTCCAACAGGCCCTGCTCCTCGTAGAGCTGCCGAGGCTCCAGGGCGAGCGCCTCCATGAGGGGCTCGAGCATCTTGGGGCTCATCCCCGCCTGCACCTCCAGGCGGATGACGTCGCCGAAGCGGCGCTGGCGGAGCTCCGTCTGGACGGCCACCAGCAGATCTTCGGCATCCTCGGAGACGGTGAAGTCCGCATCGCGGGTGACGCGGAACAGCCCTCGGTCGAGCACCTCCATGCCAGGGAAGAGCGCGTCCAGGTGGTGGGCGATGATGTCCTCGAGCGGGACGAAGGACGTCCCCCCCTTGAGCGGGACGAAGCGCGGCAGCAGCTCCTTGGGGACCTTCACCCGCGCCACGTTCTCCAGCTCCGTCACCGGGTCGCGCAGCAGCACCGCCAGACTCAGGGAGAGGTTGGAGATGTACGGAAAGTGTCGCCCCAGACCGATGGCCAGCGGGGTGAGCACGGGGAAGATCTGCTCGCGGAAGCGCTGCTCCACCTGAGCCCGCCCGTCCGCGTCCAGGTCCTTCATACAGAGGATGCGCAGCCCCTTCTCCGAGAGCGCGGGGCGGAGCTGGTTCTCGAAGCAGTCGGCATGGCGCCGACCCTGCTCGAGGATGCGCTCATGGAGCTTGTCGAGCGTCTCGCCCGGGGTGGCGCCATCCGGCACCAGCCGGGCCACGCGGCCGCGCACCTGCTCGTGCAGCCGCGCCACGCGAATCATGAAGAACTCATCCAGGTTGCGGGCGTAGATGGAGCAGAACTTCACGCGCTCCATCAGCGGCACCGCTGGATCCTCGGCCAGCTGAAGCACCCGGTTGTTGAAGGCGAGCCAGGACAGCTCCCGGTTGAAGAAGAGGTCGCTGTCCGGCACGTCCGTTCCCTGAGGGATGACGTCCCGCTCTAGGGGCTTGCTGGTGGTACTCCGGGTCGAGGATGCACGCTTGGACATATCCGCTCTCTTGGTAACGGGGGAGCGGTGTAGCAAGCCTGGGCCTCGGGGATTGTGAAACTTCGTGGGGACGAGGACTCAGTTGCCGTGCGTGTCGATACGCTGGCCGGACTTGGCGCGCCCCTTCTTCGAATCCTGCCGGGTGATCTTGGGAACCTTGTTGCGACCCTTGCGGGTACGTCCCGTTGCCTTGGATGCCTCCGCCTGCATCTTCTTCGCCTTCGTTCCGCGAACTCCTGCCATGTCGGTCACCTCCAGTTCCCCACGAAGGTGGGTACTGAACAGGTTCCAGGCACGGGGTCGGATGGGACGGCTGGCTGGGTGGCACGCCGGCAGAGCGGGCGTGTGGAAGGCTAGGAGGCGATGGACTCGACGAAATACTCGGGCGCGCGGTGGGGAGCCATGCGTGGCGGCGTCCCTCGGCGCTCCACGTCATAGGACTGTGTGTAGGCGCATGCCTCTTCCTTCAACCGTGCCAGACACTCCGCATGCGTTCGGATGGACAACACACACATGTCGAACCGGTTGTCCGCATCGGCCTGCCGGACGACCGCCCAGCCCTCCAGGGGAAGGGGATCCTGCATGTCCGCCCGCCAGAGCACCCGCTCGGGAGAGAGCCCCAGGTGCGCGAGCGCGTGCTCGACCTCCAGATGCTCCATCCACATCACGGCCTCGCGCGTCTGAGAGGGCTGGCGGGGGAGATCGATGATCAGCTCGAGGCCACAGCCGCACTGGAACCCCCACCGGTACCGGGGCCCCAAGCCGTCTGCCTCGTTATGGACGAGTGCGGGCCCCAAGCGCCGCTCGAGCTCTGCTCGCGATACCTTCAGGGTGCAGGCGCGTTGCTGCTGACTCCAGAGGTCCGGACGATTGGCGGGCAGCGGCTTCATGGGGCGTTCTCCTGTGCGTGGGAGGCGAAATCTAGTGCTCGGATGTGACACCGCCAGCCGTGCAAGCCCGCATCCGTTCAATTCAGCAAACGCGCCGGGCTCTTTCTCACGACGCCTCGCGCGCATGTTGGCCCCGGAACTGGGATGGGCGCGTCCCACGTTGGGGCTCTATGGCGCAGTGGGCTGGCATGCCCCTGTCCGGGCGCCTCCCGAAGAGCCCCGCTCCACTCGCGTTGACACCACTAGGCAGTGGTGTTACTTGAAATGACACCACTGAGCAGTGGTGTTGGGCTGAGGGAGTCGGCGACAGCGCTCGGGAGCGACAGCGGTGAAGACAGAGACATCAGCGGAGACCTCGAGCACGGACCTGGCGAGCCTCGGGCTCAACGCCTACGAGAGCGGCGTCTACCTCGCGTTGCTCTCCCGGAGCGGCCAGGGCTCCACGGAACTCGCCGAGCGGGCACGAGTGCCGCGGCAGCGCATCTATGACGTGCTCCGCTCGCTGGAGGCCAAGGGCCTGTGCGTGGCGCGTGACACCACTCCGCGCACGTTCTTTCCCACCGATCCGGCGACGGCCCTGCCCGCGCTCAGCGCGAAGCGGGCGATGGAGCTCGAGCGCGAGCGTGAGCGGACGGCCGCGGTGGCCTTGCAGTTGGCGGCGCAGCTCGGCCCTCTCTTCCAGGCGGGGAAGGGGGAGAACGATCCTCTGCAGTACGTCGAGGCCCTGGCGGACCCCGCGCGCATCGCCGCGCAGGCCATCGCGTTCGCGAGCGCGGCGAAGCGTCACGTCCACTCGCTCATCAAGCGCCCCCTCATCCTCTCCCAGGAGCAGAACCGCCGCTTCCTGCAGGTCCCGCTCGAGCGGGGCGTGCTCTACCGCGCGCTCTATGAGCGGGAGGCGCTGGACGACCCGGAGCTGCGCGAGTGGATGGACACGCTGAGCAAGAAGGGGCAGCGGATCCGGGTCGTCCACTCCCTGCCGGTGAAGATGCAGGTTTTCGACGACGAGGTCGCCCTGCTGTCGATGCAGGACCCCGTGGGCGGCCCGCCCAGTTTCACCGCGGTCGCCCTGCGCCACCGGGGCGCCGTCGCCCTGCTGAACCTCGCCTTCGAGCGACTCTGGGACGAGGGCACCCCCTACGAGGACCTATGACCACCACCCTGGGAACCGAGCACATGGGTACTGAGTACACGGAGTACATGGGAACCGCGTACGTCGAGGGCTACCGGCCTGGCATCCTGGGCCGGATCACCGAGCTGCACGGCATCTACTACGCGAAGGCCTGGGGCTCGGGCGCCGAGTTCGAGGGCCTGATGGCCCAGGAAATGCGCGAGTTCCTCGCGCACTACCAGGTTGGCCGGGACCTCCTGCTGACGGCCCATGTCGACGGCCGGCTCGTCGGCTCCATCGCCGTCGTGGGTTCGAAGACCGACCAGCCGGGGGCGCGCCTGCGCTGGGTCATCGTCGAGGAGACGTTCCACGGCCGGGGTATCGGCAAGGAGCTCCTGCGGCGTGCGATGGAGTTCTGCCGCGCCGCGGGCTTCTCGCGCGTCTACCTCTGGACGGTCGAGGGGCTGCCGCAGTCGCTTGGGCTGTACCTGAGTGCGGGCTTCCGCATCATCGAACGAATCCCCGACGACCGCTACAGCGTGCCGCGCATGAATCTGCTGCTGGATCGCGAGCTGCCCTGAACCCACACTCGAGTCCGGTGGCCCCGCGCTCCGAGGGAGGCGAGTCCCCGGGCTGGTGGGGACTCGCCTCGCGTGTGGGGCCAGGATTACTGCTCGCTGAAGTAGCCCTCCGGCGCCGTGGGGGACCAGGTGTTGATGCGGACGTTGAGCGCCCGGAACTGCAGCGAGGTGCTCCAGTCACCCATCAGCACGACGAAGTTCGGCGTGGTGAGGGCCCAGCCATTCACCGAGCGCTCGATGACCGTGCCGCCCACGGTGGCCCGGACGCCGTAATAGACGTAGGGGCTGCCGCCGGTCGCGGGGGTGATGACCTGGGGCTGGAAGGACGCCCCCGTGGAGGGACCGGCGACCGAGCCGTACTCCGCGCTGGTGATGACGGGGATGAAGGCTCCGCGAGTGACGCCGTCCGCCTGCGGCGCGAAGTGACCGAAGTCGAGCGCCGCAGGCGCGTTGGTCGAGGCCTGGATGAGCCGCACCAGGGGGGCGGGTACCGCGTCCGGTGGGAACTCATCCTTCACGACGGTCAGCCGGACCTGCGCGCCCTCGGTGCCGCTCACCACGGCGAGGTAGCGGCGGCCCGCCTCGAGCGGACCGGTTGCGGCATCGGCGAGTACCGTCACGGAGTTATCGCCTGAGGGCGTGAAGTGAAGCTTCGTGCCCGTCGGGGTGACCGGCAGATCGCCAATGGCTGGCGTGGCCCCGTACCGCATGTTGTTGGCGATGATCTGCGAGCCGTTGAGCACCTGGAGCCGGATGGGGGAGTCGTCGGCCGTGGCCGGATTGACCGCATGGAAGAAGTAGAGGAGCGGATCGCGCTTCAGGCGGACGGTTCCCTCCTTGCCCGCGGGGACCAGCAGCAGCGCGGGCTCGCCCTCGTCTTGGAGGGTGCGCCGGTCATCACCCGTGGTGATGGCGAACCAGGTGCTTCCCGCCACCAGCGTCCCGCTCGGGGGAGAGAAGAACAGCTTGCCGCTCTGCGAGGGCGTGAAGTTCGGCGAGCCGATGATCGCCAGCCGCTGGGGCTCCGCGGGGATGGAAACGCCGCCCGTGGTCGTGTCGGCCGAGTACGGCTCCACCGCGGTGGTGTAGGGCGTTGCGCCCGTCTCGTTGGCGAGCCGGCGGTTGCGGTTGGTTCCGGTGACGCGGTCCGCCGTCACGTAGCGCACCCGGACCTTGCCCGCCTCCACCGCGTCGAAGGACTCCTTCAGCACCAGCAACTGCGGCTTGTCCATGCGGTCCTCCCCGGCGTAGGTGATGTTCCCCACGCCCACCAGGGTGAGCCGCTCGCCTTCCTCGAGGGTGATGGCGTCCGAGGTCACCACCGGAGCGTCCGTGAGTGCCGACTCCGCGTTGCGCACGACGAACTGCACGCTCTCGCCGGGGGTCAGCTCGAGCTCGTGATAGGCCGTCACGGCCTCATCACCCGGCTCCACCGGCTTCGGGAACAGCTTCGTGTCCCCGACGTAGACGTCGAGCTTGTACGGGTCCCACGGCGCGTCGGCCTTGTCGCTGGGGTTGTTCTTCAAGCCCAGGTAGGCGTTGACGAAGCGGACGTACGCCTTGGCCACGGGAGGACCCGCGTCCGTGCCGCCATCGGTGCCCGCGTCCGCCGGGGGATCGACGGGCCCGCCGTCTCCTCCATCCCCTCCATCTGGAAGGCCGTCTCCGGCATCCGTCGGGGTTCCGCCCGCATCCGTGTTGCCGGGCGGGTTCGGCTCGCCATCGTCGCAGCCGGTGAGAGTCCCAGCCGTCAGGGCGAGGACCGTCATCAACAACCAGACACCTGAAACGTTCCTCTTCACGCGTGCTCTCCAACAGGAAATGAAAGACAGGAAGCCATGACGGGGGTGGGGCTCACCGCTTCTCGCACTCGCTTCGCAGCGGGTAGATGCGGCCCTTGGACAGCTCATCGCGCAGGTAGAAGTAGGCCATCACGCCCGCGTTGAACTGCGCGTGCTGGAGCCACTCCGAGACCGCGGTGGAATCCGTCCCTTCCTCAATCGCTGGGGTCAGGGGATTGTCGAGGGTGCAGATCTTCTTCCACAGGGTGGCGCCGCCGATGGCACTGGGGTTGCCGCTGGGAGGCTCGCTCGAGCCGGTGCCGAACTTGCCGACGCGCACGAGATCGCAAGCACCGCGGGCGGCACCGAGCATGTTAGCGCCCCACTTGCCCCAGTCCGTCTCCCGAGGCGAGAAGTCGATGTCCACCTCTCCGTATTTGATCCACGCCTGCATGAACTCTGGCGTGAAGGTCACCGTGGTGCCGCCCGCGGCCATCCACGTCATGTAGCGCGCACCACCGTGCTGCCCGAGCACTCGCTCGAACATCGCCAGGTGGGACTCGCCGGTGGAGGAGGTGCCGAACAGGCCCTTCGCGAGGTTGGCCACGCGCGCCCCGTTGAGCGCGACCAGCGTCTTGGCGGCACCGCTCTGACCGTCACCCGCGCGACCGTGGCAGTTGGCGCAGATGCCCTGGAACACCGCGGCTCCAGGCGTGGAGTAGTAGAGCTCGCCCCACGGCTGCTTGGGACTGCCCAGCCTGTCCAACATCCAAGGCTCGACGGACTCCGGCGGCGGAGCGTTGGTCTCGAAGCGGCAGCCCGGCTTGGGAGTCCAGAAGTTGGTGGGGATGCGCTGGCGAGCGAGCGCCTCGTGCTCCGCGGTGATGGGGTAGCGCGTCAGGTAGTCGAAAGGCGGAACGCCGATGTTGGACTCCCAGTGGGTGTTGCGCGGCTCGTAGGGGACCTTGTCGGTGAAGTCCTCGGACACCCACCGCACGTCAGGGGGATCCTGGCAGGTCTCCTTCACGGCGAGCTCCGCCTGACGCAGGCGCTCCTGACGGTTGGCTTCCTTCTGCGCCGCGCTCAGCCCGGCGTCCTTGGGCCAATCCAGCGAGGCGATCCACCGTGCCACCAGGAGCGGAGCGCGGCAGTCCTGGCCCGGGACGTTGGCGGGCATGTGGATGATGCGCTCGTCGGTGTCGCGGGCGACGCGCTGGTAGAGCGTGCTGGCGGGAATCGGGCTCTTCAAGTCGGCGGCGAAGTCCGTCACCCCGAAGTTGACGTAGGAGCGCAGCCCGTTGCTCTCCTTCAGCGAGGTGGGGAACTGGAACAGGATGCCGCCGGCGGAGAAGTCGAGCGAGGCAATCGCCGGATTGCTGATCACCGCGAAGCCGTTGGGGTTGTGGCACTGCGCGCAGTTGGGGATGAAGTAGCCCTGGAGCTCCAGCTCCTGCGTGTTGCGCGCGCGCTTGCTGCCGTACGTCTCCAGCTTGGGCAGGTCCGCGCTCGAACGGATACCGGTGAGGACGCCATAGCTGATCATCCGGTCCACCTGGGAGAGCTCGTCCTCGAGCACGTCCGTCTCGGTGCCCACACCGCCCTCGCCACCGGGGCGACGGTTGAGCTGAAGCGGGGTGAAGCCGAGGACGAAGTTCTGCCCCTCGGAGCCGGTGTGACAGTCGATGCAGCGATGGCGGCCGGGGACGGCGTAGTTGCGCGTGGCGCCGGTGGCCTCGTCCGTGCGGTAGACGAGGACGCGGTCGGAGAAGCTCGAGCCATCGCGGTAGCGCAGATCATGCAGCTCCGCCACCGTCTCGTCCTCGTTCCAGATGTACGTGCCGAAGAGCGAGTCCTGCCACGGCTGGCGCACGACGATGAGCCGCGTCTCGATCTTCCGGTAGCCCACCTGGCCCTGGGCGTCCTTCACCGGCTTGAAGAACGTCTTGTAGAAGCGGGTATTGGGCGGGATTTCAAAGCGCTTCGTCGTGGAGTCGTACCGGATGGATTTGCCAGCGGGGACGTGCACCTGGCGCAGCTTCTTGGCGTGGTCTGAGAAGAGGGGGTAGGTGGGCGCGAAGGCGATGGTTCCGTGCTCGGCCAGCTTCTGCGCGTCGAAAGTCACGATGTCCGTGTCCGTCTCGGACAGGTAGCGGGGCAGGGCGGTGAGGCTGGCGAAAAAGGCGTCCTTCTCCGGATCGCTGCCCAGCGGCTTGCTCTCGGGGATGCAGTTGCCCAGGTCGGTCATCGCCTCGCCCACATCACGCCCCACCGTCACGCCGCCGTCGGTCGAGCCCTCTTCCCTCACCTCGAAGGTGCCCTCTGGCGCACCCTGCGCGAGCCAGGACGTGAGCGCCTGTCCGAGCGCCACGGCCTGCTTGAGCTGCTCGGGGGTGGGCAGGGGAGGCATGGCGCCCTGCGAGGCCATGCGGGCCAGGGACGGGGCCGTGGCCCGGAGGCCAGCGAGGTCAGAGGTGTACTGGAAGCCGCCCCGCGCCTCGGGGACCTTGTGGCACGAGCCACACTGCGCGTCGACGCTCGCCTTGAGGTTGTCAAAGGTCTCCGTGACGACCTCGCGCGTTGCCGCGCGGCGCAGGGGGATTCGCTCGTTCGACCGGGCCGGGTTGCAGGTGACGGGACCGGGACCCGCATCGCCCGCGTCAGGCGTGTTCGGTTCCGTCCAGCCCGCGTCCGGGTCAACGTCAGGCTTTCCCGGGGACGGGCAGCCTGCCGTCATCGCAAGCACGAGCATGGACACACTGAGAGCGAGGCTCGTGACGAGCCTATTCCTTGTCATCACCATGAGGCCGGATCTCCTCCTACGCTGCGCGAGCCTTATCGGAGAATGTGAATAAGGGTTTGACAAAATATCGTAACGAAAGCCGGGCTGGAATCTTCCAGGGGCACGGGGTTCGTCACGATTGTATGTCTTTACAAAATGGTAACGGCCGGAGGAGCAGAGGTGCTCCTCCGGCCGCGGAATGGCTTAGGTCGTGGGATTCAGCTCACAGGCCCTTGCACACGCCGGCGCCACGGCCCAGGTTCCCGCCGCAGTTGAGCGGGCTGACGTCGCTGCAGGAGATGAAGCCCTGCTGAACCAGGATGTCCTCGAAATCCTGGGGGTTGCTGTAAACCCAGTCATACAGGGCCTGCTCCTGGGAGGCCTTCGCGTAGTTCACGTTCTCGTTGAGGAAGAGCTTGCGCGAGAGCGGGTAGACGCCCGTGGTGTTGCTGGCGAGCAGCTTGCGGACGTTGGTCGCGGTGGGGGCGATGCCGTCCACCTTGAGCGCCGCGTTGCCGGTGCGCTTGGCCGAGTCACCCGCGTAGCCGATGGCGTTGGCGTTGCTCGCCGTCAGCTTGCCGATGCAGGTGGTGGCGCTGTCGGTGGCGGCGCAGGTGGAGGGGTTGGTGGTGGACTCGTCCTTGATGACGACCACGTCGGCGCAGAACGTGGTGCAGCCGAGCAGCGACTTGAAGGTGTCCGTGGTGCCGGACAGGTCGTCACGGCGGTACTTCACGATGGTGCCCGCGGTGGGGCGGCCCAGCGCGGACCAGTTGCTGACGCAGGTGGCGGCGCTGCCGCTGCCGTCGCCACAGAACGCCTTCTTCAGGTTGGCCGAGGTGATGCTGTTGCTGGGGAGGGCGCTGTAGGTCGCGCTGTTGACGAAGGCGTTCACCGCGTCGAGCGCGATGACGTTGCTGGACTCGCCAGGGCAGCAGGCGCCAGTGGAGGCAGCGCCACCCGCGCAGGTGCCCGCCTTGAAGTCGCGCGACATGGGCGCGAGCGTCTGCTGACGGCCGATACAGGACGTGCCCGAGCCGTTGCGCAGACAGCCCTCACCCACGCCCGAGCCCTTGCCCTCGATGGTCAGACCAGCGCTCGACTGAACGTTGGCGGCGACCAGGGCCTCCTTCAGCGTGTCCGAACCGTAGAACTCGTTGTTCGGACCCAGGTTCTGGGCCACCGAACCGAACTGCTCGGCCTCCATGGCCGCGCCACCACAGCCCACCACAGACATCGAAACCACCACGGCGGCCGACATCACCCACTTCATCTTGTTCATGACGGATGCTCCGTGTTGCGAGGGACTCACTTCTGACAAGACAATGACTCTCCACCGAGCGGTGCGGGAACGCGGGCCTGGGGAGAGTCGCCGAACCCGGTGGGGCCCGGTTTCGACGGAGCGCAAGGTGCCTCAAGCGACGGGTTTCTTCGCGCTCCAATTGCGTCAAAGTTCGGACAGCGGCAGGTCACATGTCACGGCTGTCTATCGTGTCACGGATGTCTGTCTTTTTTTTGCAGCGGCGGACGTGAGGCGCTGGATGCAATCAATTGCGAGTGGATTTTTCCACGTCGCAAGTCGGTCAAGACAGCAGAGGCAGCAGCCACGAGATGAGCGGCAGGGTGCTGAGCAGGTAGCAGCAGGCGAGCAGTGCGCTGACGAGGAGCCGGCGCTCGGACTCACGGGGCCAGCGCAGCAGGCCCGCGGGGAGCAGCAGCAGGGGCAGTCCGAGGAGAATCCAGAGCAGCGCGGGGACGGCGTGGGGGACGCGGCTTCGCTCGAGGTGCTCGAGCAGGTTGAGTGGGTCGGTGCGCTGTCCCGACCCGGTGAGTCCCACGTGGCACCCCTCGGGGGTGAGCAGCGTGAGGCCCCGGCGCAAGGGAACGAGAAAGCCGGAGGACAGGTGGGTACAGGGGCCGTCGAGGAGCGCGACGGTGGCCAGTGGACGGGCGCCTTCTCCCACTCGCAGAGAGCCATCCGAGCCGGAGGCCGTATGCCAGTGCTGGTCCTCCCATTCGTGGATGACGCCCGGGCCCTGCTCGGGCCGCGAGCGGGACAAGGGCACGAGCCGGGAGCCTTCGGCCACGGAGGGCGAGGGCAGTGGGCGCAGCCCGGAGGGCGGTGGCTCCGAGGGGAGGATGCTGCCGTCCGGTTCGAGTCGATGGGTGGGGGGGATGCTCGCGGGCCGCAAGCGCCCGGCCACGCGCAGGTCGAGCCCGGCCAGCACCTGGAGGGATTGCCCTTCCATCACGCTGGCCCCGCTCTCTTTCACCTCGCGGAGGGCTCCACCATCCTCGAGGAGGAATCTCCATCCGGCCTGAGCGGCGCGGTACGCCGCGCGCACGATGCAGTCCGGGAGATACAGGCACATCTCCTCTCGCGTGATGGTGAGGGGGAGTTCTGCGTCGCCCACCCTCACCAGGACCGCATCCGCGGCCTCGGCCCGGGTGTCCTCGCCTCGTGCTGGCGCGAGCGCCACCTCCAGCCGGTGGCCCGACCATCCGAGGCCCAACAGGCGACTGCCAGCTCCGCCCGGAAGGCGCTCGGGAGGGACCTGCCAGCCGTCCTCGTTCATTACGGTTGCCACGAGCACATCGACCACGCCGCCTGGAGATGACGTTCGAGTACTCGCCCGATAGACGAGGCCCACGAGGCCGCCTGTGCCTGGAAGCAGACCCTCCACGCGCTCGAGTGACAGCTGCTCCGGCAATGGGGCCAGGAGGCGAGCCTCTCCACGCGAAGGCTGGAGCAGGGCGATACCGCCTCCTGGAAGGTCAGGCGCGGCCAGGCAGGGGACCCACACGCGGTTCTGCTGGGCGAGCAGGGGAAAGCGCGTATCGCGACCGCAGCTGGTCGGCGCTGAAGCGAGCGGCTGGCCGTTCGCATCCTTCCAGCGGAGCTGGCGCGCACCGGTGGGGTGCTGGGGCCAGAGCGCCACGAAGCCGAGCGCCGCGAACCACAGCAGGCAGGCGAGGCCCAGGAGCAGCCAGGAGGGGATGCGAAGGAAAGACACCTACCTGAGGACGTCCAAGCAGGCTCCTCTCTTCCCCTGACTTTATCGAGATAGTCAGGTTGCGCATGCACCCTCTCCCTCTGGGAGAGGGCGGGGGGTGAGGGTAGTCGTCACCCAAGTTGCATACGGGACCCGTCAAGAAAAGCCAGAGGTCCCCAATCTCCATTCAGTCGCACACAGCGGGGAAATACCCTCACCCTAGCCCTCTCCCAGAGGGAGAGGGGACATCGCGCAGTTTCTTTACGCCGTGGCGCCGCGCACCACGCGCATCAGCTCGCCGGAGTCGATGAGCTTGCAGACGGCCTCGATGTCGCGGTGGATCTCCCGATCCTTCTCCATGGTGGGCACGATGCTGCGCACCAGCTCGTGCGCGGCGCGAGGTCCGCGGCCCGCCTTCACCGGCAGCCGGTAGTCCAGCGCCTGGCTCGCCACCAGGATTTCAATGGCGAGGCACGTCCGCGTGAAGTCCGCCACCTGGCGTCCCTTGAGGGCCGCCGTCATGCCCATGGACACGTGGTCCTCGCGGCCGGCGGAGGAGGGGATGGAGTCCACCGAGGCGGGGTGGCACAGCACGCGGGACTCGGCAACGAGGGCCGCGCTGGTCACCTGGGCGATCATGAAGCCCGAGTTGAGGCCCGAGTTCTTCGCGAGGAACGGAGGCAGGTTGGACAGGGCCGGGTTGACGAGCTGCTCCACGCGGCGCTCGCTGATGGAGGACAGCTGGGTGAGCGCCATCGCCGCCACGTCCATGGCCAGAGAGATGGGCTGGCCGTGGAAGTTGCCGCCCGAGACAATCTTGCCGCTCTCCACGAAGACGAGCGGGTTGTCGGTGGCGCTGTTGACCTCAACCTCGAGGATGCGCCGGGCGAAGGCGAGCCCCTCGCGGGCCGCGCCGTGCACCTGGGGCATGCAGCGCAGGGAATAGGGGTCCTGCACCTTGCTGCAGTTGACGTGCGTCTCCACCAGATCGCTGCCGGCGAGCAGCCGGCGCAGGTGGGCGGCGACCGCCTTCTGGCCCTCGTGGGGGCGCACATCCTGGATCTCCGGGATGAAGGGCTTGTGGCTGCCGAGCAGGCCCTCGAGCGTCATGGAGCCGGCGATGTCCGCGACATTCGAGAGCATCTCGGCGCGCAGCTGGAGCAGGGTGCCCACGGCGCACATGGCCTGGGTGCCGTTGACGAGCGCCAGGCCCTCCTTGGCCTCCAGCACCACGGGCTGAAGTCCCGCACGCTCCAGCGCCGAGCGGGCCGGCATCCGCTGCCCCTGGTAGAAGGCCTCACCCTCGCCGATGAAGACGAGCGCCAGGTGGGCCAGCGGCGCCAGGTCTCCCGAGGCGCCCACGCTGCCGCGCTCGGGCACCACCGGCACCACGTCCTTGTTGAGCATGTCCAGGGCCAGCTTCAACGTCTCCAGACGGATGCCGGAGTAGCCCTTGGCGAGCACGTTGCAGCGCAGCAGCAACAGGGCGCGGGCCTCGGGCAGGGACATGGGCGTGCCCACACCGGCCGCGTGCGAGAGGATGAGGTTGCGCTGCAGCTCGCGCAGGTCCTTCTTGTCGATGCGCACCTCGGCCAGGGTGCCGAAGCCGGTGTTGATGCCGTAGGCGGGGGCATCCCCGGCGGCGACGCGGTCCACCAGCTCGCGCGAGGCCCGGACGCAGGCCTCGGCCTCGGGCGTGAGCTCCACGGTCGCCTCGTTGTGGGCAACCTGCAGAATCTCCTCCAGCCGGAGGGTGTCTCCATCAATAAGAAGTCGGGGGCGGTACATGTGGGGCTCCGGAAGCGACGGGTACGGCGTTCCTCGGGCGCACCCTATACCCCAACAACCGGCGGTCCGCAGCCCGTCCACTCCGAGAGTGTTCGGGAGCTTTTGACAGTCGGGGGTCACCTCACTACCGTGACGCGCCGTTCCAAGGAGGAACCAGCCAACGTGGCATTAATCGTCCAGAAGTACGGCGGAACGTCGGTCGGCGACATTGACCGAATCAAGAACGTGGCCCGCCGCTGCATCGCGGCGCAGGCCGCTGGGAACGACGTGGTGGTGGTGGTGTCCGCGATGTCCGGCGAGACCAACCGTCTGCTGAAACTCGTCTCCCAGATTACAGACCGGCCCAGCGAGCGCGAGCAGGACGTGGTGGTGGCAACCGGCGAACAGGTGTCCATCGGCCTGGTGGCCATGGCCATCCAGTCGCAGGGCGGCCAGGCGACCAGCTTCATGGGTCACCAGGTGCAGATCGTCACCGACAGCACCTTCTCCAAGGCGCGTATCAAACGCATCGACGCCGAGAAAATCGTCGAAGCGCTCAAACAGAAACACATCGTCGTGGTGGCGGGGTTCCAGGGACAGGACGAGCAGGGCAACGTCACCACGCTGGGTCGTGGCGGTTCGGACACCACGGCCGTGGCGCTGGCTGCGGCGCTCAAGGCGGATGCCTGTGAGATCTACACGGACGTGGACGGCGTCTATACGACCGATCCCAACGTGTGCCCCGCGGCGCGCAAGCTGGACCGCATCTCCTATGAGGAGATGCTCGACCTGGCCAGCCTGGGTGCGAAGGTCCTGCAGATTCGTTCGGTTGAATTCGCGATGAAGTACAAGGTGCCGCTCTGGGTGAAGTCCTCCTTCACGGACGACCCGGGCACTCTGGTGTGTGAGGAGGACAAGTCGATGGAGAATGTGGTTGTCAGCGGCATCGCCTACGACAAGAACGAGGCGAAGCTCGCCATCAACGGTGTGCCGGATACTCCGGGCGTGGCCGCGAAGATCTTCGGCGCGCTGGACTCGCAGAACATCGTGGTGGACCTGATCGTCCAGACGGCCTCCAGGGAGGGCCGCACGGACCTGTCCTTCACGGTGGGCAAGACGGACCTGCCCAAGGCGCGCGAGACCGTGGAGCGCGTGGCGAAGGAGATCCACGCGGGTGGCGTGGAGACGGACGGCGAGGTGGCCAAGGTCTCCATCGTGGGTGTGGGCATGCGCAACCACTCGGGCGTGGCGGCGAAGATGTTCCAGGTGCTCGCGAGTGAGGGCATCAACATCCAGCTCATCTCCACGTCGGAGATCAAGGTCACCTGCCTCATCCATTCGAAGTACACGGAGCTGGCCGTCCGGGCGCTGCACACGGCGTTCGGCCTGGACAAGGCTCCCGCGGCGAGCTGAGCCGTGAACCGGACCGGCGCGCTCGCGGTGGCCTCGCTCGGGCTGTTGGGCCTGGGTGTGGTGGCGCGTGGCCGCTGGCCGGACTCCGCGCCCGCGCTGGACTGTGAGCCCAGCGCGGTGCGCATGGTGGACGGGGTTGCGGTGTGCGGTGACGGCGCCGCCCCCTCCGCTTCGCAGCGCCTCGCGTTGGGGCAGAAGCTGGATCTCAACTCGGTGTCTGAGGACGACCTCGCGAGGGTGCCCGGGGTAGGGCCCTCGCTTGCTCGCCGTCTCACGCAGGCTCGAGACGCCCAGGGCCGCTTCGCCTCCTGGGAGGAGGTTGCGGCGATACCCGGGGTGGGCGCTGCCCGGCTGGAGACCCTCCAGGCGACGACCGAGCTACGGTAGGCGCCAGGGCCCCGAGGCGTGTGATAAGCACTCCCTGTGGAGATCGCCTGCCCCCAGTGCTCGATGCAGTACGCGCTCGACCCCCGGTTGCTTCCGCCAGGGGGTGTTCCGGTGCAGTGCACCCGTTGTAGCCACATCTTCATCGCCGCTCCGCCGGGAGCGGCGGCGCCTCCTCCGGCGACGCCCCGTCCCGCCGCGCCCAGCCCGAATCCGCACCCCAACCCCAGCCTGAACTCCACGTTGCCCTACGGCGGCGGAGGTGGGACCGCGCAGCCTCGGCCCATCGGGACGACGCAGACCTTTGGCGCGGTGCCGTCCGTGGCCCCCATGGCGCCCACGGGCCCCAGGCCCCAGCCCGCTCCGGTGGGGGCCGCACCCGCTCCCCAGACGACGCAGGTATTCGGCGCAGTGCCGCAGGTGCCGTCCGTGGCGCCCATGGCGCCGACGAGCCCCAGGCCTCAGCCCGCTCCGGTGGGGGCCGCGCCCGCGCCCCAGACGACGCAGGTGTTCGGTGCGGTGCCCAAGCCTCCACCCGCGGCCACCAGGCCTCCGACAGGTACGGCACCCGCGCCCCAGACGACGCAGGTATTCGGCGCAGTGCCACAACCGGCCAGGCCGCCCTCTGCGACGACGACGCCTCCCTTCGGTTCCATGCCGCAGCAGGTGGCTCCCAGTGCCAGGCCCCCTGCGAGCACGGCGCCCGTGCCCCAGACGACACAGGTATTCGGCGCCGCGCCCGTGCCCCAGACGACACAGGTATTCGGCTCTGCGCCGGAGGTTCAGCCCAAGGCTCAAGCTCCGGTGGCACCTCCTCCGTCCGCGCCCGTGTCCCAGCCCCAGGCCGGCCAGCCCGCGACAGGGTTGTTCTCGCAGCCGCCGGGGCTGATGCCTCGGGCCCCGACCGAGGAGCGGATTCCCGGGACCCCAGCGCCCCAGTCCAGGCCGTTGGTCGGGGTCGCGGCGACGACGCCCATCGAGCTTCCCGACGAGATCCTCGAACAGTTGAACCGCCCGCTCTCGGAGTTGATGGCGGAGGGCGCTTCTTCTCCCGAGAGCCCACAGCCCTCAGTGGGAGGGCCGGTGCAGGCCCTGTCCAAGCCTCTCGAGCTGCCGCCGGCATTGCTCGATGGGTCCGTCGACATCAGCCCCAAGGAAGGCCGCAACAAGCGCCCGGAGCCGAGTCACAAGGGCCGGAACCTGCTCATCGCGGGAGGCGTGCTCGTGCTTGCCTTGACGGCGTTCCTGACCTCGCCGGCCTGGCTCACGAAGTCCGATGCCATGCCGCACGAGGTGCGGGTCGCCCGGGACGAGGCCGTGGTGCTGCTGCGGCGGGACGATGCGACCTCGAAGCAAGAGGCCCTCACCCGGTTGAAGTCCCTGTGGGCTGCGCACCCCCAGCACGTCGAGCTCCTGGCGGAGGTGGCGAGCGCGCTTGGCATGCAGATGGACGACACCCATGTCCAGGTGGCCATGCTCCAGGCCAAGGTGACGAGGTTGAAGTCGCGCATCAGCCGCCTCAAGCAGGCCCGGACGCCATTCGACTGGCAGAGCCGGGTCAACACCATGCAGGACGAGCTGGCCTCGACTCAGCGGGAGCTGACCCCGCTCGAGGCGCGCGCCAAGACGCTCTCGAATGAAGCCGCGCAGGTGTTGAAGCAGCTGGGGGCGGCTCCCGAGAAGGAGTCCCGGGAGGCCGCTCTGGTTCGCCTTCGGGGCAGTGCCCTGCTCAGCAGCGTCCTGGGCGGGGGCGATTCACTCGGCCTGGCCGTGAAGCTGGCTCAGGCAGACCTGCGGGACTGGAGCACGGTGACGATGGCCGAGTACGTCCTCAACTACGCCACTCCCACGGAGGCGCAGATTCAGGAGGCCGTCTCCGCGCTGGAGCGTCTGCGTGAGAAGGACAACACCTTGCTGCGTGCCTATGTGCTGGGCGCGCGCATCGCCCTGATGCGCAAGGAGCTGGTCGTCGCGCAGTCTCTGCTGGACACCGTCATCACCCTCAACCCCAAGCACGAGCTGGCCCAGCAGCTTCATTCGTACGCCCGGGAGCTGGCGAAACAGGAAGCCGAGCCCGAGCCGACCCCGCCGGATTCCGCGCCCGAGGTCGAGCCCCCACCGGCTGTAGATCCAGAGGCCTCGGCCTCGCCGGACGCTGGGCCCGAAACCACCTCTTCGCCGGAGCCCTCTCTCGAGGCCACCCCCTCGCCTTAAGCGCGGGTCGGCAATTTTTGCCCTCCCTGAGGTGAAAGAATTTCCCGCTTACCGCCCAGATCCAGGCGCTTGCGCTTGAGGACGGGAGGAATGGTTGCGGCCGCGGGCGGCGGTATGTGTCTTGCTTCCCAAGGCCCGCGTGAACGGGTGTCGAGGGTCGGGGAGGCAGGGGTGATGGCGGAACTGGTGTTCTGGTGTGCCGCGGTGCTGCTGGTACACACGTACTTTCTGTACCCGGTGGTGTTGTTCGCCCTGGATGGCTTGGCGCAGGTGCTCCACAACGTGCGCTACATGCGCTCGGGGCAGAGCCAGCGCCTGGGTGAGCAGCCGAGCGAGCTGCCCCGCGTGAGCCTCGTGGTGGCGGCCTACAACGAGGCGAGCTGCATCGAGGAGAAGCTGCGCAACAGTCTGGCGCTGGACTATCCGGCGGAGCGCTTCGAGGTGCTGATCGGCTCGGACGGCTCGACGGACGGGACGGACGAGCTTGTGCAGCGGTGCACGGACGCGCGGGTGAGGCTGTCGGCGGCGCCGCGCGGCGGGAAGACGTCGGTGTTGAACCGGTGCATCCCGATGGCGAAGGGCGACATCGTGCTGCTCTCGGATGCCAACACGATGATTGAGCCGGAGGCGGTGAAGCGGCTGGTGCGGCACTTCGAGAACCCCGAGGTGGGGGCGGTGTGCGGGCAGCTGCGGCTCTACAACCCGACGAAGGCCGAGTACGAGGAGAGCACGTACTGGACGTACGAATCGCTCATCAAGTTCTACGAGGGCAAGCGAGGGGCGGTGGTGGGGGCGAACGGGGGGCTGTATGCCATTCGCCGCTCGCTGTTCAACGCGCTGCCCGCGTCGACGATCGTGGACGACTTCGTGATTCCGCTGCGCATCCTGGAGAAGGGCTACAAGGTGGTCTACGAGCCCGAGGCGGTGGCGCACGAGGAGACGACGGAGGACTACGGGAAGGAGTTCGGGCGGAGGGCGCGCATCGCGGCGGGGAACTTCCAGAGCCTGAGGATCGTGCCGGGCCTGCTGTCGCCGCTGTCCGGCTTCCCGGCGTTCGCGTTCTGGTCGCACAAGCTGCTGCGCTGGTGCGCGCCGGCGCTGATGGCCCTGGCCTTCGTGGCGAACCTCTTCCTGCTCAACAGCACCTTCTACCGGTTGGCGCTGGCAGGGCAGGTGCTGTTCTACGCGCTGGCGTACCTCGGGAAGAGGGGAGCGCTGAAGGGGACGGCCCGGAGGGTGGCGTCGGTGGCCTACTACTTCGTGACGATGAACCTGGCGATCGTGGTGGGCTTCTGGCGGTTCCTGCGCAACACGCAGCGGGCCGCGTGGGATCGCACGGCCCGGGCCTCGTCGTAGGACCGGAGGTGGGCTCATTCCGCGGACGTGGGGGTGCTTCCTTCTTCTTCGGGGCGCACCCTCACCCATTCGGGGAAGGGATCCTTCAGGCGGCGCCAGCCCTCGGGGCCCTTCGCGTATTCGGCGTCCGTGAGGAGACAGGCCTCCAGCCTGCGCAGCATGGCTTCGCGGTCCACGTTCCGAGTGATGAAGACAATCTCCTGGCGCCGGTCCCCGTGAGGACCCTCGCGCACCTCGCGCTCGAGCTCGGCGCGGGCCTCGGGGTCCTCTGGCCACTCCTCGCGCGGTACCGCATCCCACCACAGGCCCACGGGCTCGAAGGAGCAGGCTCCGCCCGCCTGTGCCCACACGCCGGTGATGTCCATGCGTGTGGCCAGCCAGAAGAAGCCCTTGGAGCGCAGCACTCCGCCCCAACCCTCGTGGATGAACTTCCAGAAGCGCCCGGGGTGCAGCGGACGGCGGGACCTGAAGACGAAGCTCTCGATGCCGTACGCCTCGGACTCCGGCACGTGCTCGCCGCGCATCTCCCTCAGCCATCCGGGTGAGCGCCGCGCCTTCTCCAGATCGAATCGGCCTGTGTTCAGCACCTCGGACAGGGGCACCTTGCCGCGCTCGGCATGCACCACCTTCGCCCCTGGATTGAGCCGGGCGAGGATGGCCTCCAGCTCCTCCACCTGGGTCGGGGTGACCAGGTCCGTCTTGTTCACCACCAGCACGTCGGCGAACTCCACCTGCTCCACCAGCAGGTCCACCACGGTGCGCTCGTCCTCCTCGCCCGCGGCCAGTCCCCGTTCGCGCAGGTCCTCCGCCTGCTCCCAGTCCTTCAGGAAGTTGAAGGCGTCTACCACCGTCACCAGCGTGTCCAGCCGAGCCACCTCACCCAGCTTGCGCCCGGAGCCGTCCTCGAAGGTGAACGTCTCCGCCACCGGCAACGGCTCGGAGATGCCCGTGGACTCGATGAGCAGGTAGTCGAAGCGGCCTTCCTTCGCCAGCCGCCCCACCTCCACCAGCAGGTCCTCGCGCAGGGTGCAGCAGATGCACCCGTTGCTCATCTCCACCAGCCGCTCGTCCACGCGAGACAGCGACGCGCCCGACTTCACCAGCTTCGCGTCGATGTTCACCTCGCTCATGTCGTTGACGATGACCGCCACCCGCAGTCCCTCGCGGTTGTGGAGCACGTGGTTGAGCAGCGTCGTCTTCCCCGCTCCCAGGAACCCCGAGAGCACCGTTACCGGCAGTGGCCCCGCCATCAGACCTTGCCCTCGCGGTACAGCACGTGCTTGCGGATGCGCGGGTCGTACTTCTTCTTCTCCAGCTTCTCCTGCGAGAGCCGCTTGTTCTTCGTCGTCGTGTAGAAGTGCCCCGTGCCCGCGGTGGACACCAGGTGGACGATGGTGCGGTTTCCCTTCGGCATGGTCGTTGTCTCCCGGCCACGCGGCCGTGCCGGTGGCTTCTAGAACCACCCCGACCATTAATGCAACGTTGTTGCATTTGCAAGGCGCTGTCAGCAGCCGTACAGCCGCACTGCCCTCCGGAGGCAATGCGGCTCGCTGGGCGACCAGGCGGTGCAGTGCTTCACGGCTTGACGTGGACCTCCACGTCCGGCTCCCGATCCAGGTGCGTCGTCAGGAAGTACGCCGCATCCCAGCGACCGCGCAGGTTTGCCTCGAAGTGCGCCAGTGTAGCCGCCCGGGCCAGGGTCAACTGCCGCGATGCGCCCATTGTCTGCTGGAAGCTCTCGCTGCACAGGGGGGTGCAGGTCGATGGATCGAGCGCACCAGGACCGACGCCCCGGGAGATGTCCTCCGCGAATCGGCCCGTGGTGATGTCTCCCTGCGTGGCGCCGGATTCCAGCAGCCGCTGACACTCCGGTGTATCGGTGTTGTTCACGAACGGAGCTTCCCGGTTCATGAAGCCGGTGTGCGTCCCTCCGATGAGCTCCACGAGGGTGACTGGCGGAGGAGCCAGCTCGAAGGCCCTCCGAGGCCCCTCGATGGGGACCAGCTCGTCCGCGGTCCCCGGGAGGATGAGCATGGGCACGGGACGCTGGAACACCGGGGCCCCGAGGAAGCATGACACGGGGGCCTGGGCCACCGCGGCCTGGATGCCATCGAGCGCCAGGACGGGGTGATAGGCGGCGATAAACACCGTCAACCCACCCGCGGAGAACCCCAGGATGCCCCGGCGCTGCGAGTCCACCGCCGCTGCGAGGTCCGCGTCAGCGCCGCTGAGCATTGCCACCTGGCGCATGACGAAGGCCATGTCCGCGGGCTGGTTGGCGGCATCCATGAGCGTCGGCCCCCCCGGGGCCCTTCCGCTGCTGAGGGGGAACAGCGGCGCGACGACGATGTAGCCATGCGTCGCCAGGTGCTCGTTGATGTGCCGGCCGGTGTCCCCCTGGCTGGTCAGACCATGCGCATACGCCAGCAGCGGAAAGGGTCCCCCGGACGCCACCGGGATGCGCTGGGGCGGGGGCGGCGAGGCCTGTGATGTGGGCGGGCATACGGGGTAGTAGACGCGCGTGGGCAGGGTTCTCGACGGTGCTCCTGGGAAGGTCCGGTTGGGAGGGGTGGGGCGCGAGGTGTCGACGAACACGAAGTCTCGCGTGGCGAACCCATACGGGCCTTCGGCGGAGAGCGACTCCAGCACCGCGGGCCTGTGCGAAGGTTTCGCCGGGCAGGTGCGCGGCTCGTGCTCCGGGTTGTCAGGAGGGTTGTGCTTCCATGGGACATCATCACATCCCCCTCCCAGTGTGGCCCCCAGCATCAGGAACAGCGCGAAGAGCAGCGCGGAGAGCGATCCCCTTTGTCTCGGGAATCGAGACCTGGCTTGTTGGAGCATACCCGTGCCTTTCCCATTCCCTGACATGGACAAGGAATGGCGAAAGGCATCTGAGGGAAGAGGCTCGATTCCATCCATGCCCCTCCAGGGCATATCAGTGCCTGGCAGTAGCTTCTCGACACTCGCGTAGGCAGTTCTGTCAGGACTCCTGCAACCCAGGGGTGGCTTTCCCAGGTGGGATGGAGCGCGCACGTTCAGGCACCTTCAACCCCAATGGAGGCAGACCCATGCGATTCCATCGATTCAGGATCGCCCTCGTCCTGCTGGTCGCCAGCGTCCTGTTTGGAACGAGTGTCTCGCGTGCCGATTCATCCTTTTCGAGACAAGGCTCTCTCGAGAGCTTCGTTCAACCCTTCCCCATCACCTTCGAGCGCCACGACTCCCATGTGATTGCGTTGCAGCTCGAGCATCCCGAATACGAGGCCATCGAGGCGATGGTGACCCATCGGCAGGGGAGACCGCCGTTGATCCGGGTGATTCTTTCGCTGCGCGGAGGATTCCAGATCGACTTCTACAACGACGAGGACGTGGCACGTGAACGTGCCGCGGTGCTGACCCAACGACTGACGTTCTACCGGCCCATCCAGTACGAGGAAGGTGAGATCGAAGGCCTTCCGACCTTGCGAGTCCGTTTTACTTCACATCGGGGTGAGGACATTCTCCTGGACTTCCACGGCAGCTCTGCCCCTAGGGCGGAGCTGGGTGGGTTCATCGATCCCGGGCCGCATGCAGGAGGTGCCGCGCTGCCCGTGATGTGGGCCAACGCCAGCGCGTTCGCCAGCCCCACCACTGAGGTGCTCATTGACGGGGTGCCCTATCCGATCGGCGAGGGCCCGACCCCAGGTTCTCTTTCGGCGTTCTATTCGAGAGGGTTCCTGATTGGCGTCTTCCGCGCCGGGGTTCTGAAGTTGTTCCAGTTCCGGCACCCGAGGCAACTCGTCGTAGGCGAGCGGTGGTTGTACTGGGACCACACCGGGAACCTGCACGTGTATAAGATTATCGATATCGCCGGGGAGTGGGTCACCGTTCACAAGACGTCCACGTCGGCGTTCCTTCCGGAGGAGCTCCTCACGGCCCGCATGGTGGAAGAGAAGCTCCTTCTCCAGTCTGTCCGGGCCACCGGTCGCACGGGGCTGCAGGACACCGTGCCGCCCCCTCACGAGGGCTTCATCCTCGACCTGTCCGCAGCCGGGAGCTTTTCGCTGTCCATCGACGACCATGCGGACCTGGTGACGGGGACCGCCTCCGTTCAGAAGCTGGGTCTGACAACGACGTGGCGCCTCGAGCCCTTGCAGCCCTCCTGGGCGACGAACCGGACGGTGACGGCCTCCGTCTCGAGGTTCTGGAACATCTACGTCCTCGAGAACTCAGTCGGCGAGCCTTGATTTGTTGGAGTAGATCCGGAAGGTACACACCTCCCGGAAGCCCATCCGTCGATAGATGCCCAGGCCGTCAGGAGAGGCCTGAAGGGCGCCAATCTTCGCGCCGAGTCTGCGCGCGAACGCGAGGGAGAAGTGGGTGAGCGCCGAGCCGTAGCCCCGGTTTCGGTGCTCGGCCCGAGTGCTGATGTCGAAGATGTGTGCGCCATCCCCGCTCAGGTAGATCGAGCTTGTCCCCACCGGGCGGCCGTCGACGAGTCCCAGGAAGAGCTTGAGCGGGCGCTCCGTCAACCCTCCGAGCCGGGCCACCTGTTCGTAGAAGGGCACGACATAGACGTCCGGTGGATTGAAGAGCGAGGCAATGACGTGGCCAAAGGCTTCCACCTCCTCTGGCCGCTCCACCAGCTTGATCTCCAGTCCGGCGGGTGGGTTCAGCTCGGGGAGCTCGCTGAGCTCGGCCAGCATTCCTACGTCGACCTCGTCCTCGACGAAGTCGTTGCGCCGGAGTGCCTCCAGGAAGGCATCCTCTCGGAGCTCGTCGCAGGTCCACCAGGCCGCGGGAAGCTTCGCCGCGTTGAACTCCCCGCAGATGCGGTCGGCCAGCGCTGGACCTTCCGCACCGAGCCGCTTGCTGATCACCAGGTTGAAGGTGTCGGTTTTGTAGCCGGAGTTGATGGCCGCGTAGTGAGGGGTCCGTTGGACCCGTATCGGCGGCCCGAGTTGGCCCGGATAGTAGGTGTTCTTGTCGATCAGCCCCTCGAACAGGAGCTCGAGCCGCGCATCGATGGGTGCATCCTGGATTCTCATAGGTCTACCTCCGTGCTACCTGGGTGGGTGCAGTCTCGGGCAACACCGAGCCATATGCAGCGAAGAGTTGCCCGGTGAGCACGGGAGCCTTCCCGGCCCCGGGAGCGCGCAGCATGTCGTTCAGCACTTCACCCGTGCGAGGATCACGCCGGAGGCTCGGCTTCGCGAGGTTCATCCGGTAGCGCACCACGCCGCGCTTCACTCGATGGATGACGACGACGGTGCCATCGCGCTCGACCTCGTCCACCACCCCCACATGGGTGAGCCCATCGTTGCGGCGGCCGTCGCGGTTCTGGTCGTAGGTCTCGCGGAAGAACACCAGGTCGCCCGGCTTCGGTCGGCCCCGGGTGTACACGCGGCCATGGGTCCTCGCGTAGCGGTACATCGCGGTGACGCCGTTGTCCCGGGACAGGTTGGCGCCGCGGAACGAGACTCCCGCCTTGGCGTAAACGGCCTCGACAAAGCCGGTGCAGTCGTTCGGCCAGGTACGCCCGGCGAGCCGCACCTTGCTGCTGCCCACAAGTCCTCGGGCCGCGGCGAGCACATCCTCGCGGGCATCGGGCGGGAGAGGGCGCACCTTCTGCTTCTGGGGAGCAGGCGAGGGAGCCGGCTCACTCAGGGGGGCCCGGGGCGCGGCGGCGGGCGTCAGCGGGCTGTACCGGTAGCTGGAGGCGATCACCCGCCCTCCCATGGGCATGCCGGTGGCGCACCCCGTCAGCACCACCATTCCCGCGAGCAGCACGCAGAGCCTCATGTCGCGACCTCCCTGTAGCGAATCCACGGGGGCATGCTCCGGTGGACCGGGCGTGTCGTCAAAAAACCTACCCAGCCGAGCGGACGAGGAGGCTTGGGTTTTTCACCCGGGGACGTGGTGGTAATGCTGCGGTGATGCGCAAGCTCCGAGCCTTCTCCCTGCTGTTGTTGTTGACCGGCTGTGGCGCGCCCCGGGCGTACCAGCGGGCACGGGACGCGGACACGCTGGAGGCGTACCGCGCGTTCCTGCGCGAGTACCCGGTGGGCGAGGAGGCCGAGGCCATCGAGGTGCGCATCGAGGAGCTGGAGTTCGAGGAGGCCTCGAAGCTGCACACGGTGGTGGCCTACAAGCGCTTCCTGGAGGCGCACCCGGAGGCACCGCAGGCCCGGGCAGCGAAGGCGCTGCTGGAGGGGTTGCGCTTCAACGCGGCGAAGGAGACGGGCACGGCGGCGGCGTTGCGGCAGTTCCTGCGAGACCATCCAGACGGGGCTCAGCGCGAGGAGGCGCAGCGGCTTCTGAAGGAGGCGGAGCTGAAGGAGCTGTCCACGACGACGGACACGCAGCAGCTGCGCGAGTACCTGCGGGAGGCGCCGGATGATCCGCGGCGGTTGGAGGTGGAGTCGCGGCTGGATGACGAGACCTTCACGCGAGCGGAGACGGCAGGAGCGGCGCAGCTCCTTGCGTACCTGCGGGACTTTCCGGCGGGGCGGTATCGCGAGCAGGCGAAGGCGAGGTTGCTGGAGCTGGAGGTGGAAGGGCTGCTCGTCTCGGGGTTGGTGGAGGAGGCGGAGGCTCGCGTGGCGGGACACCCGCTCGGGGCGAAGCTGAAGAACTTCCCGGCTCGCCTGGCCCGGGCTCGTGCCGAGCGCGCGGCCCTGCAGAGCCGCGAGCCGTTGGCTCAGGCTGCGCAGGTGGGGCACTACCTGCGGAGCATCGACGACCTGCGGAGCGCGTTGCTCGCGCCGGATCCGATGGATCGATGGCAGGCGGCGGAGGAGCTGGGGCAGCACGTGTCGGTGAAGGTGTTGGATCCCTTGCTGGATGCGTTCCGTTCGGGGCGCAACCCGCTTGTCCGGCAGCGGGCCCTGGAGGGCCTCCAGACGGTGCTGCGCGCGCTGCCGAAGCCGGTGGCGGACTACGAGGTGGCGGTGCGGCTGGAGTCGCTGCGCGAGAAGGCAGGCAGCCCGGAGCTGTACCTGTCCATGGCGGTGCTGTTGGATCTGTCAGGTCGGATGGGTGAGGCGGTTCCCGAGTACCAGCGGGCCTTCTTGCCGGAGGATCCGGATCCGGTGGTGCTGCGGCGCTGGGTGGAGATCCGCGAGGAGAGGCGCCAGTCCTTCTCGGCGGCGGTGGCGGCGCGGCAGCTCTCACTGTGGGCGCTGCGGGTCGCGCGCGAGGAGTCGATCTCCTCCGAGGGCGGTGTGCCACTGGCGGCGGCGAGGCAGTTGTGTGCGGCGGTGCAGGGAGCGCGCTTCGCGTCGGAGACCATCTCCCGAGCCCGGAAGGCGAACACCGAGTTCCCCGAGGACCTGGACGGCTTCGCGATGACGGCGGCGGATGCGCTGAAGCTGGCGGAGGCACGGCTGGCGGACGCGGAGCTGCTGCTGCGTGAGCAGACGCCTGGGGTTCGCACGTGCGGAGAGAACGAGGTCCGCGAGCGCCTGGCGAGCGCCGTGTCCGAGCGCCGTGAGGCACTCCGCTCGGTGGGGACGAAGCTGCCGAAGCTCGCGCCGCTGTTGCTTGAGCTCGCCCGGGACCGGGATCCGTCCCCGGAGATCCGCGCCGAGGCTACCTCCCGACTCACGGCGCTCCAGACGCATTGAACAGGTGTCCCCTCCGACTGACTGGATCTCCTAGGTCAGACCGACCCGTAAAGTGAGTCGTCGATGGCCACTCGCACGTACATGCTGAAGGCCGCGACGACGACGCCTGCGTCGCGCATCGACTATGAGCGGCTGCTCAACGAGGAGCAGTTGCTCGCGGTGGAGGCGGGGGAGGGGCCGGTGCTGGTCATCGCGGGGGCGGGCTCCGGCAAGACGCGCACGCTGACGTTCCGGGTGGCGCGGATGCTGGAGCGGGGCATTCCCCCCGAGGCGGTGCTGCTGCTCACCTTCACCAACAAGGCCGCGCGGGAGATGACGCGGCGGGTGGAGGAGCTGGCCGGGGCGTTCGCGGACGTGCGCGCGCTGCTCGGTGGCACCTTCCACCACGCGGCCCATGTGCTGCTGCGCCAGCACGCAGGGGCCATTGGCTTTACCCGCGACTTCACGGTGCTGGACCGTGAGGACGCGCGCGACCTGATGTCCTCGTGCATCGCCGAGCGCAAGCTGCCCCGGGAGCGGCGCTTCCCCAGGGCCGAGGTGGTGTTGGACCTGGTCTCCATGGCCGCCAACCTGCAGTCGACAGTGGCGGAGGTGCTGGTGGAGCGTCGGCCGCAGTTCCTCCCGCTGGCGGAGGAGGTGCTCGCGGTGGCGCGCCGCTTTGCCGAGCGCAAGGCGCGTATGCACCTGATGGACTTCGATGATCTGCTGGTGATGCTCAAGCGGCTGCTCGTCGACAGCCCCATCATCCGCGAGCAGCTCGTGGACCGGTTCCACTGCGTGCTGGTGGACGAGTACCAGGACACCAACCGGCTGCAGGGCGATCTGGTGGATCTGCTCGCCGGCGAGCGCCGCAACCTCACCGTGGTGGGCGATGACTGCCAGTCCATCTACAGCTTCCGGGGCGCGGACTTCACCAACATCATCGACTTCCCCAAGCGCTACCCGGGCTGCGGCATCTTCCAGCTCACCCGCAACTACCGCTCCACGCCGGAGATCCTCCGGCTGGCCAACGCCTCCATCACCCTCAACCAGCGCCAGTTCCCCAAGCAGCTCATCTCCTCGCGGACCCCGGGGCCCGTGCCCGTGCTGGTGCCCACCCTGGACGTGGATCAGCAGGCCGCCTTCGTGGCCCAGCGGGTGCTCGAGCTGCGCGACGGAGGCATGCCGCTGGAGGAGATGGCGGTGCTCTACCGCGCCCACAGCCACTCCATTGAGCTTCAGCTGGAGCTGACGCGTCGGGGCATCCCCTTCCGGGTGCGCTCAGGGGTGCGCTTCTTCGAGCAGCTCCACGTGAAGGACGTGCTCGCCCACCTCCGGCTGGTGGGCAACCCACGCGACGAGCTCGCCCTCAAGCGGATCATCCAACGGGTGCCCGGCATTGGCCCGGCCAGGGCGGAGGCCCTCTGGGAGGCGCTGCTCACCCTGCCGTCGGAGCTCTCGCTGGTGGAGGCCCTGGCTCGTCCCGAGATCCAGGCCGCGGTACCCCGCAAGGCGGTTCCGGGCTTCGGCCGGTTGATCCACCTGCTGGAGCGGTTGAGTACCCCTGGGTCGAACTTGACCCCAGGGCGAATGATCCAGGATGTGCTGGAGGGGGGATACGGGGAGTACCTGCGGACGGAGTTCCCGGAGGAGGAGCGGCGGGAGGACGACATCCGGCAGCTGGCCGAGTTCGCGGGGCGCTTCGAGGACCTGGCGCGCTTTCTGTCGGAAATCGCGCTCGTGGCCGAATTCTCGGCGCGTGAGGCGACGGGAGAGGCCCCGGACGAGAGCCTCACGCTTTCCACGGTGCACCAGTCCAAGGGTCTGGAATGGCGGGCGGTTTTCGTTATCTCCCTGGCCGAGGGCCGCTTCCCACTGCCCGGTGCCGCTCGCACACCCGACGAGGAGGAAGAGGAGCGCCGGCTTTTCTACGTGGCGGCGACTCGGGCCAGGGACGAGCTGGCGCTGAGCTACCCAATCTCCGCGGTCCTGCGAGGAGGCGAGCGGGCGATCCTCCGGCTCTCCCGATTCGTCGAGGAGCTACCTGTAGGCGAGGATGCCCCCTATGACCGGCTGATCCTGGAGACGAGAACTAAGCAAGACGGCTCCTGACGTGATACAGAGTAGTACTCCAATGGCGGACAGACCTCGCATCATCGGGATTGATCTGGGAACGACCAACACGCTGGTCGCGTCCGTGAAGAACCGCATCCCGAAGATTGTCCCCACGGATCGTGGAAACCTGATCCTTCCCTCCGTGGTGGCCCTGTCCGGCAAGGGAGAGCTGCTGGTGGGTGGTGTGGCCAAGGATCAAATGGTCACCAACCCGAAGAATACGCTCTACGGGACCAAGCGCCTCATCGGCCGCAAGTACCACTCCAAGGTGGTCGAGGACCTGAAGGGGTACTTCAAGTACGACATCGTGGAGGCCCCGGACGGGGAGGCCGCGGTGACGCTGGGTGGGCGCCTGTACACGCTGCCCGAGGTGTCCAGCTTCATCCTCAAGCAGCTCAAGACGATTGCCGAGCAGTTCCTGGGTGGCCCCATCGATGAGGCCGTCATCTCCGTGCCGGCGTACTACACGGACAGCCAGCGCCAGGCGGTGAAGGAGGCCGGCAAGCTCGCGGGCTTCAACGTCAAGCGCATCGTCAACGAGCCCACCGCGGCGGCGCTGGCCTACGGCTTCAACCGTGGGTTGGATCAGAAGATCCTCGTCTACGACCTGGGCGGTGGCACCTTCGACGTGTCGGTGCTGCACCTGACGGGGAACGTCTTCGAGGTGCTGGCCACCGGTGGTGACACGTTCCTGGGCGGTGTCGACTTCGACAACCGGGTGATGGACTACGTGCTCGAGAAGTTCTGGGAGGAGACGAAGATCGACCTCTCGCAGAGCCCCATCGCCATGCAGCGCATCAAGAACGCGGCTGAGGCGGCGAAGATTGATCTGACGCTCATTCCCAACGTGGTCATCGACCTGCCCTACATCGAGGAGCGCAAGGGCAAGCCGTTGGATCTGCGGATCCCGCTCACGCGCGAGAACCTCAACGCGCTCACCATGGACCTGGTGGATCGCACGTTTGAGATCTGCGACCGGGTGCTGGCGGAGAAGGGCATCAGCCGTTCGCAGATCGACGAGATCATCCTGGTGGGCGGGCAGAGCCGCATGCCGCTGGTGCAGCAGCGGATCCAGGAGCACTTCGGTAAGCCGCCGCGCAAGGGCGTGCACCCGGACGAGTGCGTGGCGCTGGGCGCGGCGCTGCTGGCGGACTCGCTGGGCAGCATCGACTCGGTGACGCTGCTGGACGCGGTGTCCATGCCCATTGGCTACGCGCTGCCCAATGGGCGCGTGCGCCGGGTCATCGACAAGAACTCCGTCATTCCATTGGTGAAGAGCTTCCGGCTGCCTCCTCCGAAGGAGCCGGGTGCGCCCTTCATTGAAATGGACATCTTCCAGGGCGACAGCGACCTGATGGTGGACAACGAGTACCTCGGCACGCTGAAGGTGCCGGCCGAGGCGGCGGGGCGGAAGATCGACTTCCGGCTCAACGAGGAGTGCCTGCTGCAGGTGATCGTCGAGGAGCCCAGTGGCCCGAGGCGCATCGAGCTGGCGACGCGTGACACCCCGGAGCTGCTCAAGAAGGAGCTGGCGCGGGTGGCCGAGGAGCGGGCGCAGAAGGCCGAGCAGGCGGCGGCTACGCCGTCGTCCCACCAGGAGGGCAGCGGGCTGTTCTCCAGCATCAAGAGCATCTTCCGCAGGGGGTAGCGGGCGGCATGGCCACGTTCCCGTCGAAGGAGTGGTGTGAGGAGGCGGTACGGTTGGTGAACGCGGACCCGGAGTGCTCGCTCGCCGCCCAGGGGTGGCAGGGGGAGATCGGGGTCATCGTCGACGCGGAGCCCGGCAAGTTGTCGCGGGTCTTCGTGGTGCACCTGGTCCCTCGCGGCACCCGCATTGAGAAGCTGCGGGTGCTGGATGATCCGGACGACCTGGACGAGCTCGATCCGGCTTATCTGGCCCGGGCGCCGTACTCGGTGTGGAAGCAGCTGCTGCAGGGCAGCCTGGATCCCGTGGAGGCGGTGCTGCGGCGCCGCATCGCGGTGAAGGGGGACCTGCAACAGCTCATCGAGCGCTTGAGGTTCAAGGGCATCGCAGATCGTGTCTTCGCCCAGTTGAAGACAGAGTACGTGGACGAGCAGTGAATGCCAGCGGGGGGCAGGCAGCCATGAGTATCCGTCGGAATCTGAAGAAGCAGGCGCTGGGTGTGTCGCAGAAGGCCGTGGAGAAGCTCATGGCCGACGAGAAGCGGGCCATGGTGGTTGCCCAGGCGCTGGGTTCAGTGCAGCGGGGCAAGCAGGCCCTGGACCGGAGCCAGGAGGAGCTGATGCGGGTGCTGAGCTTCGCACCCCGGAGCGACTTCAAGGCCGTGGGCAAGAAGCTCTCCGGCCTCAAGCGCCGGCTGCGCGAGCTGGACGAGAAGCTGGAAGAAGTGGCGAGAGAATAGGCGTTGACAGGGGGCACAGCGGGTGGCATCTACCTACCCGTCGCTTCGTCGGGGGCGCATAGCTCAGCGGTAGAGCACTGCCTTCACACGGCAGGGGTCCCAGGTTCGAATCCTGGTGCGCCCACTCCCACGAAACCCGATGACCGCAGTCGGGCGCATAGCTCAGCGGTAGAGCACTGCCTTCACACGGCAGGGGTCCCAGGTTCGAATCCTGGTGCGCCCACACGAGAGAGGCCGTGAGTCCCTTGGGGCTCACGGCCTCTTCGCTTTTCAGCCTACTCCGCCGGAGCCGGCTGGCTGCCCGTGTCCACGGCCTTGCCCGCCTGGGCCCGCTCCTGCGCCCGCGCCTTCAGCAGCGAGGCCGCGATGGAGACGCCCAGCATCAAGGCGATGACACCCAGCGACACCGCGGACGGCACCTTCACCACGTCGATCAGCGCCATCTTCGCGCCCACGAACACCAGCACTCCGGACAGGCCCACCTTCAGGTAGGAGAACTTCTCCACCGCCCCCGCCAGCACGAAGAACAGCGAGCGCAGGCCCATGATGGCGAAGATGTTCGAGGTGAAGACGAGGAAGGGATCCGTCGTCACCGCGAAGATGGCCGGGATGGAGTCGAGCGCGAAGAGCACGTCCGTCAGCTCCACCAGCACCAGCGACATGAGCAGCGGCGTGGCCAGCTTCCGGCCGTTCTCCATCGTGAAGAAGCGGTCGCCGTCGAAGCGCGTCGTCGAGGGGATGACCCGCCGGGCCAGCTTCATGACCGCACCATCCTCCGGGTGCTCCTCCTTGTTGCGCTGCACGAAGAGCTTCACACCCGTGAAGATGAGGAACGCGCCGAAGACGTAGATGAGCCAGTGGAAGCGCTCGAGCATCGCCACGCCCGCGAAGATCATCACCGCGCGCAGCACCAGTGCGCTCAGGATGCCCCAGAAGAGCACCCGGTGCTGGTACAGCGATGGAATCTTCAGCGCCGAGAAGATGACGACGAAGACGAAGATGTTGTCGATGGAGAGCGACTTCTCAATGAGGTAGCCGGTCAGGAACTGCATCGCCGGCGTGGAGCCGAACTTCCACCAGATGCCCAGGTTGAACACCAGCGCCAGCGCGATCCACACGCCGCTCCACGCCAGGGCTTCCTTGAACTTCACCTCGTGCGTGTTGCGGTGAAAGACCCCCAGGTCCAGCGCCAACATCGCCAGCACGAATATGATGAACCCCGCCCATAGGGCGGGGCTGCCTACACTCTGCATTTCCATGAATAGGTGTCTTTCGTTTTGAAGTGTGGAAGACCGTCAGCGGGCGAAGGGGAGGGCGGTGCTCCAGCCCCGGGAGCGGGAGGAGGGCATCCGCGAGGCCAGCTCGTGCAGCCGGCGCACGCGCTCCTCGGTGCGCGGGTGCGTCGAGAAGAGCGACAGGATGCTCTGCATCCCCGCGAAGGGGCTCACGATGAACAGGCTCGCCGTGGCCGGCCGGCCCTCCACCGGCAGCGCCATGGCCCCGGCCTCCAGCTTCTGCAGCGCCATGGCCAGCGCCTCGGGGTCCCCGCTGATCTCCGCGCCCGTCTGATCCGCCAGGTACTCACGCGAGCGGGAGATCCCCATCTGGATCAGCGTCGCCGCAATGGGCGCCACCAGCGCCAGCGCCAGGGTCTGCAGCGGCGACAGTCCCTCGCCCTCGTCCTCGTCCCGGCCCATGAACATCGAGCCGAAGAGGCCCACCGCGTGCGCCAGGTACGTCACCGCCGAGGCCACCGCGGCCGCGATGGTGGACACCAGGATGTCCCGGTTCTTGATGTGCGCCAGCTCGTGCGCCAGCACCCCGCGCAGCTCCCGCTCATTGAGCACCTCCAGGATGCCCGCAGTCACCGCCACCACGCCATGCTCCGGGTTGCGGCCCGTGGCGAACGCGTTGGGCTGCGCCTCGTGCATCAGGAAGACGCGCGGCTTGGGGATGCCTGCCTGCCGCGACAGCTCCTCCACCATTCGGTGCAGGCCCGGCGCCTGCTGGGGGCTCACTTCCTGCGCCCCGTGCATGCTCAGCACCAGCTTATCCGAGAAGAAATAGGCCCCCACGTTCATCGCGAGCGACAGCACCAGCGCTCCGATGAGGAATCCCTTACCCAGCGCGGCGCCGATTCCAATCAGCACCACCGACAGAACGCCGAGCAGTAGGAGAGTCTTGATTTGATTCTTCATGGCTCCGTCCACGCACCACGGGCTCGGGCGCGCACCACACGCGCCCAAAACCCCAGGCATCTTGGGAAATAAGAGGCGCGCGAATCTTCGGCAAATAGGTAATCAAGACGAAACCCTTCGAAAAAACCGAACTGAAGCAGGCGCTTGCTTCATGTCCTCGTGGGGCAGACGGGCTGGCGGAGAATGGGCAGAGATTTCCATCGTACCCACACGTTTTTCAGGTCGGCCGCCAGACTTCTGCTCGAAGTTGAACCTCTGGCTCGCACTCGAGGGTCATGGCCGCAGCTCTCCCCACACACCAGCCTTCCGGCTGCTCCAAGCGTGCGACCCGTACGTCCGGAGGCACATGGAGGAGCCCTTCATGCAGCTCACGTTCCTGGGTCACGCCGGTTTTCTGGTGGAAACTCAACAGGCGCTGGTGGTCGTGGACCCCTGGTTGTCACCCCTGGGGGCGTTTGACTCGGCGTGGATGCAGTTCCCGCGCAACCACCAGCTCGCACCCTTGGTACGAGAGAAGCTGGAGCACTCGCCCAAGCAGCGCTTCCTCTACGTGAGCCACGAGCACAAGGATCACTACGATCCCGACTTCCTCCGCACGCTGACGAAGCGGGACTTCACCGTCGTTATCGGTCGATTTCGCCGCACCGCGCTCCGGGCGGCCTTCGAGGCCTATGGGGCTCGACGTGTCATTGCCTGCGAGGACCAGCAGGAGGTGCCCTTCGAGAACGGCTCCTTGAAGCTCTACCTCTCCGACTCGGGGATCCACCGGGATTCGGCGCTGTTGATCCAGGCCGACGGGCAGCGCTTCCTCAACCTCAATGACTGTGAGGTCCATGAGCGGCTGCCCGCCATCATCGCGGAGGAGGGGCCCATTGATGTCTTCACGGCCCAGTTCTCGGGCGCCATCTGGCACCCCACCTGTTACGACTACCCGCGCGAGGTGTACGCGGAGCACTCACGGCGAAGGCGCGCCCTCAAGTTCGAGGCGGTGGCGCGCGCCATTGAGACGGTCCAACCCCGCGTCTACCTGGCCTCGGCCGGCCCGGCCTGCTTCTTGGATCCGTCGCTCTTCCACCTCAACCTCGAGCCGGTGAACATCTTCCCCCGCGCCTCGGAGCTCTTCACCTTCCTCAACTACCGCCTGGCCGGAAAGACGCCGCGCCTCATCGAGCCCATGCCCGGTGATGTGCTCGACCCGGGCCTGGGAGAGCTGGTTTCGCTGGCGTCCGAGCGCGTCACGGATGAGAACCGCTCGCAGTACCTGCGCTCCTACGCGACGCTCCAGACGCGCATCTTCCGTGAGCGTCGGCGCAAGCTGCTGCTCGAGGAGGTGGATCGCATCCACCTGCGGCTCCACCTGGAGATGCAACGCAAGCTGGAGGCCTTCTCGCTGGCGGATCACGTGCTGATGCCCTTGTACCTGGGCCTCCTCGAGCTGCCGGGGCAGCTCATCCGTGTGGACTTCCGCTCGCGGCGGGTGGATGTCGTCAGCGAGGTGCGCGACCTGAGCCGGTACATGCTCCTCGCAAGTGCCGTGGACATCGCCCGCGTGCTGGATCGCAAGCTGAACTGGGAGGACTTCCTGCTGTCGTTCCGCTTCCGCGCCTCTCGCTCGCCGGACGTCTACGACGCCACCCTGCATGGCTTCCTCGCGGCCGAGGTTGAGGATCTGCGCGCCATGGACCGTGAACAGGCGCGCGGTCGTCGGGCTGGCGCGTACGCCCGTGACGCGATAGGGGAAGGGCTGGACATCGCCCATGATGCCGAGCCCCCCTTCCGAGCCGCCCCTGTCGCTGCGCCCTGACGAGGTCCACCTCTGGGTAGTGGAGCCGGAGCGTATCTCCGATCCCGGGCTCCTCTCGGCCTACCACGCGATGCTCAGCACGGAGGAGCAGGACAGGCACTCGCGCTTCCGCTTCGAGAAGCACCGGCTGCAGTTCCTCGTGTCGCACGCGCTGGTGCGCGTCACCCTGTCACGCTACGCGCCGGTGCGGCCCCAGGCCTGGCGCTTCGCCACCAACGCGTATGGGCGTCCGGAGATCGTCGGGGAGGCGCTCCCCCGCATCCGCTTCAACCTCTCGCACACGGACGGCATGGCGGTGTGCGCGGTGGTGCTCGACACGGACGTGGGGGCGGACGTGGAGAACTCGGCGCGTCCGGGCCAGACGGTGGAACTGGCCGACTCCTTCTTCGCGCCCTCAGAGGTGGCGGCGCTGCACGCTCTACCTGTCGAGCGCCAGCGCGAGCGCTTCTTCGACTATTGGACCCTGAAGGAGTCCTACATCAAGGCGCGAGGCGCGGGGCTGAGCCTGCCGTTGGATCAGTTCGCGTTCCACCTGGAGGCCGGGAAGCCGCCTCGCATCTCCTTCGATCCTCGTCTGAAGGACGACCCGGAGACGTGGCAGTTCGTGCAGGTACGGCTGTCGGCGGAACACCCGGCGGCGGTGGCGGTGCGCCGGGCTCGGGGTCTGCCCCTGACGGTGCGGTGCCAGCGGACCGTGCCGCTGGCGGGGGATGGACCTCCCTGGTTTGTTTTGGTCTCCTAGGGGCCGACCTCGGGGCACCAGCGGACGATCTCTTCGCGCAGTGCCGCCAGCAACGGCTCGCGGGCCGTGCGAATGAAGAAGTGCCTGCCGGGGAAGTGGCGGAAGCGGAACTCGCCTGTCGTCAGCTCGCGCCAGTGCTCGAGCTCGGGGAGCGGGACGTGCGGATCCTCGAGCGCCCCGAAGGCTGAGATCGGGCAGCGCACCGGCACGGCGGGGAGCGGGGCATCCGCGATGGAGAAGTCGGCGCGCAAGGACGGCAGGATCATCTCCAGCAGCTCCTTGTGGGCGAAGACCTCGGCGGGCGTACCCTCGTACTTGCGGAGCAGCTCGACGAAGGCCGCGTCATCGAGCGAGTCGCGGGACTCGCGGGAGCGGTGGGGCGCCCCCGCGGCGGCCATCACCATCCCAAGTGGCATCGGCGCGCCGCGGACCTGCCAGCGCTGCGCGAGCGCCTGGGCGATCCGCGTGCCCATGCTGTAGCCGAAGAAGATGAAGGGCTTGTCCAGCAGCGGGGCCAGCACCGGCTCCAGCGCGTCCAAGAGCGGGGGAATCTGCCGGAAGGGGGGCTCCATGATGCGCCGCTCACGGCCTGGGAGCTGGATGGCGACCAGCTCGACGCCCGCCGGGAGCGCCGCGCTCCAGCCGTTGTAGATGGAGGCGCCCCCGCCCGCGTATGGGAAGCAGAACACCCGCAGGCGTGCGTTGGGATGGGGCTGCCGGGTAGGGAACCAGGGATTCGTCGATGGGTTCACTGGACGCATGTCCGTGCATCTAGCACGGAGCGTCAAAGCAGGAACGGGAGACGAGCATCCAGGCGTGGTCGCGGGACTTTAATACGAGCCCCCGGGTACCTCGCCGCCGAGCGTTGCCGCCCTTGTTCCCTACATGACAACATTGGGGGACTCCCCCCACATTTTTTTCTCAAGGGGTGGAGTGCCCCTCCAGATGACCGCCTCCGAGCCCCAGGAACCCGTGTCCCTTCCGTTGTCCCATGGTCAGCGGGCCTTGTGGTTCCTGCACCAGAGCGCACCCGGGAGCGCCGCCTACAACCTTGCGTTCTCTGGGCGCACCCGCCCGTTGTTGGACGCAGTGGCGCTGCGGCGGGCCTGCCAGTCGCTGATGGACCGGCATCCCATTCTGCGCACCGTCTTCGTGGAGCGCTCCGAAGGCCCCGTGCAGGAGGTGCGCTCCGGCGTCGTCATCCCCTTCGAGGAGCTGGATGCGTCTGGCTGGAGCGAGGCGGCGCTGGAGTCCTGGCTGGTGGAGCGCTACCAGCGTCCGTTCGATCTGGCACGGGGGCCCCTGCTACGCATCCACCTGCTGCGGCGCGGGGATGAGTCCCTGTTCCTGCTCGTGGTGCACCACATCGTCATCGACTTCCCGTCGCTGGTGGAGTTGATGCACGAGCTGGGCGGGTTGTACGCCGCGGAGACGCGCGGTGAGGCGCCTCCCGCCCCATGGACTGTTCGTCCCTACGCCGACTTCGTCCACTGGCAGGAGGAGCGCGCCAGCGGTGAGGAGGCAGAGCGTCATTGGGCCTACTGGAAGGAGGCGCTCGGCGGTGAGCTGCCCACGCTCGAGCTGCCGGTGGATCGTCCCTACCCACCGGTCCAGTCGCCCCGCGGCGACATCCTCTTGTTCGAGCTGTCTCCGGAGCTGTCCCGTGGAATCAAAGAGCTGGCTCGAGCGAACGGCGCCACGCTGTACAACACGCTGCTGAGTGCCTGGCAGGTGCTCCTGCACCGCTACTCGGGGCAGGAGGAGCTCCTCGTGGGCACGCCCGCGTCCTGCCGCGGCCGCCGTACCGGGTTCGCCCAGACCCTGGGCTATTGCGTCAACCCAATCGTGCGCCGGGCCAGGCTGGAGGGGGATCCGCGCTTCTCCGAGGTCATCGCGCAGGCGCGTGACAACGCCGCCTCCGCCGTTCCCCACCAGGAGTACCCCTTCGACGTCATCGTCGAGCGCCTGCAGGCCGCGCGCACTCCGAGCCGGCCCGCTGTCTTCCAGGTGGCCTTCGTGGTGCTCGCCTCGCAGCGCTACCCCCAGGCCCTGCGCTTCACCCAGGGCCTTCCCGGCGGAACCATCGAGTGGGGCGATGGGCGGGTGATGGAGTCGCTGCCCTTCCGGCAGGGCGTCACCCGCTTCGAGCTGGACCTGATGATGAGCGAGGAGGGAGATCGGATTTTCGGCTACCTCCTCTACAACACCGACCTCTTCGATGACGCCACCGCCTGGCGGATGACGGGGCATCTGCGCGTGTTGCTGGAGGCCGTGGTCGCGGATCCCTCGCGGCGCATCTCCTCGCTGCCAGTGCTGACGGAGGAGGAGCGCACTCAGCTCCTCCTGGCGTGGAACGACACCCGTCAGCCCGTGCCCGAGCCCACCTTCCTGCGTCGCTTCGAGGCCCAGGTGCGTCGCACTCCCGACGCCCTGGCCGTCTCCTTCGAGGACGTGTCGTGGACCTACTCGGAGCTGGACTCGAGGGCCAACCAGCTCGCACATCACCTGCGCTCCCTGGGCGTGGGGCTGGGCACCCGTGTGGGCCTGTCCGGCGAGCGCTCGCTCCAGATGCTCCAGGGCTTGCTGGCCATCCTGAAGGCCGGGGGCTCGTACGTCCCCTTGGATCCTTCCTTCCCCGTGGAGCGGCTCGCCTTCATGGTGGAGGACGCTCGACTGCGCGTGCTCCTCTCCGGGCCCGCGCTGCTGGAGCGGCTTGGGAGCGTGGTCGAGGGGATGACGGTGGTGCGGCTCGACTCGGAGCTCGAGCTCGTGGGGCGGCTGCCGGAGTCGGCTCCCGAGGGAAGTCCCGGGCCGGACGATGTGGCGTACGTCCTCTTCACCTCGGGCTCCACTGGGCGGCCTAAGGGCGTCCAGATTCAGCACCGCGCGCTGGCCCACTTCCTCCACGCCATGCGCCAGGAGCCGGGCCTGGAGCCCGGAGATGTGCTGCTCGCCGTCACCACGCTGTCCTTCGACATCGCGGGGCTGGAGCTGTTGCTGCCACTCACCGTCGGCGCTCGCGTGGACATCGCCCGGCGCGAGGTGGCCACGGATGGGACCCGACTGGCCGCGCGCATGGCCGCCATTGGTGCCACGGTGATGCAGGCCACGCCCACCACCTGGCGCCTGCTGCTGGAGGCCGGCTGGAAGGGCCACCCACGCCTGAAGATGCTCTGTGGGGGTGAGGCGCTTCCTCGCGAGCTGGCCAACGCGCTCGTGTCATGTGGCGCCGGGCTGTGGAATCTCTACGGGCCTACCGAGACCACCATCTGGTCCATGGTGCACCGGGTAGAAGAGGGGCAGGGGTCTGTCTCTATCGGACGGCCTATCGCCAACACCCGGGTGTATGTGCTGGATCCTCACCAGCAGCCCGTCCCCGTGGGCGTACCCGGCGAGCTGTACATCAGCGGCGACGGTGTGGCCCTGGGCTATCTCCACCGGCCCGAGCTGACCGCCGAGCGTTTCGTGCCCGATCCCTTCCACGAGGTGCCTCACGCCCGCATGTACCGCACGGGCGATCGGGTGCGCTGGCGCGTGGATGGGCGGATGGAGTTCCTCGGACGGATCGACCATCAGGTGAAGGTGCGTGGCTTCCGCATCGAGCTCGGGGAGATTGAGTCCGTGCTGCGCCAGCATCCGGCCGTGCGCGATGCCGTCGCGGTGGCGCGCGAGCTGTCCCCGGGTGATCAGCGTCTGCTCGCTTATGTGGCCATGCAGCCGGAAGCCGCCGTCGAGGAGTCACAGCGGCTGCGCACCGAGCAGGTTGACCAGTGGCGCACCGTCTGGAGCGAGATCTACCGCGAGGGTGCTGGGACGGGGCAGGGCTCGCGCGAGCCGGACTTCGACATCTCCGGGTGGAGCAGCAGCTACACCGGCCAGCCCATTCCCGCCGAGGAGATGCGCGAGTGGGTGGAGACCACCGCCGCGGACATCCTCGCGCTGAAGCCGAAGCGGGTGCTGGAGCTCGGCTTTGGCAGTGGAATGGTGCTCTTCCGCGTGGCGCCCTCGTGCGAGCGGTACGTGGCCGCGGACATCTCTGCGGCGGCGGTGGAGAATGTGCGGCGCGGAGTGGAGGCGCGCGGGCTGTCCCAGGTGACGCTGCTGCAGCGAGCCGCTGAGGACTTCTCGGGCATCGAGCCGGGCTCGTTCGATCTCGTCATCATCAACTCGGTCGTCCAGTACTTCCCCAGCGCCGAGTACCTGCGCACTGTGCTCGCGGGCGCGGTCTCCGCGGTGCGTCCGGGCGGCGCCGTCTTCGTGGGGGACGTGCGGAGCCTGCCGCTGTTGGAGGCCTTCCACACCTCGGTGCAGCTCCACCAGGCCGCGCCCACGCTCTCCCGGGCCGAGTTGCTCCAGCGGGTGCGCAAGGCGGTGGCCCAGGAGGAGGAGCTGGTCCTCGCGCCCGGTTTCTTCCTGGCGCTGCGCCGGGAGCTGCCGAGCATCGGTCGCGTGGACATCACCCCCCGGCATGGGCGCCTTCTCAATGAGATGAGCCGCTTCCGCTACCAGGCCGTCCTTCGCGTGGGCGAGGTGCCCCCGGCGGCGCAGGCCTCGTGGACGGACTGGGAGGAGGCGTGGACGCCAGAGGCCATTCGTCAGCACTTGGAGCGCGAGGCCCCGGAGGCGTGGGGGCTGCGTGGCGTGCGCAACGGCCGGCTGGAGCAGGAGGTGCGAACGATCCAGTGGATGGCGGCCAGTGGTGCCGGCACGGTGGGCGAGTGGCGGGCAGAGCTCGAGGCCCAAAAGCCTGTGGGCGTGGATCCAGAGGCGCTGTGGCGGCTCGGTGAGTCGCTGGGCTACTCGGTCGCGCCAGGCTGGAGCCGCCATGGTTCGGATGGTCGCTACGATGTCGTCTTCTGGCGCGGTGCCACCGAGCCGGAGCGTGTGCCTCCCGGGGTCGGCGCATTCCCAGAGGGTGGGGTGTTCGCCAATCAGCCGCTGCTGACCCGGCGCACCCGATTGCTTGGGCCCGAGCTCCGCGCCTTCCTCAAGGAGCGGCTCCCTGAGTACATGGTGCCGTCGGCCCTCACCGTGCTCGAGGCGCTGCCTCTCACGCCCAACGGCAAGGTGGATCGCAAGGCGCTGCCGGAGCCGGAAGGGCTTCGTTCGGGTCGCCAGGCCGCTGTCGATGCGCCTCGCTCGGACGTGGAGAAGGCCATTGGCGCCATCTGGCGCGAGGTGCTCCACCTGGAGCAGGTGGGCCTGCACGACAACTTCTTCGAGCTCGGTGGGCACTCGCTGCTGCTTGCTCAAGTGCGCGTGCGGCTGCGCGAGGTGCTCGGCAAGGAGCTGCCCGTCACCGAGCTCTTCCAGCACCCCTCCATCAGCGCCCTCGCGCGTCACCTGTCCAGCGTCGGGGAGGGTAAGGAGGCGCGTCAGCCCGTAAGCGTGCCCGTGCCACGGCGCTCGGACGGAGCGCCGGAGCCCATCGCCATCGTCGGCATGGCGGGCCGCTTCCCCGGCGCTCGGGACGTGGACGAGTTCTGGCGCAACCTTCGCGAGGGCGTAGAGTCCATCCGCTTCTACTCGCCCGAGGAGATGGTGGCGCTCGGGGCGGATCCGGCGCTGGCGCGCGATCCGTCCTTCATCCGCGCGGCCTCGTCCATGGAGGGCGTGGAGCAGTTCGATGCCGGGCTCTTCGGCTACTCGCCTCGCGAGGCAGAGCTGATGGATCCGCAGCACCGCCTCTTCCTGGAGTGCGCGTGGGAGGCCCTGGAGGCCGCGGGTTACAGCCCGAGGACGCGCCAGGGCGCTTCCGTGGGGGTGTTCGCGGGCCTCGCGCCCAACGGCTATCTGCCCTTCGCTCATCTGCTGGGCAACCTCAGCTCCGAGGTGTTGCCTCGCTTCGTGGCTGGCTCGGCCGACTTCCTCGCCACGCGTGTCTCCTACAAGCTGAACCTCCGAGGCCCCAGCCTCACGTTGCAGACGGCCTGCTCCACCTCGCTCGTGGCTGTCCACCTGGCTTGCCAGTCGCTGCGCTCCGGTGAGTGCGGCATGGCCCTGGCCGGTGGTGTCTCGGTGAAGGTGGCTCGCGTGCCTGGCTACTTCCACCAGGAGGGCGGCATTGCCTCGCCCGACGGGCACTGCCGCGCCTTCGATGCGCAAGGGCAGGGCACCCTCTTCGGCAATGGCATGGGCCTTGTCGTCCTCAAGCGGCTCACCGATGCGCTGGCCGATGGGGACAGGATTCACGCCGTCATTCGCGGCACCGCCATCAACAACGATGGCTCCGCCAAGGTGGGCTTCACCGCCCCCAGCGTGGACAGCCAGGCCGAGGTTGTCTCCCGCGCGCTCGCAGCCGCTGGGGTGGGTCCCGAGACGATCGGTTACATCGAGGCCCACGGCACCGCCACGCCCCTGGGAGATCCCATCGAGATCGCCGCGCTCCGGCAGGCCTTCGGGCCTCACGTGCGCGAGCGCTCCTGTGCGCTCGGCTCGGTGAAGACGAACATCGGCCACCTGGATGCCGCTGCGGGCATCGCCTCGCTCATCAAGGCTGTGCTCGCACTGGAGCACCGGCAGCTCCCCCCGAGCCTCCACTTCCAGACGCCCAACCCGGAGATCGACTTCGAGCGCGGACCCTTCTACGTCAACACCGCTCTCTCCGAGTGGCCCTCGAACGGAGGGCCTCGCCGCGCCGGAGTGAGTGCGTTTGGCTTCGGCGGAACCAACGCGCACGCGGTGCTGGAGGAGGCTCCCGCCGTCACGTCTCGCTCTTCCGAGCGGCCTGAGCGCCCGCTGCATGTGCTGCCCTTGTCGGCCCGAGATGAGAAGGCGCTCGGGATGCTGGTGGAGCGGTACGCGGAGTACCTCGCGAAGGAGCCTGCTTCTCTGCCGGACATGTGCTTCACCGCGGGCGCCGGACGCACGCACCTGGGCCAGCGCGTGGCGCTCGTGGCCGGCTCGCATGCGCAGCTCCGTGAGCGGCTCGAGGCCTTCCACGCGGGGCGGACCGAGGCGGGTGTGCTCTCTGGCCGGGTGCGCGAGGAGGGTCCTCCCAAGGTGGCCTTCCTCTTCACCGGCCAGGGTAGCCAGTACGTGGGCATGGGGCGCGAGCTGTACGCGTCGCAGCCGGTGTTCCGCCAGACGCTGGACAGGTGCGACGCGTTGCTGCGTCCCCACCTCGAGCGCCCGCTGCTGTCTGTGCTCTTCCCTCCAGAGGGGGAGCCGAGCTCGTTGCTCGACGAGACGGGTTACACGCAGCCGGCGCTGTTCGCGCTGGAGTATGCGCTGGCGGAGCTGTGGCGCTCGTGGGGCGTGGAGCCGCACGCGGTGCTGGGTCACAGCGTGGGCGAGTACGTGGCGGCGTGCGTGGCCGGGGTGTTCAGCCTGGAAGAAGGGCTGAAGCTGATCGCCGAGCGCGCACGGTTGATGCAGTCCCTGCCTCGAGACGGGGAGATGGCGGCCGTCTTCGCCGAGGAGGCGAGGGTGGTCGAGGCGCTGCGGCCCCACGCGCGGCAGGTGTCCATCGCCGCCATCAACGGACCCACCGAGGTGGTCATCTCCGGCGCGCGCGCAGCGGTGCGGGCCGTGGTGGAGCGGCTGCGGGCTGAGGGGGTCGAGTGCCGCTCGCTGCAGGTGTCGCACGCGTTCCACTCGCCGCTGTTGGAGCCGATGCTCGGCGGCTTGGAGCGAGCGGCCACGGGGGTGTCCTTCCGCGCCCCGCGGATTGAGCTCATCTCCAACCTCACGGGCCGTCCAGTGACGAGCCTGTCCGCCGAGTACCTGCGCCGTCATGCGCGCGAGCCGGTGCGCTTCCTCGACGGGCTGCGCGCCCTGCGCGAGAGCGGTGTGACGGTGTTCGTGGAGATCGGCCCTCAGCCGACGCTGGTGGGGTTGGGGCAGCGGGGTCTTCCGGAGCTCCAAGCGGCGTGGCTGCCCTCGCTGCGCAAGGGTCGGGACGACTGGCAGGCAATGCTCGAGACGCTGGCCTCGCTCTACACGCGCGGCGTGGAGGTGGACTGGGCGGGCTTCGATCGAGGCTACTCGCGCCGCCGCGTGAAGCTGCCCACCTACGCCTTCCAGCGGCGCCGCTACTGGGTGGAGCCGGCCGAACTGGAGACGCGGACCGAGCGGGCTCGGGTGGAACCGTCGGTGCCCTCCGTGCTTCCGGGTAAGCGGCTTCGCTCCGCGGTGCCCCTCTTCGAGGCGCGGCTGGAGGCGGGTTCGGAGCCGGTGCCCGCGGTGGCCTTCGCGGTGGCGGCCTTGGAGGCCGCTGAGTCCGTGCTCGGACGTGCTGCCTCGGTGGTGGAGGACCTGGAGCTCCACGAGCCGCTGACTCTGGAGCGTGGGCCCCGCACCGTGCAGTCCGTGCTGACGAAGGAGGGATCGGGACAGGTGTCCTTCCGCATCTCCAGCAGTGGGGATGATTCACCGGAGGCGCCATGGACGTTGCATGCCGCGGGTCGGGTGCGTGCCGGGCGAGCGGGTGCTGGGGAGGCTCGAGTGTCCGTCGCCGGGATTCGGGCACGCTGCTCGCGGGAGCACGGCTCCGTCTGGTCTGGGGCGGGGGAGGCCCTGGGCGAGCTGCCCGGTAGGTCGCTGACGGGCGCGGATGCTGCGTCCTGGCTGGAGGCTTCTCTCCAGGTGCTCGCGGCGGCGTTGCCTGCTCACGTGGGGATGGCGGATGAGGCACTGGCCCTCACGGGTGCCGAGCGCATCGCCCTCCTCGACCGGAGTGCGACCGTGCGTTGGATTCGCGCGGTGGCTCGCGACGATGAGCAGATGCCCTGCGGAGACTTGCAGCTCCTCGACGAGAGGGAGACGGTGGTGGCCGAGGTGTCCGGCCTGCGCTTGCGCCGCCTCGGAGCGGCCGAGGTTCGCGAGGAGTCGCCCGCGCTTCGCACCGATTGGCTGTGCGAGGTGGCGTGGCGACGTCAGGAGCTCGTGCCGTCCGTGCCCGTCGCCGAGCGGGGAGTGGGCTGGCTGCTGTTGGCGGACGAAGGCGGTGTCGCCGAGCGATTGGCTTCGCTGCTGTCCGCGCGAGGCGAGGCCGTGGTGCGAGTCCGCCGGGGCTCGCGTTGTGAGCAGGTGGGACCGGGTTCCTGGACCGCGGATCCGCTCCGGGCCGAGGATCTCCAGCGGATCGTGGCCGGAGCCTTCCCGTCTGGAGGCCCGCGTCTTCGTCGCGTGGTGTACCTGTGGGGCCTGGATGCGCACGAGCCCGAGCAGGCCGAGGCACTCACGTGCGGTGGCTCGCTGCGGCTCGTACAGGCGCTTGCAGGGGGCGGGGTGGAGGCACGGCTGTGGCTGGTGACGCGCGGCGCCTTCGCGGCAGAGCAGGGCGCACGCGTCGCTGCCTGGCAGGCGCCGCTGATCGGTCTGGGTCGGACCATCGCCTTGGAGCAGCCCTCGCTGTGGGGTGGCCTCGTGGACCTGGAGGCCTCCACGCCTTCAGGCGAGGCGGAGTCTCTCCTGCGTGTGATTCTTGCCCCAGGCGGTGAGGACCAGGTGGCGCTGCGAGGTGCGGAGCGCCGAGTGCCTCGCGTGGTGCGCGGCGAGCTGCGCTCCGGGGCGTCGTGGAGTCCTCGGGCGGATGCGACGTACCTCGTCACCGGAGGTCTCGGTGCCCTTGGGTCGTGCGTAGTTCGGTGGTTGGTGGAGCGCGGCGCGCGAAACCTCGTACTGGTGGGACGCAGTGGTGCCGGTGAGACGGCCTCCCGCGCCCTCGAGTCACTGCGGGCTCGGGGTGCACGGGTGGAGGTGGTCCGTGCTGATGTGTCTCGTGCGGACGACGTCTCCCGGATGCTGGAGCATGTGCGTCAGGAGTGGCCTCCGCTCCGGGGCGTGTTCCATGCGGCGGGCGTGCTCGACGACGGCGTGTTGCAGGGACAGGACCCGGCGCGGTTCCAAAAGGTGCTCGCCCCCAAGGCGCGAGGGGCGTGGAATCTGCACGCCGCCACCCGCGAGCTGCCGCTGGAGGCCTTCGTCCTCTTCTCCTCGGGGGCCTCGCTCGTGGGTTCTCCCGCCCAGGGCAGCTACGCCGCGGCCAACGCCTTCCTGGACGCGCTCGCCCACCAGCGGCGTGCCGAGGGCCTGACGGCGCTCAGCATCCACTGGGGCCCCTGGGCCGAGGTGGGGATGATGACGACCCTCGACGCGCTCGCGCGGCAGCGGTGGAAGGAGCTCGGCGTCGGCCTCATCCCGCCCGCGGAAGGCCTGGCCCTGCTGGGCCGACTGCTGGCCGGTGCCCCCGCGGAGATCGGCGTGCTCCCCATCGACTGGGCGCGCTTCGCTGGGGTGCTCGGGATGACGGGCCCGCTCCTGTCAGAGCTGACGCGGCGGCCGGTGGCCACGCGTTCTTCCGAGGTGCGCCTCACGCTCCGGCAGCGGCTGGAGACGGCGCCCGTGAAGGAGCGCATGGACGTGGCGGTCTCGTCCCTCCAGCGCGTGGTGGCGGAGCTGCTCAAGCTCGATGGCGGGGAGCTGCCCGAGCCCGAGCAGGGGCTGTTCGCGCTGGGGTTGGATTCGCTGATGGCGCTGGAGCTGCGCAACCGGCTTCAGACGGAGCTCGAGCGGACGCTGCCGAGCACGCTGGCCTTCAGCTTCCCGAACATCATCGCCCTGGCCACGCACCTGCTCCAGGAGCTGCCTCCCGCGGTGTCGTCCGAGGCTCCCATGCCCGTTGCCGTATCCGCTCCTGAGTCCATCCTGGACCAGGTGCCTGCTGGGGTGCCGGAGTCAATCGAGGCGCTTTCCGAAGGTGAACTGGCCGACCTGCTCGATGCAGAGGTTGCAGCGATTCTTGAGAAGCGAGGATGAACCTCGCTGAAGGATAACCAGAAAGACGATGAAATCCTGATAGACCTCGTGCATACACCGGCAGGCGAACACCGGTGTTCGTCCGCATGCAGGAGGTATGGCTTCGTGAAAACGCAGGAGATCACTCGCTCACTGTCTCTTCGTCGCTTTGTCATGGGCTCGCTGACGCTCGCGTCGGCTGTCGCCTTTGCCTGTGGCCCGGTGCCAGAAACGTCGCCTGGGACCGGGACCGTCACCGCGGACGTGCAGGCCGCGGCCACCGAACTCGTCGTCAACGGCACCTTCAGCTCAGGCACGACCACACCGTGGTGGAACGGGGCCAACACCGCGTCCCGTGTCGAGAATGGTCAGTGGCGCGTGGATGTCTCGGGGAGCACCTCCAACCCGTGGGACGCCATCATCGGCCAGAGCGCCATCTCGCTCACGAGTGGTCAGGCGTACACCCTGGCGTTCACCGCCTCGGCCACGGCGAGTGTGTCGGTCCGCGTGACGGTGCAGATGGAGAGCGCGCCGTACACCGTGACGCTGGATCGACAGATTGCGCTCGATGCCACGTCGCGGCGGTTCTCGCTCCCGTTCACCTCGACCCTGTCCACTGGTCAGGGGCAGGTGACGTTCCAGCTCGGCGGCCGTGGGGCCTTCACGCTCCGGCTCGATGACATCTCGCTCTCCACGAGTGGCGGCAGCGGCGGCTCCGGACCGCTCGGGATGACCAGCGGCTTCTACGTCGATCCGAACTCCAACCCCGCGGCGTGGGTGCGTGCCAACGGGGGAGACTCGCGTGCGTCGCGCATCCAGTCGGCCATCGCGAGCAAGCCGGGTGCACGCTGGTTCGGCAACTGGAGCGGTGACATCACCTCGGCGGTGTCCAGCTTCGTCGGGGCCGCCGATGCCGCCGACAAGCTTCCGGTGCTCGTGGCCTACAACATCCCCGGTCGCGACTGCGGCAGCCACTCCGGCGGTGGCGCGGGCAGCCCCGAGGCCTACCGGACCTGGATCTCCGCCTTCGCGGCGGGCATCGGCAACCGCCCGGCCATTGTCCTGATCGAGCCGGACGCGCTGGCCCAGCTGGACTGCCTGTCGAACGACACCGAGCGACAGACCCGGGTGGGGCTGCTGCGCTACGCCACCGAGCAGCTCCGCGATCGCGCGCCGAACACGTGGGCCTACCTCGATGGAGGAAACGCCGGATGGATCGCCGCCGACACGATGGCGCAGCGGCTGGAGTCCGCCGGGGCACGTAACATCCGGGGCTTCGTCCTCAACGTGTCGAACTTCTACACCACTGCGCAGTCGAGCTCGTACGCGGCGGCGGTCAACACCGCGCTGTCCAATCGGTACGGGTACACCTTGCCGTTCGTGGTGGATACCAGCCGCAATGGCAACGGCTCCAACGGCGAGTGGTGCAACCCGGCCGGGCGCAAGCTCGGCACGCCATCGCAGATTGGCGGAGGGGCCGAGCTGCTGCTGTGGGTAAAGGTCCCCGGTGACTCCGATGGATCGTGCGGCATCGCCCCAGGTGTGCCCGCGGGTCAATTCAGTCCTGACCTGGCGATCCGCTTGATCGACGGGACGTGATCGCGGGGCACCCGTGAGGCTTCCGGGGCTGAACGGTTCCGTTCAGTCCAGGAAGCGGCGCTCCCAGCGGAGCCACTCCTCGGGGCTCAGACGGGAGAGCTCGGTGGTCCGGTGATAGAGGTGGGGTTCGAGAAGCCGAGCGAGCGCGCGGTGGAGGGGGAGCATCTGGCCTGCCTCCACATCGCCAGTCTCTGGCCGATCGCCGAGTGTGATGAGGACCCGCTCTCCACTCATCTCCTGGATGGAAACGCCCGGGAGCGTCAGCCGCTCGCGCAAGCCGTCCACGCCGCCGAGCTGGCCGAGCACTGGCTGCCCGAGGAAGTTCATCCAGTGCACCCCGTCCACCCAGGTGTTCATGCGGAGGTTGGCACTGCTCGGGGCGAGTTCCACCCCCGGATAACGCGGGCGGACGAGGTCGATGGCTTCTCCAAAATCCCCGGTGTTCGAGCAGAGGGCGAAGTCCACGAACCCCGAGTTGAAGGGGAGTTCTTGCGCCAGCTCGAGAGCCAGTTCGCGCACCCGGTCCGGGCCTTGCTCCTCCAGGTATTCCGTGGGCAGGCGCAGGTACAGCACACTCACGTCATCCTTCCGGTTTGGCCAGGGGAGGGGGACAACGGGTAGCCCCCTGTAGTCCACGTGGAGTCCATCCACCCGGATGGGGTCATCCCACAATTGTTGGAATGCGCCCTCGTCGGGTTCCGGCTCCAACGTCTTCTTGCGGATTTCATCCCATGCGGAGCCATCGAGCGGTTCGGCTTGCCCATCTCCTGCGTACCATGCCAGTTGGTAAGGGCGTATTCGCTCGCGAAAGAGCTCCAGGGCACGAATAACGGCGGGTGCAATCTGGTCGTTGGCGTACTGCATGTAGAAACAAATGAGCAAGGCATCGCTTGCGGCCAAACCGCCGCGCCGGTTCTGGTATCTCAATCTCGGATATTGCAGGGTGGGCATTTCCATTCTACTCCGGGCTCCACCGTTCTACCCCGTGTCTTGGGGAAACAAGGTTGGGATCGGTGTGGAGGACTTGCTTATAGACATCGCCCTGTGTGCTACCAAGCCAGGGCCCTTTCATATACCTGTTCCAGATGGCGGGGTTGGTCCCTGGACACGGGAACTTGAGATCGTACACGTGGACGATGAATCCCTTCTCGTCCAGGAGGACGATGTCTGGCTCGATGGTGCCCGTGAGACCCTTCCAGCCTTGCTCCGAAACAATCTGCTTCACCTTGTTCTCATCCAGGAACTCCCACTTGCCGCTCCGTTCGTCGAATCGGAATCGCGGATGGAGTCGGTAGCGGTCCGGTATCAGCTTGCTCAGCGCTTCCTCCAGGCACGGCCTGGCCTGCTCGTGCTTGAAGAGCCCCAAGTATGCGGCCCACGTTGTCTGCTCCCCGACCTTGACCTGCTGGCAGATTTCCCGGCTCGGGCTCCTGCCATTGAAGTGGTAGTCGTTGACCTCTTGGTCCGCCTTGCGGACGCACTGCACGATGGCCTTCTCGACCTTCGCGAGCAGGTCCGCGGCCAACGCCACGCCTCGGCGCTCGGCTGAGTCGATCACGGGGTTCAACGCCACGGTTACAGCCACACCGGCGGCAATCACCCTGGTGCCCATCGAGTATGCCGACACGCCTGTGCAGCGCTCCCACTGTCCGGGGAACTCCTTGAGGCAGCACTCGGGCGACAGGTCTCGTGGGCCACATTTCCCCGCGACCTCGATGGAGGGCTCTGACTCCAGCAGGCACCCTGCTTGGAGTACGGCCAGGAGCATCAGGAGCCGCATGGGCCCACTCTTCGCGGTATGAAGCATGGGACTCACGATAGCGTGGGGGGTCGAGGCACCATGAGCATATCGACTGAGCAGGGGACGGGTGGCGAGCGGCCTTCGAGGTGGCCGCGTCGCAGGGTGTTGCGCTGGGCCTTGGGTCTGGCCCCTGTCGTCGCGGGCGGCGGGTGGGCTGCTTCCGAGTGGCTCGGTGGTCGCGAGGTGGTGGGAACGGGCGGGGACACCTGGAGTGAGCGAGACCAGGAGGCTGCCTGGTTCTGCTTCGCCGGCCACCCGGACGCGAGTTTCAAGGTGGAGCTGCGGTTCAGCTCTCCCACGCCCAACCCGCGGGCCCGGTTGCTGCGCGCGTGTCTGTCCATGCAGGAAGGCCGGTGGGACTCGGCACGACGTGCTCTCGCGTTCCCGGAGGTGCGCAACACGCCTGAGGCACGTTTGCTGCTGGAGCTCGCCGAGCGCCGGCCCAGCGCGCCCGATTGGCGCCATGCCTTCTTCGAGGCCTGGCAGGCGCTCGGACGGCCCGACTTCCGCAAGAGCCTCCTGCTTCCCGCGCCCCTGGCGTTGAATTACCTACTCGCCGATATCGGAGCCGTCTGGGGGTCCGCCGATGAGATACGTCGTTTCTCGTTGGCGGTGTTGCATCTGGTATGGGCCGAGCCTCGCCAAGAGTGGATGCTCGAGCAGGTGCGTGCCAGCTCATCCGTTCCTCTCCTCATGGCGCTGCGCGAACAACTCATTGCACTCGAAGAGCAAGCGCCCGTGCGCCAGTTCCTTTTGTCCGAGGTGGAGGCACGACTCGGGCAGCTCGCGGGTTCTTCCCCGCGAACCCTCCAGCTCGCCCTGGTTTCCTTTCTCGCTGGCAAGCCTCTCACGGCTCCCTTCGAGCGACGTGACCTGGAGGAACTCGAGACGCTCGTCGCGCTCCCCGATTGGAAGCAGCCCGCGAGCGAGCCGTTCTTTCTGGAGATGCGCGCGCTCTTCGATGGGCTGATGCCCACGCCTGCACATCATGCCTTTCTGCTGGCTTCATCGGCTCAGGCGGCGTCCCTGGGCTCGTGGCTCATCCAGCGGGCCAGGGCCAGCAAGGCGCACCTGTCCGAGGACGAGCAGCGGTGGATGGGGCGGCTGCTGTGGGAAGTGGGCGCGCGCCTGTACGAGCAGCGCTCGGCTGTGGAGATGGATATGGGGCTCCGGCTTCAGGTGTTCGGCTCCGAGCTGACGCAGCACGTCCCAACCCGAGAGCGGTGTATCGCCGCCTGGGTGGAGCTGGGCCGGTGGGAGGACGGCTTGAAGCAGGCCGGGTTCTATCGCTGGCCCCTGCTCTCGTTGCAGGAGGAGTCCTGTGAGTCCAGGATTCGGGACGAGCGGGCGTGGATGAAGGCCTTCGCCGGCACGGGCGAGCTGCCCTGAATCACCGCCCTGAATCCTCTGGGGCACGAGCGGCCCTGAGCGGCTATGCTCCCGCGCCTCGACACCATGTCCGCCTCACCCCTGACCTCAGAGCAGGCCCTCGCCCTCGCGCCGGATTCCTCCGTGGCGGCCGCCGGCCAGAAGCTGGCAACGGAGCGCTCCTGGCAGGGGCTCGGCCGAGATGGGCGGGCGGCCTGGGGCGAGTGCAAGGGCAGCGCCCTGTACCAGGTGCGCATCGATCTCTCCGACCTCGCCACGAAGTGCACCTGTCCCAGCCGCAAGTTCCCCTGTAAGCACGCTGTGGGGCTCCTGCTGCTCACCGCGTCCGAGCGACTCCCCTCGGGGACGCCTCCTGCCTGGGTGGAGGAGTGGATCTCCAAGCGTTCCGCCAATGCCGAGCGCAAGGCGAAGCGCGAGGCCGCCGGAGAGGAAGGTGCGGCTACCGTCGACACCGAGGCCAAGGCAAAGCGTTCCGCCGAGCGCCACGGCCGCATCCAGAAAGGACTCGAGGCGCTGACCCTCTGGATGGAGGACCTCGTGCGCAATGGCTTCGCCGGGCTGGAGGCGGAGACCGCCATGTGGAACACCCAGGCGGCTCGGTTGGTGGACGCACAGGCTCCGGGACTCGCGAGTCAGGTGCAGCAGCTCGCGGCGCTCCCGGGCAGTGGCCCCGATTGGCCCCGGCGATTGCTGGAGCGGCTCGGACGTCTCGCGCTCATCGCCGAGGCCTGGCGGAAGCTGGACCAGCTCCCGCCGCCTCTCGCCGCGGACCTCCGCTCCCTCGTGGGCATCCCCCTGCGTGAGGAGGAGGTCATCGCCCAGGGCGAGCACCTCGAGGACACCTGGGTCGTCATCGGCCAGGAGCTCGAGGACACGGAGCGCGTTCGCGCGCAGCGGACATACCTGCTCGGCGCCACCTCGGGCCGGACGGCGCTCGTCCTCCAGTTCGCGGCTGGCCCAGGAGCCCGCTTCGCCGAGAGCTTCCTTCCCGGTACGGCCTTCGCTGCCGAGCTGGCGTTCTGGCCGAGTGCGGCGCCCCAGCGGGCGATGATCCGCGAGCGCAAGGGCGAGGTGCACCCGTGGACGGGGACCGTGCCCGGGCTCTCACTCGAGGGGCTCAGCCAGCGCTTCGCCGAGGAGCTGTCCCGCCAACCCTTCCGCGAGCGCATGGCGGCGATGCTCGGGCAGGTGGTGCCTGTCCTGGAGGGGGGGCGGCGCTGGTGGCTCCGGGACGCCACGGGCGCGGCGGTTCGCATCGGCCCGTGTGACCGGTGGCGGTTGCTCGCGCTGTCTGGAGGCCACCCACTCGATGTGTTTGGCGAGTGGGATGGAGAGGAGTTCCGGCCCCTGAGCGTTCGCGTGGAGGGCCGCCTCCATCAGATGGGAGGCAGCCCGCGGTGAGGGGCCCTCGAGGCGCGTGCTCAGCCGGCTTGGAGCGACAGGGCAGGGCTGGCGGCTTCGTGGGAGGGCTTCTCTTCGCCGACGCCCAGCTCCTCGGCGAGCGCGGTGAGCACGTCCTGGGCACCCGTCAGCTGCGCCCTTGGCACGCGGGAGATCGCCCGCTGCACGGCGGCCTCCACCGTACCGGAGGCGGGGACGTTCAGCCCTCGGCCCGGCTGGGTGAGGAAGAACAGCGCTTTGCGCGCGTCGCGCGGATCCGACTTGCGCTCGAGGTAGCCACGCTTCTCCAGACGCTTCAAGACGCCGGTGAGCGTGCTCGGGTGCACATGGAGGATCTGCGAGAGCCGGCCCGAGGTGATGCCGGGGTATTGGCCTACCAGTCGCACCACCAGCCGCTGTGGGCCTGTCAGCCCCAGCGTGCTCTCCATGTGCTTCGAGGTGGATCTCAGTTGATGGTCCACGGCCCACAGCAGGCGCATGAACTCCAGGACTTCGCCCAAGGGGGAAGCCTGGCTGTCGTCCGCGTGAGAGGAATCACCGGTCTCGTCAATCACCGTCATGGCTGCCGTTTCCTGCATGGTCGCGGAAACAAGCAATGCTTATGCCGCGCTCATATCCCTCGGAGGCCTGCACGTAAGGCCGAGGGAGACAGGCAAAGCGCGTGACCGTCTGTGGCGAAATGCCACGGAGGGGTGCGTGGCATTTCGCCCCATTCCCGATGCCTCGGGGCAGAATGGGACACGGGCCGCTATGCTGCCGCGCCCCCATGTCCCGGGCTGGAGAGGAAGCCCACCGTGAACGAGCTCGACGCACTGACACGCCTCGCCACGCTAGGCACTGCCCGCTCGCCGGAGCCCGGCCCCACGTCGGGTGTCGAGGCCCAGACGCTGCGTGCGCTGGAGGGCCTGCCCGTGGAGAAGCGCCTCCTGTTCGCCGCCGGGGTGCGCGCGGTGGCGCGGGCCGCGGGGCGCAAGCTTCCCCGGCTCGAGACGCGAGACAGCGTGGCCCCCCCTGACACACTCGAGGTGTGCTCGCCGCGAGTACGCTCCGTCCTCTCGGAGCTCCTCGTGTCGAACGACGGCGAGGTCCTGCGCGAGGCCTTCGCGCTTATGGCCCTTGCTCGCCGTCGCCTCCCGCCGGAGCTGCTTCCCCGCGTGCTTGGGCTGAAGGACAGCGCGTTGCGCGCGGCAGCGGAGCCGGTGCTCGGCGAGCGGGGCCAGTGGCTCTCCCGTCTGAATCCGGAATGGCGCCTGGCCTCGGCCTCTCCCTCCGCCGACCTTGCAGAGGCCGAGCGCGTGTGGACGGAAGGAAATCCCGAGGAGCGGCGCGCGGCGCTCACCCAGGCCCGGAGCGTCGACCCGGCGCGGGCCCGCGCCTGGCTGCAGGGCACCTGGGCCCAGGAGAAGGCCGAGCACCGCGCTCGTTTCCTGGCCTGCCTCGACGCGGGGCTCTCCCCGGAGGACGAGGCCCTGCTGGAGCTGGGCCGGAAGGACCGAGCGGCCTCGGTGCGCGAGGTGGCGCGCTACCTGCTGGCCCGGTTGCCCGGGTCTGCCTTCGCACAGCGCATGGCCGAGCGGGCGCGCACCGTGCTCGTCTGGGAGAAGCCGGACACGCTTCGCGTCCAACTCCCGGCCCGGTGGGACACCGAAGCCGAGCGCGATGGTCTGGACAAGCCCCCCCCTGGTGTCGGCCAGAGCGAGCACTGGCTCATCCGGCTCTTGGAGGCCATTCCCCTTCGGGATTGGGAGAACTGGTTCGAGGCCACCCCGGCGCAGATCGTCACCGCCGCCGCGCGGACGGACCACGGTGTCGCGCTCTCGGAGGGCTGGGCTTTAGCGCTTCGGCTGGGTGCCTCTTCGTCCTGGGGCTCAACCCTGCTCGGCTTCTGGACGCGCTGTGAGTCCAAGGTGCTCGACGCCGAACGGGCCCAGTCGCTGGCCGTCTCCGTGCTCGAGCAGCTCCCTCCTGACGAGCGCGCCGCGCGGACTCTGCGCATCCTCCAGCGCGCCGAGACCTTGCCTTCGCTCGACCGTGCCCTCGCGCTGACGCCCGCGCCATGGCCGGCAAAGCTCGGCTACACCTGGCTCCAGTTGTTGCGCGAGCTGTACGATCCGACCACCCGGGCCGTGGCGCTCCTCGGCGTCTTCCGGCAGGCGGCCATCGCTCTGCCACCGGAGTGCCTCCCGACCGCCGCCGAGCCCTTCGCGCTTCCTGCTCCGCTGAACCGCTGGAACCCGGAGCTCCAACGCTTTCAGCAGACCGTTTCCCTGCGCCGCATCCTTCACGAGGAGTTGAAACCGTGACCGCCACCGCTCTTCTCCGCCAGCACGCCGAACAGCAGTACGCCGAGGAGCTGGCCGCACTCGCCCGGGCCGATGATCGGCCGAAACCCCAGGGCTGGAAGCTCTCGCCCTGGGCCGTGCGCACCTACCTGCTTGGAGGCCAGCTCCCGGATGGATTCAAGGTGAGCGCCAAGTACATCGGCAACGCGCGGCTGGTGGAGATCGCCGTGGCGACCCTGGCCACCGATCGGGCCCTGTTGCTCTACGGCGTTCCGGGCACTGCGAAGTCGTGGCTGAGCGAGCACCTCGCCGCGGCGATTTCCGGGGACTCGACGTTGCTGGTGCAGGGCACCGCCGGCACGGACGAGGCGGCCCTGCGGTATGGCTGGAACTACGCGCGGCTGCTGGCGGAGGGTCCGTCGGAGGGGGCGCTGGTGCCGAGCCCGGTGATGCGGGCCATGCGCGAGGGGAAGCTGGCGCGCATCGAGGAGCTGACGCGCATGCCGGGCGAGGTGCAGGACGCCCTCATCACCCTGCTCAGCGAGAAGACGCTGCCCATCTCGGAGCTGTCCTCCGAGGTGCAGGCCCGCGCCGGCTTCAACGTCATCGCCACGGCGAACAACCGCGACCGCGGCGTGAACGAGCTGTCGAGCGCTCTGCTGCGCCGCTTCAACACGGTGGTGCTGCCCGTGCCCGACTCGCTGGAGCAGGAAGTCGAGATCGTCGAGAAGCGCGTGGCCGAGCTCGGCCAGGCCCTGGCGTTGCCCGCGGAGAAGCCGGCGCTGGAGGAGATCCGCCGGGTAGTGACGCTCTTCCGCGAGCTGCGGAGCGGCGCGACAACCGACGGAGCGACGAAGCTCAAGTCGCCCTCGGGCTCGCTGTCCACGGCGGAGATCATCTCCGTGGTGAACGGGGGCCTGGCCATGGCGGGCTACTACGGTGACGGTGTGCTCCGAGCACCGGACATGGCCGCGGGCCTGACGGGCGCCATCGTAAAGGATCCCGTGCAGGACCGGGTGGTGTGGTTGGAGTACCTGAAGACGGTGGTGAAGGAGCGCGAGGGCTGGAAGGACCTCTACCGCGCGTGCATGGAGGTGCTGTGAGCCGGGAGGGGGACGCATCGGTGCACGTGCTCGGTGTGCGGCACCACGGCCCGGGCAGTGCGCGCAGCGTGCGGGCGGCTCTCGAGAAGCTCCAGCCGGACGTGGTGCTCATCGAGGGCCCTCCGGACGCGGACGCGCTCATCCCCCTGGCGGCTCATGCGGAGATGAAGCCTCCGGTGGCGCTGCTCGTCTACGCCATCGATCGGCCAGCCCAGGCTGTCTTCTACCCGTTCGCCGTCTTCTCTCCCGAGTGGCAGGCGCTCCAGTACGCCTTGGAGCGCACGCTCCCGGTGCGCTTCATTGATCTCCCGCAGACCCACCAGATGGCGCCCGAGGACGAGGGCACCCAGGAGGGCAGGGAGCCGGAGCCCAAGGACGAAGCGGAGGCCAGGACCCCCCGGGGAGATCCTCTCGGTGCGCTCGCTCGTACCGCGGGTTACGAAGACGGCGAGCTGTGGTGGGATCACCTCATTGAGCAGCGCCAGGAGCCCGAGGGCGTGTTCGAGGCCGTGCTGGAGGCGATGAGCGCCCTGCGCGAGGGCGAGGGCGAGCTGTCTCCGCGAGAGGCCCGACGCGAGGCCCACATGCGGCGCGGCATCCGTCAGGCGAAGAAGGACGGCTTCCAGCGGATCGCCGTCGTGTGCGGGGCATGGCACGCACCGGCGCTCGTCCAGCAGCGGCCGGCCCGGGAGGACGACGCCCTGCTGAAGGGCCTGCCGAAGACGAAGGTGGCGGCCACGTGGATTCCCTGGACGTATGACCGGCTCGGCTGGCGCAGCGGGTACGGCGCGGGCGTGGAGTCGCCAGGGTGGTACGCGCACCTGTGGCTCACGCCTCAGCGCCCGGTGACGTCCTGGGCGGCGCGTATCGCGCACCTGCTGCGCGAGGAGGGACTGGATGCCTCCTCCGCGAATGTCATCGAGACGGTGCGGCTCGCCGAGGCGCTCGCGGCCCTGCGAGGCCTCTCCACGGTGGGGTTGGGGGAGCTGCGAGACGCCGCGCTCTCCGTGATGTGTGGCGGGGATGCGACGCCGCTGGTCCTCGTCCACGAGAGGCTGGAGGTCGGCACCGGGCTGGGCTCGGTCCCCTCCGAGGTGCCCTCGGTCCCGCTCGCCCGCGATCTGACCTCGCTGCAGAAGTCGCTGCGCCTGCCGCCCTCGTCCGAGAGCAAGTTGCAGGAGTTGGATCTCCGCAAGGACCTGGACCGGGACCGGAGTCGGCTGCTGCACCGGCTGCGGCTGCTCGACATCCCCTGGGGCACGCCGGAGGCGGATCCGCGGAACACGACGGGCACCTTCCGCGAGACGTGGCGCTTGAAGTGGGAGCCCGAGCTGTCCGTGCGCATCGTCGAGGCGAGCCTCTTCGGGAACACGGTGGAGTCGGCCGCCACGGGGCGCGTGGTGGCGCGAGCGTCGGATGCGACCGAGCTCGGCACGCTGACGGCCCTGCTCGAGGCCTCCCTGCTCGCGGAGCTGTCCGCCGCCATCGACACCGTGCTCCGCCACGTGCAGGCGCTCTCGACGCGCTCGGCGGATGTCCCGAAGCTGCTCGAGGCCTTCCCAGCCCTGGCCCACGCGGTCCGCTATGGCAGCGTCCGCGAGACACCGACCGCGCCCATCCTCGCCATCGCCGACGGGCTCTTCGAGCGCATCATCATCGGGCTGCCCGGCGCGTGCGTCTCGCTCGATGACGAGGCCGCGCACCAGCGCCGCGACCAGCTGCGCGCCATGCATGCCGCGGTGGCGCTGCTGGAGGGTGGGGAGCGCACGGAGGAGTGGGCCGAGGCCCTGGGCCAGCTCGTGCATCGGGACTCTGTGCACGGACTCGTCCGAGGGGCCGCGCTGCGGCTGCGGGTGGAGCTCGGGCGGGTCGGGGACGAGGAGCTGGGGACGCTCGCCCGCAGGGCCCTGTCCGCGGCCGTGCCTCCCAACGAGGCGGCGGCCTGGCTGGAAGGACTCGTGTCGGGAAGCGCGCTCCTGCTGCTGCACCGGCAGGAGCTGTGGGCGGCGCTCGATGGGTGGCTCTCGGGGCTCGCGCGGGAGGCCTTTGTCGAGCATCTCCCCCTGGTACGGCGCGCGTTCGCTGGTTTCAGCACGGCCGAGCGGCGCGCCATGGGGGAGCGGGTCAAACAGCTCGCCACCGCTCAGGCGGCGGGGAGTACGGCGGGGGCCACGGAGGACCTGGACCCGGAGCGCGTGGCGAAGGTGCTGCCGGTGCTGTCCACCCTGCTGGGGGTGAGGATCCATGAAGCAGTCTGAAGAAGAGCGCCTGGAGCGCTGGCGGCTCGTCCTGGGCGAGCCTGTCCAAGAGACCTTGGGCGTGCCACTCGGCGAGTCCGAGCTGCGCATGGATCGTGCGCTCGCGGCGCTGTACGACTCCGAGCGCAAGGCAGGACTGGGAGCCTCCTCGCCCCACGTGGCGCGCTGGCTGGGCGACATCCGCGAGTACTTCCCCGCCTCCGTCGTGCGCGTCATGCAGGGCGATGCGATGACGCGGCTCGGGCTCACGGAGATGTTGCTACAGCCGGAGATGCTCGAGGCGGTGGAGCCGGACGTGTCGCTGGTGGCGACGCTGCTGTCGCTGCGCAAGGTCATCCCCCAGAAGACGAAGGAGACGGCGCGCCGGGTGGTGCGCAAGGTGGTCGAGGACCTGGAGCGGCGGCTGCGGGCCCCTACGGAGCGGGCCGTGCGAGGAGCACTGTCGAGGACCTCGCGCACGCGCCGGCCGAGGGCCGCGGAGATCGACTGGGAGCGGACGCTGCGGGCGAACCTCGGCAACTACCAGCCGGAGCGGAAGTCCGTGGTGGTGGAGAAGCTGGTGGGACACGGACGCAAGCGCTCGAGCCTGCGGGACGTGGTGCTGTGCATCGACCAGAGCGGCTCCATGGCGGCCTCGGTCGTCTACTCGAGCATCTTCGGGGCGGTGCTCGCCTCGCTGCGCGCGGTGTCCACGCGGATGGTGCTCTTCGACACCTCGGTGGTGGACCTGAGCGAGCAGTTGTCGGATCCGGTGGACCTGCTGTTCGGCACGCAGCTCGGAGGAGGCACGGACATCGATCGGGCGCTCGCGTACTGCCAGCAGGTTGTCACTCGGCCGGCGCAGACGATCCTCGTGCTCATCACGGACTTGTACGAGGGAGGCAACGCGCAGCGGATGCTCCAGAGGGCCGCGTCGCTGGTCCAGAGCGGCGTGAAGGTCATCTGCCTGTTGTCACTGAGCGACCAGGGGACTCCGGCCTATGACAGCCACAACGCCGCGCAGCTGACGGCCTTGGGCATCCCGACCTTCGCCTGCACGCCGGATCTGTTCCCGGAGCTGATGGCCGCGGCCATCCAGAAACAGGATCTCCGCGCTTGGGCGGCGCGCAACGACATCCAGCTCGCGCGCTCGGGGTGATGCACCGCAATCGCGATGAGGCGCGGGAATACTTGAAGGCACGTGCGTCTGGACGAGGGAACCATCCCGGTTCAGAAAGAAAAACGAACGCCATGAAGACCTCCCGTTGTGTTGTCGGACTCATCGTCGTGCTGGCGGTCGGGACCGCCGTCGCCCAGGTGGCGCCCACGCTGGCCGTGAGGCTTCGCGGCCTCGCGAGCTACTACGGTGACTCGCAGGGACGCATCCCGGTCAACCTGGACACGGGCGAGGTCCTGTACGTCTCCACTTCCGAGCGTCGGGCCCCTTTCTCGATCTACACCGCCGGAGCTCCCGTGGCGGACGACGCGCGGGTTGCTGCCTGTGGCCTCGACGCCGCCGGTGGAGCCGTGGCGTGCAACACCACCTACGACGGCGCTCTACTCAACGGGTTGCAGTATCTGAAGCCCCTCAATCCCGATCCCACCGGCGTGCGCGTCCAGTGCAAAGAGGATGAGGGGTTTACCCTCTGCAATTTCGTATGGCACACGTGCGTCGTGTGCAGCACCTTTGAATGCACACCCATTCCGTGCTGACCCGTAGGGGTGTCAGGACAGGGTCTGGCGAGCATTGACCAGGCGCACGGCTTCCACCACGACCTCCGGCTCTGTGAGCTGGGGGAAGTGTCCGCTTCGGCTGGCGATGAGCTGCTTTCCTTGGGGCGACAGTGCAGCCAGGGCCCGCTGGTGTTCTGCTCGTGCGGCGAGGGCTTGCGCTGGGGTGGCCCATGCCATGGCGGGTTTACCCCCCGTCACGACGACGAGTGGGACGTCAGGGAAGGGGCCTGCGCGCTGGATGAGGTCGACGGTACGTGAAACGTGTTCAGTCTCTCCGAATTCATCCTTTCCGAAGATCGTATCGAGCGTGCGCTGGGCAAAACGCTGAAAGCCGTTTTGATGCTCTGCCATGACACTGACGTCTTCGGGAGCGGTGGCATCGAGCAGCACCACGCCTGAAACCTCGGCTGGGAATGTCCGGGCGAAAAGATTGACGGCAAGGCCGCCGAGCGAATGACCCACCAGGAGGTAGGGCGGAGGTAGGTTGGCGTGAAGCAGGAGCGCACGGAGCGACTCGACGATGACCTCTCCGGTCTGCGGGACAACCGGCTTCCCGCTGCCGCCGAGACCTGGGCGGTTGTACGCAAAGACGGTCCCCAGTGCGGACAGCGGCTCCAACACCCTGAGCCATCCCTCGATGGGGCCGCCGGAACCGTTGACGAGAACGACGGTGGGGGAGCCCTGACCTGCAATGATGTACTCCAGGGCCTGCCCATGGATGCTGGCTTTCTGCTTCGGAGGAATAGGATTCATGTGAACTCAGTCCAGGAAGCGGCGCTCCCAGCGGAGTATCTCCTCCGGGTCCAGGGAGACGTAAGGTCGTTTCCAATGATGAAGGTGGGGCTCGAGGACTCGGGCAAGTGCACGGTGCAGGGGAAGCATCTGACCCGCCTCCTGGTCCCCTGTCACTGGCTGCTCGCCAAGGGTGATGAGCACTCGGTCTCCGCTCATTTCCTGGAGGGAAATGCCCGGGAGAGACAAACGCTCACGCAGGCTGGCCACACCGCCGAGCTGGCCGAGCACCGGTTGCCCGAGGAAGTTCATCCAGTGAACCCCGTCCACCCAGGTGTTCATCCGGAGGTTGGCCCCGCTCGATGCGAGGTGCACTCCCGGGTAGCGCGGTTGGATGAGCTTGAGGGCTTTACCCAGATCCCAAATGTTCGAGCAGAGGACGAAGTCCACATACCCCGAGTTGAAGGGGAGCTCCGCTGCTAGATCGAGGGCTAGTGCACGAACCTGGCCCGGACCCTGCTCTTCCAGGTATTCCGTGGGCAGGCGCAGGTAGAGGACGCTCACATCATCTTTCCGATCTGGCCAGGGCAGGGGGATGATGTCCAAACCCCTGTAGTCCACGTGCAGCCCACCGAGCCTGATGGGGTCATCCCACATTTGTATGAATGCAGCCGTTTCGGGCCCTGGATCCAGCGTTTCCTTGCGGATTGCTTCCCATGCGGAGTCATCGAGCGGTTTGGCCTGTCCATCACCTGCGTTGTACCAGGCGAGTTGATAGGGATGTATCCGTTCACGGAAGAGTTCCAGGGCACGTATGATGGCAGGTGCAATCTGCTCGTTAGGACGCTGCATGTAGAAGCACATGAGTAAGGCATCGTTTGCAATCAGTCCGTCGCGCTCGTCATGCTGTTTCAGCTGCGGGTATCGAATGGTGGGCATTTCTTCTTAGTCCTCGCGTATTATTCCCTGTCGTGGAGAGACAAGTATGGGTTTCACCTGAAGAGCATGGAAGTATAGATCTCCCTGTGATTGGTCCATCCAGCGCCCTTTTGTGTACCGACTCCAATAGGCTGAGTTGGTCTCCGGGCATGGGAACTTGAGATCGTACACACGGACGATGACGCCATTCTTGTCTAAGAGGATGATGTCCGGCTCGATGGTGCCAGTCAGTCCTTTCCATCCCTGAGCCGACACGATCTGGCTTACCGTGTTTTCATCCATGTACTCCCATTGTCCCTTCTTTTCGTTGAACTGGAAACGAGGGTAGAGTCGGTAACGGTCCGGCGGTATCAACTTGTTCAGAGCTTCGCGAAGGCACGGCCAGGCTTGCTCATGCTTGAAGAGTCCCAGGTACGCGGCCCATGTCGTCTTTTCGCCAACCTTGATCTGTTCGCAGATTTCCCGGTCCGGGCTCTTGCCGTTGAAGTGGTAATCGTTGACATATTGGTCCGCCTGGCGGACACACTTTGTGATGGCCTTTTCGACTTTCGCGAGCAGATCCGCGGCCAGCTCAACACCCCGGCGCTCGGCCGAGTTGATCTGCGGCTTCATCGCCACCGTGGCCACTGCCATGCCCGTGGCCAGGGCCTTCATTCCCAGGGAGGTTGAGCGCCCCGTCACTTCGACCATCTCGGACGAGCCGGTACAACGCTCCCACTGGCCGGGGTGTTGTTTGAGGCAGCACTCGGGTGTCAGATCCCGTGGCCCGCATTCCCCCGTTACCTCGGCGAGCTCTGCCTCCAACAGGCACCCTGCCTGGAGCACGGTGAGAATCACCAGCGACCACACGGGCCGGCTCTTCGAGGTATGAAGCATGGAATGCAGAATAGGGTCGCGATGAGCAGGGAGACAGAGGAAATGGGCTCGGGTGGCGAGGTGCAACAACAGGAGTCCGGAGGGCGGAGTCAACGCTGGCCGCGCCGCCGGGTCTTGCGCTGGGCCCTGGGACTGCTGCCCGCCATGGCGGGCGGTGGTTGGGCTGCCTTCAAGCGGTTCGCAGAACACGAGCGGGACGTCGCGGACGAGGAAGACGAGGGGCCGGAGGATGGATGGGAAGCGGAAGGGGGGCGAGCGAGAGGAGGACCCTCCAAGGAAAGAAAAGGGAATGATGTCTGGGCCATGGAGCTGACCCAGGAAGCCGCCTAGTTCAGCATCGCGGGTGACTCGAGCGCGAGCCCTCTGTTGGATTTGGCAATCAAGGCCGCTCCCTCCTATGCGCCGGCCCGATTGGTGAGCGCGTGCTGGTTCATGCAGGAAGGCCGGTGGGACCTGGTGCGGGAGGATCTCTCGGTCTCCACCATCAAAGACACCCCGGAGGGCCGCCTGTTGCTGGAGCTCGCCGAACGTCAGCCCCGTGCTCCCGATTGGCGCCATGCCTTCTTCGATGCGTGGACGGCGCTCGGGCGGCCCGACTTCCGCAAGAGCACCTTGCTTCCCGTGCCGCTGGAGTGGAATCACCTGATCTCAACAGGGTTCACCCGGTCGCCGGATGACGAGTCGTGGCGCTTTCCTCTGGCGGTGCTGCATCTGGGATCGCTGGAGCAGGACCAACAGTGGGCGCTCGAGCAGGTTCGAGTCAGCCCCTCCGTGCCACTTCTCATGGCGCTGCGAGAGCAGCTGTATTCCTTCGAGGAACAAGCACCGCTGCGACGGTTCCTGCTCTCCACGGTGGAGGAGCGGCTGGGGCAGCTCGCAGGTCCTTCCCCACGGACCCTCCAGCTCGCCCTGGCCTCCTTTCTGGCCGGCGGCCCACCTTCGGCGCCCTTGACGCGACAGGATTTGGAGACACTCGAGAAGCTTGTTGCGCTGCCCGAGTGGAAGCAGCCTCCGAGCGAGCAATTCTTCCTGGAGATGCGAGCGCTGGTCAGCATGATGTACGCGCCCGGCCACCATGCTCTGGCAATGGCAACCCTGGCCCAGGGGGCGTCCCTGGGCTCGTCGCTCTTGCGGCGGGCCAGGGTCAGCAAGGCGCACCTCTCCGAGGACGAGCAGCGGTGGATGGGGCGGCTGTTCTGGGAAGTGGGGGCGCGCCTGCTTGATCAGCACTCACGTCTGGAATGGGAGACGGGGCTGCGACTCCAGATGTTTGGCTCCGAGTTGACGCAACACGTTCCGAGCCGGGAGCAATGCATCGCCCTATGGGTTGAGTTGGGGAAGTGGGAGGAGGCCGTGAAACAGGCGGCCTACTACCGCTGGCCGCTGGCTCCGTTGGTGGAGGAGTCTTGCGCGCCCCGGGCCCGAGATGAGCTTGCGTGGATGCAAGCCTTCGCCGGCAAGGGCGCGCTGCCTTGAGTGATGTGTTTCAGGCTACCTGCTTCTGGGGTTGGCTGCTCCGGGGCCGTACTTCATCCAGCACTACGGGCATTCCCCCTGACGGCGCGAACATGATGCTCCGGCGCACCATGTGGATGGGGCGCTTCGAGGCCATCCGCAGCTTCGCCCGGCGCAGCACCGTGGCCAGGACGACCTTCATTTCGAACAGCGAGAGCGCCATGCCCAGGCACCGGCGCGAGCCTCCCCCGAAGGGCAACCACGCGTACGGGTCCGGCTTCTTCCCGAGGAAGCGCTCCGGCAGGAAGCGGTCCGGCTCCGGGTAGAGATCCTCGCGCAGGTGGGTGAGCGCGATGCCTGGTACCAGCATCGTCTCGGGGGGCAGCGTGTATTTGGACAGCTCGAACGGCACCTTCGTGCGGCGCGACACGAGCGGCACCACCGGCCTCAGCCGCAGTGCCTCCTTGATGACCGCGTCCAGGTACTCGAGCTGGCCGAGGTGTTCGGCCTGGATCTCCTCGCCTCCCACCACCCGCTCCAGCTCCTCGTGCACTCGGGCCAGGGCCTCGGGCGTGCAGAGCAGCCGCTCCACGGTGAAGCACATGCCGATCGCCGTGGTCTCATAGCCCGCCACAATCACGGTGAAGAGCGCGTCGCGCAGCTCCCTGTCGGTGAGGGGTTGGCCCGCCTCGTCCCGGCTCTCCAACAGCAGGCTGAGCATGTCCTGGCGTCGGGGATCCGCCGGCTGCGCGCGCCGGTGGGCGATGAGCGCGTAGAGGGCCTCGTCCACCTCCCGCTTCATCTTCGAGGCTCGCAGCCAGGGCACCTTCTGGAACACGTCCACGCCGCTGAGCGCTGGAAGCAGGTACAGCGGCGAGGCGATGCTGTCCACGAGCCGCGGGAAGCGCCTGGCGAAGAGCGCCAGCTCCTCCTGGCCCTCGATACCGAAGACGCTGCGCAGCAGGATCTCAATGGTGAGCGACATCATGCGCGGCAGCAGCGGGAAGGGCTTGCCCACGGGCCACTGCTCCAGCGATGCGTGGGCGACCTCTCGCATCGGGCCGGCATAGGTGTTGAGCCGCTCTCCCTGGAATGGCGGCAGCAGCAGGCGCCGCAGCCGGATGTGCTCCGCCCCGTCCTGCATCACCAGGGAGCTCGAGCCCACCAGCGGCAGAATCACATCGTTGCCCTCTCCTGCGTGCAGCGCGTCCGGTGGGGCGTTGAAGATGCGCTTGATGTCCTCGGGCGCACTCACGAAGACGAACTCGCCCATGCCGGACATACGTAGGGTGAAGGTGTCTCCGTGGCGCTTCCGCTGCTTCCTCAGGAAGGACAGCGGGTCGGCCATGTACAGCGACATCTGCAACGGGCTCGGCAGTCCGGGGCCAGGTGGGAGCATGGGTGATGACTACTGGCTTCCAGCGGTGAAGTCACTGGGGGGACCAAGGACATCCCCTCTCCTGATGGCGTACCGTGGGTGAGGGTTTCCCCTCTGCGAGAGGCAGTCGCCAGCTTCCTCGCCTGCAGCCCAAAGTTGGGGGAACGCAAGCGTCACACCGGACACCGGGTCTCCAATTGACCTAAACTGCACAGATGCGTAGGGAGTGAAACTCCTGACTCGCTCGCCCACTCTCCCCGACATGGATCATCGCGCCCGACTGACGAACGCGTTGCTTGCGATCAAGAAGCTACAGGGAGAGCTCGAAGCCGCTGGGCGTTCCCGGCGCGAGCCCATCGCCCTCATCGGCATGTCCTGCCGCTTCCCCGGCGGCGCCGAGGACCCCGAGACCTTCTGGCGGCAGCTGCGCGAGGGCCTGGATGCCATCCGCGAGGTGCCTAAGGACCGCTGGGACCTCGACGCTTGGTACGACCCGGATCCGGAGGCTCGGGGGAAGATCCTGACGCGCCGCGGTGGGTTCGTGGACGGGCTGCAGGAGTTCGATCCGGGCTTCTTCGGCATCTCGCCTCGAGAGGCCGCGGCGATGGATCCGCAGCAGCGGCTGGTGCTGGAGGTGGGCTGGGAGGCGCTCGAGCGCGCGGGCGTGGCACCGGATCGACTCGGCGGGAGCCGGACCGGGGTGTTCGTGGGCGTGGGGCTGGACGACTTCTCGCAACTGCACCTGCGCGCCGGGGATGTGGAGTCCCTGGATGTCTACAGCGGCACCGGCGCGGGCCTGTGCTTCACGGCGGGGCGTCTGTCGTTCGTCCTCGGGTTGCAGGGGCCGAGCCTCACGGTGGACACGGCGTGCTCGTCCTCGCTGGTGGCGTTGCACCTGGCTTGTCAGAGCCTGCGCGCGGGGGACTGCCGCATGGCCCTGGCGGGTGGCGTGAACGTCATCCTCTCGCCCGAGGTGAACGTCTACCTGTCCCGGTCACGGGCGATCTCTCCGGACGGGCGGTGCAAGACGTTCGACGCGGCGGCCGATGGCTACGTGCGCGGCGAGGGCTGCGGAATGCTGGTGCTCAAGCGCCTGTCCGATGCCCAGGCCGATGGTGACACCATCCTGGCCGTCATCCGCGGCTCGGCGGTGAACCACGACGGCGCGAGCAGCGGGCTCACGGTGCCCAATGGCCCGGCCCAGCAGGCCGTCATCCGCGCGGCGCTGGAGAACGCCGGGCTGGAGCCGTCTCGCGTGGGTTATGTCGAGGCCCATGGCACTGGCACCTCGCTGGGAGATCCCATCGAGGTGGAGGCGCTCGCGGGAGTGCTGGGGGCTGGGCGTTCCCAGGAGCGCCCATTGCTCGTTGGCGCGGTGAAGACAAACATTGGGCACCTGGAGACCGCGGCCGGCATGGCGGGTGTCATCAAGGCCGCGCAGGCGGTGCGGTATGGGGAGGTTCCTCCCAACCTGCACCTGCACACGCCCAACCCGCTCATTCCGTGGAGCGAGCTGCCCGTGAAGGTTCCCACCGCCCTGACGCCGTGGCCGGCTGGGGAAGGGCTGCGCGTCGCGGGGGTGAGCTCCTTTGGCCTGAGTGGGACGAACGCGCACGTGCTGTTGGAAGAGGCGCCACCCACCGAGCCGCTACCGGTAGAGGCCACACCCCGTCCGCAGCACCTGCTGACCCTGTCCGCGCGAGACGAGGGTGCGCTGCGTCGGATAGCCGAGCGGTATGCGCGCGATGTGGCCGCCCACCCGGAGCGATCCATCGCGGACGTGTGCTTCACCGCGAATACCGGGCGCGCGCGCTTCGTGCACCGGGCGGCGATCGTCGCGGCATCCCATGAGGAGCTGCGCGAGAAACTGGAGGCGGTGGCCGGAGGGGAAGAGCGCGCTGGCGTCGTGCGAGGGCAGGTCGCGCGGGGGAAGAAGCCACGCGTGGGGTTCCTGTTCACGGGACAGGGCAGCCAGTACGTGGGCATGGGCCGCGAGCTGTATGAGACGGCGCCCGTGTTCCGCGCGGCGCTGGACCGATGCCAGGAGGTATTGCGCCCGCTGCTGCCCAGGCCGCTGCTGTCGGTGATGTTTGGGAGGGAGGCAGGAGACGGGGAGCTGCTGTCGCAGACGCAATACACGCAGCCGGCGCTGTTCGCGCTGGAGTACGCGCTGGCGGAGCTGTGGCGCTCGTGGGGCGTGGAGCCGCAGGTGGTGTTGGGGCACAGCGTGGGCGAGATCGCCGCGGCGTGCGTGGCGGGAGTGTTCAGCCTGGAGGATGGGCTGAAGCTGATCGCCGAGCGCGGGCGGTTGATGCAGGGGCTGCCTGCTGGTGGAGCCATGGCGGCGGTGTTCGCGCCCGAGGCGCAGGTGAAGGCGGCGCTCGCGGGCCAGGAAACGCGGGTGTCGCTGGCGGCCTTCAACGGGCCGGGCGAGACGGTGATTTCGGGAAGTGGCGAGGGTGTGGACGCGGTGCTGGCGAAGCTGTCAGCGGAGGGGGTGAAGGCGAAGCGGCTGGTGGTGTCACATGCGTTCCACTCGCCGCTGATGGAGCCGGTGCTGGAGGCCTTCGGGAGAGTGGCGGGAGGCGTGGCGTACGCGGAGCCGAAGCTGAAGCTGGTGGCGAACGTGACGGGGAAGGTGGCGGAGGCCGGGGAGGTGACGAGAGGGGAGTACTGGCGACGGCACGTGAGGGAGCCGGTGCGCTTCGCTCAAGGAGTGAAGGCCCTGGTGGAAGCCGGGGTGGACGTGGTGGTGGAGGTGGGCCCGAAGGCGACGCTGCTGGGGATGGGCAAGCAGTGCGTGGCGGAGGGGGGCCCGGAGTGGGTGGCCTCGCTGAGGGAGGGGCAGGGCGAGTGGAAGCAACTGCTGTCGGCGCTCGGGGCCCTCTGGGTCCAGGGCGCGGAAGTGGACCTGGTCGCGCTGGAGTCCGGAGCGGCACGGCGCCGCGTTCAGCTGCCCACCTACCCGTGGCAGCGGCAGACGCACTGGGTGAAGCCGCCTCGTGCGAGCCGTTTGTCCACGCGGACCTCTGGACTGCATCCGCTGCTCGGTCGCCGGGTGCGCTCGCCCGCGCTCAAGGAGCAGATCTTCGAGAGCGAGATCTCCGTCGACTCGCTGCCCTTCCTGGATGATCACCGCATCTACGGCACCGTCGTCGTCCCCGGTGCGAGTCACGTTGCGATGATGCTCTGCGCGGCGGCTCAGGTGCTGGGGCCTGGGCCGTGCTCGATCGAGGACGTGACGTTCCCGCGGGCGTTGAGCTTGGGGGACAGCGAGACGCGGGCCCTGCAACTCGTATGGAGCCCCGAGGGGTCGGGCGCGGGTTGCCGCGTCTACAGTCGTGAGGCAGGGAACGCTGAGGAGCCGGCGTGGGTGCTCCATGCCACGGGGACTGCCCGCCGTGTCACTCGCGTGGCCGAGGTGCCTGGTGCCAGCACTCCGGAGCTGAAGGACATCTCGCCCGAGGGCTTCTACCAGAACGTCCTGGAGCGAGGCATCGCGCTCGGGCCGGGCTTCCAGTGGCTGAAACGCATCCAGTGCCGCGAGGGCGAGGCCTGGGGCGAGCTGCACTGTCCTCCCTCCATCACGGATGCGCGGCACTACTCGCTGCACCCGACGCTCATCGACGCGTGCATCCAGCTCTTCGGGGCTACCTGGCTCGTGGATGGTTTCGACTCCACGGCCTATGTGCCGCTCGGCCTCGAGGCCTTCCACTTCCACGCGCCTCCGAGCCCGGTCCTGAAGGCCCGGGCCGTGCTGCGTCCGGGAAGCTCGCCCTCGAAGGAGCGCTTCACGGGCGATGTGGTGGTCCTCGACGAGGGCGGACGTGTGGTGGCCGAGCTCGTGGGGCTCAGCGCGAAGCGGGCGCCTCGCGAGGCGCTCATGCCGTCGAGCCGCGAGCAGTGGCTGTACGCGCTGGAGTGGCAACGCGCCACGCTTCCGGCTCCCGCTCTCGAGGAGAAGCTCGGAGGCTGGCTCATCGTCGGCGATCCACAGGGGCTCGGCACCTGGTTGGCCGAGGCACTCCAGGCGCGAGGCGAGCGGGTGGTGCTCGTTCCTCCTGAGCAAGAGGTCCTGGAGCCGCTGCGCTCCGGCACAGCGTCGTGGGGAGTGGTCTCCCTGGAGGCGCTGGACATGCCCTCGTCCGAGTCACTCTCGGCCGAGGCTTTGGATGCGGCCGAGGCGCGGCTCTGTGGCGGCACGCTGCGTCTGGTACAGGCGCTGGCTCGCAGCGCGGTGCGTTCTCGCGTGTGGTTGGTGACGCGCGGAGCTCAGCCCGTGGAGGGCTCGGGCGTGGCGGTGGCGCAGGCGCCTCTGTGGGGCATGGGGATGGCGCTCGCGGCCGAGCACCCCGAGTGGCGCTCCTCGCTGGTGGACCTGGATCCTGCGGGCTCCGAGGAAGAGTCCGCTCGGGCGCTTGCCGACGTGCTGCTCGCGGGAGGTGTCGAGGATCGCGTGGCCTTGCGCGGTCCGGAGCGTTTCGTGGCGCGGCTGGTGGCTCGTCCCGAGAGCGCCCACCCCGTCGCCGAGCCCGCGCCGGTCCGGCTCCAGGTGGCGTCTCGCGGCACACTCGAGGGCCTTCGGCTGGAGCCCATCACCCGCCGCCCACCGGGTCCCGGTGAGGTGGAAGTCCGCGTGCACGCTACCGGCCTCAACTTTCGTGACGTGCTCAACGCCCTCGGCATGTACCCCGGGGATGCTGGGCCGCTCGGACTGGAGTGTGCCGGTGAGGTGGTGGCGGTGGGCGAGGGCGTTCAGGGCTTCGCGCCTGGGGACGCAGTCATCGCCATGCCTCCGGGGTGCTTCGCCACCCATGCCACCTTGCGTGCGGACTTCGTCGCTCGGCGGCCCTCGTGGATGAGTGATGCGGAGGCGGCGACGCTGCCCATCGCGTTCCTCACCGCCGACTTCGCGCTCGCTCGTATCGCTCGGATGAAGGCGGGAGATCGGGTGCTCATTCATGCCGCGGCCGGTGGCGTGGGCCTGGCCGCCGTGCAGCTCGCGCAGCGCGCCGGTGCGGAGATCTTCGCCACCGCTGGCAGCTCCGAGAAGCGTCGTTTCCTCGAGTCGCTCGGCGTCCGGCACGTGATGGACTCGCGCTCGCTTGGCTTCGCTGATGAAGTCCGGGCTCGCACGGGTGGGCGCGGGGTGGACATCGTCCTCAACTCGCTGGCCGGGGACTTCATCCCACGCAGCATCGAGGTGCTGGCCCCGGGCGGGCGCTTCGTGGAGATCGGCAAGACGGGCATCTGGAGCCCCGAGCAGGTGGCTCGGCTGCGCGGGGATGTGTCCTATGCCGTCTTCGCGCTCGATGCGCTCACCGCCAGCGAGCCGGCCCGGGTGGCCGAGGCCTTCCGCGAGCTGATGCCGCGCGTGGAGTCCGGAGAGCTAAAGCCGCTGCCTCATCGTGTCTTCCCGCTCGAGCAGGCCCCGGACGCCTTCCGCTACATGGCGCAGGCTCGGCACATTGGGAAGGTGGTGCTGACGCAGCCGGCGGAGGCGGTGGTACGAGCGGAGGCATCGTACCTCGTGACCGGTGGCCTGGGCGGACTGGGCCTCGCGGTCGCCCGGTGGTTGGTCGAGGAGGGGGCTCGGCACCTGGTGCTCATGGGGCGCAGCGCTCCTTCGGAAGAGGCCCGCGCCGTGCTCGGTGAGCTGGAGGCCGCGGGGGCTCGGGTGCGCGTGGTGTCCGGAGATGTGGCGGATGCCGCAAGTCTGGCCCGTGTCCTGGCGGACATCGATCGCTCCCTGCCACCGCTGCGAGGCGTGTTCCACCTGGCTGGCGTGCTCGATGACGGCATGCTGGTGCAACAGGGTTGGGAGCGCTTCCAGCGGGTTCTTGCTCCCAAGGTGCGGGGGTCGTGGAACCTGCACCTCGCCACGTGCGAGCGGCCCTTGGACTTCTTCGTGCTGTTCTCCTCGGGTGCCTCGATGTTGGGCTCGGCGGGGCAGGGCAACTACGCCGCGGGCAACGCCTTCCTCGATGCTCTGGCTCACTTCCGCCGCGCGCGGGGTCTGCCGGCGCTCAGCATCAACTGGGGCCCGTGGGCCGAGGGGGGCATGGCCTCGCGAGTGACGCTCGAGCGCTGGGTGGCCCGGGGCATGGGGCTCATCCCTCCGAGCGAGGGCATGCGGCTGCTCGGGGCGCTGATGCGTCAGCCGTCTCCGCAGCTGGGCGTGCTCCCCGTGCACTGGGACACCTTCGTCCAGGGCGCCGTCCCGCCCGCGCTGTCCGGGCTCGTCTCTCGCTCCTCCCGCACAGTGGAGGCGCCGGCGGCGGTCTCCTCGGGGCCCTCGCTGCTGGAGACGCTCACGGAGGCGGTGCCTTCGCGGCGACGTGGTGTGGCTGTCGCCCAACTGCAGGAACAGGTGCGGCGGGTGTTGCAGCTTGGAGGCCCGGTGGATCCGAAGCAGCCGCTGCGCGAGCTGGGGCTGGACTCGCTCATGGCCGTGGAGCTGCGCAACGCGTTGGGCAAGGCCGTGGGCCGCACGCTGCCCGTTACGCTGTTGTTCGACCACCCCACGCTGGACGCGCTCGCGGAGCTGCTGTTGGGCATGGTCCCCGCGGATGCACCCGTGACGACGCCGCCTGAGACGACGCCGGCGGCTCCAGCGGAAGCGACGCCGTCCTCGTTGGACGGACTCACGGAAGCACAGGTGGAGGCCCTGCTCCTCGAGGAGCTGGAGCGCCTCAAGTACTAGCGAGTCCAGGCCCGGAAGAGAGAACGAGCACATGAGCACCGGATCAGGAACGGGAGAGGCGAGCCCCGCGCTCAAGCGAGCACTGCTGGCCGTCCAGGACATGCGCGCCCGCTTGGAGGCCATGGAGCGTGCTCGCACCGAGCCGATCGCCGTGGTGGGCCTGGGTTGCCGCTTCCCGGGTGGCGTGAGCGGGCCCGAGGCCTTCTGGAGGCTGTTGCGCGAGGGGCGCGAGGCCGTCACCGAGGTCCCCCTGAGTCGCTGGGACGTGGATGCCCTGTACGATCCGGATCCGGACGCGCCGGGGAAGATCTCCTCGCGACATGGCGCCTTCGTGGAGGACGTGGATCGCTTCGACGCGCGCTTCTTCGGCGTGTCGCCGCGCGAGGCCCAGAGCATGGATCCTCAGCAGCGTCTGCTGCTGGAGGTGAGCTGGGAGGCGCTGGAGCACGCGGGTCTTGCCCCGGATCGGCTCGCGGGCAGCCGCACCGGCGTCTTTGTGGGCATCAGCAGCAACGACTACCTGCGCTTCCTCTTCGCGGACCCCGAGCGGATCGACGCCTACGTGGGCACGGGCAACGCGGACAGCGTGGCCTCCGGGCGGTTGTCGTATCTGCTGGGGCTGAAGGGTCCGAGCCTCTCCGTGGACACTGCGTGCTCGTCCTCGCTGGTGGCGGTGCACCTGGCGTGTCAGAGCCTGCGCCGCCGCGAGTGCGATGTGGCGCTCGGCGCCGGGGTGAACCTCATCCTGTCTCCCGAGGTGTCTATCAACTTCTCCAAGGCGCGGATGCTCGCGCCGGACGGGAAGTGCAAGACGTTCGACGCGGCGGCGGATGGCTACGTGCGCGGCGAGGGCTGCGGCGTGGTGGTGCTCAAGCGCCTGGCGGACGCGCTGGCCAGTGGTGACACCGTGCTGGCCGTCATTCGCGGCTCGGCGGTGAACCAGGACGGGCGCAGCGCCGGGTTGACCGCGCCCAATGGTCCTTCTCAGGAGGCCGTCATCCGCGAGGCCCTGTCTGACGCGGGGCTCAAGCCCTCCGACGTGGGGTATGTGGAGGCCCATGGCACGGGAACCTCGCTGGGGGATCCCATCGAGGTGCGGGCGCTCGGCTCGGTGCTCCGCGAGGGCCGTGAGGCGGGCAAGGCGTGTCTCGTCGGTTCGTTGAAGACGAACATCGGCCACCTGGAGTCGGCAGCCGGTGTGGCCGGGCTCATCAAGGCGGTGCTGGCGGTGCGGCACGGGGAGATTCCTCCGCATCTGAACTTCCACCAGCCCAGCCCGCACATTCCCTGGAACGAGCTGCCGGTGTCGGTGCCCACGGCGTTGACGCCGTGGTCCGGTGGGAAGCGCGTCGCTGGAGTGAGCTCGTTCGGTTTCAGTGGCACCAACGCGCACGTCATCGTGGAGGAGCCGCCCGCGCCCGCCTCGGTGCCGGCGTCCGCTGGACGACCTGCGCACCTGCTGGCGCTCTCGGCCCGAGATGAGAAGGCGCTGGTGGAGCTGGCCGGACGTCATTCCGAGCGCCTCGCGGAAGAGCCCTCGCTGGCGTTGGCGGACGTGTGCGCCTCGGCGAATACGGGGCGCGCGCACCTGGGGACTCGGCTGGCGGTGGTGGCCGGGAGCACCGGGGAGCTGCGCGAAAAGCTCGCGGCCTTCGCTGCCGGCGAGCAGCCCGCGGGTGTCCAGAGCGGCGGCCTGGAGAAGTCCGAGGCGCCCGAGGTGGCGTTCCTCTTCACGGGACAGGGCAGCCAGTACGTGGGCATGGGGCGCGGCCTGTACGAGTCGGAGCCTGTGTTCCGCGCGGCGCTGGACCGGTGCCAGGAGTTGTTGCGCCCGCTGCTGCCCAGGCCGCTGCTGTCGGTGATGTTCGGGCTGGAGCCCGGCGACGGAGAGCTGCTGTCGCGGACGCAGTACACGCAGCCGGCGCTGTTCGCGCTGGAGTACGCACTGGCGGAGCTGTGGCGCTCGTGGGGCGTGGTGCCGCACGTGGTGCTAGGGCACAGCGTGGGCGAGATCGCCGCGGCGTGCGTGGCGGGAGTGTTCAGCCTGGAGGACGGGCTGAAGCTGATCGTCGAGCGCGCGCGGTTGATGCAGGCGCTGCCGTCGGGTGGAGCCATGGCGGCGGTGTTCGCGCCCGAAGCTCAGGTGAAGGCGGCGCTGGTGGGCCATGAGGCTGCGGTGTCGCTGGCGGGCCTCAACGGCCCGGGCGAGACGGTCATCTCGGGCAGCGCCGACGGCGTGGACGCGGTGCTGGCGAAGCTGGCGGCAGAGGGCGTGAAGGGGAAGAAGCTGGTCGTATCGCATGCGTTCCACTCGCCACTCATGGAGCCGATGCTGGAGGCGTTCGGCGCGGTGGCCGCGAAGGTGACGCACCAGGCGCCGAAGCTGGAGGTGCTCGGAAACCTGACGGGGCAAGCGCAGCGGGAGTTTTCGGCGGACTACTGGAAGCGGCACGTGCGCGAGCCGGTGCGTTTCGCCGACAGCATTCGTACGCTGTTCGCTCAGGGCGTGCGGGTGGTCGTGGAGATTGGCCCGAAGCCGACGCTGATCGCGCTGGCGCAGCGCTGCGTGCCCGAGGCGGAGGGGCTCTGGGTGCCCTCGCTGCGGGAGGGGCAGGACGACCTCCGGCAGGTGCTCTCCAGTCTCGGAGCGCTCTATGTCCGGGGCGTTCCGGTGGACTGGAGCGGGCTGTCGGGCGGAGCTGTCCGCCGCCGCGTCTCGTTGCCCACGTATCCCTTCCAGCGGCAGTCCTACTGGGTGGATCGGCGCGAGGGTTCGCAGGTCCGTTCGTCGAGCGAGCGCTCGCATGAGTGGCTCCATGCGCTCTCCTGGGTGGAGGACGGAACGCTCGTCTCGAACACCCCGGGCTCGGTGGAGGGTCGGTGGATCGTCCTGACCGATCGGGGCGGCGTGGGTGAGGCGCTCGCGGCGAAGCTGACCGCTGGCGGTGCCTCCTGCTCGGTGGTGCCTGCCGGGAGCCATACGCCGGAGGAGCTGGAGCGGAAGCTCGCGTCGTTGTGCTCGGAGGGGACGGCTCCTCGGGGCGTGGTGTACCTGGATGGCCTGGACGCCTCCGGTGAGCAGGCGGTGCCCGTGGAGGCTGGCGCGGCGGTGCAGGGCGCGCTGGCCGTGGTGAAGGCGCTCGCGAAGACGGGGGCGGGTTCGAAGCTGTGGCTCGTTACCCGGGGCGCTCAGCCTGTTCGAGGTGCGCCGGTGGTGGTGGCGCAGTCCCCTCTGTGGGGGCTGGGTCGTGTGGTCGCGGCGGAGCACCCGGACCTGTGGGGCGGGCTGGTGGACCTGGAGCCCGGTGCTCCCGAGGCGGAGCTCGCCGCGCTGTTCAGTGAGCTCACTTCCTCCCGCGAGGCGCCGCAGGTGGCCTTCCGCGAGGGTCATCGTTGGACGGCCAGGCTGGAGGCAGGTGCCTCGGTTCCGTCCGCCGCGCCTCGGTTCGAGGCCGAGGCAACCTACCTCGTGACAGGAGGACTCGGCGCGCTGGGCCGGCGGCTCGCTCGCTGGCTGGTGGAGCGCGGGGCGCGTCACGTGGTGCTGGTGGGACGGCGGAGCCCCTCCGAGGAGCTCGCTGCCGAGCTGCGCTCGCTGGAAGAGAAGGGCGCTCGTGTCACCGTGCTCCAGGGTGACGTGGCTCGTGCCGAGGACGTGGCGCATGTCATGGGCTCCATCCAGGGGTCGCTGCCGCCGCTCAAGGGCATCCTCCACGCGGCGGGTGTGGTCGATGACGGTGTGCTGCTCCAGCTCACGCCCGAGCGGGTGGAGCGCGTGCTCGCGCCCAAGGTGGCGGGAGCCTGGAACCTGCACCTCGCCACGCGCGAGCTGTCCCTGGACTTCTTCGTGCTGTTCTCCTCGGCGGCGGGGCTGCTCGGCTCGCCGGGGCAGGGCAACTACGCGGCGGCCAATGCCTTCCTGGATGCGCTGGCGCATCTCCGCCGCGCCAACGGCCTCCCCGCGCTGAGCATCGCCTGGGGTCCGTGGGCCGAGGCGGGCATGGCGGCCTCGCTCGACGAGCGGAGCCTCCAGCGGTGGGCCCGTCGAGGCATGGCGTTGATCGCTCCGTCCGAGGGGCTCTCGCTCCTGGGACGGCTGCTCTCCGCCGGGCGCGCCACCGAGGTGGCGGTGCTGCCCATCGACTGGGAGAAGTACCTCGCCTCCGCGCCGGGCGGTGTGCCCTCGATGCTTGCGGGACTGGCCGAGCGCTCGCGGCGTGCCGCCCCCGCTCCCGCCCCCGTGGTGGAGTCCGAGCTGCGCAAGCGGCTCGAGTCCGCACCGTCCGGCAATCGCGCGGATGTGGTGCTCGACTTCGTGCGTCGTGAGACTGAGCGCGTGCTGGGCCTCGATGGCTCGCGGCCTCTCGAGCTGCACCGGGGCCTGTTCGACATGGGCCTGGACTCGCTGATGGCGGTGGAGCTGCGCAACCGGCTCCAGCGCGCCGTGGGCAGCGAGGTGGCCCTGCCTCCCACGCTCATCTTCAACCACCCGAACATCCAGGCCCTGGCCACGTACCTGTCCGGACGCCTGCTGCCCGATGCGGCCTCCACGCCCACTCCGGCGGTGGCGACCCGCGCTGAGCGGGACGAGCCCATCGCCATCGTGGGCATGGGGTGCCGCTTCCCGGGTGGCGCGAACAGCCCCGAGGCCTTCTGGCAACTGCTGCGCGAGGGCCGCGACGCCATCGTGGAGGTGCCTCCGGAGCGCTGGGATCGCGACGCCTGGTACGACCCGAACCCCGAGACGCCCGGGAAGATGTCCACGCGCCACGGCGGCTTCCTCCGAGACGTGGACCAGTTCGATCCGGAGTTCTTCGGCATCGCTCCTCGTGAGGCCAACAACATGGACCCCCAGCACCGCCTCCTGCTCGAGGTGGCCTGGGAGGCGCTGGAGCACGCGGGGATCGCGCCGTCGCGGCTCGCGGGCAGCCGCACCGGTGTCTTCGTGGGCATCAGCGGTACGGACTACGCCCAGCTCCAGCTCCGCCGGGGAGACCCCTCGCGCATCGACGCGTACTTCGCCACGGGCAACGCGCTGAGCGCGGCGGCGGGCCGCGTGTCCTACGTGCTCGGATTCCAGGGGCCCGCGCTGGCCATCGACACGGCATGCTCGTCCTCGCTGGTGGCGCTCCACACCGCTTGCCGCAGCCTGCGCGCGGGTGAGTGCGAGGTGGCGCTCGCCGGTGGCGTCAACCTCACGTTGCTGCCCGAGACCAACGTCAACCTGTCCCGGGCGCGCATGATGGCGTCCGACGGCCACTGCAAGACGTTCGACGCGTCTGCGGATGGCTACGTGCGCAGCGAGGGCTGCGGACTGCTGGTGCTCAAGCCGCTCTCGGCCGCGCTCGCGGCGGGGGAGCGGGTGCTGGCTGTCATCCGAGGCTCGGCGGTGAACCAGGACGGGCGCAGCGTGGGGCTCACCGCGCCCAACGGCACCGCGCAGGAGGCCGTCATCCGCGAGGCCCTCGCCAATGCTGGCGTGAAGCCCGCGCAGGTGGGCTACGTGGAGGCCCATGGCACTGGTACCTCCCTGGGAGATCCGATCGAGGTCCGCGCACTCGGAGCGGTGCTCTCGGAGGGGCGTAAGCCCGAGGAGCCCTTCCTGCTGGGCTCGGTGAAGACGAACGTGGGCCACCTGGAGTCGGCCGCGGGTGTGGCTGGATTGATGAAGGTGGTGTTGTCGTTGCAGCACGGGGAGCTTCCTCCGCACCTCCACTTCAAGAAGCCCAACCCGCGCATCTCCTGGGACGAGATTCCGGTGCGTGTCGTTACCGAGCTCACGCCCTGGCCCGCGGGGCCGAGAAAGCGCATCGCCGGGGTGAGCTCGTTCGGGTTCATCGGCACCAACGCGCACGTGGTGCTGGAGGAGGCTCCGGCCCAGGCCGAGGCGGAGACCGCGGTTACGCCCGAGGACGAGGTGCCGCACCTGCTGGCGCTGTCAGCCCGCACGGATGAGGCTCTGCGCGAGCTGGCTGGCCGCCATGCGCGGTACCTGGAGCAGGAGCCCGCGGCCCGGCTGACGGACGTGTGCCTATCGGCGAACACGGGGCGCTCGCACCTGGCGCGGCGCGCGGGCGTGGTGGCGCGCTCGGCAGACGAGCTGCGGGAGACGCTGGAGCGGTTCTCCGAGGGCGAGCGGCCTGACGCGGTGTTCACGGGTGAGGCCCTGGATCCGAGCCGCCGCCGCGTGGCCTTCCTCTTCACGGGGCAGGGGGCGCAGTTCGCGGGCATGGGGCGCGGCCTGTACGAGACAGAGCCCGTCTTCCGCGAGGCGCTGGACAAGTGCGACGAGCTGCTGCGTCCCCGGCTGGAGAAGCGGCTGCTGTCGGTGCTGTACCCAGCGGGCGGAGAGACCACGCCGCTGGACGAGACGCGCTACACGCAGCCGGCGCTGTTCTCGCTGGAGTATGCGCTGGCTGAGCTGTGGCGCTCGTGGGGCGTGGTGCCGCACGTGGTGCTGGGCCATAGCGTGGGCGAGATTGCCGCGGCGTGCGTGGCGGGGGTGCTCAGCCTGGAGGAGGGCCTGGCGCTCATCGCGGAGCGCGGACGGCTGATGCAGGAGCTGCCTCGCGGCGGAGCCATGGCCGCGGTGTTCGCCACCGAAGAGAAGGTGCTGCCCGCGCTGGTGGGCCACGAGACGGCGGTGTCATTGGCGGGCCTCAATGGGCCCGGCGAGACGGTCATCTCGGGCACGGCGCTGGGCGTGGACGCGGTGTTGGCGAAGCTGGCGGCGGGTGGCATCAAGGCGAAGAAGCTGGTGGTGTCGCACGCGTTCCACTCGCCGCTGATGGAGCCGATGCTGGAGGCGTTCGGCGCGGTGGCGGCGAAGGTGACGCACCGGGAGCCGAAGCTGGAGGTGCTCAGCAACCTGACGGGACAGGCGCAGCGGGAGTTCACGGCGGACTACTGGAGGCGGCACGCACGCGAGCCGGTGCGCTTCGCCGATAGCATCCGTGCCCTGCACGCGCAGGGGGTGGAGCTCTTCGTGGAGATTGGCCCGAAGCCGACGCTGCTCGGACTGGCGCAGCGCTGCGTGCCCGAGGGTCATGGCCTGTGGCTGCCGTCGCTGCGCAAGGGCAAGGAGGACGGGCAGCAGATGCGAGAGAGCCTCGCGGTCCTCTACGCGCGAGGCGTGGAGCCCCGGTGGGAGGCCCTGGAGCGCGGGGCGGGGCGTCGAATTTCGCTGCCCACGTACCCGTTCCAGCGGCGCCGTTGCTGGATCGACGACGCACCTCCTGCTCGTCCTGTTGCTCAGGCTGCGGCGGCTCCTGCGCCCGCCTCGCGTCCGGGTGAACACCCGCTGCTGGGCCGCCGTGTGTCCTCGCCCGGCATGAAGGAGATTCTCTTCGAGTCCTGCCTGAGCGTGCAGTCGCCTCGGCTGCTCGATGATCACCGTGTGCAGGGGCTGGCGGTGGTGTCCGGCCCCACTGAAGCCTCCATGGTCCTGGACGCGGCGGCGCGGGTGCTCGGGCCGGGGCCCTCGCTCATCGAAGAGATGGTCATCCAGGAGGCCTTCATCCTCCCGGACGAGGGCTCGCGCACGGTGCACACCGTGCTCGCGCCCCAGGGCTCCGGCGAGGCGGCGTTCCGCATCTCGAGCTGCAAGGCAGGAGACGAGCAGGACGCGAGCGCCTGGCGACTCCACGTCAGCGGCAAGGTGCGCGGTGCGCCAGAGGGCGGAACCGAGGGCGCGGCCTCTCCGTCGTTCGAGGAGGTACGGGCGCGCTGCACCGAGGAGATCTCCCGCGAGGACTTCTACCGAATCGTCTCGCCCAAGGCGGCGTTCAAGTTCGGCCCCACCTACGAGTGCATCGAGAAGGTCTGGCGCCAGGAGCGCGAGGCGCTGTGCTGGATGAAGCTGCCCGAGGTGGTGTCGGGGGACGAGGCCTCGAACTACCGCATCTACCCGAGCATGCTCGATGCGTGCTTCCAGCTCTTCATCGCGGCGCGCTTCGGTGTGGCGACGGGCATGGAGACGGGAGACGGGTGGGTGCCCTTCGGCATGCCGCACCTGCGCTTCCACGACTTCCGAGGCGGGCGGTTGTGGTGCCACGTGTCGGTGGAGGACGACGGCTCCAGCGGCAAGGAGACCGTGCGCGGGCAGCTCCGGCTGTTCAACGAGTCGGGGGCCTTGGTGGCCTGGGGGAGGGACCTCATCTTCAAGCGCGCTCGCCGCGAGGCGCTGATGCGCGTGCGCGCCACGCTCGAGGGCCTCTCCGACTGGTACTACGAGCTGGAGTGGCAGCCCTCGGAGGCCCCGGCCGGTGGTCGCCTGGAGGGACAGTGGTTGATCCTCGCGGATCGTGGAGGCACGGGGGCCGCGCTGGCCGACAAGCTCACGGCAGCCGGGGCCACTCCGGTGCTTGCCTTCGCGGGCGAGGACTGGAGCGTCTCCAGCAACGGGCACTACACCGTCTCGCCCTCGCGGCCGGAGCACTTCACTCGGCTCTTCGAGGCGCTGCGAAGCTCCGGTGGGTCCCCGCGCGGCGTGGTGCACCTGTGGAGCCTGGACGCCCCGGCGAACGCGAACCTCACCCTCGAGGTGCTCAGGTCCGTTCGCGAGCGGTCCGTGGCTTCTGCCCTGCATGCGCTCCAGCAGCTCGCACGAGGAGAGAGCGGCGGTGCCCGAGCGAAGCTGTGGGTGGTGACGCGCGGCGCCCAGGCCGTGGGCGGGACGTCCTCCTCGGTGGCGCAGTCGCCGCTGTGGGGAATCGGTCCCGTCGCGGCGCTGGAGCTGCCCGAGCACTGGGGTGGGTTGATCGACCTGGAGCCCACTGCGTCCGGCGACGGGGCGGCGGGGCTGCTCACGGAGCTGGCGCATCCGGCGGCGGATCAGATCGCCTTCCGCGGAGGCCGGCGCCATGTGGCTCGGCTGGCGCGCAGCCGGAAGAGGGACACGGGCCCGGAGTCTCCGGCAGTGGAGGCCCACGCCACGTACCTGGTGACGGGAGGCCTCGGAGCGCTGGGCTTGCAGGTGGCTCGGACGCTGATGCAGCAGGGTGCGCGCCACCTTGTGCTGCTGGGACGTACCGCCCCGGCTGAGCAGACACGCGAGGCCGTGAACGCGCTGGAGTCCTCTGGCGCTCGGGTCGAGGTGATGGCGGCGGATGTCGCCCGGCGCGAGGACGTGGAGCGAGTGCTGGCACGCATCCGCGAGGCCCTGCCTCCGCTGCGAGGCGTGGTGCACGCGGCGGGGGTGCTCGCGGACGGCGTGCTGCTGGAGCAGGCGTGGCCGCGCTTCGCCGAGGTCTTTCCCGCCAAGGTGGAGGGCGCGTGGAACCTGCACGTGCTCACCCGGGACCTGCCGCTGGACTTCTTCGTCCTCTTCTCCTCGGCGGCGTCGCTGGTGGGATCGGCGGGGCAGGCCAACTACGCCGCCGCCAATGCCTTCCTGGATGCGCTCGCGCACCTGCGGCGCTCCGAGGGCCTGCCCGCGCTCAGCATCAACTGGGGCCCGTGGTCTGGCTCGGGCATGGCCGCGGAGGTGGCCAGCCGGCGCTGGGCCGAGCGGGGCGTGGACCTCATCACTCCCACGCAAGGTGCACAGCTCTTCCAGGCGCTGCTCGGCCGGAGGGACGTGCCGCGGCTCGGGGTGATGTCGGCGCGCTGGGCCCGTGTCCTCGAGCGCTTCGCCCCGGGCGAGGAGCCGAGGGTGCTTTCCGCCCTCGCTCGCGAGGTGCGGCCCGTGATGAGGGACGCCTCGCCAGCCCGAAGCGAGACCTCGGAGAAGAGTGACTTCCTCGCGCAGCTCGAGCAGTCCCAGCCCAAGCGCCGCCGCGAGCTGCTCCGCCAGGGCGTGGAAAAGTGGAGCGCCGAGGTGCTTGGCCTCCAGTCCATCGATACGCGCAAGCCGCTCTTCGAGCTGGGGCTGGACTCGCTGATGGCCGTGGATCTGCGCAACCGCCTCCAGCGCGCGGTGGGCGTCAGCCTGCCGCCCACGCTCGTCTTCGAGAACCCCACCGTCGACGCAATCGTCGAGCTGATCCTCGGCCAGGTGTTCACGGCGACCACTCCCGAGCCCGTGCCCGCCACCCTGGCGAGTCCCTCCATGCGCCAGGGTCCCGAGCTGCCCGAGAACCTGGACACCCTCTCCGAAGCCGAGCTGCGCAAGCTGCTCGACGCGGAGCTCGCGGCCGCCACTGACCTCATCGAGTCCTGAACGGAACCCACCGCCATGAGCACTCCCGAGACGAACGACACCACCGCCCGCCTGCGCGAAGCCGTCGTCGCCCTCAACAAGATGCGCGGCAAGCTGGAGTCCGCCGAGCGCGAGAAGACGGAGCCCATCGCCATCGTTGGTATGGGTTGCCGCTTCCCCGGCGGAGCCAATGGCCCAGCCGGCTTCTGGCGGCTGCTGCGCGACGGCGTGGATGCCATGCGCGAGGTGCCGAAGGACCGCTGGGACCTCGATGCCTGGTACGACGCCAACCCGGATGCGCCTGGGAAGATGTACGTCCGCGAGGGCGGCTTCGTGGACCAGGTGGATCGCTTCGACGCGGGCTTCTTCGGGATTACGCCCCGCGAGGCCGCGGCGATGGATCCGCAGCAGCGCCTGCTGCTGGAGGTGGCCTGGGAGGCGCTGGAGAACGCCGGGCAGGTGCCCACGCGGCTCGCGAACAGCCCCACGGGCGTGTTCGTGGGCGTGATGGGGAACGACTACTCGCGGCTCCAGATGCGCATGGATGATCCGGCGCGGATCGATCCGTACACTGGCACCGGGTATGCGTGGAGCTTCCTCGCCGGGCGGCTGTCGTTCCTGTTAGGGCTACAAGGGCCGAGCATGGTGGTGGACACCGCGTGCTCCTCGTCCCTGGTGGCCGTGCATCTGGCGGTGCGGAGCCTGCGCAGCGGCGAGTGCAACCTGGCCATCGCCGCCGGAGTGAGCCTCATCCTCGCGCCCGAGTCGAACGTCATCATGTGCCAGCTCAAGGCGCTGGCGAAGGACGGGCGGTGCAAGACGTTCGATGCCTCGGCGGACGGGTACGGGCGGGGCGAGGGCTGCGGCGTGGTGGTGCTCAAGCGCCTGTCGGATGCGATCGCCGCGGGGGATGAGATCCTCGCTGTCATTCGAGGCACGGCCACCAACCACGACGGGCCGAGCGGTGGTCTCACCATTCCCAACGGAGCGGCTCAGCAGGACGTCATTCGTCGGGCGCTGGCCAACGGCAAGGTGGCACCGCACCAGGTGAGCTACCTGGAGGCCCATGGCACCGGCACGTCGCTGGGAGATCCGATCGAGCTGCGCGCCATGTGGGCGGTGCTCGGGCAGGGGCGGCCCGCGGAGCGGCGGCTGACGGTGGGCTCGGTGAAGACGAACTTCGGCCACCTGGAGGGCGCCGCGGGCATCTCGGGGCTCATCAAGCTGGCGCTCTCGTTGCGGCACAAGCAGCTCCCCGCGCACCTGCACCTGAAGAATCCCAATCCGTATATCGATTGGGACCGGATGCCCATCGACATCCCGAGGCAGCTCGCGGCGTGGGAGGTGCCTTCCGGAGAGACGCGCATCGGTGGCGTCAGCTCCTTCGGTCTGAGCGGCATCAACGCGCACGTGGTGCTGGAGGAGGCACCGGAGCGCAAGGAGCCGGTGAGGGCGCAGGTGGCGCGAGAGGTAGTGCTGCCGCTGTCAGCGAAGAGCGAGGAGGCGCTGAAGGCGCTGGCGGGCGAGTACGTGAAGGCGCTGGAGGAGCAGGGCGCGCCGGGAGTGGAGGAGGCGGGGTACACGGCGGCGGTGCGGCGAGCGCACCATGAGCAGCGGCTGGCGGTGGTGGGAGCGAGCCGAGAGGAGTGGACGGAGAAGCTGAGGGCGTGGCTGAGGGGAGAGGAGCGACCCGGGCTGACGGCGGGGAAGGTGGAGGAGCGACCCGGGCTGACGGCGGGGAAGGTGGAGGAGGGAAGGCGGGGCAAGGTGGTGTTTGTGTTCCCGGGCCAGGGCTCGCAGTGGGAGGGAATGGGCCGGGAGCTGATGGGGAAGGAGCCGGTATTCCGGCAGGCGATAGAGGCGTGCGACGCGGCGTTGAAGCGGCACGTGAAGTGGAGCCTGAAGGAGGTGCTGGAGAGGGGGCAGGTGCTGGAGAAGGTGGAGGTCATCCAACCGGCACTGTTCGCGGTGGAGGTGGCGCTGGCGGCGCTGTGGAGGAGCTGGGGAGTAGAGCCGGACGCGGTGGTGGGCCACAGCATGGGAGAGGTGGCGGCGGCACATGTGGCCGGGGCGCTGAGCCTGGAGGACGCGGCGCGGGTCATCTGCGAGCGCAGTCGGCTGGTGGCGAGCACGAGTGGCAAGGGCGGGATGGCGGTGGTGGAGCTGGGGGCGGAGGAGGCGGAGAAGCGCGTTGCCAGCAAGGGTGGGCGAGTCTCCGTGGCGGCGAGCAACGGGCCGAGAAGCACGGTGCTGGCGGGAGAGAAGGAGGTGGTGGGGGAGGTACTGAAGGAGCTGGAGGGGGAGGGGAAGTTCTGCCGGTGGGTGAAGGTGGATTACGCCTCGCACTCGGGGCAGATGGAGCCGCTCAAGCCGGAGTTGATGCGGGTGCTGGGTAGCGTGAGGCCCAAGGCGGGCACCGTGCCCATCTACTCGACGGTGACCGTCACCGCTGGAGACGGCGCGGACTTTGATGCGAGCTACTGGGTGAGGAATCTCCGGGAGCGGGTGCGCTTCGCGGAGGTGGTGAAGAAGCTGAAGGAAGAGGGGCACGGACTCTTCGTGGAGATGAGCCCGCACCCCATCCTCAAGAATGAGGTGGAAGGCAGCGCCGAGGGCGGTGTGATCGCGCTGCCGTCGCTGCGTCGCGGAGAGCCGGAGAAGGCGGCGCTGCTGGGCTCGCTGGGCGCGCTGTACGCGGCGGGCCACGAGGTGGACTGGACGAAGCAGCATCCCCAGGGTGGCCGGTTCGTGGCTCTTCCCAACTACCCGTGGCAGCGCCAGCGCCACTGGTTGGAGGGACTCGACGCGGGTGGAAACAGGAGCGCGCGCAGCCGGGCCACCTCACGTCACCCCCTGCTGGGTGATTCGCTGCATGCGTCGGTGGGGCCGGGCACTCGCTTCTGGGAGCTCGATCTCGGCCTGGAGCGGCTGCCCTTCCTCGCGGATCACCGTGTGCAGGGCGCGATCATCCTGCCCGCGGCCGCATACCTGGAGATGGCCACCTCAGCCGCCATCGAGGGCTTTGGCGCTGAGTCGCCACGCGTCGAAGGCGTGCGCTTCTCCCGAGCCCTCTTCCTGCCGGACGAAGGGACGCGCCGCGTGCAGCTCGCGCTCACTCCGGAGCCGGGCGGGGTCGTGTCCTTCCAGGTGTCCAGTGCCTCGCCGGACGAGCACACATGGACGCTGCACGCCTCGGGCACGCTGCGCCTGGCGGCTGCGCAATCGAAGGACGCCGCTGGCCTGGATGAGGCACAGGTGCGGGCTCGCTGCTCGGAGCAGGTGTCCGGGGCTCGGCACTACGAGGACTCAAGGGCGCGCGGGCTCGACTATGGCCCCGGCTTCCAGGGCGTCGAGGCGCTCTGGCGCCGCGATGGAGAGGCGCTCGGTCGCATCCAGCTTCCCGCGCCAGTGGCGCAGACCGCGGGCGCCTATCGCATCCACCCCGCGCTGCTGGACGCCTGCTTCCAGGTGGTGACGGCCGCCGTGCCTGCGGATGCCATGGGTCAGGATGAGACGTACCTGCCCGTGGGCATGGCGTCCTTCCGAATCCTCGCGCCGACCCGGGGCGCGCTGTGGAGCCACGCCACCTTGCGCCCCGCCGAGGATGGCAATGGCTTCGTAGGCGACGTGCTCATCCACGACGCCGAGGGCCGGCTCGTCGGGGAGATCCACGGCATCCGTGCACAGCGGCTGGACGCCACGAAGAACGGCGACTCGTTGGCGGACTGGCTGTACGAGGTGAGCTGGGTGCCCCGCGCGCGCCCCGTGCGCACCGAGCGTCCAGCCGAGGCCGGAAGGTCGGGCTGGCTCGTGCTCGCCGATCACAGCGGCGTTGGAGCCTGGCTCGCGATTCGGCTCCAGGCCCGGGGCGAGCGTGCCGTGCTGGTGACGGCCTCGTCGGGTGCGGAGGGTTGCGTCCTTGAATCGCCCGATCGCTACAAGATCGATCCGAGGAACCCCGCCTCCTTCCGTCAGCTCCTGGCCGAGGCCTTCGGGGCGAAGCCGCCCGTGGGGGTGGTGCACCTGTGGAGCCTCGATGTGGCCTCGCCCGGCCTGGACAGCGCGGCGTGGCTGCGCGAGTCCGAAATGCTCAACCCCACGAGCGTGCTGCACCTGTCCCAGGCGTTGGCTGGAGCGGGGTGGAACAAGGCACCCCGGTTGTGGCTCGTCACCCGGGGCTCGCAGCCGGTGGGCTCGAGGCCGGTGCTCCCGGGTGGATCCTCTCTGTGGGGCATGGCTCGCACCCTGGAGCTCGAGAGCCCTGAGTGGCGCTGCTCCGTGGTGGATCTCGACACGGAGGGAGAAGTCTCCACCCAGGCCGCGAGTCTGCTCGACGAGTTGGACGCGGATGACACCGAGCCCCAGGTGGTCCTGCGGGGCACGGAGCGATCGGTGGCGCGGCTCGTTCGTGCATCCGAGCCTCGTTCCGGCGCGGCGGGTGCCCGGGTCGCGGCGGCGGGTCGCCCGTACCGGCTGGAGGTCTCTCAACCTGGCTTGCTGGAGAACCTGACGCTGCGAGAGATCGTGCGCCGTGCTCCGGGCGCGGGCGAGGTGGAGATCGAGGTGCGTGCCGCGGGCCTCAACTTCCTGGACGTGCTGTCCGCGCTGGGCATGCGCCCGGATGTGGAGCCGGACGGGGTGGTGAAGCCGGGTGGCGAGTGCTCGGGCGTGGTGGTGGCGGTGGGCGAGGGTGTCACCGAAGTGCGCCCAGGGGACGCGGTCATCGCTCTGGCGCCCTTCAGCTTCAGCACCCACGTCACCACGCTGGCGACCTTCGTGGCGCCCAAGCCGCCGCACCTGTCCTTCGAAGAGGCAGCGGGCATCCCCATCACCTTCATGACGGCTCACTACGCGCTGAACCACGTGGGCCGGTTGCAGCGCGGGGAGCGGGTGCTCATCCACTCGGCCTCGGGTGGCACGGGGCTCGCTGCCGTGGCGCTGGCCCGGCTCGCGGGCGCGGAGATCTTCGCCACTGCGGGCAGCGAGGAGAAGCGCGCGTACTTGCGCTTCCTGGGTCTCCATCACGTGATGGATTCGCGCTCGCTGGCCTTCGCCGAGGAGATCCGTGGCCTCACGGGAGGTCAGGGCGTGGACGTGGTGCTCAACTCGCTCAGCGGCGAGGCCGTCTCCACGAGTCTCTCGGTGCTGGCGCCCTACGGCCGCTTCCTGGAGATCGGCAAGCGGGACATCTACGAGGACCGGCGGCTGGGCCTGGCCCCGTTCCAGCGCAACCTGACGTACTCGGCCATCGATTTGGCGCGCATGCTGCGCGAGCGGCCCGCGCTCGCGGGTTCGCTGCTGCGCCAGGTCGTGGCCCTGTTCGCGGACCGCACGCTCTCGTCTCCGCCGGTGCGAGCCTTCCCGCTGTCCCATGCGGAGGAGGCCTTCCACCACATGGCCCAGGCGCGACACATCGGGAAGATCGTCCTCTGCCCGGAGGCCTCCCCCGAGGTCCGCATCGCGCCGCTCGCCGCCGCTGTCCGGTCGGATGGCACGTACCTCATCACCGGCGGCCTGGGGGGGCTCGGGCTGGTGCTCGCTCGCTGGCTCGTGGAGCAGGGGGCACGCCAGCTTGTTCTGGTGGGGCGCAGCCGGCCTACATCGCAGCAGGCCCAGGAGACACTCGCCCGGTTGTCTGCGACGGGGGCGCGGGTCGTGGTGGCTTCGGCGGATGTCACCCAGCCAGAATCCCTGGCTGTGCTCCTCGCGGACATCTCTCGGAGTGGACCGCCGCTGCGTGGCATCTTCCACTGTGCGGCGGTGTTGGACGACGGCATCATGCTGCACCTCGAGCGCGAGCGCTTGCACCGGGTGATGGCACCGAAGGTGGAGGGGGCGTGGAACCTGCACACCCTGACGAGTGACCTGCCCCTGGACTTCTTCGTTCTCTTCTCCTCGGCGGCTTCAGTGCTCGGTGCGGAGGCCCAGTCCAACTACGCCGCCGCCAATGCCTTCCTTGATGCGCTGGCCTGGTACCGGCGGTCTCGGGGGCTGCCGGCCCAGAGCATCAACTGGGGTCCCTGGTCCGAGGTGGGTCTCGCCGCAGCACGGCCCGAGCGGGGCGCCCGTCTGGAGTCGTACGGCCTGAACAGCATCAGCCCCACCCAAGGCATGGAGATCCTCGAGCGGCTGCTGCGAGAGGATCGTGAGCAGGTGATGGTGCTGTCCTTGAACGTCGCGCGCTTGCGGCGCTCCCCTCAGGTGGTCGTGTCCCGTCCCCTGTTGGCCGAGCTTCTGGAGGGAGAGGGAGATTCAGACGGTGTCCGGCTCGATGCCGCCGCCATCCTGCGCACCCTCCGCTCCGCGCCGCCGCCCGAGCGCCGTTCGCTCCTCGAGTCGCACCTCCAGGAGCAGGTGGCCCGCACGCTTCGAATGGATCCCGAGAAGCTGTCGCTGGGACAGGCGCTCAATCGCATGGGGCTCGACTCGCTCATGGCCATGGAGCTGAAGAAGCGTGTCGAGGCCAGCCTCGGGGTATCGCTCCCCGTGGTTCGTTTCCTGAAGGGCCCCAGCATCTCCGAGCTGGCCGGAGAGCTGCTGGAGCACATCGCCACCGGAGACGCGCTCGAGGCCGTCCTGGTGCCCACGGCCGCCACCCCGGCCGCGGATGACGGAGAGTGGGAGATCGTACGTCTATGAGTATCCAGGTGTTGCTGTCCGAGCTGGCTCGCCGTGGCATCCAGCTCTCCCTTGTCGAGGGGCAGATCGACGTACGCGCGCCCAAGGGGGCCCTCACGCCCGAACTGCGCAACGAGCTGGCCCGCGGCAAGGAGGAACTCCTGGCCGTCATGCGCGCTCGCGCAGGGGGTGGCGAGCGCCAGCTCCCGCAGCTCGTTCCGGATCCGGCCCACCGCTACGAGCCCTTCCCGCTCACGGACATTCAGCAGGCCTACTGGATTGGCCGCAGCGCCGCGTACGACCTGGGCGACATCTCCATCCACCTCTACACCGAGCTGGATGCCGTGGGGTTGGACCTGGAGCGGCTGGAGCGCGCGTGGAACGCGGCCGTTGCCCGGCACGACATGCTGCGCGCCGTCATCCTGCCGGACGGCCGTCAGCAGATCCTCCCGGAGGTGCCTCGGTACTCCATCGCCGTGAAGGATCTGCGTGGGCGGGCTGCGTCCGAGGTTGAGGCGGAGCTGGCGGAGGCCCGCGAGCGGCTGTCGCACCAGGTCTTCCAGGCGGATCAGTGGCCCACCTTCGAGGTGAGCGCCACGCGGATGGACGGCGATCGCATCCGCGTGCACGTGAGCGTGGATCTGCTCCACGTTGACGGCGGAAGCCTGCTGCTGCTCAACCAGGATTGGATCCAGCTCTACCTGAACCCGGACAAGGCGCTGCCACCACTGGAGCTGTCCTACCGCGACTACGTGTTGGCGGAGCAGGCGCTGCACGAGACGGAGCTGTACCGGCGCTCGATGGACTACTGGCGCGAGCGCGTGAAGGCGCTGCCTCCCGCGCCGGAGCTGCCGCTGGCGAAGAAACCGGGCTCGCACGGGAGCACCCGCTTCACCCGCCGCGACGGCCGCCTGTCTCCCGAGCTGTGGAGTCGGGTGATGGCTCGCTGCACCGCGCTCGGCCTCACTCCGTCCGCGGTGCTGATGGCCGCCTATGCCGAGGTGCTCGCCGCCTGGAGCCGCAACCCCCGGCTGACGCTCAACGTCACCCTCTTCAACCGTCTGCCGCTGCACCCGCAGGTGAACTCCCTGCTGGGTGACTTCACCTCGATGATCCTCCTCGGGGTGGATGGCTCGGTGTCGGAGCCGCTCGTCTCGCGCGTGCAGCGCCTGCAGGAGCAGCTCTGGACGGACCTGGAGCACCGCTACGTGAGCGGCGTACAGGTACTGCGCGAGCTGGCTCGGTACAACGGGACGGAGGCGGGCGGCATGCCCGTCGTCTTCACGAGTTTGCTCAGCCTGGGCGCGCAGGGGTACCGCCCGCCCGTCACCTCGTGGAAGGCGCTGGGCGAGGTGGCCTTCAGCCTGACGCAGACGCCGCAGGTGTGGCTGGACAACCAGGTCTTCGAGGAGGAGGGCGCGCTCGTCTACCACTGGGACGCGGTGGAGGCGCTCTTCCCTCCGGGGATGCTGGACGCCATGTTTGCCGCGTGGAACGAGCTGCTGCTGCGGCTGGCCACTCGCGAGGAGGCGTGGAGTGAGCTCCGAGCCCAGCGCGTGCTGCCTCCGTCCGAGCAGCTCTCCGCCCGCGAGGCCCTCAACGCCACCTCCGCGCCCATCCCGGACAAGTCACTGCCCCAGCTCCTCGCCGAGCAGGCCGCACTGCGGCCCCAACACCGCGCCGTGGTGTCCTCCTCGAAGGTGCTCACCTATGAGGAGCTCACCCGCCGGGCCTTCCACCTGGGCCAGCGTCTGGCCTCGCTCGGTGCCCGCACGGATGCGCCCGTGGCGGTGGTGATGGAGAAGGGCTGGGAGCAGGTGGTCGCCGTGTACGCCATCCACTCGGCGGGCGCGCCCTACTTGCCAGTGGATCCGGAGGTGCCGCCCGAGCGTCTGCGCTATCTGCTCCAGCAGGGCGAGGTGCGTCTGGTGCTCACGCAACCTCAGCTGGACGCCCGGCTCTCGTGGCCCGAGGGCGTGCAGCGTCTGCTCGTGGAGGACGGTCCCGTTCCCGAGCCTGTGGCTCCTGCCGCGCTCCCGCGCTCCAACGACCTGGCCTATGTGCTCTACACCTCGGGCTCCACCGGTCTGCCCAAAGGCGTGATGATCGAGCACCGGAGCGTGGTCAACCGCATCCTCGACATCAACACGCGCTTCTCGGTGGGTCCGGAGGACAAGGCGCTCGGGCTCACGGCGCTGCACCACGACCTGTCTGTCTACGATCTCTTCGGCGTGCTGGCCGCGGGCGCCACGCTTGTCATCCCGGACGCCGACAAGGTGAAGGACCCGTCGCACCAGGCCGAGTGGATGGCGCGTGAGGGCGTCACCTTCTGGAACTCGGTGCCGGCCTTCCTGGAGATGCTGGTGGATCATCTGGAGCAGTCGCCTGACGCGGCCGTGCCGAGCGCGCTGCGCAAGGTGATCCTCGCGGGTGACTGGATCCCGGTGACGTTGCCGGAGCGCCTGCGCGCGAAGGTGCCCGAGGTGCGCATCATCGCCTCGGGCGGCCCCACGGAGACCACTGTCTGGGACATCTGGTACGAGGTGGGGGCCGTGGACCCGGCGTGGCCGAGCATCCCCTACGGCAAGCCGCTGGCGAACGCGCGCTACCACGTCCTCAACGAGTTGCTGGAGCCGTGCCCGGTGTGGGTGCCCGGACAGCTCTACATTGGCGGCGTGGGACTGGCTCGCGGCTACTGGCGGGACGCGGAGAAGACGCGCGCCAGCTTCATCACCCACCCGCGCACCGGTGAGCGCCTCTACAAGAGCGGAGACCTGGGCCGCTGGCTGCCGGATGGGAACATCGAGTTCCTCGGCCGCGTGGACTTCCAGGTGAAGATCAACGGCCAGCGCATTGAGCTGGGGGAGATCGAGACCACGCTCACCCAGCACCCACGTGTGCGCAACGCCATTGCGTTGGTCGCGGGCGGGGAGCAGGGCAAGAAGCACCTGGTGGCGTATGTCGTCGCCGACGAGCAGCCGAAGGAGCCGGAGAAGGCGGAGACGCCCGCGGCGCTCGATCCGGCCCAGGGCGGCGGCATGGGCCCGAGCATGTTGACGGATCCCGTGCAGCGGCTCGAGTTCAAGCTGGCGAAGCGTGGCGTGCGGAAGGTGGAGCCGGGCGAGGAGGTGGTGGAGCTGCCTCCGCCAGCCATCGACGAGTCGCTCTACGCGCTGCGCCGCAGCCACCGCGAGTTCCCGAAGCCAGTGACGGTGGAGCAGCTCGGGCGGCTGTTGCAGAGCCTGGTGTCCATCGAGGCCGGAGGGCTGTCCAAGTACCGTTACCCGTCGGCGGGCGGCCTGTATCCGGTGCGGCTCTACGTGTCCGTGGAGCCGGGTCGCGTCGAGGGACTGCCGGGCGGCGTCTACTACCACCACCCGGTGCAGCATCGACTCGTCCGCGTGTCCGGAGAGGCGCTGGGGCAGGAGATCCACGCGCCCGCGAACAAGGCGATGGCGGCCCAGGCCGCGTTCACCGTCTTCCTGGTGGGCCACCTGGAGGCCATCGCCCCCATGTACGGTCCGATGGCGAAGGACTTCTGTCTGCTGGAGGCCGGCTACATGGGCCAGCTCCTGATGACGGAGTCTGCCTCGTGCGGCATCGGCCTGTGTGGTCTGGGCCTGGTGGACGCAGAGGCCGTCCGGAACCGGCTCGGCCTGGGTGCGGAGGACGTGCTGGTGCACTCGCTCCTCGGCGGTGGCGTGGAGGTGTCCAACGTGCTGAAGCCTCCGGCGGAGGAGGGGGGCGGTGCGCCTCGCTCGCTCGCGGAGGAGCTGCGGGACTTCCTGCGTGCCCGGCTGCCTGGACACATGGTGCCGCGGCTCGTGCTCAAGGACGCGCTGCCCCTCACGCCCAACGGCAAGGTGGATCGCAAGGCGCTGCTGGCCGAGGCGGTGGTCTCGACCGTCGAGGAGGTCTACGAGGCCCCCACGGGCAACCTCGAGAGCGTGCTGGCGGAGATCGTCCAGCAGGTGCTCGGACTGGAGCAGGTGAGCGTCACGCGGAACTTCTTCGACCTGGGCGCTAACTCGCGGCACGTGGTGCAGATCCACGGCAAGCTGAGGCAGGCGCTCGGGATGGACATCAAGGTGACGGATGCCTTCCGCTATCCCTCCATCCGCGCGCTGGCGGCCCACCTGGGTCAAGCGCCCCAGGGGGAGTCGGTGACGCAGAAGGGGCGGAATCGGGCCGAGGCACGACTCGCGTCGCGCAGCCGCAGGCAGGGCTGAAATCCCGCAGCACGGAACGGCAAGGACGGACGAAGAGATGAGCAGCAACATGGACATCGCCATCATCGGCATGGCGGGCCGCTTCCCCGGCGCGAAGGACCTGGAGCAGTTCTGGCGCAACCTGCGCGACGGGGTGGAGTCCATCCGCCATTTCACCGAGGAGGAGCTGGCTGCCTCGGGCGTGAACCCGGCGCTGCGCTCGAACCCGCGCTACGTGCGTGCCGCGCCGGTGCTCGAGGACGTGGACCGCTTCGACGCGGGCTTCTTCGGCTTCAACCCTCGCGAGGCCGAGCAGTTGGATCCGCAGCAGCGGCTGTTCCTGGAGTGCACCTGGGAGGCTCTGGAGCGCGCGGGCTACGACCCGAGGCGCTTCCCGGGCTCCATCGGCCTCTACGCCGGCGCGAGCATCAGCACGTACCTGCTCGGCAACCTCGCCGGTGAGCGGGACCTGACGATGTCCGTGGAGAACCTCCAGACGCTCCTCGGCAATGACAAGGACTACCTGGCCACGCAGGTGGCCTACAAGCTGGACCTCCGCGGGCCCGTGCTCACCGTGCAGACGGCGTGCTCCACGTCGCTGGTGGCCGTGCACCTGGCCTGTCAGGCGCTGCTCGATGGCGAGTGCGAGCTCGCGCTGGCCGGCGGCGTCACTGTCCGTCTGCCGCACCACGCGGGGTACGTGTACCAGGAGGGTGGCCTCTTCTCCCCCGATGGGCACTGCCGGCCCTTCGACGCCGATGCGAAGGGCACGGTGTTTGGCAGTGGCGCGGGCGTGGTGGTGCTGAAGAAGCTGGAAGATGCGCTTGCCGATGGCGATCGGATTCACGCGGTCATCAAGGGCTCGGCCATCAACAACGATGGCTCGCGCAAGGCGGGGTTTACCGCGCCGGGCATTGATGGCCAGGTGGAGGTCATCTCCGCGGCCCTTGGCGTGGCCCAGGTGGCTCCGGAGACGATTGGTTACATCGAGGCGCACGGCACGGGCACACCGCTGGGCGACCCGATTGAAGTGGACGCGCTGTCCGAGATCTTCGGGAACGCGACGAAAGCGAAGCGCTTCTGTGCGCTCGGGGCGGTGAAGGCCAGCATCGGTCACCTGGAGGCGGCGGCGGGCATCGCGGGGCTCATCAAGACGGTGCTCGCGTTGGAGCACCGGCAGCTTCCCCCGAGCCTGAACTTCGCGAAGCCCAATCCGCAGATCGACTTCGACAACAGCCCCTTCTTCGTGAACACGCGGCTCGCGGAGTGGAAGAGAGGTGCCACGCCACGTCGAGCCGGAGTGAGCTCGTTCGGCATCGGTGGCACGAACGCGCACGTGGTGCTGGAGGAGGCGCCGGAGCGCAAGGCGCCGGTGAGGGCGCAGGTAGCGCGAGAGGTGGTGCTGCCGCTGTCAGCGAAGAGCGAGGAGGCGCTGAAGGCGCTGGCGGGCGAGTACGTGAAGGCGCTGGAGGAGCAGGGCGCGCCGGGAGTGGAGGAGGCGGGGTACACGGCGGCGGTGCGGCGAGCGCACCACGAGCAGCGGCTGGCGGTGGTGGGAGCGAGCCGAGAGGAGTGGACGGAGAAGCTGAGGGCGTGGCTGAGGGGAGAGGAGCGACCCGGGCTGACGGCGGGGAAGGTGGAGGAGGGAAGGCGGGGCAAGGTGGTGTTCGTGTTCCCGGGCCAGGGCTCGCAGTGGGAGGGAATGGGCCGGGAGCTGATGGGGAAGGAGGCGGTATTCCGGCAGGCGATAGAGGCGTGCGACGCGGCGTTGAAGCGGCACGTGAAGTGGAGCCTGAAGGAGGTGCTGGAGAAGGGGCAGGGGCTGGAGAAGGTGGAGGTCATCCAGCCGGCGCTGTTCGCGGTGGAGGTAGCGCTGGCGGCGCTGTGGAGGAGCTGGGGAGTAGAGCCGGACGCGGTGGTGGGCCACAGCATGGGAGAGGTGGCGGCGGCACATGTGGCCGGGGCGCTGAGCCTGGAGGACGCGGCGCGGGTCATCTGCGAGCGCAGTCGGCTGGTGGCGAGCACGAGTGGCAAGGGCGGGATGGCGGTGGTGGAGCTGGGGGCGGAGGAGGCGGAGAAGCGGATAGCGAGCAAGGGTGGGCGAGTCTCCGTGGCGGCGAGCAACGGGCCGAGAAGCACGGTGTTGGCGGGAGAGAAGGAGGCGGTGGGGGAGGTGCTCAAGGAGCTGGAGGGGGAGGGGAAGTTCTGCCGGTGGGTGAAGGTGGATTACGCCTCGCACTCAGGGCAGATGGAGGCGCTGAAGCCAGAGTTGATGCGGGTGCTGGGCAGCGTGAGGCCCAAGGCCGGCTCCGTGCCCATCTACTCGACGGTGAGCATGAAGGCGGGCAATGGGGCCGACTTCGACGCGGGCTACTGGGTGAGGAATCTCCGGGAGCGGGTGCGCTTCGCGGAGGTGGTGAAGAAGCTGAAGGAGGAGGGACACGGACTCTTCGTGGAGATGAGCCCGCACCCCATCCTCAAGAATGAGGTGGAAGGCAGCGCCGAGGGCGGTGTGATCGCGCTGCCGTCGCTGCGTCGTGGAGAGCCGGAGCGGGCGGCGCTGCTGGACTCGCTGGGCGCGCTGTACGCGGCGGGCCACGAGGTGGACTGGACGAAGCAGCATCCCCAGGGCGGCTGGTTCGTGGCCCTGCCCACCTACCCCTGGCAGCGCCAACGCTACTGGATCGAGCCGAGCGCCGAGCAGCCCCGGCGAATGGCCCGCCTCGCGAGTGGCGCGCATCCTCTGTTGCAGCATCGGCTGGAGCTCGCGGCGGATGCCCGCTCGTCGATCTGGGAGGGAGAGCTCGACGTCCGCGCGTTGTTGTATCTCGATGACCACAAGGTGGACGGGACGGTGGTGGTTCCGGGTACCGCGTACCTGGAGATGGGGCTCGCTGCTGCCGCGGAGGTGCTCGGTGCCGGGGGCCTCGTCCTGGAGAAGGTCGAGTTCAAGAAGGCGCTTGCCCTGCCCGAAGGCTCGGTGCGACTCCAGGTCTCCGTCTCTCGGGACGCGGATGATGTGGCTTCCTTCTCGGTGCACAGCCGGGGGCAGGCCGACGGCAGCCCGTGGATCCTCCATGCCGAGGGCTCGCTGCGGCGTGGCCGGAGCGCCGAGGTGGTGGAGCTGATCGACTCCATCGTCAGCCGCTGCGCTGAGGTCCCGGTGGGCGCGCACTACGAGGCCCTGCGTGCGCGTGGGCTCGAGTACGGCCCGTCCTTCCAGGGCATCACGCGGCTGTGGCGGCGGGATGGCGAGGCGCTGGCCCGCGTTCAGCTCTCCGCCACCCTCGCTCCGGAGGCTTCCTCCTATCGGGCCCACCCCGCGCTGTTGGACGCGGGCCTCCAGGTCCTCGCGGCAGCCGCGCCTCGCGGCGATTCGGGCCAGACCTCGGACACGTTCCTCCCCGTCGGCATCGAGCGACTGCGCCTCCATGCCTCACCCTCGGGGCCGCTCTACAGCCACGCCACGCTGCGGACCTCGCAGTCTGCTGACGAGCTCGAGGGAGACATCCTCCTCCTCGACGAGCAGGGGCGCGCTGTCATCGAGATCCTCGGCCTTCGGGCTCGGCGGCTCGAGACCGGGAGCCAGGGCAATGACGTGGACTCATGGTTCTATTCGCTCGCCTGGCGGCCCGTGTCGCGTCCGGCCGCGACTGTCGTGGAGCCTCGCGGCGCGTGGTTGTTCCTGGCGGATCCCCACGGACTCGCCGAGCAGCTGGCTCCGATGCTCGGGGCCCGTGCGGTGCTCGTGCAGGCGGCGCCGGGGCTCGCCTCCGGGCATGAGCGGATCGGACCGGAGCGCTACCGGTTGGATCCGGCGCGCAAGGAGTCGTTCCGTCAGCTCTTCACCGAGGCCTTCGGGAACGAGGCCCCGGCTGGCGTGGTGAACCTGTGGGCACTCGGCGCCGAGCTGCCCGAGGACGCGGGTCCGGAGGTGCTCCCGGCCGTCGAGGCGGTGGGGACGGTGGGCGCGCTGCACCTCGTCCAGGCGGTGCTCCAGGCGGGCTGGCGTGATGCGCCGCGCGTGTGGTTGGTGACGCGCGGAGCCCAGGCGGTGCTGGAGTCTGAGCGGGCGCCGCTGTCTCCCGTGCAGGCTCCGCTGTGGGGTCTGGCTCGCTCCGTGGCCCATGAGCATCCGGAGCTGCGCTGCACAGCCGTGGATCTGGCGCCGGTGCCCGACGCGCGTGACGCTGCCATCCTGGCCGAGGAGCTTCGCTCCGCCGACAAGGAGGACCAGGTCGCCCTTCGGGGCGAGGCACGTTATGCGGCTCGGCTCGTTCGTGGCTCGGCGGAGGTCTCTTCTTCCTCCGAGGCCCAGCGCCCGGCGGGGGATCGTCCGTACCGGTTGGAGGTGGCGAGCCCAGGCGTGCTGGACAGCCTCGTGCTGCGCGAGGTGCAGCGCCGTGAGCCCGGTCCCGGCGAGGTGGAGATCCGGGTCCGAGCGGCCAGCCTCAACTTCCTGGACGTGCTGTCGGCGCTCGGGGCGCTCCCGGGTGCTGCGCCGGGTGAGTCTCCGAGGCTCGGTGGCGAGTGCGCGGGCGTGGTGGTGTCGGTGGGCGAGGGTGTCTCGGCTCTGAAGCCAGGGGACGAGGTTGTCGCCATCGCGAGCCACTGTTTCGGCACGCACGTGACGACGCTCGCGGCTTTCGCGGTGCGCAAGCCAGCGCACCTGTCCTTCGAAGAGGCCGCGGGGTTGCCCGTGGCCTTCATGACGGCGCACTACGCGCTTCACCGTCTAGGCCACGTCGAGCCAGGTGAGCGGGTGCTCATCCACGCGGCTTCCGGTGGTACGGGTCTCGCCGCGGTACGGATTGCTCAGCGGGCCGGCGCCGAGGTCTTCGCCACCGCGGGCAGCGAGGAGAAGCGCGCGTACCTACGCTCGCTGGGCATCCGGCACGTGATGGACTCGCGCTCGCTCGCCTTCGCCGAGGAGATTCAAGGCCTCACGGGCGGCGCGGGCGTGGACGTGGTGCTCAACTCGCTCGCGGGCGCGGCCATCCAGAAGGGCTTGGAGTCACTCGCGCCCTATGGCCGCTTTCTGGAGATCGGCAAGCGCCCCATCTACGAGAACTCGCGGGTGGGGTTGCTGCCCTTCCGGCGCAACCTCGCCTACCACGCCATCGATCTGTCTCGGATGGCGTTGGACCGTCCCGAGCGCTTCTCCGGACTGCTGCGCGAGGTGATGGAGCGCTTCGCGCGACGCGAGCTGGAGCCGCTGCCGGTGACGTGTCTGCCCATCACCGAGGCCGCCGAGGCCTTCCGGCGCATGGCGCAGGCAAAGCACATCGGCAAGCTGGTGTTGTCGCTGGACGTGCCAGACGTGCGGATCGCCCCTCCTGCCGAGGCCGTGCGGATCCGGCCGGATGCCAGCTACCTCATTACCGGTGGCTTGGGCGGCGTGGGTTCGGTGCTGGCCCGAGCGCTGGTGGCCCGCGGCGCGAAGCACCTGGCCCTGCTGGGGCGCGGGGGAGCCACCACTCCGGCGGCGCGTGAGGCGGTGGCCTCGATGGAAGCGGCGGGGGCGCGGGTGCTCGTGCTGCGCGCGGACGTGGCGGATGCCGCGCAGCTTGGCGAGGCCCTGGCTCGCATCCGAGCGGAGCTGCCTCCTCTGCGAGGCATCCTCCATGGCGCGGTGGTGCTGGATGACGGCGTTGTGCTCCAGCAGACGCCGGAGCGCTTCCGCACGGCCCTGGCGCCCAAGGTGGACGGTGCGTGGAACCTGCACCGGCTCACCCGGAACGAGCCGCTGGACTTCTTCGTGATGCTCTCCTCGGTGGTGTCGGTGCTGGGCTCTCCGGGCCAGGCCAACTACGCGGCGGCCAACGCCTTCCTGGACACGCTCGTCTCCGAGCGGCGTTCCCGTGGGCTGCCAGGACAGAGCATCAACTGGGGCCCGTGGGCCGAGGTGGGCCTCGCCGCTGCGCAGGAGAACCGCGGTGCCCGAGCGGCCTCGCACGGCATGTCCAGCATCCCTCCCGAGGCCGGTGCCGAGGCCTTCCTGCGCACTCTGCTCGGTGGGGCTCCGAGGCCAGTGGTGATGCCCTTCCACCTGCGGCGTTGGATTCAGTCCTTCCCACGCGCTGCCGCCTCACCGCTGCTCGCCGAGCTGGTGGCGGAGCAGGGTGCCTCCGCTGGAGCCCAAGCCGGCGCCTTCCGTGCGGCGCTGCTCGCCGCCGAGCCTCCTGCGCGTCTGCCCCTGCTCGAGTCCCACCTGCGCGAGCAGATCGCCCGCGTGCTCCGGTTGGATCCATCGCGGATCGACCGGCAGACACCGTTCAACACCCTGGGTCTGGACTCCCTCATGGCGCTCGCGCTGCGCAACCGCTTGGAGGAGAGCCTGGGCCTCACCCTGTCCGTGACGGTCGTCTGGGGCTACCCGACGATCGCCGCGCTCGCGCCCCATCTGGCGGTCCGCATGCAGGTGCCGCTCGCCCCGGCCGCCGAGGCCGCGCCCCAGGAGCAGAAGGATCGGGGCGCCCTCGACGAGGCGATGCGCGAGGTCTCCACACTCTCCGAGGACGATGCCCTCCAGGCGCTGCTCGCCGGTCAGGGCTGAAGCCGACCCATGAGCCAATCCACCCCTCCCAGGGAATCCCTCTCCGCCGTCAAGCTCGCGCTGCTGGCGCGTCAGATGCGCTCGAAGATCGAAGGCGTGGAGCTGCTGCGCTCCGAGCCCGTCGCCGTGGTGGGGCTCGGCTGCCGCCTGCCCGGCGGCGCCGGCTCGCCCGAGGACTTCTGGCGCCTGCTGTCCGAGGGCCGCGATGCCATCGTTGAGGTGCCTCGCGATCGCTGGGACATCGACGCCTGGTTTGATCCGGATCCGGAGACGCCCGGCCGCATGTACACGCGCTGGGGCGGCTTCCTGGACCAGGTGGATCGCTTCGATCCCGAGTTCTTCGGCATCTCGCCGCGCGAGGCCCAGCACATGGACCCGCAGCAGCGCCTGCTGCTGGAGGTGGCCTGGGAGGCTCTGGAGGACGCAGGCATGCCGGCGCCCTCGCTCGCCGGGAGCGCCACGGGCGTCTTCGTGGGCGTCAGCCTCAATGACTACTCGAGCCTCCAGTTCGCGGACCCGCGCCAGCTCAGCGCCTATGCCGGCTCCGGCTCGGCCAACTGCATCGTCGCCAACCGGCTCTCGTATCTGTTGGACCTGCGTGGCCCCAGCATGGCGCTGGACACCGCGTGCTCGTCGTCACTGGTGGCCGTGCACTCGGCGGTGCAGAGCCTGCGCAGTGGCGAGTGCCGCGTGGCCCTCGCGGGCGGCGTGAACGTGATGCTGTCCCCGGAGATCACCGTCGCCCTGTGCCGGTCGCGGATGCTCTCGGCGGACGGGCGCTGCAAGACGTTCGACGCCCGGGCGGATGGCTACGTGCGCGGCGAGGGCTGCGGCGTGGTGGTGCTCAAGCTGCTCTCCGATGCGCTGACGGACAAGGACCGCATCCTCGCCGTCATCCGTGGCTCGGCGGTGAACCAGGATGGACGCAGCAACGGGCTGACCGCGCCCAACCTGCTCGCGCAGCAGGCGCTGCTCCGTCAGGCCTTGGCCAATGCCCAGGTGCGACCCGAGGAGGTGTCCCTCATCGAGGCCCATGGCACTGGCACCTCGCTGGGAGACCCCATCGAGGTGGACGCGCTCCGGCAGGTGTACGGCGGCACGCGGTCCGAGGCGACGTGCGCGCTGGGCTCGGTGAAGACGAACATCGGCCACCTGGAGGCGGCGGCTGGCATCGCGGGGTTCATCAAGACGGTGCTCAGCCTGCGGCACCAGACGATCCCTCCGCACCTGCACTTCCGTGAGCTGAACCCGAATGTCCCGCTGGCGGGCTCGTCCTTCTACATCCCCACCGCGCCGAGAGCGTGGGAGCCGGGCCCGGTGGGGCGGCGCCTCGCGGCGGTGAGCTCGTTTGGTTTCGGGGGCACCAACGCGCACGTTGTGCTGGAGGAGGCCCCGGTGTTGCCGCAGCCCGCGGCGACCGGTGTCGAGCGTCCCACTCACGTGCTCACCCTGTCGGCCCGGCGTCCGGAGTCGCTGCGAGCACTGGCGGGCCGGTACGCGGAGCACCTCGCGCGCGCTCCCGAGCCGTCCGTGGCGGACGTGTGCTTCAGCGCGTACACGGGCCGGGCGCACTTCGAGCACCGTGCTGCCGTGGTGGGCGCCACCGTCGCGGAGTTGCGCGAGAGCCTCACCGCGCTCGCGGAGGGTGGCGAGGCCGTGGGGCTGAGCCGGGGACAGGTGGAGGAGGGCGGCGCGCCCGCGGTGGCATTCCTCTTCACGGGCCAGGGCAGTCAGTACGTGGGCATGGGGCGCGGCCTGTACGAGTCGCAGCCTGTGTTCCGTCAGGCACTGGACCGGTGTGCTGAGGTGCTGCGCCCGTTGCTGGAGCGGCCCCTGCTCTCCGTGATGCACGCGAAGGAGGGGAGCCCCGAGGCCGCGCTGCTGGACGAGACTCAATACACGCAGCCGGCGCTGTTCGCGCTGGAGTACGCGCTGACTGAGCTGTGGCGCTCGTGGGGCGTGGTGCCTCGGGTGGTGATGGGGCACAGCGTGGGTGAGCTGGCCGCGGCCTGCGTGGCGGGGGTGCTCAGCCTGGAGGACGGGTTGAAGCTGACCGCCGAGCGCGCGAGGCTGATGCAGTCGCTCCCGAGGGGCGGGGCCATGGCCGCCGTCTTCGCGGAGCCGGAGCGCGTGGCCGCGATGTTGGGCACGGGCTCGGAGGTCTCCATCGCCGCCATCAACGGACCCACGGACACCACCGTGTCCGGCCGGCGTGAGGCAGTGCTGGCGCTGCTGGAACGTCTCCAGTCCGAGGGCGTGAAGACCCGCGAGCTGCCGGTCTCGCACGCCTTCCACTCGGCGCTGATGGATCCCGCGATGGATGCCTTCGAGGGCTTCGCGGCGCGGTTCTCGTATCAAGCTCCGAAGCTCGAGCTCATCTCCAATCTCACGGGCGATACGCAGCGGTCTGTGTCGGCCGCGTACTGGCGCCGACATGCGCGCGAGCCCGTGCGCTTCGAGGCGGGAATGCGGGCGCTGCACGCGCGTGGGGTGCGCCTCTTCGTGGAGGTGGGTCCCTCTCCGACGCTGCTGGGCCTGGGTCAGCGCTGTGTGCCCGAGGACGCTTCCGCCTGGGTGCCGTCGTTGCGCAAGGGGCGTGACGACGTGCGGCAGGTGCTCGCGGCGGTGGGCACGCTGTACACGCGCGGAGTGGGCATCGACCCGGTGGTCTTCAACCAGGGTCCGAGGCGCCGGGTGCCGGTGCCGACGTACCCCTTCCAGCGGCAGCGCTACTGGCTCGATGGCGTGAGACGCCCGACCGTGGACGGCACGGCCAGAGAGCCCGAGGCCCGCGATGAGGGCTTCCACTCGCTGGAGTGGCGTCCTCGCGAGCGACAGGTCTCGGGTGCGAGGGCCGAGGGTCGGTGGTTGGTCCTGACGGATGCGCGAGGCGTGGGCGAGCGGCTGGCGTCACTGCTGGAGGCGCGCGGCGGCAAGGTGGTGCGGGCCCCGCTGGGGAGCGTGAGCGCGGACTCGGAGGGCGTGCGGCGGCTCGTGCGCGAGGTGCTCGCGGGTGGACCGGTGCGCGGCATCGTGCACCTGTGGAGCCTGGATCTTTCGGCGCCCACTTCCGAGGATGCCTCGGTGCTGGAGCAGGCCCGGACGGTGGGCTGCGGCAGTGTCATCACGATCCTCCAAGCGATGGAGGCGGCGGCGCAGGGGACGCCTCCTCGGCTGTGGCTGGTGACGCGTGGAGCGCAGGCTACCGGGAAGTCCGAGGCTCCTTCCGTGGCTCAGGCGCCGCTGTGGGGCCTGGGCCGGGTCCTCGCACTGGAGCAGCCGGAGGTGTGGGGTGGATTGATCGATCTCGATCCGTCCTCGCCCGCCGGGGAGGAGGAGCGGCTCGCGGCGGAGCTGTTGGAGCCAGATGGAGAGGAGCAGGTGGCGCTGCGTGGACAGCGGCTCGCGGCTCGCCTTGTTCCCACCGCGGAGGCTCCGGCGAAGGAGCTGGCTCCGAAGGCGGACGCCACGTACCTCGTCACGGGTGGACTGGGAGCCATCGGCCTGCACGTGGCGCGGTGGCTGGTGACTCGGGGTGCCCGACACCTGGTGCTGATGGGGCGTCGTGGCGCCACGGTCGAGGCCCAGGCGGCCCTGCGCTCACTGGAGTCCGCGGGTGCTCGGGTGGAGGTGGTGGCTGGCGACGTCTCAGTGCGCGCGGACGTGGAGCGGGTGCTGGAGCGGATTCGGACGGGAATGCCTCCGCTGAAGGGCATCGTTCACTCCGCGGGTGCCCTGGATGACGGCATCCTGCTGCGCCTGGACCCGGAGCGGCTGGCTCGCGTGATGGCGCCCAAGGTGGCGGGGGCTTGGAACCTTCACGCGCTGACGACGGGCCTGTCGCTGGACTTCTTCGTCCTCTTCTCGTCGAGCGTGTCGTTGCTGGGAGGTCCGGGGCAGGGCAACTACGCGGCGGCCAACGCCTTCCTGGACGCGCTGGCACATCACCGGCGGGCGCTCGGACAACCGGCGCTGAGCATTCACTGGGGTCCGTGGTCCGAAGGTGGCATGGCCGAGCGGACCGCGGCGGGCCGGTGGACCTCGATGGGCGTGTCGCCCTTGTCACCCGAGCAGGGCGTGAAGGCGTTGGGCCGGTGGCTCGCGTCCGAGGCCGCGGAGGTGGGGGTGTTCCCCATCAACTGGCCGGTGTTCCTCGGCACGATGCCTTCCGTGCCCCCGCTGTTGTCCGAGCTCGCAGGCGGTTCGAGGTCCTCCGGGGAGGCCTCGGCGAAGGAGGCCGGGCCCTCGGTGTTGCTCCAGGGGCTGATGGCCGCCGCAGCAGCCGAGCGCGAGGAACTGCTGGCCACGCACGTGCGCACGGAGGTGTCCACGGTGCTCGGTCTGGACGCATCGCGCGCGCCTCAGCCCCGGCAGGGCTTCTTCGAGATGGGCATGGACTCGCTCATGGCCATCGAGCTGCGTAAGCGGCTCCAGGCCTCGCTCGGCCGCACACTGCCAGCCACGCTCGTTTTCAACTACCCGACCGTGGAGTCCCTCTCCCGGCATCTGGCCGCACTGCTGGCTCCGGAGCCACAACCCGCCGCCACGCCCGCCGAGGAGGTGGCTCGGGACGCCGCCCTCCTCGCCGAGGTGGAGGGCCTGTCCGACGACGAGGTCTCGTCCGAGCTGGCGGAACTCGCCAACCAGCTCCTCGAGGAGTGATCCGCGATGACCGACATCAACGAACGGTTGGCGGACCTCTCCGCCGAGAAACGCGCGCTGCTGGCCCTCAAGAAGTTGCAGGCCAAGGTGAGCTCGCTCGAGCGCGCGCAGAAGGAGCCCATCGCGATCGTCGGCATGTCCTGCCGCTTCCCGGGTGGCGAGGATCCGGAGGCCTATTGGCGGCTGCTGCGCGAGGGCCGTGAGGCCGTCCGGGAGATTCCGAAGGATCGCTTCGACGTGGACGCGTACTACGACCCGGACCCGGACAGGCCGGGGCGGATGTACACGCGGCACGGGAGCTTTCTGCCGGAGGTGGACCGCTTCGACGCGCGCTTCTTCGGCATCTCTCCGCGCGAGGCGGCGAGGATGGATCCCCAGCAGCGCCTGTTGCTGGAGGTGAGCTGGGAAGCGCTGGAGCGAGCGGGCGAGCCGGCGGAGAAGCTCCTGGGCACCCGGACGGGCGTCTACGTGGGCATCGGCGTCAACGACTACGCGCAACTCCAGATGGACCCTGGCGCGCTGGAGCGGATTGACGCCTACTCGGGCACGGGCAACGGCTTCTGCTTCGCCGCCGGGCGCCTGTCATACCTGCTCGGCTTGCAGGGCCCGTCGCTGTCGCTGGACACGGCGTGCTCGTCCTCGCTGGTGGCGGTGCACCTGGCCGCCATGAGCCTGCGCGCGGGCGAGTGCCGGCTGGCGCTCGCGGCGGGCGTGCAGCTGATGATCTCCCCGCTGCCGTACATCTTCCTGAGTCGCACGCGCGCGCTGGCGCCGGACGGGCGGTGCAAGACGTTCGATGCGTCGGCGGATGGCTATGCCCGGGGCGAGGGCTGTGGCGTGGTGGTGCTCAAGCGCCTGTCGGACGCGCTCGCGGACGGGAACACCATCTACGCGGTGGTCCGGGGCTCGGCGGTGAACCACGACGGCGCGAGCAGCGGCTTCACGGTGCCCAACGGTCTGGCACAGAAGACGGTCATCCGCGCCGCGCTGGCCAACGCGGAGGTGACGCCCGCGCAGGTGGGCTACGTGGAGGCGCACGGCACGGGCACCTCGCTGGGAGACCCGATCGAGGTAGAGGCCCTGGCGGAGGTGATGGGCGAGGGACGGCCCAAGGATCGGCCGCTGCTCATCGGCGCGGTGAAGACGAACGTCGGTCACCTGGAGGCGGGGGCCGGTGTGGCGGGGCTCATCAAGACGGTGCAGATGCTGCGCTACCGCGAGGTGCCCGCGACGCTGCACCTGAAGCGCCCCAATCCGCTCATTCCGTGGGCCGAGCTGCCGGTGAAGGTGCCCACCGAGCTGACCCCCTGGCCGGTGGGAGAAGGCCCGCGCGTGGCGGGGGTGAGCTCCTTTGGCCTGAGCGGGACGAACGCGCACGTGGTGCTGGAGGAGGCTCCGGCGGATGCTCGCCGCTCGGAGACGAGCAAGCGTTCGGTGTTCCTGCTGCCGCTGTCGGCGCGGAGCTCGGAGGCGTTGGCCGCGCAGGCCGAGCGCCACGGGAAGCACCTGGAAGCAAACCCCTCCGAGTCCCTGGCGGACGTGTGCTTCACGGCGGCGGTGGCGCGCACGCAGCTCACGCAGCGGGCCGCGGTGGTAGCGGGCTCGGCCGAGGAGCTGCGCGAGAAGCTGGCCGCGGTGGCGGGAGGGGAAGAGCGCGCTGGAGTGGTGCGAGGGCAGGCGGCGAGGGGAAAGAAGCCACGCGTGGGGTTCTTGTTCACGGGACAGGGCAGCCAGTACGTGGGCATGGGCCGCGAGCTGTATGAGACGGCGCCCGTGTTCCGAGAGGCGCTGGAGAGGTGCCAGGAAATCCTGCGCCCGCTGCTGCCCCGGCCGCTGCTGTCGGTGATGTTCGGGCTGGAGGCAGGAGACGGCGAGCTGCTGTCGCGGACGCAATACACGCAGCCGGCGCTGTTCGCGCTGGAGTACGCGCTGACGCAACAGTGGAAGGCCTGGGGCGTGGAGCCGCAGGTGGTGCTGGGCCACAGCGTCGGAGAGGTGGCGGCGGCATGCGTGGCGGGAGTGTTCAGCCTGGAGGATGGGCTGAAGCTGATCGCCGAGCGCGGACGGCTGATGCAGTCGCTGCCAGCAGGTGGAGCCATGGCGGCGGTGTTCGCGTCCGAGGAGAAGGTGAGGGAGGCGCTCGCGGGCCAGGAGACGCGGGTGTCGCTGGCGGCCTTCAACGGTCCCGGAGAGACAGTCGTCTCCGGAAGTGCCGAGGGCGTGGAGGCGGTACTGGCGAAGCTGTCAGCGGAGGGAGTGAAGGCGAAGCGGCTGGTGGTGTCGCACGCGTTCCACTCGCCGCTGATGGAGCCGGTGCTGGAGGCCTTCGGGAGAGTGGCGGGAGGCGTGGCGTACGCGGAGCCGAAGCTGAAGCTGGTGGCGAACGTGACGGGGAGGGTGGCGGAGGCCGGGGAGGTGACGAGAGGGGAGTACTGGCGACGGCACGTGAGGGAGCCGGTGCGCTTCGCTCAAGGAGTGAAGGCCCTGGTGGAAGCCGGGGTGGACGTGGTGGTGGAGGTGGGCCCGAAGGCGACGCTGCTGGGGATGGGTAAGCAGTGCGTGGCGGAGGGAGGCCCGGAGTGGGTGGCCTCGCTGAGGGAGGGGCAGGGCGAGTGGAAGCAACTGCTCTCGGCGCTCGGGGCCCTCTGGGTCCAGGGCGCGGAAGTGGACTGGGCCACACTGGAGTCCGGAGTGGCACGGCGCCGCGTCGAGCTGCCCACCTATCCATGGCAGCGTCAGCGTCACTGGGTGGATGTCCGGCAGCAACAGGACGTCCCCGTGGAGAACGAGGCCCGAGCGCCCGTGCCCTCCGAGTCCATGCCTTCTCGGACGAACTCCGCGCCAAGGGAGGATGAGCCGGAGCTCGTCCGCCAGCTGCACCAGGCCGCGCCTTCGCGGCGCCGAACTCTGTTGATGGACTACGTCCGGGGCTCCATCTCCCGAATCATGGAGATGGAGGCCGCGCAGCTCTCCGATCCCTCGCAGGGTTTCTTCGACATGGGGATGGACTCCCTCATGGCGGTGGAGCTGCGCAAGCGCCTGGAGACGGGGCTGGGGCGGACGCTGTCGACGACGCTGGCGTTCGATCACCCGAACATCGGCGCACTGGTCGAGCACCTCATCCGGGACGTGCTCCAGTTGGAGGGACCCGCGAGCCAGCAGCGCCGTGCGGCGCCATCCAAGGCCGCGCCGGGCGAGCCCATCGCCATCATCGGCATGGCTTGCCGCTTCCCTGGCGGCGCGAACGATCCGGAGACCTACTGGAAGCTGCTGCACGACGGCGTGGACGCGACGGCGGAGGTGCCTCGGGAGCGGTGGGATGCGGACGCGTACTACGACGCGGATCCGGACGCGCCCGGGAAGATGAACACGCGGCGAGGCGGCTTCCTGCGCGGAGTGGCGGTGGATCGCTTCGATGCCGGGTTCTTTGGCGTCTCCGCGCGCGAGGCCACGAGCATGGACCCACAGCAGCGCTTGCTGCTGGAGGTGGGCTGGGAGGCGCTGGAGCGGGCCGGGCAGCCCCTGGAGCGGCTCACCGACAGCCGGACGGCGGTGATGGTGGGGCTCGCGAGCAACGACTACGCCCAGGTGCTGAACAAAGCGGGAGGCATCGAGCAGGCGGACATCTACTTCGTCACCGGCAACGCCTTCAGCGTGGCCGCGGGTCGCCTGTCCTTCGTGTTGGGGTTGCAGGGCCCCTGCCTGCCGGTGGACACGGCGTGCTCGTCGTCACTGGTTGCCACGCACCTGGCCTGTCAGGCGCTGCACGAGGGCGAAGCCGATCTGGCGCTGGCCGGAGGCGTCAACCTGATGCTCACGCCGGACGCGCACGTCCTCTTCTCCAAGGCGAGGGCACTGTCGGCAGACGGGCGGTGCAAGACGTTCGACGCGTCGGCGGATGGCTACGCTCGGGGCGAGGGCTGTGGCGTGGTGGTGCTCAAGCGCCTGTCGGACGCGCTGCGGGACGGTGACGAGGTGCTCGCCGTCATCCGGGGCTCAGCGGTGAACCACGACGGGCGGAGCAGCGGGCTCACGGTGCCCAATGGGCAGTCGCAGCAGGCCGTCATCCGTCAGGCTCTGGCCAGCGCGGGGGTGGAGCCCTCGCGAGTGGGGTACGTGGAGGCGCACGGCACGGGCACGCCGCTGGGAGATCCGATCGAACTGCAGGCGCTCGGGGCGGTGTTGGGTGAGGCTCGCCCGGCTGAGGCTCCGGTATGGGTGGGCTCGGCGAAGACGAACATCGGCCACCTGGAGGCCGCCGCGGGAGTGGCGGGGTTGATGAAGGTGGTGCTGGCGCTGCGGCACCGGGAGATTCCGCCGCACCTCCACCTGAAGACCCCCAGCCCTCACATTCCGTGGGAGCGGCTGCCGGTGAAGGTGCCCACCGCGTTGACTCCCTGGGAGACAGAAGGCCCGCGTATCGCCGGACTGAGCTCCTTTGGCATGAGCGGCACCAACGCGCACCTCGTGGTGGAGGAGGCGCCTCCGCCTGCCGAGCGCCCCGCGAGTCAACGCGAGGAGACACCCCGTCCCCACCTGCTGCCGCTCTCGGCAAGAAGCCCCGAGGCGCTGCGCGAGCTGGCCACCTCGTGGCGCTCCTTCCTGTCGGACGAGCAAGCGGGCTCGGTCGTGGACCTCTGCTTCTCCGCGGCCACCCGCCGCACGCACCATGCACACCGGACGGCGGTGGTGGGCCGGACGCGCGAGGAGCTCGCCGGGAAGCTGGAGGACTTCCTGTCCGTGCGGCGCCCGGAGGGCAATGCAGGCCCGCGCAGGCGCGTCTTCGTCTTCCCGGGACAGGGTTCGCAGTGGCCGGGCATGGGCCGCGAGCTGATGGCGACGGAGCCGGTGTTCCGCGCGTCTATCGAGGCCTGCGAGGCGGCGCTGCGGCGGCACGTGGAGTGGTCGCTGAAGGAGGTGCTGGAGAAGGCGGACGCCGAGCTGCTCCAGCGCGTGGACGTGGTGCAGCCCACGCTGTTCGCCATGCAGGTGTCGCTGGCGGCGCTGTGGCGGAGCTGGGGCGTGGAGCCGGATGCTGTCATCGGGCACAGCATGGGCGAGGTGGCCGCGGCGCACGTGGCGGGCGCACTCGGGTTGGAGGATGCGGCGAGGATCATCTGCGAGCGCAGCCGGCTGGTGGCGCGCTCGAGCCAGAGCGGAGGCATGGTGGTCGTGGACCTGCCGCGCGACGAGGCGGAGGCGCTGCTGCGAGGCCTCGAGGGGCGCGTGGCGGTGGGCGCCAGCAATGGCCCGCGCTCGACGGTGCTGTCGGGAGACCGGGAGCCGCTTGCGCGGATCCTCGCGGAGCTGGAGGCCCGGGGCATCTTCTGCCGTTGGGTGAAGGTGGACTACGCCTCGCACAGCCCGCACATGGACGCGCTAGAGCCCGAGCTGCTGCGGCTGCTGGAGGGCGTCTCGCCGAAGCCGGCGTCGGTGCCCTTCTACTCCACGGTGACGGCCGAGCCCTGTGATGGCGCGAGTTTCGACGCGGTGTACTGGTCGAGGAACCTCCGTGCGCCGGTGCTCTTCTGGCCCACCGTCGAGCGGCTGGTCGCCGAGGGCCATGACGTCTTCCTGGAGGTGAGCCCTCACCCGGTGTTGCTGCACCCGCTGGAGCAGGGGCTGGCCCACCTGGGCCGCGAGGCCACCACGCTTCCGTCCCTGCGCTCCAACGAGGGCGAGAGGGAGAACCTCCTCGAGTCACTCGGCGCGCTGTACGCGCTGGGCGGCGACGTGGACTGGCCGCGGCTGCACCCGGAGGGAGGACGGTTCGTCGAGCTGCCTTCGTACCCATGGCAGCGTCAGCGCTACTGGGCGGATCCTCCTCGGCGAGCCGTGTCCACGACTCGGTCCGACTCGGGCCGGAGCCGGGGACGCGCGGAGCATCCGCTGCTGGGGGTGCACCTCACGGTGGCTCGGAGCCGGGAGCACATCTGGGACGTGGTGATGGAGCCGGAGGAGCTTCCGCTGCTGAAGGAGTCGGCGGTGCGCGGCCTGCGGCTCGTGCCGGCGTCCGTCGGGTTCGAGCTGGCCCTCTCCGCCGCGACCTCGCTGTGGAAGGGGGCGGCGAGTGTGCTGGAGGCGGGGACGCTCTACGAGCCTTGGGTCCTCCCCGAGGAAGGCCGCCATCCGACGCAGCTCGTGCTCACGCCGGAGGGCGAGGGGCGGCTCTCCTTCCAGCTCCTCAGTGCCGGGGCGGAAGAGGGACCCTGGAAGCGGCATGCCGCCGGGCGGCTCATCAAGGCGCCTCGGGGTGGTTCGCCGAACGAGGCCGCCTCGCTCACCGCCATTCGCGCGCGTTGCCGGGAGGAGCTGAGTGCCCGAGAGCACGAGGAGCGGCTGCGCCAGTCGGGCGTGCAGCTCGGAGGGGTGGTGTCCCTCTGGCGGCGGGTGGGCGAGGTGCTCGGGCTGATCCGTCTCCCCGAGGCGGAGGTGGCCGGAGCTGGAGCCTTCCACGTGCACCCGGCCCTGCTGGAGCAGGCCCTGCGGCTGCTGTCCCTGGCGCTGCCGGGAGTGCAGGAGGTGCCCTTGCTGCCGGAGCGGGTCGATACCGTCCGCGTCCTCTCGAAGCCGAGCGAGGCGGTGTGGGCTCACGCGGTGCTGCGGGGTGGCAACGAGGAAGTGGTGGGCGACGTGCGCCTGCTGGACGAGTCCGGCCGGGTGCTGGTGGAGATCGCGGGGGTGCACCTGCTCCCTGTGGATCGCGGGCTGCTGCGGCTGGCCGTGCGCCAGCGGCTGGACGGGTGGATGTACGAGCTGGCCTGGCAGTCGAAGCCGCGCTCGGTGGCAGTGCCGCGCGTGTCCGGACGGGGCCGGTGGCTGCTGCTGGCGGACAAGGGCGGCACCGCCGAGGCGCTGGCGGCGCGGTTGGAGGCACGGGGCGAGCAGGTGTTGTGGGCCTGGACCTCCGCGGAGCGCGAGGTACGAGGCGAAGGTCGGTGGGCGGTATCGCCCACGAAGCGGGAGGACCTCGAGTGGTTGTTGTCTCAGGCAGGGCCGGAGCTGCGCGGCATCGTGCACCTGTGGAGCCTGGATGCGCCCGAGGCGGATGGAGCCACGCCGGATGCCCTGCTGGCGGCACAGGAGTCCGTGACGAGCAGCATCCCGCCGCTGGCGCAGGCGCTGGTGGGAGCGGGAGCGCGCACTCCGCCGAAGCTGTGGCTCGTCACCCGGGGTGCACAGCCGGCGGGTGAGGCGCCAGGGCCGCTCGCGGTGGCGCAGTCGCCGTTGTGGGGCATTGGCCGGGTGTTCGCGCTCGAGCACCCGGACCTCTGGGGTGGGCTCGTGGACCTGGAGTCCGGCCAGGGTGATGGGCACCTGTCGGCACTCACCGAGGAGCTGCTGTCGCCAGATGGAGAGGACCACATCGCCCTGCGGAACGACGGGCGGCGAGTGGCCCGCGTGAAGCCTCGTCGTGGCGAGGAGCTGGGCACCGATTCCGCGCGGCTGCGAGAGGATGCCTCGTACCTCGTCACGGGCGGCCTCGGAGGCCTGGGCCTCAGGTTGTCCCTGTGGTTGGCGGACAACGGCGCGAGGCACCTGGTGCTCACCGGACGCAGGGGGATGCCCGAGCGGTCCCTATGGGCCTCGCTCTCGCGCAGCAGCGACGAGGGCAAGGCAGCGGAGGTCATCCAGGAGCTCGAGCTCCGAGGCGTCTCGGTGCGGATCGTGGCGGCGGATGCCTCGGACGCTGGGCGCATGGCGGCCGTCTTCGAAGAGGCCCAGCCACCGATTCGAGGCGTCATCCACGCGGCGGGCGTGTCTCGGCCCATGATGTTGGCTCAGACGCAGCGAGCGGACGTGGAGGCGGTGCTGGCGCCCAAGGTGGCGGGCACGTGGAACCTGCACCTGCTGACGCGTGAGCGGGAGCTGGACTTCTTCGTCCTCTTCTCCTCGGCGGCGGCCATGTGGGGCGGTGCGCTGCTCGGTCCCTATGCGGCGGCGAACCACTTCATGGACGCGGTGGCGAACCACCGTCGGGCGCAGGGGCTGCCGGCCGTCAGCATCAGCTGGGGTGCCTGGCAGGGGGGCAGCATGATCGCCGCCATGCCTGAGGAGGCCCGCGGCTATCTGGAGCAGATCGGCTTCGGCTCCATGGCCACGGAGGATGCACTGGAGTCCCTCGGGCTATTCCTGGGCTCCGGAGCGCCGGTGCACCGGGCGGTGGCGGTCATTGATTGGAGCCTCTTCAAGCCCGTGTTCGAGGCCCGGCGCGCGAGGCCGTTGCTGGAGCTGCTTGAGGTTCCCGAGGCGCCTCCGCCTCCGCCGGACGAGGCCACCTCGCAGCTGCTGCGGCGTGTGGTCTCGGCGGGGAGCGAGGAGCGCTTCGAGCTGCTGGCCCTGCACGTGCGCACCCGCGTCGCGGACGTGCTCGGATTGGGAGACAGTGGCTCGCTGGGGCTGGAGCAGGGCTTCTTCCAGCTCGGCATGGACTCCATCATGAGCGTCCGGCTGAAGAAGCGGCTGGAGCTGGATCTGGGCAGGGCGCTGCCCTCGACGCTGGCCTTCGATTACCCGAGCGTGCGGGTCCTCGCGGGCTACCTGTCGGATGTGATGGCCCGGGTGGATGCGCCGGAGACGGCGGCGCCGCAACCGGCGGTGGTGCAGGCCCCTGCGCCGGGCGGGATGGCGGCGAGCGATGAGGCCTCCGAGGACGAGCTGCTGGCGATGCTCGCCAGTGAGCTGGCCGCGTTGAAGTCAGAGGGAGACGACACGGTATGAGTGGGGCTCCGGAAGGGACGGATCGCCAGGCGGTCCTCAAGCAGGCGCTGCATGAGATCAAGCAGATGCGCGCCAAGGTGGAGGCGTCCGAGCGGGCGAAGCGCGAGCCCATCGCCATCCTGGGCATGGCGTGTCGCTTCCCGGGCGCGGACAGCCCGGAGGCCTTCTGGCGGCTGCTGCGAGATGGGGTGGACGCGACGAGCGAGGTGCCGCCGGAGCGCTGGGACGTGGACGCCTGGTACGATCCGGATCCGAACGCGCCGGGCAAGGCGTACACGCGGCGGGGCGGCTTCCTGCGGGAGGTGGATCGCTTCGATGCGCGCTTCTTCAACATCAACCCGCGCGAGGCGGTGAGCATCGATCCACAGCATCGCCTCTTCTGGGAGCTGAGCTGGGAGGCGCTGGAGCGGGCGGGACGAGCACCGGGCTCACTGTCCGGGAGCCGCGCCGGGGTGTTCCTGGGCATCACCAACAACGACTATGGCCAGCTGCTGGCCACGCTGCGCGACCCGGCGGAGCAGGACGGGTACGTGATGACGGGCAACGCGCTCAACTTTGCACCTGGCCGGCTCTCGTACATGTTGGGCCTCCAGGGGCCGAGCGTGGCGGTGGACACGGCGTGCTCGTCGTCGCTGGTGGCGCTGCACCTGGCCTGTCAGAGCCTGCGGGCGGGCGAGGTGGACCTGGCCATCGTCGGTGGTGTGAACCTCATCCTCTCACCGGGCGGCACGGTGTTGATGTCCAAGGCGCGAGCGCTTGCGCCGGACGGACGGTGCAAGACGTTCGATGCATCGGCGGACGGCTATGCGCGGAGCGAGGGCTGCGGCGTGGTGGTGCTCGCGCGGCTGTCGGACGCGGTGGCCGCGAAGGATCCGATCCTCGCCGTCATCCGGGGCTCGGCGGTCAACCAGGACGGGCCGAGCAGTGGGCCCACGGTGCCCAATGGACAGGCACAGCAGGCTGTCATCCGTGAGGCTCTCGCCCGGGCTGGGGTGAAGCCCGCGGAGGTGGACTACGTAGAGGCGCACGGCACGGGTACGTCACTGGGCGACCCGATCGAGCTGCGCGCGCTGGGCGAGGTGCTGGGCGAGAGCCGGGCGGCAGGTGACAAGTTCGTGCTCGGCTCGGTGAAGACGAACGTGGGGCACGCCGAGGCGGCGGCGGGCATGGCGGGGCTCCTCAAGGTGGTGCTCTCGCTGCGGCACGGACAGCTTCCCCCGCACCTACACTTCCGAGTGCCAAACCCGCACGTGTCCTGGGAGTCCATTCCGGCGGAGGTGCGCACCTCGCTCTCGGCGTGGACGCGCCGGGGAGAGCGGCGTGTCGCGGGGGTGAGCTCGTTCGGAGCGAGCGGGACGAATGCCCACGTGGTGCTGTCGGAGCCGCCGCCCACGGAGACCGCCGCCACGGAGCCCGAGCCACGGTGGGCCGTGCTGCCGTTGTCGGCGCGCCGCTGGGAGGCCCTGCTGGAACTGGCGGGGCGCTTCGAGGAGCACCTGGCCAACAACCCCTCGACCTCACTGGGAGAGGTGTGCGCCACGGCGGCCACGGGGCGGACGCACTTCTCGCACCGGCTCGCGGTGGTGGCCGACTCGGTGTCCGAGGCCCGCTCGCGTCTGGCGGCATTCGTGGCAGGCGAGCCGGCCGCGGGCTTGGTGGCTGGGCGCCTGCGGGGCGAGACGCCTCCGAAGGTGGCGTTCCTCTTCACGGGCCAGGGCAGCCAATACGTGGGCATGGGGCGCGGTCTGTACGAGTCACAGCCCGTGTTCCGCCAGACGCTGGACACGTGTGACGCACTGCTGCGCCCGCTGATGGATCGGCCGCTGCTCGAGGTGCTCTTCGCAAAGGAGGGCGTTGCCGAGGCCGCGCTGCTGACCGAGACGCGGTACACGCAGCCGGCGCTGTTCGCGCTGGAGTACGCGCTGGCGGAGCTGTGGCGCTCGTGGGGCGTGGTGCCGCAGGCGGTGATAGGGCACAGCGTGGGTGAGCTGGTGGCCGCGTGCGTGGCGGGGGTATTCAGCCTGGAGGACGGGCTGAAGCTGATCGCCGAGCGCGCGCGGTTGATGCACTCGCTGCCGAGGGATGGAGAGATGGCGGCCGTCTTCGCCGGGGAGGCCGAGGTAGCCGAGGCGCTGCGGCCCTACGAGGGACGTGTGTCCCTCGCGGCCATCAACGGCCCGACGGAGACGGTGATCTCCGGTGAGCGGCAGGCGGTGCTGGCGGTTGTGGAGTCCTTCCAGGGGAAGGGCATCAAGACGCGGGCATTGCAGGTGTCGCACGCGTTCCACTCGCCATTGATGGACTCCATCTTGGAGCCCTTCGAGCGGGTGGCCGAGAAGGTGACGTACTCGGCGCCGAAGCTCACCGTCATCTCCAACGTGACGGGCCGGCCAGCGACGGCGGCGGAGCTGACGGGAGCGGCGTACTGGAGACGCCACGTGCGAGAGCCGGTGCGCTTCATGGAGGGAGTCCAGAGCCTGCACGAGGCGGGCACCGGGCTGATGGTGGAGCTTGGCCCCAAGCCGACGCTGCTGGGAATGGCGAAGCGCTGCGTGCCCGAGGACGCGGGAGCGGGGTGGATCCCCTCGTTGCGCGAGGGCCAGAACGAAGCGCGCACGGTGCTCGAAGCAGTGTCGGAGCTGTACACGCGAGGGGTGGAGGTGGATTGGAAGGGACTGGTAGGGACGAGCAGCCGCCGGGTGCCGCTCCCCACGTACCCATTCCAACGCGAGCGTTACTGGGTTGAGCCCTCGGCGCGAGCCGGTGGCGCCACGCCGATGCCGGTTGTGAGCGCGAGGGGTGGCCACCCACTGATCGGCCACCGGGTGCGCTCTCCGGTGACGGTGGCTTTCGAGACGCAGCTCGACGCGGGGCGGCTCGCGGTGCTGAGAGACCACCGCGTGCACGGACAGATCGTGGTCTCGGGAGTGGTGCACCTGTCCATGGCGATGGCGGCGATGGCGGAGGTGTCGGGGGCCTCGCCGGGAGTGCACGCGGAGGGCATCACGTTCTCCGATGCGCTGCTGCTCTCCGAGGGCGAGCCGCGCACGGTGCAGCTCGTGTTGCAAGACAAGGGTTCGGGGGGCACGGCCTTCCAGCTCTTCAGCCTCGAAGCGGGGCAGGGTGGAGGCGAGCCCTCGTGGAAGCTGCACACCTCGGGCACCTTCCAGGGGGAGGCGCGTGCGGAGGCGTTCGAGCGGGCGCGGGCGGAGGGCACGCTGGACGCAGTGCGCGCGAGGTGCGGCGAGGAGCTGACGGGCGAGGCCTTCTACGCCACGCATTGGAAAGCGGGCGAGCATGAGATTGGCCCGAGCTTCCGGCTCATCCGGAGGCTGTGGCGCCGGGACGGCGAGGCGCTGGCGGAGATCGCGGTGCCGGAGATGCCCGAGCTGGGTGACGGGCGAAGCGCGCTCCCCGTGGGCCCGCTGTTGGCGGAGGCGTGTGTGGTGGAGGCCTGCGGGCAGCTCGTGAAGGTGGCGCTGCCGGCGGGGGGAGGGGAGCGAGGCGTGTTCATCGGGGTGGGTGTGGATCGGCACGACCAGCGGCACGGAGGAGCAGGGCGGACGCGCTGGTGCCACGTGCGGCTGCACCCCTCGGAGGATCCAGACTCCCTGCGGGCGGACCTACGCCTGTTGGACGAAGCGGGAGAGGTGGTGGCCGTCTCGGAGGGCATGCGTCTGCGGCGCGTGAGCGCCCAGGTGTTGCGCCGGGCGGTGGAGGGGCCGAGCAGGGCAACCATAGGGGCTCGGCGCCAGGAGCCGGTCGAGCTGCTACAGCGGATCCGCTCGGCGAGCGCGGCCGAGAAGCGTGGGCACCTCGAATCCTATCTGTTGCACCAGGCCGCCTCGGTTTCGGGGATGGCTGCGTCAGACATAGATCCCGAGGCCTCGCTGCGGGAGCTGGGATTGGACTCACTGGGGGCGGTGGACCTCAAGGGGTGGATCCAGAAGGACCTCGGGGTGGACGTGCCGGTGGCGGACCTGCTGCAGGGACCGAGCCCTCGCCGTCTGGCGGAGCAGCTCGCGCAATCCCTGACACCGATCGCCGCACCCGTGACGGAGAGTCCCAAGCGCACACCGCCCCCCGGGGATCCGGTTCCGCCGGAGGAGCTCTCCCGATGGTTCCGTCGGAAGCCCGGAGCCACGGGGGCGCGAGTGCGTCTGTTCTGCTTCCCGTTCGGGGGAGCGGGGGCACTGGTGTACCGCGGCTGGGCGGAGAAGTTGCCCGGCTGGCTCGAGGTCGTCCCGGTCCAACTGCCGGGGCGCGAAGAGCGGCTGAAGGAGCGGTCCTTCGAGCGCTTCCCGGCGCTGCTGCCGGAGCTGGCGCGGGTGATGCGGCCTTTGCTGGACGAGCCCTTCGCGCTCTTTGGCGCGAGCATGGGAGGAATCATCGCCTTCGAGCTGGCGCGGTGGCTGCGGGCGGAGTGGGGGAGAGAGCCGGCGCACCTGTTCATCGCGGCCTCATCCGAGCCACAGGTGCCGAACCCGCGGCTCGACGAGATGCTGGGGTCGGTGGTGGCCGGAGGCTCGAAGGTGGACGTGGGCCTTCTGCGCCGCTTCAACCTGGTGCCCGAGGCGCTGCTGGCCTACCCGGAGATGGTGCAGATGCTGCTGCCCACGATGCAGGCAGACTTCCGGTTGCTGCGAAGCCACAGCTACCGGAACGAAGCGCCCTTCGACTGCCCCATCTCGGCCTTCGGAGGCACGAAGGACACGCTGGTGGGCCGCGAGCACCTCGAGGCCTGGGGCCAGCACACGCGGGGAGGGTTCAAGCTCCGGCTCTTCGAGGGGGAGCACCTGTTCGTGAAGAACGACCCCGGCCCAGTGCAGGCCGCCATCGTCGAGGATCTGTCGAATCGTTTCCTAGCCAGGTAGGGGCGTGAGGCGCATCGAAAATCCACTTAAATCGCTTCCGCGTAGCTCCTGGTGAGAGGCCGTGGTGCTCACGGCCCCAAACCGAGGAGCCAGACCATGAAGCGCATCAAGAAGCAGCAGTCGCAACCCCCCCAGCAGTCGAAGGAGCAGCAGTCTCGGGCTCGAAAGGAGAAACAACTCACCCTCGAGGACCTGGCCTCGGTGACGGGTGGCCTCGAGCTCGAGCCGTGCAAGGCGGAGGACGGCTGCGGCAACAAGCTCGAGATAGGCTGACACGAGGGCGACTAACGCATCGCGCAGGTCTTGGATGGTGCTGTCACCTTCACCCTCGCCCCGAGAAGGCGGCGCCGCACCGCGCCGCCTTCTCGCACCCGCTGGTCCACAGTCATGCTCAATGCCGCCCCCCTCTCCATTCCTTCCGAGCCCCATCCGGAGTCGCTCCTGCGGCTTCCCCTGGTGCGCCGGATGCTCTCGGATCCCCTGGTGCGCTTCGTGCCACGCGCCATTGATCAACGTTGGTACTACGAGCGCATCGTTCCGGTGACCCTGGCGGGCTTCAATCCCTTCCATCGGGCCCTCTTCCTCGCGAACAACTCGGCCCTCTCACGCTGGCTCGCGGATCCGTACGGCTCCGCCCGGGACTACAACGAGGGAGACCATCTGGTCCGGGAAGTGCTGTTCGCGGAGCACGACTACCTGCACTGCTGGTCCGCGGCGGTCATCGCCGAGTTGGCCCCGTGGCTCCGGTTCGAGACCGGCCCCATCCTCCGCGACAACCTCGAGGACTTCGTCTTCTGCCAGCTCCTGACGGAGGCGGCCGCGACGGTGGGACTGGATTACTGGTACCTCTCCACCTTCAACCTCTCCGAGCGGATACCGATCGGAACGACGGTCGTGAACCTCACGGTCAGCTATCACGAGCGCCACGTCTCCGAGTACCGCCGGTTCTGCCCGCAGTGGGAGGCGCAGCGACCCGAGTTCTTCACCGACCTCGCCCGCTTCTACTGCTCGGGCGTCTTCGAGGGCTTCGATGTGAGGGCTCTGCGTAGGAGCCCTCAGCTCCTCAAGTGGCTCTCGCACGAGCTGACGTACGGCGCCACGCAGCGCGAGTACACCCGGCTGTGGCTGTCCTTCCTGGCCGCCGAGGAGATTTCATACGACCCCCGCGAGCTGACCGCGCCCGTCTCCCTCGAGGAGCCCTGGAAGCAGCGTCTGATGCACGAGCTGGGGCTCGTGCTGTTCGCGAAGATCAAGGAGGACTCCGACAGCGGACTCGTGCTCCGCAACCGGAGCGAGCCTCCCGAGAGCCCGAGGGAGCGCCGGCCTGACTTCCGCTTCGTGAACGCGAATGTCGTCCCGCTCAAACCGGAGGCCGCTACCTCCCCCCAAAGCCTGCGCTACTACGTCCTCCAGCGCATCTCGGCGACGGTCTTCGACAGCGTGAGCGGGGAGGTCCGGCTGGCCCTGGGGCGTGCGCTCCGGCGCGAGGATCACGAGGAGGCGCTGCGGCTCATCGAGTGGGCGGAGCGCGTTCTCCCCGTGGGAGCCGAGCCCCGAGACCTGTTCGTCCTGAACTAGCGAGGAACCAGGAGCACACGGAGGAGTCGACCATGTCCCCGACCCGCGAGCATCCACCGAGCCACCCGACGGATCCTTGGGCGGTCCCTGTTCCGGTCTCGCCCGCCGGGTTCACCGCGTTGCACGCGAGCCATGCCAGGTACGCCGTCCAGGTCGACCTGGGACGCATCGGCTCCTTCGGGTTCTCGACACGGCCCGAGCACGAAGCGGAGCTCTTGTACGCGGACCTCCAGACCAACGCAGACGTCAACATCTCCCACCGGCTGGGGTCGGGCCGAGCGGGCTTCTACTCCGGCAAGTACCTGAAGGGCGTGGGCCGTACCCTGCTCGCGGCGAACTGGCACCACCCGACGGATCGCTACCACAGCAGCGGGCACCTGTTTCCCTCCGCCGCCGCGAGGGAGTACCTGGTGAGCCGTTACCTGGAGGCGCTAGGAGCGGGTGACGCCCTCGCCCCGTGCGAGGGCCTGCTCCTGGCCCCGCTGCCATCGGAAGCCGAGCGCTACGTCGAGTCGAGCTTTCCAGGCCGTGACCTCAGCCAGCTCGCCCCGGCGGACCGGCGACTCCAGGCCATCTCGGTCAAGGCAGCGGGGTTCGCGCGCCTGTCCAACTTCGCCTGGGCGTTCTCACAGTGGCGGGGAGGCGCTCCGTCCGTGGTCGAGTTGTTCCTGCGGATGGCCCGCTACCTCGGGGACCCCACCCAGCCCGAGGTGCGCCCGAGCGACGTCACCCCCGAGGCGCTCGCGCAACGCCTGGAGGGCGCCATCGAGCGGCTGGTCCTCCACTTCGAGCGGTACTTCCAGGCCGGCGTTTACTGGGGCTCCTTCCACAACAACTTCACCGCGGATGGCCGCTTCCTCGACCTGGAGACGCCCATCGTCTTTGGAGGGCCCTTCATCGGAATCGTCGCTGCTCGGGGCAAGCTGCCCGAGTCGGTGGACCTGGCGGGTTGCCGGACCTTCGTCGGATGCGAGGTGCTGGAATGCCTGCGACAGTTCCGTACGTTCCTCGCCTTCCTGATCGACCGCCTGGAGTGGCTGGGCCGGAATGACTGGAACGGGGGCGAGCTGGAACGTCGCTTCCTCTGGGACACGGCCGAGGCCCTGCGCGCGCGGTTTCCGTCCTCGTACTGGCTCCATGACGTGGGAGCGCTCGGAGAGAAGCTGACCGGTGCGCTCACCGCGACGCTCGCGCTGCCGCGGAAGGCCACGGTGGAGCTGAGCGCATTGGTGGAGGCACAGTGCCGCGTGATGCTGAACCTGGAGCCCCGGCACACGGGGACGGTCAGGCTCGTGCCGGTGGAGATGCCACTGGCCAATCCAGAGCCGACGTTCCAGGTGGTGGTCGGCGTTCCCCGCTTCCTCGAGGGCCTCGTGGGTCAGACGCGTGCAGGCCGGATCTTCAACGAGGCGCTCAGCCTGGTGGATGGAGCCGAGAATGTCGCCACGGCCCTCCACAGGCTCCGCGAAGCCGAGAAGGGTGTCAGACGACTCGTGGAGCTCACGACTGCTGGCAGGGCGGCCAGGTGCGACTTCCTGGAGTGACCGATCCTACTCGCAGTCCACGGAGATCCGACTGTAGTTGCTCGTCTTGCCCCAAGAGGCGAAGGCGCCGCAATGACAGCCCCAGCCGCCAATCTGCGTGGTGTACGTGGCGTCGCTGAAATACATCGTGTAGTAGTCGCCACCCGAGCAGTCCGGAATGGCATCCTGACGAGTCTCCAGGTTGGATGACTCCTGAGTGGTCTCGTCGGCGACGCCACCGCAGCCAACCATCAGACCCATCGTCAACGACAACCCCGCAGCCCACATCGCATTCTTCATGTGTCTCCTCCAGTCAGTACGGCGCTGAGGGGAGGCATGTGAATCCAGAAATTTGAGCAAATCAAATAAATAAGGCGCGCGGCTCTGGGCCATTCCCAGCGGCCCGCCCTGCATGACCAGGGCGGACCGCCGAATTCGCAGAACGGCAGGTGTTACATCAGCGTCAATGCGCTCATCCGCAGAGGCCGCCGAGATCGTTCTGGCTGCAGTAGGTGGCACAGGAGCGAGGCGTGCCGAAGCATTCGGTGCCATCGCAACAAAAGAACGTGGTGGAGCGTTGGGTGCGGACGCCCGGCTCAGCCGACTCCACGGTCGCATCAGACGAGATGTCCTCCTGTCCGTCGGACGTGCCTCCACAGCCCACCAGCAGTCCCGCTGCCATCAGCCCTGCAATGATTGCCGCTCGCATGTGTTTCTCCTGGTCTTGACAGCTTTTTCAGCCTTTCCAGGCTATCCCTGCCCGTAGAGAAAGGGCAAGCAATGTTTCCTTCCTCCGGCGGAGGCGAGCGAGGTAGGGCGCGGCTTGCCCCGATACGTGGAGCGGGCGCGAGCTCATCGTGGGAGCGGTGATCGTCGCGGGCGTGGTGGATGTGTTCGTGAATGGGAAAAACTTCGACGCGCTGCAACTGGCCACGCGCACGATGCTAAGGCGATTTGCCCTGCTCGAGTGCATGACGGGTCAGTTCGATCAGTTGCGTGCCAGCCGCTGCTACATCGAAATCCGGATTGGCCATCCAGGTCTCGACCACGCCGCAGATGGAGGCGGCAAGGAACAGGCTGGCCATTTCCGGATCGACACTCGCCCTAATCTGCCCGGCGGCAATGCCGGTCCTGACGTGTTGGGCAAGAGTCGCCAGCGTCTTGTCGCGCAGTGCGCCGACTTCGCCCGAGAGCGCCTGTTCCTTGCGCGGATCTCTGAGCACGACCTGTGTCAGGAGCAGCCGGGTGGGATCGGCGGTGAGGTGGACGAAAACGGTGCGGATGAGTTCGAGCAGCGCGGGCAACCCCGAGAGGCGGTCCTCGATGGGAACCGTCTTCTCGAATTCAATGGTTGCGTAGGAGGCCAGGGCCTTGAGGTACTGTTCCTTGGACCCGAAGTGATGGGCGGGAAGGCCGCGGCTGTAGCCGGCGGTCTTGCCCACATCGGCCAGGGTGAGCTTCTCGATGCCCTGCTCCGCCACCAGCCGAAGGCCGGCTGCCAACATGCGTTGTTCGGACTCGTCCCGCCGCTCTTCCTGTGTCCGCCTCGGCCGTGTCCCGCTCATCGTTGCTCCTTGCCTGCCGGCCGGCGGACTGCCGATTCACGGCTCGAGCACGATCTTACCAAAGGCGTCCCCGCCTTCGAGTGCCAAATGGGCCTTTGCGGCCTCGGTGAGGCGGAACACGGGGCCCACCACCGGAACGAGCGCTCCCCGAACGGCATCGGCAAAGATGGCGCGCGCGGCCGCACCCGCTTCGCCAGCAGGCACGGAGTTCAGGCTGAACGTCGAGAAAGTGAGTGAGTTGAAGAACGTCTGGACGAGCGCCATGCCGAACTCCGGCGGGGGAAAGCCGGCGGCCCCACCATTCAGCACGTAACGACCATTGGGCGCGAGCCTGCCGAGCAACGCCGGAACCGCAGCCCCGCCTACGGGGTCGATGACGGCATCGAATGGACCGGCCGGTTCGGTTTCGCGGTCGCGCCTCACGATGTTCTGGATGCCGAGCTCGGCAAGTCGGTCCGCCGCGGTCGACCGCGTGACCGCCGTAACGGTGGCGCCCAGTTGCAGCGCCATCTTCACGGCAAGAAGTCCAATCCCGCCACTGGCGCCGCGCACCAGCACATGTTCGCCCGGCCGAACCTGCGCCCGGCGAAGACTGAAATGCGCTACCAGCGCGTTGACGCCCAACGCCACCGCATTTCGGGCCGACAGAGGGTCGGGCAGTGCGACCAGGCCCGCGGCGTCCGCCACGAACTGTTCGGCGTAGCCCCCGCTGCCCTGGGCAAAGACGCGCTGGCCAATGAGTCCGCGATCCACGCCCTCGCCGACCTTCTGCACACGTCCGGCAACTTCCACGCCCGGGATGAACCCGGGCTCGGAGAACCCGAACTCGCCCCTGCGCTGCAGGATATCGACCAGCCCTACGCCTGCGGCTTCAACCGCTATGACCACCTGCCCGTGCCGAGGCTCGGGGTCGGGACGCTCCACCACGGCGAGCTGGTCTGCAGGACCGAATGCTTCGACAACGACTGCTTTCATGACGATCTCCCATCAAAGGACAGCCGGCATTTATAACTTGCTTGCTCGATAAGCAAGTAAATGTGTTGAGGGCTGCCGCGTCGCGAGGCGTCTGGCGTCTTCGCCGCGCCAGCACTCCTCGGCGGTGTTTGGCGCGATGTTTTGAAAAGCCGCGCAACCTGGGCAGCGCTGAAGTGATGAGCGCGCGTGTCGACAGCACGACTCCTCCGATGGCGAGTACCCGGGTGCTGACTTGCAGGTGACTCCGCACTTCCACTCGCCTGCGCCCGACACCGCGCTGCCTCGCCATCGCCGAGCGCGCGGGCCGGATGCGTCCTCACGCCCTGGACGTGGGTGCACTTCTCGAGGAGCAGCGCCGGGCACGCGCAGGCCGGCTCGTCATCACCACCAACGAGGTGCTCGGAAAGCTGCGGCTCGGCGTGTTCCGGGCACGGGCGGGCGCGGGAGTCACTCTCCGAAGCCCTCCGGCGCGCCCCGGGCGTGTGGGAGGCCTGAGGCCTACGAATCGTCTGACGCCTGCCAACGGACGCGGTGACAGAAAAAACCGCCACCGGTTTTGAACGCACACGGGCTCATGGCCCGGGCGACATCCCATCCTTCTGGAGATCAGGTTCATGACGCAGTCCGCAGCGTCCAAAATCCTCGTCCGTCATCCGTCTGTCGCCGCGCGCTACCAGCACGGCAAGACCCCCATCACGCACCTGATCGAGGACTACATCCACGAACGGGTGGACATCCCTGGCGACTTCCGGGACTTCATCCGGGAGCGCGTCCAGGTCGCCGAGTACAGCTTCGTGGGTGACCACTTCAAGTTCCTGTTCTCCCACTTCCTGCCGGAGGTGCTCATCCACTCCCGCGCGCAGGACGAGCGCATTGGCAAGGCGCACTACGACCGCGGGAACGATTTCTTCAGTTGGTTCCTCGGGCCTCGGATGATCTACACCTCCGGCTTCTTCCAGTCCCCGGAGGACACGCTGGAGGAGGCGCAGGACCGGAAGATGAAACTGGTCTGCGAGAAGCTGCAGCTCGAACGCGGCGAGCGCTACCTGGACATCGGCTGCGGCTGGGGAACCCTGGTGGCCCATGCGGCCAGGGACTACGGCGTGGATGCCACCGGCATCACCATCGCGGAGAAGGGCACCGAATACGGCAACGCGCAGATTGCCCGGCTGGGTCAGAGCGCCACCGCCCGCATCCTGAACAAGGACTACCGGGACATCCCGAACCAGACGTTCGACAAGATTTCCTGTCTGGAAATGGCCGAGCACGTGGGGGTGCGCAAGTTCCAGGCGTTCATGCAACAGGTGTACGGCCTGCTCGCGGATGATGGGCTCTTCTATCTGCAGATCGCCGGCCTGCGCGCGAAGAAGGGCCACCTGGGCTTCCACATGGAGGACCTGGTGTGGGGCCTGTTCATGAACAAGTACATCTTCCCCGGCGCGGACGCCTCCATGCCCCTGAGCTTCGTGGTGGAGAACATGGAGAAGGCCGGGTTCGAGATTCACAGCGTGGAGAACGTGGGCATCCACTATTCGCTCACCATCTCGCGCTGGTACGACAACTGGATGGCCCACCGCGCGCAGGTGGTGAAGACCTACGGCGAGTGGTGGTTCCGCCTGTGGCAGGTGTTCCTGGGCTGGTCCGTGCACATCGCGGCGCAGGGCAGCTCCACCTGTTTCCAGGTGGTGGCGAACAAGAACCTGGACGGATTCAACCGCATGCGGTGGCTGAGCGGCGTGAATCTGGGCGAGCGAGACCTGCCGCTCAAGCGTTCCGCGTAGCGTCCGGCCTCAGGGGTGGATGTGCGCTCTCATCGCCCGCCGGTGCCGAGGCGAGCGCGGACTGGAGCTGGGCAACCGTCGAGACGCTCTTCACCTCGGCTTACGGTTGGGTGGGCCTCGCGGTCACTTCGCGCACGACCATCGCCAGGTCGAGGTTCCTGCCCTCGTCCTCGACCTTCAACCGCATGGGCTCGCCGAGACGGCCCTCCAGCGTGGGCCGGGCGATCGTCGTCGAATCGATATCGATCTTGCCTGTCATTGCAACCCCATCGGCCGTGCCTGCTTTGGATACGGTGAATTCCAACCTCCATTTGACGCCATTCCGCTCGCTGCTGACCGCGAACGGTGTGCCCTCACGAACGTGGACGCGTGGGGCCGCCTTGGCCCCTGCCGTCGACAGGTCCATCGCGACCTCGTAGAGGACAGCGCTAGCAGTAGGGACATTTTCGGCGCGGGCGAGCAAGCTGGCGGAACCGCCGGCAAGGACGAGGGATGCAACCGCGAGACGGCCGGCAAGGCGACGAAGCCTTCCAGGTGGGACCTGCTGCAAACTCATGATGCGCTCCTTGATGGGGTGATTGAATCGCCAAAGACAGGCAACGGTGGGGGGTGTTTCCGTGGAAAGCGTGTGAGACTTCAACAGGGCTTGGGAGTACGCGCGGCGCTGGCCCGGGTTGCCGCGCAGCACGGCGGCGTCGCACGCGAGCTCCTGGTCGACGCGAAAGCGCACTGCCGCCCAGTGGATCAGCGGGTTGAACCAGAACACGCACTGCAAGCACACCTGGAGCAGGTTGACCACGGCGTCACCGCGTTCGGCGTGCACCTGTTCGTGCTGGATGATGAGTAACTGCTCGGCTGGCGTATAGCGCCGCGGAAAATCCGAAGGAACGATGACCTTGGGGCGCCACAGTCCGAGCGAGGCCGGTCCGGCGGTGGGCGACTCACTGAAATAAAGGCCTTCGCGCGGGGTGAGCGAACCCAGACCGCGCACGAAGCGGACGTGCGCGCGCCAGAACCCCGCCGCGAGCATCAGGGCTCCCGCTCCCCACACGAGCAAGGCCACGGATAGCCACGGGATGCTGGCCTCGCGAAGAGCCGGCACGGCCGCATCCGAAAAGGTTCGCAGGGAGACCGGGACGGCCTGGGGCTGGACGCGCACAGCGGGCAGGAGCGCGACCGCGACGATCGCCGGAACCACCAGCCAGGTCTGGTACGCGAGGGTCGCACCGAACACGCGGCGCAGCGGTCCGCGCAATGCCAGCATCAGCAGGACGGCGGCGCTGAGGGCATAGGTCAGGCGGACCAGCGCGGCGACGAGCTCAGTCATCATCGCGCATTTCCTCGATCAGCCGCGTCAATTCAGCGAGGTCCGACTTGCTCAGCTTGCTCTGGCTCCCGAAATGGGCGACCAACGGTGCGATCCGGCCGCCGAACAGACGATCGAGCAGATTCTTGCTCTCGCTGGTCACCCATTCGTCGCGTTTCAGAACCGCCGTGTACAGGTAGCGCCGGCCGTCTTTTTCGGCGCGAATCGCCCCCTTCTTCAGCAAGCGATTCAGCAAGGTCTTGATGGTGGCCTCTTGCCAGTGTTGCTGGCGGACCAGGGCGCTGATGACCTGTTCGGCGGGGATCGCCTCGCCCGCGTGCCACAACACTTCCATCACCTGCGACTCGGCTTCGCTGATCGATACCCGGCTCATCGGTCTCGCCCCTCACTGTTTACGACTGTAATCGGTCTGATGATTACGCCTGTAAACGCAGAAGTCAAGCATTCCGGAAGGCGCGCTCGCCTGTGTGGATCGCTCGACGCGAGGCTCGGGGGCGCCCGTCTGCGGCCCTCCTCGTCACCTCTGCACCAGCCCTCCACCCTGAACAGCGCTCCAATTTCTCCTATGCTCCCACGCGCTCGAAGGTCTCAGCTCCGGTCCCGAGGTCGGCGTTGGGCTCGGCCACCGTTGCTCGCTCGATTTGTCAGGATCGCGCTCGCGACAATCTCGAATAGATGATCGGCGTGTCGGCCGAGCGATGGTTGGTCGCCGAGCCATGCCAGCGCCGCGATCAGCGCGAACAACTCTGTGCCGTCGACGTCGCTTCGCGCCTTCCCTGCGGCTTGAGCACGGGAGAGAAGCCGCGTGCCTGCCGCGCGCACCGTGACGCACGAAGCGTGGAGAGCGGACTTCGGATCATCGAGGGCGGCCATCATCAACGCCGTGATGCCGTGGTAATTGCGCGTGAACGCGACCGCCTCGCGTAGCCACGTCACGAGCGCATCGTCGGGTGCGCTCGATGTTTCGAGCTCGGCCGCCTGCGCTGTCATCTCGTCGAGGCTCGTGCGAAGCAGCGCCTCGAGCAACGCCTCTCGCGTCGGGAAGTGACGGTACAGCGTGCCGAGGCCGACGTCGGCTCTGCGGGCGATGTCGCGCAGCGATGCGTCAGCCCCCTGTTCTTTGACGACGGCGCGCGCGACAGCGAGCAGGTGGTCGTAGTTCTTCTTGGCGTCAGCACGCATAGGACTCTCTTGACAATCGGAGCGATGCTCCGAATATATGGAGCACCGCTCCGGAAAAAAGGGGCGCTGCTCCGGTAAGCATAACCCATTCAGGTGTCGTGCTCGACGAAAGGAACATCATGTCCAGCAAGCTTGATCTCTCGAAGGAACTCATCGGTCGCCGTGCCCTCGTCACTGGAGGCTCGCGCGGCATCGGTGCGGCGATCGCGCAACGTCTTCTCGACGCTGGCGCGAAGGTCGTCGTCTCCGCGCGGTCGCGCAACGAGGAGACGCCCGCAGCGGCGACGTTCGTTGCCGGCGACATCCGCACCAGCGAAGGGGTGAAGGCGATCGCGTCGGGGGCGCTCGCAGCCCTCGGTGGGCTCGACATCCTCGTGAACAATGCGGGGGGGGCGAACGGGTTCCCGGAAGGCGCCGCCTCGATCCCGGAAGGGGAGTGGCAGGACGTCTTCGCGTTGAACCTCTTCTCCTCGGTCCGCCTCACCAACGCGGTGTTGCCGGCGCTCCGCGAATCAAAGGCGGCCGCGATCGTGAACATATCCTCGACGGCCGCGACGATGGGGGCCGGGGCGGGCCCCTTCGCCCACTACAGCGCGGCGAAAGCGGCGCTCGACGCCTACTCGCGCGTCCTTGCCGTCGACCTCGCGCCGAGCAATATCCGCGTGAACGTCGTGACCCCCGGGCCGGTGACGACCGTGGGCTCGGACGCGGTCCGGAAGACGTTCGGCGACGCGATGGGCGTTCCCGCCGAGGCGTGGCTCCAGTCGGTGCCGCTCGGCCGCTGGGGCGCCACCGACGACATCGCAGAGGTCGTCGCGCTGCTCGTATCGGATCGCGGCAGGTGGCTGACCGGCGTGAATTACCGCGTTGACGGCGGAATGACGGCGCGCTGACCACGAGCTGCTGCACGTGCCGTAAGCCGGCCAGAGCCGCGCGACCGCGTCACTTCAGCACGGTCGCCACGTCGACGATATCCACACCCTGTAGCTGGCCGAGCCAGGCGTCGAACCACGGCTTGTGCGAGGAACCGACAATGGACAGTACGCGCGCGCCGGGGCGTTCCCGGAACGTTTCGCGGATATTGGCGACCATCCGCAGGTTACGGATTTCCCAGCCGGCGACCCACATCTGCGGGTAGCCTTCCGGCGACTTTGCGCGCATGGCCGCGCTGACATTGGTCTCGGCAAGCACCCGCAGGCCTTCCGGCCCGTTGATGTAGCGGTACAGCGGCAGCAGGTCTGAAGCTTGCGACAGCAGTTGCTCCCGCTTTACAAATTTGTCCATCTCCGGGCCGCCTGCGGCCCACGCCGCTTCGATCGAACGCACGAAAGCCTTGATGTCCGAGACATCCATGCGGTCGCCGGTATGATTGTCCACCGCATACACCCGCTGCAGGCCCAGGCGCGCGGCCAGGCGTGCGGCCAGTTGGTAGTTTTCGTCGTTGATCGTCGCGATTCGGCGGAGCTTCTCCACCAGTGACGCATCCAGGCTGTCGCCGGCACGGCGCTCGGTTTTCGGCAACTGCAGCCACTGCACATAGGCCGAGGCGGGGTCGTTTGCCGCCAGGAACACCGCGGCCAGGCGCCGCCGCTGCGCCGGCGCCGGCTGCGCCGGCCAGGCCTTGAGCGTCTTGTCCACTTCGGCGAGGGCGGCGGGCACGTCCAGCCCGGTGGCCGCTTTCGCCGCGTCAGTCGGGTCGCAGTAATCGGAGCCGTACTTGGCGGGATGGCGCGCGGCGAGATCGCATTCCTCGCCGGACTCTTCCTCAATTGTGATGATGTCGGGCTTGAACGCCGCCAGCCGGTCCAGCACTCCGTCCAGCGATGCCGGATTGAAGCCTTTCGGCATGTCGCGCAAGTGCACGGTGCCCAGCACCAGTACTTGCGCCCGCGGCCCAGCCATGTCGCGATCGAGCGCCGCCAGGTCGACCTGCGCCTGCGCTGCGAACGGCAATGCCGCGATCCATGCCCAAGTCCACTTTGTCCATTTGCTCATGTCGTATTTTTCCTTGTGTCGAATAATTTCTTGGCTTTTTTGCAATGGAAAATATGCCGGCTAATGGTGCCATTTTCAGTTCTTCCCCTCGGCGTTTGCTCCCTCAAGCGGGGACGGAGGCGGGCCCCCAGAAGGAGAGCCTCGGGGCGGACTGGAACGAGACGCACATTTTTAACCGGCACTGGTCTCCCCTCGCGAGGTTCCACAACGCCCAGACGATGCTGCTCGGCACCTTCCTGGGTCTGCTGTCCCTCTACGTCCTCTGGTCGAAACCATTGCAGGAGCGGGGCGGCCTGGTGGTCGGGACGCTCCTCGCGTCGCTCTACTGGGTGACCCAGGCCGGCTCCATCCTCTTCCCAGGCACCGCCCTGGTGGACCCGGAATTCGTTGATCTCATCCCCCGCCTGGGCGGCCGGTGGGCTCGGCATCAACGCTCGGCGCGCTGGCGCATTCGCCGGGCGACTGCGGTACTGGCAGCGGCCCTCCCGGACGGAGGAACGCCAGCGGATGGCGGGGCGGGGACGGGAGGTGACGGCGGCACCGGGGATGAGGAGTCCAGGTGCTCCTTCTCATTCTGCTTCGAGAACGTCGAACGCGACGTCCAACACCTTGCCAGCCACGCGGTTAACCAGCCGGACCATTCCGTACGAGCCCGAGACGGCCAGGTCGTGGACCGCGTGGACGCCCCGGACGGGCGCCGTCAGCGGGGGTACTTTCTCCAGCAGCTTGAAGGGCACCGCGGCGGTGCGCATGTGCACCTGCTCCACTGCCGTCGAGCCCTTGTCCACCGCGTCCTGCACCAACGTCTTCACTCCTCGCCACTTCTTCATGGGAGTTCCCTTTCGCACCAGGCCCGGACCTGGGCGTAGACGTCCGCGTGGTGGGCCAGTGCGATGTGATCCACCCCGGCCATGACCTTGACGTTCTCCTGCGGAAAGACAGGACTCCGGTCCATCACGCCCGCCCGGCCGGCAGCGCTCGACAGGGGCACCACGCCGTCCCCGAAGAGCGCGGAGAGCAGGTGGCGCTCGTCGCGGCCCAGGGAGCCAACGAGCAGGTGATGGGAGATATCCGGAAGCAACGGGACAGGGTGGCGGCGGTTCTGGAGCGGTGCCTGGCTGTCTGCGCCCTCCCAGTCCTGCTTCAGCAGGTTCCCGAAGCCAAGGTCCTTCACGCCGTTGCTGCGCAGGTTGGCGACGTCCGCCACCAGTTGCGTGTAGGGATTGGGGATGGAGCGCAGCGCCCAGGTCACCACCTTGCCCAGCCGCTCGAGCGGGGAGCCCAGGTGCGGCACGCCAAGGTAGAGGGCGCGGCGGACCCGGGACAGCCAGGTGTGTCTGGCCTCGGCGGCCACGTGGCACGCGCTGCGCACGACGAGCCCGCCCATGCTGTAGCCCACCAGGATGAGCTCCTCGATGGGGCTTGGGAACTCGGCCACGAGCGTCTCCAGCAGCCGGGCCAGGGCCTCGCCGTTCTCGGAGATGTGTAGGCCGGAGTTGTAGCGGAGATAGAGCGGCGTCACGCCCAGCTCCTTCTCCAACAGCGCGCCGTAGGTGACCGCGGGCTCGCCGGGGAAGGACCAGACCGCTTCGGTGACGGCGAGCCCATGCACCCAGAGCGCCAACCGGCCCGTGGGCGCGGGGTAGGCCCGCTGGAGCGACGCGCGGTCGAGCTGTACCCGCTGCCCGTCGAGAAAGAGCTCCATCGGCGTGGCCAGCCCGTTGTCCTGGCGGTGGAGGTAGTCCCCCAGCACGCCATTGAGGACCCCGAGGGCAAACTCCAGCTTGCCGCCCCCCGCCCGGACCACGGGAGGCGACGCGGCGCTCTCCCCTACGAGGACAGGCGGGACTTGCCCGGTCACCGGCACCGGGGCCGGAGCTTCAGTGTCATGGGGAGTCGTCACTCCAGCGGAGCATGGCACGGATGACGCGGTGCATAAACCCTGGAGCGCGAGGAAACGGGGCGTCAGCCCCATCTCCTCACCCCAGGCTCAGGGCAGCCCGACGGCCCACGGCGTCTGGCCGTACTCCAGGGCCCCGAGGTCCGGCGCCGCGCCGAGGAAGGGCAGGCCCACGGACGCGCCCCGGTCCACCATGTTCGCGCTCGGGCCGGACGGCTCGAAGTAGGGGAAGGGCGTGGCCCCACTCCGCTTCAGGTCCGCGGCCGCCTGGATGCTGTTCGTCTCCACGAAGGTGCTCGGGCGAGCGGTGGGCGCGTTGCGGTGCATGTTGTTCGCGTACACCAGCTTGGCGGGCGGCGAGCCGTCGTGGCCGTCGGTGTAGCGGCCCATCTTCATGGCCGACCCGGTGTCGAAGATGTTGTTGCGCACCTCGAGGGTGCCGCTGCCCTGCGCGGTTGGCTCCCGGAACTCGAACAGCGAGGGCCCGGCGGAGCTGACCACCGTGTTGTTGTAGAAGCGGAAGCCATCCACCTTCGTGGTGAAGACGAAGAACGACGGCTGGAAGCCCGCCAGGTTGAACACGTTGTGGTTGATGCGGATGTTCTTGAGCACCGGCCCCTGCGTGGACGGGCCGCCGCCGTTGAACTCGCCCATCACGTTCCACGGGTTGATGTTGCCCGTCATGTCGAAGTAGTTGTGCTCGATGATGATGTTGCTGTCGGCCAGCTCCAGGAAGCCCGCCTTTTGCGGCTTCATGCGGTTGTGGTGGATCCAGAAGCTGTAGGGGTACTGGTCGATGGGGGCGTTGAACTCGAGCGACATCGCCGTGTTCACGTCGCAGTTGGCAATCTCCACCCCATCCGCGCCGATTTGCCAGAACTCGAAGCCGATGTTCGGCGCCCTGTAGTTGTCCCACGGTGCCATGTGCTTGCCACGCGTGTGGACGCCGAGAATCTTCGAGCCGCGAATCTCATCCTGCTTGCGCGCGGTGTCCTCGAAGGAGAGCAGCGCCTTGATGGCGTAGCCGGAGCTCGAGAAGTGCTCGTTCAGGGGCACGTTGGTGAGGTGCTCGATGCGGCCGTTTTGGATGAGCAGTTCCTCGTGCGTGCCGCGAATCGTGATGTTGCCCCACGAGCGGCTCGTTCCCTCCGCGGAGGACTCGACGATGCGGAAGTCACTGATTTGCAGCCCCTTCGTTTCCGCCCAGCCCTCGGACGAGCTGAGGATGCCGGCCCAGAAGAACTGGGTGATGTCCACGTGGTGGATCTTCACATGGTTGCGGTTGGTGACGCGGATTCCGGTGGAGCCCTTCCGCAGACCATCCATCGAGAAGTGTGACACCTCCTGCGGCGAGTCCACGGACATGTAGCGGGGGTAGGGGCCGTACATCACCCCCTCGTGTTCGAAGGGGGGGATCGGCTCGGCGCCAGGAAGGAGCACGCGGGACTCGAGCCGGATGAGGCCCTCCACGGCATGCCAGTCGTACGAGCCACCCCGGATGAGGGTGACGCCCACGCCCGAGCCCAGGAGGTTGACCCGCTCCTTCAGCACGATGTTCCGCGTCTCGTCGAACGTGCCCGGCCCCACCTTGATGGTGTGGCCCTGGCCCGCGGGCACCACGTCCGCGGCCCGGGCGATGGTGCGGAAGGGTTTTGCCTCCGTACCATCACCCGTGGAGTCATTGCCCTGCATGCTCACGTGATAGACGCGGCTGCCGGTGGGAGGAGGGGTGCTGCCCTCCAGCTTGAAGAGACTCAGCCCCATGAGGTGCGGTTCGCGCTTCGCCGCGCTCAGGTCCAGGTTGAGCTCGCCGTCCGTCACGCTGACGGTGTAGGGGCCGTACTTCTTCCACGCCGACTTCGCGAGCACGCCAATCCCTTGCGCCACGCGCTGGCCCTCCAGCGCCAGGTCCAGGGAGCGGTGGTTATTGGCGTAGTTTTCCAGGATGTAGACATAGACGTTGTAGCGAGCGGCGGGAACAGTCTGTGCCAGCCGCAGCGTGCCGCTCTGCCAGATGCCCGTGTTGAGCATGGCACTCGTCGCCGCGTCCACCGCCGGTGAGGGTGTGAGACTTGTCGTTACGGCCTGGTACCCGGAGGGGACGCTCAGGCCCTGGGTCTTCGCCTGGTCGAAGGCGGTGAACGTGTGCCCCTCTATCGTGACGGCGCTCCCCGCCAGGTTGATGGCCTTGTGGAACACCTCCGTGTCGAGCGAAGCCTCCAGGGTGTGGGGCGCAGGGGATTCCGACTCACCGCGCGCATCGACACTGCTTCCCGTCGCTCCGCCGCACCCCCAGAGGGTGCCCGCGAGCGTTAGCATCGTCAGCATTCTCTTCATTTCTCATCCTCCAAGCGGCAGAAGGAGACCGGTTGCCGGCCTGCATCGGGACTCCCCGCATCGCGAGGCTGGCGGTAACACGGTTGCGTGACTGGAGAATGACTAGGGCTTTCGGGTCAGCGCGCGTCGGTCGGGGGCGCGGGTGTCCAATCATGCTTTCATCGCGGTTGCCTCATTCTTCCATCCACTCTCGGAAAGGGGGTTCTCCGCACGCGGAGGGTAGCGTTACACCTTCTGCACTGTAGCCACCGAGTCCAACGTGAAACGGCCCGGCCCTCGGGGATGAGGAGCCGGGCCGCTGTCATGGGGACCTGCAGGCCCCCATTTCTTCTGTGCTCACTTCGCCTTGATGAGCGTGAGCACCTGGGTGAAGGTCCTGTCCCCGTTGGGGGTCGTGGCCAGCATCCCGCGCACCCCCAAGTAGGCACCCGTTCCACCGCTGATGGGGATATACGAGGTGCCCGTGTCGGACTCCCGGCCCGTGACGGTGATGGTGCCGTCGGCCATCGTGAGCGTCCACTGACACTCATTGAACTGACCCGGCAGCGTGCGGACGCAGAAGCCGCTGTTCGAGCCAATGTTCTCCCGGGCTTCGTTCAAGAGCGGCTGGTCGAACACGAACAGGTCGCCCGGTGAGTCACCCGGCGCACCGAGGTCAACCGGCGATGCGATGCCGCTGCGAGCGTCCGCATAGACGGTCAGCGTCACGGGGTCCTCCGCGTGGGCGTCTTCGACACAGCCCATCATGGGAACCGTGATGGGTAGGGACAATACTGCCATGAACAAGGTCTTCCGCATGGTGTCTCTCCTTGGGGGTGTTTGTGCTTACACAAGCAATACGATGGCGAAGGCTGGAGGAAAATTTTCCGGTAGAACAATAGGAGAGAGAGCGCGTCCTGTGCAGCAGCCCGGCCCCTCATGGCTGCTCCTGAACCGCCCAGAGGGTCACCGTCGTCCCTCCGCCTCCACCTGGCATGGGGTAGGGATTGGTGTTCATGGGCCCGAGCGTGATGAAGCGGCTCCCTGACGGCGAGAAGCGGACGTCGGTTTTCCCTGGAAGCGGCTTTGACACGGGGGCGCGGGTGGCGGCGTCCCAGACCTGTACGCCCGCCTCTCCCTCGAGCGTGAACCAGCACCCGCCGGGGACGCTCTTCAGCTTGAGGATCCGCCCGTCCGTCTGGACCCTGTCGAGTCGCCGCAAGGGCTTGAGCTGCCAGAATTCGACATAGCCCCATTCGAAGGCCACCACGAAGGTGTCGTCGTTCAGGAACGACAGGCCGCAGACCGCCTCCGCGGTTCCTCCAGGTTCGACGAGGGAGCCGATCCGCTGAGGGGAGACCTCTGTGGAATCATCTGTCTTCTGCGTCTCGAGGTCGAGCCAGCCCAACGCATTGTCAAAGTCGACGCAGAGGAGGAGAGGCCGCGAGGGATGCCAGGCACACTCGCTGACGCTCCCGGTCACCCGGTGTTGGAGACCCCGGACATCGAAGACGATGACGACCTCGGACCAGGCCGCGAAGTACTCGCCATTGGGAGAGAACTCGAGAGCGGGGTAGTAGAGCCCCCTGTACGCGGACATGAAGCTCCAGGAGTCGCCAGTTGCCTCCCAGCCCGCGAGGACGAAGTCGTCGGTGTTCACCACGATGGTATCACCGCGCGGAGATACCGCGAGGCGAGGGTACCCGCCCCCCGCGGGGACGCCTCCCCTGAAGAGGGCCATGATGTCCTCGCCGCGGTGGAGTTGCCTGACCTGCCCGCTCTCCAGGGTAAACAGCCACAGGTTCGCCAAGGGGTCTGTGAGGAGCAGGGCGTCCTCGCCCATGAAGGCGGCGTCGCGCACCACTTGGAAGGCCGGGAGCGTCTGGAGGAGGACGGGCTTCATGGGTGGAACTCCCTCGCCTGGCGTGCACGGTGTCATCGGTTCCCGGATATCGCTACACCCACAGGGGCGTCTACGTCGACTTCGATTCGTTGGCTGCGCCAGGCGCCATCACATCCGCGTTGAGCCCGCTCCTTCCCTTGATCTCGGTTCACTTTTCAGGGGGGGGCCTGCGTGTCTAGAGGGCGTATTCAGTACGGCATCGGTGTCTTTTTCGGGCTGGTTCTCCTGTCGTGGGTGTTCTTCCTCCTGTCCTTCCTCCGGAGGGCCCGCTTCTTCCATCCCTCGGGGGTGGTCTATTCGGCTCGGGCGTATCCGGCCACTGGGCTCGCCTCCGTCATGGGGATGGAGGTGGCCAGGCGCCTGTCGGGCTGTGCCCTGGTCCGCTTCTCGGGAGGCTTGTTCAAGCAGACAGGCAGGAACGTGAAGATGGATTCGCTCGGGCTGGGCCTGCGCTTCCATGGCCAGCCCGGACCCTGCTCGGCCAATGCTCCCGGCGGACAGGATCTCTTCATGGTGTCCTTCCAGTCCTTCGCGGTGATGGCTCGCGACATCAAGGCCACCAACCCCCACGATTACCTGGCCAACACCTACTGGGCCATCACTCCCTATGAGGTGCGGGGAGTCGGCCGTGTCTCGCTGCGCATCACCGCCACGGGCGCGGGAGGAGTGGAGGCGGCGCGTGACGAGCGGCTCGCGGAGGCGGTGCGGTCGGGCGCGGTCTCTCTGCTACTCGAGATGGCTCCGTGGGGAACGAACGACTATCAGCCGCTCGTGATTCTCCGCCCCGAACACCGGGTGGAGCTGGAAGACGAGCTGCGCCTCACTCCTCATGTCGCGGGGAGTGGGCTGCAGCCGATCGGCTTCCTGCAAGGTCTGCGTGTGGCCCCCTATGCCGCCAGCCACCTGGCCCGGCGTCTGTGCCAGAGGACGCCCAGGCGGGACACTCCTCCGAATTCCCGGCACACCCACCCAGCTTTGGGGACGAGCCAGCGCACGAACGTGAACGTCTCACCTGTCCTCCCGTCTCATGATGAGCGCCGGGAGGGGATGGTGCGCTGAGAGTCCGCTCCGCGCCTCCTGTCCGCCGTGTTGCCCGGTGCGCTCCGGGTCCATAGGTTTCCAGAGCGCGCAGGTGGGGCGCCGGGGCGGATTCTGTCGAGCGGGGCGCGGGAGAATGCCATGCAGGATGGCGATGGGACGGGCAACAGGTCCATCGGCTGGCCGCCAGCGACGTCTCGACCCGACGGTGAGCTGAGTGGGATGTCCGGGGAGTCGGACCTGGACGATTCCTTCCTACAGGAAGTGGCCCATGTGCCGGTGCCCCTGCGCAGGCCGGCTCCCGGGGAGAGGCTGGGAGGCCAGGACGGCCGCCGGTTCACGCTCCTCGAGGAGCTGGGCGCGGGAGCCATGGGCTGGGTCTTGAGTGCCTGGGACGAGCAGCTGCGGCGGGAGGTGGCCCTCAAGTTCCTCGTGCCGCGTGAGGGGCTGGCAGGGCTGGCGCTGGCGGAGGCTCGGGCCATCGCCCGGCTTGATCACGAGAACATCATTCGCATCTTCGACGTCGCCGAATGGACTGGACGCCCGGAAGAGCAGCGCATTCCCTTCCTGGTGATGGAGCGCCTGGAGGGCGAGTCGCTCGCCCACCTCATGCAGCGGGAGAGGCCCGATCTTCGGCGCACGCTGGAGATCATGATGTCCGTGGCCGCGGGGTTGGCTCATGCCCACGAGCACCACATCGTCCACCGGGATCTCAAACCCAGCAACGTCTTCATCACTCGCAAGGGCGTGGTGAAGCTGCTCGATTTCGGGCTGGCGTACCTCTTGGACCCAAGCGTGGCCCTGGGCCCACGCCTGCCCATGGCGGGCACGCCGCCCTATATGGCTCCAGAGCAGTGGCGGGACGAGCCATTGGATGAGCGCACCGACATCTGGGCTGCGGGCGTGCTGTTGTACGAGATGCTGACCGGGGAGCTACCCTACGCGACCCTCAACCTGGAGGAGCTGCGGGCCCGGGTGCTGTCTCCCGAGCCTGTGCCTTTGTTGCGCGAGCGGCACCCGGAGCTGCCCTGGGAGCTGGAGTCGTTGCTGGCCGTGGCGTTGGCCAAGGAGCCCTCCCGTCGACTGCTCTCCGCGGCCGAGTTGCAGGACGAGCTGCGCGAGTTGGAGGAGCACTTGCGTCCAGAGCGCAAGCCGCCGCGCAACGTGGCGCCCCAGCGGAGGCAGGTGACGCTGGTGGCATGCAAGCTCCAGGGACTCGCCAGCCTCGCGGGGGAGATGGATGCCGAGGACTTCGGCGAATGGGAGGCGGCCTTTCATCGCGGCTTCTCCCAGGTCATCCAGCAGCAGGGGGGCTTCGTCACCCTGTGCATGGGCGATGAGGCATTGGCGAGCTTTGGTTATCCGGTGGCGCGCGAGGAGGACTCGGAGCGTGCTGTGCGCGCGGGCCTGATGCTGGTGCCCGCCATCCGCGAGGCACTCGGGCAACGACAGTCGTGGCAGGACCGTCCGGAGTTGAAGGTGCAGGTGGGCATCCACACCAGCATGGTGATGCTGGACGATCTGCCCCAGGAGTTGCGCGGGCGCACCCCCGGCATCCAGGGCGAGGCTCCGAAGGTGGCGGCCTGGCTTGCGCTCCAGGCCAGGCCCGATGAGGTGGTGCTCAGCCGCGAGACCCATGCCCTGGTGCAGCGGGCCTTCGAGACGGAGCCGCTCGAGCCCCGCCCCTACTCTGGCGCGCGCAGCCTCCGGATGTACCGCGTGGTGGGAGCGCGCCGGACGGTGTCCCGTTTTGATCGGACCCTGGCTGTGGGCGGAGGGCGAACCCCGCTGGTGGGGCGGAAGCGGGAGTTGGAGCGGCTGCTCTCGCTCTGGGAACAGGCACGGGCGGGGGAGGGCGGCTTCGTACTGCTCTCCGGCGAGGCGGGTATGGGCAAGTCCCGTCTCATCCAGGAGCTGAGAGAGCGCATCGGCCGAGGGCAAGCGCTGTCCCTGCGGCTGCAGTGCTGGTCCCAATTCTCCACCAGCGCCTTCCATCCCCTCATCGAGGCGTTGCAGCGGTTGTGGCTCTCTCCGGAGCATTCTCCGCGGGAGAACCTGCGCGTGATGGAGGAGTGGCTGGCCCCCTGGGCGCTGAGTCCCGTGCAGGTGCGCCTGCTGGGCTCGTTGCTGTCCCTGCCGGTGGAGGAGAACTCTCCGCCCCTGCGGCTCACGCCGGAGCGGCAGATGGAGGAGCTGTTGGCCGCACTGTGCACGCTGCTGCTGCGGGTGGCCGAGGTGCACCCGGTGCTCGTGGTGGTGGAGGATCTGCAATGGGCGGACCCCTCCACGCTGCGGATGCTGGGCTCGTTGATGGAGCCGCTGGAAAAGGCGCGCGTCCTCGGAGTCCTCAGCGCCCGCCCCGAGTTCCGCCCCCCCTGGCCCGAGCGGTCCGGCTTCCAACAGCTTTCGCTGGAGCGGATGCCAGCGGAGTGCACCGCGCGTCTGGCGAAGGAGGTGGCCCGGGGACGGGCGCTACCCGAGCCGGTGATGGAGCAGCTGGTGTCGCGCACGGACGGCATCCCCCTCTTCATCGAGGAGATGACGCGCATGCTGGTGGAGGACGGGGCCGCGGCGACCATTCCCGTCACCCTGCAGGAGTTGTTGCTGGCCCGGTTGGACATGCTCCCGCGCCGCCGGAAGGAGCTGGCCTGGTGGTGCGCCGTCCTGGGCCGCGGCTTCACGCGCGAGCTGCTCGCCACCGTGACGGGAATGAGCGAGGCCGCCATCCGCAGGGGCCTGGCCGGACTGGTGGCGGCGGGGTTGCTGGAGCGCTCCGAGGAGGCCTCCGGGCATGGCTACCATTTCCGGCACGCGCTCCTCCAGGAGGCGGCGTACCAGTCCCAGACCCGAGGAACCCGGCGCGAGCACCACCGGCGCATCGCGCTCACCCTGGTGGAGCACTTCCCCGGCTTGGTGGAGAACCGGCCCGAGTTGCTCGCCCACCATTACATGGAGGCAGGGGAGCTGAAGCCGGCCATCCAAGCCTGGAAGCAGGCGGGCCTTCGCGCCAGCCGTCGCTATGAGAACCAGGAGGCCGTGAGCCACCTCACCCAGGCGCTGAATCTGCTGCGCGGACTGCCAGACGCCGCGTCGCTCCTTCGCGAGGAGCTGGAGCTGCTCATCGCCCTGGGCCTCCCGTTGGTGCAGCTGCGGGGCTACCACTCGCCGGAGGTCACGCAGGTGTATGAGCGCGTGCGCGTGCTCTTGCGCGAAGTGGGAGAGGGCGTGTCCCAGCTCGAGCTGTCCTACTGGGGCGCCTACGCCTACTACTTCAGCCAGATGAAGTTCCAGGAGGCCCATGAGATCGCCGAGCTGCTGGTGGGCCTGGGCCAGCGCCTGTCCAACCGGGAGATGTTGATGCTGGGGCATCGGATGATGTCCATCGACTTCTTCACCTGGGGCGACATGCCCGCGGCCCTGGCCCACATCGAGCAGGCGTTGGCTCATTCCGAGGGGCTCTCACTCGCGCAACACCAGACACTCGCCGTGAGGCAGTGGATGAACCCTCGCGCCATGGCCTTGGCCTTCAGCTCTGTTGTCCACTCGGCGCTCGATGAGCTGGACAGGGCCCGGAACCATGCCTACGAGGCACTGGCGTTGGCCAGGGAGCTGGACCATCCCCACACGTATGCCGGAGTGCTCACCTACGCGGCCATTGGCGCGCAGATTCGCCGTGAGCCTCGGAGCACCCTGGAGTGGACCGGGCAGTGCATCACGCTCGCGGGTGAGCACCGCTTCCGGCTCTGGTTGTGGTGGTCCACGATATTGAAGAGCTGGGCCCTGGCCGAGCTGGGCCAGGCCGAGGAAGGGCTGGCGCTCATGCTCCGGGCCTTCGCGGAGTGGGAGCGCTCTGGCTTCGTGGCCGGTACCCTGCACAACTCCGGCATGCTCGCCGACATCTACCTGAAGCTGGGGCGGGCCGAGGAGGGGCTGGCCACCATCGAGCACGCGTTGGCGCCCGCGAAGCTCCAGACGGGAGAGCACGGCTTCGAGGCCTATGTGCACCTGGTCCGTGCGCAGCTCCTGGGGCTGCGGGGCCGGACGCGGGAAGCGCGGGAGGCGTTCCTCCGCGTCCTGGAGCTCGCTCGCGAGCAGGGCGCCCGCATCTACGCGCGGCGCGTCCTGACGGAGTGGGGAAGCTGGATTGAGAAGCCGAATGATGCCGCTCCTCTCTCCGCTTCCTGAGCATCCAGGCGAAGCGCCGTAGGGCTTCGAAAGGGCAGGTGCCCGGGTGTGTCACATCGCCAGTGAGCGCCTTCTACCCCTGGAACCCGCTGTGGCGCGGCCCAGGAGTGTGTTCATGTCCAGCAATGCCTTGACTGTTGTCACCCCCATTCAGCCCGACAAGGTGAAGGAGCTCGACGCCCTACTCAGTGAGATTGGCGAGGACATTGACAACAAGATGGGGCGTCACATTGCCTTTGCTCAGCTCAGCACGGTGCATTTCCTGCGCTGGGTCATCCTGCCCGAGGACAAAGAAGGAGAGCGCCATTACCTTCCGCAGCTCGCCTTCGAGAGCAATTACGACGGGCCGCTCGATGCGCACCTGGAGGAGCTCATCCGGGTGGGGGGGCCGGTGCTGGCGCGCATCTACAGCTACTGCGCGGGCTGTCCCGCGGATGTGGCGGGCAACGTCGAGTCCTTCAAGCGCTTCCTGCGGCGCTACCAGCTCCCCAGCGCCGCCTTCTATCGGGGCTACCCGAACCACAGCGTCGAGAACGTCCTGGAGAACGCCCAGGCGCGGCGGGCCATCCATGACTTTCTCGACGACCCGAAGCACGCGGCCACCCTCCGCGATCTGCAGCCGGAGCAGTTGTGCCAGGAGATACAGAAGTACCTGGCCACCGTGCCCGGGCTGAAGCTGGAGCGCGACCCCGCCCCCAGGCCGGGGCTGTTGGCCCGTTTCGTCGGGCACCTCATGGACTCGCGCCCCGTGCAGTTGGCCGTGGGCGTTCCCGTGGGCCTGCTGCTGTTGCCCGTGCTCGTGCCGGCGACCCTGCTGCTGCTCTGGAAGGAATCCCGAGACGAGGCGGAGCCCAAGACGGAGGACGTGGTGGACCCGCGCATGGCGGGGCAGGAGGACTACAAGGTCCAGAACCAGCTCACCCACCTGGTGGAGGTGCGCCCGGGCTGGTTCCGCCAGCTCACGCTGCGCACGGTGCTGGGGGGAATCAATTTCCTGGCACGCCACTACTACAACCGCGGGCACCTGGGAGGCATCCCCAGCATTCACTTCGCGCGCTGGGTCATCATCGACGGAGGCCGGCGCCTGCTCTTCTTCAGCAACTATGACGGGAGCTGGGAGGGCTACCTGGGTGACTTCATCGACCGGGCGGCCGTGGGGCTCACCGGCGTGTGGAGCAACACGCGCGGCTTTCCGAAGACCCGGCTGCTCTTCGGCGAGGGCGCGACCCACGAGGAAGAATTCAAGCAGTGGACGCGCGACCACCAGCTCTTTACCCAGGTCTGGTACAGCGCCCACCCCGACGAGAGCGTCCGCAACATCCTGCAGAACGTGTCGGTGTGCGCGCAGCTGAAGGCCCAGTTCAAATCCCAGGAGGCGGAGCAATGGCTGCTCAAACTGTAACGTCCGAGTCTCGCACCGCGGCGGTTCCGGGCGAGGCACTCGAGTTCGAAGACATTCAAGGGCTCGTCTTCTTCGGACACGGGCACCTGAAGTACTCGCGGTATGTGTTCCTCCGGGTGAAGGACGGCGCGCGCGCGCGAGCGTGGCTGCGCACGCTGGTGGAGCGCGAGGAGGTCACCACCGCGAGCGGCAAGCAGCATCCCGGGCTCTCGGAGGCCAAGGGCGAGCACGCGCTCCAGGTGGCCTTCACCGCCTCGGGACTGGAGCACCTGGGCGTGTCCTCGGAGGTGATGACCACCTTCCTGCAGGAGTTCCGCGAGGGAATGAGGGACCGGCGCCGTGCGCGCATCCTGGGTGACACGGGCGGGAGCGCACCGGAGAAGTGGCAGTTCGGCGGCTCGGACGCGACGGCGCCCCACGTGGTGCTGGTGCTGTTCGGCCGGGACGATGCGGACCTGGATGTCTTCCATGCCTCGCACCGCGAGCGCTACCAGGACGCTCTGGAGGAGGTGTTCATCCAAGACGCCGACATGCGCCAGGGAGACACGGAGCCGTTCGGCTTCCGGGATGGCATCTCGTTCCCCTACATCAAGGGAGTGCCCACCACGCGCACGCCGGAGGCGCTGGGGCTGCCCGTCAACGCGGGCGAGTTCATCCTTGGCTACCACAACGCGTATGGCCAGTACCCCTTCTCGCCGTTGGTGCCGCGCAGCCAGGATCCTCGAGACCTGCTGCCCGAGGTACCTCGGTCGCAGCGGGTACCCGGAGAGCCCAGGCCCAAGGACCTTGGACGCAACGGCACCTACCTGGTCATCCGCAAGTTGCGCCAGGACGTGAAGGGCTTCTGGAAGTTCGTCGAGGAGAACAGCCGTGTCCCGGGCAAGAGCGCGGAGGAGAACGAGGCGAACAAGGAGTTGTTGGCCGCGAAGCTGATGGGCCGGTGGAAGAGTGGCGCGCCCCTGGCGCTGTGCCCTCTGAAGGACGACCCCAAGCTGGGCGAGGACGCCACGGGCAACAACCACTTCCAATTCGGGGATGACCCGCACGGGATGAAGTGTCCCCTCAGCTCGCACGTGCGTCGCGCCAATCCCCGGGACACACTGGTCGAGGATCCCCAGGAGTCCACCCGGCTGACGGCCCGCCACCTCATCATCCGCCGAGGCCGGCCCTATCGCGACACGCTGCCCCAGGGAGAAGAGGAGCAGGGGCTGATGTTCGTGGCGCTCAACACCAACATCGGTCGCCAGTTCGAGTTCATCCAACAGACGTGGATGAACAACCCCAAGTTCAACGACCTGTACGACAGCAAGGACCCCATCGCCGGAGACAACTACGACCCCGAGTACCCGGAGGATGACCCGAAGGACTACACCGCCGTGGTTCCCGGCGTCCCGATGCGCCAGCGCATCAGCGGCCTCCCGCGCTTCGTGCACATGAGGGGCGGAGACTACTTCTTCCTGCCCGGCATCAAGGCGCTGCGGTACCTGGGCTCGGAGCGCGCGCGGTAACTGCCTGCAGCAAGTTTCTTATGGCTCCATTCACACGGAGCCCACACCCGTGAGCGTGAGCGTCTCTCGCGGCGGGCTTGGAGGGCTGGACGGGCGCGTATGGCTGGCCAGGGGTGGAGACAGCAGTCACCAGTGATGACTCGCATCGCTTGGGGGACTGGTGACTGGTGTCACCACCCTGGCCCCGGGGAAGGGTGGTGCCCAGAGGGAGCTGGCTCTCCGGAGTGCTGGCACAGCGGGTGCATTGTGCCGTCCGCGTCACCCGGGCAAGCCCGAGGAAGCCTTATCATGCGCACTCTCAAACGCACCCAGAGCCAGGTCTTTGGTGACCGTCCTCTGACCCGCCTGCAACGCAGGAACGACCCCAGTCTCACGCTCACTCCACCTCTGGAGGCCCCTTCCCGCAAGAGGCAGGCCACCGTCGGTCCCACGGGGGAGCCGCATCCCGCGGCCGTCACGAACCCGCGCACGCAGGACTCCTTCTCCGGGGCTCCGACGAGCCAGGTCCGACACACTTCTCCTTCGACGGAGCTGGACCGTGCGAACGCGGACGCCCAGCGACTCCTGCAGAAGAGCCCACTGTATCGGCAGTTGGAGCAGGAGGCGGGCCCGATCAAGTTCGTCACTGCTCCGGAGAGCCAGCAACAGAAGGGAATGTTCTATCCGAAGTCGACCGGGAACGAGATCGGCCTCCACGCCAATCTGAACCCGCACGAGCGCGCCAGCATCATGGCGTTCGAGATGACGAATGCCGCCAACAGGACCCGCGTGAAGGACACGCAGACCAAGGCCCTGTTTCAGCACTACGGCGACGTGATGAGGGGCAACAGGCCCGACGCCACCGTCAACCACGCTCGGCGCGAGCAGTACGCCAAGAACATGGAGCAGATCGAGTTCGACGGCACCAAGCGGCACTACGACATGATGCAGGACGGCATCAAGAACCATGGATGGGACCCATCCATGTTGAGATTCAAGAACTTCCACGAGGGGCCGAACGCGGGCTTCGACCGTTACTGGGAAGTCCAGAACAGGTCCAAGGACGGCGGTCCGAGCCATTCCGATTTTCACCGCGGCAATTACGATAAGACCATTGCCATCGCGGAGAAGATGGCGAACGACAACAAGCTCAAGCTGCCTCAGAGCCAGGCTGGTGCGTCGAGTTCGACTGGCACAGCGGCCTCATAATCCGATACGCATGGGAGACTCTCCTTTCCTGCTATGCTTATGCTCGGAGCATGAGCCAGAACATCTACGATGAGCCGACCTTCTTCGAGGGTTACAGTCAGCTCGCACGCTCCTTGAAGGGTCTCGCTGGCGCCCCGGAGTGGCCGTCGCTCCGTGCGCTCCTCCCCGACGTCAAAGGCCTTCGGATCGTCGACCTCGGGTGCGGTTTCGGCTGGTTCTGCCGCTGGGCTCGGGAGAACGGCGCTGCTCAGGTGCTCGGACTGGACCTGTCCGCGAAGATGCTCACTCGCGCGAAGGCCGAAACCTCGGACGACGCGATCACCTATCAACGGACCGACCTGGAGCGCCTGGAGCTTCCGGACGGGGCCTTTGACCTCGCCTTCAGCTCGCTCGCTCTCCACTATGTCGAGGAGCTGGACCGGCTCCTCGCGACTGTTCACCGGGGGCTGACGCCAGGCGGATGGTTTGTCTTCTCCATCGAGCATCCCATCTTCATGGCGTCGCGCCAGCCTGGTTGGATGACCGACTCAGAGGGGCGCAGAACATGGCCGGTCGATAGCTATCAGTTGGAAGGGAAGCGCACGACGCATTGGTTGGCGGATGGGGTGGTCAAGTACCACCGGACGCTCGGAACCACGCTGAACGCGCTCCTCAGGCAGGGCTTTACCCTGCGGCACGTCGAGGAGTGGGGGCCGACCGACGCTCAGCTCGCAGCGCACCCCGAACTGGCCGAGGAGCGGGACCGCCCCATGTTCCTGCTGGTCTCCGCGCAGCGATAGACGCACGCACGGAGGAGCTCGGTCAGGAGAAGCAGCTAGCGGGTCGTCTGCTTGAACGTCTGGATGACGTCGTTGATGCGCCGTCCACTCGGATCCTCCTTGCGGGGATCCGCCACGACCAGCAGCACCTTCCCGGAGACGACAGACGAGCCGACAGCGCTGCCCACCAGCTCCCAGCCCGCATCCTCCGCCTTGCGGGCCTGCTCAGCGCCCTCGAAGTCGCACACCGTGGCGTCCAGACCGGCCACCTTGCCCGCGACGCACTTGCCCCCAGGCAGCTTCTCGCCCACGTCCTTGAACTCGCCAGGCGTGTGGCCCGCCTTCTTCCACGCGTCGATGACATCCTTGCTGCCGTTGCTGCATGCCGCCAGCAGCAGCAATCCCAGGCACGAGAGCTTGTGTCGCATGCTCAATCCCTGTCCTTGAACTTCTTGTGCTTGTGCTTCTTGTGCTTGTGGTGGTGGTGCCTGTCTCTATCGGGCTCGTCCACGATGATGACCTCGTGGCGGACCGGTGCCGGGTTCACATTCACCTCAACGCCCACGGCTGGCACGTTCACGTTCACCTGGACCACCGGGCCGTGATACCCGCGGGGCGGCGGCCTCACCACCACCGGGCGCGTGTAGCGCCACGGCCGATAGATGACGTTGATCTGCACCAGCTTCGGCCTGTCGCGCGTGTACGCCTCCGGGTACTCGTCCGTGTAGTAGTACACGTCCTCCTGTTCCTCGAAGTCGTGGCGCGGAGGTGGCGGGTAGTAATGCGAGTGCGGCCCGTCGTGGTAGCAGTACTCCACGTCGTCCTCGTCGCTGTCCTCCCCGAGGATGACGTTGATGACCACCGGATGGTGCCCGTAATACGAGTGGCGCGGTCCCTCGTACCCGAAGGGCCCCGGGTCACCGATGAAGACGTACACATCTCCGTGCAGCCGGTAGAGCACCTGCGCATGCACTGGTGTCGCGGCATGTACGTGCACCGCCTGGATGTGGCAGAGCCCGCCATCTGGATGGCCGGTGCGCGGGTGGAGTCCCGCGTACTTCACCGGCTTGGCCTCGCTCACTCCCGCACCGGCGAGCGCCAGCAGCAGCGCCCAGCCCATCAAGTTCATCCGTCCCATCTCGACCTCCGTGGGGCGCGCAGAGTACGACGCGTGGCGTGAAGGAGAAGAGACGCCCGGTGGTTTCTGGCTCCTCGGGTTGCAGCGCCACTGTATGTATGCCCGCCCGGTTGTACGGCATGCGCGGAAGCGGACACTTTGACGGTGTTCACACCGCGCCCGCCTCGCTCCAGGATGTGACCCGCGCCGAGCCTCCTCGCTCACGCGCGTTTCGATGGATCTCCTCGTCTCGCACACCTGGCTGCGTGGTCTCCTGCTCAGGCTCCTCGGGCTCATCACCGGGTTGGGCCTGCTCGTGGAGCTCGTGTACGCCCGCTGGCGTCCGTCGGGCTTGGGGCCGGTGCTCGGTTTCCTGTCGCTCAGCTATGAGCAGAACCTGCCCACCTGGTACGCCTCGGGGCTGCTGCTTTGCTGCGCACTGGTGCTCGCGGCCATCGCGCGTGAAGCGGCGCTCTCCGGTGCCTCCCATCTCCGCCATTGGTGGGGGCTTGCCGCGACGTTCCTCTATCTGTCGCTCGACGAGGCGGTCGGCCTGCACGAGCACCTCGGCGGAGGATTGGAGCTCCCGGGCGTGCTGTACTTCAGCTGGGTCGTGCCAGCGGCGGTGGCCGTCGGGGTGTTCGGGCTGCTCTACCTGCCTTTCCTCGCGCACCTGTCCGTGAGAGCTCGCTGGCAGTTCCTCGCCGCTGGGGTCATCTACGTGACCGGTGCTCTCGGTATGGAGTTGCCGCTGGGCTACTGGACGGAGCGGCATGGCAACGACAACCTCGTTTATGCGCTCATCGACCTCGTCGAGGAGTCGCTCGAGCTGCTGGGGGTGAGCCTCTTCCTCGTGGCGCTGGTGGAGTACCTGGGGGCGAGGGTGCGCGTCACGCTCGTATCGCCCGAGCGCCAGGAGTCGTCTGGGTCATGAGCGCTTCCGTGGACAAGCCGTCGCCGTACATCGTGGGGCCGGTCTACGACTGGGCCTTCTTCCTTTTGCCCCCGCTCCTGGCACTCGCACTGGGGGTGGCTATCTCGGGCACCGCGTTCAGCGGGGAGTCGCTCGTGCTCTGGGGCCGCGAGACGACGCGCGCCGGGCTGCTCGTGGGCGCCCTCATCCATGCGCACCTGGTGGCCGTCTTCTTCCGGAGTCATGGCAACCCGGCCATCTTCCGGCGCTTCCCCCTGCGCTTCCTGCTGGTGCCGGTGCTGGCCTGGGCTCTCATCCGGGGCTCCCACACGGTGGCGGCCGCGGCCACCGTGCTCGCCACCTTCTGGGACGTGTGGCACTCGGGGCTCCAGACGTTCGGCTTCGCGCGCATCTACGACCGCAACGGCGGCAACCCGCCCGCCTTGGCCCGGCGGCTGGACTTCTGGCTCAACCACCTGTTCTACGCCGGGCCCATCCTCGCCGGGGCCACCATGCTGGACCACTTCCGCAGCTTCGATGCGCTCGGGGATGTGGGCCTGGCCTTCTTCACCACCGTCCCGGCCTTCATGTCCGCCACCCACCGTGCGTGGACGCTGGGAGTCGTCACCGTCGGGGGCGCCTTCCTGGTCTTCTACCTGCTCGCCCACTGGCACCTGTACCGGCAGGGCTATCGGCTGTCGTTCCTGAAGGTCTTCCTGCTCGTCACCACGGGGGCCTGCTCCATCTACTGCTGGGGCTTCGACAGCTGGGGCGAGGCCTTCTTCATCATGAATCTCCTCCACGCCGTGCAGTACCTGGCCCTGGTGTGGGCCACCGAGCAGGAGCGCATCCAGGAGCGGTTGCGGCTCGGCCGGTGGCGGGCCGGCAGGTTCGTGGCGGCGGCCGTCTTCCTGGGCTCGGTGCTCGTCTACGGCGTGGGCGCGGAGCTGCTGGACCCGGAGCTGGAGAGCCTGTGGGCGGTGACCCTCGTCGTGTCGCTCATGCACTTCTGGTACGACGGCTTCGTCTGGTCCGTGAGCCGTGAGCAGGTGTGAGCGTCAGCGTTGCGCTTTCACCCTGGAAGCAGCGGGCGATGGGGCTTCACGCCTTCCGGTGCCGCGCGCGCAGCTGGGCGATGACCTCGCGGGCCTGCTCGAACGTGGAGACGAAATGAAGCCTCTCCACCGTGCTCTTATCGCCGTGGCCCGTGATCTGGGCGGCAAGTGAGATGCCCTTGGCCAACGCCCGGTGCAGCAGCCGCGCGCCGATATAGATGGTGCCCAGCGACCACTCCGAGGGAACCTTCTCGCTGAAGTAACGCCCGGCCTCCGGGTCGAGGCGGCCCGCGTCCTTCATCACCGACACGATGATGAGGGGGTGTACCTCACGCATCTCCTGGAAGATGCCCACGATGCGGGCCGCGTGCTCCAGGGTGAGAGGGCCATGGTACGTCGCCCAGACGACGTTCGGCGGCTCGAAACGGAAGATATGGTCTCCCACCATCCACTCACGTGGGCCTTGAGTCATGCGTCCTCTCCGCTTCTCCGCGAGCGGCACGTCGACTCCGAAGCGTATACCCTCCTTTTCGCGCTCCCCACCCGGTCGAAGACAGCCCCCAGAGGATGACTCTCGGAAGGATGCTCCTGGAGGAATTCTGGTACGAGGCTTCGTCTGCTCCGTGAGCCGCGAGCAGGTGTGAGCGTCAGCGCCGCGCCTTCACCCTCGGCAGCAGTCTGGCCGCACGGCTTTGGACGTTGGCGTACGGGTCCGAGCGCGCCGCCTCCTCGAGGAAGGGGACCGCGGGGGCTCCCACCTCTCGGACGAGGAAGTCGGAGCACTTCGTGTGGAAGCGATCGCTCACCAGGCAGCGGATGACATTGCGGATGAGCTTCGCATCCGTGCGATAGGCGGGGTTGTTGCGCAGGGCCGCACTGTAGGAGGCGAGGCCGTCCACCCAGCGGAGGTTGTCGAAGTTGACGTGTCCCTCCAGATAGGGGGCGTAGGCGCTCTGGGGGTATTGCGCGCGCAGACTGGCGAGCGCTCGGAGCGCCTGATCTCTCCGCCGCTCTCCCTCCTTCACCCAGCGTTCGATCTGCTCGATGTTGGGAAGGTCCTCTGGCGGAACGGTCTCCTCCTGCGCGGAGGTGGCTGGCTTCTCGCTGGGGGCGGGCTGCTGCTTCGGGGCGGGGGAGCTCTTCGCGACAGAGGAGGGCGCGCTCGTGGCGGGCTGGGTCTGCTGCGCATCGGGCCAGAGGAGCGCCGCGCCGAGGCCCACCAGGAGCACTCCCGCGGCTCCCACGGCCAGCATCGGGCGCTTGTCCCGGGGCGGCACCAGCGTCCGCGAGTCAGACGCTGTCTTCTGGGGACGGCTGGGGACGGTGGCCTCGTTGGCGGAGGATGAGGTGGCTGGGGGCGACTGCACCGCGTGTGACCCGGAGGGGGCGCTCATGTCCGGGAGTGCCTCCAGCGTGGCGGCGAAGTCCGTGGCCGACTGGAAGCGGTCCACGGGTTGTTTCGCCATCGCCTTGCGGACCGCCGCCTCCAACTGCTGGGAGAATCCCGCCTCGGGGCGGATGCTGGCCAGGGTGGGCAGTGGGGCCACCTGGTGCTGGCTCATCACCTCGGCCGCCCGCTCGCCGTTGAAGGGCTTTGCGCCGGTGAGCAGCTCGAAGAGGAGCACGCCGACGGAGTAGACGTCCGTCCGGGCGTCGATTTCCCCGGCGCGGATCTGCTCCGGGGCCATGTAGCTGGGCGTGCCCACGGCCAGGCCCGTGGTCAGGCCCGAGACCGTGTCGCGCAGCTTGGCCAGCCCGAAGTCCAGGATGCGGACCTGATCGCCCAGCCCGATGGCCTCCGTCAGCAGGATGTTCTCGGGCTTGATGTCCCGGTGGACGATGCCCTGGGCATGTGCGTGGGCCAGTCCCGCCAGCACCTGGCGCACGATGCCCAGCGCGCGCTTCACGGGAAGGGGCCCACCTTCGCGCAGCAGTGTGCGCAGGGTCTGTCCCGTGACGAAGTCCATCACCATGAAGGGGGCGCCCTCATGCACGCCATGGTCGATGACCGAGACGCAGCACGGGTGGGACAGCCGGCTCATTGCCTGCGCTTCAATCTGGAAGCGTCGCTGGAAGCTCTCGTCCGCCGCCATCCACGAATGGAGGAACTTGATGGCTACGGCTCGGCCCAGCTCCAGTCGTTCGCCGCGGTACACCACGCCCATGCCACCGGCGGCGAGCCGCTGGAGAATCCGGTAGCGCTCCTGCAAGACAATGCCGATCCGGGGATCGGTGACGGCGGTCGGTTCCATGGAAGGAGGGGGAGATTATCAGCAGCACTCCCTTGATGGGTGACACTGGGAGTGCGCTGCATGCTACCGGCCGATCTTCACTTCCTTGGCGTGGATTTCGTCCGCTTCGATCCAATCGGTTTTGATCTCCTTGGCGTAGATGATCTCCGCGGAGACCTCTGGGGCATGCACTTCACCACCGCCCCATCCTCCCTTGCCGCCCTTGTTGCCCTTGCCTCCCTCGCCGGTGTAGGTGCGGCCCACCCGGCCCCCTCGCGCCTTCACCTCCTTGGCGTAGATGATCCTCGCGTAGACACGCTCGGCCTTGATCTCCTTGGCGCGCAGCACGTCCTGGGGTGGCGGTGGCTGAGGGGCCGGAGACGGCTCGCCTGGAGGGGGCGGATAGGGCTCTCCCCGTGGCGGCCGTCTCGGCCAATCATCGTGCAGGTGGATGCGGCAGCCCGAGACCGCCAGCGCCAGTCCCAGCACCAGCATGGTCAGTGCTCGCATCACGGAATCCCCGTGTTGTCGACCAGCACCGCGTTGGAGCTGGGCACCGTGGCTTGACCCGCCGTGAAGCGGTTGCGCAGCAGCGACACGCCATTGCCGGAGATGGTGGCGCTCGCGATGTCCGAGAAGGATACCGAGAGGTTGTTGGCGTTGCTCGACAGCCGGCCGTTGATTTTCACGCCCCGCATCCGGTTGCTGCCCCCGAGCACTGTCACGTTGCCCTCGATGATGGAGAGCGGCCCTTCCTCCGGAGACCAGGCACCGAAGATGAGCACTCCCGCGTTGCGCAGCTCGAAGTTACCTGGGTAGGTGCCCGGGGCCAGCATGATGATGGTGTTGTCGCTGGCTGCCGCTTGGGCGATGTCGCCTCCTGGCTCCAACTCAACCACCGTGCCACCAATGGGGTAGCGCACCGGGGGGATGATCTGCTGCACCGTGCCGTCCCGGTACGCCACCACCACGTCATAGAGCTCCTTCTCCTGGAACACCTGGAAGGAGTACGTGCCGGGGTCGAAGTCCAGCTCCACGGTCCCCGTCGGCAGCTCCTCCACCAGCGCCAGGCCCGTTGAATCCGTCTGCACTGGGTCGAGGTCCGCTGCCTTGAAGCGCACGCCCGAGCGATCCGGGCCTACCGCCACCGTCGTGGTGGAGCCCTGGTTGATGACCGGGTTGACCACCACTACCGCGCTCGTCACCTCTCCGAAGCGACCCGTCACAGGAGTCGGGTCACTCCCACATCCCGCCAACAACAGCACCGTCAGTACGTCCAAGACCCTTTTCATATGGACCTCCCGCTCATGGACTTGCCCCTCGGGTAGACGGCCACGGCTTCAGGTCGAAGTGTTGAAAGGTGAGCAGCTGGCTGCTCGCCCATGACGGCGAAGCGGGCGAGGTGCGCATGCTGGAGGACGGGCGCGCCGAGGCCACCTGCCGCAGCCGCTGGAAGCGTGTGGAGCGCACCCTGGCCGAAGCGGGGCGGATGTTCCCCATCCTCACCACACTGCTCCGCACGTCGGTGGGCGGGACGCTGTCCGTGGGCGGCTATGGCGTGCGCTCCTTCGTGGACGGGGCGCAGGTGGATCAGGTGGAGCGGGCTCGGCTCATTCTCCCGGATGGGCAGGCGGTGTGGTGTTCGCGCGAGGAGAACTCGGAGCTGTTCCGCTTCGCCCTCGCGGGCTTCGGTCAGATAGGCGTCCTGGAGCGCGTGGTGCTGCGGACCGTTCCGACTCGAAGCTCGGGCCATCTCGCTCGCCGCGGGCCAGCCGCTCGAAGCCCTCGCGGTGCAGGAGCGGGGCGAGGGGAGGGCCGGTGACGAAGGCCACCGTGTGCCCGCGCTCACGCAGCGCGCGAGCGATGACGAGGGCCGCGTGGATGTCTCCCACCCGGTCCATGCAACAGAAGAGGTAACGCAAGGGCACCTCCGGGTGGACTCACGAGGCGGCGACGCGAGATGGACGCTGGCGTTGGAAGCCGAGCTCCTCCAACAGGTCCGCGGCGCGCGCGGGCCCGTCCACCCGGGCCAGGGCCTCCCGGAGCCGCTGGGCATTCCCGGTGAGCCCAGGCGTCGCGAGCAACTCCTCCACGGCCGCGCGGATGGCCTGGGGCGTGAGATCGTTGTCGGTGCGGCGCAGGAGGTTGAGCGCGGCACCGGCGCGCCGACAGGGTCAGGGCAGCTCGACCACTGCGCCAGGCACGTAGTCCTCGAAGACGATCAGGTTGACGTGAGTCCTCTCCCCGATGAGGGCCAAGAGCGCGCGAACGGATTCCCAAGGGAGCCCGCCGAGACCCGCGCCAATCCGAGGAAGGCCAATCTTGTCGAGGCCTCTGGCCTCAGCCTCCTGGACCATCAGGGTGACAGCGCTCTCGATGGCCTGCAACTCAGCCTTCGTCCTCCATGTCTTCTGAGTGCCGAGGTTGAAGACCGTCACGCCCTCCTCGGTCCAGGTGAACACCTCTCCGAGTTTGAAGCGGCCATCGGCGCAGCGCTGCTTGTACTCCGCGTACATCCGCGGGAACCGCGCTCGAAACTCCACGGCGATGCCCTTTCCCATCGCGCCCGCGCAGTTGCAGCCGTGGGCAAGAGCGTTCAGCCCTTCCTGTCGAAGGAGATCTCCCCGTACGAAGATGGTGGGCATCGTTTCAGTTCCCCCTGCCAGACATGCTCGAGCTCATCCCCTTCGATTTCATGCGGCATGTACTCATACACGCTCCAGGAAAGCACGTCAGTCGCGGAAGATGTCAGAGCCTGGATCAATACTCCGCGTGCGGATCGGGAGGGGGTCTCTTTGTGAGCGGCCCGGTCCGTCTTGCGTCAACGGGAGCGCTGCTCCCTCAATCTCTACAGGGGGAAGTCTATGAGGCTGTCTTCGTGGAGTCGTCCGTCGCACGTTGTGTGGGGGCTCGGGCTCGCGGCCCTTGGGTTCGTGGGGTGCGGCACGGTCGAGACTCCGGAGGCGGAGGAGTCCGCCGGCGCGCGTCCGGCGGTGCTGTCGTACGAGGAGTTCCGCGCGAGCGTCTACCAGGAGCCCGACACGGGCGTGTTCATCGTCGAGGGCGACACGCTGGTGGAGGACGAGGCCGGCCTGCGCCAGGTCTACCGGGACTACCTCGAGGACCAGCAGCGCCTGAGCGCGGATGGGCTGGGGACGAGGCGCGACCCGCTCATCGTCAACACCGTGGGCGGAGCGGATGACCGGTGGGCCTACACCCGCCAGCGCAGCATCCCCTACTGTGTGAGTACGGCCTTTGGGGCCAACTACAACGCGGTGGTCAACGCCATGCACCAGGCGGCGGGCGCGTGGCACCAGGTCAACGTGTTCTTCCAGCACCGCAGTGACCAGGATGGTAACTGCAACGCGAGCAACAACAACGTCATCTTCGACGTGAGACCCGTGAGCGGCCAGTCGTACCTGGCGCGCGCGTTCTTCCCGAGCACCACCCGAGTCAACCGCAACGTCCTCATCGACGCGTCGTCGTTCGGCAACATCGCGCCGTACACGCTGCTGGGCATCCTGCGCCACGAGCTGGGCCACACCCTCGGCTTCCGGCACGAGCACACCCGTCCCGAGGCGCGCTCGTGCTTCGAGGACAACAACTGGCGCGCGCTCACGGGCTACGACGCGGCCTCGGTGATGCACTACCCGCAGTGCAACGGCGCCAACCGTGGGGACCTGAACCTCACGGCCACGGACATCAGTGGTGCGCACTCGCTCTACGGGCCGCTGGGTGAGCCCGGCCTGGATACTGTCTTCTACGTCCACAGCTACGGAGACCTGCGCGCCGCCTTCGGCAACAACTGGGCCGCCGCCCGCGACCACTGGTACGGCACCGGTATCAACGAGGGGCGCCGTGGCTCGGTCCACTTCGACGCGGCCTACTATCTGTCCATCCATCCGGACCTGATCGCGGCGTTCGGTGCGAACAACTACGCGGCCGCGCTCAACCACTGGATCGGCGCCGGCATCAACGAGGGGCGTCGTGGCTCGCTCGAGTTCGACGTGCAGTACTACCTCAATGCCAACGCGGACCTGAAGGCGGCCTTCGGCAACAACTACGCGGCCGCGCTCAACCACTGGATCACCCAGGGGCTCTACGAGGGCCGTCGCGCGTCGGCGGACTTCGACGTGGGCTACTACCTGGCCAACAACGCGGACCTGCAGGCCGCGTTCGGCGCCACCAACTACCCGGCGGCGCTGGACCATTGGATCCTCGCGGGCCGGGCCGAGGGGCGTCGAGGCGCGCCCTGAGCCGCGCTATGTGATTGCCTGAGGGCGACGGCGTTGATGGGATGGTGCTCCCATGTCTTCGCCCGAGCACGAACCCGTCGCCCTGCTGTACCAGGCCACGCCTCCCCCTGAGATTGACGGCATTCGCAAGCCCATGAAGCCAGGCGGTTACAGCGACAGTGGCGCTGACATCGCCTATGCCCTCCGAGCGGCAGGCGTTCCTGTGATCACCCCGGGTGATTCTCCTGACCCCGCCCAGGCCATGGACTGGGTCTTCCCCGATACAACCCAGGGGATTGCCGAGGCGCTCGACCAGGGTGCTCGCGTCCTGTGGGCCAACACCGTGTTGTTCGCCGGGCACCCGCTGGAGGCCGTTGTCCACCGGGACGTGCGCATTGTCGGGCAGCACCCGGCGAGGGTGGACCGCTACGACGACAAGTGGCTTACCAACGAGGAGCTTCGTGAGAGCGGCTGTCCCGTGCCCGCCTCCCTCCTGGTCGCCACCGAAGACGGCCCCGGGACTCTCGCCCTGGCCTCCCTCTCCGAGGCGCAGCTCGAGGAGCGGGGATTGCGCTTCCCCCTGGTCGTCAAACCCCTCCGCGGGCGGGGCAGCGAAGGGGTGCGCGCGGTCCACTCCCTCGCGGAGTTGAAACAGTACGCGGCGGGATTACTCTCGACCCGGGACGTCTCAGGGAACCTCCGTTATGGCCAGCGCCTGATGGTGGAGCGCTTCCTCCCTGGCACCGAGGTCACCCTGACCGTGATGCCTCCGGGCTCCTACCTCATCGGCGGCGCCGAGCGGACGTATGCGCAGCACTGGTCGCTGCCCGCCATCCGGCGTTTCAACCACCACGACGGCATTGCGCCTTACAACGGAGTGGTGGCCGTGGTGAATAACAGCGTCCGACTCTCCGACGCCGAGCGCCACGAGCCCGCCATGCAGCGTCTAGAGGCCTGGTGCTCCGTGGCCGCGCGGAAGGTCGGTGCGCTCGCCCCCATCCGGATCGACTGCCGCTCCTCGGAGGAGGGGGAGTTCCTCCTGTTCGACTTGAACATGAAGCCCAACATGACGGGGGCGGGCCGCCCTGGTCGCGAGGACCAGGACAGTCTCAGCGCCCTGGCGGCGGGCGGCGTGGGGTGGTCCTACCGGGACCTCCTGCTCAACATGCTCCGCCAGGCGTGGCGCCTTGCATGAGGCCTCTTGGCCCCGCGGCTCCCCGGTCAGGCGTCGGAGGCGTTGAGCTGCGCCAGCGCCGATTCGACGTACTTGATGCCCTTGGAGGTAATCGCCTTGCCCTTCTTCGTGTCCTGCGCGAAGCCGGTGTGCAGGCGCAGCGCCTTGGCCGCGTTCGGGGCGGCGTACGTCACGCCGAGCTCGCCCCAGAAGCGCGAGGTTGTCCCCGACGTCACTTCCACGTCCAGGGCCCGCGCGAGGTAGAGCGGAATGAGCGAGCGCAGGAGCTGATCCTTCTGCCGCCCGGCCGCTACCAGCACCTCCTGCTTGGGGTGTGCCCGGAGCGCGTCCACCAGCGCCCCCACAGCATTCCCCGAGTCCTCGGCCGGAGTCCGCGCCGGGCTGGCTGCCTTCGCCACCGGGGCCTTCTTGCGGCTCCCAGAGGCCGCCTTCCGCGCGGCAGTGGGCTCGGCCTTCTTCTTCGGCGTGGCGGCCTTCTTCGCGCGCGGTGCCTTCCGGGCCCCGGTCCTGGGCGCCTCGCGCCGGATCTCCGCCGGCCGCACCTCCATACGACCCGTGATGGGCAGGGGATCGATCGAGATCGACACAGTCGGCTCAGGGGGCTCGTGCACATACCCGTTCGGCACGGCCGGGGGAGCGTCATACAGCGAGCGACGGGGCGTTTCGGGCGGCTTGCCCAGGACGTAGCCCCGCAGCGTCTCGAACACCGTTTCCAACCACTGAAGACCGTTGAACACCTGGCGAGCCCTCCTTAGAGGCGCCGGAGGCTACTACAGCCCTGGGCCTTTGGATCATCCGGGCTGCGAATTCGGGTGCCCCCCGCCCGCGGAGTGCTGAAGTTCGATTCTCAATTGCTCACATTGTGCCGCGTCCGCCGTGGCGTGGCCATTCGCTGACAGGATTTGTCACTCCTTGGCGCGATTCGTCACCTCGCGAGCCGTGGGTGGAACGCAAGTGCGCGAGATCAGGAATGCCTGCTCAAAACCAGACATGGGCACGGTCCCTGCTAGGGGCGAGCCGCGCACGGTAGCTGCTCCATGCCGTGAAGGGAGGGGTTGGTGTCGTTCGGGAAAGGGAGCCAGAAAGAAAGAGAAGCGTGATGAACGTAGGTTTGATGCGGAGTGGAGTTAGTGTGATGAGGCTTTTCCTGGCGGCGTGGCTGGTGATGTGGAGCGGCCAGGCTTTGGCGGGTGACGCCCGGGGTCTCTCTGGACGAGACACGAGCATGGCCGGGCGGCGAGTCGTCGCGGCAGGCTTCCAGCACTCGCTGGCGGTGGATCCAAGTGGCGACGTATGGCACTGGGGCGCCGACACCTTCGGCCAGATGAACTCCACGCCCGTGCGGATGCAGGAGCTCCACAGTGTCGTGGCCGTCACGGCCACCCTCTCGCAATCTCTGGCGTTGCGTGCAGACGGCTCCGTGTGGGCCTGGGGACACAACTATGCGGGCGCACTCGGGTTGGGGACGACATTGGAGCAGCCCACGCCCGCCCAGGTGCCGGGCCTCTCGGAGGTGGTGGACATCTCCACGGGTCGCTCCCACTCGCTGGCGGTGCGTGCGGACGGTACCGTGTGGGCCTGGGGCGACAACTCCTTCGGCCAGCTCGGAGAGGAGCCGGGAGTCAACCACTACACGCCCACCCAAGTGCAGGGTCTCACGGACGTGGTGTCCGTCTCGGCTGGCACCGACTTCTCGCTGGCGCTGCGCCGGGATGGCACCGTGTGGGCCTGGGGCACCAACGCCTCCAGCCAGCTTGGCGTCGACAGCACGTCCCTCAGCGTGCGCGCCACGCCCGAGCCGATTCCGGGCCTCACGGGCGTCGTCTCCCTGTCGGCTGGTGACTACCACGCGCTGGCGGTGCGAGCGGACGGCACCGTGTGGACCTGGGGGGACGTGTCCCTGCTCGGGGACACGTATCACTCCTTCCTCGGAACCACCCCCATCCAGGTGCCGGGCCTCTCGGATGCGGTGGAAGTAACGGCCGGCCTCTGGACGAACCTGGCGGTGCGCCGGGACGGCACCGTGTGGGCCTGGGGTGACAACTCCTTTGGCCAGCTCGGCAATGGGACGATGGACTATCAGAGCTACCCGGTCCAGGTCGTTGGGATGACGCGGGTGGTGTCCGTGGTGACGAGCACCATGCACACGATGGCGGTGCGCCGGGACGGCACCGTGTGGGCCTGGGGTGACAACTCCTTCGGCCAGCTCGGAGATGGAACGAACGAAAGTCGCCTCACGCCTGTCCGGGTGCAGGACTTCTAGGATTCAGAGCTGGGTGACGTCCTGAAGCGGGGCGCGGGGCCCTCAGGTTTGCCCCGCGCCTGCCGTGGGTGCCCACAGCTGCCTCTCACGTCAGCAGGGCTCTGGGTCGGAGGGGCAACAATGTGGACATTCCCAGGGCGGCCGTCGTGGCCGCCAGGTGGATGAAGCTCGTCACCGTCATGGAGCGCGGGCGGGAACTCTCCGGCCCTGGAGGGGAGGGCCTGGGCAAGGTTTCAGTCCGGATCCGTGCAGATGCCAGGAGCGCGTCTCTGGAATGCGCCCGACGCGTTCCGGCCCGAACGGTTCAAGCAGTGGAGCGGGAGCCCGTTCGACTTCATCCCCCAGGGGGGAGGCCCTCGTGCCACTGGGCACCGCTGCCCCGGCGAGTGGATCACCATGCACAACGTGACGCTCGCGCTGCACTTCCTCACTCGGTGCATGAGCTACGAGGTGGTGCCGGGTCAGGATCTGAGCGTCGATCCCACCCGCATGCCCACGCGGCCCCGGAGTGGTTTCGTGATCCGCAACGTCCGCGCGACGCTTGCGCTCGACGGCAAGGCCCCGCGTCTGCCCAGCCCCACGGCCGCCCACGACTCCGCAACTGGCTCAGTCGAGGAAGCGTCTCCACCAGCGCCGAGCCTCGTCCTCAGTGAGGCGAAGTGACGTGTACCGGGGCGGCTCAACGGACACCGTGGTTCGAGGGAGGAAAAGCGGCTCGAGCCAGGGCTCCAACACCTGGGCGAACTCGCGGTACGCGGGAAGGGTCTTCCCGGTGGTCAGGTCTCCCGCCTCTGGCCACTCTCCAAGAGAGACAACGACGCGTCCATGGGGGAGCTCCTCGAGTGTCGTCTCGGCTGAGTGCAGCCGAGAGCGTAGAGCCATGGCACCGCCGAGTTGTGCGAGGAGGGGAGGGCCGAAGAAGTTGAGCCAGTGGACCCCATCGACGCGTGGACCCATCCGTTCCGGATGGGTCCAGGCCGTGCGGAGATCGATGCCCGGGTAACGCATGACTTCAGCGCGAAAGTCGGCGTCTGAAGTCCGAACGACACGGTAAAGATGAAGGGCCAGACCGACGTGCCCAGAGGCGAATGGAAGCTTGGAGGCCATGTCGAGGGCCAACTCGCGCACCCGGCCAGGCCCGTGCTCTTCGAGATATTCAGTGGGAAGTGTCGCGGTCAGCAGGCTCACCGAATGTTCCGGAGGAGTGCGCCAGGGGATGCGAGCCCGGTACTCGAGTTGGTAGCCATTGGCGCTGTCGATGCCCCCGGTGAAGAGCAGCCCTCGTTCAAAGCCTCGCTTCTCGATTTCCCTCCGCTCTGAAGCATCGTAGTCATCAGGGAAGGACCACCGCTTCGTGGCCTGTAGAAGGCGGCTTACCCACGTCCACCGCTCCTCCGTCAAACGGGAACCTTCGTCATAGGAGAAGTGGACGGAGTTGATGGTCCTGGGCGTCTGGCCAACTGCACGCATATCGCTGTCGATGGCGTGACTCACCCCGAAGGCAATGTCAGGATGATCGTGTGGCATGTAGAACGTGGCACGGATCACCTCACGTGCGAGCAACTCTCGCCGCGGGCGAGGAGGTTCTCCGTCGTGGTGTTTCCAATGGCCTGGCGGAATGCCGCGAAGGCGAAGGCGGGGAGGGCGGCTATTCATCATTCGATGCCAAATTGCCAGAGTCCGCCGGGGGTAATGAGCCCCACGGGGCATCTCCTCCCTGCGCGCCTCAGAGCGACACGCCCACCTCGAGCAGGGTGAGCCCGTAGAGCACGCCCAGTTCGGGCCGGTCCGTGCCCACCCCCAGGCCTACCTCCATCACGGACACCTGTGTGCGCCCCAGATTGAAGCGCGCGGGTGCCAGTGTCAGCCCGAGCCCGAGCGAAGGCCCCTGCACGGGCAGGAGACGCTCGGACGAGAGGAAGTCGATCCTATCCCCGAAGAGGCCGGTGAGATTCACCAACGCGGCGGGAGACCACCACCCCTGGCGCTGCACGCCCGCGCCCACTCGCACCGCGAGCACCGAGCCCAGCGCCGTGAGGCCGCTCGCGTCCACCTGGAGCAGCCATCGCCCATCCACTGTGTCGCGCAGGCCGATTCCTCCCCCCACGCCCCCTTGGGTACGCGCCGGAGAGAGATACATCGTCGCCCCTGAGTGGGTGTACAGCGAGAGTTGGTGTCGCGGGGGGACTGTCTCCCCGTTCGTCGGCTGCGCGGTGGCCAACGCGGAGAGCAAGAGAAGCGTCGTCGGCGTCATGGCTGTGGACCCTCCGCCCAGAAGGCAAGCCCTGCGGCAGACAGCCGGGTGACTCCCGCGAGGAAGTCTGGGTCAAGCGTGGAGGGCACGTCCGTCTGGCGGTGGTAGTGGGGATTGCGGAAGTTGGCGGTGTCGGTGAGGAAGAGCGCGCTCTGCCCGGCTGTCCAGAAGGGGCCATGGTCGCTGCGCATGAGGTTGCCCGCCAGGGGGCCGGAGCCGTCGATCGGCATGATCGCGCCTCGGATGGGAACGAAGCCCAGCCGGTTGCCCAGCACGTTCAACTCCTCCAGGCGCGGGCGGGACTGCTCGTTGGCGATGGCCGCGATGAAGTCGCCCGTGGTGGGAATGGGGAAGCCGGGCAACTGCTGCTGGGAGCCTGGGCTCGCATCCTTGTAGCCAATGCAGTCGAAGATGATGGAGGCGACGAGGGTCTCCCCGGGAAGCGCTTGCACGTAACGTGCGCTGCCCACCACGCCGATCTCCTCCAGGTCGAAGCCGACGAAGCGCACCGTGCGCGCGAAGCGCTTGCCCGCGGCCAGCCGCGCCATCTCCAGCATGGCGGCCACGCCCGAGCTGTTGTCGTCCGAGCCCGAATAGAAGGCGTCATAATGGGCGCCCACCATCACCACCTCGTCGGGGCGCTCGGTGCCGCGCAGCTCGGCGACGACGTTGGAGGTGGGGAAGTGCGGATCCTCCGTGTCCTGCGTGGTGACGGTGTAGCCGAGCGCCTCGAAGCGCTCGCGCACGAACTGGCGAGCCTTCTCGCGGGTGAGGTGACACACCGGAGAGTGCTCCGTGTTGATTTTCTCAAGATCCAGGACCGTGCAGTCGATGGGCGTGTCTTCGAGGTGGGCCTTCTCGAGCGCCTTCACGTCCGACATCAGGCGGTCCTTCTCCACGACGATGGCGAAGTCCCCCACGCGGGTGACGGCGGCCTCGTCGACAGGGGACCTCGAGGTGCAGGAGCTGACGGCGAGGAAGAGGAGGGCGGCGAACAGGGCTCTCACAGCACCACCCCCAGACGGAAGAGGCCGAGCTGCAGCCGCAGCATGGAGCCGGGCATGGGCGAGAGGAGGGTGCCCCAATGGAGCTCCAGCGCACTCACCGTGAAGCGGTTGAAGGCGAAGCGCAGGGGCGCCGCGTGGATGGCGACGTAGGCGGGCCCGAACCGATCGGCTCGGGTCTTGGGATAGTCGTCGGGAATTCCACTGCTAGGCTGGGTCACGACGGTCATTCCCGAGAGGCCCAGCTCCGGACCCACCAACGGTCTCCAGACACCTTGCCCGGCGACGAGCTGGGCACGCACGTAGAGTTCTAGTGGGAGCTTGCTGGTGTCTGTGACCCCCCAGCGCACACCGCCCCCTAGACGCCATACGTCAAACTCATACGCATAGGCTGTCTCAAGGCCGGGGCGGGAAGGCAAGGTGGGGGAGAGGCCGCTCGCGGAGAACAGATTTCCCCCGAGGGACAGCTCATGTCTGGAGGCCGCGGCCATCCCTGGGAGGAGCGCTGCGGCGATCATCAACCAATGGCGCATAGGTGCGAGACTCTATCTCACGCTTTGTCTGTGGATGTGCACCTCTTCTCGCACTTCTCTGCCAGTGAAGGGGTGTTCATGGTTTTTGGAGCAGAAGTGTTGGAATTTATAGGACATTATGTTTAATGTAACGGCCGACACAGGGGGCACGATGGGTATGTCGAACTGCCCGGCCCCCTTGGTGGTCGTGTAGTTCCACGCATGGCCATGTGCGCCCTCAGAGCTTCGCTCGAGAGGTCGAATGCCATTGCTGTCGCGAGATGATTCCGCACGCGGTGTATGTCTTCCCAAGGATGCCACCTTCGTGGACGTGCTTCGCGAGAGGGTCCTTCGTCAGCCCGAGGCGCGCGTCTTCACCTTCCTCGACGAAGATGGCGAGTCTTCTCTTACCTACCAAGAATTGGATGAGAGGGCGCGCGCTGTTGCGGCCACCTTGCGACGGCACCTTGCTCCGGGCGAGCGGGTGCTCCTGCTCTACCCGCCAGGTCGTGAGTACGTGTTGGGTTTTCTCGGGTGTCTCTACGCGGGCGTTGTCGCCGTTCCCGCGTATCCGCCTGATCCGGCGCGGCTCGGACGCACCCTGCCCAGACTCCAGGCCTTGGTGGCGGATTGCCGCGCCACCGCGGCGCTGACCACCTCTGCGTTGCTGGACATGGTCGGGTTCCTCACCGAGGACGCTCCGGATCTTCGCGCGCTGCGCTGGCTGGCCACGGACTTGCTCGAGCCTGGTGTTGCTGGGGAGTGGTCTGCTCCTCCTGTGTCCGCCGAGGACCTGGCCTTCCTCCAGTACACCTCTGGCTCCACGGGCACGCCCAAGGGCGTGATGCTCAGTCACAGCAACCTGCTGCACAACTCGGGGCTCATCTCGCTCGGGTTTGATGCGTCGCCTCGGCCCGTGGGCGTCATCTGGCTGCCGCCGTACCACGACATGGGGCTCATCGGCGGCATCCTCCAGCCTCTCTATCGCGACATCCCCACCGTCTTGATGTCGCCGCTCTTCTTCCTTCAACAGCCCCTGCGCTGGTTGGAGGCGATCTCCCGGCATGGCGGCACCGTCAGTGGGGGGCCCAACTTCGCCTATGAGCTGTGCGTCCGGAAGACGACTCCCGAGCAGCGGGCCGCGTTGGATCTGCGCAGCTGGGAGGTGGCCTTCTGTGGCGCCGAGCCCATCCGCCAGGAGACGCTGGAGCGGTTCGCCGAGGCGTTTGCCCCCGCCGGCTTCCGGCGCGAGGCCTTCTATCCCTGCTACGGGCTCGCAGAGGGCACGCTGATCGTCAGCGGTGGGCGCAAGGCTGAGCCGCCCGTGGTGCGCCGCTTCGCTCGAGATGGGCTGCCGCGCGGCGAGGCGCGGGCTCCCCGTGTGGAGCAGGAGGGCGTGCCGATGATTGGCTGCGGCCAATCTCTGGGTGACCAGGAGGTGCGCATCGTCGATCCCGAGACGTGCGAGCCAAGCCCTCCCGGCCGCATCGGGGAGATCTGGGTCCGTGGCGCCAGCGTGGCTCGGGGTTACTGGGAGCGGCCCGAGGACACTGAGCGCATCTTCCACGCTCGCCTGGCGGGCTCCGGGGAGGGGCCCTTTCTGCGCACCGGAGATCTCGGTGTGCTCGACGGCGGCGAGCTGTTCGTCATGGGCCGCCGGAAGGACCTCCTCATCATCCGAGGGCGCAATCATTACCCGCAGGACATCGAGCTCTCGGTGGAGCGGTGTGATCCAGGGCTGCGGCCCGGTTGCGGCGCGGCGTTCTCCGTGGACGTGGAGGGCGAAGAGCGCCTGGTGGTCGTCCAGGAGTTTGCTGATCGCTCCGCGGCGGATCCCGGGGTGCGCGCTCGCGAGGCCATCGCTCGCATTCGCCAGGTGGTGGCCGAGCAGCACGAGCTCGGCGTGCATGCCGTGATGCTGCTTGCTCCCGGCAGCATCCCGAAGACGTCGAGCGGGAAGATCCAGCGCCACGCCTGCCGCGCCGCGTTCCTCGAGGGCTCCTTGGAGGAGGTGCTCTCCTGGCGCGAAGGCTCTGCCACCATCGAGGTGGAGTCCGCCAGCTCGGTTGTGGCGGAGGAGCTCGCTCCCCCTGTGGGGGCCGGCCCGGAGGCGCTGCTTCCGTGGCTCTCCGTGCGTCTGTCTCGGGCGCTCGGGGTTCCCGCAGGTGAGCTGGATCCGGAGGCGCCCCTCACCCGGTACGGGCTCGATTCGTTGCGTTCGATGGAGGTGCAGAGCGGGCTCGAGACAGCGCTGGGCGTGAGGCTGCCGATCACCTGTCTGTTGCAGGGGCCTTCTCTGCGTGAGCTGGCTGCGCTCCTCGTGGAGCGACCCGCGCGTGACGTCGTGACGCCTCCACTGGCTCCCGTGGAGCCGGCGGGTCCCCAGCCTCTCTCGGATGGTCAGCGGGCGCTGTGGTTCCTGCAGCGCATGGCTCCGGAGAGCACGGCGTACCATGTGGTGCGCGCGGTGCGGATCCACTCGCGCCTCGATGTCGCCGCGCTGGAGCGGGCCTTCCAGGCGCTCGTGCTGCGGCATCCGTCGCTGCGCTCGGTGTTCCCTGAGGAGCAGGGCGCTCCCGTTCAGCGGTTCGTGGAGCCCTCGGGCCCCGTGCTCCGGGTGGAGGATGCCTCCGGTTGGAGCGAGGCGGAGTTGGGTGCACGGCTCGACGTCGAGGCCCATCGGCCCTTCGATCTGGCCAAGGGCCCGCTGATGCGCGTCCTGCTTCTCTCCCGAAGGCCGGACGAGCACGTGTTGCTGCTCGCGCTGCACCACCTCATCACCGACTTCTGGTCCCTGGCGGTGATGGTGGAAGAGCTGGGCTCGCTCTACACCGCGGAAACGGGAGGTGCCCCCGCGAGCCTGCCGGCACTGTCTCTGAGCCCCACCGAGGCCGATCGCGCCCTCGCGGCCCGGCTCTCCGGTCCCCGCGGCGAAGCGCTGTGGAACTTCTGGCGCACGCAGCTCGCCGGCGAGCTGCCCATGCTGGCGCTTCCCACGGATCATCCTCGGCCCCGGCTCCAGTCCTTCCGAGGCTCCTCGCTTGCGTTCCAGGTGGGGCCGGAGACCACTGCACGGGTGAAGGCGCTCGCGCGCGCGCATGGCGCCACGCCCTACATGGTGCTGCTGGCGGCCTTCTTTGCCTTCCTGCGCCGCTACACCGGTCAGGAAGAGCTCGTCGTGGGCTCGCCCACCGCGGGACGCTCCCGGCCCGAGCTGGCCCGGCTCGTGGGCTACTTCGTCAACCCGGTGGCGCTGCGTGCCAGTCTGTCCTCGAGGCTCACGTTCCAGGAGCTGCTCTCCCAGGTTCGCGGCACTGTGTTGGAGGCGCTCGAGCACCAGGAGCTGCCCTTCGCCCGAATTGTCGAGCAGCTTCAGCCTTCGCGAGAGCCGGGGCGCTCGCCCATCTTCCAGGCGATGTTCGTCCTCCAGCGTGGGCACCTGCCTGGGGCGGGCGAGGCCCTCGCCGCATTCGCGCTGGGTGAGTCGGGCGCGCGCATGCGCCTGAGCGGATTGGAGCTGGAGTCTCTGCCACTCCCGCAGCGGGGCTCGGCGTTCGATCTCACCCTGATGATGGCCGAGTCGGGAGAGGGATTGAGCGCCTCGCTGGAGTACTGCACGGACCTCTTCGAGGCCTCCACGGCCGCGCGCATGGCGCGGCACTTCGGGTCGCTGTTGGAGGGGCTGGTGGCGGCGCCGGAGCGGCGGCTGGAGGAGGTGGAGCTGCTGGGTGGAGACGAGCGCGCCACGGTGTTGGGCTCCTGGAGCGAGGGGGCGCGGGAGGCCGAGGAGGAGGGGAGTCTGGCTCGGCTGCTGGCGCGGCAGGTGGAAGCGCGGCCCGAGGCGGAGGCGGTGGTGTGTGGCGCAGAGCGGCTGAGCTACCGGCAGCTGGAGGCTCGGGCCCGAGGGCTCGCGCACCGGCTGCGGCGCGAGGGCGTGGGCCCCGAGGTGCGCGTGGGCGTGCTCCTGGAGCGGGGCGTGGACGCGGTGGTGGCCTTCTGGGGCGTGCAGCTCGCGGGCGGTGTGTACGTGCCGCTGGAGGCGGTGCAGCCTCGGGAGCGGCTGGAGTGGATGGTGGAGGACTCCCGTCCCCGCGCAGTGGTGACGCGCGCCGGTCTGGGCGAGCGGTGTCGCGTGCCGGAGAGCGTTCGCGTGATCCGCTTGGAGGAGGTGGGAGAGGACACGAGCCCACTCGAGAGTGGAGTCCAGGCCGACAACATCTCGTACGTCATCTACACCTCGGGGAGCACCGGTAAGCCCAAGGGTGTCGAGGTGACGCACCGGGGCGCATGCAACCTGGCCGTGGCCCAGCAGCGGGGCTTCGGTGTGGCGGAGGGCGATCGGGTGTTGCAGTTCGCGCCGCTCGGCTTCGATGCCTCGGTGTCGGAGTACCTGATGACGGTCTCCGGTGGCGGAGCGCTCGTTGTCCCTCCCGCGGGCGAGGTGCTGGTGGGCGACGCGCTCAGGCGCACGCTGGAAGAGGGCAGGGTGGCGGTGGCGACCTTGCCGCCCTCGGTGCTGGCGCTGTTGCCCGAGGGGGCCTTGGCGGGCCTTCGGGTGGTGATCTCCGCGGGCGAGGCCTGCTCGCCGGAGCTGGTGGCGCGGTGGGCGCCCGGGCGGCGCTTCTTCAACGCCTACGGACCCACGGAGGTGACGGTATGCGCCACCTGGGCGGAGTGCGTGGTGGGCGAGGGCCTTCCTCCCATCGGAAGGCCGATGCGCAACGCCCAGGTGTACGTGCTGGACGGGGCCATGAGACCCGTGCCCCCGGGCGTGGCTGGAGAGCTGTATGTGGGCGGGATTGGACTGGCTCGGGGTTACCTGGGCAGGCAGGAGCTGACGGCGGAGCGGTTTGTTCCCCATCCCTTCTCGCGTGAGCCCGGTGCGCGCCTGTACCGCACCGGTGACAGGGTGCGCTGGCGCGCGGATGGCTCGCTGGAGTTCCTCGGTCGCGCCGACGCCCAGGTGAAGCTACGCGGCATGCGCGTGGAGCCCGGAGAGGTAGAGGTTGCACTGCGCGAGGTGCTCGGTGCCCGGCAGGCGCTCGTGCGTCCCTGGAAGGGGCCGGGTGGAGAGACGCGGCTGGTGGCGTACCTGGTTCCAGGCGAGTCCACGCCGCGAGAGAGCCGCGAGGCCCGCGCGCTCCTGCGCCAGCGTTTGCCGGAGCACATGGTGCCCACTGCCTTCATCTTCTTGGAGGCTCTGCCCCTCACGCCCAACGGCAAGGTGGACCTCCGGGCCCTCCCGCTTCCCCGCCCGCCCGAGCGCGATGCCTCCTTCGTTGCGCCGCGCACGCCGCTCGAGGTGTCCATTGCCCGCGCCTGGGCCCAGGCGCTCGGCCATGAGGCGGTGGGCCTGCACGAGCACTTCTTCGATGACCTCGGAGGTAGCTCGCTCACGGTGGTTCGCGCCTGCGCCCTGTTGCGTGACGAGCTGAAGCAGGACGTGCCCATCACTCACTTCTTCGAACACCCCACCGTCCACGCGCTCGCGAAGCGTCTGGACCAGACCCCCGCCTCACAGGCTGGAAACACCCCACACCAGGATCGCGCCGAGGCCCGTCGTCAGGCCCTCCAGCGCCGCAACCCGAGAGGAACCCGAGGCCATGGCTGAGCAGGAGATGATGGAGGGTACGGGGAACGACATTGCGATCATCGGCATGGCCGGGCGGTTCCCCGGGGCCGGTGACGTGCAGTCCTTCTGGAAGAACCTGCGCGAGGGTGTCGAGTCCATCTCTCGCTTCCGCGAGGATGAGCTGGAGGCATCGCCGATTGTCCCAGCGGCGCTGCGCGGACACCCGGACTTCGTGCGCGCGGGCGGCGTGCTCGAGGGCGCGGATCTTTTCGATCCCGAGTTCTTCGACATCGCCCCGCGCGAGGCGCTGTGGATGGATCCCCAGCAGCGCGTGTTCCTCGAGTGCGCGTGGGCCGCGCTTGAGAATGCTGCGTACGATCCCGATCGCTTCCCGGGGAAGATCTCCCTCTACGCGGGCGTGGGTCAGTCCGGCCACGTGCTCTCCCTGCTGGGGCATGTGAAGAAGGAGCCAGCGGCCCTTTTCGAGGCGCTCGGCACCACCACCGCGGAGAACGCCGCCACCAAGGTGTCCTTCAAGCTGAAGCTGCGCGGCGAGAGTCTGGCCATCTACACCGCGTGCTCCACGGGCCTCGTCTCTGTCCACATGGCCTGCCAGAGCTTGCTGCTCCGTCAGTCCGACATCGCCCTGGCCGGAGCCGTGCGCATCTCCCTCCCTCAGCGCACCGGCTACCTCTTCCAGGAAGGGATGATCTTCTCCCCCGACGGGCACTGCCGCGCTTTCGATGCGCGCGCTCGTGGCACGGTGAGTGGCAACGGCGTAGGGGTGGTTGTCCTCAAGCCGCTCGCGGACGCACTGCGGGATGGGGACCACGTCTATGCCGTCATCAAGGGCTCGGCCATCAACAACGATGGCAACCTCAAGGTCGGCTACACCGCCCCCAGCGTCGAGGGGCAGTCCGAGGTCATCTCCGAGGCCCTGGCCTATGCCGGCGTTGAGGCTGGGGACATCGGCTACGTCGAGGCGCATGGTACCGGCACGCCGCTCGGGGATCCGATTGAGATCGCTGCCCTCACTCGCGCCTACCGGCGTGACACGGACGCGCGGCGCTTCTGTGGCATCGGCTCGGTGAAGACGAACATCGGGCACCTGGACACCGCCGCGGGTATCGCCGGGCTGCTCAAGGCCACGCTCGCGCTGTACCACGAGGAGCTCCCCCCGAGCCTCCACTTCGAGCGCCCCAACCCCGCCATCGACTTCGAGGGCAGTCCCTTCTCCGTCGTCACGGAGCGTCGCGAGTGGAAGCGCGGGGAGTCTCCGCGGCTCGCAGGTGTCAGCTCCTTCGGCATCGGTGGCACCAACGCGCATGCCATTCTCGGCGAGGCCCCGCTGGTGGAAGGGCAGCCGAGCGCCCGGCCCCATCAGCTCGTCACGCTCTCGGCTCGCACTCCCTCGGCGCTGGAGGCGATGACGCACGAGCTCGCCGCGTACCTCGAGGCCCGGCCGGAGGTGGACCTGGCGGACCTGGCCTTCACGCGCGCCGTGGGCCGCAAGGCCTTCGAGCACCGGCGCACCGTGGTCGCGGAGAATGTGGCCGGATTGCTCGCTCGGTTGAAGTCGCCTCCCGCGAGCCGGAGCCTCGCCAACCTGGAGGCCGCCCGCGAGCAGCGCGTGGCCTTCCTGTTCCCCGGACAGGGCTCGCAGTCGGTGGGCATGGCGCGCGAGCTGTATGCCTCCGAGCCCGTCTTCCGTGAGCACGCCGAGGCGTGTCTCTCCCTCCTCGCGCTTCGCATGGGGAAGGACCCGCGCCCGGTGCTGTTCCCGGAGCCCGGCCAGGAGGCTGCGGCCCGTGAGGCGATGGCGGACCCTCGCAATGCCCTGCCTGCGCTGTTCACCGTGGAGTACGCGCTGGCACGCCTCTGGATGGACTGGGGTATTGAGCCCCACGCGATGCTCGGGCACAGCCTGGGTGAGTATGTCGTCGCGTGCCTCGCGGGCGTGATGTCCCTGGAGGACGCACTGACGCTCGTGGTCGCGCGGGGTCGGTTGATGGCGGATATGCCGCTGGGCGCCATGACCGCCGTGGGAGCCTCCGAGGAGGAGTTGCGCCCGCTGCTGAACGGTGGGCTCTCCCTGGCCGCCGTCAATGGGGCTTCCCGGTGCGTCGTCTCCGGCCCCGTTCCCGAGGTGGAGCGGCTTGAGCAGGAGCTCTCGCGCCGGAACGTGGGCGTGCTGCGGCTGCCCGTGCGTCACGCCTTCCACTCGGCGGACGTGGAGCCGGTCATGCCGGAGCTCCAGCGCGTCGTCGCGGGCCTGCGCCTCTCCGCGCCACAGCGGCCCTACGTCTCCAGCCTCACCGGGACGTGGATCCGCCCCGAGGAAGCGACCGATCCCTCCTACTGGGTCCGGCAGATGCGCCAGCCGGTTCGCTTCTCCGAGGGATTGGACACCCTGCTGCGCGACGGGTGCGTCATCCACCTGGAGGTGGGGCCGGATCAGGCACTCACCGCGCTCGCCAAGCTGCGGCTGCGCGGCGAGGCGGGGGCCATGGCCGTGCCATCGCTTCCTCGCTCGGGTGTGTCCACGTCCCAGCATGGCACGCTGCTCGAGGCAGTCGGCACGCTGTGGAAGGCGGGGCTGGAGATCCGGTGGGAGCGGTTCTACGCGCACGAGCGGCGCCTCCGCATTCCACTGCCTACCCATCCCTTCGAGCGCCGCCGTTTCTCGCTCGAGCCCAAGTGGGTGGACGCGCCCGAGCTTCCGTCGCCCGAGCCTTCCGCGCGTCCTGCCCCGACCCCTGTTCCAAGCGCCGTCCCGAGCCCCGTTCCAAGCGCCGTCCCGAGCCCCGTGGCAGTGGAGGGAGTCGCCGGTCCGAGCAACGACATCGAGCGGCAGGTGATGGAGATCTGGCGCGAGCGACTCGGCCTCGCGGACTTCGGCATCCACGACAACTTCTTGGAGCTGGGTGGCAACTCGCTGATGGCGGCGCAGGTCCTCACGCGTCTGCGCGAGACGTTCCCGGTGCAGCTCCCGTTGAGCGATCTCTTTGAGGCGCCCACGGTCGCGGGTGTTGCTGCGCGCATTGAGGCGCGCCTGAAGGATCTCCAGCCCGGCTCGGGACGTGTCCCGGTGCCGCCCATCGTCTCCATCCCGCGCGAGGGCGTCCTTCCGCTCTCCTTCGTGCAGGAGCGGGTATGCGCGCTGGAGCGCTTCACCCCCGGTACCCCGACGCTCAACATGCCCGTGGCCCTGCGGCTGACGGGCACGCTCGATGTGGCCGTGCTGGAGCGGAGCCTGGGCGAGGTCATCCGTCGGCACGAGGCCCTTCGCACTACCTATGCCACCGTGGACGGCCGAGCCGTGCTTCGCGTCGCTCCCAGTCTGGCGCTGCCGCTCCCGGTCACCGTGCTGGAGGGTTCCCGCGAGGTCCGCGAGGCGGAGGCCATGCGGCTCGCTCGCGAGGAGGCGGCCCGGCCGTTCTCCCTGGAGCGCGGCCCTGTCATCCGCGCGAGCCTCATCCGCATCGACACGGACGTCCACCTGCTGCTCGCCACCGTGCACCATGTTGTCTCGGACACCTTGTCCATGGTGGTGCTCGTTCGTGAGCTGGCGGCGCTCTACGAGGCGTTCCGTCTGGGCAAGCCCTCGCCGCTCCCGGCCCTGACCACGCAATACCTGGACTACGCGGCGTGGCAGCGGCGCGCGCTGGAGGCAGGGGCCTTCGCGGATCAGCAGGTGTACTGGCGTGAGCGAATGGCGGATCCGCCCGGCCCCCTGGCTCTCCCCACGGATCGTCCGCGCGAGGCTGTTCGCAAGCTGCTCGGAATTCGCCGGCCCTTTGGCTTCTCCCGTCGAATCTCTGATGCTGTCCATGCGCTCGGCCAGCGCGAGGGCTTCACCGACTTCATGATCCTCCTGGCCGCCTTCAAGGCGCTGCTGGCTCGCTACGCCGGCCAGGACGATGTCGTGGTGGGCACGCCCATTGGCAACCGCACCCGCGGCGAGCTGGAGCCGCTGATTGGCTACGTGGCCCACGCCGTCCCGCTGCGCACGGACCTCTCCGGCGATCCCCCCTTCCTCGAGCTGCTCTCCCGTGTGCGAGACACCACGCTCGGCGCCTATGCGAACCCGGACATCCCCTACGAGCACCTCGTGCGCGAGCTGGAGCCCGGCAAGGACCCGGAGCGCGCCCGGCTGTTCGATGCGCTCTTCGTCCTGCACGCCGGCTTTGCGTCCACGATGGAACTGCCGGGACTCCACCTGGAGCTCGTGGAGGTATCGGAGATCCCCGCGCAGTTCGGCGCCACGCTCTCCCACCTCTCCATCTACATGGGTGAGAGCGAGCACGGCTTCTCCGGCACCCTGGAGTACGCCTCCGAGCTGTTCGATCCGCCCACCATCGACCGGTTGCTCGGCCACCTCGAGGCACTCCTCGAGTCCGCCGTTGCTCAACCCGGTCAGCGCCTCTCCGAGCTCTCCCTGCTGACCGAGGCCGAGCGGCGCCAGCTCGCCGCTCCGGTGTCGACGCCGAACGCCGAGGCCGCTTCCGTGGTGGCCCTGTTGGAGGCCCAGGCCTCGCGTTCACCCGAGGGTCTCGCTGTCTCCGCCGGGGAGACTGGCCTCTCCTGGCGAGAGCTGCGCGAGCGTGCCCTGCGACTCGCGGGCCTGTTGGTCCAGAAGGGCGTGGGTCCGGAGCAGCTCGTGGCCGTGTGCCTGGAGCCGTCTCCCGAGCGCCTCGTGGCCCTCTGGGCCGTGTTGGAGGCTGGAGCGGCCTGGGTCCTCCTGCCACCGGCTCGGCTCCGGGAGTTGACGTCGCTCGTGCCCCAGGGAACTCCAGCGCCGCTGCTGCTCACGCACTCGCGGCTGCAGACGAGCCTGGCGCTCGACGCCTCGCGGGTGCTGCGCGTGGATGCGCTGCCCGGGAGTGAGTCCGCGTCCCCCGTGGCCCGTCGCGTGTCCACGCCGGACGCCGAGGCCATGGTCTGCCTCGAGCCGGTGGCTGGCGCCTCGGGTGCTTCGCTCCACGCCATCCACACGCACCGCACCGTGGCCCACCTGTTCCGCGCGCTCGACGAGGGTCACGAGGTGGCTCCGGGTGGTGCGTGGCTCTGGGCCGAAGAGCCCGGAGCGCAGGGGAGTGGGTTGGAGGTGCTGTGGGCCCTGAGCCGGGGCCTGCGTGTTGTCCTCGCTCCCGAGTCCACGCGTGCGCGCTTCCTGTCGGTGGGGAAGGGCGCCACGTCTCGCCGTCCCTTGGCCTTCAGCCTCTCGTACTTCGCCAACGACGAGGACGGGCTCGGCAAGCGCAAGTACCAGCTCCTCTTGGACGGGGCCCGCTTCGCCGATACGCATGGCTTCTCGGCGATCTGGACGCCCGAGCGCCACTTCCACTCCTTCGGCGGTCTCTACCCGAGCCCTGCCATCACCGGCGCGGGCATCGCCACCCTCACCGAGAACATTGGCATCCGCGCCGGCAGCGTGGTGATCCCCCTGCACGATCCCCTCCAGGTCGCGGAGGAGTGGTCGATGATCGACAACCTCTCCGGTGGCCGGGTGGGGGTGTCGTTCGCCTCGGGGTGGCATGCGAATGACTTCGTCTTCGCCCCTGATCACTACGCACGCCGCAAGGAGATCATGCTCCGCGGCATCGAGACCGTGCGTCATTTGTGGCGCGGCGGGACGGTGCTCCGCCGCAACGGCGAGGGCAAGGAGGTGGAGATCTCCATTCGCCCGCGTCCGGTCCAGGCGGAGCTGCCCTTCTGGCTCACGGCCGCGGGCAACCCGGACACCTTCCGGCTCTCGGGCGAGATGGGCGCCAACGTGCTCACCAACCTGATGGGCCAGGAGCTGGACTCGCTGGCCGAGAAGGTGGCGCTCTACCGCGAGACGTGGCGGCAGCATGGTCACGGTCCCGGCCGAGGCCACGTGAGCCTGATGATGCACGCCTTCCTCGGCACGAATGCCGAGGAGGTGCGCCGCACCGTGCGCGAGCCGCTGCTCCGCTACTTCCGCAGCTCAGTGGACATCTTCAGCGGCTTTGCCGCCAGCCAGGGACTCAAGGTGGATGCACGCACCCTGACGCCCCAGGACATGGACGCGCTGCTGGAGCACGGCTTCGAGCGCTACCTGGAGGCCGGAGGGATCTTCGGAACGCCCGAGTCCTGCGAGGCCATCATCGAGCGTGTGCGAAGGCTGGACGTCGATGAGGTGGCCTGCCTGGTGGACTTCGGCACGGGCACGGAGGCGACGCTCGCCAGCCTCCAGCACCTGGACACCCTGCGGCGGCGCACTCAGCCGGAGGAGACGGGGCCCGCGCCCACCGTTCTGCACGAGAGCGGCTCGGAGGCGGAGGCGCTGCTCGCGCTCGTCCGTGAGGCGGGCGTCACGTACCTGCACTGCACGCCGGCCCTGGCCCGCACGCTCACGTCGCTGCCCGGAGTGGCCGAGGCCCTTCGCCCGGTGCGCCGGCTCTTCGTTGAGGGTGTGGCTCCAGAGCTGGCCGCTTCACTCGCTCGCGCCGCGGGCGTGGAAGTGGTGCGCCGCGAGGGTGCGCTGGGGCTCGGGACGTGGCTGCCGGTTCGTGCCCAGGAGACCTCGGGTCTCCAGGTGCTCCCGCCGCCTTCCACCTACTCGCGGCTCCACGTGTTGGATTCGAGGGGACAGCCTGTTCCCGTGGGCGTGGCCGGTGTGCTCGCCGTCGGAGGCGGCGGTGTTCCCCGCGGGTTCTGGATGGCTCCCGACGCCACGCGCGAGCGGATCGTGCCCCATCCTTCCGAAGCGGGAGCTCGGCTGCTCGTTACGGGACGGCGTGCTCGGCTTCGTGCGGATGGCTCCGTGGAGATCCTCCCGGTGGAGGCCCCGAAGGCCCGTCGTCCGGCACCAGCGCCCGCGCAAAAGCAGGCTCCCCGTGCAGAGGTCGCCCGTCGTCCCGAGGGCCCGCCCGCCATTCCCCACGTGCCGCGAGATCAGTCGCTGCCCCTCAGCTTCGCCCAGCAGCGGCTGTGGTACTTGGATCAGCTCGAGCCGGGGAACGTGGCCTACAACAACCCGTCCGCGCTGCGCCTGAGCGGACGTCTGGATGCCGCCGCGCTGGAGCGTGCTCTCAACGAGGTGGTGCGCCGCCACGAGGTGCTCCGGACCACCTTCGCACTGGAAGACTCTGGCCCAGTCCAGCGCATCGCTCCGTCCCTGAGTCTCTCCCTGGAGATGACTCAACTCGAGTCCTCGGGCGAGCGTGACGCGGAGATTGAGCGGTGGGTGCTCGCGGAGGCGCGCAAGCCCTTCGATCTCGCGGTGGGTCCGCTCATCCGCACGGCGCTGCTGCGCGTCCATGAGACGGAGCATGTGCTGCTCGTCACCCTGCACCACATCGTCTCCGATGGTTGGTCCGCGGGCGTGATGCTCCAGGAGCTGGCGTTCCTCTACGGTGCCTACGCCACGGGAGCCGAGTCCCCCTTGCCCGCGCTGTCCGTGCAGTACGCCGACTACGCCGCATGGCAGCACGAATGGCTGCGCGGCCCCGCGTTGGAGAAGGAGCTGTCCTGGTGGAAGGAGTCGCTGGCCGATGTCCCGGTGCTGCGGCTGCCCACGGACAAGGCTCGTCCGGCGGTGCAGACCTACCGGGGTGCCCAGCACCGCTTCACCGTTCCCCGAGCCCTGGTCGATTCGTTGGGGGCACTCGCCAAGCGGGAGGGCGCCACGCCCTTCATGGTGTTCATGTCCGCCTACCAGTTGCTCCTGTCCCGCTACAGCGGCCAGGAAGACTTCGCGGTGGGCACGGCCGTGGCGGGCCGCAGTCGTCCCGAACTGGAGCCCCTGGTCGGGTGCTTCGTCAACTCGCTGGCCCTGCGCGCTGACCTGTCTGAGGATCCGTCCTTCGTGGAGCTGCTCGGCCGCGTCCGCCGCACCGCTCTGGGTGCCTTCTCCCATCAGGAGGCCCCCTTCGAGAAGCTGGTGGACGCGCTGCACGTCCCGCGCGAGCTGAGCCACACGCCGATCTTCCAGACGCTGCTGGTACTCCACAACACCCCCGTGCCCACCGTGCAGCTCGCGGGCCTCACGTTGAGCGGCATGGACGTCCATGCGGGCGCTGCCAAGTTGGATCTCGCGCTGGAGTTGCGCGAGACGTCCGAAGGACTCTGGGGCGGCTTCGAGTACAACACCGACCTCTTCGAACCGGAGACCCTCGCGCGGATGGGGGACCACTTCGTGCGCTTGTTGGAGGGCATCGCCGCGGCGCCGGAGCAGCGGCTCTCCAGGCTGGCGCTCCTGTCCGAGGCCGAGCGCCAGAAGCTCCTGATCGAGTGGAATCCGTCTCCTGCGCCTCGGGACTCCGCCACCGTGCTGGAGTCCTTCGTGGCCCAGGTGGCTCGGACTCCGAATGCGACTGCTGTGTCCGATGCCTCAGAGGTGCTCACCTACCGGGAGCTGGCCGCTCGGGCCTGGCGCATTGCCTCGTTGCTGCGCCGGCAGGGCGTGGGCCCCGAGTGCGTGGTGGCGATCGCGCTGGAGCGCCCCATGGAAGCGGTGTCCGCCATCCTGGGCACGCTCGCGGCGGGAGGCGCCTGGCTCCCGCTGGATGCCTCGCATCCGGTGGAGCGGTTGCGGCTCGTGCTCGACGACGCCGGCGCGCGGGTGGTGCTCACCCGCGAGTCCTTGAGTGCCCGTTTCAAGATGGGCGAGGGGAAGAGCGTGGTCACCTTGGAGGCCTCGGCTTCCGAGTCCGACTCGCCTCCCGCCTCCCTGCCGGCGCCTCACCACGCGGCGTATGTCCTCTTCACCTCCGGCTCGACGGGACGTCCCAAGGGCGTGGTGGTGGAGCATCGCCAGCTCGCCCATGCCACGCGGGCTCGGTTCGAGGTGTACGGCGCTCCGGGCGTCACGGTCTCGCTGTCTCCGTTCACCTTCGATGCCTCGCTCGCCGGCCTGTTCTGGACGTTGAGCCACGGCGGCACGCTGCGCTTCCCGGAGTCCGGAGTGATGGATGATCCCCGGGCGCTGGCCGCCTCGCTCGCGCAGCACGGCGTCACGCACCTCATCGGCGTGCCGGTGCTCTATGCGCAGCTCCTCGCGGCGGCTCCGGCCGGTGGACTCTCCAGCCTGCGCGCTGTCTCCGTGGGTGGAGAGGCCTGCCCCCGCGAGCTGGTCCGCGCCCACTACGAGGCTTTGCCTGGAACGCCACTCTTCAACGAGTACGGTCCCACCGAGGCCACCATCTGGAGCACCGTGCACCGGGTGGAGCCAACGGAGTCGGGCTCCGTGCCCATCGGCCGTCCCATCCCCGGTGCTCGGGTGTACGTGCTGGACGAGCGTCTCCAGCTCGTTCCCGCGGGTGTCCCGGGCGAGCTGTACGTGGGTGGCGCTGGCGTGGCGCGCGGCTACCTCGGTCGGCCCGAGCTGACCTCTGAGCGATTCCTCGCGGATCCGTTCGACGCGAGCCCCGGTGCACGGCTGTACCGCACGGGAGATCGCGTGCGCTGGCGGAAGGACGGGGTGCTCGAGTTCCTCGGGCGCCAGGACGGGCAGGTGAAGGTGCGGGGCTTCCGCATCGAGACGGGAGAGGTGGAAGCGGCGCTCGCGGCTCACCCCGGACTGCGCGAGGTGGCGGTGGCCGCACGCGAGGACGGGCGGGGTGGCAAGCGGCTCGTTGCTTACGTCGTGCCCCACCAGCGCCCGGCCCCCGAGCCGGACGCGTTGCGCGCCTTCCTCCGTGAGCGGCTCCCCGAGTACATGGTGCCGTCCGCCTTCGTGGAGCGGGAGGTCCTGCCTCGCACGCGCACCGGGAAGGTGGACCTGCGCGCACTGCCCACGCCGGAGTTCCAGTCCGCTGTCCGGAGCGCGGCGTACGTGGCGCCACGCAACGAGCTGGAGGAGGGCCTCGCGCGTGTCTGGAGCGAGGTGCTCGGCGTGGCTCGTGTCGGCGTGGACGACAACTTCTTCGAGCTGGGCGGGGACTCCATTCTCAGCATCCAGATCGTCACCCGGGCGGGTCGGGCGGGCATCGAGCTGTCGCCGCGCCAGGTGTTCCAGAACCCCACGGTGGCCCGGCTCGCAGCGGTGGCGAACACGCGGCTCGCGGTGCAGGCCGAGCAGGGGCCTGTAACGGGTCCAGTGGCCCTCACGCCCATCCAGCACTGGTTCTTCGCCCAGGAGCCCGCGGAGCCTCACCATTGGAACATGTCGCTCCTCCTGGAGGTGCGTGCGGCCCTGGACACGGCGGTGCTGGAGCGCGCGCTGGGGCACCTGGTCGAGCACCACGATGCGTTGCGCCTGCGCTTCGCACGAGGAGAGGACGGCTGGCGGCAGGTGTGCGCGCCTCCGGGCGAGCCCGTGCGGCTGGAGCGCGTGGACCTGTCGAGCGTGCCGGCCGGAGTGCAGGGACTGGAAGTGGAGCGGTGGGCCACGCAGTTCCAGGGCTCGCTCCAGTTGGAGGAGGGGCCGCTGCTCCGGGCGGTGTCGTTCGACCTCGGAGCGGGACGGCCCGGGCGCCTGTTGCTCGTGCTGCACCACCTGGTGGTGGACGGCGTCTCCTGGCGCATCCTCCTGGAGGATCTGCTGGGGGCCTACCAGCAGCTCGCGGGCGGTGTTCCGGTGCGCTTGCCGCCGAAGACGACCTCCTTCCAGGCGTGGGCTCGGGGCCTCTCTGATCACGCGCGCTCGGGAGCACTGGAGGCCGAGCGCTCCTGGTGGTTGGAGCGTCCGTGGGCACGTGTCTCGCGCCTGCCGGTGGAGCTGCCGGGAGGAGAGAACACGGAGGCCCTGGCTCGGAGCGTGAGTCTGAGCCTCACCGCCGAGGAGACTCGCGCGCTCCTGCAGGACGTGCCGCGCGCGTACCACACGCAGATCAACGATGCGCTCCTCACCGCGCTCGCGCAGGGGGTGGGACGTTGGGCTGGCAACCCGCTGGTGCTGGTGGACGTGGAGGGCCATGGGCGCGAGGAGCTGCTCGCGGGCCTGGATGCCTCGCGCACGGTGGGTTGGTTCACCACGTTCTTCCCGGCGCTGTTGGAGGTGCCGGAAGCCGGAGGCCCCGGTGAGGCCCTGCGCGCCGTGAAGGAGCAGCTGCGCGCCGTGCCCTCCAAGGGCATGGGCTACGGGCTGTTGCGCCACCTGGGCAAGGACTCCCGCCTGGCCGCGCTGCCCTCGGCGGAGGTGAGCTTCAACTACCTCGGACAGGTGGATGGTGCGCTGTCCGGGAATGGGATGCTCACGCTCGCGCCCGAGGGCATGGGACCGCAGCGTGGCCCGCGCACTCGCAGGCCCTACCTCCTCGACGTGGTGGGCGCCGTCTTGGGCGGCCGGTTGCAGATGACGTGGACGTACGGGGAAGCACTCCACCGGAGGGAGACCGTCGAGAAGCTCGCGGCGGACTTCCTGGAGCGGCTGCGCGCGCTGATCGCGCACTGCCAGTCCCCCGAGGCGGGAGGCCACACGCCCTCCGACTTCCCGCTGGCCAAGGTGAAGCAGACCCAACTCGACAAGCTCTCCGCCAGGTTCGGCAAGAAGACCCGATGAGCGACAACATCGCAGACCTGTATCCGCTCTCCCCGCTGCAACAGGGAATGCTCTTCCACGTCCTGCGGGAGCAGGGCGTGGGCCTGTACTTCAACCAGCTCTCCTGCGAGCTGCGTGGAGCCCTCAACGTCTCCGCCTTCGCGGAGGCCTGGCGGCAAGCGGTGGCGGCGTTCCCCATCCTCCGGACGGCCATGGTCTGGGAGGACGTCGAGGAGCCTCTCCAGGTGGTGCTCGAGGAGGTGGAGCTGCCGCTCGTCCAGGAGGACTGGCGCGGGATTCCGGCAGCAGAGCAGGAGGCGCGCTTCACCTCTTGGCTGGAGGAGGATCACCGTCGGGGCGTCGACCTGGGCACGCCGCCGCTCATGCGGCTCTCGTTGCTGCGCACCGGGGACTCGGCGCACCGCTTCGTCTTCAGCCACCACCACATCCTGCTCGATGGGTGGTCCGTTCCACTCCTCATCCGTCAGGTCTTCGTCCTCTACGAGAGCCTCGTCCGAGGACTCACGCCGCGCGTGGAGCAGGGGCGGCCCTTCCGTGACTACATCGAGTGGATTCAGGAGCGCGGCCTGGAGGAGTCGGAGCGCTTCTGGCGCCAGTCGCTCGCGGGCTTCTCCGAGCCCACCGAGCTGGGACGGGGATTCCCCGACGGCGCGTCCGCGACTGGCCGTGCGTCTCGGCGAATCCACCTCTCCGCCGCCACCACTGAGATGTTGAACGCGCTCGCGCGTCAGCAGGGGCTCACGCTCAACACCGTGGTGCAGGGCGCGTGGGCGCTGCTGCTCGGGCACCATGCGGGGACGCGGGACGTCGTCTTCGGCACCACCGTCTCAGGCCGTCCGCCGGAGCTGCCCGGCGTGGAGAGCATGGTGGGCCTCTTCATCAACACGCTGCCCGTGCGCGTGCGCCTGCCTCCGGAGGAGCCGCTCGTTCCGTGGTTGAAGAACCTCCAGGCGTGGCTGCTCGAGATGCGTCAGCACGAGCACTCGCCGCTCGTGAAGGTCCAGCGCTGGAGCGCGGTCCCCGCGGGCACGCCGCTCTTCGAAAGCCTGATGGTTTTCGAGAACTACCCGGTGGATACCGCGCTCACCGCGTCGCTGCCCTCGTTGGAGGTGCGCGACGTGCGCTCCGTGGAGGCGGACCACCATCCGTTGACGCTCGTCGCGGTGCCGGGACGTGAGCTGCGGCTGGAGCTCGCTCATGAGAGCGCACGCTTCGACGTGGCCCATGTGGACCGGATGTTGGGACAGCTCCGTCACCTGCTCGAGTCCATTGCCGCTCGGCCGGAGCAGCGGCTGGGTGAGCTGTCCCTGGTGGACGCGGCCGAGCGCCATCGGCTCCTCCGGGAGTGGAGCATCGCGGGAGGACCACCCACGCAGCCGTCCGTGCTCCACCACCTCTTCGAGGAGCAGGCGGCGCGGACACCGGATGCGGAGGCTCTGGTGTTCGGCTCCGAGCGGCTCTCCTACGCCGAGCTGGACGCACGGGCCAACCAGCTCGCGCACCACCTGCGCGGGCTCGGCGTGAGGGCCGAGTCCCGGGTGGTGCTGTGCCTGGAGCGCTCCCTGGAGCTCATCATCTCCATGCTGGGCGTCCTCAAGGCTGGCGGCGCGTACGTGCCGGTGGACCCGGCCTGGCCGGCAGCGCGGCTCCAGTCCTTGCTGGAGGACAGCGGGGCCGTCGCGGCGCTCGTGCAATCGCGGACCTCCGCCTGGCTGGAGGGCTCGCAGGTACCTCGCGTGGTGTTCGACGCCAAGGCGGACCTCGATGCGCTCTCCCGTGCGCCTCGAACGACTCCCGAGGTACAGGTGCACCCCGAGCAGCTCGCCTACATCATCTATACGTCAGGCTCGACGGGCAGGCCGAAGGGCGTGCTGGTGGCGCACCGGAACGTCTGCAACACCGTGCGCGTTTCACGCTGGGCCTGGGCCGCGAGTCCGGGCAAGCGCGTGTTGCAGTTCGCCTCTGCGAGCTTCGATGCGTCCGTTTCGGAGATCTACGGCGCGTTGCTCGAGGGAGCGACGCTGGTGCTGGCCTCGCGCGAGGCCATCCAGCCCGGGCCGGATCTGGTGCGGCTGCTGCGCGAGCAGCGGATCACCTCCGCCATGCTCACGCCCTCCGTCCTCGAGGTCACGCCCGCGGAGGAGTTGCCCCTGCTGGAGACGGTGATGGCGGCGGGCGAGGCCTGCAACCCGAGGCTCACGAAGCGGTGGGGCGAGGGGCGGCGCTTCATCAACGTGTATGGGCCCACGGAGATCACCATCTGCGCGACGCTCGCGGACTGCGTGCCGGGAGCGCCGATAACGCCGCTGGGACCGCCGATCGGAGGCGCTCGCCTCTACGTGCTCGACGCGGGACTGCGCCCAGTGGCCCAGGGCGTGCGCGGAGAGCTGTACGTGGGAGGCGCGGGCGTGACTCGGGGCTACCTTGGCCGCCCGGAGCTCACCGCCGAGCGCTACCTGCCGGATCCGTTCAGCGAGGAGCCCGGTGCGCGCATGTACCGCACGGGTGACGTCGTCCGGTGGATGCCGGACGGGCAGCTCGAGTTCTTCGGCCGCGCCGATGACCAGGTGAAGGTGCGTGGGTTCCGCATCGAGCTGGGTGAAATCGAAGCAGCCCTGCGCTCCGAGCCGTCGGTGCGTGAGGCGGTGGTGGTGGTGCGCAAGGGGGCCCAGGGAGAGGCGAAGCTGGTGGCCTACGTGGTGCCCGCGGCGGGGGCGCCAGCGCCTTCGTTGCGCACGCTGCGGGAAGGGTTGGGCGCGAAGCTTCCGGAATACATGGTGCCCGCGGCCCTCGTGGTGATGGAGGCGCTGCCCCTCAACACGAGCGGCAAGGTGGACCGCAAGGCCCTGCCCGCGCCGGAGCAGTCGCGCGAGGTCCCCGACCGTTACGAGCCGCCGCGGACTCCCGAGGAGCGCTCGCTGGCGGAGGTCTGGGCGCAGGTGCTCGGGCACGAGCGGGTGGGCATCCACGACGACTTCTTCGAGCTGGGCGGGGACTCCATCCTCGCGATCCAGATCATCTCGCGGGCCGCGCAGGCGGGCGTCCACGTCACCGCGAAGCAGCTCTTCACGCATCCGACGATTGCTCGACTCGCCACCGTGGCCGGCTCCGCGCCGGGAGTCTCCGCCGAGCAGTCGCTGGTGACGGGGCCGGTGGTGCTCACGCCCATCCAGCGCTGGTTCTTCGAGCAGGAGATGCCGGAGCCTCACCACTACAACCAGGCACTCCTCTTCACCCTGTCCGAGCCAGTGGAGGCGGAGCTGCTCGAGCAGGCGCTGCGGCACCTGCGCTTGCACCACGATGCGCTGCGCCTGCGCTTCATCCAGGATGGAGAGGGGTGGCTCGCGAGCAACGGTGACGGCGAGGGCTCCTTCCCGTTGGAGCGGGTGGAGCTCTCCGGGCTCACGCCGGCCGCGCGCATTTCTGAGCTGGAGGCCCATGCCGCCCGGACGCAAGCCACGTTGGAGCTGCGCAGTGGGTTGCTTGGGCGAGCGGTGCTGTACACGCTGGGAGCGGGGGAGCCGCGCAAGCTGCTGCTCGTCATCCATCACCTGGCGGTGGATGGGGTGTCGTGGCGGGTGCTGCTGCTGGATTTCCTCACGGTGCTGCGCCAGCTCCAGGCGAAGGCTCCGGTCCAACTGCCTCCGAAGACCACCTCCTTCCAGCAGTGGGCGGAGCGGCTGGACGCTCATGCACAGACGCCAGCGGTTCGCGACGAGGCCGCGTATTGGCTGGGGCTGCCCTGGGAACGCGCCTCGCGCTTGCCCGTGGATTTCCCAGGCGGTGACAACACCAATGCATCCGCGCGGCAGGTGGGCGTGGAGCTCGACGCGGAGGAGACCCGGGCGCTGCTCCACGAGGTTCCGCGCGCCTGGCGCACGCGAATTGACGAGGTGTTGCTGGCCGCTTTGGCGGAGACCTTCCGTCGCTGGACGGGCTCCCCGGGGTTGCTCGTGAACCTGGAGGGCCACGGGCGCGAGGAGCTGCTGGAGGGCGTGGACGTGTCGCGCACCGTGGGCTGGTTCACCAGCATGTACCCGGTGCTGCTGGAGGGGGGAGACGGGGAGGCGGGGTTGAAGCGCGTCAAGGAGAGCCTCCGGGGCATTCCTCGGCGCGGTATGGGTTACGGATTGCTGCGCTACCTCACGCGGGAGCCGGAGTTGTCCGCGCGTCTGCGGGCGCTGCCAGTGCCGGAGGTCTCCTTCAACTACCTGGGGCAGTTGGATCACGTGCTACCCGAGGGTGCGCCCATCTCGATGGCCTCGGAGTCGGTGGGACCCACCGCGTCCGCTCGGGCCCGGCGCGCGCATCTGCTCGACATCAACGGCATCGTCTCCGGGGGTCGACTGCGGATCTTCTGGACGTACAGCGAGAACGTCCACGCGCGGGAGACCGTCGAGGCGCTCGCGAGGGACTTCCAGCGCGCACTGCGCGGATTGATCGCGCGCTGCTCGGAAGAGGGGGCGGGAGGCTTCACTCCGTCCGACTTCCCGCTCGCGTCGCTCGGGCAGGAGGCGCTGGACGCACTGGTGGATCAGGTGACCGGAGGGGATGTCCGGCGCCGGCGGAACATCGAGGACCTGTACCCCCTCACGCCACTCCAACAGGGCCTGCTCTTCCATGTGCTGCATGCCTCGGGCTCCTCGGGCATGTACTTCAACCAGATGTCCTGGGAGGTGCACGGGGCGCTGGATGCCATCTCCGTGGCTCGGGCGTGGCAGGAGACGGTGGCGCGGCACACGGCGCTGCGCACGGCCTTCTTCTGGGACGGGCTGGAGGCCCCGCTCCAGGTGGTGATGCGGGAGGTGCAGCTCCCCATCCACTCGGAGGACTGGCGCGAGGTGCCACCCACGGAGCGCGAGGCGCGGCTCGCCGCGTTCCTGGAGGCGGATCGCCGTCGCGGATTCGAGCTGGAGCGGGCGCCGCTGATGCGGCTCGCGTTGCTGCGCATCGACGAGCGGGCATGGCTCTTTGCGCTGAGCTACTCGCACCTGCTGTTGGATGGCTGGTCCCTGCCGCTCCTGATGGGAGAGGTGTTCGGACGGTACGGAGCCCAGGCACGAGGCCTCGAGCGCGCCTGGCCCGAGGCGCGCCCCTACCGGGACTTCATCGAGTGGCTGCAGCGGAAGGACCTGGGCGAGGCTCGGGAGTTCTGGCGCCGGTCGCTCGCGGGCTTCACGACGCCCACGCGGGTATGGGCGGATCGCGGGCCGGTGGCGGAAGGAACGCCCGTGCGCAGGGAGAAGCGGGTCCATTTGGAGCCGGGGCAGGTTGCCGCGCTCCAGGTGTTCTCGCGCCGTCATCAGATCACCCTGGGCACGTGCATCCAGGGCGCCTGGGCGCTGCTGCTGCGCCACCACTCCGGTGAGGACGACGTCGTCTTCGGCAACACGCTCTCCGGCCGTCCCGCGACCCTGCCAGGTGTGGAGGAGCTGGTGGGCCTGTTCATCAACACGCTCCCGGTGCGCGTGCGGGTGCCGCGAGGCAAGCCCGTGGGCGAGTGGCTGCGAGAGCTGCAAGCCTGGCTGCTGGAGATGCGGCAGTACGACTACACCCCGCTGGTGGAGGTGCAGCGCTGCGGCGAGGTGCCACTCGGGACGCCGCTCTTCGAGACGCTGGCGGTCGTGGAGAACTACCCGGTGGACAACGCGCTCGGGAAGGGGTCGGAGCTGGAGATCCGCAACATGCGGGGCCACGAGCTCGACAGCTTCCCGCTGACGCTGATCGCGGACACGCACCAGGGGCTGAGCCTGCACCTCTTCCATGACGAGCGTCGCATCGACGCGGCGGACGTGGAGCGGATGCTGGGGCACCTCCAGGTGTTGCTCGCGCGGATGGTGGAGTCAGCGGAGCGCCCGGTGGCGGAGCTATCCCCGCTGGACGAAGCGGAGCGGCAGCGGCTCCTCCGAGAGTGGAACGCGACGGCGGCGGCGCGTGAGGAGGGGGGAGGGCTCGCGGCGCTCCTGGAGGCACAGGTGGCGCGCACGCCGGAGGCCTCGGCGGTGGAGCTGGGAGCGGCGCGGCTCACCTTCCGCGAGCTGAACGCGCGGGCCAACCAGGTGGCGCACCGGTTGCGGCGCATGGGCGTGGGTCCAGACGTGCGCGTGGGCCTGTGCGTGGAGCGCTCGCTGGAGCTGGTGGTGGGCCTGTGGGGCATCCTGAAGGCCGGGGGCGCGTACGTGCCGTTGGATCCGGCCTATCCGCCCGAGCGGCTGCGCTACATGCTGGAGGACTCGGGGGCCGGGGTGGTGGTGACGGCGGGCGATGCCGCCGAGGGGCTCGTGGGGCCCGGGCAGGTGTTGTTGCGGCTGGATGCCGAGGCCGAGGCGCTGCGCGCGGAGCTGGAGACGCCGGTGCCCGGTGGCGCAGGTCCGGAGCATCTGGCCTATGCCATCTACACGTCGGGCAGCACTGGCCGTCCCAAGGCGGTGATGGTGCGGCAGCGCGCGGTGGCCAACCTCATCGAGGCGCTGCACCGGGCGGTCTATGCGCAGCTGGGGGCGGGGCGGCGGGTGAGCGTGAATGGCTCGGTGTCCTTCGACACCTCGGTGAAGCAGCTCTTCCAGCTGCTGCGCGGCCACACGTTGGATCTGACGCCCGAGGCCGTGCGCTTCGACGGCGAGGAGCTTCGCGAGTACTTGGAGCGGCAGCGGGTGGACGTCTTCGACTGCACGCCCTCGCAGCTGTTGCTCCTGCAGGAGACGGGTTGGCTGGAGGAGGCCGCGCGCCCTGTCACGCTGCTGGTGGGAGGTGAGGCCATCTCCGAGACGCTGTGGCGGCGGCTGGCGGCCTCGCGCACGGTGCGAGCGTTCAACGTGTATGGCCCCACCGAGTGCACGGTGGATGCGACGGTGTGCCCCGTCACTGAGGCGTATGCGCGTCCCGTGCTCGGCCGGCCCATTGAGAACGTGCGGTTGTACGTGCTGGATCGGGACGGGCAGCCGGTGGGCGTGGGCGTCGCGGGCGAGCTGTTCATCGGTGGCGCGGGGCTGGCGCGCGGGTACCTCGGGCGTCCGGATGCGACGGCCGAGCGCTTCGTGCCGGATCCCTTCAGCGGCGAGCCCGGCGCGCGGCTGTACCGCACGGGAGACCGGGCCCGGTGGTTGGCGGACGGGACGATGGAGTTCCTCGGTCGTGTGGACTTCCAGGTGAAGCTGCGCGGCCACCGGATCGAGCTGGGCGAGGTGGAGGAGGCCCTGCGCGAGCAGCCCTCCGTGCGTGACGCGGTGGCCGTTGTGCGCGAGTACGGACCGGGAGATCAACGCCTGGTGGCCTACGTGGTGGTGTCGGCGTCGGTGGACACCTCCGCGCTGCGGGCGGCCCTCGAGACGCGCCTGCCCGGGCCCATGGTGCCCTCGGCGATCGTCGAGCTGTCCGCCTTCCCGCTTACACCGAGCGGCAAGGTGGATCGCAAGGCGCTGCCGCTGCCGGGCGCGTTGGCGGGGAGCGGAGGCTTCGTCCCACCGCGCACGGACACGGAGCGGCGGCTGGCGGAGCTGTGGTCCCGCACGCTGGGAGTGGAGCGCGTGGGCGTGACGGACTCCTTCTTCGCGCTGGGTGGGCACTCGCTGCTGGCCACGCAACTGGTGTCACGCGTGCGTGGCGACTTCGGGGTGGAGCTGCCGCTGCGCGCCGTCTTCGAGTCCCCTGCGCTGGAGGCGCTCGCCCGACGGGTGGAGGAGGCGCCGCGGATCGCCACCAAGGGAGCAGCAGCGCCGCCGCCACTGGTTGCGCGCCGGGCGGTGGAGGTGCCGCTCAGCTTTGCCCAGCAGCGGCTGTGGTTCCTGGAGCGGCTGCAGCCCGGGGCCGTGGCCTACAACATTCCCTATGCGGTGAGGATGACGGGCACGCTGGATCTCCCGTCACTGGAGCGGGGGTTGGAGGCGATCGTCCAGCGCCACCAGGTGCTGAGGACGACGTTTGGTGAGCACGAGGGCATGCCGGTGGCGCGCATCCAGGCGCGGATGCCGGTGCCGCTCGGGACGGTGGAGCTCTCGGGACTCCCGGCGGCCGAGCGCGAGGCCGAGGTGCTCCGGCTGGCGGAGCGGGAGGCCCGGACGCCCTTCGTGCTCGCGGAGGGGCCGTTGCTGCGCACGACGCTGTTGCGCCTGGGTGAGGGCGAGCACGTGCTGCTGCTGACGATGCACCACATCATCACGGACGGCTGGTCCACGGGCATCTTCGTGCGGGAGCTGGCGGCGCTGTACGGGGCGTTCTCGCGAGGAGAGCCGAGCCCACTGCCCGAACTGCCGCTGCAATACTCGGATTACGCGAGGTGGCAGCGCGAGTGGTTGAAGGGCGAGGTGCTGGAAGCTCAGCTGGGGTACTGGAGGCAGCGGCTCGCGGGCAGTCCTCCCGTGTTGAACCTGCCCCTGGATCGGCCGCGGTCCGAGGTGCCGGAGTTCCAGGGAGGCACGCGGCTCTTCTCCCTCCCGAGGGAGCGAGTGGAGTCGCTCCGGGCCTTGGGGCGGCGCGAGGGGTGCAGCCTGTTCATGGTGCTGCTAGGGGGCTTCCAGGCGTTGCTGGCGCGCTGGAGCGGGCAAGAGGACATCGTGGTGGGCACGCCCGTGGCAGGGCGCACGCGCTCGGAGGTGGAGGGGCTGATCGGCTTCTTCGTCAACACGCTGGTGTTGAGGACGGACGTGTCCGGAGCGCCGACGTTCCGGGAGTTGCTGGCGAGGGTGAGGGAGGTGGCGCTGGGGGCGTACGCGCACCAGGACGTGCCGTTCGAGAAGCTGGTGGAAGCGCTGAAGCCGGTGCGGGACATGCGCTACACGCCGCTCTTCCAGGTGATGTTCTCGCTGCAGAACGTGCCTCGGGCGTCCCTGGAGCTGCCGGGCCTGACGCTGACCGGGATTGAGACGGTGACGGGCAGCTCGAAGTTCGATCTCTCGCTGTCGCTGGAGGAGTGGGAGGGAGGGCTGCGGGGGCTGCTCAGCTACAACGCTCGGCTCTTCGACGAGAGCACGGTGGGGCGGTGGGCCTCGGAGTTGGAGACGCTGTTCGGCGAGGTGGTACGGGAGCCGGAGCAGCCGCTCGCGCGCTTGCTGGGAGATGGGTCCACGCCAGCGCGTCCTGTATCGCCTCCGCCGCTCCTTCCCACGCTCCCGGCGAGGCCTGGGTACGTGGAGCCCGAGGGACCGGTGGCGAGTGCGCTGGCCCGGCTCTGGCGCGAGCTGCTCCAAGTGGAGCGCGTGGGGATGCACGACGATTTCTTCGCGCTGGGCGGGCACTCGCTGCTGGCCACGCAGCTCGTGTCTCGGGTGCGCAAGGCCCTCGGGGTGGAGTTGCCGCTGCGAGCCCTCTTCGATGCGCCAACGCTCGGGGCGCTGACGTCGCGTGTTGTCGCCGCTCGTGAGAAGGGCGCTTCCTCGCAACCTCTGCTTCATGCGGTGGAGGATTCGCCGCCGCTCAGCTTTGCCCAGCAGCGGTTGTGGTTCCTGGAGCAGCTCCAGCCGGGGAGCTCGGCCTACAACATTCCCTATGCGCTGCGGCTGGAGGGCCAGCTGGAGCCGAAGGCACTGGAGCGCGCACTGGAGGAGGTGGTGCGCCGGCATGAGATCCTCCGAGCCTCCTTCGAGAGCCGAGCAGGAGAGCCGGTGTTGCGTCTGGCCGAGACGCTGCGGTTGAGCCTGGAGCCGGAGGATCTGTCGGCGCTGGAGGCCGGACGGCGGAACGAGGAGGTAGAGCGGCGAGCGTCCGAGGAGGCGAGCAAGCCCTTCGTGCTCTCCCAAGGGCCGCTGCTGCGCGCGACGCTGTTGAGGTTGGCGGAGCGGGAGCACGTGCTGCTGCTGACGGTGCACCACATCGTCTTCGACGGCTGGTCCGCGGGCCTCCTCATCCAGGAGCTGGCGGCGCTGTACGGGGCGTTCTCGCGAGGAGAGCCGAGCCCGCTGCCGGAGCTGCCGTTGCAATACACGGACTACGCGAGGTGGCAGCGCGAGTGGCTGAAGGGCGAGGTGCTGGAGGCGCAGCTGGGGTACTGGAGGCAGCGGCTCGCGGGCAGCCCGCCTGTGTTGAACCTGCCGTTGGACAAGCCGCGTCCGGCCCGGAGGTCTCAGCGTGCGGGCCAGGTGCGAGTGGCACTGTCCCGCGAGGTGAGCGAAGCCCTGGAGTCCCTGGCACAGCAAGAGGGATGCAGCCTGTTCATGGTGCTGCTGGGGGGCTTCCAGGCGCTGCTGGCGCGCTGGAGCGGGCAAGAGGACATCGTGGTGGGCACGCCCGTGGCGGGGCGCACGCGTGTGGAGGTGGAGGGGCTGATCGGCTTCTTCGTCAACACGCTGGTGATGCGGACGGACGTGTCCGGAGCGCCGACGTTCCGGGAGCTGCTGACGAGGGTGAGGGAGGTGGCACTGGGGGCGTACGCGCACCAGGACGTGCCGTTCGAGAAGCTGGTGGAGGAGCTGAGGCCGGTGCGTGAGCTGAGGCACTCGCCGCTCTTCCAGGTGATGTTCGCCCTGCAGAACGTTCCCACGCGTGAGGTGTCACTCCCCGGGCTGAAGCTGTCTCCGGTGGAGAACGAGGGAGTGGAAGCGAAGCTCGACGTGATGCTGAGCCTCACGCAGACGCCGGAGGGGCTGCGAGGCTCGTTCACCTACGACACGGCTCTCTTCGAGCCGGTGACGATTGAGCGGCTGGCGCGTCACCTGGAGACGCTGCTGGCGGCGGTGGCGGCGGCTCCGGATCGGCGGGTGGATGCGGTGGAGTTGCTGCAGGGGGAGGCGCGGGCGCGGGTGCTGAAGGAGTGGAGCCGCGGGCCGCGAGTGGACGGGCCGGTGGACGGACTGGGGCGGCTGTTGGAGCGCCAGGCCGAGCGGACTCCGGAGGCAATGGCGCTGGAGGGGAGCGGTCAGCGGCTGAGCTATGGGGAGCTGCGGACGCGGGCGAGGAAGCTCGCGCACCGGCTGCGGCGCGAGGGCGTGGGACCGGAGGTGCGGGTAGGGGTGCTGCTGGAGAAGAGCGTGGAGGCGGTGGTGGCCTTCTGGGGCATCCAACTCGCGGGAGGCGTGTACGTGCCGCTGGAGGCGGTGCAGCCTCCGGAGCGCTTGGCGTGGATGGCGGAGGACGCGAGCGTGCACGCGGTGGTGACGCGGCGGGGCCTGGAGGCGCGGTGCCAGCTGTCCAAGGGCGTGCGCGTGGTGCGGGTGGAAGACGTAGGGGATGAGGAAGCGGGCGCGCTGGAGGCGGGAGTGCAGCCGGACAACGCGGCCTACATCCTCTACACCTCGGGAAGCACGGGGCGGCCCAAGGGCGTGGTGGTGACGCACGAGGGCGCGTGCGATCTGGTGCGAGGCAAGGCAGGCGCCTTCGGAGTCGGGGCGGAGAGCCGGGTGTTGCAGTTCTCCTCTCTGGGCTTCGACGTCTCCCTCTGGGACTACCTGTTGGCGCTGGCGGTGGGCGGGACGCTGTACGTGCCGTCGGGAGGGAAGGTGCCGCTGGGCGAGGAGCTGCGGCGCGAGCTGGTGGAGGGCGCGGTGACGGTGTTGGCTCTGCCGCCTTCGGTGCTAGCGCTGCTGCCGCAAGAAGGGCTGGAGCACCTGCGGGTGGTGATGGCGGCGGGCGAGGCATGCCCGCCGGAGCTGGTGGAGCGGTGGGGCAGGGGGCGGCGCTTCGTGAACGGGTATGGCCCCACGGAGGTGTCGGTGCTGGCCACGTGGGAGGAGTGCGAGCCCGGCCAGGGCCGGCCTCCCATCGGAAGGCCGCTGGCCAACACGCGGACGTACGTGCTGGACGGGGCGATGCGGCCGGTACCACCGGGCGTAGCCGGAGAGCTGTACCTGGGCGGACCCGGGCTGGCGCGAGGCTACGTGGGGAGGCCGGAGCTGACAGCGGAGCGCTTCGTGCCGGACGCACTCAGTGGCGAGCCGGGAGCGCGGCTGTACCGCACAGGGGACGTGGTGCGGTGGAGGGCGGACGGGCGGCTCGACTACCTGGGCCGTGCGGACGCGCAGGTGAAGGTGAACGGAGTGCGGGTGGAGCCGGGCGAGGTGGAGACGGTGCTACGGGAGCTGACCGGCGCGAAGCAGGCCCACGTGAGGGCTTGGAAGAGCCCCTCGGGCGAGTCGCGGCTGGTGGCGTACGTGGTCCCCGGCGAGTCCACGCCGCGCGAGGAGCGAGAGCTGCGTGCGCGGCTGCGCCAGCGCCTGATGGAGGCGATGGTGCCCTCCGTGTGCGTCTACCTGGAAGCGCTGCCACTCACCTCCAGCGGCAAGGTGGATGGCCGAGCACTGCCTGCACCGGAGGAGGCCCACCGCCCGGGTCGTGGGGAGACGGTCGCACCGAGGGATGAGCTGGAGCGCGAGCTGGTGCACCTCTGGGAGGAGGTGCTCGGGGTGCGGCCGGTGGGAGTGACGGACTCCTTCTTCGAGCTCGGAGGGCAGTCGTTGCTGGCGGTGCGGCTGGTGGCGCGGCTCCAGGAGCGGTTGGGACGCGCGGTGCCGCTAGCGGCGCTCTTCGAGGGGCCCACTGTCGAGACGCTCGCGGCTCGGTTGCGCGCGGGCATTCCGGCCTCCGTCCAGGGCAACCGCGTTACGCTCCAGCCCCAGGGCTCGCTCACGCCTGTCTTCTGGGTGCACCCCGTGGGAGGCAACGTCCTCTGCTACGCGGAGCTCGCGCGGCGCCTTGGTACGGTGAGGCCCTTCCACGCCCTCCAGGCCACCGGGCTGGACGGACGCGAGGCTCCCCTCGAGAGCGTAGAGGAGATGGCCCGCCGGTACGTGGAGCAGGTGCGCGCCGTCCAGCCCGAGGGGCCGTACCTGCTCGGAGGCTGGTCCCTGGGTGGGACGGTGGCCTTCGAGATGGCCAGGACGCTGCGGCGTCAGGGACAGGAGGTGGGCCTGCTCGTGCTGCTCGACAGCTTCGCCCCCGCCGAGTCGCCCCCGCAGGAGGAGCCGGATGAAGCCACGCTGCTCGCGGGCTTCGCGGCGGATCTGGCCCGGAGCGCCGGACGTGAGGTGTCCCTCTCACCCGAGTCCCTCGCGGGCCTGTCCCCCGAGGAGCGGATCCGTGCCCTCTGGACGCATGCCCGAGAGGCGGGGTTGTTGCCTCCCGCGACGGGAGTGGAGGAGCTGCGAGTGCTGCTAGAGGTGGCCCGGGCGAACCTCCGGGCCGTGGCCCGCTACCGCCCCGAGCCCTTCTCGGGACCGGTGAAGCTGCTCCGGGCGCGAGAAGCGCGGAGGAGGACAGGGGTGGATCCCACGCATGGCTGGGGGCGCCTCATCTCCACCGGGCTTGCCGTCGAGGACATACCGGGCGACCACCACAGCATCCTCCGGGCGCCGCACGTGGGCGAGCTGGCGGAGCGGCTCGGTCGTTGGTTGGCCGAGGCGGACGGGAAGGAGGGAGTAACCCCCGCCATCATTCCCGCCAGAACGCGCGACTGAGCAGGCTCGGGCGCTCGGGCTCGGCCAGCCGGAGCAGGCACGCCGCCCGCCCGCGTAGCCCACCATGAAGCCGGGGGAGTACCCCCCGGCGTCTCCGTCATCCAGACCAAGTCGCCCTTTCGGTGTAGGAGTCAAATCACCTTGAGCGGCGCCGTGCCTCTTTCGGGAAGCAGCAAACGTTTCAATTGCCCCTAGCGCTGCAATTGAGGATTAACCAGCAACTCACCACCTCCCAGAACGAGACGCCAGCCAATGTTTGTCATTCTCATGCCCCCGAGCCTGATGGTTGCGCCTGCCCTCATGCTTTAAATACTCACTCACCGCCGATGCCGGTGGTACAAAAGGGAGTCCCAACATGGAAAAGACGAACAAGGCCAAGCTTCGCCTCAACAAGGAGACCCTCCGGAATCTCTCGAATGACACGCGGAACAAGGCCGGTGAGGGGGGAGATAGCGTGGCCCTCCTGTGCAGCGTAGTCTGTGATTCTGGTGTCTGCTCCATCATCGCGGTTCTCTGCAGCAACTAGGACTCCGCCCCCCAAGCCACCCTAGCCCTTGGTGTGAGACCACACCGAGGTCCCGACAACAGGGCCTCCGAACGCCGCCCCGTGCATTTGGAGGCTCGTTTAACGCAATTCCTATCGTCGCACGGAATGCCGTCCAGTGAGCACAGGCCTGCCCTGGCGTCGCATCGCGCCGAGCGCGCGGAGCGTAGTACTGGTTTGTCCACCAAAGCAGCTTCAACTGGATTTGGAGGCAATCACCATGGCGGAATGGCTCCCTCTTCTCGAGGGCTCCCTACGGGAGCGTGCGCTGGAAGTCGTGGACGAGGCCGCGAGCGCGCTTCTGGCGCCGCGGGCGGTGAGGGGACCCTCGCTCTCCAATGGCCAGGCGGGTCTGGCCCTCCTGTTCGCTGAGTTGGAGCGCGCGCGGCCCGGAAGAGGCCACCTCGTTCACGCGGAGCAGCTCATCCTGGAGGCCGCGTCGGCGATCGAGGCGCACCCCCTCCCGCCCTGGCTCTACGGGGGATTCCCCGGGATCGCCTGGTCCATCGAGCGGCTCGGCACATTGGGCGTTTCACCGCTCGAGGGACTGGAAGAGATCGATGAGACGCTGCTGGGGTTGGTCTCTCAAAGGCCCTGGAGCGCCGAGTACGATCTGATCCTCGGGCTGGTGGGCATTGGCGTCTACGCGCTCGAGCGCCTGCCGCGCCCGGCGGCCGCCATGTGCCTCCAGGAGCTCGTGGACCGGCTGGAGGAGCGCTCCACCCATACCGGGTCAGGAGTCTCCTGGTGGACTCCGCCCCAACATTTGTCATCGCAGCAGCGGCTCGTGTATCGCGACGGGTGCTTCAACCTGGGGGCGGCGCACGGGGTTCCCGCGATCGTGGCCCTGCTCGCCCTGATTGCCCGGGCGGGAGTGGCTGGACAGAAGGCTCGCGAGCTCTCCTCGGGCGGAGCCCGCTGGCTCCTGACGAAGGCGATGCCTGACAGCCCAGGAGCCCGCTTCCCTTCGGCGGTCGCACCGGAGCGCCCCGCTGAGGCCTGTCGCTCCGCCTGGTGCTATGGCGATCCCGGCGTTGCGCTCTGCCTGCTCGTCGCCGCCCGGGCCCTGTCGGATCCTGAGTTGGAGCGGGCCGTGCTGGAGATCGCGAGAGAGGCCGCGAGGCGTCCGCCGGAGCACGCGGGAGTGCGGGACGCGGGGCTCTGCCACGGTGCCGCGGGCCTCGGGCATATCTACAACCGGCTCTATCAGGCCTCCCGGGAACCCTTGTTCAAGGAGGCCGCTACCGCGTGGTTCGCCCGGGCGCTGGAGATGCGGCGCCCCGGGGAAGGCTTGGCGGGATTCCTCTCTTGGTCTTTGCTGCCCGGCCAACAGGAGGAGGAGATCGGCTGGATACCGGATGGCTCCCTGCTCTGCGGCACCACGGGTATCGCGCTGGCCCTGCAGGCCGCGTGTCATCCCTTCACGCCTACCTGGGACGGCATGCTCATGGCCGCCATCCCCGCTTGAGCCCCTTCGCCCCATGATCCATCCCACTTCCGAGGAGAGGTCCCAGGAGCTTCCGTTCTCCCCATCGGGGTTCTTCGTGCTCCGCACGCCCCTGCTGCCCTTCGACGAGCTGAGCAGGTGGGGAGAGGGGCTGGAGGCACCGCGTTTCCAGCCGGACTCCCCTGAGCTTGTGCAAGCGCTCCGCCGGGATCGCCTCATCCTGCGGGTGCGACTGGGCGAGATTCTGCGACGGATGGAGGTGCGCGAAGCGCTCTTCGTGGCCTCGCCGGCCCTCTACGAGAGCCTGGGCCAGTGGGAGCGCGATCCGGAGAGCGAGCGCGGGGAGAAAGTGGAGCGCAGTGTCGTCCGCTATCTGGCCCGCATGACGGGGCGCTCTACCCCCTTCGGCCTCTTCGCGGGTTACTCCGTGGGCGCGCTGGGGGAGCGGACGCGGCTCCGGCTCGCCCCCCGCGCCACCTACCAACGCCATACCCGCCTGGACATGGCCTATGCCTGCATGCTCTCCGAGGCGCTCTCGCGTGCGCCCGAGCTGCGCCCGCACATCCCCCACCGGCCCAACAGCAGCCTGTACCGCGCGAGCGGGCGGCTGCGCTACGCCGAGGCGCGGATGGTCGAGAAGACCCGCTCGTACCATCTGGTGGCGGTCGAGCCGACCGAGTACCTGGAGGCGATGCTGACGCATGCCAGCGCGGGAGCCCGGCCCGAGGCACTGGTGCGCGCGCTGGTCGAGATGGATCCGGAGATCAGCCTCCCGGAGGCAACGGAGTACATCGATGAGCTGATCAACAGCCAGCTCCTGGTGTCCGAGCTCTCTCCCTCGGTGACAGGAGCGGAGGCCGTCCCCGAGCTGCTCTCCCAGCTCCAACAACTCCCTCGCGGCGCCCCCTGCGCTGGCGTGCTGATGGAGGTCCAGTCCGCCCTGGAGCATCTGGATCGGTGCGGCCCCGGCGCGCCGATCGATCACTACCTCGAGGTGGCCCAGAAGCTCTCGCGGTTGCCTGCTCCAGTCGAGCTGCCCCGGCTGTTCCAGGTGGACATGGTCAAGCCAGCGCCCGAGTTCGTGCTGGGGCGGGAGGTCACCCGCGAGCTGGAGCGTGGCGTGCGGCTCCTCCACCGCATCACCCCCAGTCCACCGCAGGACGCCCTGGAGCGCTTCCGCGAAGCGTTCCTCCAGCGCTATGAGGGACGCGAAGTTCCCCTGCTCGAGGCGTTGGATGAGGAGGCTGGCGTCGGGTTCCGGCAGTCCAACGCCCCCAGCGCGGAGGCGACGCCGCTCCTGGCCGGGCTGGCCCTGGGCGGAGCACCCGACAGGCACATGCGCTTCGGGGAGCGCGAGGCCTTCCTCCTGCGCCGGTTGGAGGAGACCCTGCGCACGGGCAACCTGGCCCTCGAATTGGATGACAAAGACCTCGAGCGTCTGGAGGTTAAGGATCGTCAGCCCTTGCCGGACTCCTTCGCGGCAATTGCGACCCTGGTGGCGGAGTCGGAGACCGCGCTCACTCGGGGAAACTTCCAGCTCCGCCTCCACGCTGCTTCCGGTCCCTCGGGCGCCAATCTCCTGGGTCGTTTCTGCCACGGAGATCCTCTGCTCCACCGCAAGGTGGAGGAGGTGTTGCGTGCCGAGGAGGCGCTCCGACCCGGCGCGGTGTTCGCGGAGATCGTCCACCTGCCCCAGGGGCGGGTCGGCAATATCCTCGCCCGCCCGGTCCTGCGCCAGTACGAGCTCACCTACCTGGGCAGGTCCGGCGCTCCACCCGAGCGGCAGCTCGATGCGTCCGACTTGAGGATCTCCATCCAGGGCTCGCGGATCGTCCTGCACTCGGCGCGGCTGGGACGCGAGGTCATCCCCCGGATGACCAACGCGCACAACTTCGGGCCGCAGAGCCTTGCCCTCTACCACTTCCTCTGCGCGCTGCAGCATCAGGACCACTGCGGAGGCGTGACCTGGAGCTGGGGGCCCCTGGTCAACGCGAGCTTCCTGCCCAGAGTCACCCATCGGCGGCTGGTGTTGTCCCCGGCGACGTGGAAACTCTGGCGCGACACGTTGGAGAGGCTCGGCGAGCTGGACAGGGACCAGCGCTTCGCCGCGTTCCAGGCGCTCAGGGCCGAGCGGCGCATGCCTCGCTTCGTCGCGCTGGAGGATGGGGACAACCTGCTCCCGACCGACCTGGACAACGTGCTCGGCGTCGAGACCCTGCTCCAACTGCTCAAGGGCCGTTCCCTGGCGACGCTGGTGGAGGTGTTCCCCGGGCCGAACGAACTCTGCGTGGAGGGTCCCGAGGGCCGCTTCGTCCACGATCTGGTGGTGCCCTTCGTGCGCTCCCAGCCCACGGTGGAGGCGACCCGCGTGTCGGCCCTGTCCCGCTCCGTGGGGGCTCCGCGGCTCTCCAGCCAGCCTCGCAGCTTCCTCCCCGGTTCGGAGTGGCTGTACGTCAAGCTCTACACCGGCGCCGCAACGGCGGACCGCATCCTCTCGGATACGGTGGCCCCGCTGGTGAAGTCCGCGCTCGGCTCGGGAGCGGCGGACGGATGGTTCTTCATTCGTTACAGCGATCCGGACTGGCACCTCCGGTTGCGCCTCCATGGCTCCCCCAAGCGCCTGCACGAACTGGCGGGCGAGCTCCCCGGCTTGCTGGAGCCGCTCCAGCGGGAGCAGCTCCTGTGGAAGCTCCAGTTCGACACCTACGAGCGGGAGGTGGAGCGTTACGGGGGACCGGAGGCCATCCTCCTCGCCGAACGGCTGTTCCAGGTGGACAGCGAGGCCGTGTTGGAGCTCCTGGAGTTGCTGCGGGGAGATGAAGGCGCGGACGCGCGCTGGCGCCTGACACTGTGTGGGATGGCTCGGCTGCTCTCGGACCTGCGGCTCGGGTTGGACACCCGGCTCCGGGTGTTGACCTCGCTGCGCGAGATGTTCGGCCGCGAGTTCCATGTTGAGCGTGCCACCGAGCACCAACTCACCGAGCGCTTCCGGAAGGAGCGTCGGAGCTTGGAGGAGCTGCTGGGCTCCGAAAGGGGGGGCTCGCCGGAGCTCACCCGAGGGCTTCAGGTGCTCCAGCGTCGCTCCGAGAGGCTGGCGCCCATCGTCACGGAGCTGAGCGCGCTGGCAGGCAGGGGAAAGCTGGGCGTCCCCATCCCCGAGCTGGCCGGGAGCTTCCTGCACATGCATGCCAACCGCATGATGCGGGCGGCGGCGCGGGCGCAGGAGCTGGTCCTCTACGACCTCCTCGCTCGTCACTACGCGTCCCTGGTTGCCCGTCAGCGGAAGTCGGGTTCGACGAGCTGAGCCGACTGCCTCGTCGGCGGTTCGACCCGTAGGCGCTGCTGCTTGTGACGTCCGACGCTGCAGACAAAAAAGCCCTGCTTCCGAGGACTTGGGAAGCAGGGCGAGTGGCCCCGGCTGGAATCGAACCAGCGGCCTGCGGTTATGGATGGCAGGGGCAGGTGCTGGGCGTACGTGACGGCAGAAGGAGCCGTCCAGTCCACCACCTACGGGAACATCACGCCGTCGAGGGTCACGCCCCCGGTCCCAGCTTCTCCCGCCCACAGCTTGAGCGTGTAGGAGCCCCGGGCCTCGCTCTCCGCTGCGTCCAACTCCACCACGATGCGCCGCGACGTCCCCGGCGGGATGGACTCCAGGGGCGACACTTTCAGCCCCGTCAGCTCCTCGCGCTTGGCGCCCACCAGGGCCGCCCCAGTGGGGGTCCAGGTTACCGTTCCCAGGTTGCGCAGTTCCACCGCCACGGCCACCCGTCCTCGTCCATCAGGACCAACGGCTCGGTAAGCGTCGAAGGTGTCAAAGGACTCGAGTGAAGGAGCAGAGACACGCGTCCAGGAAGACCGCCTCGTCGGCGGCCTTCCGAGCGGCCTAGAAGTTTCAGTAGGTTACTTCTCTGGTCCCGTAGCTCAGTTGGATAGAGCGGCGGTTTCCTAACCCTTGAAGGGCCGCTAGGTTCTCGGGTGGGTCCCTCTAAATCCCCGAGATTACTGGACGCTGGCGTTCATCCACGTTCGCCAGCGACCGGCTGATTACGTATACAAATTACGTACCGGAGACGCCAACCCCAATATGCGAATCCTTCCGCTCACGAATCAGCCACCCTGGCGCTACGATGCTTCTGAGGTTCTGAATCCTCCCAAAAGGACGCTCAGCTTCGAGGACATCGTCAAGCGCGTGCGCCGGTTTCGCAGCGACTCCGTGGTGCTCATGGGCTCGCGCTTGCTCTGGCACTTCTGGAACAACCCCTCCCTAGTGAACCCGAACGCTCCGGGGGGTATGGGCAACCGCATCACGCAGACGTATGCCGAGCGCATCATCTCGCTCGCGTGCGCATACGGCAGCGCGTACAACCGGCCGGCGGTGAGCGAGGTCGAGTTCCGACTCCTCTGCTGGGAGCTATCCTGGGGCATGGGCGAAGGGTTTTTCACCGAGAAGATGGTCGACTCCCTCAGGGACTGCCTGGGGCGCGTGGCCCTCGCGCGGGCCCACTGGGTGCTGTTCGCGATGGCCGCCGAAGGTGGGACTGTGGACGTCCACGGCCCCAAGGGCGTCGAGCGCATTCGCGAGCAGGGGCTCGTCATCCTGCGCGAGGCTCAGGGCGAGGAGGTGGAACTGCGCGAGAAACTCGGACTTACGGCGGACTCGCTGCGGGCGGTAGCCAAGCGCCTGAGCATGTCGCAGCCCGGCTTTTCGCAGCTGCGGGAGGAGCTTGACGCGAAGCCCCCGGCATTGCGCCGCTACGCCCCGCAGACTGACTGGCTCAACATCTTCCCGATGATTGATATCGGCGTCGGGGAGCTGAGCGAACAGTTCATCGCCCCGTCCCCGTGGTGGGCAGCAGGCGCCACCGCACCTCGCCCGCGTTTGGGCTGAGCTGTTCCTGGGCGGAGCGGGGCCGGGGTGACGGGACGCTCAACCGCTGAGCGTGATGCCGAGCGCGGCGCAGATGGTGGGCCTGAAGGTTCTCCCTCAATCGGGTTTCGAGTCGGGGCCGGAAGAGGCGAGGCAGGAGGAGAAGAAGCAACGAGCGCGCAGCTTTCTTGGCCTGGGTTGCTCCTCCATGTGCTTCATTGTCTGCAGTCGGCAGGGCATCACGCCAGGAGCTCGATTCCGACCAGGATTCCATCCTGGTCGAAGTCGAGTACCACCTCTGGGCCGCGTACGAGTTCATGAGTTCGACCAGCCTGATTGACTTCGACATCTTGCAGGTCTCACCGGGGGTGACTCGGGAGGCGCAAGTAGGCCACGTCCTGATCGACCTCGGAGACTTGCAGCTCGAAGTGCCCGAGCTTCTTCTTGGAATCCGTCTGCCCCATTACGGCCTCCAGGCCAGGAACTACGGCGTTTCCCCCAGCTCACGGATCTTGCCGCGTGCAATCTCGTTCAGGGGCTCCTTCTGGAGGATGCGGCGGTAGAGCCGCACCTTCTCGGCCGACTCACGTGCCAGTGCCGCCTCCAAGGTGAGAACCTGCACGTGCTCCGGGTCCAACGCCTGGGCCATGCCGAGCTGCCGATTCGCCTCGCCGTCTTCTCCCATGAGGAAATAGACGAATCCGAATTCAACCCGTGCGAGCAGATCCTTGGGCATCAGTTCCAGGAGTCGTTCATAGGCGGGCACCGATACCTCGGGCTCCGCGTAGAACTTTCCTGCAAGTACCCTGAGTACAGCGGGGTCGGAAACGTGACGGAGTGCATCGCGGAAGGCCCGCTCTGCCTCTGCTCCTCCTGTCTCCAGCACTCGCTTCGCCAGATATTCGAGATGGTCCGTCATGGGGGAATAAAAGCGGTGTTGATGGTGATTCGACCGTCCGTGTACTTGAACCAGCGAATGGTCAGGTTCGCAATCCCCCCGAACCTATCTTTGATCTTGAGGGTGCTCTCGAAGATGGACCCTTGGGGGGTTGTGGCCAATGCGCTGACCTTCCCATCGAGCTGGCGGACAGCGTCGATGAGGAACTGTCGTTGCCCTGGCCACGTTGGAGCCAGGCGGTCGAGGTTGTGCTTGGGAACGTCTACGTGCGCATCTTTGACCGAGATGTCATCACCGCTCGCCGGGAGCGGAGCGCTCATGGCACCCGACCCCTGAGCCGACATCGCCACGGCGCCCGGAGCAAGTGCGATGGTGATGGTCTCGGCACTCACGGCAACCGTCTCGACCTCCCCCACTGCCGCGAGGCGGATACCCACCTGCGTTTCCGCCTGCGCCGCCGCCTGCATCGCACCGGGCAGCGTCGGCACCTTCGCCGCCAACCCCGGCGCAGTGTTGCCGAGAGCCACCATGGCCAGCATGGCGAACGCACGTGCCGCGTTGCGGCCCATCACCTTGCCGTACCGCTCCCCGGCCTCGCGCAGCTCGTTGAACGTGGCGGCCCGATCCGCCTCGTCCATCAACTGCTTGAAGCCCACGATGAGGCCCCAGAAGGTGTCGACGCCCACGTAGGAGATGAGGGTGGCGGTCATCACGGCCGCGAGGCCCTTCGAGATCGTCACGTCGGGAATCGAGATGAGGACCATGTACGTGGTCCAGGTCCAGAGAACCGCCGCCACCATGGCGTGGGGGTCGGCCATGTCCTTGAACGCCTCCAGCATCTCGTCGAGCACGGCGCCTTTGGCGAGGGCGAGGGCCAGAGCGAAACGGCCGTCCCCGTTGACGACGGGGCTCTCCGTCAACAGGTGGAGGCAGTCTCCGGGCCTGCCGGTGCGCTCGCACCAGCGCAGGTAGGCGCGCGTCAACTCCACCTCCGCCGCCGGTGGTGTCTCCTCCAGATGTTCGTCCGGCTCGAGCGGAGTGACGCGGCGGCTGCGTATCTCGTACGTGTACGAACCACTCCGCGCCTCGACCTCGAACAGCTTCCGGGCGGCTTCCTGGGGCCGAGATGAGGGCCGAACCTCCCAGGCACGCTTCGCCACGACTTCCTTGAACTCGTCGCCGTTCAACGTCACCGGCTCGGCACCGGAGCGTGGGGTGACAACAAGAGTGTCGGGCTGGCCCGTGTCCAGGCGCACGACACGAGAAGCGGTCGCACACCCGGCGAGGAGCATCAGCAGCGCCGCCGTCCAGCTTGGCTTCATGGAAGTTCCCCCTGAGATCGAGCCGTGCGGCCCTCGACCTTGAGGCGGGCGAGGAACCGGGCCACCAGCCTGGCGCCCCTGAAGACCGCCTCGTCGGCGGCCTTCCGGGCGGCCTGGCTCTTTGTCAGATAGATGTCAGGGGCTCGTCTCTCCCGAACGGTGCCAGTTCGGGGAGGGCTTCACTTTCGTTGCGTGTCTCCAGTCGCCTGCTCTATAAGGGGCCCCGTTGTACATCGGCCGGGACGCTCGCGGTGGTAGGCGGGCGTTCACCAGAAAGAGCCAGTAGTTTCAGGAGGTTGCTTCGCTGGTCCCGTAGCTCAGTTGGATAGAGCGGCGGTTTCCTAAACCGCAGGCCGCTGGTTCGATTCCAGCCGGGGCCACTCGCCCTGCTTCCCAAGTCCGCGGAAGCAGGGCGTTTTTGTCTGCAGCGTCGGACGGCACAGCAGCAGGGCCTACGGGTTGGACCGTCGCCTGCTTGATTCAGTCCAGCAGGGAGGCGACGGGGACGAAGGCGTCGAACGCGGCGCCGTGGCCGAGCTGTCCGTCGCAGTTGTTACCCCAGGCCCAGACCGTTCCATCGCCGCGCAGCGCCAGCGCGTAGTCGTTGCCCGCGGAGATGGCCACGATGTCGCTCAGGCCCGGCACCTGCCCCGGCGTGGAGCGGTAGTTGCCCCACTCCCAGAAGGTGCCGTCCCAGCGCAGACCCAGGGCGTGGTAGTTGCTCGCGGAGACGGACTGGAAGCCGGTGAGCCCCGGCACTTGCACAGGGGCGATACGACGCACGGTGCCATCCGGATGGATGGTCAGCGAATGGGGAAACGTCAGGGACGTGAGCAAGCCAGAATGAGGCTTGAGCCGGACCTCGAGCGGGTCCTGGTCGCGCAGGAGCTCCATTGAGAGTCACACCCGCCCAGCCCTCACAGCCTCCCGGATGAATCGCTCTCCGGTCTCCGAAGAACTGTCCTGTATCTGATATTTCCGGGAGAGTCGGTTTGACTTGAATTCCTTCACAATCTGATTTCAATTACTGTCATTCTCGCTTCACATTTGGTGGGGCGACTCAGCGGTAACGCTCTCAAATCCCAAGAACTACTGGAGGATGTGTTTCACTGCCACGACGCTGTAACTTTCCTTCAACCAAAAATGACAACGTTACGATTCGTTCCTCCCTCTTGTGTTCGCGCGAGGCCTCAAGCGGGACCCACTCAGCGGTGGCGCTCTCTCATCCGGTGACCCCAGGAGGAGCCGTCATATTGCCATCAAGCTAAAATCTTCCCATCAGTCCCAAATGACAACGTTGTGATTCCCTCACCCCTCTTGTGACCGCGGAGCAGCATCACTCGGGACAAAGAGGGGCTGTCGAAAACATACCTCCAGGGAGAGGGAAAATGCTGTCAAGAATTGAAGACCCATGGCGGGTCCAGGCCTGCCATTGGGAGTTGTCTTGCTTTGGCACGGCCACGGACTGACTCAAAAGCTGCCATCACGCAGTGGATCACGTCTCGAACACTCACTTCTGGAAACCCCTTATGTCCCGACAGATTCACCACGCTGATACCCGTAGTGCCTGGTTCTGGTGGCGAAGGCTCCTCACCACCGCGACAACCGCAGTGCTGACTGCCGTGCTCTCCGTCCTCGCGCCCACCAGTGCCGCCCATGCTGCTGACGGCGGCTTCCATATCGTCAACGGCCGGCTCCTCGACGCGAACGGCAACGACTTCATCATCCGCGGCATCAGCCACCCACACGCGTGGTACTCGCAGAGGACCAGCTCATTCGCTGACATCAAGGTGGTGGGGGCCAACAGCGTCCGCGTCGTGCTGAGCGGTGGTCGGTGGCCGATCAACACGGCCAGCGACGTGGCAAATGTCATCTCGCTCTGCAAGCAGAACCGGCTCATCTGCATGCTCGAGAACCACGACACGACGGGGTACGGGGAGGCGAGTGGCGCCTACAGCCTCGCTCAGGCTGTCGACTACTGGTTGAGCATTCGCAGTGCGCTCGTTGGCCAGGAGGCCTACATCCTCATCAACATCGGCAATGAGCCGTATGGCAACACCAATCCCACGGGGTGGATTGCGGCGACCATTGATGCAATCCAACGCCTGCGGAGTGCTGGGCTGACGCACACCTTGGTGATTGACGCGCCGAACTGGGGGCAGGACTGGTCCAACACCATGCGGGACAACGCCCAGACGATCTGGGAGGCCGACCCGCTGCGCAACTCCATCTTCAGCGTCCACATGTACGGCGTCTACAACACCCCAGAGAAGGTCAAGGCCTACCTCGACTCGTTTACCAGCCGTGGCCTGCCCATCCTCGTCGGCGAGTTCGGGTGGTACCACTCCGACGGTGATCCGGATGAGGTGACCATCACGGAGCACACCACGTCGCTGGGGCTCGGCTACATCGGCTGGTCGTGGAGCGGCAACGGAGGTGGCGTCGAATACCTCGACATGGTCTCCAACTTCAACCCGGCCAGCCGCACGGACTGGGGCAACTGGCTCATCACGAGTGCGAATGGTCTTGAGGCCACCTCCGTCGAGGCCTCGGTTTTTGGGGGCGGTGGTGACACGCAGCGCCCGACCGCGCCCGGCAACCTGGCGGCGACAGGTACAACGTCGAGCAGCGTGTCGCTCGCGTGGAGCGCCTCGACGGACAACGTCGCGGTGACCGGTTACGACGTCTACCGCGGGTCCTCCCGAGTGGCGACGCTCCCCAGCAGCATGCTGTCGTATACGGACACGGGGCTGTCGGCGAACACGGCTTACAGCTACAAGGTGTATGCGCGTGATGCAGCTGGGAACGTGAGCGAGGCGTCCAACACTGTCTCCGCGACGACCCAGCCCTCCGGGGGAGGAACCGGCGGCTGCACGGCGACCTACAAGTTCGATAGCCAGTGGGGCACCGGCTTCGGCGCCACCGTGACGGTGACGAACACCGGGACCACTGCGACCAAGGGCTGGACGGTCAGCTGGACCTTCGGTGGCAACCAGCAGATCACCAACATGTGGAACGCCACGCAGACCCAATCCGGTGCGAGCGTTACGGCGCGGAACATGAACTACAACGGTGTCATCCAGCCAGGGGGCAGCACGTCCTTCGGCTTCCAGGCGGCGTATTCCGGTTCCAACACCTTGCCGACCCTGACCTGCACGGCCAACTGATGGTGCCTGTGGCTGGGAGGGGTCGAGGTGGGGTCCCTCCCGGCCCGGCTGGCACAAGTGGGCGGCCTACCTCCAGTCGAAATCCGTTACCCCTTGGCGCTTCGTGCCACTGCCTATGTTGATTGAAGCAGGAGCTCAAACCCAGGGGGTACAACCATGGATGCCAGGGCGGCCCGGGAGTTCTTCGAGGAGTACCTGAACACCATCTACCACCAGCGTCGTATTGAAGCGCTCGATCGGTTTCTCGCTCCGGATATCACCCTCCACCCGCCGGTTCCCGGTTTCGGGCCCGGTCTGGACGGGGCGAGGGTAGCCGTCGAGGCTTGGTTGGAGGCCTTCTCGGACATGCGGATCTCCATTGAAGGCTTCGTCTACGCGGACGACATGATCGCGCCCCGGCTCTTCCTGGCGGCCATCCACTCCGGGCCCTTCATGGGAATTCCCGCCACCGGACGGCGGATTCACTTCAGGGGTCACCCCCACTACCGGCTCCGGGATGGTCGGTTCGTCGAGTTCTGGGACAGCCCCGACATGTTGCCGGTCCTGCGGCAGCTCGGAGTGCTTCCCCCGGCGTTCGAGGTGAATGCGGGCTCCTACGCGGGCGCTTGAGCGCTCGGCCATGGCCGCTCCGTGGATGACGAGCCCCTTGCACCTTCTGCGGCTACTGGGCCGATACTCGAACCGAGTTCTGCGGCGTCGAAGCTACGGGTGGTGCTATCCCGACGGCCTGTGAGTCGCGTGTCACCTCCAGACGCAGCGCCTCGTCACTCCAGGCGCTGTCGTCAGGTGCGCGGCCCGGCCCACAGCTTCGCGGCCGTGCCCGCTTGAGCTACTCCGGCGCCGAAGAGCAGGGTGTGCTCAGGCGCGCTGCGCGTAGAACTCCACGATGAAGGGCACGTTGAGAGTCACGGGAATCTCGTCACGCTCGGGCTCGCGCACGCAGCGCACGCCCTGGCCCCCGTCGAGCACCTGGAGGTAGCCCGGCACCTGCCGGCCCTTCATCCGCTCGAAGCTCTCCTTCACGATGGGTAGCTCCCTGTGCACGGGCGAGAAGCGCACCTCGGAGCCCAGCTTCACCCGGTAGCTGGCGATGTTGGTGCGCCGCCCGTCCACCAGCAGGTAGCCATGGCGCACGAACTGGCGCGCCTGGCGGATGCTCGTGGCCAGTCCCGCGCGCAGCACCACCACGTCCAGCCGGCGCTCGAGCAGTTGCAGGAGCACCGTGCCCGTGTTGCCCGGGGAGCGGCGCGCCTCGAGGTAGGCCTGGCGGCACTGGGCCTCCAAGAGCCCGTAGTACAGCTTGAGCTTCTGCTTCTCGCGCAGCCGCTGCCCGTAGTCGCTCACCGAGGGGCGCGCCGTCGCGCCGTGCTGCCCGGGCGGATAGGGCCGGCGCAGCACGGGATCCTTGTCCGGGTCCTTCGCGGTGATGTTCGACAGCGCAACCCCCAACCGGCGGCACACCTTGCCCCGAGGTCCCGTATTCCGTGCCACGTCTCGCTCCTCCCACCCGGCGCTCATCGCCGAGTTGAAATTGATAATCAGTATCATTATCAACTACACGAAGCGTCCGGGCTCGTCAAGAGACGGCGTGGGGCGATGGACGAAGAGGCGCCCCCAGAGAGCAGGGGGGGGCACCACGGCGGAGCCTTCCTCGCAGCGGTCAGGTCGCGGCGCGACGCCCCGGGTTCGGTCGTCCGCGGTGGGCATGCCAGGCGAGTGCCATCAAGCACAGAACCAGCAACACGCCGAGGCTCAGCAGACCGCTCCACCCCAGCACCGACAGGAGCGCTCCGGACGTCAGCGAGGCCACGCCGCTGGCGGCAAACACGCACAGGTCATTGACACCCTGTGCACGAAAACGCTCGGCGCCCGAGCGGCTGCGCGCCACCAGGGTCGTCGCGGTCACGAATACGAAACACCACCCCACGCCGACCAGCGCCAGCCCGACCAGGTGTCCTCCAAGGCCCGGAATCCAACTGCACAGAAACCCCACGAGCAGGAAGAGCAGCCCCAGCCCCTGCAACCGTGCGATCGACACTCTTCTCAGAATGGCGCCGATCGACAGCGAGGGCAGGTACATGCTCAGCAGGTGAACCTGTATCACCCAGCTCGCCTCTTGAAGCATGTATTGCTCGAAGCCACACATCTGCAAGGGCGTCGGCACCATCAGCAGGCTCATCACCAGGAAGGCACCGGCGCCCATCACCACCATCGGCCAATACAACTCGCGGACACTTGTGTCGGGTGTGGCGGAAACCTCGGCGACGACCGCGCTTTGCGGTCGGTACAGCAGGAGCGAGAGCGCGGCCAGCACCTGGAGCACCGCCAGGACCAGCAGGACCCGAGGCACATAATCGGACGTCCTTCCCTCCAGCAGGCCGAAGAGTGAGATGCCGGGAAAGATGCCAACGGCGCTGGCGAGTTGGATCAGGGTCAACAGGCGTGGGGCCCTGCTGCTCTCCTGTCCTTCGAGGATTGCGAAACGATACTGTTGCACGAAGGAGCCGTGCAGGCCCACGCCGAAAACGGCTGCACAGAACAGCCAGAAGTCGAACCGGTGCACCGCTCGTGCCGCGAGCGCCAGGCAGCTCGCGGCCAGCAGCGCCGAGGCGATGAAGCAGCGTTTGCGTCCGAAGTGACGCATCAGCTGGCTGGCAGGCCAGGTGCCCAGCGCCGAGGACAGCACCATCACGGCAACCGGGAGGGTCGCGAGCCGCATATCCACCGCGAGCCACTTACCCACCAGGCTGCCGACGAATTGGATCGAGACCGCGCTGGCGAGCCCTACGACCTGACACAGCAAAAGGACCCGCGTGTTGATGGACGTGGCGGGCACGGCCCGCGCAGCTCGAGGGCTCAACGCACGTGCTCCGTATCAGGTTGTGCGGCCAGGGCTTCCGCTTCGAGCGCCGCGATGGTGCCCAGGGAAAGGCCTAGCTGCTGGTGGAGGAAGCGGACCATCGTCCAGTGGGGGAGTGCGCCCTCGTCGAAGGGACCGAACTCCTCGCGATACAGCGGCAGCCAGCGCAGTGCTTCCTCGAGCATCTGCTCCCGGCCAGGCTGGCTCTGCTGATAGTCCTCGTACGGCAGGCTGCGGTGATGGATGAAGAAGCGTCCCGGCAGGCGCTCCTCGCACAGCTGCCGATACTCTCGGGTCTGTAGGATCAAATAGTGCCAGACCTCATCGATCGCCTGCTCCACGGGAAGGAACAGCCCGGCCAGGCGCTCCGGGTAGCGAGAGATCAGGTACAGGTACTTCAGGCATTCGATGACCTGACGCTCGACGTACGTGGGCTCCTCACCGGTGGTCCGCACGAAGTGCCGCACCACGCCGGAGAAGAACGCGTCATCGAGCAAAGTCCTCAACTCGGCGCTCGTCACCTTGGGTTGATTGGAGTTCATGACCCACCTTGTCCTGTCATTTCGGAGTCTTGCACCAGCCAGGCGTACTTCCCGGACTTGCCGATCGCGATGTGCTCGCGATGCTCGAGCTCGCATTCGAGCCCGGCCACCTCCAGGCTCCTTTGCCGCAGCTCGCGCGCCACGGTCGGATCGACGGGCCTGTTGTCGAAGGTGGTGTAGAGCAATCGGGCCTGCCGCGGCGCCTTCAGGTGGAGTTGATAGAGGAAGATGGACGGTGTGGCGTCAGCAATCCAATCGTCGAGCTCCGCCTGGGAGATCACGCCTCCACGCTCAAGCCGCAGCAGCTCCCTCTCGCGCCCGCAGAACCGGCGAATCCGAAGCGGGTCAGGGGAGCCATCGATCGTCTCGGCACAATCGCCGGAGCGATAGCGAATCAGCGGCATGTAGGGGTTGCGCAAGCTCGAGACGATGATGCTGTAGACCGTGCTGCCCTTTTCAACTGGGATCAGCTCCAGGTGCATCTTGTCGAGGTAGGGCCAGTATCGTCCGTGACGATCGCTGTAATACAGATACCCCAGCTCGGTGCTGCCAAACAGGTCGATGATGGGGCACTCGAAATGCCGTTGCAGGAACCGGCGCACGTTCTTCGGCGTGTACTCGTAGGCGTGGATGATGCTGGCCGGCTTTGGAAAACGCCGCCACGAGCCCCAGTCCAGGGCCTTCCGCACCAGATGCGCGAGGTGGTAGCTGTCGCAGTCGAGGTGATACGCGCCCAGCGGATGCGCCTGCTGGACAGCGGTCATTTCATCGAGCATGCGCTCCACGTCGCCGCGCTCCCAAAGCGCCGGGTCGAGCCTCAGGTTGAGATAGAGCGTGCGCGAGTCGAGCCGACGCTCCTCGAGGCTCGGATGGGCCTGCGCCTCGCCGCCGCGCTTCTTCGCGTTGAGCCGCGCCACGTGCTCGGTCGCCAGCACGGTGGTGATCGAGACACGCTGACAGTTCTGCTGCCAGGTGACGGCGATGTCGGGATGCTCGCTCCACAACTGGTAGTAGGACTTCAACAGGAAGAAGGGGGGACGGATGATCTGCATCCGCGCGTGATTGGTTCCGGTTGAGAGCACGAACTCCGCCTCTCCCACCTTCAACGCTTCAGCGAGCCTCGGGGTCATCCAATTGTCCGGGAACCCCCTGGCGATCTCTGGCTTCTCCAGAATGGGGAAGAACCCCTGCTCGATCGATGGGTGGTAGATGGGAATGTCCCTGACCTGCTCGATCATCTCAGCCAGCGTCTGTCTTTGGGCGTCCATCGGTAGAGTGGGGGAGGGGAGACGGTTGAACGGGCCAATGAAAAGCGTTGCGCCAACCCATCGGAGCGGGCGCGAGCGAGGCGGGAAGGCATGGAAACAAGGCGCATTCCTCCTCGCTCGCGCCCCGGACTACGCTATCAGCTGATACAGCCGGTCTTGGAGATGCAGCCGGCCTTCACGGGGGAAGTCCCCCGGGAGATGCAGCCGGCCTTCACGGAGACAGCCGGCCCGGAGATGCAACCGGCCTCGACGACCGGCGTGCCGGCAGAGTTGGCCGCGACCCACTGATTCCAGAGATGATCCTGGGCGAGCTGACGAATCAGGTTCTTCATTTGAACCTCCGAGACTGAAGGGTTGGATGATGCACGGACAAACACATACTCCCACAGCCGCACCCGGATGTGCTCGGGTGCTCCTCGGCCCGGCTGCGCGACCGTGTGTTTGTTTTAAGGTCCAACTTGTCAGGGGTCAAGGCCTTGTCTGTTTTTAATGGTTGCTCATGTTTTGGGAGCCTGGTTCGAATGTCAGAGGGGCATGCTAGGCGTTGCGAACCAGGCCACGTCGATCACATGGAGGCGAATGCATGTCTGATTTGCAGTCGAATTGTTCGGAGGGCGGCATGGAGGAGCCCGCCAGCAACTTCGACGCCGTCATTGTCGGGGCTGGGTTGGCGGGCTTGTACATGCTCTACCGCCTGCGCCAGCTCGGGCTATCGGTACGGGTGTACGAGGCGGGCAGTGGGGTCGGCGGCACGTGGTTCTGGAACCGCTACCCGGGCGCGCGCTGCGATATCGAGAGCCTGGACTACTCCTATTCGTTCTCGCACGAGCTCGAGCAGGAGTGGAAGTGGTCCGAGCGGTACGCCACCCAGCCGGAGATCCTTCGTTACATCAACCACGTCGCGGACAGGTTCGAGCTCCGCCGGAACATCCAGTTCAACACGCGAGTGACCGCCGCTGGCTTCGACGAAGTGACGAACCGGTGGGCGATCCAGACGGACGACGGGGTCAACGTGTCCGCCAGGTTCTGCATCATGGCGACGGGTTGCCTGTCCGCCGCGAAGGTGCCGGATTTCAAGGGGCTGGGGGCTTTCCAGGGCAAGTGGTACCACACGGGCAGATGGCCGCACGAAGGCGTCGACTTCACCGGTCAACGCGTTGGCGTCATCGGTACGAGCTCGTCCGGCGTCCAGCTCATCCCCATCGTCGCCGAGCAGGCAGCCCACCTCTTCGTCTTCCAGCGGACCCCGAGCTTCAGCGTCCCCGCGCGCAATGCGCCCATTGAGCCGGCCTACGAGTCGTGGATGAAGGCGAACTATGCCGAGTACCGGCGCAAGGCCCGTGAGACACGTGCCGGGGTCATCATGGACGTCAACGAGAGGTCGGCGCTGGACGTGTCCCCCGAGGAGCGGGAGCGCGAGTACAAGGCCCGATGGGCGAAGGGCGGCACCGGATTTCTCGCCGCGTTCTCGGACCTGCGGATCTGCCGGGAGTCCAATGAAACCGCCGCCGAGTTCGTCCGCTCCCAGATTCGCGCAACGGTCCGCGATCCGGCCGTCGCCGAGACCCTGCTGCCCAGGGATTATCCTCTGGGCACCCGGCGTCTCTGCGTCGACACCGGCTACTATGAGACCTTCAATCGGGACAACGTCACCCTGGTTGACGTGAAGAAGTCGCCGATCGAGGAGCTCACGCCCAAGGGACTTCGGACCCGGAGCGCGGAGTACGAGCTGGACAGCATCGTGTTCGCGACGGGCTTCGATGCCATGACAGGCGCCCTGCTCAACATCGACATCCGCGGGCGGGGTAACACGACACTGAGGCAGAAGTGGGCTGATGGCCCACGCACGTACCTCGGGCTGGCCATCGCGGGCTTCCCGAACCTGTTCACCATCACAGGCCCTGGCAGTCCCTCCGTGTTCAGCAACACGATCGTCTCCATCGAGCAGCACGTGGACTGGATCGCGGACTGCATCACCTATCTGCGAGAGCACCGTCTCGAACGCATCGAGGCAACCGTCGAAGCGGAGGACAGCTGGGTTGCACACGCCAGGGAGCTGGTTGAGCGCACGCTCTTTCCTCTGGCGGACTCCTGGTACATCGGGGCGAACATCCCCGGCAAGCCACGTGTCTTCATGCCCTACATCGGTGGTGTCGGGGCATACAGGAAGAAATGCGATGCCGTCGCCGCCCAGGGCTACGAGGGCTTCTCTTTGACAAGGTGAGTCGGAGAAGGCCATGGACGGAGAGCCCTCCCGGGCGCTCCACGTTCTATACGCGGCCCCTCTGACATGGGGGGTCACCTCGTCTTCAACTGCTTCACCGTCCCCACAGCACGTCGAGGATGACGGCGTAGTGCACGGAGGCCGCGGAGATGACCATGAGGTGGAAGATCTCGTGGTAGCCAAAGACGGTGGGGTAGGGGTCCGGCCACCTGCGGGCGTAGACCCCGGCACCCAGGGCATAGAGGACGGCACCGAAGACGAGCCACCCGGTACGTGCCGGGCCAATCACGTCCGGCAGCCGCGGTACCACCGGGACCGACACCGTGCCCAGCACGACATAGAGCACGGAGCGGAGCCCCCGCGGTCCGGAGTGGCCCAGCAGCGCGAGCCCAGCGCCCGTGAGCGCCGCGCTCCACATCACCCAGAGCATCCTCGGGCCCCAGCCTCCCGCGTCCAGCATGGCCACGGGCGTGAAGGTCCCCGCGATGAGGGCATAGATGGCCGCATGGTCGAACCGCTGGAGGCGCCGGTAGATGGCGGGGCTCCAGTTGGGACAGTGGTACGTCGCGCTGATGCCAAACATCAGCACGAGGCTGACGCCGAACACCAGTCCAGCCAGGTACCGCACGCCCTCCGCTGGAGCCAGGGCCAGGAAGACGCATCCGCCGAGTGCCGCCACGAACGCGAACGCGTGTGACACACCGCGCAGTCTGGGCTTCGCTTCCTCTTCCACCTGGAGGGACCCGACATGTTCTTGAGAGGCCATGATCTGCTCGTACGTACGGCAGGTCATCGTTGTGTCAGCGAGGGGGGTTCTCCTGTCCATGCGTGCACTTCTGGCGCCTGGGGATGCCGCCCCGTGCACACTGGCGGTCGGGGTGGCTCCAGCTGTGGAGGCGCGCAGACGGCGCCCCCATGACGGTGGGAGTCGGGGTACCCTCGCGCCCCGCATGAGACGAACGCTCCCGTTGCTACTCCTTCCGTTTTTACTGACCAGTTGTGAATGGGTGGTTGACCCGCTGTCCTTCACCCGGGAAGAGGTCCCGCGGTTCAAGGCCCGGGCCGAACACCCCGCGCCGGTAGCCAACCCCACTTCACTCAAGGTGATGGCGTGGAACGTGAAGTACGGTGCCTGCCGCATCGACTTCTGGTTCGACTTCTGGGGGGACCGTGTCCAGATGTCCGAATCCGAGGTGACGGACTGCCTCACCCGGGTGGCGGCGCTCATCCGCGAGTACGACCCGGACATCCTCATGACGGAGGAGATCGAGGTCGGCTCCAAGCGCAGCGCCTACATCGACCAGGTGCGCTTCCTGCTGGAGAACACGAATCTCCGCTACGCGGCCTACATGTCCACCTGGGACTCCCGCTATGTGCCGTCCGAGGGCGTGGGCCGCATCGACCTGGGCAATGCCATCCTCTCGCGCTACCCCATCATCAAGGCCGAGCGCATCCGGCAGGAGGACCGCACGGACCAGGATCCGCTGACGGCGACGTTCTACATCAGGCGCGCCATCGGCCGGGCCGAGGTGGACGTGGGCAACGGCCGGACCCTCGCCGCGTACGTGGTGCACACCGAGGCGTATGACCAGGACGGCACCAAGCAGAAGCAGATCCAACAGATCTATGACGTCCTCCGGGCGGAGACGCTGCCCTGGGTGATTGGCGGAGACTTCAATGAGCTGCCGCCCGTCTGCGACGAGCGCGCGGCCGCGGGGACGCCCGAGTCCTGTGAGGGAAAGCTGCGGCTCTCGGGCTTCCTGGACGAGCGCGAGAGCAGCAAGGGCACCGAGTTCGAGCAGCCGCCCTACACGCCCAGCGTCATGAAGCGCTTCTATGACGACTTCGAGCCCTCCATCTCCCTGGCCCGTTACGGCGTGGGCGAGGAGAACCAGCGACCTTACTTCACGCACACGGTGCTCGGCCCGGACAGCAGGAATGACCAGGGACAGCCTGGCGCCTGGAACCGCACGCTGGATTACCTCTTCATTCGTAAGGGGGAGGTGTGGACGGACACGGATGTCCTCCAGGGCCCTGGGCGCCTCGGCGTCCAGAGCGATGCCAGCCGCCTATCCGATCATGCCCCCGTCGTCGGTACCTGGAGGCTGCCATGAGAGCCGTTCTGCTGTGCGTCCTGTTGGGCAGCACCCTCGCCATCGCTCAGCCCCTGCCGGCGCGGGATACCGCGGACGTGGGTCCCCGGGGCTCCTGGAGCGTGGGCGTGTTCAATCCGCTGCGCATCGCGGTCCACGAGGGCGTCGAGCTCCAGACCCATCCGCTTCTCTTCTTCGTGGCGCCCAACGTGGATGCCCGCTTCTCGCTGGTGCGCTCGCCCTTGCGGCTGACGGCGGAGGCTGGGCTGTCCATGCCTACGTTCGCCATGCGTCTGGTGAAGGGCTACCTCTTCCCCAACTGGGCCACGAGTCAGAATGACATTGGCTGGATGCTGATTCCGCGGGCGGGGCTGTTGCTCTCGGGGAACGTGCTCGAGCACGACGTGTGGACACTGCGGGCGGACGCGGCCTTCCGTCTTCCGCTGGGCCCCAACAGCGCCACGCCCCTCAACTCCTTCCTCACCCCGTTGGACCTCGTGCTCGCGGCACCGCTCACGGGCTTCCGCTCGCGGGTGGGGGGCGCCTATGACCACGCCTTCAACGACCGCCTGCGCCTGCGCGGAGAGCTCAACCTCTACGTCACCGGCTCCCAGGGCCACCTCCTCGTCTCAGGCCAGGACGTGGGGTCCATCGCCTCCATCTCCCCGCTGGTGCTCACGGCCCACGTGGGCGTGGATATCGCCGTCTTCCAGCACAGCCGCATCACCGCCGGAGTCCTGTGGGCCAACGCGGACCAGGGCGCCACGCGCGTGGACATGGGCGCCGATGGCTTCAGCGAGCGCGTCCGCGTCCGGAGCAACGACTTCCTGCCGACGCTGGACTTCATCTGGGAAGGCTTCTGATCCGAGGTCAGAACGCGTAGCGCTCCTGAACAACGAGGGCGACTACTCGTGCGTTGGCGACGCGGCGGGTGAGCTGAGCGGCTGACTCAGCTCGCTCAGCGGCACGATCAGGAGCGAGCGCGAGATAAAAGAGCCGATCCAGAGCTCGTCACCCACGACGATGGCGCTCGTGCCCGCACTGAAGGCCTCGTTTGCGCCTCGCTTGAAGATCGTGGTCGCCTGGAAGGAGGTCGGCTCGATGCGGGCCACCTCCGTCCCAACGCCGCACTTGAAGACGAATCCACACAGGCCAACAACGGCAATGGAATTCGGGTGCCCTGTCGCGAGAATGGAGCCGTCGGGCGCGAACCGGAGGTTGTCTGGATGGAAGCCAAGGGTGACGGACCGGGGGCTCGCGGCGGCTCCATCGAGGGGAACCTCGTGCACCCTGCTGTTCATGTACTCGTTCACGTACAGGCGCGTGCCGTCCGGTGACACGAGGATGCCGTTGTCCCCTAGGAAGCGGGTACCCGGAACTTCGCTCCAACCGCTGGTAGGCCCCCACCGCAACACCGCACCTTGCGACGACGACGGGAGGTGCGGAATGGTGACGACGAGGCCGCCGTCCGGGAGGGGGGCGACGGAGTTGGCTTCATGCTCCGCGGGCATCACGATGCAGCCGGTCCAGGTCAGCTCTGGCCCCTCGGCGGAAACCCGGACGTCGAATACCTCGATCGACTCGCGACCGCCATGGTTGACCGCGTAGAGCGTGTGCTCTCCCTTGGCGCTGGCACGGAGCGCAATCCCGTGCGCGGAGAGGAGCTTCGGATCGGGTGCACCAGGGCACTCGCGGTAGGTCGGCGCGACCGGGCGCGAGAAATCGGGCGTGATGGCGCGGAAAGCTTCGCTGCTCATCCTAACGGCATAAAAGCCGCCCTCGGCCCAGTCGTCGTTGCCCATGTTTCCCGTGACGACCCAGTCACTGTCCCCGAGGCGCATCAGGTCCTCTGGCTTATTGGGCCCACATACGGCGTGGACGCCGCTGGTGAGCTCGCACTCCCTGCCTTCGCCTCGTCCGGCCGGCCAGAGCCTCCAGTAGAGAGCGAACGCGGCGGTAAACACCAGAAGCGAGAAGAGGCTGAGTGCGGCGATGCGCACGCCCCTCCTCTTGAAAAAAGGACGGGGGGCGGCGGGTGTCCGTGTCGCATCCCTGTCAAGTGTCGGCATGTCACTCACCCGGCTCTCCTTCTCGCATGTCAACAAGGACCCGCAGGGTTCCGCTGCGGGCCATCCCAGCTTCATGCACCCAGCATAAGAAAGAGGGGAGGCCGGTTGAAGGCAAGAGGTGGAGCAGTTGGGCGCTGCTACAGGGCGCCCATGTCGTAGCTGGAGGGCACGTCCACGTGGAAGGCCACGTCCACGGAGCGCTGCTCGGCGGGGGCGAGCTTCACCTTCCAGGTGAGGAAGCCGTCCGTCTCATTGCGCTCGTGGCCCGCGGTTGTCTTCGCCTCCACCTCCACCTTCACGTCGTCGAGCTCGGAGACGGGCAGTTGCTCGGTCACCTCCACCACCTCGGGGCCGGGACGGAAGTTGGCCAGGTCGAGCCGGTAGGCGTAGCGGAAGCGGCGCTTGCCGTCGAACAAGCCCTTGTCGTGCGCTATCTCCTCCACCACCACGCGCTCCACGCGCAGCGACTCCTCGATGCCGAAGGTGAGCTGGAAGGGCCCACCTTGGGGCACGTGCTCGACGCTCTGCCGGCCGATGTAGCCCGAGGCACTGAAGAGGTCCACGCTCCCCGGCAGCAGCGCGAAGGGCGCGCCATTGACGAGCCGGGCCACGCGGAACACCACCGGGCGCAGCTTGGGCACGGCGCGCCAGAGAAAGGTGGCCCGCAGCTTCGTGCGCGCTACGCGCAGCCGCACGTCTCCTCCATCGCCCCGCACCTGCGCGGGCTCGGGCACCTGCAACTGCACGGACAGGCCCTGCGAGGCCGCGCTCAGCGAGCCTTCTTGCTGCACGGGCTCCGCTGCTGCGGCCTCGGCATGCCGCTGGTGCTCGTCGCGGCGCACCAGCACCTTGCGCTCGCGGCCCTGCTCCCACGCCAATAGCCTCAGCGGCTCCAGCGTGGGCGGCGAGGCATTGGCCGGAGGCCGGGCTGTGGAGAGCGCGAGCCGCACCCCCGTCCAGTCCTCGCCCGTGGTCTGCCGCACGGTGGCGTAGGTGGACAGCACCACCTGGCCCGAGGCCTCGTCGGCACGTGCCTCGTAGGAGGGCGTCCACCCCGCGCCCCCCACGGTGTAGTCCAGCTCCACCCGGGCCTGGCCCGCCGCGCCGCAGGCCAGCCGCACCTCCACTCGCCGCTCCATCCGCGCCGCCGACTGGGACAGGAAGCTCTCGCGGGCGCGGAGTGCCTCTAGCTCCCGCTGGACTTCCTGCGAGCGGGCGGAGGCCGAGCGCAGGTCCGCCTGGGCGCGCAGCCGCACGTCCAGCGCGGCGGCGAAGGCCTGGGTCCATGCGCGGGTGTCCGGCCGGGGCTCGGCGAACTCGCGCGTCACCCGTGTCACCGCCACCGCGTCGAGCTGTTCGCCCAGCTCGTTGCGCGCCTGGGCCCGCGCGAGGGTGTCCCGCAGCCCGGCCAGCTCGCGCTCCAGGGCCTCGCTCTTGTCCCGCAGCGACTGGAGCTCAGTTCTGAAGGGGCCCTTCACGGGCTGCTCCGAAGCCACGAGGCTCTCCACGGTGGCGGTGTCGGAGCGGGCGCGCAAGGAGGCGGGGTCGGCCGCGGGGGGCAGCGAGTCGAAGACGGCGAGCGCGCGGCCGGAGCACGGCACGGTCTCCACGCGCGTCACCACGGCTCGGTCCGGGTAGACAACGACAGAGGACACCTTCGCGGGGGCGGCGAGCGCCAACATCATCAAGGGTAGGGCGTGCATGGTGGCTCCTTTATTGTCTTTGCTGCAGACGCCAGTTCTTGGGGTGGCGCACGGTGTAGCGGAAGGTCACCTCGCTCTTGCGCGAGGGTGGAATGGACAACCGCCACTCCAGCGTCCCCTTGTCGGCGTCCTGCTCGGCATAGGGCTCGGTGCTTACGAGCTTCACCTCCACGTTCTTGTCGCCCGGCAGGGGCCACTGGTCATGCAGCCGCACCGATAGCGGGAAGGGATAGGGATTGGCCACCTCGAGCGTGACGGCGTACTCGGTGACGTCGTCCTTGTTGAGGAAGCCCTTCTCGGAGGTGACGAGCCGCACGTTGCGCACCGGACGCACCGCCGGATCAATGCCCAGTGGCAGGGTGAAGGGCTCGCCCGGAGAGACGAGCTGGAGCTGGGCCTGGCCCGAGGGGTCCGCGCCCACGAAGAGCTGGGCCTCGCCCCCGGGCAGCACCTGCTTGGAGGGGCTGCGCAGCTGGGCCACGAGGAAGGCATTAGAGGTGAGGGCGGGGAACAGCTCGCGCTCCACCTGCACGGGCCACGTCTCGGTGAAGAGGGGCACGCGCCGCTCACCCTGTCCACTGCGCACCGTCTCGCGGCGCTGTGCGGGGAAGCTCAGGGCCTGGCCTCCCGCGAGCGAGGCGGGCAGCCGTGGATCCAACGTGGGCCGCTGCCAGCCAGCCGGCGGCTCGAGCCCCACGGGCACGTTCACTGTGGGCTTCTCGGGGACGCGGCGCATGAAGTCCGAATTCACGTTGACGCCCGCGCTAGAGGAGCCCACGTCGATGGTGGGAGGCCTTGCCGCAACTTCGATCGACTCGGTGAAGCCCTCGGGCAGCAGTTCCGCGTTCACGCGGATGGTGCGATCCAGGCGCAGCTGGAGCTCCGAGCGGGAGAATGGCTTGAACGCCTCCTTGTCGAAGCGCAGCGTGTAGGTACCCGGGGGGAGCTGGGGGATGCGGTACTGGCCCTGGGCATCTGTCACCACGACCTGCTCGCCCTGGAGGTTGGGCGAGGTGGCCGTCACCACCACGTCCGCTATGGGATTCTTGTTATCCGCGCTCACGACGGTGCCCACGATGGTGCTCCCCCCGTGTGTCGCCGGAGCCTGAGACTGCTGGGCGGGGGGAGGCGTCTGGGCCACGGGGGCGGGGTGTGGAGCGATGGGCTGGCCCAGCAGGGCGGAGAGCCGCTCGCGGAGCCGGGTCTCCTCTCCGGGCGCCAGAGGAGGCGGAGGGGTAGGCGCCGGGGGGGCGCGCCAGGAGTCGGGGACGGGCTCGGGCGTGGGGATGAAGCGCTCGCGCTGGCCAATCTTCCAGGTGGCGAGCTCCGGCGCGGGCATGAACGAGGCGGGCAGGGCGGTGCTGAGGGTGAGCGCTGCGTCCTCCCAGTCCTCGCCCGTCTCTTGGCTGACGCGGCCAGCGAAGGCCACCTCCACGCGGTTGGACTTGGGCTCGAGCCGCAGCTCGTAGGCGGGGTACCAGCGCGCGTCCTGGATGAAGTAGGTGAGCGTGAGCGTGGCGGCGCCCTGGCCCGAGATCGTGGCGACCACCTGCAATCGTTCGTGCGGAGACGCGCCGAGCGCCCGCCGCGCTTCCTCGAGCCGCCGCGTCTTGTCGCGTGCGAGCGTCTCCTCGCGCAGGGTCAGCTCGCGCACCTTCGCCTGGGCGCGGGCGGTGGCCTCTTCCACGAAGTCGGTGGCTGCCTTCCAACCCGAGGCGTCCAGCCGGGACGCGGTGAGGGCTGTCCCCTTCGGCGCGGAGAGGGGCTCCGCAGAGGGCTCGGGCCGCGTCTGCTTAAGCGATTCAAGCTGCGTGAGGTACGCGGAGCGCTCGGAGCGGACCTGCGCGAGCTGCTCCTCGAAGCGCTCCAGCTCGGTGACGAGCTGGCGGGCCTCGGCAGTGGGAAGGGCCTCGGGGATAGAGGCGCGCGACTCCACGCGTGTCACCTCGGCGCCCTGGGCCTCTACCCGGAGGCTCGAGGCGTCCACCTCGCCCTGGAGCAGGGGGAACTCCACGAGCTGGGAGCCAGAGACGTTCACCCGGGCGGTGCGCACCACACGCGCCCCATCACTGTAAACCGTGACCGAAGTCACGGGGGCCTCCACCGCCGCGAGCCAGAGCGCGGTCAGTGCCGACAATCCGAAGACGGGCATGCGGAAGGTGTAACGCTCTCTACCGCGTGCGGAGAACCCCCCTTTTTGAGAGTGATTGAAGAATGAGGCGGGCGTGATGAAACCATGATTGGACGTCCGCCTCGGATACTGACTGCCGAGTATCCGACACAGCAGCAAAATCGCGCACACACAGAGCGTGAAATCCGCCTAATCCTTATGATTCGGCTTCCTCATGCCTTTTACCCACTCTCACCAGGAGCAACTGGGCGGATGTCCATGCACACAATGACAGCCAGAATTCATCGGATTCTTTTCTTGCTGCTCTGGGGTTGCATCGCCTGTGGCCCCGGGTGCTCGGACAGCGCCCGGAACGACGAAGCGCCATCGGAAGGGACGAGCTCCAACCGGTACAATCAGGGCAACCTGGTCAGTGGCATCACCGCCCAAGCTGGTGGCAGCGTCTTTCTCATCGGAAGCGGCATCTATGACATCACCGGTCCGGCCGGAGAGCTCCCGATGATGGGCTATGCCGTATCGGACCAAAAAACCGCTGGCATCCACATGAGGCTGCGGTCACGGGCGTTCGTCATAGGCGACGGGACCAAGCGGGTCGTCTTTGTCAGCGCCGACCTGGGCCAGCTCTTCCAGATGGTCAAGGTCAAAGTGAGCGAGAAGATCGCGGCCAATGCCGAGCTCGCACGCTATTACGACACGAAAAACGTCCTCTTGTCGGCGACGCATACCCACAGTGGCCCCGGGGGTTATTCGGGGTACTTCCTGTATGACGCGACCATCAACGGGTTCGTGAAACAGAACTTCAACGCGATCGTGGATGGCATCTACCAGTCCATCCTGCGCGCCCATCACAACGTGAAGCCCGGAAAGATCCTCGTCAACGAAGGAACACTCGAGGGCTGCGGCGGGAACCGCGCGGTGGAAGCCTACAACAACAACCCCGCGGCGGAGCGGGCCCGGTACGAGAGCATCACGGACAAGACCATGACGCTCCTGAAGCTCGTCGGCCTCGATGGCGAGGAGATCGGCATGGTGAACTGGTACGCGGTGCACCCGGACAGCATCGGCCCCGAAAACAAGCTGATCAGCAGCGACAACAAGGGCTGGGCCTCGTACCTCTTCGAGAAGGACAAGGGGACTGATTACCTGGCGTCCAAGACATTCGTGGCCGCATTCGCCCAGAGCAATGCCGGCGACGTGACACCCAACATTGGGTTTGGCCTGGCGCCCCCCGATTTGACGTTCGAAAAGAATAAGAGCCTGGAGAACGCCGTCCTCAAGCAATACAGCAAGGCGAAAGAGCTTTACAACGGTGCGACGAGGGAGCTGACCGGCTCGGTGGATTTCCGCCACGAGTGGGTGGATATGAGGACGCTCTACGTCGCTTCCGCGGGAACCACGACGTGTGCGGCCGGCATGGGAGCCTCTTTCTCGGCCGGCAGCCCGTATGACAATCCGAGCCCCGTGCCGCTCTTCCCGAACGGGACCACGGTTGACAGCGTGCGGTGGAGCGAGGACGCCGGCAAGGCGGCGCTCTCCGGATTCCTGGGCGGCATCTTCGCCTTCGCATGGCCGGCGACCAACAACGCGGCCTACAAGGCCTGCCACGCGGAAAAACCGGTGCTGATACCGACGGGCGTGGCGCACCTCAACATCAACGGTCCGACCATGACCCCGCAGATCATGCCCCTCCAGGTCTTGAAGATAGGGAACCTGGCCATTGTCGCCGTCCCCACCGAGGTGACCACCATGGCGGGCCGCCGCCTGAAGGACACGGTGAAAACGGAGCTTGCGAGCGTCGGCGTCGACACGGCGGTTATCGCCGGGCTCTCCAACTCATACGCGTCATACCTGGCCACCCGGGAGGAGTACGCCCTGCAGTGGTATGAGGGGGCCTGCACGCAGTTCGGCCCGCACGAGCTGGCCGCCTTTCAGCAGGAATATGCCAAGCTCAGCAAGGCCATCGTCAGTGGCGCCGACGTCGCGGCTGGCCCCACGCCCGAGGACGTGACGGGCTTGACGATCGATTTGACCGCGAAGGTGGTGCTGGACGACAAGCCGCTCGACAAGGAGTTCGGGAGCGTGATCACCCAGCCGGCCGCGAGCTATGCGAGGGGAAGCCTGGTGACCGTGCAGTACTGGGGCGGGCATCCGAACAACGATCTCCAGACGCAGGGCTCGTTCCTGGCGGTCGAAAAGCAGGTGAACGGCGCATGGGTGGCGATCGCGTGGGACTGGGATCCGGAAACGACGTACCGGTGGGAACGGAGCGGCATCTCCTATTCCAAGATAACGATTACCTGGGACACGAAGAACGCCGCAACGGGTACATACCGCATCCGCCACAAGGGCCACTGGAAGTCTGGATGGACCGGGAAAATAAGCCCCTATGAGGGGGTTTCAGAGTCATTCACGGTGCTGTAAGCGCCTGCATTGACAGCCTGGCCCCGTAGTCAAACACAGGCTGAAACCCGGAACACCAACAAAAGGGGAATTTCCGACACTCCAGCGCTCTCCTGGTGTTAAACTGCCTCACCAGGAGGGCAGTGGAATGAGTGCTCGTCGTAACGGAGTGCGAGCCTGCGTCGCCGGAATCCTGATGGTGCTCGGTGCGTGCAAGGAGCCCCAGAAGGATCCGGACGCCTCGGACGGCGGAGTGCCTTCCGCCGACGGCGGAAGCCAGGGCACCGAGATCTCGCCGAATCTGATTCCCCAGGAGGAGCTCTTCGCCTGCCGCGGGGCTGTCTCCGACGCTCCCACACGCCTTCGCCGCATCAACCGCTGGCAATGGACCCGCAATGTCGGCGGCTCCGTGACGCGCGGATGGACCGGCTTCAGCTTCTACGACAATCCGCTCGATCCGAATCCACGCTCTCCCTACGGGAGCTACGCCGCCGACGACACGGTCGACGAGTCCATGGTCGAGATCATCCTCCCCATCGTGGACGAGTACGGCGCGACGTGGGCCGGGCCCTACACTGGCTCGAACAGACTCGATCTGCTCCGCGAGGATCAGTCGTTGCGTTGCATGTGGGAGCAAGCGAAGCCGAGCACCGCGTGCATTCGCAACTACCTCGCCACACTGCTCGAGCGGGGCGTGATGTACCGGCCGGCGCGCGCGGATGAGTTGGACCGGTTGGCGGCCTTCACCCAGTCGGTGCTCGCACAGGAGTCCCCCGATGGAGGCGAGGGCGCACGTACCCACAGCCTCTCGCGCGTCGTCACGGCGGCGACCTTGATGAGCGGCGCGTTGTTCCGCGAGGAGCTGGGCACGCCGAGCGGCGACGGCCGGGTCGAGCTCGGTGAATGGGAGCTCGCGCAGCAGCTCACCTATGCGCTGGGAGAGCGGGCCCCGGGTGCGGTTCCCACCTGGAGGTGGCCCTACACCTCCGCCTCCTCCAAGGGCCACTATGGAGACATCGCGGACGCGGCGCGCGACGGAGGGATTCGCTCGCCAGAGGTCGTGGGCTCGCTGATCGATCAGCACCTGGGCGGCGTGGATCCCACCCGCTTCGACCTGGTCCAGGACTTCGGCGAGGCGGAGCGTCCCCGCCGGGGCGAGTTCTGGCTCTCCGATGGCGTGGCGAACTTCTTCCGCCAGTGGCTGGGCTACACGGAGGTGGAGGCGATCTTCAAGGAGCGTCCGGAGGCGACCAGCGCCTTCGATGATGGGGAGCCGAGTGGCTACCGCCCGCAGGCCGCGGCCTGGGAGAATCTGCTCTCCGGTTACTACGGCGACGAGTCAACGCTGATCCAGCAGATGGACGACTTCGTCGCGCGCGCGGTGGTGGCGGACGTCGCGGTGCTCGAGACGCTGTTGACCTCCCGGCAGTTCTTCCTCGCCGCCACCCAGGATACGGGCTTCGACGGCAACGCTACGCGGTACACGGGCCAGCCCTACGGCACCAACGCGGAGATCGCCGCGAACAACGACGCACGCTGGCGGATGCTCCCGGAAAAGGAGCGCGCCGGAGTGCTCACCCACCCGGCGTGGTTGGCCTCGCATGGCGGAAACTTCGAGGACGATCCGTCCGCGGTCCACCGGGGCAAGTGGGTGCGGGAGAACCTGCTCTGCGGCTATGTGCCACCCCTCAGCTCGGTGCGCGTGATGGCGCAGGTGGGGCCTCACGCGCCGGACAAGAACGCGCGGGCGCGACTCGAGGACGCCACCGGCAAGAGCGAATGCCAGGGCTGTCACTCACTGATGAACCCGCTCGGCTATCCGTTCGAGATCTACAACCATGCCGGCTACCTGCGGACGAGGGATCACGCCCCCGACGGTGGATGGATGGCTCCCAATGGGCAGGTGACGTTGAGCCATTTGCCGGACCCGGCCTTGAACGGACCTGTACGGGATGCGGTGGAGCTCAGCGAGAAGCTCGCCGCCTCGGGCTACGTGAAGCGCTGCTTCGTCCGGCAGGTCTTCCGCTACTTCATGGGCCGCGACGAGAACCGGAGCGACGCCTGCACGCTGGTGCGGATGGAGCAGGCCTACGACGCCAACCAGGGCTCGTTCAAGGCCCTGCTGAAGGCCCTGATGACCAGCGACACCTGGACGACGCGCCGCGAGCCGGCGCAGGGAGAGTGACCATGCTGACCCGACGCGCGTTGCTCAAATCCGCCGTGGCCGCTGGCTTGTTCGCGCCGTTCTACCGCGAGGTGCTCGCCCAGACGGCGAAGCCCATGCGGCTGGTGCTGGTGCTGGAGTGCAACGGCATCTATCCCCAGGCGTTCCTGTCCAGCGGGACCCGCACGGCCCTCGGCCCGAAGATCGGCACGCGGCACAACTTCCGCGACGTGTATCCCGAGACGCCGTTGCTCCGCATGGGCGATGACCTCTCCAGCGCGCTGTGCCTGGGGCCGCTCGCCGGAGGCAGCGGAGCGCCGTCCCTCGTGAACCGGGCGGCGGTGTTGCTCGGCCTGTCGTCGACGATCGCCGGAGGAGGGCACTCGTCGGGAACGGGGGCCCTGAGCTGCGCGGTGCATGGCTCGGCCGCCACCCTCGATGCGGTGCTGGCGCCGAGGCTCAAGCGCACCGCGCCCTTCGACGCCATCCGGCTTGGCACCAGCTCCGCGCGCACCCCCATCGTCTACGAGACGTGTGCCTACGGTCCGCGCAAGCCCGCCGGCATCCTGGTGAACCCGATGCTCGCGTACAACACGATCTTCGGCTCGCTCTCGGCCAGCACGGCGGTGGGACAGGAGCGCCGGATGCTCTTCGACTTCGCCCGTGAGGACGCGAAGGCGGCGCTCGGGACCTTCAAGGGTAACTCCCACGAGCGCATGAAGCTGGAGCGGTACCTGGCCTCGCTCGAGACGCTGAGAGAGAGAGAGACGCAGCTGCAGGGAATGGCGGCGCGGGTGAAGCCGCTGTTGCCCCCGGACCCGTCCGTGAACCCGTTGCTCCAGGGGGGCACCACCCCTCCCGACTCACTCAAGTGGCTCGAGGCGCAATTCGAGATCGCCACCACCGCGCTGCTGGGCGGACTGACGAACCTGGTGGTGCTGGCGGCGGGGACTTCGGGTTTCGACGTGGCCTACGACTCGAGCATCGCGAGCGTCGGGCGGCATGATCTCCAGCACGGCATCGACAACGCGGCCAACTGGACAGGCATCGCGGCGGTCACCCGGAAGCACGTGGCCCTGGTGGCGAAGCTCGCACGTGCGCTGGCGGCGACGCCGGAGCTCAACGCGTCCGGCTCCATGCTGGATCACACGGCGATCGTCTTCATGTCCGACAATGGCGAACAGCACCACTCGGAGGCGCGGGAGTGGCCCAAGCTCGTCCTCGGTGGCAACGCGCTGGGGCTGAAGACGGATGGACGGACCGTGGTGTATCCGGCCGAGGGCACGGCCCGGAATCGCCAGGTGTCCAACCTCTTCAACACCCTGGGCCACGCCTTCGGGGACCCCGACTTCAACACCTTCGGGTCGGAAGGGCCGACGCGAATCGCCGAAGGCCCCCTGTCGGAACTGATGGGGTAGGCCGAGAGGCGCGGTGGGTTCTCCCCTCTACGCGAGGCATGATCGAACTCATGGGCCAACCAGCACCCACCGCGCATCCGGCGAGTCGGCGGAGAAGTCCAGCCGAGCACCACCCTTGAGCGGCACCACGCGTGGCCCTTGCTTCACCCGGGTGAGGGAGAAGGTCATCTCGAGGAGACCACGTGGGCGGCTGGACTCCCTCAGACTCCAGCGGACTCCGCCCCCTTCCAGTGTGAGCACGTCTCCTGGCGCGGAGGTCTGCCGGTAACCCATGGCGACGAGCTCCCGGGTCAGTATGGCCGCTCGTTCCGGAGACAGCTCCAGCGTCAGCCCGGTGATGTCGCGCAGGAGCCGCTCGGGCTTGAAGCGGGGTCCCATGAAGGCCCGGCGGCTCACGTCGTGCGCGTCCCACGGGCGCTCGGGATAGAGGGCCTGGAAGAAGCCCGCGTGGTACTCGCTGACCCACAGCGCCAGCGAGGCGTCCCGCTCGGACGTCTCTCCGTGGATGGCGTCGTACCAGGGCACCTGGCCGCGCCCCTCGAACGTCCACTGCGCCTTCGACTCGCCAATGCGCTCGCCCAGCGTGCGCTTCAGGTGCGGGACGAGACGCTTCAGCTCTCCCTCCTGCTCGACGCTGAGCCCCACGCCGACCTTGCCCACCGGCTCCTTGAACGGGTTCTCCGGGCCAAGCAGCTCCAGGTAGGTGTCCTGGCCCCGGACGTAGAGCCGCTGATCCGTGGCCTGGATGGGTCGGAACGCAGGCAGGCCCGCGTCTACCTCGGCGAATTCGCGCAGGAAGAACTCCGAGCCTCGCAGCGCCTCGAAGTGCTCGGCGTCCAGGACGACATAGACATGGTTGAGCAACACCCTGGGGGCCGCCGCGGGCGGGGGAGGTGGTGACTCCGGAGCCCGGGACGAGGTGATACCGAGGGAGACGAGGGGTTCGCCCGGACTGATGGGCGGAGTGGTCACCGCGTAGAGCACCTCGCCCGCGAAGGGCGCTCCGGGGACGGCGAGGGTGCGGCCGAAGGCATCGCGGATGACGCCGAGGGGCGCGCCCGCTGCCACCCGTTGACCCACGCGGACGCCGAGCGTGAAGAGGCCATGGACCGGGCTGGACACCGTCTCCGAGTAGGTGACGAACCGCGAGCGGACCGGGGGCGGTGGGCCTCCAGGTACGAGCCCGAGCGCCCGGAGGACTCTCACGAGCCCCTCCTCCACGCGGGAGATGTCCGCCTTGGGGGTGCGGCCCTCGCCGCCCAGCTCGACACCGATGGCCGGAATACCTCGGGAGACCGCCGTGTCCGTCGTGTACCGCGTGGGGCCGGTGAAGTCGGCCCAGCGCGCCTTCACCGTCTCCACCCCGAAGGCGAGTGCCATGGCGCGCGAGCGCTCGGAGACCTTCAGGTCCAGGGCGTTGGCGATGTAGGCGGTGTAGGGCAGCAGGGCCTCGTTCGCGTCTCCACAGTGCACGTCCACCGAGGCATCCACCCGGCCGAAGATTTCCTGCGTCAGGACGTGGGCCATGCGCTCGGACAGGGTGCCCGTGGCCGAGCCGGGAAAGACGCGGTTGAGGTTCTTCCAGTCCGTGGGTCCGTAATAGACGGTGCGGTGCAGGAATGCCGGCACGTTGGCGATGTGGACGAGCACCACCGTGCCACTCAGTTCCGCCGGATTCAGCCTCGCCGCGAGCCGCTGGACCGCGAGGATGGGCACGTACTCCGAGCCGTGGATGCCCGCCATCACCGCGACCACCGGGCCGGGTCGGCTGCCTCGCACCACCGTGACAGGGATGGACGCCGGGCCTCCGGGGCCGTCCGGCACCGGGAGGTAACCGTGCACCCGCTGCCCGGGCATCGCCACCGCGCTGCCCCAGGCCAGTGCGCCCTCTTCCGGCGACGGGGGGGTCGCCGTCGCAAGGGCTGCTAGCAGCAGCACCATCGCCATCATTCGCGTTTCCTCCAGGGCATGACCGCCACGTCCGCTCGGTTCTGGCGCATGCGCTGAGACCCGAGTCCGCTGCTTGTAGCTCCGGTTCCGAATTCCTGCAACTCGATTGCATTATGGGGTTTCCCCGGGCCCTGGTCTCCTCTCATCGCGGACCGAAGCTGTCCGCAATCCCACCTACCTTCTCCCGGTCATCAGGACGAGCCCATCAGGGGCCGTCTTCTTCTCCAGGAGAATCATCCATGAGCAACTTCTCGGGTCTCCGCACCTACCGGGGCAGCTGCCACTGCGGCGCGATTCGCTTCGAAGCCGACCTCGACCTCAGCACCGGAACGACTCGGTGCAACTGCACCATCTGCAGCAAGAGCGGGTGGTGGGGGTTCCTCGCGAGACCTGCCACCTTCCGGCTCCTGATGGGTCAGGACAACCTCGTCCTCCTGGGCAAGGCTCACCGCTGCAAGGAGTGCGGCCTCCAGCCATTTGGGCACGGCGATATCCCGGAGCTGGGAGGTGAGTTCTACGCCGTGAACATCCGGTGCCTCGATGACGTGGAGCTCTCCGGAGTCCCGGTGAAGTACCTGGACGGGCGCCACGACACCTGGGCGCAGCTCGCGGAGGCTGCCTACGTGAACCCGTTCGGAAACGCGGGTGGCCTCGCCTGACCCGCCCTCGCTGGAGCGGTATCCTGGCGGTGGGACGCAAGCCGTCCTGCCAGCCGGGCTGGGTGATCCGAGTGAGCCAGGACGATGTCAACCCTGCGGCACTGCCGGCTTCAATGACGATGTCTACACGGCAGTTGCTTCGGGGGCGGCGGTTTCCTAAACCGCAGGCCGCTGGTTCGATTCCAGAGGGCGTGAGCTTCTTCGTGTGGAGCGCGGCTCAAGAGGTGGAAGGCCGGCGGAGGGCTCAATCATGTCGAGCAACGCGTCTCAGTGGCGAGTGGGGAAGGGGGTCCGACCCGTTCCGCTCTGTTTTCTCATCAGCATGCTGGCCCTGTCGGGCGCCCAGGCCCAGGCGTCGGAGGCCGAGGTCCCGCACCAGTCCACAGACGAAGGCGCGAGTGCCGGCATGAGCCCGAAGCTGACCCCGCTCGGGCTCTATCCGCTCTGGGAGAACACCGGACACGTGCTCGGCCATGGGCGCCTGTATGTCGGCACCCAGTCGGTGGAGATTGGGCTCCTCGACAGGGTGCAGCTGGGGGGACGCCCCTTCTCCTTTGTCTTCCGGACGCCCAACGTCCACGCCAAGGTCAGCCTCCTGCGGAACGAGCGGCTGTCGATCGCCGCGCACGCCGAGGCCCTCGTCTTCCTCCCGGGATCGAGCGAGGCCTTCACCTCCAGCAACTATGTCTCCCGGTTGGACACCCGGGACGTCACGCTCACCGTGCTGCCTGTTGGCGCCACGGCGAGCTTTACGCCCGTTCCCTGGTTCCAACTGCACGGCACCGCGACGGTGATGGGGACGTTCGGCAACGAGGTGTACGTGGGACGTGCGACGGTGGGGGCCAGCCTGGTGGCCCAGCTGCTCGTCCGCGAGCACCATGCGTTCTCCACGCACGTGGGCGAGATGGGCTTCTGGAACCACGACTTCACCCTGATCGGTGCGTCCTACCGCTTCCGGATTCGGTGGTTCGAGGCGCAGCTTGGTTACTTCTACCGCTTCATGCCGGATGGAGGACAGAGCAGCCCGCTGCTCAGTCTGGGAGCCTACCTGTGAGACGCCTCGCACTTGCGCTCGCGCTGTTGATGCTCGCCGGCCCCGCCTGCGACTGGGAGCACGCCGCGCTGATGAACAGCATCCCCATCAAGGGCAAGCCGTCCGTCAATCCCACGGTGCACGTGTTCCTGGGGTTCGACGGGCTGTCTCACAGCGCGGTGACCAAGGCCCGTGAGAGGGGTGCCTTCTCGGGGTGGAACCTGTCCCGCTTCATCCCCATGTTCCCGGCCACCAGTGACGCCAGCTGGACGCGCATCCTGCACACCGGGCGCTTCGCGGGCTACGAGTACGGCCACTACGATCCCAGGCACGACGCGCTCTACAACACCGCGGTGGAGGGGCTCCTCGTTCATGCCATTCCACCGCTGGACTCGCTCGCCCACCTGCTGCCGGAGAAGGTGAGGGCGCCTGTCTACTACGAAGCCTTCGATCACCACGCGAGCGACTACCTCAGCTCCGTCTGGAGCTACGAGCGGCCCGTCTTCGGCTGGTACCGCTCGTTGGATCACCTCTTCGTGGCACTCGCCGGGAGAAGCGAGAAGCAGCACACCTTCAGCGCCTATGTGCTGGAGGGCGACGTCATCGGGCACATGCTCTCCGAAGAAGACTTCGTCGACGTGCTCGTGGCCCTGAGTGAGCGCATCCAGGAGTTCAAGCGCAGGCACCCCGAGCGCACGTTCGTCTTCACGCTCTTCGGTGATCACGGCATGGACAGCGTGCGCAAGCCGCCGCCCTACGTGATGGACCTCCGCAACCAGCTGCGCACCGTCGGTATCACGCCCGTGGACACGTTCGGGCAGGCGGATGCGGTGGGCGGCCCCGCGGCGGTGGCCGTGCTCCACACCCGTGTGACCTATGTGGCCCTCCATGCCCGGCCGCAGTGGGCGATGGAGGTGGCGCGCCGGGCCTCCACGGCCCCCGCGGCCGACCTGGTGATCGCGCGCGGTGTATCACCGGGAAGCGGCTATCCCGAGGACCTCGAGTGGGTGGACGCCTGGCGGGAAGGTGCGCTCGCGGCTCGCTTTGGCTACCAGCGCTCCACGGACACCTACTGGCTGCCCGCGAACATGAACTGGGCCGCGCTTGATCTCCCCGTCACCTTCGAGCCCGGGGCGGAGTCCGGCGTCTTCAGTGACGAGACGCTCTTCGCCGCGACCGCCGAGCGGACCTACCCTGACTTCTTCTTCCGCGCACGCACGTCGCTGGAGCCCATCAGCGTGGAGTTCCCGGCGGACGCGCTGGTGTCCCTACGCGACCCGTACATGTCAGAGGGCTTCCGCGTCCCCCTCGTGGGTGGGTCAGACCTGGCCTCCGCCGCCAGTCACGGCGCCATGCACGGGAAGGGCAGTGTGAGCGCGCTCCTCACCGAGGAGCGCAGCCTGCCCGCGACGGTGCGCTCGGACACGCTGCTCGAGCTGTTCCCCTCGCTGTCCGAGCACATGCGGGAGCGAGGCCTCACACTCCTGCCCGGTGCTGACGGAGCCTCGCTCGACTACGCCCAGCTCCGCTGAGCACTCGAGCGCTTCCGCTCACTCACGCGGTGGCATCGTTCAACTGGGACTCGGTCGGGGTGTGGCTGCTGGACGCTCGCGCGGAGGCCGGTTGGGCGAGCGACTCCACCTGCTCGGTGCTCAGCACCACCTTGTCTTCCGAACCGGACCACACGAACGGAATGCCCGGCTGGCGGTAGAGCGTGGGGGGGATGTCTCGCGCCATCTGCGCGTGCAGCTCCGGCAGCTTCGACCAGTGCAGCCCGTGCTTGGTGTGGTGCGCGGTGTGGTAGCCGAGGTTGCCGGTCATCAGGTTATAGCCGCGGTGCAGGATGTTGTAGGAGGCCTCGGCGTGCTCCTTCGTGACGAGCCCCGAGTGATGGAAGTAGGTGGCCCAGGCCGTCACATAGAGCGACACGCACATGGGCAGCAGGAAGACGAAGAGGGCGTTGTACCAGTTGTGCCAGAAGAGCAGGCCGAGCAGCGCTACCTGCAGCGCGCCCATGCCCAGGAAGATGCGCAGTGCCTTGGGGTGCTTGAGCCCCACCTTGAAGGCCCGCGGGTAGGCCGTGAGCGCAGTCGACAGCGAGTACTCCAGCTCGCCCATGGCGGTGCCGTCGGGGCGCATCCAGCGCGACTCGTCCTTTTCCTGGTCCAGGTAGTTGCGGTGGTGGCCGAGCACGTGATGCAGGAACCACGCGTGGGAGGTAATCCCCGTCTGGAACCCGAACATGATCTCCAGCAGGCGATTGGGCAGCGCATGGCGGAACATGGTGACGTGCTGGTGGTGGTGGTTCCACGCGCTGATCCACCCCTTGGGAATGATCCCCAGGGCGAGCCACAGGATGGGCAGCCACCAGTTGTTCGCCGTGAAGAAGACCGTCAGGTCGAGCGCGAACATGCACGTGAACAGCAGGACGGGGATGCGATCTTCAGGATGCCGGAACAGGGTCATGCGCCTTCCGCGAGGGGGCCGGCGGGTGCCCACGGGAGGTGGACGCCCCGTCACCGGCGAAAGTGTCGCACAGCATACAGTACGCGGCGCCCCTCCGGGGTGGCGGAATGTACGCCTTTCATGGGGCAGGAAGGTTGCCCACCAGCCCGGCTTCAGAAGGAGCGCTTGAGCGTGGCCCTGATGCGCTCCACCAGGGCGGGACCGTTTCGTGACTCGGCGGAGCAGATGCTGCCTCCCTTTAGGGGGCTGCTCAGGTTGCCCTGACTCTCCGTGAAGGCATCGAACACCTCGGCGTTGAAATTGAGGGACGCGAAGGCCGGCAGGCTCGGGTTGGCCAGGTGCCTGGCGTTGAAGCACATCGTCGCGAACAGCGCGGGCTCTGGAGTCGTCCCTCCTACGCCAGAGGCTGACGTCGACCGAGACGTTGGAGGTGCCGTCGAGGCCCCTGAGAGCTCCCCGGGTCGCGATCCGGGGAGGGGTGTCCTCGTTCGTGGGTTCGAGTGAGAGCGAGAAGGCCTCGAGCGTGGGCCGGGAAAGAACGAGGAACTCCCTGGGCTTGAGGACCTGTACGGGCTTCGGCTGTTGAGGGGGCTTCTTGGCGCCGGGCTTGGGCTGCTCCCCCGGTCAGGGCAACCGGTAGATCTTGTCGAGCGTCGTCTTGGTGGTCGCCGAACCTATTCTGTATTGGAGGCGTCCTTTGTACGCTTCAATGGTTCCAGCCTGCTCGCCGAGGCCCCATGCGTCGTTCGGGGCGTATCGGCGCTCCGTCAGTAGCTTGATTCTGGATGCAAGGAATTCAGGGTCGTCCTTGCCTCGGTACAGTGCTCTGAGTTGGCTGACGTGCAGGATTTCAGGATAGGGGGCGTTTGCGGGCAGCTCGGTCGCGTCCGTCTCCGCTTGGCTCAGACGAAGGAAATCGACGATGTGGATGGGCTCCTGGTAGCGCTTGTCTGGCGCGCTGGAAGCGTCGTCGCCAGTGCGTCCCTCTGGATTCCACCAGACGCCGTGCACGAAAGCCGCCGCTCCGCTCGTGTAGACGAATTTTGATTCGTCAGCGTATTCGGCCCATTTCTTTTCGAAGAAGGCCGCCTGGTCCATATCGAGCCAGCCCAGGGGAACGTCCTTGTCGTCGACGAGTAGGAAGTGCCCGTTGTTCGTCAGCCTGTCGTAATCCCGGACCTTGAGGAGCACGAGCTGCTTCCATTCCTGGTTGTGGGTCCCGACCTTCTGTTCGTAGGTATGCGCCAGCCGCACCTTCCATGGGCCCTGGCGTGGGTCCAGCACCTTCAGGGCGGAGTCGGCCCGGCCGGGCCAAGCGGTGAGCACCTGAGGCCGGAGGATGTACACCCGCCCCGGGTTGTGGCGGGTCGGCTTGAGTCGCTCGGCGCCATCGGTCGTCTTCCCCCAGAGCAGCCCGCCCACGAGTACGCCCCATGCGTCCAGCTTCACCAGGGCCGCGTTCAAGCAGTCGAGGACTTCCTTGGGCTGCCCCTCGGCGGCCTTCTGCAGCTTGCGGAGGGCGGAATCCTGCTGCGCCGTCTCCGACGCCTGGAGATACGCCTCCACCTGGGGTTTCAGTTCTTCGGGCAGCTTGTCGGCACAGGCGAGCGCCTTGGCTTTGCACTTCGCGAAGAAGGAGTTGTAGGCGCTGGTATCGAGCTTCCGCAGGTTGCTGGCAAGCGCCTTGCTGTCCTTGCGGATTTCGTCCGCGTACCAGGCTTTGAGCAGGTCGACGACGGTGGGTTTCTCAGGGACGGCGGGTGCCATCTCGGGTACATCCGGCACCTGCTCCGGGCCCGCGTAGCTCGCGCTGTGATTCTTCTCGATGAGTGTTGCAATCGAAGCGCTCGCCGCACCGGAGGACACCACGGTGGTGAGCACGGCGACCCTGGCTAGCAGACGCCACATGGCACTCTTCCTCCCAAATCCGTGAGAAGAGCGTGGGCGGCCGAGATGGTGCACGTTGCTTATCCCCCTCGGACTTCTTCCGTCTTATGTTCAGAGCGTAACAAGCAAGCAGCGGAGCTGTCGAGGCGTCTGAAGGGTGGACGCGGGGTCTGCGCGCGTGCGATTTCCTCCTCGTGAAATACGCCGTCACCCTCTGGTTCTGGCTCGTCTTCCTCGTCACCGCTCCGGTGCTCTTCGCCCTGGGGCTGGTGTTGTTTCTCGTGGCCTACCCGGTGGACCCTGATCGGCGGTGGCTGCACGCGCTGGTGTGCCGTTGGTGTCACGGGCTGTGGCTGCACCTGTCCCCGGGCTGGCGCACCCGTATCGAGGGGCGGGAGCTGTTGCCTCAGGGCCCCTGCGTGCTGGTGGCCAACCACCAGTCCGCCGCGGACATCCTGGCCGTCATGGGCCTGTTCCGACCCTACAAGTTCGTGGCCAAGTCGTCCCTGTTCTCCATCCCCATCGTGGGGTGGATGATGAGCCTGCTGGGCTATGTGCGCGTCACGCGCGGCAAGTTCTCCTCCATGCTTCAGATGCTCGAGCCGTGCCGCTATTGGCTGCGTCGGGGCATGCCGGTGCTCATCTTCCCCGAGGGCACCTACTCGCAGGGGGAGCTGCTGCGCTTCAAGCGCGGGGCCTTCCAGCTCGCACTCGAGGAGCATGTGCCGGTGGTGCCGGTGGTCATCGAGGGCACCACTCAGCTCGTGGAGGGGGACGGTCCCTGGATGAGCCCGCGTGCCTCCATCCGCGTGCGCGTGCTGCCGCCGCTGCCCCCCGAGTCGTTCGCTCGGGAGCCCGCGGCGCTCGCGGACCAGGTCCGGGCGTTGTACGTGGATGCGCTCGCGCGTCCCGCTGATCCGAAAGCGGTGTTGGGTTAGCCTCGCCTCCGATGACGACGCCCGCCCCTCTGCTCGACGCCGACGTTCCTCGCCCCGTCCTGGACGTTATCGCCCGCCTTCGTGAGCTGGGCCACGCCGTCTTCCTCGTCGGCGGCTGTGTCCGCGACACCCTCCGGGGCGTCCACCCCAAGGACTTCGATGTCGCCACCAGCGCGCTCCCCGAGGAGGTCCAGCGCGCCTTCCGCAAGGTCATCCCCACCGGCATTCAGCATGGAACTGTCACGGTGGTCGTGGGAGGGACCCACGTCGAGGTCACCACCTTCCGCAGCGAGAGCGAGTACCACGATGGTCGCCGCCCCAGCGCCGTCACCTTCGAGCAGGACATCGTCAAGGATCTCTCGCGCCGCGACTTCACCATCAACGCCATGGCCTGGAATCCCCTCAGCCATGAGCTCGTCGATCCCTTTGGCGGTCAGGAGGACCTGAAGGCCCGGGTCGTCCGCTGTGTGGGCTCGGCCATCGAGCGCTTCTCCGAGGACGGGCTGCGCCCGCTGCGCGCCGTGCGCTTCGCCGCGGTGCTCGACTTCAGGCTTGATCCTGGCACCCAGGCCGCCATCCCGGCCACGCTCCCCATCTTCCGCAAGGTGGCCCACGAGCGCGTCCGCGAGGAGTTCGTCAAGCTGCTCCTCTCCAAGCGCGCTGAGTTCGGGCTTGAGCTGCTCGCCGAGACCGGATTGCTCGAGGTGTTTCTGCCCGAGCTCGCCCTCGCGGATGCCGAGGCCGCCCGGTTGGCCCGCGCTGCCGCCGCCGCCGAGCCCGTCGATGTGGAGATCCGTCTCGCCGCCTTGTTGGCCGATCTCGTCGATTCCCAGCGTGCCGAGGAGATTGGCGTCCGTCTCAAGTTCCCGACCAAGACGATTGAGCGTGTGCGACTGCTGATCTCTCACGCCTCACTCGAGCGGCATGTTGGAGACTCGGAGCCTGCGCTCCGTCGGCTGCTCGCCAAGGTGGGGCTCGCCAATGTCGAGGCGCTCACCTCGGTGGCCCGGGCTCGAATCCAGGCGCGGGAGCCGGCTCGGCTTCCCGAGCTGGAGCTCCTGTTCGGCCGGCTTCAGGCCCTGGCCGCCTCAAAACCTCCGCTGAGCGGTAAGGACCTCGCGCTGAATGGCGGCGCCATCATGGCCACGCTCGGGGTGGGTCCTTCGCCCATCGTGGGAGAGGCTACCCGGTTCCTTCTTGACCAGGTGCTCGATGAGCCCTCGCGTAATGAGCCGGAGACGCTGAAGGAGTTGTTGCGGCGCTGGCAACAGGCTCGGGGTTCTTGAGCCGAGCGGGGAGGGGGGTAGACCCTCACCCCAACCCTCTCCCAGAGGGAGAGGGAGCTGGCTCAGGAGCTCGGAAGTGTCCGGGTGTGTTGTCCTCTTGCGTCGGTTGTGTCGCACCCGGACCGGCCGGCGTGTAGAAGGGGCGTCATGCGAGTCGTCGTTGCCATGAGTGGTGGGGTGGACTCCTCCGCCGCCGCCGCCCTGCTCAAGGAGCAGGGTCACGAGGTCATCGGTATCACCCTCCGCGTCTGGTCCTACGAGGGCAAGGCCCAGTGCGGCAGCTGTTGCAGTCCTGATGACATCGACGATGCCCGCGCCGTCGCCCAGAAGCTCGGCATCCCGTTCTACGTCGCCAACGCCGAGGAGCTCTTCAAGGACCGGGTCGTCAGCCCCTTTGTCCAGTCGTACCTCGGGGGTCGCACGCCCATCCCCTGTGTGGCCTGCAACCGCGACGTGAAGTTCAACTTCCTCCTCAAGCGCGCTCGGGCGCTCGGGGCCCGGCTCGCCACCGGCCACTACGCCCAGGTCGAGCAGCAGGACGGCAAGTACGTCCTGCGTCGCGCCGTCGACTCCGCCAAGGACCAGAGCTACTTCCTCTTCACCCTCGGGCAGTCGGAGCTCGCCGACATCCTCTTCCCCGTGGGCGGTATGACCAAGCCCGAGGTCCGTGCCATCGCCGAGCGTCACGCCCTCCCCACCAGTCAGAAGCCGGAGAGCATGGAGATTTGCTTCGTGCCCGATGGGGATTACGCCGGCTTCGTGGAGAAGGTCGCCGGCCCTCAGCCGGCCGGGGAGATCGTCGACACCGAGGGCCATGTGCTTGGCACCCATGCCGGGGTGCATCGCTTCACCGTGGGTCAGCGCCGCGGGCTCAACCTCGGGGGAGGGGAGGCCCGCTACGTCCAGCGCATCGAGCCCGAGTCCCGCCGTGTTGTCGTGGGCCCCGCGGACGAGAGCGCGCGTGACTCCTTTGGGCTTCTCCAGCCTCACTGGGTGGATGGGCCGCCCCCCTCCGACAAGTCCGTGTTGGTGCGCATCCGCCACCGCCACCCCGGTGCCCCCGGCCGTGTGGAGGTGTCTCCTCATGGGCTCGTCTCCATCCGGCTCGAGGCCCCAGCCCGGGCCGTGACGCCGGGCCAGGCCGCGGTCGTTTATGACGGGGATCGTGTGCTGGGTGGTGGGTGGATTGTTTGAGCCTTGTGGCAACCCCCAGGGTGTGACGCTGCGCGCGCCCCGAATTTGACCGGCCTGTAGGCGGGGCGTACCTTCCGACGCACCTCGACGCTACAGGCCGCGACACTCGTGTGGCCGCGCCGGGGTGCCGTACTCACGAGGAACGCCACGTCATGCGCGATGCCCACCGGATGAAAGAGAAGTTCGATGTTTCGCTCGACAACAGGCAGATCGTCAGCCTGCTGATCGCGGGGATCGTCGTGATGGGAGCCGTGTTCGTGCTCGGTGTGGTGGTGGGCAAGAAGCTCGCCGGCAACGCCCAGGCCGCCGCCGCGCCGGATCTCCTGTCCGCGCTCGACGCCAACGCCCAGGCGCTCCAGCAGGCCCGAGAGGCCGAGCAGCCGCTCACCTTCCAGGACGAGCTCACGAAGAAGACCGTCCCGGAGACCGCGCCCTCCAAGCCCGGCACCGTCACGGTTGCCATCCCTCCGCCGGCGCCCAAGCCGAAGCCGGCCGAGCCGCCCGCGCCCACGGAGACTCAGAACGCCGAGGCGCCCGCGGATGCGCCCGAGTCGCACGAGGTCATCGCCTCGCCCACGGATGACGACTACGCCCCCGCGCCGAAGGCCGCCGATCCCAAGCCGACCGCGCCCAAGGCCGAGCCCAAGCCCACGGAGACGAAGGTCGCCGAGAGCAAGCCTGCTCCCTCCCCAGGTAAGGTGGAGCCCGCTCCCGTGCCGACCCGCACCACCACTCCGCAGAGCGGCGGCATGAAGGAGGCGATTGCCCGGGCCACCCAGCGACCCACCGAGGCGGTGCCCGGCGGCGCCTTCACCCTACAGATCTCCGCCTTCCAGAACCGTCCGGAGGCCGAGCGTTTCGCGGCGAAGCTGCGTGATCGGGGCTACGCGCCGTACATCATCTCCGCCGAGGTCCCCCAGAAGGGAACCTGGTACCGGGTTCGGATGGGGAGCTTCCCCTCCAAGGATGCCGCCTCCCGGTATCTGTCCGACTTCAAACGCGAGACCCAGCTCCAGGCCTTCGTCGCCGCGAACTAGGTTGGAGGCAAACCGGCCGGAGGAGGAAGGGGACGCTCCTCTGCTCGGTGTGAGACAGCTCGTGGATGGTCGGACGGCGCCCGGAGTGGTATGGGGCGCCGCAGCATGGACCTCCTCGACAACGTCATTCAGCCGTACGCCTGGGGCTCTCGGACCGCCATCGCCGAGTTGCTCGGGCAGCCTTCGCCCTCCTCCTCCAACCAGGCGGAGCTGTGGTTGGGGGCCCACCCTGGAGGCCCGTCCCGGGTGCGTCGGGGGACGGGGGTGCAGACGCTGCTGGAGGCCATCCGCTCCGCGCCGGAGCGGGAGCTGGGTGAGCAGGTGACGCGCCGGTTTGGGACGGAGCTGCCGTTCCTGCTCAAGGTGCTCGCGGCGGAGACTCCGCTGTCGCTGCAGACCCACCCGAGTCTCGCCCAGGCGCGCGAGGGCTATGAGCGGGAGAACGCGCTCGGTGTGCCCCTCACCGCCTCGAATCGCAACTACAAGGACGCGAACCACAAGCCCGAGCTCATCTGCGCGCTGACGCCGTTCGATGCGCTGTGTGGCTTCCGCCGGGCGGACGAGACGCTCGCGCTCTTCGACGAACTCGGCTTGAGCGCCTTGGAGTCGTTGCTCGCCCCGCTGCGTGCGTCACCCGACGCCCGGGGAGTCGCGCGTCTGTTCGAGGCGCTGATGACGTGCCCTCGCGAGCAGCGTGGGCCCCTGGTGGACGCGGTGGTCTCGGCCTGCGCGGCGCGGGCAGGGCAGGGCGGTCGCTTCGCCGAGGAGCTGCGCTGGGCCGTGCGGCTCGGGGAGCTCTACCCGGGCGATCCGGGTGTCATCGGCGCGCTGCTGCTCAACCTCGTGCGGCTGCAGCCGGGCGAGGCCATCTACCTGTCCGCGGGCAACCTCCATGCGTACTTGCGGGGGGTCGGCGTGGAGATCATGGCGAACTCGGACAACGTGCTGCGGGGCGGGTGCACGCCCAAGCACGTGGATGTGCCAGAGCTGCTCCGTGTGCTGGACTTCCGCTGCGGCCCCATCGGCCTGGTGCAGCCAACGTCCACGGATGGGGTGGAGCACGTGTACTCGACGCCGACGGAGGAGTTCCGCCTGTCCCGCTTCCAGCTACGTCCCGGAGTCTCTCCTCGGCCCGAGCGTCGGGGGCCGGAGATCCTCCTGTGCACGAGCGGCGCCGCGCGGCTGTCGGTGGGCGGTGAGACGATCGCGCTGCCTCGGGGTGCCTCGGTGTTCGTGAGCGCGGCGGATGGGGCCTACTCGCTCGAGGGCGACGGGGTCGTGTTCCGCGCGACCTCCGGCTTGTGAGGCGCAACCCCGGTCCTCACTCGGCCGGGGTGTTGCGGCTCCACTTGTCGACGTTGCCGTCGCCGTCCAGGTCCTCGCCGATGCGATCCACCTGGTCGTTCTCCCAGTACTCCCAGTAGTCCACGCGGCCGTCGCCGTTGGAGTCCCGCTCCGTGCGCGCCAGCTTGCCCTTCTCGTAGTACGACCACGAGTCCACGCGGCCGTCTCCGTTCAAGTCCCGCTCGCGCCGGACGTTGACGTTCTTCTCGTAGAAGAAGACGGAGTCCACCTTCCCGTCGTAGTCGAGGTCCATCGCCTCGCGCTCGCGCTCCTCGCGGGCGTCGTAGTACGTGGTGATGTCCACTCGGCCATCCCAGTTGATGTCCATCTCCTTGCGGACCATCCGGTCGCGGCCCTGGCCGTCCGCTCGCTGCTCCTCCACCGTGTACACCCACACGTCCGGCTTCTGATCGGTGTTGGTGTCCTTCTTCGTCACCTTCTCGTTAGAGGCCTGTGGGGGCTGGATGGACTCGGGCGCCGCCTGCTCCCGCTCCTGAGCCTCCTCCGATTTTTGTGCTACTTTGTCGGATGCACACCCACAGAGGCCCACCAGCGCGAGCCCCACCACCCACTTGCTCATCGAGGGCATCACCACTCCTGGCTCTGTTCCTGACGACCGAATCACGGGTCTCGAAAACAGGGCTTCAAGGGCCATGTAACTCCATATATTTTCACATATCGCCATGGCCCGAAAGAAGATCAGCACGACCATCTACATCACGCCCGAGCAGAACGAATTGCTCAAGGCGTTGAACCAGAAGACGAAGGTTCCTGTGGCCGAGTACATCCGGCAGGGGATCGATCTCGTGCTGGAGAAGTACAAGGCGCAATTGCCGGGCCAGGCGTCCTTCGACGAGCTGAGCTCCAGGTAGGTTATGACGATTCAGAAGAGCATGAAGGGGCAGAGGGTGGTGGTGCTCGGGGGCTCGGGCTTCCTGGGCTCGCACCTGTGCGAGCGGTTGCTGAACGACGGAGCCGCCGGCGTCGTGTCGGTGGACAACTACGTCACGGGCAACGAGCAGAACGTGGCCCACCTGCGGAGCCGTCCGGGCTTCGAGGTGGTGCGCCAGGACATCACCGAGCCCTTCACGGTGGACGGGCCGGTGCACTACGTCTTCAACATGGCCTCGCCGGCCTCGCCCATCGACTACGCGAAGCTGCCGCTGGAGACGATGCGGGTGGGCTCGGTGGGCACGGAGAACGGGCTCAAGCTGGCCCAGGCCAAGGGCGCGGTGTTCCTCCAGGCCTCCACGTCAGAGGTATATGGCGATCCGCTCGTGCACCCGCAGCGCGAGGACTACTGGGGCAACGTGAACCCCATTGGTCCGCGCGCCTGCTACGACGAGGCCAAGCGCTACTCCGAAGCGCTCACCATGGTGTACGCGCGCTCGTACGGGGTGAAGACGCGCATCGTCCGCATCTTCAACACCTACGGGCCGCGCATGCGGCTCAACGACGGGCGCGTGGTGCCCGCCTTCGTGGGCCAGGCCCTGCGTGGCGAGGACTTCACCGTCTTCGGTGACGGCAAGCAGACGCGCTCCTTCTGCTTCGCGCGCGACCTGATCGACGGCCTGGTGCGGCTGGCGCTGTCGGACGTCACCGAGCCCGTCAACATTGGGAACCCCCGCGAGATGACCATGCTCGAGTTCGCCGAGGCGGTGCGGGCCGCGGCGGGTGGAGGTGGGAAGATCGTCCACAAGCCCCTGCCGAAGGACGACCCCAAGCAGCGTCAGCCGGACATCAGCCGGGCGCGGGAGCTGCTCGGGTGGGAGCCGCGAGTACCTCTGGAGGAAGGCTTGCGGGAGACAATCGAGTGGTTCCGATCGGTTGCCGCTCGGGGTTCCACCCCCTAATTTCGCCGCACGTTTCAACGCTTCTTCATAGTGGCCACCCTGGGGTGGCAGGAGCTTCACGTTGAAAGTCCTGGTGACGGGTGGAGCGGGATTCATCGGCTCGCACGTGTGCGATGTGTTCGTGCGAGCAGGGCACGAGGTCATCGCCCTCGACAATCTGTCGAGTGGGCGGAAGGAGAACCTGGACCCGAGGGTGCGTCTGGAGGTGACGGACATTCGCTCGCCGGAGGCGGCGCAGCTCATCCGCGCCGAGCGTCCCCAGGTGATGTGCCACCTGGCCGCCCAGATGGACGTGCGCCGCAGCGTGGAGGACCCGCGCTTCGACGCAGAGGCCAACATCCTCGGCTTCCTCAACCTGCTGGAGGCCGCGCGCGTCTCGGGTGTCCAGAAGGTGGTGTTCAGCTCGACCGGCGGGGCCATCTACGGCGAGCAGGACGTCTTCCCGGCGCCCGAGTCCCACGCAACGCGCCCGGTGTCGCCCTATGGCGTCTCCAAGGCCTCGGGTGAGCTGTACCTCGGCTACTACAAGGCCCAGTACGGCCTGAAGTACGTGGCCCTGCGGTACGCCAATGTGTACGGGCCTCGGCAGAACCCACACGGCGAGGCTGGCGTGGTGTCCATCTTCTGCCAGCGCCTGCTGGCCGGCCGCGAGTGCACCATCTACGGCGAGGGCAAGCAGACGCGCGATTTCGTCTACGTGGAGGACGTGGCCCGCGCCAACCTGCTCGCCGTGGAGAAGGACTACTCGGGCGCCATCAACATCGGGACGGGCACGGAGACGGACATCAACCGGCTCTACAGCCTGCTGGCCCAGTCGGCCGGGGTGGACAAGCCTGCTGTGCGTGCCCCGGGCAGGCCGGGCGAGCAGATGCGCTCCTGCGTGGACAACGCCCTGGCGCGCCAGGTGCTTGGCTGGCAGCCCACCGTGGAGCTCTCTGAGGGCCTTCGCCGCACGGTGTCGTTCTTCAGGGAGCACGCCGGCCGTTAGTCGTCCGCCCACCCTCCGAGGTGGGTGACGCGTTTCGTCGGCCGACCGGTTGCACACCGGGTGCGCGGATGCATGGATTTTGGTGGGCTTCGGTGTTAGTCAAGCCGGCTTCGACGCACCCGAGGCCCCCCTACCATGCCGGCCGAAAACGCTCACATCCGTAACTTCTCGATCATCGCGCATATCGACCATGGGAAGTCGACCCTGGCCGATCGCCTGCTCGACGCCACCGGAACGGTGACGAAGCGCGAGGCGCAGGACCAGTTCCTCGACAACATGGAGCTGGAGCGCGAGCGCGGCATCACCATCAAGGCCCAGTCCGTGCGGATGAACTACACCGCCAACGACGGCCAGAAGTACGTGCTCAACCTCATCGACACTCCGGGACACGTGGACTTCGCCTACGAGGTGAGCCGCTCGCTCGCCGCGTGCGAGGGTGCCCTCCTGGTGGTGGACGCCTCGCAGGGCGTCGAGGCCCAGACGCTCGCCAACGTCTACATGGCGCTGGATCACAACCTGGAGATCATCCCGGTCATCAACAAAATCGACCTGCCGAGCGCCGACGTGGAGCGCACGCGCCAGGAGATCGAGGACGTGATCGGCATTGACGGCTCCGGCGCCGTGCCGGCCTCCGCCAAGGAGGGCATCGGCATCAAGGACATCCTGGAGGCGGTGGTGAAGAACGTGCCGCCGCCCTCGGGAGATCCGTCGGCCCCGCTCCGGGCGCTCATCTTCGACAGCTGGTACGACAACTACCGCGGCGTCGTGACGCTGGTGCGCGTGCTCGAGGGCACGCTCAAGCTCAAGCAGAAGATCAAGCTGTGGAGCAACAACAAGTCCTTCGAGGTGCAGGAGCTGGGCGTGTTCAGCCCGTTCTCCCGCCCGGTGCAGCAGCTGATCGCCGGCGAGGTGGGCGTGCTGGTGGCCAACGTGAAGGAGCTCCAGGACGCCAAGGTGGGTGACACCGTGACGGAGGAGCTGCGTCCCACGGACGCGCCCTTCCCGGGCTTCAAGGAAGTGAAGCCCATGGTGTTCTCCGGCATCTTCCCGGTGGACTCCGAGCAGTACGAGGGCCTGCGCGACGCGCTCGCCAAGCTCAAGCTCAACGACGCGGCCTTCACCTACGAGCCCGAGTCCTCCACGGCGCTCGGCTTCGGCTTCCGCTGCGGCTACCTGGGCCTGTTGCACATGGAGATCGTCCAGGAGCGCCTGGAGCGCGAGTACAACCTGTCGCTCATCACCACGGCGCCCTCGGTGGTCTACCGCATCACCGACTCGCAGGGCGAGGTGCTGCACGTGGACAACCCGGCCAAGCTGCCGCCGGTGCAGAAGATCGCCAAGTTCGAGGAGCCCGTCCTCACCTGTCACATCCACGTGCCCAACGACTACCTGGGCGCGGTGCTCAAGCTGTGCCAGGACCGGCGCGGCGTGCAGAAGGACATGAAGTACCTGGGCACCAGCGGCACGCGCGTGCAGGTGACGTACGAGATGCCGCTGGCCGAGGTCGTCTTCGACTTCTTCGACAAGCTCAAGAGCGTCACGCGCGGCTACGCCAGCCTCGACTACGAGCTGGCCGGCTACGTGGAGGCGGACCTGGTGCGCCTGGACATCCTCATCAACGGGGACCCGGTGGACGCGCTCAGCGTCATCGTCCACAAGGAGCGCGCCTACCAGCGCGGCCGCGAGGTGTGCCAGAAGCTCAAGGAGGTCATCCCGAAGCAGATGTACGAGGTGGCCATCCAGGGCGCCATCGGCGCGAAGATCATCTCGCGTGAGACGATCTCCGCCATCCGCAAGAACGTGCTCGCCAAGTGCTACGGCGGCGACATCAGCCGCAAGCGCAAGCTCTTGGAGAAGCAGAAGGAGGGCAAGAAGCGGATGAAGCAGGTGGGCTCGGTGGAGATCCCGCAGGAGGCCTTCCTCGCAGTGCTGAAGACGGAGGAATAGGGCATGTCCACCTCCACGGCGACGAACCCGACGCCTCCTCCGTCCGCGGGCCTCGAGGCCAGCATGGCCGCACGCCGCACGCCGGAGCAGCTCAAGGCCAGCCGCGCGCTGCTGTGGCGTGAGCTGCTCACCAGCCTGTGGGCGCCCCTGGTCATCCTCGGGCTGGCCTTCATTCCCTACATCGTCCTGATCGAGTTCGTCCCGCCCGCAGCCGCGTGGGCCCAGCCGCTCATGCAGTACCTGGCGCTGGCGATGCTCATCTACTTCGTGGGGCTGCTCGTCTGGCGCACCGTGCTCCCCAAGCAGCAGCGGCTGCGCCACCTGCGGCACGAGGCGCGCGAGCTCATCTCGGAGATCGAGCGCATCCACAAGCGCGTGCCGGGGAAGATCTCCGCCGAGGTGTCCACGCGGCTCGCCGAGCAGGCGCTGCAGGTGGAGACCGCCTCGCTGGCCGGTGACGCCGCGCGGCTGGAGCAGGAGACGAAGACGCTCGACACGCTGGCCACCCAGCTCCTGGGTGTCTTCCGCAAGCAGGGCGCCTGGGACTTCGTCTCCGGCTTCGCCAAGGCGCTGGCCATCGCGGTCATCATCCGCGTCTTCATCATCGAGCCGTACCGCATCCCCTCCGGCTCCATGCTGCCGACGCTGGAGATCGGCGATCAGGTCTTCATCAACAAGTTCATCTACGGGGTGCGGCTGCCCTACACGAACTACGTGCCGTTCGTGATCGTCCGGCCTCCGGAGCGCGGGGACGTCATCGTCTTCAACAACCCGGTGCAGCCGGAGCTGGACTTCATCAAGCGCGTGATCGGCATCCCCGGGGACTCGGTGGAGCTGATCGACGGCGAGGTCCACATCAACGGGGTGCCCCAGTCGCGCACGCTCGTGAAGGAGGACCAGGTCGTCTACAACAGGCATGAGAACATGCCCTGGTTCCCCGAGCGCATGCGGCTGTACCAGGAGAACGTGGACGGCAAGGTGCACGCCATCCTGCAGGAGAGCCCGCGGGCCCGCGTGCAGCACGAAGGGCCCTTCGTCGTTCCCCCGGGGCATGTCTTCGTCATGGGGGATAACCGGGAAAACAGCCTCGACAGCCGCTACGGCCTGGGAGCGGGCAGGGGCGTGGCGTTCGTGCCCTATGGCCATATCAAGGGCAAGGCCATGGTGATCTGGATGGCGCTCGGGTACGGGGGCTGGTTCAGCAACCTCTTCGAGGGGACCGGGCTGCGCACCGACCGCCTCTTCGAGCCGGTGCGTTGAAAACATTCCGGAAGCTTGACGCCCCGCGTATGCCGCTGCTACGCGGGGGTCTCATGCGTCATCCTTCCGGGAAGGTCAGCTTTGGTGGCCTGCTGTTACTGGCCCTCCTCGTGGGGGGCGTGTACCTCGGGGTGACTTTCATCCCCTTCTACGTCGACAACATGGACGTGAAGGAAGCCGTCGCCGCGGCCCACAACCGGGCTGCGCAGGGCGCCCCGGACTCCACGCTGCGCAACACCATCATCGAGCGCACCAGCCAGATGGGCAGTCACTGGGAAGTCGACCAGTTCGACAACGACGTCCTCAAACCCGGGCTGGGTCTGACGGATGAGCAGATCCTCATCGAGCGCAGCGGAGTCACCGGCAGCGTTCGCATCGAGGTGAACTACGAGCGGCAGGTGCGCCTCAAGCCGACGGATCACGTTCACACGCTGCGCTTCCACGTTGTGAAGGACGGCATTCCCGGGCAGTAGGGGCCAGGGCACGTATGAGACACTTGTTGGGAATCGAGGGCCTGCGGCGCGCTGACATCGAGGCGCTGCTCGACCGGGCGGAGGCACACCTGCACGGTGGGCCGGACGCCTCGCATGTGCTGCGAGGCAAGGTGGTGGCGAACCTCTTCTTCGAGGACTCCACCCGAACCCGCACCTCCTTCGAGATGGCGGCACACGCTCTCGGGGCCGAGGTGCTCAACTGGACGACGGCGGGCTCCTCCGTATCCAAGGGCGAGACGCTCCTGGACACCGTCCGCAACATCGAGGCCACGGGCCCGGTGGCGCTCGTCATCCGGCACCGCTCCTCGGGGGCTCCGCACCTGGCGGCCAGGCACGTGCGCTGCGCCGTCATCAACGCCGGCGACGGCACGCACGAGCACCCGTCACAGGCCCTGCTGGACGCCTTCACCCTGCGCCGCCGCTGGGGCAGCTTGGACGGACGCACGGTGCTCATCATTGGCGACATCCTCCACAGCCGCGTGGCCCGCTCCAATCTGCACTGCCTCACCGCGCTGGGCGCGAAGGTGGTGCTGTGCGGCCCTCCCACGCTGCTGCCCCCCGGTCTGGAGTCGCTGGGCGCCGAGGTCACCTCCAACCTGGACTCCGTCCTCACCCGCGCGGATGCCGTCATGTGCCTGCGCGTGCAGACGGAGCGGCAGAGCGAGAACTTCTTCCCCTCGGCACGTGAGTTCTCCCGCATGTTTGGTCTCAACGCCGCCCGTGCCGAGCGGCTCAAGCCGGAGGCGCTCGTGCTGCACCCCGGCCCCATGAATCGGGGTGTGGAGATTGCCCCCGCCGTGGCCGACGGACCCCGCAGTGTCATCCTGGAGCAGGTGGCGCACGGGGTGGCCGTCCGCCGCGCCATTCTGGAGGAGGTGTGCCGGTGAGCTCGACGATCCTCTTCCGCCGCGGGCGGGTCATCGATCCGCGCAACGGCGTGGACGGTGTGAGGGATGTGCTGGTGCGCGACGGCCGCGTCGCCGAGGTGTCCGAGGCGCCCCTGCAGGTGCAGGACGCGCAGGTGGTGGAGGCCTCGGGCAAGCTGGTGCTGCCGGGCTTCATCGACCTGCACGTGCACCTGCGCGAGCCGGGCGAGGAGGGCAAGGAGACGATCCTCACCGGGTGCATGGCGGCGGTGGCGGGTGGCTTCACCGGGGTGGTGGCCATGCCCAACACCAAGCCCGTCAACGACAGCGTGCTCGTCTCCGAGTACGTGAAGGCCAAGGCCCGCGAGGCGCGGCTGTGCCACGTGTACCTGGCGGGTGCCATCACCAAGGGGCTGCAGGGCGAGGAGATGGCGGAGATGGGCGCGCTCGTCTCGGCCGGCTGCGTCTGTATCACCGACGACGGCCGCCCGGTGATGAACGCGGGCCTCATGCGCCGCGCACTCCAGTACGCCCAGCTCTTCGACCTGCCCGTCATGGTGCACGAGGAGGACCTGACGCTCTCGGGCAAGGGCGTGATGAACGAGGGCCGCACCTCCACGCGCCTGGGCCTCACCGGCATCCCTCCGTCCGCCGAGGTGGCCATGGTGGCGCGCGACATGGTGCTGCTGGAGGAGACGAAGGGGCGGCTGCACGTCGCCCACGTCTCCTGCGAGGGCAGCGTGCGCCTCATCCGCGAGGCGAAGCGCCGGGGTCTGCGCGTCACCGCCGAGGCTACTCCGCACCACTTCACCCTGGATGACGAGGCCGTGGGCGCCTACGACACCCACGCTCGTATGAATCCGCCCCTGCGCACCCGCCGCGATATCGAGGCCGTGCGCGAGGGCCTCGCCGACGGCACCATCGACGCCATCGCCACGGACCATGCGCCCCATGGGGTGCTGGAGAAGCAGGTGGAGTTCGACAAGGCCTGGAATGGCGTGGTGGGCCTGGAGACGGCCCTGGGCCTCACGCTCGCCACGGTGCGCGAGGGCGCCCTGAGCCTACAGCGGGCGGTGGCCCTGCTGACGGATGGGCCGGCGAAAGCATTCGGGCTGCCGGGCGGCCACCTGGCCCCCGGTGCACCAGCGGACATCACGGTCGTGGAGCCGGACGTGGAGTGGACGGTGGATTCGGCGCGGTTCTTCTCCCGCAGCCGGAATACCCCCTTCCATGGCCGGCGCTTGCCGGGCCGAGTCGCCCAGACCTGGGTCGACGGACGGCTCGTCTTCGAGGACGGTCACATCAAGGAGTCCAGGTGATGAAGAGGGCAGTGCTGGCATTGGCGGATGGCACCACCTTCGAGGGGCGCGCGATTGGCGCCTCTGGCGAGACGGTGGGTGAGGTGGTGTTCAACACGTCCATGACCGGCTACCAGGAGATCCTCACGGATCCCTCCTACGTCGGGCAGATCGTCACCATGGCGTACCCCGAGATGGGCAACGTGGGCGCCAACCCCGGTGACCAGGAGTCCCAGAAGCCCCACGCCGTGGGCATGGTGGTGCGCAACTCCTCGGAGCAGCACTCCAACTGGCGCGCCCAGGAGACGCTCGACGCCTACCTCAAGCGCCACGGCATCGTCGGCATCGAGGGCATCGACACCCGGCGCCTGGTGCGGCACGTGCGCACGCACGGCGCGCAGATGGGCGTCATCTCCACCGAGGGCCACTCGCCGAACGCCCTGGTCGAGCGCGCTCGGTCGGCTCGAGGCATGGAGGGGCAGGATCTCGCCACCGGCGTGTCCACCCACGAGCCCTACCTCTTCACCACGCCAACCCCGAACCTGCTCGGCGAGCCCGAGCGCCCGGCTCCGGAGCTGCGCTTCGACGTGGTGGCCTATGACTATGGCCTCAAGCGCTCCATGCTCCACTTCCTGGTGGACGTGGGCTGCCGCGTGAAGGTGGTGCCCGCGGGTACCTCCGCCGAGGCCGTGCTCGCCGAGAAGCCCCACGGCATCTTCCTCGCCAACGGCCCGGGAGACCCCGCGGCGGTGAAGGGCGCGGACAAGGTGGTGGCCTCGCTGCTCGGCAAGGTGCCCGTCTTCGGCATCTGCCTGGGTCACCAGATCCTCGCCCTCGCGCTGGGCGGCCGGACGTACAAGATGAAGTTCGGCCACCGGGGCGCCAACCAGCCGGTCAAGGACCTGACCACCGGTAAGGTCGAAATCACCTCGCAGAACCACGGCTTCGCGGTGGACGATGCGAGCGTGAAGGGCAAGGCGGTGGTGAGCCATATCAACCTCAACGACGGCACCGTGGAGGGCCTGGTCGTCCCTGACGCCCGCGCCTTCAGCGTGCAGTACCACCCGGAAGCCTCGCCCGGTCCGCATGACGCCCGGTACCTCTTCTCACGTTTCGCGAAGCTGATGGCCGGAGAGTAGGATCTCGCAGCCCCATGGAATCCCCTCTTTCTCCGCTGTCGTACCAGCCCTATCTCGATCAGCTCATCGCCTTCGGGAGCCAGGAGTCGCGCAAGCCGGACCTGCTCGACGCCAAGGCCGAGTACTTCCGCCTCACCGGCGAGGTCTTCGAGGACGACAAGCTCTTCGAGCTCCGGATGGCGTCCTTTCTGGACTACTACCTGTATGACCGCGTCTCGCCCATCTCCAAGCTGACGCCCGCGGCGGAGCTGTACCAGTTGCGGCTGCAGAGTGCCCCGCCCGAGGAGGCCAACGCCTTCCGTTGCTTCACGGAGACGGTCCATGGCCTCTTCGAAGTGCGCAAGCTGGGCAAGGGGCTGGTACGCCTGCGCGAGCTCTTCTCGGGCAAGGACTTCGACGTCACCGAGCGCCGCCACATGGTGGGGCTCGAGACGGGGGACGTGCTGGAGGCCCGGCTGATCCCCTTCGCCGGTCACCTGCTGTTCTCCTCCGCCTTCTGCTTCCACCCTCGCATCGCCCTGAAGTCCATCAAGGCCGAGGTGAAGCGCCGCAAGAAGAAGGAGCCGGATCGTCCGCCCGTGGAGCTCGTCTGGGAGTGCGCCCGGCGCGCCGTGAAGGTCGAGCGCTACAAGCAGATCGCCATCGAGCGCATCTACGACTTCTCGCAGACGACGCCCTGGCTCGCCTCCGCGAGCTAGCTCAGAGCCCGCTGTAGACGCAGGCCCGGAGCGCCTCGGGGTAGGGCACCGACTCTCCGGCCGCGGCCTCGAGCCGGGAGTGAGCTTCCGCATCCAGGACGGCTCCGCTGCACGCGCTCGGGCAGTCCCTCGACTCCTCCTCCAGGCGGACACAGTAGTGCTCCAGCAGCTGGGGTGGAGACAGGGGCTTGGGCGACTTCAGGGACGGCGCCGGATCGACACCGTAGCCGACATACGGAAAGAACCGCTTGCCGGGAGGAGGCGGCCCCAATCGCTCCACGAGGCGCTGGAGGCAGAGGAGCTGTGGGCGGAGCTCCTCGAGACAGGCTCGCGCTGCCTCGCGTGGGATGCCGTCCACCTTCGTGTCCGCCAGACCGGCCGCCGCTGCGGCACGAATGCTCGCATCTGGCGAGCGCAGCAGACCCGCCAGCAACATCTTCTTCTCTTCCGGCGGCAGCAGTCGCGAGGCCAGCTCGCGCACGAGGTAAGAAGAATGTGTGCTCTGGATCGCTTCCTTGTAGAGGAGACGCCAGGCGTCCGCCTCAATCGTCCCATGCCTGCCGTTGGAGCTTCGGAGCAGGGAGTTGAGCACCCTGGCACGGCCGCCCAGCCGCTTCACGTTGCGACGGGAGAGCAACCGCTGCGCGACGGGGACCGTGATGCGGAGGGCCTCGAGCAGCTTCGGCTGCCGGTCCACCACCCAGTCCACCAGCGCCTCGGCTCGCTCCGGCTCGTTCAGTCCCAGGTGGTTGCGCATCCAGTTGAGATGCTCGGCCGTCAGTGGCTCCAGCACCTTCATCACGTCTCGGGGCGGCAGCGTCGCGGTGTACCGTTCGAGGATGCCCAGCGAGCCCTTCTGGCAGCGCGCCTGAGCCTCCGCGATGAAGTGCAGCCGGGGGAGCGTGACCTTCAGCGCGAGGGCGTCGTCCAGTTCCGTACAGGGGAGGGTGGAGACGGTCCAGGCGCGGAACGTCGCGTCGCTCGCGGTCTCGAGGCCCCACAGCTCGTGCAGCAGCGCCACCCGCGGGGCGAGCTCCGGGTGCGCCCGCCGCGCCCGATCGAGCAGCGCGAGCAGCAGGGGCTCGGGTCTGACCCGTCCCACGTGCCGCAGCCCCTCCCACTTCCCCTCCAGGGTCTGAACGAGCGGCGACAGGTCCAGGTACGACACTCCCGTTACCTGGTGGAGGTATTTCAGGCGGGCGTTCGGCGGCTGCAGGAGGACGGCGTCCGCCACCCGGGAGGCGTGGGTTCGGAGGAGCTCCTCCAGTCCGGGAAGCTGAACGTCGCGGGCCAGGGCCAGCAACTCCAGGCAGTGCTCCCCGGGACACACCGCGTCGAAGCGGCGGAAGATTCGGGGGAGGGCCACGCGCAGGCCCTCGGTGTTGCAATGGGGGGAGAGCACCGTGGACAGGAGTTGCCCGTTGCGCTCCAAGGTGTCGATGGTTTCGGCCCCCCGAGCGGGTGAGGCCAGCAACCGGCAGAGGCGCATGGTTGGGGTAGGGTGCTCGGGCGGAGCCAGCTCGCGCGCGGTGGGATTTTCGGCGTACTCCTTCTGCGCCACACCGACGCCCGCGCGGGCCAGCTCCGCCAGGTCCGCGAACCCCTGCATGCATGGGTGATTGGGGTGATAGGGCCCACTCGTACAGTCGTGCTCGGAGACGGCGTCGTGGTAGCGCCAGAGCGGGTCGGCCTCGCGGCGCCAGGCCTCGCAGTCAGGATACGGAACGGGTGCCCCCGTGTCCTCCCGGGTGATGGAGCCCTTGCTGTCCAACACGAAGCGCAGGCCTTCCACCCTGGGGCCCACACCGAGGGCCTCGGCCCGGAGCGCCTCGGGGGCCTTGAGTTGCTCGAGGTCCTGGGTCGCCGAGAGGATCGTGAAGACGAACTGGCAGCCCCCGATCGAGTTGTTTCCAGAGGTGGGCGGGCGCGTCGCATCCGGACAGGGGAGGGGCAGGAAGCCGAGCGTCTCGGTCGACAGCTCGTACCGATCGTTCTCCTGCAGGTACGAGCGCTCCATGGTGAACAGCGCCTTCAGCCCGCACACCGCCTCGTGCGTGACGTCCGTTGGCTGTGCTCCGGACGCGGCCGTCACCGCGAGCAGCACCCACCCCGCCATTGTTGCCATCGCTCCTCCGGTGCTCCTGCTCGTGACAGCGTGAAGCACCGGGGTCCGTTCCGGCAAGTCCGCTCAGATGCGGTGCACGGACATCATGTTGGTGCGGCCCGGCTCATTGAGCGGCACGCCCGCCACGATGACCACGGGCGAGCCTTTCGTGCAGACCCCCTGCTCGTGGCACAGCCGCCGCACCTGGCGCAGCATCGCGTCCGTCGACTGGCAACGGCCCACCTGCAGGGCCTTCACGCCCCAGTAGAGCGCCATGCGGTTCACCGTGTCCGGGTTCGGCGTCAGGGCGATGATCTGCGCCCTCGGGCGGAACTCGGAGATGAGCCGTGCCGTCAGGCCGCGCTCCGTGTACGCCACGATGGTGTTGATGCCCATCTGCTCGGCTGCCGCCACCGCCGCCGCCGCCACGCCGGTGGAGATGTCGTCCTTGGCTTCCGGGAAGGGCGAGTGCTTCAGCTCCCTCACCCCTCCTGACTCCGTCTCCTCGACGATCCGCGCCATGGTGGCCGCCGCCTGTATCGGGTGCTTGCCCGCAGCCGTCTCGCCCGAGAGCATCACCGCGTCCGCCCCATCCAGGATGGCGTTGGCCACGTCCGACACCTCGGCGCGCGTGGGCCTCGCGTTGTTCACCATGCTCTCCAGCATCTCCGTGGCCACGATGACCAGGCCTCCCATCCGGTTCACCGTGCGCACCATGTGCTTCTGGATGGCGGGCAGCTTCTCCAGGGGCATCTCCACGCCCAGGTCCCCGCGCGCCACCATGATGCCGTCCGCCTCACGGGCGATCGCCTCCAGGTCATCCACCGCCTGCGGCTTCTCAATCTTCGCGATGAGGGGCGTGCCTCGCTGGGCCACCAGCTTGCGCGCCTGCCGGATGTCCTCCGCCTTGCGCACGAAGGAGAGCGCCACGTAGTCCACGCCCACCTCCTGTCCGAACGCCAGGTCCTCCGCGTCCTTCTCGGTGATGGTGGGCACCGACACATGAGCCCCTGGCAGGTTGAGCCCCTTGTGATCCTTCAACAGGCCCCCCAGCTCTACGCGGCAGGTGACGTCTCGGCCCTCCACCTTCTCCACGAGCAGCCTCACCCGCCCGTCGTCCAGCAGGATGGGGTGACCCGGCTCCACGTCCTTCGGCAGCGAGCGGATAGGCGTGGGGATGATGTTCCCGTGGCCCATCAGCTCCCGCGTGGTCACCACCACCGTCTGGCCCGTCTTCACCTCCAAGCACCCACCCTCGAACCGCCCCAGACGGATCTTCGGCCCTTGAATGTCCTGGAGGATGGCCACGGGCACCCCCAGCTTCTTCGCGGCGCGGCGGATCAGCTTCACCCGCTGGCGGTGCTGGTCGTGCGTCCCGTGCGAGAAGTTGAGCCGGGCCACATTCATACCGGCGCGGATGAGTCCCTCGATGACCTCGGCGGAGTCCGAGGACGGCCCCAGCGTGCAGATAATCTTCGCCTTGCGCATGGGCGTGCATCCTAGGCGTCTGGCTGCACCTTGACAGCTTTACGTACTCGGGAATACTTGGCGCCGTGCGCGGGCGAATGCGACGGCGTCGGCGCGGCGGTTTTCTTCACCACGGGTTTTTTGTCCCTACGTTGCGAGAAAGCCCGGCTTCCCTGGGAGGGGGGGCCGGGCTTTCGCCTTTTCCATGCGCGGGTTGTGCTGTCGCTAGAGGCTGATCTCGTCCGTCTTGTCGGGCGCCAGCTTCGGGGCGAGGCCCGGAGGCGGCATGCCCTGGTGCGGATCCATTGGATCCATCATGTCCGGTGGGCCACTGCCGCCCACGCCGGGGCCGCCCTCTTTCAGCGAGTCAATCTCGTCGCGGCTGATGCCGGCCTCGTCCAGCACCTTGCGCGTCACCATGATGCGCGCCTGCCCATCCAGCGCCATGGCGATGGAGTCCGAGGGCCGGGCATCCAGGGTCACCTTGCGCTTGCCCTGCTCGAGGAAGATGCGGCCCGTGTAGATGTCGTCCCGCAAGTCGTCGATGCGCACCTCGGTGACCTTGGCGCCCAGCTCCGTCACCATCGAGCCGAGCAGATCCTGCGAGAGCGGCTGGGGCGGGCGCAGGTGCGCGAGCCGGAAGGCAATCGCCACCGCGGCCGACTCGTCCACGAAGATGGGGAGCACCATGGCTCCATCGGACGTGGTGAGCACCACGGCGTGCGTCTGCGCCTCGGCGAGTGGGATGACATCCCGCACCTCGAGCTCCACCAACTCCTTGCATGCAGAGGGGTTTCCACCCTGCTTGGGCACGCACGCCTTGCTGTCATCGGCGGCAGCGGCGACCCGAGGAGCGGGTGGGGCGCCGAAACCCGGGAGCAAAAGCGCCCCCAGGGCGAGCAGCGCGGCGGACAGCGGAGCGAGGACGAAGCCGGCAGGGATGTGCGTTTTCACCCTGCAAACGTGTGCATGTACCCCGGGGGCGGGAGGGCACTCGAATGTGCTCGCCTGCTCCTCAGCCGCCCACTGCTTGCGTCCTGCATGAGACAAAAGACGAGAGTAGACAGGCGCGCCTCAGCGCTCGTCCTCGTCCTCGTCGTAGTCCTCTTCGTCCTCGACGTCCTCGTCTTCGTCGAAGTCGAGCTCCTCGTCGTCGGACTCCTCGTCCTCGTCAGTCTCCTCATCCTCGTCGAGCTCGTCCTCGAGCTCCTCCGTCTCCAGGGACATGGAGACAGCGAAACGCTTGCCCAGTGCGGCCACCTGGGCCCTCATCTCGGTGAGCGCCGAGACGAAGTCCTCTTGAATGTTGGTGGGGGCCTTCTGACCGCAATGAGGGCAGACGAGTTTCTCCGTCCCCTCGATGATGTCCTGAGCGTCCAGCTCGAAGGTGCCCTCGCACTTCTGGCAGGTGAGATCGATCGTCATGTGAGTCGCGCGGAATACATAGGGCTCCCGTAGCCTGTCAACGCCCGTGGCGAGTGAGCTCCCGGTTTCAGTAGCCTCGAAATCCCTATGGACACTCCCCGGACGATGGTGCACGCGCTTCAGGATCAGGCCAGCCGGCGGCAACACCGTCCGGCGCTCTGGACGCGCAAGGGTCATACTTATGTGCCCACCTCGTGGCACGACTATGCCGTCAGGGTGAAGCGCTTCGCCCTCGGACTGCACGCGCTGGGCTTCCAGCGGGGGAGTGCGTTGCCCATCCTCTCTTTCAACCGAGAGGAGTGGCTCGTGGCGGACCTGTCCGCCATGGCCCTGGGTGGCATGCCGGTGGGCATCTACACCACCAGCAGCCCCGAGCAGGTTCAGTACATCGTGGACCACTGTGAGGCGCGGCACCTCGTGGTGGAGAGCGAGAAGCACCTGGCCATCGCGCTCGCCGTGCGCGAGCGGGTGCCTCGGTTGCGGCACATCATCGTCCTGGATGCGCCCTCGGCCCCGCTGCCCGAGGGGGTGCTGCGCTACGCGGAGGTGCTGACACTCGGCACCGGCGCCGACGAGGGGCCCTACTGGGACGCCGTCAACGCACTCCAGCCGGATGGGCTCGCCTGCCTCATCTACACCTCCGGCACCACCGGCAACCCCAAGGGCGTCATGCTCAGCCACCACAACCTCGTGTGGACGGCTGAACGATTGATGCGCATCACGGGGATGTCGGAGGAGGATGAGGCGCTGCTCTCGTACCTGCCGTTGGCGCACATCGCCGAGCAGATGATCAGCCTCTACGGGCCGCTGCTCGTCGGCGCCGAGGTCTACTTCGCTCAGTCACTGGAGTCGTTGCCCCAGGATCTGCGTGCGGCCCGGCCGACGCTCTTCTTCGGCGTGCCGCGCGTCTGGGAGAAGTTCAAGGGTCGCCTCGAGGAGGCCCTCCGCGAACAGCCCGCGGCCCGCCAGAAGGTGGTGGCCTGGGCGCGCCGGGTCGCCTCCGAGCGCCACGCCCGCGTGCTGCGCCAGGAGCGAGTGCCCCTGCACCTGGAGGGGCAGTACCAGCTCGCCCGGCGCACCCTCTTCCCAGCGTTGCTGGCGAAGCTGGGCTTTGATCGCACCCACTTCTTCTCCAGTGGCGCGGCCCCCATCGGTCGGGATGTGCTCGAGTTCTTCGCCTCGCTCGACATCATCATCCGCGAGGTCTACGGCCAGTCCGAGGTCACCGGGCCCACCACCTTCAACGTCCACGGGGCCACGCGCCTGGGCTCGCTCGGCCGTCCCATGCTGGGCGTGGAGGTCCGCATCGCCGAGGACGGGGAGATCCTCGTGCGCGGGGGCGGCGTCTGCCAGGGCTACTTCAAGGACGCCGCCGCCACCGAAGAGCTGCTCGAGGGGGGCTGGCTGCACTCAGGCGACGTGGGCGAGCTCGACTCCGAGGGCTACCTCCACATCACGGGTCGCAAGAAGGAGCTCATCGTCACCTCCGGCGGGAAGAAGACCGCCCCCGCCCACATCGAGATGCTCCTCAAGGCCGTGTCGCCCGTGGGTCATGCGGTCGTCATCGGCGAGCGTCGTCGGTTCCTGGTGGCGCTGCTGACCCTGGATCCTGAGCGCGCCCGCGCGCTTGCGCGTCAGTATGGCTGGCCCGAGGACCTCCCCACGCTCGCCGCGGATCCCCGCCTGCGTCAGCACCTGCACGAGGCCATCGAGCGCGAGGTGAATCCGCGCCTCGCTCGCTTCGAGACGATCAAGCGCTTCGCCATCCTCCCCGAGGACTTCACCATCGCCGGCGGAGAGCTCACCCCCAGCATGAAGATGCGCCGCCAGGTCATCGAGGCGCGCCATCAGGCGCTCATCGAGTCCTTGTATGCCGAGGAGGCGTCTGAGGCTCGGGCGTCCTGAAACGTCGAAAGGGCCAAGGTGTGGATCCGTAGACCCTCACCCCGGCCCTCTCCCAGAGGGAGAGGGTGCTCGGAACCTGAGCACCCCCTCGTCCTGCGGGTGGGACTACTTGCGGTCGTTCATCGGCACGAAGTCGCGCCGCTTCGGACCCGTGTACACCTGGCGCGGACGGGCGATCTTCTGCTCCGGATCCTTCACCATCTCCTCCCACTGCGTCACCCAACCCACCGTGCGCGGAATGGCGAAGAGGACCGGGAACATCTCCACCGGGAAGCCCATCGCCTCGTAGATGAGGCCCGAGTAGAAGTCCACGTTCGGGTACAGCTTGCGCTTCACGAAGTACTCGTCCTGGAGGGCGATGCGCTCCAGCTCCACCGCGATCTCCAGCAACGGGTTCTTGCCGGTGACCTCGAAGACCTCGTCCGCCACGCGCTTGATGACCTTCGCGCGCGGATCGTAGGACTTGTACACGCGGTGACCGAAGCCCATCAGCTTCTTCTCACCCTCGCCGCCCTTCACCGCCTTGATGAAGTCCGGCACCTTCGACACGTGGCCGATCTCGCGCAGCATGCGCAGCACGGCCTCGTTGGCGCCGCCGTGCAGCGGGCCGTAGAGCGCCGCCACACCCGCCGCCACCGCCGAGTACGGATCCACCTCGGAGGAGCCCACCGTGCGCACCGACGTCGTCGAGCAGTTCTGCTCGTGGTCCGCGTGCAGGATGAAGAGCACGTCCAGTGCCTTCTCCAGCGTGGGGTGCGGTTTGTACGTGCTGGTGCCGATTTTCCTGATCATCGCCAGGAAGTTGCCCACATAGGACAGATCGTTGTCCGGGTAGACGTAGGGCAGGCCCATGCTGTGGCGGTACGAGAACGCCGCGATGGTCGGCATCTTCGCGATGAGCCGCGTCATCTGGATGCGGCGGCTGCGCTCGTCCTTGGTGTTCCTGGCGTCCGGGTAGAAGCCCGAGAGCGCCGCCACCGTCGAGGACAGCATGGACATGGGGTGCGCGTCGTAGCGGAACCCGTCCATGAACGTCTTGATGTTCTCGTGCACGTACGTGTGGTGCGTCACGAGGTAGGTGAACTCATCCTGCTGCTTCTGCGTCGGGAGCTCCCCGTTGAGCAGCAGGTAGGCCACCTCCAGGAACGACGAGCGCTCCGCGAGCTGCTCGATGGGGTAGCCCCGGTACTCGAGGATGCCCTTGTCACCGTCGATAAAGGTGATGGCGCTCTTGCAGTTGGCCGTGTTGAGGAACGCGGGGTCGTAACCCATCAGACCGAAGTCTTCCTCTGAGACCTTGATCTGCCTGAGAGCGTTGGTCCGAATACAACCGTTCTCGATCGGGACCTCGTACGTCTTCCCGGTACGGTTGTCCGTAATGGTCAGCGTGTCCTTGGGCATGGGCGGGACTTTTCACAGGCGGCAGAGTGCTTTCAACAAAAAAGAACGACACCCAGGGAGGCCGCGTTTCCCCCTGGGCAACACCCGTTTCACGACGTGAGTCGGACCCCAGTGCGTTCCAATTGTCGCCAGAAGCCAGGGAAGCTCTTCTCTACGCATTCAGGTCCGGTGAGGGTCAGGGGAACACCTGACACAACAGAGAGAGTAGCCGCGACCATCGCTTGACGGTGATCTCCTTTACTGTCCATGGAGAAGCGCGGCGGATGGGAGGTAGGAGGGTGGATTGTGAGTGTCTCGCCGTCCAGGACGGTCTTTCCACCGAATGCGTCCACCAGTGTGCGAATGCCCTCCAGTCGATCGCTCTCCTTGAGGCGCAGGATGCCCACATCGGAGAGGGTGGAGGGGCGAGGAAGCACGCACGCGAGCGCGGCCAGCGTGGGGAGCAGGTCCGGACACTCCTTGCCCGAGGCCACCAGCCCGTCCTGAGCCGTCCCCGTCATGCGCAGGGTGTTCTGGGGGCCGGGAATCGCCTTGAGGCCCGCGCGCTCCACCAGCTGCACCAGGGCCTGGTCCGGGTGGGCGCTGGAGAGGTCCGCCCGCTCCACGCTTCCCCCGGTGCGCCAGGAGATGAGCAGCAGGTAACCCAGGGAAGACCAGTCGCCCGGCATCGCCGGGGGGCGCTCGGGGGCACGGTAGTCCGTCACCTCGAAGCGGCCGTCGCGCTCCAGGACGGTGAAGCCGAAGCGGCGCAGCCAGGAGACGGTGAGCTCCAGGTAGCCCGCGCTCGTCAGCTCGCCGATGATCTCCACGCTCCAGGGGCGGCGCTCGCGCAGGTACAGGGCCGCGCAGCCCAGGAGCAGGCTGGAGGCGTACTGGCTGCTCTGAGCCCCAGGAACCCGGAAGACGGGCTTGCCAGTGGCCGTCGGCGCGCGGATCTCCACGGGCCAAGGGTGGCCCTCGGTGAGCACCAGGCCGGAGGGGCCGAGTGCCTCGCGCAGGGACTCGAAGAGGGGGCCATGGGGGCGCTCGCCGAGCCGGGGCGTGCCCGTGAGGCGCACATGCGCGCCGGGCGTGACCGCGGACTGGGTGACGAGGATGCGGAAGGGGGCTCCGCCATCCGCGCAGTCCACGTCGCGTACCGTGCCCGGAGGCAGGCGCAGGGCCTCAATGCCCCGGCGCAGCACGCGCACATCCGCGGGGAGGTAGTGCTCGGGCTCCTCCTGGAGGACAGGCAGGGGCCACGACCCCGTCAGGTGCGCCAGCACCAGCGCCCGCTGTGCGTCCGACTTGGAGATGGGGGGCGTGAGGACCTCGGGAACGAGGTGGCTCGGATCGACATGAAGCTGGGTCACGGGCGCACTCCCTGGGTCCAGGCCGGCCAAAGCGCGCGCCACACGTCCTCGGAGACGTCGCGCACCACCGCCTTGCCCACATCGGTGATCAATATCATGCGCAGCTCCCCGGCGCTGCCAGCCTTCTTGTCCGCGGAGAGCAGGGCCGACACATCTTTCAACTTTGCGCGCGCGAGCAGGTCCGCCGTCCGTTCACGGCCGAGCACTCCGGGTCCCTGGTGGAGCGCGTCCTCCACCTGCCAGGCCACCTCGTCGGGGGTGATGCCCATGGCGCGGCCCACGTCGAGCGCGCACAGCATTCCGAGGCCCACCGCGTCCCCGTGCGACAGCTGAAAGCGCGAGACGCTCTCCAGCACGTGGCCGAAGGTGTGGCCGAAGTTGAGCACCCGCCGCAGGCCCTGCAGCTCGTAGGGATCCTGCGCGCAGACCGACTCCTTGAGGCGACGCGCGTCCTTCACCATCCGCTCCAGCGCGGGCGCTCGGCGCGAGTAGGAGAGGAAGAGCTCCTCGTCGAGGCTGGCCACCATCTTCCAGGCCTCGAGCGATCCCTCACGGAGCTGTGTGTCCGACAGGCTGGCGAAGAACTCGGGGCAGAGCCACGCCTCCTCGGCGTAGTGGAAGACGCCCACCGGGTTCTTCACCACGCGGCCGCGCACGGTGATGTCCACCGCGCCCTTGCCACCCAGGCTGCTGTCCACCGCGGCCAGCAGCGTGGTGGGCACCTGCACGAGCCGCACGCCCCGCTTGAGCAGGTGCGCCGCCACCGTGGACACGTCACCGATGGTGCCTCCACCGATGGCGATCAGCGTGCCCGAGCGTGGCATCGAGAGGCCCGCGACGAGCACCTGCTCCAGGGCCTTGAAGCTCTTGGCGCTCTCGCCGCCGGTGAGCTGGATGATGGCGCGTGGCTTGCGCGCCTCGAGGGACTTGATCACCTGGGGATGCAGGCGAGCCACGGTGCGATCCACGACGGCGAGAGCGCCCTCGGGGAGGGTTGCACACTGACGCTTGAAGGAGCCCCACCGATCGGTGGCGTGACGGTAGGTGCCAGGAGGGAATTGGATCATACGGAGTGGGGCCGGGCGTTCAGTTGCAGGATGAGGTCTGCCAGGACGAGCGAGACCATGGCCTCGAGCACGGGGACCGCGCGGGGCATGATGCAGGGATCATGTCGCCCGGACTTCGCGTGGTCCGCGAGCGTGGCGGGGGGCTTGAAGTAGACGCGCAGGGACACGGGCTCGCCATTGGCCAGGCCGCCCTGGATGCCGCCGTAGGTGTCCTTCTGGGCGTGGAAGACGCTGCCGGGCTGTTCGATGCGTGAGAGCAGATCCGGCGGACCCCAGACGACTCCGGTCACGGCGCCCACGCTGCCAAGCGCGTGCGCGAGCAGCGCCTTCATCTTGCCGAAGATGGGCTCGCCGAGGCCCACGGGCAGGCCGTCCACGCGGACATCAATGGAGCCGCCCAGGCTATCGCCGGCCTCCTTGGCGGTGAGGATCCGCTTGGACATCTCCTCGCGGGCGACGGGATCCGGGCAGCGGGTCGGGTGGGCATCCACCATGGCACGGGTGAGACCGGCCTCGGGCACGGCGGACACGAGGTTACCCACCTGCGACACCCAGGCGACGGTGCGCACCTGGGGGAAGGCCTGGGCGAGGTAGGCCTCGGCGACAGCACCGCCGATGACGCGGCAGAGCGTCTCGCGGCCACTGGTGCGCCCTCCACCCCGGTGGTCCCGGTGCTTGAAGCGCTCACGCCAGACGGCGTCGGCGTGACCGGGACGATCCTCGCTCTTGAGCTTTTCGTAGTCCCCGGAGCGCTGGTTGGTGTTGCGGACGATGGCCGCGATGGGCGTGCCGAGCGTCTTGCCCTCGAAGACACCGGAGAGGATCTCCACCTGGTCGGGCTCTGCGCGCGCGGTGGTGAGGGAGGACTGGCCGGGCCGACGACGGTCGAGTGCGACCTGGATGTGCTCGCGCTCGAGGGGGACACCGGCGGGGCACCCATCAATGATGGAGCCGAGGGCGGGGCCGTGGCTCTCGCCGAAGGTGGTGAGTCGGAAGAGGGTACCGAGGGTATTCATGAGGCGTTCTCCCAGAGGGCGCGCTGCCGGCGGGCCTGGGCAATGAACCACGCCGCGCCGAGCATCAGCGGGGAGCCCCCGCGGCGGGTGATTTCGGCGGCGATGCGGCGTGCCGGGGCTCCGTAGGCGATGACGGCGACGCGGGCTCCCTCGAAGCGGAGGGCGTCAGGTGGGGTGATGCGATCGGGCCAGGTCCAGATACCGCAACCGGCCAGGGGTGAGGAGATTTCCGCACGCTTCAGGAAGCGCAGCTGGCACCCGACTTCGGGGGTCACGGAGCGGATGGCGGCGCTGGCACCGCCGTCTCCGAGGACGAAGACGTCACGGGCACCGAGCCGCTCAAGGACGGTGCGAGCGCCCTCGGTGTCGGTGTTGAAGGACTCCCAGCGGTCGCGGCGGCGGACGAGGGTGTTGATGGCGTCGAGCGGCGAGCCGGTGTGCCGGGCGAGGCGAATCTTGAAGGGGCTGGTAACAGCGAAGCCGCGGTAGTGAGGCAGGAGGGCATCAACGAGGGCCTCAACGGGGGCGTCCTCGGGGATGTCGATGCGGTCGAAGGGCTGGCGGTGGATGCGAGGCGAGCGCGAATGAGCGATCGAGGTCCCCAGAATCCCCAGCCGCGTCACCACCCCCTCTCCCTCAGGGAGAGGGACAGGGTGAGGGTATTTCACCTCCCGGACTGCATCCGCGAGCAACCGCTGTCCCGGAGCTGCCTTCCAATCTCCGCCCAGTGCGACGTAGTCGAGCACATTGCGCTGAGCGAGCACGGCGCGAATGGGAAGCGCCACGGGCCCCATGGCGAGCAGGGTCACCCGTCCTTCTCCAAACCGAGCCCGTAGCCGCGCCTGAGTCTCCAGCAGCACCGCAACCCGAGCCTGAGACAACTCCCCGACCGGCTCCACGTGCTTCACCAGCGCCCCGGCAGGGATCGCCACGTCCCACAGGCGCAGGGCCTCCTCGGTGGACAGGGGCCGCTCGGCATGGTGGGAGGCCAGCAGCTTCCCAGCGGGCGCATCCAACGCTCCCGCGTGGACGACATCCCGATCCACCCACCGGGCGGCAGCCACCCAGGCCGGGGGCAGGGGCGTGCCTCGCTCGGAGACAAGCAGATCCAGGATGCCTGCGAGCGCCGCCGCGTCCACCGCCTCCGCGGGGTGCAGATCCGTCCGGACCTCCAGCACATCAGCTCCCCGGCTCCGCACGTCGGTGGCGAAGCGCAGCGCCTCGGGGCCTCGCAGGGTCGGGGGGAGGGTAACGACGCGGCGGGCCGACATCATGGCTGGCTCCCTAAGGAAGAAAGGGCGCGCAGGAAGTCGGCGAGGCTCACGGTGGGCACGCGGGCGTGGAGTACCTGGCGCTGCTCGTAGATGGTGCTGATCTCCTCCTCCAGCGACATACCGGGGCGCAGCCGAGGGCGGGTGGTGTCGGCGAGGAGTCGCTCGCGGTAGGTCTCGAAGGAGACGGGCACGAGCAGGGTGTAATAAGGATGGAGGGCGTCCGGGTGGTTCGAAAGGAACCCGCCGCCCACCGAGACGACGGAGCCGCGAGGCAGCTCCAGCAGGAGGCTGCGCTCGGCCGAGCGGAAGCCGTCCGTGTCCTCGACGACCCAGTCTCGGAGGGAACGCCCCGAGCGGCGCGAGAGCTCGGCATCCAGGTCCACCCCCGGTCTACCGAGCACCGCACTCACCAGGGGCAGCAGCCGCGTCTTGCCCGCGGCGCGGTGCCCGGCGATGACGACGGTCTGCCCCTCGGCGGGCAGGGGGAGAGGTCCAGGCTGGGCGATCTCCTGCCGCAGCGCGGACGCGAGCCGTGGATCCACGGCCGTAAGGATTCTCTCGATGAGCTGACGCCTCTGGTCAGCGGACGGTCCCGACATAGACGTACGATGTCCCGAACATCATCGGGTGGGCCACCCTTTCCTGGTAGGCGCCGGCTTGCTCCATCAGGGAGAGGAACTTGTCCCCGGCAGGGAAGGCGGCCGAGGTGCGGGGCAGGTACTCGTAGGCCGCCCGGTTGCCGGTGAGCAGGCCACCGATGGTGGGCATGACGACCTTGCTGTAGACGCGGAACAGGGCGCCGAAGAGGCCCGTGGGCTGGCCGAACTCGAGCACCACCACGCGCCCACCGGGGCGAACCACGCGCGCCATCTCCTTCAGGCACTTCACCGGGTCATCCACGTTGCGGATGCCGAAGGCGATGGAGGCCACGTCGAAGGAGTTGTCCGCGAAGGGTAGATCCATGGCATCAGCCACCTGGAACTCCACCTGGAGTCCCTCGCGGGCGGCCTTGGCCGGAGCGCTGTCCAACATCTCCTTGCAGAAGTCGGTGCCCACCACTCGGCCCGAAGTGCCGACCTTGCGCTTGAAGGCCAGCGCCAGGTCACCGGTGCCGGTGGCGCAGTCGAGGACGGCGCTACCCTCCCGGGCGCCGCTCAGGCGCACAGCCGCGCGCCGCCACAGACGATGGACACCGAATGACAAAACCTCGTTCGTCACGTCGTACCGCGTGGCGATGGAGGAGAACATCTGACGAACTTCGGTGCTCATCGAGCCTCCGCGACATGGGCCGGGACCTCCGGCCTCCATAGATGACGGTCCACGGCGTCTAGCACACCCGGCAGCCGCCGCATCAACTGTTGGAAGCGCTCCGGCGTGAGGGCTTGCTGCCCATCGCATAAGGCCTGCTCAGGCCGGGGTTGCACTTCGATCATCAACCTGACGATGGGCAGCCCCACCTTGCGCGCGGCCTCAGCCAGCACGCGCAGCCCGAGCTCGCCCTTTTCTTGGAAGGCGTAAGGACTGGTGCGGGCCTTGAATACCACCCGACCCACTCGCACCCGCGTCCCTTCGGGCCTCCAGGTCCGGTTCACCCGGGGAGGTCCTTCTCGGGGCGTCCCTCCGCCCACCTCACCTGGTTTGCCACTCACGGGCGCCTCCCGTCCCATGTGGAGTTCACGTTGTTTTGAACCCCGTGATGCTTGTATAGCCAAACCGGCGTACAGAACAACAAGAGGTTGCCGCCCTGGTTGGTGGTGGAGCCTCGTGAGGACCGCTGATGACGACGCTCGTGCCCGCTGACGGAGGCCACTGGGTGGCGGGGATGATCTCCCTGGCCGCGGTGGATCCGCTCGCGGGGGCGGAGGTGTTGGGCGAGCCATCCGTATATTGGGAGCGACCGCTCGCGCGTGAGGCGATGGCAGGGTGGGGCGAGGCGGCATCGGTGGAGGCCGAGAGCGCCGCGCAGGTGCTGACGGTGCTCAAGGCGTTGTCGGCGCCGGACTCGGTGCGGTGGTTGGGTGCGTCTCCCACTGCGCTGCCGGGTCCCTGGTTCGGAGGCATGCGCTTCTCCCAGGTGGGCGGAGATGGAGGCTGGGGGCCGTTCGGCTTCGGGCGGTGGACGCTGCCGGAGGTGGTGGTGTGGCGCGAGGGCACGGGCGTGGCGGCAGCGGCCTTTGCGCCCGAGGGCCCGGGCGCCGAGGACGTGGTGCGCTCGTTGCTGGCTCGGGTGGGCGCGGCCTTTCCGACGGGCTACCGCCACCCCGGGAATGGGACCCAGGCATTGAAGCTGTCCTCGTCCCGGCCGGAGTTCGAGGGGCGTGTGACGCGTGCGGTGGAGACGATCAGCAGTGGAGGACTCCAGAAAGTGGTGTTGGCGCGGGCAGTAGAGGTGGAGGGCGAGCGCGCTTTTGATCGGGTGGAGGTGCTGGCCCGGTTGCGCGAGCAGAACCCGCGCTGTGCCACCTTCCTCTTCCGTGCACCGGACGGAGCGGCCTTCCTGGGCGCCACGCCGGAGACGCTGTGCCGGTTGGAGGGGCGCCGCCTGGAGACCGAGGCACTCGCCGGGTCCGCGTCGCCCACACAGGCCGGAGAGCTGGGCGGGAGCGAAAAGGATCTCCGCGAGCACGAGGCGGTGGTGCGCTACATCCTCAAGGCACTCAAGCCGCTGGCCGAGCACCTCGAGTCGGACGCCGAGCCGGCGCTGCTCACCCTGAAAAACGTGGTGCACCTACGAACTGGCATTCGCGCCGAGCTGCGCGAGGGAGTGGGCGTGGCAGAGCTGGTGGCGGCGCTGCACCCCACACCGGCAGTGGGAGGCACGCCTCGGGAGCGCGCACTGGAGTTCCTCGTCGAGCACGAGGACTTGGATCGAGGCTGGTACGCGGGACCGGTTGGCTGGATAGGACCCGGGCGGGCGCATCAGATGGTGGCGCTGCGTTCGGCACGCATAAAAGGATCCCAGGCCCGACTCTTCGTGGGTGCTGGTATCGTGGCGGGCTCCAGCGCCGAAGCGGAGTGGCGCGAGACGGAGATGAAGAGTCTGGCCATGCTGCGGGCCCTCGGAGGAGGACATGTCTGACGCCAACCTGAATCAGCTCTGGGCGCGGGCATTGTTGGAGGAGCTGGTTCGAGGCGGCGTGCGGCACGCGGTGGTGTGTCCGGGCTCGCGCTCCTCTCCACTGGCGTTGGCGTGTGCTCGCACCGACGGGGTGCGCACCTGGTCCATCATTGACGAGCGCAGCGCCGGCTTCTTCGCGTTGGGATTGGCGAAGCAGTCGCGCGCGCCGGTGGTGCTGGTGGCCACGAGTGGGACCGCGGGGGCGCACTTCTACCCGGCGGTCATCGAGGCGGCCATGTCGCAGGTGCCGCTGGTGGTCCTCACCGCGGACCGGCCCCTGGAGTTGCAGGGGTGGGGCGCGCCGCAGACGGTGCCCCAGGCGCGGTTCTACGGGGATTTCGCGCGGCTGTTCGCGGACGTGGGCCTGCCGGAGGCGGATGACGCGGCGCTGGTGCACCTGCGCGCCACCGTGGCCCGGGCCGTGGCCATTGCCTGGCGTGCGCCCAGGGGCGCGGTGCACCTCAACGTGCCGTTCCGGGAGCCGCTCGCGCCCACGCTGGGGAGCTTCGACGCGAAGCATCTCTCCTCGCGGGCTCGGGAAGGCCGGCCCGGTGTGCCGCTCACGCGCATCCATCCGCCCTCGCGTCTGCCGGAGGCTCAGGCCTTGGAGGCGGTGCGTGCGCGGGTGGCCGCCACCGAGCGCGGTGTCATCGTCTGTGGCCCTCGGGACGAGAACGATGGATTCGCGGAGGCCATCGCCTCGCTCGCCGAGGCCACTGGCTATCCGGTGCTGGCAGAGGCCGCCTCCCAGGCGCGCTACGGTGGCGGTCCGGCCACTGTGTCGCTGTACGACGCGATGCTGCGGCACGAGCCCTTCGCTCGAGCACACCGGCCGGAACTGGTGCTGCGCTTTGGTGGATGCCTGACGCCCAAGGGGCCGCAGGCGTGGATCGACAGCTCGGGCGCGGAGGTGGTGCTCTTCAGTGACGAGGGCGCGCTCTTCGATCCGGCGCACTCTGCGGCGCGGGTGGTGGAGGGCTCGGCGGTGGCGGCCTGCGAGGCACTGTCCCAGGGGCTCTCCCGCGGCCTGGGTCCGTGGGCGCGGAGCTTCCTCTGGGCCGAGCAGTGGACCCGGGCGGCGCTGGAGTCGGCTTTTTCGGAGGACCCGTCGCTCACGGAGATGCGGGTGGCCCACGAGGTGGTGACGGCGCTGCCGGACGGGGCGAACCTGTTCGTGTCCAGCAGCATGCCCATCCGCGACGTGGATGCCTTCGCGCCCTCGACGGGCCGGAGACTGCGGGTGCTGGCCAACCGGGGCGCCAACGGCATTGACGGCATCGTGTCGAGCGCGCTCGGCGTGGCGGCGGCTTCGGGACGTCCCACCGTGCTGCTGACGGGAGACCTGGCCTTCCTGCATGACGTGGGAGGGCTGCTCACGGCTCGCCGCAGCGGAGTGCCCCTGACGGTGGTGGTGGTGAACAACGATGGGGGCGGCATCTTCTCCTTCCTTCCCATCGCGCAGGCCGAGGAAGCGCGCTCTCAATACGAGAACCTGTGGGGCACGCCGCATGGCGTGGACCTGTCGCACGCCGCCGCGCTCTACCAGGCTCGCTTCCGGCGCCCGGACTCGCCCGCGTCGCTGCGCTCGGCTGTGGCCGAGGGGCTCAAAGGCGGCCTCCACGTTGTCGAGGTCCAGGTGGCGGAGCGCGCGAGGAACGTGGATCTGCACCGGCAACTCTTCGCGAGGATGGCTACCGCATTGGGAGAAGGCCCATGGCTCTGAAGATGGCGTACGAGACGTGGGGAGAGGGTTCGCACCCGCTCCTCCTTCTGCATGGATTCACGGGCAATCGCTCTTCGTTCGATCACCTGCGCCCGCTGCTGAAAGACAAGGTGCGGGTCATCTCGGTGGACCTGCCAGGCCACGGCCAGACGCCGCTGCCCACGCGCACCGGCCGCGATGGCTTCCTCGAGACAATTGAGGCGCTGTTCGGGGTGATGGATGAGGTGGGCGTGGCCAAGACGAACCTGTTGGGCTACTCGCAGGGCGCGCGTTTCGCGCTGGCCGCGGCGCTGACTCGGCCCGAGCGCTTCGGGCGGCTCATCATGGAGAGCGGCTCGCCGGGGCTGCACCGTCGCCAGCACCGCACGGAGCGGCGCGTGAGTGACGCGCAGCTCGCAGCGATGATCCGACAGAAGGGCGTGCCGGCCTTCGTGGCGTATTGGGAGTCGCTGCCGCTCTTCGCGGGCGTGCGCAAGCTGCCCGCCGAGCAGCAGGAATCCGTCCGGGTCCGGCGCCTCGAGTGCACGGTGGACGGTTTGGTGGGGGCTCTGGAGTGCCTGGGCCTGGCGGCGCAGCCGGACTACTGGCCGGAGCTACAGCGCCAGCGGCTGCCCACGCTGCTGCTGACAGGGGCGCTGGACGAGAAGTTCACGCAGATTGCCCGTCGGATGGCGGAGGATCTGCCGGTGGTGTGGCGGCGCACGTTCGAGGACTGCACCCATGCCCCGCATCTGGAAGTACCGGAGGAGTACGCCCGCGAGGTGCTCTCCTTCCTGCAGACGCCCTGGTACGAAGCGCCCGAATTCGAGAGCTCCACGCCCGACAAGAGCGCAGCCGGGGGCCACGGCTAGAAGCCGAGAGTGATTCATCCCATGAACGCGATAGCTCCTGCGGTGGAGGCACCTCGCCCCACCTTGAAGACGTGGTTGATGGCCGCGAGGCCGAAGACGCTGACGGCGGCGCTGGTGCCGGTGATGGTGGGGACGGCGCTCGCCTACGGGCTGGGCGTGGGCCGGTGGCTGCCGGCGCTGGCGGCGCTGGTGGGCGCGATGCTCATCCAGATCGGCACGAACCTGACGAACGACTACTACGACTTCAAGAAGGGCGCGGACACGGCGGAGCGGCTGGGGCCGAAACGGGTGACGCAGAGTGGGCTGATCGCACCGGGGACGGTGCTGGCGAGCGCGCTGCTGTGCTTCGGGCTGGCGGTGGTGACGGGCATCTACCTGGTGGTGGTGGGAGGGTGGCCGATCGTGGCGATCGGGCTGGCGTCGGTGCTGGCGGGCTACGCGTACACGGGAGGCCCGTTTCCGCTGGGGTACAACGGACTGGGCGACGTGTTCGTCTTCATCTTCTTCGGGCTGGTGGCGGTGCCGGGGACGTTCTACGTGCAGGCGCTGACGGTGGGCCCGGCGGCGTGGTGGGCGGCGATCCCAGTGGGAGCGATCGGCACGGCGCTGCTGGTGGTGAACAACCTGCGTGACGCATCGACGGACGTGAAGGCGGGCAAGAGGACGCTGGTGGTGCGCTTCGGCACGACGATGGGCAAGGCCGAGTACGTGCTGCTGTTGATGGCGGCCTTCTCGACGCCATTGGTGATGTGGGGCCTGGGGCTGGCGAGCCCGTGGGTGCTGCTGGCGCTGCTGAGCGTGCCGGTGGCGGTGCCGCCGCTGAAGCTGGTGTTGGGGGCGGAGGGAGCGGCGCTGAACCCAGCGCTGGGCGGGACGGCGCGACTGCAACTGGTGTTCGGGGTGTTGTTCTCGGCGGGGCTGTTGCTGAGGTGAGCCGATGCGCATCACGGAGGTGACCCTCCAGCCGTTGCGCCTGGAGCTGGTGAACCCTCTGAAGACGGCGAGGGGCACGTACGCGGCACGAGAGGGCTACGTGGTGCGCCTGAGGGACGAGGAAGGGCGAGTAGGACAGGGCGAGGCGATGCCATTGCAGGAGTTCGGAACGGAATCCCCGAGCGACTGCGAACAAGCCCTGAAATCGATTCACCCCAATCAACTCCCTCTCCCTCTGGGAGAGGGTCGGGGTGAGGGTATGTGTCTACCCCTGGGTGGCCTGTCGATGAGGACCCCGGCGGCGAGACACGCGGTGGAACAAGCGCTCCTGGATCTCCTTGCCCAGCGCCAGGGACTCCCACTGTGCCGACTCCTCTCGGCCGAAGCCCGAGAAGAAATACGGGTCAACGCGCTACTGGGAGCCGCATCACCGGAGGCGCTCGCGGAGGAGTCACAGCGAGCGGTAGCGGAGGGCTACGAGACCCTGAAGCTCAAGGTCGCAGGCCGGCCGTTGGCGGAGGACGTTGCGAGACTCTCGGCGGTGAGGAAGGCAGTAGGCCAGACCATCCACCTGCGAGTGGACGCGAACGGAGGGTGGAAGGAGTCAGAGGCGGGACCGGCGCTGGCGGAGCTAGGCGAATACCACCTTGAGCTGTGCGAGCAGCCCGTAGCGGCCGAGGAGCACGAAGCCCTGGCGCGCCTGAGCGAGCACGCCCCCTGCCCGCTGGCGGCGGACGAATCTCTAGCGCTGCCGGAGGTCGTACGAGCGCTCCTGAACCACCCGCGCACGGTGGGCATCCTGGTCCTCAAACCGATGGTGCTGGGAGGCCTGCTGCCGGCGCTGTCACTGGCGCGCGAGGCGGCGAAGAAGGGGCTGGACGCGTACGTGACGAGCTCGCTGGATGGGGTGATCGCGCGAGCGGGAGCGGCGCACCTGGCGGCGGCGTTGCCGTCGGGGAGGTACGCATCGGGGCTGGGGGTGGGACACCTCTTCAAGAACGAGCCCGGGAACCACCCATTCCGCCCGGTGCGGGGCCGCATCGAGCTGCCGCGGAAGCCGGGCCAGGGAGTGAACTGATGCAGTGGACATGCCCCATCCGGACCGGCGCGGAGACGCGACCGGACGCACCGGCGCTGACCTTCGCGGGGCAGGGGTGGACATACCGGGAGCTGGACCTCGAGGTAGGCCGGTGGGTGGGGGCGCTCCGAGCCCGAGGTGTCACGGCGGGAGACCGGGTAGCGCTGCTGGCGACGAACCACGCAGTGGGGGTGTTCCTCTTCCTGGCGCTCGGGAGGCTGGGAGCGGTGCTGGTCCCGCTCAACGCGCGGCTCACCAGGGCGGAGCTTCAACCCCTGACTGAGGACATCTCCCCACGGCTCACCCTGGCGCTCACGAACCTCGCCGAGCGCCTCCCAGACGCCGAGCCACTGGAGTCCTTCGCGGACGCGCTGGGCGCACCCGATTCCCACTGTGTTCCCCTGGAGACGAAGACGCCGCGGGTGATCCTCTTCACCTCGGGGACGACGGGTCGGCCGAAGGGAGCGGTGCTGACGGAGGGAAACTTCCGGGCGTCGGCGCGCTGCTCCGAGGCGAACCTGGGCCCACACCCTGCGCCGCGCTGGCTGGGAACGCTCCCGCTCTTTCACGTGGGGGGCCTGGCGATGCTCACGCGCACCGCGTACGACGGAGGCTGCCTCGTCCTAAGGGAGCGCTTCGAGGCGGACGACACCAACCGGGCCATCGACGAGGAGGGCATCACCCACGCGAGCTTCGTGGCCACGACGCTGGAGCGGGTTCTGGACGCGCGGAAGGACCGCCCCGTGCCATCCACGTTCCGGCTGGCGCTGATCGGCGGAGGGCCGGTGCCCGCGCCGCTGCTGGAGCGGGCGAGGGCGGCGGGCATCCTGTCGCTGCAGACCTACGGGCTGACGGAGGCCTGCTCGCAGGTGACCACGGAGCGCCCGGACGAGGCAGACGGACGGACGGCGGGCCGCCCGCTGCCGGGCCTGGAGCTTCGCATTGTGGGCCCCGGGGGCGAGGCGGTGGGCCCGGGGAGGGAAGGGGACATTGAGGTGCGAGGCCCCACGGTGATGGCCGGCTACTGGAACCGACCGGAGGCCACGAGCGAGGCCCTGCGGGACGGCTGGCTGCGGACCAAGGACCTGGGGGTGCTGGACGAGCGAGGGCGGCTCACGGTGCTCTCCAGGCGGACAGACCTGATCGTCCGGGGAGGGGAGAACATCTACCCGGCCGAGCTGGAGGCGGTGCTGGCCGCGCACCCGGCGGTGCAGGAGGCGGCGGTGGTGGGAGTGCCGGACGGGCGCTGGGGCGAGGTGCCGGTAGCCTTCGTGGCGACGCGCAACGGAGTCCCGCTCCCGGAGGACCTGGGGACATGGTGTCGCGAGTCCCTGGCAGGCTTCAAGGTCCCCGCGCGCTTCCTGAGCATCGAGGCGCTGCCGCGCAATGCCATGGGCAAGGTGGAGCGCACGGTGCTGCGCCAGCGGGCGCAAGCAGCCTGAGTCAGGCCGCGTTGAGCTCGTTGCTGGCCTCGAGGAGCCAGCGCCGGGCCTCCTCGTCGTCCTGGAAGCGGCGGAGGATCTGGTCCATGCCGCTGGCGCGCGCGATGCGGTTGAGCTGGAGCGTGGTGAGCTCGCTGCTGACGAGCTCGGCGATGCGCTTCATGCCCGCCTGCATCGCGGTCATCTGGCCCTGGCGGAGGAGCTCCGCCGCCTCGGGCGAGGTGGTGCGGAGGTGGCGCAGATCCGCCAGGGCGACGACGACGCGCCCCTGTTGAGCGAGCGAGCGCACTGCGTTCAAAGACTGCTCGACGAACTGCTGCATCTCATCGGCGCGAACGGTGCCTTCCAGGGTGACTTCCACGATGGCGTTCGACGGATCGACCTTGACCTGGAACAGGGGAACCTCTGCGGAGCGGGGCGAGGGACAACGGAGTTTTCTACCTGGAATTCATGCCTCATGCCAGAGGCCCCGAGTGTGACGGCGTGGTGAAACCCGAGAGGGGACGGGAGGGGGGAATCCGGTCAGGTTCTTGGCTGGCCTGGGGGGCTTTCGCCTAGAATCCACCGCCGACGAGAGAGGTACTCCCCTGGATCAGGCAACGCTCAACAAGCTGCTGACGGTCGGCGTTCAGAACGGCGCTTCGGACATCCACTTCAGGCCAGGCGATCCGCCTATCTACCGGGTCAATGGTGTGCTGCGGCCGCTGAAGATGGAGAAGCTGCATCCGGATCACACCAAACAGGTGGCGCTTCACATCATCCAGGATCCGCTGACGAAGACCCAGGTGGACAACCTGCAGGAGTACGACACCTCCTACGGCTTGCCGGGGGTGGCGCGGTTCCGAGTGAACATCTACCGGCAGCGGGGCACGCTGGCGTGCATCCTGCGCATCATCCCGGACGAGATCCCCACCATTGACGGGTTGGGGCTGCCGCAGGTGCTCAAGACGATCGCCGGCAATGAGCGCGGACTGGTGCTGGTGACGGGGGCGACGGGCTCGGGCAAAAGCTCGACGCTCGCGGCGATGATCGATCACATCAACCGCACGGAGAACCTGCACATCCTCACCATCGAGGACCCGGTCGAGTTCATCTACAAGAACCACAAGTCCTCCATCTCGCAGCGAGAGATTGGCCCGGACACGGAGAACTTCGCCATCGCGCTGCGAGCTGCGCTGCGCCAGGATCCGGACGTCATCCTGGTGGGCGAGATGCGCGATACGGAGACGATCGACATCGCGCTCAAGGCCTCGGAGACGGGCCACCTGGTGCTCTCGACGGTGCACACAACGGACGCCTCGCGCACCATCAACCGACTCGTGTCGGTGTTCCCATCCGAGGAGCAGGCGATGGTGCGCATGCGCCTGGCCGACAGCCTCAAGGCGACCATCTCGCAGCGACTGCTGCCGAAGGCGGACGGCAAGGGACGCACGGTGGCGCTGGAGATCATGGTCCAGACGAAGTCGGTGGAGCAGTACATCCGCGAGGATCGGACCAGTGAGCTCAAGGACGTGATCGAGAAGGGCCGAGACATGTTCGGCATGCAGTCCTTTGATCAGCACCTGAGCCAGCTCTATCGCCAGGGCATCATCACCTTGGAGACGGCGCAGAGCGCGGCGACCAACCCGGCGGACTTCCAGCGCGCGCTCGAGTTCGAGTGAGCGGGCGGCCCCCGCGGTTCGAGTCGGGGTGTGTCCCGGTGTCCGCGGGAGGTGTGTCCGGCGCGCCACGTCCATCGGGGGTTGAGCCTTGAGGAGGGCCGGCGCGGCACATGCAAGGTAGGGCCGGCATGAACCGGAAGCGATGGATGCGATGGGCGGTCGGGACGCCGCTCGTGGTGTTGGGGCTGCTGGTGGGGCTGTGGCAGCTCTCGAAGTCGTGGAGTTTCCAGCTTTTAGGCGAGCTCTACGTGCGGGTGGAGACACCCGAGAAGGTGGTGGCGCTGACGTTCGATGACGGGCCGAAGCCGGGCCAGACGGAGGCGATCCTCGACATCCTGAAGCGGCACGGGGTGAAGGCCAGCTTCTTCATGGTGGGGAAGAACATCGAGCGCCACCGGGAGCTCGCGGCGAGGGTGCTGGCCGAGGGGCACCAGGTGGGCAACCACTCGTATTCACACCACCGGCTGATCTTCAAGACGCCGTCCTATGTCCAGGAGGAAATCGACAAGACGGACGCGCTGCTGCGGGGGCTGGGAGTGGAAGGCGAAATCCTCTTCCGGGCGCCGAACGGGAAGAAGCTGGTGGTGCTGCCGTGGCTGCTGTCACGGAGCGGGCGCAAGCACATCACCTTCGACGTGGTGCCGAGGGACGACGCGGAGCAGGACGTAGGGTTGTTGACGTCGCGGGTGATGGAGACAGTGAGACCGGGCTCCATCATCCTGTTCCACGATGGAGGGGAGGACAAACCCGGGACGATTCAGGCCGTGGACATCGTGATCGGGAAGCTGCGCGAGCAGGGGTACCGCTTCGTGACGGTATCCGAGCTGCTGAAGCTCGGAGGCATCGCGTCGGCTTCCGGGGCGACCACGGCGAGCAGGGTGCCCCCGGCGGAATGACTCAGGGCTCCGAGGCTTCGGCGGTGGAGCTGGGAGCGGGGGCGACCCGTCCGCGGATGCGGAGCGAGAAGTCATCGCGATCCTGGGCGGCGAGGGCGAGAGTGTTGATGCGGTGACGCTCGCGCGTCTCGGCGAGGCCCACGTTGGTGTCGAGCAGCCCGAGCGCGAAGGCGAGCTCGTCGGAGTAGGCGGGGAGGAGGGTGCGGTGGTCGTAGGGGACGTTGGTGGCGCTGACCTTCTCGAGATGCCGCACGAGGTTGGTGGTGCAGTTGTTGGTGAGTGAGTTGTAGAACTCGGGCCGCTCGTGGAGCGCGTTCATGCGCTGCACCATGTCGAGGAAGAAGGCGGCGGTTCGCTCCTGGGAGGCGCGGACGGGGTAGAGGTAGACATCATCGCGGCGGTGATTGCTGCGGAGCTGGACGAGGTCGCGCTCGTCACCGACGACGTAGATGAGCTCGTACTGGCGGAACAGGCCGCCGAGGGCAGAGTAGGTCTCTCCGCGCTCGCGGCGGATCTCCACGGAGAAGGAGACGAAACGCTCTCCGGAGAACTCGAAGCTGACCATGGTGTGGGCGGCGCCCTCGAAGCCGGAGAAGGGCTCGACGATGAACCAGGCGCGGACGAGGTCGTGGGTGTCGTAGGTGGCGGAGTACCAGGCCGCGTCCCAGTCGGTGGTGGAGCGGTAGCGGAAGTCGCGGACGTCGTGGAGGGTGACGCGGGAGCCCTGAATCTCGGCGCGGGAGGCGCGAACGAGATCCGGCGCCCAGTCGCGGGAGAGAGAGGGCTGGACGGTGCGCGTCCAGACGAACACGGCGGCGCAGAGCGAGGCGAGCACGCCCAGCGCGACGCCGCGGGACTGGAGGAGCCAGGAGAGCCCCACGGTCAGGGCGAGGACCAGGCATACAGCATACCGCCACCAGGAGATGCCCTGGGGACCGCCGCCGGTGAGGAGGACAGCGGGGACGAGCCACGCGGTGCCGAGGACGAAGAGGAAGAGGGATCCGACGAGGCTGAGAAGACGCATGTGAGGGTCGAGAGTATCCGTCACGAGGAGGAGACTGTCGAAGGCCCGAGGCTCCGTGGAAGTCCCCTCTCCCTCTGGGAGAGGGCGAGGGTGAGGGTATATCCCGCCCTGAGTTGCTCACTGGCGCTTGCGATAACCCTCGTAGGACCCAGGGCCGTAGACCTCCTGATACACCTTGATCGCCTCGTCCTCCGAGGGAAGACGAAGACCATCCGTGAACCGGTTCATGAAGTTGAACGCGCAGGTCTGCAGCAGCAGCTCGAACGCGCCCTGTGTGCCAAATTCCGCCTCCAAGGCTTTGTAATCCGCGGGAGACGAAACGATGGGCTGGCGAGTCAACTGGCGAGCGAAGACGACCGCGACCTTCTCGCGCGGGGTCAGTGCGGCATCATCCTTCTTCATGGCAATCAGCTTGGCCACGTCCACGCCTGCGCGCCGCAGCCCCACGACCTGGTGGACGGTGCAGTAGCGACACCCATTCTGCATGGAGACCGCGAACGAGACCTGCAACTTGGTAGCGGTGTCCACGGCCTGTGCTTCACGGACGGTTGCCCAATATCCAAACCACGCCCGCATCTGCTCCGGGGCGCGCACCATGGCTCGCTGCGAGTGGGCGATGCCCAGTCCCAGACTCTTCGCGGCACCCTGTCCGGACTTCGCCCGCTCGACGAGCTCGCGATAGGCATCGAACTCGGCATCGCTCATGAGCGCCACACGGGGCGCGGACGATTCAGCGGCGGAGGGGATGGCAGCGGGAAGCGTATCCCCTGCCCAAGGCTCGATGGGTAGCCCCGCCCCTTCACACAACCGAGTGAAGTAGCTGCTGAAGCAGACCGTGACGGCCAATTCAACGAGCTGCGCGTCATGATAGTGAGCGCGCAGGCCGTCGAACGTCGCGTCATCCAATCCTGTCGGGCCGCGCCCCAGTGCCCGCGCGTACTCCAGCGAGGCCCGTTCTGGCGCCTCCAGCCCGGAGTAGGAACCGACCTCCAATGCGCGCAGAAGGGAGCGCCCCTTCTCGCCACAGGCCCGCAGCAACCGCTCCAGGTGAGCGGCGGCGTACGGGCTGCCGTCCAACTGCGCGAGCGTCAACCCCATGGCCAGCTTCACGGCGGGCGCGACCGAGCCGCGCGTGTAGACGGTCTTGATGAGCTGAGCGAAGGGCCTGGCCGCGGCCGGAACGGCCCCGAACGCGCGCAGGTAGTGAGGGACCCGCCCGCTGCCCTCGGCCTCCAGGGACTCCACGCCCTTCAGCGCCTCGGCCGCTTCGGGCAGGAGGGGAACGCGGACCTCCCTACCGCCCTGGGCCTTCATCTGCTCACGAAGGCGGGACAGAGGGATTCCGCGGCCTCCGCCCGACACCGAAGGTCCCAGTGCCACCGCGCGAGAGGGAAGGGCGAGTGCGCCGACCAGGACGGTCTTGCCAAAGGTTCGTCGGTTCATGAGCGAGCCTGTTCCATCTTCACGGAGAGGAAAAACGGATTTTGTCCGGGGGACGGGTCTACGCTTCCGCGGACATGTCGACCGACACACAGGAGCAGAGCGTCCGTCAGGCCTACGGAGAGATAGCCGAGGCCTACGAGGCCTTCTTCCCCTCACTGCACCGGTACGAGGGGAGGGTAGAGCGGTTTCTAGGGGAGGCAGTGGTGTCCGGCTGTCGGGTGCTGGACGTGGGGTGTGGTCCGGGGCACCTGACGAGGGGGCTCGATCCAACCGTACAGGTCGTGGGCCTGGATCTCTCACCCGAAATGATCGCCCTGGCAAGGCGGGGTCGGCCCGCGGGCGAGTACCGGGTGCACAGCTACCGCGACCCCCTCCGGAAGGAGCTCGGCCATTTCGACGTGGCGCTAGCGGTGGGGTGCCTCGACTTTTGCGACGACCTGACGCGAACGCTGCGCCACATCTCCGAGGCGCTGAAGCCCGGAGGGCGCCTGCTCTTCACGGTGCTCGAGCGCCGCCCGGGGCTGGAGGGGCACGAGGACGCCTGGCAGCAGGTCCAAACCGCGGACACAGAGGTAACGCTGTACTTCACGTCCTTCGAGGAGACGGCCCGGGCCCTGGAGGCCGCGAAGCTCCTCCCCCGTGCCTACACCCATGCGCCCGGCTGGGTACAGCTCACCGGGCAACGGACGATGCACTTCGGCTGGTGGGACGTGGAGCGGCGCTGACCGAGGGGGAGGGCGCCACCTGTTCTGAGAGGTAGGGTCGAAGCGAGGCGGGACCGCGACGGGCCTCCAGGCGGAGGGCCCTATGGGGATTGGATCCGATAAGTCAGGCCGCACGCAGGGCAGCCGAACATCCTTGACGCGGGGGGCCAGTGTTGCAAAGCATCCGCGGCCCAATAGGTCACCCCCATCCCTAGTCAGGAGCTTCCTTCATGGCCCCTCCGAGCGGCGAGAAGATCACCCTGCAGAACGGCAAGCTGTTTGTGCCGGATCATCCCATTGTCCCCTTCATCGAGGGTGACGGCACTGGTCGCGACATCTGGCGCGCTTCGCAGGCCGTGTTCGATGCGGCCGTGGAGAAGGCCTACAAGGGCAAGAAGAAGATCTCCTGGTTCGAGGTGCTGGCCGGCGAGAAGGCGTTCAAGACGGTCAACAACTGGCTGCCTGACGAGACGGTCACCGCGTTCCGCGAGTACCTGGTGGGCATCAAGGGCCCGCTGACCACGCCCGTGGGCGGTGGCATTCGCTCGCTGAACGTGGCGCTGCGCCAGCTGCTGGACCTGTACGTCTGCCTGCGGCCTGTGCGCTACTTCAAGGGCGTGCCCAGCCCGGTGAAGACCCCTGAGAAGGTCGACATGGTGATCTTCCGGGAGAACACCGAGGACATCTACGCCGGTATCGAGTTCGAGGCGGGTACGCCGAACGCGGCGAAGATGCTCGAGCTGCTGAAGAAGGAGTTCCCGAAGGAGTTCGGGAAGATCCGCTTCCCGGAGAACGTGGGCCTGGGCGTGAAGCCCGTGTCGAAGGAGGGCAGCGACCGCCTCATCCGCGCCTCCATCGAGTACGCCATCCGCGAGAAGCGCAAGAGCGTGACCTTCGTGCACAAGGGCAACATCATGAAGTTCACGGAGGGCGCCTTCCGCAAGTGGGGCTACGAGCTGGCCGCCCGCGAGTTCGGCGACAAGGTCTACACCTGGGATCAGTGGGAGGCCACCAAGGCCGCCAAGGGTGAGGACGCCGCCAACGCCGAGCAGAAGGCCGCGCTGGCCGGTGGGAAGATCCTCATCAAGGACTCCATCGCGGACATCACGCTGCAGCAGGTGCTGACGCGTCCGGACGAGTTCGACGTCATCGCCACGCTCAACCTCAACGGTGACTACCTGTCGGACGCGCTGGCCGCGCAGGTGGGCGGCATCGGCATCGCGCCGGGCGGCAACATCAACTACGTCACCGGCCACGCCGTCTTCGAGGCCACCCACGGCACCGCGCCCAAGTATGCGGACCTGGACAAGGTGAACCCGGGCTCGGTCATCCTCTCTGGCGAGATGATGCTGCGCCACATGGGTTGGAACGAGGCGGCCGACCTCATCATCAAGGGCATGGACAAGGCCATCACCAACAAGACCGTCACCTACGACTTCGCCCGCCTGATGAACCAGGAGAAGCAGAGCGGCGTGACCGAGGTGAAGTGCTCGGAGTTCGGCCAGGCCATCATCAAGAACATGTAGTCGTCACGGAGAGACAATCCACATGGCTCACACCAAGAAGAAGATTGGCCTCATCGGCGGCGGTCAGATTGGCGGCAACCTGGCCCTGCTCGCGGTGCAGAAGCAGCTCGGCGACGTCGTCCTCTACGACATCCCGGCGGCCGAGGGCATGGTCAAGGGCAAGGCGCTGGACATCAACCAGCTCTCCGCCGTGGACGGCTACGACTGCCGCGTCACCGGCACCACCGACTGGAAGGACGTGGCCGGCTCGGACGTGGTGATCATCACCGCTGGCGTGCCCCGCAAGCCGGGCATGAGCCGCGAGGACCTGCTCGACGTCAACCTGAAGATCATGCGGGACGTGGCGGCCAACATCAAGCAGCACTGCCCCAACGCCTTCGTCATCAACGTGGCCAACCCGCTGGACGCCATGGTGTTCGCGCTCCAGAAGATCTCCGGGCTGCCCAAGAACATGGTCGTCGGCATGGCGGGCGTGCTCGACACCAGCCGCTTCAAGTGCTTCGTCGCCGAGGCGCTCGGCAGCTCCATCCGCGACGTGGAGGCCCTGGTGCTCGGCGGCCACGGTGACGACATGGTTCCGCTCGTGCGTCACAGCACCGTGGGCGGCGTGCCCCTCACCCAGCTCATCGCCAAGGACAAGCTGGACGCCATCATCGACCGCACCCGCAAGGGCGGCGCCGAGCTGGTGGCCCTCTACAAGACGGGCAGCGCCTACTTCGCGCCCGCCGCCAGCTCCATCGCCATGGCCGAGAGCTACCTGCTCGACCGCAAGCGCGTCCTGCCGGCCGCCGCCCTGCTCGAGGGCCAGTACGGCATCAACGGCTACTTCTTCGGCGTCCCGGTGCAGATCGGCGCCGGCGGCGTGGAGAAGATCGTTGAGGTGGAGCTCAACGAGGCCGAGAAGGCCGAGCTCAACAAGTCCTTCGACTCGGTGAAGAAGACCGTCGAGGGCGTGAAGCTGTAGTCCCTCCCGCTGCGAGCAGGCCCGGTCCCGCGCGGTGCAAGCCGCCGCGCGGGCCAGGCTGAGCGGGGCTGATGCCGGAGATGGAGCGCTCTTATCCCTTCGATCCGGTAATCTTTGCGGCTCGCTGAATTCACCAGTTAACTAGAAAGTGTATTGCACCGGAGGTCTGGGCGGCGCGCTCGCTCGCGGAGTCGGGTTGCGGCGCCGTCCATGCCCGAGGGCGTCCGGCCCTCCGGTCACCAAGGAGACGCAGCATGGCAGCAGCAGCGCGGTTCACGGTGGTGGGCGGCGGACTCGCCGGACTGATGACCACCATCAAGCTCGCCGAGGCCGGCTATCAGGTCGATATCCTGTCGCTTGTGCCGGTGAAGCGTTCCCACTCGGTCTGCGCCCAGGGCGGCATCAACGGCGCGGTGAATACCAAGGGAGAAGGTGACTCCCCGGACATCCACGTGAAGGACACGCTGCGCGGCGGAGACTTCCTCGCCGAGCAGGTCTCCGTGAAGGGCATGTGCTACGCGGCCCCGGGCATCATCTATCTGCTCGACCGCATGGGCGTGACCTTCAACCGCACGTCCGAGGGTCTCCTGGACTTCCGCCGCTTCGGCGGCACGTTGCACCACCGCACGGCCTTCGCGGGTGCCACCACCGGCCAGCAGCTGCTGTACGCGCTGGACGAGCAGGTGCGCCGCTGGGAGGCCGAGGGGCGCGTCACCAAGTACGAGTACTGGGAGTGGCTTGGCACGGTGAAGGACGGCTCGGGCCGGTGCATCGGCAGCGTGGCCATGGATCTGCGGACGAATGAGATCCGCACCTTCCCGGCCGAGGCCGTCTGCCTGGCCACCGGTGGCCCGGGTATCGTGTTCGGGCGCTCCACCAACTCCATCATCAACACCGGAACCGCCGCGGGCCGCGCCTTCATGGAGGGCGCCATCTACTCCAACGGCGAGTTCATCCAGGTGCACCCCACCTCCATCCCGGGTGAGGACAAGCTGCGCCTGATGAGCGAGTCGGTGCGTGGTGAGGGTGGTCGCGTCTGGGTGCCCAAGAAGAAGGGTGACACCCGCGATCCGAAGAGCATCCCCGAGAGCGAGCGCTGGTACTTCCTCGAGGAGAAATACCCCAAGTACAAGAACCTCGTGCCGCGCGACGTGGCCACCCGCGAGATCTTCAGCGTGTGCCGCGAGCTGGGCATGGGGCTGGGCGGCCAGGACGCCGTGTACCTGGACGTCACGCACATCCCGGCTCACGTGCTCACCGCGAAGCTGGGCGGCGTGATGGAGATCTACGAGAAGTTCGTGGGTGATGATCCGCGCCACGTGCCCATGAAGATCTTCCCGGGCATGCACTACTCGATGGGCGGCCTGTATGTGCGCTTCGAGGCGGATCCGCAGACGCAGACGCCGCTGGTCGGCAGCCCCGTCAACCAGTCCACCAACATCCCCGGCCTCTACGCCGCGGGCGAGGCGGACTACGCCTACCACGGCGCGAACCGCCTGGGCGCCAACTCGCTGCTCTCCTGCATCTACAGCGGCATGATCGGCGGCCCGGCCATGGTGGCCTTCTCCAAGAACAACGCCAAGAGCGCCACCGACGCGGACAACCAGAAGTACTTCGCCGAGTCGAAGAAGTTCTGGGAGGATCGCTTCGCCACCATCAAGAAGATGGACGGCAAGGAGAACGCGTACGGGCTGTCCCGCGAGCTGGGCGATCTGATGACGGAGAACTGCACCGTCGTCCGCTACAACGACCGCCTGAAGAAGACCGTGGAGAAGATCCGCGAGTTCAAGGATCGCTGGAAGAACCTCAACGCGCTCGACACGGGCAACGTGGGCAACCGGAGCATCTCCTACGCCAACCAGCTCTGGAACATGTTCGAGCTGGCCGAGGTGATCGCCAAGAGCGCGCTGCTGCGCGACGAGAGCCGCGGCGCCCACTACAAGCCGGAGTTCTCGCTGCCCGAGCCGGAGACGAAGGATCCGACGAAGGATCCCAACTGGATGGCTCTGTGGAAGAAGCGCCACGAGAAGTGGGCCAAGACGACCATGGCCAGGTACTCGGCCGAGGGCCCGCAGATCAGCTACGAAGACCTTCCCACGCCCGTGCTCGACCCCGAGCCGCGCTGGTACGCCTGAGTTAAGGAGGGAACGACATGGATAGCGCGACCGCGCAGGCACCTGTCAGCACCACCACGAAGCACGTCACCTTCCGCATCTGGCGGCAGAACGGTCCGGATGGGGCCGGGCACTTCGACGAGTTCCGCGTCGCCTATGGCAAGGGCGCGAACGTCGTCTCCTGTCTGATGGAGATCCAGCGCAACCCGGTCACCACGAGCGGCCAGAAGGTGGCTCCGGTGATCTGGGACGCCGCTTGCCTCGAGGAGGTGTGCGGCAGCTGCGCCATGAACATCAACGGGCGGGTCCGCATGGCCTGCTCGGCGCTGATCGACCGCATCATCGGTGACGGGGAGCCCATCATCACCCTGGAGCCGATGAAGAAGTTCCCGGTCACGCGCGACCTGGCCGTCAACCGCGACCGCATGTTCGATGCGCTCAAGCGCGTGAAGGCGTGGATCAACATCGACGGCACGCACAACCTGGGCCCGGGTCCGCGCCAGTCTCAGGGCGATCACTCGGTGATGTACAAGCTGTCCACGTGCATCACGTGCGGCAGCTGCCTCGAGGCGTGCCCGCAGGTGACGATCGACAACGGCTTCATCGGCGCCGCCGCCATCAGCCAGGCTCGGCTCTTCAACATGAACCCCACCGGCAAGATGAACGCCGAGGAGCGCGTCCGGGGACTCATGGGGCCGGGCGGCATCCAGGACTGCGGCAAGGCGCAGAACTGCGTGAAGGTGTGCCCGAAGGAGATCCCGCTCACCACCTCCATCGCGGTGATGAACCGCGAGGTGACCAAGCAGATCGTCAAGGACATCTTCTTCGACCAGGGCGACGAGAAGAAGTCCACGGGCGGGCCGGGCTAGCAGCAGTGCAGTAGATGTCAGTTACATGGTCGTTTCACGAGGCCCCGCGTCCGGCTGTTCCTCGCCGGGCAGGGGCCTCAGTTCTTTTCGGTCCGTGGGTTTGGCTCTTGACAATAGGGCCTTGCCAAGCGGGCCATTCTGCGCGAGAGAGGCACCCGCATCGTCCCGCCCCGGGGCTCAATCCCGGGTGCCAGTCTCGCGTCACTCGCGTCACCCGGAGCCTCGATGAAGATCCACGAGTACCAGGGCAAGGAACTCTTCCGGAAGTATGGCGTCCCCACGCCGAGGGGAATCCTCGCGCTTTCGCCCAAGGAGGCCGAGGCGGCCGCCAAGGAGCTGGCGACCCCGGTCGTCGTCGTGAAGGCGCAGATCCACGCGGGCGGTCGCGGCAAGGGCGGCGGCGTGAAGCTCGCCAAGAGCCCCGCTGAGGCGAAGGACCTCGCCAAGCAGATGCTTGGCATGAAGCTCAAGACGATCCAGACCGGGCCCGAGGGCCAGACGGTCCACAAGGTCTACATCGAGGAGGGCCTGGCCATCGGTCAGGAGCTGTACCTCGGCGTGACGCTGGATCGCGCCACCTCGCGCATCACCTTCATGGCCTCCCGTGAGGGTGGCGTGGAGATCGAGGAAGTGGCCGCCCACAGCCCGGAGAAGATCCTCCGCGAGGCGGTGGACCCGGCGGTGGGCTTCCAGGACTTCCAGGGCCGCAAGCTGGCCTTCGGCCTGGGCCTCACCGGTCCCACGGTGAACAAGTTCGTCCAGTTCTGCGCCGCGCTCTACAAGATGTACGTGGAGACGGACTCCTCCCTGGTGGAGATCAACCCGCTGGTCATCCTCAAGGACGGCGGCGTGGTGGCGCTCGACGCGAAGGTGAACTTCGACGAGAACGCGCTCTACCGGCACAAGGATCTGCTCGAGTACCGCGACATCGCCGAGGAGGAGCCGCGCGAGACCCAGGCCAAGGAGTGGGACCTGGCCTACATCGCGCTGGAGGGCAACATCGGCTGCATGGTGAACGGCGCCGGTCTGGCCATGGCCACCATGGACACCATCAAGCTGGTGGGTGGCGCTCCGGCCAACTTCCTCGACGTGGGTGGCGGCGCGAGCAAGGAGAAGGTGACGGCGGCCTTCAAGCTGATCCTCGCTGACCCGGCCGTGAAGGCGGTGCTCGTCAACATCTTCGGCGGCATCATGAAGTGCGACGTCATCGCCGAGGGCATCATCGCCGCGGCGAAGGAAGTGCAGTTGAAGGTTCCGCTCGTGGTGCGGCTCGAGGGCACCAACGTGGAGAAGGGCAAGGAGCTGCTGCGCAACTCCGGCCTCGCCATTACCCCCGCCGACAACCTCCGCCAGGCCGCCGAGAAGGCCGTCGCCGCGCTGAAGTAGGGCAGAGAAAGGTTCAAGCCATGAGCATCCTCGTCAACGAGAACACGAAGGTCCTCTGCCAGGGCATCACCGGCTCGGCGGGCTCGTTCCACTCCAAGCAGATGCTGGAGTACGGCACGAAGCTGGTTGCTGGCGTCACGCCGGGCAAGGGTGGCACCGACTTCGAGGGCAAGGTCCCCGTGTTCAACACGGTGGCCGACGCGGTGAAGCAGACCGGCGCCAACACCTCGGTCGTCTTCGTTCCGCCTCCCTTCGCCGCCGACTCCATCATGGAGGCCGCCGACGCGGGCATCTCTCTCATCATCACCATCACCGAGGGCATCCCCGTCAACGACATGATCAGGGCCAAGCGCTACCTGCAGGGTAAGCCGGGCGTGCGCCTGATCGGCCCCAACTGCCCCGGTGTCATCACCCCGGGCGCCCAGTGCAAGATCGGCATCATGCCGGGCCACATCCACAAGCCGGGCCGCATCGGCGTGGTGTCCCGCTCCGGTACGCTCACCTACGAGGCCGTGTTCCAGCTCACCCAGCTGGGCCTGGGCCAGTCCACCGCGGTGGGCATCGGCGGTGACCCGGTCAACGGCACGGACTTCGTGGACGTGCTGAAGCTGTTCAACGACGATCCGGAGACGGACGCCGTCATCATGATCGGCGAGATCGGCGGCGACGCCGAGGAGCGCGGCGCCGAGTACGTGGCGCGCGAGTTCACCAAGCCCATCGCCGGCTTCATCGCTGGCCAGTCGGCTCCTCCGGGCAAGCGCATGGGCCACGCCGGCGCCATCATCTCCGGTGGTAAGGGCACGGCCTCGGAGAAGATCAAGGCCATGGAGTCCGCGGGCATCCTCATGTCCGCCAGCCCCGCCGAGCTCGGCACCACGCTGCAGGAGGCCGTCAAGCGCGGCGCTCCCAAGAAGAAGCGCTAGTTCCACCTTTCACACGACACACGAGGACCACGACCATGGCCATCGAGCGTACGCTGTCCATCATCAAGCCCGACGGGCTTCAGAAGGGCGTCATCGGCAAGATCATCTCCCGCTTCGAGGAGAAGGGTCTCAAGCCGGTCGCCATCCGCCTGCAGCAGCTGTCCCAGGCGCAGGCCGAGGGGTTCTACGCCGTCCACAAGGCGCGCCCCTTCTTCAAGGACCTGGTGAACTTCATGATCTCCGGCCCCGTGGTGCTGATGGTGCTGGAGGGTGAGAACGCCGTCCTGGCCAACCGCGACATCATGGGCGCCACCAACCCGGCCAACGCCGCCCCGGGCACCATCCGCCGCGACTTCGCCACCAGCATCGACCAGAACACGGTGCACGGCTCGGACAGCCTCGAGAACGCCAAGATCGAGATCGCGTACTTCTTCCGCGAGACCGAGATCCACGGCTACGACTGGACGGCCAAGAAGTAAGCAGGAGGGCCTCGTGCCCAGGACCCCGGCCCGGCTCCCGCGCTCCTCCGCGGGTGGCCGGGCCGGTCGTCTTTTCCGGCAGCCCACGAAAAGCAGGGGAGGGGACGGGCGCTCCTTTGACTCCGCGTCCTATCTTGTGGGAAGTGACACCCACACTCCCCTCGTTGGAACCATGATGATGCAGCCCGAGTCCACCCCCAACGCCGACATCACGGCCACCCCCGTGCCCGCGCATGCCCCCGCGCCCGCGAAGCTCGTGGAGGTCTCCAGCCTCACGCTGGAGGGTCTCACCCGCTTCCTCACCGAGGAACTGGGCGAGCGCTCGTTCCGCGCCGGCCAGGTGTACCGGTGGATCCACCAGCGCGGTGCCACCTCGTTTGACGAGATGACGGACCTCTCCAAGGCCCTGCGCGAGAAGCTCAAGGCGCGCGCGGAGATCGTCCCCCTCGTGAAGGACGCCGAGCAGCGCTCGGTGGACGGCACCATCAAGTACCGGTGGAAGACCCGCGACGGACGCTTCATTGAGTCCGTCTACATGCCCTCGGAGGACCGCAAGACGCTCTGCGTGTCCACCCAGGTGGGCTGCGCCATGGCGTGCACCTTCTGCATGACGGGCACCCTCGGTCTCAAGCGCAACCTCACCCCGGGGGAGATCGTCGCCCAGGTGCACGCGGTCAACCGAGAGGTGCGCAAGCTCGAGAAGCTGGAGACCCTGCGCCCGCTCTCCAACCTGGTCTTCATGGGCATGGGCGAGCCCCTGCACAACTTCGAGAACCTGAAGACGGCGCTCTCCATCCTCCAGTCCGTGGACGGGCCCAACTTCAGCCACCGCCACATCACTGTCTCCACCGTGGGCCTGGTGCCGATGATCGAGCGCTTCGGCCAGGAGACGGACGTGAAGCTCGCCATCTCGCTCAACGCGAGCACCGACGAGCAGCGGTCCAAGACGATGCCCGTCAACCGCAAGTGGAACATCGCGGCGCTGCTCGATGCCTGCCGCAAGTTCCCACTGCGTCAGGGCCGCCGCATCACCTTCGAGTACGTCCTTCTGCGGGACTTCAACGACAGCGACGAGGACGCCTACCGGCTCATCGAGCTGCTCAAGGACATCCCCGCCAAGGTCAACCTCATCCCCTACAACGAGAACCCCGGGCTCGGCTTCAAGACCACCATGGACGAGCGGGCCGAGCGCTTCCGGGAGCTGCTCTGCGAGGGGCACGTCGCCGCCTTCATCCGGCAGAACCGGGGCCGGGATATTGCCGGGGCCTGTGGGCAGCTGGCCAACCGGGGTGGAGAAAATGCGTCAGAAACGGCGCAAAACCCCGAGCTTCCTTGACAATCCGGTTGGGGCGGCGTTAAGAGCGCCCCCCTCCAAGCTGATCACCTTCGTTTCACCTTTAGTTTTCACCTGGAGCATCAGAAATGGCCGTTGTTCTCCGTCTTGCCCGCGCGGGCGCCAAGAAGAAGCCGTACTACCACGTGGTGGCTACCGACTCCCGTAACCCCCGGGATGGCAAGTTCATCGAGGCCGTGGGCGCCTACGACCCCAACCACAACCCGGCCAAGGTGGAGTTCGACGCGGATCGCCTGGAGCACTGGCTGAAGGCCGGCGCGACCCCCTCCGAGACGGTGGGCGAGCTCATCAAGCGCCACAAGCGCGCCGCCGCCGCCGCCAAGCCCACGGCCTAGTCCCTCGCAGGGCTGAGCGGACAGCGTGGAGCAACTCATCATCTATCTCGCGCGGGCCCTGGTCGATCAACCCGATCAGGTGAGCCTGCGCGCGTCCGACGTGGAGGGGGCCCGGCTCTATGAGCTGAAGGTCGCCCCCGAGGACGTGGGTAAGGTCATCGGCCGCGATGGGCGCACTGTGGGTGCCCTCCGGACGTTGCTCGGTGCCGCGGCCCAGAAGCAGGGTCAGAAGGTTCGCCTGGAGATCCAGGACGACCGGCGCCAGCAGCCCCAGGCCGCGACCCCCGCGCCCGCCACCGCCCCTCAAGGCCAGTGACGCTCAAACCCCATCTCGAGCTGGGCTATGTGGCCCGCGCCCACGGTCTCCGGGGAGAAGTGGCCGTTCGCCCCTTCGATCCGGAGTCCGAGACGCTCGACTATGTCGAGCGCGTGCTCGTCCGCACGCGTGCCGGCGTGGAGCGCGTCCTGCGCATCGAGTCCGTTCGTCCCACCCCCAAGGAAGTCCTTGTTGTTTTCGAGGAGGTGGAGGGGCGCAACGACGCCGAGGCGCTGGTCGGGGCCACGGTGCTCGCCTTCCGTGAGGACCTCGAGCCTCCCGCTGAGGACGAGTACTTCCAGGGCGACCTGGTGGGGCTCACCGCTGTGGACGAGTCCGGCAACGTGCTCGGCCGCGTGGAGGAGCTCTGGAGCACCGGTGAGGTGCCCAACCTCGTCATCCGCGCCGAGGGCAAGGAAGAGCTGGTGGTGCCCTTTGCCGACGACTTCGTCTCCACCGTGGACATCGCGGGCGGTCGGCTCGTGGTGAAGCCCCCGGAGTACCTGGAGGTTGGTGGGGAGGAGCGGGAAGGGGGCGAGGACTGATGTACCCCGTGGAGGTGCTGACCCTCTTCCCGGACAGCGTCTCGGGCTACCTGAGCGCGAGCATCCTCGGGAAGGCTCGGGAGAAGGGGCTGCTTGGCGTCACGATCACCTACGTGCGTGACTTCGCCGAGGGCAAGCACCGCGTCACCGACGACACGCCCTACGGGGGCGGCGCCGGCATGGTGATGAAGCCCGAGCCCCTGGTGGCCGCCATTGAGGCCGCTCGGGCCCGTGCGCCCGCTGGGGCAAAGGTGCTGCTGATGAGCCCTCGCGGCCCCGCCTTCACCCAGGCAAAGGCGCGCGAGCTGGCCAAGGAGCCCGGTCTGATCCTCGTCTGCGGCCGCTACGAGGGCGTGGATGAGCGCGTCATGCCCTACCTGGACGGGGAGCTGTCCCTGGGTGACTTCATCCTCACCGGGGGCGAGGTCGCTGCCCTGGCCGTGGTGGACGCCGTGGCCCGGCTGCTACCCGGGGTGCTGGGCAACGAGTCTTCCAGTGTCACCGAGAGCTTCGAGGAAGGGCTCCTGGAGCATCCCCATTACACCCGGCCGCCCGTCTTCCGCGGCGCCGAGGTGCCCGCCGTCCTCCAGTCCGGCGACCACGCGCGCATTGCCCGCTGGCGCCGCTGGAAGGCCCTCCAGCTCACCCGGGAGCGGCGTCCGGATCTGTTCGCCCGCCTGGAACTCGGCAAGGCGGACACGAAGCTGCTGCAGAAGAAAGAGGAGGAGCTGTAGCCCCTCCAATGGTTCCCGGGCAATGGTCGGTGTTCTGCGGGCTTGTCCGACCCCCCGCTCTCTGGTAGTACGGCCCGCTCTCAAGTTTCGTATACCCCGAGTCCGAGCATCACGGGATTACTGGAGTCAAGTCATGCGTCGCAGCGCCATCGAGTACGTGGAGGCCAAGCACCTCCGCAAGGACGTTACCGAGTTCCGCACCGGTGACTCCGTTCGCGTCCACTGGAAGATCAAGGAGGGCGACAAGGAGCGCGTGCAGGCCTTCGAGGGAGTCGTCATCCGCAAGACGAAGGGCCACAACCGCGCCACCTTCACCGTCCGCAAGGTCTCCTTCGGCGTGGGCGTGGAGCGCATCTTCCCCGTGCACAGCCCGCGCTACGAGAAGATCGAGGTCCTCACCCGCGGCAACGTGAACCGCAACCGCCTCTTCTACCTCCGCGCCCTCAAGGGCAAGGCCTCCCGCGTGGAGAGCCAGGAGGACGCTGAGATGCGCCGCGCCACCTCGGCCGGTAAGGCTGCCGAGCAGGCAAGGGCCTGATTCAGCTCCGGCCCTCGTCGGCCGGTTCCTTCCTGGGGAGCGTTCCTTTTCCAAGGGCGCTCCCTTTTTTCATGCCCATGCGCGATAGAATGGGGGGCGCATGCACTTCGTTGAAGTCGCCGTCCAGAACGTCCGCGGGTTCGCCCCAGCGGGCCGTTTCGCCCTGAAGCCCGGATATCTGGTGCTCAAGCCGCCCGCGGACATGAGCCCGCTGGCCGGTTTGGCGCTCGCGCTGCTCTACGCGGACGGGCGCGGGGGTGATGCCTCCTTTGCAGCCTCCGCGCAGAAGCCGGGCAAGGCCGCTCTCACCCTGGTGGGGCAGGACTCTGTCACCTACCGCGTGCTGCGTGAGCTGGGCGGTGGTGGTTCGCTGCATCGGCTCAATCCCAGCACGAAGCAGCCGGAGTTGGTGACGCAGGACACCACCGAGGCCAATCAGTTCCTCCGGGGCCAGGTGGGGCTGCCGCCGCGCACCACCTTCGAGCAGCTCTTCTGTCTCCAGTCGGCGCAACTGCCCTCGCGTCGGCCTCGGGGGGCTGGTCGTCCGGCCTCGACCTCGGGCCTGGGGCTTCGCTCGGCGGGGTCGTCTCCGGGCATGCCCGCCCTGCATTCGCCGTCGTCTGCTGGCATGCCGGCTCTGCGCTCGCCGTCGTCCCCGGGCATGGCGATCTCCGCTTCGGGGCTCGGAGGCCTGCAGACGGTGATGCCCGCGTCGGACATCCCCGCCGCCGAGGCGAAGGTGCGCGAGCTCGAGAAGGAGCTCGTGTTCTGCAAGGAGGTCGACAACCTCCAGTTCGAGGTGGACGGGCTCAACTCGCAGGTCTTCGATTTGGAGTCGAAGCTGCGAAGCACCGACAGCTTGAAGGAGAAGCTGCGTGAGGCGGAGGCGGCCTGGTCCGCCGAGCCCACGCCCGAGTCGTTTGGCCTGCCCCAGGACATTGTGGCTCGGGCGGAGCGCTACTCGAGGACCCTCGCCCGGCGCGACGAGGCGCTCGCGCGGCTCAACTCCGAGCGCGAGGTGGCCGAGGAGGAGGCGGCGCGTCTGCCGGACGTGGAGCCGCTCGTGCGCAACCGCAACTTCTTGATCGCCATGGCCGCGGGCGTGGCGTGCTTCATCGCCGGCTTCTTCTTCACCAACGCGGGCCGGTACATCGCGCTGCTGGACATCCCCGCCTTCGGCTTCGCGGCCGTGTTGGCCCTGCGCTACGTGGACGAGCTGCAGTACAAGGACAAGATCCTCCGCCGCGGTGAGATGTTCGTCGTGCGCGAGAAGAAGATCCTCGAGGAGTTCGAGGCCGAGGCGGGGCCGGTGCGCAAGGCGCTGGAAGTGTTCGACGTGGACACGCCCAAGGATATCGCCCCCCGCCTCCAGCGGCGTGAGCAACTCGGTGCCGAGGTGGCTCAGTTGCGCGCCGAGCTCGTCTCCATGGAGAGGCATCCGGAGCTCGTCGAGGCCGCCGACCAGCTGCCGGTGATTCGTCAGCAGATTGAGCTGCTCAATGCGAAGATCGCGGAGAAGGGCTCCTTCGTGCGCGACGTGCGCGAGGTAGAGCGGGAGCTGCTCCGGCTCAAGGAGTCCATCGCGCTCGCGCGCAACCCGCAGCTGGCCGGGGCGGGAATGATGCCTGGCGCCGAGATGGGCACGGGCATGGAGCCCCTGGAGGATCCGTCGCCCGTGCTGCTCAGCCTGGCGGGGGATCTGCTCGCCACGGATGTTCACGCGGTGGTGGGCATGATGCGGGAGCGGTGCGTGCAGTACTTCAGCGCCCTCACCGAGCGCCGCTATGTTGGCGTGGAGTGGGACAGGGACGGGCGGACGATGGTGGTGGCTGCCTCGGGCCGGCGCATGCCCGTGGGCGAGCTGGCTCCGCGCGAGGTGGATCTCTTCTTCCTGAGCCTCCGGCTGACGGTGGTGGAGAAGGTGAGCGCCCGGGTGAAGCTGCCACTGCTCGTGGAGGACGCGCTGGTGGGGGTGGACGAGACCCGGCTGCCGCTGCTGGGGCGGATGCTCAAGCACCTGGGCTCGTTGACGCAGGTGCTGCACGTCACCTCGCACGCCGGCTTCACGCAGATGTCGGACGGGACTGTCACGCTATAGGTCGATGGCTCGAGGGCCTCCGTGTTGGAGGCCCGGGGATGGGTGCGATGGGATGGGGAGGGGCGGCGGTGGATCGCAAGGAGTATGGGGACGAGGGTGAAGAGGCGGCGGTGCGCTTCCTGGAGCAGCAGGGCTACCGGGTGCGCGCGCGCAACTACTCCTGCCGCCACGGGGAGCTGGACGTGGTGGCCGAGCACGGGGAGCTCCTCTGCTTCGTGGAGGTGCGGATGCGCTCCACAGCGGTGTGGGGGGATCCTTCCCACACGGTGTCCTTCAGCAAGCAGCGCAAGGTGGTGAAGGCCGCGTTGCATTACCTCGTGGCCCATCGGCTGCGGGATAGGATGCTCCGCTTCGACGTCATCTCGGTGGTGGGCCGCGGCGAGCGCGCGACGGTAGAGCATCTGCCAGGCGCCTTCGACGCTGGCATGTGAGGCACGGATGCCCGGAACGCTTTATCTGGTGGCTACTCCCATCGGGAACCTGGGGGACATCTCCACGCGCGCCCTGGAGACGCTGCGGCAGGTGGCCTTTGTGGCTTGTGAGGACACTCGGCACTCGCGCGTCCTGTTGGACCATTTTGGCATCTCCGCGGACACGGTGAGCCTTCCGGCCTTCGCCGAGGGCCAGCGCGCTGGCCGCATCCTGGATCGGCTCGAGGCCGGGGAGGACTGCGCACTGGTGACGGATGCGGGCAGCCCGGGCATCAGTGACCCCGGAGAGAAGCTGGTGGCCGAGGCGCTCGAGCGAGGGGTGAAGGTGGTGCCAGTGCCGGGGCCCACAGCGCTGGTGGCGGCGCTGAGCGCTTCGGGGCTGCCCACAGGGCGTTTCCACTTCCTCGGCTTCCTGCCGCGCAAGGGCCCCGAGCGTCAGGCCATGCTCGAGGAGGTGGCCCCGCTGTCGGCCACCATTGCTCTCTACGAGTCACCGCGCAGGTTGGCGGAGACGCTGGTGGACTTGAAGGACGCCCTGGGGGACCGGCGCGCGGTGGTGGCCCGCGAGCTGACCAAGGTGCACGAGGAGTTCGTGCGCGGCTCGCTGGCCACGCTGGCCGAGCGCTACGCCACCGAGGAGCCCCGGGGCGAAGTGGTGGTGCTGGTGGAGGGGAGGACCGGCGAGCGCCGCTGGTCCGAGGAGGAGCTGCGGCGTGCGCTGGAGGCGGGGCTCGGGCGAGGGGAGAAGCTCAAGCCGCTGAGCACCGAGCTGGCCCGCCGCGCCGGCTGGTCCGGTCAGGACGTGTACCGGCTGGGGCTGGGGCTCAAGAAGCAGTGAAGACCCTCACCCCGACCCTCTCCCAGTGGGAGAGGGAGGGGAGGCCGGCACCTTAGAACTGGAAGGTGGCGGTGATGTCTACGCGGAAGTCCTTGCTCTCGGAGGCGTAGAAGCGCCGCGAGACGAAGTCCGTGCGGTAGTCGAAGTTGGGATTGAGCTCCGCCGGGTTTTCCGTGATGTCCACCGTACCGCTCGCGTCGATGTCCTTGCCGATCTTCTCGTCGGTGAGGACGTGGTCCGTGTTGTACAGGAGCATGCCCGAGCCCCGGACGGACACCACGTCGGAGAGCCGCGCCGTCAGGGCGACCTGGCCACCCACCTGCATGTAGTCCCCGGTGTAGAGCAGCTTGCGCAGCGCGCCGCTCAGCTCGTTGTAGTAGCGGCCCTCAGACACGTAGTTGGTGATGGCTCGCAGGTCCAACTTGAACTGGCGCCGAGGCTGGTCATAGACCTGGAACTCGGAGCCGAACGTCACCCCCGCCACGTGTGCCGGCTGGATGCCCGTCGTCTTGCGATCCCACCCCGGCGTGCTGCAGTTCTCCGGGTAGGCGAGGTTCCCCGCGTCGCGGCTGTCGCAGTTGGAGTAGAAGCCCGGGCCCCGCACCGGGATGGTGTAGTGCATCTTGAAGTACGGATCCGCCAGACCGATCTTCCGAGAGAGCGCCGTGTACAGCGTGTACTTGTGCACCCGGTCCCCGACGGAGCCCCGCTCGTCCGAAGCCGTCACCATGCTCGGGTTGAGCTGCTTCGCCGTGGGCGCCTCGTAGTCGAGCCCCACCACCCAGGTGGGCTTGGTGTCGTCCTTGCGCTGGTTGAAGACGGCCCACGCCAGCCCGAAGCGCATGTTGCCCAGGCCGCCGCGGAATGACTCCAAGGGCACGTTGAAGAGCGGCTGCGTGCCTGCCCCCGTGGCCGGATCGCAGGACGGATCCGTCAACGAGCCATTGGCCCGCAGGCAGTTGTTGGTGATGGAGGAGTTGCCCGCGTTCCGTCCCGAGACGAAGCTCCAGTCCTCATTCCACGCGAGGACGATGGGGAGCCCGAACGAGAACTCCACGTCCTGGTAGAGGCCGAAGGCCAGGTCCAGGTTCAGCCGGGTGTCGTGACCCTTGTACCAGAGCTCGGGGGTGAGCTGACGCGACCCACCATCCGATGACAGCACCTCGCGGAGGATCTTCGTGCGCCGCTGCGTGTGCTCGAAGCCCACGTCGATGAACATCCCGAACGGATCATTGTCCTCGAAGGACGAAGCGACGCGGGTCACATCCGCCGCAGTAGCGACGAACGGCGCACCCAGCGTCAGCGCGGCGACAACGGCGCGAAGCCTGGACATCCGACCTCCGGAACCACATCCTCGGGCGCCCGGCCGATACCGCCTAACCCCCGAGAAATGTTGAGAAAAATTGTCCGGGGACGCTAGCCGCCACAGGAAGGGGTGTCAAGAAACGGATGGCCTCAGCCGCCCGCCACCGTGGTGCCGAGCAGCGCGTCCTGCCGGCGCATCTCGGCCTCGAAGGCCGCGCGCTGGGTGGCCGCCAGAGAGCGCCGGTAGGTGCGGTGGCTCTCGTAGGGGTCCAGGACGCGCTCGTCGCCAGCCTCGAGCTGGTAGTGCAGGTGGGGCGCGAAGGAGCGGCCACTGTTGCCGCTGCGGCCCAGCACGGCGCCCGCGGCGATACGGTCACCCACCTTCAGCGTGCGCGGCAGCTCGTCCATGTGCAGGAAGAGGGCACGGCGGTGCTTGCCACCCACCTCCTCCAGCTCGATGCAGTTGCCGTTGAAGCGGAAGCTCCAGTTCTTGCGGCGGACGATGCCCGTAAAGGGGGCCTTCACAGGGGTGCCCACGGGCGTCTTGAAGTCCACGCCCTTGTGCCGGCGGCCATCACGCAGCAGCGACGTCACCTGCTCGTAGTCGTCCAGCGGCGAGTTCTCCAGGCGCAGCTCCAGCTCCTCGCCACTGGGCAGGTAGTAGCGGGGGTTCCTGTCGCCCTCGGCCTGGAAGCGGTAGGTCTTGTGCGTCTGGCCCGTCTTGTTGCTGGTGAAGCGCACCGCGTACACGAGAGGCTCCTCGTTGGGGCGCACCTCGTAGAGGACGTCCAGGGTGTCACCGCGGCGGATGTCGCCCGGCACGTCCACCCACCACACCAGCGTACGCGTCACCACCTGGGCGAGCGCGGGGCCCACCTCGGGGCCAGCAGCCGCGGTAACGGCTGTCTCCAGCGGTCCCTCGATGCGGATGACAGCGCGGGACAGTCCGGCGGCTTTCAGCGGATCGTTGGAGGGGGCAGCGGCCGCCGTCGGGGCAGAGGGGAGCGCGGCGGCAGCGCCAGTGTCCACGGGGCCCTGGGCCACGGGCGCGGTGGCCTGTGGCTCGGCCGCGACGGTGGCGGGCGTCTCAGAGGCAAGTCGTTGCTTCCACCACCACACGCCTCCGGCGCTCAGGCCGAGAAGCAAGGAAACGACCATCACCGGCCCGACAGGGCTCTTTTTCGGTTGAGGTCCGAGGGTGGGAAGAGGCGGCCGCATTCAGGCTCCCAGAGTTGAAAGGGGTTGTGCGCCGGGACCGAACCGATGGTTTCGCGGCGATATTTCGCCGTCCGGTTTCAGTCGTCGATGCCTTCGTCCCGCCCATCTTGGGCGGTCGTGTCACGCAGGCCAAACTCCTTCATCTTCGTCTGGAGCGACTTGCGGCTGATCTGCAGCAGCCTGGCTGCTCGCGTGACGTTGCCGCCCGTCTCCTCCAGGGCCTTGGTGATGAGGTCCTTCTCTAGCTCGGCCGCCTTCATGCGGACGATGTCCTTGAGACCGCCCTCGCCAGTCGAGGCCTCGAGAGGAGCAGCCGAGAGGACAGGCGCTGGTGTGGAGCCCTGGCGTATCGGATCCGGCAGATCCTTCGCGGTAATGGAGGGCCCGTCCGCGAAGAGCAGCACGCGCTCGATGAGGTTCTCCAGCTCACGGATGTTGCCGGGCCAGTTGTAGCCCTGCAGCAGCGCCATCGCTTCGTCGGTGATGCCTTCGATCTTCTTGTTGAGCTTGCGGTTGTACTTCTCCACGAAGTGCCCCGCGAGCATGGGGATGTCCCCGCGGCGCTCACGCAGCGGCGGGAGGACGATGGGCACCACCGCCAGCCGGTAGTACAGATCCTTGCGGAAGCGCCCGGTCTCGATCTCCGCCTGCAGATCCCGGTTGGTGGCGGCGACGAGGCGCACGTCCACCCGGGTCGTCTTGATGCCGCCCACGCGCTCGAACTCACCCTCCTGGAGGGCGCGCAGCAGCTTCACCTGCATCTCGACGGGAATCTCACCAATCTCGTCCAGGAAGAGGGTGCCGCCGTCGGCCAGCTCGAAGCGACCGGGCTTGGAGGTGACAGCACCGGTGAAGGCCCCGCGCTCGTAGCCGAAGAGCTCGGACTCGAGGAGGTTGTGGGGGATGGCGGCGCAGTTGATCTTGATGAAGGGCTTGTCGCGGCGGCTGGAGGCGCCGTGCAGCGCCGAGGCGACGAGCTCCTTACCGGTGCCGCTCTCGCCGGTGATCAGCACGGTGGACGGGGTGTCGGCCACCTTGTCGATGATCTTGAAGACCTCGTGGAGCTGGGGCGACTCGCCGATGATGGCGGAGCGGGCCTTGGCGTCGGCGCGCACCGAGCGCTGGGCGACGTCGTGCGCCTTGGCGGCCTTGGCGATGACAGCCGAGAGCTCCGCCTGATCGAAGGGCTTGGTGACGTAGTCGAAGGCCCCGGCCTTGATGGCTTCGACAGCGGAGTCCACCGTGCCGTGCGCGGTGATGATGATGACCGGCACGTCGGGGTTGGCGGCGTTGACGGAGCGCAGCACCTCCATGCCCCCAGCCTTGGGCATGACGAGGTCGGTGACCACGATGTCCGCGCCGTTCTTGTTGAACTCGGCGAGACCCTGCTCGCCATCGACCGCGACGGTGACGTCATAGCCGTCACGGCGCAGGATGGCGGCGAGCACCTTGCGGAGGTTCGCCTCGTCGTCGATGACCAGGATCTTCGCCATGGGGGGCTGGCGGTGGGCGGCTCCAGGAGGAGCTAACCGCGGTTCGGCTCGCTTTCCAGGGTGCAGATGGAGTCAGGGTGCTTGATGCGCAGGATGAGCGACTCGAGCACCCGGAAGGGGTGGTTCATCCGAGAGGCCCCCAGGTAGGCAGTGACCATGTCCATGCCGATCGTGAGGTCCATGTTCTCGCGGCCGGTGGAGACGACCACGCCCGAGTCACCGCGCAGCCGGTTGGACTGGAAGACGCCGTCCGCCGCGAGCTGGCGGATGGTCTCGATCTCCAGCACGCCCGTCTTCTCGAAGATGCGGTGCAGCAGCGAGAAGAGGCGAGGAGAGAGGACGACGGCATAGGGGCCGTAGTGACCGGACTCATTGAGTCGGCGGGTGGCCTCGACGATGGCCATGTAGCCGGCGCCGGGCGTGGTCCAGTCCCCGAGCGGCACGGTGAGACGGCCCGTGGCGTTCATCAAGCCCTCGTGGCCGAGCTTGGGGTCACCGTAGAAGATGAGCTCGTCTTCCTGCTGGGCGCAGAGGGCCGCGGCGCCAGCGGCGGCGGACACGTCGAGCGGCATGTTGTGCAGACGGGCCGCCTCGATGTCGCGCCAGTGCAGCAGGAAGTCCTTGTAGATGATGGGGATCGTCTTGAACTTGCGCGCGTCCGTGAAGACGGAGGCCGTCTCCTGCTCGCCGACGATGTCCACCGCGCCCGGGCTGACGCCGGTGTACTCGTCATGGGGGACGCTCTGCACACCCGCGCCCAGCGGGCCGTAGATGTCCAGGATGCGACGGCCGACGAGCGCGCGGCGGGCGACCTGGATCACGGTCTCGTTGAGGCGAGCCCACTCGTCCTCGCGCAACGGGTTCTCGGCATGTCCAAGGAAGTCAGGCATGAGGATGCTCCAGGGAGGTACGCGTTCAGCGGCTGCGCCGCAGCGAGCCGACGGTCAAGGGATGGGTGCCCGGGCTGGGTGGCGGCGCGGGTACTCCGTACACGATGCGTTGAGGAGGAAGCAGGGTCGGCGATTCGGCCTGACCATTGGGCGCAGGCTGGGCCGGCTCGGCCGGAGTCGACGGGGTGGGGGGGGCAGCAGGGGCGGGAGACGGCTGGCCCTCGATGGCGCCTTGGAAGTGACCCGTGACGACAGGCTTATTGAAGTGCGCCTCCTGACCGGCATCCAACAGGCGCAGCATGTGGACGGCCTCGGCGACGTGCTCCTTCTCCTCGGCGGCCAGGTGCAGGAAGAAATCCCGCACCTCGGGGCTGGAGGAGGCACGGGCGTGGGCCTCGTACTCGTTGATGGTCTCCAACTCGCGTGCCAGTACGCGGCGCACGAGCGCGACATCGGTCGAGAGGTCGTTGGTAGGGGGACCAGCCATGGGAGGGCTGACCATTGCGGCCTGCAGGGGGAACCGTCAAGGGAAACCATGGGGGTCCGAGTTCATGCTTCTAGCGGGTGAACGCTCCGCGTAGAGTCCGGGACGCTTGACCGTCCCCGCCCCACGTTCCGACGCCCCCTCCGCTCCTGAAGCCCGTCCCGTGTCTGCACGCCCCGCCGCGAGAGGCAGTGGCGCGCTGTTCGTGGCGGCAGGCATCCTCGCCTCGAAGTTGGTGGGCCTGGTGCGAGAGCGCGTCTTCGCTCATTACCTGGGCAACGGCATCGCCGCCGCTGTGTTCAAGGCGGCACTGCGCATCCCCAACTTCCTGCAGAACCTCTTTGGCGAGGGCGTGCTCTCCGGCTCGTTCATCCCGGTGTACGCGGGGCTGCTGGGGAAGGGGGACCCGAAGGAGGCGGACCGAGTCGCAGGCGCGGTATTCGGGCTGCTCGCGCTGGCCACCAGTGTGATGGTGGCGGTGGGCATGCTGGCCACGCCGCTCTTCGTGGACACCATCGCCCCGGGCTTCGAGGGCGAGGCGCGGAGCATGGCCATCCAGCTGGTGCGCATCCTCTTCCCGGGTACGGGCATGCTGGTGATGTCCGCCTGGTGTCTGGGAGTCCTCAACAGCCACCGGAAGTTCCTCCTGTCCTACCTGGCGCCGGTGGTGTGGAACGCGGCCATCATCGCCACGCTGGTGGTGGCGGGGATGCGCGGGCTGACCGAGGAGCGGCTGGCGGTGGTGCTCGCCTATGGCGTGGTGGCGGGCTGCCTGTTGCAGTTCCTGGTGCAGGTGCCCTCGGTGATGAAGGTGCTCGGGCACTTCCGGCCTACGCTGTCTACGGCCAGCGCGTCCGTGCGTCAGGTCCTGCGCAGCTTCAGCACGGTGGTGCTTGGGCGCGGCGTGGTGCAGATCAGCGCCTACGTGGACACGTCGTACGCGTCGCTGATCGCGGACCGGGCGTTGTCCACACTGACGTACGCGCAGACCATCTACCTCATCCCAGTGAGCCTCTTTGGCATGGCGATCTCCGCGGCCGAGCTGCCGGAGATGTCGCGAGCGGCCGGGGCAGGGGAGGAGGTGGCCGGCAAGCTGCGCTCGCGGCTCGAGGCGGGGGCGCGTCGGATTGCCTTCTTCGTGGTGCCCTCGTCAGCGGCGCTGCTCCTCATCGGGGACGTGGTGGCGGGCGCTCTCCTGCAGACGGGCCGGTTCACGGCTTCGGACACGCGCTACCTCTGGTACGTGCTGATGGGCTCGTCGGTGGGCCTGGTGGCCTCCGCGCTCGGACGCCTGTATGCCTCGACGTTCTACGCACTGAAGGACACGCGCACGCCGCTGCGCTTCGCGGTGATTCGAGTGGTGGTGGGCGCGGCGCTGGCCTGGTTCCTGGCGTTGCGGCTGCCGGGGCTGGTGGGGCTGCCGGAGTACCTGGGGACGGCCTTCCTTCCCCTGGCGGGTGGGCTGATGGCCTGGTTCGAGGCGCAGATGCTGCGCCGGACGCTCACCGCGCAGATCGGACACGTCCGGATGCCGGAGAGCATGCCGAAGCTGTGGGGGGCGGCCATCGCGGCGGGGCTGACGGGGCTGGGCATCAAGGTGGCGCTGACGAAGGTGCTGGGACCCATGCCCGGGGTGACGGAGTGGGGAGGGAGCTTCCTTCCCCCGCCGAACCTCCACCCCGTCCTCTTGTTCCTGGCGGTCGTGCTGCCCTTCGGAGCAGTCTACTTCGGAATCACGGGAGCCCTGGGCATCCCCGAGGCCAAGTCCGTCCTCAATCGAGTCCTCCGCCGTAAGTCCCGCTAGCCGGGCATCCCCTCCCTCTCCCTCTGGGAGAGGGTCGGGGTGAGGGTAGGTAGCCCCCCAGGTTGACTCCAGGGCGGGCCTGGCCACTCCAGGAGAAAAACCACGGGGGTGAGGGTTTTCCCCTACACCCCAGCGTTGCCAGGTTGACCCCTATCCCTCTAGGAGCAGGCGAGCATGCCTGCCTCCATGCGTGGGGGATGGCGCCTCCAACGTGTCGCGTTATGGAGGGGTTCCGGGCGGGACTTGCGGAAGATGACCACATGCGTCTTCCGTCCAAGCACTGTGCGTGTATAGAGTGCGCCGCCTTTTTCCCCAGCAGGGGGCACGGTCCTCCAGCGCTGGATTTCGTTGATTCGTTCAGGAAGGTCCCGGCAGTGAGCGACGAGAAGAACGGTTCCGTGGGTTCTGGTGGCGGTGGTGCGGGGGGCTTCGGTCCCAAGAAGCCCAAGGCCACCTTTGGCGACGTGATGCTCGGCATCCCGGCGGGCCGTGGCGGCGAGCGCGAGGAGCGCGGTGGCCGTGACCGGGACCGCGGTTCGGATCGCCCGCGCGGTGAGCGGAGCGAGCGAGGAGGCGAGCGCGAGGCCCGTCCGGCGAAGCCGGAGGGTGAGGCGGGTGCCCAGCAGGGGCAGGGTGCGCCCCGTGAGGATCGCCGTCCGCGCGGTGGCGATCGGGGTGGCCGTGGGGGTGGTGACCGCGGTGGCGGTGGCGGCAGGGGCGGCGAGCGTCGTCCCCAGGGCCCCATGGTGGTGGTGAAGCGCGCCTCGGGCGCGGTGGAGACGCGTGGCCCGGTGACTCCGGCTCCGGCGTCGACCGCTCCGGCCGAGACCGCGGCGAGCCCCGAGGCCTCCACCGAGACGGCCGCTCCGGTGGCTTCGGCGACTCCGGCTCCCAAGGCGCCTCCCGCGCCGGCGCCCAGCAGCGCGCTTTACGAGGAGGTCCCCGAGTCCCAGTCCTTCGCGGAGATGTTCGAGGCGCAGCAGAAGGAGGGCGGCGTGCCGGCGCGGCGCTCGGTGCGTGTCGGCGAGAAGGTGACGGGCACCATCTTCCAGCTCGGCGCGGACACGGCCTTCGTGTCGCTGTCCAACGCCAAGAGCGAGGCGATGATCGAGCTGCGCGAGCTCAAGGACGACGAGGGCGTCCTGCGCTACGGCGTGGGTGACACCATCGAGGCGCACGTCATCGAGGCGGGCGCCCGGGGCATCCTGCTCAGCCGCGCGCTGGCCAAGGGCAGCGCCAACATGGCGATGCTGGCCGAGGCCCGCGCCTCCGGCATGCCGGTGGAGGGCATGGTCCTCTCCGTGAACAAGGGCGGCGTGGAGGTGGCGATTGGCGACGTGCGCGCCTTCTGCCCCATCAGCCAGCTCGACATCCGCTTCGTGGAGAAGCCGGATCAGTTCGTGGGCGAGAAGCTCACGTTCCGCGTCACCGAGGTGCGGGATCGCAACGTGGTGCTCTCGCGCCGCTCCCTGCTCGAGGAGGAGCAGCGCCAGCTTGCCGCCAAGACGCGCGAGACGCTCGCCGAGGGCAAGGTGGTCAAGGGCAAGGTCACCGGCGTGCGTGACTTCGGCGCCTTCGTGGACCTGGGCGGGGTCGAGGGCATGATCCCCGTCTCCGAGATGTCCTACATGCGCGTGGCTCACCCGAGCGACGTGGTGAAGCAGGGCGACGAGGTGGAGGTGGAGATCCTCCGCATGGAGCCCGCGCAGCCCAACTCGCCGGACAAGTCCAAGCATAAGGAGCGCATCACCCTCTCCATGCGCGCTCGTCAGGAGGATCCCTTCAAGACGGCGCTCGCGGAGATCAAGGAGGGCGACCGTCTGCAGGGCAAGGTGGTGCGGTTGCAGCCCTTCGGCGCCTTCGTAGAGCTGCGTCCGGGCGTGGACGGCCTGGTGCACATCTCCGCGCTGTCCGAGCGCCGCATCGCGCACCCGCGCGACGTGGTGCAGGTGGGCGAGACCATCTGGGTGCAGGTGGAGAAGATCGACGCCAACGACAAGCGCATCGGCCTGCGCCGCATCACCGAGGAGGAGGCCCAGCGCCCCGCCGAGGAGCGTCCGGCTGCCGCCCCCGCCGAGGAGAAGAAGCCCGCCGAGCCCGCGGCGCCTCGCCCGAAGGTGGGCCAGGTGGTGGTGGGCAAGGTGGATCGCATCGAGCCCTACGGCGTGTTCCTCGTGTTCCCGGGCGGCAAGGGTCTCATTCCCGCCTCTGAAACGGGCACCGAGCGCGGCACGGATCTGCGCAAGAAGTTCTCGCTCGGCCAGGAGCTGAAGGTGGCCCTCGTGGACATCGACGCCTCCGGGAAGATCCGCCTCTCCATCACCGCCGCCGAGCGGGCCGAGGAGCGCGCGGAGGTCGAGGCGTGGACGAAGAGCCAGCAGCCCGTCGGTGGTGGCAAGAAGGGACTGGGCACCTTCGCCGATCTGTTCAAGCAGAAGATGGGCAAGTAGCAGCATCGAATCGCTCGCAGTCGGAGGCGCGGGGAATGAAGACCGCGCCTCCAGCCGTTCGATAAAAACAGTTGACGCTCCTGGGGGAGGGCGGTACTTAGCCTCCCACTTCGCCGCGGGGTGGAGCAGCCTGGTAGCTCGTCGGGCTCATAACCCGAAGGTCGCAGGTTCAAATCCTGCCCCCGCAACTCAACAGGCTAGAGACCCTGTTGGAAATGATAGACAGGGTCTCTGGTGTTTGACATAGAGCAGCAACCGATATCGCGGGGTGGAGCAGCCTGGTAGCTCGTCGGGCTCATAACCCGAAGGTCGCAGGTTCAAATCCTGCCCCCGCAACTCTGTGGATGAAGCCCCGCTGGTGCTGAACCAGCGGGGCTTTGTCGTTGCAAGCTGTATATGTGTGTTGTTGGTCGCAAACGGTATCGCGGGGTGGAGCAGCCTGGTAGCTCGTCGGGCTCATAACCCGAAGGTCGCAGGTTCAAATCCTGCCCCCGCAACTTGATGATGAAGCCCCGCTGACGCTGAGTCAGCGGGGCTTTGTCGTTTCTGGGCTCCAGTGAGCGCGCGGACTGTCCCACTTCTGGAGTCACCTCCCGGAGGTGACTTTTCCGGTTGGGGTGCTTAGAGCTGCCCCGATGAGCCGGAAGCATGCAGGTCAAGAGGGAGGCGAGCCGACGCTGAGAGCGGAGATCCGCGCCCGGCTGGAATCCTGGCCCCAGGAGCAACTGCTCGAGTTCGCCGTGGAGCGCTTCCTGGCGGACCCGGAGCTGCGTCAGGAGTTCAAGCAGCCAGAGGCTTCCCACGATGGGGCGGAGGCGGCCCTGTCCCGGCATTTGCGGAGGGCGATCGCCGAGGCCGTACGGGTGCGGTACGTCGATTGGCGCGAGGTGCCTGGCTACATCGGGCGATTGGAGCGGTTGCTCGGGGACATTCGCTCCTTTGCTGAGGGCTATCCGGCGGAGGGCGTGTCGGTGCTCTGCTACTACGTGAAGGCCGTGCCGCGGGTATTCGACTGCATCGCGGACGAGGACGAGCTGGCGCTCTTCTGCTCACAGCTGACGCGGGTGACGCTGGGGCTCGCGTCGAGGGTAGCCGGAGCGGCGCGCGTGGTCGCGGAGGAGCTGCTCTCGGCCTATGTGGCGGACGAGCATGGCCGCTTCGCAGACGTGCCCGAGGTGCTGGTAGATGCAGAGCTGGCGGCGGACGTGCGCGGCGAGGTGGCGACCGCGGCCGAGGCGCTCGCCCTCCAGGTGACACGAAGGGATAGCCACAAGGCGCGTGAGCTGGGCCTGCTGGCGGCTCGGCTGCGGTAGGCAGCTGCGGGGATGGGGTTAGGTGCCGCGCTCGCGGTGTGCCTCCAGATACGCCGCGAAGCCTGCCTTGGACTGGATGCGGAGCTCGGGCAATCGCGCGAGGGCCTGGGGCTCGAACGCGTACTGCTCGCAGACGAGGCTCGCCCGCAGCGCCTGTTCCGGACCTCCCGTGAAGGGCTGTACCTCGTGCGTCAGCTCGCCCCTGAAGTGCACCAGCATTCCCGGTCTCGGACGCACCTCGCCCAGGATCTGGCTTCCTCGCGAGAACACCAGCGCGCCTCCCTTCGCGCCCTCGGGCACGTTCAGGTAGAGCACGCTCACATGCTGGGGCGTTGCGCCTGGGACGCCGCTCGGCTCCTGCAGCGTCGCGTCGATGTGCCGGCCCACACTCCGCCCGGGCTCCAACAGCAGCAGGTTCAAATAGAAGGCGTTCGGCTTTCGTCGCTCCCTGCTCGTGCCGAAGAGCCGCTCACGCCAGGGCAGTAGTCCCCGCGAGCTCGCCGGATCCATCACCATCGCCAGGTAGTCCCGGAGAAAGGGGAAGCGCTCCTCCAGCTTCAGCTGTCCCGCCTCCGTGAAGATGAACGCGAAGCCCCGGCTGCTCTGGAACGTCCCCATCAAGGGGCTGCGCGCCACGAAGCGCGACGAGAGCAGGGCCTCCCGAAGGGCCTCCAACCTTGCTCCCTTCATGGCGTCGCGGTGGGTGACGTACTCGCTCATGCGCTGCAGTGTATGTGGAGTGTCCACGAAGTTCTCGGACCTGGTCCGAGAGCCCGTGAAAGTCCCCTCTCTCCCTGGGAGAGGGTCAGGGTGAGGGTCTGCCACTTGCCCCGGCGGGGAAGGGGACTACACCGCCGCGGGTCGCTTGCCGTCCTCGAGCATCTCCAGCAGGGCCTTCTCCGAGCAGTGCAGCGCGGGCTTCTCGTGCTGCGCCAACTCCTCCACGGAATCGAAGTAGCGCTCCACCACGCGACCCTTCTCGAACATCGCCAGCACCGACGGGTAGATGTACGAGTCCCTCGCCACCGCGGGCGTGTTCCCCAGGTGCTCGGCGACCTCCTTCACCGCCGCCACCATCGTCTTCTTCGTGACCTTCTTTCCGTCCTTCGCGGCCTCCCGGCGCACCCGCTCCTTTGCTCGAGCCAGCGCGCACGCGCAGATGAGCGTCCCGCCCCACGTGCGGAAGTCCTTCGCGCTGTAGCGAGCCCCCATCACTTCCTGGATGTACTCGTTGATGTGGCGCCGTCGCACGTCCACCACGAACCCGTCGTCCAACTGGAACTTGAAGACGTCCCGCCCCGGCAGCTTCAGGCACTCGCGCACGATGCGAGCCACCTGCCGATCCTTCAGCTCCCGGTACTGCTGCTTCCCGCTCTTGCCCGGGAAGTCGAAGATGACCGTGTCGCCTTTCACCTTCACGTGCTTGGCCCGCAGCGTGGCCAGCCCGAAGCTCTGGTTCTCGTCCGCGTACTGCTGACTCCCCGCCCGGATGAAACACGTCCCGAGGATCCGCAGCAGGCATGCCATCACCTTGTCGCGTCCCAACCCCGGCTTACGCAGATCTGCCGCCACGCGCCGCCGCAGCTTGGGCAGCGCCCTCGCGAAGTCGACGATCCGCTTGTACTTCTCCACCTCGCGCCGCTTGGTGAAGGACTCGTGGTAGCGGTACTGCCACCGCCCCGCGCCGTCCTTCCCCATGGCCTGTAGCTTCGACGTGGGTGACGGACTGATCAGCACGTCCGTCCACGCCGGTGGAATCTTCAGCGCGTCGATGCGCTCGCGTTCCTGTGCCGCTACCGGCTTCCCATTGGATTGCTTGTATTGGAAGCCACGCTTGGGGCTCCCGAGCCGACGGATTCCATCCTGTCGCAGTCTCTCGATGTGCGTCATGCCCGGCTCTGGCCCCCGCGTGCGCTCCATGCGCCCCTCAGGAATGCCTGTGCAGCCTGGCGCATCCCGTCAACGCAGCCCCGCCCCGCCGGCCTGGAGGCCAGGCAAGCCGCAAATCGGCTGGAGGGGCTGTCCTGGGTCTGCAAGCCTGGAATAGACTCCCAGCCACCTCTTTGCTTGCTGGGCCGATGACCGAGTTCCTCGACGCCATCCTCGCCTTCCCGACCGTCATCTTCACCATCCCTCTGGGAGTGGTGGTTGGCTACTGGCTCACCGTCATGGTGGGCGCGGTGGGGATCGATCTGCTCGACGGAGACATCGGGGACTTCGCGCTGGGTGCGAAGGCGGGGGCCACGGAAGCACTCGAAGGTGGCGTGAAGGGCGCGATGGAAGGTGGCGCCAAGGCCGCCCTCGAGGGAGGGGCCAAGGCCGCGATGGAAGGGGGCGCCAAGGCTGCGATGGAGGGCAGCTCCGAGCATGGCGGCTCCTTCCTGGAGGTGCTCGGCTTCGGCGGCGTCCCGGTGACGGTGTCCGTCAGCTTCGTGGTGTTCCTCTCCTGGCTGCTGTCTCTGGCCTTTGCACATCCAGCCAAGGAGGCGCTCGGCGCGCTGCCTGGCGCTCTTGTGAGTGGTGGCCTCGCCGCGCTCTGTCTCGCGGTGGGTCTGGTGCTCGCCGGACTGGCAGTGCGGCCCCTGCGGCCCATGTTCGCCGTCCACCAGGCGCCTCGCCGCTCCGAATTGATGGGCCGCGTCTGTGTCATCGCCAGCGGCCGTGTGGATGGCAGGTTCGGCCACGCCACCTTCGAGGACGGTGGCGCCGGCCTCATCCTCAACGTGGTGTGCGACAAGGCCAATGAGCTCAAGCGTGGAGAGAAGGCGCTCATTCTTGGCTATGATGCCGCTCGCGATGCCTACGAGGTGGAGCCGGTGGACTGGCTCCTCCCCGAGGAGATGGAACATTTGAAGGATCCGCTCACTGCCGCTGCGCTCGCCCGCGATAGGGTTCGCGCTCGGTAGCGACTCTTGCAGACTTCCTTAGTGCCGCGCCGGGGGCTGTTCGCGGGGGGCTCCGGTCGCGTGATAGAAGGTCCCCCGGTCTACTCGCTCGGGAAAAGCACCGAATGGATCTGCCAATCGTCGTATCCGGAATCGGAGGAGGCCTCTTCTTCCTCTTTTGTTCCGCGTTCATCGTCTCCAGGTTCTACCGGCAGGTGGATCAAGGACGCGCCTTGATCGTCAATCCCTTCAAGGGAGAGCCGATCGTCACCTTCACCGGCGCCATCGTGTGGCCCATCATCAACCGCGCCGAGGTGATGGACATTGCCCTGAAGACGATCGAGATCGATCGCCGCGGCAAGGAAGGCCTGATCTGCCAGGACAACATCCGCGCGGACATCAAGGTCACCTTCTTCGTCCGGGTGAACAAGACGCGCGAGGACGTGCTCAAGGTGGCCCAGTCCATCGGCTGCGCTCGCGCCAGTGATCAGGAGACCCTGGAGCACCTCTTCGAGGCCAAGTTCTCCGAGGCCCTCAAGACGGTGGGCAAGAGCTTCGACTTCGAGGAGCTCTACACCAAGCGGGATGCCATCAAGGACCAGGTCGTCCAGGTGATCGGCAAGGATCTCAACGGCTACATGCTGGAGGACTGCGCCATCGACTTCCTGGAGCAGACCCCCGTCGAGATGCTGGACAAGGACAACATCCTCGACGCGCAGGGCATCCGGAAGATCACCGAGCTCACCTCCGTCCAGAACATCCACACCAACGAGTTCCGCCAGAGCGAGCGCATGGCCATCACCAAGCGCAACGTCGAGGCGGACGAGGCCATCTTCGCCCTCGAGCGTCAGCGCGCCGAGGCCGCCGCCAAGCAGAAGCGCGAGATCGACTCCATCCAGGCCCGTGAGACCGCCGAGGCCGAGCGCGTGAAGGCCGAGGAGTTCGCCAAGCAGCAGCTGGCGCGCATCAAGGCCGAGGAAGAAATCCAGATCAACGAGCAGAACAAGCACCGCCAGGTGGAGGTGGCGCAGAAGAACCGCGAGCGCGTGGTGGGCGTGGAGTCCGAGCGCGTGGAGAAGGATCGCGCCCTGGAGGCCATCAACCGCGAGCGCGAGGTGGAGCTGTCGCGCATCGGCAAGGAGAAGCAGCTCGAGGCCGAGAAGAAGGCCATCGCCGACGTGGTGCGCGCCCGCATTGCCGTGGAGAAGGGCGTGGCCGAGGAGGAGGAGCGCATCAAGGATCTGCGCGTGAAGGCCGAGGCCACGCGCCGCAAGGACGCACTGCTCATCACGGCCGAGGCCCAGGCGCAGGAGAAGCTCGTCAAGGACATCAAGGCCGCCGAGGCCAGCAACGAGGTGTCCAAGTTCTCCGCCAAGGAGAAGCTCACCCTGGCCGAGGCCGAGCTGCAGGCCGCCGACATGACGGCCAAGGCGAAGATGCGCCTGTCCGAGGGCATTCAGGCCGAGGAGGCCGCTCACGGTCTGGCCGAGGTCCGCGTGAAGGAGGCGGACGCGCTCGCCGTCGAGAAGCAGGGGATGGCCACGGTGCGCGTGAAGGAGGCCGAGGCCGCCGTCATCGAGAAGCAGGGCATGGCCCAGGCCACCGTCCTCAAGGAGCGCGGCCTGGCCGAGGCGCTCGCCGCCAAGGAGCGCGGGCTCGCCGAGGCCGCTGCTGCCCGCGAGAAGCTGCTCGCCGAGGCCGCCGGTGAGAAGGAGAAGGGGCTGGCCCGTGCGAGCATCGGCGAGGCCGAGGCCATGGCCATCCAGAAGCGCGGCGAGGCCGAGGCCATCGCCACCCGCGAGAAGCTGCTCGCCGAGGCCAAGGCCATCGAGGAGAAGCTGCTCGCCGAGGCCCGGGGCCTTGCCGAGAAGGCCGAGTCCATGAAGCTGCTCCAGGGCGCCACTCGCGAGCACGAGGAGTTCCGCTTGCGCCTGCAGAAGGAGCGCGATGTGGAGCTCGCCACCATCCAGGTGCGCAAGGACATCGCCGAGGCCCAGTCCAAGGTGCTCGCCGAGACCATGGGCAACGCCAAGGTCAACATCGTCGGCGGCGACGGCCAGTTCTTCGAGCGCTTCATCAAGGCCATCTCCGTGGGCCAGTCCTTCGACGGCGCGCTCGACCAGAGCGAGGTGCTGCGCAAGGCCTTCGGTGGCTACCTGAACGGCGAGAAGGATCTGCCCGCGGACCTCAAGGAGATCCTCTCCAAGCCGGGTCTCACCAGCGACGCGCAGAACCTGGCCATGGCCGCGCTGCTGCACCGCATGGCACCCAACCCCACGGCCACGGCGGCCTCCAACCTCAAGTCGCTCGTGGAGGCCGAGCCCGTCCGGACGTCGGCTCCCGAGAAGACCCAGGGCTGAGCGGGCGAGCGTGGTCATGAGCCGCGCGGACACGGTGACACGGTGTCCGCGCGGATTGGAGTACGGATTCCCCATACCCTCACCCCCGCCCTCTCCCGAGGGGAGAGGGGGCAACGCAGTACCCACTCCCTCTCCCCTCGGGAGAGGGTCGGGGTGAGGGTACGTGCACCCCTGGTTCCTCATCTCTCGGTGAACTGACGATGGCAACTGAAAGCCCCACTCCCGCGTCGGGCGAGGCCACGCTGGAGGGCGGTAGCTACGAGGTCATCCGCGCGCGCCTGCTCGCCCAGGCCGAGGCGCTCGGCAACAAGGCCACGGACCTCAACGAGCGGCGCAAGAAGCTCTTCGGTGGCACGGAGCTCACCGTCATTGGCAACGAGCGCGTCCGCACCGAGCACAACTGCGTCCCGTGCGACATCGTCGGCGTCGGGAAGTACCTGCTCTTCGGCTACAACGTCTTCATCGGCCTGAAGAAGGAGATGTCCGTCGCGGACGTCTTCTCGCTGCACAAGTTCGAGAAGACCGCCGAGGGCTTCGACTTCTCCCTGGTGCCGCCCTCCGAGGCCGGTGGGTTCCTGCAGGATCCGCGCTTCGTCAAGGACTTCGGCGAGCTCTACAAGTACTACAAGGACGCGAGGCTCCTTCAGCTCCGCCGCAACGAGACGAAGCTCCTGGCCATCTTCCAGACGGGCCAGTCGCAGCGCGACATCAAGGTCTTCCGCTTCGCGCTCGATGTGGAGGGCAATGCCACCTACATCGACAACCAGGGCGAGAGGGATCACGTCTTCCCCGCGTCCCACGACTTCGAGTGGAAGGTGGCCACGCGCGAGAACTACGTGCTCGGCCAGCACCCGCACGTCAACGTGTTGGATCAGGTGTTCGTGGAGACGGTGAAGGGCGACCTCACCATCAAGGTGGAGAACAACACCACGGACGGCCTGGGCATCTACCGCGAGCCGGTGGACGATCCGGATCAGTCACTCGATGACGCCGAGTTCGCCTACGCCCAGGTGGGAGGCCTGATCCTCCTGCGCGTCCTGCCGTTCCGCGAGCAGACGCACCGCTACATCGTCTTCAACACCCGTACCCAGCACGTGGTGCGCATCGACGCCATCGGCAACTCCTGCGTCCGGCTCCCCGAGGATCAGGGCATCGTCTTCCCCGGCGGCTACTACCTGCAGACGGGCGACTACAAGGTCTTCGAGGGCATTGGAGAGGGCCTCCAGTTCAAACGGGCCATCCGCTCGCCCAACGGCGAGGACGTCCTCTATGTCTTCTTCCGCCGCGACGAGGGCGCCTACGTCCTCTTCCCATACAACCTCGTGCGCAAGGAGGTGCAGAACCCGCTGCAGGGGCACGGCTTCAGCCTCTTCGGGGACGGGCGCATGGTGGTGTTCCGCTCCACCTCCAACGAGCCCACCCGCGTGCACCCCATGCAGGTGTGGCAGACGCCCTTCGTCTCCGCCGAGCACGCCGCGAAGATGCCGCCCGCGCCCGGCTACCTCGGCAAGGTGGGCAACGCCGAGCTCGTGCGCGGCATCTCCGACGCGCTGACGCTCGTGCGCATGGCCCGCACGGACAAGCCCTCGCGCCGCACCTACGAGGACCTGGCCGCCGCCGCCACCCGCATGCTCGATGCCTTCTACTGGCTCGGGCACGAGGAGACGGCGCTTCAGGAGGGAATCGAGACCCTGCGGCGCACCTCCGAGCTCATCATCGACGAGTTCGAGAAGGTGCTCGCCCTGCGCAAGCGCGCCACGGACGCCATCGCCACGGCCCAGACGGCCCAGGAGCAGGTCCTCCTGCGCGTGCGTCCCGAGGAGCTCCAGAGCGCCGAGGGCTTCATGAATGCCCTCTCGGAGCTGCGCAAGCAGCGCGGCCAGCTCATCACCCTCAAGGAGATCCGCTACATCGACGTGGCGCGGCTCGAGGGCCTCGAGAAGCAGGTCATCGAGGAGACGGATCGCGTCAGCGCGGATGCCGTGCAGTTCCTCCAGCGAGGCGAGGCGCTCCAGCCCCTGGCCGAGCGCCTGGACGTGCTGCTGCAGAAGCTGGAGCCCATCCAGACCACGAGTGAGCTGGCCCCGCTCGGTGAGGACGTCGAGCAGGTGGGCAAGGGCCTCGAGGTGCTGAGCGAGACGGTGGGCGGCCTGCAGGTGGGCGATCCGCTGGCGCGTGCTCGGATCCTCGAGGGCATCTCCGAGCTGTTCTCCCGCCTCAACCGCGTGCGCGCGGGCCTCAACGTCAAGCGCAAGGAGCTGGTGGGCCGCGAGAAACGGGCCGAGTTCGGTGCCCAGTTCAAGCTGCTCGGCCAGGCGGTGGAGAGCGCGCTGTCCGTGGCGGACTCGCCGGAGAAGTGCGACGAGGGCCTCTCGCGCCTCACCGTGCAGCTGGAGGAGATGGAGGGGCGCTTCGGCGAGTTCGATGAGTTCCTCGGACAGCTCACCCAGAAGCGCGAGGAGCTGCTCGAGGCCTTCGGACAGAAGAAGCAGGCGCTGGTGGACGAGCGCCAGCGCCGCGCGCAGAACCTCTTTGGCGCCGCCGAGCGGATCCTCACCGGCGTCAACCGCCGGGCGAAGTCCTTCAAGGACGAGGACGAGCTCAACTCGTACTTCGCGTCCGACTCGATGGTGCAGAAGCTGCGGCAGCTCGCCCAGCAGCTTCTCGAGCTCCAGGACAGCGTGCGCTCGGACGAGGTGCTCAGCCGGGTGAAGACGGCGCGGCAGGATGCCCTGCGTGCGCTGCGCGACCGGAACGACCTCTACGAGGAGGGCTCGGGCGCGCCGGTCATCAAGTTCGGCAAGTACCGCTTCAACGTCAACACGCAGCCGTTGGATTTGACGATGGTACCGCGCGACGGCGCGCTGTACCTGCAGCTCACCGGCACGGACTACGCCCAGAAGCTGGAGGAGCCGGAGCTGGAGAAGTACCGCGAGCTCTGGGATCAGCACCTCGTCTCCGAGACGCCCCAGGTGTACCGCGCCGAGTACCTCGCCGCGCAGGTGCTGCTGGACGCGGAGGAGGGGAAGGGGAGCGTCACGCTCGCGGCGTTGCACCAGGCGATGCTGGAGCAGGGCGGGTTGCTGGAGAAGGTGCGCGCGTACTCGGCGGACCGGTACGACGAGGGCTACGAGCGCGGCATCCACGACGCGGACGCGGCGGCCATCCTCGAGAAGTTGCTGGCGATGCACACGGGGGCGGGGCTGCTGCGCTTCGCACCCACGCCGCGTGCCTGGGCGGCCCTGTTCTGGGCCTTCGGGGGAGAGGGGGACGAGAAGTCGCTCTTCCACCGCCGCGCGCGCAGCCTGCACCGGCTCCGTGCGGCCTTCGGTGAGTCGGCGGAGTTGGGGGCCCTCGGCAACGAGGCGGGCGAGCGCATCGGGGTCTTCCTGAAGGCGATGGGCGTGCAGTGTGGCCCCGCCGAGGCCCGGCTCGCCGGGCGCTACCTGATCGAGGAGCTGGGCGTAGACAGGCCTCGCTTCACCACCAGCGGGGAGGCGGTGGCGCTCAAGGACGCGCTGCTGTCGCAGCTGGACAGGGCGGGGACGCGCTCGGCCTTCGAGGAGGATCTGCGGGGCCTGGAGAAGAACCTGCCTGAGCGCCTGCGTGTGGTGCGCGCGTGGGTGGAGGCCTACCTGGCGCGGCGCGAGGGAGGCCCGGGCTCGGCGGCCCACGTGGCGGTGGAGGCAGCGGTGCTGCTGCTCACGGATCGCAAGCTGGACCGCGAAGTGGCCGGTGCCCTCACCTCCGCCGAGGTCTCGGGGATGCTGGGCCAGCACCCGCGCATCCAGGACCGGAAGCTGCCGCTGCGCCTGGATGAGTTCCTCGCCCGCCTGAGCGACTTCCGGCAGGTGCGCGTGCCGGCCTACCACGCCTACCGTGCGCTGCTGCGGGACATCCTGGACCGCGAGCGTCGCCGGCTGCGCCTCGAGGAGTTCACGCCGAAGGTGCTGTCGTCCTTCGTGCGCAACAAGCTCATCGACGAGGTGTACCTGCCGCTCATTGGCGCGAACCTGGCCAAGCAGCTCGGCGCGGCGGGCGAGAACAAGCGCACGGACCGGATGGGCATGCTGCTGCTCATGTCGCCTCCGGGCTACGGCAAGACGACGTTGATGGAGTACGTGGCCAGCCGGCTCGGGCTCACCTTCGTGAAGGTGAACGGCCCTGCGCTGGGCCACTCGGTGAAGTCACTGGATCCGGCTGAGGCGCCGAACGCCACGGCCCGCCAGGAGGTGGAGCGCATCAACCTGTCCTTCGAGATGGGCAACAACGTGATGCTCTACCTCGACGACATCCAGCACACGGATCCCGAGCTGCTCCAGAAGTTCATCTCGTTGTGCGACGGCCAGCGCCGGGTCGAGGGCGTGTGGAACGGCAAGACGCGCACCTATGATCTGCGCGGCAAGAAGTTCTGCGTGGTGATGGCGGGCAACCCGTACACCGAGACGGGCGATCGCTTCCGCATCCCGGACATGCTCGCCAACCGTGCTGACACCTACAACCTGGGTGACATCCTCGACGGGAAGGAAGAGCTGTTCGCGCTCAGCTACATCGAGAACGCGCTCACGTCGAACGGGGCGCTGGCGCCACTCGCCACGCGCGAGCCGGGTGACATCTACAAGCTCATTCGCATGGCGAAGGGCGAGGAGGTGCCCACCGGCGAGCTGTCATACGGCTACGCGGCGGCGGAGCTGCAAGAGATTGTCGCGGTGTTCCAGCGGCTCTTCCGGGTGCAGGAGGTGCTGCTGAAGGTGAACCTGGAGTACATCGCCTCGGCGGCGCAGGACGAGCGCTTCCGGACGGAGCCCGCGTTCAAGCTGCAGGGCAGCTACCGCAACATGAGCAAGGTTGCCGAGAAGGTCGTGGCGGCGATGACGGACGACGAGCTGGAGCGTCTCATCGACGATCACTACCAGGGCGAATCGCAGACGCTCACCACGGCGGCCGAGCAGAACCTGCTCAAGCTGCAGGAGCTGCGTGGGCGGCTGACGCCGGAGAAGGCGAAGCGCTGGGAGGAGATCAAGCAGGGCTTCGCGCGGGTGAAGCGGATGGGCGGGAAGGAGGACGATCCGGTGGCTCGGGTGACGGGTCAGCTGAGCGCCATCGAGGAGCAGCTCGGGGCGGTGGCAGGCGCGGTGGTGCAGGCGGCGGAGGTGACGCGCAAGCCGTCGGGGCCGAGCCCGGTGGCCGAGGTGACGCCGCGGCTGGAGGCGCTGCGCGAGGCGCTGTTGGAGCTGGCGCGCAGGGAGACGCCGGTGCCGGTGGTGCAGGTGTCGCCGGGTACAGACCTGACGCCGTACCTGCAACACCTGGCGAAGGTGCTGAAGGTGCTGGCCGAGCGCTCGGTGGCGGCACCGGCGCAGACGGCGGATCTGGGCCCGGTGATGGAGCAGCTCACGCAGGCGGTGAGGACGATGGCGGAGCGCCAGCCTGTGTCCGCACCCGCCTCGGCGCCACCTGCGGACCTGGGGCGGTACATGGAGCAGATGTCCCAGGCGGTGAAGACGATGGCTGAGCGTTCCCCGGCACAGTCACTGCAGCGAGCGGCCGCGACGCCGCTGCCGGCGGACGTAGGCCGGCAGATCATGCTGGTGGAGAGCGCGCTGGCGCCGCTGGAGCGGCTGGCCAAGAGGACGCTGCAGGGCGGAGAGGAGAACCTCAAGGCGATGCAGGTCTGGCAGGCCGTCACGGAGGCGCTAGAACTCCTCCAAGCCATGCAGCGCTGAACTCCCTCCCTCTCCCTCTCCCTCTGGGAGAGGGTCGGGGTGAGGGTATAGAGGACCCCGAGTCGGGGAGGCGAATCCCCCCGCGGGAATCCCTTCCCGGAGCCGTGGCTCCCGGTTACCGTGCGTCGCCGAGCGCGCACTGGCGGGCCCGCTCGCCCCCATTCGTTCCGCCCGAGCTTCCGAGGTCCCCCGCATGTCCCGCGCCACCCCTGACTTCGATCCCGCGTCCGTGGACGTGGAGGGCTTCCTGGCCGACATCCGCGCGCTGCGCGCTGAGATCGATGCCTCCGTCAGCGAGGCGGACCTCGAGCACCTGCGGAAGATCGAGAACTGGGGTCGCGCGGCCACGGCGCTCGGTCTGGCCACCTGTTGGCTGATGCCCAACCCGCTGAGCGCGGCGGCGATGGGGCTCGGCCGCTCCACGCGCTGGCTGCTGATGCACCACGTGGGTCACCGGGGCTACGACCGCGTCCCCGGCGCCCCCGTGGAGCGCACCAGCAAGGGCTTCGCCAAGGGCAAGCGCCGCTTCGTTGACTGGCTCGACTGGATCATCCCCGAGGCCTGGGTGTTCGAGCACAACGTCCTCCACCACTCGTACACCGGCGAGGATGCGGATCCGGATCTGCTCGAGCGCAATGCCGAGGGCTCCCTGCGCAACCCCGAGCGCCCGCTCGCGTTGCGCTACCTCCAGCTCGCGCTGCTCGCGATCACCTGGCGCGCCAGCTACTACTCCCCGGAGACACTGGCCTCGCTGCGGCGCAAGCACCGCCCGGATGGGCCCCTGACCGGCGAGGAGTGGCGCGAGGTGCTGCTGACCGGCTACGCCCCCTACGTCGCCTGGAACTTCGCCGTGCTGCCCGCGCTCTTCCTGCCGCTGGGGCCGTGGGCCTCGTTCAGCACCCTGTGCAACTCGCTCATGGCCGAGGTCATCACCAACGTGCACACCTTCCTCGTCGTGGGGCCCAACCACACCGGCGAGGACCTGTACCGCTTCGACTCGGCCCCCGAGGGCAAGGGCGAGCGCTACCTCCAGCAGGTGATCGGCAGCGCCAACTACCGCACCGGTGGGGATCTCAACGACTACCTCCACCTGTGGCTCAACTACCAGATTGAGCACCACGTCTTCCCTGATCTGTCGATGCTCCAGTACCAGCGGGTGCAGCCCAAGCTGCGCGCCCTGTGCGAGAAGTACGGCATCCCCTACGTGCAGGAGAGCGTCTGGACGCGTGCGCGGAAGATGGTGGACATCATCGTGGGCAAGAGTTCCATGCGGCGGATCGGTCGCCGTGAGGCGGCCGCTGCTCCCGGTTCGCTCCCCGATGTGGCGTGATAGGGTGCGCTCCCGTGCACACCATCTTCGTCATGATCAAGTGTGAGCTGGGGCAGACCTACAAGACCGCGGCGATGATCGCCGACCAGGTCGACGAGGCCGCCGAGGTCCATTCCACCTCGGGCGGGTACGATCTGCTGGCCAAGTTCCACCTCGACAAGGACCAGGACATCGGTCGCTTTGTCACCGAGCGCATCCAGACGCTGCCCGGCGTCAAGGACACCTACACCATCACCACCTTCAAAGCGTTCTGAGCGAGCGCAACAGGCGGGTCGACCTCCCGGGCGCGTTTCATCGCAACCTGTCCGACAGTCGGACAAGTTCGCGAGAAACGTGCCCGGAGGAGGTCCCTGTCGGGTCCTGGCCAGGCCGTCCCTCTTTCCAGCCAGTTCTGAACACCGAGCAGCCCCTGGGGCCAATGCACGTCCGGACATCTTCCCGCGAGGATTGTCCAACGCATGGCACAGCTCCCCGCGGGGTTTGACGCGGCGTATTCCTGGGTTTACTTAAAGTAAAAACATCGCCTGGAGTGAAACGAGCTGGGTCTGACAGCTCGTTTTTTCCAGTGAAACAGGAATAGTGTGCGTTGGACGGTATAGTTGTGCATAGTAGGAAACGCATGCAACTCGGGGCGGGGCCGGTGTGGGTCCACCGAGGGGCATCGAAGGAGGAATGCGCGTGACCCCGTCCACCACTCCCATCCGCTTCCTGCTCTACCCGTCGCTAGGGGAGGTGCGGGAGCACGTGCGAGTCGAGCTCTTCGGGCGAGTGCTGTCCGAGCGGCTGGGCCGGCCGGTGGTGATGGAGATCGCGCCCACGTACGAGGTGCTGGAGACGGAGCTGGCCGCGGGCCGGGTGGACATGGCGTGGGCCACGGCCGAGCAGTGCAATGCCTTCGAGCCGCAGGCGCGGGCGGTGCTGCGCGCGGTGCGCTCGGGGAGCTGGCACTACCACGCGGCCCTGGTGTGCCGTGCGGACGAGCCGCTCACCCTGGAGACGATGAAGGGCAAGCGCGCCGCCTGGGTGGCCCCGCGCTCCACGGGCGGGCATCTGCTGGCCATGCGCTTCCTGCAACAGCGGGGGCTGCGCCCAGGCGAGCTCTTCGCCGAGCAGCGCTTCCTGGGCACCTACCGCAAGGCGCTCGAGGCCGTGCTCTCCGGAGAGGCGGACGTGACCTCCGTCTTCTCCAACCACCCGGACGAGCTCGCCATGCGCGCCACCCTGGCCTCGTACGTCGGGGCCGAGGAGTCCAAGCTCGTCACCTTCGCCTTCACCGAGCCCACCCTGGCCGATGGCATCGTCATCACCCGACGCCTGTCCGAGGTGGATGCCGCCGCGGTGGTGTCCGTGCTCATGCGGATGAACATCGACGGGGGTGGCCTGGAGATTTTGATGGGGCCCTTCCGGGTGGAGGGCTTCTTCATGTCGTCGGCATCTCGGGAGGAGTCCGAGGCGCCACGCAAGGTACGCAGCGCCGAATACGTGGTGGCGGAGCTGGATGGGGAGGCGCGGTGCCTGCGGTTGTGCTCGCCCATGGGCAGGGCCTTTGGCCGGGACGTGAGCAACGCCGAGGGGCGGACGCTGGTGGAGGTGCTGGGAGAGGAGGCGGGAGAGCCGCTGCAGACGCTGGTGCGCGCGGTCCGCCGAGGCGTCGCGGGCGGCCGGATGGAGTACCGGCTGGAGGTGGAGGGCGAGACGCGCTGGTACGCGGCGGAGATCACCCCGTGCGCTCCCGTGGAGGGAGAGACGCAGCCGCGCCTGGGCCTGCTGGTGCGCGATGTGTCAGGGATGCGCTCCCTGGAGGAGCCGCTGTATCGGCTGGCCTCCTTCCCGCTGCTGCATCCCGAGCCGCTGCTGGAGCTGGGCATGGACGGAGAGCTGCGCTTCGCCAACCCGGCCACGCACAAGGCCTTCCCGGAGCTGATCACCCAGGGGGCGCAGCACCCGATGGTGCGGGCGGCGTTGCAGTGGGCCTGGCGTGGGGCTCCCGCGGGTGAGCCCTCGCCCACGGTGCACCTGGACGGCCGGTACTGGGAGCTGACGGTGGCGCAGCTGTGGGATCCCCCGGGGCTGCGGGTGTTCGCCCGGGACGTGACGCTGCGCAAGCAGATGGAGGCGCGGCTCATCCAGGCGGACCGGTTGTCGGCGCTGGGCTCGCTGGCGGCGGCCGTGGGGCACGAGATGAACAACCCGCTGGCCTTCATGCTGGCCAATCTCTCCTTCGCGCGCGAGGAGTTGGAGCGGGTGGGTGAGTCGCTGAAGGAGAAGGGCGAGTCCGTGACGCAGGAGCTGGACGATGTGCTGGAGGCCCTGCGGGAGACGGCGGAGGGAGCGCTGCGGCTCAAGCACATCGTGCAGGATCTGCGGACGCTCTCTCGCAAGCCGCCGGAGCACCAGGCGCGAGTGGAGGTGCAGCCGGTGCTGGAGAACGCGCTGAAGCTGATCCGCGGCGAGCTGCACCACCGGGCGCGGCTGGAGCGGGACTTCCATGAGATACCGGCGGTGGACGCGGACGAGGCTCGGCTGAGCCAGCTCTTCCTCAACCTGCTGCTCAATGCGGTGCAGTCGATGGATCCAGCGGAGGCCGAGGACAACGTGCTGCGCGTGGCCGCTTACACCGGGGAGGAGGGCGAGGTGGTGGTCGAGGTGCAGGACTCGGGCAGGGGCCTGCAGCCCGAGGCGCTCTCGCGCATCTTTGAGCCCTTCGTTGCCTCGCGGCCTGGCAGCTCGGGCTTGGGGCTGTCGGTGAGTCACGCCATCGTGACGGGCCTGGGTGGCACGCTGCGGGCGGAGAGCCGCCAGGGACGGGGCACGCTGATCACCATCACGCTGCCTCCGGCGTGCGAGGCGCTCCAGCCGCAGACGGCCTTGCTCGCCGGGTAGCGGACACCTCGGTCCGCGCCCCTCTCGTGTTAGGCTGACGAGAGAGGCAGGAGCCGAGAGGTCCGTGCATGCGGCGACGTTGGGGCATTGGGGCTGGGGTGGTCCTCCTGGTCCTGTTGGGGTCGTGGCTCAGCTGGCGGTTCGCGGGGCCTGCGCCCAGTGCCTCGAGTCGTCCGGCGGAGTCCCGCGAGCAAGCCGCGGCGCGGGCGCGCTCCTCGTGGCTGACGGGGCCCTCGGCAGCCCAGCCCGAGGCTCGGGGAGCGTTGTCCATCCAGGGCCAGGTCGTGGGTCCAGAGGGGCCGGTGCCCGGAGCGCTCGTCGTGGCCTTCGAGCCCGCGTCCGCGGAGTGGCTCTCCAGGATTCCTTCCCGATCCGACGACTCGTGGATTCTCTGTGGCGGTGGTCTGTACGCGAAGACGTTCCTGGAGCTGGCGGCGGAGCAGCGAGTGCGGGAGGCACTGCCATCCGCGCATGCCACCACGGACGCCCACGGGAACTTCCGTATCGAGGGCCTGGAAGAGGGCTCCTTCATGCTCTGGGCCGAGCGCGGAGACGACCTGGGCGTTCAGTGGGAGGTGGCGGCGGGGAGCGAGGACGTCGAGGTGCGGGTCTCCCTCGGGGTATGGATCTCCGGCGAGGTGCACGACGAGCAGCAGAGGGCGCTCGCGGGAGCGCTCGTCACAACGCTCCTGCGGAACGAGGGACGCTTCGTCGAGACGACCACGGATGCGCAAGGCCGGTTCCTGGTCGGTCCACTCCCCTGGGGTGAGCACGAGGTCCTCGTCTCGATGGAGGGCTTCTTGCCGAGGCGTTCGAGCTCGAGCACGCCCACCTGGGGAGCCAGGCCGCTCGATGTGACCCTGTTCACCCCGCTGCGGATCTCGGGCCGTGTCGTGGATGAGCGGGGTCCGGTTCCGGGGAGCACCGTCCACGTCAAGGATGACGTGCGCATCGCGCCCACGCTCACGGATGAGCGCGGGCATTTCGTTCTGGAGGGGCTGTGTCCAGGGCAGGTGCTGTTGGCCAGCGGAAAAGGGCTCCATGCCCAACAGCGGGTGGATGTGAATGGGTCCGAGGTGGAGCTCGTCCTCGGCGCCAATCTCCAACTGAGCGGACGCGTCACCCACACCTCCGGCCGGTCCATCGAGGGAGCGGAGGTGACCCTGTCCGGAATTGGGACGGAGAACAGATGGACGGTTCGGACGGACTCGCGGGGCAGGTTTTTGATCGAGCCGCTCGTTCCGGGAACGTATGGGATGAGCGTGCAGGCGATGCGCCACGTCCGCAAGGAGCTCCCGGAGCGTCTGCTCGAGGCCTCGGAGGAGATACAGGTCGTGTTGAAGGAGGCGTGGCTCGTGGAGGGCCGCACCGTGGACGAGAGGGGCGCACCCGTGGAGGGGGTCTCCTTGCGGCTCGTGCCCGCCGAGTCCGGGCCGCCAGGGCCGTCTGTCGCCGTCGCACTCTCGGGGGCGGATGGCACCTTCGCACTGGAGGCTCCCGTGCACGGTCCCTGGCGCGTCCTGGCCCACCATCCGGACTTCCTCACGGAGGAACTGCAGCTCTCCGCCCCTTCCCGTGACGCGCGTGTGGTGATGCGTGGCGGCGCCTCCCTCGAGATCGAGCTGGTGGATGAGGCGGGACGCCCGGTCCGCCGTGCGGAGCTTCAGGCCCATGCCAGCAAGGGCAGCTTCTCGCGGGCGCTCACCACCGACGCGGAGGGCAGGGCCGTGTTTCGAGGTCTGCTACCCGGGCGCTACACCCTGCGGGCCAGGCCTCCTTCGGGATGGATCCTCTACGCGGAGCAGGAGGAGGTGGTGCATGGCGTGGAGGCTCGGAAGGTGCGCATCCAGCTCGAGGAGGGCTGGAGCTTCTCGGGCCAGGTCGTGGATCAGCAAGGCCATCCCATTGAGGGCGTGTTCATCTCCGGGTCCCAGCGTGGCAAGTCCGGGCAGCCGAATCTCTCCACGCGGGTTCAGTCCGGGCCCGACGGAAGGTTCACGCTGGCGCACCTGACGGAGGGAGCCTGGGGGGTGTATGCGTTCTTGCCCGGGTATACGCTCGATCAAGAGGCCTCGAGTGGGCTCGACTGGGATGAAGGTGGTTCCATGGTGGGGCGTGTTTCTCCCGGGAGCCGTGACGTCCGGATCGTGATGCGGAACGTGCGGTGTGAAGTCCGCGGACGTGTGGTGCGCGAGGATGGCAGTCCGCTCACGTCGTTCTGGGTCGATCAGACACGCGTGAATCACCCTGACGGGAGGTTCTCCGTGCCGCGCTCCAGGGGGAGCCTGGTTCACATCTTCGCTCCAGGGTTCTCCCAGGAACGTTTCAATCTGCCGGAGGAAGAGGTCGCAGAGCTGGGCGAGGTGGTCCTGAAGGCGGAGCAGCCGAGGCCCGAGAAGCCCCCGCCCGAGCCCGGAGCCGATCTGGACGGGCGGATCTCCTCGGCGGGTGTCCCGGTTGCGTCGGGCCTGGTCAAGCTTCGCTCGGAACAGGGCACGCTCATGACCACCACGGGCTTCTGGAATGGACGTTATTCCCTGCGGTCCATCCCGGCGGGCCGCTATGTGGTCCAGGTGGTGGCGCAGCCCGACGAGGGCCCGGCGCCACTGTTCCCGCTGCGGCGGGTGGAGCTCTCCTCGGGCGACAGGGTGACGCTGGACTTCACCGAGCAGGTTCCGGGCGCGGCGGTGGATGTCTTCGTGCCGGATCGGAACATCGAGGTCCATCTCCTCCCGGGGAGCCTGCCGTCCATGGGTCCGAAGAACGGTCTGTACTCCAAGCTGGAAAGTGGCTTCATGGGCAGGCCGGTTCGGGAGGGGGTCCGGCGGTTTTCCCGGGTGCCCGCGGGGCACTACACGCTCTTCGCCATGCGGAGGGACGAGGACGTCACAGCGGTCCACCGGGAAGAGCTGGAGGTCCCCTCCGAGGGCGAGCTCTCCTTCTCGCTGTTGCCTCAGTGGACTCTGTACGACGATTAGCCCGTTCGTGCCGCGACAATGCCCTGGAGGGCAGCCTGTGGCGTGTGGCACCACCCACTAGCGTGCGCTCCTGATGGAGGCTGCATGTCACGGGTCGCGCGGGGCTTGTTATGTCTGGCGGCGGGAGGGCTGCTGCTGTCCTGTTCCTCCTCGACCGAATGGATCGGGCCGCTGCCCGCCGAGTGTCAGGAGTTCGCGCAGGCGGAGTCCGGTCCAGCGACCCATGTCGAGGAGGATGGGTTGCCGGTGTTCAACCTGTTCATCTCGGAATCCCTTCCGGATGAAGAGGGCTACTTCGTGGCGCGGCTCGTCTATCGCGGGCGGTGCCAGCGGCTGTGGGTGAGGCTCCGCGGGAACACCTCGCACTTCTTTCCCAAGCGCAGCTACACCCTCGACTTCCCGAAGGACGCGCCCTTCGACGAGCCCCTGCTCGGCGGCGGCTTCACCGGCCGGCGCAAGGTGGTACTCATCAGTCCGTTCAACGACAACTCGTACATGCGGCATCGGCTCGCCTTCACGCTGTGGAACCGGATGTCGCCGGGCCACATCCCCGTGAAGACGTACAGCGCCGTCGTCTACGTGAACGGGAGCTACGTGGGCCTGTACACGGTGGCCGATCACCTCGACAAACACCTGATGGCGGCGCAGGGGCTGGATGGGGAAGGGGAGCTGTTCAAGGCCTCGGGTGATGACGCCAACTTCTCCCACCTGGACGTCGAGGGCCGGCCCAAGCGCGATTTGAAGCAGGGCTTCGAGAAGAGGGCGGGACGCCCCGAGTCTGGCTCCGAAGCCTACGACAGCATCCGCGCGTTCACGGCCTTTGTGATCGATTCGAGCCCGGAGCGCTTCCAGGTGGAGCGCCACGCGTGGATGACGCACGAATACGAGGACTGGTGGATCTTCTCTACGCTCATCGTTGCCAACGACTCGGTGTCGAAGAACGCCTACCACTACCGGGCTCCGGGTCCCGGAGGCCGGTGGCGCTACATCCCGTGGGATCTCGATACCAGCTTCGGCCAGAACTGGGACACGCGGCGCAATGATCCACGGGAGCACCCCCACTTCACGACCCGGAATCACCTCTTCGCCCGGATGCTGGAGGACCCCTCCATCGCGGCGTCCCTGCGCGAGCGCTACCGGGTGCTGCTCCAGGGAGAGCTGCGAGCGGAGGTGGTGCTCGGGCTCATCGACGAGTACGCGCGGGAGGTGGCTGCCGCGGCCCGTCGTGACGAGGTCCGGTGGAGGGAGGACTACCTGAGCTTCTTCCGGTGGAAGACCCGCACGGACTTCACCACCTTCGACGAGGAAGTGGAGTACCTCCGGTGGTGGGTGCAGCTGCGTTGGGGCACGCTGGAGCAGCAGCTTCCCTGAGCCCATTCGCCCCGTGGGACGGGTTCGTGTTGGCAAGCGGGATGGACTGTTGCGAAATGCCGTCCATGAACCTGCTCTCATCCGCCTGCCTCGCCGTGCTGCTCGCCCTCGCCCCCACCGCCTTTGCCGCCGCGCCGAAGAAGGCGGCGAAACCGGAGCCGGTCAAGACGGTGCGGGTCGTGCTTCAGACGGAGAAGGGAGAGATCGAGCTGGAGCTCGACGAGACCCACGCGCCCAAGACAGTGCGGAACTTCCTCCACTACGTGGACGGTGGCTTCTTCGAGGGCGGGGTGTTCCACCGCACGGTGAAGCCTGACAACCAGCCGAACAATCAGGTGAAGATCGAGGTCATCCAGGGAGGCATCAACCCCGCTCGCGAGTCCGAGCAGCTCCCGCCAATTCCGCTCGAGCGCACGAACGAGACGGGGCTCAAGCACAAGGATGGCTCCATCTCGATGGCGCGCGACACGCCGGACAGCGCGGTGTCGGACTTCTTCATCTGCGTGGGTGACCAGCCCGAGCTGGATCACGGAGGCAAGCGCAACCCGGACGGGCATGGCTTTGGGGCCTTCGGCCGGGTGGTGAAGGGCATGGACGTGGTGCGCGCCATCCAGCAGGCGCCCGCGGACGGGCAGAAGCTCACGCCGCCGGTCAAGATCCTGCGCGCCACGCGCAAGCCGTGACGCTCGATGAAGGTCGACTCAGCTCACGGCTGGCGCGGCACCAGGACGCACTGGCCGAGCTCCGTGTCACACACGGGCTCGAGCTCACTTGGGTCCAGGCAGGCGGCGGTGACGCACTCTCCTGGCTGGCACGCATAGGACGCCTGTTGGGCCAGGATTCGCGCTCGCCGCTGGAACTCGGCGAGGTTCGCCCTCGAGTTGACCGCACCGAAGCATTGGAAGGCTCCCAGGCAGTTCTGCCCGCCAGCCAGGGCGAGCAGATCGACCTCCTGGCAGGTGTCGCCAGCGCGGCACCGGGCGTAACGGGAGACCAGCTCCGTGGCGCCCTCCTGGAGTTGCTCGCAGTTGGCACATCCCGACAGCCACAGCGCCAGCGCCGCCATCCACGACATGACCAGTCGCCTCATTGCCCCACCTCCGCGTATGCCGGTTCAACGTCTCGTCTTCCCCGTGCGCCTCATGCTTCTGGCGATGGGGCCGGACGCACCCTGGACACGCGGAGCCGAGCGCGCATCGTCCGGTGGGGAGGCCGGGGCTACGTTCAATGCGTTGGGAGCGGTACCGGGGATTGTTTGAAGTCACAACAAAGAGGCTTGGCGTGGCCCGCGAGAAATGCTTGCCTCGGCGCCCCCCCTCACCTGGAAAGGTGCTCATCCATGCGGAACATCCTCGCGGCGTCTGTCGCCCTCTTCTCGCTCACCTTGCTCGGCCCTGTGGCCTGTGGCGGCACGGTTGCCGAGCCGTCCCAGGTTCTCTCGGAGCAGACGCAGGCCCTGAATGCCGTGGGTTCTGGCTGTTCCTCCGACGCGCAGTGCTCGACCGGGCTGTGCTGGACGGTGGCGGACTCGTACCCTCTCTACAACCCGTATTGGATCAGCGCCGATAGCTGCACCGAGGAGTGCGGGGGTCCTGACGACAACGCGTCCTGCCAGCAGCTCGCCGCGGACTTCAACGCTCCATATCCCGAGTCGGCGCGCTGCATCCCTGCCCGGGGCGTCTATGACAACTACCCGTACGATGACATCTTCTACGTGTGCGACCTGCTCCCCGCCGGTCTGGGCAAGGTCCACTGGGTCGAGTAGTCGCGCGGCGTGACTCGCGCCGTCTGGGGGGGGCCGATATGGCTGCGGGCGGACGAGCGTTTCCCGCTTCGTCATCTCCGACGAAGGGACTGCGTTCGTGAACCTGCGAGTCTTCGCCGTGATTGCGTCGTTGGGCGTGCAGGGGGTGCTGTCGGGTTGTGCGGCCCTCCAGCACCAGGCTCATTACGAGCAGATGTACGAGTACACCTATCCGCGCCCGTTGGATGAGCTCTGGCCCGAGGTGCGGAAGTTCGTCTCCGAGCAGGGCTACCCGCCCATGGAGAGCCCCCGCCAGTACGTGATGATCTCCGACTGGGTGACCTCGTTCAACGAGAGCCGGGTGATCAGCAGCGTCGATCGCATCTTCGTGCGAGGCCTGCCGCTCAACCGGGCCAACAGCGAGATTCGCATCTACCGCGAGTCCCGGATGACGGGGAGCAAATTGCAGCTCACGCCCACGGACATGACGGATGGCTCCGTCCTGATGTTCCTGGCCGCGGACGAGGTCAGCCCGTTGGGCGAGGATCCCATCCACCACTCGCACAAGATGAAGGACGGGTCCGCGATGGGCATCAACCAGGGCAACAAGAGCAAGGACCGTGGCTTCGCTCGGGCCGTGGATCTGGAGTGGAAGCTGCTCCAGCGGCTGGACGCGGCGGAGGCCCGGCGAATCGAGGAGCAGGTGGCGCAGCAGAAGCACTGAACGCCGCGCGGCCGATGGGGCGAGGCCCCGGCTCAGTGGGGCTGACCGGTGATGGCCACCGCGGGCGGCGAGGCGGTGAGGGGGCCCACGTAGAAGACACCGTCGTAGCCTTCGTGGGTGTACTCGGGGGTGAGCTCCACGAAGGCGCGGGGTCCCCGGAAGATGCTCTTGTCCCTGCTGCGGGCCGCGGGCGGGGTGGCGGGAGTGGCACCACAGTCGAGCTTCTGGTTCTCACCGGTGACGAGGTTGCACGTCCACGCGGTGCCCCGGCTGTAGCGCACGTCCAGCGCGCGCACCGGTTGTTTCGCTCGGACGAGGTGCCAGCCCATGGGGGTGAACGTTTCGTCCCACTCAGTGCCACGCGCGGTGCGCGTGTTGACGTTGCCGCCCAGCAGCAGGAAGGTGCTCCTGGGTGCTGTCTTGCGCACCTCGAGCACGCGGTGCGCCATGGCGGCCGCGCGCTGGCTGCCCTGGCCCGGTGCATCGAAGGTGAACACGGACATGCTCAGTCCCTGCGCGCGCAGCACGCGCAGCCTCTCCACCAGCGCGACGAGGGCCTCGCTGCTGCGCCCGTCCTGATAGGGCCGGCGCCAGAAGCCACCCTCGGTGAGCGACGCGCGCGCCTGCTTGTCCCCCCGGCTCTTCAGGTAGCGGCGCAGGGCCCGCTGTTCCTCTCGTGGCAGCTCCAGCCCCACCACCACCGGCACACCGGCGCTCGCCACGTGGCAGCTCAGCGTCCCCACGAAGGCTGGAATCTCTCGCGTGCCGTGCAGCTCCCCGAGCAGCAATATCCCACCCGGTGTTAGCACCTCGTCCATGCCCGCGATGGGGGCACCGCAGCGCTTCACCACGTCCTCCGGCGGGGACTTCAGGGCCGCGGTGAAGGCCTCGTTGGTGAGGGTGGGCTCGGGTGCGGCAGTCTCCTGCACATCCTCATCCTCGGGCGCTGGAGCGGAGGGCTCGCTGGCCGGGGGCGGGGTGGGCGCCTGTATGGCCAATGCACTCGGAGTGCCTAGGGCGAGCACCGTGAGCACCGTAGCCCGGCACACGGAGGGGAGGCGGACGCCCAAAAAGGAGCTCGGGTTCATGCTCCGGTGAACGTAGGCCCGGAGACTGCATATCGGGCTTTCAAGTGTGACTGACCGTGTAGGGAGCCCCCTCTTCGGTGCGATATGGTACCCATCCCCGCCCTTCGCTTCGGGAAAGGGCCGGTGCCCCACCAATGAGCGTCAGCGACTCCCCCAATCGCGTGATTTCCCTCCTCATCCCCGGATACACGCTCCAGGCGCCCTTCCAAGAGACGGGAACGAACGTCCTCTACCGTGCGGTGCGTGAGGCCGACGGGCTCCCGGTCATTGTGAAGACGCCTCGCTCCCAACATCCCGGTCCGCGCGAGCGCGCCCGCTACCAGCGCGAGTACAACATCCTGCAGCGCCTGCGTGGCGCCCCTGGGGTGCTTGTCGCCCACGGGCATGAGGTGCTCCAGGAGCGGCCCGTCCTCCTGCTGGAGGACGTGGGGGGTGTGGCCCTTTCGGAGCAAGTGGGGCGCACACTCGAGCCTCCCCGTTTCTTCGAGCTGGCCCTCTCCCTGGCGGCCACCCTGGCGGAGGTCCACCGGCGCGGCGTCATTCACAAGGACATCAAACCCTCCAACATCCTCGTGTCGCCGGCGGGGGGCGCCTGGCTCATCGACTTCGGCATCGCCACCCTGCAGCGGGTGGAGCACGTGGAGGCCGTCCTCCAGCACCAGTTCGTCGAAGGCACTCCGGCCTACATGTCTCCGGAGCAGTCGGGGCGGATGAATCGCGCGGTGGACTACCGCACGGACTTCTACTCGCTGGGGGTGTCGTTCTACGAGCTCCTGACGGGGAAGCTGCCCTTCCGGGGGCAGGACGTCCTGGAGTGGTTCCACGCCCATCTGGCCCAGGCGCCCATTCCTCCGCACCGGGTGACGTCGTCCATTCCCCCCGTGCTTTCCGCGGTGGTGATGAAGCTGTTGGCCAAGGTGGCGGAGGAGCGCTACCAGAGCGCCGAGGGGCTGCGGGCGGACCTGGAGCGGTGCCAGGAGGCGCTGCGGAGCGGGACGCCGGAGCCTTTCCCCTTGGGCAGCAAGGATCTTCCCGCCCGCTTCCTGCTCCCTCAGCGGCTGTATGGCCGCGAGGCGGAAGTGGACACGCTGCTGAAGTCCTTCGAGCGGGTGGCTCAGACGAAGCGGGCCGAGTGGATGCTCGTCCGCGGCTACCCCGGCATCGGCAAGTCCGCCGTCGTCCGCGAGCTGCACCGTCCGGTGCTTCGGCGGCGCGGCTTCTTCCTCAGCGGCAAGTTCGATCAATTCCAGCGTGACGTTCCCTACGCCACCCTGGCGCAGGCCATCCGGGAGCTGGTGCAGCAGCTTCTGGCCGGCAGCGACGAGGAGATGGCGTCCTGGCGCCGGCGGTTGCTGGAGGCGTGGGAGGGCAATGGCCAGGTGCTGGTGACGCTGGTGCCTCAGCTCGAGCGGGTCGCCGGCGCGCAGCCTGCGCTCTCCGAGCTCCCCCCCAGCGAGGCGCGCAACCGTTTCAACCGCGTCTTCCAGCGCTTCCTCGGTGTCTTCGCGACCCCGGAGCGCCCCCTCGTCCTCTTCTTGGATGATCTGCAGTGGGCGGACTTCGCCAGCCTCGAGCTGCTCCGCTACCTCACCACGCACCCGGATACGCCGCCCCTGCTGTTGATCGGCGCCTACCGGGACAAGGAGGTGAGCCCCTCCCACCCGTTGGAGTGGACCCTGGCGGAGGCGCGCAAGGCTGGGGCGACGTTGGGAGAGCTCCACCTGGGTCCCCTGGCGTTGGAGCAGACGCGGCGGCTGGTGGCGGATGCACTGCCCGGGGCCAGTGAGGAGCTGGTGGTGCCCCTGACGGCCCTCGTCCAGGAGAAGACGGGCGGCAACCCCTTCTTCCTCCTCCAGTTGTTGCAGACGCTCCACCAGGACGGGTTGGTGGGGCGGGCCCCGGAGGGGGGCTGGCGCTGGGACGCCGAGGGGGTACGCGCCAAGGGGTACTCGGACAACGTCATCGACTTCATGGTGGGCCGCCTGCGGCAGTTGCCGGAGCAGACGCGGCAACTGCTCTGTCTGGCGGCGTGCGTGGGCAATACCTGCCCCGCGCAGGACCTGGCCCTCCTGTCCCATCAGGACGCAGCCCAGGTGGAGCAGAGCCTGGAGCCCGCGCTCCAGGAAGATCTGCTGATGCGGGTGGACACCTGGGGGTACCGCTTCCTGCACGATCGGATTCAACAGGCGGTCTACACCCTCATCCCCGAGAAGGAGCGCAACGCCGTCCACCTGCGCATGGGCCGCCTGCTGCTGGAGCGCCTCTCGCCGGAGGAGCTGCGCGAGCGCCTCTTCGATGTGGTGGGGCACCTCAACGCGGGTGTGGAGTTGATGACGGAGCAGGCAGAGCGCTCCCGCCTGGCGCACCTGAATGCCGAGGCGGGTTGGAGAGCCAAGGCCTCCAATGCCTATCGCTCGGCCGTGGCCTGTTTCTCCACGGCCTTCTCCCTGCTTCCCGCCAACCCCTGGGAAGGGGAGGGCGCGCTGGCCTTCAAGCTGCGCCTGGACCAGGCGGGCTGTGAGCTCATCAGCGGCAACGCCGCCGAGGCACGCCGGCTCGTGGACGAGCTGCTGCCTCGGGCGCGCACGCGCGCGGACCAGGCCGCGGCCTACTCCCTCAAGCGCGAGATCCTCATCGCCTCCAGCGATGCCCCGGGTGCTGTCAGCTGCCTGTTGGAATGCCTGGAGGCGTTTGGCGTACCCCTGTCACCCAACCCCGCGTGGGAGGAGGTGATGGCCGCCAACGAAGAGGTGTGGCGCCTGCTGGGAGAGCGCCCCATCGAGAGCCTCATCGAGCTGCCGTCCCTGTCGGACCCTGACCTGAAGGCGGTCATGAGCGTCCTCGCGGCCCTGTCTCTTCCGGCCTTCTACGCTGGCAACAACTCCCTGTTCGTCCTCCACATCTGCCGGATGGTGGCCCTCTCCATCCGTCATGGCAGCTCGGAGGCCTCTGCGCACGCGTATGCCTGGTACGGCTTCGTGAGCAGCACGGCCTTCCGGCGGTACCGGGAGGGGCATATCTTCAGCAAGCTCGCCAGCGAGCTCGCCGAGCGCCAGGGGCTCTCCAACCAGCGGGGCGAGGTGTTCCTGCTTCGGGGCTTGCTCGAGCAGTGGGTGCACCCGTTTCCCCAGGCTCAGGAGCGCTTCCGCGATGCCTTGCACCGGACCGTCCTGGCAGGTGATTTCCAGAACGCCAGCTATTGCTACAACAACCTCGTCGCAAGCCATCTCGCCCTAGGACGCGAGCTGGGCGACATCCACCAGGATGCTGTCGCTGGCCATGACTTCTCCTCCAAGGCGGGCTTCTGGGATTCCGCCCAGACGATGCTCGTCTGCCAGCGTTACGTGCAACAACTCCGCGGGCGCACCGTGTCGTTCGGTACCCTGAACGGTGATGGCTTCGACGAGGCGGCGTTCGAGAGCCAGTTGGCCTCGCGGGGCCTGAGCTCGATGCGCTGCAGCTATGCCATCATGAAGCTGCAGTCCCGCTTCATGTGTGGCGCCTATGACGAGGCGCGCCAGGCGGCTGCTTCCGCCAAGGAGCTGCTCTGGTCCTCGCACGGCCAGACCTTCCTTTACCTCTACCACCTGTATCGGGCGCTGACGTTGGCGGCGTGCTGCCGGGATGCCCCGCCGCCGCTGCGGAGCGAGTACCTGGAGGCCATCGAGCAACATCGCCTGCAGTTGGCGGAGTGGGCAGAGCACTGCCCGGAGAACTTCCGCGCCGCCGAGCGACTGGTGGCCGCGGAGAGGGCGCGCCTGAAGGACCAACCCGACAATGCCCTCCGGGCCTACGAGGAGGCCATCCAATCCGCGCGCGCTCAGGGCTCTCTGCTGAACGTGGCCCTGGCCTGTGAGTTGGCCGCGCGCTTCTGGAAAGCGCGGGGGATGCCCACCACAGCCCAGGCCTTCGCTCGGGATGCGCGGGAGGCCTGGTGGCAGTGGGGGGCCGAGGGCAAGGTGCGGCAGATGGACGAGCTGTGGCCGGTCCTGGCCTCTCCGCTCGTGAAAGGCCCGGAGTCCAGCACCAGCTACGACACGGACTCCAGTCACCTGGATGCGATCACGATCGTCAAGGCCCAGCAGGCCATCTCCAGTGAGATCGTCCTGGATCGCCTGGTGAATACCCTCATGCGGGTGGCGCTGGAGAACGTTGGCGCCCAGCGCGGCGCGCTGCTGTTGCTGCGCAATGACACTCTGGAGGTGGCGGCCCTCGTGGACACCTTCTCGGGCCTGTCCTCGATCTCAGCGGAGGCCGAGCGGCCCTTGCCGTGGACGCTGCTGACCTACGTGCGGCGCTCGGGCGAGCACGTCCTCATCAACGACACCGCCCAGCCCCACGCCTTCTCCAGCGATGCGTACTTCTCCGACAGTCCGGCTCGCTGCGTGCTGTGCCTGCCGCTCGGGCGCCAGGAGGAGCTCGGCGGGCTGTTGTACCTGGAGAACGATCTGGCCTCGGAGGCCTTCTCCCAGAGGCGCGTCGCGCTGCTCAGACACATCGTCTCCCAGGCGGCCATCTCCATTGAGAACGCGCGCCTGTACGCGGAGGTGCGGCGGGCCGAGGCGGCCATGCGCCAGTCCAATGATGAGCTGGAGCGGCGGGTGGAGGAGCGCACGCGCGAGCTGAAGCAGGCCCAGGCGCACCTGGTGGAGACGGCGCGCGTGGCAGGCATGGCGGAGATCGCCTCCAACATCCTCCACGAGGCGGGCAATGCCCTCACCAGCGTGGTGGTGGACACTGACCTGCTCCGCAAGGCGGTGGAGGCCTCGCGTGTCGGCCGGGTGCAACAGGTCGCGGAGCTGCTGGAGGAGCACCAGGATGACCTGGCGGACTTCCTCACCCAGGATTCGCGCGGCAGCCTCTTGGCGGGCTACCTGTCCAGCCTCGCGAGCGAGCTGCTGCGCGAGCAGGCGGTGCTGAAGAAGGGCCTGGAGGCCTTGGAAGGACATGTGAGCCGGGTGGGGACCATCGTCCAGACGCAGCGGACCTACGCAACGTCCACGCTGCTGACGGACGAGTACGACCTGGGCGGGCTGGTGGAGGAAGCCCTGCACCTGCACCAGATGGCGTCACGGCACTTCCCCATGTCGGTGACGAAGGAGCTCTCCGAGCTACCGCTGGTGCGGGTGGACAGGCACCGCGTGTTGCAGATCCTCACGAGCCTGCTCAGCAACGCTCGGGGGGCCCTGACGCCCGTGCCCGAGGCGGAGCGGCGCCTGCGGGTGCGGCTGACCGCGGAGGACGGGTGGGCTCGAATCCAGGTGGAGGACAACGGCGAGGGCCTGACACCGGAGGTCCGCGAGCGGCTCTTCACACAAGGCTTCAGCACGCGCAAGGATGGCTACGGCATCGGCCTGCACACCAGTGCGCTGGCGGCCCGGCTGCTGGGGGGTCGGCTGACGCTGGAGAGCGACGGGCCGGGTCTGGGAGCCATCGCTACCCTTGAGCTCCCCCTCAAGGAAACGCGCCGCGGAGGGTGACGGGTGTGAATTCCAGGGTAGGATGCGCGCCGGCGTCGTTTGCCGCCGCCACCCACTCGTAAGATAAGGAGCCCTCTCTTGGCCGGATCCAGCCTGCTTGCCCTGATCGACGACATCGCCACCATCCTTGACGATGTGGCGGTGATGACCAAGCTGGCCGCCAAGAAGACCGCTGGCGTGCTGGGAGATGACCTGGCGCTCAATGCCCAGCAGGTCACTGGCGTCAACGCCGACCGCGAGCTGCCCGTGGTGTGGGCGGTGGCCAAGGGCTCGGCGGTGAACAAGGCCATCCTGGTGCCCCTGGCGCTGGCGATCAGCGCCCTGGCGCCCTGGGCGGTGACGCCGCTGCTGATGGTGGGTGGCCTCTTCCTGTGCTTCGAGGGCGTCGAGAAGCTGGCGCACAAGTTCCTGCACAGCGAGGCCGAGGACGAGGCCCACCACGCCGAGCTCACCCAGGCCCTGGCCGACCCGAACGTCGACCTGGTGGCGCTCGAGAAGGAGAAGATCAAGGGCGCGGTGCGCACCGACTTCATCCTCTCGGCGGAGATCATCGCGATCTCCCTGGGTGTCGTGGCCAGCGCGCCCTTCATGACCCAGGTGTCGGTGCTGATCGGCGTGGCCGTGCTGATGACCGTGGGCGTCTACGGCCTGGTGGCGGGCATCGTGAAGATCGACGACCTGGGGCTCGCCCTCAGCCGGAGCTCCAGTGGATTCCAGCAGAGCCTGGGGGCGGTCATCCTGAAGGCGGCGCCCTGGCTCATGAAGGGCCTGTCGGTCGCCGGCACCGCGGCCATGTTCCTGGTGGGCGGAGGCATCCTCACGCACGGTATCCCCCCGCTGCACCACGCGATCGAGGAGTTCGCCCACCACACCGGTCCGCTGGCGGCAATCATTCCGTCGTTGGCCGACGCGCTGATTGGCATCGTGGCCGGCGCGGTGGTGCTCGGCGTGGTGACCATGGTTCAGCGCGTCGTGCGTCGTGGCAAGAAGGAGGCCTGACGTGGAGATCCGCTTCCTGGAGGCCACCGAAGCAGCGTCCTACCTGGATGATCTGGTGGAACTGCTCAGGGACTCCGTGGACGGCGGAGCCTCCGTAGGCTTCCTCCCGCCGCTGGATGTGGCCGAGGCTCGAGCCTACTGGGAAGGCGTGGTGGCCGAGCTGGCCTCGCCCGGGCACAGCCTGGCTCTGGCCTGGGTGGACGGCCGGGTGGCCGGCACGGCCCAGTTGGTGGAGGCGAGCAAGGCCAACGCCCGCCACCGGGCGGAAGTGTCCAAGGTGCTGGTCCATTCGGCCTTCCGCCGCCGGGGGATTGGGGCCGCGCTCATGCAGGCCCTGGAGGAGCGGGCCCGGGAGCGGGGGAGGACCACCCTGGTGTTGGACACCCTGGAAGGCGCTCCCTCCGAGCGGCTCTACCAGTCCCTGGGCTGGCTTCGGACGGGGGTCATTCCCCAGTACGCCCGGGTCGCCGATGGCACCCTGCAGGGCACGGTTGTCTACTACAAGCTGCTCGGCGAAGCGGGACGCTGAGTCGCGTGTCTCGGAGCGCGGGAACCAATCCCTTGTCGCCTGAGAAGACTGTCGTTGGGGGAATCCACCATACGACAGGCATTATCAAGTCGCGAACAGGGTAACACCCCGTCTCCTCGAAGAAGCTCCCGGCTGGGACTGTGTCGGGACCGTGTCGTCGCGCGATTAAACCCGAAAAAATACGCGGACTGCTCATAAGGGGCGCAGCACCCCCTAATCCCTCTCATCCCAATTGGAGCAAGAGAATGAGCAAGAAGATCATTCGTCGTGCCGCGATTGTCTTTACCCTCATGGGCCTTGTGGGTCTGACGGGAACCCTGGTGGCCCCCTCCGCTCAGGCTTCCCAGATGGGCACCCTGGCCACCTGCAACGCGACCTGGTACGGCGCGGAGGGGGAGATCCCCGAGGGGTGGCCCACCGCCAGCGGCGAGCCCTTCAGCCGTTGGGCGCTCAAGGCCGCGCACAACTCCCTGCCATTTGGCACTCGGGTCAAGGTGACCTACCAGGGCCGGTCCGTCACGGTGACCATCAATGACCGCGGAGGCTTTGGCGGCGCGACCTGCCTGGATCTCACCTACGGGGCGTTCATTCAGATCGCCAACCCTGACCTTGGCGTCATCCCTGTGCAGTACGAGATCCTCCCGTAAAACAATCCCTACCACGAGCGAGGGAGGTAAAGCCTGCTCCCTCGCTCGTGGTGTACTCCCCGCAGCGGTACGAAGGAGCCCCCCGGTGCATGAATGAAGAACGGGGGGCCCCGAGCCGAGGAGTCGCCTCGGCTCTCTCGTGGGTGCAGTTTGTGGCGTGCATCGGACAGTTCCGATGCGCGGAGCAAGACACATGCGGAAGCGGGCGAGAGGAGTGGGCAGGCAGCGAGGGCAGGTGGCTTCAACGCCAGTGGACCTCGCGCGCCCCTTGCCCTCTTTGCGCATCATGGACGCGGTAGCGCTGACGGTGGGCGTTGTCCTGGGAGCCGGCATCTTCAAGGCGCCTTCACTGGTGGCGGCCCAGCTGGGCAGTGAGGGCGCCGTGCTGCTCGCGTGGCTGCTCGGAGGTGTGGCCTCGCTGGTGGGCGCGCTGTGTTACGCGGAGCTGGCGAGTGCCTGGCCGCATCCCGGTGGTGACTACCACTTCCTGCACCGTGCGCTCGGCCAGGGGCCGGCGTTCCTCTTCGCGTGGGCCCGGTTGACGGTCATCCCCACCGGCTCCATTGCGTTGCTGGCCTTCGTGTTCGGTGACTACGCCTCCCAGCTCGTGCCGCTCGGATCGTATTCGTCCTCGGTGTATGCGACGGCGGTGGTGGTGGGGCTGACGGCCATGAACGTGGCCGGGCTCCGGCAGGGCACACGCACCCAGAACCTGCTCACCGTGCTGGAGGTGCTCGGCGTGGGAGTCCTCATCGTGGCGGGGCTGCTGCTCGCCCCCACCCCCGCCCAGCCCCCGCCTGCGGCCTCCTCGTCCTCCATGGGCTCGGCCTGGGGCATGGCCATGATCTTCGTCCTGCTCACCTATGGCGGGTGGAACGAGGTGGCCTGCCTCTCCGCGGAGGTGAAGGGCTCACGGCGCAACCTCGGACGGGCCCTGCTGGTGAGCATCGGCGTGGTGACGGCGCTGTACCTGCTGGTCAACTGGGCCTACCTGCGGGGCCTGGGCCTCGCGGGGGTGGGGAGCTCGGAGGCGGTGGCCGCGGATCTGATGAAGCGGGCTCTGGGCAACTGGGGCGCACAGCTCATCTGCATCGTCGTCGCCGTGTCCGCGCTCACCTCCGCGAACGCCACGGTGCTCACCGGTGCGCGCACCCATTACGCCTTCGGTTGCGACAGCGTGATCTTCAAGGGGCTGGGCCACTGGCACGCACGCGCCAACACGCCCACGCGCGCGCTCCTCGTGCAGGGGGCCATCTCCCTGGTCTTGGTGGGACTGGGCACGCTGACGCGCCAGGGCTTCCAGACCATGGTGGAGTACACCGCGCCCGTCTTCTGGCTCTTCTTCCTGCTGACGGGCGTGTCGCTGCTGGTGCTGCGCGTGCGCGAGCCCCATGCACCTCGTCCGTTCCGGGTGCCGCTGTACCCGCTGACGCCGCTGCTCTTCATTGGAACGTGTGGGTACGTCCTCTACTCCAGCCTGGCGTACGCGGGGCTGGGCGCGCTGGCGAGCCTGGTTGTCCTGGGCTCCGGTGCCGTGCTGCTCACGGTGGAGCACGTGCGCCGCGTCCGCACGTCCCCCCGCCAGCAGCGCCACGCACCTCACGCTCCCCGCATGCAACAACCCAAGGAGGTCACATGAAGCGGCTCATGGTCGTGTTGTCACTCGTCGTAGGGTTCGCGGCATCCGCCCAGGACACCTCGGCCCGTCAGCTGCCAGGACAACACGAGGAGGAGGCCCAGGCCCCTGAGGTGCCCTTCGTCCCCACGCATCAAGACGACGTGGAGCGCATGCTGGAGTTGGCCAGGGTTCGGCCGGGGGATGTCGTCTACGATCTCGGCAGCGGAGATGGGCGCATCGTCATCACCGCCGTGCGGAAGTACGGGGCCCGCGGGGTGGGGGTGGACATCGATCCCGAGCGCATCGCCGAGGCGAACGAGAACGCGCGCCGCGCGGGTGTGGAGGATCGCGTGGAGTTCCGCCAGGGAGACTTGTTCGATGCCGACATCGGCGAGGCCTCGGTGGTGACGCTCTACCTGCTGCCCTCCGTCAACGAGCGCCTCAAGCCCAAGCTGCTCGCCGAGCTGAAGCCGGGCACGCGCATCGTCTCGCACGACTTCGACATGGGGGATTGGAAGCCGGTGAAGCAGCTCGAGACGAACGGAAGCACCCTCTACCTGTGGGTCGTCCCGGAGCGCGGGGGCCACAGGGCCCCGCGCTGAGCATCGCGGACCCCGGTCCTACCCGGCGAAGGGAGAGAAGTTCACCACCACCTGGCCCTCGGGGACGAAGGTGCGGCGTGCAAAATCCTGAACATCCTTGCGGGGCAGGGGGGCAGCCGGTGACATCAGCTCCACCGGTGTCAGCGACTCCTTCCGGGGCTGGGACACCAGCCGGGCCAGCTCCGACGCGCGCCACTCATCATCATCCGCCTGCTGCGCGAGTCTGAGCTGGAAGTGCTGGTTCACCAGCTTCTCCTCCGCGGGCTTCATGGGCTTGCGGGACAGCAGCTCGAAGGCCTCCTGCAGCCGGTCCGGCAGGTTGCTCGCGTCCATCGAGCCGCTGTGGGCCAGCACCATCAGGAAGGTGTTGCCACGCAGCGACAGGCACTGCACCTCCAGGCCGGTGGTGATGGGCTCGTCGATGTGCAGCTCGCGCACCAGCCGCATCTCCAGCACGGCCGCCACCCGCGGACACGCTCGCCGGTCCTCGGGCGCCACCAGATAGCCGTAGGCGATGAGGCTCTCGGGCGCGCGCGTGGCCTGCTCGATGGGCAGCAGTGGCTCCACCAGCTTGGTGGGCTCGTACTCGCCGGGAAGCGACGGCGGCAGCCGCACCGCCTCATCCAGCATCTTGAGCACCTCCTCGCGCTTCACGCCTCCGGTGAGGACGATGCTGGTGTTCGCCGGTACGTAGTGCTGGGTATAGAAGCGCACCACGTCCTCATGGGTGATGGAGCTGAGCGTCCCCTTGTCGCCGAGGATGGAGCGCGTGCCCGGGCCCTCGAAGAGCGCATCCTCCAGGTGCTCGCGGAAGCCCGGCGGCTTGCTGAAGTAGGTGCCTTCGGTGCGGATGATCTCCACCTCGCGCTGCATCGTCCTCGGATCGAGCGTGGGGCTGGAGACGATGCGCAGCAGTTGCTCAGCCAGGGGCAGGAAGGCCGCCGTCGGGGCGCGCAGGACATACGAGGTGGAGAAGGGCGTGGTGTAGCCGTTGAACTCGCCGCCCGCGGCCTTCACCGCGGCGCGGAAGTCCGAGCCCCGGACGTCATGGCTACCAGAGAAGATGAGGTGCTCGAGCAGGTGCGCCAGCCCCTCTTTGAGGGTCGGGTCCTTCTGAGCGCCCGTGCGCACCACGTAGTGCAGCGAGGCGGAGGGGGCGCCGGCACGCGGGGCGAGGATCAACTCGCTGCCATCGGGCAGGGCCTCCACGGTGGGCGGTGGCACGCTCCGCGAGTCTTCCGCCAGGGCAGCGGTGGAGATGAGCACCAGGGCCAGCACGGCCCGGCGAGCATGAGGCAAGCAGGCAAGGGGACTCATCGGTTCTCCGGCACGGGATCCAGCTCGATGGTTTCGCGAGGGGGCGGGCGGGGAATGGTGAAGTGGATTTGGATGGAGGACTCGTTGCGCAGCCAGCTCGAGGCCAGCTCACCGAGCGACTCCGGGGTGAGCGCCTCCAGGGCGGCCGGCAGATCCGCCCCGTACCAGGCCGGGCGGTGACGCGTGAGCCGGAGCTGCTCGGCCACCAGCGCCGGGTCCGTATCGGCCAGCTGCAGCCGTCGGAGCATGCCCTGTCGGTGGCGCTCGAAGGAGCCGGGCTCGAGCTTGCCCTCGCGCACCGCCTGCACCTCCTCGCGCAGGAAGCGAGCCAGGTCCAGGCCCGAGCGCTCCGAGGCCGGGAGGATGAGCGCGAACACATCAATGGCGGGCGTCAACACGATCTCAGAGGCGAAGCCGTAGCCCACGCCCGCATTGCGGAAACGGTTGTAGAGGCGCTCCTCCATCAGCGAGGCGAGGACGCGTGCCGCAGCCGCGTGGCGCGCCGTCTCGATGCGCACCGGATAGGCGAACACCTGCACCTCACGATCGGAGGGCACGTCACGCTTGAAGGGGAGGCTGAGCTTGGCTTGCTCCAGCTTGTGGGGGGTTCCGCCCTTGAAGCCCGCCACCAGCGTGCGCAGCGCCTTGGCATCGAAGTGCCCGGTGGCGATGATGGTGGCGTTGCTCGGCGCCAACCACGTGGTCACGTACTGGCGCAACTTCTGGGGCTCCAGCTCCTCGAGCTTCTCCACCGAGCCGAGGTTCTCATCCCGGTAGCGCTGGTCCTCCAGGAGCGCACGCGCCAGCAGCATCTCCACCCAGTTGTCCTGGTCGACAGGCTGCGGATCCCTCTGGGTCCGCTCCACCGTGGCCTTGAAGCGCTTGAGGTCGAGCTTGGGCGAGAGAACGGAGGTGAGCAGCGTGCGAGCGAGCGCATCGAATTGGGACGGGGGCGCGGTGAGGGTGAAGCGGCTCTCGTGCAGGCCGGTGCGCAGCTCGAGCGTGGCGGCGGACTTGTAGAAGGCGAGCGCCAGCTTTTCGTAGGTAGCGCGAGCGTTGGCGTGCAGCAGGGCGTGCTGCGACATGCGCGTCAGCCCGTTCTCGAAGTTCTCCTCGATGGCGCCCGCGTCGAAGACAATGGTGAGCGTGGAGCGGTTCGCCTCGCGAGGGGCGAGCAGGAGCAGCGGATGCTGCGGCGAGGGCCGGAAGGTCTCCACCTCGAAGGGCGCGGCGAACGCGGCGGGAGCCAGCAGCAGCAGGAGCAACCGAGTGGCGCGGAGGACGAACGCGGGGGGTGTGAGGCTCATGAAGCCGGGGTGACTGGAAAAGGAAGGTCAGGCACGGCAGGCTTGCCGGCCAGCGCGGCCACCCGCCGCGTACAATGCCATGAGCGCCACGCCTCCGTCTTCCTGCGCTGTCTGTCACCGGCCCCTCACCCGGAGTGTGGGGGGCCTTTGTGCTCACTGCGGTTCTCCCGTGTCCACCACGAGCCCGGACGAAGGATCCGGCCTGGATCTGGACTGGGATGCCGCGCCCTCCCTCGCCGCCCGGCGTCCGGCCGCGACGCCCGCTCCTGCGCCCGCGCCCGCGGCTCCGCCCGAGGTGGATCCGTTCTCGATTGATCTGCCCGAGGTAGGGGAGGTCCTGCCGCTGTCCGAGGAGGACGCGTCGCTGGACTGGGCAGAGCTGCCTCCCGCGCAGGCCGCGCCAGCCGCGCCGCCTCCGAAGGAGCCCGTGGTGGCGAGGGAGCGCCCGTCCGGTGCAGTGCCCTCGGTGGCTCGGCCATCAGGCGCGGTGCCCTCGGTGGCTCGGGAGCTTCCGCCTGAGACGCCGGACGTGAATCTGAACACGCCGGCGGCGCGGGCTTGGGGGCCGATTGCACTCGGGGCGCTGGCGGTAGCAGGCGTGGTGCTGCTCCTCCAGGGGGCCCTGCCGAGGAGCTTCCCGTCGCTGTTGGAGATGACGGTGCTGCTGCCGGTGCTCACCGGAGCGTCGTCCGACTTCTTCCCGCTGTCCGCGTGGGTACTGGCGCTGCTGTCCTGGGGACTGCTCGGACTGGCCATGGGCCTGGGACATCGGCTGGCCCGACGTGCCGGCTCGCCGCTCGACATGGGCGAGCTGGAGTCGGTGGCGCTCGTGCTCGTGCCAGGGCTCAACCTGGTGGGCGGGCCGTACGTGTTGAGAGAGCTGGGCATGGCCGCCGAGTCCCGGAAGGCGGGGCTCCGCTTGGGGCTGCACAAGAGGGCCATCGCGGCCGTGGGGCTGCTGGCCGGATCGGTGGCGCTCGAGAGCGTCGCAGTCCTCCATCCCGGGGAGCTCTCGCGCATGGCGGCGCTGGCGGTGCGGCTCTTGTCGACGGCGGCCTTCGTGGCGGTGCTGTCCGGCATGGGGCGAGCGCTCTGGGTGCTGACGAACTCCGTGGGGGTGCCGGGAGGAAGGGCGCGCGGGTGGGGCTCGGCGGCGCGAGGGGGGGGCTCCCGCGCTCCGAAGCCTGTCTGGGTGGGGTTGCTGGCGGCCACGGCCGTTGCGGTGCTGGGCGTGTGGTTCTTCCGGAACGAGGAACTGGCTTGCGAGTCAGGGACGTCGGCTCGCCACACCCAGGGCTCCTGGGGCGAGTGGGTGAGCGCGTGCGTGCGGCCCTCGGGGGCGCGGCACGGAGCGGAGTGGGCGCGAGGGCCAGAGGGCCGACTGCTGGCGAGAGGGGAGTACCGTGAGGGCCAGCGGCACGGCACCTTCCGCATGTGGAGCGAGACGGGCGTGCTGCTGGATGAGCAGGCCTATACCGAGGGGCAGCCGAGCGGGAAATGGAAGCTGTACCTGCCGAGCGGGCGACTTCTGCTGGAGGAGGAGTACGTGGGCGGCAAGCGCGAGGGCCCGACCTCCATCTATTACGCGAGCGGCAACCGGCGGATGCTCAGGAGCTACCAGAAGGGGCTGGCACACGGCCGCTACGCGACGTGGTTCGACTCGGGGCTGGTGGAGGAGGAGGGGGCGTTCGAGGAGGGTAGACCGTCCGGTTGGTGGGTGAAGCGGGACAAGGAAGGGAAGGTGGTCAAGCAATGGAGTGGCGGGTACTCGGCGAGCCAGGACACGGCGGGCGTATCGGCGGTGCTGTTGGATGGCTCGGTGCCGGCGGTTGCACTGCGAGCGGGCCATACGACGGAGTGGTGGAAGGCGCGGATCGAGCTGCTCCGGGACAAGGCGCGGAGGGAGCCTGAATTCGTCGCACTCTACGAGCTGACGTTGAAGCGGGCCCGGGCCAGCGGCTTCACGATCTTCGAGAAGCCCGAGGGAGTGGTTCTCGCACTAGAGCCCACGCCCTGAAGAATCACTCTTCCGACTCCTCCATGGCCTTCAACTCCTCGATCGTGGGGGAGCGGATGAGGACCCACTCGCCGTCGCGCATGCGTGTGACGGTGTGGAGAGCGCCTGCGATCTCCAACACTGTTTCATAGGGAAGGGTCGGCTGGGTTCGTAGCCAGGCTCGAGCCTCATCCTCGGTTGCGAAGGAGCGAAGGGGTTTTGGCCAGGCTTCTTCGGCGTTGACGGCTTTTACGTACTCCCAGAAATCATTCATCCGGCCGATGCGTCGGATGAAGTGGAGAGCCAGGGCCGCGGTCTCGAGGGTGGTCACCGCTTCCGGATCGCTGGAGTGCTGTCCAGCCACTGCTTCCAGGGAGCTCAGAAGGTCTTCCAGTTTGGAGCTCATCATTCATCCTCCACTCACTTCACCATCCAGCGAAGTTTCTGATTGGGTTATGAGAACCAGCGGAGCGAGGATCAACACTCCAGCACCGGCAGAGACGACGATGAACGTCACGCCAGCAACTGTGACGAGGGTGCCTACCAGGAGTTGTTGGCGGTGGCTTCTCAACCAGTCAATCGCATCATCCATCACCGTGAATTCCAGTGCGTGAAGCTCGTTCAATTTGAGGCAGTCATCGTAAGCTTCGCGACATGTGTTCTCGCAGAACGCATGATGATCATGGCCACCACGCTTGTAGGGATAGGGCGGCTTTCGCTTCCAACAGCGCCGGAAGCACTCGATTTGTTCCTTGTCACAATCCCTGTCACGACGTGCAGTGAGCGCTATTGGACCTGAATCCCTTGACCGGATTAGCGCCTGATCGAGTAGTGCCCGGTCGAGTTCTGATACTTCCTGCCAGGTCATTTCCTGGGTCTCATCCGAGGTATCACGAATGACCAGGAGCCGGTCCTGTGGAGACTGGAATTTCTCGGAGAGGACAGGGCGAGGGTTGCTGCACGCCAGGAGGATGAGGGGCAGGAGCATGCAGGCGCCTGACCTGACGTGAAGGGGCATTATCAAGGGGGGTCCCGCGAAGTGGAGGGGAGGCGCTCTGGTACCATGCCGGGCGGGCATGGCAAGCGACATCCTCACTCATCGTGACGACCACGAGAGACGGGGCGAGAAAACGGCACACGAAGGAGAGGACGGTACATGTTCCTGGGCATTGATGTGGGCACTTCATCCGTCAAGGCCGTGCTCGTGGACGGCCAGGAGCGCATCCTCGCGAGTGCCAGCGCGGCGCTCGAGGTGGACCGGCCGCATCCCGGCTGGTCGGAGCAGGATCCGGAGGCGTGGCTCCGCGCCTGCGCGCACGTGCTGGACTCGCTGGCCACCTCACACCGGGAATCCCTGGCGGCCGTCGAGGGCATCGGCCTGTCCGGTCAGATGCACGGCGCCACGCTCCTGGGCGCGGATGACAAGCCGCTGCGCCCAGCCATCCTCTGGAACGATGGTCGCTCGGAGGCCGAGTGCCGTCTGCTGGAGGAACGCTGCCCGCGCTCGCGCGAGCTCTCCGGCAACCTGGCCATGCCGGGCTTCACCGCGCCGAAGCTGCTCTGGGTGTCCCGGCACGAGCCCGAGTGCTTCGCGAAGACGCGCAAGGTGTTGCTGCCCAAGGACTACGTGCGGCTGTTCCTCGTGGGCGAGCATGTCTCGGACATGTCGGACGCCGCCGGCACGTTGTGGCTCGACGTGGCGAAGCGAGACTGGTCCGACGAGCTGCTCGCGGCCACGGGGCTCACGCGCGAGCACATGCCTCGGCTCGTGGAGGGATCCGAGTCCTCCGGCCGGCTGCGTCCCGAGTTGGCCCGACGCTGGGGTATGACCCGAGCGCCCGTGGTCGCCGGAGGAGGCGGGGACAACGCGGCGAGTGCAATTGGCATGGGTGCCGTGAAGCCGGGTGCAGCGTTCGTATCGCTCGGCACCTCGGGCGTGCTGTTCGTGTCCAACGCGCGCTTCTCACCGAACACCCAGGGCGCGGTGCATGCCTTCTGCCATGCCGTGCCCCACACCTGGCACCAGATGGGCGTCATCCTGTCCGCCGCCGCGAGCCTGGAGTGGTTGTCCTCGCTCCTGGGCGAGCCGGCGCCCGCGCTCATCGCCGCGCTCGGCGAGCGCGTCCAGGCACCGTCCCCAGTGAAGTTCCTGCCGTACTTGTCGGGGGAGCGTACGCCGCACAATGACGCCTCGGCGCGGGGGGCGTTCGTGGGCCTGGCGCACGGAGAGGGTCGCACGGCGCTGACCCAGGCGGTGCTCGAGGGCGTGGCCTATGCCTTCGCGGACTGCCTGCGCGTGCTCGCCGACGCGGGAACTCAGATTGCACGTGCTTCGGCGGTGGGCGGGGGCTCGCGCTCGCCGCTGTGGTTGAAGATCCTCGCGAGCGTACTCGACCGTCCGCTCGATGTGCATGCCGAGGGGGACTTCGGAGGCGCGTTCGGAGCGGCGCGGTTGGGGCGGCTCGCGGCGACGGGCGAGGATCCCTTCGCGCTCGCCGTGCCGCCGCCCGTGGCCCGGGTGGTGGAACCCGATGCCACGCTCGTACCTCTCTACGCTGAGGAGTACGCCCGCTGGCGCCGCCTCTATCCCGCGCTCGCGCAGGTGTCCGAAGCCAATTGAAGAGCCGGGAGGCTGGCAGTTCTCAAGCGACAGGCGTCCCCTCCGGGCTCGTTCTTCCGCGACCTGTCCGACAGTCGGACAAGTTGGCGAAAAGTGCGGCCGGAGGGCGGAGGTCTCCTGGCTTAGAGGACTCAGGCCCTGGCGGAGGGAGGGGTCTCCTTCGCCGGGTCGAGCGACTTGAGCGTGGCGACCACGCCCTGCTCGTCGATCTGCTTGCGCAGCTTCAGATACAGGTCCACGAAGCCCTGGTGCGCGGGAATCTTCGAGCCCACGACCTCCTTGAGCTGGATGAGCGTCATGGGCGAGCTGCTCTGCATGACCGGCTCGAGCAACTGGCGCGCGTTGGGCTCGTTGATCGTGTGGAGCTGGCCCTTCTCGTCCGTGCCCTTGAGGTAGCGGTCATAGGCGGCGAGGAAGAAGGCAATGCGGTGGTAGGGGCGGCCGTTCTCCAGGATGGCGTGCACGGTAGGCAGGAGGAAGCCGGGGATCTTCGAGCCACCGTCCATGCACAGGCGCGCGAGCTGATCGCCCACGGCGCGGTTGCCAAAGCGCTCGAGCAGCTTGTCCTTGTAGGAGGGGATCTCGAGTCCGGGCAGGGACTTGAGCCACACGCCCGCGTCATGGTCGAGGAAGCCGCGCAGATAGCTGAAGAAGAGCGGATCGTGCAGTGCGTCGTCCACCTTGCGCAGGCCGGCCAGGTACGCGGGGTAGGAGAGCATCGTATGGGTCGCGTTGAGCAGGCGGATCTTCGCCTCCTCGTACGGCGACACGTCCTTCGTGAACATCACGCCCACGGCGTCCCACTCGGGGCGGCCGTTGCGGAAGTCATCCTCCAGCACCCACTGGATGAAGTCCTCGCAGATGACGGGGGCGGCGTCGTCCACCTGGGTCAGCTCCCGCAGCTTCTGCCGGGCGACGTCGTCCGTGGCGGGAGTGATGCGGTCCACCATGCCGTTGGGGAAGGCCACCTCGCGCTCGATCCACGCGGCCAGCTCTGGATCCCTCGCCTTGGCGAAGGCCACAACGGCGCGGCGGGCCTGGGCGCCGTTGTGGCGCAGGTTGTCACAGGACATCACCGTGAAGGGCTTCACGCCCGCCTTGCGCCGGCGCGCCAGTGCTCCCACGAGGAAGCCGAATACGCCCTGGGGTGATCCGGGGTTGGCCAGATCGTGCGCGACGGTGGGGTTCTGGAGGTTGAACGTCCCGTGCTGGTCGAGGAGATAGCCGCCCTCGGTGATGGTCAACGAGACGATGCGGATGTCCGGGTGGCTCAGCTTCGCGAGCACCGCCTCCGGGTTCTCCGGGGCATAGAGGTACTCCACCATGCACTCGATGACGCGCGAGACGTGCGAGCCATCCGGCGCCATCTCGCTCACGGTGTAGAGCCCGTCCTGCGTCTTCATCGCCGCGGCCATGGCGGCGTCCTGGGGCAGCAGGTTGATGCCACAGATGCCCCAGCCCTCCTGACCGGGCCGTGCGAGGGCGCGGTCGGTGTAGATGGCCTGGTGAGCGCGGTGGAAGCCGCCCACGCCAATGTGGGCGATGCCGGCGCGCACCCGGGTCCGGTCATAACCGGGGCGGACGATGGAGGAGGGCAAGCGGCTGAGGTGGGCTTGATCGAGCGTGTGCATGGGAGAGGGGAGCTCTTAGCTCAAGGAGGGGTGGTGGATGGCAACGCCGTTGGCGTCGAAGACGTGGATGCGCTCGGGCTTGAGGGCGACCGAGACGGATGTGCCCTCAATCGCGCCCACATCGCCTTCACAGCGAACGGTGACGCGCCCGAGCTGAGGCACGGAGAGGTACGCGTAGGCGTCGCTGCCCAGCCGTTCGATCATGTCCACACGGCCGTCCAGCGTTCCCTGTCCTGCCTGTCCCAGTGTGAGCTGTTCAGGACGCACGCCCACCGTCACTCGGCTGCTTTCAGCGGTGGAGCGCATGCCCGGGGGCAGGGGCAGGGTGCCGCCATTGGCCAGGGTCAGGGTCGAGTCCGTCCGAGTGGCGTCGAGGAAGGCCATCTGCGGCATGCCAAGGAAGCCCGCGACGAAGCGGTTCGCGGGGCGCCGGTACAGCTCCTGTGGCGAGCCGGCCTGCTCAATGTTGCCGGCGTTGAAGATGACCACCTTGTCGGCCAGGGTCATCGCCTCGACCTGATCGTGGGTGACGTAGATCATCGTCGCGTTGAGCTCCTTGTGCAGCCGGGCGATCTCCAGGCGCATCTGCACGCGCAGGGAGGCGTCCAGGTTGGACAGGGGCTCGTCGAACAGGAAGATGCGCGGCTCGCGGACGATGGCGCGACCAATGGCGACACGCTGACGCTGGCCGCCGGAGAGCGCCGCCGGTTTGCGATCAAGCAGCGGCTCCAGCTCCAGGATGCGAGCGGCGCGGCCCACCTTCTCGTCGATGATCTTGCGGTCCGCCTTGGCCAGCTCCAGGGAGAAGGACATGTTCTGGCGGACCGTCATATGCGGGTAGAGCGCATAGGACTGGAACACCATGGCCAGGTTGCGCTTGGCCGAAGGCAGCCCTGTGATGTCCTGCCCGTCGAGCAGGATTTGACCGGACGTGGCCTGCTCCAGGCCCGCGATGAGACGCAGCAGCGTGGACTTGCCACAGCCGGAGGGGCCCAGGAAGACGCAGAACTCGCGGTCCTCGATGGTCAGGTCCACACCCTTGATGACGCGCGTGTCACCGAAGGACTTGGTTAGGGATTTGAGCTCGAGACGTGCCATGGGGGGTGTTCCGTTACTTGACGGCGCCGAAGGTCAGACCGCGGACGAGTTGTTTCTGCGAGCCCCAGCCCAGTACCAGGATCGGAGCGCAAGCGAGCGTGGAAATGGCAGACAGCCGGGCCCAGAAGAGACCCTCTGGACTCGAGAACGAGGCGACCAGGGCGCTGAGGGGCGCAGCCTGGGTGGTGGTCAGGTTGAGGGACCAGAACGCCTCGTTCCAGTTGAGGATGAGCGCCAGGAGCGCGGTGGAGGCGAGTCCGCCCCGGCTGACGGGCAGGAGCACGCGGTAGATCTCCTGCGCGGTGGTGGCGCCATCCATGCGCGCGGCCTCCAGGATGTCCCGGGGGATGTCGCGGAAGTAGGTGTAGATCATCCACACCATGATGGGCAGGTTGACGAGCGCGAACACGACGATGAGGAGGAAGCGCGTGTCGAGCAGCCCCGTGAAGCGCGCCAGCAGGTAGATGGGCACCAGCACGCCCACGCCGGGCAGCATCTTGGTGGACAGCATCCACATGAGGGTGCCCTGGGTGCGCTCGCTGGGATGAAAGGCGAACGCGTAGGCCGCGGGCACCGACACGATCATGCCCAGGAGCGTGGCGCCCCCGCTGGTGAGCAGCGAGTTCCAGGCGAAGTGCAGGTAGTTGTTGCGCTCGAGGATCTCCCGGTAGTTCTCCAGCGTGGGGGTGAAGAAGAACTTCGGGGGCATGGAGAACGCGCCCAGCTCCGTCTTGAAGCTGGTGAGCACCATCCAGAAGATGGGGAAGAAGATGAGCAGGGCGACGAGCCACGCGCAGATCGCGCGCAGCGTCTCGGTGACCTGACGGCGGTTGTTCAAGTCGGGCATGGGTTCAGGCCTGGGTGAGGGATTTGCCGATCAGGCGGATCAGGAAGATGGCAACCAGGTTGGCGAGCACCACGGCAACGAGGCCGCCCGCGCTGGCGGCGCCCACGTCAAACTCGAGCAGGGCCTGGGTGAAGATGAGGAAGGGCAGGTTGGTGGTGGCATCGCCCGGGCCTCCGCCGGTGGTGGTGAAGATCTCCGCGAAGACGTTGAGCAGGAAGATGGACTCCACCATCACCACCACGGCGATGGGCCGAGCCAGGTGCGGCAGCGTCAGGTGGCGGAAGATGGCCACCGGGGTGGCGCCGTCCATCTGCGCGGCCTCCTTCTGCTCCTGATCCATGGACTGCAGCGACGTCACGAAGATGAGGATGGCGAAGGGCAGCCATTCCCAGGCGACGATGAGGATGATGGACAGCAGGGGCCAGTCGGAGAACCAGTTGATGGGCGTGAGCCCGAAGAGCTGGAACACCCAGGCGAACAACCCGGACACCGGGTTCATCAGCAGGTTCTTCCAGACGAGCGCGCTCACCGTGGGCATGATGAAGAAGGGCGAGATGAGCAGCATGCGCACGATGCCCTGGCCGGGGAACTTCGCGTCCACGAGCACGCTGATGAGCACGCCGAACACCACGGTGATGACCAGCACGCTACCCACCAGCAGCAGCGTGTTGACGATGCTCGTGAGGAAGCTCGGGTAGGTGAAGAAGTAGGTGAAGTTCTCCAGCCCCACGAACTTCGTTTTGCCCGGGTAGAGCAGGTTGTAGTACTGCGTGGAGAAGTACAGCGTCATGACCAGCGGGACGATCATCCATGCGAACAGCATGAGGATCGCGGGGGCCGCGGTGAGGCGGCCGGCGCGGCTGGAAGGTTGGGCGGCTTCACTCATCTCTGAGCTCCTGGAGCTTCGTTCTCGTCGTAGTAGCCCGCGCGGTGCATGGTGCGCCGCACCGCTCCTTGCGAGGTGTGCAGCACCTTGTCCACGCGGCTGAAGCCCGCGAGGGCCCCGGAGATCTGCCGGCCCACCATGCTGCCGATGGCCTGGAACTCGGGGATGGTGGCGAACTGCACGCCCGTGTACGGCACGGGCTTGAGGGTGGGGGAGTCGGGGTTGGCCGTCTGGATGGCTTCCCGGGTGACTTGGGCGAAGGGCGTGTTCTGGAGGTACTCCGCGTTCTCGTAGGTGGACACACGCGTGCCCGGCGGCATGGCGGAGATGCCATGGTGCTTGGCGACCAGCTGCCCGTACTCCTTGGACGTGGCCCACTGGATGAACGCGAACGCGGCCTCCTTCTGGCGCGAGCTCGACGGCACCGCCAGCGCCCAGGTCCACAGCCAGGAGCTGCCCTTCTCGGTGACAGCGCGCGGCGCTTTGGCGAACCCGACCTTGTCTGGCACCAGGCTCTGCGTCTTGTCCGTGACGAAGGAGCCCGCCACGCTCGCGTCCACCCACATGGCGCACTTGCCTGCGTTGAACAGCGTCAGGTTCTCGTTGAAGCCGTTGCTGCTGGGCCCCGGCGGGCCGAACGTGGAGAGCAGATCCACATAGAAGTTCACCGCCTGGTGCCACTCGGGGGTGTCCAACTGGGGCTCCCACTTCTCGTCGAACCAGCGGCCCCCGAACGCGTTCACGATGGTGGTGATGATGGCCATGTTCTCGCCCCAGCCCGCCTTGCCGCGCAGGCAGATGCCATACACACCGTGGGCGGGATCATGCAGCTTCTCGGCGAAGCCGCGGATCTCCTTCCACGTGGGCTCCGCGGGCATGCTCAGCCCCTTCGCGGCGAACAGGTCCGTGCGGTAGTAGGTGATGGAGCCCTCGGAATAGAAGGGCAGCGCATACAGGCGGCCCTCGATGCTCAACTGCTTGCGCACGTTGGGCATGAGGTCGTCCACATCATACTGGGGCGAAAAGCCTTCCAACGGCATCAGCCACTTCTGGCGGCCCCACATGGGGGCCTCGTAGGCGCCAATGGTGATGATGTCGAACTGGCCGCCCCCGGTGGTGATGTCGGTGGTGAGCCGCTGACGGAGCGTGTTCTCGTCCAGCACCAGCCAGTTGAGCTTCACGTCGGGGTGTTGCTCTTCATAGACCTTTGCCAGCGACTGCATGCGGACCATGTCGCCGTTGTTGACGGTGCCAATGGTCAGCGTGGCGGCCCCGGCGGCGTCGGCCCCGAGCAGCAGGCCGAGCCCCACGAGGGCGGTGTGTGCGGGGTTCATCCTCTTCATTCGGTGACTCCGGCGGCTGCGCCCTCACGGCGGGCAGTCGCGCCAATCCATCAGATCGCCCGGTGGGGCAACTTCCTGTTCAATCCCGGATGTCCGGGCTGCGGACCATGTAACAAATGGCGCAACTTAACGCCCCTGCTGTGAGCAGAGACAGGAGGGGAACGACTCAATGGCGATTGCAATTGTGTAACCCTATGGAACTTCCCTGAAGCGATGACGCACCCCAGCATCCAAAAGCTGGGAATGTCGGAGTCATCTGTTAAGAAGGTAATTGCCGTACTTACAGCTTCTCAGATGATGAAAGATGGGAGGTCTTGATGAAGAACATCCGACTGGCATGTCTCGCCGTAAGCCTCGCGCTCGGCGTCAGCGCGCAAGCCGCGGAATCAGCGAGTGATCTGGTGTGCAAGGCGTCACCCGCATCGCAGAGCATCAAGAAGGTGGGTGAGGAGGTGGTGCGCCGCCTCGAGTCACCGCACCCGTACGCCGCCGCGGTGGATCTGCGCGCCGCCAGGGGAGGGGCGCTTCTCAGCGAGAAGATCACCCATCCCGGGGCCTCGTACATCGCCCCGCACTTCGCCACGCTCGAGCTCGAGGAGGGGGACTACCTCGTCGTCCGTTCTCCGGACGGCTCGCGCTCCTGGCGCTATGACAACTCGCACCCAGGCGCGCGCGATGGCTTCTGGGGCATCCACATCCCCGGAGACACCGCCATCATCGAGCTGCACAGCAAGGCGGTGGAGCGCCGCGGCGTGCTCAACAAGTACGGCTACCGCATCGACAAGTACGCGCGCGGCTACACCGCGCAGGAGCTGGACAGCTCCGATTTCAGCACCAAGGCCCTGTGTGGCGCGGACGACTCCGGCTGGGCCCGGTGCTACGAGGGCAGCGAGGCGCAAATCTACAACCACGCTCGGGCCGTGGTGCGCCTGCTCATCAATGGCTCCAGCGCGTGCACCGGCTGGCTCGTGGGCAACGAGGGCCACCTGCTGACGAACAACCACTGCATCAGCACGGCCGCGGCAGCGCAGAACACCGATTACGAGTTCATGGCCGAGGGGAGCACCTGCTCCACCAGCTGCGCCTCGTGGGGCGCGTGCCCTGGCACGGTGGTGGCCACCAGCGCCACGCTCATCAAGACGGACGCCCCCCGGGACTACACGCTGCTGAAGCTGCCCAGCAACCCCTCCGGCACCTATGGCTTCCTCCAGCTGCGTCCTACTGGCGCGGTGCTGGAAGAGCGCATCTACGTCCCCCAGCACCCGGCGGCGTACGGCAAGAAGATCGCCGTCACCTCCAGCGCCACGGCTGACGCCTCCGGCTTCGCCGAGGTGTACAGCCTCAACGCGGCGGCCTGCCAGAGCGGTGGTCCCAATGACGTGGGCTACTACGCGGATACCCAGGGTGGCTCCTCGGGCTCGCCGGTGATTGGCTACGCCGACCATCAGGTGGTGGCGCTGCACCACTGCGCCAACTGCCCCAACCGCGGCGTGCCCATCCAGGAGGTCATCAGCCACCTCGGTAGCAGCCTGCCGCAGTGCGCCCTCCGCAGCGAGGAGTGCCCGGACCCGTGGGGTGCCAACGGCGAGCCGCCGCCCCCGCCGCCGCCTCCTCCTCCGCCTCCTCCCGAGTCCTTCACCTATACCGCCACCAACACCAACAGCGCCCAGCAGAACACGACGGACAAGAGCCTGACCCTCAACGCGGGGGACGTGGTGGAGGTGGGCACCTGCAACCTCACCGGCGCCACCTCTTCGGGTGACACCTACCTGCGCCTGTTCGACGCCTCGGGTGTCCAGGCCGCCTCCAACGACGACGCCTGCTCCAGCAACTCGTCCTACTTCAAGTACACCGTGCCCGCGGGCAAGGGTGGCACCTACACGATTCGCGCTGGCTGCTACTCCAGTGGCTCCTGCGGCGGCACCGTGGTGTGGAAGATCACCGCCGGTACCCCGCCGACTCCCGGTCCCACTCCCTCCACCGGTTCGTTCAACTTCAGCGCCAGCAGCACCCAGAGCGCCACCCTCAACACCACCAATCACGACGTGACGGTGGCCGCGGGACAGACGATCCAGCTCGGCACCTGCACCGTGGCGGGCTCTTCCGGCACCGGTGATACGTACCTGCGGCTCTATACCGCTGCCGGCGCCGAGGTGAGCTCCAACGATGATTCGTGCAGCAGGCTCTCGTACCTGAGCTACACCGTTCCGGCGGGCGCGGGCGGCACGTATCAGATTCGCGCAGGTTGCTACTCCTCCGGCAGCTGCAGCGGCACGGTGGCCTACACCATCCAGTAGACCCTCCGCGCTTTGTGGTTCAATGACGGCGGCCCTCTTTCCGGGGCCGCCGTTTTTTGTTCCCGGCACATTCCTTTCTCAACTCAGCGAGAGAACACACTCATGAAGAGCGGATGGAAGCTGTCGATGCTCGCGTTGTCCGCGCTCCTGCAGAGCGCGTGTGGGACCACCACACCACCGGAGGACGCTCCGGACGGTGGAGCCGTGCCCCTCGCAGCAGCGGACTGCGCCGTCGGAAACACCGCGGCGCTCCAGGACCTCGGGGATGACCTGCCAGATGGAACGGGCACGCCGGTGACGACCATGACCATCAAGAACGTGGGTGGCACGGGCTCGTACGAGCGCGTGACGCACATGGTTCCCGGTGTCTGGGGACAGGCCTGCCCCTCCAATGCGTGCCAGAAGGCAACCACGCCCGTGAGTGGCGCGCTCGCTCCCTTCAACGAGGAGCTGACGGTCAACTTCCGCGGACCGATGGAGCTGTATGACATTGCCGTCTACCGGCCGGACGCGAGCTCCTGGAAGCGGGTGTCCTCGTGGAACCGCTGCGGCTCCACGAACCTCACCTTCTTCAACAACCTGGGTGGCACGGGAAGCGGCGAGTGGACGCTGTGCGGTGGGAACAGCCAGAGCTATGCCTCCGCCGATGCGAAGACGGCCGTCGCGGCCCCCACCCGCTTCAACGGCACGCTCGCGAACCGGGTCGAGATGAACATCCTGTCGGACGAGCCCTGTAACGGTACGGGGGATGCGAGCGAGTGTGGCTTCTACCGGGGCGTGACGCGTCACGGCTGGGCGGGCGCGAAGATCTTCGCCATCCGCGCCCGCATGCCGCGCTACACGGGGCCCATCACCGAGTACTACGACGACGTGCCGGCCATCTGGATGCTCAATGCCCGCGTGGTACGCACCGCGCAGTATGGCTGTAACTGCCGGGGCATGGGCTCGCCTGGAGGCTGCGGGGAGCTGGACGTGGCCGAGGTCATCCACGGCGAACATCCGATGCATGCGACGAGCACCATCTACTCCTTCGAAGGTGCGACGGGCAGCGGCCCCAACTACTTCATGCGCCCGGTGAAGGAGAGCGCGACCTTCATCGTCATCTTCGACGCGAGCGGGAAGGTGCAGATGCTGCGGCTCAAGCCCGACGCCTTCGACTTCGGTGACAGCGTGTCCAACGCAACCGTCTCCACCTGGCTGGCGATGACGGGTCACACCCTGTCGATGCCCTGAGCCACCGGCTTCGCCCCTGCCCGAAGCATCCCGTCAGCGCCCGGGTACGCGTCCCTCCATGCCGCCGCCCCGGCTGGCTCCCGTGCCCTGGGGGATCATCTCAGAACCGGTAGACGGCCGCGAGCCGGACGAGGGGCCGCACCGCCTCCTGCTTCTCGACGTGCGTCTCGCGTCTGGTCAACAGACAGGGGGTGAAGAGAATGCACCCCGGGGTGGGTGGCTCCACGGTCTCGCTTCGCGTCTGGCTGACGTCGGCGCCCGCGCCGAGCGACACGCGCCATTGCTCTCCGAGCGTCTGCGAATAACCCAGGAGCCCACCGACGGACGTCCGGGTCCCGCTTGTCTGTTCGTCGCGCTTGAAGAACGTGCCTTCCGCCTGGAGGCCCAGGAAGAGACCCTGGAACGGCTGGTTGCCGACGTAGAGACGGCTTCCGGCCTGAAGGCCCACGGCGTCCATGCCCATGCCGAGATGAAAGCCCCCGAACACCGTGAGGTGCGGCAGCATGGGGTGCTCCAGGTCCACGACAAAAGCTGGCGCTTCGGGCGGGGTTGCCTCCACCGAGAGCGAATGGCTGCGCAGACCGACGGCGAGCGCGCTGCGCGAGCGGCTCGAGGGTGCAGCGGACTCCGCGGGAGCGGTCTCGCTCGGGGCTTCATCCTGGGCGAGCGCCAGGGCAGGGGCCGTGAGAAGGCTGGCGAAGGCGAGGAAACGAGTGGTGTACGGATTCATATACCCGCGGCTCAATCAAGATTCGTGCCCTGCGCAACCCTCTGAAAGAATGGAGTCTCGGTTGTGTCAGGTGTGAATGGGGCCGCACACGTGTGCACGTTTGGTTGGATGACAGGCGTCTCGGACTCGAGGGTGACGTACGCGTCCGCGCCTGTTCAGACTCGTTGAATCGCTCGTGGGTTGTGTGTGGCGCGAGACTCGCGTCAGGGGTGCTTCGCGAAGCGGAGCCGGGAACGGACGTACCCTTGTGCGGTCAGCGCCGGTGACTCGCGGTGTCCGGCGTCGCCCCCCTCACCCACGGGAGACTCGATGATCATCGAATGGCGCAAACGGCATTCTTCCGTCCTCCTGGCGGTCAGTGTCTTCTTCGCGCCCGGACCTAGCGGCGCGAGCGTCCCCCTCCGCGGCACTCTGCACGCGGAGAGGGATTGCGAGGCCTTTGTGTCGAAGAAGAAGAAGAGCAACCCCGACAAGGCGCGCCTCGAGCCGGGTGATGCCTACGTCATCCTGGAGGTGAATCGCCCCCAGCAGCCGGATTGGGTGCGGGTGCGGGTGGAGGATGCCAATCCGCCAGAGCGGTGGGTGGAGGCGAGCTGCGGAAGACAGGAGTTGAGCGAGACGCCGGCGGAAGAAGAGCAGGCGGAGACCGAACGCCCGATTGAGCCGGATGACCCTTCGCTCTGCGGCACCGCTGGCCTGCAGGACAGCTTCAAGCTGGCCCTGAGCTGGCAGCCGGCCTTCTGCGAGAGCCACCGCGGGAAGAAGGAGTGCGCTGCCAACTTCCCCGCCGCCTACCAGTCGGCGGGCAACTTCACCCTGCACGGCCTCTGGCCCAATCGGGAGGCTTGCGGCATCAACTATGGCAACTGTGAGCACCGGCGCCCGCAGCGCGAGTTCTGTGACTACCCCTCCCCCGGCGTCAACGCGGAGGTGACCAGGCAGTTGAGCCAGGTGATGCCTGGCACTGCCTCGTGTCTGGAGCGCCACGAGTGGTTCAAGCACGGCACCTGTCAGGTGGATTGGGATCCCAGCCAATACTTCGAGGTAGCCATCGACCTCGTTCGCCAGTTCAACGACTCGGGCCTCAACAAGTTCATGGCCGCGAACATGGGCAAGCAGGTCCTGGTGGAGGACTTCCTGGCGCAGGTGGACAGCGCCCTGGGCGAAGGAGCTCGCCAGCGGCTGCAATTGACCTGCGCCGGCGGCAAGCTGACCGACGTCTACATCTCCTTGCCAGCTCATATCCAGCCGGGCTCGAGCCTCAGCGAGCTGATCAGGACCGCCCCGCAGGACTTCCGCAGCAAGTGCTCCGCTCGGTTCCTCGTTGATCCGGTGGGCTTCAGCCGCTGAGTCAGCTGCCTTCCGGCACGGCTCAACGTGCGGATTTTTCGGACAGCAACCGCACGTTGAGCGCGGCATTTCCGTAGAACTGGGTGTTGTTCCCGACGGAGTGGTTCTCCAGCCGGCGCTGGAGGTGGATGTCGTAGCGGCCGAGCTTCATGAAGCCGTCGTTGAACCACCCATTGCCACGCCCCGAGCCGTCAACGTATTTGGCGTACTGCTCGTCTGCGGGCCAGATGACGGAGTCGAGCGTCACCGTGAGGGCGCGGACATCATCCTCGGTCCACTCCACTCCCGCCTCGTATGCCTCGATGATGAACGCCACCACGGCGTTGCCGTGGGACACGTCCTGGCCAGGACGCGAGTGGGTGCCCCAGGAGTCGTTCCAGAAGAAGGCCGCCTCGTTGACGGGGCTGGCGCCCAGTTGCTCACGCAGAGACGACGAGTGGTTCGGCAGGCTCCGGTTGATGTTGTTGAGCACTTCCAAGTACCGGGCCTTGCGTGTCGCGTCCGTCGTCAGGAGCGACAGGTTCATCGCGATAGCGGCCCAGTGCGAGGCCATGTGCGTGTTTTCCCGGTAGATGTGGATGCTCGCTCCTCGTCGGAGCCATTTCTCGAAAATGTCTATCTCCGAGAACTCCAGCAAACGATGGTACTGCGCGCGATACCGGGGGGTGTTGTAGAGCGCAGGCGTCTCTCGGATGACGCGCAGCAGGCGGGTCACGTAGCGCCAGCAGTAGCTCTCGTACAGCGGCACCTCCTGCCCCCTGGTCTCCGGATGCTGCGAGGCCCAGCCTCTGTACACGTCCTTGAATTGGCCTCCGGAGAGCGACCAGGAGTCTCTGGCCGAGTTGACGACGTTGTTGACGTAGAGCAGGGCCCGGTCGAGGTATTGAACCTTCCCCGTGGCTCGGTACATGGCGGTGTTGCCATCAATGCCGTAGGAGAGGCCGTAGAACTGCCAGCTGTCGCGCGAGGTGCTCGCGGGCAGGAAGCTCGTCGTATGCTCGAGCTCCCATTGGGTGAGGAACCGCCTCTCCCACTCGTCCACGGAGTGGAGCCCGGGGGGCGCTGATAGGTATTCAAAGCCCAGCTCGGATCCGGCATGCGGGGCACATACCACTCCGGCGAGGAGGGAGAGGACAACGAGCGCGCACCTGTGAAGAGCACAGCGGCTTTGGAGAGAGGAGTCCAACATGAAGGGTGTCCTGGAGGGAGTAACCAGCGACATGCTCGTACTCGGGCGCGTACTTTAGCGAAGCACCGTGTGCGCTCACGGGCTGCCGCCACATCTGTGCACAAGTTCAAGTATGTTTTTTCTCCGTCCCACGGACTGTCGCCCTGCGTGCGGCCCCTTGCCTCCCGAGGCAATCAAAGCCATCCCTGTGAGGGTATGAGGAGAGGCTCGGGACGAGCGCACGGAGGGGTGTATCCCGGCCTCTCGAGTTGCTCCTCGGGTTAGCGCAGTGCCGGGTAGTCTGTGTATCCCTTCTCCTCGCCGCTGTAGAAGGTGGCGAAGTCCGCCGAGTTGAGCGGGGCCTTGTGCCGAAAGCGCTCCGGGAGGTCTGGATTGGCGAGGAATGGCACGCCGTAAGCCACGAGATCGGCCTCTCCTTGGGAGAGCGCTGCCTCTCCCGTCTGCGCGTCGTAGCCACCGTTGACGATGAGGGTGCCCTGGAAGGCCTTGCGTATCAGCGGGGTGATGCGCTGCTCCGCGTTGGGTGCCGACTTGCCCGTCACGGCCTCGGTGACATGCAGGTAGCCGAGCTTCAACCGGCTCAGCTCGCGAGCCATGTAAGAGAATGTCTCGGCCGGCGTGGAGTCCGTCATGCCCCCGTAGGGATACGGTTGCGGCGAGAGCCGATAGCCCACCCGCTCCGCGCCCCAGACGTCCACCACCGCCCGGGCCACCTCCAGCGGGAAGCGGGCCCGGTTCTCGATGCTGCCACCATAGGCATCGGTGCGCTGGTTGGAGCCATCCCGCAGGAACTGGTCGAGCAGGTAGCCGTTGCTGCCGTGCAGCTCCACACCATCAAAGCCCGCTTCCTTGGCGTTCTCGGCCGCGCGCCGGAACTGCTCGACAATGCCGGGAAGCTCCTCGGTCTCCAGCGCTCGCGGCGTCACCATGCGCGTCTTGCCCTTGAACGTGAAGACCTCCCCGTCGACGGGGATCGCGGAGGGCGCCACGGGCAACTGGCCGTCATGGAAGTCCGGGTGAGAGATGCGCCCGACATGCCACAGCTGGGCGAAGATGACGCCGCCCACCGCATGGACGGCATCCGTCACCTTCTTCCAGCCCGCGACCTGCTCGGGCGAGTGCATGCCGGGCGTGCGGATGTACCCCACGCCCTGAGGGCTGACCTGGGTCCCCTCGGAGATGAGGAGCCCCGCCGAGGCACGCTGCGCGTAATAGGTCGCTGCCAGGGGGTTGGGCACATTGCCGTCGACGAGCGCCCGGCTGCGCGTCATGGGCGCCAGCACCATCCGGTTCTTCAGTTCGAGGCGGCCCAGGCGAAAGGGGGAGAGGAGGTTTGAAGGGGTTGTCATGGCCAGAAAATGTCGGGGCCGATATGGACGTGCCATGGCATCCAGTCCAAAAGAATTGACCGATCGTCCAAGCCCGGGAGACGAGCCGATAACCGACGTGCTCGCAGATGTGTTGGACACCATGCGCCTGACGACCCTCATGCATGGCCGCTTCGACCTGTATGCGCCTTGGGGAATCCAGTTCCCAGGGGGGCCTGCTGCGCACATCGTCGTCATCGCGCGTGGAGGCGCTCGCCTGGAGGTCGAGGGGATTGAGGGAGCCATCGTACTGTCTGCGGGAGACCTGGTACTGCTTCCGCACGGCGGAGGGCACACGCTCCGCGATGCGGAGGGGAGTCCGCTCCACATTCTAGGGAAAGGCGAATGCCAGCGCTCTCACGGGAGAGGGCCGATCCGGCTGGGTGGCAGCGGGGCCCGGACGGCGCTGGTGGCGGGTTCCTTCCGGCTCGGCGCCGCGCCTCGCACGTTGCTGTTCGAGGGACTTCCGCGCGTCATCCAGGTCGCTGCGGACTCGCCCGAGACGTCCCCCTCGCTGACGGCGATCGTTCAACTGCTCATCTCGGAGAGTGCCTCGTCCAGCCCGGGCGCGACCGTCATCATGAGCCGGCTCGCGGACATCTTGCTCGTGCAGGCGATCCGGACCCACATCGCGGCAGGTCAGTGCCGGGAGCACGGGCTGTGCGCGCTCGCGGATCCTCAGATTCGCAAGGCCCTCTCGCTCATTCACGAGAGACCCGCCGAACCCTGGACCGTCGAGAGTCTCGCGACGGCTGTTGCCCTCTCACGCTCCGGGTTTGCCGCACGCTTCAGCGCGCTCGTTGGAGAACCCCCCTTGGAGTACCTCGCGCGGTGGCGGATGACGAAGGCCGCCCAGTTCCTCCGCGAAAGCGAGCTCTCGCTGAGTGAGGTCGCGGTAACCGTCGGCTACCAGAACGAGGCGTCGTTCAACCGGGCCTTCAAGCGCTGGGAAGGGATTGCGCCAGGCGCGTATCGGCGGCAGAACGAGCGGACTCGCGCGCTTGGCTGAGTCGACTGCGGTAGCCTGTAGGGAATGAGCTGCCGCGCCTTCTCCACATTTCTCCCCGTTCTGCTCGTGCTCGCCGTCTCCGCCCTGGGTTGCAATTCCGCGCGCGACAAGCACCACGAGCAGATTGAAGCCGCCTGGGCTGCCCTCGAGAAGGGCGCCCTGACGACTCCGGCCCTCGAGGATGACCTCCAGGCCCTCGAGGAGTTCCTCGCCAGGTACCCGGCGTCTCACGAGCACGGCAATCCCCGGGCCGCCAGGGCAGGGGAGTTGTTGGCGCAACGTCGCGAGCAGGTGCGTCTGGCGAAGGAGCGCGAGGAGAAGATCGCGGGACTGCGCGGGAAGCTGGCTCCGCTCGCCGCGCGCTTCCTGTTCTCACTCGCCGCCGCCGCCGAGCCCCGGGAGCGTTATGGAGACCTCGAGCCGCTGCGCGTGCTCTCCCTGGAGCACGAGGGACTGCGGCTCCTCACGCGTGGCCGCTTGAACTCTTCCCTCTGGGAGATCGCACGGGAGGGGCCGCTCGCGGAGCTGCGCAAGGTGGTGGGAGCCGCCCTCTATGACGAGAAGCGCCACCGCTATGATGCGCAGGCGCTCGGCGTGCTCCTCGATGCGGCCTACATCCCTCCCGATGCCTTGCTCCTCGGCAAGACAGCGCAGGAGGCCTATCTGCTCTTCCGCCCCTTTGTTCGCACCCAGGCCCGGCTGTACCAGGTGGTCGCCCACCAGCGAGAGGCCATCCGGAAGTACGAGGGCGCGCTCGCACGGGGCGAGGCGCACTACCCCGATGTGAACGAGGAGCTCCCCGCCGAGCAGTACTTCTGGAACGACAGCTCGATGTACTTCAACGAGCCGCAGAAGGACCGACGGCACTTCTACCAGGCCGTTACCCGCGAGCTCGGGCTCGATGGGAAGACGGGCCTCGCGCGCAGGCAGTTCGATCCCCTCGACGTGGGCTTCTGGTTGCGGCGCTTCGAGGACGAGACCGCTGGCATCCTCGGCGCCTTCTTGTTCCGGGTGCTCGACGGCTATGACCCCGCCTACAAGAAGGAGCTCCAGGCGCTGGAAGGGAAGTGGCCCCCGATGGAGCCGCGAGGCACTCCCAGCGAGCGGGTCCGACCACCGCTCCATGAGGGTCCCCTGGTGGCCGATCGTCTCATCGCCGTGGACCCCACGTGGAGGGCTGTTGCGTTCGACGAGGACGGGCAGACGCTCTCGGTGGTGACGGATACGGACTTCCGGCGCATCTCCCGGGCGGACGGACAGATCCTCGTGCAGAAGGCCTTCCCCCCAATCGAGCCCCCGCGTCCACAGAAGCTGAGCTCCGCGACGTTCTCCCAGGACGGGAGCGTGCTCGCCCTGGCGTTTCACGATTCGGACGCGTTGAAGGACCTCCCGGTCTGCCTCCTGGACGCCAAGACGGGCGAGCGGCTGGAGTTGCTCGAGGATGTCCGCACGTTGCAGGCGGTTCACTTGAACCGGGACGGGAGTCTGCTCGCCGCCGAGCTACCCTCCTCGGACATCGTGGTCCGGGCGATCGGCGGCGCGCCCGCGGAGGCGGAGAAGGAGGTCGAGGGTGCTCCCGACGCCGGGCAGGACTCCGCCACGCCGGCGGTGGCCAGGGTTCGCACGATCATGAAGAAGGGCAGACTGGCCGGTCTGCACCCGGACTCCTCTCTGCTCTTCGCCTGGGCCGACACGAAGGTCACCGTCTGGGACACGGAAGGAGGCGAGGCGAGGTTCGAGCAGCGCGTGAAGAAGCGCATCACCTCAGCCGCGCTCTCCCCAGATGGGAGCACGCTCTTCCTGGGCCATGAGGACGGCGCGTCGCTGGTGCACTTCGACGTCGACGAGGGGCGGATTTCCCCGGGCGCCACCCTCAAGGGTCTCTCCTTCCCGCGCGGTGTCTTCACGCAAAGCGGAGAGCTTGTCGTCGTGAACACCACGGACGGCGCGACGCGCGTGCTCGAGGTCTCCAAGGGGAAGTTCTGGCCGGGCGGAGTCCAGGGCAGGCGCGTGCTCGCCATCAGCCCCGACGAGGAGCTCCTGCTGATGCAGCCTCCCGGTGAGGGCGGAGAGGTGTTGCTCTACGCGATAGGCGCCCCCAATGCCTTCAAGGGCGAGTTCGAGGACGCCAAGGCCATGCGCGTGCTCTACGGCTCCTTCGACGAGAAGGAGAACGTTTCCTCTTGGAAGCCGACCCCGGAAGAGGAGGCACGGCTCAAGAAGCTGGAAGGCTTCTCAGCTCCCAACTTCCGGGCGCTCCCGTGGAAGACCACCACCTACAGCGTCGGCGGGGAAGAGAAGGTCCTCTTCCTGACCGAGACCCGGTCCGAGCCGATCTCCCATCCGGCAACCGCGCTCATCGGCGGGGCGATCTTCACGAGGAGCCGGACGGGTTGGGAGGTGGAGAAGCGCCAGCGGGTCATCACGGAGATCGGTTCCTTTGGTGCAGCCCCCGACTCGACCGTTACCCCTTATGAGATCGACGGGAAGGGGTTCCTCGCCGGACTGACCACGGGCTACACGGGGATGGGTACCACGATGAGCTCCCTGGTCTTCCTCTCCGATGTGCCCAAGTCGGTGCAGAAGGATGTCATCGCAGAGGTGGGGCACATCCAGGACACCGGAGAGACCAACGAGGGTAACTGTGCGGATGCGGACGAGGATGGCCCGGACTGCTACGCCTACGATTCCGTATGGGAGCTGGATACCGACACGGGCCGTGCGAACAGTGAGCTGCCCGATCTGGTTCTCACCGTGAGTGGAACGCGCATGAATTCCAAGCGGAACCAGGTGCAGTCGTTCCACGAGGAGCGCAGGTATTCGTTCCGGCACGGGGAGTATCGACAGAAGCGATAGGGGCCTGCCGGGGGATGACGGACCCGGGCTGCATGCCTAACTCCTGACCTCAGGAGGCTTGGGCGTGCACATGGGGCGGGGACGAGGGTGGGCGATGGTGGTCGCGGCGGCCACCGTGATGTCAGCGTGTGCGGCGTTCTCCACGAAGGAGGCATCAAAACCCTTCCACCTGCGCGGGGACGTGGACTCGCGGGGCGCGGGGTTCGCCACGGCGCTCTACCAGACGGTGGGTGTGCGCATGGTGCCCGGCAATCGCCTGAGCTGGGCCAATAACGGCGCCGTCTTCGACGTGATGGTGGAGGAGCTGTCTCGCGCGCGCTCCTCCATGAACATCGTCATCTTCATCTGGCGTCCGGGAGCCGCCTCCGAGCGGCTGCTCTCCGTCATCACCGAGCGCGCTCGGGCGGGCGTGGCCTGCCGCGTGCTCGTGGATCCCCTGGGCAGCGCTCCTTTCGAAAAGCAGGTGAAGCCGAGGCTGGAGGCGGCTGGTTGCCGGGTGCACCTGTTCCGACCGCTGCCCGCGGACGAGAACCTCGCGCGCAACCACCGCAAGATCATCGTGGTGGACGGTCGGGTGGGCATCACCGGCGGGCTGGCCATTCAGGACGAGTGGCTCGGGGAGGCTCGCAACGAGAAGGAGTGGCGCGACACGAACGCGCGGGTCGAGGGCCCGGTGGTGGCGCAGCTCCAGCAGTCCTTCGCGGAGAACTGGCAGGAGACGACGGGTGAGCTGCTGCCCGCGAGCGACTTCCCCGGACTCGCTACCCCGCAGCCCGGACTGGATGGGGCGGGCGAGGGCTGGGCGGCCTTCGTCGGCAGCACCGCGAACCCCGAGCTCACGCGCGCCGAGCGTCTCACTCAGTTGATGGTGCGCGCCGCGCGCAAGCGGCTGTGGATTGCCCAGGCCTACTTCACGCCGAACGAGGCCCTGACGGCGCTGCTGGTGGAGCGGGCGCGCGCGGGAGTGGACGTGCGGGTGCTCGCGCCCGGGGACAAGAATGACCACCCGTCCATCACCCTGGTGCAGCGCGCCACCTATGACACGTTGAGAGCCGCGGGCGTGCGCATCTGGGAGTACCAGCCCTCGATGATGCACGCGAAGACGATGCTGGTGGATGACCGGCTCGTGCTGGTGGGCTCCATCAACTACGATCCGCTGTCCTTCAACATGCTCGAGGAAGGCTCGCTGGTGCTCCAGGACGACAAGGCCGCGCGGCAGATGGAGGCCTTCTTCCTGGAGGACCTGAAACACGCGCGCGAGATGAAGGCCGAACGGGCGGCTCGGGACTGAAGACCCCACGCTCCCGAGCAGCAGCAGGGGAGGGAGGAGCAGGAGGGCGGGTGCCCGCTGGCGCCAGGGAACTTCACTCCTCTCGTGCGGCTTTATCTTCATCGGATGGAGCCGTTGTCTCCATTTGCTGGGGAGGGAGCCGCCGTGAACCCCGAGACGCATGTGCATGAGTCCCCGCCTGCCTCACTGGCGGACGTACTGGAGGCTCGGCAGGACGACATCGTCCACCACTGGGTGGAGCGGCTGCGCGAAGGGCTGGTCCCGAAACCGCGGGCCCGGAGCGTGCTGGAGGACCACATTGGAGACTACCTCCGGGAGATGGCGACGGTGCTGCACCGAGCCGGGCAGGGCGGAGTTGCCGCGGTACCGGACGAGAGTGCCGTGGCCCGGGAGCACGGCCGCCAGCGCCTGCGCATCGGCTTCGACCTGGCGGTGCTGGTGCGAGAATACGGCGTGCTGCACGAGTGCATCCTCGACTTGGTGGAGCAGTCGGGGGTGCGCGTCACCCTGTCCGAGCTTCGAGCGCTTGTCTCCTTCATCGTCCACGGCATCGCCGATGCGACAGACGAGTACACCCGCCAGCGGGATGAGGCACAGCGGCTTAACGAGGTCCGGCTCCAGGCTCTGTTGGACCATGCCCCTGTCGCTATCTATGCCAAGGATGCCGAGGGCCGCTTCATCGTCGCCAACCGCTACGTGCAAGAGTTGGTAGGGCGCTCGCGTGAGGAAATCCTCGGCCAGGACGTCTTCGCCTTCTTCCCCGAGGAAATCGCCAGTCCATTAAAGGCCCATGACGTCCAAGCGCTGGCCGGGCACACCTGTGTCTCCGAGGAAGTGGTGCACTATCCCTCTGGGCCGCGCACCTTCCTGTCCACGAAGTTTCCCCTGCCGGGGAACGAGGGCGCTCCCACTGCCATGGGCGGCATCTCCACGGACATCACCGAGCGCAAGGAGGCCGAGGCCGCTCGGGCCCGGTTGCTGCGCGAGGCCGAAGCTCAACGCGAGCGTCTAAACTCGCTCTTCCAGCTGTCGCCAGCCTGCATCATGGTACTGCAGGGGCCCGAGCACATCATTACTCTGGCCAATCCTCTCTTCGTCCAGCTCCTCGGTGGCAGGGAGTTAGTGGGCAAGCCTCTGTTCGAGGTGTTTCCAGAGGTCGTGGAGCAGGGCTACAGCGAGCAGATCGACAACGTCTACCGCACGGGTAAGCCCGTCACGGGCAACGAGGCCTCGTTGTGGTTGCCCCCTCCCGAAGGGGGAGAGCCCAAGGAGCTTTTTTTCAACTACGTCGACACGCCCACCTATGGGCCGGACGGCCAGGTGGATGGCGTCTTCATGCATGCGGTGGACGTGACGGAGTTGGTGCGCGAGCGCCGCAGGGCGGAAGAGGCGCTGGCGCTGCTGGACACCCTGCTCACCACCGCTCCGGTGGGGCTGGCCTTCCTCGATCGCGATCTGCGCTACGTGCGCGTCAACCAGATGCTGGCGGATGTCCTCGGCCGTCCCATCGAGCACATCCAGGGCCATCACTTGGAAGAGCTCAATCTCGTCGCCGCCGCCCAGCTCACGCCCATCCGCCGCCAGGTACTGGAGACGGGGCAGCCGGTCTTCGGTCATGAGGTGACGCGCACCCTCCCCCCCGAGAGGGGCGGAGAGTCCCTCCATTGGCTCTACAACCACGTCCCGGTGCGCAACCGGGCCGGCGAGGTCATCCTCGTGGCCTCCGTGGCGCTGGACATCACCGAGCGCAAGCGCGCCGAGAGCGCCGTTGAGGAGCGCTTCCGCCTGCTGGTGGAGGGCGTGGAGGACTACGCCATCTTCATGCTCGACCCCCAGGGCCGGGTGACGAGCTGGAATCCGGGAGCCGAGCGCATCAAGGGTTGGAAGACGTCGGAAGTCCTCGGCCGTTCCCTGTCCCTCTTCTACCTCCCCGGAGACGTGGTGGCTGGTGTCCCCGAGGAGGCCCTGCAACTGGCCGCCACCGAGGGGCAGCACCGCGCGGAGGTGCCCCTGGTGCGCAAGGACGGCAGCCACTTCTGGGCGGACGTGCTGCTCACCGCCTTGCGCGACGAGAGGGGGCTCCTGCGGGGCTTCGCCATGATTACCCGCGACATCTCCCAGCGAAGGCGGACCGAGGAGGCACTGCGAGCGACGACCCAGCGGCTGCAGGCCATCCTGGAGACAGCGGCGGATGGAATCATCACCATCGACGAGGGGGGCCGCATCCAGAGCATCAATCCGGCCACCGAGCGCATTTTCGGCCATCCTTCCGAAAAGCTCCTCGGCCACGACTTCCTCCAATTGCTGCCCGAGCCCTACCTGAGCGGCAACATCCAGCCGGGAGGGCGCAAGCTGCTCGGCAACGGACGCGAGGTGCGGGGCCGCCGGGAGGACGGGAGCCTCTTCCCGCTGGAGCTTTCCGTCAGTGAGACCTGCCTGTCGCAGGGACGCTTCTTCACCTGCCTGGTGCGAGACATCTCCGCGCGCAAGCAAGCCGAGGAGGCGCAGGCCCTGTTCGTCCGGGTGGGCACGCTGCTGTCTCAGTCGCTGGACGTCCCTACCACGCTCAAGAGTCTCGCCTCGCTCGTGGTGGAGCATCTGTCCGACTACTGCCTGGTGGACCTCCTGGGGGAGGATGGACAGTTTCAACTGCTGGAGGTGGCGGCACGCGATCCCGGGCGTCAGGCGCTCATCCATCGCTCGATGCCGTCCCCTGCTCATTCTCAACATGGCTCCAGAGTCCTGATGCAGATCCTGGAGGGCGGTGTGCCGGTGGCCAAACCGGAGCCCACCTCTGCGTGGCAGGATGCGTTCGCCCACGACCCGAAGTACCGGGCCTTTGTGGAGGCGCTCGAGCTGAAGTCCCTCCTCTTCGTCCCGCTGGTGGCCCGGGGTCGCAAGCTTGGCCTCATCTCCTTCATCTGGAGCCAGCCCCGCCCCACGTGCGCCACGACGGACCTGGAGGTGGCCAGGGGCGTGGCCGATCGCGCGGCCATGGCGCTGGACAACGCGCGGCTGTACCAGGAGGCGCAGGAGGCCATCCGGGTGAGAGAAGACGTGGTGGCCATTGTCAGCCACGACCTGCGTACCCCGCTCAATGCCATCAGCCTGTCGGCCACGAGCCTGCTCAAGCGCGGGGAGATGGACAAGCGCACCACCACAGCCGTTAGCCGCATCCACGCAGCGGCGGACCGGGCCAGCCGGATGATTCGAGACCTGCTCGACTTCAACCAGGCGCGTATGAGGGGCATCCCCATCCAGCGCGAGCCCCTGGACTTCCACGCTCTCGTCCTGAAGGTGGTGAAGGAGGTACGCCTGGCCCATCCCGACAGGCACATCGCGTTCCACGCCAGCGGAGAGGGGCAGGGCGAGTGGGATGGGGACCGGTTGGCGCAGGTGGTGACCAACCTGGTGGGCAATGCGCTCCAGCACAGCCCAGAGGGCACACCCGTACGGGTGTCCACCCGGAGCGAGAACGCGAACGTCCTGCTCGAGGTGCACAACGAGAACGCGGGACGCGCCATCCCCCCCGAGGTGCTCTCCAGCCTCTTCGAGCCCTACCGGCGAGGGCCCGAGGCCGGTGCGCGTCACGGCAGCCTCGGTCTGGGGCTCTTCATCACCCGGCAGATTGTCCTCGCCCATGGGGGGGACCTCCACGTGCACTCCACACCGGAGGAGGGCACCACCTTCACCGTGCGCCTGCCTCGACGCCCGGTCCAGCAGTAGCGCCGCGTGGCTCCTCCGAGCGGGAATGCTCTCTCATGTCCGCTCGCTGGCGCAGGGGGACTCCTCTTCTCTCATGAGGTTCTATCTTCATCGGATGGAGCCGTTGTCTCCATTTGCTGGGGAGGGAGCCGCCGTGAACCCCGAGATGCATCGGCAAGAGTCTCCGCCTGCCTCGCTGGCGGACGTGCTGGAGGCGCGGCAGGACGACATCGTCCACCATTGGGTGGAGCGCTTGCGCGAGGGACTGGTCCCGGAGCCCCGGGCCCGGGGCGTGCTGGAGGACCATATCGGTGACTACCTCCGGGAGATGGCGACGGTGCTGCATCGGGTCGGACAGGCAGGAGCCGCCGCGGTACCGGAGGAGAGCTCCGAAGCCCGGGAGCACGGCCGCCAGCGCCTGCGCATCGGCTTCGACCTGGCGGTGCTGGTGCGAGAATACGGCGTGCTGCACGAGTGCATCCTCGACTTGGTGGAGCAGTCGGGCGCGCGCGTCACCCTGTCCGAGCTTCGAGCGCTTGCCTCCTTCATCGTCCACGGCATCGCCGATGCGACAGACGAGTACACCCGCCAGCGGGATGCGGCGCAGCGGCTCAACGAGGTCCGGCTCCAGGCGTTGTTGGACCATGCCCCCGTCGCCATCTATGCCAAGGATGCCGAGGGTCGCTACTTCATCACCAACCGCTACGTGCAGGAGCAGCTAGAGTTCTTGCACGCGGAGTTCCTCGGGCAGGACGACGTCTCCCTCTTCCCCGAGGAGGTCGCCAATCCATTGCAGGCCCATGACGCCCAAGCGCTGGCCGGACACACCAGTGTCTCCGAGGAAGTGCTGCACTATCCCTCTGGGCCGCGCACCTTCCTGTCCACGAAGTTTCCCCTGCCAGGGAACGAGGGCGCTCCCGCGGCCATGGGCGGCATCTCCACGGACATCACCGAGCGCAAGGAGGCCGAGGCTTCTCGGGCCCAACTGCTGCGCGAGGCCGAAACTCAACGCGAGCGCCTGGAATTGCTCTTCCAGCAGTCGCCGGCCGCCATCTTCGTGATGCAGGGGCCCGAGCACATCATTACTCTGGCCAATCCCCTCACCGTCCGGCGCCTCCATGGACGGAACATGGTGGGAAAACCCCTGCGCGAGGCGTTTCCGGAGCTCATCGAGCAGGGCTACGGCGAGCTGATTGACAATGTCTACCGCACGGGCAAGCCCGCCGTGGGCAACGAGGCCCCGCTGTGGTTGGTCCCACCCGAAGGGGGGGAGCCCAAGGAGGCCTTCTTCAACTACGTTTATACACCTACCCATGGGCCGGACGGTCAGGTGGATGGCGTCTTCGGGCATGTGGTGGAGGTGACGGAGTTGGTATGTGAGCGCCGCAGGGCGGAGGAGGCGCTGGCGCTGCTGGACACTCTGCTCGACACCGCTCCGGTGGCGATGTCCTTCGTCGATCGCGACTTGCGCTACGTGCGCATCAACCAGATGCTGGTCGATATCCTCGGCCGTCCCCTCGAGCACATCCTGGGCCACCGCTTTGATGATTTTGTTGCTCCCGAAGCTGCCGCCCTGCACACGCCCATCCGCCGTCAGGTGTTGGAAACGGGGCAGCCGGTCTTCGGTCATGAGGTAAAAGGTCCCCACGCCGCGATGGGCGGAGAGGTCCGAAACTGGCTCTGCAACTACGCCCCGGTGCGCAACCGCGCTGGCGAGGTCATCCTCGTGGCCACGGTGGCGCTGGATATCACCGAGCGCAAGCGCGCCGAGAGCGCGGCTGAAGAGCGTTTCCGTCTGCTGGTGGAGGGCGTGGAGGACTACGCCATCTTCATGCTCGACCCCCAGGGCCGGGTGACGAGTTGGAATCCAGGCGCCGAGCGCATCAAGGGCTGCAAAGCCTCAGAGGTCCTCGGCCGCTCTCTGTCCGTCTTCTACCTCCCCGGAGACGTGGTGGCCGGCGTGCCCGAGGAGGCCCTGCAACTGGCCGCCACCGAGGGGCAGCACCGCGCGGAGGTGCCCCTGGTGCGCAAGGACGGCAGCCGCTTCTGGGCGGACGTGCTGCTCACCGCCCTGCGTGATGAGCGTAGAAACCTGCGGGGCTTCGCCATGATTACCCGCGACATCTCCCAGCGGCGGCAAACCGAGGAGGCACTGCGCGCGACGACCCAGCGGCTGCAGGCCATCCTGGAGACGGCGGCGGATGGAATCCTCACCATCGACGAGGGGGGGCGCATCCAGAGCATCAATCCGGCCACCGAGCGCATCTTCGGCCATCCCCCCGAGAAGCTGCTGGGCCAGGATTTCATCCAACTGCTGCCGGAGCCGTACCTGAGCGGCAACATCCAGCCGGGAGGGCGCAAGCCGCTCGGCAGCGGACGCGAGGTGAGGGGCCGTCGTGAGGACGGGAGCCTCTTCCCCCTGGAGCTCTCCGTCAGCGAAACCCGTCTGTCGCAGGGACGCTTCTTCACCTGCCTGGTGCGCGACATTACCGCGCGCAAGCAAGCTGAGGAGGCACAGGCCCTGTTCGTCCGGGTGGGCACGCTGCTGTCCCAGTCACTCGACGTCCACACCACGCTCAAGAATCTCGCCTCGCTCGTGGTGGACCATCTGGCCGACTACTGCCTGGTGGACCTGCTGGGGGAGGACGGGCGGTTGCAACTGCTGGAGATGGCGACACGCGACCCCGAGCGCCAGGCGATCATCCGCCGTGCGATGCCGTTCCCTCCCCATCTGGACTCCAGTGGCCTGATGCAGATCCTGGAGGGCGGTGTGCCGGTGGCCGAGCCGGAGCCCTCCCCCGAGTGGCTGGATGCCCTCGTTGGTAACACACAGCTCCGGGCCCTCGTGGAGGCGCTCGAGCTGAAGTCCCTCCTCTTCGTCCCGCTGGTGGCCCGGGGTCGCAAGCTTGGCCTCATCTCCTTCGCCTGGAGCCAGCCCCGCCCCACGTGCGCCACGACGGACTTGGAGGTGGCCCGGGGCGTGGCCGATCGCGCGGCCATGGCGCTGGACAACGCGCGGCTGTACCAGGAGGCGCAGGAGGCCATCCGGGTGAGAGAAGACGTGGTGGCCATCGTCAGCCACGACCTGCGTACCCCGCTCAATGCCATCAGTCTGTCGGCCACGAGCCTGCTCAAGCGCGGGGAGATGGACAAGCGCACCACCACAGCCGTTAGCCGCATCCACGCGGCAGCGGACCGGGCCAGTCGGATGATTCGAGACCTGCTCGACTTCAACCAGGCGCGTATGAGGGGCATCCCCATCCAGCGCGAGCCCCTGGACTTCCACGCTCTCGTCCTGAAGGTGGTGAAGGAGGTACGCCTGGCCCATCCCGACAGGCACATCGCGTTCCACGCCAGCGGAGAGGGGCAGGGCGAGTGGGATGGGGACCGGTTGGCCCAGGTGGTGACCAACCTGGTGGGCAATGCGCTCCAACACAGTCCAGAGGGCTCACCCGTGAGGGTGTCCACCCGGAGCGAGGGCGCGCACGTCCTGCTCGAGGTGCACAACGAGAACGCGGGGCGAGCCATCCCCCCCGAGCTTCAGTCGCACCTCTTTGAGCCCTACCGGCGGGGGCCCCAGGCCGGTGCGAGTCACGGCAGTCTCGGCCTGGGGCTCTTCATCACCCGGCAGATTGTCCTCGCCCATGGCGGGGATCTCCATGTGTACTCCACGCCAGAGGAGGGCACCACCTTCACCGTGCGCCTGCCTCGACGCTCCGTCCAGCAGTAGCGCCGTGTGTCCATCTCGGTGTCCCAGCACATCTGCGTGCTCACGCTGAGGCGGCCGGGGTCTCACCGCATGGCACGCGAGACTTGCCCACGAGGGCGGCTCCTCCGAGCGGGAATGCTCTCACATGTCCGCTCGCTGGCTCAGGGGAACTCCTCTTCTCTCATGCAGCTTTATCTTCATCGAATGGAGCTGTTGTCTCCATTTGCTGGGGGAGGGAGCCGCCGTGAACCCTGAAATACATCGGCAAGAGTCTCCGCCTGCCTCACTGGCGGACGTGCTGGAGGCGCGGCAGGACGACATCGTCCACCACTGGGTAGAGCGGCTGCGCGAGGGGCTGGCTCTGGAGCCCCAGGCCCGGGGCGTGTTGGAGGACCACATTGATGACTACCTCCGGGAATTGGCGACGGTGCTGCACCGGGCCGGGCAGGGAGGCGCCACTGCGGTACCAGAGGAGAGTGCCGTGGCTCGGGAGCACGGCCGTCAGCGCCTGCGCATCGGTTTCGACCTGGGAGGGCTGGTGCGGGAATACGGCGTGCTGCACGAGTGCATCCTCGACTCGGTGGAGCAGACGGGCGCGCGCGTCACCCTGTCCGAGCTCCGAGCGCTTGCCTCCTTCATCGTCCACGGCATCGCCGATGCGACAGACGAGTACACCCGCCAGCGGGATGCGGCGCAGCGGCTCAACGAGGTCCAACTCCAGGCGCTGTTGGACCATGCCCCCGTCGCCATCTATGCCAAGGATGCCGAGGGCCGCTTCATCGTCGCCAACCGCTACGTGCAGGAGTTGGTAGGGCGCTCGCGTGAGGAAATCCTCGGCCAGGACGACTTCGCCTTCTACCCCGAGGAAATCGCCAGTTCATTAAAGGCCAATGACGCCCAAGCTCTGGCCGGGCACCCCTGTGTCACCGAGGAAGTGGTGCACACTCCTTTAGGGCCGCGCACCTTCCTGGCCACGAAGTTTCCCCTGCCGGGGAACGAGGGCGCTCCCGCGGCCATGGGCGGCATCTCCACCGACATCACCGAACGCAAGGAAGCCGAGGCCGTTCGGGCCCGGCTGCTGCGCGAGGCCGAAGCTCAACGCGAGCGTCTGAACTCGCTTCTCCAACAACAGTCACCGGCCATCATGTACGTAATGCAGGGGCCCGATCACATCATCACCCTGGCCAATCCCCTCTCCGTCCAGCGCCGCGGGAGCCGGGACATGGTGGGCAAGCCCCTGCGCGAGGCGATTCCGGAGATGGTGGAGCAGGGCTACGGCGAGCTGATCGACAACGTCTACCGCACGGGCAAGCCTGTTGCGAGCAACGAGGCCCCGTTGTGGTTGCTCCCACCCGAAGGAGGGGAGCCCGAGGAGGCCTACTTCAACTACGTCTACGCGCCCACCCATGGGCCGGACGGCCAGGTGGATGGCGTCTTCGTGCATGCGGTGGAGGTGACGGAGTTGGTGCGCGAACGCCGCAGGGCGGAAGAGGCGCTGGCGCTGTTGGATTCCTTGTTCAACACCGCTCCAGTGGCGATGTCCTTCGTCGACCGCGACCTGCGTTACGTGCGCGTCAACCAGATGGTGGTCGATATCCTCGGCCATCCCCTCGAGCACATCCTGGGCCACCACCTGGAGGAACTTTCTCCCGTCTGGGATTCCCAGCTCACGCCCATCCGCCGCCAGGTGCTGGAAACGGGACAGCCGGTCTTCGGAGCGGAGGTGACAGGCCCCCACGCCGCGATGGGCGGAGAGAGCCGCTACTGGTTCTTCAACCACGTCCCGGTGCGCAACCGGGCCGGCGAGGTCATCCTCGTGGCCAGCGCGATGCTGGACATCACCGAGCGCAAGCGCGCCGAGAGCGCCATTGAGGAGCGCTTCCGCCTGCTGGTGGAGGGCGTGGAGGACTACGCCATCTTCATGCTCGACCCCCAGGGCCGGGTGACGAGCTGGAATCCAGGCGCCGAGCGCATCAAGGGCTGGAAGGCCGCGGAGGTCCTCGGCCGCTCCCTGTCCGTCTTCTACCTTCCCGGAGACGTAGTGGCTGGCGTGCCAGAGGAGGCCCTACAGCTCGCCGCCACCGAGGGGCAGCACCGTGCGGAGATGCCCCTGGTGCGCAAGGACGGCAGCCGTTTCTGGGCGGATGTGCTGCTCACCGCCCTGCGCGACGAGCGGGGAAACCTGCGGGGCTTCGCCAAGATTACCCGCGACATCACCCAGCGGCGGCAAACCGAGGAGGCGCTGCGCGCGACGACCCAGCGGCTGGAGGCCATCCTGGAGACGGCGGTGGATGGAATCATCACCATCGATGAGGGAGGCCGCATCCAGAGCATCAATCCGGCCACCGAGCGCATCTTCGGCCATCCCCCTGAAAAGCTCCTGGGCCAGGACTTCCTGCGGCTGCTGCCGGAGCCGTACCTGAGCGGCAACATCCAGCCCGGAGGGCGCAAGCTGCTCGGCAATGGGCGCGAGGTGCGAGGCCGTCGTGAGGACGGGAGCCTGTTTCCCCTGGAGCTCTCCGTCAGTGAGACTCGCCTGTCACAGGGACGCTTCTTCACCTGCCTGGTGCGCGACATCTCCGCGCGCAAGCAAGCCGAGGAGGCGCAGGCCCTGTTCGTCCGGGTGGGCACGCTGCTGTCCCAGTCACTCGACGTCCACACCACGCTCAAGAATCTCGCCTCGCTCGTGGTGAACCATCTGGCCGACTACTGCATGGTGGACCTGCTAGGTGAGGACGGACAGTTGCGGCTGCTGGAGGTGGCGGCACGCGACCCCGAGCGCCAGGCGCTCATCCGTCGCTCGATGTCGTCCTCCTCTCAACAAGTCTCCAGCGCCTTGCTGCGGCACATCTTGGAGAGCGGCGAGCCCCTGGCCGAGCCGGAGCCCTCCCCCGAGTGGTTGGACGCCCTTGTCGGCAGCACCAAGTACCGGGCCCTCCTGGAGTCGCTCGAGCTGAAGTCAATCCTTCTCGTCCCGCTGGTGGCCCGGGGTCGCAAGCTTGGTCTCATCTCCTTTGCCTGGAGCCAGCCCCGCCCCACGTGCGCCACGACGGACCTGGAGGTGGCTCGGGGCGTGGCCGATCGCGCGGCCCTGGCGCTGGACAATGCGCGTCTCTACCAGGAGGCGCAGGAGGCCATCCGGGTGAGAGAAGACGTGGTGGCCATCGTCAGCCACGACCTGCGTACCCCGCTCAATGCCATCAGCCTGTCGGCCACGAGCCTGCTCAAGCGCGGGGAGGTGGACAAGCGCACCACCACAGCCGTTAACCGAATCCAAGCGGCGGCGGACCGGGCCAGCCGGATGATTCGAGACCTGCTCGACTTCAACCAGGCGCGCATGAAAGGCATCCCCGTCCAGCGCGAGCCCCTGGACTTCCACGCCCTCGTCTTGAAGGTGGTGAAGGAGGTGCGCCTGGCCCATCCCGACAGGCACATCGCGTTCCACGCCAGCGGAGAGGGGCAGGGGGAGTGGGATGGGGACCGGTTGGCGCAGGTGGTGACCAACCTGGTGGGCAATGCGCTCCAGCACAGCCCAGAGGGCACACCCGTACGGGTGTCCACCCGGAGCGAGAACGCGAACGTCCTGCTCGAGGTGCACAACGAGAACGCGGGACGCGCCATCCCCCCCGAGGTGCTCTCCAGCCTCTTCGAACCCTACCGGCGGGGGCCCCAGGCCGGTGCGCGTCACGGCAGCCTCGGCCTGGGGCTCTTCATCACCCGACAGATTGTCCTCGCCCATGGCGGGGACCTCCATGTGCACTCCACGCCGGAAGAAGGCACCACCTTCATGGTGCGCCTGCCACGACACCCGGTCCAGCAGTAGCGCCAGCGTTTGGCCCTCTCCCGAGGGAGAGGGCCTATGAGAGCCCCCTCAGTTGAAGCTCACCGGGAGCTGCTCCACGCCCCGGATGAGGGAGGTCTTGCGCCACTCCAGCTGTTCAGGTGCCACCGCCAGCCGCACTCCAGGAGCCCGCTCCAACAGCAGCTCGAAGGCCACCTTCGCCTCCAATCGCGCCAGCGGCGCTCCCAGGCAGAAGTGGATGCCCAGGCCGAAGGCCACGTGCTTGTTGGGCGTGCGCCCCACATCGAACCGCTTGGGATCGGCGAACACCTCCGGATCGTGATTGGCCGACATCAGGCCCGCGATCACCATCTCTTCGGCTGGAATCACCTGGCCACACACCTCGGTGGGCGCCACCGTGAAGCGTGCCGTGCTCATCTCCACCGGGCTGCAGTAGCGCAGCATCTCCTCCACCGCCGAGTCCACCAGCTTCCGATCTGCTTGCAGGCGCTCGCGCTGCTCGGGGTGTTGGAGCAGCGCCAGCAACCCGCTGCCCAGCAGGTTCACCGTTGTCTCGTGGCCCGCCACCAGCAACAGGAGAAGCATGCTGATGAGCTCCTCGGGACGGAGCCGGTCCCCTTGCGCCTCGACCGCCAGCATTGCACTCACGAGGTCATCTCCCGGCTCGGCCCGCCGCCGCTCGAGCAGCGTGGTGAAGTACCGCAGGAAGCTCCGGCTCGCGGCCATGACGGGCTCGGGGTTGCCGTCCGCGGGCGGTACCAGCATCGCGTGTGTCCAGGCGCGGAAAGGCCCGCGGTCCTCGGGGGGGAGCCCCAGCAGCTCGGTGATGACGATGACGGGCAGCGGGAAGGCGAATGCGTCGATGAAGTCCACGCTCCCTCGGGCGATCGCCGCCTCGAGCAGCTCGGTAGCAAGGGTGATGACGCGCGAGCGCAGTGCCTCGCCGCGGCGAGGGGTGAAGGCTTGGGAGACCAGCGTGCGCAGCCGGGTGTGGTCCGGCGGATCCGAGAACAACATGTGCCGGGAGAGCCCATCGTGGGTGTAGCGCAGGAATTGCGCGCGGGCCTGCTCACTCAACTTGTACGGGTCCTTCGTGAGGCGATCGTCACGCAGCAGTGGCACGACATCTTGGTAGCGGCTCACCAACCAGAACGGCATCTGCTGGAAGGGCTCTACCAACCGGACGACGCGGGCCTCCTGCTGCATGCGCGCGTAGACGGGCCGTGGATCGGCGCGGTGGGCGGGGGTCCACAGCTCATAGGCATTCCCGGTCATGGTACTCCTCTTGTTAGGGGACCATGGGGGTTGAGTCCGCGGGGCTATTTGTGAGTGGCTTGAGAGGAGTGGCGGATGAGCCAGCTCCCCTGGGGCGGGTGCAGCCGGCCATGCGCCGCGCTGCCCATCACCCGTTTTCCACGACCGTCTACTGCAGCGAACCGTTGATGGCGCGAAGCAGCGACTGCTCGCTCGACGTGCTCAGGTCTCCAGCCAGCTCCCAGATCATGATGCCTCCGTGCTGCTTCGCCAGGGCCGTCTTCGCGCGCATCGTCGCTAGGCCGTTATACGAATACTGGGCCCCGTCGACGCTGAGCCAATCCGAGCTCGAGGCGTTCGGGTACTTCGCCAGGATGTCTTTGTAGAGCACGTAGGCGCTGCTCTTCCCTCCACCACAATTGCCCCAGCAGTACCCGTAGAAGGGCACGCCGAGCACGATCTTGTCCGGCGACACGCCCTTGTTCTTGTAGAAGGCGAGCGCGGTCTCCGCCTGCGCATAGCTCGAGTGCTCGCCCGGGCCCGTCCACGTGCCCGCGTTGTCGTAGGACATGATGGTGATGAAGTCGAAGGAGCGCAGCGTCGTGTCCGACATGCCGTACTGCATCCATTGCGAGACAGCGGCTGTCACGGGAAGCCCGCGTGGACGCGCCTTCGCGATCAGCTTCGCGATGAACGTGTCATACGCGGCACCCATGCGATCCGGCGCCTCCACGTCCACGTCGATCCCATCCATGTTGTGCGAGACCACGAAGTCGATGATGTGATCCACGAAGGCATCGACCTTATCGGGCTGGTAGAAGGGCGTGATCCGACTGTCTCCTCCGCCACCGCAGAGCGAGGGGAACACCTTCACGCCTCGGGCGTGCGCGGCGTTCACGAAGGTCGCGAGGTCGCTGCTCGGCGCCAGCTCGAGGTGCCCGTTCGCGTCGCCCAGGGCGAAGGCGAGGTTCACATGGGTGAGCTTGTCGAAGTCCACCCGGCCGACCCAGCTCGCGTAGGAGCCGTACCAGTTCGGCAGATAGCCCACGACGCGCTTCCCCGTTTGCGGCGGAGGCTGGCTCGAGGGCAGGCCGGAGATGGTCAGTTGCTCCCAAGGGCCGAGCGCGGCGCCATACGCGAACACCGTGCCGCCGCCGCCGTTCTCCGCCGACACCCAATGGCCCGTGGTCACCGTCTGGAGGCCGACGACGTCGCCATTGGCGATCACGCCGCTCCCGTTCTGCTTGACGATGCGGAACGTTTCCCAGCCGAGACGATTCGAGCTGGCGGCGTTCAGCGAGGAGCCGCCACCGTTCGCGGCCTGGAAATACTGCCCGGTGCCCGCGATGATGAAGACTGAGTCCCCACTTTCGAGGGAGCCGCCGTTGATGTCATCGAGGGTGAACTTCTCCCACGCTTGTGCGCTGGTGGCCGTCGCGATGACCGCGCCGCCGCCGTTGTTCTGGGCGCCCACGTACCGGTTGCCGAGCACCGTCTTGAAGCTCACGCCGGATATGGCCAGTGCACCCGAGGAGGCCCCTGTTGTGTCGTCTTGCCTGTCAGGCGAATCGGTCGCCGGGGTGCACCCGCTCGCGAGGAACAGAATCGTGCACGCGGTGCGAAGGAGGAGCCCTGAACGTTTGTGCTGGAGCATGGAGCCAGTTTCGAGCGAACGAAGGGGAAGGGGGGTCATTTGTCCATAGAGGCTCGTGCCGTGGTTTTCGGGTCACCAGAATCGACAGGGGAGTAGGCTCGGTGCGCATGAGCATGAACGCAAACGAGCGCGCGGCGCTCTCCCTGATGGGGTTGTCCACGGGGGACGCCTTCGGGGATCAGTTCTTCCGCCTGGGAGCGCAGGAGGAGCAGTTCATCGCCCAGAGGACGGCTCCGCCTGGGCCGTGGCCCTATTCGGATGACACCGAGATGGCCCTGTCGGTGGTCGCCATGCTGCGGCGGCACGGGACTATTGAGCAGGACCGGCTCGCACCACCGGTGCAGAGCGCATTCCCCCGTCCTGGCTCGCGGCCCGAGAGCCGTTGCCCGACGGGTCCTCCAGCTAGGGCCATCGACACGGCACCGGTGGAGGGAGAACGACGAAGGGCTCACTCATCGCGGCCGTGAGCTCCTCGGGAGTGATCACCCCTGCATCGCGCAGTCGCGTCAGAACGAAGTCGCGGCGTTTCACGGCTCGCGCCGGGTTGCAGGCGGGCTCATCGCGTGACGGACTCCGCAGTAGACCTGCGAGCATCCCAACCTGGGCGACTGTCAGCTCCGAGGGGCGCTTGCCGAAGTACGTCGCCGCTGCTGCCTCGACACCGCGCGCGCCTCGGCCGAAGTACCCCCAGCCGGCGAGATACCGCTTCAATTCGGACTCAGTGGCGTGGCGCGAGAGCCACACGGCGACCGCCCCGGTGACGAGGTGGTGCTCCAGGTTTCGCATCCTGCGCTCCTGGCTCTGGTGCACGAGCAGCCACGCGACCCGGGTCACCGCATGCCTGCCCGGTGACGCCCGCTCCTCTTTCTCGAGGGCGTTCGCGAAGTAGTTGCCCGCCCACAACGCGCGAACTCCAGCACCCGGCGCCTCTCCAGACGCCAGCCAGAGCGCCTGCAGCATCATCGGAGGCGCCCCTTGCTCCGGAGGCTCCGGCAGCGCTTCCGCCGGAAGGCCATACAGGTATAACAGTTCGAAGCCCCAGACCGGAGACATCAGGGCCAGTCCCAGCACTCCCGCGATGAGCCACCGTGCCTTTCGTCCCAGAGCCATCCGCCCTCCGGCACGATCTCCTGTGCAGGGTCCTTGCCAACTCCTATCCCGGCGCCCTCAGATGTTGATGCGGGAGCTGACCGTCTTGATGTCCATACCCAGTGCGGCGAACTCGGCCGCGTGGGCGCGGAGCAGCGTCACGAGCCGCGGATGCACGTCGTCCTCCTCGTTGGCCAGGATGAATCCGTAGTTGGTCTTGGACAGCATCCAGGAGATCCAGAGCATCTCGGTTGCCTCGTCCGGCGGCGGGGCGACGTCCGGATCCTCCTCGGCCACCAGGACTCCTCCCTTTCCCCAGCGGAGCCCTAGGCTGGTGTACAGCACCTCGCCTGCGTCTTCCCATTGGAGGTTGTTGGCCCAGGCATGCCGGAACGTGGCGAAGAAGATGACGTAACGGCAGAGCTGCTTGAGCGCATCGACCTCCCCGGGCGCAGGGCTGTCGGTATGGGTTATCGCGCTGACGGCCTTCGGTGGCGGCTTCGTGGCCTTCTCGTCCAGGTCCATGCGCTCGGAGCGCACGAACCACGGAGCGTCCTTCCCCGACACCCGCGCCTGTAGATAGCGGCACACGAAGGCAGGCACCGAATGGGCCACGAGGTCGTCCGAGAAGCGGTGAACCTCCCGCCAGTGCGCCTCCACCGCGCTGCCGTGCTCGGCGAAGAAGGCGTCGATGTGCGCCCCGAGCAGTCGCCAGAAGAGCTGTGCGGCGTGGGCATAGCGGTGCCCTTCACACACAGGCGCCGCGGGCGCGAAGCCCTTCCAGTCGTAGCTGCCCAGCAGGTGTTGCAGTCGCGTCTCAATTCCCCGCTCGGTCAACGCACTGGCCCGGGTGATGTACCCCTTCGGCCCGATCAGGAATCCGCTGGCGGAGTGATTGATCAGGACCACCTCACGCAGGTGGGGCATGAGCAGCCAGCGGAGGGGGTTCTGCCTCAGGTTCCGGTGCGCGGCGATGGCGTACTGCTCGACATTGAGGTGACACTGCCCGAGGTGGTTGCCCAGCTCGGTGTCCAGCGTCGCGCTCACTCGGGCCATGCGCTTGGCGGCCTCCCAGTGGGCGCCATCCGCTGGTGTGAAAGTCCGGCGTGTCACAGGTGAGCCGGGAGCTGTCGCGCCTGGCTCCCGCAGCCCCAGGATGATGCGGACGGGCAGCAGCTGGCCGTCCACCAGCCGCAACCGCACATCCACATCCGGGAGGCAGTGGACGCCGTCCTGTTCGTAGGCGTTCCAGGGGAAATAGAGCCGGAAGGAATGGGGATCGCCGGGGACCTCGGGATCGCGGTCCAAGATGGTCGAGAACATTCCATTGAGGAACCGTTCGCCGAAGAAGGCGTCGCTCCGGGAAGAGCCCGGCGCTTGTCGCTCCATGCGGACGGTCAACGGCTCGGGGTAGTCGGCCTGCACCTGGGCCAGGCTCGGAGGATGACCCAGGTTTATCTGGAGGAGATGCTGGCGCTTGATGAGCTCGATGGGGGCGACCGCCTTCAGCATCGCGAGAGAACGCCCCGGGGCATAGGCGGTGGGCGGAGTGCCTTCCTCGGTGACGAGCAGCCGGGCCAGCGGCGCCGTCGGATCGTATTCCCAGTAGGGCAGCCGGAGGGCGCCGAAGTCGTATTGGAGTCCGCCGTGGTTGTCGGGGCCCCGCTCCGAGCCGATGCGCCGCCAGGTCTCCACCACCCGCCCATCCTTGCGGAAGGTGTGCTGGGGTTCGAAGAAGCGAAGCTCCAGATCGGGCAGATCTCCCACACCCGCGTCGGCGGGATCGTAGCGGATCGCGAAGTACCCATCGTGATCCGTGAAGCCCTCGCCCAGGAAGTCATCCGGAGCGCCGGGATCTCGATCCCACAGTTCGACCTTGAGGTGGTGCAGCGGGATGGGACCCTGGGGGCCGTCATGCTCGAAGAGCAGGCGCCCGGTGGCGACGGCGGGCAGGGTGGCGGGATCCCGGGTCGCTCGGGGGCGGCGGACACGTGAGGCCAGCTCGCGGCTGACGGCAACACGCTCCTCGGGGGGGAGGCTCGAGTACCACCTGGCCAGCTCTTCGGGAGCGAGGAGGTCCGGTTCGACGTCCCGAGCCTTGAAGCCCAGAGACGACAGAAATCGGCGGAGTGCTGAATGCATACGTGTCGCACTTGCTAACCCTGTTCCGCGGGCATCTCGTTGAATGAAGGTGCCTCTGGCCTGTTTTTCGTCGCGAGCTGCTGGAATTGACACGTCAATGACGCGTCAACGGCTCCGTTGACACGTCCATTGCGAGCAGGTGCGTCACCGCACTGGAAGTGTTAAGCTTCACTTCGTGGAATCACTCACAATCCTTCGTCTTCTCCTGGCCGTCCTGGCCTTCGGGCTGGGGCTGTTGGGCTTCTTCAAGGCTCCTCTGGGTTCTCTTTGGAAACCCGCCGTGGCCGCGACCGAGTGGGGCCACGTGCTGGCCATTGGCCCACTCCTCGTGTTGCTGCTGCCCGGTGGGGTGGGAGCCAGCGATCGCATCGCGTCTGTCCTGGCGGTGCTCGCCGCGTTGCTCCTGCTCTCCTCGTTGGGCCGGGCCTTCGGATATGTGAGGGGGTTGGAGGTGAGCTTCGCGCGGGCCTTTGGTCCCATCCAGGCCCGTGGGCTCCCCGGGGCTCCTGCGCGACCCGCGCCTCTCGTCCCGGGCGATCTCCTCTCGGTCTCCACTCCCGCGGTGGTTCCCACCCGGCACCTCTATCGGGAGCTCGATGGCCATGCGCTGCACCTGGACCTGTACCGGAGCGCCGATGCATCCCAACCCCAGCCGCTCGTGGTGGTGATCCACGGGGGCTCCTGGAACAGCGGGGACAGCACCCAGCTCGGTTGGCTGAACGGCTATCTCGCCTCCCGCGGCCTCACCGTCGCGGCGATCAACTACCGGCTCGCGCCACGCCACTCGTTCCCGGCCCAGCCCGAGGACGTGCTGGCTGCCTTGAAGTGGCTGCAAGAGAATGCCTCCCGCTTGGGGAGCGATCCCTCTCGCATCGCGTTGCTCGGGCGCTCCGCTGGAGGCCAGCTCGCGCTGCTCGCGGCCTACACCGCCCGGGATCCGGCGATCCGCGCGGTCGTCGGGCTGTATCCGCCCACGGACCTCAACTGGGGTTGGGACAACCCCACCAACCCCCTGGTGATGGACAGTCCCAAGACCTTGAGGGAATACCTCGGAGGCACGCCGGCCCAGGTCCAGGAGCGCTTCGACGCCGCTTCACCCGTTCGGTTCGTGAATCCGGGTACACCTCCCACGCTGCTGATCCACGGGACCCGGGATGAACTGGTCCCTGCCGAGCACAGTCGGCGTCTCGTCCAGCAACTGGAACAGGCGCGCGTTCCCCATCTGTGGATCGAGCTCCCGTGGGCCACGCATGGCTGCGACGCCAACCCGGCCGGCCCGGGAGGACAGATCACCACCTGGGCCGTGGAGCGCTTCCTCACCGCCGCGTTCCAGGACGCTCCGCTGAAGGCAGCCGCTACCAGCAGCACGGCTCGCGGCGACTCCAGGCTCAGCTCCCGGGGCGTGGTGGACGATTGAAGGGACGAGATGTCGAGCGAGGGGGACATCGGAAACCTCCGCGTGGAGACGCCACATCACGTTGGAGAAGAATCGGCGGATTCGTGAGCACCCCTCCGGTCGGGGACAGTCGCGATTGACCTGCCCTATCAGCCAGCATAAGGGCAAATGGTTGGACGCTCCCTTGTTCGGCACGAATAATCGCCACGTGAAAACGACAGCCGCCTGGAAGCTCATGGCGATAAGCTTCGGCTTCCTCCTAGTCTCTTGCGGTACGAGCCGCGCCTCTCTCCCCACCCGTACGAGCGCCCAGGAGCTTTCCCGCTCCGTGCTCATCCTCGAGAAGACTCGGCATGGGCAGGTCACCCACTCGTGGGAGCCCCTGAGCAGCTTCGACCTGTCGCGGTTACCCTACTGGGTGAGCGCTGGCTCCGTGGAAGGCCCCATCGTCCGCGCCGCGTGGACTCGCGACTGCGAGGAAGAGCTGGATGCCTGCATGGACATGTGCTTGAAATCTCTCAGGGGCCGCAATTGGAGCCACTCGAACAAAGGCTCGAAAGATGAGACATGTCGCGGCAGATGCAGACCCGCCTATATTGACTGCTGCAAGCTCCGCGAACAGGCCGAAGCCCTGAAATTCCCAGCTGCCGACAAAGCCGTTGCCTGGTTGAAGCAGCACCACGAAGAACTGGTGGTGGGGACCGTGGTCGTAATCGCTGGAGTGACTTTCGTCGCGGCAGTCGTGGGAAGCGCAGGCACCGCGCTGGTCCTCGTGCCAGCCATCCTGATGGTGTCATCTGAGACGCCTTTGGTCCCCCAGCTCGCGGAGGTGAAGCCATGACGTCCCGGCGCTCTCGGTACGATTTGTACGACACACAAGAAGCGATTGGGAAACTATGGAGCAAGCATCCATCTTCTGAACATAGACAGCTTCTGGGACTGGCAAGAGATGCGCTCCTCTTCGTCTACGTGACTGGCCAACTGTATCGCTTCGAGGAGTTCCGCAACAGCCTCGTGACTGGCTCTCGCCCGCCACCCGACTCCTTCGAACCACTTCGAAGTGACTTCGCGAGTCTCGAGGAACGACTGAACAGCACGAGGGAGCTCCTCACGAAGCTCCGCGATGAGGCCGACTCCACCAGAGAGGAGGAAGTGCTCCAGGTTGTTGTGGACATCCTCCAGTTCATCTCCTCGACCGGGCAGCACCCGTCATTCAGTGAGTACCTCGAGCACCTCACGGCGGATGCGCCTCCGTATGCCATTGACTCGTTCGCGACGAAGGAGGAGGCGGAAGCCTGGCTGAGACATCATCCCAATCCTCCTGATTTCGCTCATGTACTGGTCGCGAACACCTATCACGACGTGGTGTATGACCGCGAAGCGAACTTCCGTCGCCTGCCGCGCTCTCGCATGCTCGAATACCACCTCGCTGGGCTAAAGCGGAGGGCGCCACCCGCCGCCGTCGCGTCCTTCGCCACTCTCGAGGAAGCAGAGGCATGGCTGAGGGCACAACCCGAGCCCGCCAGATGGGCGTGGGTGTCCATCGCGGGTGAGCCCTACCTCGCGGTATATCACCCCAACATCAACCACCGGGCCCTCTACCCGCTCTCCATGTCCGAGGGTTACGAGGTGGAGCCCGACGAACCAGAGAGCTGATGCACACCACCGCAGGCTCCAGCAGGCGCAGGCGCCGGACCTCGCAGTCCACCTTGGCCCGCACGCCCAGCGGCACGATGCACTTGGTGGAGACACTCACGGGTGGCGCACGCGTGGCAGTTTGCCTAGATGGGGGTCATGGCCCCTGTCACCTTTCGCATCGCCACCGCCGCCGACCTTCCCACCATCCTCGCGCTGCTCGCGGATGACGCGATTGCGCGCTCACGCACGGGCTACGTCGCGGAGCCGACCCCGAGCGTGCGCGCCGCCTTCGACGAGATTACCGCCGACCCGAACAACGAGCTCGTCGTCGGAGAGCTCGCGGGCGAGGTCATCGCCACGCTCCAGCTCACGTACATCCCCGGCCTGAGCCGGGGCGGGATGCGCCGCGCGCTGGTGGAGGCGGTGCGCGTGCGCTCGGACCTGCGGGGCCAGCGCATCGGTGAGCAACTGATGGAGGATGCGATGACCCGCGCCCGGGCCCGTGGCTGCGGGATGATGCAACTCACCACCGACAAGCGCCGCACCGACGCCCATCGTTTCTACGCACGGCTGGGCTTCGAGGCGAGCCACGAAGGCATGAAGCGCGCGCTTTGAGCCCGCGCTTCCATGCGTGTCCTCCACGCACTACCGCGCTGAGTCCCGGGCTGGGGCTGGAGCGGCTGTGCCGCTACGCACAGGTGGCCGGCCTCTGAGAGGCCGTCCAGTTCTAATCCCGGCTTCGTCGCAGCTCGAAACCGGCGGTGGTGTCGCCGGGATCGGTCTGGACGAAGGTCATCTTGTGGGGTAGCGAGGGAGGAGAGCCAGGCGCTGGCTGCGACGGTGGAGGAGCCGAAGAAGGTGAGGCGGCCGCGGGCCCTGGTCGCGAGTGGCGGGGGCGCGGAGCGCTCTGCTCGTCGGGAGCGCCTCATGCACCGGGGATGCCGAGATAGACGCCCGGCTCGGCGGACAGACCCTGCTTGACGTTGCGACTCACCTCGTCAGCGAGGATCTCTTCCCTACCGGCTTCGAGCGCATCGAGCGTCAGGCGCACCACCTCGGTGGGGTTGGACTTCGGCGCGTTGACGCCGTGGGCCACACCTCTCACGTCAGTCGATGAGCCCATGGGCTCGGAACATCCGCGCCAGGATGTCACGGATGACCGGTTGCTTGCGCTGGTTGTAGTCCATCACCATGCCGCCCTCCGAGTTGATCTGCTCCGCCGACGCGAACTTCGCCGCGGCGTACAGCTCGCGATCCTCCGGGTGGGCGATGAGCCAGTCCCGCAGCATGCGGTGCCGGATGGCCTCCGGGCAATCGGGGCTCCAGATGTGGATGTTCGCGGGCGGCGAGTCGCTGCGAGCGAACCGGTGCTCGTGGAAGACCCGCTCCCGGAACAGCACAGGGAAGCCTGCGACCTCCAGGGCCGGGCGGTAGGCGTCCTCGTCCCTCGAGTCGGGAACGGTGAGATCGATGTCGATGATCGGCTTGGCAGGCATGCCCGGCACCGAGGTGGAGCCGACGTGCTCGAGCGAGAGGGCGACGTCGCCGAGCGCAGCGCGGATGCGCGCGGCGAGCTCCTCGAATGCATCGGGCCAAGCCGGGTCGTACGGCACCACCTCGATGTGCTCGATCTTCGGCGGGGGAACGAAGTACTCGACGCCGTTCGGGTCGTACTCGTGGTTGCGGACGATCTCTGCTGCGCTGGCCATGGCGACCGAGTGTAGTGAGCGCCTGCTTCTTCGAGAAGACGCGGCTTTCGAGCGTGTACGGTCCGCCCGCGGGACATTCGTCCGATCGACCTTCCGCGCGCAATCGCCACGGTCGCGACGACCGCGGTGCTGGCGGGGCTCTCGGTCGCGGCGGTGCGCTGGACGTGTTCGCTCAGCGGCAGATAACGAGCTCGGGGTACAGCGGCGAGGGCGTGTCCAGCAGTGGCTGCGGCTTGCCGAGCAGGTGCTGGTCGAAGAACGCGTTGACGTAGGCCCGGGTGATGGCCTGGGTGCGCTCCCCGGTGGTGCTCGCGCCGATGTCGATGCCGAGCTGGTCCGCGACCAGCCCGATGTCGGTGAACGACGCGTGCACCGTGCCTGCCACCTCGAGCCAGCGCTTCCACCCGGTCATCTGCTGCCAGTCCCGTTCCCAGTACGTGTTCACGCCGGGCTGGCACAGGGTGGGCGTGAGCTGGTGGCTCAGGAACATGAACGGCCGGGACAGCCCGGGGGCGAGGAGCGGGGTGTCCGTGTCGCCGTCGATGTCAATTCCGGCCCGGATGCGGGACTCGTTGACCATGGTGGGAATGGTGCTCGCGCCACCCACGGAGTGGCCGGCCATCCCGATGCGGGAGGGATCGATCAGGTACGCGCCACGCCACTTCGGGCGCGGCCCGGTCAGGGTGTCCAGCACGAACGACACGTCGGCCGCCCGGCCCTGCTCCAGCTTCTGCCAGAACTCCGGGTCGTGCGGTATGTCGCACGAGGCACACCCGGTGACGTGCCCGTCGGGGAAGCTGGTGGCGAGAGTCTCGTAGGTGTGGTCGACCACCGCCACGACGTAGCCGTGGCTCGCCAGGTCCTCGGCCAGTGAGCCGAGCGTGGCACGGGGCTTTTTGTAGCCCGGCGACAGCACGACGAGCGGCAGGCTGTGCGCGCAACCGGCCGGCCACGCATCGCGGACGGAGTTGGTCCGCGTCGTGCTCAGCAGCTCGGGTGGCACGTCGGGGATGCCAGTGTCCGCGAGCAGTGCCGCCGACTCCGCCGGGGTCATGTACTGCGCCTTCGGACCGTTCGCCCAGGTCGCCGGGTAGAAGAGGGAGACCATCAACTCCCGGTAGTTCACCGATGGCACCCACGGGTCGGGGCGCGAGGTGTCCTTCAGGTGCAGGGAGGTGGTGCCGACCGGCTGGTGGCCGGTGGGTCTGGGGAGGTGGGGCGCCGTGTCCGCCGTGGCGGGCGATGCAAACAGGGCAAGGAACAGCACGGTAGCGGCCGTGAGACGAGGCATGGGTGTCATTTCCTTCAGGAAAGGTGGCGGTGGTACCGCACCTGCCGGACCCGCTGCTGGTACGGCAAAGGCAGGCATCCGCTCGTGGAACACCGGCCCCGCCTCGAACAGTCACCGGCCCTTCGTCTTGCGGTCGCCGGAACCGGCCCCCCAAGCTGCGGCCCCCTTCTGTGGCCCGCCTCGGCCCCTCTGCTCCTATGCCACTCTGTGGTGGGACTACAGACTACTTGCTGCTAGCGGTCTGCCCGGGAGCGGCCGACGTCTCGGAATGTAGCGACCGTCCGTGCGTGCGCATCCAGGCTGCGATCGATTCCAGAGCGCCGAGCAGTTGGCGAGCCACGTGGGTGGCCTCGTATTCGACGCGTGGCGGCATTTCAGGATAGACCGTGCGGAGGACCAGCCCACGTGTCTCGAGCAGTCTGAGTTGTTTGGTGAGTTCCTTCTGTGTGATCGGGCGGGCCGCTCGCTGCAACTCACGGAAACGCACGGGCCCGCCGTTGATGATGAGGCGGTAGAGCAGGGGGATCGCCCACTTCCCTGAAACCAGGGTCACGAACTCGACGAGCGGGCATGGCTCGGGCAGTGGGTTCGCTTCTGTGACGGAGGCCTTGCGTGCTGGCGTGTTCATGTCGAGGGCGTGGTATACAAAAGGTGCCTACTATACAAAGAATACCCTGCCTTCTAAATGAGCGTTGTCCCATGCTCAATAGGAGGACAAATGGCCGAACCCCTTTGTGACCTTGTGCTGGATCGGGTGTTTCGCAAAGCTCGCACCTTCAACAGCTTCACCGACCGCCCTGTCGACGAAGCAACCCTCCGCGCGCTGCATGAGCTCTGGAAATGGGGACCCACATCGACGAACCAGCAACCCCTCCGTGTCGTCTGGTGCGTCAGCGACGCGGCGAAATCCACGCTGGCGGCGCTCTGCGCTCCCGGGAATGCCAAGAAGGTGCTCGACGCGCCGGTGAGCGCTGTGCTCGGCATGGAAACGAACTTCGTCCACTATCTGCCCCGGGTGTTCCCACACACTGACGCGCGCGGATGGTATGGCGACAATCGGAGGCTCATCGAAGAGTCCGCGTTTCGCAATTCCTCGCTTCAGGCCGCCTATTTCATCATCGCGGCTCGGTTGCTCGGCCTGGACACCAACCCGATGTCCGGCTTCGACGAGGAGAAGGTCAACGAGGCCTTTTTCGCGGGAACGACCTCGCGGGTGAACTTCATTACAACGCTGGGCTATGGCGATCCCGCCACGCTCTACCCACGCGGTCCGCGGCTTGAATTCGAGGAGACGAACCTGATCCGATAGGGACGCACTACCCCGTTCCCGGTAAGCGGGTGATGGAGTCTCCATCAACAACAGCCACCACATCTGGCTCGACCATCTGCGCATCCGCTAGGTCAGCGATGGTTACGCGGACGTCACTGGCACGGGTGGTCAGGCCCTGGTTGAAGGCAACTCCTTCAACAACTCGAGGTATCCCCACTGGCGCGATGGTGGCTACATGAGCGCGAGCTCGAACAGCTACGCGGGAACGTCGACGGGGAGCTCTCAGAGGCGTGATACCGGCGACAGCGTTCTCCGGGACGTCAGTTGGTACAGCTATTCGCTCGACAGCGCCAGTAGCATCCCGAGCAACGTCACGGGCAATGTCGGGCCGCGCAAGCTCGACTGAGCGCGACGCATGAGGTGGCAGACTCTGTGATGGCTCACAGGGCCGGAAAGCGAGCATGGCCCCCGAACTGTCTTGAGGCCTGCTCCAGGAGACCTCCCGCCGCTGGGCGCGGCGGGAGTCCTTCCGGCGTCAGTTGTCGCCGATGAAGTAGCTGAGGTGCGGCGGCTGGTTGTAGGCGGTGTTCTGCCAGGCGACGCCGAGCCGGTACACCGGATCGTGCATCAGCGTGACGTAGCGGTAGTTGGACGAGTAGGGCGAGGAATAGATGCGCAGCGCCGTGCTGTCGGTGGTCCGAACGATCAGCTCCTCACGCCAGTCACCGAGGATGTCGGCGCTGAGCACCGGGTTGGCCTTGGTGCTGTTATTGGACGCGGTGCCCGAGGGCGAGAGCAACGTCGAGAGCGTCTGCTCCGTGTAGTTCCACTTGCTGATGGTGACGCCGTCGAGCAGCTCGCGCTGCTTGTCTCCATCCCACCAGATGGCGAAGTTCATCGGGCCGGGGCGCGTGCCAATGTTCTGGCCGGTGGAGTTGTAGAGCGTGCTCGAGTTGGACGCCCACGCCTCGGCGCCGGGGTGGCGCGGATCGATGTCGGCCGAGATGCCGCGGCCGACATCGCTGGAGGCGGAACTCGTCCAGATGCGCTGGCCGGTGCGCGCGTCGAGCATCGCGGCGCCGATGCCGCCGTTGCTGCCCGGGCTCTCATGGACACCGAACCGTTCGAGGCCGGGGCGCGACGGGATGAGATCAGAGACGTGCATCGCGTCGCCATGGCCGAGGCCACTGCTCCACAGCCGCGCGCCGTTGTCGTCCAAGGCCATGGCGCCGTACAGGATTTCATCGCGGCCGTCGCCATCGACGTCGGCGATGCTGAGCTGATGGTTGCCCTGGCCGGCATAGCGTGAGTCGCCGAGCGCCCGGCTGTCGAACAGCCAGCGCTGGGTGAGCGAGCCGTTGCGGAAGTCCCAGGCGGTGACGGTGGTGCGGGTGTAGTACCCGCGCGCCATGATGATGCTGGGACGGCTGCCATCGAGATAGGCGGTGGCGGCGAGGAAGCGGTCGACGCGGTTGCCGTAGTTGTCGCCCCAGATGCTGTTGAGCTGGCTTGACGAAGGATTCTGCGTGTCGGGGTGGCGCGGCACGACGTAGTTGACGGTGGACAGCGCGCGGCCGGTGGTGCCTTCGAACACGGTGAGGAATTCGGGGCCGGCGAGGACGTAGCCCGCGCTGTTGCGATGGTCCGCGCTCGCATTGCCGATGACGCGGCCCTGGCCGTCGACGGTGCCGTCGGCGGTCTTCATCACGACCTCGGCACGGCCGTTGCCGTCATAGTCGAACACCTGGAACTGCGTGTAGTGCGCGCCCGCGCGGATGTTGCGGCCGAGGTCGATCCGCCACAGCCGGGTGCCGTTCAATTGATAGGCGTCGATGTAGACATTGCCGGTGTAGCCCGATTGGCTGTTGTCCTTGGCGTTGGTCGGGTCCCACTTCAGCACGAGCTCGTACTGGCCATCGCCATTGAGATCGCCGACGCTCCCGTCGTTCGCCACATATGTGTAGGCGACGCCGTCGGGCGTGGTGCCGCCGGCGGGCTTCTGCAGTGGAATGTTGAGATAGCCGCCAGACCAGATCGCGGCTGCGGGGGAGGCCACCTGCTCGCTGCCGTTCACGACCGCGCGAACGGTGTAGGTGGAGCTCGACGTGCCCCGCGTGTCACGCATGTTGGTGCGGTCGGTGAGCGGATCCGTCGTGAGCCTGGTGCCATCGCGGTAGACGTGGAAGCCGACGCCGGCCGGGTCTGTGGCCAGCAGGCGCCAGGAGACCAGGGTGCCGCCGTTCGAAGCGGGCACGGCAACGACGCCGCGTCCAAGCGTCTCACGCTGGTATTGGGCGGTGGAGGGGGTGGCAATACCAACGATCGCGGCGCCTGCCAGCAGGCAAGCGGCGCGGCCAAACAGGAGATGTCTGAGCATGATAGGGGTCCACTTCAGGAGCACGTTCCAGGACTTCGTTCTGCTCACCGGGCTGGAAGTGTCGCGGCATATGGCGGCCCAGGTGCCTCCGCCAGGGTTGAAACCTCTCGCAATGCATGCCCTCAATAGACAAAGGGCCATCCCTGGGAGTCGTAACCGATGAGGTTGATCCCCAGAGTGGGCGCACCTCTGTCCGTGTAGTAGTGATCGACCGACGTCTTGAGCTGCAAATTGGGTCCCGTGGACACGGCCAGGTACGTCCCCGCCGGGGTCTTGACCATGGATGGATCGTGGATGCCGATGTCGCCGGTGACGCGTCCGGGATTCGGGTACGCGGCCAGTGGGTCCGCGAGGGGGGCCTCGGTCGCGGCCATTGTCAGGGAGGCCGTGGTGAGAACCGCCAGAACCGCAAAACTGTTTTTCCTGGTCATCCCCGCATTGTTAGCGTTCTCATGGCGGCAAAGCAATGCTCCCCCCCCAAGCAGATGTGAGCGCTCACATTCGGACTCCACGCCCAAATACCCCACGGTCGTTGGTGTTTGGCACCGGACAGTGCCATGAAGGACGCCGCTCCCCCCCCCCGAGGTCAGCCGCGCCAGGCGGAGGCCGAGCGGAAAATCCCACCCCGCGTGAGCGGATGACTCGTGACAGCCATTTCCTGACTCGTGTCAGCAGGGCCTTCCAAGCCCTTCAATCCCTGACGGCGCGGTGCATCATGGCCAAATCGCGCCGGGTCTAGGGCAGCGCGTCATGAGACAGTTTCCCTGCTCCTTCGGGTTTGTCATTGCACGCGGGTTTCATCCGTTGGTACCTTCACCAACGCCCCAGGATGTGAGCGCTCACAATTTAACTGGAGACACGGATGTTCAGCGTCCCCCACGCCTTCCCCGCATCGCCTCGCTGGCCTCCGCGTTGATCGCTCACTGAGTGGCAACCCCTCCCATGCTCCTCGGAGCACGACCCCCAACGCAGGTGAGAGAAACGACATGAAATCAATCGGCTCCATGGTGGTGGCAGTCGCGATGGGTGCGCTCGCGCTCATGCTTGGCGCGTGTACAAAGGACAAGGCGACCATCGGCGTATCGATGCCCACCAAGTCCTCGGCCCGCTGGATCGATGATGGCAACAACATGGTCAAGGCCCTCGAGGCGAAGGGCTACAAGGTCGATCTGCAATACGCGGAGGACGACATCCCGAATCAACTCGCCCAGATCGAGAACATGCTCACCAAGGGCGCCAAGGTGCTGGTGATCGCCGCCATCGACGGCACCACCCTGTCCAACGCGCTGCAGCAGGCGGCCGATCAGGGCATCAAGGTCATCGCCTATGATCGCTTGATTCGCGACTCGAAGAACGTCGACTACTACGCCACCTTCGACAACTTCCAGGTGGGGGTGCTCCAGGGCGGCTATATCGAAAAGGCGCTCGGCCTGAAGGAGGGCAAGGGCCCCTTCAACATCGAGCTCTTCGGCGGCTCGCCCGACGACAACAACGCGTTCTTCTTCTACAACGGCGCCATGTCCGTGCTCGAACCGTACATCCAGAGCGGCAAGCTCGTGGTGCGCTCGGGGCAGGTGGGAATGGACAAGGTCTCGACCCTGCGCTGGGACGGCGCCGTCGCCCAGGCCCGCATGGACAACCTGCTGAGCGCCTACTACGCCGACAAGCGCGTGGACGCCGTCCTCTCTCCCTATGATGGTCTGAGTATCGGCATCCTCTCCTCACTCAAGGGCGTGGGCTATGGAACCCCGAAGCAGCCCATGCCCATCGTGACGGGCCAGGACGCGGAGGTGCCTTCCGTGAAGTCCATCCTCGCCAGGGAGCAGACGTCCACGGTGTTCAAGGACACCCGCGAGCTCGCCCGGGTCACGGCCAACATGGTGGATGCCCTCCTCACCGGGAAGACGGTCGAGGTGAACGACACCCAGACCTACAACAACGGGGTGAAGATCGTGCCCTCCTACCTGCTCAAGCCCGTGAGCATCGACGCCACCAACTGGAAGCAGGTCCTCGTCGATGGCGGCTACTACAAGGAGAGCCAACTCAAGTAGGCCGAGACGCACGGGGCCATTCCCTCCCACCAGGACTTCTTCATGACCGCTGTGCTCGAAATGCGGGGAATCACCAAGACGTTTCCCGGCGTGCGTGCGCTCCACGACGTCCACCTCACGGTCCAGGCCGGCGAAATCCATGCGTTGATCGGCGAGAACGGCGCGGGCAAGTCCACCCTCATGAAGGTGCTGAGCGGCGTCCATCCGCATGGCACCTATTCGGGACAACTCCTCTTCGAGGGCGAGGAGCGGCGCTTCTCGGGCATCTCGGACAGCGAGAAGCTCGGCATCATCATCATCCATCAGGAGCTCGCCCTCGTCCCCCTGCTGTCGATCGCCGAGAACATCTTCCTCGGCAACGAGCAGGCGGAGCACGGCGTCATCGACTGGTCCGTGACCCATGTGCGCACCCGGCAACTGCTCGAGCAGGTCGGACTCCGGGAGTCCCCCGACACGCTCGTGACCGAGCTCGGCGTTGGCAAGCAGCAGCTCGTGGAGATAGCCAAGGCCCTGGCCAAGGAGGTCAAACTGCTCATCCTCGATGAGCCGACCGCGAGTCTGAATGAAAGCGACAGCAGCGCTCTGCTCGACCTGTTGCTGCGGTTCAAGGAGCGGGGCATCACCTCCATCCTCATCTCCCACAAGTTGAACGAAATCACCCGGGTCGCGGACTCGATCACGGTGCTGCGCGATGGAGCGACCATCGAAACCCTGGACTGCCGCCGCGAGCCGGTCAGCGAGGACCGGATCATCCAGGGCATGGTCGGCCGGGGCATGGCGGACCGCTATCCCAAACGAGACCGGGCTCCGGGCGAGGTGCTCCTCGAGGTGGAGGGCTGGACGGCCCATCACCCGGTCCATCCCGCGCGGCGGGTCGTCAAGGATGTCTCCCTGACGCTGCGCCGCGGGGAGATTCTTGGAATCGCCGGTCTGATGGGAGCGGGCCGGACCGAGTTCGCGATGAGTCTGTTCGGCCGCACCTACGGCCGTGACATCCGCGGGCGCGTGCGCGTCGAGGGCCGGGAGGTCGACGTCAGCACGGTGGAGAAGGCCATCCGCCATGGAATCGCTTACGTGACCGAGGACCGGAAGACCTATGGTCTGATCCTCTCCGAGGACATCCGCAAGAATGTGACGCTCGCCCATCTGGACGGGGTGTCGCGCTTCCAAGTCATCGACGAGGTGCGGGAGCTCGCGGTCGCGAACGAGTACCGGGAGCGGCTGCGGATCCGCTCCTCGAGCATCTATCAGGAGACCTTGAATCTCTCGGGCGGCAATCAGCAGAAGGTGGTGCTCAGCCGCTGGCTCTTCGCCAATCCGAAGGTGTTGATCCTCGACGAGCCGACCCGAGGCATCGACGTGGGGGCCAAGTATGAGATCTACACGATCATCAACGAGCTCGCCCAGACGGGCAAGGGCGTGCTGCTGATCTCCTCCGAGATGCCGGAGCTGCTCGGCATGTGCGACCGGATCCTCGTGATGTGCGAAGGCGCGCTCGTGGCGGAGTTCACGGCCGAGCAGGCGTCACAAGAGAAGATCATGCAGGCCATCATGCGCAAGGGAGCACACTGACGATGGATACCGGGCTGACCCAAGAATCCCAAGCGTTGCGGACCGCCCCGCGTCCGCATCCCTCCGCGCGAAGCTTCCTCAAGGCTCATTTCCGTGACTACGGCATGCTCCTGGCGCTGCTGGTGATCATGCTGTTCTTCCAGATCTCCACCGGGGGAACGCTCCTCAAGCCGCTCAACCTGACGAACCTGGTACTGCAGAACAGTTACATCGTCATCATGGCGCTGGGCATGCTGCTCGTGATCGTCTCCGGGCACATCGACCTCTCCGTCGGCTCGGTGGTCGGATTCGTCGGGGGCCTCGCGGCGGTGCTGATGGTCGAGTACGACCTGCCCTTCTTGCCGACGATGGGACTCTGCCTGGCGGTGGGCGGGCTCATCGGTGGGCTCCAGGGTTACTGGGTCGCCTACCTGCGCGTGCCTTCGTTCATCGTGACGCTCGCGGGCATGCTCGTCTTCCGGGGGCTGCAGCTCGTGCTGCTCGGGGGCCGGTCCGTTGGTCCCTTCTCCACCGGGTTCCAGAAGCTGAGCTCTGGCTTCATCCCCGACGTGTTCGGCGGGGAGACACTCAACGTCACGTGCTTGCTCCTGGGGGCCGCGACCGCGGCCGCGAGCCTGTGGGGGGGCATTCGCCAGCGCCGCCAACAGCAGCAGCATGGGCTCGAGACGGCGCCCTTCGCCCTGTTCGCGTTCAAGAACGGGCTGCTCGCCGCGCTCGTCCTGTCCTTCTGTCATCTGCTCGCCACCTACCGCGGCCTGCCGAACGTGCTCCTGATCATGTCCCTGCTGGTCGCCCTGTATGGCTTCGTGACGAACCGCACCGTGATGGGACGGCGCATCTACGCCCTCGGCGGCAACGAGAAGGCCGCGAAACTCTCCGGCATCAAGACCGAACGGCTCACCCTGCTGGCCTTCGTCAACATGGGAGTGCTCGCGGCACTCGCCGGCCTCATCTTCGCGGCGCGCCTCAACACCGCGACCCCGAAGGCGGGCCTCGGCTTCGAGCTGGATGTGATCGCCGCCTGCTTCATCGGCGGGGCCTCGGCCGCTGGTGGCTTCGGCAAGGTCACGGGCGCGGTCATCGGCGCGTTGATCATGGGCGTGATGAACAACGGCATGTCGATCCTCGGCATCGGCATCGACTACCAGCAGATCATCAAGGGGCTCGTGCTCCTCGCCGCCGTGTCGGTCGATGTCTACAATCGCAAGAAGTAGAGGGCGGTAGAGCTAGTCCCAGCCCCTGAGCGCGACGCGCACGCCCCGGAGCCACCGGTCCAGCTCCTGGCGGCGCAGGGTGGCGAACACCCGGCCGCCCACGATGGAGAGGCCGGTGAGCGTCATCACCCCGAAGCCGATGCGATGGTCCCTCAACCCGGCGTGGACGAGCGTGGCCGCCACGTCCAGTGTGAGGAACAGCGTCCCCAGGGCCAGGTAGGCGCGGATGTGCAGCACCATGCCAGCCGCCACGCCCAGCAGGCACGCCGCGCCGAACACGAAGGCATAAGTGCCATCCGCCGCCTGGCCTACCTGCAGTGTCAGCTTCGCCGCCGCGGGCACGTACAGCAGCAGGCCACCCAGGATGCGCACTGCGTTCCTCGCCGCTCGCGGCAGGCTGCGCGTGAAGAGCTGGCCCAGCATCAACAGCAGCAGCCCGAGCGGCGCCAGGTAGATTTCAATGCCCTCCATGTCCAGGGAGAGCGCGCCGATGAGCAGCGCCACGTTGCAGGCGGTGGCCGCGAGCGAGCCAAACAGCCGGCTGCGCTCCACCGCGCCCAGGGCTGCGTACAGGAGGCCCGAGCCACCCGCCAGCAGCGCGGCCTCCTGCGTGGCCTCGCCGGGCAGCACCAGCGCCATGCCCACGGGCAGCAACGCCGCGAACCGGCGGGTAGCCTGCTCCACCGGTGGAACCCCCGCGCGCCGCGCCAACACCGTCACGCCCACCAGCACGAAGCCGAGCGCCAGCGCGAAGAGGGCATCATGCTCGGGGCGCAGCTCCCTGGCGTAGAGCGCCCTCACGAGCGCGTACACGCCCACCACCGCCACCTGCACGAAGTACACGTGCCGGCCGGTCATCTCCCGCCACGCGCAGTGCAGCGACACCGCCACCGCCAGGGCGATGGCCGAGCCCGCCAGCGGGAGTGCCCACTCGTCCGGCGTGCTCATCCAGGCCGCCACCAGCGCGAGCAGCCCACCCGTGGCGATGAGCCACAAGTCCCTGCCCCAGGCGAGCCCCCGCGCGAGGTCCTCGCGTCCCTCCCGAAGCCAGCGGTTGGCCGCATGCGCGAGCGCCGCCGCTCCCGCCACGCAGAGCGCCAGGGCTGGGCCGTGCCGCGTGAGAAGGGCCGAGTAGCTTGGCTCCGTCGCGCCCGCCACGAGTGCTACCGAGAGGCCCGTTAGCGCGGCGAGCCCCGCCAGCGTCGTGGCCCATCCTGCGCCCAGCCGTGCCAGTGCGCCCTTCCACTGGGCCGCGCCGATGAACAGCGTGGCGGCGATGAGCGCCGTGGTGAGTGGGAGGGCAGGGGACTGCATCCAGTCTCCGGCGAGGCCGTACACGCCCGAGAGCAGGAGTTTGAGAACGGCCACCTCTGGGTGGGTCGAGCCACCGCTGGCCAGCGCGTACACCCCCGCGTTCAGGGCGTAGAACAGGGCACCGAACTGGGCACGCGCGCGAGCCCGGCCTTCGTCGAGCCCCCGCCAGCGGGCCACCCACGGGCTCAGCGCCACCACGCCCAGCCCCACGAGGGCGAGCAGGGGGCCCGGCCAGGCACCGACGGTGGGCTCGCGATGGGCCAGGGCGTGGATGACCAGGAGGAGGCCAAGGCCTGGCACCAGATGCCCCTGGGGCCGGGCTCGGACCACGAGCAGCAGCAACCCGGCGCCGAGGGTGAGCACGGCGGCCCCCAGCCCGGGCTGGAAGAACGCCGCCGCGAAGACGAGCCCCGCTGCGATGCCCGACCAGCGGTGCAGCGCCCGGAGGAGTCCCGGGCCGAAGGTGTGGATTCCTGGCACCAGCCCCGCGCCGGCATACGCGAGCCCCGCGGCGGCGATTCCCACGAAGGCCCGGTACCACAACTGAGGCACCGTCTCCCCGGGGCCCAGCCACGACCCGGACGCGAGCCAGTGGCCGCTCTGGGCTGCCTCCAGGAATTCGGCGCGCACCCACTGCCCACCCGGATGACTCGCCGCCACCAGCGCATGTCCGAGCACGGTGCGGTGGACGGCCCACAGCGCGGCCCCCGGGAGCCCCAGGAGCAACCCCAGGTTGGCGAGCACCGAAGCCCGGAAGGAGAAGGCGAGCAGTAGCACCAGGAGCGCGGCCCCCAGGAGCAGGAGCGGAGGCACCACCGTCAGCGCGCGGGAGAGGAGGGGCCCACCGGTGCTCCACGCACTCACCGAGAGCACCACGGCCAGCGCGGCCACACCGGCGTGCGGGACGAGGTGGTAGAGACGGCCGTGACGCTCGTTCTCCAGACGGTGTCCGAGCCATGGACCGAAGCGTCGGGTGGCGAGCGCCAGCAGCCAGAGGCCCACGCCGATGAGCGGAAGGCGCAGGGCGCTCATGTCGGGCGGGAGCGGGCGTCCCGCGCGGTTGATCATCGCCGTGAGGGCAATGAAGAGGCCCGCGGAGGCGAGCACCCCCACCGAGCCGCGCAGGCGCCACGTGACGAAGCCGCGCGAGAGGAAGGCGAGCACCGCGCTCCCCGTGAGCAGGGCACCCGCGAGCACTGCCGGGGATCGCTGGGCCTCGTCCGGGTGCCGCAGCCAGAACAGGAGGACGATGAGGGTGAAGGCGACTCCTACGGCCGATACGGCGGCGAAGCCATCGGTGTAGAGCGGGCGTCCTGACTCGGGGAAGGGCAACCGGAGCCACCCGAGCAGCCGCCGGCCTCTCGGGGCCGGAGTGGACGCCTCGCTCTCGCGTCCCCTCAGTGCCGCAATGGCGCAGAGGCCGAGCGTCAGGCCTGCGAAGAGCAGGGCACGCTCTCCTTGCTGCGGGATGTCGCGTTGCAGGAAGAACTGCAAGACCGAGTGCGCGAGTCCCCAGGCCACCAAGGTGCTGACGATCCGGCTGCGATCCCGTCTCACACGCAGCAGCAGGAGCACCGAGGCGAGCACGGTCGGCGCGCAGCCAATCATGAGCGACAGGGAGAACTCGTCGGGATAGGCGAAGCGCCGCGGCAAGAAGGGCGGCCCGTGGAAGCTGATGTCCACTCGGGGGAGGGCGAGCAGGAGCGTCAGCGTGGCCACGCCGAGCGAGAGGTCATCCAGGGGCAGCAGTTCGTCGCTCTTTCCCTTCCGGCGCATCCACGCGTCCTGGAGGAGCCCCGCCACGCCGTAGAGCGCCGCCGCCAAGGTGAGCACGGACAGCAGCGCCCAGTCCCTCGCCTCTACGCCCGTGGCGTCGATGACGCCGAAGGTCCCGAAGACGACGGCGATCCCCCCCAGGTAATGCAGGGCCCGCCAGCGGTACCCGCCCGTGAGGTGCGCGGCCAGGGCCACCAGCACGCCCGCGGCGACCGCCGGCCACCCTGAGTCCGAGCCCGAAGATGTGGACGCGTACGAGGTCAGCGGCAGCGACGCCAGCGAGAGCGCCCCGCCCCAGGCCAGCAGCCACAGGCCGAAGGATCTCTGGGAGTTCAGACGGGCGACGAACATCAGCCCCGCTCCCACGGCGGCAACTCCCACCATCCACCCACCCGGCTCGGCGGGGCTCACCAGACGCGCCAGCAGGACGCCAGCCAGGGCGAGGGCCAGCACGGCCGGATGGACGAGCGCGCGGCGCCGGGGCTCGAGCACGAAGAAAGCCAGCGCCCCCGCCACCGGCGTGAGGGCCGAGGCGAGGTCCACCCCGGGCGCCAACCCGGGCTGTACGGAGAAGGCCGCGAGCGCCGCTGCGAGCACTCCACTGGCCAGCACCGCGTGCGCGAGTGTCTCCACCACGGGCGCCGCTTGGGGATGGGCTTCACGCGTCGATGGCTGGCTCGCCACACCCGCGACCACCGCGGCGAGCGCCATCGCCCAGAGCGTCATCCCGGCGAAGAGCGGGCTCCCCGGGGAGAGGGCCTCGAAGCCGGACGGTGCACTCGCGACGGCGAAGACGGCCAGGGCGGCTGCGCCATAGAGGCTCGTGGTGAGGACGGAGAGCCCGGCTCGGGCTTCCTCCCGGCGGGCGCGCCACGCCGAGGCCCCGAAGGCTGCCACACCGGCGAAGGCACAGAGGGTGCGCGTCCAGGGTGCCTCCTCCAGCCCCATCAAGGGCAGTCCGGCCAGCAGCGAGGGGAGCAGCGCCACCCCAAGCGACACCGTGGAGGCTCCATACAGCAGGCGTCCCGTGGGCCTCAGGGTGAGCAGGGCCAGTGCGGCGACTCCGGCCGAGGCAGGCGCCCCCAACGCTGGGGACAGTCCCACCAGGGAGGAGAGGGCGACGAAGACGACGGGCAACAGCGCGATGCCGATGCTCGCGAGCACCCGTCCCGCCGAGGCCGAGCGCCTGGCGAGGAGCACGCCGAGCCCGATGAAGGCCGCGTGGTAGGCGAAGAGGGCGCCCGTGACGAGCAGCTGCCGCGGCACGCCCCCGAGCGCGCGCCAGGCTTCGCGCACGCCCATGAGGGAGCCGCCGAGCACCAGCACCGCGCCGAGGAACCACCACACGTACTCGTGCAGCTTGGGCGCCGCGCCGCTCGCGGAGTCATCCAGCGCCACCATGGCATCCAGCCCGCCCCCGAGCGCGCCCGCATCCACGCGCTGGAAGAGCGCCTGCCCCGAGTCAGACGCCAGCCCGATGCCTTCCTCCCCGGTGTGCGACTGGGGTGTGGCCTCGCGCTCGCGCTCCTCTCGTGCCGCGTTCTCCAGCGCCTGGAAGAACGCCTGTCCCCACGTGGGGCGCCAGTCCTCGAGCTGCTCGAGCTTCCCGGCGAGCGCGTTGGCCTTCTGCTCCAGCGTGCTCGCGTCCTCGAGCAGCGGCACCGCGACGACGGCGCTCGCGGCGGAGGCACCCGAGAGGGACTCGGTGAGCTGGGAAGCGGTGGACGGATCCAGCAGCCGCGTGGCCTGCCAGTCGGCGATCCGCCGCTTCAGCTTCTCCTGGACGAGCCTGTCCAGGTGGGACCGCGTCGCGGGCTCGAGCCTGGCGCCGCAGTTCGGACAGGTGCCGAGGGTCTCGCCCTCGCGTAGCTCGGCACAGCTCAGGCAGATCATCGGGGTCCCCATTACAGGGGGAGACTAGGCTGTTTTGCTTCTCTCGCGGTAGCCGCACTCCAAGCTGCCCTGACATCCTCTCAGCCCGCTCGCCGCCGGGGTCAGTCTCGCCGGGCCCGCACCTCGTCCAGCACCACGGGCACACCGCCCGCTGGCGCGAGCATGATGTGGCGATTGATCATCCGCACCGGCTCCGATGAGGCCAGCCGAAGCTTCGCCCTCCCTAGCAGTGTCGCGAGCACCACCTTCATCTCATACATCGCGAAAGCCATTCCCAGACACCTGCGGGCGCCGCCTCCGAAGGGCAGCCACGCATAGGGGTCCGGCTTCTGCTCGAGGAAGCGCTCGGGCTTGAAGCGCTCGGGCTCCGGGTAGAGATCCTCGCGGAAGTGGGTGAGCACGATGGCGGGGAGGACCGTCACTCCCGCGGACAGCGTGTAGTGCGTCAGCTCCAGGGGACCCTTGAGCTGGCGGGAGATGAGTGGCACCAGCGGACGGACCCGCAGCGCCTCCTTGATGGCCGCCTCGAGGTACTCGAGCCGTTCGATGTGTTCCGGCCCCAGCTCGTCGTCGCCCACCACCCGCTCCAGCTCCTCGTGCACCCGCGCCAGGGTCCTGGGCTCAGCCAGCAGCCGCTCCACCGTGAACGACAGGCCGATGGCGGAGGTTTCGTAGCCCGCGACGATGAGTGTCAGGAGCGCGTCTCGCAACTCCTGGTCGCTCATGGGCCTGCCGTCCTCGTGGGTGCTCTCCAGCAACATGCTGAGCACGTCCGTCCGTTCTGGTCTCCGAGGCTCTGCTCGGCGCCTCGCCACGAGCGAGTAGATGGCCGCGTCCACCCGTTTCTTCAGCCGTGAGGCGCGCGCCCAGGGCATCAGCGTGAAGAGGTCCATGCCGATCAGCGAGGGCAGCATCCGCAGTGGCGAGGTGGTGCTGTCCACCAGCGAGGAGAAATCCCGGGAGAACGCGGCGATTTCCCCAGGCGTTTCCAGCCCGAAGACGTTGCGCAGCATCAGCTCGAGGGTGATCTCCGTCATGACGTCGAGCAGCGGGAAGGGCCGTGCCCTCGGCCAGCGCACCAGCGAGGCGTGGGTCACCTCGCGCATCACCTTGGCGTAGGCCTGCATCCGCTCGCCCTGGAAGGGCGGTAGCAGCAGCCGGCGCTGACGGACGTGATCCCACTCATCGAGGATGACGACGGAGTGGGGCCCCAGGAAGGGCCGCAGCAGCGAGTTGCTCTCTCCTGCGTGAACCACCTCCATGGGGGCAGTGAAGACTCGTTTGATGTCCTGGGGCGAGCTGATGAAGACCATGTTCCCCGCGCCCGCCATGCGCAGGGTGAACGCCTCGCCGTATTGCTGGTGCCACCGCCGCAGGTAGTGTAACGGCTGAGAGAGATAGAGCGCGGTCTGGACCGGGCCCGGTAAGCGGGGGCCAGGAGGGAGCATGGAGTCCAGGTTACTCCACCTCCTCATGGAGAGTCATGGAGCGTGAGGTGCGACGAACCTCGCGCGCACTCCCGAGGGGAGGACCACGCCGAAGAAGAAGTCCTCCTTGAAGGGCTCCGTCGACTCGAGCTGCACCCGGGCGCGCGCTGCGATCGTCGCCACGGCTGTGCGCAGGAACACCATGGCGAAGTCGGTGGCCACGCACATGCGAGGGCCTCGCCCGAACGGAAAGAAGTGGCCGCTGCCGATGGGATCACGCGCCGCGCCCCCATCTAGCCATCGCTTGGGCTCAAAGGAGTCCGGGTTGGGCCAGTGCGTGGGGTCGCGGTGCAGGTGCTGGTTGGAGATCATGAGCGTCGTCCCCGCCGGCAACGTGACGCCGGCGAACTGCACGTCCTTGACCGGGGTGCGGATGAAGACGCGGACCGCGGGCAGAAGTCGCAACGCCTCGAGGGTGGCGGCCTCGACCCACCGCGCGTCGTTCAAACGCTCGAGGGTGGGTGGACCCCCCGCGAACGTGGTGGCCTCGGTCACGAGCCGCGCCTCGGCGTCGGGGTGCTTCCGCAGCTGGTGGAACGCACCCACCAGCGAGGTGCTCGAGGAGAAGACACCGCCGTAGAACATCAGCGCGACGTGGCGCGCCAGCCACGCGTCATCGAAGTCGGGCATCTCGCGCAGCATCCACGACATCAGATCCGTGGCACCCGGCTTCGGTGACTTTCTCAAGGCGCTGAGGCGCTCCTCGAAGAACCGGTAGAACCGCTCACGGGCGGCCTCGAAGCCCTTGGGCAACGAGACGAACGACAAGGGCAGATTGGACTTGAGCCGGGCATCCGCCCCCTTGGCGAGCAGCATGAAGTCCTCGTACACCGAGTCCGGCGTCTTCTCGCCTGTGCCGGCAACGGCGAAGGCGTCGAACGTCAGCCGGCGGATCACGGGGCTGAGATCGACCGTCTCCCCACTCGCAATGAGGGCATTGATGGATTCGGAGATCACCGCCTGCATGGGGGCGACCTGCTCGGCCAGCCACCGCGGAGACCAGGACTGGACGAAGGGATCCTGCCGGCGCTTGGTGGCCCAATCCCCATTCAGCTTCGCGATGAAGATCGAGTGCTCCGTCGTGGTCGGCTTGAGCTGCTCGTGGAGCGAGCCCTTCTCGAACTCCATGCGGCGAGAGTCGAGCACCTGCTCGATGAGCGTGGGATCGTTGAGCACCAGGGCCGGCTTGGGCCCCAGCCAGACCAGGGTGACGCCTCCGTACTCACGGCCATAGCGCGCGCAGACGTCCCAGGGCTTCGCGTCACCGAGGAAGTCTCCGGCGTTGCCGAGGATTCCAGGCACGGGACCGGGCAGGGACGCCAGGGCTCGGCGTTTGGAGCCAAAGAACAGGTTGAACAGACCTCGAGACAGCAGGTTCGGCACGGAGGGACTCCTTCGAGACACAGGTGGGGCGGGGTGAGCGTCGACTCAGACGGTGATGCCGCAGGGCACCCGGTCGGGCTGGAGCACGGTGTAGGGCACGTCGCGCTTCGCGTTGCGGGCCTTCACCGCGTCGAGCTGGGCGCGCAACCGCTCATAGAGGCGCTCTCGGACGGCGAGGAACCCAGGCTCCTGGAAGTAGGTCTCGCGCCATCCGCCCTCGTTGAGCAGGAACTCCTCGTCCTCGCCGAAGCTGGCGAGCGCGCGTCCGATGGCGACCTGCCAGAGTGTCTGGGAGCGGGTCGGGATTATCTCGGCGATGTCTTCCTGGCGCAGCAGGCCCTTCTGCGTTGGGGGAGGTTGGCGCATGCACAGCGGCGCGTTGGGGACGAAGGCGTAGTGCTCGTACTGGAGGTAGTTCACCGCGGCGTGGTGGACGCTGCCCGTGTAGAGCACGGTGGTGAGAATGTCGGCGAGGTCCGCGACGTGCTCGAGCCTGGCGCAGGGCATCTTGTCGACAGGGATGCCGTGCTCGATGAGATCGGCCCACCAGGCCTGGAGCTCGGTGTCGTTCACGACGTCAGCGTCGGACTTGTAGAAGGGGGAGAGCACGCCACCCACGTACTCCTCGAGCGCGTCCCACAGCGGCAGGGCATCGTCCCGGTACGGGTAGTCGGGCAGGATCGCCGGGTCGAGCACGCCCCGGCGCTCGAAGTCCAAGCGCGGCTTGTTGTCCGTCAGCTTCCAACGCTGGAAGCCCTTCTGGCCCAGCTTGATGTGTCCCTTGTCCGGGCCTCCGGTGGCGATGAAGTCGTCGAACACGCCGCCCTCGTCGAGCAGGCCCTTGCGCGCCCCGTCGTTGATGGCGAGCGTGTAGCGGAAGTGGCGGCGCATCAGCTTGTAGACGGGGTGCGGATCCGGCAGGTTGCGCATCGTCGCCATGACGAACGGCTCCACCACGAAGTGCGTGCGCACCGCGTGCGCGATCATCTGGTGGGCGTTGCCCTCGCTGCAGCGCAGGTAGATCTTCGCGGCGAGCCAATCCGTCTCGGAGTCGTTCGGGGTGAACACGGGATCCTTCTCAGGATCCCGGCCCAGCTGGATCGCCAGCGGACGCAGTCGCTTGGAATCCTCGAGGTAGAGCAGGCACCGGGACGGGGGCGCCCAGCGCCGCTCCTCGACCCCGTGCTTGTCGACCTTGCGGAACATGGGAATGCCCTCGAGCACCTCGAAGTCGATCAGGAACACCCGCCTGGCCTCGAGCGCCCCCGCAAGCGTGGTGCCCGGCGAGAGGAGACCTCGGACCTCCTGGTCCGTGAGCGGCATTCCCTCGGGCAGGGCGGTGATGCTCGTGATGTGGAGCGGATTGACGCCCTGGACGGCCTGCCGCGCGAACTCGTGGTCGTCCTGCCACCGCTCGGTGAGCTTGGGCACTTCCAGGTACCTGAGGACGTCGAGGGTATCCACCAACCCATTCCAGGCTTCGGCCAGGAGGGGTAGGTGCAGCCGGATCGTGGCCATCGTCTTGGCGATGACGCCCTCGTAGCTGCCCTCGGTCAGGCCCCGATACAGCTCGTCCTTGGGCAGCGGACGCTCCTTGCTGATGTCGAGCGCGCCGGGCAGCCCGGCGGTCGCCTCGGCGGGGCGCCAGGGGTACATCTTCTTGCGGTTCTCGAGCAGCGCGCGGCGGGCCTCCTTCGCGCGCTCGTGACGCACGTTCTGGGGCAAACCGGCCGAGCCCTCGAGGACCTCGACCGTCGTATTGCCCAGGACCCAGCGGTAGTGCGGAAAGTGCCAGCTTTTGTCACCCGAGGTGACATGGGCGAAGTCGAGGAGCCAGTCACTCGCCAGACCCGCGGAGTTGGTGAAGCGCAGCAGGAGCAGCTCACCGACATCCCGGGTCTTGAGCGTATACTCATCCTCCGCCCCCGCCTCGAAGTCGTTGTGGAAGCGCTTGTCCAGGACGTGCTGCTCGCTCTCTCCCAGTGAGCCCACCAGAACAACGCTGATGTTGGCGTCCGTCCCTGACCCCAGACGAGCGCCCGTACGAACCTTGATCTTGTATTCCACGCTCATGGCGTCCTCCCCAATGCAGAGCCCATGCCGTGTGTCGGACGAGGACCGCACCGCCTCATCAAGAGCACCACGGCGCCAGGGGCCCCCCGAGCCGAATGACCAACACGTCAAATGACACAGGTTGACACGTCAAATGACACAGGTTGACGCGTCAAGAACCGCCACAGCGGAACCTGGACAGGGCCGGATCAATCCTGAGCGCCATAACGACATACACGCAGCTGGCTTGATAATTGAATGGGGCGCCCACGGAGGATGCAATGACAAGCTACAACTTGAAGGGTCGCAGGGTACTGGTCACCGGGGGGGCGCGCGGCCTTGGGGCCGGCATCGCCGGGGCAATGGCGCGCGCGGGCGCGGACGTGATGGTGGCCGACCTGCTCGAGGAGGAGGGGCGTGCCACGGTGAGCGCCCTGCGCAAGGAGGGGGCCCGGGCCGCCTTCGTGAAGCTCGACGTGACCTCCGAGGCGGACTGGGAGCGCGGCATCGCACGCACTCTCGAGGAGCTCGGCGGGCTGGAAGTCCTCGTCAACAACGCGGGCATCGAGATCTCCGCGCTCGTCGTGGACATCGACCCGGAGGATCTTCGCCGCATGCTGGACGTCAACGTGGTGGGCGTGGCGCTCGGCCTCAAGCACGGCCTGCGTGCCATGCGCCCCGGAGGCAAGGCGGGCGCCGGAGGGTGCATCATCAACCTCTCCTCTGTATCGGCCACCATCGCCTTGCCGGGCATTGCCGGCTACTCGGGCACCAAGTCGGCCGTGGACCGGATGACCCGCATCGCCGCGCTGGAATCCGGCAAGCTTGGCTACGGCGTGCGCGTCAACTGCATCTACCCCGGGCTCGTCCCCACGGCGATGGGCATCGGGCTCGCGGAGAGCATGGTGAAGCTCGGGCTCGCGCCGAGCATGGATGCGGCCGTCCGCGACATCCTTGGTCAGACGCCATTGGGGCGGCTCGGCGAGGTGTCGGACATGGCGGATGCCGCCGTCTTCCTCGCCTCGGACGCCTCACGGTTCATCACGGGCATCGGGCTGCCGGTAGACGGCGGCATGGGCATGTGATGCCCCTCCGGAGTGGAGGCGGCGGGACTCGAGCCCGCCGCACCCAACCTGTTTGACGAGGGCGATGCCGACGCCGGGCGTCTCACAGCGGGTGTTGGGTATAACGAGCCTGCCGCTGGTGCTGCTCGGGGCATGGTAGCTTTCCGCGCAATGCCATGCGCTAACGTGCGGTTCCATTCCTTGTTCCTCCTCGTCCTCTCGCTTCTCGGAACCGCCGCGCTCGCGGCGGATACCTCGGATGCGGGCCTTCCTCCTCCCGCGAAGGCTGAATGTGGGCCGGAGCTCGGCGAGGCCCAGCGCGCCGTGGCCGAAGGGCGGCTCGACGAGGCGCTCGTGCTCGCACGCAAGAGCGCCGAGGGCTGCCCGGGTGCCCGGCTCCTCGCGGCACGGTTGCTGGCGCGCCAGGCGCAGTTCGACGAGGCGAGCACCTTCCTCGAGCGCGAGCTTCTCTCCCCGGCCCCTTCTCCGGGTGCGTTCGAGCTGCTCGTCAGCCTCTTTCCGCGACTCTCGCCCGCGCGTCAGGAGCAGGTGGTGGCACTCGGGGCTTCGCGTGAGGCACCCCTTCACGTCGGGGGCCTGGCACAAGCCAACCTCTGGCTGACGGACATCGTCTGCCGCGAGCGCCGGCTCGACAAGCTGGACACGAAAGACGTGCGGGGTTCGGGTCTGGGGAGTTACGGCTTCGAGTGTCCCCCGGGCGTCCCGCGCCAGGTCTTCTTCTTCATGACGGAACCCAGGAGCCCCCGCCGTCCGGCGTCGGGAAAGGGCGCTGGGCTCGCCGTGGAGCGCGTCCTCCCCGAGCTCGGCTCCCGCTTCGGAATCCACTCCACGCAGGAGTTGCGCGAGGCCGTCGAGGGGCCCCTCTCCGCGGACCGCGGTTCCGTCTGGCTCCTGTCCTGGCTCAAGGACTACCCGTCGCAGCTCCCTCTCTTGACGCAGATGGTGCGCGAGAGCCCCGATGACCTGGATGCGGTGGTGAATCTCAGCAACATCCAGATTCTGTTCGGGGACCTGAAGGGTGCCCTGCGGACGCTGGATGCAGTCCCCCTGGACACCGTGACCTTGAAGGACAGCCGGGGCAACGTGATGGGAACGAGCGCTCTCTTCTCCATGCGTTGCCGGGCGCTCCTCCAGCAGCGCAAGCTGAAGGAGGCCGAGGCGGCGTGCCGCACCGCTCTCGAGCGCGGCTCGAAGAAGAACGGGCCCGAGACCCTCGCACTGGTGCTCTACCTGCGGGGCCAGGACGCGGAGGCGCTGCGGTTCATTCGCGCGAGCCTCGCCGACACCCAGAAGAACCCCGCTGGCCACTTCCTGCACGGCCTCATCCTGCGCTCGCTCGGCAAGCCCGAGGAGGCCGCCCTGGCGTGGAAGGCGGCAGCGGACTACGGGCTGACACCCACCGTGGAGGCGCAGCGCAAGCGCTCGCGCGAGAACTGGGTCCGAGCCATGGAAGCGTACCAGCGGAAGCAGACGGCGGAGGAGCTTGCGTTCTGCGGTCACTACTACCTGGACCTGGAGTTTCCGGAGCGGGCCGAGGTGTGCTTCGCACGTGCGGAGTCGCTCCATCCGGGGCCCGCTGCCGCCGAGCGGCTCATCCACCAGGCCGAGTCGGATCCGGTGGCCGCGCTCCGTGCCACGGATGCCCTGCTGCGCAAGGAACGGAATCCCGCGCTTCTCTACGTCATGGCCTTCGGACTCCAGCGCGAGAACCAACCGGCCCTGGCGTTGCGCTGGTTGGACGAGTCCCTTCGCGGCGACCCCAGCCAACCCGGTGCACGCGAGCTGCTGACGCGCATTTGCAAGCAGCTCTCCCAGCCCGATTGCCTGGAGCAGTTCCGCAAGGGCAAGTGAACTGACTGGCTTTCCCTGAAAGTCATCCGCGAGCCAGGCCCATGGCGAATGAGTACCGGAGTCCACGAAGTCCGGCTTGGTGGAATTCTCGCGCGGAAGGGCTCGGTGGCCGCGTTCATGGCCAACGCTCGCGTGCTGAGTGATCCGGCTGCCTCGGAAGAGGCGCGCACGGAAGCGGAGCTGCACATCGTCGAACTCTTGCCCGCGCTCCGGGCCCTTGGCCGGCCAGGAGCCGCCGCAGCTGTTCAGTCGGCTTCGAGGTTCGCGATGATTCGCCGCAACATGCCGAGGTAGAGTTCCTTCTCGGCGTCGCTGAAGCCCGCCAGGGCCTCGGCGTTGCTCGTCTGGATGGTCGCCATCACGTCGCGGGTCTTCTTCATCGCCAGCGGCGTCAGGCGGATGAGGCTGCCGCGCCCATCACGAGGGTCCGGCTGGCGCTCCACCAGGCCGTCGCGTTCCATGCGCGTGAGCGTCGCCGCCATGGTGGGCTGCTCGATTGCCGCGAACTCGACGAGCTCCTTCTGGGACATCTCCTCGCCCGAGGACAACGCGAAGAAGACCGGAAGCTGTCCCGATGACAGGCCGAGCTTCTTGAGCCTGACGTCGATGGCCCGGATGAACAGCCGCGCCGCCCGCGTCGTCAGGTGCCCCGCGGATTGTCTGCCCTCCAACTTCGTCCCCATGGCACTCCTTTGGTTGCATAGCAGGCTATGTTGATTTATATCGCCTGCTATGCAATCTAGGAGGCGGACATGAAGCAGCGCAATTCCCTTCGCATCGCGATCATCGGGGGTGGACCGGCGGGGCTCACCCTCGCGCGCATCCTGTGGACCCGGGGGGTGACGGCCACGGTGTTCGAGCAGGAGGCATCCAGCGACGAACGGCCGCAGGGCGGCACGCTCGACCTGCATCCCGAGTCGGGCCAGGTCGCGGTGAAGCGGGCGGGGCTGGAGGCCGAGTTCCGCGCCCTGGCGCGCTACGAGGATCAGGGCATGCGGGTGATGGACAAGCAGGGCACGCTGCTGATCGACAATCCGGAGGGGATGGAGGAGGGGGAGCGCCCGGAGATCGACCGCGTCGTGCTGCGGCGGATGCTGCTCGATTCTCTGCCCGAGGGCATGGTGCGCTGGGGGCACAAGCTGCGCACGCTTGAGGCCCGAGAGGACGGGTCGCACGCGCTCACCTTCACGAATGGGCGCTCCGAGTGCTTCGACCTGGTGGTGGGCGCGGACGGAGCGTGGTCGAAGGTCCGGCCACTGCTGTCCACCGCCGTGCCCGAGTACACGGGGGTCACCTTCGTCGAGTTGGGACTGGATGACGTGGACTCGCGGCATCCGGAGATAGCCCGGATGGTGGGGAACGGCAGCCTGTTCGCGATGGCAGAGGGCCGGGGACTCGTCGCGCAGCGCAACGGCCACGGGCACATCCGTGTCTACGCGATGTTGAAGGTGGCGGAGGGTTGGGTGGAGGAAGGGGGCATCGACTTCACGAATGCCGGCCGGGTGCGTGAGGGCCTCTTGAAGCTGTTCTCGGACTGGGCGCCCCCCCTGCTCGCGCTCATCCGCGAGTGTGGAGACCGGATCGTGCCCCGGCAGATCTACGCGCTGCCCGTCGGGCATCGCTGGGCGCATCGCCAGGGGCTCACGCTGCTCGGGGACGCCGCGCACTTGATGTCCCCTTTCGGGGGACAGGGCGCCAACCTCGCCATGTTGGATGCTTCCGATCTGGCGCTCGCCCTCACCGAGCACGAGGATTGGGCCGCCGCGGTGCGCGAGCACGAGCTCGTCCTGTGCCAGCGGGCGGAGAAGGCCGCCCGGGGCGCGGCGGAAGGCATCGCCGATGCCCTCGCCGCCGACGCGGCGCGCGGCGCGTTCGAGCACGTGTCGCAGCGGGGCAAGTCGTCGGCCGAGGCTCAATCCCGGGCGTGAGCCTTCCCCGCGCCAGAAGCCGTGCTCAGGGCGCCGCCTTCTGGCTCACCGGGAGGGTGACGTTCCCGGGGTGACGGTACGGGGCCCCTGAGCCCCCTGAGCTTCCCACAGCTTGAGAGTACAGGGCCACGGCCCGCTCCTCGCCCGGCTTCACCCGGGCGCGGGGGGGCCTACCTTTGCACCCGCACAGCTGGGGTGGCTCAGCAGCCGAGGTTGTTGCCGGGGCTCACGCCGAGCAGGCTCGTGAAGTGCTGATAGGTGTTGATGCGGCTCTGCACCTGAGCAGGGTTGCGGCCATTGCACTCCAGGGCGCCGTTGATGGTGCGGATCGTCTCTCCGAAGCCTGCGCCGTTGACGATGGCATTGTGCGCCGTCATGGAGCCAGCGCCTGTCTGCGTGGTCCAGAACCAGAGGCCGGTGCGCCAGGCGACGTTCGCATCCCGCGCGACCAGGTCCGGATCGTTCATGAGGTTCAGCCCGAGCGCGTTGCCGGCGGCGCAGTAGTTGCCGTTCCAGGACAGCTGGATGGGGCCACGTCCGTAGTACCACTTGCCCGGCGCGCAGCCACAGCCCGGGGGACCCCAGCTGGTGTCGCACATCACGCTCTTGTTGATCTCCTCGGTGTACACGAGGCCGCCAGTCTCATGTGAGACGTTGGCGAGGAAGGCCGCCACCTCGCGCTTGCGGGTGTCGGTGTCGCCGGTGGTCGCGAACGAGGGGAAGGTCGACGCCGCCGCGAGCAGGGAGCTGTACGAGTAGAATGGATTGCGGCCCGGGAACATGGTGTTGAACATGGACTCGCTCAGGATGGCGCCCAGCCCGTTTCCGGGCAGCGGAGGATTGGTGCCGTCACCCACCTTGTCGAAGGTGTAGAGCTGGTTGGCCGTGCCGGTATACGGGTACTGGACGTATTCCGTGCCGTTCTCCGCCGAGCCCCAGTACAGGTCGATGACCATGTCCGTGTGGCGCGCATGGATGCTGAACTGGTTGTTGCCGCGGGTCACGAACCTGAACTGCTGGTTGTTCCCTCCGACGTACGTCCACTGATGGACCTTGGCGTTCTGCGCGGTGCTGTTCTCGGAGATATCGAGCGCTTTGTTGCTGTTGACGTTGATGATCTTCCAGTACCCATCCGACGTCGGGGAGATGTGGAACTTCTGCGCGTTGGTGTTGTTGCAGTCATACTGCTGCACCTTGGCGCCGTCCGCGGTGCTGGCCGAGGCGATGTCGATGCACTTGTTGGTCATGACGGAGCGGATGACGTAGTCGCCCTCTGTGATGCTCGACACGACGGCCGCGCTCTCCAGCTGAGAGGTCTCCTCGACCGCCACCATTTCGTCGGCAGCGCATCCACCCAGTCCAGCCACGACACCCAACAACGACAAACAACGATACACGATCCTACGGGACATATTTCTCTCCTCGTGGTTGGAGAAATACCGATCCTGACGACTTCATTGAGAAGCCAGCTCATTTTTTCGGGTCAAACCGCGTTTCAGAGCCGCACCGGCGATGTTCACGGCTCGCCTTTGGGCCGGTGCGGATGGGGTCCTCCACCAGGGATATCGCTGTGGGGGGGCACCACGAAGTGCGCAGGTGGGTACCGCCATCGAGGCAGGTGTGAGACCGCCAACGGTTGGGGACACCGGACTGGGGCCGAGGCGCTGTGGCCATTCAGGCATGCCGAGGTCTTCGGCGATGTCGAAGCCCGCCTCTTTCAGGTGAAATCGCTCATCCGGAGGCTCGTAGGAGGGGAGGGGATGCCACCCCTCTCCTTGGAGTCATCCGCCGTGAATCTCGCCCTGCTTCTGGTCCTGGCCGCCGCTCCCGCTCCGCAGTCGTGTGTCCCCGCGTTCACGAAAGCGCAGGCGAGAGGCATCATCGCCGATGCCCGCAGGATCGTTACACCCAACGGAGTCGAGGAGCTGCTCGAGCTGCCGATTGGTGGAACGAAGCAGTGGATTTCGGTGCGAGGACGAGACCGTCGCAATCCCGTCCTGCTCATGATTCACGGCGGTCCCGCCTCGCCGGAGATGCCGACGAGCTGGGCCTTCCAGGCGGGGTGGGAGGACTACTTCACCGTCGTCCAGTGGGACCAGCGCGGGTCTGGCAAGTCATACACCGCGAACGACCCGGCGATGATCGCACCCACGCTGTCCCTCGAGCGAATCACCCAGGACGCGGCTGAAGTGGTGCAGGCCCTACGAAAGCGTTACGGCAAGGAGAAGATCTTCGTCCTGGGCCACTCGTGGGGAAGCCTGGTGGGCCTGGGCCTCGCGCATAAGCATCCAGGGTGGCTTCACGCCTACGTGGGCATGGGCCAGGTCATCAACGGCCAGGAGAGCGAGCGTACAGGCTATGCGATCACGCTCCGCGCCGCCGAGGCGGCCAGGAACGACGAGGCCATTCGCGAGCTGAAGTCGATTGCGCCGTATCCCGAAAAAGACGGCACGTTGCCGCTCGAGAAGATCGGCCTCGAGCGCAAGTGGTCCGTTCGGCTCGGCGGCCTGAGCCATCGCCGGGACAACCTGGGGTACTACCTCAACCAGGCGGAGCTCTCGCCGGACTACTCCGACGAGGATGTGGCCGCCATCGACAAAGGCGCCGAGCTGTCGGTGCCGCGCCTGCTACCCGACCTCGGGAAGTTCAACTACACGAACGTTCTGGACTTTCGATGCCCCATCCTCATGTTCGCCGGGCGGCATGATTTCACGACGCCCTCCGAGCTCACCGCGGCGTGGCTCCAGAAGGTCCGCGCGCCGAAGAAGAAGCTGATCTGGTTCGAGAACTCGGGCCACATGGCGATGGTGGAGGAGCCCGGTCGTATGCTCGTGCATCTGGTCCAGGACGTGCGTCCCCTGGCCGGCAAGGCCGAGCTCGACGAAGCCGCGAAGTCCCCGGGTACTCCCAGGGGCTGAGGTCAGGGCGACGTCGCCTCTTCAAGCATGTTCAGGGTCCGGACCGGGCGGCTACTCATGGGCACACGTCGTTCAGGCATCCCTCGAGCCACCTCCCCTCGGCGGATCGCTACCGTGAACCAACTCCTGGCCATGCGCGCCTTCGTGCGCGTTGTCGAGACCGGCTCGTTCAGCCGCGCGGCCGACCAGCTGGCCCAGCCGCGCTCGACGATCAGCAAGCTGGTCACCGATCTCGAAAAGCATCTCGGCATCAAGCTGATGCATCGCACCACCCGCGCGCTCGCCGTCACCTCGGACGGACTGGAGTACTACCGCCGCGCCGAGCGCCTGCTCGCCGAGCACGACGCCATGGACCGCGCGGTGCGCGGCAGGAAGCTCATCTATCCGCCCAACCGGCATCAGCATGCCCGGTTGAAGGTCTTCGTCGATTGGGTCAGGCAGACCTTCGGCGACGCTGCGCCTGCGGTCGACCCGTAGCGCAGCGGCGCGGCGGTGGCTCGGAGGTGCGTTGTCTGTCTCTTCCGGTTGACACGGCGACTTACCAAAAGTAACTTACTAAAAGTAACTTACTAAAAGTATGCAGTCGGTGCCCTTCATCCGCAACCCGCAGGCAGGAGCCTTCGACATGCACACGCTCATCGTTGTCGCACATCCCGAGTCCAGGTCGCTCAGCCACAGCGTCGCCGCGCAGATCGCCGAGGGCGTGTCCCAGTCCGGTGCCGGCCATTCCTTCGAGATCGCGGACCTCGCCGCGGAAGCGTTCGATCCAAGGTTCACCGGGGCCGATCTCGCGGTCCACCGCAAGAAGGCGCCGCCGCCCGCCGATGTCGCCGCCGAGCAGGCGAGGATCGATCGTGCCGATGCCCTTGTCCTGGTCTATCCGGTCTACTGGTGGTCGATGCCGGCGCTTCTGAAGGGCTGGATCGACCGCGTGTTCGCCAATGGCTGGGCTTTCGACTTCAGCCTGGATACCGGACTGGTGAAGAAGCTTCGTCACCTGCGGGTTCACCTCGTCGCCATCGCAGGCGCCGACGCACGGACCTACGCCCGGCACGGCTACTTCGGCGCCATGAAGACGCAGATCGACCATGGGATCTTCGATTACTGCGGCGCCTGCGTCGTGACATCCGAGCTCCTGCTCGAATCCGAAACGCAGGATCCGGCGTTTCATCTGGACGCCGCACGTGCCATCGGCCGCAATCTCTTCAATGCATCCAAGCGATGCGAGGCGGTCGAGGCGGCATGAACCCATTGATCGAGCGGAAGTCGAGAACCCCAGGAGAGCACTCATGAAGTCACGCATCCTCATCTCAGGTGGTTATGGACTGGTAGGCGGTTTCATCGCGCGGCACATCAGGAAGCTCAACAAGGAGGTGGAGCTCATCCTCGCGGGGCGAAATCCCGAGAAGGGAGCGGCCCTCGCGCAGGAGCTGGGTGGCGCCACGACGGCTCGGCTCGATGTTTCGAATCCCGAGCGGGAACTGAGCGAGGTGGGACCTGTCGAGCTCATCGTTGCGGCCTTGCAGGACCCGGGCGACAATCTCATCCATGCCGCATTGGAGCGTGGCATCGCCCATATCGGCATCACGAAGCTGGCGGAAGACGTCGCGCCCGTTACCTTCGCGGCGGTGCGCTCGCCCCCGAAGCGGCCCATCGTCCTGCTGGGGCATTGGCAGGCAGGTGTGTTGACGCACGTTGCACGGAAGGCCGTCGAACCGTTCAGCCGTATCGACTCACTTCAGCTCGCGGGAGTCTACGATACGAAGGACCCGATTGGACCGATGACCGCCAATGACACCGAGCATTTCATCGGCCGTGCGCTGCTGCGTGAGGAGGGAGTCTGGAAATGGGTCGACGCCACGCAGCACGGGAGGTCCCTCCGTCTAGGGGATGAGCGTGTATCGCAGGGACTCCCCATGTCCGTGCTCGACGTGCCAAGCCTTGCCACGGTGACGGGGGCGCCGAATGTCCGCTTCGACCTCGTCCAGGGTGAGTCCCTCGGTACGCGCGCCGGGGGCCCGGCGTCCCATGATCTCTACATCGATATCGAAGGCCGCCTGAAGGATGGCACGCCAGCCCATCGTCGGACGATGGTTTCCGACCCGGTTGGCAACGCACACATGACCGCGCTGGGGGTGCTGGTCGTCATCGAGCGTATCCTGGGCCTGGACGGACGGCCCGCAGCACATGGCGGGCTGCAACTGCCCGAGACGCTCGTGGCGCCTGATGAGGCCATCGCGCGGTTCAAGCAGTTCGGTGTTCGCATCGTCAGCGACGCGTGAGGTGCAGGGACCCCTCCGGAGCTGTCTGGAAGGGCGTCCTGGTCATGAGAAATCAAAACTGCATGGATGCTTTTGTTGAATGCACGAAGGGCCGCGGTGAGTGGGCAGAGGAGTACGCAGCCGAGTTCGATGCGGTGGAACCCGCCATTGACTGGCTCAATCTGACGCCACTCCTGGTCATGGCGGAACGCTCCCCGGGAATGCTCTCCGAAATCGAGCTCGCGGAGGTGTGCAGGTGACAATCTTCGAGGAGCTTACAGGCGCGACGCTTTTCATCGGGACCCGGCGGCGAGCAGCGGAGGCGCTGGAGGCGCTGACCGCCAGGGGAATCCCCCCGCGGACTCCTTCGTTCGCCACACGCGTGGAGGCGGAGGAATGGTTGATGAGCCACCCAGCCAATCCCTATGCCTTCGTGGCAATCGCCGGGGAGCACTACTTCGCGGTGCATCACCCGAGGCTGAAGCGTCACTCCCTCCACCACGTGGCGTCCGTCGGGCCAGTGGGATTCCGCGCCAGAAGCGCGCGAGAGGCCACGGAGTCTCCGGAGACGGACAGGTCGATCCACGGCGACATCGCGACAACGCCGAGGATCCGATTCCCGTGTCGCGGCTGGGCTTGTTGGTCAGAACGGAGGGGTGAACGAGAACCAGGACCATCACGTCGAAGCCGCCGTGCCGATGGATGTCTTGCGCCGGCCAGAAGCCACGGGAAAGCACCGTCATGAAGGACATGGCCCCGTGAAGGTAGATGCCCAGCTGCATGGCCAGGGCCGCACCCACGTCTCCAGAGGCAGAGGCACCCTTCCTCTGCTTCCGGAGCACCCAGCGCTGTTCTCGCGGAGGCGGCGGGAATCGAGCCCGCCGCCTCGGAGCGCTACCGCCTAGTAGCGGTAGTGGTCGCTCTTGTACGGCCCTTCCTTGGGCACGCCGATGTACTTCGCCTGATCCGGCGTGAGCTCGGTGAGCATCGCGCCCAGCTTGGTGAGCTGGAGGCGGGCCACCTTCTCATCCAGGTGCCGCGGCAGCATGTACACGCCCGGCTTGTACTTGCCCGGGTTGGTGAAGATCTCCACCTGCGCCAGCACCTGGTTGGCGAAGGACGAGCTCATCACGTAGCTGGGGTGGCCGGTGCCGCAGCCCAGGTTCACCAGACGCCCCTCGGCCAACAGGATGATGCGCTTGTTGTCCGGGAAGATGATGTGGTCGACCTGCGGCTTGATGTTCTCCCACTTGTACTGCTTCAGGCCCGCCACATCGATCTCGTTGTCGAAGTGGCCGATGTTGCACACGATCGCATTGTTCTTCATGCGCTTCATGTGCTCGTGGGTGATGACCTGGTAGTTGCCCGTCGCCGTCACGAAGATGTCGGCCTTGTCCGCCGCGTACTCCATGGTGACGACCCGGTAACCCTCCATCGCGGCCTGGAGCGCGCAGATGGGATCGATCTCGGTCACCCACACCTGGGCCTGAAGTCCGCGCAGCGCCTGCGCCGAGCCCTTACCCACCTCGCCGTAGCCGGCGACCACGGCCACCTTGCCCGCGATCATCACGTCGGTGGCGCGCTTGATGCCGTCCACCAGGGACTCGCGGCAACCGTAGATGTTGTCGAACTTGGACTTGGTCACCGAGTCGTTGACGTTGATGGCCGGGAACGCCAGCTTCCCCTCCTTGGCCATCTGGTAGAGGCGGTGCACGCCCGTGGTGGTCTCCTCGGTCACTCCCCGGATGCTCTGGAGGTTCTTCGAGTACCAGCCCGGCTTGGCCGCCAGCTGCTTCTTGATCGCGGCGAAGAGAACCGTCTCCTCCTCGCTGCCCGGGTTGGCCAGCACGGAGGGATCCTTCTCGGCGCGCGTGCCCAGGTGGATGAGCAGCGTGGCGTCGCCACCGTCATCGAGGATCATGTTGGGCGTGCCGCCGTCGGCCCAGTCGAAGATCCGGTGGGTGTACTCCCAGTACTCCTCGAGCGACTCGCCCTTGTAGGCGAACACCGGGGTGCCGCCCGCGGCGATCGCCGCCGCGGCGTGATCCTGGGTCGAGAAGATGTTGCAGGACGCCCAGCGGACCTCCGCACCCAGGGCCTCCAGCGTCTGGATGAGCACCGCCGTCTGGATGGTCATGTGGAGCGAGCCGGCAATGCGCGCGCCCTTCAGCGGCTGGGTCTTGGCGAACTCATCGCGGATCGCCATGAGGCCCGGCATCTCGGTCTCGGCGATCGCGATCTCCTTGCGACCCCACTCGGCCAGCTTGATGTCCGCGACCTTGTAGTCGGTGAACTTGCTCAGATCAGTTACAGCCCGCATGCATTGCTCCTGATTGGCAGGGGGCTGGATGTGGCAGACGGCTCTTGCTCGCCTCCCGGGCACCCAGCCACGAGTCAGCGAGCGCCGTTGCACGAACCTGAGCCTGGCGGGGGAGGACCCCCGTTGCAGCGCTCCTCAGGGTGTGGGGACCCTATATCAGGACGATATTGCTTCGCCACAGAACTGAACCCTCCGAGGCTTCGGTCGAGCGGATGGGGGCCAGGGGGAGGGGTCCGGTATCTCGGTGGAGGGGAGCGGGGGCCTGCTTCCTTCCTCGCCCTGTCCCGTGGAGCAGACGCTCCAGTTCATCCGCGAACGCCCCGCTCGGATACGCGAGCTCCGCGAGGCGCACCGCTGAGGTTCGAGGTCAGCACCCAGCGCACGCCCTCGAGGCCGAGGTCCTGGGCGAGCTGGTCGACCATCTGCCCATAGTGCTCCTGCACCCATTGGCGGAAATAGCGATCTGGCACAGAGAGCACCAGATGCCCGTCCTCCACGTCGACGGGGCGGGCCTGAGCGAGCCAGGAGAGGGCGTACCGCTTCCCATGGTCGTTGAGTGAGGCAAGGCACGCCTGCCACAGGCGTCCGGCTTCCGTGCTCACGTCCACGGACGGCGGACCGGACGGCACCCCAGTCGGGTTCTCCTGCTGGACAGGCTGGAGGTAGCGTCCCCAGACCCGTGGGGTGCAGAAGGCTTCCGCGGTGCAGCGGGGCTCACGAGAGCGCCCCCAGTCCGAGTGGAGGTAGCCCCGCCAGGCTTCCAGGAGCCGTCCCTCGTCGCCGCCCACCTTGCTCAGTGCGCCGCGGTACCAGCTCGCCCAGCCCTTGGGCTGCTCCTCCGGGGGGATGCCGGGAAGTGCGCGGCAGCGTTCCTCCTGACAGGCCTCGAAGAAGGCTTCCGCTCCGGACGGGGCGCGCTCCGACTTCCGGGACTCCTGGGGCTCCGTGCCCGCGGACGTGGGGGTTGTCAGCACGGCGGTTGCCACGGCCTGACGCCACTCTTCGCGCGGAGGAGACGCGGGCACAATGTGCGTGCCGGGCAGGGCGAGCTGGACGGGGGTGTCGTCTGCGGACGCGTCCTCATCTGGGCGCGGGAGCGGGGCGACGGGAGCGAGACGTCCGGCGGACATTGCCGCTTCCAAGGCCTCTGCTGCAGCAGAAGAAGTCTTCTTCTCACTCTCTTTCTCTCTCTTCTTTCTTGCGGGGGACGTCACGGGGATGTCCGAGGAACGTCCCGCGGACGCGCCGGAGCTCTTGGCGGCACGCTCTCGTCGCTTGCGCTCGGCCTCTTTCCTTTTCTTTTCGAGGACTTGCACGTAGCGATCGCAGAGGGTGAAGCGGACGCTGTCTCCTTCCCGCACCAGAATCCCGGCGCGAAGCAGCGCGTCCCAGAAGGCTCCGGGAGCGCCCGTCCACCGGACCGCACCCTCGACCGCGTCCCGCCATACCGCCTCGTCCGCGGATGCGTCCGCGGATGCGTCCGTGGACATGTCCAGGACGTGTCCGCCGGACGCGGGGAAGGGTTCGAAGCGCCCAGCGGGCAGGGCCTGCACCGCCCAGATCTGGAGCTCCACCATGGCGCCCACGAAGGCTCGCCGATCCATCCCCAGTGCGCGTGCAGCACACACCACGGGGAGGCTCATGGGAAAGCCCACGTCCACCTGTACCCAGTCCAACCCGGCCACGTCACCGCCTCCCCAGGGACCCGCGCGCGGCGCGCGTGATCCCCGTGTGCATCCGCCTCACGCCGGCGGCCACATCCACATCCCCCTTCGTGGAAGCACCGTGGCGCCCGCCCCCAAGAGGGGAGAGGTGCCATCCGTGTTGCCACGCCACCAGCAGGAGAAGCCGCTGGAAAATGGCCTCGGGGTGATCCACTCCCGCGATCTGGGCTGTCCCTCTCGGATCGTCTACCCCCCGGGTCACCTGGTCCCGGGGGCTCCCGTTCGCTGGTGAAGCCACGTGTCGCTACAGGGATGTTGCTCTTAAGGTAGTGTGCGACTTATCCTCCTAAAATTCAGGAAAACAGAGATATTGGACACATCTCCATGATTCTCTGGATTACCGGAACGAATGCGAGCAAAAGCCCCCTCCGTCATGTCGCGGAATCTCCCTACGGAGCTTCAATCGGGTCAGGCGGCGGTGGAGGCAGCGATCACGCTTCCATTGGCGGTTTTCCTGATCCTGGGGACGCTCCAACTCTTTCTACTGCTCCAGGCGCGAGCTCTGACCGAGTACGCGGCGTTCCGTGCTGTGCGCACGGGCAGCGTCAAGCATGGGGACTGCGAGGCCATGAGCCACGCGGCCATCGCGGTGTTACTGCCGTCCTTCGCTCGGACGGATTCGCCGGCAGCGCTCGGGACGGCCTTTCGCAACCATCGGGACAACCAGTACCGGCCCGGGCACGACTCGGGGCACAGCGGCAGCATCGTGTGGATTGCTCGGGAGCGGCCGCTGCGCGCGCAGATCCGTCCGGACGAGGAAGAGTCCTTCGATGATCCGGCCCGCTACGCCAGTGTGGCGGATGTGATGCGGCTGGAGGCGCGGCTCGTCTTCTGGTACCCCCTGCGCATTCCCTTCGCGGACTGGGTGTTGAGCCGGATGTTCCTGGCCCACATGGGGCTGCGCGAATACTCCTCCACGGATCCGCTCATTCCGACCCACACGGCGCACTGGACGGGCCAGGTGGTTCCCTCGCTCGATGCGGCCATCCGCCAGGAGCTGCTCTCGCGCGCCGAGCGTCGTGACTATGTCTTCCCGCTCCAGGCCAGCTACTCCATGCGCATGATGACCTCGGCACGGCTCCGGTTCTTCGAGACCCAGAACTGTCCCCTCACGCCGGAGGGCCTATGAGCTCCATTCGCTCCCGAGGCCAGTCGCTGGTGCTCATGTGCCTGACGATGCTGCTGGTCACGGTCATGGTCTGCCTGTCGCTCTCGTTCTCCCTGAAGCTTCGCGAGAAGATGGAGACCCAGAGCGTGGCGGACCTGGCCGCCTACAGCGGAGCGGTGGCCACCGCGCGCACCTTCAACAGCATCGCCCTGATGCGCCGCGCCCAGACCGCGCACCTGGTGGCCGCGACTGGGACGATGAGCCTCATCAGCTGGACCAGCCTGACGCGCGCCAACCTCAACGCCTCGCGCCTGGCCGCCGCGGGCTGTCCCGCCGCCGCTGAGGCGCTCGAGGCCCTGGAGACCACGAACGAGGAGATCTCGCGCAGGTGGAACGAGCTGGACGCGGAGGCGGGCGTGCAGACCTACAACATCCATGTCCTTGCCTTCCACCTGGCGGTCATGCAGGGGATGATGTTCCAGCAACTCCAGCAGAGCGTCGGGGGAGGGCAGGAGTCCTTCACCGAGCAGCTGGCGAAGCTGGCCAACGAGGGCAGTCGTTTCAAGGGCGAGCTGCGCGCGGGGCCCACCCAGGTGTCCCTGAACGAGCTGGCGTATGCCACCTCTGGAGGCTTCGACCACGCCGTGGACATGGCCATGGCCAGCCGGGGCTACGAGTTCATCACCCGCCGCCAGGGGATGCCGAGCTTCACGGGTTCCGGGGGCATCCTGGGGGCCATCTCCGCCGCGGGAGGCAGTCTGCGCGTCATCCGTCAGGGAGGCAGCTCCTATTGGGGTGAGGCCCTGGGGCATGGTGGACGGGCGGAAAAGACCTACTTCACCTGGGCGGAGGACCATGCCGTGGTGGAGGTCCGCTTTCCCGGCTGCGCTCCCTTCAGCATCAGGGCCTGGGCGGGCGTGAAGGCCACCGACCTTCAGGATGACTCCGACAACCACTGGTGGACGCCTGACGTCCCAGCAATCGGTGGCTCGGATCCGGGCATGGAGAAGCAGTACCGGCACACGCTTCTGCCCTGCTTCCCGCGCGAGTACTGCCCGACTACCTTCGTCGGGGGCATGGCGTACAACACGGGCGACCGCTCGGACGACAACCTCTGGGCCCAGCCGAAGATCTTCGCGCTCGCCCAGCGGGACTACAAGGTGCGGGGACTGCGCGCGGATCCCTGGAACCTGCTCTTCCGCTTCCGCTTCACCGCCGGGCGCGACAGCACCTTCGACAACCACGGCCTGCACCTGGCGGATGGCACGGACATCAGCGTGCAGTCCGCGCTCGCCACCGGGCTGGCCTACTACCACCGGCGCGGACACTGGAACGAGCCGCCCAACCTCTGGAATCCCTTCTGGCGCGCCACCCTCGTCGCCTCGGACATCGACAGTGGGGGAGACCTGAGGCGCGGTGGCACCGACATCCCGGACACGGTGGGCGGACCGGCGGCCGAGGCCTACCAGCAGCTCATCCGAGCGGGTTACAAGGGAGTGCACTGATGCGCGGGATGCTTCAACGCGCTCCACGTGGCCAGTCCTCGGTGGAGCTGGCCCTGAGCCTGATCGTCTTCGTCACCGTGGTGATGTTCGGCATCCACTTCGCCGAGGTGGGTTACCTCTCGCTCAAGGTGCACGAGGCCGCCGTCTCCCCGCTCTGGGATAGCACGGCGCTTCGGGTGCATCGGATGCGCGAGCAGCGAGGGGCCATCGGTGACTTCAGCACCTTCCCCGCGATTGCTCCCGCGGTGATGGCCAACGCCAACGCGCGTTACGTGGACTTCGACGGACGTAGCTCCACCCCGGGCTCCCGCACGCAGGTCACCCAGGTCTTCACCCGACTGAATGAGCTGCGTGTGCGGTGCGACCGCGAGGACAAGATTGAGTTCGACGTTCCCCGGAGCCAGAAGCCGGCGCTCCTGGCGCCACGGCAGGGTGACTGGCCTCAGGCCCCGCCCGGGCAGGACGTGGGAGACTCGGAGGACAGCGTGCTCGACGGTGTCTACGAGAACATGGGTGGCATCACCTGCGCCGCGGAGGCGCACATCGAGGGCTTGCCCTCGTTGCCCACCACCTTCCTTGAGGGACGCACGGGCTTCTTCGAGGAGAAGCACTCCGTGCGGCTCGACATGCGCGTGTGCGCTGCGGGCCAGGCCGTGGGGGGCAGGTGCCAGGGTCGCTACGGCATCCTCCTCGGGGACTTTGGCTTCGCGGATCGCGAGGTGAGCGGGCAGTGTCCTCTTCGGCCGGAGCAGCCGAACGAGCCCTGCGCGGAGAACCGGGCCTTCTATGAGGCGGCCCTGAATGTGTTCGACAAGAACGGGCGCGCCGCCGGTCACTCCGCCTCCGACTTCGCCGAGTACTTCGTCGGCTACAGCCCCATCGACGAGAACGGCTTCTTCATGAGCTACCGCGGCGAGGAGGACGACTACATCGAGCAGAGCACGCCGCCCGGCGAGTCGCAGGACGAGCTCGATCGGCCCCGCAATACCGGCGGTGTGGAGCACAAGCCGACCGCCCTGCGCCGTCAGTCCAACGTCTGTTTTCTGGGGATCAGGGGATGCTGAGTGGGTTGCTTGTCCTCAAGCTGTTGATGGCCGCGTCCCCCGCGCAGGCCCCGGATCCCTTTCATTGGAAGGTGCCGGGGCTGGTGTCCGTGGTGGAGGTTCCTTCCGAGATGAGCGTGGGGGGCGTGCCCGTTCGTCTCCAGGTCTACACCTCGCGGGAGACGGTGCAGCGCCTCCTCCAGTACTTCGCCACCGCCTTTGACGAGGCTGGCTTCTACATCCAGCGCCAGCAGCAGCAGCTGATCGCCCAGCCCCACCTCACCGCGCTGGATACGCGGACCTTCACCTCCTACACCGTCATCTTCGAACCCGAGCCTGGAGGGCTCACGTCGGTGGTGCTCGGCGAGGCGAAGCTGAACGCGCCCCGGCCGGCCGCTCCATCCAAACTCGTTCCCGTGTACCCCGGAGCGGTGAACGTCCTGCATGGCGACTTCGAGGGTGCACAGACGCTCACCTTCCGCGTGGCAGCGAAGGAGGCGCAGGTGCACAACTGGTACCGCGAGCAGCTCACCCGCGCCGGGTACAAGGAGGAATCACCTCGCGTCTTCCGCAGGCGGGAGCAGGAGATCCGGTTGTCCCTCTCCGTGAAGGGGGACTGGGTCGACGCCGTGCTCTTCCTCAAGACGGCTGGAGAGCCGCTGCCCCTGGATCCCGGGCGGTAGCGAGCCCCGCGAGCAGCCCGGCTCTGGGGACGGACCAGATCTCCTCTCCCTGGATGCCCCAGCCCTCGAGGAGATGGTTGGCGGCCATGAAGCCCGAGGTGGTGGCGCGCTCCATCAAGGCCGTGGGGATGGGCAAGCGGACGAAGTCGCCGGCGAGCGCTACCCGCGGGGAGGGCGTCTCCACCGTGGGACGTGTCCGGAAGGAGCCCGGAGCGAAGGAGGGACAATCCCGGCGGAGCAGGAATCGCTCCTCGAGCGTGCGCGCGTCGCGAAGCTCCGGGTAGAGCGTGTGCAGGCCTCCGAGGAGCTCGCGCCGCACGGACTCTTCGTCGAGCTCCAGTGGCAGACCATAGGCATGGAGCTCGACCACGGAGCCGCCCGTCCGCGCCGCCCACCGTCGGCTCTCGCCCTCGAACAGGTGATAGAGCGAGATGTTGTCGATGATTCCCAGCCCGGTGGTGCCCACGAAGGGATGGCGGCCTGGCCCGGACGGGCGATCGAGCCACAGCCGCCAGACTGCGAACGGCGAGGTCAGCGAGAGCCCCAGGACCTTCTCGCGCCACCCCCTGTCGAGCAGCTCCGGCGAGTTCGTCACAATCCGCTGGAGCGCCGGCACCGTGGTGGCGAGCACCACCGCGTCCGCCTCGACGGGCTCCGCGTCTTCCACCTGGATTCGCACGCCCCCGTCCTCGCGAGGGTTCACCGCGGTGACGGATTGGCCGAGCCGGAATTGGACGTGTCTCTTCTCCAGGTAGCGGCGCAGCGGGTGCCACAGCGCCGAGGCGAACGACTCGTCGAGCACGTCGAAGACGAGGCCCTCCGGATTCCCCATGAAGTAGAAGTGAAACATCATCAGCAGCTCAGCCGCCGACATGTCCTCCTCCGGATTGAAGAAGGAGTGGGAGAAGACATTGAACATCATGCGCCGGGCATGGGGCGGGAACCGGAGCGAGTCCAGGTACTCGCGCGCATTGCGGTGATCGAACGTGGCGTACGTCCGCTCCATGTCGAAAGCGAGCATCGCCAGGCCGGAGCGAACGTCGATGTGACGCAGCTCCATGAGCCGCAGCGACGGCGAGCGGCGGACAAGGCTGATGAGATTGAAGGGCGGGAGCGCGGGGAGGTTGGAGAAGGACTCCATGCTCCCTCCAGGGCCGTAGATGGGGTAGTCCTCCAGCCGGCGCAGGCGCTCCAGTCGAGGATCCACGCGGCGCAGCAACGCACGCAGGTTGTAGTACTGGCGGAAGAAGGCATGGAAGCCACGCTCCATGTCGAAAGGCTCTCCGTCCGCCAGACGTTCCCTCCAGGCCGCCACCCGGCCCCCAAGGAATGGCTCGCGCTCGATGACGGTGACGCGGACGCCCCGCTCGGCCAGGACGGTGGCTGCCGCCATGCCGGCCAAACCTCCGCCCACCACTGCGGCGGAGAGGCCCTCGGGCGCGCGGGGGCGCCTTGCCTGGGGAGAGGGGGCGAGCCGCTCGGGGGAGAAACGCCCGGTGGACAGCTTCGGCAATGCGAGCGGAAGGCGCATGGGTCGCTCCGGTCAGGGTGAAGCGGGCAGGGGGATCAACACGCGAGAGAGCCCGCCCAGCCAGCGGGCGAGGGCGAGCGGTCCAAAGCCCGCGAGCGTAAGGGCGTCTCGGTACACCTGGGGCCGTTTCCTGGCGATGTGCTGGAGGAAGCGCACGAAGTCCGTCCCAGGCATTTGATCCTTGAGCAGTGCCGCATAGGTGTCGTTGCCCAGTTCGTGGAGGGCGGCGAAGGCGGTGTCCAGGAGTTGGTTCACGTCGTCGCGGCGCTCGGGCGCGTGGGAGGGCAGGGCCATGAAGAGCGCCAGCGCCCCGGTCACCGAGTGCAGCGGCGTGTCATGAACGATGGACTCGGGAGGGGCGTGGTCGTACGCGAGCGCGGCGGCGATGGCCCTGGAGCCAGGGAGGAACGAGCGCATCATCGCGCCGAAGCCGCAGTAGGTCAGCGGCGAGTGCCGCGCGGCTGCATCGCCCACCAACACCACCCGGCGTCCCGGCGCGCGCGGGGGCGGCACCAACCGTGACCAGCCTGGGATGTAGCCAAACGTTGGCCGGAGCAGACGCGGCTCACCCCGCTTGTATCGTCCCAGGCGCTCGAAGAATCGCCCGTAGAGCCGGAGCAGCGCGTGCTCGCGGATCCGGCGCGCCTGGGCGTAATAGAACAGGTAGACCGTCGCCTCGCCCGGGCGTCCGGGAAACCCTTCCCAGATGTGTTGGCGCCCTTCTTCAACGCCCTCGGTCGTCACCAGGATGTCGCCCCGTTGGGGATTCAGCTCGTCGGGGGCGGTGCCTTCCTTCAATCCGGAGAGGACTCCTCCGACGGTAGGGCAGAGGAGATCCGCCGTCGCGTGAGGACTGGAAATCCCCCGCGCATCGAGCACCACACGCGCGGTCACCTCGGCCCGTCTTCCCCCGGGCCGCTCGAACAGCAGGCGCACGGCCTGGGGACCCTCACCCACGCCCACCAGTGCATGGCCGTCATGGAAGGTGACCCCGCGCTGCTCGGCCCGTTGGCGAATGTCCCGGAGGAGCCGACCGGCATCCACGGCGTGGTCGAGCACGCCCCGGACTGGATACTCACCGCCGCCATGCCAGCGGCAGACGCCGTCCTCGTAGCGAGCGACGATGAGCGACCCCACCTCCTCGGGGCGGAAGAGGCCGCTCACCGTCAAGGGCGCGAGCTCGGGGCCGCTGATGTTCCACTCCCGATGCGCCACCGCCGCCCGGGAGCGCTCGAACACTCCGACCTTCAATCCAAGCCCCGCCAGCACGGGCGCGTACAGCAAGGAGAGCCCACCGCCTGCGAGCACCACGTCGAAGTCCGGACGGGTGCCCCTTCCGGGTGCGCGCACGGAAGGTGCTTCCATGGGCGGGCGGACACGCTCCGCATCGAGCCGCTCCAAGCGCTCGAGCAGCTCAGGTCCCCCTGCCTCGCGCACCCGGGCCTTGATCTCGTCGATTCCCAGCACGGCTCCTCCTTCGCGCCCACGCTAGGCGTCCGCGACGGTCACCGCAGCACCGGGTTCGGAACGGTGTCCGATTCCCGAACGAGCCGGAGGTCTCCGAGCGCTCCTCCAGGGCTCCCCGTTGCGTCTCGACGGGGAGCCCCGATCGTGTCTGTCTATTGCGAGGCCTTTGTCTCAAACGTGTGAGGACGGACCCGCATGATGCTATGGCCGTTGTAGAGGTAGAGCCCGTCCGGGCCTGCGGTCAGGCCGTAGAGGGCCTCGCTCCGGGTGCCGCCCCGCAGCAGGACGCGCTCCTCGGTACCGCACTTCATCTCCGGGCAGGCGCGCAGCTCCGCACCCGTCCAGGTCAGATCTCCCTGCTCGTTCGGCGTGAACGTCTCCTTCAAGAAGTAGAGCCCGTGCTCGTCCACTGCGATGCGGGTGGAGACCTCGTTGCCGATGCGTGCCTCCGACTGCAGCAGCTCAATCGGGGCGGCGGCATCGGTCCACTTGTGCCGGAACACGGAGAAGAGCTCGGCGTCCAGGCCGGGAGTCTGCCCACGTGTCGTCCAGTACAGGAAGTCCCCATGCAAGAGGATCGTGTCGATGCCGTCCCGGTTGTAGGCCTGCGCCACCGGTCCCGAGGCGGGGCACCCCGTCAGCGGGCAACTCCAGACGTGCTGTCCCGCGCGCCAGAACAGCATTCCGTTCGACACCCCCATGCTCGTGGAGGCCCTGGCCAGATGCTCGCCGACCGTCACCTCCTCGTCCTTCAGGTAGCGGTGCGGCGCCGCCTCTCCACCGGCGACCAGCACTTCCAGTTCATTCCGGCCGGGAACCTGCCGCAGGATGGAGCCGGCCGGTGCATTCCCGATCGTTCCGGCGCTGGCGACGAGCAGGTCATCTCCCACGAGGAGGACGTGGGGGAACCCTCCGCTGGTCTGGAACACGAGTTCATCCGGAGCCCTGCGGCACCCGTTGGTCTGCGGATCACACCACCGCAGCCGCAAGGTGCCGGGCGCGTCTGCTTTCGTCCCCGGTATGAGGACCAGACTCTTCGTCCCGCGCAGTCCCACGGGTTCGAGCCAGGTCGGCTCTTCCTCGACGTAGGGAACGGTCCACTTGTACAGGGGGATGGACCACTGGCAGTAGGGTCGCACGCAGATCCTGGGTTCTTGATGGAGGACGGTCGAGCCCCACAGGAACGCTTCCTCGTTTCGGAAGAACGTGAGGTCGTCGGCGTAGCGCGCTCCCTCACCCGCTTCGAAGGACACGAGTTTCTCCACCCGGCAGTTCGGCTCCTCGCAGAACCCGGCGGGGTCCGGGTCCACGGGTTGCAATGCCGAGCACTCCGTACCCGCCATTCCCTCTGGGACGCAGACCTGGGCCGCCTCGCAGCAGGTCCAGCCCTGGCCGCAGGGGCAGGGGCGGTCGTCCTCCAGGATGAGGTTCACACACGCGGAGGTTGTGAGGAGCACGGCCAACAGTGAAGCGCGGAAGAGTAAGAGGTGTTTGTTCATATCCCCTTAACGAGAGGGGGCCCTCGGGTGGACGAATTAAAATGCTCCCGCGATTCCGAGCACCGCGCCGTCCGGCCCCATCGACAGTTGAGGCACTGCCTCCGCTTCGGGCCAGAGGAGCAGCAAGGCGCCGCCCAGTGCGACGGCGCCGCCCGCCGTGGCGAGCACGGCCCCCGCGGTGTTGAGCGAGCGGATGCGCGCGTTGCGCAGGGCCACCTCTCGCTGAGGCATGTCATCCGTGACGCCCTCTCGCGTGTGGCGAGCCACCAGGACTGTGGCCAGGCTGGAGCCCAGCGCTGCGCCACCGATGGCCAGCCCTGTCCATCCCAGCTTTGCGCGCGGAGAGAGCGCTGGCGAATCTTCCAGCCCGAGCGCCGAGGGCTGGGGATAGACGTATTCGTCCACGGCCTGTGCATCGAAGGGGAGGGTGAAGATGTGCTCGAAGGAGGCGTGCGCCGCGCCGCGCGAGGCCACGCGCACCGGCTCGGGGGCGAGCTCTGCCACGCGCACGACGTCTGGCACGGACGGCAGCGGGTACTCGCGCTCTTCCTCGCCCACCTTCCGCAGGAATGAAGGCCCTCGCGGTGGGGGACGCAGCAGGTTCAGCGGCTGGCCGGGCGCGTTGTGGAACTCCGCCAGCCGTACCCCGTTCACGTCCTCGAGGATGTAGTGGGCCCCGGAGGCTCCATCTACCTCCAGTCGGCGCTGGAGTCCGGGGCGCAGATCCACCAGCAACTCGGAACCACGAGGGGGCCGCACGTGAACCTGTGGCCGGAAGCGCTCGTTGGGGATGGCCGAGTTCGCGCGCTCCACGAAGGCGGCGATCTCCCGGTAGCTCACCTGTCCATCGCCGTCCGCATCCGCGGCCCCGAACAGACCCGAGCGTACCTCGTGATGGAAGACCCCCGCCTGGAAGGCCTCCCACTCGTGGCTCTCGCGTGCCGAGGAGGTGGAGAGCAGCAGCCCGACGTTGTCGTCCTGCGCGAGCCCCTGGGTCTCGCTGAAGCCCTTCGCGAGCGCACGGCGCTGCCCACCTGGCCCCCGGCTATAGGCGAGGAAGTAGGAGTAGCAGGCGTCCACGATGAGGTGCACCCGGTCCGCGGCGAGTCGTCCCACCACCTCCCGCGCCAGCGCGTGGCCCGTGAGCGTCCCGTCTTCCAGGCTGAGGTAGCCCTCGCCATTGCGCACGTTGCCATGGCCCGCGTAGACGACGTAGGCCACCGCCTCCACGCCGCGCTCGCGCGCCAGGGCAATGTCCTTCGCGAGCGCGCCGACGGCCTGGGTGAGCGCTTCACGATTGGGGTCCACCGCCTCGGCCGCCGCCTGCGGGTGGAGTCGCCGTGTGTTCTCGTCCAGGCGAGACAGCAGGTACGTGCGCGCGCCGAGCAGGCGGAACAGATCCAGGTAGCGCGCCGCATCGTCGTCCGCGTAGCGCAGCGTGGGCAGGTTCGCCTCGTGGCTCCGGTTGACGCCGATGATGAGCGCGAACACGGCCGTTCGCGAGCCTTCGGCGCGAGGTGCGGGCGCCTCGGCCGCGGCAGCCGTGACGGTGAGGAGTGCACTCAAGAAGAGCAGGGGTCTCATGGGGTCACCTGAAGCTCGAGCGTGCTGTGCAACGCTCCCTCGGGCAGCGCGGCGGTGACGTCTTGTGGCCCCGCGGCCCCGAGCCGCTCCTCCATCTGCCGAACCGTGAGCGGTGTGTCGAGGAAGACGGCGTGCACGGCCAGGCGGCCCGGCGCCAGAGATTGGGAGATGGCTTCCGGAAGCTCGTGCAGGTCGTCACCCGGGGAGATGGGGATCGACGTCGGATCCTCCTCCGGGACCGTCCAGCTCGGAAAGTACCAATGCACGCGCCCAGCCGAGTCCACGCCAAACACCATCAAGAAGCGCTTCGCCTCGGGGTTGCGATAGCCGAACGCCAGCTCCTGCTCGGGCCGTACCGTGTCACCCACCGGCGCTACGTTGCCGTCCTGCCCCACGGCGTACACCACGAGGCGCGCGGGACCCGCCACGGCTTCGCCTCCCCGGGGCGTGAAGGCCGTGTCTTCCCGTACCCCCGGCACTCGCACCAGGAGGAGTGCCACACACGCGGCGGCCAGCACGGTGAGTGTGGGGATCCAGGGGGTGGAGCGGACGGATACCGCGTGCGAGGAGAATCCCAATCCGCGCGCCAGCCGCTCCTGTGCCTTCGGGGCCCGAGGATCCAGGCGGGACAGCAACTCGAGGCGTGTGTAGCGGTCCCGGCACGTGGCGCAGCCGGTGACGTGTGTGCGCATCCGGCGCTCGTCCTCGGGGGAGATGCTCGCCGCGAAGTGACGGTCCACCAGCGGGGTCATGTCACAGGCCGTACCCATCAGCGCACCTCCGGGGAGAGCAGGAACTTCTTCAGCAGGTGGCGCACACGCAGCTCCTGGTAGGCCAATGTCGTGCGCTGTATTCCCAAGGACTGGGCCGCCTCTCTCTGGCTGAGCTGGCGGATGAAGCGGGCCTCGAAGACGGGGGCCCATTTGGGGGGGAGTCGCTCCCGGCGGAAGCGTTCCAGCAGGGACTCGGCGTCGAGCGCAGGCTCCAGCGGCGTCGTGGCTGTGTCGTCCTGCTCGCTGGCGAAGCGCGCCAGGGCCTCCTGCTCGCGCTGGCGCCGGCGCAACACGTCCAGGGCCTGGTTGCGCGCGAGCGTGTTCAGCCAGGCGGGCAGGGACCCTCCCTGGAAGGAGCGCCTCACTTCCTCACTCGAGAGCAGCCGCAGGAAGAGGTCGTGGATGACCGTCTCGGCGTCCACGGCGGGGAGGAGCCGCGAAACCACCCGCAGGACTCCCTCGAAGTGCTCGCGGTAGCACGCCTGCAGGACCTCAGCGTCTCCGGCATGGAAACGGTCCAGCCATGACGGTCCGGCCTCTGGCGGGGCGGTATCCGGGGTCAACGACGTCATCTTGAAGAGGCGCGGGGTCTCGACCGCGCGGTGTGCGGATGCCATCCGCTGCAGAACGTCCGTGGCCGGCCCTCTGGACGAATATTTTTCGAGGCGGTCTCTACCATGCTCCTCGGGACGAGGCGTCCTTGAACCGTCTGCTCGGCGGCCGAGAATTTTTTCAGCAACTTCTCAGCGCTCGATTCGAGAATCCGAGTGTCTCCTTCGAGCGGAGTTCTCGTGTCCCAGTCCTATACGATCCGCAGTGGCGATACCCTGGGCGCCCTCGCGCGCCGCTTCAACACCTCGGTGGAGCGCCTCGCACAGGCCAACCGCATCTCCAATCCGGATCGCATCTTCGCGGGCCAGCAACTCGTCATCCCTGACGGCTTCGATGCGGCCCCCGCGAGCTCTGGTGGGGGCGGCTCGCGCAGCTACACCGTCCAATCAGGGGACACGCTCAGTGGGATTGCCGGGCGCTTTGGCACCACCGTGGGTGCGCTTGCGTCCGCCAACGGCATCTCCAATCCCAACCGCATCTTCGCCGGCCAGCGCCTCACCATTCCCGGCGGGGCTCCGGCACAGAGGCCCAGTGCGCCTCCTGCCAGCGGTGGCTCGCGCAGCTACACCGTGCAGTCGGGGGACACGCTCAGTGGGATCGCCGGGCGCTTTGGTACCACTGTGGGTGCGCTTGCGTCCGCCAACGGCATCTCCAATCCCAACCGAATCTTCGCCGGCCAGCGCCTCACCATCCCCGGTGGGGCTCCCGCGCAGGGTCCCAGTGCGCCCCCTGCCAGCGGTGGTGGCTCGCGCAGCTACACCGTGCAGTCGGGAGACACGCTCAGCGGTATCGCCGGGCGTTTCGGGACCACCGTGGGGGCGATTGCGTCCGCCAACGGCATCTCCAACCCCAACCTCATCTTCGCCGGCCAGCGCCTCACCATCCCTGGCGGAGGCGGCGGTGGCAGTCCTCCCGTGTCCGGTCCTGGCCCCGTCACGGGCCCGGGCAACGAGCCGGGCTCCTCCGGCGGCGTGTCGCTCCAGCAGCTCCGGGCCATCATGCCCAACCTCTCGGCGGATCGGGCGCAGCAGCTCCTGCCCCACCTCAACTCCGCCATGAGGGAGGCGAACATCAACACGCCCCGCCGGCAGGCCGCCTTCCTCGCCCAGCTCGCGCACGAGAGCGCGCAGTTCCGCTACTTCGAGGAGATCGCCTCCGGTGCCGCTTACGAGGGCCGCAGGGACCTGGGCAACACCCAGCCGGGTGACGGCGTGCGGTACAAGGGTCGCGGGCCCATCCAGCTCACGGGCCGCTCCAACTACCGCGCGGCGGGCCAGGCGCTGGGCATCGACCTGGAGAACAACCCCCACCGTGCTGCGGATCCAGACGTGGGCTTCCGCACGGCCGCGTGGTTCTGGAACAGCCGCAACCTCAACGCGTACGCGGATGCGGGCAACTTCGACGCCGTCACCTACCGGGTGAACGGTGGCTACAACGGCAAGGCGAGCCGCGACGCCTACTACCAGCGTGCGCTGAGCGTGCTCGGCGCCTGAGCGCCTGTTCCCCTGTCACTTGCGTTTGAGAAAGGAGAGGGATCGCCGCGCGTCCTTCTCGTCCTTCCTGGGCTTGGCTGTGTGTTTGTGATCAATGGCGAGCAGGGGAGCACTCGGGTCAACCCCTCGTCCGACGGGATCTGAACGCGGGCCGGGCTCGAGAGGTGGACCGCATACGAGGCCACGCGCCGGTGTGTTATGCACGGGGTCGGAGGTGCTTCGGATGTCCACGCCACCGCTCCACACTCGCCGCGAACGCCTGCGCGATCCGGGTGGGCGTGGCCCACGAGCGCCCCTTGAGGAAGACGAGCGCTCGAGCCTCATCTCGACCCCGCCTCCCGGGCTCTCCAGTCAGATCGACCTGTGCTGGGCGACACCGGGCCGCGCCGGGGTGGGCACTTCGCTCCACGAGCTCTTCCCGGATGCGGGCGCCCATCTCATCTTCCGCCACTCCGAACACGGTTGCCGGGCGGTGATGCTCGGGCCCGCGACCGAGCGAGCGGCCGTAGAGCGCGAGGTTGGTTCCGAGTACCTCGTCATCCGCTTCCGGCCCGGCCAGGCGCCGCGCCTCGCGGACATTCGCGCCTCGGAGCTCACCAACGGCTTCGTCGAGCTGACGCACCTCGGAGGGCTGCCCATCCAAGCAGTGGCCGAGCGATTGCGCCTCCTGCCGGACCTCGCGTCGCGTCAGCATGCGCTCGCGGAGCTGATGCGGGACGTGGCCCCGCCGCTCGTGGGAGACGTGCGCTGCCGCAGGGCCACTCAGCTCCTCGAAGCGCACGGCGGACAGCTCCGGGTCGAGGCGCTTGCCGAGGAGCTCGGCCTCAACGTGCGTGGCCTGGAGCGCCGCTTCCTGGAGCATTTCGGCATGACGCCCAAGCGCATGAGCCGGCTCGTCCGCCTCCGTAACGTCCTCGGGGCGATCCACTTGGGCGCGTACACGAGCCTCGGCGAGCTCGCGCAGGCGTGTGGCTACTCGGACCAGGCGCATCTCATCCACGACTTCAAGGCGCTGACCAACCGGCTGCCTGGCGACAAGGGTACGTTCTTGAACCGGCGGCTCTCGCGCGAAGAGACGCGCGTCATCCACCGCTATCGCCGGTAGGCCTTCGCGGGCGGGATGCGCCGTGTCGCATTTCTACAATACAGCGCTCCGGGGGCGCCTTAGCTTCGGTGCTGACTTCAGGAGGAGGACAGCATGCTCGCTTCACATGAGCTCGAGCCGCGGGGGGCGGCGATGCTCCCCGGCGATTCGCAACCGGTGATGGTGCAGACGCGGCGAGGCTCCGTCGAGTGTGTCTCCCTGGGCGAGGGCCCGGCGGTGCTCGCGCTCCATGGGGCCATGGGGGGCTATGACCAGGCCTCGGTGCTCGCACGCACGGCCGGTGTCCCAGGCTTTCGGTACATTGCGATCTCCCGCCCCGGCTATCTCGGGACATCCCTCTCGCTCGGCCGGGCGCCGGCGGAGCAGGCGGAGCTCTACCGTGACCTGCTCGACGCGCTCGGCATTGAACGCGTGGCGGTGATGGCCATTTCCGGTGGCGGCCCTTCCGCGCTCCAGTTCGCGCTCAGCTACCCGGAGCGCTGCTGGGGGCTCGTCATCATCTCGTCGTTCCACTCCCGCTTCGCTGGGCGGCTGCCGATGGCCTGGTACATCTTGAAGCTGGCCGTCCGCTTCAGCCCATTCGTCACCGCGATGCAGAAGAGGAAGGCCAGACAGGATCCGGAGCGTGCCTCGCGCCGGTCCATCACCGACCCCGTCCTGCGCGCGCGCACGGTGAATGACCCCGAAGCGGGCCCCCTGCTCCGCGAGGTGCAGCGGATCACGTACAACCGGATGCCGCTGCGGATGGCTGGGACGGAGAACGATATCGCCCTCACGAGCAGCGAACTCTCGCTTCCTCTCGAGCGGATAAAAGCCCCGATGCTCGTCATGCACGGCACGAAGGACAGCTCGGCCCCGTACGCACAGGCGCAGCATCTCGTGGCACGCGTTCCAGGGGCGGAGTTGCTCACGCTCGACGGAGGCGAGCACTTCTGCATCTTCTCTCACCGCGACGAGGTCCGCGCGCGGGTTGGGCGCTTCCTGGGTGCACACGCGCCCAAGAGCCTCGTGAGCGCCTGAACAGAGTTCCACGGCGCGGGCCGTTTTTCCTCCCGTAGCGGCTGTCGTCCGAGCGAGCTCCCTTCTCCCTCCATGGGCTCCACGTGACATCAGCGGTCCGTATGTTCTCTCTGAGAGTCCACCTCTGGAGGGAGACCATTTCTGCGGGGAGCTGGCTGGAGATCGACGTCGAGCGGAGTGGTGCTGAGCTGCGGGTCCGGGCCCTGGGCAGCCGCCACGAGCAGCCCGGAGTGCACCCGCTTGGCGCCGAACTCACACCGGACTCCCTGCATGCGCTCGCTGGACGCGTGAAGGCAGCGGCCGAGAAGGGCAGACGGCTCGAGCCCCAGCTGGCACAACAGGTCCAGGCGCTCCACGGGGCCCTCTTCCAGGGAGATATCCAGGGAGTGCTCGCGCGGCTGCGCGAGGCCGCCGCCGGAGGGCCCGTCCTGCTTCGGCTCATGCTCCAGGAGACAGACCTTCAGAGTTTCCCTTGGGAGGCCCTCTGCGAGCCCGGAAAGGACTTCGAGTTCCTGGGGAACTCGGCGAGCCTCCTACCGGTGCGCGGCGTGCGCTCGCCCGAGCCCTGGCAGCCGCGCGAGGTGCTCGGTGCGGTGAGTCTCCTCGCTATCGCGCCGCTGCACCCGCACGCGCTCTCTCAGTTGCAGGGGACGCTCCACGAGAGCCTCTCTTCAGGAGAGATCGAGTGGCTCGAGCCCCTCACCGGCTCCCGGGCTCGGAGAGCCCCCTTGTTCGAGCGTCTGAGGCGCCAGCCCGAGCCCCACATCATCCACTTCACCGGCCATGCGGGGCTGCATGAAGGCTGGCCTGTTCTCCGGCTGGCGGACGAGGAGGGCGAGGAGAGCTGGCTCCCGGTGGAGTTGCTGGCGCAGCAGCTCCACCGGTCCTGGGGCAGGGGTCCCCTGCGGCTCATCGTCCTGGATGCCTGTGAGGGGGCGAGCCCTGGCCCCTTGGCGAGCGCGGCGGAGCTGCTGGCGCGTACCGCGGCGGACGCCGTCGTCGCCTATCTCTGGCCGGTGAGGATGGACGTGGCCTTGAGGTGCTCGCGCGCCTTCTATCGCGCGCTCACCCGTGCAGCCCAGCAGGAGGGGGACGTGGCGCTCAGCCTCAATGAGGCCCGGCGCAGCGTCTTGGCGGAGCTGGAGGGCAGTGCCGAGGCGTTCTCGCCGGTGTTGTACCTGCGCGGCCGAGACCCGGTGCTGTTTGATTTCAAGGCGCGCAGGGTCTTGCCCCCGCCGTCCGTGGCCACACGGCAGGGGACGTCCCCTCCGTCTCCCGTTCTGGCACAGCTCCTGGAGCAGCCCTTCTCGTTGGTGCTGGGAGATCGCTGGGAGGAGGAGTCGCCCATCCTCCGCGACCTGCGCAATCGGCTCCAGGGCGAGCTCACCCAGAAGACGGGCGATGTGCCACCCGAGCTCCCCCTGAGCACCCTGGCGGAGCACTTCGCGCTGCGCATCGGGCATGATGAGCTGGACTACGAGTTCCAAGACGTGTTCGGCCAGACGGACTTCATGCCTCCGCTGGTGCGTCTGCTGGCACGGCAGCTCGGGGCCGGGGTTCACATCACGATCCTACGGTTGCCCTTGCTGGAGCAGGCGATTGCCGAGGCGCATCCGGAGCTCACGCTCTACGTCATCCAACCCTCATCGCGCGCTGACAGGCACGCGGTGATCATGCGACGCCAGGCGGGTGAACGCCGCTGGGAGCGGCTGCGCGAGGTCCCGGCTGCATTGGACACCGAGCGAGAGGTGGTGGTGCTCCGGCTCTGCTCTGGCTATCTCCCGGCCCATCACTTCAGCCGGCCGCTGATCACCGAGGATGATTACCTGCTGGGCATTCGCAGCCTGGCGAGCTTGCTGCCTTTCGAGCTTGCCGATTCCATCCAGAGCGTCCTGAGCCTGCGCCCCATCCTGCTCGTGGGGTTGTCCCAGCTGAGCTGGTGTCACCGGATGTTGCTCTACCAGCTCTTTGGCAGACGCGCGTTGATGCGCGGCAGCGTGGCTATTCTTGATCCGAGAACCCGTGAGAAGGAGGTGTGGGAGGAGGGGCGGGGGTTGCCAGGAGAGACAGGGGTGAGGGCGCTCGACTCAACGGATGACGAGCTGATGGAATGGCTCGAGGCGCTGGCAGCCGGGAGGAAGGGATGAGGGACTCCGTCAATCCCTTCCTGGGAGCCCAGCCCTACCGCGCGAGCGAACGAGACCGTTTCTTCGGCCGGGAAGAGTCCACGCGCAAGCTGGTGCAATGCATCCAGGCCTGGCCCTGTCTCCTGCTCTTCGGCCCCTCGGGAGCGGGCAAGTCCTCGTTGATGCAGGCGGGGGTGATACCCCTGCTCGAAGAGAAGCACGGCTTCCGCGTGGTCCGCGTTGGGGCCTGGCTGTCCGATCAGGCGCCCCTCGAGTGGCTCGTCCAGGCGATGTTCGTGGACCTGGGGCTCGGACCGGTGCCCGAGGGGATGAGCCCCCACGAGGCGCTCGACGAAGCGGTGCGGCAGGCGGAGCGGCGCTCGGAAAGACCGGTGTTGCTTCACCTGGACCAATTTGAGCAACTCTTCCTGCCAGGGCGTTCATCGGAGCAGACGGACGCGCTGCTCGAGGGCCTGGTGCGGCTGGTGCACAACCCCTTCCGGGGACTCCAGCTCGTGCTGCTGCTGCGCGAGGATTACCTGGGGCGATTCCGGGCGTGGTTGCGCGGCGCGAACGAGCTGCTGGAGCATGGCTTCCGGCTCGGTCCGCTCACGGTGCGGGAAATGGTGGAGGTGGTGCGCAGGCTCGCGGCCTCCGGTATGCCTGCTCAGTCCTGGCCCGATCAGGAGCTGTGGGAACTGATGCTGCAGGTGCGGGTGCCGGGGCAGGAGGCCACAGGCGAGGCGGAGGTACAGGCCGCCTTCGCGCAGATCGTCTGCCGTGCGCTCTGGGAAGAGCGCGCCGCGGGGAAGCGGGTGGAGTGGGTGGAGGCCGAGCCCCTCCTGCACCGCTACCTGGATGTCACGCTGAACGAGCTGGGGCCCCTGGCGGCGGATGCCCGGCGGCTGCTGGAGGATCATCTGGTGGCCAGCGATGGCAGCCGGACGCTGCTGACGGAGCGTCAGGCCCGCGCTGCGCTCCCGCCAGGACAGGCGGACCGGGTGCTGACCACCCTGGAGAGGACCTCGGTGCTGCTGGCCGGAGAGCATCACGGCAGCCGTTGCTTCGAGCTCGGCCATGACTGGCTGGCGAAGAAGGTCTTCGAGCTCCGGCGGGAGCGGTTGCAGCGAGAAGAGGAGCAGCGGCAGCTCGCCCGCTGGCGCAGGTTGCGGCTCATCTCCGTGGCGGCACTGGTGGTGGCGGTGGCGATGGGGGGACTCTTCTTGTGGGCGTTGGCGCAGGCGGAGAAGGCCCGCACCCAGTCCGTGATGTCGGGTGCACGGGAGTTGCTGGAGCGCGACCAGTCCGCAATGGCGATGAAGCTGCTGCTCGAAATTCGCCGGCCGGAGCGGATTCGAGGCTGGCGGTCACTCGCGTACGGCGCCCTGGCCCGGAACGCGCCGGAGGTGACGTTTCGTACCCCGGGAGCGGTTTATGCAGCCCGCTTCAGCCCGGATGGCCAGCATGTTGTTACCGCCAGCGAGGATGGGACGGCCCAGGTGTGGCGGACGGATGGGACGGGCGAGCCCGTGGAGTTGAAGGGACACACGGGAACGGTCATCTCCGCGGCCTTCAGCCCGGATGGCCAGCATGTCCTCACCACCTCCTGGGACGGGACGGCGCGGGTGTGGCGAGCCGATGGCACGGGCGATCCCGTGGTGTTGAAGGGACACACTCAACCGGTCGTGTCCGCCACCTTCAGCCCGGATGGCCAGTCCGTTGTCACCGCGTCCTTCGATGGGACGGCGCGGGTGTGGCAGGCGGACGGGACGGGCTCTCCGGTGCTGCTTCGGGGGCATGCGGCCCGGGTGCATTCCGTGGCCGTCAGCCCGGATGGCCAGTTCGTCGTCACCGCTAGCTCGGACGAGACGGCACGCGTGTGGCGGGCGGATGGAACGGGCGAGCCCCGGGTGTTGAAGGGACACACGGCAGCGGTCATCTCCGCGGCCTTCAGCCCGGATGGCCGGCATGTCGTCACCGCCAGCGAAGATGGGACGGCACGCGTGTGGCGGGCGGATGGAACGGGCGAGCCCCGGGTGCTGAAGGGACACACGGCAGCGGTCATCTCCGCGGCCTTCAGCCCGGATGGCCGGCATGTCGTCACCGCCTCCTGGGACGGCACAGCGCGCGTGTGGCGGACGGACGGCATGGGCGAGCCCCGGGTGCTGAAGGGGCACACGGCGCAGGTGCATTCCGCGGTCTTCAGCCCGGACGGCCAGTGGGTTGTCACCGCCTCTTGGGACCGGACGGCGCGCGTGTGGCGAGCCCAAGGACCGGGCCAGCCCATAGCGCTGGAGGGTCACAAAGGGTTGCTCATGTCCGCCGTCTTCAGCCCGGATGGCCGGCACGTCGTCACTGCCTCCTGGGACGGGACGGCGTGCGTATGGCGAGCTGAGGGCTCGACGGAGCCCATGGTATTTCGGGGACATGCGGGGCCGGTCACCTCCGCGGCCTTCGACCCAGCCGGCCAGCGTCTTGTCACCGCCTCTTGGGACGGGACGGCGCGCGTGTGGCGGGCGGATGGAGCAGGAGAGCCCGTGGTGCTCCGAGGGCACATGGCGCAGGTGCAATCCGCGGCCTTCAGTCCGGACGGCCAGCACGTCGTCACTGCCTCCTGGGACGGGACGGCGCGCGTTTGGCGAGCCGATGGCACAGGTCAACCCGTGGTGCTCCGAGGGCATGCGGCGGGGCTGACGTCCGCCGTCTTCAGTCCGGATGGCCAGCGCATCCTCACCGCCAGCTCAGACGGCACAGCGGGCGTGTGGCGAGCCAATGGAACGGGCCAGCCCGTCATGCTCCGGGGACACACGGCGCCGGTGCAATTCGCGGCCTTCAGCCCGGATGGACAGCGCGTCGTCACCGCCTCCTGGGACGGGACGGCGCGCGTGTGGCGGGCGGATGGAACGGGCCAGGTCGTGGTGCTCCGGGGGCATGCGGGCGTGGTGCATTCCGCGGCCTTCAGCCCGGACGGCCAGCGCCTTGTCACCGCTGGCTCGGACGGAACGGTGCGCGTGTGGCGGGCGGATGGGACAGGCGAGCTCCTCGTGCTGCAAGGCCACACCGGCCCAGTCCGGTCCGCGGCCTTCAGCCCGGACGGCCAGCGCCTCGTCAGCGCGGGAGATGACGGAACGGTGCGCGTGTGGCGGGCGGATGGGACGGGTGAGCCTCTCGTGCTGCAAGGCCACACCGGTCCGGTCCAGTCCGCGGCCTTCAGCCCAGATGGCCAGCACCTCGTCACCGCTGACAATGACGGGACAGCGAGAAAATGGTCCCTGCTCTCCGTCCCCGAGCTCCAGCGACACCTGCGCCATGACAACAGGGACTGCCTGACGCCGGACCTGCGCGAAACCTATCTCTACGAGCGCCAGGCGCGGGCTCTCAGGCATTACGTCGGCTGCGAGCGCTCCTATGGCCGTGATTCCGCCTGAGTGCTCGGGGCGCCTCCTCACCTCGCTGCGCGCCGGAGTGGAAGCCGGACTGCTGGATCTCCCAGCAGGAGGTAGCCTCGCAAGTCATTGCGGAGCATCCAGAGATAGCCGACCCGCTTGGGATCCGTGGGGTCCGGCCGCCCCTCTTCGGCCGCGTCCTGCCGCTCCTGGTAGGCGGACATCAAGCTGTCATTCACATCCCGGAACGAGCGCATCAGCGCATCGAGCGCGACCCCTACGCGGCTGCCCTTCGCCACGACCTCGAGCGCCGAGAGGATGCGTGAAGCGCGACTCTCGGTGAGATCGTTCGGGTTGGCGAATCCGAAGTTCCAGGCCAGATCGCTATGCCCCAGGAAGGCCAGGGGTCCGTTCGGATTGGCCAACAGGGCCTGGGGAAGCGCGGCGAGGAAGGGGGGCTCCCCAGGCCGAGGCAGGCTCTCGAGCACGGCCTCGGGGCGGCCAGGGAAGAGCTGCTGCCGAGCCAGCATCGACAACCAGGCGTGGAACGCGCTCTTGCGCGGGGTGGCTGCCCCGAAGCACGCCACGCAGAACCACACGCCCCCCGAGAGGAACGGCGGAGCCCGGACCTTGTCCGCGGTGAGCTCCAGCCTGGGCGTCAGGCAGAGTGCGCCCTGCCTCGCGCGCTGCTGCTCAGCGGAGGCCCAACCCTCACGCGGCGCGCCCAGCCCATGCGACACCGACAGCAATACCCCCGAGCGCACCGCGCCGGCCGCGTGCAGCAGGGCTTCCGGCTCCGAGCCCTCGTCAGGGAGAACCTGGAGCTTCCTCGCCAGCTGTCGGGGAAGCCATCGCGACTCCACCACCTTCCGGCAGGGCTCCATCAGGAGTTGATGGCCCCGGACGGTGGCTCGCGAGCCATCGGTGGCCGTGTAGAGCAGCACCTCAGGGGCCTCGGCCTCCCCGGAGGACCGCTCGTGCGCCAGCACCTTCTCCACGTAGGCGGCATGGCTGGCGAGGTCCGGTGTTCCCTCTGGCGTCGCGAAGTGCAACCGCCCCACGAAGGCCCCCTGGGCCAGTACGTGCTGGAGCTCGAGGGAGACCTGCTCCAGGCCCCCGAGCACCAACAGGTACCTCGGCCGCTCCTCCTGGGGGACGCTTTCGCTCCGATATACCCGCTCCCTCCAGTCCACCGCCTGGGCCGCCTCCATGTGGGGGTGCACCCGGTAGACCCTCACCTCGGCGCCCTGCTGTCGCGCCCGGTGCTCCACCAGCGGGGCAATGGCTTGCAGCAGTGAGTCACCCTCACTTCCCTCGGGCGCAATCACTCCCCAGCGCTGCTCGGGTAAGGCGTTCGGGTCCGCATCGGGTCTATCGAGCAGGGGCACCTCGACCCGGCGCGGTAACCGATCAGGCCGAGGCGCGCCCTGGATGGACTCTGGCTCGAGTCCGGAGGGAAGGAAGGGCTGATGATCATCGGCCCTGGCGAGCAGGAGCTCGAGTGTCTCCTGGGGTGGCTCCATGACGCTCCCTCTCCCTCTGGGCAGGTCCCTTCCCATTCAAGGCTTGTCACTTCAATGTATGTCGAAGCTCCATCTACGTCTGAGGAACGAATGGAAGGAGGAGCCCGTGATTGAGCAAGACCAGGCACAGATTATTTCGGAGCTATCACGAGATCTGGTTAGCCAGATGGCACCTGGGGAGTTGCCGCGGTTCGAGGCCACCAGCGCTGCCTATTTCGAGGACCCAGACAAGGTATTACGGAAGGCGTCACCTCAGGACGAGATCCTCGACTTTGGTGTGGGCGAGACGTTGATCCAGATGACTCCCGCCATCCTGGCGGTCGTGACCCAGGTCGTCACGTTCCTCGCGGGTGAGGTCAAGAAGCAGCTCAAGACGGAGAGCGCTGGCTTCGTGGGAGAGTTCGTGAAGGGGATGTTCAAGAAGTTCAAGGAGCGCATGGACAAGCCCAAGCCCAAGGGCCCCCCGCTGACGCCCGAGCTGCTCACCCGCGTGCGCGAGACGACGCTGCAGAACGCCTCCAAGCTTCAGCTGCCGCAGGAGCAGGCGACGATGCTGGCCGACGCGGTGGTGGGCAGCCTGGCCCTCACTCCAGCCGGGTGAGGCCTCTTCTTCGGGCCTGCTCTCCGCACGGGCTATCGCGCTTGGCCCGGCAGCGAATAGATGAGATTCGCTGCAAAGGCCGTCTCTCCAGTATCCCTGCCCGCGAGGGACCAGTTCACACCGCCAGCCACAGCCACGCCCGTCCGTCCGATGGGAAGGCTGAGGCCCAGCTGGGCTTGCAGGTAGTTCCCGGGCCGGCTCGGGACGCTGAGGGGTCGCAGCTCCGAGGCCTGACCGAGATGGCCCCTCAGTCCGATGCTCGAATGCAGCCTGGGCATGCCATGGAGGAGCCGGGCCCTCACGCCCAGCGCGACAGCCAGGGTCGCGCCCAGGGCACCTTCTCCGGCTTGGAGCAGGTAATCCGGGCCGAGCGAGGCCATGAGGTCGACCCGCCACGGAGAGCGGACCTCCTTGGTCAGGCCGTACGTTCCGGAGCCCAGGAGCGCGGCGCGAAAGGGCGCGGAGCTGGACCGGTTCGCCGGAACGTCCAGCTGGACATTGAGCCCTCCATGCGAGGTGTCGACCGCATCCTCGAAGTCGTCCCGGGCTTGTTGGAACCAAGAGGTCGCAGCAGCCGCCGCCCGGAGCCGGGCGGGAAGCTCGGGGGAGCAGGCGGCGGCGATCCCCTCGAGCGTACTGCGGGGACCGAAGAGGGCGTCGAGACACTGTGCACGCCGCTCGGGAGGGAGCGTGTCGAGCGCGCGCCTCAGGTCCTCGCGGAACCCGCCCCCCGTGGCGAGCTCCTGACGTTGGGCCTGGAGGGCCGCGGCGGACAGCGTCTCGAACTCGCGGTGGGCCACCGCGGCGCCGACAAAGTCGATGTTGGACCTCAAGCCGATGAATCCGGCCGGGTTCTCAGCCAGGAGGGGCGCGGGCAGCACGACGCTGACATCAAAGAGCCGCGACAGCCGCGCATAGGAACCCGCGTCCTTGCTCGAGATGGCGAGCGGGTTGGCCGAGACGGTGAGGATCCAGATGCGGCCGTAATCGCTGGACACGACGCCCAGGGTGGCACCCGCGAGTCCCACCGGCTGGATCGAGGTCGTGGCATCGATCTGACCGGGCGTGCCGGCAACACCCACACCCAGGGTCGGCTGGATCGCTTCGCGCTGGATGACCTCGACGGCCTCGTCCTTGCGGAGGACCTGCCCGAGGCGCGATTCATCCACCGCGAAGGTACTGACCATCAGCGAACACGCCGCCTCTTCAGTCGAAGGGCAGCTCGCTCGCCCAGGACAGTCTGGGTGAAGGGTCTGGTAACGCTCCAGACAGGGTCCTGGCGCCTGGGCCAGGACGAATGCCAAGAGAGAAACAAGCATGAAGGAACACCCTCCCACCAAAAGCTCTCCCCGAGAGCAGGGGAAGGCCAGCTACCCGGTAGCGCAGGGTGTTCGTCCATGGGCGACTGTCGTGGCTGTCCCTCGCGCTTACGACGGGCACCCGCTCAGGAGTGGGCGGGTTGCCCGAGCGCGGGTGTCCACTACTGCTGGGTCGCGCGGTACATCTGGATCCGCGAGGCGTTGCCACCGCTGAGCGCAGGCACCTGGCACTCGAGGTAGAACGAGCTGAACGTGTAGGTGTCGGAGAGCGATGCGAGGTCGAGTGCCTGGTAGTTGGCACTGCTGCCGGTCGAGCACTGCCACGCACCGGTGACCTTCGCCCCGAGCGGGTTCTTGGAGACGGCTCGGCAGCACACCTCGCTCGTGGTGCTCTGATCCACAACGAACACGCGGCCACTGAGGGTCGTGGTGGTCCCGGTGCCGATGGGACGCTCGGCCGGGCAGATGGCGGTGACCAGGGAGGCCGTACGGTTCTCGGCCTCGCCATCGTCACGCACGGTGAGGCTGGCGCCGTTGATGGCGACGCAGGCGGCGCCGGGGGCGTTCTGGGTCGAGTCCGCCAGGGTGGCTCCGGCGGCGAGGATTCCGGTGAGGATGACAAGACCCTTCAGGGGGCGGCGAGTATGGCTGAACATGGATGGAGTTCTCCGTAAGTGCTTTCGTGGGTTCGACGTTTGTTGAGAGGGTTTCGTGAGGCGAGAGAGGCTCAGCGCATCGACAGGCGCGGCCGATAGCTCTGGATGCCGGAGCGGCCGAGGGCGGCAATTCCCGGGACAGAGCAGACCAGGTTGAACTGGCTCCAGGTCGTGCCGTCGTAGACGGACGGCAGCACCAACGCCTGGGGGTCGCTGCTTGCACCGGTCGAGCAGACCTCGGTGGTGGTGATGAGCTGGCCACTGGGGTTCTTCGACTGGAGGCGGCAGCACACGTTCGCGGTCGGGTGGCGGTCCAGCACGAACAGCCGCGGGACATCGACCACGTTCGCGAACCCGCCATCACCGGGGCGCCGGATGGGGCACAGGAGCTGGCTGAGGGTGTTGCCCGAGTTGAAGGCCTCGCCATCGCTTCCGTAGCTCAGCTGTCCTCCCTGGACGGTCCGACAGGAGGCGCCCGGCTGGTTGACCTGCTTGACCTGAGTCGGAGTCACGACGCTGTTGACCCAGTCGCGGAAGGCTTCGGCGCTCGTCTGCCGGTTGTAGTTCGTCGGGTTGCCGGCCTTCATGACGCCGGTGAGGCCCGTTCCATCCCAGCAGCTCGAGCCCGAGTCTCCGGGGAGCTCAATCTGTCCGAGCGGGTTCGGAACGCTGAACCGGTACCACATGACCGGGTCGACCGGATCCGTGATGATGTTGAAGGACGCCGTGCGCAGCCTTCCGTCCGTCGGCGTCATGCACACGCCCCACTGGCACCACTGCCCGGACGCACAATCCGAGCTCTCGGAGCAGCTTCCTCCGGTGTCGATGGCTCCGTAGCCGGCACAGAACACGCTCTTGCCCAGCAACGAGGCGGTGGTCCCGCTATAGATGGGCAGTGAGTCAACGCCGGGATCAATCGGTTCCGCGAGGCGCAGGAGCGCGACGTCCACGCCTTCGGAGTTCCGCGGATGGAAGAGGAGCTCGACGCCCTGCGAGCTCGCCACGGTGCCATCGGCGAGGGTGAGCCTGGCGGTGACCGTCGAGGGATCGGTGCTGGTGCCGTTGGCGAAGCAGTGACCGGCGGTGAGGACCCACTCACGGTTGAGCAGCGTGCCGGTGCACCCGGACAGCCGGACCACGTTGCGCGTCCAGGTCTGGGTGTTCTGCGTCCACGGGTTCCAGACGGTGCCGTTCTTGATGCTTTGCGTCTGCTCTCCAAGCGGCTCGAGCTCGGTCGCGGGAACGTCGGTGCAGGCGCCGAGGGAAGTCGACAGACCGAGTGCCAGAAGCATCACTCCGAGCCCGCGGCCCTTGGGTCGGTGGGGATGGATTCGTCCATCGTGCATGAGGCTGATTCCTTGTCAGGTGGGTTTGAGCACCCGCCTGAGGGGATTGCAGCCGCGATGCCAATGGACACGAACACGGAGGACACGCGTGCGCCCCTCTGGAGGGGCGTGCTCCAGCACGGTGGCGCTGGCTCAAGTGGCACAGGATGGCATGTGCCACTGGCACGGGACGGCCGTGCCACCTGTGCCGCTCCGTCTACTCCTTCGCGCCGGTCCCCTCACGGGCCAGCAATGCGCGCAGGACGCGCTCACCCGTGGCGGGAATCCGGGTGACGGTCGCACCAGTCGCATGGCGGATCGCATTGCAGATCGCGGGGGCCACGCCCACCAGGCTGACCTCTGCGACTCCCTTGGCTCCAAAGGGCCCCTCTCCCGAGGGATGCTCGAGCAGGAGGGGGTGGATGCCAACCGGGACGTCGGGCGCACCCGGGACCTTGTAGCTGCTCATGGAGGGATTGAGCAGGTGGCCCTCATGCCACAGCAGCTCCTCGGTCAGAGCGAAGCCGAGCCCCTGGACGAACCCACCCTGGATTTGGCCCTCCGCCGCTGCGCGGTTGATCGTCCGGCCCACGTCGTGGACGCTCCAGGCCTCGAGCAGCTCGACCTTGCCGGTCAATTCATCCACCTCGACCTCGGCCACCTGCGCGGCGAACACGAAGAAGCCGTTTCCCATCGAGGCCAGCCCTTGGGCGGATGTCTGGCGGGTGTCGATCGGTGTGGGCGGGAACAGGTAGCGCGAGCTGGCGATGAGGGGGCCGCCCTTGAAGTAGAGGGCGCGCGCGGAGATGGCTCCGAATGGGACCGAGGCGCCGGGCTCGCCCTGGACGCCCACGATGCCGCCAGGCCTTAGCTCAAGCTGTTGCACCGGGCGGGAGAGCATCTCGCTGGCGTGCTCGAAGAGCTGCTGTTTGATCTGCTCGCACGCTTGGGTGATGACCCGGCCCACGGTGAAGGTGGTGCGGGTGCCTCCCGTGCACCAGTCGTAGGGCGAGACATCCGTGTCGGGGCCGCTGTAGTTGATCTGCTCGAGGGAGAGACCCAGGGCCGCGGCCGCGCACTGAGCGAGCGCCGTGTCCGAGCCTTGACCAATGTCCACGGCACCGGTGTTGACCGTGACGGTCCCATCCTCGTTGAGCCGCACCGTGGCGCTCGAGCCCAGCAGCCCGGACACGTGCCCAACGGCCGCCACCCCGATGCCACGCCGCTTGCCGGGAGAAGAGGCCCGCTGCTGACTCCGGCGCCGGACCCAGTCCGAGGCCTCTCGGGCCTTCTCCAGACACGCCTGGAGCGTTCCGCTCTCCACGGGCGCGCCGCCGAGCCACCGCTCGCCCGTCTCGAGCGCATTGCGGAGCCGCAGGTCGATGGGATCCAGGCCCAACTTCTCGGCGAGCAGATCGACCTGTGTCTCGCTGGCGAAGTGGATCTGCGGGTTGCCAAAACCCCGGAACGCCGCGGCCCGGAGCCGGTTGGTGTAGACAGCCCAGCACTCGATATCAACGTGGGGGATGCGGTACGGCCCGCGCGCGAAGTAGGCCCCCACACCGGCGACATACGGCCCATCGTCGGCATAGGCACCGGTGTCGTAGACGATCCGCACCCTGCGGGCGAGGATGCGGCCATCCCGGGTCGCGCCAGTGCGCATGTGGATGCGGCACGCGTGGCGCGACTTCATCATCCGCATGTCATCCGTGCGCGAGAGCGTCATCTTGACCGGAGCACCGGCCGCCCGCGCGAGCGCCGCGGTGATGGGCTGGTTGGTCATCTCGGTCTTGCCGCCAAACCCGCCGCCGACTCGGGGGGCGATGACGCGGACTCGAGACATGGGGATGCCCAGCGCCTCGGCGGTGATGGCCTGCACCCGGAACACGGACTGGGTCGAGGTGTAGAGGGTGACCTTGCCGCTGTCGCGATCCACTGAGGCCAGGGTCGAGCACGGCTCCAGGTAGATGTGCTGCTGAGCGGGAGTCTCGTACACGTCCTCGACGATGACGTCGCAGCGCTCCCACACCCGGTCCGGTTCGCCCTCGATGAGCCGGATGTGTGAAGCGGCGTTGGGGTGGTTGGCTCGCTCCGGGGAGACCGCCTGGAAGTCGAGATAGGTGTCTCGCTGCTCGTGGAGGACGGGAGCCCCCGGGCGTAGCGCCTCCTCGGGATCGAAGACGGCGGGGAGGACCTCGTATCGGATGTCGATCGCCTGGAGCGCTCTGCGGGCCGTCTGGAGATCGACGGCGGCGACCGCGGCCACGGGCTCGCCCTCATGGAGGACCTTGCCGCGCGCGAGCAGCGGCTGATCCTTGAGGACGCTGCCCACGCGATGGTTGGGCAGATCTTCGGCGGTGAGCACGGCCTTGACCCCGGGGATCGCCCGGGCCCGGGAGGTGTCGTACGAGAGGATCCGGGCATGGGGATGAGGGCTGCCCAGGAGGGCGCCGTACAACATCCCAGGCAGGGTCATGTCGTCGGTGTAGACCGCGCGCCCGGTCACCTTCTCGCGCGCCTCCAGGCGAGGCACGGACCTGCCCAGGATGTCTCCCACGGGAGTCGGGGTGGGGCCCGGTTTGGGCGAATGGCTCATGGGCGCTCTCCCAGCGAAGCGATGGCTCCCACGATCTTGGCGTAACCCGAGCACCGGCAGGTGTTGCTGCCGAGCGCCTGGCGAACCTCATCGACGGTCGGGTGGGGGTTGCGATCGAGCAGGGCCTTGGCGGCGATGACGATGCCAGGAATGCAGAAGCCGCATTGCACCGCGCCATGTTGGACGAGGGCCCGCTGAACGGGATGGAGCTCGTTGCCTGCCTCTACGGCCTCGATCGTGGTGATCGCACGGTCGCGGAGGGTAACGGCCAGGGAGAGGCAGGAGAAGACGGGCTCGCCGTCGACCAGGACCGTACAGGCGCCACAGCTTCCCTGGTCACAACCGCGCTTGGTGCCCGTGTAACGAAGCTCCTCGCGCAGCACGTCCAGCAGGGTTCGCTCGGGGGCGATTACGAGCGCATGGGCATCTCCATTGACCTGGAGCGAGAGGGAGATCTTGTCAGACATGGGCGAGCTCCCGAGCTTGTGTGAGGGCGCGGCCGAGCAGGCGCGGAATCAACATGCGCCGGTACTCGGCCGAGCCGCGGACGTCATCGATGGGGGATGCGGCATGGGCGAGGAGCTGTCCCGCCGCGGCCACGTCCTCCTCGCCGAGTGCGGTGTGAATGAGCCGCTGGTCGGCCGCGGCCACGTGAAGGGGGACTGGCCCACAGGAACCCACGACCACGCGCACGTGGCTGCACGTGTCCCCTTGCATGGCGAGGATCAGCGAGAGGGACACCGTGGGGTAGTCGCCCGACACGCGGCTGAACCGGAGGTGGTGGCCCACCGCGCCCTCGACGCCTCTGGGGATCAGGATCCGGGTGACGATCTCCCCGTGGCGCAGGGAGGTCTTGAAGCGGTCCACGAGGACGTCCTCAACAGGGACGAGCCTCCTGCCGCCGGGGCCCGCGATTTCGACCCGAGCTGAGGCTGCGACCAGGGCTACAGGCATCTCCGTGCTGGGATCGGCGAGGCACACCGAACCACCGATCGTTCCCATGTTGCGGATGCTCGGGTGCGCGAGCTGGCCCGCGGCACTGCGGACGACCTCCATAGCGCCGCGCAGCCGTGTTTCAGCGGCCACGACCCGATGAGACATCATGGCGCCGAGCCAGAGCCCGTCGGCGGACTCGGTGAGGGTGAAGAGCTCGCGCATGCGATGCAGGCTGACCAGCATCGCGGGGGCGATGTGGCCCGCATTCATCATCGCTACGAGCGTGGCTCCACCCGCGATGCAGCGCGAGTGCTCGGTGGATGCGAGGAGGGTGACGCCCTCCTCGACGGTCTCTGGCTCCGCGTATCTCATGGATGCCCTATTGGATGGATTCCTGCGCTTGGCGGATGTGTCGTTCTCAGTCTGTGGCAGCTCCCTGCCTGCACAAAGTGAAGAGCTCCCTGCATAGATCTCATGCGGCCCGTCTCCTCTGTGGTGCCGCACTCCGATCGGTCCGTGGTGTGGCCTTTACCGTGTACGTGTACGGCGACTAACGCCTCGAGTCCTGAAGGGATTGAACATGGAAAAGACGGTCAGAAGAGGAGTGAACCGGATAGCCCTGGTCGTCACGGGGTTGGTGATGGCGTGTGAGCCGAGCAAGGACGGGGGCGCCGGTGCGAAGCTCGATACGATTCCTCGACAGGATGTTCCGGCGGAGTCGGGGCAGGGTGCACCTTCGGTGCCAGGGCAGGGTGCACCCTCGGAGCCGCTGCACGACGGCTCCTATGTGCTTTCGACGGATGGCAGCACCTATCGGGCGGGCGCCGCCATCAACGTCTCCTGGTCCGCACCTGCGACGCATTCCCTGGGAGATTGGGTGGGAATCTTCAAGGTTGGCGAGCCCGATGCCTCGTTCCTTGCCAAGAAGTACGTGCCCGCGGGGTCCTCTGGCCTGCTGACGCTCTCGGCCCCGCCGCAGAGCGGGAACTATGAACTGCGTTACCTGCCCGATACAGCCAGCACGATCGTTAGTGTCAGCAATCCGTTCACGGTCAGCGTGACCGCTGGGAACATCTTCCTGTTCAGCAATTATGAGGGGGGCACCTATACCCTGGTGGTGGACCAGAATCTGCCGAACATCCAGATTGGCATCGCATCGTACATGCCTTCTCATGTGACGCTGACCGGTCCCTATGTGGGCAACGTGAGTGTCGTCCGGGTGACGGGCTACAACAGCGCCCAATCGACGGTGCACGGAGTGCCCTCCAGTAAGGTACAATTGGTGGCCCCAGAGCCTGTCACGCACAAACAGCCTTATGCCAACAACCGCAGTCTGTCCTACTCGACTGGGCAGCGTGTCCTCTCGTGGGCAGCGGGGGGCGGTAATTCGACCACCCAGGTGGAAGAGTACTTCATGTCGAAATTCGGAGAGGTTTCCTTCCTCTCCCATATGAGTCGCTATGCGCCTTTCTCTGGGAATATTCCGCTTTCGGTCGCCCGGCTGAACTTGGTGGTCGTCCGGGATACGACCAACTTCAACGTGGCGGCCGCGGCTGGACAGCCTTCGGGTGCGGTTAACATCACCGTGGACGTGAATGCCACGGTGAGCGCTACCTCGACGCTTACGCCTGCGTTCACCACGGGAGCGCTCGCTTCGGGCTCCACCGTGCAGCTCAACAACTACGCGAGCATCTTGGGAGCGGGAGGAGCGGGAGGTTCGGGTGGCAATGGCGGTAGCGGAGGCAGGCCGCGCGCGTGTGGCCGCAACGGGCTTCCGGGCGGAACGGCCATTCATCTGACGGTGCCGGCTACCCTCAACAACCGTGGCAACGTCTGGGGAGGAGGCGGAGGAGGAGGGGGCGGCTCGGGCTGCAATCAAAACGCAGGAGGTGGAGGCGGTGCTGGCCATGTCGGAGGCACGGGGGGCGCGGGGGCCAGTCAGCTCAGCAACTCGGACGAGTTGGCGTTTTGTGGTCAGGACAACGGGGTTCGTGCTGGTGTTCCTGGTGGCGCGGGTGGCTCCGTGGGAGGAGAGGGCGGCAAGGCGGGAGATTACGCTGGAGATGGCTCCTACTCCATGGTGGGAGGAGACGGTGGTGGGTATGGGCAGCCAGGCCAGCCGGCAGGCGCCTGCGGAACGCTTTCCCCATCGTACGGGGGAGCGGCGGGGGCGGCTATCAAGCGCAATGGCAACGTGGTGAACGTGCTAGATGGAACCTACGACACCGGGGGTGGACGCATCCGCGGCCCGGTTGCGCCGTAATCTCCTGCCTTTTCAGGGGAGGTGCCGTGCCGCCGCTTTACCCGTTGCGGCACGGCATGTTCTCCAGAGCCCGTCCGCGTCCTACTGGATGGCTGTGATGTTGTTGACGCTGCCGAAGATCCAGGAGGGAGAGGGGTTGTTGTTCCGGACGACCCGGATGGAATAATAGCCGGTGGAGAGGAAGCTCAGCGGGAGGGAAACGAACCGGGAGTTGGCCGCCGAGGTGTAGGACCTCGTGGTCACGAGCATTCCCGAGGTGTTGTAGAACTCGAGCGTGATGCCGCTGTAGTTGTTGTCGTAGATGCTGGTGCCCAGGTTGAGGGTCAGGGTGCTGATCGCGGGCTGGACATAGAACCGCACCCCACCGGACAGGTACGAGGTGGCCAGGGGATCAATCCCGAACGCACGATCGTTGAGGTCGACGACGTGAGCAGTGATGGCGGTCCGGATCGCGTTCTTGAAGTTCTCGAACACCTGCGTGGTGGGCTTGCGGCGGTCGCCATCGACGAAGAACGAGTCCCGCAGATTCCTCGTCATCTCGAGCTGGACGCCGGCCAGGATGCGGTTGCGGTTGGCGATGTTCCCTTGGGCCGTGCCCTCCAAGCCTGAGCCGGGGAGCGCGATGCGCGCGTCGAATCCCGCGTTGCTCAGCTGGGTGCGGATGAGATCCCGGAGCGTGGTGTCCAGTCCTCCCATCCAGACGATGGGGTCTCCGCTGCTGTCGTTCGCCGCGCCGTGCAGGGAGATGAGGCGGGTGGACTGGGCGGCCATCTTGATGGCGGTGGGCTCGTCGAAGTTCGTCGCCGTGATGTGCAGGACGCTGTTGCCCGAGCTCTTGATGCCCTCGAACAGATAGTAGCTGTGGTTGGAACCCGCGACGGCCTTGGCCAGCTCCGAGGTTCCAGCTTCGATGCCTCCGCCGTGGATGGCGGTGATCAGCACGTTGGAGCCGGGGACGGTTTGGGTCAGGATCTGGAAGTCCTCCCCTTGCGTCTCACTGGCGGAGAGCGCGCCCCAGTCCGCGTAGGTGTCGGCGGCCAGGGCCAGAGAGGGGAGGGTGACGCATGTCACCAGCGATAGCAGGGCTGCAACGGAAGTGCTCTTCATCGTAAGGCCTCCTTTGAGGAGTACGGCATGGGCAAAATGACGAGGGGGCCCATTCATATCTGACGCTGGGTCTACTGTCAGCGTGAGCACGCTTCACAGCGCCTGATGCGCCGTCTCAGGCCAGACTGACGGGCACCTCCACCCGCTTGTCAATTCAACAAAGCGCTCATTGTGCGGGTCGCAAGAGAGAGGGTAGGAGCAGGGTCGTTCGATTCATCCGACTCGTTCCTGGCTGAGAAGCGTACGCATAAAGATAAAAGACTGTCCTGCCATCCCATGGATCCAGAACTCTTTTCAGTGGCAGGTGGAGCGCAGAGGAGCCATTTCATGCCATCTTCACATCTGGTAGCGCTGGCATTTGCTGCCACGATTACCCTTCCTTCCCTCGGTGCCGCACAAGACCCAGCGCCCCCAAAGCCTCCGCGGGGACCCGAGGGGGTTGAGTTCTACGCGTTCGACCAATCGACACTGCCACCCGAGGGTAAACCTGGCGACGTGATCTGGTGGCGTCCGCTCGCGGGCGTGGCCGCGTTGAAAGCAGCGGGAAGCAACGAGCTGGTGCTCTACCGCTCGGCCGCGACCGATGAGAAGCAAACGCCCATCACCGTCTCTGGCATCATCGCACTGCCGCCAGGCTCGCCTCCCGAGGGGGGCTGGCCCGTCATCTCCTGGGCTCACGGAACCGTGGGCGTCGGTGACAAGTGCGCGCCTTCGCGTGATGACGAAGAGTCGCTGGCGCACGGCATCAACAAGGCTCCGCACCCCCTGCTCAATGCCTACCTGCGGAAGGGCTGGGCCGTGGTGATGACCGACTACGAGGGGCTCGGAACTCCCAGGCCGCACCCCTTCCTGCTCGGGCACTCCGAGGCGCGCGGCATCCTCGATATGGTGCGCGCCGCGCACAAGCTCCATCCGGGCAAGCTATCCAAGCGCTTCGCCATCGTTGGCCACTCGCAAGGAGGACAGGCCGCGCTGTTCGCCGCAGCCGACGCGAAGGCGTGGGCGCCCGAGCTGGAGTTGCGGACGGTGATCGCCTTGGCGCCCGCCTCGGCGATCAAGCCTCTGTTCTGGCTCGGCGTGAGTGGGAAGGAGCCCTCCATGGGCTCGGCGTTCATCCCGCTGTTCCTGACGGGTGCCATCGCGGGTAACCCCAACATCAAACCGGCCGAGCTGCTCGCCTCTCCCGAAATGGTGCGACTGTTTGAAGAGGCCGAGGAAAAGTGTCGGGTGGAACTCAGCCTGTTGGATTCGTGGGGTGGAGTGATTCCCAACAAGGTGATCCGCCAGGGCGCGAACCGGGTGGCACTCGACGCTCAGCTCACGGCGATGCATCCGGGCTTTCTGAAGATCACCGCCCCCGTGCGGCTCGTGCAGGGCGCCAAGGACGAGCGGGTCCTCCCGGAACAGACGAAGGTGGTCAAACAACAGCTCATCGACCGGAAGGCCTCCGTCGAATACAAAGAATATCCAGCCACGGATCACTTCGGCGTCCTGAACGAGGACATCGCCGGATCGATCGATTGGCTGAGCAATCACCCCTGAGCTGTCCAAGGCACGTGATATGAGCCCAAAGACATCCGATTTCACGCTGTTCAAGGCGGACCGCATCTACCGGGGCGGCCCCATTCTCACGATGAACGACGCCCAACCCCAGGTGGAGGCGCTGGCGGTCCGGAGCAAGCGCATCCTCGCGGTGGGCACCTGGGAGGAGCTCCAGGGTCTCGTGGACGAGGACACGGAGGTGGTGGAGCTGGAGGGCCGCACGCTGGTGCCGGGCTTTATCGACGCGCACGGACACCTCACGGGGTGGCTGCTCTACTGGGGTACGCCGAATCTGGCGCCGCCGCCCGCGGGCCCCATCGAGCGCATCTCGCAAATCGCTGACGCGCTGAGGAATTACATCCAGGAGAAGGCCATTCCCGCCGGCACGCTCGTGCTCGCCAGCGGGTATGACGACTCGCTGCTCGAGGAGAAGCGGCATCCAACGCGCGAGGATCTGGACGCAGTCTCCACGGAGCACCCCATCTGCATCGTGCACACCTCCGCGCATCTGGCGGTGTTCAACAGCAAGATGCTGGATGCGGCGGGCTACGTGAACGAAGACTCCGCGCCGGAGGGCGGGGTCATCCAGGTGGATGAGAACGGCCGGCCTACCGGCGTGGTAGAGGAGGAGGCTGTCAACGCCTTCAGCAAGCTATTGCCCGCCGTTCCGGATGTCCCGGGCATGCTGCAGACCCTGAAGGAGCTACAGCAGAACTACGCCAGCCTGGGCATCACCACCGTGGAGGATGGCCTGGCGACGAAGTCCGGGGTCGTGCTGCTGCAACTCGCCGCAGCCCTGCGGGTGCTCTACCTGGATGTGCTCGTGTTCCCGAAGTGGACGGAGGCCGATGCCATCTACGAGCTCCCTCTGTTGCCCCAGAACTATTACGTGAACCACCTGAAGGTGGGGGGCGTGAAGGTCACCCAGGACGGCTCCCCGCAGGGGAAGACGGCGTATCTCTCGGCGCCCTACCTGAAGCCGCCAGAGAGTCTGGGCCCTGAGTACAGGGGTCAACCCATCCTCTCCCAGGACGCGCTGGACACGGAGGTGGAGAAGGCGTTCACGAAGGGCCGGCAGCTCCATTGCCACTGCAACGGCGACGCAGCGGCGGACATGCTGCTGGTCTCGCTGGAGCGGGCCAACGCGAAGCTCGGGGTGGCGGATCGGCGGCCGGTGATGGTGCATGCGCAGACGGTGCGCGAGGATCAGTTGGACCGGATGAAAGCCCTGGGCGTCATCCCCACGTTCTTCGTGGCGCACACCTTCTACTGGGGTGACTGGCACCGGGACGAGACGCTGGGACCTCAGCGAGCGGAGTGCATCTCGCCGCTGCGCTCCGCGGCGAACCGGGGCTTGCGCTACACGATTCACAACGACTCGCCGGTAGTGCCTCCGGACATCCTGCCGCTCCTGTGGAGTGCTGTGGCCCGCACCACGCGCAGCGGAGCGGTGCTGGGGCCCGAACAGCGCGTGACGCCGCTGGAGGCGCTCAAGGCGGTGACGGCCTGGGCCGCGTACCAGAACTTCGAGGAGGACCGGAAGGGCACTCTGGAGCCGGGCAAGTTGGCGGACCTGGTGGTGCTGTCTGACAACCCCTTGACGGTGCCTACCGAGACCCTGAAGAACCTGTACGTCCTGGAGACCGTCAAGAGCGGGCGCACCGTCTACCAACGCCCTCCCGATGCCTCGTCCGTGGCCGGGTCACTCCGCGCCTCCAAGACAGTGGCCGAACCGATTGTCGCCCCCCTCCCTCGGCACACCTGCTGCTGAACACACCTCCGTGGAGTCGAACATGAGCGATGGATTCATTCATGTATCGGAGGCCAATTTCGATGTAGCCGTGCTGCAGGACGATGGCCCGGTACTGGTCGATTTCTGGGCCGAATGGTGCGGCCCCTGCTCGAGGATTGCTCCGGTGCTGGATGAAATCGCCCATGAATATGCAGGCAAGCTGACCATTGCCAAGCTGAACATCGACGAGAACCAATCCATCGCGCAAAGACATGGTGTCCGGCGTATCCCGGCGCTGCTGCTGTTCAAGCGGGGAGAGGTTGTCGCGATCAAAGAGGGCGTGCCGTCCAAGTCTCAGCTGAGCGAGTTTCTTGCTGCCAACCTGTAGTTGTCTGTCACCCAAACAAAGGAGGAGTTCATGGCTGGTTCCAGATATTTCTCATTCATGCAGCGGCAGGAGCAGGAGTTCGTCTTCGAGTTGACCGATCCCGCGAAGATTCAGGAGGCGCTCGACATCCTCTCTGGAAAGGAAACCTTCAAGGTCCATGTCATGGGCAAGCTCGTGAAGAGCCGGAGACCCTACAACCCCAAGTGGGATTACCATCTCGATCCGGCGAGCATCTCGTTCTTCGCGATGGCCATCGAGGTGTGTGACGCAGACATGAGCTATGTCCAGGATCATCTGGACGAAGCCGGTGGCGCATTTCTCCCAGGCTTCTTCTGGTGCCCGTGGAACTCCAAGCTGCTGCGGGAAGTCACCCCCTCATAGTCGTAACGGGAGGTTCGCGCTGCTGAGCGTTGCAACCGTGCACGATCGCGGGCAGAAGGCGCGCGGCGGTCTCCTGGTGTCTTCGCACCAGGCCGCCGTTCGCTGGAGGCGAGATGTCCCGTACGTGGAGCATGGTCGCCGCGATGTGGCTCGCGGCGTGTAGTACCCAGGTTTCCTCTCCCCAGGAGGAGGGGAGCGCCGCGCCGAGCGCGGACGAGGTGGTTCCCAGGGATGAGTGGAGTGGAGAGCTGGAGGTCCTCGTGGTGGACTCTCCGTCACGAGGGGAGCCGCGCCTGGAGTATTTCCTCGTCCAGGGGCACGAGCGTCACCCGGTGATCTTCAGCCGGGGGGCGCCGGAGGGGCTCCACAGTGGCCTGAAGCTGAAGCTGCGTGGGCGGCAGGTGGGTGGCCAGCTCGTCGCCGTGGAGCTCGAGGTCGACACGCGGGCAGCGGCCCTTCAAGCCTCCGCCGGGACTTGTGGCGTCACCGGAGTGCAACGCAGCCTGGTCATCCTGGCGGCGTTCCCGGGCATGCCCAGGCCGACCAACACCCCGGAAGAGACGCGGGAGGTCTTTTTCTCCACCACGCGCCGTTCGCTGGCCGGCTACTGGCACGAGGTGTCCGAGGGCCGCACCACCACCACGGGCGACGTGGTGGGCTGGTACACGCTGGACCGTGCCTATTCCTGTGACGAGACCCATGCCATGCGCGAAGCGGCCCTGCGGGCGGCGAACGCGGACGTGGACTTCACCCGGTATGACCGCATCTTCATCGTCCACCCCAGACCTCAGGAAGGTTGCTTCTACTCGGGCCTGGCCACGCTGTCCTGTGGCGAGCTGTCGACGCCGGACGGCACAGTCTCAGCATCCACCGCGTGGCTCGTCGCCGGGTACATGGGCCAGCACGACAAGGCCGTGGAGTTGGTGACGCACGAGGCGGGGCACAACCTCTCGCTGAACCACGCGAACTCGCGTGACTTCGGTGCCGAGCCGCTCGGGTACCTGGGGGCCCAGGGCGTCATCACCGAGTACGGGGACCTCTTTTCCACCATGGGCACCTGGAACCTGGGTCACTACTCGGCGCAGGACAAGGCTCGCATCGGCTGGCTGGCGCCGGCCTCCGTGGCCCAGGTGGATGGCGTGAGCGGAACCTTCACGCTCGCGCCCGTGGTGTCGTCCGGCGGGCTGAAGGCCCTCAAGGTGCGCCGTGGCTCCGCGAGTGGCGGTTGGCTGTGGCTGGAATACCACCAGCCCGTGGGCCTCTACGAGGGGACACTGGCTCAGCAGGTCTTCGGCGGCGCGCTCGTGCACTACGAGGACGAAGCGACGCGGGATGGTTCGCACCTGCTCGACTTCACGCCAGAGACCTCGTCCTGGAGCGACTCGGCCCTGCTGCCGGGAAGGACCTGGGATGATCCGTACAGCAACCTCTCCGTGACGGTGCAATCCGCGACGCCCGCGGGGCTCACGGTGCAGGTCCGGTATGGCCAGAAGCCGTGTGTGCGGGCGCCTCCCGGAGTGCGGGTGACTGCCTTCTCGGACACCGCCTGGCCTGGTGGTCGGCCGGAGTTCGAGCTTGCCCTCACCAACCTGGACTCGGCGGGTTGTGGCCCGAGCACCTTCCAGCTCGGCGCCATCCTCCCGGACGGATGGAGCGCCGACCCGCTGCCCGCGCAGCTCACGGTCGCCGCGTCGAGCACGGCCTACGAGACCCTCCAGACGTATGTGCCCTATCGCATAGAGCCAGGGCTCTACACCGCGGGAGTGGCAGTCACCCGCGACGGCTACACGGTGCAGGGGACGAGCACGATGAGGATCATCGAGCGCTGCGTCCCGTCGCCTCCCACGCTCACGCTCTCGCCGAGCACGGTGAAGGCGGCCCCGGGCTCGGCGGTCACCTGGACGGTGAACGTGACCAACAACGACTCCGCTTCGTGCAATTGGGTCTGGTACGACTTCGTGTCCACCCTGCCGGAGGCCTGGGAGACGGCCTGGTCCGACTGGGGAGTGAACCTCCCGCCAGGAGGCGCCTTCTCCTTCACGATGACGAAGTCCATCCCGGCGAACGCCTCGGGGCTTCACACCGTGGATCTGCAAATCTACCAGGAGGACTCTGGCCTCGCGGCGAGCGCCAAGGCCACCGTGGAAGTGGTCAAGTAACCACTCTACTGCCCGTCCCAGTTCGAGAACGGCGCGTCGGGCGTTATCGCGATCTCGTACGGCGTGCCGTTCAGGATGTTCCCGGACGCCGTACCCGTACTCTTGTGGATCATATACGAGTAGGAGCGCCCCTCCTTCTCGATGGTGTTCTCCACGAGCTCCACGTCTTCCACGTGGTAGAGGATGATGGAGGCGTTGCGCACGGTGTTCCGACGGACCGTGACGAGCGAGTCATGCATCAGGTCGATTGAGCAGCCCTCGAGCGTGTTCTCCTCGACGAGGTTCCGCGTGGGATTCGTGCGCGGCGTCTTATGGGAGTACTCGAGGATGCCCATCTTCCCGTTCGCGGAGCCCAGCGCCATCGTGATGTGGTTGCCGCGGATGATCTGATCGGTGTTGCTCCAGTAGATGATGGGGCCGTCGATGTAGCGATTTCCATCCCCGTCCCGCATGGTGTTGCGCTCCAGGAGGACGCCGCGACCGTCGGTGTTCACGAAGTCACCACCGCGGTTGTGGTGGAACTGGTTGTTTCGGATCGTGATGTCCTGGCTCTTGTACTTCAGGCTCTCGATGTCGATTCCGAACTGCGGCGCCGTTCCGTTGATGTGGTGGATCTCGTTGTTCTCAATCAGGACTCGCATCCCACCGACGATCGAGATGCCCTGACGACGGTTGTCGAAGATCTCGCTGTTGGTTATCGAGATGTCCTTACAGGAGGAGCCCTCCTCGCCCTGCGCGACGATCAGGACGCCATCGCCAATGGCCTTGCTCAGGCGGACGCGGTCGATGGCGACGCGCTCGCTCTCGTCTTCGATGCAGATGCAGTGGCCCTCTTCTCCATTCACCTTGAAGTCATGGACGTCGCGGTCGCCGATGATCGACCCGCCGGAGACGCCCACATCGTGCGCGTTCGAGATGTCGATCACACAGTAGGCCCAGGTGTCCGTCGGGCGGAGCTGGAGCACCGTGTTGTCGTCCATCACCAGGGTCATCCGACTGGGGAGGACGATCCCACCCGTGTAGGAGTCCGAAAGCCGCTTCCCGATGGCGTAATGGCCCGTCGGGAGCTTCACGCGGCCGCAGCCCTCGCCGACGAGCGCCTGGAGGGCGGCGTTGATTCCGTCGGTCGTCTCGTCCGGGCGAGTGCCGTCGTTCGAGATGTTCCACCGCGCCAGATCGATGGTGCACTCCTTCGCCGGTATGTTCGGCGAAGCCGGCAGCGGCGGAGCGGACGGCTCGGACCCTGGACCGAGCTCAGGGTCCGAGGGGCATGCGGCGAGGAGGAGCGAGCTAGCGAGAACGATGTATGCGCGAGGTGAGAGTTTCATCCTCGCGGACGCTACAGCGCCCAGCGTGCTCAACGAATACAGATGAGCCACGGGCCAGGCGCTCTCGGACTCCCAGTGCTGTGCACCCGCGCAGCGGGCGCACTTGGGGTCAGGATCGTCCCTTCTGCCCGTGGGCTCAGGGCTGCGGCACGCGGGGCAGGCGGCTCATGCGCCGAGCGATGCGGAAGCTCATCTCCAGGGCCTGGCGGTAGTTGAGCCGCGGATCGCACAGGGTGGCGTAGTTGCGCTCCAGGTCCCGCTCGGTGATGCCGACGGCGCCGCCCACGCACTCGGTGACGTCCTCGCCGGTGAGCTCGAAGTGCACCCCACCCAGGTAGGAGCCAAGCTTCTCGTGCACGTCGAAGCTCTGCTCCACCTCGCGCAGGACTTCATCGAAGTTGCGCGTCTTGATGCCGGAGGAGGTGCTCACGGTGTTTCCGTGCATCGGATCGCACACCCACAGCACGAGCCTGCCCGCGCGGCGCATGGCCTCCACCACCGGGGGGAGTGCGTCCGCCACCCGCTGGGCGCCCATTCGGGTGATGAGGACGAGCTTCCCCGGCTCGTTGTCCGGGTTGAGCGTCTCGGCCAGGCGGACGGCGTCCTCGGGGGACACGCTGGGGCCCAGCTTCACCCCCACCGGGTTGCGGATGCCGCGGAAGAACTCCACGTGCGCACCGTCCAGGGAGCGGGTGCGCTCGCCAATCCACGGCAGGTGCGTCGTCAGGTCGTACCAGCCCTTGCGCCACGGAACCTGGCGCGTCTGGGCGGACTCGTAATGGAGGTTGAGGCCCTCGTGGCTGGTGTAGAAGTCCACGCGGGTGAGGTCCGCCACGGTGCGCTCGCCCAGGGCCTCCATGAAGCGCAGGGCCTCGCTGAGCTTGCGGGTGGTCTGCTCGTACTCCTCGCGCAGCTCGCCCGGCACGGCGGCCTGCCGGAAGAAGCTCAGGTCCCAGTACTCGGGGTGGTGCACGTCCGCGAAACCACCGTCACTCAGCGAGCGCACGAAGTTGAGCGTCATCGCCGCGTGGTGGTAGCAGGCCAGCAGCAGCTTCGGGTCCGCCCGCCGCGCCTCGGGGGTGAACTCCGGCCGGTTGACCAGGTCCCCGAAGTAGCTGGGCAGCTCCACGCCCCCGCGCACCTCAGTGGGCTTGGAGCGCGGCTTGGCGTACTGGCCAGCGATGCGCCCCACCCGGATGACGGGCCGGTGCCCCCCGTGGATGAGCACCAGCGACATCTGCAGGATGATCTTCTGCCGGTTGGTGATGATGTCCGAGCGGCAGTCGGAGAGTGACTCGGCGCAGTCTCCGCCCTGCAGCAGGAAGCGGCGGCCCTGCTGGGCCTCCGCCAGCAGCTCGCGCAGCCGCTCCACCTCCCAGGAGGTGACCAGCGGAGGCAGCCGGCTGAGCGCCGTGACGACGTCGTCCACCTCCTTCGGATCTTCGTAGCGAACGTCTTGGGTGATGGGCTTCGTCTTCCAGGAAGAGGGGGACCAGGTGCTCATACGGGGTTCAGGAATATCACACTGATGGGGAACCAGCACGAGGTCAGGCAGGCGGGTTCTCCAGCACGAGAGGGTGCATTCGGGAGGGTGGTACCCCGACCCGCCTCTGGGTCTTCGCCTCGCCAGCCTCTGCGTTGTACCACTACAGTCGCGGGGGCTGTGCCTGCTTCCAGGCACCGAGGGGACTCATGAAACGCTTCGTCGTCAGCCTTGCCCTGCTCGCTGGTTGCACCACCACCACCCGCCAGGCCGAACCGTTCACCACCCAGACCGCTGCGCCTGTGAAGGCCGAGGCGCCGCAGCAGCCCAGCTCCATCTACGTGTTCGAGGGGGTGGAGGTCTTCGGCTCGCGCAAGGTCCCCAAGGAGACGCTGCTCAAGTTGATCACCCTGCCGGCGCCGGGCACGCGGCTCGACACGAAGGATGAGGCACAGCAGAAGGAGTTCGTCGCGAAGCTCATCGAGAGCAAGAAGCGACTCACCGACACCGGGTCCTTCGCGTTCATCCGGATGACGGTGGGCCAGAACATGAACCACACCATGCGTGTGACAGTGGATCTGGTCGACATCGGGGACGAGTGGCGCATGCCCTTCAACCCTGAGCCAATGGGGGATGTCGCTGATCCAGAGGGACTGATCGCGGCCTGGTCGGACTACCTGAAGACGTTCTGGACGCTGCGGAGCCAGGGCGCGGTGCCTGAGTGGGGCATGGGCACCTGCCGTGCGCCCATGGGGTGCTACGGAGGCTTCGATCACCCCGAGCTCGCGCCCATGGAGCAGCGGTTCATCGACGGAGTGCCCCGCAGCGCCGATGCGCTGGTGCGCGTGCTGCGCGAGGACAAGGACAGCGGCAAGCGCATGAACGCGCTCATGCTCCTGACGTACCTGTCCTCACCCGAGCAGCTGGTGAAGGCCCTTCTCCCCTCGGTGCGTGACCCGTACGAGGGGGTGCGCAACGAGGCGCTGCGCCGGATCGGCTCGGCGCAGGAGCGGTCGAAGAAGCCCGGCCTCGTTCCGATCGAGCCCATCCTCGAGGCGCTCTGGTACCCGCTGGCGTCCGACCGCAACAAGGCAGGCTGGACGCTGGTGCACATCCTGGAGGTGGAGGGCACTGTCCACCGGCAGCAGATCCTCGACAAGGCCGGTGAGGTGCTGCTGGAGATGGCGAGCATGCAGTCGGAGCTCGACCGCGAGCCCGCGCGGAAGGTGCTCGCGCAGCTGGCAGGGCAAGATTTCGGTGATGACATAACGGCCTGGCGCCGCTGGGTGGAGCAGGCGCGCGGTCCGGGCTCCAAGCGCCGTTAAAACGTCACATTCTCCTGTACGCGTGTCGCGCCGGAGGGGGTATCTTTGATATCCAACTTTCGGGGCCGGATCATAGTAAGCGCGGGGAAGAACCGCGCCTGTTTCCGCGGAGCGACATCGATAATGCGTACCAAGCTGCCCTTCCTGGGCGCCCTTGTCCTGGGTGCCTTCGGTGGTGTTCTCGCCACCTCTTGCCAGACGTATGACTTCGAGCCGGTGGATCCGCTCGCGATTTCTCAGACAACGAAATCGCGGCGGGTTGTGGCGAAGGTGTCCAAGCCGAACCTGATGCTGCTGGTGGACAAGTCCGCCTCGATGACGGCCCCGGTAGACCCGTCGCTTCCGGCCTGTAAGCTGAGCGACGGTAAAGTCTGTGGCGATTCTGAGCAGCGTCCGTGCAATACAGCCGTTTGCCCCACGCGCTGGAGCGAGCTGCAGGGCGCGATGCAGGACTTCCTCAAGAGCAGTGGCTCTCTCGCGCGTTTCGGGCTCGCCACCTACCCAGCGGGTAATTCGCTTAACTCGTGCGACCCCTCGTCCAAGGTTGAAGTCGCCTTGCCTGCCGCGAGTGTCGAGGACGTGGCCTCACTCGAGAAGAACGCCGAGGATGTGAAGAATGCGATCCTCGCGATCAAGAACTCCTCGACCACGGGCGAGTTGGTGCCCAGAGGGGGTACACCCACCAGCGAGAGCCTCGCGTTCCTGGGCAAACTCAATGAGATGCAGACGGGCGATCGTTCCGATTTCGTGCTGCTGCTCACGGACGGTCTCCCCAACTGCAACAGGAACTTCCCGACCCCCGCGCCGAGTCCCGATTGCTTCTGCACCCTGTCGGCTAGCTGCAGCGCTGCCCCGCAGATCGGCTGCCTCGACGCGAATGCCTCGGTGACGGCGGTGCAGGACCTGCGCAACAAGGAGATCCAGACCATCGTCATCGGTTTCGGCGCGGACTTCGACGCCTCCAGCGAGTCGGGCAGACGGGGAGCGGAGACCCTCAACCAGATGGCCGTGGTGGGCGGTTTCAATCGCACGTGCGCGCGGGACGTGGACTGCGGCACGGGTGACACGTGTGACACGGCCGCGGGGCTCTGCAAGCGCCGCTTCTTCCAGGCGTCCAACAGGGCGGAGCTGGTCTCGGCCCTGCGAGACATCAGCAACCAGATCCTGGTTCAAGAGCCCTGTCTGTTTGCCTTCGAGGACGACTCCGAGCGTCCGGACTCGCAGGATCTGGCGGTGGTCTACGTCGACGGGGAGCGCCTCTCCCCGGGTGTGGACTGGAGCCTGACGGAGGAGGGCATCTCCTTCGCGGGCGCCACGTGCGAGCGTCTCAAGAACTCCACGGAGGCGACGCCTGTGAACGTCGAGGTGCGCACCGTTCAGCGGCGGTAGTTCCCTGGGGCGGCTTGACGCGCTGAGGGGGCGATGCGGTGCGATCGCCCCTCGGGCTGGCTTTCAAGCCGCCAGACGCGACCGCAGGTCCTCGAGCGCGACGTGCCCCTTGAATCCACCCGAGCTCGTGGCTGGACGCTCCTCTTCGATCGCGTGAGCGAAAATCACCGCGGGGTCCGCCTCCAGCCTTTGGATATGGGCGTGGATCCTCGGATAGGCCCGTGGCTCCGCCACGCCGTGGAACGTGGCCCAGCGCGCGATGCCGATGAAGTAGGCATCGGCGATCGTGCGCGTGTTGCCCACCAGCCATTCCCGTCTGGCCATCATCGCCTCAAGCTCCTTGTGCGCCTTGGCGACCTTCTCGCGGCCCATTGCCCGTAGCATCTCCTGCACGGGCGGATTCTTCTCCATATCGTAGGAGGCCCAGAGCGGGGCGAACGCCGAGAAGAAGGTCGTGTTGAGGTAGGCCAGGGTCTCATTGAGCCGGTCATGTTCAGGCGTTCCCTGGGCGAAGCCCAACCGCCGCTCCGGCACCCGGTTGGCCAGGTGCTGCAAGATCGCGGCGCTTTCAGTCAAGGCGGTGCCGTTCTCGAGCAGCAGGACCGGTGTCTGGCGAACCGGGTTGAACTGCGCGAACAGGTCCTTTGGCGTATCATGCGTGATCCGACAGAGCCGGTACGGCAAGCCGAGCCACTCCAGGGCCACGATCGAACCGAATGAACACCCCTGCGGGACTCCATAAAAGAGTACGGGTTCCATGTCTTCTCCAGATGTGGATGTCGCCGCGTCTGAAGTGTCGCGGCTGGAGTTCATATGCGTCAGTCTGGATTGATTGTGAAGTAGGCACAAAAATGTTGTGCGGTCACATTTTTCATACTCGGTGATGACGATGAAAGACACGGTCTCTGGATGCCCCATCGAAGATGTGATGCGCCTTCTGAGTGGGCGCTGGCCCACCTTGTTGATCTATTACTTGAGCAATGGACCCAAGCGGTTCAGCGAGCTGCGTCGCGACAACCCGAAGATCTCGCAACGGATGCTGACGCTCGAGCTTCGCGAGCTGGAGGCCGCCGGGATTGTGTCCCGCACGATCTACCCGGGTGTGCCCGCGCGCGTAGACTATGAGCTCACGGCGGACGGTCGCGAGTTGGTGCCCCTGCTCAACGCGCTCGGCGACTGGTGGGGGGCGCTTCGTCAGCGGCACCGGACGGCAGCGGCTCAACCTCATCAGGAAGGAGCAGGCGATGGAGCGCCTATCCCATACCGGGCTGCCCTGGCGACCCCACCCGGCACCGCAGAATAGGAGTGCTCCAGGATGATGTTGCCTGGGGGTTGTTGATGCCAGGGCTGGGTGGTTGCGCCAGCGCCCTTGGGGGGTTGTTCCATGAGACGGAAGCTGCCGCTTCAGCCGGCTGGGCTGGCGCTTGTTGCCAGCCTGCTCCTTGCGCTCCTTCTCTGGGCCTCCAACCGCTCCTGGCAAAGCCTTATCGAGGCTGAGTCCTGGGTGAAGCACACTCACGAGATTCAACTCGCGACCGAGCGTCTCCAGCGCATCCTGGTGGATGCCGAAACAGGCCAGCGTGGCTTCCTCGTCACGGGCAATGAGTCGTATCTCGCCCCCTACCACCAGGTCCTCGAGGGGTACCGGCCAGCCCTTGAGGACGTACGAAAGCTTGCCGCCTACAGCCCCGCCCAACAACAAAGAGTCGAGAGGCTAGAACCTGAGTGGGCCGAGCCAACCAGGCGCTTCATGCCGTGGGGTGCGGTGCTGCCGCCCTGGCGGAGAACGGATCCACATACGGCGCGACGGCGAGCTGCTCCCAGGTGTCGTGGAGCCCGTCTAGGTACTTGATCTGGATGCCGGAGAGGTTGGCGCCATCCAGGCAGTTCAGGTTCGCGCTGTAGAACGCTCCGCCCAGCTCCGGAATGTCCCCGTGTCCGAACACGCGGATTCCGCACACCTTGCAGAACCGCGCATGCATGGCCTCATGCCGCGAGTAGTCGCCCAGGACCTCTCCACCGGAAAGGAGACGGAAGGCGTCCGGCTTCACGTGGACGCCCCACCACGCGGTCTTGGTGCAGATGGTGCAATTGCACCGGGTCGTCCCGTTGCTGGGATCGAAGTCGATTTCGAAGCGCACGGCGCCGCACTGACAGCTGCCTTTGTACGTCCGGAGGCCCGGGGAGAGGGTGCTCTGCGCGGAAGTGGGGTTGCTCATGGCTGATGCTCCGAGGTTGTGGGCGGGGCGCCTTCAGGGCTCGCCCTTGGGATGTAGAGAAGGTAGGAAGGGTCGCGGACAGATTCGGTCCGCGATGAGAGGAGCCATCCCATGGTCCAGACGTCCGCCCGGCTGCTGAAGGTCCTGTCGTTGTTGCAGTCCCGGCGCTTCTGGGCAGGAGGGGACCTGGCGCGCGAGCTGGGGGTGACCGAGCGCAGCGTCCGCCGGGACGTGGATCGGCTCCGGAGCCTTGGCTACCCGGTGCATGCGACCGCGGGTGTGGGCGGCGGATACCAGCTGGGGGCGGGCAAGGAGCTGCCCCCTCTGCCGCTGGAGGACGAGGAGGCGGTCGCCGTGGCGGTGGGGCTGCGCGTGGCGGCGACCGGGCCGGTGAAGGGGCTGGAGGAGGCCGCGGTGAGGGCGCTCGGGAAGCTGGAGCAGGTGCTGCCGAAGAGGCTCCGGCGGAGGGTGGCCGCGCTGCAGGCCGTGAGCGTGCGGCTCGGCGACACGGGGCCCTCGGTCGATGCGGAGGCGCTGGCGGTGATCGCCCATGCGTGCCGCGACTCCGAGCTGCTTCGATTCGACTACAGCAGTCGTGAGGGCATGGCGAGCGAGCGGTGTGTCGAGCCCTACCGCCTCGTGCACACCAGCTACCGTTGGTATCTCCTCGCCTACGATCTCGAGAGGGAAGGGTGGCGGACCTTTCGCGTCGACCGCATCGGACCGAAGCCGAGAACCGGCCGCTCCTTCAAGGCCCGCCCATTACCGTCAGAGGATGTGGCCGCCTACGTCTCGCAAGCGGTCTCGACAGACGCGTACCGGTTTCGCGCCCGCGTGACGGTGCATGCCTCCTCGCGCGTGGTCTCCGAGCGGTTGTCCGGAGTGGCTGGCCGCATCGAGGAGCTGGATGCGGAGCGCTGCCTGGTCCACGCTGGCGCCGACAGCCTCGAGGCGCTCGCGTTCTACTTTGGGTGGCTGGGGTTCGAGTTCGAAGTGCACGAACCGAAAGAGCTCATCGAACACCTTCGCCGCCTGTCCGAGCGTCTCGCCCGAGCCGCACAGCGCGAGGGAACACCCTGAGAATCGTGAGGGTCACGCAATAGCCCGCCCCGTGATTCAGCGCTCGTCGAGTCGCCTCGCAGCCTCGAGAGCTGCCTGTCGGCCGGCCTCGAGCTCGGGTGCCAGGATGTCCAGGACCTGGGCTGTAATGGCCGCTCCGGCGCTCTCGGGACTTCCAGCCTGGAACGGAGGCTGCGGGTCGTACTCGATAGACAGTTGCTGCATCCGGGCGAACGTCTCTCCGCGCAGCTGAGCCGAGAGGTAGAGGCCGAAATCGAGGCCCGCGGTGACACCGCCTCCCGTGATGCGGTTGCGGTCCTGGACGATTCGCTGGGCGACGGGCCTGGCTCCGAGCAGCGGAAGCAGGTCCCTCACCGCCCAGTACGAGGCGGCCTCGTACCCGCGCAGCAGGCCGGCGGCTCCCAGCACGAGGGAGCCGGTGCAGACGCTGGTTACGTACCGGGCGCAGTGGCCCCTGTCCTCGAGGAAGTCGAGGACCTGTAGATCGTTCAGGAGGGCCCAGGTGCCCGACAAGCCACCTCCCACGAACAGGATGTCCAGGTCCTTTGGACATTCTTGGAACGTGGCGGTGGGCAGGATGGTGACTCCGGTGTCACTGACCACGGGCTCCCGGGTCTTCCATACGAGCTGGACGTCGACATTTCCGAGCGAGGCGAAGAGGAGCTGCGGGCCGATCATGTCCTGCGCGGTCATTCCCGGGTAGATGAGCATGGCGATCCGCAGCCTCGTGCCTGAGGGCGGCGGAGGCGACTCCCGGCCGCTGCCAGTTGCTCTGGGGGTAGCGGCCAGACCCTCCAGCCCTCCCGTGAGGGTCGAGGCTGCCAGGAGGGTGCCAAGGGTCTTTCCAAAGTCACGCCTGTTCATGTGCGTCCTTCTTGAGAATCCATGCGCGTGTGCATGGGTGGGTTGTTGCTGTATGGCTCGCACAAGGTACTGTTTGTGCGGATTTGCCGTCAGGACGAAGACCCCACGATTCCTGCCAGAGTCATGCGAGCACTCCGTGGGGTACGTTCGAGGGCAGGGAGGACGAGGTGAGCACACGTGCAGCGCTGGTGCGGAGTGGGAGGAAGAATGGCTCGGTCCGTCAGGTGCGACGCGTGGTCGTGCTCGCGGTGCCGCCCGTTCAGGAGCTCGATGTCGTGGGGCCCGTGGAGGTGTTCGCGGGCCTCAACCATCTCCTCGGGGGGCGCGACCCCGGCTACGAGATTGAGCTCGTGACGAGCACGCCGGAACGGACCGTCACGGGGGAGTCGGGGCTCTCGCTCCTGGCCGGGCGGAGCTTCAACGAGGTCCGCGGACCGATCGACACGCTGTTGGTGGCCGGCGGCACCGGTGTGGTGAACGTGCGCGATCCCTTGCTTCTTCGTTGGTTGTGTGAGCGGGCTTCCCAGGTGCGGCGCCTGGGCTCCATCTGCACCGGCGCCTTCCTGCTGGCCGAAGCCGGGCTCCTCGATGGGCGGCGCGCCACCACGCATTGGGGATGGGCTCGCGAGATGGCCAGGCGCTACCCCCGGGTGTCCGTCGATCCCAACCCCATCTGGATTCAGGACGGCCGCATCTACACCTCAGCGGGGGTCACCACCGGGATGGACCTCGCCCTGGGGATGGTGGAGGAGGACTTCGGAAGCGCCGCTGCGCTCCAGGTCGCACGGGGTCTGGTGCTGTTCCTGCGCAGGCCCGGCGGGCAAGCCCAGTTCAGTGTCGCCCTGTCCGCGCAGTCCTCCGAGCGCAAGGCGCTCCACGAGCTTCAGGTTTGGATGGCCGAGAACCCTGGCGAGCAGATGTCCGTCGAATCCCTGGCCGCGCGAGTGGCGATGAGCCCTCGCAACTTCGCCCGCGTGTTTCTCCAGGAGTTGGGAAAGACCCCGGCCCGCTACGTCCAGCACTTGCGCGTCGAAGCGGCGCGGCGCCAGCTCGAACGGACAGACAAGGGGGTCGAAGAGATCGCCAGCGCCTGCGGCTTCGGCAGTGCCGAGGTAATGCGGCGCGCCTTCTTGCGTGGACTCGGTGTCACTCCAGCGCGCTACCGGGAGCACTTTCGTTGATGCTAGAGCGGACCTCTGGAAAGACGACGGCCCGGAGGGGCTCTGCAGGAAGCAGGAGCACACCCGGGCCGTCTGGTGTCCACTGGGGGGTGGACGTCTGGACTAAGCGCCAGCGGCATGAGAAGCGTGAGAAGCAATCGGATGGACAGTCGCATCGCAGAAGCCCTTGGCTGACTGCATCGGCCTGGGAGTCCCGAGCACGAGGGGCCTCACATCGAGTGCGTTATCTGGAAGAAAACTCCTCGATGGCCGCCCCTACGTCTTCGAGGCGAGAGACCACCTTCACGGCTCCCGCGCGCACCAAGGCATCGGCATGACCGGGCCAGCTGTGCCCGCCTCCCGTGAAACCAATCACCCGCATGCCGGCCGCGACTCCTCCCTCGACACCATGTGAAGAATCCTCGATGACGAGCGTGTCTTGCGGATGGGCCCCGAACACCCGCGCCGCGTGCAAGAAGACGTCGGGGGAGGGCTTCGAGCGTCCCACCTCGGGGGCCGAGAAGATGTGGGGATGGAAGCGCTCCCAGAGGCCCGCCGCGCTCATGCTGATCTTCAGTCGCCGGGTGCTCGAGTTCGAGCAGACGCAGCGTGGGCCCGTGAGTCGATCGAGCAGCGCGTGCACGCCCTCGATCGGCTTCACGCTCTCCAGTCTGCGGTCGATTTCGATGTTCGAACGCTCACGGTAGTCCGCTGGCAGAGGGCGCCCGAGCTGCTGGGTGACCAGGGTCCTGAGCTGTGCGTCGGTCAGCCCGGTGAAGCGGGTGATGACCTCCTCCCGGGAGATGACGAGCCCCAGTCCGGTCAGCAGCTCGGCGTGTACGCCCGCCGCCAGGACTTCTGAATCGATCAGCACGCCGTCACAATCGAAGATGGTGAGCATGGCCCTCCCTATCGCAAACCAGGGGCGGTTGGGAGGCGTCGGTGTGTCTTGCGCGGAGGCTGGTCCCACGCAGGCTCCTTCCCAAAGCGGGCCGCGAGGAAGTCGACGAAGCTGCGGATCTTGGCCGAGAGATGACGGCCTTGAGGATACACCGCGTGGATGGCGACCTCCGCTGGCTCGTAGCCGGGCATGAGGCGTACCAGACGGCCGGCAGCGAGATCCTCCCCCACGATGAAGGTTGGCGCGAGGGTGAGCCCCAGCCCTCGGAGCGCGACGACGCGGAGCAGCTCGCCGTTGGTCGCCGTCAGTCGCCCACGGATGCGCACGGACTCCTCTTTTCCCTTGGGCCCCACGAACCGCCACTCCCCGGGTGTCGAGCGATACGTGTACTCGAAGCACTGGTGACGGGTGAGGTCGGACGGAGACGACGGAGCGCCGAACCGCTCGACATAGGCCGGAGCAGCGCAGAGCACGGAGCGGCTCGGCGCGAGGCGTCGCGCGATGAGGCTCGAGTCGGCGAGCGTGCCGATGCGGATTGCTACATCGAAGCCCTCCTCGAGGAGGTCGACCCTGCGGTCATTGAGGGTGATGTCGATGGCCATCTCCGGATGGGTCGCGAGATAGTCGGCGATCGCCGGTGCGAGGTGCCGCATGCCGAACGTGATGGGCGCGTTGACCCGAAGGAGCCCTCGCGGCGTTGCCTGCAAGGCGTCAGCGGCGGAGCGCGCCTCTTCCACCTCCTCGAGGATTCGGACGCAACGCGCATGGAAGCCCGCGCCGACCTCCGTCAGCGCGAGCCGCCGCGTCGTGCGGTTGAGCAGCCGGGCGCCCAGCCAGTCCTCGAGCGCGCGGAGGTGATGGCTCACCCCTGCCGGGGACATCCCGAGCTCGCGGCCGGCTTTCGAGAGGCTGCCGCTCGCGACCACCCGGGTGAACACCGCCATGCTCTGGAATCGGTCCATGGTCCCTCTCATCTTTTCATGGCACTTGAAGGTCCTTCGCCATTCGAGGTGATTATCAACCGCCTCGATGAAGTGCATCTAGTTGTCCATCACTCACGGGGTGACGCGCCGGTATCGGCGGCCACTCCGCACGGATGGAGGCAAGAGATGAATCGACTTTCGGGGCGTGTTGCACTGGTGACGGGCGCATCGCGGGGCATTGGCCGAGCCATCGCGGAACGCCTGGCGCGTGACGGTGCGTCCGTTGCGGTCAATTACGCGGGAAGCCGGGACAAGGCCGAGGCTGTCGTTGCCTCGATTGTAGCGGCGGGGGGGAAGGCCACCGCCATCCAGGCCGATGTCTCCCGCCACGAGGACGTGAAGCGGCTCTTCGATGAGACCGAGCGCCGCATGGGTCGTCCGAGCATCGTCGTGGCCAATGCCGGCACCTTCTTCGCCAGGCCCTTCGCCGAGATGACCGAGGCCGACTTCGACGTCGGCTTCTCGGTCAATGCACGCGGCTCTTTTCTCACCTTCATTGAGGCCGCCAGACGCGTGCCGGAGGGCGGCCGTGTTATCGGGTTCTCAACATGTCTGACACTCCAGGGGCTGCCAGCGCTTGGTCTCTACCAGGCCGGGAAGGCGGCCGTGGAGCAGTTCGTCAAGACGCTCGCCAAGGAGCTTGGGCCTCGGAGAATCACCGTGAACGCCGTGGCGCCAGGCCCCACGGATACCGAGATGCTGGGACCCGCCCGTCGTAAGAGTGCGCCCGGTGACACGCCGCTGGGACGGATTGGACGGCCGGAGGAAATTGCGGATGTCGTGGCGTTTCTCGTCTCGGACGAGGCGGGCTGGGTCACGGGTCAGGTCCTCGGTGCCAACGGCGGCATCACTTGATAGGCTCGGGGGTCTCGAACTTCCCAAGGACCACCCCTCCATGGCCGTTCAGGACTTCTCCAAGGCGGAGCCCACCTCCCGCGGTCTTCACCGGCACCTCTATGTCCAGGTGCTCGCGGCCATCGCCTTGGGCGCACTGCTCGGCCACTTCTACCCGGAGCTCGGCGCGTCCCTGAAGCCCCTGGGCGACGGCTTCATCAAGCTTGTGAAGATGGTGATCGCTCCCGTCATCTTCCTCACGGTGGTGACGGGCATCGCGGGGTCCACGGACCTGAACAAGGTGGGCCGTGTGGCCGCCAAGGCCTTCGCTTACTTCCTCACCTTCTCCTCGCTGGCGCTGGTGGTGGGCATGCTCATCGCCAACGTGGTGCGGCCAGGGGAGGGGATGAACATCGACCCGAGCACCCTGTCCTCGGCGGGCGAGGTGAGCGCCTATGCCGCCAAGGCGCATGACCAGTCGCTGGTGAAGTTCCTGCTCAACATCATCCCCACGACGGTGGTGAGCGCCTTCTCCGAGGGAGACATCCTCCAGGTGCTGTTCGTCTCCGTGCTGTTCGGCATCGCCCTGGCCGCGGTGGGGGAGAAGGCCCAGCCGGTGCTGGCGCTGCTCCACTCGCTGAGCCACGCCTTCTTCCGGCTGGTGAGCATCCTCATGAAGGCCGCGCCCATCGGCGCCTTCGGCGCGTTCGCCTTCACCATTGGCAAGTACGGGCTTGGCGCGGTGGTGAACCTGGCGGCGCTCGTGCTCACCTTCTACCTGACCTCGGCCGTCTTCGTGCTCGTGGTGCTGGGGCTGGTGGCCCGCTACAACGGCTTCTCCATTCTGCGGCTCATCCGCTACCTCAAGGCGGAGCTGCTGCTCGTGCTGGGCACCAGCTCGTCCGAGGCCGCCTTGCCCAGCCTGCTGGAGAAGATGGAGCGGGCGGGCTGCCCCAAGCAGATCGTCGGCCTGGTGGTGCCCACCGGCTACTCCTTCAACCTGGATGGCACCAACATCTACATGACGCTGGCGGCGCTCTTCATCGCCCAGGCGACCAATACCCATTTGACCCTCGGCCAGCAGGTGCTGCTGCTGCTGGTGGCCATGGTGAGCTCCAAGGGCGCCGCGGGGGTGACGGGCGCGGGCTTCATCACCTTGGCCGCAACCCTGTCGGTGGTGCCCTCTGTGCCCATCGCTGGCATGGCGCTGATCCTGGGCATCGATCGCTTCATGTCCGAGTGCCGGGCGCTGACCAACTTCATTGGCAATGCCGTGGCGACTGTCGTGGTGTCGCGGTGGGAAGGCGGGCTGGACCGCAAGACCTTCGACGAGGTGATGCTCAACCCCTCCCAGCCCGTGCCCGAGTATTCTCCGAGCACGGCCTCGGGCGAGTAGCTCATCCCTGCTTGGTCTTGCCCCAGGTGTCCTTCGCTTTCGGGTTCGACGTCTTCGCAGGGCGCGCGCGAGCCCGGGCCTCGCGAATTCGCTCGCCAAACGACTTCGTCTCGAGCGCATCGATTGCGTCCGCGAGGCACTGTGACAGAGGAAAGGGCAGCTCCGCGTCCAGGCTGTCCGCTGCCGCGCGGGTGGCCGCCCAGCAGGCCTCCAGCCCGGGCAGCAAGTCACGTCCCCGCCGCGTCAGACAGACGAGGCGCTGTCGTCCATCCTCCCCCGGCTCGACCGAGACCAGCCCTTCCTTCTTCATCAGCGCGACCGTCTGCGTCGCTGCCGGTTGGGTGATGCCCGCCGCCGCGGCAATCTGGCCGATCGATGCGCTGTCGTGTTGCTGCAGCACGCGCATGACCGGCGTGTACCGCGGCCGATAGTCCAGCCCGGCGTCTTCGTATGCCTGGGCCACCGCTCCGTCGAGCAGCTCGAGTAGATGCCTTAGCTGGGTTCCCAGTCCTCGCCTCATGGCCTGTACATATCACCCCTTATATAAGCTATGAAGTAAGGCGCCGGGACCCCCACCCAGTGGCTCAGGACTTCAGGAAGGCGAGCAGGTCGGCGTTGAACTGATCCTTGTGCGTGCTGGTGAGGCCGTGCGGCGCACCGGGATAGACCTTCAGCGTGGAGCCCTTGACGATCTTGGACGAGAGCTGGGCCGAGGCACCAATCGGCACGATCTGGTCGTCGTCACCGTGGATGATCAGCGTCGGCACGTCGAACTTCTTGAGATCCTGGGTGAGATCCGTCTCCGAGAACGCCTTGATGCAGTCGAGGGCGCCCTTGAACCCGGCCTGCATCCCCGCGAGCCAGAACGCGTCTCGCATACCCTGAGAGACCTTGGCGCCCGGCCGGTTGGCACCAAAGAAGGGCCCGGTGAGGTCCTTGAAGAACTGCGAGCGATCGGCGAGGACATTGGCTCGGATGCCGTCGAAGACTTCGATCGGCTGGCCACCGGGGTTGGCCGCCGTCTTCAGCATCAGCGGCGCCACCGCGCCCACCAGCACGGCCTTGGCCACACGCTTCGTGCCATGGCGACCGATGTAGCGGGCGACCTCGCCGCCACCTGTGGAGAAGCCGACCAGCACGACATTCTTCAGATCGAGGGTCTCGATCAACGCCGCGAGATCGTCGGCGTAGGTGTCCATGTCGTTGCCACTCCAGGTCTGGCTCGAGCGGCCATGGCTCCGACGGTCATGGGCGATGCAGCGATAGCCGTTGGCTGCCAGGAAGAGCATCTGGTCCTCCCAGCTATCGGCGTTGAGCGGCCAGCCGTGGCTGAAAACCACCGGCTGCCCTGTCCCCCAGTCCTTGTAATAGATCTGCGTGCCGTCCTTCGTCGTGATCGTGCTCATCGTCTGGGCTCCATGATTTTGGGGGGCATTGGGACGCAGGAAGGAGCGTCCTTGCACCGTCCTGAATATCAGCTGGAGCCCGTGGCGAGAATCCTCGGGAGAGTGGGGGCGAGATACCCTTTTCGAGTGATGCCACTTTCTCAGCTGGTGGAAATCGAAGCGCAGTCGACCGCCTGGCAGGAATAGAGGTCGCGGAGGGTGAATTCCGCTTCCGCCCCCTGTTCTACCGGCGTGAAGAAGAGGGTCTGGCTTTCGCCTGCGGTGAGATCGAAGGCATTGTCGGAGAACCGGCCCTCGATATCGGCCTCGATCATCACGAAGAGTGCCAGCCCCTTGGACGAGAGCGTGAGCTCGTAGCTGCCGTCGGCTCTCCGGACCGTGCGGGCTGAGAGCCCCGGTGGCTCCAGCTCGAGCTGCTTGTAGGTGCCGTTGACGTGGTGCCCCCTGCCCGACGAACCATTTGAAGCTGAATAGGACCACATGAGCAGGCTTCCCTCGGGCACGCTGTCGGCTGGCAGCGAAATCAGCGTGCATGCCGCGTCCGGCCGGCAGGTGCCGCGCGCGGTGGTCAGCGGCGAGCGTTGGCCATCCATCGAGACGGTGAAGAACTCGGCCGAAACCTCGGTGAGTTGGGGGGTGTCGTTGACCATGGCCATGTCGATCACCTTGCCGTCGGCTGACGGGATCGCAAAGATGCTGACGGGCTCGAAGAAGCGCCGCGCCTGATAATGCATGGCCTTCCAGTTGCCGCCGTAGTCCAGGCTCGCCCAAGAGGCCACCGGCCAGGTGTCGTTGAGCTGCCAGATGATCGTGCCCATGCAATGGGGCTTCAGCGACCGCCAATATTCGACGGCGGTCTTGATCGCCAGGCCCTGCTGGATTTGAGAGAGATAGACAAAGTTGTAGAAATCCTTTGGGAAGCGGAAGTAGCGGAACATGGTGCCCGCAATGCGCTCGTTGCCGCCAGGATTCTTCTGGTGCACCTCCATCACCGGAGACGCGATGTTGAGGTCCTTCTTGTCGGCGAACCGGCTGATCAGCAGGTTCGACGTATAGGACTGGAAGCCAAATTCCGAGCAGAAACGCGGCTTGACCGAGCGATAATGGTCGAACGACTTGTTCTCGTGCCAGACCGACCAGACATGCATGTCGCCGGAGCCGTCGGCATGCCAGGCATCGCCGAAGTTGAGATAGCCGCAGGACGGGCTCGACGGCCACCAGATGAGCTCCGGATTGGCCTTCTTGGCGGCGACCTCGATCGTCCGGTTCAGCCGATCGTAGGAGACGAGGTAGCGATCGCGGTTCTTCTGGGAGACCGGGAACCAGGTGAGCGCGCCCACAAGTTCGTTGTCGCCGCACCAGAGCGCGATCGAGGCGTGATGCGAGAGCCGCCGCACCTGGTAGTCCACCTCGGCCGCGACATTGTCGAGGAATTCGGGCGTCGAGGGATAAAGATTGCAGGCGAACATGAAGTCCTGCCAGACCAGCAGGCCCAGCCGGTCGCAGGTGTCGTAGAACCCGTCGTGCTCGTAGAAGCCGCCGCCCCAGACGCGGATCATGTTCATGTTCGCGTCGACCGCCGACTGCAAGAGCGCTTCGGTCTTCTCAGGGCTCGTCTTGGAGAAGAGCGCGTCGGCCGGAATCCAGTTCGCGCCCTTGCAGAAGATCTCGCGGCCGTTGACCTTGAAGGCAAAGCGGGCGCCCGCCTCGTCCTTGTCAGTGATGAGCTCGATCGTGCGGATGCCGACCTGGCGGGCTACGGTCTCGCCCGGGATCGTGACCTTGAGTTCGTAGAGCTCCTGCTTGCCGCTGCCGGCGGGCCACCAGAGGCGTGGCCGCTCGACGACGAAGCGCTGGTGGAGCACCGTCTCGCCGGCATTCGCACTGCAATCGAGCCGCACCGTCTCGCCGTCAAATTCGAATTCGACGGGCAGCACGCAAGGGTCTACGGCGAAGAGGGTCAGTACGACATCGAGTTCGACCGAGCCGGTCGCCAGATGGCGCTGCGTGACCATGAGATGTTCGATGCGCGCCGGGTCCAGCTTGCGCAGCTTGACCGTGCCGTAGAGGCCGAGCGGCGCAAGCGCGATGTTCCAGTCCCAGCCGAAGTGGCATTGCGGCTTGCGCAACATGTTTCCGTATGGAATCGGCGAGTTCCGGGTCCACGGCACCTCGAAGGGCTGCCGATCATGGACCGCCTTGCCGGCCTCGACCGGGGAATGCAGGAGCACCTCGATCGTGTTCTCTCCCGCGGCGAGGAACTTCGATACGTCGGGCCGGTAGCGGCGGAAGCAGTTGTTGGCCTCCAGCACCCTCTCGCCGTTGACGCGGAGGGTCGCGACCGTATCGACGAAATCCAGGTCGAGATACCAGCGTCCATCCAGATCGGAAGCGTCCAACCGGAAGCTGCGCGAGAGCCTCCAGTCCTTGTGCGCCACCCACTGCACCTCGGCTTCGTTCTTGCCGAAATAGGGATCGGGTATGATGCCTTGTTCCTGCAAGGCGGAATGGACGTCGCCCGGTAGGGTGATCTTGAGGTTCGGCCGCTGGCCTTCGGCCTCGAGCGACCAGACGCCACCGAGGTCGATTTGGGTGGTTTCAGGCATTTTGTGTTCTGAGCATAGCAGCAAGTCACGTCCGAGCCGCGTCGGACCTCGAGCTATATGTCCCCCCGGTGCCGCGAGTGCCGAGCGCTTTGTTCCGAGTTCGGAGAGCGCTCCATCCCGCCGTCTGCCACTCCGGCATCCGAGTCAGGAGGACAGACGCAGCTCCACCCCGCATCGACATCCCAGTGGCTCTGGCGGGGCTCGTTGCAGATGGGCATTGCATGTCTGGGATCAAGGCGGTGCGTGCCCGTATGGCGGGCCACGTCAGAGCCGAGGCGCGGGCGCTCCAGACATCCACACAGCCACGAAAGACAAACGAATGAAGTGGCGATACGAGTCCACCCGACTCGGGATGCCATGTGGAACTTCCTCTTTCCCCGCCACGATCCGGCCAGCGCACGGGAAAACCCTACAGCACCACATGGCGCAGGGACGTTCGTTCTTCCTGGTCCCTGCGCAGGGCTTGGATGAGATGCAGGAGCAGTTTCAGTTCGCGTCGCGAGCCACGGCGTTGCCCAGCAGGCCTCGCGCCCGGGCCACCAGCTTCGTGAACTCCTCGCGGTCCGACTGGCCGTCCGTGGCCCCCTCAGCGAGCTTCTGCGCCGTGGCCAGGTTCCACCCCCGAGCGCTCGGGCTGCCGCGCAGCACGTCCGCCGTTGCCGCCACCGCCAGCGCGAAGCGGAAGTCCGGAGAGGCCGCGTCCAACGTGGCGCGCACCATTCGCTGCTCGAAGGGGAAGGACTGCTCGGCGGCCTCCGTGCCGTTGGGCGCCTTGGCGCGGATGCGCACCGTGCCCAGTGCCGCCTTCTCGCCCGTCAGCTCCACCTCGTACACCGCGGTGACGCTGTGGCCCGCGCCAATCTCTCCCGCGTCCACCTTATCGTCGCGGAAGTCCTTGTCGGCGATGTCCCGATTCTCGTAGCCCACCAGCCGGTAGCGGCGCACCACCTTCGGGTCGAACTCCACCTGGATCTTCACGTCCTTGGCGATGACCTCCAGCGTGCCGGTGAGCTGGGCCTCGAAGACCTTCTTCGCCTCCTTGTAGCTGTCAATGTAGAAGCAGTTGCCGTTGCCCTTGTCGGCCAGCTTCTCCATCAGGTCATCCCGGTAGTTGCCCATGCCGAAGCCAATGGCGGACAGGGTGACGCCTTCCTTCACATAGCCCTGGATGCTGTTGAGCATGGTGTCCGCGGAGAGGTTGGGGCCGATGTTGGCGTCACCATCCGTGAGCACCACCACGCGCGACACCACGCTGCCCGAGGCCTTCTTCACCGCGTGCTTGTAGGCCATCTCCATGCCCGAGCCCATGGCTGTACCGCCGCCGGACTCCAGGCTGTCGATGGCCTTGTAGATGCGCTCCAGGCTGGTGGCCGGGGTGGGGGAGAGCACGTCCCGGGTGCTGCCCGCGTAGGTGACGATCGCCACCGTGTCGTTCTCGTTGAGGTTCTTCACCGCGAGCTTCATCGCCTCCTTGGCCAGCGGCAGCTTGTCCTGCTGGTTCATGGAGCCGCTGGTGTCCACCAGGAAGACCAGGTGCGCGGGCTTGCGCTGCGAGCGCGAGACGCTCTTCCCCTGCACGCCCACTCGCACGAAGTGGCGGTTCGCGTTGAAGGGGGACGGCGCGCCCTCGAGGTGCACGGTGAAGGCGCCCTGCTCGGGCGGGGTGTAGCGGTACTTGAAGTAATTGACGAACTCCTCGACCCGGACGGCCGCGTGCGGCGGCAGGGCTCCCTGGGTGAGGTAGCGGCGTGACACCGCGTACGACGCCGTGTCCACGTCCACCGCGAAGGTGGAGAAGCGATCCGTGGCGGTCTCGGTGAAGGTGTTGGGCGCGTGCTCGGCGAAGCTGTTGCCCTGGGACACAGGCTCCGGGGGCTGCATGCGCGAGCCCGGTGGATGCATCTTCGCGGGCGGAGGAGGCGGCGGCGTGGCCGGGGCGGAGGCATCCACGCCGCTCAGCACCTCGGCGCGCTTCATCCTCGCGCCATTGTCGCGCGCCACGGGGGCCGACAGGGCAGCCCCCGCGGAGGCGGAGCTCGGCTTCGGGCTCGGCATGCGAGGCGCAGGGGCACCGGCCTCCGCGGCGCTCTCGGGTTCTTCGTCCACGCCGTCATGGTCCCGCGGGGCCTGAGCGGATCCGGCTTCCTCCTTCATCTCGCTGGGCTGGGCCTGCGCGAGGGATGCCGTGCTGTCTCCTGTGACTTTGGAAGACGTGCTGCACGCGGGGACGAGGCCCAGGGCGAGGGCGGCGCTCCCCCAGCGGGTCAGGCGGTTCAGCTTGGACGTTGGCATGTGCACTCCGAAAAGTGGTGAAGGTGACGTTCGAAACGAACCAGCCGCGAGTTGGGTCTACATTGGGGTTTCTCTGTTTCTAAGATTCTTACTGTTTTGACCTGATTTGCGTGAAAACGTTAGAATTCAAGCACCATGAACAAACTTCGAAGCGTGTTGATGCTGACGGGTCTCTCCGTCGCGGGCCTGAACGCCTGTGGAGGAGAGCTCGGTGCCGTGGCGCCAGTCGCGGAGGGGACGTCCTCGGTCGCCCCCGTGGGTGAGCCGGTGAGCGTGAAGCAGGAGCTGATCCAGAACCAGGCGATCTTCGACTACCTCACCCAGCTGTCGCCGCTCATCCTCCCGACCCAGAGCCACAGCGAGAGCTCCTCCACCCAGGAGGAGGTGCGTGACGCGACGATCAACGTCTGCACGTACACCCAGGTCTCGGAGACGAGCCACTTCGACAAGCTGGTCTCCTTTGATCCGAACGCGGATGTGTTGTGGCCGGGTGCCCTCGTGCAGGGGCAGTCGCTGTCGCTCGGGCTCCTGTCGCCCATCGGGGCGCCGCGCGCTCCGGGGACGATCACCCTGACCAACGCGCGGATCGACGGCTCCACACCGACCGAGTACGTGTACAGCCGGACCCTGGCGTCTCCGAGCCTGGCGAGCGCCCAGGACGCCATCCAGAACATCCTGACCGCGGAGAGCGTCAACTACGCGGCCAAGATTGCCTACACGATGCACCAGGCGCACTCGCTCAACGAGGGCTCGATCAAGGCGGGCATCGCAGTGCAGTTCGCGGGCAACTCGCTCAACACCACCTTCGGCCAGCAGTGGACGCAGAGCAAGACGACTTTCCTGGTGGACTTCACCCAGTCCTATTACACCGTCTCCTTCGGGGCGCCCGCGGAGCCCTCGGCCTTCTTCGCGCCTTCGGTGACGCTCGATGAGCTGAAGCCGTTCATCTACAACGGCAACCCGCCCGGCTATCTCAGCTCCGTCACGTATGGCCGCCGGCTGCTCGTCAAGTTCGAGTCCTCCGAGGACAGCTCCAAGGTGTCCTCGACGCTCGACGCCGTCTTCACAAAGGGCAAGGTGGGCGGCTCCATCAACCTGGACTACGAGCAGCAGAAGACCCTTCAGAACATGAAGATGACGATCCTGGCGCTGGGCGGGCCCGCTGGCAGCGCGGTGGAGGTCATCGGGACCGGCCTGGACAAGATCACCTCGCTCCAGAAGTACTTCCAGGATGGAGCCAACTTCTCGCCGAGCTCTCCGGGCGTTCCGCTGTCCTATACGGTGCGCTACCTGAGCAACTACCAGCCGCTCGTGGTGGCCTCGACGACCAGCTACACGGTGCCGTCCTGCGTGGGCAAGACGACCGCCATGTCCGTGTCGCTGGGCGAGCTGTACATCTACGCGAACGGAGAGACCTTCGGGAAGGGCGAGATGAACTACGACGTCTACGTGGGCGACTCGCTCGTGGCGTCCGGGCGCAACGTGAAGCGCGGTGACAAGGAGAGCATCTCCTTGAACGTGTCGCGGATGGTCACCCTGCTCCAACAGGAGGGCAACTCCCTGCGGGTGCGAGCGGATGTCTGGGAGAACAACAAGAAGGTGACCCCCGGCATCACGCACATCTTCAGCACCTACCTGAAGGACTGGTCGCCGAAGGGGTACCAAGAGGTCATCGGCGAGTACAAGAACCTGAAGGTCGGCCTGCGCTACACCGTCACGCCGTACTGAGCGCCGCCTCCGGGTGTGCCGGGCAGCCGGTGGGGGGCCAGGCCCTCACCGCGACTGTCCGGCTCCGAGGGCTGACCACCTCGCACGAAGAAGGGGGCCTGCTGTCCGGGGGAGCCGTTGGAGCCAATCCACTGCCAGGCACAGCCCGTACGTCAGGCCGATGAGCGCCACCGTTAGCAGCGTGTACTGCCCCCAGCCGCTCCGGTTGCCCCACACCGTCTCGAAGGAGAAGCCGAAGATGTGGAAGTAGAGCAGCCCCTCGTGGAAGACGTATGCGGACAGGGAAGAGGTGCCGAACGTCTCCACGAAGCGCCGCACCCGGGAGGGCTCGGCTCCCTGCGCCATCCGCCGCTCCAGAGCGATCAGCCCAAGCAACACGATGCAGATCCACATCCATCGCTCGGCCGCGTTGGAGGGGTTGGTGACGAAGAACCGGTGCTCCGGGTACAGGTTCCGGAGGGGCTCCGCAGCCAGCCAGCCCAGGACGCCAAGCCCGGTGAGGAAGAGCAGGGCGCGGACGAGCCCTGTGCGGCCCTGCTCACCGGCTACCGCCCCGGCATACGCCCCAAGCCACGCGAAGCCGAGCCACGGCAGGAGGGGGAACACGGCCCCAGTGGACTTATTGAGGACGTAGGCCCACGGCCCGTTTACGACCTCGCCGAGTGGTGACAGGAAGAAGGTGGCGAGCGCCAGGGCCAGGGCCACGCCTCGCAGCATCCGGGGTCGTGAGGCCATCCCGGCGGTGAAGGGCAGGAGGATCAGCAGCGACAGCCCCACGCAGTGGAGGATGTCCAGGCGCACCAGCCACTTCGGCTCCCGGAAGAGGGGGAACCACATCCAGTTGACGAGCGTGGCGACGCCGAGCACTTGCAGGGCCCGGCGCAGGTTGCGTCCGAGCCGATCACTCCGCTTGCCACTGGCGGCGCTGCGGACCAGCAGCAGTGAGAGGGCGAAGCCCGCGGAGAAGAGGAACGCCGGGGCCACCAGCCCATCGATCCTGAGCAGGAACTTCGTCGTCGGACTCTGGCGCAGCTCCGGGCGCAGCAGTACCAGCGCGTGGCACTGGACCATGAACAGCACCGCGATGCCGCGCAGCCAGTCGATGGCGCGAACGCGATCGGGGGGAGGGGCGAGACTCATGGGAGGCAGGCGAGGCCGGGTTCGGGGGCTTCGTCGTCCTGGAGTTGCAGCAGGCACCGCAGGGCGTCCGGGTCGACCTCGTCCGAGACCCAGGAGCGCCGCCACAGGAGTGCCGCCACGCGATGGGGAATCCGCGAGTCCGGAGCAACGAGGGCGCGAACCACACCGTTGCTCCCAACCTTCGCCTCCTGCCGGAGGGTCTCCAGCGTGGACACGATTTCGGGGCAGCCCTCGGGGCAGTTGTAGAGGAAGACCGCGTGCCCGTGCTCCAGGTTGTGCAGCCATACGCACCGGTTCTGCTCGGTGTCGTGGGCTCGGCAGCGCAGGGTGTCACTGCAGTGCTCGCCGCTGGTGGGGGGGTTCAGTCCGTCTCCACACGCGGTGCTCGAGCAGGTGACGTGCCGGGTGCTCGCGGGGGCCGGTGCGTGTTGGATCCCATAGCGGGAACAGTCCGGCTCGCTCGGGCTACAGGCGAGCAATGGAGCCAGGATGAGGGGGGGAAGGGTGCGACGAAGCAGGGACATCGATGGTCCTTCTATCGCATTCCACCCCGGGTGGACGAGTGGACAGAGGGCAGGGCGGGCTGACCGCCTCCCGGTCAGGTTGAGCGAGCCTGGGCGACGTTTCCGTCCATACGAATCCTAAAAGGGTGCAAGAAGGACTCTCTTCATACCGACTCGGCTACGTCGCCAATTGCCTCTCCCTCGGCCTGGGGGCCAGCCACACGTGCCGGCTCGCGGGGGCCACGCCTCAGCGGCTGGAGGCGCTCATCGAGCAGAACCTCTCCGAGCTCGAGCAGATCCTCCTCTTCAACGAGGCGCGAGGCATCGAGCTGTTCCGCATCGGCTCCTCGCTCATTCCGTTCGGCTCGCACCCGGTCAATACGCTCAAGTGGTGGCGGAAGTGGGCGCGGGACTTCGAGCGCCTGGGGCATATCGCTCGGCGCTCGCGCCAACGTCTCTCAATGCACCCCTCGCCAGCAGCGGCCTCGTTGACGTCCGTGCACCAGCGGGTGCGCGATGCCGCCATCGCCGAGTTGCGCTACAGCGCTCGGGTGTTGGACCTGCTCGGCCAGGGGCCCGAGGCTCGCGTGGTCCTCCATCTCGGAGGTGCCGCGCCGAGCCGGCCCGAGGCGCTGGACAACGCGCACCGCATGCTGGACGCCATGCCCGAGGAGCTGCGCAATCGGCTCGTCATCGAGCACGATGACAAGATCTGGAGCGCGCGAGAGGTCGCCCCGCTGGCACGCGCGCACGGGCTGCCCTGGCTCGCGGACAACCTGCACAACGTCATCGAGCCCTCGGAGCCGGTGATGTCATTGGAGGAGCTGCTGCGCGAGTCGGCGGCCTCCTGGCGCGCGCTGGACCTGAGGCCCAAGTTCCATCTGGCGAGCCAGAAGCCAGACGGCCGGCCGGGGGCGCATGCGGATCGCATCGACCCGGAGGATTTCCGGGCCGTGGTGGCGGCGCTGGACGGTCCGGCGGACCTGATGCTGGAGGCCAAGGAGAAGGACCTGGCGCTCTTCGCACTGCGTCAAGAATCCCTCGTCCAACCCTTGAACACCTCCTCACTTTAGAGGTGCGCTTCGCGCGGGCATTCCTCTACGGTTGCGCCCCGCCATGAATCGCACCCCTTCCGTCAAATACCTCCTGCGCGCGGCCCTTGTGGTCGCGCCGCTCGTCGCAGCTTCCGGCTGTACTCCCTCGGCGCATGGTTCCGCGCAGAAGTCCGCCGCGGCCCAGCCCACGGCCGAGAACGCGCGCCAGTTCGCCACCCGCGTGAATGAGGAGCTCAAGCGGCTGTGGGTGAGGCAGTCCACGGCCGAGTGGATCAAGGCCACCTACATCACCGACGACACCGAGCGGAACGCGGCCTCCATCAACGAGGAGGTGATGGGCTACATCAACCAGGCCATCAAGGAGGCCGCGCGCTTCAAGGACGTGCAGGGGCTGGACGCGGACACCGCGCGCACGCTGCACCTGCTGCGCGTGTCCTCCTCGCTGGTCGCGCCGAGCGATGCGCAGAAGCGCTCGGAGCTGGCCTCCATCGCCGCGAAGCTCGAGGGCCTCTACGGCAAGGGCAAGTACTGCGGCAAGGATGGCAAGGGCCAGTGCAAGGACCTGGGCGAGCTGTCCGACGTGATGGCGAAGAGCCGCAACTACAACGAGCTGCTCGAGGCCTGGGTGGGGTGGCACGCCATCTCGCAGCCGATGCGCCCGCTCTACGAGCGCCTGGTGAGCATCTCCAACGAGGGGGCTCAGGAGATCGGCTTCTCGGACCTCGGTGCGCTCTGGCGCTCCAACTACGACATGCCGCCCGAGGCCTTCGAGAAGGAGGCCCAGCGGTTGTGGGGGCAGGTGAAGCCCCTCTATGACGACCTGCACTGCTACGTGCGCGCCCGGCTGGCGAAGCAGTACGGCGAGGACAAGGTGCCCGCCGGCCAGGCCATCCCCGCGCACCTGCTCGGCAACATGTGGGCGCAGGAGTGGAACAACATCTACAACCTGGTGGAGCCCTACAAGGGGCAGCCCAGCCTGGACGTGAGCGCCGAGCTGACGCGGCAGAAGTACGACGCCATCCGCATGGTGAAGACGGGCGAGGGCTTCTTCACTTCATTGGGGCTCAAGCCGCTGCCGCAGACGTTCTGGGAGCGCTCGCAGTTCACCAAGCCGCGCGACCGCGAGGTGGTGTGCCACGCCAGCGCGTGGGACGTCACCTACGACAACGATCTGCGCATCAAGATGTGCATCAAGCCCACCGAGGAGGAGCTGGTCACCATCCACCACGAGCTGGGCCACAACTACTACTACACGTACTACTACACGCTCCCCGCGCTCTATCAGCAGGGCGCGCATGATGGCTTCCACGAGGCCATCGGCGACGCCATTACCCTCTCCATCACCCCGGGCTATCTCAAGCAGATGGGCCTGCTGAAAGCGGTGCCGCAGGGGGACAAGGGCCTCATCAACCTGCAGATGAAGGACGCGATGGAGAAGGTGGCCTTCCTGCCCTTCGGTCTGCTTGTGGATCAGTGGCGCTGGGAGGTGCTCTCCGGGCGGGTGAAGCCGGAGGACTACAACAAGGCCTGGTGGGCGCTGCGCGAGAAGTACCAGGGCGTGCGCGCGCCGGTGGAGCGCTCCGAGCAGGACTTTGATCCGGGCGCCAAGTACCACGTCCCCGCCAACGTCCCCTATACGCGCTACTTCCTGGCGCGCATCCTCCAGTTCCAGTTCCACCGCGCACTCTGCCAGGCCGCCGGTCACCAGGGCGCCCTCCACGAGTGCTCCATCTACGGCAACAAGGAGGCCGGAAAGCGGCTCCAGGCCATGCTCGAAATGGGCGCGAGCAAGCCGTGGCCCGACGCGCTCGAGGCCCTCACGGGGCAGCGTGAGATGGATGCTTCAGCAATGCTGGACTACTTCACTCCACTGAGAACCTGGCTGCAGGAGCAGAACAAGGGACAAAAGTGTGGCTGGTAGGACTTTGCGCGGTAGACACGGAAAGCGGCTGAGCCTACATTCTCGCCCGCTTGGCTGGGTCTCATCCAACCGGGTCGGGCGGCAGATTTTCGCGCCCGTTTGTCTGAAGGAAGAAGAGAGCAAATGGCGACTGGTACGGTGAAGTGGTTCAACGATGCGAAGGGGTTCGGATTCATCACGCAGGACGGCGGTGGCGAGGACGTGTTCTGCCACCACACTGCGATCAACATGGATGGGTTCCGCACCCTGGCCGAGGGTCAGCGGGTCGAGTTCGAAGTGACCAAGGGCCCCAAGGGTCTGCAGGCGCAGAACGTTCGTCCCGCCTAGTCCGGCTCTCTTCGTAGGTTGTTCCTGAAAAGGGTCCGACCCATTGGGGCCGGGCCCTTTTTCATGTCCGGAGTTCTCGTATGTTCGTCCGCTCTTCTTCCCGGTTCTTCCTGAAGCGTGCCCCGGTGTTTCCCCTGCTGGCCGTGCTCGGCTGTGCGTCCGGCCAGCCCCATGTCCAGGCGGGCGCCGCGCCCGCGGAGGCTCGTCCCATGAAGCAGACCGCCGATCTCTCCGCTCTGAAGGCAGAGCTCGTTGCCCGCCATGGCGAGGCGCAGCGGGCCCGCATCGAGCGGGGCGTGGACCAGGTGGCCGTGCTGTGGCGCGCGGAGGACGGGGACCTGGCCGCTTTCGTGCGCGAGTACTTCATCGCCGACGAGAAGCAGCTCGAGGCCACCCTGGCCCGGCTGGAGACGGCGTTCGAGCAGCTCGACGGGCATTTGAACGAGATCAGCCGGGAGCTGCGGCGTCCCACGGATTTGGACCTGGGGCCGTTGCTGCCGGTGGATCCGTTGCTCGCGGCGTATGACCCGGGCGCGCACACCACCGAGGATCTCTTCCAGGCGAAGGTGGGGTTCGTGGCGCTGCTCAACTTCCCGCTCACCACGCTGGCCGAGCGGATGGAGAAGGGCCCGGGCTACACCCGCCGCCAGTGGGCCGAGGCTCGGCTCACCGGTCGTTTCAGCCGCCGCGTCCCCGCGGAGGTGCGGCAGGCGTCGACGCGCGCGACGGCGGACGCGGACCTCTACATCGCCGAGTACAACATCTGGATGCACCACCTGGTGGATGAGCAGGGGCGCCGGCCCTTCCCGAAGGGGATGCGGTTGATCAGCCATTGGAACCTGCGGGACGAGCTGAAGTCCCGGTACGCGGATCCGGAGGGCGTGGCGAAGCAGCGGATGATCATCAAGGTGATGGAGCGCATCGTTACGCAGACGATCCCCGCGGCAGTCATCGACAATCCCTGGGTGGACTGGAATCCGTTCACCAACGAGGTGAAGGCTGCACCCGCGGGGGAGCTCGAGTCGGACGCGCCCCAGCGCCCCGTGGTGTTGGACGGCAAGCGTGAGGACGACGTGCGCTACACGAAGCTGCTGGCGCAGTTTCACGCGGCTCGGAGGGAGGACCCCTACGTGCCGGTGGCGCCCACGGCGATCGCGCGCAGCTTCGAGCTGGGGCGTGAGCTGCCCGAGGCCCGGGTAAAGGCGCTGCTGGAGCAGGTGCTGACGTCTCCGCTGGTGCCACAAGTGGCGAAGCTCATTGAGCAGAGGTTGGGACGGAAGCTGGAGCCGCAGGACCTGTGGTACGCCGGCTTCAGGGCGAACGCGAAGCTGCCCGAGGCGGAGCTCGACAAGCTGACGCGCCAGCGCTACCCGACGGCGGAGGCCTTCGCGAAGGATTTGCCGCGGATCCTCCAGGGGCTGGGCTTCTCGAAGGAGAAGGCGGCTTTCCTGTCGGAGCACATCCGGGTGGACTCCTCGCGAGGAGCGGGGCACGCGATGCCGTCGCTGCGGCGCGGGGACTTCCCCCGGCTACGGACGCGGGTGGGCCCCAGTGGCATGGACTACAAGGGCTACAACATCGCGGTGCACGAGCTGGGGCACAACGTGGAGCAGGTGTTCTCGCTCTATGAGGTGGATCACACGCTCCTGGCGGGAGTGCCCAACAATGCCTTCACGGAGGCGCTGGCCTTCGTCTTCCAGGCGAGAGACCTGGAGCTGCTGGGACAGGCGAAGCCGGACGCGGCCCGTGAGCGCGAGCGGGTGCTCAACGACTTCTGGCAGACGTGGGAGATCGCCGGAGTGGCGCTGGTGGACATCGCGGTGTGGCACTGGATGTACGAGCACCCAGACGCTACGCCGGCGCAGCTCCGCGAGGCGGTGGTGCGTATCGCGCAGGAGACGTGGGATCGCTACTACGCGCCGGTGCTGGGAGGGCAGGGGACGCCGCTGCTGGGCATCTACAGCCACATGATCTCCTATCCCCTGTACCTGACGGACTATCCGCTGGGGCACCTGATCGCGTTTCAGATCGAGGAGCACCTGCACAAGGCGGGCAAGCTGGGGGCGGAGTTCGAGCGGATGGCGAGCCAGGGGGCCCTGACTCCGGACGTGTGGATGACGAACGCCACGGGCGCGCCGGTGAGCGCCGAGCCGCTGCTGCGCGCCACGGAGGCGGCGCTCCTCGGACGCTGAATGCACTCCCTCTCCCTCTGGGAGAGGGTCGGGGTGAGGGTCTATCGCTCAGTCAGCCCCTCACCCCGTCTACCCGGAGTGCTTACTTCCCGGGCTGCTGGGGCTGCGCGCGCGGAGTATCCGAGCCGATGCTGAGCAGCTCGACCTCGAACACGAGGGTGGAGTTGGGCGGGATGGTGGGAGGCGAGCCCTGCTCACCGTAGGCCTGCTTGGCGGGGCACACGAGCTGGGCCTTGCCGCCGACCTTCATCTTCTGCACGCCCTCGGTCCAGCAGGGGATGACGCCGTTGAGCGGGAACTCGGCGGGCTGGCCGCGCTTGTAGGAGCTGTCGAACTCGACGCCGCTGGTGAGCGTGCCGCGGTAGTTCACCTTCACCGTGTCGGTGGCCTTGGGGCTCTGGCCGGTGCCGGCCTTCAGCTCCTTGTAGATGACGCCCGAGGGCAGTTTGACGGCGCCCTTCTCCTTGGCGGCCTCATCCAGATACTTCTGGCCGGCCTTCTCGCCGCGGGCCTTGGCGAGCCCCTGGAGCTTGGGCCCGTAGGTGTCCAGCTCCACCGCCGGCTTGGCGTTGGTGAGCGAGTCCGTCATGCCCTTCTTGACGATCTCGATCTCGGCCGGGCTCAGGTCGAAGACCTTGATGCTGCGTCCGATCGACAGGCCGAGCGCGTAGACCGTCTTCTCATCCTCGGTCTTGAGCTGAGCTTGTCCCTGCGCCTGCTGCGCCTGTGCCTGCATTCCAGCGAGACCGAGCAGTGCTGCCGCCAACATTCCGAATCGCATGTGAACCGCCTTTCTCAATGGAGGCGGAAGGATAGGCCTGCCCGGGCCTTCTGGCTGGTCGTTTTCTTGCGGCCTGTCCGGATGCTCGTACCTTCGCGACAGCCTGCTGCAGCGCGGAAGCAACCTGTAGCAGCCGAGCTACCGGGAGGGTGTGAGCATGAGCGACAAGCGGAAGAGCGCGCGGGTTCCCCTCGACGTCTACCTGAACAAGTACATGGGGGGCGTACCGTACATGGCCCGAGCCTCCGATATCAGCCAGGAGGGCGTGAGCCTGGCGCGCCTGCTGGAGCCCGAGCAGGAGGCCCGTCGGGTGGGGCTCCAGTTCCAGCTCCCTGGGTCGGAAGAGGTCATCTACGCCGAGGGCGAGGTGGTGCGTGAGTGGGTGGAGGCCGGCAGCCCGCGCCGCAATGAGCGTTCGGGCGTGCGCTTTACGCTGCTCACCCAGCGGCATCGCCAGTTGATTGACGACTACGTGACACGCAACACGCAGGGCCACTGAGCCACGCTCCGCGCGAGGGCAGATGGGACAGAGCCGCCTTGACCTGGCTCGGAGCCGGCCGGTTGAATCCGACCCTCCGAACGAGAGCGTGGAGGATTCACGTGAGGCGTGCATTGTGGGCGCTGGTGTTGGCGGCTCCGCTGTCGGCACTGGCTCAGGGTAGTGGGGTGGATTGGCAGCGGCAGGTCCTCCGGGTGACGGGGGATGGGCCGCCGGACGTGAAGGCTTCCAACCCGTCCCAGGCGAGGCTGGGCGCGGAGCGCTCGGCGAAGGCGGATGCTTTCACGGATTTGCTGGAGCAGGTGAAGGGCGTCCGCGTCCGGGCGGACAGGACCGTGGGCGACGAGATGGCTCGCGAGGAGACGCGCCGTCAGGTCGAGGACGTGCTTCGCGGCTATACGGTCGTCGGGAAGCGCTACTACTCGGACAGCGGCGTGCAGATGGACGTGGAGGTTCCGCTCGCGGCACTCACTGCGGTGTTGGTGCCCCCGACGCCCTCGAGTACTCCCGCCCAGGCCGAAGCGAAGCCCGCCGAGACGAAGAAAGCCGCCAAGGTGAAGTACACGGGGTTGGTGGTGGACGCGCGGAAGCTGGGCATGGTGCCGGCATTGGCGCCCCGGTTGCTCGATGCGTCCGGCCAGCAGCTCTACGGCGTGGAGTCGTTGTCGGCGGAGGCCCGGAAGAGCACGGGGGTGGCCGGATTCTTCAAGAGCCTCGAGGCGGCCAAGAAGTCGGCGCTGGTGGGGACGAAACCACTGATGCTGGAGGCAGCGCGGCTCGAGGGTTCGGACCTTCAGTTGGGGCCGGATGCGGCGAAGGCGCTCGAGGGGCTGGATCCAAGCCTGCTCAACGAGGGGCGGGTAGCGATCCTCATCAAGTAGACGGGAGGACGAGGAGCCTGGTGATGATGGCCTGGAGTGTGAGGCGGTGGGGCAGGCGAGAGGTTGCCCTGGTGCTCGGTGGGCTGATGCTGGGGTGTGCCTCGGGCCCCGAGCGGGTGCAATCTCCAGCGGCGGACAAGGCGCGCGAGCTGCTGCGCTCCACGCGTTCGCGTGGAGGCAACCTGCTGCTTCGGTGTGAGCCCTCGGATGCCGAGGTGTACCTGGATGGAGTGGTCCAGGGCGTGTGTACCGACTTCGGCGGAGGGGCGAATGGGCTCCAAGTCGGGGTGGGGCTGCACCGCATCGACGTGAAGAAGGACGGCTACTGGCCGTACACCACGTATTACGAGCCAGGCAGTGCCCGGGCGGGGCTGACCATCAAACTGCGGGCGGTGGAGCCGGAGCGCGGCGGCGCGGACTGAGTCGCGGGGCTCGCATCCGGTATACCCTCACCCCAGCACGGAGGTTCGCCATCGGACGTAACAAGAGAGGCAAGGCGCGCGCGGTGAAGGCGCCCATGGCGCGGGAGGTTCCAGCGGAGGTGCCCCTGCAGGTGGTCAGGTCCGAGCCAGGGCCGGCGCCGGCTCCCGTGGAGCTACCGGAGCCAGAGGTGGAGCTCTCCGAGGCGGAGGCCCGGTGGGTGGACTTCGCCTGGTCGCTGGGCATGGTGGGCTCGTTGGCGCTGGTCTTCGAGCTGCTGTCGGTCTTCGGCGGGGTGGCGGTGCCGGTACTGCTGGCGCTCTTCATGGCGTACGTGCTCAACCCGCCCGTCACCGCGCTGGAGCGGCGGGGCCTCAACCGCGCCGTGGGCTCGAGCGTGGTGTTCGGCGCGTGCGTGCTGCTGATGGTGGGGGCGGTGCTGTACCTCATCCCCGTCTTCCGAGACGAGGCGGCCAAGCTGCCGGACTTCTTCCTCCGGGCCAGCGAGCGGGTGGTGCCGCAGGTGGAGGCGCTGCTGGGGCGCCCGTTGCCGGATCTGCTGCGGCAGCGCATGACGGAGCTGGGGGGGCAGGCCTCGGAGCTGCTCCAGAGCGCGGGGCCCACGGCAGCGCGGCTGGTGGCGAGCTTCGCGGGCAACACCGCCCGGTTCGTGGCCACGTTGCTGGGTCTGCTGGTGGTGCCGGTGCTGGCCTTCTTCTTCCTGCAGGACTACCCGAAGCTGGTGGGACGGGTGAAGGGGCTGGTTCCACGCCGGGCGGTGGGCCTGGTCAGCCGGCGCTTCTCCGAGGTGGACGACGTCCTGTCCGCCTTCGTGCGAGGACAGATCACCGTGGGGGCCATCCTGTCGGTGCTCTACAGCACGGGCCTGGGGCTCGCGCGCATCGACATGGCGATTGTCATCGGCGCCATCTCCGGGTTCGGCAACATGGTGCCCTACCTGGGAACGACGCTGGGCGTGGTGCTGGCGCTGCTGGGGGTGATGTTGTCCTGGCAGGGGCCGTGGCAGCTCGCGGTGGTTGTCGGCACGTTCGTGGTGGCCCAGATGGCCGAGGGATTCTTCATCACCCCGCGCGTGGTGGGGGACAAAGTGGGCCTCTCGTCGGTGACCGTCATCATCGCCATCCTGGCCTTCGGCGAGCTGTTCGGCTTCACCGGCATCCTGCTCGCGGTGCCCACGACGGCCATCCTCAAGGTGGTGCTGCGCGTGGTGGTGGAGCGTTACCAGAAGACGGCCCTCTACAAGGGAGAGGGATCGGCCTCCTGAGTCGTCCGGGGCTGGGGAAGGGCATCGTGTCCGAGAGCAAGGCAGCGGGGAAGGGCGCGGCGGCATGGGCGCGGCTGCGGGAGGAGATCATCACCTGCCGGGCATGTCCCCGGCTGGTGGAGTGGCGGGAGCAGGTGGCGCGGGAGAAGCGCCGGGCCTTCCGGGACTGGACGTACTGGGGCCGGCCGGTCCCTGGCTTCGGAGACCCCCGGGCGGAGCTGGTCATCATCGGGCTGGCTCCGGCGGCGCACGGGGCCAACCGGACGGGCCGGGTCTTCACCGGGGATCGCTCGGGGGACTTCCTCTTCGCCGGGCTGCACCGGGCGGGTTTCGCCAACCAGCCCCGGAGCGAGCACCGGGAGGACGGCCTTGCGTTGACGGGGGCCTACATTGTCGCGCCGTGCAAATGCGCGCCGCCGGACAACAAGCCCCTGCCGGAGGAGCTGGCCCGGTGCACGCCCTTCATGGACCGGGAGATGGCGCTGCTGCCCACCCGGGTGGTCCTGGCCCTGGGGGGCATCGCCTGGAACGCGACCCTCGCCTGGCTGGAGAGGGTGGGGGTGGCCATTCCCTCGCCCCGGCCCGCCTTCGGCCACGGCGCGGAGCTGGCGCTGCCCGGGGCCCCGGTGCTGCTGGGCTGCTACCACGTGAGCCAGCAGAACACCCAGACGGGCCGGCTCACCCCCGCCATGTTCGACGCGGTGATGGGCCGGGCTCGGGAGCTGATCGAAAATCGTCAGGGAAGATGAAACACCGCGCGCGCTGTTTCCTTGACAGCTGCGGGGCGCCCGCTGTATTCCCCGCTCGCCTTCGACGACGGAAGTCCCGAGGCGCAAACGGGTCGTTAGCTCAGCGGTAGAGCACTACCTTGACACGGTAGGGGTCAGTGGTTCGATCCCACTACGACCCACTTCAGCAAAGTGGTTCCACAGCGGGCGACAGGCTCAACAGCCTGCCGCCCGCGTCCTTTTCCGAGGTCTCGCATGGCGGATCAGATCACGGTGACCCTCCCCGACGGCAGCCAGAAGCAGGCGGCGCGGGGCATGACCATCGGGGACTTCGTGCGCGAGAGCATCGGGGCGGGCCTGGCCAAGGCCGCCCTGTTCGCGCGCGTGAATGGCGAGGACGTGGATCTGTCCCGCCCCCTCAACGAGGACGCGAAGCTCCAGATCTTCACCTCGAAGAGCCCCGAGGGGCTGGAGCTCATCCGGCATGACGCCGCCCACGTGGTGGCCAGCGCGGTGCAGCGCCTCTTCCCGGGCACGCAGGTGACCATCGGTCCGGCGACGGAGGAGGGCTTCTACTACGACTTCTTCCGCGAGAAGCCCTTCACGCCCGAGGACCTCGAGAAGATCGAGGAAGAGGCCAACAAGGAGATCGCCAAGAACCTCCCCTTCGTCCGGACCGAGGTGTCCATGGACGATGCCATCAAGCTCTTCGAGGAGAAGGGGGAGAAGTTCAAGGTCGAGATCGTCAAGGACATCGCGGCCAAGGGCGCCAAGACGCTCACGCTCTACACCCACGGGGACTGGGTGGACTTCTGCCTGGGGCCCCACGCGCCCTCCACGGGGAAGATCGGCGTCATCAAGCTGCTGTCCACCAGCGGCGCCTACTGGCGCGGAGACCATCGCAACCCGATGCTCCAGCGCATCTACGGCACGGCCTTCTTCGACAAGAAGGCGCTCCAGGAGTACCTCACGCGGATGGAGGAGGCGCGCAAGCGCGACCACCGCAAGCTGGGCAAGGAGCTGGATCTCTTCCACTTCCACCCGTACTCGCCGGGCGCGGCCTTCTGGACCCCCAAGGGCACCACGCTCTACAACACCCTGTCGGCCTTCATGCGCCGGCTGACGAGCGAGACCGGCTACGTCGAGATCAAGACCCCGCTGCTCTACAACAAAGGCCTGTGGGAGACGAGCGGCCACTGGGGCAAGTACAAGGAGAACATGTTCCTCGTGCTCGACAGCGAAAGTGGGGAGCATGACTTCTCGCTGAAGCCGATGAACTGCCCGAGTCACCACCTGTACTACGGCTTCAAGAAGCACAGCTACCGGGACCTGCCCCTGCGCCTGCACACCCAGGACGTGCTCCACCGCAACGAGGCGGCGGGCTCGCTGGGCGGCCTCACCCGCGTGCGCCAGTTCTGCCAGGACGATGCCCACATCTACTGCCGCGAGGATCAGATCCCGGACGAGGTGCGGCGCTTCGTGCAGCTGCTGGACCGTGTCTACAAGGCGGTGGGTCTGTCCTACTCGGTGAAGCTGTCCACCCGGCCGGAGAAGCGGCTCGGCGATGACTCGCTGTGGGATCGCGCCGAGGCCGGCCTCAAGAGCGCCCTGGAGAGCCTCGGCCTGCAGTACGAGCTCAAGCCCGGCGACGGTGCCTTCTACGGTCCGAAGATCGACTTCGACGTGTCCGACAGCATCGGCCGCAAGTGGCAGCTGGGCACCATCCAGCTCGACTACCTGGCCCCCGAGCGCTTCGACCTCTCCTATGTGGGAGAGGACAACGCCGAGCACCGCCCGGTGGTCCTCCACCGCGCCATCTACGGCTCGTTCGAGCGCTTCATCGCCATCCTCATCGAGCACTTCGCCGGTGCGTTCCCCGCGTGGCTGGCTCCGATCCAGGGCGTGATCGTCACCGTGGCGGACCGCCAGAGGGACTACGCCCTCAAGGTGCGCGATCAGCTGCGCGCCAAGGGCTACCGGGTCGACTTCGACGAGCGCGGGCTCACGCTCAACGCGAAGATCCGCGACGCCCAGCTGCAGAAGATCCCCTTCACCCTCGTGGTGGGAGACAACGAGGTGGAGGCGGGTGGGGTGTCTCCCCGTCGTTATGGCGGCGAGGACCTCAAGACCATGAAGCTCGAGGCCTTCGAGGCGCTCTTGGAGAAAGAGGCCGCCTGGCCGTGATGTCGCACTGGGAGTCACAGGCCCTTGACAGGCCTTGACTCCGGAAGGCTGGCAAGTATCTTGCCCGTCTTCCGAGGGGGGTACCTACTCCCACTGCTGGAGGGCTTTCACATCGCTCGCGACCAAAGAACGAATCGCCGTATCCGTGCTCGGGAAGTCCGTGTTGTAGGGCCGGAAGGCGAGCAGCTCGGAGTCCTGCCGATCGAAGCGGCCCTGGAGCGCGCTCAGGCTGCGGGGATGGACCTCGTTGAGGTCAACCCCATGGCCAAGCCGCCGGTCTGCAAGATCATGGACTACGGCAAGTTCAAGTACGAGGAGAAGAAGCGGGCCTCGGAAGCGAAGAAGAAGCAGGTCGTCGTCCACCTGAAGGAAATCAAGCTCCGCCCGAAGACGGAGGAGCATGACTACGAGTTCAAGGTCCGCAACGTGCGCCGCTTCCTCGAGGAGGGGAACAAGGCCAAGGTCACGATCATGTTCCGTGGCCGAGAGATCACGCACAAGGAGCTGGGCTCGGCCATCCTGGACGACGTCATCAAGGATTTGAAAGACGTGGCGGTGGTGGAGCAGATGCCCCGGATGGAAGGGCGGCAGATGTTCATGATCATCGCCCCGAACCCGAAGGTGGCGGCGAGGGCGCGCGAGATTGCCCGGCAGCAGGCGGCGGCGGCGGAGAAGGCGGAGGGCAAGCCCGAGGGCGGCAAGAAGAACGAGGCCGCCCCGGCGGCAGGTGGCAAGCCCGAGGATCAGGCAGCGGCTCAGGCCCCTGTGCCTGCTCCCGCGGTGGGCGCTCCAGCATCCCAGCCTGGGGGCGCGAAATAGTTGGACCCGGCCGTCGGATTGCTGCAAAGCCGATGGCCCTTGACAGACGCTGACGGCGATTCGCTGCGGCGGATTGGTAGTTGAAGGAAGGAATCGCAACATGCCCAAGTTGAAGACCCGTAGCGGCGCCAAGAAGCGCTTCCAGGTGAAGAAGTCCGGTCAGGTGAAGTTCGCCAAGGCCTTCGGCAAGCACCTCTTCACCCACGCCAAGTCCCAGAAGCTCAAGCGCGAGCACCGCGGCACTGGCCATCTGAAGGACATGGATGCCAAGAAGGTGATCAAGGAGCTCTTCCCCTTCGGCGCGAACTAAGCAGGACGCAGGACCGCAGGACCGCAGGACGCAGTACAGAGGGCCCTGTCGGTGTGGCCATGTGCCAATACGCCGGGGGTTTTCGAACACCTCACCGCAGTTAGGAGTCAGCAATGCGCGTCAAGAAGGGTTTTAAGGCTCGTCGCCGTCGTAATCGGATTCTGAAGCTGGCCAAGGGTTACCGCGGCCGTCGCAAGAATTGCTACAAGCGGGCCAACCAGGCCGTGGAGCGCGCGCTGGATTACGCCTCGCGTGACCGCGCCGCGCGGAAGCGCAACTTCCGCTCGCTGTGGATCGTCCGCATCAACGCGGCCGCCCGCACCGTGGGCCTGTCCTACTCACGCCTGATCGCCGGTCTGGCCAAGAACAAGATCGCCCTGGATCGCAAGGTCCTGGCCGACATGGCCGTGGCGGATCCCGCCGGTTTTGCCGCCGTCGCCAAAATCGCGAAGGCGGCCTGAGAATGACGGCCGGCCGCACAGGCCGGCATCGAAAGCGAGTGGCCGCGGTCTTCCTGGAAGGCCGTTGTCACTCGTGGGTTTGAAAGCGGGCTGCCCCTTTGGGCGGCCCTTTTTTTTGCCCCGGCACGGCCGGGGTGGGAGGCGAAGTCAATGCGAGACCGCTTGCAAGCGCTCGCGGACGCGGCGCGGCGGGAGATCTCCGTCGCCTCGGAGCCGTCCGCGGTGGAGGCGCTCCGAATCCGTTACCTCGGCAAGAAGGGGGAGCTGTCCGGTGTCCTCGGTGGAATGGGCAAGCTGCCCCCCGACGAGCGCCGCGCCCTCGGTGAGGTGGCCAACCAGGTCAAGGCCGAGATTGAGAAGCTCCTGGCCGACGCCGTCCAACGCGTGGAGGAGGCGGCGATGGAGGCCGAGCTGCGCGGCCCCCGGCTGGACGTGACGCTGCCCGGTCGGGCCGTCACCCCCGGTAGCCGCCACCCGGTGTCCCGGACGATGGAGGAGATCGTCCGCACCTTCCAGCGGCTCGGCTTCGAGGTGGCCCACGGGCCGGAGATCGAGCTCGACTACTACAACTTCGAGGCGCTCAACCTCCCGAAGGACCACCCCGCGCGCGACATGCAGGATACCTTCTACGTGGACGAGGCCTCGCTCGGCCACGCGCAGAAGGCGGACAGCCCGGTGCTGCTGCGCACGCACACGTCCCCGGTGCAGGTGCGCCTCATGCTCAACCGGAAGCCGCCCGTGCGCGCCGTCATGCCCGGCCGCGTCTACCGGCGCGACTCGGACATCACCCACACGCCCATGTTCCACCAGGTGGAGGGCCTGCTGGTGGACAAGGACGTCAGCTTCGCCGAGCTCAAGGGCACCCTGGATGCCTTCGTGAAGGCCTTCTTCGGCTCGGACACGCGCACGCGCTTCCGCCCGTCCTTCTTCCCCTTCACCGAGCCCTCGGCCGAGGTGGACATCTCCTGTACCTCGTGCGGTGGCAAGGGCTGCCGCGTGTGCAAGCAGACCGGCTGGTTGGAGGTGCTCGGCAGCGGCATGGTGCACCCCAACGTCTTCAAGTACAGCGGTTACGACTCCACCCAGGTCACTGGGTACGCGTTCGGCATGGGTGTGGAGCGCATCGCCATGCTGCGCTACCGCATCGATGACCTGCGGATGATGTTCGAGAACGACGCGCGCTTCCTGGAGCAGTTCTGATGAAGATCTCGGTCAAGTGGCTCGGAGACTACGTGGCGCTGCCGGCCAGTGTGGATGAGCTGGCTCGCAAGCTGACCGCCGTGGGTCTGGAGATTGAAGGCCTCGAGCGCCCCGGTGAGGGGCTGCGCGGCGTGGTGGTGGCGCAGATCAAGGAGTCCGTGCAGCACCCCAACGCGGACAAGCTGTCCGTCACCAAGGTGGACCTGGGCGGTCCGGAGCCGCTCCAGATCGTCTGCGGCGCCAAGAACTTCAAGGTCGGCGACAAGGTGCCGCTGGCCACCATCGGCACGAAGTTGCCCAACGGCGTGGAGATCAAGCAGGCGCCCCTGCGTGGCGTGGACAGCTTCGGCATGCTCTGCTCGGCCAAGGAGCTGGGCCTCTCCGAAGAGTCCTCCGGCCTGCTCATCCTCCCGCAGGACCTGAAGCCCGGAACGCCCATCGCCCAGGCGCTCGGGTTGGATGACGTGGTGCTGGAGGTGAATGTCACCCCCAACCGGCCGGATGCCCTGTCGCACCTGGGCGTGGCCCGGGAGGTGGCGGTGGCCACCGGTGACACCTTGCGTCCGCCCCAGCCGAAGCTCGCCGAGTCCGGCGCTCCCACCTCCGAGAAGGTGAAGGTGCGCATCGAGGACCCGGTGCGCTGCCCGCGCTATGCGGCCCGCGTCGTGGAGAACGTGAAGATCGGCCCCTCGCCCCAGTGGCTGCAGGACCGGCTCAAGGCCTGTGGCGTGCGCCCCATCAGCAACGTGGTGGACGTCACCAACTTCGTCCTCCTCGAGTACGGCCAGCCGCTGCACGCCTTCGACCTGGACAAGGTCGCGGGCCAGGAGATCATCGTCCGCACCGCGAAGCCGGGCGAGAAGATGACCACGCTCGACGGCAAGGAGCGGGCGCTGGAGTCCGAGGACCTGCTCATCTGCGACCGTGACCGGGCCCAGGCCCTGGCCGGCGTGATGGGCGGCGCGGACAGTGAGGTGAGCGCGGGCACGACGCGCGTGGTGATCGAGTCCGCTCACTTCCAGCCCTCGAGCATCCGTCGCTCGTCCAAGCGCCACGGCCTGCACACCGAGGCCTCGCACCGTTTCGAGCGTGGCGCGGACCTCGATGCCGTCATCCCCGCGGTGGATCGCGCCGCGGCCCTCATCGCCGAGCTGGCAGGGGGGACGGTGGCTCCGGGCCGGGTGGACGTGTACCCGCAGCCCCAGCCTCAGCGCCGGGTGACGCTGCGCTACGGCCGTGTGGAGAAGGTGCTGGGCGTGGCCATCGCCGAGTCCGAGTGCCGGCGCATCCTCGGCACCCTGGGCTTCAAGTCGGTGGAGGAGGGGAGTGGGCAGACCACCTTCGAGGTGCCTCGGGCTCGCGTGGACGTGGAGCGCGAGGAGGACCTCATGGAGGAGCTGGCCCGCGTCTTCGGCTACGACAACATCCCCGCCCGGCTGCCGCGTGGCATCGCCGAGCTGGGTCCCGAGCCTGCCGCCTCCGAGGCCGAGCGCCGCGCCCGCCAGGCCCTGGCCGGCCTGGGGCTCAGTGAGGTGGTGAACTACTCCTTCGTTCCGCCGCGCACGCTGGATGTGCTGGGCGGGCAGGAGAAGCCGGTGGCGCTGCTCAACCCGCTCAGCGTGGAGCAGTCGGTGATGCGCACCAGCCTGCTGCCAGGTCTGCTGGAGAACCTCTCCCGCAGCGTGCGTCACCAGGTGGACACCGTCGCCGTGTACGAGATGGGTCGGGCCTACTTCCGGGATCCGGAGGGCGGACGGGGCCAGCGCCCGGCCGCGCGCGAGGTGCCCCGGCTCGCGGGCCTCGTGTGGGGTCTGCGCGGTGGGCGGACCTGGACCCAGAAGGAGGCCCGGGCGGACTTCTATGACGCCAAGGGCGCCCTGGAGGCCGTGCTGCATGCACTCCATGTGGACGGCGTCCGCTTCGTTGCCGCCGAGGCCCCGGCCTACCACCCCCGCGCCTGCGCTCGGGTGGAGCTGTCCGACGGCACGGTGCTGGGCTACGTGGGCGAGCTGCACCCCCGCGTGACCAAGGCTCTGGAGCTGCCCCGGGACGTCTTCGCCTTCGAGGTCGACACGGCACCCCTGTACTCGGCTGCCCGGCTGGTTCCCGCCTGGGGAGGGCTGCCTCGCTTCCCCGCCGTGCTCCGGGACCTGGCCGTGGTGGTGCCCCTGGAGCTCCAGAACGACGAGGTCCGCCGCGTCATCCTGGAGGTCGGTGGCCCGCTGGTGGAGGACGCCCTCATCTTCGACGTCTACACCGGCAAGCCCATCCCCGAGGGCAGCAAGAACCTGGCCTATGCCATCCGCTACCGTTCGCCCGAGCGCACCCTGACCGACGCGGAAGTGAGCGCTGCCCACCAGCGCATCATCTCCGAAGTCAACCAGCGACTGGGCGGAGCCCTCCGGACCTGATCTAGGGGCTCCAAAGGGAAAACCTGAGTGAAACCGGTGGGTTGACAGCTGTCAGGGAAGGCTGTCACAGTCCGCCGGGTTCACCGCAGAGAGGGGCGCGAAGGTACTCGCATGACCAAGGCGGACATCATCGAAGGGGTCTACGAGAAGGTCGGCTTCTCCAAGAAGGAGTCGGCGGAGATCGTCGAGCTCGTCTTCGACACCTTCAAGGAAACGCTCGAGCGCGGGGACAAGATCAAGATCTCGGGGTTCGGCAACTTCCAGGTGCGCCAGAAGAAGGCGCGCGTGGGCCGCAACCCGCAGACCGGGAAGGAGATCGAGATCTCGGCGCGTCGAGTGCTGACCTTCCGGCCGAGCGCGGTGCTGAAGGCCGCCCTCAACGGCGAACAGATTCCGGAGAACCACTCCGAGCTGGATGCCGCGGAGGAGGCCGCCGCCGACGCAGCCGAGGCCGCGGGGCTGGATCCCGAGGATCTGGACGAGGAGCTGGAGGAGCTCCCGGAGTACAAGGCCTCCGTGGGCGGAATGAAGGCCAAGGCCGAATGAGTTTTTGAAGGGCTGCCCGATCTCGTACTTGACCCATGGGGCAGGTAAAGGCATAAGGCAGCCCATCTCGCCGACGCCGAGCGGGACACACATCGGGGCGTAGCGCAGCCTGGTAGCGCACTTGCTTGGGGTGCAAGTGGTCGCTGGTTCAAATCCAGTCGCCCCGACCATAGAAGGCCCTGGAGGCTCACTTCACGGTGGACTCCAGGGCCTTCACTTCTCCCTTCCAGAGGGGAAGCGATGTGGGGAGTTAGTTCAGTTGGTTAGAACGCCGGCCTGTCACGCCGGAGGCCACGGGTTCAAGTCCCGTACTCCTCGCCAAAAGAAGCCCAGCAATCCTCCGGGGTTGCTGGGCTTTTTCTTTGTCCTCGTTCCCTCATGTGCCCTCAGTGTCCCCCTCCGGTGTCTCTAGCCGGTGCGGCGTGGAGCTGGAGCGGCAGCGGCTGCTCCGTCCGGGAACGCCTGCTGGCTTTTTCCGCATCGCGGCCTTGAACGGCGCGGGTCCACCTGCGGTGGGTTCGTTGGGTGGACCGTGCGCATCACGAGCCCGTCGCGTTCGAGTCCTCGCAGCGTGGTCGTGAGCAAGTAACCGCGCTCGGGTGCGTTGCTCTGATGAGTCCGTTTCTCTCTGTTGTCCACTGGATGAAGCGGCCAGCAATGACGCGCGTTGACGCGCTGCGCATTGTGGACGCCCATCCCTGGGGCATAAGGAACTCCTTATTGGCACTGTGCCAATACGTAATGGAGGGCTGCTCCATGAGACTGCGGTGGAACCGTGAGTTGACGTTTTCGAGCTTTCTGATTCTTGCCCTGGGCGCTTTTCGGGCAGATGCGGACCCGTTGCCGTTGTTGGATTCGACGGCCATCCGGTCGCCGTTCTCGGCGGCATGTGCTGGGCAACCGGATTCCACTCCGTTGCCAGTGGATCCGCGCACCCTGGTGGTGCCCGGCGTCAACAAGCCTGGGGCCGCGGTGCAGTTCAATGCCTACTGGGTGGACCTGCACACGCCGCCGCCGCCGTTCGTCTCGACGCTGCCTCCGAATCCGAAGACCTGCGGCGAATTTCGCGCGAGCGTCGCTCGGGGCCGGGAGAACATCGAGACCCGTGCCTACTTCCAGTCCTTCACCAACTCGCTTGCCTACTACAACCTCTATAGGCTCTGGGGCTACCTCACCCGCCCCGCCGACTTCGACGAGCAGGTCATCAAACGCTATGGGCTCGCGAAGGCGCCATTCCGCAATCCCTACCCGCTGCCGTGGGAGAACCCCAACCTCACCAATGGCGGCAGCGGGCAGCTTCCGCTGGGGCTCGTGCAGGAGCGGGACGAGAACGGGCGCTACACGGGAAAAATCAGCTCCGGCTGCTCGGGTTGCCACGATTCGCGGCTCGGGAGCGAGCAGGAGGCCGGCTTCGTCTGGGGCCGCTCGAACGACGCGATAGATGCCGGCTTGATCCAGTCCGACTTCTTCCGGTCCACGGGCGTGGGGACGGTGCTCCAACTCGCGCCCGTGCCCTGGAGCGTGGGCCGCGGCACGAGTGATGCCATTGGCATCGTCGACCTCCTGCCCGCCATCTTCGACATGGACTCGCTCGCACTGGTACCGAGCCTGCTCGAGTATTTCCCGACCCATGCGGGGGGCATGTCCCGTGCGCCCAACTGGTGGTACCGCGCGTTCAAGACGCGCCAGTTCTGGGATGGGGCGCTCACCTCGGACAACGTCCGTTCGGAGATGGCGTTTGGAATCGCGAACCTGGGTCGCACGCCCGCGCAGCGCCGCGCGCTGACCGCCGAGTTCGAGGACAACGACAACTTCTTCATCTCGCTCTCGCCCCCCGTCTACCCCAAGGCGATCAACACCGCGCTCGCCGAGCAAGGAGCCGTGCTCTTTCACGAGCGTGACCTCTGGGCGAACGGCGCCAATGCCAACATCCCGAAGACTCCAGGCAATGGCTCCTGCGCGAGCTGCCATGGCGTCTACTCGCCGCGCTACGCCGCCGACCCCGCGTACCTGCCCGATCCCCGTCTCAAGGGCGTTGCCGGCGTCATTACGCCCATCGAAACCATCCGGACGGATCCGGCACGCGAGCAACTGATGGCCGACGAGCGTAAGCGCAGAGCCTGGAACACGTCCTTCCTCGCCTATAACGACCAGGCCCCCGACCACGGTCCCTTCTACGACGACCCCATCACGAGCGCACTGCGCCGCGTGCCGCGCAGCGCGTACGACAACGGCCTCGGGCCCATCTACTCACCCGAAGGGCCGAACATCTGGATCGAGCCGTTCGGCTACATGGCGCCGCCACTCTACGGCTCGTGGGCCTCCGCGCCTTTCTTCCACAACGGAAGCGTGCCCACCCTCTGGGAGGTGCTGAAGCCATCGGACCGCCGGAAGGTGTGGAAGCGCCAGCAGACCTCCGCCAACGTGCTGGGAACCAACGCGGGTTACGACTCGAGCCATGCCTCGTATGACTTCGCGAAGCTCGGCTGGAAGGTGACGCCACTTGCCTGCGGAGATGTCCCGAGCAACGACCCGTTCATTCCCTGCAGCCACGAAATGGCGACGCCCGACGTCCTCTTCGCGAGCATCGCCAACCTCGTCGCGAACTACAACTCGCTCGCCTACCAGTCACCGCCGCCCATTACCCAGAAGCAGATTCGCTCGCGGATGATCTTCAATTCGCATCTCTATGGGCTTGGCAATGAGGGGCATGACTTCACGCAATCGCTCACGGACGAGGAGCGTTGGGCCATCATCGAGTACCTGAAGACGCTCTAGGACTCCAGGATGAGGCCTCCGGCTTCAATTCGGCCGGAGGCCTCGGTGATTACAGCGAGTGCAGCAGGTGACCGCCGTCGACGGGTAGGGCGACACCGGTGATGAAAGCGCCGGCGTCGCTGGCCAACAGCAGCAGCGCGCCGGAAAGGTCTTCCACCGTCCCCAGCTTTTTCGACGGGATATTGTTCTTGAGGTAGGCCTGACCACGCTCTGACTTGAAGTAGCCGGAATTGAGTTCGGTTTCGATGTAGCCCGGGCAGAGCGCGTTGACGCGGATGTTGTTGCGCATCAGCTCCAGCGCCATGTGCTTGGTGAGCTGGATCAGGCCCGCCTTGGACGTGGCATACAGCGATTCCCCATAGCCGACACCGATGCCGAGGATCGAGGAAATGTTGACGATGCTGCCGGGCCTGCCGGCCATGCCCGGTTGATCGACGAACGCACGGGCGACGCGCCACGCCGCTTTCAGGTTGGTATCGACGACGTAGTCCCAGTCTTCTTCCTGCGTTTTCGCGAAGAGCATCGATCGGGCGACGCCGGCGTTGTTGATCAGCACATCGATGGTGCCAAAGAACCTGCCCGCCTCCTCGAATGCGGCTTTCACGCTGTCGCCATCGGTGACATCCATCGCCACGGCTGCGGCATCACCACCGGCACTCTTGATGCGCTCGGCCAGCTGCCGCAGGCGATCGACACGGCGCGCGGCGACCACCACCTTGGCGCCAGCTTCGGCCAGGACCTGCGCGAAATGCTCGCCGAGACCGCTCGACGCACCGGTGATCAGCGCCACGCGGCCGGTCAGATCAAAACGATTCTTGCTCATGGTGTCCTCCTGCGTTCCCGCCGGTGTCATCGGATCATCGCCACAGCCATCTCCGCGATCGGACCGGCCAGCGCGCCGTAGTCCATGGCCTTCCTGCTCGACGCATTGCCGTCGAGCGCGCGCTTGTAGACGCCCTGCAGAATCGCGGCGATGCGGAAGAAGCTGAAGATGATGTAGAAGTCCCAGTTGGGGATGGTCTTGATGCCGGTCAGCTCGCAATAGCGCGCGACGTACTCTTCTTCCGAGGGAATGCCGAGTGCCCTGCGGTCGAGACCGCCGAGGCCAGGGATCGCCGCATCCGGCGGCAGGCGCAGATGCATGCATTGATACGCGAGATCCGCCCACGGGTGACCGAGCGTCGACAGCTCCCAGTCGAGCACCGCGACGATGCGCGATTCGGCCGGGTGGAACATGACATTGTCCATGCGGTAGTCGCCGTGGTTCAGCGCGACCTGACCGTCGTCGGCCGGCACGTTGGCGGGTAGCCACTCCATCAGCTTTTCCATGGCCGGCAGGGTGCCGGTCTGGCTGGCTCGGTATTGTTCGCTCCAGCGTCTGATCTGACGCTCGAAGTAATTGCCGGGGCGGCCGTAGTCGGTGAGACCGGCCTGCTCCAGGTTGACCGTATGCATCGCGGCGAGTACGCGCACCATCTCATCGTAGAGTGCGCGGCGTTCGGCCGGTGTCTGTTCCGGCAGCGCGCTGTTCCAGAAAATGCGGCCCTCGATGAACTCCATCACATAGAACATCGAGCCGATGACGCTGTCGTCGTCGCACAGTGCGAACATCCTTGGCACTGGCACCTGGGTCGCTGCCAGCGCCTTCATCACACGGTACTCGCGGTCGACCGCATGCGCCGATTTCAGCAGCAGTCCGGGCGGCTTCCGGCGCAGCACGTAGCTGCTCTTCTCGGTGCGCACCAGGAAGGTCGGGTTGGACTGACCGCCTGCGAATTTGGTGCACTCCTGAATCGTGCCGAAATCGGCGATCCGCGGAGCCAGATACTTCTGCAGCTTTTCGACATTCAGCGTGTCGACTGCCTCGGACATGGATACGCCTCCTCGAAAATTAGAGTGCTGACAGCTCTTGGATGACCTGCTTGCCGAGCGCCATCATGTGGACCTGATCGGGACCATCGGCAATGCGGCACCAGCGTGCGTAGTTGAACGCCTCGGCGAGGAAGTAATCCCCGGTCAGACCGCCGGCTCCGTGCAGCTGGATCGCCATGTCGATGACCTCGAAGCCGAGCTGCGGCACCATGATCTTCGCCATCGCAATCAGGTCTTTCGCCTCTTTATTGCCGACGCGGTCCATCTTGTCCGCCGCGCGCAGCGTCATCAGGCGGCACATCTCGACCTTGGACGCCATCACCGCGATGGATTCACGCACCGAGCCCTGCGTGCTCAGTTTCTTGCCGAAGGCCACGCGATTCTCCACACGTTTGCAGGCGTATTCGAGTGCGCGCTGGGCGGCGCCGATCACGCGCATGCAGTGATGGATGCGGCCTGGGCCCAGGCGACCCTGGGCGATCTCGAAACCGCGGCCCTCGCCGAGCAGGAGATTCGACTTCGGCACGCGCACGTTGTCGAACACGATTTCGGCGTGGCCGTGTGGCTCCTCCCAGTAACCCAACGTCGACAGAGGACGCTTGATCTTCATGCCCGGCGTGCCGCGTTCGACCAGGACCTGGGATTGCTGCAGGTGGCGGTTCGGATTGTCCGGATCGGTCTTGCCCATGACGATGAAGATCTGGCAGTTCTCGTGCATCGCGCCGGTGGCGAACCACTTGGTGCCATTGATGACGTACTCGTTACCTTCAGCGCGGATCGAGAGCTCCACGTTGGTCGCGTCGCTGGAAGCCACATTCGGCTCGGTCATGACGTAGGCCGAGCGGATCTTTCCTTCCAGCAGCGGCACCAACCATTTCTTCTGTTGCTCGGGCGTCGCGTACCGCGCGAACACTTCCATATTGCCGGTATCGGGCGCGGAGCAGTTGAAGACCTCGGCAGCCCAGAACACGCGGCCCATGATCTCGGCCAGCGGCGCGTACTCGAGGTTGGTCAGGCCGGCGCCGCCGTGCTCGGTGCCCGGCATGAACAGGTTCCACAGCCCCTGCGCTTTCGCCTTGGCCTTCAGCTCCTCGACGATCGGCGGCGACGCCCAGCGGTTCTTCTGCACCTGCTGGGTGAACGTGTGTTCGTTCGGATAGACGTGCTCCTTCATGAAGGCATTGAGCCGGTTTTGCAGCTCCGTGACGCGGGGGGAGTGTTGGAAATCCACGGGGTTCTCCTTTGAAAGCAATCAGAGCGTCTCTAGCGTCTGGCATATCACGCAGTGGCTCGGGCGGGAGTCCCTGGCCGCGTGCGTCCAGCCCTCAACCCAACTAGGATGACGCAACACGTCGGACACAGGCATGACCTCACAAGCCGCACTTCAAAGACTGTTGCTGTTGACACGATGCCAACAAGCCCCCATCATCACCCGCATAGAGGCCCACTCATGAGCTACCAACACATCCGATCTTCAGTTGCGGATCGGGTCGCTACCCTGGAGTTGCACCGTCCCGAAGCGAGGAACGGCTTCACCGTGACCATGGCGGACGAGCTCAGCGACGCGCTCGGAGCCGCCGACGCAAACGAAGAGGTGCGCGTGGTCGTCCTCACCGGCGCTGGTAAGGACTTCTGCGTAGGCGCGGACCTGAGTGGCCGCTCGTTCGAGGTGTCGAATATCAATCACATGGAGCGCGGCTGGGTCGAGCCGGCGACTCGGGTGACTCGCAAGATGTTCGCGCTGCGCAAGCCGGTCATCGCCGCCGTCCGCGGCGCCGCGGTGGGCGTAGGCTCGACAATGATTCTCCCCGCGGACTTCCGCCTCGCCGCGAAAGACAGCCGCTTTGGTTTCGTCTTCAGCCGGCGTGGCATCTATCCGGAAGCGGGCTCGTGCTGGTTCCTGCCGCGCCTCGTCGGAATGGGGCGCGCGCTCGATTGGATGGTGAGTGGCCGTCTGATCAAAGCAGAAGAGGCGCTTGGCGCGGGCCTGGTCCAGTCCCTCCACGAGCCCGATGCGCTGCTCGATGCCGCCTATGCGCTTGCTCGCGAGCTGGTCGAGAACACCGCGCCGGTGTCCGTGGCCGTCATCCGGCAGGCACTCTACCGGATGAGCGCTCTCCCTTCGCCCGAGCCCGCCTTCGCACTCGACAGCCAGCTCATCGCGAGCTGTGCCCAGAACGCGGACGCCGAGGAGGGCGTGATGTCGTTCCTGCAGAAGCGGCCCGCGAAGTTCCTCCGAACGTTGGAGCGGGACCTGCCGGCGTTCCTGCCCTGGCGGGAGCAGAAGTCATGAGCCAGGCCGCCTCTCCTCGCTGGAAACGGCTCGAGCCGGACACGCGCAGGGAACAGATTCTGGCGTGCGCCACGCGGCTGTTCGGCGAGCGCCCGTACGCGGAAGTCTCCACCTCGGACATCGCCCGGGAGGCGGGCGTCGCCCGGGGATTGATCAATCACTACTTCGGGCAGAAGCGGGATCTCTATTTGAAGGTCGTGAAGAGAATGCTGCTCATGCCCGGCCTGGACGAGAGCGTGCCCATGACGGGAACCTTGCGGCAGCGAGTGGAGCGCAGCGTGGAGTGGTACCTCGATACGGTGGCGACCCACGGAAAGACCTATGTGGCGGTCACCGGCGCGGGGGGCATCGGCGTGGATCCGGAGGTCGAGCGCATCATCTCGGAGGCGGACGACGTGTCCGCTTCGAAGACGCTTGAGTTCCTGGGCCTCAAGGTCGAGGTCGGAAGTGACGCGCGGCAGCGGGCGATGATTCGCTCCTATGGCGGTCTGGTGAAAGCCACCATTCGCGAGTGGATCCGCGGTGGAACACTCTCGCGCGAGGACGCGCACCTGCTCTTGAGCGAAGCGCTCATCACGATCGTGCGCGACGTGTTCCCCCAGCTCCATCAAGACGCCTCCCCCGAGCGCGACGACTCCCGGGGGCCGGGGTCGGGGCGCAAGCGAGGAAAGGACGAGTAATGACCTCGAGGCCACTTGCGGGACGCACGCTGTTGATGTCCGGAGGAAGCCGCGGAATCGGACTGGCGATCGGCGTCGCGGCGGGGCGTCTGGGGGCCAACGTCGCGCTCCTGGCGAAGACCGACACCCCGGATCCACGGCTGCCCGGGACGGTGCACACGGCGGCCGCGGAGATCGAAGCCGCGGGCGGCCAGGCGCTCGCGGTGGTTGGCGATGTGCGCGACGAAGCGGCTGTGCAGCGGGCCGTGGATGAGACCGTGGCCCGTTTTGGTGGCATCGACTTCTGCGTCAACAACGCGAGCGCCCTCGCCCCGCTCAAGACCGAAGAGCTGCCGGTCAAGCGCTTCGACCTGATGCAGCAGATCCAGCTGCGGGGGACGTTCCTTCTGACGCGCGCGGCGATTCCGCACCTGCGGAGATCTCCCCATCCGCACATCCTCTCGCTCTCGCCGCCGGTCAACCTCGCGCCGCACTGGATGGGCCTGCACCCGGCGTACACGCTCGCCAAGTACGGGATGACCCTGCTCACGCTCGGCTGGGCCGCGGAGCTGGCCGAGGCCGGCATCGCCGCGAACGCCCTCTGGCCCCGAACGCTCATCGCCACCGCCGCCGTGAGGAACATGCTCGGGGGCGACGCATCGATGCAGCGGGCCCGCTCGCCGGAGATCATGGCGGACGCGGCCGTGGCCATCCTCCAGCGTCCGCCGCGCGATTGCACGGGGCAGACCTTCATCGATGAAGACGTCCTCCGCGCTGAAGGCATCACCGACTTCAGCCGCTATGGGGGGGGCTCTGACGTCTTGCTCGACCTCTACGTCGACCCCTGAAGAGGAACACAGCAGCAAGTTTGTCCATTGACTCGAGGAGGTGCCCATGGGTCCGTCGCTCGCAGCATTGGAAGCACAGTGCCAATCACAGGCAAGCAAGCTCACGCTGCCGCTGCTCCTCAAACGCAATGCCGAAGAATACGCGGACGCTCCCGCTCTCAGCGCTGGAGACAAGACGCTCACCTGGGCACAGCTGCGCGAACGGACCGCCGTGCTCGCCCGCGGGCTCGGCGCGCTCGGGCTGACGCGAGGCGAGCGGATGATGATCATGATGTCCAGCCGGCCAGAGCACTGGATCATCGACTTCGCCGCGGTCCACCTCGCCGCCATTCCCTGTACCGCGTACCAGACCCTGAGCATCGAGCAGGTGGGCTACGTCGCGCGGCACAGCCGGGCCACGGTGGTGGTGCTGGAGGGCGCGGAGGAGGTCTCACGGTGGCGGCCGGTGCTCGAAACGCTCCGGGCGCTCAAGCGGATCATCGTCCTCGATTCATCGGCCATCCCGGCCGGGGATGCGCGCTTCGTCTCCTTTGAGGAGGTCGAGGCCGAGGGACGCAGGTTGCACCAGGCGGAGCCCACGGTCTTCGAGGACGGCTGGAGATCCATCCGGCCCGAGGATCCGATCGCGATGATGTACACCTCGGGCACGACGGGCGACCCCAAAGGCGTGGTGCTGAGCCACCAGAACGCCTTCTATGAGGCGATCGCGGTGGATCTCGCCGTCCCCGTTCCCATGCAGGTCCCGTCGATCGCCTATCTCCCGCTGGCGCATATCGCGGAGCGCGAGCTCGGCTTCTACCGCGCACTCTACAAGGCGCTGCACGTGCACATCTGCGCGGATCCGGCGGGAGTGGTGCCGCTGATGGCCAAGGTGTCTCCCCCCGCGTTCTTCGGAGTGCCGCGCGTCTGGGAGAAGCTCGCCGGGGGCCTGCGGGCGAAGCTGGGCACGCTTGAGCCTCCTCAGCGCGAGGCCATTCTCTCCGCTCATGCTGTGGCCCTGGAGGCCTTCCGGCTCGAAGGTGTCGGAAAGGCTGTGCCCCCGGAGCTCCAGCAGAAGGCCGCGGAGGTGGATGCCAGGGTCCTCAAGCCCCTGCGCAAGGCGCTCGGACTGGACGCGCTCCAGTGGGCGAGCAGCGGCTCGGCGCCCATCCCCGTCGACATTCTCGAGTACCTCGGAGGCTTCGGGATCAAGGTGCTCGAGGTCTGGGGCATGAGCGAAACCACCGGCTGCGCCACCATCAGCACGCCCACGGACTTCCGCGTGGGTGCCGTGGGCCGGCCCATTCCCGGAGTGCAGCTCCGGCTGGCAGGGGACGGTGAAATCTTCGTTCGCGGCCCCGTGGTGTTCCTTGGCTATCTCGCCGCGGACGGCCAGATCGTCAGCGCGGTCGACGAGGACGGCTGGCTCGCCACCGGCGACATCGGCACGCTCGACCCCGACGGCTTCCTCACCATCACCGACCGCAAGAAGGAGCTCCTCATCACCTCGAGCGGGAAGAACATCGCGCCATCCCGGATCGAGGGCATGCTGCGCGCGCATCCGCTCGTCGGGCAGGCGATCACGATTGGCGACGGTCGGCCCTACGTGACGGCACTCGTCTCGCTCGACCCGGACGCCGCGCCGCTCTGGGCCAGGATTCAAGGTCTCGCGCCGCAGTCGCTCGCCGACCTCTCGCGCGATCCGGTGGTTCGCGCCGAGCTCGAGTCGCTCGTTGCTTCAACCAACGCCCGGCTTTCCCGAGCGGAGCAGATCAAGCGCTTCGAGGTGGTCCCCGAGGTGTGGTCTCCCGCGACGGGCCAGCTCACGCCCACCCTCAAGCTCAAGCGCCGCGTCATCCTCGAGCAGTACGCCGAGCGCATCGCCTCGTTCTACGCGAACGCCTGATTTCCACCTCCCGGAACACCACCCAAGGGACTCCCATGCATGCGAGAACACCGGAGCAAGCCTCGTTCGCCGACGCCATTGATGCGTTCTGCCGCGACAAGACGGGTACGCGCGCGCAACGCGACGCCTTGACCCGGAACGGCGCCGAGGCCCACAACCCCGCCCTCTACGCTCAGATGGCCGAGCTTGGTTGGCTCGGGGTGGGCATCCCGTCGAAGTATGGCGGCTCGGATGGCGGCCTCTCCGACATGTGTCTCTTCGCCGAGCGGACCGCGTACGGGCTCGCCCCGGTGGGGGGCTATATCACCACCTCGGTCGCCGCCGGTCCGTATGTGAAGTTCGGGACCGAGGCCCAGCGCGAGAAGATCCTTGGAGGTATCACCCGCGGCCGCGTGGAGGCGATCGCCATTTCCGAACCCGGGGCTGGATCGGACGTCGCCGCGATCACCTGCCGCGCGACCCGGACCCCTGGAGGGTTCATCATCAACGGGCAGAAGACCTGGGTCTCGAACGCGCACCTCGCGGACCATCTCCTGCTCGTGGCTCGCACCAACCCCTCGGGCGGACGGCACGAGGGCTTCACCATGTTCTGCGTTCCCGCGGGCACGCCAGGGATGGAGATTCGCGGTATCCCCACCCTGGGCGGCAAGGAAGTGAACGACGTCTTCTTCACCGACTGCTTCCTACCCGAGAACTCCGTGGTCGGAACCGTGGACCGGGCCTGGCCCCAGTTGATGGCGGGGCTCAACTGCGAGCGGCTCATTCTCGCCGCGTCCATGCTCGGCCGCGGCCGGCGTGCCTTCGATGACGCCGTCGCGTACGTGAAGGAGCGCAAGCAGTTCGGCCAGCCGATTGGTTCCTTCCAGGCGATCAAGCACCGGATCGCGGACCTCGCCACCGAGCTCGATTGCTGTGAGTTGCTCATCTACCGCGTGGCCGCGATGGCGGACGAGGCGCCCGAGCGGATGCTCCCTCGCGAGGCGTCGATGGCGAAGCTGAAGACGACCGAGACGGCCAAGCGTGTGGCGCTCGAAGGCATGCAGATGATGGGGGGCTACGGCTACGCCCTTGAGTACGACATGGAGTCGCATCTGCGAGCCACGGTGATCTCCACCGTCTTTGGCGGCACGAGCGAAATCCAGCGCGACATCATCGGCAAGACGTTCGGACTCTAGAGCGGAACCAGAGAAGAGAGAGGCAGACATGACGAGACGTTCCCCATGGGGCTCGGAGGAGCTCGAGCAGGTGCGCGGGCTCGCGGCCGCCTACTTCACGAAAGAGGTCCTTCCCAACGTGCCCAAGCACGTGGCCCAGGGTTATCCGGACAAGGCGCTCTATCGGCGAGCAGGCGAGCTTGGGCTCCTGTGCATGTCCATTCCGGAGGCCTATGGCGGAGGTGGCGGCACGTTCGCGCACGAGGCGGTCCTCATCGAGGAGCAGATCCGCGCCGGGGACCCTTCGATGGGCTTCTCGGTGCATTGCGCCATCGTCGCGCACTACATCCTCGCCTATGCGTCCGAGGCCCAGAAGCAGAAGTGGCTGCCCAAGCTCGCGAGCGGCGAGTGGGTGGGCGCCATCGCCATGACCGAGCCGGGGACGGGTTCGGACCTCCAGGCCATCTCCACCCGCGCGGTGCGTGATGGCGATTTTTACCGAGTGAGCGGCGCGAAGACGTTTATCTCCAACGGCCACGTCTGTGACTTCCTCATCATCGCCGTGCGGACGGGGGATGCGAAGGGGCACGCCGGCATCTCCCTGTTGTGCGCCGAGGTCTCCGACACGACGCCTGGCTTCGAGCGAGGCCGCATCCTCGACAAGCTTGGCGGCAAGGGCCAGGACACGACCGAGCTCTTCTTCGATGACCTGAAGGTCCCCGCCGTCAATCTGCTCGGCGGCGAGGAGGGCCGGGGTTTCGCCCAGATGATGCAGCAGCTGCCCCAGGAGCGGCTGAGCGTGGCGCTCATCGGGATGGCGAGCCTCGAGCGCGCCGTGGATTTGACGGTCGAGTACACCAAGCAGCGTCACGTCTTCGGCAAGCCCCTCCTCCAACTGCAGAACACGCGCTTCGAGCTCGCGGAGTGCGCGACCCTGAAGCGTGTGTGTCGCACCTTCATCGATGACTGCATCCAATCCCACCTCGAGGGCCAGCTCGACGCGACCACGGCGGCCATGGCCAAATACTGGGTGACCGACCAGGCCTGCATCGTCGTGGACCGCTGCCTGCAACTCTTTGGTGGGTACGGGTACATGAAGGAATACCCCATTGCCCACCTGTTCGCCGATACCCGCGTGTTGCGGATTTTCGCCGGCGCGAATGAGATCATGAAAGAGCTCATCGCCCGTTCCCTCTGAACCACTTCAATCGTCTCGCAAGGAGGCTCTCAGTGAGCCAGGAAGCTTTCATCTTCGACGCCGTTCGCACTCCCCGCGGCAAGGGCAAGAAGGGCGCGCTGCACGGAATCAAGCCCCTCTCTCTGCTCGTCGGCCTGGTGGATGCGCTCAAGAAACGCAACCCGAACCTGGATCCCCAGCGGATCGACGACGTGGTGCTTGGCGTGGTCTCCCCGGTCGGGGACCAGGGCGCGGACATCGCCCGGACCCTGGTGCTCGCGGCCGGACTTCCCGAGACGACCGGTGGAGTCCAGCTCAACCGCTTCTGTGCCTCTGGCCTGACCGCGGTGAACATGGCCGCCCAGCAGGTGCGCTCGGGATGGGAACACCTGGTCATCGCGGGTGGCGTGGAGAGCATGTCGCGCGTCCCGATGGGCTCGGACGGCGGCGCCTGGGCCCAGGACCCCGCCACCAACTATGACACCTACTTCGTGCCTCAGGGCATCTCCGCGGACCTGATCGCGACGATGGAGGGCTTCACCCGCGAGGACGTGGACCGCTATGCCGTGCAGTCGCAGGAGCGCGCTGCCAAGGCCTGGGCCGCCGGATACTTCAAGAATTCCGTCGTCCCAGTCGTGGACCAGAACGGGCTCACCGTGCTCGACCGTGACGAGCACATGCGTCCGGACTCCACCGTGGCCTCGCTCGGTCAGCTCAACCCGTCTTTCGTCGGAATCGGCGAGGTCGGCGGCTTCGACGCGGTGGCGCTGCAGAAGTACCACTTCGTGGAGAAGATCCACCACGTGCACACGCCGGGGAACTCGTCCGGCATCGTCGATGGCGCGGCGCTCGTGCTGTTGGGCTCGGAGAAGGCCGGCAAGGAGCTCGGCCTCAAGCCGCGGGCGCGCATCGCCGCCGTCGCCACATCCGGTGCGGACCCGACCATCATGCTCACTGGCCCGATTCCGGCCACCCGGAAGCTGCTCGACATCGCCGGCCTCTCCATCCGGGACATCGATCTCTTCGAGCTCAACGAGGCCTTCGCCTCCGTGGTCCTCAAGTACCAGAAGGACCTCGCCATCCCGAGCGAGAAGCTCAACGTCAATGGCGGCGCGATCGCCATGGGCCACCCGCTTGGGGCCACGGGCGCGATGATCCTCGGGACCGTGGTGGACGAGCTCGAGCGGCGGAAGGCGCGCCGCGCGGTCGTCACCCTGTGCGTCGGCGGCGGGATGGGCGTAGCCACCCTCGTCGAGCGCGTTTGAATCTCTTCCTCCTTTTTATCGACAACATTCGAGCGAACCCATGAGCGAGCAGAACACCATCCGCTGGGAGCGAGACGCCGACGGCATCGTGGTCTTGACGTTGGATGATCCGGGCCAGTCCGCCAATACGATGAACGCCGCATATGTGAAGTCCATGCGCGCGACCGTGGACCGCCTGGTCAAGGAGAAGGACACCCTCACGGGCGTCATCATCACCTCGGCGAAGAAGACCTTCTTCGCGGGGGGCGATCTGAACGATTTGCGCAACGTGAAGAAGGACGAGGCGAAGCAGGTCTTCGAGCTCGGACAGGAGATCAAGGCGCAGCTGCGGACGCTGGAGACCCTGGGCAAGCCCGTGGTCGCGGCCATCAACGGCGCGGCGCTCGGGGGTGGGCTCGAGATCGCGCTCGCGTGTCACCGGCGCATCATCGCCGACGTCAAGGGCGCGCAGGTCGGGCTGCCGGAGGTGACGCTCGGGCTGCTTCCCGGCGGCGGAGGCGTGGTGCGCACGGTGCGCATGCTCGGCATCGTGGACGCGCTGATGAAGGTCCTGCTCCAGGGTCAGCGTTACCGGCCGCAGGAGGCGAAGGAGCTGGGCCTCGTGCACGAGGTGGTGGACTCGGTGGACGCGCTCCTGCCCGCGGCCAGGGCCTGGGTGAAGGCGAACCCCACGGCGCAGCAGCCGTGGGACCAGAAGGGCTACAAGATTCCGGGCGGCACCCCGTCCTCGCCAGCCCTCGCGGCGAACCTGCCCTCGTTCCCCGCCAACCTGCGCAAGCAGCTCAAGGGCGCGAACATGCCCGCGCCGCGCGCCATCATGGCGGTGGCCGTCGAGAGCACGCAGGTGGACATCGACACCGCGTTCACCATCGAGTCGCGCTACTTCACCGAGCTCGTCACCGGCCAGGTCGCGAAGAACATGATTCAGGCGTTCTTCTTCGACATGCAGCACATCAACTCGGGCGGCGGCCGTCCGAAGGGCTTCCCGCAGCACACGGCGAAGAAGGTCGGTGTCCTCGGCGCCGGGATGATGGGCGCCGGCATCGCCTATGTGTGCGCCAAGGCCGGCATCGACGTGGTGCTCAAGGACGTGAGCCTTGCCTCCGCCGAGAAGGGCAAGCAGTACTCCGTCAAGCTGGTGGAGAAGGCCATCCAGAAGGGCCAGTCCACGAAGGAGAAGGGCGACGCGCTCCTGGCGCGAATCCACCCCACCGCGGATGCCGCCGCGCTCGCGGGTTGTGACCTGGTCATCGAAGCGGTCTTCGAGGACGTGAAGCTCAAGCACCAGGTCTTCCAGGAGATTCAAGGCGTGGTCTCCCCGGACGCGGTGCTTGCTTCCAACACCTCGACCCTGCCCATCACCCTGCTCGCCGAGGGCGTGAAGCGGCCGGCCGACTTCGTCGGGATGCACTTCTTCTCCCCGGTGGACAAGATGCCGCTGCTCGAGCTCATCGCGGGCAAGGCGACGAGCGATGCCACGCTGGCGAAGGCCATCGACATCGCGGTCCAGATTGGAAAGACGCCCATCGTCGTCAACGACAGCCGAGGCTTCTTCACCAGCCGGGTGATCGGCACGTTCCTCAACGAGGCCATCGCCATGGTGGGGGAGGGGATTTCGCCCGCCTCCATCGAGCAGGCGGGCCTCCAGGCGGGCTACCCCGCGGCTCCGCTCCAACTGGTGGACGAATTGACGTTGACCCTGCCGCGGAAGATTCGCCTCGAGACCAAGGCCGCCGCCGAGGCCGCTGGCCTGCCGTGGATGGACCACGGCAGCTACGCGGTCATGGACGCGATGATCGATCAGTACCAGCGCAAGGGCCGCTCCACCGGGGGCGGCTTCTATGACTACGTGGATGGCAAGCGCACGGGCCTCTGGTCGGGGCTCGCCCAGCACTTCACCAAGCCCGGTTACACCATCCCCTTCGAGGACATGAAGGAGCGGATGCTGTTCGCCGAGGCCATCGACACGGTGAAGTGCTTCGACGAAGGTGTCCTCCGCTCCGCCGCCGACGCGAACGTGGGCTCCCTCCTCGGAATCGGCTTCCCGCCGTGGACGGGAGGGGTCGTGCAATTCATCAACGGCTACGAAGGGCGTACCGGCACGGGGCCACGCGGCTTCGTCACCCGCGCGCGCGAGCTCGCGGAGCGCTACGGGAAGCACTTCCTGCCGCCCGCGTCGCTCGTCGCGAAGGCCGAAAGAGGCGAGTTCCTGAAGTAGCCCCCTCCCACAGAAGGAGAAGTCCCATGGCTCGGAGTCTCAGCAACCTCGCCGCCGTTCCGCCTTCGCTCGACACGAAGATGCTTGTCGAAAAGCAGCGTGCCTACTTCGAGACCCGAGTCACGCTCCCGCTGCAATGGCGGCGGGAGCAGTTGCAGGCGCTCGATCGGGCGGCGCGCAAGTACGAGGCGGAGATTCTCGCCGCCCTCAAGGCGGATCTTTCGAAGAGTCCGGAGGAGGCCTACCTCACCGAGGTCGGGAACATCTACGGAGAGATCAAGAACGCGCTCAAGAACGTGAAGGCGTGGATGGAGCCGCGGCGGGGGTCGGCGCCCCTCATCATCCAGCCGGCGCGGGCCTACCAATATGCGGATCCGCTCGGCGTGACGCTCATCATCTCGCCCTGGAACTACCCCTACCAGTTGTCGATGGCGCCGCTCATCGGGGCACTCGCCGCGGGCTGCACGGCCGTGTTGAAACCCAGCGAGCTGTCACCCGCGACTTCGGGTGTGCTCAGGCGGATGCTGGGCGAGGCCTTCCCATCGGAAGTCGTCTCGGTTGTCGAGGGGGGCGCGGAGACGAGCCAGGCGCTCCTCGCGGAGCGCTGGGACCTCATCTTCTTCACCGGTGGAACCCAGGTGGGGCGGGTAGTGGCCGAAGCCGCCGCCCGGCACCTCACGCCCACCGTTCTTGAGCTGGGTGGAAAGAGTCCCTGCATTGTCGACAGAAGCGCGGACATCGAGGTCACCGCGCGACGCATCGCCTGGGGCAAGTACGTCAACGCCGGACAGACATGCGTCGCGCCGGATTACGTGCTCATTCCACCCGAGCTCAAGGGCCGCTTCATCGACCTGGTCCAGAAAGCCGTCAGAAGCTTCTACGGTGCCGATGCGCGCACGAGCAGCGACTATGGCCGCATCGTCAGCCATCGCCACTTCGAGCGCATCTCCGCGCTTGCGGCCGACGGTCAGATCGCCTTCGGCGGCGAGCGCGACGCGCCCAGCCGCTACTTCGCGCCCACCGTCATCACCGATGCACCGTTGTCGAGTCCGCTGATGCAGGAGGAGATCTTCGGTCCCTTGCTCCCGCTCGTCGACTGTCCGAGCATCGACGACGCCATCCGCTTCGTGCGCGCCCGTCCGAAGCCGCTCGCCCTCTACAGCTTCGCGCGCGACGCGGCGGTGAATGAGCGCGTCCTCACGGAGACCTCGAGCGGCGGAGCGGTCGCCAACGACGTGTGCGTTCACTTCGCCGTCGAGGGGCTTCCTTTCGGGGGAGTGGGCGAGTCGGGGCTCGGCGGCTATCACGGCCAGGCCAGCTTCGATGCCTTCAGTCACAAGAAGAGCGTGGTGAAGCGGCCTTTCGCGCTCGACATGAAGCTGCGCTATCCGCCCTATGGCGGAAAGTTCGGCCTCTTCAAGCGCTTCATGTGAATTTCTACTTCGAAGCCAACTCCACCGGGGCCGCCGCTGTCTCTCGGCGGCCCCTCCTGGGTGGGTCTGCTCCTGCGCTGACAGGCCTATGCGCCTTCCCTCACTGAAAGGGGAGGGCCGCCGGAATCGCGGCGCAGGACGAAGAAGTACGGCGCCGCCATTCCTCGCGAGTCCATCGCGCCGAGCACCGTGTCCGCGTCGACCTTCCGGAACACGTCGAGGGTGGGCCGGTCATCGTAGATCATCGTCGCGCTGAGCTTCCCGCGGTACTCCGTCATGCGCAGCCGCGCCTTGTACTTCCCGGTCTCCACATCGGCCCGATGCGGGCCCACGAAGCCTTGAATGCTCGGCGACGGCCACTTGCGTGGATCCACCGGGAACACCGACGCGCGGTCCTCCGTGAAGAACAGCAGCGGGTGCACGCTCTCGGCGTCGATGAACTGCTTGCCGTACCAGCCGGTCGCGCTGAGCATTCCGTCTATCGGGTGCCCCGTCCGGAGCTCGCTGCCCTTCCACCTGCCGCACATGAAGGCGAGCTCCACCGTGGGCAGGCTGTCGAACAACGCGAGCGCCGCTTCGGTGTTGAGGTTCCCTGCTTTCACTGCTTCGTCGAAGGTCATGGCGTCCTTCCTCCTTGCATGTGCAGCACCGGTTTGATGGCTGTGCGCGTCTCCATGTCGTGAACCGCGTCGTTGATGGCCTCGAAGGCATAGGGGCGGCTCAGCTTCTCGATGGGAAACCGTCCTTCCGCGTGCAGAGAGACCAGGCGCGGAATGAAGGTCTTCGGATCGGCATTCCCCTCCAGGATGCCCATCAGCTTCTTCCCGGAGAGGAGGCCGATCATCGGGAGCGAGACTTCCGCGCCGTGACCAGGCAGGCCGAGCAACGCGCAGGTGCCCAGGGGCCGTGTCACGTCGAACGCCTGACGCAACACCTGGGGTGAGCCCACGCACTCCAGGGCGAAGTCCACGCCGCCCCGGGTTCGCTTCAGAATCGTCTTCGTGAGCTCGGGCTCGTGCGCCAGGAAGGTGTCGGTGGCGCCCAGTTCGCGCGCCAGCTCGAGCCGCTCCGCGCTGAGGTCCACGGCGATGATGCGCGCCGCGCCGGCGACTCGCGCCGCCATGATGGCCGCGAGGCCAACGGCGCCCGCTCCGTACACCGCGAGCTGCTGCCCGGCTTCAAGCCGGAACGCCTCGAGCACCGCTCCCGCGCCGGTCTGGAATCCGCAGCCCAGCGGCGCGAGCAGCTCGAGCGGCGCGGACGCGTCGACCTTCACCGCGTTGTGCTGGTGCGCCAGCACGTGTGTGGCGAACGAGGACTGGTGGAAGAAGCTGGAGCGAATCGGCTCACCGTGCCACCGCATGGGGAAGGAGCCATCAGGCCTGGCACCGGAGAAGTTCCCCGCGTACCCGCGCTCGCAATACGCGGGATGGCGGCGTGCGCACGTGCCACACTCGCGGCACGAGAAGTAGCTGAGCACCACCGCGTCGCCGGGCACGAAGTCCGTCACGCCGTCACCCACGGCCTCCACGACGCCCGCGCCTTCGTGGCCGAGCACGGCGGGGAAGGGGAAGCGGCCCGCGCCCGCCCGGTAGGCGAGGTCCGTGTGACAGATGCCACTCGCCGTCACCCGCACCCGCAGCTCGCCCGTCCGCGGCGAGTCGAGCTCGACCTCGTCGATGGCGAAGGGACCATTCACCACCTGCAGCACCGCGGCACGCACCGGAAGGCCCATGGGGTCATACTATTGGCAATCTGCCAATAGTGCACGGCAATGTTCTCGGCCCCAGACCGGGAGTCGACAACTTTCGAGATGTTCTACCCGAGCTGCTCGAGTCCCACCGTGACGCGGAGGGCCGCATCAGCCCACGCCGCCGCGAGCGCCGCTTCGTCCGAGGCCTGACCCGAGGCACGGGCCGCGTCCAAGCTGGTGGCGAGCGCTCCCAGGTCATCCGCCAGGCGCTTCATCCCGAGCTCCCGGACACGCGCGGCCACGGCCGAGAGCCGCACCGTCCAGGCCGGGACGATGTGGCGCAGGCCCTGGTGCACCGCATCCGCCAGGCAGCCTTCCAGCTCGGCCAGGGCCGCCGGGAGGGGGGGCAGCGGGGGCCTGTCCTCCGCCGTGCGCAGGGGCCCCGTCGCGGCGGCGGGTTGCAGGTCGAGCACCACCACCCCCGTGCCCTCGCAGGACAGCGCCAGCGGCTCGACGACGAGCCCTCGGGCGGCTCTTCGCACCTCTCCCGAGAGGTAGCGGAGCTGCCCGCGTCTTCCGCTCAGTCCCTCGGCGAGCGCGTCCAGCGCCCCGGGGGCCACCCGGCGGTGGGACAGCTCCACGAGGAAGCCATGCCCGCCTGCGTCCTCCAGCTCCGCGTGCACCCGTTGGGCACCCGGCGCGTAGACCACGTCCACCACGCGGGAGACCTCGAAGGCATGCACGTTCTCGGCGAGCTGCCGCGGCCGCAGGAATCGCGGTGGCCGGGCCCGCAGGGTGGCCTCCAGCGCGGAGACGTCCTTCACGAGCAGCGGCGCCGGCAGCAGGCTCCAGTCCCCGGACTGCGGTGTCACCGAGGTGCGCTGCAGCCCCCGCGTGGAGAACACCACGAGGCGATCCGGCTGGCGGGTGGCTCCCGAGGTCACCACCTGTCCCCGAGCGAGGGCCTCGAGCGTCGCGCCGGGCGCCCCCTGTCGGCGTCCGAGTTCAGCGCCGTCCTCGGGAGTTTGATCCTCCGCGTAGGTGAAGGCACGGCGCACCACGAGGAGCCCCGCACTGGCTGGATCCGCCAGCACCACCTCCGCGCGGCGCTCCCTGCCATCGGCGAACAGCCGCATCCCGAGCGACACCAGCCGGACGTAGTCGAGCTTCGTCTCCGGCGCCTCGTCCATGCCCAGCACCGCGCGAGGCGGTACCGCTCCTCCGGTGCGAGCGGCGCGCAGGCGGGCGAAGAGCTCCGCCAGGGTGGCCGCGAGCTTCGCCGGGGCGTAACGGGCCCCGCGGCTCACATAGGCTCCGAGCAGATCCTCGATCTCCTCGAGTGCCGCGAGCGGCCAGGCCATCCTCGCGTCCGCGAGGCTCGAGCGCGCCAGTGCGAAGCGCCCCGCGAGGCCGGTGCTGGCATGTTGGGCTCCCTCCAGCAGGAGGAAGCTGGCCAGATCTCTCGCGGCGTCCAGCGCCGGTCCGCCTTCATCCGACTCGACGTGCCGGCGTGCCACCTCGACGGAGACCTCGCGACTTGTGGCGTCCTTCTCATCGGCGACGCGGAAGGCCCAGACAGCCAGTGGCAGGTGCTCGCAGCCCGTCCCCACCGAGCAGTCGCAGCGCGCGTAGCCCAGGTTCCGGGGCACGAGGAAGCGCACCGTGCACGTCGCGAGGGACACCGTGGGCACGTCATCGCCCACGAATGTCCCTCTCCGCACCTGTGCGAGGTAACCGCGCTCCCGAAGGGCTCCGGCGTGTTCCAGCGAGCGGCGGGGGAGCACTTCCTCCAGGGCCTTGTCGTCCACCGAGCCCGGGGACCAGGGCGGTTCCGGTGCAGCCTCCGTGGCTTTCTCCGGGGCGGGTGCCGCGCTCGCGCTGGTGAAGGCCGGGTAGGCCAGCGCCACGGCCACGCGGTGCCGGCACACGGTGGTGGCGTTGCAGGTGCAGGGACTGTCCTTCAGGCTCTTGCCCGGAGGGAGCCGGACCGTGTTCCCATCCTCGAAGCTGCCCACCACGGTCCCATCGGCCAGCTCCTCCAGCCGGGGCCCTTTGCCCTGCTCGATCTCCTTCTGCGCGCGCTTCACCAGTCCCAGGTTGGCCAGGCTGGCGATGGCCTGCGGGGTGAGGGCGAGGAGATCCGGGCGGCTCATGCGCGCACCTTCTCGGCAATCCACGCTGCGAGCTGGCCGGGCGTCATCGCTCCCACGTGGGCTCCCACGTCCACCAGTCGCTGGGCGAGGTCCCGGTCGTAGTTCGGGGTCGCGTCTGGTTCGAGCGCCGCGAGCCCCAACACCTTCGTCCCCTGATCGCACAGCTCCTTCACCCGGCGCACGAGCAGCCCCGGGTGCCCGCCTTCGTAGAAGTCCGTGATGAGGACGACGATGCTCCGCCGGGGAGCCTCGATAAGCCCCGCGCCGTAGGCCACCGCCTTCTGGATGTCCGTGCCGCCTCCGAGCTGCACCTTCATCAGCAGCTCCACCGGATCGGCCACCTCACGGGTGAGGTCCACCACGGCGGTGTCGAAGGCGATCAGGTGCGTCTGGATGCCCGGCAGTCCCCATAGACAGGCCGCGCTGACGGCCGAGTGGATGACCGAGGACACCATGCTCCCGGATTGATCCACCAGGATGATCACCTGCCAGCGCTCGGTGAACCGCCGGGTGCGCGAGAAGAACGAGGCCCGCTCGATGGTGAGCTTGCGCTCGGCGGGGGAGTACCGGTCCAGGTTCTCCCGCAGCGTCCGCCGGAAGTCGAAGTTGCGCGCCACCTTCAGCGGAGAGCGGCGGCGTCGGTCGAGCACGCCCGAGAAGGTCTGGCGGACCTCCTTGCTCAGCTTCTCCATCAACTCGCGCACCACCTTCTCGATGATCCGTCGGGCCACCGCCAGCACCTCGGGATTCATGAGGTGCTTGGTGCGCAGCACGGCGCGCAGCAGCGTCTCGTTGGGCTCCACGCGCGAGAGCACGTCGACCCGCGTCACCACCTCGTCGATCTTGTAGCGCTCGACGGCGTCACGCTCGAGGCGCTCGATGGTCTCCTTGGGGAAGAGGGTGTGGACCTCGTTGATCCAATCCGGGATGGTGAGCGAGGACGGGCCCGTGCCTCCCTGTCGTCCCCGCACGTCCCGGTCGGCGAGGTCTCCCTCGCGCCCGTACAGCCACTCGAGCGCGGCGTCCATGGCGCGGGCCTTCGAGTCCAGGCTGTTGCCGAGCGCTCCCTCCGCCGCCTCGCCGAGCACGAGGCGCCAGCGCGCCAGGGGATCAAGCGTCATCGCGCACCTCCCTCGCGGGCCGCAGCAGCCCATAGCGGGCGAGCACCTGCTCCACCTCCTCGTCCAGCGCCGTGCCCGCCGCGACGAGCGCCGGATCCACCTCGAGGCGGATCAGCGCCCGCGCGCCGGAGGGGTCCTTCCCGTGGAGCGACAGGAGCGTCCGGGCGATGTCCTCCTTCTCCTGGGGAGGGAAGAAGCCGAAGGCGAGGCGCAGGGCCGGGAGCGCGACGAGGAAGTTCTCCTGGGGCAGCTCGCGGAGCACCTCGTCCAGCACGGCGGTGACGGTCGGCGCGCGCACCACCTGCTCTCGGGCGAGCCGGAACAGGCCGGCCAGGAAGTCGCCCAGGATGGAGGGACGCGCCGCGGCCCGGGTCGCGCGGATGGCCGCGGCCTCGGCGCTCGCCTCGTCGGAGAAGCGGGACAGGGACCAGAGCGCTCCCAGCGCTGCGCCGCGCACGGCAGGTGGAGCGCGGAGATCGGCCAGACGGCGCTCGAACACGGCGGAGGCATGCGTCTCGTCGAGACCGAGGGCCCGGCCCGCGAAGCGGAGCGTGTCCCGCAGCGCGGCCACGGCCCGGAGCTGTCCCTCGTCCGCCGGAAGCGCGGGCCCGTCAAGCTGTTCGAGCAACCAGAGTCCCCGATTGAAGGCCGCCGCGATCACGGTGCCCACCTCGGCAGAGCCCTGGGCGCCGAGCAGCACGTCATGGCGCCAGACGGAGAGGAGCCGCTCCAGGGCCGTGCCCAGACGGGAGAGGTCCGGCTCGTGCAGCGCCTGCGCGGCCACGGCCTCCAGCACGCGTTGCGCCAGGCCCTTCGAGCCGGTGAAGAGACTCTCGGCGAGCAGCAGCGCGAGCTTGCCCAGGTCCGGGCCCGCTTGGAGGAGCGCCTCCTCGAGCCGTCCGGTGGCGGCGGCCTCCAGCGTGGGTCCCCAGCCGGAGGCCTCGATAACCCAGGAGATGAAGTCCTCCGAGGGCGTCACCGTCCAGGACTCCTGGAGCACCGGCTCCGTGGGAAAGGTGGGGCCCGTGTCCCGTGTGAAGCCGGGGATGCCGAGCACCCGCAGCCGGTGGAGCGCGCGGCTGCGCTCCAGGTGCGACGGCTCGCGCAGCTCCACGTTCACCTTCCGGGCGCGCCCCTGCGGCCTGAGATCATGTGAGGTCAGGACGCGCTCCACGTCGGCCAGCAGGGGAGGCCTCGGGGTGAGGTCGCTCAGGCGGCCCGTGCGCTCGCCCGAGAAGGCGCGCAACACCTCAACGAGGAGCGGATCCGTGTCCGGGGAGAGGACGCCGCGCGTCGTCCACGGCAGTGCCACGTCGAGCGCATCCTTCACCAGGGCGGCCGCCATCCCATCCAGCAGGTCCGAGCGCGCCAGGGCGGAGTGCGAGCGCAGGCGACCGAGTCCCTCGGCCATGACCGAGGCGGCGATGAGATCCGCCGAGGAGACGTGCTGCCCCCGGCCGCGCAACCGCTCGACGGCGGCGCGGAGCATGTGCTCCGGAGCCTTCTCGGGGCCGAGCTCCCACACGGCCTGGTAGAAGGCGGGGGAGGGCATGCCGGACTCGTAGCCGGTGAAGGAGTCCAGACGGCGGAAGCTGTACGGCACGAGGTAGCTGCGCGCGGACGGGTGGCTCGGCGGCGTGGGGAAGGTGGCGCCCGGCTTCACCGTGGCCCGCGCGAGTACGGGAGCGTGGAAGCCACCGCACACCACCACCACGGGGCCATCTCCCAGCGCCAGCGCGGCCTCCACGTGCTCCAGCATGAAGGCCTCGCGCCGCAGGTCGCTCTCGGTGGCTTCCTCCTCGCTGCGGAACGAGCCGAAGTAGACGCGCAGCCGTTCCGCCAGGGCCTCCAGCTCACACGGCTGCTCGAAGAGATGATCCCAGAGGGCATCCATCCCCTCCAGGCCCAGCTTCCGGCAGAGCGTCTCGATGAGCCGGGTGGTGCGGCGCTCGCCATCCGAGTAGCGGTTGCGCACGCCGTGGAAGGACTTGTCCCAGGCGGGCAGGTCCATGAAGCGCACCTGGGCCCCGGCTGCCTTGCCCTCCGTCAGGGCCACCCACTCGGGCGAGTAGGCACAGAAGGGCGTCCACGAGGCATGCGTCCGGGCCTCGTCGCGGTAGCTGCTGAAGATGGCGAGGGGCAGCTCGTGCGGCAGGAGCAGCTCGTCCAGGCGGGCGTTCATATCCGCTGGCCCCTCGATGAGCACGTGGCGGGGCCGCACCGTCTGGAGCGTGTGCGCCACGACGCGGGCACACGCCGGGCTGTGGTGGCGCACGCCGACGACATGGAGGCCCGGAGTCCCCTGCATGCTCACGCGCTCAGCCCGGCAGGAGGTGGCGGGCCTCGTACAGGGCGCGCCATTGGGGTCCGGTGCGGCGCGCCACCCGCTGCTCCAGGTACGAGCGCAGGCGCTTGAGGTCCTCGGGGCTGTCCTTCGCCGCGGTCCCGGCCAGCGTCTCCACCAGATCCGCCGCCGAGCCTCCATCCCCACGCAGGTAATACCCGCGCACGCCCACCGCGTGGGCTACCGAGACAGCCTCCGCCGTGGAGAGCACCGCGGACAGCCGCTCCATCGCCTGGCCGTCACTCGTCTCCCCGGCGCGCAGCTCGCGGAACGTGGTGACCAGCACCTCCAGCAGATCCTCCGACGGCGTCACCGGCACCCCCGAGCGCTTGAGCAGCCGTGCCGTCTCGTTGCGTACCAGGGACAGCTCGGTGTTGAAGTCGCCGATGGGGAACACTGTCTCGAAGTTGAAGCGCCGCTTGAGCGCCGCGCTCATCTCGTTGACGCCCCGGTCCCGCGTGTTGGCCGTGGCGATGACGTTGAAGCCGTCCTTCGCGAACACCATGGCCTCCTCGTCCCGCAGCTCCGGCACCGCGAGCACCCGGTCCGACAGCATGGAGAGCAGCGAGTCCTGCACCTCGATGGGGCAGCGGGTGATCTCCTCGAAACGCACCACCTTGCCCTCCTTCATGCCCGTGTAGAGCGGGGCGGGCACGAGCGCGCGAGGCGTGGGCCCCTCGGAGACCAGGAGCGCGTAGTTCCACGAGTATTTGATCTGATCCTCCGTGACGGACGCGCCGCCCTGGATGGTCAGCGTGGAGGTGCCGGAGATGGCGGCGGCGAGCAGCTCGGACAAGAGGCTCTTGGCCGTGCCGGGCTCGCCCACGAGCATCAACCCGCGATTGGTGGCGAGCGTCACCATCGCTCGATCCACGAGGCTCGGGTTACCCACGAACTTGCGCTGCACGCCCAGCGCCTCGTCTCCGAGGATGAAGCGGCGCACCGCGTGCAGGGACATGCTCCAGCCCGGAGGCTTCGGTGCGTCATCCTGCGTGCGCAGCCGCTCGAGCTCCTCCGCGTAGAGGCTCTCCGCGGGAGGCCGCTGGACGTCCTTCGCTGTACCGCTCTCGGCCGGGGTGGGGGAGGCGTTCTTCTTCCGGGTCGTCGCCATCGGGAGTCCTTGTACTCGAGAGTCAGGAGGGGCGCAGCCCTTCAAGGTCCCTCACCAGCTCGGAGAAGAGGATGGGGTCGAGCGTCCCGAGCGGATACCTGCCCTCCTTCCCCCAGGTGTTGGGCTTGCGCACCGTGGCGGTGCCTAGCGTCTGCTCGGGGGACTCGGAGAGCATGCCCGTGTAGAGGCCGGGGTCGAGGTCCAACTCGACCACGCGATCGGGGCCAAGGTGCTTCTCCATCCACCCGACCACGCCCGCGTCCTGGGGCGGGCCCCGGCGCCAGCCGCGTGTCTCGAGCCCCAGCACCTTGCCGGTGGGCACCTTCAGCCCCTTCACGCGCGCCAGCTCCAGGCCCGTGCGCTCCTCCTCCGTCGGCGCGTAGGTGGGGCGGCCCAGCTGGGCGAAGGGCTGCAGCAACTGGTAGTCCGCGAAGATCTGCCCCCAGGCCCCCGCCGTCTGTGCATCCAGCTCCAGCGCATGGGGAATGCCCACGCTCGCATCATCGGGGAGCGTCCACGTGTCCTCGTTCAGATCGGCGAACGTCCGGTCCTCGGCGACGCGGAAGGTGGCGGCCAGCTTTCCGTCGGCCGTGTAGCTGCCCCACACCAGGCGACGCACCACGTGGATGAGCAGCGGGTGCTCGACGAAGAACTGGCGGAACGTCTCCGCGCTCCAGCGGCGCCGGGCACACATGGCCAGCTCCATCCGGAGCACCTGGGTGCTGGCGGCGGCCTTCGCGTCCTTCTTGAGCGCCTTCCAGCGCTCGTCAGCGGCCTGGGACTTCTCGGCGTCATCCTTCTTCGTGGGCTTGGGCAGCTCCTTGAGGCGCGCGCCGGTGGAGTCCTTCACGAAGGGCTTGAGCTGCTCGTCGAAGCCGACGGTGAAGGTGCGCTCTCCGAAGTCCAGCGAGAGCGAGCCGTTCTCGTCCAGCCCGAGGTCCGGCACGAGCCGATCGGCCAGCTCGTCCCGCGTCAGGCCCCGCGCCTCGGCGATCTGCGCGATCTTCTCCCGGGCCTTCTCCTGCAGGCCCTTGAACTTCACCTTCTCGGCGATGCCGTTGAGGTAGATGAGCGTGACGTCGGTGCCGATGGTCGCGAGCACGTCCAGCCCCATGACCGCGCGCGCGTGGGCCGCCTCTCCGGGCCAGGCGCGAATGAGCGGCGCGAGCTTCCGCGCGCACTCGTCATCACCCAGATGGCCGAGCGCCTGGAACGCCCAGGACTCCTTGCTCGGCGCTCCGGCCACCATCCACGCTTCGAAGAGTCCCCAGGCGAAGCGGGCGAGGCTCGCGGGATCGCAGGCGGCCTTCACCTGCGCAATCCCCGCATAGGGCTCCTCAAGGGAGGAGATGGCCAGGCACATCCCGAGCGTCTCGACGGCCGCGACGGGCAGCTTCGCCGAGCGATCAGCGAGCAGCGGCCTGGGCAGGCCTCCCGCGGAGAAGAAGTCAGGCAGCTTCGGCAGCTTCTGGGGGAAGAGCAGCAGCGGATCGAACGCGAGCACCTGGGAGACCGCCTCACGCACCTGGGACGAGACGCGGCCGGCCATGTCGAGCACGGTGGCCTCGTGTCCGTTGGAGGCGAGCAGGCGCAGCGCGGCGCACGCGGCGTCCTTGGCCTTCCCAGGCTTGCCGAGCGCGACGGGGAGGAGCCCGGTGATGGCGTGCTCGGGGTGGCGGAGCAGCCAGGCGCGGGCGTGGGGACGGGCCTTCTTCGAGCCCGCGAAGGCCTCGGCCACCTGGGGAGCCAGCCGCGAGACGCCGAAGGGCAACACCAGGTGGTACGACTCTCCTCCCTTCGAGGCGACGTTCAGCAGCACGGGCGGGAGCGCCGCGAGCCCGAGGCGCGCGACCACGGCGGGCAACCACGCCTCATCTCCCCAGGTGTCGGGCTGGAAGTGCGCGATGTACTCGAGGGCGAGCTCCTCGGGGGCGTACACGAAGAAGCTCGCCCGGGGGCGTGAGTTCCCCGAGGACAAGAGCTCGCGCGCCGCCTTCCACTGAGCAGGGAGGTATTTCGAGTACTGCTCACCGTATTCCCAGCTCTTCTCCTGGGACCACGCCTCGCGCTCTCCCTCGCGCCACACGAGGGCATCGGGAAGCTCGGGCGGCGTCACGTCCGTGAGGACGGGGAGGGCGGCGGGCTTGCCTGCGCGCCAGGGCGGGTTGGCGAGCACGGGCGGCAACTGGTCCGGGCGCGCCTCGGGGACATCGGGGCCGGAGGACACGGCCTGGAGACTGGAGACGAACTTGCGAGCCTCTTCGGACAGCCCGGGCAGTTCGGCCTTCACGACCTCGGGGGCGCGGCGCACGAGCGTGGTGAGCACGACGCGTTGGGCCTCCGCCTCCTTGCCGCGCTGAGCGGCTCGGGGCACCAGCAGGCGCAGCGCTCGTCCGGGCCAGCGCAGGCCGGCCTCCAGCGCGTAGGGCGTTACCTCCTTCTCGAGATGATCGAGCAGGAGCGTCATCGCCTCATCGGTGTTGATGACGGAGACGAGCTCCGCCCAGCCCCGCCGGCTCTCGGCATTGGAGTACTGCAGCGAGGCCATGCCCTGAAGGAGCAGGAGCGCATCCACTCCCACGCCGTCGAGCAGCGAGGGCAGGTAGTCCCGGGGATGGTAGCCGCCGAGCAGATACAGCCCCTGGAGGTGAGGTGCCACGAGCTCGAGGGTGGCGCGGTCCGAGAGCGAGCAGAGGAAGAGATCACTCTGCTTCTCCGGGTCTTGGGCGTAGGCCTCGGCCTCGGCGCGGCTCCAGGCCTTCTCCGTGGGGAAGAGGAAGGCGGCGCCGGCACGTTGATCAGTGGTGGCCTGCTCCTGGAGGGCCGCGGCGGCGTCGCGGGCGGCCGCGTAGCCCGCGTCATCGGTCTGGGTGGCGAGCAGGGCGCGCAGCCGGGGCAGGCCGAACAGCTCCCCCCTGTTCAGCGAGTTGAACCACTGGGGGCTTTTGCCCCGGCGCACCTCGGAACCCGGGACCGAGTCGTCGACGTGCATGTCGAGCGACAGGAGCACGGCCCGCGTCGCGTGGACGGGTCCTCCCAGGGAGAACAGCAGATCAACGGTGGGATCGACGTGGGGGGTCCTGTCGTTGTAATTCGTCCTGTGCTGCACGTAGGTCAGGAGGACGGCGTCCTCCTCGGGCGTGCCGATGGCCGGAGCGGTGCGTTGCAGCTTCGGGTATCTCGTTAAGAATGCCTTCCCGAGCGCGGTCCAGGTCTTCTTGGGAGAGGAGAGGGGGCGGACCGGAACCTGGATTCCACCTCGTCGCGGGTGCACACGCTGCACGAGGGACTCGCTCCAGGCGATGGGCGAGTGGGCATCGACGAGGACGGGTGCCTGGGGAATGGGAGCGGGAGCGGGTGCCTCCGGGACGGAGTCAGGAGCCGGAGCGGAGGCCGTCTTCGCGGCGGCCTTCTTCCGGGTGGGAGCGGGAGCGGTCTGCTGCACCTCGTCCGGAGCGGCGGGCGGATTCGGGGTGGTGGCGGGGGTTGCGGCGACCACGGTGTTGGTGTCGCCGCCTACCTCTGCGTAACCCTTCTTCTGCTTCTCGGCGATGAGCTTGTCGTGCTCGGCCTGGGCCTTCGCGGTGCTGGCGAAGGACTTCTGCTGGGTCTGCCCGTCGGTCCCGATGCGGCCCCAGCGCACCGTGAACTCCGTGCCCTGGAGCTCGATCTCCCAGAACTTCTTCGATGAGCCTTCGACGAACTCGAAACGCCGCATGCCTCTCTACCCTCCGAAGGAGAGCGAGAGTAGCTCACCAGCGGGGGGATGCGAGCAGGTCTGGAAGTGGTAGAGCCCGCCTAGAAGGCCGGGATCACCGCGCCACCATAGGTGGACTCGATGTGGCGCCGCACCTCCTCGGAGCGGAGCGCTTTCAGCAGCATCTGCACCTCGGGCCGTGCCTCGTCGCCCTTCCGGACGACGAGCACGTTGGCATAGGGGTTGTCCTTGGCGGACTCGCGGGCGAGCACCTTCGCATCCAGCTTGAGATTCTTCTGGGCCTCGAGGAAGTAGTTGCCGTTGATGACGGCGGCGGCCACGTCCTCCAGGGTGCGGGGCTGCTGCTCGGCGTCGATCTCCCGCAGCTCCAGCTTCCGGGGGTTGTCCACCACGTCCTTCACCGTCGCGGCGACGCCCACGCCCTCGCGCAGGCGGAGCAGTCCCTGCTGGGCCAGCAGGTGGAGGGCCCGGCCCGCGTTGGTGGGATCGGCTGGGATGGTTATCCGAGCGCCCTCGGGCAACTCCTCGATGCGCGCGTGCCGGGTGGAGTAGAGCGCCAGGGGCTCGAGGTGGACCGCGCCCACGCTGGCCAGCGCGAGCTTGCGATCGGTGCTGAAGCTCTCCAGGTAGGGCACGTGCTGGAAGTAGTTGGCGTCCAGTTGCTTGTCCGCCAGGGCGATGTTCGGCTGGATGTAGTCGGTGAACTCCACCACTTCGACGCGGACGCCTTCGCGTGCGGCCAGGGGGATGGCCACGCGGAGGATCTCCCCATGGGGAACAGGGTTGACGCCCACCTTCAGCGTGCGAGTCCCCGGAGTCTGCTCGGCGGTGGGTTCGGACTTCTTGCAGCCGGGCAGCAGCGCCGTGGCGGAGAGCAGGAGGGAGAGGATCAGGGTCTTGGGAAGGTGCTTCATGGTTGGAATCTCCAGGAAGGAATCAGTCGCGTGAGCGCGCGGAGCGAGAGGCCGTGTGATCGAAGTGAGCGGCGAATCGATCCCCGATGAACTGGACGAGCTGCACGAGCACCAGCAGCACCACCAGACAGCCCAGCATGACGTCGGTGCGGAAGCGCATGTAGCCGTACTTCACCGCGAGATCGCCCAGGCCGCCGCCGCCCACCGCGCCCGCCATGGCGCTGTAGCCCAGCAGACTGATGATCACGAGCGCCAGGCCGCGGATGAGTGACGGCAGGGCCTCGGGGATGAGCACGCGGAGGATGACGCGCGAGTGGGAGGAGCCCATGGCGACGGCGGCCTCCACCAGTCCGTGCTCGACCTCCCGCAGGCTCTGCTCCACCACGCGCCCCATGAAGGGGATGGCCGCCACCACCAGGGGCACGATGGCGGCAGTGGTGCCGATCGTGGTGCCCACCAGCAGACGGGTGAGGGGGACGATGGCCACCATGAGGATGATGAACGGGACGGAGCGGCCCACGTTGACGAGCGTCCCCAGCACCCGGTTCAGCATCGGCCGCTCCCAGAGCCCGCCCCGGTCCGTCACGACCAGCAGCACGCCCAGGGGCAACCCGGCCAGCAGGACGAGCACCGCGGCCACCGACGTCATGTAGAGCGTCTCGATCGTGGCGACCCACAACGAGCGCAGCAGCTCCTCAGACATGGGCGCGCTCCTCGGGTGCCAGGCCCTGCTCCCGGAGGAAGGCGAGTGCCTGCTCCACCGCCTCCGGTGCGCCGGTGAGTTCGAACAGCAGCCGGCCCATCCGGACTCCGGCCACCCGCTCCAGCGAGCCCTCCAGCAGGTTGGCGTCCACGCCGAAGCGGCGCGCCATGGTGGTGACGACGGGCTGGGTGGCGCTCTCGCCTCGGAAGGTCACCTCCACCAGCCTGCCTCCAGGGCTCACCTGCCAGTCTCGCGCGGCGAGCGGCGCATAGCACAGCTCGTGCAGTCGTGTACCAGGCTGGGCGAGCAGCTGGACGACCTTGCCCTGTTCCACCAACTGCCCCCGCTCCAGCACCGCCACCGAGTCGCAGATGTCCTTCACGACCTCCATCTGGTGGGTGATGAGCAGGATGGTCAGACCCAACTGACGGTTGATGTCGCGCAGCAAGCCCAGCACGGAGCGGGTCGTCTCCGGATCCAGCGCGGATGTGGCCTCATCGGACAACAGGAGGCGAGGTCGGGGGGCCAGGGCCCGGGCGATGCCCACCCGCTGCTTCTGGCCTCCGGAGAGCTGCGCGGGGTAGGCGAGGGCCTTGTCCACGAGCCCCACCAACTCCAGCAGCTCGCGCACACGCTCGCGGATGCGCTCGCGCGGCCAGCCGGCCACCTCCAGCGGGTAGGCGATGTTGCCGGCCACCGTCTGAGAGGAGAAGAGGTTGAAGTGCTGGAAGATCATTCCAATGCCCTGCCGGGCCAGGCGCAGCTCCCGAGGAGCGAGCGCCATCATGTCGCGACCGTCCACCCGCACTTCGCCGGAGGTAGGACGCTCCAGGAGGTTGATACAGCGGATGAGGGTGGACTTGCCGGCGCCGCTCTGGCCGAGCACTCCAAATACCTCACCGGGCGCCACTCGCAGCGACACGTTCCGCAGTGCCGCCACCTCCCGCCCCTCCTTCCCATACACCTTGCTTACGTCACGAAGCTCGATCACGCACCACGACCACTCCGGCTCCCGTGCAGTCGAGGCCCAGAGATGACGAGGCCTCTCGTCGCCAGCGCGCAGAGGGAGCCGGATGGGGGCTGCGCGGCCGGAACGAAAAGGGGTTTGGGCACAGTTGCTGTCATGCCGCATGATGTCAAGGCTGGTGGGGCGAGGCGGTCGTCTGCTCGGGCGCGCCTTGGCAAGTGACTGACATGAACCGTTTGGAACATCTTCGCGGGGTCCATGCGGCGGCGCTGCTTCGGGAGTTCCTGGCCCGGGAGCATGGGCCGGAGCGGAGCTGGGCCGCTGGAGGTGAGGCGGCGCTCTTCGCCCGCTTCGCCGAGGCCGACCCGACAGCGGGCAAGCCGCACCTCGAGTGGGTGCTGCGGCTCTATTTATCGGGCCGCCTCCGGGCCGAGGACCTCTACAAGGTACCGGAGACGCTCCAGGTATTCCGGCGCGTGCGGCGCCGCCTACCCGAGTGCGCCCGCGAGCTCAACTCCTACGAGGATCTGCCGTCGCTGTGGCGGACGGTCGCTCCTCATGCCCAGGCTCCTTCCAAGCGCGCCCGCGCGGCCGAGGAGCGGGAGAAGGCTCGTGCGGAGAGCCGTGTCCTCTATGAAGACGAGGAGCTGATCGTTGCCGTTCCGCTGACGCAAGCCTCGGCCCAGTGGTGGGGCAGGGGAACCCGGTGGTGCACCGCCGCGGAGGAGAACAACGCGTTCGAGGCGTACAACCGGCAGGGGCCGCTCGTCGTCTTCATCACGAACGGAGTGAAGTTCCAGTTTCACGCTCCTTCGGACAGCTTCCACGACGATGCCGATGGGCCGGTGGACGTGGGGGTGCTCGGGCCCTTCCTCCCCAGGCTCGAGGCGGCGGGGCTTGAGAGCCTTGTCCTGGCGCTGGACCCCCTGGCCCAGGAGGTGGGAACCCTTCCGGCCGAGAGGCTCCGCTCTGCCATCACCGAGTGGGGCATGCCCTTGTGCTTCGTCCCCGAGGAGCGCCGCGACGCGGAGCTGTGTCGCCTGGCTCTGACGCGCGACGGTGAAAGCCTCTTCTTCGTTCCCGAGCCGCTCCGCACCCGGGAGCTGTGCGCTCTGGCCGTGGCGAGTGATGGCAGGTCCCTGCAATACGTCCCCTTCTCTTTGAGAGACCGGGAGCTTTGCCTCTCGGCCATCGAGAATGGGGCCAGCCTCGCCGACGTGCCCGACACGTGCAGAGACAGGGACATGTGCCTGGCGGCGGCGAAGCGCGGCGGGTCCGTGCTGGAGTTCGTCCCCTTCGCCTTGCGTGATGCCGAGCTGTGTCGCCAGGCGATGGCGTCTGGCCCGGATCGGCTCGAGCACACGCCCTGGGAGCTGCGCGACCGGGACACCTGCTTCCGGGCCCTGGAGAGTGACGGCTACCAGATCGCCTTCGCGCCCGAGCGTCACCGGGACCGCGAGCTCTACCTGGGGGCGATCCAAAGGCGGGGCTGTACCCTGGAGTTCGTACCGCTCGCGATGCGGGATTTGGAGCTCTGCGTGGAGGCGGTGCGCTCAGAGAAGCACGCCTGGCGCTTCACGACCCCGGAGTTGCGTCCGGCGATCGCCGCCGCCACGGGCGTGGACCTGGATGACGAGCAGGTCCGAGCGATGTTGGGCGGGTTGGCCCTCCTCCCACACGCAGAACGGACGCGCGAGCGCTGTCTGGAAGCAGCTCGGGAGAAGAAGTTCGAGGCCGGACTGGCGCCCGATGTCCTGCGCGATCATGAGACGTGCCGGGAGCTCGCGACGCGAATGTTCCTGCTGGAGTACATCCCCGAGGACTTTCGGAGCCGCGAGGTCTGTCTTGCGAATGTGGCGCGCGATCCGTACGGTCTCGCCTCCGTCCCCGAGGGGTTGCGCGATCGCGAGATGTGTCTGGCGGGCGTGCGTGGGTACGGCGAGCAACTGCGTTTCGTCGCTGATCCGCTCAGAGACGAGGAGATGTGCCGCGTCGCTATCGCCTCTGAAGGCGATGCATTGGTCTATGTCCCTTTCGCACTCCGGGAGCGTGCGCTCTGCCTCGAGGCTGTTCGCGAGAGGAAGACGCCATCCAACTACCTGCGCGGTGAGTTGAGGGACGTTCCGGACACATGGCGAGACGAGGAGATGTGTCGTGCTGCCATCTCGGGGGGGAACCGATGGAATGGAAGCCGACTGCTGGAGCACATCCCCTTCTCCTTGCGTGAGGCGAAGCTCTGCCGCGAGGTGGTCTCCCTCTCGCCCGCGGCACTGGTGCATGTGCCCCACGCACTGCGCGACGCGAGCCTCTGTGCCATCGCCGTCTCCGCCGAGGCCCACCTGCGCCGCCATGTTCCGGCTGCGCTTCGTGAGGCCCTGCCACGGCCAGTGAAGTGACGTGCGTCCTCGGTATACTCCGCCCATGGCCAACGAAGTTCGTGACTACTTGAGTCGGCAGTTCGAAACGGCGTGGGCGCTCACCGAGTTCCACCTCAACGGACTTGCCACCGAGGAGTGCTTGTGGCGCCCTGCTCATCAGGGGCTGCACGTGCATCAGGGCCCTGATGGGAGGTGGCGCGCCGATTGGCCGGATCGCGAGGACTACGACATCGGTCCGTCGAGTATCGCGTGGCTGACGTGGCACCTCGGCTTTTGGTGGTCCATGGTGCTCAACCACTCATTCGGCGACGGAACGCTCTCTCGCGAGAACGTGATGTGGCCTGGCACTGCTGACGACGTACGCAAGTGGATCGGCGAGCTGCAGAGTCAGTGGCGAGCAGTGCTCGAGCAGGTCACCGACGATGACCTGCGATCGGCACAGCGGACTCGATGGCCCTTGCAAGACCGTCCGTTCGGCGACGTCGTCGCCTGGGTCAATATCGAGCTCACGAAGAACGCCGCCGAGCTCGGCTACGCACGCTTCCTCTACGCCGTCCGCGCTCGCTGAGGAAGACAACCTTCCAGCCGCCCCCGCGTCAGAAGACGGAGTTACACCTGCGCGGTGGGGCGGATGACGATCTCGTTCACATCGACATCGGCCGGCTGCTCGAGCGCGAACGCAATGGCGCGAGCGATCGCATCCGGCGGCATCGCGAACTTGTCTCGGGAGGCGGCGAGCTGGGCTTTCACCTCTGGATTCGTCACACCTTCCGCGAAGTTCGTCCGGACGAGGCCAGGTGAGATGATCGTCACGCGCAGCTTGTCGCCGGCCTCCTGGCGCAATCCCTCGGAGATGGCGCGCACGGCGAACTTCGTGCCGGAATAGACCGACTGGTTCGGCACGGTGCGATGTCCTGCTGTGGAAGCGATGTTGACGAAATGCCCGAAGCCCTGCTTGCGGAAGACAGGCAGCGCCGCGGCGATGCCATACAGAACACCTTTGATGTTGATGTCGATCATCTCCTCCCAATCCTCGACGCGCAGGTCGTCGAGAGGAGAAACGGGCATGACGCCGGCATTGCTGACGAGAACGTCCAGCTTGCCGTACCGATCGCATGCCAGTTTAACGAGGTTGGAGAGGTCCTCGCGTCGTTTGACGTCCGTGCGTGCATGGGCTGTCTCGCCACCCGCTCCCGAAATACGCTCAGCGAGAGTCTCGAGCCGATCCAATCGGCGCGCCCCAAGTACGACCTTCGCACCGCGCTCGGCGAGCAGGAGCGCGGTCGCCTCACCAATTCCGCTGCTTGCGCCCGTGATGACGACGACCTTGTCTTTGATGCCCGGCATGAAGTTCTCCTCTCCTGTCTCCGCGATGTGGAGGATCGGAAGCAGGGGAGGGAAGGAGTAGACAGCGGACGCACAGTTGGCTTGGGCATTATTGGCGGGGCAGGGCCTGCCAAGAACGCCCAAGCCCCGGTAGCGGCTCGCGGTAGAATCGAGACGTGAGTCCTCCACTTCGCGCCGTCTCCGATGGCCCTCTCTCCATCCGAGTCTTCCTGCCTCCTGAGTTGCCGGGCCTGCGGGTGGTTCGCTACAGGACCGACGAGCGGCTATGGCGCTCCGTGAAGGAGCGTTTCTCGGTGACGATGACGTACTCGGGCCGCTCGGAGTGGTGGTGCCGTGGCAAGGTCCGGTTCACCACTCCTGGGACGCTCGACCTCAAGCAGATCGGAGATGTCCACCGCGATCTCCGCCGCGATGGCTCCTCCCGCTTCCAGGTGATCTCCTTCGATGAGGCGCTCATCACCGAGGCCCGTGAGGCGCTGGGCGACTCGGCCTCCTCCCACCTGCGGCAGGTTCAGCTCGATTGCGAGCAGCCCACAGCGGCCCCCTTCGTACGTCTCCATGCGCTGCTAGGCGAGGACAGGGTGGAGTCTTCCAGCACACTGGAGCTCCAGACTGCGCTGACCGAGGCGCTCTCCGCGCTGGCCACTTGCTTCGGTGACGCGGACGAGTCGGAGCGGCGCTCTCGCTGGCCCGTCCGCCGGGCGCTCGAGGCACTGCACGACGCCCTGGAAGAGGGCATCACGCTGGACGCCCTGTCCCGGCAGGCGGGACTGGACAAGTTCCACCTGTGCCGCGCCTTCCGGGAAGAGGTGGGAATGCCGCCCTACGCGTACCTCACCCACCTGCGCATCGCCCGGGCCATGGGGCTGCTGACCCAGGGCATGGCCCCCTCGGAGGTCTCGCTCCGGGTGGGGCTCTACGATCAGAGCCAGCTCAACCGGCACTTCAAGCGCATCATCGGGCTCACTCCGGGCCAGTTCGCGCGCGCCGTGCAGTGACGGCTTTCGGATGCGCTCAACGCGACTGAAGCCACCGTCTGAACCAGGCCTCACCGCTCACCAGGGTAATCCCCAACAGCACCAGCACGGCCCCCCCGACGAAGTTCAAGGTCAAGGGCTCCTTGAGAATCAGCACCCCCAGGGTCACGCCGAACAGCGGGGTCATGAAGGAGAACACCGCCAGGTTTGAAGCCAGATACCGGCGTAGCAGCCAGAACCAGATGAGGTAGCTGATGAAGGAGACCAGCACTCCCTGGAACAGCACGCTGCCCACCGCCAGTGGGGTCAGCTCGACTCGACTGACCTGGCCGTTCACAACCGCGATCAGCAGCAAGAGCACGAAGGCGACCGCGAGCTGGTAGAACAGCGTCAGGCTCGGCGGTGCCTCCGACAGCTTCGACGCACGTATCACCACGGTGGTGGCACCCCAGGACATTCCCGCCAGGAGCCCCAGGGCATCGCCCAGCAGCATCCGCGAATCCATCTTGGCCAGGGAGATGCCTCCCCCAAAAGCCACCGCGATGCCGACAAAGCACAGGCCAATCCCCAGCCACTGCATGCGGCGCAGGCGCTCGCTGGGCAGGAGCAGGTGCAGTCCCAGGGCGGAGAAGATGGGCGAGGTGTAGAGGAACACCGCGATGTGCCCGGCCGTGGTGCGCTCCAGTCCCAGGGCGATCAGCAGGAACTCCAGGGCGAAGAGCACCCCGGCCAACAGGCCCGCGGGCCAGGTCCCCTGACGCAGTCCCTCCCAGCCACCGCGCCAGGACATCAGCAGGGCCACCAGCAGCGCGGCGATGCCGGAGCGTGCGGATGCTTGCATGACCGGCGCGATGTCCGCTGCCGCCAGTTTGATCGCCACCTGCTGCAGACCCCAGGTGATGCACAGGGCGATCATCACTTGAAAGGAAAAAGCATCCGCACCACGTCGTTCGCTCACGTCTCGCACTCACACCGGACGACGCGGCTGAAGTGCCGCCGTCCATGGGGTGACGCAGATACCACAGGGACGGCACGGCTGCCGTGTCGCTTACCCATCGGACCGGGCCGCGCACCGGGAGTATCAGGGTTCCTGCGGGCTTCGCTCGATGGCATCGTGAGCCGATGGAGAATCCCGTGCTTCTTACCCGTGTGATTGAGGCGCTCCGGCCCGTCCGAGGCCTGGCTGCGCTCGTGCTTGGAGGCTCGCGCGGGCGGGGGACGGCGGGCCCCGCTTCCGACTACGACATCGGCCTGTACTACGAGCCCGACGCGCCGCTCGATGTCGCGATGCTCCAGTCGGCCATTGCTCCGCTCGTCGATGAGCCATCGTCGACCGTCACTCGGATGGGCGAGTGGGGGCCGTGGATCAACGGCGGCGGTTGGCTCACCATCGCAGGCGTGAAGGTCGATCTCCTCTACCGAGATCTCGGACGTGTGCGTGAGGTCATCGCCGATGCGCGGCAGGGCCGCTTCTCGATGAACTACCAGGCAGGCCACCCTCACGGGTTCTGCTCGGCCATCTGGATGGGCGAGGTGGCGACGTGTCAGCCGCTCCTCGATCCGTTCGGCCGCATCGCGGAGCTGAAGGGTGAAACCTGGCCGTACCCGCAGGCGCTGAGGGACGCACTGATTGCCCGCTTCGGCTGGGAGGTGGGCTTCGCCATCGAGAACGCCGAGCTCGCGGCCAGGCGGGCCGAGCAGACACATATCGCGGGCTGCGCCTACCGGGCGCTGTGCTGCGTGGCGCAGGTGCTGTTCGCCTTGAATGGCCGCTACCTCATCAACGAGAAGGGCGCCGTTGCCGAAGCCGCGACCTACCCGATCACGCTCGAGGGCCTGGCTCAGGAGCAGGCTGAGATCTGGAGAGACATCGGCAACGCGGACCATGAGCGCGCGCTGCGCCGGCTGCGCGGCTTGTCCGACGGTTTGCGCGCGCTCGTTGAGCACTACTTCTCGCCGAGCGCCCCGTAGCGCACCACGCGGAAGCGCGCGCCCTGGGCCTCGCGGATGCGGGCGGCGAGTACGTCGTGTAGCTCGGGCGTCCACGTGCTCCAGCGCTCGAAGAACTTCGCCGTCGCCGCCTTGTCGCCCGCGTGCTGGAGCTTGATGACCTCTTCGAGCAGCGAGCTGACCGTGTCCAGGTACCGGTCGTACTGGATGGTGAGGCGCGCCGTCTTCGGATCCGCGCGAAGCAGGCCGTGCTCCAGGAACCAGTTGAACTGCACCAGCTGCATGCGCTGGTACGGCTGGTCCTCGCGCGGGCGCACGTTCTGCAGCGTGCGACGGATGCCCGAGGCCTGCACGGCGCGCAGGCTCGCGGCGTCCAGCGAGCCGCTCTTCTGGAAGGCGTGCAGCGCGAAGAGGCTGACGAGATCCGCCTTCATCTCCTCCATGGCGTCCGCGTAGTCCTCCAGCGCCACGTCCAGCGTGCGGCCCTTCGTGTCTCGGTCCGGGCCCAGGTAGTGGCCCACCTCGTGCCAGAGCGTGCGCTGGAAGTTGCCCTCGGAGGTGAGATCCTTTGCGTGCGCGTCCGCCGTCGCGGTGCGCCAGATGCGCTCGTCCGCGGCGAAGATGTCCGGGTTCTTCATGATGTTCTCGCGCAGCAGGATGGTGCGGCCGTAGCGGCGCGAATAGAGCGGATCATTGGGGAGGATCGACGCGGTGTTGGTGCCGCGCGCCTGGCCGAAGTCCGCCACCACCTCGTATACGCCCACCGGGATGTCCTCGCGGATGCGCTTCTTCGCGGGGTACGGCAGTGCGTCCTCGATGCTCTGCAGTCCGCTCAGCCGCTTGCGCAGCTCCGCTGTCGCCTGCTCGTTCAGCAGCAGCACGGACACGCCGTAGAAGGCCTTCACACCATAGAGCGCGTCGTCATACGTCTCGTACGGGCCGAGCTGCACGTTGAGGTGCTTGAAGCGGCCCGTCACCCACGCCGCGTCGCCGCTCTCGTAGTCGTTGGTGAGGAGATCCCGCGCGCGGTTGCGCAGGTAGCGCGCCAGCTCCTCGTCGCTCGCGTCCAGCCGTCCCGCTGCGCGCATGAGCAGTCCGTACGCCTTCACCAGCTCCGGCCCGTAGGCCACCGCGTAGGGCACCGCGTACAGGCTCTTCGCGTCGGGCCGCTTCGCGCGGGCCTGGAGCGCCTCGCGCAGGCCGGGGTGCAGCGTGTCCAGCACCGGGTACGTCTGGAGCACCTTCACGTCCTGGCGCAGGTTCTCCGCGGTGGCCCGGCGCACCACGGTCAGCTCGTCCATCAGCGAGTCGCGCTGCTCGGGGTGTGCGGCGAGGAAGGCGTCCACCTCCGCGCGCGTGGCGTCGGGCGGGTAGACGTTGCGCGCGGGCACCTGCGGGTCCACGGGCAGGAAGGCCTCGCGCGCGTTGGTCAGCGTGCTGGCGATGGGGCCCTGGTAGAGGCGGTAGAGCGTGAGCAGGTCCTGCGTGCGCTTCGGGCTCCCCAGCTTCTTGTCGAGCGCCTGCAACCGTGCGTGCGACGCGATCGCCTGGTGGTGACGTGAAGCCTCATAGAGGCCCTGGAGAAGTTGGCCCACCTCCAGCAGGTCCTTCACCGCGGCCTGCTCGTCGGGTGTGAGGCGCGAGAGGTCGGGCGCCAGCCGCACCTCCTCCGTCTTGGCGAGAATCTCCGCCACCTTCTCCTCGGGCCAGTAGCCCTGGGGCAGGGGAGGGGCGGTGGGCTGCGCGGCGTGGGCCGCGAGCGTCGTGAGGGCCGTGAAGGCCAGGGTCAGCGCGTGGGGAAGTCGCATGTCGTGAGAAATGCTCGTCGGGTGAGGGAGCGAGGAGACTGTATTCACCCCAAGGTTTGTGTCGAAAATACAAAGGGGAGGGCCCCCTCTCCCCCAGAACTTCTTCGCAAGGGCCCGCGTTGTTCCATCTCGGCATGTTGCACCTTCCAGGCTACACACTTCGAGACGTCATCAGGACTACCAGCACCAACCAGCTCTTCCGCGCGGTGCGCGATGCCGATGGCCTCCCCTTCATCCTCAAAACCCCTGTAGCCACCTCTCTTGGCCCACGAGCGATCGAGCGCTACCGCCGTGAGTTCGACATCCTTCGGCGCATCCAGGACGTGCGCGGCGTCACCCACGTCCATGCCTGCGAGCGGTTCCAGGATCGCCCGGTGCTCCTGTTGGAGCTGATGGAGGGCGAGACCCTGTCCGAGCTCACCGGCCGCCCCTTCGAGGTGCTCCGCGCCCTGGACCTGACGATCTCCCTGGCCGCCACCCTGGCCGAGCTTCACCGTCGTGGCGTCATCCACAAGGACATCAAGCCCTCCAACATCATCGTCACTCCGGCGGGCGAGACACGGCTCATCGACTTCGGCACTGCCTCCGTGCAGCTCGTCGAGCACGTGGATGCCGCGCCCGCCACGCTCATTGAAGGCACCCTGGCCTACATGTCCCCCGAGCAGACGGGGCGCATGAACCGCTCGGTAGACTACCGCACGGACCTGTACTCGCTGGGCGTCACCCTCTACGAGCTCCTGACGGGAGAGCGGCCCTTCCAGGGGCGCGACGCGCTCGAGTGGTTCCATGCGCACATGGCACAGGCTCCTCAGCCACCACTGGAGCGAGTGCCGGGCCTACCGCCCGTCCTCTCCGCCATCGTCCTCAAGCTGCTGGCCAAGGTCGCCGAGGAGCGCTACCAGAGCGCCGACGGACTCAAGGCCGACCTCGAGCGGTGTCGGGACGACCTGCTGCGGGGCGTGCACGAGGACTTCCCCCTCGGAGTGTACGATTACCCCACGCGCTTCCAGCTTCCCCAGCGCCTCTATGGGCGGGGTGCCGAGGCCGCGGCGTTGCGCCAGGGCTTCGAGCGCGTGGCTCAGGGTGGACGGCCCGAGCTGTTTCTGGTCCGGGGCTACTCTGGCATCGGCAAGTCCGCCGTGGTGCACGAGCTGCACAAGCCGGTGGTGCGCCAGCGAGGCTTCTTCCTCAGCGGCAAGTTCGACCAGTTCCAGCGGGACATTCCCTATTACACCCTGGCTCAGGCCATCCGTGGCCTGACGCAGCAACTGCTCGCGAGCACCGACGAGGAGCTGGCCCGCTGGAGTGCACACCTGAACGAGGCCTGGGAGGGGCAGGGGCAGGTCCTCGTGGACGTGGTACCCCAGCTCGCGCTCGTCGCCGGCAAGCAGCCCCCGGTCCAGGAGCTACCGCCCTCGGAGTCCCAGCACCGCTTCAACCGCGTCTTCCGCAAGTTCCTCAGCGTCTTCGCCACCCCGGAGCATCCTCTCGTCGTCTTCCTGGATGATCTCCAGTGGGCCGACCTCGCCAGCCTCCAGCTCCTCCATCACCTGCTCACCCACCCGGAGACGCCTCCGGTCCTGCTCATCGGGGCCTACCGCGACAACGAGGTCGACCCCGCTCACCCGGTGGCGCTGGCGTTGGCGGGCTTGCGCAAGGCCGGTGCGCAGATGACCGACCTCCAGCTGGAGCCGCTGGACCTCGAAGAGGTACAGCAGCTCGTCGCCGATGCGCTCCCGGGCGCGGACGCCGCGGTCGTCAAGCCACTCTCGGCCATGGCTCGTGAGAAGACGGGAGGCAACCCCTTCTTCCTGCTCCAGTTCCTGCTGACGCTCCACCACGACGGGCTCCTGGCCCGAACGCCGGAGGGCCCGTGGCGCTGGGACGCCGAGGCCACCCGAGCCAGGGGCTACTCTGACAACGTCGTCGACTTCATGGCCGGCAAGCTGCGCCAGCTCCCCGTGGGGACTCAGCACTTGCTGCAGCTCGCGGCCTGCGTGGGCAACGCCTTCCCGCTTCAGCTGCTCGGCCTCATCTCCGACTCGCAGGCGTCCTCCCTGGTGGAGCAGGGCCTGGAGCCCGCGCTGCTGGAGGGCTTGCTGGTGCGGGCAGGTCCGGAGCACTACCGCTTTCTCCACGACCGCATCCAGCAGGCGGCCCACGCCCTCATCCCCGAAGCGGAGCGCAAGGCCGTCCACCTGCGCATCGGCCGGCTGCTGCTGGCGAGCCTGACCCCGGAAGAGGAGCAGGAGAAGCTCTTCGACGTCGTGAGCCAGCTCAACGTGGGGGCGGAGCTGCTCGATGGCCCCGAGGAGCGGCTCCGGGTGGCCCGCCTGAACGCCGAGGCCGGACGCAAGGCCAAGGCCTCCACCGCGTTCGGTTCGGCCGTTGCCTATCTCTCCACGGCCTTCCAGCTCCTCCCGGGAGACCCGTGGGAGACCGACGCTGGACTGGCCTTCAGGATTCAGTTCGACCGGGCCACCTGCGAGTTCATGAGCGGCCACGCCGCCGAGGCGCGCCGCCTGGTGGAAGAGCTTCTGCCCCGAGCCCGCACCCGCCCGGAAACGGCGGCTGTCTACCGCTTGAAGGCCAACCTCCACATCGCCGCCGGTGAGATCCCCGCGGCCATCGGCTGCCTGCTGGAGTGTCTTGCCCAGTTGGGCATGCCCATGTCCCCGCGTCCCTCCTGGGAGGAGGTCGTGGCCGCCAACGAGGAGGTGGGGAAGCTCCTGGGGGAGCGGCCCATCGCGAGCCTCGTTGACCTGCCTCGCATGGTGGACCCAGACACGGAGGCGGTGATGAGCGTACTGGGCACCCTGTTCGTGCCGGCGCTCCTGACCGACCCGAACCTGCTCATCCTCAACCTGTGCCGGATGGTCTCCTTGAGCATCCGCCATGGAAATAACGGCTCGGCCGCACAGGGGTATGGCTGGTACGGCGTGGTGCTGGGCTCCACCTTCAAGCGCCACCAGGAGGCCCATGCCTTCGGCAAGCTCGCATGGGCCATTGTCGAGCGCTACGACCTCTCCGCCTTCCAAGGCAAGATTCTCTACATCCAGGAGACCATCAACAACTGGATTGAACCCCTGTCCAACTCGCTGGAGACCAACCGCAGGGCCTTCCATCTCGCGCTCCAGGGCAGTGACCTCCAGATCGCGAGCTACTGCGCCAATCACCTCGTCACGCTCCGGCTCATGCTGGGACATGACCTGGAGGAGGTCTACCAGGAGTCGGTCGTCCGCCTCGCCTTCATGCGCAAGGCGAGCTACCCGGACATGCAGTTCATCCTGCGTCACCAACAGCTCTACGTGCAGCAGCTGCGCGGCCTCTCTCCCTCGTTCGGCTCGCTCACGGGAGAGGACTTCGACGAGGCGTCGTTCGAGGCCGGACTGACCCCCGCTCGCCAGAGCAACATGCGGTTCTGGTACTGGACTCTCAAGATGCAGGCGCGCTTCCTGAGGGGGGCCTATGCCGAGGCGCGCGAGGCGGGAGCTCGGGCCGCCGAACTGAGGTGGTCCTCACTCGGGCAGATCCGGCGCCTGGACTTCCACCTCTTCCAGGCCCTGACCCTGGCCGCCTGCTACGGCGACATGTCACCCGAGGAGCAACCCCGGACCCTGGAGGCCCTGCGCGAGCACCAGCAACTGCTCGCCGAGTGGGCTCGCCTCCAGCCCGCGACCTTCCGCGCCCCGGAGCGGATGGTCTCCGCGGAGCTGGCCCGCATCCTGGACCGAGAGGGCGAGGCCCTCCGCGCCTACGAGGAAGCACATCAGTCGGCCCGGGAGCACGGCCTCATCCAGCACGTGGCCCTGGCCTGCGAGCTCGCCGCCCGCTTCTGGTACGAGCGGAAGGTGCCAACGCTCGCGGACACCTACGGGCGCAAGGCCCGGGAGGCGTACCTGCGCTGGGGCGCCAGGGGCAAGGTGGCGCACCTGGACTCGCAGTGGCCCCACCTGACCTGCTCCGCGGACTCTGAGGAAACCACCACCGAGACAGACTCCACCCAGATCGACGCACTCACGGTGGTGAAGGCCCAGCAGGCCATCTCGGGAGAGATCGTCCTCGAGCGGCTGGCGGCCACGCTGCTGCGCGCCGCCTTGGAGAATGCCGGGGCCCAGCGTGGCGCCCTGGTGTTGCCTCGTGGCGACAAGCTCTCAGTGGTCGCTACCGCGGGTATTTCACCGGAGGACTCCGCCGCCGGCTCGGACGAGGTTCAACTGCCCTGGACCCTCATCGCCTACGTCAGGCGCACCCGCGAGCACGTGCTCATCGGCGACGCCTCCCAGCCCCATCCCTTCTCGTCCGATGCGTACCTCGAGCATGGCCACGCCCGCTCCGTGCTCTGCCTGCCCCTGCTGCGTCAGGAGGAGTTTCGCGGGGTGCTGTACCTGGAGAATGGACTCGCCACCAAAGCCTTCACTCCCGCCCGAATCGCCCTGCTCGGGCACCTCGCCAGCCAGGCCGCCATCTCCATTGAGAACGCCCAGCTCTATGCCGAGGTCCAGCGCGCGGAGAGTGCCCTGCGCAGTGCCAATGACGACCTGGAGCGGCGTGTGGAGGAGCGCACGCAAGAGCTCAAGAAGGCCCAGGCCCGCCTGGTGGACTCCGCGCGCGGGGCGGGGATGGCCGAAGTGGCCGTCAACGTGCTCCACAACGTGGGCAACGTCCTGACCAGCGCCGTCATCAACCTCCAGAGCATGCTCGAGATGGTGAACTCCTCGCGCGTGGGCCGGCTCAAGCAGGTCACCTCCCTGTTCGGGGAGCACCAGGGCGCTCTGGCGGACTTCTTCACCCGGGATCCACGCGGCATCCAGCTTCCGGCCTATCTCTCCGCGCTCGGCGACGAGCTGCTCCGCGAGCAGAAGACGCTCCAGGAGAGCATGGAGGCCATGGGCAAACACATCGAACACATCCGCGCCATCGTCCAGGTCCAACAGACCTATGCGCGCAACACGCTCGTCCTCGAGGAGTGCGATCTCTCACTCCTTGTCGAGGATGCCATCAGCATCCAGCTGCCCTCCCTGCAACGCCACGGCATCACTGTCACCCGAGAGCTTTCCTCACTGCCCAGGCTGCGGCTCGATAAGCACAAGGTGTTGCAGATCCTCATCAACCTCATCAGCAATGCCAAGAACGCCATGCAGGCCCTTCCCGCCGGTCAGCCACACCTCTGCATCCGGCTCGTGGCTGCGGGCAACACGGCTCACATCCAGGTGGTGGACAACGGCGTGGGCATCGCGCCGGAGATCCGTGCGCGACTCTTCTCCCAGGGCTTCACCACCCGAGAGAATGGGCACGGCTTGGGGCTGCACTCCAGCTCGCTGGCGGCGAAGATGATGGGGGGCCGCCTTTTCTTGGAAAGCGATGGGCCGGGTCAGGGCGCCACTGCCACGCTCGAGCTGCCCCTCGCGTAAAGCGCAGGGGCTGAGGCGCTTCACGCTTCTTTATATTCTCGTCACACGAGTTCATCCCCGCGCTGACAGGCCGGTGCGAGGATGGCTCGCATAAAGGGGGCAGGGTGCCCCCCAGGAGTGACTCGGAATGGTGTCAGGGAAGGCGATTCTCGGAGGCATGCTGGGGCGTTTTCTGTTTCGCGACGCGCGAGTGGAGCAGGTGCGAGACGTCTCACCGCACTTCCGCTGGATGGAGCTGACGGGCGAGGCGTTGCGTGACGTCTCCTGGAGCGCAGGGGACAAGGTGCAGGTGTTCTTCCCGAGCGTGGGGATGCGGACGTACACCCCCCTGGCGTGGGACGCGGCTCGCGGGGCGACGCAGTTGCTCGTCTACCTTCATGGGCACAGCCCCGGCGCGGAGTGGGGCCGCAACGTGCGCGTAGGAGACCGTTGCCAGTTCATGGGGCCTCGCGGCTCCCTGGCCCTCACGTCCCTCCAGGGGCCCGTGGTGCTGTTCGGAGATGAGACGTCCTTCGCCGTGGCCCACACGCTGAAGAGCCTGCGGGCCGGCGTGGATGGCGTCGAGCAGGTGTTCGAGGTCTCCTCCCGAGGCGAGTCCGAGGCCGTCCTGCGGGAGTTCCACCTCTCGGACAGCGCCGTGGTGGAGCGCGCGCCCGACGAGGGTCACGTGCCCGCCCTGGCGGAGCGCTTGAGCGCCGCACTCCAGCGGCGACCGGGCGCGCACCTTGTCATGACAGGTCGGGCTCAGGCCATCCAGGCGCTGCGCGCGCGGCTCCGGGCGGATGGCGTGGGCGCAGCGCAGAAGGTGAAGGCGTACTGGTCCGCAGGGAAGCGTGGGCTCGACTGAAGAGCCCACGCTTGTGCTTACCCTGGGCAGGGGAGGATGCGGAGGATCTTGATCTTGGTCGCGCTGCTGCCCGGTGCGGCGAAGGCCACGCTGCCGTCCGGGAAGGCCACGAAGTCCTGATAGCGATTGCCCTTCACATCCACCTGCAGCGGCGTGCCGTTCGCGGCCCCCGTCGCGCGATCCAGGGCCTGGACGTAGAGCTTGCGGCTGGTGTCGCTCCGGACCAGGTCTCCCGTCCGCGTCGAGGTCTCCCAGGCCGCCAGGAGTTGATTCTGGCCATAGGCCGCCAGGTGGGGAGCCCGGTTGTTGAGCCCCGTATTGCTCGCCAGGAGGATGTCCTTGTCAGCGGTGCCGTCCACGAAGTGCAGGAGGTGCACGTCCGCGAGCCCGTTGGCGTTAGGCGTCTGCCCTGACCGGATGTTGCTCGCCGTGAGCCAGTAACCCCCGCCCGTGGCCGTCACCAGGTTCCCCAGATTCGAGTAGGCGAGGTCGACGGGATAGATGGTCTTGTAATTGGGGGCGAACGCGATCCGATTGTTGTTGTCGGTCTTGCAGATGGAGACGAACTTGCGAGCCGTCGGATCCCAGATCACCCGCTCATAGCCGCTGTGGCTGCAGCCCCAATCAAAGCCGCCGGCCTGGAGCTTTCCGTCGGTGCCGACGACCTTCATCCGGTCGCCCTGGTGGATGTTGATGCAGCCATTCTGCGAGATGCTGATCGCTGCGCCGAAGTACCCCGCGTAGCGCGTGCCGTCGAACGCGATGCGCCCGTGGTGGGCGTACCACCAGATCATGTAGACGCTGGGGCCCGTGGGGCCGGTGGAGTAGGGCGGCAGGGTCTCACTGGAGCTCGTCAGCACGGTGGCCCACGTCTCGGTGCTGCCGTCGAACCGCACCATGTACATGTCGTAACAAGGCACGGGCGGGTTGGGGGGGCTCCCGCAGAGGTTGGTGGGTGCGCCGCAGTTGAGAACGCCGCCGCCTTTGGCATTCCGCGTCAACAACAGCGTGCCACCCGTGTTGTCGGCGTACAGGTCGGCGAAATAGTTTGCCGGCAGGCCGAAGGACGCCCCCACGGGGAGATCGCTCGCATTGAGCTGGGTGATGTGCACCTTGCCGTCATTGCTCATCCAGGCCAGGCGCGAACCACCGGACGGAATCGGGGAGATGACGAGCGGCTTGAGCGCCACCTCGTCCTCGTTGGTCACCACCGTCGCGCCGACATCGATCTCGGTAATCCGCACACGATCCTGGGTGATGCTGCAGCTGGCGGCAACGTCGCCCACGGAGGGGTTTGGAGCCGGGGCCTCCGGCGCCGCAGGAGCGTCGCTGTCGTTGGCGGCGGGCGTGGGCTCGCCGCCCGTACAGGCAATGGGACCGAGCCAGCTGCACGCCAGAACCAATGAACCAATGAGTTTTTTCTTCATGGATTGCCCGGGGGGGGACGGGTTGTCGTTGCTCAACAGCGATTACCACGAAGCCTGGCGTGGGTGACTCCAACATCGGAGTCGTTACGCTTGCAGTTCCTGTGTACCAGCAATCCTGCTACCGCGCTGCAACCTCCAGGCATTGCCAGCCGCGGGTTGACCGGGAGAGGTGGTCATCACCATTCCGGACGCGGAGTTCTGCGGGCGCCATACGCGCTGTCCACAGGGCAACGCATCACGGCGGTGAACGGGCCGATCACAGGCCGGAGCACTACCTTTCCAGCCATGACCACCCTGACTGTTGACAATCCGTACACGGGCGACGTCGCCTGCTCCGTTCCCCTCGCGGACGAGGTCACCGTCAACACCGTGCTCGATCAGGCCCGGGCCGCCGCTCGGGCCGCGCGTGCTACCTCGCTTGCCCAGCGTAAGGAGTGGTGCGAGCGCATGGTCGCCGCCATGGAAGCGCGGGCGGAGGCCATCGCCACGGACATCACCCAGATGATGGGCAAGCCGCTCGCTCAGGCTCGGGGAGAGATTCGCGGTATGGCCGAGCGGGCCCGGTACATGATCTCCATCGCGGACACGGCGCTGGCGGACATCGTGCTGCCGCCCAAGGTGGGCTTCGAGCGCCGGATCGTCAAGGAGCCGCTGGGGGTGGTGTTGGATCTGCCCGCGTGGAACTACCCGCTGCTCACCGCGGTGAACGTGGTGGTACCGGCGGTGCTGGCGGGCAACGCGGTGGTGGTGAAGCACTCGCCGCGCTCGCCCTTGTGCGGGGAGCACTTCGCCCGGGCCTTCGCCGAGGCCGGTGCACCCCCGCACCTCGTCCAGGCGATGCACTGCGACCACCCCACCAGCGAGCGCATGGTGGGCGACCCGCGGGTGGACCACGTGGTGTTCACGGGCTCCGTGTACGGCGGCCAGCGGCTCACGTTGGCGGGCGCCACGCGCTTCCGGCACATGGGGCTGGAGCTGGGCGGGAACGACCCCGCCTACGTGGCTCCGGACTGTGACTTCGACAAGACGGTGGAGAACGTGGTGGACGGCGCCATGTACAACGCCGGCCAGAGCTGCTGTGCGGTGGAGCGCGTCTACGTGCATCGCTCGCTCTACAAGCGCTTCACCGAGGCGTGCGAGGCGCTGGTGCGCGGGTATGTGCTCGGTGACCCCATGAGCGACCAGACGACGCTGGGGCCCATTGCGCAGCCCAACCATCCGTTGGAGCTGGAACAGCTCGTGGAGGACGCCCGCCGCAAGGGCGCCCGGGTAGTGGTTGGCGGCAAGCGGACCCAGGTGGACGGCAAGGGCCGCTTCTTCGAGGCCACGCTCCTCGCGGAGCTGGACGACTCGATGCAGCTGATGCGGCAGGAGTCCTTCGGGCCGCTGCTGCCCATTGCTCCGGTGGATTCGGACGAGGAAGCGCTCGCGAAGATGAACAACTCGGAGCTCGGCCTGACCGCGAGCGTCTGGACGAAGGATCGGGAGCGGGCCGCTCGGTTCGCCACCCAACTCGAGTTCGGCACGGTCTACATGAACCGTTGCGACTCGGTGGATCCGGCACTGCCTTGGATTGGCGTGAAGAACTCGGGCCGAGGCCACAGCCTGAGCGCGCTGGGGTTTGATCAGCTCACCCGGCCCAAGTCCATCCACTTCCGGTTGTCGTTCTAATTGACTTCCCGCGGCCAATTCCCCTCTCCCTTCGGGAGAGGGACGGGGTGAGGGTATCGGGAGCACCCGGGTTGAACCCCCAGTCCACACCGTGGGCCACGGGTTGAAGAACGGGTTCGGTTACCCTCACCCCCACCCTCTCCCAAAGGGAGAGGGAGCATCAATCTTCCCTGAAGAGGATGAGAACGTTCAGAGGAGCGGGAGGAGGGCTCCCGCTCCTCGGTGTGTCGGGCACTACCGCCGGCCGAAGATCTCCACCTCAGCCAGCTGCACGTAGTAGCTGCCGGTCACGTTGTCGAGCCGGGTGACATTGAGCCGGACATAGCGAGCGCTCGGCACGGAGACGCCGAAGCTCTGCATGCCAGTCGGGGTGGGGTAGCCCGTGCGCAAGACCACCGTCTGCCAGGTCACGCCGTCATTGGACACATCGATCGTGAAGTCGACGGGGAAGCCATCTCCCACGACCGAGCCGTAGGTGGCGTCGTTGCGGGGGTAGAGGTCCACCTTGGTGAGCGTGGCACTCGAGCCGAGGTCGAACACGAGCCACTCGTTGGCGTTCGGCACGGACCAGTAGGTGCTCGTCCAGCCGAGTGAGTCATAGAGGACCGAGGTTCGCTTGCCGTCGTTGATGTTCGCCAGGTTCCATCCGGCGGACGGATTGTAGGTAGAGCTCGAGGCCGTCACCGCCGCGCTCCGGGCCAGGTTGGTCTCAGTGCTGCCGCCTTCCTTCTTCCACAGCTGGAGTTCCGAGCACGACCCCTGGGCAACCTTGAACTCGAAGTCTCGTTTGATGATCCCCAGGTTGAGCTTCAGCGTCAGATCCAATCCGCTGCAGAACTCCAGGCCCGCGGTGATGGTCCACAGCGGATTGCCGGGCACCTGGACCTTGAGCTTCGCATAGCCCCGGATTGAACCAATGTCGGACTCGGCTCCGACGATCTTGGCGGGGGCATAGATGCCGACGCCGGGCACCGCCGCCACGTAGGCCTTGGCCTCTCCGCTCACGGTCAGGCCGTTCGACGTGGGCTCCCGGATGGCGAGATCGAAGTTCTTCTCGTTGATGGTCTCCCAGCCACGGTCATGGGTGTAGCGGTAGCCATAGAGCACGCCCGCCGTCTGGGTGACGCTGTACTCGGTGACCAGGCTGACCTTGCCCTCAGCACCCACCTTGAACTTGATGTACATCTCGATGGTCACCGGGACGGGCCCAATGAAGATGACCCAGCGCTTGATGCGCCACTGCCCGATCGGCACCTCGAACTTGAACAAATCCTGACTGTACTTGTACTCGAGCGCCAGCCGGGCCTTCTCGTCCACGCCCACGGCGACCTTGAACTCCTTGATGCGGAACACTTTGCGGAACTTGAGCGCGAACTGCTGCTTGGCCTTGAACTCGAGGCTGCCGGTGAGCTTCACCGGGCTGTTCGAGTCCGGCACGCTGTACTCGCACTTGATGCCAATCCCGTCGATCTTGCAGAGCTTCGCCCCCATCGTCCTCATCGACGCGGAGATCGGGTTGCCGTTCTCATCCACCTCCTCGAGGTCGGCGGCGGTGAGCTCTCGGGAGATATCGATCTCCGCCTCCTCGAGCACCTCATCGAGCGATGAAGGGACGGTCTGGTAGACGGTCCGTCCGCCCACCTCGCTCTTGGAGACCACCTTGAGGGGAGGGATGCCGTAGGGGGCGAGGGCCGTGGGCTCGCTGACGATGATGTGGCCCACCTGGAAGTTCGTCGTCCCGGAGGTGAAGGAGATGGTGCCGCTGGCCGGGTCGAAGCTCTGCATCTGGTCTCGCGCCTGGCTGCCCAGCACGCGCGCGTTGGGCGTCAGGCGAGCCCGGGCCCTGCGCATGAAGGGCTCACCCACCGGGATGTCACCCGAGGTTCCCCACTGCTGCGTGGTGCTGGCGATGTTCGAGGAGTACTTGATGTACCAGGTGCCATTCGAGGGCTTCCACACCGCGTAGTCGTAGAGGTCATCCCCGTCGAAATCGCCCGGGACGACCACATCGCCCGAGGAGCCCCAGGTGACGGTGGAGGTGGCTCCCGTCGAGCTCTGGAGGACGTAGAAGGTCCCGCTCCTGAACACGGCCAGGTCCGACTTGCTGTCGCCGTCGAAGTCACCCGAGAGCGGGGTGTCTCCGTTCTGTCCGAACTGGGTGGTGGTTCGCGCGCCGGTGGCGCTGGAGATGATGTTCCACGTGCCATCCGCGGGGCGCCACAGGGCGTAGTCCGTCCTCCCATCGCCGTCGTAGTCACCGGAGACGGGGAGCTCCCCGCGCGAGGGGCCATAGTTGATGATCTTGCGCTCCCCGGTGGAGCTCATGATGACGAAGACCTGCCCATAAGCCGTGCCGGTGGTGTCGATGGGGCGCCAGACCGCGAAGTCCGACTTCGTATCTCCATCGAAGTCACCCGAGATCGGAACGTCTCCCCTGGTGCCCCACTGCTGGGTCAGGGAGACCGTCCCCGTGGCGCTGCCGAGCACGTACCAGTACCCGTTGGAGGGCCGCCACACGGTCCGGTCCATGATGCCGTCGCCGTCGAAATCTCCCGCGACCGGCACGTCACCATTCACTCCGTGAAAGGGATGCCCCGGGGAAATGCCCGTGCTGAAGATGGTGAACCATTGGGCGCTCGAGGGGCGCCACACCGTCAGGTCCGTCCGGTTGTCATTGTCGAAGCCCAGCTCTGCCTGTGTTGAGCCGGGTTGTTGCGGAGCGGGTGCCGATGTCTCGGGGGTGGGTGGTTCGCAGGCCACAGACGTGGCGAAGAGGCTCGCCAGGAGGAGGGGGCGCCATACCGCGGATTGCATTGTGTTCTCTCCAAAGCGGAGGCGTGCCCATTGAACGCCCCATCGCGGGCCGCGACGGGATGCCAACGAGACGGGAACCCCTGGCTCCTCGCGCCTCCGGCGATATGCACACTAAAGAACATTGTAGTGATTTTCAAGGAATGTGTGGTTTTCTGTTTTTCGAGAAACTGCAACGCCGGTTGACGGCCAGGTGGGAGTCCAGTGTGACTGAAACGAGAGGGGAGGAGGATGGACTGCTCGCTTGCCTGGAGGGCAATCAGCGAACTTGTCTCTCTTCCTTGGGCGGCCTTGAGCGCCGGGGCGACTGGACAACGCCATTCGCTGGTTACATTGCGCATAGACAGAGGGCGTTCCCCCGGACAGACAGTCGAGGGAATCCTCTCAAGCACTTCAATCACAACCAATCAAGGAGGCGTTTGATCATGGCCATCATTCGTAGGAACGACACCGATCGGGGCCTCGTGCGGAACCGTGGGTTGGACCCGTTCGAGATGATGCAGGATCTCCTGCGCTGGGACCCCTTCCGTGAGCTGTCCCGAGGCGTGGTTGGCGGTACGGAGGCGGTGAGCTTCATTCCCGCCTTTGAAGTGAAGGAGACGAAGGACTCGTACGTCTTCAAGGCGGACCTCCCTGGCATCAAGGAGGACGGGGTCGACATCTCCCTCACTGGCAACCGGCTGACCATCTCCGGCCAGCGGCAGGAGGAGAGGAAGGACGAGGGCGACCGGCACTTCGTCTACGAGCGCAGCTTCGGCAGCTTCTCGCGCTCCTTCACCCTGCCGGAGGGCATCGACGTGGACCACGTCCAGGCCGAGCTCAAGGACGGCGTCCTGAACGTGGTGGTGCCCAAGAAGCCAGAGGTGCAGCCCAAGCGCATCCTCGTCAAGGGCCCGGGCGAGGGTGAGAAGGCGAAGGCGTAGTTCGTCCTTCAGCAGGAGCTCACCAACGAGCCGCGGAGCGGGTTTCTCTTCCCGCTTCCGCGGCTTTTCTTTTCGCGGGGTCCGTCCTCTACCTCCCTTCGAGGCGTGGTATCACCAGGTTCCTGGCATGCTGGAATCCAACAAGGTTTTGACCTGGGTGATATTGGGCATGGGATTGTCATCGTGTAGCAAGGGCATCGTGAATGCGCCGGCCACGCATCAGGTGGAGCTCGAGGGCAGGGGAGTCGGCTTCATCGTCAAGGACGGTCTGCGATTCAAGGACCTGAACAAGAATGGTCAGGTCGAGCCCTACGAGGACTGGCGTCGGAGCCCTGAAGAACGGGCGAGGGACCTCGTCAGCCGGATGACGCTGCAGGAGAAAGCGGGCGTCATGATGCACGGAACGGCTCCCACCCAGACGACGGAAGGTGTCACGCGCTATGACAGGACGCTCGCCGCTCGGATGATTGCCGAGAAGGGCGTCAACAGCTTCATCACCAGGCTGGGCGGCAATGCACGGTTCCTCGCCGAGGAGAACAATGCGTTGCAGGAGATTGCGGAGGCGGCGCGTCTGGGTATTCCGGCCACCATCAGCACGGATCCCCGCAGTCACTTTCAATTCACGCTGGGCGCCAGTGTCGCCGCGGGGGGCTTTTCCCAGTGGCCAGAGACGCTGGGGTTCGCTGCCATCGGTGACGCGGAGCTGACCAGGCGCTTCGGAGACATTGCACGGCAGGAGTACCGTGCGGTCGGTATCCAGGAAGCACTCTCTCCGCAGGCCGATCTCGCCACCGAGCCGCGCTGGTCGCGCATCAATGGAACCTTCGGCGAGGATGCCGACCTCGCCAAGAAGCTCGTGCAGGCCTACATCGAGGGGTTCCAGAGCGGCGGCAACGGGATTGGCAAGGACAGCGTGGTGGCTGTTGTGAAGCACTGGGTCGGCTATGGCGCCGCGAAGGAGGGCTTCGACAGCCACAATGCCTACGGGAAGTACGCGGTGTTCCCGGGCAACAACTTCGAGTACCACGTCAGGCCTTTCGAGGGGGCGTTCGCCGCGAAGACCGGAGGGGTGATGCCGACCTACTCCATCCTCGAAGGCGTCACGTTGAACGGCCAGCCCCTGGAGCAGGTTGGCGCGGGCTTCAACAAGCAGCTCCTGACGGACCTGTTGCGCGGCCAGTACGGCTTCGAGGGAGTCATCCTCTCGGATTGGGCGATCACCAACGATTGCGATGACGCGTGTCTGAACGGTGCGCCCCCCGGGCAGAAGCCCTCTTTCGTGGGGTTTGGAACGCCATGGGGCGTCGAGTCCCTGTCCAAGCTGGAGCGCTTCGCCAAGGGCGTGAACGCGGGGTTGGATCAGTTCGGTGGAGTCGATGAGCCCGATGCGCTCGTGGCCGCAGTCAACGCCGGCAAGGTGACCGAAGCGCGCCTGGACGAGTCGGTGTATCGGATCCTGCTGCAGAAGTTCCAACAAGGGTTGTTCGAGAACCCGTACGTCGAGGTGGAGCGAGCGAGCAAGGTCGTGGGGAACTCTACCTTCCAGGAGGAGGCGACGGAGGCGCAGCGGCGCTCACTCGTTCTGCTGGAGAACAAGAACAAGCTCCTCCCCCTGGGGGCCAACATCCGGAAGGTTTACCTCCATGGCATCGATGGTGCGGTCGCCGCCACTTATGGGCTGACGGTCGTCAGCACCCCCGAGGAAGCGGACGTTGCGATCATGCGGACGGTGGCTCCGTTCGAGACGCTCCATCCTCAGTACATGTTTGGACAGTGGCAGCATGAAGGAAACCTCGCCTTCGAGGATGGCAACGCCGACTATGAAGCCATCAAGCGCGTGAGTGCCAAGGTTCCGACCATTGTCACGGTCTATCTGGATCGCCCGGCGATCCTGACGAATGTAAAAGACAAGGTCAGCGCGCTCCTCGGGAACTTTGGCGTGAGCGATTCCGCGCTGTTCGATGTCTTGATGGGCAAGGCCGCGCCACAAGGCAAGCTGCCCTTCGAGCTTCCCTCCTCGATGGCGGAGGTGAAGGCGAAGCGGTCCGACATGCCGCACGACACGGCCCATCCGCTGTACCCCCTCTTCTTCGGGCTGAGCTACTAAGGGTCTCTTTCGGTAGGAATGAAGACCTTGGCAACGTGACGTTCCCATAGCTTCGGAGCCCAGGCCTACAGAGCACCTACTGCATCCTGAGGAGGGCTCCCGACCCGGTGGCTTGACTGGCGTACCCGTGCTTCCGTGTAATTCGGGAGCGACGAGTTGTACGCCTCGTCGCCTCCGGAGGTGCGCCGTGTCCACCTGTCGTGTTGGCCCGCGCCTACCTGGCGCTCGGCTGCGCCCCCTACTGGGCGGCTGGTTTCTCCTCGTCCTCGTTCTCCAGTCAGCCTGCGCTACGGGCACCCCACACGGCAGCCTCCTTATGGGCTACCACTACATTGCACTCACGCCCCCGCCGGCGCCGACAGAGCGTGTGGCCGCTACGGCGGAGCCTGGCCTCGAGTCCGCCACCGTGTATGTTGTGGACTTCATGGAGCCTGGTGCCGTGGCCACCCGGCCGGTACCCATCCCCAGGGCCGAGTTCCAGCGGGCTTTCCAGCGGCTCGCCCACGACGTGCGGCTGGGCGCGAAGACGCCACGGCAGGCCGCCCACGAGTTGCTGAACCTTATGCCTACGCAGGCAGACGTCCCCACGGTGGCCGTGACGGGCTACTGGAAGCTGGAGCAGTACCGCGGCGCGGCCCTCTCCTGGATGCCTGAGCGTCAGGAGGGCCCGGTTGCTCTCACCCCCCCAGGCCGAAGAAGCCCTGAAAGAGAAGTACCTCAAGTGGGGTGAGAGACAGGGTCGCGGCGATTGCCTGAGCCTGCTGGATGATGGGCCCTACCTGCGCGCGGATGACCGGCGCACGCTCGCCCTGGCGCTGGCCTTCGGCTCGGTGCTCGACGAGACGCGCGACGCCCTCAAGCATGAGCTGCTGAACGTGCAGGCGCTCGTCTCCATGGTCGTCTGGGCAGTGGCCCTCTACTGCATGATGTGGGTGGTGCCCGAGCCGACCACCAAGGCCCTGGCGGCCGGCATGACCCTCCTCCTGGTGGGCTACCTGGGCCTTGAGACGGTGTACGGGCTGATGGACGGGTGGGCTCGCCTGGCCGACACAGCGCACCACGCCACCACTTTCGAGGAACTGCGCGCGGCGGGTGAGCAATTCGGCAAGGTGCTGGGCGAGGACGCCGCCCGGGCCATGATTCTCGCGGTAGCGACCCTCAGTGGGCACACGCTGGGGCAGGTGCTGCCGCGGGTGAAGTCGCTGCCGCGCTTCAACCTCGCGGGGGCGCGGTTCGAGACACAGGGCGGCGCTGCCGTCATGGGGCGCCTGGAGGCCACGGAGGCGGCGCTCGCGACGGAGGGAGCCCTGGCCAAGGCCGTAGCGGCGGCGGAAACGGTAGCGACATCTCCGCAGGGCCCCATGGCCGTGGTGATGCTCAAGAAGGGGACGGGTTCAGGAGCCGGACAGGCTTCAGGGGGCCGCTCCGCCGAAACCGTCATTCGCCACCGGGGCGGCAACCGACAGGTGGAACTCAGCGATGGGCAGCGCTGGCACTTGCCACGCGGTAAGTCGGCTGCGGACATTCCCACTGAGGACAAAGTGGGCGACATGCTCCAGGAGGCTGTCACCAAGGCCGCGAACGAGTGGGGACCCCACAGACTGCGTATTCCGGCCAAGGTGAGCACTCGTTCCAGGTCAAGCCGAGCAGCCGTTCCGGCCATGGTGAGCAGTCGGAGCGTCAGCGACGCTGGGGTGGTGGTCACTTCGCCTGCTTGCGGCCCTTGGTCAAATTCACGTCCACCTTGCGGATGGAGTCGCCGGCCAGCTTCAGCCGGTGGGAGTTGTGCACCAGCCGGTCCAGGATGGCATCGGCCAGCGTCGCGTCCCCAATCACGGCGTGCCAGTCCTTGGGCTCCAGCTGACTCGTCACCACGGTGGAGCTCACCTGGTACCTATCCTCCAGCACCTCCAGCAGTTCCTTGCGTTCGGCCGCGCCCAGCGGCTCCAGCCCGAAATCATCGAGAATCAGCACCTGCGCCTTCGCCAGCCGCTTGAGCACATTGGGGTGCGTGCCGTCCGCGCGAGCCTGCGCCAGCTCGTCGAAGAGGCGTGAGGCGCGGCGGTACACGACGCTGTAGCCGTCACGGCACGCCTTCTGTCCGAGCGCGCACGCCAGGAAGCTCTTGCCCACTCCGGTTGGCCCCGTCAGCAGCACGTTCTGCCGCCCCTCCACCCACTTCGAGGTGGACAGCTCCAGCACCTGCGCCTTCGTCAGCCCGCGGGCGTGGCCGTAGTCGATGTCCTCCAGGCACGCCTGCTGGCGCAGCTTCGCGTGCTGGAGGCGTGCGGTGAGCTTCTTGTTCTCCCGGTGCATCCACTCCGCGTCCGCCAGCAGGCCCACCAGGTCCGTCGCCGACACGTCCTTGTCGGGGGCCTTCTCCAGCCACCCGCGCAGGTAGTTGGCCATGCCGTGCAGCTTCATCGCACTCAGCTTCTCCAGCGTCTGGTCCACCAGCATCTGTCTTCTCCTCGTGGTCTCTTCGTCAGCCGGAGCGCGCCCTATTGTGTCAGGGCGCGCGCAGGCCCCTGCCGGTGCTGGTGAGACCGTGTCCGCACCGGCCAGCAGTGTCCGCGCACAGCCGCGCGGGCACGTCTCTCAGTGGTAGTAGTTGGCGCCGCGCACGTTCTGGTGCTCGGGCAGCGGGCCCTTCTGCTCGCGCGCCTCGTCGGCTTCCTCGAGGTGGTGCTGGAGGATGGCGGCCACGGATTTGTAGCTGTAGGCGCGGTGGCGCAGCGCGCGTGCACACGCCTTCTCCACGCGCTGCGTGCCGTACTTCTCCTTGTCGGCCAGACGGATGATGCCCAGCGCCGAGCGGAAGCCCTGCTGCGGGTGGGGCCGGCGCTTCATCAGCTCCTCCACCAGCTGCGCGCACGCGGGCCCCACGCTTTGGGCCCACTGCACCACGCGCGAGGGCGTCCACTCCGCGTGCTGCCGGTGCGAGGCCGGCATGTGCTCGGCCTGCGTGGTGAAGCGTCCGCGCTGCTGGCTACGCACGTGGCTGGCGACACGCCGGCCCGCGAGAAACACTTCGACGCACGCTTCCGTGTGACGCAGCTCCACCTCCTTGCCCACCAGCCCGTAGGGCACGCTGTACCAGTGCCCCTCCAGCTCCACGTGGTAGTCGATGTTGACGCGCGCCTTCTGCGTGCACCGGACCATGTGGAACACCGATTCCGGGGCAAGTGGAACACTGATTCCGGAGCATGTGGAACGCCCATTCCGGCCATGTGGAACACCGATTCCGGGGCAAGTGGAACGCACTCTGGAAGTAGGTGGCAGGATGGGAAACCCAGTGGAGCGTTGACGGTGCTGGACGAGCCGCCGCCTCTGACCTCCCCTCAAGGAGGTGTTGATGGCGGCAGAGAGGCTGTCCATGCGCAAGCTGAGAGAGTTGTTGAGGCAGAGGTTGGAGCTGAAGCTGTCGGTGCGGGAGATTGCCCGGAGCCTGGGAATCGGCGTGGGCACGGTCAACCGCTACCTGTACCGGGCGCAGGCGGCGAAGCTGACGAGCTGGCCGCTGCCGCCGGAACTGGACAACGACACCGCCCTCACGGCGCTGCTGTTCGCGGATGAGGGCAAGGTGGTGGCGAGCCGGCCCGAGCCGGACTGGGCGCATGTGCACGCGGAACTCAGGCGCAAGGGCGTCACCAAGTTACTGTTGTGGCAGGAGTACCGGGAGGAGCACCCGGAGGGCTACCAGTACAGCCAGTTCTGCGAGCGCTACGCGCGATGGGCCAAGAGCGTGAGCGTCACCATGCGCCAGGAGCACCGGGCCGGGGAAAAGTGCTTCATGGACTTCAGCGGCGATGGGCTGCAAGTCCACGACGCGGTGAGCGGCGAGGTGCGGGTGGCGAAGCTGTACGTGGCGGTGCTGGGGGCGAGCAACTACACGTACGTGGAGCCCGTCTTCAGCGAGGACGTGGGCACGTGGGTGGGGTGCAACCAGAGGGCGTTCGCGTACTTCGGAGGGGTGCCGGAGATGGCGGTGCCCGACAACCTGAAGGCGGCAGTGACGCGAGCCAACCGGTACGAGCCGGACATCAACCCCAGCTACGCGGACATGGCGCGGCACTACGGCTTCGCGGTGGTGCCGGCGAGGCCGCGCAAGCCGCGGGACAAGGCGAAGGCGGAGAACGGGGTGCTGCTGGCCGAGAGGTGGATTCTGGCGGCGCTGCGCAACCGGCGCTTCGCCTCGCTGGGTGAGGTGCGCGAGGCGGTGGCGGAGCTGCTGGAGAAGTTGAACACGAGGCCCATGCGTAAGCTGGGCAAGAGCCGCCGGCAACTCTTCGAGGAGGTGGAGAGGGCGGCCCTCAAACCGCTGCCGGACAAGCCCTACGAGCTGGCGCACTGGAAGAAGGCGCGCGTCAACGTGGACTACCACGTGGAGCTGGAGGGGCACTGCTACAGCGTGCCGTACGGGCTGGTGGGGCAGCAGGTGGAGGTGCGCTACACGCCCTCGTGCGTGGAGGTGTTGCTGGGCGGCCGGCGCGTGGCCAGCCACGTGCGCAGCCAGCAGCGCGGAGGCTTCACCACGCTGGCCGAACACATGCCCAAGAGTCACCGCGCACATGCGGAGTGGACGCCGAGCCGGATTCTCTCGTGGGCCTCCACGCTGGGCCCCAGCACGGCGGCGCTGGTGGAGGAGCTGATGAAGCGCCGGCCCCACCCCGAGCAGGGCTTCCGCTCGGCCCTGGGCGTCATCCGTCTGGCTGAGCGCCACGGGCCACAACGCGTGGAGAAGGCGTGCGCCAGGGCCGTGCGCCACCGCGCCTACAGTTACAAGTCCGTGGCCGCCATCCTCCAGCACCACCTCGAGGAGATGGAGTCGGCACCCGAGGACAAAGGCCCGCTGCCCGCGCACGAGAACGTGCGCGGCGCCGACTACTACCACTGACACTTCCCGCGCCCGGCCACGGTGCGCGGACAGAGCTCCGCGGTGCCAGCCTTCGCGGCCCGGTGCCTCGGAGTACGCCTGCGCGCGCCCTTCGGGCGCGCTCCGGCGCGGCAACACCCAACAACCCCAACGAGGAGAAGAGACGATGCTGGTGGAACAGACGCTGGAGAAGCTCAACGCGATGAAGTTGTACGGCATGGCCCACTACCTACGCACCTGGACGGAGCGGACAGCCGACAAGGAGGTGGGCCCGACGGACCTGGTGGGCCTGCTGGTGGATGCCGAGTGGGTGCACCGGGAGAACAAGAAGCTCACCTCGCGCCTGCGCACCGCGCGGCTGCGCCAGACGGCGTGCCTGGAGGACATCGACTACGGCCTGGCGCGGGGGCTGACCAAGGCCCAGGTGCTGGAGCTGTCCACCTCACGCTGGGTGGCGCAGGCGCAGAACGTGCTGGTGACGGGCCCCACCGGCGTGGGCAAGAGCTTCCTGGCGTGCGCGCTGGGACAGAGGGCGTGCCGCGACGGTTACGGCGTGGTGTACCGCCGCGCCTCGCGTCTCTTCGACGAGCTGGCGCAGGCTCGTGCCGACGGCACCTACCCGCACCTGCTGCGCAGGCTCGCCAAGGCCCAGGTGCTGATTCTCGACGACTTCGGCCTGGAGCCCCTGGGCGCCAGCGAGCGCAAGGAACTGCTGGAAGTGTTGGAGGACAGGTATGGCTCCGGTGCCACCGTGGTGACCTCCCAGCTTGATACGAAGGACTGGCACGCGGTGATTGGCGACGCCACCGTGGCCGATGCCATCCTCGACCGGCTGGTGCACAACGCCCATCGCCTCAAGCTCACCGGCGACTCGGTGCGCGACCCGGAAAGGAATTTGACCCGGTCCAAGAAGGGGGCGAAGTGAACCCCGGCCAGCGTCGCTGACGCTCCGACTGTTCCACATGGCCGGAACGGGTGTTCCACTTCGCCCGGAATGGGTGTTCCACTTCGCCGGAATACGCACCTTCTTCCAGAAGGCCAGCTCGTACGGGCGACCCGGCAGGGGCTTGAGCGCCGCGCGCTCCACCTCCTCGAAGAGCTCCCGCCGCGACTTGCCCAGCTTGCGCATGGGCCTCTCGTTGAGCTTCTCCAGCAGCGGCCTCACCGCCTCGCTCACCTCGGCAAGCGACGTGAAGTGGCGGTGGCGCAGCGCCGCCAGAATCCACCGCTCGGCCAGCAGCACGCCCACCTCCACCTTCGCCTTGTCCCGCGGCCGGCGTGGGCGCGCCGGGAGAATCGCGAAGCCGTAGTGCCGCGCCAGGTCCGCGTACGTCAGATTTGTGTCCGGCTCATACCGGTGTGCCCTCGTGACTCCCGCCTTGAGGTTGTCCGGCACCACCAACTCCGTCACTCCGCCGAAGTACGCGAACGCGCGCACGTGACAGCCCACCCACGTGGCCATGTCCTCACTGAAGACCGGCTCCACGTACGTGAGATTGCTGGCCCCCAGCACCGCCACGAACAGCTTCGCCACGCGCACCTCTCCCGTGACGGCGTCCACCACCTGCACCCCATCCCCGCTGAAGTCCACGAAGCTCTTCTCGCCCGCGCGGTGCTCCTGCCTCATGGTGACACTCGCGCCTTGCAGCCACCGCCCGTAGCGCTCGCAGAAGCGGCTGTACTGGTACCCGCCCGGGTGTGTCTCCAGGTACTCCTGCCACAGCAACTGCTTCGTCACCCCCTTCTTCTTGAGCTCGGCGTGGATGCGCGCCCAGTCCGGCTCCGGGCGCTCCGCCGCGGCCTTGCCGTCGCTGGGGAACAGCAGCGCCGTGAGCGCTGCGTCGTCATCCAGCTCCGGCGGCAGCGGCCACGGCAGCTTCGCTACCCGTGCTCGCCCCAGGTAGTCGCACACCGTGCCGTTGCCGACATTCAAGCTCGCCGCGATTGCTCGCGTCGACAGCCTGGCCTCGAACCTCAACCGGAACAACTCTCGCAGCTTGCGCATGGACAGCCTCTCTGCCGCCATCTCCACCTCCTGAAAGGGAGGCCGGAGAGGCCAGTTGCTGCCCAGCACCGTTGACGCTCCGACCGGCTCCTCAGCAGGCCCTCGCGCCTCCGTCAAGGAGGTGCTCGGTATGCCCGGAACAGGTGCTCACCTTGCCCGGAATGCCCGCTCGGCATCCCCGGAATCGGTGCTCACCTTGCTCCGGAACGGGTGCTCACCTTGGCCCGGAATCGGTGCTCGAGATCGCCCGGTGCACGCACAGACTCTCGCCGAACGAAAAAGACGCCATAGAGCAGGCCCTGAAGAAGGGCGAGTGCTGGCTGGCGCGGCTATTGGAACGCGAGGCCCGGGGACGCTTCGTGGAGGACGAAATCAGCAAGCAGTTCAAGCATCTCTACAACTTCAGCCGAAACAAGGGAGTCGATGTGGAAGTCCCGGGGGGTTACAAGTACGAGATTCTCTCCGGCACGGACTCGAACCTGGCGCGGCATGGCCGACGCATGGCTGGCGAGTTCTTCCGGATGCTCACTTTCTGAAGGGTTGGCGGATGCTCTACAACAAGGTCTTCTACGAGGATCGGGAAATCGAAAACGAGCGGCTGGAACTGACGGACAAGGGGTCGCTCTATTTCCTTGGCTCCAATGTCACCTTCAGGAATTGCACCCTGGTCCTCAAGGTCTCCGGCAGAAATCTACTCTTCGACGAAGGCACTCGGTTCATCGACTGCACCTTCGAGGTGAAGCAGGAGCTGAAGAACCACCAACAGTGGGTGTTCGCCTCATTGAAGGGGTGTCGGTTCAAGGGGCGCCTGTCGGGCTGCGACTTTGGGCACTGGCCTGACTACTCAGACAGGGCGGGGCACGGCTCCATCGAAAACTGCGACTTCACCGAGGCCCGGCTGGCAGGGTGTCGATTTCACGGCTGCGACATCAACACCCTGAGCTTCCCCAAGTGGCCCTGCTTCACCTTCCTGGACCCCATTGGTCGAACTCCCGAACTACGCAGCGTCAAATGGCCGGGAAGCTTTGGCGATATCGTCGTGGACAACCTGCATACCCACCCGCCGTCCACTAAGGCCTTGACCTATTACGCTCCCTCCGCTGCCGAGCGCTTCGAGACCACCCCTGAGGAGCTCCGAGCCCTCATCGAGAAGTTCGACTGCATCGTCTACTGACGGTGGCTCCCTGTATCAGGGTAGTTGACGCCCCCCTGTTTCCCACGTGAAGAAATCCGATGGCCGATGGCATCCATGCGCTGGAGGAGGGGTTCGATTACCAGGCAACGGTCACCCTTCTGGTAGTATCACCCTCCCGACCTTGAAAGTGGTGGCCCTAAAGCCCGGAATTCCTGGACTTCATCACTGAGCTCTTCTACATGATGGGACTTGCCCCCCATCAGAGGTGAAGACTCATGAAACGTCTGGTTGCTCCTTCCTTCATCGCGGTCCTCCTGCTGCTGGGTTGTGGCTCGAGCACGTCAGACATGGGGGCCTTGCCGTCGCCTGACGCGGGCACCCCCGATGCGGGCTCCCAGGTGTTTGTTCCAACCAAGAGCTCCAAACGAGGCATTGCCTTCGACTTCGCGAGTCCGGAGGACCTCGCCGCGGTCGCCCCAGGGGTGAGCTGGTGGTACAACTGGAGCGATCAGCCACATCGGAATGTGCCCGCGGACTACCGGTCCCGCTATGGCATGGACTTCATTCCCATGCTGTGGAACGGGAACTTCGACAGCGCGAAGATCGAGGCCATCCTCAAGGCCAATCCAGACATCAAGTACCTGTTGCTCCTCAACGAGCCCAACCTCACAGACCAGGCGAACATGTCGCCCCAGGATGCGGCGCGGTTGTGGCCCCGGTACGAGAGCGTCGCCGCGAAGACGGGAGTCAAGCTGGTCGGTCCTGCGATGAACTGGGGAACCTATCCGGGCTACTCGGACCCGGTTGTCTGGCTCGATGCGTTCTATGCGGCCTACCGCTCGGCGAACGGGAACCGAGACCCCCGCATCGATTACCTCGCGTTCCACTGGTATGACTATGGGCTCGCGGGCCAGCTGGACCGGCTCAAGAAGTATGGCAAGCAGTTCTGGGTCACGGAGTTCGCCAACTGCCACAGCCAGCAAGATGGCGCGCAGATTGACTCGGTGGCCAAGCAGAAGGCCCAGATGAAGGAGATGGTCGCGGTCTGCGAGAACCGTGAAGACGTGTTCCGCTACGCCTGGTTCACGGGGCGCTGGCAGGACGACCCGTGCTTCGCGAGCTTGCTGGGCGCTCCAGGCTCCCTGACGGAGCTGGGCGCGCACTACCTCTCCCTGCCTGTTCACTGACTCGAGGCGCACCCGATTTTTTACTGAGAACGGGGGGCTTACTCCCCCGTTTTCATGTGGTGCTACATCCAAGTGCCTGGAACTACTTGGTTTTTACCTCGGATCAAGCCTGGCACGCACCCTGCTATGAGGTCTCGCAGCAGCACGGGGCAGTACGGGCGGCGGCGGGTAGGTCGGGGCAGTACGGGGCAGTGGCAGTACGGGCGGCGGGTTGGTCGGGCAGTAAGGGCGGCGGCGGGTAGGTCGGGGCAGTACGGGGCAGTGGCAGTACGGGCGGCGGCGGGTAGGTCGGGGCAGTGGCAGTACGGGCGGCGGGTTGGTCGGGGCAGTACGGCAGTCAGAGCAGGATCATTGGGCCTGCTTCAGTCCGGACGGCTCGGGCGTGAGGGATGGGGATGGAGGGAGCCGGTCCTCAGCGGAGGAGTGCTTTCGCGAGGGCCGGTTCGCCTCATCCGGGACGCGGCACAGATGGTCCCACTCAAAGGGACCCGTCCGCGGGGCTGATTGCTGACACGCATCTGCACTCCCAGATTCGCGTACCGCTCGGGTAGGCATTTCTTCTTCTGTTGCCAGTTCATCTCATATCTGGGCGACGGAGGAAGCATGCTCTCTGTGAGTGAAAGCTCACTCGGGAAGGTGTCTGTATTCATTTCCGTCCTGACGTTCGCCGTCGTGCCTCTTGGCTGCGCGTCCAAAGATCGCGGCCCGGCTCGGCAGGCGGATGCGAGGCAGCAGGTGGATGGTGCCAGACACCTGTTGGATCCCCTGACGCAAGAGGAACTCGAAACGGCCGCGACCGTCATCAAGTCCGATTCCCGCTGGAATCCAAACATGGGTTTCTCACTGGTCACCCTCAACGAGCCGCCGAAGAGCTTCGTGCTCGGCTCGGACGGCGCCCCGGTACGCCGCGAGGCGTTGGCGATCGTCATCGACAAGGCCGCCAACCTCACCTCAGAGGTCGTCGTCGATGTGCTCACCAGGGCAATCTTGCGGTGGCAAGCGAAGCCGGGCGTTCAGGCAAACTACCTGCTCGAGGATTACACGGTCGCCGAGGAGCTGGTGAAGGCCGATCCGAGATGGCGAGCCCTGGCGGCGCAACGAGGGATCCGGGACCTCGACAACGCGCACATTGATGTCTGGGGCTACGGCGGAACGACGCCCAATGGCGCCCGGCTTATCCGGGGGCTGACGTTCGCCCGGGATGGTGTGAGGAATGCCTATTCGAGGCCGGTCGAGGGGCTCGTCGCCATCGTCAATCTCAACACGCGACAGGTGGTCAGCGTCGAGAACACGGGGAATGCCCTAATCCCTCCTGGAGCCGAGTACAGCAAGGACCTGCTGCCCTCGTTCCGTGAGCCGCCCAAGCCACTCGACATCAGCCAGCCCGAGGGCCCGAGCTTCATCGTCGATGGTCACCTCGTGAAGTGGCAGAAGTGGCAGTTCCGCTGGGGCTTCCTGCCGCGCGAGGGGCTCGTGCTCTACCAGGTCGGGTATGAGGATGCCGGCCGCGTCCGTCCCATCCTCTACAAGGCCACGGTCGCGGAGGCTGCGGCGATGTATGCCGATCCGGATCCCAACTGGAGCTGGCGCAACGCGCTCGACGTGGGCGAATACAACATGGGGGTGCTCTCCACGAGCCTCGTCCCGGGCAAGGACGTTCCGCGGCACAGCACCTTCTTCGACGCGGTCCTGGCCGGTGACGATGGCCAGCCCTATACCCTCCCGCAGGCCGTTGCCCTCTACGAGATGGACGATGGCCTCCTCTGGAAGCATGTCAGCGAGGACGCCCCGGCGGAGATTCGCCGGGCGCGGAGCCTGGTGATCCTCTACTCGGCGGTCGTCGGTAACTACGACTACGTGTTTCAATGGATCTTCCGACAGGATGGAACCCTAGAGGCCCGGGTGTTCCTGAGCGGCATCCTGCTGGCCAAAGGCTCCGAGCCGACCCGCTACGGCACGACCGTCGCTCCCGGGACGGTCGCCATCCACCACGAGCACATGTTGAGCTACCGGTTGGACCTCGACGTGGATGGTCCGTCCAACAGCATCTTCGAGACCCACGTCAGGGCGCTGCCGACGGGGCCGGACAACCCGCGAGGCAACGCGTTCGTCGCAGAGAGAACGCTGATGGCAGTGGAGGAGGGGCGCGATCGGAGCCATGGCCGCCAGTGGCGCGTTGTGAACCCGAATGAGACCAACAGTCTGGGAGAGCACCCGGGTTTTGTGTTGTTACCAGGGATGAGTGACGACCTGATCGCCCAGCCTGATTCGAGTGTGCGGAGTCGCACCGGTTTTGCCCACAAGGCTGTCTGGTTGACGCGTCAGCGGGACGAGGAGCTGTACGCATCTGGCACCTACACGGTGCAAAGCTCCGAGAGCACGGGCCTGCCCAGCTACGTCAATGGAGAGCCGCTCGAGAACAGTGACGTGGTGCTCTGGTACACGCTGAACCATGTCCACATCCCACGCCCCGAGGAGTGGCCGGTGATGCCGCGCGCGAGCCTCGGCTTCACCCTCGCTCCCTTTGGTTTCTTCACCCAGAATCCCGCGCTGGATGTCCCGGACACGGAGCCTCAATAGAGGGTGCGGAAGTGTGGCACAGAGGAGGGCAACAAACTCTCGACAGATAAGACTCAGGATGTGGAAATGATTTACATCCGGGGACGAGATTGTGTTTGGAAGATCCTGAGGGAGCAAGGAGCGCTACAATGGTTCTGTTTTCAACCCCCCTTCAGGTTCGGTCTCTTCATGAAGCATTCCTCAATCCGATCTCGGCTCGCGAGTCTTGCGCTGGCCTCCCTCGTCTTCTCCCTCATGGCTTGTGGCGGCTCGGAGCCTGACCCGGATCCGGGTACGCCCGATGCGTCCACCGACGCCGGCACCGACGGTGGACTGCCCACCGGAGGCCGCTGTGGTGATGGCATCCTGCAGGTCGGTGAGGCCTGTGACGATGGCAACGCGACGGCCAACGATGGCTGCTCGGCCACGTGCGCGGAGCGTGAGGCGGGCTATACGTGCGAGGCCCCGGGCGTCCCCTGCGTCTTCACGGGCACGTGCGGCAATGGCCAGGTTGAGGGCATCGAGATCTGCGACGACGCCAACACGGAGGGCAACGATGGCTGCGCTGCCAACTGTGCTCAGACGGAGGCGGGATGGAACTGCCCGTCGTCGGGTGGGCGGTGCGTGGCCGCGAAGTGCGGGGATCTGATCATCGCGGGTGACGAGGAGTGCGAGGACGGCAACGCCACGGCGAACGACGGCTGCAGCACGGCCTGCCGCCTGGAGGAGGGCTACAAGTGCCCCACCATCGGCCAGAAGTGCACGCGGACCAAATGCGGCGACAAGATCGTCGAAGGCACGGAGGAGTGTGACGACGGCAACAACAACATGGGGGATGGGTGCACCCCCCTGTGCAAGCGCGAGCCCAAGTGCGCGAATGGCACCTGCGAGGAAGTGTGCGGCGATGGCCTGATGCTCCCTGCTGGCGTCTCCACGGAGGAGTGCGACGACGGCAACAGGCGCGCCAACGACGGCTGCTCGCCGGACTGCAAGACCGAGCAGGGTTTCGTCTGCCAGTTCATCGAGACCGCTCCGCCCAAGCAGTTGGAGCTGCCCATCGTCTACCGCGACTTCCGTGGCAATGACCTGCCGGCCAGTGGCGACCTGCCGAAGGGCCACGTCGATTTCGAAAACGCCAATGGCGAAGAGCAGGGCATCGTGATGAGCACGCTGGGAAGCGACGGCAAGCCTCAGTACGCGAAGGCGAGCGGCTCCTCCACCACGACCCACGGCAAGGCGGCGTTCGATCAGTGGTACCGCGACGTGCAGAACGTGAACGTGCCGGTGGTCGATAAGATCATCCTGGCGCAAAGCGGCACTTCCTACGTGTTCGAGAACAGGGCCTTCTTCCCGCTCGACAAGGCGGGCTGGGTGGCTCTTGGCAAGGAACCCTTGCGGTCGGGCCACAACTTCAGCTTCACGAGCGAGGTGCGCTATTGGTTCGAGTACAAGGGGACCGAAGTGCTCAACTTCTACGGGGATGATGACGTCTGGGTGTTCATCAACGGCCGTCTGGCGCTCGACCTGGGCGGCGTTCACGGGCCGCTGGAGGACACCATCACCCTCTCCCAGAAGGCCAGTGAGCTCAAGCTGAGCAAGGGCGGCATCTATGAGGCCGTTGTGTTCCAGGCCGAACGTCACACGTCGGGTTCCCAGTACAAGCTCACGCTCAACAACTTCATCACGCGCCGCACCGCGTGCGCCGCCACCTGTGGCAACAAGGTGGTCGACAAGGGCGAGGAGTGCGATGACGGCATCAACAACGGCCAGTACGGCAAGTGCGCCCGCGGCTGCGTGTGGGGGCCCCGCTGCGGCGACAAGGTCATCCAGCAGGAGTATGGCGAGCAGTGCGATGATGGCAACAGGCTGGAAGGTGACGGCTGCACCGCGACCTGCCAGATCGTGCTCAGCCTGACCCGGTGAGCGGGTTGTGAAGAGCGGCCGCTTCGGGGGAGCGCTACCCGGAGCGGCCGTTTGCGTTTTTCCTCGCTACCGGGCGCCGTGGCTCGCCCGTTCCGCCAGTGTGAGCACTGCCTTGGCGTGCCCGGTCTGGAGCTCGTCCTCCGGGAAGACGTCGAGGGCGAGTGTGGGGGGGATGCCGCGGACCTCGAAGAGCTCACCCTTCGCATCGAAGTAGAGCTCGTTGGACAGCTCCATGCGCCACCCGTTGGGCAGCGGCTTGACGAGCACGTCGGACAAGGCGCCGCGCGTGGCGGTGCCCGCGTGTGTGACGTTCGGGAGCGCGCGCATGGCCAGGGTGAAGATCTCCCCAGCGCTCACGGTGACGTCGCTCGTCAGGAGGTAGACGGGCCCGGTGAAGCGTGGTCCCGTGGCCGGCTCCACGTAGAAGGTCTGCGGTGGCACGTCCGCCTGGCGAGGGCGCTTGCGATAGGCGAGGTGCCGGGTGTCGGCGAAGCGTGCGGCGATCTCCCGGCTGATGAGGTCGTGGCCACCTCGGTTGTTGCTCACATCGACGATGACGGCCCGAGCGCCTTGGAAGGTCTGGAGCGCTTCGTCGAGCACTGCGTTGAGGGCGCGAAGCTCCTGATCGATCGAGACCTCCTCGCCCTCGACGAAGCCTCCCATGGTCACGATGTTGAGGTAGCCCACGTCTCCGACGCGCCCATAGAAGATGCGGTTGTTCGCGACGTGGTGGCCAGCGCCCTTCAGCACGGTCTGGAGGATTCCTTCGCGGTAGGCACTCAGCCAGGCACGTAGGGCCTCACGGGCTGGGACACCGGTCTTCCGCCCGGCGGCCTCGACGCGCCGGAGGGTCTCCCGTTCGCCCTCGCCATAGCTGAGCTCCTCGCCCGCGACCTCGGCTGAGATCCGAGTGTGCGCGTCCTCCAGTCCCGTCGTCAGCTCCTTGAAGACGCTGAACAGGGCGCGCGCGTCCAGGGTGTCGGTGATTCGTGGACGGAGCGCGGTGACGCGTGCATTCCAGTCGATGCCACGCTCCTGGAAGAAGGCGTAGTGCTCCGCGAACGTTGCAGCGAACACGTCGAACAGGCGCAGTGGCGTCCAGTCCACCGTGGCTTCGCAGGCGGCGGGCAGGGTCTGGATTCGTTGGAAGAGGTAGCGCGTATCGCCAGGAGTTGGGGAGAGGGAAAGCTCGTCCGAAGTTGAGCCCGGCTCGAGGTAGACGAGGCTCTCTCGCGGGCTGTTCTCGCCACCAGGGTCCGGGTAGCAGCCGGCCGCCGTCTCGTGGTGCAGCTGCGTTCCGTTCTCCGAGACGGACAGCAGCATGCCGTAGCCTCGTGAGCGCCAGACACCCCGCGCGATCTCGGCGGTGACACCGTCCCGGACGAGAAGGGTTGGCTCCACGGAGGGAGAACGCACACCCGCGGCGGGAGTGGCACAACCCGCAAGGCCAGTCCCGAGCATGCCGAAGGTGCAGGTTGCTGCGCAGATAAAGACAAGGTGTTTCATGTCATCCTTCGCGACAAAGAATGTGACGCTAGCTCCAAAACGTTCACTTTGTGAGGTTCGCGAAACGCCCAAAGTGGGGTTGGCGGAGGTCTGCTACACGTCCCGCGCATGACCATTGACGGGCGGCGCCTCCAAGCCCGCCCGGTTCTTCTCGGAGGGACCATGAAGTGGTGGATGGTGATGTTGGCAGCGTCTGTCGCCGGGTGCGCATCGACTCCGAAGCCCTCTACGCCGTCCGAGCAAGTGCGGGTCTCAGGAGGGGTCGTGCAGGGCTCGGTGGCGGACGGCGTCCTGTCCTTCAAGGGCATCCCTTTCGCCGCGCCGCCCGTGGGTGACCTGCGTTGGCGCCCACCCCAGCCTGTCCAGGAGTGGAGCGGCGTGCGTCAAGCCACTGCCTTCGGTCATGACTGCATGCAGGTTCCCTTCGCGGGGGACGCCGCCCCGTTGGGTACTCCGCCCGCTGAGGACTGCCTGACGCTCAATGTCTGGCGCGCGGCCGACGCACCCGCGGACGGCAAGTTGCCGGTGATGGTGTGGATCTACGGCGGCGGCTTCGTGAACGGCGGCTCGTCTCCCTCCGTGTACGACGGCTCGCGGTTTGCCCAGCAGGGTGTGGTGCTGGTCAGCTTCAACTACCGCCTCGGACGGCTGGGCTTCTTCGCTCACCCGGCGCTGACGGCCGAGGCGGGGGGCGCCCCAACTGGCAACTTTGGCTACATGGATCAGCTCGCCGCCCTGGAGTGGGTGAAGCACAACATCGCCGCCTTTGGGGGTGATCCGGACAACGTCACCATTTTTGGCGAGTCCGCGGGTGGCGGCTCGGTCCATACCCTGCTGGCTTCGCCGAAAGCACAGGGGCTGTTCCACAAGGCCATCATCATGTCTGGCGGCGGTCGGGGTTCGCTGCTCGGTGGTAGCAAGCTGAGCGAAGACACGCCGGGCGGGCCGCGCTCGGCGGAGTCGATTGGCGTGGAGTTCGCCAAGAGCGTCGGCATCCATCAGACCGGCCCGGAAGCCCTGGCCGCACTGCGCGCCCTGCCGGTGGAGCGGATCGGCGACCTGAGCATGATGAACATGGGCGTGCCGACCTACTCGGGCCCGATGCTCGACGGTCAGATTGTCGTCGAGTGGCCGGACGCCGCCTACCGTGCCGGCCGCTGGGCCAAGGTGCCGGTGATGGTGGGCGCCACGAGCGCGGACCTGGGCTTCGGCTTCGCCCGGACCAAGGACGAGGTGTTCGCTCCCTTCCCGGATCAGGCGGCGGCTCGTGCTGCCTATGATCCGACCGGAAACGCGGATGTGCGCACCCTGGTCGCCCTGACTGCGATGGATCGCACCATGATCGAGCCCGCGCGGTACACGGCCCGCCTCGTGGCAGCTCAGGGGCTGCCCGCCTACCACTATCGTTTCTCCTACGTCGCCGACTCCATGCGCGACGAGTGGAAGACCGGGGCCCCGCACGCGACCGAAATTCCGTATGTGTTTGATACGGTCGAAGCCCGGTACGGGGCGGAGGCGACCGAGCTCGACCGCAAGGTTGGACGCGAGGCCAACGCCTATTTCGCCCACTTCGCCAAGACGGGCGAGCCGAGCGGGCAGGGTCTGCCTCAATGGCCGCGATACGAGGCCGGTACGGACCTGATCCTGGACTTCTCGGCGAGCGGCGAGCCAGTTGCCCAGCCCGATCCGTGGAAGGCCCGTCTGGACGCGACCGAGGCAGCCGCGAACGCGGCGGCGGCCTCGAGGTGACGCACGCCGCCGGGAGGAGGCTCGCTACGCACGGCTGGGGACGGCCTCGCCGTGTTCCTCGGGGCCTCCGGCGCGGGTAGGCGTAAAAAGAAGGTAACAGGAAAAAACAGTTTACCTCATCATTCGGGAGATCGTTTAGTGGTCCGCGCGAAAGGCGGGATCCCCGATGCAACCCATTCGTCGTCAGTCTCATGGCGTCATTGCTCGTGCTGTTGTTCCTGTTGCCGTGATGTTGCTCTCCGCTTGTGGAGCGAGCTCCCTGGAAGAAGAAAGCGTCGGAGAGGCCCAGCAGGCGCTCGCGACCGGCGTGGGCTCGTCCGCGTTCCGGGCGGCGCTCGCCAAGCGCTGGGCGCCCATCCACTACCAGGACGTGGATGTGACGGGCTCGCACTCGCTCAGCGGTCGGTCCGACTACATCAGCCGGGTCGACTTTGATGGGGACTGGAGCGGGACGAACAACTGGGACAACGCCGCCTCCAAGCCGCTCACCGCGCATGCCTACCAATCGGTGGTGGAGACGAGCTCCCACTGGTACATCGTCTACACCTTCTTCCACCCGCGCGACTGGTCCGACACCATCTTCGACACGGAGCACGAGAACGACGGTGAAGGCGTGCTGCTCGTCGTGGAGCGTGACGGGAGCGAGTACGGCAAGCTCATCGGTGCCGTGACTGTGGCGCACAAGGACTTCTTCTCGTTCCTGCCGGATGGCAGCCCGATCAGCGCGGGCTCGGAGTCGGTCGACGGCAAGCTGTCCTTCGCAACCTTCGAGGGCGTCCAGCACCCCATCACGGCGCAGGAAGCCAAGGGGCACGGGCTCAAGGCCTGGCCGGCCTATGACATCGTGGGGGACGGCGTGAAGTACTACCCCTCACTGACCACCGCCGAGGAGCCCTCGTCGGCCACCGATTCCGATGTGCGCTACAAGCTCATCGACATGTACGGCTCCGAGGGGCTGTGGCAGCGTCGAGGCCTCTCCGAGCTGTTCGCGTCCGAGGGAACGCTCCGGGGCGACACGAGCGGTGGCTGCGGCCTTATCGCGGGCCTCTGCTCCACGAACTCGGCGAATGCGCCCTGGGGCTGGGATGACGGGAACGATGGCTCCATCCAGCGCGGCGAGATCGCCTCGGATCCGGCGAAGCTCGCGGCGTACTACTTCAGCCCGTCCTCGCGGTTCTCGACGACGTACACGTTCAACCCCTTCAAGGGGATTGGGGACCCGAACGCCCCTTGAGCGCTTACAGGTGAGTGAAGGGCCGCGCAAAGGAGGCCAGGGTTCCTTTTTTGCGCGGGGAGCGCCCCGGCTCTTCGATGAGCTGACGCTGGCATACGCGTACGCACGGGTGCTCGCGCGTCTGGGCAAGGTGTACGTGCTGGTGATTGACGTCGCTTCCGGAGGTGCGCCGTGTTCACCCGTCTTCCTGGCGCGAGTCTTACGGGCGCGGGTTTGGGCCTCTGTTCTCGGGCCTGGGCCCTCATCGTCCTTTTCCAATTCGCGTGTGCTACGGGCACCCCCCAGGGCAGCCTCCTCGTTGGCGGCCGCTACAACTCGCTCACGCCCCCGCCAGCTTCTAGGGAACTTCTGGCCGCCACGGCGGAGCCCGGGCTCGAGTCCGCCACTGTGTACGTCGTGGATTTCATGGAGCCCGGTGCCGTTGCCTCGCGGCCAGTGCCCCTCCCCAGGGCCGAGTTCCAGCAGGCCTTCCAGCGGCTCGCCCACGACGTGCGGCTGGGCGCGAAGACGCCACGGCAGGCCGCCCATGAATTGCTGAACCTCGTGCCTACGCAACCAGACGCCCCCACGGTGGCCGTAACGGGTTACTGGAAGTTGGAGCACCACCGCGGCGCGGCCCTCACCTGGATACCTGAGCGGCAGGAGGGCCCGGTTGCTCTCACCCCCCAGGCCGAAGAAACCCTGAAAGAGAAGTACTTCAAGTGGTGTGCGCACCGAGGCGTCGGCGACTGCCTGGGCCTGTTGGACGATGGGCCCTATCTGCGCGCGGATGACCGGCGGGCGTTCGCCCTGGCGCTGGCCTTCGGCTCGGTGCTCGACGAGACGCGCGACGCCCTCAAGCATGAGCTGCTGGACGTGAGAGCGCTCGTCTCCATGGTCGTCTGGACAGTGGCCCTCTACTGCATGATGTGGGTGGTGCCCGAGCCGACCACCAAGGCCCTTGCCGCCGGCATGACCCTCCTCCTCATGGGCTACCTGGGCCTTGAGACGGTGTACGGGCTGATGGACGGGTGGGCCCGCCTGGCCGACACAGCGCACCACGCCACCACCTTCGAGGAGCTGCGCGCGGCGGGTGAGCAATTCGGCAAGGTGCTGGGCGAGGACGCCGCCCGGGCCATGATTCTCGCCGTGGCCACCCTCAGCGGGCACACGCTGGGGCAGGTGCTGCCGCGGGTGAAGTCGCTTCCGCGCTTCAATCTCGCGGGGGCGCGGTTCGAGGCACAGGGCGGCGCTGCCGTCCTGGGACGCCTGGAGGTGACGGAGGCGGCGCTTGCGACGGAGGGGCCCTGGCCAAGGCGGTAGCAGCGGTGGAGACAGTGGCCACCTCACCGCAGGGCTCCATGGCCGTGGTGATGCTCAAGAAGGGGACGGGTTCAGGAGCCGGACAGGCTTCTGGGGGCCGCTCCGCCGAAACCGTCATTCGCCACCGGGGCGGCAACCGACAGGTGGAGTTGAGCGACGGCCAGCGCTGGCACTTGCCACGCGGAAAGTCGGCCGCGGACATTCCCGCCGAGGACAAAGTAGGCGACATGCTCCAGGAGGCCGTCACCCAGGCCGCGAACGAGTGGGGACCCCACAGACTCTCGCCGAACGAAAAAGACGCCATAGAGCAGGCCCTGAAGAAGGGCGAGTACTGGCTGGCGCGGTTGCTGGAGCGCGAGGCCCGGGGGCGTTTCGTGCACGCCAAGGTGGAGGCACAATTCAAAGGCCGCCTTCGGTTCAACCACCAGGGCGTCGACGTGGTTGATCTGACGAACAACCGCAAGTACGAGATTCTCTCCGGAACGGAGTCGAACCTGGCACGGCACGGCAGGCGTTTGGCGGGCGAGTTCTTCCGGATGCTCACCTTCTAAAAGGGGCGGTGGCCATGGACCGGTTCGGTAACGTCCTCTTCGAGAACAAGGAGATTGAAAACGAGCGGCTGGAGTTGATGGAGAAGGAGGCGCACTACTTCCTGGGCCCCAACCTGACGATGAAGAACTGCACGCTCGTGCTGAAGGTGTCCGCCCGGCATCTGTTCTTCGATGGAGCGCGCTTCATCAACTGCACCTTCGAGGTGAAGCAGGAGTTGAAGAACCACCAGCAATGGCTGGCGGCGTCGCTGAAGGGCTGTCGGTTCAAGGGGCGGCTGTCTGGGTGCGACTTCGGGCACTGGCCCGAGTACATGAGCCTGCCGGGGTTTCAGCACGGCTCCATCGAGGACTGTGACTTCACCGAGGCCCGCCTGGCAGGGTGTCGGTTTCATGGCTGCGACATCAACACCCTGCGCTTCCCCAAATGGCCCTGCTTTACCTTCCTGGACCCCATTGGCCGAGCCTCCGAACTACGCCGTGTTAAATGGCCGGGAAGCTTTGGCGATATCGTCGTGGACAACCTGCATACCCACCCGGCGTCCACCAGGGCCTTGACCTATTACGCTCCCTCCGCTGCCGAGCGTTTCGAGACAACCCCCGAGGAGCTCCGAGCCGTCGTCGAGAAGTTCGACTGCATCCTCTACTGAGCGGAGTCACTCTCCATGGACGCAGGGCGTGCGAGGCGGGCCTGGTGCCTTTGTTGCGCGGGGAGCGCCGGGAGGGTAGGGATGCGGTCTTCGCATGTCTGTGACCGCCGAGCTGCTCGAAGCCGTCCGGGAGGAAGCGCGCCCGGACACCTGGTCCGCCGGTATGGGTCTGGCCCGCGCAGGCGCTGTCTCGGTGCAGTCCGTCGGGCAGGAGGAGGCCGTGCTGCGAGTGCGCGCGGCCGGCCGTCCCGCCCCGCTGACCACCGTGCTCTACCCGGAGGACGAAATCTGGGAGTGTGACTGCCGCGGCCGGGTGGACCCCTGTGAGCACGTGGTGGCGGCGGCCATCATCCTCCACCACTCGGTGACGCAGCGCGCTCCCGCTCAGCGTGCTCCCGCGCCTCGCGTCTCCTCTCCGTCCATGCCGGCTCGGCCCTCGCAGGCCCCCGTGGCGCAGGCCAGCCCGCGATCAGGTGCCGCCACGCCGAAGCCGGAGCGCATGGTGTACCGCTTCAAGCGCGTGGAAGGAGGATTGCAACTCGAGCGCCTGCTGGTGCGTCCGGATAACACGGCGCGGTTGCTGGCGCGCAGTCTGGCGTCGGTGCTGACGAACCCCGTGGAGGCGGCTCGGATCCAGGTGGAGCCGTGCGATCTGCTCGCGGACAAGCTGCTGATGAAGCCCACGCGGGGCGCGCTTCCTCCCGAGCGGCTCGATGCGCTCCTTCGCGTGTTGGAGCCCGCGCGCACCGTGCTCTTCGATGGTGTCCTGGTGTCCGTTTCGAGCGAGCCGCTGCTTCCGCACGTCACCGTAGAGGATCGGGGCGAGCAGACGGTGCTCAAGGTGGAGAAGGATCCGCGCATCACCGAGGTGGTGAGCCCCGGGGTGGCGGTCTGCGGAGGCACGCTCTGCCGGCTCGGTGAGCAGTCCCTCACCGGCGCATGGTTGGAGAAGCTGCCGCAGGAGCGTGTCTTCTCGCCCGAGCAGATGGGGGACCTCACCGGCAAGGTGTTGCCGGACTTCGCGCGGCGCATGCCGGTGGATGTGCGGAGCCAGCGGATTCCGCCCATCGATCGCACGCTCAAGCCGCGCATCTCCCTGGAGCTCAACCAGCTGGACTCTGGCCTCTCCGTGCTGCCCACGTTGGTGTACGGCTCGCCGCCCTCCGTGCGCATCGACAACGGGCGCATGGTGTACCTGAAGGGCGCAGTGCCCGTGCGCGACGAGGCCGCCGAGCAGAAGCTCATCCACCAGCTGCGCGACGATTTGAACATGGTGCCCGGCCGGCGCGTGACGGTGCAGGGCAAGGAAGCTGTGCAGCTTGCCGACAAGCTGCGGCGCTGGCGTGGCGATCTCACCGGAGACGCGGCGCGCGTGGTGAGCCCCAACGTGCAGCTGCGCCCCACTCTCTCGGTGGAGGCGGGCGCCACGCAGACGGGCGTGCCTCGGGTGGAGTTCTCGCTCGACTTCCAGGTGGAGGGGGCGGGACCGGGTGCGCCGCGCTCGGTGGACGCGGGCGCGGTGATGCGTGCGTGGGAGGAGGGACTGGGACTGGTGCCGCTGGAGGGCGGTGGGTGGGCCCCGCTGCCCACCGCATGGCTGAAGACGCACGGCCAGCGCGTGGCGGATCTCCTGGCCGCGCGCGGGAAGGACGGGCGGCTCGCCAACCACGCCCTCCCGCAGCTCACCGGATTGTGCGAGGCGCTGGAGCATCCGCCTCCGCCTGGACTCGAGCGGCTGGCGCCTCTGGTGCAGGGCTTCGAGAAGCTGCCGGACGTGCAGCTGCCGAAGGATCTCACCGCGACGTTGCGCCCCTACCAGCTCCAGGGCGTCAGCTGGCTTACCTTCCTGCGACAGGCGGGCCTCGGCGGCGTGCTCGCGGACGACATGGGTCTGGGCAAGACGCTGCAGACCATCTGCATGCTGGGGCCGGGCACGCTGGTGGTGGCTCCCACGAGCGTGCTGCCCAACTGGGAGGCGGAGGTGAAGCGCTTCCGTCCCTCGTTGAAGGTCTCCGTGTACCACGGCCCCGGCCGCACCCTGGATGAGACGGCGGACGTGACGCTCACCACCTACGCGCTGCTGCGCCTGGACGCAGAGGTGCTCGGGGCGAAGACGTGGGACACGGTGGTGCTGGACGAGGCCCAGGCCATCAAGAACCCGGACAGCCAGGTGGCACGTGCGGCGTACGGGCTGCAGGCTTCCTTCCGGATCGCCTTGAGCGGCACGCCCATCGAGAACCGGCTCGAGGAGCTCTGGAGCCTGATGCACTTCACCAACCAGGGGCTGCTCGGGGGGCGCAAGGAGTTCGAGGAGCGGTGGGCGCGGCCCGTGTCAGACAACCAGAAGGGCGCGGCCGAGCAGCTGCGCGCGCGCATCCGCCCCTTCGTGCTGCGCAGGCTCAAGCGGGACGTGGCGCCCGAGCTCCCGCCGCGTACTGACTCCGTGCGGCACGTCACCCTCAACGAGCGGGAGCGCGCCGTCTATGACGCGGTGTACGCCGCCACGCGCGAGGAGGTGGTGTCCCAGTTGGAGGAGGGGGGCAGCGTCCTGAAGGCGTTGGAGGCGCTGCTGCGGTTGCGTCAGGCGGCGTGCCACCCGGCGCTCGTGCCGGGACAGCAGGCGAAGACGTCCTCCAAGGTGGAGGCGCTGGTCGAGGCGCTCGGTACCGCGGTGGAGGAGGGGCACAAGGCGCTCGTCTTCTCGCAGTGGACGTCCATGTTGGATCTCATCGAGCCAGCGCTGAAGGAGGCGGGCATCGGGTTCATCCGGCTGGACGGCAGCACGTCCAACCGCGGTGCCGTGGCCGCGTCGTTCCAGGAGCCGAACGGCCCTCCGGTGATGCTGATCTCACTCAAGGCGGGAGCCACGGGGCTCAACCTCACAGCGGCGGATCACGTCTTCCTGGTGGACCCGTGGTGGAACCCGTCCGTGGAGGCGCAGGCGGCGGACCGCGCGCACCGCATTGGCCAGCAGCGGCCGGTGATGGTGTACCGGCTGGTGTCTCAGGGCACGGTGGAGGAGAAGATCCTCACCCTCCAGGAGAAGAAGCGCGCACTCTTCGAGTCCGCGCTGGGTGGAGCCTCCGGGGCCGCGGCCATCACGCGGGCGGACCTCATGCAACTGCTGGACTGACGAGGTCCTGCCCCTACTGATTGAGGCGCGCGCGAAGGACTGCTCCCAGCACCTTCGCGGTTTCCTCCGGCACGCGGGAGAGGTGCGTGTAGAGCGTTTCCTCGAGTTGGGCGATGAGCTCGGGCGCTGCACCGGCCTCCCGCATGCCAGCCAGGACGGTATAGGCCGCCAGGCCGAGTGGCTCGACGAAGCCATTCGACTCTTCCCAGAACTCCTCGAAGCAGGGCACGGCTTCTCCGGAGGCGACGCGGATCAGCCGCCCCACGTTGGCTTCCCAGTACGCCCTGTACGCGTCCTCGACCGCATGACTCGAGAAGGGTCCCTGACGGATCTTGATGCGAGTCCCTTCGCCATCGGGGTGGAGGGTGAAGGAGACGCGGGTTGTTTCGTAGCCAAGGTCCCCGCCGTCCCAGCTCAGCTCCATCAGGAACCCCATGCGAGGGTACGTTTCGAGGATACGTCCGGTCTGCACCAGGGGGGCGCCCTTCGCATCGATCAAGTTCACCCGAAACGGCTCGCCATCCTCATCGCTTCCTTCCTCCCCCAGGCGATGGCCTCCCGGAGGGGCCCCGTACCAGCGTCGCATCCGGAAGGGATCATCGATGGCCGCGAAGACCTGCTCCTGGCTTTGGGCCACCCACCACTCCATCTTCAACTCGCGCGTGTCGCTCATGCCAGCGCTCCCTGCCGGGTCCGCAGCTCGAACCGAGGCACCTTGGTGAGCTGCGCCTTCGGCATACGGTATTGCTCGACCACCAGGCTGATGCGCGCCGCTGAGAGCTCCGGGGCCCCGGCCTCGACCGCCACCACCTCGTGCACCAGGTCTCCCCGGAACGTCACCAGCGAGTGCGGCAGGGGCGCCAACGCAGCCACTCGCTTGCCGCGGTGATACAGCCGCAGCTCGCCCCCTGCGAGCTGCTCGGGCACCTGGACGTAGAGCACGCTCACGGCGATCGGCCCGTCGACGCTTGCTCCGTAGAAAGTCATGCTGCGATCCAAGTGCGCATCCACCCCGCGCCCGTTCTGAACCAGGAGCGGGTTGAGCAGGAACGCGTTGCTATCTGGCAGGAGCGCGGCTTGGAGGAAGGGGGCGAAGGCGGGGAAGCGCTCCGTCACCTCGGAGAGGGCCTCGCGTCGGAACGTCACTGAGAAGCCATAGGTCCCCGAGAAATGGGAGGACAGATTGGTCTCGCCCAGCAGGGAGGAGCCCAGGATGGCCGACCGGATGGCTTCGATGGCGTCCACGGGCAGGGCGTTGGGCGTGCGGTGGAAGAAGTTCTGGAGGCGGAAGGCTCCGCTCCACGGTGGCTGGAAGCGCATGGGAGGATTTGGCCTCAGTCGACGCGAGAAGTCGATCAATGCGGGTATGTTGTGGCCACGATGCGCATGCTGACAGCCGAACAGGGGGAGGGCGGGAGCGTCCCGTACGCCGCGGGGGTGCCCATTCTCGGATTTGGAATCTGGCTTACCCTGCTGGCGTGGAGGTGGGCCACGGGGGAGGTTCACGAGTTCCTCCTGGCCGAGACGCTTTTCTTGTTGGCGCCCCTCGTGATCGTCCCGCTGGGTCTCCCGCTCACCTCTGTCCCTGTGCGCTCCGGACGTCCCTCCCGGCTGTTCACCCTGGCCGGTGTCCTCCATCCCATCGGGGCCCTGGCGCTCGTGCCGGCATTCGCCCTGGAGCTGCCCTGGCAGGCCCGGTTTGCCCTGGGCGTGCCGTATCTGCTCTTCACAGTCTGCGCCGCACTGCACGGGCTCGTGCGGCTGGCCGGGCGCAGCGCGTTCCTCCTGGAGGAGATGACCCTCGACGTGGCCCTGCTGGTCCTCCCAGGCGGCGCGATCTGGATGCTCACCTGGTTGGGGGACTTCCCGCTTCTGGGGTTCCAGGGGCTGTGGGTGCTGCTCACCGCCATCCACTTCCACTTCGCCGCCTTCGGGTGCCTGCTCCTCGTCGGGCTGCTCGGACGGATTCTCGGCTCCCGCCGGACGTTGGCTCCTCGGGCCTGGCGGCTCTATCCGGTCGTTGCCGTGGGGTTGATCGGGGCGTTCCCCCTGCTCGCCGCGGGCATTGCCGGCTTCCGCATCATCGAGATCATCGGCGTGACGATCTATGTGCTCCTGCTGCCCCTGGTGGCGGTGCTGCTGCTCGTGGGCGCCGTGCGGGTGGACTCCAGGAGCGCGGGCCGCTGGCTGCTGGTGGCGGCGGGCCTGGCGCTGCTCGGCTCCACCACGCTCGCCGGTCTCTGGGGCCTGTTCCGCCCGAGCCTCGTGGCGCTGCCCACCATGCTCCGCTTCCACGGCACGCTGAACGCCCTGGGGTTCGTGGGGCTCGGGTTGCTCGGTATGCGCCTGCTGCACCCCGCCTCACGCGCGAACGTGGCGGGGTTGGTGTTCAGCCGGTTGAGCTCTCGCGGGCGGACGGGTCCGCGCTTCTTCGAGCGCCTCGCCCCTTCGGACGGCCGTCAACCCACGGGCCTCGTGGACGACTTCTCCGAGTACGCACGTCCCGACTTCGACCCGCTCCGGTTGGACCCGGAGGTCCGGCGCTTCTATGAGCACACCGCGAGCTACACATTGTGGGTCGTCCCGGACTGGAAGCCGGGCTTCCGGCTCGGGGGGCGGCTGTGGGGATGGTTCGCGCGGCAGGTGCAGCAGCTCGTCCTGCCGAGTGCGGCGAACCTCCAACGCCATGGGGTGAAGGGGGCCATCGTCGCCGTGGATGACAGGGAGGACGGTCGCGAGCGCGTGCGCGGGTGGATCCGCACCTACGAGAGTGATGGAAGCCCCATCTACGTCGCCGCCTACTCCAGCCACGTTGCCGGCGCGATGCGGTACATGAACATCGCCTTCCCGCTGCCCTTCTCCAACATGACCAGCATCCTGCGCATCGACCATGACGCGCCGGGAGGCACGGGGCTGCGGCTCACCTCGTGCGCTCAGGAGGAGGTACCGGGGGGCGACCAGGGCGTATACCTGGCCAACCCGGTGCTCCCGCTGCGGCTGCCTCTCAACGAGACCATCTGGGTTTGGAGCTCCGAGGGCACGCCGCAAACGGAGCCGCCCTGTGACGATCCCTCGGTGGTGCTGCGGGCCCGGCACGAGATGTGGTTCTTCGGCAGGAAGTACATGGAGCTGCACTACTACATCCAGCGCGCCAGCGAGACCCGCCCGGGGTAGGGGAGGAGTCCTCCCCCGAAGTGGCCCTCACGGCTCGAGGTGAAAGGACACGCGGACCATTCGCTGTACCGTGAGCTCGCCCAGCACGTCGCTGTCCGGCGCGAGGGCCACTGCCTCGACGGTGAGGGTCGCGAGGCCGGTGTAGTTCACGGGGTAGAACATGTAGCTCGGGGTGCCGCTCATGGACACGCGCGCCAGCGTGTCGGAGCCGCTCGAATCCGTCAGGGTGAGCTCGTAGCGGGAGGCGCCAGCGGATGTCTGCCACCACGCCCAGAACGGCTGACTGCCACTCACGCGCTGAAACATCTCGGGGCCGAGGATGGAGAAGTCGCCGGGAGCCGTGAGCGTGCGGCAGAGCAACTCATCCTGCCATGCGGCGCACACCTCGGCCGAGCGCCCCTCGGAGAACACCGAGCCGAGGAACTCCACCAGGTTGTAGGTGCCGCGAGAGATGTCGTACTCGACGGGGATGCCGTTGAACGTCACCTTCGCGTCCATCAACTGCAGGTCTCCTCGGTAGACGATGAAGTCCATCACGGAGCCCCCGTTGTCGAACCGCACGGCTCCCCCAATGCGCATGCGGGTCTCCTGGGCATCCTCGATGCGCGGCTCGTGCGTGCCCAGGTGGGTGGACTCCTCCATCCCTTCCGTGCCTCCGCCACAAGCGGACGTAACGAGCGACAGCGCGAGCAGCAGGGACGACCGGTAACGGAAATGGGTTCTCATGTGTCTCTCCCAGGTGAGACGGGCCCCCTGCATGAGGGCCTCTTGTCTAGGAAGACCGGACGTGCGCCGGAATTTGGGAACCGGGATTTTTTGAAGCAGTCGCGCCCAAATAAAAACGGCGGCCTCCCGGGAAGGAGACCGCCGTTCGAGTGACCTGGAGTGAGGGCTCACCGGGTGGTGAGCGTCCCCACGGCCACGTCGATGGCACTCAGGTCACCGCTGTCCGTCAGGGCGTGCGCCTTGATGACGGAGATGGGAACGACGGTGCCCGCCGGCGTCGAGGGGCTCGTTTTCAGCTCCAGCGCCACCGAGAGCAGGGCCCCGGAGTACGCCGTCGCCGGGCCGGTCACGCCCTTCTGGAACACGCCAAGCGAGAGGGTGCCCTCCTTGATGGTGCTCTTGAAGAGCCGGGGCTCGCTGCCCAGCTCGAACAGCCGGTTGGTCACATACTCGGTGTCCGCGTCGGACACCTTGGACCAGCTCGCCTGGGCCGAGTCCACCGAGAGCGTCAGGCCCACGCCCCGGCCAGACTGATCCGCGGGGCCCACGAGATCCAGCACGAGGCGGCTGTCCGTGGACGCACCCGTGTTCTTCACGAGGCGCCAGCCGGTGCCCGTCGGGTCCTGATAACCCACGCCCGAGGTGCCCGGCACGGTGACAGTGGCCGTGTCCTTCTTGGTGGTGTCCGCCGCGTTCGTGGCCACCACGGTGTAGGTGCCAGGCTCCGAGGGCGCGGTGTAGACACCCGTGCTGGAGATGGTGCCGTGGGCATCACCGCCCTCCACCGACCAGAGCACCTGGGGCTCCTTGGCGTCCTTGATGGTGGCGGTGAAGGTGAACCGGTCACCCGCGTTCACGGTGGCTGTCTTCGGTGAGATCGTCACCGGCCCGGCATTGGGGTTGCCGCAGGCGGTCAGCAGCCCGAGCAGCAGCGGAACAATGAATTGGGTCAACGTTTTCATGGCTTACCGTCCGAACTGGCTGACGAAGAGGGTGACGTCGTTGTCGTCCACGGAGCTGCTCGCATCGAGATCCACGTCCTCGCCGGCGCTGGGGCCGGTGGAGCCGTAGGCCTGGGCCATCCGGCCCATGTCTTCTCCGTCCACGACGTGATCGCCGTTGAGATCGCCGGTGAAGACCTTGATGGTCGTCGTGGCGCTCGCGCCGGGAGCCACGGTGCTGGTGGCGATGGCGTGGCAGAAGCCCGGGCCGGTGGGCGCGGTGTAGACGCCCGCTTCAGTGAGAGAACCGCAGATGCGTCCTTCCTTCAGGGCCCAGGTGAACGACGTGTTCACCGCATGGGCGACGCTCGCGGTGAGGGTGGCCGAGCCGCCCACCGGCACCACGATGAAGGGGGACCCGACGCTCACGGAGACGGCCTCGCTCGTGAAGGTGGTCGAGGCCTTGTTGGAGTGGCCGTAGGCGTCGTACGCGACCGCCTCCAGCGTGTGCTCACCGGGCGCCAGCGGGAGGAGGCTGAAGGGGAGCGTGTACGGCGGTGCCAGGGCCCGGCCCTTGAACGCGCCATCCACGTAGAACTCCACGGCCGTGACGCCCGTGTCGTCGGTGGCCTCGGCCTTCAGGACCGTCGTCTCGAACAGGCCCTCCAGGCCCACGCTGACGTTGGGGCCGGCCACGTCGACCACCTTGGAGTTGAAGATGTCGAAGACCACCTCCGCCGTGCTCTCGTTGCCCGAGATGTCCACCGCCTTGACCGTCAGGGTGTGGGGACCATTGGTCAGAGCGGACGCATCGAACGGCTCCGCGTAGCTGCCATGGGGCTCCGTGCGCGTGACCACCGGGGTGCCGTCCACGGAGAACTCCAGGCGCGCCGTCCAGACGTTGTCGCTCACGGAGGCATGGAGTCGAACCGTATCCCCGTAGGTGCTACTGACGGACGCGGTGAGCTGGGGAGGCAGCGTGTCCGGCGTGCTCGTGGTGGTCAGCGTGACGTCATCGAGGAACACCTGGGTGACGCCACCTGGAACCTGCGGCGCCTCCGACTGGTTGGCCTCGAAGTAGAGCTGGATCACCCGGCCCTTGTAGGCGCTCAGATCGAAGCGGTGCTCGAAGTAGTTGCCACCGGTGTCATCCAGGTTGGAGAACGACTGGAGCGTTTTCAGCTCCACGCCGCTGGAGTCCCGCACCTTCGCGGTGAGGGTGTGGTGCGGATTCCCATCGGTGAAGGCGCCGTTGTAGATGCGCAGCCAGAAGCTGTAGATGGCCGAGGTGGCGTCCGAGGGGATGGCGACGGTCTGGTACACGGACGACCTGTGGAGGCCTGGGTTCGACCAGAAGAGGAAGAACGTCGCGCCCGTGTGGGCGAAGGAGCTGTTCGTGAGGAGTCGGGCCGAGCCAGGCAGGGTCGTGGTGACCGGCCAGAACGCCAGACCCGGGGCGGTTGTGTTCTCGAAGCTGGGGTTCTGCACCCGCTGCTGTTGGTTGAGGTCGAAGAAGAACGTCACCGGGGCCGAGTCACCCACGTTACCCGCAGCGTCCACGGCGCGGGCCGTGACGGTGTGCACGTCATTGGACAGCGACGAGGCGTCCAGCACGTAGGCGAACGACTTGGGCGTGGTTCCCACGGACGTGCCATCCAGGAAGAACTCGACGGCGTCGACGTGGCCGTTGTCCGACACGTTCGCGAAGAAGCCCACCTTGTTGCCCACCACGACAGTCTTGGCCGTCACGGACGGTGCCTCGGCATCAGCGGCGTCGCTCACGCGCAGCGTGAAGTCATCGACCTTGAAGCTGGTGCCGAGCGTGGCGTCCTCGTTGCCCTCCAGGTAGATGCGGACGGTCTGGCCCGCGTAGGCGGAGAGGTCGAAGCTGCGCTGTACCCACCCGAACGTCGCGTCCAGGTTGGACCAGGTGGCGAGCGTCTCCAGCACGTCACCCGAGGTGTTGCGCACCTGCACCACGAAGGTGTCCCTGGCGGCGGTGGCGGGCTCCGCGGTGGTGAGCTCGAGGTAGAAGGTCAGCGAGGCCCGCGCGGCGGAGGCGGGGATGGTGACGTCCTGGTAGAGGTTGTCCACGTGGACGGAGCCGTACCCGTTGAGCCAGACGTAGCCCTGGCCCGTACGCGCGCCGGTTACGGGGTAGTTGATGTTGCCGCGGGGATTGGCCTCCCAGCCCTCGCCGCCCTTCTCGAAGCCCGGATCCTTCAGGAGCTGCTCGAAGCTGTTGGCCACGTTGAAGGAATGGGGCGCTGACGCGCTGTAGTTGCCAGCCAGGTCGAAGGCCTTCGCCACCAGCTGGTGCGTTCCGTTGGTGAGCGTGGTGGTGTCGAGTGGCGCCGAGAAGGGCAGCGAGGCGTCCGTGCCCACCAGGACCCCGTCGACGAGGAACTCCACGCGCGTGATACCCACGTTGTCCGAGCCCAGGGCGTGCATCTGGATGCTCGGGGCGCTGCCCGAGACGCTCGCGGTAACGGACGGATCCGTCCGGTCATCATAGATCTTGGCGGAGTAGCCCACGTTGATGGCGGCGAAGGCGTTCTGCACCGCGCGGTACTCGTTGGACGCGGCACCGAAGAGGTCCGCCGCCGACTGCAGGGACGCCGTGCGGGCCGCCATGTAGTTGGCCGACGGGAACAGGTAGACGGTGATGGCCCGGTACCAGATGGCCGCCGCCTTGTCGTTGCCGATCCCCGTCATGCCCTCCGGCAGGTACTCGCTGGAGGTCTCGAGCTCGAAGCTCGCTTTGTCCGCGCCCCGGGACAGGAAGTAGAAGGCGCGGTTCATCGGGCCGCTGCTGAAGTGGACGTCGATGTTCTCGATGCCGGGGAACCAGGCATCCGCGCTCACGCCGTCCAGGCTCGGCTTGTGCATGTAGCGCATCGGGGCGGACGGATTCAGGTTCTCGCCGATGAACCAGTTGCCCTTGGTGCCATCTCCAATGGTGGAGCCCTGGCCGTTGCGCACCCAGAACTCCGTCATGGTGGCGAAGATGTCGGAGTTGGCTTCGTTCAGGCCGCCGGACTCACCGGAGTAGATGAGCGCGGCCGTCTGCGACATGACGCCGTGGCTCAGCTCGTGGGCCGACACGTCGAGCGAGGCGAGGGACTTGGAGCCCGTGGCGGAGCTGGGGTAGGAGCCGTCGCCGTAGCTCATGCAGAAGCACGAGCTGTTCCAGAAGGCGTTGTTGTAGAGGTTGCTGACGTGCACCCGGTTGAAGGTGGGAGTGCCAGCGTTGTCGATGCCCAGCCGGCCGTGGATCTTCAGGTAGTAGTCCCACGTCGCCTGCAGGCCGTAGTGCGCATCCACGGCGGCCGTCTGGCCGTTGTCGCTGAGCGTGGGCCTACCGGGGATGTAGTTCGCCCCATCACCCCAGGTGTTGTCGGGGTCCGTGTACAGGGTGAGCGTGGCCTCGGCGCCGTTCTGCACGTTGGCGTGGTTCACGTCATAGGTCCGCAGCCCCTCGCCGAGGGCGCGGGTCGTGTCCCGTAGCTCGTAAAGGCCTTCGCTGTTCTTCCAGACGTTGAGCTGCACGGTTCCGCTGTGCTGGGAGAGGCCCTTGCCGATGGCCGCCGCCGTCTCCAGCGAGTTCCACTTCTTCAGCACCTCGCCGGAGCGCGCGTCGAGGATGAGGTCCGTGTGGGCGATGCCGTCCTGGGGGTTGTCCAGCTCGGTGTGGACGTGCCAGGCGAGCCGGTAGCCCACCACCTCGTGCTGAAAGTCCGCCGCGTTCTGTTGCTTGAAGGGCTTGTGCGGCGCGAGGTTCACCCGGCGCGTCTCCGGGTAGATGATGAGCTCGGCGGTCGGCTCGGCACCCAACAGGCCGCGCGGGGCAAGCTCGAGGGTCGCCAGGGAGATCGCGCTGGCCGCGTCCACCGTCGGCTGGGTGGACAGGCGGATGCCCGTGCGCAGCCCGTTCGCCGTCATCGGCAGGCTTCGTCCGCTCGGATCCAGGTGGGTGATGGCCATGGCGCCCCAGACCGGCACGCCCTGGTGGAGCTGCTGGAAATGAGCGTGCGTGAGGCCGAAGCGGTCCGTGTGGGCACCGGACATCCGGAAGTCATCCCCGTCATTCAGCCCGAGGCGTGTCTTCTGGGTTCGCAGCGTGGTGAGGGATTCGGCCACGCGCGACGGCTCCCTTGCTCGGAGCTGTGTGAGCGCGGACTGGGAGAGCGGGGTGACTTTCTCACCCGCAAGGGAGGGACCCGCCGTCAGCAGCGAGGCGAGGAGCAGAGGCCAGCGAGGCCACGGCATGGACATGGATTGACTCCACCGGACTTCGTCGAGGAGGTGACCGGCTGTCCGGCACCCACATCGAGCACCAGCGCCGGGAGCGGCACTACGACTCCGCTGATGCTCGAAGAGTCCGACTGCGTACAGCGGGCACACTTCTCCCTGGACTTTCGCCTTTCAGCGCAGCAGCGGAAGTATACACAATTGGAACTTTGGGCTGAATCAGTCCAGACCCGGCGGGCGACGGATCGGCCACACAGACAGGTAAAAACAGGAAAGCCTGTGCGTTGCCCCGTGCTGTCGTTGGGGCCCCCACGGACACGTGGCGCCCATCCATAAATGTGCCGGTACCCTGGAAAGAATTATTTCAATGTATTTCCGTGAAGACGTTTCCGTAGACGAATTCCAGGATTTTGTTATAAGTATTGATTAACCGGTGTAGCCAAAGCGCTACCGGTCCTTCGTTCAGAAAGGAAGTCACTGCGTGAGCAAGAGCGTTCGCGGTTTCAAGTGGCTGGTGGGGGGAATCGTCGGTGTGTCCATGCTGGGTGCGTGCGGCGCGCCGGCGGATGTCGAGACTGCCACTGAGCAGGTCGACGCGCAGGCTACGGGCGAGGTGGCGGTGAGCCTGTCCGTGACCAAGGCCTCCCTCAGCGCTCGCGAGGACGTGTCGGTGACGGTGACCCTCACCAACATCTCGTCCGAGCCCGTGCGCCTGCTCAAGTTCTACATCCCGGATGAGCGCCTCAAGGAGGGCTTGTTCGAGGTGTCTCGCAACGGCGAGCCCGTGGAGTACATCGGTCCCCACATCAAGCGCGCGGCGCCGCGCGCTGAGGACTACATCACCCTGCAGCCCGGCGAGAGCCTGTCGGGCTCGGCGCCTGTCTCTGGCATGTATGATCTGTCCGAGACCGGCAGCTACACCATCCGCTACGCGGCGCGCTCGCTGGAGCAGCACAGCGCGGTGCTCACCAAGGCGGCGCAGCTCGACTCGAACCTTGTGAACCTGTGGATCGAGGGCCGTGACAGCGGCCTGCCCGAGCTCCAGGCGCAGGGCACCGTGTCGGCCCAGGGCCTGTCGTACTCCGGCTCCTGCACCAGCTCTGAGCAGTCGTCGATCAGCTCGGCGCTGACGTCCGCGAGGACCTACGCGAACAACGCGTCGACCTACCTCAACGGCATCTCCGCCAGCACCACGCGCTACAAGACCTGGTTCGGCACCTTCTCCACCACCAACCTGACCACGGCGCGCAACCACTTCACCAACATCAAGAACGCCCTGGCCAACGCGGCGATCGTGGTCGACTGCAGCTGCAATGACAGCTACTACGCCTACGTCTACCCGACCCAGCCGTACAAGATCTACGTGTGCAACGCCTTCTGGAGCGCCCCCACGACGGGCACGGACTCCAAGGCGGGCACGCTGGTCCACGAGATGAGCCACTTCAACGTGGTGGCGGGCACGGATGACCACGCCTACGGGCAGACCGCGGCCAAGAGCCTGGCGACCTCCAGCGCCACCCGGGCCCTGGACAACGCGGATAACCACGAGTACTTCGCGGAGAACACGCCCTCCCTGCCGTGATCTCGGTTAGGGTAGGGGCTTGATGGGAGACGGGAGCGGCGACGCTCCCGTTTTTCTTTTCTGGCGCGTGCGCCCATCCTTGCCGCGCCTGGAGCGGAGAGAATCCGTCCTATGACTCGTGGACATGTGGGTTGGGTCGCGCTGTGCTGTCTGGCATTCGGTGGTAGCGCATGTACGCGCAAGGAAATCCCGGCGCAGCCGGAGCCGGCGCAGCAACAGGAGGCCCCACCTCAGAAGGAGAACCCGGCCGTGGCAACGCCCCTGGAGTGTTCGTTGAGCGTGCCTCCGAGCGTGCGCGCGGGTGAGCCCGTGGAGGTTCGTTTCCAGCTCACCAACCGCACGGCGCAGCCCCTGTTCGTGCTCAAGTGGCGTACGCCGCTCGAGGGGCTGCGCGGCAATGACTTCCAAGTCACCCGCGACGGCACCGAGATTCCCTATCAGGGGCCGATGGTGAAGCGGGCCAACCCGTCCGCGGACAGCTACGTGACGATCGCCCCCGGCGCGTCGGTGGAGGCCCGGGTGGAGCTGACCCTGGCCTATGAGATGAACCAGCCGGGGCGCTATCGCATCGAGTTCAGCAACCAGCTCATGGATGTCGCCGAGAAGCAGGCGGATGTGCCTCGGACCCTGGATCAGCTCCAGTCCACGCCGGTGCAGTGCCCAGTGATCGAGACGACGATCACCGCGCCTTGAGCTGAGGCCGTTCCAGGCCGCCGAGGGGCACTACCGGGAGACCGCGCTGATGCGCGGCGGGGCCGACGACTCGAGCACCCGGCGGATGGTCCCGGCGGCCTGGGGGAATGGCCCCCGCGCGAGCTCCCGGCCCGAGGGGCTCATCGCTCGGATGAGCACCTGCTGGAAGCCCTTCACCAGCCCCAGCGCGCGGTGCGGCTCGCCGCTGGAGTCGGCCACCATGTAGAACGACGCCTCCAGGTCGGCGGGCGGCTGCTGACCGTGCTCCAGGAACAGCTGCCGGACCTTGTCGAGCGAATCCTTGTGGATCTTGCGGATCTCCCTGCTCGCGGCCCCCATGAAGAAGCCGGGGATGCCACGCAGGTCCACATGCACCACCACAATGGGGTTCTCGTGGCGCAGCTCGTAGGCGAACCGCATGGCGTGCTCGCGGAGGACCTGGCGCGTGTCCCGGTTGGCGTAGAGCACCACCGCTGGCCGCCCTTGTCCGAGAGGAACCTCCCGTCCGAAGACGTCCTCGAGGCCCGAGGCGTGTGCCGGGAGTGCTCCGAACAGTCCTATCAAGCAGGCCAGTACCACCAGGATTCGCATAGGTAAGAATCTCCTCCAGGGGGATAGGGACGGACCGCAGTGTACGAGGTGACCTGACGGCGCTGGCAACAGCGGTATTCTCCTCTTCCGTCCGCTCGCGCTCCCAGTGAGGCCCAGGCGCACCTGGCTGCCTGCCCCTCAGGCCCGGTTTCCGAGAAAGGGGGAGGGTTCCTCTCGCGGGCTCCTATGGCTGTCTCTGGCGGAGTCCCTCCATTTCCTCTAAAGCGGCCGCATTGGAGGGGTGACGCAATGAGTCGAGTTTTGGAGGACCTGCTGGAGCTTCTGAAGCTGGAGGCCATCGAGGAAAACCTGTTCCGTGGACGGAGCCAGGACCTCGGTTACCGGCAGCTCTTCGGTGGACAGGTGCTCGGTCAGTCGCTTTCAGCGGCCAGCCGGACCGTGGCACCCGAGCGCCATGTCCACTCGCTGCATGGGTACTTTCTACGCCCCGGCGATGCCAGCCTGCCTGTGGTCTACACGGTCACACGCGTGCGTGATGGTGGCAGCTTCACCACCCGCAGTGTGACGGCCATCCAGAAGGGCCAGCCCATCTTCACCATGATGGCCTCCTTTCAGGGGGACGAGCCCGGTTTCGAGCACCAGGCGAAGATGCCGGAGGTGCCCGCGCCGGAGGGGCTCCCCTCGGACGTCGAGCTGCTGCGCCGCAATGCCCACCTCATCCCCGAGCGGGTGCGGGACAAGATCCTGTGCGACAAGCCCATTGAGATCCGCCCGGTGACGCAGGTGGATCCGTTCAACCCGAAGGTGGGCGAGCCGATCAAGTACGTGTGGTTCCGCGCCGACGGGCTGCTCCCGGAGGATCCGCAGGTGCACAAGTACGTGCTGGCCTACGCCTCCGACTTCAACCTCATCACCACCTCGCTCCAGCCGCATGGCGCCAGCTTCATGCAGCGCAACATGCAGATGGCGAGCCTCGATCACGCCCTGTGGTTCCACACCGACATGCGCGTGAACGATTGGCTCCTGTACGCCATGGACAGCCCCTGGGCGGGCAATGCCCGAGGTCTGGCGCGCGGGCACATCTTCACCCGGGATGGCCGTCTGGTGGCGTCCGTGGCCCAGGAGGGCCTCGTTCGTCTGCGCCAGGACGCACGCTGAACGGGCTGGCCTCGGTCCGAGCGTTTCGTTGGATGGATCCGCCCTCCCTCCGCCCCATGTGGGGTGGGGTGAGGGCGTTTTCATGTCAACGGCTTGAGTACGGCCCTGCATGACGGCGCCTCGCTCGCCACCTCGGACCCGGGAGGGCAGGCCAGGGTCCGGGCTTGCGTCGGACGGTTCGTACACGAACTACCGTGCCTACATTTCGCGACTATGTAAGCCATGCGCCTGATGCGCGACATGTCTGCGTTACAGTGTATCTGTATCCATGGTCTTGGCCACCCATGCCTACATTTCGCGCATATGGGACGACTGGATGTTTATATTTGCAATTAAATACAAACAAAAACAGAAATAAGTGTCTGTGTCTGTTTTTGATTGGAATGGCGTGCTTTGTTTGTATTTAATTGAGTGGTGTGCAAGCTGCTTCGTTGTTTTGTTTGTCATTGTTTGGGGCAGCGGCGTCAAACCCAGCCGCCACCCCTGGTCGCAGCCAACTCAGCCACGGCGCCAGAAGCGCCACCAATGCCGGCGGTTCCTCTGCTCGGAGGACCCAGACCTGGCCTGGACGCACTCCGGATAGCGCGTCTTAGGGCGAGGCCTTACTGGCCGGCGCCGTGAACTCCGCCAGCAGGAACTCGTCCACGGGCGGCGCCTTCTCGATGAGGCCCAGCTCCACAAGCTGCCGCCCCAGCGTCTCCCACCGCTCGCGGCTCATCGTCCCCAGCCCCCGGGCGCGCGTCTCCTCCGTCTCGATGAGCGGCTTCTGCGCCTGCGCGGCCGCCGCGAACGTCTCCGCGTCCATCGTGGTGTTCAGCTTCGCCATGACCGCGTTTGCGGGCTCAGGGTTCTCCAGATAGCTGCTCCAGCCCTCGCGCACCGCCGCTACGAAGCTCTTCACCCGCTCCGGCTGCTCCTTCCACAACTCCCGGCGGGTAATGACCACGGCCTGGTAGGGATTGAAGCCTTCGTCGGCCACCAGGAACACGGTCGGGTCCGCACCCTGCTTGCGCGCCGCGATGGGCTCCGAGGTGATGAAGCACTGCTGCGCGAACTCCTTGTCCGCCACGAAGCGAGCCACGCCACCGTCGTAGGGCACTACCTTCACCTTGTCGAAGCCGTACTTCTTCTTCAGGTACGCGGCATACGGCAGGCCGGGCTCCAGGGCGATGGTCCCCGAGGCGAGCACGTCCTTGATGCCCTTCGCCCCTCGTGAGGCGTGCACCATGATGCCGTGGGGCGACGTCTGGTACACGGCGAACAGGGGAATCACGTCCACGCCGCGCACCCGGGCGGTGAGGACATCATCCGCGGCCACGATGCCGAACTCCACCTGGCCGGAGGCCACCATCTGCATCACCGGCACGCCCGCTCCGCCGCCGAGGATGTTCACCTCCATCCCGTGCCGCTTGAAGGCTCCCGTCTCCCGCGCGGCGTAGAAGCCGCCGAACTCGGGCTCGGGCACCCAGTTGAGGGCCAGCTTCACCTGCGCGGTCTGCGCCGCCTGAGCCTGCGCGCCGCTGCCTGCATCCGTGCCCTCGGCCTGTTTCGTGCCTTCCTTTGAACGAGAGCACGCCCCTACGGCTACGAGCAGCGCCACACAGCCCAGCAATCCGACGAGACGTCTTCTCACTTGTTGGTTCCTCCAGAGGAAATGGTTCCTTATGAGCCCGAAGCCGACGGGTGCCAGCGCCTCAGCAGCCGGGATCCCGTCAGGCTTACCGCTCCGAACAGTGCCAGTCCCACCACCGAGGCCGCCAGCACCGCTGCGAAGAGCAGATCCGTTCGCAACTGTCGGTAAGCCGACAGCACCAGGATGCCCAGGCCGGCGGCATCCTCGGAGAAGCCGGCGACGAACTCGCCTCCGATGGCGCCGATGACGGCCAGCCCCGAGGCGACCCTCAGGCCGGTGAACAGGTGCGGCAGCGCGGCGGGCAACTCCAGCTTCCACAGCGTCGCGAGCCGGCGCGCCCCGTAGAGGCGGAAGAGATCCCGCAGCGCCGGCTCCACCGAGCGCATCCCAGAGAGCGTGTTGGCGATCACCGGAAAGAGCGAGACGATGAAGGACGAGGCGGCCACCGCGCGTCCCCCCGGGCCGAACCACAGCACCAGCAACGGGGCGATGGCGATGATGGGCACCGTCTGCAGGAAGAGGGTGTAGGGATAGAACGCCCGCTCCAGCAGCTTCGATGAGGAGAGGAGAATGGCGGCGAGCACGCCCACCAGCGCGCTCAGCCCGAAACCCAGCAACGCCGAGCGTCCAGTGGTGAGCGCCGCGCCCAGCAGGGCCGTCGCCTCGTGGGCCCCGACGATGGCGACGGCAGAGGGGGGCGGCAGCAGCCAGACGGGGATGGCGAAGGCGCGTGTCACGCCCTCCCAGAGCCCCAGGAGCACGGCGAGCGCGGCCACGGGTGCCAGGAGCGAGCCCGGGAATGAGGTCTTCATGTGGCGTCTCCTCGCTCCAGGGCCTGGAGGAGCAGGCCCATCTCGCGGGCGAAGTCGGGCTCGGCGCGCAGGGCGGGGGTGCGCTCCTTGGGGAGGGCAAGGGTGTGGTCCAGCATCACGCGCGCGGGACGCCGGGACAGCACCACGGCTCGCTCGGCCAGGTACGCGGCCTCGGAGAGGGAGTGGGTGACGAAGAGGACGGTCATCCCCAGCTCCTTCCACAGGGCCAGGAGTTGATCGTCCAGCCGGTTGCGCGTCAGTTCATCCAGGGCGGCGAAGGGCTCGTCCAGGAGCAGCAGCCGGGGACGAGTGACGAGCGCTCGGGCCAGGGAGACACGCATGCGCATTCCACCGGAGAGCTCGGCCGGGAAGCGCGAGGTGGCGTCGCCGAGCCCGACCTCCTTCAACAGGGTATGCGCCGCGGGGTGGCGCTCGGACGCGGGGACGCCGGCCAGCTCCAGCGGTAGGGCCACGTTGTCCAGCACCGAGCGCCAGGGCAGCAGGTGCGCATCCTGGAAGACGTAGGCGATGGGGGTGCGCGCGCCGCGGGTTCGTTCGAGGGGAGGGGTGAAGGTGAGGGTGCCCGCGTCGGGCTTGTCCAACCCGGCCACCAGTCGCAGCAGGGTGGACTTGCCACACCCGGAGGGGCCCACCAGGGCCACGAAGGAGCCCGCGGCGATGTCCAGGTCCATCCCGTCGAGCACAGGGACGCCGCCTGGAAAAATCCGCCGGAGGCCGGAGATCTGCACGCGGACGCCGCCCCTGCTGTCATTGGGCGGAGGCGAATCGGGGGGGACCGGGCTGGGGTGAGCCATGTGGTAGAACGGTTTCTAACCGCATGGCGCTCCCCTGGCCAATGCTCTGAGTGACCGCATGGAGGGCCAGCGGCGTCTTCGGCAGGGAGGTCGACCCGTGTACACGCCAGACGAGTACCGCTTCTTCGTGGATGGACGCATCCCCGTGCTCAAGCTGCACTACGAGCCCCGGCCTGGCCCAGCTGTCGTCGTCCTGCACGGGCTCGGTGCGAACGCAGACTCCCAGCGCTGGGAGATGAACGCGCTCGCCCGATGGGGGTTGAGTGCCATCGGAGTGGACGCTCCGCACCATGGGGCCCGGCGAGACGCGTGGCTCGATGAGATGTCGTGGCTCGGCCAGCCCGAGTCCCATACCCGCCTGCTTCACGCCATCCGCGAGTCCGCCCACGATGTCTCACGGGTCATCGACCACGCGGTTCACGAGGGTCATTGGCCCATCGGGATCGCGGGTGTCTCGTTCGGCGCGTACACGGCGCTGACCGTGGCGGCCCAGGACTCGCGGGTCCAGGCCACTGTATCCATCCTCGGCTCGCCGGACTGGACTCCTCGGGACGGGCACATCACCGATGAGATCCGCGAGCTGATGCGCCACGCGCCCGTCCACCGCCCGTGGGACTGTGCGCGCAACCCACTGCTCCTGCTGAACGGGGGCCGTGACAACGTCGTGCCGCCACACTGGTCCCGCGACTTCGCGCGCACGCTCTGGGAGTGGCATCCCGCGTTGGGCTCCCACGTGGGGTACGTCGAGTATCCCGAGTCGGAGCACATGATGCGGCAGCAAGATTGGGACGACGTCTGGAACCGCTCGCTCGGCTTCCTCCGGCGGACCCTCTATCGGGAGTGACGGGCTACTGCCCGGTGGGCGCCCCCTGGTGCGGCGCGGGCAGCTCCACGCCTTGGGTGGCGGCCCAGTCCTCCGCGGTGCGACCCTGGGCGTCCCGCACCTCGCGGTGGGCGCCGTTCCGCTCGAGCGCGCGGGACACGTCGATGCGGCCGGTGAGCGCGCTGAACATCAGCGCCGTCTGGCCCAGCAGGTTCTGCTGGTCCACGCGGCAGCCGCTCTCGATGAGCAGATCCACCACCGCCTGGTGCCCCCGGAAGGCGGCGCCCATGAGCGCGGTGTTGCCCCGGGTGTCCGGCTCGCAGGGGTTCGCCCCGCCCGAGATGAGCGCTCGCACCGTCTCCAGGTGCCCGTGGTAGGCGGCGAGGATGAGCGGTGTGTAGCCGCGCGCGTCCCGGGGGGCGGCGGGTGTGCCGGCCGCGAGCAGCCCGCGCACCACCTCGGTGTCTCCCTCGCGAGCCGCCGCGAGGAGGATGTTCTCTGCCTCGGTGACGGGAAGCTCCCGGCGGACTCCCGCCGGAGCCGCCTCCGCGTGCGTCGGCCGGAAGAGCGCCATTCCCGAGGAGATGGCGAGGACCGAGAGGACGAGGAGGACCGCGGCGCCCACCGCGCGCCGGACTCGAGTGTTGGCTTTGAGGGTGCTCATGAGGGTGTCTCCGGAAGAGAAGAGGGTGCGCGGCTACCTGCGTCGGCTCAGGGGACCATGTCGGCGGTGCGGGCCTTCTCCGGCTTGAGCCCCACCGCGCGCGCCACCTGCTCGCCGTACTCGGGATCCGCCTGGAGCAGGAAGCCGACCATGCGCGTCTTCACCTCGGCGCTCTTCACCTGGCCGAGGTCGGCCGCGAAGTTCTTCACCAGCCGGGCACGCGCATCCGCCGGGAGGGACCGGTAGAACTCACCGGCCTGGGCGAAGTTCAGCGTCTTCTGGATGGGCTGCTGCTGCGTGGTCCCGGACAGCGGCGCGCGCGACAGCAGGAAGCGCGTGTCATCCCCCGTGCGCCCGGTGATGCTCGGCTCGTAGTTCACGTCCGAGCGCGTATTGGCGAAGTTCATGCTGCCCCCCTGGTTGTTGTTGCGCACCTCGGCTCGGGCCCGGTTGACCGGCAGCTGGAGGTAGTTGGCTCCCACCCGGTAGCGCTGGGTGTCGGCATAGGAGAACAGGCGGCCCTGCAGCAGCCGGTCCTCGCTCGGCTCCACCCCGGACGGCATCACACCCGGCGAGAAGGCGGCCTGCTCCGTCTCCTCGAAGAAGTTGTCCGGCATCCGGTTGAGCGTGAAGCGGCCCAGCTTGATGGACGGGGCCTTGCTCTCGGGCCACACCTTGGTGGCATCCAGCGGATCGAAGTCGAACGCGTCCAGCTCCTTCGGATCCAGCACCTGCGCCGTCAGCACCCACGAGGGGAACTGGCCCTTGCCGATGCTCTCGTAGAGATCATGGGTGGCGTGTTGGATGTCCTTCCCCTGGGTCCGCTCCGCCTCCTCGGCGGTGAGCGACTTCACGCCCTGCTGGCTGCGCCAGGCGAACTTCACGTACTTCACCTCGCCCTTCGCGTTGACGAACTTGAAGGCGTGCACGCCGAACCCGTCCATCTGTCGGTAGTTCGCCGGGATGCCGAGATCCGAGTAGACCTGGGTCAGCATGTGTGTGCTCTCGGGCACGTGGCTGAAGAAGTCGAAGAAGCGGTTGGGATCCTGCCGGTTGGTGATCGGCGAGGGCTTCAGCGAGTGCACCATGTCCGGGAACTTGATGGCGTCCCGGATGAAGAAGATCGGCAGGCTGTTGCCCACCAGATCCCAATTGCCCTCGTCCGTGTAGAACTTCAGGGCGAACCCGCGCGGATCCCGCACCGTCTCGGACGAGCCCTGCGGGTGGATGACCGTGGAGAAGCGCACGAACATGGGCGTCTTCTTCCCCTTGGCCGACAGCATCGACAGGCGCGTGAGGTTCGAGAAGTCGCCGTCACTGATGAACTCGCCGTAGGCACCCACGCCACGCGCGTGCACCACCCGCTCCGGAATGCGCTCGCGATCGAAGCGCGCCAGCTTCTCAATGAGGTGGAAGTCCTCCAGCAGGATGCCGCCGCGCGGTCCCGCCGTCTTGCTGCTCTGGTTGGTGCCCACCCGGGCGCCGCTGTCGGTGGTCAGTGGCGAGGCGGCCAGGGCGCCTCCGCTCACACCCAGGGCCAGGGCCATCAGCGTCGTGCGAATCAGGTTTCTCATGGGGTCGTCGTTCCTCGTGTCGGGGTCGGGGGCGCCCGTGGAGCTCACCGGGCCACCCTCTGCACCTGCGTCACTGCGGGAAACGGACCAACGCCAGAACCCCAAGAGTTTCAGGGGTTTGCTTTGGATGGCCCGGGGGGAGCAACGACAGAACGTTGTGGCAACGAAATATCGTCGTTGCCGATCCCCTCACCGTGCCTTGCGCTTGAGCCCGAGGCGAGCGAGCCGACTCTGCAGAGTGGTGGGCGGCACGCCTGCGAGCTCGGCCGCGCCCCCGGCGCCGTACACCCGGCCCTCGGTGTGTGCCAGCAACCGCTCGAGGTAGGCGCGCTCGTTCTCGACGAGCGAGGGCAGTTTGTCCCCAGCGGGCGGCTCCACGCTTCCTTCCGTCGCGGCGCCAGCACGCGGGCGGTTGCGTACGCGCGGAAGCTCCACGTCCAGCTCGCTCCCCCGGGCGAGGATGCGGGCACGCTCGAGCACGTTCACCAGCTCGCGGATGTTGCCCGGCCACTCGTAGGCCTTCATCCGGCGCAGGCTCTCCTCGCTCAGGTGCCAGGGGCCACGGCCGGTCCTCCGCTGGATGCCCTCGAGGATGTGCGCCGCCAGTTGGGGCAGATCCTCGCGGCGCTCGCGCAGGGGCGGCAGCCTCAAGGGGAAGACGGAGAGCCGGTAGTAGAGATCCTCACGGAAGGTGCCTTCCTCCACCGCCTTCTCCAGATCCACGTGGGTGGCGGCGATGACGCGCACGTCCACGCGCATCGTGTGATCCGAGCCCACCGGTTGGAGGGTCCCCTCCTGGAGCACGCGCAGCAGCCGGGCCTGGATCTCCAGCGGCATGTCGCCCACCTCGTCGAGCAGCAGGGTGCCGCCATCCGCCAACTGGAAGCGGCCCGGGCGATCGCGCACCGCGCCACTGAAGGCCCCCTTTACGTGGCCGAACAGCTCGCTCTCCACCAGCCCGGCCGGGAGCGCGGCGCAGTTGACCTTCACGAAGGGCATGTCGCGCCGGTTGCTCCAGCCGTGGAGCGCGCGAGCCAGCACCTCCTTGCCGGTGCCCGTCTCCCCGGAGAGGAGGACCGGCGCGTCCGTCACCGCCACCTGCCGGGCCGCGTCCACCACCCGGCGCATCTCCGGATGGTGTGAGCGCGCGAGCGATTCGCCCGCGTCCTCCCCGCCGCGCGCCTCGTCCTCGAGCAGCCGGTTGTGTTCCTGCAAGCGGCGGCGGTGACGGTCGAGCGCCCCGGCCAGCTCCGCGGTCACCATGGCCAGGCCGATGACCTGGCCGTACACCGTCACCATGGACACCAGCTCCGGCGGGTAGAGGCCGCAGGTGCGGCTGTCGAAGGTGATGACGCCGAGGTTCCTCTCGCCGGCGAAGACGGGGATGACCATGCACGAGTGGCCGTGCGGCAGCTCCAGGACGCCATCGTAGGGATCACCTTCGTCTCCGGAGTGGTGGTGCTCCTCTAGTACCCGTGCCCGGCGCGTCTCCAGCACGCTGCGCAGGGTAGGGTGGCGTTCGAGCGGCAACCGGTGAGAGAGCACCCGCTTGTCCGCCAGGGGGCCTCTCGCCACGCGCACCTGGAGGACGCCCGCCTCCAGCTCGAGCAGCGCCACGAGATCATGCGGAATGGTCGAGCCGAGCGCATCGAGCGCACGGGTGAGGAGCTCCTCGAGCCGTCCCGGAGTACCGGCCAGGCGGGTCAGCTCCTCCAGCCGACCGGTGAGGGTCTGAAAATCGCCGGTGATCATGAGAGGGCCTGAGTAAGGGGGCCAGGCTGCCGGGGCAACGCTATTTCGTTGTCCTGCGCAACGGCCTTTCGTTGCCTCGTCAGCCCAGGAGGCTCGACTTTGTGACTCATTGACTAGAAATTCAAATCTGGTCATATTGTCCATATGGTCGCATCCTCCAATCCCCCGGCGTCGTCCGCCGGTCGTTCATCCGCCGAGGCCCGGCGCCAGCGCATCCTCCAGGTGGCCAAGAGCCACTTCGAGCGCTTCGGGTTCCGCCGGACCCGTATCGAGGACATCGCCCGCGACGCCGGCATCGCGAAGGGGGCCGTCTACCTGGAGTTCGAGAGCAAGGAGGTGTTGCTCCACGCGGTCATCGAAGCCTTGTTCGTAGAGATCGGGCGTCGGTATGCCGCGGAGGTGATGTCGCTGGAGTCGCCTCGCGAGCGGCTGCGCGCCACGCTGCGCTTCGCCTACCGCGAGTTCGCCCGCGACGCCTTGTTCGAGCGACTCGGCCGTGAGGATTCTGAGCTGGCGGTGTTCCAATCCCTGGCGAAGGCCGGGGACAACCCCCGCAAGGCGGATGCCCAGGTGGAGATGATTCGCGGCTGGGTGCACGAGGGCATCGAGCGAGGCGAGTTCCGCGCCGACCTGGACGTCGACGCGGTGCCCTTTGTCATCGGGCTGCTGCGCTTCCTTCACTACCACACCGCGCTCATCACCACGGGAGACCGCATCACCCGCGAGCGGTTGCTCGACGCGGTCATCGACATCTTCATCGCGGGACTCTCCGCGCCAACCCAGAGGTAACGCCATGCATGCCATCGAGATCGATCGGCTGACCCGCGTCTACGGCTCCGTCCGGGCCGTGGACGGAGTGAGCTTCCACGTGGAGCCCGGGGAGATCTTCGGGTTCATGGGACACAACGGCGCGGGGAAGACGACCACGCTGCGGATGTTGCTCGGGCTGACGCGTCCCACGTCGGGCAGCGCCCGGGTGCTCGGCCACGACGTGGTGCGCGAGAGCCTCGAGGTGCGCCGCCAGTGCGGCTTTCTCCCCGCGAGCTACGCGCTCCCGGCCCATATGACGGCGCGCCAGTTCCTCCACTACGTCGCCGCCATGTTCGACCTCGAGGCGGACGTCGCCGAGGCTCGCATCCAGTCGCTGCTCCAGCTCTTCGGACTCCAGGCCGCGGCGGATCGCAAGCTCGGCGGCTTCTCCACGGGGATGACGCAGAAGGTGGGGCTCGCCCAGGCCCTCATCAACGAGCCTCGTATCGTCCTGCTGGACGAGCCGACCTCCGGGTTGGATCCGCTCGGTCGACATGAGCTGCTCGAGCACCTTCGCCACCTGTCCTCCGAGCGAGGCGTCACCGTGCTCTTCTCCAGCCACATCCTGTCGGACATCGAGACGCTCTGCCGGCGTGTCGCGGCGCTGCATCAGGGCAGGCTCGTCGCCTTCGGTCCCATCGAGGCGCTCAAGAGCGAGCACCGCTCCGCGAATATGGACGAGCTCTACCTGTCGCTCGCGAGGAGGGCCGCATGAAGGCGCGCTTCCTCTGGCTCGACATGCGCGCCACGCTCGGCGAGCGCAAGACGTGGCTGGCCGCGGGTTTGGCGTTCTACGCGGTGCTCACCATGCCCATCCTCGCGGCGAAACCGCCCGAGCACGTGCTCTCGGCCCTGAAGGTGTGGTTCTCCACGTCGGATCCCTTCATCCTCTTCCTCTTCATCTGGACGGACCTGGCGATGAACAAGCTCATCGCCATGCTCGGCGTGGTGCTCGCGGGCAGCCTGGTCATCCGCGAGCGCGAGACGGGGCAGCTGGCGGTGCTGTTGTCCAAGCCCGTGTCGCCCGCCTCGTACTACCTGGCGCGGACGTTGTCCGCCTGTGCCGTCATGGCGGTGCTCTATCTGGGCGCGAATCTGGCCGTCGCGCCCCTCGTCGCCCGGAGCATGCCGGGGTTTCGCTGGGGGCTCTTCTTCGCGTCGATGGCGGTGCACCTCTTCGCCGCGTTCTTCGCCGTCTGCTTCAGCGCGCTCATGGCCGTGCTCATCCGGAAGCGGGCGCTGGCGGGGCTCGTGAGCCTGCTGGTGCTCAGCCTGCTCGTGAGCCTGGCCTTCATGGGTTTCTACAACCCCGCCTGGAGTGGGCTCTCCTTCTTCAATCCCATCACCCAGGGCATCTCCGTGCTCGGCCACATGGATGATCTGCGGCCCGGGCACGTGCTGATGCCCATCGCCGTCTTGTTGGGGATCAACGCGGTCGTACTCGCCCTCGGCGCCCTGCGGGTGCGCCACTTGGAGGTGTGACGTCCATGCAGGCCACGCTTCGCCGTTATCGTCTCCTCGAGGCCCGCCATGCCGTCGGGTGGGTGCCGCTCCTGTCCCTGCTCGTGGGCATCACCCTCGTCGTCCTCACGGCCGCGCTCATTCCGCGACTGCCCACCGCGGTCAATGCCTTCATGGAGCGCGCCTTCCTGATCCGCGGGCTCGGTGCCGTGATCCTGTTGAACGAATACATCGGCATCTACTTCCTGGCCTTCTTCTGCGGTGCCACGGGGTTGATGAGGGCCCTCGTCGAGCCACGGGAGAATCGTTCCCTGGAGCTGCTGCTCAGCAAGCCCATTTCCCGCGGCGCCTTCCTGGTGGCCCGGGTGGGCCCCGTCCTGCTCGCCTCCACGCTCGTGGGCGTCGTGATGTCCCTGGCCACGGCGCTCGTCGTGCGCCCCTTCACCGGAGATGGAGCCAGCGTGAGCATGGCGGGAGCGCTGGGGTCGGGGCTCGTCTTCACGGCCCTGGCGGTGCTGCTGCTCTCCGTGCTCGTCGTCCCGCTGCTCCGGGTGCGCGATGCGCTCCAGGCACTCCTCATCGCGTTCGTCCTCTGGGTCGTGCCGCTCGCCCCGAGCGCGGTGCTGCTCTACCGCCCCGACCTGTTCGAGGGGCGTGAGCGGCTGCGCGAGCTGATCGTGCTGGGGCCGAACTTCATCTGGTTCGACGCGTCGATGCCTCTCCTGGGAGTCATCGCACTGGTCGTGGCCTTCGTGGCCTCGTGGGGCGCGCTGGTGCTCGGCGCCCGCGTGTTCGAGCGCACAGAGCTGCGTTGAGCACGCGGCGCACGGGGCTGCTCAGGGCCCGAGCGTGGCGGAGCTGGCGATGTTCTTCAGCACCTGCTCGGCGGCGTCGTCCGCCGTGGGATCCACGCCATCCAGCCACGTGTCATAGGCCAGGTGGATGGTGCGGCTCGCCTCCAGCGCGTCCGCGGAGAGGGTGATTCCCTCCAGCCAGACCTCGACGTTGGCAAGGCTGGCGCTCTCCAGGTGGAAGGGCCGGGTGGGCCCTTCTCCGCTGGAGGGCTCGAACTGTCCCTCTAGCAGCAGGGTCTTCCCCTCCATGTCCCTCGCGGTCGTCAGTCCCTCGGCGTCCGCGTCCGCCGGAGAGAAGACGAGCCGGGCGCGGCAATAGCTACCGGGAGGGGGTTGCAGGGTGCCCAGCGCCAGTGACTCGCCATCCGGGCGCTCCAGGCCGCTCACGTGGGGGATGCCCAACCGACGGGGCGTGCTGGCCTCGTGTGCCTCGGCCGTCCCGATGGGGGAGAGCGCGCGCAGCCATCGCCATGCGCTGCTCGTCTGGCAGGGGAAGATCTCCACGCTGCCCAGGGTGACGTGGGCCCGAGTCAGTACGACGCGAGCACCCTGCGCGTTGGTGAACTGGCGGACCTGGCCTTCCGTCTTGGCCTCTCGGGCGGGACGCAGGTCGAGGTCGAGGTGCAGCCGGATGCCTTCCTCGCGCGAGCCACACGCGCAGAAGGCCAGCAGGAGGAGGGTGGGACGGATCTTCATAGGTCGTAGGCGACGGCGGCCTGGAGGATGGGCAGCTGCCGGACGTTGCCGTGCAGGAAGTTGAGGACGGGCACTCGCACGCCGAGCGACATCACCACGTCGGTGGCCGGGCTGAAGAGGACGTCCGGGGAGAGGTAGGCGATGACGCCACTGCCCACCGGGTCGCGCACGCCGTGGGTATCGCTGGCACCATCCAGAAGACCATCCAGGGCAAGGTGCAAGGCCCAGCGTGGGTCGGGCTGGTACTGCGCGGCCAGGGTGGTTCGCAGGGAGGGGCCAGCGCGGAAGCCCTCGCGGCCGCGCGTGGGGAGGTAGCCCGTGGCGCTGGCGAAGAAGGACCAGTCGGCGCGGAAGGTCGAGTAGGAGAGACCCAGGAGCGGATCCAGGGAGCCAGTGCCGAGCTGGGCATCGAGCGACAGCTGCCGCCCATTCGCGTCGCGCACCGTGGTCGAGGTGGGGAGCCGAGCGCCGACGAGGACTCCGAAGAGGTGGTCCGGCGAGAACTCACGATCCCGGAAGACGAAGGCCTTGGCGCTGATCTCCATGTCCCCGACACCCCAGGCAGTCTCTCGCGCGAGGCTGACGTCCCGCACCGCCCGGGTTTGCAGAGGCAGCGTGGCCGACAGGAAGAGCCAGGAGAGGGGCGCGTAGGCCACCGACAGGTCCATGCGCAGCTCGCGCAAGGAGACGGCGTCGACGGCCTGTTGACCCGTCGTCATCCCCCAGGCCCGCATCTGGGTAGCGAACCGCAGGCGACCCGCGAAGGGTTGCTCGGTGCCCATGGAGGTGAGGGTTGGATCTCCACAGGCACAGGTGGCACAGGCACGCCCCTCCGTAGGGACGAGGAGGGTGGCGAGGGCCAGCGCGGCGACGAGCGAGGACTTCCACATGAGAAGTACTCTAACGACCGGGGCGAAGTGCCCCCCTGCGGCGAGTTGTCGCGGAGGCTCCTCCGAGTGCTTCAGGGAACACTCTCAGTGTGGGCCTGAGGTGGCGTGGCTCCGAGCCGGAGTGTTCGCACCACCTCGAAGGGGTGATTCCCCTCTCGCGCGATGATGCAGATCTCGGCGACCCGGAAGACGAGGGGCGTCCAGGACTCACTCAGCCGCGAGAGGAGTTCCGCCACCTGCTCTGGGCTTCCCGACTGGCCCACGCTGAGGTGCGGTGTGAAGCCACTCGCGAAGCGCGAGGTGTGGGCGTAATCGGGGGCGGCGGCCTGGAGCGCGGCCTGGATGCGCGCGAAGGCCTCGCGAGGCTCCGGCGCGAGCCAGAGGGTGCTCCGGTCGGCACGGTGCTGGAAGACCCGGAACGAGGCGAGGGTCGCCTCGAATGGGCTCAGCGCGGCGCAGGCCGCTTCGAGCGCGGGCAGCAGCTTCGGCAACTCAAAGCGAGGCGCGAACGGGTAGAGCAGGGTGACATGGGGCATCCAGCGTTGGACCTGGCGATCATGCACACGGCGGATCGCCTGGATCGGTGGCCAGACTTCGGCGGGCGGGATGAAGACGACCGCCGTGCGATGGGTCCACGCTGGATTGGCCATGTTTCCTGAGACTCAGGCCTCGGAGGTGGGCTCCGGGGTCTTCTCCGCGGCGGGCGCCAGCTCGAAGTCGACGATTTCGAACGTGCCGTCGGCCAGCTCGGCCTTCTCCACCAGCTCCGCGCTCTGGCAGCGGGTCGCGGACAGCACGTCCTCCCGCACCCGCTCGAAGCCGGCGAGGGTGGCCGCGTTGGCCGCGAGCCTCATGCGGGTGACTCCACGGCCCACGCCCGCGCCCAACTCGCTCTTGCGCTTGTTGATCGCCTGCTGCGCGCCCTCCGCGAGCTGGAACGAGGCCGCGTTCGCTGGCTTCGCGATGCCCTCGAAGGTCCTCGCATCGGGCCACGGGGCGCGGTGGATGCTCTTGTGCCCCGTCTCCTCCGCGAAGGCCCAGCTCCACACCTCCTCGGTGATGTAGGGCAGCACCGGCGCGAACAGCCGCAGCAGCACGTTCAGGCCCAGCCGCAGCGCCGCCACCGCCGAGCCGCGCGCCTCCTCGCCTCCGGAGGACTCACCGCGCGCTCGCGCCTTCACCAGCTCCAGGTACGTGTCCGTGAAGCTCGACCAGAAGAAGCTCTCCGTGTTCGCCAGTGCCGGCGCGAACTCGAAGTCCTTGTAGGACGCCGTCGCCGCCTCCACCACGCCCGCCAGCTTCGCCACGAAGGCCCGGTCCAGCTCGTGGGTGATGGGGTGCTCCTGCGCCGTCTGGCTCAGCACGTACTTGCCCGCGTTGAAGAGCTTCGTCACGAGCCGCTTGCCCACCTTGAAGACCTTCTCATCGAAGGCGGTGTCCGTGCCCAGGCGCGCCGAGGCCGACCAGTAGCGCACCGCGTCCGCGCCGTAGTTCTCCAACAGGTGCATGGGCGTGATGACGTTGCCCTTGCTCTTGGACATCTTCTTGCGGTCCGGATCCAGGATCCACCCGGAGATGATCACGTGCTTCCACGGGATGGAGTCCTCGTGAAGCATCGCCTTCGCGATGGTGTAGAAGGCCCACGTGCGGATGATCTCGTGGCTCTGCGGACGGATGTCCGCCGGGAACAGGTTGTGGTGGCGCTTCTCGTCCAGCACCCACCCCGAGGCGATCTGCGGCGTGAGCGAGCTGGTGAACCAGGTGTCGAACACGTCCGACTCGGCCGTGAAGCCGTTGGGCTGATCGCGCTGGGAGGCCTCGTAGCCCGGGGGCACATCCACCGTCGGATCCACCGGCAGCCGCTCGCGCGTCGCGAGGATGGGCTTGTCGTGGAGGGGGTTGCCCTCCGCGTCCAGCGGGTACCACACGGGGAACTGCACGCCGAAGTAGCGCTGACGGCTGATGCACCAGTCGAGCTGCAGGTTCTCCGTCCAGTTGCGGTAGCGCGAGCCCATGTGCTCGGGGTGCCACTGCACCCGATCGCCGAAGCGCAGCAGCTGCTCCTTCTTGTCCATCAACCGCACGAACCACTGGCGCGTGGAGATGAACTCGAGCGGCTGGTCTCCCTTCTCGAAGAACTTCACGTCGCGCTGGATGGGCTTCGGCTCGCCGATGAGCGGAACGCCCAGGCCCGGCTTCGACGCACCGTCCTCGCGCCGCAGCAGCTCCACCATGGCCGTCCGGGCCTGCTTCACCGACTTGCCCTGCAGACCCGTGTAGAAGCCCTGCGCCGCCGCCGCGTCGAGGCTCTCCCAGCCCGGCGCCCCGAAGGTGACGGGCATCAGCCGTCCGTTGCGCCCGATGATCTGTCGCAGCGGCAGCTTCTGCTGACGCCACCAGAGCACGTCCGTGGCGTCACCGAAGGTACACACCATCAGGATGCCCGTGCCCTTGGTGGGGTCCGCCAGCTCGCTCGGGAAGATGGGCACCGGGACGCGGAAGAGCGGGGTGATGGCGCGCTTGCCGAAGAGGCCCTTATAGCGCTCGTCCTCTGGGTGTGCGGTGACGCCCACGCACGCCGCCAGCAGCTCCGGCCGCGTGGTGGCGATGGTGAAGCGCGCGTCCGAGCCCTCCACGCCAAACTCAATGTCGTGGAACGCGCCCGCCTGCGGCCGATCCTCCACCTCCGCCTGCGCTACCGCCGTCTGGAAGTCCACGTCCCACATCGTGGGCGCCGTCACCGAGTACGCGTGGCCCTTCTCGTACAAGTCCAGGAAGGAGAGCTGCGCCAGCTCACGGCTGTGATCGTCGATGGTGGCGTACTCCTCGCTCCAGTCCACCGACAGGCCGATGCGCCGGAACAGGCCCTTGAAGACCTGCTCATCCTGCTGCGTCACCTGGTGGCACAGCTCGATGAAGTTGGGGCGAGACACCGTGCGCGGCGGCTGCTTGGCGGCCTCGGCCGAGACCTGCTCCATGCGCAGGCCGGGCTCGTGCGGGGTGCGGACATCGGCGCGCACGTTGAAGTAGTTCTGCACCCGGCGCTCAGTGGGCAGGCCGTTGTCGTCCCAGCCCATGGGGTAGAAGATGTTCCGTCCGAGCATCCGCTGCTGCCGGGCGATGACGTCCGTGTGCGTGTAGCTGAAGATGTGGCCCACGTGCAGCGAGCCGGACACCGTCGGCGGCGGCGTGTCGACGACGAAGGTCTCCTCCCTCGAGCGCGAGGGATCGTAGCGATAGAGCCCCTCCGACTCCCACCAGGCATCGAGGCGCTTCTCGACGTTTTCTGCCTCGAAGTGCTTCGGGAGGAGCTCGGGATTGATGGAACGGAACGTCTTCATGGTGAAGTGGGTGTGTAGGGCGTTGTAGGAAGGGAAGCTGGCAAGCAAATCCTCCCCTGCTACCACGGTTTCTCAGAGGGGAGATCGCAGATCGCGGGAGCCGGCGCCGGATGATCCGCGGTTGCTCGGCGCTACTGTGGGTAGGAAATGTGCGTACCTGGGGTCCGGATTCCTGGGGGAATCGTCGAGTGTGCTAAACAACGCACATCTCGCTGACCCCCCTATGCTGGAATCCCTCTCCGTTCCCAAGCGACGCGTAGCGGCCCAGTTCGTCCTACCGGGCGGCTCGTCGCGTGAAGTGGCCGTGTTCCTCTCCGAAGCCGCGCCCGGGCACACCGGTGGCGAGCGGCTGTCGGATCTGCTCAACAACAGCGGCTCGCAGTTCATCCCCGCGGTGGATGCGGAGACAGAGGCCATGACGTTCGTCCGGTGCGAGAACCTCGCCTTGGCGCGCGTGGCCGCCGAGCTCGAGCCCAACGTCGTCGATCAGTTCACCATCCCCACCGAGCACGAGGTGGAGGTGCGGCTGGTGGATGGACAGAAGTTGCGTGGGCTCATCACCTACGTGCTGCCCGAGGCGCACTCGCGCCTGACGGACTACCTCAACAGCGCCCCCCCGTTCATCCCCGTGTTGGAGGGGAAGCAGGTCGCGCTCGTCAACAAACGCCACGTCGCGTACGTGGAAACTCTTCGCCGCTGAGAAGCCATGGCTCGGTTCGACGCCTTCATCGAGAAGCTCTACAAAGAATCCGGTGTCGCCATCATGCTGGAGACCGGCAGTGGCATCACCTTGCGGACCGCCTCGGGCAACGTGCCCATGGTGAAAGCGGGGCTCAACTCCCAGCAGATCATCGGCGCGCTCTCGGAGATCCTCCCCGCCGACATGCGCGGGAGCTTCCCCGCCGAGGGGGTCACCAACTTCCCGTACGCCGCTCCCGCCGGCTCGGTGCAGGTGAAGGTGCAGAACGTCTCGGGCCACTTGAAGGTGGCGCTGGTGCCCTACAAGGCGCCCTCGCAGCCGGCGGTGAACACCGTGGCGGCGGCACCCTCGGCCCCCGTCGCCCTGGATCTGCCCCCTGCGTCCGAGGACGACAAGCTGGAGCTGGCCTCTCCCTCCGACATGATGGAGCTGGCGGCCCGTGGCGCCGGCGGTGCCTACGCCTCCGCCGCTCCTGCGCGTGCTCCCGCGGCTCCGGCCGCGAAGACGCCGGCTGCCCCCGCTGCGAAGGCCCCGGCCGCTCCTGCTGCTCCCGCCGCCGAGGCCAGGCCGGCCATCCAGGTGCTGCCGGTGGATGGGGCGGACGTGGATGCGAGCCAGGCCCTGCGCGGGCTGTTGGATCGCATGCTCGACAAGAAGGCCTCGGACCTCCACCTGTCGAGCACCGTGGTGCCCATGCTGCGCATCGACGGCGACATGGTGCCGCAGGAGGACTACCGGCCCCTCTCGCCCGAGCGCCTCAAGGCGATGCTCTGGACGATTGCCCCGGAGAAGAACAAGAAGCAGTGGGAGGAGACCCGCGACACGGACTTCGCCCACGAGACCGAGCGCGCCCGTTTCCGCGTCAACGTCTTCGAGGATCGCAAGGGCATCGGCTCGGTGATGCGGCAGATCCCCAGCAAGATCATGACCGCCGAGGACATGGGGCTCTCCAAGCACATCCTCGACCTGTGCTTCCTCAGCAAGGGATTGGTGCTCGTCACGGGTCCGACGGGCTCGGGTAAGTCCACGACGCTGGCCGCGATGATTGACTACATCAATCGCAATCGCGAGGACCACATCATCACGATCGAAGACCCGATCGAGTTCGTTCACCCGAACAAGAAGTGCCTGGTCAACCAGCGCGAGGTGCACGTCCATACCCACGGGTTCAAGAACGCCCTGCGCGCCGCCCTCCGAGAGGACCCGGACATCGTGCTCGTGGGCGAAATGCGAGACCTGGAGACAATCGCCATCGCGATTGAAACGGCCGAAACGGGCCACCTCGTCTTCGGAACGCTGCACACCAACACGGCGCCCTCGACGGTGGACCGCATCATCGACCAGTTCCCCGCGGACCGGCAGGAGCAGATCCGCATGATGCTCTCCGAGTCCCTCAAGGGCGTCATCTCGCAGATGCTCGTGAAGAAGATCGGCGGAGGCCGCGTACCGGCGCAGGAGGTGCTCCTGTGCACCAACTCCGTGTCCAACCTCATCCGCGAGGGTAAGACGTTCCAGATTCCCTCCATCATGCAGACCTCGCGCGGCATCGGCATGCAGACGCTCAACGATGCCCTGCTGGATCTGGTGAAGAAGAAGCTGTGCGAGCCGAACGACGCCTACGTCAAGGCCATCGCCAAGGCGGAGTTCAAGCAGATGCTGGAGCGCTCGGGCTTCAAGATCGACCTGCCGACCTCCTGAGTCTCCGGACTGAGCTCCCGGGGTGGGGCGCCGCTGCGTGCGTGGCGGCGCCCACTGGAAGGGCGCTCCTCAGTCGACCGCGGCCTGATCCACGAAGAAGACCACGCGCCCGCCAGTCGCTGGGTTCGTGGAGTCGTTGTAGCCCTCGGTGACCGTCCACAGGTTGGTGCCGCTGCCCGTGGCGTGCATGCCCTCGGGCATTCGGGCCCACTGGCTGCTCCCGGACAGGTACGCCGTGCGCGAGGCGCTCGTGGACACCTTGAAGAGGGCGCCGGAGTAGCGCGTCGAGCTCAGCCAGTACGAGGTGGTCGAGGTCGTGGTCATGATGGGGGCCACGCCCTGCACGTTGGGCTCGTTCATGATGTAGGCGCGCTCAGGCGTCACCGCGCCGTTCACCGTCTTGAGCCGGTACGTGGAGGAGTCCACCGGCCAGCGGTAGAGCCGCCCACCGAGCCCCGGCGTGGAGCCGTCGTAGGGGCATGACGTGCCGGTGTTGTTGCAGTACTCGCCCGAGAGCACCACGTCCGTGGTGCCGCGCGTGTCCTTGCCAAGGAAGGAGAACTTGGGGCGGCAGGGGCTGGTGAGGGTCGAGGGCACCACGTACGCGCTCACCTGCGGCAGCACGTACTTGTAGCCGTAGGCGCACCAGACCGAGCCGACCTTGCCGATCGCCGTGTCACACGTGGTGCTGGTGTCCACCTCGCGGATCTGCGTGAGGTCGAACACGCGCATGCCGTCTGAGGTGTCGGCCATGTAGAGGTAGTTGCCGTACCAGGCCAGGCCGCCGCCATGCTCGCCCACCACGGTGAAGTTGCCGGAGCTGGTGGGCCGCACCAGCAGGACGTGGCGGTAGTTCACCGCGCTCACGGACATGTCCGAGATGTCCGCCACCGAGATGCGCACGCCCTTCTCCGGAGCGGTGGTGGGCGCGTAGTGCCAGGAGACGATGGCCACATTCGTGCTGCCAGACACGCCCGCGGTCAGCGCCTGGGGCACCCAGTCCGTGGTGGCCATGTCGCCATCGTTCCAGCGGAAGCCACCCTTGTAGCCCACGGCCGGCGGGTGCGAGCTGGAGGTGAGCACGGGGCCTGCGCGGTTCAGATCCTGGAGGACGCCCGACAGTCCAACCGCGGGGCCCACGGGCGTCATGTACGAGGCGTAGGTGCTCCAGGTGTTCTGGTCCTGCAGCTTCAGGCAGCTCGCGTCATGCGTCGTCAGCGGTGCCCCCTCGGTGAGCGCCTGCTGCTCGGAGCCCGTGAGCTCGTCCCCAGGCTCCAACTCCGGAGCGGGTCCACACCCCGCGAGCCCGGCCATCCACGTCGCGATGAAGAGCCCTCGCGTCCCCTTGAATCCGATCAAGTCCGCCTCCTGAAAAGCAATGGAAGGCGCGGCTTACTTGTTTTACAAGATTGTGACAATCATCCCCGACACCCCCTCTCCCTCTGGGCTGAAGAATGCACACGCAGAGGGAGAGAGGGAGCAAGGGGTGGGCAAGCAGGAAGGCGCATGACTTGAGCGGTAGGGTCCGATAGGGAGGCAGCCCATGGACGCTGCCGCATTGTATCTGACGTACGAGGTTCTCTATCCGGCCGGGAGTTTCGGTCCCCAGGACGAGGTGTGGCTGAGGGACAGGCTGCTGCACACCCTTCACCTGATGGAGGGGCAGCCTGGGGTCACCCTCAATCGATTGGGCACCAGCCGGGCGGAGCGAATGGGGGCCTACCGGATGGTGGAGAATGAAGACGTCAGCTTCCAGAGGCTGCTGGAGCCGGCGGCCCAGACAGTGGGCAAGGCGGTGGCACAAGGGCTGGCGGGAGAAGTGGCGCTGTGCGTGCACGACCGGACCGAGGTGGAACTCAGTCACCTGTCCATGAGCGGGTAGGACAGGTGGGCAACCCCGTCTGTCAGGGCTTCTTCGTGCAGACGGCGTTGGTGGTGCAGACGGACGGCGCCGCCTTTGGAGTGCTGGGAGCGTGCACCTGGGAGCGCCCGGCCGCGCAAAGGGGCAAGGCCAAGAGCAGAAAGCAGCGGCCCTTCGAGCAGAAGGAGAGCGTCTTGTGGTGGCGGGCCCTGGTGGAGGCCGAAGAGCGCGTGGGAGAGCCAGGGCGGCTGCTGCACATCATCGACGCCGAAGGAGACATTTTCGAGTTGCTCTCCCGCGCGACCGGCGAGGGCTTTCAGCTGCTGGTGCGCGCCGGCCAGGACAGGCGAGTGGAGGGGGAAGGGGGGAAGCTGTGGGCCACCCTGGAAGGGTTACCCGTGGTGGGCAGCCGGCCGTTGCACGTGTCGGCCCAGCCAGCCCGGGCCGACAGGGTGGCGCGCACGGCACGCGACGCCACGCTGTCGCTGCGCTATGCCCCCCTCACGCTGCTGCCCCCCGGGCGCCAGGGTGGGCAGCCGGTGCGGGTGTGGGGCGTACTGGTGCGCGAAGAGGCGCCGCCACAGGGACAGAAAGCCGTGGAGTGGCTGCTGCTGAGCAACGCGCCCATTGAAAGTGAGGAGGCGGCCTGGGGCGCAGTGACGGCCTACCAGAAGAGGTGGGGCATTGAGGAATTGCACAAGGCCCTGAAGACGGGCTGCCGACTGGAGGGGCGTCAGCACGAGGCACGCGAGCACCTGGAGAACCTGCTCGCCCTCACCCTGCTGACCTCCGTCAAGTTGCTGCGCCTGCGCACCCTGAGCCGTACCCTCCCGGATGAGCCCGCCGACGCAGTGCTGGCTCCGGCCGAGGTGCAAGTGCTCCAAGCCATGGCACCCCAACTCTCTCCACGCATGCCCTTGCAAGGGGCGCTGACGCTTCGTCAGGCCCTGCTGCTCATCGCCGCCCTGGGCGGTTACATGGCCAACCCGCAGAAGCGCCCTCCGGGCTGGCTCGTCCTCTGGCGCGGCTACGAACGGCTGCGCGACTACGTCGCGGGCTTCTCCCTTGCCCAGTTCCTTTCCGCCGCCCCCCCGCCTGCCTAGCGTGTGCAATCCTCAGCCCAAGGGGAGAGGGTCAGGGTGAGGGTCTTCCCCCTGGAGTCGGCGGGTCAGGACTTAGCGCTGGCGGACGGGCTGTCGGCGAGCACCGGAGCCGGAGAGGGCTCCCGCGCCGCGCGGGCCTGGAGTCTCGAGCCCACCAACGACACCAGTGCCCCCAACGAGCCCACCGGCTTCGCGTCCGGCTCGACGATGCGCATGGCCAGGAAGGCCGCGGCCACCCGCGTCACCGCGGACAGCACGAAGAGCACGTGCAGGTTCACCCAGAGGTGGCCTCCGAGGGTGAACTCCGTGGGCAGCAGGCTCGCCAGTCCCCCGCCCAGCGTCGAGGCCGCCGCGTAGGCCAGCCCACCCGCCGTGGAGAACGCCGCGAGGTAGAAGGGCCGGCCCTTGCGTGGTGCGACCGACAGCGGCAGCGCGAAGATGGCCAGACCGTGACCGCCCCAGAGCGCCCCGGCCATCACCACGTCCAGCAGCAGCGGCCAGAGGAACGTGGCCGTGGGGAACAGCCAGATGGCGGGGATGAAGCCGATTCCCAGCGAGCACGCCAGCAGCACCGGCTGGGCCCCCAGGCTGTCGATGAGCTTCCCCCACAGGGGGGCGGTGATCATGCGCATCCCGGCCACGGCTGCCAGGTACAGCGCCATGGTCAGGAAGCTCATCTTCAGGTTCTTCAGCATGTGGAACGAGAAGAAGGGCGCGGACAGGCCCACCGCCGCGTTCCAGGCCACCTGGTACAGCAGCACCCGGCGCGCTCGCTCGTCGCGCAGCGGCAGCAGCGCCACGTGGAAGTCGAGCTTCGTCTTCTCCCGGTGCGGCGCGGGATCATGCTGGCGCGTCATCAGCACCGTGGTCACCAGGCCCGCCACGCAGGCGAGCGCGGCCAGCAGCGGCAGGCCCACGCCCACGCCCTCGGGAGGGCGCAGCTTGTCCATCACCACGCCCGCCACCAGCGAGGCCAGCGTGCCACCCAGGGTGCACAGCGCCGTGCGCCGGCCGAAGAAGCGCCCCCGGATGGACTCGGGCACGAGCTCGCCCATCCACGCCACCCAGGCGTTATTGCCGATGACAGCCAGCACGGCCGACACCGCCGCTACCGCCACCAGCAGCCGCTGTTGTCCCTCCAGCGTCAGCGGCAGCCAGGGCAGCACACACAGCGGCAGCATCACCTGGCGCGACAGGAACACCGCCACCAGCGCCACCCGCCGGTAGCCAAAGGTGGACGTCAGCCACGCCGCCGGGAACTGGATGAACTGAGCGAAGAAGGGCAGGGCGGTCATCACCCCCACCAGGAAAGGCCCCAGCTTCAGCGCGAGCGCCCAGGCGGTGAGCACCGTGGCTCCCGCGCACGCGGTGAACACCTCCGCCACGATTCCCTCGGACACCGAGGCCGTCAGCGAGCAGCGCAGGGCCCTGCGTCCCGCGTTGCCCGGAGCGGACGTCGCGGTGGTGCTCGCGGCGGGTGCTCCCAGCAGCGGGGCGGCGGAGCCTGGCAGCGAGTTTCCAGGCCTGAAAAGGGGGACAGCAGATGCCAGGGCAGCGAAGCTGCGCAGAACGTTGCGGCGCACGACGGCGAGTGACACACGAACCCTTGTGGCGGTAGAGGCCGAGTCTGTCTCACGACGCCCCGCGCCCACTCAAACCGACCTCCTGCGCCTGCCTGCCCCCCTTGCAGGCCCCTCCGCCTGCCCGGCCATGCAGGAAGCAGGTGCAGTTCACGTAGTCTTGAACTATATGAACGGGCGCAGAGGACACGAGGGGTACATGGAACTCGCGCGAGAACTGGCGGACTTTCTGGGGAGCGTGGAGCAGCGGCTAGGCTCGATGCTCGAGGACGGGGATGCGGGCCCAGGTGTGAAGGGCGATACGCTCATGGAGGCCGCGCGCCACCTGTGCATCGGTACTGGCGGCAAGCGCGCCCGCCCCCTACTGGTGCGCCTGTTCGGCGGCGCCGTGGGTGTGGCCCCCGAGAAGCTCGTGGACGTGGCCGTGGCCGCGGAGATGATCCACTCCTCCAGCCTCCTGCACGACGACGTGGTGGACGCCGGCATGTACCGCCGCGCCCGGCCCACGGTGAACGCCCGTTGGGGCAACATCGTCGCGGTCATGAGCGGGGACCTCATCCTGTCCACCGCGCTGCACCGCCTGGCCACGCTGGACTCGCGCCTCACCCAGAGTGCCCTGGCCGTGGTCATGGAGATGTCCCGCGCAGCCATCACCGAGGTGGAGTCCCGCGGCAACCTGGAGCTGCCCCTGGAGCGCCTGCGCTACGTCGCCGAGGGCAAGACGGGCTCGCTCTTCGGCTGGTGCGGCAGCGCCGCCGCCACGCTCGCCGGTCTGCCCGAGGCCGCCGAGCGCTTTGATCGCTTCGGCCGCCGCTTTGGCGTGGCCTTCCAGATCGCCGATGACATCCGCGACGTGCTCGGCACGGATCCCGGCAAGCCGCGCTACGCGGACGTGCTCTCGGGGACGCCCTCGCTGCCCATCCTCCTGGCGGTGGCGCGTGACGGCAGCCTGAAGAGCAAGCTGAAGGACGCCTGGGCCTTCACCACGGTGAACCCCGAGCGCACCCGCGCTATCGGCGACGCCATCGAGGCCACCGGAGCTGTGGAGCTGGCCATGGATCGGATGAACAAGGAGCTCGAGGCCGCCCTGGACGCGCTTGGGCCGTACGGCCAGCAGGGCACGGGCGCGGAGCTGGTGGATTGGGCGCGCAAGCTGTCCGTGGGCATCGCCGCCCAGGCGCAGGAACGGAGCCGCGCTGCATGAAAGGCTACCTGTGGACAGGCGGTCTTGAATCGGCCCGGGGGGTGGGCTCGAACAACGGACGTCTCGCTCCCTGGGAAGCCATCGCCGTCGATGCCGTTGGCAACGTGATTGAGTTCTGGGGCTTCAAGCGCAACCAGGGCCGCGTCTGGGCCCTGCTGTACCTGCGCGGCGAGCCCCTCACCGCCGGAGAGCTCGAGCGCGAGCTGGAGCTCTCCAAGGGCGGAGTGTCCATGCTGCTCCGGGATCTGGAGCGCTGGGGCGTGGTGCGGCGCGTGCGCTCGCCCCAGGACAGCGCCTGGCGCTACGCCGCCGAGACGGACCTCATCCGCATGGTGTCGCATGTGATCGAGGAGCGGGAGGCGGGCTTCATCGAGCGCATCCGCGCCGACCTGGCCGAGGCCCGACGGCTCGCCCAGGCGGCGGGGAACGTTCCCCACGAACATCTCTCCCGGCTGGAGAAGATGGCCACCCTTGCCGAGCACGTCGAGCGCGCGTTACGGCTGTTCATCAAGACGGCGCGCCTGGACGTGGGCGCCATCCTCGGCGCGCTGCGCGAGGACTCGAACCGGCAGTGAGGCGGCCTGGGGGCCGGAGGAGCACGGCATGGACTCGCATTACGATCAGGTGATGAAGGCGCGGAACACGGCGGATACCGCGGCCTCGAAGCTGTACTTCGCCTACTCGACGATCCTGGACCGGGCGGCCTTCGAGGAGTGGCGCTCGCAGCACGGCTACGACTTCTTCGAGCTGCCCGAGGGCAAGCTGGCCGAGGCGCTGGACGTGGACCTGGTGTACGACTTCCCCTCGAGATGGTGGGGAGGGCGGGTAGCGGGGCTGACGGACGCGCCGGGGAAGAGCGTGTACGGGAGGCTCTTCGAGATTGGCGGGAAGGACTGGCCCATCATCCAGCACAAGGAGGGCGCGGTGACGGGCATGTGCGTGGAGCGGCTCGTGCGCGTCCGGGTGGAGGGCCAGGAGCTGCAGGCCACGGCGTTCGTGACGTCGCCGAGGCGTGCGTCCACCGAGGGCCCCCTGAGCCAGCGGTTCATCGAGGCGCTGGTGCGCGGCGCGCAGAGCGCGGGACTGCCCGCGGAGTACATCGAGAGGCTGCGTCGCGGGGAGTAGGGGGGGGCGGTGTGTCGAGCCCCTTGGTTCGGGACCAAGGGGTCGCAGGTTCAAATCGAGGGAATAGAAGCTCCGAGGGGGACGTGGCCATGGCCTCGCGCAGGTAGGGCACCAGGCCCATCGCGATGGGCAGCAGGTCCTCCCGGTTGTCCTTCGTGGTGTCGCTCCGAGCTCACCCTCGGTGACTCCGAGCCCGTCATCGTCAGCATGCTCAACAGCCCACGGGACGGTGGGCGGTGGAGGCACTGGTTGCTGGCAGCCGCAACATCCCCGCATAGCCCGCCGGCCTGTGCGCGCCGCTTCAACACGAGGACCTCGCGCCCCTCTCACGGGCCAGGCGCAGGGCCGCTGTCAGCCCCGCCAGTCCCGCTCCGGCCACGATGACGTCATGAAGCACTCGCTCATGCTTCGCTCCACGCGGGTATGGGGGCTCGCTGTCTACGGAGTGCCCAGGCCCCAGCGCTGCATCAGCCGGTACACTTGCGTCCGGTGCAGCCCCAGCGCACGCGCCGCCGCGCTGACGTTGCCGCCGTGCGCGGCCAGCGTGGCCTCCAGCGTGGCGCGGTCCGGAGCCGCCGGGGCAGGGGAGGCGGCCGCGGCCTCGGTGGGGCCTTCCAGCGGCAGGCCCGCCTCCGCGTCCAGGTGCTCCGCTCGCAGGGAGCGGGTGCCGGAGGCGGTGCCCTCGCGTGCCGCGCGCCGGGCCTCGCCGAGCAGCTCGCGCACGTTGCCGGGCCAGGGGCGGAACAGGCAGGCCTCGACGAAGGTGGCGTGGAGGGCGGGCGTGGGGACGTCCCGGAGCGCATGCGCGAGCAGCCACGGCACCTCCTCCAGCCGCTCGCGCAGGGGCGGCAGGCGCACGCGGGCCTGGGCCAGCCGGTGGTAGAGGTCCGCGCGGAACTGGCCGGCGGCCACGGCGGCGCGCAAGTCCCGGTGCGTGGCCGAACACACCCGCACGTCCACCGGCTGCGCCCGCGAGGCCCCCAGCGCCAGCACCTCGCGCGTCTCCAGCATGCGCAGCAGCTTGGCCTGGACCTCGGCTGACAGCTCCGCCACCTCGTCGAGGAAGAGGACGCCCCGGTCCGCGGCCTGCACGTAGCCCTCCGCGTCCGCCTCCGCGCCCGAGTACGCGCCGCGCCGCGAGCCGAAGAGCAGCCGCTCGGCGACGCTGGCGGGGACGGCGGCGCAGTTGATGGCGACGAAGCGCCCCCGCGCGTTGGGGCCGGACTGGTGGTAGGCGCGCGCGGCCAGCTCCTTGCCCGTGCCGCTCTCTCCGGTGATGAGCAGCGTCTCTCCGGCCAGGGCGGCCGGGGCCACCTGCTCCAGCACCGCGTGGAACGTGGGGCCCCGCACCACGTCCGGACCGCAGATGACGTCCGCGCCGGCCAGGGGGCGCACGTCGTCCCGGAAGAGGGCCAGCGTGTTGCCCAGCCGCAGCACGCGGGGGTTGGTGAAGGCGCGGCGGCCCGTCACCTGCTCGCCGTCCACGAACGTCCCGTTGCGGCTTCCCAGGTCCTCGACGTGCCAGTGCGCGCCCTCGCGGCACACCTCCGCGTGCTGGCGGGACAGGCGCTCGTCCGGCAGCGGCAGCTCGCCCGCGCCCTCGCGCCCCAGCACCTGGCGGCCCTGGGTGAGGGGGACGGGGCGGAACAGCGGTGCGCCGCCGGAAAAGACGAAGACGAGCCCGGGCCGGGGAGGCTCCGGCGCGGCCGGCTCCAGCTGGCTGTCCTCCTGTGTCTCCAGACCCGTTCGCATCCCGCGGAGGCTGGCACAGGCGGCTCGGGCCCCGCCAGTCACATGGATGCCACCCGCCCGGCCACACTCCCGGAGCGGGGGCCGGGCGGGCTGTCGCGGGACGAGACTTCCGTGTCAGCCTCCGGGGGAGGGAACTTCCTGAGGAGGGGACGCATGGACTGCCCGGACCTGGAGACATGGCGGGCTTGGAGCCTTGGCACGCTGCCGGCACGGACGCTGCGCGAGCTCGCGTCGCATCGCGAGGGCTGCGCGCGGTGCCGGCACCTCGGCCCGGGCCCGGGCGCCGCGACGGCGGATGACGTCTCGGCGGCCACGGGGGAGGGACTCCGGCCCGTGTCGCGCCCGCTGATGCGGGGCACGAGCGTGGGGCGCTACGTCGTGCTGGAGCCGGTGGGCTCCGGCGGCATGGGCGTGGTGTACGCGGCGTATGACCCGAAGCTCGACCGCAAGGTGGCCCTCAAGCTCGTGCGCATGGACGCGGACGTGCCCGGGGCGGCCCGGCAGCAGCGGCTGCTCCAGGAGGCGCAGGCGCTCGCGCGGCTCTCCCACCCGAATGTTGTCTCCGTGCACGACGCTGGCAGCTACCTCCGGGACCAGGTGTTCCTGGCCATGGAGTTCGTCGACGGCGGCACGCTGCGCGACTGGCTGAAGGACGGCCCCCGCGCCTGGCGCGACACGGTGCAGGTCTTCCTCCAGGCGGGGCGGGGGTTGGCGGCCGCGCACGCCGCGGGGCTTGTCCACCGCGACTTCAAGCCCGACAACGTCCTGCTCGGCAGGGACGGCCGCGCGCGCGTCACCGACTTCGGGCTCGCGCTCCTCCCCGCCGAGGTGGAGCGCGAAGGCGCGGGCGGCGCACCCGTGGTGGGCACGCGCGGCTACCAGGCGCCGGAGGTGCTGGCGGGCCGCCCCGCGGACGCGCGCGCAGACCAGTTCTCCTTCTGCGTCGCGCTGTACGAGGCGCTCCACGGGCGCAGGCCCTTCGATGAGGGCTTCGACGCACCGCCCGCCCCCTCCAGCGCGCTCCGCCTCCCCGCCCGCGTGCGGCGGGTGCTGCGGCGCGGCCTGTCCCTGGAGCCGCGCGAGCGCTATCCCTCCCTGGACGCGCTGCTGCAGGAGTTGACGCGGGACGCGAGCGCCACGCACGCGCGCCGGCTGGGCCTCGGGGCCCTCGCGCTGGCGGTGCTCACCGGCGTGGGCCTCTTCCCCTACAAGCGCTGGCGCGAGGAGCGCATGTGCGCCGAGTCCGCGAGCCTCGCGGGCCTGTGGGACGACGCACGCAGGGACGCGGCGGCCCGGGCCTTCACGGCCCTCGGGCGTCCCTTCGCGCTGGAGGCCTGGAAGCGCGCCGGGCCCCTGCTGGACACCTATGCCCGGGCCTGGGCCGCGCAGACCCGGGACAACTGCGAGGCCACGCGCGTGCGCGCCACGCAGCCGGAGGAGGACTACCACCTGCGCGACACCTGCCTGCAGCGGCGGCGTGACGAGTTGCGCGCGCTGGGGGAGCTGCTCGCCCAGGCGGACGATGAGGTGGCGGGCAAGGTGATGCAGGCCGTGCAGTCGCTGAGCCCCATCACGCAGTGCGGCCCCGGCGCGGCAGGGGCCCCTGCCGCGGTGCAGGAGCCCGGGGAGTCCGCCCCCGCGCTGTGGGCCCAGGTGGCGCGGGCGCGGGTGCTGCGCGCCGCAGGCCGCTACACCCAGGGCATCGCCCTGGCGAAGGACGCCGCGGAGCGGGCTGCGCCGGACTCCCCGCTCCAGGCGGAGGCCCTGCTGTGGCTCGGCGTGTTGTGGAGCGCGGGAGGCGATGCCCGGGCGGCGGAGAAGAGCCTCGACGAGGCCCTGCTCGCGGCCACGCGCTCGCGGCAGCGGGAGCTCGAGGCGTGGGCGTGGATCCACCTCATCAACGCGGTGGGCGTGCAGCAGGGGCGCATCGAGGACGGACAGCGCTACGCGCGCCACGCGGACGCGGTGCTCGAGTCGCTCGGAAGGCCGGCCCGGCTGGAGATGGCGCTGTCCATGTTCCTGGGCCAGCTCTCCTGGCGCGCGGGCAAGCCCGTGGAGGCGCTGCGGTACCTGGAGCGCACGCTGGCCCTGCAGGAGAAGGAGCTCGGCCCCGAGCATGTGGACCTGGCCCTCACGCTGAACACGATGGCCGTCGTCCAGCTCGGACAGACGCGGCTGGCCGAGGCGCGCAAGACGTCCGAGCGCGCCCTGGCGCTGCGCGAGAGGCTGCTCGGCCCGGAGCACCCGGACGTGGGGGCCTCGCTGCACGTGCTGGGCGCCACCGTCCGGCAGATGGACGAGCTGCCCACGGCGCTCGCCCTCACCCAGCGGGCCCTCGGCCTGCGCGAGCGGGCCCTGGGGCCCGACCACCCGGAGGTCGCCGCCTCCGCCAATAACGCCGCCATCATCCTCACGGAGCTGGGCCGCCTGGAGGAGTCCCGCCCGCTGCTCTTGCGCACCCTCTCCATCCGCGAGCGCGTCCAGGGGCCGGAGCACCCGGAGACGGGCACCGCGCTCAACGGCCTGGGCGTGCTCGCCTTCCTCCAGCACGACAACCAGGAGGCGCTCCGCTACTTCCAGCGCTCCCTGGCCATCAAGGAGAAGTCGCTGGGCAAGGAGCACCTGAGCGTCGCCCTGGCCGTCTGCAACATCGCCATCGTGCTGCACCGCCTCGGCCGCGACCAGGAGGCCCTGGCCTGGCACCAGCGTGCGCTGGACTTGCGCCTGAAGGCCTTTGGCGAGCGGCACGACGACGTCGCGTACTCGCTCGCGGAGCGGGGGGAGGTGTACCGCGCGCTGGGCCGGCTCCCGGAGGCGTGGGACGACTACGCGCGCGCCCTGCGCATCTACCGGGCGCTGGGGCGGGAGAAGGTCTCCACCATGGCCGCGCCCCTGCGAGGCATGGCCGAGGTGCACCTGGCGCGCGGGCACGGCCCCGAGGCCGTGGCCCTCTTCGAGGAGGCCCTGAAGCTGCTGGAGTCCATTCCCGCCACGGCCCAGGATCTCGCCGAGGCGCGCTTCGCCCTGGCCCGGGGGCGGTATGCCACGGGCCGCCGCGCGGAGGCGCTCGCCGGAGCCCACCAGGCCCGCGCGGAGCTCGAGTCCGTGGGCGAGTCTGGCCAGCACTCGCTCGCCCAGGTGCGCGCGTGGCTGGCCCGGCACGAGCGGCGCACCGCCGCGCCGGGCCCGGCCGCCACGGCCCGCTCCGGGGGCGAGGCGCGCCGGTGAGCTGACACAGGTGTGTCGTCACGTGTCAGCCGTCGGGAATGCGACGTCCCCATAAGTGGGCGGAATTCCATGCCTTCTGGCTTTCCTGGAATGGGGCGGACGCTGGCACGGCGGTTGCCAATGCGTGGGGCGAAGTCCCCTCCTTCCCCCTGCAAGGGATTGCCCGTGAAAGAAATCCTGAAATCACTCCAGAAACTGTCTGAGTCATCGTACGGCGTCCTGCTCGCGTTCTTCCTCCTCGCGCTGAGCCCGGAGGCGCGGGCCCAGGGCACCACGGTGCAGCGGCTGGGCACGCCGGGTCTGACGGCCGCGCCGGGCCAGTCCGTGACGCTGGCCATGCGCTTCAACGCCGTGCCCCTGGCCGAGGACTACGGCGTCTTCGTGCACTTCGTAGACGCCAGCGGCGTCAACCACGCCCCGGCCGGCGCGGACCACTCGCCGCCCGTCGCCACCTCCCGGTGGAGCGGCACCGTCGCCTACAACCACACGGTGGCGCTGCCGTCCACGCTGCCGCGCGGCACCTACTCCATCCGCGTCGGCCTCTACCAGCAGCGCTCGCCCTGGGGCCGCGTCTCGCTGGGCATGGGTACGGGCGTCACCGTCGACGACCAGCTCCGCTACACCGTCGGCACGCTCACCGTGGGCCAGACGCAGCCCACCACCACCCAGGTCCTGCAGCTGTCCAACCCGGCCCTGTCCGCGCAGACGGGCCAGACGGTGACGCTGGGCATGCGGTGGAGCTCGGTGCCCATGTCCCAGAACTACTACGTCTTCGTCCACTTCGTGAATGCCAGCGGCACGCAGATGCCCCTCAGTGGCGACCACCTGCCGCCGGTGGACACCTCCGTCTGGAGCGGGGCCATCTCCTACAACCGCTCGGTGACGGTGCCCACGAACTTCCCGGCGGGGACGTACACGATTCGCGTGGGCCTCTACCCCATGTCCGCCCCCAACAACCGCGTCACGCTGGCGGTGGGGCCGGGCGTCACCGCGGACAATGAGACGCGCTACATCGTTGGCACGCTCAACGTCACCGGAGGCACGACGACCCCGGGCGGGCCGGTGGGCCAGGACGCGAGCCAGTACGTGCTGACGTTCTCCGAGGAGTTCAACAGCGGCTTCGACACCAGCAAGTGGAACAACCACATCTGGTACGAGACCCCGAACCCCACCATCAACTACGCGGTGAAGAACGGCGTGCTGAAGATCTGGCCGCAGCGCGACGCGAGCGGGAGCTTCTTCAACCGCACCATCGACACCGACGGGAAGTACTACCAGACGTATGGCTTCTTCGAGATGGAGGCGAAGCTGCCCATCGGCCGTGGCGTGTGGCCGGCGTTCTGGCTGTTCAATCACCCGGGCGACCGCCGCCCCGAAATCGACATCATGGAAGCCTACCCGGGTGGCGGCCCCAACTCCGGCTGGGGTGACGCCAACCTTCACCCGGTCGCCTTCGCCGCGACGGTCTGGCCCAACGGCGCGAGCAATCCCAACGCCGGGCACAAGACGCTGCAGACGGTGGACCTGTCGGCGGGCTTCCACACGTACGCGGTGAAGTGGGAGCCGGGGCGGCAGACGTTCTACTTCGACGGCCAGCCGTTCTGGACGGTGAACGTCAGCATGGCTGACCCGATGTACATCATGCTGGACCTGTGGTTTGGCAGCGCGAGCGGCACGCCGGACAGCACCACGCCCACCGGTGAGGGCAACTCCTTCGAGGTCAACTACGTCCGCGCCTGGCAGTTCAGGTCCTCCGAGGCGGCGCCGGCCATCGACTGACCCGGCCGGTCCGACACCTCGGACGCGGCGGAGCCGCATGTCCAGCGCGGCCGTGCTCGAATCACGGCCGCGCACCTCGTGGAACACCGGCGGCTCGGTGGAAGCCCGCGCCCACCGGCTCCATCGCGGTCCGCAACCCCGTCCGGGAAGCAAACCTCGCAATCCCTTCGTCTTCTCCACCGTTGCTCATGGCCAGATCCTCGGTTGCTCGGAGTGCTCGACGCCTGGATTTTAATGTCCAGGCTCTCGCGTTCGCCACGAGGCGCTGGCCGGCTGGGGGAAGGGGAGGGCTTGGTTGCCCTACGGCCGCCCGATGCCGGTGTACCAGAAGCCGAGGGCGCGCAGCGCCTTGGGGTCCCAGATGTTGCGACCGTCGAGGAGCGTGGGCGTGCGCAGGAGGCGTTTGACGCGCTCGAAGTCCGGCTGCCGGTACTCCTGCCATTCGGTGAGGAGCGCGAGGGCGTCGGCGCCCTCGAGGGCCTCGTACATGTTCTCGCAATACGTGATGCGGTCACCGAGGACCGCTCGCACGTTGTCCATGGCCTCCGGGTCGTGCGCGCGCACCTTCGCGCCGGCCTCGAGCAACTCGCGGATCATCACGAGTGCGGGTGCCTCGCGGATGTCGTCGGTCTGGGGTTTGAACGCGAGCCCCCACACCGCCACCGTCCGGCCCTCGAGCGCTCCGTCCAGGTGACGGCGGAGCTTCTCGAACAGCAAGCGCTTCTGCCGCTTGTTCACGGACTCGACCGCGCGCACCACCTCGAGCTCGTGTCCCACGCCCTGGCCGATCTGGATCAGCGCCGAGATGTCCTTGGGGAAGCACGAGCCGCCGAAGCCCGCTCCTGGGTACAGGAACTTGGGGCCGATGCGCGGATCCGCGCCCACGGCCTTGCGCACCCGCTCGATGTCCGCGCCGAGCTTCTCGCTGAGCACGGCCAGGTCGTTCATGAACGAGATGCGCGTCGCGAGCATCGCGTTGGCCGCGTACTTGGTCAGCTCGGCCGAGCGCGCGTCCATCTCATGGATGTCCTCGCTCTTGCGGACGAGCGGGGTGTACAGGTTCCGCAGCACCTCGAGCGCTCGCGCGTTGTTCGAGCCGATCACCACGCGATCCGGCTTCATGAAGTCTTCGATCGCCGCGCCTTCCTTCAAGAACTCCGGGTTGGAGGCGACGCCGAAGGGCTGAGTCGTGTGGCGGCGGATGCGCTCCTCGATGCGATCGGCGGTGCCCACGGGCACGGTGCTCTTGGTGACCACCACCTTGAAGCCGTTCAGGTTCTTCCCGATGGTCTCGGCGACCGAGAAGACGGCGGACAGATCGGCGGAGCCGTCCGCTGCGGGCGGCGTTCCCACGGCGATGATGACGACCTCGGCGGCGCGGATCGCCGTGGCGATGTCCGTCGAGAAGGTCAGGCGCCCGGCCTTGACGTTGGTCTCGATGAGGGCGTCGAGCCCGGGCTCGTAGATGGGGACCTCGCCGCGCTTCAGGCGCGCGATCTTCGTCTCATCGACGTCCACGCAGACGACATCATTCCCGATGTCCGCGAACCCCACACCGGCCACCAGTCCAACATAACCCGTTCCAATGACTGCAAGTTGCATGTGTCTTCCCGTGGTGCTTGAAGCGTTCGGCTGACACCCGTCAGCGTATGATTTGGGAGAGGTGAGGCGGGTCTACTCGCTCGCCAATGAAGGCTCCGGAGGGTTCGCCTTGCGCAGTGGAATCTCGCGGGTGAACAAGGCCAGGATCAGCGCGCACAACCCCACGAGCAGCGCCCAGTCATAGACGCGCGTCACGGCCCGGGTGAAGGACAGGCGCACCGCCTGCTCGCCTGCGCGACCGAGCTCGAGCACCCGCGCTTCCTCCCGCGTGAGCGCCTCCTCGTTGGCGCCGGGCTCGCGCCGCAGGGTGTCGTAGTGCGCGCGGACCTCGTCCGTGATGCGCGTGCTGGCCGAGCCTTGACCTGCGCCAGGGCTCTCCTCCGACACTCCGCCCTTCTGGAGGCGCTCCGTATCGAACCAGCGATCGAACTGCGCGTGCATGGCCACCGGCACCTCCGCGCGCACGGGCCCGAGCGTGTCCGTGAGCGCATTCGCCAGCGAGCTCGTGAGGATGATGCCGAAGATCGCGCTGCCCAGGGCCTGCCCAAGCTGCTGGAAGAACTGCCGACCCGCCGTGGCGGTACCCACCTGGTGCGCCGGCACGGCGTTCTGGATGGACAGGGTGAGCATCGGGAGCACGGGGCCCATGCCGCAGCCGAAGACGAAGGTGCTCATGCCAATGTCCCAGAGGGTGCTCTCCGCGGTGAGTCTGCTCAGCAGGAACAGCCCCAGGCACAGCATCACGAGGCCACCTACGATGACCGCCTTGTAGCGGCCCGTGCGGCTCACCAGGCGCGCCGTCAGGAGCGAGGTCGGCACCACCGCGGCGGTGAGCGGCATCATCGCCATTCCCGCCTCCCTCGCCGTGGCTCCGAGCCCGTTGACGGCGAAGATCGACAGGAAGAGCAGGGCGGCGAAGAACGCCGCGCCGGTGCACACCGACGTCAGGCACACCAGCACGAACACGCGGCTGCGGAACAGCGCGAACGGGATGATTGCGTGCGGCGTGCGTCGCTCGACGAGGATGAACAACACCAACCCCACGAGCGACAGGGCGAGCATCCCGAGCACCTCGGGTGACAGCCACGCCTCGAGCGGCCGATTCCCCCGCAGCGTGAGCAGGAAGGGCACCGTCGCGACGATCAGCAACAGGGCCCCGAGCCAGTCCACCTTGCTGGCGAGACCGCTGTGCAGCCGCGGCATCTTGCTGACGATGAACGCGACCGCGATGGCACCGAGCGGCAGGTTGATGAAGAAGACCCAGCGCCAGCCCACCGTGTCCGTGAGCGTGCCGCCCAGGACCGGGCCGATGATGCTGGAGACCGCGAACACCGTGCCGAAGATGCCCTGGTAGCGCGCTCGCTCGGCGGGGACGAACAGGTCCGCTGGGACGGCGAAGGCGGTGGAGGTGATCGCCGCAGCGCCGAGCCCCTGGATCCCCCGGAAGATCACCAGCGCGAGCATGGAGCCCGCAAGGCCGCATAGCACCGAGCCCAGGAGGAAGATGCCGATCCCCACGAGGATGACCGTCTTACGGCCGAAGCTGTCCGAGAGCTTCCCGTAGATGGGCACCATGGTGGTGCTGGCGAGCAGGTACGACGTTGAGGTCCAGGCGAAGAGCTCCATGCCCTGGAGCTCGGAGACGATGCGCGGCAGGGCCGTGGCGACGATCGTCTGATCAAGCGCGGCCAGGAACAGGCCCATCATCACGCCGGCAAGAACGAGCGCCTTCGTGCGCGGCGAGAGAGTGTTCGCGTAATCGATGCGCTCGCCAGGCATCGTCGCGGGTGCGGTAGCGGTCATGGTCATGGCTGTTCTCGAACTCTGTGGATGTCCCCTCTCCCAGAGGGAGAGGGAGCAGAGCAGAGACTTCGCTAGGCCGCGGAGGCCCTGGCCGTGGTGCTCGCTCTCCGCTCGTAGGCAATCTGCTCGAGCGCTCGGGCCGCGACCTGCTCTTCCTTGAGCTTCTTGATCTCAGCGGCGGCGCGCTGTGCGCGGGTACGAATCCCGTCGTCCGCCAGGAGCGCGTTCAGCTCGGCGCGGATCGCCTCAGGCGTCGCCTTGTTCAGGGGCAGGTAGCGCCCGAGCCCCGCTCGCTCCACCAGCGCCGCGTTCAGGATCTGGTCGCCAAAGAGAGGGATGACCAGCATGGGCAGCCCGTACGTCAGGGCACGTCCCACCGTCCCCCAGCCGCCATGGGTGATCAGCGCCCGCGCTTGCGGAAACACTCCATCATGCGGGACGTACCGCTCGATGCGGACATGGGCGCCCAGCCCCGCGGGGACGTCGCGGGCACCCGCGGACGTGGCGAGGACAGGGACATTCATCGGCGCGACGGCCTCCAGCACTCTCCGGAACAGGCCGTTATCCCCGGGAGTCGTCGTCGTGCTGATGACCACCGTCCCGGGCTCGACGCGCGGCGCCTCTTCACGCGTCTTGGCCGGCACGTTGAAGGTCGTCGGGCCGACGAAGAGCTGGTTGTCGCGGATCGGAATGTCACCGGCGAGCCCTCGGTGGGCCATGACGATGTGGAGCCTGGGCGAGATCATCGCCTGCACGAACTCCGCAGTGCGGCCGGTATAGGGCGGGAGACCGAGCTTGGTTCGTGGCGCATTCACGGGTAGGAACTGGTTGCCGAGCGCGTGCCCGAGCGCGGGGACCTTGCCCAGGTGTTGCATTGGCGGCTTCGCGATGAACATCAGGGGCAGATCATCGCGTGAGAGGGTCGAGCCCATGTTTCCCGCGCTCACCCACGGGATGCCAGCGCGCTCCGCGGCCCAGGCCGCGCCGAACTCGAAGAAGTCGTAGACCACGCAGTCCACCTGCTCACGCCGCAGGAGGGGCTCGAGCTCAAGCGCGAGCTGGACGTTGTTCGCCTGGATGTAGTTGCGGACCTGCGTGAGGGTGAACGGAATCTTGGGCATCCATCGCGGTAGCTCGAAGTGCGGAGCGAGTGCCGCGAGATCCTGCAAATCCAGCTGGTGCTCGTAGGGAATGAGCTCCGCGCCGGCAGCCTTCACCTCGGCCTCCTTGGTGGCCTTCGCTTTGAACAGCACCCGGTGTCCACGCGAGGTGAGCTGCTGCGCGAGGTCCAGGACACGCAGGAAGTGTCCCGGCGCGGTCGAGCTCGTTAGCAAGAACGTGGCGGGCTTTCGGGAAGCATCGGAGATCGAGGGCATGCTCATGTCCTGCTTGGGGAGAGGGGAGGAGGGGCTCACGCATCCGCGTGAACAACCGCAACAAGAAGTTGCGATGCTATAGAGCCCTCGCGTCAGCATCGCAACGGGAAGTTGCGATGCTCGCTCCCCAAGCACCAGGGTTGCCGGCGCGGAGGGTGTGTGATGCAGTGGGTTCCGAGTGGGAGCGAAGCGGAAATCCTCATCCTCCAAGAAGCGGGTGCTCGTGCGCGGAGAGCCCGTGGTGCGAGGTGTGCTCGAGGCCACGCTCGAGGAGCTCGCCACTGTGGGCTATGGCGCGCTGCGGATCGAGGACGTGGCCGCGCGTGCCGGGGTCAACAAGACCACCATCTACCGACGCTGGCCGACGAAGCAGGAGCTCGTGGGGGCGGCGCTCCGGTCGGTCACCGTCGAGTGGGTCATTCAGCCGAACACGGGCTCACTCCGAGAAGATCTGCTCGAAGTCGGGCGCCATATGACTGCGGTGATGAGCTCAGCGGGAGGGCAGGCCCTCAGGCGCATCCTCATCGCCGAGGAGCGGAACCCGGAGTTCATGGCAGTCGCCGGGCAGTTCCGTGAGGCCCTGGACGCCCTGCCGCGCCCCGTCATCGAGACCGCCAAGACACGCGGCGAGCTTGCTCCAGGTCTCGATGCCTCGCTGCTCTTTCGCTTCCTCGCGAGCATCCTCCAGCACCGGCTCTTCATCGAAGGCCGAGATATCGACGACGGCTTCCTCCACCAGGTGGTCGACCTGCTCCTCTTCGGCGCGCTGGCGCCCGACAAGCGGACGTAGGGGAGGGCGTGGGGGCTGACGTGTCATCGAATACAGGTGACACGCCAAGGCGCGAGGCTGACGTGCCGACGGACACTCGCACCGCTGAGTCCCTCCTCTGTGTTCGCTCCTGTCTTCCTTTTGTCGAGGGTTGGCCAGGGATTTGAAGAGCGCGGCTCCACCATGCCTATTCCTCAGTCTCGTCTCTTGTCGCGCCTTCCCAAGGCGCTGATGTTGGCCTCCTGTCTCGGGCTCACCGCCTGCCCCTCGAAGGATCCGGACCCTCCGGGTACGCCCGATACGTCCAAGATCGTCCGGCCCGATAACGCCATCGAAGGCCAGTACCTCTTCATCTTCGACGACGCGCTCGTCACGCCAGACAAGGCCCGGGCCACGGCCGAGGAGTTGCTCGGCCAGCACGGGGGCTCCCTGCTGGATGTCTACGAGAGCAGCCTGGTGGGCTTCTCGGCCAACGGGCTTGATGACACCAAGGCGCTCGCCATCGCCTCGGATTCTCGTGTGGCGAGCCTCGGTCAGGATGGTTGGATCAAGCTGGAGAGCTTCCAGGACAACGCCACCTGGGGCCTGGATCGCATCGATACGCGCTCCCGGGCGCTCGACCAGCGTTACGAGCAGCGCACCACGGGAAAGGGCGTGCACGTCTACGTCCTCGATACAGGCATCCGTACCTCCCACGCGGACTTCGCCGGGCGTATCGGCAATGGCACGTCGAAGATCGGCGACGGGCGAGGCGTGGAGGACTGCGGCGGGCATGGGACCCACGTGGCCGGTACCATTGGAGGCTCCACCTGGGGCGTGGCCAAGGGCGTCACCCTCCACCCCGTGCGCGTACTCAGCTGCGAAGGGTCGGGGAGCATCAGCGGAGTCATCGGGGGGATCGACTGGGTGACCAGGAGCCACCAGAAGCCCGCGGTGGCCAACATGAGCCTGGGCGGTGGTGCCTACTCGCTCATCGATGACGCGGTCCGCAGGTCCATCAAGGCGGGTGTCACGTACGTCCTCGCTGCGGGAAACGACGACGGGGATGCGTGCCAGAAGAGCCCGGCGCGCACGGGCGAGGCGTTGACCGTGGGGGCCACGTCCATTGAAGACAAGCGCGCCTGGTTCTCCAACTGGGGCTCCTGTGTGGACCTCTTCGCTCCGGGCGACGAAATCACGTCCGCCTCGAGCACCGCGGACGATGCGAACGAAACCATGAGCGGCACCTCCATGGCCGCGCCGCATGTGGCGGGCGTGGCGGCGCTCTACCTGGAGCAGAACCCCACCGCGGCGCCTACCGACGTGGCGAAGGCCATCCTCGATGGCAGCACCCCCGACGTCGTGCAGGACGTGAAGGGCTCTCCCAACCGGTTGCTCTACTCGCTCGTCACCCCCTCCCAGGGGGACTGGACCGAAGTGGCGGCGCTTCCGGATGGGGCCATCATCAAGCAGGTCTCCGTCGGCAGCGCGAATTCCATCTGGGCCCTGGCCACCAATGGAAACCACTACAAGTGGAACGGGTCGGCCTGGGACTATCAGCGCTGCTGCGTGACGGAGCTCTCCGGTGCCGCGGATGGCACGCTGTGGGCCACCAATCCCCCGGATGGGATGCGCGTCCTCCGGTGGGCTGGCACCGAGTGGGATGGGTTTTCCATTGTTCCGGGGATGAAGCAGGTCGCGGTCGTCAACGCGAACACCGTGTGGGGGCTGGACAACGAGGGTTGGTTGTTCCAGTGGAATGAGTCCGCGTCGAACTGGGACAAGAAGCTCTGCTGCGTCGCGCAGATCTCCGCTGGCTCCGACGGTGAGCTGTGGGCCACCAATCCAGGGGACTCCCTGCGCGTCCTGAGGTGGAACGGCACCGAGTGGGCGTACAACATCCCCACGGGGATGACCTACGTGTCCGTTGGGAGTGCCGCCAACATCTGGGCACTCGACAGCTCCAACAATGTCTACAAGTGGAGTGGCTCGGCCTGGACGCAGATGCCCGGCATGCTGAAGCAGATCTCCGCGGCGGCGGATGGGACGGTGTGGGGCGTCACGGTGAAGGACAGCATCATCCGGTACGTCAGTCCCTGAGGGATGCACCCGCCTTCGAAGGGGACTTCCCTCGAAGGCGGGTGCGGATCAGGGTGACATCAGGGGTTGTAGAGCACCGCCGGGTTCGTCGAGAAGGAGAAGCCGCCCACCACCAGCACCTTGCCCGAGGGCAGCAGCGTCGCCGTGTGCGAGCTACGGCTGGAGCCGGAATCCTCCACGGGAGACCACGTGCCTGTCTCCGGGTCGTACAGCTCCACGTCCTTGGAGAGGGGCAGACTGGAACTGCCGCCTACCACCAGTACCTTGCCCGAGGGCAGCAGCGTCGCCGTGTGCGAGCTACGAGGCCCGGCCATGTTGCCCGTCGGCGTCCACGTGTCCGTCTCCGGGTCGTACAGCTCCGCGCTGGCCATCAAGCCCCCGCTGCCCGTGAAGCCTCCCGTCACGAGCACCTTGCCCGAGGACAGCAGTGTCGCCGTGTGCCCACGGCGGGGCACGGACAGGTTGCCCGTCAGCGTCCACGTGCCCGTCGCCGGATCGTACTGCTCCGTCGTGGCCGTGCTGTTGCCTCCGACCACCAGCACCTTGCCCGAAGGCAGCAGCGTCGCCGTATGCGCGCCACGGTACACGGACAGGTTGCCCGTCAGCGTCCACGTGTCCGTCTCCGGATCGTACAGCTCCACCGAGGCCTCTCCACCTCCGACGACCAGCACCTTGCCCGAGGGCAGCAGCGTCGCCGTGTGCCCGGCGCGCGATGCGTTCATGGAGGTCATCCAGGTCCATCTGGTCGTCACCGGGTCGTACAGCTCCACCGGGGGATCGGAGAAGATGTAGGGGTCCCCTCCGGCCATCAGCACCTTGCCCGAGGGCAACAGCGTCGCCGTACCTCTGGAGCGCCTGGACGTGTATCCCGCGGACTTCCAGGTCCCCGTCACGGGGTTGTACAGCTCGGCCTCATCCGAGAGGCGGCCTCCGGCCACCAACACCTCTCCCGAGGGCAACAGCGTGGCCGTGTGTTCGTGACGGTTGATGTCCTCGGGGCTGCCGGAATCCGTCCAGGTCTCCTTCACGGGGTCAAACACCTCCGCGCTGAAGTAGTCGCTACGGCCTCCGAGGATCAGCACCTTGCCCGAGGGCAACAGCGTCGCCGTGGCTCGTTCCCGGCCGATGTACAGCTTTCCGGCGGGCCTCCAGGTTCCCGCTTCCGGATCGTACAGCTCCGCCTTTCCGGAAGATGCGTACTGGTTCTCTCCCGTGGCCACCAGCACCTGTCCCGAAGTCAGCACCGTGGCCATGAGGCGCTCACGCGGCTCGGCCATGGCTCCCGTCGAGGTCCACGTCCCCGTCGCCGGGTCATACACCTGCGCGGTCGCGAGCGTCGTGCTCGCGGTCTTCCCACCCACCACCAGCACCTTGCCGGAGGCAAGCAGTGCCGCGGCGTGCCAGGACCGAGCGTCGTCCAGGGCCGCGGTGGTGCTCCATGCTCCCGTCGCGGGATCGTACAGCTCCACTGCCGTCGTCGCGCCCCCGGCCACCAGCACCTGGCCCGAGGCAAGCAGCGTCGCCGTATGGGACTGGTGTGGCTCGGCCAGGGTCCCCGCGGGGCTCCACGTGCCCGTCGCCGGGTCGTACAGCTCCGCCGTCTTGAGGCCAGGGCCCCTGGCGTCAACATAACCGCCGACCACCAGCACCTTGCCGGAGGGCAGCAGCGTCGCTGTGTGCGCGGAACGGGCCTCGGCCATGGAGCCCGTCGAGGTCGAGGTCCTCGTCTCCGGATCATACAGCTCCGCTGAGGCGGTTCCTCCTCCCGCCACCAGCACCTTGCCCGACGCCAGCAGCGTGGCGGTATGGAACGTGCGGCTCCTCTCCACCAGCGAGCCCCCCAAGAGGGACGTATTCGTCGCCGGGTCGTACACCTCCGTCATCCGGGCATCGGTGGGCATGACCTCCCCGCCAATCACCAGCACCCTGCCCGAGGGCAGCAGCGTCGCCGTATGGGAGCCCCGGCCCCAGCTCAACCCGCCCGCGACGGACCACGAGCCGGAGGGCGGGCAGCCCGGCGCTCCACGGATGGTGAAGGCCTTGGACGTGGACAGCCCCAGCACGTTGCTCACCGTGGCCGTGAGGGTCACGGGTTTCTCACCGGGCACGCACGCGGGCACCGTCCAGACGACCTCGCTCGTCGAGGCGGTATTCGTGGGAGTGCCCAGCGTTCCCGCGCTCGCTTCCCACGAGAAGCTGAGCGCGCTGTTCTGCGGATCCTTCGCTTCCACCTGCAGCGTCACGGTGCCGCTCTCCGCCGGTACGGGAGAGGACTGAGAGGAGTTCACCACCTCGGGCGGCTGGCAACCTGACACAACAATCATCCACGCAGCCACCAACCAGGGCCGCAGGATGATCCCCCTCTGATACATGAGTTCCTCCAACGAGAAGTCGCGCGTCTATCGCACGACGCGCGGCACTGTAGTCGACCGTGGATTCCCAGGGGGCAAACGTGTATGGCCTTCGGGTTGAAACCGGGTCATCACCTTCTGAGCGAGGAATGAGCATGCATCGAGTGCCGCGCCGGATTCCTTTTCCGATCTTCTCGAAGATTGCTTCTCTTGGACTGCTACTCTCGAGTCTGACAGGAGGGTCACAACCCGCTTATGCGGCCATCGCCTCGGTGGTGGTCAGCAATGACGCCACCTCCGTCTCCTACCAATTCCAATACAGCGGGACTCCGGCGTTCCGGCGCGCGTACATCGACGTCGACCGGAATCCCTCGACGGGGTTCGCTCAACAAGGAATTGGAGCGGACTACCTGCTCGAGAACGGCTCCCTGTACAAGCATCTGGGCGGTGGTTGGAGTTGGCAGTTCATCGAGGCGGTGACGCACTCGGCCACCGCGGGCCTGGCCCAGTGGTCGGTCGCACGCGCCTCCATCGGCGAGACCGCGACCCCGAACGACGCGGATATTGTCTTTCAGATCGAGACGCCGCTCGAGACGTCTCCCAAGTACACGCACGTCTACAGTGGGAGCTCGGGCACTGGCACGACGACCCAGTACACGGCGAGCAGCGCCACGCTCGCCAACCCGGAGCGGGGCTTCTACCACTACACCGGTGATTGCAACCAAAGTGACTTCGTCGAAGCCACGCTGAGGGGTTACCGCACCAACGAGAACATCACCCAGATCTTCTGCATCTTCTATCTGTCGGAGTTCAAGAATAGTCCCATCAGCCAGGCCCAGTTGGATCGCTTCCAGCGACAGGCGAACACGGTCCGGGCCGCGGGACTCAAGATGATCGTCCGCTTCGCCTACACCACTTCAACCGCTGGAGACGACGCACCCCTGAGTCGTGTCACCGCGCACTTGGATCAGCTGGCGCCGTATCTGAGTGCCAACAGCGACGTCATCTCCGTGGTCCAGACGGGACTCATCGGTGCGTGGGGCGAGTGGTACTACACGCAGAACTTCGGGAACGCGGGGAGTCTGTCGCAAGCCGATTGGAACAACCGCAAGGCCGTGGTCGACAAGCTCCTGGCTGTTCTCCCGACCACCCGCATGGTCCAGCTGCGGACCCCCAAGTTCAAGCGCACCCTGTACGGGTCGTCGGCGCTCACGGCCTCGCAGGCCTACAACGGCACCGCGCTCGCTCGCATCGGTCACCACAACGACTGCTTCCTGGCCAGCCCCGATGACTGGGGGACCTTCGAGAACACGACGGTCGAATACCCGTACCTGGCGGCCGAGACGACCTACCTCCCCATGGGCGGCGAGACCTGCAACCTCAACCCGCCGCGCTCGGCGTGCGCCACGGCGTTGAGCGAGATGGCGTTGTTCCACTACTCGTATCTGAACGCCGACTACGAGCCCTCGGTGATCAACAGCTGGAACACCGGCGGGTGCAGGCCCGAGATGGATCGCCGGCTCGGGTACAGGTTCACGCTTGTGTCGGGCACCTTCCCGACAACCGCCACCCGTGGCGCGGCGATGCCCATCAGCATCACGCTCAAGAACGAAGGGTGGGCCGCGCCCTTCAACCCCCGGTCGGTCCAGCTGATCCTGCGCAACACTTCAAGCGGTGCCACCTACCGCTTCCCCCTGTCGGAGGATCCGCGCCGGTGGCTGCCGGGGACGAGCGTGACGATCAACCAGAGCGTCACGCTTCCGTCGACCCTGCCGGCTGGAAGCTACGCCCTGCTGCTGAACCTTCCGGATCCGGCGCCGTCGCTCAGCACTCGTCCGGAGTACGCCATCCAGCTCGCGAACGAGAACGTCTGGGAGGCGTCCACCGGGTTCAACGCTCTTCACCGGACCGTGACGGTGAACTGAGGCCTGGAGTGCAGACGGCGGGTGGGGGAGCGGGCCTTCCACGAGTGCGCTCCCTCACGCGCTGAGTTCCTACCAGATCGGGCAGGCCAGCCCGTTCGGGCCACAGGCATCCCGCTCGATGCAGTAGCCACCGTCGTTCGTCCTCCAGGCGTAGGCGTAGGGCTGCCCGGGACCACAATCGACAAGTGAGCTGGACACCGGGCAGTCATTGGGTCCGTCGCAGTCGCCCTCCGCGTACTCCGCTGCATTTCGCGTGGAGCTCTGCTCATGAGCTCCGGGAACGGACGGCTCTTCCACTCCGGCACCACATCCCGTGAAGGCCACGCAGCTCGCGACGAGCAGCGGGCGGGTCCACGACTTCACGAGGTCAGACAGGCTGAGGGTCATCGGGGCTTCCTGGGTGGGGGGTTCACTGCCAGATGAACCCTAGACCACCAAGAAGACCGTCCGCCAACGGCGTTCCGCGGGCTTGCCCTGGGATGAGGCCTGCTCTATTTTCACTGCCGGTCGAAAAACGGCAGATCGGTTCGGTGAGCCCCGGTCACTCCCATGGTGGGAGCACTTGTTCCTCCCTCACGGGTGAGAACCCACGGCCAACGCAAGGCACACGTGTGCCTTTCGGAGGCTCACCCATGAAGCTCAATCATATCGATCTGCACGTTCCCGACGTTCAGCGCGCTGTTCTCTTCTTCGAGCGCTACTTCGACTTCGAGCTGCAATCGAACCGTGCGTCACCAGCGATCGCCATCCTCTCGGACCGGCATGGCTTCGTCCTCGTCTTGCAGCGGCTCAAGGACCCGGCACACGTCTATCCCGAGGGGTTCCACGTCGGCTTCCTCGTCGAGAACGAAGACATCGTCCTCGGGTTCCACGAGCGCGTGAGAAGCGATGGATTGGAGGTTTCCGAGGTGCTGCGCAACAACCGCGGCGTGCTGGTGTACTGCAAGGCCCCCGGAGACATCCTGGTCGAGGTGAGCTGTCGCCCCAGAGCTGTCTGACCGGAGGCCTGTCCCTCTCGGCACCGCCTCGCTCCTGTTCGAGCGCTACGCCTTGAAGAGCGATGAGAAGCCCTTCGTGCGCGAGCTGCTGCGCCGCAAGCGGAACATGTGGGTCTTCCGCTGCGATCAGCGCCGCTTCGCGGGGGACTTCGTGATCGTGGACATGTCGGATCCGCGCCCCGAGCGGCGATGGATCGTCGTGCTGGATCTCAAGCTGGGCGCACCGCTGGTGCTCGGCGGCGGTGGGGCCGGCGTACAACTCACCCAGGCCCAGCTCGCCGTGGAGGCTCTCGCTACGCGCAAGGGCCTCATCCCTCCCGGTGCTCGGTACGAGCTGGCCACGGGAGATAAGGCGGCCATCCTCGCCTACCTGTGCGCGGGACGACGTGGGGGACGCGCTTCATAGCGCGCATCCCCTGTGCTTCAGTGCTCGTGGCCCGGGCCGTGGGCGTGGCCGTGCTCCAGCTCTTCCTTCGTGGCCGCGCGCACCTCTTTGACGGTCACCTCGAAGTGGAGCGTCTTGCCCGCCAGCGGATGGTTGAAGTCCACCACCACCGTCTTGGAGCGCACTTCCTTGACGAGGAAGTCCACATCATCGCCCTCCTCATCCGTGGCGGTCACGATCCCTCCCGCCTCCAGCTCCATGTCCGGCGGGAAGTCCTCGCGCGGGACCTCCTCCACGCCATCCGGATCGTATTCCCCGTAGCCGTCCTCGGGAGAGACCTGCACCTTCAGGGTCGCGCCTGGCCCCTTACCCTCGAGCGCCTGCTCCAGCCCTGGCACGATCTGCTCGTAGCCGTGCAGGTAGACGAGCGGATCTCCCGGGTCGCTCTCGTCGATGATCTTCCCGTCTCCCAGGTGCAGTCGGTAGTCGATGGCGACGACGCTGTCCTTCGCGATTTCCATGGATGCCCTCCTCGGGCGTGGCAGCGAGGCGTGCGCGGGGGTTCCTGCCACGCTCGGCTCATGATGGGGTTGGCTACGTTCTCTTGCAGCGAAGCTCGACGCTCACCTGCCAGCCAGGCGAGTGCGTTGCCGGTGCCGTCTACCACAAGCGGGTCGGCCGTCTGCTTCTATCTGCGGAGATCGCGTGTCCTCCTTCTCCCTATCTGCAAGGATGCCCGGCCGCATGAAGATCTGGGTCGACGCCGATGCGTGTCCGGGGCCGGTACGAGACATCCTCCTGCGAGCCGCGCAACGGCTTCGGGTGGCCACCGTCTTCGTGGCCAACAAGCGCCTGTCGCTGCCCCTTTCAGAGTTCGTCTCCACGGTGCAGGTAGGCGCCGGACTCGACGTGGCGGACGGTCACATCGCCGCCTCGGCCCAGGCCGGAGATCTCACCGTCACCCAGGACATTCCTCTTGCCGCGCTGCTCGTGCCCAAGGGCGTGGTGGTGATCGATCCGCGTGGCGAGCTCTTCAGCGAGGAGAACATCGCCGAGCGCCTCTCGGTGCGGAACTTCATGCAGGAACTGCGCGACAGTGGCGTGATGACGGGGGGTCCCAGTGGCTTCTCCGCGCAGGATCGCCAGCAGTTCGCCGCCGCCCTGGACCGAGAGCTCACCCGGCTGCTCAAGACTCGCACGTAGAAGTCGAGACGTCTCGCTCGGACAGAAGGGCCTCGGCATTGCACTGAGTGAGAGGCATGCTGAAATCTTCACTCATGAGCATCCGTCGCCCTCCAGAGCAGGAGTCCACCGAACGCAATGCCTCGTCTGTCGAGGCGGCCTTCGAGGCAGCCCCGGAGGAGATGGTGGCGGAGATCCTCGACGGTGAGCTGTACCTCAGTCCTCGTCCGGCCCGCCCGCATGCCAACGTGGCGTCCAATCTCGGCATCCTCAGTCGAAGTAGGCTCCGTCAGGGTTGGCTCACCGTCGTGGTTTCCGCACGCACGACTTCATCGGTTGCTGGGTGCCCCCGCGATGGGGCGATCGGCAAACGGGCAATGAAGCGGGTACCTCCCTCGGCGGGCGTTTCCACCACGAGATCGCCGCCGTGCATGCGGACGATCTCCCGGCTGATGTGAAGCCCGAGGCCCACTCCGCTCTGGTCCTGCCGCAACCGGTGGAACCGCTCGAAGATGCGCTCATGCTCCGAGGTGGGAATGCCGTTGCCGTGATCGCGGACCTCGAGGGAGATCATCTCCGGATTCACGGTGAGCGCGACTTCGATCTGGGTCCCAGGCGGGCTGTATTTCCGAGCATTGTCGAGCAGGTTGATCAGCACCTGTTCCATGCGAAGGGGATCGATGATCGCCTCGACCTTGTCGGAGTCTCGCACGAGCACGGTGTGCTCGGTTGCCAGGGTCTGCATCTGCTCGGCCACATCCCGGACCAACGTGGAGAGCTCACACAGGACGGGCTTCAGGGGCAACTGGTCCGACGCGAGGCGGGCGGCGTCGAGCACCTGCTCGATCAGCTTCGCCTGGCGGTTCGCCTGGCGGGCCACGATCTCCAGGCTGCGCCGGATCGCGTCCAGGTCGACCTCCCGCGACTTGTCGAGCTTGCGCAGGGAGGACTGCGCCTGCGCGAGCATGGTCGTCAGGGGTGTGCGGAGCTCGTGGGCGAGCATGGATAGCAGCGCGTCCTTGGCGCGGGCCGCGGCCTCGGCCTCAACCTGCGCGGCCCTGGCGGAGACGAGCTCGAAGCGCTGCGCCTCGGCCGCGCGTACGCGCTTGAGCTGCTCCATCATCCACTCCAGGCGCAGCTCGGCGGCGGCGGGGCCGATCACCGCATCGGGCGGCTCGAAATAGAGGTTGTCGTACGCTGTCTCTCCCATGGCAACCCACGGGTGGACCCGTAGGGCGTCGTGGCAGACGGCCGCCGGGAACCGAGCGCGGTTGTACATGCAGATGGCGACCAGCGGCTCGTCCGGGTACAGGTGGTTCCCGAGCGCCTCGTAGTGGATGAGCTTGTTGGCGCCCACGCCCATCTGCAGCGCCCAGGTCATCTCGGCGACGAGGCGTAAGCCGGTGAAGCCCTCCGCCAGCGTCTGGGTGATGGTCTGGCGCACGTAGCCGAGCATGGCGGTGGGATCGAACTCGCCGTTGGGAAAGGACACCTCCCAGCGGCTGACCAGCACCAACGCGCCGCACTCGCGCTGCCGGACCACGTCGACGCCCACCGCCTCCAGGCTGCGCTCGATGCGCTCGGGCTCCTGCTCGCCTACGACATAAACACAGCGCTCGCCGGCCTCGAATGCTCGGGCGGCATACGGCGCAACGAGCGCGAGAGGATCATCCTGTTCCTCGTAGATGAGGCAAGCGTGCTGGCCCCGTTGGAGCTGTCGCAGGCCATTGAGACTCGAAGACTCCATGTCGGGTGCTCCGCTGTCCTCTTTGCAGGCAGTGTGCCGCAAAAGCGCACCACGTTGGGGGGGATCGACCGGGTGGTGGTGCTCAGGACACAACGGAGTTCGACCGTACGACACTCCCCGCTGTTATTTCAGGTTGTTGAGCGTCTGCATCGTTGTGTCGTTCTTCAGGAGCTTGGAGATGAAGGCGACGGTCTCCTGCTGCTTCTGGAGCGTCAACTGGGCCGTGGCCCGGTCCAGATCTGCTCCCGAGAGACCGGACAGCATCTGCTTTTCGTGCGCAGAGAACTCATGAGAGTTCTGCAACGCCGCTTTGACGGCATCACTCGCGGCGCGGGTCACGGTCATGGTGTTCTCCAGAATACGATGGGTTGAGGGGGGCTCGGATAATAGCTTCTCCCGTCATTATCGCGGTGCGTCCTGAAAAGTTGCTTCCAGGGGCACTGCGGCATCCGAACGAGGTGACCGGTGGCTTCAGAATGGGACGTACGGACCCGGCTCGTGCAGGCCGATGCCAATGAAGAGGAGGGGGCGCCGCTCAACACGCCCCTGGTGCTCTCCACCACCTTCCGCGCCCACCCCGAGGGGGTGGGGTTCTCCGCCGAGGACATGCAGGAGGAGTCACCTTACTTCTATGCGCGGTGGTCGACTCCCACGGTGCGGACCCTGGAGCGGCGGCTGGCAGAGCTCGAGGGCGGGGAGGACGCCCTCTGCTTCGCCAGCGGGATGGCCGCCATCACCGGCCTCCTGCTGCACCTGCTCGGACCCGGAGATCACCTCGTCATCAGTGATATCTGCTACGCGGGCGCGGCCGAGTTCGTCCGCGGGAAGCTGCGGCGCTTCGGTGTGGAGGTGAGCCTCGTTGATACCTCGGACCTCGACCAGGTGCGCGCTGCCCTGCGCGCGAACACGCGGCTCGTCTACATCGAGTCTCCGTGCAACCCCATCCTGAAGCTCACCGACGTGGCGGCGGTGGCCGCGCTCGCGCATGGGGCCGGGGCGCGCCTCGCCGTCGATTCGACCCTCGCCACGCCGATGGGCTTGCAGCCGCTCACCCTCGGCGCCGACTTCGTCATCCACTCGTTGACCAAGTACATCGGAGGTCACGGTGACGTGCTCGGGGGTGTCGTCGTGGGGCGGCGGACCGACCTGGCCGCGCTGCGTCAAGACTCGCTCATCCACCTGGGCGCCGTCCTCAATCCGTTCCCCGCGTGGTTGATCCTCCGCAGCCTCGCCACCCTGCCTCAGCGCATGGCGGCCCACGAGACCACGGCTCGGGCAGTGGCCTCGTTCCTCGAGACCCACCCGCGCGTGCACCACGTCCTCCATCCCGGGCTCGACTCACACCCGCAGGCGGAACTCGCGCGCAGGCAGTTGCGCAACACCTCGGGGATGATCGCCTTCCAGACCGAGGACGGCCCCGCGGTGGCGCGTCGCCTCGCCGACAGGCTGAAGGTCATCAAGTACGCCGTCTCGCTGGGCAAGCCGCACAGCCTCGTCTTCTACCTGCCCACGGAGGATCTGCAGCGGACCTCCTTCCAGCTTCCCCCCGAGCTCCTGGCGCGCTACCGGGACTGGGCGGGTGACGGCATCTTCCGCCTGTCGATCGGGCTGGAGGCCCCCGCGGACCTCATCCGCGACCTCGAGCAGGCCCTGGCCCCCTGAGCTCCCGTCTGAAGCGACGGGCTCGGGTTCGGGGACCGGTCGACTCAGCGCGTGAAGCGTTCCACGCGATTGCTCGTAACCATCAGCACCTGCCCCGTGTGGAGCAGCGTCGTCGACGGTTCGGGGCCAGCACTGCCGCTGACACTGGCCGCGGGAAGCCACGCGTTCGTCAACGGATCGTACAGCGCCGACTGGCCGCGGATGTTCGTTACCAGGACCTCGCCCGAGTAGAGCATCGTCGCGGCGACAATGGGCGTGGTCTCCTCGAGAGGGACAGAGGGTCCCATGAACCACCGGTTGTTGTACGGGTCGTACATCTCCACCGAGTTGTCGCCATCGAAGCCGCCGACGATCATCACGTTGCCCGAGTAGAGCTTGATGGAGAAGTGGCCGTGACGGGCCTTGGCAAGGGAGCCCGCGGTCCGCCATTTATTCGTGGCTGGATCGTAGATGTTCACCTCGGAGGCGTTCTTCCACGCATTCGAGCCAAACCAGTACACGCCGCCCGTCAGCATCACCTGGCCCGAGTCGAGCACCACCGCGGAGGCACGGATGCGCGGGTAGACGAAGCTCTCAACAGGGGTCCACGTGGCCGTCTCCGGGTCATACACCTCCGACAGAGGATCCAGGGGTCCCCGGATGTCGACGGCCGTTTCGCCGCCCACCACCAACACCTTGCCCGAGTGGAGCTGCACGGCGGCATGGCCGCGTCGGGTATTGGCCATGGGGCTCGTGGTGCTCCAGGTCCCCGACTTCGGGTCATACAATTCCGCGCTCGAGATTCCGCCCTCACCCCCGGCGATCAGCACCTGGCCCGAGGGGAGCGCCGTCGCGGTGTATTGGGTGCGCGCGGTGTTGGGCGAGCCCGTGGGCCGCCACCTATCTGTGTACGGGTTGTACACCTCCGCCGTGCTGGCACCCGTCACCAGCACTTCGCCCGAGCCGAGCAGGGTGGCGAGGGGACCCGAGTGCATGAACAGCAGGGAGGAATTACTCGTCCAGCTGCCGACAGGATCGGTGAGTGCTGCCTCGTGGGCCACCAGCCCCGCGGTGGGCACCTGCGAGGGCTCTTCGGGTTGGCATCCAGCGGAAACGGATGCGAAGCCCACCAGTAACAACGACAAACGCGTCATCTTCATCGTACACATCCCAAGGGGTGACGTTCGGCCGGAAAGCGGCCACACGCCAATGTACTCGGATGACCTGGACAGGTACCGGGTGAAAAAACGGCCGCGAACAGGCACGGGTGTGCCGCGGCTGCGTCAGCAGTGGCGCGGGCTCCTGTTCCCACCCTGGCCGGGGCGCGATGCTCGGCCAGGAAGAGGAAGGGGACCGACTCACTCGGACTTGGGCTCGAGGTCGGCGTTGAAGACCAGGCGCTGATCTCCCTGCAGGACGAAGGCCTTCTCCCAGACGGCTCCGTTCTGGGTGACCCGGAGGGTGTGCTCGCCCTCGAACAGCGTCCTCTCGGCGAGCGGCGCCGTCCCCAGGTCCTGGCCATCCAGGCTCACCTTGGCCCCCGACGGCGCGTGGAGCAGCACCGAGCCCATGCCCAGGCGGATGGTGAAGGACACCGTGTCCGTCGTGGCGCGCACGTCGATCAGCCGGGCCGTCTTCAAGCCCTTCGACTCGTCGGTGAAGGTGAGCAGGTGGCGGCCGGGCGTCAGCGGAACCGTCAGGGGCGACGCGCCGACCGGCCGGCCGTCGACGGCCACGGCCACACTGGGGCTCACGGCGAGCGAGACCATCGTGCGCGTGACGTTCGGCGTGGGCATGGCCTTCAGGATCCCGGCATCCGGGGCCTCGGCCTCGAGCAGCACGGGGGGCTCGAAGTTCACGGTGTTGGAGGCCGCGCCCGTGTCCTCGGGGATCGCGAGGTCCGCCTTCTTCCGGGTGCTCCAGACGGTGCCCACCGCGCTCACGAACAGCAGCGCGCCCACACTCACGGCGATCGGCACGGCCAGGCGACGGAAGCGAGCGGCCCCGGCACCTGGTGCGGCCGGGGGAACGGCGGCGACGGGAGCCTGAGGCCCGGCGGGGAAGGGTGCGTTCGGAGCGGAAGGCGCCGCGGGCGGGATCACGGGCATGGGCGCCGTGATGGTGGGCGCGGAGCCCGAGATGGGCGGCGGCGTGTAGGCGGGCGCGGCGCCACGGATGATGGGCGCGGACGCGGTGATGGGCGCGCGGCTCGCCACCTCGGCGATGCCCTGCTCGATCATCTTCTTCCGGGCGATCCGGGCCTCGCTGTTGGCGGGGATCACCTTCGTGAGGTACTCCGCGAACGCCGCGGAGGAGGACAGATCGCCCGCGACCTCCACCAGCGCATCGCGGAAGGCGAGGGCGCTCGGGTAGCGATCCCCGGAGCGCTTCGCCGTGGCGCGTCGCACCACCTCGTTGAAGCGCAGCGGCACTTCCGCCGGCAGCGGCGGCAGCGGCCGGTTGAGGATGGCCTTGTCCTGATCGATCGAGTCCTGGAACGGCTTGCGCCCCGAGAGGCACTCGTACAGCAACAGGCCCAAGAGGAACACGTCCGTCAGGACGGAGGAGGCTTCCCGGCCACCCATGAGCTGCTCGGGGGCGCTGTACAGGCGCCGATTGCGCACCCGGCGGCCGTTGCGCTCTCGGGGTGCCACCCCGAGCGCCCCGTAGCCCGACACCTTGCAGACGCCATTGAAGGAGACCATGACGGTCTCCGGGCGAATGTCTCCGTGGATCAGCGGCGTTCCATCATCGTTACCCGCCACGTGGGCGTAGTGCACGCCCTTGGCCACATCCGCGGCGATGAGCGCGGCGAATGGCAACGGCAACCGCTGGCCCGACTCCAACACCTGGCGAAGGGACTCTCCATCAGCGAACTCCGTCACCCGGGCGACGCGACCATCCAGCGTCACCAGTCCGTGCACGCGCAGAATGTTGGGGTGATCAAAGACGACGGCACGTTCCGTCTCTCGCCGCAGCCGGCTCAGCATGGCGGCGTCCTGCACCACATCGGCAGGCGCCCACACCAACACAACAGGTTGCGGTGGAGCGCCGTCCTCGATGGCTAGCGCGAGAGAAGGGCGGGAGCCCTCGCCAGGGATGAGGGGACCGAGTATCTCGTAACGAACCTGGCTCATGAGTTCCTTAGTTTTATGACCTCCCAGCCTTCTACCGCCAGTGAGCGACATGGAAGTGGTGTGGAATTTGCCCCATACGGGAAAACCGAGGGGTTATTTCGACCTCAAGACCCCGGAAAGATCTCTCAGTTCGTTACTCCAGGAAAAACTTTCTTCACCTACTCTGAAAAAGAGGTTAATAATCCACCTGGGTTGAATTGATTTTGTGGGGCTGTCCCGACCCTCCCCCTTCTGGAGTGGGTCCAACAGCTCTGGTGAGGGGAGTGGAGCATGAGTTGGAGCTCCAAGGAGTCCCTGGTGCGTCACGAGGACCCGACAGGCCGCGTTCCAAGCCAATGCCGGCCGGTTTTCGTGTTTTCCGGACAGGGCTCGCAGTGGACAGGCATGGGAAGGGTCCTGCTGGAGCTCTCGACGGTCTTCGGGATGATGCTGAAGGCCTGCGATGTCCACGTACAGCGGCTCATGGGCTGGTCGCTGGTGGAGGCGCTGACGGCGGAGAACGCGCGCCTGAGCGACATTGAGGTGAGCTGTCCGGCCATTGTGTCGATGGAGATTGCCCTGGCGGCGCTGTGGCGCTCGTGGGGAATTGAACCGGCGGCGGTGGTGGGGCACAGCATTGGCGAGGTGGCGGCGGCGTACGTGGCAGGGGTGCTGTCGCTGGAAGAAGCCATGCGGGTCATTTGCCACCAGGGCCGAACCATTGGGCTGCTCCGAGGGAAAGGGGCCATGGCCATGGTGGGGTTGCCCTGGGATCGAGCCGGCGAGGTGCTACCGGAGTTCTCGGGGCGGGTGTGGCGCGTCATTCACGCGAGCCCTGAATGGACGGTGTTGGCCGCGGAGCCGCAGGTGCTGGAGCAGGTGCTGGTGGCGCTGCGGAGCAAGGGCGTGCCGGCTCGGCGGATCGACTCGGAGGTGGCGGCGCACTGCCCTCAGGTGGAGCCGCTTCGCGAGGATCTGCGCGGCAGGCTCGAGGGCCTGAGACCTCGCGCGGAGCTGCTGCCCATCATCTCCACGGTGACGGGCGGTGGGCTCGCGGGGCAGCGCTTCAACGCGGACTATTGGGTGCGCAACCTGGCCGAGCCGGTGCTGTTCCGCGAGGCGGTGGACACGCTGCTCGATGACGGGCACGACACCTTCCTGGAGGTCAGCCCGCATCCGTTGGTGAAGCACTCGCTGGAGTCGTGCCTGGAGCGGGCGGGGCGGCGTGGGTCGCTGTTCGTGTCGATGCGACGAGGGAAGGAGCCGACGCGGGAGCTGCTGGGGACGCTGCGGCGCCTGTCGCCAGCGCCTGGCTCGCGGCACAGGCAGGAGGAGTCCTCCTCCTCCGAGTCCGGGGAGCCTCCCCTGGCGAACGTGGCCTGAGACGGAGGGATGAACCCGATGACACCGCGGCCGGGCAGGGACCGCGCGAGCTGCACCCAACGGGGTAAGCCCATGGGTCCGATGAAGGCTCCGCCCAGGTCGCGTGACGACACTGGGCGGAGCTTCCGGGGCTACGCGAGCAGCGGAACAATGCGGCTGATCGGGCTCACGCGCTGGCGGCGCAACAGGCCCAGGAGGCCCCCGCGGCGACGCGCCCGGGGCTGGACGACGTGGTGGACCGACAGGATGCCGGGGCCGCCCAGCAGCAACCCGAGTGCGCCGGCGATCAGGGACAGGTTGAACTCGTACCCGCCCGCCTGGTTATTGAAGCCCTTGGAGCCGTGCACCTTCGCGATGGCCATGGCCTGCGTCACGAGGATGGAGACGGCCGCCACGCGGGTGCCGATGCCCAGGAAGGTGAGCACGCCGGCCACCGCCTCCGTCCAACCCGTGGCGAGTGCCCAGGTCCGGCCCGGCTTGATACCGATGTTGTCGAAGAACTGCGCCGTCTGCTCCAGGCCCTGGGGCTTCAGCTTGGAGATGCCGTGGTAGAGCATCGTCGAGCCGAGCGTGGCTCGAAGTGGCAGTGCCGAGTGATTCGCTAGCTGCGCCTCCAGGCTCGTCAGGGTCATTGCCGTGGCCATGCGTTTCCCTCCGTGTTCACGGTGCGTTTCAGACACCGTTCGCATCCGCACTCCGGGTGGCAATGAATCCCCGGGCGGGGGAGCGAGCGCCCGTGAGTCCATCCGAGCCACGGACGAGTCAGAGGTCAGATGAAGGGCTGAGTAGGAGGGGAGGGGGCCCACCTGGTGTGAGCCGCCCCCCTTCTCAAGACGGGCTCACCCCGGGGTGAACCACAGCACCGACAGGGGCGGCAGCGTCAGTTGAACCGAGGCCTCCTGTCCGTCCCACCCGAAGGCATCGGTGTGGATGCGCCCCATGTTGCCGAGGCCCGAGCCGCCGTAGTCCCGGGCGTCCGTGTTCAGCAGCTCCACGTAGCTGCCGTGCCGGGGGAAGCCGACGCGGTAGCCCTCGCGGGGCACGGGCGACAGGTTGGCGATGCACACCACGTGGCCTCCCGGTTGGCGCGAGCGGCGCACGAAGGCGAACACGTTGGCCGCCGCCGAATCCGGCTGCAGCCACTGGAAGCCCAGCGGCTCACTGTCCGCGTCGTAGAGCGCGGGGTGGCTCTTGTAGAGCCTGTTCAGGTCCGACACCATCGCCTGAATGCCGGCATGGCCCGGCTCTCCCAACAGGTGCCAGTCCAGGCTCCGGTCGTTGTTCCACTCGGAGGGCTGGCCGAACTCGCCGCCCATGAAGAGCAGCTTCTTGCCCGGGTGTGCCCACATCCACGCCAGCAGGGCCCGGAGGTTGGCGCGCTTCTGCCAATCATCTCCCGGCATCTTCCCGAGCAGCGAGCCCTTGCCGTGCACCACCTCGTCATGGCTCAGCGGCAGCATGAAGTGCTCGCTGAAGGCGTAGAGCAGACCGAAGGTGAGCTGGTTGTGGTGGTGCTGCCGGTAGATGGGATCCTTCGAGTAGTACGTCAGCGTGTCGTGCATCCAGCCCATGTTCCACTTGAAGTGGAAGCCGAGCCCGCCCTCATGGGTGGGCTGGCTCACCTTGGGCCACGCCGTGGACTCCTCGGCGATCATCACCGCGCCGGGGAACTTGCGGCGCACGCTGTCGTTGAGTTCGCGCAGGAAGGAGATGGCCTCCTCGTTCTCACGGCCGCCCCAGCGGTTGGGGATCCACTCGCCGTGCTTGCGGCTGTAGTCGAGGTAGAGCATGGACGCCACCGCGTCCACGCGCAGGCCGTCGATGTGGTACTCCTCGAGCCAGAAGAGCGCGTTGGCGATGAGGAAGTTGCGCACCTCGTTGCGGCCGAAGTTGAAGACGTAGGTGCCCCAGTCCGGCTGCGTGCCCTGGCGCGGGTCCGCGTGCTCGTAGAGGGCGGTGCCGTCGAACTGGCCGAGCGCGTGCGCATCCCGCGGGAAGTGCCCAGGCACCCAGTCCAGCAGCACACCAATGCCCTGCTCATGCAGGTAGTTGACCAGGTAGCGGAAGTCATCCGGGTGGCCGAAGCGCGCGGTGGGCGCGTAGTAGTTGCCCACCTGGTAGCCCCAGGAGCCACCGAAGGGGTGCTCGGACACGGGCATCAGCTCCACGTGGGTGAAGCCCATCTTCTTCACGTAGTCCGCGAGCGCGGTGGCCATCTCCCGGTAGGAGAGGGACCTGTCCCCGTCCTCCACCACGCGCCGCCACGACGCCAGGTGCACCTCGTAGACGGACCACGGCGAGTGGTCCACGTCGCGCGCGGCCCGCTCCGTCATCCACCTCTCGTCCGTCCACTGGAAGTGCTTCAGGTCGTGCACCACCGAGGCCGTGGCCGGAGGCACCTCGGTGCGGAAGGCGAACGGATCCGCCTTCAGCAGGCGGCCGCCGCCACCGGGGCGGATCTCGAACTTGTAGCGCGTGCCCTCGCCGACCTCGGGGATGAACAGCTCCCAGATGCCCGAGGAGCCCATGCGCCGCATGGGGTGCAGCCGACCATCCCAGCTATTGAAGTCACCCACCACGGACACGCTCGCGGCCGTGGGCGCCCACACCGCGAAGGCCACGCCGCTGATGCCGTTGTGGTGGATGGGGTGGGCCCCCATGCGCTTCCAGAGCTGCTCGTGCCGGCCCTCGCCCGCGAAGTACAGGTCCATGTCGCCCAGCGTGGGCAGGAAGCTGTACGGATCCCTCAGGGTGAACGTCTTGTTGCCGGGGTACTCCACCTCCAGCAGGTAGTTGAAGGCGTCCCCCTTGCCATTGATCCGGGCCTCGAAGACGCCTCCTACCCGTTGTGTCATGGGAATGCGCCCACCGAACTCCGGGACCACGTGGATGGAGACCGCGTCCGGGCGATAGGCCCGCACCACCGTGCCATCCCCATCCGGGTGGATGCCCAGCACGCGATGCGGTTCGGGGTGCCTCAGCTCCACCATCTGCTGCAGCTCCGCATCCACCTGCTGCCGATCCATCGGCTTCTTCACTTGCGAACCTCCATCCTCATGAGTGCCTGGACGGGGATGCGCACCCAGTCCGGCCGGTTCTGTAGCTCGTAACGCACTTCGTAGAGCATCTTCTCCAGCTCGAACGCGTCAAGCATCGCGTCGAAGCTCGCGTCGTCCTGGGGAAGGAAGGGAGCCCCCTGCGTGGCGGAGCGGTAACCCTCCAGGAAGGCCTTGCGAGCCGGTGCCACGCGCTCGCCGGCGGCCTCTCCCTCCAACTGCACCGTGGCCTCCGCATAGTCGAAGGAGCGCAACATTCCCGCGACATCCCGCAGCGCCGAGTACTTCTCCCGCCGCAGGGCGAAGCTGCGCCCCGGCTCGCCCTCGAAGTCGAAGATCAGCCAGTCCCCCTCCGTCCGGAGGACTTGTCCGAGGTGCAGATCTCCGTGAATGCGGATTTTCTGCCCTGAAGGGGGAACCTGTGCCAGTTGCTTCGCGCGCTCGATGAGGCCCTCACGGCGGCCCTCCAGCTCGGGGAAGTGGCGCATGGCATCGTTGAGGGTGACGCCCAGCTCGCCCACCATGGAGGCGCTCCAACGCTGGAGATCCTCCGCGTGGATGGGCTCCGGGACGAAGCCTGGCTCGTCGGTGCTGGAGGCGAGCGCGTGGTGCAGCTCGCCCAGCCGCTGACCCAGCACCCGCAGCTCGCCAAGGAAGGCGTCCGACAGCCGGGCCGAGCGGCGGAAGCTGTCCAGCGTGTAGCGCCAGCCGTCGGTGACGTTGGGGATGTAGCGGTGCACCACTGCGAGGGTGGCGCCCGCGGGCCCCTCCGACTGCAGTGCACCGAGCAGGGTGGGCGTGGCCCGGAAGGACGTCTTCGTCGCCAGGAAGCGGCCCACCTCATACTCGGGGTTGATGCCGGCCTCCAGCTTGCGGATGACCTTGAAGATGACCTTCTCCGCGACCACCACCGAGGTGTTGCTCTGCTCCACCTGCAGCCGCCGCACCGGCACGGGCGAGGGGAGGGCCATCAGGCCTTCGGGCGTGTCCAGCCACTCGCCCACGAACCGGCCCGAGGCACTGGAGATCGTCTGCTTCTCGCGGATGACCTGGAAGAGGGCACGCAGTGCATCCACGTCATCCAAGGCGTCCTGGATGCCCTCGCTCGAGGGGAGCACAGGCAGCAGGTAGCGGTCCGGGTGGCCGAGCTCGTAGATGACCTCCACCACCGCGAGAGTGAAGTCTCGCCCGCCGGGCAGTGGCACGGTGGCGTGGTCCACCGTGGACACCGACTTGATGGGCCAGGCCTTGCCCGCGAACCAGCGCTGGTTGCGCAGGTAGTCTGGCAGCTTCGTCAGATCGATGGGCGTCGTCACGGCATTCCTCTCCCAGGGGCGAGCTTCTCGAGTCGGAACCACAGGAACATGTAGGGGCCGAGCGTGAGCTGGTACGGCATGCTGCCGGAGATGCGCGGGAAGGGTGTCTCCCCAATGAGCTCCACGGGCACCTGGCCCTCCCAGTCACGCAGATCAATGACGGCCGGCTGCGCGAAGCGAGAGAGGTTGCAGACGATGAGGATGGTCTGTCCCTCGTACTCGCGCGTGAAGGCGAGCACCTTGCGGTTGTCCGGGTTGAGCCAGCGCAGCTTCCCCATGGCGAAGGCGGGGTAGCGCTGGCGCACGCGGATCATGCGCTTCATCCAGTTGAGCAGCGAGGAGCGGACGCGCTCCTGAGCCTCCACGTTGATGCTCTGGTAGCCGTAGACGGGGTCCCCGATGATGGGGGCGTACAGGCGGGCGCCGTCCGCGCGGGAGAAGCCCGCGTTGCGGTCCGGCGTCCACTGCATGGGCGTGCGCACGCCGTTGCGATCGCCCAGGTAGATGTTGTCCCCCATGCCGATCTCGTCCCCGTAGTAGAGGACGGGGGTACCCGGCAGGGTGAAGAGCAGGCTGTGCATCAGCTCGATGCGCCGCCGGCCGTTGTCCATCAGCGGGGCGAGCCGACGCCGGATGCCCAGGTTGATGCGCATGCGCGGATCGGTGGCGTACTCCCGGTACATGTAGTCCCGGTCCTCGTCCGTCACCATCTCCAGCGTCAGCTCGTCATGGTTGCGCAGGAAGATGGCCCACTGGCACGTCTCGGGGATCTCCGGCGTTTGCTGGAGGATCTCCACGATGGGAGTACGGTCCTCCTTGCGCACGGCCATGAAGAGGCGGGGCATCACTGGGAAGTGGAAGCCCATGTGGAACTCGTCGCCGTCACCGAAGTAGACGCGCACGTCCGCGGGCCACTGGTTGGCCTCGGCCAGGAGCATCTTGTCCGGGTACTCCGAGTCGATCGCCTTGCGCAGCTTCTTGAGGAAGGCGTGCGTCTCCGGGAGGTTCTCGCAGTTGGTGCCCTCGCGCTCGAAGAGGTAGGGCACCGCGTCGCAGCGGAAGCCGTCCACGCCCATGTTCAGCCAGAAGCGCATGACGTCGAGCATGGCTTCCTGGACCTCGGGGTTGTCGTAGTTGAGGTCCGGCTGGTGGCTGAAGAAGCGGTGCCAGAAGTACTGCTTGGCCACCGGATCCCACGTCCAGTTGGAGCGCTCGGTGTCCAGGAAGATGATGCGCGCGCCCTGGTACCGGTCGTCCGTGTCACTCCAGACGTAGAAGTCGCGCTTGGGGCTCTTGGGATCTCTCCGAGCCTCCTGGAACCAGGCGTGCTGGTCGCTGGTGTGGTTGACGACGAGCTCACTGAGGATGCGGATGTCGCGCTTGTGGGCCTCGTCCACCAGTCGCTGGAAGTCCGCGAGCGTCCCGTAGTCCGGGTGCACCGCGTAGTAGTCCGCGATGTCGTAGCCGTCGTCCTTCAACGGCGAGGGGTAGTGGGGGAGGATCCACAGGCATGTGACGCCCAGGTCCTGCAGGTACGGCAGCTTCTCAATGAGCCCGGGGATGTCCCCGTGCCCATCCGCGTTCGAGTCATAGAACGCGCGGATGTGTAACTCGTAGATGACTGCTTTCTTGTACCAGAGCGGATCCGTCCGGGTCATAAGTGGTGGGGTGTCTCATTCGTAATAGTCGAACGCCTGCTCACTGCGGCGGAAGCGGTACACGGCCCAGATGGCAGCGGGCTGCTCGGGCGTGAGCCGCACGTGGGCGGTGGGCCCCTGCCAGAGGCTCCGCTCGTCCGTCATCAGCTCGTGGACCTGGTACGTCTCGTCCGGCTGGATGCCCAGCTCGGCCAGGGGCACGTGGAGTACGGACTCCTGGGCGTGGAAGGGATCGAAGCTCACTGCCACCAACACCTGGCTGGAGCCGTCCGGCGTGCGCTTCAGGTAGAACATCACCTGGTCGTTCTCCGACTTGAAGAAGCGCAGATTGGAGTAGAGCTGGAAGGCCCGGTGCTCGCGGCGGATGGCGTTGAGCCGCGAGATGTAGTCGCGGATGTTGCCCGGCCGGTCCAGGTCCCACGCCTTGAGCTCGTACTTCTCCGAGTCGAGGTACTCCTCCTTACCGGGCTTGACGGGCGTGCCCTCGCACAGCTCGTAGCCGCAGTACATGCCCCAGGTGCTGGAGAGCGTGGCGGCCATGGCGGCGCGCAGCCGGAAGCCACCGGGCCCGCTCCGCTGGAGGAACTCGGGGAGGATGTCCGGCGTGTTCGGCCAGAGGTTGCCGAGCATGTAGTCGGACACGGGCGGAGAGGTGAGCTCCTCCAGGTACTCCTCCATCTCCTGCTTGAAGTTGCGCCAGGTGAAGTAGGTATACGACTGCTGGAAGCCCGCCTTGGCCAGGTGCTTCATCACCTTGGGCCGAGTGAAGGCCTCGGAGAGGAAGACGACGTCTGGCCGGACGGTCTGCACCTCGCGGATGAGCCAGGCCCAGAACTGCAGGGGCTTGGTGTGCGGGTTGTCCACGCGGAAGATGCGCACGCCCTGTTCCACCCAGTGCATCACCACCGACTTGAGCTCGGGCCAGAGCGTGGCGCGTCCAGGGCCCAGCCAGTCGAAGTTGACGATGTCCTCGTAGCGCTTGGGCGGGTTCTCGGCCGTCTTGATGGTGCCGTCCGGCCGGTGCTGGAACCACTCCGGGTGTTCCTTCACGTAGGGATGGTCCGGCGAGCACTGGAAGGCGATGTCCAGGGCGATCTCGATGCCCAGCCCGTTGGCGGCCTTCACGAAGCCGCGGAAGTCCTCCAGCGTACCGAGCTTGGGATTCACGGCCTTGTGACCGCCCTCGGCGGCGCCAATGGCCCAGGGGCTGCCCACGTCCTCGGGGCCCGCGGTGAGGCTGTTGTTCTTGCCCTTGCGCGCCGTGCGCCCGATGGGGTGGATGGGCGGCAGGTAGATGATGTCGAAGCCCAGGGACTGCACGTACGGCAGCCACTTCTCCGCGTCCTTGAAGGTGCCGTGCGTGCGGCCATCGCGCAGCGCCGAGCGCGGGAAGAACTCGTACCAGGAGCCAAAGCGCGCCTTCTCCCGGTTGACGAACACCTCGAGCACGCGGTCGTACCGGGTGGCGATGGAGCGGTCCGCGTACTTCGACGCGATGAGCGCGATCCCTGGATCCATCGCCGCGGCGATGGCCGTGTGGGAGACGCCCTTGCGGAAGGACTGGGCGGCCTCGGTCAGGCGTTTGGCGTCCTCGGACTCCTTGGCCTGGGTGGCCCGGGCGGCGGCGCCCTCGAGCAGCGCGGCGCCCTCGAGCAGCTCGCTGCGCACGTCACGGCCCACGTCGACCTTGCGCTTGAGCTCGGACACCCAGGTGGCGAAGAGGTCGGGCCAGGCCTCCACCGTGAACTCGTAACGGCCGGTGCGTGCCAGGGGGAACTCGGCTTCCCACAGGTCGTTGCCCTTGGCCTCCATGGGCGTCTCGGTCCACTCCGTCGCCTGTTCCTTCGGCGCGGACTGTCTCCAACGCACCACGGCTACCAGGACGTCGTGGCCCTCCTTGAAGATGTCGGCCTTGACCGTGAGGGATTCACCCTCAACGCGCTTCACTGCCCATCTGCCAGCGTCCAGCTGCGGCCGGACGTTCTCGATGACCGTGCTTCCGATTCGCTCGCTCATAAATGTGCAGGCGGCCCCTTATAGGTCCCTGCGCCGCGATGCTCCGGCGCTGTTTTTCACCATGCGTCGATGTTGGACGCTCCAGGCGTCCGTCACGTCGGCCCGTGAACATTAGGAATGCCCCCCCAAGGTGCACACCCGCTGGCGGGACTGTTCTCATGGCCGGTTTCCCTGCCGCACGAGCGGGCAGGCAGGGGAGGTCTGGCTACCCGCCACTAGGACTGGCGAGCGGGCGAGTACCGTTACCGGGACTTTTCAAGCCAGGAGGTCCGCGGTGCTGCAGGGGTACAAATCGCTGGTGGTCGCGGGATTGCTGTTGGGCCCGACGTGGGGGCTGGCAGATGGGCCGAAGGAGGAACGGCCGGACGGTGGGCCCATCGAGATGAAGAACATCTTCGAGTGCCTCAAGGCCTGCAACGCGAGCATCGAGGAGGCCGAGGACTACTGCCGGAACCTTCCTGACGATAACAAGAAGAGAAAAGCGCTGTGCTGGTCGGCGATCTACGCGGGGAAGGCCGCGTGTCAGGTGTTCTGTCGTGCCGAATTCGGACCGCCTGTCAGGCACTAGGCCCCCTCGCTGGGCGGCTCTCCCGCTCTAGGCGTGACATCGGAGTTCTCCTCGAAGAACCTCCGCACGAGCGTCATCGCATTCATGAGTGCATCAACAGGGCCTACCCCCATGACGCATTTGATGCCGGGGAGGTAGCCCTCGATGGAGAGCGGGCAGTACCAGGCTCTATCCGCCTCGCCTGGAAGCGGCTGCGGACGGCCAACGACGATCCTGGAGACCCTCGTTTCACCCTCTTGGGTGGTGTGCGACCAGCGATCGTCCGCGATCGGGTCATCGATGGTGGTGAGTCGAGGGCGCCAGTCTTGATTGCTCATAGCGATTGACGGGGCTGGAGGTCTGGCTTCGGGCCTTTACTGACGCTCAACAGGAGCCGCGATGAGGCGCAATGCGGCCAGGTAGGCGGCGTCGCGAACTTCTGCCCGATCGTCTTCCCGCAGGAGTTGGAGCAATCGCTGGAGCACGCGCTCATTGCGATGGGTTGGCTCCAACCGTCCGAGAATCTCCGCGGCCCTGCTGCGCACGCTCCCACCGACATTGCCGTCGTACCAGGGCTGGAGGCCGTAATCGAGTGCGCGCATCGCACAGTCGATGGCCTTCTCGCTCGCTTCCCGGTCACGGACATTGAGCAGGAGCTCCACCGTTTCCAGGCGTTCATCCCAGGAGCCCTCGTCACGAAGATCCTCGAGCAGGCCCAGCAGGACCGACTTCGCTTCGGGCGGAGGCCCCCCGGGAATGGACAACAGTGCGCTCGCCGCGCCCCGGCGCGTCTGCCACTCCGGGTGACGCACCATCTCCAACAACCGCTTCAACCAACGTTCATCGCGGCGAGCCTCGAGGGCGACAACCCGGGCGACCGCGCGACAAGCCTCCTCAGACAAACTTGCTGAGAAGTAGTCGACAGCTCCCAACCAGGGAATGAAGGACTCGATGGGAACATCCTCGGCACGACTCTTCTCCGAAAGAGTCACCACCGATGCAACTCGCACCTTCCATTCCTCATCATTGAGCCGAGCGAGGAGCGCCTGCCGCACGGACTCGTCGCTGCCCACCACGGCTCCCAGTGCCTTGACTGCCTCGACACGTACATCGCGGGTCTCGTCGTCGAGCCGAGCAAGAAGGGCTTGCCGCACGGCTCCGTCGCTGACCGCCAAGGCCCCCAGCGCCTCGGCTACCACGCTACGTACCTGATGGTGCTCGTCCTCGAGCCGAGCAAGAAGGGCTTGCCGCACGGCTCCGTCGCTGACCGCCAAGGCCCCCAGCGCCTCGGCTACCACGCTACGTACCTGATGGTGCTCGTCCTCGAGCCGAGCGAGGAGCGCCTGCCGCACGGCTCCGTCGCTGACCGCCAAGGCCCCCAGCGCCTCGGCGACATCCCGACGCACCCACCATTCCTCGTCGTCAAGCCGAGTGATGAGGCCCTGCCGCACGGCCTCGTTGTTGACCGCCACTGCTCCCAGTAGGGGGGCAACATCTCTACACAGGCGATCGTTGGTGAGCAGGGAGAAGAGGACCTGACTCACGAACGTGTCGCTGCCCACCACGGATCCCAGTGCCTCCGCCGCCGCTCGATGCACCGCGAGGTCCTCGTCGGCCAGGGCAAGCCGGGAGAGGAAGGTCTGCCGCACAGCTTCGTCGCTGCTCACCACGGCTCCCAGCGCCTCGGCTGCCACTCGACGCATACGGGGATCCTCGTCGTCGAGCCGAACCAGGAGGGCCTCTCGTATGGACCCGTCGCTGCCCACCATGGGACTCAGCGCCTCGATTGCCACATGACGCACATCGGAGTCCTCGTCGTCGAGCCGGGCGAGGAGGGCCTGTCGCACGGCCTCGTCGCTGCCCACCACGGTTCCCAACGCCTCGGCTGCCACCCCACTCACATCGGAGTCCTCGTCGTCGAGCCGAGCGAGGAGGGCCTGCCGCACGGCCTCGTCGTTGCCCACCACGGTTTCCAACGCCTCGGCTGCCAAATAACGCACATAGGAGTCCTCATCGTCGAGCCGGGCGAGGAGGGCCTGTCGCACGGCCTCATCGTGACCCACCCGGGCACTTAGCGCTTTGACGGCCTCGCTACGCACATGGGGGCCCTCGTCGTCGAGCCGGGCGAGGAGGGCCTGTCGCACGGCCTCATCGTGACCCACCCGGGCACTTAGTGCTTTGACGGCCTCGCTACGCACGTCGGGGTCCTCGTCGTCGTGGGCAAGGAGGGTCTGCCGCACGACCTCATCGTGATCCACCACGGTTCCCAATGCCTCGACTGCTGCTTGACGCACATGGGGGTCCTCGTCATCGAGCCGGGCGAGGAGGGCCTCTCGTACGGACCCGTCGCTGCCCACCAGGGAGCCCAGCACCCTTACCGCATTGCTGCGCATCTGCCGGCGCTCGCCGCCAAGTCGCGAGAGGAAGGCTTGTCGCACGGCTTCGTCGCTGCCCACCAGGGCGCCCAAGCTCTTGGCCGCCGTGCTACGAACAACGAAATCCTCGCCGTCGAGCCCATCAAGGAAGGCCTGCCGCACAGCCCTGTCGCTGTCCACCACGGCACTCAATGCCTCGGCTGCCACTTGACGCACTCTGTCGTTCTCGTCGTCGAGCCGAGCGAGGAAGGCCTGCCGCACAGCCCCGTCGCTGTACACCCTGGCACTCAGCGCCTCGGCTATCCCTTCACGCACATAGGGTTCCTCGTTATCGAGCCGAGCGAGGAGGGCTTGCCGCACGGCTCCGTCGCTACCCGCCACGGTGCCCAACACCTTGGCCGCGAATCGACGCACGGCGATGCTCGCGTCAGCAGTAAGCCGAGCGAGGAGGGCCTGCCGCACGGCTCCGTCGCTGCCCACCACATCTCCCAGCGCCTTGGCTGCCTTATAACGCACCTCGAATGACTCGTCGGCGAGCCGAGCGAGGAGGGCTTGCCGCACGGAGTCGTCGTTACTCACCACGGAGCCCAACGCTTCGGCAGCCGCCTCACGCATGTCGGGGTTCTCGTCGGTGAGCCGGGTGAGCAGGACTTGTCGCACGACTTCGTCGCCGCCCACCACGTCTTTCAGCGCCGTGGCTGCCCCTTCACGGATATGGGGATTCTCGTCGGTGAGCCGGGTGAGCAGCACCTGACGCAAGCCCCCGTCACTGACCGCTTCGGCCCTCAGCGCCACGGCTGCCGCTCGACGCACATGGAAATCCTCGTCAGTGAACCGAGCGAGGAGGGCCTGCCGCACGGCTCCGTCACTGCCCGCAATGTCTCCCAGCGTCCAGGACGCGAACATACGCACCTGCGACTCCTCGTCCTCGTCGTTGAGCTTGGAGAGGAGGGTCTGCCGCACGTAGCCGTCGCTGTCATCCATGGCGCGCAGCGCGCCCACCGCCATGGCCCGAAATTCGGGGTTCACCGTCCAATGGACCAGTTTTTCGCGAAGCTCCGCGGGAATCGCTTCGTGGGGCAGCTTCATCACAACTCGAATGGTCTTCCATTCATAGGGCCGCTCATTGACCCAGGCGAGGAACGCCTCCTTTGCTGGTTCATGTCCCAGCCGCATCAACTGCGCCATTCCCGCCAGTGCGTGTTGACGAACCGAGGGCACCCGCGCCGTTCGCAAGGTCTCGAGCCGCGCCATCACATCGCTCAGTCTCTTCTTGGAGTGTGTGACGCCCTCCGCGAGCACCGCAGTCGCCAGGAACAAATCCCGGTGGAGCACCTCCTCGTGCTCGCTGCCTGCCCCCAGGATTCTCTCCACCAGCTCATCCACCTCGTCTTCCCGGTGCTCAAGGACTCCGAGCTGACCGGCACACAGCAAGAGGGGCTCGTGCCAACGCGGGTCATGCAGGTGGGCCGGAGGAGCTCCCACCGGCTCTCCGGGGATTCGCGCGCCAGGGCCCGCCCCACGAAGTACTCCTGGAAGGTCAGATGCAGGAAGCCATAGGCATCGTGGCCTCGCTCGCCGAGCAGTCCAGCGATATTGCGCATCTCTTGATGACGCAGGGCCTTCACCAGGTCGCTCTGTCGCGCCGTGCCGCTGGGCCGGTGCTGCTGAAGCCACAGCGCCAGGTCCATCAAGTGCTGGTGGGCCACCTCGGGTTGGATTCGCTCGGCCCAGTGCGCCAACAGCATGCGCACGTAGCGCTCATAGAGCTCTACCCGCCGAGCCGGTAACTGCCCCTCCTGCCGCCGCAGCTGCGCCAACATCGTCAGGAGGAGGGGATTGGAGGCCAGGTGCTCCACGCCCGGCTTGCTGCGCACGTCCGTCAGCAAGGCCTGCGCCTCCTGTCGCGCACGTTGCAGCACCTCCTCCGAGCGCTCGCCCCCCGCGGCCAACACCTCGAAAGCCTCGCACCACTTGTGCGCGAACCGCTCGAGCTCCTCCGGGCCGAAATCCAGCACCATGTAGTGCGGCCATCTGCCCGGAAGCCGGACCTCGCGGTAGCCGATGAAGCGGCTGGTGAGCACGAAGCGGTTGCCCCGGCCCTCCCATTTTTGAAGCAGGTCGCTGACCTGTTGGGCCACACGCCGCCGCGTCGTCAGCTCCAGCACCTCGTCCAAGCCATCGAGCAGAACCAGGGCCCGGCCTTCTTCCAGGGCCTGGTGGAACAGCGACTCCAGGCCGCTCAGGTGACTCCAGCGTGTGCAGTGGAGGGCGAGGAACTGTTCGAGCGTGGCGGTGTCGTCCGTGCGTCTCAGGTACTCGTCATACGCGGCGAGCGAGACGAAGAGGGGAAGGCGCCCCTTGCGCTTGGCCTGCTCCGACTTGATGGCGCGTAGGGCCAGGTAATGGAGGAGCGTCGTCTTGCCAGAGCCTGGGTCTCCCAGCAGGACCATGACGGGCTCCTCCAGCAGTTCCACCTGCGTGGCATTGAGGCTCTGGCGCTGGAGGCGCGTCTGTTCGCCGCGAGCCGCTTCGCGCCAGCGCCGGTAGCGCAGGCTGTCCAGCTCCCGGTCCTGTTCCTCTTCCAGGCGGCCCTGCCGCTCTGCGTCCTGAAGGAGCCTGCGCTCGGCGGCGCTGAGGTCATCCACCACCTCGGGAACCTCGGCCAGGACCTTCAGCCCGACGTACACCTCCTCGAGCGGCAGGCTCACCTGTTGCTCTGTATGCGTGAGGCCTTTGAAGGTCAGGCGCTCGAACGTGTCCCTCACCGTCTTCCGGTAGAGCACTTCTACTTCCGCCAGTTCGGCCTCGGAATTCGCCATGGCCGCGGACTCTAATCGCCGCGGCGCTCAACAGGGGCCGCGATGAGGCGCAATACGGCCTGGTAGGCAGTGTCGCGAACATCTGCCCAATCGTCTTCCCGCAGGAGTTGGAGCAATCGCTGGAGCACGCGCTCATTGCGATGGGTTGGCTCCAACCGTCCAAGAATCTCCGCGGCCTTGCTGCGCACGTCCATACTCACCAGGCCGTCGTGCCAGGGCTGAACGCCGTAATCGAGTGCGCGCATCGCACAGTCGATGGCCTTCTCGCTCGCTTCCCGGTCACGGACATTGAGCAGGAGCTCCACCGTTTCCAGGCGTTCATCCCAGGAGCCCTCGTCACGAAGATCCTCGAGCAGGCCCAGCAGGACCGACTTCGCTTCGGGCGGAGGCCCCCCGGGAATGGACAGCAGTGCGATCGCAGCGCCCCGGCGCGTCTGCCACTCCGGGTGACGCACCATCTCCAACAACCGCTTCAACCAACGTTCATCGTGGCGGGCCTCGAGGGCGACGAACTGGGCGACCGCGCGACGAACCTGCTCAGATAGATCTTGGCGGAAGCCGACAGCTCCTAGCCAGGGAATGAAGGATTCGATGGGAACATCCTCGGCACGACTCTTCTCCGAAAGAGTCATCACCGCTGCAGCTCGCACATCCCAGTCCTTGTCGTCGAGCCGAGCGAGGAGCGCCTGCCGCACGGCCTCGTCGCTGCCCACCACGGCGCCCAATGCCTTGGCCGTCGCCCTACGCACATAGGAGGACTCGTCGGTGAGCCGCGCGAGGAGGGCCTGCCGCACGGCGTCGTTGCTGCCTACCGCGGCTCCCAGCGCCTCGGCTGCCTCTCGACGCACACCGGTGTGCTCGTCGGTGAGCCGGGAGAGGAGGAGCTGTCGCACGGCGTCGTCGCTGCCCACCAAGGATCCCAGCACCTTGGTTGCCTTTTCACGTATCTGAGAGGCCACGTGTTCGTCGAGCCGAGCGAGGAAGGCCTGCCGTACAGCTCCGTCGCTGCCCACCAGGGGTTCGAGTGCCTCGGCTACCTCTTGCCACTCTATCCAGTCCTTACATTCAAGCCGAGCGAGGAAGGCCTGCCGCACGGCTTCATCACTGACAGCCACGGCTCCCAGTGCCTTGGCCGCCGTGCTACGCACAGGGTAGGACTCGTCATCGAGCCGGGCGAGGAGGGCCTGCCGCACGGCTCCATCACAGGCCGCCACGGCTCCCAGCGCCTCGGTTGCATCTCGACGCACCTGCCAGTCCTCGTCGTCGAGCCGCTCGAGGAAGGTCTGTCGCACGGCTTCGTCGCTGACCGCTACGGCACTCAGCGCCGCGGTTGCTTCTCGACGCACATCCCTGTCCTCGTCGTCGAGTCGGGCGAGGAGGGCCTGCCGCACGGCCTCGTCGTTGCCCACCACGGCGCCCAGTGCCTTGGCCGCCGCGCTACGCACATCCCTGTCCTCGTCAGCGAGTCGAGCGAGAAGAGCCTGCCGCACGGCTCCATCGCTAACCGCCACGGCTCCCAGCGCTTCGGCTGCCGCTTGACGCACCTCCCAGTCCTCGTCGTCGAGCCGGGAGAGGAGCACCTGGCGCACGGCTTCGTCGCGGCCCACCAGGGCTCCTATCACCCGGATCGCCTCGCTACGCACCTGCTGGCGCTCGCCGCCAAGCCGGGAGAGGAGGGTTTGGCGCACGGCCCCATCGCTGACCGCCACGGCTCCCAGCGCTTCGGCTGCCGCTTGACGCACCTCCCAGTCCTCGTCGTCGAGCCGGGAGAGGATCGCCTGGCGCACGGCTTCGTCGCGGCCCACCAGGGCTCCCATCACCCGGATCGCCTCGCTACGCACCTGCTGGCGCTCGCCGCCAAGCCGGGAGAGGAGGGTTTGGCGCACGGCTTCGTCGCTGCCCACCACGGCTCCCAAGCTCCCGGATACCGCTCCACGAACTTCGGAACGCTCGTCGTCGAGCAGCGCGAGGAGGGCCTGGCGCACGGCTTCATCGCAGCCTACCAGGGCCCCCAACGCCTCGGCTGCCGCTCGACGCACATAGGGGTCCTCGTCAGCAAGCCGAGCGAGGAGGGCCTGGCGCACGGCTTCGTCGCTACCCGCCACGGTCGCCAGCGCCTCGGCTACTCCTTCACGCACAGAGGAGTCCTCGTCGTCGAGCTGGGCGAGGAGGGCCTGCCGCACGGCGCCATCGCTGCCCACCGCGGCTCCCAACGCCTTGGCTGCCGCTCGACGCACAGAGAATTCCTCGTCGTCGAGCAGAGCGAGGAGGGCTTGCCGCACGGCGCCATCGCTGCCCACCACGGCTCCCAGCGCCTTGGCTGCCGCATCACGCACATCGGGCTCCTCGTCGGTGAGCCGAGCGAGGAGGGCTTGCCGCACGGCTTCGTCGTGGCCCACCACGGAGCCCAACGTCTTGGCAGCCAGTTCACGCACATCGGGCTCCTCGTCGGTGAGCCGGGAGAGCAGGGCCTTCCGCACGGCTTCGTCACTGTCCACCACGTCTTCCAGCGCCTTGGTTGCGCTTTCACGGATATGGGGGTTCTCGTCGGTGAGCCGGGAGCGCAGGACCTGACGCAAGGCCCCATCGTTGACCGCCTCGGCCCTCAGCGCCTCGGCTACCGCTCGACGCACATGGGGGCCCTCATCAGTGAACCAGGAGAGGAGGGCCTGCCGCACGGCTCCGTCACTGCCTGCAATGTCTCCCAGCGTCCAGGCCGATGCACTTCGTACCTGCGACTCCTCGTCCTCGTCGTTGAGCTTGGAGAGGAGGGCCTGCCGCAGGTAGCCGTCGCTGTCATCCATGGCACGCAGCGCGCCCACCGCCGTGGCCCGAATCTTGGGGCTCATCGCCCAACTGACCAGTGTCTCGCGAAACTCCGCGGGAAACGCTCCGTGGGGCAGCTTCTTTACGGCTTCAATGATTTCATCTTCATAGGGCCGCTCATTGACCCAGGCGAGGAACACCTCCTTTGCCGGCTCATGTCCCAGCCGCATCAACTGCGCCATTCCCGCCAGTGCGTGTTGACGAACCGAGGGCACCCGCGCCGTTCGCAAGGCCTTGAGTCGCGTCGTCATGTCGCTCAGCATCCTCTTGGAGCGCGTGACGCCCTCCGCGAGCACCGCAGTCGCCAGGAACAAATCCCGGTGGAGCACCTCCTCGTGCTCGCTGCCTGCCCCCAGGATTCTCTCCACCAGCTCATCCACCTCGTCTTCCCGGTGCTCAAGGACTCCGAGCTGACCGGCACACAGCAAGAGGGGCTCGTGCCAACGCGGGTCATGCAGGTGGGGCCGGAGGAGCTCCCACCGGCTCTCTGGGGATTCGCGCGCCAGGGCCCGCCCCACGAAGTACTCCTGGAAGGTCAGATGCAGGAAGCCATAGGCATCGTGGCCTCGCTCGCCGAGCAGTCCAGCGATATTGCGCATCTCTTGATGACGCAGGGCCTTCAGGTCGCTCTGTCGCGCCGTGCCGCTGGGCCGGTGGCGCTGAAGCCACAGCGCCAGGTCCATCAAGTGCTGGTGGGCCACCTCGGGTTGGATTCGCTCGGCCCAATGCTCCAGCAGCATGCGCACGTAGCGCGCGTAGAGCTCTATCCGTCGAGCTGGTAACTGCCCCTCTTGCCGTCGCAGCTGCGCCAGCATCGTCAGGAGGAGGGGATTGGAGGCCAGGTGCTCCACGCCCGGCTTACTGTGCACGTCCGCCAGCAAGGCCCGCGCTTCCTGCCGCGCACGTTGCAGCACCCCCGGTGAGCGCTCGCCCCCCGCGGCCAGCACCTCGAACGCCTCGCTCCACTTGTGCGCGAACCGCTCAATCTCCTCCGGGCCGAAATCCAGCACCATGTAGTGCGGCCATCTGCCCGGAAGCCGGACCTCGCGGTAGCCGATGAAGCGGCTGGTGAGCACGAAGCGGTTGCCCCGGCCCTCCCACTTTTGAAGCAGGTCGCTGACCTGTTGGGCCACGCGCCGTCGCGTTGTCAGCTCCAGCACCTCGTCCAAGCCGTCGAGCAGGACCAGGGCCCGGCCTTCCTCCAGGGCCCGGTGGAACAGCGACTCCAGGCCGCTCAAGTGGCTCCAGCGTGTGCAGTGGAGGGCGAGGAACTGCTCGAGCGTGGCGGTGTCGTCCGTGCGTCTCAGGTACTCGTCATACGCGGCGAGTGGGACGAAGAGGGGCAGACGTCCCTTGCGCTCGGCCTGCTCCGACCCGATAGCGCGCAGGGCCAGGTAGTGGAGCAGCGTCGTCTTGCCGGAGCCCGGGTCTCCCAGCAGGACCATGACGGGCTCCTCCAGTTCCACCTGCGTGGCATCGAGGCTCCGGCGCTGGAGGCGCGTCTGTTCGCCGCGAGCCTCTTCCCGCCAGCGTCGGTAGCGCAAGCCGTCCAGCTCCCGGTCCTGCTCCTCCTCTAGGCGGCCTTGCTGCTCTGCATCCTGAAGGAGCCTGCGCTCGGCGGCGCTGAGGTCATCCACTACCTCGGGAACCTCGGCCAGGAGCTTCAGCCCGACATACACCTCTTCGAGCGGCAGGCTCACCGGCTGGCCCGTGGGCGTGAGGCCCTTGAAGCTCAGGCTCTCGAACGCATCCCTCACCGTCTTCCGGTAGAGCGCTTCCACTTCCGCCAGCTCAACCTGGGAGTTCTCCATGGCCGCGGACTCTAATCGCCGTGGAAAATCGCACGGGCGGCCTTTGAGTCGTTGACCTGTGAACAGCTCCAGACGTTCGGCGGAGAACAGGGCAGGGGGCCCGGCCGGCGCGCGGATGGAGGGACCGCGTCACGGACCGACCGAGGGGCTGTCCGGCAAAGGGGAGATGAGGCGCGCTCGACGTCGGCCTGGGGGAGATCCGACGGAGCCGCGCTTGATGGGGGTGATCCGCGAGACGTGCGGCTCAGGGAACGGCTACGGCTGCGACTTGTGCTTGTAGAAGAGGACCAGCGTGTAGCAGTGGAACTCGTTGTCACTCGACTGGCACACGACCCGGTCAACGATCTCCAGATCCGAGTTGCTCCTGATCCAGCGGGTCACGTTTTCACCCAGCTCTTCCCGCTCCTTCGCCTTCGTCGCGGAGAACACCTTCACGCCCGTGAACATCTTCCACTCCTTGCGCTGTGTTATTTTCGTACTGAGTGTGAGGAAGGTTATCGCGCGCTATTCACAGGTGTCAAAAAAGCTTACCTGTAGGCGCCAGGGAGGGGCCGGGGGTTCCCGCCCGGGGGGACGTGCCTAGATTTCGAGGGTCGCTGGATCTGGCGCCTGAGGGAGGGGCCCTCGGGTTGGGGATGGGCGAAGGGGGATGGCCGTGGACGTGAAGACCAAGAAGGACCTGGCGGTGGACTTCATCAATGAGATCCGGACGATGGATCCCGCCGCGCTGAATGCGCTGATCGTCAAGGAAGCGGGCGAGGACCTGGCCCAGTTCTTCCTCAACTACAGCGCCAACCTCATCTCCAAGGACCCGTCTCGGGTGCTGGAGAACACCTCGTCGCTGATGCTGATGGGCTACCTCATCCGCACCCACGAGGAGAAGAACACCCAGACGAAGCAGACGGGCCTCCAGGGGTACGCGTACGCCTGATTGTGGGCGGGGTGGTGCGCCGAGACTCGACAGCTCCCACGGGAGCCTGTTAGGGAGCGGCGCACATGCTCATCGATCTGCACGCGCATTCCTACCTTTCGAAGGATTGCGACCTGGATCCGCGCGCGGTCCTGGACCGTGCCGCGCTGTTCGGTCTGGACGGCGTGGCTTTCACTGAGACCAACACCCAGGACGGCTGTGACGAGCTCTTCGAGATCGGCGCGAAGTCCAAGGTGAAGGTCTTCGTCGGTCTGGAGCTCATCACCGACCGGGGACAGTACCTGTGCTTCTTCCCGAAGCCGGAGCTGGCGCCCGAGCCGGTGCAGATGTGGGGCAGCAACCGCGAGAAGCCGTGGAGCGCCGCCGAGTGCCTGCCGAAGGTGCGCTCGCTGGGTGCGGCCATCGTGGCGGCGCGCCCGTATGACCGCGATACGCCCAACCCGGCCATGGACTATGTCCGCTCGCTGAGCGGGGTGCTGTGCGCCGTCGAGGGCTACAACGCCCGGGTGAAGCAGACGTCGAATGACCTGGCCGTGGAGGCCGCGGAGGCGCTCAAGCTGCCGTGCACTGGTGGCAGCGACGCTCGGGGTTCGCTCGACGAGGTGGGCTATGGCGCCACCTTCTTCAAGAACCCCATCCAGACGCAGGCACAGCTGGTGGCCGCGCTGCTGGCCGGGGACTTCTTCCCCGTCATGGCCGGCGAGCTGCCCCGGCTCACTCGCCCGGGCGAGGCCCAGGCCGCCCGTGGGGGCGGTGGCAAGCGCCGCGGGGGTGGTGGCGGCGGTGGTGGACGGCGTCGCCGTTAGTTGAGGTGCGCATGCTCCCTCTCCCAGTAGGGAGAGGGGACCTGTCGAGGGAGAGAGTCTGTCTACTTCGTCGCGGCGGGCGTGCCCTCGTCGACCCGAGTCACCAGTCCGTCGGTGATGAACACCCGACGCTTACCTCCCGGGTAGGCCCACTCCTGGTGCACCTGCTGCCCGTCCAGCGTGCGACGGATGCTCTCCGGCGGACCCCAGGACATCTCCACCGCAGCCTCAGGCATGTACTCCAGCACCTTCTTCTGCCGAAGGGCGTCCTGGAAGCGCGACTGGAACTTGGAGATCCTCGGCGTTGGATCCTGCGCCAGCAGGTGCCGATCCAGCTCGGCCAGCACCTCCTCCTTCGTCTTGAGCTGCGGCGGGAGCACGAGGATCACCGGAGGCCCCGGCGGCGCGCCCTTCACGTCCAGGTACACCCAGGGTTGCGTGCGCGGCGAGTACAGCACTCGCTCCGCCATTACCCAAGCGGTGGGGAACTCCACCTTCAGCACGCGCACCTGGGTGCCAGCCGGCATCAGCGCCTGTGCCGGGCCGGGGTTGATGGGGTTGCCCTTGGTGTCATTGAGCAGCCGCACCTCCTCAGGCGGGTAGGGCGTCAGCAGCCGCTTCGACGAGTCCCCGAAGAACGGGGTGATGTAGCTGGAGGCCTTCAGGTAGCGCTCGGAGGACGGGCCGGTGGTCAGATCGTGCTGGAGCTTCGTCCGATCCTCCGCGCTGAGCAGGGTCTGGCTCGCGCAGCCGGTGGCCAGCGCCAAGGGAACGAGGGCGAGCAGGGCAAGGAGTCGTTTCACAGGGACCTCGGTCAGAAGGTGAAGGCGAAAGCACGGGTGGTGACGGGCGGGGCATCGCGTCCGCGCGAGACGTCTGCCACCTCCACCGCCCTCTGGCGTGTTTGCTCCACGAGGCGCGGCCCGCCCGCCTTGCCCAGGGCGTCGATGCCCTGGATGACGTGCGAGATGAGCAGCGCGAGGCCACCCAGCCCCCAGAACCAGCCGCCCACGGCGAACCGGAAGACGCTGCTGACCACGATGATGGCCAGGTCTATGACCAGGAACAGGATGAAGCCGTCGCGATCCCTCGCCACCAGGTGACCCGTGCCGAAGCCGATGATCAACCCCAGCACGAGCGCGAGGACCTGACGCGTCTCCGCGTCCACGCCGCCGCCGGTGTCCAGGGGCAGGGGAGCGTCCATGAGACCGAAGCGCATCGCGTCCGTGAGGCGGAGCGGTGGCGTCTCGGAGGGCTTGAAGGTAGCCGCCAGCTCCAACCCCTCGAGGAGCCGCGCGTGGCGGCCTTCCATGGAGCGAGCGAAGGACACCGTCGGATCGGCGGCGGGAGCCGACTCGACGGGGGTAACGGCGAACAGTGACGCGAGCAGCAGGGGAACCAGCATTCGGGCACACCTCGGCTTGACTACGCGGGAGGGGCCCTTCCTAGCTCAGCGGGGGCTCGGCGTCAGCGATGCGTTATCGCGTTCTCTCTGCCGTTGCACACCACAGCCCTTTAACGGCGGACAGATGGGACCCCGGCCGTCGGGATCCGGAACGAGCAGGAAGCGGCCCAGGCCCCGGGCGTCGATCAGCTCCGGATGGCCACAGAGCACGCAATGGCGAGGTGGGCGCTTGGAGGGAGGAAATGGCACGGGTGCCAGTTTCCCCCCGCTCCAGGGCCCACGCGACTTTTCAGCCGCTCAGCTCTTGGTGCCAGAGGCGGCCGCCGCCGGGGTGCTCGACGAACTGGAGGAGCTCGAGCCCGAATCCGACGAGCTGCTGCTGCTGGAGCTCGAAGAAGAAGAGGAGGAGGACGAGCTGGTGGAGGAGCTGCCGTCCTTCTTGGTCGAGCTGTACAGGTCCGAATACCAGCCGCCGCCCTTCAGGACGAAGCTGGAGCGGCTGACGACCTTGCTGAGCGAGCCCTGGGCGCCACATGCGGTGCAGGTCTCCGGCGTCGGGTCGCTCACCTTCTGCAGGACGTCGATCATCTTTCCACAGGACTTGCAGGCGTACTCGTAGATGGGCATGGCTGAGCCTCTTCCTTCTAAGGCGTGGAGTGAGGGGAGTTGTCCGAGGTCCGCTTCCGCAGCTCCTCGGCCACTCCCAGGCGCTCGAGGGCGCGGAGCACCAGCTCCGACGGGGCACCGTGCTTACGGGCCACCGTCTCAGCGAGCTGGGCAAGGGTCTTCGCCCCCGGGAGCTCGTCGCGCACCAGCACCTCGAGCTCCCTGCGGAGCATGTCCGTGAAACGCTTCTTGATTCCCAGGTCCGCCAGGTACTTCTCGCGACCGAGCAGATCCAACCGCTGGGTGAGGTTGCGCGCGGTGAGGGCCTCGCGGCGGAAGCGCTCGCGCAGCTCTTCAACCTCCCGGGAGATGCCGAGCTTCGCCTCGAGCTGGTTGAGCTCGGAGGGGCTAAGCCCCAGGGCCCAGCTGACCCGGCCGGCGGCGCCGCGCTGATCCGTAAAGGCGGCGAGGATGGCCGTGCGCTCGCGGGTTTCCATGGCCTCCATCAACCCGTGAGACCTCAGGACTCCTTCCAGCTCCGCCAGCGACAACTCACCCCGAGCGCCGCTGTACTGCTGGGCAAAGGACTTGAGCAGGGCGAAGCGGTGCTCGTGGGACTCCAGCGCCGCCTCCAGCGTCTCCTTGCCGGAGGAGCGCGTCAGCTCCTGGAGGCTCGTCTTGGGGGCGTCCAGGCGGGTGAAGCGCCCGCGGGGCTTCGGCAGATCGCGCTTGAGGAAGCTCGGTGCCTCGGCCTCATCGTAGTCCGACTCCGGCGGGGCCAGCTCCGCGGTGCGCTTGCGGGGGGCAATCCGCTGCTGGAGCGTCTCTCCGGCCGTCTTGGGCGCCTTCTCCGGCTTGGCGGGCACAGGGGCTGGCACGCCGGCCCGGGGAGCGGGCGTCGCGAAGGAGGGGATTTCCGGAGCCGGCGCAGGCGCAGGCGGCCGCTTCTCTTCATGGACGCGGGCCAGCGCCTGCACCACCTCATAGTAGCCGCACCCCTGCCGCACCGCGGCGAGCGAGGGCTCCGTTCCCTGGAGCACATCCACCACGGCAAAGGGTCCGAGCGGCGTCGCGGCCGGCTCACTGTCCGTCAAGGTTCGTACACGGAAGTCGTCGGCCTCGGACAGCAGGGCGAGCGCCTCGCGCACCTCGGTGGGGGTTGCAGGCGATTTGGCTCGCCGACAAAAGTCGGAGACCGCCACCGCCACCGGGGTGGGTACGTCATCGGGTTGCCGCTGTCTCTGCCAGTGACTGTTCATGAAAGTTGCGGAAAAATGCTCGTTTACGAGGCCGGGTGCCTCTATCTTTGCTGGCAGACGGGTGTCAATGAATCCGACGGGCCCCAATCTAAACAGCCAGAAGACGGTGCAAGTCGGTGTTACACCCGAACGGGGGTGCATGCATCCCGTTCGTTCGGCCGGTGGACATTCGATGAACCCTGGGGCCACCGAGGTGGGTCGGGAGGCAGGCGAGCCGTGAATCATCAGGACATGGACGAGGTCCTTCAACGCTACATGGCCCAGCACGGGCTGAAGAGCACGCGTCAGCGGAGCCTCATCATCGACACCTTCTTCTCCGTGGGTGGCCACCTGTCCGTGGAGGAGTTGTGGAACAAGGTGCGACAACAGGACGCCAAGGTCTCCGTGGCCACGGTGTACCGCACCATGAAGCTGCTCAACGAGTGTGGCCTGGCGCACGCGCGCAACTTCGGAGACGGGCAGACGCGCTATGAGGCGGCCGCCGGGCGCGAGCACCACGATCACCTCATCTGCACCCACTGCGGCACCATCGTCGAGTTCGAGGATGATCGCATCGAGCACATGCAGGACGCGGTCGCGGCCAAGCACGGCTTCAAGGTGACGTCGCACAAGATGGAGCTGTACGGGGTGTGCCGGAACTGCCAGCGAGCCGCAGCCAAGAGCGAGGCATGAGGCGCTCGGCCCTGGCGGTGGGCTGTGTCCTGGCGCTGGCCCTGGCAGGGTGCCGTCGGGTGCCCGAGACGCCCGGAGGGGCGCTGGTGCCCTCGCCGTACCTGCGAGAGTTGGCGCTGCCCTATGTGGGTCCTACACCTCATGACTGGCGCCGGCTGTCCGGGCGCGTGGTGCTGGTGGCCTTCTTCGCGACCTGGTGCTTCCCGTGTGTGGCGGAGCTGCCCACGCTGGAGGCGCTTCAGAAGGAGTACGGCCCGCAGGGCTTCCAGGTGGTCCTGGTGGGCATGGATCTAGAGGGGGCGAAGACGCTGGCGCCCTTCGCGGATCAGTACGCCCTCAACTTCCCGATGCTGGTGTCCGACGAGCGCCTGCAGCAGGGTCAGAGCGCCTTCGGGCTCATCCCCGCGCTGCCCGCCGCCTTCCTGCTCGACAAGGAGGGCCAGGTGGCCGGCGCGTGGCAGGGCGTGGCCAGCTACGAGGACACGTCACAAGCAGTGGAAAAACTGCTGCGCCGCTGAAGCCCGCTACAGGTCTGGAGCGGTTTTCTTGCCGGGGGAGTCCCCACTGGTACCTTCCGCCCACTCATGACGGTGCGGCGAAAGCTCTTGGGTGTAGCGGCGTGTGTGGCCGCGCTCCTCACGCTGGTTTCAGTGGTGGACGCGAAGGGCTTTCGCCGCTACCTGCTCCTGCGCCAGGACGTCGAGGCGATTCAGGAGCGCAACCGCATCCTGTCCGAGCAGAACGACGTCCTTCGTCGCGAGATCAACGCGCTGCGCAACGACCCCACCGCCCTCGAGCGCGCCGCGCGCGAGGAACTCGGCTACGTCAAGCCGGGCGAGATCGTCTTCCATCTGGAGTAATCATGTCCGCGCTCTCGGCCATCCCTCCAGTCTCCAAGTTCCTGCGCTTCGTGGTGCGCTCCGTGCCCGCCGCGGCCGTGCTGGCCTGCTTCGTCCACACGGCCCGCGGTGGCTTCCGCGGCCTGCAGACGCTCGGCTGGACGGAGGCCTCCATTGTCCTCTTCCTGCTCGCCGCGCTCGGGGTGATGGGGTGGAGGCGCTTCACCCGTGGCGCCGTGGGCGCGCCGCTCTTCCTGCGCGATGACCTGGAGCTGGGCGCGGTGCTCATCGCCTCGGCCTTCATCGTGGTGGCCATCGCCGGGGGAGCGGTGTTCCCCCTCATCTACCTGCTCATGGCCTTCCTGGTGGCGTTCCTGCCGCGCAACGCGGGCCTGGCGCTGCTGGGCGTGGCGCTCGCGTTCGACGCGCTCGTCACCCTGGGCGGGCAGGAGCGCAGCTTCACGGCCTTCTTCACGCACTCTCTCTTCCTCGCGCTCTTCGCGGGCCTGTACCAGCTGGTGCTCGCCTCCCGCATCGCCGCCGCCCGCCGCGCGGAGAGCTCCGCGGTGGAGAAGCGCATCAAGGAAGTCGAGGAGCGCGCCCGCACCTTCCGGCTCGTCAGCTCCGGCTCCCATGACAGCCCGCCCGACGGGAAGGACGAGGAGAAGTGGCTGCTGGCCTCCGTGAAGGAGGTAGAGGGCGCGGTGAGCGCGGCGCTGGAGATCGCCGAGACGGCGCTGAAGACGCACACGTGCGCGGCCTTCCTGCTCACCTCGGACGACAAGGGCCTGAAGCTGTACGACTGCCGCAGCATGTCGGACCGGGTGCAGCGCGAGCCCTTCAACGCGGGCGAGGGCATGCTGGGCGGGGTGCTCAAGCGCCGGGCTCCGGTGCGGATGCACTCGGTGCATGGGCTCAAGGGCATCACCTGGTACGACGGAGGCGCCCCCGAGCTGAAGGCCGTGCTGGCCGTGCCCATCATCGAGGGCAGCGGGCTGGTGCGCGGTGTGCTGGTCGCGGACCGGCTGATGCACAACCCGTTCTCGGACGACGACGAGAAGCTCTTCACCACCATCGCGGCGGAGGTGCTGCGCTCCATCGAGGTGGAGCGGGTGATGACGTACATCCGCAAGACGCGCGACGAGAAGGACCGGTTCTTCCGCGCCATCGAGGAGCTCAACCGCGCCGGCAGCCCGGAGCAGGTATTCCTGGCGGTGCTGGAGAGCGCGCGGCAGCTGGCCGGGCTGGACTTCTGCGCCGTCACCATCGTGAACGAGGTGGAGGGCAAGCGCGTCCACAAGGTGGCGAGGATGCTCGGCGTCACGGCGCAGGGCAGCAAGGCGCTCGAGGGCCGCTCCTTCCCGGACAACAACGGGCTGGTGGCCAACGTGGTGCGCTACGGCGCGCCGCTGCCTGGGCGCGACATCAAGGCCATGGACCGGCAGGTCATCTTCGACGAGGAGACGCAGGTGCGTGGCCTCGGGGCGCTGAAGATCTTCCCGCTCACGGCGGGAGACCGGATCCTCGGGACGCTGGTGGCAGGCTCGCGCCGCAAGTCCGCGCTGGACCATGACGTGCTGCGAATGCTGGAGGTCATCGCCATCCAGGCGGCACAGGCCGTGCTGCGCGCCCAGCTCTACGAGGCCATGGAGCGGATGGCCACGACGGACGGCATGACGGGCCTGTACAACAACCGCACCTTCCAGGCGAAGGCGGACGAGATGCTGGCGCACTCGCGGCGCTACGGACGCAAGTGCTCGCTCATCCTCACGGACGTGGACCACTTCAAGAGCGTGAACGACACCTATGGCCACCTGACGGGAGACCAGGTGCTCAAGGGCGTGGCGCGCATCCTGAAGCAGCAGGCGCGGGACACGGACATCGTCGCTCGCTACGGCGGCGAGGAGTTCGCCATCCTCATGCCGGAGACGGACGCCAAGGGAGCCAAGGTCATCGCCGAGCGGATCCGCGAGGCCATCAAGGCCGAGGTGTTCCAGACGGAGATGGGGCCGCTGAAGGTGACGCTGTCACTGGGCATCGCGACGGCGCCGGACCACGGCACGGAGAAGCTGGTGCTGGTGGAGCAGGCGGACCAGTGCCTGTACTACGCGAAGCGGCATGGCCGGAACCAGTCGGTGACGGTGGCGGAAGCGCAGGGCGGAAGGAAGCTGCAGGCCGTCGAGGGCTGAATACTCCCTCTCCCCCTGGGAGAGGGGAGGGGTGAGGGTCGTGAACGAGCGGAGCCGTGTCCCGCTGGCGGTGACAACAAGCGGAAAGCCAGAGGACACGCTGGTCGCGAGGGCCCGTGAGGCGGCGCGCCAGTGGGGCCTGCCGTTCATCCCCAGGCGCAGGAAGCAGCCGATCGGCCCGATGCTGGAGTCCGCCGCGGAGGCCTTCATCGTCTTCGAGCACGAGGGGGTGTCGCTCTGGGACAAGGAGGGCTCCTTCAGCTTCAATCCGGGCATGGCGCACCTGCGCCGGCTGCGGATCCTCTCGGGACAATTAGGAGGAGATGACGCCCTCGTGCGCGTGGCGGAGCTGCGCGCGGGAGACCACTTCCTCGATTGCACGCTGGGGCTCGGACAGGACGCGCTGGTGGCGGCGCTGGTGGTGGGGCCTTCCGGGCGGGTGGTGGGCCTGGAGACGAGCCTCGCGCTCCACGCCGTCGTGTCCGAGGGCCTAAACGCCTACGACTACGGCCCGGACTCGTGCCGTGTGGAGGCGGTGCACGCCGACGCGCATTCGTACCTGCGCTCGCTGCCCTCGGGCTCGTTCGACATCGTCTTCTTCGATCCGATGTTCGAGAAGCCCAAGAAGTCCCAGCCGGCGTTCGAGATGCTCCGCCGCTTCGCCGAGCACGCCCCGCTCACGCCCGAGACGCTCGAAGAGGCACGGCGCGTAGCGCGGCGCTGGGTGGTGGTGAAGGGCTCGAAGTACTCGGACGATCTGAAGAAGCTGGGGATCGAGGCCGAGCCCGGCTCCCGTTACACGTCCGTCATCTGGGGTCGTGTTCCGGCGGCCGCGTCCACTGCTTGAGAGTGAGCCCATAAAAAACTTGCCCCAGGGCACGGAGGAGTGTGTCTCCGGGCCCCGGGGCAAGGAGCACGCCAGGGAGAGGGGGAAAACCCTGGCGGCACACCATTGATAATCAGAGATGACGGGTTGCGCATCACTCCTTCGTGCATGTTGCGTACGATTTTCAGGAGTCAACACTGCACGACCCTTCATCCAACGCTCACAACCCACTTCGGGACGAGCCATTCCCGGCCCGAGGCATTTCTCCTCAGCACTTCTCCCCGAGGCGCTCGAGAGAGGTGTCAAACTCTCATCAATTGAGAGCCGCAACTCAGTGACAGCAGTGCTTCTTCCTGCGCTTCTCCTGGCGGAGCTCGAAGCGCCGTTGTTCCTCGGCCAGACGCTGTTCACAGGCTCGCTGGACCCCGCGCTGCATCCGCTTGGGATTGATCCGGCGCCGCCCACCTTCCTCACTCCAAGTCCATGACACGTCGCGTCAGCTCCGAGCGATTCCGCGCTTTCCTCGGAGCGAGAAGAACAGCTCTCGTTTTAGTGGACGATGCGGCTCCCGGGCAGGCAAGGGAGCTTGACCCTCTCACAAGGCGTGGTGATAAGGGCGCTCCCGACGGTTATCCCAAGTTGTCTTCAGTACCCCAAGGAGGCAGTTCATGGCTCGTGAAGTGGTCATCGTGGGCGCGGCCCGTACCCCCATCGGAGCCTTCCAGGGCGCCCTGTCGAAGCTGACGGCGCCGCAGCTGGGCGCGGTCGCCATCAAGGCGGCGCTCGAGCGCGCGGGTGTCTCCCCGGCTCAGGTCAACGAGACGATCATGGGGTGCGTGCTGCAGGCAGGCGTGGGCCAGGCGCCGGCGCGTCAGGCCGCCATCTTCGCCGGCATTCCGGACAGCGTCCCCGCCGTGACGATCAACAAGGTGTGCGGCTCGGGCCTCAAGGCGGTCATCGCTGGCGCCCAGGCCGTGGCGCTCGGTGACGCCGAGGTGGTGGTGGTGGGCGGCATGGAGTCCATGAGCAACGCGCCCTACCTGAGCCACACCATGCGCGGCGGCGCTCGCATGGGCAACGTGGAGTTCAAGGACGCGATGATCCACGATGGCCTGTGGGATCCCTACGGCAACGTCCACATGGGCAACTGTGCCGAGGAGTGCTCCGTCACCCAGGGCATCAGCCGCGCCAACCAGGACGAGTACGCGCTCGAGTCCACCCGGCGCGCCATCGAGGCGCAGAAGGCCGGCCTCTTCGCCCCGGAGATCGTCCCGGTCACCGTCCCCGGCGGCAAGGGCGGAGACGTGGTGGTGAGCGAGGACGAGGGTCCGAAGAACGCGAAGCCGGACAAGATCCCCACGCTCAAGCCCGTCTTCAAGAAGGACGGCACGGTGACGGCGGCCAACGCGTCCTCCATCAACGACGGTGCCGCGGCGCTGGTGCTGATGAGCGCCGAGCGGGCCAAGGCCGAGGGCCGCACGGTCCTGGGCCGCATCGCTGGCTACGCTGGGGCCGCTCGTAAGCCGGTGGAGTTCACCATCGCGCCGGCGGACTCCATCAACAACCTGCTCAAGCGCACGGGCCACAAGGTCGGCGACGTGGATCTCTGGGAGATCAACGAGGCGTTCGCGGTGGTGGCGCTCGCCAACAACAAGATCCTCGGCCTGGACGCGTCGAAGGTGAACGTGCGGGGCGGCGCGGTGGTGCTCGGCCATCCGATCGGCGCCTCGGGCGCGCGTCTGCTGGTGACGCTGCTGCACACCCTGAAGGATCAGAACAAGAAGCGGGGCGTGGCGTCGCTGTGCATCGGTGGCGGCGAGGGCATCGCGCTGATGGTGGAGCGCTAGACCAACGGGACGCATACTCCCTCTCCCTTTGGGAGAGGGGCGGGGTGAGGGTCTACAAGAAGGCTCTCGCCCCGTTCTCGTAGGAGGGGTCATGAACAAGATCATCGCGAGCGCGGACGAGGCCGTCCGCGACATCCCGGATGGCGCCACGCTGATGAGCGGCGGCTTCGGGCTATGCGGCAATCCGGAGAACCTCATTGCGGCGCTGCACCGCAAGGGGACGAAGGATTTGACCATCATCTCCAACAACTGCGGCACCACCGAGCTGGGCCTGGGCATTCTTCTCAAGGCCAACCAGGTGAAGAAGATCGTCGCCAGCTACGTGGGCGAGAACAAGGTCTTCGAGCAGCAGATGCTCTCCGGGAAGCTGGAGGTCGAGCTCAACCCGCAGGGCACGTTGGCCGAGCGCATCCGCGCGGGTGGCTGTGGCATCGGCGGCTTCTTCACGCCGTCGGGCGCGGGCACCGAGCTCTCCAAGGGCAAGGAGACGCGGATGATTGACGGCCGGCTGCACGTGCTGGAGACGCCGCTCAAGGCGGACTTCACCATCGTGCGCGCCTGGAAGGCGGACACGTGGGGCAACCTGGTGTTCCGCAAGACGGCCCGCAACTTCTCGCCGATGATGTGCATGGCGGGAAAGGTCACCATCGTCGAGGCCGAGCACATCGTGGCCGCCGGCGAGATTGACCCGGACCAGGTGCACCTGCCCGGCATCTTCGTGCACCGGATCGTCCAGTCGAAGAATCTCGAGAAGTGGATTGAGCGCCGCACCGTGCAGAAGAAGGCTTGAGAGGACGCCATGCCCCTGACCCGTGAGCAGATTGCCCAGCGCATCGCCCAGGAGCTGCGCGACGGCTATTACGTGAACCTCGGAATCGGCATCCCCACGTTGGTTGCCAACTACATTCCGAAGGGTATCGACATCATGTTCCAGTCCGAGAACGGCATCCTCGGCATGGGACCCTGGCCCGTGGAGGGCGAGGAGGATCCGGATCTCATCAACGCCGGTAAGGAGACGGTGACGGTGGTGAAGGGCGCCGCCTTCTTCGACTCGGCGCTGTCCTTCGGGATGATCCGCGGTGGCCACGTGGACCTGGCCGTGCTCGGCGCCATGGAGGTGAGCGAGCAGGGTGACCTGGCCAACTGGATGATCCCTGGCAAGATGGTGAAGGGCCCGGGCGGCGCCATGGATCTCGCGGTGGGCGCCAAGCGCGTCTTCGTGACCATGGAGCACGTCAACAAGGAGGGGAAGCCGAAGATCCTCAAGAAGTGCTCGCTCCCCATCACCGGCCTCAAGTGCATCAACCACATCGTCACCGAGTACGCCCTCATTGACGTGACGCCCGAGGGCCTCGTGCTGCGCGAGCTGGCCCCCGGCGTGACGGTGGAGCAGGTCCAGGCCATCACCGAGCCCAAGCTCAAGATCGCCCCGGACGTGCGTGAGATGAAGATCTGAACCGGACCTCCGGTTCTCCCGTCGTGCCGCCGCGGTCCCGCCCCCCGGGATCGCGGCGGAATACCCAGGCCGGAGCGGAGGTCGAATAAGGATGGCGCCCCGAACGGGTGCCAGTTCCCCGTTTCCCCATGCTGCCGGATACCCCCATTGAATTGACCATCGAGCGCCTCGGGCAGCTCGGAGAAGGCGTGGCCTCCCACGAGGGCCGCACCGTCTTCGTGCCTGGTGCCTTCCCCGGCGAGCGGGTCCGCGTTCGTCTGGAGCAGGAGGGCAAGGTGGTGCGCGGGCACCTGCTCGGCGACGTGCTGGCCGCGAGCCCGGATCGGCGCCCCTCGCCTTGTGCCCTGAGCGCCCGGTGTGGTGGGTGCGACTGGCTGGAGCTGGCCGAGCCCGCCCAACGCGCCGCGAAGCAGGAGATCGTCCTCTCCGCGCTGGAGCACCTGGGCCGGCTGAAGCGGGACACCTTCACGGTGCGGCCTCTGTTGGTGGCGCCGAGGGACTTCGGCTACCGGCGGCGCGCGGTGCTGCACTTCCTCAAGGATGAGCTGTCGTACTTCGGGCGGCGGAGCCATGACCGGGTGCCGGTGAGCGAGTGTCCTGCCCTGGTGTCGGTGCTCTCGGGGCTGCCGGGGAAGCTGGGGCCGCTGATCAAGCCGGTGTCCCGAGACGCGGAGGAGGTGCACCTGTTGGCCGAGGGTGCCAAGGCGTCCTTCGCGGTGCTGCTGAAGGGCCAGGCGACGCCCCGACACGTGGAGGCGTGCGAGACGGCGGTTCGCACGCTGCGGCTGGAGGGCGCGGTGCTGGTGCCCAAGGAGGGCTCACCGCGTGTCATCGGCAAGCCGACGCTGCGCTCGGTGTCGCCGCTGCGGCCGGAGGTGCCGCTGTACCTGCGTCCGGATGCCTTCGCTCAGGCCCACGCCGAGGCCAACGTGGGGCTGGTGACGTCGGCCCTGTACGAGCTGGCTCCGCGCGAGACGGACTCGGTGTTGGAGCTGTATTCGGGCAATGGAAACTTCACGTTCCCGCTGGCGGCGAGCGCGGCCTCGGTGCTGGGGGTGGAGTCCTCCCCCGCGTCGGTGGAGCTGGCGCAGCGCAGTGCACGGGAGGGTGGGGTGGCCAATGTCCGCTTCGTCCAGGGGGATGCCCGGAAGGTCTGCGAGGGCCTCATGCGCGAGGGGAAGCGGTTCGACCTGGCACTGGCGGATCCGCCTCGGACCGGGGCCCCGGGGCTCGCCCGATGGTTCAAGACGTTGGGCGTGAAGCGGGTGGTGTACGTGGCGTGCGATCCGGGCTCGCTGGCGCGGGACGCGGCGGGCCTGGTGGAGGCCGGTTACAAGCCGCTGGCACTTCAGGTAGTGGACATGTTCCCCCAGACACATCACGTGGAATCCGTGATGTCCTTCGAGCTGCCCGGGTAGGCTCCCCGCGGCACACAGGAGCCCGTTTTGGAAATCTTCAAGGAGTTCACCTTCGAGGCGGCCCATCGCCTCCCCAATGTTCCCCCAGGCCACAAGTGCGCCCGGCTGCACGGCCACTCGTACCGCGTCACCCTGCACGTCCAGGGCACGATGGATGCGAACACGGGGTGGGTGATGGACTTCGCGGACATCACCGAGGCCTTCAAGCCGATCCAGGCCCAGCTCGATCACTACTACCTCAATGAAATTGAGGGGCTGTCCAACCCCACCAGCGAGAACCTGGCGCGGTGGATCTGGCAGCGGGTCCGGCCTCGGCTCCCGCAGCTCAGCCAGGTGATGGTGCGCGAGACCTGCACCTCGGGCTGCATCTACCGCGGCGAGCACGACTGAGCTTCACTCCCGTAGCAGCAGGCCTCCGTCGATGACCAGCTCGCTGCCGGTCGTCCACGGCGCTCCCAGCAGGTGCACCACCGCGTCTGCTACCTCCTCGGCCTTCCCGAGCCGTCCCAGTGGATGGAGCGCTCCCAGCGTGGACAACTGGGCGGAGATCCTCCGCTCGAGCTCCTCGCCCTCGGGAGTCGGCTCACCGGGACTCAAGCGCGGGGCGCGGACCATCTCCGTGTCCACCACGCCCGGGCAGACGGCGTTGGCCCGGACCCGCCGCGCGGCGCCCGCGATGGCCAGGGAACGCATGGCCGCCAGCAACCCCGCCTTCGCCGCGCTGTAGACAGCACTCGTGGGCAACGGCCGCATGGCCAGGGTGGACGCGATGAACACCATGCCCCCACCGTCCTCCAGGACCGACAGTGCCTCCTCGCCCAGACGCAGCGGGGCCACCAGGTTGACCTCGAGCTGGGCCCGCAGCGCCTCCTCGGAGATGTGTCCCGGGAGTTGGTGCTCCACCACTCCTGCCGAGTGGACCAGTCCATCCAGTCCGCCCAGTGCCTCACGGGCCCGAGCCAACAGCCCCGTGCGCTCGGAAGGGGAGGCGAGATCGCAGGGGAGGGTGACCGCCTGACCCGGCCAGGCACGCACCACTGCCTCCAGCCGCTCCGCCCGCCGACCACTCACTGCCACCTGGCCTCCCGCCCGCAGCAGCGTCTCGGCCACCGCGAGGCCCATGCCACTGCCCCCGCCGGTCACCAGCACCTTCCGGGTGCCCAGGGGCCGTGTGCTCACCATCGCTCGCCCTCCGCCTCCGGGGCGCTTGCCGCCGCCGGGTAGTAGGCCCGGCCCTCCACCGGCACCAGTCCACCCGGGGGCTCGGGGACCTCCACCTCGTCATGGGGGATGAAGGCCGGGCGGTCCACGCACAGCACCGTCTGCTCGATGGGCCTCGGGTTGTCGTAGCGGTGCGGGAGGTGCTGCGGCCACCGAAAGCCCGTGCCCGCCGGCACCGGCTTGCCCTGGAGCAGCAGCCCGTGGCCCAGCACCAGCTCGGCCTCGTTCATCACCCGGTGCTCGTGGGTGGGGATCGTGCGACCCGGCGCGATGCGCAGCCGGTAGATGCCGACGTGCGCGTCCTGGAAGATGATGTCCACTCGTCCGAAGGGCTTCTCCTCCAGCTCGAAGCGGTACTCGTCCGCCGTGCGGTGCACCTGCAACGAGGCGAGGCCGACGCGCCCCAGCGCCTCCGGCTTGGTCAGCCGCAGGGTGACGGCCTGCACTTGGGTTCGCGATGTATCCGCGGTGGGGGGCGCCAGGATGTATCGGCAGAGGGCCTCGGCGGCCGTCTCCAACACGCGGAAGTCGGCCGTCTCCAGCAGGAAGCGCAGCTCGCCGGTCAGCCGCGCGTAGTCCACCGTGTCTCGGAGACTGCCCTCCGCGGCGGCCTTCCGGGTGTCCAGGTACAGGGCCACGTCGAGCTCCAGCGGTTGCGGCGTGCCGCGCTCGGCGGGATACACCCCGACGATGCACTGGAAGGAGAGGTGACGCAGCTCGATGACATCCAACGGGCGGCCCTGCTCGTCACGGGGGGCGGGCGCGAAGGTGTCGGAGAGGGGACGGTTGTTCATAGCTGGGCGCTCCGGGCTCCATCCACGGCGATCACCTGTCCGGAGATATAGGGGGCCTCGCGGGCCAGGAAGACCACCACCCGGGCCACGTCCTCGGCCGAGCCCTCCCGCCCGAAGGGGATGCGGGCGAGAAGGGCCTGTCGTGCGGCCTCGTCGAAGTTCTCCGGGAAGATGACCGTACCCGGCGAGACGGCGTTCACCCGCACCTGGGGCGCAAGCTCCACCGCCAGCGCCCGGGTGAGCATGATCAGCCCGGCCTTGCTGACGGAGTAGTGGGCGTAGTGGCTCTCCGGCCGCTCGCCGCCAATGTCGGTGAGGTTCACCACCAACGGCCGGGGGGCGGCTCGCAGCGCCGGGAGCAGCGCCTGGGTGAGGAAGAAGGGAGCCTCCAGGTTGACCCCGAGCATCCGGTGGAACTGCTCTCGAGTAATGTCCTCGAAGGCCACCCGCTCGTAGAGGCCCGCGTTGTTCACCAGGACATCGATGGTGGGGTGGGCCTCACGCAGGGTCGCCGCCAGCGACTCCAACTCCCGGGGTGAGCCCAGGTCTGCGCGGTACACCGTGGCGGTACGTCCCAGGGCGCGAGCCTTCCTGGCGACATCCTCGGCCCCCTCGGTCGAACGGTTGACGTGCAGGGCCAGGTCATAACCCGCCTCGGCGAGCGCCTGGGCGATGGCCTTACCGAGCCGGACGCCGGCTCCGGTGACGACTGCTGTGGGCATGAAGGTCTCCCTCGGGTTTGCCTGGCGGCTGGGTATACAGGATCACATCGCGAGCCCGGGGCTGTTAGAACGTCTGCACGGCTTCGAGGGGCCTATAACCACATGGACGCACGCATCGTCGAGTTCGCCGAGGTCCTCCGCCAGAACGGGGTGCGTGTAAGCACGTCCGAGGTCTCGGACGCCAGCCGGGCCGCCTCCGAGGTGGGCCTCCTGGACAAGTCCATCTTCCGCTCGGTGCTGCGGACCACGATGGTCAAGCGCCAGCAGGACGTGGACGTCTTCAACCGCGCCTTCGACTTCTTCTTCTCGGGGGCGGCGAAGACGTTCGAGGCGCTCGACAAGTCGCTCGCCCAGCAGATCCAGGAGCAGGGGCTCATCGAGGGCGACAACCTGACGATGCTGCTCTACCAGATGAACCAGCTCTTCCCCGAGCTGTCCCCGCTGGCCCAGGCGGCGCTCATGGGGGACCGGGCGCGGCTGGCGCAGATCTTCCGCTCGGCCACGCTGCAGCTGGACTTGTCGCAGATGCAGAGCTCGATGCAGACGGGCTTCTTCTCGCGGCGGCTGATGGTGGCGGCGGGGATGGACCGGGCGCGCTCGGAGCTCAAGGCGCTCGAGGACGAGCTGCGCAAGCGGGGCCTGCCGGCGGAGGGGGTGGAGATCGTCTCGCGCCACGTGGCCGAGGCCATGCGCAAGGTGGAGGACGCCGCGCGGCGAGAGGTGAAGCGTCAGGCCGAGGCCCGTATCCGCAAGCCCACGGGTGGAATGGTGGACAAGCCCCTGCACCAGCTCAGCCAGGCCGAGGTCAACCAGATGGAGGCGGCGGTGAAGACGCTGGCGGAGAAGCTGAAGGCCCGGCTCATCCGCAAGCAGCGCTCGAAGCGGAAGGGGACACTCAACGTCCGCCGCACGCTGCGCCGCAACCTGCCGTGGGGTGGGGTGCCCATGGTGCCTGTGTTCCGCGCCCGCCGCCCCGAGCGCCCCGAGGTCGTTGTCCTCTGTGACGTCTCGGACTCGGTGCGCAACGCCTCGCGGATGATGCTGCTCTTCACCTACACGCTGCAGTCGCTCTTCGTGCGCGTGCGCTCATTCGTCTTCGTGTCGGACGTGGGCGAGGTGACGCAGCACTTCAAGGAGCAGGACGTGGACCGCGCGATCGATCTGGCCACCATGGGGGAGGCCGTCTCGCTCACCGCCAACTCCAACTACGGCCGGGCGCTGGCCATGTTCACGCGGGATCAGCTCGGCAGCATCACGCGCCGGACCACGGTGATGATCATCGGGGACGGCCGGAACAACTACAACGCCAACAACGCCTGGGCGCTCAAGGATCTGAAGCAGAAGTGCAAGCGGCTCCTGTGGATCTGCCCCGAGGACCGCCCCAACTGGGGCTTCGGGGACAGCGAGATGCTCACCTACTCGAAACAGTGCCACCAGACCGTGGTGGTGAATTCCGTGGCCGACCTGTCCCGCATCGCGGAGCAGCTCGTCCCTGCTTGAGAGGCACACCCTATGTCCCGTTCCATGTTCGATGACATTGATGGCGCGCCAGCCGGACTCATGGAGGCAGCCGACTCGCGCACGTTGCGGCTCTCCGCCCACCCCCTCACCCCCGCCGAGCTGGACGGCCTCTTCCGCTACCAGGAGGCCTTCCTCGCCCACATGGAGCAGGCCACGGTGGCGCACGATGCCTTCGCCACGGCGCATCAGCTTGGCCTCCAGGCGTCCGGGTTGGAGGTGAAGGTGGTGGAGCTGGGCAACGCCCTGCTGCGCGCCTATGCCGGCCAGCGCTGGACGGCGCGAAAGGTGCGCAGCCGCCTGGCGGAGCTGGAGAAGCAGACTGATGACGTCTCCGTCGAGAAGGCCCGCAAGGCCCGCGACGAGCTGCACCGGCTCGAGGACCTGGAGCCCCTGGCCCGGCGCTACGGTCAGGAGGCCATCGACCTGCTGAATCAGCACGAGGACCGCCTGGTCTCCCTCCATACCCGGATGCAGAAGGCCCTGACCCGGCCCTGAGGCGCCCGCCTGCCTGCCCGCCGGTGCCCCGCAACCGTTGCAATCCGCCGGGGCCCATCGCATAAGAGCCCGTTCTCCGTACGGAAAGACACATGAAGCGCTACTTCATCCACACCTTCGGCTGCCAGATGAACGTCAACGACTCGCTCCGCATGAGCGAGGTGCTCGGCAAGCTGGAGTACCGGCCCACGCCCGTTCCGGAGGAGGCGGACCTCATCATCCTCAACACCTGCTCCATCCGGGAGAAGGCCGAGGACAAGATGCTCTCCGCCCTGGGCCGCTATCGCACGGTGAAGCTGGCTCGCGGCACGCTGCTCGGCGTGGGCGGGTGCGTGGCCCAGCAGGAGAAGGACAAGCTCCTCAAGAAGGTGCCCTACCTGGACTTCGTCTTCGGCCCGGACTCCATCGTCAAGCTGCCGGAGATCATCGGCCGCGTGCAGGGTGAGCGCGAGCGGGTAGTGGAGACGGCCTGGGTGGACTCCGAGGAGTACGTCTTCCCTCGCGCCGATCCCGAGACGAGCCGCGGCAAGGTGACCGAGTTCGTCACGGTCATGAAGGGCTGCGACAACGTCTGCTCGTTCTGCGTGGTGCCGCACACCCGTGGCCGCGAGGTGAGCCGGCCCTTCCCGGACGTGCTCGCGGAGGTGGCGGACCTGGCCCGGGTGGGCGTGCGCGAGGTGACGCTCATCGGGCAGAACGTGAACTCGTACCGGGGCGGCATCAGCTTCGCGCAGCTGCTGCTGCGGACCGCGGAGGTGCCGGGCATCGAGCGCGTGCGCTTCACCACGAGCCACCCGCACGATCTGTCGGACGAGCTCATCGAGGCCTTCCGGACGCAGCCGAAGATCATGCCGCACTTCCACCTGCCGGTGCAGAGCGGCTCCAATCCGGTGCTCAAGCGGATGCGGCGCGACTACACCGTGGCCCAGTACCTGGAGCGGCTGGAGAAGCTGCGCGCGGCGCGTCCGGGCATCGCGATGACCACGGACATCATCGTGGGCTTCCCGGGTGAGACCGAGGAGGACTTCGCGCTCACGCTCGAGCTCACGGAGAAGGTCCGCTACGACAACCAGTTCTCGTTCATCTACAGCCCCCGGCCGAAGACGGGCGCGGCGCTGAAGGAGGACGAGTGGGGTCCGGTGCCGCACGAGGTGAAGATCGAGCGGCTGGAGCGCCTGCAGAAGATCCAGCGGCGCATCAGCGGAGAGGTGACCGCGGCGCTGGTGGGGCAGGAGGTGGAGGTGCTGGTGGAGGGGCCCTCGCGCTACAACCCGCTCAAGCGCTTCGGGCGTACGCCGGAGAACCGCACGGTGAACTTCGACGGTGACGCGCCGGCCGGGTCCTTCGTGAAGGTGCTGGTGGAGAGCGCCACGCCCAACCAGCTCGCCGGGAAGCAGACGGCGATGCTGAGCCCGCCCACGGTGATGCCCGCCGCCGAGGCCCCTCAACCCGAGATTTCCTGCGTCGTCGCCTGAGCCCAAACCCATGGCCCTGAGACGTTTCAAGGACAAGACCCCACGCGTCCACCCGAGCTGCTTCATCGAGGACTCGGCCCAGGTCATCGGGGACGTGGAGCTGGGGGAGGACTCCTCGGTGTGGTTCAACTCGGTGCTGCGGGGGGACGTGAACCCCATCCGCATCGGCCAGAGGACCAACATCCAGGATCTCACGATGATCCACGTCACCAGCAACCGGTACACGACGAACATCGGTGACGACGTGACGGTGGGGCACCACGTGGTGCTGCACGGGTGCACCGTGGGCAACCGCGTGCTGGTGGGCATGGGCGCCATCGTCATGGACGGCGTGGAGATTGGTGACGACTGCATCATCGGCGCCGGCACGCTGCTCACCCCGGGGACGAAGATTCCTCCGGGCTCACTGGTGGTGGGCTCTCCGGGCAAGGTGAAGCGGACCCTCACCGACGAGGAGCGCGCCTTCCTCCTCGAGTCCGCCAAGCACTACGTCCACACGGCCGCCGATCACCGCGCCAGCCGTTAACGTGACGCACGCCTGCGTGCGTGTTAGGACCACACCGCATGGAGGTCGCAGCCGCACTCAAGGCGAGCCCGCTCTTCAAGGACTTCACCGATGTCGGCATCCAGATTTTCGCCGCCATCGGGATGGCCCGGGCCTTCCCCAAGGGCTCGGCGCTCTTCCTGGAGAACCGCCCGGGCGAGTCCCTCTTCATCGTGGGAGAGGGCACCGTCCGCCTGAGTGCGAGGAACACCGCGGGCGAGGACGTAACGCTCGGCGATGTAGGTATGGGTGAGCCCTTGGGCGAGTTGTCGCTCATCCAGAAAGGCGAGCGGCTGTGCACCGCCATCGCCGTCACGGATGTGACCGCCGTGGAGATCCGTCACACGGACTTCCAGAAGCTCACCGCCCAGAAGCCCCAGGCCTGCATGAAGCTGCTGATGGGCATCGTCACCCACTTCGGCCAGAAGGTCCGCGACAACCGCGAGGCCATGAAGTCGCTCGTGGGCAAGACGTGATGATGTAACGATGTACCCCTTGCGCCTCGTGCTACCTTCCCCGCGAACAATGCGAGGGATTTCGCGAGTGCTGCTACCCATGCCTACCCGCGCACACCCATTGGGGGTGACGAGGAGGGAATGCGGCCAGGGAGGCGCCTGGTTAAGGCTGGTCGGACTCCAAGGGGAGAAGCGGTCAACGGGATGATGGGGCAGCCAGCCGTGGGGTTACACTGGCCTGCGGCATAGGGCTCGGAGTTTTGACGAGGCGCACCTGGTTCATGCGGGGGCGCTGGAGGCCAGGGTCCGGGTGACGCCCACCTGGTCTCCACGGACGCGAAGAGAGACGAGACGAGCGTGCAAGAATTCCTCACCAATCTGCTGGGCAGTACCCACGGCTTCCTTGCCTATGCCACGGTCTTTGGCGTGCTGGTGGCCTGCGGACTCGGCGTGCCACTGCCCGAGGACATCTCGCTCATCCTGGGAGGGTTCCTGGCCCACAAGGGCGCGGCCAGCCTGCCCATGATGATGTTGATCGGCTTTGGGGGCATCCTGGTGGGCGACAGCCTCATCTTCCTCGCCGGGCGCCGGTTGGGGACGCAGGTGGGCCGCTCGCCGAAGGGCTTCCTGGCCCGGGTCGTCACGCCCGAGAAGCGTGCCAAGGTGGAGGGGCTGTTCGCCCTGCACGGGCAGAAGATCGTGATGATCGCCCGTTTCCTGCCCGGTGTGCGCGCGGTGACGTACTTCACCGCCGGCTCTGCGGGCATGTCCTACTGGCGCTTCATCTTCTGGGACGGCCTGGCGGCGCTCCTGTCCGCGCCGTTCTTCGTGTGGCTGGGCTTCCACTTCGGCGACAAGCTCGACTACGCCATCGATCGGATGAAGGAAGGCCAGATCGTGGTGGTGGGCGTGCTCGCGGTGGTGGGCATTGTCGCCTTCGTGTGGCGCAAGCGGATCGCCGCCCTGCGCAGCGCGGCGCTCAAGGCCGCCGTGAAGGCCTCGCCGGTGCCCGCGCACCTGCTGGCCGGCGCTCCCGAGGCCCAGCCGGCCGCGGCGCCCGTCTTTGACAAGCCCGCCGGCACCGAGCGCCTGCAGATCCGCGACTGATGTCCTCCCCCTGAGCCGGAAGGGAAGGGCCCTGAGGCATTCGGGCCCTGCTTTCCGGCTCACGTGCGTCCGAGGATTCGCTTCAACCAGCCCACCAGTCCACCCGGAGCCACGTCCCGAGCCGTCGCAGCCATGGCGATGGGCAGCGGCACTGGCGGAGCCGCCGTGGGCTTGTACACCGGGGTGGCCCCCGCTCCCGTCTGCGTCCGAGCCGGCGACGAGGGGTGGAGACGCCCAGCCGGAATCTCCGGATGCGGGTGGTGGAGCCCCAGCTTCGCCTTCACCTCTTCCGGGGTGTCGCGCGTGCTGAAGATGCTCATGACCTCGACGCCGCTGGTCGGCTCGCGTGCGGTCACCTTGAGGATGCACTCGTTGCTCACCTCGAAGGTGATGGAGACCTTCACCGAGCCGCGCGGCCCCGGAGGCAGCCCGGAGATCTTCAGCGTCCCCAGGTACTCGTTCTCCACGGCCCGCTCCGAGTCGCCCTGGAGGATGATCAGATCGATCTCCTGCTGCTCATCCCGGCTGGTGGCGAGCTGGTAGCTCTTGGTTGCGGGGAGCGACACGTTGCGCTCGAGCACCGGCTTGAAGCGCCCACCGGGCAGCCCCACGCCGATGGCCATGGGGAGCACGTCGATGAGCACCACGCCCTCGAGCTGTCCCAGGCTGTGCGCCAGCAGCGCCGCGCCGAGCGCCACGGCCTCGTCCGGGTGCACGTTCTTGGTGGGCGCCTTGCCGAAGAACCAGGAGATCTTCTCGTGCACGAGCGGGAAGCGGCTCTGGCCTCCCACGAGGATGATCTCGTCGATGTTCCGGGGGGTGAGCCCCTTGGCGTCGAGCACGTCGGCGCAGACCTCAAGGGTGCGATCGACGAGCTTCTCCGTGAGCTCGACGAGCTTCTCACGGGTGAGGTTGACGTCGAGATCCACGGGCTTGCCGTCGATCATCGTGAGGAAGGCCACGTGGACGCGCACCTGCGAGCGCTCCGAGAGGGCGCACTTGGCGCGCTCGGCGGCGTCCTGGATGCGCTGCATGGCCACGCGGTCTCCCTGGAAGGGGAAGCCGAGCTGCTGTTGGAACTGCTCCAGCAGGTACCCGACGATGGCGTTGTCGAAGTCGATGCCGCCCAGGAAGGTGTCGCCGCCGGTGGAGACCACCTCGTAGAGGGTGTCGTTGAGCTCGAGCACGGAGGCGTCGAAGGTGCCGCCGCCGAGGTCATAGACGAGCACGCGCTGGTTGAGCTTGCGGCCGAAGCCGTAGGCGAGCGCGGCGGCGGTGGGCTCGTTGAGGATGCGCTCCACATGGAGCCCGGCGAGCCGGCCGGCCTCGCGCACCGCCTGGCGCTGGTTGTCGTTGTAGTAGGCGGGGACGGTGATGACCGCGCGCGAGATGGGCTGGCCGAGCTGATTCTGGGCCACCTCCTTCACCTCGCGGAGGATGAGCGCGGAGATCTGCTGCAGGGTGTAGATGCGATCGCCGAGCCGCACCGCCGCCTCACCGCCCTCGCCGGGGGCGATCTCATAGGCGAAGCGATCCTTGATCTGCCGGACGAGGGGAGACTCGTAGGGGCGGCCCACCAGGCGCTTGGCGCCGTACACCGTCTGTCGCGGGTTGGTGAGCATCTGCCCCTTGGCCGGGTGGCCCACCACGAGCTTGCCGCGGGTGTTGAGCGCGATGATGGAGGGCACGGTGTTGTGCCCCTCCCGGCTCGGGAGGACGCCCGGCTTGTTGTTGCGCACGTAAGCGGCGCAGGAGTTGGTCGTCCCCAGGTCGATGCCGATGATGGGCCCGGTCCGCTTGGGCTCCTCGGTGGGCGGATCGAAGGGCGGGGCGCTTGGAGCCGCGGGGTTCGACACGGGCCCCGAGGGCATCGAGGCCTGGGCCTGCATCGCCATCGGGACATCCAGGGGCGTGTGCGAAGGAGGCCGGACAGCGGGGACGGTTCCTGGATGAGCAGCGGGGGCGGCGGGCCGAGGCGCGGCGGGCGGATCGGGGAGCTCGGGGATGGTTCCGGGCCACGGGGTGAACGATGGCATCGGGAACTGCTCGCCGGGCGCGGGAGCGGGCGCGGGGGCGACCGCTGGAGCCTCTACCTGGGGGACCGTGTAATCGGCGGGCCCAACGCCTGCTGGGAGTGGAGGTAAGGATGACTGTGCGTGTGGCAGGGCGGCCACCGCGGAGTCGAGGAACTGCCGGGTCGCAGGGTCCACGGTCAGGAAGCGGAACCCCATGCCGGAGATGCCCTGACCGGCCTGGCCGGTGACGAAGTGGACGACGGACGAGGCGTAGATGAGACGCGAGCCGTCAGCCAGCTTGAGGTCCAGGGTGACCGCTGAACCCGGAGGTTTCACCGTCTTCGAGCGGAGGTAGATGCCTCCACGGGTGACGTTCGCTCCGTACTTGGCCAGGAACTCCTCGGGCGTCGAGAACGGCAGCTTGACGACCAACCCGATCGCTTCTCCCGCGGCTTTGTTGTGTGGCTGCGTCAAAGGGGGTCCTGTGCAGAACCAAGGGGGGTAGCGGGCGATCCTAGCATCATTCGTCGGTGGCTCAGGCGGACGGCCCGTGAAAGTGCGCGTTGCGGCCCTCGGATTCACCTTTTATGGAAACCGGCTTCACTGCGGGCATGACCCGCTGCTCCCGGGAGCCCACATGCTGACCTCTGACGTCCGGCTCGCGCTGACCTTCGACGACGTTCTCCTCCAGCCAGCGGAGAGCTCCTTTCTTCCTCGAGATGCGGACCTCTCGACCCGGCTGACCCGCAACCTCCGGCTCAACATCCCGTTGCTGTCCGCGGCCATGGACACCGTCACCGAGGCCCGTACCGCCATCGCCATGGCGCAAGAGGGCGGTATCGGCGTCATCCACAAGAGCATGACCCCCGAGCAGCAGGCGCTCGAGGTCATGAAGGTGAAGAAGTTCGAGAGCGGGATGGTGGTGGACCCCATCACCGTCGAGCCGCAGGCACCGCTGGCGCGAGCCATCGAGCTGATGAAGCACAACAACATCTCCGGCATCCCCGTGGTGCAGGGCCGCAAGCTGGTGGGCATCGTGACCAGCCGCGACGTGCGCTTCGTCACGGATCTGGGGCAGAAGGTGGAGGCGGTGATGACGCGCAAGCTCGTCACCGGCCGCGAGGGCATCAGCCAGGCCGACGCCCAGAAGCTGCTGCACGAGCACCGCATCGAGAAGCTGCTCATCGTGGACGAGCAGTTCGAGCTCCGGGGCCTCATCACCATCAAGGACATGGAGAAGCGCCGGACGCGGCCCAACGCGGCGAAGGACGCCAAGGGCCGGCTGCTGTGCGCGGCCGCCGTGGGCGCCTCGGCGGATCGCGAGGCCCGAATCGACGCGCTGGTGAAGGCCGGCGTGGATGTGATCGTCATCGACACCGCCCACGGCCACTCCAAGGGGGTGATCGACGCGGTGCGCGACACGCGGAAGAACTTCCGCGGCTTCGAGCTGATCGCCGGTAACGTGGCCACCGCCGCCGCGACCCGGGCCCTCATCGAGGCAGGCGTGGACGCGGTGAAGGTGGGCATTGGCCCTGGCTCCATCTGCACCACGCGCGTGGTAGCCGGCGTGGGAGTGCCTCAGCTCACCGCCATCGATGACTGCGCGCGCGAGGCGGACAAGCACGGCGTGCCCATCATCGCCGACGGCGGCATCAAGTACTCCGGCGACATCGTCAAGGCGCTCGCCGCCGGGGCGTGCACGGTGATGATCGGCTCGCTCTTCGCGGGCACCGAGGAGGCTCCGGGCGAGGTCATCCTGTACCAGGGGCGCAGCTACAAGAGCTACCGAGGCATGGGCTCCATGGGCGCCATGAAGCAGGGCTCCAAGGATCGCTACTTCCAGTCGGAGGTCGAGGCGGTGAAGCTCGTCCCCGAGGGGATTGAGGGCCGCGTGCCGTACAAGGGCAGCCTGTCCATGAACATCCACCAGATGCTGGGGGGGCTGCGCAGCGGCATGGGCTACGTGGGTTGTCCCACCATCGAGGACCTGCGCACCAAGGCACAGTTCGTGCGCATCACCTCGGCCGGGCTCAAGGAGAGCCACGTGCACGACGTGATCATCACCGAGGAGGCGCCCAACTACCGAGTGGAGTAGGGCGCTCACGAGGGGGCCGGGGGGCCCGCCTGCTACTTGCCGCGCTTGCGGCCGGAGCTGGTGGGGGCGGAGTCCTCTTCGGACTTGGGGGGCGCCACCTTCTTCTCCGCATTGCCCACCCGGTTCAGCAAGGTCTCCTTGTCATCCGGGTTCAGGGCCTCGATGGCCTGGCGCAGGGTGTTGAAGTCCATCCGGGCCACCGTGACGGTGTTGCCGCCCTTGATCTCCTGCACGGTGGGCACGTCCACGAGCTCGCGCACGTAGGTCTCGAACTCCATCCTCACGTCCGCGGTCTGCAGGATGCACTTCTCCCGAGCCGCCACCAAGCTCTGGCTGCCCTCGGTGTAGTGGAGGTCCGGGTTGCGGTTCATCGCCTCCTCGAAGGTGGCGTTGCGCTTCATCAGCGAGGTGTAGAGGTCGATGTAGCTCAGCACCCGGTCGGTCTCCGGGCGGTTGACGTTCCGGGCCTGGTTGAGGGCTTCGTCCGTGTCGTCGCAGTGGACCTTGCCCAGCGCCACGGCATCCGGAGTGCTCCCAGCGGCCCCCAGGAACTGGGTCTCGCGATCCAGTCGCTCCTCCGAGGAGATCTCCTTCACGCAACCGGTAGTGGACAGCAACAGGACGGTTGCAACGGCGGGCAGGCGCATCCAGGACCTCATCGAGCGGGACTTAATGGTTGATTTCCGAAAGTTTGTAGCGGTAAGGGCCGCATCCGTCAACGCGCGCCCCCCATGGAGAGTGTGTGGATATTCACGCCGAGAAGATCCTGATCCTCGATTTCGGGAGCCAGTACACGCAGCTGATCGCCCGCCGTGTGCGGGAGCTCGGGGTGTACTGCGAAATCCATCGTCCCGACCTACCCGCGGAGGACATCCGCCGCTTCGCTCCCCGGGGCATCATCCTCTCGGGAGGGCCGGCGTCGGTGGAGGCGCCGGGCTCCCCGAGGTGTGATCCCTTCGTCTTCGAGGCGGGGCTGCCGGTGCTGGGCATCTGCTACGGGCTCCAGCTGCTCTCCAAGCTGCTGGGCGGGCGGGTGGACCGTTCCGCGCACCGCGAGTACGGCGCCGCCGAGGTAGAGGTGCTGGCAGCCCGGGGCCCGCTGGCCGCGTTCCGCCAGGGTGACCGGGTGAAGGTGTGGATGAGCCACGGAGACCGGGTGGACGCCCTGCCGCCGGACTTCGAGTCCATTGGCCGCAGCGGCAACTCGCCCTTCGCGGCGGCGGCGCACAAGAGCAAGCCCATCTACGGCCTGCAGTTCCACCCCGAGGTGGTGCACACCCCGCTGGGCAAGGAGATTCTGCGCGCCTTCCTGTTCACCGACTGCAAGGTGAGCGGGAGCTGGACGATGAAGGGCTTCATCCAGGAGGCGGAGGAGGCCATCCGCCGGCAGGTGGGCGAGCACGGCCGGGTCATCTGCGGCCTGTCGGGTGGCGTGGACAGCTCGGTGGCGGCGCTGCTGCTGCACCGGGCGCTCGGTGCGCGGCTGCAGTGCATCTTCGTGGACAACGGCCTCTTGCGGCAGGGCGAGCGCGCGCAGGTGGAGGCGCTCTTCGTGGACCGCTTCCACGTGCCGTTGAAGACGGTGGATGCGCGGGCGCGCTTCCTGGAGCAGCTCGCCGGCGTCACGGATCCGGAGAAGAAGCGGAAGATCATCGGCCGCGAGTTCATCGCGGTGTTCGAGGAGGCCGCGCGCGAGGTGCAGGGTGCGGAGTTCCTGGCGCAGGGCACGCTGTACCCGGACGTGATCGAGTCCGTGTCGTACAAGGGCCCGTCCGTCACCATCAAGAGCCACCACAACGTGGGCGGGCTGCCGGAGAAGATGAACCTCAAGCTGGTGGAGCCGCTGCGCGAGCTCTTCAAGGATGAGGTCCGCGCGCTGGGCCGCGAGCTGGGGTTGCCGGACGAGATGGTCTCCCGGCAGCCGTTCCCGGGGCCGGGTCTGGCCATCCGGGTGCTCGGGGAGATCACCGAGGAGCGGCTGGAGCTGGTGCGCCGCGCGGACGCCATTGTCCAGCAGGAGATCCGCGACGCGGGGCTGTACAAGGAGCTGTGGCAGGCCTTCGCGGTGCTGCTGCCGGTGCAGAGCGTGGGCGTGATGGGGGATGAGCGCACCTACGAGTCCACCTGCGTGTTGCGCGCGGTGACGAGCGTGGACGGCATGACGGCGGACTGGGCGCGGCTGCCGTACCCGGTGCTCGAGCGCATCTCCACGCGCATCACCAACGAAGTGCGTGGCATCAACCGCGTCGTCTACGACGTCTCCTCCAAGCCGCCCGCCACCATCGAGTGGGAGTAACCACGCGGGCAGGGTGCTGAGGCGGAAATCAAAGGGGCTGCCCGGATGCACTCGGGCAGCCCCTTCTGTTTTCAGGGTGCTACAGGTCGGGGGGACTACTGGGCCGGGCTGGCCTTCACGGCGGGCGTGGAGCCCGGGCGCAGCTCCTCGAGGATGCGGTCGGCCTTGTAGACCTTCTTGAGCGACTCTACGATCGCCTCGCTGTGGACGGCGACGGTGCGGTTGACGCTCTCGTCGAAGCCGTAGTCACCGCCGAGCGACTGGATGTTGCCGTCGAACACCAGGCCGGTGATCTCCGCGTCCTTGTTGATGACGGGCGAGCCGGAGTTGCCGCCGATGATGTCGTTGGTGGTGACGAAGTTCATCGGGGTGGTGGCCGTCAGGTCCTTCTTCGCGGCGAGCCAGCTCTTGGGCAGGGCGAACGGATCCTCACCGGTGTGGCGGTCGAAGGTGCCGCCCATCTGGGTGATGGGCTCCACCTTCTTGCCATCCTCCATGTAGCCCTTCACGGCGCCGAAGGAGAGGCGCAGCGTCCCGGTGGCGTCCGGGTAGATGCCGGTGCCGTAGACCTCGAACTTCGCCTGGGCGATGAGCTCGCTGTTCTTGCGGACGACGGCCTCGACCTGCTCCTCGTACGTCTTGCGGATGGCACGGGCGTCCGGATCGATCAGGGCCGCCAGCTGGATCATCGGATCCTTGGAGGCCGCGATGGCCGCCTTGCCGCCCTTGGAGAGCTGCTCACGGACCTTGAGGTCGGCCAGCTTGGAGCCCTTGACCAGGCGGGTGGCCAGGGCTGCCGGGGACTCCTTGCCGAGCACCTTCTTCACGAACGGGTGATCCGGCCCCAGCTCCTCACGCAGCTTGGTGAAGGAGAACGTCAGCTGGGCGATCTCCAGCTCGGGATAGATGGGGGCCTTGCTCATCAGCTGGTTGTTGAGCATGGGCAGGTTGGCCTCGTTGAACCCGCGCAAGCGCTCCGCGTCCGGCTTGGTGGACTCCTCAGCGTAGCGCACCAGGGTGCGGGCCAGGCTGAAGAGCTGCGAATTGATGCCGCCGGCCTCCATGGCCTCGTAGTCCTTGCGGATGTTGCGGAAGGTGTCCTGGGCGCGAGCGATCTCGTCCCAGGCGGCGCCGTACTTGGTCTTCATCTTCGGATCCGCGTCGACCTTCTTGCGCAGCTCCTGCTCGGCGGCGACCTTCTGGGCGAAGAAGTTCTTGTCGAGCAGCTGCTCGTGCTTGCCCTTCATGGACTTGAGGCCGTTCTCCACGCCAAAGAGCAGGTTGGTGGAGATGCGCTTCTGCTCGGCGCCGCGGTTCTGGAACTCGGTGACCATCCCGCGGATCTCAGACAGCTTGAAGAGCTGCTTGGGCAGGGTCACGTCCCGCAGGAACTCGAGCTGCGCCACGGTCAGGCCGCGCGAGGTCCTGCCCGGGTGACCGGAGACGAAGGTGAGCTCGCCTTCCTGGGCGCCCTTGTCGGACCACTTGAAGTAGTTGTCGATCTTCGCGGGCTTGCCGTCCTTGTAGACGCGCACGAAGGTCACATCCAGGTCGTACCGGGGGAACTCGAAGTTGTCCGGATCTCCGCCGAAGAAGGCGATGGCGTGCTCGGGGGCGAAGACGAGCCGGACGTCCTGGAAGCGCTGGTACTTGTAGAGGTTGTACTTGCCGCCCTGGTACAGCGTCACGACTTCACAGCGGACGTCCGCGCCGGTGGTGCAAGCCTTCTCCAGGCTGGCCATCTCGGCCTTGAGTTTGTCGGCGTACTGCTTGCCGGTGAGGCCCTTGGTGGCGGTGTTGAGCTGGTCGGTGACGTCGGTGATCTGAACGAGCTGGCTGACCTCCAGGGCCGGGCACTGAAGTTCCTCGGCCTGGGTCTTGGCGTAGAACCCGTTGGCGATGAAGTCCTTCTTGGCGGTGGAGAGCTGCTGGATGCAGCCACGGGCGCAGTGGTGGTTCGTCATCACCAGGCCGTTCGGGGAGACGAAGCTCGACGAGCAGCCGTAGCCGAACTTGGCCGAGGACAGACGGACCTTGTCGAGCCACTGCTGGGAGGGCTCGAAGCCGTACTTCTCCTTGACCTTGGCGGCGGGGAAGTTGTTGTACGTCCACATGCCCTCATCGGCGAGCGCGGGAGTGGCGCCGATCAGGGAGGCGACGATGAGCAGACGCTTCATGAAATTCCTTTCCGGGATCCGGAGGTGCGGTGGGGTTGTCCTGGGAACCGCGGGTCCCGGTCAAGCGGGGAGAAAATTCCCGGCACCTGAACCCATGAGCGGGACTTTGATTCCGAGCGCCAGGAGGGTGTCGTGATGACGCGGCTCGTCGCAGGCGGAAGCCAGTGGGAACCTGGAAACCAGAGGCCGGAGCCCGTGTCCAAGGCTCCACAGGAAGCCAGGGGCTTAGTTTACATAACGCATCTTATCAGACTCTTCGTCAGAGGGAGACGGGGTGGGCGTCGGTCCGTCCCAAGCCCGTTCTCCAGCCTCCGGAACGGCGTCTCCCCGCGCCAGGTTGCCGGCTTTCGGGCTTCTCCGTCTGGGCGTTGAGACATAGGGTCTCCAGCCCCTATGCGACTCCTCCGTTTGAGCTTCGCCGTCTGCGCAGCCGCGCTCGTCGTGGCCGGATGTCCCAAGCCCTCCGCCCCCACCGAGGACGCGGGCGTCACTGCCCCCGAACCGGACGCCGGCACCGACGCGGGATTGGGCCCCGCGTCCTTCACGCTTCAGTACGCGCTCGCGGATGCCGGGATGGAATCCATTCCCCTCGTTGGCGAGGAAGAAGGACGTCCGCTCATTGATCCCACGTCGACGCTCGAGGTTCGCAGCTCCTTGGCGCTGCGCAACTACCGCATCCGCCTGTTCGACGAGGTCGATCGCGCCATGGTCTCGGATGATGCGGCCGAGGAATCCCCCAACGGACTGCTGTACCGGATCTCCCTGCCCACGCCCCTCAAAACGGGCCACAAATACACCCTGGTCATCGACGCGCAGACCGGCACGTCGATGACCGATTCCCAGGGCCGCGAAGTCGCCGACGTCCGGATTCCCTTCCAGGTCTCTGGCGAAAAGGAAAAGCCACCGCCTCCCACGAAGAAACAAAAACGGCGCCAGCGCTGAGCCCCGGCCGGCCTCCGGTCCTCCGCTCAGTGCTCGGTCCTCCGCGGAGGCAGCTCTGGGAAGACGTCCGGTTCCAGCACGTCCGCGGACTCGCGCAACAGCTCCGCCTCCCTCACCGCCACGAGCACCTCACGCGCTGCCTCCGGCCGTCCGTACGAGCGCCCCTGGATGACAAGGAACTCCCGGAGCGCATCACGCAGCTCCAGTCCGGACTGGTAGCGCTCGGCGGGATCCTTCCGGAGGGTTCGGTGCACCACGGCCCGCAGCGGCTCGGAAAGCCCCTGGGTGGCCCGCTCCACGTCCTCCGGCCCGAACCGCGCGATGCGTGCCGCCATCTCCGTGACAGGAACCCAGCTCGGCTCCTCGCAGCGCACCTCGGCCAGTGCAGCGGACTCGGGCCCGGACTCCCGTGCCGCCTGCTCCACGTCCTCCAAATCAAACAGGTGCCTCCCCGTGAGCAGCTCCAGCATCACCAGCCCCAGCGAGAACAGATCCGAGCGGTGATCCACCTTCTCCAGGCGCATGCGCTCGGGGGATGCATAGGCGATGTCCCCGCGCAGCACGGACGCCGTGGTGGCCTCCCGTCCGGGCAACAGCGAGTACGCCACCCCGAAATCCACGAGCTTCACTTCACCGTTGGAGCCCACCCGAATGTTCTCCGGGCTGACGTCCCGGTGGACGATCCCCAGGGGTTGCCCGTGCTCGTCCGTCCGCGTGTGTGCATGGTGGAGCGCATCCGCGACCTCCGATACCACGTGGCAAACGAAGGCCTCGGACATGGGCCGTTGACGCATGGCCGCGACGCTCAGCACCGTCTCCAGTGAACGGCCTTCCACGTACTCCATCACCACGTATGGCAGGCCGCCATGCAGCACCAATTGGTGCACCTTCGCGATCCCCGGATGATCCAGCCGGTACGCCAACTGGACTTCCTCCTTCAAGCGCTGCTTTTGTTTCTCGCTGACCGGCCGCGACAGCCGTTTGATGATCACGGAGCCCGCGGGCCCCTTCGCGTAGCGACGCCGTGCGAGCATCAGCTCACCATTGCTCCGCCGCCCCAACTTGCGGACGAGCTCGTAACGGGTCCCATCCACGGAGAACAGCAACCGGGGGTGGTTCGAGGACTCGGGCCTGTCGACGGACATCTCGGGCTCTCCTTCGCGACGCCAACGCCGCGCCAATGGAATGCCAGAAGTAGGGCTTGTACGCCGAACCTCCAGCGTCAACCACCCTACCAGACCGGGCTGACACAGCCGCCCGACCTCTCCCGAGGGGCGTCAGTCCTGACGCAGATCGCGGTCCTGGGCGCGCACCCGCTCCAGCACGCGCAGGTCTCTTTCCGTGGGCCCGAGCTCCATGATGAGCCGGCTCACGTCATAGAGGACCTCGCCTCGCTCGAACACCGGCACCCGGGGTTCAGCGTCCATGTTCAGGTCGTCCAAGGCGCGGTTGTAAGCCTTGTCCATCAGCGACCGGAGCTGGAACGAGTCATAGAGGTTGTACTCGACGAGGAAGCGCAGCGCCTCCACGTCTCCGCGAGCGAGGTATGCACGCCACAGCAGCACGGCGTCCCACCCGTTCACGCCCTTCATGTGTGGTGGCCGTCCCAGCCCCAGCTTGTCTTCGATTTCCTTCAGACCGCCGCCCATACCCAACCGCCGGCACACGAAGCGCAGATCAATGTGCGCGTCCGGTGTCGGGAAGGCCTTGCCGAAGTATTGGCGCAGCACCGGCACGTCGAAGCACGAGCCGTTGAACGTCACCCACAACCGCCGCTCTGCCATGGCCTCGGGCAGCGCGTCCATGTTGCGGCCCTGGATGAAGACGCGCAGACCGCCGTCATCGAAGAGCGCCACCACCGTGGGCACCTGATCCTGCGCACCGTCCGTTTCGATGTCGAAGTAGACCGCGTCGCGTGCGAACTCGGGGTACAGCCGCCAGTGCTCCCGCGGCGGCACCATGGCGGCCAGGCCCTTCAGATCGCGCCGCTCGAGGGCCTCGCGCGCCAGCGCCAACCGCCGGCGGGCCCCATCGTCCAGCTTCTGGCCGAGCACCACGCCAGACTCCGGGAAGTCATCCCAGGTTTGGATGCCCCGGGCCCACAGATCCTTCTCCTTCCAGGGACCCACGCCCGGAATGAGCTGGAAGGTGCGCCGCAGCATCAGCCCAGCGGATCCAACCTGCCCGCCACCAGGTCCTCCAGGGGCGGAATGTCCGCTTCGCAGAACGGCAGCGCCTGCATCTCCGCCGGCGTCAGGAACGCCAGGGCGTTCGCCCCCAGCGTCTTCGGCTCCCCCGACTCCAGCCGGGCCGCGTACAGCACCAGCTCCACCGTCAGGTCCGAATACTCGTGTCTCCCCGCCCATAGCCGCCTCCCCACGTGGAGCTGCACATCCAGCTCCTCCCGGCACTCACGAGCCAGCGCCGCCGGCTCGGACTCCCCGGGCTCCACCTTCCCGCCCGGGAACTCCCAGAGTAACCCCCGGCTCCCACCCGGCAGCCGCTGCTGCACCAGGAACCGCGAGTCATCCCCGGGCTGGGGGATGAGGGCGGCCACGACACGGACCGTCCTCTTCGTCACCCCTTGCGTCAACCGCTCCTCCCATCCAGCCGGAGGGCGTACAGGTAGCCGTTGTTGGACAGCACGTACGCCTTCGTCCCCACCACCCGCGGCGGAGCCGAGATTCCCTCGCCCGGGTTCCACGCCAGGCGCGACTGGCCCGTGCGCGGGTCCACGAAGAGCAAGGAGCGCTGTGCCGGTACCAGGAGCATCCCCTTGACCAACACGGGCTCCATCCCGGCACGTTCCTGGAGGGTCTGCGACCAGATGAGCCGTCCGCCGTCCGCCATGTAGGCATCCAGGCGGTCATCCCCCGTGGCCACCACCACCCCCGCGTGCACCAGCAGCGAGGTGATGCCCTGCGCCACCGAGTTCCACACCACGTCACCCGTCTCGGCGTCGAGCGCGTAGAGGCCACCCGCGTACGACGCAGCGTAGACATGGCCCGACTCGTCCAGCACGGGCTGGGTGTCCACGTCCACGAACTGCGCGACGCCGCTCGGTGCCAGCAAACGCTCCCACCTCACGCTGCCGTCCGTGAGATCCAGCGACACCAGCGTGCCGTCGGAGAAGCCCACCCATGCCGTCTGCTCGCGCACCGCCGGCGCGGACGCCCGGTGAATGGTGAAGCCGGCCGGTGGATCCCTCCGGTACAGCCACGCCAACTCACCCGTGGCCCGCTTCACCGCGAACAGGGTGTCGCTCTGCGAGGCCACCAGCACCAGGTCGCCCGCGAGCACCGGGGCCGTGGCGAGCGCCTCGCCTGCCGCGTACTTCCACTTGAGCTCGCCCGTCTTCCCATCCAGGGCGTACAGCACACCGTCCGTGCCCGGCACGTAGACGATGCCCTCGGCCACCGTCGCGCCCGCGTAGAAGCGGTTGCCCGCCCGGAAGTTCCAGGCCTCCTGGCCCTCGGCGCCAATGCTCCGGACGTAGCCATCCCGGGTGAGCGCGATGACACGCTCGTTCTTCGCGTCGTAGGCCGGCTGGGCCTGCTCACGCGGCGCGTACTCGAGCAGCGTGGGGCTGACGAGCTGCTTCCACCAGTCCACCGAGAAGAAATGGTGTGGCGGCTGCACCGGGGCGGAGGTGACCGGGTTGCCGTACACCGGCACCGTGGTGCATGCACCGAGCAGGCCCGCCGCCGCGAGCCCACCTGCCCAACGCTTCCACCGGCTCGCGGTCCACATAGGCCAGCGTCTACCCCGCGTCCTGCGCCTGGGTGGTGGCCGGCGCCGTCTTCGGCTCGGGCACCTTCACGCCCTGGGCCGCAAGCACAGCCAACCGCTCGGTGGCCAGGCGTCCGGCCGCCGTGTTCGGCTGAGAGGACTTCAGATCCGCCAGCAGCTGCGCCGCCTCGTCCTTCTTACCCTGCGCCGCGAGGATGCGCCCCTGATGGTACTGACCCATCCCCTGGAGGAACTCACCCGACTCCACCTTCGCCATCTCCTGGAAGGCCGCGAGCGCCTGATCCAGCTGGCCCTTCGCCTCGTGGGCGTAGCCCTGACCCTCGTAGGCCGAGGCCACCAGCGGTTCCTTCTTGTCGGCGTCCCGGGTGTACTCGCTGAAGGAGGCCAGCGCCCCATCGTAGTCCCCCAGCCGGTACTGGGCCTTCCCCAGCGGCAGCGCCGCCGTCACCGCGGCCTCCGTGCCCTTGTGCGCCGCACGGAAGTCGGAGAGCGACTTGACGATGGCCTCGTCCTTCTCCTTGTCGGTCTTGAAGGGGGGCTCCTCGCCCGGCTGCGGCTGCAACGGCTCCGTGCTGGCGATCACCGGCCGGTCCAGCACCTGGAGCGCCTGGCCCAGCTGCTTGGAGGCCTTCTCCTCGCCTCGGGTGGAGAAGTAGTTCACCAGCGCGGCGATCAGTCCGCCCACGATGATCACAGCCACCGCGGCGCCAATCAGCTGCCGCCGCTTCTCCAGCCAGTCGCTCGCCTCGGCGCCATACAGCTGGAAGGCATCCGGAGCACGGAGCTCCTGCTTCGTCATCTTCTCGGACTTCTCGGCCACGGTGGTTCGCACCTCTCTCGGGGGTCGAAGGGCGCGCAATCTACGGAGCGCGCACCGGCAGTGTCAACGCGGACGGCCCTCAATGCTTCCCGGCCAGCTTGGGCTTCTTCCTCGCAGCACGCTTGGCCTGGCCCGGTCGCTCCCGGAACAGCATCCGGATGGGCACCCGCAGGTCGAACGTCTTGCGCAGCTGGTTGGTGAGGTAGCGCTTGTACATGTCCGGCACCCCGTCCGGCCGGTTACACGTGAGCGCAAAGGTAGGAGGAGCCGTACCCACCTGGGCCATGTAGTACACCCGGAGTGGTCCCCGTCCCACGATGGGCGCCGGGTGGTTTTCCTCGATGTGCTTGAGCAGCCGGTTGAGCTGCGGGGTGGGTGCCCGGTAACGGAACTGGTCCGCCAGCTCCACCGCTAGCTCCAGCACCTTCTCCACCTTCGAGCCGGTGAGCGCCGACGTGAACACGATGGGCGCGTACCCCACGAACTTCAGCGCGTGCTTGAGCTCCTCGCGGAAGATCTCCTGCTTGCGCTGATCCGTGCTGATCAGATCCCACTTGTTCACCACGATGACCAGCGCGCGGCCCTTCTCCTCGGCAATGCCGGCCAGCTTGGCATCCTGGTCCACCGCCGGCTCCGTGGCATCCATCAACAGCACCGCCACGTCGCTGCGCTCCATCGCCTTGAGCGCCGCCACCACCGAGAACTTCTCCAGCCGGTGGGCGATCGTCTTCTTGCGCCGGATACCCGCGGTGTCCGTGAGGATCACCTGCCGGTCCTTGTACTTGAGCTCCGAGTCGATGGGGTCGCGCGTGGTCCCCGGCACCTCGCTGGCCACCACCCGCTTCTCCTTCAGCAGCGCGTTGACCAGGGTGCTCTTGCCCACATTGGGCCGGCCAATGATGGCCACCCGGATGGGACGCTCCTCCTCCTCCTCGGCGGGCGCCTCCTCCGCGCCCTCCTCCTCCCCCCGCTCCGCGCGCTCCTCGGCCTCTGCGGCCTTCTTCCGGGCCTCGAGCTCCTCCGGAGACAGGGGCGGCAGCTTGCCCACCACCGTCTCCATCATCGAGCCCACGCCCAGACCGTGCTCGGCCGAGATGGGGAACACATCCCCCAGGCCCAGCCGGAAGAACTCGGCGGCGTGCGCCTGGAGGGACTGTGACTCGCTGTCCAGCTTGTTGGCGGCCACCACCACCGGCTTGCCGCTCTGGCGCAGGTAGGAGGCCACCTCCTGGTCCGCGGACGTCAGCCCAGCACGGGCGTCCGTCACGAAGATGATGGCGTCACACTCCTCCACCGCCAGCTGCGCCTGCTCGCGCACCTGCTGCAGCAGGGAGTCCTTCTCCCCGGGCACGAAACCGCCCGTGTCGATAATGGTGAGCTCCCGGCCCTCGTACTCCACGTCCCAGTACTGCCGGTCGCGGGTGACTCCGGGGATGTCCTCCACCAAGGCGATGCGACGCCGGGCGAGGCGATTGAAGAGCGTGGACTTGCCCACATTGGGGCGACCCACGATGGCGACCAAAGGCTTCATGCGCGTACTTCCTACTCGTAACCGAGCTTCTTGAGGCCCTCGGGACGCTCGCTCCAGCGAGGCTCCACCCGGACCCGTAGCGAGAGGTACACGTGCGCCCCCAGCAACCGCTGGATGGATTTGCGCGCGTCCGTCCCGATCGTCTTCAACATCTGCCCTTGCTTCCCGATGATGATGGCCTTCTGGCTGTCACGCTCCACGTAGATGGAGGCGGCAATCCGAATCAGGCCCGCCAGCTTTCCGGGGGGCGTTCCAGGCGGCGGCTCGCGCTCGGACTCGTCGAAGAAGTCCACCAGCACCGCCGTGGAGTACGGAATCTCCTGCCGGCAGTGCCGCAGCACCTGCTCGCGGATGTACTCCGCCACCAGCGTCTTCTCCGCCTGATCCGTCAGCACGTCCTCGGGAAAGAGCGGCTCTCCCTCGGGCAGGTGCTGGAGTACCGCCTGGAAGAGATTCTCCACCCCGTCGTCCTCCTTCGCGGAGATGGGCACCACCTCGGCGAAGGGGAATTCCCTGCGGTACAGGTCGATGAGCGGCAGCAGCACCGGCTTGGGCACCGTGTCGATCTTGTTGATGACCAGGAAGGTGGGCTTGCCCGCCTTCTGCAGTCGCTCGAGGATGAACCGGTTGCCCGGCCCCACCTCGGGCTTGTCCGAGCCCGTCGGCTCAACGACGAAGAGGACCAGGTCCACCTCGTCCGCCGCCTGAAGGGCCACGTCCACCATGTAACGGTTGAGCTCGCCCTTGGCCTGGTGGATGCCGGGCGTGTCGAGGAAGGCCACCTGCCCCTCCGGCCGCGTCACCACCCCCAGAATCCGGTTCCGGGTGGTCTGCGGCTTCGGAGAGACGATGGCGAGCTTCTCGCCAGTCAGTTGATTGAGCAGCGTGCTCTTGCCCACGTTGGGACGACCAATGAGCGCGGCGAACCCGCTGCGGTGTGTCTTTTGGGCCATCTAGGTGCTTCGAAGGTCGAAGGTGATCAGGAGTCCCCTCCGCGGGGACTCCCCAGGAACTACTCGGAACGACATAGAACATCTGACCCGCCGTGAACCCTCCCAGGCAGGCAAGCAACCGCCTCCAGGGCGGCTGCGAGGAGGCCTAGGCCGGTGCGGAGGTAGAGATGGTCAGCTTGTTGATGCGCACATCGGTACGCGGCCGGTCGCCCGCGCCCTTGGGAATCTCGTTGGCGATGCGGTCAGCGACGTCCTGGCCCTTTACAACCTCGCCGAAGATGGTGTGCCGGTTGTTGAGGTGCGGCGTCGGCACCACGGTGATGAAGAACTGGCTGCCGTTGCTGTTGGGGCCAGCGTTGGCCATGGCCAGCAGGCCCTTCTTGTCGAAACGACGGCCGCTCTGGAACTCATCCTTGAACTTGTACCCCGGCCCGCCGATGCCCTGGCCGAGCGGATCCCCACCCTGAATCATGAAGTTCGCGATGCAGCGGTGGAAGATCGTCCCGTCGTAGAGCGGCTTGCCCGTCATGCGCTCGCGCGTGGCCGGGTGCGTCCACTCCTTCTCGCCCGTGGCCAACCCAACGAAGTTCTGCACCGTCTCCGGCGCGTCCTTCGGGAACAGCTTCACGACAATCTGCCCCTCCGTGGTGTCGAAGGTGGCGTAGAGATCGTTGCCCGCACGCGCCTCATCCATCATTCCCATGGCTGCCTCCCGGGTTTAAACCCACTAGCGGATGGGCGCGGGACCTTATTCCCCGACCCCAGGGCGGCCAAGCAGTTTCAGGCCGGGGTGTCGTCCTTCGGACCTGGAGCGGGTGCCAGAGTCACCCCCTGGGCCACCCCCTGCCCCGGCTTTTCCCCCCGATCCAGCAACTCCAGGGCGGCGTGGGCGGCCGTCTGCTCCGCGTCCTTCTTGCTGCGCCCCGTGGCCCGGGCATACACGTCCGGGCCCAGCACTACCTCCACCTCGAAGATCTTCTCGTGGTCGGGGCCCGTCTCGGAGACGATCTGGTAGCGCGGCGTCAGCTTCAGGCGCTCCTGCGCCGCCTCCTGAAGCTTCGTCTTGTAGTCCTGCCGGCCGAGCGCCTGCGCCACGCCCTCCAGCGCCTCCGAGAAGTGCCGGTCCACCAACGCCATCACCGGCTCCAGCCCGGAGCCCAGGTACATGGCGGCGAAGACAGCCTCCAGCGCGTTGGCCAGTAGCGAGCTCTTCTCCCGGCCGCCACTCAGCTCCTCGCCCCGCCCCAACTGGAGCAGCTCGCCCAGCGCCAGCCGGCGGGCGATGCGCGAGAGGCCCTCCTCATTGACGATACGGGCGCGCAGCGGCGTGAGCTCCCCCTCCTTCATCTGGGGGAAGCGCTCCATCAACCGGTGGCCCACGGCCAGGTTCAGCACCGCATCCCCGAGGAACTCCAGACGCTCGTTGTCCTGGAAGCCCTCGCCCCGGTGCTCGTTGATCCAACTCTTGTGTGTCAGCGCGGTGAGGGCCAGCTCGGGACGGGTAAACGTCGTCCCCAGCCGCTCCTCCAGGGCCTTCACGCGCTCGGAGGGTTGCAGGGTCGGCACGGGCCTCTACTCCGCGAGCTGGCTCGCGAGCTCCTCGGCGAGCGCGTAGGGATCCGCCTGACGCTCCGCGATGCGCCCGGCCACCTCGTCCAGTTGGCCCCGCTCTCGCTCGAGGCGCGACAAGGCGCTCTTGAGCAGCCGCTCGCGCAGCAGGGCCACGAATTGCGCCGCCGCCCGGGTGCGCTCCTTCGTCTTGCGCTCTCCCGTCTCCTCCAGGAAGGCGCGGTGCTCGTCGATGTTCTTCACCAGGTCGGCCACGCCTTGATCCCTCGCGGCCACCACCTTGAGGATGGGCGGCTCCCACTCCCGAGGCCCCGCCGGCTCTTCCACGTGCTTGCCCTCGGCCTTGGCGCGCACCATCCGGTGGTGGGCGTCATGGTCCATGGGCGGCGCCTTCACCGCGTGGCGCAGCTCCAGCATCATCCGCAGCTCGCGCACCACCCGGTCCGCCCCGTCCAGGTCGGCCTTGTTCACCACGAAGATGTCCGCCACCTCGAGGATGCCGGCCTTGATGGCCTGAATGTCATCCCCCATGCCCGGCACCGTCACCACGAGCGTGGTGTGCGCCATCTGGGCGATGTCGATTTCATCCTGCCCCACGCCCACCGTCTCCACGATGATGACGTCGCGCCCCATGGCGTCCATCACCCGGATGCAGTCGCCCGTGGCGCGCGACAGGCCTCCCAGGTGCCCACGCGTGGCCAGCGAGCGGATGAAGACGCCCGGATCCGTCGCGTGGTCCTGCATGCGGATGCGATCGCCCAGGATGGCGCCGCCGGTGAACGGGCTCGTCGGGTCCACCGCGATGACGCCCACCGTCTTGCCCGCCTTGCGCAGGTGGGCAATGAGCCGATCCGTCAGCGTGGACTTGCCCGCGCCCGGCGAGCCGGTGATGCCAATGATGTAGGCCCGCCCCGTCTTGGGGAACAGCTCGCGCAGGGCCTCGGTGGCCTCCGGCTCGCCATCGTCGATGTTGCGCATCAGGCGCGACGCGGCCCGCACATCGCCCTGCAGAACCCTCTGGGACAGACTCGCCTTCGTTGCCAAACCCTTACTCCTGTCGAGCGCCCGGGCCTATCAGCTTCACGGCCTCGGCGGGGACCTTCAGCAGGTCCGCCACCAGTGGGACAACTCCGGGGAAATCATCTAGTTCGAAACGCTCCGCCCATACCTTGCCCTGCGCCCCCGCCAGCAGACCCCGGAAGGTCCGGCCGGCCACGCGTGCCGCTGCGAAACGGTAGGGTCGCCCCTCCACTTCGAGCAGCACCAGCAGCTCCAGCCCACTGCGCGGGGGCACGAGTGCTCCCTCCCCGAAGGCCCGAACGACCTCCGAGAAGCCCACCACACCCTCGCTCGCCTCCGGCCTCGTCCGGACGGCCTCCGCCGACCCCTGCTCGCCGAACAGCGCGGCCAGGTAGCCCACCAACGCACCGCGCTCACGGAACTCGGACAGCTCGAAGGTGTGCCCCTGCGGCACGGACAGGGCCTGCCCGTCCCTCACCGCGCTCGACACCTGGAAGTTGCCCTGCCGGTCCGCCACCAACGTCAGCGCCAGCCCGTGCTCGGACAGGTGCGTGGACAGCCTCAGCGATACCGGATCCACCTCGGGGCTCAGCCCCAGCGCCCGCAGCTCCGCGGAGCGCCGCTGCACGTGGAAGAGGTGCTCGTTGAAGGCGTCCACGACCTCCGCCTCCACCTCGCGAGTCCCCTGCACCGAGCCCAGTGCGATGGGACGCAGCCCCACCACCTCCGGCGGGTCCACGGGCACCAGCCGCTCCCCCTGGACCTGGAAGCCCACCCGCTCCACCTGGCGGCCACCCACTGGGTTCTCCAGGGGCTCGGTCAGGACGAGGGTCGCCTCCAGGCCTTCCCCCTCGCCCCGCACCTCCAGTCCGAGCTGTCTCAGCCGGGCCGTGTCCATCACGCCTTCTTGAAGACCTCGCGCGCGATGATGGAGCGCTGGATCTCGCTCGTGCCCTCGCCGATCTCACACAGCTTGGCGTCACGCAGGTAGCGCTCGACGGGGAACTCGCGGGTGTAGCCGTAGCCACCGTGGATCTGCACCGCCTTGCCGCAGGCCCGCGTGGCCACCTCGGAGGCGAACAGCTTCGCCATCGAGGCCTCCTGGCTGTACGGCTGGCCCGCATCGGCCAGGTAGGCCGCGCGGTGAACCAACAATCGTGCCGCGTCCGTCTCCGTCTTCATGTCCGCGAACATCCAGCGCAGACCCTGGAACTCGGAGATGGGCTGGCCGAAGGCCGTGCGCTCCCGGGCGTAGCGCACCGACTCCTCCAGCGCCCCGCGGGCCAGGCCCACCGCCAGCGCGCCGATGGTGATGCGGCCCTTGTCGAGGATCTTCATCGTGTCGATGAAGCCGTGGTCCACCTCACCCAGCCGCTGCGAGTCCGGCACCTCCACGTTCTCCAGCACCAGCTCCGCCGTGTCCGAGGAGCGCATGCCCAGCTTGCCGTGGATGGGCCGCTGGCTGAAGCCGGGCATCCCCTTCTCCAGGATGAAGGCGGTGATGCCCTTCTGCTTCTTCTCCGGCGACGTCACCGCCAGCACCACGAAGACGCTGCCCACGGTGCCCTGCGTGATGAACATCTTCGCGCCGTTGAGCACCCAGTTGTCGCCCTTGCGGACGGCAGTCGTCTTCATACCCGCAGCGTCCGAGCCGCTGCCGGGCTCGGTGAGGCCCCAGGCGCCGAGGTACTCGCCGGTAGCCAGCTTGGGCAGGTACTTGCGCCGCTGCGCGTCATTGCCGAACACGCGCAGGTGGCTGGTGCCCAGCCCGTTGTGGGAGGCCACGGTGAGGGCCAGCGAGCCGTCGTAGCGGGCGATCTCCTCGACCGCCACCGCCACGGCGAGCGAGTCCATGGCGGCGCCGCCGTACTCCTCGGACACCAGCATGCCCAGCACGCCCAGCTCACCCAGCTCCCGGACGACCTCCATCGGGAACTTCTCCTCCTTGTCCCACTCGCGCGCGTAGGGCTTGACCTTGCGCTCGCAGAAGTCACGAAGGGAGGACTGAAGGGCTCGATGGCTTTCGGGAAGTTCGAAGTCCATGTCGGGGATGTATAGCAGAGGGGGGTAAGGGGCTATCAAACCGGGTAGACGCCGTGCTTCTTCGTCTCCCGGGGCTGGAAGCGCCGAGAATACAACTCATAACGTTGCAGGAGTTCCTGGCGCAGCCGGTCGCCGGGGACGATCTCATCCACCACCAGCTCGCTCGCCAGCTTGTAGATGTCCACGTCCTGACGGTACTCGTCCCGGAGCTGCTGGACGTAGGCGGCTCGCTCGGCCTCGGGCTTCTCCTGGATCTTGTTGAAGTACACCGCGTTCACCGCGGCCTCGGGACCCATCACGGCGATCATCGCCTGCGGCAGCGCCAGGGTCGCATCCGGAGCGAAGCCTGGGCCGCTCATGGCGTAAAGGCCCGCGCCGTACGCCTTGCGCACCACCACGCAGATCTTCGGCACGCTGGCCTCGGAGACGGCGGAGATCATCTTCGCGCCAGCGCGGATGATGCCCGCACGCTCCACCTTGGTGCCGATCATGAAGCCCGGCACGTCCGCCAGGTACAGCAACGGGATGTTGAAGGCGTCACACAGCCAGATGAAGCGCGCCGCCTTGTCCGCCGAGTCCACGAAGAGCACGCCGCCCTTGTACTTGGGCTGGTTGGCGACAATGCCCACCGGTCGGCCACCGATGCGCGCCAGGCCAGTAATCAGCTCCTGGGCGAAGAGCTTCTTCACCTCGAACCAGCTCCCTTCGTCGATGAGCTCGTTGATGAGCGCGTACATGTCGAAGGGCTTGTTCTGGTCCGCGGGGATGATCTCGTCCACCCGCTTGCCGCTGCTCTTGGGCGGCATGGGATCGGTTCGCGGCGGCGCCTGGGTGAAGTTCTCCGGGAAGAAGGAGATGTACTTCTTCGCCGCTTCGATCGCCTCCTGCTCCGTCTTCACCAGCATGTCGCCCACGCCGGACACCGAGCAGTGCATCTTCGCGCCGCCCATCTCCTCGAGTGTCACCTTCTCGCCAATGACCATCTCGGCCATGCGCGGGCTGCCCAGGTACATGGAGGCGTTGCCGTCCACCATGATGACGATGTCACAGAAGGCCGGGATGTACGCGCCGCCCGCCGCCGAGGGCCCGAAGAGCAGGCACACCTGCGGCACCTCGCCGGACATGTGCACCTCGTTATAGAAGATGCGGCCCGCGCCCCGGCGGCCAGGGAACATCTCCACCTGGTCCGTGATGCGCGCCCCCGCCGAGTCCACCAGGTACAGCAGCGGACAGCGCAGCTGCTTCGCCGTCTCCTGGATGCGGAGGATCTTCTCCACCGTGCGCGCGCCCCAGCTCCCCGCCTTCACCGTGGAGTCGTTGGCCATGATCGCCACCGGACGCCCCGCGACCTTCCCCACTCCAATGATGACGCCATCCGAGGGAAGCTCCGGGTCCAGGTTGTTGGCGAGCTTCGCGTCCTCGACAAACGAGCCCTCGTCCACCAGCAGCCGGATGCGCTCGCGGGCAAACAGCTTGCCCGTCTCCCGGTTCTTCGCGTGGTACTTCTCAGCCCCGCCCTTCTCCACCTGGGCGATCTTCTCGAGCAGCTTCTGATCGAATGACATGGCGCCGGGGGGCATAGCAGAAAGGTGCTCGCCTGGCTGCTGTCTCCGTTCACTCCAAGCCTGGGCACGGCGCGTCAAAGTCCTGCTCTGACTTCCAGCCGACGCCTGCCCCCATTTCCGAGTTACAGACACGTTGCCCAGGGGGTGCCACCTCGCTCGCCCCTCCCTACCTTGTCACTCCATAGGGGTGGGCTGCCCTGGGGGAGGCCACCTCTCTTCGAGTGGCTGTCAGGAGGAGGACGGAATGCTGTTCGCGAAGAAGGCCAAGTTTGCGGTGAAGAGCGACGTGTACCGGAAGTACCTCGCCAAGAAGATCCTCAAGGACCTTCCCCAGTACGCCAAGGGGCAGTGGGAGGAGTTCGACCCCGATGACGTGCTGCGCTACGTGGGCCTCACCACCTACAAGCCCGCCCGCAGCTCGTTCGCCGGCGTTGGCGCGTTCGTCATCGGCTGCGCCGTCGGTGGCATCGCCGCCCTCCTGCTCGCGCCCAAGACGGGCACCGAGCTGCGCACGGACGTGAAGGACAAGGCCATGGGCTACCTCGGCAAGCAGGGCATCGCCGTGGGCTCGGAGAAGACCGCCAGCGCCTAGTAGTTGCCTGGATACCCTCTAGAGAGGGTGGGGAGCCCGAGGTTGTGCTTCCCTGCCCTCCTGGCCGGGATTCCATGGAGCGAGGTCCGGTGGCGGCTACTCGCCTGCCTCCCGGGCCTCTTTGTATTGCAAATATCTGAAGTGATTGGGTTCGGGGCTCTCCGGGGCTGGCGCCTCACGGTCTTCTTGTGGAGGCTGTGGGAGGCGCTGTGTCATCCCCTGGAGGAATCCGTGTTCCCTCGCGTACTTGGCGGCGTGGCCGTCGGTCTCGCCCTTCTGCCGCTCGTCGCGTGGAGCCAACCACAGGCTGACACCTCGCCACCAAGCCCGGGGATCGTCCTGGATGGACTCGGCGGCCCCGACAGGGAAAGGGACACGCAGGACTACACCAACATCCTTCAGGCCGACTGGGGCCAATCGCCTCGGTTCTCCGATCCCGAGTCGGGCATCAGCGGCTATGCGCGCGCCATCGGCACCCGGCCATGCGGTACCGAGGTCCGAGTGTTCGAACCCCGCGAGCTCCTTCTGTCGGAAACCCTGTACGACCTCAACCTCACCCGCGGACAGCGCTACTACGTCACCATTCGCGCGACCAACGGCGCGGGCCTGTCCACCTACGTGTCCTCGGATGGCGTCCTCGTGCTGCTCGAGGATGGGAGCACGGGCGATGCGCCCGCGGCACTTCCCGGCGGTGTGTGCACACCGGACAGTGGCACGGCCGACGCGGGAACCGATGGGGGTTCTCCTGGCACACCGTCAGACGGTGGAACCTTCACTGACGGTGGTTCCTCCCAGGACGGCGGGATGGGGACTACCGATGACCCAGGCCCGCTGGAGTCGCCCCTCGGCTGGGGCTGTGCCGCGGGTGGACCCGGGGGAGTCGCCCTGATGGTGCTGTCGGTGCTCGGGCTCGGGGCTCTTCGCCGCCGGCCTCGCCGCTAATACACGCGCAGCAACTCGGTCCGGATGTCGAAGTGCGGCCTCCGGATGTCCGGGACGATCACCTCGCCGCGCACCTCGTCGAAGTTGCCCGACAGCACTCCCAGTGCCATGAGTCCCGAGAGGTAGGCCGCATCCCCGGCATTGAGCGCGTCGAGCTTCGTGACCTTGAGGGTCCGCGCGAAGCTCACGTGCCCATCGATGGCCCAGACACTGCGCACGGACTCTCCCTTTGCCCTCTTGGCGAAGTGCTCGGGCGCGGGTGGGAGCTTCGCCAGGGACTCGGGCACCTTTTCGAGGACGTACGCATCGAAGAGCGGATTGCCAGAGCTCCTGCTCAACTTCACCGACAGCACCTGCCCCGTGCGTGACTGCTCGAGATCGAGCTCCGCGTGCAATGTACCGGCGCCCTTGCTGTACCCATCGAGCCTGTCGACGTTCGAGAGGCCTGATGTTCGGGCTCGCTTGCCCGTCGTCCCCTTGTGCGCCACGTCCTCCAGCCGGTCCGTCGCCCCTATGGAGCCCCCCTGCGAGTACGGATTGCCCGTCGCACCGAAGTTCTCGGCGCTCTTTTGCAGCTCCTGCAGGCCTTGAATCATCCCGGGACCTGGCTTGAAGAAGTGCTTGATCACCCCGTCGTACGCGAAGAGCGGCGCGCCCGAGAGCCCCTTCTCCAGCGCCGTGTCCATCTCCCCGAAGAAGCTGTCGACGAGGCCGTTCTCCACGCGTAGCACCGCCATGCCGTCGTCGAGGAATCCCTGGACCCGGCCCCGGACCCGCTCGCGTTCCTCGGCCAGTTGCTGCTCGGCAGTGGGCCCGTCGCCTGGCCTCCACGTGCGTCCTCCCGTGGAGGCTCCCGGAGGCGTGCTGGCGGGGGGCGCCACGGCGAGTCCTCCAGGGCCCGGGAACAGTCGCACGGCGCGGGGTACATCTGGCACGACTTCGGGTGGCGCCGAGGCCTCGGCCTCGGGCGGGATGGGCGCGGGGGGGGGCGAAGGATCGGGTGGGGCCGAGGCTCGGGGCGGCTGACGGGGGCCTCGCGGCGGTTGCGGTGGCTTCACCACGGAAGGGGGGGAACGGGGAGGCTCGGCGCTCGGAGGCGGTGTGCGTTCGACCACCTCGAATTGGAGGGGCTCCTGCTGGCGGTTCGAGGGCGACCCGAGCTCCGCGGGCGGTGTCAGGTACAGCACGAGCCCCAGGCCCACATGGAGGGCCAGTGAGACGAGCAGGGCCTGGAGCAGGCGGGAGCGCCGCATCGGGACACCACGCTGGCAGAGATGCACCTTCCGCACAAACTCTCTTCCCTCCTCTCAGCGCGCCTGCTCGACCCAACGGCGCCAGGCCGCCACGTCGTCACCAAAATCCTGTCCCGACAGCAGGGCGAGCACCTTACGAGCGGGCTGGTGATCGATTTCCTGCTGCGCGCCCGCCATCTCCAGAAGCACCTTGCCCACCTTGTCGAGGATCTGCTGGCGGTGGACGGCCCCCTCGGTCTCCACGATGCGCACGAGCGCCCAGCCCGCCTTGTTGCGATCGGTCGCCGAAGGGAACCAGAGCGCCTCGAGTACAGTCTCTAACGGAATGATGACGCGCTTCTGGTCCTTCTGTGCCGCACCGAGCAGGCGCAGCGCCTCGTTGCGCACGCCCTGGTCGGAGTCACGCACCGACGGGAGGACGGCTCGCACGAACTCCTCTCGCGAGGTCATGTAGCCCAGGAGCATGACTGCGGTCTCTCGCTTGCGCGCGTCCCGGTCCTCACGCATCACCCGCACGAGCGCGTCGACGTTGCGTGGCACACCGTCGATGAAGCGCTGCTCCAGAGGCTCGAGTTCGGGGTGATCGAACCTCCCGTAACACCCGATGGGGGCACGGCACGGACCCGTCTCCCCGGGAAGCACGCCCTCGCTCCGCAACTTCCAGAGCTTCTTGAGCCAATCCTTCCAGGCCGCCATGAGCCCGTCCGGATCGGGGACGTCCCCTTGTGGCTCGGGGGCAAAGGCCATGCGCCACTCGTCTCCGGTATCGACCAGATCCACGGTCACCCGGACCGTGTGCGTCGGTGCCCACTGGACCACCGACATCCTGCTGTAGGCGAAGGAGTACGCCGAGGTGATGCGCTTCTTGCTCTCCATGAGCTGTTGGATGAACTCCTGCTTGCTGGTATCGACGGGCGTACCCGGAGCCGGAAACACCATGAGCTCGAGCAGCTTCTCCTTGGGCACCTTGCGCGAGCCGAAGATCTCCACGCCTCCGAACGTGAAGATGGGACTGGGAGGTGTGGGCGCCGTGGCCTGGGGCGGGGGGGCGGCGGCGGGTGGCTCGGCCTGACGGGTGGTGGTGGTGCACGCGGTGAGAAGGGCAAGACTGGCGACGAGGCGTTTCACGGGTTCCCTCCGTGCTCGGCATGGAGACAGGGCTCGCGACTGTAGTGTCGGAGTGCTCGCCGTCGCGAGGGGGGTGGGCCATGATGCGAAGTCCCCGCAGTCCAGAGGATGCCCATGCACTCCACTCTCAAGCCTCGCGTGTGGCCGCTCGTCGCCGCGCTGCTCTCCTCCGGTGTGATGGCTCCGGCGTTCGCCGCCGAGCCCAAGAAGCCCACCCCACCGCCCTCCCCTACTGTCCCCGCTCCGGCCGCGCCCGCCCAGGCCACCGCTTCCCCGGCGGCGAAGCCGGAGGACGTGGCCACGCCGGAGGCGATCGTGGCTGCGCTCTACGACGTCATCTCCGGACCCAAGGGCCAGGCGCGTGACTGGGATCGCTTCCGTTCGCTCTTCGCTCCCGGTGCGCGGCTGATCCCCTCCGGCAAGCGCAAGGACGGCACCATCGGCTACCGGATGATCACCCCCGAGGAGTACATCACCCAGTCCGGGAAGATGCTCGTCGAGGAGGGGTTCCGCGAGCGGGAGGTCCACCGTGTCGAGGAGCGCTTCGGTGGCCTCGTGCACGTCTTCAGCACCTACGAGGCCTTTCGCGGGGAAGAGCCCAAGCCCTTCATGCGCGGCGTCAACAGCATCCAGCTCTTCAACGATGGCAAGCGCTGGTGGGTGCTGACGGTCGCCTGGACGTCGGAGACGCCCGACCAGCCGCTGCCGGCGAAGTACCTCCCACCCTCCAAGGGCTGACCAAGGGCTGATCCGCCCCGCTCAGTGCAGGCCGAGGAGCAGGAGGAAGATCGCGTTCAGCCCCAGTCCCACCGAGGCATGGAGCGGACTGGCCCTCGAAGAGCCGGCGGCGAACTCCAGGTGTCCGATCGGTCCCAGGCACAGCTTCAACCCGAGCTCCCCGCCGTAGTTGAACCCCATGCCGGGGGGCGCCGCCGGAATCCCTCCGAGCATCATCCGCACATAGGGCACGGCCCAGGTGGACGCGAAGTGCTGGTACCCGATGAAGCCATTGAGCTCAGCCGGGCCCGTGCCGAAGGCGGCGTGGAACCCGATGTCCAGCCGGCGTGACAGGAAGGCCATGGGCTGGAGGTTCAACGTCATCGCGCCGCCCAGGCCTCCCCGAGCATCCATCCGGTAGTGGTAGACGAACTCCGCCGCCGGCTTGTCGATGGCGGGAGCTTCGAACCGCAGGCCCTTGGAGATCTCCAGTGCCTCGGGGCTGCCCCGGGGCCACCGAGGTGGCACACGCCGCGGTGACGAGCGGCAGCAGCATGACGAGCTTCAAACACAACCGGCCCATGCGCGGAGTATAGTCAGAGGTGATGGAACTCCTGCTGCGAGGCCTCCTGGTGTTGTTCGTGCTCTCCCTGAGCTCCGAGCGCCTCGCAGCCGTGTTCAAGCGGCGGGACTGGCAACCGCTCCGGCCGAGAGTGGCGCTCGGCAAGCGGAAGAAGAAAGCTGGGAACATCCAGATCGACCTGCGGACCGGTGAGGCCTACGTCGATTCCAAGCCGGTGTTGCCGGTCTCGCTCGGCAGCAACGAGGTGGATCGGCTCACGCGAGCCGCCAACGCCGAGAACACCCTGTTCATCGGCATCCTGATTGCGCTGCTGACGGGGGCGAACGCCTTCCTGGGCTCGTGCGGTTGGCCCGAGCTCTCCGAGCTCCACTTCAGCTTCGTGGCGCAGGTGCTGCTCACCGGCGCGGCCTCCGCCGTCGGCTCGTCCTTCTGGTACGAGCTGCTCAACGTGCTGACCGAGGTGCGGCGAACCCGTTCCGCCCTGGCGAGCCAGATGCCCTCGGCGCTGACCCCTGTCCTACCGGGCAATCCCGTGCAGGTGACCCCGACGACACCTCCCTCGACAAACGCCTCCTCGCCGGGTTCGTTCGAGCAGCTGCGCGCGGCTGCGCTGCGAAAGCTGCCCGAGCTCCAGCGGCTCGAGGGGGTGAAGCAGGTCCGGCTGGTGGATGCGCCCCGCCGGTGGCCGACCCACCCCTGCCTGGAGTTCCGGGTGGAGCAGGTGCCCGGTGCTCCGCCGCTGCCGGAGGCGATCTCGGTCGACGTTGATGGCGTCGAACATTCCATCCCGGTGACGAAATGATCGGAGGCTGGTCGGCGGCGAGGCTCGCTCGCTTCTTTCCGAACCAGCCGCTCACGGGGAGCTTCACGCCAGTGGCGTGCCTCGAGTCCTTCGCCTGGAACCGCTCTCAAGCAGCCAGTGGGCTCCTGGTCCATCCGCGCCTGGTGGTGACGGTGGCTCACGCGGTGATGTTCCGCGCGGGCGCTCGGCTCTTCGCCGCGGCCCAGGTGAAGGTGGAGCTGGGCAATGTGCGGGCGTGGGCCGATGCCGTCGTGATTCCCTCGCGCTTTGTCGAGCACGCCGGCTACGTGCCCTCCACGGATCTGGCGGTGCTCCGCATGCCCTGGGAGGTCTGCGGGCCCATGCAGCCGCCTCTGGTCGTCGACTCGGAGAAAGAAGGGAGCGCCGCGCTGTGGGGCTGGACCCTGATTCAGCCGCGCGCCCAGGTGTCCATCCCCATCACCGTCACTGTCGACGAGGAGGGGCTCCTCCACTACCCCGCAACCAACCTCCCAGCCTTCAGCGGAGGCCCGCTGCTGCGGAGCTCAGGCCCGGATCTCCCCGAGGAGGTCATCGGTCTGCACCGCGCCTTCCATGCCGACACCCAGCAGGGTGAGGCCATTGCGTTCTCCAGCGACGACATGGTCGAGGCCATGCGCGCGCTGGGCTTTGATGTCTAGAAAGGAAGTCTGGATGCATCCGCTCGCACGAACTGGCGTGGCCCTGGCGCTGCTGCTCTCCACCGCCACGCTCGCGGCCTCCAAGCAGATTCCTCAAGTGGCGGGGCCTCCACCCGGAGCCCCGATCGGCGCTGGGCTCAACGCTGACAACGGCATGCCCGTGAGCAGCACCACCGGAGGCGGCTCCCCTTCCCTCTCGGGCACCCGCATGCAGCCCACCCTCGACGCGATGAGCGCCTTCGCCCAATGGTGGGGTCCGCTTCGGGGCAACCTCTCCGAGCGCATCCGTGGGGTGTGCACGAACCTTCAGTCCACTCCCGAGGTTGCGAGCTGGTGCACGCGCTACCACGGCCCCAACGCGACCGAGTTCGACGCGGCGACGCTGTTGGACTCGGACGCCCTGGTGCTGGCCGCGTACTTCAGTGCGCGGGAGCCGCTCCTCCAGGCGTTGGCCTCGATGGAGTCCGCGCTCGCCACCGTGAAGCTGTCGAAGTCCTCCCCGCAGGCGCAGCAGGATGAGCTGGCCGCCACCCAGGGGGTGTTGGACCTCGCGAGCTCCAGGCTCTCCTTGAACGCGGGGGTGGAGACCGCCGCCAGCCTGGCGGGCCTGCTGCCGGGAATTGAGCTGAGCGCGTTCCTGGATCAGCTCTTCAAAGGACTGGCCCTGGCGCTCCAGGATCGTGCCGAGGCCGAGGCCGTGCTGTACGTGCTCCTCGAGTTCGACGAGCGGATCTGCGCCCGGGAGGTGAAGGACACCTGGGGCCAGATGCGGGGGCACATCCGGGACTGGCTGCCGAGCACCTGCACCGCGGCGCACAACAATGTCTTCGCGGCGTCGCTCGGGGCGGGAGGAACGGCCTCGCTCGCGCTGCTGCGCAAGACGGTGGAGGAGGACCTCCGAGCCATCCCCTCGCACCTGGCCTTCGAGGTTGTCTTCGAGGCGGATGGGCGCAAGTACGCACGCGCCGCGCCGGCCGTCCGAGAGCTGGTCGACGCGATGATCGGGGGCGTGCACCCGGTCCGCGCACTGGACACGCTGTCCCGCCGGCTCGAGGCCCTCCCCCTGGAGCCGGGCGTGCCTGCCACTGTCTCGAAGCTCTACACGCGGCTCGCGTGCGTCAGCGCCATGCCCGGTTCCTTCACGCGCTACATCGAGCTGGTGAACGACGCCAACCGGGGCCTCGTTCCCCAGATGGACTCGCGAGCCCGAGGCCTGGCCGTGATGCTGCTCTCGCTCCAGCGGGAGAGCTGCGGCTGGGTGTACGAACCGATTGGAACGCAGTCGCGGTTGAAGGTCTGGGCTGCACTCGCCGCACCGCTCTCGGAGTCGGCGGAGGGAATCGCCACGGTCTCAACGGACCTGCAGCAACTGGTGGAGCAGGCGCGGCGGCTCGGGGCGGTGTCTCAGGATGGGACGCCCGCGCAGATCGCCGAGGCCACCCGGCTGCTGGCGCAGGAGGGCGTGTCGGCGCTCGATGCGGCGGATGTGGCGCTGGATGGGGTGCTCCGCCTCAACAGGCTGCTGGGCGGGTGGATGCCGAACTCCAACCTCCAGGTGGAGGAGAACCAGAAGGCCCTGCTCGAGGCGCGCACCGTGCTCCTGGCCTCGCGGGACGTGCTGCGCATGGTGGTGGCGGCGATCGCCCGGGACATCACCACCGTGTACCAGTTGCTGCTCGAGCACCAGGCCATCTCCAGCAGGACCAGCCGGTACGGTGACGAAGCCGCGAGTCGGTGCAATCAGGCGGAGGTCTGGAAGGCCCCGGCGATGACGGAGCCCGAGGCCCAAGCCTCCGAGTGGCGATGCGAGCGGCGACCCTGCATCTGCCTGCCGGACGGATTCACCCGGTATGGAGGCCTGCTGGTAGCGCTCGCCGACGCCAAGGACGCCGAGGAGGTGAAGGCCGTCATCCTCGCCTCGACCACGCCGGTGGGGAGCTGGCGGTGGCGGAGCGATCCGGACGTACACCACTTCGTCTCGCTGAGCGGCATGGTGGGGTTTGGTGGTGCCTACTACCTCTCCGGCGCCCCCGGGGGAGATCCGTTCAAGCCGCGGGTGCTGGTGCCCTTCGGCGTGGACTACCAACTGGGCCGAGCCGGGCTCACCTGGAGCCTGTTCTTCCAAGCCATCGACCTGGCGGGCTACACCAACTTCGTCGGCATGGAGGAGCGCAAGGCGCCGCGCGTGGCGGAGGCGATCAGCCCCGGCCTGTGGCTCAAGGGCATGTTCCCGAGGACACCCTTCACGCTCTCGGTGAGCGCGGCGTATGACCTCGACGCGGGGGGCGTGACGCCCCACCCGGCCTGGCGGGTCAACGCGGGCGTCTCCATCGACATGCCGCTGTTCCTGCTGTACCGGAACTGAGTCAGGCCGAGGCGGCCTGGACCTCCCGCGCGCGCAGGGGCAGCTCGAGCGTGAAGGTGGCGCCCTGGCCGCGCCCCCCGCTCGCGCAGCCGAGCCGGCCTCCCATCTCCTCGGCGGCCTGCGCGCTGGCGTGCAGCCCGAAGCCGTGCCCGTCCTTCTTCGTGGTGAAGCCATGAACGAAGAGCCGGGGTAGGTGCTCCGGCGCGATGCCCACCCCGTTGTCGGCCACCTCGATGCGCAAACACGCCTCCCCTTCCCTGCGCACGCGGAGGGAGAGCTGCTTGTCCGCGCGCCCGCTCTCCACCAGCGCGTGCCGCGCGTTGCCCAGCAGGTTCACCAGGATCTGCAGCAGCTTGTGCCGATCCACCTCCATTGGGGGCACGTCCTCACACTCGCGGTGGACGCGAATGCCCAGCCGCTCGAAGGAGGTCGCGTTGAGGCGCAGCGCGTCGTCGATGAGCTCGGGCACCGTCACCTGCTCCACCCTGCCGCCGTAGCGCGCGTGCTCCTGCTGCATGCTCACCACGGACTTGATGTGCTCCACATTGCGCGCCAGCCCCTGCATCTCTGCCAGGAGCGCTTCGACCTCTCCCGCCAGGTGTTGCGACACAGTGGAGAGGTACTCCGGGAGCTTGCGACCCCGGTCGTCCTCCGTCAGGAAGGCCGGCAGCTTCGCCTCGTGCGCGCGCAGCAGCTCCACGGCACGCACCAGCAGGGGCACCCGCGAACCGCGCAGCCGTTCGATGACGAGCGTGGCCGAGACGTTGACGCTGTTGAGCGTGTTGCCCACGTTGTGCAGGACCCCGGTGGCCACCTCCGCCATGCCCGCCCGGCGAGACATGTCCACCAGGTTGCGGTGCAGCTCGTCCAGCCGGGCCTCGGCCGCCTTGCGATCGCTCACGTCCCGGCCGAACAAGGTCACGCCGATCACCTGCCCCTTGTTGCCCTGAATGGGGTGGAGGGAGAGATCCAGATTGATGGAGCGCTCCCCCACCCGGAAGGGGACGTCGTAGCGGACGGACTGGCCCCCGAAGGCCCGAGCCAGGACCGCGCGCCACTCGGCACGCCGCTCCTCCGTGGCCTGCTCGTCCAGCGCATCCCCCGACTTCACTTCCCGGCCGAACGCCTCGCGGAACATCCGCCTCGCCGCGGAGTTGGCGGTGACGATGCGCCCCTGTGGGTCGAGCGAACAGACCGGGTCATCCGTGCTCTCAACGAGGCTGATCAGCTTGCGCTCGCTCTCGCGAACCGTGGCGATCGCCTCGTCGCGCGCGGCGCAGAACAGTGAGCTCACCCCCCAGCCGAGCAGCAGGACCAGGGAATCCATCACGCCTGCGGCCCACAACCTGGGCTGGGCGAAGATCGGCTCCAGGGAGCCGAACCCCGACAGGCACAGCGGGAGGAGAACACTCGCGTTGAGGCACAAGACCCCCGTGATGATGAGCCCCAGCCGTGGCCCCATCAGGTAGACGGCCAGGGCCGGAATGAGCATGACGGTCGCGTGCGAGGCGATGGCGGGATGGGGCATCGAGAAGGTGGCCGAGACGTATCCGCTCACGAACAGGCCGCACACCATCATGGCCGCGGGCCGGATCGAGCTCCCCCGGCGCAGGACCACCAGCACCATTCCGAAGAGCGCCGCCATCGCCAGCCCGTGCACGAAGCGAGGCAGGCTGATGTCCTGGAAGAGTGACGCCGACAGCGCCAGCGCCAGGTTGAATGCCACCAGGAAGAGTGTGCCCCCCACCAGCAAGCGGTAGCGGCTGAGCTCGTCCGGTGGGGAGCGGCGCTGTTCCTCGGTCAGGAACGCATCCAGTCGTCTGAGCAACCACGCACGCGACCCCTGGCTCATTCCTCCTTTTATAGCGCACACGGCCCCCCTGCGACAGGGAGCCTTCCGGCCCGGTCCCCTCAGAAGCCTGAGATTCCGAAGTTATCGTCGGACATGTAACTCAAGGTCAGGCGCAGCCCTCCTCCGCCAATCACTTGATGGTGAGTCGGACCGAAATCGTAGGCGCGCAAGGCCATGGGGATCTCCAACCCCACTGCCAGTCCAGGTGCGACCCGCACACGGCCATCCCAGGTGAGGTAGGCGATGGACTCGAAACCCTCTCGGGGCTCCGAGTACGCTCCCGTCACCCACCAGTTCTTCGCCCGCACTCGGAGCATGCCTAGACCCAGGCGCACCAGCTTCGCCTCCAGGACGGCCTGCGCTCCCGGTCCGATGTGGTAGTCGCGCGGGATGGACGGATCCAAGCCGAGGTTTCCCGCCGCGGCGAATCCCAGTCCGCCCAGAATGGCGGTGCCCTGCAGGAACGACCGGCTGCTGATCCGCGTCTGCAGCGTGGTCCCGAAGCCCACCCCCACGGACGACACCCGCACGATGTGGTTCGCGCCGTAGTCGTAGAGGCCGAACAGCCCCCAGAGCCCGCGCGTCGAGCTCTCCTGGCCGCCGTACTGGGCCCCCGCGACGAGTCCCCGGATGTGGAGATTCGCCATGAGGGTCCCGGGGAAGGTCACCCCCGCGGTCGCGTCGAAATAGGAGAAGGGGTGGCGGTAGCGCCACTGGGGATCTCCCGGCGCTCCGTAGGTGAGCTCTCCCGAGAAGGAGACCTGGGGCCCTTGGGTCAGCAGCGGGAACCGCTCGGCGCCCGTCCTGTCCACGAAGCGCGTCATCAGGCTCACGCCCGGTGCGATTTCTCCATAGAGCGGCGGAGACGAGTCGATGTCGCCCGGATTCATCTCGCCGCCGAAGATCCAGTCATTCAGGGACGAGGCCGGACTGACGAGCACCCCGGCGAGCCTCCGAACCGTGCTCACCTTCCCTCCCTGTGGCTCCGTCAGGACGCTGTACGTCCGGTGAAGGACCTCGCCCAGGAAGACACCGCCGAGCGTCGTGGTGATCTGATCATTGATGGAGGGCGGTTCGTTCTCCGCGAAGTACTCCCACACCAGGCTGGAGAAGAAGGTGTAGAGGCCCGCTTGCCAGAACGGCACGCCCGAGGACCGCGCTCCGGCGAAGGTGAACGAGCCGTGGTACGGGTGGGCGAACTGGTTCGTGACGAAGTTGTCGACGTCGAACGTCCAGCCATCCGTGCCATCGAGGTGGCTGCGCACCGTCTCCCAGGAGATCAGCGCGAACGGCTCGCGGGAGATGAGGTTGTGGAAGGAGAAGAGGCCGAGGTTCACCGCCGTCGCTTCGATGGCCGGGACGAGGTAATTCGTCCGCACGGGCGCATCCGCGGGCAGTACCGGCACCTCCACGGGCAATGCGGGCACCGGCACGAGCACGGCGCTTGATTCATCGGGAACGGAGGGCGGCGAGCCCTCGGCGCGCGCGAGCGTTCCACACACGCACAACAGCGCCAGCAGCCCTCCCCCTCTCACTTGAAGGTACCCGTCAGGGACACCCCACCCCCGTTCGGCGCAATCATGACGGACGCGGACACATTGCTGCGCGGCCGCTCCGGAGGAGGCGCCCCACTCCACATCACCGCCGAGACGCCCACGACGCACGCCCCGACGAGCGTCAACGCCACCCCTCCCAGCAGGTTCTGCTGCGCGGTCCGCGCCGCGGGGGTGAGCTCACCGGAGTTCTGGCGAGGCGAGGCGGTCAGCCCCTGCTGGAAGTTACCGGCGATCCAGAGCACCGTGCCGGAGAGCGCGAGGGTCGCGCCGACCCCCGCCATGATGGGCGCCCGGCTCCGCATGGAGGGCTCCGGCTTTGCTTCGACGATCGGCGCCGGCCGCGTCTCCTGCTGAGGTGGGGAGGAGACCGGGGCTGTTGCCATCACAGTGGCAGTCAGAAGCGTCGTCAGCATGGCTTGCTCACGGGCGCGGGGTGGCGCCATCGAGGAAGCAGCGCAGCAACGGCGCGATGGACTCATCGACCGGAACGGGCTGCTTCATGTGGAATTGTTGGAATAGGACACTGTGGACCATGCCCAGCAGCAACATGGGGTAGTGCCGGACGTCCTCGGGCCGCAGGGCCCCCTGTCTCAGACCGTCCTCGCACAGGAGCTCGACGCGGCGGAGGAGCTCGCGCGCGAGCTCCTGCTGGTAACGGCGCTGGGCCGGCTCGTCCTTGGGACGACTGTGCCGCGGCCCCTCCTCCAGGAGGACACTGAACAGCCGGAAGTGGGATTGGGAATGCTCGAGGACGCAGCGGAGGAAGCCGTACAGCCGGGCGCGGTACGGCGAGCCCTGGCTCTGCTCCAGCTCCGCGTCGAGCAGGGCCAGCAGATCCCTGGCGCGCACCTCAAGCAGTGCCAGCAGGAGCTGCTGACGATCCTCAAAATAATTGTAGAGCGTCCCGACCGAGACCCCCACCTGCGCGGCGATGTCGTCCATGCGCGTGGCGTGGAGGCCCTGCTCGGACAGGACCTGCTCGGCCGCGTCGAGGATGGCGGCGCGCGCCTCCTCCTTCATCCGAACCCGGAGGGACTGAGGCTTGGTTCGAGATGTTGAACGCGGGTTCATAATCCTGAGCCCGGGATATAGGGCTCAGGAATATGGGATGCAAGCCAACCTGCGACAAGGGGGGTTGGCGCGGGGTATTCAAGCGGAGGTGGGTGTGTGCACCACCACCCCTTTCAAGGGGCCGTGCCGCCGTCCCAACCCGGAGGAGGACCCATGCCGCCATCACCGCGAGGGGGGCGCACGCCACCGTCGCCCGGAGGAGGACCGCCGGGGCCCCCACCGCCGCCACCCGGCATCTGGCACGCCGCGTTGGAGAGCGAGGACCGGATGACGAGCGTCTTCCAGGCCAACATCGCGCCGTCCGACATGCGCTGGGTCTGGAGCATGTAGTCAGGAGCGGACTCCTCGGAGACGACGTTGTCGGTCGCGTTCGTCGTGTCCCGGGGTCCGCGATCCTTGTAGAGCGGCTGGGTCCCGATGATGTCGTCGTTCAGCGCATCATCGAAGACGAGCTGGGAGGTCACGTACTCCTCGCCATTGAGACGGACCGTGAAGTGGATGTGGATGGTCCGGCTGCTGTACCAGCCGGGGAAGCACGTATCGAACTCCACCCGGCCGTTCGCGTCCGTCGTCTGGACGCCACGGAACCACCGGGCGGAGGTGGCGGACGGGTCGTCCGCGGTGCAGAACGTGCTGGCGTCCTCGCCCGAGTAGAGCCCCTCCGGCGCGGCATGCCAGATGTCGACGCTCGCACCGGGGATGGGCTTGCAGGTCTCATCCACCACGAGGAACACGAGGCGCACGGGCAGACCCTCGTGGCCCTCGCTGATGTCCTTGCGCTCCAACGTCTCCGCGTAGCAGGGGCCCAGGGTCGCCTCGCACAGCAGGGCGCACGTCGTACCGGGGCCCGCGGCGAACGGATCCGGATAGGTGCTGGCGGCGGTCATCGCGGCGGTGCCACCGGTCGCCCAGAAGCCGGGGTCAACGACGCCCGACCCCGCGTCCGGCGTCGTCGTTCCGCCGCCAGAATCGTCCTCGCCGCAGCTCAGCATCACCATGGCGCCGAAAGCGCCGAGGGCCCCAATGACACCGAGCGCCTGCCTCCGGCTGGGCAGGGAGTCAGCGGGCTGTCGCGCTACCAGGGTGTTTGTCTTCTTGGTCATCGTGCTCTCCAGAGGGACAACTGAAGAGCACGGTAGGCGCGACTTATTAAGATTCCCTTAACCCGCCAGCGAGTCGCGGGCCTGGGCGGCGATCTCGAACGAGCGCAGCCGAGCCGCGTGGTCGTAGATCTGCGCCGTCACCATGACCTCGTCCGCGCCGGTCCGCTCCAGGATGTCCGCCAGCCCGCGGCGCACGGTCTCCGGGGAGCCGATGACCGACCAGGAGAGCGCATGCTCGACGCCTGCCTTCTCCATCTCCGACCAGCGCCCTTCCATGCTGTCCACGGGTGGCTGGAGAGGGCCGGGCTGACCGCGCCGCAGGTTGACGAACTGTATCTGCGCCGAGGTGGCCAACCGCCGGGCTTCCGCATCCGTCTCCGCCGCGAAGACGTTGACGCCGATCATGGCGTGGGGCTTCTCGAGCGCTTCAGAAGGCTTGAACTGGCTGCGGTAGATCCGCAGGGCAGACATCAGATGGTCGGGCGCGAAGTGCGAGGCAAAGGCGAACGGCAGCCCGAGCGCTGCGGCGAGCTGGGCGCCGAACAGACTCGAGCCCAGGATCCAGATGGGCACGTTCAGGCCCGCGCCGGGCACGGCCCGGATCGCCTGGTTGGGCGCCGCGGGCTTGAAGTAGGACTGCAGCTCGACCACATCCTGCGGGAACTCGTCGGAGTTGCTCGCCAGATCGCGACGCAAGGCGCGGGCGGTGAGCATATCGGTGCCCGGCGCGCGCCCCAACCCCAGGTCGATGCGGCCCGGATAGAGGGACGCCAGCGTGCCGAACTGCTCGGCGATGACCAGCGGCGAGTGGTTGGGCAGCATGACGCCGCCCGCGCCCACGCGGATGGTCGACGTGCCACCGGCCACATAGCCAATAACGACCGAGGTCGCCGCGCTGGCGACACCGGGCATGTTGTGGTGCTCGGCCAGCCAGTAGCGGCGGTAGCCCCAGCGCTCCGCATGCCGTGCCAGGTCCAGGGTGTTGCGGAAGGACTGGGCGGCGTCACTGCCCTGGAGGATGGGGGAGAGATCGAGAACAGAGAACGGAACCATGGCCACGCCTCTTAACGGGTTGTCGGCCTCGCCGCCGGGACATCATCAGCTCACGCTCTCGGCGCTATAACGAGCAATGAGGCCTGTGCGCACGGCCTGCCGATAGACGCGCGTGAAGACCCAACACGCCAGCAGGATGTACAACAAGGCGAGCCCCACTCCCCAGAGCAGGGTCGTCGCCGAGAAGGCCCCACCCGAGACGATCGTCCGCATGCCCTCGAACACGTAGGACGGCGGCAGCAGGCGCGCGACGAGCTGCATCCACTCCGGGAGCGTTGCGAGCGGATAGAAGACGCCCGCGAACGGTGAGACCACGGCGGGAATGGGCCAGACGAACCACTCCGCGGACGGCCCGAGCCGCAGCACGATGGCGGTGCCGAAGATGCCGAGCGCGATTCCGAAGAGGAAGAGCACGAGCAGGAACGGCACGATCAGCAGGCCGAAGGAGAACAGGGACAGCCCGAACGCCGTGCTCGCGACAACGAGCATCACGATGAGGCCGATGGAGCTCGTCGCGATGCTCGAGAGCACGAGCCCGCTGATGTACTCGGAGATCGACAAGGGCGTCGCGAAGATGTTGAGGAAGTTGCGCGACCACACGTCCTCGAAGAACGCCATCGTCACGCCCTGCATGACGCGGGTCAGGAAGTCCCACAGGAGCACCGCGCCCAGCAGCGAGGGAACGAAGTCGGGGCCACCGCTCCCGGTGACGGTATTGAGGTAGCGGGTGATGAAGCCCCACAACACCATGTCAATGGCCACCCACACGAAGAGTGGAAAGACGCGCGAGGGGCTCCCCCGGATGAGATAGAACTGACGAAGGACGACGGCGGCAGCACGGTTGAAGGACATGGGAGTCAGACCCGCTCCAGCGCGAGCGGCTCGCGCTCCACGGTGATGAACAGCTCCTCGAGCGTCGCCTTGCCGTGCTCGCCCGGCAGGGTCCTGGGGTCGCCTTCGAGCAGAATCTTCCCGTGCGAGACGATGAGCACGCGATCGCACACCTCCTCGACCTCGTACATGTTGTGCGAGGTCCACAGCACGCCACCGGTGCCCTGTGTGGCGAACTCGCGGATCCGAGCGCGGAGGTCGCGCGCCGTGGAGGGATCCAACGAGGCCGTCGGCTCATCGAGCAACAGGAGCCGCGGACGGTTGAGCATGGCCTTGGCCAGGGCCACCCGCGTCTGCTCTCCCGAGGAGAGCACGCCGCACTTCACGTCGCGGAACCGCTCGAGGTCGAACTGCGCAATCAGCTCTTCAATCCGCTTGGACAACTCCTTCACGCCGTAGATGAGCCCGAAGACGCGCAGGTTCTGCCGCACGGTGAGGTTTCCGGGCAGAGGCGCATAGACGGCGGCGAAGTTGGTGCGCTCGAGCGCCTGGGCCCGGCGCTTCGCGAGGTCCACCCCCTCAATGTGAATGGACCCGGAGCTTGGCTCGAGGACGCCGAGGACCATGTTGATGGTCGTGGTCTTCCCTGCCCCATTGGGCCCCAGGAGCCCGACGATCTCCTTGCGGCCCACGTCGAACGAGATGCCATCGACGGCGACGGTGGCCCCATATTGTTTGCGCAGACCCTGGACGGACAGGACCTTCGATATGCTCTCCACGACTGCTCCTTCCACGAGGCCCCTGTTCTGATGCCGCCGGCGGAGCGCGACAACCTTTTTTGCTCACATGTTCCAACGCGACCCGTGGAACGCCGAGCACATCCTGGCCCACGCGCATGCGGGCTACCGGCTGCTGCGTGGCAACAGCTTCGCCATGTCCAACTTCATGAACTACCTCAACCAGTTCGCGCCGAGGGACCCGCGCCGCGGACCGCTCATGGAGGAGATGCTGGAGGCCAACCCCTACCACCCGGACGTCCTCAAGCAGGCGATGGACTTCTTCATCGAGGATGGGCAGCCCCGGCGCGCGCTGGAGCTGGCACTGCACTACAAGAAGCTGTGCACCGAGCCCATCCACCCCACCACGCTCTACTGCTTCCGGCAGAACCCGATGAGGGCCGCCGAGATCGAGTCCGGTGCATTCAAGCCGCTCGACGATGCACTCCGCTGCGTGGGGATCTGCGAGGAGGCCGTGCGCAAGTCCGAGCAGGGATGACGGCGACCTGAATCTTTCCGGGCGGCCAGTCGAAGAAACGCCCAAGGGGCCCGAACGAACCAAGAACAGGAGCCCCCTCCGGGAGCGATCTTCCGCTACTTGTCCGACTGTCGGACAGGTCCACGAAAAGTGCGGCCGGAGGGCAGCCAGGACTTTCTCATCTCCTGGCTCAGTCCACGATCGCTCCGGCGGAGATGTTGACCTCGGTAGAGGTCAGAGTGCGGGCCAGATCGGAAGCCACGAAGGCCGCGACGTTGCCCACGTCGGCGAGCCTCGCCGCACGCTTCAGCAGGGTCTTCTGCTCGATGTCTGCGACGATGTCCTTCCACCCGGGGACCGTGTCGGGGATGGTCTCGGCGATTCCGCCCGTCTTCAGTGTCACCACGCGGATGCCGTGGGCGCCGAGCTCGCAGGCCCACTGCCGACGAAGGCCCTCGAGGGCGTCGAGAGCGATCTTGAATCCCCCCAGGCCGGGCAGTGTCTGCGGCCCCGAACCACCGAATGTGAGGATGACACCCGAGCCGCGCGCAATCATGTGCGGAGCAGCCGCCCTCGTCGTCACGAACTGTGTCCGCGCCGCGTTCGTGATCGGCTGCAGGAAGTCGTCGACCGAAAGCTTCATGAGCGGCTCCTGCACGTCGCCGTACCCGATGAGGTTGAACGAGATGTCGATGTGCCCGGCCTGCTCAACCACCGCATCAACGAACGCGCCGACGGCCTTCTCGTCGAGTGCGTCGACAATGGCAGTGTCCGCCTGTCCGCCACGAGAACGGATGTCGTCCGCGATCGAATCGAGCTTCGCCTTCGTGCGACCCGCGAGGAAGACCCTCGCCCCCTCGCGAGCGAAGGCGCGGGCCACGGCACCACCAATCGAGCCGCCCCCGCCATAGATGACGGCCACCTTGTTCTCCAGCAGCATCCTCGGTCCTCTCTTTCCGTAACGCCTGGGGTGCCACTTCCCTTCGGGCTGAATGCGGTTCAGGAGTCGAGCAGGGCCCGGCGGAGCTCCGAGTCTATCGCGGGCCCCAACGCGAAGAGACGCCCCTCCCACCGCTATCCCTGCTGCAGCTCCGCCTTCAAGACCTCGATGATGGCATCCAGCTCTCGTTGGATGACCTGCCCGATGGACTGGAGCCTGGTCGGCTCCCCCTCCTTCTCCGCCAGGAGCGTCTTGCCCTGCTTCAGCGCGGCCAGCAGCGCGTGGGCCTGCAGCAACTCCAGGGTCATCTTTCCCTTGTGGGCATGAAATGCGAACCGCTCCAGGTTGCCCGTATCGATCGCCTCCTGGAACTCATGCTTGTAGTTCTCACAGTTCTTGAGGGTGGTGGAGCACAGCTTGAGCATGGCCTTCCGATCCCCCGCGGTCAGCGACCGGAACTCCTCGAGGCTGAAACTCCGCGAAGGTGGGGCTGAGCCCAACTCCGCCTGCTCCTTCTCCCGCCCGGGGCGCTGCCCCGCGGAGGCGGGCACGGACCGGGAACCGTGCTCGGCGATCTTCGCGAAGAGCTCCTCCGGCTCGAAGGGCTTGCTGGCGAAGTCCGTGAAGCCCGCGTGCTCCAACTTGTCTTCCAGCCCGATCCGCGCGGAGGCGGACAAGGCGATGATGGGCAGCCGTCGGAACCTCTCCTCGGGAAGACTCCGGATCTTCCGGGTGGCGTCATACCCATCCAACACGGGCATCTGGAGATCCATCAGCACCAGGTCGTAATGGTTCGCCGTGACCTTCTCCACGGCGGCCTGCCCATTCTCCACCACATCGAACTCAACACCCCAGCTCCGCAGGAAGCGCTCGATCACGAAGACGTTGACGTCGTTATCCTCTGCGACCAGGACCCTGACGCCCTGGATGGCCTGCGCATCCCGTGTCCTCGGGCGATGCGACTCCCTGGCTTCCTGACCGAGCTTCAAGCGCAGATTGAAGGAGAACGATGAACCCACCCCCGGCTCGCTCTCCACCGACATCTTGCTGCCATGCAGATCCAACAACTTCCGGGTGATGGCGAGGCCCAGGCCGGTTCCTCCGTACTTCATGTTGATCTCATAGCTGGCCTGGGTGAACTCCTCGAAGATCGCGCCCAGACGGTCCTCGGCGATTCCAATGCCCGTATCGGTGACCCTGAACTCGAGGGAGGCCGCATCCGGGAACAACTCCAGGACCCGCAGCGCGACCGTGACGCTCCCGCGCTCGGTGAATTTGATGGCATTGCTCAACAGGTTCGTGAGGATCTGCCGGAGCTTGATCGGGTCGCCCACAAGGAGGATCGGCACCCGCTTGTCGACCTCGACCCGGACCCTCAAGCCCTTCTCCTCGGCCTTGATGCCGAGGCCATGGACGATGCTGTCGATCAACTGGCGGACCTCGAAGCTCCGCTCCTCCAGCGTCACCTTGCCCGCCTCGATCTTGCTGAAGTCGAGGACGTCGTTGAGCAGGCTCAGCAGATTCTCAGAGGAGAGCTTCAAGATGCGGACATACTCTTGTTGCTGGGGCGAGAGCTGGGCCTCCTGCAGGAGATTCGAGAGCCCGACGATGGCATTCATCGGAGTGCGAATCTCATGACTGATCATCGACAGGAAGTCCGCCTTCGCCTTCACGGCCTGTTCGGCCTTCTTCCTGGCCAGCAACAGCTCCTGCTCGTACTTCTTTCGGTCGGAGATGTTGAAGACGGTCGTCCGGTTTGAAAGAGGATTGCCGGCGGCGTCTCTTCTCTGTGTGGTGTTGATCAGGATCGGGATCTTCTGACGATCCTTGTGAACCAGCTCGAAGTTGATCTCATTGAGGAAACCCTGCATTCGCAGCAGGGGCGCGTAATGCGTCTCATGGAAGATCTTGCTTCCAATGGTCAGGAGATCCTGGAAGCGCTTGCCGGAGAGGAGCTCCTCCCGCTGGTAACCCGTCCACGTCAGGAAGGTCCGGTTGACCTTGATGATGGTTCCGTCCGGCAGCGTGGAAATGTAGCCACAAGGCGCGTTCTCATAGAGATCCTCCGCGCTGTCCCCGAGCAGCGCCTCATGTATCTCCCTCTCTGGCTGACCTCTCAAGATTCAACCGCCACTCACAAAAAGGTTTTCATTGCCGCGATGGTTTCTTCAGGCGCACTCAGGTTGGGGCAGTGCCCGGTGGCCTTCATCACCACCAATCGACTATTGGCCAGGGTCCGGTGCACGTATTCGCCTACGCACTCCGGAGCGATCACGTCCTGCGAGCACTGCAGGATCAGCGACGGAGTTTTCAGCTTCGGCAGGTCGGCCCGGTTGTCCGAGAGGAACGTCACGTGCGCGAAGTGCTTCGCGATCTCGGGATCGGTACGACAAAAGCTGTTGGTCAGCTCCGCCCCCAGCTCCGGGCGATCCGGATTGCCCATGATCACGGGCGCCATCGTGCTCGACCAGCCCAGGTAGTTGCTGTCCAGGGACTCCAGCAACTCCTCGATGTCCCCCCGGGAGAAGCCGCCCACGTAATCGTCGTGATTGATGTAGCAGGGGGAGGGTCCGATCAGGACCAGCTTCTCGAACCGGTCCGGCTCCTCGAGCGCGGCCAACACCCCGATCATGGCGCTCACCGAGTGACCGACAAAAACGACATCTTTCACACCCAGCTCGCGGCAGATCTCCAGCACATCCTCCGCATAGCCCTTGAGCGAGCTGTACTTGGTGCGGTTGTAGGCGGAGATTTCCGACTGCCCGTTCCCGACGTGGTCGAAAAGGACGATTTGATAATCATCCTGGAAGGCCGGCGTGATGAGCCGCCACATGTTCTGATCGCACCCATACCCATGGGCGAAGAGCATCGCCTTTTTACCGCGTCCCAGAACTTTTACATTATTCCGCTTGATGGCGTTCATGTTCACAAAACCTGAATGAATTCAACGAGCTACGCCAGCGACCAACCCACCATACCACTTCACGGCCGGGACGATGCGGGGCGCTCGCCTGGCCGCTCAAATATCTCCAGGGAGCTACACATAAGGGAACGTGCATTCTCCGGCTGCGGCCCGAATATTCGCCACAGACAATGCGGTGCCGTAGCCGCGTAGGGGTTCACACATAGTGCCCGCCCAGTAGCGACTTTCCGTGAGAGACAGAGCGGCTGAGTCGAGCTTTTGCGCCTTGAGTTCCACCGCGCGAGGTTCCTGCCAACGATCATTGACGGCAACGCGCCTCCGTGGATCTGAGGAAGCTCCAAAGAAGATCCAAGAGCGATAGACTCGCGCCCTCTACACGCACGACTCGAGACCCATGGAGCCCTACCTCTTCAAGCCGGGACGCATTCCGTTGCTCGTCAGCATGCCGCATGTGGGGACCTTGCTCCCGGACGGCCTGCACGAGCGGCTCACCGACGAGGCCCAGAGCCTTCCGGACACCGACTGGCACCTACCGCTCCTCTACAACTTCCTCGAGGAGGTGGGCGCCAGCGTGCTGGTGGCTCGCTACTCGCGCTACACCATCGACCTCAACCGTCCGCCGGATGACACGCCGCTCTACGCCACCGCGACGACCGGCCTCTTCCCCGAGACGCTCTTCGACGGGCGCCCGCTCTACCGTCACGGCCGTGCTCCCGAGCCCGCCGAGCGCAAGGCGCGCTTCGAGACCTACTGGCGCCCCTACCACGAGCGCCTCGAACAGACGCTGGCCGGCTTCCACGCGCAGCATGGAATCGCGGTGCTGCTCGATGCGCACTCCATCTGCTCCGTTGTCCCGAGGCTGTTCGAGGGGCGGTTGCCGGACCTCAACATCGGCACCGCGGATGGGCGGAGCCTCGCGCCGGAAGTCACCGAGCGGCTGGTGGCCACCTGCGCCTCGAGCAACTACTCGCACGTCCTCAACGGGCGCTTCAAGGGCGGCTACATCACCCGCTATTACGGGCGGCCCACCACCGGCTACCACGCCGTGCAGCTCGAGATGGCCCAGTGCAACTACATGGACGAGGACGCGCCCTTCACCTTCCGCGAGGATCGTGCGGAGGCCCTCCGGCCCACGCTCCGGCGCTTCGTCGAGGTGCTGGCCGACTTCGCCCGCTCCGGCGGCCTCTCCTGAGCACGAGGACCCTCCATGAGTCGTGAGATGAGCCTGTTCTGCCGCTCCGTGCTGCTGACGGACGGCTGGGCGGAGAATGTCCTGCTCCGGTTCGATGACCGGGGCTTCATTGTCGCAGTCGAGCGCGGGGCGAAGCCCGAGGGTGCACAGGCCTCGGGGCCGGTGGTGCCGGGGATGCCCAACCTGCACTCCCATGCCTTCCAGCGCGCGATGGCTGGGCTCGCCGAGCGAGCCGGCCGCACCGAGGACGACTTCTGGACGTGGCGGGACACGATGTACCGCTTCCTCGCCCGCTTCACCCCGGAGGGCCTGCAGGCGGTGGCCGCGCTCCTGTACCTGGAGATGCTGAAGGCCGGCTACACCTCCGTCGCCGAGTTCCACTACCTCCACCATGACCGGGCAGGGACACCGTATGCCGACCGAGCGGAGAACTCGCTCCGCATCGTGGCCGCCGCGCGCGAGACAGGCATCCGGCTGACGCACCTGCCCACGCTCTATGCCCACGGTGGCTTCGGCGGACGCGCTCCCACCGAGGGACAGAAGCGCTTCCTCCACACGGTGGAGGGGTTGCTCGGAGTTGTGGAGTCCGTGCGACAGGTGACGGCAGCGGAGCCCGCGGTGAGCGTGGGCCTGGCGCTGCACTCGTTGCGCGCGGTGACGCCCGAGGAGCTGCGCGAGGCCCTCGCCGGCATGAGCGCGCTGGACGCGCGGGCGCCGATCCACATCCACATCGCCGAGCAGGTGAAGGAGGTAGAGGACTGCCTGGCCTGGAGTGGTGAGCGCCCCGTGCAGTGGTTGCTGAATCACGTGCCGGTGGATGCGCGATGGTGCCTGGTGCACGCCACGCACCTCACGTCCGAGGAAGTGACCCGGCTGGCCGCCAGTGGCGCCGTGGCTGGCCTGTGCCCGACGACGGAGGCCAACCTGGGAGATGGCCTCTTCCCTGCCGTGGACTACCTGCGCCAGGAGGGCGTGTTCGGCGTCGGCTCGGACAGCCACATCAGCGTCAGCGCGCCGGAGGAGCTGCGCCTCTTGGAGTACGGCCAGCGGCTGGTGGCCCGGCGCCGCAATGTGCTGCGTGTGGGCTCGGAGGACTCGGTGGGCGCGGGCCTCTACCGTGCCGCGGTGGCTGGAGGAGCCCGAGCGCTGGGGCTGTCCGCTCCCGGGCTGGAGGTGGGCGCCCCGGCCGATCTCGTCGTCCTCGATGCGGAGCACCCCAAGCTCTACGGGCGCACGCGGGATGCGCTGCTCGACTCCTACCTCTTCGCCAGTGGGAGCGACTGCGTCCGCGACGTCATGGTGGCCGGGCGCTTCGTGGTACGCGAGCGGCACCATGAAGCGGAGGACGCCCTGCTGGCACGTTACCGGCGCGAGCTGGACCGACTGCTCGCGGAGGCCTGAGCTGGAAGGCTACTTCGCCTCGGGTTCCTGACGGCCATCGCGGAGGCGCTGGCCAGCACAGGTGCGAAGCTCACGAAAGACACGTGTCGCTGGTGATGAAAGGTAGGACGACGTGAGCCAAGTTGCGGGGATGAAGCCGCCTATGGGATAGGAACTGGCTCTTTGAGTTCAAACGGAGTGAAGTAATGCATTTCGAGCTGGCCTTCGTGCTGATCTTCTCCATCGCGACGGCGGTGGCGATCGCGGCGCGCTACTTCAAGTTCCCGTACACGGTGGCCCTGGTGGTGGCGGGGCTGGCGCTTGGCACGGCGCACGCTTTCGAGCCTCCCCACCTCACCAAGGAACTGCTCTTCGCCATCATCCTGCCGGGGCTGCTCTTCGAGGCGGCCTTCCAGGTGGAGTTCCGCAAGTTCTGGAAGAACAAGCTGGCCATCCACTCGCTGGCCATTCCGGGCGTCGCGGCGTCCGTCGGGGTCACCGCGCTCATCCTTTCGCCAGTGGTGGAGGGGTTGCGCTTCGTATCGGGCTTCGGCTTCATCCACGCGCTGGTGTTCGCCGCGGTCATCGTCTCCACGGATCCCATCGCCGTGGTGGGGCTCTTCAAGGCGCTGGGGGCGCCCAAGCGGCTGGCCATCCTCGTGGAGGGCGAGAGCCTGCTCAATGATGGGACGGCCGTGGTGCTCTTCACGCTCATCGTCGCGGCGGCCACCGGAGGCTCCTTCACCGTGGGCGGGGCGGTGCTGGAGTTCGTGAAGGTGGCCGGCATGGGCATGCTCGTCGGCGGGGCGGTGGGCTTCGCCGTCTCGCAGGTCATCCATCGTGTGGACGACGCGATGGTGGAAATCACCCTCACGGTCATCGCCGCGTATGGATCGTTCGTGGTGGCCGAGCATTTCCACTACTCGGGCGTCATCGCCACGGTGGTGGCGGGCATGCTGTGCGGCAACTGGGCGGCGCACGAGGGCATGAGCCCCACCACGCGGGTGGCGGTGGCGAGCTTCTGGGAGTACCTGGCCTTCGCGCTCAACTCGGTGGTGTTCCTGCTCATCGGCCTGGAGGTGAAGCTCGGCGCGCTGCTGGCCTCCTGGAAGCCGATTCTCGCGGCGTATGTGGCGGTGTTGGTGGGGCGCGCGCTGGTGGTGTACGGCGTGTCGGGCTTGTTGCGGTTCACGTCCGAGCGGATGCCCTGGAGCTGGACCGCGGTGCTCACCTGGAGCGGGCTGCGCGGGGCCATCTCCATGGTGCTCATCCTCGGCTTGCCGGCGGACTTCCCCCACCGCGAGCTGCTGGTGAACATGACGTTCGGCGTGGTGGTGCTCGCCATCATCTTCCAGGGACTCACCATGGCGCCGCTGCTGCGGTGGCTGGGCATCACCGGAATGAAGGATGCCTACCAGGAGCAGTACGAGCTGGCGCGGGGCCGGCTGGGGGCGATCCACGCGGCGCTGTCCGCGCTGGAGGGCATGCGCCGCACGCGGGAGATTCCCGCCGACGTGCTGGAGCAGCTCGAGCGGGACTACCAGGAGAAGGCGGCCGCCGCCGAGCGGGAGCTCTCCGAGCTCAAGCAGCAGTCCATGCGCTTCCACGAGGAGGAGCACCAGGAGGCAGTCCGGCGGGTGCTCATCGTGGAGAAGGAGTCACTCCTCAAGGCGTACCAGAAGGGGGCCATCGGCAAGGAGGCCTTCGAGCACCTGGTCGCGGACCTGGACGAGCGAATCGCCCAGGCGGACGCCGCCGGGAGTCACCTGCCCCCGGAGGAGGGCTCCTCCCCCACTCCGGGCGCGGTGGGCACCTGAGACAAGGGCCGTGGCTCCTACTTGCGCTGCCAGACCCGGACGTAGTCGACGTACATGTACATCGGGAAGTCCGCCGGGTTGGGCTCGGCATTGCCCGTGAACTGACCGCTCAGGGCCAGGTTCAGGATGATGTGGAACGGCTTCTGGAACTCCTCCTTGTTGCTCGCCGTGATGTCCACGGTGTGCACCGGCGAGGGGTTCGTCTCACGGTCGACGTACCAGCGAATCTGCGTGGGCTCCCACTCGATCGTGTACAGGTGGAACTGCGTGACGTTGCCCACGTAGATGTTGCCAGGCTGATCGTTGTTCATGCCGTTCGCCCACGGGTAGAGCCCGATGCGCGAGTCCCAGAACAGGTTCTGGTACGTGTTCGTCTCGCTGTTCTTGTGCTCCATGATGTCGATCTCACCGCAGCTGGACCAGTTGGACGCCATCACGTCGTAGTGGCTCATCGGCGCGGCGTAGTTCGTGGTCACGGTGTCGTCGCACGCCGTCCCCATCATCCAGAAGGCCGGCCAGGTGCCAATCGCGTTGGGCATCGCGATCCGCGCCTCAATGCGCCCATGCGTCCACGAGCGCTTGCCCTTGGTCGTGATGCGCCCCGAGCGCTGGTACCAGTTCCGGCCGGCGATCACCGTAGGCGTGGTGTGGTACTCGCCCTTGATGACGAGGTTGCCGTTCTGGACGTACGTGTTCTCCGGCCGGTACCACTCCCACTCCCCGTTGCCCCAACCCGAGAAGGCCCCCGCGCCCGGATTCCAGCCGTTGCCAACGTGGTAGCTCCAGTTGGCCGGATTGGGCTGGCCACTGCCCGAGAAGGTGTCTTCCCACACCACGGTCCAGGTGCCGGTAGGAGGGTTGGGGTTGGTGCCGGACATGGAGAACTGCGCCCACGCCGTGTCCGTCGCGCCGCCGGAGTAGCTGCCGATCGTGAAGAAGTAGCGCACCGTCGCGCCCGCCGGCACTCCCGTGACGTTGTAGATATGGTGGTTCGTTCCGCTGGTGATCATCCGGACGTTGAGCTGCGTCCCACCGTTGATCTGATAGTGCAGATCCGCCCACGGCGCGTCGCTCACGAAGAAGTGCACGCTGGTGGTGGAGGTGATCGTGTAACCCGACGTGGCCGCGGACGCGCCCGTCGCGAGCAGCACGGCGAACATCAGCACCATCCACCGCACTGCCAGAAGCCCCCTGGCTCCAGCCTTCATGGATTCACTGCTCCGCATCTGTCGCTCCTCACTTGGGGTAGGGAGGACCTGTCGCCTTCTGAGATTCCGACAAGTCCTTTCTCGAGCGTTAATCCAGGATGTCTGGGAATCGCAACGACAGCGCGACGGGCGTCTGATTGATTCGTCCTTTCTCAAACATTAAGGTGGTGCCGCGTTGTCCGAGGGGGCCCACAGTGAGTTCACGCACATCGGTTCGAGGAGCTGCTCCGACCCCTCGGAGGCCGCGCGTCCATGAGAATGGACGCCTTCCAGGAATCTCCTCATGCCCTTGATTCAACTCGCCCTGGCGCTCTCTCTAGGGAGCGTCGCACCTGCCGAACCACCCGCGGATGTGCCTGCCGCGCCCGTCACACAGGAGGCCGTGAGCAGTCCCGCAGCGAGCAGCACGGATCCCTTCGCCCCAACGCCGCAGCCCGAGGCGGTGGTTGAATCCCCTCCGCCCAGTGCACCCTCGGCTCCCAGTGCCGTCCGGCCGCACACGCGCTGGGGATTGATGCTCGACGGGGGCCTTCCCGATCTGGCGGGTGCCTCGGTGCTCTACCGCCCGTTGCCGTGGCTGAGGTTCAGCGGAGGCCTGGCGACGAACACGGCCGGCGTGGCGGTGCGCGCCGGCGTCGGCGTGGCCCTCTACTTCCCCATCACGCCCTCCCTGAATCTAGACGTCGGTCACTACTTCGGTGCCGACTACCGCCCGCTCTACCAGAGGCTCGGCGGCTCCAGCTCCGATGAGGGCATCGAGCTGCTGAAGGATCTCAGCTACGACTTCGCCTCCGCCACCGTCGGATTGGAGGTCGGCTCACCGCGCCACTTCGTCTTCTTCTTGCGCGCGGGCATCAGCTACTGGTCCTTCGACGCCCAGAACTCCGAGGCCTTTCTCCGGACCGTCTTCGATGATCCAGGGATCAGCGCGGATCCCGTCGGGCTGCGCTTCACCTCCCCCTCGGCGAAGCTGGGCTTCCTCATCTACTTCCGTTGATTCCAGAGACAGAGATCACCATGAGCCATTTTCGACGCGCCTTGCTGCTGCTGTCCCTGTCCGGAGTCCTCGGGGGCTGCGCGGACTTCTCCTTCAAGGACCTCTTCTTCGTGGAGCTGGAGGAGGAGCGGCTGTGCAAGCAATTGGAGGACATCGTGATGCCGGCGGCGCCGCCGGAGTCCTATGAGGTGAGCACGGTCCTCCCCTTCTCCTTCCCCGGCAGCATCGAGAGCGACACCGTGGGTTCGCTCTCCCTCCAGCTCACCGAGGTGACGCTGCAGACCGACGACAACTCCCGGTTCGAGACCATCGACGAGGCGATGCTGGCGATGCGGCCCGAGGGCGCCACCGATCTCTCTCGGGCCACCATGCTCCTCGCCTACAAGCGACAGCCGGGCGTTGGCCTCCAGGGCGCCCAGCTCCGGGGCGAGGAGGTGGACCTGACCCAGTTGAACAAGGACGGTCCGGTGGAGCTCTACCTCCAGGCCAAGGGAGCACTCCCCCACGAGGAGTGGACCCTGCGCGGGCAGGCCTGCATGGCCTTCAGGGTCCGGGTCAACTACCTCTACCTGTTCCTCCCTACCCCGTAACCTCGAAGGTCATGTCCGCCCGGCGCAGGCGCTCGACGAGCTTCATGCCCATGCTCGAGGCGGGGGTGAGGACTCCCCCCTCCTTGGGAATGTCGTCGAAGGCGAGGCACAGGGCGGACTCGGAGAGCATCCGCGACGTGGCCGCGTAGCCGGGGTCGCCCTTGCCGGCCACTCGCCCCTCCAGGCGCACGGGGCTTCCGGTCTTCGCGGACGTCCCCTCGCCCACCAGCTGGATCTCGAAGGAACCCCGCTCGCGCTGCTCGGCCGAGGGGCCCTCTCCGGGGGCGATGCGCTTCTCAATCAGGCGCCTCACCGGAGGAATACTCGCGGCCGCGAAGAGGCCACCGACGAGCCCCGCGGACATGCCGGCCGCGGCGAGCAGCCCCTTCACACCCGGCGCGAAGGTCGACGCCTCGGAGTAGAGGAAGTCCTGGCCCCAGGGGTAGCCGAGCAGCGCGTTGGAGCGCCGCACCACACGGGTGTTGACGGCCGCCATCACGAAGGGCCCCGTCCACCGCCCGAGCTCCGCGTCGTAGCGCACACCGAGCTGGTCGCGCTCCTCGGGACGGCCGCGCCGCGGCTCCGGGTCGAGCGCATGGGGATTGCCGAGCACGCGGCGCACGGAAGGGTCCGCGCGGGTCTCGTCCACGGCCTGCAGCATGCTCGCCACGGTGCCCCCGCTGACGCCGCCGCGAAGCTTCTTCACGAGGTAGCGCACGCGGTTGCAGTGCGAGCCATGGTGCTGCCGCATGTGCTCCTGGACGACGAGCACCCCCAGGTCCGAGGGGATGGAGTCGAAGCCACAGGTGTGGACGATGCGCGCGCCCGTCTCCCGGGCGCGGGCGTGGTGGGCGTCGATCGTCCGGCGCATCCACTGCACCTCGCCCGTCAGATCGCAGTAGTCCGTTCCGCTACGGGCACAGGCGGCCACCAGCTCGTCGCCATGACGCGCGTAGGGGCCCACGGTGGTGATGACCACACGCGTGCGGGCCACCATGGCATCCAGCGAGGCCGAGTCCTTCGCATCCCCGAGCACGAGGGGGAGCTCGGCACAGGCGGGGTGCTTCGTGGCGAGCGACGCGCGCACCTGCTCGAGTCGTGCGCGGTCACGGCCAGCGAGGGCCCAGCGCGCCCGGTGGGCGTCCTGGGTCTTCGCGAGGTACTCGGCGACGAGGCGACCGGTGAAGCCGGTGGCGCCCCACAAGATGATGTCGAATTCGACGTTCGAGGCCTTGGGCATAGGCCGCGGACATTACTTCGCCGAGGCGCAGTCTCAACGTGTCTCTGGCAACAGGGTGTAGTCCGGGAAGTTGCCAAAGAGACGTTCGCCAGGGGGCCCCTCGGTCACGGCCCGCACCAGGTAGGCGCCGCCCACGAAGCAGCCCTGCCACGACTGGCCGATGCCACCGAAGACCTCCTCGCGGTCGCCGCGGGAGCGGACGGTGTTGATGCCCACCTTGAAGGCGCGCAGCTCCGAGGCGACACGCTTGGCCGTCTCGGGCTCGTCACAGGCGATCGACGCCACGAGCGCGCCGTTGGAGACGTTCATCTCGGTGATGAGCTCCTCCTCCGTGTCCACGACGACGATGGAGTCCACCGGGCCGAATGGCTCGTTGTGGTAGAGGCGGCAGTTCCTCGGCACGTGGAGGAAGGCGCAGGGCCCGAGGTAGGCCGACACGTCCTGGCCCGGCAGGAACATGTCCGGCTCCAGCCGGCACTTGTACAGGGGGATGGCCCCCTTGGCCTCGGCCTCGCTCATCATGGCGTGCAGCTCCTCGACCTTCTGGCTGTTGATGAGCGGTCCGAAATCCACCGCGGGTGGCTTTGACTCCGGTGTCTCCCCGAGCAACGGGTGGCCCACCTTCAACGACGCGAGCACCGGCAGATACATCTCCAGGAAGCGAGGCACCAGGCTGCGCTCCACCACGAACCGCGGGTAGGCCGTGCAGCGCTGCTTGCCATACTCGAAGCCCTTCTTGAGTTGCTTCGCCAGCGAGTCCCAGTCACTAAAGCGCCAGATGCCGTAGGTGTTGACCCCCTCCATCTCCAGCATGTAGCGCTTCTTGCGATCATAGAGGCTCGAGGCGATGTCACGCCCGTTGGCCTTGCCGCCCACGAAGGACAAGCACGCGATGTGGGGATCTCTCACCAGGGCTTCGCTGAGCTTTCCTCCAGAGCCACTCACCAGCGACACCGGGAGCCCGCAGCGGCGAGCGAAGGCCATCGAGAGCGTGAGGGCCAAGAGGCCACCATCAGTGGGAGACTTGGCGATGACCGCGTTGCCGGCGAGCACATGCACCAGCATGGCGTGCACCAGCACCGACATCGGGTAGTTCCACGAAGCGATGTTGGAGATGAGCCCGAGCGGCTTACGGCCCTCCATCATCGAGTCGATGTTCTCCACGTACCACTTCACGCCGGAGATGCACCGCTCCACGCTGACCCGCGACTGAGGGACGGGCTTGCCAATCTCCCACGTGAGGAGCAGCGCGAGTAGCTCGTGGTTCTCACGAAGGAGCTCCAGGCAGGCGCTGACACGCTCCTTGCGCGTGTCGAGATCTACCCGAGCCCACTCCTCGGCCTCACTGGCCGCGGCGGCCACCGCGTACTGGGCGGTCGCCAGGTCGAGCATGGGCAGCGCGCCCAGTTGGCGACCATCCACCGGTGAGAGGTAGGGTTTTCCATGGCCCGGATTGCCCCACTCGCGAGCAATCAGGTTGAGCACCCTGCCCTGGCTGTCAAAAGCCTCAGGGGCGAGCGCACGTAAGCGAGACAGGAGATAGGACCACTCCGCAGAAGCAATCAGCACATGGGACACAGCACACCTCCAGGAGGCGAAGCCCTCGCAACGCAACGGAGGGCTTCACCTGCCAGTTCGACGACTTGCGTCAGAGGTGTGGGGCGTGTCCGCTCGTCGCAAGAAGCCCCGACGGAGGGGGCTGCCGAGAACCTCGCCCCTGGAGGTGGGCTGAACGCAGCAGTTCCAACACGCGGAGCGTTGTGAACCCGTGGATGTCCCCTATCCCAGAGGGAACTCGGTCAACTCCGCCCAACGTGCGAGCGTCAGCTCCGTGTAGAGCGATCGGTCCAGCCCGTAGGAGCCCAACGAGAAGCCATCGTTCCACTCGACCAGCGCTGTCTGGCCAGTCTCCAGCACACCGAAGTCGACTCCGTAGGCCGCGGTGCCCTCGCCGGCCTCCTCCAGCGCACGGACGGCCTGCTCCACCTGCGCCTCGTCCACGCGGATAGCTGGGTCCCCAGCGTAGTGACGGAGGCCCACAATGCGACCCCGGATGACGAACACCCGGTACTCGCTCTGCCACCGCACCACCTCCGAGCACAGGATGGGCGTGCTCAGCGAAGCCCGCTGGAGATAGATCAGATCTTCCTGCGTGCGGAAGACGTGACCCGTGAAGCGCTTCTTCCGCCCCTGGGGTTTGGCGAACACCGGTGGGCTCATGCCGTTCTCAATATCGGCCGTCAATTTCCTAAGGGTGCTCGTCCAGAGACGCCGGTGGAGGAATGGCTCGATGCTCCTGGGATAGTCGTTCGTTGGCGGCGGCTCGATGCCCAACTGCCCCAACGCCCCCAGCACGGTAGGCACGTCACCCGCGACCAGCGTCTCTCGATCCAACGGAAGCTGGCGTCGTTCGAGTCGCTTGGCGGTGAACAGCTCGGTGGAAAGGCCTCGCTCCTGGAGCCCTCCGAGCAAGTCCCGCATCTCGGGCTCCATCCGTCCGCTGCCCAGCTCCTGGATGAATGCGCGACGAATCATGGGGCTCGATATTGTAACAGGTGACCCGGCGCGCAGCCGCACCATGCACGCCGTGCATACCCTTCATACCCCTATTCGATTGGTGAAGCGCACGCAGCAGGGGCAGATTCACTCGCGTCAATTTCCCCGGAAGGAAGCGCGACATGCGTCCCATGACCTCCCTCTGTCTCTCTCTCTGCTTCTCCCTGCTCACCCTCGCCTGCGGCGACAAGGACGACGGGGGCGGAACCAACACGCCGCCCGTGACCTCGCCGGGCTCGTGGCGTGAGGTCGCTCCCATCGAGGGCGGCCCGCGCCAGGAGCACGGCGTCGCCGCGCTCGACGGCAAGATCTACGTCGTCGCCGGCGTCAATCCGGCGAACACGGCGCGCATCTCCGTCTACGATCCGCAGACCGATTCGTGGTCCCAGGCCGCACCGATTCCGATGCCGATGAACCACCCGAATGTCGCGGCGGCGGGAGGGAAGCTCTACGTCATCGGCGGCATGGTCAGCGACTTGCCCTGGTACGCCGTCGGCAACGTGTATGAGTACGATCCGCAGACGAACACATGGACGGAGCTCGCGCCCATGCCCGCGGGGACGGAGCGAGGAAGCGCGGCTGTGGGCGTGAGCGGCACGAAGATCTACCTCGCGGGCGGGCTGCGTTCACTCGCGCCCGACTTCCAGGACACGGTGGCGACGTTCTCGTCGTATGACGTCGTGACGGGCACGTGGGAGACCCTGCCGGATCTGCCCGAGCCGCGCGATCACGTCGGCGGCGCGGTCGTGGACGGCACGTTCTACGTGCTCGGCGGGCGAGCCAACGGCGTCGAGAACGTCAAGGGCACCGTCTTCGCTTACGACATCTCGGCGGGTACCTGGTCGGCGCGCGCGCCCCTGCCGACACCGCGCGGCGGCGTCGCAACGGCCTCGATTGGCAAGAAGATCTATGTCATCGGCGGTGAGGGCAACCCAGCACCGGGCTCCCAGGGCGTCTACGGCGACAACGAGGTCTATGACACCGAGACCAATACCTGGGCGGTACTCGCTCCGATGCTGACGCCGCGCCACGGTACCGGCGCAGCCGCGGTTGGCTCGACGGTCTACGTCCCGGGTGGCGCGTCGCAGACGCGGCTGGGACCCATCGTCTCCGTCGAGGCGTTCACTCCCTGAGCGGGCACTCGGCTCGGATGGGCGGCTCCCTCCAGGTTCCATGGGAGCCGCTGACGGCAAGCCCCTGAATTTCCTAATAAAACTCAAGGCAAAGCCCGCCCGGGAGCAGGCGTCCGGGCGGCCGGCGTGCAATGGCTCTGGTGGCGGCACGTACCCAGGGTGACACGAGGCCCCGCGCCTCTCATTCCCGAGGTCCGCCGACATGCAGCTCCGCTCCCTGCTCCTCCCCGCCCTCCTGCTGGTCTCCGCTCCCGTCCTCGCCCAGGACGCCGCCAAGGGAGGGCAGATCGACGTGCCTGACTTCCGCGGGGTGGCGGTGAGCCACGGCATCCACGCCGAGGTGAAGCCAGGTCCCAAGTCCGTGCGTCTGGAGGGCAGTGCGGACGACCTGTCCCGGGTGAAGCTCGAGGTGAAGGACGGCCTGCTGACGACGAAGGTGGAGAAGTCTTCGTTCTTCTCCAGGGGGCTCGGAAACGTACGCCTCTATGTCACCAACCCACGGGTGGAGAAGGTGACGGCGAGCGGCGGCTCCCACGTCAACGCCGAGGCCACCCGCGCGGAGAACTTCGAGGTGACAGCCAGCGGCGGCTCGCAGCTGCGCATCACCGACTTGGACTCGCGGAAGCTCGACGTGGAGGCCAGCGGCGGTTCCCAGTTGTCGCTCAAAGGCCGCACGGATGAGTTGGAAGTCTCCGCCAGCGGCGGTTCGGTCATCGAAGCGAACAAGGTCCAGGCCGGGTCGCTCGAGGTGGAGGCCAGCGGCGGCTCTGAGATCCAGGCCGCTCCCGAGCGGAGCATCGAGGGCGAGCTGTCCGGTGGCTCGCGGGTGAGGTCCTTCACGAAGCCCAAGCACGTCCAGGTGGACAGCTCCGGCGGCTCCGGGGTCGAGTACAAGTGAGCCCTCGGCACGCCGCCGAAGCGTTCATTCCTTGAGAGGACGTTGCGTCCTAGCGGCCCTTATAGGCGGGCTTGCGCTTCTCAGCGAAGGCCTTGAGTCCCTCCAGACGGTCCTCCGTGGCCAACACCTTCTCGTAGTGGCGCAGCTCCAGCGCGAGCGCCTCGTCCAGCTCCTTGGACATGCCCTCATCAATGGCGTGCTTCGCCGTCGCCACCGCGATGGGCGCGTTCTCCACGATGCTCTCCGCCATCGAATACGCCGTGTCCAGCAGGTGCCCCTCTGGCGCCAGCCGGTTCACCAGCCCGATGCTGAAGGCCTCCGCCGCGTTGATGCGCCGCCCGGTGAGGATCAGATCCTTCGCCCTCCCTGGCCCCACCAGCCGCGTCAGGCGCTGCGTCCCGCCTCCGCCGGGGATGATGCCCAGCTTCACCTCCGTGAGCCCCAGCTCGGCCGCCGGCGCCGCCACCCGCAGGTCACACGTGAGCGCCAGCTCCGTTCCGCCCCCAAATGCCGCCCCGTTGATCGCCGCGATGAACACACAGTCGCTCTTCTCGAGCGACCGCAGGGTGCGCCTCAGCCCGTCCAGGAAGGCCCGCACCTCGGGCTCGCTCATCGTGCTGCGCTCCTTGAGGTCCGCCCCCGCGCAGAACGCCTTGTCCCCTGCCCCGGTGATGATCACCGCCCGCGTCTCGTGACCGCGCGACACCCGGGCCACCATCTCCTCGAACTCCTTCAACATCGCCCGGCTGATGGCATTGCGCCGCCCCTCGCCGTCAATGGTCCAGATCTCGATGGGTCCTCGTGCGTCGACCTTGAACTCCGCCATGTACCCTCCCTTACCGGGCCCTACACCGGGCCACCAATCGACCCCCCAGCCTGCGGCGACTCCTCGGGCCTGACAAGGCGGAAACGGTTAGTGTTGTTGACGATGCGCACCGCTTGGAACCGCTCCCTCGCTCGTTGGGCTCCCTGGCTCCTCCCGGGCCTCGGGCTCGTCCTGCTTGTTGTCCCCCTCGTGGCGCTCGCGCGCGGCGGCGGGGGTGAGAACTACACCGCTCCCTCCCGTGACCGAGACTCTGGCGGGGATGGCGGTGGCAGCCTTCCCATCGAGCTCATCTACTGGCTGTTGCGGCTCACCTTCCACTATCCCCACATCATGCTCCCGCTCATCGGGCTCGGAGTGGCCGGCTGGTACTTCTACCAGCGCAACCTCCACCCCACCGGCGCGACCCAGCGGGCCATCCAGCAGCGCGAGGCCGAGCAGCGCACCACGGTCTCCGCCCAAGACATCCAGGGCTGGGTCAACGCACTGCGTCTCAAGGACCCCCAGTTCGAGCTCGTGCCGCTGATCGACAAGACGCGGCAGCTCTTCCTGGCGCTGCAGGACGCCTGGTTCCGTCGGGACATGTCCCCCGTGCGGCCCTTCCTCTCGGACGCCACCTACCAGCGCTTCGAGGTGCAGCTCCAGCTCATGAAGGATCAGGGCGTGCGCGACGCCATCACCGACATCCAGGTGCTGGACGTGCAGATCATCGGGCTCGACCAGAGCCAGTGGTTCGACACCCTCCACATGCGCGTGCGCGCCCAGATGCGCGACACCGACGTGGCCGCCTCTGCCTCCGACGCCGAGGCCATCGCCGCCGCGAAGCGCGCGCCGATGGAGGCCTTCACCGAGGTCTGGTCCTTCGTCCGCAAGCCCGGAGTCCAGACGCGAATCGGTGAGGACCTCTTCCAGGGCAAGTGCCCCCACTGCGGAGCCCCTTTCAAGGGCGGTGCCTCCAACCAGTGCGAGTACTGCAACGCCATCGTCAACTCGGGCAACTACGACTGGACGCTCTCGGAGATCACCCAGGGGATTGAGCACGTGCGCCACTACGCCCAGGTGGACAACCTGCGCGAGGCGCGCGAGGCCGATCCGGCCCTCAACCTGGAGATCCTCGAGGACCGCGCCTCGCTGCTGTTCTGGAAGTGGATTGACGCCCAGAGCCACAACACCACGCAGCGCTTGCACAAGGTGGCCGCGCCCCAGGCTATCGACGGGCTGGACGAGGAGCTCGGGGAGCTGCGCCAGCAGGGCCGGCGCAAGGTGTTCCTGGAGTGCGCCGTGGGCGGGGTCATCACCCGGGGCTTCGAGCTGAACCCGGATGGCTTCGACCGGGCCCACATCGAGGTGCGTTGGAGCGCCCGCATGGGCATTGGTCCGGCCAACGAGCGGCCTCCCTCCCTGCCGACCGTCCCGCAGCGCTGGGTCTTCACGCTGCTGCGCAAGCACGGCGCACAGACCAACACCGACAACGGCATGTCCACCAACCGGTGCCCCCAGTGCAACGCGCCCCTCACCGACTCGGCCGCGATCACCTGCGATTACTGCGGCACCGCGCTCGGCAGCGGCGAGCGGGACTGGGTGCTGGCCTCGGCGGATCCCTTCGAGTCCTGGAACGCTCGCGAGCAGCGGCGCTTCGATGTCGCCACGAGCCGACGCGGGAACGTGGTGCACAATCCGGTGCGCACGCCCGCGGTGGACGAGACGGCGTTCGTCCAAGAACAAGGGCCCGTGGATGACGTCATCACGGATCCCCAGGAGCGCCATCGCCTGCTCTACATGATGGCCGCGCTCGCCGCCTCCGATGGCGAGGTGGACCGCTCCGAGCGCAAGCTGCTCGAGCTGTGCGCGCGCCGCTGGAGCGTGCCTTGGAGCAACGTGGAGATGGCCCTCAACACGGGCCCTCAGCTCTTCACGAAGCTCATCCAGCGCCGCACGCCCGAGGCCGAGGTCTTCCTGCGCAACCTGGTCGAGATGGCGCTCGTGGACGGGCGGATCGACCGCAAGGAGCGGCGGATGCTCGAGTTCGCCGCCGGCCACCTGGACCTCACCGACAAGCTGCCGGAGCTGCTCCGCGAGCGGTAGCCAGCCCCGGCCGCTTGGCCTCTACACCACGACCTCGCGCTTGGGCAGGGCGACCGTCGACACCGGCCCCACCTCGTCGGAGTAGCAGAAGGCGAGGTACGCCAGCGTGAGCGGCAGCGTCAGGATGATGGCGAAGGCGGTGATTCCGGCCACTCCCGCGAGGACCGCCGGGATGAGCCAGTTGAGGAAGTACGCCGCCCAGTCGTTCCTGCGCCGGAAGATGCGGCCACTCTCGGCGATGGCGTCGAGCGTCTTGCGGCCGTCGGCGGCGAGCATCGGCGCGTGGAACCAGTAGAGAGAGAGGAGCACGCCCGGGATGACGAGGAGCATGTAGCCGATGGCGATGGGAATCCCCATGGCCAGGGTGAGCCCCCAGCTCTTCAGGAAGTTGCCCTGCCGCTCAAAGGTGGCCTGCCAGCGGACGGGGCGTCCGGTGCGAGCGGACTCGATCGTCTCCTGGAGCAGGTTGAGCGAGAACCAGGGTCCCGGGATGATGAAGAACCAACCCACGAGCGCCACCAGGCCCCCGAGCAGAAGTCCCCCCACGTTCGCCAGAAAGAAGTCCCAGCTCCGCTTGATGCGTTGATCAATGTGTGAGTCCATCATGGCGCTTGTTCCTCCAGGGGAAGAGGACGTCACCTCTTCCTTGGAGAGGAATGCATGACGGACGCGCTGTGACTCCCGCTCTGGAGAGGAGGCAACCAGGCCCCCGCCAGGCAGGTGGGGGTCAGAGCGAGCGACGGCGCCGCGAGGCCCAGACGGCCAGCAGCATCATCCCAGCCCAGAGCCCCACGCCCGAAGCGCTCGCGCACCCGCACCCCACGTCCAGTGCCATGGGGGGGAGCACTCTGTTCACGCTGTCGACCTCGAAGGTGTTGGGCGCGGAGACGGGGCTGCGGACGCCGAGCTGCTCCGCGGAGGCGCGCAGCTCGTGGACGCCCTGCGTGAGCGCCTTGGGGACGTCGTACGCGAAGTGGCCATTGTCCTCCGGCTCAAGCTGCGTCAGGAGCTTTCCATCGAGAAAGAGCTGGACCCGTTGGACGCCTGGCCTGGCATGACCCTCGATGCGGAGCTCCGGTGCCACCTGGGTGGCTCCATCCGCGGGATACGTCAGCGTGGGCGCGGCGGGCAGCCGGAAGGGAGAGGAGTCGATCTGCTCGGAGCCGCGCACCGTCCCGCCGTCTACGTCCTCGGGACCAGCCCCATGCGTGCCACCGTCCACCGCCGTTCGGCCAGCAGCCCCGGCACGCGCCTGGGGCGTGCACGCAATGGGCGAGCCCTGGAGGAACACCACGCCCCCGCCACCTCCACCTCCGGGTCCGACAGGAAAGTTCAACTCGCCCACGCTGCCTCCCGCGCCGCCCGAGGCTTCCAAAGAACCGCACTCCAGCCGCTGCGCGGTCCGGATGGAGATGGCCCCACCTGCCCCACCCCCTCCCGCGCCGTCGTCCCCGACCTTCTCCGGTGTGGTGGTTCCCATCGCACTGAAGCGTCCCTCCTGGCCTTGGACGTCCCCGGCACGGATGAGCATCAATCCGCCCCCGGTCCCGCCTCCCGTCCCTTCGTTGTTATTGCCCTCCCCCGCTCCACCGCCACCGCCAAAGACGAGGCGCTCATAAGGCAGGTACACCAGTGGCGCTCCGCCCAGGCCTCCCACGTCTCGCTCATCATCCTCGGGAGCGGTGCGCCCACCCGGGCCGCCCCTCCCGGCATGCCCTCCGCCTCCGCCGCCGGAGTTGTGGCAGATGCCCCCTCCACCGCCGTGGGTCAGGTTGCCTCGTCCGGAGGCCGAGCCCACGCTGCCAGCCACCAGGCCCTCTCCTTTGTAGGCGCCGCCCGCGTCCACCGGCTCATCCAGGCCCGTGCACTTAAAGAAGCTATCGTGAGAGAGGAAGGCACCGCCCCGAAAGCCCGCGCCATCCACGGTGATGAGGCCGTCATTGCGCAGGCTTCCGGTGACCATCACCGCGAGGATGCCGCCCACGCCTCCATCCCAGGGCTCGGCGCGCAGCGAGGCTCCCGATTGGACCTCCAGCGCCGTGTACTCGGGCACCTCCACCACCTGCGACAGGTTGGCTGCATAGCCATACAGCAGCGGCGCGGTGAGGCCGAGCACCCCCGCTGACACCGAGGCCACCCGCGCGTACTCGAAGCGGCCCACGGGTCCATCGCCGAGGTTGATGGGATTCTGATCTCCAGAGTCTGGCGCGGGCGACAGGCCCGTGGATTGGTGCAGGAGCACCAGGTCTCCAGCGGCGAACCCCGTGGAGTCCGAGACCGTCAGCGTACTCGAGCCCTCCGCTGCGTCAGCCATGAGCCGCGCATAGCGGTTGATGACGACCCCCGCGTCGCTGACGAGCAGATCACCGTCCTTGCCCGAACCCAGCTCGAAGGTGTCCGGTTCGGCCCACGAGCGACCCGCGACGAGCAACCCAATCAAGAAGAGGGCAATCCGCATGGAGCGGATGTTGCCATAGCGAGGCTCCCCTCTTTGGTGAGGAACTCGAGGCCGACGGATGATTCTACCCGGGTAATATTGACAGGAATTCTACCCGGGTGTTATTCCCTGAATCCTGCCCGGGTGAGGTCCCGGGTCTCACGAGGAGTCGGGTACGGTGTCGGAAAAGCAGAAGAATTACACGGGGTTCGCGGGGCACCAGCTCATCGGCTCGGGAGCGCTGGTGGACGTTGCCTTGAAGGCGAAGGAGCGGCTCGACAGGGGCGAGACTTCTCACATCCTCATCTTCGACGACGAGACCGGGGAGCCCATCCACCCGGACTTCCGAGGGACGCGGGAGCAGTTCCTGGAGAAGCTCGAGAAGAAGATGGCCCGGGCGGCGAGCGGGTCCGAGGAAGCGGAAGAGCCGCGAAAGTCCGGTCCAGGCCGGCCGAAGCTGGGGGTCGTCTCCCGGGAAGTGTCGCTGCTGCCGCGCCACTGGGAGTGGCTCAACGAGCAACCCGGTGGCGCGTCGGCGACCTTGCGCAAGCTCGTCGAGGAAGCGAAGCGCGCAAGCGTGGGGACGGATCGGGCGCGGCGCTCGTGGGACGCGGCCTACAAGTTCATGCAGGCCATGGCGGGAGACTTCCCCGGCTTCGAGGAAGCCTCGCGCGCCTTCTTCGCGAAGAGCCACGAGCGCTTCGATGAGCAAATCCAAGCCTGGCCGAAGGATGTGAGGAATCACCTCCGGAAGCTGGTGGCGATCGCCATCCGGGACGAGAAGGCTGCGAGTCAGCCCTGAACCGGGTCGTACCAGACGCGACGCAAGAGGTTTTCCTGGTGCAGGGGATCGAAGTCCTTGTCCGTGGTCAGTAACAAACCAGGGGTCGAAGTCACGAGAGTGCCTCGAGTGCGGTGACGAGTTCCTCCTCCGACTCATCACCCGGCCACCTGCCGTAGATGGCATTGAGCCCCGAGCGCTCGTCCTGGGAAACCCGCAGCGAGCGCGTGTCCAGGGGCGCCAGGAGCGGCTTCGGCAACCTGGACCACAGCGACGTCTGCTGCGGAGAGGACTCCTGCATCTGCTCCGCATCGATCCGCAACACCGAACCCGAAGGCCGGAACACGGCCATTCCCGAAACCACCACCGTGCGCCCGAAGAGCAACGCCATCTGAGTTGGATCCAGGCGCTCCGCGACACCCTTGAGCACAGCACCCGACTCCAGCACCAGGGTAAAGACACGATCACTGTGCCGGATGGTGTCGAGCTTGCCCGCGATACGAACGGCCTGGGGAGGACGTATCTGGCGGCGGAGCCGGACGACCCTCTCCACTCCTTCGGTGTTGATGGGAATGGTGCGGCCATTGACGATCTCGATGGCCTCCACCCCTTGATCGAAAAGCCTGGCGAACGTGCTGAACGTCTCGACGAGTCCCTCATCGAACTTGTCGCTGTCCGCGGCCCCGGCGAGCGCGTCCTCGAGCCCCGCCTCAAAGAGATCCACGGCCGTCTGATCCAGATCGAGCTCGAACAGAACATCGCTCGAACGCAGGTTCGCGGGGAGGGCTTGCCTCAACGGGCGCGACTCGACCCGGAATACCCCAGGCTCGGACTGGGGCTCGATGAGCAGGTCGAACTGCGCGGCGGAGCGCATCCACGCGGGCTGGGTTCCTCTCGCGGTGCTCCGTCCCTCGAGGTGGAATCGAAGAGCCCGCTGCGCACCCTCGACGAAGATGTGCAGCAGGTCATGGAAGAGCGGCGCTGAGATGCGCTCGGGATGGACAACCGGACCTCTCAGCTTGATTTCATGCCGCAGACTCACGGGTGCCCTCCTCGGCCGCTGCGCTTCTTCCTTAGGTGCTTCGGCTCCGCGCTGCCAGGGAGCAACTTTGGGGCCAGCCGATCGAACGACCGCTCGGCATGAAGGATAGCGCAAGAGGTCCAGGTGCTCTGGGCGATTTCTTACTCCTCGTTCCAGGTGTGCCCGTGGCGCGCGAGCAGTCGGCTTGCGGCCTCCGGGCCCCAACTCCCGGCGGCGTAGTTGGGCGCGGCGCCATCCTTGGACCACTCGTCCAGCACCGGCATGACCAGCTCCCAGGCCCGATCGACCATGTCCTCCCGCGTGTAGAGCGTGGAGACCCCGAGCATGCTGTCCAGCAGCAGCCGCTCGTAGGCCTCGGGCGGTGGGCCCTCTCGCATGGAGGAGTAGAAGTAGCTCATGTCCATGTCGCGCACCCGCACCGCGCGCCCAGGCGCCTTCATCGCCACTCGCAGCGTGACGCTCTCCTGCGGTTGGATCCGGATGATCAGCTGATTGGCGGACAGCCGCTCCCGCTGCTCCATGCCAAAGAGGTTTCCCCTCCCCTCCTTGAACTGCACCACCACCTCGGTGACGCGCTCCTTCATCCGCTTGCCGGAGCGCACGTAGAAGGGCACTCCAGCCCAACGCGCGTTGTCGAAGCGCATGGTGAGCATCGCGTAGGTCTCCACACCCGAGGTGGGCGAAACACCCGGCTCCTCGCGGTACCCGCATACGGGCGCGCCAGCGATGTGGCCCGGCCCGTACTGCCCGCGCACGCACTCGGCATGGATGCGCTCGGGAGTGAAGGGCCGTGCCGACTCCAGCACGCGGACCTTCTCATCACGCACCGCCTCGGGATCGAGGCTCGCGGGCGGCTCCATGGCGATCAGCGAGAGCACCTGGAAGGCATGGTTCTGGATCATGTCCCGCACCACCCCCGCCTGCTCGTAGTACCGACCCCGCCCCTCGACGCCCAGTGGCTCGGCGCACGTCACCTGAACGTGATCGATGTGCCGATGGTTCCACAGCGGCTCGAAGATGCCGTTGGCGAACCGGAGCACCATCAGGTTCTGCACCATCTCCTTCCCGAGATAGTGATCCATCCGGTAGATGCGCTGCTCGTCGAAGTGCCGGCGAATACGGGTGTTGAGCTCCCGCGCGCTGGAGAGATCCGTTCCGAAGGGCTTCTCGACGATGATGCGCGACCAGCCCTTCGCGTTGGACCGGGACAACCCTGCCTCGCCCAACCGCTCCACCACATCACCGAAGAACGTGGGTGACACCGAGAGATAGAAGAGACGATTGCCCCGCGTCCGGCGCTCCGCTTCCACCTGGCCGAGCAGCTCGCCCAGCCGCGCGTAGTCCCACGCCGAGGTGATGTCCATCGACATGTAGAACAGCCCCCGGGCGAACACGCTCCATGCCGCCTCGTCCACACCTCCGGCTCCGTGGGCCCGCTCGACCGCGGCGCGCATCCGCGTTCGGAATCCCTCGTTCCCCAGTTGGGAGAGAGAGACCCCGACAACGGTGAACTCCGCCGGGAGCTGTCCCTCTTGGAAGAGTCGGAAGAGCGCGGGGATGAGCTTGCGTGCCGCCAGGTCACCGGAGGCTCCGAAGAGGATCATCGTGCACGGCTCGGGGATCTCCCTGGCTCGCTCGCCGACTGTCTCGATCCCATCCCATACCTTCATCGCTGATTGCATCATCCGCTCCCCGTCTGGCTCCTTGGAATTTGCTAGTGGTGGAGAGGTCCGGTGACGCATGTGACCTCGCGAGGATGAAGACCGTGTGGATTTCACAAACGCGGCGCCCGAACTCCTCCTGTGAAGACCCAATCCCTCACAGGAGAGACCATGGAGTGGAACGGTAAGAGTGGCCTCGGACTGCTCGTCCATCGGGTGCGCAGTGGCGAGCTGGACCGGGAGGGTTTCCTCCTGGCGGCGGGGCAGGCGGGCGTCCCGGCGGAGCGCGCGGCGGAGCTGGCGGACGAAGCCCTGGCCGCCTGGGAGAATCAGCGCCGGCTGCGAGAGAACCCTCGTGAGTCCCATGACTTCATCGTGATTGGGGCGGGCTCGGCCGGGTGCGTGCTGGCCGCCCGGCTGTCCGAGGACCCGGCCAACCAGGTGCTGGTGCTCGAGGCCGGGGGCCCCGGCACGCACCCGGACGTGTTCATCCCCTCGCGGTGGCGGCACCTGCTCGGCACCGAGCTGGACTGGCGCTACCAGACGGTGCCCCAGAAACACGCCGCGGACCGGGTCGTCCCCTGTCCTCGCGGCAAGATGCTGGGAGGCTGCGCCAGCAACAACGCCAGTGTCTGGGCGCGGGGCCACCGCCTGGACTTCGACGGCTGGGCCGCCCAGGGCAATCCCGGCTGGGATGACGAGACGGTCCGCCGCGTCTTCAAGGACCTGGAGGACTACTCCGGTGGCGAGGACGAGTACCGGGGCGTGGGCGGCCCGCTGCGCATCTCCCGCGCGGTGGATCCGCATCCGCTCGCCCGGGCCTTCATGGAAGCCGCCCAGCAGGCGGGCCTCCCGACGACGCGCGACTACAACGGCGAGCGGATGGAGGGCGCGGGTTTCTTCGACCTGAGTGTCGCCGACGGCGAGCGCTTCAGCGTGGCCCAGGCCCTGCTCTTTCCGGCCATGCGCCGGCCCAACCTGACGGTGCTCACCCACGCCGAGGTGACGCGGCTGATCTTCGAGGGCCGCCGGTGTACGGGCGTGGAGTTCCGTCATGGCGGCCAGGTGCGCCGGGTGCGCGCCCTGCGCGAGGTGGTGCTGTCAGCCGGTGCCATCAACTCCCCGAAGATGCTGATGCAGTCCGGGGTGGGGCCGGCGGACGAGCTCCGCGCCCTGGGCATCCCCGTGGTGCTCGATCTGCCGGGCGTGGGCCAGGAGCTGCAGGATCACATCCTGGTGGCGGGCATCAATTACGAGAGCCGCATTCCCTTGCCACCGCCTCGGGGCAATGGCGCCGAGGCGACCTTGTGGTGGAGGTCCCAGCCGGGGCTCTCCCGCCCCGACATCCAACCCATCCTCCACCAGTTCCCCGTCGTCACCGACGAACTGGGTCCCCTGCCCGACAACGGCTACTCCATCATCCCCGGCCTGGTCCGTCCCGCTTCCCGGGGCCGCATGCGGCTGGCTTCCGCGGACCCCTCCGCTCCGCCAGTCCTCGACATGAACTACCTGGGCCACGAGGCGGACGTCGAGGCGCTGCGGGTCGCCGTCGAGCTGTCCCGAGAGCTGGGTGCTTCGCGCGCCTTCGACCGCTTCCGCAAGCGTGAGCTCATGCCCGGACCGCTCGGCCGCGCCGAGATGGTGGCGTGGATCCGCAAGGCGACCACCTGCTTCTTCCACCCCACCAGCACCTGTCGCATGGGCGTGGACGAGCGCTCGGTGGTGGACCCGCGGTTGCGCGTCCATGGCCTCGAGGGCCTGCGCGTGGCGGACGCGTCGATCATGCCGGAGATCACCTCCGGCCCCACCAATGCCCCCACCATCATGATTGGAGAGCAGGCCTCGCGCTTCATCCTTTCTCGAACCGATGCCAGGAGGAACAGGAATGGCTGAGACGACTTCGCAGGATCCCCGGATCCATGGTGCCCTGATGATGCCTTTCGCCAACGTGCGACACCTGTCGTACGCCGAGCAGTTGGAGGCCACTCGTCTTGCCGGCTTCGGCCAGCTGTCGATGCACCCCCACCAGGCTCGAGCCGAGCTCGAGCGCCGGACGGCGAAGGAGATGCTCGAGATGGCCGCCGACGCCGGCGTCGAGCTCACCCGGCTCGACCCGCTCAGCAACTGGAACCCGCTGTGGCTGCCCACGAACATGGATGCGCAGTACGTGCGAGACTTCGACATCCCGGCCTCGCAGTTCTTCGAGATCTGCGAGGCGCTGCAGATCCGTTATGCGAGCGTGAACGCCACCTTTGCCGCGGGCGTGTATACCCACGACGAGGTGGTCGAGCACTTCGCTGCCGTGGCCCGACGCGGTGCGGAGAGCGGTGTCATTCTCGATCTGGAGAATATGCCTATGTGGGGTGTGCGAACGGTCCGTGACGCCTGGTCGATCGTCGCCGACTCCGGGGATGCCGACGCGGGCATCGTCTTCGACACGCTTCACTATGTCCGCAGCGGATCGACGCCCGAGATGCTTCGCGAGGTTCCCGGTGAGCGCATCCACGTCGTCCAGCTCAACGACGGCCCGCTGTCACTGCCGCCCGGCGTGACGTTGGAGACCAACTGCTTCGAGCGCGACTGGCCGGGCGAGGGCGAGTTCCCGCTGGTCGAGCTCTTGCAGATCCTTGCCGAGAAGGACGCGCTGAGGCAGGTCAACCCGGAGATCTTCTCCCCGACGAACGACGGTCGGTCGCCCGCCGAGATCGCGCGGCTCTCCCGCGAATCGCTCCAGCGGACACTCGCCGATGCCGGTGTCGCCTGACGACGGCTCCCGTCCACCCAAGTGCGGTCGGCGCGCAGCTCCCCCAAGCGGGGGTAGAGCCGAAGCCGCAAGAGGCGAGCCCCGCGCCTGAGGCAGCAGCGAAGGCGGAAGGTTCGCGAGTCCGCCATTCCGCTCACCACGCGGCTGCTCATCAAGGAGCGCAGCACGCTGTGCTTCGTCGTCCACGCCCTGTCCGCGCTCACCTTCTTCGTGCGGCAACTGGCGCCTGCCTGCGCGGCTCCCCGCCGGGCCCGCCTGAGGATCTGAACGAGCGTGCCTGCTGTGGCCCGGCTCAGAAGCAACCCGTGAATACAGCCGCAACGAAGCGGAAGTGGCACGCCCGGGTCTCGCGGCTGCCACTTTCGCTGCGCTGATCCGAGCGCATGAAACGCGGAAAAGGAGCCCCTCGGCTGAAGCCTCGGCCGATGGAGGTGCTCCATGTCCTATCGTCCGAAAACCCGTGAGTTGATGAAGGCGCTCGCACGCCTGGGGTGCCGCGCCACCCCCCCGCGCGGGGGCTCCCACCAGAAGTGGACCACGCCCCGGGGGGCTGCGCTGACGGTGGTCATCTCCCACCCTGGCGCCGAAGTCTCCCGTACCGTCCTGAGTTCCATCCGGCGTATCCTTCGCCGGGAGCGCCTTCACCTCGACCTGGATGCCTCGTGAAAACGGGGGAATGGCGGCTTGCCAGAACCGCTTCGCTGCGCTGAGGCCTGGGATGTCTCAGGATGCTCGGGGTCGATAACACCCGGGCTTTCAGAGGTACAGCCCGGGGAAGGAGGACCATGAAGCGCAAATTCCGGCAGCCCCGGTGGCAGGGGCTCCTTCCCAGAAGCAGCGAGCTCCTCGGCGCGCTGGCGCGCCTCTGTGACTGGCAACCCACGCGCAGCGCCCGGGACCGCACCTGGCGCAAGTTCTGTCAGGGCGAGCACATCCAGGGCCGCACCCGCCGCGCCATCCTGGAGGAGATGGTGGAGAGCTTCGTCCGCAAGATAGACGCGAGCCTCCACGCACAGGGTGACACCCGCACGCTGGCGCAGGAGTCCGAGGCCCTCCTCGGCCTCCTGCTGAATCTTGCGGCCTGGTGGGACCATCTCTGCATGAGGCTCCAACACGCGCTGCCGGCCGAGCCCACCGTGTTCACGACCACGGTCGCGCTGCGGCTGGTTGTCGTGGAGCTGGCCATGCGCATCTCCGGCATGCTCCGGCTGAACCACACCACGATGCGCTATCCCCCTGACCTGGTCGATCGCCAGCAGGTGGAATCTCACCGCCTGCTCCTGTCGCACGCACTGCGCGAGGCGCTCAAGTCGGCGGGCATCACCCGCATGGCGCTCGCCGAAGCGTTGGACGTGACCAAGGAGGCGGTGGACCAGTGGCTGAAGGCCAAGGCAATCATCCCAGAGCACCGGGTGGATGACATCGCCCGGGTGATCGCCCAGAAGAAGGGCATGGACCTCACCGAGGTGAGTGACGACCTGCGCAAGGCGCGGCAGTTGTCCCTCGTGGTGAAACCGCTGGCGGACGTGGTCGGCAAGGACGAGCTGGGGCGACTCTTCATGTCCCTGCTGAAGCTGATAGCGGTGGCGCAGGGCACCTTGCTGGAGCGGACAGAGAGCCTCGCTGAGGAGGTGCGCGAGGACCTGATGTCCCAGCTGTTCACCGCCGGAGGGGAGTCCCCGCTGGGGCCGACGCTGCGCAGAGCCATGCTGGAGAAGTTCCCTGACGAGAGCTGGAAGCGCGTCATTGCCACGCCCTTGGGGAAGTGGGTGGAACTTCTGAGAGATGTTGCCGCGGTGGAGACCGTCTCGGCCCGAATCGAGCACTTCTTCAAGGGGCAGGGTTTCTCCGAATCTGCCGTGGCGAAGGAACTGCTCCATCAGTGGGTCCTCCTCCCCCGGGATAGCCCCTCGCACCCCTGGGCGCCGCTGTTCGCTTCACCTCTCGAAGAGAGAGCCCAGACCTATGTCGCGTGTCTCCAGCACGTCTTCCACACCCTGGCCGGGAAGGAGCTGACGCCGGAGGCCCTTCTAACCGTGGGCGTGCTCGCCCAGGTCTTCACTTTCGTGGGAAAGACCGCGAAGGAGGGGCTCAAGGCCGAAGCCGAAGCCTACCAGTGGCAATGCCAGGGCCTCTTCATCCAGGGGGGCCTGATTCAAGGGTGCAGGCATCTCAAGGAGGGGGCAAAGCCCGAAACCAAGCTCTGGTTCGGTCGCGTGCTCGAGGCCCTCAGGGCGCTCCCACCCGTCCCCCAGGAAGTCCCATCCGTCCCTCAAGACGTGCTGATGTTTCTTCGGAGGCTGAAGCGCATGCAGGAGGAGGTGGACTCGCGGAGGACATCGACCCTGGGGCCCCAGTCGTTCGCCGTATATGCTAGCGGCTCCGGTGCCCCTGTGCCGGGCGCTCATCGGCGCGGCGACGGCGTGAAGCCGCGCCGCCGCCGATGACCGCCCGGTCCACTCGCGGCGTCCTCTCCTTCAGCGGCTCCTTGCTGGCCGCTACCTGGGGCGCCTCGTTCGCCTCCTCCGCACCTGCTTGGGGGAGCCTCGGTCCCATTCACGTTGCGCGGAGGGCGCATCTCCAGGCGACTCCGTCAGCCCGTATTCCTCCACCAGCTTCTTGCAGCAGGCGTCACCGCGTGTGACCTTCCACCCATGTACATCCGCCACCTCAAGGTCGAGCACCTGAAGCGGCTCAGGAGCTTCGAGCTCGACTTCACGCACCGTGACCAGCCGCGCATGTGGACGGTGCTGATCGGAGAGAACGGAACGGCGAAAACGACGCTCCTCCAGGCCATCGCTCTGGCGGCGGCAGGATACAAGGAGGTGAGCGGGCTTGCGGGTTCAACCGTCAAGCACATGTCCGACCGGCGCGACGAGAGTCGCATGTCCATCGACGCGACGTTCTCGTTTGGCCCCATGTCGCTGAGGGGTGGCAAGGCGATCCACCCGCATCTGCCACCCACGAGCGGACACAAGCCGCGGGAGCCGCTCCTCCGCTCCCGGGTCAGTCTCGAGGCCGGCTCGACCTCGCTCGATGCCTCTGCCTTCTACGGCAGCAAGCCCTTGAAGCTGAAGGAGCAGCATTCCGACCCGCTCGCGGAGGCCCGTGCCATGAATACGCCCCTCTGGTTCGTCGCGGGCTACGGCATCTCGCGCGCGCTCCCTAATGCGCTCGAGATCCCCACCCTGGCGCGTCCTTCCATCGAGCGACTGGAGCCCTTGTTCCGGCAGATACAGCTCGTGTCGACCGGCTTCGCGAACCACTTCCTGCAGAAGGACCAGAAAGAGGGCCGCAGGCTCGGAGAGACATCACGCCAATTCAGTCGCATGCTGAATCAGGCGGTCCAGCTCGGAGGTGCAGATCTGTTCCCCAGCCTCGCGCGTCTCGAACTGCGGGGGAAGGGCGGCGCCCGCTCGAGCACCTCGCTCATCGAGAGCGACCGCTTCTACCAGGTGATGGCCAGGGGCCAGGCTCCGGTCGCGGTCGCGGGGGTAGCGCTCTCCCATGGCTACCAGTCGACCTTCGCGTGGATCGCCGACCTCATCGGCCATGTGCTGCTCGAATCGAAGACCGAACTCGACACGACCGACATGGAAGGTCTCGTCCTGATCGACGAGATCGACCTCTACCTGCACCCGACCTGGCAGGCAAGCTTCATCCCCGCTCTGCGCCGCGTGTTTCCCAACATGCAGTTCGTCGCGACCACACACTCGCCCGTCGTGCTCTCGTCGCTGGCTCCACACGAGGTCGTCCGGCTCGTCGTCGACGAGGAGACCGGCGACATCGTCCAGGGCGGCTGGTCGCGTGACGATGGGCGGTTCCACCCCGGCATCCAGGACACCGAGCTCCAGCCCGATCCACGCATCATGACGGGTGGAGAGCTGTACAGGACCTGGTTCGGGCTCGAGGGCACCACGCCCAATCCGATCGGGGAAAAACTGCGGCGTCTCCAGATCCTCTCGGCACACCCAGCCCCGTCGGCGGAGCAACAGAGGGAGTTGAAGAGATTGCGTGACGATGTTCGCAAGGAGTTCACCCAGCGCCTCGGAGCAGCCGAAGGAAAGAAAGCCTTCGAAGAGCTCAAGACGAATTGGGGGACCACTCGATGATCCGCATCGACCGGGGCGCAGAACCCAGGGGACTCAAGATCGCGGCGCCGAAGCGGCTGAGAGCCGCCGCGAAGGTCTTCAATCGGCACGGCGCTCCGTCGAAGGCCCTCACGAAGAAGTTGACCGGATACGGCACGGAGAAGACGAAGCAGGCGCTGTTCCTCGCTCAACACGAGAAGTGCGCCTGGTGCGAGCGCCACACGGATTTCAGTAGCGCGCCGGTCGAGCACTACCGTCCGAAGGACGGCGCCTGGAGGCATCTGCCGAAAGCGACGATGAAGCACGTCGACCAGGGCCACTATTGGTGGCTCACCTGGACGTGGTCCAACCTGCTGTTCTCGTGCGCACGGTGCAACGACAGAGCCCACAAGGCGAACTACTTCCCGCTGCGTCCCACGACAGTCCCCGCAGCCGTTCCCACCGCGCCTCTGCCGAACCCACCGACCTCGCCCATCGTCGATGTGTCTGGCGAGCAGGCCTTGCTGCTCGATCCGGCGGGGAGCGAAGACCCGCTCGACCACATCACGTGGCGACCCGGGTTCACACACCTCGACCGGCGTGAATGGATCTGGTCTCCCTTCGGTCTCACCGAGAAGGGCGAGGCGACGATCGAAATCCTGAAGCTCGAAGAGCTGGCCGGACGGGCACAGGGACACGTCATTGAGGCCCTGCTGCCAAGTATCGAGGAGGTCGAGCAACACCTGGATGCCAGCCGCATCCTGCAAGCGCGCCAGCGCTGGCAACGCTTCCTCAAGGACAGTCTCTCTCCCCGGGCGGAGTGGACCGCCTTCACGTGGCACGCACTCGCCTACCTCGTACCAGTCGCCTACAGGCTCCAGCACGGGCTTACCGCCCCCCCGAGGCCCGGCGCTCCCTAGACGCCTGACGACGGCTCCCGTCCACCACGTCTTCTCGTCCCGTCTCCATCTGGAGCGCAGGACCGGCACGCTCGTCGCCCCCTGCCTCGCCCCTGAGGAGAGCGCGGCCTGAGCGGGCGTGTGCCCAAAGAGGGCTGTACGGCCTCTCCACCGGCCCTATGCGTCTTGTTTTGGATTGACGGTTAGAGCGGAGCCATGGCTCATGTGATGCGGTCGGCGCGGCTCACCGTTCACAACGGCCAGGCGCGCACTCCTCCTGAGCGGGACCGATTCCTCACAGGAGAGACCATGGAGCACGACGGCAAGGGCGGCCTCGGACTGCTCGTTCACCAGGTGCGCAGCGGCGAACTCGATCGGGAGGGCTTTCTGCGCGCCGCCCGGGAGGCAGGTGTCACGGAGGAGCGGGCGGCGGGACTGGCGGACGAGGCCCTGGCTGCCTGGGAGAACCAGCGCCGGCTGCGAGAGAACCCTCGCGAGGCCTATGACTTCATCGTCATCGGCGCGGGCTCGGCTGGCTGTGTGCTGGCCGCCCGGCTCTCCGAGGACCCGGCGAATCAGGTGCTGGTGCTCGAGGCCGGGGGCCCCGGCACGCACCCGGACGTATTCATCCCGTCGCGCTGGAAGCAGCTGCTCGGCACCGAGCTGGACTGGAACTACCAGACGGTGCCCCAGCGACACGCGGCGAATCAGATCGTCGCCTGCCCTCGCGGCAAGATGCTCGGAGGCTGCGCCGCCAATAACGCCAGCGTCTGGGTGCGCGGCCACCGCCTGGACTTCGAGGGCTGGGCCGCTCAGGGCAACCCCGGGTGGGATGACGAGACGGTCCGCCGCATCTTCAAGGAGCTGGAGGACTACTCCGGCGGCGAGGACGAGTACCGGGGCGTAGGCGGCCCACTGCGCATCTCGCGCTCGACCGATCCCCATCCCCTGGCGCTGGCCTTCATCGAGGCCGCTCAGCAGGTCGGCATCCCCACCACCCGCGATTACAACGGCGCGCGGATGGAGGGCGCGGGCTTCTTCGATCTGAGCGTCGCCAACGGCGAGCGCTTCAACGTCGCCCGTGCCCTGCTCTTCCCGGCCATGAGCCGGCCCAACCTGACGGTGCTCACCTACGCGGAGGTCTCACGGCTCATCTTCGAGGGCCGCCGATGCACCGGCGTGGAGTTCCGCCACGGAGGCCAGGTGCGCCGGGTGCGCGCCACCCGCGAGGTGGTGCTGTCAGCCGGGGCCATCAACTCGCCCAAGATGTTGATGCAGTCCGGCGTGGGACCCGCGGACGAGCTCCGAGCCCTGGGCATCCCCGTGGTGCTCGACCTGCCCGGCGTGGGCCAGGAGCTGCAGGACCACATCCTGGTGGCCGGCGTCAATTACGAGAGCAGCGTCCCCCTGCCCCCGCCCCGAGGCAATGGCGCCGAGGCGACCTTGTTCTGGCGCTCGCACCCAGGGCTCTCGCGCCCCGACATCCAGCCGATCCTCCACGAGTTCCCCGTCGTCTCCCCCGCGCTCGGCCCGCTGCCTTCCAACTGCTACTCCATCATCCCCGGCCTGATCCGCCCGGCCTCCCGGGGAAGCATGCGGCTCGCCTCCGCCGACCCCTCCGCCCCGCCCATCCTCGACATGAACTACCTGGGCCACGAGGCGGACGTCGAGGCGCTGCGGATCGCCGTCGAGCTGAGCCGGGAGCTGGGCGCCTCGCGCGCCTTCGACGGGTTCCGCAAGCGCGAGCTCATGCCCGGACCGCTCGGCCGCACCGAGATGGTGGAGTGGATTCGCAAGGCGACCACCTGCTTCTTCCACCCCACCAGCACCTGCCGCATGGGCGTGGACGAGCGAGCAGTGGTGGACCCGCGGCTGCGCGTCCATGGCCTCGAGGGCCTGCGCGTGGCGGATGCGTCGGTCATGCCGGAGATCACCTCCGGCCCCACCAACGCCCCCACCATCCTCATTGGCGAGCAGGCGTCGCGCTTCATCCTCGCGACGCGAAATGACTGACCGTCACATCCGCGTCCGGCGCTCTCTGACAGACCAACACACGGCAACAACAGGAGACGAGATCTTGAATCAAGACATGTCACGAACCTGGATCGTCAATGCGGCCCTGCCCGTCCACTATCAGGTGCGGGTGGTTGACGGCTTGCTCGACCCCAACAACCGGACGCTGCTGGAGGCAGGCGCCACGCAACGCTCCGGCACCATCCGCAGGCTCGTGGTGATCGACGCCCTGGTGGACCGCCTCTATGGGGTCCAGCTCCGCCACTACTTCCAGCACCACGGCGTGAAGTACCAGATCCTCGCGCTGCCCATCTCCGAGACGGACAAGACCATGGAGTCCGTCTTCTCCGTGGTGAAGGCCATCAACGAGTTCGGCATCGCGCGCCGCCACGAGCCCATCATCGCCATTGGCGGCGGGGTGCTCATGGACATCGTCGGGCTCGCCGCGAGCCTCTACCGCCGCAGCACGCCGTACGTGCGGGTCCCCACCACGCTGATCGGCCTCGTGGACGCCGGCGTGGGCGCGAAGACGGGAGTCAACCACTCCTCGCACAAGAACCGGCTCGGGACGTACTTCCCCGCCAAGGACACGCTGCTCGATCGGAGCTTCCTGCGCACGCTGGACACCCGGCACATCGTCAACGGCCTGGCGGAGATCCTGAAGATCGCCCTCATCAAGGATCGGACCCTGTTCGAGCTGCTCGAGCGCTACGGCACCACGCTCATCGAGGAGCGCTTCCAGGGAAGGACTCCCGAGAGCGATCAAGCGGCGAAGCAGGTCATCGATCGGGCCATCACGGGGATGCTCGAGGAGCTGGAGCTGAACCTGTGGGAGCACAAGCTGGAGCGAGTGGTGGACTACGGCCACACGTTCAGCCCCACCGTGGAGATGCTGGCGCTGCCGGAGCTGCTGCACGGCGAGGCGGTGAACATCGACATGGCGCTGACCACGGTCATCTCCGCGCAGCGCGGGTTGATCAACCTCGAGGAGCGGGATCGCATCTTCTCGCTCATGCGCAAGCTGGATCTCCCCGTGTACCACCGGCTCTGCGAGCCCACGGTGCTGGAGGAGGCCCTGGCCGACACCGTCCGTCACCGTGACGGGCTCCAGCGGCTGCCGCTGGCCATCGGCATCGGCGCGGCGTGCTTCGTCAACGACGTCCAGCCCTCCGAGCTGCGCGAGGCGATCTCCACCCTTCGAGAGCTGGACTCCGACTCGCAGCTCACACTGGAGGCCGCTCATGCGTGAGGGGTTGATCATCGGAGACCTGGAGGATCCCTCCGTGGTGTACGGCGTGCACGGCACCGCGGGGCTCTCCCAGTGGAAGTGCCTGGCGCGGCGAGCCGGACTGCACGGCTCGTGGGAGGCGGTCGAGTGGGCCTGGATTCCCCCGGGCGGTATCAGCGGGGAGCACGTGCACACGCGCACCGAGGAGATCTACTTCATCCTCTCGGGCCGCGGAGAGATGACGCTTAACGGGAAGCGGCACCCGGTGGGCCCCGGCAACCTCATCCTGACGGGGCTCGGCACGAAGCACGGCCTGCGCAACGTCGGCGACGAGGGCCTGGGCTGGCTGGTGATCGAGGTGCTGAGCCCGGCCACCGCGGCGGTGTTGCGCGGCTCGGCGCCCTCGGACGTCCCCGGCACAAACGAAACCCAACGAGGAGGAAACGACGTGACGAACGCCGTGGTTCTCAACCTGCGACAGACCTACGAAGTCAATCCACGCACCGTCTTCACCGGCCCCCTGCGCAGCATCCGCCTGGTGGACCTGAAGCCCGGGCAGCGCGCGGAGCTGTCCGCGGAGGGCGAGGAGTACACCCTGTTCGCGCTCCGCGGCTCCGGGGAGATCACCTCGGGTGAGGCGACCGTCCCCCTGAAGTACGGCGTCTCCGTCACGCTGCCGCTGGGGACCGGCATGGCCGTCACCGCCGGAGAGGACGGGCTGGAGTACTTCCTGGCGAGCCTCGAAGTACCGGGGGGTGGAGCGCGATGATCATCTCCACCATCGACAGGACCTCCAGCACGCGCGAGCGAGACGAGGAGATCCGATGGCGCTCGCTGGCCCGGCGCGGGATGTTGCATTCCGAGTGCGAGTCCTTCGATTACGTGCGGCTCGCGCCGGGCACCGAGTTCGCGCTCCGAGGCCGTGAGGGCACCGAGAGCGCGTGGTTCGCCCTCGCCGGCACGGGGCAGCTCCTGGAGCCGAACCCTGAGTCCAAGGGGCGCCCCATCGTGACGGGAGACCTGGTGCTCCTGCCCGCTGGCTCGGAGATGCGCCTCGCCAGTGGGGCCAACGGGCTGGAGCTGCTCTGGCTCTCCGTGATGCCCCGCGCCATTTCCCAATCCCTTCCCATGAGGAGACCCGTAGCATGAGTGCAATTCAACCGAGAACCTGGCCGGAAGGCACGATGAGCGCGGTGGCCATCACGGCGCCGGGACGTGTCGAGCTCACGAGGATTCCGATCCCAGGCCCCCGGCCAGACGAAGTGCTGATCCGCCCCTCGTATGTCGGGCTGTGCGGCACGGATCTGGAACTGCTGCACGGCAAGGCCTCGTACCTCCAGGATGGCCGAGCCCAGTTCCCGCTGGTGTTCGGCCACGAGTGGTGCGGCCAGGTGGTCGCCGTGGGCGAGGACGTGAAGGGCATCACGGTGGGCAACCGAGTCGTGGGCCAGACCATGGTGCCCTGCGGGCTGTGCCGGATGTGCCAGCGCGGCCAGCGGCAACACTGCGAGCGGCTGGTGGAGGTGGGCCTCTACGGGCTGCAGGGCGCCGCGGCCGAGTACATCCGCATGCCGATGCGCTCGCTCACCGTGTTGCCGGATGCCCTCTCTGACCTGAGCGCCGCGTTCATCGAGCCGGCGGTCACCGTGGTGGGAGGCTTCGACAAGGCCGGCTGCGGACTGGAGGATGAGGTCGCGGTGGTGGGCACGGGGACGATCGGCCTGCTCGCCGTGCAGCTCGCCTCGCGGATGGCGCGGAGCGTGGATGCGATTGGCATCGACGAGGCGGGGCTGAAGCTGGCCGCTGCCTGCGGGGCTCGGCGCACGCTGCGGCCGGATCAAGCCCGGAACGGCTCGTACTCACTGGTCATCGAGGCCTCCGGCTCCTCGCGCGCGTTCATGCGGAGCATCGAGCTCGCAGAGACCGGTGGCCGGGTGGCGGTGGTCGGCGTGGCGAATGATCCGGTGGCGGGCTTCGCTCCCGGCGAGCTCGTCCTGCGAGGGATCGATCTCCTCGGCATCCGGCACGGCCTGGACTACTACGACCGGACGATCCAGCTCTTCGTGGACGGGGTGCTGGATGCGAAGCCGCTGATCGCGGGAGTGCTGCCTCCGGAGCAGGCCGAACGCGCCTTCGAGATGCTCGAGCACGGCCGCTCGGGTCCTCCCAAGGTGCTGCTGAACTTCAACAACGATCGGAGGGAGTCATGATCCGGCGAACCGTCGCGGCTTGGAATGAGTCCGCGCGGCAACGGACCGCGGGCGTGCAGTGGCTGGTCAACCGAGAGCTTGTCCCGGAGGCGCTCGGGATGCTGATGGTCCAGGAGCTGTCCGGGGGCGCCAGGTTGCCGCCGCACAGCCTGCCCGGGGCCGAGTCGGTCACCTTCCTGCTGTCAGGCAAGGGAGATTGGCTCGCGGACGGGAGCGCCTGGCAGCTGACTCCTGGCGAGGGCGTGTTCAACCCGCCAGGGACCCGCCGCGCCTTCGAGACCGAGAAGGACCGGAACGCGGTGCTCCTGGTGGTGTACGGAGGCACCAACGATCCTCGGAACGCGTTGCCCCACGCGGTGAACGGTGGCGGGTGCGGCTGCCGCATCTCCCGGACGGCGGACCACGGCAAGCACAGCCCCCTGGGCGAGGCCGGTGGCTTCATCGACATGGGCGTGCACTGGCTGGCGACCTCGCAGACGGTCGGCACGCGCTCGGTGGTCGTTGCCACCTCGACGTTCACCCCAGGAGGCAGCCACCAGCTCCATCGGCACCCGAATGCCGATGAGTTCTTCCTGGTGCTGCAAGGGGGCGGACAACACCTCACGAAGGACGGCCCGGTGCGGTTGAACCCGGGTGACCTGGCCTACATCCCAGCCGGCGAATGGCACGGGTTCCAGACCGATCCCGGCGTCACCACCCGGACCGTCTACGGCTACCTGGGCGCGGGGAGCCTCGCCCAGGCTGGCTACGAACTGCTGGAGGAAGAGACATGAACTCGCGTATCGCCATCGTGACCGGAGCCAGCTCCGGCATCGGCAAGGCCACCGCCATCGCCCTGGCTGAGAAGGGCTTCGATGTGGGGATCGGCTACAACTCAAACACCGAGGGCGCCCGGCAGGTCGCGGCGGAGGTGGAAGCGTATGGCGTGCGCGCCCTGCCCTTCCGCATGGATCTGACGAACCCGACGGCCGCGGCGGACGCGGTGGAGCGGGCGATCAGCGAGCTGGGCGGCGTGGACGTCTTCGTGAACAACGCCGGCGTCAACCGCCGCGCCTCGTTCCTCGAGGAGACACCGGAGGACTGGCAGCGCATCCTCACCATCAACACCACGGGCCCCTTCTTGTGCGCCCAGGTGGCGGCGCGGCGCATGGTGGCGCAGGGGCGTGGCGGGCGCATTGTGAACGTGACGTCCGTGCACGAGCTGGTGCCCATCCTGGGTGGCTCCTCCTACTGCGCCTCCAAGGGCGCGCTGGGCCTGCTCACCAAGGTGATGGCGCTGGAGCTGGCGAAGCACGGCATCTCCGTCAACGCGATCAGCCCGGGAGAGACGGCCACGCCCATGAACGGCGTCCCCGAGAGCCGTGACGCAGCGGAGATCTCCCGGCCTGCGATTCCCCTCGGCAGGCCCGGACGCTCCCGCGAGGTCGCGGCGATCATCGCCCACCTGGCGGGGCCGGACGCCGCCTACATCACGGGCATCACCCTCACCGTCGATGGTGGCCTGCTGTTGATGAGCGCCATCCCCAACCAGGAGTACGCGGGCCGCTCTTGATCACATCCGGGCCGCGAGGACTCCATTCCAGACACAGGAGAAGAAACATCCATGAGCCGTACCACCAAAGGCATTCCCGGCGCGCTCGCTGTCCACCACGTCGCCGAAACCGTTCCCAACCTCGATCAGGCGGTCAACTTCTTCGTCAATGTCCTCGGGGCCGAGCTGCTGTACCGGATTGGCCCCGTCGAGGACAAGACGGGCGATTGGATGACCCGCCAGCTCAACGTGCACCCACGCGCCTCGACGCACATCGCCATGCTCCGGTTCGGGCCCTACACCAACCTCGAGCTGTTCGAGTACACCGCGCCCGGTCAGCGGCAGCAGCTCCCACGCAACAGCGACTGGGGCGGCCACCACCTGGCGATCGGCGTCGAGAACGTGGATGCCGCGGTCGACTACCTCCGCTCCGTGCCCGGCGTGAAGATCCTCGGCGAGGCGCAGACCATCACCGAGGGGCCCATCGCCGGAGACCGCTGGGTCTACTTCCTGACCCCGTGGGGCATGCAGATGGAGGTCCTCCACATGCCCAAGGGCATGCCCTACGAGAAGGACACGAACGCTCGCCTGTTCGATCCCAGTGAACCCTGGGACTCTCGGTAAAACCACCTGGGCCACGGCAGTGCGGTGCTCCCACCGCCTGCCCGGCCTCTTGGTGAAAAACCGTCATTCGGTGGACAATCGCCTCTCTGGCGCCGCTCGTGAGCATTGACTCCCCGCGAGTGCCGCCACGTAGCCATGGCGAACACCACGACCCTCGAGCCTCCCCCCTCCCCCAAGCCCTTCGAGCCTCGAGGACGGGTCCGCCTGTCCTCGGCGGGCCGCTGGATCCTGGCACGGCTGGACGCCCTGCTCTCGGAGTCCCTGCGTCAGGCGGCTCCTTCGGAGCGCACCCGCTACCGGCTCATGGTGGGTGCCGCCTGCTTCCTGACCGTGGCCAACACGCTGTTCATGCTGCGGGCCTTCCAGGTACACACCATCCCGTACGCGGCCTTCATCGCCGGCAGCGGCTTCCTGGGGACGCTGGTGCTGGCACGCAGGGCCCGCACGTCCACCGCACCGGCGATGCTCTTGTTGGTGGCCCTGAGCATCGGGCTGGTGGGGTCCATCTTCGTGAACAAGAAACCCACCGGCGGCGAGCATGCCGTGAACATGCTGCTGCCCCTCCTCTCCGTGTACCTGGTGGGGCCGCGCCTGGGGCTGTCCATCACCCTCCTGGTGTTCGCGACAGTGGGACTGGCCCACCCGTACTACCGGTTGCAGGTCGGCATTGATCCCAGCGCCTTCACCGCCGGGAACATCTGGTTCGGCCACGTCTTCGCGGGTATCTGCATCCTGGGCGCATGGGGGCTGAGCGCGCTGCACAGCACCGCGCGCAACGCCGCGCAGGCCTCGCTCGAGCGGACGCTGAGGGAGCTCCGGGACAGCGAGAGCAGGCTCAACAGCATCCTCGAGAGCACCGACGACATCGTGGTCTCGGTGGACCGTGAGGGGCGCATGCTCACCGCGAACTCGGCCGCGAAGCTCGCCTACCAGCGCGCGGGCATCGCGATCGAGCCGGGGCTGTCGCTCTTCCATCATGAGACGCCCGAGAGGCGCGCGGAATGGGAGGCACGGCTGGCCCAGGTGCTCCAGGGCAAGCGCCTGCGCATCGAGCAGCTGTATGGGGAAGAGGGCGCCCGCATCGTGATGGACGTCAGCCTGCATCCCATTGTGGCAGTGGACGGCCGGGTGGTGGGCGTGACGCTCTTCGGCCACGACGTCACCGCCCGCCGGGAGGCCGAGACGCGGCTGGGGGAGATGCACCGCACCCTGGTGGACGTCTCGCGCCAGGCGGGCATGGCCGAGGTCGCCACCGGCGTGCTCCACAACGTGGGCAACACCCTCAACAGCGTCAACATCTCCACCAGCCTCGTCACCGAGCAGCTGCGCAAGTCCCGCATCACCGGCCTGGCCAAGGCCACCCAGCTCCTGCGCGAGCACCTCTCTGACATCCCCTCCTTCTTCGCCCAGGATCCGCAGGGCCAGAAGCTCCCGGCCTACCTCATCGCCCTGTCGGATCAGCTTCAGGAGGAGCGCGACGGCATGATCCAGGAGATGCACGCCCTGGGTGAAAGCCTCGAGCACATCAAGTCCATTGTCAGCATGCAGCAGAAGCACGCGCGGGCCGCGGGAGCCGTGGAGCAGATCTCCGTGCCGCAGCTCATCACCGAGGCGCTGCGCCTGCACGCCGTCTCCTTCGAGCGCCTGGGCATCCGCGTGGAATGTCACTACGACGAGGTGCCCCCCATCTACGTGGATCGGCACAAGCTGTTGCAGATCCTCATCAACCTGATGGGCAACGCGCGGCATGCGCTGGTGGCGAGCCCGAAGCAGGACAAGCGCCTGGACATCTACGTCCGGTGCTCGCCCGCGGGGGAGCTGCAGATCGAAGTGGCCGACAACGGCGTTGGCATCGCTCCGGAGAACCTGGGTCGCATGTTCACTCAGGGTTTCACCACCAAGAAGACGGGGCATGGCTTCGGCCTGCACATCAGCGCCCTGGCTGCCGCGGAGATGAAGGGCCGGCTCACTTGCAGCAGCCCCGGCCTCGGGCAGGGCGCCACGTTCACCCTTGAGCTACCGATGGCAACCCAGCCTTGAGGTGGGTGGGCCGCGTCACACGGCCCAGCTACGATGCGCCCCGCCTCAACCGGGTGCCTGACGGCTCCTCGCCGCGGGCGCCCGTTCTCACTCCGTACACAGGGCAAGGGAAAGCACACATGGGCATGCTGAAGAACAAGGTCATCCTCGTGACCGGCGCGAGCTCGGGTATTGGCTGGGCAACGTCGATCGCGCTCGCCGAGGCGGGAGCCCGCGTCGTCGCGAGTGCGCGGCGCGAGGCGAAGTGCCGTGAGCTCGTCGCGCTCATCAAGGAGCGGGGCGGCGAGGCCACCTGGGTGAAGGCGGACATGACGGTCGAGCGCGATATCGAGGGGCTCGTCCAGACAGCCCTCTCTACGTATGGCCGGCTCGACGGTGCCTTCAACAACGCGGGCGGCGGCATCATGAAGCCGTTCATCGAGACGACCAACGAGGAGTACGACTTCCTCATGAACACCAACCTCCGCGGAGTCTTCTGGTGCATGAAGCACCAGCTCAAGGCCATGCTCGCGGGCGGCGGAGGCGCCATCGTCAACTGCGCCTCGGTAGGCGCCTGGCGGGCCGTTCCCGGCGTCTCCATCTACAGCGCGACCAAGGCCGCCGTCGTCTCGCTCACACGCGGCGCCGCGGTCGAGTACGCGCAGCAGGGCCTCCGCATCAACTCGGTGAGCCCCGGCGTCATCGAGTCGGAGATGGCCACCGAGGGCTGGCGGCTCGATGATCCCCAGGGGCGTGCCTTCGCCGCGGGGATCCACCCGATGAACCGCGTGGGGGCTCCCGAGGAGGTGGCCTCGCTCGTCGCCTACCTCCTCAGCGACAAGGCCTCGTTCATCACCGGCCAGGACTTCGCGGTGGATGGCGGTCTGACCGCGACGGGTGTCTCGCCCCTCGCGCTGAAGCAGGCGGGCTGAGCCTGCAATCCCCTCCAGCGACTCGGGGGCGGTGAGGTCGGTGCCTCGCCTGCCCCTCTTGCAAGGGTTTCCTGATTGGCAATCGGCCCTGGCATCCCCAGCCTGTGGGCATGAGAGCGCTGACCTATGAAGGACCCTACCGAGTCGCAATCAGGAACAAGCCCGAGCCGAAGATCGAGCATCCCCAGGACGGCATCATCCGCGTGACGAGCGCCGCCATTTGCGGCTCCGATCTCCACCTGCTGCACGGGCTCATCCCGGATACCCGCATCGGGTTCACCTTCGGCCACGAGTTCACGGGGATTGTCGAAGAGGTGGGCCCCGGCGCCCAGGGGATCAAAAAGGGCGATCGGGTGATGCTGCCCTTCCAGATCTTCTGTGGTGGCTGCTACTTCTGCACTCGAGGCCTCACCGCGTGCTGCGACAACACCAACCCCGCGACGGACGCGGCGACGGGTATCTACGGCTACTCACACACGATGGGTGGCTATGACGGCGGCCAGGCCGAGTATGTCCGTGTCCCCTTCATCGGTGTGGACGCTGAGAAAATTCCAGACGATGTCGATGACCTGGACGCCCTACCCATCACGGATGCCTTCACCACCGGCTATCAGGCGGCGGAGATGTGCAACCTCCGAGGGGGCGAGACCGTCCTGGTGCTCGGGTGCGGCCCGGTCGGCCTGTTCGCGATGTGGTCGGCCTGGGCGATGGGTGCCGGCCGAGTCATCGCCGTCGATCACATCGACTACCGCCTCGAGTTCGCGAGGAACTGGTTTGGCGTCGAGACGCTCAACTTCAAGGAGCTCGATCTCGTCACCACGGTGAAGGGGATGACGGAAGGCAGAGGCGCCGACGCGACCATCGATGCTGTCGGCTGCGAGGCGGCGGGCTCGCCGGTGCATCGCGCGCTCGGCGTCTACGGGAAGCTGGAGGCCGGTTCGCCGCAGGCGATCAACTTCGCGATCCACGCGACGCGCAAGGGAGGAACGATCTCCCTCATGGGCGGCTATGGCCCTCCGTACAACGGCGTCGACATCGGCACCTTCATGAACAAGGCGCAGACGATGCGCACCGGCCAGGCCAGCGTGAAGCGCTACATGCCGCACCTGCTCGAGCACGTCCGGGCTGGACGGATCAAGCCGAGCAAGGTCTTCACACATCGGGTGCCGCTGGAGCAGGCCCCCCAGGCCTACCACACGTTCGCCCAGAAGAAGGACGGCTGCATCAAGGTGGCGCTCTTCCCCAATGGAACCCTTCACTAGAACGGAGACCCTGATGAAGCCCACGCCAGAGGTGACCACACCGGAGACGATTCAGCGGCGCTCCGGGTACCAATCCCTTCAGCCCGTGATGAGGCCGGACTACTGGGGCGTTGACCTGGACCCCTCCCGCCGGCCGGGTGTCCCGATGATGCAGGAGAACCCGCAGCCGTTTCCGAATACGCGCTACCCTCCGGAGCGCCAGCCCGGTGAACCGGCGTCGCCCCTGCACGGGCGCCCCAACAAACAGATGCCACCTGTGTTTGGCACCTCCGTCCCGCTGCGCGGGCTCTCCGGGGCGATCCGCAAGCTCGCCTACTCGTACCCGGACCACTATCCGCGCCACTGGCTGTTGATGATGCTGGGCGACCGGGTCGACTCGTGGAGCTACAACGCACGGAGGTACCTGCCGGTCGCGCTGCCCATCGCAGCCGCCCTGCTCCTCCTCCGACGCGTGCGCGATTGAGGTAGCGCACGGCTGTCGCCCTCCGGGGCCACGGCAGCTACGTGGCTCCGGACTGGACGGCGGACTGGGTTGTCACACTTCGATCGGGCCTCGTCCATCTGGGGCATGAAAACCCCATGGCGCACGATGTGTCCCGGAACGTTCGGCGAACTCGTCCAAGGGCGGATCGCGAAACGAAACTTCCTGGTGACCCTGCCGATCTCGAAGTTCTCGAGGGTCACCATCCCGCAGTCGATGAAGGAGGCCCGGCCGAGCCTCGCGTTCTCTAAATGCGATCGGTTTATCGAGGCCTTGGGCCAGCTGCTCGGCCGCTCTTTGAGCTGTCAGTTCTCGATCGAGTCGCAGCTCGCTCGCGGCAAGGGACTCGCCTCGAGCTCGGCCGACCTGACGGCCGTCGGCACGGCGCTGCTGCACTCCCTGGAGATCGACGCCTGTTTCCACTCCTCGCTCATCTCGCGGGCCGCGGCCCAGGTCGAGCCCACCGACGGCGTGATGTATCCGGGCATCAATGCCTACGCCCAGCACGAGTGCCAGTTGATCGAGAACTTCGGCTCCTTCGATTTCGAGCTCGCGGGCGTGCTGCTCGAGAACGAGGTCGACACCGTCAGCTACAACTCGAAGTCGCTCGCCTACACGGCCCAGGAGGAAGCCAGCTTCGAGCTCGCCTTCGGCTGGGCGCGTGAGGGCATCCGGAACAAGGACCTGTCGCTGGTGGGACGCGCCAGCAGCCTGAGCGCCGAGATCAACGAGCGCTTCTTGCCGAAGCGCGAGTTCAAGAGGGCCAGGTTGCTTCAAGCCAGGCTCGGTTCGCCTGGCCTGGTGGTGGCGCACTCAGGCACGGCGATCGGGCTGCTGGTTCCTCAAGGGGCATCCGCTGGCGAAAAGGCGCGCATGACGGGCGAGCTGCAATCGCTTTACGGGCTGCCTGCTGAGATCTACTCGACCTGGATGGCGGGGCCGCAGCTGCTCAGCCGCCCGCAGCGGCAGCTCGGCTCGCCGGTCATCTACCTGCGCGGCAAAAACCGTGTCGTGCAGGCTTCGCGCGTCCCCCAGCTCTCGTTCGGCACGGTGCTGATGGGGGCGGCTGGCGAGTTCGAAGGCTTCGCGATCGACGGTAACTCGAGCGTCGAGCAGCTCGCGCTCGCGGCCGAGCAGGTGCGCCAGGTCTTTGGAGACGTCGAGATCGAGACGAGCCATGCTTGCTGAGGGGCTCGACACGGCTGCCGTGATCAGACGCCTCGAGTCGGTCTGCCGGCAAGAGACCCCGCTTCGCCAAGACCACCGGGATCCGAACACCTACCTCAAGTTCGAAGGCGGTGGGATGATCTATGGGCACAAGTTCCGCTCGGCGGCGTACCTCTTGATCAAGGCGCTGAGCGCGGGCCAGCGGGTCTCACACGTCGCCGACCGAAGCTCGGGCTCCTGGGCCATGGGCCTGGCGTGGGCCGCGCGCGTGGCGGGGGCCACGAGCTCCTTCGTCACCGTGGGCGACCCCCATCCGTACATCCGCCAGTTCGTGGAGTCCGTCGGCGGGTGCTTTCACGTCGTCGACAACAACGCGGCCCGGCTCGCGAAGCTCGATGAGCTGCGCAGCTCGGGCATCTGGGTTCCCGACCAGCACAACAACGTCGCGGTGATCGAGGCCTTCGAGAAGAGCCTCGGGCCCGAGCTGGCCCGCCAGTTCAGGGAGCATCAGCTCGCGCCCGACTATCTCGTGGCGCCTGTCGGAACGGGCGGCTTGCTCGCTGGCTGCGCGAGATATCTTCGCGCGCACGGCGCGAAGCTCACGACCGTCGGCGTCGACTTGAGCTCGAGCCTGGTGCACGAGGGCACGCGGCACTTCAAGTATCCGCACGCGAAAGTGCGCGGCGTGGGCTCTGACGACGAGTACTGCGAGACGCTCATCACCTCGCGAGAGCAGATCGACAGGATCGTGCCGCAAAGCCCTTTCCAGGCCTGGAAAGAGATGCTCGCGCTCGTTCAGGAGTTTCCGTGCAGCGTCGGCATGAGCGGTGGGCTCGCGCTGGCGGCGGCGTCGCAGCTGCGTCGCGAAGTGGGGCCCGACAAGAAGATCGTCGTCATCCTGCCCGACCGGGGCGAGACCTACGCCGAGGAGCTCAGAGCCGCGCGCCTGGTGTTCGGGCGCGCCCCCCTCCGTTTCCAAGAAGGAGCATGAGCATGCTGGAATTCGCCTTTCTCCCCAAGGTGATCGCCGTTCACACGTCGGCCACCATGAGCCCTGGACCGAACTTCGCCCTGGTCTTCAAGGTCGCGACCGAGCGAGCCAACAAGCTCTCGAGCTATGCCACCGCGCTTGGCGTGAGCGTGGGCATCCTGATTCACGCGAGCCTCGCGCTGTTCGGCGTGAACCAGATGCTGAGCTCGCATGAGGGCGCCATGCTCGTGCTCAAGGCCGTCGCGGCGCTGTACCTGCTCTATCTGGGCTACCTCTCGCTCAGGTCGGCGCAACGAATCTTCACGGGCCCGAAAGACGTGGGCGCGAGCGCATTGAACCCACGAGCCGAGGCCGGGCACGAGAGCTTCCAGAAGTACTTCTGGGCGGGCTTCACCAACTGCCTCTTCAACCCAAAGGCGTTCTTGTACTTCGTCACGGTGCTGCCTCAGGGCCTGACGCATACGCTGAGCGCTTATCAGGCGTCGATCACGCTGCTGCTCCTTGGATCGATCACCCTGGCCTGGTTCAGCCTGGTCTCGCTCTTCTTCCGGCTGCCCGCGATCCAAGCGCGCATTCAGCGGTTCCGGCTGGCGGTGAGCGGATTCACGGGGGTGTTGTTCGTGTACCTGGCGGCGACGTTCATCGTCGACCTCGCGCGACATCTGTAGGTGTGCTCTTGACGCGAACTTGAAACGGGAACACTGTGTTCGCGTTTCGTGTTCAAGGATCAGGAGGTCATCTCATGGCCAGATTGGGTAGTCTCGCCCGTCTCGACGGCGTGGCGCAGGCAGAGCTGGTGGCCCGTGGCGAGCTCAGCGCGGCTGAGCTGCTCGAGGCGTGCGCGGAGCGCATCGAGGCGCTGAACCCGCTGCTGAACGCAATCCCCGCGGTGGATCTCGAACGGGCTCGCGCGGTGAGGCCCCCAGCGGGCCCGTTCTCGGGAGTGCCGTTCCTGGTGAAGGACGTGACGCCCTACCCGGGCCTGCGCTGGTCGGTTGGCTCGAGGCTGTTCGCGACCCACGTTGCTCCGCAGGGCACGCCGTACAGCACGCGGCTGGACGAGGCGGGGCTGGTCACGGTGGGCAAGAGCGCCACCTCCGAACTTGGCCTGCTCGGCAGCACCGAGACGCTCCTGGACGGCGTCACCCACAACCCATGGGATCTCTCGGTCTCGGCCTCGGGCTCGTCTGGAGGCGCGGCTGCGGCCGTGGCCGCCGGGCTGGTGCCGCTCGCGCACGCAAGTGACGGGGGCGGGTCCGTGCGCGTCCCCGCTTCGGTGTGCGGGCTGTTCGGGCTCAAGCCGAGCCGCGGGCGGTGCGTGCCGGCCAGCCTGGGCACCTCGGACTTCGGCGCGCTCACCAGCGAGCACTGCGTCAGCCGCTCGGTGCGTGACAGCGCGCTGCTCCTGTCCCTCACCGAGGCGCAGGACGCCGGCCTCCCTCCCGTCGGCTACGTCCGGGAGCCAATCGCCCGGCGCCTGCGCATCGGGACGTGGACCCGCACGACAATGGGAGAGGAGCCCGAGCCCGCGGTGCGCCGCGCCTACGACGAGGCGGTGGCGCTCTGCGTATCGCTCGGACACGACGTGGAGCCGGTGGTACCGCCCGCGCTCGATGGCCCCGCGCTCGGGGACGCGTTCTTCCTGGTGGCGGGCGCCATGGTCGCCGGGGTAGTCGGGATGATAGGACAGCTGCGCGGACGGCCGGTGGAGCGCCACGAGCTCGAGCCGTTCAGCTGGGCGCTCGCCGAGGAGTTCCAGCGCCGAGGACCCGACGCGATCGCCGGGGCGCGTGCGCAGTTCGCGACCAGCGCGGAGCGCTACCTGGCGGCCGTGGCTCGCTACGATGTGGTGCTCACCCCTACCCTCGCCACCGTGCCGTGGCGGCTCGGGCACCTCTCGCCCGTGCTCCCGAGGGAGGAGCTGCTGCGCCGCACGGCGCACGCCGTGGGGTACACGCCCATCCACAACATCGCGGGCTGCCCGGCCATGTCGGTTCCCCTCCACTGGACGGACGAGGGGCTTCCGATCGGCATCCACTTCGCCGCGGCCCCGGGGGGCGACGCCCTGCTGCTCGGCCTCGCCTACCAACTCGAGGCCGCGCGGCCGTGGCATCATCGGTGGGCACCCTACTCGTATCCCCGGCTGTTCGACGCCTGATGCCCCAGGTACTCAAAGACGACGTACGCGAGCGCATCCTCGTCTCCGCGCTCCAGGTGTTCGCGGCGCACGGCTACATCGGCGCGACCATGACGGCCATCGCGGAAGGCGCCGGGCTCGGGACCGCGAGCCTGTACCGCTACTACGCGAGCAAGGGGGAGCTGTTCGACGCGGTCGTGACGCCCGCTCTGGCGGAGCGTTTCGAAGCGCTGCTCGAGCAACGCGTGCGCGCGCTCGCGCAGGTGGCGCTGAGCGACGCGTCACGGCCCGTGGATGACCACGGCGAGGAGATGCTCCGCTTCTGGGTGGAGAACCGGCTCGCGGTGGTGGTGCTGCTCGACCGCGCCGAGGGCACGGCCTATGCGCACTACGGCGAGCGCTTCGTCGAGCAACTGGTCTCCGCCTCGCTCGCGCAGATCCGCGCCACCCACCCGGGCGTGCGCGTGAGCACGACCGCGCGCTTCGTGCTCACCCGCATCTTCGAGAACACCCGTCGCATGCTGGCCGCCATCCTCGAGGAGCACGAGAGCGAGCGTGCGCTGCGCGAGGCCATCGAGGGTTTTTGGAGCTACCAGATCCCGGGCCTCCGCGGCTTCGCTGCGTGGGTGCACGGGCAGTCCTGAGGGCAGGCGAGACACCCCAGGCAAAAAAATGCGTCTGTCAGGTCCGCGCGGCACCCGCCGTCAATCGGGATACGGAGTTCCTGCATCCCACTCTTTCGCGCCCGGCCGACGAGGCCCTACACGCCCCAACGCATTCTGACTGCCGAGGTCGCGGGTTCGAATCCCGCCGGGTCCACTCTCATGGGCCCGTAGCTCAGATGGTAGAGCACGAAGACGGCTTCCTCACTCGGGCGCGAATCTTTTCGGTAGTACCAGAGGGCGGCTCCCTGTCACGGGGGGCCGCCCTCCTCTTTTGTGCACTGAATGGCCCCTGGCTCCTGCCGTGGGCGTCGCGGCACTTTCCGGCTAAGGAATCCGGGAGCGCCGAGAGGCGCTGACGACAGAGGGACGAGCCATGCACACAGCGAAGCGGAAGGCATTGATCATCGGAGGGGGCCTGGGTGGCCTGACGGCGGCGATCGCCTTGCACCAGCGGGGCTGGCGGGTGGAGGTTTTCGAGCAAGCGCCGCAGCTCCGGGAGGTGGGCTCGGGGCTGATGCTCTCCCCCAATGCCATGCGGGTCCTCTTCGGGCTGGGGCTGCGTCACGTGGTGGAGCGAGGGGTCGAGGTAACGCAGGCGGAGATGTGCACGTGGCGGGGGTCGGCGCTGATGAAGGAGCGAGTGGAGGAGCTGCCCTGCGAAGGGGCACCACCCGTGCTCTTCCACCGGGCAGCCGTGCATGGCGCCCTGAATGAGGCGCTGGGTGGCGAGATTCCGGTACACCTCGGAGCGCGACTGGCCCGCTTCGAGGAGAACGGGGCCGGGGTGGTGGCGCACTTCGAGGACGGACGGGAGGCGCGGGGCGAGCTGTTGGTGGGGGCGGATGGGTTGCGCTCGGCGGTGCGTGCGCAGCTGCACCCTGGGGAGCCCTTGCGCTATGCCGGCCATCCCTGCTGGCGCGGACTGGCGCGTGGCTTCGAGCACCCGGGACTGCCACGGGGGATGCTGCGCGAGACGCAGGGCCGTGGGGCTCGCTTCGGCATGGGTCATGTGCGCGAGGACGTCGTTTACTGGTGGGCCACTGCCGATTGGCCGCAGGGACAGCCTGTCCCGGGGAGCGACAAGGCCTTCCTGCAAGGGGTCTTCCGGACGGCCCATGCGCCCATCCCGCAGCTCATCGCCGCCACGGATGAGGCGGACCTGCTGCGCAACGATCTCCTCGATCGACCGCCGCTCGAGCAGTGGGGACGGGGCCGGGTGACGCTGTTGGGGGACGCGGCGCACCCCATGATGCCCAACCTGGGGCAAGGGGCGTGCTCGGCCATCGAGGATGGGGGCGTGCTGGCCCAGGTGTTGAGCGGAACGGAGGACATCGAGCGCGGCCTGCGGGACTACGAGGCCCGGCGCCGGGAGCGTACCGCTTGGTTGCAGAGGACCTCGTGGCGCTTCGGCGTCATCGGCCAGTGGAAGCACCCGCTCGCTGTCTGGATGCGAGAGCAGTCCATCCGGCTGGCCCCGGCGCATGTCATGCGGCGGCAGTACGAACAACTCTGGGGCTGGCGGCTAGAGACGGACCGGTAGTGTGCGTAAGGCTCCCTGCGGGCAAGCGCTCATCCTTCAGCAGCACCCGGCGTCGCCGTCACTGAGAGCTCCTCGGGCTTCATGTCCTCCGGGTAGAGGAGCAGTTTGTCGCCCTCGCCGGGTTGGAGCTTCAGCGCGGTGGGCAGCAGCACCTCCTGCTCGGGATAGAGCGTCGGAGGCTCGGAGGGCCACGTGCCGCTCTCCAGGCGCTGCTGCTTCACCAGGGCCAGTGCGACCAGGAGATCGAGTTGCGCCCGCTGGGTGTCCACGCGCGTGGCGAACCTCTCGTAGCCTTCGTCGTACTCATTGAGGAACGGGTTCCAGGAGGACGTGAAGGTGCTGGCCAGTGCGGCGAGTTGGGGAGCCCGCTGGTCCCAGGGAAGGTCCATCAGAGGCAGGGCCTGGCCGATGTACTCATGCACGACGGGCCAGGCCTGCAGCATCAGCTTTCGTGCGAGAAGGGCGGGCATTCCCGTGGAGACCAGATCCTGGGAGGACGAGTAGAGGGCCAGGGCCTTGGCTCCGGTTGGGAGCGCGTCGAACTGGTCCTGTTCGAACGTCGCGCCAGCCAGGTAGAGCGGCATATAGGCGCGCTCATCACGGAGGGCGGTGGAGAGTGGGGCCACGCCCGAGCGGATGCGCCGCAGCGCCAAACAGGCCTGCTGCCGACGGGAGGGAGAGGCCTGATCGAGTGCCTCGGCACAAGGGAAGAACAGGGTCTTGTGCCCCGTGGCGGAGACCATCGCCCCGATGAGTGCATTGCCGTAGGACAAGTCCCTCGCGAGCGCGAGCCCGTCGAGACAGGTCTCCAGGGCCGCATCGGCCTCTCCTCGCGCGGTCTGGGAGCGCGTCTCGAGCGCGGCGAGCTTGAGGATGTGCAGGAACGGCAGCAAGAGCGTGCGCTGAGAGGGGTGCCGGGGGTCATCGAAGATTCGCAGCCCCTCGGGCAACCCGCCCACCTCGGCGCGGGAGGCCCTCAGCGCGCGCTGCATCAACGGCCGGCCCCTGTCGAGGGCCTCGCGACACTCCCGGGGCAGCTCCGAGACGGGTCTCACGCCGTTGCGGACGTCCACGCAGGCGGCGTCCACCTCCTCCGAGAGGGTGGGCTCGGAATCACGGAGTGCGATGAGCTCCGGCATCAGCGGCCCGAGTGCCTCAGCGAGTGTCCCGGGAACAGGCGAGTCCAGATGGGAGGGGCGCACCACGCGTTCCGCAGCGGCGGTGCGCTCACGGGTTTCCGCGACCACCACGTCCGCGGCCGCGCGGGCCCGTTGCTTCAGACGCCAGTGCGCACCGAAGGCGAGCAGCAGTACCAGCAACAAACTCCCCGCCACGATGATGAAGAATGTGGGGAGCCTGCTCGTTGCGCTTGGATTCGTCATGTCCGGCATTGTGCGGAGGCGGCGCGCCAGACGGCAAGGGCGAGGTCCGCGGGGCTTGGGGGAGTCGGGCTCGTGGGCAACCGCTGCTCGAGGCCCCCCTGTGATGGCGTTCACTCGCCGGGTGTTGGCGCCGTCACAGCCCCTCGGCGGCCTCCAGGGCAGAGTGCTTCGTGTCAGGGTGCGAACCTCACACGCGGCGCCCTGGCATCGAGGCCGCCATGTCCCGCATCACGAGCACTGAGGTCATCCTCCCCTCCTCCCTGTCCGCCGAGGCGCGGCACCAGCTCACCGACAGCCTCTACGCCGTCCACGCTCGGCTCTTCGAATCGGAGGAAGAGCGCAAGGCGTGGGGCCCCTGCGACAGGCCCGAGGCGCTCTACTTCCTCGAGACCCATACGGACCATGCCGAAGGGCACGGGCTGTTGACGGTGGCGCCCATCACGCTGGAGGCCGTGCTGAGCATGGCCCACTCCCTGCTAAAGCGGCGGGTGCGCCAGTCCATGACGAGGCTGTCAGCCCGGGTGTTGGGCACGCGGCTTGGGGCGCGCCTGGGCCGCTCCCTGGTGGTCCACACGTTGCGCCACGTGCCGCTCTTCGCCCAGCTCGACGAGACCACCCTGCACGGCCTGGCCGAGCGCGCGGAGCTCCTCGTGCTGCCCGCGGGCAGGGAGGTCTTCCAGGCGGGAAGTGCCAGTGACGAGTTGTACCTGCTGGAGGACGGCGTGGTCCATGTGCTGGCCCAGGGAGGGAAGCTCATGGACAAGCTGGGCAGCGGCGCCGTGTTCGGGGAGCTGGCCCTGCTCACCCACGAGCGCCGCTCGGCGACCGTCCGCACGGCGACGGCCTCGACGCTCATCCGCATTCCCCGCTCGGTGCTCCTGCCGCTGCTCGAGGAGAATGACCGCCTGCGCGAGCGGATGTGGAAGACGCTCGCCGAGCGGCGCTTCGATGATGTGGTGCGGGGGCTGGAGGGCTACGGGCACCTGGAGCGCGAGCACCGGCTCTCCCTGCTACGCTCCGGAGAGCACCGCGAGCTGAGGCCGCAGGAGTGGCAGAAGCTCGAGGCGGGCACCCACCTGTTCGTGTTGTCGGGCGCGGTGGATTTCGAGCACGCGGGGCTTGTGGTGACCCAGCGGGACTCCACGCTCCTGGAGGTCGGCCGGCCGCTCCGGGTGAGGGCCCGGGAAGCCACGCGGCTCGTGCTCCTGAATCCGCGGGCGGAGGACGCCTCGTCCAAGCGCCGCGCGACGTAAGAGGCCCCTCAGACCCAGCGCTCGACAGTCCATTCACGGCGGCCTTACTTGGACGCCCAGGGCTCATCGAAGACGAAGTTGTTCGGATCCGTCGGGTCGATGCGCAGCCGGATGACGGCGCCCGGCATGAACAGCCCGCTGGCCATGACGGGAACGACCTTCTCCGCCTGGAGTTCCCGGTCGGGATGCCCGTCCTCGCTCACCCGCAACGTCATGGCGAGCACGGGGTTGTTCGCAACCCAGGAGCCGGTCTGACGCGCCGACACCACCGTGGCCCGAGCGAGATCCCCCGTCTCGAGGAGGCGCTTCTGCATCACTTGCGCGCGGGCTTCGTGGAAGCACAGGTAGAGGACGACGAGTAGGACGAGACCTGCGACAAGATAGGTGGTTGGGTCCGAAGGCATGGGCCATCCAGCGGCTGGACTGGAAACGATGGCAGGACGGTAGACCGTCGCGTGTAGCTGCCTCAAGCCGATGTGACAATTCGTTGACCGAATGGACGGCCCCTTGCCGCCGGTTTAAGACCGGCGCGCCGTTGGACTCGAGGGCCAAGAACACATGCACCCAAAGACCTGGATGTCGTCTGTTCTTGGCCTCGCGCTGGCACTTCTCTCCCCCGCTGCGCACGCCAGCTCCGCCACCCCGGCCCGCTCGACTCAGTCCGTCTTCTTCATCGCCAAGAGCGAGAACCGGAACCAGGTGCACTATGGCATCCGGGTGGACGAAGACTGTCGGCCCCTCGGTCCCAAGCCCGTCCATGGGTACTGGCGGATGCTCGAGAAGGGGGAGACGGAGATGGCGCCCCTGCTGGGCATCGAGGCACCCGCCTATGGGTTGGTCGACGCGCAGCAGGTGGAGCACACCCCGGAGGGATGGCGGGTCCGGGTCCAGCTTCAGGCCTTCTCGGAGCGGACCATCGAGATCGACGTCCTCCGGGAGAATGGTCGCTGTGTCACCCGGACCTGGACCACGGTGGGAGGAGTGACCTCGCAGCTCGACCACGTCTATGTGCGTCTGGCCTGGCCATTTGGCATCGAGCGCATCCTCCTCATCGGCGTGGACCCGGATGGGCGGACCGTCCAAGAAGTCATCCGCCACTGAGCGCTGGCGCCCTGCTCCTCTGGGTGAGGCGGAAGCTGTCCTGACGTCAGGTGCCCTGGCGGGCTGGGGCGGGGGTCGGCGCGCGCGCCCCCCGGATGCCGTCGAAGGCGTAGAGCGCCACCGCCGTCCACAGGCAAGCGAAGGTCATGGCATGGCGCGAGGTGAAGGTCTCACCGTAGACGAGCACCGCCAGGGCGAGCTGCAGCGTGGGCGACAGGTACTGGATGATGCCCAGCGTCGAGTAGCGCAGCCGCCGCGCGGCCAGGGCGAACCACAGCAGAGGCAGCGCGGTAGCCACGCCGCAGCCCACGAGCAGCAGGGTTTCTCGCGGGGTGGAGCCCAGCACCGGCTGCTCCCAGCCGCCCAGCAGCAGCAGGCCGAGCCCCACGGGCGTCGCCAGTCCCGTCTCCACCGCCAGCCCCGTGAGTGACTCCACCGGCGCCAGCTTGCGCACCAGTCCATACAGGCTGAAGGAGCCCGCCAGCCCCAGCGCCACCCATGGCACCTGTCCCAGCCCCATCGCGAGATTGAGCACCCCCAGGGTGGCCAACGCCACCGCCCCCACCTGGAGCCAGCGCAGCCGCTCGCCCAGGATGAGCCGGGCCAGCACGATGTTGACCAGGGGGTTGATGTAGTAGCCCAAGCTCGCCTCCATCATCCGGCCGCTGTTGACGGCCCAGATGTAGAGGCCCCAGTTGAGGGAGATGAGGGTGGTGGTGAGCAGCAGTGCAGCCAGGGCTCGACCGTTGCGCAGTACGCCCAGAATCTCGGACCAGCGCCGGCGCAGCGTCAGCAGCCCCGCCACGAAGAGGAACGACCACACCACGCGGTGGGCCACCAGCGCCACGGGTGGCACGTGGGACAGTTGCTTCCAATAAAGGGGGAAGCACCCCCAGGACACATAGGCCCCGAACGCATAGGCAAAGCCCGACAGACGCTCGGCCGCTGGAGAGTTGCTGGACATGGTGCTCGCTTCTTTCTGCCCCCTGGCGCCGCGCTACATAGCAGCGGTCCGGCTCGAGTGCAGCGTCACCGAGCCCGCACCAGGCCACAGAACGAAGGGTGGAACGCCCACATCCTGGCCGCGCCGCCTCCGCCGCGAACAGCAACTCCTCATGTCGACTGTCGAATCGAGATTGAGCCTTCGGCTCCCTCGCCTTAACCACTGGACGCACCGCCAAGCCTCGGGAGAACCCTCGCATGCGTATCGACAGGATCGACCACCTCGTACTGACCGTCCGCAGCATCGAGCACACCTGCGCGTTCTATTCGCGGGTGTTGGGGATGGAAGTCGTCACCTTTGGTGAGGGGCGCAAGGCGCTCGCCTTTGGCAATCAGAAGTTCAACCTGCATGAGGTGGGCAAGACCTTCGAGCCCAAGGCCGAGTCGCCGACGCCCGGCGCCATCGATATCTGCCTCATTACCCGGACGCCCATGACGGATGTGGTGAAACACCTCGGCGCGGTGGGCGTTCCGATCATCGAGGGTCCCCTACGCCGCACGGGTGCGACCGGTCCGATCCTCTCGGTGTATTTCCGGGACCCGGACGCCAATCTGGTCGAAGTCTCCGAGTACCTCGATGAAGCTCAAGCGCGCTGATCACGCTGGGAGCCGGAATGGCCGCCAACGTGACCAGGCGCGAGCGCTACTGAACGGCGGGGCGGCGGGCTCGCCGCAATCCGACCTACTGCGGGCAGGCGTCGAGCACGCAGCTACGCCAATTCCGATCGCAATAGTCCTGGTGATTGCCGGAGGCGAGGCAAATATCACGCTCGTCCGCGCAATAACGGCCGCCTGAGCAGACGATCAGAATGTCATCGCCCGGCGCCACAGCGGCCTTGACGGGGGTGGCCCCGACTGTAGTGGCCCCGAATGCGAACCCGAACGCGACCATGAACGTGGTGAGCAGCTTGATTTTCACTCGAAATCCCCTTCTCGATGGTTGGCGCTGCACGACATCATTGGCGCTCCTCGCGGAGCCGGACCACGTTACGCGTTGACGGGCGCCGCAGTCCAGGAGCAGACGGCAACGAAAACAAGGTGCGGCTCACCATTCGAGGCAGATCTTGCCGAAGTGGCGACCCGACTCTTGGCGGCGGAAGGCGTCGGCAATGCCTTCAAGCGGAAAGCTCGAGTCGATCACCGGCTTGATGCCGTTCGCCTCGATGGCGCGGATCATCGCGAGCTGATGCTCGCGCGAGCCAACGGTCAGTCCGCTGATCCGCACGTTGCCCGACATGATGGCTGCAGCGCGAAGATCGACACGCCGCCCGTACCTTGGACGAGCACGGTCTCACCGGGCAGGAGCGTTGCCTCCACGAACAGTGCGCGCCAGGCGGTGAGCCCGGCACAGGTGAGCGTCGCGGCCTCGGCGTGGCTGTAGCCGGCCGGCGCGCGGGTGAAGGCGGTCGCGGGCGCCACGACCTCCTCGCGCGCATAGCCATCACCGGTGTCACCAGGCATCAAGGACAGACTCTCGACTGTCGGCTCGCCGCCCAGCCAGCGCGAGAAGAAGGTGCTGACGACCCGGTCGCCGGGCACGAACTCGGTGACACCCGCCCCTACCTCGACCACCTCGCCGGCCCCGTCTGACATCGGAATGCGGCCGTCGGGCGTCGGGCCCCTACCCGTCACGACGAAGTAGTCGTGGTAGTTGAGTGAGCTGGCGTGCAGCCGCACCCTGATCTCACCTCTGCCAACGGGTGGCAGCTCCGCCTCTCCGAGCTCCAGCCGCTCGAGCCCGCCAGGTTTCCTCAGCCTGATCGCGCGCATCCTGTTCTCCCTCGTCGGCCGCCAAAGTAGCACGTGCCAATTCCCATCTAGCAATCCAGGAAGCACAAGGGATTCAAATTTTTCAATAATTCCTGTAATCGTGCCAGACCCAGAACTGGCGCACGGGGCCACACCTCCAGGGGAAGGCCCGCGGCTGAACGCGACATGCCGTGCCCAACCAAACCCAGGAGGAAGCATGCGTTTCTCGAGAAGTGGGCTGACGCGTTGGCTGGTGCGGGTGGGAAGTGGGCTGCTGCTCGCGGGCTGCGGTCAGGCGGACAAGGCCGAGCCATCCTCCGCAACGGGCAGCACTGACTCGGCCCTGGTGAAGAAGCACGCGCCAGCGGGCTTTGAGTCAACGCCGTGCTGGTTCTCGTTGTCACCTGACCAGGTGGAAGGCGAGACGGTCCGGTGCGGCTACGTCGCCGTCCCGGAGCACCACGCCCAGCCGGAGGGCAAGTGGATCCGCCTCGCGGTGGCCCTCTTCGGAGACCCCGAGGAGGTGAAGGCGAAGGACCCGGTGGTGCTCCTGGCGGGAGGTCCGGGAGCTCGCGCCGCCTACCTTGCGAGCACCCTGACACGGGAGCAGGTGGAGGCCCTCGCCCCGGACCGGCAGCTCATCGTGTTCGACCCGCGCGGCGTCGGGGCATCCCAACCGGCGCTGGAGTGTTGGGAGGTCGGCATGCCGTATCCGGACCCGCTGCGCCGGTGCAGCGAGCGCCTGCAAGGCCAGGGCATTGACATCACGGCCTACAACACCCAGGAGAGCGCCGGGGACGTGGAGGCCCTCCGGGTCGCGCTGGGGTTCCAGCACATCAACCTTCGTGGCTCCGCCTATGGCTCGCGGCTCGCGATGGAGGTGCTCCGCCGGGCGCCAGAGCGCGTGCGTAGCGCCATCATCGACTCGGTGCTGCCGCCGCGGGACAACCTCTACCTCCAGGCGGTGCCGGGCTTCGATCGCTCCCTCCGCAAGGTGTTCGAGGCCTGCGCCGCGGACGCAGCCTGCGACGCCCGCTATCCCTCATTGGAGCCCCTCTTCTCCTCGGTGGTTCAGTCCCTCAACGCGCGGCCCCTCCCGGTGGTCTTCCAGACCCGGGAGGGCAGGAGCGGCCGCATGCAGGTGAACGGAGCCCTCTTCGTCCAGTTCCTGCACAGCTTCCTCCAGGACCCGGCGCTTCTGGAGACGCTCCCCGCCATGCTCCACGCACTGAAGGAGGAGCAGACGACGCTGCTCGGCAACGCCATCGGCGCCTCGCCGATGCTGACGTCGTTCATGCAGCTCAGCTACGGCATGCACCTCTCCACTTTGTGCCGCGAGGAGGTGTCCGCCACCACCCCAGAAGCGGTGAAGGCGGGAGCGGCCGGGGCGCTACCGGAGCTCCGGAGCTTCTTCCTTCCCACGCAGCTCGACATGTTCAACACCTGCGCTCAGTGGCCTGCGGGCTCTGCGGAGGCATCCTGGTACGAACCGGTGGTGTCCAAGGTGCCCACGCTGCTGCTCTCGGGAGCGTTCGACCCCGTCACTCCGCCGGGGCTGGCGAGCGCCGCGGCACAGTCCCTCAAGCATGGCCACCACGTGGTCATCGCGGACGGCTCTCACGCGGTGCTTGCCTCTCATCCCTGCGCGGCGGACATCTCCCGGGCGTTCCTGCTCAAGCCCGCGGTGCGGCCCGATACCTCCTGCGCGGCCAAGGGCCACATCACGTTCCTCGTCGAGCCCCCGGCCACCACCGCCTCCCAGGCGGAAGAGAACGAGGCCCAGTAGGGACGGAGACAGGATTTGAACCCTCCGGGAGAAGCCCTACCTCTATATCCCTGGCGCGGTCTGGCGCCGCTGCTCAGCCCAGGAGCGAGAGCCAGGCATGGCCCGGGTGCACCCGGGCCATCCAGTCGGAGAGGCGGGCCCGGCGGGAGGCGTTGAGGAGCGGCAGGACGCCCTCGAGGTCCGCGAGGTCCTTCGGACGCCCGTTCTTGACCTTGAACAGCAGGACCAGTTCCGGGATCAGGTACGGGATCCCGTCCTCCGTCCGCTCGATGATCTCGGTATAGGGCAGTCGGAGCGTCTCGTCCCGTCGGCAGATCCACGTGTCCCCGTCGTGCGGCTCCCGGAATACGTCGACCCGGAAGGTGCCCGTGGCGGGATCCCGCAGCCAGGTCTGGTGGCTGAAGGGCAGCAGCTCCGGCGGCGTCGACGGCCAGACGCGGCCATTGCCGGGGACGTCGAACTCGTAGCCCGCGAACGCGGTGCGGAACTCATCGAACCTGCCGGCAGGCACGGCGATCTCCAGGTCGGAGTGCGGCCGTGACTGCGAGCCCCGGAACAGGTCCAGGGCCCAGCCCGCGGCGACGTACCAGGGGGCGGTCACGCCCTTGAGGCGCGCGGCGACCTCGCGGGGATGCCAGCAGTCGGCCCAGCGGGCGTCGAGGTCGGCCTCATCGACCGGTACCCCGCCGGGTGGGAGTTCGTCCGTCATGCGTACCAGACCCGTCTTTCAAGGGAGGCCTACTGCAGCTGGTAGAGGACCGAGCGCACCGCGCCCTGGGGCTGCAAGGCCGCGTCCGGGTAGGCATCCACGGTGGTTCCACCCAGCGAGGGATTGTCTCCCAGGAAGAACAGGTTGATGACGGAGGGATTGTTCACCCAGGCCCGCGGGACGAAGAGCTCGGCGTTCAGGCCGCCCCAGCTGAAACCCGCCGTTCCCACCGGGGTCCACTGCCAATCCAAACCCGTGCCCGTGTAGCGGTAGAGGCTCGTGCCCAGGAGGACGAACTCGGCGCCCACGGGGAACTGATCCCCTCCCCCCCGGAAGCCCGTGGAGCGGGTGTTGTCGGTGTCCAGGTACACCGAGAAGGCGGCGTTGAGCTGGGTGATGGAGACGTGGTTCTGGAGGGCGAGGTAGAGGTTGTTGGCGTCGTGGGCGAGCCAGGCCCGGGCCCAGTCCGCCACATCACCGGACGCCGTGGCGTCCTGGGGGTCCACCGCGAACGACGTCAACGCGGCCCAGTCGGAGAGCTCGCCATTCACGTTGATGCTGGCATTGGGGTTGGACACGTAGGTGGGCACCGTGATGGACAGGGTCACCGTGTTGGTGTCCTCGTGCGGCACGGAGGCGCTGTCCTCCGCGCGGACCCGGAAGTAGTGCGTCCCGGGCGTCAGGCCGGTGAGGGTGTACTGGTTGGCGAACTTCGTCGTCGGATCCGTGGACCAGCCCTCCCCGACCTCGAAGTTCACCTGGGCATACTTGACCGGATTGCTGAAGGTGGACGAGGTGGAACGGTAGATGTTGTAGCGGACCGGGAGGCTCTGATCGCGCGCCACGTCCCAGTGGACGACGACCTCTCCGGGCCGTGACGTGAGGGACAGGCGCTGGACGCCCACGCGGTCCGGCACGTCCGGGAAGGGAGGATTGATGACCTCGGCATAGGCGGCGGTGCTGTCCCAGACGGGCGCGGCGGTATCGGCCGCGGGTGGATGGGTGGAGACATAGGTGCCCAGGGTGTCCAACTGGCCGGTGGGCGCGATGTACTCCACCCAGCCGTTCTTGATGGCGGTCTCCTGGAGCGCCTGCGCGGACAGGGTCGCGCCACGGCCCATGTCGTAGTCGAGGCTGAAGACGGTGAAGCCGTCGGGACGGTTGGCCTCGGCCATGAGCTTCTGCGCGTAGTTGTCCCGGTTGACTGGCAGGTAGGGACTCAGGCCGGTGTGGGAGGGATCACTGTCGAGGGCGTAGCTCTCGAACAGGGCGGCATGGATGTAGGGCCGCAGGGAGTATTGGTACGGCCGGATACCATGGGTCGGGTTGGCGATGAGCGGATTGAAGAAGAACGTCCCCCGGTTGGCGAAGACGATCTTCCCCGGGTAGCTGTCGTGGATGAACTTCACCGTCTTCTGCATTTCCGGAGCGACCCAGGCGTAATACCCCCAGGCATTCACATACGGTCCGGCCGTGTCGAGGGTGTCCAGGAAGAACCCATCGAAGCCGAAGTCGTGGGTGCGATCGGTGTCCGTCGCGCTCGTCCGGGCACCCGCCAGTTGCTTGAGGCCCGCCACGCTGCGATTGGCCAGGGACGTGGCGGGAACGCCTCCAATGCGCTGCTCGTTGAGCACCCAGCGCCAGTCATCATTGGGCCAGATGAAGAACCCCCCGAAGTTCGTGTTCACGTCCGGCAGCCCATCCGAGACGTACTGGCCCTGGCTGGAACTCCAGAGCTGGTCCACGTAGAAGGACGCGACGCCGCCATGGGCCGGCACGATCTTGCTCGCGTCGTACCCCGTGCTCCCTCCGGTGTAGCGGACCGGCCCCTGTCCGTTGCCCACGATGGGAATGGGGTTGCCCGCGGCATCGTGCGGCGCCGGGTCCTCGCCCACGCTGATGTAGGCGATGACCTTCACGCCCGCGCCCTGCAACTCGGCCACGACGCGGGGCGTGAGCTGCGCCGAGTTGGTGGGATGCAGGACGACGAGGTTCGCCTGCTTCAGGGTCGCGAGGACCGTCGGGCCGTAGTCCTGACCGTAGTAGACCAGGAACCGGCTCGAGGACGTGATGCCCGGCACGCGGCTCGCGGCGGAAACCGTCGCGGGCCCACCCGCCAGGGCGAGGGACAGCAGGAGACCCAGACTTCGTTTCATCGGATGAACTCCATCAGGTTGTTCGAGCAGGACCGCCGGAGCACCCTACCCGAAAACCCATGGGACATTCGTTCTCACTTTGTGAGGTTCGTCTCCGCGAAGACACGCATGGCATCCCGGCATGGGCACTGAGCACAACGTCGGGAGCGCTCCTGCGCATCCTGGACCATGTAGTATCTGGACGGTCTGGTTTGACTCGAGGACGAGGCGATATGAGCGTTGATTCGGATAGGTCCCACCTCGTCGCGTGCGCATGCGGCCAGGTGGTGTTCGAGGCGGCGGGTGCGCCGATCCTGACCACGGTCTGTGATTGCGCGAGCTGCCGCGAAGCGGGCCGGCGGATCGAGGCGCTTCCCGGCGCGGCACCGGTGCTCGATGCCGATGGCGGCACCAGCTTCGTGCTCCATCGCAAGGACCGCGTGCGCTGCACGAGCGGTGGGGAGCAGCTCAAGGAATATCGCCTCAAGCCCGATTCGCCGACGCGGCGGGTGGTGGCGACCTGCTGCAATTCGGCGATGTTCCTCGAATTCAACAAAGGCCATTGGCTGAGCCTGTACCGGAACCGCATCCCCGGTGCGCCGCCGGTGGAGATGCGGGTGATGACCCGGGACCGCCCCGATGGCGCGCCCCTGGACGGAAACGTGCCTGCCTATGCCACGCATTCGGTGGCGTTCATGTGGCGGCTGTTCGCGGCGTGGTTCGCGATGGGACTGCGTACTCCGCGCGGCATCGACGGCACGAAGATCGAGGCATGAGCGGCGCCGGCTTTGACTCCTCCACGCCAGGATGCCGGGCCCGTCTGCTCTACGAGCTGTCGGGTTTTCCCGGGAAGACATGGACGGTGGAGAGATGATGTGTTAGTTCACCGCCGCATCAAGCCCCCAAGCATCTCATCCTCCGAGAAAACGGACATGAATCATTTCAAGACGTATGGCTTCGCCGTGGTGGCAATGGCTTTCAGCGCGTGCGGTCCCGCCCCCGAAGGGACGGAGCAGGCCGAGAGCGGCATCGCGCGGACCGAGTCGGCGCTGACGAAGGCCATTCCGAACACGACGTGCGTGGTCGAGGCGACGGAGCCCTACACGTACGACAGCGGTCCGTACGCGGGCATGATCAGCGCCCAGGCGTCTGTTTGGGACTGCAGCCAGGACTATCCGATTGTCTATATCTGCTCGATCCTGGAGAAGAGGTCGGTGAGCAGCACGGGCACCGTCACCTGGACGGCGGTGCCGGGCAGCCGCAGCTGCTACGCCGAGACGAACACCGACTTCGGGGGGCAGACGGCCACCCCCACCACCTACACCGCTGGGACCTATCGCCAGCGCGCCCAGGCGGCGATCAAGCTCAACGCGACGACGTGGACCCCGGCGCAGCCGTCGACCTGCAGCACGCTGTCCAGCAACGTTCCGTGCGCGTTCATCTCCGTGACCTCCGCTAGCGTTTCGCTGTAAGGCGCACCCTCCAGGCGTGAGTCCTCGAAGTCCGGCCCGTGCCTCGCGCGCGGGCCGGACCCGTGGCACCTCAAGGCCCGGCGCGCAGCGCTTCTCCTCCCGGGTGCACCGGGCTGTCTTTGGCCTGGGAGGGAGCCATCGCGGCTTCCTGCCCCAGCCCCTGGAGTGGGAGCGCCCCATGTCTACTTCGCGGCTCGCAGGATTGCATGGAGCGACACCGTGGCCTGCTCCGTCTCTGTCTTCAGCTGCTCGAAGAGCTGGAGTTCCTCCGGAGTCGCTTCGCGGATGTCGTCGAGCTGGGTCCGCATGTCCTCCATGAACCTCATCATGTTGGAGCGGATTCGCTGGGTGACCAACCTGCCAAGCTCGCTGATGCGTTGCTCCAGGCTCGTCGCGAACTGGTTCCAGTTCCTCTCAAAAGTCTGTGCCACGTCTTCTTCCAGCTCGGCCGGTGTGTCGGCGCTATCAGTGAAAATGTTGATGGCCCATGTAAAGGCCGTCGCGAGCAGTCCCCCCAGCCCGAACAATTGTCCCGTCAGGGCCGCGATGCCGAAAGATGCCATGCTGGCGAACCGAGCCGCCTGGCGCCCTTGATGCTCGGGGACCGACAACTCCATCTGCTCCTTCCAGGTGGAAAGCGTCTGCACAAGGCCCTGCATCTGCCGGGTCTGAGCGGATGAGCCCGCCTCGGAGCGCAACTCCGCCAGGCTCTTCCGCATGCGCTGATCGATCCGCGCCAGCCTGTCCTCTAACTTCTGCTGAACCTGCTCCACGATCTGTTTTCGCCGGTTCAACATCGAGCCTTTCAGCGCATCCACGCACGCGGAGGGTTTGGGCAGGTCCTGTCCGGTGGGCAAGGCCTCGACCCACTTGCGCACCTCGTCCCGAAGCTCCGTCCTCGCCGTCTGCATGAGCTGCCTTCCGTGCGCCTGGGCGAGCTGGATGGTCTTGGTGCAGTCCTCGACGATCTCCTTCCGCTGCTCCTCACAGCGCTGGAGTGCCGCACGAAGCTTGATACGCTCCGGCTCCTTCGCACGCCGGGATGCAATCAACGTGGCGACTTCGTCACCGGCGAGCCGTAGCTGCTCGAAGACCCGGTAGAGACGGCGCAGCCCGATGGCCTCCGTCTTCCAGAGGCTCTCCCAGAGTGCGTCATAGAACGCCTTATAGGATGGCGGATTCGCCTTCTCCTGCTGACGTGGCACGGGGACTGCATTGGCGCTCAGGAAGAACGGCGGATGCGCCAGCATGGTCCAGACGCCAAACCGTTCGAGATAGGACCGCACCATCTCGTTCGCTTCCCGGGCTTGCTCCGCGTTCAGTTGGTCCGCCTTGTTGCAGACGACAAAGACGGCGCACTGCCGCGCCTGCGCGTCCTGAAGCAACTCTCTCGTCTGCTTGTCCAGGGCGAAGCCGCCAACCCGGACCGAGGATACGTCCAAGACGAGCACAAGTGCATGCGCCGTCTGGAGCACCTCCGCCGTGGAGGACCAGATCCGGCTTGTCGGGTCATCGAACCCGGGAATGTCCACGTACATGACACCGAGGTCGAGAACCTCGTCCGTCAACTCCACCTGGATGTCGATGACCTTCTTCTCATTGTCCGGGTTGTTCTGCTGGTCCGCGTAGGGGGCGAGCATGTCCTGCGTTATCGGGCCATCGCTCAGGCGCGGACGCTCGCCCTCGATATTGACCGTGAGGAACTCCTTCTCCCCCGGTTTGATGATGATGGGGACCGCGGTGGTAATGCTGCGCCGCACCGGGCAGATGGCCCGACCCACCAAGGCGTTGAGGAGCGTGCTCTTCCCTGCGCGCGATTTTCCCGTGATGACGACCCGGTAAGGCTCCTGATGCAGGATCTTCAGCAGGTCCTGCCCCTGTTCCGCCACACTGTGCCAGCCAAGCTGCTGCGCAATCGTGCTCAGGCGCTCAACCGCGAGCCGTGCACGCCCATGCAGGCGCGTGTAGTCGCCTGCCGAGAGCTCGGAGCGCATGGAGGGGGGGCCTGCTCCCGGCTCCGCGCTGCCCGAGGGCAGACCGGCGGCGTCGGGTGCAGACGCCGAGCGCCTCCCGCGTCTCATTCCTCTTGGAGTGAACGGCTCGCTCCAGGCATCGCGCCCGTCCAAGATGGCGCTGGGGTCTGGACCGAGCACCCGGAAGTTGCCCTCCTTGAGCGTCGCGGCCCGGGGCCAGATGCTCAGCGTGCCGCCAGACTCCTCGAAGTCGAGTCGACCCGCGATGTAGCCATGAATCCGCTGGGTCCGGTTCTCCTCTCCGAACTCCTCCAGCCCGAAGAGGGATGGCCCCTGGATGAAGCGGCGGGGGGCTCCTCCCCCATGCCGGATGCTCCCCGAAGCACCGAGGTGCATGTGCCCGAACAGGTGGAGGGTGAAGTTGTCACCCGCCAGGATTTCCTGCTCGAACGACGTGACCGCCCGGGAATGCAGCCAGCTCTGGGGATGATGGGTCAGCAGAATCGTCGCGTCGTGCCGGGCGAGCCAATCCGACGAGTCACCGCCGCAGGCGGCCTGGAACTGGCGGGGGTCGAGCGCGAGCTTCCCTTCGAAGTCCTCGGCCGTCAGTTGGAGGAACGCGGAATTCAGGCCCACGACTCCCAGGCTCACGCCGTCCTTCGGCAGCGTGAACGAGAAGTCCCCAGGCAGGAGTCCGGGCGTCAGGGGCTGCCCGTGGAACCTCGACGCGCGCTGCCAGTCGCTGTACGGCTTGAAGGCCTCCGCAACCAAGCGCCTGTATTCGCTGGTGTCGTCCTTCCAAAACTCATCCGAGATGTCCGAGTCGTCCCACCAGGTGCCCAGTGCCTTAACCGTGGCCTTCCTGGGGGCGGGTCTCATGAGGTCGTGGTTCCCGGGGACCGCGAGCAGGCGCGGATTCGAGCCGAGATCCTGGAGATGAGCCCACAACCGGGCAAGGTTGTCCTCGAAGGACTGGAACTCCTCGGCGGAGCCCCGCTGGGTGAGATCTCCAGTGAACAGGACGAGGTCCCACGGGCCACCCATCTTCTCCTGAAGCCGGGCCAGGTCCTCGAACACCCGCTCCCTCATTCCGGGCCAGAGCCACTTCTGACTCCCCATCCCCTGATGGAAGTCGGTGAGGTGCAGCCAGCGAATCGAGCTCATTCATCCCCCGGAAGTGTAACCGGAGCGTTCTAGTACCAGACGCCGCGCAGCCCAGAAACTGGTGATTTGGGGGCCCTCAGGCTCCATCCTCCTTCGCCCCGGATCTTCTCACTGGAACTGCACCCCGAGAAGACGCGCCTCATCGAGTTTGGCCGGTATGCGGCTGAATGGAGAAGGAGACGCGGAGAGGGAAAGCCGGAGGCATTCAACTTCCTGGGATTCACGCACCTGTGCGCGAAGACGAAAAAGGGGAGCTTCTTGCTGATGCGGCGGACGATGCGCAAACGGATGCGGGACAAGCTGCGCGAGGTGAAGACCCGAGTTGCGGCGACGCCAGCATCTGCCCGTACCAGAACAGGGGCAGTGGCTCGGGAGTGTGGTGCGCGGCTACCTCGCCTATCACGCGGCCCGAGTCGATGAGGCGAAGGGCCGTCCCTACCGTGACCATGCAGGGAGAACCCCTCCAGAAAGGCGCACCAAGGCTACTTACTGGGAGGGGGCCGGACGTCCACCTCCGTCCAGCGCAGCCGTTGCTGCAGGGAGTGCGCCTGGTACGCCAGCAGCGCGTCCTCAGACCCTTGCGCGGGCAGGGCCCCTCTTTTCTCCAGCAGGCGCAGCACCCGATGACGCACCACCCTCAGCAGCTGCTCCACCTCACCTTGCGTGGGCGGCGGCAACGCCTCGAAGCGCACGCCGCCCTCCCCTGGCACGAAGCACGGTTGTCACCTGACCTGTCCCAGGAGGTGACAGCGCGGATGTCCCAGCGGATGCCCTTCTGAGCTCTTTCCAGACTCAAGAGGGAACTGGCGCCCCTCATCTTCAAGGGACCCGGATGGGAAATGGACGCTGAGGGGTCGTGCGTGCACCTGGCGAGTAGGACGCCCCGGAGGCACCAAGTAGCTCCTGGAAGAAGGGCTCGGCTCCATGCGAACAAGCGCCTCGGGCATCAAGCAGGCATGGAGGCCAGAGAGGAGCACGCGTGGACGAGAAGAAGACCGATGCGAGCAGCGAGGAGGAACTGGAGCAGTTGGGGCCGTACCTGCTCGAGGAGCAGGTACCGCAGTCCGATAACAAACAGGGAGAGCTCTACCTGGCCACGCACGAGTCGAGCGGAGCCACGGCCCTGGTGCTCAAACCCTCCGAGGAGGACAAGGCTCCCCTGAAGGATTGGCGGGTGCTCATTAGTTCTTCGGACGCGGCGCGCTATGTCGCCATGCAGGTGGAGCAGACACCCTGGTCCGTGTCCCCCGAGAAGCAATCGGTGGAGTCATTGGTGTTCACCTTCGAGGGGGTGCTCGAGGGCGTTCGCCGCATGGCCCGCGCCCTTCCCTCTCCCTCCGAGCCCCGCCCTCTCTTGCGCCTGGGGCTGAGCCTGACGATCGCCGCCGCGGTGTGTGCCCTGATGTTCGCGCTGGTGCGTCTGGCCTCCGTGCCCCAACCGCCGAGCGGCCCGGAGCCCCTGGCAAGCACCTCGCTCCCCCCCACGAGCGACGAGGTGTCCACGGTAGCCGGGACTCCGGACCCCTTCGACATCGGTACGCTCGTGGACACCACGGACGCTGGAGAATCATCCGTGATCGCCCGTCCACTGCCGCGCGAGCCATTCAAAGGCCAGAAGCGCCCTCCCTGCACCCGCTACGCCGAGGTGGAGCTCATCGGTGCCTGCTGGACGCCGCACGAGTTGAAAGCCCCATGCCCGGACGTGCTCTACGAGTACCAGGGCAAGTGCTACGTGCCCGCCTTCAGCGCGAAGCCACCGCCCCAGTCGCTCGGGCAGTGAGTGACCCGGAGCCCCTCGCCGACGGGCAGGACATTCCAATATGCCGAGCACGGTCCAGGAGTCGCGGCTGGCCAGGTGTTCAGCGCTCGCGAGCGCCGGCGGCGGCTCGGCGGAGAACTGGAAGCCACGCCCCAGCTGGAGGATGGTTCGGTCGAGGTACTGTTTCACGGCGCTCATTTCTGCGTGCTGTGCACGACGGATTGCAGCTCTTCGATCACCCCAGGCTCTCACGGACCAGCGAACTCCCGTCGACCGGGCATTCGAGAGTCGGCAGGTGACCGGCCCACGGGAGGACGGTGTGCTGAGACCGGGGCAACGACGCCGTCAGCAGCCTCGCGCTCTCGGCGAAGTACGGCGAATCATGAGCGCCCGAGAACAGGCTGACCGGGGCCGCGATCCGTGACGGGTCGACCGCGACGTCGTCGACCTCCACCCCCTGTATCCCGTCCTGGAGTTCGAAGATCTGACGCTGCATCGTCCTGAGGAGTTCTCGGGCTTCCTTCATGCGCCATGATGCTGCGGGCCAGCGCCACGCCCTGCCCGTCGATTGCCGCTTGCAGCACGGCAGCGGAGTTGTTGATACGCAGGCCTCGCTTCGTGTCGACGTCCCTTGCGCCCGCCTTCTCGAGCCAGGCCTCCCACGTGGCGAATCCCAAGCGGGCATCCACGGACCGGTCGTGGATGAGCCGTAGGCCGGCCAGGTCCGACGGCCGGCGCGGACGGCGACTCTGCCGCAGGAGGGCAGGCGAGCAAACGGGATAGACCTCCTCGTCCAAGAAGGAGCAGGTTCACAGTGCGCTCCAGGGGTTCAACGGATTCCATCCGCTCGGCCGCGTGGGTCGCGCAGAGGATGTTGCGCAAACCATTGCCCATCTGCTGTCGAACGAGACATCGTGGGTCACCGGCGCAATCTGGGATGTTGACGGCGGCGTCATGGCAGGACGCAACAAGTACAGCTGACCCTTCCTCGATGCCGCGACCCGCGGCGTGGCGGCCGCGCTGGCGGCGCCGAGCCCATGAAAGGGGCAACCATGACCAGGAATCGTTCGATGGTGCTGACGATGACGGGGGGGCGCTAATGGGACTCCTGGCGAGACACGCACCGTTCCTCCGTGCCCTGCTCGAGGCGCCGCTGCTGCTGGCCGAAGGCTCTGTGGTCGAGCGCCTGCGCCGCCACCCTGCCGGACTGCTGGACCCGCACGTGGCCAACGCGGGCCTCCTCTTCAGGCCGGAGGGGCGCGAGGCGCTCGCCGGCATCTACCGCGACTACCGTGACATCGGCCTGCGCCACGGCCTGCCCACCCTCCTCCTCACGCCCACCTGGCGCGCGAACGCGGAGCGGCTCGCGCGCGCGGGCCTCGCCGGCCGGGACGTCTTCGGCGAGGCGGTGGGGCTGCTGGCGGGCCTGCGCGACGAGGTCGGCGACCGGGGCGCAGACGTCTTCATCGGCGGGCTCGTCGGGTGTCGCGGGGACGCCTACCAGCCCGCGGAGGCCCTGCCGCGCGAGGAGGCGGCGGCGTTCCACGCGCCGCACGTAGAGGCGCTCGCGCGCGCGGAGGTGGACTTCCTCGTGGCCCAGGCGCTGCCGGCCCTCTCGGAGGCCGAGGGCCTGGCGCTCGCGATGGCGCGCACGGGGGCGCCGTTCCTCTTGAGCTTCGTTTTGCGTCCCACCGGGGCGCTGCTCGACGGCACCCCGCTGGGTGAGGCCGTGGCGCAGCTCGACGCCCTGCCCGGCGCGCGCCCGACGGCGTACATGGTGAACTGCGTCCACCCCTCCGTCTTTCGCGAGGGGATGGCGCGCCAGCTGGCGGCCTGGCCCTCACTCGGCGAGCGCGTGGTCGGCTTGCAGGCCAACACCTCCCGCCTCTCACCCGAGGAGCTCGACGGGCGGGCGGAGCTCGACAGCGAGCCCCCGGACGCCTTCGCGCGGGAGATGGCCCGCGTGCGCGCGGAACTCGGCACGCGCCTGCTCGGCGGATGCTGTGGCACCGACGAGCGGCATATCGCCACGCTCGCCGGCGTCCTCACGGGCTGACGCCAGGGCCTTCAGGTTCCGGGCTGTCGATGTTTATCGCGTGGAAGTCCAGGTTGTATTATTTTTCCTGGATGCACGGACTCCATGGGAACCGTCAGCGAGGCGCTCGCCCATGATGAAGATTCGCGATGCGCAAGTCAGGGTCCTCGAGCGGACCCGCTTCCAGCAGTTCGTCCTGGAGATGATGACCCACCTGCGCACCCATTTCCCGGAAGAGCTGGCGTCACTGCCCGACTGGGAGCTGGGAGAGGAAATCGAGGGCTGTCTTGGCCGCGCGGCCACGTATGGCATCACCTCGCGTCGGGACTGCGCTCGCTATCTGGCACTCGCGGCGTGCTTTGGGTGGTCTTTCGACACCGAGCTGAAATGGCCCGCCCAGATGCTCCAGGATCCGACGAGCAGCCCGAGCGTGCGGCTGGAGCGCGTTCATGAGCGCTGCCTCCAGCGGCTCGACCAGGAAGCCACGACGTCCGCCTACCGGCGAGAGCTAGGGCTATGAGCATGTCTCCTCCCAAGGGCCACTTCGAGTTCACCCCCACGCACGAGCACTCGCACACCCTCGGAGGTGGCACCGAGACGGCCTCGCCCGAGGTCCTCGGCCGGCCGGGAGAACTACCGGAGGACCTGCTTCGGAGGTGGCGCACGAGCTTCGGTCCCCACGAGGACTGGAAGCACGAGGAACCCGACGCGAAGGATGATGCGGCCCGAGAGCGTGCCGCCCGCCTCCGGGCGGCGGACGCCGCGGCCTCCACGCTGGAAGGCGAGGCGGGCAATACCATCCAGCGCTGCGAGCGGAAGCCGCCGAACAGCGCGCTCGAGGTGGTGCTCACCGGGGAGGAAGGCCCCGTCGCGGGAGCCCTCGTCGAGCTGCGCCGCAAGGGGAAGGACGGCATCCTCGCCCTGCGCTCCAACTCGCAGGGCCGGGTCCGCTTCGAGGGACTGCTCGACTCCGACGCCCATCAGGTGCGGGTGCTGGGCGTCGGCGCCTGGTCGCTCGAAGGCACCCGGCCGCTTCCGGAGGGCCGTGAAGCGTCGGCCTACAATGCGGTGTGGAGCCCTCCACCCGCCGGGACGGAGCAGCACGAGGTGGCACAGGGCGAGTGCCTCTGGACGCTTGCCGTCCGTTTCGGCGTCGACTCGCGAACCTTGTGGGACGGCAACCCCGGCCTTCACCAGGGCGAGCGCAGCCCCAACATCCTGGCTCCCGGGGACATTGTGTCCGTCCCTCCGAGCCCGAAGACCCTCGTGGACGTCAGCACGGGGCAGGAGGTCCGGCTGCGCTGCGAGCCGGCCGAGGCGCGAGCTCGCTTGCGCTTCCAGGGCGTGGACGGGGCCGCGCGTTCCGAGATTCGCTTCCTCGCCAAGGTCGTCACGGCCGACGGGACGGAGCACGTCTGGACCGGGAAGACGAACGGCGACGGCGCACTCGACGAGGCCGTCCCGGCCGATGCGGTGTCGCTGGAGCTCACGCTGGCCACCCGCCCCCACCCCGAGACCTACCACTTCCGCTTCGCTCACCTCGACCCGCTCGAGACGATATCCGGCGTGCAGGGGCGGCTCTTCAATCTCGGGTTCTGGTGCGGCTCGGAGCGTGACGAGGTGGGCCCGCTGACGCGCCGGGCGCTCCGTGAGTTCCAGAAGAAGTACGGCCTGGGCATCACGGGCGAAATCGATGGGCCAACCCGCGCGCGGCTCGCGCAGCTGTACTCGGCTTGAAGTATCGACCGTCCCCCAACTCGACGCAGTTTCATCGGAGGCGATTTTGGCACTCACCGTCACGAACGCAGTCCCAGCTTTCGACAGAGCCAGCGGCGGCGAGCGCATCACCCTCACGGGGACGGACTTCGCCAGGTCGGTCCGCGTCAAGTTCGGGGACGTGAAGGCGACGAAGGTGGAGCGCGTCAATTCGACAACCCTGATTGCCACAGCGCCGGCACAGCTGGTGGCCGGCCCCGTCACCATCACCGTGACGAACGACCCTGGCTACCTCTACGACGGTGGGCCCACCGCCGCGTGTGGCACTCCCTTTCGCTACTACCCCCACATCAAGAGCATCGATTCGCACCTGCTGCCCACCGCGGGCGGCGCCGTGACGATTCATGGCGAAGGCTTTCCCGTGGGAGCCCAGGTCCAGGTTCGCAGTCCCGGTGTTGGCAGCATCGACGCGCTGATGGTGACCCGTGTCTCGGCCACGCGCATCACTTGCACCCTTCAGCAGCATCCGCTCGGCCCCGCCGAGGTCTGCGTGCTGATTCCGGGCGACCTCGTGGCCTACGGCTTCGGCATCCGTTTCTGTGAGCCGATGATCCACTCGATTTCCCCGGGACGCGTCAGGCCTGGGGGTGGCACGCAGGTGACCATCACCGGGCAATATTTCGTGCACAACTCGGCGGTCACCTTCAATGGCATGGCCGCCGCCGCCGTGGCCTTCACCTCGTCGAAGGAGCTGCGGGTCCACACGCCCGCGCATCCAGCAGGGCCCGTCCAGGTCGTGGTGACGAACCCCGCCCTGGGCGCCGTGGTGGGGGTGTCGCCAGCCCCAGTGGTGGGGGCCTCCAGCGGGATCCTGGATGCTTTCGAGTTTGGTGCCTCGGAGGTCGTCAGCATCGACCCCCCCAGAGGGCCCGTGGCGGGAGGGACGCAGGTCACCATCAAGGGGCGCGGGCTGCTCACGCTCGCGGTGAACGGAGTGCAGATTGGCGGCGCGGCGGTCAATGCGCTCCTCGTGGACGAGAAGACGGTCACCGCGACGACGCCGGCGTTCGCGCCTGGACCGGTCAACGTCTCGGTCCAGAACAGCCTCGGCGACCCGGTGGCGGTCCTGGCCAATGGCTTCACCTTCGTCCCGCGTGCGACCGTCACGGCCGTGGACCCCGCGCAAGGCCCCGAGGGCACCGAGGTCACCATTCAAGGGACGAGCTTCGAGAAGGGCGCGGAGGTCCGGTTCGGAGGCGAAGACGCCACCGACATCAAGGTCCTCTCCCCCACCGCGATACGCTGCAAGGTCCCCGCCCATGCCCATGGCGCGGTCGACGTGGAGGTGCAGAACGACGGCGGCGACACGGGCACGCTCGTCAATGGCTACACGTACACCGGCTTCCGGGTGGAGCCCCGGCGCGGGCTTCCCGCCGGTGGGGAGAACGTCACCATCCACATGCCGTTCCTCCCCCCACCCGGCGCGGCGGTGACCTTCGACGGCACCGCGGCCGCATCCGCCGCGGGACCGGACTTCGTGGTCACCACGCCTGCCCACGCCGTGGGCCTGGTGGACATCGACGTCGACGGTGAGACGCTGATGGACGGCTTCGAGTATGCCGCCATCACGAAGGTAGAGCCGAACGCCGGTCCGCCCGGGACCACCGTGAACATCCATGGCGCGGGCTTCGATGGCACCACCGCGGTGAGCTTCGGTGGGGTCGCCGCCGCGCCCGTGACCATCATCTCCGCCAACCAGCTCAGAGTCGCCAGCCCGGTGCACGCCATGGGCCCGGTGGACGTCGTCGTCACCCAATCCGGTGCCGGCACCTTCACCCAGGGCTACACGTTCCAGCCCGCGGCGACCGTCACAGCGGTCGAGCCCGCGACGGGAACGAGCGCGGGCGGCACGGACATCACCGTCACCGGAACCGGCTTCGTGAAGGGCGCTGGCGTCTTCATCGCGGGCGTGGCCGCGACGAACGTCGAGGTCATCTCCCCCACCACCCTCACCGCCAGGACACCGGCCGCGGCGGTGGGCCCTCCGTTCGCGGCCGTCAATGTGTCCGTCCTCAACCCCGGCGCCGGCGGCCCGAGCGTTGGCAACAACCTCTGGACCTATCGGAATCCGCCCACCGTCACCGCGAACGCGCAGCCCGCGCAGGGCCCCGACACCGGCGGACGCGCCATCACCGTCACCGGAGCCGACTTCCTCCCGGACGCGAAGGTCCTCGTCGATGGGCAGGAGGCGGCGGACGTCGAGGTGGTCAATGCCACCACGCTGCGCTGCCGCGTACCCGCGCACGCCGCCGGTCCGGTCTCACTCGCGGTACAGAACCCGGGAGACCCCACGCCCGGCCCCATCCGGGCGAATGCCTTCACCTACGTCGTCGATCCCCACACCTCGACGGGAGGCAACTTCGCGCAGTTCCTCCTGGACGGAGAGAACTTCTTCGGCTTCCTCGAGTACGGGTTCGAGCAGGTGCGCCAGGCCCCGCCGGACCCGAAGGGGCTCACGTACGTCCGCCTCGCCTACTGGAACGCGCACGATGACGTCACCATCGGAGGCCGGGCCGTCTTCGGGCACCCCAACCACCGGCTCCTTCACGCCATCGAACGGGTCGTCCGGGCAGGACATCACGTCGAGGTCATCCTGTGGCGCCCCAATGCCCTTGAGAGCAAGGTCGACATGGGCCGCGGGGTGTTCAGCTCCAACGCGGACATGGCGAAGCACCTCTATGACATGGATGTCGCCATGGCGGCCGTGGAGGGCGCCGGACGGGTTCGCGTCTACTTCGAACACTCGGAGGGAGAGACGGGCTCCTCCATCCACCAGAAGATTGCCATCTTCTCCATCCGAGGCATCCGTCACGCGGTCATTGGCGGCCTGAACCTGTCGAACGCCTACTTCGCGGCGCCCGACCATTCGTTCCCACCACTCGCCAACCAATGCCAGCCCTGGCACGACGCCGCCATCTACATCCGGGGCCCGGCCACGGATGACGTCGAGCGCGAGTGGATGCGGCGCTGGCGCAGGACGGAAGCCCTCGAAGCCACGTGGTATGGCATGGCGAACATGTATGGATACAACGGCGAGTTCCTGGCCCGCGACTTCTCCTTCTTCGAGAGTGCGACCGTCCGGCGCCGGGCCATCGAGACGGTGGACAACACCACGTTGCAGCCTCACGACATGCAGAACACCCCGGTGACGATTGCCGTCACGCGTTCCGAGGGCACGACGCGCCACACGCATATCCGGGACAAGGTCATCGAGCGCATCAACGCGGCCAACAACTACATCTATTTCGAGAACTACCACTTCTCCGACCCGGATCTGGTCCAGGCCATCGTCGCGCGTCACCGCGCCCTCACGTTGGCCGGCGGCAACCTCCGCGTCGTCGTCGTCATTCCGCATCCGATGGATGCCGCGTCGGGCTACATGACGCGCCGGGCCTGGCTGCACTTCGCGCTCACCTTCGAGGACGGGAGCGTCGCGCCAGCGGCGCCCTATTGCACGCGCGTCGTCTACGACATCGGGGCCGGCCCGGTGACGGTCCTGCGAGCAGCCTGTGGGGCCAACTGGAACGTCTTCGACTGCTACAACCCGGCGGCGCCGACGGCGACGAACTGGCTCGAGAACGACACGCTGACGTTCGATGCCGGAGCGGGCCCCGTCGTGGTCCGGTTTCATCAGATTCTCGCGGTCGAGTCCGCGATGCACTTCTACACTCCCCAGTACATCCATCCGGGACCGCCGGCGTCCCGCAGCAACACCGTCTACACGCATTCGAAGGTCGCCGCTTTTGACGGCCAGTGGCTCGTGGTGGGCTCGGCGAACTGGTCCTTCCGAAGCATGCAGTATGACGGGGAAATCAGCGCCTTCGTCGACTCCGCCCCCCTCACGACCCTCACGGTAGCGAGCCTCCTGAATCACTACAACACCGCGATTCCCACTGGCGCGGTGACGCCGTTGAACGCGGAGGCCGCGGCCCGCCATAACGCGGGCGCGCCAGGGATGGACCACATCAGCCTGTTCCCGTGCGAGTACTACAACTCGGGGGCTCCGCTGGCGGCCGGCAATCCCATCTTGGCGTTCCCGCGCGCGGTACCGCCGTCTCCGAGCCTGTCGACCCTCAGGGCCTTCATGGCCAACCTGAGCTACCCCAATTACACGTGGCTCTGACAGCGGAGAACCGGGCCACGCCCTGGCGGAAGGCGGTGCTGGCCAGGGAGACAGGTTCAAATCCTGTCTCCCCTTCCCTTCCCCGGTTCCGAGCGGATCAGGTGCGCCGGAAGGCGCTCGCGTCGGGCAGCCCGCTGCCGGAGGTATCGACGCCCATCGCTGTGAGGAGGCCCGAGAAGATGTCCGCCTCGTTCGCCTCCATCTTGCCGGGCAGGGGCGCGCCGGTGCGCGGGTCGAAGCCGTAGGTCAGCGTGGTCTTCGGATCCACGCCTCCCAGCACCGTGTTGCCCCGGACCATCGGCGAGAGGATCATGAAGCCGTTGTTGAGGTCATGACCCGTGCCGAACCGACTGGCTCCCTCCGACCGTGTGCGCGTGCGCCCGAACTCGGTCGCCATGTAGATCAACGAGCGATCCCACAGGCTCTCGCCACTCGAGTCGAAGGGCTCCGATTTGAGCAGCTCGATCAGCTTGTCGATCGTGTCCATCATGCGCGACCACATGAAGGCCTGGACCGAGCGGTGCTCATTGTGGCTGAAGTCGTAGGCCAGCGGTGGGTTGGTGAACTGATTCGATGAACCGTACGCGATGTTGAACGACGGGCCCAGTGTCACCGAGACCGACACCCGGTTCTTGATCAGCAGGAAGGCCAGCGCCGCCTGCGCCTCCACGGGATCCGTCATGTAGTTCGGGAACACCGCGCGCAGCCGATCCGCGTCGGGGGAGCTCGACAGGCCGTACTCCGAAAGCGGCGTCTCCGATGGATTGTCGGGCATCATGTTGAGGCGGCTGATCAGCTCCTGCACCTCCAGCGAGGCCTGCCCCGAGGTGCGCTGCTCGTTCCAGAGCTTGAGCGCCGCCGCATCGTCGAAGGTCTTCCCGAAGACCGACTGGGCATCGAGCGAGTTGCGCACGACTCGGGCCATGTTCACCACGTCGCGGGAAGGCACGTCCTTGATGCCCTTCATACCATCCAAGCCCAGGGGCCAGAACGAGGGCTTGGTCACCACCTCTCCATAGCAATAGGCCGGCAGGGAGGTGTCGGTGCCGCGCTCGGAGAAGCCCCCGTTGCCCATGTTCACGTTGGGAAGGGGGAAGCCCGCGCCGTACTGGAGGGCCACACACTCCTGCAGGGTGCGACCGCGCCAGGCGTTGCTGCCGGTGAGGCTGCGCTTCTGCGCGATGACGTGGTTCACCGACGTGCCCACCGAGGTGGCCACCAGCATGGAGTCCTTGTACTTCTTCACGAAGGGCAACTGGTCCGTCTTCAACTTCATGGGGATGCTGCCCAGAACATCGGCATCCACCTTCACGGCACGAAACGGAGAGCCGTCCACGCTCTGCACCTGCGCGTCGGCGAAGGTGTTGAGCTTCGCGGCGTCGCCACCCGCCGCCGTCGTCTCCGAGGCTCGCACCGCCAGCATACTGTCGACGATGGAGGCGCCTCCCACGGCGCCCACTACGATGAGGAAGCGAGGCTTGCCATCCAGGCGTGCCTGGCGCACGCCTCCGAGTTGCTCGAGGGCCGCCGGAGTATTGAGTCCTTCTCGGCACCCCGTCAGCAGGGGCCCCAGGGTCGCGGAGCCCGCCGCGCACATCGACAACGCCTTCAAGATTTCCCGGCGCGAAAGCCGTCCATTGTTTCGCAGTGACATGACGTTCCCTTAGAAGAAGATGGATTCGGCGGAGGAGAGGACGGCGAAGCAGGACGCGGTCATCCAGTCGCGGCCCGGCGTCTGGCTGCCCGAGGCTTCGATCTGGGTGACCAGTTGCGACAGGGCGCCCACCTCCGCCTCCGAGGGATCTCGCAACAGGGTGCGCTGGTAGAGCGAGGTGATGGCGTCGCGGACCGGCGCACCGTCCCGGTGGGTCAGGCGCCCCTGCGCGTCAAGCTCGAGCCCCTTGAAGAAAACAGCCTCCCCAGGGGTGGTGACGTCGAGCGAGACGCGCCGGGCGCAAGCCGCCAGCGCCACGCGGTCGATGACGTTGGGAGTCGTCGCGCCCGTGACCTTCAGAGGCTCGAAGAGGCCGACGACATACGGATCGACACCGTTCAGGACCACGTTGTGCACGTCCGTGGTGCAGGCGTACTTGCCCAGCTCGTTGCACACCTGCTCCGGCGGCAGGGACATCGCCGAGGCGAAGTGGGCCGTCAGTTGCTCCGGATTCTTGAAGCGCAGGTTGTTGCGCGAGGAGCGGGTCACCTCACCATTGGAGCCCGTGCCGGCATCGACGGGCGGCGGCGTACCGGCATCCGGCACCGAAGGAGCGGACGACGGGCACGCGGAGAGGACACAGGCGGAGGACAGCAGGAACACGCGAAGGAAATCAGGGCGCACCGTAGGCCTCCGTGCGGATCAGGTCATGAAGCATGCGCTGCACGCGGTACTGGTGCGTGCCCTTGAAGCGCTTCCAGGTGGCGACGAACTCGGCGTTCTCCTCGGGGGTCGGGGGATGGCCCACGAGCAGCTTCCAGTAGTCGGTGACAGCCGCGATGGCGAAGGCATCGCTGTTGGCTCCGACCTCCGCCCACTCGATGACGCCGTTCACCTTCTGGCCGAAGAGGTAGCCGGTCTCCGGTGTCTGGGTGATGATCGGAGAGACATTGGAGAAGTACTTCTCGAGGCGGTTGGGTACGTAGTGCCCCGAGGTGGGGTAATCATAGATGTAGATCCCCTGGTAGTTGCGGAAGGGATAGGTCAGTGGATCGAGCGTGGCGTGGCAGGCCGCACAGGCGGGTGAGGTCACGCCCGCGTGGTCGTAGTCGCGAGGCTCGCCGGGTACGCTGAAGAGGCCCTCCTGCTTGGCGATGTCGAGTCCGAGGTACGCCCGGTAGGCCTGCGACGCGGCGTTGCGCGGCATCGCACTGAACATCACGAAGTAGAGGATGCTCCACTTGGAGGTGAGGTTACCCGCGCGGTGCGGCTCATCCATGACTTGCGTCGGCAGCGACGGCACCGGCGTGTAGCGGGTGGGGTTGGTGTCCCGGCGCACGTAGTACTTCGCCGTCATCACCTCGCGCGCGTCGTGGTCGTCGATCTGCGTGTAGGTGTAGAGCGCGTAGTCGTCGTAGTAGTCGGCGAGGGGATTGCTCCCCGTGTCCTCCGGGCCAGCCTTGAACGTGCCCAGCGGGCGGATCTTCGGATGCGCCAGCTTCCACAGCTGCCCGTTCTTGCCGCGCCAGAACTCGCTCTGAGCGCACCGGTCCAGCTCGGCATCCATCCGAGCGAACTGGTCGTCACGGCTCAACGCACTGAACTCCTTGAGCTGCTCGTAGGTGGGCGGCACGCCACAGACGTCGAGCAGCAGGCGCTTGTACGCGAAGCGCGTGTCGTAACGGCACACGTCGTATTGAGGATTGGTGTCACCCGCCTGGCAGCGGCCGGTGTCCACGGGCACGCTGGTGGCATCGCCCGGGAAGGTGCCGCGCTGGATCTCCTCGAGGTTGGACACCCCATCACCGTCGGCATCCTCCGCCTCGACGGCCTTGAGCGCCGCGGGGAGCGCGTAGGCGAAGTCCGTATCGGACAACGGGCGCGCGGCGCCAGGGGCCAGGTGGGGCTCCAGCCCGGCGCCAAAGACATTTCGCTGGGGTGGCGCGATGTGACAGTAATTGCAGGAAGGCTGCTGTCCTGTACACGCAGGCGCCGAAGGATAGGTGGAGCAGAACACGCCTCCCGCGGGAGGCTTGGCCGACGCGCCCCCCGCAAGGCAGAGGGTGGCTGCCAGAATGAGTCGTCGAAGCACCAGTGCTCCTTGTGTGAGTGGAAGAGGGTTCTGCGGGAGAGACACTCACGCGGCGTTTAAATGAAAAAACGGCGATACGTTTTTTCCTGGAAGCCACGTCCCCGCGGAGCGGCTTTCTGTTCCGGGCGCCTGCTGTGTCCCTATGGGCGAGGGCTGAAGCAGGAAGAAACACGAGTGCTGGGACGCTAGCTTGCCAACCGCCGCATCCTTACAACGCCGACAGACTCCTCGATGTAAGCTCCGGGATCCCCATCCCCGCAGCGAGGCGAGGCAGTTCGTGGCAGGACCCACCCCACCAGCCTTGAAGGTCATCCCTGGAGAACAGAAGGACCGGCGCGAGTTCCTGCGAGAGCTGTACACGACGTATGGCGGAAGCGTGTACGGGCGCTGCCGCTATCTGTTGAAGGACGCCACGAAGGCCGAGGACGCGATGCAGGAGGTGTTCGCCCGCGCCCTCACCCACGCGCACGAGCTGCGCAACGGAGGCTCGCCCCTGGCGTGGTTGATGAAGATCGCCACCCACCACTGCCTCAACCTGCTGCGCGCGGAGCGGGCCCCCTGGCGACGCTGGTTCGAGCAGGACGCAAAGGCCCTTCCAGAGGGAGATGGGGGAGAGCAGAAGATGGAGGCGCGCGAGCTGGTGCGCTCACTGCTCTCCCGGGTGGACCTGGAGACGCAGGCGGCGGTGGTGCACTACTGGGTGGATGGAATGACGCTGGAAGAGGTGGCCGCGATCCTGGAGCGCTCGGTGCCCACGGTGCGCAAGCGCCTGGAGCGCTTCGCCGCCTTGACGAACGAGGAGCTGAAGGTCCCATGAGCGCTCACCCGTCAGAATGGACGCTGCGGCGGCTGCACGCTGGCGAGCTTCCCGGTCCGGAAACCCAACAGGCCCAGGCGCATGTGTCCTCGTGCGCCGAGTGTCGCGAGGTGATGAAGGGCTTCGAGGCGAACCAGGCCCGCTTCCAGGAGGAGGTTCCCTTCGATCGATTCGAGGCCGGCGTGGAGCGCGCCCTGCGCAAACCGTCAGCGGCGCCTTCACGTTCCCGGTTCAATGGAGTGCTGATCGCGGTGGCGGCCACGGTCCTGCTGGCGGTGGGAATTCGACCGCTGCTGTCGTCCTCCCCTCCCCTCAACCGGCTCAAGGGCGGAGCTTCCTCGGAGCTGCGCATCGGCGGCGAGGGGCCCCAGCGTACCGTCCTCCCAGGCGACACCGAGGAGCTCCTGCCCGGCGAGCGGGTGCGCCTGGGGTACGTGGCGGGGCCCTACCCGTACGTGATGGCGGTGTCCGTGGACGATACCGGCGAGGTGTCGACGCTCTACTCCGCGCTGGGGCTGAGCCTCCCTGTCGAAGCAGGGGCCGGAAGACACTGGCTGCCTGAGAGCGTGCAGTTCACGGGCACGGGCTATGAGCGAGTGGTGGTGGTGCTCTCCGAGAGGCCGTTGAGCGTGGACACCGTGCAGGCGGCGGCACGGCGGGCCTGGGAGGCCGCGGGAGGCAAGGTGGAGGCCATGTCCACGCTGGGCGTGGAGGGCGAGGAGCTCCACTGGCTCCTGCGCAAGCCATGAGACGCCTGGCTGGCCATGCCTGGGTGCTCGTCCTGGGGCTGTTGCTGACAACGGCCGTGCAGGCCCAACCGCTGCGCCGCTTCGCGCTGGTGGCGGGCAACGACGAGGGCGGCGCGGACACTCGGCCCCTGCGCTTCGCGCGGGACGATGCGCGCAAGATGCACGACCTCCTGGTGCGGCTGGGCGGCGTGGAGCCTGGTGATGCGCGGCTGCTGCTGGACGAAACCGCGGAGGACTTCCTCCTGGCACTCTCCAAGCTGGAAGCGCGCGCACGAGAGGCACGGGCTCGGGGCGAACGCACCTCGCTCCTCGTCTACTACTCGGGCCATGCGAAGGACGGCTCGTTGCGGATGGGAGACAGCGCGCTGGAGCTGGAGGCGCTGAAGCGCCGGCTGGCGGCGACGCCCATGGACATCCGCATCGCCATCCTGGATTCGTGCCGCTCCGGGGCGATCACGCGGACGAAGGGAGCCCGGCGCGCTCCGGCCTTCGCCATCGATACGGACGCCGTGCACGAGAGCCGGGGGCTCGTCATCCTCACCTCCAGCTCGGCGAACGAGGACTCGCAGGAGTCGGATCTGCTGGGCGGCAGCTATTTCTCTCACCACCTGGCCAGCGGGCTGATGGGGGACGCGGACCGCTCCGGGGAGGGTCAGGTGACACTCTTCGAGGCCTACTCCCATGCCTATGCCCGCACCGTGGCGGACACCGCGGACAGCAGCGCCGGTCCCCAGCACCCGACCTTCAGCTACGACCTGGCGGGCCAGGGCGACCTGGTGTTGACGGATGTGCGCGGGAGCAACGAGGGACTGCTGGTGCCTCGCACCGCGCCCGCGGGGGCCTACTACTTCGTGAACCCGCGTGGCCTCGTGGTGGCGGAGCTGCACAAGGCCGAGGACTCCGAGCGGAAGCTCGCCCTGGCCCCGGGCACGTATACGGTGAAGCGGAGGATGGCGGACCGGCTGCGCGTGGGCGAGGCCGAGGTCCGGCGCGGGTCCACCACGGTGCTCGACGAATCGCAGCTGCGGGACACGCCCTTCTCGGATGATCCGGTGAAGGGCGTGCCTTCCCGGTGGCGCGAGCCCCGCTCGTATTGGACGGCGGGTCTCTCCCTCGGACACCAGGCCTTCTTCGATGCCCCTACCCGCGAGAGCCTCTTCCCCTACACGCCCATGATGGGCCTGGAGGTGGGCCTGCACGACTACTTGCGCGAGGGCTGGAGTTGGACCTTCGACCTGGCCCTGGGCACGAAAAACGCCACGCTCGAGCTCCCCACCCTCTCGGTACCGCGCTACCGCTATTCGCTGCTGACCGTGGGCACCTCGCTGGTGGCCGAGTGGCCCCTGGGTCGCGTGTCTCTCATCATTGGACCCCGGCTCGCCTACAACGCCATGCGCCGCGACTTCGAGGACGCGAGCTTCCCGGATCAAAAGTATGGAGTGCTCACCCCAGGCCTCGTGACCGGCTTTCGCTGGCGGTTCTCGAACCGCTTCGAGTTCAACGGGAGCACCCGCATCCACTACTTCTTCTACAACGTCGATTCTCAGCGCTCCCTCGGGTACTGGGAGTTCATGCTGCAAGTGAAGTACCGCCTCTGAAAGGACAGACATGATGCGGACCCGGCTCCTCCTTCTGGGCTGCCTCGCCACCGCGTGCGGTGGGAATTTCTCCAACGGCGATCTCGAGTTCCTCAACGCGCTGCCGACGCAAGAGGACCTGGCCGCCAAGCTGCCCGGATCCGAAAGTTTCGAGAGAATGGGACTCGACCTGGGTGAGCGCTCCCAGCTCTACGTGAACACCCGCCAGGCAGCGGATGGCTTCAACAGGGTGCCCGCCGAAGGGCTCTTCCTCATGGAGGAGCTCCGAAAGGATTCTCCGACGACACGCGCGCCGAATCTCCGCATCTGGGGGCCCCTGGAAAACCCGCGTCATCCCGGCCTCGAGACGCGACTCAAGATGGAGCGCAAGCCCGAGGGCTTCCTATACAGAATCGAGTTTCGCCTCATGGGTTCGGACGAGGGGGCGTGGTGGCCCGTCGCGGAGGGCAGCGCCTGGCCGGACGGAGGACTCCGCAAGGGAAAGGGGACGTTGAGCATCCTCACGGCGGAGATGAGGAACCACGGCATCCACGAGCCCTGGCTCACGAACCTGGAGCGGGTGGACATCGACTACCAGACGAGTGCACCGCCCATGAGCGTGCGGATGGACTTCGTACCAACCGCCCCCGGGAGTGCGGCCAGGCAGAGCTACGCCTACCGCGAGCTTCCTGACGGCCTGGGTGAAATGAGGTTCCAGAGTGAGGACATCGACTTCGTCCCCGGCGAACAGAAGGAGAAGGTGACCGTCCTCAGCCGCTGGACGCGAGACCAGGGGGGCATCGGAATCCTGGAGGCGACAGGCGGAGACGTGCCCTCGGGCTCCACTGCCACCCTGGTCGAATGTTGGGATGCCAGCTTCCGTGTCACCTACAGGAAGAGTGACACGAACGAGGTGGGCAATGCCTCCGCCTGCCCGGACGTCTCCGCGCTGGGGGATTGAGGCGTGTGTGGCACTGCGCGCGGTTGGAGTTGAGCGGGTTCGTCAGTTGCTCGTGCCCGGGTCGTACAGCTCCGCCGTCACCAGGTACATCCCGTTGTACCCCCCCACCACGAGCACCTTGCCGCTGGGCAACAGGAGCGCCGGATGCCATTGACGCGCGACGGCCGGGGCACTGGTGAGGCGCCAGGTGCCCGTGGCCGGCTCATAGAGCTCCGCCGTCACCTGATTGCCGTAGTAGTTTCTTCCCGCCACGACGAGCACCTGGCCATTGGGCAGCAGCGTCGCCGCATGGTTGTAACGCGCAATGGTCATGTTGCCGGTGGGGCTCCAGGTGCCCGTGGCCGGGTCATAAAGCTCCGCCATCGCCAGGCTGTTGGTGTTCTCCCCCCCGGTAACGAGCACCTTGCCCGAGGGCAGCAACGTCGCCCTGTGCTGGTAGCGCGCCGAGGCCATGGCGCCGGTGGGACTCCAGGTGCCCGTGGCCGGATCATAGAGTTCCGCCGTCGCCAGATAGGCACCGATGCCGCCCAGTCCCCCTGTGACGAGCACCTTGCCCGAGGGCAGCAGCGTCGCCGTATGCCAGTAGTGCGGGGTCGCGAGAGAGCCGGTGGGGCTCCAGGTGCCCGTGGCCGGATCGTAGAGCTCCGCCGTCGCCAGGGAGGTCGTTCCATATCCCCCCGCGACGAGCACCTTGCCCGAGGGCAGCAGCGTCGCCGTATGAAAGTAGCGCACCGAGGCCATGGAGCCGGTGGGGCTCCATTTGCCCGTGGCCGGATCGTAGAGCTCCGCCGTCGCCAGGGAGGTCGTTCCATATCCCCCCGCGACGAGCACCTTGCCCGAGGGCAGCAGCGTCGCCGAGTGCAGGGTGCGCCGCGAGCTCATGGAGCCGGTGGGGCTCCACTTGCCCGTGGTCGGGTCGTAGAGCTCCGCCGTCAATAACCTGTCATCGCCGTTCCATCCTCCCGCGACGAGCACCTTGCCCGTGGAGAGCAGCGTCGTCGTGAACTCGCTGCGTGACGCGGCCATGGAGCCCGTGGAAACCCATGTCGCGGGGATACACGCGGGGAGCGTCACCGTGAAGCCCTCGGTGTCCGTCAGGCCGAAGGCATTGGTGACCGTGGCGGTGAGGCTCGGGGTCGTGCTCGAAGTGACACACGTGGGGGCCGTCCAGGAGATACGGCTGATGGAAGCGCTCGAGACCGCCGGACCGAGTGTGCCCACGTTGGCGGTCCAGGCGAAGGTGAGCGCGGAGTTCGACGGATCGCTCGCCTCCACCTCGAAGGTGAGCTGCTGACCAGCCCGGGCCGTCGGGCTCGACTGGTAGGAGCGCGTCACGAGGGGGGCCGCGCGTGGGGACGTGTCCTTGGAGACGCACAGCGCGAGGCTGCCCGTGTTCTGCCCGCCCCGGCCGTCCTTCACCACCACGCTCAACTGGCAGTTGTTGCAGGCGCCCGTGGGCAGGGCCGAGGGTGTGAAGGTGGCGCTGGAGGACGTCGCCCCCGAGAAGCTGCCCGCGCACGTGGCACTCCACTGGTAGCTGAGCGTGTCACCGTCCGCGTCACTGGCCGACACCGACAGCGCCGTCTGCTGGCCCACGTCCAGCACGGACTGGGAGGACGTCAGGCCCACCACCCCGGGCACGGTGTTGAAGTCCACCCTCACCTCTTGCGCGCCACTGCCCGCGGACACCGTCACCGTGAGGCTCACGGTGAGGGCCGCGCCGCGCGAGTCGCTCACCGTGAGCGACAGCTTCACCACGCCCTGGGTCATGGGCGCCGTCCAGGTGGTGCTCGCCTGGGTGGGGCCGCGAAGCTGCCCGCGGGGGCCGTCCACGCGTAGCTCACGCTGTCACCCGCGTTGGGGTCATGGGCGCTGGCCGACAAAGACACCGTGCCGCCCGGCGCCACGGACGTGGGGGTGGCCACCAGCGAGTCAACCAGGGGCGCCTCGTTGGTGAAAGGCGGCGGGAGGGTGACGTCCTGGAGCATGAGGGACACCAGGCCCGTGGCTCCCGCGGTGACGGTGACGTCCTCGGCGCGGCCCTCGTAGCGCAGGACGTTGGCGGCGTTGAAGGCCTGGGCCTTGAAGGTGCGGTTGGGGCCCGCAGGAATGTCGCCGAGAACGCCGCCCCAGGCCCCATCGGTGAGCATCAGGTCGGTGGATTGCGAGGCCATGTCGGAGCCGGACACGGTGACGGTGACGCGCGAGACGTCACCCGGTGCGGCCATGGGCAGGGCGATGGCCAGTCGCATCGCTCCCGTGGCGGACGTGCTGGCGGGGGCAGCGGGCTCACAGCCAGCGAGCACCGCCAGCACGAGCGACAGGACGACGGCGGGACGTAGCGGAGACATCGACGGTCCTTGTTCGGAGATGGCGAATCGGGTCATCGGGGAGGAGGAAGCTTCACGTACCCGGGTCATACAACTCCGCCGAGGCATGGTAGTCCGTGTCGCTACTACCCCCCATGACGAGCACCTTCCCGGTAGAGAGCAGCGTCGCGGGATGTGCGTAGCGCGGGAAGAGCATGGTCGCGGTGGAACTCCAGGTGCCCGTGGCCGGGTCATAGAGTTCCGCCGTCGCTATGGAGATCATGTCAAATCCCCCCGAGACGAGCACCTTGCCCGAGGGCAGCAGCGTCGCCGTATGCGCGCTGCGCGGGGTGGACATGGAGCCGGCGGGGCTCCAGGTGCCCGTGGCCGGGTCGTACACCTCCGCCATCACCTGGTTACCACTGCCAACGTGGTATCCCCCCGAGACGAGCACCTTGCCCGAGGGCAGCAGCGTCGCCGTATGCGAGCTGCGCGGGATGGACATGGAACCGGTGGGGCTCCAGGTGTTCGAGGTCGGGTCGTACACCTCCGCCGTCGACTGGTCGCCCCCACGAATGCTGGTGCCTCCCGCGACGAGCACCTTGCCCGAGGGCAGCAGTGTCGCCGAAGGAGAGTAGCGCGGCAGGACCATGGACCCCGCGCTGGTCCAGGAGCCCGTGGCCGGGTCGTACACCTCCGCCGTCTCGTAGCTCCCACCGGAGATGAGCACCTTGCCGTTGGACAGCAACGTGGCCCTGTAGTTGCTGTGCAGCACGGACAGGGAGCCGGTGGGGCTCCATCTGCCCGTGGCCGGATCGTAGAGCTCCGTCTTCATTTCGTCGGCACTGCTCAGCCCTCCCCCCGTGACGAGCACCTTGCCATTGAGCAGCCGTGTCGCCGTATGCTTGCCGCGAACCTGGGACATGGAGCCGGTGGGACTCCAGGAGCCCGTGGCCGGGTCGTACACCTCCGCCGTCGCCACGGCCCCATTGTTGGTGTATCCCCCCGTGACGAGCACCTTGCCATTGAGCAGCAGTGTCGCCTGTGGGCTGCCACGGACCGTGGCCATGGAGCTCGTCGGGTTCCAGCTCGCGGGGATACGTGGAATGGCGTCCTTCGTGACGCACAGCGCGAGGCTGCCCGTGTTCTGCCCGCCCCGGCCGTCCTTCACCACCACGCTCAACTGGCAGTTGTTGCAGGCGCCCGTGGGCAGGGCCGAGGGTGTGAAGGTGGCGCTGGAGGACGTCGCCCCCGAGAAGCTGCCCGCGCACGTGGCACTCCACTGGTAGCTGAGCGTGTCACCGTCCGCGTCACTGGCCGACACCGACAGCGCCGTCTGCTGGCCCACGTCCAGCACGGACTGGGAGGACGTCAGGCCCACCACCCCGGGCACGGTGTTGAAGTCCACCCTCACCTCTTGCGCGCCACTGCCCGCGGACACCGTCACCGTGAGGCTCACGGTGAGGGCCGCGCCGCGCGAGTCGCTCACCGTGAGCGACAGCTTCACCACGCCCTGGGTCATGGACGCCGTCCAGGTGGTGCTCGCCTGGGTGGGGGCCGCGAAGCTGCCCGCGGGGGCCGTCCACGCGTAGCTCACGCTGTCACCCGCGTTGGGGTCATGGGCGCTGGCCGACAAAGACACCGTGCCGCCCGGCACCACGGACGTGGGGGTGGCCACCAGCGAGTCAACCAGGGGCGCCTCGTTGGTGAAAGGCGGCGGGAGGGTGACGTCCTGGAGCATGAGGGACACCAGGCCTGTGACTCCCGCGGTGACGGTGACGTCCTCGGCGCGGCCCTCGTAGCGCAGGACGTTGGCGGCGTTGAAGGCCTGGGCCTTGAAGGTGCGGCGCTCGCCGGCGGGAATCCTCCCGAGAACGCCGCCCCAGGCCCCATCGGTGAGCATCAGGTCGGTGGATTGCGAGGCCATGTCGGAGCCGGACACGGTGACGGTGACGCGCGAGACGTCACCCGGTGCGGCCATGGGCAGGGCAATGGCCAGTCGCATCGCTCCGGTGGCGGACGTGCCGGCGGGGGCAGCGGGCTCACAGCCAGTGAGCCACACCAGCACGAGCGAGAGAACCGCGGACAGACGCAAGAGAGACATGGATTGTTTCTTCGTTCGAAGGAGAAGAGATGGAGGAGGCACGACGGTGCACGGGGTGCTTCAGGGCCCCATGGCCGGGTCGTACACCTCCGCCGTGGCCAGGTAGTCGCGCAAGCCGAGTCCGCCAGCGACGAGCACCTCGCCCGTGGAGAGAAGTGTCGCCGAATGCCTGTAGCGCCGCTCGGTCATGGACAAGGTGAAGCGCCAGGTGCCCAGGGCTGGATCGTACACCTCCGTGCGCTCCGCCCCGCCAGTGGTGCTGCTTCCCCCGGTGACGAGCACCTTGCCCGAGGGCAGCAGCGTCGCCACGTGCTCAGAGCGCGTCAAGGCCATGGAGCCGGTGGGGCTCCAGGTGCCCGTGGCCGGGTCGTACACCTCCGCCGTCAGCCCAGCACCGCCGCCATCTCCCCCCGTGACGAGCACCTTGCCCGAGGGCAGCAGCGTCGCTGTATGCGCGCTGCGCGAGGTGGACATGGAGCCGGTGGGGCTCCAGGTGCCCGTGGCCGGGTCGTACACCTCCGCCTCCAACGTGCTCCAGTAGCTGTACTCGTTTCCTCCCGTGATGAGCACCTTGCCGTTGGCGAGCAGCGTCGCACAATGACTGTGGCGCGGTTTGGACATGGAGCCGGTGGGAGTCCATTTGCCCGTGGTCGGATCGTACAGCTCCGCCGACGCCAGGACGCCACCGCTGGCGCCTCCCGTGACGAGCACCTTGCCCGAGGGCAGCAGTGTCGCCGTATGCCTGGTGCGATGGGCGGACATGAGGCCGGTGGGGCTCCAAGTGCCCGTGGCCGGATCGTACAGCTCCGCCCCCAACACGTAGTCACTGTCGTTGCTTCCCCCCGCGACGAGCACCTTGCCCGTGGGGAGCAGCGTCGCCGTATGCCATTGGCGCGCGGAAGCCATGGAGGCGGTCAAGTTCCATCGGCCCGTGGCCGGGTCGTACACCTCCGCCCACGACACGGCGGTGTTATGGATGTTGCCCCCCGAGACGAGCACCCTGCCATTGGCGAGCAGCGTCGCCACATGCGTGTAGCGGGCGCCGTGCATGTCGCCTGTCGAGGTCCAGCTCGGCTCCGTCTCACTGCCCGTCGACACCTTCACCGTGACGCTCACCGTGAGGGCCGCGCCACGCGAGTCGCGCAACGTGAGCGACAGGCTCACCGGCCCCCGGAGCGTCGACGCCGTCCAGGTGGTGCTCGTCTGGGTGGGAGCCGAGAATATGCCCCGAGGGGCCGTCCAGGCGTAGCTCACGGTGTCACCCACGTTGGGATCATGCGCGCTGGCCGTCAGGGTGAGCGTCCCGTTCGGAGCCACGATGGCGGAGGAGGCCACCAGCGAGTCGATGATGGGGGCCTCGTTGGTGAAGGGCGGCGGGCCGGAGACATCGTGGAGCGTCAGGGTCATCGAGCCCGTGGCACCGGCCGTGATGGTGACGTCCTCGGCGCGGCCCCTGTAGCGCAAGGTGCTGGAGGCGGTGAAGGCCTGGGCCTCGAAGGTACGCCTGGTGCCCGCGGGGAGGTCCCCGAGGATGCCGCCCCAGATCCCGTCGGTGAGCACCAGGTCGGTGGACCGCGGGGCCATGTCGTCGCCGAGCACGGTGACGGCGATGCGCGAGATGTCGCCCGGTGCGGCCGTGGGCAGGGCAATGGCCAGTCGCATCGTGCCGGTGGTGGACAGGACAGAGGGCGGCGAGGAGTCACAGCCGACGAGCACCCCCAGCAGGAGCGCCAGGAGCACGGAGAGACGCGGAAGAGACACGAGGAGTCCAGTCAAGGGAGGGCCGCGTGCGACGTGCGGCGGCGAGTACTGTAGAACAGTCCCTCCACCCTTGCATTTGAACCTGTCTCCCCTCCCCTCGATTCTTTTTTAGCATCACTCCGCGCGGTGCCCGTATGGCACGGTGAATCCATACGGTGATCCACCTCTCGCATTCCAGGAGCCCCATGTCTCCGCGCCCCTTTCGTATCGATGTGCCCGAGGCCGTCCTCACCGATCTCCACCGCCGCCTCGACGCCGCCCGCTTTCCCGAGCCGCTGCCGGGTGCCCCATGGGAGCGCGGCGCCGACGTCTCGTATGTGCGCGAGCTGTGCGCCTACTGGCGTCACCAGTACGACTGGCGCCGGCACGAGGCCGAGCTCAATCGCTACCCTCAATTCCTGTGCGAGGTGGACGGCGTTGACATCCACTTCTGGCATGTTCGGGGCAAGGGCCCCTCACCCCTGCCGCTGTTGCTGACGCACGGCTGGCCCGGCTCCATCTACGAGTTCCACCACCTCATCGGTCCGCTGACGGATCCCGCCGCGCACGGGGGAAACCCCGAGGATGCGTTCGACGTGGTCATCCCCGCCCTGCCCGGCTACGGCTTCAGCGGCAAGCCGCGCGAGCCGGGGTGGCATGCCTCGCGCGTGGCCGCGGCGTTCGACCGGCTGATGGTCGAGCACCTCGGCTACTCCCGCTATGGCGCGCAAGGAGGAGACTGGGGAGGCGTCGTCACCACGTCGCTCGGGGTGGACCGCGCCGAGCACCTCGTGGGCATCCACCTGAACTCGGCCTTCGCGGGGCCGCCTCCTGGAGAGGAGCAGAGCGAGCTGGCGCGGGAGTATGGCCAGAAGATGGCAACGCTCATGGCGACCGAAGGGGGCTACTTCCAGGTACAGAGCACCAAGCCCATGTCCCTGGCCATCGCACAGAGTGACTCACCCGCGGGGCTCGCCGCTTGGATCGTTGAGAAGTTCCAGACCTGGGTCGATTGCGATGGGGAGCTCGAGCGCGTCCTGAGCAAGGACTGGCTGCTGACCAACCTGATGTTCTATTGGGTGACGAACAGCGCCGCGAGCGCGGCCAACCTGTACTACGAGACCCATGGTGTGCGGCGCCCGGATGAAAGCAGTCCGGTACGAGTGCCCACGGCGGTGGCTGTCTTGCCCAAGGATGCGCCCCTCCCGCCCCGGCGCTGGCTGGAGGCCCGGTACGACCTGCGGCGCTACACGGAGATGGCACGCGGAGGCCACTTCGCCGCCGTGGACGCGCCCGACCTGTTCCTCGAGGACGTGCGCGCGTTCTTCCGGGAGCTTCGCTAAGCCCTCATCGGCACGCAGCCTTGCAGCTGCGTACAGCACATTTCCCCTCTCCCCCTGGGAGAGGGACGGGGTGAGGGTATCGGGTGAACTCGGGTTAGACCCCCCTGTCCACACTGGGGGCCACGGGTTGAAGAACGGGCTCGGCTACCCTCACCCCCGCCCTCTCCCGAGGGGAGAGGGAGTATCAGTTCCCTTCGGTCACTTCCCTGAAGGAGCTCAGTGGACCACGACGCGAACGCGACCCAGGTTCTGGACCTTCGCGAAGGGCGTGCTCGTGTCCCCCTTCCGCTGGGCGGTCACTCGCAGCGCCGGGAAGTAGGTACCGGGCGTGGTGTAGGTGAATGGCACTGATACCGTCACCGTCCGACTGGGGCTTCCGAAGGGCGATGCCGTGAAGTTGCCCGTGCCGACGAAGTCCCACTCGGTGCCCACGACCTTGCCGGCCCCTGGCGGAACCTGGATCTTCGCCACGAAGGTGACGGTCTGGCCGGCGGCGACATCGATCCGGGTGGCGCCGTTGACGGTCAGATCGACGACGGGCTGGATACCTTGGCGCGCCGCGGCGTTCTCCGGCACCCAGATCTGACTGTCGACCACGTCGTAACGGGTCGATCGCGCAGGCGCCACGCCCCTCTCGGCCCAGGCACTCACGTCCCGAAGTGCCTGTTGGAGGATGCCGTTGTACTGCACGAGACGGGCAGTGCGGGGACCGATGTGATCCGCGTTGTCGTTGTACCAAAGCCGGAAGTTGTCGTCGTAGCGCGCACCGAGGGACTCCCTCACCCTCGCGCTGTACCAATCGGCATGCCAGGGGTAGGCGTCGGTATCGAGCAGGTTGGCGACCACGATGACCTTGCCGTGGATCATGCCGGTGTGCGTGCCGCCGTCGGTCACGCTGCGGGAGATGATCGGGCCCATCTCGATAGGACGCTGAGGGTAGCGCGGTGTTCCGTCAGGTGCCCTGAACTGGTTCCAAGCGTAGAAGCCCGGCCGCTTCGGAACCTGGTGCCGATGGTACGAGAGCAGCGCGAGGGACCATCGGTTGTCGATCCGCAGCCTGGCGCCGGTGCCGATGGCGCTCAGCACGCTGGAGGGATTCCCGCTCCCGAGGGTGAAGACCTTCGTGGTCGGGTCCAGTGAGCCCGACAGTGTCCCGACCTCCGTCGTGCCATCGGCTGCGTAGAGCGTGTAGTCGAGACCGGTTGTCGTCGGGACAGCTGGCGCGCTATCGAGCAACAGGCTGGTCGGTACGTTCTGTGCGTTCCGGTTGACCTCGGTGATGGTGGCGATGCGATCGATCCTGGCGGCACGGAACAGCTCGCCGAGGGCCGACTGCTCCGTTCCGAGGTACCCCGACTTGCTCCAGAAGTCGTCGACATACGTGGGATCGCTGCCACGAATCACACTTCCAAAACCGAGGAGGCCCTGCGGATCGTTCAGGCCGAGCACATACGCGTCGTCCTCCCAGGCCCGCAGCGGTACGCCCAGCCTCGTCACCTCGAGCAGCACCGCCCGCTCCACCTCATTGAGCCCGGCGTAGGGGTTACCGCTACCCCCTGGGCTCACTGCGCTCGCAATCCGCGGTGCCTTGTCCTCCAGCACGAAGCGCGCGAAGGCCCGGATGAAGAAGTCGTTCGGGATGGAGGTTGGCACGCCTGGGATGAACGGCACGGCGCCGTCCCACACCCCGGAGCTGTTCTCGATGGCACCGAGGGTCTGGAAGGAACCACCGCTTCCGCCGTAGATGTAGCCATAGATCCGTCTGGACGAGCCGTAGTAGCTCGCTGCGACCGTCTTGGAGAACTTGGCCGCGGCCGCGTCGACCCGGTAGCCACCGCCGCCGTTTGTCTGCACCGTGTACGCCCCGCTGTCCGCGCCGAAGCTGACGTTCTCATCGGTAGCGTTCTCGTCCTGGAGTGGATACACCAGGTTGAAGAAGCGGCCCTCCCACTGGCTCTTCGGCGGGAAGTAGAAGTTGAACCGCTTATCGGTGCCCTCGAAGTGGCCCGACACCTTGAGGTGTGGCACCGGGGTGGTCAGATCGATCTGGCTGTCGATGACTGGGCGGTTGTACAGAGGGTCGACACAGTCAGCAGTGAGCCACATAGGCCCACCGGCTTCCCGCGGTGCGCACTCCGGCAGTGACGTCGCAGCCGAAGTGTTCATGCCTCCCGCAGGAGGCTTGGCCAACGCGTCCTCCGCGAGGCAGAGGGTGGCTGCCAGAATGAGTCGTCGAAGCACCTGTGCTCCTCATGAGTGAAAGAGGGTTCTGGTGCAGAGACACACCAACGGCGTTTAGAAGAAAAACCGCGATACGCTTTTTTCCAGGCTCACTTCCGGGCCGCCTCCCCTGCCCCAGCGCCGGCGAGTGTCTCCGCGACCCAACCCCTCCACGCCTGAGGGTCCTCGCCCAGATCACGTCCCGCCAGGGCTCGCAGCGCAAGCAGGGCTCCTTCCCGGTCCGTTCGCTGCCGCATGGTCACCATCTCCAGCAGCACCGGCCCAGCGTCCTTCAGGGCCGCGAGCCGCAGGCTGGCGTCCTTCTCCACCACGGCGCCGAGCAGGACCGAGCCCTTGTTCCGATCCGTCAGGGACGGGCCATGCAACGCGCGCAGCACCGGCGCAAGCGGTACCAGCGCCTTCGAGGCCCCGCGCTGCGTCTGCCAGAGGACCCGCATCGCGTTGTTGCGCACCGCGCTGCTCGAATCCCGCATCGCAGGCAGCAGCGCCTCCACGACCTCTTCGCGCGTGCGGCCGTAGGCCAGCAGGAAGGGCACCAGCGAGCGGCGGTACTCATCCTTCTCCGTGCGCAGCACCTTCACCAGCGCCTCGAAGTGCGCGGGCACGCCGGTGATGAACCGCGCCTCCAGGGGCGCGAGCGTCGGGTGGCCGAACCCGGCTCCGCAGTGGAAGGCGCGGCAGGAGCCATCCCCTACCGGCATCGCTCCCGCGCGGTACAGCTTTCCGGCCTGTTCCTCATAGGCGGCCCAGGCGGCAACCAGTCCCTCTGGATCCTCGGGTGTTCCATCCGGCTTGGGCGCGAAGTCGAGGCGCCACTCGTCCCCGATGTCCACGAGACTCACCATCACCTCCACGGTGTGCGTGTCCTCGTAGTTGGTGATGCCAACGCGGACCTGCGCGAAGGCGAAGCGCGACAACAGGCGCTCCTTGCCCTGCTTCGCCTCATGTCGTACTCCGGACAGGTCCACGTCCCGGCCCTCCGGGACACCGAAGACAGCAAGCACCTCCTCGCGCGAGTAGCGACGTGAGCCGAAGACCTCGACGCTCACCAGCCGGTAGCGTGAAGGCGCGGGCGCCTCCGTGGGTTTCGTGGCGGGGGCAGCCGCCGGAGCCTCGGGCGAAGGTGCCTTGATGTGAGGGGACGGGGCACAACCCGCGAGCAACGCCCATGCAACCCACCAGAACTTGGAGCGCATGCCCCGATTCCACCACAGCCGCCGTGATGCCGAAATCCAACAGTTCTTGGACACAGTCCGAGAGCCCGTGGGTGTTCCCTCTCCCTCTGGGAGAGGGCGAGGGTGAGGGTCTTCTTAAGCCAGCGATTCGTAAGATGCAGTGGGCGGGCCCAGCCGGTGCCGTTACCCTGCGAGCATGATGATCCGACACCTCCTGCTCTCCCTCCTTCTCACCGTGACGGCCTGTGCCCATGGCCAGAGTGCGCCCGCGACTCCGGCGGCCCCGGACACCGCAGGTGGCCCCGCATACGACGCCGAGCTGACGACGTACCCGTACCCCTACGAGGTGCGCTTCCACCCTGTCGAGGCCCAGGGCTTGAAGCTGCGCATGGCGTACATGGACGTGACCCCGGCGAAGCCCAACGGCACCACGGTGGTGCTGCTGCACGGGAAGAACTTCGCGGGAGGCCACTGGGAGGACACGATCCGCGCGCTCTCCGAGCGGGGCTTCCGCGTGGTGGTGCCGGACCAGATTGGCTTCGGCAAGTCCAGCAAGCCCGAGCGCTTCCAGTTCACCTTCCAGGCCCTGGCCACCCATACGCGGGAGCTGCTCGACACCCTGCGCGTGGAGCGCGCGGTGGTGGTGGGCCACTCCATGGGCGGGATGCTCGCCACGCGCCTGGCGTTGATGTTCCCCGAGCGCTTCTCCGGGCTGGTGCTCGTCAACCCCATTGGCCTGGAGGATTGGAAGCGAGTGGTGCCCTACCGCACCATCGATGCGTGGTACCAGAACGAGCTGAAGTCCACGCCCGAGAGCGTGCGCGAGTACATGCGCGTGAGCTACTTCGGCGGCCAGTGGAAGCCGGAGTACGACAAGCTGGTGCAGATGCAGGCCGGCTGGCTGCGCGGTCCGGATCGCGAGCGCATCTCGTGGGTCTCCTCGCTCACCTACGACATGGTTTTCACCCAGCCCGTCGTCCACGAGTTCCCCGACGTGCGCGTGCCCACGCTGCTCATCATCGGGCAGAGAGATCGCACCGCGCTCGGCCGGGCCTGGGCGCCCGAGTCGGTGAGGGACTCGCTCGGTGACTACCCCGCGCTCGGCCGGAAGGCGGCGGCGGCGATTCCTGGCGCACGGTTGGTGGAGCTCCCCGGCGTCGGCCACGTGCCCCAGGTGGAGGACTTCGATCGCTATCTGGAGGCGCTGCTGCAGTTCCTCCCGATGCAGTCCGAGACCCGTTGAGCACGGGGTGAGCCCCCCGCTCCAACAGCGCTACAGGTGAGTCACGCGCCCATGCGCGTTACGGCGTGCAAGACACGTTAGGGTCGGCGGGGATGTGGCCTTCGTACGTGAGGCCGGTGGGGCCGTACCAGGGCAGCACCTCGACGGTGAAGCGGCCAGACTTCACGGCCGGGTCCTGCTGGGAGAGGGCAAGTGCCTCCTCGCGGGTGGCCACGTCGAAGATGAAGATGCCGGCCAGGGCATCCGCCGGCGCTTCGTCTCCCCATCCGAAGGGGCCGGCGATGACCAGCTTCCCGCACTTCGCCAGCCGCTCGATGTTGGCCATGTGCCCCTTGCCGTCCGCGAGAGCCTCCGGCGTGCGCTCCTTCGTCCACGCCGGCCCGCGACGCAGGAAGCCCATGTAGTAGGTGCGCATGGAGAACTCCTTGGCCGGCGTCTTGGCGGCAGGAGCCGCCGCAGCAGCGGGCTCGACTGCTGGAGGGGTGGCGCCCTGGGTTGTGGCACAGCCCGTGGCGATGGCGACGAGAACGGAGAGAAGGGTTCGCATGCTGGCTGCTTAGAACTCGAATCAAAAATGGACCAGGGCAGGCAGGTAACATGACCTGCAGAGGGGACATCGAACTCAGAAGGCGACTTCCCCGAGGGCGAAAAACCTGGGTCAGGTGACCTGACCCATCGAATCAATTTTTGAAACGAGTTCTTAGCACGCGTGCCACGAGACTCTGGTGCGGTCCGGGTGGAGGGGGTGCTGGCACGTGCCCCTCTCGTCAGTGGACGCTGTCCTTGTCCTAGTCCTCTATACTCCCGGTCCATGTCCACTGACATTGAGCACATCGAGATCCGCGGCGCGCGGGAGAACAACCTGAGAGAGGTGAACCTCCGGATTCCGAAGAGGAAGATCACGCTCTTCACCGGCGTCTCCGGCTCCGGCAAGTCCTCCATCGTCTTCGACACCATCGCCGCCGAGGCCCAGCGCCAGCTGTTCGAGAACTTCAGCCTCTTCGTCCGGAACTTCCTGCCGAAGGTTCCGCAGCCCGCGGCGGACGCGATCGCGAACCTGAACATGGCGGTGATCGTCGACCAGAAGCGACTGGGCGGCGGCTCGCACTCCACGGTCGGCACCGCGACGGACATCAACCCGCTGCTGCGGCTCCTCTTCTCGCGCGTCGGGCAGCCGCACGTCGGGTACTCGAACCAGTTCTCGTTCAACGATCCGCAGGGCATGTGCCCCGAGTGCAACGGCATCGGGCAGAAGCTCGGCGTGAAGGCGGACGGCTTCCTCGACATGTCGAAGTCGCTCGCGGAGGGCGCGGTCCAGGTCCCGGTGTTCGCCAAATGGGAGAACGCGATGTACGCCGCGTCGGGCTTCTTCGACGTGAACAAGAAGCTGTCGGAGTTCACGAAGGAGGAGCTGGACCTGCTGCTCTACGCGTCGCCGCGGAAGTTCAAGGCGAAGTTCAACGGCAACGACATGAACGCGACGTACATGGGCATCATCGAGAAGTTCACGCGCGCGTACATCAAGCGGGATCTCAAGACGCTCTCGCCGAGGACGCAGAAGACCGTCGCGCCATACCTGACGATGGGGCCCTGTCCGTTGTGCAAGGGGGCGCGACTCAGCCAGGCCGCGCTCGGCTGCAAGATTCAGGGGAAGAACATCGCCGAGCTGACGGCAATGGAGGTCGACGAGCTCTTGCCCTGGGTGAAGTCGCTCGAGGGCGCCGCCGCGGCGCCGCTGGCGAAAACGCTGGCGGAGCGGCTCGGGCACGTGGTGGACATCGGGCTCGGGTATCTGTCGCTCGACCGCCCCACCGACACGCTCTCTGGCGGCGAGTCGCAGCGGATCAAGATGGTGAAGCACCTCGGCTCCAGCCTGGTGGAGGTGCTCTACATCTTCGACGAGCCCAGCGTGGGCCTGCACCCGCGCGACGTGTACCGCCTGGGCACGCTGCTCCGGGAGCTACGGGACAAGGGCAACACGGTGCTGGTGGTGGAGCACGACCCTGACGTCATCAAGATCGCCGATCACATCGTGGACGTCGGGCCTCACGCGGGCCGCAAGGGCGGCACCGTCGTCTTCGAGGGCTCGTACGAAAAGCTCCTGCAGTCGAAGACGCTCACCGGCCAGTACCTCGAGCGCCAGTTGCCCTTGAAGGAGACCCCGCGCCGGCCGAAAGGAAAGCTGCCCATCCGGAACGCGCGCGTGAACAACCTCAAGGACGTGAGCGTGGACATCCCCTCCGGCGTGCTCACCGTCGTCACCGGAGTCGCGGGTTCGGGGAAGAGCTCGCTCATCCACGAGGTGTTCGTCCCGACGACGCCCGGTGCGGTGGTCATCGATCAGTCCGCCGTCGGCACCTCCAGCCGTTCGACGCCGGCCACCTACACCGGAGTGATGGACGATCTGCGCAAGGAGCTGGCGGACGCAAACGACGTGGACGCTTCGCTGTTCAGCTTCAATTCGAAGGGCGCGTGCGAGACGTGCAACGGGCTGGGTGTCCTCTACACCGATCTCGCGTTCCTGGAGGGCGTGAAGACCCCCTGCGAGACGTGCCACGGCAAGCGCTTCAAGGACGAGGTGCTCGAGTACAAGCTCGAGGGGAGCTCCATCAGCGACTACCTCGCGCTGAGCGTCACCGAGGCGCTCGCGGCGCTCGGGTCCAACAAAGGCGCGAAGAAGCGCGTGCCGCTCTTACGGAAGCTGGAGGCGATGCGCGACGTCGGCCTGGACTACCTGACCCTAGGCCAGCCGCTGAACACGCTCTCGGGCGGCGAGTGCCAGCGCATCAAGCTCGCGACCGAGCTGCACAAGAAGGGCTCGGTCTACGTGCTCGACGAGCCAACGACGGGCCTGCACATGTCCGACATCTCGCTGCTGATGAAGATCATCGACCGGCTGGTGGATGAGGGGAACACCGCGGTCGTGATCGAGCACAACCTGGACGTGATCCGGAGCGCGGACTGGGTGCTCGATCTCGGACCCGACGGCGGAAGCAAGGGCGGCGAGGTCGTGTTCGAGGGACCGCCGACGGAGCTCTTGAAGGTGAAGAACTCGCTGACGGGCGCGGCGCTCCGCGGCGAGTTCTGACGACCTTCCGATGTCCTCTGCTCCTCGGTCAGGAGCCGGTCGCGGGCGTCTTGTCACGGGGCAGCATGCGGCCGCCAATCATGCTCACGCGCCGGTCCAGCAGGCGCTGGCGCGCGTCGGAGCAGATGTCCTCGGGCTTCCGCCGCGGGGACGTCTGAGATTGGCGCCTCGAGTGAATCTTCTTCCTCGGGGGGTGAATTGCTCCACTGGATTCATCCTTCGCGGCTGGAAGACCCGTGTAGGTCAGACCACCCATGCTCCGGTTGTCCTACCTTCTAGGGGATTTCTTCGGATGCGGATTTGGCAAAGTTGTCCATGCCGAACGAAGATCTTCCGAACACGAAGTTCGTTCGCACACGAGCGAGCCGTTTGTGCTCCAGCAATGGGGGGGAGGCGCACAGCATGTACAGCTCCAGCGACGATACGGCTCCATCCAACAACCCACCTGGGGTTCTTCCGCGAGGGGCAATCGTCGGCGGTCGCTTCGGCATCGAGACCCTGGCGAGTCGTGGCGGCATGGGTTCGATCTACCGCGCGAAAGACAGCGCGACCGGCCAGCCCGTTGCCCTCAAGCTGCTGCATGGGGCGACGCTTCCAGGGGCGGTGTACCGCTTCAATCGAGAGCGAGCGTTGCTCTCGGAGCTGAGTCACCCGGGCATCGTCTCCTACGTCGCGCATGGCACCACCGAGCGCGGCCAGCCTTACCTGGTCATGGAGTGGCTCGCGGGTGAAGATCTGGCGCAACGCCTGCAACGTCAGCCGTTGAGCCTGTCCGAGTCTTTGTCGCTGCTGCGCCGGATCGGCGAGGCGCTGGCCGAGGCCCATCGCCAAGGCATCGTCCACCGCGACATCAAACCCGCCAACCTGTTCCTGAGAGGGGGCCGGCCCGAGGACGTGGTGGTGCTGGACTTCGGCCTGGCCCGTCTCGCCGAGCCCTCCTTGATGGGAGTCACGGGGCGAAACACCGTCGTGGGCACGCCGGGCTACATGTCGCCGGAGCAGGCCTCCAGCCAGCCGGAGATCCTCCCCGCCGCGGACATCTTCTCGCTCGGGTGTGTGCTGTACGAGTGCCTCACGGGAAAGCCGCCCTTCGCGGCGCCCCACTTCGCCGCCGTGCTGGCCAAGATTCTGTACGCCGCTCCGGCCCCGCTGCACACGCTCCGTCCTGGCCTGCCCGCTGGGCTGCAGGCGCTGGTGGATCGGATGTTGGTCAAGGACCCGAAGCGGCGGCTGCCGGATGCGGCCACCTTGTTACAGGAGCTCGCGGCCCTGGAGTCCGAGGTGTTGCGGCCTCACGTCGAGATGGACCTGTCCTCCCACCGCATGAAGGGGGGCGAGCCGAAGCTGGCCAGCGTCTTGCTGGTGTCCCTCCATGGCCTGACCCTAGAGGAGACCGTGAATTGGGATCAGGGCCTCGCGCTGCGTGATTCGCTGCGCACGGAGTTCTTCCCCCATGGGGCACAGGTGGAGCTGCTGGCGGACGGCTCGCTGGTCGCCACGCTGGTGCCGGAGCACGGCACCGCCACGGATCAGGCGGTGCTGGCGGCGCGTTTCGCCCTCACCTTCAAGGCGCGCTGGCCGGAAGCCGCGGTGGTGCTGGCCACGGGCCTCAGCATCCTCGACGAGCAGCTGCCGGTGGGCGAGCCCATGGACAGGGCGGGCCGGCTGCTGCGCCGGGCCGAGCGGATGCCTTCATCCTCCTCCGTGGTGCTGGACGACATCACGGCCGGTCTGCTCGGGCCTGGCTTCCAACTCACCCGCTTGGATTCGGGCACCTTCCTGCTGGAGGGCGAGCTGCTGGGCGCCGACGCCTCCCGTCCGCTGCTGGGCAGGCCGACCCCCTGCGTGGGCCGCGAGCAGGAGCTGGCCCTGCTCGACCTCACCCTCAACGCCTGCATCGAAGCGCCCGCCGCGAAGGCGCTCCTGGTGACAGCCGCGGCCGGAGTGGGCAAGTCCCGGCTGCGTCACGAGTTCCTGCGCCGCATCGAGCGGCGGGAGCAGCAGGTGCTGCTGCTGCAGGGGCGCGGAGAGGCGATGAGCGCGGGGGCCTCGTACGGGTTGCTGGGCCAGGCGCTGCGGCGGCTGTGTCGCATTGAGGAGGGAGAGAATCTGGAAGCGCGCCGCGTGAGGCTGTACTGGCGCGTGGCCCTGCGTCTGCCCGACACACAGGCGCAGGAGGCCGTGGAGTTCCTGGGCGAGCTGTGCGGCATCCCCTTCCCCGAGGAGCACAGTCCTCGCCTGAAGGCGGCACGGAGCGACCCCCAGCTGATGAGCGCGCAGGTGGGCCAGGCACTGGTGACCTTCCTCGAGGCCGAGTGCGCCCACCAGCCGGTGCTGCTGGTGCTGGAGGATCTGCACTGGAGCGATGCGCTGACGATCAAGCTGGTGGACGAGGTATTGCGGAAGCTGGCCGAGCAACCCCTGATGGTGTTGGCGCTGGCGAAGCCCGAGGTGAAGGAGCTCTTCCCGGGACTCTGGTCTCGGCACCTGCAGGCGGTGACGCTGTCGGGGTTGAGCCGCAAGGCGGGAGCGCGGCTGGTGAGGGAGGTGCTGGGGCAGCAAGTGCCCGAGGCGGTGGTGCAGCGGGCGGTGGAGATGGCCGACGGCAACGCGCTCTTCTTGGAGGAGCTCATCCGGATGGCGGCGGAGGGCCGAGGAGCGGAGGCGCCAGGGACGGTGCTGGCGGTGCTGCAGACTCGCCTGATGCGCATGGAGCCCGGCGCCCGGCGAGTGCTTCTGGCGGCGAGCATCTTCGGCCGCACGTTCTGGTCGGGAGGCGTGAATGAGCTGCTGCAGCGGGAGTTCGAGAAGGAGCTCGTGGAGAGGCACCTGGAGCGGCTGGTGGAGCTGGAAGTCATCGAGGCCCTGCCCGACAGCCGCTTCGCCGGAATGGAGGAGTACCGCTTCCGGCATGCACTGGTGAGGGATGCCGCCTATGCCCTGGTGCCCGACACACATCGGCCCTTGGGTCACCAGCTCGCGGGCGCATGGCTGGAGCAGGTGGGCGAGCCCGAGCCGATGGAGCTCGCCGCGCACTACCAGCGCGGCCAGAGGCCAGAGCGAGCCGCCCACTTCTACACCCGTGCAGCGGAGCAGCTCTTCGAGCGGCGAGACCTCCAGGCGGCGATGCGCTGCGTCGAGGCGGCCTTGGCCTGCGGCGTGAGTGGTGCGCCCTTGACGCGGCTGCGTGCGCTCCAGGCCGTGGTGGCCTTCTGGATGAATGAGCTGCCGATGTCCCTGGCACAGGGCAGTGCCGTGCTGAACGACTTGAAGGTGGGGAGCCGGCTGTGGTGCTGGTTGATGGGCGGGCTGCTCGTCGGGAACCTCTACCACGGGCACCTGGAGGAGGTGGGCAGGCTGGGCGAGCTCCTGCGACGAACCACTCCAGAGCCGGACGCCGTCATGGCTTACATTCAAGCCGTTCACATGTTGCAGGACATGCACATCTTCTCGGGTGCACGAGAGAAGGCGGAGGCCTCGATTGAGCGGCTCGAGGAGATCGTCGCCCCCCTCCTGCTCGACGATGCCGTGGTGCGCAGTCATCTAAGACTGACGAAGGGCATCTTCTTCCACTTCTTCGAGGCAAAGCCGTGGGAAGCCTTCACCCAGAGCGAGCTGGGGATTCGTGAGCTGCGTGAGCTCGGACTGGAGCAGGGCAAGAACACCATCCAGCTCAACGTCCTACAAACCCTGTTCGGGGAGACGTTGGCCGCGCTGGGCGACATGGCCGGCGCCTTGGCTCAGCTGCGAGAGGCCCTGGCTGATGCGCGTCGCATGGAGCAGCACATCATGGCAGCCCATATCCACCAACGGTTGCTCATGCTGCTTTCTGGCAGCCCGGATCCAGCGCACCACCAGGAGGCTCGGACCATGCTCCAGGAATCCACAGGGCTCCAGGAGGCCAATGCGCTCAGGGAAGGCATCGGCCACGTCATGCTCGCGCGGTTGGTGCTGGCCAACGGCGAGCTGGACGAGGCGGAAACCCATGCACGCCAGGCCTGCGAGCTGTTGACGCCATTCCGGCTCCACCTCGTCGAAGCGCGAACGGTCCTCAGCTCCATTCTGCGCGCCCGAGCAAAGCTCGCTGAGGCCCGGCAGGTGGCGGAGCTGGGTGTCCAGGACTTGGAGCGGATGGGGAACAACGGCGTGTACGCCGTCGCCATGCACCTGGAACGGGTGGAAGCCTGCTTCGCGCAAGGAGATGAGCTCGCGGGGGACGCGGCGCTCCACGAGGCGTTGCGGTGTGTGCACGCTCGTGCCAGCGACATCCCCTCCCCCACCGCTCGCGAACAATTCCTGCACCAGGTGCCAGAAAATGCCCGGCTCCTGGAGTTGGCCCAGCAGCGGCAGTGCGTCCCCCCACTCACAAGTCCCGTCTGAGAAACACCGCGCCCGGGAACAGGTCGAATGCGGAGCCCGGGCCTTCGAGCAATCGGTCATCACATTTCCAGGTCCCGCACTCTCTCCAGATGGTCGCTCGCGAGAGGAGGTGTGCCATGCCCTGGCTCCCTGGCTTGATCAACTCCGAAATCCTGTCCGTGCACGCCGCGTTGATACCCGGCGGGGCCAAAGGCCGGGTGCTCATGTTCGGTGGCGATGAGCACAACCCGGGCCAGGCGGGAAACGACGCGACGCCCGCGGACCCGGCCGACGTCGACCGCACCGCCCTCTATGACGTCGACACCCGGACGGTCACGCGCATCTCCTCGCCCACGACCGACGTCTTCTGCTGCGGCCATGCCTTCCTCGGGGACGGACGGCTGATGCTGGTCGGCGGCACGGAGTCCTGGCAGGGAGGAGGAGGTCCGGGCGGCGGCCACCAGCACCAGCACGGCAACTTCGGCGGGCATCAGGCCTGCTGGCTCTACAACGCCTCGCTCAACACCTGGACCCGGGCGGCGGACCTGGGCTTCGAGACCGGCCCGGGCCGGGGCGGAGGTCGCTGGTATCCCACGGTGCTGACCCTCCCTTCGGGCGACCTGCTCGCTATGGGTGGCCACCCCAGCCGTCGCAGCAACAACTGGCACCACAACAACAGGCCCGAGCGCTACTCCGCCGCCACCGGCCGCTGGAGCTGGCTCACCTCGACGCTGAACTTCGAGCACCCTCTCCTGCCGGGCAACTGGTACCCACGGATGAACCTCATCCGCGGCGGCTGGTTGTTCATCACCACTACCCTCGGCGGCTCGTGCCGGTTCTTCGACCCGAATGCGGATGCCCTGGTCGGGCCCACGGTGGGGTCAGCGCCCGGCCACAACAGGGGTTGGGACTATGCGGTCATCCTCCTGCCGCTGGTGCCGGGCGACAGCTACCGCGCCCGGGTGATGGCGGTGAATGGCGTCAATCCCCAGAAGATAGAGCTGAACCTGGATGCAGGAGCCCCCACGCCGGCCTGGGGGCCCGCGGGGACGCGGACGGGGAGCGCCGCCGGCAAGGCGCGCAACTTCTCCTGCCCGGTCTATCTGCCCACCGGACAGATTCTCGTGAGCGGCGGCATCAACGGAACCAGCGACAGCGACGCGGTCAGGGAGCCCGAAATCTACACGCCGGACATCGACTGGACGGCTCGGAGCTACGGCCCGGGACAGGGCGCCTGGTTGACGCTCGAGGGAGAGCCGGCCCAGGTCGCGCGCAACTATCACACCGTGGCGCTCCTCCTTCCCGACGGCAGCGTGTTCACGGCGAGCTCGAGCCAAAACGGAAACGCGGGTGACCCGAACGTGGTGGGCCAGAAGAACATTGAGATCTTCTTCCCACCCTACTTCAACGCCCCGAACCGCCCGCGCATCGTCTCCAGCCCGCAGACGCTCCACTACACCTCGACCGAGTTCGTGCTCGAGACCGCCTCACTCTCCGAGGCGGCGTCCATCCGCAAGGTGGCGCTCATCCGCTGCGGCTCCGTCACCCACGCGGCGGACTACGACCAGCGCTACGTGGCCCTGGCCTTCACCCATGAGGCGGGGACCGCCAACCTGCGGGTGACCTATCCGGCCGACGCCTCGGTGTTGCCCCCGGGCGACTACATGCTGTGGATCGTCGATGCCATGGACCGACCCTGCGTCCAGGCACCGTTCGTGCGGCTGGCGCACTAAGCGACCGAGGACAAAGTGAGGTCACTGCCGCGCAGGCGTGTACGCCAAGGGGGCTGCGCCATCTCCCCTCTCGAAGACGTAGCGTTGCTGCGGCAGCTCGAGCACGAGCGTGGTGCGGCCCGCCTCCTGCTGGACCAGGAAGTCGAGCCCGGCCATCGGCGGATCGAGCAGAATGAGCCTGCGAGACCCGTCCGTCTCCCGCTTCTCGCCCACGGCACTGCGCCACTCGCCCGCGTCGAACATGGCGCGGGAGCCCTCGATGTGCAGGGTGACGCGCCCGAGCCCCCGGTTGGACCAGGAGCCCGTCAGGGGCTTGATCCAATCCATGTCCGGCTGCTCGTGCAGTCCCACCACTCCCTTCGCGAACGCCTCCTGGCGGTTCTTCAGGGCGAAGTCGAGCTTCGCCTGGGCCAGGTCCTGGCCATCGAAGATCACCTCCAGGAACTTGCGGCGCACGGCGTTGCGGAAGGGGCCATCGCCCTGGACGTTCGTGAGCAGGACAACGCCCACGTTGGCCTCGGGCAGGAAGAACAGGTCCGAGCTGAAGCCCAGCGTGTTGCCGCCATGATGGATGACACGGGCGCCATGGATCTCGCCCACCATGAGCCCCAGCCCGTAGCTCATCGTGTCGTTGATCTTCACCTGCGGCTCACGACGCGCGAGCAGGTTGGCCTCGGAGACGAACGGCTTGCCCTCTGGCGTACGGCCCTTGGACAGCTCGAGCATCACGTAGCGCGCCATGTCGCGCACGTTGGACCACGCGCCGCCCGCGGGGCGGACGGGGATGAGCGCCTCTTCCGTGGACAGGGGCAGGACCACGTAGTCGAACGCGAAGTTCATCCCGTGGGGTGAGGCGTGTTCCTGTTTCCTCGCGCGGGCGAAGTCGAAGGTGGTGGCCTTCATGCCCAGGGCATCGAAGACGCGCGTCTGCATCACGCGGTCATACGCCTGACCGAGCGGGAGCTTCGGCTCGGCGGCATGCGCGGCCATATAGCCTCCCGCCGTCACCATGGGGTTGCTGTACTGGTAGGTCTCGCCAATGCCCGTGGTGGGCTTCATCTGGCGCATCTCGGCGATGCGCTGCTCGCCGGTGAAGCCCGCGGACTCGAAGATCATCTCCATGTCCTGGCGAGGCATGCCAGTGCAGGCACACACGGTGTTCTGCACGGTGAGCTTCTTCGTCATCTCGGGGTCTCCGAGCGCAAAGTCAGGCAGGAGCTGGGTGGCGGGGGTGTCCCAGCCGAAGCGGCCCTCGTCCACCAGCCGCGCCATCATCAGCGTGGTGAGCGACTTGGTCGTGGAGCCGATGAGGAAGAGCGTCTCGGGTGTCACCGGCTTCGACCCGCCGAGCTCGCGCACCCCGAACCCCTTCTCGTAGACCACCCGGTTGCCCTGGACGACGGCGAGGGCCACGCCCGGAATCTTCATCGTCTGGCGGGCCTGCTCGACGAAGGACTCCAGGGTCTGGAGGCGCTCGGCGGTGAGGGGGAGCGGGGTCTTGCTGGCGAAGGACTCCTCGGCGAGCCGGGCGGACTTGAAGCCGAGCAGCACCTGGGCGGCCTGGGCGCCCCGGCGCTCCATGGCGGCGTCGGAGCCGTCCAGGAGGATGACATAGTTGGTGTCCCCCTTGCGCCGTGCGAAGCCCGCGACGACGCGCGCCTCCCGAGGCGGAGTGTCGTAGGTGTTCTGGATGAGCTCGTCCCAACCATCCTGCACGGGAGGGTGGGCAGAGAGCTTCACGGGGAGGGCGAAGTCGGGACGGGTCTGCTTCCAGGCCTCGGCGAGGGCACGCTCGGCGGAGGCGCCGGGCACCTCGAGCAGCGTGATGCGGATCTCCCGTTCAGGATCCTCGAGCAACAGCCGCCCGTGCTCCTCGGTGACGTACCAGCCAGCGGACACGGTGAAGGGAGTGCTGGAAGCCGTCCGCATGAGCGTGGCCGCCTCGAGCTTCCGGGCCCGCGCGGCGGAGGCCTGGGGCGTCGGGGTGGAGGACGGCGGAGTGACGGTGGTGCTGGCCGCGGTACACGAGGTGAGCAGCAGGAGAGGAAGCGCGCGAATGCGCATGGACGGGAGACTCCGGTCGGAGAGACGGGTGTGGCCACTACAACGCACGGGCAGAAACCCGATTGCGTCGCATCGCTCAGCGGGGATCGCCCAGGGGCAGTCGCACCGTGAAGGCCGTGCCCTGACCAGGGACCGACTCGACGACGACCGCCCCCCCGTAGGCGTGGACGATGCGTTGCACGGTGGCCAGCCCGATGCCGCTGCCCGAAGCCTTCGCGCCCGGCGCCCGGTAGAAAGGCTCGAAGATGTGCTCGCGCACCTCGGGTGACATGCCAGGACCCGTGTCCCGGACGACCAGCTCGCACCTGTCTCCGGAGGCGTGCGCCAACACCTCGACCCGCCGGGTGGCGCAGCCCTGCATGAATTTGAAGGCGTTGGATACGAGGTTGAGCAGCAAGACGTAGAGCAATCCCCGGGGAATCGCCACGCGCACGTTCTCCACGCCGTTGAGATCCAGCTCGGCCTGGATCTGCTCACGCAAACTCTGGAGATCCTCCGCCACGTCCGCGACGACGAAGGGCACCGGAGTGAGCTCCGAGGTGGACACCTGCCCCGCGCTCGCCGTGCGCGAGAACGCGAGCATGCCATCGAGCAGGTTGAGGGCCCGGCGGGTGGTGCGATCCAAGCGCTCGCCCGCGCGTTTCATCCGCGCATCGGGCGAGGTGCGCACCTGGGCACCAATCATGGACAGAGGGGTGAGCAGGTTGTGCATGTCATGGGCGATGCGGCCCGCGAAGGCATCGAGGTCCGCCCGGGCCCGGGCCGCCTTCAAGGTGCCCTCCACCCGCGCGAGCAGCTCGCGCGCCGAGAACGGCTTGGCCAGGTAGTCATAGGCCCCCGCCGCGAGTCCCTCCACCGTGGCCTCCTCACCCGCGCGGGCCGACAGGAGGATGACGGGGGTGCTGGCGGTGCGTGGGTCGGCCTTCAGCGCGGAGATCAACGCGAAGCCATCCAGCCCCGGCATCATCACGTCCGACAGCACCAGCTCCGGGCGCCGGAGCCGAATGGCCTCCAGGGCACTCGTCCCGTCCGCGACGGCCTCGACCGTATAGCCGGCCTCTTCCAGCAGGCTCCGCAGGTAGCTGCGCATGTCCTCGTTGTCATCCACCAGCAGCACGCGTCCCCCCCCGCGGGACAGGGGCCGTGCGCCACGGGCCGAGGGCGGAGCACTGGGAGCACCGAGGGGGGCCCGCCCCCGCCAGCCCTCGGCCTCCTGGAGGTAGGCCGTGGCGCGCGCGCTGGCCTCGCTGGAAAGAGGACGGAGCTCGTCACTCTGCGAGTGGTGGGGGGCCAGAGGCGCGGGCAGGCGGACGCGAAAGGTGCTCCCCCGGCCCAGGGCGCTGTCCACGCGGATGTCGCCCCCGTGCAACACCACCAACTCGTGCACCAGCGCCAGCCCGATGCCACTGCCTTCCATGCTGCGTCCCCTCGCGCCCCGCACCTGGTGGAAGCGCTCGAAGAGGCGCGGCAGCTCCGCCTCGGCGATGCCCGTGCCGGTGTCCGCCACCTCCAGCTCCACCCTGCCCTCGCGCCAGTGCAGGGACACCCGCACCTCCCCCTCGAAGGTGAACTTGAAGGCGTTGGACAGCAGATTGAGGACGATCTTCTCCCAGGACTCGCGGTCCACCCACACCAGCCCGGGCAAGGGAGGACAGTCCACGCGCAGGTGCACGCCTTCCCGCCGCAGGAGGGACTCGAAGGAGCTGGCGAGGCCCGCCGTCATCTCGGACAGGTCCGTCCACTCGGGGGTGGCTTGCAGACGCCCCGCCTCCAGCCGGCTGAAGTCCAGCAGGGTGTTGACGAGCTTGAGCAGCCGCTGGGCGCCGCGCTGGGCCCATTCCACGCGCTCTCGCTGGGCTTCGGGCAGCGGGTGTGTGGTGTCCGCGAGCGCGTCTTGCAGCGGGCCCAGGAGCAGCGTCAGGGGCGTGCGCAGCTCGTGCGACACATTGCTGAAGAAGTCCAACTTGGCCCGCTCCAGCGCGGCGGCGGCCTCGCTCTGGCGCGCCGAGGCGATGGCCGTGCTCACCTGTGCCGCCACCAGCCCGAGGAAGTTGAAGTACTCCGCGTCCAGGGGGCGGCGGGGACTCAGGCCCACCACCAGCGCTCCGCTGGCCATGGCACCCGGCTCCCCTAGAGGCAGCACTCGCGCCGAGTGGGGTGCCTCCGGCCAGGGCCCTCCGGGCAGGACGCCCACCCGGGAGTGGACATCGGTGAGGGTCCAGGCCTCGCCGCCGTGCAGCACGGACTCCAGTGGCCAGGCCCCGTCGTCAGCGGCTCCCTCGGACAGGCCCACGCTGGCCACCAGACGCGGCTGCGCTCCGGGTGCGTCCGTGAGGTAGAACCGGGCGAAGGCCACGTCGTAGCGGTAGTCCTCGAGCACCCGCGCCGCCTGACGACAGGCCTCCTCGGCGGAAGGAGGGCTCGCGTTGGCCTCGCTCAACGCCTTCAAGGCCCGCAGGCGCCGCTCGCCTACCACCTGGCCCGTCGTCTCCGTCACAGTGAGGAAGATGCCGCCAATGCCCCCCGACTCATCCCGGATGGGGCTGTGCGAGAGTGTGAAGTAGGCCTCCTCGAGGAAGCCGCGCCGGTTGGGAGTGAAGAGCTGGTTGGCATGCCACGTGGCCTCACCGGCGAGCACGCGCTCGAACATGGGCTCGAGCACGTCCCAGATCTCCGCCCACCAGGGCTGGGCCGCCTGCCCCAGGCCCCCGGGGTGTTTGGAGCCGAGGCTCGGCGCGTAAGCGTCGTTGTAGAACTGGGTGAGCTCGGGACCCCAATGGATCATCATGGGGAAGCGGGAATTGAGCAGGATGGAGACCGCCGTGCGCAGGGATTGGGGCCAGCGCTCCACCGGCCCCACGGGCGTACGCGACCAGTCGAGCGCTCGCATGCGGGCGCCCATCTCTCCGCCGCCCTCGAGTACCCGTGCCACGATCTCCGAGTCATCCATGGTCCGCTCCCCCGCTTCTTCTCCGCTCCAGGAATAATGGAGTGTGGAGTATTGGCGCACGGCTCGCGCGGGTGCGGCAAGAGAGAGGCTAGATCAAATAATTGCGCCGCATGACGAAGGTCCAGTAGTCGGTGCCGAAGCCCGGGTTATTGATCAGGCCGACGACGACCAACTGGCCGGAGGAACCCGTGTAGCAAACCACGTTCTGCATTGGGGCCCATGAACCGTTCCAGGTAATCGAGCGGAGGTAGACGCTGCCGCTGCGCTCGATCCAGAACTGCCAGCGATCCTCGTCGCCGTTTCCGCGGCCGGGAAACACCTCATGGAAGTTGCCGGTGTACGCGCTGCCGCTCCTCGGAGCACTGAAGACTGATCTGCCTCCCGCCGCGGCGGTGTGCAAGGGAGTGGACTCGACCTGGTAACCGTCGGCCATCGTGAAGGAGGAGAAGCCAAAGGAGCCACGGGCGACCACCCGGCTGCCGACAATCTCCAACCAGTCGCTGCCCGCGTAAGGTGCATCCAGGTAGCCGGCAACGACCGTGCCGCAGGAGACAGGCGACTGCGCGGCGGCCGGTGAGACATACAGGATGATGCCGAGGATGGCGGGGAGATAGATGGTGAGGTTGCGGAGGAAGGTCATTGTCGTTTCCTTTCCAGGTCGTGCGCCCAGTGTCGACCTACGTTGGCAATGCGACAATTCCCTAAAACAAGGGAGGCGGCGGGTTCGCCGTCACCTACCCTCGTGAGCCCAATGGCCAGGGCCGAACTGCGAACCCATCAGGTGCGCGCGCTGGTGCGGTTGATCAACGAGGCGCACGAGCTCCCGGCGGACGGGGACGCGCGGGCGAGGCATCTCATCTCCGGGCTCCTGGGCATCCTGCACGCAACGGTGGGTGGCTGCGTCACGGATTGTGATTTCCGTCCTGGAGGGCACGGCGCCTTCGTGGCGGTCGTCCTGGAGGGCTGGGACTCCACCACGCTGCCCGTGCTGCAGGTCCTGGCGCGGACCGGAAGTGCGTTCAACCCTGGCCTTCGCGCGCTGATGCAACGGTGCCCCGAGTCTCCTTCGTCCGCGGTAACGGCGACACGCCGCGAGCTGGTCGCTGACAGGGACTGGTACGGCTCTCAGTACGTCGAGCAGCACCTCGGACCGGCGCACCTCGATGACGCGCTGTATACGTGCCTCCGGATGGACGAGCCGACGGTGGTGCAGGGGCTGGGGTTCTATCGTGCCAGGAATGAGCGGCCATTCGACGAAGCGGACCGCAACCTCGTCCACCTGTTTCACGTCGAATGCGAGTCGATGTTCCGCGCGCGAGTGCCGGCTGTCGACAAGTCCCTGCGGGCCCGGCTCTCACCGCGCGAACGCCAGACGCTGGAGCTCCTCTTGCGGGGACTCATGGACAAGGAGATCGCCGAACATCTCGGTATCAGCCGGTTCACCGTGAACCAGTACACGAAGTCCGTCTACCGCCGCTTTGGCGTGCATTCTCGGGCGGCGCTCATCGCGCGCCTGCTCGGCCACCAGCCGCCAGCGGCGAGAGCCTGGACTCCCTGACGCCGTAACAGGCCTCCCATCCTCTGGGTGGCGGTGTCGTAGCCCTGCTCGGGCCAGCTCGAGGACAGCGGCCCGCCCTGAAAGCTCGGGGCGGGCCGCCGCATGGACAGAGAACGAGAGGTGTTACCCGCAGTAGCCGCCGTCGCCGTACTTGTTGCAGTAGTCGATGCAGATGGACGGAGCGCCGGGGGTGCGGCATTCGCTGCCGTCGCAACAAATCATGCTGAACCACTCAGCGTGCTTCTTGCCCTCATCGGACTGGCCGCACGTCTTCGCACACTCGTCAGCGGAACCGGTGCACACGGTGCCGTCGGCGCACGCCGTGTTCACCTCTCCGTTTCCGTCGGTCGTGGTGCCTCCACAACCCGCCAGCAGCCCCGCTGCCATCAACCCTGCGATGATTGCCTTGCGCATACTGTGATGTGTCTCCCTGGGTGGGCACTGCGCGGACCACGTTAAGCGAGGTGGCCTGCCCCAGGAAGGAAATGGACCTCACCGAACTGGCCGGGGAGACAGAATTTGAACCCGTGGAGGAGGGGTGTCCTAAACCCGCGACGGCACACGCCTTGTTTGTGGGAGCCCAACGGATGTGTTGTGACGTCTACGCTTGCTGACGGAAGTGATCGGCTCATGAGGATTGGTGCTGCACCTTGAGACGCCTCTCTCGGATGATGAGGCAGGTGTGCCCCGGAGGCCCATCCCACCGTGGATGGAGCTGCCCACCTCATTTTGGTGTGCCCCGGAGTTGAGCCGGTTGCGGGGGTCATTTCTCGTTCGACGGGGGACGTATGCGCTCCGTATGTCGCCTTGGCGTGTTGTGCACCGTGCTGGCTTCCGCGGTGGCCGCCCATGCGGAGCCGTACGAGCTGTTTGCCATCTATGCGCCCCTCTCCGAGTCGGGGCGTCCCATCGAGCTTCCACTGACGAAGGGCTCCACGCTGCCGGATGGCAGTGAGAGCCACCGCCTGGATCGGATCATCGCCCGTTTCCATGCGGACGCCCTCTCTGCGACCACGATGGTCGCCTTCTCGAAGTTCGTCTTCCACGTGAGCGTCGGGGACAAGACCTTCGAGGACGTAAGGCTCGAGATGGGCGAGCTCGAGAAGAATCCGGCCCGGGAGATTCCCTTGCTGGTCTGGCGGGGAGATGGGCAGCGGGAAGCCCTAGCCCGGGTGAGGATCGAGGTGCAGTCCATCTACACGGCGGCCTTCCTGTGTCTCCAGGAGCAAGAGTTGTTCGTACGCGGCACGCGGGCCGAGCGGGTCGAAATCTCGGAAGCGCTCGTACCGAAGGCATGCGAGAAGAAGCCGCCGGAGGCGTGCAAGGAGACTCGGACTCTCCTCCTCGCGGAAGGAGAGGACACCGCCATCCTCTACTCCTTCTGCAAGCGCCCCGGTGATGTGTTCCTCCATGAGCAGGTGGACTGGGAAAAGCTCGCCAGACCGGTGGATGACACCGCCAGGGCATTGGAGAAATTCCGGTTCGAGGACCTCTCCGAGACAGGGATGCGCGAGAAGGTCCTGCAGCGGCACAAGATGGCCCTCGTCGAGCGGCTGGCCGCCCAGCTCAACCAGTTCCCGTCGCGCTTCGGGCAGTCTGTGGTGGACACCACTTCCGAGGGGCACGAGGGCGCGCTCCTCTTCGTCCGTGACGAGTACGCCGTCACCCTCCTCAAGGCCGCAGGCTCCGTGCGGCTGACGGAGGAAACAGGCGGGGGCGTCAGGCCCCTGGCGGAACAGATGGACCAGGCGTCGGAGGTGATACTCTCGCTCGAGCCCGTCATCTGCTTCCAGTTCCCGGCGGGCGAGCTGCTGAGGCCCCCGTGGCATGTCGAGCTGGAAGTGGCGGATGCGAAGGCTGACACGGGAACCCGGCGCATCAACATCGAGCTTCTGTACCGCGATGGCTGCACCCGGGCGCTGGCGGCGCAATGGAAGGACTACCTGGGCCAGCGGGTGACCCTCCGCATCGTCTTCCGGCTCCCGGAGAGGGAGGACCTCGTCATCTACCGGGACGCATTCGACGTCCACAACCTGGGGCTCATCACCATCTTCCCGGTCGCCTCGGAGATCGTCGCGGCGACCCTGAGCTCCTCGCCGAAGGACATCGAGTCGACGTCCGTCATCCCCATCTCCTGGGCGATGTCGGTCCGGGGAGGGCGGGCCAACTCCTACGCCATCACCTTTCCGTTCATCCTCGGCGTCAACACCCGCTCTGCCCCCAAGCTGGCCGAGTATGTCGCCCTGGCGCCCTCTGTCTCGGTCATCGCGGGAGGTGAGCAGGAGGCTCCGAGCTTCGCGTTCGGCATCGGGGTGAACCTGGCCCGCGCCTTCCATTTCGGCTACGCGTGGGCCCCCACTGCTGATGACGGCCAGTATGTCCTCATCGGGGTCTCCATCCCCGAGCTGCTCCCGCTGCTCAGCGGGCTCGGGGCGAGCGGGGTCACCGCGCCGTGAGGCTACGGCGGCTTTTCATTCAAAGCCGAGGCAAGGAGGCGGATGATGAAGCGAGCGACAAATAGGTGGTTGCTGGCCGCGACGGCAATCAGCTTTCTACTAGCGGTTCTGGCTGTCTATGATTTGACGGCCTTCAAGTGGGATTACGTGACTGAACCACGGGAAGTCCCCAAGAGCTTTCAAGCCTACGAGGATGGAAAGCACAGGCGATATGAATTGCTCTTTGCCGTGAACGGCGGAGCGTTTGCCCTCGCCAAGTTGCTTGCCGAAAGGACCAGGCGTCAGTTTGTGGGAAACCTGTCTCTTCCTCACCTGTCCATTGGCATGATCCTGTTTACTGTCGTCATGGTCGTGGACATTTTCATGTTCGGCCACACCATGCGCACGAAATATTTGCCAGACCAGTTCGCCACGGTGGGAAAAACAGTCCTGGTGCTAATCGGTCTTCTCATTTGTGCGGGATGGTTCTTGGTCGCCTGGAACTACGAAGACAAGACGGATACCGATGGTGAGCGTGCTGAAGGTGCTGCGCCATCAAATCGCACAGGAGCTAGCCCAGCAGATAAGGGCACCGGGTTGCGCCCCGACATCTCTTGATGCCGCCGAGACAGTTCCCTCAAGCGGGGGGGGGCGGAGCCGGGACCGGAGGAGGAGAGCCGTCCTCTGCCACGACGGTGGATCCCTTGACTGGCCAGGGAGACAGGATTTGAACCTGTCTCCCCTTCCCTGCTGCTCGGAAACGCCCGGACTCAGTTCGAGCTTGCCGCCGAGCCGATCGGCTTGACCGCGGGAGCCGGCAACTCCTTCTTCGGCTCCGCCGTCTTCAACTCCACCGCCAGCGCGTCGACGCCGTGGTAGCCCTTGGCGCTCACGTCGCCGCCCCGGAAGAGTGCCCAGCCCTGGAGCTGGCCCGGCATGAAGGAGCGGGTCATGTGCCACAGCTGCGGGCCGCTGTTGGCCAGGTAGAGGTAGAGCATCCGCTTCGGGTTCCACGGGTTGGGCAGCGCCACCGCGAGCCCGTCATCCGAGCGCCCATACGTCTTCCCCTGCCAGCGGAAGAACCGGCGGCCGATCTCCACCGGCAGCTTCTTCTCTGCGGCCAGCCGCGCCACCAGCCCGTTGTCCTCGGCGCCGCCGAGCACAAACAGATCGCTGCTCGCCAGCTGCGCATCCGTCACCTCGGCATCCGGCTCGAGCGGCGCGAGCTGGTCCGTGAAGACATCCGCCACGACATCGCGGAAGTTCAGGGTCAGTGTGCGATCCGCCTCCACTCCGCGGGCAGTACCGTGGACGAAGAGCAGCTGACTGAAGTCGTCCAGTGCGTTGGAGAACACCTGGAAGTGCTCGCGCGGCACGGGGATGTCGTTGGACGGGTTGAACACCACGCGCACGGGCTGCTCGGCCACGTGGAAGGAGAAGGAGTCGCTCGCGCCCTTCACCTCCACGCGCTCCAGCGTCGAGCCCTTGGCGGAGACGAGCTCCACCGCGGTGACGAAGTGGTAGGGCTTACCGCCCTGCTCCACCTTGAGCGTCACGTCGTAGCCGTCCTTGGCCTTCGTGGCGCTCGCGGTGATACGCGGCTCGGGCAGGCCGCCGCGATCCACCCACTGGGAAATGAAGGGCTTGAGATCCCTCCCCGCGGCCTCCGAGGCCGTGCGCACGAAGTCCGCCGTGGTGATGTTCTTGTTGGCGTAGCGCTCGTGGACGGTGCCCATCACCTTCGAGAAGGCCTTGTTGCCGAGCAGCAGCCGCAGCTGGTGCAGCAGGAAGGTGCCCTTGATGCGAGGAATCGCGTAGGTGCCGTAGCGGCTGTACGAGGTGCGTGCGGCCACGGGCACCACGTCCTCCTCGCGCGAGGTGAGGTACAGGTAGCGGCTGTTGAGCTCCGCCAGGGCATCGCGCTGCAGATCGAAGGCCTTGTCCGCGGAGTCCGGCAGCTTGTTGAGCTGGATCCAGTAGGCGGCCGTGCCACTCACGAGCCAGTTCTCGCCATCCGTGGCGGGGAACACGGTGTTGGCCCACAGGAGCTTCTTGTCGAAGCCGAGGGCGTCCTTGATCTTGGCGGTATCCCGCTTCGCCGCAGCGGCCTTCTCCTCCTTCGCGAGGGCCTTGGCGCGAGCGGCCTTGAGCTTATCGGCGACGAAGATGGGGCTGAAGGTGGTGTAGCCGAGCGTCAGATGGGCCGAGGCGCCCGGGAGGTCCTGGATCCACCGGCCGCCCACCATCTTCTCGCGCAGGGTCGTCTTGCCGTAATGGGCGAGGAACATGAGCCGGCTGGCCATCTCGCCGGTGGTGATCTTCCCGTCGCAGGCGTGGGGCCGGTTGATGGGGCTGGAGGCCAGCATGCGGATGGCGTTGTCCAGGTCGATGCCGCCCTTGCCGTACTGCTCGAAGTACTTCTGGAAGGCGATGTCCCGGTTCCAGGTGTTGAAGGCCAGGTCCACGGGCGCGTTCTGGGGGTTGGGGATGTATTCCTTACGAACCTCGAGGTCCCGGTTGTTGTTGTTGGCCCAGATGAAGTCCTTGAGGTTTCCCGGGGTGTCGGCGGCATGGCCCTTGCTGCCGGTGCGCCACAGCTTCGTCTTCTTCGTGCCGAGCGTGAAGCAAGCGCCCTCGCCCGTCTTGGCGTCCGCCAGGGTCCAGTCGTTGGTGTAGAGGCCGTTGTTGCGCTCCTTCAGGATGCGCGTCACGTCCTCGATGGACGAGGCGTACTGGGCCGCCTTGCGGATGCGGTTGCTCTGGGGCGTGCCATCGGGATCGAAGGGCGTCTGGCCCACCGTGGTCTCTCCGATGACGATCCCCGCGTCGTTGATGAACCAGTCCGCGCCGCTGTGAATACCGCCCGGGAAGGTCTGCATGATGAAGCGGTGGCCGCGGGTGGGCTGCACGTCCAGCATCACGTCCCAGTGGACGCCCGTGTAGCCGTTCCACATAAAGATCTGCCCCATGATGAACTGGCCATCCTTGGTGGCCGAGCGGGTGGCCACGAAGGACGAGCAGTGATCACCCTCCCCCGCCCGGGCCGTCTCGTCCTCGGCCTTGAGGAAGGAGCGCCCGGTGAGCGACGTGGCGCTCACGCGGTTGGCGTCCTCGAGCTGACCCAGGTCCACCGCCGAGTTGAGCGAGGCGATGTCCAGCACATCCAGCTCGCGGTCCTTGAACTTCACGCCGGCCTTGTTGACGCCGTCGGCGATGCCCTTCATTTCCTCGAGGTACTCGGGGTCGTACTTGCGCAGGAAGAGCGAGTCGGTGAGCAGCCGCACCTGGGACCAGCCATTGACGGCGTCCTGGCGGTTCTTCTGGATGCCCAGCTTCTCCATGTAGCGGACGATGTCTTCGGCCACGAGCTGGCCGTACTGCTGGCCGCGCTCATAGGGCTCGCCCTCGATGTGGATGTACTTCCACCCGCCGTCGTCGTAGCGGAAGCCCTTGCCGGCCCAGCGCACGGACTCCATGGGGATGTAGGCGGTGATGTCGTCCACCTCCTCCAGGCGCACGTCATCGACCCAGGCGGAGCCGGTGGCCTTGCCGTTGCGGCCCAGGTGCACCTGCACGCGATCCGAGGCCTGGATGGCGAAGAAGAGCACCGAGACGCGGCCGTCCTGGTCCGCGCCCTGGGTGGGCGAGCAGTTGGTGAAGGGGAAGCTCTTCATCGACAGGCAGGCGCCGATCGCCGTGGGGTAGCGCGCCTGGGGATCGGCCTGCACGCCTCGGGTGCGCACCCACGCGCTCAAGCGGTAGAGGCGGCCCACCTGGAGCTTCACGGGCTCGGACTGGACGGTGGTCTCGGCGCCGCTGGCTGGGTTCTCGATGAAGAGCCCCCGCGCGCCCTCGGCCTTGCCGTCCGGGCTGGAGGTCACCTTGCCCTCACCCGTCGCGGTCCAGCCGGTGGGATGTCCCGAGGAGGCCAGTGACTCGAAGCCTGCATTGGTCACGGGCACCTGCGCAGCCCATGAGGCTGGCGAGTGGAGCGCTCCGGCGGTGAGCAGCAGTGCGCCGAGGAATCGCGAGGTCATTCGGAGAGGGGTCATGTCCTTCCCGGAGTGTGGTGGGAAATGAAGGGTCCGCGTACTTCTCCCGCTCCGCCCCCCCGACCGTCAACCGATGGCCGGACTTGGGGTCCGAAGGACTGATGGAACGAGAACCCGCGAGAGCAAGTACCCGGTTTCACTTGGTAATCCGTGGGAGTGGAGCGCCGCCGCGGGTAGGACGAGCCCTCCCCCACGCGTCAAGTTCTATCGCACCGCCTGCCAGGAGACCTGGCCAGCTTCGACGGATTACTTTGGCCAGGAACAATTTCGGGTCATGCTGTATCGCGAGTGCGTTCTACATCCTGGATCATCCTGTGGCTGTGCGCCGGCTGCACCGCGCACGTTGTACCCACCGTCGCCCCGTCGAACGTGGCGGCTCCGTCCTTAGAGGCCTCGGCGTCTCCTGGCTCGGCCGCCGGCCAGCCTGACGCGGTGCCTTCGCAGGAGAACGGGGCGTCACAGCCTCCGAAGCTCCCGGAAGCCGTGACGCAGGTGGTCGAGCACAATGACGCGGCCCTCCAGGCCTCCGCCGACGACAGCGGCGAGGACGAGGGGGAAGAGGATGAGCCGGCGGACGCCTCGGATGCGGATGAGGGCGAGGCTCAGGAGGTCCAGGCAGCGACGGGCGAGGTTCCCACGGGGCCGCTGTACACCGCGGAGCTGTCGGACGAGCAGTTGACGGAGATGTGGAAGAAGGATCCTGCCTCCCTCGGCTCCATCTCCGTGGGGTTCGTCGAGAGCGGCCGGATGGTGAATGCCGAGCGCTTTCCCGCGGGGGATGATTGGATCGTGGTCTCGCCCGAGCTGGCGTGGGGCACCCGCGAGACGCTGGACTACATCGCCAAGGCCATCCGCGAGGTGCGAGCCGCGTATCCGAAGGCTCCCCCGCTCCGGGTGAACCAGCTCAGCTCCCGCGAGGGCGGCTACCTGCGGCCCCACAAGAGCCACCAGAACGGCCGGGACGTGGACCTGGGCTTCTACTACCCCACCGCCGAGCCCATCCGGGTGCGCGAGCGCGAGAAGCACATCGACCTCGAGCTGAACTGGGCCCTCATCAAGGCGCTCGCCGTGCACACCGACGTGCAGATGATCCTCGTGGACAAGCGCGTCCAGAAGGTCCTGTACGAGTACGCGCTGCGCAAGGGCGAGAACAAGGAGTGGGTGGACTCGCTCTTCCACGCCGGAGCGAAGTCCCTCATCAAGCACGCGCGCGGCCACCGCGACCACTTCCACGTGCGGTTCTACAACCCGCGCGCCCAGGAACTGGGACGGCGGATCGCCCCGCTGCTCGCGCTGCAGCCCGACAAGAACATCCAGATGCACCGGGTTCGCTCGGGTGACACGCTCGGCGCCATCGCGCTGCGCTACGGCTCCAGCGTGCAGAGCATCAAGAAGGCCAACCGGATGCGCAGCACCTTCCTGCGCCTCGGCCAGGTGCTCGCGGTGCCCCTGCGGGGCCCCTGCACCCGCTGCCCGGTGCCCCCTCCCCTCGTCGTTCCTCCTCGGCGGATGCCGCCCGAGGTCGTCGAGCAGGCGCCTGCCGTGGCCGCGAAGCCGGCTTCCGAGACCGCTCCGGCGCCGGCGTCGGTGGAGGTCACCCTGCAGGCTCCGGCCGCCGCGACGCCTCCTCCCGCCTCGGAGCAGCCCGCCATGGCCGCGCAGCCCGAGAACACGGGCGGCAGCGAGCCGGCGAGCGCCGACAACGCGCCCGAGACGAAGCCCGAGGCCCCCGAGCTGCCTCGGGAGGCGCCCGCGGGTGCGAGCCTGCCGGCGGTGACGCACACCTCGGCGTCGATCCTGCCGGTGATGCCGTTGCTGAAGCGGTAGAGGTGTGAGTGGGAGCGGAGCGGGAGCGCGGGGACACCGCGCTCCCCCGCTCCCGAGTGACGCGGATCAGGTTTGAGCCCGACGGCTCGCCTTCTTCTCGCGCTCGCCCAAGGCCGCCTGGAGGAACTTCCCCGCCAGCTTCCGGCCGATGAGCTCCTGGGCGACCATGCCCGCCTCAACCAGCTTGTCGAGGTTGATGCCCGTCTGCACGCCCATGCCGTGGAGCATGTAGACGATGTCCTCGGTGGCCAGGTTTCCGGCCGCGCCTGGGGCGTAGGGGCAACCGCCCAGCCCGCCGATGCTGGCGTCGAACGTCGTCACGCCCATCTGGAGGCCCACCAGCGCGTTCGCCAGCGCCGTGCCGCGCGTGTCGTGCAGGTGCAGCGCCAGCTTCTCCACCGGGATGTACTCGAGCAGCGCGGAGAGGATGGCGTCCGTCTGCCTCGGCGTCCCCACGCCAATCGTGTCACCCAGGCTGAGCTGGTAGATGCCGCCGTCCACCAGCGCGCGGCTGATCTCCACCACGCGCGACACAGGCACCTCGTTCTCGTAGGGGCAGCCCCACACCGTGGACAGGTAGCCGCGCACCCGCAGCCCCGCCTTCAGGGCCGCCTCGGTGGTCTGCCTGGCCTCGGCTACTGCCTCGGCGATGCTCTTGTTGATGTTCTTCTTCGAGTGGGCCTCGGACGCGGAGATGAAGACCGCCGCCTCCTCCAGGCCCGCCTCCTTGGCGCGCGACAGGCCCTTGAGGTTGGGCACCAGCGCCGAGAAGGTGACGCCCTCACGCCGTCCCACCAGACGCAGCAGCTCCTCCGCGTCCGCGAGCTGGGGAATCCACTTCGGGGACACGAAGGACGTGACCTCGATGCGCTTCTCCCCTGCGGCGATCAGCGCCTCGATGAGCCGCGCCTTGTCGCGCGTGGGCAACGTGCGCAGCTCGTTCTGCAGGCCGTCGCGAGGGCCGACCTCGTAGATGTCGACCCGCTCCGGCAGCCTGCCGAGCCCTGTCACGCGCGGGCCGCGATGTTGGTTCGTATCCACTGGACGATGTCCTGCGTCGAGCTACCGGGTGTGAAGATCTCCGTCACCCCCAGGGTCTTGAGCTTGGGGATGTCGTCGTCCGGGATGATGCCTCCGCCGAACACCGCGATGTCCATCGCGTTGCTCTTCTTCAGCAGATCGATCACCGCCGGGAAGAGCGTCATATGCGCTCCCGACATGATGGACATGCCGATCGCGTCGACGTCCTCCTGGATGGCGGCGTTGACGATCATCTCGGGCGTCTGGTGCAACCCCGTGTAGATGACCTCCATGCCCGCGTCGCGCAAGGCCCGAGCGATGATCTTCGCTCCGCGGTCGTGACCATCCAGGCCCGGCTTGGCCACCAGAATTCGTAGCTTCCTCTCAGCCATGTCGCAGCTCAGCTCCCACGATGAGATCGGTTGACGTGCCAGACGGCGGCTCCCCCTCCAGCCCGCCATGCACCCAGCACATCGAAAATCCCGTGAAGTCCAACAGTTGGATCAAATCCGCAAGGGGATAGTAACGGACGGCATATTGCCCTGAAAGGACGCGTCCGTCCGGGAATGTCAGTCGCCTGGAGGCCTCGTCTCGACCACGCGCCGCGTCGAAACGGCTCCGCTCTTCCAGCAGGCTCCCATCCGGTAATCGAGTGGAGAAGGAAGCCTCAGGTTGTGCCGCGAGCCGCTCGTACGGCACGGTGTGCAGCACCAGGCGCCCTCCAGGCCGCAAGCACCGCGCGATCTCGCGCAGCAGGGCCACGTGCTCCTCGTCCGAGAAGACGAACAGTGTCGAATACCAGGCGTACGCTCCCGCCAGCGAGCCCGTGCGGAATGGGAGAGAGCGGAGATCCGCTCGCACCGCCGGAAAGCCTGGGAGCCGCTCCTGGAGTGAAAGGGCATCCAGCTCCAGGCCGATAATGCGACCCGCTAGGGGACCCTCGGTGTTCAGGCGCGCGGCGTGCCGGCCGTGGCCGCAGCCCAGGTCCACCACGGGCCCGGGCACCTGGAGATCCTCGAAGCGCTTCGCGAGGTACGCCACCTCCTTCGCCGTCATCTCTTCCGAGATGAACGGCAGCGTGGAGCGCAGGTACAGCTCGCCGAAGAAGCTCATGGCGTTGGCCTCCAGGGCCAAAGGCCACGGGTTATCGACCCCGTGACCCGCTGACCCGGCACATACCCTCACCCCGACCCTCTCCCAGAGGGAGAGGGAGGTCAGAACGCCCCACCCTCGCGGTACGCGCCCCAGACCTTGCGGAACACGTCGCAGATCTCCCCCAGGGTGGCGTAGGCCTTCACGGCCTCGAGCACCGGCGGCATCAGGTTGTCCGTGCCCCGCGCCGCGGCCTCCACCTTCACCAGCGCCGCGTCCACCGCCGCCTGGTTGCGCTCGGCCTTCACCTGGCTGAGCCGGGCGATCTGCGCCTCGGCCACCTTCTCGTCGATGTGCAGCAGCTCGATGGGCGCGTCCTTGTCCGACTTGAACGCGTTCACGCCGACGATGAGTCGGTCACCCTGCTCCACCTCGCGCTGGAAGCGGTAGGCGCTCTCGCCGATCTCCTTCTGCGGGTACTGCTCCTCCACCGCCCGGATGATGCCGCCCATCTCGTCGATGCGGCGGATGTACTCGAGCGCCCGCTTCTCCATCTCGTCCGTGAGGTACTCGATGTAGTAGCTGCCGGCGAGCGGGTCCACCACGCGGTCCGCGCCGGACTCGTGGGCGATGAGCTGCTGGGTGCGCAGCGCGATCGTCACCGACTCCTCGGTGGGCAGCGCGTACGTCTCGTCCAGCGAGTTGGTGTGCAGCGACTGGGTGCCACCGAGCACCGCCGCGAAGGCCTGCAGCGCCGTGCGCACCACGTTGTTGTAGGGCTGCTGCGCGGTGAGCGACACGCCGGCCGTCTGCGCGTGCGTCTTGAGCTGCATGGAGCGCGGGTTCTTCGCGCCGAAGCGATCGCGCATCACGTGGGCCCAGATGCGGCGCGCGGCGCGGAACTTGGCGACCTCCTCGAAGAAGTCGTTGTGCACGTCCCAGAAGAAGGACAGCTGCGGCGCCACGTCGTCCACGTCCAGGCCGCGCTTCACGCACTCCTCGACGTAGCCGATGCCGTCGGCCAGCGTGAAGGCCAGCTCCTGCACCGCCGTCGCTCCGGCCTCGCGGATGTGGTAGCCGCTGACGGAGACCGGGTACCACTTGGGCATGTGCTTCGTGCAGAACTCGATCATGTCCGTCACGATCCGCACCGCGGGCCGTGGGCCGACGATCCACTCCTTCTGCGCGATGTACTCCTTGAGCATGTCGTTCTGGATGGTGCCCGCGAGCTTCGCCATCGGAACGCCCTGCTTCTCACCCACCGCGATGTACATGCAGAGCGCCACGATCGCGCTCGCGTTGATCGTCATCGAGGTGGTGACCTTGTCGAGCTGGATGCCGTCGAACAGGATCTCAAAGTCACGCAGCGAGGAGACGCTCACGCCCTCCTTGCCCACCTCGCCGCGGCTCATGGAGTGGTCGCAGTCGTAGCCCATGAGCGCGGGCATATCGAAGGCCGTGGACAGGCCCGTCATGCCGTGGCTGATGAGGTACTTGAAGCGCTTGTTGGTGTCCTCGGGCGTGCCGAAGCCGGCGAACTGGCGCATCGTCCAGAGGCGACCGCGGTACATGGTCGGCTGCGGACCGCGGGTGAACGGGAACTGGCCCGGCAGTCCGATGCGCTCCGGGGACTCCGTCTTGCGATCCGCCAGCGTCACCACGTCGGGGATGGGGATGCCCGAGTCGGTGACGAACGACTTGCGGCGCAGCGGCATCTTCTGCGTCACCGCGGCCAGGTCGCTCTTGGCCCACTTCTCGGTGCTCTTGCCCACCGCCTTCACCGCGGCCGAGTCATAGGAGCGCACCGCCACGTTCTTCTTGCGCGGAGCGGCCTTGGCGGCCTTCTGCGCGACTGCCTTCACGGCCTTCGTGGCGGCCTTCACGGCCTTCTTTGCCGCCTTGGCCGGCTTGCTGGCCTTCGACACCTTGGTGGAGGACCGGCCGGCCTTCTTGGCGGACTGGTTGGAACGAGGAGCGGAGAGCCTCTTGGACTCGGTCGGGGAACGAGAGGAGGGCATGGTTGCGCGGGGATGTAGCATCGGGGTGTAGGGGTCGCAAGCCGCCCGGCTCCCGATGTCCAGACGTCAGCGGCCCCGAGCAAGTCCCACCTTCAACCGGCGCACCGCTTCATCCAGCACTGCCTCCGTTTTGCAGAAGGCGAAGCGTGCCATCCCCTGCCCCAGGGACTTGTGCTCGGGACCATAGAAAACACTCGGAGGGATGGCTGCTACTCCCACCTCCGTCACCAGATGGCGGCAGAAGGCCACGTCATCCGCGAAGCCCCGCCCGGAGATGTCCGTGATGATGAAGTAGCTGCCCTCGGGCACGTACGCCTTCAGCCCCGCTTCGGCCAGGCCCGACAGCAGCCGCTCGCGCTTCGCCAGATAGGAGGCGGACAGCTCTTGGAAATACGCGTCCGGCATCCGCAGCGCCGCGGCCATGGCTGCTTGCAGAGGCGAGGCCGTGGCGAAGGTCACGAACTGGTGAGCCCGCTGCACCGCGTCACGCAAAGCCGGTGGCGCGATGATCCATCCAATCTTCCAACCGGTGAGGCTGAAGGACTTGCCGCCGCTGCTCACACTTACCGTCCGGTCGGTCAGTGAAGGCACCGTGGCGGGACGCACGTGCCGCGCGGGGCTGAAGACAATGTGCTCGTACACCTCGTCCGAGAGCACCCGCACATCGTGCTCGGCGCACAGCTCGCCGAGGAACTCGAGCTCCTCGCGGGTGAACACCTTGCCGGTGGGATTGTGAGGCGTGTTGAGGATGAGCAACCGCGTCCGGGGACCGAAGGCCGCGCGCACCTCGTCGCGGTCAAACCACCACGTGGTGTGCGAGGCATCCGGCGGACGCAGCGGCACGTAACGCGCCTTCGCCCCGATGAAGCCGATGTTGGCGTCGTACGAGTCGTAGAAGGGCTCGAAGGCCACCACTTCGTCACCTGGATCCACCAGGCCCAACATCACGCAGAGGATGGCCTCTGTGGCACCACTGGTGACAGTCACCATGGTGTCCGGATCAATGCCGGTGTGTCCGTGGAAGCGCGCACCGTGCTCGGCGATGGCCACGCGCAAGTCCCGCAGGCCCGTGCTGGGGGCGTACTGATTCACCCCGTCAGTGATGGCCTTGCGGGCGGCCTCCTTCACGGGCTCGGGCCCGTCGAAGTCTGGGAAGCCCTGCCCCAGGTTCATGGCCCCGTGCTTCAGGGCCAGCGCGCTGAACTCGGAGAAGACGGTGGTACCGAGGTGGGCCACGCGGCCCGCGAGAATTGGCCTGCTCATGCGTACGCTCCCTTGTTCAGGGGCGCACGATAGCGTTCATCCGTACCGGGCGCGCCACTGCATCGCGCCGCGCAGTCGCTCGGCTCCAGCCCAGAGCCAGACCCACCACCACCATCACCAGCGGCACCGCGCAGAGCAGGTCCGTTGCGTAGTGGAAGCGGCCCACCAGGGTGGCGAGGATGAGGCCGAGGCCTGGCACCACCATCACCCGGAAGAAGCGCGGGACGAAGCGGAAGGCGTACACGAACACCACCAGCGTGGTCCCGGTGTGGCCCGAGGGGAAGCAGTCCCGGGCAAACGGCGGCATGCGCATCACCGAGTCCAGGAAGGACGTCACCCACACGCCCTGGAGCGGCTGGGAGAACTCGCTGAAGAGGAAGTAGCGCGGGCCGATGGCCGGCACCAACGCGTAACAGACGTAGTTGAAGGCGAAGAAGAGACTGAGCGCCAGCAGGTACTCGTAGAAGGCGTCACGGCGCCCGGTGAAGTACATCACCAGGCCCAGCGCCAACGGCCAGACGAAGTGGCCGTAGTAGCAGATCATCAGGATGTCGGTGAGCCAGGGCGGCACCACGTGCCCGAGCAACACCGAGGCCTGGAAGCCGAACAGCCGCTGGTCCATGGTGGCGAGCTGGGCGTCGCGCAACCCCGGGGTGACGGCGGTCACCAGCGGATTGAGCAGCCCATGGCTGAGGCTCAACACAGGCAGCAGCCAGAAGGAGGCCACGAAGGCCAGCAGCCGGTGCCTGGGGAAATAGGACTCCAGCGTGCGCAGCACCAGGGGCCCGAGCGCAAAGATGGCGAAATGAACAGCGGACCTCGTGGAGCCAGGAGCCCACCGGGCGGGGCCCACGAGCGCCAGGGCGGCCAATGAGCAGGAGACGACAATGACGATGTCGACTCCGCGCAGGTGGACGCCCCGAGCCTTCGCTCGGGCTGGGTTGTACGAGGTCCATGGGTTCACGCCGACTTACGCTCCCCCGGTTCCGAAGCGGCCTCAGTGGCAACAGGCGCGCCGATCTCCAGGCTCCGAATCATGCCCCCCTCCTTCCTCCGCCCAGACCACCGCTCCATCAACGCGAGCATCGCCGGGAAGAAGACCGTGGTACCCAGGAAGGTGCACACCACTCCCAGAATTGCAATCTGACCGATTGAGCGCAGTCCGGCGTGATGTGAGATCAACAATGCGCCGTAGCCCGCTGCGTTGGACAGCGTGGCCACCACCGCCGCCAGGCCCGTGTGACGGACCACGTGACCCAGCGAGCCAGGGCCCTCCTCCTCATACCGGTGGTAGAGGTGCACCGAGTTGTCCACGGCGATGGCGAGCAGGTTGGGCAGCACCACGGCATTGATGAAGTTGAGCTGGACGTCGAAGAGGTACATGCCGCCAGCCAGGCACAGCATGCCCAGGAACAGTGGCCCGGCCACCAGGCAGGCACGCTTGAAGCTGCGCAGGCTGGCGAGGATGGTCAGGAAGACCACGGACGCCGCGGCCCAGAGGATGAACGGGCCATCCCCGCGCACCATGGAGAAGATGCGGGCGGCGATCCGGTTGCTGTCCAACACCGCGAGGTCCACACCCCGGGCCTTGGCTCCGTCAACCACCTCGTCAATCTGCGAGGCCCACGCCGACAGCTCCCGGGTGTCGTGATTGGACACCGAGGGGAACAGCAGCAGGAACAGGCCCTTGCCGTCGAGCGCCTCGAAGCGGCGCCGCACCTCTTCAGGCATCTGCTCCGGCCCGTACGGCTGGGCGTCGAGCATCTTCTTCACGGTCTCCACGCGCGGATCGTTGCGCGCGCTCTCGGGCAGCTTCTGCAGCGTCTCGCGCAGCGCGGCGATCTGCTCCTGATGCCCCGGCACGTCCTGCGGCAGCAGATCATTGAGCGACGCGTACTGCTTGAAGGTGGACGCCTCGCCGTGCTTCGCCTTCACGTCGGTGATGACCTGCTGGACCACCTGGGCCTGTTGCAGGTCCTCCACCAGGAGGATGGCGGGGTTGAGGGGCGTGCCGATCTGCTCGACGATGTGGTCATCGAGACTCACGGAGGCCGCATCGCCCTTGAGCTTGCGCATGTTCGTCTCGAAGCCCACGCGCGGCAGCACATAGAGCGAGTAGCCCGCGAAGCCGAGCACCGCCAACAGGAGGCCGGCGATGACCGGCGTGGGCCAGCGCTTGCCGGCTGGCTTGAAGACCTTCTCGGGGGCCTCGGGGGCATGGCTCTCAGCCGACTTGCGGCCCGGACGCAGACGCTCGGCGAGCACCAGCAGCGCGGGGCCCAGGCCGTACGCCATCAGCACGGCGAGGATGACGCCCACACCGGCCAGCAGCCCGAACTGCTTGAAGGCCTCGAACTGGGCGAACACGAGCACGAAGAAGGCCGCCGCGTTCGTCAGCGCCGAGGTGATGGCGCCAGCGAAGGTACCGCGCACGGCCTCGGCCAGCGCCTCGGCGGCCGGGTGCTCGCGCCGCTCCTCCCAGTAGCGCATGGCCAGGTGGATGCCATACTCCAGGCCCAGGCCGATGAGGATGGCCACGAGGAAGCCCGTGACGATGTTGAGGTGGCCAATGGCCAGCTCCGCGAAGGCGAACGTCAGCGACACGCCGAAGACGACGGGCACGCCCACCACGGCCAGCGCCCACAGCCGCCGCGTGGCCAGCAGGATGATGCCCACCGCCATCACCGCGGAGAGGAGGCCCGCGCGCGTCAGGTCGCGGCGCATCACCCCATCCTCCTCGAGCCGGGCCTGGAAGGCGCCTGCGTAGTCCAGCTTCACCCCGGGCCAGCCCTGGGCCACCTCGGCGGCCACGCGCTTCACGTCGTCCACGAGCTTCTGCGCGAACACGAGATCGCCCGCGGTGCCACCCGGCTTCACCATCAGGTACACCTCGGTGCCATCCGCGCTCCCGAGGTACTCGCGCATGGGCGCGTCCGGCGTGTACTTCTTAACGATGGCCTCGAAGTCCGGCGGCGCATCCTGCGCGTCGAGCAGGTCCACCGCGAGCGCCTGCTGCTTCTCGTAGCGCAGCCGTGAGTCCACATCCTGGCGCAGCTCGCGCAGCTTCTCCGTGGGCAGCAGCAGCAGGCCGCGCTCCTTGAAGAATTCCACGTTGAAGTGGTGCTCCACGTAGCGCACCTCGGGCAGCGCCTCGAGCTTGCCGGCGAGCGTGTCAGCGTAGGCGCGCAGCTGCTCGGGCCTGGCGCCCTGTGCGCGCACCACCAGGTAGCCGTCGCCTCCGGCTTTCTGGGCCACCCGGTTGAGGTCCTTCACCTCGCGTGCCTCACGGGGCAGCAGCTCCACGAAGGAGCCACGGAACTCCAGCCGCCCGGACAGCAACGCGCCACCGAGAGCCAGGACCGTGAATGCGAGGAGGACCCTCCAGGGACGTGCCAACGTTCCCCGGATAAAGGCCTCGGACCAACGACGACGAAGAGACTCAGCCAAGCTTGACCCCAGTCGAGTGGAGGCCCGCAGAAAGCAAACTTCCAGCCACCTGTCACGGCCTCAGCGAATCCCGGGACCAACACCTTTTAAGCAGGAAGCCATCCGCCCCCGGTCGTTTTCCAACCAGGGCAGGCAAGTCCCAAGTGTGCAACCGGTTGCGCACTCGCCTGCTCGGATGTGGGAATACCTGTACGTGTCAATCCCCCCTGAAGGGCCCCCTTGGCGGGTGCGCGGGCCTCCAGACAGTCGATGCCTTGACACTCGGAGGGTGACTCAATATTGACGGCCACGCCTAGCCCCCCGAGGAGGACGCGCGCTGCGGTGCCCCAGGTCGCAATGAACACCGCAGGAAAGCGCGCCCCGGATTCGCGGAGCCGGATCTCCCGCACAAGAGAAGACCGCCATGAGTGACGTGTTCGAGAAGTGCCGCAGTTGGAAGGACTACCGCATTGCCAAGGCGACGGGCCTCTACCCGTACTACCGGTCCATCGAGGAGTCCTTCGGTGCCACCGAGGTTCAGATCGAGGGCCGCCGCATCATCATGGTGGGCTCGAACAACTACCTCGGCCTGAGCGCGGACCCGCGGGTGAAGGAGGCGGCGATCAAGGCGGTGGAGCGTTTCGGCACCACGTGCTCCGGCTCGCGACTGCTCAACGGCACCCTGGCCCTGCACGAGGAGCTGGAGCAGCGCCTGGCGAAGTTCCTCAACCGTGAGGCCGCGGTGGTCATCTCCACCGGCTTCCAGACGAACCTGGCCCTGTCCTCCATCCTGGGCCGCCACGACATCGTCTTCGCGGACCGGCAGAACCACGCCTCGTTGGTGGACGGCATCCGCCTGTCCTTCGCCACCGAGCGCAAGTTCCGCCACAACGACCTGGACCACCTCGAGCAGCTGCTGCAGCAGGCGGCGGAGAAGGAGCCCAAGGCCGGGAAGATCATCATCACCGACGGCGTGTTCTCCATGGAGGGCGACCTCTGCAACCTGCCCCGCATCGTGGAGCTGGCCAAGAAGTACAACGCGCGGGTGATGACGGATGACGCCCACTCCATGGGCGTGCTGGGCGAGAAGGGCCGCGGCACCTCCGAGTACTTCGGGCTCGAGGCGGAGACGGACCTCGTCATGGGCACGTTCTCCAAGAGCTTCGCGTCGCTGGGCGGCGTGCTGGCCGGGCCGCAGGAAGTCATCAACTACATGCGGCACAAGTCGCGCTCGGTCATCTTCTCCGCGTCCATGACGCCGGCGTCGATCGCCGCGGCGACCAAGGCGCTGGAGATCATCGAGGCCGAGCCGCAGCGGCGCGCGCGCCTGCTGGACATCGCCGAGAAGATGCACAACGGCTTCCGCGCCATGGGTTTCGACACGGGCGTGTCGGTGACGCCGGTGGTGCCGGTGCACATCGGCGACCAGGTGAAGTGCTTCCGCTTCTGGAAGGCGCTGCACGAGGCGGGCGTGTTCGCCAACCCCGTGGTGCCGCCGGCGGTGGAGGCGGGCCACGCGCTCATCCGCACCAGCTACATGGCCACGCACACGGACGAGCAGCTGGACCGGGTGCTCGACATCTTCGAGCAGATTGGCAAGAAGCTGGACATCATCCCCCAGACGCGGCCGTCCTCGTACACCCCGGTGCAGATCGCTCGCCCGGGCACCTTCGTGCTCAGCAACAAGGCGTCGGAGAAGTGGGCCGCCGCCAGCGCGGGCCTCAACGGAGGCAACGGCTTCTCGCTGGATCAGCTCTCGCGCATGTCGTCGCGCGAGGTGGCCGGCAAGCTGTTCGACGCGGTGGAGTCGCTCACCTGGCGTGCCGCCAACCTCCAGCCCGAGGACCTCCGCAAGCTGGGCCAGATGCCGATGAAGCTCTGGGAGAAGCGCGCGAACCTTCCCGGTATGCTGCTGGAGAAGGGAGCCAACCTCCTCATCCGCAACGGGCACGAGGACAGGAGCTGAGACCATGGCCGTCGCCGCCGAGAAGCAGAACCCCGAGTCCAAGTTGCCACCCCTCCCCGCCGACGTGGAGGTGACTCCCGTCCGCACCTCGGCGGATCGCACGGCCTTCATCCGCTTCGTCTACTCCATCTACCAGGGCGACCCGAACTTCGTGCCGCACCTGGAGATGGAGCGCCGGGACTTCATGGACCCGCGCAAGCACCCCTTCTTCGAGTTCGGCGAGGTGGAGTTCTTCCTCGCCCGCCGGGGCAAGGAGGTGGTGGGGCGGATCGCAGCGGTGAACAACCCCCGCTACAACGAGTTCCATGGCAGCAACGTGGGCTTCTTCGGCCTCTTCGAGTGCGTGAATGACGCCGGCGTGGCCCGGGCGCTCTTCGAGGCCGCGGCCGCGTGGCTGCGTGCCAAGGGCTTCGTCTCCGTCATCGGCCCGATGAGCTACTCCACCAATGGCGAGGTGGGCATGCTCATCGACGGGTTCAACACCCCGCCGGCCATCATGACGACGTACAACCCCACCTGGTACCCGGCGCTCGTCGAGGCCAATGGCTTCACCAAGGCGAAGGATCTGTACGCGTGGGAGCTGTCCGCCTCCACCCCACCTCCTGAGAAGGTGGCGCGCATCGCGGAGAAGATCCGCCAGCGCGAGGGCGTCACCGTGCGCCCGGTGAACATGAAGGACTTCGACGCCGAGGTGGCCCGGGTGAAGGCCATGTACAACATGGCCTGGGATAAGAACTGGGGCTTCGTCCCGATGACGGAGCGCGAGTTCGACCATCTGGCGCGCGATCTGAAGCAAATGGTGCGGCCGGAGCTCGCGCTGATCGCCGAGGTGAAGGGCGAGCCAGTGGGCTTCGGGCTCACCATCCCGGACGCCAACGAGGCCATCAAGGCCGCCAATGGCCGGCTCACCACGTTCGGCCTGCCCATCGGCCTGGCGAAGCTGCTGCTGGCCTCGCGCCGCATCCGCCGGCTGCGCCTCGTCCTGCTCGGCACCGTCGAGGGATACCGGCGCCGCGGCCTGGACGCCATCCTCTACCTGGACACCCTGAACAAGGCGCGCGAGCTGGGCTACGAGGGCGGGGAGATCTCCTGGACGCTCGAGGACAACCACCTCGTCAACCGCGCTATCGAGTCCATGGGCGGCAAGCGCTCCAAGCAGTACCGCGTCTACGAGAAGCCGCTGTAGGCGTCCCGAGTCCCCGTCGGCTCTAACGCGAAGACCCCACCCCGCCCCTCTTTCAGGAGAGGGTCGGACGTGGGGTCTTCGCGTTTCGTCACTTGCAATTGCGTCACTGCACCGACTTCTCGAGCTGCGCCCGCTTGGCCTTCAGGGTGGCCAGCAGACCGTCGAAGCCCTTATCGGCCAGGAGCTTGCGGAACTGGCCCTGGTACGTCTCCAGGAGCGACACCTCATCAGTGACGATGTCGTAGATGCGCCACTCGCCCTTCTCGTTGGGGCGGTAGAGCTTGTACTCCACGGGGAACTTGTCCCGGTTCACGTTCATCGTGGTGTCCACGGAGGCCTCGTTGCCCTCGACGGCCTCCTTGCCGTACTGCACCTGCGCCTTGGCCTGGCCGAGCGCCTTCTGGGCGTAGGAGGCGCGCAGCAGACCCTCCATCGTGCTGGAGAACTCCTTGCGCTGCGCGGCCGTCAGCTTGTTCCACGTATCGCCGAGCGCGCGCTTGGACAGCTCACCAAAATCCACGAACTTCTCTACCACCTTGGAGAGCTGATCCGCCGTGGCGCCCTTCGTGGAGGCGACCTTCTGGACGTCGGTGTTGCCGGACTTCACGACCTCGAGAGGACCAGGCGCGGCGGTGAGCAGCACGGCGGCGAGCAGGGAAGCGAACATATCTGTGTGACTCCAAAGTGCTGAAAGTGAAGACGGGTGGGAAGACAGCCCGCAGCGCGGACTTATTCACGGCTCCCTGGGCGCGGTGCCGGTGACCCGGGTCAACTCTGCCTGGGCAACCTGGAAGTCGTGCCAGCTCTGCGCCCGGTCGGCTGACGACTGGGCATAGGCCGTGAAGGCCTCGATCAGATCGCGCGTACCGGTGGTGCCCAGATCGAACGCCGTCATGGCCGCCGTGGCCCAGCGCCGCGCGTCCCGCTCCGCATCACCGAGCGCCTGGGCCCGCTCCCATGCAGTCACCAGCGTCCCATGCACCTTCGTCACCTCCAGGCGGATGGCCGCCTGGAGCAGCCGTTGCTGCGCCCTCAGCTTGTCGAGCTCCGCGCGCGATTGATCCAACAGCGCCTGCTTCGTCGGGAAGTCGAAGGTGTACCGGGCCACCAGCCCCACGCCCACCTCGCGCTCATTGTAGGGATCGTAGGCGAAGGGATCCCGCTGCGGCGTGGCGCTCGAGGTGTAGCGGAGCGTCAGGAAGCCCGCGAGCCCGAAGTCCGGGTAGAAGCTGCGCTCGCGGATGAAGACCTCCCTCTCGCGCGCGACGATGCCCGCGGCGATGCCGGCAAGCTCCGGCCGCTTCTGCTCGGCCGTCGCCAGGACCTCCTCCAGCGTCGGGGGCTTCACCTCCCCTTCCGGCTCCAGCTCCGCCTCGGCCACCTCCACCGGCTCTCCGGGAGGAATGCCCGCCAGCAGACGGATGGCGGCCAGCGCGAGCTGACGGCCCTGCTCGGCCTGGATCCGGCGCGCCTCGAGTTGCTTGCGGAAGAAGCCGAGCTTGTACAGGTCCATCTTCGAGACCTGCTCGGACTTCTCCTTCAGCATCTCCTGCAGCCGCTGCGCCGCGTCCTCCAGCCGCTTCGACGTCTCGTCGAGCTGCGTCAGCCCGGAGCGCGCCAGCTGGTAGCCGAAGAAGGCCTGTGCGGCCTGGAATCCCGCCTCGTCCTCCGCGCGCGCCTTCAGCGCCTTGCCGATGACGGGCCCCTGCTCCGCCGCCTTCTCCAGCGCCTGGAGCTTCCCGAAGGTGTAGACCGGCAGCACCGCATTCGACTGGAGGAAGGCCGTCACCCCCATCCGGCCGAACCTCAAATCCCCTTCCAGCGAGGCCTCTGTCGTCGGGGGACCGCCCAGACCGTCGTTGCGCGCCTCGGGGATGGGGCCCCCCGCGCCTATCGTTGTCTCGAACTTTGGGAACCAGGCCCACCGCGCCTGACGCAGGAGCGCCTCCAGCCGACGCAGCTCCGCTCGCGCCTCCTCCACCCGCGCGTCCTGCTTGCGCGCGCGTTGGACGAGCTGCTCCAGTGTGAGCGGCGCGCGCTTCACCTCCTCGGACGCCGGAGGCGGCTCCTGAGCCGGGGGCTCCTGCGCTCCCGCCAGCGCCGCGGCGAGCACCAACCCCACTCCCAGGACACGTCGCGAATCTCTACGGTTCACCACTCGCCTCTCCCAGAGCCCCTCTGCCTCCCGGGGCGATCGCAGCGGTGCAGCATCCACATTCGTAACCCATCCGTCATCGGGATCGTGCATCCCGAGCGTTCGCGCCGTGACGAAGAGTCGAATGATCTGCTTGGTACAAGGCCTCTGGGTAGGCAGAATCCGCGCCCGTCAAGCAGAGGGGCCTTCCGCCCCGAACTTCGAGGAGCCACATGGCGTATACCGACCGCGTCAAGCAGATCCTCTCGTGGTACCCGTCTGACAACCCCGGCACGCTGACCAACCTGGCCCGCCTGCTCAACACCGGCACGCTCGCCGGCACCGGCAAGCTGGTCATCCTCCCGGTGGACCAGGGCTTCGAGCACGGTCCGGCGCGTTCCTTCGCTCCCAACCCGGCCGGCTATGATCCCGAGTACCACATCCAGCTCGCCATCGAGTCGGGCTGCAACGCCTACGCCGCGCCCCTGGGCTTCCTGGAGGCGGTGGCCGGCAAGTACGCCGGTGAGATCCCGCTGATCCTCAAGCTCAACAACTCGGACACGCTGGGCAAGCCCGAGCACCCCATGTCCGCCGTCACCGGCTCGGTGAAGGACGCGGTGCGTCTGGGCTGCGTGGCCATCGGCTACACCATCTACCCGGGCTCCGGTTACCGCAACGAGCAGTACGAGGCCCTGCGCGATCTGATCCGCGAGGCCAAGGACTACGGCATGCCCACGGTGCTGTGGGCCTACCCGCGCGGCAGCATCTCCAAGGAGGGAGAGCAGGCCATCGACGTGATCTCCTACGCCGCGCAGATCAGCGCCCAGCTCGGCGCCCACATCATCAAGGTCAAGCCGCCCAAGGACTTCCTGGAGCAGGCCGAGGCCAAGAAGGTCTACGAAAAGTACAGCATCCCTACAAAGACCATGGAGGAGCGGATTCGCGACGTGGTGAAATCCGCCTTCAACGGAAAGCGCATCGTCATCTTCTCCGGTGGAGAGAACAAGGACACCCCGGCGCTGCTTGAGGAGATCCGTCAGATCGCCGCGGGTGGTGGCTTCGGCTCCATCATGGGTCGCAACGCCTTCCAGCGTCCGCACGACGAGTCCGTGAAGCTGCTGAAGGATGTGATGAACATCTTCAAGAACGCTAAGTAGGCGTTACCACAAGCGTTTTTCCGCGGCCGGCATCCTTCGGGACCGGCCGCTTCTTCATTGCAGTCTCAATGTATTGAACACGGGTGGGTCAGCAAAGACACACGAGTAAATAATGACCCGTTACCGGTTTTTCCCTCTGAAGGCCTTCCGTTCTCACTCGATGAGCAATATTTCTCCTCTCAAAACGGATTTGCCTGTATAAAAATTTTCTGCTATTAAAACCGGAAAGAATGTCCATGGGGCTTGCCCGACCCCCCAAGCCGCCCAGCCCCGGAGGTTCGCTATGCTGACGTTGGTTGCCGCAGTGCAGGATACGATGCCGACGCGCGGAACCTCGGGTGCTGCCAACAACCCCGTCATGAAAGAGCGGAAGTCTCCACAGGCGGCCGGCACTCCGGCGGCAGAGCAACAGCAGTCGGCGTCTCCCGTGGACTTCGTCTCTTGGGCGAAGACCGTGCAGTACCAGACGCAGGTCGTGCTGCATCAGATCCTCGAGCTCGAAGACGAGCGTCACCTGGATCCGGCGTGGAACAAGGTGCTCGAGCAGGTGCGCAGCTACAGCCTGCGGCCCTCCAAGCGCATCCGTCCGGGCCTGGTGCTCGTGGGCTACGCGCTCGGCCGGGGTGATACGCGGGCGCCGTCAGGTCTGTGGCGGTTCGCGGCGGCCACGGAGCTGCTGCACACCTTCATGCTGATCCACGACGACGTGGCGGATCAGGCGGACACGCGGCGTGGGGGCGCCGCGCTCCACAAGATGCTCGGCGAGGGGCGGCTCGGAGAGAACCTCGCGATCGTGATCGGCGATCACCTCTACGGGCGCTCGCTCGAGGTGATGCTGGGCTGCAACCTGCCGGAAGCGGACGTGGCCACGCGCTACTTCCTCAAGGTGTGCCGCTACACCGCAGCCGGGCAGTACATGGACATCCGGCTGCCGCACCAGCCGCTCTCCGAGCTGTCCATCTACCACGCGCTGCGCGTGGCCTACCTGAAGACGGCGCTGTACGGCTTCACCGCGCCGCTCGTGTGCGGGGCGATGCTGTCCGGTGGTGATCCGGAGCTGATCAACAAGCTGGAGCGCTTCGGCCGCTACGTGGGCACCGCCTACCAGCTGCGCGACGATCTGCTCGGCCTGTACGGACAGTCCTCCGTGGTCGGCAAGCCGACGGACTCGGACCTGGCGCAGGGCAAGCGCACCTTCCCCCTGCTGGCTTCCTACCTCCGCGCGACGCCCGAGGCCCGCCAGGAGCTCGAGACGCTCTGCATCCCCGGCCCCAAGGACGAGACGATGCTGCAGCGTGCGCGCGAACTGGTGGAGCTCCACGAGGGCCGCGCCGCCACCGAGCGCATCATCGAGCGCTCCACCAACGCCGCCTCGCGCATCCTCGCGACCCTGCCGGAAGCCGGCGGTCTCAAGCAGATGCTGCGCGACCTGCTGCAGATGCTGATGATCCGCGAGGCCTGAGCCTCGACGACATCCGGGCCTCAGGCCCGGAAGCTACCTCTCAGACGCTGGCCCCTCCCCTTGCGCTCCACTCGACGAACGCAGGCTCGAGGTGCGCGCGCCCGTCCCGCGGGAGCGGCCTCCAGTCGGAGCATCGGAACGAGCAAATAAAAAAGCCCGTCAGGCACTGGACCTGACGGGCTTTTTCATTGTGGAGCTAACCGGGATCGAACCGGTGACCTCTTGAATGCCATTCAAGCGCTCTCCCAGCTGAGCTATAGCCCCATATTCACTTGTACCCTCGGAGGGGAAAGACGAGGCCCGTCAGATTTCCTGACGGGCCTTTTCTACTGTGGAGCTAACCGGGATCGAACCGGTGACCTCTTGAATGCCATTCAAGCGCTCTCCCAGCTGAGCTATAGCCCCAAAACCTCGGAACCACCTGGGAAGTGGTTGCCGTCCGTCGAAAGCGGCGCCCTTTTATAACTTCTTCGTGCGGGGCGCTACTCCCGAATTCGCCCCGCCTGCGTTTTTTTGCTTCAAACGCTGGGCTGCCTCCTCCCCTTCCTGGAGCAGATCGCCGATCTCCCGCGCCTGGGCCTCGGCCTTCTGCTGCACCTGCTCGAGCGCCTTGAGCAGCGGAGCGAACGTGGAGGGGAGCTCCAGCCGGCCCTTCTGCACCTGCTTGAACACCGCCTCGCCCAGCTCGCGCAGGGCGCGATCCTTCTCCGACTGGATGAAGTCGCGCTGCGTCTTCACCCGAGCCAGCTCGGCGTGCTTTTCCACCTGCTGGCGGAGCTGGGCCATCTGCGTCTGGGCGGTTTGGAAAGCCTCCTGGAGCTGACGGAGGGTCTCGGACTGCTTGGGGTCGGCTGCCACCGGGCGCAACCTCTCGGAAATAGAGCCTGAAGCCTGCGTAGCGTGCGCCCGCCGGGACTGTCAACCCCGCGGGCCTACCCCTTGCGGAGCCGGGCAGCGAAGAAGCCCCCGCCTGGCACCCGAGGAGGCAGCGCCCTGAGGAAGGGTCCATCGCACAGCACCGCGGCTCGCTCGGGACCGAAGAGGGGCGCCAGGGGCTCCACCGTGAAGCCCGGCACTCGGGCGAGGAAGTCTCGCACCACCGCGTCGTTCTCCTCGGGCAGCAGCGAACACGTCGCGTACACCACCAGCGCGCCGGGCTTCACCTGGCCCGCGAGCTCCTCCAGCAGGGCCAACTGCGTGTCGTGGAACTCCTCCACCGACTTCGCGGTGAGCTTCCACTTCTGATCCGGCTCCCTCGCCAGCGAGCCCGTCCCACTGCACGGCGCGTCCACCAACACCACGTCCGCCTGAGCCATGGGCAGCGGATGGGGGAAGGACACGTGGCGCAGGGACAACTCCCTCGCGCGCTCGCGCGCCTGGGCCAGCCTGCGGCGAGAGCGATCTCCCGCCAGCACCCGACCGGACTTCCCCACCTCGTCCGCCAGCGCGAGCGTCTTGCCTCCCGCCCCCGCGCACACGTCCGCCACCGTCTGCCCCGACAGCGAGCCCTCCAGCGGACGGCAGGCCTCGACAATGAGCTGACTGCCCACGTCCTGCACCTGCAGCCGGCCTTCCTTCATCACCCGCGTCTCGAAGACGCGATGGCTCGCCTCGGCGATGCGCACCGCGTCCGGGGCCACCTCCACCGGCTCCGCGACCACGCCCTCTTCAGCCAGTCGCGCCAGCACCTCGGCCCGCGTGCCCGAGGGACGCGCCCGGAAGTGCAGCGTGGGATCCTCGTCCAGCGCCGCCAGCATCGCCTCCAGCACCGGCTCCGGGTGGAGCTCCGCCAGCCGCTGCACCAGCCAGTTGGGGAAGGAGTAGCGTGTCGCCAGCCGCTCCGGTCCAGACTCCGGCATCGCCGGCTCCGGCAGCGGTGACTCCACCACCCGCGCCAGGAGATCGTCCTTGATGGTGCGCGGACGCACAGGGCCGGGCAGCTTCACCTCAGGGCCGATGCGCGCCCAGCTCGCGCCACAGAAGAGCCTGCGCCACAGGACGTAGCGCACCAGCGCCTGATCCTCGAGCAGACCGATCTTGCTGGGAGGATGTCCCAACGTGCGCGAGGCCAGGTCCAACAGCCGCTGGTGCCGCGACATCTCCCGTACCGCCAGGGCCGTGAAGCGCCGCTCTTGTCCGCCCAGGCTCTCCGCGTCTCGCAGGGCATTGGCCAGCGCGGCCTTCAGCGGCTCGCCCTTCAGGATCGCCAGGTGCGCCTCGAGAGCCGCCGTCGCCGCGCGCCGCGAGGGACGCCCCAGGCGCTCCTCGTCCAGGAATGTGTCAGGCCAGAGGGTTTTCACGCTTGAACGTTCTGCCGCGCCCGCTACCCGCGCAGCGCCAGCGAGACGGCCAGACACCCCTCGTGGGTCCGCGCCTCACGCGGTCCGGCCGACAGATAGAAGTATTGCCGCGCCACCCGCCGCTCGCCCTCCACCTCGAGCGAGCCCTCCACCAACATCACGCCCGTCCCCCCGCGATGCACGGGCCGGGGGTGGCTCGTCCCAGGAGCCATCCGCACCCACAGGCGTCCGCCTGGCTCCTCGAGCATCCGAATGCCCTCGGCCACCTGCGTCCACGCGCCCTCCGCCGGCACCGGCCCCGACGCCGCTCGCTCCACCTCGCCCCGCAGCCCGACGAAACGCTCTACCAACCCCAACATGTCGTCGATCTGAAAAGGCTTGGCGATCACCACATCCGGCTCGTGCGGCCGGAGCATCCGCACCACCTCGTCAGCGGTGGACGCGCTGACGATGGCCACAGGCTGCAGCCGCTTGCGCGCCGCCTCCAGGATGATGCGCCCACCCTCCCCTGTCTCACCGATGCGCAGATCCGTGATGACGAGCGAGAAGAGCTCCTCGCGCAGGGCCGCTAGCGCCTGGGGCACACTGCCGGCCTCCCGGACTTCGGCCTGCTCGGAGATGAGCTCCACCATCCCCTCACGGAGACTGGCGTCATCCTCCACCAGCAGAACCTTCATCGGGGGCCTCCCACCCAGCACTCCGGAGTCTCACTGCACGCGTTGGGGGGTGCCCCGTCCCATCGGGCGAGAGAACTCCCCAGATTGGCCCTCCCCGGACTCGAACCGGGACGCGGGGTCAGCCGCAGCGGATTTTGAGTCCGCCTCGTCTACCAATTTCGACAGAGGGCCCCTTGGGGTTGGAACAAGCAGACGTATACCTCGATGCCGCGCCGGACGCATCCGAAGATTGCGGTCCCCCACAACGATCGCTAAACGGGCGCCATGTACAACCTTCTTATCGCCCTGGGTGTAGGTGTCGCTATTACCCTGGGGATCACGCTGACCGGCATCGGCTCCATCTGGGCCGGTATCATCCCCGGTACCATCGGTTTCCTGGTGACGTACTTCCTGCTTGCCCGGCGTATTGGCAACCAGCTCCAGGTCCTCATGACCTCCGTCCAGAAGGAGCTCCAGGGGCAGCCCACCAGCCAGAAGGAGGCCCAGGCGCGTGTGGAGCGGGCCATCAAGATGTTGGAAAGCGGACTCGCCTACGAGAAGTGGCAGTTCCTCGTGGGCCCGGAGATCCACTCCCAGATTGGGATGTTGAAGTACATGTCCAAGGATCTGGACGGGGCCAAGGTGCACTTCGCCAAGGCCAGCCCGCGCAACTACATGGCCAAGGCCATGGAGGGCGCCCTGTACTTCCAGCGCAAGGACTTCGGGGCGATGAAGAAGTCCTTCGAGGCCGCGGTGACCTCCGGCAAGAAGGAGCCCCTGGTGTGGGCCGTCTATGCCTGGTGCCTCGTGCAGAATAAGGAGAAGGACGACGCCCTCAAGGTGCTGGGCCGTGGCGTGGAGGCCAACCCCTCCGACGAGAAGCTCAAGAGCAGCCTCTCTGCCCTCCAGAACGACAAGCGGCTGAAGATGAAGCCGTATGAGCCCATGTGGTGGCAGTTCGGCCTCGAGGCCCCTCCTCCCCAGGTGCTCGGCGGCGGTGGCGGCGGCCGGCGCGTTCAGTTCAACCCGCGACGCTGATCGCCTCCAGGCAGGAATTCCTACTGGAAGCATACCCGAGAACGCTGCAACTCTTGCCAAGTCGGGTGCGCCTCCTCCCGAGGAGGGTGCTGCAAGTCCCTGGAATCACTCTCTCCTCTCCAGGTTTGAAGAGGGGCACGTCCCTTGCTCCTGAGGCCGGTATAGGACCGGGCAAGCGAGCCTGGGACGTGAAGAGCCAACGGGCTTGGCAGCCGGGAGTCTCGGGTGAAGGAGGAGGATGTGGAGGGGTGCACGCCGAGGGTGACGGCGGAGGATGGGCGGGAGGGTCACCCCTCTGGGCGTAGCACCCGAGACTTTCGGCCTGCCATTACCAGGCAGGCGCAGGAAGTGGAGCGGACCATCATGGAACGGCACGACCGCCAAGGGGAGAGAGCCCTGATCCTGGTCGTGGAGGATGACCCGGGCACTCGAGATAGCCTGGTGGAGTTGCTCGCCTCCCGGTTCGATGTCCTGGCCGCGAGCGACGGACAGTCGGGACTGGTGCTCGCCCGCGAGCGCCGGCCGGATCTGGTGTTGCTGGATCGCTTCCTGGATCAGGAGGACGGGCTGGCAGTGCTCGAGTCGCTGCAGCACGACAAGGCAACCGAGTCCGTCCCTGTCATCTTCCTCACCGGTGACGCTGACGAGGCCACGCTGGAGCGTTGCCTGGAGATGGGGGCGGTGGACTTCGTCCACAAGCCAGCCAGCGCACGCGAGCTGATGGCCCGCATCGATCGGGCCCTGCGCCAGAGCGAGCAACAGCAGAGGCTCCAGGTGCTCGCCCAGACGGATGCGCTCACGGGCCTGGCCAACTTCCGAGCGTTGTCCATCCGGCTGGACGAGGAGTTCAAGCGCTCCAACCGCTACCAATATCCCTTGTCCGTGGTGATCATCGACCTGGACCACCTCAAGGCCATCAACGATGGCATGGGGCATGACGTGGGCAATCGGGCAATCCTCGCACTGGCCACTCACCTGCGCACCAACCTGCGCGAGGTGGACTTCGCGGCGCGCTTCGGTGGAGACGAGTTCGTCGCCCTGCTGCCGCACCAGACGGCGGCCGAGGCAGCGGTGTTCGCCGAGCGGATCCGCGCCGGGCTGCGTACTGTGAAGGTCACGCGCAGCGACGGGCGGCCGGCGCCCTTCGGGCTGAGCGTGAGCGTGGGCATCGCCGATCACTCGGCCGCCCACCCGAAGGAGAGCACCGATGCGCTGATGGCCGCCGCGGACGCGGCGCTCTACGAGGCCAAGCGTGAAGGGCGCGATCGGGTCGTAGTGTACGGAACGACGGAGATGCCGCCCCCCAAGGTTCAGCGGCACTGATCAACCAAAACCCCCAGAGGTTCGATGGACGGCGGAGCGAGGGCGCGGATGAACGTGAGCAGGCTGGCGAGCGGTTCGAGGGTGGCCATCATCGGGGGTGGGATCGCCGGGGCGGGGCTGGCTGCGTCGCTGCTGTTCAATGGCCGGGCCCGCGGATGCGCGCTCGACGTGCGGGTGTACGAGAGCGGTGAGCCGGGCACCATCGCGCCACCGGCAGTGCTCACGCCTGAGTGCCGCTCGCGCTTGGCCGCACTCGGCTGCCGCGTGCCCCCGGAATGGCGGGCGCACGAGCTGCGCGGGGTGGAGATCCTCTCCCACGGCAACCGCGAGGTGCTGCCCTCCTCTCCGGGTGGGCTGTGGGTTGTCGATGGATGGCCCCAGGGTCAGGGCGGGCTCGCGCTGGTGCGAGAGGTGCTGGCAGGCGCGGCCACCGCCCAGGGTGCTCGCTTCATTCAGCGGCACGTGGACAGGGTGGAGAACCAGCCCGCGGCCCCGGACGCTCCCGCCGCGGTGCGCAAGAACGGCCCGCTCGTGGTGAGGGCCCAGGGCGGCGGTGATCGCTTCCACGCGGCCGTGCTGGCCACCGGTGCCGGGCCCTCGCTGGGGGATGCCTTCTTCCCCGGCTTCAAGCCCGCGCCCACTGTGGCGGCCGTGCAGGCCCGGCTGCGGCACGCCTCCCCTCGCCTGTCCGTGACGCCGCTGGCGCGGCTGTGGCTCTCCCCTCTGCCCTCGGTGGACGGGCTGCTGCTGCTGCCCGGAGCGCACTCGGTGTACGCGCTCGCCTTCGGGGCCACGGTGACGCCGGCGGACCTGTGCCAGGTGCTCATGATGGCGGCCCGCGACGGGCTGGTGGAGGAAGGTTTCGAGCTGGCCGCGCTGGAGACGACGCGGCTGCCCTACGGGCCGGGTCGCACGTTGGTGGCGCCCGGGCAGCTCGCGGTGGGCGCGGCGGCGTTCGGCCACCCGCTCCAGCTGGGACTGTCGGAGACGCTGGCCTCGTGCAGCCGCGCGGCGGTGGCGCTGCTGGACGCGGGCCTGGAGGGCTCGGCCCTGGAGCGCCGGTATGTACGCGAGGGCCTCGGCGAGCTGCTCGAGGACTCGGCCGCGGGTGCTCGCGCTGTCACCTGGCTGCGCCGCGCGGGACGTCGGGCGCCCCAGGCCTTCCTGGCGGCGCGCAGCCGGGGCTCGTCGGGTGGCATGGGCGGCGGCGGTGTGCTGGGGCTGTCTGCTCCGACTCCGCTGGCCCTGCTGTCCTCCGCGCGGTGGGCGGGCGTGCGCGAGACGATGGCCTCGTGGGTGCGCACGACGGTGGAGCCCCTGCCGGCGACGATCCCCTCGCTGGAGCCGGACCTCTACTACATCGTGGATGATGATGCGGACGCGCGCGAGGCGATGACGCAGCTGCTGGAGTCCACGGGCGCGCGGGTGGTGGCCTTCGCGGACGAGCTGGCACTGTTCTGCGCAGTGGCGCGTCGGCCCCCCACGGCGATCCTCCTGGACGTGGTGCTACACTGGGTGGACGGACTGCGGTTGTGCGAGGGCCTCAAGCAGCACCCGCTCACGCGCGACACCCGCGTGTTCGTGATGAGCGGGTTGAACCGGCCGCACGTGCGCCAGCGCGCGCTGGATGCCGGAGCCGAGGCTTTCTTGCCCAAGCCCGTGGAGCCCGAGCGGCTGCTGCGCCTGCTCATGGGCCACATCGCGGCCGGAGTGCCGACGACCCAGCCCCATCACGCCTCGCCGGAGAGCACGGTGTCCGACGAGACGGGCCGCTACGCCTCCTAAGCACGAGGGCGCTCACAGGCCGTAGTAGGACATGAGGATCCGCTCGAAGAGGCGTGCCGGGAGGAACGCCTTGGTGGACGCGAGCAGCCGTTGAGAGAGGTGGCCAACGCTGTAGCGCACCCCCACCTGCTTCCGGTCCACCAACGCCAGCACCTGCCGAGCCACAAGCTCGACAGAGGCCCCGGCCCGCTCCTCCTTCTCGATGATGCCAAGGGCCGTCTCGAAGGCTCTCCGGTACGTGGACTCGGGGCCGCACCGCTGGACCCGCACACGGTTCTCGGTGATGGGCGTGCGCACATCTCCAGGCTGGAGCGAGGTGACCTGGATGCCGAACGACGCCACCTCCTGACGCAGGCTCTCCGTCAGCCCCTCCAGGGCGAACTTGCTGGCGCTGTACAACCCCTGGAACGGCAAGCCCACCACGCCGCCGAGCGAGCTCATGTTGACGATGAGCCCCGAGCCCCGCGCCCTCATGAACGGCAGCACCGCATGGCACACGCGCAGGACGCCGAAGAAGTTGGTGTCGAGCTGGCGCTGCGCCTCCTCGATCGAGGTCTCCTCGATAGGGCCCGCCAGGGCGTAGCCCGCGTTGTTCACCACGACGTCGACGTGGCCCTGCTCCTCGAGCACGGTGGCCACCGCCTTCTGGACCGACTCATCCCGGGTGACATCCATCTCTAGCATCCGGTAGCCGGCTGGCCCGGGCGATGGCTTGCGGCTCGTGCCGTAGACGGTGTGGCCTCGTGCGCTCAGCAGCTCCGCGCAGGCCCGGCCAATGCCGGACGAAGCCCCCGTCACAAGGACGACCTTCGATCCCTTCGTGCTCATGGCGCATCCCCCCTCAACAACGCATCCACGTCATACGGAGGCTCCACGAAGAGCGCCCCCGCTTCTTTCCGAAACCACGTGAGCTGTCGCTTGGCGTAGCGACGCGTCTCCTGGGCCGTCTGCTGGATGGCCTCTTCCACCGAGAGCGTCCCGTCTACCACCGCCTTCGCCTGCACGTACCCCACGCTTCGCATGGGCGCCGCATCCGCGTAACCCCGGGCGATCAGCGCCCGCACCTCGTCCACCAGCCCGCGCTGGAACATGGCGGCGGCGCGCGCGTCGATCACCCGGTACAGCTCCTCGCGCGGCGGCGAGAGCACGTACATCCGAAAGGGATACCGCTCCCCGGCGAACGCATGCTCCTTGCGGAACTCGGAGGCGGGTTTGCCCGTCTGCTTGTGGATCTCCAGCGCTCGGATGACTCGCACCAGATCTCTCGGGGGCAGCTTTGCCGCGGTCTCCGGGTCCACCTCGGCGAGCTTGCGATGCACGGCCTCTCGACCCTCTGCAGCCGCGAGCGCCTCCAGCTCGGCGCGCAGCTCGGGGTCCGCGCCTGGGGCCTCCACCAGACCGTGCAGCAGGATGCGGAGGTACATCCCCGTGCCACCCACCACGAAGACGGGCTTGCCTCTCGAGGTGATGTCCGCGATGGCCGCGTCGGCCTGGCGCTGGTACTCGGCGGCGGAGAAGGGCTCGAGCGGCTCCACCACGGAGACAAGGTGGTGCGGCACGGCGGCGAGCTCCTCCGCCGAGGGCTTCGCCGTCCCGATGTCGAAGTACCGGTACACCTGCTGCGAGTCCGCGCTGACGATCTCCCCACCCTGCCGGCGGGCCAGCTCGATGGCGATCGCTGTCTTTCCGGACGCCGTGGGTCCAGCGATGACGGTGAGGTGGGGCTTCATCGACACTCCAGAGAGGCTCGTACCACGTCCGTGGAGAATGCCAGGAGTTTCCCTCAGAATCGGAGCCAAACCCGTTCGATGGAGGTCCCTCATTCTCCCGTTGCTCGCCGCGGTGGTGCTGGTGAGTGCCGCCGCACCCTCCCAACCTGACCCCCTCCTCCGGCAGCTCACGGAGACCCGCTTCTTCAACCTCGGCCGGCCGATGGCGGTGCGGATCACACCCGATGAAGGGACGGTGCTCTTCCTCAGGAGCCCGCCAACGTCAGGCGCGAACTCGTTGTTCTCATTCGACGCCGCCACGGGGCAAACCCGCGAGGTGCTCACGCCGGAGAGCGTCATCGCTGGAGCGGAGGAGACCCTTTCGCCCGAGGAGAAGGCCCGCCGTGAGCGGATGCGCGTCACGGGCCGTGGCTTCACCTCGTACTCGCTCTCCAGCGATGGCCAGAAGGTGCTGCTCTCGCTCTCGGGCAAGCTCTATGTCGTCGAGCGCAGCTCCGGAAAGGTCACGCAGCTCCGCACGGGCGAAGGGGTCATCGACCCGCGGTTCTCCCTCGATGGCAAGCAGATCGCCTATGTCCGCGACAACGACGTGTTCCGCGTCGAGCTCGCCACCAACAAGGAGCACCGAGTCACACGCGGCGGCACTCCCGAGCGGACGCACGGCCTCGCCGAGTTCGTGGCGATGGAAGAGATGGGCCGCTTCACCGGCTACTGGTGGAGCCCCGACGCGAAGCAGATCGCCTATGCCGAGGCCGATACGTCCGGCGTCGAGAAGCTCAACCTCGTCGATCCGGCGCACCCCGAGCGGGGCGCTCAACCGTTCGCGTACCCACGCCCCGGCAAGCCAAACGCCAAGGTGCGGCTCTTCGTCGCGCCAGTCGCGGGTGGCGCAGCGAAGGAGATCCGCTGGGACGCCGAGAAGTACCCCTACCTGGCGACAGTGAGGTGGCCGAAGAAGGGCCCGCTCACCCTGCTGGTACAGAACCGCGCACAGACGGAGGAAGTGCTCCTCGCCGCGGATCCTCGGACGGGCCAGACGCGCACCCTCCTCGTCGAAAAGGACGACGCGTGGATCCAGCTGGACCAGAGCTTCCCCGAGTGGTTGGAGGACGGCAGCGGCTTTCTCTGGTCCACCGAGCGCAATGGGGCCCCCGAAGTGGAGCTCCGCCGCGCCGACGGAAGTCTGGCACGCTCGCTGGTGAAGCCGGGCGCCGGATTCCGGACGCTGGTGCGCTATCAGCCGAAGGACGATGTCCTGTACTTCCTTGGCGGGCCGAACCCGACCGAGCAGTACCTGTGGCGAATCAAAGGTGGCGGTGAACCCGAGCGCGTCACCTCTGGCGGTCCCGCGCTCGAAAGAGCAGCGGTCGTCTCCGACCCAGGCGGATTGCTCGTCGTCACGAGTGAAGGACCCACCAGCATGCGCAGGGTGTACGTCCATCGAGCCGACGGGACTCGCCTCGGCGAGCTCCCCTCCGTCGCACGCGAGCCTCCGTACCAGCCTCGATTCGAGCTGCGGCAGGTCGGGCCCGAACGGTTCTGGACCTCGCTCATCCGGCCCCGGAACTTCAAGCCGGGTGTGAAGCTGCCCGTCATCGTCGAGATCTATGGGGCCGCCTATCCGTTGGTTCATCAGAGCATGGCGATGAACCTCCCCGCGCAGTGGATCGCGGACCACGGTTTCCTCGTGGTGAAGCTCGATGGTCGCGGAACGTCGCTGCGCGATCGCGCTTGGGAACGGAAGATCAAGTTCGACTTCGCTGGCGTCTTGGATGATCAGATCGCCGCGCTGCGGGCGCTCGCCGCCGAGGTGCCGGAGATGGATCTCACGCGCGTAGGCATCGAGGGGTGGAGCCACGGCGGGTACATGTCCGCGCTCGCGGTGCTCTCACGCCCGGACGTCTTCAAGGCCGCGTTCGCCGGCGCCCCCGTCACGGACTGGCGCGACTACGACAGCCACCTCTCCGAGCGCTACCTCGGGCTGCCAGAGGAGCATCCCGAGGCGTATGAGAAGAACTCGCTGCTCACCTTCGCGAAGGCGGACAAGCCCATTGGCAAGCTGCTGCTCGTCCACGGCACCGCCGACGACAACGTCTTCTTCTCGCACACGTTGAAGCTCTCGGATGCGTTGTTCCGCGCCGGCAAGCGTCACGAGGTGCTGCCGCTAAGTGGGCTCACGCATATGCTCGCCGACCCCGACGTGCACGAGCGGGTCTGGACGAGGATGATGCGCCACTTCCAGGAGAACCTCTGATCGCCAAGTGGCGGGCAATACCCTCACCCTAACCCTCTCCCAGAGGGAGAGGGGATATCCACGGAGCCTCGGGATTGTTCCGGAAGCTCCGTGGACACTTCTCAGTGCGCTTTGAGCGCGGTGCGCAGCGTCTGGGCCAGCTCGTCGAGCCGCACGGGCGTGGGATCGCCTCCCGCCATGCGCTTGAGCTGCGCCTGGCCGCTCTGCCGCTCGGCCTCGCCGAGCACCAGCGTGAAGACGGCGCCCACCTTGTCCGCGCGCTTCATCTGGCTCTTGAGGCTGCCGCCGCGCGTGTCGAACTCCACGCGGAAGCCCTCGCGGCGCAGCCGGCTGGTCAGCGTGAAGCCCGCGTCCGCCGAGCCCTCGTCCGCCACCGCGATGAAGAGATCCGTGGCCCGGCCGAACTGCTGACCGCTCTCCTTGAGCAGCAGGCAGAGCCGATCCAGCCCCAGGCCGAAGCCCACCGCGGGCACGTCCGGCCCGCCCAGGCTCTTCACCAGCTTGTCGTAGCGGCCCCCGCCCCCCACGGTGCTGGCGGTGCCCAGCACGGGGTGCGCGGCGATGAACTCGAACGTGGTGCGCGTGTAGTAGTCCAGCCCTCGCATGATGCGGGGGTTGACCACGTATTTGATCTCCAGCGCGTCCAGCTTGCGCTGCACCTCGGCGAAGTGTGCGCGGCACGGCTCGCACAGCGACTCGAGGATGTTGGGCGCGGCGCTGGCGATCTGCTGGCAGCGCTCGTTCTTGCAGTCGAGCACCCGGAGCGGGTTCTTCTCCAGGCGTACCTGGCAGTCCGAGCACAGCTCGCTCGCGTGCGCACGCAGGTGCTCCACCAGCCGCGTCTGGTAGGCGGGCCGGCACGCGTCGTCGCCCAGCGAGTTGATGTTGAGCGACACGTCCGTCAGCCCCAGCTTGAGCAGGAGCTGCACGACCATGTCCATCATCTCCACGTCCTGCGCGGGCTCCTTCGAGCCATAGCCCTCGGCGCCGATCTGGTGGAACTGGCGGTAACGGCCCGTCTTCATCCGCTCGTAGCGGAACATGGGGCCCATGTAGAACCAGCGCGTGACCGGCTCCTGGTTCGCCACCGAGTGCTCAATGTACGCGCGCGCCGCCGGAGCCGTGCCCTCGGGGCGCAGGGACAGGCTGCGGCCTCCCTTGTCCTCGAAGGTGTACATCTCCTTGCCGACGATGTCGGTCGTCTCGCCCACGCTGCGAACGAAGAGCGCGGTGTCCTCCACCATGGGCGTGCGCACCTCACCGTAGCCAAAGAGCGAGAACAGCTCCCGGGTCGTGCGCTCGACGTGCTGCCACACCTCCACGTCGCCGGGGAGGATGTCGTTCATGCCCTTGACGCCGGTGATCTTCTGACTCACGGAATCTCTCCAATCCGCCGGCCCATGCGAACCACCGCCTCGGGCTGGAAGCTCTCATCCCACTTCACGCGCCCCGGCTCGAAGACGAGGATGACGGTGGACCCCATCTCGAAGCGGCCCAGCTCCCCACCCTTCTCCACGGGGATGGGGGTGTCGAAGCGGTGCACCTTGCCCGGCTTGCCCTCGTGGGTGATGACGTCCTCGTACGCGGCGCGGATGCGCGACACGCACGTGGCGCCCACCTTCACCACGGCGCACTTGCCGGCCACCGTGTCCAGGTAGGTGACGAGCCGCTCGTTGACGCAGAAGAGCGCCTGCTTGTTCTTCACCGAGGCCGGGTTGACGGGCCAGAACTCACCGGGGATGTACGAGTACCCGGTGATCTTCCCACCCAGCGGCGAGTGGATGCGGTGGTAGTCGCGCGGGGACAGGTAGATGGTGGTCCACGCGCCGCCGTGGAAGGGCTTCGCGGCCGTCTCATCCCCGAGCAGCTCGCCCACGGTGTAGTGGATGCCCTTGGCCTGCATCACCCGCCCGTGCTCGGCGTAGCCCACCTGGGACACGGCGCCGTCCACCGGAGACACCACCACCTTCTCACCCGGATCCACGGGACGCGAGCCGGCCCTCAGCCCGCGGGTGAAGAACTCCGCGAACGTGGGGTAGTGCTCCAGGGCGTGCTCCGCCTCGGCCACGTCCACGTTGTACGCCTTGGCGAAGGCCTTGATGGCGGCCCGGTGCAACGGCGCCGGCGCGGGCAGGCGCGTGGCCATCCCCACCGCCGTGGACAGCGCGGACTTGGGGAGGATCTGCATCAGCTTCATGAAGGTCTGTTCGTTCATGACCCGTCGTTCTTGCGTAAAGGATTCTGAAAGTTGGATGCGCGAGGCCGCTTCAGCGACCGCCGTCCGGGGTGGAGCCGGTCGTACCGCCGTCGCTGGGGAGCTCTTGGATCGCGCTCCGGGGCACCATACCGAGCACCTTGCCGTCTTCGACGATCATCACCTGATCCTGCAGCTGGCCATACTGCTGGCGACACGCCACACGGTCCGCCAATTCCCAGCGATCGCGAGTTCCCCGACCCTTCACCTCAAGTGGCTCTCCCTTTTGGAAGCAGCCGGAGAAGGCGCTCGCCAGCTCGGCCACCGAGGTACCAATCCCAGGAGCGCCTGCCGTTCCGGCATCGGTCCCTGCATCGGCAACCTCCGCGGGGGCCTCCGCCTCCGAGGGGGGCTCCGCAGCACCGGCGGCAGCGGTGGAGTCAGCGGGCATCGTGCCCGGATCACGCACCTGGTTCAGGACGTCCGCCTTGGCCTTGTCCCGGGCCGCGGCCTGCTGCTTGCCGTTCTGGATGCGGGCTCGCAGCTCGTTCGCCGCCGCGGCGTCGAGGCTATCCGCGGGGACCTGGGCGAGCAGGGACTCCACCTGGGCCAGTTCAGGATCCACGAAGGCATCATCCCCCTTCGCCGCGTACAGCTTGCCGAAGCGCATGTGCGCCTGGGCATACGCCTCAGAGGGTTGAGCGGGCTTGCGGCAGGCCACGGGAGCCGCAGACAACAGGAGGGCCGTCAGGAGGCCGGCGAGCGTCCGGCCGCAAAAGGAGCTGTAGGTACGCACAAGGCCGGTTTTCTACGCCATTTCCAGGCCCCCGCGCCCCTTTTTCGTGCCTCGCCTGCTTCTTGGCCGACGGTGCCGACCCGCCCCCATGCCGGCAGTGAACCCAGGCGCCCAACAAACCCTAGCCGAGGAAGCGGCGCCACCAACGCAGGGTCTCCTCGTGAGAGGCGCCGTCGAAGGAGTAGCGGCTGGCGCACTCGTACAACCAGGGCTCCAGTACACGCGCCAGCTCGCGGTAGGCGGGCAGCTCGTGACCTTGAGCCAGGTCCCCAGCCTCCGGCCATTGCCCCAACGATACCACTGCCCGCTCCGCATCCATTTCCCGCACAGTGGTTTCAGGAGAGCGCAGCCGGGTACGCAGGCCCACAGCGCCGCCCACTTCCCCCAGCACCGGCGGACCCAGGAAGTTGAGCCAATGCACCCCATCGACTCGGGCGCCCAGAGACGTACTGCCGTGAGTCACATCCAGCCCTGGGTAACGAAAGGCCTCCGCCTGAATCCCCTCCAGGGAGGCGCAGAACGTGCTGGGAGAATAGAAGGCGAGACCAGCGTGACCAGAGGAGAAAGGAAGCAGGGAAGCCAGCTCTATGGCCAGCTCACTCATCCTTCTGGGTCCGTGCTCCTCGAGGTACTCGGTGGGCCAGGAGAAGCTCACCATGCTGACCGTGTCGCGCAAACGAATCCGCGTCCGCCAGGGAAGGCGGGCCCAGTAGAAGAAGCCGTAGCCACTGATGCCCTTATCGCCGCTCGACAACTCAACGGTGCGCTCAAAACCGCGCTTCACGTACGGATAGCTGTCCTCATCCTTGAGGTCATCGAGGAAGCGCGCCCCAAGAGGTGGGGAGAGCTCAGCGCGGATCCGCTCCCAGGAGTCCTCCCGCAGCGGAGCGGGCTCGTCGCCAAGATCGTACTCGGAGAAGAGCTCCGGACCCGTGCCGACAGCGCGGAGATACACATCGAGCGCACGACCCACCCGGTCCGCGAGGTCATGGTGATCGAACGGAAGGTGGAGCACGAGGCGAACGACTTCTCTCATCCAGAGTCGCTCCCCATCCGGCCGGGAGGAGGAGAATCGGATTCGAGGATAGCGCTGGGTCATCGGCTGATTCCGAGCTGGGGAGTAACGAGTGCGCGTCGTTTTTCCCCTGGGAGATCCTTGTACTTGTCCAACTTCCGATTCAGCGTCTTCCTCCGATAACCCAGGGGGTCGCTCTTGCTGTTGGAGGTGCAGGGAAACAAGAAGTCGTAGAGGAATCGAATCTTGTTGGCGTCGCGCACCAGATGAAGAACGACATCGGGAACGAGCGACTCCCCCCAAGAGTCGGAGAGGGCGTACTCCCCGGTTGATGGATTCCTGCCGTAGCGCGGCTCCCTGGTGAGGTGCTCCGAAAATTGCGAGCCCAGCTGTCGTTCAATGCATGCGAAGGCCGCCGCATGCTTCATCGTCCCGAGTTGCATGGCCCTGGTGACTGAATCACCCTTTGCATTGCGACCAACCACCCGGTCGCACTCGGCGTCACTCGGGTAATTGCCGCGGCCATACTCCTGCTCGTTGATTTTGAAATCCGCCTCCTTCGCACACTCGACGAGAACCTGCTCGACGCGCTCGACCTCAGCCTCATCGAGGAAGTCCTTGAGGGTGATGAGGCCCTGGACAGCCTCCATTACCCTCGTCACCGTCGTGGGGGCGATGAGTTCTCCGCTCGCGCCAGCTGGCGTGCAGGCCACCGGCTGGGCCATACAGGATTGCGCGTAATGAGAGGGAACGCCGCGCCCCCCTCCTCCAACCCAACCCCGCTGCGCCTGAGGGAGCGAAGTACCCCGAGGCGCGCCCGTGGCACACGCGGCCAGGAAGAAAAGCCCCCCCAGGGCCAGCACGCCCAACCAGCGACTCCCACACACGCCCGCAGTACTCGGGCCTTCGGGACGCATGGACAAGCCGCGTACCTCGGTCTGGTGCGCGGGCTACACCCCGAGGAACAGGCGCTTGCCGAAGTTCAGCGCCAGCGACGCGTCGAAGATCTTCTGCGCCGCCGACTCGATGTCGTACTCCACCCGGAGGTACTCCACCGTGCGCGCCCCGGTGTCGCAAATCACGAAGCACGCCCGGTTGTCGTAGTCCCGCGGCTGCCCCACGCTGCCCACCGAGATGATGTACTTGTAGCCCCGGCGAATGCCGAACTTCTGGGCCACCACGTCATGCACCTCGCCATTGCCAATGGCGAAGGCCTTACACAGGTGGCTGTGCCCAATGAACGTCACCTCGGGCAGGTGCTCCACGTATGGAGCGAGCTCCCGCGCCTGCTCCAGCGCGAAGATGTACTCGTACGCCTTGGGCTCCACCGGCGAGCCATGGCTGAAGCCCACGTCGCCGATCCGGTACGTGTACGGCAGGCTCTTGAGCCACTCCATGTTCTCGTCGGACAGCACGCTCGCGGACCAGTCCAACGCGTGGCGGGCAGCGTCGTAGTAGTACGAGTAGTCCATCCGCCCGGCCACCGCTGCGTCGTGGTTGCCCAGCAGCGTGACCTCCGTCACCGAGCGCACCAGATCGCAGCAGGCGTTGGGTGAGGCCCCGTAGCCCACCACGTCGCCCAACGAGACGATCCGATCCACCTTCTGCTCTTCCGCGACGCGCAACACCTCCGTCAGAGCCTCGATGTTGGAGTGGATGTCGGAGATGATCGCGATTCGCATGTGGGCCTCGCTGGTACCCTCGTCCGTGCTCAGTTGCCGAACGTGGGTCCTCGCTGCTCTTCGGAGATGATGCGCCTCAGCAGTGCCAGCGCGCCAGAATCCAGCACTTCGAACTTCAACCCCATCCCCGGAGGGCCCTTATCTTGCCGCTGTGGCCGGCTCCACACCACGGTGGCCTCGGCCATGACCTCGTGGGCCGGCCCACCGCTCAACCGCAGCCGCGTCCGCCGCCCCGTATCCAGCGGAGTATTCGTCTGCAGGAACATCCCCCCCTCGCTCAAGTTCGCGATGCGCGCGTAGAGGGTGATGTTTTCCGACTCGCACCAACAGCGCAAGCGCGAGGGGTAACGTTCGTGCTTTCGGTTCTCCGTCCGCAACCCGCTGGTCCTCCGCTGCGCGGCCGCTCCGTCCCGCCCCTCCCCCAACCACCCGCCGCTCTTTTCCCAAAAATCGGGAGTCGCGAATGCGAAGATTAGTGACAGCGTAAAATTCCGTCAAGGAGGGAGGTCCGCTCCCTCCTCTCGGAGCCGGCTCAGCCCTCCAGGGGGCCGAGGTCCTCGAAGTGCGTGAGGCGCTTGAACTCGGAGAAGCGGGCGCGGATCTCCGAGCGGCTCACCTCGCGCAGACGCTCGAGGCTGAACTTCTCCACGGTGAAGGAGGCCATGACGCTGCCCATCACCATGGCGCGGCGGAGCGCCTCGGTGTCCACGTGGCTGGCAATGGCCAGGGTCCCCATGAAGCCACCGGCGAAGGTGTCTCCGGCGCCGGTCGGGTCGAACACGTCGGCCAGGGGCATGGCCGGGCAGGCGAAGATGTGCTCCTGCTCGAAGAGGAGCGCGCCGTACTCACCGCGCTTGATCACCACGCGCTGGGGGCCCATGGCGAGGATGGCGCGGGCGGCGCGGACGATGTTGTGCTCGCCGGAGAGCTGGCGCGCCTCGGCGTCATTGACGAAGAGCAGGTTGACGCGCTTGAGCGTATTGAGGAGCGCCGACCGGCTGCCGTTGATCCAGAAGTTCATGGTGTCGGCGGCCACCAGCTTGGGCGCCTTCACCTGGTCCACCACCTGGGACTGGAGCTCGGGGTGGATGTTGCCCAGGAAGACGAACTGGGCATCGCGGTACTTCTCGGGCAGGCGGGGCGAGAAGGACTGGAAGACGTTGAGCTGGGTGTCGAGCGTCTCGGCCTCGTTGAGCTGCCAGCCGTAGCGGCCCTTCCAGCGGAAGGTGCGGCCCTTCTCCTGGGTGACGCCCTCGAGGTCCACGCCTCGGGCCTTGAGGAACTCCAGGTGGGCCTGGGGGAAGTCCTCGCCCACCACCGCCACCACCTGCGTGGGGGCAAAGAAGGACGCCGAGGTGGAGAAGTAGGTGGCGGAGCCGCCGAGGACGTCCTCCTTCAGGCCGAAGGGGGTTTCCACCGAGTCCAGCGCGACCGAGCCAACGACGAGAAGAGACATGGGCGTTCCAAGGGGGAGAGGCCGTCAGATAGGCACGGGGCTCTCCCAGAAGACCGCCCGTGCCTGTGCGAGGTACGACTTTTCAGCCAGTCAGGTCAAGCCGGAACCCCACTCAGGGCGTGGGCACGACGGGCAGGATGGCCTTCAGATCGTCATCCGTGAAGTAGATGCCGCCACCGAAGAAGTAGTCCCGGCCGGCAATCATACGGCGCGTGTTCAGATCGCGCCGGGGGCTGTTGATGATGTCGTCGATGCCGGCGGTGATGAAGAGCCGGTCGAACGCCTGAGCCCTGAGCGAGGCGCGGATACGCGGGTAGCGCAGCTCGTCCACGGAGAAGTTGAAGGCATCCATCTTCAACGTCAGATGGTCCTTGAAGAAGTGGAAGTCCGCGCCCACGCCGCCGGTGGACTCGATGATGCCGAAGCGCAGCGTGGTGAAGTAGTAGCGCTTGGCGAACTGCGCGCTGAACTTGATGCCCTCGCGGGTGATCTTCTGCTGCTGGATGACGGGCTCGCCCGAGCCGGGTGGGTTGGACTGAACCGTCTGCGTCTCGATGATGCCGCGCGGATCATCCACCAACTCCAGCAGGTAGTACTTGTCCGGCCTGGGGGCCAGCCGCAGTGACAGGCTGTTCTTCGAGGCCCCCTGCTCCATCAGGTAGGTGGCCTGCAGGCCCACCTCGGTCTGCATCCCGGTGAGCCGGGAGGTCATGTCGGACAGGTCCTCCACGGACTCGGAGAGCTTCTGGCCCAGGCGCTTGTCGGCCACCAGCGCGCCCACGGCGCCCTCGCCGTTCTTCACCCGGGTGGTGACCTCCTCGATGTTGGCCAGCGTCCTGTCCAGCCGGTTCATCGTCTGCTTCAGGCTGGCCACGCTCTCCTTCAGGTCCCCTTCCCCACCGCTGCCGACGATCTTCTGCACCGTGGACAGCACCTCGCGGGTGTCGCGGGTGATGTACTCGATGTTCTGCACGATGTGGTGGACGCTCTCCTCGTTGGAGGCCGTCATGCCGCGCACGTCGGCGCTCACGCCCTCGAAGTTGCGCAGGATGGCGTCCAGCCGCTCAGAGCTGGCGCGCACCGTCAGGTCCACCGCGTCAGAGAGGCGCACCAGGTTGTCGACGATGCGCTCCAGCGAGCCGGCCCCCTTGTCCCCACCGAGCACGTCGCGCAGCGCCCCCGTCACCTGCTGGATGTCCGAGGTGATCTGACTGAGCGAGGCGAAGACGGCCTCCATGCCCTGCACGTCGACGACCTTGCGGATCTCCCCGTCGTGCTCCATGGGGGGCGTCATCTCGGTGCCCGGGTTGAGCTCCAACAGGTAGTCACCCAGCAGGGACTCCGAGCGCTTGATCAGGGCGGCGTCCTGGTGCAGGGGCACGTCGCGGCGGATGCGCACGGTCACCTTCGCCCGGGTGCCCTCCAGCTTGACGTCCACCACCTCGCCCACGGGGATGCCGGCGATCTGGATGCGGCTCTTGGGCCCCAGCCCCGAGGCGTCCCGGAAGTAGGCATGGGCCTGAGTGGCCTCGTCCTCACCCAGCCCGCCCTTGCGGGTGAAGAGGATGAAGCCGAAGAGGAACCCGCCGGCGATGATCACCAGCAGGCCGACTCGGAACGGTGTGATGAGCTTCTTCACCGGGTGTAGCTCCTAATCATTACTTTCCGAACCAGGTCTCGAGGAAGATCTTCACCGTCGGGTGCTGCGAGGCGCGCACCTGCTCCGGCGGTCCCTGTTCCAGGATGACGCCCTTGCTGAGAAAGGCGATCTGGTCCGCGATGTTGAAGGCTGAGGCGATGTCGTGGCTGATGACGACACTGGTGATGCCCAGCTCCCGCTGGGCCGCGAGGATCATCTCGTCCACGTAGTCCGTGGTGATGGGATCCAGCCCCGTGGTGGGCTCGTCATAGAGGACGATCTTCGGATTCATCACGATGGCGCGTGCCAGGCCCACGCGCTTGCGCATGCCTCCGGACAGGTCCGCCGGGAACTTGCTCTCCACGCTCTTCGGCAGGCCCATCAAATCCAGCTTCGAGCGCACCAGCGCGCGGACCTCCTCCTCGGGCATCCTACTGTGCTCGCGCAGGGGGAATGCCACGTTCTCGTAGACGTCCATGGAGTCGAAGAGGGCCGCGGCCTGGAACACCATCCCGAACTTGCGCCGCACCCGCTCCAGCTCCTCGGCGCCCATGGGGACGAGGTCCTCCCCGTCGATGATGACCTGCCCCTGGTCCGGCTTGAGCAGGCCGATCATGTGCTTCATCAGCACCGTCTTGCCCGAACCCGACCCCCCGAGGATGACACAGGTGCTACCCGCGGGCACGGCGAGGTTGATGCCCGTGAGGACCTTGGTCTCCCCGAAGGACTTGTGCAGGCCGACGATCTCAATCATCGGCGTGGGGTTCGTGGCCACCATCAGTGCAAGAGCACCCCGACGATGAAGTCGAGGATGAAGATGGAGAGGGCGCTGGACACCATGGCCTCGGTGGTGGCCTTACCCACACCCTTGGCGCCACCCGAGGCGTTGAAGCCCTTGAAGCAGCAAACAAGTGTCACCGACAGGCCGAAGACGGCGCCCTTGATGAGCCCCTCGTAGACGTCCACCGGGTCCAACCACTGCTGGGTGCGCGAGATGAAGGTACCCGCCGACACGCCCTTGGTGCCCACGGAGACGGCATAAGCGCCGAGGATGCCCGAGGTGTCGAAGAGCAGCGTGAGGACAGGCACCATGAACAGGCCGGCCAGAATCCGGGGTACCAGGAGGTACTGGACGGGGTTGACGGCCATGGTCTCCAGGGCGTCCACCTGCTCGGTGACGCGCATGGTGCCCAGCTCGGTGCACATGGCGGAGCCGGCGCGCATGGTGACCATGAGCGCGGAGAACACGGGGGCCAGCTCGCGCGTGAGGACGAGCGCCACGGTGGGGCCCACCAGGCTCTCCGCGTCGAACATCTCAAAGGCGCGCGAGGACTGGTGGGCGAACACCATGCCGGTGAAGAGCCCGGTGAGCAGGACGATGAAGACGCTGCCCACCCCCACGAAGTCCAGCTGGAAGAAGAGGTTCTGCCAGCGGAAGGGCCGTCGCACGCTCCAGCGGGCCACGTCCACCCCGAGGGAGACGAGGCTGCCCAGCTCCTCCACGTTCGCGATGGCGCCCCGTCCCACGTCCTCCACGGACCGGACGAGGAGGGAGGGAGGCTGAGGCTGCTGCTCCGCCTTCTGTGCGTTGTCGGATGCCACGAGTGGCCCTACTCTACGTGGCCCCATTCCCGGCACAAGCAATCGCGCTGGCCACCAGCGCCCCCTCCGCCCCCCGGCACCCCGGGCATCCAGGCTGTGTGACATGGGGAGTCACAAGGGGGTTTCTCCCGTGACCGCTTGCCGTTATGTTCCGCCGCCCTTTTCATCCCCCTTAAAAAGAAGCGAGAAGCACACAGTCATGGCGACCCAACACAAGGTCGGCGGCGAAGTCGATGCGTTCTGTACTCGGTGCCGTCTCACGCTGGCCCACACCATCCTGGCGATGGTCGGCACGAAGATCGCTCGAGTCCGTTGCAACACCTGCGGCGGAGATCACGCCTTCCGCTCCGCTCCTGGTACCACGGACAAGCCGAGCCCCTCCTCGCGCGCCAGCACCGGTGGCGGCTCCAGCGGCACGCGTGCTCCCAGGGCGAGCAAGTCAAGTGAGGACAAGGTTGTCATCTCCTTCGAGGAGCAGCTGGCGGGGAAGGACATCGCCAACGCCCCCAGGTACAGCCCCAAGGACTCCTACAAGGTGGATCAGGTCATCCACCACCCCACCTTCGGGCTGGGCCTGGTGACGGCGGTTCGCGGAAACAAGGTGGACATCACCTTCAAGTCGGAAACGAAGACGCTCGTCCACGCCGCCGGCGCCGCACCCGCGGAGAAGCCCTCTTTCAATCCACCCAGCGCGAAAGCTACGGGCCCAGCGGACAAGCCACAGTCCCAGGAGACGCAAGAGCCCGCTTCCCCGCCGACCAGCCCCGCTGAGGGTTGACAGAAGCGCCGGGGAGGCTGGACGGTAGGCCCCCCCGTATGCGCGCGCCGCTCCTCCCCCTGCTGCTGCTCGTCCTGTCGCCCCTGGCGGTGGCGGCTCCCTTCTCGGTGAAGGCCACCCCCGCTCAGGTGGTGCTCGGCCAGGACAAGGCAGTGCTGGTGCAGGTGAAGGTGCCGAGCGGCACGCCTCCCCTCCGGGCCTCGGCCTCCACGGGCAGCCTGCTGCCGCTGCCCACCACCGCGCGGGACGTGTACTCGTACCGCTGGGTCGCCCCGGACATCCGCTATCCGCTTCTGGCGGTGCTCGCCTTCTGGGTGGAGCCCGCTGAGGGCCCGCCCGAGGTCACCACGCTGCACATCCCCCTGCTGGGCCGCACGACGCTGGATGTGGCCACGGACGTGGGCGCGGGCGCCGAGGTGGTGGTTCAGGTGGCCGACATGCGCTTCGGCCCCGTCATCACCAACCGCAAGGGCCGCGCCCAGGTACAGGTGAAGGTGCCTCCCAATGTGCGTGAGGCCAGCGTGCTGGCCACCGCCAAGGGCCAGCAGACCCACCGCACCGCTCGGCTCGACGTCCCTCCCGAGCGGCCGCTGCTCGCGCTCATCAGCCCCGACGTGCTCCCGGTAGAGGGCAGCGGGTGGTTGCTGGTGCTGGGCGAGCAGCCCCTGCCTGAGTCGGAGCTGGATCTGCAGGTGCGGGGCGGGAGCATTCAGGCGCTGGAGCAGACCCCTGGCGTGTTCCGCGTCAAGCCAGAGCCCGGCTCGAGCGCCGTCACGGTGGACGTGCACCGCCAAGACGGCACCGGCGCCGCACGCGTCACCGCCCCGGTGTCGGCGCCTATCGTGGCCTCCATCCCTCCGCCCGAGTCTCTGCCTGTGGTGGCGTCCCCTCCCGAGGTGAAGCCCGCGCCTTCCATGGACTGGGGGAAGTACCTGAGCTGGCACCACCTGTCCTTCCACCTGCAGGCCGGCGGCTTCCTCGCCGGCGGCGACAACCGCGGGCCGCTGGTCTCGGTGGGCCTGGGCTACCGCCTGCCTCCCCTCGCGGGCCGCTTCTTCTGGCTGGAGGCAGAGGCGGGACTTCGCCAGTCCGTGACCCAGCCCCTCGTGGAGCAACTGGGGCCCCTGGACTCGCGGGTGGTCGCCCTCCCCTTGCTGCTGTCCGCCAGGGGACTTCTCTTCGAGCGCGGCCCCCTGTCCATCCACGGCCGCGCGGGGGCCGGGGTAATGTTCTACGAGCAGCGTGTCACGAGCTCGTTCTTCGCGGAACCGCGCAGCCAGCGCGGGCAGTCGTTCATGGGTTTTGTGGCGGCGCAGGCCGCTTGGAGTTTCGGCGCGGCGAGCGCCCTATTCGAGCTGCGGGGCAGTTACGCCGCGGCACAGGCGAGTGAGATCGACGCCCAGCTCGGCGGCCTGTCCGCCTCGCTGGGGGTGAGGTACTCCTTATGAGGAAGCTCCTGCCCCTTCTCCTGGTTGTGCTGTGCGCGTGTACGTCCGAGCCACCGGCCCTGGCCGCACCCCGCATCCTCTCCATCACGCCCGCGGAGCAGCGCTCCACCGAGTCGCAGCGCGTCACCGTGGAGCTCGACACGGATCCGCGCTTCCTCGTGAACTACGGCGACAAGTCCGTCCAGATGCTCGAGCAGCCAGTGCTGGAGATTGGCTGGCAGGCAGTGAAGCTGGAGAGCTACCTGGGCCACGGACGGTTCCAGGGCACGGTGATTCCGGGTCTGGGGGTCGGCCGTTACTCCATCCGAGTCACCCTGGGGGACGGGCGGGAAGCCACCCTCCCCGACGCCTATGAAATCAAGGATGGAATGGGTCCGTGGCTCGGCTATTGGATCGAATCCATTGGGGAGCAGATCCAGGACCAGCCCTTCACCGTCATCATCCATGTTGAGGGCACGGAGGCCGACTCCTTCACGGGCCCGATCACGATCAACATCTACAGGGGCGGCGAGCGCATCAACACCCTCACCAGTGGCAACTTCTCCGAGCGCGTGCTCCTGCAGGAGATCACCATCAACGAGTCCGGCGAAGACTTCGTCGTGTCGATCCAAGACAACGATGGCAACAGCGCCACCTCGAACGCCTTCACGGTGGGCAAGAAGCAGAAGAACTGATTCACGAGACTCATGAGCATCGACTCCTCTTCCCCCTTCTCCTGGCAGTTCAACCTCGGACGCATCCCCGTCGTCGTCGATCCGAGCTTCTGGCTGGCGACGGCCATGTTCGCAACGCTCGGGAGCCGGAGCTGGCAGGCCATGCTGTCCTGGGTGGCTGTGGTCTTCGTCTCCATCCTCGTGCATGAGCTCGGACACGCGCTCATGGCCATGAGCCTGGGCTGCGACGTCGCGGGAATCCGGCTCTACATGGGGGGCGGCCTGACCTACCACGACCGGGCGCTCAGCCGTTGGCGGGAAGTGGCGGTTGCAGCGGCCGGGCCCTTCACCGGCTTCCTCTTCGGCGGGCTGATGCTCGCCGTCAACATCTTCATCCCCCCGAAGAGCGAAATGGGGATGATCCTCCTGCGCGACCTGCTGTGGGTGAACTTCGGGTGGGGCATCATCAACCTGATGCCGGTCCCCCCGCTGGATGGGGGCCACATCATGCAAGGTGTGCTCGGGCCCAAACGGCAGCGCCTCGCCCTGTGGGTGGGCGTCCTCACCTCCGGCGCGGTGGTGGCCCTGGCGCTGAACTTCGGCTCCTTCTTCATCGTCTTCATGTTCGGCATGTTCGGCTACCAGTGCTGGCAGGCCCTCCAGGTGACGAGGGACATCAAGCCCCTGGAGCCCGTGAAGGTCGCGGAGATCGAGCCGGATGCACTCGCACGTGGCTGGCAGGCCCTGCGCTCCGGGAACGAGAGCGAGGCGTCGCGGCTGGGGCACCTGGCCCTGTCGGCCGCGAAGCCGGGCGAGGAGAGCAACGCGGCGAGGGATCTGCTCGCCTGGGTGGCGCTCGCCGATGGCAATGCCCGCTACGCCCTGTCCCACCTGGAGAAGGTGGACCCGCCCCAGGCCGCGCGACCCTACAGCCTGGCGGTGGCGTATGAAGCCGCGGGGCTGCCGGAGCGCGCCCTGCCCCACGCGCTCGCCGCGCTGGAGAAGGAGCCCACGGAGGCGGTGGCCGCGCTGGCGGTGCGCCTGCTGGTGAAGGCCCAGCGTCTGGATGAGGCCGAGCGCATCACGCGGGAGTTCGCCTGGAAGACGCCGGCGAAGCGGGACGCGCTGATGGCGGATGTGGCAGTGGCTCGGGGAGACTTCGGCGGAGCGGCGTTGCTCCACGCGAGCGCCTTCGAGGCCGCGGGCCGCGCGGAGGATGCCTACCAGGCCGCTCGCAACCACGCGCGAGCCGGTCAGGTGGGGCTCGCCTCCGAGTGGCTGAAGCGCGCGCTGGAGGCGGGTTATGACGACCTCGAGACGCTCGCCCAGGAGCCCGCGCTGGCCGAGGTCCGCGCCGCTCCGGAGATCGCCGAGCGGCTCGCCCAGCGCAAGCAGGGCGCCGCCTAGCGCGCGGGCACCGGCCAGCCGGCGGGATGGATGAGATAGGCCGTGCCGGCGGAGGCCTGGAGCCAGAGGGACTCGAGCTCGGAGCGCAGGTAGGTGCGCTGGACCGCGGCATCGGTCGAGGCCGCGGGATCGTTCACCACCGGGTTGCCGGAAGCGTCGAAGCCCACCAGCACCATCAGGTGACCGGCGCTCGCGCTGATGGGCGCCCCCGTCAGCTCCCCACTGCCCCAGGAGATGCTGAGGATGGCGGGGACGCCCGCGGAGATCCACGGCTCGAGCTGGGCCAGGCTGGTGAAGCGCGTCACGTGGGCCTGGAGCCCCTTGCTGGCGGCGTAGGCGGTGTTGAAGGGCCAGTTGCCATGGCCACGGAAGATCCAGTCATAGACGCCGCTGACCGCCGCCCTCACGTGCGGCTCGCAGGCGCCGGTGTCGCCCGCCCAGTAGCGCAGCACCATGGACGTGGACGTGGGGCTGCACCAGACCTGTCCGCCATCCGGGTAGACCATCTGCGAGCACTCGGGCACCGCGAGCACCTGATCCCAGTGGGCGGGGTTGCCGGGGAAGAGCACCGGGTTCTTCTCCGGTGAGGTGGACAGGGTGACGGCGCTGGCGCGCACGCGCGGCAGGGCGATGCCATCCGCGCTGAAGAGCCGCACCTTCACCTGGAAGGCTGTCGCCGCCGCCTTCTTGTTCGTGACGACCAGGGTGTCGATGCCCACGTAGCCCTGGGTGTCCGACTGGGAACCCGCGGAGTGCCGCCGCACCGTCGAGGTGTCCGCGGCCCACACGCCCAGGTTGTACCACTTCGTCCAGACGCCGGAGATCTGCGCGCGGATCTGCGTCTCCACCCAGGTGCCGGTGGGCGTCTCGGCCTCCCACGAGGCGACGGCCTCGCGGAAGGCGAAGCCGTTCGTCATGACGGGGCTGGTGGCCTCACCGACTCGGAAGCTGCCTCCGTTGTAGAAGTTGCCCCCGTTGTAGGTGCCGGGCGCGTAGGGATCCGTGCCGGCCACCGCCGTCTGGGGATCCAGCCGCAGCGCGCCATCCTCCGCGAGGCCCACCCCGCTCCGCTGCCACGCGGAGAAGTGCCCCTGGCTCGCCTGCCACCGCACGAACGCGCTCTGCCCCGCGAGCGCCCCGGGTGCCCACGTCAGCGCGACGAGCACCGCGAATACGGCCGTCCTGAAGCTTTTCATGAACCGCCTCCTGGATATCGAGGGGTTCTTTGCTTACTCGTTTTCCTGAAAAGGGCCCATTTCAATTCCCCGAGCCCTTCACGGAATAAACGCGGCGATCGGAGTTCTTTCGATCGAGGTGACCATGAAAGCGCTCACTTGCATGGCGGTGCTCGCCTGGGGCGGCACCGCGCTCGCGGGCGAAGCATCGCCCCCGAAGCTTCCTATTGGCGTGTCCGCGGCTCTGTACGACATCTCGGTCCCACCCGACCGGAAACCCACCCCCGAGCGGGTGGCCCTGGGAGAAAAACTCTTCAACGACAAGCGACTGTCCGCCGATGACTCGGTGAGTTGCGCGACGTGTCATGACCCGAAGCGCGCGTTCACCGATGGAAAGGCCACGTCCGTCGGCATCAAGAACCAGGTGGGCCAACGCAACAGCCCCACGGTCCTGAACGCACTGTTCGCCGCCACCCAGTTCTGGGACGGGCGCGCGGGGACGCTCGAGGAACAGGCCATGCTGCCCATCCTCAACCCCATCGAGATGGGCATGCCCTCCCCGGAAGCGGTGGTGGCGAAGGTGAAGGGCATCCCGGAGTACCGGACGGAGTTCCAGAAGGTCTTCGGTCGCGAGCTCAACTACGACGATCTCGCCGCGGCCATCGCCGCCTTCGAGCGGATGCAGTTCTCCGGCAATGCCCGCTTCGACCGGTTCCTCGCCGGTGACGCCAAGGCCCTCAACGCGTCGGAGAAGCGCGGCTGGGCCCTCTTCAACGGCAAGGCGCGCTGCAACACCTGCCACGCCGGCAACGCCGTCTCTCCCCTCTTCTCTGATCAGAAGTTCCACAACATCGGCATCGCCGCGCACAAGCAGGACTTCTCGAAGCTCGCAGCGGAGGCCCTGAAGATCGTCCGCACCGGGGACGAGAAGCAGATCGACGAGCTCGCCCTGGAGACGAAGTTCTCCGAGCTGGGCCGCTTCCTGGTGACGAAGAACGAGAACGACATCGGCAGCTTCAAGACGCCGACCCTGCGCAACGTGGGCGTCACCGGCCCGTACATGCATGACGGCTCGCTGACGACGCTCTGGGATGTGATCGATCACTACAACAAGGGAGGCATCGCCAACCCGTTCCTCGACGGAGGGATGCAGCGGCTGGGGCTCACCGAGCCGGAGATCGACGACCTGGTCGCCTTCATGTTCGCCCTCACCGCGGACGACTTCTCCGCGCTGGAGAAGCAGGAACTCGCGCGCCAGCGTGCCCGCAAGAACAACCGTCCCGAGCGCGACACCGCCGCGGCCCTGGGCAAGAAGGGCAACCTCGGCGATCTGGCCCCCAACCCGAACCTCGACATCAAGAACCCCGCCGAGCTGGGCCTCTATGGGCCCGTCCGTCTCACGGAGAAGTGACCCATGCGCAAGCCCATCAAGAGCATCGAGACCCGGCATTACGAGGAGCGCGACGCCTTCTTCGACGGACTGCGGCGCCTGGACCGCCGGTCCTTCATGAAGATCGCCGGCATCTCCGCGGGCATCGCGGCCTCCAAGGCCCTCATCTCCCCCCACAGCTTCCAGCTCATCGACGTCGCCTCCGCGGCCCCGTCCAAGCCTCGCTTCACCTTCGCGTACATCTCCGACACGCACCTGTACAAGAAGGAGCTCAATGACCGCTTCGTGCGCTCCATCCTGCGCGCCGTCGACGACGTGAACCGGTTGGATCCCCAGCCGGACTTCGTCCTCTTCGGCGGCGATCTGGCCCAGCTCGGACAGAAGGAGGAGCTCAACCTCGGCAAGGAGATCCTCAAGAGCGTCAAGGCCCCCGTGCGCATGATGGTGGGCGAGCACGACTGGTTCCTCGACATGGGCGAGCACTGGCGCTCGCTCTTCGGCGAGCCGCAGTACTCGTTCGATCACAAGGGCGTGCACTTCGTCACGCTGATGAGCGTGAACGAGAAGGACTTCTGGACCGAGCGCGGCATGACGCCCATGGAGCGCATGCAGACGGTGGCGGGGCTCGACAACGGTCTGCAGTCCCGCTTCGAGGTGGGTGCCGCGGGCCGCGAGTGGCTCAAGCGCGATCTGGCGAAGGTGGACAAGAAGACCCCGCTCATCATCTTCAGCCACTCGCCGCTCTACAAATATTACAAGCCGTGGAACTTCTGGACGGATGACGCGGACGACGTGCAGGCGATCCTCCGCCCCTTCGAGAATGTGACCGTCATCCACGGCCACACGCACCAGATGCTGAGCAACCGGATTGGCAACATCAGCTTCCACGGGATGCTCTCCACCGCCTGGCCGTGGCCCTACGCCCCCGAGGGGCTCCCCTCCCTGACGGTGCAGATGAACCGGGCCGATCCCTTCAGCAACTTCGATGGCTGCGGGGATGGCCGCTTCGATGTGCTCGAGGCCGGCCTGGTGGACAAGCTCTACAACCTCTGGGACCGCAACCCGGTCACCATCCGCTCCAGCTACCTCGCGTCCAACGGGAAGAACGATCGCCCGGCGGCAACCAAGCTTCCGTCCTACTAGGAGCCCACAACGATGAACGCGCGCAAGACATCCGGTATCGCGGCGCTCGCCGCCCTCGGCCTCCTCTCGCTCGGGGCCGCGCCTCGAAAGGACGAGGCACCCAAGCACCAGGTCCCCAGGTCCAAGGACGGCGACGTCGTGATCGCCCTGTGCGATGGCGAGACGACGCTCGAGGTCGACGGCGTGAAGGACCCGGCGAAGATCGACAGGAAGAAGGCGCAGGAGATCTCCAACCACCTCATGTCGGAGTGGCGGAAGAAGAACCCGAACGCCCGCTGGGACGACCCGGACCCCGTCCTCCTGGCGCAGGCCCAGCCCCCCACGCCCCCCCAGGCCACCAAGGCGCCCGTCGCCAACCAGGGACAGACCGCTTCCTCCAACGCGGACGCCGTCCAGAAGAAGCAGGACGCCAACGTCCAGACGGGACACACCTACGGCGCCTTCAGCGCTCGCGACGAGGCGCTCTGGAAGGCGTCGGCCGAGCAGATCGTCCAGGAGGGACACAAGGTCTTCCATGACGCGAAGGAGCTCGGTAGCACCGTGGCCGTCTCCTGCGACATGTGCCACCCCGATGCCTCCAACACCCATCCGGAGACCTACCCGAAGTACCAGGTGCAGCTCGGCCGCGTGGCGCTGCTGCGCGACATGATCAACTGGTGCATCGAGAACCCCGTGCGCGGCAAGCCGCTCGCCGAGGATGACCCGCGGATGAAGGCCATGGAGGCGTATATCTACGCCCAGCGCAAGGGTGTGAAGCTGGAGTACGGCAAGCACTGAGCGAACGGCACGGGATTGGCCATGTGGAACCGCAAGAGCGCCCAGGGCGGGAACGGACGCAAACCCTCGTTCGACGAGGAGGCCGTGCAGCACCTTCCCGCCCTCTTCGACACCGCCCTCCGGCTGTGCGGCAGCGAAGCGGACGCGCAGGATCTCACGCATGACACGTACGTGCGGGCGCTCGCCGCGGCGGACCGTTACGAGCAGCGCACCTCGCTGCGCGCCTGGCTCCTGACGATCCTCCACAACCTCTTCCGCACACGCCTCAGGAATCAATCCCGCCATCCAGAGGTCGAGCTGGACGAGGAGTCCCTTCCGCCGGAGCCGTCATCCGAGCCCGTGCGGTGGAAGGCAGTCACCCCCGCCCAGCTCGATGCCGCCCTCCGGGAGCTGCCCCTGAAGCTTCGGGAAGTGGTGGTGCTGCGAGATCTCCAGGGATTGAGCTATCGTGAGATCTCGCAGGTGTTGGACGTGCCCGCCGGCACGGTGATGTCACGCCTCCATCGCGGAAGATTGGCGTTGAAGGAGGCCTTGTTACCCAGAACGGAAGACGTCGCCCCAGGCGACCCTCAGCGAGACGTACAATGAGCCCCTCCTGCGATTCGGTGCGGACCTTCCTGTCCGCGTACCTCGACGGTGAGGCGACTCCCCTGCCCCGTGTTGACCTCGAGCGACATCTGGAGTCCTGCACCGCCTGCTCCCGTGAAGCCGAGGACCTGAGAACCCTCCGCACCGTGGTGCGAAATGCCTGGGTTCCGGCCCCCGTCCCCGCCGGCCTCCGTCGAAGTGTGGAGGCACTTCGAGCCGACCGGCGCCCCCGCCGCCGATTCGTCGCCCTGGGAGGCGCGCTGGCCGCCATGGCCGCGGCCCTGCTGGTGTTCCTCATCCCGGGCTCCACGGCGAAGGCCTCCTCGCTCGCCGAGGCGGCCGTGCTCACCCATGTGGGGCTCGTGGATGGGTTGTTGCCCCTGGATGTCGCCGAGCGGGATCCCACCCGGCTCTCCGCCCTCCTGTCGGCACGCCTGGCCTTCCAGGTGGTGCTGCCAAAGCTCGATGACGCCACGCTCAAGCTCGACGGCGCACGCATGGTTCCCCTGGATGGTGCCTATGCGGCCGTCGTGAGCTACCGCAGGGAGGGCGAGCCCGTGAGCCTCGCCATCGCGCCGCGGCCCTACGCCGGCAAGCCGGCGGGTGAGTCTCGCACCGAGGTGTTCCGCAGCGTCCGCTTCGAGTCGCGCGAGATGCACGGCTACCACGTCATCTCGTGGAGCGAGGGCGCGCTGAGCTACTCGCTCGTCTCCCGCCGCCCGGCGGATGGACGTGCCTCTTGCGCGGTGTGCCATGGGCAGAGCTCCGGGCTCCAGCGCGTGGACGAGTTCCACGGCATCCGGTGATGTGTTAGGGAAGTGACGGCGTCCTACCCACCATCGGAGAGAGAGACATGGCTCATTTCGACGAGACCGCCGTTGCGCAGCGCTACGGGCGACTGCCCAAATCCGACGACGATGCGGTGCAGTACCTCAAGGCGCTCAAGGTCATCATCAGCGCCGACGGGGAGGCCCACGCGGCCGAGCTGGAGGCGCTCCGCAAGGGGCTCGGGAAGCTGGGGCTCACGCCGGACCTCGCCAAGCAGCTCGAGTCCTTTGACGGCCACGGCGCCAAGCTCGAATCCGTCCTGCCGAAGATGAAGCCCGGCGGCCTGCGCGCACGGATGCTCGTGCGCGACGCCATCGAGCTGTCCCGCGCGGATGGGAAGTACGCCCAGGAGGAGAAGGCCGCCGTCGCCAAGGCCGCCCAGCTCCTCGGGGTGGACGAGACGACGGTGAAGTCCATCGAGTCGCTCGTCGAGCTCGAGCACGCCGTGAAGCACCTGCGCAAGGCGCTGTTCCCGAAGAAGAAGAAGTAATGTCGTGAGAGGTCGTGAAGGAAGGAGAGGTTCCCCCTCTCCGTCCCTCCTCCCGCCATGTACCGCCTGCGCCTGACCGCCAACCAACTGGCCCTGTTCAGCTCCGTCACCCGGAGCGATGCGCTCAAACGCGAGATGATCTCCGCGACGACGATGCTCCCACCGGGGACCGTCGTGCGGCTCGGAGCGCGGACCTTGCGGCTGGGCGCCCCCCTGGGCAGCGGCCTGGTCGGCACGGTCTCCGAGGCCCGCTGCGCCGACACCGGAGAGCGCTTCGCGCTGAAGCGGGCCCGCGCGGCCATCCGCACCTTTCAAGAGTTCTTCCGGCTGGAGGCCGCCGCCACCGAGGCGCTGTCCGGCCTCACCGCGCTGCGCCCCGCCCGCATCATCGAGCGCACCAGCCACGCCCTGCTCAAGGAGTTGCTGCACGGGCCCACCCTGCAGACGCTCATCCTCCAGGGCGCCCTCGGCCAGGAGCAGCGCGACTCCTTCGTCGAGGCGCTGCGGCAGGTGGCCGACATCCACACGCGCCTGGGCTTCCTGGTCGATCTCTCGCCCAAGAACGTCTGCTGGCAGGACGGGTGGGTGCTGGTCGACGCCGGACCCAAGACCCACACCACCGACTACGTCACCCTCCTGGAGGCGCCGGACTGGGAGCGGTATGTGCGGTATTTCGAGCGCAAGGGAAGCCTCGCCCGGGGCGGCTCCGCGCCCTCCGTGCTCGTCCGCCCCGTAGCGGACACGGGCATCGCCAACGCCCGCTCCTTCGCCTTCGTCCGGGACTGGTGGATGTGGATTCCCTATGATCCCCACGTCGAGCCCGACCGGTTCTTCGTCACGATCGACGAGACGCAGCAGGAGGACGAAGCGGTCTTCCGCGTCGAGCTCGACCGGGGCGCCGAGCTGGTGCCCGTACCTGGTGTGGAGGCGCGTCTGGCCGAGAGCGAGCTCGTCCGGGCCTGCGCGCTGGAGGCCTGGAAGCGCCAGCACCCGCACCTTCCCGCCCTTGCGCAGGGGGAGCACCGGCCGCTGCCGTTCACGGCAAGCCGGGAGCCGCTGAGCCTCGCGGCGCTGGCCACCGAGACGGAGCCCTTGGGGCTGGCCAAGGCGCTCAAGCGGGCCTTCCCGGCGCGGGAGGAGCTCCAGGTACCGGACCTGCCCGTCCTCCCCTACCCCCACTGGACCGAGCTCGGGCGCGCGGGCAGTCCGCACCGCCCCACTGACATCCTGTGCCACGAGCCCTTGAAGACGTCCCGAGTGGCGCTCGATACGCTCCTGAGCCGCCACCGGCACTTCACGGCGACCCCGCCCCTGACCCGCACGGATGGCCCGTTCTGCGAGTTGCTGTGCATCCCCTCGGGGGATTGCCGGCGGGCCGTGCTCTTCCTCCCCGGCTTCCGGGCCTCTGTCGAGGCAGAGGCGGCACTCGTCTCGGCGCTGCTCGCCAGGGGGCTCGATGGGCTCTTCGTCCTGACCCACATGGGAGTGCGCAACAGCAGCGGCCAGGCCCTGGTGACCGCGGGCCGTTGGGAGACGGTCCTGCTCTGGGATGCTATCGACTACGTCACCGAGTGCCTGGGTGCCAGCGAGGTTGTCCTCGTCTCGGCGTCCCACGGGTCGATCGCCGCTGTGCTCGTGTCCGACCTGCACCCGCGCGTCACGGCCCTCTCCCTGGACTCGTGCGTCCGGCGCCCGCTGGATCTCGTCGCGCACCTGGCCCAGGCCCGGGGCGAGTCGCCCGGAACCGCCATCCAGTCACTGGTGGAGCACCACATCCCCCAGCCCTTCCAACTCCGGGAGCCCACGCGCAGCCACCTGCGCGTGCTGTCGATGTACTCGCGACAGGACCGGCTCGTCGCCGCGTGCGGAGATCTGCCCGTGGGAACCCTGACCCTCTACGAGGGGGGGCATGCCGCCACCATGCGCCACGACAGCTCCGAGAAGGGCGTGCCCGAGGTCTGCGTCGACGCCCTCCACGCGTTCCTCGGAGAGACCTCTTAAGGGCCGCCTTAGAAGGAGCAGTAGGAGATCACTTCCTGGGTGTAGCTGCCCTGCGTCGTCCCGAACTTCGTGAGGGTGCCGTCGCAGTCGCAGTACTCACGGCCCACCTCCACGCCATTCTGGAACCAGTAGCGGTTGAACGCCCTGCGGCCGTCGCACGCATACAGGAGCGACTGCTCAGTCGTCTCGATCGTCGTCTCCGGGGCGGACTCCTCCATCTCCATCCCCCCACCGCAACCGCTCAGGACCAGGGCAACGACACAGGCCAGGGATGCACGCAGCTTGCTCATGTTCGGCTCCTCTCCTGACAAACGAGACAGTCAGGGATTCTCAGCGTGCCACGTGGGAGCCTCTCGTGTCACTCCGATCCATCGAGGAAGGAAGACCCTCACCCCAACCCTCTCCCAGAGGGAGAGGGGGCTTTGCGCAGGAGTTCCACGGTTCGCGCCATGTCCTCCGGGAGTGGGGACTCCAGCGCCCTCGCCTCGACTCCCGGCAGTGAGGGCCACTCCAGTCGCGCCGCGTGCAGCGGTGTCCGCGCCAGCACCTCCTCCTCCCCTTCCCCTCCCAGGTCCTTCGCCTTCAAGGGCTCGGCCCGCCCGTACTGGTGATCCACCAGCAACGGGTGTCCCTCCGAGAGCAGGTGCACGCGGATCTGATGTGTCCGCCCCGTCTGCGGCTCGGCCTCCACCAGTGAGGCCGCCGTGAATACCTCCACCGGCCTCACCCGCGTCCTCGAGGGTTTGCCCTCCTCCCCCGGCCTCGCCACCCGCATCCGCCCCTTGCGCGCAGGCACCAGCGCCGCGTCCACCATCCGCGGCGTCTCCACCCGGCCCTCCACCAGCGCCAGGTAGCGCTTGCGCACCTTGCCGGATTCGAACGCCATCGACAGCGTCCGGTGCTTCTCCGGCTCCAGCGCGAACACCATCACCCCCGAGGTGTCCCGATCCAACCGGTGCACCACGTACACCTTCCGCTTCAGCTGCTCCTCCAAGACCTCGCGCAGCGAGGGTCCACTCCCCTCGCCGCGCCCGGGGATGACCAGCATCCCCGCCGGCTTGTCCACCGCGAGCAGCCCCGCGCCCTCGAAGAGGACGCGCACCCCTCCGCTCACTCGTAGTCCGAGGCCGGTACCACCTTCACCGTCCCCAGCCCCTTGAGCTGCTTCTTCACCTCGGAGGCGCGTCCCAGCAGCACGATGAGCGGCGGCTGCGCGAAGAGGTACTTCGTCGCCACCTCCACTGTCTGCTTCTGCTTCACCGCCATCAGCCGCTCCCGGAACTTCTCCACCCAGTCGTCCCCGAGCCCGTGCACCCTGATGTCGCTGATGACCGCGGCCACCGACTCGTTCGTCTCCGTCCGCAGCGGGTACAGCCCCGCCAGGTACCGCTGCGCCTTCTTCAGCTCCGCCGCGGTGATTCCCTCCTGGCGCACCTTCGCCACCTCACCCAGCGTGACGTCGAGCATCTCCCGCGTCCGGTCCGTCTGGGTGAACGTGGAGATGCCGAACACACCTCCCGCGTTCATCATGTCGAAGTAGCTGTGGATGCCGTACGTCAGGCCGCGCTCCACGCGCACCTCGTTCACCAGCCGCGAGGTGAACCCGCCGCCCAGCGCGTTGTTCATCGTCGTGGACGGGAAGTAATCCGGATGGCCCACCCGGAAGCCCGGCCCGCCAATGCGCACCTGCGTCTGCGTCTGGTCCGGCTTGTCCACCAGCAGGATCCGGCCCGTGGTCACCTTGTCCGCCGAGGGCAGCTGCACCGGCGCTTCTGGTCCACCCTCCCAGCCGGCGAAGGCCTTCTCCGCCTCGTCCACCACCTGCTGCGGGCTCACCGCGCCCACCACTGTCAGCAGCGACACCCGGGGACCCACCCGCTCCCGGTGGAAGCGCACCAGGTCGTCCCGCGTGAAGGTCCTCACGTGCGCCGCGCTGCCACCGATGTCGTGCCCATACGGGTGCTTGCCCCACAGCGCCCGCGTGAAGGCTCGATCCGCGATCACCGCCGGATCATCCAGGTCGTTGGAGAACCCCGCCAGTGCCCGCTCGCGCGCCAGCTCCACCTCGCGCTCCGGGAAGGACGGCTCGCGTACCAGCTGCCCCAGCATGGACATCATCGCCGGGAAGTGCTCCGCGGGCGTCGTGACGAAGAGCGACAGCACGTCCTCGCTGCTCCCCACGGAGAAGCTCGCGCCAACGAACTCGATCGTCTCGTCGATCTCGTCCGCGCTCATCTTCGCCGTGCCCCGGCGCAGCAGGCGCGCGGTGAAGTCCGCGAGGCCGTGCTTGTCCGCCGGGTCCGTCGCGCTGCCCGCGCGGATGACGAGCCTCGCGGCCACCAGGGGCAACGGCCCGCGCTCGGCGGCCAGCACCTTCAGCCCGCTGGAGGTGGTGCTCTCGTGGAGGGTGGGCAGCGTCAGCGCGCCCGTCGTGGGGGCCGCCTTCTTCGTCACGACCGCCTTCTTCTTGCTCGTGGCTCGGGTGGCCATCTACTCGACGTCCTTTCCATCTGCGCTTGCGTCCGCGGGTGCTCCCGCGGCGGGGATGAGCGTCACCACGGAGCGGCGCTCGGGTGCGAAGGTCTTCGCCGCCACCGCCTTCACCTGCTCGTTCGTGGCGGCCGCGTACACCGAGGGCAGCGTCAGCCCGTCCCGCCACGAGCCGAGCAGCGCCTCGTAGTGGCCCATGGCATGGCCCCGCCCACTGTTCGTCGCCAGCTCCCGCAGGTGGTCTGCCCGCAGGTTGTTCTTCGCCTTCTGCAGCTCGCGCTCCGTCAGGCCTTCCTCGGCCACGCGCGCCAGCTCCGCGTACAGCGCCTCCTCCACCTTGCGCGGATCCGAGTCCGGCTTCAGCTCCAGGTAGAAGAGGATGATGCCGGGATCAATCCGCCAGCCCCAGTCCACCGCCACCGACACGGCGAGCTGCGTCTCATAGACGAGCTTCTTCACCAGCCGGCTGCCTTCGCCCTTGGCCAGCCCGTACTGGATGACGTCCAGGAGGAGCGTCTCCTGATCGCGCGCCGCCGGACCCCGGTAGGCGATCATCAACGCGGGGGACTGGGCGGGGTGGCGCACCTCGGCGCGGCGCTCGCCCTTCTGCTCGGGCTCGGCGTTGAGCACGGGCTCGGGCTTGGGGCCCTTGGGGATGTCCCCGTAGTAGCGGCGCACCAGCGCCAGCGTCTGCTTCGGGTCAATGTCCCCGACGATGTAGAGCACCGCGTTGTTGGGCGCGTAGTACGTGCGGAAGTACTGCTCGCAGTCCTGGCGGGTGATGTTCTCGATGTCCTTCATCCACCCGATGACCGGCCAGCGGTACGGGTGCGCCTTCCAGACGAGCGTGCCCAGTTCCTCGTCCATGATGCCGGTGATGTCGTTGTCCACGCGGACGCGGCGCTCCTCCATCACCACCTGGCGCTCGCTGGCCAGCGCGTCGTCGTTGATGCGCAGCGAGCGCATCCGGTCCGACTCCAGGTCCAACACCTTCTCCAGCGCGTCCGAGGCGAAGTCCTCGTAGTACACGGTCATGTCCGTGGACGTGTACGCGTTGGAGCGGCCACCGTTGGACTCGAGCACCATGTCGAACTTCTTGGGGCCGTACTTCTTCGCCCCGTTGAACATCATGTGCTCGAACAGGTGGCTGATGCCGGTGATACCGGGCCGCTCGTTGCGGCTGCCTACCTGGAAGAAGGTGTAGAGGCTCACCACTGGCGTCTGGTGGTTGGCCAGCAGACGAACCCGGAGACCATTGGGCAGCGTGGCCTCCTGGACGTCGAACAGGGATTGCAGGACGGGATCCGCCGTGCGCTCGGCGGGCTTCGCAGGTGCCTTCGGCATAGAAGCCCACCGTATACACGCCTTCACTTGGGGGGAAGCACGCGTTTGGGGGCGCGAGTGTCAGCCAGGAGCCAGCCGCCCGGGGCTGCGGCATATTCCAGGGACTCGTACCTGGAGAGAGCCCCATGCAGTCCCAATCCCTGAAGTTGACCCCCGAGATGGTGGCCAACCCCTACCCCGTCTTCGCCGCCCTGCGCGAGTCCGCTCCCGTCCACTATGTCGAGGCCTTCCGGGGCTCCTATGTCGTGTCCCGTCACGAGGACATCGCTCCCATCCTCAAGAACACGACCCTGTTCTCCTCGAAGATGGCGTCCGTCAGCGCCCTGATGCCCAAGGAGCTCGGCGAGGACGTGCTCCGCTACTTCAGGAGTGAGAACAGCCTCCTCTCCTCGGACCCGCCCCAGCACACGCGCCTGCGTACCCTGGTGAGCCGTGCCTTCACCCCCCGCCGGGTGGCCGACCTGGAGCCGCGGATCCGCGAACTCGCCAGCGAGCTGCTCGACGCCATGCTGACCCAGCAGGAGTTCGATCTGATGGCGGACCTGGCGGTGCCCCTGCCGATCATCGTCATCGCCGAGATGCTCGGCATCGAGCCCGAGCGCCGCCAGGACTTCAAGCGCTGGTCCAACGCCATCTCCCAGAGCGTCACCCTCACGGTCGGAGGACTCGACCTGGAATGGATCGCCACGGGCATCCGGGAGATCCACGCGTACCTGGAGGCCGCCATCGAGCGGCGCCGCCGGGAGCCCGGGGATGATCTCATCAGCGCCCTGGTCACGGCCAACGAGCAGCAGGGCGGCTTCCTCTCCTCCATGGACGTCATCGGCTTCGTCCGGCTGCTGCTCTTCGCCGGCAACGAGACCACCACCAACCTGATCGGCAACGGCACGCTGGCCCTGCTGAACCACCCGTCCGAGATGGAGCGGCTGGCGGAGAATGCCTCGCTCGTCCCCAACTCCGTCGAGGAGATGTTGCGTTACGACACGCCGGCCCAGGTCATCTTCCGGATCACCACGGCGGATACGGAGATCGCCGGCACGCCCATTCCCAAGGACTCGCGCATCATGCTCCTGCTCGGGGCAGCCAACCGGGATCCGCGCAAGTTCCCCAACCCGGACACGTTCGACATCACCCGCGACACCCAGGGGCACGTCGCCTTCGGCCATGGGGTGCACTTCTGCATCGGGGGGCCGCTGGCCCGGCTCGAGGCGCAGGTAGTCTTCGATGAGCTCTTCCGCCGGGTGCGCCGCGTGTCGTTCGCCCCCGGACAGGAAGGCAACCTCGACTACGGCACGACCTTCTCGCTCCGAGGCCCCAAGAGCCTCCGGCTGCGCGCCGAGCGACGTTAGTGGGAGGAGCCCGCGCCCGGAGTGCCAGTGCACATCCGGGTCCGGGCATGCTATTCGCTCGCCCACCGTGACCGCAGGGGGCCGGCCCGGGTCCACACCTCACCAGGAAGAGCACTCATGACCAGCAAGTCGCTCGCCGCACCGCAGCTCGTCATCAACAGCCGGATGCTGTATTCGAGCTGGATTCCCGCCGACCCCAAGGCCGCCGCCGCGCTGCTGCCTCACGGGCTCAAGCCGGCCTCCAACCACGCCCTCTTCATGAACCAGTACGTCGTCGACTCCGAGGAGCAGGCCTCGCACTTCGGCGCCTACTCGATGACGTACATGGGGCTGGATCTGGCGGGCCGCACCGCCCCGGACGGCGTGACGCCCGCGCGCTTCTTCACCCACTACCTCAACTCCTCGGAGATCGTCCGCTCCTACGCGCGCGAGCGGGGCGTGCCGGCCTCCCCGGGTGAGACGACGCTGGAGCTGAACGGCAACGAGCTGGTGGCCACCACGCGCGTGGACGGCACCCCCATCATCCGCACGGTGGCTCGGGTTGGCTCGAAGATTGGCTCGGTGGCGCGCGGCCACCTCACCTACGTGACGCGGGTGGGCAAGAAGCTGATCGCCGGCAACTACCCCTACGTCGGGGAGCTCGCCACGCCCTTCGAGCTCGTCTCCCTGGAGTTCCTCGCGAAGGATCACCCGACGTACGTGCTGCGCCCGGCCAGTCCGCTGCAGAAGGTGGAGGGCTGGTGCTGGTACTCGCCCCGTGACTCCTTCGTCTACCCGGGCGGAGAGTACGAGTACGAGCAGTAGTCCCCCCGAGCCGGCCGCTCCGCTCAGGATGCGGCCGAGTTCGGAGGCTGCATCCCTGGGGCGCCATCCACCGGGAGGAAGACCTGGAAGGTGGTTCCCCGCCCCAGCTCGCTGTGCACGTCGATGCGCCCACCCAGCGCGGTGACGATGCCGTGGCAGATGGAGAGACCGAGCCCGGTGCCCACCCCCACCGGCTTGGTGGTGAAGAAGGGATCGAACAGCCGCGCCAGGTGCTCCCGTGGGATGCCGGAGCCGGTGTCCCGCACCGCCACCACCACGTGGCCCTCTTCATGCCGCGTGGAGAGGCGGATTTCGTGCGTCTTCGGATCCCCGTGGGGGATGGCCTGGGCGGCGTTGACGATGAGGTTGAGGAAGACCTGCCCGAGTCGCGACTCGTTGGCGCTCACGTGGGGCACCTCGTCGTAGACCTTCTCCAGCCGAGCGCGGTGGCGGATCTCGCTCCAGGCCATGTTCACGCACGAGTCGAGCACCGCCCGCACGTCCACCGCCCCGCGTTGCTCCTCGTTGCCTCGCGAGAAGGTCTTCAGATCGCGCACGATGTCACGCACGCGATCGCTGCCCGAGAGAGCCTCCTTCAGGGCCTCGCGCACCTCGCGTCCCCGCTCCCCCGCCATCCCCTCCCCTGACTCGGCCATCGCGGCGAGCTCGTCGTCCACGAAGCGCAGGTTGCTCAGCATGTACGACAGGGGGTTGTTGATCTCATGGGCCACGCCCGCGGCGAGCGTCCCCAGCGAGGCCATGCGCTCGTTGGCTCGCAGCTTCTCTTGGACCTGGCTGCGCTCGGTGATGTCGCGGGAGATGGAGACCATCACCGGCTGTCCGTTGGAGACGAGGGGGACCGTCACCACCTCGCCTAGCACCTGCCGACCCTCGCGGTGCCGGAACCGTGCTTCACGGGGGGCACTGACGCTGGAGGGCGCGGTGAGCGCGTTCTCGCATCCGGGCAGGACGAGCTCCGAGACAGGCCGGCCCCGGAGCTGCTCCTGATCCTCATGGCCCAGCAGGCGGACGGCGGCGGGGTTGACGAAGAGCACCGACCCCTCCCCGTGGACGAAGATGGCGTCCGGAGTGCCGTCGATGAGGGTGCGGAGGCTCTCCACCGAGTTCCGCAGCTCCTCCTCGGCGTGGCGACGCCGCCGCTCGCTGCGCAGGCCCTGGAGGATGGCGCAGCACGTGGCCAGCAAGGGCTGGAGGAAGGCGATGACCTGATCATCGTAGCCACCGGGCCGGTTCGCGATGCCCACCATGCCCACCATCTCCGTGGCGGAATGGAACGGCAGGCCCAGGAAGGCGCGCAGCGGCGGGTGGCCCTTGGGGAGCCCTCCCCGGCGCGGATCGCTGTCCGGCGCGTTGGCCACCACGGGCTTGCCACTCGTCATGACGGCGCCGAAGAGGGTCTGGAGGTTGCGGAACTCCATGCCCTTGGGCGCCTCGCGCGCGAAGAAGGCCCGCAGCTCGTCCGTCCAGGCGATGTTGGTGATGGCGTACGTGCGCAGGTAGGGCTGGCCCTCGGGGGTGTGCAACACCTCGCCGATGAAGCCGTACTCGCTGCCCGTCAGCGTCAACAGCACCGACAGCAACTTGTCGAACAGCCGGTGCACATCCTGACCCTGGATGAACTCCGTCTGCACCTCGGTCAGCGCCTGGAGCAACAGGTTGCTGGCACGCAGCGCCTGCTCCGCCGTGGACTCACAGTCGCTGCACTCCATTCGTCCACTCACCTGATGGTTTCCTCTAATTTCGAGGATGCTCCAGAATTCTATACGGGGCAATCACCATCGCCTTGGAGCTCCTCGCCTCCCGGCGTGCGCCAACCCCCTCCCCTGTTGAGGGAAGGACACTCAAGCGGCTCTCCTCCTCTGGCTGCCCCCAGGTGACGACCAACTAAATCCTTAGTTGCGTTTCAACTAAGACCTTAGTAGTTTGAGCGCTGGAGGTTGGAACCGTGTCCAAGCCATCGCAGAACGAAGGGCTCAAGCCGCTCACACCCGTAGAGCTGGAGCTGATGCAGATCGTCTGGCGCAAGGGCGAAGTCAGTGTGGCGGACGTGCTGGAGGCGCTGCCGCCAGAGCGGAAGCTGGCCTACACCTCGGTGTCCACGGTGCTGCGCATCCTCGAGCAGAAGGGGGTGCTGGGGAGCCGGAAGGTGGGCCGGGGCCATCTGTATTCGGCGCTGCTGCCGCGCGAGGCCTACGAGGTCCAGAGCGTGCGCCACCTGGTGGAAACGGTGTTCGACGGGACGCCCTCCGCCCTGGTGGAGCGGCTCGTTGAGGCCGTCCCGCTCTCCCCCGAGGAGGTGGAGCAGATCCGCAAGCTGCTCAGCAAGAAGGGCTCCCCGTCATGAGTGCCTTCTGGAGAGAGCTGGCCACGGGCTACGTGAGCGTGGCGGTCCTCCTCACCGTGGGCTACGGGCTGCTGCGCGCCGCACTCGCCCTCATGGGGTGGCTGGGCCTGCACTTGTCGGCGCGGCAGACGCTGTGGGCCGGGCGTGCGACGCTGGCCCTGGCGCTCCTGCTGCCCCCGGTGTGCATGAGCGTGCGCGGACTGGTGCCCACCGGTCCGCTCTTCACCTTTGATCGCTCCGTGGTGCGGCTCACCACACGGCTGCCAGAGCCAGCCTGGAGTGCGGGTCCACGCACGACCGCCCCCCGCTCCACCGAGGCGCCCACGTCCTTCCCTGTAGGGCTGGCCGTCGCGCTGCTGCTCGGGACGGCCGCGGGAGTGCACTGCACGCGGGAGCTCCGCCAGCACCTGCGGCTGCTCCGCCGGCTCGAGTCACAGCCCCGCGTGCGACAGGTGGGCCGGGTGGCCGTGGTCCTCTGCGACTCCGAGGCCACTGCCTTCTCCACCTGGTTCCCGCGTGCGACGCCCCACCCCAGTGCGTGGGTGGCGGTGCCCCCCCATCTCCTGGAGGACCCCGCGGGCCTGCGGATGACGGTGTTGCACGAGCTCCAACACCACCGGCAGCGCGACACGGTGATCGCCTATGTGCGCCTGCTCCTGAGAGGGCTCTTCTTCTGGAACCCTGCGGTGCAGGCCTTTGGGCGGTGGCTCGCGACCTGCCAGGAGCTCGCCTGCGACGAGGCGCTCGTATCCGGCGGAAAGGCCCGTCCACACGACTATGCGCGCTGCCTGCTCGACGCGGCGCTGCGCGCCTCGGGTTCCCCTCCCCTTCCCGCCGGAGTCACCGGCATGGCCCACCCCACCACCAGGAGGATCGAAATGCTGTTCCAATCACGTCCCAGCCGTCCCCACCGCGCCATCGGGCTCGTCGCCGCCGTTGCCCTGACGCTCGTCCCACTCGCCCTGTGGGCGCAGAGCGCCACCCGTGGCCGCGCGGTGACGCTCGCCGAGGCCCAGGCACTCGCGCGGTCCTCGCAGCGCGAGGGTGACATTCCCGTGGTGGTGGACGAGCAGGTGGTGGCGAAGCTCAACCAGTTCGTGACCACGCCCAAGGGACGCGCCTTCATGAAGAAGGCCCTGACGAACCTGGGTCCCCACCGCGAGACGTTCATGCGCACGCTGCGAGCCCGGGGTCTGCCGGAGGGGCTGCTGGCCGTGGCGATGGTGGAGTCGGCGGTGACCAACATGCCGGAGACGTCGACGAATCCCTCGTTGGCACCGGGCCTGCGGGGCGCGGGAGTGTGGATGTTCATCCCCTCGACGGCACGGCAGTACGGACTCCAGGTCGACGCGGAGCGCGACGAGCGGCTCGACGTGGCGCGCGAGACGGAAGCCGCCGCGGCCCTCTTCTCCGCGCTGCACGGTCGCTATAGCGACTGGCGCCTGGCGCTCGCGGCCTACAACCACGGCGAGGAGAAGGTGGACGAGGTGCTGCGCACGACGGGCGTGCGCGACGTCAGCGAGCTCACCCGCGCCGGCCACCTCAACGACTACGTGAGCACCGTGCAGGCGGGGATCCTCGTCCTGCGCAACCCGCAGCTGCTCGACTGAGCCTCCACCCAGCGAGGAGGCCGTCAGCTTCTTGTAGGAAACGACGGCGCTCATCACCAGACCGCGGCTTCTGGTTGCCGACGGACGGGAGTTGGACTTGAGTCCCCACCCCCATGTCCGGCCTGGTCCTCCTTACCCTCGCCCTCACCCTCTCCGGGCAGCTCGATCTCCCCACGTCGGCGGACTCCGTCATTGGCGAGCAGGCAACGCTCACGGGTGACAAGGCCGTCGTCGAGGGCCGCGTCGGCCGGGCCTCTGGTCACGCGCTGTTGCGCTCGGGAACGTCGGTGCTCCGCGCCGATGAGATGACCTACGACTTCGACAAGCGGGTGGCGGTGGCGAGCGGGAACGTGCTGCTGGTGAGCAACGGCCTGGCCGGATTCGCTGACCGCCTCACGGTGGACTTGAGCACCCGCGAGGTGAGCGCCGAGGGCGGTACCTTCTTCCAGAAGGAAGGCGTGACGCCCCAGGCACTCGTCGATCTCGCCTCCCGGGAGGATGCCACCGCCCGGGAGCTGACCCAGACAGGCAGCAACGCGTTCTCCTTCACCACGCGCCGCTTCCGCCTCCTGGAGGACAACGCGTACCAGGTGGAGCCCGCGTCCTTCACGGCGTCCTGTGGCTGCGACGTGTTTGATCGCAGCTGGCGCATCACCGCGAGCAGCGCGAAGCTGACGCCTGGGGATCGCGCCTCGTTCACCTCGCCCACGCTGCGGGTGTTCGACGTCCCCATCCTCTGGGTTCCGTGGATCTCCCTTCCGCTGCAGAACCGTCAGAGCGGGCTGCTGATGCCGGAGTGGGCCGCCTCGGGACTGAGCGGCTTCCAGTTGGATCTGCCGCTCTTCCTCACACTCGGGCGGAGCTACGATCTCACGATCTCCCCGGGGTATGCCTTCGGCGCGGAGCCCAGGAATCCGGGCGAGGGACTCCTCGGCACAAAGGGCCCGCGGCTCGCCACCGAGTTCCGGTACGCCCCCGCTCCCGGAGTCGACGGGAGGCTCTGGCTGCGGCTCATCCAGGACCTGCAGCTCGAGCGAAATCCGCTCAACCCCCTCGTGCTCGTCCCCGAGGCGCAGCAGCGGGGACTCCGGGGCTGGGGCCTCTTCGAGCACCGACAGGAGCTCGGGAACGGCTTCCATGCACGAGCGGACGTGACGCTCTATTCGGACGGCTTCCTCTTCGCCGACACCACGTCCGCCGGTGGATTCGGGCGCTCGTACTACTACATCCCCTCCACGGCCACGCTGTACCACCGAAACGAGGACCACTACGCGGGGCTCGCCCTGGCCTACCGCCAGGACATCCGCTGGGGCTATCCGCTGCTCGGTGAGGCCACGCTGCCACCGCCCACCGCCCCCACGGATCCGTTGTTGCTCGGCAACTCCGTGCGGCCTCCGCTGTTCCAGGAGCTGCCCACGCTGCGCTACGCCATCCCCACGGTGCCCCTGTTCGGCCCGCTCACGGGCAGCGTCCAGGTGGAGCTCTCGCGGCTGTCACCCCTGGGCGGGCTGCTGGGAGACGAGGGCACGGACGGGGTGTTCTGGCCACTCCTGCCCGACGCGGATGGGACCCAGGGCAATGGCCGGTTCGATCCCGGCGAGCGGCAGGCGCGCAGCCGACTGGACGTGATGCCGCGCGTGAACGCCACGTTCGACCTGGGAGGCATGCTGCGCGTCACCCCCTACCTGGCGGTGCGCGAGAGCCTCTACCTCTACGAGGAGACACGGGAGACGCGCAATCGCGTGTACGGGATGGCGGGACTGCTGCTGAACTCGGAGCTGTCGCGGGTGTTCGGAACGGGAGCGTCCGCGATCCGCCACAGCATCATGCCGTCAGTGGAGCTGCGCGCGGTGCCTCGCGTCTTCGGCGAGGGCACCCCCTCGGTCTATGACGAGGTAGACGCCGCGGTCCCCCAGGAGGGGTTCTTCCAGGGCCAGGTGGCGCTGCGCCAGAAGGTGCTCATGCGCAGCGGAACGGGAACGCGCGAGCTGGGCCGGTTGGATGTGGTGCAGGGCGTGGACTTCCTCGAGCGGCGGATGGGCGAGACCTCCGGGCGCCTGCTGGCGGTGATGGGACCGGTGACGGCCACGGCCACGGCTCGGTTCGACCTGTTCACCCCGAACGTGGAGGAGCGACTGACCCAGCTCTCCGCTGGGGTGGGCTGGAACGTCCTTCCGAATGGGTTGTTGGACGTGAATGCCGGATACGAGCGGACCCTGGGAAGCTCGGAGCAGGTGCGCCGCCCCATCGACATGCTGCTGCCGCCTCCCCTGCCCGCGTCCGCGCCGGTGAGCGACGGGGGCTCGTGCTCCGACGACCAGGCGCTCGCGAGCCGGCATTTCGACCGCGTACTGTTCGGCGCCGGAACCCGGCTCCCGTTCGGCCTGGGGGTGAGGTACGACGCGGAGGTGTTCCGGAGGGATCCGGGACGATGCGATGTGGCCCAGGTGAACGCCCAGAACCTGCGCATCTCGTACACGCCCAGCTGCAACTGCTTTCAAGTCGAGGTCTGGGCCGCGCTGCTGCCCGCACCGAGCAATTTCGACTTCGGGCTGCTGTTGACGATCGCGCGGCTCGGCACCTTCGGGCGCTGAGCGCCCGTCAGGCGGCGATGCGGGACACCCGCTTCTTGCGCGGACGGCCGCTGCCACCCTCGCCCCGAGGGCCGAGCACCCGGTCGGCGGGAAGACCCGCATCGAGGGCCTCGCGCAGCTCGGGAGACAAGCCGTCCAGCAGCAGCAGCACCGAGGCGTTCGTCCAGGCGAAGCCCAGCGTCCGCTCGGACCGGGGCGCCAGGAGCGAGCCGCGATCCGCGCCCTGGTTGCCGTACTCGACGGGCACCTCGGCCGACTTGCGCACCACGTCGTACTTCTCCTTGACGAGGCCGTTATGGCTGCCGGCGATGTCCAGCACCATGGACAGCCAGCGGTAGGCCACCGCGTCAGCCTCGGCGTGGAAGCCGTAGCGGCGCAGCCCCTCCACCGCGATGATCTGGTGCGGTGCCCAGCCGAAGGGCCAGTCCCACTGCAGATCCTCTCCGCCCGCGGCCTCGCGCGAGGCGCGCGTGCTGGAGGTCAGGCCACCCTCATGGAGGAAGCGCGGGAGCGAGGCAGCCACGGTGGCGGCCTCCTCGCGGGAGGCCCAGCCCGTCCACAGCGGGTAGAAGGTGGCCAGGGACTCGTAGCGGGAGCGGCGTCCGGCCACGAAGTCGTAGTCGAAGAACATTCCCCGCTCGGCGTCCCAGAAGCGCGCGCGCATGGTGCGAGCCCGGGCCCGCGCGGCCTTCGCGTACCGGGCCGCCCGCAGCGAGTCCTCCCCTTCCACCTGACGGAGAATCGCCGCGAGGTCCATCTCGTACTGGAACAGCAGCGAGTTGAGGCACACCGGCTCGTGGTGGTGGATGGCCGTGCCGAAACGGTGGCACATGTCCCAACCGCTCTCGCGGATGGCGCGGTCATGGCGGTGGAACTCGGCGTCGTCCGGCCGAGAGCTGTAGAACTTGGACAGATCCTCGGCGTCGGGACCCTCGGCGTCGTCCTTGTAGCGAGAGAGACCGCTCGGGGTCGCGCGAGGGCCCGTGCGGAAGACCTCCTCGAGCTCCTGCTCAGCCGCCCGAGCCACTCGCTTCAGCAGTCGTCGATCCGCGCGCACCGCCTGGAGCTCCAGTGCCAGCCGAGGCATGAGCGGCGGCTGGGTGCGCGACAGGTGGTAGCTGAGGTTCGAGTTGGGGATCTTCCCGTAGTGCTCGATCTCGTAGAGCTGGTTCTCGAGCATGTCCCGGGCGATCTCGTACTGACCGGAGGCCAGGGCGCCGCGAGCGTTGAAGTAGCTGTCCCAGCCGAACATCTGCACGAAGCGCCCGCCCGGGACGATGTACGGACGCGGGAGGTAGAGCATCCCCGGCGCGCGCATGAGCGCGTTCCAGTCCGCGGCCTCGCGAGGCCTCTGGAGCGGCACCACCTCCAGGCCGCCGGAGCGCCGGGCATCGGCGCGCAGCTTCTTGAGGGCCTTGCGGTCACGCGCGGGGACGTACACGCGCTGCCGCCCCTCCGGATCCTTCACGGGCATCACCTGGAGCGCCTTCTTCAGCTCCTCGGCGCGATCCGAGCGGCGGACGAGCCCCTCCCAACCGCCATCAATCAACTGTCGCAGCGCGGTGGTGCGAGACTCCAGCATCCGCTCCACGGGGAGCCCGGGCTCATCTCCTCTGCCCTCGAGGATCTCCCCGGCGAGCACATCCGCGGCATGCGAGAGCCGCTCCGCTCCGGCCAGCTCGAGCCGCACGCCCGGGCCCAGCTCCAGGTCCACCGCGAAGCGCAGTCCATTCTCGCTCGCGCGTCCGGCATCGCGCGCCGTGAGGCGGCCGTCGCCGTCGAGATCCAGCGCCATCAGCAACGAGAACGCGAGGCGCGCGGTGGACGAGCTCACGGACAGCGTGCCCGGAGTCTCGGCTCGAGCGGTGGTGGGAACCGATGGCGCGGTGAAGGGCGCGCTGGAGTCCGCGCGAACGACGTTGCGCGACGACCGGTTCGGGAGGGGGATAGAGGCAGGGGGGAAACGGGAAGACGGCGTCCGGGTGGGCACTTTCGACCTGTTCGCAGAAGAGCGACGAGCAAGGTACACGAGTCTGCAACGTCTGCTCATCTCCAATCAGAGACACGCTCGCTTTCCTTCCAGACCGGCTCTTCCCCATGAGCTCAATGCTTTGACATCAAACCTTTGTCTGGGATGAAATTTTGATGTCAAAGTTTCGCACGGAAGCACATCCTGAGAAACGAGTGAGAGCGCCGCGCGAGCGGCTAGCGTGATCGCGCTCCATCAGACCTCATCCCGGAGACCTTTGTGGAGATTCACGACCGAACCCCACGCTTCGAACGTTCCTCGCCGCTGTCGTTCTTCCGCCCACTCGCCACCGCCGGGCTGCTGCTGACCTCACTGACCGTGGCGGCCCCCGCGCGCGCCAACATCGAAGGCATAGAAGTCCCCACCCCGCTGGAGGACAACCGTCGCATCACCTTGGGTTACATCGAGATCGCCTATGAGCTGGGCGGATTGCTGGATCCCAACCTCCAGCCCGGCGGCAGCAGCAACGTCCGCCCCAACTGGTTCGTCTTCGCACCGCATGCCTCGCAGACGGGAGGCCAGGGCATGCTCGGCACGGCCCTCGCGCGGAGTGTGATCAACGCGGCGAGGGGGAACCCTTCCCTCTCGATACTCCAGGCGCTCGACCGGGTCGGCCTCTTCGGCACCGCGCGGCTCACCCTGGAGAACCTCACCCTGGAGCTCGTCCTGATGGGCCTGCCCCTCGACGCGGCGGCCTCGCTCGCCTCGCTCACCACGGCCATGCATTGGGAGGCGCTGGCCGACCCGCGAACCTTCACCGCCACCGCCTCGCGCTTCGCCTGGCTCTATTGGAGTGCGCCCGGGTTCCTGCCGCTCGACAAGGCGGAGGCCGTGGTGATCACCCTGGAGCGCACGCTGCACGAGGGCAACCTGGCCATCTTCACGGACATCGGTGGCTCGGCGCGCATCTATCTGGATTGGCGCCGGGGACTCACCGGCCCTGTGACTCCCGAGCGCGTGCTGACGGAGTTCGTGCTCCAGGGAGCCGTGGCGCAGGAGGCGCAGCTCGCCTACACGTACGCGGTGGCCCACGCGAACGACACGCCCCGGCCCTACGAGATCGAGAGCATCTTCCCAGGGATGCACTGGAAAAGTCTGCTGGTAGCGGCCTTCGCGCTCTACGAGGAGGCGCGCCTGGCGCCCACGCCCGCCGCACGCGACGCGCTCATCGCCATGGGCAACAACTATGTGGCCTGGCGCGAGCAGCATGACATGGCGCAGCCCGTCTTCACCCCGGCCGTAGCCCACGCGGACGAGGTGTCCCGCTCCGCCCTGATGCAGGTCATCACGCCGCTGCTGAGGACGTACTTCGGCACCCTCGAGTGGAACTACGCCGACTACGCCTACAGCCAGCCGGATCCGGACGGCAGCATCCTCACCTCGCCCCCCACCGAGTACAACTGGGCCACCTTCTGGGATCGCTGGACGGGCATCCTCTATGCCTTCGATCAGGCCTATGGAGTTCCCTCGGCGCTGTGGGCGATGCCGGAGCCCCTGGTGGATCCGACGAAGGGCTGAGCCAGGCAGGCGAGCGCTGCGTCTTGAAGCGAACACGCCGTCCCACGCGAGGAGTCGCAACAGACCCGCACAGGTGGCAAACTGGAGGAAGCCCCCTTCTCTGCTACCGTTCGCTCCATGCTGGCGTTCTCGCCCCCTCGCCTCCGGTCGCTGTTGTCTGGCCTCGCCTGTGCCGTGCTCCTGCATGGTGCCTGCGAGGCGTTCCGGATGGGCGCCACCGTGTTCGTTCCCTACGTGCTGTTGGCGCTGGCCTTCGGGGCCCGTTGGCGTCACAGGTCCGCGGTGGCTGGCCCGGTAGGTGGAGCGCGCGTGACAGGGGCCTCGCTCGCGTTTGCGAGGATCGCGCACGAGGACGAGCCACCCCGTCGGTATCCGGTGTCGACGAGCACGCCGAGCCTTCCCGTGCGGCGGACCTTCTGGGCGCGGGTGAAGATCTGGATCGGCAGTGCGGGCCTCCTGGTGTGCGGACCGTGGTGGCTGCTGCTGGTCACCATGCTCTTCATGCCGGATCCCGCTCCCGCGCTCGATGGCCTGTTCACGAACTACAGCCTGACGCTCGTCACCATCTCCCTGCTGCTGACGATGCTCTTCCTGGTGTTCCTCCGCTCGGGGCTGCGCGGGCCGTCGGATCCCTTCGCGCCGACGCACCACCCGCATGAGCGCCTGCGCGATCAGCCCTATGTGCCGCACGCGCCTGGCGTGTACGCCGGTCCAGGGCCTCGCGCTGGCAAGAAGTCCCACCTGCGGCTGGTGCGAAACACGCCGTAGGCGGTGCGCGCGCCCGTGTTGGGCATCAGCTTGCGTACTCCCTCGTAGCTGTCGCGCTTCTCAACGAGCACCTCGCGCCCGCAACCGAGTGCGCATCCCGGCTTCCAAGTCGCCTAGATGTGCATCATCGGACCGAGGCCGCCCCACCGCCGTGCCGTCTTGAACAGCTCGCAACGGGAGAGCGCCACAAGTCATCGCGACCGCCCCACGACGTCGGCGGGGTGTGGCATGACCCAAGAGGGTACGTTCCTACTCTGGTGGCCGCATGCCCATGAAATGATCTTCACCGTCACGCGCACCCTACCCCACCTGAGAAGTGAGACCCGGCTCGTAGCTTTCCAGCGCGATGATGCGCGTCGAGGTCTCGTGAACTGCTGGCATGGCTCCTGCTCTGTGTCCTCGACAGCCGAGCGAGCGGACATTACTCTGCCGCGCCATGACAGGACCGGCCAGCTCCGACAATTCAACCGTGGAGGCACCCATGTCGAGCGCAGCTCCCACGCTTGACCGCAACCTGGTCAGCCCGCAGAACATGCTCAACCCGTTCCCGCTCTATCAGTACCTGCGCGAGAACGATCCGGTGCACTGGTCCGACGCGGTCCACGCCTGGTTCCTCACCCGCTACGACGACGTGATGTCGGCCTACCGGGATCCGCGCATGAGCGCGAATCGGGCGAAGCTGTTCGAGTACCAGGTCCAGGGCCTGAGCCCGGACATCACCCGCGAGTTCATGCAGACCATCCGCAACCAGATGTTCATGCGGGATGGTCCGGAGCACGTGCGGCTGCGTCGGCAGACGGGCATGGGCTTCACGCCCCAGCGGCTGGATGAGTTGCGGCCGATCGTTCACCGCATCATGCGCGAGCTGCTGGAGCAGTTGTCGTCGCGCAACGAGATGGATCTGGTGAAGGATCTCTCCTACCCGCTGCCCGCGCTCGCCATCGCCGAGCTGCTCGGTGTGCCGGCCGAGGACCGTGAGCGCTTCTGGGTCTGGTCGGAGCACCTGGCCTTGTACAGCTCGCCACCCGTGGGCGCCGACTCGCTGCTGCTGGCCAGCAACGCCAACAAGACCATGGTGGAGATGAAGGAGTACCTGCTCCCCATCATCGAGCAGCGCCGTCACACACCTGGCACGGACGGGCTCAGCCAGATGCTCCTGGCGCAGGAGCAGGGGAAGATGACCCCGGAAGAGCTGGTGGCCAACGCCTGTCTCATCCTGTTCGCCGGGCACACCACCACCACGGATCAGCTCAGCAACGGTGTCTACGATCTGCTGACCCACCCGGATCAGCTCCAGCTGCTCCGGGAGGACATGGGGCTGTTGCGCTCGGCGGTGGAGGAGATGCTGCGCTACACCACGTCGGTGCCCGCCATCACGCGAATCGCCTCTGAAGACATCCAGCTGCACGGGAAGACGATCCGCAAGGGCGACATGGTCTTCCTGGTGATGGCCGCCGCCAACCGCGATCCCTCGGTCTTCCCGGATCCGGAGCGCTTCGACATCACCCGCGACAGCTACCACCAGAAGCACATCTCGTTCGGCTTCGGCGCGCACCACTGCATGGGCGCCGGCCTGGCCCGCCGCGAGCTGGAGATCGGCATCTCCATGCTGCTGGAGCGCCTGCCCAACCTGCGCCTGGATGAGGCGAAGCCCCCCAAGGTCAAGTGCCACGGCCTGTCCTTCCGCGGCTTCGACGCGCTGCCCGTGCGCTGGTGAAGTGAAGGGCTGGAGGGGAGCCCGCGCTCCCCTCCCCTCACAAGTCCACGAGGCCCGCGCGCAGGGCCAGCACCACCGCCTCCACGTGCGAGTTGACCCCCATCTTCTTGTAGATGTGGGACAGGTGCGTGCGCACCGTGCGCCGCTCCAGCGTCATCACCCGGCCCACCTCGGCGTTGGAGAGGCCCTTGGCCACGTAGCGCAGCACGTCGAACTCGGCTGGGGTGAGGCCCCAGGGGTTCTGCTTCTCCGCCTCGGGCGGCTTCGCCTGGATGGACTGGAAGTAGTTCCAGAAGCGCCGCGCGATGAGGGGCTCGAGCACCGTGCCGCCCTCCATCACCTCGCGGATACCCGAGCGAATCTTCTCCGGCCCCACCCGCTTCACCAGGTAGCCCGAGGCCCCCGCTTGAATGGCCTCGTACACCTTCTGCTCGTCCTCGAAGGACGTGAGGATGAGCACCTCCACTTCGGGCGCACGGCGCTTCACCCGCCGCGTCACTTCAATCCCGTTGAGGCCCGGCAGCTCCAGGTCCAACAGCACCAGCTGCGGGCGCACCCGCACCAGCTCCTCCACGGCCTGCTCCCCATCCTGGGAGCTGCCCACCACCTCTAGCTCCGGGAAGCTCCCGAGCACCTTGAGGAGGTTGCGTAGCAGGGTCGGCTGATCCTCGACGACGAAGACGCGGGTCCGGTCCATGGCCTCAGCGGTGGGAAGAGTCGTTGAAGAGCTGCTGCAGCATCTTGTGCTCGCCGCGCTCCAGGCTCACCTGGAACACCTCGCGGTACCGCGGCACGCCAATCGTCTCGATGATGATCTCATGGGTGCCTGACCTCACCGGGTAGCGCACCAGGGGCAGGTTGCGCCTCACCCGCACACCATTGATGTACGCGCGCGCTGGGCGGTCGGCCTCGAGCGACAGGTACGCGACACCGGCCTTGGGAGGGTCCTCACCCGTCCCCTGGGACACCACCACCGGCTCCGGTGGCGGGCTATGGCTGGGCTTGGGAGGCTCAGGCGACGACGTCGGAGGCTCTTGCAGGTACTGCTCCACGGCGCCACTGACCGCGGACACCTTGGGATCCGTGTCGAGCTGGGGTCGTTGTGAGAACCTCCACAGCGCGAAGGCAAAACACACCATGCCCACCAGCGCGATGGCACCCGCCACAGCCAACATCCGGCGCCGGCGCCGCGCGTCCTCCTGGAGGTTGCGCTCCTCGGTGAAGAGGCGGCGTTGAGCCACCGCGGCCTTGACCTCCGGAGACGTCGGAGGGGGCATGGGGATGTACGAGCGATCCGGCTCGACCGTGGTTGGCGGCTGCTCGGACCCGTGCCCGCGCACCAGGGACGGAGGTACACGCGCCCGCGTGACCGTCCCTTCGGGGACGCGCGAGCGGAGCACCGTCCTCTCGAGCTTCTCGGTGTCTATCCGGTCCTCCGCATCTCCCTGCGGAGGTGGGGGCTCGGATGGCGGCTCGGGACGAGAGAAGTCCTCCACCACGCGCAGGCGGGGATGCTTGCCCACGCGCGTCCCTTCCCTGGCCGCGGCAGCGGCACCACCGAGCACAGGCCCTCGGCGAGGCTTGGGCGGTGCCGCCCCTGGAGGCGCCACCCAGGTCTGCTCATCGTCGCCTGGCGGAGCGCTCCGGCCCATCTCGGGAGGCGCAGGGGAGCTGACTTGGGTGGATTCGGGGACGACCTCCTCCGTCGGGGGCTCCTCCGTGAAGACCTGGGTGGAGTCGAGCACGCGGCGATCCATCACGGGCCCTGGCACCACGGTGGGCTCGGGCAGGTAGTCCTCGAAGGCGGGCGGAGCCTCCATGGTGTCCGCCTCGCTGAGGGCGGGACTGAAGGAGGGTCGCACCACCACGGACTTGTCCAACGCGTCCGCGCTCACCTGTGCCAGCGATACGCCCGAGATCGGCGTGAGTGTGAAGCGCTCGGAGAACGGCACTGGACCGAGCCCGACGGACACCTCGTTGGGGAAGAGCTCGGCCACGAAGCGGCGCGATTCCTCGGTGCCGGGCAGGCCTCCGTTGGTGGAGAGGAAGTTGCGCAGCGAGCCGGCGAACTCAGCACAGGAGCGGAACCGCCTGGAGGGCGTGGCCTCCAGCGCGCGCAGGATGATGGGGTCCAATCGCGCATGGATGCGCCGATCCAGGCGGCTGGGCGGAGGCAGGCCGGCGCGGCGGGTGCTGACACCTCCGTCGGGGACGACAGCCTCGCGCAGGGTGAGCAGCTCGTAGGCCATGGCGCCGATGGAGTAGATGTCCGAGAGCACGTCGGGCATGTCACCCCGGCCCACCTCGGGGGCGCGATAGGCGCTGCGGCCCCGGCCCGCGAAGGCGCGCTTGAGCTCCGGTACCCCGATGAGCGCCTGGAGCGCTCCGAAGTCGCACACGGCGGGCAGACCGGCGCGCGACAGCAGCACGTTGCCCGGGGTGATGGCGCCGTGGACGACACCCACCGCGTGGGCCCGCTCCACGGACTCGAGGAGCTGGATGATGAGATGGAGCGCGACGGGCGCTGGGAGGAGGACCTCCTTGGAGCTGAGCCGCTGCAGCGCGGTGCCCAGGGTGTAGCCCTCCACGGACTCGCGCACCACGGCGAGCCGGTTCTTCACGAAGCCCATGTCGAGGACGTGGAGGACACCCTCGGGGTGCAGCGGGTTGAGGACGCTGTACGTCTGGGCCAGCACGGCGGCGTAGCGCGGATCCGACGTCTTCGGATGGAAGAGCTTGATGACGACCTTGGCGCCACCCGGCTCCTGGACAGCCTCGTAGAGATCAGCGAGCTCTCCGGCCTCAATGCGGCCGGTCAACCGGTAGGCGCTGCTCATCCCTTCCTCTTCCGGGGCCGGACGGCGTCGAACAGGAACCCGCACCAGACACAGGCCTCGCCCCGGCGTCCCGGTGGGAGCTCCAGCGTGCAGCCGGGGCAACGAGGACGCGCTCGGCCGCCTGTCCGGGGAGCCGCCATCTGACGGCGCACTCGACCGGAGGCGGTCCCCGAGGAACGCGTACGCCCGGCCACGACGGCGCCGCGGACCAACACCTCGAGCCGGCGGACACGGTCCTCCAGAGCCTCGATTCGGGCGGACAGCCGCGCGTGGAGCTCTGCGTCGGACGGGGGGCGTCTGGCGGGCGATCGCATGCGGACCCGCGAGCGTGCCACGTCGGCTCGGCAGCCCGCAAGGTGGACGGGCCGTATGAATGGTGCCGCCCGAGGACCGCGTGTTATGTCTGTCTGTCCTGTGTCACCGAAACTCTCACCGACCGGACCCATCCCCGGGAGCCCGACGACCTCGGATCCCCTGCACGGCAGCTTCCGCTCCTCGCGCAACCGAGCCCACGCCGAGGACGCCGAGCGCCGCGCCCAGAGCCTCTTCGCAGATCCCGAGCTCGCTCGCCTGCTGAGCGTCCCCCGGGTTCTCCCTCGCGAGGTGCCACGCGCGCGGGACATCTTCGTCAACCGCAACCTGCGCATGACCAGCGTCGAGCTCATCGGCTTCGACATGGACTACACGCTGGCCATCTATCACATGCGCCGGCTGGAGCAGCTCGCGTACGACATGACGATCGCCAAGCTCGTCTCCGAGCGAGGCTACCCGTCGGTGATCGGCCAGCTGCAGTACGACCACCACTTCGTGATCCGCGGGCTGGCGGTCGACAAGGCGAACGGCAACCTGCTGAAGATGGACCGCTTCGGCTACGTGGGGCGGGCCTGGCACGGGCTGCGGCCGCTCGAGCGCGAGGTGTGGAAGAAGCTCTACCGCAACCAGCGCGTGCAGCTGAAGAACCCCCAGTTCGCGTGGATCGACACGCTCTTCGCCCTGCCCGAGGCCTGGCTGTTCGCGGGCATCATCGAGCTGCTGGAGTCGCTGGGCCAGCGCGTGGACTACGGCAAGCTGTACGACGACATCCGCGACGCCATCGACACGGTGCACCGGGACAACTCGCTCAAGCGCGAGGTGCGCAAGGAGCTGGGGCGCTACATCTTCCAGGATCCGGAGCTGGGCCCCGCGCTGCACAAGCTGCGCTCGGGCGGCAAGCGCCTGTTCCTGCTGACGAACTCGGCGTGGGACTACACGGACGCGGTGATGCGCTACCTGCTGGACGGGCAGTTGGCGGAGTACCCGAGCTGGCGCAACTACTTCGACTACATCGTGACGCTGGCCTCGAAGCCGGCGTTCTTCTCCGAGCAGCGGCCCTTCCTGGAGCTGGAGACAGCCGGTCCTGGCGAGGAAGCGCGCGTGGTGGGTGAGGCCGCCCACCTGGAGCGCGGCAAGGTGTACCAGGGCGGCAACCTGGTGCAGTTCGAGCGGCAGACGGGCTACGCGGGCGAGGGCGTCCTGTACGTGGGCGATCACATCTACGGGGACATCCTCAAGTCGAAGAAGTCCTCGCTGTGGCGCACGTGCATGATCGTCCAGGAGATTGAAGACGAGATCACCTACACGGACGGGCAGCGAGAGCGGATCGAGCAGCTGTCCGAGGTGGAAATGGCTCGGGAGCGGCTGGATGACGCGGTGGCGCACCACAAGGGTCTGCTCAACGCGCTGGACCGCAGGCTGGATCGCGGGGAGCTGACGGCCGAGGAGCAGGCCCAGCTGGAGGAAGAGCGGCGCAAGACGAAGGTCGAGCTGGACAAGCTGCGCTGGGCCCTGCGGGAGGCGACGGAGATCGCCGACACCCTGGAGCGCGAGGTGGAGGAAGGCTTCAACCCGTACTGGGGCCTGCTCTTCAAGGAAGGGCACGAGAACAGCCGCTTCGGCGAGCAGGTGGAACGCTACGCGTGTCTGTACACGAGCCGGGTGTCGAACTTCCTGCACGACTCGCCGATGCAGTACTACCGCTCGCCGCGCGAGCTGATGCCGCACGAGATGGCCGGCTCCTGGTCGGCGAAGCTATCGCTGGTGGGCAGCGAGGGCCCTCCCAAGGGCGAGCGCGAGCGCTGAGTCCCCTCCCCCGCCCTGGGGACTCCTGAAATCAGGACTGGAAAAACAAACGGCCGGGTTCCCCGAAGGGAGCCCGGCCGTTGTCCTATCCCTCTACGTGAGGGGCAAGCCGACTACTTCTTCAGCTTGCTGGCCATCACGTCGCCGAGGCGGGCCTTGGAGCCCTCGGCCTGGCGGCGGAGGTACTCGCGGTAGTCGTCGCCCTCGCCGATCAGGGCCTTCATCGACAGAGCCACCTTCCGGTCCTGGGTGTTGATGTCGATGATCTTGACCTCAACCTCCTGGCCCTCGTTCACCACGTCACGCGGGTTCTCGACACGCTCCTCCTTCAGCTCGGAGACGTGCACGAGGCCCTCGATGCCGGGCTCGATCTCCACGAAGGCGCCGAAGTCCGTCACCTTGGTGACCTTGCCCTTCACGCGGCTGCCCACCGGGGTGCGCTCGGACAGGGTGTCCCAGGGATCCGGCTGGAGCTGCTTGATGCCCAGGCTGAAGCGCTCGTTCTCGACGTCGATGTTGAGCACCACCGCCTCGACCTCGTCGCCCTTCTTGAACATCTCGCCCGGGTGCTTGATGCGCTGGGTCCACGAGATGTCGGACACGTGCACCAGGCCGTCCACGCCCTCCTCGACGCCGACGAACACGCCGAAGTCGGTGACGTTGCGGATCTGACCCTTGATGACGGAGCCGATCGGGTACTTGTCCTCGAGCAGCGTCCAGGGGTTCTGCTCGATCTGCTTCATGCCCAGCGCGATGCGCTTGGCCTTCGGATCGATGTCGAGAACGACGGCCTCGACCTCCTGGCCCACCTCGAGCATCTTGCTCGGGTGCTTGAGGCGCTTGGTCCAGGACATCTCGGACACGTGCACCAGACCCTCGACGCCCTGCTCGATCTCGATGAACGCGCCGTAGTCGGTGATGGAGACGACCTTGCCGCGCACGCGGGTGCCGACCGGGTACTTCTCGTCGGCGCGGTGCCACGGATCCTCCTGGATCTGCTTGAGGCCGAGGCTGACGCGCTCCTGGGCGGGGTCGAACTTGAGGACCACGACCCGGACCTCGTCACCCACATTGAACATCTCGCTGGGGTGACCGATGCGGCCCCAGGACATGTCGGTGATGTGGAGGAGGCCGTCGATGCCGCCGAGGTCGATGAAGGCGCCGTAGTCGGTGAGGTTCTTGACCACGCCCTTGAGGACCGCACCCTCCTTGAGATTCTTGAGGGTCTCCTTCTTCATCTCCTCGCGCTGCTTCTCGAGCAGCACGCGGCGGGAGAGCACGATGTTGCCGCGCTTCTTGTTGAACTTGATGACCTTGAACTCGAATTCCTTCGAGATGTACTGGTCGAGGTTGCGCACCGGGCGGATATCCACCTGGCTGCCGGGGAGGAACGCCTTCACTCCGATGTCGACGGAGAGGCCACCCTTCACGCGACCCACGATGGTGCCCTTGACGATCTCATCGCGCTCGCAGGCGGCGCTGATCTCGTCCCAGATGCGCATCTTGTCGGCCTTCTCCTTGGAGAGGACGACCATGCCGGTATCGTTCTCGCGGCTCTCCAGGAGGACCTCGACAGGGTCGCCCGCCTTGACGGAGACCTCGCCGCGAGGGCTGGTGAACTCGGAGATCGGAACCTGGCCCTCGGACTTGTAGCCGATGTCGACGATGGCGTAGTCCTTGGTCACCTGAACGACGGTGCCCTTGACGATCTCGCCTTCCTTGAGGATGCCTTCACCGCCACGCTCCTTGAGCGAGGCCTCGAACATCGCGGCAAAATCCTCGTCGCCGACATCTCCGATCTGCTGGTTCACATTCTGCTGCATGAGATTGGGAATCCTTTGAAACGGTACTGCTGCCCCCGGTTGTGGACGGCAGTCACTCGCGGGGAGCTACGAGTGACCCGCGAGCCAACCCCACAATGGGGTTGACTCGAAGCCGCGCACCCTAGACACCGGTTACACCGGCAGTCAAGCGAGCGCGGGATACTTGTTTACAGTCTTGATAATGCGGCTCCGGGTGGGAGGGGACCCCCCGCCACCCCAGAACCCCTGTCCCAGAGGCCAGGTCGCCAGGCCTCCGGGCGCCTACCGGAGGACAAGGTGGTACCCCATGGGTAGTCGCGCCATCGCCCCGGCGCATGAGGCGCACGGGGGGCGCGAACCTTCGCCAGCAGAGCGGGCGGTCAGTCGAGGAGCTTGAACGTCTCGCGGGCGATCACCAGCCGCTGAACCTCGCTGGTGCCCTCGTAGATGGTCTGCACCCGGGCATCCCGGAAGTAACGCTCCACGGGGAACTCGTCGATGTAGCCGTAGCCGCCGTGGATCTGCACCGCCTTGTCCACCGCGCGGTTGGACATCTCGCTGGCGTACAGCTTCGCCATGGAGGCCTCGCGGGTGAACGGCTGGCCCTCGTCCTTGAGGAACGCCGCCCGGTACGTCAGCAGCTCGGCCGCCTGGAGCTCGGTGGCCATGTTGGCCAGCATGAAGCGCAGTCCCTGGAACTCGCCAATGGGCTGGCCGAAGGCCTTACGGTCCTTCGCATAGCGGATGGAGGCCTCCAGCGCCGCCCGGGCCACACCGCAGGCCTGCGAGGCGATGCCGATACGCCCACCGTCCAGCGCGATCATCGCCAGCTTGAAGCCGTCGCCCTCCTTGCCCAGGAGGTTCTCCGCGGGGATCTCCATGTCCTCGAAGGTGAGGCTCACGGTGTTGGACGAGCGCAGGCCCATCTTGTCCTCATGCTTGCCGACGATGAGGCCCTTCGTCCCGCCCTCCACGATGAAGGCGGAGATGCCCTTGCTCCCCTGCCCTCCCGTGAGCGCCCACACCACCATCACGCCCGCGTAGGCGCCGGAGGTGATCCACTGCTTGCTGCCGTTGAGGACCCACTTGTCCCCGCGCCGCACCGCCGTGGTGCGCATGGCGCGCGGATCCGAGCCCGCGTGCGGCTCGGAGAGCGCGAACGAGCCCACCACCGCCTCGCCCGAGGTGATGCGCGTGACGTACTTCTGGCGCTGCGCCTCGGTGCCGAACTTCTGGATGAGCTCGGCGCACATGTTGGTGACAGCCATGGCCACCGAGGTGGAGGCACACGCGGCGGCCATCTCCATCATCGCCAGCGAGTAGGAGACGACGCCCGCCTCGGCGCCGCCGTACTGGGAGGGGATGTTCACCCCCATGAGCCCCAGGGAGGCCAGCTCCTTGAAGAGCTCGGTGGGGAAGATCTCCTCCTTGTCGAATCTGCGCGCCTGGGGCGCCACCCGCTCCCGCGCGAACTTGCGCGCGGTGTCGCGGATGAGCGTCTGCGTCTCGGTGAGCTCGAGGTTCACGGAAGGGGTCCTACTTGATGGCCTTGAGGTTGAACGGATACTCGATGGGGTACTCGCGGCGGTCCGGCGGCTGCGGGAAGTTGATGCCGGAGAGCACGTTCACCACGCACTCGTGCAGGCGCGGGTTCTTCAGCGTCGTACCCGCCTTGGCGACCTTGGCGTTCCGCACGAAGCCGTCCTGCGTGATGGTGAAGGTCGTCATGATGCGACCCTCCTCCACCGTGCTGCCCTTCGTCGCGAGGATCTCCTCGTAGCAATCCTGGATGTCGAAGGCGTGGTACTCCATGACCATGCGGATGGAGTCCGGAGTGAAGGGCAGCCGGTTGATCTCCGGGGGCGGAGGCCGGACCGGCCCCGCCGCCTTCTTCTTCTCCTGCGCGGGGGCAGCCGCCTCGGGGCTCGCGCCCGTCTCCTTCTGGGCCGAGCCCTTCTTGCCAGGCGAGCCCTGCGCGAACGCCAGGCCTGAACCAAGCAACACCACCACCGCGAACAGGAAGCGCTTCATTTCGACTCCTCAGTCCTTCAACAGGTTGGCCGAGATGACGATGCGCTGAATCTCGCTCGTCCCCTCGTAGATCTCCGTGATGCGCGCGTCGCGCACGTGGCGCTCGACGTCCATCTCCTTGGAGTAGCCCATGCCCCCGTGCACCTGCAGGGCCTTGTTGGCCACACGGCTGGCCATCTCGCTGGCGTACAGCTTGGCCATGGAGCTCTCGGTGGAGTGGCGCACGCCCTTGTCCTTGAGCATCGCCGCGCGCAGCACGAGCAGCCGAGCCGCGTCGATCTCCGTGGCCATGTCGGCGATCATGAACTGGATGGCCTGGTGCTCGCGGATGGGCTTGCCGAACGTCTTGCGCTCGCCCGAGTAGCGCACGGCCTCCTCGAAGGCCGCGCGGGCAATGCCCAGCGCCTGCGAGGCAATGCCAATGCGCCCGCCGTCCAGCGTGCTCATGGCGATCTTGAAGCCGTCGCCCTCCTTGCCCAGGAGGTTCTTGGCCGGCACGCGCATGTCCTCGAAGAACATGCTGCACGAGTGCGCGGCGCTGATGCCCATCTTCTTGTCCGGCTCGGCGCGGATGAAGCCCGGCGTGTTGGTGGGCACCAGGAACGCGGAGATGCCCCTGTTGCCCGCCTCCTTGTTCGTCATCGTGAACAGCACGATGGCGTCCGCCTTGGGGCCGTTGGTGATCCAGTTCTTCGAGCCGTTGATGATGTACTCGTCACCCTTGCGCACGGCCGTGGTCTTCTGGGAGGCCGCGTCGCTGCCCGCCTCGGGCTCGGTGAGGCCAAAGCAGCCCAGCTTCTCGCCCCGGGCGAAGGGAGTGAGGAACTCCGCCTTCTGCTCCTCGTTGCCGTACTTCATCACCGGATCGCAGTAGAGCGAGTTGTTCACGCTCATGATGACGCCGGTGGAGGCGCAGCCGCGGCTGATCTCCTCCATGGCCAGCGCGTAGCACACGTTGTCCAGCCCCGCGCCGCCGTACTGCTCCGGCACCGCCACACCGAGCAGAGACAGCTCAGCCAGCTTCTTCACCGCCTCGACGGGCCACTGGTGCGTCTCGTCCCACTTGCGGGCGTTGGGGGTCAGCTCGCGCGAGGCGAACTCGCGGCACATCCGCTGGATCTCGCGCTGGACGTCGCTCAGCTCGAAGTTCATGGCACTCCTGGGGTAAGGGCGCGGAGGTACATAGTACGGGCATGCCTCCTGGGATCGGGGTTTGCAAGAAGGGCGGGCAAGCGCCAATTGCCGCGCCCATTAGCCATCCCGGGGCTCCCGGGCATGGTTTGGTTGCCTACTTGCCAGCGAAGGCGGCGGGACGCTTCTCCAGGAAGGCCTTCATGCCCTCCTTCTGGTCCTCCGAGCCAAAGAGCACCGCGAAACCCTGGCGCTCCAGCTCGTTGGCCGCACGAAGATCCTGGTCGGCGCCGAACTCGATGACCCGCTTGGCCTGCGACACCGCCAGCGGACCGTTCTTGAGGATCTTCCCCGCCACCGTCTTGCAGTGGGCCAGGAGCTGATCCGCCGGCAGTACCTCGAGGACCAGGCCGATCTCCTTCGCCTTGGCCGCGTCCAGGCGCTCACCCGTGAAGACGAGCTCCTTCGCGCGCATCTTGCCCACCACGCGGGTGAGGCGCTGCGTGCCGCCGAAGCCCGGAATCACGCCGAGGCTCACCTCGGGCAGTCCCAGCTTCGCCTTCTCCGAGGCGTAGATGAGGTCGCACGCGAGGGCGAGCTCACAGCCACCACCGAGCGCGAAGCCGTTCACCGCGGCGATGGTGGGGATGGGGAGCTGCTCGAGCTTGTGGAAGACGCGGTGGCCGAGCGCGGCGAACTCGCGCGCCTGCGCCGCGGTGATGGAGGCCATCTCCGCGATGTCCGCGCCCGCCACGAAGGCCTTGTCGCCACCGCCCGTGACGATGAGGGCGCGGGCCGTGGGAGGAAGGGCGTTGAGCGCGGACTCGATCTCCTGGAGCGTCTTGCTGTTGAGGGCGTTGAGCGCCTTGGGACGATCAATGGTGAGGATCGCGATGGCGTCCTCGGACTCCAGCCGGATGTTCTCGTAGGCCATGTGGGGGATTGCCTCGTCCTAGTACTTGTAGAAACCGCGGCCGCTCTTCTTGCCGTACCAGCCGGCGTCCACGTACTGCCGCAGCAGCGGGCTCGGGCGGTACTTGTCGTCACCCAGCCCCTTGTGGAGCACCTCGGCGATGTAGAGCACCGTGTCCAGGCCGATGAAGTCCGCCAGCTGCAGCGGGCCCATGGGCTGGTTGGTGCCCAGCTTCATCGCCGTGTCGATGTCCTCCGCCGTGCCCAGGCCCTCCATCAGCGCGAAGCAGGCCTCGTTCAGCATGGGGATGAGGATGCGGTTCACGATGAAGCCCGGGAAGTCCTTGGACACCACCGTGGTCTTCCCCATCTTCTCCGCGAGCGCCTTCGTCGTCTGGTACGTCGCGTCCGACGTCGCCGCGCCCCGGATCAGCTCCACCAGCTGCATCAGCGGCACCGGGTTCATGAAGTGCATCCCGATCACGTTCTCCGGGCGCTTCGTCGCCGCGGCGATCCGGGTGATGGGGATGGACGAGGTGTTGGTGGCCAGGATGCCGCCCGGCTTCACCACGCTGTCCAGCTCCACGAAGATGCGGCGCTTGAGGTCCTCGTTCTCCGTCACGGCCTCGACGGCGAAGTCGACGTCCTTCACCTCGGTGGCGCTGGTGGCGGTCGCGAAGTTCGTGTTCGCCGCCTCGAGCCGGGCCGCGTCCAGCTTGCCCTTCTCCACCAGCTTCTTCAGGCCGGCCTTGATGCGCTCGGCACCCTTGGCGAGACCCTCCTTCGAGACGTCCACCAGCGTGACCCGCAGGCCCGCCTGCAGCGCCACCTGGGCAATGCCCGACCCCATCTGCCCTGCCCCGACGACGACGATGTGCTCCGTTGCCATGGCGTTCGCGACCCCTTGCTCGGTAAATCAGTAAACGAGGAACCGGGCGCGCTATAGCCCTGGCCACCCCACCGGTCAACGACTCGCAGGTACCGGGAGTCCCCGCTCGACGCGCACGTCTTCTTCTCCGAGTGTCAGGCGCTCCACACGCGGGGGCCGGGAAGGTCCACTTTCACCCCGAGCGAACACCCACACCTCGTATGTCCCGGCGGGCAGCTCCGTCTTCAGGGTCACCGAGCTCGGAGGTCCTGCCTGGAAAGTGTGCGTTTCGCGCTTCACCAGCTCGCCCTCGGCGTTCTTCACCTGGAGGTCGATGGCGCGGATCTCGCCCCAGCCCGGGCCCACCAGCCGCCATACCAGCTCGCGCTCGGGCACTTCCGAGCCCTTCCACAGCCACAGGCCCATGGCCAGCAGCAGCAGCACGGGGAGCCGCTTCATCAGCGGGTGCTGACGCCAGTTCCGCCGCCCCTCGCCCTCCACGCCGTTACTCCTTCTTCGAGGCGGACTTCTTGCCGCCGCGGCGCGTGTTCAGCTCGGTGACGACCACCTTGGTGCGCGCCGGCTCGCCCTGCTCCACGTCCTCGGCGCGATCCGGAACCAGGCGGATCTGGGCCTTCACCTCGATGGTCATCCCCGACATCAGCTTGAGGAACTCGTCGCGCAGCTTCTCCGACTGGAGGAAGCGCCGCAGCTCCTCGGAGACCACCCGGCCCACCTCGTCCTTCGTCTTCTCCGCCTGCCCGAGGATATAGCCGAGCGCCTCCTTGGGCAGCTTGAGCTGACCGGCCAGCGAGCGGATGCCCTCCTCCGTCATGAAGAGGGCACCCAGACCTGCCACCGCCACCTTGCGCACGAACTCCGGCACGAACCCCGGGCGAGAACCCTCCTTCCCCGGCTCGTCGCCGAGCAGCGGATCGAAGTCGTTGTCGGGTTCCTTGCCGGTTGTCATGGGGTCCTCGGTGGGGGTCGCGGGGGATCCTCAGCTTACAACGGGGAGCTTCACCGCCACCCGCATGTTCTCGGTGGACACGCGGCCCGCGATGTTGCGCGCCATCGCCCTGAAGGCCTGGGCCTCGGGGCTGTCCGGCGCGCTGAGCACCACCGGCACGCCCGCGTCACCCGACTCGCGGATCTTCAGATTCAGGGGGATTTCGCCGAGGAACGGGATGCTGAACATCTGCGCCGCCTTGTGGCCGCCGCCCTGGTTGAAGATGGGCGTGGCCTTGGAGCAGTGCGGGCAAACGAACTGGCTCATGTTCTCCACGATGCCCAGCACCGGGATGTGCACCTTGTCGAACATCTGCTTGGCGCGCACCACGTCCGCCAGCGCCACGTCCTGCGGCGTCGTCACCAGCACCGCGCCCGCCGCCCTCACCGACTGCGACAGCGACAGCGCCACGTCACCCGTGCCCGGCGGCAGATCCAGCACCAGGTAGTCCAGCTCGCCCCAGCGCACGTCCCGCACCAGCTGCATCAGCGCGCCGTGCAGCATGGGCCCGCGCCAGATGAGCGCCTGATCCGCCTCCACCAGGAAGCCGATCGACATCACCTTCAGCCCGTGCTTCTCCAGCGGGAGCAGCGTCTTGCCATCCGGGCTCACCGGCTTCTCGGTGATGCCCGTCATCAACGGCACGGACGGACCGTAGAAGTCCGCGTCCAGCAGGCCCACCTTCGCGCCCTCGCGCGCCAGCGCCGCCGCCAGGTTCACCGACACCGTGCTCTTGCCCACGCCGCCCTTGCCGGCGCCCACCAGGATCACGTTCTTCACCTGCGGCAATATCGCCTGGCCCTGCGGCCCACCCATGCCCACCGGCGCCGAACGCACCTGCGCGCCCCACTCGATGTCGAACGTCTTCAGCCCCGGTACCTGCTTCAGCGCCGCCTCGGCGTCCGCCTGGATCTTCCCCTTCAGCGGGCAGGCCGGCGTGGTCAGCTCGATCTTGAGCTTCGCCTTGTCGCCATCCACGCGGATGTCCTTCACCATCCCGGCCTTCACAAGGTCGATGTGCAGCTCGGGATCCATCACCTTCGACATCGCCGCGAGGATGTCGCGCTCGGAAACGCTCATCTGAGTACCTGAATCCTTTTGGAATCCGGGAGGTAGGGGGACACCTCTCGGAAGGGCGCGGAATAGCCAGCGGCCCGGATCGTGTCAACCTCCTCTAATCGCCCACGCTCCTGGTCGCATGTCTTCTCATTCGATAGCCGAGACCCGGTACTCGCCTGCCTCCCGAACCAGTCGCACCCCGTGCTCCTTGCCAATCGGGAACTCCGCGTCCGAGCCCGTCACTCGCACGTGACCCTTCAGGGCAAGCCGCGCTCGGCGCACCCGCTCGGAGGCCAGGGGCTCGCGCTGGAAGTCCTCGCGCAGACGCTCGGGCGTGTAGCGGACACGCAACGGCTCACTCAGCAGCGACCAGGCCGTGGCCCAGTCGCTCGCCTCCACCGCGTCCAGGAAACGTGTCAGGACCGCCCGGGGCGCGTCCGCTGGTGCCTCCTCGACAACCCGCCAGCCCTCCTTCGCTTGGATCAGCATGAGGGCGGGCGCTCGCGCCTGAAGCTCCGGGAGGGCCGCACGCACCTCCGCGGCCCGCGCCTGACGAACCGAGGCATTCGCATAGTGCTCGAGGAACAACGGCTGCTCCTCGGGTGGTGCGTTCGTCAGCGCCTGGGCGTCCGCCAGCCGGTTCTCCTCCAGCGCCTGGGCGTAGGCGGAGGCCACCTCCTTGGGTCCAGGCGCGTGAGCACAACCCGTGACGGCCAGGACGGCCGTGAGAGACAGGGTGGTCAGAGAGAGCCGGCAAGAAGGAGTGGAGGACATGGGAGCACGGGTCGTCATTCAAGAAGTGCGAAGCTGGACGGCGCTCGGCGGCCGACACCTGGCGCAGTAGACGTCGCCCTCATACGCGAAGGCGTCCCGAAGCTGGAGCCCTGCCTTGCAGGCCGAGCACTTCAGGGCCGAGGCCGCCGCCACCACTCCCGCCGGCCTCACCTGGGGATTGGTCACCCCCTCCAGCAGCTCGAACTCGCCCGCGTCCAGCCAGACACCCTCGCAGCGCGGGCACACGTCGATAGGACAGGCGCTCGTCACCACCAACCCCAGCCGCGAGCCACAGCTCGGACAAGCCACCGGCTCGCTCCGGCACGTGGGGCACACGGCCTGTTCTCGAGCCACCGGATGGCCCCGCCTCCGGCACCGAGAGGGGGCCTGTCTCGCCGCCGCCAGGAACGTGCGCGCCGGAGGGCGATCCGGAAACCGCTCCAGCTCGCCCCGGTCGAACCACAGCCCGTGACAGCGGGGACATGTGTCCACTTCCACGTCGGAGACACGCAGAGGCCGCAGGGGCTCGTTCTCGCAGAGGGGACAGTGGCGCGCCATGCGGACCCGGAGATTACTCGAAGCGCTCCCCTTCCCCGAAACCCTGGAGGCTCCAGGCCGTCGGGCAGAAAGCATATGTCCCCGCGTGCGAGCCCCCCAGCAGCAGCTTCAGCAGCGAGAAGCGCCGGTCTCCTCCTCCGTACACCTGAAGATCGAAGCGCCCCGGCACCTTCGCCAGCTCCATCGCGCGCCGGCAGGCCTCCTCGAAGCCCTCCGTCCGGTCCACCAGCCCCACCGCGAGCGCTCGCGTGCCGCTGTACACCCGCCCCTCCCCCAGCGCGTGGATCTCCTCCTTCGTCCGGCCCCGCGCCTTCGCCACGTGCTCGAGGAACGCCTGGTACGTCTCCTCCACCTCGGCCTCCATCAAGGCCCGCTCGTGCTCGGTGAAGCCCCGCGTGGACGAGTAGATGCCCGCATTCTCCCCCCGGGTGATGAGCGTGCGGTGCACCCCCACCTTCTCCATCAGCCCCGAGGTGTCGAACTTCCCCGCGAACACGCCGATGGAGCCCACGATGGCGTGCGGCGTGGCCCAGATCTCCTTCGCCCCCAGCGCCGCCATGTAGCCACCACTCGCCGCCACCCGGTCCACGAAGGCGATGACTGGCTTCTTCTTCGCCACCCGCTGCACCGCCTCCAGGATGATCTCCGAGGCCACCGCCGAGCCCCCCGAGCTCGACACGTACAGCACCACCGCCTTCGCCCTCCGGTTGCGCCCCGCCGCGCGCAGCGCCTTCACCACCGCCTCCGAGCCCGCCATCTGGCCCGTCACCCCCGACCCGCCCTTCCCCGTGACGATCATCCCCGACACCGGCACCACCGCCAGCCGGGGCAGGGGCCGCAACCGGCGCCAGCGCACCGGTGGCCACGGCAGCCTCGCCAGGTACATCGGCATGGGCTCCAGGCCCTCGCCCTCCTCATCCGCCTCGCCCTCCGAGCCCTTTCCGTTCAATCGCTCGGGCAGCGCCGCCTCGTCACACACCCCGTCGATGAGCCCCTCCGCCGCCGCGCGCCTCGCGCTGTAGGGGCCCCCGTCAATCCACGCCCTCACCTGCTCCGGGGTGCGCCGCCGACCCTTCGCGAGGGTGTCCACCAGCTCGGCGTACCGCTCGTCGAGGAAGGACTCCAGGACCTCCCGCTGGATGTTCGACACGTGCGGGAGCGTGAAGAGCTCGGGCATCGTCTTGTACTCGCCCCGCCGGAAGAAGTGCGCCTGGACGCCGATCCGCCCGAGTCCCTCGCCCAGCGCCATCGCCTCCGCCGCGTAGCCCACCAGCTCCAGCCGCCCCGCTGGGGACAGCAGCGCCTCGTCCGCCGCGCACATCACCTGGTACCCCAGGTTGTCCACGCCCACCGCCCAGGCCACCACCCGCTTGCCCGCTCCCCTGAAGCCCTCGAGCAGCTTCACCAGCACGTCCCGCTTCGCCGGCGGCACCGCCAGATCCTCTAGCTCCAGAAGGATGCCCTTCACCTTCGGGTCCTTCGCCAGCAACTCCAGCGTCTCCCGGAAGCCCTCCAGCGAGGTCACCGTGGCCGGCTCCGGGCGGTTCTGCCCCCCCAACAGCCCCAGACTGCGCCGCCGGGGCTGCGCACGGTAGGGAGGATCCCCCGTCAACCGGAACCGGACGTAGGCGGGCCGGTGGCGGGCCCCCATCAGACGGAAGGGCAGACCCAGCAGGTGCCGCAGAAACAACAGCAGGTTGAGCAGAGGAATGAAGAGGAGGCGCACAGTCCGCGCCTAATGGACCCCCGGGGGCGACGCAAGCCTTGTTCTTCGCACCTGTAAGGTCGTGGTACGCTGCGCGCCCATGCGCCTCCCCTCCGTCTCGCATCTGCTGGTCGTCTTCGTGCTCGTCACTGGCGGCGCCGCCCTGGCCCAGCGGCGGCAACTCCATGACTTTCAGGGGCAGGAGATGACCCAGGAGGAGCGTGAAGCCGCGCGCTCCCGTCCGAAGTACAACATCAACTCCTACGGCAATGACATCCAGATCAAGGAAGAGCCCATTCCCTGGAAGGCCCTCGGCCTGGCGTGCATTGCGTTCCTGGTGACCGCGCCCTTCGCCTGGCGCATCTACAAGGGCACCACCAAGGAGATCGCCGAGGCCAACGTGTTCGGTGTCTCGAGCGCCCGCGTCGCCGAGGGCGAGGAAGAGCAGCCGTAACACGGCTGCTCTTCCAGGCCTCCGCCGCGGAGCCCAAGAAGGCCACCCCCAAGGCCGCGGAGGCGAAGGAGCACCCCAGTCTGCCCGCGCCGGACTACCTCCCCGAGGCCGCGCGCACCCTGCTGCGCAAGAAGATGGGTCGCCACGGGCTGGACGCGAGGGACCTGATGTTTGGGGTGACGCTGCTGCGCCATGACGTGGTGCGAGCCGCCGCCCAGCGCATCGCCTCCGAGCCCCGACTGGTGCGTCCCGAGGCCGGCGCCGAGGACGACCCGAGCACCTTCCTGCCCGAGCGATTCTTCGTGCTCCAGGACGAGGTGCGCATGCGAGCCCAGGCTGTCGCGGCTGCCGCCGAGAAGCGTGACGACACCGCGCTCGCCGAGAGCTACGGCCTGCTCGTGCAGACGTGTGTCTCTTGCCACTCGGTGTACCTGAAGCGCGAGTGAGCGCGCCCCTGGCGTCAGGCCAGGTGTTGAAGGTTACGACTGCATGCATGCCGGGCAGGAGCCCAGGCGACCACACGGTGTTGTTTCTTCGGAGACGTCCCCGCTGGTGGTAATCCTGGCCGCGCACGCGCCCTCGCGATGAGCGAGTCTCGCGCCCCCCCTCACCGAGCACACGCATAGCCAGAAGCGAGCAGACCCCCATGAAGACGGCAGCCGCCATGCGCATGGAGGAGCCTCCCCGGTCCTCCTTCCCGGGCCTCGATGACGAGGCCTTCGCCCGTGACCTCCAGGCCCTCCGCACAGAGATGGAGGCGTCGCTCGGCCCCGAAGACCTTGCGCACTTCCGGAAGATTCAACGCTGGGGCCGCGTGTGCTCGGCACTCGGCTATGCGACGGCGTGGCTGGCGCCCAATCCGCTCTCGGCGCTGCTCATCGCGCAGGGCAGCACGGCCCGCTGGACGATGATGGCGCACCACGTCACGCACCGCGGCTATGACCGCGTGCCCGGCATGCCCGAGCACTCCACGGGACGCCACTTCGCCACCGGGTGGCGCCGCTTCATCGACTGGCCAGATTGGATTCACCCCGACGCCTGGCGACATGAGCACAACGCGCTCCACCACGGGCGCACCGGCGAGACGGCGGATCCGGATCTGGTGGAAGAGAACACCGAGTTTCTGCGCCGCTCCTCCATGCCCCTGGTGGCGAAGTACGCGATCGTCGCCTTCTACGCCTGCACCTGGAAGGTGACGTACTACGCGCCCAACACCTTCCTGGAGTGGCGGCGCGCCGAGCGCCGACGTGCGGGCCAGCCTGATGATGGCAGCAACCTCCGGCTGATAACGGCCTTCAACCCGCTCACCGCCGAGGGCCGGGACTTCTGGCGGACGTGCCTCCTGCCCTACGCGGGCGTGCGCTTCGCGCTCCTCCCTGCCCTCTTCGCGCCGCTCGGGGGCTGGGCCGTGTTCAGCGTGTTCGCCAACAGTGTCCTCGCCGAGGTGTTCACGAACATCCAGAGCTTCGTGCTGATTGCACCGAACCACGCGGGCGAGGACCTCTACCGATTCCACGGCCGCGCCGAGAGCCACGCGGAGTTCTGTGTGCGACAGGTGGTCGGCTCGGCGAACTACGCCACCGGCAGCGATGTGGTCGACTTCCTCCACGGCTGGCTCAACTACCAGATCGAGCACCACCTCTGGCCGAGCCTGCCCATGAGCAAGTACCAGCAGATCCAACCCCGGGTGAAGGCGCTGTGCGAGAAGCACGGCGTGCCCTACGTGCAGGAGAGCGTCTTCCGCCGCGTGAAGAAGCTCGTCGACATCATGGTGGGCAAGACCTCGATGCGCACGATGCCCACGCCGGGCCAGTGATGAGGGGCCTCCTCCTGGTGGGTGCCGTGCTGTTGGCCGGCTGTGCCACGCAGGCGCCCATGCGGCCACCGCCAGGAGGCCACTACGCGCAGTCCACGGACTCAGCGACGAGTGGCTGCCTGCGCAACCCCTCCTGCTACACCACCGCGCCGGGCGAGGAGCCTGTCCTCCCATGGGTGTCTCGTGCAGTGGAAACGGCCAGGACCCTCTCCACCCTCAAGGAGTTCCTCGAAGAAGCCGACCTGCGCCTCGTCGAGAATCTGCTCATCGAGTGCGCCAAGGAGGCGGACTTCCAGGTCAACGAGCGGGAATACGGCGAGGGCAGAACCCCGGATGATGCCGAGTGCGACAGGGTGGTCGGCTACGACGAGAAGGGGAAAAAAGTGACGCGGGCCATGGAGCTTGGGACCATGAAGCACGCGGTGGCCTTCGCTTGTGTCCGGCAGCGGCTCCTCACGCGCTTCCCAGAGAACATCTCGATAGAACCCCGCTATGCACCACCTGGCCCGACACCAGGGCAATCCGTGCTGACCGACCAATGGACGGGCTCTCTCAAGCCCGACATCGTCCTGCACTTCGCGCGCAATCCCACCAGGATTCAATGCATCTTTGATTTCAAATTTCCCTGTACGCTCGTGAGCAAGAGCAACCCACTCGGCCCAAAGACTTCTGATGTCCGCGCACAATTGGAGAAATACGACAAACTGGGCGGCAACTGCCCCTCGGGCATCGTAACGCCCCAGCTTGGAGTCAATCATGAATGAGCACTACCCCCGGATTCGCCATTACGGACCCACGCGGCAGGGGGAGCGGCTGCTCATCCGCGAGACCATTCGCATCACCTTTTACATGCCCTATGACCATGTGGATCTGGCAACAGGGGTGAGTAGAGCCCTCGATAGCTACATTCGAGCCGTGGGCGAGGGACCTGAAACCGTCTGCGGCTGGGCTCCCGGCGGCGGTGAGTACTCCCCCCTGAATGCAGAACAGTGGGCTCGTATTCGACACTTGCTGCGTCCAGACCGGCTCGTCCGCTTCGCCGATGACCACAGTAGGGATTTCCTCGATCAGATGGTGAAGAGTGGCTTCGAGACGTACCTCTACATCGATGGAGATCCCTCTCATCCCACCGGATATGGATTCACCTACTGCGCCCGGGTGCCGTGGCGATCGCCCCCTGAAGGCAGCGTGAGCGTGCTGAGCGCCACCCTCCCCACCGAGTATCTTGAGCAGCACGGTCCGGGACGAGTACGGGAATTGGCCCTGGAGATGGCCTCTCCCCTGCTCTTTTCCACCGGCCATGCCGGGCTGGCTTTCGAGTTCCTGGGCTCGCGCACTCGCCTTCTGTCCGAAATCCGCGAGGAGCTCTTCCGCTACCCGGGAATGGACGTGTCCCGCTGGGGAATTCTGTGTCACCAGGGCACGCGCGTGGACGGTGTGCACTGGCTCAACTTCCTGGGCCAACCGGTGCTGGGCGAGGTGGGCGGCGCGGCGGGCTTGCGCTCCCGGCTCCACTCTCCAGGAACCACCGTGCAGGAGATGGAGGGCGAGCGTGCACTGGTGACGCTCGGGCCTTGGCCCGAGGCGGGAGACCTCGCACAGGGCCACAACCTGCCCGCCTACCGCGAGCTCGCGCACGTGCTGGAGCCCTGGTTGGAGGCCTTCTCCCCCGGCTACGTCAACTCCTGGCGGGGCTACTCCGAGGAGGACGTCCGTCGATGGTGGCGCCGCTTCCTCGACTGAATCACCCCCTCCTCGCCTGGGCTGGAGCCGGGACCGCCACTCCGACTACTGTCTCCGCTCGTGTCCGGCCCTCGACCGAAGACGTGCGCAGCGTGCGGGCGCGGTATCGCCCCGAACGCGGTGTACTACCGCTTCACCCTCGTTCTCGAAGGTGAGCAGGACGTGCTCGGCCCTTCCGGAGGAAAAAGCTCGGAAGACGAGCTCGCTGCGCTCATGAAGCAGCTCGAGGAGGGGTCGGAGTCTCCCCAGGAGCTGGAGGATCAGGTGCACTGGGAGCGCAGCGGGGTCGTGTGCGCGGCGTGCCGCTCCGTGGTGGTACGCACGCTGTCCGCGCCACCGGAGCCAGCCAAACCCCACTGAGCCCCGGCTCAGGACGCCGTCTCGGTACCTTCCCTCGACACATCGAGCCGGTCGAAGGCATGGCCCAGGCCCACCACGCCCAGTGCCACCTCGACCCCGAGCACCACCGCCGCGACGAGCCCCGCGAAGGGGAACGCCCACACGCCAAAGCCCAGGAGGCGGTCCAATCCGAAGCCCACCAGGGCAGCCAGGAGCGCCGCGGGCAGCAGCCCCACCAACAGCACCACCAGAGTACCCGCCAGCGTCAGCAACCGCTGACCGAGCGCCTCGAGACCGCGTACCCGCTCGCCCTCCGGTGGCAGCCACGCCGGGAAGAGCACCACCGCCGCGTTCTGCACGAAGAGCCCCCCGAGTGACACCGCCGGCAGCACCCAGAACGCGCCGAGGCCAGCCGCCACCCACAACTCGGCCCGCTCTCCCCCCCGCCACCCCGCGAGCACCACCGCCAGCAGAACAAGCCCCATCTGCATCGCACCGAGCAGCAACGCCGGCGCGGCGAGCTCCGCCGCCACCACCTGCCTCCCGGTGAGCGGCAACGCTCGCAGCTGCTCCAACCGGGGCAGATCCATCCGCAGGTCCACGCGCACAGCGGACGGGCCGAAGAAGCACAGCACCACCGCGAGCCCTCCGCACATGGGCACCATGAACATGCGCACGTTGGTGAGGATCTCCCCCAGGCTCCCTCCCGAGGACACCGAGGCCACGAGCCCCCCCACCAGCCCCGCGATGATGAGCCGCCCCGCCCCACCCAGCCGCCGTGCGGCGACAAGATTCTTCCAGAGGATCGCCACCTCCGGCCGGCCCGTGGGCGCGAGTCGGAAGAGCGTCGAGCCCGCACGGATGGGCGTGGGGCGGCCTCCCTGTCGCGAGAGCTGCTCCCGGAGTCGGGCTCGCTCCTCGGCGCGGAGCACCGCGGACTCCTCGAAGGGCACCGCCGATTTCATCACCCAGACGTAGTGCACCGCGAGCAGCCCGAGCGCGAGCGGCAGGGCCTTCAAAAAGCCCCACACATCCGGCGCGAGCGGCAGGGCCACCAGCAATCGCCCCGGCCACAGCACCGGTGAGTCCATCAACGCGACGAGCCACGCCTGGAGCTGCCGGGGATGATTCAACTGCTGCGGAAAGGGGTTCTCGCGCAGCGCGGCCATTCCCGCGCCAATCACCAAGGCAATCACCGCAGCCAAGGCGGCCCAGCGCAGCACCGTCCCGACCCCACCGTGCCGAGCGAGCCTCGTGCGCATGAAGGAGGCCGCCGTCACGTGCAGGTGCACCGTGGCGAGCGTCAGGGTGGAGCCCATGAAGAACAAGACAGGATGCGAGCGCACCACCCCGCTCACGAACACGGTGGCGAAGAAGGCACCCACGACCGAGCCCACGATGCCGCGCGCGAGCTTGTAGTGCAGCAGCCCCCGACGCGACACGGGCGCGGCGAAGAGCTGTTGCACCTCCGTCTCGTTGAAGGACAGCGAGGGCCGATCCGGCCCCAGCGCCCAAGAAGAGAAGATCGTCCCCAGCATCGCGGCCGTGAGCATGAACTGGCCGAAGAGCTGCGCCACCGGCGGGGCCATGGCCTCCCGACCGGAATAGCCCAGCCGTCGCAGGAAGACGGAGTACAGGTACAACCCGCCCACCACCGCGCCCACGAGGTACTTCGGCTGACGCAGGCGCTGAAGCTGACGGAGCGCCCGGTTCCGCGCCGAGGCCACCCAGAGGAACGCCACCGCACGAGGAAAGCTCACGGGCTCTCCCGCTCTGACCTAGGCTCGGGAGCCGCACTGGTGATGCGAATGAACAGCTCCTCCAGCGACGCACCCGCCCCCTCGGGGCCACTGAGGTGCGCCCGAATGTCCGCGAGCGTCCCCAGCGCCACCACCCGTCCCCCGGCGATGACGAGGATGCGATGGCACAGCTCCTCCACCAGCGGCAGCAGGTGCGAGGAGAGCACCAGCGCCGTCCCCTCCTCCGCGCGCCGGCGCAGCGAGGCCTTCATGCGACGGATGGCCAGCGGATCCAACCCCGTGAGCGGCTCGTCCAGGATGATGAGCCGGGGCGAATGCAGGAAGCCGCACGCGATGGACAGCTTCTGCTTCATCCCGCGCGACAGCTCTCCGGGCAGGGCCTTCTCCTTGTTGGCCAGCTCCATCTCATCGAGCAGCGCCCGAGCCCGCTCCTCCCAGTCCTCCACCCCGTACAGCCGAGCCACGAAGTTCAGGTGCTCCCAGACGGTGAGGTACTCGAAGAGGCGCGGCTCATCCGGCAGGAATGCCAGCGCCCGCTTGGCCTCCACGGGGGCACTCGCCAGATCATGCCCAGCCACCCCCACACGCCCCGCCGACAGCGGCAGGATGCCCGCCAGGCAGCGCAGCGTGGTCGTCTTCCCCGCCCCGTTGGGCCCCACCAGCCCGAGCACCTCGCCGGGAGCGATCTGGAACGTCAACCCTTGCACGGCCCTCACGTCGCCGTAGGTCTTCTCCAGGCCCTGCACCTCCAGGACCGGCGCCGTCATCGGGACTTCGTTCATAAGACACAAAATACGCGCCAGCCGGGATGGATTCCAATGAAGGGGTAAACCGGTAGGGTACGTCCCTCTGGAGGGTGTGATGCGGTTCCTTGATGACCAGAAGCCTGCCCACGATCTCACGTACAGCGACGTCTTCATGGTGCCGGGCCGCTCGGAGGTCGGCTCGCGGCTGGAAGTGGACCTGACCCCGCTCGATCGCCTGGGCACCACCATCCCCATTGTGGTGTCCAACATGACAGCCGTCTCCGGCAAGCGCATGGCCGAGACGGTGGCGCGCCGCGGGGCCATCGCCGTGCTGCCCCAGGACATCCCGCTCGACATCGTCGCGAGCAACATCACCTACGTGAAGTCGCGTCACCCCATCTACGAGACGCCCATCACGCTGCGTCCCGGTGACACCATCCAGCAGGCCCTCAACCTCATCCACAAGCGCGCCCACGGGGCCGTCATCGTCGTCAACGAGCACGAGGAGCCCCTTGGCATCTTCACGGAGAACGATGCCGCGGGCTTCGATCGCTTCACCCAGCTCGAACGGGTGATGTCCACGGAGCTCGTCACCATCGACGAGGGGACGCCGCTCGAGCCCATCTACGATCGCCTGGCCAACAAGCGACTCTCGTGTGCACCCGTGGTTCGAGGGCGCCGGCTCATTGGCGTGGTGACGCGCAAGGGCGCCCTGCGCTCAACGCTCTACAAACCGGCGCTTGATTCCCGGGGCCAGCTGCTGATCGCCACGGCCATCGGCATCAACGGCGACGTGAAGGGCAAGGCCGAGGCCCTGCTGCGCGCGGGGACGGATCTGCTCGTCATCGACGCGGCGCACGGCCACCAGCGCAAGATGCTCGAGGCCGTGGAGCTCATCCGCTCGCTGTCCCCCTCCGTGCCCATCATGGCGGGCAACGTCGTCACCCGTGAGGGCACGCGAGATCTCATCGCGGCTGGCGCGGACATGGTGAAGGTGGGCGTGGGGCCCGGCGCCATGTGCACCACGCGCATGATGACAGGCGTGGGTCGGCCGCAGTTCTCCGCGGTGCTGGATTGCTCCGAGGAGGCGCGCAAGCACGGCAAGCACGCTTGTGCGGACGGCGGTGTCCGGCACCCGCGCGATGTGGCGCTCGCGCTCGCGGCCGGCGCGACCACCGTGATGATCGGCTCCTGGTTCGCGGGCACCTACGAGAGCCCGGCGGACGCCATGCGCGACAGCGACGGCCGGCTCTACAAGGAGAACTTCGGCATGGCCTCCCAGCGCGCCGTGAAAGCGCGCACCCGCGGCGAGTCGCTCTTCGAGCGCGCCCGCAAGGAGCTCTTCGAGGAGGGCATCAGCACCTCGCGCATGTACCTCGAGCCCGAGCGTCCCGGCGTCGAGGACATCCTCGACAGCATCGTCGCGGGCGTGCGCAGCGCCTGCACCTACGCGGGAGCACGTACGCTCGAGGACTTCCACCGCCAGGCCGTGGTGGGGGTGCAGAGCCCAGCGGGCTACGAGGAAGGCCGCCCCGTGCGTACGAGCTGGTAGGGAAAAGTCGGCTCAATTCCTCTCATAATTTGACGGGCGTCCCTCCGGGCGACCGCATGGCCCTTGGCTTGTCTTGGTTGAATGGATATACCTGAAATTGTATATGGATTCAGCCCGTTGAACACGCGGTCAGCATCTCGAAGCAAGCCTCAGTCACGCAGTCAACCCGTAAGGAGACCCCATCCCCATGAGCCTGCTGGAGCGCTTCGACACCCTCGACCCCGAGGTCATCAGAAACCCGTACCCCTATTTCGCGGAGATGCGCGAGAAGGCCCCCCTCTTCTGGATCGAGCGCCTTCAGGCCCACGCCGTCAGCCGCTATGAGGACGCGGCATACATCCTGAAGAACCCGGCCCTGTTCTCGTCCGTGGACATCCGCATCGCCGGCAAGCTGCCCAAGGATCGGTCCTCCCTGGAGCTCGGTTCGGTGTCCAACCTCCTCAGTTCGGATCCGCCCATCCACACGCGGCTGCGTGGCCTGGTGAGCCGCGCCTTCGTCCCCAAGCGCATCTCCGAGATGGAGCCCCGCGTCCGCGAGCTGTCCAAGGGACTCGTCGCGGAGATGACCGCCCAGGGCGAGTTCGATCTCATGGACGGACTGGGCACTCCCCTGCCCGTCACCATCATCGCGGAGATGCTCGGTGTCGAGCCCTCGCGGCGCCGTGACTTCAAGCTCTGGAGCGACTCGCTCATTGAAGCTGGCGCCGAGATCATCCGGGACGGAAAGGCCTCGGAGAAGAACATCCGGCTCGGTCAGGAGATGCTCGCCTATATGACCGAGATCGCCGAGAAGCGCCGCCGCGAGCCTCGGAGCGACCTCATCTCCATGCTCGTCCAGGGCGGCGAGGGCGCGGAGCCGCTGACTCCCAAGGAGGTGAACTCCTTCGCCATCCTGCTGCTGGCTGCCGGCAACGAGACCACCACCAACCTGATCGGCAACTCGCTCGTCTCCCTCATCCGGAACCCGGAGGCGTACGAGTGGTTGCGGCGCGATCCCTCGATCGCGGCCTGCGCCGCCGTGTGCGAGGAGACGCTGCGCTATGACTCGCCCGTGCTGGGGCTGACGCGCCGGACCACCCAGGAGGTGGAGCTGAGCGGCGGGAAGGTGCCCGCGGACTCGACGCTGGTGGTGCTGGTGGCGTCCGCCAACCATGACGCGCGCAAGTTCCCGAACCCGGAGCGCTTCGATCCCCAACGCGATACGACGGGGCTGCTCTCGTTCGGCCATGGCATCCACTTCTGCCTGGGAGCGCCGCTGTCGCGGTTGGAGGCGCCGGTGGCCCTTCAGGAACTGACGGCCCGCGCGCCGCGGTTGGGCTTCGCGCAGCGCCAGCCCGAGCGCATCGACTACGGGATGTCGTTCTTCCTGCGCGGACCCCGCTCTCTCTGGCTGCGCAAGAACTGAGCCCTCGCGCTGAGGGATGACTTGCCAGCCCTTGCCTCCGTGTACTCCCTTGTCGGGGTTGGTACACGGGGGCACGTATGTCTTTTGTTGAAGAATGGGGTGGTTCTCGGAGCAGCAGGCGAACGAGGCCGCGGATGCTCGGCTGGTCCGTGCTGCTGACGAGTCTGGTGCTGCTGTCCGGGTGTGCATCCACCACCCGCTCCCCTGCCCCTCTTCCCGCCGAGGGTCCTGGCTCTCCGGCCATCTGGACGCCAGCGGACAAGGTGGGGTTTGGCACCGCCCATGACGAGGCGAGTCGTGTCTGGTTCACGCTTGGCTCCAGTGGGGAGCTGACGGAGGTCTATTTCCCCCGAGCCGACACACCGAGCGTGCGCAACCTGTACTTCGTGGTCTCCGACGGCCGCACCTTCGCCGAGATGGAGCAGGAGGCCACCGAGCACCGCGTCGAGCTGGTGGATCCGCGCAGCCTCACCTTCCGCCAGGTGAACACGGCCCGCTCCGGCCGCTACCGGCTCACGAAGACGTACGTGACGGAGCCAGGGAAGAACGCACTGCTCCTCGACGTGCGCTTCGAGTCCCTCTCCGGACAGCCCTACTCGCTCTACGTGGTGTACGACCCCTCGCTGTCCAACAACGGCATGGACGACTCGGGGACGAGCGAGGAAGGCACGCTGCTCGCGTCTGACGCGACCACCGCGAGCGCCCTGGTGGCCCAACCCGGCTTCACGCGGACGTCGAATGGATTCCTCGACGTGAGCGACGGCTGGACGGATCTCCGACAGGACTTCACGCTGGATTGGACCCAGGCCTCGGTGTCCAACGGCAACGTGGTGCAGACGGCCCTGGTGCCGGTGGACGGGCTCACGAGCCAGCAGGTGACGCTTGCGCTCGGGTTCGGCGCCTCGACACCCGAGGCTCGGCAAACGGCGCAGGAGTCGCTGGCGGCGGGCTTCCAGGACGTTGCGAGGCGCTACGCCGAGAGCTGGCACACCTACCTGGATTCACTGCCAGCTGCGCCTCCCTCCACGCAGGCGTGGCGGACGACGTATGACGTCTCGGTGATGGTGCTGGCGGCCTCCGAGGACAAGACCTTCCGGGGCGCCTTCATCGCCTCGCCCAGCATGCCGTGGGTCTGGGGCACCGGGCAGGAGAACCCCTCCGGGCCCTACCACCTCGTGTGGTCGCGCGATCAGTACCAGATCGCCACTGCGTTGCTGGCGGCCGGCGATAAACAAGCGGCGGAGCGCGCACTGGAGCACCTCTTCCGAGTGCAGCAGAAGCCGGACGGCTCGTTCCCACAGAACGCCGAGGTGGATGGAAAGCCACGCTGGGGCTCGCTCCAGCTCGACGAGGTCGCACTTCCGCTCGTGCTGGCCTGGCAGCTCGGCCGTGACGATGCCCGGACCTATACCGAGCACATCAAGAAGGCAGCGGACTTCGTGGTAGCCAACGGCCCGGTTACGCCGCAGGAGCGGTGGGAGAACCAGGGAGGCTACTCGCCCGCGACGATCGCGGCGGAGGTGGCGGGGCTCATCTGCGCCGCCGAGCTCGCGCGCCGCAATGGGGACACCGCCTCCGCCGAGCGTTACGAGACGACGGCGGACACCTGGCAGCGACAGGTGGAGAGTTGGACGGTGACAGGTAACGGACCGCTGGCGTCGCACCCCTACTACCTGCGGATCACGAAGGACGGGAACCCCAACGCCGGGACGACCTACTCCATTGGAGATGGAGGCCCAGCCGCCGTGGATCAACGGCAGGTGGTGGACCTGAGCTTCCTCGAGCTGGTGCGGCTGGGAGTGAAGCCGGCGAACGATCCCGTCATCGTGCAATCCCTGGCGGTGGTGGATGCACAGCTCCGGGTGGACACGCCCAACGGTCCCTACTGGCACCGGTTCAACTTCGACGGGTACGGCGAGACGCGCGACGGCGCCCCCTGGTTCATCAGCGAGCCCGAGACGGGACAGACCTTCGGGCGGGCCTGGCCCCTGCTGGCCGGAGAGCGAGGTGAGTACGCGCTCCTGGTGGGGCAGCCCGCCGACGACTTCCTCGCCACGATGGCCCGCTCGGGCAACGAGGGCTTCATGCTCCCCGAGCAGGTCTGGGATGGGCGGCCTCCGACCGGACAGCCCGGGTTCGTCGCTGGAGAGGGAACGTTCTCAGCCACGCCCCTCACCTGGACGCACGCCCAGTTCGTGCGCCTGGCCTGGTCGCTCCAGTCGGGCTATCCGGTGGAGCAGCCCTCGGTGGTGTCCTGCCGCTACACGAAGGTGTGTCGGCGCTGAGGCGCGCGGGCGCTCGAGGCCTCACCGTCGGTAGAGATCCTGGAGGGCGTAGGAGACATCCGGGTGGTAGACCATGTCGGGCTGCCGCTGAATCACCCGGCCGCTGCCCGGGACGGCGGTGGAGTTGACCTGCTGGAGGGACTGCCAGTTGAGGCCGTACTGGTGGTCGCCCTTGTTCACATCCACCTGGATGGGACGCTGCTGATATCTCGGGTCACGCGCGGCGCTCTCGGGCACCGAGCTCTTGCGGATGCTGTCGAACGTGTCGTACGGGACCTGGAAGCCCTTCATCACCGTCTGGCGATGCCCCTGATCGTGACGGACGGCGAGGAACTCCTCGGCGCGGGCGCGATCCCCGAAGTTGAGGAAGGCGCGATCCTGGTACGCCATGGGCTTGTCGTAGAGGTTCGGCCTGCTCGAGTTCGTCGCGCTGTTGAAGGACTTGGAGATGTGCGGGTCGCCGTAGCTGTTGAAGCTCAGGCGCTGGTTGTCCGGCCCTTCCACCCGGTAGACGTCGACGGGCCTTCCCGGCGGAGGGCTGTAGCGCGACGACCTCTGAGGCGACACCTCAGCATACCGCTCGGGCCGGGACGACGAAGTCCGCTCGGAGCGAGAAGGAGGAACGAAGGAGGAGTAGGAGCTGGAGCCGATTCGACGGGGCATGGTGATTTCCGCAGGTCATTGTTCTCGCAGCGAAACACTGTTTTCAGCCCAGAGCGTATTGGTCCCCCACGTCTCAGCCGTTAAGAGGCGTGAAATGAGCACTCATCCCGCGCCTCCCCGACGAGCCCTCCTGCTGTTCGTGCTGGGCATGCTGACGGCGTTCGGCGCGTTGTCGATCGACATGTACCTTCCGAGTCTCCCCACCATCCAGGGAGACCTCAAGACCACCGCGTCCTCGGTCCAGCTCACCCTGGCGGCGTTCATGGCGGGGCTGGGAATCGGCCAGTTCGCCTATGGCCCCCTCTCGGACAGGTTCGGGCGCCGGCGTCCGCTCATCGCGGGAATCATCATCTACATCCTCGCGTCCGCCGCCTGCGCGTTCGCACCGAGCATCCACTGGCTCATCGCGCTGCGGTTCTTTCAGGCGGTGGGCGGGGCCGCCGGAGCGGTCATCGCGCGAGCCATCGTCCGTGACCACTACAGTGGCCGGGAGATCGCACGCGTGCTCTCGCTGCTCATGCTCATCATGGGCGCGGCCCCCATCCTCGCGCCGCTCTTCGGTGGGTGGGTCCTCGGCTTCGCCGGGTGGAGGGCCATCTTCGGGGTGCTCGCCGTCCTCGGCAGCATCGCCCTGGTGCTCTCGCTGGTGGCGATTCCCGGGACGACGTCCACGTCCCCCCATCCGAGGAGCCCCGGCATGCTCGGGACAAACCTCCGCGTCCTCTTCACGGACCGGCGGTTCCTCGCCGCCACGTTCGCCGGAGGCTTCGCGCAGTCCAGCATGTTCGCCTACATCTCCGGCTCGCCCTTTGTGTTCATGGAGCTCCACCACGTGGCGCCGGAGCGCTTCGCGTGGCTCTTCGCCATGAACGCCGCAGGGCTCATCTCCGCGAGCCAGATCAACCGGCGGCTCCTCGCCCGCTTCGCCCCCGAGCGGATCGCCATCACGGCGACGCTCGCCTCGGTGCTGGTGGGAGCTGGCCTCATGGTGCTGGCCGTGACGGGGCTCGGGAGCGTCCTGACCATCGCGCCCGCGCTGCTCCTGTTCATCACGAGCATCGGCTTCATCACGCCGAACGCGGCGGCACTGGCCCTGGAGGAGCACGGCGCCCGAGCCGGTGTGGCGTCTGCCGTCCTCGGCTCCCTGCAGTTCGCCATATCGGCCCTGGCCTCGGCGAGCGTCGGGCTCTTCAATGATGGCACCATGCTGCCCATGGCGGCCGTGATGGCGACGTGCGCCGTGGCGTCCTGGGTGGCGGCCCTGAGGGTCAAGGCCGAGGTGGGCAAGAAGGACGAGGAGTCCCAGCTCCCGCCCCCGGAGACGTCCCTGGCGCGATGACCGAGCACTGCGGGTTTGCCTTTCAATAGGCGAAAACGCAGGCTGGTCTTCATGTGGAGCGTACTTCATGGCCCCTCTCTCCCACTCTCGGCGAACTGGACGATAGAGGGCGCGCTCACACAGATGATGGAGGCCAACCCCGCGCGCCGCGAGGCACCGGCACTCCTCACGGACGAAGGCTCGGTCAGCTTTCAGGAGTTGAGCACCCAGGCCCATCACCTCTCACGAGCACTGCGGACGAGGTTGCGCGGAACCTCCTCGTCCCTCCCCCAGGGGACGCCGCTCGTGGGTGTGTGCATGTCGCGTGGGCCCGCGCTGGTCGAACTGCTCCTCGCCGTGCTCCAAGCGGGCTGCGCCTATCTGCCCCTCGAGCCCAGCCATCCCCGTGCACGACTGGAGCACATCATCGCCGATGCCGCCCCCTCCCTCATCGTGACAGGACCCGAGCACGAAGCGCTCGTGCGGCAGCTCGCCTCCACGAGTCCGTGCTGGGTACTCGACCCGCGTGCGCCGCTCGAGCAGGAAGACGCGGCGCCCCAGGCTCCCGAGCCCCCGTCATCCAGGTCTCCAGCGGGTGAGCGTCCCTTCGCGGTGCTGTACACATCGGGGAGCACCGGACGGCCACGCGGCGTGTGCCTGCCGCATCGGGCGGCGCAGAACCGCTTCTTGTGGATGTGGCGGGCCTTCCCCTTCACCGAGGGCGAGGTGTGCTGTTTCAAGACCCCTCTCGGGTTCGTCGATTCCATCTGGGAGCTGTTCGGCGCACTCCTCCAGGGAGTTCCCGTGGCGGTCGCGCCCGATGGCCTCGAGCGACAACCCGAGCGATTGCTCGCCTTCGCCGAGCGCCATGGTGTGAGCCGCCTCATCGTCGTGCCCTCCCTGCTGCGGCTCCTCGTGCCGCACCTGCCGCCCCACCCCGACGCGGCAGGCGCGCCCCTGAAGAAGCTGCGCATGTGGACATGCAGTGGCGAAGCCCTGCCCCCCGCGCTCGCCGGGACATTCCTCGCGCGGCGGCCGGGCGATGTGCTGCTGAATCTCTACGGCAGCACCGAGATCATGGGCGACGTCACCGCGCACGTGGTTCGCGCTGGGGAGGATCCGATTCCCATCGGGCGGCCCATCAGCAACACCACCCTCGAGCTGCTCGATGATGCGGGAGCGCCCGTGAGAGCGGGCGAGCGAGGCACCCTCCATGTGCGAGGCGCGAACCTCGCGCTCGGCTATCTCGGATACGGAAGGTCCTCCGCTGCGTGGGCGGAAGGAGGACGGCGCTACGACACCAGAGACCTCTGCCGGATGGTCCGCGACCCCGTCGATGGGGACTGGACACTGCTCCACGAAGGCCGCGGAGATCGGCAGGTGAAACTGTTCGGCAACCGTTTCGATCTCGCCGAGCTCGAGCGCACGCTCCTCCAGTGTGAGGGCGTCATGGGCGCCGTGGCGCTGGTGCATGAAGACTCGGCGGGGCCCTCGCTGCTCGGGTTCGTCCAACCGCGCGAGCCGGGAGCGGTGGCGCTGGAGACCCTGCGAGCGGCATGCACCCAGGCGCTGCCGCCCTATGCACAGCCAGCCCTGTACCTCATCGAGCGGTTTCCACTGCTGCCCAATGGAAAGCTCGATCGCCAGCGATTGCTCGCGCTCGGGGTGGAGCGTGCTGCCCCTCACGAGGATCCGTACACGGCCGCCTGGCGCGCGGTCCTTCCCCGGGCTCCGATGGAAGAGGACGTCGACTTCTTCCAGGCGGGAGGCACCTCCCTGCTCGCGGTGGACCTGCTCCGGAGACTGCGCGAGGCAGGTGTGACGGTGTCCCTGGAGCGGTTCTACGCAGCACCCTCTCTCGGAGCGTTGAGACGAGGGGGTAGCGCGGAGGCAACCTCCCACGGACTCATCCTGCGCGGAGTGGAGACGGCGCGGGGGGCACTGGGCACGGCGGCGGTGAACCTGCTCGCAGATCGCTTCGCGGAAATCGATCCGCTCGCGCGGGTGCTTGGCGGGACGCGAGCCGATCTGCATGCGCTATTCACCAGCTACCTCGAGACCTGCGCGACAGAAGGCCTGTCCTTCGCGGCCACCGATGACCAAGGAGACCTGGTGGGGTGCGTGGTGGCCGCCGATTTCTCGCGGGTGCATACCCATGCACGGGAGGGCCGCTTCGTGCTGGCTCCGGCACTCGGGCCGTTGGACGCCGTCATGAGCGCACTCTCGGACCCCTGGTGCCACCAGGAGTCCGAGCCAGGACCGGGTGAATGGGTCTACGTGATGCTGCTCGCGGTCGCGGGGCAGCAGCGCGAGGTGGCCCGGGTCACGCGCGAGCTCGAGAGCGCGGTGATCGCCTCGGCCCGCGCCCGGGGCTACCGGGGAGTCGTCACGGTCAACACACATGCCCTGACGCAGCAGGTCTGCGAGGAGCTGGGTTATCGCACCGAGGCACGCCTGGACGTGCGTGGGTTCGTCCACGAGGGGACACGCCCCTTCGCCCAAGTGCCGGAAGGCGGCGCGGAGCTGCGGCTGCACGTCCTGCGGCTGTGACTCCTCCCCCTTCGGTCACTTCACTGAAGAGGCTCAAGCGGACAGCGAGCCCGGCTCCGTCTCCCGCAGCCGTCGCAGGTCCTGCCCGGGCGGCGTCCCGAACAGGCGGCGGTACTCGCGATTGAACTGTGAGGGACTCTCGTAGCCCACCCGGAAGCCCGCCGTCGCCACATCGACGTCCGCGCTGAGTAGGAGGCGGCGGGCCTCCTGGAGCCGGAGCCGCTTCTGATACTGCAGCGGGCTCATGGCGGTGACGGCCTTGAATTGGTGATGCAGCGAAGAGGGACTCATGTGCACCTCGCGCGCGACATCCTCGATGCGCAGCGGCTCCGCGAAGTGGCTCTTGATCCAGCCGATGGCCCGGGCAATGCGCTGCGCCTGGCTGTTCTCCGTGGCGATCTGCCCCAGCCTCCACCCATGCTCCCCCTTGAGCAGGCGATAGAGGATCTCTCGGGTGGCCAGCGGGGCCAGCATGGGGATGTCCTCGGGTGCATCCAGCAGGCGCACCAGCCGGAGCACCGCATCCAGCATCGCCGGAGTGGTCTGGCTGAGGAACAGGCCCCGAGATGGGCCCCGCTGCATCGGCGCGAGCTGGCCTGCCTTCAGGATCAGGTCGGCGAGCTCGACGGGATCCAAATCCAACTGGAAGCAGAGGTACGGCGCCTTGGGCGTCGCTCGCGTCACCTGGCCCGTAATGGGGAGGTCCACGGAGACCACCAGGTAGTGCGAGGCGTCATACGGATAGACCTCCTCGCCCAGCATCACCTGCTTGCTCCCCTGGGCGATGACGCACAGCGCAGGTCGAGAGAGGACACGCAGCGGCTCACCCGGCCGGGCGGCGCGCAGGAGCGACACGTGCGGGATGGCTGTCGGGTGCACGCCATCGCCCGGGGTGAAGCGCTCAATCAGGGAGGCCAGTTCGGTCAGGCTCGCGGAGTCTTGTTCCCTCGAGGTCATCGCCATGGAGGATTAGACTACTCCCTTCGCTTTGGGAGTGCCCCTGCGACTTCGCGGCGCTTTTGCAGGATCAGGCAAGAACGCGCCAGGAATGGTCTACCGACAAACCTCCTCCGGTTCGTAGTTTTGGCTCGCTTCCGGGGCGCACCTGCCCCGGGCGCTTGAGACAAACCTACGAGGGAATACTCATGTCCGGAATCAAGGGAAAGGTTGTTGTCATCACCGGGGCCAGCAGCGGCATTGGCGAGGCGGCAGCCCGCCTGCTTGCCAGGCAGGGCGCGCATGTGGTGCTCGGCGCCAGGCGCACCGACAGGCTCGAGGCGCTCACGAAGGCCATCACCGCCGAGGGCGGCTCGGCCCGGTACCGGCAGTTGGATGTGACCCGGCGCGAGGACATGGAGGCGTTCGTCGACTTCGCGCTCGGTGCCTTCGGCCGCGTGGATGTGATCATCAACAACGCGGGGGTCATGCCGCTGTCCAAGCTGGAGGCGCTGAAGGTTGACGAGTGGAACCGGATGATCGACGTGAACATCCGGGGGGTGCTGCATGGCATCGCCGCGGGGCTGCCGCTGATGAAGAAGCAGCGGAGCGGGCAGTTCATCAACCTCTCCTCCATCGGGGGCCACAGCGTCTCGCCCACGGCGGCCGTGTACTGCGCGACCAAGTTCGCCGTCATGGCCATCTCCGAGGGGCTACGCCAGGAGGTCGGTGGAGACATCCGGGTGACGGTGATCTCGCCGGGAGTCACCGAATCGGAGCTCGCGGAGAGCATCAGCGATCCTCATGCCCAGGATGCGATGAAGGACTTCCGGCGGATCGCGATTCCCGCCGACGCCATCGCCAGGGCCATTGCCTTCGCCATCGAGCAGCCCGCCGATGTCGACGTCAGCGAGATCATCGTCCGGCCCACCGCGAGCCCGTACTGAACCGCCGGGAGAAACCGCCATGCGCTTGCGTCCCCTTCTGCTGCTTTCCCCTCTCCTGGCACTCTCCCTCGGCGGCTGCGTGCACGCGATACCGGCGGCGCAGGCCAGCCCGCCAGTTGAGCCCGCGCGTACCAATCCCACCGTCGCCGACCGCGTTGCGCGAGGAGAGGCCCTCGTGTCCGAGCTGAATGGCGGCAAGCCCCAACCAGCACTGGAGGCGATGCGCCGGGACTTCCCGTTCCTCGCCGAGGCGACGGCGGCCTACGCTCTCGGCGATGTTTGGGGACGCCAGGAGCTCGACGTGCGGACGCGCCAGCTCGCGGCGATGGCGGCGTTCGCCTCCCTGGGCCAGCTGGCCCAGTTCAAGATCCACGCGGGCTACGCACTGAATGCCGGAGTGAAGCCGGAGGAGCTCAAGGAGATCGTCTATCTCATCACCGTGCCCGCGGGTTTCCCTCGCGCCATTGACGCGTCCCAGGTTCTGAAGCAGCTGTTCGACGAGCGGGGAATTGAGTCCAGCGCCCAGGCCCCCACGCGCTGAGCGCGCTCACCCGCCCCGGAACACCTTGCGGAAGTGCTCGGTCACGAAGTCGATGAACACACGCACCCTGTGGGGCAGGTGCTTGCGCTGGGGATAGACGAGGGTAATGGGGAAGACGTCGGGCACGTAGGCATCGAGGACGGTGAGGAGCCGTCCCTCCCTCAGGTCCGCGTCGATGAGTGACCGGGGCAGGCGCGCCAGCCCCATGCCCTCGAGCGCCGCCTCGCGCACCACCGCGATGTCATCCGCGACGAGCGTGCCCGAGAGCGGAACGAGGATCGGGGGACCGCCCTGCCCCCGGAAGACCCATTTGCTGCCCTTCATGCGCAGGCAGTTGTGCTGGGTCAGGTCGTGTGGAGTCTGGGGAGGCGCGCGTCTGGCGAAGTACGAGGGAGCGCCGCAGATGGCGGTCCTCTCGGTTCCGAGCCTGCGCTCAATGAGGGTGCGCTCATGGGGATGCGGGCGGAGCCGCATCGCCACATCGAAGCCTTCAGCGAGCATGTCCACCTGCCGGTCGGACACGGACAGCTCCACCTGCACCCGAGGGTAGCGCTCCGCGAACTTCTCCAGCACGGAGACGAGCGGGTGCAGGGAGAGACCGACCGGGGCGGCGACGCGCACGGTGCCCTCTGGGATGGTTCCGACGTGGCCGAGGAGATCCGAGGCCTCGTCCGCCACGGAGAGCAGGTGCACACAGCGCTCATAGAGGCGGGCACCCTCGTGGGTGAGCGACAGCCGACGTGTGGTGCGCTGGAGGAGCTGGACGCCCAGCCGGCGCTCGAGCGCGGTGATGCGGGTGCTCACCGCGGACTTGGACAGGCCGAGCCGGGCCGCGGCGCCCGAGAACGAGTTGGCCTCCACGACGCGTGCGAACACGGTCATCGAGACGAGGTCGTCGAGGGATGCGCCCACGCTTGTTCTCCTGATAGGCTAGGAATCTCCACTTTCCGTGACTCACACGCCCCGAGGACTCTCCCCCCCGGATCCAAGGAGCACCGCATGTCCGAGCCGGCCCTGTACCTGAAGCAGAACGTTGCCATCGAGCCGCTCTACAACCAGTGGTACGCGTGGTACTACCTCATCACGCCCGCGACCGCACCGCTCTACGTGGCCAATCACCACGTGAAGATCATGCAGTCCTTCGTGGCCAACCCCGCCATCCATGTGGCCGCGCTGAAGAATCCCGCGCTGGCCGGCGGCCCCTACATCAACTACGGCGTCGAGCGGGTGCCCGAGATCAAGCAACTGCTGGAGCGAACGCTCAAGGAGCAGGAGTCGTCCATCCGCTTCGCCCAAGCGGTGGCCGAGCTGGATAAGTTGCTGGCCACGGCCAATGGCCACTCGCTCGAGGAGCTGTACCGCAAGGTGCCGGACATCCTTCAGGGCTACGTGGAGTTGACGTATGACCTCAACAACCGGGCCTCGCCGCGGTTCTTCGAGGCGCTCCTCTATGGGAGCCCCCACTACAAGGAGAACGCGCAGAGTCTGTCCTTGCGTCTGCTGAAGGGGGACGCCCGCCCGTATGTCTTCAGCACGCCGCGGCTCGACTCCGACCAGGACACCCTGCACGTGCGCCTACCCTTCCGCCACGAGGCCATCGACCAGCTCTTCGCCATGCGGCGGACCCCGGGCCCCATCGGTCCCGTGCGCGAAGCCCTGGGGCTGTCGGCCCAGCAGGGCGAGCTGTTGTCCACGTTCTTCACCGAACAACCGCCGCGTCCGGCACAGAAGTACGAGGGGGACGGGGTGCGCCTGCGCTACTTCGGCCACGCCTGCGTGCTCATCGAGACGCGCGACGTGAGCATCCTCACGGATCCCGTCATCAGCTACGACGTGCCGAGCGATCTGCCCCGCTACACCCATGCGGACCTGCCGGAGCGGATCGACTATGCGCTCATCACGCACGGCCACGCGGACCATCTGATGTTCGAGACGCTGGTGCAGCTGCGTCAGCGCATCGGCACCGTGGTGGTGCCGGCCGCGGCGGGAGGTGCGTTGGCGGATCCCTCGCTCAAGCGGATGCTGCGGAAGCTCGGCTTCAAGAACGTGGTGGCCCTCGGTGAGATGGACTCCCTCCCCCTGCCGGAGGGGGAGCTCATCGGCCTGCCCTTCATCGGAGAGCACGCGGACCTCAACATCCAGTCGAAGATCGCGCACATGGTGCGGCTCAAGGGCCGCTCCATGTTGATGGCAGCGGACTCCAACGCGATCGAACCCCGCCTGTATGATCACGTCCATGCCATGGTGGGAGACATCGACGTGCTCTTCCTGGGCATGGAATCCGAGGGTGGCCCCCTGAGCTGGTTGTACGGGCCGCTGATGCCCACGCCCCTGCCCCGCAAGATGGATCAGTCGCGGCGGCTCAACGGCTCCAATGCGGAGCGAGGCACGGAGATCGTCCGGCGGCTCAAGCCCAAGCACGTCCACATCTACGCCATGGGCCGCGAGCCGTGGCTCGGCCACATCATGGCCATGGGCTACCACGAGAACGCGCCGCAGCTCATCGAGGCCCGTAAGCTCATGGCCTACTGCGCGGAGCAGGGCATCACCACCAGCATGCCGCTCGGACAGGCGGAGATGTTCTTCTAGGGCGAGCGGTTGCGCTCACGAACGTAGGGTGTTGCCTGGCAGCGCCCTCCGAATGGTAGAGGGGGGCTCGAGGAGCAACGACCATGACCGCCGCCCAGACCGCCAAGACCGTCCTCTCCCGCCTCCACGAGGCCTACCCGGGAGCTCGCTATGAGCTCAACTGGACGACCCCCTTCGAGCTGCTCGTCGCCACCATCCTGGCCGCGCAATGCACGGATGAGCGCGTCAACCGGGTGACCGCGACCCTCTTCAAGAAGTACCAGGGCCCCAAGGCCTTCGCCGAGGCCGACACCGCCACGCTCGAGGAGGACCTCAAGCCCACGGGCTTCTTCAAGCAGAAGACGAAGTCCGTGCAGGCCATGAGCCGCGAGCTGCTCGCGAGCTTTGGTGGCGAGGTGCCCAAGACGATCGAGGAGCTGATCACCCTCCCCGGCGTGGCCCGCAAGACGGCGAACGTCGTGCTCAACACCGCCTTCGGCATCCCCTCGGGCGTCATCGTCGACACCCACGTGGCCCGCGTCAGCCAGCGCCTGGGCCTCACCAAGAAGGAGAAGCCCGACGACATCGAGAAGGATCTGATGAAGCTCGTCCCCCAGGGCGAGTGGACCTTCTTCGGGCCAGCAGTCGTGCTGCACGGCCGCTACACCTGCACGGCCCGCAAGCCCAAGTGCGACGCCTGCCCCCTGAACGACACCTGCCCGAAGATCGGGGTGGAGTAGGCGCCGCCGCCCGTTCGCCGGAGAAGTTGCGCGAGGCACAAAGAGGAGATTGCGCTGCACCAACCGCCGTGGTACCTCGCGCCCCACGCTTCCTTAGCTCAGCTGGATAGAGCGTCGGACTACGAATCCGAAGGCCGGAGGTTCGAATCCTCCAGGAAGCGCTTTTCCCCCTTCAGGCTCAGCCGGCGAAGTCTTCAATCTCCTTCAGCTCGGCGGGCGAGAGGCGGAAGTCCATGGCGCCGATGAAGCCGTCCACCTGCTCGGCGCTGCGGGCTCCCACGATGGCGCCGGTGACGACCGGCCGCCGCAGCGTCCACGCGATGGCCACCTCGGAAGGGGCGCGTCCGTGCCGCTCGCCGATCTTCTTCAGCAGCTCCACCAGGGCCAGGTTGCGCGACAGCTTGGGCTCCTGGAAGTCCGAGCTGCGGCTCCGCCAGTCGTCCTTGGGAAACTTCGCGATGCGCTCACGCGTCATGGCGCCCGTCAGCAGGCCCGAGGCCATGGGCGAGTAGGCGATGACGCCCACGTTGTTGCGCTCGCAGAACGGCAGGATGTCCTTCTCGATGTCGCGGTGGATGAGCGAGTACGGCGGCTGCAGCGAGGTGATGGGGGCGATGCTCTTCGCGAATTCCATCTGCTGCGCGTTGAAGTTGGAGACGCCGATCCACCGCACCTTGCCCTGGCGCTGGAGCTCGGCCAGCGTCTTCCAGGCCTCTTCGATCCCCTTGAGGGAGTCGCCCTCCAGGGGCCAGTGGATCTGGTAGAGGTCGATGGCGTCCACCTGGAGCCGGCGCAGGCTCGCCTCGCACTCGCGCCGGATGGAGTCCGCGCCCAGCTCCCTGCGCTCCTTGCGGTTCTCGTCCCAGACGAGGCCGCACTTGGTGAAGATGTACGGCCGGTTCGAGCGACCCTTCAGGGCGCGAGCGACCACCTCCTCCGAGTGGCCGAGCCCGTACACGGCGGCGGTGTCGATCCAGTTGATGCCCCGGTCGAGCGCGTGCTGGATGGCGCGGATGGACTGCTCATCGTCCTGGTGACCCCAGGCGTAGGTCCACCCCGAGCCACCGATGGCCCAGGCGCCGAAGCCGATCGGAGTGATCTGGAGATCCGAGTTGCCGAGCTGCTGCTTCTGCATATGCGTCTCCCTTGAGCGTGAGTCCTGAGCGCCCCTGTATGCGCCACGGACCCTCACGCCCCAAGAGGAATGTGGGCCCTCCATTCCTCGGGAGCCACGACTGTTCACCTGGAGGCGCGAGCCACCCGGGCGAAGTGGTGGGCGAGCCGCTCGATCAGCTCTCGGTTCTCGGACTCCGCGGCACGCAGCTTGGGGAGTTGGGAGCGCAGTTCGTCCAGGTTCTTCTCGTACAGCTCGACCAGCTCCTCGGCGCCCTCGGTGAACCAACGCTCGAGCTCGTCCGCCGTGAGCTCCAGATGGAACTGGAACCCATACGAGTCACCGAGCCGGAAGGCCTGCTGCGAGTAGCGATCCGTCGAGGCCAGGAGGGTGGCCCCCGACACGGGCTTGAAGGTGTCCTGGTGCCAGTGCGCCACGGGGGTGCGAGGACGCACGCCGGCGATGACGGGATCGGCCAGGCCGTCCTTCGTCCAGCGCACGGGCGCCACGCCGATCTCGAGCCCGTTCTTCCCGAGGAAGACCTCGGAGCCCGCCGCCGCGGCCAGGAGCTGCGCACCCAGGCAGATGCCGAGCACCGGCAACCCGAGCGCGAGCCGCTCCGTCAGCAGCGCCAGCTCCTCTCCGAGGAAGGGATGGCGGTCAGCCTCGTAGACGCCCATGGTGCCGCCCATCACCACCACCAGCTCCGCGTCCAGGTCCTCCCGCTTCACGCCGCGAAAGCGCTTCACCAGGGTGAAGCCCGCCGCCTCCAAGGCCGGACCGAACAGCCCGGGTCCCTCGTTTTCCTCGTGCTGCATCACCACCGCGCGCATGTCCTCTCCAGGGTCGGGAGTCCGCGCGTAACCTAGCGCACGAACGCGAAGGGCCCCACCCGGGAAGCCCGGATGAGGCCCTCGTGCCGCCCGAGCAGCGCTACGTTACGGGCAGGGCGTGGTGCAGATCAGCTGGCCGGTGATCGGGTGCTTGTAGCAGGTCGGCTGACAATCCTCGGCCTGCACGGAGGCGGAGGTAAAGCCCATGCCCAGGGCGATGGCGGCGGCGGCGACGAAGAGAAGGCGCTTCATGCTGTTCTCCTGATGAGGGGTCAAAGAAGTGAGGCCCGACAAGAATAGGAGAGCGTCTGACATACGCGTGAGTCCTTCTTTCTTTTCAGGCAAACCAGAACTTTACGAAGAGGCGATCTGGGCACGGAGCAGGGAGAGGGCACGCGCCATGCGGTAGACCGCTTCAGCGAGCTCGGATTCCTTCAGGGCGGCGAAACCCAACCGCACGGCGGGGATGGGGCGACCGTCGAAGCTGAAGGCACCTCCCGGGAGAAAGGCCACGCCCACCTCCTGCCCCGCGCGAACCCATGCCTCGGCGTCCACGTCCGGCACACAGGGCGCCCATAGGGCCATGCCTCCCGCGGGAGGCGAGACGGTGAGCGCACCCGACAGCTCCCGCTCCAGCGCTCGCACCAGGGCGTCACGCCGCTCGTGGTAGACGCCGCGCATCTTACGGACGTGGCGCTGCACCTCGCCCTCCTCCAATAGCTCGGCCACGGCGGCCTCCAGCGCGGAGTCCCCCTGCCGATCCACCGCCTCGCGCACCCCGAGGGCGCGCTCGAGGAAGGGGCGCGGCGCGGCGAGGAAGCCCAGGCGCAAGGCCGGAGCCAGCACCTTGGACAACGTGCCCACGTACAGCACCAGCCCCTCCCGATCCGCGCTCGCCAGCGGCAGGACGGGGCGACCTTCGTAGTGGAACTCGTGATCGTAGTCGTCCTCGATGAGGGCCACGCGGTGCGTGCGAGCCCACGCCAGCAGCGCGAGCCGCCGCGCCGGGGAGAGCGTCACGGTGGTGGGGTAATGGTGGTGAGGCGTGAGGTACACCGCGCGCACCGGCGTGCGCCGGGAGAGGGCCTCGAGCGCATCCACTCGCAGGCCCTCGCCGTCCACCGGAATGGGGACGAGGTGGGCCCCGGAGAGCTGGAGCGCGTGCCAGGCGGGACGATAGCCGATCGCCTCCACCGCCACGGTGTCCCCGGTCCGCAGCAGCGTGCGCGCCACCAAATCCAACGCGCCCTGGCTCCCGCGGGTGATGATCAGATCGTCGGCGCGGACGGCGAGCCCTCGCAGGGAGGAGAGCATCTCGGCGAGCGCGGCGCGCAGGCGCGGGTGGCCGCTCGTGTCGCCGTAGTCGAGCAGACGCTTGCCATGGAGCTTCAGCGCCCTGCGGTAGGCACGCGCGAGAGCGGAGGCGGGCAGGAGCCGAACGTCGGGGACGCCTCCGGCGAGGACGAGCGTGCCTGGAGGCGGCATGGGACGCTCGCGGCGCAGGGGCGCGGACGGGAGGGAGAAGCCCACCTGCGAGGGCATGACTGGGCGGGGAACTCCAGCGGAGGAACGCGCGGGTACCTCCGGAAGCGAGGGAGAGACGAAGGTGGCCCGAGCCGCCGAGGTGGTAATCCACCCCTGCGTCTCCAACTCCCGGTAGGCGGCGATCACCGTGTTGCGGTGCACCCCCAAAGACTCCGCGAGGGTGCGGCTCCCCGGCAGGGGCGCACCGGGAGGGAGCCGGCCACGGCGGATGTCCTCCTCCAGCGCGCGGGCGATGCGCACGAAGAGAGGCGTCGGAGATGGAGCGCGGAGGTCGAGCGTCAGGTCCCAGCCCTTCATGAGGGAGGAGCCTGCCTCGGGGAGCGGGGCTGGTCCATCTGATTTGTCAGAACTGGCCCTGTTGGATGGACCAGTTCGGAGCGATGAAGAGGAGCATGGACACACCCACTCCACTTCCTCCGAGCGAGCGCAGCACCGTCCGGCGCCTCCCAAAGCGCGCCTCCTACGACGAGCCCGTCATCCACGCCATCCTCGATGAAGGACTGGTGGCCCACGTGGGGGTGACGGTGGAGGGCCAGCCCTACGTCATTCCCATGGTGTACGGCCGCATGGGACGGAACCTGTACCTCCATGGCGCCTCCGTGAGCCGGCTCGCGAAGCAGCTCGCCCAGGGCGTGCCCGCCTGCCTGACGGTGACACTGGTAGACGGGCTCGTCCTGGCGCGCTCCGCGTTTCACCACAGCATGAACTACCGCTCGGTGGTGGTGCTGGGCACGGCGGTGCTGGTCACGGACGAGGCGGAGAAGACCCAGGCGCTGGAGGCCATCACGGACCACGCGCTGCGCGGTCGCTGGGCCGAGGTGCGCGCCCCCAATGCCCAGGAGCTGAAGGCGACATCCGTGCTCCGGCTGCCCCTGGAGGAGGCCTCGGCGAAGATCCGCACCGGAGGGCCCCGGGACGATGAGGAGGACCTGGCGCTGGAGTGCTGGGCAGGAGTGCTCCCGCTGCGGCTCGTGGCGCGTCCGCCCGAGCCCGCTGAGGATCTGCGCAAAGGCATTCGCCTGCCCGGGTCCCTCCTCGATCACAATTTCTGCACGAACAATCCTGAGTAAGTGCACGGGGCGTCCATTCGCAGTGCACGCCCCTGCCCCACTCTGGGCCCATGAGCCCAGACACCCTCAACCTCACGCCTTCTCCGCCGCGCCCAGCTGGCTCGGCGGTTGGGCGAGCGCTGACGTGGCTCGTCCGCCACCACGTCTTCGGCAGCCTCTTCATTGTCGTCTTCGCCACCGCTATCATCGCCAGCCAGGTGGCGGACCGGACCGACTTCGCCAGCTCGGAGCTCGCCCGGGATGTCGAGGAGCGCTGGGGCGCTCCCGTCGTGCAGCCGGCGCCCTCGCTGCGCTACGTGCAGAGCGGCACCATCTTCACCGAGCTGAAGCCCCTGCCCTTCGACAAGCAGCACGTGCAGGTGCAGGCCCGGATGAACTACCGCAAGCGCGGCCTGCGCTACTTCTCCGGCTTCGACTTCACCCTCTCCGCCGACTACGCCGCCGTCAACCGCGAAGGCCACGACATCGACGTGGCCTTCATCTTCCCCATCGAGGTGGACAAGTCCCAGGTGCTCCTCTCGGAGTTGCAGTTCCTGGTCAACGGTGCCGAGGCGGACCTGGACCTGGGCGAGTCCGGCAACCGCCTCGTCTGGACGGGCCGCATCCCCCAGGGCGCTACCAGTCACTTCTCCATCCGCTACCGCGCTCGGGGCCTCGACTCCTTCCTCTACAAGCTGGATCCCTCACTGCCAGCCCGTGACGTGCGGCTGCACCTCACCGTGGAGGGCGGTGAGAACTACGACTATCCGCCCCAGGTCCTCGTGGCCAACACGGTGGAGGCTGGACGCGACACGGTGGCGCTCGACTGGGCCTTCCAGTCGCTCGAGTCCGGCGTGAACCTGGGGGTCATCCTCCCCTCGGAGGAGGCGTACGACAACGTCGTCTCCACCATGGCGGGCCGGGCCTGGGTGCCCTTCCTCGGCCTGCTGGCCCTGCTGGCCGCCTTCAGCATCCACCACCGCAGACCGCTGGCCTTCTACGAGTCCTACCTGCTGGCCGCCGCCTACGGCTTCTTCTTCGTGCTGCTCGCGTACCTTGCGGCCTTCATGAACTTCTATGTGGCGTATGCGCTGGCCACGCTCGGGCTCGGCGCCGCCGTGGTCGCCTACGCGAAACGTCTCTACCCCGAGGAGCGTACCTCCCGGCTGGCGGGCGTCTGGGGTGCCACCCTCGTGGTGCCCACCACCGCCGTCATCCTCCAGGGCTACACCGGCCTCATCTACACGCTGGAGATCCTCGCGGCGCTGCTCGGCCTGATGGCCCTCTCCACCCGCGCGAGCGTGCGGGCCCTGCTCTCGGATCTCCCACCCGGAGGCGAGCCGCCGCACGCCCCCGTCACCCAGGAAGCGAGGTGAACCATGTGGACCCCTTCTCTCGTACTCGGATTGATGCTGATGGCACAAACGCCCTCGGGCTCGGCGACGGTGCCACTCCAGGAGTTGCTCCCGCTGTATGCGAAGCACCAGGAGCAGGCGCAGCCCGCGCCCCCCACGGACGCCCTGGTGGTGAAGAGCCAGCTCAAGGGACGGCTCACCGCGGACGCCTTGCTGGTGGATGCGCACTTCGAGGTGGAAGTCCTCGCCAGTGGGAACTGGACGCGGGTGCGGCTGCTGCAGCTCGACCCGGACATGTACCTGACCGAGCTCCCTTCACTGGAGGGCGCCACCGTGGGCGCATTGGAGGGCCAGCTGAGCCTGGTGACCCGAGAGCCCGGACGCTACGCCTTCGATGTGAGCCTCGCCCTGCGTCCCACGGGGACCGGCCCTGAGCGCCAGGTGCAGCTGCGCTTCGGGCCCCACGTCACGCCGGTACCGCTCCGGCTGGAGGCGGACGCCACGGCCTTCACGCTGACCGAACCAGCCGCTTCAGGGAGTGAGGACTCCGAGGTGTATCCCCGACAGGGGGTGCTGAGGATCGGCTGGCGCACCGCCGTCACGCCGAAGGTGGCCCGCCAGGTGGTGCGCCCACCGCTGGAGCCGAGCATCCCCGAGGCCAGGGCCTCGTGGGTGTCCACGCTGGAGGGCAAGGCCTCCGTGCGCGTGCGTTACGCGTTGCGATTGGATCGCGAACAGGAACTGGAGCTGGAGCTCCCCGAGGGCCACCGCCTCGAGCGGGTGCTGCTCGATTCCGTCCCACTCATCCCCAACGAAAAGGACGGCCGACTGAAGCTGAAGGTGGCTCCAGCGCGCTTCGGGGAGACAGAGGCCTCGCTGGAGGTGGTCCTGGCGAGAGACCTGGGAGTCTTCCACCTGTCGGGCCGGTTGAAGCTGGCACTGCCCCGGGTGTCCTGGCCGGTGGGAACGGTCCAAGGGCGAGCGCACTTCCCAGCCGTCTTCAACTACCGGCGAGAGGGAGGCAGCATGGAGCAGTACGAGGCCACGGAGGGAGAAGACACAGGGCTCGAGACACGGACACCGCTGCCGGGCAAGGTGCTCCACTTCCGGCAGTACCTCGTGTCGGCCTCCGCACCCACGCTGGAGCTGGGCTACTCAGTGGACATCTCCAAAAGCTACTTCCGGTGATCCTCGTGTTGCGCATGCCCCCTCTCCCTCTGGGAGAGGGCGGGGGGTGAGGGTCATCGCCTCCGTGTTTCAAGGGGAGAGGAAGGCGCGCATCTCACGGACAACATCCGCATGGTTCGTGAGCCACACGAAGTGCCGCGCGTTCTCGAGCTTCACCAGCTTCCAGCCCGGCAGCTGCCGCAGCGTGGCATCCGCCGCATCCGTGTTCCGCCTCAGCGTGGGCAGATAGGCCCTCGCCTTCTCCCGGAATTCCGCGGGCGTGCTCTCGAGGCCAGTCATGGCCTCCATCCACTTGGGGAAGGCCTGTCCGTCGAAGGCGATCTCAGCCCGGTCGTCCGTCGCATCCAGGAAGACCAGATTGTCGATGCGCTCCGGGTGGTGGAGCCCCACCCAGGTCATTACCTGGTGCGGCGAATCAGCTCCACCCGATGACCCCGTCCGAAGCACAGACGGGGTGGAGGCACAACCCACCAACAGGAGAGGAAGACCTCAGGCCTCTACATCCCCCGCGCTCGGCATCTGCTTTCCGTCGATGTACTCGTAGCGCTCGCCCGTCAGACCGACATAACTCTGGGCGGCTGCCGAATGAGCGGGAGGCAGAGGGAATTTGTCCATCCGCCTATCCATGTCATAGCGAGACATGTCGAGCGGGTACGCTATGAGCGTGCCCGAGTACTTCGTCCTGGCGAGCCACTCGTCGGCCAGTTGCTTGCGTGAAAAGACGGCCGTTGGCTGCGCCGCGCCCTGGCCCGTGAAGAGCCACACGGCGCCACGTGCATGATATCGCGGCAGCGGAAGCCCCTCGGGGGCCGGCTGTACCTCGAAGACTGCATCCACTCCCAGGGCCCGCAGGGTAGCGATGACCTGTTGTGCATCGGGAGGGTCGGCCGCGACGAGAGCGAACTCCCCGAGCTCAGGCCACGCCACCTGGAACCGCAGTCCATTCTCCGCTTCGAAGGCCCAGAAGAGCTCGCGCCCGCCAGCAGTGCGGGTGGGATCATCCTCCACGTAGCCAGGCTGTCCCAACGGGAGAAGGAGCTCGCGAGTGGCCGGGAACGACACGAGGTAATCACCGGACCGGAGATAGGGCATGACGATGGGAAAGCGCAGCCGACGCATGGGAAATCGCGACCTCCGGTAAGGCACCAGGTGACGAAGCCTACGCCACCACGGCGAACGCCGTCCCTTTCTCATCCGCGGGCAGCAGCTCCAGGCGGGCACCGAAGGCTCGCAACATCGACTGGGCGATCGTCAGCCCGAGCCCTGTGCCTCCCCGCTCCCGCGCCGTCGTGAAGAAGGCATCGAAGACGCGCGCCCGGTTGGACTCGGAGATGCCCTTCCCGTTGTCCCGTACCACCACCCTCCCCCTCCCCTCACTCGGTACCGCGTCCGCCTCCAGCCGCACCCGCACGCCCTCGCCCCCATGCTGCGAGGCGTTGACGATGAGCTGCCAGACGATGTCCTCCAACACCTCGGCGGGCAGCCCCAGCGTGAGCCCTGGCGAGACCGTCCCCACCTCCACGGCGAGGCCCTGCGCCCGGCCACGCTCCGCGAGGGCCTCCAGCACCGGGGTGATCTCCGTCCGCGAGGGGCGGGCCACCAGCGAGTCCGCGCGCGCGAGCTCCAGCAGCCGCTGCACCAGCCGAGTGAGGCGCCGCGCATCCGCGTCGATGTTGGACAGGAAGCGCTCGCGCTGCTCGGGAGACATGCTGTCGGCACTGTCGCGCAGCAGCTCCACCGCGCCCTGGATGGAGGCCAGCGGCGTCTTGAACTCGTGCGACACGTTCGCGGCGAAGGAGCGGATGTACTGGTTGCGATCCCTCAGCGCGGTGGCCATTCCGGCCAGGGACTCGGAGAGCTCGGCAAGTTCCTGGACCACCGGGCGAGCCACTGGCTCAAAACCCTCGGGCGCGCTGGCGGCGATGGCTCGCGTCTGCCGCACGAGGGCCCGCACCGGGCGGACCACCAGCGCCGCAGCGGCCAGGGACATCAGCGCCACCACACCCAGCAGCACCAACCCAGTCCCCGTGAGATTCCACCGGTCCGCGTAGACAGCCTTGGCAAACGTCATGGGCGTCCGAGAGAGCACCACCGCGCCCCAGACCCGCTCCTCCTCGAGCACGGGCAGGACCACCGTCACCCGCACACCGGTGTCACGGCTCAGCGAGGCGAGCGGAGCATCATCGGGATCCGCGATGCGCTGGCGCAGCACGCTCCGGGGCTCGCCGCGCAGGGCCCGCTGGACCTCCTCTCGGGCCATCAGCGTGGTTCCGAGACCCGACGCGCTGCTGGCCACCACCACACCCTGAAGGTCCACCACCCGGATGCCGGCCAGCGTGGAGCGCCCCACGTCGATGAGCAGCGGAGCGAGCTGCTCGCCCACCTGCCGCGCGAGGGGCTCGGCGGGGATGGCGGAGTCCGGTGGCACTTCCGCCGCGGGTAGCACCTCGTCCGAGGCCCGGAGTGAAGGAAGGATGGGTCGCAACTGCGAGCCCTTGGCTGCCGGGAACGGCCAGGGCGCGACTCGACTCAGACCATAGCCCTGGGTCCCCACCTTCTGGCGCAACAGCTCGCGGTACACCTCGGAGACCACGACGCCCTGGGCGATGAGCTCGCTCTCCGTCTGACGAATGAGCTGATCGTCATAGACGCGGACGAGCACCAGGCCGAGCAGCGCGAGCACGAGGGCCCCCAGCCCCACGGCCGCAAAGACCATCCACAGGCGCGGGCGAGCGCGCGCGAGCTCAGGGGATCGCGAGCCGATAGCCAAGGCCGTGTACCGTCTGGATGACTTCACCCCCGGCTGCGGCGAACTTGTGCCGGATGTGCCGCACGTGGCTGTCGATGGTGCGATCACTCACCACCACGTCCTCATAGACACGCGTCATCAGCTCGTCCCGGGTGAACGCCTTACCGGGTGCACGGAGCAGCGCGGCGAGCAGGTGGAACTCGGTGACGGTCAGCACCACCTCCTGCTCGTTCCAGTACGCGCGCCACAGGTCGAGATCCAACCGCAGGGGTCCTCGTTGCAGCACCTGCGAGGGCGTGGCAGCGGGTGCCACCGGGCTCGCGCTCGCGGTGGCCCGGACCCGGCGCAGCACGGCCTTGATGCGCGCCACCAGCTCGCGCGGGCTAAAGGGCTTGGTGATGTAGTCGTCGCCACCCAGCTCCAGCCCGAGAATCCGATCCACCTCGTCGTCTCGCGACGAGAGGAACACAATCGGAATCTCATGCGTGCGGCGGACCTCGCGGCACAGCTCCAGTCCGTCCATCTCGGGCATCATGATGTCCAGGACGATGAGCGCGGGTACGGAGCGCCGGACCTGCTCCAGGCCCGCTCTCCCATGAGGGGCCTGCTCGACGTGGAAGCCCGCCTGCGTGAGGGCAAAGCTCACGACCTCGCGCAGGTGCGGATCATCATCAACCACCAGAATGGAAGGACGCTCGCTCACGGCGCCCCGAACCCTATCACGGAGCGGCCGACGGTCCGATGAGCCGTGAGCGTTGCGTCACTTCGTATAGAGCGTCAGCCCGATTCCTGGACGAACTGTTCCGAGGAAGAGGACTTCATTGGCCGGATTGACGGCCAGCGACACCATCAGTCCCGCGTTCACCGAGAGCCGGGGAATCAGCCAGTACTCCAGTCCTCCACCCGCGGAGACCGCCAGCGAAGTAGAGCCCTCGACAGTGCTGCCCAGCAGGCTGGTCGCCCCCAGCCCGGCCGCGAAGTAGGGACGGAAGTCGTCTCCCGGGGAGCCGCCGTAGAGGTTCAGCCCAAACCCCCCGCTCAACCCCACAACGGTCGTCTTCTCCGCCGACGCGATGGCAAAGCCCACCTCGACGTCCAGGCCCACCCAGTCGCTGAGGAAGTAGCGAACACCCGCCGTCGAAACGGAACCCAGGGGCGTACTGACCGAAGGGAGGCCGAAACCAGAGCCGAACAGCGTGCCGTGGATGCCAAACCGGCCAGCACGCGGGCCCGTCTCCACCAGAGACTGAACGGGGACCACGGCAACCATTGGAGCCTCAGGGGGCTCGGGCGGCTCTGGAGGCTCCGGGGGCTCAGGTGGTTCCGGCGCCTCGGGAGCCTCCGGCGCCTCGGGAGTACTCGCCGGAGACGGCTCGGATACAGCAACAGCCGGAGTGGGCGGTGGGGCATCCTCCGTGGGCTTCGCCTGGTCCTGCCCCTGCTCGGCCGCCTCGGCCTGGCGCTCGCGCTTGAGCTCCGCGAGGCGCTGGGCCGCGGTCTTTGCCGGCGGTGTCGTGGCACAACCCGAGGCAAGCACGGCCAGCGAGATGAACAACGTACGCAAGAAGTCTTCCTCCGAAGAAGGGCGCCAGCACATAGCACCTCGCCCCTCCTCGTCTCCAGACGTCAACGCGTCACGTGCGCGTAAACCCGCCGGGAGAGGTCCACGATGAGCGCGCGGGCCACCTTCTCGTCTGGAATGCCGCTGGTGAGCACCACCAGGACGTAGGGGGAACGACCGGACGGGTAGACAATAGCGGCATCATGGAGGACGCCGGAGATCTGCCCCGTCTTGTGCGCCACGGGAGTGCCCGGCGGCAGTCCCGCGGGAATCTCCTGGTTCAGCTCCTGGGCCAACAGGATGGAGCGCATGGCCTTCGTGGAGGCGGGTGACGCCGCCTGTCCCCGCTCGATGGCGGCCAGCAGCGTGGCGAGATCCCTCGCCGTCGTGGTGTTGTTCAGACCCTTCTCATACGCCTTTCCATCCTCCACACCGCGCAGGACGGTCATCTGGCGAGCCCCCAGCGTGCGCAGGGTCTTCGTGACGCGCTTCGGGTCCACCAGGGCGATGACCGTGTTGGTGGCCAGGTTGCTCGAGCGGGTGATCATCCGCTCGACGAGCTCGCGCACCGGCACCGGCTTGCCGAGCCGCTCGTAGAGGGCCGCGTCCTCGTCGTCCCCTGCATTCAGGGAGTACGACGAGCCATCCACGATGGAGGTGAACTGGTTGGCCAGCGTCACCGGCTGCTCCAGCGACAGCTTGCCGGCATCCGCCTGGCGGAAGAGCTCGAGCATCACCGGCACCTTCATGGTGCTGGCCGCATGGAAGGAGCGATCGGCCTCCAGGTACAGCGAGTCCCTGGAATCGCCGAGGTGCTGATAGGCGACCGCCACGGACGCGCCCTTCACCTGGGCGATGCGCTCCTGGAGGGAGGCGCGAAGGGACTCGGTACCAGAGGGTGTCGCGGCGAGGAGGATGAGCAGCGCGGTGGAGAGCATGAGGGAAGAAGACTACACCGCGTCACAATTGCATCACGACTCCGACACGAACCCCTCCACACGCCGCAGCCCTGGACTGACTTTGTGAGAGGAACATTACCTCCCGTGTAACCAGTGTATCTCCACTATTCAGGTCTTGCTGGAGAATCTTGACCGTCAAGGATTTAACAGTTATTAATGATGCTACTACGTGCTCGCTCAATCTCTCGCTGATCGCATCCGCGCTCTCCAGCTTGTATTACAAGACACACCCACGGTGCGTCTGCACATGGAGGGGCTGAACCTCTACGCCAAGCTGGAGGGACAGAACCCCGTGGGCAGCATCAAGGACCGACCTGCGATGTGGGTCCTCAGGCGCGCCGCTGAACGGGGTGAGCTCCATGAAGACTCCACCATCGTGGAGTCGTCCTCGGGCAACTTCGCCTCGGCGCTGGCGTCTTACTCCAGACTGCTCGGGCTGAAGTTCATCCCAGTCATCGACCCCAACATCACGCCCGCCTACGAGTCCTTCTTGCAGCGAACCTGCGAGCGGGTGGTGAAGGTCACTGAGCGTGATGACATGGGCGGGTTCTTGAAGACACGCCTCCAGAAAGTGCAGGAGCTGTGTGCCAGCATCCCAGGGGCTTACTGGCCCAACCAGTATGGCAATCCCGACGTCATCGAGGCGCACTACCAGCTGACGGGGGAGGAGATCCGCAAGGCTTTCACCCAGCTCGACTATGTCTTCATCGGGGTGAGTACGGGCGGCACCATCGCGGGTGTCTCCCACCGGCTCAAGGAAGCCTTTCCCTCCGTCCGGGTGGTCGCCGTGGACGCCCAGGGCTCGGTCATCTTTGGTGGTGCGGCCGGGAAGCGCTACATCCCTGGCATCGGCGCCAGCGTGAGACCTCAACTGGTCGACCACGCCCTCATCGATGACGTGGTGCTCGTCCCGGAGATAGAGACGGTGCAGGCCTGTCGCGAGTTGCTCCAGGAGCACGGCTTGCTGGTCGGCGGTTCCTCGGGCTCATGCTACGCGGCCGTCAAACGCTACCTGCCCCGGTTCCGCGCCTCGGCTACCTCCCCCACCGTCCTCTTCCTGTGCGCTGACCGTGGAACGGCCTACCTGGAGACCATCTTCACTCCCTCCTGGGCCACGCGCTTCGCCTGAGCCCTCCCCTCCCTCCGGACGTCCTTCGAGGCGGCAGCCTCGAGAGAACTACCATGTCATTTCCCTTCTCCATCATTACCGGCAAGACCATCCACTCCATCATCCAGGGCAACATCCGGGAGTGCACGCAGCGCGTGCAGGAGGCCTACCTCGCCCACGAGGAGAAGAAGACGGTCAACCCCGACAGCTACTTCCTCCGGTTCCCCGAGAAGCCCAACAGCCGCATCATCGCCCTGCCCGCCTACCTGGGGGGCGACACCCATGTGTCCGGTATCAAGTGGATCGCCAGCTACCCGGACAACATCAAGAAGGGCTTTCCCCGGGCCTCCGCGGTCCTTCTGCTCAACAGCTACGAGACGGGCTACCCCTTCGCCTGCCTGGAGAGCTCCATCATTTCCGCGGCGCGCACGGCGGGCTCGGCGGCGCTCGCGGCAGAGTGGCTCAACGGCCGGCAGCGTCGCACCCGGACCCTCGGCATCGTCGGCAACGGCCTCATCGCCCGCTACATCTACACGTTCCTCATGGAGCTGGGCTGGGAGGTGGACGAGGTCCTGCTCCACGACATCGTCCCCGAGGAGTCCCAGCGGTTCGCCAGGGAGTCCTGCCGGCAGGATCGCCACCGTGCCATCCGGTGCGAGTCCGACCTGGAGACCGTGATGCGCTCCAGCGACCTCCTCGTCCTCGCGACGGTCGCCGGCACGCCCTACATCCACGATGCGCGCCTGCTGGCTCACAACCCCATCGTCCTCAACATCTCCCTGCGGGATCTCGCCCCAGAGCTCCTGCTGGGCTCGTACAACATCGTGGACGACGTTGAGCACGTCATGAAGGCCAACACGTCACCCCACCTCGCCGAGAAGCTCAGTGGCGGGCGGGAGTTCGTGACGGGAACGCTCGCCCAGCTCATCCAGGGCCGGTGCCAGGTGGACCGCACCCGGCCGATCATCTTCTCGCCCTTCGGGCTCGGGGTGCTCGACCTGGCCGTCGGCAAGTGGGTCTACGACGTGGCGGTCTCCCGCGACGAGCATGTCCAGGTGAACGACTTCTTCTGGGAGCTCACGCGCTAAATGGGACGTTTCTTCCTGACCTCACGCGGTAGCTGGGGCGACATCAATCCCATCCTCGGCCTTGGTCGCGAGCTCAAGAAGCGAGGTCACCAGGTCACGGTGATCTTGAACGAGTACCACCGCTCCTGCGCGGAGAAACTCGGATTCGAGTTCGTGCCCTACGCCTCCGTGGCGCGCTACCACGAGGAGCAGAACGCCAATAGTGACATCGGAGGACCGGGCAGCCTCTCCCATGAAGAACGGCTCGCCCGCTGGCATGATCCCGAGATGCGGGCGACGTACGCCGCGCTGGCGGAACGCGCCGATCCGCGCGACTCGGTGATCGTGGCCCGCTCGTGGACGCTGGCTGGCCGGCTGGCCCAAGAGCGGCTCGGCATCCCCCTGGCGACCGTCTACATCACCCCTGCCGAGTCGGTGAGGCTGGAGCCCTGGTTGCCCTACCTGGGACCTAAGGATCCAAAGAGACGGTGGATCTACGAGCGCGTGTTCACCCCGGTGATCGACCGGATCCATGATCCGATGTACGGCCCGTTCCTCAACGCGTTCCGCGCCGAGCTCGGGCTCGCACCGGTCAAGCACATCCAGACCCGGTGGTTCGAGTCGCCGCAGCTCGCGCTCGGGTTGTGGCCCGACTGGTTCTACCCGCTCCGGGACCACTGGTCGCCTGGGATGCAGTTGCCCGGCTTCGTCTTCCACGAGACGCGGGAGGACGAGCCCTCGCCACCCGAGCTCGAGTCGTTCCTGTCCACGGGAGAGCCCCCGGTGCTCTTCCTGGCCGGGTCGTTCCGCAGCGGCGGCGCGGAGGCCTTCTTCGCGACCAGCGTCGAGGTCTGCCGGCGCCTCGGGCGGCGAGGGATCTTCCTGTCGGAGTCGAGGAAGCAACTGCCGGCCTCGCTGCCCGAGTCGATCGCGACGTTCCCGTATCTGCCGCTCCAGACGCTGCTGCCGCGCTGCGCCGCGGTCGTGCACCATGGCGGCATTGGTACCGCCGCGCGCGGCATCCAGGCCGCGGTGCCGCAGCTCATCGTGCCCGTCTTCTCCGACCAGCCCTTCAACGCCGACCGCCTGCGCCAGCTCGGCGTGGCGGACTCCGTCCAGAAACACGAGTACACCGCCGACAACGTGGTGCCGGTGCTGCGGAGGCTCCTCGGCGATCACCAGGTGCGCGTGGCCTGCCAGGCCTTGTCACAACGGCTCGTCCAGAGGGATGCGGTGGCGGAGGCGTGCAACGCGCTCGAGGGATTGTTGCGCGACACCCGCTCCACCCCCCCAGTCCTCCGGCGGGCAGCTTCATGAGCCCTCGCGCACGCGAAAGAAAGACACGACACGGGTAGTGACGCGTCGCGGACTCCGATCATGCTCTCCCTGTTCTCCCTTCTGCTGCGTCGCTCGAGCACCTCCATGCTCGCGATCTCCGTCATCGGGATTGCCGCGGGCCTGTGCAACAGCGCCCTGATCGCGCTGATCAGTCAGGCGCTCGGCTCCACCCCGTCCACCCTGGAGACGATGGTCGCGGGGTACCTCGCGTTGTGCGCGGGCGTGCTGGTAGGCAATACCGTCCCGGAGATCCTGCTCGCACGGCTGTCGAGAGCGATCACCTCCGACCTGAGGCTCAAGCTCGGACGGCGAATCCTCGCGGCGCCCTTCCGCCGCCTCGAGATGATCGGCAAGGGGCCCGTGCTCGCGGCGCTCGCGCAAGACGTTCAGTCCATCGTCAACACGGCATCCAGACTCCCCAGCCTCGTGGTCAGCCTGACGATCGTGCTCGGCTGCCTGGGCTACATGGTGTGGCTGTCCCCGCGGGGGATGCTGCTCGTGCTGCCCGCGATGGCCCTGCTCGTCCTCTTCTACGTCTTCGCGGCCAGACGGCTGGTGCCCCTCTGGCGCCAGGAGCGCGACACGCAAGACGAGCTGCACCGTGAGCAGCAGCAGGTGCTCGATGGCATCAAGGAGCTCAAGCTGCATGGGCCGCGCCGCCATGAGTTCATGGAGCGGGACTTCGCGCCCGCCGTGGAACACGTGCGCCACGCGAGCCTGCGAGCGGCCATCAGCGGCGCGCTGCTCAGCAACTTCGTGCACTTCTTCACGTGGCTCGTGCTGGGCGTCATGCTGTTCGGTGTCTTCACCCTGACCACGCACGACTCCGAGGCCACTCGCGGATACGTCCTGTCGCTGATGTACATGTGGGGGCCGTTCCGCGGGTTGATCGAGGACATTGGGCGCTGGCCACAGGTGAGCATCGCCCTGGACAAGCTCGCGCAGCTCGAGGTCTCGCTCTCCGAGCCGGTGCCTGACGAGGCCGCTGACACCCTCGCCGTCGCACTGCCACCCGGCGGGCGCCACGAGGTGCTCCTCGAGGGAGTGACCTACGCGTTCGGCGACACGGACGCGGCGCACTCGTTCCACGTCGGTCCGATCGATCTGGCGCTGAGACCCGGGGAGCTGGTGTTCGTGGTCGGCGGCAACGGCAGCGGCAAGACGACCTTGGCCAAGCTGCTCACGGGGCTCTACACCCCCAAGTCCGGTCGGCTCATGTGGAACGGCGTGCCCGTGACGAACCAGAACCGCGAGGCGTACCGCAACACCTTCTCGGCGATCTTCACGGACTTCCACCTCTTCGAGAACCTGCGCGGCGTGGACCCCACCCTGCTCGAGGGCGGCGCGCGGGAGTACCTGCGGCTGTTCGAGCTCGACACGAAGCTCCAGGTCGTTGAGGGCCGCTTCTCGACGACGAGCCTGTCGACCGGCCAGCGCAAGCGGCTGGCGATGATCGTCGCGCTGTTGGAGGACAGGCCGTTCTACCTGTTCGACGAATGGGCGGCCGACCAGGATCCCGAGTTCCGCGAGGTCTTCTACCGCAAGATCCTCCCGGAGCTGGCCGCACGCGGTAAGGGCGTGATCGTCATCACGCACGACGACCGGTACTTCCACCTCGCGCATCGGGTGATCAAGCTCGAGCTCGGCAGGACCGTCACGGCGGTGGCGGCATGAGCAATCCCATCCCACTCCTCATTCTGGGCGCCGGCTTCTCCCGGATGGCACACGCCCCCGCGCTCCAGAAGCTGGGTCCGAAGTTCCGCGTCGCGGGGGTCTTCAGCCGGACGCGGGAGAAGGCCCAAGCGGTGGCGAGCGGCTTCGCAGGCCACGTGGCGGTGTTCACGGACCTGGAGCAGGCGCTGGCGATGGAAGGAATTGAAGCGGTGGACGTGGCGCTTCCCATCCTGCCCGCGTCGGACACCATCGCGGCGGCGCTCGGACGGGGACTGCACGTCTTCAGCGAGAAGCCCATCGCCGAGTCCGTGGAGCGCGCCCGGGCGCTGCTGTCGTTACAGGCCGGAGGGCGTCCGGGCCTGGTGTGGTACGTCGCCGAGAACTTCCGCTTCTGGGAGACCGCCTGGCGCGTCAGGGAGCTGATCGCCTCGGGGGAGATTGGCACACCCCTGCTCTGTCATTACCCGACGCTGGTGCCCATCAAATCCTCGCAGTGGTTCCAGACCGGATGGCGCCGCACGCCAGCGTACGAGGGCGGTTTCCTGCTGGACGGAGGCGTGCACGACATCGCGGCCCTGCGGCTGATGCTGGGCGAGGTGGCCGAGGTCAGCGCCTTCGTGCGGAGCGTGGACCCCGAGCTGCCCCCGGCCGACACGCTGGTGGCCTCGCTCGCGTTCGAGAGCGGGATTGTCGTCAACTACTCGGTCTCCTATGCGCTGGAGCAGGTACGGCTCTCGCCGTGGGGTGTGGTGCGGGCGGTGCTGAGCGGGTCCGCGCGGCCCATCCGGGACCGCTTCGGCCGCAAGCACATCGTGGGCACGCGCGGTTCGATCTTCTTCATGCACGACCGGGTGGAGCTCGTCAGGGGCTTGAAGCGCACCGTCATCAAGGTGCGCTCGAACGACATGATGGTGCAGCAGTTCGAGGACTTCCGGGCGGGCGTGCGCGAGGGGCGGCCGATCCGCAACACGCCGCAAGAGGCGCTGCGCGACGTGGCGGTGATCGAGGCCCTGCTCACCGCGGCCCGAGAGCGCCAGGTGGTCCGCCCCGCTCGCGTGGAACAGGAGACCCAGCCATGAGCCCACTCCAGCGTGATTACGAGGTGGTGATCGTCGGCAGTGGCCCGGGCGGAAGCACGCTCGCCCATGAGCTGTCGCGGCGTGGAGCCCGGATCCTCCTGGTGGAGGAAGGAGACTTTCTCCAGCCCAATCCCGCACGAGCGGACGAGCCGAGCATCCACATGGGAGAGCTCGTGCGCGGCGAGCAGCAGGCGTTCGTCGGTGGGCCCTCGAAGTTCTACGGCGCGGCCCTCTACCGCCTGCGCGAGCAGGACTTCCAGGCCACCCCGACGGAGACCGGCGAGTCACCCGCGTGGCCCATCCGCTACGCGGACCTCGAGCCGTTCTACTGCGAGGCGGAGCGCCTCTATGGCGTACGGGGCTCGACCCACGAGGATCCCTCCGAGCCCCCCCGCTCCCAGCCGTACCCGCACGGGCCCATCGAGCACGAGCCGTACATCGCCCCCATCGTCGAGCGGATCCGCGCCCAGGGGTTGCCCGTCTCGTACATTCCCAAGGCGGTGGATGTGGGGCCCGGAGGCAAGTGCATCCTCTGCGCGAGGTGCGACGGCCACTACTGCCAGCGCGACGCGAAGATGGACGCGGAGATCGCCGCGCTGCGCCCTGCCCTGGCGACGGGACGGGTCCAGCTCCTCACGAAGACGCAATGCCTCCGGGTGCTCACCACGCCGGACGGGCGCCGGGCCACGGGCGTCCTGCTGAAGCGGGGCAGTGAGGAGTGGGTGGTGAACGCGGGCGTGGTGGCCGTGTGCGCGGGCTTCGCGCAGACACCGCTGCTGCTGCGGCGCTCGCGCAACGACGCGCACCCGGAAGGCATCGGCAATGCCTCGGGGTGCCTGGGCCGGTATCTGGCGGGTCACACCGCAGGCTTGCTGTTCCCCCTCCGGGGCTTGGAGCGGGTGCCGCCCCTGCACCAGAAGACGTTTGCGATCAACGCGTTCTACGCCCCCTCCTCGGACTGGCCGTACCCCCTGGGCGTCATCCAGGCCGCGGGGCAGTTGCCCCTGTGGAAGAGCGTTCCCTCTGTCGTGAGACCGTTCGTGCGGTTCATCGTCGAGCGCAGCGTGACGTGCTTCTTGATGACCGAGGCGATCCCCAGCCGGGACTCAGGCTTTGAGTTCCAGGGGGATCAGATCGTCCGGATGAACAGCCCGAAGCCCAACGAGAAGACCTTCCTGCGGTTGCGGCGGCTCGCGATCGACATCTTCAAGAAGGCCGGCTTCAAGTGGGTGGTGGCCCCCCGGAGCCCCGCGGACCTGTGGCACCTCGTGGGGACGGCGCGCTTCGGCGACGACCCGGCCACCTCCGTGTTGGATCCGCTCTGCCGCGTCCACGGCATGGACAATCTCTACGTCGTCGACTCGTCCTTCCTCCCCTCCGCGGGTGCGGTCAACACGACGCTGACGGTGATCGCCATGTCCCTGCGCGTCGCCGCCACTATCGCGCAGGCGAAGCCACGAACCGAGCCCGCTCCGAGCGGACAGGCCGCCTAAGCCCACCCGGCCACACGACGCCTTTATTCCCCCCTCCTGAGTACCTCCCCCAGAGCCATGAACAACCGAGTGAACCACCCCAAGGCCTCCACCCTGATGGACCTGCTCACGTTCCGGGTGGAACAGCGCGCGGACTTCCCCATCTACAGGTTCCTGGAGGAAGAGCCGGGGCAGGAGACCGTCCTGACCTACGCCGGCCTGGACACGCGGGCCCGGCGCATCGCCGCCGAGCTCGCGTCCGGGGCCAAGGGCCAGCGGGTGATGCTGCTCTACCCTCCGGGCACCGAGTACATCGCGGGCTTCTTCGGGTGCATCTACGCCGGTGCCCTGGCCGTCCCCGTCTACCCGCCAGAGCCGACCCGCCTGGAGCGCACGCTGCCACGGCTGCGCGCCATCATCCGCGACGCGCAGGCGACGGTGGTGCTCACCAACTCGTTCATCCTGTCCATGGCGGAGTTCATCTTCGAGCTCGCCCCCGAGCTGCGAGAGCTGCGGTGGGTGGCCACCGACGCGCTGCCCGAGGGCCTGGAGGAGCGCTGGCAGCGCCCGGAGCTGACAGGGAGCTCGCTGGCCTTCCTGCAATACACCTCGGGCTCCACCGGCATGCCCAAGGGCGTCATGGTCAGCCACTCCAACCTGTTGGAGAACCTGAACGCCATCACCCATACCTTGCGCCTGCGTCAGGAGGAGAAGTGGGTGATGTGGTTGCCGCCCTACCATGACATGGGCCTCATCGCCGGCATCCTCAACCCGCTGTACGCGGAGAACCCGGCGGTCCTCATGGCGCCGCTGACGTTCCTGCGGCGGCCCTTCCGGTGGTTGGAGGCGTTGTCTCGCTTCGGAGGGCAGGTGACGGGCGCGCCCAACTTCGCCTTCGACCTGTGCGTGCGCAAGACGACGCCGGAGGAGCGTGCCACGCTCGACCTGAGCCACTGGCGGGTGGCCTTCAACGGCGCGGAGCCCATCCGCCCGGAGACATTGAAGCGCTTCACGGAGACCTTCGCCCCCCAGGGCTTCCGCCCGGGGACCTTCGTGCCGGGCTATGGATTGGCCGAGGCGACGCTCGTGGTCTCCGGCAGCACGCCCTCCGAGCCGCTCGTGCTGCACGCGGTGCACGCCGCGGGGCTGGAGCGCAACCAGGCCGTGGCTGCGAGCGAGGACGAGCCGGGGGCCCGCGTGCTGGTGGGCTGCGGCGGGATCGTGCCCCGCCATGAGGTCATCGTGGTGGACCCGGAGACGCGGGAGCGCCGCGCACCAGACGAGGTGGGTGAGTTCTGGGTGTCCGGCCCGAGCGTGGCCGGCGGGTACTGGGACAAGCCCGAGCTGTCCGAGGAGATCTTCCGGGCCCGCACAGCCGATGGCGCGGGGCCCTACCTGCGCACCGGAGACATGGGCTTCCTGCACGACGGCGCGCTCTTCGTCACCGGCCGGCGCAAGGATCTCATCATCATCCGTGGGCGCAACCACTACCCCCAGGACCTCGAGCTGACAGCCGAGCGCAGCCACCCGGCGGTACGGCCCGGCTGCAACGCGGCCTTCGCCGAGGAGGAAGCGGACAGTGAGCGGGTGGTGATGGTGGTGGAGGTGATGCAGCGGGAGGGGCTGGACACGGAGGAGGTAGCGGCCGCCGTGCGCGCCGCCGTGGAGCGCGAGCACGAGCTGCGGGTGGACACCGTGGTGTTGGTGACACACGGCAGCGTGCCCAAGACGTCCAGCGGCAAGCTGATGCGCCGCGCCTGCCGGCAGATGCTGCGCGAGGGCCGCCTGGAGGTGGTTGGCCGCTCCGTGCTCCAGGTCGTCTCGCGGGAAGAGCAGGCCCGTACCGAGGCCATGCCGGACGTGGCCACGCTGCGCGCCCTGCCCGCCCCCGAGCGCCGCCAGGCCCTGCTCGCCCTGGTGCGCAGCGAGCTCGCCCGCGCCCTGCGGGCGCCCGTGTCGGCCGTGGAGCCCACCCGCCGGGTGAGCCACCTGGGCCTGGACTCGCTGGCGGCCGTGGAGCTGGGCAATGCCTTCGAGCAGTACCTGGGTGTGGCGCTGCCCCTCTCGCGCGTGCTGTCCGGTCCCACCCCGGAGGAGCTCGCCGGTTTCATGGAGGAAGTGCTCACCGCGCAGCCCGCGTCCGGCGCGGAAGCAGCGACGTCCGTCTCCGCTTCCGGTGACTACCCTCTTACCCCCGGCCAGTGGGGCCTCTGGTTCCAGCACCAGCTCTCCCCCCACACCACCGAGTACAACGTCACCCACGCCATGCGCGTGCGCTCCGCGTTGGACGTGCCCGCCCTCCAGCGAGCATTCCAGGCCCTGGTGGACAGACACGCCAGCCTGCGCACCCTCTTCGTGCGCGTGGACGGCCAGCCCGTTCAGCGCGTCCTCCCTCACGCCCAGGTCCACTTCCTCCAGGAGGACGCCTCCTCGTGGGAGGAATCCCGCCTGCAGCAGCGCCTCGGGGAAGAGGCGGCGCGTCCCTTCGAGCTGGCGTCCGGGCCGCTGATGCGCGTGCACCTCCTCTCCCGCTCGGCGGAGGAGCACGTGCTGGTGCTGGGCATCCACCACATCATCGTGGACATGGTGTCGCTGGCCGTCCTGCTCCAGGAGCTGGGCGAGCTGTACGAGGGCGAGAAGCGAGGCCAGACGCCGGCTCTCCCCCCGGTGCGCCTGGACATGCCTGGCGTCGAGCGCCAGCAGCGCGAGTTCCTGGCTCGCGAGGGCGAGAGGCTGTGGGAGCACTGGCGGCAGCGACTCGCGGGCGAGCCCACCCCGCTGGAGCTGCCCAGCTTCCGTCCGCGCCCGCCCGTGCAGACCTACGCGGGCGCCGCCCACGCCTTCCGCTTGACCGAGTCCTTGACGCAGCGGCTGCTCACCCTGGGCCGCGAGCGCGGCGTCACCCTCTACACGCTGCTGCTGGCCTCCTTCCAGACCCTCCTCCACCGCTACACCGGCCAGGAGGACGTGTGGGTGGGCTCTCCCGCCAGCGGTCGCACCCGCCCTCAGCTCGGTGGCGTCGTCGGCTATCTCGTCAATCAGGTGGTGCTGCGCGGGGATCTGTCCGGCGAGCCCACCTTCCTCGAGCTGCTGGAGCGGACCCGCGGCGTGGTGGTGGACGCCCTCTCCCACCAGGAGCTGCCCTTCACCACGTTGGTGGACAGGCTGCGCGTGCGCAGGGATCCCAGCCGTCCGCCCCTCGCCCAGGTGGAGCTGGTGCTGCAGCGCTCGCACCTTCCCGGCCAGGAGGCCCTGAGTGGCTTCGCCCTGGACGAGAGCGGCGTGCGCATGCGCCTGGGTAGCCTTGAGGTGGAGTCGCTCGCCCTCGAGCGACACGTGGCGCCCTTTGATCTCACGCTCACGTTCGCCGAGGTGGATGGAACGCTTGCCGGCTCGCTGCGCTACAACGTCGACCTCTTCGACGCGGGCACCATGGCCCGTATGGCCGGACACCTGGTCCGGCTGCTCGAGGGAATCGCCGCCGATGCCTCGCAGCCCATCTCCCGGCTGCCCCTGCTGTCCGCGGAGGAACGCACAGCGCTCACCCGGCCTCCCCGCGTGCGCCACGCGCTGCGCTCGGGAGAGGTGTGTCTGCACCGGCGCTTCGAGGAGCGCGTCGCGGCGCGACCCGAGGCCGTGGCCCTCTCCTTCGAACAGCAGCGCCTGCGCTACGCCGAGCTGGACGCTCGCGCCAACCAGCTCGCCCGGTACCTGGCCCGTCAGGGTGTGGTGCGGGGTGATCTCGTGGGGCTCTACCTGGAGCGCTCGCTGGACATGGTGGTGGCCGTGCTCGCCATCCTCAAGGCGGGAGCGGCCTACGTGCCCATCGACACGGCCTACCCCGCCGAGCGTGCCCGCTTCATGCTCGAGGACAGCCAGGCCCGCGTCCTCCTGACGCAGACGAAGCTCGGCGGCGCCCTGGGCGACGTGGCCCCCCGCGTGGTGCTGCTGGACGGCGAGGACTCGCGCATCTCGTCCGAGGAGCGCTCGCGTCTGGAAGTGCCCTCCGCCGGCGAGGATCTGGCCTACATCATCTACACCTCGGGCTCCACGGGCCGCCCCAAGGGCGTGCAGGTGACGCATGCCCACGTGGCCCGCCTCTTCGACGCCACCTGGGACTGGTTCCGCTTCGATGGCTCCGACGTCTGGACGCTCTTCCACTCCATCGCCTTCGACTTCTCCGTCTGGGAGCTGTGGGGCGCCCTGCTCTACGGTGGCCACCTGGTGGTGGTGCCGCACCTGGTGAGCCGCTCCCCCGAGTCCTTCCACCAACTGCTGCGCGCTGAGCGCGTCACCATCCTCAACCAGACGCCCTCCGCCTTCCGCTCCCTCATCCAGGCGGATCTCTCGGCGCCCGCCGACAGCGAGCCCCTCGCCCTGCGCCAGGTCATCTTCGGCGGCGAGGCCCTGCCCCTGCGCAGCCTGAGTCCCTGGTTCGAGCGGCATGGCGACGAGCGCCCTCAGCTCGTCAACATGTACGGCATCACCGAGACGACGGTGCACGTCACCTACCGGCCCCTCCGCGCCCGGGACGTGGACGAGGCGCCAGGGAGCGTCATCGGCGAGCCTATTCCCGACCTCTCCCTGCTGCTGCTGGACAAGCACCAGCAACCCGTTCCCGTCGGCGTGCCGGGAGAGATGTACGTGGGCGGCGCGGGCGTCGCGCGCGGCTACCTCCACCGCCCCGAGCTCACCCAGCAGCGCTTCCTCGACGATCCCTTCTCCACTGAGCCGGGCGCCCGCCTCTACCGCAGTGGCGACCTTGCCCGCCGTCTGCCCGATGGCGATGTGGAGTACCTCGGCCGCCTGGATGATCAGGTGAAGGTCCGCGGCTTCCGCATCGAGCTGGGGGAGATCGAGAACGCCCTGGCCCAGCACCCCGCGCTGCGCGAGGTGGTGGTGGTGCCTCGCGAGGACGCCACCGGCGAGAAGCAGTTGGTGGCCTACGGCGTGGCCCACGCGGGCGCGGAGGCCCCCACCGTGGGAGAGCTGCGCGCCTTCCTGCGCGAGCGGTTGCCCGAGCACATGGTGCCCGCCGCCTTCGTCTTCCTGGATGCCATTCCCCTCACCGCCAACGGGAAGGTGAACCGGCGCGCCCTGCCCGCTCCGGAGCGCCTGCGCCCCTCGCTGAGCGAGGGCTACGTGGCACCCGCCAACGAGCTGGAGCGGCTGCTGTGCCTCGTCTGGGGCGAGGCGCTCGGGTTGGAGCAGGTGGGCGTGGACGACAACTTCTTCGAGCTGGGTGGCGACTCCATCCGCAGCCTGCGCGTGGTGGCACATGCGCGCGCGCGGGGGCTGACGCTCAGCGTGGCGGAGATGTTCGAGCACCAGACGGTGCGGGCCCTGGCCCAGGCGCTCCGGCGCGGCGGCGAGGAGTCCGTGCGCACCGAGCCCTTCTCCCTGGTGTCCGAGGCTGACAGGGCGGCGCTTCCCGAGGGCCTCTCCGACGCCTACCCGCTGTCCATGCTCCAGGCCGGCTTCGTCTTCCACGCCGAGCTGCGCCAGGGCTACGAGGTGTACCTCACCAGCTTCCACGTGCGGGTGCGCTTCGAGGAGGACGCGCTGCGCCGGGCGATCGCGCAACTGGCACGGCGCCACCCCATGCTGCGCTCGGCCTTCGACGTCTCCTCCTTCAGCGAGCCCCTGCAGTTGGTGTACGAGCACGTGGAGGTTCCGCTGACGGTGCTCGACTGGCGGGACCGGACGGAGAAGGCGCAGCGGCAGGACTTCAAGGCCTGGAGCCAGGCCGAGCGGCGGGAGGGCTTCACCTGGCGCAAGCCCCCGCTCATCCGGCTCCACGTCCATCGCCTCACCGACGACGAGTTCCGCATCACCCTCTCCGAGCCCTTCCTCGATGGCTGGAGCGTCGCCTCGCTGTGGTCAGAGCTACTGCGGCTCTACGTCGCCTCGCTCCAGGGCGAGACGCCCGTGGAGCCACCTCCTGCCACCACCTACCGGGACTTCGTCGCCCTGGAGCGCGCGGCCCTGGCTTCCGAGGAGTCGCGGAGCTTCTGGGCCCGGGAGCTCGGCCGTCTGGAGCGCGCCCCGCTCGCGCACTGGCCCCTGCGTGATGGAGAGTCCCCCGGCCAGCACATCCGCATCATCTTCCCCGTGGCCGGCGAGGTGTTCACCGGCCTCAAGCAGATCGCCAGCGAGACGACGCTGCCCCTCAAGAGCGTCCTCATCGCCGCGCACTCGCGTGTCGTGGCGCTGCTCACCGGCAAGGATCAGGTGGTGACGGGCATCATCGCCAACGGGCGCCCCGAGGTGCCCGGCGGAGATCTGGTGCTGGGCATCTTCCTCAACACCATCCCCCTGAGCATGGAGCTGACGGGCGGAACCTGGCACGACCTGGCCCGCGACGCCTTCGAGGCCGAGCGCGCCCGGCTGCCCCACCGCCGCTTCCCACTGGCCCAGCTCCAGAAGTCCTTCGGCGCGGGCCAGCCCCTCTTCGACACGGCCTTCAACTTCACCCAGTTCCATGTCCTGGACCGGCTGCGCGAGCTGCGCGGGCTCGAGGTCCTCGACATGATGGCCACCGATCAGACGTATTTCGCCTGGACGGCGTACTTCAACGTCAACACCGCCAGCACCGAGCTGCACATCGCCCTGGACTGCAACGGCCTGGGCGCCGATCAGGTGGAGGCCATCAAGGCGCACTACCTGAGCGTGCTGAGCGCCATGGCGAGGGCTCCCCAGAGTCGCTACGAGCAGGCGGAGCTGCTGCCCGAGCGCGAGTGGCAGCAACTGCGCGCGTGGAACGAGACGCGGGCCGAGCCCTCGGGCGACACGTGTGTCCACCACCTGGTGGAGGCGCAGGCGGCGCGCACGCCGGACGCGGTGGCGCTGGTGCACGAGGAGCGGCGCCTCACCTACCGCGAGCTGGAAGCGCGCACCCGTTGGCTCGCGGGCTCGCTGCGTGCCCTGGGCGTGGGCCCCGAGACACGCGTCGCCGTGTGTCTGGAGCGCACGCCGGAGATGGTGCTCGCCCTGCTGGGCGTGATGCGCGCGGGCGGCGCCTACGTCCCGTTGGATCCGGCCTACCCCGCTGAGCGGCTGGCCTACATGCTGGAGGACTCCCAGGCCCCCGTGCTCATCACCACGAGGCGGCTGGAAGGACAACTGCCCACGCACGGGGCTCGGGTCGTCTACCTGGAGGCGAACACGGAAGTGCCGGCGGACCTCGAGCCCCTGGCGCCCGCCAGCACCAAGCCGGACAACCTGGCCTACGTCCTCTACACCTCAGGCTCCACGGGCCGGCCCAAGGGCGTGGCCCTGGAGCACCGCAGCGCGGTGGCCTTCCTGCGCTGGGCACTCTCGGTCTTCTCCCGTGAGCAGCTCTCCGGCGTCCTCGCCGCGACGTCCTTCTGCTTCGACCTGTCCGTCTTCGAGATGTTCGCCCCCCTGGCTCGTGGCGGCACCGTCATCCTCGCGGACAATGCCCTGGCGCTCGCGGGCTTGAAGGCGGCCGGAGAGGTGACGCTCGTCAACACGGTGCCCTCGGCCATGACGGAGCTGGTGCGGGCCGGCGCCCTGCCTGCCTCCGTGCGCACGGTGAACCTCGCGGGAGAGCCCCTCCCCGGCTCGCTGGTGCGAGACATGTACCGCACAGGCACCGTGGAGCACGTGTACAACCTCTACGGCCCCACCGAGGACACCACCTACTCCACCTCTGTGCGCGTGCCCCGCGAGGCCCGCGGCGAGCCCACCATTGGACGCCCACTCCCTGGCACCTCCGCCTGGGTGCTCGACACGCGCGGGCGCCCCGTGCCCGTGGGCGTACCCGGCGAGCTCCACCTGGGCGGCGCCGGCCTCGCCCGCGGCTACCTCCACCGGCCCGAGCTCACCGCCGAGCGCTTCATCCACAACCCCTTCTCGCGTGAGCCCGGCGCCCGCCTCTACCGCACTGGGGATCTCGTCCGTCTGCTGCCTGATGGCGAGCTGGAATACCTCGGCCGCATCGACAACCAGGTGAAGGTGCGTGGCTTCCGCATCGAGCTGGGTGAGGTGGAGGCCGTGCTCCGCTCCCACTCGGCCGTGCGGGACGTCGTCGTCCATGCCCGCTCGGACGCGCCGGGAGAGAAGCGCCTGGTGGCCTATGTCGTGGCCCGGGCCGGACACTCGCCGGACGCGGCGCAGCTCAAGGAGCACGTGCAGCGGCACCTGCCCCGCTACATGGTGCCCGCGGCCTTTGTGACCCTGGCCGCCCTGCCCCTCACGCCCAACGGCAAGGTGGACCGCAAGGCACTGCCCGCCCCGGAGGCCTCCCACTCGGAGACTCCCTACGTCGCCCCGCGCACCCTCACCGAGGAGCTGCTGGCCTCCGTCTGGGCCCGCGTCCTGCGCGTGGAGCGCGTGAGCGCGTACGATCACTTCTTCGAGCTCGGCGGACACTCGCTGCTCGCCACCCAGGCCATCTCGCGCATCCGCGAGTCCCTCCAGGTGGACCTGCCCCTGAGCAGCCTCTTCGAAGCCCCGACCCTCGCCGCCCTCGCCGAGAAGGTGGACGCGCTCCGTGCAGCCCAACGGGGACAGGTGCCGCCCCCGCTCCTGCCACTGCCTCGCACCGGGGCTTCGCCCCTGTCCTTCGCCCAGCAGCGCCTGTGGTTCCTCGAGCAGCTTGATCCGGGCAGCGCCGCCTACAACGTGCCGGCCGCCGTGCGCTTCACGGGTGCGCTGGATGTGGACGCGCTGCGCCGCGCCTTCTCTGAGCTCAGCCGCCGCCACGAGTCCCTCCGCACCACCTTCCACAGCGGCCATGGGGAGCCCCTCCAGCACGTCGCAGAGAGCCTGGAGCCCTCCTTCACGGTGCTCGATCTGTCGATGCGCTCCGAGTCGGAGCGCACGGCGGAGGTGCAGCGCCTGGCCTCCGTCGAGGCGGGACGGCCCTTCGATTTGACGCGCGGTCCCCTGCTGCGCATCACCCTGCTGCGCCTGGCCGAGCGCGAGCACGTGGTGCTGCTGACAATGCACCACATCGTCTCCGACGGCTGGTCCATGAACGTGCTCGTCGAGGACCTGACGGCGATCTACGCGGCGCTCACCTCGGGGCGGCCCGTGTCGCTGCCCGCGCTGCCCGTGCAGTACGCGGACTTCGCCGTCTGGCAGCGTCAGTGGCTGCGGAACGAGGCCCTGGAGAAGCAACTGGCCTACTGGCGCCAGCAGCTCGCGGACGCTCCGCGATTCCTGGAGCTGCCCACCGACAAGCCGCGCCCCGCCGTCCAGTCCTTCCGTGGCGCGAGTGGGTTCGTCCACCTGCCTCGCGAGCTGTCCGACGCCATCCAGTCGCTCGGCCAGCAGGAGGGAGTCACGCCCTTCATGGTGCTGCTCTCCGCCCTCCAGGTGGTCCTGCACCGCTACTCAGGCCAGGACGACCTCTGCGTGGGGACGCCCATCGCCAGCCGCAACCGCGTCGAGTTGGAAGGCCTCATCGGCTTCTTCGCCAACACCCTCGTGCTGCGCACGCGTCTGTCTGACTCCCTCTCGTTCCGCGAGCTGCTCGCCCGCTCGCGCGAGGCCGCCCTCGGCGCCTACGCGCACCAGGACGTGCCCTTCGAGAAGCTCGTCGAGGAGCTCCAGCCCCAGCGTGACCTGAGCCGCTCGCCCCTCTTCCAGGTGATGTTCACCTTCCAGAACAACCGCCTGCCCGACACCTCCCATGCGGGTCTGGTGCTCAGCCGGCTGGATGTGGACCACCGCACTTCCAAGTTCGACCTGGAGCTGGTGCTGACCGCCTCCGACGACGGTCTGCGCGGCCGCTTCGAGTACAGCACGGACCTGTTCGAGGCGGAGACAATCGCCCGCCTCACCCAGCACCTGCGCACGGTGCTGGAGGCTGCCGTCTCCCAGCCGGAGCAGCGCGTGGGTGACATCCCCCTGCTGCCCCAGGCTGAGAAGCAGCAAGTGCTGGTGGACTTCAACCGCACCCACGCCGACGTCCCCCTCGACGTCTGCTTCCACCAGCTCTTCGAGGCTCAGGTCGCGCGCACTCCGGACGCCCTCGCTGTTCGCGATGCCTCCTCCTCTCTCTCCTACGCCGCCCTCAACGCTCGCTCCAACCGCCTGGCCCACCTCCTGGTGGACTCCGGCCTCCAGTCCGACTCTCTCGTCGCTCTCCTGGCCCCTCGCGGTTGCGACTTCCTCGCCTCCACCCTCGGCATCCTCAAGTCCGGCGCTGCCTGGTTGCCGCTGGACCCCTTCCACCCTCCCCACCGTCTCTCCCAAGTCCTCTCCCTTAGCCGCGCTCCCTTCGTCCTCGTCTCCGACTCGCTGGCGCCCCTGCTGGCCTCCGCCCTCGAGCTGCTGCCCGCCGAGCGTCGCCCCCGCGTCCTCTCCCTCGAGTCCTCCCTGAGCGCCGCCACCCCGGAGCACAACCTCCCGGCGCGCTCCTCTCCCTCGAGTCTGGCCTACGTCATCTTCACCTCCGGCTCCACCGGCGTGCCCAAGGGCGCCATGGTGGAGCAGCGCGGCATGCTCAACCACCTGCATGCCAAGGTGCGGGACTTGGCCCTGGGGCCCTCCGACGTCGTCGCCCAGACGGCCTCTCAGTGCTTCGACATCTCCGTCTGGCAATTCTTCTGCGCCCTGCTCGTCGGTGGCCACACCCTCGTCCTTCCCGACGACGTGGCCCACTCGCCCCGCGCCCTGCTTGAGTCGCTGGAGAAGCAGTCCGTCTCCATCGCCGAGACGGTGCCCTCCCTGCTGCGCGCCCTGCTGGAGGAGGCCGACGCCCTGGGCTCCTCTCGCCCGGCCCTCTCGCGCCTGCGCTTCATGCTCCCACCGGCGAGGCCCTCCCGGCTGAAACCGCCCGCCGCTGGTTGCTCTGCTGGCCCTCCATCCCCTCATTAACGCCTACGGCCCCACCGAGTGCTCCGACGACGTCACTCACGGGCCCCTCTTCTCCCCGCCTTCCTCCGCTTGCGTCCCCATCGGCAAGCCCATCTGCAACACCCGCCTCTACGTCCTCGACTCTCACCTGCGTCCCTGCCCCATCGGCGTCCCCGGTGAGCTTTTCGTCGGTGGCGCGGGTGTCGGCCGCGGCTACCTCCTCGACCCGCTGCGCACCGCCTCCTCCTTCCTCCCCGACCCCTTCTCGCGTGAGCCCGGCGCCCGCCTCTACCGCACCGGGGACCGCGTCCGCTGGTTGCCCGATGGCTCACTCGACTTCCTGGGCCGCATCGACTTCCAAGTGAAGGTGCGCGGCTTCCGCATTGAGCTGGGGGAGATTGAGGACTGCCTCTCTCGCCTCCCCTCCGTGCGCGAAGTGGTGGTGGTGGTGCGCGAGGACTCTCCGGGTGCGCAGCGTCTGGTGGCCTACCTGTCCGCTCGCCCTGGCCACTCCCTCCAGGTGGAGTCGCTGCGCGCCCACCTCGCCCAGCACCTACCCGAGTACATGGTGCCCTCCGCCTTCCTCTTCCTGGAGTCCCTGCCCCTCTCCTCCAACGGCAAGGTGGACAGGAAGGCCCTTCCCCCTCCTTCCGACGCTCCCCTCTCCTCCTCCGCCTACGCGCCTCCGCGCACTCGCACCGAGGAGCTGCTGTGCGGCCTCTTCGCGCGGCTGCTTCGCCTGGAGCGCGTGGGCATCCACGACGACTTCTTCTCCCTCGGCGGCCACTCCCTGCTCGCCGCCCGTCTCGTCGCCCAGGTGCGCGAGGTGCTCGGCCTGGAGCTTCCCCTCCGCTCGCTCTTCGAGGCCACCACCGCCGCCCGTCTCGCCGAGCGGCTCGATACTCTCAAGGCTTCTTCCCAGGGCACCTCCTCTGCTCCGCCCCTGCGCCCCGCTCCTCGCGACGGCGCGCTGCCCCTCTCCTTCTCCCAGCAGCGTCTCTGGTTCCTCGACCAGTGGCAGCCCCAGGGCTCCTTCTACAACATCCCCGCCGCCCTCCGTCTCGAGGGCCCGTTGGACATCAGTGCCCTGCAGCGATCCTTCAACGAGCTCCTCCGCCGTCACGAGTCCTTCCGGACGACCTTCCAGGACGGCCCGCTGGGACCTGTGCAGCACATCCACCCGGAGCTCACCTATCCGCTGACCCTGGTGGAGCTCCAGGCCCTGTCCGAGTCCGAGCGGGAACAGGAAGCGCTCCGGCTCGCCAACGAGGAAGCTCGGCGGCCCTTCGATCTCGCCAGTGGGCCCCTGCTGCGCACCACCCTGCTGCGGCTCGACACTGAGCTCCACGTGCTCGTGGTGGTGATGCACCACATTATCTCGGACGGCGGCTCCTCCGAGGTGCTGCTGCGCGAGCTCGCTGCCCTCTATGACGCCTTCCTCCGAGGCCAGCCCTCGCCGCTGCCGCCCCTGCCGGTGCAGTACGCTGACTACGCCGTGTGGCAGCGCTCCTGGCTCCAGGGAGAGGCGCTCGAAGCACAGCTCGCCTGGTGGCGCCAGCAGCTCGAAGGTGCGCCCCACGCGCTGGAGCTGCCCACGGACAGGCCTCGCCCGGCGCTGCAGACGTTCCACGGAGCGCTCCTCACCCGGGTGCTGCCGCGCTCGCTCTCCGAGTCGCTGCGCGTCTTCCACCGCCGCGAGGGGGTCACTCCCTTCGTGACGTTGCTGGCGGCCACTCAGGCGCTGCTGCACCGTTACTCGGGCCAGGACGACTTCACCGTGGGCTCACCCGTCTCCGGCCGCACCCACGCCGAGATGGAGGGCCTCATCGGCTTCTTCGTCAACACCCTGGTGTTGCGCGCCCGCTTCGGTCCCCACACCACCTTCCGCGAGCTGCTCGCTCAGGCGCGTGAATCCACCCTCGGCGCGCTCGCCCACCAGGACGTGCCCTTCGAGAAGCTCGTGGAGGTGCTCCAGCCCCAGCGTGACCTGAGCCGCTCGCCCCTCTTCCAGGTGATGGTGGCCTACCAGCAGGAGCTGCACATCGAGCGAGCCCTGCCTGGCCTCGCCCTGCACCAGCTCCCGCTCGACGGACAGGGCGCCAAGTTCGACCTCACCCTCTCCCTCACCGACACCGACGAGGGCCTCCGCGCCTCCTTCGAGTACAACACCGACCTCTACGACGAGGCCACGGTGGCCCGCATGGCCGGGCACCTGACCCTGCTGCTCGAGAGCGCCATCGCCCATCCGGATCAGCCCGTCGCCTCGCTGACCCTGCTTACGGAAGAGGAGCGGAGGAAGGTACTGGTGGAGTGGAACGACAGCCGCGTGGACTTCCCGCGCGACGTGCTCGCCCACCAGCTCTTCGAGGCCCAGGTGGCCCGTACGCCGGAGGCTCCCGCTGTCTCCACCGGCGACTCCACCCTCTCCTACCGAGAGCTGGACGCTCGCGCCAATCAGCTCGCCTGGCACCTGCGCTCCCTGGGTGTCGGTCCCGAGACCCGCGTCGGCCTGTGTGTCGAGCGCTCCCACGACCTGGTCATCGGCATGCTCGCCGTCCTCAAGGCCGGTGGTGCCTGGGTTCCTCTCGATCCCTCCTATCCCTCCGAGCGCCTCTCCTTCATGCTGGCCGACTCGGACATTTCCGTGCTCCTCACCCAGGAGACGCCGCGGTCCGCTCTGCCCTCCACCTCCGCGCGCGTGGTGTGCTTGGACACGGACTGGCCGCAGGTGGCCACCCAGTCCACGGAGCCGCTCCCTCCGCTGGGCGTACCCGACAACCTCGCCTACGTCATCTACACCTCCGGCTCCACCGGTCGGCCCAAGGGCACCCTCCTCACCCACCGCGGCCTGTGCAACACCGCCCTGGCCGCCGTCCGCGAGCACGGCTTCGGCCCCGACACCCGCGTCCTTCAGTTCGCCTCCCTCGGCTTCGACGCCTCCGTCTGCGAAGTCTTCGCCTCCCTCCTCGCTGGCTCCTGCCTCCACCTGGCTCCCCGCGACAGCCTGCTGCCTGGGCCTCCCCTCCACTCCCTGCTTCGCTCTCGCTCCATCTCCGCCGTCACCCTCACCCCCTCCGTCCTCTCCCAGCTCGACACCGAGGGCCTCGAGGGCCTTCTCACCGTCATCTCCGCTGGCGAGGCCTGCCCTCCCGACGTCGCCTCTCGCTGGTCCTCCGGTCGCCGCTTCCTCAATGCCTACGGCCCCACCGAGGTCACCGTCTGCGCCTCCATTGAGTCCCGCCTCGACCCTCTCCAGCCCACCATCGGCCGTCCCTTCCCCAACGCCCTCCTCTACGTCCTCGACTCCCGCCTTCAGCCCCTCCCCATTGGCCTGCCCGGCGAGCTCTTCGTTGGTGGCCCGGGCGTGGCTCGCGGCTACCTCGGCCGTCCGGACCTCACCGCCGAGCGCTTCGTCCCCAATCCCTTCTCCCAAGAGCCTGGTGCTCGCCTCTACCGCACCGGGGACCTCGTTCGCTGGCTGCCCTCTGGCTCCCTGGAGTTCCTCGGCCGCATCGACGAGCAGGTGAAGCTGCGCGGCTTCCGCATCGAGCCCTCCGAGGTCTCCTCCGTTCTGCGCGAGCACCCCTCTGTCCTCGACGCCTTCACCCTCCTTCGCGAGGACTCCCCCGGCCTCCAGCGCCTCGTCTCCTACGTGGTGTCCCGCGAGGGCGAGCCCGACACGGGAGCGCTGCGTGACTTCCTGCGGGAGCGGCTGCCGGAGCACATGGTACCGGCAGCCTTCGTTCCCCTGGCGGCGCTGCCCCTGTCCGCTCACGGCAAGGTGGACCGGCGGGCGCTGCCCGCTCCGGACGAGGCACACGTGGGCAGCGGTCAGCCCTACATGGAGCCGCATGGTGAGCTGGAGCGCACCCTGGCCACCATCTGGTGCGAGGTGCTGGGCCTGCGGCGCGTGGGACGCAACGAGCGCTTCTTCGACGTGGGCGGCAACTCGATGAGCATCATCCGCGTGCAGACACGGGTGCAGGCGGAGCTGAGCCTGCGGGTGTCGCTGCCCGAGCTCTTCCAATACCCCACGATCGCCAAGCTGGCCGAGCACCTGTCACGGCTCGACACCCGCCCGAAGCTGGAAGCCAGCCAGGAGCGGGGCGAGGGCCGGAAGGAGCGAATGGATCAACAACGCCAGCTGCGCCTGGCGAACCGCCGGAAGAAGGGAGGCCAGTAATGGAGCAGAACAGCACTCCTGGAGCCGAGGCGGTCGCCATCGTCGGCATGGCGCTGCGAGTCCCCGGAGCCAGGGATCCGGAGTCCTTCTGGAAGCTGCTGCGCGAGGGCGTGGAGCCGCGCACCACCTTCACTGACGAGGAGCTGGAGGCAGCCGGGGTGCCCCGCTCCGTCCGCGAGCAGTCGGGCTACGTGCGCGCCGGCTTCGTCCTGGAGAACGTGGCTGCTTTCGATGCGGCCTTCTTCGGTTACAGCCCGAGGGAGGCGGAGCTGCTGGATCCCCAGCACCGGCTCTTCCTGGAGTGCGCGTGGGAGGCGCTGGAGCGAGCCGGGTACGAGGGGGCGCGCTGGCCGGGAGCCATCTCCGTCTTCGCCGGCGAGGGGCGCAGCACCTACCTGCTCTCGAACCTGCTGTCGCGGCAGGACGTGGTGGCCTCGCAGGGCCTGTTCTCGATGGTGATGGCCAACGAGAAGGACTTCCTCGCCACGCGGGTGTCCCACCGGTTGGACCTGCGCGGGCCGAGCCTCACGGTGCAGACGGCGTGCTCCACGTCGCTGGTGGCCGTGCACCTGGCCTGCCAGAGCCTGCTGTCCGGTGAGTCGGACATGGCGCTCGCGGGCGGTGTCGCGCTGACGCTGCCCCAACGTGCCGGCTACCTCTACCGAGAGGGCGGCATCCTCTCGCCGGATGGGCACTGCCGCCCCTTCGACGAGAAGGGCGAGGGAACAGTGGGCGGCTCGGGCGTGGCGGTGGTGGTGCTCAAGCGCCTGTCGGACGCGCTGGAGCAGGGAGATCACATCCACGCCGTCATCCGCGGCTCGGCCATCAACAACGACGGCTCCTCCAAGGTGGGCTTCACCGCACCCAGCGTGGAAGGACAGGCTCAGGTCATCTCCGAGGCGCTCGCGATGGCGGGGGTGGAGCCCGACTCCATCCAGTACGTGGAGGCCCATGGGACAGCCACCCCGCTGGGAGATCCCATCGAAGTGGCCGCGCTCAACCAGGTGTTCCAGGGCCTGCCGCGAGGCTCCATCGCACTGGGCTCGGTGAAGAGCAACCTGGGACACATGGACGCGGCGGCCGGCGTGGCGGGCCTCATCAAGACGGTGCTGGCGTTGGAGCACCGGCAACTGCCTCCCTCCCTGCACTTCCAGCGCCCCAATCCACGCGTCCCCTTCGAGGAGGGGCCCTTCGCCGTCAACACCACGCCGAGGGAGTGGCTCGAGGGAAAGCCGCGGCGCGCGGGGGTGAGCTCCTTTGGACTGGGTGGAACCAACGCGCACGTTGTGCTGGAGGAAGCGCCCACCGTGGCACCACGCACCACCGCGGCGCGCCCCTGGCAACTGCTGGTGCTCTCCGCCCGGAGCGGCCCCGCGCTGGAGGAGGCCACCGCACGATTGGCCACCCACCTCGAGCAGCACCCGGAGGTGGAGCTGGCGGACGTGGCCCACACGCTCCAGGTGGGGCGGCGGCGCTTTGAGCACCGGCGGATGCTGGTGTGTCAGGACACGCGCGAGGCCCGGGAGGTGCTGGCGGCGAGGGACTCGCGGATGCTCACCGAGGTGGCGGGAGATGCGCGCCGCTCGGTGGCCTTCCTCTTCCCCGGCCAGGGCTCGTACCACGTGAACATGGGCCGCGGCCTGTATGAGTCCGAGCCCCTCTTCCGCGAGCACGTCGACGTCTGCTGCGAGCTGTTCAAACCGCTGCTGGGCGTGGACCTTCGCAAGTCCCTCTACCCCACCGCGTCCGAGCTCGAGGAGGCCACACGGAAGCTGGAGCTGCTCTCGATCGGCAACCCGGCGCTCTTCACCCTCGAGTACGCCCTGGCGCGCTGGTGGATGGACATGGGCGTGCAGCCCCAGGCGCTCGCCGGACACAGCTTCGGCATGTACGCGGCGGCCTGCCTGGCGGGCATCTTCTCGCTGGAGGACGCCGTGGAGCTGGTGGCGCTGCGCAGCCGGCTCATGCAACAGCTCCCCGGGGGCACCATGCTGTCCGTGCAACTCCCCGAGGCCGAGCTCCTGCCGTTGCTGGCAGGGAGGCCGGTGAGCATCGCCGCCATCAACGCGGCCTCTTTGTGCGTGGCCTCTGGCCCCACCGACGCCATGCAGGCCCTCCAGGAGGAGCTGGGCCGGCGCGGCGTGGAGTGCCGCCGGTTGCACACCAGCCATGCCTGCCACTCGGCGATGATGGAGCCGATGCTGCGGCCCCTGGAGGAGCGGCTGCGGCGCGTGCGCATGTCTCCGCCGAAGATTCCCTGTGTCTCCGACATGACGGGGACGTGGCTCACGGACAGGGATGCAACGGATCCGCGCATGTGGGCGGAGCACGTGCGGCGCCCGGTGCGTTTCGCCGAAGGCGTGGCCACGCTGCTCGCGGAGCCGGATCGGGTGCTGCTGGAGGTGGGCCCCGGACAGACGCTGACGATGTTGACGCGGCAGTCCGCCAGCGCGGCGGAGCGCATGGTGGTGCCCTCGATGCGCCGGCCCCAGGACACACGGCCGGATTCTTCCGCGCTCCTGGAGGCAGCCGGGCGGCTGTGGCTGGCCGGCGTGGAGCTGGAGGGAGAGCGGCTCCAGGGACCCGGCGAGCACCGCCGGCTGGAGCTGCCCACCTACCCCTTCCAGCGGGAGGACTATTGGGTAGAGGCCGCGGGTGGTCAGGCCGCGCAAGAGCACCCCAGGACGTCCGGCTCCACGCCACGCAAGAGGGAGGATGTCTCGGAGTGGTTCTATCAGCCGGCCTGGAAGCCCACGCCGCCCCCCGCGGCGCCCGCTTCCCGGGGCGGGAGCATGCTGGCCTTCGTCGACCCTACGGGACCTGGCGCGAAGCTGGTGGAGCACCTGCGGGCCGGAGGCGCCGAGGTGGTGCGAGTGGTGCCCGCACGAGAGTTCTCGCGGCTGGATGAGCGGACCTATGGCATCGCTCCCGGCGAGCCCGCCCACTACCGCGCGCTGCTGGAGGAGCTGGAGGCTGCGGGCCGGCGGCCCCACCACGTGGTGCATGCATGGAGCCTGGGTCCCGGGCTTGAGGGGGAGGAGGATGCGGCGCTCGCCGCTGAGATGGAGCGGGGCTTCCACAGCGTCATCGCCCTGGCCCGGGCCCTCCAACCACGGGCTGGCGAGGCGCCGGTGGACATGGCGATCCTAGTAAGCGGCGCACTGGAGGTGACGGGCGACGAGCCGCTGGTGCCCGCACGTGCCCTGGTGGTGGGCCCTTGCAAGGTGGTGCCCCAGGAGCACGCCGGACTGCGCCCACGCTGCATCGACGTGCGCCTGCCCGAGGACGAGGCGAAGGTGGAGCAGCTGCTGGAGCGGCTCGCGGCGGAGGTGCGCCTGTCCTCGGCGGAGCCCGTGGTGGCCTGGCGCGGCTCGCGCCGCTACATCGAGCACTACGAGCCAGCGCGGCTGCCTGCTCCAAGCACGGGGATCGCGCCACTTCGCGAGCAGGGCGTGTACCTCATCACGGGCGGCCTGGGACGAATCGGCCTGGGAGTGGCCGAGCACCTGGCCGCGGCGGTGAGGGCGCGGCTGGTGCTGGTGGGCCGCTCGCCCTTCCCTCCCCGGGAGGAGTGGGAGGCCTGGCGGGCAGCACACGGCGAGCAGGACGGCGTGTCGCGGAAAATCGGCCGGCTGCGGGCGATGGAAGCGCTGGGGGCGGAGGTGCTGGTGCTGTCGGCGGACATGTCGCGACGGCCGGAGGTCGAGTCGGTGCTGGCCCGGACGGAGGCGCACTTCGGAGCGCTGCACGGGGTGGTGCACTCGGCGGGAAGCATCGGCATGCGGACGCACGTGCCGTTGGCGGAGCTGGAGCGCGAGCGTTGCGAGGAGCAGTTCGCCGCCAAGGTGCACGGCACACGGTGGCTCGAGGCCGCGCTGGCCAGCAGGAAGCTGGACTTCGTGGTGCTGCAGTCCTCGTTGTCCGTGGTGCTGGGAGGCCCGGGGTTCTCCGCCTATGCGGCGGCCAACGCCTTCATGGACACGCTGGCGTGCCTACGGGCCCGAGCAGGTGGAACGCAGTGGCTCAGCGTGAACTGGGACGGCTGGTACCAGGAGGGAGAAGAACCTGGCGCCTCCGACATGACGCTCGCAGAGGGCTCGGACGCCCTGCGGCGGTTGCTGGCCGCGCGAGCCGAGAGTCGCTGGGCCGTGTCCACCGCGGAGCTCCCCGCGCGCCAGGCGGTGTGGCTGCGGCGTGAACAGGCCCACGAAGCCGCGGCTCCGCGGACGAGCCAGAGCCAGGCCCGGCGCGGCTTGCGCAACGAGTACGTGGCGCCCCGTGACTCTGTCGAGCGTGAGCTGGCCGCCATCTGGGCGGAGCTGCTCGGCGTCGCGCAACCCGGCATCCACGACGACTTCTTCGAGCTGGGTGGGCACTCGCTGGTGGGTGCACAGGTCGTGGCGCGCGTGCGGCAGCTCTTCCAGGTGGAGCTGCGCATGCGCGACCTGTTCGAGACCCCCACCATCGCGGGCATGGCCGTGGCCATCGTCCAAAGCCGCGCCGACAGCATGGGCGATGAGGAGCTGGAGTCCCTCCTCGCCGAGTTGGAATAAGTCATCCCTCATCTAGATCGAGCACCATGAGCGACATTCGGAACCGGATCGCCAACCTTCCCCCCGAGAAGCGCGAGCAGTTCCTGCGCAAGCTGGCCGAGCGGCAGCAGGCTCCCCAGGTGGCGCAGGAGGCCCCACCGGCCCCCCGGCCCGTGCGCGCTCCCTCCGAACCGTCGCCGTTGTCCTTCGCCCAGCAGCGGCTGTGGTTCCTGGATCGGATGGAACCCGGGACGACGATGTTCAACATTCCCGCGGCGTTCCGCCTGCGCGGGCCGCTCGACGTGCGGGCCCTGGAGCGTGCTTTGAACGCGCTCGTGGAGCGCCATGAGTCGCTGCGGACGCGGTTCCTGGAGCAGGATGGACAGCCCGTCCAGGTGGCGGCGCCCTCGCTGGAGCTGAAGCTGGACCCGGAGGATCTGACGGGGTTGCCGCGGGAACGGCGCGAGGAGGAGGCGCTCCGGCTGGCGGCGGAAGAGGCGCGGCGGCCATTCGAGCTCACCCGAGGGCCCCTGCTGCGCACCACCCTGCTGAGGCTGTCGCCGGAGGAGCACATCCTGCTGCTGACGATGCACCACATCGTCTCGGACGGCTGGTCCATGGACGTGCTGATCCGGGACGTGGGTGTCTTCTACGAGGCCTTCAGCGCCGGAACCCGTCCGGTGCTGCCGGAGTTGCCGCTGCAATACGCCGACTTCGCGCGCCAGCAGCAGCTCGAGCGCGAGGGCCCGGCCCTCCGGAGGCAGCTCGACTATTGGAAGGCTCGGCTGACCGGCGCACCCGAGGTGCTGGAGCTGCCCACGGACAGGCCTCGCCCGGCCGTGCAGACTTTCCGAGGGACGACGCTGCCGGTGGAGCTTCCCGCGGCGCTGGTGGAGGAGCTCAAGGCGCTCGGCAGGCGTGAGGGGGCCACCCTCTACATGGTGCTGCTCGCCGCCTTCCAGACGCTGTTGCACCGCTACTCGGGTCAGGATGACGTCTGCGTGGGCTCGCCCAGCGCCGGCCGTGGCAGAGCCGAGCTGGAGAGCCTCATCGGCTTCTTCCTCAACACGCTGGTGCTGCGCACGGACCTGTCCGGCAACCCCACCTTCCGCGAGCTACTCGGCCGGGTGCGTGAAGCCGCCATGGGTGCGTTCGACAACCAGGACGTGCCCTTCGAGAAGCTCGTCGAGGAGCTCCAGCCTCGGCGCAGCCTCAGCTACACGCCGCTCTTCCAGGTGATGCTCATTCTCCAGAAGCCCCAAGGGCGCCCCCGGCTCGGCGCGCTGACCCTGGAGAGCATCAAGAGCAACGCGGGCCAGTCGATGTTCGACCTCACCCTCTCGCTGGTGGAAGTGGAGCGAGGTGGGCTCGTCGGCCACCTGGAGTACAGCACGGACCTGTTCGAGGCGGAGACAATCGCCCGCCTCACCCAGCACCTGCGCACGGTGTTGGAGGCTGTGGTTGCCCAGCCAGAGCAGCGCGTGGGTGACATCCCCTTGCTGCCCCAGGCCGAGAAGCAGCAAGTGCTGGTGGACTTCAACCGCACCCACGCCGACGTCCCCCTCGACGTCTGCTTCCATCAGCTCTTCGAGTCCCAGGTGGCTCGCACTCCGGACGCCCTCGCCGTTCGCGATGCCTCCTCCTCTCTTTCCTACGCCGCCCTCAACGCTCGCTCCAACCGCCTGGCCCACCTCCTGGTGGACTCCGGCCTCCAGTCCGACTCTCTCGTCGCCCTCCTGGCCCCCCGCGGCTGCGACTTCCTCGCCTCCACCCTCGGCATCCTCAAGTCCGGCGCCGCCTGGTTGCCGCTGGACCCCTTCCACCCTCCCCACCGCCTCTCCCAGGTCCTCTCCCTCAGCCGCGCTCCCTTCGTCCTCGTCTCCGACTCGCTGGCGCCCCTGCTGGCCTCCGCCCTCGCGTTGTTGCCCACCGAGCGTCGCCCCCGCGTCCTCTCCCTCGAGGCCTCCCTGAGCGCCGCCTCTCCGGAGCACAACCTCCCGGCGCGCTCCTCTCCCTCCAGTCTGGCCTACGTCATCTTCACCTCGGGCTCCACCGGCGTGCCCAAGGGCGCCATGGTGGAGCAGCGCGGCATGCTCAACCACCTGCATGCCAAGGTGCGGGACTTGGCCCTGGGGCCCTCCGACGTCGTCGCCCAGACGGCCTCTCAGTGCTTCGACATCTCCGTCTGGCAATTCTTCTGCGCCCTGCTCGTCGGTGGCCACACCCTCGTCCTTCCCGACGACGTGGCCCACTCGCCCCGCGCCCTGCTTGAGTCGCTGGAGAAGCAGTCCGTCTCCATCGCCGAGACGGTGCCCTCCCTGCTGCGCGCCCTGCTGGAGGAGGCCGACGCCCTGGGCTCCTCTCGCCCGGCCCTCTCGCGCCTGCGCTTCATGCTCCCCACCGGCGAGGCCCTCCCGGCTGAAACCGCCCGCCGCTGGTTGCTCTGCTGGCCCTCCATCCCCCTCATTAACGCCTACGGCCCCACCGAGTGCTCCGACGACGTCACTCACGGGCCCCTCTTCTCCCCGCCTTCCTCCGCTTGCGTCCCCATCGGCAAGCCCATCTGCAACACCCGCCTCTACGTCCTCGACTCTCACCTGCGTCCCTGCCCCATCGGCGTCCCCGGTGAGCTTTTCGTCGGTGGCGCGGGTGTCGGCCGCGGCTACCTCCTCGACCCGCTGCGCACCGCCTCCTCCTTCCTCCCCGACCCCTTCTCGCGTGAGCCCGGCGCCCGCCTCTACCGCACCGGGGACCGCGTCCGCTGGTTGCCCGATGGCTCACTCGACTTCCTGGGCCGCATCGACTTCCAAGTGAAGGTGCGCGGCTTCCGCATTGAGCTGGGGGAGATTGAGGACTGCCTCTCTCGCCTCCCCTCCGTGCGCGAAGTGGTGGTGGTGGTGCGCGAGGACTCTCCGGGTGCGCAGCGTCTGGTGGCCTACCTGTCCGCTCGCCCTGGCCACTCCCTCCAGGTGGAGTCGCTGCGCGCCCACCTCGCCCAGCACCTACCCGAGTACATGGTGCCCTCCGCCTTCCTCTTCCTGGAGTCCCTGCCCCTCTCCTCCAACGGCAAGGTGGACAGGAAGGCCCTTCCCCCTCCTTCCGACGCTCCCCTCTCCTCCTCCGCCTACGCGCCTCCGCGTACCCGCACCGAGGAGTTGCTGTGCGGCCTCTTCGCGCGGCTGCTTCGCCTGGAGCGCGTGGGCATCCACGACGACTTCTTCTCCCTCGGCGGCCACTCCCTGCTCGCCGCACGCCTCGTCGCCCAGGTGCGCGAGGTGCTCGGCCTGGAGCTTCCCCTCCGCTCGCTCTTCGAGGCCACCACCGCCTCCCGTCTCGCCGAGCGGCTCGATACTCTCAAGGCTTCTTCCCAGGGCACCTCCTCTGCTCCGCCCCTGCGCCCTGCTCCTCGCGACGGCGCGCTGCCCCTCTCCTTCTCCCAGCAGCGTCTCTGGTTCCTCGACCAGTGGCAGCCCCTCAGCTCCGTCTACAACGTCCCCGCCGCTCTTCGCCTCGTGGGCCCGTTGGACGTCAGTGCCTTCCAGCGCTCCTTCGACGAGCTCCTCCGCCGTCACGAATCACTGCGCACCACCTTCCAGGCCACGGTGGAGGAGCCCCTCCAGGTCATTCACTCGCCAGGGCCCATGCCGCTCCCAGTCATCGACCTGCGCTCCCTGCCCGAGTCCGAGCGGGAGCACGAGGCGCGCCGGCTCGCCAACGAGGAGGCCTGGCGCCCCTTTGATCTGGCCGCCGGTCCAGTCATCCGAGTCACCCTCCTGCGGATGGGCGAGCAGGAGCACGTGCTCGTGGTGGTGATGCACCACATCGTCTCGGATGACAGATCCATCGAGGTGCTGCTGCGCGAGGTGGCCGCCCTCTACGATGCGTTCCACCGTGGCGAGCCCTCGCCGCTGCCGCCTCTACCGGTGCAGTACGCCGACTACGCCCTGTGGCAGCGCACCTGGCTCCAGGACAAGGAGCTGGAGTCCCGGGTCGGCTGGTGGCGCCAGCAGCTCGAGGGGATGCCCCACGCGCTGGAGCTGCCCACGGATCGCCCGAGGCCCGCGCACCAGAGCTACCGCGGCGCCGTGTGGGAGACCCGTCTGCCGCGCGCGCTCTCCGACGCACTGCGCACCTTCCACCGCCGCGAGGGCGTCACGCCCTTCATGACGTTGCTGGCGGCCACCCAGGTGCTGCTGCACCGCTATTCGGGCCAGGAGGACTTCGCCCTCGGCACGCCCGTGGAGGGCCGCGAGCAGCATGGGCTGGAAGGGCTCATCGGTTTCTTCATCAACACCGTGGTGCTGCGCGCGCAGCCGAATGCCCGGCTCACCTTCCGGGAGCTGCTCGCGCGGGTGAAGTCCTCCACGCTGGATGCCTTCTCCCACCAGGAGGTGCCCTTCGAGAAGCTCGTAGAGGTGCTCCAGCCCCAGCGCGACCCGAGCCGCTCGCCCCTCTTCCAGGTGATGATCGTCTACCAGCAGGGACTCGAGCTGAGGGGCGCCATGCCGGGCCTCTCCCTGCGCCCGCTGGAGGTGGAGAGCCGCACCGCGCGCTTCGAGCTGTCGCTGGCTTTCACCGACAACCCCGAGGGGCTGGGCGTCTCCTTCGAATACAACACCGATCTCTTCGACGAGAGCACGGTGACCCGCCTGGCCGGGCACCTCCAGGTGCTGCTCGAGGGCATCGTGGCGCGGCCGGAGCAGACCCTGGCGGAGCTACCGCTGCTGACGTCCGCCGAGCGCCAGAAGCTGCTGGTCGAGTGGAATGACACCCGCGCGGAGCCGCGGTCCGGCGCACGGCTGCACGAGCTCGTCGAGGCCCAGGTAGACCGCACCCCGGACGCGCCCGCCGTTTCGTACGAGGGCAGGCAGCTCACCTACCGAGAGCTGGACGAGCGCGCCAACCAACTCGCGCACCACCTGCGCTCGCTGGGCGTGGGCCCCGAGGTGCCGGTGGCCGTGTGCATGGAGCGCTCGCTGGAGATGGTGGTGGGTCTGCTCGCCATCCTCAAGGCCGGTGGCGCCTGGGTGCCGATGGATCCGTCCTACCCGGCCGAGCGCCTCGCCTTCATGGTGAAGGACGCCGCCGCCCCCGTGCTCCTCACCCAGGAGCGCCTGAAGCCAGTGCTGCCCGCGAGCTCTGGGCGCGTGGTGTGCCTCGACTCGGGCTGGGAGGAGATCGCACGAGAACCCGGACACCGGCCCCGGGTGGCTGTGGCTCCTGAGGGCGCCGCCTACATCATCTATACCTCGGGCTCCACCGGCCGGCCCAAGGGGGCGCTCAACACCCACGAGGCCATCCGCAACCGCCTGGAGTGGATGCAGTCCGCCTACGGCCTGACGCCCAGGGACGCCGTCCTCCAGAAGACGCCCTTCGGCTTCGACGTCTCCGTGTGGGAGTTCTTCTGGCCGCTGATCACCGGGGCCCGGCTCGTCATGGCCATCCCCGGCGGCCACCAGGACGGGGCGTACCTGGTGCGCACCATCGCCTCCGAGCGCATCACCACCCTGCACTTCGTGCCCTCCATGCTCCAGGTCTTCCTGGAGCAGCCGGGGCTGGAGTCCTGCGCCCACCTCGAGCGCATCATCTGCAGCGGCGAGGCCCTGCCCGCGGAGCTCGCGCAGCGCTGCCTTGAGCGGCTGCCCGCGAGCCTCCACAACCTCTACGGCCCCACCGAGGCCGCCGTGGACGTCACCCATTGGACGTGCGAGCGCGGGGATTCGCGGCGCATCGTCCCCATTGGCCGTCCCATCTCCAACCTCCGCATCCACATTCTTGATGCGCACCTGCGTCCAGTGCCCGTGGGAGTGCCGGGGGAGCTCTACATCGGTGGCATCGGACTCGCGCGTGGCTACTACCGTCGGCCGGACCTGACGGCCGAGCGCTTCGTGGCCGATCCCATTGGCACCGAGCCCGGCGCGCGCCTCTACAAGACGGGAGACCTGGCGCGCTACCTGCCTGGCGGAGAGATCGAATACCTGGGCCGCACCGACTTCCAGGTGAAGCTGCGCGGCTTCCGCATCGAGCTGGGAGAGATCGAAGCCTCGCTCGGCCAGTACCCCACGGTGCGCGAGGCCGTTGTGGTGGCACGCGAGGATGTGCCCGGAGACAAGCGGCTGGTGGGCTACGTGGTCCCCGCCACGGGCCAAGTGGTTGACGTGGCGGAGCTGCGGCGTCACCTCCAGCGGCAGTTGCCCGAGTACATGGTGCCGGCCGCCTTCGTGGTGATGAACGCGCTGCCGCTCTCCTCCAATGGCAAGGTGGAGCGCCGAGCGTTGCCGGCCCCCTCGTCCTCGCTGGAGGAGTCACGCGCCCACGCGCCTCCGCGGACCCGCACCGAGGAGCTGCTGTGCGGCCTCTTCGCGCGGCTGCTGCGCCTGGAGCGAGTCGGCATCCACGACGACTTCTTCTCCCTCGGCGGCCACTCCCTGCTCGCCACCCGCCTGGTAGCGCGCGTGCACGAGACGTTCGGGGTGGAGCTGCCCCTGCGGGCCTTCTTCGACGCCCCCACCGTTGCCCGGCTCGCCGAGCAGCTGGACACCTTGCAGCACCGGCCCCACGAGCACGGTGCCGTGCCGCCCCTGCGTCCCGCGCCGCGTGACGGCGCGTTGCCCCTCTCCTTCGCCCAGCAGCGCCTGTGGTTCCTCGATCAGTGGCAGCCCCAGAGCGCCCTCTACAACATCCCCGCCGCCCTTGAGATGGAGGGGGAGCTCGACGTGGGCGTGCTGGAGCGCAGCTTCATGGAGCTCGTCCAGCGCCACGAGTCGCTTCGGACGACGCTCCGCCAGGGCGAGCACGGAGGTGAACAGCTCGTACACCCGGGGACGACCGCGCCCCTCACCGTGGTGGATCTGCGGGAGCTGTCCGCCGGGGAGCGCGAGCAGGAGGCGCGCCGGCTCGCCATCGAGGAGGCCCACCGGCCCTTCGATCTCACCCGCGGGCCCCTGCTGCGCATCACCCTGTTGCAGCTGGAGCCTCAGCGGCACGTGCTGCTGCTGACGCTGCACCACATCGTCTCGGACGGCTGGTCCATGGACGTGCTGCTGCGGGAGTTGGCCGCGCTCTATGACGCCTTCCTCCGGGGCGAGCCCTCGCCCCTGCCGGCCCTGCCCGTGCAGTACGCGGACTACGCGGCCTGGCAGCGCTCGTGGCTTGAGGGCGAGGTCCTCGAGGCCCAGCTCGCCTGGTGGCGCCAGCAACTGGAGGGAGCCCCGCGCGGCCTGGAGTTGCCCACGGACAAGCCGCGCCCGGCGCTCGTCACCAACCGGGGCGCCGTGAGCACCCGCCGCCTGCCAGGCGAGCTCTCCGAGTCCCTGCGAGCCTTCCACCGCCGCGAGGGCGTCACGCCCTTCATGACGTACCTGGCCGCGCTGCAAACGCTGCTGTACCGCTACTCGGGCCAGGACGACTTCACGGTGGGCACGCCTGTCTCCGGACGTGGGCGCCCCGAGCTGGAGGGACTCGTCGGCCTCTTCATCAACACGCTGGTGCTGCGCGCCCGGCTCGGCGCGAACACGCCCTTCCGCGAGCTGCTCACCCGGGCGCGTGAGTCCGTGCTCGGGGCCTTCTCCCACCAGGAAGTGCCCTTCGAGCGCCTTGTGGAAGCGCTCCAGCCCGAGCGCGACCTGAGCCGCACGCCCCTGTTCCAGGTGATGCTCGTCTACCAGCAGGGCCTGGAGATGGAGCGAGCCCTGCCGGGCCTCACCCTGCGCCCGCTGCCCGTGGAGGGGCGGACGGCCAAGTTCGACTTCACCCTCTACGTCACCGACGGTGAGCAGGGCCTGGAGCTGGGGCTGGAGTACAACACGGACCTCTTCGAGGCGACGACCGCGGAGCGGATGCTGGGCCACCTGGAGGTGCTGCTGCGGGCCGCCATCGCTCAGCCGGAGCAGCGCGTATCGGAGCTGCCACTGCTCACCGAGGCCGAGCGCCGGCAGCACCTGGTGGAGTGGAACACCCCGCGCGAGGGCTTCGCTCGGGGCCCCGCCCTGCACCAGCGCTTCGAGGCGCAGGTGGCCCGCACGCCGGACGCCATCGCCGTCACCTACGAGGACCAGCACCTCACCTACCGGCAACTCGACATCCGCGCCAACCAGCTCGCCTGGCGCCTGCGCCGCATGGGCGTGGGTCCCGAGACGCTCGTGGGCCTGTGCGTGGAACGCTCCCTGGAGATGGTGGTGGGCCTGCTCGCCATCCTCAAGGCCGGCGGCGCCTACGTCCCCATGGATCCATCCTACCCGGCCGAGCGCCTGGCCTTCATGCTCGAGGACACCGCCGTGCCGGTGCTCCTCACGCAGGCCGCGCTCCAGGACAAGCTGCCGCCCCACCGCGCCAGCGTGGTGCTCCTGGATGATCCCCGCGAAGGCTTCGAGGGCGAGCCCTCCCACGCGCCGGACGCGGGCACCAGGCCGGAGAACCTCGCCTACATCATCTACACCTCCGGCTCCACGGGCCGGCCCAAGGGCGTGCAGATTCCCCATGAGCAGGTGGTGCGCCTCATGAGCGCCACCGAGCACTGGTACCACTTCGACTCGCGTGACGTGTGGACGTTCTTCCACTCGTACGCCTTCGACTTCTCCGTCTGGGAGTTGTGGGGGGCGCTGCTGTACGGCGGGCGCGTGGTGGTGGTGCCCTACTGGGTGAGCCGCTCCCCGGACGCCTTCCTGGCGCTGCTGCGCCGCGAGCGGGTGACGGTCCTCAACCAGACGCCCTCGGCCTTCCGCCAGCTCATCCACGCCGATGCCACCTCCACCGAGGCCGGCGAGCTGTCCCTGCGCTACGTCATCTTCGGCGGCGAGGCGCTCGAGTTCGCCAGCCTGCGGCCCTGGTTCTCCCGGCATGGAGAGCAGAAGCCCCAGCTGGTCAACATGTACGGCATCACCGAGACAACGGTGCACGTCACCTACCGGCCGCTGTGCGCAGCGGACGCGGAGGGGGCTTCCGGCAGCATCGTCGGCGTGCCCATTCCGGACCTACAGGCCTTCATCCTGGATGAGCGGTTGCGGCCACAGCCGGTGGGCGTCCCCGGAGAGCTCTACATTGGTGGCCAGGGCCTGGCGCGCGGCTACCTCCACCGTCCGGAGCTCACGGCGGAGCGCTTCGTGCCGCACCCCTTCTCGCAGCGGCCCGGGGAGCGCCTCTACAAGACGGGAGACCTGGCGCGCTTCCGAGCTGACGGCCACATCGAGTACCTGGGCCGCACCGATCTGCAGGTGAAGATCCGCGGCTTCCGCATCGAGCTGGGGGAGATTGAAACGGCCCTGGCGCAGCACTCCACGGTGCGCGAGGCCGTGGTGGTGGCGCGCGAGGACGTGCCAGGAGTGAAGCGGCTGGTGGGCTATGTGGTACCGGCCGTGGGACGGGTGACGAGCGCGGAGGAGCTGCGCAACCACCTCCAGCAGCGGCTGCCGGACTACATGGTGCCCGCGGCCATCGTCACGATGGAGGCCCTGCCGCTCACGTCCAACGGCAAGGTGGATCGCCGGGCATTGCCCGTGCCGGAGGTGGAGCGCTCGGCGCGGAGCAGCTTCGTGGAGCCGCGGACGCCCGTGGAGCGCCAGCTCGCCGACATCTGGGCGCGCGTGCTGAGGCTGGAGAAGGTGGGCATCCACGACAACTTCTTCGCCTTGGGCGGCGACTCCATCCTCAGCTTGCAGATCATCGCCCGCGCGCACCGCGTGGGCCTGCGCCTCACCCCCAAGCAGCTCTTCCAGCACCAGACGATCGCCGAGCTGGCGCCGATGGCGACGGAGGTACGGGCCGCGCGGGGCGAGCAGGGCCCGGTGGTGGGTCCCGTGCCGCTCACGCCCATCCAGCGCTGGTTCCTCGAGAGGGATCTGGAGACACCGCACCACAACAACCAGGCGATGGTGGTGGAGCTGCGCCAGCCGGTGGAGGCCGAGCTCCTGGAGCAGGCGTTGGACCACCTGCTGGCGCACCATGACGCGCTCCGGCTGCGCCTCACGAGGACCGCGAGTGGCTGGCGGCAGGAGTGCGCCGAGCCGAGCAGCGGAGGCGTGGTGCTGCGGCGGGTGGACGCGTCGCGAATGGAGCAGACCGCCGAGGAGCTGCAACGCGGCCTGTCGCTGGAGAACGGGCCGCTGGTGGCGGCGGCCCTGGTGGAGCCGGGAGCCGGACGCACCGCACGACTGCTACTCGTCATCCATCACCTGGCGGTGGACGGCGTCTCCTGGCGCACGCTGCTGGAGGACCTGGGCACGGCCTGCCAGCAACTCCAGGCGGGACAGCCGGTGGCGCTGCCTCCCAAGAGCACCTCCTTCAAGACCTGGGCGGAGCGGCTGGTGGCGCACGCCAGCTCGCCGGCGGTGGCGGCGGAGCTGCCCTTCTGGCTCGACGAGGCCCGGGCGCGCGTGCGTCCGCTCCCGAGGGACGGGGCTGGCGGTGACAACACCTTCGCCTCGGCACGAGGGGTGACGGTGTCACTCGACGAGGAGGAGACGCGCCTGCTGCTGCAGGAGGTGCCCTCCGCCTACCGGGCCCGTATTGACGACGTGCTGCTGGCGGCGCTGATGCAGGCGCTGGCCCCCTGGGCGGGACAGTCGCGCCTGTTGGTGGACCTGGAAGGCCACGGCCGCGAGGACCTGTTCGACGATGTGGACCTGTCACGTACGGTGGGCTGGTTCACCTCGCTGTACCCGGCGCTGCTGGAGGCACCCCAGACGGCAAGCCCGGGCGATGCGGTGCGCGCCGTGCGCGAAGGGCTGGCGCGGATACCGGGGCGAGGGCTCGGCTATGGCCTGCTGCGCTACCTGCGCGAGGACGAGGCGGCACGGCGTCTGCGCGCCCTGCCCGCCGCGGAGATCAGCTTCAACTACCTGGGCCAGTTCGACACGGGCGCGAGGGCCGAAGGACCCTTCGCCCTGGTGCGTGAGTCCGCGGGCCCCACCATCGGCGCGGGGGAACGCCGTCCCCACGTGTTGGAGGTGGGCGGCTTCGTGCTCTCCGGCCGGTTGGACCTCTACATCAGCTACAGCGAGGCGCTCCATTCGCGCGAGACCATCCAGGCGCTCGCCACGAGCTTCCGCGAGGCGCTGCGGCGCATCATCGCGGGCCGCGCCAGCCCGGATGCCGCCCACCGCATCCCCGCCGACTTCCCTCTGGCCCGCCTCACCCAGGCCGAGCTCGAGCGCATCCTCCAGAAGGATCCGCTCGTGCAGGACATCTACCCCCTGTCGCCCATGCAGCAGGGCATGCTCTTCCACGCGCTGCTCGAGCCCAAGGTGGGCATGTACCTCGAGCAGCTCACGTGGACGTTCCACGCGCCGCTCCAACCGGACACGTTCCACCGGGCCATGGAGCGGCTGGTGGAGCGTCAGCCGCTGCTGCGCACCGCCCTCTACTGGGAAGGGCTGGCCAGGCCGCTCCAGGTGGTACGCCCTCGGGCGGAGCTGCCCTGGCTCGAGCTGGACTGGAGAGGCGTGCCCCCGGCGGAGCAGCGGACCCGGCTGGAGGCTTTCCTCACCGAGGATCGCTCCACGGGCTTCGAGCTGTCCCACCCGCCCCTGATGCGCCTGGCGCTCATCCGTCTGGAGGAGCACGTCACGCACATGGTGTGGACCTACCACCACGTGCTGATGGACGGGTGGAGCCTCGGCCTGCTCTTCCAGGAGCTCTTCGCCACCTACCAGGCGCTGCTGAGTGGCGAGGCGCCACCCCAGCACTCCGTTCCGCCCTTCCGCGAGTACATCGCCTGGCTCCAGCGCCAGGACGACATGGGCGCGGAGGTCTTCTGGAGACGCTCGCTCCGGGACTTCACCACGCCCACGCCGCTGCCGCTGGCCCGGCCTCCGAGGGAGAACGCCGCGCACCTGCCCCCGGGCGAGCGGGATCTCCACCTGACGGCGGCGCGCACCGCGGAGCTGCAGGCCTTCGCCCGAGAGCACCAGCTCACCCTCAACACGCTGGTGCAGGCGACCTGGGGCCTGGTGCTCGGCCGCTACGCCGGCACGCAAGACGCGCTCTTCGGAACCACCGTTGCCGGCCGTCCGCCGGACCTGACGGACGTGGAGTCCATGGTGGGGCTCTTCATCAACGCCCTCCCGGTGCGGGTGCGGTTGGAGCCGCACGTGCCGGTGCTGCAATGGCTGAAGGAGCTGCAGGCGTGGCAGGTGGAGATGCGCCAGTACGAGCACAGTCCCCTGGTGAAGGTGCAGGGCTGGAGCGAGGTACCCCGCGGCACGTCTCTCTTCGACAGCTTCCTCGTCTTCGAGAACTACCCAGTGGACGCCTCTGTCATCGAGCGAGGCAGCACCCTGGCGATCCGCAACGTGTACTTCTACGAGCGGATCAACTACCCGCTGGCGGCCATGGTCATCCCCGATCGGGAGCTGCTCCTGCGGCTGGGGTATGACTCGGCGCGCTTCACCCAGGAGGCCATTGACCAGTTGCTGGCGCACTGGCGGGGCGCGCTGGAGGCGGTGCTGGCCCGGCCCAATCAGCCACTGGGAGAGCTGACCCTGCTCACGGAAGAGGAGCGGAGGAAGGTGCTGGTGGAGTGGAACGACAGCCGCGTGGACTTCCCGCGCGACGTGCTCGCCCACCAGCTCTTCGAGGCCCAGGTGGCCCGTACACCGGAGGCTCCCGCTGTCTCCACCGGCGACTCCACCCTCACTTACCGAGAGCTGGACGCTCGCGCCAATCAGCTCGCCTGGCACCTGCGCTCCCTGGGTGTCGGTCCCGAGACCCGCGTCGGCCTGTGTGTCGAGCGCTCCCATGATCTGGTCATCGGCATGCTCGCCGTCCTCAAGGCCGGTGGTGCCTGGGTTCCCCTCGATCCCTCCTATCCCTCCGAGCGCCTTGCCTTCATGCTGGCCGACTCGGAGGTTCCCGTGCTCCTCACCCAGGAGCATCTGGCGGACGAGCTGCCCTCGCAGAGCGGGTTCCTCGTGTGCCTGGACACGGACTGGCCGCAGGTGGCCACCCAGTCCACGGAGCCGCTCCCTCCGCTGGGCGTACCCGACAACCTCGCCTACGTCATCTACACCTCCGGCTCCACCGGTCGGCCCAAGGGCACCCTCCTCACCCACCGCGGCCTGTGCAACACCGCCCTGGCCGCCGTCCGCGAGCACGGCTTCGGCCCCGACACCCGCGTCCTTCAGTTCGCCTCCCTCGGCTTCGACGCCTCCGTCTGCGAAGTCTTCGCCTCCCTCCTCGCTGGCTCCTGCCTCCACCTGGCTCCCCGCGACAGCCTGCTGCCTGGGCCTCCCCTCCACTCCCTGCTTCGCTCTCGCTCCATCTCCGCCGTCACCCTCACCCCTCCGTCCTCTCCCAGCTCGACACCGAGGGCCTCGAGGGCCTTCTCACCGTCATCTCCGCTGGCGAGGCCTGCCCTCCCGACGTCGCCTCTCGCTGGTCCTCCGGTCGCCGCTTCCTCAACGCCTACGGCCCCACCGAGGTCACCGTCTGCGCCTCCATTGAGTCCCGCCTCGACCCTCTCCAGCCCACCATCGGCCGTCCCTTCCCCAACGCCCTCCTCTACGTCCTCGACTCCCGCCTTCAGCCCCTCCCCATTGGCCTGCCCGGCGAGCTCTTCGTCGGTGGCCCGGGCGTGGCTCGCGGCTACCTCGGCCGTCCGGACCTCACCGCCGAGCGCTTCGTCCCCAATCCCTTCTCCCAAGAGCCTGGTGCTCGCCTCTACCGCACCGGGGACCTCGTTCGCTGGCTGCCCTCTGGCTCCCTGGAGTTCCTCGGCCGCATTGACGAGCAGGTGAAGCTGCGCGGCTTCCGCATCGAGCCCTCCGAGGTCTCCTCCGTTCTGCGCGAGCACCCCTCCGTCCTCGACGCCTTCACCCTTCTTCGCGAGGACTCTCCCGGCCTCCAGCGCCTCGTCTCCTACGTGGTGTCCCGCGACGACGAGCCCGAGGAGACAGTCCTGCGCGCCACGCTCAAGGGCCGGCTGCCCGAGTACATGGTGCCAGCGACCTTCGTCTTCCTGGACGCGCTCCCCCTCACGCCCAACGGGAAGTTGGACCGGCGGGCGCTTCCGGTACCGGGCACGTCCGCGGCTCGGGCTGCGGCGCAGGTGCCTCCGCGCACTCTGGTGGAGGAGCTGCTGGTGGGCCTGTGGGCGGAGCTGCTGGGCGTGGAGCGCGTGGGCATCCACGACGACTTCTTCGACCTGGGCGGCCACTCCCTGGCGGCCACGCAACTGGTGGCGCGCATCCGCGCCGTGTTCGACGTGGACATCTCCCTGCAGGAGCTGTTCGACCTGCCCACCGTGGCCAAGCTGGCCGAGCGGCTCGCAGCACCGCGTGCCGGTGCGCCCGCGAGACCGCCCCCGATCTCACCCACCCAGGAGACCGGGGACGTGCCCCTGTCCTTCGCGCAGGCGGCCTATTGGTCTCCCGAGCGCATGGGAGCAGGGAGCATCTACAACCGCGTCCTCACGCCGCTGCGCCTGGAAGGACGGCTGGACGTGGAGGCACTGCGGATGGCCCTGGAGGAGCTGGTGCGCCGCCACGAGCCGCTGCGCACCTCCTTCCCGGTGGTGGACGGCCAGAGCGTGCAGCGCGTGGCTCCGCCGATGCCCTGGGTGCTGCCCGTAGAGGATCTCAGCCACGTGCCGGAGGAGGCTCGCGAGGCCGAGGTCCTGCGGCGGCTGAACGAGGAGGGCTGGCGCCCGTTCGACATGGAGCAGGGGCCGCTGATGCGCACCCTCCTCTACCGGCTCTCGGACGAGCTGCACGTGCTGATGCTGGCCATCCACCACGCCGTCACGGACCTGGTGTCCGGCGGGGTGATGATGAACGAGCTGTCGGCGCTCTACGGCGCCTTCAGCGAGGATCAGCCCTCACCGCTGCCCGAGCTGACCCTGAGCTACCGCGACTACACCCTGTGGCAGCGAGAGTGGATGCAGGGCGAGGTGCTGGAACACCACCGGGCCTACTGGAGCCGCCGGCTGGCGGACCCACCGCCTCCGCCGCCGCTGCCCTTTGATCACCCGCGTCCGGAGGTGGGGAGCTTCCACAAGGGCGTCCACACCTTCACCCTCTCGCGGGAGGTGTCCGACGAGCTCCGAGCCCTGGCTCGCCGCGAAGGCGTCACCCCCTTCATGCTGGGCCTGGCGGCCTTCCAGACCTTCCTGGCGCGGATGACCCGGCAGGAGGAGCTGATGGTGGGCTTCGTCCACGCCAACCGCCCCCGCCCGGAGCTGGAGCCGCTGGTGGGCATGTTCGCCAGCTACCTGCTGCTGCGCACGAACCTGTCCGGCAACCCCCACTTCCGCGAGGTGCTGCGGCGTGTACGTGCGGGCTACCTGGAAGCGTCCGAGCACCAGGCGTTGCCCCACGCGGAGCTGGTGGAGCTCCTGCGTCCGGAGAAGGTGGACAGCCGCCCGCTGAGCCCCATCGGTTACGTCTTCCAGGGCTCCGCTCCGGTCACCACCACGGTGGCCGGCCTCGCCATCCGCGTGATGCACGTGGAGCTGGAGCTGCTGCTCAATGATCTGCAACTCCTGCTGGTGGACGGCCCGGAGGGGTTGGTGGGCCGCTTGGAGTACAGGACCGAGCTCTTCGAGCCAGAGACAATCGCCGCGATGGCCGAGGCACTCCAGACGCAGCTGACGCAGGTGGTGGAGGATCCGGATCGGCCCCTGGAGGCTCTGTCCCCGCTGCCGGCCCGGCTCCTCCCCGCACCTTCGAAAGAGAGAGAGCTCGCATGAGCCGCAAGGCCTATCTGTTCGTGGAGGCGGAGCCGTTCCAGAGCGCCTCGGGAGCCATCAACGCCTGGGTGGAGGAGGAGTTGCGGGCGCTCGGCCATGAGCTCGAACGCCACAACCACTACCGCCCCAACGCGGGGGACACGGGCATCCCGCTGGCCAATGCGCGGCGGCTGCTGACCCTGCGCTCGAGGCCTCCAGCGGACCTGGCCGTCTTCTGCGATCTCGGCCTGGGGATTCACCCTCCCAGCCGAGAGCTGGCCCGGCGGACGTTCGTGTTCTTTCACGGGCTCCATGGCCAGCCCACGCTCTGGCTCGGCAACCCCCTCATCGACCTGTACGGGACGCTGTCGCCCTACCTCCACGACACGCTCTCCTCTCTCCTGATGACGCCGGACTGGCGGCAGCGCCGGTGCCTGGATCCACGAGGCGCCCAGGTGGTCGGCTCCCTCGTCCCCACCCTGCCCTGCCTGGAAGCCGCGGAGGGAGATGCCCGCCTGCCAGGAGGAGAGCTGCCCGAGTCCGTGCAAGAGGCGCTGGATCGCGGCGAGGTGCTGGGCCATGCGATCCAACCCACCAAGGCGAACTGGCTGGCCGTCTGCTCCATCCTCCTGCACCTGCGAGCGCTGACCCGGGAACATGGCCATCCTCCCGTGCGCCTGGTGGTGGCGGCCCAGGACTTCGCGCTCATCCAGCACGCGCTCCGCTACGGCTATCCCTTCCCCGTGCCCGCGCTGGCCGCGGCGCTCCAATCCGCGGAGGCCGGGCTGGAGGATCTCCTGCTGCCAGTCCCCCACCTGAAGCAGCCCGCGCTCTTCCGCCTCTTCCGGGAGGCGCGCTTCGGACTCGCCTACAACGCCTCGCCGGAGCCCTTCGGGATGTACGTGCTCGAGTCCGTGCTCAACGGCTGCCCCATCTATACCAATGGAGCGGGCAACAACCGCCATGCGCTCCCACCGGGCCACGGCATCATCGTGCGCGAGAGCGGGGAGATGGCCGCGGGGGCCCCGAACGCCTATGCCACCGTGGCGGCGAGAATCCTCCAGGATCTCCTCGCGCCGGGCCCAGTCCGAGAGGAATGCCAACGGGGAGCCGCGCTCATCCGCCGCACCTTCACCCGCGAGGCCTTCTCCGCCAGCCTCCGGGCCTGCGTGGATCGGCTCGAGTCGGACACGACGACTCCCCACTGGAGCTTCGACGAACTGGTGGTGCGACTGAGCCCCCTCGTGCGTCGGCTCGACGAGGCCAGCGGGGCGTTCAGCTCCGACTATGTGAACGCCAGACTGAGTCCGGAGGAGCGGGACCTGATGAACGAGCTCCTAGGCCGGCCGGCGGGCCAGCTGGGGCACGGGGAGACGGACCTCGCGCGGATGGAGGGGCTCTTCGACAAGGGGGTGCTGTCGCTTGCACCGCCCGCTGGCGCCGAGCCCCCGAGGCCCACCTGGGGCGCGTGGTCCTGGTATCCGCCGGGCTCCGCGTTCCTCGAGCCCTCTCTCCTGAAAGACACCGTCACGAGGTAGCCGCTGGCCCGACCAGGCGCGCCTCTCCACCCGGGTACACACGTGTCGACCATTCTCTTCGTTCCCATGCCCGAGCGCGGGCACATCAACCCCTCGCTCAAGATGGCCAGGGCCCTCCAGAAGCGCGGACACCGGATCGTCTATTGCGGCCTCCGAGACATGGAGGACCTCATCCGGGCAGAGGGGTTCGAGTTCGAGTGCCTCTTCGAGCACCTCTACCCGAAGGGGTTCCAGACGGAGATCAAAGCCCGGCTCGGGAGCTTGAGCGGCCTGTCACGGTTCCTCTACGTGCGCGAGCTGGTCCGCAAGCAGACGAGGATGCTCGAGTCCCTGCTCCAGGGCGAGTTCGACCAGATCATCTCCCGGACGCGTCCGGACCTGGGCATCACGGACGTGCTGCTCCCCGAGACATTCCTGGTCCTCCGTGGCCATCAGGTACCCGCCCTGCTGCTGAACACGAGCATCCCCCTGCGATGGGAGCCGATGACGCCGCCCCCCACCTCCGGGTGCATTCCCGACGGCCGGCTCTCCAGCAAGGTCCAGGGCGCCTTGGATTGGGGACGCGTCCTGCTCGACGCGAAGCTGGGTGCCTTGAGCACGTGGGTGGGGCTCGAACCGGACGGCCTCGGGTACCGGCGCAAGCTGGCGCGCAAGCATGGCTATCCGCTCTCGGGCCTGGACTTCGCGGGCAGACCCACCGGCGAGCACGATCCCATGCTCATCCTCTGCCCGCGCGAGTTCGTGGAGTTCCGCGATGCGAAGCTCTCCATCGAGTACCACTACACGGGCCCCAGCATCGACCTGCAGCGGCAGGAGCCGGACTTCCCCTGGGAACGGCTCGATGGAGAACGGCCCCTCGTCGTGTGCTCCCTGGGAACGATGGTCATCCATCCCGAGCGGGCCAGACGCTTCCACCAGTCCGTGGCCGATGCGGCGCGACGACGCCCGCGGTGGCAGTTCGTGGTCGCCACCAACCAGTGGACGGAGGAGACACCCGGACAGGCCCCGGCCAACCTCGTGTCCGTGAAGCATGTGCCCCAACTCCAGATGCTGCGACGCGCGTCCGCCATGGTGACCCACGGCGGCTTCAACAGCGTCAAGGAGTGCATCTACTTCGGTGTGCCGATGGTGGTGTTGCCGATCCAGTTCGACCAGCCCGGAGTGGCGGCCCGGGTCGTCCACCATGGCCTCGGGGTGCGTGCCTCCATCGACGAGCTGACGCCCGACACCTTCGTCCCCCTGCTCGACGAGGTCGTGGAGAATCCCTCGTACCGACGCGAACTGGCACGAATGCAGGCACTGTTCCAAGCGGCCGAGCAGGAGCAGGCGATGGTCGAAGCCCTCGAGAAACACCTGCGCCGCGCATGAGCGCCCAGTTGAAGCGCCCCCTCTTCAATCGACACCTCGGAAAAGGTTGGACATGGACAACATCGGAATGAAACAGCGCGCGCGACAGCTGGCGGGCACCGCCCTCACGCACAGCGCCATCTTCGCGGCCAGACAGGTCACGCAAGCCATCGAGCGAACCCCGGAGGCGCGCCGCACCTTCTTCGAGCCCACGGAGTTCCCCTTCGCGGCCCGTATCGAGCAGAACTGGCGGGTCATCCGCCAGGAGCTGGACGCGGTCATGCGCGGGGTGGAGATCATCCCCAACTTCCAGGATCTCATGCAGGAGCAGCGCGAGCTGACCACGGATGATCGCTGGAAGACGTTCCCCTTCTACGGCTACGGGGTGAAGTTCGAGGACAACTGCCGTCGCTGCCCAGAGACCACGCGCCTGTTGGAGAGCATCCCTGGCATGACGAGTGCCATGTTCTCCATCCTCCGGGGCCGCAAGCACATTCCCGCGCACTCTGGCCACTATAAGGGCGTGCTGCGCTACCACCTGGGCCTCCTCGTGCCCGAGCCCGCGGACAAGTGCCGCATCCGCGTGGGCCAGGAGACGGCCTCCTGGCAGGAGGGGCGCAGCCTCATCTTCGATGACACCCACGACCACGAGGTCTGGAAGGAGAACGAAGGAGACCGCGTCGTGCTCTTCGTGGACTTCCTACGGCCCATGCCGCCGCTGCTCGACGGCCTCAACCGTCTGGTGGTGAAGCTGATCAGCCTGTCGCCCTACATCCAGCAAAGCGAGCAGAACTCACGGCGCTGGGAGGAGTACTTCGGTCAGGAGTTCGATCTCCGCCGTGCGGCTCCCGGCAGGTGAGCCTGCCCCCTCTCAGGCCTCGAGCACCGTCGCGAGCGCGCGGTACTCAGGTCCCAACATCCGCTCGGCGGCACTGCCGGCCACGACCACCGGGAGCATCGCTCCCTCTAGAGCGGCATCGGCCGAGAGCCTCACGGCGATGGGGGCCATCACCTTGGCCTCAATGAGCCGCTTCAACGGCCGAGCGCCCAGCTTCGGCTCGTACCCGTGACGAGCCAGCCAGGCCCGCGCGTCCGGCTCCACCACCAGCCGAAGCCTGCGCCGCAGGAGTCCCGCCCGTGAGGCCGCTTTCTCCAGCTCCAGGTCCACGATGCGCAGCACGTCCGCTTCCGACAGACGGCGGAACGGGATGATGTGATCGATGCGGTTGAACAGCTCCGGACGGAACGCCTGACGGATGGCCCGAAAGAAATCCTCCGAGCCCCGCTCAGCACCGAAGCCCGCGGGTTCAGACGACTCGACGCCGAGGTTGCTCGTCATGCAAACCACCGTCATCCGGAAGTCCACCAGCCGCCCCAGGCTGTCGGTGAGTCTCCCCTCCCCCAGAATCCCGAGCAGCAGATCGAACACGTCCGGGTGTGCCTTCTCAATCTCATCAAAGAGGACGAGCGACATTGGCTGCTGACGAACGCGCTCGGCGAGGCTGGTGATGCCAGGACCGACCTCCATCAGCCGCTGGGCCGAGCCGGGCAGCATGTACTCGGACATGTCGAGCCGGATCATCCGGTCCTCATTGCCGAAGAGCGTGCGCGCGAGCTGCTTGGACAACTCCGTCTTCCCCACGCCCGTAGGCCCGGCGAAGAGCAACGTGCCTACCGGCTTCTCCGGATCATTGAGCCCGGCCTTGAACCGTGCGAGCACGCCCGCGGCCAGCTCACAGGCACGATCCTGACCGACGACACCCTGCCGCAACTGCGCCGCGAGCGTGGCTTGCTCGGCGGGGATCTCATCGCTGATGAGCTGGAGTGGCAGTCCCGTGTAGCGCGCGTAGGCCTCGGAGACATCACGCGGATAGAGCGTGCGGGCCTTGCCTCGCTCGCCCTGCTGTTCGAGCCAGTCGAGAAAACGGAAGGCCTTTCCCGGGAACAGACTGTCACGCTGGAACGTCTCGAGGTGCCCCACGAGCTGCCGCAGGCCCAGGGGGTGGATGCTCACACTGCTGCGCTTCGCTGACTGGTAGCGCAGCATCCACTCCGGGACCTGCGAGGCCGGTGGAGGCTCGATGCGAATAATACGAAAGGGCCGCAGGGCCTCTGGGAAGCGCCGCTGGCAGCGCTCGAGCTCGGCCTCGGTGCACTCGGCGATGAGGGAGATCTCCTCGCTCATCGCGGCGGGGATCAGCAGATCCCCGATCGACGATCCATCCGGCTGAGGCGCGAGGATCGACGTGAGCCGATCCACGTAGAGGTAGTCGTTCTCATACGAGAGCGCGTCGACGATCTTCAAACAGCGCTCCTGCCACATGCCCAGGTACACCATGCCGGCCACGATGCGCTCGGCGCTGGTGCGCCAGATGTCCGGCAGACGCGTCTCCTTGTCCTCACGCCGCCGCTCGGCGATGAAGCGCGCGAGCATCAGCACCTGGCTCGTCTTGCCGACACCGGGTCCTCCGACGAGCAACAGCGACTGCGGAGGCTGTCGCTTCGCATGGGCGAGCCACGAGCGCATGGCCTCGGCGTCGTACACGAGCGCAGGCTGCCTGCCGCCCAAGGCCCGAGAGGTCAACTCCTCGCCGATCTGCTCCAGCACCTCCGGCCGTTGGACCTCGCGCTTGCCGCCGCGGGAGTCCCGCTGCAGTCCGCCCGGGTCCCAGCTGCACACGTACTCCGGGCCCTCGTGGCGGAAGTCGTAGAGCCCCTTGGGCTTCTCCCCGAGCAGCGCGGTGGTGAGCGCGTTCTGCAATACCTCGCGAGCGATGGAGAGGTCTTCGATGACAAACGACCAGCCGAAGCGCGGCACCCGCACGCGCCAGGCGCCACTCTCCAACTTCCCGTAGACGTACGTCAGCTTCAGCGGGATGAGCGCCTTGGCGATCACCGGCCGCTTTTTGTGCACCGTCTGCGGGTGGATCTCCACGGAGATGGTCCGGGCCTCCAGGGTCTCCTCCCACAGGAAGCGTTCGAGCGCGGAGGAATCCTCGAGCAGGAGCTGCCGCACCTTCATCTCGAGCAAGGCATAGACCTCGGCCTCGCTGGTGCCGTAGGCGGAAGGCGGAGGGTCGTCGAAGAGGCGGTCCCAGACGGGCAAGAGCTGTCCGGAGAGCCGACCATCGTGGTGGGTCGTGAAGTAGACGCGAAGGCTCTTGTCACTCATGGTTCTGGCTCATCCTCAACCGCCACAGGGCAGGCAGGGCATCCGCGGGGGTCCTCACACGGTGGCTGCCGCTGTGGGTGAGCAGGTAGTCATCGAGCTCCAGCACGGAGATCGTCCCTGGCCGCGCGGGCGGCTCGAAGCGGTAGGCACGAACGACAGGGGCGGCCGATTCAGGATCCTCCGGGAGCGGGCGCACCCCCTCCTGACGGGCCTTGTGGAAGGCCAGGAGCTTCGCACCGTGCAACGCGAGCAGCTCCGAGGGCTCAGGCGCGCTCGCCTCATGGACACGGACCTTCACGATCTCCGGGAGCCGCCCCGAGGACTGCCAGACGTGCAGTCCCCCCTCTCCCTCGAAGAAAGGCCGCACGCCGGGACCCACCAACTTGATCGCGGCGTGCACCGGCTCCGCCATCGACGAGCCCAGGAACTCCCGAAGCCGTCGGGCACCTCCCGTCACCACAGCGCCTCCGGGCAGGTGCACGGCGAAGGACTCGATGTCGCCTCGCGACCAGGCATAGGCCGTACAAAGCCACCGGGTGAGCAGGGAGCCGCTGGACGCGCCCTGCCGCCACTGCCCCAGGGGAAGCAGCTCCAGGGTGAGCACGTGCTGATCGGGGCTGGAGAGATTCCGGAGGATGCGTTGCAGGAAGTACACCTCGGCCAGCGCATCGAGCATCTGCTCACGGGAGACGACCTTCACAGGCGCGAGTGCTCGCCGGTCGAAGATCCGGATGCGCCCCCCTGAGTCCCATCTATCGACCTTGGGCCGCTCCAGGGTGCCGAAGCGCTCGACCTCGATCATCTCGCGCGCCTCCTCCTCGGGGGCGCGAGCGAGGGACTCGAGCTGGGAGGCGAACTCCTCCAGGTACATCCGCATCGAGTCGAGCGTGTACAGCGATTCGGCGTGCTCGCCCTCGCCCGTGCGCAGGCGATCGAGGTGGAAGCGGACCTGCTCGGACAGCGAGCCGAGGTCGGCGCTCTCCCTCATCTCCCGCACCACCTCGCGCGCCTCGAGCATCTTCTCGCGCAGCCGGGCAACAGGGATCGCCAGGTGCGGCTCCAACGCGAACCCCTCGGCCACCGGCTCCCGGGGGATCAGCGCATCGGCCTGCACCTCGAAGCGACCGTCGCGGGTGTAGAGCTGGAACAACCGCATCAGGGCATGGGGTCCCTTGATGATGGCTTCGGAGAGGACCTGCCCGACCTTCTCCTCCAGGTAGCGCTTCAACGGGCGCGCCCCCAACTGTGGATCGAAGGCCTCCTCAACGATGCGCCGCTTCACCGCGTCGTCCGCGGACACGAAGATGTGGCGCGAGGTCAACCCGTGCCGCGACAGCAGCCGCGCGAGCTCCTTCTCGACCACCTTCTCGCCCACCTCCCGCGAGAGCGGCGCGAAGTGCACGATGCGATCAATGCGGTTGAAGAGCTCGGGCGGGAAGAACTCGCGCACGGCCCGGTCCGCGTCGAGCGCCAGGGCCTGCGCGTCCGGCGAGCCAATGCCCACCGCCGGTTTGCGCCGAGCCCCGAGGTTGCTCGTCATCACAATGACGGTATGGGTGAAGTCCGCCGTCTCGCCCGAGGCGTCAGTCAGCCGGCCCTCGTCGAACGTCTGCAGGAGCAGGTTGAGCAGCGAGGGGTGCGCCTTCTCAATCTCATCGAACAGCACGAGCGAGAATGGCTGCTCGCGGATGAGCCGCGTGAGACGACCCTCCGGCTGCCACGCATCACCGGTGAGCCGCGCGACGGCCTCTGCCGTCTGGAACTCGGCCATGTCGAGCCGCACCATGCGCGAGGCATCGCCATACAGGTAGCCAGCCAGCGCGCGTGCGAGCTCGGTCTTCCCGGTGCCCGTGGGACCGGTGAACAGATAGACGCCGTAGGGCCGCCGAGGATCGGTGAGCCCGGAGTGGATGCGCGCGATGAGATCGCACGCCACCGCCACCGCATCCGGCTGCCCCATGACCTTGCGAGAGAGCGCGTCGTGGACCTCTTCCGGCGCCAGCTTCTCCTGGGGGCGGATCAGGAAGTCTGGCAGCCCCGTCCTGCGAGAGAGGTACTCGAAGAGCGCCTCGACCCCGAGATGTTTCTCCGGAGCCCCCATATCGGTGGCCAGTGCACGCAGCAGATCGAGCGCCTTGCCCGGCAGCGCGGTCCCGGAGAGGAGCGACTGGGCCTGCTCGAGCAGGGCCGGAAAGAGGGGCACATCCCAGGAGACGCGGTGCTTGGCCTCCAGCTCGCGCGACTCATGCAGCAGCATGCGGAGCGTCTCGTCGGTGCTGGTGGGCCGCACGTGGAGCTGGGTAAAGAGCGCGGCGAAGGACGGAGCGTCGGACTCGAGCCGCTGGAGCTGCTCCGGTGTCACCGTGCCCACGAGCGTGATTTCCCCGCGGGCGAGTGATCCCTGAAAGAAGAGCGCGAGGTTGGCATCGCTGTCGCGCGAGCGGCCGATGCGTCCAAAGGCATGCAAATCCTCAATGAAGAGGATGCGCCGCCCCCCTTTCGCGTCCTCGAGCAGCTTGAGGCAGCGCTGCTCCCAGTCGCCGACGTAGCTCATGCCAGCGATGATCCGCTTGCCGGCGAGCGTCCAAACCTCCGTCACCTTGTCCAGGTTGCGGTGGGTCTGGAAGCCCTCTGCCTCGAGCTGCTCGGCCACGAAGCGCTTGAGCAGGGTCCGCTTGCCACAGCCGGGAGGCCCGACGAGCAGCACCGGCGTGCGCCGCTCTCCACCGAGCAGGAGCTGCAACTGCTCGCGGTAAGGGCTGCGCGCCATGCCGATGTCGAGCGAGCCCTCCGCGGCCTGGAGGGTGAGGTTCGTCCCCAGGTTGCCCAGCACGCGGTTGCCGTTACCTGACTTCTTCTTCTTGTCTTTGTCCTTGTCCTTGCCGGGCCGGTCCTCGATCTCCAGATCGTCCCAGGGGCCCTTCTTCTTGCCGAGCGCATCGAGCAACGACTTCGGCCTGGCCACGAACGCGAGCGCCTTGAGGCTGTCCTTGCGGTTGGAGCGCAGCTCTTCCAGCTCGTAGGACTCCAGCCCAGCCCAGGCGCGGGTGAAGAAGACCTTCGCCTGCTCCTCGAGGCTGACACCGGTATCGACTGGGAACCACTCGCCCTGGCGTGCGGGGTGGTACGCGATGGTCATGAGCTCGTCGCGCGTGCGCCAACGCGGCTCGAGGATCAGCGGGAAGAGTCCTGACAGCCGAGGTGTCTCGGTTCCAGCGCGCACGCGTTTGAAGTCGAGCTCAAGCTGCAACCGCTCCAGGCGAATGCCGCGAGGAAGCTGGAAGTATGAAAGCTCCCGGACCGGCAGCTCGCCGAGGGTGTTCCGGAGGTCCTCCACGAGCTTCTGCTGGAGCTTGACCGTGCTCCGGCCCTCGCGGTCACGGGTATAGGGGCCGAGCGCGAGGGTGGTCCACCGGTAGCCACCGGAGGAATCCCGGCTCTGGTAGACGGCGATGGTGAGGTTCATCGGTTCGCGCCCCTGATCGTGTCGAGCACAAAGGAGAAGCCGCTCTCGGGATCGAACCCGCCGGAGCGCTCGAGGTGGAGGATGTGTTCGAGGAGGATCAGCTCAAGCTGCTGGAAGTAGTTCTCGCCGTCGAGCTGGAGCTTGCGCGCGCCATCGCACAGTGAGAGCCAGCCGTCGGGGAGGTGCTCACGCTCGGCCGGCGTCAACCGGAGCTCCTTAAGGGGCGGTTGCGGTCGAGGGGCGATGGCAGGCAGCTCGAGCTCCTTCTCGGACAGGATGGTGAGCATTCCCACGGGCCTGACGGTGAGCATGACCGACTCCTCCTTCTCCGTAGGAAGGAAGCGATGCAGCCCGGCTTCGAGCGCCAGGAAGGCACCGGCATACGGACCACTGACTGACAACAGCACCTCCCGGGAGGTGCGTGAGGGATCCGTGAGTGCTTTCCGCAGTGGCTCGAGGCCGAGGACCTCATCCGCCCACTTGCGTGTGCGCTCGCTGCCCTTGCTGATGACTGACAGGCGGCCTCCGATCGACCACCCGCGCCGGGGGGCATCCGCGAGCAGAGGCAGAAGCCAGCGCTCGAGCGCCCGCGTCTCCCCCGCCTCCTGGAGGATGAGCGTGATCCCATCCCTCCGCGGCTGCAGGGCGAGCAGCACCGAAGGCATCAATCGACGGAGCGCGCGGATCTGCTCGTGGCCGTCACCCACAAAGGGGGTAGCGTCCTGCTGCTCGAAGAGCGCCACCATCGCCAGCTCCTCGGCAGCGAGCAGCGCCGAGCGAAGCCGTTGGCTCTCAGACCAGAGCTCATCGAGCCGGCTGTGCTCGTGCCGCTGCTTCCCCATTGAGACGGCCTCGGGTCCGCGAGCATTCCGTTGTTCGCCCTGCGCGAGCTGGGCCACCAGGAACCGAAGCTGTTCCGCGAGGTGCTCCACCGCGTCCAATCGGAAGAGCGCGTCGATCTCCCGCCGTCCCGCCTGGAGGTCGTACACCAGCCGGAGCTGATTCCGCGCCGACTTCGGGCTTCCCTTGGACAGCTCCACCGCGAGCCCCTCCGGACGCGGAGAGATCTCCACGTGTCCGCCCTGGGCGTCGGCCCCGGCGGCGGAGAGCACACGCGCAATGGGGACCACGAGCTGCTGATCCAGGTGCCTCCGCATGGCGCGAGCGCCATAGGCCTCCTGGTACCCCGATGCGGCGAGCGTGGTGGTGACTTCCGGCGGGACGTGGAGCGAGATACCGCGCTGGAACAACCCGCGCCGCTGCCCCAGCCTGTCCACGCCGAGGCGCGCCACCTCCGCCGCCTGCTCAGCCGTGAGCGGATGAAAGGGAATGAGCTGATCAATGCGGTTGACGAACTCGGGCCGGAAGTGCCGGTGCACCTCGCGCAGGTAGTACGAGGCGTCATCCACCGCGGTGGCACCAATGCCCAGCGGAGCGCGGCGATGCGCCACTCCGAGGTTGCTCGTCATGATGATGAGGGCATTGTGAAACCAGGCGGTCTGGCCCCGGGCATCGGTGAGTCGCCCTTCCCCACAGACCTGCAGGAGCAGGTCGAAGACAGCCGGATGGGCCTTCTCAATCTCATCGAGCAGGAGCACGCAGAAGGGCTGCTGGCGGACACGCCGCGTGAGCAGTCCCTCGCCCTGAGTATTGCCTCGGATGAGGCGCTCGGCGGCCCAGGGGTCCATGAACTCGCTCATATCGAAGCGGAACATCCGCTCCGGCGAGCCAAAGAGGAACGTAGCGAGCAGCCGCGCGAGCTCCGTCTTCCCGACTCCCGTGGGACCCACGAAGAGGAAGGTAGCCAGCGGCTTGCCCTGTGGCTGGAGCCCCGCCTTGACCATGCACAGCGTCTCCACGACGCGGCGCACCGCGAGCTCCTGGCCGACGAGCTGGCGGCGGAAGTGCGCCTCGACCTCAGCGGCAAGCAGCGCTCGGTCCTCGCGGAGCAGGAACTCGGGAACACCGGTCTTGAGGCTGAAGAGCGAATACACCCGCTCGCGGGTGAGCACGGGGACTCGGCCATCTCCCGTGCGCTCCTGCTGCAGGCCCGCGCGCAGCTCCTCATACAACCGCACCGCCTTGCCCGGCAGCGCGCGGCTGGGCAGGTAGCGCTCGGCCAGGTCCACGAGGGGATCCACCGCGTCATCAGCCAGCGTGGGTCGTGAGGCTTCCGCCTGGCGCTGCCAGGCAGCCCGGCTCCGGAGCGCCTCTCGGGTGTGCCTCGTCGCCAGGGGCTCCAGGCGCACACGTGAGAGCACAGCGAAGAGACCCGGGTGCCGATTCTCCAGCAGATCCAGCGCGTCAGGCGTGAGCTCACCGAGGAAGCGCACCCGACCCTCCTCCAGGAAGGGCTTCATCGCGCCGGGGATGTCGATGGACTCCGTGGAGTGCTGCGCGAGCAGCTCACCAAGGTTCTCGAAATAGAGGACGGCATCGAGGTCCTGCGCCGCGCGCATCACGCGAAGCACACGCTCCTGCCACTGGCCGAAGCCGGACATCCCAGCGATCAGCCGCGAGCCGCTCGTCGCGAACACCTGACGCGAGCGGCCGGCCTTCCGCTCGGCACGGAGCCACGCTTGGAGCAACTCCGACTTGCCCACCAGCTCGGGGCCAACGAGCAACACGCCCTGCCGCTTCTCCCCCCCGAGCAATCCCGACAGCAGCGCGAGCTCCGTGTCCCGGCCAACGAGCGGTGGCCCGTGCTTCGCCTCCTCGCGCGTGTGCAAGGGGGTGGAGACGGAGAGGAGCACCTCGTTCGCCCGGTCGCGCTTGAGCTTCTCCTCCCACTTCTTCTTCGCCTGCCGGGCCTTGTCGCTCGCATCCAGACGCCGGAGCGAGAGAGCGAGAGTCTCAAGCGTCACCACTCTCGGAGGCAGCAGCCGCAGGTACTCATGAGCGGTCGGCTCACGCGCAGCGAGCAGCCGCTCCACGTCCGCGCGAACGGTCTCTCGGACGTCCTGCTTTGGACCGACGTAGACGGTGTGATCCAACGAGGGGACGAAGACCCAGGTCTCCTCCGGGAGCGGGACGACGACCGCGGCCATCTCCAGGGTGGTCGGCTTGACGAGGCGCTTGGGCAGGTCGGCGCGTGACGCCTGAATCTCCAGCATCTCGAGCCGCACCTGCGCGGGGAGGGAGAACCGGGCGAGCTCCTCGGGCTCCACCTTGGACAAGTGCTCCTCGAGGAACAGCCGCTGCTCCGACAGACAGGCCTCGAGGCTGTGCGCGTGGCTCGTCAGGGAGGGCGCGGCCACGGGGAACACCTGGTAGTCACCGCTCCAGAGCTGCTGGCAGAGAAGGGGTGTGGAGAAGTCGAGGGTCCCGGATGCGGCATCGGAAGAGGCCATGAGCCCGGCAGTCTATGCTCGCGAAGACCCTCCCTGATAGGAGCGCATGCCATGAGCGACGCAGACACTGAAAAAGCAATGAGCGGCGTGTGGGATCAGCACCTGGCCTCCGAGTTCGCAGCCAAGAGCCCCGATGAGGCCCTGGCGACGATGACCGCGAACCCCCACGTCAACATGGTCCCGCTGATGACCGGCGCCGTTGGCCGGGAGCAGCTCCACGAGTTCTACGCGAAGCACTTCCTGTCCCAGATTCCTCCGGACATGACGATGGTCCCGGTCTCGCGGACCGTGGGGCAAGGCCGGGTTGTCGACGAACTGGTCGCGAGCTTCACCCACTCCATGCGGATCGACTGGCTGCTGCCGGGCCTCGCTCCGACGGGCAAGCGCATCGAGCTGCCGTTCGTGGTCATCGTTCAATTTGAGGGAGGCAAGATCGCTCACGAGCACCTGTACTGGGATCAGGCCTCGGTGCTCGTGCAGCTGGGGCTCATTGATCGCTCGCTCCCTGTCCGGGGCGCGGAGATCGCGCAACAGGTCCTGAATCCGACCCAACCGATGAACGAGCTGATCCGGCGCGCCCAGAACCCTGAAAAAGGCGAGTGATGGGGTACGCTGGGGGGAGGAGGCGTACCTCACCATGGCGCACGTGAACCCCATCCTCTTCCAGTCCGCGACCGAGCGGCGCCTGCGCGACGAGCTGCTCGCCGACAAGGACATCCAACGGGCACTGCGTCACCTGGAGGAGCACCCGGCCAGGTCTGCCCCCCTCGCGAGGCGGAGACGGCTGGTATCGGACGCGTTCCGGCTGACGTACTCGACGGCGCCGGCGGTCATGGCTGCGCTGACCGCCTGCGAGGAGACGCTCGGTTACGAGGGCCCCGTGGAGGTGTTCGTCCATCCGGAGCCAGGGCTCCGGGCCGCGGCGGTGTATCGCCCACCGGAAACACCCGCCATCGTCCTCTCCGCGAGGCTGCTCGAGGTGCTCCCCGAAGCCGAGCTGCGCTTCGTCCTCGGGCACGAGCTCGGCCACCTCGCCTTCGGGCACTTCACCCTTCCGCTGCCTGCCACGACCATGGCGGGGGAAGCCTCGGGGCGGATCGTCCGGCACACCACGACCCTCCGGCTGTACCAGTGGAGCCGGGCCGCGGAGCTCAGCGCGGATCGCGCGGGACTGCTGTGCGCCAGGGACGCCGAAGCCGCCGCGAGCGCTCTGTTCAAGCTGGCGAGCGGTATGTCCTCGGCGCCCGTGAAATCCGAGCTGCGGGCCCATATACGTCAGGTCGATGCGCTCCTGTCCGGAGCCTCGGCTCGGGAGAAGCCCCGCGAGGAGGAGGAGACACTCGGCCTCTTCAGCACCCACGCGTTCGGTGCGCCACGGCTGCGCGGCATTGCAGCCTTCGCCAGGACGAGGACCTTCCTGCGGATCGCCGGCCGCTACGCGAGCGAGGAGGGGCACCTGGACGAGGATGCCGACCGCCTCCTGGTCAATGACCTCCAGGAGTTGGCTCCCTCGTACCTGGAGGAGACGTCCGGGAGTGCCGAGTTGCTGCGGCGGGCACTCGTCCAGGGCGAGCGCGTGGTGAGCCCCTCGAACGAGGAGGGAACCCCCCTTCCCTCTCCTGAGGCGGCTCGAAGGGAGTTGGGAGTGACGCTGGCCCGGGTGAACCAGGAGGCGACCCTCTCCGAGCGAGCCCGGCTGGTGCAGCACCTCACCCTGGTGGCGGCCCCGGACGGAAACGTAGGCGACGAGGGATTCCTGGAGCTGCGGCGAATCGCCGGAGCGCTGTCCGTACCTGCCTGGCTGGTGGACGAAGCGCTCCGGGGCGCCGCCCACCCACTGGACTGACTGACCCCAACGAGTCCCCGCCCTGCTCAATCGTGAGCGGGGGCAATGACGGTACGAAGCAAGGGCCACCGCTCGCGCAGGAGCTGAACAAGTAATTTCAAACTCCAATGCTCCGAACGTGCGTGCCCCAGGGCAATGGCAAACATGCCTGTGTCGGCGAGCGCCCGCTGGGCCGGAACACGCAACTGGCCGGTCACATAGACGGTTGCTCCAAGCCCAGCCGCCTCGCGCACGAGCCCATCGTTCATGGCCCGGGCCACGGCGATTCGATCCACCTGCCCCGCTGAACCAGGGACCACGTCCTCGACCGCGCCAAAGAGTTGCTCGAGCCGTTGCACGAGCTCGCCTGACGACAGGGGCGACAGACTGCCCACCATACCGAGAGACTGCCCGGCTCGCTCACCGAACGGCACCAGGGAGCCGAGACCGAGCGCCTCCGCCAGAGGTCGGTTGAACCCGAGCCCGAGTCGTTCGTCGAAGGGAGCGTGGTTGGCTATCACCCCGAGGCCCGAGGGGAGTGACTCCGTATCGAGCCGCCAGTGCCGATGGAGGAAGAGCGCATCGAGCCGCTCCGTATGCCCCCACTCCGCGAGCTCCGCCCATGGCTCGAGCGCCAACCCCAAGCTGCCCACGGGCTCCGCCCGCGCGAGGACGACTCGGGTTCGTTCGCCCGTCTCTGCGGAAGCCCCCAGCGAGTGATCAATGTATTCAACAACCTCGCCGAGCGCAGGAAGATGCAAGGAATTACGCCCCATCAATCACTCTCATTTGCTTGTTATTATTTACACATCAACACACAAACAAAAATCAAACACAAACATACCCGCAAAAACAAACACAATCAAATTAAATCAACCACAAAAAACAACACTGACACGACAAGTGCAAAGCAATAACGAATTAACTTGATATGTATTTCTATTCCTCGAACAAGCCATGCATACAAATGGAGCAAATGTAGGCATGACACCCAGCATACTTGACACATTGTAGCGAAATGTAGGCACGATATCCATCCTCTTTTCGGGAATCCGAACAAGCGAGCAGCCGACGTGAGGCACGCCCGAGTTGGTAGCTGGCGGCAGGGCGGAAGGCGGAGAGCCTCCGACAGCAGCGCCAGATGTGAAAAGGCCCGTCTCAACAACCACACCGCGCGCGGAGGATCGCACGGACTGTCACATTCCTCCGCGAGCAGGGGCTCGTATCGCGGGCGCTGGATGCCCGCTAATACACAGAGCACGACTCGGATTGACGTTCCGACAAATCAGCCACTGAAAACCTTTGTCCGTACTGGAAATCCAGGAAAACCGCTCAAAACTTCCGCTGCCACCGGAATAACAAACATGAAATGGGGTATGAAGACGAATTGAAGGTGGTCGTTCTCGTGGATCGAGAGTCTGGTTTTACATCGAAGCATCAGACGCGAAACTCACGAGGAGCCCTATGAGATCCAGCTCGCGTTGGTTGTTGCTGGTGGTCCCTGGCTTGTTGTTGGTCTCCACTCTCAGTGGAGCACCGACCGTTGCCGAGGCGGCCCCCCAAAAGGGAGGCGGAACGTGCAAGAAGTGCCCGCCTACGGACGGAGGCACCGGCTCCGACGGCGGCACGGGCTATGACGCGGGCACTCCCGACGCGGGCTCCGGCTCTGACGCGGGCACGGGTTACGACGCAGGCACGGGTTACGACGCGGGCACTCCCGACGCGGGCTCCGGCTCCGATGCCGGTACGCCCCCGGTGACGGGCTGCCTCGGAGAGCCGCTGCTCAACTCGCTCGGGAAGGACCACGTGCTCGTTGGCGCGAAGACGGGCGACGACGTGGCCGGGCTGGCCCCATTCGATATCCGTTACATCTACCTCGCGGGTGGACTGTTCGACAGCGCGGATGTGTGCAACTCATGCAGCACGAGCTGCTCCGCCGCGGGGCAGTCCTGCGCCAGCTGGAATTCCAATGGCTGCGGATGGTGGGGTTGCTGGCAGTGGGATCAGCTTGCCCCTGGGCAGTACCTGCGCGACTTCCTCTCGCAGACCACCCTCTTGGGGCAGATCCCCATGATCACCTACTACGAGCTCCTCCACACCAGCCGTGTGGCGGAGGGCGCACAGGAGGTGGCCAAGGCGCAGGACGTCGCCATGATGCAGCGCTACTACAATGACTGGCGTTTCGTGCTGAAGCAGATTGGGAACTCCACCGTCCTGCTCCACATCGAGCCAGACTTCTGGGCGTATGCCCAGCACGTGAACACGAACCCTCACCTGATTCCGGCGGCGGTCGCCTCGGCCAACCCCACGGACTGCGGGACGCTCGAGAACACGATTGCCGGCATGGGCCGCTGCATGATCGCCATGGCTCGCAAGTACGCTCCCAATGCCAAGGTGGGCCTGCATGCCTCCGCGTGGGCCACGAAGATCGACGCCATGATGAACCGGGATCCCGCGCTCAACGTCGAGGCCGAGGCCATCAAGGTGGCGGACTTCCTGCGCGAGTGTGGCGGGGGCTCGGGAGACTTCGTCGTAGTGGAGACGAGCGATCGCGACGCCCAGTACTACCAGGTGCGGCTGGGGCGCAACAGCTGGTGGGACGCGACCAACGCCACGCTCCCCAACTTCCGCCAGGCCTTCCGGTTCGCCAAGGCACTCTCGGAGCGAATGCACCTGCCCAACCTGTGGTGGCAGATCCCCGTGGGAAATATGTCGATGCTCGGCTACGACCTGCACTGGAAGGACAACCGTCTGGACTACTTCTTCGACCACCCGCAGGAGGTCGCCGCCGCGCATGGTATCGGAATGATCTTCGGCGCGGGCGAGGAAGCCCAGACGAACCTCTCCACCGACAGCGGGCATGCCCTGTTGCGAACGAACAACTACTTCCTCAATGGGGGACAACTCGCCTGCCCCAACGCAAGCATGCCTTGAGGAGGGCGTGATAGACGGAGGGGATCATGGATGAGGCCCCTCCGTCTCCGCTGCCGTTCCCGACGAGTCTCTGCCACCGCTGCGCCGCACCACCGAAGTACGTGCGGACGAAGACGTCCACGTTCATCCTCTGCCCGCTGCTGCCTCAGAAGTATCCGCCCCAGCCGGTGCTCAGGTGCCCACTCTTCCGCCCGAGGCCCCAGGAGCCGGAGGAAACGTAGCGGCGCCGTCACCGAGCGCTCGGGCCATCACGGAGGCCTTTGAGCTTGCGGTGGAATTGAATCCACCTCCCCTAATAGAAGATACGCCCACACTGGGGGAACAAGATGAACGTGCTGGTAACCGGGGCCACGGGCCTCATCGGGAACGCCCTCGCAAACAGGCTGGTGGCACGAGGAAACCGGGTACGCGCGCTGGTGCGAGATCCCGAGCGGGCCAGGCGCATCCTGCCCGCGGAGGTGGAGCTCGTGCGGGGCGACGTCACGGACCCGGAGTCACTGCCCGCGGCGATGCGCGGGACCGAGCGGCTCTTCCACACCGCGGGCCTACCCGAGCAGTGGCAACCCGACGACACCCTCTTCGACAAGGTGAACCGCCAGGGCACGGTGAACGTGCTGCGGGCCGCGCTCGCGGCGGGGGTGAAGCGCGTGGTGTACACCTCGACGATGGACGTCTTCGCCGCGCCGCGGGGGGGCACGCTGGTGGAGACGAACATTGATCCCCACCCCAAACCCACCGCCTATGAGCGCTCGAAGCAGGCGGCGGAGCGGGAGGCGGAGGTCATCCGCCAGCAGGGGCTCGACGTGGTGTACGTCAACCCCGCGGCCGTGTACGGGCCGAGCCCCGTACACGTGAGCCTCAACACCTTCTTCCTCCAGGTCCTCAACCGCAAGGCGCCCGCGCTACCACCCGGGGGAATGCCCGTGGTGTATGTGGACGGCGTGACGGACGTGCACCTCGCCGCGGCCGATCGAGGCGCGTCAGGCGAACGATTCCTCGTCTCCGACACCCACGTGAGCAACCGCGAGCTGGCCACGGAGATCCTCCGGGCCGCTGGCGGAGGAAGCACGCCCCCCACGGCTCCCGCCGCGCTGATGAAGCTGCTCGCCTCGACGTCCGCGCCACTCGCGAGGACGTTTGGCTTCACGCCGCTCATCGCCCCCGGTCAGCTCTCGTTCCTCCTGTGGGACGTCCGCGTGGACGCGAGCAAGGCCCAGCGTGAACTGGGCTTCCGGCCTACGCCCCTCTCCGAGGGGATCGCGCGGACCGTCGCGTTCCTCCGCGAACAGGGGCTCGTGCCGCGGGCTCCGGATGCCCGCTGACTCCCATGGACATGCGACATGCCCTGAAGGGCTCCTCCAGCGGCACCTGCTTCGTTACGTGGGGGCGACCTCGACGGCGCCTCCTGGCTCCACCGTCACCCGCACCGGGAGGAAGCGCTCGATGAGCCGGGCGTGCGTGGTGAGGTGCTCCGTCACCCGCTCCGTCGTGTAGCGCGTCGTCCCCGGTGAGGCCGGACCCAGCTTCCCCGCCGCCAGCAGCGCCGCGGGCAGGAGGATCTGATCCCCGAGGTGCTCGTCCAGCGCGCCCCCGCTCTCCATGAAGCGCGCCAGCTCCTCGGCCGCCTCGCGCCCCACCTCCTCCGCTGGACGTCCCCGCTCTCCCAGCGCCGTGAAGCCGGCCAGGGTGTTCTCGAACTGCGCCAGGATGAACGTCACCGTTCCCACCGAGCGTGTCGTCGGCAGCGGCCGGTTCTCCGCATGGCTGTAGATGCCCTGCTCGCGCAGCGCCGCCACCGCCGCCTTGGACTGCCGCTCCGCGATGGTGAACGGCAATCCGCCCACGAACGAGCTCACGGAGATGTCCCGCAGCGTCCCACGCGCTGGCAGCTCCACCCGACTCGGGGGATCGCTTACCGGCTCTACCTCGGCGATGAACTCCCCCGCCCCCTCTGGGTAGAAGCCCGCGTGCATCAGGCGCAGCGAGGTGTGCAGTCCGTACGCCCGTGTCACCGGCAGCCACACCCCGACGACGTAGTGGTAGCTGGGGCTGTGCGGCAGGTGCGTCCCTCCACGCAAGGTGAGCGAGCCTCCCCCCGCCAGCGCCAGCGGGTAGAAGAGGCACTGGAAGAGCAGCGGTGTGCTGCCCGCGGTGCCCACCTCGATCACATAGTCGCCCGGACGCACCGGCTCCGGCTCGAAGCGCAGCTCCGAGGAGCCCACCGCCGCGCCCTCGCTCCGACCTCCGCTGATGGCCTCGGCGCCCCGCACGCAGGCGAGGTGTTGGGGACGCAACCCCGGCGGCTGGCGGTTGGCCCGCACCCGCGTCATGTGGAAGGGCCTCCCGGTGATGAGCGACAGCGAGAGCGCCGAGCGGAGCATCTGCCCGCCTCCCTCGCCCTCACTCCCATCGAGCTCCACCGGTCCGTCGTGGCGGTCGGCGCCTGCCATGCCCCTCCCCGTCCAAAAAAGGTCGGCGCAGCGTAGCAGAAGGCTTTCGGTTACTGTCCGCCCGCTTTGGCCCTCGCGATCTTCCTGTTCACCTACGTCTTCATTGCCGGCATCCGCCTTCCCTACCCCAAGCTGGACCGCCCTGGCGGCGCGCTCGTGGGCGCGGTCCTGATGGTGGTGGCCGGTGTCGTCTCCCCCGCCGAGGTCTTCAACTACAGCTCCGACCCCTCCCGGCACGCCGTGGACATGGACACGCTCGTGCTGCTGTTGGGGATGATGTTGATCGCGGACTACCTCTCGCAGGCCGCCTTCTTCCGAGCGGCCGGTGCCTGGGCGCTGCGCAAGGCCCACACCCCTCGGCTGCTCCTCGTGGCCGTGGCGTGCACCAGCGCCTTCCTGTCCGCCTTCCTCGTCAACGACACCATCTGTCTGATGCTCACCCCGCTCGTGCTGGTGGTGGTCGAGGATGCGCGCCTCCCCCCCATTCCGTACCTGCTCGCCGTGTGCATGGCCTCCAACGCCGGTTCAGTGGCCACCTTCACCGGCAACCCGCAGAACATGCTCATTCAGGGCGCCTCCGGCCTGCCCTATGCGCAGTTCGTCGCCTACATGGCACTACCGGCCGTGGTCTCCACCGCCGTGGTCGTCGCAGGGCTGCTCTTCGTCTTCCGCAAGGAGCTCTCCCACGAGCGCTTCGAGACCCATCCCCCCCCACCCGCGGTGGATCGGCCGCTGCTGGGGCTCACGCTCGTGACGCTCCTCGGGGTGGTGGCCGCCTTCTTCGCCGGCCTGCCCATGAGCTGGAGCGCCCTCACTGGCGCCGCGGTGTTGATGACCCTGGCCCGCCGCTTCCCACGCCAGGCCATTGAGCGCGTGGACTATGTGTTGCTGCTGTTCTTCGCCTGCCTCTTCGTGGTCGTCTACGGCGTGAACAAGGCCGGTTGGGCGGATGAGATCTACCGCATCTTCTCGCCCTTCATGTCCGGGCCGCCCTGGCGCGAGACGCTCGGCTTCGCGGGGCTGACGCTGGTGGCCTCCAACCTCTTCAGCAACGTGCCCTTCGTCATGCTGGCGCGTGCCTGGGTGCCCACGCTGCACGAGCCGGTGCTCGGCTGGCACGTGCTGGCGCTGGGCTCCACGCTGGCCGGCAACCTCACGCTCGTGGGCAGCGTGGCCAACCTCATCGTCTTCGAGGCCGCGCGCGGCAAGGCCGAGATCAGCTTCCTCGGCTACCTGCGCGTGGGCATCCCCATCACGCTCATCAGCTTCGTGCTGGGGCTCGCGGTGCTACTCGCCGAGCACGCGCTGTTCTAGGGCTACGGATCCGGATCCGGCAGCTCACCCGGCGCCAGGGTCGGCTCGGGGGGCGGCGTGGGTTGCGGCAATTCGCGGCCCGCGCGGTTCACGCCGTCCGGCTCGCCGCCCACCTTGGGCACCACGCTCCCCTTGCGATCCTTCGGGCTCAGCTCCTGGGCGAACTGCTCCGAGAGGGCGTCCAGCATCGCCGTAATCTCCCGGCGGAACAACGACGGATCCTTGCCCACCTTGAAGGGATCCAGGTGCTCCGCGCCCTCGGCCACGCGATCCACCTGGAACGGACGGCGCCAGAGCTCCGAGCGCCCGTTGATCTTGAACATGCGCGCGTAGCCCTTCATGTACGCGCCCGCGCGCCCGTCATCGCTGCGCATGCCGTAGTCCTGGATGACGAACTCGACCACCGTGTCCGCGCCCAGGCGCGCCAGCAGATCGTAGTCCGGGGCGTTCGCCGGCACCTCCTCCACGAGGAAGCTCTCCAGAATCGTCGCCACCCGCGCGGGATCCAACGCGTCCACCCACGGCCGCTCCGGCGGCAGCTGCCGGAACGTGGTCACCCGCAGGCGCTCGGAGACCTCGAAGCGGGACACCGCCGCGGTCAGCTTCGCTTGGAGCCGGCGATCCGCCTCCTTCGGCTCCAGCTTCTTCAGCTTGTTTTTGTAGGCATCATCCTCGCGGAACACGAGGCTCCGCGGTCCGGCATCGATTTCGATGCGAGAGATGAAAGCGGGCCGGGCTACCCGATCCAGGTCCGAGCCGGCCAGCCGCTGTGAGGCACAGCCTGCGGTAAGCAGCGCCAGGAAGAGGAGAGAAGAGTTCCGCGCCATTCCCTTCACATACAGCAGATTTCCGCGTCTACCCAGTGAACGGCGTTATTTGAAGCACACTCACTCCCTGGGGGAGCAGGCTTCAGAACAGCAACAGCTCCTCGTGGGGCGCCTCCGTCTCTCCCGCGACGTTCCTATGCCCTCCAAGGAGGGCCTCATTGCTGCGCTGGCGGGCATCCGTCAGCTCGGAGACGAGGATGAGGATCTGCGGGTGCGTGAGGATGAGGGTGTCGAAGTCCTCGCGGGGCAGCCGCAGGAGCGAGGTGTTGCGCGCGGCCGTCACGGTGGCGTTGGCGGGCGTTTTCTGCAGCAGGGACATCTCCCCGAACAGCTCCCCCTCTCGCAGCCGCGCCAGCGCTTGGCCACCCTTGCTCACGGCCACCTCGCCGGAGAGCACCACGTAGAGGCCGTCCACCTGGTGGCCCTCGTGGATGATGACGTCGCCCCGGCGCACCTCCCGGGCCCGGAAGCGCTCCACCAGCTCGCGCCGGTCCTTGCGGCCAAAGGGCTGGAAGAGCGCCGAGGTGTTCACCACGTCCGACAGCAGCCGCTGCCGGCAGAAGCGCCTGAGCGCCTTGGCCACCTGCGGGAAACGGCGCGACAGGGCCGCGAGCACCGGCGCGGAGATCTCCAGGACCTGCGTCTCCTCGGAGGCGCTCACCACCGAGGCCGAGCGCGGCGCACCGGACAACAGCGCCATCTCGCCGAAGAAGGCCCCCTCGCCCAGGACGGCCAGCGAACGCTGCTCGGTACCGATCTGGCGCTCGATGCGCACGCGGCCCGCGCAAATGACGTAGAAGGCATCGCCTCGGGTTCCCTGCTCGATGATGCGCGTGCCCTCGGGGAAGCGGCGCAACGGGCAGCGCTCGAAGAGCGCGATGAAGGCATCCCGCGGCAGATCCGAGAAGAGAGGGATCTTCGGCAGCCCATCATCCTGGGAAGGAGCCTCGGAGACAGACTCCTCGCCCGCCGTGCTCGCGTCATCCGCCGGGAGCCCAGGAGCGACCGGCTCCGGCTGTTGCGCCGCGGCCGCGCCCGCGAGCGCCGCCAGCTCCACCGCATGCAGGAGCGAATCCGCCTGGACGGCGAGCTCCGTAAAGGGCGTGCTGCCTGGCACCGGAGGCTGGAAGTCCACGCCGTCCTGGGGCGTGAAGCGCTCGACGTGTGGGGACGTCGCTGGCACCTCGGCCACCCGGAGGGGCTCGGGCTGAGGCGAAGGTTCGGGTGAAGGTTCAGGCGGTCGGGAATCGCTCGAGCGGCGGCGCAGCCCAGGGGGCGCGGCTTTCGCCACGGTCGGCTGGGGAGGCGCGGCCTCCGCGCGCCCCTCCTCCGCTTCGCGGAGATCCAGCTCCACCTCGAGGTCTGCCGGAGGCTCTGCCGGCGGGGCGGGCGGCGGGGTGCTCGCGTCTTCGAGGTCCAGCTCCACCTCGGTGGCCTCGTCCTGGGCCAAGGTCGCGTCAAGCTCCGGTGGCAGCTCGATGAACAGCGCGGCCTGGGGCGTCGGGGGAGTCGCCACGGGCGCGGGCGTCACCGCGCGAGTCCCACCTTTCGCTCCGCCGCGGCGGGCGTAGAGGCCGGCGAGCATCTGCTGAACCCCCTGGTGCGAGGGATCCAGCTCCAGGATGAGCTTACTGGCGGCAATGGCTCGCGGGAGGAACCCCTCGCGGGCGAAGCCCTCGGCGGCGGCCTGGTAGGCGGTGATGGCTCGGGCGTTGTTGCCCACCTTCACCCAGGCATCTCCCAGGCGTACGCGCGCCTGGTAGTCCTTCGGGTCCAGCTGACAGTATTCCTCGAAGAGTTCGGCTGCTCGGGTGAAGCGTCCCTTGGTGAGCGCTTCGTTGGCTTTGTCCCTGAGCTGCCGTGGCTCCATGTCAGCGTGCCCCCTCCGCTGCTGTGGTCGTCTTTGCCAACGCCGTCACAGCGGCTTCACGGACACGACGGTAGTAGTCACTTTTGAGCGCGTCCAGTGCGTCGGCCTGGGCGCCCGTGCCCATCCTCGCGAGCGCACCGGCCGCCGCGGCCCGAATCTCCGGCAGATCATGGTACAGGTCGCGCGCCACCACCTCGGCCGCCGAGTTGTCGCCAATCTCTCCCAGGGCGGTGAGCAGCTCACGCCGTCCGACGCTCGTGGGATCCTCCAGCGCCTTCACCAGCGTGGGAACCGCCCCCTTCGCCTTCATCCGGCCCAGCAGCGAGGTGGCCAGTACCGACTCAGGGCCGCCCTCGGGCACTATCTTCTGGAGCACCTCCACCGCGGAAGCCGGCGCACCGGTCTTGCTCAGCGCATCGAGCAGCACCAGCTTCTCGCCGCTGATCTGCGGCAGCAACTCCACCAGCGCGGATTGCCCGGCCTCACCCTGCTCGGCGAGCGCCTGGGCCAGGGCCTTCAGGAGATCCCTCTCGGCCTCGAACAGGCCATTCTTGGCGAGCGCCACGCCCTCGGGCCCCAGCCGCGTCAGGCCCACCAGCGCCGCCGTGCGCAGTGTAACGCTGGAGTCCCCGGCGAACCCCTTGAGCAGCTCCATTGCCCCGGGGGCCTTCACGGAGCCGAGCGCGCGCAACAGCCCGGCGAGCGGCTCGAGCTGGGGGGACTCCACATCGTCGAACAGCTCGGTGGGCGCGCGCTGCTGCACCACGGGCCGACCCAGGTCACGCGCCTTGGCGGCGTTGAGCGCCTTCACGCGTGACATGAGGCTGGCGTGCTTCTCGCCCCTCTGCTTCTCCCGTCCCTTCGAGGTGCCTTCCTGAGGCTGGGAGGGATCGAACCCCGGCCCATAGCGCTCGGGCAGCGCCTGGGCGACCCAGTCCTGTCGGAGCGCCCGCACGGACGCGAGCTCCTGGTCAAAGGCCTTCTGAAGCACGGGGGCTGCGGAGGCGTCCCCGGTGGCAGCCGCCGCGTCCACGGCGAGCGCGCGCAGCGTGGCGTCACCCTGGGAGATGTAGGGCAGGACCTTGGGCAGCAGGTCCTTTGCCAGGGGGCCGAGGCCAATCACCACCTGCAACCCGCTGGCGGCGGACGCGGGGCGCGACAGACGATCGGCGATGGGCTCGAGCGGACAGCCACCGCGCTCGCGCATCACCCGGGCCACGGGGATGGCCTCGGAGGTCTCCGCGTCGAGCGCGATGGAGCACAGCGCCGCATCGGTCTGGGGCTGGCGCGGCAGCTCCAGGAGGGCATCGATGGCCAGGGGGCTCACGGTGCTCTTCTCCACGGCCACGGCCTGCAGCCGGGCAATGGCCTGGGGCTCCTGCAGCCGCACGAGCGCGGTGATGGCGGACTCGCGCAGCTCGGGGAAGTTCTCGTCGAGCAGGGGCAGGATGGCGGGCACGGCGCGCTTGTCGCCCAAGTCACCCAGACCCCTCACCGCAGCGGCGGCAAGGATGACCTGGCTGTCACGCACCAGTGGCACGAGCCGGTTGAAGGCATCGGGGCGGCCACTCTTGCCCAGCTCCTCGGCAGCGCCCACGCGCTCGGGGAGGGTTCCCTCGTTGAGGGTCAGCAGGTTGCGCTCCCAGATGACCTTGGACTCGGCGGCGACGACCTCGGCCATGGCGCCCGGCACGTTGGCCTGCTTGAGGGCCTGGACGATGACCTGCCGGGTCTGCCGGCCTCGACGACCGTACTGCAGGGTGAGGTAGGCCTTGGCCTTGTCGTTCCTCACCTGCGCCAGAGCCATGGCGGCCTTGCCCTGGACGTCCACATCGGAGTCCTCAAGCAGCTCGCCGAGCAGATCCACCACGCGGGGATCCTGGCTCTTGCCGAGCGCGGCGGCGGCCTCGCCGCGGACGATGGAGGCCATGTCCTTGGCCGCACGGGTGAACAGGGCGAGGTCGTCAGGACGGGACTCCTCGGCCAGCTTCTTCACGGCGAGAGCCCGCACCTCGGGGCGTGGGCTCTGCAGGTCCGCTAGAAGCTGATCCCGACTCCCACTGCACCCGGCGGTGAGGAGGAAGGCCAGGACAAAGAGGAAGGTGCGCGCGCCGGTTCGCATCGGTCTCCGGGGGAAAGACATGAGACGCGGGCGGTTATATCAGCGGTGCGCGCGACCGCCCACGACTCAGCGGCCCTTACGAGGCCCTCGCCCCCTGGGACCCCCAGCACCCTTGGGAGGACGAGCATTCCACTCGGGCGCGGGCTCCTGGTGCTTCTTGGCGCGCCAGTTCACGAAGGGCTTCGAGCCCTCGCCGGCCCCCTCGCTCCCCGGACGTGCCGCACCGCGACGAGCCGGGCGCCCCGAGTCCTCGCTAGCGGCCCCCCACGTCTTACGCGCGGGCCTCGCAGCCCCCTCGCCCCGAGGAGACCACTCCCGACGCTCCGGACGCTCACCGCGCGCGCCGAAGGGCTTGCGTTCGGGACGCGCACCACGCTCACCACCGCGCTCCTCGCCCCGAGGCGCCCACTCCCGGCGCTCCGGACGCTCAGCGCGGGCGGGAACCCGGCGCTCGGCACTTCCACCCGCGAACGGCTTGCGCTCGGGACGCGCACCGCGCTCCTCGCCACGAGGCGCCCACTCACGGCGCTCCGGACGCTCACTGCGCGCGCCGAAGGGCTTGCGCTCGGGACGCGCACCGCGCTCACCACCGCGCTCCTCGCCACGAGGCGCCCACTCACGGCGCTCCGGACGCTCAGTGCGCGCAGGAACCCGGCGCTCGGCACTTCCGCCCGCGAAAGGTTTGCGCTCGGGACGTGCACCGCGCGCACCACCGCGCTCCTCGCCCCGAGGAGACCACTCGCGGCGCTCCGGGCGCTCAGCGCGCGCACCAAAGGGCTTGCGCTCGGGACGCGCACCGCGCTCGCCACCGCGCTCCTCGCCACGAGCGAAGGGCTTGCGCTCGGGACGCGCACCGCGCTCCTCGCCACGAGCGAAGGGCTTGCGCTCGGGACGCGCACCGCGCTCGCCACCGCGCCCCTCGCCACGAGGCGCCCACTCACGGCGCTCGGGACGCGCACCCCGCTCGGCTCGCTCCTCGCGACGGGGGGCCTCCTCGCCGAACTCGCCCTGGCTCTCCTCCAGCTCGTCCTCTCGAGGCGTCCACGTGCGGCGCTCGGCACGGCCACCCGCCGCGCCACGGAACGCGGGCCGGGAGCCACCCTCGCCACGCGGTGCCCACTCCTTGCGCTCGGGACGACCCGCGGCGCGAGCCGGACGCTCCGCCCTTCCGGCCTTGCGCTCGGGGCGCTCCGTCCGGGTGGCCCGCGCGGGCTTCCCTGCCGCACGCGAGCGCACCGGCGCGGGAGCCTCCTCGCCGAAATCGTCGTCGTCCATGTCCGCCGAGAAGCCCGGCGCCGAGCGTCCGTGACGCCGCGGCGGCAGCTTCAGCTCTCGCTCAGGAGGCGTAGCCTTCCCATCGGCCACCTCCTGCAGCATGCGCACCTGATTCTCGGTGAGCGGGCGCAGCTCGCCGGGGCGCACGCCCTCGACGGTGATGCCCGCGTACGACGGCCGGTACAGGCGCACCACCGGGTAGCCCACCGCGGCGCACAGCCGCTTGATGAGGTGCGGGCGACCCTCGGCCACCACCAGCTTCAGCCAGGTGTTGCGCTCGGCCTGCTCGAAGACGTCCACGGACAGCGGCGTGGCCATGCCGTCCTCCAGCCGCACGCCTCCGCGAAGCTTGTCCAGCGTGGCCGCGTCCGGTGTGCCCTTCACCTTCGCCAGGTACGTGCGCGGCACCTGGAAGCTCGGGTGCGTCAGCTTGTGCGCCAGCGCCCCGTCGTCCGTGACGAGCAGCGCCCCTTCCGCGTCGTAGTCCAACCGGCCCACCGGGAAGAGCCGCTTGCCGGTCTGCTCGATGTAGCTGGCCACAGTGGGCCGGCCCTGCGGATCCGACAGCGTCGTCACGACGCCCACGGGCTTGTAGAGAAGGAAGTACGAGGACTCCTCTGGCGGCGAGACGAGCTTGCCGTCCACGGTCACCAGGTCTCCCGGGGACACCTTGGTGCCCAGCTCGGTGACCTTCTCGTTGTTCACCGTGACACGACCTTCGGTGATGAGCTCTTCCGCGTGCCTGCGCGAGGCCACGCCCGCGCGCGCGAGGTATTTCTGTAAACGTTCAGCCGCCATTTCCGCCACCTTCCACTTCTTCGCCCACCCGTCAAGCGGGTTCGGGCCCCTTGTCGCCCTCGGAGGGCGGCGGGGTCGGGTTCAGGATGCTGTTGGCCACCTTTTGCGTCTTCTCCGCGGCGTCCATGGCCTGCTCCAGCTCCTCGAGCGCCGCCTCGGAGGCCGCCACGCTCTTCTCCATCCGCTTCTGGAACTCCGGGTCCGCCAGCGTCTCCACGGTGCCACTGGCACTCGGGGCGGCGGGCCGCTCCTTCTCGACGATCTCCTGGTGCTCCTGCGTCAGCTCGTGGAACTCGCGCAGCGTGGGCAGGGCGGACAGGTCCTTCAGGGCGAAGAACTCGAGGAACTCGCGGGTCGTCCCGTACAGCATGGGCCGGCCCACCTCCTCCTTCTTGCCCAGGATCTTGATCAACTTGCGATCCAACAGCGCCTTGATGACGGCGCCGCAGTCCACGCCTCGGATGTCCTCGACCTCGGGGCGCGTGACGGGCTGCCGGTAGGCGATGATGGCCAGGGTCTCCACCGCGGCGCGGGTGAGGCGCTGGGGCTTCACACGCAGGTAGCGCCGCACGTACTCCGCCGAGTGCGGATCCGTGCGGAACTGCCACCCACCAGCCACCTCGTACAGGACCATGCCGCTGATGCCGTCCCTGTGTACGCCGGAGATCTGGTTGAGCGCCTCCTGGATCTTCTCGCGATCGATGCCCGTGGCCTCGAAGAGCTGGTCCAGGTCCAGGGGCTTGTCCGCCACGAAGAGCACGCTCTCCACGATGGTGCGGACGCGCTCCGGGGAGAGGTTGCGGCTCTTCTGGACGAGCTTCTCGAAGGACGTCTGGAGGTCCGGGGCCTCGTCGGCCTCGATGGTGGCGACGTCGGAGTCCTCCAGCTCGTCCTCGTCGCCGGGGCCGGTGACGGCGGCGATCTCCTCCTCGGTGAAGGGGCTGGGGCCGCCGGAGCCGCGCGGCGTCTTCGGGCCGGTGTCCTCGGGGCCGTTGTTACCGGTAGTCACTCTCGTCCACCTCCGATGGGAGCAGCCGCTCCAGGGCGTCTCCGTTGGGCGTGAGGATGATGTCTGCCAGGGGGGCTTCCTGGCGCACCTTGAGCAGACGCCGCTTCACCATCTCCAGGATGGCCAGGAAGGTAATCACCACCTCCTGCCGCGTCCGTTGCTCATCGAAGAGGCTCTCGAACGAGCAGGACTCCTGACCCTTCAAGCGCTCGGCGATCCGGCGGATGGCCTCGGTGATGCTCACCTTCTCGCGCACCACCTCGTGCTGCAGCTTGGGGGTCAGGCGCTCCAATACCCGGTCGAGCGCCTCGATCAGCTTGAGGACGGAGAACTCCTGCAGGCCCACCTCCTCCTCGGGGATGGGCACGGCCTCCACAGGCACCCGGCGCGGGAAGACGTCGCGCTCGAGGATGTCCTGCATGGCGAGCTGCTCAGCGGCGTCCTTGTACTTCTGGTACTCGAGCAACCGGCGCACCAGCTCGGCGCGCGGATCCTCCGCCTCCTCCTGCTGGAGCTCCGCCACCGCGTCCACCGGCTGCTCCGCGGTGTCCTGGCGCGGCAGCAGCATGCGGCTCTTGAGGTGCGCGAGCGTGGCGGCCATCACCAGGAACTCGCCGGCGATGTCGAGGTTGATCTCCCGCATCCGCTCAAGGTGCTCCAGGTACTTCTCGGTGATGAGCGCGAGCGGGATGTCGAAGATGTCGAGCCGGTGCTCCTTGATGAGGTGAAGCAGCAGGTCGAGCGGCCCCTCGAAATTGGGCAAGGCGACCCGGAAGGCGTCACCCACACTGGTGGGGACGTCCGCCTCGAGGGTCTCCTCGGTGGGAGGGGTGCTGCGACGACCTGCGGTCACCGAACTTCCTTCACGGGGTCAGGGGATACCCACAGCGCGACGCACCTGCTGCATCAGGCGGGAGGCCTCGGCACGGGCGCGCTCGGCACCATCCTGGAGGATGCGCTCGAGCTCAGCCGGATCGTTGATCAACTCCTGGCGGCGCTTGCGCGCGGGACCAAAGGCGTCATGGAAGGCCTCGACGAGCAGCTTCTTGTACTCGCCGTAGCCCTTGCCGCCCGCGCGCCACGAGGCATCCACCTCGGGGAAGCGGGACTCGGGCAGCATCACCTTGAGCAGATCGTACAGGGGCGCGTTTTCGGTGGGCTTGGGAGCCTCGACGGGCGTGGAGTCCGTCTTGATGCTCATGATGCGCTTCTTGATCTCCTTCTCGTCCCCGAAGAGCTCGATGGTGTTGCCGTACGACTTGGACATCTTCTGTCCGTCGATGCCCGGCACCACGGCGGTGCTCTCCTGGATGCGTGCCGCTGGGAGCTTGAGGATGCCGGGGCTGTGCCCCTTCTCCTTGCCCTCGGGATCCTGGGGATCGTACCCGGGCACGTAGGTCACATTGAACTTCACTGCCCAGTCACGGGCGAACTCGATGTGCTGGATCTGATCCTTGCCCACGGGCACGGCATCCGCGCTGTAGAGCAGGATGTCGGCGGCCATGAGCACCGGGTAGGCGAAGAGACCAAAGTCCGGGCTGATGCCCTTGGCCACCTTGTCCTTGAAGCTGTGGGCGCGCTCGAGGTGGGCGTGCGGCACGACGGTGCCGAGGATCCAGTTGAGCTCCAGCACCTCCTTCACATCGCTCTGCCGGAAGAGGACGGCCTTCTTGGGGTCCAACCCGAGCGAGAGGTAGGCGATGGCGGCCTCGCGCGTGAGCTCCTCGGCGAGCTTCGGATCACGCACGGTGGTGAGCGCGTGCAGGTTGGCGATGAAGAAATACGCCTCGCCCTCATCCTGCAGTTGAACGAACTGCCGGAGGGCGCCGTAGTAGTTGCCGATGTGCAATCGGCCCGAGGATTGGACTCCCGAGAGGATCCGCATAACTCCCACGCCTATACACGAAGGGGGTGACAGCCCTGGTTCGCACACCCAGAGGCACCCTGCAACTTTCCTGCAAGCCCTTTCCACACACCCCACCTGCCCGCCCGCTCCCCGGCCAGTCCGACTACCGAGAACTTCTTGGGACGCGAGACAAAAGTGTGTGAATTCAAAGGGTTGTACAGGGGGACAGCGTCCGCTACCCTGCCCTTCCCCCCAGGAAGAAGGAAGTTTTTGGCATGGATCGGTTCAAGGGGAATCTGGCGAGCTACCGACTGCAGCTGTTGATGCCCGCGTTCTTCGAGGCACCAGCAGTGGACGGGATGCTGCGCGTAGAGCGGGGGGCGGTGCGCCGGCACTTCTTCTTCCAGCGCGGATACCTGGTGGGAGAGAGCTCGAGTGAGCCGATGGAGCACCTGGGACAGGTGCTGGTGAGGCTGCGCATCCTGGACGCGGCGGGGGCGGCGGCGGCCTTCGACGCGGCGGAGGCGGCGGGAGTGCCCTTCGGCACGTTGCTGGTGGAGCGAGGGCTGGTGTCGAAGGCGCGGCTGATGGAGGCGATGGAGCACAAGGCGCGCGAGGCGCTCTTCGACTGCTACGGGTGGGAGTCTGGGGAGGTGGAGTTCCGCCCGGGACTGCCGCCCCTGGGGCGTGCGGTAGAGCTGCAGCTAGGCCTGAAGGAGCTGCACCGGGACGCGCTGGTGCGGCTGCGCGAGTGGAAGGTGTTCTGGGACCTGTTCCCGGGACCGAGCACCACGTTCGGGGTGTACCGGGAGTTCGCGGTGGAGCGGGTGTCGGCGGCGGAGGAGCAGCTGCTGCAGCTGGCCGAGAAGGGGGCGACGCTGAGCGAGCTGCTGGCGGCGTCGCCGGAAGGACCGCTGCACGGGGCGCGGTGGGTGCTGCGCCTGTATCGTCGAGGGGCGCTAACGCCGCGCAAACCACGGGGCCCGAAGGTAGGCGAGGCAACGGCGCTGGCAGATCTGCTGGCGCTGGCGCGGGGCCTGGTGGAAGCGGGCCGGTACGAGGAGGCAGTAGCCGTTGTGGGGCAGGCGCTGGAGCGTGCGCCCGTGCCGGAGGCCCACGCGCTCTACCGCGAAGCAGAGGTGCGGCTGACAGTGGCGTTGGCGGACGAGGTGCTGTCGCTGGACGGAAGGCTCTACTTCGAGCCGTTGCCGCGCCCCCTCCCGCCGTCGCTGACGGCGGACGATCTCTACCTGTACGCGAAGCTGCGAGGTAGCCGGAGCGTGCGTGAGGTCCTGCGGAACGCAGCCATGGGCGAGCTCGCGGCGTACCGTGCGCTGAGGCGGCTGATGGACGCAGACATCGCGAGGGTGATGCCGGACAACACGACGCCGAAACGAAGGTCCAGAACAGACCCCTACGGAGTGCCCGTGTATGTCCCCTCTCCCTCTGGGAGAGGGTTGAGCAGGTAGGCGAAGCGGGAGCGGACGCCTACCTCGCGCAGTACCTGTCGGGGTCAAAGGCCCTGGGTCCAATCCTTGGAGTATGGTGGGCGGGAGGAGCCCTCCATGGCCGTCGACAGCACGGTTACTTCTCCTCCCGTATCTCCAGATGGAAACGTCGGACGATCTCCCCTGTCCCCCGGAACCCTCGTCGCAGACCGGTTCCGCATCGAGGAACTGGCGGGCCGCGGCGGCATGGGCTCCGTGTTCCGTGCCTCCGACCTGAGCACGGGCAACAGTGTTGCCCTCAAGCTGCTGCATGCCTCCGCCTCTCCGGAGGCCGTCTACCGCTTCAACCGCGAGGCCGTGCTGCTCGCTGAGTTGAGCCACCCCGCCATCGTCTCCTACGTAGCCCATGGCACCTCCAAGGAGGGTCAGCCCTTCCTGGCCATGGAGTGGCTCGAAGGTGAGGACCTCGCGCGTCGACTCACCCGTCAGCCGCTCCGCGTCTCCGAAACCCTGGCTCTGCTGTGCCGCGCCGCCGAGGCGCTCGCCACTGCCCATCGCCAGGGCATCGTCCACCGTGACATCAAACCCTCGAACCTCTTCCTGCGCGGGGGCCGCCCTGAGAACGTGGTGCTGCTGGACTTTGGACTGGCCCGCCATGTCGCGCCGACCCTGGTGCAGGTGACGGGCATCAACACGGTGCTCGGCACTCCGGGCTACATGGCACCTGAGCAGGCCTCCTGCCAATCCGAGATTCCTCCTTGCGCCGATATCTTCTCCCTCGGCTGCGTGCTGTACGAATGCCTCACCGGCCAACCGCCTTTCGTCGCACACCACTTCGCGGCTGTTCTGGCCAAGATCCTCTACGCCCAGCCCAAGCCCCTTGAAAAACTGCGCACAGATCTGCCCTCCGACTTGCAGATGCTGGTGAATCGCATGCTGGCCAAGGATCCACAGCGGCGGCTGCCGGATGCCACCCACCTGCTGAACGCTCTTTCGGCGCTCAAATCCATTCCCGAACTGCAGCCACCAGACGCTGCGGCGGCGATCCGTGCCTCCCAGCTCCCTGAAGCCGAGCAACGGTTCGTCAGCATTCTGTTGGTGTCCATCCCAGCCCTGGCCACCAGCTCGCCAGGAGTGGAAATGGCGCGTGGACACGAACTTCGCGATTCGATGCGGACGGCACTCGCGCCCTACGGTGCGTGGGTCGAATTGCTGGTGGACGGCTCGCTGGTGGTCACGTTGGCTCCTGAACGGGGGGTTGCCACCGATCAGGCGGCATTGGCGGCCCGCTGCGCCCTCTCCATCAAGGACCGCTGGCCCGAGGTCTCGGTGGTGCTGGCCACCGGACTCGGCATACTCGACGAGCACCTCCCGGTAGGTGAGGCCATGGACAAGGCGGCCCGGCTGCTGCGTCAGGCCGAACAAATGGCAGCCCAGTCCGTCGTGGTGATGGATGAGGTCACCGCCAGTCTGCTCGGGCCCAACTTCCAATTGTCCCGTTCCAGCCCGGACACCTTTGTCTTGCAAGGAGAGCAACTCAACGCCGACGCGGCCCGCCCGCTGTTGGGCAAACCCACCCCGTGCGTGGGCCGAGAGCAGGAGCTGGCCCTGCTCGAGTTCACCCTCTCCTCCTGCATTGAGGAGACAGTCACCCAGGCCCTGCTGGTGACGGCTCTACCAGGCGTGGGGAAGTCCCGGTTGCGTCACGAATTCCTGCGCCGCATCGAGCGCCGGGAGCAGCCGGTCCTGGTGCTCCTGGGACGCGGAGATCCGATGAGCGCGGGCGCCTCGTACGGCCTGCTGGGGCAGGCCCTACGCTTGCTCTGTGGTTGCGTCGAGGGAGAAGACCTGGAATCACACCGGGCCCGCCTCGTCCAGCGCATGTCCCGGCACCTGCGCGCCTCCGAGGCCCGGGAGGCCGTCGAGTTCCTGGGTGAACTATGCGCCATCCCCTTCTCCGATGAGTCCAATCCCCGCCTGCGCGCGGCTCGAGGCGACCCACGATTGATGAGCACCCAGGTGAGCCGGGCCTTTGTATCCTTCCTGAAGGCCGAATGCGCCCACCAGCCGGTGCTGCTGGTGCTGGAAGACCTGCACTGGAGCGATGCACTCACCGTCAAAGCGGTGGACGAGGCGCTACGCGCCCTAGCCGAGTTGCCCTTCATGGTGCTGGCACTGGCGCGTCCCGAGGTGAAGACGCTCTTTCCCAGCCTGTGGTCGAGGTACCTGCAGGAGCTGCCGCTAAGAGGATTGAGCCGCAAGGCCAGTGCCCAACTGGTGCGCGAGGTGCTCGGGTCCCAGGTGCCCGAGGCCATCGTCCAGAAGGCGGTGGAGCAGTCAGATGGCAACGCGCTCTTCCTGGAGGAGCTCATCCGCATGCTGGCCGAGGGGCGCGGCGAGGCACCACCAGAAACGGTGCTGGCGGTGCTCCAGGCGCGCTTGATGCGGATGGATCCCGGTGTACGCCGGACACTGCTGGCAGCTAGCTTCTTTGGCCGTCACTTCTGGTCTGGTGGAGTGAGGGAGTTGTTGATCAGCCAAGGCCCGGACGAACTGTGGGAAGAGCACCTGCGGCGGCTGGTGGAGCTAGAGGTCATCGAGCCGCAACCCGACAGCCGATTCCCTACCGAGACCCAATACCGCTTCCGCCATGCGTTGGTGAGAGATGCCGCCTATGGTCTCGCTCCTGACGGGCTACGAACCCAGGGACACCGGCTGGCGGTCGACTGGCTGGAACGAATGGGAGAACCCGATCCGCTGGTGCTCGCCACACATTACCAGCGCAGCGAGCAGCCAGCACGGGCCGCACATTTCTACATACAAGCCGCCGAGCGGCTCCTCGAGCGGGATGATCTGGTGGGAACGCAGCGGTGTGTGGACTTGGCCCTGGCCTGCGGCGCGCAGGGCAGGGAACTCGTCCGGTTGCGCGCGCTCCAGGCCGTCGTGGCCTTCTGGATGTACGACTTCTCGAAGCTTCTGGAGCTCGGCGGCTCGGAACTGGAAGAGCTAGAAGTGGGCAGCCGGCTGTGGTGTTGGGTGATGGGAAGTCTGGTGGTCACCGCCGTCTATTCTCGCGATCAGTGGGCACAATCAGCCCGACTGAGGCAGTTCCTGCTAAGCACAACTCCGGAACCCGAGGCGGTCTCTGCCTACTACTGGGCCGTCGCCAGCCTTGGCCTCGCGCACGTGCTGTCCGGCGACCGCTGGGAGGCACAGGATGTGCTCGATCGGCTGGGGCAGAGGGCCTCCGATAGCGTGGGGCTGGGCTGGGCCCGATGCATCCAGGCCTTCGTCCATCACAACTTCGAGGCCAAGCCCTGGCAGGCCTTCATACAGGCCGAGCAGGGGATGCGGGACTTCCGTGAACTGGGTATGGAATGGCACGCACTCGCGCTGCAGAGCATTTCAGGAATGGCCCTGGCGGCGCTGGGAGATGTCCTCGAGGGAGTGGAGCGAATGCGGGACGTAATCACCAACCAGCAACAAGGGCCGCGATTCTCGAGCGAAACAAACCAGCACCTTCTGTGTCTTATGCTGGCCGATAGTCCCAATCCTCAACATTGGCAGGAAGCCCAGACTCAGGCGCGCGAGTGGGTGGTGGGCGTGGAGAACGACTATTCCTTCCGGCAGGGCATGATGCACGCCGCGCTGGCCAAGGTGATGACGGAACAGGGAAATCCGTGCGAGGCCGAGCCTTACGCGCGCAAGGCCTGTGAGCTGCTGGCCACGTATGGGACCGAGTTGATCCACGCCCGATCGTACCTCAGCTCCGCGCTACTCGCCCAGGGACGCGCCGCGGAGGCTCGACAGCAGGCGGAGCAGGGCGTGCGGGAGTTGGAACAGATGGGCAACTCGGGCGTGTACGCGGTCCCCACACGACTGGCGCTGGCGCAGGTCTGCTTCGCGCAAGGAGATGCCAGTGCGGGAGAGGCCGCCCTGCGCAAGGCTCTCCAGTGTGTGCGGGAGCGGGCCAGCGACATACCCGACCCCGCCCTCCGTGAACGATTCCTGCGTCAAGTGCCCGAGAACGCCCGCACCCTTGAGCTGGCCCACCAGCGCTGGGGTGAGTTCCTGGAGTAGAGTTCCCGCACCGCCTTGGAATGGGTGCGGTGTGCCTTGGCTACAAGCAGCGCCTGCTCAGGGTGAGGGTAAAGGGGCCCGTGGAGATCCGGCCCGTGGCCACCACAGCGAGCCCAGCGTCAACGTGATCGCATCAAACGGCTCGGCGAGAACCTCTCCGTCGCCACTGTGCCGGGCAACCCGCAGCCAATCCCGCTCCTGCCGACGGTATATCTCCAAGGTGCGCGTCGACGGCTCGATGAGCCAGACATGACTCACCCCCTCCCGATGGTAGAGGGGAAGCTTGCGATGCCTGTCGACGTCCTCGGTCGACGGAGAGAGCACCTCGCACACCCAGTCCGGAGCCACCGTCGAGAAGGGCGCGTCCATGAACGAAGGGACAGGCACCCGCTCGCGGCGCCAGCCCGCGAGGTCCGGAACCACGATGTCCCGGCCGAGATGGAGTTCCGGCTCATAGAGGAGCCACCATCCGCCCCGAATCCCTGGCTGACCCAGATCGAAAGCAGGGCCCAGCAGGGCACTGAGGGCCCAGACCACTCGCGCATGGGGCATGGCCGGTCGAGGAGAGGCGACCAACTCGTCCCCCAGGATCTCCCCCACCCACCCGACCGGCAGCGCCTCGAGGTTCTCGTACGTCGCCGGTTTCTTCGTCTTCCCCATCTCCCCACCCCTTCCTTGCGAGTCCTCCTGAGTCTACACCGGGTCCTGACTTTTCCGGTAGGGTCCTTGGGATGACAAGAGGCTCACAACCGCGCGCTGAGGGACTCTCTCCTTGAGGTAGAACCTCCGTTCCATGAACACCGCCCCCTTTTTCCCGAGGAAGCTCGCCGCCCTCCACCTGCCTCTCTTGCTGGCTCTGGGATTGACCGTCACCGCCTGCGGAAACGAGGAGACCTGTGCGGTGGGCTCAGAGCTTCATCGAACGGAACTGTTCTTCGGCCTCGACCGGGAGAACGCCGAGCCCGTCAGCGAAGCCGAGTGGCAGGACTTCGTCGACACCGCGGTCACGCCGCGGTTCAAGGACGGGCTGACGATGTTCGACGCGGACGGACAGTACCTGATGGACAACGGGAACCTCGTCCACGAGAACAGCAAGGTCATCGTCCTGCTTCACGAGGGCAGCCCGGCGCACTCGAGGGACATCGACGCCATCCGCGAGGAGTACAAGCAGCGCTTCGACCAGGAGTCTGTGCTCCGCGTCGACACGATGTCCTGCGTGGCCTTCTGAAGCCCTACGTGCCCCCTGCCCGCTTCTTCGCCGCGGCGGCCCGACCGCCCATGGCGCCGCCGCGGCCGCGCACGTCGTCTCCGCGGGGGTGGGCGTTGTCGTAGACGGCCCGCAGCCGCGCGCTGTTCACGTGCGTGTAGATCTGCGTGGTGGCCAGGTCCGCGTGGCCCAGCATGGCCTGCACCGCGCGCAGATCCGCTCCGCGCTCCACCAGGTGCGTGGCGAACGAGTGCCGCAGCTTGTGCGGTGACAGTGGCTTGCGGATGCCGGCCTTGAGCGCGTAGCGCTTGAGCAGCTTCCAGAATCCCTGCCGGGTGAAACCATCTCCGCGGGGGGTGACAAAGAGGGCCTTCGACTCGCGCTCGCCCAGCAGCAACTGCCGAGGGCCTTCGAGGTACGCCTGCACCTTCTCCGTCGCGATGCTGCCCACGGGGACGATGCGCTCCTTGGAGCCCTTGCCCTTCGCCACCAGGTAGCCCGCGCCCAGCTGGATGTCGTTGATGCCCAGGCCCACCAGCTCGCTCACGCGCAGGCCCGTGGCGTACAGCACCTCGAGCATCGCCTTGTCCCGGAGGCCCGCCGGGGTGCGCTCGTCGGGGGCGGCGAGCAGCTGCTCCACCTCCTCCAGCGTGAGGAAGACGGGCAGCTTGCGCGCTGAACGAGGCGTGTCGATGTCCTCGGTCGGGTCCTTGTCTACGTACTTCTCGGCGACGAGGAAGCGGTGGAAGCCGCGAATCGCCGCCAGGTGCCGCGCCTGGCTGCGCCGGGACAACCGGCGCGTGTTCAAGGTCACCAGGTGGCCGGTGATGTCATCCGGCTTCACGCGCGTCACGTCGGTGATGCCCTTGCGCTTCAAGTCCGCGAAGTACACCGACAGATCCGCGGCGTAGGCATCCACCGTCTTGCCGGACAGCCCGCGCTCGGCGCGGATGAAGGCGATGAACGCGTCGAGGTACCCTTCCATGGGTTCGCAGGGTAGCCGAGTGCGACGAGTCAGCAACCTTGTGGCCGGGCGCTCAGTCGAGCTGTCCCTTGCCCTGCCGCAGCACCTCGATCTGGTCGCCGATCAGCGACACTACGGTCGAGGGCTCCATCAGCCTCACGCCGCCATCGAGGATGAGATCCAAGCCGTACCCCAGCGCCTCCTTGATGTCCTTGGCATCGATGAGGGGCTCGCCCTCCCCGTTGGTGGCCGAGGTGGTGACGATGGGCCGCCCGAGCGCTGCGGCGAGCGCCCGCGCCAGCTCCGAGTCCGGCACACGGATGCCCACCTGCTTCTGCTTGGACATCATCGCCTCGGGCACCAGGCGCGTGGCATCAAGGATGAACGTGAAGGCCCCGGGCGTCAGGCTCTTCATCGTCCGGTAGGCGAAGTTGCTCACGTGCGCGTACTTCGCCACATCCGACAGGTCCGGGCACAGGAAAGACAGGGGCTTCTTCTTGTCCCGCCCCTTGAGCTGGTACAGCCGCTCGATGCCCTTCTTGGAGCCCAGATCGCACCCCAGGCCGTAGTACGTGTCCGTCGGGTAGGCGATCACCCCACCGCTGGAGAGCACCTCCACCGCGCGCTGCACATGCCTGGGCTGTGGGTGATCCGCGTTCACCTCGATGATGGGTGCTGCCGCCATGCGTGTCTCCTCAGGCCGCTCCGGGAGCGTCCTCGGAGTGTATCTCCCCACTCCGCTGGAGGGCACGCCGGGTGAGGACCGGGCCGATCAGCTCATGGGCGGTGATCATCGCCACGATGAGCACCTCCACCTGCGGCCCGAAGTCCGGGAAGGTTCGAGAGATGAGCGCCGCCAGTCCGAACGTCACGCCCGCTTGTGAGATGAGGCCCATCCACAGGTAGCGGCGCAGCCGTGCATCGTCCACCGGAGCGAAGCGCCGACACGAGCCGTAGATGGCCACCGCGCGCAGCACCACCAGCAGCAGGGCCGCCGGGCCCACCGTCATGAGCGCGTTCAGCTTGAGCCCCGCCCCGGACGCGGCGAAGAAGAGCGCGAAGACAGGCAGGCCCGCCCGTTGAATCGCATGGTGGATGCGCTCGCCCTCGCGCTCGTCCAGGTTGGCGATCAGCGCCCCGGCCGCCAGCGACACCAGCAGCGGTGACAGGTGCAGGCGCGCGCCGCCTTCGGCCGAGGCGAAGCACAGCCCCACCAGGAAGAGCGGCAGCTCGCGCTTCACCTGCCGCATGTACAGCAGCATCGCCACCGCCAGCACGCCCCCCACCACCACCGAGCCAAACAGCTCCCATCCCACCTCGCGCAGCAGCCCCCACACGTCCAGCCCACCGCCGAAGCTCGCCCGCGTGAAGCCCGCCGCCACGGCGAACCCCACCATCACGAGCAGATCCCCGATGATGACCAGGGCCATGAGGAACTCGGTGAAGCTGCCGCGCGCGCTCGTCTCCTGCACGATGGCGATCGTCACCGTGGGAGAGAAGGAGACCACCACCGTGGCCACGAGCGCGCTGACGGCCAGGGCCTGCGACACCGTCATGGGCGCGAGGAAGGGCAACAGCGGCTTGAGCGCGAAGAGCGCCCCGAAGACGGCCAGGAACGTCACCCCGCATACCGCGACGCACAGGGCCGCCACCTTGGTACCCACCCGGCGGATGAGCCCCAGCTGCAGCTCCGTGCCCGCCACCAGCGCGATGAGGCTCACCGCGAGCCCCTTCACCAGCTCCAGCCCCTTCACGCCCGCGCCGGGGATGAAGCCCAGGGCATAAGGCCCCACCGCCACGCCCACCAGCAGGTAGCCCGTGAGCCGGGGCAGCCCGAGCCCCTTGGCCACCTTCCCCGCGAACAGCCCGCACAGCAGCAACGCCCCAGCGGCGAGCGTCACCGACGTGCCCGTGTCCACGCGCCACACCTGGGCTCGGCCAATGGCCGCCAGCACCACCACCAACAGCAGCAGCCGGAGAAGCGCGCCCTTCATGAGGTGCCTCCAGGCGCCTGCGGTGTTTCTCCCGGGGCCTCCTCGGAAGCAGACTCCAGCACGTAGCGGAAAGCGCGGCTGCCGAGCAGCTCGTTGACCACGGCCCCCGCCACCACCACGTCAAAGACGCGCTGGGACAACGGCCCCGGCACCAGCGTCAGGTACTCCACGACCAGGCACAGCGCCAGCCCACCCTGGGAGATGAGCGCGTAGCCCAGCTTCGGCGGCAGCGCGAGCGTGTTTCCAGCGATGCGCTGCGCGAGCGCGCCTCCCAGCACCTTGCCCAGGAAGCGCAGGCCCAGGTACGCGGGCAGCAGCGCCCACGCCATGATGTCGCGTGCCTGCACGTGCGCGCCCACCAGGAAGACCAGCAGCAGGTACGAGGGCCGCTCGAAGCGCCCGAGCATGCGCGCCGCCTGCTCCACCGCGCGGCCACCGACCAGGGCCAGCGTCGCCCCACAGGCCACGCCCGCCAGCAGCGCCGACACCCGCAGGTACGCCGCCGCACCGGACACCAACGCCACCCCGCCGAGCAGCACCGCCATCAGCTCGCCCTGGTCTTTGATTCCATGCATGAGGAAGGCGAGCAGCGCGCCACACGCCACGCCCAGCAGCAGCGCGAGTGCCACCAACCCCAGCCCCTCCAGGGGATTGCTCGCTGCGCCGAAGGCAAGCGCCAGCACGAGCACCCCCAGCCCCACCACATCATCCAACATGGTGAGCAGCGCTACGGACAGCCCGCGCCGGCGCTCCATGCGCCCGCTGCGATAGCCCAGCACCGCGAAGTGGCCAGAGGAGAGGCTCGCCGAGGCCCCCAGCAACGCTGCCGCCGCCACCGCCGCCCCGGGGGGCAGCCCCATGGTGAACAGCAGCGGACCCGCCAGGGGCAGCGCCACCCAGAGGAAGGCCGTCCCGGCATGAGCGAGCGCCGCCGCGTACACCTCCCGGGGCAGCAGCCGCAGCAACCGAGGCTCCAGATTCAGGCCGATCATGACGCCCGCCACCCCCAACCCCAGGGCGAGCAACGGGCGCAGCGCCGCCAGGTCCTTCCAGGACAGCAAGCGCAGGGCGTCCGGGCCCATCACCGCGCCAAAGGCGAGGAAGAGCAGTCCACTGGCGGCCAGCTGGGCCAGGGCCGGGAAACGGCCAGGGTCCAGCACCGTCCGGCTCGAGGCCAGCAGCGATAGCGCCGCGATGGCGAGTAGAACGAGCAGCGCCTGCACAAGGCAGGTGCTTACACCGCCCCGGCCTGTTCCGTCACTCCCGGCGATGCACGGGGGCGCCGATCACCGGCAAAGCCACCAGGCGGCCCATCGGAGGGTCGTCCGCATCCATCTCCAGCTGGACCCGGTGGACGAGCCGCTCCACCTCCTCGGCCGGCAAGGCCGGCAGCAGGCTCACCAGGATGAGTCGGTCCTCGTCCGCCCCGAGCGCGAGGCTGCGCAGGCCGGCAAAGACGGGGACTTCGGCAGACAGGGTCGCCGCGGCGCTTCGGGCCCGAACGACCAACGGCTCCGGGATACCGAAGTCCCGGAGCCGCTGAATGGCCCGTTCAGGTTGGTCCGCGTGGTCGAGGAACGCGAGGAAGAGGTACACGACCCGTGTCTATCCGGTCCGCGGCCATTCCGTCACGCTACTCGGTGCGGTCTGGGCTCGGCTCGCTGGGCGGCGCCGCCGCAGATGGCGACTCTTCCGTTGTTGCGCCCTCCTGCTTCTCCATCGCCGCGCGAGCAGCCCGCTTGCCCTCCTCGATGAGTTTCTTCACCTTCTGGCCGCCCTTCCGGCCGATCTCCTCGTAGAAGTTCGGACCCCGCGTCGCCTTCACGCGGTCTCCGCCCTTCTTGCCGATCTCCTCGTAGAACTTCGCGCCGCGCTCGGCCTTGACGGTCTCTCCGCCCTTGCGGCCAATCTCCTCGTAGAAGGAGCGGCCCCGCTCGGCCTTCACGGTCGCTCCGCCCTTGCGACCGATCGTCTCGTAGAACTCCCGGCCCCGTTCGTTGCGGACGGTTTCTCCGCCCTTCCGCCCCGCCTCGGCCACCGTCATGCTGCCCTTGTTGTCCTTGTCCTGCTGCATGTCTTGCCTCCTCCTGCTGACTCCCCCTTCCCCGCGAGGGTGCCCCTTGCCCCAAAACTTGGGACGGAAGCGCCCCGATGCAAGCAAGCTCCGTACACCGCCAGCCGTTCACGCCAGACAGAGCACATCCAATCCCCAGGAATTTCGGGGGGTTGGGGGTACACGCTCTCCGTACGGGCGAGACTACGGCCTGCCCGCCCGGATGCTTCACTGTCAACAACACGCCACTCCACATTGCCGATTCCCGTTCGCTGTCCCACCTTTCACGCCAATTCAGTCCGGGAGGATCTGCGTGAATGGTGGCGGCGGAGGCGGTCTGAAGGTCTGGCTCCGGATACTGACGCCCGTGTTGGCCTCGATCGCGGGGCTGACGATGTTGCGGCTGCTGGGGCCTGACTTCATCAACCAGAAGGAGCTCCACGGCTTCCTGGCGCCGATGGGGAAATGGGCGCCCATTATCTTCGTCCTCTTCCTGGCGGTGCGGCCGGTGACGCTCTTGCCCGGTCAAGTGTTCACCGCGGTGGGCGGAATGATTTTCGGCACCCGTGCAGCGACGCTCTATTCACTGCTGGGCAGCTTCCTGGCCGCAGCGCTCATCTTCGGACTGTCGCGCTGGCTGGGAACGCGGTTGATGAAGCGCATGGCGGGCAGCCGCTACCCGGCGATCACCCGCGTGGCACGACGGCACGGCTTCAAGTTCGCGCTGCTCATGTGCATCAACCCCCTGTTCCCCACGGACGTGATGATCGCGGCGGCGACGGCCGCGGGGGCGCGCTTCTGGCCCCTGACGCTGGGGGTGCTGCTGGGCACCATCCCGGGCACGTTCCTCACCGCGCAGTTCGGCAGCGGACTGGCGCAGGGCCAGACGGTGGTGACGGTGGTGTCCGGCGTGGGGATGGTGTTGTCGCTGGTGCTGGGCGCGGTGCTCGGCCGCCGCATCTACCAGGAGATCAACGAGGAGGCTCCGGCCAGCGAGGAGGAGCAGCGTGAGACTCGGGCCCCGACACGGGGTGCACCGCTCGCGGCGAAGGGACAGCTCGGCCGGCCCGCGATCTCGACCTTCCAGGAGCTCCCACCTACGGGCCCGTGATCAGGCGCGGGTCTCCGCTCCCTCCCGCTCCAGCGCGTCCAGCGCCGCGGTGATCGCCTCCACCAGCGCGGCCTCGTCGCCCGGACCCTCCACCCGGGCGCCCTGCCGAGTGATGTAGAACGAGTCCATGGCGCGGTGGGCCTCGGTGGCCACCTTGGCGACGGCGATCTGCACGCCCGCCCGGGTGAGGGCGGAAGAGATCGCGTGCAGCAGACCCACGCGATCCTGCGTCACCACGTCCACCACGGTGAAGTCGCGAGAGGCGCGGTTGTCCACCGTCACCCGGGGAGGCACGGGCGGCAGGTGCCGCTGCAGGAGCGAGCCCGTGCGGCGTCGGCGCAGCACGTCCTCGATGGAGACCTCGTCCATGAGGACGCGCAGGAGATCCGTCCGGGCCATGCGCCAGCGGGAGCGCTCGAGCAGGAGGCCATGGGGAGGCCGCACGTCGAAGACGTCCAGCGCGAGCCCGTCCGAGGTGGAGACGATGCGCGCGGAGAGGATGTCGATGCGGTGGGCGGACAGCACGCCGGTGAGCAGCGAGAGCAGGCCGGGCCTGTCATGGGCCACGAGGGACAGCTCGCTGTAGCCGGCCTCTGGGTGGTGGCGCAGAGCCGCGGCCAGCGGACGCTTTCGTGCGCACGCGAGCAGGCGCGCATGAAGCGTGGCGTGCGAGGGATCCGTCCCGAGGAAGTAGCGTTCGGGGAGCACCCGACCCAGCTCACGCGCCCGGGCCTCGCCGAAGGCACGGGCCCAGCGCGCATGGAAGCGCACGCGCTCGAAGGGAGTCTCTCCCGAGGGCGTCGCCGAGCCGACCAGGTGGGCTCGGGCCTTTTCATACAGCTCGCGCAAGAGCTGCGCCTTCCACCCTGTCCACATGCGAGGCCCCACCGAGCTGATGTCCGCCCAGGTGAGGAGGTAGAGACAGGTGAGCTTCTCCACATCGCCCACGCTCCGAGCGAAGTCGGCGATGAGGGCCGGGTCGCTCAGGTCGCGGCGCTGGGCGGTGTGGCTCATCGCCAGGTGATCCTTCACGAGGAACTCGGCCACCTCGCGCTGGCGGGGCGAGAGCCCCAGGCGCTCGCCGAGGGCGACCATCAGCAACCGGCCCTTCTCCGAGTGGTTGCCGCCCATCCCCTTCCCCGCGTCGTGGAGAAGCATGCCGAGGTAGAGCGGGAGCGGATCCTTCAGGTCGCGCATCTCGCGGGAGAGCTCGGGCTCCTGCGCCACCAGATCTCCAGCGCGCAGCGCGTAGAGGCGGCGCACGGCGAAGAGGGTGTGAACGTCAACGGTGTACACGTGGTACAGGTCGTGCTGGTGGTGGGCGGTGACGCGGCCGAACTCAGGCACCACGGTGCCGAGCACGCCGGCGTCATGCAGCTCGAAGAGGCGCTCGCCTCGGGTGCCCGGCCGGGCGAAGAGCGCCTTGAAGGCGGCGGTGACAGCAGGAGTCGCGCGAGCGGTCTCCAGCGCAGGCAAGGCCTGCACCGCCTGCTCGCGGGCCCACGAGTAGAGAGGCAGACCGTTCTCCTCGGCGGTGCGGAAGAAGTCGAGGATGGAGGCGGGCTCACGGGTGAAGAGGCCCGGATCGGACACGGTGAGCTTGCCGCGAAAGACCTTGAAGGCACCGAGCCGGCGCTCGGGAAGGAACGAGACCTTCCGAGCGATGCTGATCTCCTCGCAGCGGGCGATGAGCGCGTCAGCGGCCTGGCGTAGGGCGTTGGCGGCCAGGTAGTAGTCCCGCATGAAGGCCTCGACAGGCAGCACGGGGCCCTGCTGGTAGCCGAGGAAGCTCGCCAGCTCCTCCTGGAGATCGAACGTCAGCCGATCCTCCTTGCGTCCGCGCAGGAAGTGGAGCTGGTGACGGATGCGCAGCAGGAAGTCTCGGGCAGCCTTGAGCCGCGTCACCTGCGAACCAGGGAGAATGGACTGCTGCAGCAGGCCGGTGAGGCCGCGCGTGCGGAAGCGGACTCGGGCGATCCACAGGGCGGTCTCCAGGTCACGCAGGCCGCCATCGCCCTGCTTGAGGTTGGGCTCGAGCAGGAAGACGGAGTCGCCGAAGCGCTCGCGGCGGGAGCGCAGCTCCTGGACCTTGTCCTGGATGTAGGCGTCGGCGCGGTGGGTGAGGAGCGCGGGGAGGACCTTCTCCTCGAACACGTGGAAGACGGCGGCGTCGCCGGTGAGGAAGCGCGCATCGAGCAGCGCGGTGCGGATGGTGTGATCGGCATCGGCGGCGCGAACGCACTCGTCAGGGCCACGGGCGCTCCAGCCGACGGCGCGCTTGAGATCCCACAGGAGCGTGGGGAACGCACGGGCCAGGGGCGCGACGGACTCCTCGGAGACACCAGGGCCGCGCAGCAGGAGCAGATCCAAATCCGATTGGGGAGACAACTCGCGGCGCCCGTAGGAGCCGAGCGCGACAAGGGCGAGCCCCGGGGGCGCGTGAAGCTCGGCGGCGAGCTCGGAGAAGAGCCCCTGGACGAGCCGATCCGTGGCGGCGGAGAGCAGGCGGCAGGTGGACAAGCCAGCGGCACCGCCCCGGTGGAACGCCTCGACGCGAGCGTGGGACTCGCGGAGGTACTCACGCGCACGAGCCAGTCGATCCTCAGGCCCACCGGGGGGAAACCCGGGGAGCGAGCCGAGGGCCGCACGGTGGCTCGGCGATGGCGGTGACGGAATGGGCGGGACGCTCATGGCTGGCTCGCGATCGATGGGACAAGGCCTGGCGACCCTGTCACAACCGAAGGATGCAAGAACCGCCGTGGCCCCGCTACTGCACCTTCACCGTGGCCATCTGACGCCGACCGCCGAGGAAGTCCTCCACGCCGTGAGCGATGGCCTGGGCCACTTCCTCCTGGTACGTGTCCGAGGCCAGACGCTTCTCCTCCTCGGGGTTGGACAGGAAGGACGTCTCCACGAGGATGGCCGGCATCTTCACGCCCAGCAGCACGTAGAAGAGCGCCTCCTTGGTGCCCAGGTTTTTCACACCCTTGTAGTGGCTGGACAGGTGGCTCACCAGGTTCTTCTGCACCTGGTTGGCCAGCCGTGTGGACTCCTCGGTGTTGGCCTTGGTGGCCAGGTCCGCGAGGATGAACTGCAGGTCGCTGATGCCCTTCTCCGAAGACGCGTTCTCGCGCGCCGCCAGCCGGATGGAGTAGCGATCCGCCGAGGTGTTGAGCGTATATGTCTCGATGCCCCGCAGCTTCGAGGAGGGCGCCGCGTTGCAGTGGACGGAGATGAAGAGGTCGCCCTTCATCTCGTTGGCCAGACGCGCGCGCTCCTCCAGCTTGAGGTAGTGGTCATCCTCGCGGGTGAGCATCACCTCCAGCCCGCGGGTACGCAGCTCTCGAGCGAGCTTGCGCGCGATGGCCAGCGTCACTTCCTTCTCCTGGGTGCCCTTGCGACCGATAGCGCCGGTGTCATGCCCACCGTGCCCCGCGTCGATGACCACCCGACGTACCTTCAGCCCGAGCTGCTCCGCCAGCGTCAGCTCGGAGGAGTTGGACGCCTTGGCAACAGCCTTGAGGCGAGCCTGGGCGACATGATCGTCCACCGGAGCAGTCACAGGCTTGTTGGACGCGAGCTCCTCCGCCGGCTGCGCGGCCGGAGGCTGCTTCGCGGCGGGCTCACGCGACTGATTGTTGATGGCCTCGATCAGCGGCGACACCTCGGGCTTCGCGCCCTCCGGAGCCGAAGCCACGGCCTGGGCAGGAGCCGCAGCCGGAGCGGGGGTCGCGGCCTGAGTGGGAGCTGCGGCCTGGGCGGGAGCCGGCTCCGGAGTGTTCGGCTTGGACAGCTCGACGCGGACCACCGGCACCTGCTCCGTGGGAGCCGGCGTGGAGGGCGCGGAGGAAGCCACGGCGGGCGCGGGCGCGGGCTCCGGCGTACGAACCGGGGGCTTGGCGCGCGCGGGGGCGGGCGCGGGCGCCTTGGGCGAAGGAGGCGGTGGGAGCTTGGAGAGCAGCGCCTTCAGCTCCCGGGCACGATCGCCCTTCGAACTGACGGCGAGGCTGCTGGTGATGACACGACGCGCGGCTTCGGGCTGATCCAACCGCTCGAAGTAGATGTGCGCGAGGGCCAACGCCGCGTCATCCGCGAGCCGGTGCCGCGCATGGGCCTCCACCACGCGGGTGTAGTCGGCGATGGCCGCCTGTTGATCCTCGACGACGAAGGAGATGCGGCTCAGCCCGTTGAGCAGCTCCGCCGCGGTGTAGAGGGCCTCGGCGGTGCGCTGGCTCTTGGGAAAGCGGCTGGCCACGGACTCGAACTTGTGCGCCACGTTGAGCCAGTTGTGGCGCAGCTTGCGTCGCGCAGCGTCGTCCTTGAGGGCGTAGTAGGACCTGCGGGCCTCCTGGTAGGCCTCCTCGGCCGGGTCACGCTTCGCCTGGGCGGCGATCGGTGACAGCAGGGCCAGCAACAGGACGAGGCGAGGGACCATGAAGAGTCCTCCAAGGAAGGCGAGGGCTACAGACGTGTGTCACGGCCCCCCTGCCCCCGCAAATTTTCGCCCCCTAGGGAACTCCGGACCGACGAGGGCCTCAGCGCACCCAACCCAGTGCCCGAGCGAGCTCCTCGTCGATGACGCGGGCCTGGCCGGGCAGAGATGACAGCACCGCCGCCAGCACCTTGTCCCCATTGCGCACCGGAGCCCGGCCGGGGCTCAGACGCGCGCGGACCGTGAGCGTCTGTTCCTGCTTCCGGAAGGTGGCGGGGAAGAACACCTCCCGACGAGACTCGGGCAGCGGACCGTCCGGCGTCAGCCACACCAACATGCCCTTGCGCAGTGGCTCCAGCTCCGCGCGCAGTGTCCGCCGCAGCTCCCAGGCGAAGAGCCCCACGGCCACCAGCGCCCCAAGCCCCAACCCCCAGGGCACCAGCCCCAGCGCCTGCGCGCGTGAGCGCACGTAGGCTGCCTCCCGAGGCTTGTCCGGCACGCGGGGATCCACCAGCAGCGTGATCAGAGCGCCCGGAGCCAGCCCCTCGGCATACTCGGCATGGGTGCGCACGCCACTGGCCGAGTACTGCACCTTGTCCACGGCGTAGAGCACCTCCAGCTTCGCCTCGGCGCCCTCGCGCTCGCCACGGGGCGGCAGCGACATGGCAGCCACCCGGCCCTCCAGTTCCTGGGCTCGCGAGAGGAAGCCCTGCTCCTCCACCACGAAGCGACCCAGGGCCCTCGCGCCCGCGCCGAGCGCCGCCATCAGCACCAGCCCCATGGCCAGCACTCGGACGAGCCGACCCATGGCTCCGGGCACCTTGAAGAGGGGAACACGCCGAGGGGCCTGGGGGATGGCGAGCTGCATCGCTCCATCCTATACCCCCGGCTCACACCCAGGTCAGCGAGTACTCGCAGCTCAGCGGACCCAGCATCCGCCCCCGCACCCGGGGATCTCTCGCGCCCATCACCTCGAGCGCTGCCGTCAACGCGCCCTCGACGTACGCGCTGGGGAGGAAGTCGTGATCGAACAGGACGCGGACCCGCCTCGACTCTTCCCACGTCACCGAGCACTGCCCGCCATTGGATGAAGCCACCGCGTACGCCATGGGCAGGCTGTCCACCAGCCGCTTGGGATTGCCCATCAGCAGAGACTGCAACGGCCTGCCCGTGGAAGAGGCGAAGAAGTCCGTCGCGCCCCGGCGACCCAGTGCGCGCAGCGCCCCCTCGAAGTCCCCATACCCGTTCCCCAACAGCCGCGACGCCGTCCACAGCAGCCGCAAGAAGGTACTCGCCGGGTAGCGGGAGAAGTCCACGAACCGCCGCTCCCCACACGCTTCGACGCACCGCTCCATGGAGACCGCGTCGCCCAACTCGCGCATGACCTCGAGGACACTGCGGAAGAACATCCCCCGCACGGTGTCCGCAGGCGTAGCCAGGAGCAGACGCCGTTCTAGCTCCCGTTCGGCCCCGGTTCCGCCAGGGGCCGCGCCGGTCTCACGCCTCATGTGCGACAACCCTCCCACTCCCGAATCAGTCCCCTCCTCCAATATCGGTGAGAGACACACTCACGGCACGAAAACTTCTCCCAGAAGTTCGGATTCAAAACAAACGGCCGAGGGATAGGCCCTCTCTTCAACGGTGTATGATTGTGTACAAGCCTCCCGCAGGTTCGCGGCATGGGAGATGCAATTTCGTCATGTCGAGAACATCCATCGTCGAAATGGGACAAGCCGCTCCGGGACTGATCACGCCGCAGGAGCCGTCATCCCGGAAAACCGAGGGGCAGTTCCTCTCTCGGCTGGATGTCTTCCTGTCCGAGCCCTTGCGCCGGACACCGTTGGAGGAGCACGGCCGTTACCGCCTGCTGGTCTGCATCGCCCTGGGCCTGATGGTCGTCGACGTGCTGGCCCTGCTCTTCCTCCCGTTCAACCCCCAGGCCTGGAATGACGGCCCGGTCGCGTTCGTCTCCCTCCTGCTCAACGTGCTCGCGCTGGTGTTCCTGCGCCGACGCTCCTCGCACGAGCTCTCCGCGCTGCTCGTCTGCTGGACCATCGCCGGCGCTTTCGTGGTCTCCAGCCTCACCAGCAGTTGGCCCTACACGGCCTCGCACGCGGCGGGCATGCTGCTCCCGGCGCTCTCGGTCTACCTGGTGGGGCCCCGCTCGGGGCTCGTCCTCACCGTGCTGATGAGCCTGTACGTGGGCATCCTCCACCCGCTCCGGTTCACGACCCCGGGCGTCGTGTCGCCCCCCATCCCGGCCGGCCACCTGTGGATGCTGGACACCTTCGCCGCCCTCTGCATGCTGGGCATCTGGGCGGTGAGCTGGCTGCACACCTCCGCACGTGAGCACGCCCAGGCGGCACGCGAGCAGGCACTGCGCACGCTCCGCGAGAGCGAGCGCAAGCTGCACAGCCTCATCGAGAACACCGATGATCAGGTGTGCTCGCTCGATATAGAGGGACGGGTCATCATCGCCAACTCGGCGATGCGGCGGGCCTTCCGTGAGCGCCATGGCAGAGAGCCGGTGCCGGGCGAGCCGCTCCCCATCCACGACCCCGCGGGGATCCAGGAGAAGATACGACAGCGCATCCGCCAGGCCATCACCGGGCAGAGCGTACGGATCGAAGACATCCACAAACAGGGAGAGCGGGTGCAAGTGGTGGATATCTCCATCAAGCCCGTCTTCGGAGAGGACGGTCAGCCCCAGGGCGTGACCCTCTTCGGACGGGACGTCACCGAGCGAAGGGAGGCGGAGACGAAGCTCGGTGAGATGCACCGCACCCTGCTGGACGTGTCGCGGCAGGCGGGCATGGCGGAGATGGCCACGGGGCTGATGCACAACGTGGGCAACACCCTCAACAGCGTCAACGTCTCGGCCAGTCTCATCACCGACCGCCTCCGCGGCCTTCGCGTGGGAGGCCTCATCCGGGCCGCGGAGCTCCTGCGCGAGCATGAAGGGGATCTCTGCACCTTCCTCGCCACGGATCCCCGCGGGCAGCAGCTCCCGGCCTATCTCATCGCCCTCTCCGGGCAGCTCGCCGAGGATCAACAGGCGCTACTGGCCGAGCAGCAGACGCTCACCGACGGACTGGATCACGTGAAGTCCATCGTCACCATGCAGCAGGGACACGCCCGCGTCGCCGGCATGATGGAGCTGATGTCCGTGACCCGGCTCATCGATGACGCCCTGCGCCTGCACGCCGTCTCCTTCGAGCGCGCGAAGATCGACATCCACCGTGAGTACGCCGAGGTGCCGCCCATCCTGTTGGATCGTCACAAGCTGTTGCAGATCCTCCTCAACCTGCTGAGCAACGCGCGCCACGCGCTGATCGACAGTGGCCGTCCGGACAAGCGCCTCACCCTGCGCGTCCAGCCCGCTCCCGAGGATCGACTGCACATCCAGGTGTCCGACAACGGGAAGGGCATCTGCGCCGAGCACCTCGCGCGCCTCTTCACCCAGGGCTTCACCACCAAGAAGGACGGCCACGGCTTCGGGCTGCACATCAGCGCGCTGGCCGCCATCGAGATGGCCGGGAGCCTCACCTGCGACAGCGCGGGACCTGGCCAGGGCGCCACCTTCACCCTCGAGCTGCCCATGCAGTGCGAGGAGCCCCGGAGCTGAGCCCGCCGCGAGTGTGAACCCGTTCACAGCCGGGCCCGGGAGCCGGTGCTATGAGCGTCCCCACTCGACACAACACGAGGGGGGAACACCATGAGGACATTCATCCTGGCGATCACGGCCGCGGGCACGCTCCTGGCGTGCAAGGGCGGAGACACGACCGGAGCAGCCAGCTCAACGGATTGCGCCACGTCTTCTTCTTCGGGAGGCTCCTCCGGGCTCTCGGCTTTCGAGCAGGGCCTGGTGGGTCCGTTGCTCACGGACGTGCGCGAGGGCGTGCAGCCCTGGAGTGAGCAGAGCATCGGCATCTGCAAGGGCCAGGGCCGCGACTGCGAGGAATTCATTGGCACCAACGCCGAGGATCTTCCGCCCGGCGAGTACATGATGCGCGCCGAGCTCAAGGTGCCGCGCGTGGGTGACAAGGGCACCTGGCGAGTGAAGTTCGAGGCCCAGTGCACCACGACGCGCAAGACCGCGAGTGGCGAGACCACCACCACGAGCACCACCAGCAAGGAGTACGATGTGCAGTACGCTGGCACGGAGCGCGGCTCGCGGCTGTCGCCGCTCTTCACCATCCGGAGCCCGGACCCGAGCGGCGAGAAGCACTGCAACTACAAGGTCACGTCACTGCACCCGGACAAGCCCTCCGAGTGGACGGGGAGCTGGTCGGTGCCGCAGGGCTGAGCGCTCGCAAATACTAAGACAACAAGACGGCTCGGGCGCGAAGGCGTGCCCGGGCCGTTTTTCTTTTCTATTTACTCTACGTGCGTTAATCAGCACTCCCCGTCAGCCTAGCAATATCAGAAATTGGGGAATTACATGCACGCGTTTCAGAGGACGTCATTCCATGCGGTACTGATTCTGAGCCTGGGAGGGATCGGATGCGATCTGTTCCAGGGAGATGACGAGAAGGAGAACAGGGCCCCCACCATCACCCAGGTGAGCGCCGCGTCGGCCGCCATCAACGAGGGAACGAGCACCACGCTCACGGTGGCCGCCAGCGATCCGGATGGGGATTCCCTCACCTACTCCTGGACCCAGCTCCCGGCCGCGCCCACGGGCTCCTTCAACGACGGGACCGGGGAGACCCAGACGTGGACCGCGCCCCTCGTGGCGAGCGACACGACCTTCACCCTGCAGGTGACGGTCTCGGATGGAAAGGGAGGTTCGAGCCAGGCCACGGTGGATGTTGCGGTGGCTAATGTTGCCGCTCCCAACCGCGCGCCCTCCGTGGCCGAGACCATCACCGCCCCTGCGTCGGTGATCGCGGGAGACACCGCCGACCTCTCCATTGTCGCCAGCGATCCGGACGGCGACACGCTCACCTACTCCTGGACGACGAACCCTGCCAACCTGGGCACCTTCACGAACGCGACGGCCGCCGCCGCCCAGTGGCGCTCCTCCGACATCAACGAGGCCACGACCTATACCTTCCAGGTGACCGTGTCCGATGGAACCGACTCCGTGACACGCTCGGTGAACGTGCGCGTCGACGTCCCCTCCTATGCCGCCCACATCCAGCCCATCTGGAACGTGCAGTGCGTGCGATGCCACACCGGCTCGCCGGGCCGCGGAAGTCTGACCCTGGATGCGGACAAGTCCTATGCCTCCATCGTTAATGTCGGAGCCGCCGGCAGACCCTGCAGCCCCACGGGCCTTATGCGCGTTACGCCGGGCAAGCCCGATGAGTCCCTGATGGTGACGAAGCTCGGCAGCGGTCCCTTGCCCTGCGGCAGCAGGATGCCGACGGACAACCCCACCTACTTCGACGAGCACCCCGGCGAGCTCACCCGCATCCGCTCGTGGATCCTCGCCGGCGCGCTCAACAACTGAGCCTCCAGCCTCATGATGCCGCCGCTCCCGTTGGCGATCCTCATGGCAACACTCTCCGCCGGCACTCCCCCATCACCGGACTTCGGCGTCGAGGCCGCGACACGGTTCGCGGACCTCGCGCTCGCCTGCGTCCACCGGGAGTACCCAAACAAGATCGCCCACGTGATGAGCGGTGACGCAGACGTGCGCCCTCCCCGCGAGCTCACCCCCGCGTTCTACGGCTGCTATGACTGGCACTCCGCCGTGCACGGACATTGGCTCCTCGTGCGGCTGGCGAGGACTCACCCGGAGGCGCCCTTTGCGGCTCGGGCTCGGGAGGCGGTGGCCAAGAGCCTGACGCCCGCGAACATCGATGCAGAGGTGCGCTACCTGAGCGCTCTGGGTCGGGTCTCCTTCGAGCGTCCCTACGGGCTGGCGTGGTTGCTCCAGCTCGCGGCGGAGCTGAGGGAGTGGGACGATCCCCAGGCACGCGAGTGGTCGGCCACGCTAAAGCCCCTCGAGGCGCGCGCGGCCGATCGACTCCGGGAGTGGCTGCCCAAGCTCTCGCGGCCCATCCGCGAGGGCGAGCACGATCAGACAGCCTTCTCCTTCGGGCTCATCCTGGACTGGGCGCGAAAAGCGGAAGATCGCGCCATGGAACAACTGCTGACGGAGCGGGTGGAGACATTCTACGGGAAGGATCGCCGAGGCCCGCTCTCCTACGAGCCTTCCGGACAGGACTTCCTCTCGCCGTGCCTTGCCGAGGCGGACTTGATGAGGCGCATCCTCCCACCGGCGCGCTTCGCCACGTGGCTGCGCGGCTTCCTGCCGGAGATTCCGAACGATGGCTCCACGAAGTGGCTCGAGCCAGCAGTCGTGACGGATCCGAGCGATCCGAAGCTGGCGCACCTGGATGGCCTCAACCTGAGCCGGGCATGGATGCTGGAGGGGATCATCTCCGGCCTTCCGCCCGCGGACAAACGGCTCCGTTCGCTCCAGGCGACGGCGCAACTGCACCGCGAGGCGGGACTCCGTGCGGTGACGGGCGCCCACTATGAGGGTGGCCACTGGCTGGGCAGCTTCGCCGTGTACCTCGTGACTGGGAGGGGTATACGGAAGCCATGAATCCGTATCCCAAGCTTGAGGGAGTCGGGCACATCGAGGCATTCGTTGCGGAGCCTGCGTCCCTCTTTGACGCCCTCCAGCGAACCATTGCTTGGGACACGCGCATGCGCGCGCGGCTCACCGCCAGCTTTGGCGCACCGTACAATTACTCCGGCATCACCTACCCACCTGTGCCCATGCCCCCGGAGCTAGATGCGTTGGCGCAGCGGATTGAGGACGTGGTCCAGCACCGCATCACGAATTGCCTCATCAACCTCTACCCAGAGGGCACATCCAGCATGGGATTCCACTCGGACTCCTATGCGCATCTCCAGCCAGGCACCACCGTCTCCATCGTGAGCCTGGGCGGTCCACGCATCCTGCGCTTCCGGCACAAGGCGGCGAAGGAAGACATCGTGGACGTGCCGCTACGAAGTGGCTCTCTGCTGGTGATGCAGCAGCGCGTGCAGGACGAGTGGATGCACGCGCTGCCGCCCGAACCCGAGGCACCGCCTCGGATGAGCCTCACGTTCCGCCAGGTCCTTTAGCCACTGGCGAGGGGATGAGGATGAGCTCCTCCTGCGGCGGGATGAGGTACTCCGCGCCCTTCTCCGTCACCACGGCCATCTCCTCGACCGAGAGCGTCTTCGTCTCGCCAGGCGTCGCGAGCTTCCAGGCGAAAAAGCCATCGAAGGCGAAGACCTGCCCGGGACGAATGGGCTTGAGTGCACTGCCCGTGGGCGGCTTGCCCGTCTGTGCCCCCGAGAGCGCCGGGCCCACGTCGTGCGCCCAGTACCCCACGGGATGCCCCGTGCCCCACATCACCGGCTCCGAGCCCGCCTCTCGCATCCAGTCCCGCTGGGCCTTGTCCACCTCGTAGCCGCGCACTCCTGGCTTCATCGCCGCGAGCGCCACACGGTTACCCTTCTTCGACTTCTCCCACTTCTCCAGCGCGTCCTTCGGCGGCTGCGTCTCGCCCGGAGCGAGCACGTAGGCGAAGCGCTGGATGTCCGTCACCCACATGCCCTCGACCTTGATGCCGAAGTCCGTCTGGATGAAGTCACCCGGCTGGATGACCCGGTCCGTCGCGTGCGAGTGGCCACGGTCCACGCCTGAGTTCACGTTGGGGTTCTGGTCCGGCTGCCAACCATCCTCCACACCCAACTCAGCGATGCGCTTCTTGAGGAAGCGCGCCACGTCTGAGTCTCGCGTCGTCCCCGGCACCACGGTGCGGTAGGCCTCCTCCTGGAGCGAGGCTGTCAGCGCGGCGGCCCGACGCATGATCTCCACCTCCTCGGGCAGCTTCACCGACAGCCACTCGAAGACGAGCTCCTCGGAGGACGTGAGGCGAGCGCGCAACGCGGGAGGCAACGCCGCTTCGATCCGCGCACGCTGGGTGGCCGACAACCCGTCCGCCACCGTCAAGGTGCTCGAGGAGTTCACCGCGATGCGCTGGGGCTTCGCCTCGGCGAGCCTCGCGGCCACCCGGGCGTACAGGTCCGTGCCGCGATCCAGGGAGACCACCTCGTCATGAAGGCCCACGTCCTTGAGTGCCTTCGCCTCACCCGCCGGAGAGAGCGCGATGGAGCGCACGCCGGCCTTCTGCTTCAGGAAGAGGAAGGCGGCGGGAGAGCCTGCGTTCTCACAGCCGATGTGCGCGGCCAGAGGATCGTTGTCGTTCTCGCGGCAGAGCACGACCCAGGTATCCACCTTCGCTCGCTCCATGGCCGCCGGCAGCAGTTGCTGGATACGGGCCTTGCGAATGCGCGGCCAGGCTCGCTGGGCGTGGGACTCAGCGGCGCTCGCGGGCAGGGCCGAGAGCAGTAGGATGGCGGAGAGCAGGGCACGTCGCATCGAGAGGAAGCCTCCTGGGCAACAGGGGCCGCCATTCTCACCCAGGGCCCGACCTCGACCAACCCGATTGCCTCCAGCTCATCGCGATGTCCTCCCAACACGAAGACCTTCAGCGCCTCACCCGGCTCGCCGTCCAGCACCTCGTCGACAACTGGATGAGCCGGAGCTGGACCTACCGGCCGTGGGGAATGTGGTTGCTGCTCTGGGGAGCCATCCGGAATGGCGAAGAGACGGAACCACTCGAATCCGTCGTGCCACTGACCGAGGCGTGGTTCCTGACCTCATCGGGCTTCGTCCGACGCGAGCAGTGGGACGCCCTCCGCCAGCTCGCCGTGCGGCAGGCGGAGCTCGAACGCCAGGGGCTCGCTCCCTCCACGGGGGTGGGAATCCTCCAGGTGGCGCCCTACCGCGATCTTCTCGCGGTGTATGCGGACTGCAACTATGGCCCCATGAACGAGGGCGGGTTCCGGATGGAGCTCGATGACCAGGGTCAACCCGTCTATGTCGGCATCTGGCGGTCATGAGGCCTTCGAGGCCCCTGTCTTCTCGAGCTCGGATACGAGCAACTCCGAGACCCGGCGCACGCGTGGGATGTCGAGCGCGGACTTCGCGCACACCAGATGGAGCGTGCTGCGCTGGTAGGGCCCGAGATCGATAGACAGCGGAACGAGCGACGTCGGGCGCGAGAAGCGGTGCCGGAAGCGGGCCATCACCATCGCACCGATGCCGGCCTCCGCCGCCGCGAGCTGGACGAGGTAGTTGTCCGAGGTGAACGCCGGGGTGAACCCCGGAATGAGCTCCTCGAGTTGCGGATTGGGCGGCAGCGTGTCGAGCGGTGGTGACCAGGCGATCCACGGCAGATCAGAGAGGCTCGGCTTGCGCGGCAGCTTCGCGGCGAGCGACTTCGAAACACAGACGGTGTTCTCGAACTCGAGCGCCAGCACCTGTTTCAATCCCTCCTGGGTCGGCGCCTTGCTGCGCAATGCGAGGTCCGCTTCTCCCCGGTTGAGGTCGAGGTATTGAACGGACGAGAGCACCTCGAGACGCAGGCCCGGGTGCTTGCCCGCGAGCCACGCCGCGAAGGGCGCGAGGAAGTCGAAAGACAGATAAGGACTCGCCGTGATGCGGACGAGGCCTCGCGGTGACCGGTCGGAGGAGTCCACGGCCCGGCCCACCTCACCAGCCCACTCCGCCATCTTCTTCGCCGGGACCAACAACCGCTCGCCCGCGCTGGTGAGCGAAGCCCCGTCCACGCTCCGCCGGAAAAGGGCCGCGCCGAGCGAGTACTCCAACGCGGCCAGACGGCGGCTCACGGTGGGCTGACCGATGCGCAGCTTCCTCGCCGCGCCGCTCAGGCTGCCCGTCTCCGCCACCGCCAGGAACAGCCGCACGTCTTCCCAGGGGATATCCATGAATGGATGGCATCATGCCGAAACGCTCGCTTTCAATCCATCCGCGAATAGGTAGGGTTGCGCCCATGAGAAACCTGCTCGTCACCACTGCCCTTGCTGCCCTGCTCTCCGGATGCGCGGTGAGCTCCCATTCCACCCAGAAGTCCACCCTCGGAGTCCCCCGCTCGTCCGCGGACATGCTGGCGGTCATCGACCAACCCGGCCCCATCACGTTCGAGACGGTCGCCTCCTGCGACTGGCAAGTCGACCGGAGTGGCCTCATCAACCTCAAGCACCCGCGCGCGAAGGAAGCGGGCCTCACCGACGGGCCGGAGAAGATCCAGGTGTTCTTCCACGTGCTGCGCCACCCCACGCACGGCACCTTCATCGTCGACACCGGCGTCGAGAAGGCCCTGCGCGACAATCCCAGCAAGGCCGCCGTACGCGGGCTGGTGGCCTCGGTCATGAAGCTCGAAACCATGAAGTTCAACGAACCTCTCGGGGACTGGCTCGCGAAGCAGGAGGCGCCCCTCCAGGGCGTGTTCCTCACGCACCTGCACTTCGATCACATCGCGGGCATGGCGGACGTCCCCGCGGGGACAGCCGTCTACACCGGCCCGGGCGAAGCCTCGTTCCGCGAATTCCAGAATGTGTTCGTGCAGGGAAACTCGGATCGCGCGCTCCAGGGCAAGGCCCCCATCAGCGAGTGGTCCTTCGAGCCCGATGCGACCGGCCGCTTCGCCGGGGTGCTCGACATCTTCGGGGACGGATCCGTGTGGGCGCTCTGGGTGCCGGGCCACACGCCGGGCAGCACCGCGTACCTCGTGCGCACAACGAAGGGCCCCGTGCTTCTCACCGGTGATGCAAGCCACACGCGCTGGGGCTGGGAGCACGACGTCGAGCCGGGTACCTTCTCCAGCAACATCCCCAAGAGCGCCGACAGCTTCGCGCGCCTGCGCCAGCTCGCCGCCGAGCACCCCACCCTCCAGGTGCACCTCGGCCACCAGTTGTGAACCGTCAAGCCCGCTCGCCTGGGGAGGGAGTTCTCTACCAGCCAGAGCACCCCCGGAGCCGCTTACTCCTCCACCGTAGGAGCCCGCGCGGGTGCTAACCTGCGCCGGTGATGAAGCGCATTCTTCTTGTCCTGGTCGGGGTCGTGGTCCTCGCCGTGAGCGCGGTTGCCGGTGCATTCTTCTGGGCGGAGAGCGGAGTGCAGCGCTCCGTGGCCCCGCCGGGTGCCCCCACTGTGGAGTTCACCGTGCCCAAGGGCACCACGGGGCGCGGCCTGGGGCCGCAACTCGCGTCACAGGGGCTGATCAGCGATGCCCGGCTCTGGCGCTGGCTCCTCTTCCGCCGCGGTCACTTCGCGCCCAAGGCCGGCCGCCATGCAGTGAGCCCCTCCATGACGATGGCGGAGATCGCCACCGCGCTCGAGGGCGCCCCCATCCCCGATGACGTTCCCTTCGTTGTCATCGAGGGATGGCGCCTGCGCGACACCGATGCGGCACTCGCCGCGGCGGGCCTCATCAAGCCCGGCGCCTACATCGCCGCCGCCAGCCAGCCCGAGCGGTTCACCGCCCCCTTCCCGCTCCCCAAGGGCACGCTCGAGGGCTACCTCTACCCGGAGACCTACCGGGTGGTGCCTGGCGCCTTCAAGGTGGAGGAGATGCTCCAGCGCCAGTTGGACACCTTCGCTGAGCGCTTCTACACGCCCAACAAGGAGGCCATCGCTCGCAGCGGTCGCAGCCTCCACGAGGTGGTGGTGATGGCCTCGATGCTGGAGCGTGAGGAGCCCGTACCGGCGCAGCGGCCACTGGTCGCCGGCATCCTCTGGAAGCGCGTCGACAAGGGCTTCCCGCTGGGCGTGGACGCGACCTCCCGCTACGAGTTGGCCGAGTGGAATGACCGACTGGCCTTCCTCAAGCGCCTGCGCAACCTCGAGGACCCCTGGAACACGCGCCACCGCAAGGGACTGCCGCCGGGCCCCATCGGCGCGCCCACCGTGGAGTCGCTCCAGGCCGCGCTCGCTCCCAAGCCGAGCGAGTTCTGGTACTACCTCCACGACGCCGAGCGGCGCCTCCACCCGTCTCGCAACGCCGAGGAGCACGAGGCCCTGCGCCGCAAGTACAACGTGTACTGAAACAGATGGTGGTGGTGGCCCTGTTAGAACACGGGCTCACCATGACCGCTCGTACTGAAAACCTGAATGTTGTCGGCTTCGACCGCATGCCCTCCCCCGCGGAGATCAAGGAGCGCGTGCCGATGACCGAACGCGCGGCCGGCTCCGTGCTCGCCGGCCGACGGGCCTTGATGGACATCTTGGATCGCAAGGACCCTCGCCTGTTCGTGGTCGTGGGTCCCTGCTCCATCCATGATCCCAAGGCAGGTATCGACTATGCGCGCCGGTTGCGCGCGCTCGCCGACGAGGTCCGGGACACCATCCACGTGGTGATGCGGGTGTACTTCGAGAAGCCGCGCACCTCGACCGGGTGGAAGGGCTTCATCAATGATCCACGGATGGATGACTCCTTCCACATCGAGGAAGGAATGGAGCGGGGCCGCCGCTTCCTGCTGGACGTGGCCGAGCTCGGCCTGCCGGCGGCGACCGAGGCGCTCGATCCCATCGCGCCGCAATACTATGGCGATCTGATCTCCTGGACCGCCATCGGCGCGCGCACCGCGGAATCCCAGACGCATCGCGAGATGGCCTCGGGCCTCTCGACCCCCGTGGGTTTCAAGAACAGCACCGACGGCTCCCTGGAAGCTGCAGTCAACGGCATCCTCTCCGCCTCCCGTCCGCACAGCTTCCTGGGGCTCAACGAGAACGGCGCGTCGGCGATCATCCGCACCCGCGGCAACTCCTACGGTCACCTCGTGCTGCGAGGTGGTGGCGGACGGCCCAACTACGACACGGTGTCCATTTCCCTCGCGGAGCAGGCGCTCGCGAAGGCGAAACTGCCCAGCAATGTCGTGGTGGATTGTTCACACTCCAACTCCTGGAAGAAGCCGGAGCTGCAGCCGCTGGTGATGCGCGACGTGGTGCATCAGATTCGTGAGGGCAATCGCTCGGTGGTCGGCCTGATGATCGAAAGCTTCATCGAAGCCGGCAACCAGCCCATCCCCGCCGATCTCTCACAGCTGCGCTACGGCTGCTCGGTGACCGATGCCTGTGTGGATTGGAAGACCACCGAGGAGATGCTGCGCGGTGCCCACCAGGCCCTGCGCGACGTACTGACTGCGCGCAAGGCAGCGTGATCGACAGGCTCAACCTGTAAGCGAAATCCCTCACATCCGCGGGCGCACCGGAGCTGCGACGCGGTGTGACGAATCAGTGGAATCAATGCCAGCCATTGACTTCACTTAAAGTATTTGTTTCCCTTCACACCCTCACTCGCTGTGAACCCAGTGGGTCGTGGGGGGACACGATGCGTTCGCGAATCAGCAGGCACCTGGGCCTCGTGCTGCCGGAGGTCCAGGCCGCCATTCCGAAAGCCTTCACCGCTGCGAGCCTCAAGAGTACGGGGACTCCCAGGACAGAAACAGTCCCCGTGCTCCCGCCCGAGTTCAACTGGCGCGACTACACGGTGATGCTGTTTCACGTGGCGTCAGAGATTGAACACTCGCTCATGGTGCAATACCTGTTCGCCGCCTATTCATTGGGCGGGCCGCAGGTACCCGAGCACCTGCGAGCGAACGTTCGCCGCTGGCAGGAGATCATCCTCGGCATCGCCAAGGAGGAGATGGGCCACCTGGTCACCGTGCAAAACCTGCTCACGGTGCTGGGCGCGCCGCTCAACTTCGATCGCGAGGACTACCCCTGGGGCTCCGAGTTCTACCCGTTCACGTTCACCCTGCAACGGCTGACACTGGACTCACTGGCCAAGTACGTCTGCGCGGAGAGCCCCGCCGGCTGGAGCGGCCCGGAGGCCGAGGAGATCAAGCAGCGCGCCGCCTATGACGCGGGCCAGGAGGTCAACCGGGTGGGCGCACTGTATGCGCGGCTCGATCAGATCCTCGCCAATCGCGAATGGCTGCCAGATGCCATCTTCCAGGCGCAGACGCTGCCGTATCAAGCCTCCTGGGACGAGTGGGGCCGCGGCTACACCCAGGGCGAGCGCGGCCGGGAATCCGGCAACGTTCCCAGCGTCCAGGCGCCAGAGCTGCTCATCGAGCCGGTCACCTCGCGTGACTCGGCCCGCCAGGCGCTCCACGCCGTCGGCCAGCAGGGAGAGGCCTTCACCGAGGACGAGACGGGGTTGGACGAGCGTTCACACTTCCGCCGCTTCCTGGGCATCTACCAGGAGATGAAAGCGCTGAGCGCCGAGGAGCTCGCGCTGGTGACACGCCCGGTGGCGGAGAATCCCAAGACGAGCCAAAACCTGAACCAGGTGACCGTCGTCCAAACGATGTTCATGGGCACCGCGAGGGCCGAGGGACGCGAAGCGCCGGTCAGCCACGTCATCACCCACCCGGAAGCCCTCCAGTGGGGGCACCTGTTCAACCTGCGCTACCGGATGTTGTTGCTCGACGTGTCGCACGCCTTCCGGCTGGCGGGCCCGCTCAACGACGGTAACTCGCTCACCGCGCGCGGCTCGCTCATCCACCGCACCTTCGCGGAGATGTACAACCTGCGTGCCGTCGCCGGCATGCTGCTCCAGCTCCCGCTCGACGCGGAGCAGCCCAACGGACCCCGCGCCGGTCCCCCCTTCGAAATGCCCTACTCGCTGGAGCTGCCCGAGGAGGACTCGGATTGCTGGCTGCTGCAGAGGGATCTCGTCCAGGCCGCGCAGCTCCTCATCCGCTCGCTGTGGGACCTCGTTCCACCCGAGCGAAAGCGTTACCTCGAATCCCTGGAGCAGTCGGACCGGCTCGCGCTGGAGCAGCTCCAACGCCTCATCGCCCGGCGGTAAGTGGCGCTCGCCCCATAAGGAGACAGCATGACCATCCAGGAATTGCGGATCCTTCCACCCCTGGCCGTCGGACGCCTGGGCGCCGGCTCGCCCATGGATAACTACAATGCCGAGGTCGATCCCCAGAAGCCGCTCGGCTACCGGAAGCTGACGCCCGCGGAGACATTCGTCATAGACCCGGGGACGGGGGAGATCACCGGCACCCGCGTGCCCCAGGTGTTGCGCTTCACCGAGAACGGCAAGGTGCGGTCGGTGGCTCCGTTCCTCGAGGTCTGGGCACTCACCTCCGAGGGCCAGCTCGAGCCGCTGACGAAGACGCTGCTGGAGCGCGCCGGGTTGACGCCCGCGGCCGTGACGTGGCGGGTCCACGTGGGCAACCACAAGGTGTACCGCCGCACGGGTGTGGAGGCCGACCGGATTGAAGCAGTCGTGGGCCCGTTCTCCGACCATGCCCCGCACGCGCTGCTGGGCGATTGTCAGAACTTCTGGCCCAACAAGCGCCTGCCTCTGGGACAGGTGCAATACATCAAGCCCACGGACACGTTCCCGGAGATCCGCCTGCGCTTCACGCCGGCGCACGGGAACGTCTATGGCTCCAGCAAGGAGCAGCCCCAGGGCAAGTCGTCGGACCCGAACATCTCCGACGTGCTGTACGACGCCAACAAGGGCACGTGGCAGGGGCACTACGACAAGAGCGGAGACCCCACTCTCACCATCCCCGCGAACATCTACGCGGGCGACCAGGTGGGCGACAACTGGGTTAGCAAGGGCTACCTGGATGACGAGTGCGATGGCCTCGTCTACGTGGAGCTGACGGTGGAAGGGCGCACGCTCACCGCCTATGGCCGCATCGGCGCGGGCCCTCCCGCCTACGCGCCCGACAGCTACCCGGTCCGCACCGTGGCGGACGAGCTGGAGCAGGCCATGCACGGCCCCGTGACACCACAGAACGAGGCCACGCTGGCGCAGGCGGAGGAGATCATCCGCCGGGCCTTCGAGACGGTCCGGCTGATGAACACGGCGGTGATGAACGGCAACACCGTGAACGGCCAGGTGGACGTGGCCAGCACCATGGTGCGGCAGGACACCGCGGATACCGGCCGCCGCTTCGAGCCCATCATGGCCTCGTCGCTGGTGGACACCGAGGCGGTGCTCAACCTGCACCAGAACGTGTTCACCGCGCTGCGCGGCGGCACGGCACCGTGGTTCTCGGACGTGCTGCGTGAGTACGACCAGATTGGAGACCTGTCCGCCAAGGGCCGGCGGAAGATGCCGGCGCTGATGCGCGGCGCAGACGGACGCTACATGGCGCTGACCCGGCGACAGGTGGATCTCATCCGCAAGGTGGCCCGCCGCGACATCTTCGCGCCGGAGGAGCCCGGACTCGCCACCCCGCCGCCCAACAAGAAGGAGGAGCAGGGATGAAGAGGATCGATCCGAAGAACCTGACCGCGCAGCTCCTCCACCGGGCCGCCGGCAACCCGCCCAGCACCCTGCCCGACTCGGCCATCTCCAACTGCTACCCAGGCCTGGAGTTCGACTTCCGCAATCTCTGGCGCCGCATCTTCGAGGGCATCGAGCTGCACGAGGCGGACAACTACGTCGTCCGCGGCGAGGGCGAGTACGAACGCCTGAAGGGGCGTCGCCTGCTGCGCGTGGCAGCGCAACCCATCGTGGTGAAGGTGGCCGGCCCGCAGAGCCCGGGCGGCAGCCCCGTCCCGCTCACTTCGGGCATCAACCCGGAGGGCGTGTGGGCCATGGAGTGGTCCAACGTCCTGGCGAAGGTGCTGCACGAGAACGCCGGCAGGATGGTGACGTGCGAGTTCACCCTCGAGCAGGAGCCGCTGCCGGTGGGCCTCACGGACGCGAACGGCCAGCCGCGGGAGCTGGAAGCGGTCCAGCTGCGCATCCGGCCGCTGTTCGCCTGGAGCGAGCTCGCGCTGAGCAACCTGCCGGTCATCGAGGAGCAGCTGGTGAGGCCGGGCGAGCTGACGCAGAGCCTGTGCTCGCCCTGGCAGAACGACTACCGCGAGTGCGCCTGCTACTACTGGGCCTCGAGCCGACCCGACTACATCAACACGGAGCTCGACGAGCGGGGCGTGAGCGTGGGCAACAACTGGATGTCGGTGGATCGCGTGCCCAAGGAGTACGTGCTGGACAACCGGGAAGACTCGCGGCTGGTGACGTACGACGATCTGTTCCAGGACTGGCAGGGCAAGCTGCGGTTCATCATCGGCGGCAAGGACGGCGAGTAGCCACCCCAGCACGGAGGCGCGAGCGATGGACCTTCCCACTGAAGTGCCGGCTGCGAGCCCCACGCGCAGCCGGGCCCGGGAGCTGTTCGAGCTGTCAGCTCCGGCCACACCGCACCTCCACCTGCTGCGCACCGCGGTGGGCCAGCACCTGCTGGTGGTTAATGGCAACCGCCTCTTCGACGTGGACGTGCCGACGTATGAGGCGCTGGACCGGGCACAGCGGGCCCGGGATGGCGCCGCCGTCACGCGTCTGCTGGCGGAGCTGGATGTGGAGGCTCCGCCGCTGGTGGACGACTCGCCCCTGACGTCGCCGCCGGTGCGGGCGCTCTCCCTGGCGGTGGCGCAGAAGTGCAACCTCGGCTGCACGTACTGCTACGCGCAGCAGGGAGACTTTGGAGGCCCGGCCCGGAACATGCCGCTGCCCACCGCGCTGTCGGCGGTGGACCTGCTCTTCCGCGACGTGGCTCCCGGAGAGCGGGTGAACCTCTCGTTCCTCGGAGGCGAGCCGCTCTTCAACCGGCCCGTCATCCACGCCGCCACCGAGCGGGCTCTGTGGCTCGCTTCGCAGCGGGACATCCGCGTCACCTTCTCCATCACCACCAACGGCACGCGGGTGACACCGGAGGACGGCGACTTCTTCGAGAAGCACGGCTTCGCGGTGACGGTGAGCCTGGACGGTCCGAAGGAAGTGCAGGATCGGCTGCGGCCCTTCAAGGGCGGCCAGGGCAGCTTCGAGCAGGTGATGGCCAACGTATCCCCCCTGCTGGCCCGGCAGAAGCGCATGCAGGTGTCCGCCCGGGTGACGGTGACTCCACGCAACCTGGAGCTGAAGGACACCCTCGACACCTTCGTGCGGATGGGATTCCACTCCGTGGGCTTCTCGCCGATGTTGAGCTCGCCCACCGGCCAGGACGAGATGGCCCTGCCCGAGCTCGAGGTGATGCTCGAGCAGATGGTCGCCTGCGGGGAGGAGTTCGAGCGCCGGGTGATCACCGGAGAGCGCTACCCGTTCTCCAACGTGGTCAATGCCATGCGGGAGATCCACAAGGGCACGCACCGGCCCTACCCGTGCGGCGCGGGCGCGGGGTACCTGGGTGTGTCGGCAGAGGGCAATCTCGCGGCCTGTCACCGCTTCGTGGGTGATGAGGAAGGCGCGATGGGAGACCTGCGCACGGGTGTGGATCGCGAGCGCCAGGCCCGGTGGCTCGCCGAGCGCCACGTGCACCGACAGGAGCCGTGCAGGAACTGCTGGGCGCGGTACATGTGCAGCGGCGGCTGTCACCACGAGGTCATCCAACGAGGGCGCCCGGCGTGTGACTACATCCGCGGCTGGCTGCACTACTGCCTGGGTGCGTACAGCCGGCTCGTGGCGCGACGGCCCGACTACTTCGGCCTGGTGCCCGAGGCCGCGCACCAACCATGAGCACGGAGCTCCTTGAGACCGAGGTCTGCGTCATCGGCGGAGGGCCCGCGGGCTCGGCGTTCGCTCGCGAGCTGGCGCGGCGCGGGCACCGCGTCCTCCTGGTGGAGCGGCACGCCTTCCCACGGCTCCACGTGGGCGAGTCGCTGACGCCCGGGGTGTGGCCCCTGCTGGAGGCACTCGAACTCCGTGAGGCGGTAATCGCCTCGGGCTTTCTTCCCGCTACCGAGGCACGTGTCCGCTGGACGGACGACGAGACCCGTGTCGCTCGGGCAAGGGCCTCGGAGCCTGGCCTCGCGGTGGACAGGGGCCGCTTTGACGCGCTGCTGCTCGGCGCCGCGAAGGCGGTGGGAGTCACGGTGCTCCAGCCCGCCACCGCGAGCGAGCCCCGGCGTCTGGCACGAGGCTGGGAGGTCTCCGTGTCGAGCGGAGATAGGGCGATCCTCGTCCGGGCCCGCTTCCTCGCCGACGCAAGCGGGCGCGCCTTCGTGCTGGGCGGCCAGAAGGAGCCCACCTCGGCACGGACCCTGGCGCTGTACGGCTACTGGCACTGCGCTCCCGTGAATCACGCGGAGACGCGGGTGGAGGCGGCGCGCGCGGCGTGGTTCTGGGGCTCGCACCTTCCGGGCGGGCTCTTCAACGCCATGGCCTTCGTCGATCCGGAGCTGTTGCGCCAGCGAGGCGTTCGCAAGCCGGGACTGGAGGACTTCTACCTCGAGCTGATGGCGGGCTCGGAGCTGCTGCATGGGCTGAAGGACGCGAGACGGATGGGCCCAGTCATCGCGTGTGACGCCACCAGCTACGCGGACCCGGAGCCCATTGACGACACCTGCATCAAGCTGGGCGAGGCCGGCTTCGGCATCGATCCCCTGTCCTCATCCGGGGTGCAGAAGGCACTGCAGACGGCGCTGTGCGGGAGCGTTGTGGTGCATACGCTCCTGTCCGGCCGGGGAAACACGGCGGCGGCCCTGGCCTTCTACCGGGAGAACCAGCGGCACTCGGTGGAGCAACACGCGGCGTGGGCGGGAGGCTACTACCACGAGCACTCACGCTACCGGGACGAGGCCTTCTGGAAGCGCCGCGCCCGGCCCGCGACAGAGCCGCCCACGCCCGCCCTCCGGGAGGAACTGAGCAGGCGGCCGAAGCACCGCGTGCGCCTGGCGGAGGGAGCAGCCCTGATCGACACACCCTGTATCGTGGGCGAGTACGTGGAGCTCCGACGCGCGTTGAACCACCCGAGCCTCGCCCGCCCCGTGGCCTACCTGGGGGGTGTTGAACTGGCGCCCCTGCTGGAGTGCCTGGGCGACGGACGAACGATCCAGGAGCTCCTCCGCGCATGGACCCGGTGGATTCCTCCAGACCGGGGGCTGGCCATCGCGGGATGGCTTCACCGGCAGGGGCTGCTCGTCGGTGGATGACTATCCATTGACAGGGTCCCGTCCCCTCCGGTACTTGGCCCCGACAACTGAATTCCAGCCATGGGTGCCCACTCTCACGGGCATAACAGGGAAGCCGGTGTGAATCCGGCGCGGTCCCGCCACTGTAAGTGGAGAGCAGCCTCCGAAGTCACCACTCGATGCCCTCGCGTCGGGGAAGGTGGAGGCGGCGCTGAACGTCGTCAGGCGTTCTGAATCCACGAGCCAGGAGACCTACCCAGGCCATTCAACCCCACCTCTCCGCGGATTGAGAGCGAGGTTACCATGCCGGGTATCTCCGGGCGTGGGTGTGGTGCCGCACTGTGGCATCGCGTCCAGGCCCTCCTTCAGCCAGCGCTCCACGCCTCTCGGGCCCCCTCCCGTTTCTGGCTGCTCGCGGCCCTCCTGCTGCTGCCCCACCCCGCCCACGCCATGCACCTGGCGGAAGGACTCCTTCCGTTCGGATGGGCCTTGGGCTGGACCGTCTCCGTCCTTCCGCTGCTCGCGCTCGGTGTCACGCGATTGCGGCAGCGCGTGGCGCAGAACCCGCTCTACTCGCCCTTCGTGGCGATGCTCGCCGCCGCCGTCTTCGTCGTCTCGTGCATGCCGGTGCCGGTCCCCATCATCGGCACCTGCTCGCATCCATGCGGCACGGGGCTCGCCGCCGTGCTTATCGGCCCGGTGATGACGGTGCTGGTGACGTTCGTGGCGCTGCTGCTCCAGGCGCTCTTCCTCGCCCACGGCGGGCTCACCACCTTGGGCGCCGACATCTGGTCCATGGGTGTGGTGGGCGGCTTCGTCGGCTACGGCGTCTTCCACGGACTGCGCGCGGTGCGAGCCCCCCTCGCGGTGGCCGCCTTCGCCGCCGGCATGCTGTCCGACTGGGCCACCTACGCCATGACGTCCTTCGAGCTGGCCTCCGCGCTGCACGGCGCCCAGCCCCTGGGCAGCGCGTTGGGAACACTGCTGCTCTCGTTCCTCCCCACGCAACTTCCGCTGGGTATTCTCGAGGGCGCCCTCACCGCGGGAGCCGTCGTCTTCATCGCCCGCCGTCGGCCCGCCCTCCTGCACTTCCACGCCCTCCCCCCTCCCGCTCCCGCCACGTCATGACGCCACTCCTCGCTACCGCCACGGGCTGGCCGGGCGTCGACGAGCACGTGGTGCTCCCGTTCGCCGAGGCCGCTGGTCGCACCCCGCAGCCACCACTGATCCCAATAGAGGGGGATGTCCTCCTCTTCGCCTTCCTCTGTGCTGGGCTCGTAGGGGGATTCTTCCTCGGCTACCTCTACCGCGCCCTGTTCGTCGAGACGAGGGAACAGACGTGAGCCGCACCTCCCAGCTGCGAGAGCGAGCCGCGAGGCTCGATGCACGCCTCAAGCTGGGGGGCGCTCTGTTGGCCCTGGTGGTGACACTCGCCGGGCCCGCGCCGCATACCGCCCTGGGCGTAACGGGGTTGGCGCTGCTCGCATCCCTCGCGGTGGGCGAGCGCGTCAGGGCCTTGATTCGCCGCCTCGGGCTCGCTGTCTTCAGTGGTCTGGCCGTCTGGGCCATGCACCTCCTGCTGCAACGGGAGACGGCTGGAGCCTGGGTACCCGGGCTGATCCTGGGAACGCGGGTCGCCGCGGGCGCCACCGTCTTCGGCCTCCTCATCGCGCTCACCCCACCCTGGGAGTTGGTGGGGGCGCTGCGCTCGTGGCGAGTGCCGGCACCGCTCGCCGATGTGCTCGCGCTCGCGGTGCGCTACGCCACCGTCCTCGAACGGTCAGCCCAGAGTGCGCGCGAGGCCCAGATCCTCCGCCTCGGCTACCGGGATGTTCGCCGCGGCCTGCACTCGCTCGGAGCGCTCGGCGGCCTCACCCTGGTGCGCGCCTTCGATCAGGCCCATGCCACCGCCGAGGCGATGGCTGCTCGCGGCTGCCGAGGCACCCTTGTTCCACCTCCTCCGAGGGACAACCCATGAAGGCGGCGCTCGTGCTCGAGGCGCTCGCGGTGGGAAACCCCGGCGGCTCCGCCATCCTCTCCGACCTCTCGTTGGAGGTGCGGCCGGGAGAGGTGGTCGCGTTGCTCGGCGCCAACGGGTGCGGCAAGACAACGCTCCTGCGCAGCATCGCGGGCCTGGTGCCAACGCAGGCCGGCAAGGTGTGGCTGCGCGGCCGGGAGGCTCCTCGCGGGGCGGTGGCTCGGACCGAGGCGGGACTGGCGCTCGCCTTCCAGAATCCGGATGACCAGCTGTTCGGCGCAACGGTCAGGGAAGACGTGGCCATGGGTCCGCTGCATCAGGGCCTGGCCCCGGCTGTGGTGCAGGCACGGGTGGACGAAGCGCTCCAGGCCACGGGCTTGACGCACCTCGCGGGCCGCTCCATCGAGGCGCTCAGCTTCGGGGAGAAGAAGCGGGCCTGCCTCGCGGGCGTGTTGGCGATGCATCCAGCGGTGCTGCTGCTCGACGAGCCCACCGCTGGGTTGGATCCAATGGGCGAGCGCGAGACGTCGGGCCTGCTGCGGCGCCTCGCCCGCGAGCGTGAAGTGGCCCTGCTTGTCTCCACCCATGCCACCGACGAGGTGCCCTTCTTCGCCGACCGGGTGGCCATCCTCGGCGAGGGGCGGCTGCTCGCCTTCGGAGCCCCCGCCGATGTCTTCCGAGACGCGGTGCTGTTGGCGCGGGCTCGGCTGCGCGCACCGGCCGTCGCCGAGCTGTGGGCCCACCTGGCTCCCCTGCTTCCCGGGCTGGGCACGTCCCCGCCCCTCACCGTGGCAGAGGCCGCCAGCCGCCTCCTTCCCCTCCTCGCCCCCTCACACCAGGAAGTGCATCCGTGAGCACCCCTCAGATCAGGCGCGGCATCCTCTTCGTCGGACACGGCAGCCGAGATCCGCAGGCCATCGCCGAAGTGCACCGCTTTGTGGATGCCTACCGCGAGGCCCACCCGGAGCTGCCCGTGAGACTGGGCTTCGTGGAGCTCACTGAGCCGGCGCTCCCCGAGGCGCTCGATGCCCTCGCCTCCGAGGTGGAGGACGTGCTCGTCGTGCCGCTCTTCCTCTTCACCGCCAAGCACGTGAAGAACGACATCCCGCTGGCGCTCGCCACGGCGCGCAAGAATCACCCGCGCGTGCGCTTCCTGGCGGTGAAGGCCTTCGGCGTCCATCCGGACCTTGCGCAACTGGCCTTCGAGCGCACCCAGGTCCGCACCGGACAGCTCTCGCCCCAGGAGGCGGCGCGCACGGTGGTGGTGATGTTGGGGCGCGGCTCGTCGGATCCGGACGCGAACGGCGATTTCTACAAGGTGACCCGCCTCTACGCGGAGCGGAAGGGCTTCGCCCTGGTACAGCCCGCCTTCGCCGGTATCGCGAAGCCCTCGCTCGAGGAGGCGCTGGAGTGGGTGGCCCGGGCACGGCCGGAGCGCATCCTGGTGATGCCCTACCTCCTCTTCACGGGAGTCCTGCTCCAGAAGATGCACGTCCAGGTGGCCCTCTTCGCCGAGCGCTATCCCTGGCTCCGTGCCGAGGTGGCACCACACCTGGCCGACGGCAGCATGGCGCCGCTCGTGGAACATGTGGACCGGCGCATTGAAGAGGCACTCGCGGGCGGAGTGCCCCTGCCGTGCGACGGCTGCCAGTACCGAGTGCCGCTCGCGGGCCTGCAAGAGAACGTGGGAGGCCTCAAGGCGCTGCTCTGGAGCATCCGCCACCGCGAGACGCACACCCAGGCAGCGCCCCACCCGCATGCCCACCGCGCATTGGAGAAGCACGTGCTGGTCTGCGGCAACGCGGACTGCGCCGATCGCGGCAGCGTGGCGCTGATCGAGGCGCTGCGCCGCAAGCTCAAGGAGGTCGGTAAGGGGCGCACGGTGCGCATCACCCGGACCGCCTGCATGGGCCGCTGCGGCGAGGGGCCCACCGTGGCCGTCTATCCGGATGGCATCTGGTACCGCGGAGTCACGGAGGCGGACGCCCGGGAGCTCGTGGACGAGCACCTGGTGGGCGATCGTCTCGTGTCCCGCCTGGTCGACAACATCATGCAGTGAGGAGAGTACACATGGCCTGTCATGAGCTGGCGGCGCTGCGGTTGGCGCTGATGAACATCCTGGGAGTGGACGATCCGGCCGAGCGGCAGCACGAGCTGGCCGAGCTGGGGAGCGCGGCGGAGACGCCGGGGCCCATTCGCTCGCTGATGCAGGCGCGCGACCTGGCGAGCTTGCAGCGCTTCTTCGAGGCCTCGTTGGTGGAGCTGCAAGAGCGCGTCTCCTCGACGAAGCCGGATGATCCGAAGATGTCCTATTACCGTTCGCTGCTCGTGCTGACCAAGTCGGTGGAGCTGGAGCTGCGGCGGCAGACCGAGTCGCTGCAGCGGATGTGGCGTGACCTCGAGGAGGTGCACGACTTCACCCACGAGATCTACCCGAGGGACTAGCGCCATGGCCGTCTCCCGCACCGCGCGAATCCTGTCTTCCGTGCCCGTGGGCGAGCGCGGGCGACTCCTCGAACTGCAACTGCAGGGCGAGGACGAGCTCGGCTTCACCGGAGGCCAGTACCTCATCTTCAACACCGGCGTGCCGCGGGCCGACGGCAAGGCGCACAAGCGCGCGTACTCGGTGGTGTCGAGCGACGCGGATCAGCGCACCTTCCGCATCTGTGTCTACCGGCTGGCCCAGGGGCCTGGCTCGGCGATGCTCCACGACGCTCCGGTAGGCACGGAGCTGCCGTTCAGCGGGCCCTGGGGCAGCTTCCTCCCGGACGACTCCACGCCTCGGAACACGCTCGTGGTAGCCACCGACAGCGGCATCACCGCCGCGCTGGGGCTGCTGCACGGCCGAGCCTTCGCGCCGCAGCGGACGCGGACGCGGGTGCTGTGGTTCTCCGAGTCGTCCACGGTGTTCCTGCCCTCCGAGAAGGTTCGTGAGGAGGTGGAGACGCTGGGCTGCCACTTCCAGCACCACGACTGCCCGCCGCCGGGCCATCCGGAGCGCACCGCACGAGCGCTCGCGCTGGTCCAGGAAGCCGCGCGAGCCCATGGGCCCGAGCGTGTGTACCTCGCCGGAGATGGAGCGGTGCTGCACCCGCTCAAGCAGGCGCTGGTGGAGTCCGGGCTGGAGGCAGGTTCCATCCGGCTGGAGTCCTTCTTCAACAACCCCGCTCGGAAGGCAGCAGCATGAGCGACGCGCCTCCTGCCCGTGACAAGCGAGGCACACGCACCGGCTTCACCACCGGAGCCTGTGCCGCCGCGGCTGCCAAGGCGGCCACGCGCGTGCTGGTGCGCGGCGAGTGTCTCACCCATGTGGAGACGACGCTGCCCAACCGGCAGCAGGTGACGTTCGCCCTGCACCGCTGCGAGTGGGACGGGGAGAAGGTGCGCTGCGGCATCATCAAGGACGCAGGAGACGACCCGGACTGCACCCACGGCGCCGAGCTGATCGCCGAGGTGCGGCTGACGGACGACGGGCGGGTGGTGCTCGAGCGAGGCGAGGGCGTGGGCCTCGTCACCAAGGATGGGCTGGGCCTGGAGGTGGGCAGCCCGGCCATCAACCCGGTGCCTCGCCGCAACATCACCGAGATGGTGGAGGAGGAGCTGCCCGAGGGGCGGGGCGCCATCGTCACCATCCACGTCCCCCGCGGCGAGGAGATGGCAAAGGAGACGCTCAACGCACGCCTGGGCATCATCGGCGGCATCTCCATCTTGGGGACGAGCGGCATCGTCCGGCCCTACTCCACCGCCGCCTACAAGGCGAGCGTGGTGCAGGCCATCGACGTGGCTCGGGCGCGCGGCAACACCGAGCTCGTCTTCACCACTGGCGGCAAGTCGGAGAAGTACGCCATGGGCTTGCTGCCCCACCTGTCCGAGGAGTGCTTCATCCAGGTGGGTGACTTCATCGGCGTGGCCATCCGTCATGCGGCTCGGCGCCAGGCGACCCGCGTCGACGTGGTGGGCATGATGGGCAAGCTGTCCAAGATGGCCGATGGGCGCATGCAGACACATGCGGCCGGCTCTGAAGTGAACATGGAGCTGCTGGCCAACCTGGCCGCTGAGGCCGGAGCCTCGGAGAAGCTGGTGGCTGACATCCGGACCGCCAACACCGCCCGCCACGTGCTCGAGCTGTGCGCGGCCAACGGCCTCACCCACATCACCGGGCTGGTGTGCCAGCGCGTCGTCGAGCAGCTCACCCGTCACGCGGGTGGCCCGCTCGAGATCCACGCCACCCTCGTTGACTTCAACGGCACCCTGCTCGGGCAGTACCCGGAGAGGAGACACGCAGCGTGAATGACATGCGGCAGATGACGACGCTCGGACGTCGCATCGAAGACGAGAGCTTTTCCATCATCGACAACGAGGCCGGTCCGCACTCCTACTCGCCCGGGGAGTGGCAGGTGGTGCGGCGCGTCATCCATGCCACCGCGGACTTCGAGTTCAAGGAGCTGGTCCGCTTCTCCCCCAATGCCATCACCGACGGCATCCGCGCCCTGCGTGACGGCAGCCCGGTGTTGGCCGACGTGAAGATGATCCTCGCGGGCCTCAACGAGGATCGGCTCGCCGCTTACGGCTGCCGGACGTACTGCTTCATCTCCGACGAGGACGTCATCGCCACAGCCCGCGAGGCGGGCTCCACTCGCGCCATCGAGTCCATGCGCAAGGCGCACAAGCTGGGGCTGCTGAACGGAGCCATCGTGGCGGTGGGCAACGCGCCCACGGCACTCCTGGAGGTGGCGCGGCTGGTGCGTGAGGAGGGAGCCCGCCCGGCGCTGGTGATCGGCGTGCCAGTGGGCTTCGTATCGGCGGCGGAGTCGAAGGAGGCTGTGCTCGAGCTGCCGGTGCCGTACATCGCGGTGCGGGGCCGCAAGGGAGGCAGCACCATCGCCGTGTCCATCATCCACGCGCTGCTGATGCTCAGCGCCGACGGGGAGAAGGCATGAAGCCGGTGGTGGTGGTGGGCATCGGAGACGACGGCTGCCTCGGCCTGTCGGCACGCGCGGCCAACGCGGTGGCGCAAGCCCAGGTGCTGGTCGGCGGCAAGCGTCACCTGGAGTTCTTCCCCCAGTTCTCCGGAGAGCGCCTCTCGTTCAGCGCGGGCATCGGCCCGACGTTGGAGCGGGTGGCCGAGCTCGCCCATGAGAACCAGGTGTGCGTGCTCGCCTCGGGGGATCCGCTCTTCTTCGGCATCGGCGCGCAGGTGGCTCGCAAGGTGGGCGCCGAGCACGTGGAGTTCATTCCCCACCCCTCATCGGTGCAGCTCGCCTTCGGCCGCATCGGCGTGTCGTGGGACGATGCTGAGATCATCTCCGTGCACGGCCGTCCGCGCGAAGGGCTGTGCACGCGGCTGCGTCTGCTGTCCAAGGTGGCCCTCCTCACCGACGGAGAGAACACGCCTCCCGTGCTGGCGCGCCACCTTCTGGAGTACGGCGAGCGCGGCTTCACGGCCTGGGTCTGCGAGAGCCTCGGCAATCCGGAGGAACGCGTCCGGCCTTTCTCGCTGGAGGCGCTCGCGGAGTGCACGGACATCGGGCCCCTCAACGTGCTCGTGCTCGTGCGAACGGATCCGAGCTGGCGCCCTCCCCCTCGTCTGTCCTTCCTCCACGAGGACTCCTTCGCCAAGCGCATGCCCAAGAAGGGCCTCATCACCAAGCGCGAGGTGCGTCTGCTGTCCCTGGCGCAACTGGAAATCCGGCACGACAGCGTGGTGTGGGACATCGGCGCGGGCTCGGGCTCGGTGGGCATCGAGGCGGCGCTGCTCGCCCCGAGGGGCCGCGTCTACGCCATCGAGGTGGACCCGGAGGGCGTGGCCCTGTGCAAGGAGAACGCGCTCTCCCACGGCGTGGACAACCTGCGTGTCATCGCAGGGCGCGCTCCGGAGGCGCTCGAGGGGCTGGAAGCCCCGGACGCCATCTTCGTCGGCGGCAGCAAGGGCAGCATGCGCGACATCATCGACGTGGCCTTCTCGCGCCTGCGCGAGGGAGGCCGGCTGGTGGTCAACGCCATCACCCTGGACAACGTGGCCGAGGCCTACTCGGCCCTCAAGGCTCACGGTGTGACGCCGGAAGTGACGCTGCTCAACGTGTCACGCGGTGAGCCGCTCGCGCACTACCTCCGGTACGAGGCGCAGAACCCCATCCACATCTTCGCGGCCACCCGGCCGGCGGCGGCAAAGGGAGACGAGTCATGAGTGGCCTGTTGATTGGCGTGGGTGTGGGACCGGGAGCGCCCGATCTGATGACGCTCCGGGCGGTGAACACGCTCCGGAAGGCGGACGTCATCGCCATTCCCCGACGCTCGGTCTACGACGAGTCGCTCGCCTGGCGCATCGCCAAGGAGAACGTGGGCGAGGTGCCCGGGCAGGAGCGCCTCTTCCTCACCTTCCCGATGACGAAGGATCCGGAGCGGCTGCGGCCCGCCTGGGAGGAAGCGTACGCGCAGCTGGCCCCGCGGCTGGCGGCGGGCAAGACGGTGGCCTTCATCACCGAAGGAGATCCGCTCGTCTACAGCACCTTCATCTACCTCCTGGCGGAGGTTCCCAACCGCTTCCCTGGGACGCGCACCGAGGTGGTGCCCGCGGTCTCCTCGATTACCGCCGTGCCCGCGGCGGTGCAGGTACCGGTGGCGGATGGCCAGGAGCGCATCGCCGTCCTGCCGGCCACCTACGGCGTGGAGGACCTCACCCGCGTGCTACGCGACTTCGACACCGTGCTGCTGATGAAGGTCAGCTCGGTCATGGCGCAGGTGGTGGAGGCGCTCGAGCGCGAGGGGCTGCTCGATCGCGCCGTCTACGTGTCTCGCGCCTCCACCGGCCAGGAGAAGGTGGTTCGCGACCTGCGCAGCATCCGCAACGACAAGTGCGACTACTTCTCCATGGTGATGGTGGCGAAGAAGGATCGCAGTGGCGTGCTCGCCGGCCGCTTCGCCCAGACCCAGACGGAGGAGGTGACACGGTGAGTCTCCCCCCGGCCCGCAAGCCCTACGCCGTCTACGCCATCACCCTGCACGGGTTGGGCATCGCCGAGCGGCTCCTCGCGGGGCTGCCCGGCGCGGAGCTCTACGTCTCCGAGAAGCTCATGGCCAAGGCTCCCGCCGGCGCCCTGTCCATGAAGCTGCCCATGGGTCCCACCCTGTCGCGCACCTTCACCGCCTACGACTGCCACGTCTTCATCATCAGTGTGGGCGCGGTGGTGCGGATGATCGCGCCGCTGCTCGAGGACAAGAAGGTGGACCCGGCCGTGGTGTGCGTCGACGACGCCGCCCGCTTCTCCATCTGCGTGCTGTCGGGACACGTGGGCCGGGGCAATGCCTTCACCGAGCGGGTGGCCGGCGTGCTCGGCTCCACTCCCGTGGTCACCACCGCCTCGGATGTACGGGGCACCCTCACGGTGGACATCCTCGGGCGGGAGCTCGGTTGGCGGTTGGATGACCTGGAGCGCAACGTCACGCGCGGCTGTGCCGCCGTGGTGAACGAGACCCCGGTGCTCTTCGTCCAGGAAGCGGGCGAGCCCACCTGGTGGCCGGAGGACAAGCCGCTGCCTCCGGGCGTGCGGTATGCGCGGAGCCTCGAGGGGGTGGACCCGAAGGCGTGGGAGATCCTCCTCATCGCCACCGATCGGGACATCCGCGAGACCCACCGCGCCCACTGGGAGAACTCGGTCATCTACCGGCCCCGCAGCCTCGTGCTGGGGATCGGCTGCGACCGTGGCACTCCGGAGGAGCTGGTTGAGCGGGGCGTGACCCAACTGCTCGCCCAGGCGCTCCTGTCCCCCGCCTCGGTGAAGACCGTGGCCACCGTGGACTTGAAGGCGGACGAGCCGGCGCTGCTGGCGCTGTGCAAGAAATACGACTGGGAACTCCAGACGTACACGGCCGCCGAGCTGGATGCTGTCCCCGTCCCGACTCCATCGGAGACGGTGAAGAAGCACGTGGGCACGCGAGGCGTCGCCGAGCCGTCGGCACTGCTCGCCTCCGGAGCCACCGAGCTGCTCGTGCGCAAGCAGATCTACACCGAGCCCGGCGCCGGACGCTCCATGACGTTCGCCGTCGCGCGCATCCCCCACTCTCCCCGAAAGGAGTCCGTCCATGTCTAGCGGAGGAGTCCTGTCCCTCGTCGGAATCGGTCCTGGCGATGGCGCTCACGCAACCCCCGCCGCCCTGGAGGCCATCCGCGAGGCCCAGGTCGTGGTGGGCTACCGCACCTACGTCAAGCTCGTGCGCCACCTGATCGAAGGCAAGGAGGTGGTGCAGACGGGCATGACGGAGGAGATTGGCCGGGCCCGCTCGGCGGTTGAGCGCGCGAAGGCTGGCGCCAACGTGGCGCTCATCTCCTCGGGAGATGCGGGCGTCTACGGCATGGCGGGGCTCGTCTTCGAGGTGCTGCGGGACATGGGTTGGAAGCGCGGGGATGACCCCACCCTCCGGCTGATCCCCGGCATTACCGCGGCCAACTCCTGCGCGTCACGCGTGGGGGCGCCGCTGGTCCACGACAGCTGCACCATCTCCCTGTCGGACCTGCTCACCCCCTGGCCCGTCATCGCCAAACGCATCGACGCGGCGGCATCGGCCGACTTCGTCATCTCGCTCTACAACCCCGCCAGTGGACGGCGCACCCGACAGATCGTCGAGGCCCACTCCATCATCCGTCGCTACCGCGAGGGCACCACCCCGGTGGCGCTGGTAAAGGGCGCCTACCGCGAGGCGGAGAAGGTGGTGATGACCGACCTCGATCACTTCCTGGACTACGAGATCGGCATGCTCACCACCGTCATCGTGGGCAACTCGAACACCTTCCTCTTCGAGGGCTACATGGTGACGCCCCGAGGCTACACGCGGAAGTACACCCTGGAGGGAGACGTGCTGCCGGGACAGATGCCGGGCCGCTCGCTCGTTCTCCAGAACCAGAAGGAGGAGCTCTAGTCATGGCACGCGTGGGACGTCTGGCTGGAGCGCTGCTCGCCTCCACCGAGGGAGCCTTCTTCCTGGTGGGAGATCTCAAGGAGCCGTGTGACTGGGCGAAGGCGGGCTTCGAGCCCCCTGCTCAAGTTCCCGGGGCGGAGCTGCCCTTCGTGCGCCTCTCGCCGGTGCGCCCGGTGGAGGTGACTCCGCCGCTGTTGGTGGTGGACCTCGAGGGCGAGGCCCTGGCGCAGTTGCTGTTCGAACGGCTGGTCATCCGCCGCAACGGCTCGGTGTCGGAGCGGCTGTGGCGGCTCGTCACCGAGCACGAGGCCCGTCCGGAGACGAACGCTCGTTGGCTGGCGCAGGTCCCCGGACACGTCTGGGAGTTGGTGCGCGACTCCGTCCTGCGCTGCTCCTGAGGAGAAGACAATGAAGGTCTACATCATCGGTGCGGGACCTGGAGATCCGAAGCTCATCACCGTGCGCGGCGCGGAGCTCGTCGAGCAGTGCCCCGTGGTGCTCTACACCGGCTCGCTGGTTCCGCAGGCCGTCATCGCCCGCGCCCGCCCGGGGGCCCGTGTGCTCGACTCGTCGTCGATGACGCTCGATCAGATCATCGACATCTTCAAGGAGGCGCAGGCGGCGGATCACGACGTGGCCCGCGTGCACACGGGAGATCCCTCCATCTTCGGCTCCACCGCCGAGCAGATCCGCAGGCTCCAGGAGCTCGGTATCGACTACGAGATCATCCCGGGCGTCTCCTCCTTCACCGCCGCAGCCGCGGTGCTGGGCAAGGAGCTGACGCTGCCGGAGCTGTCGCAGACGGTCATCGTCACCCGAGCCGAGGGACGTACCCTCATGCCGGAGGGAGAGAAGCTGGAGGACCTGGCGCGCCACCGTGCCACCCTGGCGCTCTTCCTCAGCGCGGGGCTCATCCGCGACGTGGTGGAGCGGCTGCTGCCCTCGTATGGGCCGGACTGCCCGGTGGCCGTAGTGCAGAAGGCCACCTGGCCGGATCAGAAGATCGTGCGCGGCACCCTGGCGGACATCGGTGACAAGGTACGCGCCGAGCGCATCAACGCGACCGCGATGATCCTGGTGGGCGAGGTGCTGGAGGCGAAGGACTTCGCCAACTCGCGCCTGTACGACCCGACCTTCACCCACCGCTTCCGCAGGGGGACGGACAATGCAAGCTGAGCGTCCGCGGCGCATTGCCATCACCGGCTCGGCCAGCGTGGGGAAGACGACGCTGGTGCACGCGCTGAGCCTCCGCCTCGGGCTGCCTGTCGTCCCCGAGGAGATGCGGGAGCTCATCACGCGCACCGGGAAGCGTCTGGAAGAGCTGCCCATGCCTGAGCGTGCAAACGCCCTCCGGGAGCTATGGTCCACGCGCCGGGCGCGCGAGGAGGAGCGGCGCGAGGGCTTCGTGGCGGACAACTGCACCGCGGACTTCGCTGCCTATGCACTCCAGCACGGGTGCGCGGAGCTCTTCCCGGACTTCTTCCAATCGCCGGCCCTCGTGGCGCACTACGACGCTGTCTTCGTCCTCCCCTGGGGCGCCCTCCCCTACGAGCGGGACGGAGTCCGCGGAGACAGTCCCATGGACGAGCTGCGCTACCAGCTCGTCCTCGAGTCGCTCCTGCGCCGCTCCGTCCCCGCCTCGCGGTTGCACTTCATTCCGGACTCCTGCACCACGCTGGAGGAGCGGGTGCGCTTCTGCGAGGAGACCCTTGGGCGCTCGCCAGGCAAGGACCGGGGTGGCTTCGTGTCCCTGGTCGGCGCGGGGCCGGGAGATCCGGGGCTGCTCACCGTGCGCGCGAGAACGCTGCTGCAACAGGCGGAAGTGGTGGCCTATGACGCCCTCATTCCTCCCGCGGTCCTCGCGGAGATCGGCCCCCAGGCGGAGCGCATCCTCGTGGGCCACCGCAACCAGGGCGCCACCCAGGCCGGCTATCGGCTGCACCCGGCGGTGCTCGAGCAGGCTCGCGCCGGGCGGCATGTGGTGCGGCTGAAGCAGGGAGATCCGTTCATCTTCGGCCGAGGCGGCGAGGAGGCGGAGGAGCTGCTCGAGGCAGGCATCTCCTACGAGGTGGTTCCAGGCGTCTCGTCCGCGCTCGGGGCCGCGGCCTATGCCGGCATCCCGCTCACGCACCGGGAGCACGCCTCCGACGTGTCCTTTGTCACCGGGCACGACATCGAGGGGCCTCGGAGCCACACCTGCTGGGAGAAGCTGGGCGCGGCCGGAGGCACGCTGGTGCTCTTCATGGCCACGCGGAAGCTGGAGGCCAACCTGGCCCGGCTGGTGGAGTGCGGGCGCAACCCCCAGACCCCCGCGGCCTACATCGCCTCGGCCACCACGCCCGAGCAGGTCGTGTTGGTGGGCACGCTGGAAACGCTCGCCGCGCAGGTGCGGGAGCGCAACGCGCTGGGACCGCCGGCCCTGGTGGTGGTGGGCGACGTGGTGCGGCTGCGCGAGCGCCTCGCCTGGTTCGAGCGGCGAGCACACGGGAGTGAGACATGAGCTCGAAGACACCCAAGGGATTGCTGGTTGTCTACACGGGAGATGGCAAGGGGAAGACCACCGCCGCGCTCGGAGTGGTGTTCCGTGCGCTGGGCCGGGGCATGAAGCCCGCGGTGGTGCAGTTCATCAAGGGCAAGTGGAAGACGGGCGAGCGCACCTTCGCGGAGACGCTGCCGGGCCTCGTCTTCCTCACCATGGGCCGGGGCTTCACCTGGGAGAGCGAGGACATCTCCCGGGACAAGCGGGCCGCCCAGGAGGCGTGGGCCGAGGCCCGGCGTCTGATCTCGAGCGGCGAGCACGAGGTGGTGGTGCTCGATGAGCTGACGTACGTCATCAACTACGGCTTCGTCCCCGTGGAGGAGGTGCTGGAGGCGCTGGCGGCACGTCCCTCCCACGTGCATGTCATCGTCACCGGCCGCTCCGCGCCTGAGCCCCTGCTGGCCGTCGCGGAGCTCGTCACCGAGATGAAGTGCGTGCGCCATCCTTACGAGAAGGGCATTCCCGCCCAGGTGGGGCTCGACTTCTGATGGACGGCACTCCTCACATTCCTCGGCTGGTGGTCGCGGGCACCGCCAGCGGCGTGGGCAAGACGACGGTCATGGTGGCCCTCACCCGGGCGCTCCAGGCGCGCGGCCTGAAGGTGGCCACCTTCAAGTGCGGTCCGGACTACCTCGACCCGAGCTACCACGCGCGCACCACCCAGGCGCCCTGCCACAACCTCGACGGCTGGCTGATGGGCCGCGATGCCGTCATCTCCACCTTCCGCCACGCCAGCCAGGGCTGCGACGTGGCCCTCATCGAAGGGGTGATGGGGCTCTATGACGGGGCCTCGCCGGACTCCGAGGAGGGCTCGGCGGCGCAGGTGGCGAAGTGGCTGGCGGCGCCCGTGCTCGCGGTCGTGGACGCCTCGGGCATGGCGCGCACCATCGCCGCCATCGGCACCGGGCTGGCGGCCTTTGATTCGGAGCTGAAGGTGGCGGGCCTCTTCGCCAACCGGGTGGGGAGCCGCGGCCACCTGGAGCTGCTCCAGCGCGCGGCGCTCGGCACGGGAGTTCCGGTAGTGGGCGGGCTCCCCGAGCAGGAGGAGCTCACCTTCCCCGCGCGTCACCTGGGGCTCCTCACCGCCTCCGAAGAGGCCATCCCCACGCAGCGCCTCGACGCCTGGGGCGCGCTCCTCTCTGAGTGGAACGACGCGGCCACCTTCCTGCGCCTCGCGGGGGAAGCTCCCGCGCTGCCGGAGGTACCCGAGGAGGAACGTCGCCAAGCGCCCATCACCTGCCGCATCGCGGTGGCCCAGGACGCTGCCTTCCATTTCTATTACGCGGACAACCTGCGGCGGCTCGAGCGGCTCGGTGCGGAGTGCGTGCCCTTCTCGCCCCTCTCGGACACGGCGCTTCCGCCGAATGTGCATGCCCTCTATCTGGGTGGCGGCTATCCGGAGCTGCATGCGCGACAGCTGGCCGACAACCACGCCCTGCGCCGCGCCATCTCCGACTTCTCCGCGCGAGGCGGTCCCATCTACGCCGAGTGCGGAGGAATGATGTACCTCAGCCAGGGCATCCGCACGCTCGATGGCCAGGATTTCTCCATGGTCGGGCTGATTCCCGGAGTGGCGGTGATGGCGCCCAAGCTGCAGGCGCTCGGCTACGTGGAGGTGGAGACGACGGTGCGCACCGTGCTGGGTGGCGCGGGGCTGCGCTTCCGCGGGCACCAGTTCCGCTACTCCACGCTGGAGGGAGTCCCCACTCAAGGCGGAACCCTGCGTATCCGCCGGCGTCGCGGCGGCGTCACGCACACCGAGGGCTTCGGCCCGTCCAACGTGCTGGCCTCCTACGTCCACGCCCACTGGGCCTCCAATCCCCTGGTTGCCGAGGGGCTCGTGAGCTCCGCGCGCGCCTTCAAGGAGCAGCAGACATGAAGGCCGCCGTCGCCACGCCGGAGGGGGAAGCGCCCTCGCTGGAGGGAGGCGGGCGACTGCTGGTGGTGCGCTTCGAGCGTCCGCACGCCGTCCTCTCCTGGGCCGTCATCAATGGAGGCCGTCGGCGCGCTCGGGCGGTGGTGTGGCGGCAGGTGCGCGACGACGAGCTCGTCCCAGGAGTAGATCCGGTGGCGCTGCTCGCGGCGAGCCTCGGAGAGTCGTCCGAGGAGACAGTGGGCCTCCTCACCTCGCGAGACGTGTCCACCTTCGACGACGTGCGCCTTGCTTCCGGTGCGCTCTCGGCGCGCTGCGTGGCCACCGTGGGACTAGGCAACGCGCTGGCGGCCGGAGATGAGCCCGGGCCACTGCGAAGCGTGGGTACCATCAACCTCCTGTGTCAGCTGTCCCGTCCCTTGTCGGAGGGAGCGCTGGTGGAGGCGGTGGCGCTGGCGACCGAGGCCCGGACAGCAGCCCTCATGGAGGCACGCGTCCCCAGCCGCCGGTCACTACGGGTGGCGACCGGAACGGGCACCGACTGCATCGTGGTGGCGGCACCGGAGGGGCCCGGAGGCGAGACGTACGTGGGCAAGCACACCCGACTCGGCAGCCTGTTGGGGGGTGCGGTGCGAGAGGCCACCGCGCGAGGCGTACGCCGGTGGCTGGACGAACGAGGTATCCGGTGAGCGGAAAAATCATCCTGGTGGGCGGAGGCGTGCGCTGCGGCAAGAGCCGCTTCGCCCTCGAGCTGGCGCAGGCGATGGGACCGCGGCGCACCTTCGTCGCCACCTCCGAGCCCTTCGACGACGAGATGCGCGAGCGCGCGCGGCGCCACCGTGAGGAGAGGACGGGCCGCTTCGAGACGGTGGAGGAGCCACGCCGGTTGTGCGAGGTGCTGGAGGCGGACACGGCGGACGTGGCGGTGGTGGACTGCGTGACGCTGTGGCTGTCCAACCTCCTGCTCCGGGGCGATGAGCCAGACGCCATCCTCGCCGAGGTGGATCGACTGGTGGGCGTGCTTCAGCGGCGGCGGAGCGCCACCATTCTGGTGACCAATGAGGTGGGCATGGGACTCGTCCCTGAGTCGCCCCTGGGACGCACCTTCCGCGACGTGAGCGGTGGAGCGCACCAGCGCCTGGCTGCGGCGGCGGACGAGGTGTACTTCGGCGCGCTCGGGCTGCTGCTGCGGCTGAAGCCAGGGAACCTGGTGGTGGGGGCTGCCGGATGATGCTGGACGGAGGAACGCACGCGGCGCTGGTGCTGGGGCTTGCGCTCGTGGTGGACCTCGTCTGGGGCGAGCCTCCCACGCCAGTGCACCCCGTGGTGTGGATGGGCCGCCTGCAGCGGCGTTTGCGCCGGCTGGCACCCCGTGCGCCTCTCCCCGCGTTCCTCCACGGATTGGGAATGGCGATAACCGGGCCCGTCGTCTTCGGACTCGGAAGCTGGGCGCTGATCCACCTCGTCTCCCCTTGGCCCTTCGTCCAGATCGCTCTGGAGGTGTACCTGCTCAAGAGCGCCTTCGCGGTCCGGGCTCTGGCCGAGGCGGGACTGGCCGTCTTCCACGCTCTGCACAAGGGAGATGATCCGGCGGCGCGCCTGGCCTTGCGCAGCCTCGTGTCGCGCGACACCTCGGGCCTGGAGCCTCCACTGCTGGCGGCGGCGGCGGTGGAGTCCGTGGCGGAGAACACCTCGGACTCGGTGGTAGCGCCCCTGCTCTTCTACGCGGTGGCGGGAGTGCCCGGTGCGCTCGCCTACCGAGCCGCGAACACGCTGGACGCGATGATTGGGTATCGCGGAGAGCTGGAGTGGCTGGGCAAGGCCGCCGCCCGACTGGACGACGTGCTCAACCTGATACCGGCGCGTCTGTCCGCGGCGCTCCTCGTGCTGGCATGCGCGCTGTGTGGTGCCTCCCCGGCTCGGGCGGTGCTCTCCTGGTGGCGCGACGGCTCCGCCACCGAGAGCCCCAACGCGGGTCGTCCCATGGCGGCGGTGGCCGGGGGCCTGGGCGTGGAGTTGGAGAAGGTGGGGCACTACAGACTGGGAACAGGAGGACGCCAACCGCGAGCGGAGGACATCCGCCGCGCGGTCTTCCTCATGGTCGCGGCCTCGCTGCTAGCCGCGGCATTGACGGCTGCCTATGTCGGCGGGGAGGGATTCCGTGTTGCCCTTGCCTCGCCCTGAGTTGCAGCACCTGGAGCCCGCCCCGCACGGAGGGGACGCGGCGCCAGGGTGTGTGGACTTCAGCACGGGAGTCTCTCCACTGCCGCCCCCGCTGGCGGTGCTCGAGGCCTTCCGTGCCGCGGACGTCCGGCGTTACCCCCACCCCACGGCCCTTCCCCTGCGAGAGCCTGTCGCGAGGCTGCATGGGATGCCGCTCGACGGAGTGGTGGTGGGCAATGGCTCGGTGGAGCTCATCTGGGCCCTGGCCCGCGCCTTCGCTGGCCCGGGGCGTCACGCGCTGGTGCTCACCCCCGCCTTCGGGGAGTACGCGCAGGCGGTGCGCGCCAGTGGAGCCACGGTGGACACGCTGGCCGCGAAGGGGCCGCCCTTCGAGTGGGACCTCGAGGTGTTGCTCGCCACGCTCCGCCGCCAGAAGCCGTCCCTCCTCTTCATCTGCCGGCCGAGCAACCCCAGCCTCGCCGTGTTCCCGCTGGAGGCGGTACGAGCCGCAGCGAAGGCCGCGCCCGAGACGCTGGTGGTGGTGGACGAAGCCTACCAGCCGCTCTTCGAGGGCGTGGAGCCCATGCGCCCGGAAGGCAACATCGTCGTGCTGCGTTCCCTCACCAAGGTGTTCGCCCTGCCGGGACTGCGGCTCGGCTACCTGCTGGGAGAGCCTCGACTGGTGCACGCGGTGCAAGCCTCCCTCCCACCGTGGAACGTGTCGGCCCCAGCGCTGGCGGCGGGCCGGGTGGCGCTCGAGTGCCTCGGGCAGGTGGACACGGTGCGCACGGAGATCAGCCGGCTGCGGAGAGCGCAGCAGGAGCTCCTGAGCGAGGCCGGAGCCCAGGTGGACGCCACCGGAGGAACCTTCCTGCTGTGCCGGGTACCCGAGGCCCGCTCCTTCGCCACCGCCGCTGTCCAGGCCGGCATTCGGGTGCGCGACTGCACCAGCCTTGGCCTCCCCCACCACATCCGCCTCGGGGTGAGACTCGAGTCGGACCACGCCCTTCTGCGCGCCGCCTGGAGGCGCATCCGGGAGACATTCGAATGAAGGCCCGTACCCTGATGGTCCAAGGCACTGCTTCCAGCGTGGGCAAGAGCCTGCTGGCGACGGCCCTCTGCCGCATCTACGCGCGGCGGGGCTTCAAGGTGGCACCCTTCAAGTCACAGAACATGGCGCTCAACTCGGCGGTGACGCCGGATGGAGCGGAGATTGGCCGCGCCCAATATGCCCAGGCGGAGGCGGCGCGGGCGGTGCCGTGCGCGGAGATGAACCCCATCCTCCTCAAGCCGGAGACGACGTCCGGCTCACAGGTGGTGGTGATGGGCAAGGTGCTGGGGAGCATGCACTTCCGTGACTACCACCGGCGCAAGCCCGAGCTGCGCGAGGTGGTGGGCCAGGCCTTGGACACCCTCCGCGAGCGCCATGATCTGGTCATCATCGAGGGAGCGGGGAGCCCGGCGGAGGTGAACCTCAAGGACCGCGACCTCGTGAACATGTGGGTAGCCGAGCGTGCTGACGCCCCGGTGGTGCTGGTCACAGACATCGAGCGAGGCGGAGCGCTGGCGGCGCTGGTGGGCACGCTGGAGCTGCTCGAGCCTTCCGAGCGAGCGCGAGTTCAAGCCCTGGTGGTGAACAAGTTCCGCGGAGACCCCTCCCTCTTCCAAGGAGGCGTGAGCTTTCTCGAGAAGAAGTGCGGCATCCGCGTGGCCGGAGTCATCCCCCACCTGGGAGACACGGGCATCGCCAGTGAGGACTCACTGGACCTGCGGCCCGGAGAGGCGACTGGCGGGGCGCTCGTGTGCATCCTGAAGCTGCCGCGCCTGTCCAACTTCGACGAGTTCGAGCCACTGATGCGCGAACCGGGGTTGGAGGTGCGCTGGTGCGAGCGGCCCGAGGAGCTGGAGGGCGCGCGGCTCGTCATCATTCCAGGCACCAAGTGCACAGCGAATGATCTGCATTGGCTGAGGCGAACCGGGCTGGCGGGAGCGCTGGTGCAACGGGTGCACGCTGGGCAGCCGGTGCTAGGCATCTGCGGTGGCTACCAGATGCTGGGCGAGCGCATCCTCGATCCACTGGGTGTCGAGTCCCCTGAGCCGGACGTGGCGGGGCTGGGCCTGCTGCCGGTGGTGACGCGCTTCGAGAAGGAGAAGGCCACCTCGCCGGTGTCGGTGCGACTCGGGGAAGGACTGCCGGGAATGCGCACTGCCGGAGGGATGGAGGTGCGGGGATACGAAATCCATTGTGGCCGAGTGACGGTGGCGCCGGAGGCGCGGCCCTTCGGCACATGGTTGCGGCGCGGAAATGAGGCGTGCCAGCAGACCGAAGGCTGCGTCGCGGCTGGCGGAACGGTGGCAGGCACTCTCGTGCACGGCCTCTTCGAGAACGAGTCGGTGCGGCGGGCGGTGCTGACGGAGCTCGGCGTGACGGCGGGCGCATCACGGGCCGATCCCTACGAGGTGCTCGCCGACCACTTCGAGAAGGCCCTGGACCTCGCCTATCTCGACCGGATGGTGGGGCTGTGAGCGGACGGACGAGCGCGATGAAGACGCAGACGCAGCCGGGACATTGGGACATTCCGACACCGGATCAGACGGCGGCGGACCGTGCACGGGAAAGGCAGTCCCGCCTCACCAAGCCTCCAGGGAGTCTGGGTGTATTGGAGGAAGTCGCGGTGAAGCTGGCCGCCCTGCAAGGCACGCCGCTGCCTCGGAGCCGGCCCGCGGCGGCCCTGCTCTTCGCTGCGGACCATGCCGTCACCCGGCACGGCGTCTCGCCCTACCCTTCAGCCGTCACCGCGGCCATGGTGGAGAACTTCCTGCGGGGAGGCGCAGCCTCCAGTGTCCTGTGTCGGCAACTGGGAGTGCCGCTGCACGTGGTCGACGTGGGCGTGCTGCGACAGCCAGCTCGACCCCCCGACGAGGGCATCTCCTTCCGGCGCGACCCAGTGGCGGACGAGCCAGGGGGAGACCTGCGGGTCGAGGATGCGATGAGCGAGACCACCTTCCGGCGTGCGCTGGCGGCGGGAGCCGAGGAGGTAGACAAACTCCCGGACGACGTGCGCCTTGTCATGCTGGGAGAGATGGGCATCGGCAACACGACGGCAGCGGCGGCGGTGGCGGCCCTGCTCCTCGGGCGGAAGGCAGAGGAAGTGGTAGGCCGAGGCACGGGGGTGGACAACGCGGGCCTGGCACGCAAGGTGGAGGTGGTGGGCGATGCGGTGCGGCGGCTCGAGGGTGCTGGCCCCGAGCGTGCCGTCCAATCCGCCGGAGGAAGAGACATCGCGGCCCTGGTGGGAGCGGCAGCACGAGCCATCGAGCGGCGCAAGGTGGTGCTGGTGGACGGCTTTATCGTCTCGGTGGCCATGCTGGCGCTGGAGCGGATGGCGCCGGGCGCGAGGGAGTGGATGCTGTTCGCCCACCGCTCGGCAGAGGCGGGCCACCAGCACGTCCTGGAGGCACTCGGCGCGAGGCCGATGCTCGACCTGGGACTGAGACTGGGTGAAGGCAGTGGCGCATTGACAGCGCTGCCGCTGGTGGACGCCGCGTGCGCACTGCATGCGGGCATGGCCACCTTCGAGGAAGCCGGAGTCCCGGACCGGGGGCAAGGCTGATGCAGCTTCCTCCCGTGCTGCGGGGGGCCCGCGCGGCCTTTGCTTTCTACACCCGCATTCCCGTCGGAGGTTTTCCCTATAGCCCGGCCGATTGGCAGTGGGCCTCGGGGTGGTTTCCGCTGGTGGGTGCCTGTCTCGGAGGACTGCTGGCCCTGGTGTGGCTGGCCGTCGAGCGCGCGGGACCGTTTGCCGCCGCCGCACTGGTGGTGGGCGTGGGGATGCTGCTCACGGGTGCATTTCACGAAGACGGACTGGCCGACACCGCGGACGCGCTCGGTGGGGCGTACGAGCGTGCGCGCCTCTTCGAGATCCTCAAGGACAGTCGCATCGGCTCCTTCGGCGCGGCGGCGCTGGTGGTCGTGCTGGTGCTGCGCATCGCGCTTCTGGCGCGACTCCAGGCAATCGCGCCCCTGGCCCTCGTGCTCACCGGGTGCCTGGCACGAACCCCACCCATCTGGCTGATGGTCGCCCTCCCCTACGTGACGAGCAGTACGACCTCACGCAGCCAGACCGTGGCGCGCATCACCGGTGCCCAGGCGATGCTGGCCACGGCCTGCCCCGTCCTGCTGATGGGCGGACTCCTCTGGACGGGCTGGCTGGAGACGACCACGGCGTGGGCGCTCCTGGCGGCAGCGGGCCTCACCGCGCTCGTGTGTGGCTGGCGCTTCTGGGTGCGCGCGGGTGGCATCACGGGGGACTTCCTCGGGGCCACACAACAGATAGCGGAATGCGCCCTCCTGCTCGTCCTGGCGCTGACACGCGGCGAGGCGGCCTGACTCCTCAACATGCTGGCCCACGGCGAGCACCAGACACCCGAGGGCGCATTCAGAGCTCCCGTTACTCCATCACCGTGGAGGCCAGCATGACGGCGAACATCCCTTGGGGCAGGTTCTCCACGCGCTCCTTGTTGACGTAGTTGGCGTAGTCGACCTGGACGCCCATGCCCTGAACGGAGTCGCGAACCACCACGTGCCCATCCGGTCCGTAGGTGATTTTCGATTTCACGCCCTCCCACCCCTTCTGGGCCACACTGGCGTAATCATTGCTGATGTAGCCAAGAGTCACGGCCTTCTTCAGAGCGTAGACGAACATGGCACTGCCCGAGGTTTCCAGCCAGTTGTCCGGCTGATCACCCTTGTCGAGCACCTGGAACCACAAGCCGGTCGCTGGATCCTGCGTGTTTTTCAAACCCTCGGCCACGTTCCGCAAGATGTCCTGGATGTCCTGGTAGCCCGAATGACTGCTGGGGAGGTGCTCGAGCGTGTCGACCAGCGCCATCGCAAACCACCCCATGCTGCGATTCCAGTGGATGGGGGAGACGCCCGTATCAGGATTGGCCCACGCAACGTTCCGATCCGCATCCCATGCATGGAAGTGGAGCTTCGTCGTGGGATTGTAGGTGTGCTGGTGGATGAGCTTGATCTGCTTGACCACCGTATCGAAGGACCCGGTTCGCTCCTCCTCCGACGTCGCGAATTCGGCACCGTACTGGGTGATGTACGGCCCCGCCATGTAGATGCCGTCCAGCCACATCTCGTCGGGATATTTGGTCTTGTGCCAGAACCCACCCTCCGTGTTCACCGGAAAGTCGGCGTACCTGGCACGGATCTTCGTCGCCGCGAGCTTGTACTTCGGCTCCTGGGTGGCCTCGTACAGCGGAAAGAACAGGTTGGCGGGCTGGATGAGGTCCAGGTTGTGTTCGGCGGGATATGACGGAATGTCCCCGTTGCTGTCGACGTACTTGTCCACCCACGTCTTGATGTAGTCCAGGTACCGCCGGTCCTGCGTCTTCTCATAGAGCCGGGCAAAACCGACGAAGAGCACGCCGTTGGTGTACTCCCACTTCTTGGTCGTAATCGTATCCGGGTCTGGCCACTCCTTGATGATGGAGTCAGCCAGTGCCACTCCGACGCTCGGAGTGCTACTTGGAGGGGCGGGTTCGTCCGGATCGCAGGAGGTGCTTGCCAGGGCCGCGCTCAATACACCCATCAACGCCAGGGACTGGAATGAATGGCGCTTCTTTCGAAAAACCACCGCTCTCGATGCAATCATTGTCTACCCCCGATTAGAGCGCAATCACCACTTGGGTGGCGCTGAAGACTTCCACGAAAACGACTCAAGCCTAAGCAATGCCCCGCCTGGCAATGACATGGCGAGGCGAGCGGCATGCCAGACTATGAAAGGAAGCGCCGTTCCCGTCTAAACCAGAGTCTGCATCGATGAATACCGTTCCTGAATCAATCGATCCCGCCGACCGCGTGGTCCGTTGACCGAGCGTGCGGAGCCGTCAGTCCGAGTTCTCCCACAGGAAGAACACCCGCGGCTCGGAGCGGAGCCCGAGCCGCCGGCCCATGGCGGAGAGCCTCTCGAGCATGGGGGCCTCGAAGCGCTCCAACCGCGCTAATTCGCGCAGGAGACGTCGCCCTGGGGCAGTTGTCCGGTCACGAGGAACGTATTGAACACGCCATCCACGCAGGATGAGCCCTGACCGTAGACATAGTGGCCGCCCGCGTCGAGCTCGACAAACGTCGCGCGCGCCCCGAGGGCCTTTCGCATGCCCAGCCCGGATTCCCATGGGGTCGCGTTGTCGCGTCGGTTTTGCAGCAGGAGTATGTTGTGCTCTCCCTGGCGGGTCACCTCGACTGGGGCCTCCCGAGGCTGGGTCTTCCAGAAAGCGCACGGCCAGATATTGAAAGGCATGCCGGCGGTGAGCGGATGGGCAGCCCGGTCCTCGGCGGTCTTCTTCCTGTAGACCTCGATGTCCGTGGGCCAGCTCGCGTCACCACAGGCGAGCGACAGGAAGACAGCCGTCTGATTGTCGGCGGGAACGTCCGCCCTGGCCGGTTCCTGGGCGAAGACCTGCTGGAGCAGCGCGGCATCCTCGGCGGTGGGAGTTCCAGCGGTGAGATTGTCGATAGCGCGCCAGAATTGGACGAGGAGCGGAATCTGCTCATTCCTTTGCAACAGGCTGTAGGTGACGGTTCGGAACAGCCCCCCTGAGATCCGCGCGCTCGTTCCAGGGATGGAGGCGGGGGTCGCGTCGAGCCGGCTCGCCAGCTCGAGGTACGCCTCCGTCACCTCCTCCACGGTCGTGCCGAAGTGGACGGTGTCGTTGTTCGCCGCGGCGAAGCGGGCGGCATCGGGAAATCGGCTGGCCATGCCCTCGCCCCAGTAGTGGTAGGTGCCATACCAGACACTCGTGGGGTCCACATTTCCCTCGAGCACGATCCGGTCGGTGTTTTCGGCGAACAAGGACGCATACACCGCCCCCAGGTAGGTGCCATAGGACTGGCCCCAGTAGGAGATCTTCCCCTCCCCCAGCGCTTGACGGATCTGCTCCATGTCGCGGGCGGTGTTGGCGGTGGTGATGAATGGCAGGACGTCGCCCGAAGTGGATGCGGCACATCGAGCCGCGGTCTCGCGGGCGAGGGCGACGTTCGCGTCGATCGAGCCGTCCGCGGCGGGGTACGGGAAGAGGTCGACGAGGCTGACGTCGGTCAGCCCGCAGGTGACAGGAGAGCTGTGACCCACACCGCGAGGGTCGAATCCGATCAGGTCGTAGCGCTCGAGAACCTCGGAAGGCAGCACGGTGGCGGCCAGACTCGGAAGATCCAGTCCTCCGAGCCCCGGTCCACCCGGGTTCAACAAGAGAACGCCTCGTCGGGAGTCCGGCTTGGCGGTGGCGATGCGCGAGATCGCGAGCTCGAGGGTGCGCCCATCCGGGTGGTGATAATCCAGCGGGACCTGAAGGGTCGCACATGTTTGGCGAGGGTCTCGGGTGGCGCCTTCCGGAAGCGCCGGGCAATTCCCCCAGAGGAGGGGCCTCCCCTCCCCCGGAGCCGCGTCGGGAGGGGCCTTGTCCGAGCAACCCGCCACGGCCGTCAGAATCAAGACGGAGAGCAGACCCCACTGCGAACCGCGTGAACGCTGGAGGTGAGCAGGGAGGGAGGTTACCACCTCGGGCATTGGCTTCGTTCTTCTGTTTCGTGATTCATTCATTTGCTCCCTGAAACCCCACGGACCCGCGGAGTGTCACCCAGGGCGTCGATTTCCGCCGCCTCCTCGGCATGGGCCTTCAATGCACGATGTGTGCCCACGCGGTGCCGGTCCAGCGACGCACCAGCACCACGTCTTTCTCGTGCCAAGCGAGCGCGGGGTTGCCCCGGCTGTCGACACCCATGAGACGAAGCGTCAGGCGCGCCGCGGCTGAGCCAGGTTATGGCGTGTACAGCTCGGCGGAGGACAGGATGGCTCCACTCGAGTCATAGCCGCCCGTGACCAGCACCTGCCCCGTCGGCAGCACGCTCGCCTCGTGCCAGACGCGCCCGCTGGTCATGGGCACGGTCGTGGACCAGGTCTTCGTGGAGGGATCGTAGAGATCGGCGGAGTTGCTGACGGAGGTATTGGCCCTGCCTCCCACGACGAGGACCTTGCCGTTCGCGAGCAGGCTCGCCGTGTGACCCCGGCGCGGTTCGCTCAGGGTGTGCTCGAGCCAGGTCGTGGTGCCGTTCCCGGTAGGGTCGTACAACTCCGCGGAAGCCAGGATTTTGAACGACGCATCGTAGCCACCCGCCACGAGCACCTTGCCATCCGGCAGCAGCGTCGCCGTGTGACTGGAGCGTTCGTCGGTCAGGTTGGTGAGCGGGGTCCACGCATAGGTCTCCGGGTCATAGAGCTCCACGCTGACGACGTCTTCATACAGGCCCCCTCCCCCGATGATGAGCACCTTGCCGTTTGGCAGCAGTGTCGCCGTGTGACCGGAGCGAGGCTGCGAGAAATACGGCGTCTCGCAAGGGAAGGAATTGACGACACACAGCTCCTCGCTCGACTTCCAGGTGTTCGTCACCGGGTTGTAGAGCTCGAAGGTGTACACGGGCTCGGTGTTCACCTCGCCGCTCACGACCAGGACCTTGCCATCCGGCAGCAGCGTCGCCGTGTGGCCAGCCCGGCTCTCGTTCATGGAGGCCTTCTGGGTCCAGCTGTTCGTCTCCGGATCGTAGAGCTCGACCGAATTCTCGGTCCATCCATCCGCATAACCTCCCGCCACCAGAACCTTCCCGTTCGGCAGGAGCGTCGCCGTGTGACGGTAACGCACCGTCTGGAGCGAGCCGGCCGGGGTCCACGCGCCGGTGCTCGGATCATACAGCTCCGCGCTGGCGAGGAGCGTGCTCCCGCCGAGCCCTCCCACCACGAGCACCTTGCCATTGGGGAGCACCGTCGCCGTGTGATCGTAACGCGCGTGACTCATTGGAGACGCGGTGGGCGCCCAGGCCGCCAGCCTCTGCTGTTGCACGCCCACGGGACGGACCACCTCTTCAGGCCACTCGCCGCAACCGGACAGCACCACGGGAGCGAGGCACATCAGGGTTCGCAATTTCGTGTGATTCATGTCTTCCTCTGTTTGGGATGCGAGTCAGGCGGATTTTTGTTGTGGAGACGCTCGGGCCGCCTCCTGGACGAAAGACCTACCGCGCCGAGAGTGACTGGCAGGTGACTGGCTCCCAGGCTCGGGGGCATGCTGCGCGTCCGGAAGGATGGTTCGGCGACGCATGGTGGCGCACGACGACGGAGCCGGGACGGGCTGGAGGCTGGAGCTGCTCGGCGGTGCAGTCCTCCAGGGACCGGCGGTACGGTTGGAGCGGTTGGAGCGCAAGACGGCCGCGCTCCTGGCCTATCTGGCGCTGCGAGGTGCCACGGCGCGCGCCCCGTTGGCCGAGTTGCTGTGGCCCGATTCCAAACGCGAGACGGGGCGCAACAACCTGCGCCAACTCCTGCGCCGGCTACGGGAGGCCGTTGGCACCGGACTGGTGGATACCTCGCAGGAGACGCTGCGCCTCGTTCCGCGGTTGAACTGCGACGCGGCCCGGCTGGTGCAAGCCTTCTCCAGCGGTCGTTACGCCGAAGTGGGACGCCAGGAGGGAGAGTTCCTCCACGGCTACGCCTATGACGACTGCGGCGAGCTGGGTGGCTGGGTGCACGGCCAGCGCGCCCACCTGCGCGATCTGCGCCTGCGTGCCTGCGAAGAGGAGGCAGAGCGACTCGAGCGCGAGGGCCAGCTGCGCGCCGCCCTGGAGTGGAACCTGCGCGTGCTGGAGCAGGAGTCCACCCGCGAGTCCGCCTGGCGCCGCTCGATGCGCCTGCACTGCCTGCTCGGAGACCGCGCCTCCGCGCTGCGCGCCTACTCCCGCTGCTGCGCCGTGCTCGAGCACGAGCTGGGGACGCCGCCCATGGAGGAGACGCAGGCGCTGGCACGAGACATCGAGCGCGGCGTGCCAGAGCTCTCTTCGGAACGGCCCGTGCGGCGGGAGCTTCCCCTGTCCGTCCTGCGTCCGCGGGTGTTGGCCGGACGAGAGCGGGCCTGGGCGCTGCTGGAGACGGCCTGGAAGGCACGCATGCCGGCCTTCGTCGTGGGCGAGCCGGGTCTGGGCAAGACGCGGCTGCTCACCGAGTTCGCCGCCACCTGCGGCCGGCCCATTGTCTTCGCCTCGCGGCCGGGGGACACCACCGTGCCCTTCGCCAGCCACGCGCGCTTCTGGCGGCTGATGCTCGCGCAGCGGCCGGACGTCGTGCTGCCGCCCTGGGCTCGCCGCGCGCTGGCGTGCATCCTCCCGGAGCTGGAGGACGGCAGTTTCCCCCCCTCCGGTGAGGTGGAGAAGGTGCGCCTCTTCAGCGCCATGCTGGAACTGCTGCGCCTCACGGGCGAGTCCTTTGGGACGGTGATCGCCGACGACCTCCAGTACATGGACGCGGCGAGCTTCGAGGCCATCTCCAACATGGTGTCCACCGCCACGGACACCGGGATGATGCCGCGGTTGCCGCACCTGGTGGCGGGCCTGCGCCCCGGCGAGGCCCCGCATGTGGAGGCACTCATCCGCCGCATGGCGGATGCCGGACTGGCGGTGCGCGTGGATCTGGCACCGCTCTCCACGTCCGAGGTGGCCGAGATGTTGGGCGGCGTGGACATGCCCGAGGCCTCGGGGTTCGCCGAGCCCCTGGCCCGCTTCACCGGGGGCAATCCCCTCTTCATCGTCGAGACGCTCAAGAGCCTCATCGAGTCCGGGGAGCTGGCCCGGGGCCTGCCCCGCGCGCTTCCCCCTCCGGGCCGGGTGGGCGCCATCCTCGAGCGCAGGTTGGAGCGATTGTCCGCACCGGCGCTCCGGCTCGCGCGCCTGCTGGCGGTGGCCCGGCAGCAGTTCTCACTGGAGCTGGCCGCGCAGGTGCTGGACGCGCACCCGCTGCACATCGAGCAGGGCTGGGAGGAGCTGCTGGCCGCGCAGCTCGTGCGCGACCACTGGTTCACGCACGACCTCCTCTACGAGGCCGTGCTCCAGCACCTTCCCGCTCCGGTCGGGGTGTGGTTGCACCAGCGCGTCGCGGAGCACCTCTCCCAGCGGAAGGTTCCCGCCTCGCTCCTCGCCCACCACTGGAGGGAGGCGGGAGACGTCGCGCGCGCCGCGCTCTTCGACGAACGCTCGCAGCAGGAGGCGCTGGTCGTACGAGGTGCCTGAGCGCGGGGAGGTGTCAGCTCGAAGGCCTCGGATCCAGGCTGCCCCGGGCCCCGCTGTCCGCCTGAGGGAGCAGCTCGCAGAGCAGGGCCTCCAGCTCCGCGCGCGCCATGCCCAACCGCCCCACCAACTCCGCCACCTCCACCTGAAGCAGGCCGCGACCCGTCCGCACGCACTGGAGCAGCACCGGCACCGCCTCCGCCGCGAGGGGCCCCAGCGCACACGTCCCGGCAAGGGCCTTCCTCAAGGTTGAACATGCTGCCAGTCAATGGAAGACGGGACGAGCTTGTACACACGGTGCGGAGCGTTGAAGGCGATATGGAGTGCGCCATCCGGAGTCACCGCCAGGTGCATGGGCGCGGGATACAGGTCCGTCTGCAGGGCGCTGGTCCCAGGTACTGGATGCCCGACTCCATACACTCCGGTCCCCGCCACAGTGGAGACAATCCCGTCGGGCCCGATGCGGCGCACTCGATTGCCATCCACGAAATACAGCGAACCATCAGGCCCCAGTGTGAGTCCACCTTCGCGGAAGAAGCTGCTGATCCCTGCATTCACCGCCGGCCCACCATCCCCCGAGTAGCCCGAGACCCCGTTCCCCACGATGCTGTGCACCAGTCCATCCACGCCGAGCATCCGAATGCGGTAATCATTCTGCCCCGCGAAATACAGGGCTCCCGACGAAGTGAATCCCGCGGCGCGCGTATACGCTCCTACGCCCGTGCTCAAGGGAAAAACAGGCATGGAGCTCTTCACATCCGAGCCGTCGCCCACCACCGTCGTGATGACTCCCGCCGCATCCACCCGACGAATACGCCTTTGATGGGCATAAGCATTGGCGGCGGTGCTGAAGTAGACATCCCCACCCTGCGAAACCTTGATGAAACCAACGTAGCCAATACTGGCCTGGGTGGCGAGCCCCCCCTCTCCATGGGTGCCGACCTGGGGCGTCTCACCATTGCCGGCGAAATGATGGACAATCCCATCCGGCGTGATGCGGTACATGCGGTTGTTGTTCTTCGTGACGTAGTGACTCCCGTCCGGACCCAGCGCATGGGCCCAGAGCGAGCCAAAGTCCGTCGCCGTGGCGGGCGCGCCCACGCCACCATCCGTGACAGCACATCCTGTCTTGCAACCAATGACGGTGTAGACACGTCCGTCCGGCGAGATGCGGCGAACGACGCCGGCCTGGATGTCCAGGGCATAGACTGACCCGTCCGGCCCCGCGGTGAGATGATTCACCGGGAAGCTCGACTGCGTGGCAATGCCACCCTCCGTGACGCCCTGGCCGCTGCCCGCCACCAGCTCCCAGACCAGGTCCACCGCCTGGGCGGACTGCTGCACCCCGTCTCCGTGGTGCAGCGTGCCGAAGGAGGACTCGAGCGGGCGCACGTCCCCGCATCCGGCAGCCACCCACGCCAGCACCACTGCCATTCCCGCACGTCGAAACACGAGTCCCCTCCTTGGATGAGAGTGCCAGCCACTCTCTGCGCAGCCACGCTACAGCGCGGCACGCGCGTGCACCGGAGACATTCCGTGAGTTGCTCCTTCGGTGCGGTGAACTGGCCTTTTTTTCCTGTGAACGGGCTCGCGCCTGGAGCCGGTGCGCTCATCGTGCAGCCGGATCTCCGTCCCTCACGTGAGGCCTCCGTCGGCCCGGATGTTCTGCCCTGTGACCCATGCTGCTTCCGGGCGAAGCAGCAACGAGACGATCCCGGCAACGTCCGTCGGTGTGCCCACCCGGCCGAGTGCCGTCATGTGGGCGAGCGCAGCCAGCGTTCCTTCGTCCACTGCACCCCGAAGCATGTCCGTGTCCGTCGGGCCAGGCGAAAGGATGTTCACGGTGATGCCCCGAGCGCCAAACTCGCGCGAAGCCACGCGACACACCTGCTCCAACGCGCCCTTGCTCGCGGCGTAGACGGCTTCCCCACGTGACGGCCAGGCGGTACTCGTCGAGGAAATACACACAATCCTGCCGCCGTCCTTCAAATGCCGGAATGCCTCTCGCAGCAGAAAGAACGGTCCCCGGACGTTCACCGCGAACACGCGATCAAAAGTGGCCTCCGTGGTGTCCGCGATGAAGCCGTGGTCGATGATTCCCGCGTTGACGATCAGGGCATCGAGATAGGGAGTGTCCGAGGGCTGGGGTCGAGCTCGTTCGAGCAAACCCGCATGCTCGCTCGGTACCGCCTGGTCACAGCGGATGGCCGTTACCTGCCCCCCGAGCCGAGCCTCCTCCTCCTCGACTGCGTTCGCTGCCGCGGCGTCGTGGCTGTACGTGAAGATGACTCGAAACCCATCTGCCGCCAGCTTCCGAACAACAGCTCGGCCAATACCGCGGGATCCTCCCGTCACGATTGCGGTTCGCATGGCATCACCTCTTCATCAGCCTCGCAGCCCAGGCCGGTGGATGGGAAGAGCCGGGCCTGAGCCTCGCGCGTGAGACGGAGCAACTCGGCCAGCATTTCAACAGTAAAGCCCCCGCTGCCCACCGCGCGAGGGTTGCCGCTCTCCGCGTTGTTCGAGCCGGCTCGCCTTCTCGCACAGCCCTCGCAGGAGTTGGACGAGCCCCTCCACGTTCGCGGCCCGAGTATGATCCAATGACATGGTGCACCCCCCTCCTGTGCGCGGTCCCTGACCTCGATCAGGAGCGACAGGCCTCTGGGGCGAGAGTGCCCACGGGCCTGGTGAGGACAGACTCCCGGGAAGGAAGAACAGCGCAGGCCCTCACAGGATTGAGACGCACGAGCATCGAAGTGACACCACCGGCTCGCTCGTGCCTGAGAGGGAGATGAGGGAGCGCAGGCTCGCTACTCGCCTGCCCGGGTGAAGCGCCCGTTTGCCGCTCGGCCGAGCGGCGCCTCCAGGACGGGTGGAGCCACGTCGTCGAGCGCGAGGGAGTGGCCGACCCGAGCCCCCGTGCGCGCGAACGATGTGGTCCACGAGGGATGGCGCGGCGAACGGTGCTTTCGTGCAGAGGGAGATCGGGGGGCCATGGAAAGTATACCAGCCGACTTGAGGGCGATGCAGTGAGGCGACCTCTTCATGCAGTGACACGGCTCGCCGCGCCCGTGAACGGGTCTTGGGGTAGAGTCAGTGGCGCCACGGCAGAACAATGGCTCGTGGTGGAAATAAACCTCCAAACACATAAACCCCGACAATGAATATCCATTCAAGCATTCGATGGGCTGCGGGAGTTCTCGCGGCCTGGTTGCTGTCAGGCTGTGCGCGAGAAGAGCGCACACTTCCCTTGCACGACGAAGCCCCTGCACACACGGCGAAGCCGGGGCAGGAGAAGGCCCCCTTCGATGTGCAGAAGGTCATGGAGCAGGTGCATTTCGCGTTCCGGCCCCAAGGCGAGGCCTGGGAGGGAGGGCACAGCACCTATGCGGTGCAGGTGGCGGCCAACGGCTTCAGCATGACGCCCTACCACCACCCTCGAGTCCAGTCCGAGGGAGCGGAGGCCCCGAGGCGCTCGCCAGAGCAGAGAGGGCAAGGGGTGGCGTCCGCCTCCCGCGAGTACGTGGAAGGAGAGCCCGTGCGCATTGGCGCCGCCCGGGTGAGCCGTGGGGACCTGTTGCTGCCGAGCAGGAGGGCGCGGGGCCAGGTGAAGGACACCGGAGGGCTCACCCTTGACCGAGGAGAAGTGGCCGAACACTTCCGCAACAGCGAGGACGGAGTGGAGCAGAGCTGGAGCTTCGAGCAGAGGCCCGGGGGAACAGGGGCGCTCGAGGTGCGGCTGCCGGTGGAGAGCGGGCGCTTTGTGGGAGAGACAGCCAACGGGTTGCACTTCGCCGCTGGGGCCTCGGGACTGGGTGTGCGCTATGGCCACGGTACCTGGGTGGATGCGGATGGCCACCGCACGCCCGTGTCCGCCCGTTTCGTGGCGGGCACCATCGTGTTGAGCGTGCCGGCGTGGGTGGTGGATGCCTCGACCTATCCGGCCGTGCTCGACCCCATCGTATCGCCTGAGTTCGGGATGGACGCGCCAGTGTATGGTCCTGCGGATAGATACCAATACACTCCTGCGGTGGCCTACAACGGGACGAACTACCTGGTCGTTTGGGAGGACTCCCGTAGCAACGGCTCCGACATCTACGGTGCACGGGTGAGCGGTACCGGCACGGTGCTCGACATCAGCGGCATTCGCATCTCCACCGAGAGCAGTCTCCAGTACAAACCTGTGGTGGCCCACGGTGGCGAGAACTTCCTGGTCGTTTGGTATGACCACCGCAACGGCTACTCCGACATCTACGGTGCACGGGTGAGCGGTACCGGCACGGTGCTCGACACCCACGGCATCCCCATCTCCACCGCCACTGACAGCCAGAGCTCCCCCGCTGTGGCCCACGACGGGACGAATTTCCTGGTTGTATGGGAGGACTACCGCAGCGGCACCTCCTATGACATCTACGGTGCACGGGTGAGCGGTACCGGCATGGTGCTCGACACCAACGGCATCCCCATTTCCACCGCCGCGAATGAGCAAAGATATCCTGCAGTGGCCTACAACGGGACGAACTTCCTGGTCGTGTGGCAGGACTCCCGTGACGACCATGGCTATGGCGAAGGCTGCGGTGTTTACGGTGCGCGGGTGAGCCGCACCGGCACGGTGCTAGATACCAGCGGCATCCCCATTTCCACCGACTACAACAACCAGGAACGCCCCGTCGTTGCCTATAACGGGGTGGACTTCCTGGTCGCGTGGCAGGACTCCCGCAACGATAAGGGCTATGACATCTACGGTGCGCAGGTGAGTGGGACTGGCGTGGTGCGTAACCCCAGTGGTATCCCCATCTTCGTGGGTGACTATGACCAGGTGAACCCCGCGTTGGCCTGTATGGGGACGAACTGCCTGGTCGTGTGGCGGGACTACAGCAGCTATGACATCTACGGTGCGCGGGTGAACAGCACCGGTACGGTGCTGGACACCGGCGGCATTCTCATCTCTGTCGCCGCCAGTTACACGGAATTCCCCGCGGTGGCTCATGATGGGACGAATTTCCTGGTGGTATGGCAGGACTACACCCATGCCAACAGTTCCAATATCCAAGGTGCGCAGGTAGGCGGCTCCGGCTCGGTGCTCGGTACAGGTGACATCTCCATCTCGACCTCAGCCAATAGCCAAAACGCTCCCGCGGTGGCTCACGACGGGACGAACTTCCTGGTGGTGTGGCAGGACTCCCGCAACGGCAGTAGCGACATCTACGGTGCACGGGTGCATGAAACCGGTACGGTGCTCGATACGAGCGGTATTCCCATCTCTACCTATGGCAGTTACAAGTACGCCCCCGCGGTGGCCCATGACGGGACCAACTTCCTGGTTGTGTGGGAGGACTCCCGCAGCGGCAGTAGCGACATCTACGGTGCACGAGTAAGCAGCGGCGGCACGGTACTCGACACCAACGGCATCTCCATCTCCACCACCAACAACTCCGAGTACGCCCCCGCGGTGGCCCATGACGGGACCAACTTCCTGATCGTGTGGGAGGTCTACCGCAGCGAAACCAGCCATGACATCTTTGGTGCGAGGGTGAGCAGCAATGGCACGGTGCTCGATACCGACGGTATTCTCATCTCCGCCGCCGCCTATAGCCAGGCTGACCCCGTGTTGGTCCACGACGGGACAAACTTCCTGGTCGTGTGGCGGGACGAACGCAACCTCGTCAGCACCAACGCTGACATCTACGGTGCGAGGGTAGGACGCGACGGCAGGGTCCTCGACACGAACGGAATCGTCATTTCCTCCGCCACCAACAGCCAGTATGACCCTGCGGTAGCCTACAACGGGAGGTACTTCCTGGTCGTGTGGGAGGATCGTCGCAGCGGTGCTGACATCTACGGTGCGAGGATGCGCAGCGACGGCACGGTGCTCGACCGCAGTGGCATTTCCATCGCTGGCTCCACGAGCATTCAATACACCCCGGCGGTGGTCTACGACGGCGCGAACTTCCTGGTCGTGTGGGAGGACTTCCGTGGCGGCACCGGCTACTCTGATGTCTACGGTGCGCGGGTGAGTGAAACCGGCACGGTGCTCGACACCCATGGCTTCGTCATCTCCGCCGAGCCGATGAATGAAGCCCAGCCCGTTCTTGCCTCCATGGGAGGGGAACGCTCGCTCGTCGCCTATCGCAGCTCCCATGCTTCGGCGAGCACCAACAGCGAGCGTGTGATGGCACGACTCATTCTGTCTCCCTGAGTCATGGAAGGGCCTGTCACCCTCCGGGTGCGGATGCGCCAGCGGCCCTGGGTCGGCTACTCTCGCCAGGGAAGCTCACGGGTGAGCTTCTCCTGGGCCGTCCGGCTGCCCGGCGTGCCCCATCCGCCAGGCCGTACCCCGGCTGGCTCGAAACGAGAGGAGACGGAAGATGGCCCCCAGCAGGTCTGTGAAAATCGCGGTGGTGGGTTGTGGTCTCATGGGAAGCGCCCTGGCGCGAGCCTTCTCGGCGGCGGGTCACGACGTCGCCGTTTGGAACAGGACTCCAGGCAAGGCAAAGGCCGTGGGCAGTGGCACGGTCGCGATGGAGAACCTGGTCGAAGCCGTGTCGGGACGGGAACTGGTCGTCGTCTCCCTGTCCAACTACGCCGCCTCCTTCGAGGTGTTCTCCGCCAAGGGCGTCGCCCCGGCGCTGGCCGGAACGACGCTCGTGCAGCTCACCAGCGGCTCACCCGCGGACGCTCGCTCGGGACTGGAGTGGGCGAAGGCACACGGCGTGGACTACCTGGACGCCGCCATCCTCGCCTACCCGGGTTTCGTCGCCACCGATTACGCGACGGTCTTCTACGCCGGGTCGCGTCCGGTCTTCGACCGGCACCTCGAAACCCTCCAGGCCATTGCCAGGAATTCCGTCTACGTCGACGAGAAGATCGGCTCCGCCGCGACGCTCGACTGCGCGATTCTCGAGGCCTACTACGGAGGCTCCCTGGCATTCCTCCACGCCGCGGCCATGTGCAAGGCGGAAGGCCTGGACCCCAAGACCTTCTTCTCTCAGAAGAACTCGTTCCTCGGGTTGATTTCCGTCACCGCCGACGCCGCGCAGGGGATGATTGAGAACAACGACTTCTCTGGCGACCAGTGCAGTCTCAATACCCACGTCGCGGCAATCGAGCACATCGTGCGGCTGAGCAAGGACGCTCGTCTCAGCGCGCGCTTCCCGAAGGAGTTGCTCGACAATTACAAGCGAGCGCTCAGCGCGGGCCTGGGTGAGAAGGAACTGCCGGCTGTGTTCCAGACCCTGACGCAGGAGTAGTGGCCGGGTCATCGAGGCCGGACGAGCAGGAGCTGTTCGGCCCGACCGACCTGCCCGTGTCAAGAGCTTCGGGGTGCGTCTGCCTTGTTCGCGAGACCACCCCGCTCGCGGAGATTGCCTATCCTGGGCCTGCCACTACCCGCTCCCTTTCTGCTTCCTATTGTCCGCAGCCTGGGAACCATCACCACCGCCTGGCCCCCCACCGTCTGGGCCACCCACAAGGAGGGTGGCCACCGGAAGAGCGGTTCTCATCAGGGCTTTGGCGAGTGAGTCGACCGCGAGCTCAGATGGGGGGGACTGCTGCGCGGACCCGGGGTTCTTCTCCGTCTCCCGAGTTTCCTCCACCGCCAGCTCCTTGGCGGTGAGTTTCTCGAGCAACAAGATGCGCTGGACCTGCACGTCAGCCTCGAGCCGTCGGCAGATGTCCTCCAGAAGCCCCCGCGTCAGGGGAGAAGACGCAAGCGCGGCGAGACCTACGCCCGTACTTCCTCCGGGCTGTTGTACGTACCAGACCAGATCCGTCGCGCCCCGGATGCCCTTCTTCTCCAAATCACTCCAGGAGTCGGGCAGGGTGTGCACAAGGATGGCCGCGTCGATCCATCCCAGAATCTGGTGCTTGTCGAAGTGGGTGGCACGCTGGAGCCGCAGCGGATCCGCGGTCGCCAGACTCGCGGTGTCGAAAATTCCTTCTTCGATGAGCCGTTCCTCGACCTGCGGAGTGATGCCCCGGATGGTGGTCAACGGGGTGGTGCGATCTGGAGGAGGCTGCTTGCCAGGATCGAGGGTGAGGCGTCGTGCCAGTTGCTCGACGAACTTCGCGATGTGGCGAGGAGAGAGGCCCACCACGAAGTACATGGCCTGCGTGGTCCAGTTGGTAGCGCCCTGCGGCCCCTGGGGGAGCCAGACCTTGGAGAAGACCGCCGAGAAGATAGGGCCCAGGGCCAGGGTCACCGCACACCAGAATGCGGCACCGCTGGTGATGTCATGGCGGAAGCCACGCTGGCCCAGATACAGCAACACATAGACATAGGCGCCCACGGCCCCGAAACGAGCGGCCTCCAGCGTTGGATAGGTGATCCACTCCTTGTCGTTCTTCAGGAGCGTTGTGTTGAGCGCCCAGTCCGTGACCGGGTTGAGGCAGAAGAAGATGATGGTGCCAATCGCGAAGATGACCAGGGCCGACAGGCCGTAGCGCAGAGCGATGTTGGTGGAGCTGAAGTACCGGTCACTCGAATCGAACAGCTCCTTGAGTTGACCCTGCGGCTGGACGACCTTCTGCCGCACCTCTTCCGTGATGAACCGGGGCTTGATGAGTGCCAGGTAGAGCCCGTGGTTGACCACAAGCAGAGCCGGGAGCGCGGCAAGAGTCCACCCCCACACAACCTGGGGATCGAGCAGGTTTCCGCCGACACCGATGACGGTCAGTCCCCCGACCACCAGCCCGAGGACCAATCGCAAACCCTGATTGTCCTTGAAGAGCAACAGCATGGCGATGCTGCCCGTGACAAGCAACCCCAGGAAGAGGCGGCTGGGAGTAATGACCCCGAGCCCCATCAAACCCCGGATGAATTCAATGGCAGTCCCCACCGATGTCGGGATGCGCAACTCCGGTGGTACGAAGATGCTCAGGATGATGAGCACCACTCCTATCACAGCAGTCAGCGCCAGAACGATTCCGCCCGTTTTGGCAAGCCATCTCTTATTGGGTTTTGCGCCCTGCCGGGTGCTGTCACCGGTTGTCTCGGCCATGTTGCCCCCCTTAGCTGAGGATTCAGCGTAGCCGTACACGGGTCTCCGCATCAAGAAGGCCGAAAAGACTGAGGTGCAGGCGAGGTGGGTAGGAGCGAAGGCCCGCGCAGGCCATAATCAGCTCGTTCAGCATGGTGGAACGGGTCCCGGAAAGATCGAGATGGAGAACTATTTCAATCTCTGGGATCACATGGGTGAGAGACGCGACCGGTCGAGCCGCGAGCCGAATTTCTCGCTCAATCGCTGTTCCATCGTCCCCGAGAGTCTGTTGTTCAAACAGATGATCTTGCGAACCGAGTCCAGGTAAGGCGACCGCAACAGCGCTTCTGCCCCCTTGTCGCTCATGCCCGTGCCGTCCAGGTTCAGCTCGCGGAGCTGGGCCATCCAGGGACTGCGTGCGAGCGCTCGCACGCCCTCATCCGAGAGAGCGTTGGCGGACAGCCACAGGGTCGTCAACCGCGGCGGGTTCGTACGAGCCAGCGCCTCGGCGGACGCGGGCCCCAGCCGGTTGGAGCGGAGGTCGAGCATTTCCAGGGTAGCCATCATCGTAGACTCACACAGCCGCCGCACACTGGCGTCGGTGAGCTCATTTCCCCGGAGATGCAGGTACCTGAGCTTCTGTGAGCGCCGCGCATCCACCAGGGCATTCAGCCCTTCATCCGAAATCGAATTGAAATCCAGATCCAGCTCCACCAGGGCCGACAGGAAGACCGCGCTGGCCAGCGCTCTGGCCCCCTCCGCCTGTATCTCATTGCCCGTAGGCTGCCCGAGCCCGAGATACAGGTTCTCCAGACGCACCAGATGTTCGGAGCGCCCGAGCGCCCTGGCTCCCTCCGGGCCGATGCGGCAATTGTACAGGTAGAGGGTCTCCAGTCCCCCGAGGCGCGGCGATTCAGCGAGCACCTTCGCCGCGCCATCACCGAAGGTGGCCGCCTCGAAGCCCAGGAAGGCCAGCGATTTGACCGAGGGCGGCAGGAGGTCCGCGACCACACGCGCGACCGCGGGCGTGCACTCCTCATCGCCGAGATGCAGGGTCTCGAGCCTTCGCAACCGGGGGGACGAGAGAAGCAGCCGCACGCCCTCCGCGCCCATCGCTGTCTCGGCGAACCGCACGTCGCGCACCCGCTCGATGAGGGGATGGGCCACCAGCTGGCGGAAGTCATCGTCGACAGTCTCGGGGTAGTCCTCAAGACGGAGCCGCTCGAGGGGCGTGCGCTCGTTCAGGGTGTCCGCGTGCGACAGGAGCGCCTGGGGAGAGCCATGGGCGGACTCGATGAACCCACGCCAGAAACCCGCTGGAGCCACCACGGGCTGCAACGCTCCTGCCCACTCGTCGAAGTGGGCTTCGAGCAGCGCCTGCATGCGCTCGTACAACGGCCGGCCCCGGGGCTCGCCCCAGTTCATGCGGCCAAGCTCGCACTGCACGCGGATGAACTCCGCCCGGTCTGAGTCGCCCCACCGGGCGCACCCGTCCGCATACGCGAGCCGTGGAGCATCCTCCCGGGGAGCATCCAGGACAGCCCTCAGGAGCACCTGCTCTTCAGAAGAAGCCATGTCGGAAAGATATACCGGTGAGACGCGCGCTACAGGCGCCACCACGTGGGAACTGGCTCCCGCTCAAGGTTCCATGGCAAGGGAGGCCCATGCAGCAACGACTCGACGGTTTCCGCCGCTTCCACCTCGCCGCCGGATGCGCCTTCCTGCTCGCGGGCCTCTTCGTCCTCTTCTACCGAGGCCCTGGCTGGCGCTTCACCCGCGGGACGTTAGGGGATCTCTTCGTCGTCGGCTTTCTCTATCACCTGCTCAGCCTCTTCTGGCGAGGCCCCGCCGCGGCTCGTGCTGGCGCCATTGGCGTGCTGGCCGTCGGAATCGAGCTGGCGCAATGGGCGCGTATCTTTACCACGCGAGCGTCGGCTCCCCTGGTGATCGTGACGGGCTCCACCTTCGATGCCTGGGATCTGCTGGTGTACGCCATCGGACTCACCCTCTCGGTGCTGCTCGAATGGAGGTGGAGAAAACGCGGCTTTTGACACCTTCCCGGCTATTCAGAGAGCACTCTTCGTCTAGGATGTTCGGCCCCCTCACCCCCCCAAGGGTCTACGCATGATCGCTCGTTCACTGCGTTTCACTTGCTTACTCGCCATCGCTACCGCCTTGACCATCGGTTGCGACCCTTCGCCCCAACCCGGGACCGACGCGGGCACCGATATCGACGCTGGCACTGACACCGACGCCGGCACCGACACTGACGCTGGCACCGATACCGACGCTGGCACTGACCCCGACGCCGGCACTGACACCGACGCTGGCACCGATGGCGGGTCAACCGAAACTCCCCAGGATTTCTATTCATCGTTCGAGGCTGCGGATCCGCAGCCCACATGGATCTCCACGGTCGAGCTCGACGCGAAGGGGCAGAAGAAGTCCTCCGGGGTCACCGGGGAGCCGGAGACGCGGATCCGCGGCAGCATCATGGATCAGGTGACCAGCGTGACCGCCAGCGGCGAGAACCCTCCCGACGAGATCGCCCCCCGCATCGCCGACGGGGATCTGACCTCCAAGTGGCTGACGTTCACAAGCACTGGCTGGGTGAGGTGTGAGCTCGCGCAGCCCATCGCCGTGAAGCGCTACGCCATTTCCTCCGCCAACGACGCGCCCGAGCGTGACCCCTCCGCCTGGACCCTCGAAGGCTCGCAGGACGGAACGAGCTGGACCGCGCTCGACCAGCGCAGCAACGAGTCGTTCTCCGCCCGCTTCGAGACCCACACCTACGAGTTCACCAACACCACGGCCTATCGCTACTACCGGCTCAACGTCACCGCCAACCACAGCGGCAACATCCTGCAGATCGCCGATCTCCAGCTCTCCAATGGCGACGACACGCCGCCGCCGGTGACCGACATGAAGAGCGTCGTCGGCAACGGTCCTGGCTCCTCGTGGAATGCAAAGCTCGGCGCTGGCTTCACCGGCACGCATGCCCTCCGCTTCGCGGGCGCGGTCCTGGCAAACGGCCGCGGCTACTCCTACAACAAGCTCTTCGACGTCGACATCCTGGTCACGCCGACGACGGAGCTGTCGTATCTGCTCTTCGTCGATGCGACGATGAACGACCCGACCGCCCCGAGCACCTACGCAGCGCTCGATCTCGCCTTCGACGACGGCACCTACCTGAGCGAGCTGAACGCTGTCGACCAGCACCATGCGACGCTGAGCCCGGTGGGCCAGGGCGCGTCGCGCACGCTCTACCCCAACGAGTGGAACCACAAGGTCTCCCGCATCGGTGATGTCGCCGCTGGCAAGAGGATCAAGCGCATCCTGGTCGGCTACGACCAGCCGCAGGGGCCGGTCTCCGCCTTCGGCGGCTGGATCGACGACGTGCGGATCACCGCCAGGCCCACGCACGTGAAGCCCGAGCACCTGTCGGACTACGTGACCACCCTGCGCGGTACCAACTCGAGCGGCAGATACTCGCGCGGCAACAACTTCCCCGCGACGGCCGTCCCGCATGGTTTCAACTTCTGGACCCCGGTGACCGACGCCAGCTCGATGAGCTGGCTCTACGAGTACCACCGCCGCAACGACGCGAACAACCACCCGGCGCTCCAGGCGCTCTCCCTGAGCCACGAGACGAGCCCGTGGATGGGAGACCGGCAGACCTTCCAGATCATGCCCTCGGCGGCCACAGGCACGCCGAACGCCAACCGCGCCGCACGCGCCCTCTCCTTCGTGCACGAGAACGAGATCGCTCGGCCCTACTACTACGGCGTGAAGTTCGACAACGGCATCCAGGCGGAGCTCACGCCCACCGACCATGCCGCGATCTTCCGCTTCAGGTTCCCCGGCGACGACGCCAGCCTCATCTTCGATAACGTCAACAACAACGGTGGGCTCACCCTCGACCCTTCCTCGCGCGTGGTGACTGGCTACTCCGACGCGCGCAGCGGGCTCTCGGTGGGCGCCACGCGGATCTTCGTCTACGCCACGTTCGACAAGCCGGTGGCCGCGAGCGGCATGCTCACCGGCGGCGGCGGCGCGAACGTGACCGGCTACTTCCGCTTCACCGTCCCGGCGGACGACCGCACCGTGACCATGCGCATCGCCACCTCGCTCCTCAGCGTCGAGCAGGCCAAGAAGAACCTCGAGCTCGAGATCGCGAACACCGAGAGCTTCGAAGATGTGAAGACGCGCGCGCAGCAGCTCTGGGACCAGAAGCTCGGCATCATCGAGGTCCAAGGCGCCAGTGAGGACCAGCTCACCACGCTCTACTCCAACCTGTATCGGCTGTTCCTCTATCCGAACTCGGGATTCGAGAACATCGGCACGGCGAACGCGCCCGAATATGCGCACGCAAGCCCGGTGGCGGCTCCGGTCGGCGCAAGCACGCCCACGAAGACCGGCGCCAAGATCGTGAGCGGCAAGATCTACGTGAACAACGGCTTCTGGGACACCTACCGGGTGACCTGGCCCGCCTACGCGCTGTTCTCGCCGACCAAGGCGGGCGAGCTGATCGACGGCTTCGTGCAGCAGTACAAGGAAGGCGGCTGGATTACGCGCTGGTCCTCGCCCGGCTATGCCGATCTCATGACCGGCACGAGCTCCGACGTCGCCTTCGCCGACGCTTACGTGAAGGGCATCCGGAACTTCGACGTGGCGGCGGCCTATGATGCGGCCGTGCGGAACGCGACGGTCCGTCCGACGGACCGCAGCGTCGGGCGCAAGGGGCTCGAGTCGTCGATCTTCCTGGGCTACACCCCGAACTCGATCGACGCCGGCCTGTCGTGGGCGATGGCCGGCTATCTGAACGACTTCGGCATCGCGAACATGGCGAGCGAGCTCGCCAAGAACGTGAGCGACCCGCGCCACCAGGAGTACGCCGAGAGCGCGGAGTACTTCCTCGAGCGCGCACAGAACTACGTGAACCTGTTCGATCCGGCGATCCAGTTCTTCCAGGGCAGGACGGCGAGCGGCGCTTTCGCGACGCCGGCGAGCCTCTACGATCCGCGTATCTGGGGCTTCGACTACACCGAGACCAACGGCTGGAACATGGCCTTCGACGCGCCCTTCGACGGCCTCGGCCTCGCCAACCTGTACGGTGGCAAGACCCAGCTCGCCGCGAAGCTCGACCAGTTCTTCGCCACGCCCGAGACCGCGAGCTTCGTAGGCTCCTACCGCGGAGTGATCCACGAGATGGTCGAGGCGCGCGACGTGCGCATGGGCCAGCTCGGCCTGAGCAATCAGCCCTCGTTCCACATCCCGTACATGTACATCCACGCCGGACAGCCGGCGAAGACGCAGGAGAAGGTTCGCGACGCGCTCGCGCGCCTCTTTGTCGGGAGCAACATCGGCCAGGGCTACATCGGCGATGAGGACAACGGCGCGATGTCGGCGTGGCACCTCTTCAGCGCGCTCGGCTTCTACCCGCTCGCGGTGGGGAGCGAGAACTACGTCATTGGCTCACCGCTCTTCACCAAGGCGGTCATCCACCTCGAGAACGGCCGCAACATCACCATCAACGCGCCGAACAACAGCCCGAAGAACGTCTACGTGCAGGCGCTGAAGGTCAACGGGACGGCGTATACGAAGACCTACGTGACGCACGCGCAGCTCACCGCCGGCGCCACGCTCGACTTCGAGATGGGCCCTTCGCCCTCCACGTGGGGCACCGGAGCTGAGGACGCGCCGCCCTCGATCACCACCGATGGCAGCGTCCCGCAGCCGCTGCGCGACACCGCGACGGACGGCGTGGCAACCTCGAGCGACGGCACGAACCCAAGCGCGCTCTTCGACAACACCTCGACCACGAGCGTGAGCTTCACCGCGGAGAACCCCTCGGTGCTGTACCACTTCACCTCCGGCGCGCGGCAGGTCACCTTCTACACGCTGACGTCGGGCACCACCGCGGTCGACCCGATGGGCTGGACGTTGAGCGGCTCGAACGACGGCGTGACCTTCACGACCCTCGACGAGCGCAGCGCGCAGACGTTCAGCTGGCGCACGCAGACGCGCGCCTTCCGGGTCGCGAACCCGGGTGCCTACGCGTACTACCGCCTCGAGCTGACCGGCGCGGCGGGCATGTCGCTCGCCGAGCTCGAGCTCCTCGCCAGGCCGTAGCGCGAGCACTGGGCCGGCCGTAAGCACTCGCGGCCGGCCTGAGCAGTCTGCGGCCGGGATCGTGTCCCGTACGGTCTACCCGGGCGTTCCCGCGCGCGTGGACTATGAGCTCACGGCGGATGGCCGCGAGTTGGTCCCCCTGCTCAATGCACTGGGCGATTGGTGGGAGGAACTTCAGCGTCGGCGCCAATCGTGGGCCGCGAAATCCTCAGGTTCCAAGAACCTTGACTAAGCCCTGTTTAAAAGATGCACGAACACTGCGTCCAAAGAAGCAGACGCAAGTTCATGGGCTTCTCACAAGCACTGAGACAAAACGCGAGGTAGTTTCAGTGCATGTCCTATCAAGCAGAGCAGTCCTCACCCCATCGCGACGCGATACCGTCGGCGGTATTGCGTGCGACCCTCCTCGCGCTCATCGCCCTGGTCACGAGCGCATGGAGCCCCCAAGCACAGCCGACCGAGCCACGCGCCGCTTCTCTCGGAATCACCCTGCCCATCGAGGTCATCGGCGCGACTGGAGCCGAGAGGTCAATCTCCGTCTCCATCCCGGAGCAGGAGGTGCTCTCCTCCCTCACGCTCTGGCTGCAGGTCCACAACCTGAGCTCCGAGAAGAAGGCGAGCATCCGCGTCAACACGGGCGCCTGGATGGACCTCACCAATTCGACCGTCACCGTCGAAGGGCTCGGGAAGAACTACGGCGGAATTGGAGGCGCCTTTGCCACGCTCCGGTTGCAAGTCGCCCTCCCAGCTGGTGCCCTCAAGCCCGGGAACAACACGCTCCACTTCAGATACAAACCATGCGAGACGGTGCCCATCACCCAACCATGCGATGATCAACGGACCATTGGATTCCGGGTGCTGAAGCTCAACTTCATCCGGCCCGATGGCAGCCGGGTCTTCGCGGAGAGCCAGTTCACCCAGGAGGATCCAAACACCTGGCAGCCGCCCTTCACGGATGCGGCCTCCATCGAGGCGGGTAAAGCGCTGTGGGAAAGAAGAGAACTGAAAAAATCCAACAGGATCCCGAACCCCACCAACGACCCGAACTTCGCCAAAATCAAAGCGTACTGCATGGATTGCCACACCCGGGACGGCAGGGATCTCAAGTACTTCAACTACTCGAACCATGCCATTATCGAGCGCGCGAAGTTCCACGGGCTGGACGAGAACGAGGGCAAGAAGATCGCCTCCTATATCCGGACGCTCCAGGGTGTTCTCAACCCTGGCCGGCCATGGAATCCTCCGTACCAGCCGGGTCCCAGCGTCGAATTCCGACCCGTCTCGCACTGGGCCGCGGGAGCGGGTATTGACGCCGTCCTGGAGAAGGACCGGGACATCCTCCCGTACCTCTTCCCCAACTTCCCCAAAATCGATCTAGGTGACGTGAGCACGAAGGGCTATATCAATACCCGCATCACGCCCATCCCCCTGCAACTCCCGGATTGGAATCACTGGCTGCCCACCATCCATCCCAAGGACGCGTGGGGAGACGAAATCCTCAACGACAATGCGTACAGATGCTACGACGGCTCGACGGGTGACTGCACCTCCATTGATGCTCATCCCAAGAACATGCGCGCTCGTGCGCAACTCACCAAAGATCACGGCTACGTAGACTATTTCAATCAGATGCACTACGCGAGCCAGCGGTGGACCCTCGCACTCTACCAGTTCCTCTGTCCGAGGTATCCCAACGATAGATGTTTCATATTCCCCGGTGGGAAAGAGAAGATCCCCGACGAGAAGATTGGCCATGACGCGGAGTATGGCCAGAAGATGTACTCCACCGCGCTCTGGTCCATGGTCAAGATGTGGGAGATCATGCAGGAGTTCGGTCTGGAGGGGCACCAGAAGCAGTTGTTCTCGGACTCCCGGGAGGAGTGGGGGTGGATGAGCAATTACAGCTTCGACACGTCCCCCAACCTGCTCCATCTGCATCGGGACCAGACGGGAATCAACAACAACTCAAAGCTGATGTTCACCTACTTCTCCGCGGCGTGGTACCAGGTCTCGTTCACGATCTACAATGGCAACCACGCCGATGGAAGAAACCGGGACGGACAGCGCCCCATCGACTGGCCCTACGCCTATGACTTTCTCGCGGAGCTTCAAAGCAAACCGGCAGATCTCCAGAACAAACCCGAGCTGTACGTCCCCTTGAATGGTCTGTTGACGCTCTGGTTGATGAAGGCGATGCATGTGGCGGACAACGGCATCGGGCCCGATGGGCAATACACCAAGCGCGATGAGCAGCATGGACTCCTGGATCCCTCTATTCCTTCTCCTGGCTGGTCTCCGAAAACCGTCGTGGATATCAGCAAGCTCGTGGTGCCCAACTTCATCCGAGGATGGCGCGACATCACGGAGGAGGAGCGAAAAAACATTCTGCGAACCATGCTTTTTGCCTGGTTCCAGAAAACCAAAACTTATACGAGCACCGATGTCTGGTGGAGGAAACCACCCGAAGTTGCCAGCCCCTCGGAAGTCATCAATGGCTTCTACACGGGCTCCGCGGGAAACAGGATCTGGTACATGCTTCCGCACTTCAAAAACTTCGGCGTCGAGAGGCCGCTTATCGAGGATGTCGCAGCGTGGGCGAATATTGTCTGGCCACAGAGGCAATGGGTGGAGGATATCCCTAACGCAACCTGCATGAAAGACCCGAAGTTGCACTATTATGTTTGCAGCACGGAATCCTTCGGACAGCCAAACCCAGCCCCATAAAGGGGGCTTTTAGGCAGCCTACCGCCGCGGCCCGCATTGCCGCGGCGGTATCCTTCGCACCCGCTCCTGGGAGGAACCCCCAGGTCGTCCTCTTTAGAAGCTGTAGCCCATTCCGAACTGGAAGCTGCGCGGCGGCCCCACCAGGATCGTGGGCTTGCCGAAGTTCGGGTTCGCGGGCTCGTCCTCCGGTGGAATGAACCCGTCGTATCCGCCGAAGTTCTTGGTGTTGAAGAGATTGAAGCACTCGGCGAAGGCGTTGATCCGGTGACCCTTGGAGATCGTGAAGTCCTTCGCCAACCGGACATCCACCTGGCTGAACTGGATGAAGCCCTCCGCCCGGCCTCCATGGGTGCGGAGCACGAACTCGGTGGGACCGAAGCCCTTGGAGGCATCGGAGATGGTGTAGGGCAAGCCGCTTCCCAGGGTGATCAGCGTGGACAGCTTGAACTCCAGGGGCAGCCCCACGATGCCGGAGAGCACGAGCCGATGGCGCTCGTCCGTGGCGGTGGGGGTGATGGGGCTGTCCTTGACGGTCGGGTAGTCGAAGTTGAAGTCCCCCCCACGCTCCCGGGCGACACCAAAGGTGTAGGCCAGGGAGGCCCCCCACGAAATGCCCCCCGCCGAGAGCTCATTCGAAAAGGGCTTCTCCGCGGAGACCTGCACGCTGCTGTAGACGGAGGTCCGGTCGTCGACCGAGATGAGGACACTGCCGAAGCCACCCGGCGTGGGGATGTAGTCGCGGGAGCCTGTCGACAGGCGGTTGGCGGGATAGAAGCCGATGCCATTCCTGCTGCGGATGTGCGTGAGCGTCACCGAGGTGTTGACCGGGCCCACCTGTTGCCGGACGCCCGCGTTGAACTGGTCGCTGTACTGCGGCCGGGTGTCGTTCTCGAGCAGGAAGATCTCCGGAGCGGGTGCCACGCCGCTTGCGATCAGCGAATCGAGCCCCTCCCGGCTCAGGTACTCGGGCCGCCAGGCGATGGTCGGCTGCCCGAAGCGGGGGGCGCCGTCCTGCGAGAAATAGAACGTGCGGACCTGGTACTGAAGACGAAGCCGCTCGTCCACGCCGGTGTTGAACAGGGTGCGATCGTAGTAGCGCCCAGCACCGGCGAAGAGAACCGTGTGGCCGTTGCCCATCACGTCCAAAGCCGCGCCGAGCCGCGGCTGCACCGCGCCCAGGAAGACAGGGCGCTGCTTGCCGTTGGTCAGGTAGTTCTGGACCGGGAAGAAGTCGGGCCCATTCGTCTGCGCGACGATGCCAGCAAGCTCCTCCACCGCCGCGCGGACCTCCGCGGGAGTCACGTAGTCGTTGTTCAGGGGGTTGGTCTCGACATCCCACCGGAGGCCCACGTTCAGGGTCAGCCTCTTCGCGATCTCCCAATCGTCCTGGAGGTACAGGCCCACTTGCGTGTTGTTGGAGGCCGCCTTCGGGTCGCCGATGCCATAGGAGGCTTCGGCCGGGAAGTCGTAGCTGAGGCCGTTTTCGGCATCCTGGCGGAAGCGGAAAACGGGGTTCCCGTACTGCGTGCGCTCGATTTGGTAGTGCTGGAAGGAAAGCTTGGCGCCCGCCTTCACCACGTGCTGGCCGGCCCAGTCGAAGTTCGCGAACGTCGTGTCGTTGCGCAACGTGAACGCCTGCTGGCGGATGTCCTGGCTGGTATCGCGGCCGCCGAGCCGGATGACGCCCTCGTAGTCCCGCCCGACCACGTCGGAGATCGTGGCGACCGGGTTGAACCGCGAGTCGAGGAACTGAAGCGTGGCCTCGTTCGTCAGCGAGCCCAGCCGCAGCTGATGCCTGGCCGAGGTGGTGATGACATTGTTGCGCACGTTCTCGGCGCTCTCGAAGCTCACCACGCCACCGAAGCTGCGGATGTCGGTCTCCCGCCTGAGGCTGGCGCTGACATCCAGGGTCTGGTTGCCCGCCGGCCTCCAGGTCAGCTTCGCGAAGCCGAGGTGCTCTCGGAAGGGGCTGCCGAAGTTGCCCTGGAACTGGCCGAACCGGCTCAGGTTCTCCTCCGTCGGATTGCCGAGCGTCACCGGGTTCGAGCGGTCCTGCAGGTTGCCCTCATAGGTCACGAAGAAGTGCAGCGTGTCCTTCACCACGGGGCCCCCCAACGCCGCCCCGAACTGGGAGCGCAACTGCTCGGGCCGCTCCAGCTCGCCACGCAGCAAGGCGAAGTGATCCCGGGCCATCAACGCCTGGTTCTGGAAGGTGAGGAAGAGGTCGCCCTGGAGCTCGTTGCCGCCCGAGCGCGTGATCGCGGAGATGATCGCGGCGTTGGCCTGCTCGTACTCGGCCTTGTAGTTCTGGGTGATGACGCGGAACCCGCTGACCGCGAGCTGGGGGAAGGGGTTTCCGCGGCTCGAGTCCTGACCGACCAGCCCGCCTTCAATGACGTTGTTCTTGAGACTCACCCCATCCACGAACACGTTGGTGTTGCGCGCCGCGAGCGCGCCAGACGCGAAGTTCTTGTTGAACTCATCGTTGGAGACGCGAACGCCGGGGGCGAGGGCCGCGAAGTTGAGGAAGTTGCGGTTGCTCTGGGGCAGGTTCGCGATCTCTTCGCGGCTGACGTTGGTGGCGACCTCGGAGGTCGAGCTCTCGGGGGCCTTGCCTTGGACGAACAGGGTCTCGCCCTGGCCGAGATCCAGTGCCACCTCCTCCTCGACGTTGATGTTCACGTCCACCGTCTGGCCGACCTGGACGGTGACCGTCCGGTAGACCTCCTTGCCGTCGGGCTGGGTGACGGTGATGACATACTCGCCGGGCTGAAGGCCCGTCAGGAAGAAGGAGCCATCCGAGCGCGCGATCCCCTTCGTCGAGAAGCCGCTGTGGGTGTTCACCGCGACGACGGTCACGCCGGTGGCCGGCCCGCTGAGCTTGCTGAGGCCGACCCGGATGTCCGCCGTCGTCTTCTGCGCGAGCGCTGGCGCGGCCGTGAGCAACACGGCGAGTCCCCACGCGCTCCCGATGCGCGCAGCTCGCGCCCCCCTCGCACTGGAGGCGCGAGCACTGCGAGCCATGTCCTTGATGCTGTCCTCTGAGCTGTCCCGAGCGATTCCGGTCATTCTCCTGCGCATCTAGACGCTTCCCCGCTGGGTGTAAACGGCGTCAAGGTGAGGAAGGTCCCCTCAGAGTGAAGCAGTCAGCTCTTTGACGCAGTGTGCACAACTTGGGACTCCTAGGAGCCGTGACAGACGCGGGCTCCTCCCGCGCTACAGGACGGTGTCCATGTCGGTGAAGAGCTGCTTCCAGAGCTGCTGCTCGCCTTGAATGCTCCAGATGGGCTTGTCCGAGATCTCCACGTCGTTCTCGTACAGGCGGGGCTTGGCGCTCACCACGGTGGTGTCGCCGTTCTCCGTGAAGCGGAGCACGTACTGGCGAGAGTAGGTGAGGCTGACCACCTGATCCTGCGCGGTCTGGACCCCATCCACTCGGATGATCTTCCGATCGGTCTGGATGAGCCCCTTCTCCAGGTCCACGACGGCCCCCACGAAGCCCATCGAAGTGAGGGTGGCCACTGCGGCTGCCATGACCCTGTCCCGAGGAGCGTTGAAGCTCATCGTTCCATAGTCGGCGACCTCCTTGTCAGAGAGGGTGCTTCCCTGCACGGTCGCGCAGCCGAACAAGAGGGAGAGGGACAGGAGCGGTACGAACATGATGTGACGCATGGTTCCTCCGTGAAAGGGAAACACACGGTACAAAGGAGGACTGACATCCGTGCCCGCGTTTCCCTTCTGCCCAGGCCGTTCACACCGCGTGCCTGGCCAGCTCCTTCGCCGCATCCACGAAGAGACGCAGCGCCGGGGAGCGCTGCGCACGGCTGGGGAAGTAGAGGAAGAAGCCCGGGACCGTGGGCGCGTAGGCCTCGAGCACCCGCTGCAGCCGCCCGGTGCGGAGCTGCTCCGTCACCATGGGCTCCAAGACGTACGCCAGCCCCAGGCCCTGCTCCGCGAGGGACGCCGTCAGCTGGCTGTCGTTGGTGACCACGCCCCCGCGCACCGGCACGCGCCAGTTCCTGCGGCCCCGCTCCAGCTCCCAAGCGTAGAGCGCCCCGGTGCTCCGCATGCGGAAGGTGATGCACTCGTGGCGCAGCAAATCCTCGGGCCGCTGGGGTGTACCGTGACGTTCGAGGTAGCTGGGGGCTCCTACCACCACGAAGCGAAAGGCATCGGTGAGCCGCACCTGCACCATGTCTCGCTCGATGGCCTCGCTCAGCCGCACGCCCGCGTCGTAGCCCTCCGCCACGATGTCCACGAAGCGCTCCTCGATGACGACCTCCACCTCCACCCGCGGGTGACGCTCTCGAAAAGTGGGGACCACCGGGGTGATGACGTAGGGCACCGCCGCCCGAGGCACCGACAGCCGCACCCGGCCCACCGTTTCTCCCGGTTGAGCGGACACCTCGGTGAGGGTAGCGAACGCCTGTCCGAGTGCCGGGCCTGCGCCCTCCACCAACCGCCTCCCCGCCTCCGTCAGCGACACGCTGCGCGTCGTGCGGGTAAGCAGCACCACGCGCAGCTGCTCCTCGAGCTGCCGCACTGACTGGCTCACCGCGGGGGTGGAGACTCCCAGCTCGCGCGCTGCGCCGCTGAAGCTGCGCAGGCGGGCAACTGTGAGGAACACCTGGAGCTGCGGGAGGAGAGCCGTATTCATTGCGAGAGTACCTTCCGGTGCCGGGCCACCAGCACGACTGCGGACGATGCGACCGAGGCGCTTACGCCCCACTGTGAAGCACCGCTTAAGAGCCTATGGGTCCCCTTGCGCGTCGTCATCTGAGGACTCATGAGATGAGGAATGGCCCTTGGGGACGCGCATGTTGCGCCTGTGAGGATCAGTTGGCTGCGGCTGCACGCCAGGATCTTCCACCAGGGGAATGGGATGACGCTCCAGTTGCAGGACCAACCCGTGCCGCTCTTCCAACCCATTCCGTGGAAGCCTGTTTCCAACCCAAAGCGCGAGCCCGGGCTCTCTCCTGGCGATCGTGGATCCGGTCAAACAGCACAGGCCTGGGGAGGCGAGCATTCGAGCGCACCGGGACTACGAAGCTCGCTGTCGCGGCGTATGGGGGGCGAGGAGCATGAGCAGCACCTCCACGCCTGACGGCTGTCCCTCCACCATCCTGATTGTCGATGACACCCCTGCCAACCTGGGCGTGGCGGTAGAGCATCTAGAACTCATGGGCTATCGGGTGTTGGTCGCCCAGGATGGTGAAGAGGCGTTAGAGCGGGCCGAGCACATGAGGCCCGACATCATCCTGCTGGATGTGGTGATGCCGGGGCTGGATGGCTTGGAGACCTGTCGGCGCCTGAAGATGGCCGAAAGCACCCGCGAGATCCCCGTCATCTTCATGACCTGCCTTTCGGACGCGGCCGACAAGCTCGCGGGGTTCGAGGCGGGAGGGGTCGATTTCGTCACCAAGCCCTTCCAGATCGAAGAACTGGTCGCCCGGACCCGGGTGCACCTGGCCCTGCGCGAGGCTCAAAAACAGCTCGAAGCCAAGAACACACAGCTGCAGCGGGAGATCACGACGCGCCGGGAGACAGAGGCGGCACTGCGGCGCATCCAGGATGAGCTGGAGCAACGGGTACAGGAGCGCACGACCGATCTGGCCAGCGCGAACACCACCCTGAAGGCGGAGATCGCCGATCGCCAGCGGATAGAAGAGGCCTTGCGTGAGAGCCAGCGCCTGCTTCAAGCCATCATCGACAACTCGACAGCGGTGATCTCCGTCAAGGACGTTGAGGGCCGCTACCTGTTGACCAACCGCCGCTTCCTGATGCTGTTTCACCTCACCCGGGAGTCGGTCCTCGGCAAAACCGACTACGATTTGTTCCCCAAGGCGAATGCCGACGCATTTCGCGCTTTCGACCAGCGGGTGGTGGCGACCAGGAGGGCCCTGGAAGCGGAGGAGCTCATGCCACAGGACGACGGGCTCCACACCTACATCTCGATCAAATGCCCACTCCAGGATGAGTCAGGGTTGCCCTATGCGATCTGTGGGATCTCCACGGACATCACCGAGCGCAAGCGGATAGAGGAAGAGCGGGAGATGCTCCTCGCCAGTGAGCGGGCAGCACGGGGAGAGATCGAACGCACCAGCCGGATGAAGGACGAGTTCCTGACAACGCTGAGCCATGAGCTGCGAACGCCGCTGACCTCCATTCTCGGGTGGGCTCAGTTACTCCTCACCCGCCACACCTTGACCCAGGATCTGCGTCGCGGGCTCGAGACGATCGCACGAAACGCGCGGGCGCAGGCCCAGCTCATCGATGACCTCCTGGACATGTCACGCATCGTCTCCGGCCGGATGCGTCTGGATGTGCGGGTGGTCGGTCCGACGGCGGTGCTCGAAGCGGTGGTGGAGTCGCTGAGACCGGCGGCCGAAGCGAAGGCCATCCAGCTGGAACAGGAGCTCGACCCGTCGGTCGGGCAGCTCATGGCGGACCCGAATCGTCTGCAGCAGATCGCCTGGAATCTGGTGAGCAACGCGATCAAGTTCACGCCGCAGGGCGGACGGGTGAAGGTAGCGCTGAGTCAACAGGGCCCGCATGTGCAGCTCACGGTGAGCGATACGGGGATCGGCATCGAACCCGAGTTCCTGCCGCACGTGTTCGAGCCCTTCCGGCAAGCGGACGCGTCGAGCACGCGACGACACGGTGGGCTGGGGATGGGTCTGGCGATCGTCCTGTGCCTGGTAGAGCTGCACGGGGGGACGGTGGAGGTGGCCAGCGCGGGGAAGAACCAGGGATCGAGCTTCACGGTGAAGCTGCCCAGGGAAGCCAGCCATGCCGGGGTCCTGGCTGAAAGGACAGCCGCGGCGCCCCGGCGTCGGGCCACCTCGGAGCTCAGCGGCAAGCTCGTGGAGTTGCAGGGAGTCCGAGTGCTGGTGGTGGACGACGAGCCCGACACGCGCGAGTTGATTGCGATGGTTCTGGCGGAGCACCACGCGGAGGTGCGGACGGTGTGCTCGGCGGCGGAGGCGCTGGCGGAGCTCGCCCGCTTCGATCCGATGGTGCTGGTGAGCGACATCGGCATGCCGGAGGAGGACGGGTACTCGTTGATCCAAAAGATACGACGGTTGCCGCAGGCTCACGGGGGGGCCGTGCCGGCACTGGCGCTGACGGCGTTCGCTCGCGCCGAGGATCGAACGCGGGCGATCCTGGCGGGATACCAAATGCACCTGGCCAAGCCGGTGGATCCCCTGGAGCTGATGACCTATGTGGCGAGTCTGGCCGGCCGTACCTATCGCGAAGCGATGTCGAGTGCATGAGCAGGGAAAAGGAGTAGACCGGCGATCGGGTTCTCGGACTGTGTGCGCTCAACCTCCGCTCGCCCATCCTCGAGAGGAAGCGTGACATGAGCCGCAAGATGAGGTGGCTGGGTGGACTGCTCACGTTGCTCGCGTTGTCCGCGTGGGGTGCGGACCAGGAACAATCAAATCAGACCGGTCCGACGGACGCGTCCGTGGTCAAGATGGGCGATATCGTTCCGCCCCGAGTGGTGCAACCGTGCAAGCCCGGCAATTGCCCATTCGCTGGCCAGAGCGTGACGGTGCTGGTGGTCAACAGCCGTCTGATTGGAAGGCCAGTACTGGAATTGAAGGATGAATTCGAGGCCGCCACAGGTGCCAGGCTCAACATCATCTACATGCCGCACGAGGAACTGTTCGCCAATTTGATTTCCGACATGACCAATCACACCGGCAAGTACGACGCGGCAATCGCCGGTGCCTGGTGGTTGGGCGAACTGGTGGCGCAGGACTTCATCATCACCTACGACAAGTATTACAACGACCCGCGGTTTCCAAAGTGGGACATCGACGAGGTGCTGCCAGGCCCGCGCAGCCTGCTCTTCTACGGCGGCAAGAAGTACATGGTCGCCAACGACCATGACGGGCAGGTCATGTACTACCGTCGCGACCTGCTCGAGGACCCCCGGCACCAGGCCGCCTTCAAGCAGAAGTTCGGCTATGCGCTGGCCGTACCGAAGACCTGGGAGCAGTTCCGGGATGTGGCCGAGTACTTCAACGGCCGCGATCTCAACGGCGATGGCGTGTCCGATAACGGCCTGGCAATCGCGTTGAAGCCCGGTGCACAGGGCATGTTCAACTTCATGTCGTTGTCGGCGCCGTTCGTGATCGGACCGGACAATCCCAAGCTGTACTGGTTCGATCCGAAGACCATGAAGCCGCTGATTGATGGCCCCGGCCATGTACGGGCGCTCGAGCTACTGGTCGAGCTGGTCCGGTTCGGGCCCAGGGAGATGCTGACCTGGGATCTGGGGAAGAGCTGGGACTACTTCCTGGCGGGGCGCACCGCGCTCACCTTCACCTGGGGCGATCTGGGCGCGCTGGCGCAGCAGGAGGGCAGCAAGGTCAAGGGCAAGATCGGCGCCGCTCCCATTCCGGGCACCCACGGCTACTACAACATCGCGCAACGCAAGTGGGTGAAGACCGGACAGCCCAACCTGGTGGGCAATACCACCGGCGGCTCGTGGGCCGGCGTGATTTCGAAGTACTCGAAGGCGCCGGAGGCGGCCTACTACCTGCTGGCGCTCATGGCGAGCAAGGACAAGTCCCAGGTGTACGCGGCGCGCGGCTGGGATGGCATTGATCCGGGCCGTCGCTTCCACTTCCTGCCGCCCGACGGTAGCGGGCGGCTCGACACGTACCTGAAGGCGGACTGGGATGAGCCGGACATCCGCGACTACCTGCGAGCCTATTCTGACAATTTCGGCAACCCGCTGCAGTTGCCCTATCTGCGCATTCCCGGTGCCTACAGCTATTGGCAGGCGCTCGATGTTCACCTGGCGGAGGCCGAGAGCGGCCAGCTGAGTCCGGAAGCAGCTTTGAAGGCTGCCGCCGTCGACTTCGAGGAAATCACCCTCCGGCTCGGGCGCGAGCGTCAGCGTCGTGCCTACCGGGTATCGCTGGGGCTTTAGTGGGAAATGTGAGGATGCGCATGAAACTCTCAAAGGCAGGCCTCGGCATCCTCCTGGCGCTCCTGGTTGCTCCGGCATCGCTGGCCGGGAGCTCGAAACCCGGGGGGACGGCGGTCACGGTGGTCAAGACAGGCAACCTCCCCCCTCCTCGGGTGGCACCCGCGTGCAAACCCGGTCATTGCCCGTTCGCCGGCCAGCACGTGACGGTGATCGTGTCCATCGGGCCTATCGCCTGGGCCATTCCGGAGTTGAAGGACGAGTTCGAGGCCGCCACTGGTGCCACCCTCACGGTTGTCCAGGTTCCGTTCAGCGAGCATTTCGACAATTTCTATTCCGACGTGCTCAATGGCGCTGGCAAATACGACGCATCGATCGCCGGCGCCTGGTGGCTGGGCGAACTGGTGGCTGGCGATTACATCCTTGCCTACGACAAGTATTACAACGACCCGCGCTTTCCAAAGTGGGACATCGACGAGGTGCTGCCAGGTCCGCGCAGCCTGCTCTTCTACGGCGGCAAGAAGTACATGGTCGCCAACGACCATGACGGGCAGGTCATGTACTACCGTCGCGACCTGCTCGAGGACCCACGGCACCAGGCCGCCTTCAAGCAGAAGTTCGGCTATGCGCTGGCCGTACCGAAGACCTGGGAGCAGTTCCGGGATGTGGCCGAGTACTTCAACGGCCGCGATCTCAACGGCGATAGCGTGTCCGACAGCGGCCTGACGATGTTCCTGAAACCCGGTGCACAGGGCTTGTTCCACTTCATGTTGTTATCGGCGCCGTTCGTGATCGGACCGGACAATCCCAAGCTGTACTGGTTCGATCCGAAGACCATGAAGCCGCTGATTGATGGCCCCGGCCATGTGCGGGCACTCGAGCTACTGGTCGAGCTGGTCCGGTTCGGGCCCAGGGAGATGCTGACCTGGGACCACGGGCAAAGCTGGGACTACTTCCTGGAGGGGCGAGCCGCGCTCACCTTCACCTGGGGCGATCTGGGCGCGCTGGCGCAGCAGGAGGGCAGCAAGGTCAAGGGCAGGATCGGCGCCGCTCCCATTCCGGGCACCCACGGCTACTACAACATCGCGCAACGCAAGTGGGTGAAGACCGGACAGCCCAACCTGGTGGGCAATACCACCGGCGGCTCGTGGGCTGGCGTGATTTCGAAGTACTCGAAGGCGCCGGAGGCGGCCTACTACCTGCTGGCGCTCATGGCGAGCAAGGAGAAGTCCCAGGTGTACGCGGCGCGCGGCTGGGATGGCATTGATCCGGGCCGCCGCTTCCACTTCCTGCCGCCCGACGGCAGCGGGAAGCTCGACACCTACCTGAAGGCGGGCTGGGACGAGGCGGACATCCGCGACTACCTGCGGGCCTATTCTGACAATTTCGGCAACCCGCTGCAGTTGCCCTATCTGCGCATTCCCGGTGCTTACAGCTATTGGCAAGCGCTCGATGTTCACCTGGCGGAAGCCGAGAGCGGCCAGTTGAGCCCGGAAGCGGCCTTGAAGGCGGCCGCCGTCGACTTCGAGGAAATCACCCTCCGGCTCGGGCGCGAGCGTCAGCGTCGTGCCTACCGGGCATCGCTGGGGTTGTGACCGCTTGAAGCCCCTGGGCATCGGACGCAAGCTCACGCTCGGCTTCGGCACGCTGGCCGCTGTCACGCTGCTGGTCGTGGCGCTGGGCTTCGTTGCTGGGCGCAGCGCCACCGAAGACATCAACATCACCGAGGGCGTGCGCGGACCAGCGTCGCTGGCATCCGCGCAGGCTCAGGCCAGCCTGTTGCGGATGCAACTGCACGTGCGCGGCTATCTGGTGTTGTCCGATCCGCTGGACATCGAGCAATACCACCTGGCGAGAAAGTCCTTCGAGGACAGTCTGTCTTCGCTGCAGGCGATGTCCGTCAACTGGCCCGACGAAGAGGCCAGGTGGGTGGCCGAACTGACCGAGACCTATGCGCGCTGGGTCAAGCTGCCACAGCACCTGTTCGAGCTGCATGACAACCCACTCAAGAACCGGCCCGCGCTACGGCTCGCCCGGGTCGACATCCAAGCGCTGCGGATCCAGATCCTGGAGCAGATCGACACCTTGATCGACCTCCAGAAGACACGCGGCGCCTCGCCACAGAGCCGCGAGCTGCTGGCGGACATGCTGGGCTTCCAGACCTCGTTCGATGCGATGGCGACCAACCTGATGGCCTACGGCGCCTCCGGGGAGCTCAATTTCAAGCTGGCCTACGGGCCCCAGCTGGCGACCAACGCGACCATCTGGAATGAGCTGTCCAGTAAGCGCCACCTGCTGTCCGCCGAGCAGCGGGCCACACTCGATGACATCGCGCGGGATCGGGCCGGATTCTCGGAGCTGGCGCTGCAGCTCGTCAGCATCCTCAACGGCGAACACGCGTACGAGGACCTGTACCTGTACCGCACCCAGGTCACACCGCAGGCGGATATCCTGCTCGGCCTGCTGGGGAAGGTGACCGAGCATCAGCAGGCCCAGTTGCAGACCGATCTCGCGCGGGCACGCAGCAGCCTCGCCAAGGCGCGCCTGCAAACCGTGGCGGGTGGGCTGGTGGCTGTCATCTTCAGCTTCGCCATGGCCTTCCTGTTCCGGCGCAACATCGTCGGTCCGGTGCACCGGCTGACCGGCGTGGCGGAACAGGTGGCAGCCGGCAATCTGTCCGCGCGCGCCACGGTTGAATCGAGCGACGAGATCGGCGTGCTCGCCATCAGCATCAACATCATGACGCAGCGCCTGGCCGAGACCATCGGCCACCTGGAAACGGTCTTCGCCGAGGCGCGGCGCGCGAAGGACGCGGCCGAAACGGCCAACCGCGCCAAGAGCACGTTTCTGGCCCACATGAGCCACGAATTGCGCACCCCGCTAAACGGCATTCTGGGCTACGCGCAGATCCTGCGCCGGGACAAGAGGCTGGGTGAACGGGAGCTCGCGGGTGTGAACGTGATCCAGCAAAGCGGCGAGCATCTGCTGACGCTGATCAACGACATCCTGGATTTCGCCAAGATTGAAGCGGGCAAGTTGGAGCTCTACGTCACGGACCTCCAGCTCGCCCGCTTCCTGCGCACCATCACCGAGATGATCAGCGTCAGGGCGGCGCAGAAGGGATTGGACTTCAGCTGCGACATGGCACCGGACCTGCCAGCCTGGGTGCGAGCCGACGAAAAGCGCTTGCGCCAGGTGTTGCTCAACCTGTTGTCCAATGCGGTCAAGTTCACCGATAGCGGCCAGGTCCGGCTGAGCGTGCGCTTTGCGCCTCCCGACCGGATACGCTTTGAGGTGCAGGATACAGGCATCGGCATCAGCGAGGACCAGCTGGGCATCCTGTTCCAGCCGTTCGAACAGGTGGGCGAGGCACGGCGTCGGCAGGGGGGAACCGGCCTGGGGTTGGCCATCAGCCGGCAGTTCGTGCGGATGATGGGCGCGGATATCCAGGTCGAGAGCCGGGTCGGCCAGGGCAGCACCTTCTGGTTCGAGCTGGAGCTGCCTGTGGTGAAGGTTGAGACTGCCCCGCCACCGCTGGATGGCGTCGTGGCTGGCTACCAGGGGCCGCGCAAGAAGGTCCTCGTGGTGGACGACGTCGCTGAGAACCGGGCGATGGTGGTCGAACTGCTGGGCCGGCTCGGCTTCGAGATGACCGAGGCGGAGAACGGCCGCGAGGGATTGGACAAGGCGCGAATCCACCAACCGGACCTGATCTTGATGGACACCATGATGCCCGTGATGGACGGCCTGGAGGCCACGCACCGGATTCGCCAGTTGCCGCATGGGCGGGAAGTGCCAATCCTCGCCGTCTCCGCCAGTGCCGCCCAGGAAGATCGGGACAGGAGTCTGGCGGCCGGCGCTAACGCGTTCATCGCCAAGCCCATCCATGACGGGGTGCTGCTGAAGGAAATGGGCGCCTGCCTGGGATTGAGCTGGACCTACGAGCCACCCCGGGAACAACCCGCCGCGCAGGAAGACACCGCCCAACAGCTGACTCCCCCACCCCAGGATCAGCTGGCATTGCTTCACCAACTCGCCCTGGCCGGCAACATGCGGGACATCCTCCACTGGGCGACGCAGCTCACGGAGCGCGGTGAGCAGTATGGTCCGTTCGCCACCAAGGTCAGCCAACTGGCACGGGGGTATCAGTCCAGAGCCATTCTCGGGCTCGTGGAGCGTCACCTGACGGACGGCAGTCGCCGGGGGCGAGGCGCGACCTGACAGGAGCTCATCATGAGCCTGTAGAGCTGCGCTCGGTCTCGGCTCTGGCCGCGAGCGCTCTCTTCACCGCCTGTTGGCGCGCATGGAGACACGGTGTCCTGGCTCCTTGAATGAGGCACACCCGCTTAGAATTCAGAGGATTTGAGTCTCGATCGGGATTTATCCTCTTCTCAATGCCCCTGCTCCCCCGCCTCCAACTCTTCGAGTTCCTCGACCAGTCGTGGCTGCCCGCACCGTTGCGCCGTGGCGTGGTCGACTACCTGCGCATCGTGCTCGACCGCATGCGGCCCTATGACGGCGTGGCGCCGCAACTGGCGGAGCTGCTCCGCACGGCGGGCACGGACCAGGTCGTCGACCTCTGCTCCGGCGCGGGGGGCCCGTGGCGCACCCTGCTCCCGGCGCTGCAGGCGGTGCACGGCGGGGCCGGGGTGGTGCTCACCGACCTCCATCCCGTCCCGAGGCAGGATCTGCCTCCCGGCGCGCACTACCGCGACACCCCGGTCGACGCCACTCGCATCCCCGAGGAGCTGACGGGGGTGCGGACTCTCTTCGAAGGGCTGCACCACTTCCCTCCGGAGAAAGCCCGCGCCCTCTTCGCGGACGCCGCCGCACGCGGGGTTCCCTTCGCCGCTTTCGAGATCACCCAGCGCTCGCTGCCGTACCTCCTCGGCCAGTTCCTGCTCGTCATCCCCCTCGTGTGGGGCTTCACCCCGCTCATCCGTCCGCAGCACGGGTGGCGCCTGGTCCTCACCTATCTGGTGCCCATCATCCCCCTGCTCATCCTGTGGGATGGCGTGGTGTCGTCGCTGCGGACCTATGCACCCGCGGACCTCGAGCGGCTGACAACGGGGCTCGGCGGTGATGGGTACCGCTGGAAAAGCGGAGTCCAGCGCGCGGGGGGAATGACCATCACCTACCTCATCGGGCAGTCTGTCCGCCCGCAGTGACTGCGCCACATCGATGAGCCGCTCGAGGAGGCCTGCCCACCGGGTGCCGTCAGGTACGACGACACCCTCTTCGGGCGAAAGTGCTGGGCGTGAAGAAGCCCCAATAGAGTCTCTTCACGCCCTAGGGGCGTGGGTCATCAGGAGGGCAGGAACACTGCCCGAACGCACCCGTCCTCCTTCTTCTTGAACATCTCGTAGCCGCGCGGCGCCTCCTCGAGCGAGAACCGGTGCGTCACGAGGAACGAGGGATCCAGCTCACCCCGCTTCACGTGCTCCAGGAGGCGCGGCAGGTACTTCTGTCCGTGCTGCTGCGCGGTGCGGACGGTGAGTCCCTTGTTCATGATGACGCCGATGGGGAACTTGTCCATCACCCCGTAGACACCCAGGATGGACAGGGTTCCGCCCTTGCGACACGCGCGGATCGCCTGGCGGAGCGCCTCGCCGCGGTCCGAGTGCAGGTGAAGCGCCTGCTTCGCGCGATCATAGGCGTACTCGGCCCCGGTCCCGTGGGCCTCCATGCCCACCGCGTCGATGCACGCATCCGGACCGCGCCCACCCGTCAGTTCCTTCAGCAGCTCCAGAACGCTGTCGACCTCGGCGTAGTTGATGGTCTCCGCGCCCACCTTCTCCCGCGCCATCTTCAGCCGCTCGGGGAAGCGGTCAATTCCAATCACCCGCTCGGCGCCCAGGAGGAAAGCGCTCTTCATCGCCATCAAGCCCACACCACCGCAACCCCAGACAGCGACGGTGTCCCCGGGATGGATGTTGCAGAAGTCAGCGCCCATGTAGCCGGTGGGAACGGCATCCGACAGGAAGATGATCTGCTCATCCGTCGCCCCCTCGGGGACAAGGAAGCAATCATTGTCGGCATGCGGCACCCGGACGTACTGCGCGTGCGCTCCCGCGTAGCCGCCAAAGGCATGCGTGTAGCCGTAGATACCGGCGGTCGGATATCCAAATGCCGGCTCCTGGAGCTCCGCCTTCGGGTTGGTGTTGTCACACAGCGACCAGAGGTCGTGCTGGCAGTACCAGCAGTTGCCACAGCAGATGAAGGACGGGACGACCACACGGTCACCCTTCTTCACCTTCTTCACCTCACGGCCCACTTCGACGACCTCGCCCATGAACTCATGGCCGATGATGTCCCCCTCGCGCATCGTCGGGAGGTACCCATCGATGAAGTGCAGGTCGGAGCCGCAGGTCGTGGACATCGTCACGCGCAGGATGACGTCATGCGGATTGACGATCTCCGGATCGGGAACCGTCTCCACGCGCAGGTCGTTGATCCCATTCCAGCAGAGTGCTCGCATTGATGTGTTCTCCTCAGTGGGTGTGGGCGCTCGCGCGGCCGGAGGTGTTTTTCGCGGTCGTCGGAATCTCGCCGGTCTCGACGAGGCTCTTGAATCGCCGGAGCGTCGTGAATGCGAGCGTGTCGGGCACGATGCCCAGGAGCTTCACGGCGGCCTCGCCGATCACACCGCCCGGCGGGTTGAAGCGGAAGTGGAGCGTCACCACGGTGCCCCATTCACCCGGGGCGGGCCGAAAGATCACCGAGCCATCGTTGGGAAGATCCGCACCTGGGAGCGACTCCCAACTCAGGAGCTCGCCGGGGCGCTCATCCACGATCCGCGAGTCCCACTCGAGGCCCTTCCCAACAGGACCACTCACCTTCCAATGCTGGCGATCCGAACCCACGGCGGTGACTTCGGCGAAGTGACCCAGGATCTGCGACAGGTTCCGCGCCTCGCGCCACGCGCGGTAGAGCTCGTCCGCGGGCTTGCCGATGGTGATGGAGCGCTGCAGCTCGATGGGACCGGCCACCACTCCGGCTTCGCCCTGCCCGCGATCCTTCGCGGTGTTGATGCCGAGCGCCTGGTACAGATGGCAGTACCCGCGGACGCCCCGGTAGAGGAGCCCTCCCCCGAGGATCGTCCGTGCTGCCCGCGCTGCTCCACCCAGGGAGCGACGCCCGACGCCGAGCGTCAGGAGTGTTCCGCCGAGCACCGTGGAGGCCACTCGCTCCACGGCGCCGACATTGATTTTCGAGGAGGAAGGAGCCGACTCCCGTGGGGCGCTGGCCTCATGCTTTTCCTTCCGGCTCACTGCTCGCTTGCCCTTCGCGCCCGAGGGTTCGTCGAGAATTCCCTTACGAGCGGCTCCCTTTTTCGGAACCGGACCTCGTGGCGTGGGGGCAAACGGCTCTTGAGATTTCTCTGTCATGGGCAGTGTCTCCTCTTGTGCCTGTCTGGAAGACGACGCGGGTCGTTCGTCCGGAGAAGCTTGGGAGACACTCCCAGTGCAACAAGCCCGGTGCACAACACTCCGTCAGGGAGCGAGCCGCACCCTGGGCGCTCAAAGGGCCGGAGGCACGGCGAGCAGAGGACCGGGCGATTCCTCGTGAGCGTGGATCAGGAGCCCTGGCCCAGGACGGCGGCGATCCGTAGCGGCCCTCCGCTGCCGCCCTTGATCTTCATCGGGAACGCGATGACGGCGAAGCCCTTGGCGGGCAGACGGTCCAGGTTGGCCACGTTCTCGAACGCCGGGATGTCGTGCGCGAAGAGCACCTGGTGGCTCTCGAAGAGCGTGGACTGGCCGTAGTCAATGCTCGCCGTATCCAGGCCGATGGCCTTGATGGAGCGGTTGCCGACCAACCACCGGGCGGTCTCGGGGTGGAGCCCCGGAAAGTGGAGCTTCGCGACCGCCTCCGCGCCGCGCTCTTCCGTGCCCAGGTAGCTCTTGCGATCGGGCCACCGCGCGCCATAGCCGGTCCTCAACAGGACGATGGCTCCGTCCGGAATCCGCCCGTGCTCCTTCTCCCAGGCGGCGAAGTCCTCCTGGGTGACCTGATAGTCCGGGTTCGCCGCGCACTGCCGCGTCACGTCGATGAGGACGGCCTCTCCCATCAGCTTCTCGAGCGGAATCTGGTCGACCGAGGGGTGCCCTTCCGCGAAGTGGATGGGCGCGTCGAAGTGCGTTCCGCCGTGCTCGGCCGAGGAGAAGCTGTTGGCGGCATAGAAGTAACCCTGGGGCGTGTGCCCATAGGCCTCTTTCTTGAGCTGAAAGCCCGCCTCCGTGGGCCAGTAGATGGTCTGCTCGTCGAACGGATAGGTCATGTCGACGACCGCTCCCGACGGGAAACGGGGAGCCGTCGTCGCGCAGGCGCAGACCACGAGCGGAAGAACGAGCAGGAAGGGTGAACGATTCGTCATTCATGCACTCCGACTGTGGGTGAAGCGCGGAATGTACTATGGAGCGCCCCGGCAGATGCCTTGGCAAAGGCCCGACGACCCATGACGAACCACCGCTTTTCTCCCGCGGAACGAGAAGCTGTCTACCGTGCGATCAGTGAGCGCCGCGACATGCGCCACTTTCGGCCCGAGCCCATTGAGCCGGAGATCATCACGCGGCTGCTCCATGCGGCGCATCTCGGGCCGAGCGTGGGCTTCATGCAGCCGTGGCGCTTCATTCGCATTACCGATGGGGCACTCCGGAACGACATCGCAGACCTGGTTGAACAGGAGCGCCTCCGTACCGCCGAAGCGCTGGGCCCACGTGGCGGGGAGTTCATGCGCCTCAAGGTGGAGGGCATCAAGGAGTGCCCCGAGCTCTGGGTCGTCGCGCTGACGGACCAACGTGAACGCTATGTCTTCGGCCGACGCACCATGCCGAACATGGACCTCGCCTCTGCGAGCTGCGCCATCCAGAACCTCTGGCTCGCCGCGAGGGCCGAGGGGATTGGCATGGGGTGGGTCTCGCTGTTCGACCCCGCCCGGCTGGCGGAGGTGTTGAGGGCGCCGGAAGGCAGCGAGCCGATCGCCATCCTGTGCCTCGGCCATGTCGAGGCCTTCTATGAGCGGCCGATGCTGGAGCTGGAGGGCTGGGACTCGCGCCGACCGCTGGAAGAGCTGGTCTGGGAGAACCGGTGGTTAGAACGAGCCCATGCTCACCAGACCGAACGTGCGCCTCAGGGTCCCTTGCATCCCGAGGAATAGCCCGGACAGCACCGGACCCGTCCGCAGCGTGGCCGTGGCCGTGGTGTAGGTCCGCATGGTCATCCACTGGCGGCTGAACACGGCGCGCAGGTCGAAGCGCTCGCGCCGCACGCACGTCTCGAGATCCGTCCAGATGTACGGGTCGGCGGAGTTGGAGTGAACCCCCAGGGCCAGCTCGAGCCAGGACAGCCGGCCCCGTAGCGTGGCCCACCGCGAATCGAGCAGGAGCCCCTCGGGACCGCGCGCGGCCGAGCCTCCTACCTCAAGCTGTTCAAGCCGACCGCCGATCTGCGGCAGCCGCAGCGACTCCGGCAGGAGCAGGCGCGCCCCCACGTCCGCGCGTGCATTCTTGAAGTGGGGCTCCGTCTGCAACCGCACGGACGCGTGGAGGCGTCCCTGGAGCAAGGTGCCCCTGACCTCGGGCGTCAGTCCCAGGGATTGGGCATGCGCGGTGCCGAACTGGTAGGCCAGCCCGAGCCCCGCCACGCCCGCGGCAATCACCGCGGTCGTCTCCTGTCCAGGCAGGCGTTCGAGCCAGGGTCGCACGGCTGCCTGAATGGGGCTCTGGGGCCCACTGAGCCAATGGCCGAGGTCACGCACCCGGAACCGTTCGCCCTCGGGACCGAGCTCCAGGAAGCTGGCGAGACGGCCTCCCGCGGGGATTTCCGACAGGGTGACATCCTGCGTCGCGAGGGAGAAGGCGTCCCGGGCTTCCCGCTGCTCGCGCGTTCCGGGCGGAACGAATGCCCAAGCCCGCGCGCGCACGGCAAGCGAGAGGGACGGCACGGTGAAGCCCCCCTGCAAGGCCCGCCCCGGATCCGCGAAGTACCAGAGGAGCTCCTCGAACGCGGGGCGATCGGGTAGCTCCGTGGGCGGAACCATCCTCTGGTGTAGCTCGAGGGGCTCCGCACTGGCCGGGAGCACCCGGAGCACCACCACGAGCGTCACCGCCCATGCAGATACACACCGGCCCATTGGAGGAAAGGTGGGCACCCTCCCCCCTGGCCGCAAGGAAGCCCTCTCCCTATGCGCGGGTGAAGCGCCCACTTCACGTCATTTTCTTGGTTCCCATTTTCCGGGCCTCGACCAGTCTCTCCTTGAGAGGAGAGCGCCCTGAGCCTGACAACCCCACAACACCACGTCAGCGGAGGGCCATGCCATGGATGACGCCTGGCTGGCCCAGCTGTACGCGCAATACGGATACCTCGTGCACCGCCGCTGTCTGCAGCTGGTGCGCCGCCCCGAGGATGCAGAGGACGCGCTCCAGGAGACCTTCCTGAGGGCGAAGCGCTATGGCGCACCTCGTGAGGGGGGCGCCACGCTGGCCTGGCTCTACACCATCGCCCAGCGCTGCTGCTTCGATCTGATGGAACGCAGCAGCCGGGAGCCGCCCGCGGAGGAGTCACAACTGGCGGCCCTGGAGCAACGAGGAGAAGGCTCACCAGAGGACGCAGACCGCCGGGCGATGCTCGGCTTGGCGCTGCGCCAACTCGATGGAAAGACGCGCACCATTGGGGTGCTGCACTTCCTGGACGGCTACACCCAGGAGGAGGTCGCCACGCAGACCGGCTATTCGCGCCGCACCATCGGCAAGAAGCTCCAACAGTTCGAGGATCGCATCCGTCAGCTCTGGCAGGCGCGCGCCGGCCTCAAGGAGACACGATGAGCCCCACTCCCCTCCCCCCCTCTCCTCGCGGTCCCCACTGTCCGCCAGCCGCCCAGCTCGAGGCGATGAGCGCTGGCGAGGCCGCCCCCGAGGCCACGCGTACCCACGTGGAGGGCTGCGCCGACTGCCGTGGCCAGCTCGAGGCGCTCACCACCGCTCGCGAAGCCTTCGTCCGCGCACGTCCCCCCGAGCTCTTCCTGCGCCAGCTGGAGCGGCGCGCCGCCTCCCAACCGCGGCGAGGCTTGCGCTGGCTGCTCCCCGTGCTCGGCGCCTGTGTCCCGTTGCTGGCCCTGCTGGTGCTCGTTCCGCGACTGGAACAAGAGGAGGGCGTGCGTATCAAGGGCGGCGAGTTCCGTGTGGCGGCCTCACGCGCTGGGGGCGCCCCCGAGCTGCTGGGCCCCGACGCACAGGTTCAGTCGGGTGATGCGCTGCGCTTCTCCTACGAGGCGAAGGAGGCCGGACACCTGCTCGTGCTCGAGCTGGACGGGAGAGGGGCCGCGAGCGTCTTCTATCCCTATGGCTCGGCCACCTCCGCGCCCCTGCCAGCCGGGCAGCGCGACTTCCTTCCAGGAAGCGTGGTGCTCGACGACGCGCCCGGCCCGGAATGGCTCCTCGCCGTCTTCTCGCCCCGCCCGCTACAAGCCGCGCCCCTGCTCGAAGCCCTGCGCACGCAGGCAGGACGCGCCGAGCTCACCCTCTCGTGTCCCGATTGCAGTGTGAGTACGCTCCGTCTCCAGAAGCGCCCATGATTCCACCCCGCCCGCTCTGGTTCCTTCTCGCGGCGCTGCCGCTGCTCCTCTGTCCCTTGCGAGCCGCCGCGGCCACCGTCCGCCTGTTGGTGGCCATCGGCGCCAACGTGGGGGATCCCGACGACGCCGTGCTCCGCTTCGCGGATGATGACGCCGGACGCGTGAGGCAGCTCTTCGTCGAGCTGGGCGGGGTGCGCGCCGATCGTTCTTATCTGGTGGTGGATCAACCCGCCTCCGTGGTGCGCCAGCGACTGGCCGAGGTCACCGGCCGCATCGCCGAGCTGCGCGCCGCGGGAGACGACGCAGTGCTCATCGTGTACGTCTCGGCCCACGCGAAGGGCGGCGTGCTGCACCTGAGAGGGAGCCACCTGCCGCTCGCCGAGCTGAGAGACAGCGCGAACCAGGCGGGTGCACGGCTCAGCGTGCTCCTCGTAGACGCGTGCGAGAGCGGCACCCTGGCACGGCGCAAGGGAGGTAGAGCGGGCCCGGAGTTCTCGGTGTCGCTCGAGCAGATTCCGCTGCACGGCCAGGTGGTCATCTCCTCCAGCGGCCCGGGGGAGAGCTCCGAGGAGTGGGACTCGCTCAAGGGCTCGCTCTTCACCCATCACCTGCTCACGGGCCTGCGCGGGGACGCGGACGTGGAGGATGACGGGCGGGTGTCGCTCGCCGAGGCGTACGCCTACGCCTACCGACGCACGGTCGCGGGAGCCGCTGGAGCGGGTCAGCACCCGGCCTATGCGTGGGAGCTGTCGGGCACCGGGGAGCTCATCCTCACCGAACCCCAGGCGGCCCGCAGCGCGCTCATCTTCCCCGCGGCGCTCGCTGGCCGCTATGTGGTGGCGAGCCAGCCTCGGCCGGACGTGGTGGCCGAGGTGGAGAAGGCACCGGGGCGCCCCTTGCGCCTGGCGGTGCCACCAGGCCGCTACCTCTTGCGCAAGCGCGCGGGCGCCAGCACCGGCCTGCTCGAGTTGGAATTGCCCTACGGCGGTGAGCGCCAGGTGCGCGAGGAGGAGTTGAAGTGGCGCCCCTACACGGAGGTGGCGCTCAAGGGCGGCCACGTGGAGTTGCGCGGCTCGGCGCTGCTGGGGTTCGCGCGGCTGGAGAGCGCACCGGTGCGAGGCACGGGGACACGCCTCTCCGCGGGGCTCGGCTACCGTCATAGCTGGGGCTCCTGGTGGGCCTTGGGCGTCGTCAGCTTCAATCAGGCGGGCTACCCGGCCGTGGAGCTCGAGGTGCGAGAGCGCGCCCTGAGCGCTGGGGTGACCGCCGGCTACCGCTGGTTGGAATGGGCGCTGGTGCCCTACGTGGGTATGGGAGTGGAGCTCACCGGCCTGGAGCAGCGACTGCGGCGCCAGCGGGAGGAGGAGATCGGGGACACCTTCGGCGTCGAGCCACTACCGCCCCGCCGGGCACTGGGCCTGGGCCTGGGCCCGGTCGCGGGCGTGGAGGTGCCACTGCCCGGTCAGGCCTTCGCGCTCCTCCAGGCGCAGTTCCTCCTGCGCTACCTGCCGAGCACGGAACAGCCCGCCCTGCTCCCCGCGGCGCACGTCTCCGCGGGCGCCGGCTGGCGCTTCTAGCGAAAAAACGCGGTTCCCATTTTCAGGCACCGGGCCGGTCTTCCTTCATGAGCGCCCATCCCGGGCCGCTCTACCTGACTTCCCCAAAGGGGGGGACACATGTCTCGGCAACTTCCCAGCCTTCTCTTCCTTCTGCTCTCCTTGCTACTCACCCTCGCGGGTTGCGGCAGCGTGGTGGGCCCCCACCATCCGGGCGAGCCCCTCGTCACGATCCAGGGGCAGATGAACCCCACGGCGGATGCACGCATCACAGGGCCGGTGCGTCTGGCGTTTGTGTGGTACCCGCAGTGGTTGGCCGCGGAGGATACGGGCGGCTCGCAAGGTGGGCCCGTGGACGTGGTCACCGAGGACGTGGTCTACCAGGGCAGCTTCCCGGCCAACTACAGCTTCCACCTCTATCACCCGCCGCCGGAGAGCGCGCTCAAGCCACTCGGCGATGGCCTCCAAGGCAAGGGCGCCTTCGGCATCCTCCTGGCGTACCAGGACGGCAACGGCAACGCGAAGCTCGACACCATTCCCACGAACGGCGCGCCGGTGGACCGGATCATCGGCTCCTCGCTTCTGGCCGAGCCGACCTCCGCCGCCTTCACCGTCATCTACGTGACCACGGAACAGCCGGCGGAGACAGGCCTGAAGCCCGGTTTCAACCTCATCCAGGCGGTGAACTCCGAGAACAGCGCGGTGGTGCCTCTGGACACCCACATGCCGCTCACCCTGACCCAGGGCGGCCCCTTCTACGACGCGCTCGTCTGCGAGGCCGGGTGGCTCACCTTCATGTTCCTCGATGTGTGCGGCCTGGACGGTGGCATCATCATTGAACCGACCAAGCTCGCGGTGGACGGCCATGTGACACTCGATGGCGCGAAGGCGAGGGCCGAGCTGGAGGTCACCCTCGAGAACACGCCGCTCCAGGACGCGGCGGTGACGCTCGCGGGCCGCCCCCTCCCCTATGACGTAGAGCGCGAGGCCTATGTCCTCGAAGAGGAGGACACGACACTGCTGGTACCCGGCGGCAGCTTCGAGCTCGTGGTGAACGCGGGCGGCGAGTCCATCCGCCGCACCTTCCAGATGCCCGGTGACTTCGACATCACCTCCCCCGCCGCGGACGAGCAGGTGAGCGCGAGTCAGCCCTTGGAGCTGCGATGGACGGCCTCCCAGGGAACCGACGAATATTACGTGAGCTTCTCCTCGGGCAGCGCGGGCAGCAGCACCACCGTCGGCGAGGGCTCGCTCTCGCACACCTTCGACACCAGGTACGCGGGGCCCGAAGGAACGGTCCAGGTGGAGGCCCGCATCCACTCGCTTGACGTCGAGGCTTTGGTGATGGTGGCGCTGGTGCGCGAGCAGGCGTTCACCTTCGCGCCATAGCCCGGTAAAACCTCAGTCGTCGAGGTCTCGATTGTCCCGTGCCGGGTGGTAGGCCGGGCAGCGGCGGCTCACTCGGATGGGCGTGAGCGTGTGCGGGTCGATGTGCAGATATTCGAGAAGACGCGCCGGGTGGCCCGGAAGTCCCCGCGTCTGGAGACGTATCTCCGGGAGCTGGCTCAACTCCTGGGCAAAGAAATCCAGAGCGAAGTCTTGGAAGAAGCGCACCTTGCTGAAGTCCACCAGCACCAAGCTCGTGCCGGCATACCGCCGGAGGGTCTCCAAGGCATTCCGGGCCGCCCGGACATCGAAGCTCCCCTGAAGCTCGAGGCTGGGGAGCTCCGGAGTCGTTTCCACAGCTTCGGTGATGAGCACTGTCTCGACCATGGTCATCCCTCCTTTCACAACGGGAGCCATGAAAGTTACGTGCCAACCACACCCGCTCGATGGACCGGTTCCCCGGGCGCAATTCATGCGCGCCCGCGCCCGTGACGTGCAGGGCCTGCACCCTCCCATCCAGAGGACCGCCTCTCTCTTCTCCTGCGACCCTGACGGGCGCGGGAGCCTCTGCGGTGGAGGGATGCACCTTCCACACCAGTGTGGAGCCCCTGCCGACAGCCTGAGCGCCATCAACCCTGGTGCTTGCGGTGTTGCGAACGACGAGCCAACCAGTTGCGGATGAAGGCCTTCACGGCGGGGTGCTGGGACTCGCGGAACACGTCCGGCGGGCCCACCTCGACGATGCGACCTTCGTGCATGAGGGCGAGGCTGTCGGCCATGCTAAAGGCGGCGGCCACATCCGGTGTAATCACGAGCGAGGTCGCCCCGAGCTGCTGCTTTCCGGTGGTGATGATCTCATTGACGGCGGCCGTGGTGAGCGGATCCAGACCGGCCGTGGGGTCGTCATAGAGGAGGATCCGGGGCTGGAGGATGGTGGCGCGCGCGAAGCCCACGCGCTTCTGCATGCCGCCCGACAGCTCACCGGGGAAGCGAGTGGTCGCATGGGACAGGCCTACCTTGGCCAGCGTCTTGTTGACCGTCTCCTGGATCTCCGCCTCGGACATGCGGGTGCGCTCGCGCAGGGGGAACGCCACGTTGTCAAAGACGGTGAGCGAGTCAAAGAGGGCATTGGCCTGGAAGAGGATGCCCTGCTTGCGGCGCATCTGGTCCAGCGTGGCCTCGTCCATCTGCGCCACATCCTGGCCTTCGACGAGCACCGTCCCTCGGTCTGGTCGCAGCAGACCCATGATGTGCTTCATCAGCACCGACTTGCCCGAGCCGGAGATCCCCATCAGCACGCAGGTGGTGCCCTCGGGCACCACGAGGTCCACGCCCCGCAGGGCCTCGTTGTCTCCAAAGGACTTGTGGAGGTCCCGCACCTCGATGGCCAGCTTGTGTGCTGACTCGCTACTCGTGTCGCTCATCGCCCACCTGAACCCGTGCGCGTCCGAAGTTCGTCCCGTGGAAGAGTCTCGTCAAGGAGCTTTGCCTGGTGCGTCATGAGGTGCGGGCGACCCAACCCGAGACCACAAACCCGCGTAAGTCCTTTACATGGAAATATTCGATTCTGTAGGATTCCTCGAATGCACTGGTATCTGCATTCGAAGAGCGCAGCCGTGCTGGCCGTGATGATCGCGATCTCCGGACTCGTCGGGGTCGACGCGCACGCTCAGCAATGTGGTCCCGAGGCTCCTGCGACGGCCAAGCCTCTCAATGACCAGATGAGCGACACACGGCTCCTGCGGCGCATCGTGCTCGGGCTCACCGGGACCACGCCGACCCTCGAACAGTACGAAGCGATGGAGACCGCGACCACGCCTGAAGCGCGAGAAGCGATCCTGCGGTCGGCGCTCGATGAGGCGCTCGCCTCGCCGAAGTTCTACGAGCGGATGCTGCGATTCGGACACGAGTGGATCGCGGTGGGCGCGTTCACCACCGGGGCCGCTGGCGACGCGTACCAGGGCGACATGTCCGGCCACCTCTTCAAGTGCCCCGCGGACAGCCTGCACCCGGGCGCGTACTACCACGTGAACGAGTTCAGCTCGGGCAATCCGGACAGGCAGTGCAAGGACCAGGATGCGGACGGCAATACCGCGGTGCCCGAGGTGCACACAGTCGAGCCCTGGTGGGCGCCGGGAACGCAGGTCCAGGTGCTGGGGAAGGCCGGCTCCAACGTCACGCAGGTCGTCGATTCCAAGGGGCAGACGCTCGACTGCGGCCTCGCGGGCGGCGGCTACTACGATCCCATGCTGCCCACCGGGTGCGGCTGCGGACCGAACCTGGTGTGGTGCGCGCCGCTGGTCGGCCTGCATACCAAGAGCAACAACGATCTCCGCGTTCAACGACGCCATCCGTACGAGGAACCCGCGCGCCTGTTCGCGCACCTCGCGTGGCACGACCGGCCGCTCTCGGATCTCGTCCTCGGCAACTACTCGGTCGGAACCAACTGGCTGCGAGCGCTGTACGTGCGCTTCGGCCGGCAGATGGGCAGCAACGCGCTGGACGCGAACACGACCTGGTGGCGCCCGGACGCGGACAACGCCCCTCGCGATCCGCTGCACCCGACGCCGAATGATCCACAGGCGTGGCGCGAGTTCGTGGTCGAGGACCTGGAGCCCTTCCATCTCGCGCTCACCAACAACCGGGCGCGCTCCGGCAGTCTCGATCGCACGTACAGATTCGATCCCCGCACCACAACCGAAGCGCCGAAGGGTCTCCCCACCGCCGGGGTGCTCACCATGATCGGCGCGATGTCCTCGTTCCCGCGCGAGCGCGTCCGGGCCGCGCGCTTCCTCGAGATCTTCGCCTGCCAGAGCTTCTCGCCCCCTCCCGCGGATGTGCACTTCCCTCCGTACGATGTCGATCCCGCCACCGGCGGAACATGCCTGCACTGCCACAAGACGCTCGATCCCGCGGCGATCTCGTTCAAGCGGTGGGATTTCGGTGCAGCCTCGAGCACCTACGTGCCGTGGCCCTTCATTCCGGGCGTGGGCCGTCACCGCGTCACGAAGGACTGGCTGTCCGGTAGATATCCGTACATCGGCAACTCGCCGGGCTACCGGTGGAAGAACGCGTTCCTTCCCAACACCGTGATGACCCCGGTCACCCCCGAGCAGATCGCGGCCAATCCGGAAGCGGTGCTGCTCGACACGATGCCCGAGACGTACACGCTGCTCGGCATGCAAGGCGACGGCACGATGGGTCCGCTCGGGTTCGGGAAGCTCCTCGTCCGCTCCGGCGAGTTCGACCGCTGCGCCTCGCGCAAGCTCTACGCGATGTTCATCGGCCGTGAGTTGAACCCGGCCACCGAGAAGGGCTTCATCGACAAGCTCGCGAGGGAGTTCGTCGCACGCGACCGCAAGCTCCGGCCCTTCATCCGATACCTCTTCGAACAGCCCGAACTGCGGAGGGGCCTGTGATGCGCATGCTGCGTTCGATACTGGGAGCCGTCACGCTGGCCTCACTCGTGCTCACCTCCGGGGCCTGCACCGGGAAGGTCACGGGCGCAGATGACAACTGCGAGAACGAAAAGATCCGGCTCGGGCTCGCGCCCGCGTGCGCGGGCTGCCACGTCGCCGGAAACAAGCCGTTCTTCGCCTCGCTCACCGCGTTCGAGAACGGGCTCGTGTACGACGAGAGGTACGTGAAGCGGGGGGACCCCGAGAACAGCATGCTGGTCCAGATGCTCGAGGGAACCGCGGCCGGAAGCTACCCGCAGATGCCGCCGGGTCAGCCCTACGAAGAGCTCGTCGCCCATGGCCGCACCTCGCTGACCATCGAGCAGGTGAAGGCCTGGATTCGAGATCTGCCTCCTCCTCCCGCGCGGCTGGAGGCTCCGGATGCGGAGGCGTTCACCGTCCGCCGGCTCTCCGCCGAGGAGATGGTCGTGAGCTTGATGGATCAGCTCGGGCTCACGCTCGAGGACTTCGTCAGCACCAGCGATCCCGATTGGCGCAACAAGGCGTACGTGGTGAATGGCGGCAAGCTCTTCGTGTGGCCCGGTGATTGGTCTCCCGGTATCTCGGACCAGTACGTCTCCGACTTACGCAGCATCGAGCGGTTCGAGGCACTCGGAGGCGGCAACTCGCTCTTGTACCGCAAGAAGGACGTGGGCTTCGGGCCCTCCGCCGCGCAGACGCTGGTTCAGATGTCGCAGGCCTGGTGCGCGCGCGCGGTGGACAAGAAGGGCAACACGGCCGTGTTGCGCTACGTGACACTCGCCGACACCTCCGCGAGCAATCCGGACGCGGTACAGAAGAACCTGCGCGCGCTCTACCTGCGCATGCTCGGGCAGCCGCCCTCGGAAGAGGAGGCGAAGCAGTTGTACGAACAGGTCTATGTCCCGCTCGAAGCGCAGAAGAACGCGCGCCTCGGCTGGATTGGCGTCTGCGCGACGCTCATCCGTCACCCGCTGTGGATCACTTACTGAGCCGAGAACATCATGCCGAACACCTCTCGTCGCACGCTGCTCAAGTGGGCCCTCGGAGCGGGACAGCTCGCGCTCCTCGAACGCGCGGGTCTCCTCGGCTCGAGCGCCGCGCGCGCCGCGGACATCGACGTCCCCTCCCGGCTCGCGGTCCTCTACATCCCGGGCGGCTACCGACCGGCGTACTACTTCACCCCGATGGACGACGCGGACATTCCGCTCTGCGTGCCAGCGCCCTCCAGCTACAGCGGCGAGCCCGTCTTCTTCGACGCGAGCAAGGTGGTGAACCTCGCGCCCCCGAACGGTCCCTACAAGCCGCTCCGGACCTGGCAGTCGTGGAACCCCTCCAACCCCGCCGAGCGCGACTCCTTCAGCCCGCTCATGTACGGCTTCTCGCACTTCGCGCTGCATGAGCAGCTGAGCGTGCTGCACGGCATCGACCAGGGCTCCAACGATCACTCGAGTGCGTTCATCGCGTCGATGTGCGGTGTCGCCGGTGCGGACTACCGGGCGCCCGCCGTTCATTCGGTGATCGCCAACCACCTGTTCGAGAAGTACCGCGAGAGCAGGCCGCTGCCGTTCGTGGTCGTTGCCGGGGAGCGCGGCACGCCACTCGGGATGGGGCTGCCCTCACATGCCTCGCCCGTTCGCGTTCCATCGATCGATGCGCTCAAGCCGCAGCTCTCCGCGAAACCCTCGGACAATCCCTGGTGGACGGGGCTCGATGCGCGCACCGAAGGTCCCGAGCTGGACGCGAGCGGTCAGCCCACCGGCGGCACACTGAAGACGAACATGCTGGAGCGCTTCTCGCTCTCGCGCACCCCGCAGATGATGGGCCGTTCGACGGCGAAGGTGGACAACTACCTCGAGGGCCTGCACGGCTCGCTGTCGTCGGTCTCGCGCGTGCTCGCGACGGATGTCGTGTCCGTACTGGAGAGCACCAAGGGCATCGACCTGCTGACGGCGAACCGTCCCGCGTACCTGGCGAGCTACCTCGGGAACCAGTCGTTCACGTACTCGTTCGGCCTCGCGAACTTCCACCTCACCGGGCTCGACCCACGAATGGATCTCGCGCTGCGTCTGCTCAAGTCGGACCTCTGCACCTCGGTGCACGTCTCGCTGCAGCTCGACTTCGACACGCACAACGCCTCCGGCCACGGCTACAGCTGCGCGCACGGCCGCGGACTGATGGATTGCGTCGCGCGCTTCCTGGGCGAGCTCAAGGCCGCGCCTGCTCCCGGCAAGCCGGGCAAGACGCTGCTCGATGACACGCTCGTGCTGGTGATGAGCGAGTTCGGCCGCAGCTGGGCCTCGCGCGGACGTGACGGCACCTACTCCCTGCCGGATGACCACCACCCGTACACCTCGGTCTGCTTCGCGGGCGGAAACGTGGCGGCGAATCGGCAGGTGGGCTCGTACACCCCGCGTGGACTCGGCGTTCCGGTGGACATCATCGAGGAGAACGGTCAGCCCTCCAAGCGCGTGCCCAGAGCCGCTGATGCCGTGACCACCGCGCTGCGGATCATGGGCATGGAGATGCACGACTTCTTCATCCCCGGAGGCTACGGAGAGGTCGCGGGGATCCGGAAGGCGTAGGGCTCGCGAGCGGTGTCCAGCCAGTCCGCCTCGTCCCCCAGGGCCTCGTTCCGAGGTCCAATCCCATGGTGGCGCGCAAGTATGTGGATCCGACGGGGGACGGAGGTCCTGCGAGACGGGAGCTCCGTGCAGCACACAGAGCTCCTTGCCTGGACCTACGCTCCGCCTTCGCCCTGACCGTGAAGGCGGGCACCTGGCTGCGCCTCGCAGCGGTGCTGCAGACTCTCCTCGACACCGCGGACAAGGTTCACCAGACGGGGACCGAGCTCACCCATGAGCCGCTCGCGAGGCAGCTGGGAAGCTGGGCCGCCGCAGTTGAACGCCAGGATTTGACCCCCATCGGGCGGGATGAGGGCGACGCCCACTGCATTCACATCCGAGGTCCATTCGCCGATGGAGAGCGTGAACCCATAGGTCCGGTACTCCTCGAGAGCCTGCTCGATGCCGGCGCGGAGGCGTGGCCACTGATCCGGGTCCTGCCTGGCGATGCGCTCCATCATGACACGTTGTTCCAACTCGGGCAGGGCGGCGAGCAGCGCTCGCCCCATGGCCGTGGTCGCCAGCGGGATGCGCGAGCCGACGTCGAGGCGCACGGTCACCGCTGAGTTGGAGCGGCAGTGCTCGACGTACACCATGCTGAGCCTGTCCCGGGTGCCCAGGGAGACCATGGCGTTGACCTCGTCGGCCATCTCCTGCATCAGGGGTCTGGCCAGCTGGCGAGCGTTCATGCTGGAGAGCGCCGCGTAGCCCAGGGACAGCACCCCCGTGCCGAGCTGGTACTTCCCCAGACGCTCCGAGTATTTGAGATAGCCGAGTCGGGTCAGGGTATGGGTCAGGCGGGAGATGGTCGGCTTGGGAAGGCCCGTTCTGGCCGCGAGCTCCCGGTTCCCAAGCAGCGGGGTGTGAGGCGTGAACGCACGGAGCACCTCAAGTCCGCGCGCCAGCGCCGTCACAAACTGGCGGTCCTTGGCCTCTTCCTCATCGGGATCGTGCAGGAGCCCCACATCGGAGACCGCGGAGTCCTGCAGGGGCAAGGGGAGGTCGGAGAAACGGAGCATGGACGTCCTAGAAGTCCTGGAATTTACAGGTATCAGGACAATAGGTGCCCCAAACACGTCAGGTCAACGTGGGCGGAACCCAGTTTCGCATAGTGGGCGGAACTCCGTTTCGCATAGCGAAACACTCCGCTCGCTATGGCTGGGTGAACTGCGTCAGCCAGTTCAGGTTGGTCCTCAATGACCAGCCGTAGGTGCCCGTGCGCCACTTCTGGTCCAGGGTGAGGCCAATGCAGGTTCCCTGACGCATGTAGCAGTGGTCGGCACTCCCATCCGAGGCCTCGGAGTTCTCCACGATATACCAGCCGCTGTTGTTGCTGCGGAAGCAGGAGGTCGCCAACGGACACGACAGCCCCGTCATCTCCTGAACCTGGCCGCGCACGGTGAGCTCGGTCGAGCCCATGAACGCGTCGTTCTCTCCATTCACAACCCGGAGCCGGTCGCTCGGCAGCGCACGGTTGCCGTTGGCGACGCAGGAGCGAAGGTCGTAGATGGAATACTCAACCCCCGCTCCCAGCCCATAGGCGGCCTGCACCCGGCTGTCATAATTCTTGGCCAGGATGGCCATGATGGACCCTTGGCTGAAGCCGGCCACGACAACGCCCTTGGAACAATCCGCCTTGGCGCGCGAACAGATCGTGTTGATGGCGCTGGTCGATCGGCTCGAATCGAAGATGCACCTGGCACGGCTCTCCAGCGTGGAGCAGGAGCCAAAGGTGGCGTTGTCATACTCGACGGTGGCCGCGACATAGCCACGGCTCGCCATCTCCTCGACGGCGGCCAGTGCCGAGGCGTGGTCGTACCCCTCCGTGGTGCCCACCGTATAGATGAACACCGGGTATCTGCTCTGTGAGGACAAGGGCTCCCTGCCCCTGATGCTGTACGACGTGCCACAGATAGCGCCGCTACCGCCCCTATACGTCGCCGTGAAGCTGGTCAGACTCTGGGCCAGGGCGGAGGTGCTCCACGCCATGGACAAGAGCAGCGCAACGAGGATCCTCGAACCTGCCGTCGCTTTCATGACTTCTCCCTTTGCCCGGAGGGGGCTAGACCGCATTCCCAGGCAATCACACACACTACCGATGAAAAACAGAAAATCAAGCCAACACATTCAAGCATCTCATTGCCATGCAAGCCGTTTCACCATGCGAAACAGCTCTGTCATTCACAGCTCATTTCGCCATGCGAAACAGCCCCATCACTCTCAGCTCATTTCGCTATGCGAAATGAGACCCCAGCGACAGGAGGTTCGGCGCTCGGAAGGAGCCGCAGCACCAGTGTCTCGGCAATATTTGCATGGTCTTGGCTGGCGGGTTGCGTCATGCCAACGCGCTATGAGCTCGGATAGGGATTCATGGGTATCCTGGAGCTCCCGCTACCTGCGGAACCAGCAAGGAACGACCCGGACCATGATGAACAACCCCTCCAAGACCGCGCAGCGCGGTCACGGCATACCGCTCCTGATCTCTTGCGTGCTGGCCCTCTTCTTTTTGCTGCCGCAGAGGGCGCTCGCACAAACAGATGCGCGAGACTACGAGGCCGGTATCTACCTGCCTTCGAAGACCCTGATGCTCAACACCTACTTGCGCTACTCGTCCACGTCGGACCAGCAGCTCGCCTCGCAAGCCACGATGGTGCTGCGCGGAACCTACCTGCTCAAGTACGGCAACATCGGCATGGCGCCCATCGATCTCATCTTCGCTGCCACGAACGTGAACATCACGAGCGCGGCGACGGGCGGCCAGCAGGTCGGTATGACGGGCATCTCCGACCTGATCTACGCCCCGACCTTCGGGCTTGGCTTCAACGAGCAATCGGACCACCCCACGGCCGTGGCGAGCACCGTGTACGTGACCATTCCCGTCGGCGACTACGACCCGAATCGAGGCCCACTCAATATCGGGCAGAACCGCTGGATCTTCCGGCCTCAGCTCTCGATCTACCAGCGGTACAAGATCCTCACCGCGCAGCTTGTCGGGAACGTGGGCTTCTCCACGACGAATGACGACTTCCGCCTCAACGTGGCCCCCGCGGGCACTCCCCCGACACTGGTCCAGTTCCAGAACAGCCGCGAGCTGTCCTACAGCTTCGAGGGACACCTGGCGGTCGACCTCTCCAAGAGCTTCTACCTCGCCCTCTCCTACTTTCTGACAGCCAACGGGAGGCAGAACCTCAGGGCCGATCTGGGCGGGCAGCAGCTCAACCTCGTCCTGACGGAGAAACAGACCGTCCAGAGCGTGCGCTTCTCACCGACCATCCGGTTGAATCCCTCGTCACTGCTCATGCTGCAATACCAGAAGGACTTCAGGGCGACCGGTGGCGCCTCCAGGAACCAGTCCTACCAGGTCCGGTTCACCCACTTCTTCTGACGTTGAGCCACCCCTCACGAGAAAGACCCCGGCTCGCCTGATGGCGTCCGGGGTCTTGATGTTTGTGCACTGGAAGACGCCTCCTCTGTCGCGCCTCCTCCGCGCGCGAGGCTGCATGACGTGGCGCGTCTGACAACCCCTGTCGTCTCAGGGACTTCGGGCTTCGTAGGACCTCGTCGTCGTCCCAACCTGGGCCGTCAGGAAGCATCAAATCGAATCGTTTCGATTTTCCAGGCCGCCTCCAGCCCGCCGCGTCGCGTCAACACTTTCTCGTTCCCCGGGGCGAGGGATTGGTATAAAAATTTCCTTTTCCTCGTTTTACTTCTTCTTCTCGTATTGCGTACTCAGGCGACGTGGAAAGGTTCAGGGAATGAAACGAAGCAGGAGCTCGTCCTGGAAGCAGTTCGCGGTGGCAGGTGGTTTCTGGGCCGTGGGAGTCATCGCGGGAGTAGGCTGCGCGGTGGCCACCAGCGAGGAGGCCATGGACCCCACGGAGCCCGGGTATGAGGCGTCACTGGAGTCCTACGGCTCCAGGACACTCACCATCGGAGGACAGACCTTCGGACTGACGTGGGAGGATGACTTTGGTGGCGACCTGAACAAGGGCCAGCCCAAGTCCTATCTCAACACCCAAAACTGGACCAAGGAGAACCTGGGCGTCAACTTCGAGCAGCAGGCATATACGAACCGGGAGTGTCCCAACAATCCCAACAATTGGAACTACTGTGTCGAGAACGGCAAGCTGACGCTGCTGGCGCGGCAGGAGCCGTTGGACTGCGTGGTCTGGCAGCAGTGCACCAGCACCAGCCAATGCGGCACCAACGGCACGTGCGCGTCCACCGGCTACTGCGTCTACGACCAGAACAAGAACGGCGTCTACGATCACGACGAGTGCGCGCCGTTCAATGGCACGGCCAACGCGCCGACCAACGGGACGAAGTACACCTCGGGTCGCATCAAGAGCGACGAGAAGGTCGAGTACCGCTACGGCTACATCGAGTTCCGCGCGCGCATGCCCTTCGCGGATCTGCCCGCCGGGGCCACGCCGCCCAATGGCATGTGGCCCGCCATCTGGCTGCTCGGCGCCAATGGCGCCATCACCAACGGTGGCCGTGATGACAGCTCGACCTGGCCCATGAATGGCGAGATCGACATCATGGAGTACACGCAGATCAAGGAGAACAAGGCCCTCTACCCGTCCAACGAGGCCATGGGCTACAACGTGCTGTGGCGCGAGTTCCCCGAGGCGGGTGAGCTGGCGGCCAACCCCGGCGGATGGGAGCCCAACGCGTGCAGCTCCTGGCCCAACAACGGTGACGCCAAGTGCGATGGGGACGTGGGCGGCGCGCGAGCCACCTGGAACGGCAAGACGATCGACTACCACCAGTGGCACACCTGGGGCTTCCTCTGGGACGAGAACGGCTTCAAGATCTACATCGACAACATGCCGCAGAACGGCGGTCAGCCGGTGGGCACGTTCTCCATTGGTGACGGCGCGACCGAGTTCCGCCAGCCGATGTACCTGATCCTCAACAACGCCGTGGGAGGCGAGCTGGGCTGCCTGGGTTGGAAGGACCGTGCCTGCACCTCCAGCGCGCAGTGCGCCAACGGCGCGGCGTGCACGAATGGCAAGTGCCAGGAGACGGCGGCCTCGTGCATCAACATCGACTGGGCGGCCCATGGTGACAAGGCCAAGCTCGAGGTGGACTACATCCGCTGGTACCACCGCAACTCGGGCTATGCGCAGGCGCCCCGGGCCTCGTGCCAGGACATCGACGGCAACGGCGTGCCCGACAACCTCATCCGCAACTGCGGCTTCAACGAGGACTTCACCTACCACCGCGCCGACCTGTTCTTCGACGGTGGCGCGGGCCTCACCGAGGTCATCAACGAGGGCGGGACGCGCGGCTACGTGCAGTGGGTGCGCGTGGACAACGGCGGCTGGGCGAACCACAGCGTGCAGGTGCGGCAGGAGGGCTTCCAGCTCCAGGCCGGCACCTCGTACAAGTGGAAGGTGGACCTGAAGTCGAACGCGGCGCGCACGGTGCCCATCAAGATCGTCCAGGCGCACGATCCGTGGACGGCCATCGCCACCTTCAACTGCAACGTGGGCACCTCGTGGACCACGTGCACCGGGCCCAACTTCACCGCGCCCGCTACGGACACCTACAAGTTCGAGCTCTCCCTGGGTGGCTCCGCCTACACCGGCGCGCAGCTCTACCTGGACGACATGTACCTCGGCACCACGACCAACGCCTGCCAGCCGGACTGCACGGGCAAGCTGTGTGGGAGCGACGGCTGCGGTGGCTCCTGCGGCGCGTGCCGCACCGGAACGACCTGCGGCAGCTGGGGCCAGTGTGTGGCGTCCGGCGGCACCTGCACGCCCTCGTGCTCGGGCAAGGTGTGCGGCAGCGATGGTTGCGGCGGCACCTGCGGCACCTGCGCCACCGGGCAGACGTGCAACAGCTCGGGCCAGTGCACCAGCACCTGCACGCCGTCGTGCTCGGGCAAGGTGTGCGGCAGCAACGGCTGCGGCGGCACCTGCGGCACCTGCGGCACCGGGACGACGTGCAACAGCTCGGGCCAGTGCGTCGGCACGGGCCCCACGCCCGTGCGCCTGGAGGCGGAGAACGCCACGCTGACGGGCTGCTTCGCCGAGGCCGGCGGTGACAGCGGTGGCAAGGTCGTCGCCTTCGAGGGCAATGACACCATCTGCTGGAGCAACGTGAACATGTCTGGCATCACCTCCGCGACGGCTCACGTGGGCGCGCCGTACACCGGTGGCCAGGCGCAGCTGAAGTTCAATGGCACGGTGCTCGGCACGTTCACCATGAGCACGGCGAGCGGGGGCTGGAGCAGCCCGAGCCTGACGAACCTCACCACGGCGGTCTCCGCGAGCGGCACGGGCACGCTGTGCCTGGCGGGCCTGACCCACCCGAACGGCTGGGTCTTCTCGGTCGACTACCTCGACCTGAAGTAGCAGTCCCCCAGGATGTCGCGAGGGCCCCTTCCGGTACTGTCCGCCGGACGGGGTCCTTCGTTCATCCGGGTTGTCGTTGTCGGTTGTTGCCTGCTGTCTGGATGTCCTTGTTCCGGCTGTCATTGCCTGGCTGTGGCTGTCTGACATTCTTCAACCGCTTCTCCCCTCCCCCACCCCCTCCATGAATCCCATCCACTCCCTCTTCCAGGGCGCACGCGGCGCCTGGACACGGTGGGCGTCTGCCTGCGCGAGCCTGGTGCTCGTGGGCATGACGGCTGCCTGGCCCGTCGCCGCGCAAGCGCAAACCCTCACCAACCTCGCCCTCGGCAAGCCCGTCACGGTGTCTTCGTCGGAAAGCGTGTTCACAGGTCCCTCCGCGGTCGACGGCGATCCCGGAACCCGCTGGGGCAGCGGCTTCTCCGACAACGAATGGATCTCCATCGACCTCGGATCGGCCGTGACGATCAGCCGCGTGGTCCTCAACTGGGAGAGCGCCTACGGCAAGAGCTACAAGCTCGAGGTTTCCAACGACGGATCGAACTGGTCGACCCTGAGCACCGTCACCAACGGTGATGGGGGCATCGACGAGCTGACTGTATCCGGCTCGGGCCGCTACATCCGGATGCTCGGACAGCTCCGGGCCCTCACCGGCTACGGCTATTCGTTGTGGGAGTTCGAGGTGTATGGCGAGGGTGGGCCGACGGCGAACACGGACCTCGCCCGGGGCCGTCCCGCCACGGCCACGAGCATCGAGAACAACGACGTCAACCTCGGGCCTTCCTTCGCCTTCGACGGCAACGCCAACACGCGCTGGTCCTCCGGCGCGTCGGATCCTCAGTCGATCCGTGTCGATTTGGGCTCGTCCCAGCAGCTGGGCAAGGTGGTGCTCGACTGGGAAAACGCCTATGGCAAGGCATACACCATTGATGGCTCCAACGACGACGCCACCTGGACGACCCTGGCCACCATCACCGATGGCGCGGCGGGCCGCCGGGAGATTCCCGTGTCGGGCACGTACCGCTACGTGCGCATGCGCGGCACGACGCGCGGCATCACGGCCTATGGCTACTCGCTCTGGTCCTTCGAGGTCTACAAGCCCGGTGGCACCCAGCAGCCTCCCATCCAGACGACCAACCAGACCGTCAAGCTGGTCTTCCCCGACCTGGCCTACGCGAAGGTGAGCATCTCGCCCACGCCGCTGGCCGTGTCACCCGTTCCAGAAGAAGGCCTCGCGACCCCCTCCGTGCGCAACCCGGCGAAGGTGGTCACCTACTCCGTGACCTTCCCGCCGAACACCACGGTGACGATGTCCAAGAACCAGTTCTCCCCCACCCAGCCCAACACCGACATCCGCCTGGTGGTCACGGACTTCACGGGCACCACCCAGCGCGCGCAGTCCGTCACCGCGCTCGCGGTGCAGGACGCCGTGTGGCAGGTGGAGATCTACAGCACCGGAACCACCGACCCTGGCAATCCCTCCGGCCCCATCATCCCCGACCCGTACGTGAAGGTGGCCCCTCCGGCGACAACCGGCTCGTTCGCGGTGACCGCGCCCGCCAATGGCGCGATGATCACCAACACCCGCCGCCCCACGTTCCAATGGGCCGCCGTCACCGGCGCCACAAATTACAAGCTCTTCGTCAACATCACCCGGAATGACTACGACTGGATGGCGCCCGGTGACCTGATCAACCGCTTCAGCGAAGTGGGCTCCACCACCGGCACCTCGCTCACCCTCAACCAGGACCTGGTCGATCGCTGGACCTACAAGTGGTACGTCGTCGCCACGCTCGCGAGCGGGGCCACCAGCCGCTCGGACCTGCGCACCTTCAGCGTCTACATTCCGGAGGTCGAGACCGTCGCGGATGGGGTGCCGGTCATCAACGGCATGCGCGACCTGAACAAGAACGGCACCATCGAGCCGTACGAGGATTGGCGCAACCCGATCGCCACGCGCGTCAACGATCTGATGAGCCGGATGACGCGGCACCAGAAGGCGATGCAGTTGTTCTTCAATGCCAAGGAGTACCCCGAGGCGGGCTTCACCATGGGTCCGCTGGCGCCGGAGGACATCGTCGCCTTCCAGAAGGCCTCCGCGGCCACGCCGCTGGGCATCCCCTACATCGACGCGGGTGACTCCATTCACGGCTTCAAGACGAGCTGGCCCACCCAGCCCGGTCTGGTCGCCACGCGCGACCCACAGCTCGCCTATGAAATGGGAGACATCCAGCGGCGCGAGCAGCTGGCCGTGGGAAGCCGCGGCACCCTGTCCCCCCTGGCCGAGGTGGGCACGAAGATCCTCTACCCGCGCATCCAGGAAGGCAGTGGCGAGGACGCGGACGTGGCGGCGGGCTTCACGCGCGCCCTCATCGCCGGTCTGCAGGGTGGCCCCGAGGTGAATCCTCACTCCGTCTGGGTCACCACCAAGCACTGGCCGAGCCAGGGCGCCGGTGGCGAGGGCGGCATCACCTACGACGGCACCACCATCCACTACCACATGCGTCCGTGGCACGCCGCGCTCGAGGCAGGCACCAGCGGCATCATGCCCGGCTACGCCGGCAGCAAGCTCCTGGCCCCGGGTCAGTGGGGCGCGGGCGACAGCCCCGGCATCATCAACTACCTGCGCCAGAACATGGGCTACACGGGCGTCATCTGCACGGACTGGCTGCCCGCGGGCGATCCCTGGGTCCGCTCGCTCATGGCCGGTTCCGACGTGATGGGCGGCGCCGACCCCGGACAGATGGGTGACTTCGAGAGCCGCGTCACCGATGCCCGCATCAACGAGTCCGCCCGCCGCGTCCTCGAGCTGAAGTTCCGGCTCGGCCTGTTCGAGGACCCCTATCGCAAGGGTCTCGCGGGAACCGCCGAGTGGCACACGGCCAACAACAAGAACGCGGCCCGCCTGGCCGCCCAGGAGTCGATGACCCTGCTCAAGAACGACGGCGCCCTGCCGCTGCGCATGGGCGCGGGCTCCTCGCTCGTCGTCGCCGGCCCGCGCGCCGACGACCCGTCCTGCATGGTCACGTGGCGCTCGGACTTCCACAACACGGAGTTCGGGGCTCTGACCATCTACCAGGCCATCAAGCAGCGCGCCGAGGCAGCGGGCATCACGGTGTACAAGGACGCAGCCCCCGCGGGAGTCACCCCGAGCGCGGCCATCGTGGTGGTGGGCGAGAGCTACTTCACGCACGGCACCGCATGGGACAAGGAGAAGCCCTACATCCCGGGTGACCCGGCGGGTCCTCCGCACACCGCCTTCTCCAGGCCGGACGAGCCCCGCGATCACTACGGCATCATCACCCGCTTCAAGTCGCAGAACATCCCGACGACCACGGTGGTCGTCCTGCCCCGGCCCTACATCCTCACCAACGTGGCGCCGCAGAGCAACGCGCTGGTGGTCGTCTACCGGCCCGGAGACCTGGGTGGCGTGGCGCTGGCGGACGTGCTGTTCGGCGACGTGCTGCCCCGGGGCAAGCTGCCGTGGGATCTGCCGCGCTCGCTGGATCAGATCGGCACGGACGTGGAGACCGACCAGAAGGAGCGTTGGGATCTGCCGTTCGACCTCGGGGCCACCGAGGCCGAGCGCGCCGCCATCCGCGACCGGATCGCCAAGGGTCTGCCCGTGCAGCCCATCTATGGCAACCCGTTCTACCGCTACGGCGACGGCATCCAGGGCTTCGGGCTGACCGACTCCACGCCGCCCACGACGTTCACCCTGCAGACGCCCGCGAACGGAACCACCATCACCGGCACGCGGCCTCCGTTCTCGTGGACGGCGAGCAGCGATCCGCAGACGGGCATCCAGCACTACGAGCTCTTCATCGACGGTCAGGCCGTGCTGGGGAGCAGGACGAAGGCCACCTCCGCCGCGCTCGAGGGATTGAAGCTCTCCAACGGCCAGCACACCTGGTACGTGAAGGCCACCAACTGGGCCAACGTGACCACCACCTCGGCCACGTTCACGTTCACCCTCAATGACACCACGCCTCCCGCGGCCTTCTCCGCGCTCATTCCGGCGGCGGGCTCGTCGGTTCCCGGGAGCTCGACGCAGTTCATCTGGGAGCGCACGAACGACGTGGGCGCGGGCGTCGCCCAGTACATCCTCACCGTGGACGGCACGGACCGCACTCCCGCGATCACCGCCGGTGCCTACACGGCCCCGACCGTCAACCTGGCGCGCGGCCGCAACGTCACCGCCACCTCCAACGAGTTCGGCAGCGCCAACGACGCGGTGGATGGAAACCCCGCCACGCGCTGGGCCAGCCGTTCGGACACCGCCAGCCCGGATACCGAGTCCATCACCGTCGATCTCGGCGCCGTCTATTCAATCAAGCGCGTGGTGCTCAACTGGGAGGCCGCGTACGGCTCCCAGTACGTGGTGGAGACCTCGCTCGATGGCACCACCTGGAAGCCGCTCTACACGGAGACCGCTGGCAACGGCGGCATCGATGACCTCTCCAATCTGAGCGGGGTGGGCCAGTTCGTACGGATGCGTGGCGTGAAGCGCTCCACGCAGTTTGGCTACTCGCTGTGGGAGTTCGAGGTGTATGGCCTGGCCACGCATCAGACCTCGCTGACCGGGCTGGCGGCCGGAAGCCACACCTGGCGCGTGCGCGCTGTGGACGGAGCCAACAACAGCACGCAGTCCAACGGCCCCATCTCGTTCACGAAGTAGCTCTAGCGAGTAGCACTTTCCGAAAAGGTGAAAACAAGGGGGCGGCTCCGCGAGGGGCCGCCCCTTTCGACGTGGTGCCCCCGTTGTTGACGGCTTTGTTGCTCAAGCGCCACGCAGGCTCCTCCAACATGCGCCGCCCGCGCTGCATGGGCAGCGCATCCACCGCAGAGGAGTCCATGTTCGGAAAGCGTTGTGTCCTGGGAAGCGCCTCGCTGGCGCTCGTGCTGGTTCCGCTCGCGTCGAACGCCGAGCTGCCCGTCATTCCTCCACGTGCCGAGACCCCCGTCTTGCACCGGTACGACGATGCGCCGCGCACCCCGGACTCGGATGACCCGGCCATCTGGGTCCACCCGAGTCGTCCGGAGCGGGGCCTCGTCATTGGTGTGCTCAAGGAGGCCGGCCTTCAGGTCTATGATCTGAACGGACGGGTGGTGCAGACCGTTCTCCCGCCGAACCGTCCAGCGCTCTCGGCCCAGGATCCCATCGCTCCCGGGCCACAGCCCGAAGCGGGGACCTCCGCGTGCCCGGAGAGCGAGGACGGCGAGACGTTCGGACGCTTCAACAACGTGGACATCCAGTATGGCTTTCCGCTGCGCGGCACGGATGGTCGGGTCCGGAAGGTGGATCTCGCGGTGGTGACGGACCGCGGTTGTGACCGGCTTCGCATCTATGCCATTGAGCCCGGACGCGCGGGCGGACCGCTGTTCGATGTCACCGCGCGCACGGCAGCGCGCGTCTTTCCGGAGCGCTACGTGCAGCCTTCACCCTTCCAGCCCACGGGTGAGGCGGTGGGCTTGCAGCCGAATCCGCTGGATGACCAGAGCACGGCCTACGGGCTCGGGCTGTACCGCGACCCGTCCGATCGCTTTCACGCGTTCGTGACGCAGCGCAGCCGCAGTGTCGTGGCCTGGCTTGAGTTGTACGAGGCGGGCACGGATCAGGTCGGCTACCGGAAGGTGCGCGAGTTCCGTTTCAACCCGCGCTTCTCCCTTCCCTCGCCGGATGGCCACGGACAGCTGTTGTGGTCGCCCTGCCGTGAGGAGCCGGCGGAGGATCCGCAACTCGAAGGGCTCGTGGTGGACCAGCAGGAGGGCATTCTCTACGCGGCGCAGGAAGTGGTGGGGCTGTGGAAGGTGCCGCTCACCGTGTCGCTCCCGCGTGTGGTGGACGTCCCGCCGAGCCGTCTCATCGATCCGGTGAAGTCCTTCGGCGCCCCGTACTGGGCCGTCCCGGATGAGGACGAATACACCTGCGAGCTGGAGGCTCCGGCTCCGATGCCCGAGGGAACCATTGCCGTACCGGGCAACCCCTCCGTGGGTGGCAAGCACCTGAAGGCGGATGTCGAGGGGCTCGCGCTGTACTACACGGAGGACAAGGAGGGCTATCTCCTCGTCTCCAGCCAGGGCGATGACACGCTCCACATCTACGACCGCGAGGGGGGATGGACGCGCGAGCGCGGCAACCGCCATCTCGGAAGCTTCCGCGTGGAAGGCGTGGGCGAGACGGACGGCCATGACGTGGTGAACGTGCCCATGGGCGCCAACTTCCCGCGGGGGCTCGTCGTCCTTCAGACGGGCAAGGCCTCGCCCCCAGCGAACACCGACCCGGTGAATGGCTACGAGTATGACGGCTCGACGCAGTTCAAACTCGTGCGCTGGGACGACATCGCGGAGGCGGTCCCTCCTGGCTTCAAGGTCGAGACGAAGGAGTACGATCCTCGCGACCCGCACGATGATTGAGCGGCGCTGAAGCAACCCCTGCATCCCGAGGGCTCCGGACCCACGTCTTTCGTGCAGCCCGGAGCCCTGTTTCGTCAACCGAGCTCAGCGCGCCTGCGTCACCTTGTTGTCGACGCCCAGGCGGTTCACCTTGGGCTTCTTGGCGCCCACCGCCCGCTTCCAGGTGATCTCGTTCTCGCTGCCCGTCACGTTGATGGCGGCGACGGCCTCCACCTTCACCTTGTTGCTGGAGCCATTCACACTCACGCTCTTGCACTCACCCGTCAGCGTGATCTCGTTGTCACTGCCGCTGATATTCACCTCGGTCTTCGGCGAGCAGCGATGCGTCTCCTGGCTGCTGGAGCCCGCGATCTCGAGCTGCGCGCCAGCGGTCGCGCCCTCGCCATTGCCCTCCGCTCGCACCTCGGCGCCGACCTGCGAATTCACCTCGGCCCCGTCAGTCGTCACCGAGGCGTTGCCCGCCTTCACCTCGACCTGGCCGTTCTTGCCCACCTTCACGGATGCCTGCGCCGCGGCCATGCCCGAAGCCAGCAGAAGGCTCGAGACCACACCCGACAACACCGCACCACGAACGAACTTCGACATTGCACCCCTCCCTGTGATGTCTCGGAGGCCGGGGAGGGCCTCCGCTGGGGGCGCAATCAACACGGACCTTGAGCGGAGTGCAATGGGGAGGGCTACCGGAGGGCGTGGGCGGGACCCTTGGAACTCCCATTCACGGCTGGCCTTCCGGTAGTGCCGGCTGGTAGCGCATCAACCGGAGCGAGTTGAGCACCACGATCTGCGTGCTCAGGTTGTGCATGATGGCCGCCATCACCGGGTTGAGCAGGCCCAGCGCGCCAATGGCCACACCGCCCGAGTTGACCACCACGGACACAGCGTAGTTCTGCTGGATGACACGGAGCGTCCGGCGTCCGAGCGACAGCACGTCCACCACCCCGCGCAAATCATTGGAGGCCAGGGCAATGTCCGCGGCCTCGACGGCCACGTCGCTGCCGGCGGTGTCCAGCGCGATGCCCACATTGGCCAGCGCGAGCGCGGGAGCATCGTTGATGCCGTCACCCACCATGGCCACCCGGGCCCCCTCGTCGCGCAACTGGCGGACGAGGGCATACTTGTCGTCCGGCAGAAGGTTCGCTTTCACCTCGTCGATGCCCAGGTGGCGGGCCACCACGGCGGCACTCGTGGCAGCGTCTCCCGTCAGCATGAGGATGCGACGGATACCCGAGGCCCGCAGGCCCTTGATGGCCTCGGCGGCTTCGGGCCGAACTGTGTCGGCCACGCCCACCACGCCGACAGCCCTGTCGTTCACCGCGACGCAGATGGCGGTGTCGCCGCTGCGCTGGAATTCCTCCACCTCGCGGTCGAGCGCCTCCGTCACAGGAACCTCGTGCTCGCGCAGCAGCCGGCGGCTGCCCACCAGAATCCGGTTTCCCGCCAGGTCCGCCCGCATGCCCCGGCCCACCACCACCTCGCAGTTGGTGTGCTCTGGCACCTTCATCTCCCGCTCGCTGGTGTACTGAAGCACCGCCAGCGCCAGCGGGTGCTGGCTGTGCAGCTCGCCACTGGCTGCAACAGTGACCACGTCCAGCGGCGGGTACTCCGGGTCCAACGAGACAACGCGCGTCACCCGTGGCGTCCCCACGGTGAGCGTCCCCGTCTTGTCGAAGACGATGGTGTCCAGCGAGCCCGCCTCCTCGAGGTAGGCACCACCCTTGATGAGGATGCCGCGCCGGGCCGCGTTGCCAATGGTGGCGGTGACGGCGGTAGGCGTGGCGAGACCGGCAGCGCACGGGCAGGCCACCACCAGCATGGTCAGGGCCCGGCGGTAGTCCCCGGTGAGCAGCAGCACCAGGCCAGACATGGCGAAGGACCACGGCACAAAGCGGCTGCTGAAGCGTTCACCCACGAGCTCGATGGGGGCCTGGTGCTCGCGCGCCTCCTCCACCCGCTGGATGAGCCGCCCCATGGCCGTCTGGTTGCCCAGGCGCGTCGCCTTCACCTGAAGGCTGCCCGCCACCAACAGCGTGCCGGCGTAGATCTCGTCTCCCGAAGACTTCATCACCGGGAGGCTCTCACCCGTGATGGGCGCCTGGTTGACGGTGCCGTTGCCGCTCAGCACGGTGCCGTCCACAGCCACCTTCTGGCCCTCGTAGAAGGCCACCGTCTGCCCTACCTGCACCTCGCTCAGCGGACGCTTCACCTCGGTGCCATCCACCACCACGAAGACCGTGTCCTCGCCCAGCGACAGCAGCTCTTCGATCGCCTGGCGCGAGCGCCGCAACGTGAGGAAGCGGAGGTACTCGCCCAGGTTGAGCAACCAGATGACGACCAGCGCCGGCACGTTTTCGCGCAGCACGAGGCTGGCGATGGTGGCCACCGTCACCAGGGTGTCCGTGTCGATATGGCTCGGCTGCCCCAGGCTGCGCACGCCCCCCTTGAAGAAGGGGTAGCCCGTCACGAGCGTCACCAGGCCCGCCACCGTCTTCAGAGGTCCCGAAACAGGTGCGTCGCGCCGGCCCACCAGCAGCTTCTTGGCCAAGACCAGCGTCAGCACCGCCCCGCCGATCATCAACCGGAGGATGTGTCCCCGCTCGACCGCATCACTCTCCTCCGGGGTGAGCTCGTAGGGGTTGTCATGGTGGTGATGGTGGCCCGGAACGCCTTCGGTGTCGGTGTGCTTGCCCGACAACTCATGCACGTGGGGTGTGCCCCGCGACTGCGACGCCTCCGGGGGCGGCTCCGGGCGTGACGCGAGCGCCTCCACCGCCTGAGCCAACGCCTCGGTGGGCGGAGCCTCGCCGCGCCAGAGCAACAGGACACCGCCGGTGAGCGGGTTGACTTGCGCCCGCTCCACCCCAGGCAGGCGAGCCACTTCCAGCTCGAGCGCCCGCGCGAGCCGGCTCCGCCCCTTCACCCGCGCCACCCGGTAGCGCGTGCGTCCCGGAATGTCCGACAGCACCTCCACGCGTCGCGCTCCGGCCACCGCCATCTCAGCTCTCCTTCTTGGGAGGAGTCGGGACGGGATGGACGTGCCCGTGATCGTGCCCGTGGTGGTGGTGGCCGTGCGGCTCTCCCTCCTCGCCCATCTCGTGGCGCGCCTCCGCGACCACATCCTCGAAGTGCTCTCGCGTCTGCTCGGCCACCTGAGACAGCCAACGGCCCGTCCGGATGCCTCCCTTCACGGCCGTCCGCAACACAGGCCGGAAGGCCTTCGCCATGGGCCCTCCCGCGGCCCCCATGACCGCCGCCAGCGCGAAGCCCAGGCCAAAGCCCGTGAGCCCACTGACGCCCCGGCGGGGGACAGCTTCTCTCCCCCCTGACTCCACCTCCACACCCTCATCCCCCTTTACCCGAGCCCTCATCACCCTTGCCTTGGCCCTTGACCCTTCGGCCATGTCCCTCTCCTTTCATCCCACTCTGGTCGAGATAGGGCGGTGTTCTTCACCCGACAACCTATCGCTTGAGCGCCAGGCCGATACCCGCTCCAGAAAGCACGAGAATTCAAAGACTTGGAACGCAATTGAGTTGCAGATACAACCCCAGGGCAAACCTCTCGGTTTTGTCCTAGAATGCGAGGATGACCCCGATGACGCTCCCCCTGAGTCTGGCGGCGTGGGTGATGGCCCCCTTTGTCGAGTGGTGTGTGAGGGGAAGGCGCCCGGCCACCGCGGCACTGGAGGGCCTCGTCTTCGTCGCGCTGGGCGGCATGGTGCTGGTGCACATCCTTCCACACAGTCTGTCGTTGGCGGGGATGGGAGCGTTGGGGGCGGCGGTGGGAGGGCTCGGACTGGCCCTCGCATTGGGGCGGCGGCTGCCCTCAGCAGCCGGACTGGTGCTGGCAGTGGTGGGGTTGGCGGTGCACGCGGCGCTCGAAGGGCGAGCCCTGTCGATGCACGGCACCGGAAGTGGAGTGCTCGCCCTGCTCGCCGTGGTGCTGCACCGGCTGCCGCTGGGCCTGGGCCTGTGGTGGCTCGTCCGGCCGGTGGTGGGGACCCTGGGCGCCAGTGCGCTGCTGGTGACCGTGGCGCTCGTCGGGGGCATGGGCATGGGCTGGGGCGGGTCGGCGTTCGAACCCGGCCTCCTTAAGGGAGCTGCCCTCATCCAAGCCTTCACCGCTGGCGCCTTCCTCCCCGCCCTCTTCCGGGGACGCGCAGGCAGTGCAGAGGAGCCAGCGCAGCGCCTTGCCGCGGGGCTGGGGGCTATCGCGGCCATCGCGCTGCTGGTGCTCGTCTCCCACGCGCACCCGGTGCTGGGCGCGCAGCCCGGCGAGCTCGGCGCGGGCACCACCTTCCTTCACCTGTCGCTGGAGACAGCACCCGCCCTGCTGGCCGCCTATGTCCTCACCGGCCTCTTCCAGGCCCTGCTTGGCGAGGCCTCGCTGAGCTGGCTCAGTCGCGGCTCTGCTTTGTCACAGGCCTTGCGCGGCAGCATGGTGGGCATGCCGCTGGCGCTGTGCTCGTGTGGGGTGCTGCCCGTGTATCGCGGTCTCATCCGCAAGGGCGTTCCCATCGCCGCCGCGCTGTCCTTCTTGGTGGCCGCGCCGGAGCTGGGCGTAAGCGCCTTCCTTGTCTCCGTGCCGCTGATTGGCTGGCCTCTCACGCTGGCGCGCCTGGGTGGGGCCTTCGCCGTGGCTGTACTCTCCGGCGTCCTCGTGAGCCGCCTGATTCCGGCCTCACAGGTCGCGGCCATGGCCTCCCCGTCCGCGGGCTCCTCCACCCTGCCCCTGCGTCAGCGGCTGGCCCACGGGCTGCGCGAGGGGCTCGTCGAGTCGGTGGATCACACAGCGCCTTGGATTCTCGTAGGGCTGGGGATGGCGGCCCTGGTGGAGCCGCTGCTGGCGGCCGAGTGGCTCTCGAGCCTGCCGCCGGGCTTGGACGTGCCCCTCTTCGCGCTGCTGGGTGTGCCCAGCTTCGTGTGCGCCTCGGGAGCCACGCCGCTGGTGGCGGTGCTGCTCCATAAGGGCCTGTCGCCAGGCGCCGCGCTGGCCTTCCTCATCACGGGGCCCGCCACCAACGTCACCACCTTCGCGGTGATGTCCCGGCTGCACGGGCGCAAGGTGACGCTGGCCTTCGGTGCGGTGGTGGCGCTCAGCTCCATTGGGCTGGGGCTGGCACTCAACATGCTGCTCCCGGCGCAGACGGGCCTGGCCCATCAACCGCAGCACGCGGATCACGAAGGGCTGGTGGAGTGGGTGGGGCTGGTGCTGCTGGGCGCGCTCTTCCTCGCCTCGCTACTGCGGCAGGGCCCGCGTGCATTCCTCACGCAGCTGCTGCCCGGTGGGGATTCTGGCGAAAGCACGGTGCCCACCGGCAACAAGCTGTCGGAGCTGCATGTCCACGGGCCGGCATGTGGCCACGACCACGCTCACCCCAGCTCCGAAGCCCGTGCGCCCCTTCTTCTTCTTCCCCAGGCGCACGTCCACGGTCCTGGCTGTACGCACGAGCACGGTGCCCGCGCGCCCCTCCTCCTGCTCCCCAAGGCGCACGTCCACGGCCCCGAGTGCCAGAACGGCGCGGCCTGCTCCCACAGCAGGCCCTAGCCTTTTACTTCACCGTGTCCTTGCGGGTCGTCGAAGAGGCACGGAAGCCGGCAACCCTCGCGGTAACCTCCGAGGACGACAGGAGGGCGTTCTCGGCGAAGTACACCCAGTCCACATCCTGGTGATACGTCCGCGAGGTGGTCTTGGTCCTGTCCAGCTGATCAAACCAGATATTGAAGTAAATGAACTGGTCTGTCTCGGGGAGGTACTTGAGGTCGCTGTGCGTCGCCAGCAGCACGCCATTGGCGTAATAGCGAATGGACGATTCGGAGACCTGGAGGACGAGTGTCTGCCACTGCGACGCATAGTCTCCATTGACACGGTTCGAAACCTTGTCTGACTGCTGGATGTCGGCTCTCGTGTCCTCCCACGAGGTCATCCAGAGGGTGCTGAGGTTGCCCTGTCCCCAGCCGCCATTGGGCATGTACTCGAAGTCCTGCTCCGAGTAGTTCAGATCATTCTGGACGTACTCGGTGATGGTGAAGAAGGTCTCGACGGGCTTGTCAGCGAAGTAGCGGGTGCCCGACAGCGGGGTGTTGTTGAACTTCACCCGGGCAGCATAGGTGCCGAACTTGAACTTCCTCGCAGTGGAGGAAACCTCGGCCTGCAGCGTGCTCCCAGTCGTGCCGCCCGTGCTCGCCTGGAGTCGCATCAGCTTGTTGCTGGCCGCCGAAGAGTCGGCGACGAAGGACACGTTGGCCGAGCTCCACGGAGCGCCATAGTCCGGCTGAGGCCCAGGGCCCGACCAGTTGGAGTCATTGCGCACGTACCACCAACTCCTGAAGCTGGAGTCGCTGGTACCCGTGTAGCTGAAGTCGTCGAAGAACTCGGTCGTGATCGTTCCGCCGTCACCGACACCACCGTCCCCCACTCCTCCGTCACCGACACCACCATCGCCGACACCGCCGTCACCCACTCCTCCGTCACCGACACCACCATCACCGACACCGCCGTCACCCACTCCTCCGTCACTGCCTCCCGCCGAGGGAGGAGTTCCGCCCCGCAGCCCACCCGTGGGCGTGGAACCGACATCGTGCACGGTGATCCGGCTCCAATCGATGAAGGTGCTGTGGCTGCCGTATGAGTAGTCGTCGGTCTCGTTGGTATTGGCGCCAAACATCACCCCGAGATCGATAGGACTGATCCACGCACCAGGCGCCAAGCTTCCCGCACCACTGGTGAACCGAATCTCAGCGTACCGGTCAGCCCCCGTGTAGGACACAATTCCCGACGACACCGTCAGGTTGGGGCAAGCCGCAGACCCATTCCAATACCAGCATGCGACCGTCGCGTCCGGAGCATTGCCCTTTGTGAACCAGTAGCGCACGACAATGCTGCTCAGGGGAATCGAGGCCGAGGTGTTATTGCGAATCTTGATCTCGGCCTCGAGGATGTCGTCATTCGGGCCGTCGCTGTTTATGTTCTGATACTGCACAGTAAAATCATTCGTCCCGGCGAGGCTCTCTTCAAAGGGGATCACCAGGGACACCACGGAGAGCAGGGTCGCACATGTGCGGCGCAGACCGAAGCTGTGCTGCCAGACTTGCCTACATCGCTCGACAACTCCCAAGCGTTTCCAGCTCGAACTCATGGAGCCTCCCTTTTCAGGAATACATTCTTCACCTGACTAGGTGGTTATCCTGATTTCGATATGACATTGCAAGTAGTGATTTATTTATACTCCAATCAGCACTCACCTCTTGATTGAAACGCAAGAGCTGTTTGCTCAAAAAACAAGAAAGGACGTTCCTGCTTGCACCCGGCAGCGGTCCTCCCCACGAGGCCTGCCAACCCGCTGGGGCGTCGCGCCAGCAAGCGTCCTCTCGTCTTGCGCGACCGATCGCCCCACCCCCAACTTCCAGGGATGGGGCCGCAAGAATTGCGCGCCGGGAGGTGCCGCTCCCTCGGAAACCCTCTGGCGCAGCGAATGCTCTGTGGCTCCCTGCGTGGCTTTCACGCCCTTTGACGGAGCAGCACCATGCCTACTCGTGCCCGGAAGACTCCGCTCCCTCCACCCCGTTCCCTCGCTCGCTCGAGCAGTGCTCGGCTCTCCCGCGCGCCCAAGGGCTCGCGTGCCCGCCCGGCCTCCCGGGAGAAGTGGGTGTACCTCTTCGACGAGGGCCGGGGAGACATGAAGGACCTGCTCGGCGGCAAGGGGGCCAACCTCGCCGAGATGACCCGCATCGGACTGCCGGTACCTCCCGGATTCATCGTCACCACCCAGGCGTGCAATGCCTTCCTCGCCGCGGGCAGCCGCTTCCCCGAGGGACTCTGGGAGCAGGAGCTCACCGCTCTGCGCAAGCTGGAGAAGCGGGCCGGCCGCTCGCTCGGGGATCCGGAGAACCCGCTGCTCGTGTCCTGTCGCTCCGGCGCCAGGTTCTCCATGCCCGGGATGATGGACACCCTCCTCAACATCGGGATGAATGACGCCGTCGCCGAGCGCCTCGCGGCTCGGACGGGCGATGCGCGCTTCGCCTACGACGCCTACCGCCGGCTGGTGCAGATGTTCGGCACCGTCGTGCTCGGCGTGCCCGACGAGCCCTTCGAGCAGGTGCTCGAGCAGCACCGGCGCCAACAGGGCGTGGAGAACGACGCGGCCCTGCCCGCCGAGGACCTGAAGGCCATCACCGAGTCCTTCAAGGCCATCGTCCGCGAGAAGACCGGCCGGGACTTCCCACAGGAGCCCGTGGAGCAGCTCCGGTTGGCCACCGAGGCCGTCTTCCGTAGCTGGAATGGCAAGCGCGCGGTGGACTACCGCAACGCCGCCGGCATCGCGCATGACCTGGGCACGGCGGTGAACATCGTCACCATGGTGTTCGGCAACCGCGGCGAGGACTCGGGCACGGGCGTGGTGACCACGCGCAACGTGTCCACCGGCGAGCGGGAGATGGAAGGAGACTACCTGTCCAACGCCCAGGGCGAGGACGTGGTCTCGGGAACGCGCCCCACCCTGCGCATCTCCGCGCTCAAGGAGTTGCACCCGAAGCTCTATGCCCAGCTCGAGCGGTACTGCCAGAAGCTGGAGCGGCACTTCCGGGACGTGCAGGACGTCGAGTTCACCATCGAGCAGGGCAAGCTCTGGATGCTGCAGACACGCGATGCCAAGCGCACAGCCCAGGCCGCGGTGCGCATCGCGGTGGAGCTGGCCGGAGAGAGGCTCATCAACCGCAAAGAGGCTGTCCTCCGGGTGAAGCCGGAGCAGATCGACTTCTTCCTGCACCCGCAGTTCGCTCCGGCCGACAAGAAGGCGGCTCGGGAGCGGGGAGACCTGCTCGCCACGGGGCTGAACGTGTCGCCGGGCGCGGCCAGCGGTGTGGTGGCCTTCGATGCCGACACCGCCGAGCGCTGGAGCAAGGAGGTCAAGAAGGCCGTCATCATGGTGCGGCCCGAGACGAAGCCGGACGACGTGCACGGCATGCTGGCGGCCCGGGGCATCCTCACCAGCCGCGGCGGGCGCACCAGCCACGCGGCGCTGGTGGCGCGGCAGTTCGGCAAGCCGGCGGTGGTGGGCGTGTCGGCGATGGAGGTGGACTGCGAGAAGCGGCAGCTCACCGTCGCCGGGCGCGTGCTGCACGAGGGCGATACGGTCTCCATCGATGGTACCACCGGCGAGGTCTTCGCGGGCCCGCTCGAGACCGTCATTCCGGACCTGAAGGATCCGCACATCCTGAAGCTGCTGGAGTGGGCCGATAGCTTCCGCAAGCTGGGCGTGTACGCGAACGCGGACTACCCGCGGGACGCGCAGCAGGCCCGGGAGCTCGGCGCGGAGGGCGTCGGGCTGTGCCGCACCGAGCACATGTTCTTCGAAACGGACCGCCTGCCGCACGTGCAACGGATGATCCTCGCGCGCACCGATGAAGAGCGGGACGAGGCGCTCGCGCGGCTGCTGCCCTTCCAGCGGGAGGACTTCCTCGGGCTGTTTCGGGCAATGAACGGCCAGCCCGTCACCATCCGCCTCATTGACCCGCCCTTGCACGAGTTCCTCCCCAGCCACGACGAACTGCTGCACGACGTCACTGAGCTGGAGACCCGGCTGGAGCTGCTGAAGGGCAAGCCCGAGGCGGTTGGGATGGAGGCGACGCTCGCGAGCAAGCGGCGCATGCTGGAGGCGGTGCATTCGATGCGCGAGGCCAACCCCATGCTGGGCCTGCGCGGAGTGCGGCTCGGCATCCACCTGCCGGCGCTCGTGCGCATGCAGGTGCGGGCCCTCTTCGAGGCGGCCTGCCAGTGTGCCCGCGAGGGCGTGCGTGTCTTCCCCAAGGTGATGATTCCGCTCATCGCGCACAGCAACGAGCTGCGCGTGGAGAAGGAGACGCTCGAGGCCGAGGCTCGGGCGGTGATGAAGGAGCGGGGCCTGAAGGTGGCCTACCAGTTCGGGACGATGATCGAGATCCCCCGAGCGGCCCTCACCGCGGATCAGATCGCCCAGGACGCGGAGTTCTTCTCCTTCGGGACGAACGACCTCACGCAGACGACCTATGGCATCTCGCGCGATGACGCCGAGACGGGCTTCCTCAGCGAGTACCTGAGCAAGCGCATCCTCCCGGAGAACCCCTTCGCCACCATCGACCAGCGGGGGGTGGGAGCGCTCATGGAGATGGCGGTGAGGCTCGGCCGCAAGACACGGCCGACGCTGGATATCGGCATCTGCGGCGAGCACGGCGGTGACCCGAAGACGATCGCCTTCTGCCACCGCATCGGGCTCGACTACGTGTCCTGCTCGCCGTACCGGGTGCCCATCGCGCGCCTGGCCGCGGCCCACGCCGCGCTCGCCACCGCGCCGTAGCTCACGGAGCAGGAGCCAACGCAGCGGGCCGAGTGTTGAGCCCGCCGCAGCAGGTCCTCCCCCTCGTCACGGGCACTCGGGAGATACGCCGTTCCCGCTGATGGTGACGGAGCCAGGCACGGGCGAGAGCTGCCCGAGCAGTCCCTTGGCCAGACAGGTGGACAACCCGGTGTTGTCCGTGATGGTCAATGAGGACACGTACTTGAGCGCGGGCAGCTCCAACGAGCTGAGCATCGGGTTGCGGGAGACCTCCAGATACTCCACCCTGGACAACCGCATCAGATTGCGGAGCGAGCGCAGTTGGGGGTTGTCGCGGATGTCGAGTGCATGAAGCTCTGTCAGTCCCTCCTGACCCAACAGCAAGATCATCGCGGCGTTGCGCGCGACATAGACGCCGCCCCCCACGGCGCGCAGACGGAGGAAGCCCGCGTCCACCAGGACTGCGTTGTCGGTCAGGCGCAGATCTCCGCCAATAGAAAGCAGGTTGTCGAGGAAGAAGAAACTCCACACCTTGTCGTTGTCGACGAAGGAGAAGCTCCCGCCCACCTGTAAGAGGGCATCCAGGCGGAGTGCCTCCAACGCGGCGAGCCCCTCCAGGGTCAGGTCTCCCCCGACGACCCGCAGCAGCTCAAAACCAAGCAGGTAGCTCAGCACCGGGTTGCGCTGGAGGACGAGGCTGCCCGGCAGGAACTCCACCCGCTCCACCTCGAACCGATAGAGGCTCGGATTGTCCATCACGTAGATGCCATCCCCCGCCCCCTCCAGGTGGGTGACGAACTCCGAGAGCTTGGGGTTTTGCGACACCGTCAGCCGGCCGCCGATGAAACGCGGCCCCCTGGGCCAGGAGTCGATGAGCGAGCCCCACCCGGACGTGAGCGAGGCGTTGCGTGTCACGGACACAGTCCCGTCGATGCGGGAGACGTATTCCAACCCAGAGAGCGACCCCAGCGCCGCGTTGTCCTCCACCGAGACGTTGCCGGAGATCCGTGTCGGATCGCGACCCAACCGGACATGACCGAGGAGCGGATTGTGGGAGAGGATGACGTCGCCGCCGAGCACTCCACCGCCGAAGATGGAAACCGAGGTGAGCACGGGGTTCTGATGCACGAGGAAGATGTTCCTGATGCTCTGGATCCTCGCCCAGAACTGCGTCAGCTTCGGGTTGTCGTGGATCGACACGGCCCCGTCGACGAACCACAGGTCCGGCAGATCGATCTGCTCCACCTCGGCGCCCACGATCTGCAGGCTGCCCCGGATGCGGCTCGCGCCCTGCAGTGCCACCACGTCCGCCGCCGTGAGGATCTTGTAGTCACCGTAGTACGTCCAGCCGGGCTGCTTCTCCGCGCACACCGTCTTCCGGGTCGTCACCTCGGCGTCGTCCAGGACGCCGTCGCGATTCACATCCGCACCCGCGAGCACGTGGGTGCCGCCCTCCTCGCACTGCGCGTTGGAGGAGAACGTCACCGTCTTGACCAGCACGGACTCGGGCGCCTCGCCGCACACGTACGACGTCGTCTCCACCTCGCCGTCACCCAGCGCACCATCCTCGTTCGTATCCGGGCCGGCCTGCACGGCCACTCCTCCATCGGCGCAGTTCGTCCCAACGGGCTCGGCCTTCGTGCGCAGCAACACGGCCACGGGCTCGGACTGACAGCTATGGAAGGAGCGCTGCACCTCCGCGTCGTCCAACGTCCCGTTGCGGTTGGTGTCCGCTCCGGCGCGCACGAAGAATCCCCCGGCCGCGCAGGCGGGCCCCGGGGCATCGGGCGTCTGCGTCACCAGGACGGATGGAGCGGGCTCGGGCTCGTTCTGGCAGACGTACTCGGTGGACCGCACCTCGCCTGCCTCAAGCTCGCCGTTCCCATTCGTATCGGCCCCGGCCTCCACCCGGACGCCTCCGGCCTTGCAGGGCGTGCCCGGCGCCACGTTCTCCCGCCGCACCAGCACCGAGGGAGCGGGCGCCGGCGTGTCCCGGCAGACGTACTCGGTGGACTCGACCTCCGCATCGAGCAACTGGCCGTCGCCATTCCGATCGACCCCCCGGTGGATGGCCTTTCCTCCGAAGCCGCAGGACGCGCCGGCTGGCTCCTCCTCGACGCGCATGAGCACGGATTGCTCCTGCACCGGTGCTCCGCAAGCCGCCCAGACCACGGCACACAATCCAACCCATCGGAAATCTTTCACGATATCCCCCTCGCAAAGGCGCCGGCCCGCCATGAAAAAACGAGGCTCCTTGTGAGGCACCGCCCCCCTGCTCGTCAACACATACACCGATCGTTCGAGCTGCTCGTCCGTGCCCACAGAAGGTAGAAGCCCACAGTGCGGCGAGGCCACGAACGAACACTTCTCTTCCCGTGGCTCCCGGAACAGGATGCCCGAAGGATGTCTCCCCGCGTCTTCCTCCGGCCCCGCTGTGACCGCTGCAACCTTCCGCAGCACCTGTGCCTGTGTGCCGAGCTCCCCCGGGTGGAGACGCGCACCCGTATCCTCCTCCTTCAGCACGTGGTGGAGACCTGGAAGAAGAGCAACACCGGGCGGCTGGCTGCGCTGGCCCTCGCGAATTCCCAGCTGCTCACCTATGGGGCACAGGACGAGTCCCTCGACACCGCCCTGCTCTCCGAGCCCGGCACCTGGCTGCTCTACCCCGATGGCCCCACCTCACCGCCGGACGCCCCCGCGCCGAAGCAACTGGTGGTACTGGACGCGAGCTGGTCGCAGGCCCGGCGGATGACCCAGCGGATCCCCGCGCTGCGGACGCTCCCCCGGTTGGTGCTGCCACCGCCCTCGCCCGGGATGCTCCGGCTCCGCGAGCCCACGCACCCGTCAGGCATGTCCACCCTGGATGCGATCGCCCGCGCGGTGGCGATGCTCGAGGGACCGGAAGCGGCGGCACCACTGGAGCGGCTGGCCGCGCTTCGAGTGCAACGGATCGCCGACTGCGGGACGCTGATGTAGTCCCAGGCGGCCTTCCACGAGGCTCAACGCACCCGCAGGCGCAGCAGTTGGATGGGCCGAACCGTACGCGCCACTCCGCCGTTGAACAGGGCTACGCGGTCCATCTGCGGCACCGGCAACCACAGCCATCCGTCCGCGGCGAGGAAGGGCGCGTCCACCCAGTGCAGCCGGGGATCTGCGACGACGGTCTCGATGCGTCCCTCGGGCGTGCGCTTCTTCAGGGCGTCCTCCGCGAGATCGCTGAAGTAGAGGTCCCCATTCGTGTCCAGCCAGGTGCCCCCGGTGGGAGGCAGATCGGCCCAGGGCTCGACATGGGCCAGCAGAGCCTCGGGCGTGAGGCTGGCATCGTCCAACCAACGTGTCTCGATGCGGGACCAGGGCCCATGCAGGGAGGCGAAGTAGAGCCATTGTCCGTCGGGGCTCAGCTCCAGCGGATCCGCGTGCACCCGGAGCGCGGAACCATCCGGAGCATGGAGCACCTTGCCCTCCAGCACGATGGGACGATCCGTGGGGGCCGTGGTGGCGGGGGCGTTGTCCAGCACCCGCCGCGCCGCGCCCGTCTCCAGGTCGAGCACGATGAGTCCCGGACGGCCCGCGTCGGTCAGATAGCCCCGGGTGCCCTTGAGGCGGATGTCATCGACATAGCTCGTGGGCGTCGCGATCTCAGACCCCAGCGGGTAGACCCGGAGCACCTGGCCGCTCTTCAAGTCGATGCGAACCACCTTCGCCCCACCCGGCAGGGGCGCTCCGCCAAAGTCGGGAGAGCCCGTGTCGATGACCCAGAGCGAGTCCTCCGGACCTCGATGGATGGCATTGATGTTCACGAAGGCCTCGCGGGCGTCCTGCCCGGGCTGCCACCCGTTCCAGCGCTCATCGGGATAGGGGTGCGGCTGGCCCTCCGCGTCCAGGCGGGCGAGGGACGGTCCCGTGGACCCGGTCCAGCGCGGGCCCGCGACGAACACGGACCCCTCGTCGGAGAGGGCCACGGCGTTCCAGATCATGCTGTCGCTCTCGGCGGCGACGACGAGCGAAGAGGCCGGTGGGTTTTGAACCGTGGAGGTGGCACAAGCGGAGGACAACAGCAGGCTCGTAACGAGCGGAAGAGATCTCACGTCGATGCTCCTGAGAAGAACGGTGTGGGCACCGTCACGGCGCACAAAATGGCCAAGACAACCGCCTTCGGAAATCGACAGTTCTGAATTCGCGGTATGCGTTCATGCATGCGAGCGAACCAGGCGAAGGACGTGCACGACACCCAGTGGGACGATCTCAAGGTGTTTCTGGCCATCGCGAGAGCGGGCTCCCTGGTGGGCGCGGCGCGAGCCATCGGCCAGACGCAGCCCACGATGGGACGCCGGCTCCAGGCGCTGGAGCAGGCCTTGGGCTGCAAGTTGCTGCGGCGCACCGCCGAGGGATTCGTCCTGACGGAGGAGGGCTCGGCGGTGCTTGCCCACGCCGAGCGCATGGAGGAGGAAGCCCTGGCCTTCGCGCGGCGCCTCGCGGGGCGGGACAGCGAGGTGGAGGGGACGTTGCGCGTCTCCAGCTCGGAGTGGTTCGCCAGCCACGTCCTGGCGCCCATCTTCGCCCGGCTCCAGCTCCAGCATCCGAAGCTGCAAGTGGAGCTCGTCACGGAGACCCGGCTGTTGAACCTCGATCGCCGGGAAGCCGACCTCGTCTTCCGCTTCCGCCGCTTCGAGGAAGCGCACGTCGTGCAGAAACGGCTCATACACATCTCTTACGAGGCCTACGCCTCCCGCGACTACCTGGAGCGGCGCGGGCGCCCGGACCCGTCCACGGGCGGCGCGGGCCATGGGCTCATCACCATGGACTCGGCGTTCAACCACCTGGCGGACGTGGGCTGGCTCACGGGACGACTGCCCGAGGCGCGAATCACCGGGCGCAGCAACAGCCGCGATGTGCAGGCGAGGATGTGCGCCGCGGGAGGGGGACTCGCGGTGCTGCCTCGTCAGATGGGAGATGCCCTGCCCGGCCTGGAGCGGGTGAACCTCGGCGAGCCACCTCCTGGCCGGGACATCTGGGTGGGCTATCACCGGGACTTCCAGCGGCATCCCCGGCTGCGCGCCGTCCTCGAGGCCACCGAGGCCGCCCTCGCGTCCGCTCCCGGTGCGGGGCCCCGAGGAGCCACCTCGAGGCGCCCCTGACCGGGTTGAGTACGATGCCCGTCCCGTGAGCAGGCAAGCTGAACACTCAGGGTAGAGGAGGTTCACTCCGCGCCATACTCGGGCTCGGGAGTCCGCAGGGGTTCCCATGTGTGGTACGACAGCCAGCGCCAGTTGATACCCACATGAGCCCGCCTGCCTCTCGTTCCTGTCCGAGCTGCGGCAACTCCCTGCCTCCGGGGGCGGTGGCGTGCCCTCTGCACGGCCCCATCACCGAGCCATCGGATGATGGGCGGGACGTGCAGCCCACGGCGGAGGATGACGCGCTCGTGGGCCAGCGGCTCGGCGAGTACCAGGTGCTCCGGTGCATCGGCCGCGGGGGCATGGGCGTCGTCTACGAGGCCGAGCATGTGGCCATCGGTCGCAGGGTCGCCCTCAAGCTGCTGCGTGAGGAGCACGCCCGGGGCCCCCACGCGAGGAATCTGCTGGCCGAGGCCCGGGCCGCGGGTGCCATCCAGCACCGCGGCATCATCGACGTCTTCGGCTTCGGCCAGGAGCCAGGCATCGGCCAGTTCCTCGTCATGGAGTACCTCGAGGGCGAGCCGCTCAGCCACGTCATCGCGCGGTATGCCCCCCTGCCACCCGCTCGGGTTGTGGAGCTGCTGGGTGAGGTGCTCGATGCACTCTCGGCCGCCCACGCCCGAGGCGTCATCCACCGCGACCTCAAGCCGAGCAACATCTTCGTCGTGCGGGAAGTGGACGGCACGGAGCTCGTGAAGGTGCTCGATTTCGGGCTCGCCAAGCACAGCACCCAGCCCGATGGCACCGCATCCCAGACACGCTCGGACCTGATCGTCGGCACGCCCCACTACATGGCTCCGGAGCAGGCCCTGAGCGAAGCGGTGAGCCCGCGGACCGACCTGTACGCGGTGGGCGTCATCGCCTTCGAGATGTTGACTGGACGGCGCCCCTTCCCGGGCCGTTCGTCCATGGAGATCGTGGCCCATCACCTGAAGAGCCCGCCGATCCGGCCTTCCTCCTACGTGGTGTTGCCTCCCAGGCTCGATGATCTCGTCTTCCAATTGCTCGCCAAGGAGCCCAGTCAGCGCCCGGGCTCAGCCAGCGAGGTGGCTCGGGAGATGAGAGCCCTGCTTCAGGAGCAGGAGAAGCCCGGGAACGCCAGGAGCAAGCCTTCTTCCCTCGACGAGGTGAAGCCCGCACCTGCCCTCGCCTTCCTGGATGACGCGACCCTCCGGGGACCGTCCGCTGGCTCTGGCTCCCCCTCCGGTGAGCGCCTGGCGCCCACTGTGACGCCAACGCCCATGCAGTCCCTGGCGACGCCAACACCCATGCAGTCCCTGGCGACGCCAACGCCCATGCAGTCCCTGGCGACGCCAACGCCGATGGTGCGAGCGGAGCCTCAGCCATCTCCTGCACGCGGTGCGCGTTGGCAGCAGGGCCTGGTGGCGGGCGGGCTGCTGGTCCTCGGGCTCGGGGGCGTCTCGCTTCTGGGCCGCGGACCTTCCTCCGTGACGCCCGTGACGAAGGTGCCGGCCGTGGCCGAAGAAAGCCCCGCCCTGGCGGCCCCACCGCCCCCTTCTGTTACGCCTGACCCGGAGCCCCGGCCTAACCCAGAGGCTTCTTCGCCGCTCCCGGCGGCGTCTGCCCCTGCGAAATCCCCTCCCCTCGTGGCGAAGAAGACACCCCGCCCGGCTCCTGTGCGCGAGCAGACGCCCCCGCCCGCAAAGCCCGCCCCCCTGGTGACGAACGCCACTGGGAAATCACCTGTCACGCAACCGGCCGTGCCGCCCACCACGACTCAGTCCACGCAGAAGCCCCCGGTGATGAGCACCACCGGAACGCTCTACCTCACCGTCAAGGGCGCCTGGGCCCACGTCTGGGTGGATGGAGAGATGCTCGGGCGGGTGCCGCCCCTGCACCGCTACGTGTTGACCGCGGGCGAGCATGAGCTCGAGCTGCGCAATCCCGGCATCAAGCCCCACCGACAGAAGATCGTCATCTCCCCGAACGAAACCCTGACGTACACCACCCAACTCGAGCCCATTGAGCTGGCCTCCCCCCTGCCATGAGCCCAAGCGTCCTCGCCTTCGTGGTGCTGCTGCTCCTGCCTCGGGCCATCCGCGCGGAGCCACCGTCGTGCAGCGGCCTCTATGAAAGCGGGCAGTACGAGGCGGCGGTCCAGGCCTGCGAGCAGGTACTGGCCGGGCCGGAGCGTCCCGCCGAGGAGCGGGGAATGGCGCGCATGTACCTAGCAGCCTCCCTGCAGGTGCTCGGCTATGCGAACCGAGTCCAGCAGGAGCTCGAGTTGCTCGCGCGTGAGCACCCGGGGATGAGGGTAGATCCCGTCCGCTTCCCGCCCGAGCTGGTCGCCCTCGCGGAGGGTATCCGTGAGCGGGTGGAAGCCGAGAAGCTGTACGCGGCGGAGCAAGCGGCTCTGCGCGAGCGCCAGGCGTTGGAGCGGGCACGCAAGACGCTCATCCTGCGGCCGGAAGCCCTGGCGCTCGTTGAGCCCCTGAATCGCGTGTGGAGACCGGGCGCGGGCGTCTCCATCAACCGGGGCCTGCTGGAGGCGGGGGCCCATGTGTGGCTCGGGGGCCCTCCGGCCTTTCATCTCCAGGGAGGGCTTGTACCGAGCCGGGGCCGCGTGCGGCCCTTCGTGGGCGTACGCGCCACCCTCAACCCCGGAGCAGGAGGCTATGGCGTCGGCGCGGTGGTGGGCGGCAGGCTGGCGCTGCCGGCTGGCTTCGTCGCACTGGTGGACGTGGGGGCGGACTACTTCCTTATCGGCGACGACGCCTACCAGCGCTTCGCATTGACGGCCCATGCGGGGCTCGGCTTCGACGTGCGCCTGCACGAGTAGACCATGACGACTCGCCGACAACTCCTGCTCGAGGGCTACACGCCGGAGAGCATCCTCCAGCTCTCCGATGAAGAGCTTCGGGCCTTCGTCTTCACGAACGAGCCTCTTGTTTTCCAGGCTGGCTCGGCGCAAGTCCTCGGCCAATTCCAGGTGAAGGAGAACCAGCTCGTCGTGGAGCTGGCACAGATCGACGGAGGCGGTGAAGGCATCCTCCAGACCCTCTGGCTCCTCGCCGAGCGATATGCGAGCACCCGTGAGCTGGCCTCGGTCGAGTGGATTGTTCATGCGGTCCACTGCGCCCAACCCAACCTGAAGCTGCGCCGCGTGCTTGAGCGATTCGGATTCAGGGTACGCGAAGTGCCGAACCACGGGCTGGCGTACCACTTCGTTCACGACCTCTCGGACAAGAAGTCCGGGCGGCGATTCGACCCATAAGCGCCCCAGGACAATCCCCCCCTCCTCACGGACCTCCGCCTCCTCGCGAGTCCTTTGACACCCTCTCGGAGAGATGGAGGGACTTGCCGAATGCCCTCCACATCGCCTACAGTGCGCCCGGTTCGTGATTTTGATTCTCATTCTCAATATCACGAATTAAAAAAACGTCGTGTCCCCGGAGCGTGTCGTGAGCGTTTCCTCCTCGCCGAAATCCGAGCAGCGGGTGCTCTGGCTGCTGGCGGCCGTGCAGTTCACCCACCTGCTGGACTTCATGATCGTCATGCCGCTGGGGCCGGAGTTCATGCGGCGCCTGGGCATCTCGGCCGCGCAGTTCGGGGCGTTGGTGTCCGCGTACACGCTGGCCTCCGCGGGCATGGGGTTGTTGGGCGGGCTGTGGCTGGATCGGTTCGATCGCAAGCGCACGCTGCTCGGGCTCTACGCGGGGTTCATCGTGTCCACGCTGCTGTGCGGCGTCGCGGACAGCCACCTCGGGTTGTTCGTGGCGCGCTCCGTGGCGGGAGCCTGCGCGGGGCTGATGAGCGCGGGGGTGCAGGCCATCATCGGGGACGTCATCCCCGCGGAGCGTCGGGGCCGAGCCATTGGCACGGTGATGTCATCGTATGGCCTGGTCGCGGTGGCGGGCGTACCCCTGGGGCTGTGGCTGGCGAGCCAGTGGGGGTGGCGCTCGCCGTTCTGGGTCATTGGCGCGCTCGGGAGTGTGCTGTGGCTCGCGCTGCTGTCCGCCCTGCCCCCGGTCCCGCCACACCCGTCAAGAGGCCCTGATGCGAGAGGCGGTTCCGCGCCCGTGCAGAGCTGGACGCCCGCCCTGGCGCTCGGGTGGGTGTTGACCTTCTGCGTGGTGTCCTCGGGCTTCCTGCTGATTCCCTATCTGAGCCCCTTCATGGTGGGCAACCTCGGGTTGCAGCTGTCCGACCTGTCCTGGGTGTATCTGGCGGGCGGCGCCGCCACGTTGTTGAGCTCGCGCTTCATGGGGCGGCTGGCTGATCGGTTCGGTCCGGCCCGCGTCCTGGGCGCGCTGCTGGTGGGCACCCTGGGGCCGCACCTGTTGTTTACGCACCTGTCCCCGGCACCGCTGCCGGCCGTGGCGGGGGTGTTCGTGCTGTTCATGGTGCTGACCTCCGGGCGGGCCATCCCCACCCTGGCGCTGGTCGCCTCCCGAGTGCCTCCCGCGCTGCGCGGCCGCTACATGGCGATCAACATGGCGGCGAGCGATGGCGCCTCCGGGTTCGGCGCGTGGGTCGGAGGCCTGTTGCTGACGGTGGCGCCGGATGGCGCGCTGGTGGGGTTCAGCCGGGTGGGCTGGATCGCCGCCGGGGTGACGGGCTGCGCGCTCGGCATGCTCTGGCTGTTTGACCGGCGTACCCCTGCTCCGAGCGCGGTGCCGGCCTGAGTCTTCCAACGCAGTTCCCATTCACACGAAGGAATCCCATGGACGCACAAACGAACAGGCATCCGTCGTTGCCCCGGCCCATCGTGGGCAAGATGGATCTCACCAACTCCAACCGCCTGCTGGCCGAGGCGAAGCGGCTGGTGCCCGGTCTCACCCAGACGATGATGAAGAAGCCGGAGATGTTCGCTCCGGGCTCCTTCCCGGTCTACCTCGCCCGTGGACAGGGCGCGTTGGTGGAGGACGTGGATGGTCAGCAGTACATCGACTACATCTGCGGACTGGGCGCGAGCTCGCTCGGCCACAACCACCCGGCCGTCGTGGACACCATCCGCAAGCACCTGGAGGAGGGGCTGCTGCACTCGCTGCCCACGGCCTGGGAGGTCAGCGCCGCGAAGACGTTGGTGGAGATGATCCCCGGCGCGGAGATGGCGCGCTTCTTCAAGACGGGAGCGGATGCCACCTCGGCGGCGGTGCGCCTGGCGCGCTACGTCACGGGCAAGGAGCACATCATCACGGTGGGCTACAACGGTTGGCACGACCACTTCATGTATGACACACCGGGAGTGCCCGCGGTGCTGTCCCAGTACACGCGGCGCATGCCGCTCTTCGAGGAGCCGGACGAGGCGGCGCTGCTGAGCTGCATCGAGGAGACGGGTCAGAAGCTCGCGGCGGTGCTGCTGTCGGTGCCCTTCAACCGCTGCCTCACCCGCGAGTTCATGCACAAGCTGCGCGCCACGTGCACGGCGCACGGCGTGCTGCTCATCCAGGACGAGGTCATCACCGGCTTCCGGCTGGCGCCGGGCGGTGCCCAGCAGTACTTCGACGTGCGGGCCGACTTCGTCTGTCTGTCCAAGGCGATCGCCGCGGGCATGCCGCTGTCGGCGGTGGCGGGGCCGGAGAAGTTCCTGAGCAAGCTGGCGGATCTGCAGGTGTCCACCACGTTCGGCGGCGAGCTGCTGTCGCTGGCGGTGTGCGAGGCCGTGCTCAAGGTGAGCCGCGAGCCGGGCTTCACCGAGCACCTGGCGAACCTGGGCCGTCGGCTGGCCACGGGCATCAACGCCCGGGCCGAGCGCGTGGGCTCGCCGCTGCGCATCCTGGGCTATGACGCCATCCCCCTGTTCCGCTTCTCCAAGAACCCCGTGGAGAACGCGAAGCTCACCCAGCCCTTCCAGGCGGGCATGGCACGCCGTGGCATCCTGCTGCGCCGCGACCTCAACTTCATCTGTGCGGCTCACACGGTCGAGCAGATCGACTACACCATCGACATGGCCGAGGAAGCGATGCGCGAGTGCCTCCAGCAGGCCTCCGCCACCAGCGCGGCCTGAGTCCGGACGTTCCCGGGCCTTGAGACTCCCCCCTCCGTACTCCTGGGGGGAGCCGCCTCACGGAAAGCATCGCCCTCTCCGTCAAAAACGCATACTCTCCGGAGCCGTCATGCTGCGTCTGCTTCTGCTCGCACTCTCCCTGGTACTGACTCCCCTTTCGGCGCTTGCCGCTGACACCCTCTCCGTGACGGACCTCGCTGGGCGAACCGTCAAGGTGCCCGCCAAGGTCGAGCGGGTGATTCTTGGCGAAGGCCGTTACGTGCCGGTGCTGGCGATCTTCGATCGCGAGGATCCCCTCAAGCGAGTCGTGGGGCAGTTCGGCGAGTTCCAGCGCCTGGATCCGGCGGGGTACGCGCAGTATCTCTCCCGCTTCCCGAAGCTGGCCAAGGTGCCGTTGATCGGCAATGCGTCGGCGGACACGTTCAGCCTCGAGAAGGCGGTGTCGCTGTCGCCGCAGGTCGCGATCTTCGGACTCGAGGGCCATGGCCCGTCTCCCTCCCAGGGAGATGTGATCGCCAAGCTGGAGGCCGCCGGAATCGCGGTCATCTTCATCGACTTCCGTCAGGACCCACTCGTCAACACGCCGCGCAGCATCGAGCTGCTGGGCAAGGTGCTGGGCCAGCAGAAGGTCGCGGCCGACTTCGTGGGCTTCTACAACGAGCAGATGAAGCGGGTCACCGATCGCATCGCGAAGGCCCAGAAGAAGCCCTCGGTCTTCATCGACAACCGCGTCGGGCTCTCTGAAGAGTGCTGCAGCACGATGGTCAACGGCATGATGGGCCGCTTTGTCGAATGGGCTGGCGGAACCAACCTCGCGCGTGACGTGGTGCCGGGAGTCCACGGAACGGTCAGCCTGGAATACCTGCTGACCCACCAGCCGGATGTCTACGTGGGCACCGCCATCGGCACGGCGGCAACCGCCACGAAGAGCGGCCACCAGATCGCGCTGGGTGCGCACGTCACACCGGAGGTCGCGCGCGCCTCCCTGAAGCGGGCGACCAGCCGTCCCGGCATCAGCGCGCTGAAGGCAGTGAAGGAGGGACGTGCGTTTGGCGTGTGGCATCACTTCTACAACTCGCCCTTCAACGTCGCCGCCGTCCAGGCCTTCGCCAAATGGCTGCACCCGGACCTGTTCGCCGACGTTGATCCCGAGGCGACCCTGCGCACCCTCTACAGCCGCTTCCAGCCCATGGAGTTGGATGGCACCTACTGGATTGGATTGAAGTGATCGCTGCCGCGTCGGGTGATTCTCTTGCCACGGGCTACCGCCGCTACCTGCTGGTGCGGCTGCTCGTCATTGCGGGCTTCGCCGCCGCTCTGGTGCTGTCCTTCCTGTTCGATGTCGCGACGGGTCCGTCGACGTTCCCCGTAGGCGACATCGTCACGGGCCTGATCGAGCCTTCGGCGCTGGATGCTGGCAAGCAGGTCATTCTCTGGGACGTGCGCCTGCCCTATGCGGTGATGGCGGTGCTGGTGGGGGCGGCGCTGGGCCTCTCGGGCGCCGAGATGCAGACGGTGCTGAACAACCCACTGGCCAGCCCCTTCACGTTGGGCATCTCGGGGGCCGCGACACTGGGGGCCTCGCTGGCGATCGTGTTCCAGTTCGATCTCCCCGGGGTGGGTTCGAACTACGTGATTTCGGCCAGCGCCTTCGTGGGGGCGATCTGCGCCACCCTCCTCATCCAGAGCTTGTCGCGGTTCTATGGCGCCTCGCTCGACGTCGTGGTCCTGTTCGGGATCGCGCTCTACTTCGCCTTCCAATCGATGGTCTCGCTGGTGCATTTCATGGCGGATGCCAGCGCCTCTCAGGAGATCATCTTCTGGACCATGGGCAGCCTGTCGCGCGCCAATTGGGACAAGATCGGCATCGTCGCGGTGACGCTCGCCCTCTGCCTGCCGCTGTCGATGCGTCAGAGCTGGTCCCTGACCGCGCTTCGCGGGGGCGAGGACCACGCCCGCAGCCTCGGCATCTCCGTCGAGCGACTGCGGCTGCTCGTCCTCCTGCGGGTCAGCCTGCTCGCGGCCGTGGCGGTCTCGTTCGTGGGTGAGATCGCCTTCGTGGGCCTGGTCGGACCGCACATTGCTCGCATGGCGCTGGGAGAGAACCACAAGGTGTTCCTGCCCGGCAGCACCCTGGCGGGGGCGCTCTCCCTCTCGCTCGCCTCCATCGTCAGCAAGTCGCTGGTGCCGGGGCTCATCCTCCCTGTGGGCATGGTCACCACGTTCGTGGGGATTCCTTTGTTCGTCGGGCTGATCCTCGCGCAGCGGAGGCGATCGTGAACGAGGGATTGAAGGTCACCCAGCTCTCCACCGGCTACGGCAAGCGTCGGGTGCTGTCAGGCCTCAGCCTGCCGGTCATCACGCCGGGCTCGATGGTCGCCGTGCTCGGCCCGAACGCGGTCGGGAAGTCGACGCTGCTCCAGACCCTCGCCGGACTGCACAAGGCGACGGGGAACATCCTGCTCGACGGCGTGGAGCTGATGACGCAGAGCCCTGGCCAGCGGGTCCGTCTGGTGGGCTATCTGCCGCAGACCCTGCCGCAGCCAACGTCTCTCGTCGCCTACGAAGCCATGCTGAGCGCGGTGCGAGCGGTTCGCCCCGACCTTCCCACCAAGCGCGCCGAGTCCCTGGTGTCGGAAACCTTCAACGCGTTGGGCCTTTCCGACCTGGCGCTGAGACGCCTGGCGGAGATGTCGGGTGGGCAGCGACAGATGATCGGCCTGGCACAGGTGCTCGTGCGCAAGCCGCGGTTGCTCCTGCTCGACGAGCCGACCAGCGCGCTGGATCTGCGGTGGCAGTTGAGCGTCATCAAGACGGTTCGCACCATTACAACCCGTGACGGGGCCATCTGCCTGATGGCGGTGCATGACATCAACCTGGCCATGCGCTTCTGTGATGTCGTCATCGTCCTGGGCAAGCCGGGTCTGCTGGCGGCGGGCCCTCCGGCCGAAGTCATGACGTCCGACATCCTTCGCGAGGCGTACGGTGTCGAAGGGCGCGTGGAACGCTGCTCACTGGATATGCCGGTGGTGCTGATCGATCACGCGGTGGAAACGCGGTGATCGCGGCCTGCTGAGTCACGGAAACCCCGGCAGCGGTGAGACGTCCGGCGCGACCCAGTTCCGGCGCGCCTCATCCGACTCCAGCGTCTCCTTCCGGTAGTGCCGCTCCAGCAGCTTTCCGTTCAGCAGCTCCGGGTGCGCCGCCAAGAAGGTGTCGAAGCGCTCCAGTTCTGGTGTCTCCCGGAGTGCCGCGTACACGTGCGCGCTCCACGCCCTCGTCATCGTCTCGTGGTACTTGCCCGCCGCTCCCAACGCCGTCGCGTAGCGGCGGATCGTCTCCTGGATGCGCGCGTATCCCGCCTCGCTCCCGTGCCGGCGCAGGTACAGCCATCCCAGCCGCACGTGCTCCCGGTGTCCGAAGCTTTCACCCGGCCACGTCGCCGCCTCCACTGCTTCGAGGAACTCGTCGTCACTCGCTGGTCGGGAATCCATTCGCTCATCTTACGGGTTGGAACACGCTGTTGTTATATCCCTCCCATGCGACTTCCCGACGTCCCCCGCTCGCTCCTCGCCGCGCTCCTCCTCGGGCCCTCCCTCGTGAGAGCCGCGCCCTCCTTCCGCGAGCAGCTCGAGGCGTACGCTCGCCACCGCTCCCTCTCCGTGGATTGGAGCTCCAGTGCCCAGCTCGACGAGGACCCCGCGCCTGAGCACCTCGCCCGCCTGTGTAACCCTCGCGAGCCCTCTTCCTCCGTCTACGTGCTGGAGCAGCAACCCGGCATCCTCTGGGGCCTCGACGCCCCTCCCGAGCAGCTCCCCTGCCCTTCCAAGCCCCCTCGAGCGAGGCCACTGCCCTCCCGACTGGAGCTGTCACGAAAGGACGGGCATGAGGAGTCCCGCGTCAGCCTCGCCTTCCGCGAGGGCCAGCCCGTCTTCGTTGCGTCCTCGCGGAGCAGTCCCTTCATGCACGGCCCCGGCACCTCCTCCGAGGAGAAGGACTGGGAGGGACTTCGCTTCTCGATGACCCACTCCGTCCCGGAGAAGCACGGCACGAAGCGGTTCGAGGGAGCCATCCTCCCCGTCCTCGCCTCACCCGAGGCCGCCGCCGCGCTCCCTCCCACGTACAACCACGTCCTCTTTGGGCGCGAGCACTGGACGGGCGAGAAGGACGCCTCCGTGCGAGTCACCGCGTTCCCCCTGAGGGCTGACACCGTCCGCCTGCACATCCAGGTGCGCGATGATCGCCTCATTCCCGCCTCGGAGGGTCTGAGCGACACGGAGCTGCTCGGTGTGGACCACCTGAAGATCCAGTGGGGCTACGATCCCAGGCGCCAGCTCGTGGTGGCACGCACCGAGCAGGGGGGACCACTCGTCCGCTGGCACCCGCCCCCTGACTCCACCGAGCCCCCGCCCACCGTAGCGTTCGACGGGAGTTCCTTCCTCGTGGACCTGCTGCTCTCCAGTCTGAGCGTGAACCCGCGGGCAGATTCCTGGCAAAAGCCCTTCTCCGTCATCTTTTCGGATGCGGACGCGCCCGGGGCTGCTCCGCAGACAGAGGTCGCGCTCGGAACGCAGCACACAGGCCGGACCATCACCTTCAGTCGGCTCGTCGCCCACCCGGACCACGCCCGCTACCCGCCCGTGAGCACCACCGCCTTCGGCCGGCTCTCCCGTCTCTCCCCTGCGGAGCCGAAGCCCTAGCTGAAATCAACGAATGGGGAAGTGAGGGGACACATGCCCCTCCGGGCGCGTCAGGAATTGGCGCACCGTCCGTCGTGCTAGGGTGAAGGGGCCGCTCGCGGGACTGTGATGCGACTTCCGAACCGAGCCTCTGGAGCTTGACTAGCTGGTCGTGTCCGCCTTCCCCGAGCGGCTCCTTCATTTCGCCCAGGCCCAGACAGGCTCTCGGGAGGTGGACGTGTGATGGACGTGGCGTTGGCTCGCGCCGAGCAGGTCGCACGCGAGGACCTGGTGATGTTCGTGAACGCGTGCTTCTCCTGCACGGGGCAGCGCGAGTTCTACAACGACGCGCGCGGGCAGGCGGTCTCCATCGAGTTCCTGCACGCCTATATCCTGGGCAACTACCGCCGCCTCTATGCGCGGACGCTGGCCGCGGGCATTAACCACTTCAACCAGGCGCAGATCATCCTCAACCTGCTGGCCACCGGAAAGCAAACGCCGGCCACGGATCGGCGTGAGGAGGGAGCACTCATCGCGGCGGCGCTCCGGATGTTGCCACCGCAGCGGGCCTTCCGGGTGCTGGAGGTGCTGCGCGAACGGCGCATCAACAACCGCCGGACGCGCGCCATCGTCCAGGAGTATCTAGAGAGACGGCCAGACCTGGGGTTCGATGCGATCAAGTACCGAGCCAAGCTGCGGGCCGCGGTGGCGCACGGGCACCTGAAGCTCGGGGGCGAGCTCAATCCCTTCCTCTTCCACGGCTGGCGCAAGCGCGTGTTCACGACGCCGCTGCTGGAGAAGTTCCGCCAAGCCCACTACGACGCGTCCGCCCTCTTCGAGCTGCCCTTCACCGTCGCCGAGGGGTTGGCCGTGAAGCACGGCATTCCCCGTGACGTGTTCCTCACGCGTATCGAGCCGCGCCTCACCGCCGCCGAGCGGCTGCGCCTGCAGGGGTCGGCCGCTCGCGAGGACGGAGTGACGCTCTCATTTGAGCTGGGGCGCGCACCGCTCACGAAGCTGGCGCTCTACGTGCTCTCCTTGAAGCCGGAGGTGAGGCGAGAGCGACAAGCCGAGCTGCATGCCGCGATAGAGCAGGCAGCAACCCGCACGCTGCGCCGGGCCTCCGTGCCCCTGGGCCGGGTGGCCGCCGTGCTGGACAACAGCTACTCCGCCTCGGGCTCCACCGAGAAGCGCCGCCGCCCGCTGGGGGTGGCTCTCGCCGCGCATTACCTGCTGTCAGCCTCGGCCCGCGAGTACCGCGCCTTCTGGACGAGCCCCGTGCAGGATCCGCTCCTCATGGGCGCGCGGGGACAGACCGATCTGTCCACCCCGCTGCTCGATGCCCTGGACTGGAAGCCAGACCTGGTCGTCGTCGTGTCCGACGGCTACGACAATGATCCGCCGAACGCCGTGGCCGAGGTGACCCGCGTCTTCCGCACGAAGCTGGACCCGGCTCGTCGCACGTCCATCGTCCACGTGAACCCCGTGTTCGCCTCGGAGCTCTACGCCCCCCGAGGCATTGGCCTCCACGTACCCACGGTGGGCGTGCGGGATGCGGAGGATCTGCCGACGGTGCTCGGCTTCGCTCGCTTCGCGGAGGGCGCGGCCCCGCTGTCGGAGCTCGAGGACTATCTCGCGGCACGCGTGCGGCGGTTGATGGAGCGCGGTCAGCGGAGCCAGACGCGTGCGGAGCCCCAGGAGACCGCCGGAGCGTCCACTGTCGAGGAGGAGGAGTAATGGCCCGCACAGAGACGAAGCACCTCCTTCCCACGGGCTTGCGGCTGGCACCCGCGCAGGCGTGGGGCAGCATCCGCCTGGTGCCGGTGCTAAGGGATGAGGTGCGGGGAGATCTGCGCTTCGCCCGGCGGACGTACGATGACGATCTCACCGTCGTCGCGCTGAAAGGCGGGCTGATGGAGCCCGGGCTCAAGTACGTCTCCTATGTGCCGCACGGCCTGGTGATGGCGTGGGACGACCGGAGCCGGAGCGCGGCAGCGGCCTTCGGGACGCAGCTCCACAAGCCCGAGGGCAAGGCGCTGAAGGTGGGTCCGTTCACCGTCCGGTTGATGCACCGCATGGTGCACCGGGAGGAGAAGAACCGGCTGCGGCTGTTGCCGCTGCACCTGGCAATGGAGGGCTTCCTCGCCCTGCACTTCGGCGGACCGGAGGTGGCGTGGTCCGAGTACTCGCAGGAGGCCCTCTCCCGGGGGTTGAACCCCCGCGGCGAGTGGTCCGTAGGGGGCTGGGCGAGCACCGCCTTCGACGAGGCCCTGCGGCTCTTTGAAATCCACGAGCAGCAGGTGGGCGTGCTCATCTTCCATGCCGATCTGCTGTTGTCCGCCTTCATCGTCTCGCACCCCGAGGACTACCGCGCGCTGCACCGAGCGCTGGTGGAGGACTTCTACGGAGACCTGCTGCTCCAATACGGCTTCCTCGGAGACGTGCCGCCCCTGGGACTGTCTATCGATGAGCAGCGGGTATCCTCGGTCGGGGACCTACGGGCCGCCGTCGAGCAGATGAGGAAGGACTGGGCCAGCTTCCAGGGCTTCATGGCCGGGGGCCTCTTCGGCGTGGAGGTCTCGGCGAGCACCGTCTACGAGGCGGGGCCGTTCCAGCTCCAGCGCTTCGTCACCGGCCTGGTGCCCACCGAGGAGAACCACATCGGCGAGGTCATCGTGCGCGGGGACGGGACGCTCGAGTACCTCAAGACGTACCGCCTGTCGGCGGCGCAGACGCGGCGGGCCTACCTGCTCAAGCAGCTCGCGCATGCGGAGTGGAACCTGGAGCGCACTGCGGGGAATTTGAAGACAACCCGGGACGACCTGGTGGCGCGACTGAGCAATGCGGGCTTCGGCTACCTGCTCAAGGAGTCCGTGCTCGAGGCAGCCCTGCGGCGGCAGCAGGGCCGACGATAGATGGCTACCCACTTCTCTTCCTCTTTTGGAGGAGCCCGTTTTTAATCTCCCACACCTCGGGAATGACATCGTCATCATCGCTATCGACGTGGAAGTAACCTCTTGTTGAGCTCCAGCGATACCATCGGCGCCCAAGTCACACACGTCAGTCCTCCCGTCCCCGGCGCGTCCAGGAGCCGTTATGAGAAACCTCTCGCCACGTGCCCGGGCCCTGCTGGAGGCGCTGAACACGAAGACCAGCTTCCTCGAACAGCTGCGTGGTGCGCGAGGGCCCCACCGGGAGGCCCTGCTGCTGCAACTCGGAGAGCTGCGGGAACCGGCCCTGGTGCTGCCCCTCTTCCGGCTGCTGTTCACGAGCCAGAAGGGAGAGGCGCGCGCTCTCGCCGTCGCGCTGCACCACCTCCTCACCCACCTCAGCCCGGACGACGTGCGCGGCCTGGACGAGGCGCTGCGCCAGGCCAGCGACTACGAGCTGGGCTACCTCGACCTGGGTCCCCAGCACCTCGGCGACTTCGCGGCACTGTCCCCCTCGGTGGTGGCGCTGCTCGCGTGCCACGGGAATGGATACCTGCGACAGGCCGCCCTCCTGCACCTGGCCGAGAGCGGGAACGTGACCGCCTGGCCCTTCCTCCTCGTGCGCCTCAATGACTGGGTAGGCCCCGTGCGCGAGGCCGCACGACAGGCCGCGACGGCCATGCTGCCCCATGTCCCGGTGGAGCTGCTGGCCCGGCACCTCCCGCTGGTGGAAGCCTTGCGCCAACACAAGCGCGCCGACCACACGCCCTTCGTCGAAGCGGTGATGGACCGGCTGCGCCAACCGGACGCACTCACGTGGTTGGAGAGACACCTCCATGCATTGAAGAGGCACTCGCGCCGCACGGCCTTCCAGCTGTTGCTGAAGGGCCCGCGGGAGATGGCCCGACGCGCCGCCGATTTCGGTCTGGACGACCCGGATCCTCTGGTCCGGCGATTCGCGTTGGATCGGGTGGAGGCGCTCTTCTCCGACGAGGAGCTTTCGGGGCTGCTGGCGCGCCTGGAACGCTCCCCCTCCATGTTCATGCGGCGCGAGGCCTACTCGCTCTACATGCGGCGGGTGCCCGCGCTCAGAGAGGTCAAGGTGCACGAGGCGTTGATGGACTCCCACCGGGCCATCCGCGACCTGGCCCAGCGCAGACTCTCTGGCACCGTGGACGTCTCCGAGCTGTACAGGGCGGCGCTCCGGGAGATGCCTACGCGGCCTGGAGCCCTCGCCGGGCTGGGGGAGACGGGCAGCGCCTCGGACGTGCCATTGCTGGCCCCCTTCCTCTCTCATCCGCGCGTGGCGGTGCGGCGCGAGGCAGTCACGGCATTGGGACGGCTGGCAGGAGACAGCGGCGTGGAGGCCCTGCGCGAGCTCTTCCTCGACCCGGCACCGAGCGTCTGCCGGGCCGCGACCCAGGCCCTCACCCAGCGCGCGGGGCGCGTCACACCCGACTGGCTGCGCCGGTGCCTCCTCCGGCCGGGACTGGCGCCTCACACCCTCCGGCAGGCCCTCCTGCTCACCACGGCCCTGACGCGCTTCGAGGCCCTCCACCTGCTGCTCGACGCCGCCAATCTACCCGACGAGCTCGCACGTGAGCTGACCCGGGAGCATCTCAGGCACTGGCTGAACGCGTCCTTGCGGAGCTTCGCCGCCAGTCCATCGCCAGCGCAGCTCCAGACGCTGCGCGAGGCGGTGCGCTCGGCCCAGTACCTCGATCCCCAGATGGCCCGACAGCTGGACCACGTGCTGCGCGCCTATGAACCCTAACTGACCATGACCTCGACCTCCGCCACCCCGCCCCTGCGCGAGCTGTTGCAACTCCATGATGTGACCTGCCTCGACGAGGGCGACTGGCTGCGCCTGGGCCCTTCCGGCCCACGTGCGCAAGCGTGGTTCGTGAACGCCCAGTCCCACCCGAGCCACTGCTCCGTGCAGCTCGACGTGGTGCTCGAGCTGTGGGCCGGGAGGGTGCTCATCGAGTCCTTCGGGGGCTTCGGCAAGACGGCGCAGGAGGCCGAGCGGGATGCGTTTGAAAACCTCGCGCGCTGCTCCCTGCACGTCCTCCTGGGCGCGTTCGTCCGGCCACCCGATGAGCATGTGACCGTCGAGGAGTGGGAGCTCTCGGGAGTGCGCCGGCGGGTCATCCTGGGGAACATCCAGGGCCGTGGCGTACAGCCCTCCGCGGAGGCCACGCGCGCCTGGTTCCAGGAGCTGGAGCGCGCGCTCAAGGCCCTGCCGCTGGTCTCCGGTACCCACTGGCTGCGCGTCTATTACGCCCAGCAAGCGTCGCAGACCATGGTGCTCGAGGTCCTCCTCGACAACCAGGAGTGGCCCGAGCTGAAGGAAGCCCTGGAGAAGGCTCCCTGGCCGAGCGCGCCGGAGTTCCTCAGCCAGCGGCTGTTCCTGGTGCTCCAGGGCGGCGTGGATGTGAGCCGAGCGGTGGCAGCCTTCGTCGATCCTCCCGACCGTGACGATGAGCTCATCTACGAGGAGCTCCGGTCCCAGGGAGCCACGCCGTTGGAGGCCGAGAAGCTGGTGGCCTACCTCCCGCTGGCCTTCGGGCAGGTGCTGGTGCAACACATGGGGCCCCGCTTCCCCGACTCGGCCCTCTTCGTCACAGCGGGCACGCGGAACGAGCGGCCGGTGTTCCTTCCCGAGGATCCCCTGTGGTGCGAGTCCATCCGGCTCGCGGAGGAGGCGATCGCGGATGGCTCGCTGACACGGGATCAGTTCAACGCGATCGCCTTGCGCAGCAGCACCCTCCACGCCCTCAACAACGCGCTGAACGCGGGCTCGAAGCCCGAGGACCTCGTCTTTGCCCCGTCGGTCATCACGCTGTCCGCGGAGGCAGCGGCGGAGCTGCACAACCAAGCGCCAGCCATCCGGCCATCAGCCCCTGCCGCACCACCGCCCAACACGCCTGCCCCACCCCAGAAACCGTGGTGGAAGTTCTGGTGAGGCGGGGCGAAGTGCTTCCGAGCCCGCTCAGGAGAGCGCCCGGGTAAGGCTGATAGCCCAAGGCGCCGCGCCCTCGGTTGACGCTGGCTGCAATCTTCCGCTGAGACGCGGCCCGAAGTGCGCCGGAAGAAGGATTTACGGGGGCGTTAGATGGCAAAAATCCGATACCGTGGCGAGAAAGGACTGGTCACACAAACGACTGGGGAACAGGGAAATGATTAACTATACGGTGTTGGGAAAGACAGGGGCGGAGGTGAGCAGGGTTTGCCTCGGGGCCATGGCGATGGGAACCCTCATGGATAGAGACGAATCGTTCCGCACGCTTGACTTCTTCGCCGAGCAGAACGGGAACTTCATCGATACGGCGAACTGCTATTCCTGGTGGGTCGGGAAGGGGGAATTCGTCGGAGATGAGAGCGAGGCCATGCTCGGGGAGTGGATGCATGCGCGGAAGAACAGGGCTCGGCTTTTCCTCGCGACCAAATGCGGTGCCCGCCTCCGCGACCCACGGGCGATCCGCGACGCAGACGGAAACCCCCGCTGGGCCGAGGTCCCGTCGCATTACGAGGGCGCGTCGCGCCAGGTCATCCTTGGCGCCGTCAAGGACAGTCTCCGCCGCCTGCGCACAGATTATATCGACCTCTATTATATCCATCTCGATGACCGCAAAACCCCGCTCGAGGAAACTCTCGGCACGCTCCATGAGCTCGTTACCTCTGGCGTGATCCGCCATATCGGCTACAGCAATGTGCGGACCTGGCGGCTCGAGCGCATACGCTCAATCTGCGAGCGGAATGGCTGGGCACAACCGGTCGCGATCCAGCAGGAGTATAGCTTCCTGCGACCCGCCGCCGGCGCCAATCTGGGAGTCGCGGTCCATGCGGACGACGAGTTCTTCGACTATCTCGCGGAGAACCCCTCGATGACCCTGCTTGCGTACTCGCCCTTGCTGAAGGGTATCTATGCGAGCAGGGAGAAGCGGCTCGCGTATTACAACTGGCCCCTCTACGATACGCCCGATTCGGCCGCGCGCCTTGAACGGCTCGAGACAGTCGGGAACCGGCTGGGCCTCGACGGCAACACCCTGGTTCTCGCGTGGATGCTGCACCGAAAGCCAGCGATCATCCCAGTACTGGGAGGCAGCAAATTCAGCCACTTCCGGGAGAATCTCGCCGCGCTTGACGTTCGGCTCGAGCAGAATGTGATTGATTACCTGGATGGCAGGAGTCCATCGCTCTAGCCGAGGACTTCGGCCATGGTGCTCTCTTGTACGCGGAGGACGCGCCGACACTCGCCTGGGCACCGCTCGCGGCGTGGTTGCGGCTCCACTGACCTTGTGCTTCCGTGCGCGTGGGCCGCTCTCCAGCCAATGAGGGCGGCCTCCGCGAACTGTTGATGAGGGGGAAGCCATGGGTCTCGCATCGAGGCGCATCTGGAAGAGTCCGCCGCCGCTTTCGGACGCGGAGCTCGTGCGGCGCACCGCTCCGGGTAGCAGGTCCGCTGGAGCGCGGATCGCCAGGCTCCAGGAGGGCGCGCCCTTGACCTATTGGGAGTTCGGCGACCCGAGCGGCGCGCCGCTCATCGCGCTCCACGGGATGGGCGCGTCTGGGCTCATGTACTCGGCGCATGATGAATTCTTCCGAGCACGAGGACTGCGCTGCCTCGCGCCCAACCTCCTCGGAGGCCTTGCGGATCCGCCACCGTCGTCTCGGCTCGTCGACCTGGCGGCGAGCGTGATTCGCCTCGCGGATCACCTTCGCATCGAGAAGTTTCTGCTGATCGCCATCAGCTACGGCACGCTGGTGGCGCTGGGCGTCACGGCCCTTGCACCGAACCGGATCGAGCGCGCTGGACTGTTCGGGCCCCTGCTTCCAGGCCGCTGGATGACCGAGCACCCTGAAGTCACCAAGGGCGCTCGTCCGAATGATGCCGCGCTGTGGTCAACCGCGCAGCGCTTCCCTGCCCTGCTGTACCCGATGACAGCGTTGTTCGGGCTGTCCTCAACCGCGGCGAAGATCCGCAGCTTCGTGGACGCGAACCTCTCAGCCGAGGAGCGTGCGATGCTCCAGCCTGGGCATCCCTTTCACACCTACTTCGCGACACTCCTCGAGGAGTGCGGGCAACGCGGCTACTGGTACATGGCGTTCGGCGCGGAGCTCGCGTGGGGCCGAGAGCCTGGCTTCACGCTCGAGCAGGTGGATGAAGGCGGTGTTCCGCTCTTCCTGGAGACCGGTGCCCAGGACAACGCGCACCTACCGGCGATGGCGGAATACCTGCACCGCCGTGTGCGCCACTCGTCCTTGAACATTGTTGCCGGGCAGGGGCGCTTCGGCGGGATGGGCCCCCTGCTGGAAGCTGGCATCGATCGCTTCTTGGCGACGAGGACCCTCAACGCATAGGCGTGAGAGGGCCGATCGAAGACAAACGCCTATCCGCGTGGCTGCTCCGGCGCGGGCGCCGCATCCGCCGGCTTGCACTTCCGCTCGTACTCCTCCAGCGTGCGAGCAAAGCGCTCCTTCTCCGGGGCAGGCCACTCCGCCGGGAGCTTCTCCACCGCGCGGCGCTGAGCCAGGAGCGCCTGCTCACACTGGCCCGTGGCGGCCATCACCGCCGCGGAGGTCTCCAGGACGTAGGAGTTGCCCGGCGCCAGGGCTCGCGCACGCTTCGCAAGTGGGGCGGCCTCCGCGTAGCGGCCCCCCTGCACGTGAAGCCACGCCAGCTCGTTGGCCGCCCACCAGAAACCCGGCCTCAGCACATGCAGGTAGTGCAGGGAGTCCGCATACCAGGGGTCCTCGGGTGCCTGAATCGAGAGCAGGATCGCCAAGTCCGCCCATGCCGTGGAGCTCTGGGGGAACCTCGCCGCCCGGGCCCGAGCCCACTCGAGCCACTTCTCCGTTGTGAGGCGGTGGGTGGGCCCGGTTTTGATAGCGGTGGTGAAGGGTATCTCGATGGGGTGTCCGGCCAGGGTCGCGGGATGGTACCGCACCTTGGTGGCGTACTCGAGAACCGCCTCCGTGAGTCCATGGGGGCCCCCTTCCAACGCCGTACACTGCCGGGGCACTCCATCCACACCCACCCTGCAGTGAATGACCACGATGGCAAGGATTGGCCGCACGCGAGCCACCGCGGGGTCGTCCGACCAGAATTGGGGGAGCTTCTGCGGGGCCTTGTACTGCTCGCGCAGGAAGACGCACGCCTCCGAGAACCCGGACTCACAACTGGCCCAGAGGTCCTCCGCAGCCTGGCGGACCTGCTCCTCCGAGGCCTTTCCGCGCAGCACCTGGACTGCGTCCGCGAAGACACCGGGCGCCTGGGCGGGCTCCACGACGAGCGGAGTGGAGTTGTCGAGGACGCCCGGAGGAACCGGCACGAACTCGTCGAGCGACCCCGATTGCTGCTCTACGTACTTGGCCAGGATGAACGACAATCGTCCATGACTGGCGGGCAGCGTCGGCAAGTACGGGTTCGAGTGAGCGCAGCCCACCGTGAACAGGAGCAGGAGTGAGCAGAGGGAAAAGACAAAGCGGCACATGGGGCCGCATCCTATGTCCGAGACATCACTCCCTCTCAATACCCGTTCGCAACCGGGTTACTTGAGGCACTTGCGGAACCCCTCCGTGAGCGCCTCCCGATCCAGATTGCGGCCGATGAAGACGAGGTCGTTCGCACGCGGCGTCTTGCCCCAGGGCTTGTCGGGCTGCCCGTCAAAGAGCATGTGCACGCCCTGGAAGACGTAGCGGCTCTTCTGGCCCGCGATGGCGAGGATGCCCTTCATCCGGAAGATGTCCGTCCCCTGCTCTTGCAGCACCTTGGCCAACCAGGCATTCAGCCGGTGCTGATCGACCTCTCCCTCCAGGTGGATGCCCACGGACGTCACCGTCTCGTCATGCGAGTGGCCGGCGCCGAAGGCCTGCTCCACCCGGTGCTTCAGCGCGCCTCCCCCGGCATCCTCCACCCGCAGCGCGTACTCCTCCGGACCATGCTCCGTGAAGAGGGCGTAGAGCCCCTCGCGAGGCACCGTCAGGGGGTACACCTTGCGGCCCCGATCCTTCGCGAAGTCGAGCTGGAAGTGGGTGTTCCCCGCGGCGAGGGCTCCGCCGGAAACGCGGCGCGAGGGCGAGCGCGACCAGAAGCGCACGGCCTTCTCCGCGCCCTCCTTCAGCCCCGCCTCGTCGGCCGAGTCCACCGGCACGAAGGCGACGTCCATCGACGCGTCCGGGCCATCCCCGAGGACGAGGCGGGCCTGGCCCGGCTGGAGCGAATAGACGCCACCCCACTCAAAGGGGTACTCGGGCTCGAGGAAGGCGGGCTTCTGCTTCAGCGCCCGCCCCAGGTCGAATCCGCCCACGTCGAGCACGCTCTCGATGGGAATCTGTCCCCTCACCGTCCGGTGGATACGGGCCAGGGCGTTCATGCTCCGGATGCGGCGCTCCACGCGCTCAACCTCCTCCGGCGTCACCAGGTCCGTCTTGTTGATGATGATGACGTCCCCGAAGGCGATCTGCTCCTTGCACTCGTCGCTGTCGTCGATGTGCAGCGAGACGTGCTTGGCGTCCACCAGGGTGACGATGCCGTCGAGCTTGAACTGGGAGCCAATCTCGTCATCGACGAAGAACGTCTGTGCCACGGGGCTTGGGTCCGCCATGCCCGTGGTCTCCACGAGGACATGGTCGAACTTGTCCTTGCGGCGCATGAGGCTGCCGAGGATGCGGATGAGGTCTCCCCGCACCGTGCAACAGATGCACCCGTTGTTCATCTCGAAGACTTCCTCGTCCGCGTTGATGACGAGCGCCTGGTCGATGCCAATCTCCCCGAACTCGTTTTCGATGACGGCGATGCGCTTGCCGTGCTGCTCCGTCAGGATGCGGTTGAGGAGCGTCGTCTTGCCCGAGCCCAGAAAGCCGGTCAGGACGGTGACAGGAATCTTCTTCTCCGAAGTCGCCAAGGCATTGCCTCCTTGAAATCGCGGGTACAGCCAAGAGGTGGGGTCAGTGCCGCATGGAAGACGCGAAGCGCCACGCCAGCAGGCGCCCGCAGGCCCCAATCGCTACCACCATGGACCTGTCCGGTGAGAGCGTCAGCCCTTCAAGGGCCACGTCCGCATGGAGCGCCCAGAGCGGGCGCCGCCCCCGAGTGGGGTACCAGCCACAAAGCTGCCCGTCCTGCCCAGTGGACAACAGCAGCTCGGAGCCCGCGCCGTCCTCGAGGAAGGCGAGCCCCGTCACCCGCTCCGAGTGGGCCCTCAGGGGATGCGGGCGCTGCTGATCGCGAACCCGGGAGCCCAGCTCCCAGACGACGACCTGCTCGGCGTCCCCGGTAGCCAGGAGGTTACTGGCGGAGTTCCACGCCAGCGTGCGGACCTTGGTCCGGTAACCCGGCATGTCATAGGAGTCGACCTTGGAGGAGCGCAGGGCCCAGAGCCGGACGCTCGCGTCCTGCTTGCCCGCGGCGATGTAGCGACGGTTCGGGCTGATGGCGACGGCGAGGACCGCGCCCTCTGCGTCGAGCGTCTCCAGCGGCCGCTTCCGTCCCGCCTCGAGCCGGTGGAGTCCGCCGTTGCACGAGGAGATGATGCCCGTGCCGCTCGCGCTCCACTGGATGGAGGTGACGGTACTGGCATGCTGCTCGTAGCCGCCCTTCAGGGCGCCCCGGCGAGACCAGATGCGGACAGCGCGCCCCGCCGCCGCGGCGAGATGGCCCCCCGATGGCGACCACTGGACGTGCTCCACCCAGGCGCCGCCGGCTTCCCAGGCGTGGAGCTCCTGCCACGAATCCAAGGCGTGGACGCGGACCCGGCCGTCCCATCCTCCCGTGGCGAGCTGCTCACCGTCCGGTGAGAAGCTCACCGCCAGCGTTCCGTCCGCATGTCCAGGCAGCTCCCGGAGGAGCACGCCGGACCTCGCGTCGACGAGAACCACGGGACCGCCAAAGGTAGCCGCCGCGATGCGGAGCCCCTCCGGAGAGAAGGCCACCGCGCTGATGCCTTCCGGCAGCTCAATGTCGAAGAGCTGCATGGGCCCGCGGGCCCCCTTACGCTTGCCTCTCGTGGATGCCATGGCCCCCTCTTCCTTTTCACGTTCGCGCCCGGCGCACTCAGCCCAGGAGGGCCTGCAGGCCCGATACGCCCATCCACGCACCGAGCCCAATGCCCAGTGCGCTGGTCGTCTTGAGAATGCGGGCGCGCCAGCGCTCCGAGTTCCGGACGACGAAGCCCAGAGGCAGCGACAGGAGGATGGTGAGCAGCACCATGCCCACGGAGACCCCCACGCCGAACAGGAGGAGGAACAAGAAGGCGGCGAGCCGCTCGTGAACGGTGGCGAGCGCGAGGAGCGCAATGCCCGCGGAGCCCGCCAGACCGTGAACGAAGCCCACCATCACCACGCGCCAGGAGTGCGGCTTCGCGTGCTCGGGGCTTTCGGGCAGCGGGCAGTCCGCGTGGTGCCACTGCACGGCCCCCAGGACGATCAGCAGAACGGCGACGAGGAGCTCCATCACCGGCTCCCAGGCGTCCGGCACCGACAGCTGCCCGCCGACGAGCACCGCCCCGACCGCGAAGAAGGTGGCCGAGTGGCCCAGACTCCAGAGAAGCGCCGTGCGCACGGCCGCCCGGAAGCCCTGCCCGGCCCTCAACAACGAAGCGATGGCGCAGACATGATCCGCGTCCGAGGCGTGACGAAGCCCGAGGACCAACCCGAGGCTCAGGGCACTTTCCAGCATGCGAGTTCCAAGGCGAGAGGAGCACCTCTGTTATCGCACCCAAACTTCTATTGCAACTCGATTACATTAAATACCCACCAGGATTGAGCGCCCCAGCCCGCGCAACCCCACCTCCTGCGTTGGGACCACCTCCGGGCCTGGGCGAGTGGGCCTATTGAGGGGCGCCCCGTACTCATGCTGCGCTGGTGCCTGCTGGCATCCCGAGGCATCATCCCTCGCCCATGAGCAACACGAATGGCGACGGCCACAAGTCATCCACCGGTGAGGTTCGCCCCGAGCTCGCAGAGCTCCGCGAGCGTCTCGCGGCAACCACGGACGCCGGCCGTCCGGACGCAGTCGCCAAACGGCGCAAGACCGGCCAGCGCACCGCCCGGGAGAACATTGACGACCTCGTCGACCCGGGGAGCTTCGTCGAGTACGGAGGGCTCGCGCTCGCGGCACAGCGCTCGACCCGCTCTCTGGAGGACCTCATCCGGGCGAGCCCCGCGGATGGCCTCGTCTGCGGGCTTGGCACCGTCAACCGCGCCCTCTTCGATGACGAGCGTTCGCGCACCCTGGTGATGGCATACGACTACTCGGTCTTCGCCGGTACCCAGGGGCTCATGGGCCACCAGAAGCTCGACCGCATGCTCGCGCTCGCCGCGCAGTGGCGCGTGCCGGTGGTGCTCTTCGCCGAGGGCGGTGGCGGGCGCCCGAACGACACGGATACGCACACCGTCGCTGGATTGGATACGCCCAGCTTCCTGTCCTTCGCCTCACTCTCGGGGCTCGTCCCCCGTGTCGGCATTGCCTCCGGGCGCTGCTTCGCCGGGAACGCGGCGCTGCTGGGCTGCTGCGACGTCATCATCGCGACGGACAACAGCAACATCGGGATGGGGGGCCCGGCGATGATCGAAGGAGGCGGGCTCGGGACGTTCGCGCCAGAGGAGATTGGCCCCGCGGACGTCCAGACCCGCAACGGTGTCATCGACGTCCGCGTGCGCGACGAGGCGGAGGCGGTGGCCGTCGCGAAGCAGTACCTCTCCTACTTCCAGGGAGCGATTGCTCCAGGCGTGTGTGCCGACCAGGCGGCGCTGCGAGAGGCCCTGCCCGAGAACCGTCGCCGTGCCTACAAGATTCGGCCCATCATCGAGACGCTGGCGGACACGGGGTCCGTGCTCGAGCTGCGCCGGGACTTCGGGCGAAGCCTGGTGACGGCGCTGGTGCGAATTGAGGGACAGCCGCTTGGGCTCATCGCGAACGATACGTTCCACCTCGGCGGCGCCCTCGATGCGAATGCCTCCGACAAGGCTGCGCGCTTCTTCCAGCTGTGCGACGCCTTCGGGCTCCCCATCGTGTCGCTGTGTGACACCCCCGGGTTCATGGTGGGACCGCAGGCCGAGACAACCGCCCTCGTGCGCCACGTCTCCCGCATGTTCGTGAATGCAGCCAGCCTCTCGGTCCCGTTCTTCACGGTCGTCCTGCGGCGAGGCTACGGGCTCGGCGCGCAGGCGATGGCCGGCGGGCACTTTCACGCGCCGTTCTTCATCGTGTCCTGGCCCACGGGCGAGTTCGGGGGAATGAACCTGGAGGGGGCTGTCCGCGTCGGCATGCGCAAGCAGCTCGAGGCCATCGAAGACCCGGCGGCTCGCGAGGAGATGGCCCAGGCGATGATTGCCGAGGCCCATCGGCGCGGGAAGGCGCTCAACATGGCCTCTCTCTTGGAGATCGACGCAGTGATCGATCCCGCGGAGACCCGCTCCTGGATTCTCCGGGGCCTGCGCTCCGTCCCCCGCCCGGTGCGCGACGGGCGGCGCAGGTTCATCGACACCTGGTGAGGAGGAGCGCTTGCTCCCAACCGTGGACGCCACCACGTTGAGAAGGGAGTCCTCTACCCAGGGAGGTGGTCCGTGGAGGCGGGCACCTACCAGTTCGAGCCGCACACCGGGGAGGTCCGGATCCGCATCGAGGGCTACAGCCTGTCGGAGCTCTTCGAGGAGGCGGGGTATGCGTTAGCCGAGCTCATGCTTGGCGAGGAACGGCCAGAGACGCCGCCTGACGCGGAGGAGGAGCACGTCACGCTCGAGGCGGCGGACACCGAGGCCCTGCTCGTCGACTGGCTTAACGAGCTCATCTCCCGCGCGGACGCGCGAAAGCGGGTCTACACGGACTTCGTCGTGGACGGCCTCTCCGAGCGGAAGCTGCACGCCCGGATTCGCGGCTTCACGCCCCAGGTGCTCAAGACCGCGGTGAAGGCTGCCACCTTCCATGGGTTGGAGATCCACGAGCACGAGGAGTGCTTCATCGCCACCGTCGTGCTCGACGTCTGATCCCATCGCGGCCCCGGCCGCCTCGAGGCGAGCATGGAACCCACCGTCGAAGTCCAGCAACGGCTCTCACCGCTCCTTCGCCAGCTCGGCCCGGCGCTCTACGAGCTGGACCCGAGCTTCCGTGAGGACATGCGCGTGCCGGCCCGGATTGTCGCCGACGAGGAGTTGCTCCAGCAGATGTCCCAGGATCACAGCATCCTCCAGCTCGTCAATGTGACGACGCTGCCTGGAATCCAAGGCTTCGCCATCGGCATGCCAGACATGCATGAGGGCTACGGCTTCCCCGTGGGCGGCGTAGCAGGCACCCTGCTGCCCCATGGGGTCATCTCTCCTGGAGGAATCGGGTTCGACATCAACTGCGGAGTGAGGCTGCTCTCCACTGGGCTTCTCCACGAAGAGGTGGAGGCGCTCTTGCCAGCCCTGGCCCACGACCTGGCCCGGAGCATTCCCACGGGCTTTGGTCGCCACGGCCGGCTGTCCCTGGACGCGGAGCAGCTCGACCGGGTCCTCGCCGAAGGGGTCCCCTACGTGGTGGACGTCCTGGGACTGGGGAGGCGGGAGGACCTCCCACACATCGAGGCGGGTGGCCACCTCCCCGGCGCCGATGCGTCCAGGATCTCCGTCCGGGCCAGGGAACGGGGGCATGATCAGCTCGGGACGCTCGGCGGTGGCAATCACTTCCTCGAGCTGCAGCGCGTGGAGCGCATCTTCGACCCGGAGGCCGCCACGGCGTTCGGGCTGTTCGAAGGGCAGCTCACGATCCTCATCCACACCGGCTCTCGCGGGCTGGGACATCAGGTCTGCACGGACGCCGTACGGGAGATGGACCAGGCCTTGGCCCGCGAAGGCATCCGGCTGGTGGACCGGCAGCTCGCCTGCGCACCGTTCTCGTCACCCGAGGGGCAGAACTACTACGGTGCCATGTGCGCCGCGGCCAACTTCGCCTGGTCCAACCGGCAGGTGCTCACCCACCGGGTGCGTGAGGTGTTCAGCCGGAGGCTCGGTTCCCAGCCCGAGAGCTGGCCACGGATCGTCTATGACGTGGCCCACAACATCGCCAAGGTGGAGACCTACGGAGGGAAGCGCCTGTGCGTCCACCGCAAGGGCGCGACACGAGCGTTCGGCCCGGGGAACAAGGAGCTGCCCGCGGCCTATCAGCAGGTCGGCCAGCCGGTGTTCATCCCCGGCAGCATGGGCACGGCCTCCTTCGTGCTGGCGGGGCGGAGCGAGTCGCAAGTCATCTCGCTCAGCAGCGCCTGTCATGGAGCGGGTCGGCGGCTGAGCCGGACCGCCGCGAAGCGTCAGGTCGTCGGCGCGGAGCTGCGCAAGGCGCTGAATGCCCAGGGCATCATCGTGGAGTGCCCCTCGAACGCGGAGCTCGCGGAGGAAGCCCCCACCGCCTACAAGGACGTCGATCGGGTGGTGGACACGGTGGAGACCGCGGGAATCGCCCGGAAGGTGGCACGGCTGGTGCCCCTGGCGGTGCTCAAGGGCTGAATGTCCCGGTAGACGTCACCCTTCCGGCTTCACGGCACCTCATGGGGGAAGACATGCTGCCCGTCTTCGCCTAGCGGCAGCGAGACCTCCGACAACACGGCCGACATGGGGAGTGGGCCATACAGGTGCGGGAACAGCCCCGGGCGACGGCCACCCGAGGCCGGCTCCCAACGCAGCGCGGAGCCGAGTGCCGCCGGGTCGACGGCCACCAGCCACAGATCACGTTCCCCCGAGCGGTGCTTGCGCGCGCTTTCTCGTACCTGCTCGGCCGTGGACAGATGCAGGAAGCCGTCGCGCGTGTCGTCGGCCGAACCGAAATAGGCACCAAGCGTCTTGGCGGCCCGCCAGTCGGCGCCGCGGACGAGCGTATAGATGGGGGCGTTCATGCCCTGGGAAGATATCGCGCGGCCGGCATGTCTCGCGCCGTGAACGTCGTGCCCGTCTCCAGCGCGCACACCTGCCGCGTGGCAGCATCATATTCTGGCCAGGGCAGCGTCCCGTCGGTCGAGAAATCCACCCAGAGCCGGTGGATGCGATCGGCGAGTGCCTGCGGCGGTGCGGTCCCGGTGAGTCCCTCCAGACCGGTCGTGCACTTCAGCGTGTCGAAGACGAAGGGCAGCTCGAGCCCATGGCACGCACCCAGCTTGCCGCCGCAGGCAGGAGAGCGCCACCCGAACTCGTAGACGTGCGTGCGTCCGTGGTGCGCCGCCGCGAACTGACGCGCGGGCCAGCGGAAGACCAGGTCGCTCATGGCCGCACTCAGCACCTCCCCTGCCCTTCGGCCCTTCTGGTTCAAGCCATAGTCCTCGAGGATGGCGCGGGCGCCACGCACCCTTCGGCTGAGCGCGAGCGTCGCCATCCAGCCGTAGATCCTCAGCCGAGCTTCGACCAGCACGAGATAGAGGTTCATCTCCTCCGCGTTCGTTCCGATCAGCAGGTCCACCTCGGCGCCGGCTCCCTTCGCGAGCGCCGTGAGTGGCGGTACGGGCAGCACGTCGTCGCCATGGACTGGCAGGAAGGAACTCAGACCAAAGGCGGGATCCAGCCCCGTCTCGTCGCGCAGGTCGACGCCGGAGAAGGGCCGCGAGAGCTTTTCGAGCGCGGCGAGACACTCCTCGACCGTGCGGCGGCGGAAGCCCTCGACGTCGGGCGTGACGCGCAAGAGCTTCGCCATCCGATGGACCAGCCGGGCGGCGACCTCGGGTGGGCGCACCATCGCGCCATGGCCGCTCTGCACGATCGCCCGACGGAACAGGCCCTTTGCCAGGGGCGAGGAGAGGAGGCTGGCGACTGCCATCGCGCCGGCGGACTCGCCGAAGACGGTGACGTTCCCCGGATCGCCGCCGAAGGCCGCGATATTCTCCTGGACCCAGCCAAGCGCGGCGAGCTGATCGCGCAAGCCCAGATTGGTGGGGGCGCCTGGGACGGGCAGGAAGCCTTCCACGCCCAGCCGGTAATTGATCGCGACGCAGACCACGCCCGAGCGCGCGAAGCCGCTGCCGTCGTTCACAGTGGCGTCGTTGCTCCCGCCCACGAAACCGCCACCATGAATGAAGACCATGACCGGCAGGCCCCTGGCCGAGACGTCCGGCGTCCAGACGTTCACGTTCAGGAAGTCGTCCCCGCGTCGCCAGCCGCGACCGACCAGCGGGTCGAGGTCAAGCCCCGGCAACGGCCGATGGAGCTGCGGCGCGGTAGGACCCGGCGCGGAGGCGTCCCGAACGTCTGCCCATGGCTCGGGCGGCCGCGGGAGTTGGAACCGCCGGCTCCCCAGCGGCGAGGCGGCATAGGGGATGCCCAGGAATCGCGCGATGCCATTGCCAGCCATGCCGCGGATGCGGCCGGAAGACGTGGTGACGACGGGATGATCCATGACCCAAGCTCCTGAAAATCGCCGCGGCGACAGCCGTCGCCGGACACCGCAACCTAGCCGGAATGGGAGGTGGATCCGCTGGTGCGCAATGGCCTGCTGGTGACCGCGGGCCTCGCCCTGGTGTTCGAAACCCGGCGAAGCGTGGCGCGCGACAGGTCACCCCTTTGTGGGGGCCTGATTGTTTGTGCTCCCATAACATGTCTTTTCGCTTTTCAGGAGGTTCGACATGGGAGTTGGAGGCGCGGATCGTTCTGGAGGAGCAGACTCTGCCAGCAGGGGTGCGGACGCCGCCGCAAAGGCTGATGCCGCTGCGAAGGCTGCGGAGAAGGCGAAGGCCGCAGAGAAGGCGAAGGCCGAGAAGGCAAAGGCCGAGGAGCGGGCCAAGGCAGCGGAGATGGCCAAGGCGCTGGACCGCTACCGGGACATCTTCACGCCCAAGGATGAGGCGCTGAAGTCGCCCTACTCGCAGGTCCTCGGGGCCGGGCTGGACTTCGCGAAGAACTACCATGACATGAAGGCCGCGTCGGTGATTGGCGCGGACTCCTACTTCCACTGCGCGGCCAACTACGAGGCCGCGAGCCGCGGGGTGTTCGGGGCCGGGGCGGCTGTGGGCGCGAGCATTGCTCGGGAGATCAGCGATGCCTACCGGGGCAAGAGCGACTGGGGTTCATTCGCCAGTGACATGGCCGCCAATGCGCGCGGGTGGGCCTCCGGCGCCACCGGCTGGCACGACTCGTACCAAGAGGCCTGCGACCCCGTCCGGCCCAACGGCCTCCCCGACAAGTACTGAGGCCACCACCTCCGCCCCTCCTCGTACTGGAGGGGCCGGAAGCCAGGAGGACCGACCCACTCCCCTTCCTGCGGTACCTACCCTGTCTTCGTCGCCAGGAACCTGTTCCCGGTGAGCGCGGTGAGCTCCTGGCGAATGCGGGCCGCCGCCCACTCGAGCTCCTCGCGAGGCAGTCCCTCTCCGACCGCCACCGTCTTCCCGTCTCGCCGCTCGATGACGAGCATGGGAACGGTGGCCCCACTCACACGAAGCAGGCCTCCCGTCCGCTCGCGCACGTCGACGTCCTGGATGAGCCCCGCTGCCCACCGTGTCGTCGGGTGCTCCCGAGCTCCGACGCTTTCCAGCTCCAGTCCCTGTCGCGACACGGTGATGCGCCAGGAGGAGTGGACGCTCTCGTGCTCGCGAGCGCGGAGTCCGCCTCGAAGCCCCGCAGCCGGGCCACCCGCTCGGACTCGAACGAACGCACGCGTCCATCGTCCACCTGCAGCCCCCGCCGCATGTGGCGGGCCACCGCCTCGGCCAGCTCCAGCGCCTCGTCGTAGTCGTCACTGCCCGCGAGGGTCTCGGACTTCGACACCCCGGTGAGATGAATCGAGTAGGTGTGGGGACGCCAGTCGGAGCTCGTCCCCTTCGAGGTGACGAGCTGCACGCGGTCGGTGTCCGCCACCACCCTGTTCCGAGTGAAGAGGGGGACTCCGAGACCCCAGCGCCAGGAGGCCCGTTGGGACACCCGGTGGAGGGTGACTTCCCACGCGCCCAACGTGTAGTAGAGGCCGAAACTGACACCGGCCAGCCCGTAGACCACGAACTCGAGGTTCACCTCGAGCCGCATCAGCCAGGCCATCCCGGCGGACAAGGCCAAGATGCCGAGGCCCTTGAGGACGTCCGGCAGCCTGCGCTGCCTCCGGATGACGAGCTTCGCGTCATCAAGCCACCACCGGTTGCTGCCACATTTCTTCATCGGTGGGGAAACTACCCAAGTGCCCCGTGTCTTTCGAGGCGCTCACCTGATGAAGTGTTCCGTACGTCCGACACCTCCCCTGCTCGTGACACCTTCCTCTCGACGGGCATTCTTGTTCTACCCTCTGGCTCCGGCCATGGTCCGCGGGCGCTGCCGTGGGAGCCATCAACCGTAAGCGGAAGGAAGCAAGACGATGAGCGTACGTGGCGAGTGGGTTGAGCTGGGCGATGGGCTACGGGGCTATTACGCACGGCCCGAGGGGGCAGGACAGTTCCCGTCCGTCGTGATCTACATCGAGGCCTTTGGCCTCAACGAGCATTTCAAGCGGCTGACCGAGCGCTTCGCCGACGCCGGTTTCGCGACGATAACGCCCGACCTCTACGACGGAGCCGTCTATGCGTACGACGATCTGCCCAACGCCCTCGCTCACCTGAAGCGCATGGACGACGACACCGTCTTGGCGCGGACGGAGAAGGCGCTCGACTTCCTTGCGGCCCGGGAGGAAGCCGACTGGACCTCGGTCGCGGTGATCGGGTTCTGCATGGGGGGCCGTTATGCGTTCCTCGCCAACGCCGCGCTGGCGTCGCGGTTCAAGGCGGCCGCCGCGTTCTATGGCGGCGGGATCGGCCCGGTCGAAGACGCCTTCGGCCGCAAGACCCTGCTCGAGCGCGTGGGGGACATGCAGGCGCCGATTCAACTGTGGTACGGCGCGGAGGACCCCTTCATCCGGCCGGATGAGCATGGGCGCATCGCCGAGGCGCTGAGCAGGGCGGGCAAGCAGTACACCCTGTCGGTGTTCCCCGGGGCCACCCATGGTTTCTTCTGCGAGGACCGGGAGAGCTACGACAAGGACGCCGCACGGAAGTCGTGGCGCGCCACCACGGCGTTCTTCCACGAATACCTGGGATCCTGACGGCGCCGGTCAACACGGTTCGTGCTCTCGCCTGGAGTCCAGACATGACAACCCAGAAGCCGCAGACGCAGACGTGGTGGGCCGAGCGCGCCGCCGTCATCCGCCGGTATGACGAGATGGAGTCCCGCCTCACGGCGTCCGTCAGCGAGCGGATGCTCGACCTGGCGGGCCTCCGGCCAGGGATGAGGGTGCTGGATGTGGCCTCGGGGATGGGCGAGCCCTCCCTGCGCGCCGCGCAACGGGTGGGCCCCTCCGGCTTCGTGCTGGGAACGGACCAGTCCGACGAGATGCTGGAGGCTGCACGGGAGAAAGCCCGCGCCCTGGCCCTCTCTCATATCGAGTTTCGCGTCGCGGATGCGGAGACGCTCGAGGTGCCGGAGCAGTCCTTCGATGCGGCGACCGTGCGGTGGGCGTTGATGTACATGCGCCGGCCCGAGCAGGCGCTGGAGCGGCTGTGGCGGGCGCTGCGTCCCTCGGGGCTGCTGGTGTGCGCCTGCTGGGGGGCGCCCGAGCAGGTCGAGTACGCGTCACTGTCGCGCCAGTGCCTCTCCCGCTACCGTCCGCTTCCCCCCGTGGAGCCCGACGCCCCGAGCGTGTATCGCTTCTCCGACCCCGAGCGCCTACGACCGCTGTTGGCGCGCAGCGGCTTCACGCTGGAGCACGCCGAGTCCATGCATGTCCCCGTGATGGAAGCGGAGGATGGGGCGGGAGTCGTGCGCTGGCTTCGCGATCTCGGAGGCCCCCTGTGGAAGCTCGTGGAGGAGTTGCCACAGGAGGCGCGGCGAGCGTGGGAGGAGGATGTGGCCCGCGAGAGCGAGCACCATCGGGTGGGCGACAAGGTCCAGCTCGGCGGAGTGACGTGGCTCGTCGTGGCCAGGCGGTGAGGACCCAGGGGTCGGACCACCTGCCCCAACCCCTGCGGTCCAGAGCTCGCCTTGACGCGCTCCTTTACCCCAGAACCCTGCGCACCATGTTGAGCCTCGACTCCAGGATCCGAGGATCGAGCGCCATCACCAGGGTCTGCTTGACGACCTTCTCCGAGACCCACTGGATGCCGAAGGTGAGCCGCTCGTCGCTCACGACTCTGGGCAGGGACAGCCGGCCGCGTCCGACCAACCCATTGCCTCCACCGAACATCCCGGATGCGGCACTGCCCAACCCATAGACAGCACCACCGAGCAGCGTCTGCCCCAGGACGGTACTGGCGCTGTCGCCCTTGGCGGCGGACCTGACGCCGTACGTGGAGCTGCCGCTAAAGACACCCGAGACGCCCTTCTGGATGGACCTCACACTGGTCGACGCGTCGATGGCTGTCTCGAGCGCGGTGCTGCGGGTCAACGTGTTCCACAGCCCGCCGTGCCGGGTCGTGTCGAGGAGCCCACCCAGCGTGCTGTTGCCCAACAAGCCGGTGTGGCCCCCGACGCGCGCGGCCACCGCGCTCCCGATGGCCTCGGACGCGAAGCTGATGGCGATGCCCGCCGCCAGGTAGTAGCCCATGTCCGCGGCACTGGCGTCCGGGGGCGCCATGGAGAAGGCATTCACGACACCGAAGAACTCGGCGATGCCAATGGACTTCAAGCTCATGCCAGCGAGCGGCCCGAGCACCAGGCCGGCAGCGGCCAGGGCTCCGCCGATGCCGAACGACAGGCTCGCGTCCGCCACGTCGTTGGGGCTGCCGCCCTTCATCATGGCGTAGCTCCCGCCGATCACCGAGAAGGCGCTGAACCCGCCCCAGATGAGCAGAACCCCCCCCAGAGCCGCCGTCTCGGGCAGGAGCAGCACCGCGGCGATGGAAGCGCCGACCACCGCGATCGTGCCGAGGATCTCCTTCCAGAACAACCCGGTGGGATCGGTGAAGTTGAACGGGTTGTTGCCGACATAGACATAAGGGCTGGCGAACTGGAACGCCGGATCCGTGTCATAGAACCGTCCCAGGCCCGGGTCGTAGAGGCGGGCCCGGTGGTTATAGAGGCCTGCTGTCCCTGTGGAGTCGAAGGCATCCCACTCCTGCCCCGTGTAGCGATAGGGCATGAGTGTCATGTCGCCGCTGGCCCGCATGAGCTGCCCGAACGGCAGGTAGTCGAATGCGGCGAGCACGGTCCCGCTCTGGTCAAAGACCACGCGGGTCGAGCCCTGGTGGTCCCTCACCACGTAACAGGTCTTGCCGTCGGTGATCATCGCGATCAGCCCGTTGGGGCTGCGGATGAACGCCTTCTCCGTGACCGTGCCATCCGGACCGGTGATGGAGTGCAGGATGGGAGTGTCCTCGAGCCCACGGACGTAGAGGGTGGTGGTCGTCTTTCCGCCGAGCTGGTGGACCTTGGACACCCGCTCGCCGGCGCCGCCGTAGCGGAAGGTCAGGAGCGCCGCCTCGGGCGCCGCCACCCTGAGGGTGCTGGTGAGGCGCTGGAACGGATCATACGTGAGGGTGCTCAGGTTGGGGGTAACCGAGGTGACCTGCCCACTGGGCGAGTAGCCGAACTCGAGGGTCGACTGCTGGTGCGACAAGGCATCGTACAGGTCGACCTTGCTCAGCCTGTCCGAGCCGGTGCCGTAATTGTAGGTGAGGTTCAGGTTGCCGCGGTTCAGGGTCTGGATGTTGCCGTTCAGATCGTACTGGACGCCCTTGCTGATCCCCACGCCCCACTCCGTGCTGAGGTTGTTCTCAGCGAACTGGAGCTGGCCCAGTGGATCGTACGCGTTCTTGTAGGTGTATCCGGCGGGAGCGCCAGCGTACAGGCCACGGGCCGACGTCGCCTGGATGGTGCCATCGAAGTAGCGGGCTTCTCGGTACCCCCCTTGCGGCGTGTCGTAGAGCACGGTGCCGGCGAAGTAGTTGTATGAGACGGTGTTGACCCAACCCGGGGAGTTGTAAGTGTAGGTCTGGTTGACGTTCGTCGAGCCCCGGAAGCCGAGCGACTCCTTGTGGATGGAAGTGTCGGCGTTGTAGCTGTAGGCCGCGTAGATGGCCGGAGAAACGTCGTTGCCGATCATGCTGACCAGGCCGCGCCGGTTGTATCGGTAATTCACCGGCAGGGGCGTGCTGGTCGGGTAGACCATGCGGGTGGTGTTGCCCAGGTTGTCGTAGGTGTACTGCACCGTGCCCGTGTGGTTCACGCTTCCCGCGGTGGTGGTCTGCACGATGGAGGTGACATTGCCAGCCACCGAATAGGTGTAGCGCAGGGTCACGTCCGCGGTCGTCGCGCCGGGCTGGTAGGTGGCGGTCTGCTGCAACCTGCCGATGTCGGCCGTGCCAGCGCCGAAGTAGCTGTTGCGCTTGCGCACCGCGGTCGAGCCCGGTGGAGGGATGCCACCGGCAGGCAGGGGCGGCAGGCTGGACCAGGCGGCGTCGACGGTGCCTGCTTCGGTGACGCGGTCGAGCGCGTCATAGGTCCAGTAGAGGCTGCGATCCGTGTTCTGGCCAGCGGCTCCCAGCCCTTCGGCGTAGAGGGCGTAGCTGAGCCGGCCCAGCCGGTCATGGATGAAGCGGGTCACTCCGGAGTCGGCGGCCTGGCGGAGCACCAACCGGCCCAGGAAGTCGATCTGCTCCGTGATGGTCGTGCCGGACCTGGGAAGGAGTACCTGGTGGGTCTGGCCGCTGCTGGAGTAGGTGTGGCTGTAGCTCGTGACGGCGTAATCCGTACCGCCCACCTGGGTCGGGCCCGCCTTGCGGGAGACCATGTTGCCGGCCCGGTCCATCGTCGTGACGGTGGAGACGCCGTTGGGGTCCGTGATCGTGGTCGTGCGATACCGCTGGTCCGTCGAGCTGCCGTAGGCGAAGCGCGTTGGATGACCCGCCAGGGAGAAGTTCTGGCCGGGCTTGCCAACCGCCGTGAGCCGGCCCAGCGGCGAGTCCTCGTACTGCTCGCGGGAGAAGGGATAGCCGCCGTCACCCGGCCAGTAGGTGTTGATCTGTCCCTCCGCCGTGCCCGTCGTCCAGAGGGTGCCAGAGGGGCCGCCGTTGGTGAGGTAGGCGCCCTGGTAGGTGAACAGGGGGCCCACTGCGCTCATTTGAATGGTCGAGGCCTTGGAGCGGATGGCTGGGCGCAGCAGGCCGTCATAGGCGAACTGGGCGACCACCACGTTGAGGCCATCGGCCATCTGCTGAACCTGCCGGTCGTTGCCGGTGCCGTCCTTGAAGACGACATCGACAATCGGCTCGACGAAGGTGACGAGCCCGGTGAACGAGACGTCCGTCGCGGCCTCCAGCACGAGAGCCCCCGGTGATGAGACCTGCGGCGTGCTGTCGATGATCAGCCGCCCACCGGCCCAGAACAGGACCCGGGAGTCGACCACCGCAAACATCCAGTCGGAGGCGTAGGGGAAGGTCCCATCGCCGAAGGAGTTGGTGAGCTGCGTCTGGCCCAGGTACCAGTAGCCAGTGCCGGGCTGGGTGGCCGGCGCCCATGAGACCTCCAGGTTGCCAATCTTGATGCCGACCTTGCCTGCGGGAGCCGTGGAGCCCGCCGGGGGCAGGACCTGGACTCGCACGCCATAGTTGAGCTGCTGTCCATACCCGAGCCAGGTGCAGGTGTCCGCGCCACTCCCCGCATGGCTCAGAGTGCGACCGGACACCGACCACTTCTCTGGCGAGGTGGCCTGCCAGCGGGACTTCCAATCATCGGTGAACGGCTCGTAGCTGCCGGCCTCTCGCGAGCGGACACGGGACACCTGGTTGAGGTGCTGGCTCGTCAACTGGCCAGAGGGCTCATTCCGGACCTGCCAGAGCGCGAGCAGCTCGGTCGGGCTCTCCGTGGGACCAATCTCCGCGACCGGAACCTGCGAGTCGTCGAAGAGGGTGCGCCGGGTACTGCTCTGGTTCGTCAGGGCCGCGGTCACGAGCCCGAACCGCGGGTCATACGCATTGACCGAGCTGGTGGCGTCCACCGGCAGGAACTGGATGTCGTCGATCAACACCCAGGTCGAGGCCTTCTGGGTGTAGAGCTCGAGTGAGACCGGACAGGGCGTCGACGCCCCGCTGGCGCAGGGGGTGAAGGCGGGAACCGAGACGAACGCCCAGGCGCCCTGGGTATCCGGGATCTTCACCGTGATGGAGCCCCCGCTCGAGGGCAGGGTGATGGAGATCCACGCCTCGCCACTGTCGGCGCCGTAGCCGGGCTGGGTCTTCGCCCAGAAGGACACCGTGAACGCCCGACCCGAGGCCATGGGCGAGAAGTCGCCTGCAAGGCACAGGGACTTGCCGCCCTGGCCAACAGGCTTCATCCGCAGACAGCCCTGCCCCGTGTGGCTGTCTCCGGCGTAGAGCTCACCGCCGGGCCGCACCGACCAGCCGGACGTGGACTCATAACTCTCGAAGCCGAAGTAGCTCGCCTCGCCGTTCTGGAGACTGGCGTTGTTGAAGGTGGCGACCGGCCAGCGGTTCGCGAAGTCGTAGAGCGTGGAGCTGGCGCGGTCATCGGCGTCGCGCATCTCGCACTGTTGTCCCTGGGCGTTGGGTGCCATCAGGCTGGCCGTCTTGAGCCAGTCTTGGGCCGGCGGTTCGGTCGAGTCCGACCAGCGTGCGAAGTCGAACGCGCTGGTGTTGGTGCGGGCCCGGTAGCTCTTGTGGGGTGCCCACTTCCCAGTCACCCACTGCTTCCACGTGGAGACCGTGACCGACCGGTTGAAGGTGAGCTCCGTGGTGACGACCTGCTCTGTGGTCTGGACCACCGGCGTGAGCAGGTTGAGCGCCGCAGCGTCCGGATAGGCGTCAGGGAAGTACGTGTAGCGGGTCGTGAGCGTCTCGGTGTCGCCGTTCCAGTTGGTGTTGGCCAGGGAGCTCGCCGTCAGCAGCCCGGTGGTGTCCGAGTAGGTTTGGCTCCGAGTGCTGGTCAGGCCGTCAATGGTCGAGTCCTGGCGGCGCATGCGCGGATAGCGCGAGCTGCCCGCCGAGAGCTGCCTCTGAGTGGTCACCCACCAGTAGTTCTTGGTGTTCGACACCTGGGTGCCCCGGGCATCGCAGGCGGTCACCTGATAGGGCAGGCCGAGCAGGGCACCGTAGGTGCTGGCGGCGTTGGTCGACGCATTGTCGACCGGGAAGGGAACCAGGGACTCGGAGCTGCTCAGCCCATTGAAGCTGTAGGTGTCGGTGTAGCCGTAGGGCGTCGCCCGACCATCCGTGCTGCCCGGCATGAGACGGGCCCGGTTGAAGAGGCCGGCCCACCCCGTGGTGACGGCGAGGGCCTTGGTGGTGTCATAGCCGTACGACACGCGGGTCTGGTCGAGCCCATCGTTCACATCGATCCGGGTGACCGCCCAAGCCTTGACCGTGTCGCTGACCTGGCTCTTCACCAGGGAGTGGAGGGTGAGGGAGCTCGGATTGTCGAACGAGCCGGTGAAGGTCGCGAAGGCGTTGATGCCCGTCAACAGCTTGCCGGAGGTGTTGTCCGCGTAGATGGAGCGGCCAGGGAGCGTGATGGGGGCGAGCGCCGTGCCGTTGCGCAGCGGCACCACCACGGCGTCGGAGCCGGACTGGTAGCTCAGGTACTGGAAGGCCGCGAGCTGCACCGTCTGGGGCGCCTTCTTGGCGACGGTGTCGGGGATGCTCGTGAGGGTGCTCCAGCTCGCGTCCGGGTTCTCGTAGAGCAACTGGTTGGACAGCAGCACGTAGTTGCTGGGGAAGCGGATCGTGTTGTTGGGATTGCCCGTGATGCCCCAGACCTGCTCCTGGATGGAGGGCAGGTTGCCACCGTTGAACTTGTCAACCTTGAAGGCCCGCTGAGCCGGGTAGTACTCGGTCACGTCGTAGGCGTAGCCATCGACATAGCCAGTCACCGACTGGGTGACCCTGCGCACGGCCTTGTCAAAGCCGTAGGACATGTTGAACCTGTCCCCGGTCTGTCCTGGGTAGCGGTAGGCGTTGTCCTTGAGATCGATCCTGTCGTCCCAATTGACACCGTTGTACCGGAACAGCTTGGACTCGATGCCGACCAGCCCTCCATGGATGCTGGGGACGGCCTCTCCGCCGGCTTCGACCAGCAGGGTGACGGTCGGCGAGGAGAAGTCCGCCCCCCAGGTGATCGCTTGGTAGCGGTAGTCGTCGCCAATCCACTTGTCGTTGTAGACCCTGAGGATCAGGAACGAGCTGCCGGCATAGGCCATGATCTCATGGGCGTTGATCGCCGTGCCATGGACCGAGCCGTCATAGCCGGTCTGCCAGTTGCCCGTCGCATCCAGGTACCAGATCTTCAGGTAGACCGTTTCGCTCTGATCACTGTTGGCGCGGTACAGGACGGCGAGCCAGTTGTTCTTGGCGCAGAGGGCGTAGAGCGTCGTGCCCCCGGCGACGCGAGGGAGCTGGATGGGCTCCGCGGAGGACCAGTCCGAGCCAGTCCAGGCGATGCGATACAAGACGCCGCTGGACTTGCCGACCGCCGCCAGGAAGCCGTTGCCACTGGCGACGTCCACGGCCTCGTCCACGCGCAGCGCCTCGAGCCTGAGATTGGACGAGACCCACGAGCCGGGCTTGGCTGGGTCCTTGTGATAACAGTGGAGGGCGGGTTTGATCTTATCGCCGTTGTACGTGAACTGCGGCCGGAAGATGCCACACAGGTGGCTCTCGGTCAGGACCCGCAGGTTGTCGTACTGATCGGCCACGGATTGCTCGCCCATGTCCGCTTCCTGCCAGCGACCGGTCCACTGGTAGAGGTACGGGCGGAACGTGGGGTAATGGGGGTCCTTCCAGGTCACCACCGCGTAGTCCACGTCGAACCACACCCGCGGCTTGTTCCGGTTCGCCTTCTGGATGGGGAGCGTGCGGGAGCTCAAGCCCAGCGTCTGCTCGGCGTAGTTGAAGGTGAAGGTGGCGCCGCTCGGCAGCGTCACTGTGTCGAGCATGCCGGCCGGAGTGGCACCTGCATCGTTGTGATAGGTGAAGCTCACCGGTGCCAGACGGGCGCCGCGGCTGTTGTACCGGCAGGCCTGGGTCAGGTAGCGCTTGGCGAGGCGGCCCGTGCCCTTCACCGCGTAGGAAAAGCCCACGCTCATCAGGGCGTTGCCCGCGGCGTCGGCCACGGAGATGGACTGCACGAAGCGGGTCTCATAGCGATCCTGCCAGGCGTTGGGCGAGGCACCGGTATGAGCGGCCTGGTACTCCTGCTGGTTGTTGTCGTAGACCTTGGAGCCGTAGGTGAGCTTGACCGTACGTCCAAAGGTGTCCGTGACGGTGTCCAGGTAGGTGGCGCGGGTGTAGGGCAGGCCACCGCTGCCCACCGCGATGGAGTCGTCGCTGAACGCCGTATAGGCGTAGGTGATGGCATTGCCCCATGAGTCGGCGACCTTGTTGAGGCGCCACACGAGGGCATACTGGCTCTGGTTCTGCGTCAGCACCGAGCCGCCCGTCCAAGCCCCCCAGCGCACGCCCCACTCGATGGAGTTCCCGGTGCTCGTGTTGGCCCCCGAGGCGCCGCGGGTGACGCCTCCCCCGAAGGTGTGGATCCACCCGTTCTCCTTGATGATGGTCCAGGTCTCAGAGGCGCTGTCGTAGCTGATCTTCCAAAACCGATGAGAGGCCAGGACGAACGAGGTGACGGAGCCGGTGCGGCCGGTTTGTAACAACCGGTCGATCAGACCATCCGCGGCATAGAGGTAACTCGCCGCCGACGTGAGTCCGGTCTGCTGGTGGTCGGCGATGATCATCTCGCCGCTGAGCGTCCACCCGAGACCGAGACTGCCCGTGGGTGCCTCCAGGTTCCAGGTCGTGGCGGTGTAATCCACCGCCCCCTTGTAGAAGGCCTGCAGGGAGAGGTTGAGGCCATTGCGGCCCTCCAGCTCCACCAACGTCATGGGGAACGACACGAGGCCCGTGGACGGGGAGACGGCATTCTTGACGACAGCGGCGGTTAGCATTTCTCGACCTTCTTTTCCTTGGTCAGACGTCCGGCCCAGATCCGGATGAAGAGCAGCAATGCGAAAGGAATCACCCGCGGTCCGGTGGCCATCAGGTCGCCATGAAAGAGCGCGAGCTGGCCTTCGGTGCCGGGATGGCGCCGGTAGAGGCGATCGGCCTCGTCCGACCCGATGGGGATGCGGCGCAGCACGCCCAAGGCGGCGATGACGGCGAGGCGGGACAGCAGCCGGCACTTGGGGCAGCTCCCCCGGTACAGAAGGATCGGCCGTTCCGAGCCGGAGCTCAGCAGCGCATCCACCATGCCGGCCGGCCGCGGGGTGTCCGGTGAGCCGATCATGACGCCCTCCCTCCCGGCATGAGGTACAGGTTGAGGCGGCGCCTTCCGCTCACGTCGAGCCCGAAACCAAGCAGCAGGCCCTGGCACTCCTCGCGAGCCAGGGCCTCCGCTACCGGCGGCACCTCCAGCCCGAACAGGCCGTAGACCTCGGCGAGCCGATCGATCCAGCGCTCCGGTCCGAAGCCGAGGCAGGCGTGGCAGCAACAGATATCGATCTTGGTGTCCACCAGGGCGCCAGTGCTCACGGAGAAGCCCGCGGACAGCACCAGGCTGTTCAACGGCAACCGCTGGCTTTCCCCTCCCACCATGGTGGTCAGGAAGCGGGAGAAATCCGGGTCGTCGAGCAATGGCAGCCCGAGCAGATCGCAGCGCACCGGCTTGCGCAGGCGCCAGTGGAACTTGGCCCGGGCATCGCCGGGGCTGGAGCCCTCGATACCGACGCTGGACAGACGCCCAGCGTCCGCGATGGCGTCGACGTAGGCCTGTGCGGGAGCGGCGTCTGGCACCAGCGCGTCAAACCAACGGCGGAGCGCGGCCCAGGCCGCGTCATCCGAGCCCGCCCCACCCTCCATATACAGGGCCAGGCCCGGATCCCCGAGGGGGGCGCCCAGCCAGAAGACGCTCTCGGTGAGCCGCGCGGCGGCCTCGGGCTCCGCCGGCAACCAGCACGACATGGCGCGGGTCACGAGCGGTTCCAACTCATGCGTCGCCGCGACCTCGAGCACCGAGGCCAGCGCTCGCCGGCGCACCGCCCAGCGCTCCATCTGATTGTCATGAAGGGTGCCCGGATCTCCAATCAGCCGGTAACGGCAGCCCGTTGGGCTCGACGTGATGCACAGCTCGAGCGCCGAGCCGTCGCCGTTGAGGTTGGAGGAGGCATGGCTTCGCGCGACCGAGCCCTCGGGCGCGGCCTCCAGGGAGAGAGCCTCGTAGAGTTGGTCGGCCGCCATCGGCCGTCCGGCGAGCCGTCCAGCGAGCTGCGCCAGGGCGGCCTCACGCGGCAGCCTTGGCCGCTGCGCGACGGGAGTAGACAAGTGCATGGGATTCTCCGCTGCGACCGCCGGGCCGCGGTGATGGTCGCGGCCCGGCGGTCCGGCAGTCAGGACGTGTAGGTGAACTGCTGCACGAGCGCGGCGATGTAGCCGCCCGGGAAGGCCGCCGTGACGGTCACGGAGCCAGGAGCGGTGCCGGCCGGCGTCGTGCCGGTGAGCGTCGTACCGGCCGGGTCGACCGTGACGTCACCCGCCTCTGCACTTCCGAAGCAGACACGCTGTGGCTGCTTCAGATTGACCCCAGTCAGGGTGAACGCCGTGCCTCCGGCGAGCGGGCCCTGAGCAGGGCTCAGCGACAGCAACTGCGGGAGCGGTGCGATGGCAACGGCGATCGCGCTGCCGGCCTTGCCCGGGGAGCCAGGTTGGCCAGGAACTCCATCGCTCCCCTTCTGACCACTCGGTGCCTGGTCGCCCTTTCCACCGTTGGCCCTGCCCCCCTGGCCGGGCCAGGCACCGAAGCCAGCACCTCCAGCCCCACCGGCGCTGCCAGCGGCGACCTTGACGATCGGTGGTGGGTTGGCGGTGTTGTACAGCACCGTCACGGAGCCACCGTCGCCACCGTCACCACCGTTGCCCCCCCGACCCCCGCGGCCGCCGTCTCCGCCGGGGCCACCCGAAGCGATCGTCGTGGTGCACTTTCCATTCACCCCGCCGTTTCCGCCGGCCTGGCCGGAGCCACCGTTGGCTCCGTCACCCCCCTTACCGCCCGAGCCGGAGAACGAGGCGAAGGAGAGCGTGCCAAGGAGGGTGTTGACGGTCACCGACAGGTTGTTGCCCAGGCCTCCATTCCCCTCGGGTCCGGCATCCTTCCCGTCGACGGAGGTGTCGTCGCCCTTCTTGCCGGGAGAGCCGTTGGTCGCGGCTTTGGGCTTCCAGCTCCCGCACTGCGCCGGATCGCCATTGGAAGCCTGGGAAGGATCCGGAGGGAGTCCGGCGGTCCCGTCGTCACCGTTCCTTCCGTCAGGAGCCCGCAGCAGAACACCTGGCGAATCGATGGTCAGTTCATCACGCATCGTCGTCTCTAGGTATAGGTGAAGGTGGTGGGCAGGACCGCGAAGCTGCCGTCCGGGTTTCCAGCCAGCACGGTGGCGGAACCGGAGCCCGGGGGCGTCTTGCCCGTGAGCTGGCTGTCGGACACGAAGACCAGGTCAACGGCATTGGCCGAGCCGAACTGGACGGTGGTCAATGGGCGGCCCGAGTTGTCGGCCAGGAAGTTGCTGCCGGTCAGGGTGAAGGGCGTCCCGCCAGCGGCGGGGCCACTGTTCGGCGTGATCGCGGTGAGGGTCAGGACCGGGGGTGAGACCTTGAAGATGATGTTCCCGTCCGTGCCATCGGAACCATCCACGCCTTGAGAGCCGGAGTCGCCAACCGGACCCGTGTTGGCCGTCCCGCTGCCACCATTGTTGCCACCGGCGCCACCCGTGCCTGGAGAACCGGGGCCACCGCCCGGGCCCTTGCGGCCACCGGAGACCGAACCGGTGACGTTGAAGCCGTTGGCGTTGGTGTACAGCACGGTGATGGTCCCACCGTTGCCGCCGTTGCCACCCGGCCCGCCCTTGCCTCCGGTTCCCCCCTTGCCTCCCGCGCCTCCGCTACCGTTGCTGCAGCACCGACCGCCGCTGCCGCCATTGCCCCCCATCCCTCCCTGGCCTCCGTTACCCCCCTGGGCGCCGGTCCCCCCACGCCGCCCCGTCGAGTAGGCCTCGATCGGCGCCAGGAGATCCCGCACGTAGATGGTGCCATTGGAGCCGTTGTCACCGTCGGTGGCCCTGCCGGGCACCACACCGGGAGCACCCGGCGTGCCCGGCTGGCCGTTGCGCTCCGCCGAGTTGTTCTCGCACTGGCTCCAGGTCGTGCAGCCACCGTTCCTGCCACTGCCGGCCTGCGGCGGCTGGGACGGCGTTGCCGGCTGGTTCGGGCTCTTCCCGTCGTTGATTCCACTCAAGTCGATGCGATTGGCCGCGGTCGCGCCTACCTGCGCCTTGTTGTCACGCTTGCTCATGATTGGGTTCTCTGTCTTCACGGGTGTGTGCGCGGGGGTGCTCAGTTCGCGCGGATGATCTGACTGGCGTAGATGGTGAGGTTCGTGTCGCCCGTGATCAGCCCGTTCGGCCCGTAGATGAGCTTGCCCACCACCAGGGTGTTGGACTTGCCATCGTTGAAGACGAGGGTTCCGTTCACGACGAGCTGGGAGTAGACATGCACCACCGTCTCGAGCGGCACGTGCGCCTCCACGGCCATCTTGCTCGCGGCGAAGACATGCGAGGGACCCCAGATGTAGCCCTTGGCCGCGTGCTCGAGATTCTCCCAGTCCTCCGACGTCAGCGACGCCGTCGGCACACGGTGATCCAGCATCCTGGAGGGGTGCTTGCCGGTGTAGATCGTGTTGGCATCGAACACATGGTCGGGATTGCCCACCCAGCTCTTGAACTGGTCGAGGCTCTTCGTCCGGTAGACCATGTGGCTCCCGCTGTCCCTGCTATGCCGGCTGAGCTCGAGCGTAGCGTTCTCGGGGACGGTCATCTTCTGGGTGGTGTGGTGCATCACGTCGATGCCAAACTTCGCCAGATGACCGCCAATGAATGAATAATCCTGGGATGAAAGCAGATTCATGTGACTCCTCTCCTGTGCAGCGTGAACGACGTGTGAGACGTGAAAGGGATTTCCGTTACTCCGTGAGGAGACGACGGGCCCGCAACTCACCGAAGGTGATGGGCAACACCTTGAAGGGGCGGAAGTGGCGCTCGCCGAAGGGCGTCAGGGCGGGATGCTCACGGTCCCCGACCATGGCCTCCTCCATGAACCGGGTGGTGATCACCGAATCCAGGCAGGTCGTTTCGAGCTCGGAGTAGCCCGCCGCCTCGGCCGCCGCGGCCAGCGCGGCGAGCGGCCGGGTGTGATGCACGAAGATCTGGTTGAACTCGTCCAGCTCAGCCTGTTCCTCCACCGAGAGGGTCCGGTCGAGCCGAAACACATCCTTGACATACAAGCGCCCGCCAGGCCGGGTCACCCGCCACATCTCTCGAAGCAGTCGCTCGGGGTACGGCGAGTAGCCGCTGGACTCGAAGAACACGACGGCATCGAACGTGCCGTTCGGGAAAGGCAGACGGTGGTAGTCCGCGAGCTGGACCCGCACCCGCTCCTCGAGGCCCGCCGCGGAGATAAATCCCCGGGCCAGCTTCGCCTGAACCGGAGAGAGCGTCACTCCGTCGATCTGGAGCCCCGGAATCGCCGTGGCGATATCAATTGCTGGCCCTGCAACGCCGCACCCGGCATCCAGGATTCGCTGACCCGGGGCGAGTCCCGCCCGTGCGGCCATGTACAGATTGTTCGCCCGGTAGTAGTCCGGCGGCGCCCCCTCAGCGAGCCCGGTATCGATCGTGCCCGCCTGAAAGGTATGGCCGAGGAAGCGCACATAACCAGACGCCGAGGCGTCGTAATAGTCGCGCACCCTGCGCGCGTAGGAGACCTCTTCTCCCTGTGAAGACGAGGCGATTGCGTCGGAACGCTCCGACGAGCTGCTGTTGAGCTGCTCTCTCACGGGACACACCCCCAGGCATCGCGGCCACGCGCGTGCTCACCACACCCGTTCATGGGTTTGGGTTCGTGCCCTGCGATTTGGCCCGGGCATCGACATGCCAGGACATCAGCAAACGGTGTGCCCAGTCCGCCAACCGAGCCGTGCGGGGCTCACTTCCGAGGGAAGTCCCTTGGAAGGGGCCTGGGGTGGGCGCGCGCCCCCCGCGCCGCCGCGTTGAGGACGAACGCATTCGCGTTCGCGCGGAACGCAGGGGCCAGCCGTGAGAGGTGCGCCTCCCCTACTTCAGCTCGCGCTGCAACTTTGCCAGGAGGTTGAGCGCGTCCAGCGGCGTCGTCTCGTCCACCTTCAGCGCCTTGAGCGCCTCCAGCACCTTCTGGTGGCTCGGCTCCAGCTTCGGCCCGGGCTCGGCCACTCCGCCGAACAGCCCGAGCTGCCCCGGAGACGGCGCACGCGACGTCCGCCGCGCCAGCCGCGGCCGGCCACTGTCATCGAACTCGCCGGACTCCAGGTTCTGCAGGATGTCCCTCGCCCGCGTCACCACCTCGGGTGGCAGGCCCGCAAGCCTCGCCACTTCGATGCCGTAGGAGCGGTTGGCCCCACCCGGCACCAGCTTGCGCAGGAAGAGCACCTTGCCCCCCTGCTCCCGCACCGCGATGCACATGTTCTTCACCCGGGGCTTCTCCCGGGAGAGATCCACCAGCTCGTGGTAGTGCGTGGCGAAGAGCGTCCGCGCTCCCACCTTGTCGTGGATGTGCTCGGCCACCGCCCAGGCAATGGAGAGCCCGTCGTAGGTGGACGTCCCTCGGCCGATCTCATCCAGCACCACCAGGCTGCGCCGCGTGGCGTGGTGCAGGATGTGGCTCGTCTCCGTCATCTCCACCATGAAGGTGGACTGCCCGCGCGCCAGGTTGTCCGCCGCGCCCACGCGCGTGAAAATCCGGTCGCACAGGCCCACACGGACCGAGGACGCCGGAACGAAGCTACCCGCCTGTGCCATCAGCACCGTGAGCGCCACCTGCCTCATCACCGTGCTCTTGCCCGCCATGTTGGGGCCGGTGATGACCAGGATCTGCTCATCCCCCGAGTCCATCCTCACGTCGTTGGGGACGAAGGCCTCCCCCGCCCCCAGCATGCGCTCCACCACCGGGTGACGCCCGGCGGTGATGGACAGCACCTCGGACTCGTCCACCAAGGGCCGCACGTAGCCGTACTCGGCCGCGCACCGCGCGAACGACAGCAGCGCATCCGCCGTGGCCACCGCCTCCGCCGCCGAGCGCAACCGCGGCGCCTCCTTCACCACCTGGGCCCGTAGCTGCTCGAAGAGCTCCAGCTCCAGCGCGCTGCGCCGCTCCTCCGCCGTGAGCACCTTCTCCTCGTACTCCTTGAGCTCCGGGGTGATGAAGCGCTCAGCGCCCACCATCGTCTGCTTGCGGATGTAGTCCGAGGGCACCAGGTGCAGGTTCGCCTTCGTCACCTCCAGGTAGTACCCGAAGACCTTGTTGTAGCGAATCTTCAGCGAGTTGATGCCCGTGCGCTCCCGCTCGCGCGTCTCAATCTTGAGCAGGAAGTCCTTGCCCGAGGTGGACAGCTCCACCAGCTTGTCCAGCTCGGCGTGGAAGCCCGCGCGGATGAAGCCGCCTTCCTTGAGGGTCGTGGGCGGCTCGTCCACCACCGCGCTCAAGAGCAGCTGCGTCAGCTCCGGCAGCGCCCCAAGCGGCCCCGCCAGCGACTTGAGCAATACGGACTCACAGCGCGCGAGCACCGCCCCCAGCCGTGGCAGCTGCGCCAGCGACAGCCCCAGGGCCCTCAAGTCCCTCGCGTTGCCCGCCCCCAGCGACAGCCGGCCGCACAGCCGTTCGATGTCCCCCACTTCCTTGAGGAGCGTCGTCATCTCCTCGCGCCACACGCTGCGCTGGGACAGCTCCTCCACCGCGTCCAGACGGGCGTTGATCTCCGGCAGCGAGCACAGGGGTGCTGCCAGCCACCGGGCCAGCTTGCGCGCGCCCAGGCCGGTGGCCGTCCTGTCCAGCACTCCGAGCAGCGAGCCCCGGCGGCCCCCGTCCCGCAGGGTGCGCAACACCTCCAGGTTGGAGCGCGAGGCCTCGTCCATGAGGAGGTGGCCGCCGCGCTGCTGGCGGCTGAGCCTGTCCACGTGGGCCGCGGGTGTCTTCTGGGTGTCCTTGAGGTAGCGCAGCGCCGCGCCGGCGGCCCCGGTGGCCAGGGGCGCGTCTTGCAGCCCGAAGGCCTCCAGTGACTGCACCGCGAAGTGGTTGCGCAGGTAGAGCGAGGCCCGCGAGGGCTCGAAGGCGGCCTTCTCCAGCTCCGCCACCGCCGGAGGCTTTGCCAGTCGAGTGACCACAAAGGTGGTGTCCGGGGAGTCCTTCTCCCCCTCGGGCACCAGCAGCTCGCGGGGCTCCACCCGGGCCAGCGCCTCCACCAGCTCCTGCGTCGTCTCCGCCTCCAGGGTGAAGAACTCCCCCGTGGAGGCCTCCAGCAGCGCCGCTCCGAAGCCCTCTGCCCCTGGGTACATGGCGGCCAGGAAGTTGCTCGCCCGTGGCTCGAGCGCCTCCTCATCCAACACCATGCCGGGGGTGATGATGCGCGTGACCTCACGCTTGACGAGCCCCGGCCCGCTGCCCGCGTCCTCCACCTGCTCGCAGATGGCCACCTTCAGCCCGTGCTCCACGAGCTTGGCGATGTACCGGCGCGCCGAGTGATACGGCACCCCTGCCATGGGCACCTTCTCCGCGTTCTTCGCTCGCGCGGTGAGGGTGATTCCGAGGATCTCCGAGGCCCGCACCGCGTCCTCGAAGAACATCTCGTAGAAGTCCCCGAGCCGGAAGAAGAGGATCGCGTCCGGATTGAGTGCCTTCGTCTCGAGGTACTGCCGCATCATCGGGGTGAGCGCGCCAATCTCCCGCGCCCCGGACGGCTCGCCCGCCGTCTCCGCCGGCGTCTCGGCCTCGTCCCCGTGTCCCTTGCCTGCCTTCGCTTGCGTCGCGCCCATCGCCGCCCCTTGTGTCATGCGTCCGGTCTTGGATCAACAGAACACATGACTTCAGCAGTCCACTCGCCCGTTCCTACTCCGGCGATGGCTAGCATGCCCCCCTGACATCCAGCCGGCGCGGGCCTGAAAAATCGTCAGGACCCCCGGCCGAAAACGGTGGTCCGAAGGCGCTTTGACGTGCAACCTGTCCCGCGTCATGGAGACTCGCGAGACCCGTTCCGTCCCTCCTGTTCCCCAGCTCTTCAAGGTTGCCGTCGCACCCGTCCAGGCGTTCTTCCGTCTGGAGGCGAGCAGCGGCATCCTCCTCGCGCTCTGCGCCGTCGTGGCCATGATCTGGGCCAACTCTCCGTGGGCCGACAGCTACGCCACCCTCTTCGACGCGCCCCTGGCGCTCGGGCTGGGGGGCACCGTCTTCCACTTCACCTTCCGTGAATTCATCAACGACGGGTTGATGACGATCTTCTTCTTCCTGGTGGGGATGGAGATCAAGCGCGAGCTGGCGGCCGGGGAGCTGCGCAGCCTGTCCAAGGCGCTGCTGCCGCTGGTCGCGGCGGTGGGCGGCATGGTGGTGCCAGCGGCCCTCTACGCGGCACTCAACGTGGGGACGCCGGCGCTCAAGGGGTGGGCCATCCCCATGGCCACGGACATCGCCTTCGCCATCGGGTGCCTCACCCTGCTCAAGGGGCGGGTGAGCCACGGGCTGGTGGTGTTCCTCACGGCGCTGGCCATCTTCGATGACATCGGCGGCATCCTCGTCATCGCCATGTTCTACGGCACGGGGCTGCACGTGGAGTGGCTGCTGGGGGCGCTGGCCATCACCGGGGTGCTGGCGGCGTGCAACAAGTACTACGTGCGCAACGGGATGGTGTACGCGGTGCTCGCCGGGGCGCTCTGGTACGCCATGCACCACGGTGGCGTGCACGCCACCATCGCCGGTGTGGTGGTGGGCATGATGATCCCCGCCAAGCCCTCGCGCCGGGGCCGGGACGTGCTGGAGGAGCTGCACGGCTTCATCGGCCAGCTCTTGCGCGAGCCCGAGGACGAGGCCGTGCGCACCAGCCAGCTGCTGCACATCGAGGAGCAGCTGGAGGACATCGAGCCGCCGCTCACCCGCTTCGTGCACCTGTGGCACGGGTGGTCCGCGTACGCGATCGTCCCTCTGTTCGCGCTGGCCAACTCGGGCATCTCCGTGAAGGGGATGCACCTGTCGGATCTGCTGCAGCCGCTGCCGCTCGGGGTGATGCTCGGCCTCTTCGTGGGCAAGCAGGTAGGCATCTTCCTCTTCACCTGGGTGGCCGTGAAGCTGGGGCTGTCGGAGATGCCGGGGCGGGCCCGAGCGTTGCAATTGCACGGGGTGGCGGTGGTGGCCGGCATCGGCTTCACGGTGGCGCTGTTCGTGGCGGGGCTGGCCTTCGCCAACGAGCCGGCGCTGCTGGCGGAGGCGAAGCTGGGCATCCTGCTCGGCTCCCTGCTGTCCGCGGTGGTGGGCTACCTGTTGTTGCGTTTTGGACCCACGCCCCGGCCCAGAACGGAGCCGTCCGCCGAGCCCGCCTCCGGGGCGGCCTGAGCCGGACCCAGGAGACACTCTTGGTGTTTGCGGGCCGCACGGGCCCGTGGAAAGGTGCCGGCCACCGTGCTCCTCCAGGATTTGAACCGCGTCCGGCAGATTGGGGTCATCGCAGCGCGCCACGGCTTCGGCGAGTGGCTTGAGCGGGCGGGCGTGTGGCGTCTGCTCGGGCGGAAGGAGAAGGTGGAGGTGTCCCCCGAGGCCCAGCGGGCCTCCACCGCGCACCGCTTCCGGATGCTGCTCAACGATCTGGGCCCCACCTTCGTGAAGCTGGGACAGATCCTCTCCACGCGCGCGGACCTGCTGCCGGCCGAGTTCGTCGAGGAGCTGGCCACCCTGCAGGATCAGGTGGAGCCCATTCCCCTGGAGGACGTGTACGCGCGCATCCGTGAGTCGCTGGGCCGGGAGGCGACGGAGCTCTTCAAGGAGATTGATCCCCAGCCGCTGGCGGCGGCGTCCATCGCCCAGGTGCACCGGGCGGTGACGTTGGAGGGGGACGAGGTGGTGGTGAAGGTGCAGCGGCCGGGGATCTGCGAGCGGATCGACTCGGATCTGGTGGTGCTGCGCTCGCTGGCGAGGCTGCTGGAGGCGGTGGTGGAAGAGACGGGCATCTACTCGCCCACCGGCATCATCGACGAGTTCGACCGGGCCATCCACGAGGAGCTGGACTTCGTGCACGAGGCCGCGAACATCCGGGCCTTCCACGAGAACCACCGCAACCGGCCGTACATGAAGATTCCGCGGGTGTACGCCGGGCTCAGCAGCCGGACGGTGCTGACGATGGAGTTCATCCGGGGGGTGAAGATCAGCCAGGCGGAGCTGTCGCAGGAGGACCGGCGCGAGGTGGCGGGCCACATCCTGGACGCGAGCTTCCGGCAGCTCTTCGAGGACGGGCTGTTCCATGGAGATCCGCACCCGGGGAACATCCTGGTGCTGGAGGGCAACCGGCTGGCGCTGCTGGACTTCGGAGTGGTGGGTCGGCTGTCGCGCGCCATGCAGGAGACGCTGGTGATGCTGGTGCTGGCGGTGGCGCTGAAGGACAGCGACTCGGTGGCGCGCATCCTCTACCGGGTGGGCGTGCCGGACGCGCGGGCGAACCTGATGGGCTTCCGCAACGACATCGAGGGGCTGCTCGGGCGGCACCTGCCGGCGACGCTGGGCGAGGTGGACGCACGCAGCCTCATGCGCGAGCTGTTGGATCTGGCGGTGAAGTACCGGATCCGCATTCCCAAGGAGTACGCGCTGCTGAGCCGGGCCTCGGTGTCCACCGAGGGCATGATGCGCACCCTGTACCCGGACCTGAACATCCTCGAGGTGGCCATGCCGTACGCCAAGGAGCTGTTGGCGGACCGGTATGATCCAAGCCAGCTCCAGGGCGGGCTGATGCGGACGCTGCTGCGCTTCCAATCGCTGGCGCAGGATCTGCCCACGCAGCTGTCGCAGATCTTGCTGGACCTGGAGTCGGGGAAGTTCAGCGTGACGGTGCGGGCGGACCAGTTCGACAAGCTGAACGAGAACCTGCGGAGCGCGGCGATCGTGATGTTCCTGGGCCTGTGCGCCTGCGGGTTCATCGTGGGGGCGTTCATCTCATTCGCGCAGACGCAGTGGCAGTACCACGGGGTGCCGGTGCTGGGGATTCTGGGCGTGGCGCTGTCGGCGGCGCTCTTCGGGGCGAGCCTCACCTGGTACGTGTTCGGCAAGCGCTTCGGGAAGGTGCGCGTGAGCCGCTGGCTGGCGAAGAAGCGCACCCGGTAGCAGGCCCCTCCACCTGGGACCCACCGTAGCGGGTGGTCCACCCGAGTGACTCCCCAGGTGGTCCTTCAAAGCGGCGGCGCGTTCTGGTTGAAACCGGGAGCGGACATTTCTCCGCTTGCTCCGTGCTCATCCTCCCGCGCTTCTACTCGACATCGACGACGGCCCGGCTCGAGACCCGGGCGAGGCAGCTCGGCATGCGCCTGGGCATCGCCTATGGCGAAGGTGACCGCTGCGATCGCTACTTCATCGTCTCGGTCAACGGAAAGAAGCTGGAGCGCATGGTGCCGCTCGGGTGGACCGGGGCCGAGGCGGAGGAGGGCCTGCTGCAGTACGCGAAGGAGCTCCACGCCTCGAAGTAAACCCATGCCCCCTTCGCTGTTCACCCACCACGCACCCAACCTGTCACGTTCGGGAAGATGACCTACCGCTCTGGTAACCTGCGCCGCTTTCGGAGGCGCACGGAATGCTCGACGAAAGCGGTGGAAACGGTAGGAATGGAAGTGACTGGCCGGGCTTCACCCCTGGCACGGAGGTAGCGGGCTTCACCATCGAAGGACTGATCTCCACCGGCAGCACCGGGGCCGTGTACCGGGCGAGACGGGGCAGACAGCTCTTCGCCATCAAGCTGGTGCCCAGGAACCCGCGGGGAGACCGGGAGGTGGATGCCCTGCGCCGGATGCGCCATCCCAATGTGGTGGGCTTCCATGGGTATGGCTTCTGGCCGGACAACGAGCCGCGCGCCCTGGTGCTGGCCCTGGAGCTCGTCGACGGGCGCCCGCTAGACGTCTGGGCGCGGGAGGAAAACCCCTCCGCGCTCGAGCTGGTGAGCCAGGTGCTGCTGCCGCTCGCGCTCACCCTGGCGGACGTGCACGGCGCGGGCGTGGTGCACCGGGACATCAAGGAGCCCAACATCGTCATGCGGGAGGCCGACGGGCTCCCCGTCCTGGTGGACTTCGGCTCGGCGGGGCTCGAGGACACCCCGCGCCTGACGCTGCGGCTCCCCCCGGGCACCCCGGAGTACCGCAGCCCCGAGGCGTGGCGCTTCGCCCGGGAGTGGGAGGGAGAGCCGTACTCAGCCGGGCCCGGGGATGACCTGTGGGCGCTGGGCGTCGTCACCTACGCGGTGCTGACAGGCAAGCTTCCCTTCGGGGACCGGCACGACCCGGGGATGGTGCGGGCCATCCTCCATGAAACCCCCCAGGCTCCGCATGCGCTCAACCCGAACGTGCCCCTGGCCTTGAGCGAGCTGTGTCTGCGGATGCTGGAGAAGGAGCCCGGGGCCCGGTTCGCCAATGCCCGGGAGCTCGCGGAGGCCCTCGCGACGGAGTGGGCTCAGGCCGACAGATCCTGGCTCGTGCCGCTGTTCCCGGGAGCAGAACAGGCGGAGCGCCCCACCCCGTCCCCCTCCCTGGCGAAGCCCGAGCGCCAGGCCCCCAGGAGGCAGTGGCTGGCCGCCAGCTCCGTACTCACCATGGCCCTGGGATTGCTAGCGACAGCGCCGACCCAACTTTTGGAGTCACCCTCCCCGCCCCCACCCCAGCAGGCCAGTCTTCGCCAGGAAATGGCCTCCCCCCAGGTGACGGGAGAAGTTGGCCAGGACGCGGGACCTCAGAAGTCACCCACCCCCGCGCCCGTCGCCCCCCCGGCGACGTCCAGCGAGGAAACCCAGATGATGACATCCAAGAAGGCTCGTTCCCTGGCCGCGGCCACTCTCATCACCGGCGCCGCCACCTGCGTGGGCCCCGGCTGCGCGAGCGTCCAGCGGCGTCCGCCTCCGCCGGAGGAGCCGTGCCCCCCTGGATCAGAGGAGACCAACAAGCGATTCAACAATCCCGCGGGGCGGATCCTGCACGTCTCTTTCGGCATTCCCCTTCCGGGGACGGTGACCGTTTCCGAGGGAAACCACACCGTCTGGATCGAGGAGGGGATGGACAAGATCCCATACAGGAGCCTGCTCCACGGAAAGCTGTTGTTCGGTGACAACCGTGTCTACGGCCGTTTCACGAAGATCGAATTGAAGGGGAGCAGGGAGGTCTTTCCGATCTGCATCGAGCTCGACGAGGTCGTTGTCGACAAGGTGTTGAATAGGAACATTGGCAGGGAGATCGGCATACCGATGGAGCCGGGTAGCACCCCGGAGAAAGCCATCGTGGGGGGATTCCAACGAGCCAGCGTGGTGAGCAGATTCAGCTTCTAGAGCCACGCCGGAGACCTTCCCGTGCCAACCCCCACACCCACCCTCCTGGCCCTGGTTCTTCTTCAAATCGCCACCGTTGTGGAAGCAGCTTCGGCTTGCGAGGATTCACGGCGCATCGAATTGTCATCACCCCCCACGGCAACAACCCTGGAGATTTGTGTCAGCCCAGGAATCATGACGGCCTTTCTCTTCGACACGCGTGTCTCCCTGGAGTTGCAGGACGAAATGCGCTTCGTGGAAGTGCTGCGTGGGCGGAATGGCATCAGCTTCATGCCTCCACGGGACATGGCGATTGGGGAGCGCCTCCGGCTCACGGCTCGCTCCGCAGACGGCTCGTCCGAGGAACTCGTCACCTTCACGCTCGTGGCCCACCGGGGACGCGCCACGCGGCAGGTGGAGGTGTACCGCGACAGGCGAACCCGGGAATCCTATCAGCAGGAGGCGGAGCAGGAGCGCGCCAGCAACCAGCAACTCCGCGAGGAGAACCAGCGGTTGTTGGCTCAGGTCGAGCAGAACCAGGGCCTGCGAGGCATTGTTGCCAACAAGCTCATGGACGAAGTCGGAATCGAGGCCACGTCCTTGACTTTGAACAAGGCCGGATTAGCGCCACATGTGCTTTCCTACACGAAAGTCACATGCTTCCGGGCGAAAATGCTCGTGCTGGTGTGGGTGTTGATCAGCAACACCACCTCAGCGCCGTGGATGGCAACAGGGGCGTCGCTCATTGATGCTCGAGGTGAGGAATTGCCGGGATTGATCCTTCGACAGGATGCTCCCATTCAGCCAACGGAGATCCGCCCGGTCTTTGTGGAAGCCAGAGTTTCGGATGGGCAGGCACAAGGTACCATGGTGCTGAAAATCTGGGATGAGAGCTCGCGTACCGTCACCATTCCAGGAGTGAAGTTCCCGGAGATCAAGGAGACAGCACGCGAAATCCACAATTGAGTCGTAAGGCCCCGGGCGAAGTCCTCCCGGGGCCTCATGGCACAACCACACATGAGAACCAAGTGACCGGGACGCATCGAACTGTCCCAGGTGACCCGTGCGGTTGAACTACGACCCCCACGCCACGAGGGAGCTTTTATCCGCGCTATCTGGGCTGTCCGGATTCGTCAGAGCGCTCGCTAGAATGGGAGCTACCCATCGGAGGCGCTGATGACATTCACGCTGCTGGTGCTACTGCTGCTCTCTCACTTTGCTAACAGCTTCTTTACCTACGGTGAGGCGGTGGTGGGCCGCTGGACGGGCCTGCTGCTTGCCCTGACCCTGCTATCCACCGGTTGCGTGTCGCTGACGCCACCACCCAGCCAGAGAATGAGTCTGCATGACACAGCGCGCGAGGCCACGGGGCCTGTATTGGCGCAGGGGCTGAGCGTAGGGGCTCCGCGCGCTCCTGCCTCCACACCGCCCTCCCCTGCGGAGCCCAAGGCTCACGAGCGGCTGCACCGGCGCCGGGCCGCCCGTGAGGTCATGACGGCAGCGGTCTCTGACAGCGCGGAGAGAGCGGCGAGACAGGACGCCCTCGCGGCCCAGCTTGCCTTTCGCGGTGCCATTCTCGACGTTTCGGGGTCCACCCGCCGCATCTCCGCGGAGCTCTCCAGCCTGAAGAGCAGCGTGCGGGGCATTAGCGGCGGAACAGGTGTATTCGTCCCCTACGTCGATTACGGCGAAAGCCAACTGCGGTGGATTGATGCCCAGATCGCCGCCACCATCCGCCTGGCCAACGCAGCCTCAGAGGTAGAGGACCCAGACATACAACTGGCCCTGCTGCGCCTGGCCGGCCCACGGCTTGAGGCCGCCATGATGAGCTCGCTCCTGCTCGCAGTCTGGCTCGACATCCTCCAGTTCGCTGACGCAGTGCTCACCCAGCGCCTCTATAGCGTGGAGAGGATGTTCGTGGACATGAACCGTTGGCAGGTGACGATGGAGCCCGCCATAACGGCACTCTCCTCGCTGGAGCCCGGGCAGGTGGAGGCCGCAGCGCAAGACGTCCCCTCGCTGGTAGGCCACCTCACGGGAGAGCTCGCCGCAACCGTCGAAACCGTACGCAAGGGAGCGGAGAACATCGAGAAGGCGCTGGTGCTTAAGGATGCCATCGAAGCACTCACCCTGCTCTCGGCGCTGAAGTTCTCGCTGCCCTCGATGCCGCCGTCCGCCCCCACCCTGCTCGGCGTGGGCTTGGTTGCGGGAGGCGACGGCGTGATGATGGGCACGCGGATTGTCGTGTCCGCCGAGTGGGTGGAGATGATGCACCAGTTGGTGCGCGCGGGGGTCCTCTCCCTTTCCGTCGTCAGCGCCGCCGTGCGGATTCACGCCGGTCAGGTGATGATGGCGCAGGCGCACGACGAATTGCCCAGGGGCGTGCGCGAGGCACTGGGCGATGGTCCCGAGGTGCGGGGCATGCGCGTAACAGGCAGAGCGGGGGCCGGCATGAAGGAGCCACCGCGACACCACGTCCTGCCCAAAGAGTTCCGCGAGTGGTTTGAGAAACGCGGCTTCACCGGCGAGATGGACATCGACCAGTTCTGCGTGGAAATGGAGCAGGCGCATCACGAGGCCATCCATGGCGGTGGTAACTGGCGCCTCGGTCGCACATGGCCCGACGAATGGAATCAGATGATAATGGGTGTACTGCGCCAAACCGAAACCCAGGCTGGCCGGATGTTGACGCGAAATGCGATCCTGAAGCTCGTCGCAAGAGAGATGAGGCGCTATAAAATCCCGATGAACTTCGTCCCAGGGAGAAGGTGATGAACGAGGGTCGTTCTTGGCAGGGCAACTGGCCAGCCCGCTTGTACGAGCGGGTCCGTGAGCGCGGTTTCAGTTCGCTCACTGCCTTCGCTGACGCACACCCTACCCTCCCATTGGTTGAGCTGGCCGAAGAACTGGGGGACGACCTCAACGCGGTGCAGCTCTTCAAGGGACTGGTTGACGAGGCTGAGCGAAGCCACCAGCTCACCCGCCTGGTGCGCGGCCAATTTGTGCGTGAATTGTACGAGAGCTTCCCCAACGGCTGGCCGGCTGTAATGGACGACGAATCACGCTTGGAAGTCGCCATGGCGCTCGGCTCCTGGTTTGGCTTCACTCCAGTGACTCATCAGGCGCGTGTCAACCGGGCCAGCGATGCGCTCCTCGCCACGCCACCGCCCCCCGGTTGGCGTCCGCTCGGGCCCGATGATGAGCTGCTGCTCACGCTCTTGCCTGACGAGGAAGCCTGAGCTTCACCCCGCTGTGGGCCCGCGTCGGCATGAGGGCCCACTCGACCCAAGCATCCTGGATAAGGACGGATTCCTCAGTCACGGCGGCGGCGAAGGCTCCACGCGCCCAACATCAGGGCCAGCATCGCCGCGGAGCCCGCGTCCGTGGCTCCGCAGCCGCAACCCCCCGCCATTCCTCCACCCAGCTCCTCGATCGCCGACAGGATGGCCGGACCATTGTCCTGGACGACCGCGGGCGCGCCCTCGGTGCTGTACTGCTCCACGCGCTGCGCGCTCGGGCCCTGATCGATGGGCTGGTTGAACTTCACGAAGAAGTAGCGCCCGTCCGGCAGCTCAATGCGCACCTCGCGCTTCGAAAAGTCATCCTGGCACGACTCGAAGCGGGCCTTGGCGGTGAAGCGGTTGGAGACGTCCGGCGCGTCCGTATTGAAGTCGAAGTCTGGATCCACCGTCATCTCCTCCGCGGACATGGTGGTGTAGAGGCGCGTGAGGTAAGGGTGGGACGTGAGCAACGTTGTGGCCGTCTTCAGCGGCTGCACCACCTGCTCCTCCAACTCCTGCGCAAACCCCTTCACGTTGAACGGTGGCCGCCCTGGATCCGAGTCGATGTCGTACCGGTAGTTCCAAATGGAGTTGTAGAACTGCGTCTCCGGCACGCCCTGCGCCACGAGCGCTTGCGGCATGGGGACGTACTTGCGCATCAGGGCCAGCGTCGTGCTGTCGCCCTGGAAGCCCTGGGCCAACATCTCGCTGAAGAAGTCCACCGGATGCGGGATGCTCGCGAGCGCGGCGGTATCGAGGCCCCTGTTCATCTGCGCGAAGCTCTGCGCGAAGTTCACCGCGCTTCCGGCGAACTCGGTGAGGAAGGCCTGGCCACCCGCCTCGTCCACTGCCTCCGTCGCCACCTGCGCGTAGTTGCGGCCAAAGCCCAGCCAGTCCACCTTGGTGGGGTTGATGAGGACGTGCCGGTAGTTGATGGGCACGGCGCGCTTCTGCGCCAGCACGTAGGCGATGATGGGCATGTCCGGCTGCGCGGCGATCGCCGTGAGCCGGATGGGGACGCAGGGCCGGTTGCCCTCGAACTTCACCACGATGGGCCGCAGATCTCCCACCGTCTTGTCCTGCTGCAGCTTGAGGGCGACGAAGTAGTAGCCGTTGCCCACGTACGGCTCGAGTGCCTTGCCGGCCGACTCGGGGATGTCGTAGCCGTTGGTGGTGAGCCAGGTGCGCAGCGCCACCGCGTCGTTCGCGGTGAGGATGGCCGCATCATAGGGCCCCACATCCTCGCGCGACACCACCACCACGCCCCCACCTCCCCCCGCGCTGGGAGGGCCTGCGTTGTCCTCCTGCGGAGCGCCGACCGGAATCCCCCCGAACAAGGGCCGGCACGACTCTTCCCACTGCAGCTGGAAGCTCGGCTGCGTCACTGCATCCAGGTAGGAGAAGAGCCGCGCCGAGCCGATCCCCAGCGTGGGCTTCGCCTGCATCGGCACCACCCAGGCGAACTCCTCCGCGGCGCCCTTGTATTGAATCTGGATGTGGGCCTCGACCGAGTTGCCGCTGACGCCGAAGACGATGCGCTCGCCGGCCTGATCGATGGGCACCTGGGAACAGAAGAAACCACCGCACGCCTCGGCCCTGGGCGCCGACAACAACCCCACCGCCAGAAGCACGCCGAACATCACCGCTTGACGCATGCAGACCCCCTCTCAGAGCAAACAGGGATAGCTCCGCAAGTGGCCGGCCGGTTGTCAACCCCGCGACATCACTGAGCCTGGCGGACCATTGGCCCCTTAGAAAATCGCCCACCCCATTGTCAGACACGGCAACGAACCTGAGTGGCAGCAGAACGTGCTCTACGCACGTCTCCTCTCGCGTCCGAGCGAAAACCGTTTCGGGTCCTCGTCGGCGCCGACTATCCTGCCGCGCTGAGCAGCCCTGCCCCCCTCATCTGCCCGCGAGCACTGGCCATCCGCTCGCCAAGGAGACGACATGACGCGCGAGTATCCCCAGGAACAGCTGATGGCGTTCGTCCAGGCCATGGCCAACGTCGCGGCGAGCGACGGCCGCGTCACGGAGGAGGAGCGCCAGCACCTCGACAACGTGGTGGCCGGCATCGGCCTGTCGCCCCGCGACGAGCAGATCTCCGCGCTCATCGAGCAGGAGTTCCAGAAGCCCAGCCGCCTGACGGACATCGTCAGCAAGATCGAAAACCGAGAGCTGCGCGCGGCCCTCCTGCGCATGATCGTCGAGGTCTCCTGCGCCGACGGCGAGATCGCGAGCGAGGAGCGCGAGGCGGTGAAGGCGGCCGCCAGATCCTTCGGTCTCGACGTGTCGATCGCCGACGAACTCATCGACTGGACGCTCGCCTCGATCAAGCTCGAGCAGCGCGAGCGCGAGATCATGGCGAAACTGCTCTAGTCCGCTCGCCCCGCACGCGAAGAGAGGGGCCCTCCCTTCACAAGAGCCCAGCGAAAAGGAGCATTGTGTTCGGCCAGTGCTGGGAGAGGATGGCCCCATGTGGAATCTCATTCAGCCGCTGGAGGAGGCACCCGGGGCCTGGCAGATGGCACTCGACGAGGCGTTGCTCGACGAGGCAAGCGCGCGGGAGGACTTCGTCCCCACGCTGCGGCTCTATGTCTTCCGTCCGGGGTGTCTCAGCCTCGGGCGCACGCAGTCCCATGCCAGCGTCGATGCCGAGGCAGCACGAGCCGAGGGACTCGACGTGGTCCGCCGGGTCACCGGAGGCTCCGGAGTGCTGCACCACGGAGAGCTCACGTACAGCTTCGTGGCCCGCATCGCGCCCCCTTTCACCGACAGCATCGAGCAGAACTACACGCTCTTGTCAGAAGCCATCGCCGCGGGGCTGGCGCGACGGTTCGGCGTGCGGGCCGAACTGGAGCCCTCGCGGCCCGAGCGCAGCCTGGCGAGCGGCGCATGCTTCCTCACGCCTGCCCTCAAGGAACTGAAGGTGGACGGCCGCAAGCTCGTGGGCAGTGCGCAGCGGCGGCAGAAAGGCGCCTTCTTACAGCACGGAGCGCTGCCACTCAGGACGGACTACGCCCTGCACGCACGGTTGTTCGGCCTGACGCCGGAGCGGCTGCGCGAGGCGATGGTGGACCTGTCCGAAGCAGCGGGCCGCGAGGTGGGGCACACCGAGGCGGCGGAGGCTCTCGCGCAAGGCTTCACCGAGCGCTTTGGCACGAGCTGGACCTCGTCTCCCCTCGCCCCGCACGTGCGCACCCGGGCCGAGGCGCTCGTCGCGGAGCGGTATGGCCGCGACGACTGGACGCGTGACGCGGTCTGCTGAACGCCAGGGATTTCAGTAGGTGAGGTGAACGAGTCGTCCCAGGCCTAAGGAGCTTGCATGGTGCGCAGTTACTCCGGCCGACTTCCCCCGAGCACACACTCGCCCGCGGAACGTGGGCGTGTCTCCTCCTCCCTCGCTGCCGAGCCCCCACGCCCCTCGAAGCGCGAGTCCCCCGCTGCACGCACGTTGGACCCGGCGCCTTTCGCGTGGAGCTTCGACCAGGTGCGGGTCTTCCCCTCCCCTTCAGCCCCACCGGTGGCGGGCGCCCGGCTGCAGGCCAGGGAAGGGAGCCTGAAACGGCCCGATGCCCTCTTCATCGCGCACCAGGGGCTGCGGGCGGGTCCCCAGCCGCTTCCCTATCTCGAAGCCATCCAGGCCTCGTTCGGCCGCTACGAGCTGGGCCCGGTAAGCGCCCACATCGGCGGCCCGGCGGAGCAGGCCAACCGGCAGCTGCAAGCCCTGGCCTACACCACGGGAGACCACGTGGCGTTCCGACAGCCGCCGGATCTGCGCACCGCCGCGCATGAGGCGGCCCATGTCGTCCAGCAACGCTCGGGTGTGCGGTTGTCCAACGGCCTGGGCCGCTCCGGGGATCGCCACGAGCAACAGGCGGACGCCGTCGCCGAGGCCGTCGTGGGCGGTCGCTCCGCGGAGCCGCTGCTGGAGGGGCTGGGAGCCGCCTCCTCGCGGCGCTCCGTGGACACGGGCAGCGCCGTGCAGTGCAAGGGCACCATTCCGACGGCGGGCGGCGGCTGGGAATTCTCCATGGACGTCGGCCGGACGACCTTCAAGGTGGGCACCAACGACGAGGGCTCCGAGTGGCAGGGCGGCGTCGAGACGCTGATCCACAAGAAGGACTTCGGGCCGAAGACCTTCAAGATTCGGGCGGTGCCCATGTTCGCCAACGGCGGCGTGGAGGCGAAGCTGGGAGGCGAGAGCCGTGTGGACCAGCCCGGTCCCTCCTCGGGTTACGTCTCCCTCTCCGCCAAGGGCCTCGTGAGCGCGGGGTGGATCTCCGAGGCAAAACACTCCGCTGCTCCCGTGGACGCGATGGACAAGGAGGATGTCCCTGGCTACGAGGTGGGCATCGGCGGTGGCTTCGAGGGAGGCACCAAGCTGTCCATTCCCCTGAGTACTCCGGAGGGCCAGAACGTCATCCTCTCGGCCCCCATCGAGGTGTCCTTCTTCCTCTCCGCCCGAGCCAAGGCGGGCCTGGGGAGCTTCAGCCTGGGGCCGGAGATCAAGAAGACGCTCTACAAATACAAGCTGGGAGAAGCCAGCCTCACCCTGCGGCGTGACGGGCAGAGCCAATTCAAGTTCGAGGACACCAGCAACAGCAATCAGCTGGAGCACCTGGGCGAGGAGGTCTACGAGGCCGCGAAGGAGGCGGCCCGCCGGAGCACGCTCAACACCCTCAACGACCTTGGAGACAGGGCGCCCCGGCCCGTCCAGGAGGTCGCGGAAGGCATTGGCAGCTGGATGGAGAGCGATCAAGCCCATGCCATCGCCGATGCCGTAGAGAAGATCGCTCCGCAAGAGGTGCTCGATGCGGCACTGGACACGGTGAGCTGGATCTTTGAGGGAGAGACCGTGACGGACGCGCGCGCGAGGGAGCTCGAGGCCTGGATGGAAGAGGCGGAGCGGGCGAACCAGGCGCAGGCCTCGCGCCGGAGCGCCCAGGAGGCGCTGATGGGGTTGAGCCCTGGAGCCCAGGCGTCGGCGCAACAACAGGCCCGGCTCCAGGCCGAGCAGCGCAAGACGGAGCGCGAGGCCGCGGCGATCCGGCTCCTCCCGAGCCTCGATTCGGCCCGTCGCACCGCCGCCGCCGCCGCTTCACGCTACAACCTGCTCACCTCGACGGGCAGGGCTGAGGAGGTGAAGCCCGAGGCCAGGCGCAAGTATGGCCAGGGCTTCACCCAACTGGCGCTCGGCGACCAGGCCTACCGGCGCTTCAAGGAACTGCGGGCCCACCCGGACGTGGAGCCTCTGGCGCTCCAACAGCAGGCGGACCAGGTGCTCGGCCTGTACCTGGCCGCCGAGTCCCTGTTCCTCCAGGGCAATCGCTTGCAGGGCTGAGCCTCCGCGCCCCGTGTGCACATCCTCGACTTCAGCGCGCAGGCGGCGATCGCAGGGAAGGCGAAGCGCTGACTGCGGGATAGCTCAGGCCGCGCTGACCGGACTACCGGACGGCGCGGCCTTACAATCCGTGGAGATGCCGAACAGACCCTGCTCGTCCGGCCTCGATAACCCGAGCGGAGACTGTGTTGTCTTCTTGTAATTACAGTTGCAGTTGCTGTCGCTTCCGCACGCATCCAGGGAATACAGTTCTCCGATGCACACCACTGAGAAGCCCCGTGCACCCGAGGGGGACCTGAGCACCTTCGCGCGAGAGGTCTTCACCCATGAGCGCGTCTCGCACGGCATATTCCGCAAGGGCCGTGGGCCGGCCGTGCTGATCATCTCCGAGATGCCGGGCATCTCTCCCCAGGTGCTGGGATTCGCGGACCGGGTGGTCGCGCTGGGCTGCACCGCGGTCCTGCCCGACCTCTTCGGTACCGCCGGGCGTGACCCGCTCGTCAAGGGACTGGGAACGAGGCTCTATGCACTCACGACGTTCGCGCGGGTCTGTATCAGCCGGGAGTTCACGGCCCTCGCCACGGGACGCTCCTCCCCGGTCGTCACGTGGCTGCGGGCGCTCGCCGCGCAGGAGCACGCGCGCTGCGGGGGGCCGGGGGTGGGCGTGGTGGGAATGTGCTTCACGGGCGGCTTCGCGCTCGCCATGGCCGCTGATTCGCGTGTGCTCGCCCCCGTGCTGTCACAGCCCTCACTCCCCCTCCCCATCGCGGAGCGGCAGCGGCGGTCGATCGACTGCGATCCTGCCACGCTCGAGGCCGTAGCCGGCCGCTGCGCCGGTGAGGGCCTGCGGGTGCTCGGCCTGCGCTTCAAGGAGGACCCGTTCGTCCCGAAGGAGCGCTTCGACTTCCTCCGGGAGCGGCTCGGCGAAGGTTTCGTGGCCGTCGAGCTCGCACAGGCGGATGGCAACCCCGCGGGGCCGCTCCCGAAACACCACAGCGTACTCACCGCCGACCTCATCGATGCCCCGGGCGAGCCCACGCGCGCGGCGCTCGAGCAGGTGCTCACGCTCTTCCGGACCCGGCTACTCGCGGGCTGACCGGCCTTACCGGAACCCTCCCCCGACGAGCGCGAGCCCGGCGAGCAGCAGCCATCCCACGCTCTGGTTCGACTTGAACTTGGCGAGGCAATCAGCGGGGCTCTCCGGGTTCCACGACCGGAGTTGCCAGACGAAATGGAGGGTGACTGCAAGCAGCGCCGCGAGTGTCGCTGAGGGCGAGAGCTGGCTGGCGAGCGCCGCGCCCCAGAACAGGAGCGCCAGGGCATAGAACGCGCTGACCCACCCTCTCGAGGACCGCCCCAGATACACCGCGGTTGATTTCACGCCGATGCGGGCATCATCTCGCTTGTCCTGGTGGGCATAGATGGTGTCGTAACCCAGCGTCCAGAGGACACATCCCGCATAGAGCAGCAGAGGGGCCAGGTCGAGCTTGCCGCTCAGGGCCACCCAGCCCATCAGCGCGCCCGAGTTGTAGACGACTCCCAGGAAGGCTTGCGGCCACCATGTCAACCGCTTCATGAGCGGATAGAGGGCCGCCAGTACCAGGGTGGCGGCAAGCATCGAGAGGAGGAGTGGACCGAGCGAGGACAGAATGAGAAACTCAAGCACGGCCAGAAGCGCCAGGAACGCTATCGCTTGACGTACGGTGAGCTGGTTGCTGGCGAGCGGGCGCATGCGGGTGCGCTCCACCTGCGCGTCGATATGGCGGTCAAGAATGTCATTGATGATACAGCCCAGGCTACGTGTCAGAATGGCTTCCGCCAGGAAGAGCGCCATCAATCCCAGGTGGGGTCTCCCCTGGTTGGCCAGCAGGATGGCCCACCAGGCCGGAAAGAGCCGCAGCCAGATACCGATAGGCCGGTCGAGCCGCATCAGCCGCAAGTAAGGGCGCGCGGGGGCGGGCACGAACCGGTCTATCCAGCCAGGCCGCATGTCAGTGTGTCCGACGCTCCGCGCGCCCGCGCCCACGACAGGCGCCGGTGGGTTGGACTCCGAGGCCGTAGTCATCGGGAGCTACCTCCTATGCTGCCATCGAATGTTCCGATCACGCACTTCAGGGTAGAGCGTTAGGCCTCGGTGGAAATCACCTGAAAGCCCATGAAACGCTTCACCCGAAAGAGGGAGCCCCCGCCCTCTCGACGGGTTGTCGGGGCTCCAGGTGGCCTCGCAGGTGACGTCGCGGGTGAAGACGTCGGAACCGCCACGCGCCAGTCCGCAGGAAGATGAGGTACATTCCCCCGCGTCTATGAGCGATGATTTTTCCCATCTCTGGAGCCATTACCGCGACGGGGGCCTCGATGCTGCGGCTCGCGCCACGACGCTCTCCCCAGAGGGGCTCCTCTATCTGGCGCTGTTTGCCTTCGCCGATGAGCGCTACGCCGAGGCCGCCACCTTCGCCGAAGGTGCTGCGCGGGCCGCGCCGGAGGATTTGCTGTCGCGTGAGGCCGCGATCTACCTCGGGCGAGTGGCCCGGGAGGGCAAGCGCAACGTCTACGTATCGGCGGAGGGCTTTGGTGCCTTCATCCGAGGTGGGGGCAACATTCCTCTCTACCGGGAAACGAGCGCGGCGCTGACCCGGTGCTACCCCAGCGAGCCATTCGAGCTTCTCGACATTGGCGTCGGCGATGGGATGGCGCTGCTGCCCGCACTGACCTCGGCGGTGAGAAAGGTGACCCTGGTGGAGCCCGCGGAGCCGCTGCTCGAGCGCACCACCCGGGAGCTTGCCACACGGGGCGTGGGCTTCGACGCCTTCGCCGGGGGCTTGCAGGAGTTCGTCGTCGAGCCCGGCATGCAGTCGCGGCACTGGAAGGTGGCTCAGGCCACCTTCAGTCTGCAATCCCTCCCTCCGCCCGTACGTCCGGCGATGCTGGGATGGCTACGCTCACGCTGCGATGCGCTGTTGCTGGCCGAGTTCGATGCTCCACCCATGGATGAGCCGCTGGCGCCGGAGACCGCGCGGCATTTCCTCACCCGCTACCGAGAGGGGCTGGCCGAGTACGCGGGGGCGGACTTCGAGACGGTATCGCAGGGCTTTCTGATGCCGGTGTTGTTCGGCTACGTGGATCGCGGCGCCACCCGCACCAACTTCGAGCAGCCGATGACCGACTGGGAGGTGCTGCTACGTGAGGCTGGTTTCACGCGTGTCGATCGCGAGGTGCTATACCCCTACTGGTGGGCGCCGGCCTGGCTGCTGGTGGCACGCCGGTAGTCGTTACGCGTTCAGCCAAGCATCCACTGCCGAAAAGCCAGCACGCGCGAATCCTGGCTGCTGGCTTCCGGATACACCAGATAATACCCATACTCCTCCGGCACCCGCACGCCGATATCAAACAGCCTCACCAACCTGCCCTGCGATAGATCGCTGGCAACCATGGCCAGTTCGGCAAGGCCAACGCCAGCGCCATTGATGACGGCCTGCACCACATGGCTCGAATCAGGCAACGCAACGCACCGACTGTCATCAAAATCTTCAATACCAGCCGCTGCCATCCACATGCGCCAGTTCGGCCACACCATCCCGTCGATCTTGCAGTCCACGTAGCAGAGGGTATGGCGGAACAGGTCTCGTGGCGCTTTGATGCTTGAGCCAGCCTCGATCAATCTCGGGCTGCAAACCGGAACGACCACCGTATCGAACAGCCGCTCCGATCGCGCACCTTCATACCGGCCCGTGCCAAACCGGATGGCAACATCGATATCATCCGCGTCGAAATCCCGTACCTCATCCGAAACATCGAACGTCAGCTCCAACCCTGGGTTCGCGGCCCGGAACTGCGGCAGTCGCGGAAATAGCCAGTTCGAAGCAAACATCGCGCTGAGCGATACGCGCAGTTGAGTTGCCCCCCGCGCCATCCTCCGCGCGCGGCTGGCCCCACGTCGCAAGATGTCCAACGCGTCGGCAGTCGCCTCGTACAAGACGGTGCCTGCGGGGGTAAGGCGGATGCTGCGGCTGGTGCGCGTGAACAGCGTGACGCCCAGTTGATCTTCGATTTCCTTGATCTGGTAACTGACCGCGGCCGGCGTCAGTCCCACCTCTTCGGCAGCGCGCGTGAAGTTCAGGTGCCGCGCGGCGGCCTCGAACGTCCTCAGTGCTCTCGTTCCTGGCAGCATTCCGTTCATCACGATCTTCAAGCCGAATTTGATGATCTGGCAAGAAGTACTCGTTTCTCAACGCCCGGTCAATTGACGATAGTTGCTCAGCTTAATGATTAGCGATGTTGCGACACGGCGGTCGCCGGGTCCCGAGCAGACACTCAGGAGCGCCAGAATGACAGGTCGTCTGAAGTCTTTCGTTGTTCACCGTAACGATCGGGCGGCGTCCGCTGAAGAGCTGGCACCGCTCGCCTTCGCCGGCTATGCGCACTTCACTGCCATGCAGGTCCGAGGTGGCCTGGTTCGCGGCCTCGACCTTCATCTGGCACGGCTTCGTTCCGCGTCGATGACGCTATTCGGCCAGGCATTGCCCGACGCTCAGGTCCGATCCTGTTTGCAGGCGGCCCTGGAAGCAAGCCCGGCCGATGTGTCGCTGGTGGCAACGGTGTACTCGCCCGAAGGCGAATTCACCGCGAGCGGAACGGGCGTCTCCCCCGAATTGCTGATCCGTACCGGACCGCCCGCCTCAGGTCCGAAGGGGCCGCTGGCGTTGGCGACGGTCGAGTACGAGCGGGTGCTTCCATCCGTCAAGCACGTTGGCGAGGTCGCGAAGACGTACTTCCTACGTCAGGCCGTTCAACAAGGATTCAATGACGCCGCCTTCGTCGACCGCCGGGGTCGGCTCAGTGAGGGGTCGATTTGGAATCTAGCATTTTGGGATGGCGAGGCCGTCGTTTGGCCCGTGGCGGAGATGCTGAGCGGAACCACGATGGGCATTGTCCGTCGGCAGCTGGACCGCATCGGTATAGCCCAGCGATTTCAGGAAGTGACCCTCGCCGATCTGCCTACGCTTTCCGGGGCCGTGGTCATGAACTCGTGGACACCCGGTGTCGCGGTACACCGGATCGGCTCTGTGCGCTTACCAGATGCGCCCGCTTTCCTCGAGCTGCTCCACCGTGCCTACCAGGCCGAGGAAGCGGTAGCGCCAGGGTCCATTCGGGGCGCCGCTTCTCGGAAGGGCGAATAGGAGGCCGGTTGAGGGAGCAGGTGGCTCCGTTCTACGACTGTCTGTCCTTCCGGATGGCCGAGGGGCGCAGCAGTGCCGAGGCGAGGACGACACAGTAGACCGCGGCGCTGCCGTGGACCGACAGGGCCAGCGCGAGTGAGGCGCCGCTCTTCAGGACGGTCAGCGCGTCGACTACGGGCATCACGGTGCTGGCGAGCACGAAGAGGCCCGCCGCGAGCCGCTGCCGGGTGGCGACGATGGCGACCAGCGCCAGCCCTATGCCGAGGTCCCTCCCGGACTTGATGCTCAGCCAGGGGAGGGCTTCGGATCCGGAGAGTGGCAGCCCGAAGCCCCGTGCCCCGCCCACCGGGTCCACCCGGGAGAGGATGCTGAGGAAGAGCATGAAAGCCCCCAGCAGCAGGGTCAGCAGGGCCGTGGGCGAGGTGAGCTTCCAGGACAAGTCGTTGCGCTGCGTTTCCATGGTGCCTCCGTGCGCGACGTGGCGCGCTTCACGAGGTGGAATATGGCCGGCGCGGCCTCCGCGTACCATTCGCGGGTGGCTCAATGTTTTGCCCGAAGCGCTCATCGTCCGAGCGGGCCGGACAGGCTTGTTGCTAACGTGTGGGGATGGACGTCTCCCGCCCTTCCGACCTGCTCGGGCAGATTCTCGAACGCACGCGACTGCGCGGGCGGCTCTACTGCCGCACCGTGGCCCGTGCGCCCTGGGGCCTCCGCTTCCCGCCGACGGCCGTGGCGACCCTGCACCTCGTCGCGTCGGGGTCCGGCTACCTGACGCAGGGGCGTGAAGTCATCGCCCTGGGCCCCGGGGATGTCGTGCTGCTGCCTCGTGGGGAAGGGCATGCCGTGGCGGACTCCCCGCGCAGTCCGAAGGTGCCGCTGGAGCAGTGGCTGGCGGATCGGGGGGAAGAGCCCACGCACTTGCTGGGCGGCACAGGTGCGGAGTCGCGGTTCCTCTGTGGCTTCTTCGCGTTCGATGAGCCTGGAGCGCATCCGGTGTTGCGGCTGCTGCCCTCACGGGTGCACCTGCGCGGCGACTCCGAGGCGGCGCGCGCCATGTCGCCCACCGTGGCCCTGCTGGAGCGGGAGCACGAGCGCGCCGAGCGGGGTGTCTCGGTGGTTGTCTCGCGGCTGCTCGACGTCCTGCTGGTGCAGGTGCTTCGCGCATGGGCCGATGCTCAGCCGCCCGGAGGCGCGGGGTGGCTGGGGGCGCTCGGGGACCGGACGCTCGCCAGCGCTCTGGGGTGGATGCACTCCGAGCCCGGACGGGACTGGAGCGTGGACGAGCTGGCGCGTCGCTCGGGGACGTCGCGAGCGACGCTCGCGCGCCGCTTCGCGGCCGAAGTGGGAATGGCACCTCATGCGTACCTCACGCGGCTGCGGATGCAGGAGGCCGCCGTGCAGCTGCGTGAGAGCGACGACGGCCTTGCGGCCATCGCGGCGCGCGTGGGATACGACTCCGAGTTCGCGTTCAACCGGGCGTTCCGCCGGCTCATGGGCGTGCCGCCCGGGCTGTACCGGCGGCAGGCACGCTCCTGAGGTTGATGCTTCAGGCGCCTGCCAGCCCCGCGCGCTTTTTGCGCAAGTACCGGGTCGTCTCCAGCATGCGGATGCGGCCTCTCCCGTTGCATGATCCAGATCTGCAGGAAGTGCAGGTCCTCTTTGGCGCCGTTCATCTTCCTGAACCCCGCTCAGGCGGCCTTCTTCAACAGGCCGTGGGGGTCGATGACGAACTTCCGCGCCACGCCCGTATCGAACTCGTGGTAGCCGCGCACCGCCTCGTCGAGTGAAATGACAGTGGCGTTGACGATCTTCGCGATGGGCAGGCGGTCGTGGAGGATGGCCTGCATGAGCTGGCGGTTGTAACGAAGTACCGGCGTCTGCCCGGTGAAGAACCGATGCGACTTCGCCCAGCCGAGCCCGAAGCGCATGCGCAGGTTGCCTTGCTTCGCGGCCTCGTCCGTCGCGCCCGGATCCTCCGTGACGTAGAGCCCCGGGATGCCGATGGCTCCACCCGCCCGCGTAATGGCCATGAGCGAGTTGAGCACCGTGGCAGGTGCCTCCGTCACGTGCTGGGCGCCGTGACCGCGCGCCTCGAACCCCACCGCATCGATGGAGGCGTCGACCTCGGGCACACCGATGACCGCGGCGATCAACTCATCCAGCTTGTCGCTCTTCGTGAGATCAATGGGCTCGAACCCGACGGACTTCGCGTGCTTCAACCGCTCCGGATTGATGTCACCGATCATCACCACCGCCGCCCCGAGCAGGTGGGCCGAGGCCGCTGCGGCGAGCCCCACGGGCCCCGCGCCCGCGACGTACACGGTGGACCCCACCCCGACTCCCGCGCAGACCGCGCCGTGGAAGCCGGTCGGCAGGATGTCCGAGAGCATCGTCAGGTCCTTTATCTTCTCGAGCGCCCGAGCCTTGTCGGGGAAGCGGATGAGGTTGAAGTCAGCGTAAGGCACCATGACGAACTGGGCCTGCCCACCCACCCAGCCGCCCATGTCCACATAGCCATAGGCGCCACCGGGACGTGACGCGTTGACGTTGAGGCACACGCCCGTCTGCTGCTCCCGGCACGTGCGGCAGCGTCCGCAGGCCACGTTGAAGGGCACTGTGACGAGGTCGCCCAGCTCCAGGTACTCGACGTCCTTGCCTTTCTCGATGATCTCCCCGGTGATTTCGTGGCCGAGCACGAGCCCCTGCGGAGCGGTGGTCCGGCCACGCACCATGTGCTGGTCCGAACCGCAGATGTTGGTGGAGACGACCTTGAGGATGACGCCGTGCTCGACGGGCTTTCCCTGCGGGTTGACCATCTTCGGGTAGTCGATGTCGTAAGCGCTCGGTGGACCACACCTTCCGCGTGAGGGAGGAGCCGTTCAGCGTCGCGTTCCAGGAGGTGTAGACATGGGACGCAACACGGAAAGAGTGGACGCAACGCTGGCGAGGGCGGCGGCAAGCAACTACTGGACGGAGGCCGAAGCGCAGGCGGTGCTGGAGGCCTACGAGGCGAGCGGGCTGTCGGTGGCGGAGTTCGCCCGCCGCCATGGGCTTACGCCACAGCGGCTGAGGTGGTGGAAGAAGCGGCGGGCCGGGGAGGCGGGCCCGGCGCTCTCGTTCGTCCCGGTGCACGTCACGGCGCCGCCCTCGCCAGAAGCACGTGGGGCACCGAGCACAGCCAGCATGGAGGTGCTACTGGCCAGGGGCCGGCGCATCCGAGTGGAGCCGGGCTTCGACGCGCACGCGCTGGCGCGGCTGGTGAGGGCGCTGGAGGAAGCATGCTGACACTACCCTCCTCGGTGCGCATCCACCTGGCGAGCCAGCCGGTGGACATGCGCAAGTCCTTCGACGGGCTGTCCTTGCTGGCACGACAGGTCCTGCGAGAGGACCCGCTGAGTGGACACCTCTTCGTCTTCTTCAACCGCACGCGCGACATGGTGAAGGTGTTGTGGTGGCACTCCGGTGGCTTCTGCCTCTTCTCCAAGCGCCTGGAGAAGGGCAGCTTCCGCCTGCCGCGCCCGCTACCGGAGGACACGGGCGCCGTCATCCTGGAAGCGGTGGAGCTCACCCTGCTGCTGGAGGGGATTGATTTGAAGGCCAGTGTCCGCCGGCCTCGCTGGCAGCCCCCACCTGAGAAGTCGGTTGCTTGAGAATACCTCTTGCGTCCTGGGTCCGGGTCATGGCTCATGTCCCGGGACATGAGCGGCGCGGCTCCCGGCAAGAAGACGACGGACGTACACGGCGTGGCGGCGCTGCTGCGCACGCTGCTGGCCGAGGGCCAGGACGAGCAGGTGATTGAGCTGGTGGTGGGCCTGCTCTCGCAATTGGTGGAGAAGAACACCGAGTTGGAGTTGCGGCTGCGCAAGGCGCTGCGCCAGCGGTTTGGCCGCCAAAGCGAGAAGCTCTCCGCCGAGCAACTGTCGCTGTTCCTGGAGCAACTGGGCCAGCAGAACGCCGGGGCCCAAGAGGCGGCGCCGCCCCAGGCCGGGGACGCAGGCGTCGCGGCGGGCTCCACGCCGCCCTCCAAGCCACCCCACAAGGAATCGCGAAAGAAGGAGCGCAAGGGCACGGGCGCCGCCCGCTGCCCTCCAGCCTGCCGCGCGAGCAGCGCGTCCACCAGCCCCCGCCCGAGGCGCTGCGGTGCGAGGCATGCGGGCGGGACAAGACGTGCTGTGGCCAGGAGAAGAGTGAGACATTGGAGTGGGTGCCTGGCCACTTCAAGGTGATTGAGGAGGTACGGCCCAAGTACGCCTGCCGGCCGTGTGGTGACGGGCTGGTGGTGGCGCCTCCCGCCGACAGGGTGATTGAGGGGGGATTGCCCGGACCGGGCCTGGTGGCCCACGTCCTCGTCTCCAAATTCAAGGACCACCTGCCGCTGCACCGGCTGAGCGGCATCTACGCGCGCCATGGCGTGCAGCTGCGTACCTCGACGCTCTCGGACTGGGTGGCCGCGGGCGCCGACACCCTCCAGCCGCTGGCCCGGGAGGTGGCCCAACGGGCGCTGGCCTCGCACGTGCTGCAGAGCGACGATACGCACCTGAAGGTGCTCGACAGAGAGCACCCCAACGGACTCAAGCGCGGGCACATGTGGGTGTACTTGGGGGACACCACCTGGGCGGCCTTCGTCTACACGCCGGACTGGAAGGAAGAAGGGCCCCTGTCCTTCCTGGACAAGCGTGAGGGCTGGCTGCTGGTGGACGGGTACAAGGGCTACGACAAGCTGTTTACCCGCCAGGGCGCCACCGCGGTGGAGGTGGGGTGCTGGAGCCATGCCCGTCGCTACTTCGTCGAGGCCTTGGACGCCGGTGACACACGAGCGGCGCTGCCGCTCTCTCTCATCGGCCGGCTCTTCGAGGTGGAGCGCGAAGCCGACGAGCAGCAGGTGGAGGAGACCGAGCGGCTGCGCAGGCGTGACACGCTCTCACGCGCTGTCACGGAGCAACTGGGGCGCTGGATGGCCGAAGTCTACAACCGGGAGCCGCCGAAGAGTCCGCTGGCACGGGCGTGCCGCTACGCCATCAACCAGTGGAAGTCGCTGACGCGCTTCATGGAGGACGCGCGCCTGCCGCTGCACAACAACGCCTCGGAGCTGCGGCTGCGGGAGATTGCCGTCGGCAGGAAGAACTACCTTTTCGCCGGCAGCGACGCGGGAGCCGAGCGCGCCGCGTGCGTGTACACGCTGGTGGCCACGTGCGTGCTGGCCGGGGTGGAGCCGTGGGCGTACCTGGCTGACGTGCTGGAGAAGCTCGCCCAGGGCTGGCCGCAGCGCCGTCTCGAGGAACTGCTGCCGCCCATGTGGAAGGCCGCGCGCGCGGCTGCCTCGCAGACGCCCTCCACCTCTTCTGCCGCGACCTGAGCACCGCCCATCCCCGTCGGCAGACCGGCGGGCGGCGCACCCGTTATCACATCTGCGCCGCCCCCCTGCACCGCTCTGCCGAGTGGATACTCGATGTCCCGCACCTCCACCTTCCCAGGGCCTAGATAGACGACTCCTCGATTGCTCGCCATGGCGACACTCCTCCTAGAGGGGCTCCGGGAGAATGTCGTGACGGCTCACCCGCGAAGGGAAGTCTGTCCAGGCCCGCGCCTCCCTGCCTGGCGCACGAGCACGCCGTCCCGACAGGACAGAGAGGAGACAGGGAGGCCCTCCCCGTCTCCCGGACCATCTCACATCCCCTGCTCCCGCTCCCATTTCTCGAGCCTCTCGACGATCGAGATGGGGTGGATGGCCCGGTGGTGGATGTTCTCGTGGAAGACTGCGAGGTGGTACTCCCCGGCAATCAAGATGAAGGCATGTGTCGGTGGCGCGAGTTGCTTCGCCAGCCAGTCCTCTGCTTCCTCATGAGAGACAAAGGAGGCCACTGCGGAAGGAGGCCCCTCTTCCATCAATTGCCGGATGAGCATCTCCAAGGTGAACTGCGGTCGGAGCCCTCTGCGGTTCAGCTCACGGAAATAGTAGAACTGATAGTATTCACCCGCGACCAACACCTGTCCTTGAGCCGGCGGCTCGGGTTGATTGTCGAGCCAGGCCTCCGCCTCCTCGCGCGTCCTGAACGATGCGACGACGTGCGGCGGCTTGGCGGCGAGAGCATCGCGGCGAAACGCCTCAAACGCCGTGTGCTGGCCAGTCGAGGCAATGAAGTTGAGAGCGTCGATGAGGACCGACGCCAGTTCCTTCTCCTCCGGTGAGTGGAGTTCGCCTCGGATCCGGAGCATGAGCCCTGCCGCTTCACCCAGGAGCGTCTTGATGAAAGTCCCTCCCCCGGAGGACGAGAGAGGGGAGTCGGGGCTCCGGCGATAATCCTCGAAGCGGTAGTCCTGACCCAACTCGGAGATGAACAACAAGGCATCTCTCGCCGCCAGCAGTAGTTCTCTCTCCTCGGGAGAGGTCTGCTCCGTCAGATACCTTCCGATGAGCCGTGGAGCCTCGAAGCTGAGAACCTCCCCTATCTTCATTGTGACACCTCGGCGAAGAGCAAGACGGGAGCGATCAGCACGATGCCTCCACTACAGGCGGCAACATAGAAAGCCACCCCCGCGATGACGACAACGGATCCGAACGCAAGCTCATCCTGGTGGCGTACGTGAAGGGAGCACAAGAGATGGGACCGCTTTTTAGAACGGACGAACGGGACTAGCCTCCACCCATGCCGACCGGTGACCTCGAGACCTGGAGCGAGCGCCTCCGCGAGGTGCTGGAGCCTCCCCGGAGAGCCTTCATCCCGCTACCGGATACACAGGTCATCGAGCGTCCCGGCTGGCTACAGCTCATCACGCCCTCGCTGCGCCAGGGCGGCCTCAACGAGGTGGCCTACTCGGCCCTGGATGAGAAGGAAGCCGACGCCGTCATCGACGAGACGCTCGAGGTCTACCGGCGCCTCGGGCTGCGCTTCCGGTGGAGCGTGGGGCCCGACAGCCGACCCGCGGATCTCGCCGAGCGGCTCGAGCGCCGTGGCCTGCGTCGGAGCGAGACGCTGGGCATGATCCGCGGGACCGCGGAGGCACCGGCGAGCCCCGAGGGGGACGTCACCGTGGAGCAGGTGGACGAGCGCACGGTGGAGGAGTACTCGCGAACCATGGTCGAGGGCTGGGAGATGGACGACCCGGCGCCGCTCCTCGCGTTCAACCGACTGGTCCTCGCCGACCCCAACGACCGCCATCGCCTCTTCCTGGCGCGGTACCGGGGCTCACCGGCGGGCACGGCGGGACTGGTCGCCTTCGAGCGCTCCGTGTACCTGCTCGGCGGCGTCGTGCTCCCAGCCTTCCGCGAACGAGGGCTGTACCGGGCCCTCGTCACCGCGCGACTCCGCTACGCCGCCGGGCGAGGCATTCCCTTCGCCACCAGCCACGCCCGCGCGAGCACCTCCGCCCCGCTCCTGGAGCGACTCGGCTTCGAGACGCTCTGCCGCTTTCCGATGTTCTCCAACGACTGACGCTCAGCCATTCGGGCGGTCCTTTCCGCCGCACCGCCATCCCTCCTCGCGCCGGCTGAACGCGAGGAGGGAATGCGTCCCCACTCAAGGGGGGGCAGGAACTCAGGGCAGACCTGAGGCCTCGTTCGCGGAGGTGTGACGCTGCGCTGCGCGCCCGGTCAGGGGTACCAGGGCAGCGACGAGCGTGAGTGCGCCGAGCCACTGGCGCGGGGCCAGGGGCCTTCCGAACAGCCAGGCCTCCAGCAGCGTCGCCACCAACGGTTCGACCATGATGCCGATGACCGCCGCCGTCGGTGTCAGTCGCCGTGCCCCCCACGCGAACAGCAGGTAGGCGACAGAGGTCGTGACAATCCCCGTGTAGGCCACCCCGAGCCAACCCATCGCGTCACCTGGCCACGTCAATCCCCGTGGGAACGCGACGAGCGCCATGCACGCGGCTGCCGCCGTCATACCCCAGGCGGAGGCCGTCGACGCCGGCACATGCGCCGGCATCCTCGCGTTTCCGAGGACGACACCGGCCTGGAAGACCGCGGCCGCGAAGGACCAGGCGATGCCTGCGCCATACCCCGGAGCGAGGACCTCGTCCGTGGCCGGGTAGACCATCACCGCGACACCCGCCAACGCCATGCACAGCGCGAGCAGGGTGTGCCGGGTCATGCGCTCGAAGCCGCGGACGACCGAGACGAGCGCGACGAGGACGGGCGCACAGCAGATGGCGATGACGGTGGGCAGCGCCGCGCCGAGCACGGAGATCCCCGCGAACCAGGACACGACGCTGAGGGCCATCATCAGGCCCGTGCCGATGACGAGCCCTCGCTCCCTCCATGTCGTTGGCGCACCACGCCGTGGCTCGCGCAGGTGCCACCACCACAACAACGGCAACCCGAGGGTGAAGCGTGCCAGCGCCAGGCTGTACGGTGACATCCCCTCGGTGAGCAGTGACTGACCGACGACAGCACCGCCACCCCACAATATTCCCGCAGACAGAACACCGCCCCACGCGAGGGCGGAACCCTTCGACGTTTTCACGAAATCTCTCCATCGACGCCCCTGGCCAGCAGGGGCTGTTTCGGACACGCCGCCACGCCCGTCGGAAGACGGCTGCGGCGGCAACGCTCAGCGAGTGCGCCCGGAGGCGCGTCTCAGCGAGCGGTCGGAGGAGAGAGAGGCGAGTGCATGGGGAGATTCTTAGCAGATGGCCGGTGCCCCTGCCCAGTGGAGGGTGCACTTCCTCCGTGCGGGCGTGCGCCAAAGCGGTGCTGAGGTAGCGCTTCCAGCGAAGGGCCTTTTCTTTTTCGGCGCGGACGGCGAGCTCCGACTCGCCGCCCGCGACTCGACGTCGAGGCCCGCGGCGTCACGCAGGCCGTGGACGGCTGCACGGCCTCACTTGCTTCAGCTCCCGGCGAGTCGAGGCTTCTCTCCCTCGGCGACGGGCGCGCCGTGGCCACCGGGACCTGAGCCATGCTCACCGGGGCCACCGGAGCGGCGGTGGAGCCGCTGGTCCAGCCGCGTCTTCATCCGGTCCGCCACCACATAGAAGGCGGGCACCACCAGGAGGCTGAGCACGGTGGAGACGGAGAGGCCTCCCAGCACGGCCACCGACATGGGAGCACGCGTCTCGCTGCCCGCCCCCAGCGCCAACACCGCCGGCACCGCCGCCATCATCGTGGCCAGTGACGTCATGAGGATGGGCCTCAAGCGCACCGGACCCGCCCGCTGCATCGCCTCCACCGCGTCCGCGCCCTGCTCGCGTTGCAGCAGCGCGTAATCCACCAGGATGATGGAGTTCTTCTTCACGATGCCCATCAGCAGCAGCAGGCCAATCATGCTGAAGATGTTGAGCGTCGTGCCGGTGGCCCACATCGCGAAGGCCGCTCCCGCCACCGACAACGGAAGGATGGTGAGCACCGTGACGGGGTGCAGGAACGAGTTGAACTGCGAGGCGAGCACCATGTACGCCACCCCGATGCCCAGGAAGAGGGCGAACAGGAGGCTGCTCATGGACTCCTGGAAGGCCACGCTGGAGCCGCCAAACACCACGCGCGTGCCGCCGGGCAGCTCCCGGGCCAGCCGCTCCACGCTCTCCAGCGCCTGCTGCTGGGTGGCGCCGGGTGCCACGTTGGCGAAGATGCTGATGGCGCGCTCACGATCCTTGCGGGTAATGGCCTGGAGCGCCGGACGCTCCTCCTGCGTCACCAGCGAAGCCAGCGGCACCAGCTCGCCCGTGCCGGTGCGCACCTTCAGCATCGCCAGGTCCTCCGGCCGCGAGCGCTGATCCTTGAGCAGGCGCAGCCGCACGTCGATGCGGCGCCCGCCCGTGCTGTACTTGCCCACGCGCACCCCGCCCACCAGGGCGTTGAGGGTGGAGCCCACGTCCTGCATGGATACGCCCAGGTCCGCGGCGCGCGCCCGGTCCGGTGTAATCCGCAGCTCCGGCATGCCGAGCTGGTAGTCCGTGTCCACGTCCACCACCGTGCCGCTCGCCTGGAGCTTTTCGCGCATCTCCGTGCTGGACTCGATGAGCCGCTCCCAGTCCGAGCCGCGCACGCTGAACTCCACCGGGAAGCCACGCGAGGCGGTGAAGCCGCTCTGTGACAGGTCCATCACCACCGCGCGCAGGCCCGGGTACGAGTTGAGTTCCTTGCGCACCACCTGGTTGAACTCGGCCATCGGCATGCGCTGCTCCGGCGGCACCAGGGTGATGAACAGCATGCCACCGTTCACCCCGCTGCCACCTCCGCCCACCACCGAGAACAAGCGAGTCACCTCGGGCCGGTTGCGCAGGAACTCCTCGGCCCGGAGGAAGAGCCGGTTCGTCTCATCCACGGTGCTGCCCACCGCCGTCTGCATGCGCACCATGACGCGGCCCTGATCCTGCGAGGGGACGAACTCGCTCGACAGGCTCTTGAAGGCAAAGCCGGACAGCGCCAGCAGCACCACCGCGGCGCCCAGCACCCACCAGGGCCGCTTCAGCCCCTGGGCCAGCACCTTCCCGTAGCGGTGCTCCAGCCAGGTGAAGGCCCGGTCCACGAGCACGCCCACCTTGCTGCGGCCCTCGCGGCCCGTCTTGAGCAGCTGCGCGCACCGCGCCGGTGCCAGGGTGATGGCTTCCACGTAGGACAGCAGCACCGCCACGCACAGCGTCACGCCGAACTGGAGGAAGAATTTGCCGATGACCCCGGTCATGAAGACGACGGGGAGGAAGATGGCCACCACGGCCAGCGTGGCTGCCAGGGCCGCGAAGGTGATCTCGTGTGTGCCCTCGCGCGCCGCGCTCACCCGGTCCTTCCCCTCTTCCGCGTGCCGGAAGATGTTCTCCATCACCATGATGGCGTCATCCACCACGATGCCCACTGCCAGTGATAGGCCTAGCAGTGTGAAGGTGTTGAGGGTGAAGCCCAGGAAGTAGATGACGGCCACCGTGCCCAGCAGCGACATGGGGATGGCGAGGATCACGTTGAACGTGCTGGAGAGTGAGCCGAGGAACGCCCAACACACCAGCGCCGTCAGGATGCAGGCCAAGAGCAGCTCGAACTCGATCTCGTGGACGCTCTCCTCGATGAACCGGGTGGCGTCGAAGTTGACGCCCACCTCGAGGCCCTCGGGCGCGTCCTTCTGCACCTCCGCCAGCTTCGCGCGCACGCCTTGAGCCACGGCCACCGCGTTGGCGCCGCGCTGCTTGCGGATGCCGAGCCCCTGGGCCGGCTGGCCGTCGACGCGGGCAATGCGGCGCTCGTCCTCGAAGCCGTCCTCCACCAGCGCCACGTCGGACAGGTAGACGGGAGAACCATCGCCCTCGCGCACCACCAGGTGGCGCAGCGTCTCCAGGTTCAACGCCTCGCCCATGACGCGGACGTTGACCTCGCGGCCCTCCGTCTCGATGCGGCCCGCGGGCAGCTCCACGTGCTCGCGCTGCAGCGCGGAAATGACGTCGGTGACGGTGAGCCCGCGCGCGTCCAGCTTCTGCGCGTCCACCCAGATGCGAACGTTGCGCTCCAGCGAGCCACCCAGCGTCACCTCTCCCACGCCCGGCACCGTCTGCAGCGACTCCTTCAACCGGTAACGAGCGAAGTCGGAGATGAACTGCCGCGAGAAAGGCCCCGACACGCCCACCTGGATGATGGGCTGATCCTCCGGGTTGCTCTTGGAGATGACCGGCGGGTCGATGTCACGCGGCAGGCGGTTCTGCGCCTGGCTCACCTTGGACGTCACGTCCTGCAGCGCCTGATCCACGTTGCGCGAGAGATCCAGCTCCACGGAGATGCTGCCACCGCCCATGCTCGACTTGGAGGTGATGGCCTTGACACCCTCCACCTGCATCGCCGCTTCCTCGAGCGGCTCGATGATGTCGCTCTCCACCGCCTCCGGCGAGGCTCCCTCCCACGACACGCTGATGCTGATGACGGGGTAGTCCACGTCCGGGAACTGGCTGATGCCAATGCGCTGGGCCGCCACCAGTCCGAAGACGATGGTGGCCGCCATCAGCATCCAGGCGAAGACGGGCTTCTTGATGCACACCTCGGTGATGTTCATCGCGCCGCGCCTCCATTGCTGCCGTCCGTCTCAAGGCGAGGCTCTCCGGTGACGGCGGGCTTGGGGCCCTCGGCGATACGCACCGCGGCGCCGTCCTTGAGCGCCTCCCCGCCACGCACCACCAGCTGCTCGCCCGGCTTGACGCCCTCGCGCACCTCCACGAGCCCATCCGCCGTGCGCAGGCCAAGCTCCACCACGCGCTCGCGCGCCTTGCCGTCCTGCACCACGAAGGCCAGGAAGCCGCGCTCGCTGGGACGCACCGACGTCTGCGGGATGACCGGAGCGCCCTGCGCCGTCTCCACCGGCACCGACACCGTGGCGAAGGCCCCCGGACGCAGCGTCTTGGCCTCCGGCCCGCTCACCTCCGCCGTCACCTTCACCATGCGGCTGGCGGGATCCGCCGCGTCCGCCACGTAGCTGATGCGGCCCGTGTACGTGCGCCCGTCCGAGCGCACCGTGAAGCGCGCCGGCATGCCCGTCTTCAGCCGGCCCACGTCCGACTCGGCCACGGTGAAGCGCAGGAGCAGCGGCTCCCTCCGCAGCAGCGTGGCCAGCACCGTGCCCGGCTGCACGTACTGTCCCGTCTGCACCGTGCGCGTCTGCAGCACGCCCTCCATGGGCGCCTTCACGTACGCGTCGCGCAGGTTCAGCTCGGCTTGATCCAACGCCGCCTTCGCCGCGCTCGCGTCCGCCGCGGCACTGCGCGCCCGGGCCTCGGCGGTGTCGATCTGCTCGGCCGGCAGCAGCCCCGGCTTCACCTCATTGGCCGCCGTGCGCCGCCCGGCCGCCGACTCCGCCTCCGCCTTCGTCGCCAGGGCCTTCTCCAGCGCCGCCTGCGCCGAGCGCACCGCGATGCTGTAGCGCGTGGGCTCGATCTCCGCGAGCACCTCGCCCTTCTTCACCGACTGGCCCTCCATGAAGCGCACCTGCTCCACCACGCCCGCCACGCGCGCGGTGATCTGCACCTGCTCAAAGGCCTCCACCGAGCCCACCGCGGAGATGACGTACTCCACGTCCCGCGCCTCCACCTTCGCCACCTCGACCGGGAATTGGATGGGCCCTCGGCCACCCGGGCCTCCTCCCCTGCCCCCCTTCCCGCCCTGGGCCGCCTGCGCGCTAGGGCCGTCCGAGCCCTTGCCACACCCCGTCCCCAGGGCGAGCGCGGCGCCCAGTGCCATCGTCACCACACGGATCTTCACTTACGGCTCCTTCCCCAGCGGATCGAGACCCACAGCGGACCGCAACTCCAGCAGCGCAGTCCCCAATGCATAGCGAGCCTGAGCGAGCGACACCTCGGCCTCGAACTGCCTCACCTGCGCATCACTCAACGCCAGAGAGGAGGCGAGCCCCTGGCGATACAGGATGGTCGTCTCCTCCGCGTTCTGGCGGGCGGCGTCGAAGGCTACCTGGCTGCGGCTCAAGGCGGCCTGCGCGGTGCGCAGCGACACGTGCGCGCTCTCCACGGACACGTCCACCCCCCGGACCCGCGCCGCTGTGTCCAACTCCTGGATGCGCGTCAGGGCGAGCCGCTCACGGCGCTCGGCGTAACGCGTCCCGCCATCGAAGAGGGTCCAGGTGAGGTCCACCGACAAGAAGCCGTTGAAGGTCTGGCCATTGAGGCCCGCTTCGTTGGTGACGCTGCCCTGCGCGGAGGCGGTCAGCGAGGGGAACAGCCGCGCCAGGGGCTCGCGCGCCAGGGCCCGCTGCTGCTCTATCCGCAGCTTCGAAGAAAGAATGTCCGGGCGGCGCTCCAGCGCCTTGTCGGCCAGCCCTGCGAAGGAGTCCACGGGACGGGAGGCCTCGCCGAGCAGCGTCTCGGGCGGGGCCAACGCTCCCACCTCGGGCACCACCAGCAGGTAGCCCAACTGCAAGCGGCTCGTCTCGGCTTGACCCACTGCGTCAGCCAGCTCCGCCTCCGCCGTGGCCACGTCCAGCTGCGCGCGCGTCACATCGTTGGTGCTGGCCAGGCCCGCCTGGGCCCGGGCCTGTGCCTCCTCGAGCGACTGCCGGGCATAGGCGAGCCGGCGCTCGGCCGCATCCGCCACCTGCTGCAGCCCCAGCGTGGACAGGAAGGCCGTGGCCGCCTGGAAGGCCACCTGACGGCGCGCCTCCTTGGCATCCAGTGCCGTGGCCTCGCTGTCCCGCTTCGCCGCCTGGTAGAGCGGAAAGCCGCGCGCGTCGAAGAGGGTGACGCTGGCGATGGCATTGGCGTCCAGTGCATTGGCGCGCTGGAGCACCACCGTCTCCTCCCCCACCTGCCGCGTCCTCTCCTGCGGGCGGCGGGTGTAGCCACCGTTGACGACGAGCCTCGGAAAGAAGAAGGCGCGAGCCTGGGCCACGCGGGCCTCGGCCGCCTCGGCGCGGGCCTGGGCCGACAGCGTGGTCTCGTTGCGCTCGCTCGCGAGCGACACCGCGCGCTCCAGCGTCAGCGGCTCCTGCGTGGACTGCCCCGAGGCGGGAGCGGGCTGCTGCTCCTGCGCGCGCGCCTCGGGCACACATAGAGCCAGCCAGGCACACACGGGGAGGACAACGGCGGGGCGGATCAAGTGCATGGTCGAGCTTGAAGGAGGGCGATCCGGGGGGAGGACGGCAGGCTCATATATCGGACCCAGTCGATCACAGCCACGGGAACCCACCTGTCTGGACGCTGCATCACACATCGGGCTAACTGGGAGGACGGAGACTTTTCACGTCGGGCGCGGCGCGCCCGGGAATGTTCGAGCGATGCGTTTATTCCTGCTGGCGGTGGGAATGTGGGTGGTGGCGGGTTGTCGGGGCGCGGATGCAGGACAGGGCGGTGCGCTGGGGCTCTCCCTGAACCCGGAGTGACATGGAGCTGCGCGCGGACAGGCTCTCAGTGAGAAGGGACGAAAGAGCCGTCCTCCTCGACGTGACCTGCTCCCTTCCTCCCGGCAGCCACGTGCTCGTGCTGGGGCGCTCGGGCGCGGGCAAGACGACGCTGTTGAAGGCGCTCGCGGGGCTGGTGGCACCTGCCAGCGGACAGGTTCTCTGGAGCGGCGAGGACGTGGCCAGGATGGCACCCGCGCAGAAGCGCGAGCGGCAGGCGGCGTTCGGCATGGTGTTCCAGACGGATGCCCTCTTCGATTCGATGACGGTGCGCCACAACGTGCTGCTGCCACTGGAGCGCCGGCGCGTGCCCCGCGAGGAGGCGGAGGCGCGCGCGGACGAGGTGTTGCGCGCGGTGGGCCTCGCGGACGCCGCGGACGCAATGCCCGAGCGGCTGTCCGGAGGCATGCGCAAACGTGCTGGCATCGCGCGCGCGCTGGCAGCCAGGCCCTCGGTGCTGCTGGCGGATGATCCCTTCGCAGGGTTGGATCCAGGCACCGCGCGACAGGTGGCGCGGGTGCTGCTGGAGGTGGCCGGGAGCGGCTCGCTGATCGTCGCCGCACCGGATGCGCCCCCAGAGCTGCCACTCGCGCGCTGGCTGTACCTGCGCGACGGACAGCTCCGATACGACGGTCCCCCCGCCCCAGAAGTGGAGACGCTGACGGACGAGGCGCTCGCATGAGCGCGGCGCTGGCATGGGTCGGACAGGAGACGCTGGGCGCGGTGCGAGCCGTGGGCGCGCTGGTGCTGGTGCTCGCGCGAACGGTGCTGGGGCTGGCGCGGATGGATCGCCGCGAGCTGCTGCGCGGGCTGGTGCAGTTCGGCTGGGGCTCACTCCCGCTGGCGCTGGCGACGGCAGCCCTGACAGGGGCGACCGTGGTGGTCCAGACATCCCTGTACGTGCAGCGCTTCGGGGCACGAGCCGTGCTCGGGTGGGCAGCGGGGTACGCGGTGCTGTGGGAGTTCGGCCCGCTGCTGTTGGGACTGGTGATGGCGGCACGGCTGGGGGCGCGCAACGCGGCGGAGCTGGCGACGATGCAGGTGGGCGGGCAGCTCGAGGGCCTGCGAGGCATTGGGTTGGATCCCTTCGCGGTGCTGGTGGCGCCGCGGGTGGTGGCGATGACGGTGAGCGTGTCCGGCCTATCCGCCCTCACCTTCCTGGTGGCGGTACTCTTCGAGTCGGTGGCGGCCTTCTTCACGCTCGGGCTGCCGGTGCGCGCCTTCTTCGACAGCTTCGAGCACATGCTGCACGTGACAGACGTGCTCGGCGGCATGGTCAAGGCGAGCGCCTTCGGGCTGGCGATCGCGTTGGTATCGACAGCGGTGGGGCTGAGGGCGCGGGGAGGCGCGAGGGCGGTAGGCCAGGCGGCCGCGGGCGCGGTCGTGATGGGGTGCGCGGCCATCTTCCTCTTGGACTTCCTGCTCACCACCACACTGGCGAGGTGGCCTATAGTCAATTGATCACAGTCGGCAGCTGGGATTTGAAGTTCGCTGCGCCATGAGCAGCCAACCAGCTTTCTGCACTCATTCGCGCATTCATTCCCGAGAACCATGTTGATTTCACCGCATCAAACCAACAATTTCGCCCACGAAAGAGCATGCGATGAACAAAAAAAACACCACCGAAAGCAATTCTTTTATCTCCAGGGTCAGGAAAAACAAAATCCCGCAACCCAGTCAAACCTTCAAATTTTCAATAGAGCAATGGGAAAAAGCATTCACATCAACACCGAACCCCACCGATGCTGACAAGCGACTGTACGAAGCGGGAAAATGGTTTTCACACCGCTTCCAGACAATCGCCCAGAGGTCGTCCGCTATCGAATTCGGCATGTCCGACCAGGACAAATTGACTCGACTCCACTGCGGAACAGTAAATCGGGATGCAAAACTCGTCAACGCGATGACACTTGAGTCCGCTCGCGAAAACGACATTTTGATAGCAGAAAAAATTATTCAGTCAAAATATCAATCGGAAAATTCATTCAACGCAGCCACCCCTGAAGATCTAGATGAAGCCGCCGTTGATGGACTCAGATTCGCACTGGATTCAGTAAAACTCATTCTAAAACAAAAACACCCTTCCTCTTCTTTCCCCCAGAAAGAATCAATCCCCCAAGATGTCATATTGGGGAGACTACGTCTCCACCTGAACTTCGGCTCTCTTTACGATGCGCTTGTCGACCTATGGAACGAATGCGTATGGAATGATTGGCACGTGCTGTCATCAGGAGAAACCGACCTCGTAACCCCATACACCGGGGAACGAAGCGAAATCCATCTTGCCGACGCGATATCAAGATATCGACTTTCGACACTAACAAACGAAATCAGCTTTCACGTAGTAGAAACCTGGAGTGAAATCCCAGCCCCCCTGAAGCGCAGGGCAAGCCGCGGGATGTACGTTCAGTCCATTTCAGGATCCGGGAAACACCGAAAAATCCACTTCGGACCAGAACCGATGGACGGCGACAAACCTTCGCTTCCGTTTGCGAAAACAATCATCACGGAAGAACTGTATTTCTCAGCGATGCTGGATATAGACTTGCCCACGACCCCAGGAGTCACGCTACGAACCCTACTCAACGCCTGGAAGGCGCTCTACTACTTGAGCGAAGCTTTGTTTTCGCGCTTGCCATCCAATTCTGGAGTTTTTTCGCTTCAAAAACTAAACGAGTACAGTCCAACACTATCCGCTGGCGATTTGATCGAGGTCATTCGCCGTGCTCTTGATTGCCCAGTTCCCCTTTCTCGCTCGGTTTTGAGTTATTTTGTGCGAGGAGGTTTTGAAGGAGTCATGGCGGAAGACGATGACTCAGGGGAAGAGTTCTGGCACAAACCCATCCTGAGACTTCAGGACAGCAAATATGTGCCGATTCTTGCTGCGCTCAATAGACCCAACTTGGTTCGCAGCATCGAGTTTTGGACGAAACGTGGCGGCTTGGACTTGGAAGACAGAGGAACTCACTTCGAGTCATACGCAAGAAAAGAGTTGGCTGGCGCTATAGAACGCTCTCCATTGACGAAACATGCAGATGTGGTTCGTGACGATCTGGTGATTCCACACAAAAATGGTGACGAGCAAATCGATCTGGCCTTTTGGATTGGCAACTCCTTGGTTTTGGGAGAAGCCAAATGCATACTGATTCCCTCGAGCCCAAACGGAAAATACCACTATTACAACACTTTGATTGGTGCGGTCGCACAAATCGAACGCAAGGTCAATAAATTCAAAAGCAACATTACCGAATCGCTGGTTCGCATCCCACGAAAAGACGGATGGGAACCCGAAAGGATCAAGGTCATTCCAATCGTCCTGACCAGTACCCCCATCGGAGCTGGCTTGGTTGTGAGAGGGGTCCCTGTTGTTGATATTCGAATTCTTCGTGCGTATTTCGATGTTCGAAAGATGAGATACGGTGTTTTGGCGGGGAGAGATGGCCGTGAAGAAACGATGAAGACGGTTCATTTTTATGAATCCCCCAAAGAAGCCGAGGAGAACATTCAGACCTACGTACTTTCACCTCCTCAATTGGCACTTCCTCGAAAATTCGTATCCCTCGACGTGAGGCCCTTGCCATTGTTGGCTCAAGACGAAAAGCCCGCTGCGGTATGTACTCCACAGGTCAAGTTACCCATCGGCGACGACAAATTCGTAATTCAAGAACCAGAAAAGTAACGGTTCCTCGGAATAGATTTTGCTCACGCTGGTACCATCTGGACGACATCTCTGCGCCCCCCCATGAACCTCCTCGCCTTCCTCGGAGCCCCGACGTTGATGCTCGCGCGCACGGTGAGGGCGAGCGTGCGCGACGGGCTGTCCTGGCGCGAGTGCGTGCAGCAGTTGCACGAGCTGGGGGCGCGCAGCACGTGGCTGGTGGCGTCGGGCATGGCCTTCTTCGGGGCGGTGCTGGTGACATTCGCGGACAGCCAGGCACGCAAGGTGACGGGGAACCTGACGGTGGTGGGCCCGCCCTACTTTGAGCTGCTGGTGCGCGAGTTCGGCCCGGTGGTGTCGGCGCTGCTCGCGGCGGCGCGTGCGGGCGCGAGCCACAGCGCCGAGCTGTCCACCATGAGCGTGAACGAGCAGGTGGAGGCGCTGGAGATGTCGGCGGGAGATCCGTACGCGGACCTGGTGGCGCCGAGGGTGGTGGCGGGGCTGCTGGGCGTGCCGCTCTTGTGCGTGGTGGGGACGATGGCGGCGACGCTGTCGGCGGTGGCCACCGCGAGCTGGGCGTTCGGGGTGGACGGGACGGCCTTCATGGATGCGCGGTACGTGGACGGGTGGGATCTGCTGGCGGGGCTGGCGAAGGGAGCGGGCTGCGGCCTCTACATTCCCCTGGCGGCGGCGGTGGCGGGCCTGTCCGCGCGCGGAGGCGCCGAGGCGGTGGGCGAGGCCACCACGCGGGGGGTGGTGGCGGCGTGCTTCGGCTGCCTGCTGATCGACTTCGTGGTGGCGCTCGGCTTCCAGGCGCTGGGGGTGTGAGCGGGGATGCTGCGCTTCTCGGAGGTGGAGGTGACATTCGAGTCCGGCCGGCGGGTGCTGGCGGGGCTGAGCGCGGAGCTGTCCACGCGCGAGCTGACCTTCGTGGCCGGGGCGAGCGGTGCGGGCAAGAGCGTGCTGTGCGTATCCACTCGGCAGAGCGGTGCAGGGGGGCGGCGCAGATGTGATAACGGGTGCGCCGCCCGCCGGTCTGCCGACGGGGATGGGCGGTGCTCAGGTCGCGGCAGAAGAGGTGGAGGGCGTCTGCGAGGCAGCCGCGCGCGCGGCCTTCCACATGGGCGGCAGCAGTTCCTCGAGACGGCGCTGCGGCCAGCCCTGGGCGAGCTTCTCCAGCACGTCAGCCAGGTACGCCCACGGCTCCACCCCGGCCAGCACGCACGTGGCCACCAGCGTGTACACGCACGCGGCGCGCTCGGCTCCCGCGTCGCTGCCGGCGAAAAGGTAGTTCTTCCTGCCGACGGCAATCTCCCGCAGCCGCAGCTCCGAGGCGTTGTTGTGCAGCGGCAGGCGCGCGTCCTCCATGAAGCGCGTCAGCGACTTCCACTGGTTGATGGCGTAGCGGCACGCCCGTGCCAGCGGACTCTTCGGCGGCTCCCGGTTGTAGACTTCGGCCATCCAGCGCCCCAGTTGCTCCGTGACAGCGCGTGAGAGCGTGTCACGCCTGCGCAGCCGCTCGGTCTCCTCCACCTGCTGCTCGTCGGCTTCGCGCTCCACCTCGAAGAGCCGGCCGATGAGAGAGAGCGGCAGCGCCGCTCGTGTGTCACCGGCGTCCAAGGCCTCGACGAAGTAGCGACGGGCATGGCTCCAGCACCCCACCTCCACCGCGGTGGCGCCCTGGCGGGTAAACAGCTTGTCGTAGCCCTTGTACCCGTCCACCAGCAGCCAGCCCTCACGCTTGTCCAGGAAGGACAGGGGCCCTTCTTCCTTCCAGTCCGGCGTGTAGACGAAGGCCGCCCAGGTGGTGTCCCCCAAGTACACCCACATGTGCCCGCGCTTGAGTCCGTTGGGGTGCTCTCTGTCGAGCACCTTCAGGTGCGTATCGTCGCTCTGCAGCACGTGCGAGGCCAGCGCCCGTTGGGCCACCTCCCGGGCCAGCGGCTGGAGGGTGTCGGCGCCCGCGGCCACCCAGTCCGAGAGCGTCGAGGTACGCAGCTGCACGCCATGGCGCGCGTAGATGCCGCTCAGCCGGTGCAGCGGCAGGTGGTCCTTGAATTTGGAGACGAGGACGTGGGCCACCAGGCCCGGTCCGGGCAATCCCCCCTCAATCACCCTGTCGGCGGGAGGCGCCACCACCAGCCCGTCACCACACGGCCGGCAGGCGTACTTGGGCCGTACCTCCTCAATCACCTTGAAGTGGCCAGGCACCCACTCCAATGTCTCACTCTTCTCCTGGCCACAGCACGTCTTGTCCCGCCCGCATGCCTCGCACCGCAGCGCCTCGGGCGGGGGCTGGTGGACGCGCTGCTCGCGCGGCAGGCTGGAGGGCAGCGGGCGGCGCCCGTGCCCTTGCGCTCCTTCTTTCGCGATTCCTTGTGGGGTGGCTTGGAGGGCGGCGTGGAGCCCGCCGCGACGCCTGCGTCCCCGGCCTGGGGCGGCGCCGCCTCTTGGGCCCCGGCGTTCTGCTGGCCCAGTTGCTCCAGGAACAGCGACAGTTGCTCGGCGGAGAGCTTCTCGCTTTGGCGGCCAAACCGCTGGCGCAGCGCCTTGCGCAGCCGCAACTCCAACTCGGTGTTCTTCTCCACCAATTGCGAGAGCAGGCCCACCACCAGCTCAATCACCTGCTCGTCCTGGCCCTCGGCCAGCAGCGTGCGCAGCAGCGCCGCCACGCCGTGTACGTCCGTCGTCTTCTTGCCGGGAGCCGCGCCGCTCATGTCCCGGGACATGAGCCATGACCCGGACCCAGGACGCAAGAGGTATTCTCAAGCAACCGACTTCTCAGGTGGGGGCTGCCAGCGAGGCCGGCGGACACTGGCCTTCAAATCAATCCCCTCCAGCAGCAGGGTGAGCTCCACCGCTTCCAGGATGACGGCGCCCGTGTCCTCCGGTAGCGGGCGCGGCAGGCGGAAGCTGCCCTTCTCCAGGCGCTTGGAGAAGAGGCAGAAGCCACCGGAGTGCCACCACAACACCTTCACCATGTCGCGCGTGCGGTTGAAGAAGACGAAGAGGTGTCCACTCAGCGGGTCCTCTCGCAGGACCTGTCGTGCCAGCAAGGACAGCCCGTCGAAGGACTTGCGCATGTCCACCGGCTGGCTCGCCAGGTGGATGCGCACCGAGGAGGGTAGTGTCAGCATGCTTCCTCCAGCGCCCTCACCAGCCGCGCCAGCGCGTGCGCGTCGAAGCCCGGCTCCACTCGGATGCGCCGGCCCCTGGCCAGTAGCACCTCCATGCTGGCTGTGCCCGGTGCCCCACGTGCTTCTGGCGAGGGCGGCGCCGTGACGTGCACCGGGACGAACGAGAGCGCCGGGCCCGCCTCCCCGGCCCGCCGCTTCTTCCACCACCTCAGCCGCTGTGGCGTAAGCCCATGGCGGCGGGCGAACTCCGCCACCGACAGCCCGCTCGCCTCGTAGGCCTCCAGCACCGCCTGCGCTTCGGCCTCCGTCCAGTAGTTGCTTGCCGCCGCCCTCGCCAGCGTTGCGTCCACTCTTTCCGTGTTGCGTCCCATGTCTACACCTCCTGGAACGCGACGCTGAACGGCTCCTCCCTCACGCGGAAGGTGTGGTCCACCGAGCGCTTACGGCTGTGCCGGTTGGCGGTGGGACTGCTGCGACCGGACGCGGGCCGGGTGGAGCTCTTCGGCGAGCGGGTGGACACGCTGCCTGAGCGGGCCCTGCGCCCCCTGCGCCAGCGTGCGCCCTATCTGGTGCAGGGCCCAGCGCTGCTGGACTGGCGGACGCTGCGGGAGAACGTGGCGATGGCAGCACCGGACCTCCCACCGGAGGCGGTGCACGAAGCGCTGGCCCAGGTGGGGCTGGAAGCGGCGGCTGATCGGCTGCCCACCGAGCTGGGGCCCGGGGCGAAGAAGCGGGCGGCCATCGCCCGGGCGCTGGCCCTGCGTCCGGAGTACCTGCTGCTGGACGAGCCCACCACGGGGCTGGACCGGAGAGCGGCGGCCCAGGTGGAGGAGGTGCTCGCCTCGCTGCAGGCGCGAGGGCTGGGCGCGCTGGTGGTGTCTCACGACTACCGGCTGCTGCGGACGCTGGCGGACCGGGTGCTGGTGGTGGGCGGGGGGCGCTGCGCCTTCCTGGGCACACCCGAGGCATTCCTGGCATCCTCCGAGCCGGAGTTGCGGGCCCTGACGGCGCCCTTTCTGGAGGCCGCATCGGATGGATGAGCGTCGCTTGGAGATGAAGGTGGGCGGGCTCGTGCTCGCGGCGCTGGCGGGGGTGCTCGGGCTGCTGTGGCTGATGGGCGAGCTTCGGGTGGGCCGCGACACGGTGCTCTCGGTGGACTTCAGCCACACGGGCAACGTGGTGAAGGGCGCGCCGGTGAAGCTGGGGGGGGTGGTGGTGGGCCGGGTGGAGGAGATCCACCTGGAGCCGGACCGCAGGGACGCGCGGGGCCAGCCGCTGCCAGTCCGGATGGGGCTGTCCGTGAAGCCCGAGGCGCTGGCGGCGCTGCGGGAGGACACGCGGGTGACCGTGGCCACGGTGGGGCCGCTGGGCGAGCCCTACCTGGAGCTGAACCCGGGCTCCGCGTCCGCGCCTCCCCTGCCCACTGGAGGCGCGCTGCGCGGCACGGATGCACCGCGGCTGGACCTGGTGGCACAACAGCTCTCCGCCTTCCTGGACGTGGCGAGCGGCGCGCTCGCGGAGGATCCGCAGGGGCTCCAGACACTGGCGAGCAACGTGTCACGGCTGACGGGAACGCTGGACGGCGTGCTGAACGAGAACCGGGGTGACCTGAAGACGCTGACGGTGGAGCTGACCGCGGCGTCGAAGGACCTGCGGGCCCTCGCGAAGCTCGCGCGCGAGGCCATGCAGCCCGGAGGCAAGGGAGCGCAGCTGTTGGGCGACGCAGCGGAGACGGCGGCGCTGATGAAGCGGGAGCTGCCCGGCATCTCCGGCTCGGCGGCGAAGACGCTCAATGGCTTGTCGATGATGACGGGCGGGCTCGACGCGAAGGATGGCGAGCGGCTGAAGCTGGCGCTGGAGCACTACACGGCGGCCGGCGAGAAGCTTGACCAGATGGCCGCGCGAGCAGACCGGCTGCTCACGCGCATCGAGGCCGGAGAAGGCACGGTGGGTGCCCTGCAGAAAGACAAACAGGTCTACGAGGATCTGCGAGGCCTTCTGTCCGACCTGCGCAAGCACCCATGGAAGGTGCTCTGGAAGGAGTGAAAGTCAGAGGGGCTGATACACTCTCCGTATCAACCCTTTTCACTCCCAGGAGTCACCCCATTGAGAGCTCCAATCCGAGCGCGGCTCGCGAATCTCGTCCTCACATCCCTGTTCTTGTCACTTGTGGCTTGCGGAGGAGGCGGCACCACGGACCCGGATTCCGGTACGACTCCGGACGACCCGGACGCGGCCACGGCAATCGATGGCGGCGCCACGGACCCGGACGCCGGCACGACTCCGGACACCCCGGATGCATCCACGCCTGACGATGGCGGCTCCACGGACATAGACGCCGGTACGACGCCGGACGACCCGGATGCGTCCACGCCTGACGATGGCGGCACCACGGACCCGGACGCCGGTACGACTCCGGACACCCCGGATGCATCCACCCCTACTGATGGCGGCTCCGTCCAATGTGGTGATGGCCTGATTCAGACCGGAGAAGCCTGTGACGACGGAAACACGGTGGGCGGCGACGGCTGCACGGAGACCTGTCACCAGGTAGAGCCCGGATGGGTATGCGAGGTTCCGGGCGCGCCCTGCGTTCGGGAGGCCACGTGTGGCAACGGGGAGCTCGAGAGCCCCGAGACCTGCGACGACGGGAACACGACCTCTGGCGATGGCTGCGCGGCCACCTGCACCGTGGAGCCGGGCTGGAACTGCCCATCGAACGGCGGGCCTTGCCGTGCCGCGATGTGTGGTGACCGCATCATCGCTGGCGACGAGGAGTGCGAGGACGGCAATTCCAGCGCGGGCGATGGCTGCAGCGCCGTGTGCCGCCTCGAGCCCGGGTACAAGTGCGACACCATCGGGAAGCCCTGCACCCGCACCGTCTGCGGAGACAAGGTCGTCGAGGGGACGGAGCAGTGCGACGACGGGAACAACGACATGGGTGATGGGTGCTCGCCCCTGTGCGTGCGCGAGCCCCGGTGCACCAACGGGACGTGCCAGGCCGTGTGCGGCGACGGCATGATGATCCCCAGCGACACGAGCGAGGAGTGCGACGACGGGAACACCCGCGCCAACGACGGTTGCTCTCCGGAGTGCCAACTCGAGGAGGGCTTCATCTGTCGCTCCATCGAGGAGTCCCCGCCGAACACGGTGGAAGTCCCGATCGTCTACCGCGACTTCCGCGGCTACGACCTGCCGGCCAGCGGGAGCCTTCCTCGCGGACACGTCGACTTCGAGAACGCCAACGGCCAGGAGATGGGTATCGTGGCCAGAACCCTGGGAGCAGACGGTAAGCCCGTGTACGCGAAGGACGGCGTCAGCTCCGCCACCACCCACGGCAGGGCCGCGTTCGACCAGTGGTACCGCGACGTGTGGAACGTCAATATGACGGTGGTCCAGACGCTCTCCTTGATGCGCCAGTCCGATGGCTCCTACCTGTTCGATGACCAGACCTTCTTCCCGCTCGACGCCGCGGGCTGGGTGGCCCGGGGCCTGGAGCCCCTACGCATGGATGGCCGCAACTTCAGCTTCACGAGCGAGGTGCGCTATTGGTTCGAGTACAAGGGAAACGAGGTCCTCGCCTTCAGCGGTGACGATGATGTGTGGGTGTTCATCAACGGTCGCCTGGCGCTGGATCTCGGCGGCGTGCATGGGCCGATGACGGGAAGCATCTCCCTCGCCCAGAAAGCCGCTGAGCTCGGCCTGCTGCCAGGGCGCATCTACGAGGCCGTGGTGTTCCAGGCCGAACGCCACACGACAGGCTCCTCGTACAAGCTCACGCTCAACAACTTCAGCACGCGCCGTACCGAATGCCAGTCCAACTGCGGCAACGGCATCATCGACGCCGGCGAGCAGTGCGACGATGGCGTCAACGACGGAGGTTACGGCCAGTGCGCCCCCGGCTGCGTGCTCGACGCCCGCTGCGGCGACAGCATCGTCCAGACCGGAAATGGCGAGCAGTGCGATGACGGCAACACCACCAGCCACGACGGATGCAGCGCCACCTGCAAGTTGGAATTCTGAGCGGATAGCCTGGCGCCAGCTCGAGTGGGTTGGCGCCAGCGTATCCGGTGCTCCTGAGGACGACAGGGTTGCTTAGGGCTTCTGGCCCGACGTCCGCTGGCAGGCCCGCTCGTACTTGTCGAGCCTGTCCTGAAGAATCCGCCGCTGCGACTCCGGCGTACTCTCGTGCAACACGTCCAGGGCACGCCGCTGGATCCGGAGACTGTCAGGACAGTGGCCGGACTGGAAGAGCACCGCCGCGTAGGTGTCGAGGATGGCCGCATCGGCGGGCGCCAGCGCGACGGCCCGCTTCGCCAGCTCGAAGGCCTTCTGAGGGTTCTCCGAGCCCACGTAGAACCATGCGAGGTTGTTGAGCACGGTCGCGTTCTGGGGCTGGAGTTCCATCGCGCGCAGCAATGCCTGCTCCTGCTCCACCGCCGAACCGCCCGACTGCCTGAGTGCATCCGCCAACATCGCCCACGCCTTCCCACTGTCGGGCCGTGCCTTCACCAACTCCCGCGCAAGCGCGAGCCGCTGAGACGCGTCCTCGCTGAACATCGACTGGAGGTAGACGGCGCTGACATTCGTCGGATCCTCACGGAGCGCCTGGGCGATCTCCTGCTCGGCCTGCTGGCGGCGCTGCTCCCGCGTCGCGGACCCCGGGGTCATCAAGCGCAGCCGCGCGCGAATGGCATGGACCTCCGCGCCGTCGAGCTCCCGCGTCTCCACCTTCGAGGGCACCTCGGGCAACGGAATGGTGAGAATGGCGTAGCGGCCGGTGTCGACATAGGTCCGCAGGCCCCCCGCGAGATCCTTCACGCCCTGGAAGGACGCCTCGAAGGCCCGGCGTGGCTCCTCGGCGCGCGCGAGCCGCCCCTGGAAGTCCGCGAACTGCTCCCCGTGCACGTTCATCAAGTAGTGCACCCACAGCCAGGAGGACGCGTAGTGGCGCCTCAGGTCGCTCTCGCTCATGCCGTTGATGGTCTGCCAGGCCCAGAGCTCCTCCAGGCTCATCCAACCGTGCGCCCGCACGTAGCCGAGCATCCAACGGACAGGCCTGCCGAGGATGACCTCCGCCGAGGCGCCCTTGAAGTAGAGGGATTCAAGGTAGGAGGCGAAGCCCTCGGCGATCCACCGGGGCTGGCGCAGCAGCACGAAGCTGCTGAGGTAGTGCGCCAACTCGTGCGCCTGGATGCGCTGGTCCGCGGATGATTCGCCCATCAGGAAGCTGTCCCCGCTCATGACCAACAGCGGGCCGTTCTCCCCCCTGCTCGCGAAGCCGGCGATCCTGGCATCCGTGAACTCCTCGAGCTGATCGGGGCTGCGCAGGATGATGGCCTCGACCTCGCCCGGCGGGTCGAACTCGTTGTCCCAGGCGAGCAGCAGGGCTCGCCGGAACTTCTCCAGCTCCAGCGCCGTCTTCTCCGCGGCCTCGGTACTCAGGTTCGTCTGCACACGGAAGTGCGTCGACTTCACCTCACGCCAGGGTTTACCGCCCTCGGCGGGACACGTCGCCCGCGTCCGCAGCCCTGCACACCCCACTCCGAAGACCATGACCACCAACAACACACTGTGAACAGGATTCATATGCTGAGTTCTGACATGCATGCGGGAGGCTCGGTACCCTGGAAAGCGTGACGGCGGAGTGACGGCTCACGGCATGGGGAGGAGCCGCTCCGCGATCAGCGATTACTGCCCACTGTTCGAAGCGCTCGCGTTCTGTGTGACCTTGGCCGCCGAGTACTGGGTGAGGATCTGGTTCATGTCCATCGTCTGGAGCGTGGCCCCGCTGCGCCCGCTGGGCATGAAGATGATCTGCTTGCCTTGCAACGCCTCGGCGATCCGCAGCTTCACCATCGTCCGGCCACCCGCTCCCGCCAGGGCCTCGTTCTCCTTGGCGATGCCCTTCGACTTCGCCTCGGCTTCCTTGAGGATCGCCGTCGCTTCATTGGTGGCTCGCACCAGCTCCGCGTCCGCCGTCAGCTTCGTCTGCTCCAGCTCACCCTGCGCCTGAGCAAGCTTCTGCGACACCGTGCCCTTGGCTGACTCCAGGTTGCGCTTGGATTCCTCCGCCGCTGCCTGCGCCTCCGAGCGCAGCTTCTCCGCCATCTGCTCCGCCAGCTTCTTCTCGCGGATCACCTTCTCGTACTCGGGGTTGAAGCGGTGCTCCTGCAGAATCACCTGCTCCACGATGACGCCCTCGGGCTTGAGCGCGTCCTCCAGCAGCTTGCGCGCGTTCTCCGCCGCCGCGAAGCGCTTGTCCGCCGTGTAGAAGTCCTCCGAGCGCAGCACGTTCAGCGCGTCGCGCACCAGCGCCCGCGTCGCCGGCCGCACCAGCCGGTTCTCCACGTCCAGCGTGGAGCGCGCCACCTTCTGCACCAGGTGCGGCGCCTTCGCCGGATCGATCCGCCACGCCACCGTCACGTCCACGGCGATGTCGTTGCCGTCCACCGTCTTGAACTCGATGTCGTCCGTGCGGCCCTTCTCGTTCTCGGCCTTCGCCCGCATCCGCAGGTTCTGCAGCTTCGTCTCGAAGGTGGTCCAGTCCGTGGAGAACGGCGGGAAGAAGAAGTACGTCGCGCCTGGCGCGTACGTCTCCGACTGCACACCCCGCGAGCCCAGCAGCGTGAACTTCCGCGTGAGCACACCCACCTCGTTCGCGTCCGTCGAGTGGCACGCGCACCCCTGCACCACCGACAACGCCAGCACCACGAACAGCCCCAGCATCCGCAAATCCATGCGCTTCATGGCCTCACATCCCCTTCACGTCGAAGCGCTTGAGCGCCGAGTTCAAGTCCAACGGGTTCACCCCACCCTCCCCGTCCGTGGGCACCACGATGACCTGCGTGCCCCCGAGCACGTCCGCCATCTTCAGGCCCACCATGTTCTCGCTGCCCGAGCCCCGCAGCGCCACGTTCTCCAGCTCGATCCCCTTGGCCCGAGCCAGCTTCACCACCAGGTCACCCTCGGCCGCCTTGGTGCGCCGGTACAGCTCCGCCTCCGAGCGCAGCTTGGCCACCTCCGCGTCTCCGCGTGCCAGCTCCACCTGCACCGTGGCCTGGCCCTCGGCGATGATCCGGTTCTTCTCCGCCTCGGCCTGTGCCGCCGCGGCCTCCGCCATGTTCTTGAAGACCGACTGGTCCTGGATCTTCCGCTGTTCAATGGCCTGCTGGTAGCGCGTGTCGTACCGGTACTGGCGCAGCAGCACGTGCGTCACCTTGATGCCCCGGGGCTCCAGCTCCGTGACCAGCAGCTTCTGCGCCTGCTCCATCGCCTTGTCCCGCCGGTCCCCCTTGTAGAAGTCGTCCGAGTCCAGCACGCCCAGCGTCCGTCGCAGCACCTGCTCCGCGCGCGGAATCACCGCCGAGTCCTCGTACAGCCGCCCCGGTCCAATCTGCGTGATCACCTTGTACGGGTTCTCGATGCGGTAGAGCACCGTGACGTCCGCCGACACCGTGTAGCCCTCGGACGTCTGGATCTTGATGGCTCGCACGACGCGGTGATCCGCGCCCTCGCCCACCTCGGCGGGGTTGTCCGCCATCTCCAGCACCTGCAGGTCCGCGGGGAACAGGTGCATCCGCTCCGCCCCGGGTGTTACCCAGTGAAGACCCGGCCCGTACACCTTCTCTCGGATGCCCTTCTCGCCACCGAGGATGACCTGCTTCACCCCCATCTCATACGGCCGCACGTAGACGGTGCACGCGTTGTACGCAAAGAGGCCCGCGAAGAGCGCCACGCCAATGGGCCAGAGCGCCCGTGTCCGCGGCTGCTTCAGCGCCGCGAGGATCTGATCTCCTGCCTTGCTCATACCTTCTCCTTCGAATTCCTCGAGGTGGGCTCGAGCGCCGGCGGGACGGACTCGTCCAGCGGCCGGTAGGCCTCGAGCTGCTGCTGCTCCACGCCCATCTCCCGCACCAGCGTGGCGAGCTGCCGCCGGTAGCGGCGCTCGTAAAAGGATTCCTGCATGTCCGGCAGGAAGGGCCCGAAGAGGACGAACGCCAGGGGCAGCGGCTCGAGCCAGTCCGGCACCCGCGACAGCGCGATCACCACCGCCACGACGAGGCCCCCTCCCGTGTAGACCGCGCGCGAGAGCAGATCTCCCCCACGCCACAGGCCGTACTTGCGGCGCTGCAGCGCGTGGTGCTCGCGGGCCAGCTGGAAATAGCGCGGCAGCGCCACCGTGAAGATGCTGCGCGCCAGGCGCTCCCAGTAGCCGGGATCCTCCGCCACCTCGGCGAAGCGCCGGGACACGTCAGCCAGGGCCAGCCGCGCCTCGGCCGACAGCTGGGCCTCCACCTCCGCGTCCCACTCTCCGAACCCGGGCCGGCGCCGCTCGAGCCACGCCAGGACATGCTCGGTGACCTGGGGCAGCCGGAAACGATCGGGATACACGCAGGGATTCCCCCTCCATGCCGCGGCGATGGCGGCGTGCCGAGTCTTCCATGTGCGCCCTTTCCCCCACAATGCCCGGCCGCCCCTCGCGCTCCCGGGCGATCCGGATCGGACCGGACGCTCCATCCAGGTGCGCCGGAATGGATCGGCCGAGCTCCATTATCGCCCCGGATTCCTAGCAAATCCGGCCAGTTGGCGTTGGCAATGTCCTTGCTCTACCGCCTGGGCATGAAGGGCGGACCGACAGGGACCGCCCCAGCCTTCGAGGAGGAGCAGCCATGGAAGTGCGTTTCTACGGAGTGAGGGGGAGCATCGCGGTGTCGGGGGCGCACGCGGCGCGGATTGGGGGCAACACCTCGTGCCTGGAGGTGACGAGCCAGGGGCACCGGCTCATCCTGGACGCCGGCACGGGCATCCGCGCGTTGGGCGAGGCGATGATGCGCGAGGGCGGAGCGCAGAAGGCCACGCTCTTCTTCTCGCACCTGCACTGGGATCACGTGCAGGGCTTCCCCTTCTTCACGCCGGGCTACCTGCCCACGACGGAGCTGACACTGTACGGCCCGGGGCCGGACGGGGCCCAGGCATTGCAGTCGGTGCTGGCACGGCAGATGGAGCCCCCCCACTTCCCAGTACCGCTGTCCACCATGCGCTCGCGGATGACGTTCGAGTCAGCGCTGCACGGGCGGACGGTGGAGGTGGGGCCCTTCCGGGTGACGCCCTTCGACGCACCGCATCCTCAGGGGTGCCTGGCCTACCGCGTGGAGGCGGACGGCCACTCGTTCGTCTACGCCACGGACATGGAGATCTCCCTGGCCACGTTGGATCCCCGTGTGGCACGGCTGATGGAGGGCGCGGACGCGCTGTGCCTGGACGCGCAGTACACCCCGGACGAGTACGCCGGGAAGAAGGGCATCCCGAAGAAGGGCTGGGGACACTCCACCATGGTGGACGCGGCCCAGGTGGCCGCGGCGGTGAACGCGCGGCGACTGTTCCTGTTCCACCACGACCCTGCCCACAACGACGACATGGTGGAGAACATGGCCGAGGAGGCTCGCAACCACTTCGCCGCCACCGAGCCGGCGCGCGAAGGCAAGCGGATCGTGCTCGGGGCCGTCTGCGCGTGAGGGGGAGGGGCGCATGGGCCCACACTGCGATAGTCTTCCCCCAGACTTCACGCTGCCTCCCCTGCCCGTCATGGCTACTTCCTCGGATGTCAGTCAGGTGCTGCTGCCCATCGGCGGGCTCGTCGGACGCGAGGTCGAGCTCGACGCGTTCCTGCAGACGTTGATGGATCGCATCGCGGTGACGATGCAGGCGGATCGGGGCACGCTGTGGTTGTTGGATGCAGCACGGGGCGAGCTCTTCTCGCGCGCGGCGCACCTGCCAGAGGTGTCGCAGATCCGGGTGAAGCTGGGTCAAGGTGTAGCGGGCTACGTGGCCGAGCACGGCGAGCCCGTCAACATGCCGGACCCGCGGGGCGAGAGCCGCTTCTTCGCGGACATCGATCGGATGACGGGCTATCGCACGTCGACGATCCTCGCGGTGCCGCTGCGCGACGCGGGCGGGGCGCTCTACGGCGTGCTGCAGGTGCTGAACCGGCGCGGGGGTGGGCGCTTCACGGACGACGACGTGGAGCGGCTGATGGCCATCGCGGCGCAGGTGAGCCAGGCGCTGCAGAGCACGAGCCTGTACCAGGAGCTCCAGCGCGCGAAGGAGCAGCCGCACGCGCCGGTGGGCTACTTCTTCAACCGGATCATCGGCGAGTCCGAGCCGCTCAAGGTCATCTACCGGCTCATCCAGAAGGCAGCGCCCACGGACGCGACGGTGCTGCTGCGGGGCGAGAGCGGGTGCGGCAAGGAACTGTTCGCGAGGGCGGTGCACGTCAACGGCCCGAGGCGAGACAAGCCGTTCGTGAAGGTGGACTGCGCGGCGCTGCCGGCGACGCTGATTGAGAACGAGCTGTTCGGCCACGAGAAGGGAGCCTTCACCGGGGCGGACCACCGAGTGCCGGGCAAGTTCGAGGCGGCGGATGGCGGCACGGTGTTCATCGACGAGATGGGAGAGCTGCCGCTGCCGGTGCAGGGCAAGCTGCTGCGGGTGCTGCAGGACCGTGAGTTCGAGCGGGTGGGCGGCACGCAGACGCTGAAGGTGGACGTGCGGATCGTGGCGGCGACGAACCGGGACCTGGCGAAGATGGTGGCGGAGGGGAAGTTCCGGGAGGACCTGTACTACCGCATCAAGGTGGTGGAGCTGGTGCTGCCGCCGCTGAGGGAGCGCGGTGGAGAGGACATCGAGCGGCTGACGCGGCACTTCATCGCGGCGGCGGCGAAGCGGCACCGGCTGCCGTTGCCGAGGCTGAGCACGGGAGCGCTGGAGCGGCTGAAGCGCTACCGGTGGCCGGGCAACGTGCGCGAGCTGGAGAACTGCATCGAGAGCGCGGTGGTGCTGAGCGAGGGGGAGATCCTCGAGGAGCACCTGCCGTTGCCGAAGGTGGTAGGCGCGACGCCGGCTCCGGCGCAGAGCGGAGACATGGCGATACCCGAGGGTCTCACCGGCGAGCTGCTACCGCTCGCCGAGGTGGAGAGGCGACACATCCTGAGGGTGCTGGACTCGGTGAAGGGAAACCGGACAGCGGCGGCGAAGGTGTTGCAGATCGGCCGCAACACCTTGGGCCGGAAGCTCAAGGAGTACGGCATCGCGGACGAGGGGTAACCCGTCCCTCTCCCTCTGGGAGAGGGACGGGGTGAGGATATCGACCCCCTCGGTTTGAATCCGCGTGTACTCCGGCTCAAGCCTTTCGGCGTCTGATCTGCGGAGCAACCGAAGCTGGCTTGTAGAGATTGCCTTTGATGACGTTATGGCAAAGGAACGAAGGAGAAGCCGTGGCACCTCGATCTCGACACCTGGTGCAGTGGCTCTGTGGTCCCTCAGGATGCACATTTGAATGACGAGCGTCCGTCGTCCCGAATCCCTCTGGATATTTGTAAAAGATATGCTCGATGACGCCGGTCTTTTGCGAACAGCCCGGACAGGACTTGAGATCCTCCGTTGAGGTCCATTGCGATCGATTGAGAGGCTCTCCGCAATTTGAACAGCTCATGTTCCCCCTTTCCCAACGAGATTGCTCTCGTCGGAACACGTCAGAATCAACTACCTCCGCCCAGGAAGGCTTGCATGTTTCTGAACGAACGCCAGATTCTGGCGAAGGAGACAGCGTGATGGCGCGCGGAGAAGGACTCGGTGATGCTCCATCCATGAGCAGAAAGTCAGGCAGATCTCCCACACGAAAAAGCCCCCGCCGAAGCAGCGCAGTAACTCTCGACACAGTGCGAGAGCTCGCCCTGGCACTGCCCGGCGTAGAGGAAGGCCTTTCGTATGGGACGCCCGCGTTCCGGGTCGGCAAGAAGCTCCTGGCCCGCCTGCACGAGGACGGTGAGACGCTCGTCCTCAAGGTGGACCTCCTCGTACGCGACTCCCTTCTGGTGGCCGACCCGGACACCTTCTTCATCACGGACCACTACCAGGACTACCCATACATGCTCGTGCGGCTCGCGACCGTCCGGCGCGAGCCGCTGAGCGGTCTGCTTGAAACGGCCTGGCGGAGTCTGGCCCCGAAACGGCTCCTCGCCACCAGGAAGGAAGGGGCCTGAACGAGGCCCCTTCACGCCGGCTTACCGGCCGGTGTCGGCGTCCGCGGGCTGCAGGCTGGTGGACGTCTTGCCCTTGGCCAGCTCAGCCACGTAGGCCGCCGCGAGCTTCACGAACTTGACCGAGTTCTGCGCGCTCCCGGCCGACTGCATGAGGGTGTCGCTCGAGGTGTGGATGTATGGGTTGTCCTGGCCCATCAGCGCCTCGAAGGGGATGGAAGCCGCAAAGCCCTGGTTGTACCAGGAGGCGTGGTCCGAGCACCCATAGCCGCAGCGCGTGGTGGTCGAGGTCACCCCCGGTAGGTACGTCTTGATAAGATTCGAGAGGAAGGTGTTCTGGGCGGCACTGGTGTAGTCGGACACCAGGACGATGTCGTAGCTGGAGCCACGGTAGTTGGTCATGTCCAGTTGCAGCACGCCCACCACGTTGACGCCGGTGCTCTTGTGCTGGGCGGCGATCGCCCCCGAGCCCTTAAGCCCCACCTCCTCGGCGGCATAGGCCATAAACTTCACCGTCCTCGCCGGCTTGTAGCCCTTGGCCATGGCCACGCGGATGACCTCGGTGAGCGAGGCCACGCCCGAGGCGTCATCGTCCGCGCCCGGCGCGCTGGCGGAGGAGCTACTGCCGTTGATGGAGTCCAGGTGACCGCCGAGCACCACCACCTCGTTGGGCAGCGTGGTGCCCTTGATGGTGAGGATGACGGACGGCTGCGGGGTGACGGTGCTGGCGTGCGTGAAGAGTTCCACCGTGACGTCGCTGCGCCCGTTGGCGAGCGTCGCCCACTGGGTCTTCAGCCAATTGGCCGCGTCCTTGCCCGACTGCAGGTTGTGGCGGCGCGAGGTCCACTTCGTGGACAGCGAGGTGATGGTGCTGCGGATGTACGACTCCTGGACGCCGGACAGCAGCGCGTTCGCTGTCGTGGCGTTGTCGATGGTGTAGGTGATCCGGGGCTCAACAGCCTGCGCGGTGTTGCGGGCCTCCACCGCCGTCAACGCTTGCTCCTCCGTTTCGTGGGCAATGAAGCCCGCGCACCGGTTGAGCTTGGAATGCATTACCTCGGCCAGCTGCTCGAGCTGGGACTCACGCACGCGCAACATCGCCACTCCATCCTTCTCGCGCGCGACAGCCGGCAACTCCTGTCCCCGCCCTCGGAACGAGGCGCGTGCCGGCTCCAGCGCGTCCGTACCGATGGTGATCCACACCTCCTTGTCCGGTGCTCCCGCGAACGCGGGCGTGGTGCACGCCAACCACAACGCAACTGCGGCGAACTTCGTCGTTCCCATACAGTGCTCCTCTGCGGTGGGTACTTCCTCAAGCGGATTCCCACGAGACGGGCATTCCTCGTCTCGCTGGGAATGCGGTTTATCCCTCGCCGAGGAGGCAACTCCACTTTCCGTATGAATGAGAACGGCTAACGGTGTGGGATTTTAAACGATTCTGGACTGCCTTAGCGCAGCTTACGCCGCAGGTGGTTCAGCAGATCGATGCGGGTGATGAGGCCAATGAACTCCTCGCCCGCCATGACGATGGGCACGAAGCCCTTGTCGAGGAGCGTGAGCAGTTCGGGCAACGGGGTGCGCACATCCACGGTCTGGAGCCGCGTGGACATGAAGTCGCGCACCGGCAGGCGCAGGCGCGTCTCGTCGTTGATGGCCGCGAGCAGCAGATCCGACTCGTCGATCATCCCCACCACCTTGTTGCCCTCGAGCACTGGGAGCTGGGAGACGTCGTAGAGCTTCATCCGCGCGTAGGCGACGAGCAGCGTGTCCGTGGGTGACAACGTCACGACCGCTCGGTCCGCGTAGCGGCGGGTGATGACGTCGCGCAGGTCTCCATGGGCCTGGCGCGGCAGGAAGCCCTGGTCCGCCATCCAGAACTCGTTGAACATCTTCGACAGGTACTTGTTGCCGCTGTCGCACACGAGCGTGCACACGCGCTTGGGCGTGGTCTGCTCGCGGCAGTAGCGCAGCGCCGCTGCGAGCAGCGTCCCCGTGGACGAGCCCCCGAGGATCCCCGCCTTCTTCAGCAGCATGCGCGCCGTCTCGAGGCTCTCCACGTCGGGAATCGAGTAGGCCTTCTTCACCCGAGAGAGGTCTGCGTTGGGCGGAAGGAAGTCCTCGCCGATGCCCTCGACAACCCAGGAGCCCGCCTTGCCCATCGTGCCCGTCTTCACGTAGTCCGCGAGCACCGAGCCCGCGGGATCCGCGAGCACCATCTCGCACCCGGGAATGGCCTTGGCGAAGTAGCGCGACAGGCCCGCGATGGTTCCGCCCGAGCCGACGCCGCACACCATCGCGTCCAGCCGGTTATCGAGCTGGGCGGCGATCTCCGGGCCCGTGGTGGTCTCGTGCGCCAGCGGGTTGGCCGGGTTGGCGAACTGGTTGACGTAGAAGGCCCCCAGCTCACGGGAGATGCGCTCGGCCATGTCCTGGTAGTAGTCGGGGTGGCCCTTCTCCACGTCCGAGCGCGTCATCACCACCTCGGCGCCAAGCGCCTTGAGGTGCAGGACCTTCTCCTGGCTCATCTTGTCCGGGATGACGAGCGTGAGCCGGTAGCCCTTCTGCGCCGCGACCAGCGCCAGGCCCAGGCCCGTGTTTCCCGCCGTGGCCTCCACCAGGTGCATCTGGTGCGGCCCAAGCTGGCCCGACTTCTCCGCCGCCGTGATCATCGACAGGCCGATGCGATCCTTGATGGAGCCGCCCGGGTTGTGGTTCTCGAGCTTGAGGAACAGCTCGCACGGGCCCGTGTCGAGCTGGGTCACCTTCACCATGGGGGTGTTGCCGATAAGGCCAAGGAGATCGACAGGGAGCGGAGCAGTGCGCATGGCTGGGCACAGTACACGATCCGAACCTGGGACCCCGATACCCTCACCCCGTCCCTCTCCCAGAGGGAGAGGGAAAGTGTTCAGCCCGCGAGCACCCAGGCCGCGGCCACCGTGAGTCCTCCGGCCACCGCGAACATCCTCCACGCCCGGCGTGCCAGCACCATGCCCGTCCCCTCACCCGCGTTGTCCAGGATGACCATCGCCGGTCCACCCTGCTTCCCGCGTAGCTCGTAGACCCCTGGCACCGGCCCCTTCCTCAGCTCCCCCACCACCAGGCACTCCTCGCCGAGCTTTCCCACTCGCTCGTACGACAGCGCCTCCTCTACCTCCGAGCCCTCCGCCGGCACTCCCGTCCCCGTCTCCGCCAGCGGCTTGCCCATGTGGCAGCGGCGGATGCGCATCGGCGCCAGCAGCAGCTTCGGCGAGAAGCTCACCGCGGCTTCCGCATGCTCCCCTCGCACCTGCAGCACCGGCGCGTAGGCTCGCTCCACCGACAGCAGGGGCCCCTTGCTCCCGTCCGGCATCACGCCGCGCAACTCCGCCTCGTAGAAGGCACACACCACACCGCCCGGCGACGTCACCTGATCACTCGACGACAGCCGGCCTCGGTACACGCCCCACCCCGGCGACTTTCCTTGGCGCAAGGCCGCTACGCCTTCGTCGATGCTCTGGGGCGCCTGGGCTCGCAGCGTATCCGCGCGAACCCTCACCCTTGAGCCCGCCACCGCCAACCCCGCTGCCGCCACCAACAGCGCGAAGCCCACCCCGTCACCCACCGCTCCGGGCGACAACCACATGAAGGGACCGGCCCGGTAACGCAGCGCGACGATCGCGAAGAGCACCGCCAGCAGCCCAAACCAGGCCAGTGGCCATTGAGGCGCGAAGGTCCGGGCGTCCTTCCGTCCGAAGGAGAACGCCGCGATCACCAGCGCCCCAAGGCCCGCCGCGTACAGCGGGGCAAATGCCCACCGCAAATCCATGGCTCCCCCTGCCCGGTGGCCCGTGAACTCGGCACGGGCCCCAGCCCGGCAAAGGTGCGCTCGCCTCCGTGCAGCCGCAAGGGCACGCCAGGGCCGTGCGCCCGTGGACTACCGGACGTGCACCCGCTTTCGGACAGGAGCTCCCCTCACTCCTGTTGGGTATCCGCCACCTTGTTGGACTTCTCGGTCTTGATGCCGCGCACCACCACGTCATCGAAGGTGCAGACCAGGTTGCGGCAGCCCAGCGCCACCTTCGCCGAGCGCCCCTGGAGACCCTCCAGGAACTTGTGCACGAAGGGCTCGTCGCCACCGTTGAGGTAGGCACTCACCTCCACGCCGTTCTTCTTCTTCTTCAACTGAAGCTTCACGCGGAAGGGACCCTGGGGCACCGGCGTCTCGTCCTGGAGCAGGTTCTCCACATCCTGCGAGCTGTTGCCCGCCACCTCCTGGCCGTCCGCGGTGGTGTACTTCCAGCCCAGCCGCATGCCGGTTTCCGGGATGGCGAAGACGGACACCTGCACGCCCTTGACCCGGTAGGACAGCTCGGAGAAGTGCTGCGCGTCCGGCTCCTCGGCGTAGCCCTTGCCCAGCGGGCTCGTGCTCATCCACACCTCGGCGGAGAAGTCGTCGCTGGAGAAGTAGTAGTCGGACAGGTAGGCACGGGGGATCAACTGTCCGCCGCTTGCTTCATTGCCTCCCTGAATTACATGGAGCTGGCCGTCCTGCAGCGTCCACGTCCCCGCACGGGCGCTCAGCTCCGCCTTGCCCTCCACGAAGTCCACGCCCAGGCGCACCCGTCCGTCCGGCAGGTCCTCCAGTGTCGAGGACACGAAGAGGTCCGCATCGGTGTTGGCCGGCCACGGCTTGTCCACCGGCACCGGCACGAACCGCGGACCCCACGAGCCGAGCACCACCTGGGTGTCGCCCCACTCGAAGAGGACGACCCGGCCCAGCATCCTTCTCGCTCCGGCGAAGATCACCACCATCCCGCCCAACACCGTCAGCGCCACCCGCACCGTGCGCCAGCCCCACCGCAGCCGACGGCGTACCGGGCTGAGCGACTCGGCCTGAGCCTGACCTGGTGGCAGCGAGACGCTCGACACGAGCGCCTCGAGCGCCTGGCACACCTCGGCGGCCCGCGCGTAGCGTGCCTCGGGCTCGTTCTCCAGCAGCCGCGCCACGATCTCGTCCACCCGCGCGTCCAACCCCGGCACGCGCTCGGACGGAAGCTTGAAGCGCCCCACCGGCAGCTCGCCGGTGAGCATCTCGTAGAGCACCACGCCAAAGGAGAACAGGTCCGCGCGCCCGTCCACGTTCTTCGCGTCCCGGCGCTGCTCCGGGGCCATGTAGTTGAGCGTCCCCATAGCCACCGCCGTGGCGGTGAGCTGCAGCCGCGAGTCTGGACGGCGGATGCCCGCCAGGCCGAAGTCCGCCACCTTCACGTGCCCGCGCCCGTCCAGCAGGATGTTCTCCGGCTTGAGGTCGCGGTGGATGATGTCCTTGTCGTGCGCGCACTCGATGGCCCGCGCCACCTGCAGCGCCATGCGCAGGGCCTCGGGAGGCGACAGCTCGCGCATCACCTCGCGCAGCGAGCGCCCCTCCACGTACTCCATGACGAAGTAGTAGTGCTCCCCGGCCACCCCGCGGTCGATGATCTGGACGATGTTGGGGTGGTTGAGCGCCGCGAGTGCCGTGGCCTCCTTGTCGAAGCGCGTGACGAACTCGGGATCCTTCGCCAGCCGCGGCGGCAGCACCTTCACCGCCACCCTGCGGCCCAGCGACTTCTGCCGTGCCAGCCACACCTCGCCCATCCCGCCCCGACCCAGCACGCGCTCCAGCGCGTAGCCCGGCAACTCCACCGACGCGCTGACGAACGTGCCCTCCCCGTCGGGCGTCCGCTGCTCCAGCGCCGTCCCCGCCGAGGGCAACGAGGGGCGCACCAGCGTGGGAGCGGACAGCTCGGGCTCCTCCTGGAAGGAGACCGGCCCCATCCGCACCGGAAAGCGGGCCCCGCAGGCACACGTCACCTGGTGACCGTCCGGGAGAGCGCTCACGTCGTGCGCACGCGCACAGCTGGGGCAGTTCAATGTGTTCATCGCCGCGAGTTGGTGATCTCCAGCCCGTGCACCCGATACGCCAGAACGCCCTTCTCCTTGCCCTTCACCTGCGTGACGGGCAGGGGCTCCGCGTCGAAGCCGTTGCCGGCCTTCTGGATGGTGGTCTGGTTGGCCACCACCTCCCCGCCCCTGGCCAGCCCACACAGGCGCGAGGCCGTGTTCACCGTGTCGCCAATGGCGGTGAACTCATGGCGCTCAGTGCTGCCCATGTAGCCCACAACGGCCTGACCGGTGTTCACGCCGATGCCCACCTCGATGGGCGGCTTGCCCGCGGCCATGCGCGAGCCGTTGAGGACCTCCACCGCGTCCTGCATCTCCAGCGCCGCGCGCAGCGCCCGCGCCGGATCATCCGGATGCGACAGCGGCGGACCCCACACGGCCATCACGCAGTCGCCGATGAACTTGTCCAGGTTCCCCTCGTGGCGGAACACCACGCCCGCCATCAGGGTGAAGAACTCGTTGAGCATCGACACCACCTCCTGCGGAGACTCGTTCTCCGACAGGGTGGTGAAGCCGCGGATGTCCGCGAACAGGCACGTCACTTCCGCCAGCCGGCTCTGCCGCAGGTCCTCGGTCTCGCCGCGGATCACCGCCTCGGCCACCGCGCGCGACAGGAAGCGGCTGAGCTCGGCGCGGGTGACGGCCTCGGCTTGAATCTGCGCGGCCAGCGCCGCGTTCTCCAGGGCGATCGCCGCCTGCGCCGCGATGCCCGAGAGGATGGTCAGGTCCTTCTCCGAGAAGGCGTTGGTCTGCTGGCGCGAGTCCAGGAACAGCACCGCCTCCAGCTGGCCCTTGCACATCAGCGGCACCGCCATGGCCGAGCGGATGCCCTGCGCCACGATGCTCTCCGAGGAGGAGAAGCGCTCGTCGATGATGGCGTCCGCGGTGAGCACCGCCTTGCGCGTCTCGGCCACCTTCTGCAGCACGGTGTCGGACACCATCACGTTGGGCGGGCTGCCCTGCCGGTGCTTCATGGCCACCGCGGTGAACTGGCCGTCCGTCCCCGGCTTGAGCACGACACCGTGGTCCGCCGCCAGCAGCTGGAAGGCCACCGAGAGGATCTGCTCGAAGAGATCCGCCTGCTTTCCCTGCTGGCTCACCTGACGGTGGAACTCGTAGGCGATGCGCAGCTTCTCGTACTCGCGCTTGAGGGTGGCGAGCTCCTGGATCTGCTCGGCGGGCCGGAAGTTCTGCGGCACCTGCTGATCCATCTGCGCGAGGAACGCGGGGATGGAGTGCGACTGCGCCACCACCGTCACCCGCGGAGCGGCGCGCCCCGGGCTCCCCACCGCCCCCGTCGGAGCGGTCACCTGGGCCGCGGCCCCTCCCGTTACCTCCCCGGAGTAGAAGACGAGCTTGGAGGCCCCCAGGCTGATCTCATCCCCGTCGCGCAGCCGCAGCTCCGCGACGCGCCGTCCATTGACGAACGTGCCGTTGGAGGAGCCCAAGTCACGCAGGATGAAGTCCCGCCCCATGCGCTCGATGGTGGCATGCTCTTTGGAGACCTCTCGGTCCACCAACCGCAGCGTGTTGGAGGGATGGCGGCCCAGGGTCGTCAGATCCCCGAGCTGGAACTCCCCTGTCGTCCCATCCGGGAACCGCCCCTTGAGGTGCGGCCCCCGAGGGCCAGCGGGTTTTGAGGATTGGGTGGGGCCTTGACTCACGCGCGAGACCTCGAAGGTCCGAACACCGACATCACCGGCGGGACACTACCAAAGGCGAGCGAGTCCCGGAACCGTCAGGCACGCCCGCCTGGGGAGCAGGCTCAGGTGCTCGGCACCGGTCTTTCCGGATTTGGCCGAGAATCCGGCGAGCTGGCCCGAGGCCCCCGGGACAGGGGATTCTTGATGGCGAGACCCACAGAGGGGTACAGGGAGACCCCGCCCAGATCGCGCTGCTGGCCGAAAACAACCGGACGGCAGTCGGTATAGCCGGCGGTGAGCTCGGCATAGAGGTGGACGTACCTGTAGCCCAGGGCGAAGCCCAGGCTGGCGCCATAGAAGTGGCTGGACACCTGAGCCGGTAGCCCCAGGTCGAAGCCCGTCACGTCCTTGCCGGACTGCGAGTAGTCCACCAGCTTCGCGTCGAGCGAGGTGCGGCTGAAGATGTACTTGGGCGCCGCGTACAGCTTGAAGATGTCCCCCAGGTCCATGCTCAGGTAGACGGGGACCTCGAGATCCCAGCGGGAGAACTCGTCGATCGTCACAATCTCCAGAGCGTCCAGCACGGGGCTCTTGAAGACGTGCCGGGAGAAGCCCACGCCGAGCGCCAGATCGTAGGACTTGCGCCGGTAATCGGGCAGGCGCGAGTCCTCCGCATCGCCGCCGTGCGCCAGGCGCAGCTTGCCGTCGAACCGGACAGAGGTGGTGCTCAGGCGCAGGCCCACGTCCAGGGTGCTGGACTCCAGCAGGCCGGCGCGGATCATCAGCTCATTGGCGGGGCCCGGCGGGGCCACCGCGAGCGCCATGCCCACACCGAGCAGCCTCTGGGCCTCCGCCTCGGGCAAGTCATAGGGCTGACCCGATTCGACGCTCTCCTTGATGGCCTTGCCCTGGTCAATGCCCTCGTCGATCAGCGTGCCGAGCTGACCCACCGGGGCGAAGACGCCCACCGCACCGGACACCTGGAACTGGCCCCGGGCGAGCGGCTTCGCCGTCTGCAGGGTGGAGAGCGTGGAGGCACAGCCGGTCGTGACCAGCAGGGCGAGCAAGAGGAAGAATCTCATGACGGGACGGAACGTTACGCCGCTAGATGTCCGGTTGTCAGGCCCCCGGCCATTCGTTCCTTCCTCTGAGGCCGCTCTGGCTGTTAAGGGAGCCTCGTGCGAATCAAGCAGAAACCCGAGGATTTCTCCGTCAAGGAGTCCTACCGCTTCGACGAGGTGGCGAGTGGTCGCCACCGCGTCTACCTGATGGACAAGCAGAAGCTGTCCACCTTCGACGCGGCGGACCGCATCCGCGAGGCGTTCGGTCTCAAACCGGGCTCTATCTCGTACTGCGGCTTGAAGGACAAGCAGGGCCGTACCGAGCAGCTCATCGCGGTGGACGGCGCGGACGTGGACATGCAGGACCCCGATCTGCGCCTGAAGTACCTGGGGCGCACGGACAAGCCCCTGTCGGCCGCCAACATCACCTCCAACCGCTTCGCCGTCACCGTGCGCATGCTGACGGAGGCGTCGATCGGCCCCCTCAACCAGGCCGCCGCGGAGATCAACCGCCTGGGCGTGGTGAACTACTTCGACAGCCAGCGCTTTGGCTCGCTCAAGCATGGCCAGGGCTTCATCGCCAAGGATCTCATCCGCGGCGACTTCGAGGCCGCGCTGCGCAACTACCTGGCCCAACCCTCGGAGCTGGATAGGACCGAGGACGCCAAGGTGAAGGCCTTCTGGCGCGAGAACTGGGGCCGGTGGGACGCGCGCGTGCCCTTCGAGGGCACCAAGAAGTACCACCGCATCCTCAAGTCCCTGCGCGAGCACCCCGGGGACTACCTGCGCGCCTTCCTGCAGATCGACGCGTCCTACCGCGCCATGCTGCTCTTCACCTACCAGAGCTACCTGTGGAACGAGGGCGTGCGGCGCTACCTCCAGCTGCTGCTGCCGCGCGAGAACCTCTTCCCCATGAAGTACCAGGCGGGCACCCTGCTCTTCCACAGAGACGCGGACCCCGAGGTGCTCCACACCCTGCGCGAGTCCACCTTCCCCCTGCTCGCCCCGGACAGCCATTTCGAGGATCCGACGGTGAAGCAGGCTGTGGACTGGGTGCTCGGCCGGGAGAAGCTGTCCCTGTCGGACCTCCGCGTCGAGGAGGCCCCTCGGATGCTCTACTTCAAGCATGAGGAGCGTCCCACGATCGTCGTCCCCCACAAGCTCGTCATCGGCCGCGTCCAGAATGACGACCTGAACCGGGGCTTCCTCAAGGTCAACATCGCCTTCACCCTGCCCCCGGGTGCCTACGCCACGCTCGTCATCAAGCGGCTCTTCCACTTCTCCTACCAGGAGGAGAGCCCCCAGCAGATCCGCGACTCCTGGCGAGCCCCCGTGGAGGACCGGGATGGAGAGGCCGCGGACACGGCCTACGCCCCCCGAGGTCCCCGGAAGGCCCCCGCGCCCACGCCTCCCCTCCCCGCCGGCAGGCCGGTCGCGAAGGCAGCCCGGCGCTCCCCGGCCACCGAGTCCTCCCCCACCCCGGGCAGGCGTCCCCAGGTCCGCGAGGCGGTCGATACCCGCCCCTCCCAGCCCTCCCCCAGCTTCCGCGAGCGCCAGCGTCAGAAAAAAGCCGCCAAGGAACAGGCCCGTCGCGAGCAGGCGGCCAAGCGCCCGGAATCACGGAAGAAGAAGTGACAGGGCCCGCTGATTTTCCCGGCGGTGCAATGGGGGACACCATGCTCCGTAGACCAGGGCGTGAATGCTCTCGCCCTCAACGCAGCAGACGTCGCGGACCTCGCCCGAGCCATCGGCATGCTGACGGCCGATGACGCCGCCGCCCCCCCTTGGAAGGCCGATGTGGTGGCCGCCCGAAGGGGGGATCCCTCGGCCTTCGAGTCGCTCGTCCGCAGTGTCCAGCGCCCGGTGTACGGCCTGGCGCTGCGCCTGCTCGGCAACGAAGCCGAAGCTTCTGAAATCGCCCAGGAGGCCTTCCTGCGCGCCTACCAGAACCTGCACAAGTACGACGAGTCGCGGCCCTTTGATCTCTGGGTGATGGCCATCACCCGCAACCTGTGCCTGGACCTGCTGCGCCGGCGCACCAAGGTGAAGACGGAGGAGCTCGAGCCGATGAAGGAGGTCCTCCCCAGTGGCGAGGCCTCGCTCGAGGAGGGCGCCATCGCCCGCCAGGAGCGCCAATCCCTGGAGGCGGCGCTCGCCACCCTGTCCGCCGACGACCGGGAGGTGCTCGCGCTCTACTACGTGCAGAAGCGCACCACGAAGGAGATCGCCCAGGTGCTGGGCTGCGCGCCCGGTACCATCATGGCGCGCCTGTTCCGCGCCCGGGAGAAGCTCCGCAAGAAGATGAGCCCGGAGGAACCCACATGACCCCCACCACTTGTGAGTGCCCGGACCTCGAGGAGCTCTTCACCGAGCTGGAGGTAGGTGAAGGCCCTGCCCTGGAGCACGCGAAGGGTTGCCCGCTGTGCACCGCCATCATCGAGGAGCACCGGCTGTTGGAGAAGGATCTGTACCGAATGGCGGATCCGCTCCCTCCACCGGACCTGGTGCACAAGGTGATGGCGCGGGTGGCCGCCGAGCCCCCGCCCCTGCGCAGCGAGCTATGGACGGGCGTGTCCATCCTCGCCGTCTCCATCCTGGCGGGACTCGGGGTGCTGCTCTCCAACGACGCAGCCCTGAGCGGAGCCGGCACCGGCCTGGCCCGCTTCCTGGTGGATGGCAAGGCCTTCCTCGAGGCGCTGCTGAGTGGAGCGCGCGCCCTGTGGAACACCGCGGCGGCTCCTGTCGCCGGCGTGCTCGCCTTCCTCCTGTTCACCTCCTTGTTCGGAATCAAGCGGCTGGCCGGCGACGGCCCTACCCCTTCTGAAGCGTGAGTGTCGCCATGAAGATCTCCAAGCGCCTGTTGCTCCCCACCCTCCTGCTCGCCTCGCCTCTCGCTCTTGCACAGACGCCGGCCCCCACGCCCAACGCCGAGGCCCGCGCCCAGGACACCGTCGACATCCAGTTCCGCGGCTCGCTGCGGGATGCCATCCAGGAGATCGCCGAGGAAGGAGGCATCAACGTGGTCGTCACCGGCGACCTGGACTCCCCCGCCGAGGTCCGCCTGAAGAACGTCAGCGCCGAGCAGGCCCTGCGCACGGTGGCTCGCGCCTACTCGCTGAAGATTGATCAGGACAACGGCATCTACACCCTGCGTCCGATGACGGCCGAGGAGAAGGCCCAGGTCAGCGCGGCCCCCACGCCACCCACGCCGCCAACCCCGCGGGCTCCCGCTGTCGCGCCGCTGCCTCCGGTGCCCCCGGACGTGGCGGACGAGGTGGCACAGAGCGCCCTGGACGAGGACGAGGTGAAGGAGCGCGTGCGCGAGAAGATGAAGCAGGTGCGGCGTTCCAGCCGGGGCTCGCGCGACGTGGTGGCCCGCGGCCGCTCGCTAGAGGTGAAGGAGGGCGAGACGGTGGACAGCGCGGTCGTCTACGGCGGCAACCTGGTGGTGAGGGGCAACGTGGAGGACGACGCGGTCGTCTTCGGCGGCAACCTGGAGGTCACCGGCCATGTGGAGGGTGACGTGCACGCCTTCGGTGGCAACGTGGTGCTCGGCCCGGGTGCCTCGGTGGAGGGCGACGTGTCGTCCTTCGGCGGCGAGGTCCTCAAGCAGGACGGTGCGAGGGTGGAGGGCAGCACCGAGTCCTTCGGCGGCGCCAACATCGGCCGGATGGTGGCCGGAGAGATCAAAGAGAACATCAAGCAGTCCCGGCGGCAGGCCTCCTCGGACGGGGACGAGGACAATGAGCGCGAGGAGCGGAACGGCAACAGCTTCGCGGGCTTCCTGCTGACGTTCGCCATGCTCTTCGGCATGGGCTTCCTGGGTCAGCTCTTCTTCCCGGCGCGGATGAAGGAACTGGGTGCGGAGGTTCGGGCGCAGCCGGTGAAGAACGGCATGGTGGGGCTGCTGGGGGCGCTGGCGTTGATTCCCACCCTGCTGATCCTGACCGTGACGATCATCGGCATCCCCCTGGTGCTCGCCCTGCTCGTCGTGGTGCCCCTGGTGACGGCGATAGGCTTCGCGGCGGTGGCGAGTGAGCTCGGCGCGCGGTTGCCGATTCCGAGCAGCCGCAAGACGCAGGCGATGGTGCTGGCCCTGGGACTGCTGATCCTCTTGGTGGTGGGCCAGATCCCGGTGCTGGGGGCCCTCGTGCTGACACTGGCGACGCTGGTGGCGCTGGGCGCGGTCATCCGCACCCGCTTCGGGCACCGCCCACGGGGCATGCCGGAGCCCATCATCTCCGACCGCATGCCGGCCTGAGCGCGGGCGGCCCTGAAACAAGAAGAACTCCTCCGGGGGGTGGCACGAGGCGCGAGACGCTTCGGTCCGCCCCCCGGAGTTATTTCGGGCCCGGATTCCTCTCAGGAAAGACGGATTACGGCGTCGACGTGGAGAAGCTCAGCTGAGTCGGCGTGCCGTTGGAGGTTGCCGCGGTGATGCGCCCGAGCTTCCCATGATTGTTGCTGCCCCAGGTCCAGACGTCTCCGTTGCCGTCCATGGCCATGGAGAAGTCCTCTCCCCCGGCCACATAGCTCCAACCCGGGATGACGACGACCGGCTGCACCGGAGTGAACCTCGACAAAGTACTACCGACCCCGAGCTGGTAGGACGAATTGGTGCCCCAACCCCAGAGCCCAGAGGACGTCACGGCCAGCGAGTGCGAATGGCCGCTGGCGAGCCGGCTCACGCCCGTGAGATAGGGAGAACCCGAGGTCGAGCCCGAGCCCGCGGACACCCTACCCGGGCTCGTGGAAGTGCCCAGCTGACCGGAGGTCGTGCTCCCGAAGCCGTAGACAGTGCCATCCGAGAGCAGGGCCAGGGTGACCTGGAGGCCCGCCGAGACATCCACCGCCGTCGTGCCCACGGGCAGACTGACCTGGACGGCCTTGGTCCGATAACTGACCTTCGTTCCATTCACATAGCCCGCCTCCCCTAGCTGGCCGGCACCGTTACCTCCCCAGACCCACAGAGAGCCATCGGCTCGCACCGCCGCACCGTGCACCCCACCCGCCGCGATGGCCACCACATCGGTCAGAGGTTGCGAGGTGTCCTCCCTCAACACCTGTACCGGGCTCGGCGTCTCAGTAGAAGTCGTGCCATTGCCGCTCTGACCCGACGTATTGAACCCCCAGGCGTACACTTCCCCGGTGGATTTCAGGGCCATGGACAATGAGCTGTAACCGTGCGCCGAGATGGCCACCACATTGGACAGGCTCGGCACCTGGGCCGGGAGACGGCCGCAGCCCAGCAGCGTCGGGTCGGCATTGCACGTCAGTTCAGACGGCAATTCGGTCGTCTTGAGTCCCAACCCGAGCCGGCCGGTTGTCGGGGCGCCCCAGGTCCACACGTGACCCGTGGAATCCAGGGCCATGGAGTGATACTCGCCCGCCGCGACACTCGCGAAGCTGACGGGCAATCCTCCACTCTGCACCTGCAGTTGCGCGGGCAGGGTGCGATCCTCGGTCTTCGGGGTCGTACCATCCCCGAGCTGGTAATAGACATTGTGGCCCCAGGACCACACGGAGCCGTTGCGCACCGCCAGGCCGTGATACCGCCCGGCGGCCACCGGGGAGACCGCGCTCGTCACGCGCTGCTTCACCTGGGCCGGTACGCTCCCCCCATTCACTTCGGCGCCACCGCAGCCCGCCACCCACATGACTCCCACGCTCACCGACGCCAGCACCTTCAACGACATACTTCCCTTGTACATGCGTTCTCCCGTTGAACAACACTCGTCTCGAAGACGTCAAACACTCACAACCGTGAATCACCCAGACAAAGCAATACACCGGCGGTCACCGACCGCTCTGAACGCGCCAGGAACTACAGCTGAGCATCAACGGCGCGGGGCATGATGCATGCCACTCAACACATGCCACCAGTTCCTCGGAGACCAAGCAGACAGGCGCCCCATGGACGCCAGAGTGACGGTTTCCATCAGGCAGTGCCGCCAATAATTGTCAGTCAATGACGTCGTTCGTCCATCGGGCCCCGGGTCCATCCATCCGCGCGCTGACCGGCCGCCGTTGGATGGCGCCAAAGCCCGACAGGTGCTTTTCTACGAAACCAGGCACTGTCCCGCTGTGAACAGGATCACAGCCAGACAGTGTATGGCTTCATAGGGAAGAGCCCCCATCAGGGATATCTTCACCCACCGTCGAATTCCCTCACACTCCAGATGAACTCCCGTTACTTCTGGCGGCTCGGCCACGGCGTCGTGGCCTGTAGCACCGCCTCCTGCAACGCGTCGGTGCGCAGGTGGGTGATGGCCTGGTAGCCCGGATCGGCCACCATCTGGCTGAAGGCGGCGCGGTTCGGGTAGCGAACCAGCAACACCGCGTCCCAGGCCTGTCCCGACTCGGCCACCAGCGCCGTCGAGCCATCCCCCGCGTACACCACCTCACCACCCACCTTCTCAAGGAAGGGCTGGATGGCGCGCCCATACTCCGCGTAGGACTTCCTGCCGCCCTCCTTGAAGCGCAGCAGGTTCAACATGACGACGGGGCCTCCCGGATCCTCCTGGAGGTAGCGCTTGAGGTCCGAACCACGTGGATCAACAGCCATAGGGCCTCCCTGGAATAGAAAGGCCTGAGGCTACTCGGGTCCGCCCGCCAGCAGCACGTGTTGTCCACGGTCCGGGTGCGCGGGCTCCAGCAGCGAGGTGCCGTAGCGGAGCTGTTTCGCGGCCGGCAGACCTGCGGCCCTCAGCACCCCGCGCGGCAGCAGCGACGAGAAGTGCATCATCCACCGGTAGGCCAAACCCGGGTACACGAGCGGCGCGGCGCGATCGAAGCCGTCAATGGCCTCGCGGGCGCACTGGGCCGCGCTGATGCGCAGCCACGCCGGAGGACCACCGACGCGCTCTCGCGTCCCCGCCACCTCGCTGAACTCGGTGTCCACGGGCCCAGGTGCCACTTGTGTCACCACCACCCCCGTCCCGAGTAGCTCCAACCGCAACGATTCCGTGAAGCCATCGAGGAAGTGCTTGGTGGCGGCGTAGACGGCCAGCCCCGGGACGAACGTCCGCGCCCCTCCGGAGCTGATGTTGAGGATGCCGCCGCGCTTGCGCTCCACCATGTGTCGCAACAGCCGGTGCGTGAGCAGCAGGGGCGCCGTCACGTTCACCTGCAACATCTGGTGGATGTGCGACCAGCTCTCCTGCTCATAGAGGCTGTAGTCCCCCAGGCCCGCGTTGTTCACCAGCACGTCCACCCGAACGAGGTGCCGGGACAACGAGTCCAACAGCGAATCCACGTCGTCCGGGTGGGCCAGATCGCACCGCTCCACCAGCACCCCCAGCGTGGGGTTGCGCTCGAGCAGCTCGTCGCGCAGGGCCTCCAGGCGCTCCTCTCGGCGCGCCACCAGCACCAGCGTCCGGGCCCGCCGGGCGAGCTGACGTGCGAGCTCCCGGCCAATCCCCGAGGAGGCTCCCGTAATGAGGATGGTGCCGGAATCAATGGGTGGACGCATGGACTCCTCCTTGCCTCGACAACACCGGAAGCTAGGTACCCGCTCCTCCCCCCACATGACGCGCCGGGCCGGACGCCCTCCGGGCCACCCCACACCGCCCCACCGTCTCGTTTCACTACGAATCCAAGAATTCCCGTGTTCTAATCCAGGACAGGGAGCGCCCTTCGGCAAGCGCTGGAACAGACTCAGGTTTTATCCGGGGTTGTGCAGTCCTTTTACATTTGCAACCCAGAGACAGGCGCGCCCGTGCTCCATCCGCGTCACGACACGGAAACGCCTCCAGAGGGACAACGGGGAGCGGAGCCGTTGGCACGACACGTGCCATGCGGCATTGCCCGCGCACTCCCGCGCGAGAGAACACCCCCTCCTCCCTATGAACCTGAAGATTGTTCGTGCGTTTCTGGTGGTCGGTCTGACCGGCTGCGGTGCATCCGAGCTGCCGATGGACGTTCCGGACGCGGAGTTGGGCTCCAACGAGTCCAACGTGATCGTCGGTTCAGTGAACTGGACTGCCGCCACCTCGCTGAGCTCCACCAGCACCGAGCGGGCCCGGTCCAAGGCGGTGGGTTACCTGTCGATCCCCGCCGTGGGCAGCCGCTGCACCGCGTGGCTCGTGGCTGATGACAAGGTCATCACCAACAACCACTGCATCGGCAGCAGCGCGGACGCGGTGGGCGCCAAGGTGTCCTTCAACTACGAGGACGGCGTCGCCTCCACCAGCCGCATCTGGTACGACTGCTCCACGTTCGTGCGGACCTGGACGGCCGAGGACATGACGGTCATCCAGTGCAAGGCGCTCAACGGCTACCTCCCCGGCCAGGTGTACGGGAAGCTCACCGTGGCCAGCGGCAACGCCGCGAACAACTCCGCGATGTACATCGTCCACCAGAACTGCGACTACAACGCGACCCCGAGCTGCGTGCCCACGAAGAAGTACTCGCCCGGCACGGTGCTCAACACCAACGCGACCAGCAACGAGCTGTCGTACAACGCGGACACGCTGGGCGGATCGTCGGGCTCGCCGGTGCTGGGCGGCGCGGGCACCACCTACGCGCACCAGGTGATCGGCCTGCACCACGTGGGCGTCGGCTCCAACTACAGCTCCAGCGCCTACAACCGGGGCGTTGAGGCCTCCGCCATCAAGGCGCGCCTGTCGAGCATCGGTCTGTAGTCCCCAGTCAGTCCCCCAGGCAGTACCCCCAAGCAGTACCCCCACCCCCACTCAAACGGCGGCTCCTCACGGGGTCGCCGTTTGTTTTTTGGGCGCCCCCGCCCGGCGCAAGGCTTGCGCTCGCCCCGCCGCCACACGCAAGAGTTTGCATGCGGACATCCCTCCTCCCAAGAGACTCCCCTGGCACGCATCTTCCAGAGATGAAGGGAGAAGAAGCCCGCTCCACTTCGGAAGCCGGGCGGTAACGGAGGGAACAGCGATGCCCACGCCTACTCGCATCCTCGTGCCCGTGGACCTGATGGAGGGGTCCCGAGCCATCATCGATTACGCGGTCCAGCTCGCTAGGCCGTTCAACGCCTCCATCGAGGTGCTCCACACCTGGGAGCCGCCCCAGTACGTGGCGCCAGATCTCCTGGTGGCTGCGCCGGGATGGAATCCTCAGTCGCTGGAGAAGACGGCGCTCGATGCGGCACGCAAGGAGCTGGAGACGCTCATCGGCGCGTTCAAGGGCGCAGGCCCCCTCTCCCAGCGGATGGAGGTGGGTGAGCCGGCCTCGGCCATCCTCCGTGTTGCCGAGACGGGCGGGTACGATTTGATCGTCATGGGCACTCACGGTCGCCGAGGCCTGCCCAGGCTGCTGCTCGGCAGCGTGGCCCAGAAGGTCATCGCTCGAGCGCACTGCCCTGTCCTCACCCTGCATGTGACCGAAGAGAAGTAACCATAGCGGGCGCGGGGGGTGGTCACGCGCCACTCCTCCGCGCCCTCACCGCCCCGGAGCGCGCCCCCCTGCCTCCGAGCCCGTGACAGGAGCGGCCTGCTTCGCCGCCTGGCGGGCCTTCAGCACGGTGGGCAGGCAGAGCACCAGCATCGCGCCCATCACCAAGGCCGCCCCCAGCAGCTCTCGTCTCCCCGCCCCCGGCATGCCGAGCAGCACCGACAGGAGCCCGGTGGCCACCACGCCCGCGACGATGCTCGAGGCACGGTTCACCGGGACGCAGAAGGAGTTCTCCCGGTGATCCAGCAGGATGAGGCCCCCAAAGACGCCCGTCCCCTGTGACAGCACCCCCACGAGCAGCTCCTCGAGCACCCGTCCGCGCGTGAGCAGGTCCGTGAAGCCGTGACGAATGTCGGAGAGCACGGGCCCCTCGCCGAGGAGCGCCGCCCCCACCAGGACGACCACGAGGGCAGGCGTAGCCACCATCTGCTCCTCGACGAAGTAGCGGATGCTGGCCGAGGCGTCCTGCCCCTTGGCCAGGTGGCTCATGAAGCGCAGGCGGATGAAGTAGCCGAGAACGGGACGCGCACACCGAGCACCGTGCGGGTGCTCGCGTACTGCCACCAGCCCCGGGCGGTGAGGAAGAGGAACATGCCCACCCCGGACGCGAGCGTGCTCCACGGCAGCACGCGCGTCATGCCGTCCAACGCCCCCTGTGAAAGCGCCTTGGTGAGCGCGCTGTACGGCGCGTAGCAGGCGAAGTAACCGAAGGCATACCCCCAGATGGCGAGATCGCGTCGGTGGTTCATCAGCTCCAAAGGGGTTCCTCCTCGAAGTCCAGCTGGCATGTGTTGCAAGAGTGACGCCGAGGGCAAGGGGAAGCCCTGAGAGAGCATTCGACAAGGCAGTGGAATCGCGGGTAGAGGAGGCGCTCGCCAGAGCAGCGATCTAGGAGCAATCCAGCCATGAATCCGAAGCGAAGCTTTGCCAGCGACAACAACGCGGGAATCCACCCCACCCTGCTCGAGGCCATCGCCCGGGCCAACGTAGGCCACACCAAGGCCTACGGAGACGATCCGTGGACCGAGCGCGCGGTGGCGAAGTTCCGTGAGCACCTGGGCTCACACGTGAACGTGCACTTCGTCTTCAACGGCACCGGCGCCAACGTGCTGGGGCTGAGCGCGCTCCTGCGGCCGTACCAGGCCATCCTCTGCGCCGAGAGCGCCCACATCAACGTGGACGAGTGCGGCGCGCCGGAGAAGATCACCGGCGGCAGCAAGCTCGTGGACATCCCCACCCCAGACGGCAAGCTGACCCCAGCGCTGGTGGAGCCACGCATCCGCGGCCTGGGGGATCAGCACCACGTGCAGCCCCGCGTCATCTCCATCTCCCAGACCACCGAGCAGGGCACTGTCTACACCCCCGAGGAGATCCGCGCGCTCGCGGACCTGGCGCACCGCCACGGCATGTACCTGCACATGGACGGCGCCCGCATCTCCAACGCCGCCGCCGCGCTCAACGTGCCCCTGCGCGCCATCACCACCGACTGCGGCGTGGATATCCTCTCGTTCGGCGGCACCAAGATTGGCCTGATGATCGGCGAGGCCGTCGTCGTCTTCGATCCGAAGCTGGCCACTGATTTCAAGTTCCTGCGCAAGCAGGGCATGCAGCTCGCCTCGAAGATGCGCTTCGTGGCCGCCCAGTTCGAGGCGCTCCTTACCGATGACCTCTGGCTGAAGAACGCGCGCCACGCCAACGACATGGCGGCGTTGCTGGCCCGGGAGGTCTCCTCCATCCCCAAGGTGCGCGTCACCCAGACCACCCAGGCCAACGCCGTCTTCGCCGCCCTGCCCGCGGAGCTCATCCCCCGGATGCAGGAGCACGCGTTCTTCTACGTCTGGGACGAGCGCACCTCCGAGGTGCGCTTGATGACGTCCTTCGACACCACCGAGGAGGACGTGCGCGGCTTCGCCCACCGACTGCGCGAGCTGGTGGGCGGCTGAGCCGCGCCCGTCCGGTCAGACCTCGGGCGGGCGCTTAGAGGTCGCGCTCGCCGAGGTTCTTCGTCCCGACCCACCGCATGCGGTTGAACTTGTCGAGGTTCTTGTTGGCGACGACCTGGAAGCAGGTCGACGAGCCCTGGGCGGCGATCTCCACGGACCAGCCGAGGAACATCTGCCACAGCCGGAACCACCACTCACCGTAGGTCTTCACGACCTCGGCGCGGTTGGCCATCCAGTTGTCGTACCAGCGCGAGATGGTCAGCGAGTAGTGGATGCCCACGTTCTCCACGCTGTGGATCTCGAACCCGGCGCTCTCCAGGTTGCTGACCACGAACGAGAGCGGCATGGACGCATCCGCGCCCGGGAAGATGTACTTGTTCATGAACAGGCCCCACACCAGATCCTCCAGGTGGTAGCCCAGCAGGCCCTGCTTGGCGCGCAACCCGGCGATCTGCAGGTAGAAGAGGCCGTCATCCGTGAGCATGTCGTAGACCTGCCGCATGAAGCCCTGGAAGTTCTTCACGCCCACGTGCTCGGCCATCTCCAGGCAGGAGATCTTGTCGTACGGGCCCCGGGGAATGTCGCGGTAGTCCACGGTGAGGATACGGGCGCGGTCGCTCACGCCCATGCGCGCGATCTGCTCCGTGGCGTACGCGGCGCCCTTCTGCGCGATGGTGACGCCCGTCGAATCGACGCCGTAGTCCTTCGCGGCGGTCGCCACGAGCGTTCCCCAGCCACAGCCGATGTCCAGGTAGCGCTCGCCCTTCTTGAGCTGCAGCTTCTCGCCGACCAGCTTCATCTTCTGGTCCTGCGCCTCCTCGAGCGTCTGGTTGGGCGAGGTGAAGAAGCCCGAGGTGTAGATCATCCTCGGCCCGAGGAACCAGCTGAAGAAGTCGTTGCCGCGGTCGTAGTGCTCGCGGGCGATGCGCACGTCCTGCTCCTGCGAGTGGATGACCACCTCGGGCAGGAAGCGGGTGAACAGGAACTTGAAGTGCTCGGCGACCGGCTTGTAGTCGACGACCTTCTGCCGCTCGCGGATGAACGCGAGGAAGTCACCTTCGATGTCGAGCCGCTGGTGGATGTAATCCTCGATGAGGGTCGCCATGGGAACCTTCCCGGCGCCGTAGCGAGCGCTGATGGAAGGGTCCTTCGGGTTCAGACGGAACGACGTGACAGCATCCATGCATCCTCCTTGGAAGGTTCGCGCCCTGCCGGGTTACGGCTGGACGCGAGGGGCCGACACTCTATGTGCGGGCACGCGGCTCTGATACCACGGAGTCCGAGAATTGCGACGCACCGCACCATGGATCGGGCTCGACACCTGATTTCGATTGTGAGTGGAGCCCGGCAATGAGTCCGGCGGACCTTCGTAGAGCCGGATGCGCCGCTCCGAGCGGCCGCTCTCCTGGGGTCCACGAACCATGTCCAAGTCCCTGCTGTCCGCCACGCTCGCCATCCTCAGCCTGCTCGCCGCCGTGCCCACCTCTGCCCGCGCGGAGGACAAGGCTGGCAAGGCGGACAAGGACGAGCGGCCCACGTGCACCATCAGCGTCAAGAAGGGAGACCTGTTCGCCCAGGGCAAGGACCTGATCGTCGAGGGCAAGGACGCGGTCCGAGACGCGGTGGCCATCGACGGTGACGTGGTGGTCCGCGCGGGCACCTCCGTCAACGACGTGGTGTCTCTGCGCGGCAAGGTGACGGTCGAGTCCGGCGCTCGGGTGGCGGGAGACGTGAGCGCCATCGGCGGGGACGTCCACATCCACAAGGGGGCCACCATCGCGGGAGATGTGAGCGCCATCGGGGGCCAGATTCAGGCCGACGAGGGGGCCTCCATCGCCGGCGACAAGAACGAGCTCTCCCTCAACATCAATGGGGAGAACCTGTTCCGCAATCTGGTGGGCCACATCTTCTCCGGCAAGGGCACCACCCACTGCCAGGTGCGGCTCAGCGAGAACTGACTTCCCGCTCCGGCTCGGTGGAGGCCGAGAGCCCGGCGCTCGTGTGTGGCATCAGCGAGGCCCGAAGCGAGAGGATCTGCTCCCGGGCCATGTTCTTGAGCCGCTCCACGTCCGCGAGCGTCATGCCCTTGGTGGAGATGGGCGTGCCCACCGTCACCAGCGCGCGTGCCGTGGCGAAGCGCCACGAGTGCTTGGGCAGCGCCCGGCGCGTCCCGCTCACCGCCACGGGCAGCACGTCCGCCCCCGTCTCGATGGCCAGGCGGAAGGCGCCATCCTTGAAGGGCAGCAGCTCATCCGTCTTCGAGCGCGTGCCCTCGGGGAAGATCATCACTGGCATGCCCTTGTCCAGCCAGCGGGCGCAGGTGGCCATGGCCTCCTGGGCCGAGTCCTTCTCGCCTCGGCGCACGGGGATGTCCCCGGCCAGCCACATGCTCCAGCCCACCACGGGAATCTTGAAGAGCGAGGCCTTGCCCAACCACTTCATCTCCCAGGGCAGGTAGGAGATGAGGAATGGGTCCGCGTTGGACTCGTGGTTGCTCACCACCACCGTGCGTCCCGCGGGGCGCACGGGCTTGCCGTGCACGCCGAACTTCCAGAAGGGGTTGAGCCGAGCCGCGGTGACGCCGATGAGCCGAAAGGCTCGCCCCGTCACCACCTTGCGCTTGTCGAAGGGCCAGGTGACGACCAGGGGGGCCTGGATGCAGAAGCCCGTCAGGGCCACCACACCGGTTTCCAGCCACGCGTACATGGAGAGCAGTGCGTTCATGAGGTCCCTCCCGGCCTATCAGCGGCGGACCTTGGGGTCCAGATCCACGCTGACAGGACAGTGATCTGAGCCGAGGATGTGCGGGTGGATGGCCGCGCGTTTCACGTAGGGCATGGCCCCGGGCGAGGCCAGCACGTAGTCCAGCCGCCAGCCCACGTTGCGCTCGCGCACCCCGAAGCGCTGGCTCCACCAGCTGTAGTGCCCCGTCCCCTTCTCGAAGTGGCGGAAGGTGTCCACCCAGCCGGCGCGAATCCACCGGTCGAACTCCTCGCGTTCCTCGGCGAGGAAGCCGCTCGTCTCCCGGTTGTCCTTGGGGCGCGCCAGGTCAATCTCCTGGTGGGCGGTGTTGAAGTCCCCCATCACCAGGACGCGCTCACCGTCGCGCAGGCCCTTCTCCAGCCGCTCGAAGAGGCGCCGGTAGAAGTCCAGCTTGAAGGGCACGCGGCTGTTGTCCCGCTCCTTGCCGTTACCGTTGGGAAAGTAGCAGTTAACCACCATGAGGCGCCCGAAGCGGGCCACCTGCAGCCGGCCCTCGTCGTCCATGTCCTTCACGCCCAGCACCGTCTCCACGTCGTCCGGGGCCTTGCGCGCGAAGAGGCCCACCCCGCTGTAGCCAGGGCGCACGGCTGACACGAAGTGGGTGGCGCGCCAGCCCCTAGGGGCACGCACCTCCTCCGGGAGCTGCTCCTCGCGGGCCCGCACCTCCTGCACGCCCACCACATCGGCCTTCTCGGCCGCCAGCCAGTCCAGGAAGCCCTTCTTGTGGGCCGACCTCAGTCCGTTCACGTTCCAGGAGACAATCCGCACGGTACTGCTTTCATTGCCTGACCGGCGCGCGTGGGTCCAGTCCCGAGGCGCGCCGACCGCCTGCCCGCTTCAAGACTCGGGCGGACTGGGCGTCTCCGGGTACGCCGGGCCCACGCCGCAGCGTTGACGGAAGGCGCGCACGGCCTCGGCGATCTCCGTGCCCGCCTCCACCAGCCCCGCGTGCCCCGCGTCCTCCACCAACAGCCACTCCGCGGCCGGGAGCCGCTCGCGCATCCGCTCCATTTCGCGCAGCGTCACCAGGAGATCGTTCTTCGCGGCGATGATCTGCGTGGGTACCCGGACAGAGGGCAGCACGTCCCAGGACGGCGGGGCCTCCATCAGGCCGCGCATCATCATCCAGAAGGCCAGCGGATCCATCCGGCGCAGGGCCAGCATGAACTCCAGGATGTCCGCGCGCGGAGCACGGGCCCGTAACAGTCCCGTGGCACGCCCGAACGGATACGCCAGCCGCGAGGAGAGGAACTCGTGGACGAGCGGCGCCAACCGGGGCACCAGCGGAGTCAGGGTCCGCAAGGTGCGAGCCAGGGTGGCATGCGCACCTGGCAGAGGAATGATCCAGGCGCTCGGATCCGGGGAAGCAGGGCTCCCGGCAATGAACGTCATGGCGGGCACCAGCTCTGGCCGACGCCGGTAGAGCTCCAGCACCACCCGGACGCCCATGGAGAAGCCCACATGATGAGGCGGTCGGCCGTCTCCGCGGGTCATCATCTGCTCGGTGACACGCTCGAGGTCATCCACATGGGCGCGCAGGGCGTAGTCACCCGTGGAGGACAGCTCGCTCCGGCCATGGCCGCGGTAGTCCCAGTGCACCACCCGGTGGTCCTGCTCCAGGTCCGAGATGATGTACCGCCAGAAGTTCTCCGAAGTGCCAATCCCATTGGTGAGCAGCACCCCTGGGCGGGAGGCGAGCGCCGGCTCCGCCTCACCCTCCGGGGCATGACCCACATGCGTGTGGTACGCGATGCGGGTGCCATCGGGTGCGGTGACGAAGCGGGTGAGCCGGCGGTAGGGCATACCCGCCCACCATTCGGTCGCTCGCTGGCGGGTGCAAGCTCAAATGTTGACCATTCGGTGCCGATGAAGCCCTCGCCCCCGCTGTTGTTCCCTGTCCGATTTCTTCCGGGCGCGGCGTCGCCCTGGCGCATTCTCCCCCTCCCCATGACTCTCTCGGACTCCTCCCCTTCCCTCGCACGCTGGCTGGACCCGCGCCCCTCGGAGCCAGGAACGCCTCCCGCTGTGGTGGCCGTGGGCACGATGAACTTCGGGGCACGTACCCCGGCGCCCGAGGCCTCGCGACTCGTGGCCCGGGCCCTGGAGCGCGGCGTGCGCTTCTTCGATACGGCCAACTCGTACGGCAACGGTGAGGCCGAGCGCCTCCTCGGCCAGGCGCTGCGCGGCCGACGGGCCGAAGTGGGCATCGCCACCAAGGTGGGGCTGGCGCGCATCCGGGGGAAACCCGAGGGCCTGTCCGGAGCACAGGTGACTCGAGCGGTGGAGGACAGCCTGAAGCGTCTTGGGACGGAGTACGTGGACGTGCTCTACCTGCACGCGCCGGATGCCGCCACGCCGGTGGAGGAGACCCTGGAGGCCGTGCATGGGCTGCTGCGCGCGGGCAAGGCGCGGCACTGGGGCGTGTCCAACCACGCAGCCTGGCAGTTGCTGGAGCTGCGAGGCCTGTGTGACGCGCGCGGCATGCCCCACCCGAAGCTGTCCCAGGTGCTCTACAACCCGCTGGTGCGCCAGATCGAGGTGGAGTACCTGCCCTTCACGAGGCGCTACCCCATCCACACCACCGTCTACAACCCACTCGCCGGAGGACTGCTCTCCGGACGTCACACCCCGGGAGGGCCCATTCCCCCGGGCTCGCGCTTCGACGGCAACCGCCTCTACCAGCGCCGCTACTGGTCCGAGCGCCTCTTCGAGCTGGCCGGGAGCCTGCGCGACGTGGCGGAGGCGGCGGGCCTCACGCTGGTGGAGCTCGCCTACGGGTGGCTGGCGAGCCGCCCTGGGGTGGACTCGGTGCTGGCGGGCCCGGGGACGGTGGAGCACTTGGACGCGGCGCTGGACGCCTGCGCGAAGCCCCTTCCTCCCGAGGTCGCCACGCGCGTGGACGAGATGTATCGGGAGTGGCTCGGCACAGATGCCACGTACGCGAGGTGAGCATGCTGACGGTGGACGCGGAGACCTTCGATATCACCGGGCCGCTGGCGCACTACGCCGAGCACGGCTACGCCCGCCTGGGCCGGCTGCTCAGCGCGGAGGGCCTGGAGGCGCTGCGTGAGCGCGCGGATGATCTGATGATGGGCCGGGTGAGCTACCCAGGCTTCTTCTGGCAGATGGACGCGCCCACGGGCCGCTACGAGGACGCGCCGCTGGGCCTGGGCTGGCAGGGGCCGTCGCTGGACTACCGCAAGCTGGAGAAGCTGGAGAAGGATCCGCGCTTCCTCGCGTGGATGGAGAACCCGCTCTTCGAGCGCCTCGCTCGGGCGAGCATCCCGGGGGACATCACCCTCTACCGGGCCATCCTCTTCCACAAGGGTCAGCGCGGCGGGAGCGAGCTGCCATGGCACCAGGATGGGGGCAAGCTGTGGGGCCTCACGAAGGATCCCGAGCTGCAGCTGTGGACCGCGCTAGACGATGCGCCCCTGGACGGGGGCTGCGTGGAGGTGGTGCCCGGGAGCCATCGCTGGGGGCTGGCTACGCCGCTCGGAGGGGTGGTCCCGCCGGACCAGGTGGCGGCGCGCGGGGCGGACAGCCTGGCGGTGCCGCTGCCCGTGGAGGCCGGTGAGGTGCTGCTGCTCCACAACTACGTGTGGCACCGCTCGAAGCCCAGCCGCACGGGCCAACGCCGACGAGGCTTCTCGGCCTGCTACATGAGCGCGGACACGCGCTGCGTGCGCAAGAAGAAGGCCCCGCGCGACTTCTTCCCGCTCTTCCGTCGCGCCTCGCGCTGAGGCGCCCTGCTACACCGCCTTCAGCTTCTGACGGATGGCGGGGAGGCTGATGCGGAAGACGCTGCCCTTGCCCATCTCGCTGGTGGCGGAGATCTCCCCGCCGAAGCCAGTGATGATGCCGTGGCAGATAGAGAGGCCGAGTCCCGTGCCCACGCCCACCGGCTTGGTCGTGTAGAAGGGATCGAAGATGCGGCTGAGCACCTCCGGGGACATGCCGCACCCGGTGTCCTTCACCTCGATGATGGCGTGGTTGCTCTCGGAGCGCAGGACGACGCGGATCTCGTTCTTGTCCGGCTGCCCGGCGCTGATGGCGTGCGCGGCGTTGATGAGCAGGTTGAGCACCACCTGGCCGAACCGAGCCTCGCTGCCCTCCACGAGCGGCACGTCGTACAGCTCCTTCACCACGGTGGCCCGGTGACGCAGCTCGCCGCGGGCCAGCGCCAGCGCCGAGTCGATGACGCGCCGCAGATCCACCGCCGTGGGCTGCTCCTCGTCGCCTCGCGAGAAGGTCTTCAGATCCTGGACGATGAGCCGCACGCGGTTGACGCCCTCGTTCGTCTCCTCCAGCACCTCCTCCAGCTCGTCCAGACGCCCCGCAGGCAGCAGCCCGGCGATCGCGTGCAGCTCCTCGGTGAGGAAGGACAGGTTGGAGATGACGAACGCGAGCGGGTTGTTGATCTCGTGCGCCACGCCCGCGGCGAGCGTACCCACCGAGGCCAGCCTGTCGGCGACCACGAGCCGCGCCTGAATTTGCCTGCGCTCCGTCAGGTCGCGCGCACTCACCAGCGTGGCGGGCTGGCCGGCAAATACGAGCCGCAGGCCGCTGATCTCCGCCGTCAGCACGCCTCCATCCGGAGGCAGGAAGCGGATCTCCCGAACGCGGTGGGCACCCCGGCCGGGCAGACCATCCAACATGCCCACGGCGGCGGCGCGATCCTCCGGGTGGACGAAGTCCAGCAGCGAGCGGCCCACCAGCTCGTTGGCCTTGAGGCGCAGGAAGGAGCACGCCGACGGGTTGACGTAGAGCAGCGGCCCGCCGCGGTGCACGAAGATGGCCTCGGGCGAGCCCTCGATGAGGGCGCGGAAGCTCTCCTCGGAGCGGCGCAGCGCCTCCTCGGCGGCCTTGCGCTCGGTGATGTCGAAGGACACGCCTCCCAGGAAGCGCCGGCCCGAGCTGTCGCGGGCGATGAACCGGTAGGTGAGGAACTGACGCGGCTCACCGTCCGGCGTGGGGATCATGCTCTCGGAAACCGTGGGCTGACCGGACTTGAAGGCCTGATCATCCTGCTCCTGCAGGTGGGCGACCGTCTCCGCCGGCATGAGCTGATCGTCGGGGATGGTGCTCACATCCGCGCCGGGCGACAACCCGAAGAAGCGCCGGAAGGGCTCGTTGACGAAGACGCGCCGACCCGACTCGTCCTTCATGTAGGCCAGGGCCGGGTTGTTGTTGAGGAAGGAGTCGAAGAGGTGCTGGCTCTCCTGGAGCGCGGTGACGATGGAGGCCACCTCCGTCATCAGCGCCTGCTTCGCCGCGTGCTCGGCGGCATTGCCCATGGCGGCCCCGAGCAGCCCGGCCATCAGCTCCAGCGTGCGCTCGTCCGAGTCCACGAACGCATACGGCACCTGCGAGGCGATGCTCAGCAACCCCACCGTCTGGTTGTCGCGCTTGAGGGGCACGTTGAGCATCGAGCGGACCTTGTTGCGGCGCGCCACCTCCACGTTGACGCGCGGATCCCGCTCGGTGTCGTCGGTGCGCATCACCTCGCCACGCAGCACGCTGGAGCCGGCCATGGTGCTGCTGATGGGGATGCGCCCGCCCTCGAACTGCTTCGAGTAGCCCGTGCAGACGCGGTAGAACATCTCCTCGCCCTCGATGATGCCCACGGCCGCGCCACCCGCGCCGCAGAGGATCATCGCCCGCTCGGCGATGAGCCGCATCACCACGTCCAGGTCCAAGCCCGCCAGCGCGATGTCGTTCTGCGTCTGGATGATGGCCGCCAGCCGCTCGATCTCTCCGCGCGCGGACTCCTCGTGCGACTGCCGGCGCATGAAGGCGTAGCAGCGACGCTCGAAGAGGGCGATGCGGGCGCGCACGTCCACGGGGTGGAAGGGCGCCACCAGGTAGTCGTCCACGCCGATCTCCATCAGCGGGGCGAGCTCCTCGTCCGTCAGGTTGGCCACCATGCCGAGCACGGACACCTCGGCGGCGCGAATCTGCGCGCGCAGCCGGTTGAACCAGTCGGATTTCTCTCGGACTTGCTCGGCCCCGACGACCAGCACGTCCACCAGGGAGATGGTGGCGGCCGTCACCTCGGGACCCGAGGCAACAACGACCTCGTGACCCATCCGGGTGAGCTCCGCCCCGATGGGGTGGTCACCGTCGCGACTGAGGAGGAGGAAGCGCATGGAGGCTGGAGCGGATTCTTAGGAAACAGAAGATTGCTAGATCGAGGCCCTTCCGGTCCACCAGGAGCACCCGATACCGGGAGACCCGCACTCCTGTTGGACGAAAGCCTACCCCCGTTCGCGCCTCATGGGGGAGAGCTGGGAGGGGCGAAGGGGGTGCCATGGCTGGTCGAGGGGGCGGCGGGTGACCCGCATTATTGCCACGTGTCCAACGTTTGTGCGACCTCGACGTGCTCAATGGTGGGCGCCGGGAACAGATCGCACGCCGGGGCCCCTGGCATCCAAGCAGAGGAGTCCTATTTCACCCGGGTTGCCCGCTCGTGAGCGGGCAGGAGACGGGTGCTCGGGGCGGGGTGGGTCCGGGGGTAGGTCACAGATGAGGTTCGGCATCGCGGTGGGGCTGTGGATGGTGGCGCTCGGCGCCTGTCAGGTAGCGACGTTGCCCCAGGAGGTGGACGGGCCGAAGGCCGTGTCGACCTCCGAGCTCTTTGACCCGGGGGCCCTCACGGTCATGACGCGAGACCTCTCCCCGGAGAGGCTCCTGGAGCGCGTCCTGGAGGCCCCCACCGCGGCGGAGCTGCCGGCACGGACCGCGGAGGTACTTGGCGCGCTGCGCCAGGAGGACGTCTCCGTCCGGGTGCGGAAGCTGGCGGATGAAATCCAGTACGCCCGGCCGCACCTCATCGGGCTGCAGCAGGTCACCCAGGTACGACGGCAGAGCCCGGGGGACGCCATCTTCGGAGGCACGCGGCCCGCGCTGGCGGTGTACCAAGACGTCCTGCCCGTGTTGCTGGGCGAGCTGGAGGCGCGCGGGCTGCACTACCGGGAGGTGGCGCGGGTGCGCAACGCGGACGTGGAGGTCCCCCTGCTCACCAGCGCCGGACCCACGTTCGACGATGTGCGGCTGACGGACTTCGACATCATCCTCGCGCGGGCGGACGTGGAGGTGAGCGGAGTCCGGACGGGCAACTACCAGGCACGCCGGGAGGTGTCCCTTCCTGGACTGGAGCCAGTGGAGCTGCGCAGAGGCTGGGCCTCGGTGGCGGCGACAGTGGAGGGCCGCAAGTACCGGTTCGTCAGCACGCACCTGCAGCAGGCACCGGACGACGAGGGACTGCGCGTGCAGTTGGCGCAGGCCGAAGAGCTGATTGGCGCCCTGAGGGGCGAGCCGCTGCCCGTGGTGCTGGTGGGGGACTTCAACACGCCGGCGAACCTGGGACTGATGGGGGCCCCCACCTACCGGGAGCTGCTGTTGGCCGGCTACGTGGACGTGTGGACGCGCCGCCCAGGGACTGCGCTCGCGGCCGGCGGAGACATACCGCTCGAGCTGCCCTCGCTGGCGGAGCGCCTCAACCTGGTGCTGGTACGTAACCCCGTCACACCGGGGCTCCGGAGGGTCGGCCCCGTGCAAGCGTACGGGGTGGGAGGAACACCGAAGCAGACCGGAGTGGTGGCACGCCTGAGGATGTGACGCCCTTCAGCCCTGCAGGTCCGCCATCGAGTCGTAGTCGTAGTGGTTGGCGGCGCTGAAGGGAGCACCGAGGGAGAGTGGGTCGAGCACGCGGCGCGGAGTGACGGGAGTGGTCTCGCGGAACACCGAGTAGAGAGTGTCGTCGATCCGGTGGAAGGCCAGGTTGTTGGAGGCACTCTGGGCGGGGACGTAGGGGGCATTCGGGTAGCGGAGCTGCCACGCGCGCCAGATGCGATCCACGTTGCAGTGGTGCAGGTAGAACATGGGATCGTTGGGCGAGGTGCTGTCCGCCATGTCGCCGCCAATCCAGACATGCACGACATTGTGGATCCGCGCCGGCCCCTCCCAGCCCTCCAGGAAGTTGCGAAAGCCCGAGGAGAAGCTGTTGTACGGAGGGGCGTCATACAGGGGCTGATCGCGCAGGACCGTGCGGACCGCGTCGCGCGCTGGCAGCGGGCCGCCCAATATTCCAAGGGAGCGCTCAAGAGGCCGCGGCTGCGCCAATCGCGTGAGTCCGCGCTCCGAGGGGACGATACGGACCTGCCAGACGCTCGGATTCGTGAAGCGTCCCATGGCGTCCTGGCTCCAGATGGGGGACTGCCTGGGATCGGAGAGCGCCGCATCCGCGGACCAGTCCCAGTAGGGCAGCCGGAAGTCGGGAGCGCCGAGCGCGGAGATCATGTACCCCTCGAACCGGAGCAGGAAGTACCGGTGCCATGGCAGGAAGGCGGGACCCGAGTGGGCCGAGTTGCGATCGCGCTGCGTGGGGGGCGTGAAGAGCATCATCGACTGGTGGTGCCACGCCACGAAGAAGTCATAGATGGAGAGCCCCTGCTGACCCGGCCAGGGGAAGCGCGCCGGATCCTTGAGCGCCAGCACTCCGTTGATGAACTGCTGCCTGACGCCCTCGTCCGAGAGGATGTTCCGGCGAATCATCGCGCACCTCCGTGCGTGTGCTCATGATCGGAGTGGTCAGGGTCCGTGGACGGACCCGACGGCGCCGCCTCGAACAGGTGAGGCATGCGCGTGAGGAGGTGGCGCACGAGCTCCAGGGCCGACGCGAAGGTCAGGTAGGGACACAGGTGGGACCAGAGCTGCCCCTCCTCATCCACCATGATGTGGAGGGTGATGAGGCGCTCACCGACGCGCACCTCGTACGTGGTGGTGATGGAGATGGTGCGCCCCTGGTGCTCGAGCGTGCGCACGCTGCGCGCGAGGCTCTCGTGCTGGTGCTCGACGTAGGTGGGAAACTCCTGACGCACCCACTCCGGATGCTCGAGGCCAGGGGTAAACGGATCAAACTCGAGCGGGGGGATGCGGTACGCCTTGGCCTCGGCCGCAGTCCCCTGGCGTGCTGGCTTCCCCTGCCCTGCCTGTCGCTTCTTCTTGGCCGCCATCGGTGTGTCCCCCAAACGCTCCCCCTCTGGTTCCTATGAGACTGAGCGGGCTCGCGCGTTTTGTGACGCCGCGAGGGACGTCCCTGACTACAGTCCCCTCCGTGAGCGCCCCGTCTGGAGTCCTGGTTGCCGAGCAACCGCACTACCTGCCATGGCTGGACTTCTACGAGCAGGTAGCAAGGGCAGACACGTTGTTGGTGCTGGACAACGTGCAGTGGCTGAGGCGGGGCTGGCAGCGGAGGGCGCGCGTGGCCTTGCCGCCAGGCACTCCCCTGCCCCCTCCGTCGGAGCCCGCCTTCCAGTGGCTGACCATTCCTCTGGAAGGAGCGCACCGGGACACGCGGATCTCCGAGCTGGCGGTAGACACGAGCCAACCGTGGACGCGCAAACACCTGGCCACACTGACGATGCTGTACGGGAGGCGGCCCTACTTCCGGAGCCAGGTGTTGCCGCGACTGGAGGGCTTCTACGAAGAGGCGGCGAAGGAGCGGGGTCCGGGCTCGCTGCTGCGCACGCTGCTGGCAAGCATGGCGCTCTTCCACGAGCCACTGGGACTCAAGCCACGGGTGGTGCTGGCGTCGACGCTGGACCGCTCTCACCCGGACAAGACGGGGCGGCTGGCGTCGTACTGCACGCAGCTGGGGATGGACACGTACTACTCGGCGGTGGGCTCGCTGTACCTCCGGCCGGGCCCCTTCCGGGACGCGGGGGTGCGGCTGCTGTGGCAGAAGTTCCGCTACCCCTCCTACGACCAGGGCCGGAAGGGAGAGCGCTTCGTGGTGGGCCTGTCCATCGTGGATGTCCTGTCGAACGTTCCCGTCGAGGAGGTGCGCAGGTGGCTCGAGCCCAACCCCTGGGGACCCTTCTCGAAGTAGGCCTCACAAAGAGGATGCACCGCCCTCGGAAATCCGAGGCCCGCACCCGGAGCGCAACCCCCCAAGTCCTTGAAGTCCCTCGCTGCGTGCATGTGCATGGGCCTTGCTTACTGGCCGCGCGAACACGCAGTCGAGGATCAACACATGACTCCACTTCGTCGTTGGCTGGCCCCCTCACTCGCCGCCGTGCTGGGACTCACGGGCTGCTCTCCTTCCTCCACTTGGCCGGAGTACGAGGTACTCGATGCACCGGGAGAGCTCATCGCCTCGGACAAGGAGCGGGTGACGACACCCAACGTCCCGGACGCGGACTTCGCGGCGCTCGTCACCGGAAACACCAACTTCGGTGCCTCCCTGTATCGGGAGCTCGCCGAGCCGGGAAAGAACCTCTTCTTCTCGCCGTACAGTATCACCCAGGCCTTCGCCATGGTGTACGCGGGCGCCCGCGGTAACACCGAGACGCAGATGGCCCAGGCGCTCCACTTCTCCCTGCCCCAGGAGCGACTCCACCCCGCCATGAACGCACTGGATCTGACAATCCAGTCCCACGCTGGGCGCGCGGGAGAGGACCAGGGCATGCCCCCCACGCTCCGCGTGGTGAACGCCGCCTGGGGCCAGAAGGGGCTCACGTTCGAACCTCCGTTCCTCGACGTGCTCGCCCAGAACTACGGCTCCGGGATGCGCGTGGTGGACTTCTCCGCCGACCCCGACTCCATCCGCGACAGCATCAACGACTGGGCCCATCGCCGGACGGAGGGCCGCATCCCGAAGCTGCTCCCCCCCGACATGGTGACCCACGACACGAGCCTGCTGCTCGCCAACGCGCTCTATTTCAAGGGCTCGTGGCGCTCGCGCTTCTCTCTCGATGGAACCCAGCCCGCCCCCTTCCACTTGCTGGACGGAAGCACGAAGCAGATTCCCATGATGAGTGTCTCGATGTCGTTCCCGCACACGACAGGTGATGGCTTCGAGGCCATCGCGCTCCCGTACGTAGGGCAGGCCTTCCGCATGCTCGTCATCGTGCCCGACCAGGGCCGGTTCACGGAGCTCGAGTCAAGGCTCTCGGCGAGCTTCCTGGACAGCGTCCGGGCAGGGCTTCAGGACCGCTACACCGCCCTCAGGTTTCCGAAGTTCCAGGTGAGCCAGGAGCTCCCCCTCCCCGAGCCCCTGCGGGCGCTCGGCATGGTGGACGCCTTCACTGATAGCGCCAACCTGTCGGGCATGACGCAGCAGATGGCCCTCAAGCTCACGGGCGCGCAGCACCAGGCCGTCGTGTCCGTGGATGAGTTGGGCACCGAGGCCGCCGCCGCCACCGCGGTCGCTGCCGGTCCGGTCACCATTCCCGAGCCCACCACGGTGGACCGCCCGTTCCTCTTCCTCATCGAGGACGTGGAGACGAAGAGCGTGCTCTTCCTCGGGCGCGTCGTGGATCCCTGAGACGAACCGGGGCGGGCCCGCCGTGAAGACGGACTCGCCCCACCCCGCTCAGCGCTGCTGCTCCTTGTCGAACCGGACGAAGTAGCTGCGAACCGCCGAGTCGATCAGATCCTGATCCAACTGCGGCGCCATGCCGCGGTAGTGGGCCATGTCGATCACCTGATCGAGCAGATCGCGCGGCTGGCACGCGGCGAAGCGGCGGCCCATGGGCTTGTAGTGGGTGTCGATGAGGTACTGCACCATGTCCGCGTCGTAGGCCACGCCCCGCTTGCGGCACATGACCTCGAAGATCTGATGGAACAGATCCTCGTCGGGAGGCTGGACCTCGAGCTTGTAGCGAACACGGCGCAGGAAGGCGTCGTCGACAAGGTCGCTCGGCTCGAGGTTGGTGGAGAAGGCGGCGAAGACGTCGAAGGGGACCTGGACCTTCTTGCCGGTGTGGAGCGTGAGCATGTCCACATCGCTCTCGAGCGGGACAATCCACCGGTTGAGCAGCTCCTTCGGGGAGACCTTCTGTCGCCCGAAGTCGTCAATGAGCAGCATCCCGTTGGTGGCCTTCATCTGGAAGGGCGCCTCGTAGTACTTGACCTCGGGTGAGTACACGAGGTCGAGCATCTCGAGGGTGAGCTCACCACCGACGACGACGAGCGGCCGGCGGCAGCGGACCCAACGCCGATCATAGGGCTGGGTGCTCTCATCATCCTCGATGGGCTTGTGCAGGATGCTGTCGAAGATGCGGACGACGAAGTCGTCGATGAGGATGGCGTGGGGAATGAAGATCTCCCCATCGAAGCAGTTGACCATGCCCTGGCAGATGGCCGTCTTGCCGTTGCCGGGGGGCCCGTAGAAGAAGATGGCGCGGCCCGAGTTCATGGCAGGGCCGATGCCGTCGAAGATGTAGTCGCGGATGATGAGGTCGCCGAACTTGTCCTCCATCCGCTGGCGGGTGATGCGGTTGCTGCGGACGGTCTGCTTCTTCACGACCTCGATCCACTCCTGGAGCGAGACGGGAGCGGGGCCGTTGTAGCGGTTGCGATCGAGGATCTGCCGCAGCACGTCCGTAGCGAACGTGGTGAGCTGGTAGATCATCGTGGACTTGCCCACGCCCGAGCCGCCACCGCCGCGGATGTCGATGTACTTCTGGCGGCGCAGCCCCTCGACGACCTCATCAATGATGGCGGAGGGCAGCTTGAGGCGGTTGGCGATGTCCATGCCCCGCATCTCGCCAGCGAAGAAGATGGCCTTGAGGACAAGCTCCTCCACCATGGTGGCGGTGAGGCCCGTGTCGGCGAGCGTGCGCGGCTGAGCGGGCCAGAACGCCGCGGAGCCAGCCACGCCCCCACCCTCGCCCACGGCAGCGCGGCGCATCGTGCCCGTCATGCGGCGCTCGGGGACCGGGGCTCCGGACGTGGGACGGCGCGGCTCGACGGGGACGGGAGGCAGCTCCGACGTGGGCACCGGCGGGGCCGTGCGGCGCTGATCGACGATCACGGAAGGCAGATCCATGGTCGGCACCGGCGGGGCCGTGCGCTTCTCCAGGGGCACCGCGGCCAGGTCCATGCTGGGCACCTGCGGGGCCGGGCGACGCAGCTCCCCGGGAACGGGCGGCAGCTGCTCTGTGGGGAGGTTGGCGATGACGCGGCGGGCCTCGGGGCTCGGAGAGCTCGGGGCGCGACGCTCGAGGAACGGGCTGGGACCGATGGGCCGGCGCTCGGGAGCCGAGGGGGCCGAGGGGGGCCGCGCCGGACCACCGGGAGCCGCGGGAGCTTGCCCAGGGGGCACGCGAGGCCGGGGAGGCGCGGAGAGCACGTTTCCAGGAGGGTAGGTGGGGACCTCTCGAGGGGTGACGGCACGACCGCTGTCCGTCTCGAATTCGGGGGACTCGAATGGAGGGGGATTCGCCCCCGGCCTCCGCTGCTCGGCCATGCTCGCTCCGGGTTGAGGCAGGCGAGTCTAGCAGGAAGTGCCGCCCCGAACCCGCTCGATGCTAGCTTGCCTGGTATGAGCTTCTTCCAGGAACCCCCGAGGCTTGGAAACCAGTACGACGACGATGCGCTGCTTCGGAGCTATCTGGACCGAGTGCTCCCGCGGGACATGCGGGTCGGGCTCGAGGATGAGCTCCAGGAGCTGGGCGAGCTGGGAGGCGGGTACTTTTACGAGTACCAGCTCAGGGATCGGCTGAACGAGCCGGTGCTCACCCAGTGGGACCCCTGGGGCCACCGGGTGGACCACATCGAGGTGTCTCCGCTGTGGAAGGAGGCGGAGACGCTGACGGCGAAGCGGGGCCTGGTGGCGGTGGCGTACGAGCAGAAGAACGGGGACCGCTCGCGCATCCACCAGTTCGCGCTGAACTACCTGGTGCAGCCGTCGCTGGACGTCTACTCGTGCCCACTGGCGATGACGGATGGGGCGGCGAGGACGCTGCTCGCCCTGGGGAATCAGGAGCTGATTCAACGCGCCCTGTCCCACCTGACATCGAGGGACCCGAAGACGTTCTGGACGTCGGGACAGTGGATGACGGAGCGGACGGGCGGCTCGGACGTGGGGCTGACGCAGACGGTGGCGAGGCAGTCGCCCGAGGGGTGGAGGCTGTACGGGACGAAGTGGTTCACCTCGGCGACGACGGCGCAGATGGCGCTGACGCTGGGGAGGCCAGAGGGGAACGGGCCCGGGGGCAAGGGGCTGGCCATCTTCTACGTGGAGACGAGAGGGGCGGACGGGAAGCTGAACGGGATTCAGATCAACCGGCTGAAGGACAAGCTGGGGACGAGGAAGGTACCGACGGCGGAGCTGACGCTGGACGGGACGCTGGCGGTGCCGGTGGCAGGGCTGACGGACGGCATCCGGAACATGGCGTCCATGCTGAACGTGACGCGGACGTGGAACGCGATGGGCTCCGCGTGGACCATGAGACGGGCCCTGGCGCTGGCGAGGGACTACGCGAAGCGGCGAGTGCAGTTCGGAGCGCCGCTGTCGGAGAAGCCGCTGCACGTGGACACGCTGGCGGGGCTGGAGGCCGAGTTCCACGGAGGCTTCCTGCTGGCGTTCCGGGCGGTGGAGCTGCTGGGGAAGCTGGAGGCGAGGACGGCGACAGAGGAAGAGCTGTTGCTGCAGCGACTGGTGACGCCGCTGGCGAAGCTGACGACAGGGCGGCAGGTGGTGCACGTGACGTCGGAGGTGGTGGAGAGCTTCGGCGGAGCGGGCTACGTGGAGGACACGGGGCTGCCGAGGGTGCTGGCGGACGCGCAGGTGCTGTCCATCTGGGAGGGGACGACGAACGTGCTCTCGCTGGACACGCTGCGGGCGATGGCGAAGGGCGGAGCGCTGGAGGCGCTGTACACGGACGCGGAGCGGCGGCTGGGGACGGCGAAGGACGCGGGCCTGAGACCGTGCGTAGCGGCGGCGCAGGACGCGCTGGAGAAGGCGCGGACGTGGGTGATGAAGGCGATGGAGAACCCGGCGGGGGTGGAGGCCGGGGCGAGGCGGTTCTCACTGACGCTGGGCCGCACCTACGAGCTGGCGCTGCTGGTGGAGCACGCACAGTGGTGCCTGGACAACGCGCACGGCCCGAGGGCCATGGCGGCGGCGCGGAGGCTCATGCGCAACGGCGTGGACCTGATCGCCGACATGGACCTGGACGACGCACGGCTGCTGGTGAGCTGAGCCGCGCCTCTCAAGGCGTAGGCTGAAGCGTTGCCGCCGGCCGTACTCCGTCGCGCACGAACTCCATCATCTCCTGGAGAATGGCCGGCCGGTCGAGCACGTCATTGTGGCGCTTTCCCTCGAGGATGCGCGTGGTGGCATTCGGGAAAAGGGTCCCCATCCGCTGCCCCATGTCCACGGGAACGACCTCATCTTGAGTCCCGTGAATGATGAGCACCGGCAGCTTCAGACCAGGAGCCTTGGCTGCGCTGTCGAACGGATCCTTCACGAGCAGGCTCGCGGGGAGCCACGGGAAGAGCCGCGCGCCCACGTCCACGATCGAGGTGTAGGGCGTGATGAGGACCAGCCGCGCACCATGGCCCCGCTTCGCCATCTCCACCGCAACACCTGAGCCGAGCGATTGTCCCTGAAGCACCGTGCGCTCCCGAGGCACGCCCAGCTCGCGATACAGGTGCTCCAATGCGGTCTCGGCCGCCGCGTAGATGCCTACTTCGGAAGGCCCCTGCCCCACCGCGAGCCCGTAACCCGGGTACTCCACCGCGTAGAAGCCGAGCCCCGCCTCCTGGAAGCGCTGCGCCAGCCACTGCTCGTCCGCGAGCTGCTCACCGTTGCCGTGGAAGTGCACCACCGTCGGGGCCCCGGCAGGCGCGGACACGTGCAGCGCGTACACCGTCGAGCCCTCCGGCCCGGGGATACGCAGGAGCGAGGCTCCAGGCAGCATCGGCTCGCGAGCCCCCAGTGGCACCGGGAACACCAACCGCCGCTGGTTGACGAACACCAACACGCAGAGTCCCACGTACGCGATGACGAGTGCCGCCAGAACCAGGAGCAACATCCGCCTCGCCCTTTGAAGAAGACCCATGGCGGAACCTTAACGTACTACCCGCGTGCGACGTAGCGCGCGATGACGTGATCCAGAATCCGTTCTGCGACCACCGGCTCCTCCTCGAATCGCTTGCTCAGCCACGTTTCAACCAGACGGGCCACGGCGAACTCACACTCCTCATCGGCGAGCACCCCCTTCACAGGGCCGAGCCACACCGGCCGCGGCACCGTGACATCGAGCAACACCGTGAGCCCCTCCAGGAGCACGGCAGGAATGTAGACCGAGAGCTCCAACGTGCGTCCCACCGTCTCGGCGTAGTGATAGAGCGCACCATGAAGCCCCTGGACCAGCCCCTCGAGATGCGATCCCCCGCTCGCTCGGAGCTGGTTCACCCAAGACAGCGCCCGATTCCCCGGTGCTCCACACCACTGGATCGAGAGCCGGACCCGGGTCGATTCGTGGCGCCCCTCGAAGCTCCAGGGAGCATGGAGTGGGAGGGCCGGCTCGGAGATCCGTGCGGTGTAGTCCACGAGTCCTCGCTCGAAACGGTGGTGCGTCTCAACCTGGTGCACGTCGTCGCGCAGCCGGAAGGAGACACACTCGTGCAGAGCGGCCAGTTCCTCCATCCGCAAAGACAACCCCGGGATGGAAAACCGGGGCCGCTCGAAGATGGAGGAATCCGGCACGAAGTGGATGTGCGTACCTTTGGATGACGGACGCCCATTCTTCGTGTGAGGAAGATCTTGGACCAGGCCCACCGGCTCTCCGCATCGAAAGACCTGCCGCCAGGTCCTCCCTTCAGAACAAAGGGAGACCTCGAGTTCCGAAGCGAGCGCATTGACGATCGCGAGGTCTTCGTAGGGAGACACCAAGAGGGATGTCTCAGATGCACCGTCCGGACGGGGAGCACGAAGGTCGGCGTCAGCCGGCGTGAACAGGCGAGCCAACGAGTCCCCTGGGGGAGGCTCGGACATCAGGCGTGACGGCCACAAGGGCCCATTGAAGGAGAACGAGCAGGAGCCGCCGAGCCCGAAGTGGAGTCTCACTTCGTCACCGCGACCTTCGCTCGCAGCAAGGGTCCCCGCTTGAAGCAGGAGCAGCGGCAACCGGTGAAGGCCGTAGCCGCCCGTACCTCCTACGTACATGCCGGGCCGCCTGCGGATCTGCCGAACGAGGTCACTCGAAGCGCGTGGCATCCCTCGAACCTACACGAATTGCCTGCGTCCTGCCGCTTCGTCCAATACTGAATTCCCAATGACGGTCGCTGCGCTTCAATGCCTCGTGCCCGCAGCGCTTCCGGCTTGTGCACGATGAAGGGACACTCTTACAGTCGCCCCGGATCGGAGGAGCAAGTATGCAAACTGCGCACGAAGAACTCCCGAAACCAGTTCTCATTGGCCGCTCGAGCTCACACTTTACGCGCGTCACGCGGATCTTCGCTGCGGAGATGCGCATCGACTACTCCTTTCGGGTGGTGCGCGATCTCATGTCCTCCGCTCCGGAGGACTACGGCGGCAACCCCGCGCTAAGAATACCCTCGTTGCAGACGCCCCGAGGTATCTGGTTCGGCGCTCTCAATATCTGTCGCGAGCTCTGGCGGCAGTCGAGTCACAGACCCCGCGTGGTATGGCCGGAAGAGCTCGACGAGCCGTTGCTTGCCAATGCGCAGGAGCTCGTTCTCCAGGCCATGGCGACAGAAGTGACGCTGATCATGTCTAAGGCGGCCGGCGTCAACGACAGTAATGCTCACCACGCGAAGATGAGGAAGGGGCTGGTCAACATGATGTCCTGGCTGGAGGAAAACGCGAGGTCCACGCTCGCCGCACTCCCGCCACATCGGGACCTGAGCTATCTGGAGGTCACGCTCTTCTGCTTGGTGACCCATTTGGAGTTCCGGGACGTTTTGCCGACTGCCCCCTACTCTGAACTGAATAAGTTCTGTCAGCAGTTCGCAACGCGAGCCTCCATCGGCCAGACCCCCTTTCGCTTCGACACGTGAAGGCGGCCTTGAGCGCTGCGTCCAGGTGGAGGCCATATCCGCCCGTATCACCCACGTACAGGCCAGGCCTCCTGCTGAGGGAAGCCCCACCAAATGGCGTCGGTTTGTTCAGCGACATCAAAGAGGCTTCAAGGTACCTGCTTTCCACTCCTCAAGTGTCCACTCCGCCGAGAAGCCAACCAGACCGCCAGCGCTTCTCGCGAGTTCGGTAAGCACTCGTTCCGCCTCGTCCGGTGCAAACTCCAAAACGGATACCGCAGCCCAGCAACGAGTCCCTGGATCTGGATCATCGAGCAACGCTAACAACTGGCTCTGGGCTTCCATGCCTCGCTTTCGTAACTCTCTGCGAATCGCAACGAGAAGATCGAACATGCGATTTCCTTCTTTGGGTTTGCCTGCGTAAATGGCACGCCACCTCTCGGCCGAAAGGCTCCTGGCCTTCTCGATGAGTTGCTCCGTTAAGAGCTTCTTTACCTCTGTCTTCCTCATGGAACAGGTACCAGTAACCAGTTTACGCAGGGTCCAGCTCCCAGGTGCCATCTGCCCACCGCATCAACGACTCTGATGCTTCAAAAGCCGCAAGCCCCTCTCCCTTTGCTATCTCTTGCAGAACGGCCTGGGCCTCTGATGTCCGATAACGGAATAAGTGCGCGGCAGCCGCAACCCGAACATCCATACGAGGGTGCGTGAACAAATCGGCAAGTGCGGCCCGCCCAGCATCACCATGACTACGCAGCCTTTCGAAAAGAGCAACATAACGCTTTGCGTGCTTGTTTCCCGTCCTGGCATCGCCACGAGAGATTGCGTCGGTCTGTGCCGCTACATGCTGGGCGAATGCCTCAACAAGCTCTCCGAGGCTCATTTCTGAATGCGCCAAGTCCCACTCCCGATGTTCACGACAGCTCCCTCCGAAGTGGTTTGCCCGGAGATGACTCCACGAGTCAACTCCCTTGACTTTCAGCCCCTGTCAGGTCGTCGGCTCTTGTGCACAATCAGTTGGCCCCACGCGCTACCCACATCGTGGGGAAGACCCTCACCCCAGCCCTCTCCCAGAGGGAGAGGGAGGCAGCGGCTCCACTTCTGGTTGCATCAGTGTTGTTTTGACACTATGTTGGTGTTGTCAAAACACGAAGATGAGGGGGTTGGGTCATGAGTATCCGGTACATGAAGGCGCCGCCAACGAAGTACGTGATGCAGTTCAAGGACGGGCGGGTGAAGCGCGAGGGGCCCGGCCTCTCCTTCTTCTACTGGGCTCCCACGACCACCGTGGTCGCCGTGCCGCTCTCCAGCTCGGACGTGCCCTTCGTCTTCAATGAAATCACTCAGGACTTCCAGGCCGTCACCCTCCAGGGTCAGCTCACCTATCGCGTCGCGGACCCCAAGTTGCTCGCTGGGCTGCTGGACTACTCGGTGAAGCCCTCGGGCGAGTACGCCTCGGAAGATCCCTCGAAGCTGGAGGAGCGGCTCGTCCAGATCGTCCAGGTGCGCGCCCGCACGGTGGTGCAGTCCATGCCCCTGCGCGAGGTGCTCGTGCAGGCGGCAACCATTGAAGGCAAGGTGCTCGCGGCGCTGCGCGAGACCGAGGCGGTACGGATGCTCGGTGTGGAGGTGCAGGGCTTCGCGCTCCTCTCGACGCGCCCCACTCCGGAGATGGCGCGGGCCCTTGAGGCCGAGGCACGTGAGGCCCTCCAGCGGCGCGCGGACGAGGCCATCTACGCCCGCCGCAACGCCGCCGTGGAGCAGGAGCGGCGCATCAAGGAGAGCGAGATCGCCACCGAGCTGTCCGTCGAGGCCGGCAAGCGGCAGATCCGCGAGGCGCAGATCGCCGCGGACATCGCCGTGGAGGAGCAGCGCGCCGCCTTCATGGAGCGCTGGAGCGAGAACGAGCGCAAGGCCGCCGAGGCCAAGGCCTACGCGTTGGAGAAGACGCTCGCCCCGGTGCGGGACGTGGACTGGAAGGTGCTCATGGCAGCGGCCGGTGGAGGGAACGATCCCAAGCTGAACATCGCGCTCGCCTTCCGTGAGATGGCGGAGAACGCGGGGAAGATTGGCGAGCTGAACGTGTCTCCAGACCTGCTGCGCTCGCTGCTCTCGGGCCCGTCGGGGAACCAGGCACGCCATGGCTGAGTACGAGAAGATCGTCCTCGTCACCCGCCGGACGAGGCTCGCCGAGCTGGTGGAGCGCTTCAACACGCGCTCGCAGGCGCGCTTCTATCTGGAGCACGCCGGCCAGGACTTCGAGGACTACGCGCGGGAGGACGACACCTATCGCCGCTCGTTGGACGCACTTCACAAGCTGCTGGAGCTCGGGTTACCGGTGCAACAGGTGGACCGCTCGCTGGTGCCCACCTTCCTCTTCACCGGCAAGGAACTGGTGGTGACGGTGGGCCAGGACGGCCTGGTGGCCAACGTTGCCAAGTACGTGGGCTCGCAGCCGATCGTCGGCGTCAACCCGGACCCGGAGCGCTTCGACGGCGTGCTCCTGCCCTTCGGTGTCGACAAGGCGCGGGTGGCGGTGCGTCATGTGTTGGAGGATCAGGCTCGCTTCCGCGAAGTGACGCTCGCTGAGGTGGTGCTGAGCGATGGCCAGCGGCTGCTTGGGTTCAATGACCTGTTCCTCGGAGCGCGCACCCACGTCTCCGCCCGGTACACCCTGCACTACGAGCGCCACGCCGAGTCCCAGTCCTCCAGCGGCATCATCGTCTCCACGGGGGCGGGTTCGAGCGGTTGGCTGTCCTCGGTGTTCACGCTCGCCCAGGGACTCACGGAGGCGACGGGGGGGCAGCCGGGCCAGCCGTGGCGGTTCTCCTGGGAGGATCCGCGGCTGGCCTTCGTGGTGCGCGAGCCCTTCATCAGCCGGCACTCGGCGGCCAGCGTGGTGGCCGGGTTCGTCAGCGCGCAGCAAGAGCTGGAGGTGGAGTCACGGATGCCCTCGGGGGGCGTCATCTTCAGCGACGGCGTCGAGGAAGACTTCCTCGCCTTCAACGCCGGCACCACCGCCCGGGTGCGTCCGGCCACCCAGCGCGCCCGGCTCGTCGTTCGCTGAGCGGTTTCGAAGTCGCTACCAACGGTTGTCCGTGAAGAGGCAGTCGATGAGCTGCACTTTCTCAGGCGCCTTATTACCGACCTGGAGGTCTGGAACTGGTGGGATGCGTAGATGGCGTATACCGGCGCGAGAATGCTCACGAGGCCGACAACGGCCTTTACCTCCGTCGACGTCGGAGTGGTGCCAGGAAGGTAAACACGGCACCTCCGGCATGCGTCATAGCGAAGCGTCGACCAGTTCTCGGTATGGCATCCAGGCAATGCGTCGCGTAGGCGCTGGAAGAAGGAGTCCCAAACCTGGGAATCTGCCATGGCGGACTCTCGCGCGGCGATCAACCGCTGGAACGCCTCCGAGGCATCGTAACGGGGATCGTTGCCCTCAAGACCCGAGGGGTAGAAGCGATGCGCGAGCGCGATGAGCTCCTCAGACGTCACCCTCCAACACTACCCCGGGAGTGCGGAGGCGAGCGGCTCCAGTTGCTGCACCTTCACATTCGTGACCTTCCCTGTCTTCTCCAGGGTCCCCTGTCCCACCAGGAACAGCGCGCCGTGGATGTCCTTGCGGAATCGCGCGTACGCGTCCGGTGGCACAACCAGGTTCGCGATCCCCGTCTCGTCCTCGAGTGACAGGAAGCAGAACCCCTTCGCCGTCGGCGGCATCTGCCGGCAGATGAGCATCCCTCCCACTGCCACTCGGGCCCCCGCTCGCACCCGCTCCAGCCCCGCTGCTGTCACCGCGCCTCGCTTGCGCAGCACCGGCCGCAGCAGTTCCAGCGGGTGCTTCTCCAGCGACACGCCCACCGTCTCGAAGTCCTTGCTCACCCGCTCCGCCACGTTCATCTGCGGCAGCTCCACCGTCGTCCCGTCCATTGCCATCCCGAAGAACAGGTCCGTCTCTTCCAGCGGGCCCAGTGCCTGGATCTCCCACAGCGCGTCCCGCCGTGAGCCGCTGAGGCTCCCCAGCGCCCCCGACAGCGCCAGTCGCGCCAGTTCGTGCCGAGGCGCCCTCGTCCGCCGAGCCAGCTCTCCAATGCTCGCGTAGCGCACGCCCTGCCGCGCCGACTCCACCCGCCGTCCCGCTGCCTCCTGGAGCCCTCGCACCATCCGCAGGCCCAGCCGCAGCGCCCCGCCCTCCTCCATCGTGCAGTCCCACCCCGAGTAGTTCACGTCCACGCCCAGCACCTTCACGCCATGCCGCTGCGCATCCGCCACCAGCGTGTGCGGTGCGTAGAAGCCCATCGGCTGCGAGTTCAGCAGCGCCGCCGTGAACGCCGCCGGGTAGTGGCACTTCAGCCATGCCGAGGCATACGCCAGCAGCGCGAAGCTCGCCGAGTGGCTCTCCGGGAAGCCGTAGTGCGCGAACCCGCGGAACTGGCGGAACAGCGTGTCCACGTACTCGGGCGTGTACCCCCGTGCCACGCCGCCCTCCACGAAGCGCTTGTGGAACGGCCCCAGCCGCTCCTCCGCGCGCTTGTGAGACAGCGCCCGCCGCAGTCCGTCCGCCTCTGCTGGCGTGAAGCCCGCCACCGCCATCGCCAACTTCATCGCCTGCTCCTGGAAGAGCGGCACCCCCAGCGTCTTCTGCAGAATCCGCTTCACGTCCTCCGACGGGTACTCCACCGGCTCCCGCCCCTCGCGCCTTCGCAGGTACGGGTGCACCATGTCCCCCACGATCGGTCCCGGCCGGATGAGGGCAATCTCCACCACCAGATCGTAGAAGCACTGAGGCTTCAGCCTCGGCAGCATGTTCATCTGCGCCCGGCTCTCGATCTGGAACACCCCGATCGAGTCCGCGTTGCACAGCATCTCGTAGACGGCCGGGTCCTCCGCGGGAATCGTGGCCAGCGACAGCTCGCGCCCGTGGTGCTCTTTGATCAGCGCCAGGCACTTCGCCAGGGCCGTCAGCATCCCGAGCCCCAGCAGATCCACCTTCAGGACGCCCACCGCCTCCAGGTCGTCCTTCTCCCACTGCACCACCGTGCGGCCCTTCATCGCCGCGTTCTCCACGGGGATCATCTCCACCAGCGGCTCGCGGGTGATGACAAACCCGCCCACGTGGATGGAGAGGTGCCTCGGGAAGCCCTCGATCTCCGTCGCCAGCGCGAGCGTCTGCCTCACGCGCCGGTCATCCGCTGACAGCCCTACCTCCTTCAGCAGCTCCGGCCCCATCTCGCCGCCGTAGGAGCCCGCCGTCTTCGCCAGCCGGTCCACCTGGTCCAGCGACAGCCCAAGCGCCTTGCCCACCTCGCGCAGCGCCAGCCGCCCTCGGTAGCAGATGACCTCACACACCATCCCCGCTCGGTCCCGGCCGTGCTTCTCGTAGACGTACTGCAGCACCTCCTCGCGCCGCTCGTGCTCGAAGTCCACGTCGATGTCCGGCGGCTCCTTGCGCTCCATGCTCAGGAAGCGCTCGAAGAGCAGCCCCATTCGCACGGGATCAATCGCCGTGACGCCCAGCGCGTAGCAAACGGCCGAGTTCGCCGCGCTTCCCCGTCCCTGGCACAGAATCCCCCGCGAGCGCGCGAACCGGACGATGTCCCAGATGGCCAGGAAGTACCCCGCGAAGTCCAGGGCCGCGATGAGCTTTAGCTCGTGCTCGATCTGCTTCACCACCTCAGGCGGAACGCCTCCCGGGTAGCGCACCTGGAGCCCCTGGTACGTCAGCTCGCGCAGCCAGCTCGACGTCGACTGTCCCGGCGGCAGATCCTGCTCCGAGAAGTGGTAGCGCAGTCCGTCCAGCGTCGCGTGGCAGCGGCTTGCCAGCTCCAGCGTGCGCTCGAGCGCCTCCGGGCAGTCCGCGAACAGCCGCGCCATCTCCTCCGGCCCCTTCAGCGTCCGCTCCGCGTTGGGCAACCGTCGCGTCCCGAGCTGCCCCAGGGTTGTCTTGTACCGGATGGCCGTGAGCACGTCCTGCAGCGGCTGGCGGCTTCGGTCGTGCGTATGCACGTCGTTGTGCGCGCACAGAGGCGCTCCGAGGTCCCTCGCCAGAGCCTTCGTCTGCGCCACCCGCGCCTCATCTCCCGAGGACAGTGAGCGGGAGACGCCCACGTAGAAGCGCTCTGAGAAGGCCTCAGCCAGTGGCGCCACTCGCTCCACGGGCACCGGGTGCGGAAGCAGTGCCAGAAGGCCTTCGTTGCCCTCGGCCAGCTCGCGCCAGGGCAGGCCCGCCTCCCCCTTGGGGTGCAGCATCCGGCTCTTCGAGATGAGCCGGCTGAGGTTCGCGTAGCCCCTCGCGTCCTGCGCGTACAACACCACTCGCGGGCCATCCATCAGCGTCAGCTCGCTGGCCAGCAGGAACTTGATGCCCGCGTCCCTCGCCGCCAGGTGCGCCTTCACCGCCCCGTACAGCCCATCCGCATCCGCGAGCGCCACCGCGGCCAGTCCCCGCTCCGCAGCGGCCTGGATCAATTCCTCGGGGTGCGAGGCCCCGCGCAGAAACGAGAAGTTCGACCGGCAGACCAGCTCCGCGTACACGCCCGCCACCCTACTGAGCAGCCGTTCAGGCGGAAGGTCCGCCCCGGTAGGTATGTTCTGCCTACCCGCTGTGTCTCGTCACTTTGGAGGTGAGATCCAACCGCGTGACCTTCTCGTGAAGTGATCGCGCAGGCGGGAACCCGAGACGTCTGATCCAGACCCTCTCCCAGAGGGAGAGGGAGGATCGTTGCTCGTTGATGCGAAGGCGCTCGGGTGAATGTTCGATCGTTGATAAGGTCCGACCGTGTCCTCGATACCGCGACGCGCTTGGGGGTGGGTCTGCGTGCTCGTCCTCGTGCTCGGCCTCTCCTGCACGCGGGGAGACCCGTCGTCACCTCGCGCCCTCGCTCACGAAACGTACGTCTGGCAGCGTGACTGGAGCCCGGAGCTGGTCCAGGCCATCGCGGAGGCTCCTGCGGAGCTGGGTGCGCTCCGCGTGTTGGCTCGTGAGCGCTCGGGAGCCTCTCGGACTCCGGTGGATGTGGCGGTGGACGTGGAGGCCCTGGCACGCAGTGGCCGCGAGGTGGTGGCGGTGATGCGGGTGGACGGCACGGCTCCGCTTGAGGGCATTTCCCTTCAGGAGGTCGCCGCGCACGCAAGAGCCTGGCGGGCCAAGGGAGTTCGCGTCCGAGGCATCGAGCTCGATCATGACTGTGCCACCGCTGCGCTGGCTGATTACGCGGACTGGCTGGCGCGCGAGCGGACAGCGCTCGGGGATCTGGCGCTCTCCATCACGGCGCTGCCCACGTGGAGTACCTCGTCAGCGCTCACCCGTCTGGTCTCCATTCCCGACGGCATTGTCCTCCAGGTGCACGCCGTGCGCGCCCCCACGCTCTTCACGCCCGAGGAGGCCCGGGGCTTTATCGAAGCCTGGGCCCGCGCCACAGACCGCCCCTTCCTCGTGGCGCTCCCCACCTACCGCGTGCGGCTGCGCAGTGGGACGCGCCTGTCCGTGGAGCCGCAAGACGTGGCCCGCTTCCTCACCGAGCTGCGCGAGCGCCCCGTGAAAGGCGTCGCCGGTCTCATCTGGTTCCGGCTCGGCCACCGAGGGGATCCAGACGCCTGGAGCCTCCCCACGCTCGCGGCGGTGGTGCGAGGTGAATCTCTTGCCCCACAGTTCGTCTCCCGCCTGGTGGATGCAGGGGGAGGCGCTCTGGACATCGTTATCGAGAACACCGGCCGCGTGGATGCCGTGGCTCCCGCGCGCCTCTCCCTTTCCGGCAACCTCGAGGTCCTTGATGGCGTGGGTGGCTATACCCCGCAGGGGACCTCGCTCGTGGCGCGCACGCCTCCCCGCCTGCGCGTGGGCGAGCGCCGCGTCATTGGCTTCGTGCGGGGATCTGAGGTGACTCTTGCTGCTCCGTAGCGTATCGACATGCCTGGCTGTCTTGGTGCTGCTGACCCCGGTGCGCCGCGCGCGCGCCTGTGGCCCCGACTTCCCACCCGAGCTGCTGAGCGACCGGCTGGGGACGATGGCGGAGCTGCCAGACGGCGTCTTCATGCTCGAGGTGTCGCGGCTGATGCCCAAGCCGGCGGATGCCTTCCTCGTCGTTGAGAGCGTCCAAGAGCCAGAGGGGGCCCGGACAGGGGGCGGAGCCCGCGAGACGGCGCTGTACGAGTCCGGTGCGAAGGCCTTCCACACGGGGAACTGGCAAGAGGCCCGAGCCCGCTTTCTCGAAGTGCTCACACTGCCAATCGAGGAGCGCCGGCGCTTCTCCACCTTCGCAGCCTTCATGTTGGGACGAACAGCGGACTCAGCAACCGAGGCGCGGTTGCACTTCAGCCAGGTGCGTGAGCTGGTCCGCCAGGGTTTCGAGGATCCACTCGGCCTGGCGGTGGCGAGCCTGGGCGAGGAAGCACGGGTGCTCCTGAAGGAGGACGATGACGCGGGAGCCATCCGGCTCTACGTGGAACAAGCAGCCCACGGGAGCGTGAGCGGACAGGCCTCGCTGCTGTTCGTAGCCCGGATGCTCGCCCTCGACGAGGCACGCCTGAGAAAAGCACTGCGGGAGCCCCTGGCGCAGCGCCTGCTCACGACCTACGCCTGGACACGTGCGAAGGAGACGGTGTGGGTGGACGGCGAGGCGCAAAGCTCCCCGATGCCACGGCTGTTGGAAGCGCTCGCGGCGGTGCCTGGACTGGCGGGGGCGGACCGGCTCGCGGCGAGTGCCTGGCACTCGGGACGCTTCGATCTGGCCGAGCGCTTCGCCGGGCAGGAGAAGACCGCGCTGGACGCATGGGTCAGGGCGAAGCTGGCGCTGCGGCGTGGGGACCGGTCGTCGGCGGAGCAGTGCCTCGCGGAAGCCGCGCAGGGGTTCCCTGAGGCGGAAGACTGGTCGCGCATAGGGATCGACGAGCATCCCCGACGGCCACGGGCGCGAGTGGAGGGAGAGCGGGCCCTGCTCGAGCTCGCGCGAGGCGACTTCTACCCGGCGGCGGAGCACGCCCTGGCGAGCTGCTCCTGGCCGGATCTCGCCTACCTGGCCGAGCGCGTGCTGACGGTGGACGAGCTCCAGCGGCTCCTGCGGGCCCACGCCTCAGACCCAGCGGGCCGGTGCGCTCCCGAGCTCGCGTTCTTCCTGTGGAACGAGGCCCACGACAAGACGGACGCGGACCTGAACACGCGCCTGCGCGTGCTGCTCGGGCGGAGGCTGTTGCGGAACGGGCGTGGCCAGGAGGCGCTGGAGTTCTTCAGGGGCACGCGCTGGGAGGAGCCCGCGCGAAAGTACGTGGAGGCGCTCGACCGGGCCCAGTCGGCCTGGAGCGACGTGGATGAGGCGCAGGCGCTCTACTCCGCGGCGCAGCTCGCGCGCACCCAGGGCCTCGAGATCCTGGGGACCGAGGTCACACCGGACTGGGGCTTCATGGACGGACGGTTCGACCTGGATGCCTGGCACAAGGAATGGGAGCCGTACATCGAGCCCACCGCGGCGCGGAGCGTGCTGAAGGATGTTCCGGTCACCACGGAGGCCGAGAAGGTGCGATTCACCACCCACGCGCCGCCCCATCCGCTGCGCTTCCACTACCGCTCTACAGCAGCGGACCTGGCCGAGAAGGCCGCGGAGCTGGTGCCTCCCCGGAGCCAGGCCTACGCGGCGCTCCTCTGCCATGCCGCGCGGTTCGTCTCGAGCACCGACCCGGAGCGTGTCCAGCGGCTCTGGCGCACGTATGTGAAGCGGGGAGCCAACATCCCCGGGGTCTTTCAGTTTGGCCAGAGCTGCCCGGAGCCGGACTTCGAGCGGGTGCGAAACCAGAAGCTCACCCTGCAGTGGCCGGCTCGGCGGCTGAGCACGCTGGCAATGGTGGGAGGCGGGATGCTACTGCCCGTGGCGGGCGCCTTCTTCTTCGTGCGCCGCAGGCGGCGGGAGACGAAGAGCCAGGGCGGCGGACAGTAGCCCCAGCGCTCAGCGGATGCTTCCCGTCTCGATCGCCCGTGCAGCCGCGCGGCTGAGGACGCGTACCGCGACGATCATCGCCGCGAAGCGCTCGTCCTTCGTCAGGCCCTGCTTGAACCGGAAGTAGATCTGCTGGGCGATCACCGCCACCTTGAAGAGCGACAGCACGTAGTGGAACGCGATTCCACGCGTGTCCCGCCCGCTCTTCTGGGCGTACCGCGCCACCAGCTCCTCGCGAGTCAGGTTGCCCGGCAGCATCGTCAGTCCGAACGGCAACGCGAGCCGCTCCTCGGGGTCCGCGGCCTCGACCCAGTACGCCAGCGCCATCCCCAGGTCCGACAGCGGATCGCCGATCGTCGCCATCTCCCAGTCCAGCACCGCCCGGATGCTCGGGAGCCGCTCCGGATCCAACACCAGGTTGTCGTACTTGTAGTCATTGTGGATCAGCGTCGGCGCCAGCTCCGCCGGGAGATGTCCGGCCAGCCACTTCGCCACCTGCTCCATCTCGGGGATGTCGTCTGTCTTCGCCTTGCCATAGCGCTCCGTCCACCCCGCCACCTGCCGGCCCAAGTACCCCTCCGGCTTCCCGATCTCCCCCAGCCCCGCTGCGCGCCAATCCACCGCGTGCAGGTCGACCAGGTTGTCCACGAAGTTCTCCGACAACTTGCGCATCAGCTCCGGCGTGAGCTCCAGTCCCTTCGGAGGCTTCGCGCGGAGGATGACCCCGCTCACCCGCTCCATCACGTAGAAGGTGGCCCCCATGGGTGACTCGTTCTCGCCACAGAACACCAGCGGCCGAGGCACCTTCGGGAACACCGGCAGGAGCCCGCTGAGGATCCGGTACTCGCGCCCCATGTCGTGCCCGGCCTTGATCGCCTTCGCGCCAAAGGGCGGCCGGCGCAACACCAGCTCCTTCTCGCCCATACGCAGCAGGTACGTCAGGTTCGAGTGCCCGCCCGGGAACTGCTCCACCACCAGCGGCCCCGTCAGCCCCGGCACCTTCTCGGCCAGATACTTCTCCAGCCACGCGACATCCAGCTCCTCGCCCGGACGCACCGCCCTCGTCCGGTCCATCCAGTCTGGCGTGCTCATTCCGCCCTCCCCTTCTTTCGGACCGTGGTGCTCTGGATTCAACCCACCTGACGCGGCGTGGAGGACACCTCCTCCAGGAAGCTCACCAGCGCGGCGTTCATCAACTCCGGCTCCTCCACCGACGAGGTGTGCCCACCACGCGGCAGCTTCACCAGCTTCGAGCCCGCGATGGCCGCGTGAATGCGCTCGGCCTTGGCCGGCACCGTGGCCACGTCCTCCGCGCCCACCAGCACCAGCGTCGGCGTCTTGATGCGAGACAGCTCCTCGTACACCCCACGCCGGCGGATGACGCCGTTCACCGCGCGCCAGATGTCACGCCGATTTCCCATCAGCCGGCGCCGCCACTCGGCCCGCTCCTCCGAGCGTGCCGGATCCTCCAGGAACGTGCGGCCAAACATGATGCGCATCACCCGGTCCGCTACCAGCCTCAGCCCGAACCAGCGGGCGGTGAAGTTGAGCGCCTTGTAGCGCGGCACGTTCTGCTCCGGCTCGGGGTCCGCCGAGGTTTCCAACAGGATCAGCGAACGCAGCAGGTCCGGCCGCTGCACCGCCATCCGCATCCCCACGAAGCCGCCCATGGACAGCCCCGCGAAGTGGCACGGCCCCGCGCCCAGTTGCTCGATGAGGCCCACCGCGTCCGCGTACACCGTCTCCATATCCACGGTGTCCACCTTCCACACGTCACTCTGGCCCTGGCCCCGATGATCGTAGGCGATGCAGCGGTAGCGGTCCTTCAGCGCCGCCACCTGCTTGTCGAACATCCGGCAGTTCCACAGCAGGCCGTGACTGAACACGAGGGGCTCTCCCGAGCCGCCCGTGTCTTCGTAATAGAGGCGAGTACCGTTGACGTTCAGGAAGGGCATGTTGCACTCCAGGGTTGAGCGCTGTTCTACTCCGGAATGTCGGTCATGCGGCCACTGTTGTGGCGCCGAGCGTCGGCACGGTGGCAAGCTCCGGGTCAGACAGGAGCATTCATGGACATCCATGCCTGGCAATTGTGGATCCTCGCTGCCATCATCGCGGGCTCGCTGGAGATGGCCCTCCCGGGTTTCGTCATGCTCTGGTTCTGTGTGGGGGCGGTGGTCGCCAGCCTGGCAGCCGCGGTGGGGTTGGATATCAACGTCCAGCTCGCGCTCTTCACGCTCATCTCGGTGACGCTCTTCGCCGCGTCGCGCACCCTCTTCAAGAAAGCCTTCATGCGCAACGCGTCCACCGTGAAGACGGGTGTCGAGGCGATGGTGGGCCAGGAGGCCGTGGTCACCGAGTCCCTCGTTGAGGGGTACGGGGGCACGGTGCGCATCAACGGAGAGCTCTGGTCCGCACGCCCGCTCGGAGGCCCTGTGGCCGAGGGTGAGCGCGTCATCGTCGAGCAGGTGGAAGGTTTGAAGCTGTGGGTGCGGCGTCCCGCCGCGTCGCTGGAAGTTCCCTTGAAGAAGAAGGAAGGTCGTTAGATGGGTACCGCAATCTTCGTCATCCTCGCGGCGGCCGTGGGGTTCGCCCTCGTCAAGGGCCTGCGCATCGTGCCTCAGGCCAAGGTGATGGTGGTGGAGCGCCTGGGAAGGTTCCACCACGTGGCCAGCAGCGGGTTGAACATCCTCATCCCCTTCTTCGACTCGCCCCGCGCCATGGAGATGCGCGTGGACAACCGCTTCTTCCGCTCCTACCTGGTGGATCTGCGCGAGCAGGTCATGGGCTTCGATACCGTGCAGGTCATCACCCATGACAACGTCACCATGGAGGTGGGCTCGGTCATCTACTACCAGATCGTCGATCCGGCGAAGGCGCTCTACGCGGTGGAGAACCTGGCGCTAGCCATCGAGCAGCTCACGATGACGAACCTGCGCAACATCATGGGTGGGCTGACGTTGGATCAGACGCTCACCAGCCGCGAGACGGTCAACAGCAAGCTGCGCGCGGTGCTGGACGAGGCCACGGAGAAATGGGGCGTGAAGGTGACGCGCGTGGAGCTGCGCGAGATCGAGCCGCCCAACGCCATCAAGGAGGCCATGGCCAAGCAGATGACGGCCGAGCGCGAGCGCCGCGCCGAGGTCACCAAGGCAGAGGGTGACAAGGCGGCGGCCATCCTCTCCGCCGAAGGCGAGAAGATCTCGCGCATCCTGCGCGCCGAGGCCGAGCGCGACGCGGAGGTCGCCCGCGCCGAGGGTCGCAAGCGCGCCACGCTGCTGGATGCCGAGGCCAAGGCCGAGGCGACCCGGCTCGTCTTTGATGCCATCAACTCCGGAGGCGGTGCCACGCCCGAGGTGCTGGCGCTGCGCTACATGGAGACGCTGCAGGAGCTGGGCAAGGGCGACAACAAGATGTTCGTCCCCTACGAGGCCACGGCCGCGCTGGGCAGCATCGCGACACTCAAGGAGGTGTTCACCAAGGAGAACACTCCCCGGCCGCAGCCCGCCCCCAGCGCCGCGGCCCTGAGCGCCCAGGCCCTCACTCGCACCGTGAGCAACCAGCCGCCCGCCGTGCCGGTTCGCACCCGCCCGATCCTTCCCTCGGAGGAATAATCCTGGGGGCCGTCGCCGCGCGGCTCAGGTTCCCGATGAAGCTTCGGGAACCTTTCGCGGAACATGCTGCAGGCCTACACCGGGCCCTTGGCCAGCGAGGGTCCCGCCGTCCTTTACGTGGGGGTCCAGGAGGCGCTGCACAACATCGCCCTGGCGCTCCTGATGACCACGGTCTCCGCCATCGCCGCCTCTGTCGGTGCGTGGCGGCTCGCCCGGCAGGTGCAGGCCGCCGCCGCGTCCACCGTCGTACAGACTCGCTAGGGCCAGGCTTGTCAGGGATTGCGCGGGGGCCCGTCTAGGGTTAAAAGTTCCGAACCCTGAGTTTCGGGTCCCTCGCACACGAGGCTTCGTACTCCATTGAAGATCCACTCCTGAATCGTCAGCGCTGTCTCTCAGCCACCCACCGGGCCCCTCGTGCGTGCCCGGAACGATTCCGGAGTTCCTTGTGTCACTCGTTCGCGCCCACCGCGTCTCCTTCGCGTTTTCCGACGCCATTCCCCTCTTCTCCGATGCCGAGTTCCACCTGCCACCAGGTTGGTCCGGCCTCGTCGGTGCCAATGGGGCCGGCAAATCCACACTGCTGCGGCTGATCTCCGGCGAGCTCCAGCCCTCGGACGGACACCTCCGCTTCGAGCCGCCCTCGGCCCTCGTCCATCTCTGCCCACAACGGGTCGAGGAGATCACCCCCGACATCACCGCGCTCGCCGAGGCGTATGACTCGCGCTCCCGGCGGCTGCTCGGACAGCTCGCGTTGGATCCCACCGCCCTCGAGCGGTGGAGCACGCTCTCTCCCGGTGAGCGCAAGCGGTGGCAAATTGGCGCCGCCCTCGCGCGCGAGCCCGACGTGCTGCTGCTCGACGAGCCCACCAACCACCTCGACGCCGAGGCCCGGGAGTGGCTCATCTCCGCCCTGCGCCGCTTCCGGGGTGTGGGGGTGCTCGTCTCGCACGACCGGGAGCTGCTCGAGGCCCTCACCACTTCCACGCTGCGCGTCCACGCGGGCACGGTGCGGCTGTGGCCCGGCGCCTACTCCGCCGCCCGCGAGTCCTGGGAGGCGGAGCTGGAGGCCCGCCGAGCCACCCGGCAGCAGGCCCAGGAGGAGCACCGCCGGCTCCAGCAGCGGCTCGCGCAGACGCGACGGGAGCAGGAGGCCACCTCCGCGTCGCGCAACGCTGGCGCCCGCATGAGGGACAAATACGACAGCGACGCGCGCACCCTGGGCGCCAAGAACCTCGTGAGCTGGGCGGATGAGAAGCTCGGACGCGCCGTGACCAAGACCCGCCGCGAGGTCGAGCGCGCCGCCTCCGCCGTCGAGTCCATCGAGGTGGAGAAGACGCTCGGCCGCTCCATCTTCGTCGACTACGTCCGCCCACCCAACCCGCTGCTGTTCAGCCTCGACGTGCCCGGACTGCACGCGGGCGAGGTGGAGCTGTTCGGCCCGCTGCGGCTCGACGTACACCGGGATGCCCGTATCCGCATCGAGGGTCCCAATGGTGCCGGGAAGAGCACCTTGCTACGAGCCCTGCTCAGCCAGGCGCGCGTGCCACTGGAGCGCGTGCTGTACCTGCCGCAGGACGTGAGCGCGGAGGAGGCCGAGGAGGCGCTCGACTCGGTGCGCGAGCTACCTCCCGCGGAGAAGGGCCGTGTGCTGTCGCTGGTGGCGGCGCTCGGGGTGGAGCCGGATCGCCTGCTCGCCTCGGAGCAACCCTCTCCGGGCGAGGCGCGCAAGCTGCTCATCGCGCGGGGGCTCGGACAACATGCCTGGGCATTGGTGCTCGACGAGCCCACCAACCACCTGGATCTGCCATCCATCGAGCACCTGGAAGAAGCCCTACGCGACTACCCCGGAGCGCTGCTGATGGTGACGCATGACACCCACTTCGCGCGGCAGTGCACGACGGAGCGCTGGTGCGTGCGGGAGCGGCGCGTGGACGTCACCTCGGACTGAGATGCTCCCTCTCCCCTTGGGCTGAGGATTGCACACGCTAGGCAGGCGGGGGGGCGGCGGAAAGGAACTGGGCAAGGGAGAAGCCCGCGACGTAGTCGCGCAGCCGTTCGTAGCCGCGCCAGAGGACGAGCCAGCCCGGAGGGCGCTTCTGCGGGTTGGCCATGTAACCGCCCAGGGCGGCGATGAGCAGCAGGGCCTGACGAAGCGTCAGCGCCCCTTGCAAGGGCATGCGTGGAGAGAGTTGGGGTGCCATGGCTTGGAGCACTTGCACCTCGGCCGGAGCCAGCACTGCGTCGGCGGGCTCATCCGGGAGGGTACGGCTCAGGGTGCGCAGGCGCAGCAACTTGACGGAGGTCAGCAGGGTGAGGGCGAGCAGGTTCTCCAGGTGCTCGCGTGCCTCGTGCTGACGCCCCTCCAGTCGGCAGCCCGTCTTCAGGGCCTTGTGCAATTCCTCAATGCCCCACCTCTTCTGGTAGGCCGTCACTGCGCCCCAGGCCGCCTCCTCACTTTCAATGGGCGCGTTGCTCAGCAGCAGCCACTCCACGGCTTTCTGTCCCTGTGGCGGCGCCTCTTCGCGCACCAGTACGCCCCACACCCGCACCGGCTGCCCACCCTGGCGCCCGGGGGCAGCAGCGTGAGGGGGGCATAGCGCAGCGACAGCGTGGCGTCGCGTGCCGTGCGCGCCACCCTGTCGGCCCGGGCTGGCTGGGCCGACACGTGCAACGGCCGGCTGCCCACCACGGGTAACCCTTCCAGGGTGGCCCACAGCTTCCCCCCTTCCCCCTCCACTCGCCTGTCCTGGCCGGCGCGCACCAGCAGCTGAAAGCCCTCGCCGGTCGCGCGGGAGAGCAACTCGAAAATGTCTCCTTCGGCGTCGATGATGTGCAGCAGCCGCCCTGGCTCTCCCACGCGCTCTTCGGCCTCCACCAGGGCCCGCCACCACAAGACGCTCTCCTTCTGCTCGAAGGGCCGCTGCTTTCTGCTCTTGGCCTTGCCCCTTTGCGCGGCCGGGCGCTCCCAGGTGCACGCTCCCAGCACTCCAAAGGCGGCGCCGTCCGTCTGCACCACCAACGCCGTCTGCACGAAGAAGCCCTGACAGACGGGGTTGCCCACCTGTCCTACCCCGCTCATGGACAGGTGACTGAGTTCCACCTCGGTCCGGTCGTGCACGCACAGCGCCACTTCTCCCGCCAGCCCTTGTGCCACCGCCTTGCCCACTGTCTGGGCCGCCGGCTCCAGCAGCCTCTGGAAGCTGACGTCTTCATTCTCCACCATCCGGTAGGCCCCCATTCGCTCCGCCCGGCTGGTGCCCAATCGATTGAGGGTGACCCCAGGCTGCCCCTCCATCAGGTGAAGGGTGTGCAGCAGCCTGTCCCTCAGCCACACCTCGTCCTGGGGACCGAAACTCCCGGCCGGATAGAGAACCTCGTACGTCAGATACAATGCGGCAGCGTCCATGGGCTGCCTCCCTATCGGACCCTACCGCTCAAGTCATGCGCCTTCCTGCTTGCCCACCCCTTGCTCCCTCTCTCCCTCTGCGTGTGCATTCTTCAGCCCCTTGGGAGAGGGTTGGGGTGAGGGTATCCAGGTCCGTTCTTCAACCCATGGCCCTCCATGTGGACACGGTGTTCAACCCGGATTCACCCGCTACCCTCACCCCGTCCCTCTCCCGAAGGGAGAGGGAAATGGGGCTCACACCTTCTGCGTGGCCTCGAGGTGCTCGAGGATATGCGGGAACACGTCTCTCGCCGCGTTCTTGCCGAAGATGCAGTCGATGTGACCGTACTCGGGGATGAGCCGACGGGAGTACAGCGCCGGCCCGTTGGCCTTGACGAGCGCCTCGTAGGTCCGCTGTGTGCTCTCCGGCAGGAAGCACCCGTTGCGCTCACCATGAATGAAGCGGATGGGGAGGGCCATGCGCTTCAGGTGGGGACGGTACGTGTCCTTCTCCCGGGCATCGACAATATGGCCCGCGCGGATCATGTCCGCCAACCCGTCGAAGGCCTTGATGGTGGCCACACCGAACATCTCGTGCAGGGCGGCGTGCGTGGCCTGGTTGAGCTGCGCATGCTCGTACAGCAGCGAGTACATGAAGGTGATGCGGTGGCACACCGGGTTGTCGCACTCCTCGTCCGCATCCACGGGGTAGAGCTCCACCGCCTGGTTGTAGAGGCGCGACATCCACTCCGCCTTCGAGTCCGTGTAGGCCGTCATCGACTTGATGCCCAGCCGCTCGAGCAGGTTGGGCGTGTGCAACCCGGCCTTGAGCTCCACCAGCTTGGGGACCACGAACTCGGTGGAGATCTGCGAGCAAACCGCGGAGCGCACGCCCTGGAGCCCGCCCAGCAAGGCCATGCTGAAGGTGGTGGCACCGTAGCAGTGGGCCACCATCTGCACGGAGGGTACACCCGTCACCTCGAGCACCTTGGCCACTGCCGCCGGGTAGTCCTTCATCGCCACATCATCGGCGGAGTACTGGGTGTTGGCGGCGGGCACCAGGATGCTGGAGCGGTAGTCCAGCAGCCACACGTCGTAGCCGTTCGCGCACAGGTACTCGAGCAGGTTCGTCTCGATGGTGTCGATGGAGAAGATGCGGCTGGAGACGCCCAGACCATGGGAGAGGATGACGGGTCCCTTGGTGCCAGCCTGGTAGCGCGTGAGCAGCAACTCCACCCCGTCGCGGGCCTTGAACGGGAAGAGCTTGGGCGCCGGCGCACGCAGAGGGCGCTTCTTGCGCGGCGGCGCGTTGGGATCGAGCAGCGTGCCCTTCCCCACGGCCCCGCCGTAGTAGTCGTACACCACGCCCGCGAAGTAGCGGCCGAAGCGCACCGTGGCGGCCAGGCGCTCCTCGGGGTTTTTGGCGTTGGAGACCTCGAGCGTGCCCAGCTGCTTGATGAAGTCCTCCGGGGCGATCCGCAGCACGCCCTTGCCCACCACGGGCCCCGTGTCATTCACGCCCTCGTGAAGCGTGATGTAGAGCGTGGAGGTGTCGTGCCACACCTGCCAGATGGGGCCCTCGCGGACGACCTTGTAGCCGTAGAAGAAGAAGGTGCGTCCGTCCTGGGCGGTCAGCCGCATGCTGTACTTCATCAACCGCGTCTCGACGGACTCCCGATCCTCCACGAACAGGTTGAAGGTGCCGTCCGTCACCGTCAGCGGATGGGGCGAGAGCGCCGGCGCGTTCACTGTGCCCATCATGCGGGCCTCGTGCTCCGGCTCATCGATGAGCTTGTCCACATCATTGGACACGATGGTCAGCACGAACTCGAAGGTGGAGCCCTCCTGCGCTCCACGCTGCTCCGCGGCCTCGAACTCCTCGGGCCGGGTGGCCTTCCCTCCCTCGAGAGCGAGGTGGCCCTTCATCCGCTCGGTGAAGCGGATGCCGGGTGTCACCGGGACAGGCAGCTCGGAGATGGGCCCCTTGTACGAGTAGTCGATCTGCCAGCCGCGCTCCTCGCTGATGATCATCGCGCAGCGCTCAGCCAACGCGGAGATGGTCAGCAGCGGGTTGACGCCCAGGGAGGTGGGCACGATGGAACCATCGCAGACATACAGCCCGTCATAGGCCTCGGAGCCCTGCTCGGATGAGAACACGCGGCCGGTGTGATCCACCACGCCGGCCTCCGCCGAGTCCGCCATGACGCAGCCGCCCAGCGGATGGACGGAGATGAGCCGGTTGCCATGCATCTTGTTCCAGAGCGGGTTGCGCACCCCGATGCCCTTCAGCGCTCGGGTGGCCTCCGTCATGCGAGCGTCCACCTGCTGGAAGATGGCCTTGGTGCCCACCCCCGGCCAGAGGACCTGGAGCCGATCGTTCACCAGCTCCATCCGCCCATCCGCCCCATCATGCGCCATGACAAGGTACGTCTGGGTGTTGAGCATGGCACCGTGGCGAGGGCCATGCACCAGGGTGTCCGCCTCGCGGGCCTTCTGGGCGAGGTGCTGGTCCGGCGCGGTGTTGAGGCCGTGTAGATCCGCCACGGCCTCGAAGGCGGCGGGCAATATCTCTCCCAGGGCACCGGGGATGGAGCCCTCCTCGAGGATCATCCCGTCGCGCAGCTCGGGGGTGTCGCGCATGTCGACGATGCCGCTGATGCAGGGCCCCACCGGTGGCAGATCCTTCGCCGGGAGATTGCCCGAGCCGATGCCATGGATCTCCTGCTCGGTGTTGTAGCCGAACCCGAGCACGTCCCCGTTGCCACTGAAGGCGCGGCCCAGCCGCTCCGACATCTTCAGGCCGCGGGCTCGCGAGCGCATGAGGATCTCCGTGGACCCGAGCGTGCCCGCCGCGAGGATGACCAGCTCCGCGGTGACGAACAGGGTCGGCGCCTCGAACGCCTCGCGGCCCGTGCCCAGCACCTGGTAGTGAATCCGCCAGCGACCATCCTGGGCTCGCTCGATGTAACGCACGTCCACCGTGGTGAAGACCTCCGCCCCGTGACGCTTGGCGTCCGGCAGGTAGTTCATCAACACAGTGTTCTTCGAACCGTTGTTGCAGCCGGAGCAGCAATCACCGCACAGATTGCACCCCTTCTGCACCACGCCCGCTTCGTTAACACCATCCTGGAAGGTGACGTTGATGGCGGGGCGATAGAACTTCTGCCCCATGGCCTCGGCCGACTTCTGGAGGGCCTTCAGCTTGGGCAGGGCGGGAAGAGTGTCGGGGTACGGTTTGGCCCCCAGCATCCGCTCCGCGAGGTTGAAGCCATGCTCCAACCTCTTCATGCCCTCGGAGCGAAGGGCGGCCGGCCAGCTCGAATCCTCGAACACCCGAGGGTCTGGACGGATGGACACGTTGGCATTGATGAGCGAGGTCCCTCCCAGTCCACAGCCCACGAGCACGTTGATGTCATGGCCCAGATGCAGATTGAACAAGGCCGAGCGAGGACCCGTGCGGCCCTCGGGCTTCTCAATCTGGAGTTCGGCAGTCGCCTCCAGCGGTGTGTCTGGGAACTCGCCGGGCTGGAACTCCCGGCCGCGCTCCAGAACGCACACCTTCTGTCCCGCGCGGGCCAGGCGAGAAGCCGTGATGGCTCCTCCATAACCCGAGCCCACCACCACGACCGTGTAATGGCCCTGGATGTCCTCGATAGAAGACGAAATCCGATTCATCTGTATGGTTCCCCCCTGAAACGCAGCGACCGTGGGCCGCCTCTCTGCTGCACTGCATCTATCATGACAGGCTTGTCTTTTGTAGAGCCCTGCTCATTTCACCCCCGCCAAAATGGCGTAATAGAATTGCATCTCAGCCAGTGTGTCGTATCGGACACTTCCATCAGACTGGAGTACGAGATCGCTCCCTCCAACACAGCTTGGCTCCTCCGTGAGGGCATACGCACGGGGCGTACTTGTCAGGACTGAAGGGTTCTGTTAGTTATTACGCGTCGCGGCAGGACCCTTGTTGCATTCAAGGGGGGGGAAAATATGAGTGCAGAGGCCGTCCTGCGGTCGTGCGCTGCTGCGCCACCGGGACGATTACGAGTATGGCTGGGAGTTTTTGGCAGGACCTCGGCCCCATCCCTTGGATGGAGTCTAAATGGCGTTCCGCTGGCACCAGACGCTGTCCATACCGTGCGTCCTCTGGAGAGCGCACGTACGCCTGCGATGCTCAAAGAGAATCCTGGGCGTGCATTCAGTGGCGTCTTTGATCTCCCCCTTCCGCAGACGAGCAACGCCTCCCGAAGAGCCCGGGTGGAAGTCAGGCTCGACGGGGGCAACCCCATCTCCGCCGAGCTGCGCATCATGCCCCGGGAGGTTCCCGAGGGGCTGGATGCGTCCTTCAACGTGCTGCTCACCTCTTGCTTCCATTGGGAGGAGGACACGGGCGGCGTTGTGGGAAGAATGGTCGATGACATCCGGAAGGTCTACCAGCCGGATCTGGTGCTGGCCGCGGGCGATCAGGTCTACCTGGACCTGCCCACCCTGAAAAACTTTCAAGATGATCTGCCGTGGCTCGCCGATAAATTCGAGCAGGACTACCGCCGCAACTGGACCGAGGAGAGCGCCTACGCCCAGGTGCTGTCCGCAGGCCCCTTGCTCTGCATTCCAGACGACCACGACTACTGGAACAACTACCCGCTGCCCGCCCCCCACTTGCAGAACACGTGGAGCGAGGAAGGGCGCGGCCAGTGGGCGCTCGCCGCGCGCCGGATGTGCGAGGCCTTCCAGCACTACGACTCCACGCCGTTCGGGGCGCCGCTCCAGTTCGACGTGGAACCCCTCTCCTTTTTCATCGCGGATACCCGCACCTTCCGTACCCCGGACCTCAAGCACATGATGACGGAGGAGACCCTCCAGGCGCTCACGGCCTGGGTGTCTCACTGTGCCAAGCATGGACGGATTGGCATCTTCTCCACCGGGCAGTCGCTCCTCATGGAGAAGCCGAGCCTCTTCGGACGCACCACGGAGGACACCGAGCTCCCCAACTACGAGGACTTCGGCGTGTTGATGAAGGAGCTGGAGCGGCTCATGCGGGAGGCGGGAGACCTGCTGCTGCTCACCGGAGACGTGCACTGGGGCCGCGTCACCAGCCTGGTGCCAACGGATTCGCTCCTCAGCGGTCGGCAGGCCTATGAGGTCATCTCCTCCCCTTCTTCGCTGGTGACGACGGTTGGCTCGGACTTCTTCGCCCGGCTACGGCAGCGCTTCTCTGGCAATGCCTGGGAGCGACACCCCGAGGCGTGCGAGGCCCCTCCTCTCTTCGCCCCACCGGGACTGCAGAGCCGCTTCCAAGTCCACACCGAGCATCTCCAGCGTGGCAACCAGGTGTGCCTGCTGTCCTTCCAACGCCGGGGCGGCAACGTCGAAGTCACCCCGCGCTACTTCCCACTGGATCAGGGTGCGGCCCCCGTCACCGTCAAGCCCTTCCTCTTGCGCCACGGAGAGTGAGTCCTCATGTCTGGAATCCGCACGTCGAATGCCCAAACGCCCAACGGCAAGCTCCACGAGGAGCCCCGCGCCCACGGTCAGAGCAACCTCGCCTGGCTCGAGAAGTCCTTGGAGCAGCTCGAGGACAAGCAGCAAGGTGGACCCTCCCTGCTGCTCCTGGGGGGACGAGATCCCATCTCCTTCCGGCTCCGGGTGGCCCAATCGCACGTCCGGCATGATCTCACTCCGAGCCATTGGTCCCATGTGGTGCTCTTGGAGCGGGACGGGCGCGGGCTGTCCTCTGTCGAGGCGTGGGAAATCAGCCTCACCCCCACGCACGGCTTCGGGTACCCACCCAAGACCAACGGCATCCAGCGGATCGACCTCAACGACTACAAGAACGAGGAGCGCTACCCCAACGTGGCGCTGGTGAACGTGCCGCTGGAGCTGCACAAGGTGAAGACGGCCCGGGAGCGCTTCATGCGCCAGCGGGCGGTGGTGGATGCGGTCGGGCTCGTCACCGAGTGGCTCCCTTACATCTGGGGAGTTGGCCGCAGCATCAACCCGCTGCTGGAGGGCCACGGACTTCCGTGTGCCGCCATGGTGGAGGTCATCCTCGGCGCCGCGGGCTTCGAGCTCACCCCCAACGTGGCCAGCCGCTCCAGCAGTCCCGAGGCCATCTGGCAATCCGCGCGGTGGTGGCACGACTACCACGGCAGCGACTCGCGCCCACCGCTGATGGGCGCCTACCACACCTCTCACACGCTGTGCACAGCGGACTAGCGCCGCAACCCCAACCAAGAGACTTCACACCTATGGCTGAAACGGACACTGACAAGGACAGGAAGGAAGAGCTGGCGGCTGCCCCCTCGATGGAGCCGGTGAAGGGCACGGTGGAGGTGGACATCCCCATCGACGTCCTCTGGTCTTTCTTCACCCGAGCCGACCTGTGGCCCCGATGGAACGAGTGCTTCCTCTGGGCGAAGAACCGCGACCTGAAATGGGGCCACCAGCTCGTCTGGGCCTTCCACCCCATTCGCTGGTGGTACCCCTATTACATGCCAGCCATGGCCAAGATTGTGGAGCTGGAGCCGAAGGGCCCGGAGCGCAAGGTGACATGGGAAGTCACCGTGCTGCCCGGCTTCTACGCGCGGCACACCTACCACATGGAAGACCTGGGCAACGGGCGCACCCGCTTCGGCTCGTATGAGAAGGCCATGGGGTGGAGCTTCAACCTGATGAAGTCCTTCTGGATTGCCCACTTCACCTTCGTGAAGGACCGCTCCCTGGAGGGCGCCAAGACACTCGAGCCCATCTACCGCGAGACGGGAAGGCTGGACGAGACCACTGTTCGCGGAGATCCCAGCCGGACGGCGCGCGGGCTCGCCATGCCCATGGCCGCGTCGCTGGCCCTGGGCGCAGCCGGAGTTGGAACCTGGTTCTATGCCTCCTTCCTGCGTCAGGAGGTGGTGGAATTGGCTCCCGGCGTACGGATGGTCATGGGAGGCGGAGGCAACACGCTGGTGGTGGAGGGCACCCGCGAGGCCTTGCTGGTGGACACCAAGTTTCCTCCCGGTGCCAACCAGCTGCGCAAGTGGGTCTCTGAGAACGTGCAGAAGCCGGTGAAGCACGTCGTCAGCACGCACTATCACTACGATCACACCCTGGGGAACGACATGTACCCGGGTGCCAACCGCATCGCCCACAAGGCCGTGCCGGAGCTGATGCGCCGCAACGAGGCCCTCCAGGCGAAGCTGCATCCGCTGGGCATGGCCAATGTGCTCGTGGGTGACGAGCCCATGCGCATGGACCTGGGAGAGCGGGAGGTCGTGCTCTTCCATCCTGGCACCGCCCACACCGGCGGAGACCTGTGCGTCTGGCTCCCCAAGGAGAAGATCCTGATGACGGGGGACCTGTTCTTCTTCACCTACTACCCCTTCTTCGATCTGAAGCAGGGCGGAGCCAACCTCGAGGGGCTCATCCGGGCGGCTCGCAAGCTGGTGGCGACCTACCCGGACGCGATGGTGGTGCCCGGCCATGGGCCGATCGCTCGCACCTCCGACCTGGCCCGCTACGCCGACTACCTCCAGTTCCTCCAGGACCGAGTGAAGGAGGGGCTCCAGCAGGGCCTCGACGAGCAGCAGCTCGCGAAGCAGTTCAATGACGAGATCTCCAAGTGGGGGCTGGGCATCCTGCCCTCGTTCCACGACAACCAGCTCACCTGGGCCACGTCCGAGAGCAACGTCCGCGACGCGTACTCCCTCGTGAAGCAGGCGCAGGCCCGCTAACGCGCGCCGTCCGCGCCCCATTCACCTCTCTCAGGAGCCACCTTCCATGTCCCAGAATCCCTCCGCCCAACCGCACCCCGAGCACGACGAGGAGCGAGGGCTTCAGGAAACCCTGCGCTACCCGCTGTTCGATGCGTTGCGCAACCGGCGCACCCGGCGAGTGGCCAAGGGCATCCAGTCCATCCCCGCGGGCAGCCTCAGCTACACCTCCAAGCACGAGCCGGAGCCGCTCACGCCGTTGGAGGAGGCATTGCTGATTGCCTCCACGGGCATCACCGGCGTCACCCTGCCCGACCAGCCATTCCTCACCGAGGACGGCAAGCCCCTGGTGGGCTCGCCCATGGTGGATGTCATTGGCCGCACCGCCGGCAGCCCCGACAATGCCCAGGCCACCTCCTTCTTCCTCATCAATGACTCAGGGACCTACTTCCTGCGCCGTCCCCAGGGAGACGATGCGCTCATGCTGGCCGGGGGTCAGCTGACGGCCGCGCGGCTCATCGCCTACGCGGAGAAGTGCAAGGTCAAGGTGTCAGACAAGCGCATCGAGTTCCCGCGCCAATACCCCTATTACATGGGCCGCAACCGGTACATGTCCAACGTGCCGGGCAGCACCATTCTCGTCCCGGTGGTGGACCTCACCCGCCAGTACATCAACGGCATCATGTTCCTGCTGACGCAGGACGCCGGGCACCGCCCCACCTTCATCGACGACTGGAACTTCTACCGAGTGGCCGGCGTGCAGAAGTGGGTCCGCAACGGCTTCCTCAACAAGGATCAGAAGATTCCCCTCGGAGTGCTGGGCACGGCGCGCATCCCCTACGAGGCGGACTTCCTGATGCAGAACATCTTCCTCGTGGCGGAAGCCATGGGGTTGGGTGCGTGGATCCACGCGGCCTTTATTGGCCCCGTGCTGCTGGGAGATCCTGAGTACCGCAACGCCGGCAACAGCCTGCGCTTCCGCTACCACACCCCACGCAACCTGGTACGGCAGGCGCTCAAGTTCATCTCCCCGCTGCCCAGCTGGCGGCCCAACCCGGTGGGCCTGGACGGCCTGATGCAGGGTTATTGCCCGCCCTACTACGGCAGCATGGACGAAGCGGTCGATGCCCTCATCGCCCACAAGTACGGGCCTAACGGGCTCTACAACAACCCCAAGGACTTCGAGCAGGTCTTCAAGCCAGGTCTGGCCCAGAAGTTCATCTCCGAGGTGCCTCACTACTCGGAGGAGGTCATCGCCTGCGCCAAGGACGTGTGCAACTACATCTACGAGACGTATGACCGCTTCCCGGCCCATGCCGACGCGATGTTCGTGCCGGGCGTCTGGATCCAGATGCACCACCTGGATCTCGACTACTACGATCAGCTCTTCTCCAACGGCTACTCGGAGACGCAGGCCCGCCACGAGGAGCTCTGGCACGGCCGCCGGTAGCGGTTCTGGCCGACGGGCTCCCGCTCGTCGGCCTTCCCTCCTTTCACGAGAAGCATCATGCCAAGCCTTTCGTCCCTCACCCGGGCGATGCGTGTGATTCGCATCGTCGCAGTGGTGCTCTGCGCCCTGTTGCTGGTGGCGACCTTTGGGTTGATCGCCCTGGAATCCACCTGGGTGAAGCCTCAGCCACCCGACGGCCTGCATTCCTATCTCTATCGATCCACCGGGACCGAGAACGTCCCGCTGGTCGTGATGCAGGTGCTGCCGGACATGTTTCCGGAACACTTCCAGCCTCGCGGCCCCGAGTACGGGGATTGGATCCAACAGTTCGGCTTCACCCGCGCACCCGAGGGCACCAACGAGGGATTGCCAATTGGATTCGCCCTCAGCAATCACCGTCCGGGCTCGGGCTCGCCCTCGCCGGTGCCCTACGTGGGCTTCACCTGCGGGATGTGCCACACCGCGCGCGTGCAGACATCGGACGCGGACCCGGGTGTCCTGGTGATTGGCATGGGCAGCCCCCACCTGGACTTCATCGCCTGGGTGGATGCCTTCAAGGATGCCGTGCTCGACGAGCAGCGCCTCACGGTGGACACCGTGAGCGAGACCTACCAGAAGAAGTTCCAGCGGGAGCTGACCCTGGCCGAGCGGGCGATGATCAACATCTGGCTGCCGCAGATCCGCAAGACGCTCCAGCGCAACCTGCCCCGCTTCGATGAGCCCTTTGGCGGCAAGGATCTGCTCGACGCCAGCAAGATGCCCAACGGGCCCTCTCGAACGCAGCCGTTCCGCAACCTGGTGCGCAACGTGATGGATCGGCCGGCCACCCTGGGTGACTACGCCTATTGCAAGATTCCCACGCTCTACGAGCAGGGCAACCGCCAGTGGGGACAGTACGACGGCAGCGTGGGCAACCGGCTGACGCGCAGCGTGATGGCCGCCATCGCGGTGGGCGCCAACATCGACAACCTCAACGAGCCGGAGATCTCCAGGAGCGTCATCCAGGCGGTGGACTACACCGTCGGGCTCCGCGGGCCCCCGTATGCCGAGGTCTTCAAGGAGCACGGCGCCGCGTTGGATCCAAACCGGGTGGAGCGAGGGCGCGAGGTCTACATGAAGCACTGCCATGACTGCCATGGCATCCGAGATCCAAAGACGGGCAACTGGGAGAAGGGCAAGTACACCGGCGAGGTGGTACCGGTGGAGAAGCTCGGCACGGACGCGGAGCGGGTGAGCTTCCGCCACTTCGAGCGGCTGCCGGACATCCTCTACAACATGTTCCCGGATGACAACCCGCTCAAGCCCAAGCGTGAGGACATCCGGCCCGGCCCGGCGGGCACCACCCAGGGGTACATCAACGCGCCCATCGAGACGGTCTGGTCACGCGCTCCCTATCTGCACAACGGAAGCGTGGCCACCCTGGCCGAGCTCATCAACCTCAAACCGCGCCGCGAGCTCTTCTACCGCGGCCGCAACCTCTACGATCCGGTGGACATGGGGCTCGTCGTCCCCCAGGCACCGGACGCGCGCAACTACTACCAATTTGATACCCGGCTGAGAGGCAACTCCAACAAGGGCCACGACTACCCTTGGGCCTACAACTCGCCTGAGCGCGATGAGGCCCAGCTGAGGGACCTGTTGGAGTTCCTCAAGACCCTGGACTGAGGACACACGAGATGAGCACCCTTCCCTCTGACGCCCCCGTGGCACCCCTCACGAGCCCGAAGTAGAGCTCCACGAATCCCGTGGCCGGCTGACATTCGCTCAGTTCAGCAACGTGTTCATACCGTTCGCCCTGCTGCTGTGCGCCGCGATGCTTCGCCCGGAGCTGCGCCCGAAGATGGTGTACTGGCGCGCCGTCTACTCCATCTGGGTCACCATCCTCTTCATGACCCCGGCCCTGTTCCTGTTCTTCTGGCCCGGAAGCTCGGACCGGAAGAACAATTACTGGCTGCTGTGCTGGACCGCCGGCTTCCTGGCCTACATGGTCCACTTCTATTTCACAGTCGGCGTCATCTTCCATGGAAGCCTCGCCGAGGTGTACGCGAAGCAGGGTCCGATCATCGCCACCAGCAACCTGCTGGACACCGCGTGGTGGGCGTTCGATCTGGTGTTGGCCTGGTTTGTGCGCTCGGAGGCGAAATGGATCAAGATCCAGCGCATCGCCGCGCACGTCTACATTCCCGTCACCTTCTTCGTCTCCGCGGTCATCATCAAACACGGTGTCGTCCGTGGCTTGGGTATCGCGATGACCGTGGCGATGCTCACAAGCGTGGGAGTGCGCCTCATTCGACGCAAGCAGGCGGCAACAGCGGCCACAGGGAGGCTTGCGCCTTCGCCGTGATACGCTCCGGAGCTCAAGATTATGAAAGCCTTCTTCATCCAAAAATACGGCGGCAATGAGGTGGTCCAGTTCGGCGAGCAACCCAAGCCCGCCCTGCAACCCAAGGACCTGCTGGTGGAAGTGCACGCGGCCAGCGTCAACCCGGTGGACTTCAAGATCCGCGAAGGTGGGGTGAAGATCCTGGTGCCCAACGACTTTCCCCTCATCCTGGGCAGCGATCTGTCCGGCGTGGTGGTGGAGGTGGGCTCGGCGGTGACGAAGTTCAAGCCGGGCGATGAAATCTTCGCCCGTCTGGACAAGAGCCGCATCGGCGCCTTCGCTGAGTACGCGGTGGTGGGCGAAGCCGAAGCGGCCCCCAAGCCAAAGAACCTCACCCACGAGGAGGCGGCCTCCATCCCCTTGGTGGGAACCACCACCTGGCAGGCCCTCCTCGAGTTGGGTGGACTCCAGAAGGGCCAGAAGGTGCTCATCCACGCGGGCTCAGGCGGCGTGGGCACCTTCGCCATCCAGCTCGCGAAGTATCTGGGGGCCACCGTGGCGACCACCGTCAGCGAGCGCAATATCGAGCTCGTGAAGCGACTGGGTGCGGACGTGGTCATCGACTACCGCAAGCAGCGCTTCGACGAGGTGCTGCATGACTACGACCTCGTCTTCGACACCCAGGCCGGCGAGACGCAGCAGCGCTCGTTCCGTGTCCTCAAGCCAGGCGGCGTGATGGTCTCCATCGCGGGCAAGCCGGATGCGAAGTTCGCGCGGAAGTGGGGGCTCAATCCCCTGCTGGTGATGGTCCTGGGGCTCTTGTCGCGCAAGACGACCGCGCTCGCGCGGAAGCACCAGGTGCGCTTCGAATACCTGTTCATGCGCCCGGATGGCCAACAGCTCGCCGAGATTGGCAGGCTGCTCACGGATGGCCATATCAAGCCCCTCATCGACCGGGTCTTCCCCTTCGAGCAGACGAAGGAGGCGCTGGAGTACAGCCAGTCCGGGCGAGCGGTGGGCAAGGTCGTCATCCAGGTGAAGAAGCCTTCCGCGGCTGGAGCGGCCTCCCAGGACACGGCCTGAAGCTCGACGACGGCTGCGAGGGCCCGGGGCTTGCCCAGCCCTCCTCGCAGCCGGTCTCCCCACGGGCTCAGGTGCCCGTCTTGCGGAACCCGGAGGCATTCACCTGCCGCCAGGTCGCCGCCAGTGATTTCGCGATGGGCTCCATGACCCGATCATCCGCCCAGTAGAAGGGATGCACCATCGGTGTCCAGGTGAAGAGCCCGTTCAGCTTCACGCAGACATCCCGCACGCTCTTGCGATAGGCCTCCCCCAGCGGCTGAAGCGGGTACGCGATGACATCGTCATCATCGTAGAAGTTGACCCATTCGCCACCCGCCCCCGGATGGTGCTGCATGAGCTCGGCGGCCGGTACATTCACAGGACGGTCCAGCTCCTTCTGCTGAGGGTAGCGCAAGCTCCAGAGCGCCAGCGGACTGCCCATGGTGTACAGGTGCGCCAACGTCTCCCCCCGCTCCAGCGGCGAGCGCGTCATGGGGTCCTCAGGATTCTCCAGCAGCCGCGTCGCGATCTGCTCCTGATCCGACATCGAGGCCCGTGCCACCTGCATGTCGTAGAAGTAGTTGCTCGCGATGACGCTTCCGAGGCTGTGTGCCATCACGCACAGCGGCGCATCGTCTCCGGCCCGCTGCCGCAGGCGCGCAAGCGCCTCCGTCACACTGGCATGGATGTTGTCATACACCTCGCTCTTCCCAATCCCGGGCTGGTAGGCAATGGCATCCCCCACGAAGTGCATGATCAGCCAACGTGCGCCCGGGTAATGCAATCGCCCAAGGCGCTTGTCCTTGCGCCGGGAGAGCAAGGCCGTTAGGGGCGCGAGCCACAGCTCCGAACCGCCATTGACACGCACCACCAGCCTGCGGAGCTCCTCGAAGAACCCCCCCGCCTTGTCCTCGAAGTGCTGCTCGAAGAGTCGACGCTCCGCGTCCTCCAGCACAGGCGCCCAATGCACCGGCTCGACGATGATCGCCTTCTCTGGATCTGGCGCATGGGCTTGGCCCTTGAACTGCCGGGCGAAGTGCTTCTGAAGCAGCCGCATGGGAGTCAGGTGGAAATTCTCATCCTGTATCTCCACACCATGGATGATGAGGACGGCCAACGGCTTCATGTGATTCCCCCCAGGAAAACTGGGGAATTTATAGGCGAATGGAGAGGAAGAGGCCAGAGAGGGGGCCTCGCTCTTCACTGCTTTGAACTGTTGAGCAGTCTCCCCGCGAGTGCCAGGAGTTCCGTGCGCAACCATTGGCTGCGGGGATCTCCGTCCACCTGACGATGCCAATACAGGTGGAGATCCACTGGAGGGAGCTCCACCGGCATCGGCAGGAGCCGGATGCCTAGAGAGGCTTTGTGCGCCTCCGCGTGGCGCCGTGGCATCGTGAGGAGCAGGTCGGAGCCAGCGACGACCCGGCATGCCGCTTCGTAGTGCTGACAGCGCACGGCGACCTCTCGCTGGTAACCCCGTTGGCTGAGCACCAACTCCTCGAGGGTCAGGCCCGTGCGCCGGGAGGACACGGTGACGTGCCGCGCGGCCAGGTAGGCCGACACATCCAGCTTCCGCTTCCGCGCGCTCACCACGCAGAACGTGTCACGCAGCAGCAGCGTGTGGTGCAGGTCGGCGCCGGTCGGCTGCGCCACGTCGATGGCCAGATCCAACCGCCCTGACGCCAGGTCCCTCTCCAACCTGGCCCGCTCGAGCCTCACGCTCGCGACTCGGACGTTCGGGGCGCGCTCGCCTAGTCGCGAGACAAGCTGAGGCAGGAGCGACGGTTCGAGCACATCGTTCATCGCGAGGGTGACTTGGCCGACGTCGCGCCGGGCGTCGAAGTGCCGGGTACGGTGCACGGCCTGCTGGAGCAGCGCGAGCGCCTCCTGGATTCCAGGCGCCAGGCGCTCAGCGAGCGGGGTCGGCATCACACCGCGCCCCTGACGCACGAAGAGCGGATCATCAAGCTGCTCACGCAGGCGCGCCAGGGCGTGGCTCACCGCCGACTGGCTCAGGAACAGGACCTCCGCGGCCCGCGTGAGGTTCCGCTCCCGGTAGATGACGTCGAACACCCGGAAGAGGTTCAGGTCGAGCTGGGCCAGCCGTGCCGATTCATGAGCTGCCTTCATGGCAACACATGACCAACATTCACTGGATTCATCAAGGTCCTCCACCGCAGGATCGCCGCCCTGACTGGAGAGGCCCCCATGAACTTCGAGCCAAGTGACCGTTCCAAGGATTACCGCGAGCGAGTACAGCGCTTCATCCGCGAACACATCCGACCGGTGGAGGGGCAGTACTGGACGTACGCCCGCGCGGCGGCCCACGGCGGTGACTGGCGACGCTGGCAGGTTCCCCCCATCGTGGAGGAGCTCAAGGCGCGCGCTCGGGCCGAAGGTCTGTGGAACCTGTTCCTGCCGGACGCGAAGCTCGGCGCCGGCCTCAGCACCCTGGAGTATGCGCCCATCGCCGAGGAGACGGGCCACAGCTTCATCGCGCCGGAGGTCTTCAACTGCAACGCCCCGGACACCGGCAACATGGAGGTGCTCTACAGGTACGGCTCCGAGGAGCAGAAGGCACGCTGGCTCACGCCGCTGCTCGCCGGGGAGATCCGCTCCGTCTTCTGCATGACCGAGCCCGACGTGGCCTCCTCGGACGCGACCAACATGCAGGCCACGGCCGTCGTTGAAGGCGACGAGGTGGTGCTCAACGGGAAGAAGTGGTGGTCGAGTGGCATCGGCGACCCGCGGGCGAAGATCGCCATCTTCATGGCCCGCACGCCCGACGCGGGGACGGACCGCCACCACCAACACTCGATGGTGCTGGTCCCGCTGGACACGAAGGGCGTGGAGATCAAGCGCATGCTCCCGGTGTTTGGCGACTACGACGCGCCACACGGCCACGGTGAGGTGCACTTCCGCGACGTGCGGGTGCCTCGCGCCAACATCATCGGGGGACCGGGAATGGGCTTCGAGATTGCCCAGGGACGTCTGGGTCCCGGCCGCATCCACCACTGCATGCGCTGCATCGGCGCGGCGGAGGAGGCGCTGGACCTGATGATCCACCGCGGGATGAATCGCACCGCCTTCGGCAAGCCGCTGCTCAACCTCGGTGGCAACCGAGAGCGCGTCGCCGAGGCGCGCATCGCCATCGATCAGGCGCGTCTGCTCACGCTCTACGCCGCCTGGAAGCTGGACGAGCTGGGCGCCCTGGGGGCCATGACGGAGATCTCCGCGATCAAGGTCGTCGCGCCCAACGTGCTGCAGAAGGTCGTGGATGACGCGATCCAGCTCCACGGCGGAGCCGGGGTGTCGGGCGACGACACGCAGCTCGCGAGCTTCTTCGCCCAGGCGCGGACCCTGCGGCTGGCGGATGGACCGGACGAAGTGCATAAGGGCCTCATCACCCGTATCGAGCTCGCCAAGCGCGGGTTCTCCAAGAGCCGCGAATCATGAGCACACAACGCATCTTCATCACCGGTGGAGCAAGTGGACTCGGACGTGCCATCGCCCTGCGTTTCGGCCGGGCGGGCTGGCGGGTCTGCATCGCCGACGTCAACGACACCCGGGGCGCGGAGACCCTGCAGGCGCTCGCTCCCCTCACCTCTCACACCCACTACCTCCGCTGCGACGTGACTCGCGAGGAGGAGCTGACCGCCGCCTCCGAGTGGCTTACGGCCAACTGGGGGGGCGTCGATGTGGTGGTCAACAACGCCGGCGTCGCCCAGGCCGGCGGCATCGAGGACGTCCCGCTCTCCGACTGGCAGTGGATTGTGGACATCAACCTCCTGGGCGTCGTGCGCGGCTGCAAGGTCTTCACGCCCCTGTTCAAACGTCAGGGCCGTGGGCACTTCGTCAACGTGGCCTCCATGGCCGGCCTGCTCGATATGCCGAGGATGAGCAGCTACAACGCGACCAAGGCCGCCGTCGTCTCGCTGTCGGAGACGCTGCAGAACGAGCTCGCCGATGACCGCATCGGGGTCAGCCTCGTCTGTCCGTCCTTCTTCAAGACCAACCTCGGTGACTCGCTGCGCACCTCGGACCCTGGGATGAGAACGGCCCTGACCAAGTTGCTCGAGCGCTCGCCCATCACCGCGGACGACATCGCCGACCAGATCTTCCGGGCGGTCGAGCAGCGCGAGTTCTACGTCCTGCCCCACAAGGAGGGCCGCCGGGCCTGGTTGATGAAGAAGCTCCTCCCTCGTGACATCTACTCCTCGATGATCCAGAAGCGCACCCGGCGGCTGCGCGGGCGCACTGGGGTGGCGCAGACCTGAGACCCGAACCCATGTCATCCACTCCCCCTCTCGATGAGGCCAAGGCGGTGCGCGCGGGCGAGGAGCTCGACGTCACCGCCGTGGACACCTGGCTCAAGGCCCAGGTGCCAACCCTGGAAGGTACCCCCAAGGTCACCCAGTACTCGGGCGGTGCCTCCAACTGGACCTACCGCCTCGAGTACGCCAATCGCGACCTCATCCTTCGTCGCCCCCCCGCGGGCACCAAGGCCAAGTCGGCGCACGACATGGCGCGCGAGTTCACGGTGCAGAAGGCGCTGAAGTCCGCCTACCCCACCGTGCCCACCATGGTCGGGCTCTGCCAGGACACGAGCGTCATCGGCTCCGAGTTCTATGTGATGGAGCGGGTCCCCGGTCTCATTCCCCGCTCGCGTCTGCCTACCGGGCTGCGTCTGGACACGGCGCAGACCCGGCAGCTGTGCCTCAACGTCATCGACAAGCTCATCGAGCTGCACCGAGTGGACTACCGGGCGGTGGGGCTCGAGTCGCTCGGCAAGGGCACCGGCTACCCTCGGCGACAGATCGAGGGCTGGTCGGATCGCTATGAGAAGGCCCGCACCTGGAACGTCCCCAGCTTCCGGTACGTGCGCGACTGGCTCAAGGCCAACACCCCGGACGACATCGCCACCTGCGTCATCCACAACGACTGGCGCTTCGACAACGTGGTGCTCAGCGCGGAGCGTCCCACGGAGGTCATCGGCGTGCTCGACTGGGAGATGGCCACCCTCGGCGATCCGCTGATGGACCTCGGCAACACGCTCGCCTACTGGGTGCACGCCGACGACAACCTGCTGATGCGCATGACCCGTCGTCAGCCGACACACCTGCCCGGCATGCTCCGGCGCGAGGAGGTGGTCGCGTACTACCTTGAGCGCACCGGGTTGAAGCCGGCCAACTGGGCCTTCTACGAGGTCTACGGCCTGTTCCGCCTCGCCGTCATCGCCCAGCAGATCTACTACCGCTACCACCACAAGCAGACCCGCAACCCGGCGTTCAAGAACTTCTGGATCCTCGTCAACTCCTTCGACTGGCGTTGCCGGAGCATCATCAAGAAGAAGGGAGGTCGCTGATGGGGGCCCTGTATCTCGTCCGCCACGGACAGGCCTCCTTCGGTGCGGAGGACTACGATCAGCTCTCGGACGTGGGAGTCGAGCAGGCCCGGGTGCTCGGCGAGGCGTTGCGCGCGCGCATCCCTCAGGTGGACGCGGTCTTCACCGGGACGATGAAGCGCCACGCGCAAACGGCGGAGGGGTGCCTCGCCTCGATGGGCCTCTCCCTGTCGCCTCAGCGGCTGCCCGGGTTCGATGAGTTTGACCACAACGAGGTCATCGCTCGCTTCGATCCGCGGTTCGCGAACCACGCACGCCTGGTGGAGGCGCTCGCCGGGACGCCGGATCCCCGCCGGGCCTTCCAGGAGATGTTCACGCAGGCCGTCGCGCGCTGGACTGGCGGTGGACACGACACCGACTACACGGAGCCCTGGCCCACCTTCCAGGCTCGCTGCCTCCAGGGGCTCGAAGAGCTCCTCCGGCAGCTCGGCCCGGGAAAGACAGCGCTCGTCTTCACCTCCGGGGGGCCCATCACCGCCATCAGCCGGGAGCTGTTGCAGATCCCCGTGCCCCACGCGTTCCGACTCAACTGGACGCTCGCCAACTGCGGCGTCACGAAGGTCATCTACAGCGAGCGGGGCCGCTACCTCTCCTCGCTGAACGAGCACGGCCACTTCGAGGGCTCGCGGCGCGCGCTCATCACCTACCGCTGAGCGAGAACCCGCGCGTTGACGCGTCAAACCACCGGGCTGACATGTCATCCGGAGTGTCAGCACGGGTTCCTCGTGCCAATTCCCGGGCCCGAGGCCTGTCTTCTCGCGGGGTTGTACGCGGGATGGCGCTGGCCCGGCCCGTGCAAGCAAGTGGTGAAAACAGAACATTGCGCCCGGGGCTCTCTTGGTAGAAGACCCCGCGGTCGCTGAAGCCCTTCATCCATCCCGCGAGTCCGACGTGCTTCCTGTTCACACCCTTCTGTCCGCCTTCCTGACGTTCCAAACGCCCGCTCCCGCGAAGCCTGCCACCCCGGCGCAGGCCACCACCCCCGAGCAGTCCGCCGCCGCGGCCGAGCGCGCCGCCTCTTCCGCCGAGCGCGCCGCCGCCGCGGCCGAGCGCGCCGCCGAGGCCAATGCCCGCATGGCGGAGGCCATCGAGCTGCTCGCCAAGGGGATTGCCCGCACGGCGGCTCCCGCCGAGCAGCCCGCCCCTCCTCCTCCCGCGACGCCCGCCGAGAAGAAGGAGGAGGCAAAGAAGGACGTCTGGGACGTCACGGTGGGCCTGGGCCTCATCTTCATCACCGGCAATGCCTCCACCGTCACGTTCAACGGACTGGTCACGGCGGAGCGCAAGACGGAGGACTGGATCTACGCCGTCAGGGCCACGGGCGTTTATGGCGAGAGCCGTCCCCCCGAGGTGGAGGGAGCACCGGAGACGTCCCAGGTGGTGGCGCTCAACGCGGCCATCCAGCTTCGCGGGGACCGCCGCTTCAACGAGAAAATCAGCGGCTACCTGCTGGCCGGCGCGGAAACGGACCACGTGAAGAGCGTGGAGGCGCGTGGCATCGGCGAGGCGGGTATCGGCCTCATCTGGTGGGACTTGAAGCGGAAGGACGGCGGTGACTCCTTCCTGCGCACGGACCTGGCCTTCCGCTACGCCCGCGAGACGCGCTTCCAGTACTACCCCACGCGCATGGATCTGCCGGATGTGTCGCTCGGCGGTCCTCGCTTCGGCGCGACCTTCCGCTACTCCATCAACCAGGACGTCGCCCTGCTGGAAGAGATCAGCGTGCTGCCCAGCCTCATCGAGGGCTCGCGTCTGCTCGTCGGCAACCAGACGCAGCTCTCCGTGAAGCTCACGAAGGCGCTGGCGGTCACCACCACCTTCCTTCTCCAGTACGACAGCTCGCCCGCCGAGGGGAAGGTGCCCACCGACACCTCGCTCGCGGTGAGCGCCACGGTGACCTTCTAGGACAGTGGCGGGGCCGCACGTCTCGGGAGCAGGCAAGAGGCCAGGGCACCCGCGCGCCCCCAAAGCGCGTGGATAGCTTGTCGCCCATGGCTCCTGTGACTCTCTATACGAAGACGTACTGCGGCTACTCGAAGCGGGCCAAGGCTCTCCTGTCCGACAAGGGCGTGGACTTCGAGGACATCGACGTGACGGAAGATGAGGCGCGCTTCACCGAGATGGTGGAGCGCACCGGCGGCGGGACGACGGTGCCGCAGATCTTCATCGCCGGGCGGCACATCGGCGGCTTCACCGAGCTGGCCGAGCTCGACGAGCGCGGAGAGCTGGACACCCTCCAAGACGGCGAGAGCCCCGCCGCGAGCCAGTAGTCGCTCAGCCCTCGCGGCCCCGGTACCACGCCACCAGCCTGGCGAGCCCCTGCTCCAGCGGAATCGAGGGACGGAAGCCCGTCTCTCGCTCGAGCGCCGTCACGTCCGCGCACGTCACCTCCAGCTCCCCAGGCTGCGCAGGCCGCAGCTCGACCCAGGCCTTCATCCGCAGCCGCTCCTCCAGCAGGTCCACGAACCGCGCCATCGCCACCGACGTGCCCCGGCCTACGTTCAGCACGCGGTACGGCGGTGGCCCCGCGGGCGGCTTGTCCAGCACCCGCACCAGCGCCTCCACGACGTCGTCCACGTACGTGAAGTCGCGCCGCATCATCCCCTCGGCGTGCAGCACGATGGGACGGCCCTCCAGCATCAGCCGGAGGAACAGCATCGGCGCCATGTCCGGCCGGCCCCATGGGCCATACACCGTGAACAGCCGCAGTCCCGTCACCGGCAGCCCGTACTGGTGGCTGAAGACGTGCGCCATCATCTCGTCCGCGCGCTTCGTCACCGCGTAGACGTTCAGCGGACGATCCGCCGCGGCCTGCTCCGAGAAGGGCAGCGGCGTCCCCGCCCCGTACACCGAGCTCGACGAGGCGAACACCAGGTGCCCCACCCCCGTCTGTCGGCTCAGCTCCAATACCTGCAGGAAGCCCGTGATGTTCGTCTCCGCGTAGTCCGTCGCCTCTGACGTCGGCGCCCTCACGCCCACCCGCGCCGCCAGGTGCACCACGCGCTCGGGCCGCGCTCCCTCGAAGAGCTCCCGGCAGGACTTCGCGTCACGGATGTCCATCCGGTGGAATCCAAAGTTCGGCGCCGCCTTCAGCCGCGACAGCCGCGTGGCCTTCAGCGTCACGTCTCCCGACGTGTCCAGGTTGTCCACGCCGATGACCGTATCCCCGCGCGCGAGCAGCCGCTCACACACGTGGTATCCGATGAAACCCGCAGCGCCCGTGACGAGCACCCTCATGACTCGACTCCCATCGCAGGCGAGGATCTCCGAACACCCTGGGGAAGAACCTCACCCTCTCATTCTCCCAGAGAGAGGGAGGAGACATACCACCAGTCAGTCCTCGATCTGCGTTTCGAGGAAGGGTTTCTGCCGGCCACGCCAGTCCCGGGAACTCGCGCCCTCCGCGACCAGTCTTCCTACCGCCAATCCCGCCGCGCAGGCGTGATGTACGTTGTCGTGGACGAACAGCGCGTTCCGCCCCAACGGGTAGAGTCCGTTCACCTCACTCAATGCATTCAATGCCCGCGCTCGCACCGCCGCGAAGCCTCGGCGGTACAGGGGATAGGCCGAGGCCATGCGTCGCACCCGCGCTCCGAGGAGCTCCACCCCCGCCAGCCCGGTCCGCTCCAGCGCCGGACGCACGCGCTCCGTGAGCTCCTCGGGCGAGGCGCTCCAGATCGCGTCTCCCACCGCGCACGGAAGGTCGAAGCCCACCACCGTCTGCCCCGCAGGGCCCTCGCCGCCCAGGAAGTTCCGGGCCTCGAAGAGTCGATTCGCCGGAAGGTGCTCGTCCGCGAAGTAGTGCACGTCCCGCGACGTGCCACGCTCCTTCGCGAGCAACAGGTACAGCAGTGTCAGCGCACGGTAACCCAGGCCCTCGGCCACCTCGTGCCGCCCCACCCAATCGCACAACAGCGGGAGCGGAACCGTCGCCACCACGGACTCCGCCGGTAACTCCCGTCCCGCTACGCTCACGGCCCTTACCCGCCCCCGCTCCAGCACCAGGCCCTCGGCCGCCGCACCGCAGCGCACCTCTCCACCGGCCCGCCGGATGCCCTCTGCCAGGCCCTCGGCTAGCGATCCGAAACCGGCCGCTGGGTAGAAGTAGCGCCGCCCCGCTGATGCCCCCCCACGCCCGAGTGCCGCTCGCACCACCGCCAGCGGGCCTCCCTTCTGCACCCGCGCTCGGCCGAGCGAGGCGTCCAGCTCCTCTGGTGGCAGGCCCCAGACCTTCCTCGCCGCGGGCTCGTACAGCACCCGCGCCGCGTGCCGTCCCAACCGCCGCGCCGCCTCCGCTCCGAAGTGGCTCCCCTCCGGCGGGCGGAGTCGTGCCATCACCGCTGACAGCCCATGCCTCGCCACCTCAGCGAGCCCCAGCCCTCGGGCGATGCCGAGCAGAGACAAGGGATAGGGCAACTGCCTCCCTCCCACGTGCACCATGCCGCTGCGCGCCCTCACGTGGAGCGCGCCGCCCAGGGCCAACCGATACAGCTCCAGCACCTCCGGCCCCGCCGCCTGATGCAGCCGGTGCGGGCCGTAGTCCACCTTGAAGCCCGCGAAGTCGAACGAGCCCGAGAGGCCACCCACCTGCTCCGCCGCCTCGAGCACCACGACCCGCTTGCCCGCCCGGAGGAGTGCGTGCGCCGCCGCCAGCCCCGAAGGCCCCGCGCCAATCACAACCACCGGTGCGCTCACCCCGTGCCTCCCACGGCCGGCAGCTCCAGCGCCGCGAGCGCCCTGGGCGCACGGCCCGCACGCAACCACCCGATACCTCGCGCCACCGTGCGGCCCATCAGCCACGTGTCCCGCACGGGCCTCCACTTCGAGCGGCCCACTCGCGCGTGGTACGCGATCGGTAGGAAGACGATGGGGTCTCCCGCCGCCGCCAACGCCAGCGTCAGCGTCGTGGTGAGCGAGAACCGATCCGGCAGCACCGGCGCGAGTGACAGCAGATCCTCCGTGCGAAGCACCCGCAGGCCCGAGTTCAAGTCCGGCGCCTTGAAGCCTCCCAGGTATCTCACCGCACCCCGGAAGAGCGCCTTCACCGCCGAACGCGCGAAGGGCTCGGCGGCCCCGAGCTTCGGCCGGGCGCCAATCGCCTGCCGAGCGCCACCCCGCACCGCCGCCACCAGCTCCGGCAGCGCTGACTCCGGGTACGTCCCGTCCGCGTCGATGAGCGCCAGCAGCGAGCCAGTTGCCCGGGCAGCTCCGGCCTTGATCGCCGCGCCGTAGCCCACGCCGTTCAACGTCAGCACCCGCGCCCCAGCCTCGCGCGCCACCGCGCCCGTGCCGTCCCGCGAGCCATCGTCCACCACGAGGATCTCGTGCGCCTCCCCCGCCAACGCCTCACCCACCCGCCGCACCACCCCGGCGATGGCGCGAACCTCGTCACGAGCGGGGATGACGACGCTGATCATCCCGTCGCTACCTCCGAGGCCGAGACGGGCCGCCACATCTCCCACAGCGGCCACAGCAGCATGGGCAGCCACCCCACCGCTGCGCCCACCACCGACATCGGCATCAGCCAGCCCCACTGCGGCCCCACGAAGCGCACCAGCAACGGCGCCAGCAGGTGGACGAACGTCGCCACCGAGGCCAGCGTGATGACGCCCACCTTCAGCCGCGTGGACAGCGCCGTCAGCATGAACAGGTGCCCCACGATGAGCAGCACCACCGGCACTGTGAACAGGTGGAAGTGGAACGTCTCCATCACCTGCCGCGCCGGCTTCTCCAGCCGCATGGGTGCAGCGGCGACCTCCTCGCCGGGCAGCTCCAGCGCTGGGCCTTCCGAGGGCAGCTCCAGTGCCGGCCCTCCCGCCTCTTCCGCCCTGGCCGCGGGCTCGGGGGCCGAAGCCCCTCCCCGGTAGTACTCCGACGCGCCTTGCCCGGACAGCCCCCCGAACGAGTCCGCGTACAACCACGCCGAGGACACAAAGCCCAACACCAGGAACAGCAGGAACCCGGTGTAGAGGACGCGGGCCTCGAGCGAAAGTCGGGTGATGGGAAACGGCCGGGCGAACTGACGCACGAGAAGGCTACCCCTTTTGGGCACTCGCCCCGGGCTTGAGAATGAGCTCGTCCAGCAGCACGAGCGCGCGGCGCACCCCGATGGCCATCGACCGCGACGAGATGGTCGCCCCCGTCACCACGTCGATGTCCTCTCCCGCTCGCACCGCGTCCTTCGCCGTCTTTCCCTGAAACTGGCGCCGGAAGCGCGCATCGGTGATCTCCCCACCGTACTTCTCCCGGTACACCATCACCTCGTGACGCTCGACCACGCCCGTTGGCGACAGCTTCACCGCGAAGGTGATCTGCTCGTGCTGGCCGAGCTCCTCGTCGATGACGGCGTAGCCATCCACACGCTCGCCCGTGGTGGCCACGAAGATGACGTACTCGGGCTTCGCCGGCTTGTACCCGAGCCTCCCCTGCACCGCGGCCAGCTCGGCCCCGGCGAGCTTCACCTTGCGGTAGCTGACGCGCTCGCTCTTGGGGAAGAACTCCTTGAGGATCTGCGGGGTGGTGAAGTACGTGCCCGCCGCCTCCGCGGGCAGCGATACCCCGACCCACAGCCACACCGCCAGCGCCAGTGAGAAGTGCTTCACGGGCATTCCCCTTACCATGCTCATGGCAACTCCCGAATCGCCTGGATGACGGCCTGCCTGACGTGCGAGCGCCAATCCGTCCGAGCTCGATAGAGCGTCTCCGAGGTGGTGCTCCGGTGCTCATCGCTCGACAGGACCTGTCCCTGTGGATCCACCATCATCGACTCCAACTGCACCTCGGCCCGGCCAAGCGGCTGCACCGCGGACAAATCCAACCGGGTCAGCTCCAGCACCACCACCGCGTCCGCCCGGTACTGGCGAGCCAACGCCGCGCACTGCTCCACCGTGGGCGCGGGCCCCGGCGTCAGCTCCACGCCCAGGACCTGGTAGCCGCGCGAGCGCAAGGCCTCGGCGCCTTCTCGGGCCACCACGTCTCGCGGCTCGTCATCGCCGAACACGTCCCCGACGAGTCCTCGCGGCGCGGGCTTCTGCACCACGGACGCGCCTACCACCACCACGCGCGAAGGAGCCCCCTCCGGACGCTTGGGCATCCCGACACAGGCAGCGGTGAGCATCACGACGGTGGCGAGCAAGAAGGCACGCATCGGGTCTCCGGCATTCAGAAGAGGTAGGCCACGCTGGCAATGGCCTGCCAATGGCCTTCGCTCCAGAAGTCACCCGTCCACAGGTGCGGCTTCAGGCCATCACCGCCGCTCTTCTCCCAGAAGAAGCTGGTCTTGATCACGTAGGGCGGCAGCGGCCGGAAGTTCAGCCCGAGCGTCAGTCGAGCCACGTCTCCCGTGGTGATGAACTCCGTGTCCGTGTCCTTCTCCTCGTAGCGGAGTGACGCCGTGAAGTGACCGTCATGCCACTCGTCCGGCAGCGCCCGGAAGAAGGGATCGATGCGGAAGCGGTAGTTGGCCTGGGCGTAGTAGCCGAACATCCCCGTCGGCACTCGGTCCCGGGTGTTGGCCGTCGAGCCCTCCGGGAAGCCCTGCACGAATCCGGGATCGATGAAGGCCCGCACCACCTCGCCCGTCAGATCCAACGCGCCGAGCCGCCAGAAGAGATCGGCGTTCACCATGTTCACCCGGCGGCCCTCGAGATCGTACGCCCCCGTGTAGCCGGACAGGGCCGCCTCCAAACCCAGGAAGGGCGAGATGGCGACGCGGCCGGTGAGGGCCTTGTCATCATTGTTGTCCTGCAGGTGGCTGCCGCGCGCCGCTCGGAAGCCCTGGCCATCCAGGATCCTCGCGTCGAGTCCGTTGACCGCGTACACCTCATAGGACAGCCGCCAGTCCCGCCCCAGATCGAAGCCTCCCAGGAAACCCGCACCGGACTCGAACCAGGTGGTGGGGACAATGGTGGTGTACGCAATGGGCCGCTCGGGCAGTTCCTGCGCCGGCGCGTCATGCCGCAGGTTGTACCCGCCTACTGGCACCAGGATGACGCCCGCTCGGAAGGTGGCCCAGTCCGTCAGCATCAGGTCCACCACCGAGAACTCGAGCAGCACCTCGCCCGTGGTCAGGATGCCATCGCGCTTGAGCGGGCTGCCCGCGAACTCGAACTCAATCTCTGTCGCCGTCGAGATGCGCTCGGAGATGTGGCTGTAGACGAAGAGCACGTACCGGTGATTGCGGAACGTCGCCGTCCCCTGCTCGGGCCAGAGGAAGTCGTGCTCGGCGTAGCCGCCCAGCGTCGTCCGGTCGAGGATCGCCGCCGCCCGCTGCGCCAGTGTCGTCGTGGGCTGGAGCCGCTCGGTGAAGGTCTCCCGCGCGTCCTGGCCCGGGGTCACGGCGTCGGGCGACGGAGCCGCCGTTCCCGTACCGGCTGGATCCTCCAGCCCCTCCAGGTCCAGGCGTGGGCCATCGCCCTGCTTGGGTTGTTCCGTCTCGGGCTTCAGGGGAGCGTCCTGCGCGGGCTTCGCGGGCGTGGAGCCCTCGTCTTGCGCCAGGCCAGAGAGGGGCGCGAGCAGCAGGGACAGGAGGATCAGAGAGTGGCGGCGCGGCACGATGGCTCCGGAAATCACGCGGAGAAAGAAGGTTGAACCGGGGACTCGCGAGCAGGTCTCCGGCTGGGATTCACGGCTCACTCGCCCGTCTCTTCATCCACGCAGCGACCGCGCAGACAGATCTTATCCTCGGCGCAGTGTCCGTCCTCCGGCCCATCGCAGCACACGCCCACGCACGAGCAGCAGACGGTGCCCGCGGGCGCGGTGCCGGCCAGACACTCGGCGGATGCAACGCAGCCCTGCGGATCCACGCAGACCACCGCCTTGGGCGCGTTCGACTCGCCGATGTACGTGACCGTGCCGTAGTACGAGTCCACGATCTGGCGGCCCGGCTGCCCCATGTTGGTGTCGAAGTACTCGTAGGTTCCCGGCTCCGGGAACGCGTAGCGCCAGTAGGAGAACGTCTCCTTGCCCTCGATGCGGATGTTGTAGGGCCGCACCAGGTTGGGGCTGAAGAGCGACGCTGGCGCCGACAGCGAGGTGACGTTGGTCGGCACATCCGGCTGGTAGTTGCGGAACTCGACGATCTGCCCCGGCCTGACGGGCGTGCTGCCTGGCACCGGCCCGATGGGAGTCCCCGGTGCGTTCACAAAATACCGCTGCCCGATGCACGTAGGCGCGATGGCGCGGTAACGGCCGGCGGTGATGCGGTTGAGCGAGACCAGGAAGCGCGGCTCGCCCGTCGCCGACTCCTGGACGGGCCGGAAGTCCTCGGGGAGAGGGCCCTTGCAGGCGGAGAGACAGAGCACGAAGCAAAGGAGACGGGCGCGCATTCAGAGCACCTTGTCCGAAACGGCCGGCGGCGCGGGCCGATAGTGGAAGAGAACCATGTCGTGAGCGTGCGAGCGCACGCGCCGGTCACACGCGAAGCGCGAGACGGGCTCCAGGTGGGGCGCGAGCGCCTCGACCCCAGGCGCGGTGGAGGTGACGTAGACGTCCGCGCCCGCGGCGGCCACGCGCTCCACCTCGCGGCGAAGCTGCTCGCCCGTGGCCGGACGACCGGCGCGATAGTGGGGCACGTAGTGCTCGAAGAGCCGCGCCTCCTCGCCAGTGAAGAGCAGAGTGCCGGACGGAGACAGCGTGCGGGACACATGCGACACCAGGCGCACCGCGGGCGACGGCTCGCGGCCTTGCTCGAGCGCCACCGGCAACATGACAGCCGCTGTGGCCACGGTCAGGGCTCCGGCCAGGGGCAACACTCGAGAAGGCCAGGCGCGGGCGAGCACCGCCACGCCCACCGCCACGAGCAGCGCCAGCGCGAGCACCACGGGCAGGGCATGGCGGGCCTTGAGCAAGTTCTGCCCAAGGAACATCCACGTGCCGTACGGAACACCGATCGCCAGAGCCAGCAGCGCCACCCGGCGCTCGGTGGAGGTCAGCGTCCGGCGAAGCGCCGCGTGGACGAGCACTCCGAGCGCCCAGGCAAAGCCTAACGCCAGGAGCAGCCGCGCGACTCGCAGGCCCACAGCGTCACCGTCTACGCCAGGCCAGGGGAGCCCGAGGCCCGCGGCCAGGATGTCGAAACCGAAGTTCTCCAACCGCCAGCCGAGCTCCGGGCGCACGGCCACGGTGCCACCCCACTTGCCCGCGTGGCCGAGCAAGAAGCCCGAGCCGATGCGCAGGAACTGCGCCGGGCCCGTGAGGATCACCAGGGGGACGAGCCAGGCCAACACGCCGAGCCCACAGCCCACGAGCGCCGACCCCCTTCGACCGCGAGGCACCACGAGCGCCAGTCCGAGCAGTGCCGGGAGGAACGAGGGCCGGGCCCCCAGCGCCACTCCCACCAGCGCCCCCGCCAGCACCGCCACCCGAGGTGCGGAGTCACCCGCCACCAGCACGGCACAGGCCGCGAGTGCCAGGAGCGCGAGTCCCGCCCCATCCGAGCCAGGAGTCGCCCCGAAGAGGACTGGCAGAGGCAGCAGCGCCAGCAGGGCCGAGGCCACCAGCGCACCAACCTCCCCGAGGTACGGCCGAAGAACGAAGCCCAGCGCACCTATCGCCAGCGCACCGAGGACCAGTCCAGGCAATGCCAGCGCCCCCACTTCGGAGGCACCCGCGGCCGAAGCCAGCCGAGCCATCGCCACGTACACCGGGTAGCCCGGGAAGTGCGGAGCCTGCGCCGCCAGATCAAAGCCGTTGAGCGAGCGCGCGAAGTTGACCGCATCCAAGTCTGGCAGGAGCCGGGGCAGCGCGAGCAGACGCACCGCCACGCCAGCACCTACCCACAACGCCAGCACGGCGGCGAAGGCGTGGGGATGCATCCTCCCCTGCCCCGCGGCCTCGGGTGTGCCGACGGACGGATGGGTGATGTTGAAACTCATTCTCAGCGGATAGGTGCGACGGCGTACTACGCGCCAAGCCACGCGGTCAAGCTGAGGGGGGGCACTGGTGCAGCAACGCTTCTCATGTGACAGAGGACCCCCATGATGCTGAGTGCCCTGCTCGTGATCCTGGCCGCTGCACCCGCGCCACAAGTCCGCACCGAGACGCGCCCGATGATGGGAACGACGGTGACGGTGACGCTGGTGGGAGGCACGCCGAAGAAGGCGCGCGAAGGCTTCGACGCGGCCTTCAGCGCCTTCGAGCGCGTTAACCAGGTGATGAACGAGTGGCGCCCGGACAGCGAGCTGTCGGCGGTGAACCGCAAGGCAGGAGACGGGGAGTTCGTGGCCATCCCCGAAGACCTGTGCGCGGCGCTGCGGCGTGGAGTGCAGGGAGCAGAGCAGACGGGAGGGCTGTTCGATCCAACGTGGGCAGCGCTGCGAGGGATGTGGCGCTTCGGGACGGACCTGACCCCTGCCCTGCCGGATGAGGCGGAGGTGAAGAAGCGGTGCGCGCTCATCTCGTACAAGGACCTGGAGTTCGCTCCGTCAACGAACGGTGGGGAGCGCGGGTGCCAGGTGCGACTGAAGCGAGCGGGGATGCAGCTCGGGCTGGGCGGGCTGGCGAAGGGCTGGGGAGTGGACCAGGCGGTGAAGAAGCTGCGAGGGCTCGGCTTCAAGAACTTCTTCGTGCAAGCCGGAGGAGACTTCTACGCGGCAGGGAAGAAGGCGGGCCACCCGTGGAAGGTGGGCATTCGGAACCCACGCGGCGAGCCCTACAGCATCTTCGCGGTGCTCGAGGTCTCCGACGCGGCGTTCTCGACCAGCGGGGACTACGAGAACTTCTTCGTCCTGGACGGCAAGCGCTACCACCACATCATCGATCCACGGACGTGCTACCCGGCAACAGCCTCACGCTCGGCGACCGTTCTCGCGCCAAGCGCCGTGGACGCGGAGGTACTGACGAAGTCCGTGTTCATCCTCGGAGGCCAAGAGGGGCTGGCGCTCGCGGAGAAACACGGCGCCTCCGCCGTGGTGGTGACAGCGGACAATCAGGTGCGGGTGTCGCCCGGGCTGGAGAAGAAGCTGAAGCGACTGGAAGCGCCCACTCCCTGAGCGCCCCACCTCAGCAGGCAGCCTCAGCCCACGCGGAGGAACTTCACGAACTCGATGAAGAGCTGCCCAGGGTGGTCTCGCCACACCACGGGATGGATCGCCAGGGCCCAGAGGAGCCAGGCGCCTCGGGCCAGCGAGACCTCGCCCTTGAAGGACTCATCGCGCAGCGCCCCGATGAAATAAGGCACGGCCAGCACGATCGCCCCGTGCCACCAGAAGTTCTGCAGCTCCACGAATGCCAGCGCCACCACGAGCCCCTGTGCCGCCAGCGCCAGCCACTGCCGGAACACCATCAGCACGCCAGCCAGCGCCAACGACGCGATGACCACGACCCCCATGGCGTTCGGATGGGAGAGGACGCGCAGGGCCTTCTCGCGGAACGCCTGAGTCGCGGGGTACATCAGCACGAAGGACACCAGCCCGAGGACCACCACCCCTGCCGTCACCGCCAGCTTGGGGGCGAAGTGGCGAATCCGGGCTCGCTCCTTCCAACACTGGTGCAGGGCCAGCACCCCCAGCGGGGCGAAGACGACCGCTCGGAAGTGAAGGAAGGCCGCGGCGGCCAACCAGAGAAGCGCCACGTCAGGCTTGCGCCGCCGCCAGGCGACGAGGGCCGCCAGCCCCGCCCCCACGAAGGCGGAGTCAAAGAACCCCTGCAACCCCATTTGCGCCAGAATCAGCCAGGTGAGCCCGAGCGTGGCCGCGCGCGAGCCTCGCGGCAGGACCACGAGAGCCTGGACCGCCTGATGAAAGGCCCACGCTGTGAGCGCCAGGATGTAGAGCAGCGACACGACAGCGAAGCCGTGGAACGACAGCCCGACGAACCGCCCTACCAACGTGAGGGGCAGGAACAGCACCATCACCCCCGGTGGGTAGGCGAAGCCCGGCATGTCGCCCCAGGCCTCCACAGGGTACGGCCAGCCCGTGCCGCCGCGGACCTCCGCGAAGGGCCGCGTGTAGATCTCCAAGCCTCTGAAGAACGCGACCCACGTGGCGAACGAGTGGTGCAGGTGGTCGGTGTACCAGCTCGACAGATCGGCGAAGCGGCTCTGGTTGAAGAGCGGCACCCAGGCCAGGGTGACGAAGAACAGGAGCCCTGCATTCCGAATCCCCCAGCGCACCGAGGGCGGCAGGTCAGCGTATTCGTCTGTCAGGGAGTCGGTGGGCATAAGGAATCCAGCGCGTGTCGTGGCGAGCCGCTCCATGCTGCCGTCAGTCCGCGAGTCAGGCCAGCGTGCTCTGAAGAGCGCCTGCCCTGTCCTCTCCTCAGCGGCGCGAGACCATGCGGTACGGCACGGGCGTGGAGAGTACGACGGAGGTGACCGTCTGGCCGTACGGGCGGAGCCGATCGATGACGGTCTCGAGGTGCGCCATATCCGGGAGCGCCACCTTGAGCACGAAGCACTCGTTGCCCGTCACCCGATGGCACTCGTGCACCTCGGGCATGGCGTCGAGCACTTCCAGGACTTCCTCCACGCGGCGGCTCGGTGTGGTGGTGAGCCGGATGAAGGCCAGCACGGGCAAGCCCACGCTCGGCAGATGAATCTGGACCCTGTAGCCCGTGATGACGCCCGCCTCCTCCAGGCGCCGCATCCGCTCGGACACCGCCGGCGCGCTCAGGCCCACCCGCCGCCCCAGCTCGGCCAGACTGGCCCGTCCGTCATGCTCCAGCTCGCGCAGCAGCCTCCAGTCCGTCGCATCGAGCCCGCTTTCGTTTCGAAGCCGAACTGGCTCCGCCACCTTCGTTTCCGAGCGCCGGAGCGCCGTTCGACCTGGGTTCCTGCCTTCAATCCGCCGGGACACCTTCGCTACTTTGGCTCGCATCAGTGCAGCACCCTACACCCGATTGGAGCCACACCATGTCCCGACTCGCCCCCGGCCCTCACGGTCACACCCCGTTCGAGCAGCTGCTCGGCCACAACGCCCTCATCCTCGAGCGCTGGAGCGCGCTGGAGGAGGCCTTCTCCACGGCACCCGGTCTCCCGCCTCGTCTGAGGGAGGAGCTTCGCCGCACCCTGGCCTTCATCAATGGCTGCGCCTACTGCATGGCGAAGGGCGCCCCCGCCACCGAGCACCCGGACCCGAGAGAGGCCGCCGCTGTGGACTTCACCCGACAGGCCGCCAAGGACCCGCGAGCCGTCCCCGACGAAGCCTTCAACCGCCTCCGGGAGCACTTCACCGAGGCGCAGGTGTCGGAGCTGTGCGCCTATATCTCCTTCATCAGTGCCGCGCAGCGCCTGGGAGCCCTGCTCCAGCTGGAGCCTGTCTGCGAGTTGCCAGTCCACGGGGCGTAAGGGCGCAGTGCCTTGAAGCCTGCCCAGGCAGGCATGACGACGAAGCACTGGCAAACAGGTACTTTCCTATGTAAAATACCTGCCATGCAAAGCCAGACCCCGACAAGCTTTCCCCCTCCCCCCGTCCTCCCCGAGAACCCCTCGCTGATCACCCGCCTACGGGCCGGCTTGCAGACCCTCAAGGTGCTGCAGGTCGCACCCACGAATCCAGCCTACGGCGCCGTGTTCTATGACAGCGTCGAGATTGGCAGATGCGAGGAGCTCGCCCACCAGTTCTCCCGCCATGCGGAGGGCCGCCGATTGCTCGCCGAGAAACCCTCGTTGAGTGCCGAGGAATTGGACCTGGAGGCGCTGGGAAAGCTGCCGCCGGGGACGTTTGGCTACGAGTTCGCGCGTTACTACCGGGAAAAGAACCTGCAGCCGATCGAGACGCTCAGCCCGCCGAAGAACGACGCCCAGTACATCGCGAAGCGTCTGCGTGAGACGCACGACTTCATCCATCTGGTGACGGGCTACAACATCGATGTCATGGGCGAGATGGAGTTGCAGGCGTTCACCCTGGGCAACCTCCACCTGCGCACGTCGCTGCTCATCCTCCTCAAGTCAGTGGGTTCTCTGTCCCAGCATATCCCTGACTTCGATACCGCTGTGTTTGCGCGGCGGATGTGGGCCGCGTTCCGGCGCGGCGCCGACTCCCGTCAGATCGCCAGCTTCCACTGGGAGGACCACTGGGAGACTCCGCTGGCACTGCTTTGCGAGCAGCTCGTCGCCCCCTCGGAGGTATGGAACTGAACTGGGCGCCCGCTCCCCAGAGTCCTCACCCCGCGGGCTGCGCCACCCTTTCCGGCTCGGCCCCGTGCACCGTCATCACCGGACACGAGGCCCGAGCCGAGACCTTCTGCGCGACGCTCCCCATCATGAGGCGGGCGAGCCCGGTACGTCCGTGAGTGCCCATCACCACCAGGTCATACCCGCGTTCCGCGGCGCGGAGGATGGCGTCGGCGGGGATGCCACGCTCGAGGTGGACCTGCAGCGGCACGGGGCCTGAGCGGTATGGCTCGGCCCAGTCGTGCAGGCGGTGCCCCGCCTGCGCGAGCCCGTACTTCTCCACCGAGACATCCTGCCAGCCGGGCATCATCATCAAGGCATCGGGAGCGACGTGCACAGGAGGCTCCCACACGTGGAGCAGCTCGACGGAGGCGCCCATTCGCTGGGCGAGGGAGAGGGCGTACTCCAGGGCCCTCCGCGAGTGCTCCGAGAAGTCGGTGGGAACCAGGATGCGGTGGATGGGCTGAGCCATGGCTTCCTCCTCGCGAGCAGACCCATCGCCCGCGTCGAACTCCCCATGCCTGGAACATGCACCGGGTGAAGCGGGGCCACCGCCGACCCCTCAGAATGGCGAAGCTGGCCGCATGCCAGGCATCCGGGCCCACGTGCATTTCGCCCGATTCAGCCTTCGCGGCCGTGCGCCGCCGCTTTCAGTTGCGCGGTATCGACGCGGACGAAGATCGAATCGCCCATCGCCGTCAGCACATCGCCGGCATGGACCTCACAGATGACCCGGCTCTTGCGGCCGACCTCTCCTTCGACACGCGCGCGAAGGGTGAGCGGCACCCCCATGGGCGTGGGTTTGATGAACTTGACGCCGAGGTTGCCGGTGACGCATTCGATCCGCGGCAGACTGCCAGGTTGGCGACCCTCGGCCCGGTAGTGGTAGGCCATGGCGGTCCAGTTCGAGTGACAATCGACCAGCATTGCGATCAGGCCTCCATACACCAGCTCGGGCCAACCACTGTATTGGGCCTCGGGGGTGTGCTGGGCCATGACGTGAATGCCGTCGTCATGCCAGTAGCTCTTGATGTGTAGACCATGCGGATTGTCGCAGCCACAGCCGTAACAGATGCCTTCTGGCGCGACGATTTCTTGCAGAGATGTGGTTTCCATGGATGGGCCCTCGCCTGGCTCGAAGAGGGGGAGACTATCGGCTTTTTTCGAGGCCGTGGAATCCAGGATTGACGCAAGCGCCGGCTCACGCCCGGACCCTCCTGGCAGCCGGATTGCGCGGTTGCGTCATGGTCGACATCCGCCATTAACTCGGCTGCCACCAGGACGCCCCCATCCTTTTGAACCCCGGCTGAGGCGCAGCTGCTCATGAGCCCACATCGCCCCCACTCCTGCTCCGTGGCGAGCCAGACCCACCTCGCGGCCGAGCGTCTGGCAGGTCCGGCGGACGCCGTATGACGCTCGCCCTCGCTTCGCCGGGAGCCCGCAGGTGGGCGGCACGACTGCAGTTGCTCGGCTCGGACGTGGCCTTCGCCCTGATGGCGGTGCTGGCGCGTCGGCTGTCGCGCCCGGACGCGGGTTTCGACGCGGGGCAGCTCACCGTGGTGCGCTTCGTGGTGGGCGTGCTGGTGAGCCTCGTCGTCTTCTGGCTGCGACCCGGCCTCTACCGTCCCGTCAATTACCGGCTGCTCATCACGCGCGGGCTGTCGGGAGGCGTGGTGGTGGTGCTCTACTTCACTGCGCTCGAGCGCATCCCCACAGGCGAGGCGAGCCTCCTCTACAACCTCTTCCCCGTCATCGCCACGGTGATGTCCTTCTTCACCTTCGGCGAGCGGCCCACCCCGCACCTGCTGGGCGCGGTGTTGCTGGCCACCGCGGGTGTAGCGTTGTCAGCACTGGGACTCGTGGGCGTGCTACTGGGGGTGGCAGGCGTCGCGTACGGGACGGCCTTCGGTCATCGGCCACGCAACGAGCAGCGCGTATCGCCGCGCTCGGCCACGCCCGAAGAACACTGAGCGCGCCCAACATCTGCGCTCCTGGGACATGGGGGTGCCCGCCGACTGGGGCTCAGCAGCAGCCCGTTGTGGCCGTCCAACCGCTCCTGGTTGGAGCTGTGCCGCCACGGCTTGATGTGGCTGGCCACGAGGAAGTTGGGGACAGCCACGCCGGTAATCCGGCAGGCCCTCTCCACCTTCGACACGTTCTCTCGGAAGATGCCCTGGCCCCGGCGCGCCTTCACGAGCGCAGCTCGCTCCGTCTCCGGCACCTCCGTCTGCGCCTGAATCTCCGCCTCTTCCCGCTCCTCCCACTCGTCGAGCACCTGCGCCTCACGCACGGCAAGCGTCGCGGCCGGCCGGGCGAGTTCCTCGACGGGAACCTGCACCCCATCAGCGTTCTGCAGCCCCCGTGGAGGAGAGGTGCCCTAAACCTGCGTTGGCAAACGGCCAGCGTTGCAAGCACACTACGGTCGTGTCGGATGAACCGTATCTCGAAGAGGAATCAATGACAAAGATAGTGGTGCTCGGGGTGTCGAGTAGGACGGGGACTATACACAAACTAGAGCCCATGAAGGGACGTGGCCAATTTCAGCTCACAGCTCCCAATCTAACTTCCGACGAAAGGAAGCGTGAAGCCAACTACACATGGGTCGATACCATCGAGGAAGCTGCCGAGCTAATAGAGGAGCATGGCTACTACGCTCGTATGACCAATATTGAGACTGACGGCGCTCCAGACATCATAGCTAACGAATTTATCAAGGTGTTTCGGCTGCCCTAGTCCTGGCTCCAGTGTCCCCGACGGGATTCGAACCCGTCGGGGACGAAACAGACTCAGCTGGCCTTGGCCACCGGGCGCTCCACTACGATGTCCGGGCGAGTGCTGCCTACAATCGCGAAGAGTTCCTGCTGCTCGGCGGCCGGGACGTTGTACTGATCCAACACCGCCTTGAAGTGGGCCGCGAACACCTCCCACTCGGCGGCGGAGATGTTCAGGTGACTGTGCGACTCCAGCATCGAGCGCCCCGTGTAGCGCTGGGGACCGCCCGTCACCTGGCCCACCATCTCCGTGACCAGGTACTTGAAGCCGGCCTTGGACACGCGGTGGTGCGCCTCGTCCACCAGCGGGTTCGCGTTCAGCGTGGGGTCGACCATGATGCGGTCGATGAAGGTGTCCACCACCGCGGCGATGGCATAGATGCCCCCCAGCCGCTCGTACAGCGACGGCTTCTTCGATTCAGTGCTCATGTCCGGCTCCAAGTAGGGCCCGTGGGTGCATCCCTCGGGCCCCAAACCGAGACATTAGGGCAGTTCTCCCTGGCCCAGGATGGTCGCCACCTGGGCGAGCAACAGCCTCAGTCGAAGAGGCCCTGCAGGTAGAAGCGGCCGTCCCGCGCGTCCCGGAACACCCACGCCTGCCCCAGCCCCTCGAAATGCACCCGGTAGTAGTCCCGGCTGTACGGGCGCTCGTCCCACCAATCACCGCTCAGCCGCTCCGGGCCCACCAACGCCGTCACCCGCCGCTTGCGTCCCCCGAGCCTCGCCGCCAACAACTCCCCCGAGGCTGTCATCTCCACGTCGATCGTCGTCGGCGACCCCAACATCCGCGAGGGCCGCTCGTGCAGCACCTCGGGCACCGGCTCCGCCGCCTCCACCGACTGGAGCAGTTCGCCCTCCAGACCCCGGCGCATCGGTGGTGGCCGGAAGGTCCGCGCCGCATACGCGTCCTCCGGACGGTGCGTGTCCTCCAGCGAGGCCATGAAGAGCGAGTCCTCGCCCAGCGCCGTCGCCAACCGCGAGAGCACCACCTCCAACGCCGCGTCTCCCGCGGGCGCATCCCCCAGCGAGAGTTGCTGGCCCCGGTCCTCGCAGTCCTCCTCCACCCGGAGGATCAGCCCCGCCACCGGCCCCTCGAGCCGCACGTCCGACAGCCGGTGTCTCGTCAGGTCCAACAGCATCTTCGACTGCGCCGTCGGCCTCGCCAGGGTGAGCGGCACCACCGCCTGTCCCGAAGGGTCCAACTTCAACGTGAGGTTCAGCCGCACCGCCGCGCGGCGCCGTCCCCCCAGCCGTCCGCAGAGCCGGTCCAGCACCGTCTTGAGCGCGAACTGGAGCGGCTCCAACGACTCGGCCGGCCACTCCAGCGTCAGCCGCTCCTCCAGCACCTCCTCCAACACCTCGGCGATGAAGGGCGTCTCATCCCCACCCCGGCAGCGCGCGTGCGCCCGCATACCCGCGGAGCCGCCTCGGGCTGTCACGGCCCCCACGGGCAGCGCCGCCACCTCGCCCAGCGTGGTCAGCCCGAGCGCCGCGAACGCCGTCTGCTCCGGGCCCTCCAGGGCACTCAATGGCAATGGGGCCAGCGCCTGCGCGCTCTCCCCTTCCGGCACCACGTCCATCCGCCGCGCCCCATACCGGGCCAGCGTCCGCGCGGTGAACTTGTCGGAGGCCACCACCACCCGCCCCCGCCAGCCCAACTCCGAGCACAGGGCCAGCACCTTCGCGCACAGCCCCTCCTCCCCCTTCACCAGGTTCGCCGCCCCTGCGTCGAACCACAGCCCATCCGGCTCCGACAGCTGGAAGCCCGGGGCCAGCGCCATCAGCATCTCGCCGATTCCCACCAGCGCCCGTCGCTCCTCCTCGGGCCGGTACGGGAAGTGCCGCAGCGACGGCTCCAGCGCGTTCGCCGCAGTGAGCGTCATCCCCGGCCGCACGCCGGCCTTCAGCGCGCTCGTGGACGCGCACGCCACCCGCTGCTGACCCCGCACCTCCTCCACCAACACGAAGGGCTTGCCCGCAAGCTCCGGCAGCTCGATGACCTTGCGCTGCACCGGGAAGCGCGAAAAGTGCAGATACCCCAATCGCATGTCCGTACCCCTCCCCTCGCCTCAGTGCAGGGCAGAACCCGCGTCCAGGCTCGGACGCAACGACGGCATCGGCGCGTCCCGCCCCGGACGCTGACCTAGGATTCCCCGGTGTCCCTCTCGCGGGGCCCTCTCCTGCTCGAGCTCCGGCACCGTCACGCCCTCAGTTGGCAGCAGCTCCGAGCCCCATGGGGACTCCGCGTCGGCCAGCGCCGGATGGAGCGCCCGCCAGGGAACCAGTGCCCGCGAGCCAATCCCCCCCTGTCGGCTGCGCACCACCTCCACCGACAGACCCGAGTCACCGCGCGCCTCCGTGCGCAGGCGCATCATCCCGTCCGCTGGAGCTTCCGGCGCAGTCAGCAGCAGCAGCAGGCTCCCCCCTCGCCCCGCCGCGTCCATCAGCCGCTTACCTTCCGCCGGAGACAGCCTCACGCCCCCCTCGGCCTTGCCTGCCGGGCCCCGCGTCAAATCCAGCACCACGCATGCGAACGCCCCGCTCCGCACGAGCTGTACTGCCGACCACGCGAGCTGCTCCGCCGTCTTGGGTCGAACGATCAGCAGCCGGGACGGATCCACCCCCGCGGCCACCGCCGCCGGCGGGTAGAGCTCCCCCGGTCCGTCCACGTACGCGCACAGCCGGCCTTCCCGGTGCGCCGACGCCACCGCCCTCAGCGCCAGGCTCGTCCGCCCTGAGGCTGCCTCGCCCCACAGCTCCACCACCTGACCCAACGGCAGCCCGCCCCCTGGCAGCAGCGCATCGAAGGCCTCCACCCCCGTGCGCAGCGCCGCCAGGTACTTGCGCGGCGCCGCCTGCAACCGGCGGATCTGCTCTCTCAGCGCCTCGACCGTCACCGACAGCTTCTCAGCCGCCCCACTCATCACGACCCCTCGTCAGACACTGGACCTGAAAACGGGTTCAGTATGCCGAGCGATCTGACATGCGCCAGGAAATGTTGCTTGATGGGCGGGCGGGTTGCCCTTTTGGGCCATGGACCCGGGTGGGTGCGCAGGCGGGGCTACATACCCTCACCCCGACCCTCTCCCAGAGGGAGAGGGAGGAGAGGAGAGGTTAGTTGGCGCAGAGCAGCTTCACTTCGATCTTCTTGTCGGTCGGCATCCTCGCACACGAGGACTGGAAGAACAGGCGCGCCGGCAGTTGCTCGGTGGACGGCTCGTACGTCAGATCGCCCCCCGCCACGCTGCACGTCTGCACCGAGCCGTCCTCCCGCGTCACCAGCACCTGCACCAACCGCGGATCCGGCAGGTTCACCACCTCGATGCTCTGCGACGTCTTGGCCATTGTGGCGATGGACACCAGCGTGTCCCGGAAGCTCGGCCGGCAGATGGAGTCCAGGTTCTTCAGCCCTGAATCGAACAGCGACGCCATCTCCCTCTGACGAAACCCGGGCCCATAGGAGGTGGGACAATCCACGTTGCGCACGACCGGCCCCTCGGGCGCCGCCGTGTCCAGCACCAACCCGGCCCGCTTGTCCGACAGCGCCACGGGGCCGATTGTCGCCCACAGCACCTCGCGCGCTTTTCCTGTCCCATCCCGCAGGTTGCGCATGAGCTGGGCGTAGTCCCGCACCGGCGTCAGCTTCTCTGCCTCCTCGCTGCAGATGTCCCGGGTGGTTTCTCCCGTCAGCCGGACCGGCGGCGGCCGCTCGGTGGAGCTGCAATCCTCCTCGTCCGAGACCACCACCACCACCAGCCGGGAGCCATCCCGCAGGAAGCCCCCGTTGCCTCCGTCCGCGATCGCCGTCGTGGACAGGGGCGGCGTCACGGCCAGCCGCACCGCCTCGAGCGGGGACTCCTGGCCGCTGCCCTGGATGCCCTGCTGCACCAGCAGGCGGAACTTCTCCAGCAGGTCCGGGTCCGCCTCGTCCAGGTAGCGCTCGCCCGTGGGCCGGCCCGCTGCGTCCCTCACCGGCTGCAGCCGCCCGGCCTGATCGGGATAGTTGGTCACGAAGTCGTTGTTATCCAGGAACGCGCGCAGATAGACCGTCGTGGTGATGACCCCCACGCGGAAGTCCTGCTCCAGGCCGTTTCCCTGACGGAGCTCGTCCAGGAAGGCGGGGAGCTCCCGGGCGATGGCCTCCTGCTCATCCTTCATCGACCCCGAATTGTCGATGACGAAGAGCAGGTCCGTCTTCTGGGGTGAGATCACGGGGGCTTCCGCCTGGCAGCGCCCAGGTAGGTTGGAGCCAGGCTCCTCTACGGGTGAGGTACAGGCCGAGCCCCAAAGGGCCAGGGTCAACAGCGCGCTCGAACGAAGGGGATGCATCGAGGGTGTCTCCTGAAGGAAGGCGGCCCGGCGGAAAGCGCGCCGCGCCGCGACATAGGGGGGCCCATCTAACATGCCCCACCCCCGTAGGATGTGCGAGCAACCGTCCGGCAGCCGACTGCCAACACGAAAAACGCCGACCGCGTTTGCCATGTCCGTTTTGGTTGCTACGTTGAGTCAACTCCCACAGAAGATCGACAACTGGTACGCAGTTCAACCGGCCCGGACGCTGTCCGGCCGGGCTGGAAACCGAGGCACCGACTACATGTCCGACGACAAGAAGAAGGGTTCCGCCGCTGCAGCCATGCCGGCGGCCATGGCACCCCCGGGGATGATCAACAAGGAGGACATCCCGCAGGTCCTCCCCATTCTCCCCTTGCGCAATTCAGTTTTCTTTCCGGGCGGCGTGCTGCCGCTCGCGGTGGGGCGGCAGAAGACGATCGCCCTCATCAAGGACGCGGTCCGTGACGACCAGGTGATCGGCGTCGTCACCCAGCGCCGCGCTGAGGAGGAGGACCCGGGTGCGTCCGACCTCTACACCATGGGCACCGTCGCCCGCATCGTGAAGCTCCTGAAGATGGGCGAGGACAACTACTCGCTCGTCGTCCAGGGCCTGGCGCGCTTCCGCGTGCTCGACCTGGTCCAGGAGGCCCCCTACCTCAAGGCCCGCGTGGACGCCGTGGAGGACAGGACGTCCGCGGAGAACGTCGAGGTCGAGGCCCTGGGCATCAACCTCAAGAAGCTGGCCCGCGAGGTCATCGAGCTGATGCCGGAGCTGCCGGCCGCCGCGACCGAGCTGGTCGAGTCCATCACCCACCCCGGCCACCTGGCGGACCTCATCGCCGCCAACGTGGACGTGCCCATCGAGGAGAAGCAGGCCGTCCTCGAGACGGTGGACCTCAAGGCGCGGATGAAGCTCGTGCTCGAGCTGCTCAACCGCAAGCGCGAGATCCTCAAGCTCTCCAACAAGATCGACTCCGCCGTGAAGGGCGAGATGTCGAAGACCCAGCGCGAGTACTACCTGCGCCAGCAGCTCAAGGCGATCAAGGAAGAGCTCGGCGAGATGGGCGAGGAGGAGGAGGAGCTCGACGAGCTGCAGGAGCGCCTGAAGAAGGCCGGCCTGCCGCCCGACGTGGAGAAGGTGGCCAACAAGGAGCTCAACCGCCTGAAGACGATTCCGGCGGCCTCCAGCGAGTACACCGTCGCGCGCACCTACCTCGATTGGATCGCCGACCTGCCCTGGGCCAAGCTCAGCGAGGACAACCTCGACATCGAGAACGCGCGGCAGACGCTCGACAAGGACCACTACGGCATCAAGAAGGTGAAGAAGCGCATCCTGGAGTACCTGGCGGTGCGCAAGCTCAAGAACGACATGCGTGGGCCCATCCTCTGCCTGGTGGGGCCGCCGGGTGTCGGTAAGACGTCGCTGGGTCAGAGCATCGCCAAGGCGGTGGGCCGCAAGTTCGTGCGCCTGTCGCTCGGTGGCGTGCGTGACGAGGCGGAGATCCGTGGCCACCGGCGTACCTACGTCGGCGCGCTGCCGGGCCGGTTCATCCAGAGCATGAAGAAGGCCGGGACGAAGAACCCGGTGATGATGCTCGATGAGATCGACAAGCTCGGCGCGGACTTCCGCGGCGACCCGAGCGCGGCGCTTCTGGAGGTGCTGGATCCGGAGCAGAACAACACGTTCAGCGACCACTACCTGGACGTGCCGTTCGACCTGTCCAAGGTGCTCTTCATCGCCACGGCGAACCAGCTGGATCCGATCCCTGGCCCGCTCCGTGACCGTATGGAGATCATCGAGCTGTCCGGCTACACCTTCGAGGAGAAGCAGAGCATCGCGCGCATCCACCTGGTGCCCAAGCAGCTCAAGGAGCACGGGTTGAGCCCGGACCACATCACCATCACGGACGAGGCGTTGCTGACGCTGACGACCTCGTACACGCGTGAGGCCGGTGTGCGTAACCTGGAGCGCCGCATCGCGGACATCTGCCGCGCGGTGGCGGTCGAGGTGGCCGGCGGGAAGACCGACAAGCAGAACATCGATGGGAACCGGGTCAAGGAGATCCTCGGGCCCGAGATGTTCTACTCCGAGGTGGCCGAGCGCACGGAGGTTCCGGGCGTGGCCACGGGTCTGGCGTGGACCGCGGCGGGCGGCGACCTGCTCTTCATCGAGGCGACCAAGATGGCGGGCAAGGGCGGCATGACGCTCACCGGCCAGCTGGGCGACGTGATGAAGGAGAGCGCCACGGCGGCGCTGAGCTACCTGCGCAGCAAGGCGGAGGCGCTCGGCATCAACCCGAACTTCCTCGAGAAGACGGACCTGCACCTGCACTTCCCCGCGGGCTCCATCCCGAAGGACGGGCCTTCGGCGGGCGTGACGATCCTCACGGCGCTCACCAGCCTGCTGACGGGCGTCCGCGTGCGCGGCGACACGGCGATGACGGGCGAGGCGACGCTGCGTGGCCTGGTGCTGCCGGTGGGCGGCATCAAGGAGAAGGTGCTGGCGGCTCACCGCGCGGGCATCAAGCGCGTCATCCTCCCGGAGCGCTGCCGGAAGGACCTGCAGGACGTGCCGGAGCAGGCGAAGAACGACATCGAGTTCATCTTCGCCACCCGCATGGACGAGGTGCTCGACGCGGCGCTGGAGAAGTCGCCGTTCAAGACGCCGGTGGCTCCGCCCGAGGGTGGGGAGAAGACGGTTCCTCCCCAGCCCGAGCCGACCCCCGAGGTCCGCGCCTAGCGCTCTGAGGCAACGTTGAAGGATGATGGCGGGCAGGTTCCCTCGCGGGGACCTGCCCGTTGTCATTTCCCCTCCCCCCACCTTGTCCTGGGAACCCCAGGCCGTCGGCCGGGGTCCGAGGACACATGCCGAAGACGTCCACCTGGCCGCTGCTCCTCTCCCTGCTCCTGCTCGCCGCTGGATGCGAGGAACAGGCCCGGGCTGCCCCGCTCGCTCCCGAGCCCCACCCTACCCCCGCCGCCCTCCCGCTCCGCGAGCCCACCGTGGTGGCCCCACCCGTCTGGCCGGCTGCGAGCGCCCCGCTCACGGTGGCGCAGGTGGAGTTCCCCCAAGGCTTCGGACGCAAGCGCATCTACCTGGACGCGGGGCACGGCGCGCCGGGGAACACGGGGAACACGTCGGCCACCTGCGAGCAGGAGGAGTCCTTCACGCTGCGGGTCGCGGAGGATCTGGCGGGGCGACTGGAGGCCACGGGGCACTTCCAGGTGAAGCTGAGCCGGAAGTCGGGGCAACGGACCGCGTACCCGGACCGGCTCGAGGAGGCGAAGCGCTGGCGGGCGGAGCTCTTCTTGAGTCTTCACTCGGACGCGCGGGGCGAGACGAGCTGGTGGATGGCGGGGCCGGACCAGTGGTGCCTGCGAAACGACGCGGCCCCCGGGTACAGCGTGCTCTACGCGGACGACATCGACGAGCCCCTGCTGTCCCGGAGGTTGGCACTGGCCCGGGCACTGGCCCGGCGCATGGGTGAGGCGGGATTCCTCCCCTACGGAGGCGAGGACTACGTGGGCCTGTACGCGCCCGATCCCGAGCAACCGGGGACATTCGTGAGCCGGCACCTGCCGGGGCAGCGCATCTTCGTGCTGCGCAAGCCGCCCATGCCCTCGGTCATCATCGAGACGCACCACGCGCTGGACTTCGAGGAGGTGGCGCGCTGGCGTGAGGAGCGGACCCTGGAGGCCTTCGCCGCGGCGGTAGCGCAAGGAGTGGTGGACGCGCTGGCTCCCGCACGGGTAAGCGCCATTCCAACCAAAGGAGTGACCACCCGATGAAATACGTCAACCTGGGCCATACCGGACTGAAGGTGTCTCGCATCTGCCTGGGGTGCATGAGCTACGGCACCCCTACGTGGCGCCCGTGGGTGCTGGACGAGGAGGCCTCGCAGCCCTTCTTCCGCCGAGCGGTGGAAGCGGGCATCAACTTCTTCGACACCGCGAACATGTACTCACTCGGGGTGAGCGAGGAGGTCACCGGCCGCGCGCTGCGCAACTACGCGCGGATAGAGGAGGTGGTGATCGCCACCAAGGTCTACTTCCCCATGAACGACCGGCCCAACATGGGCGGACTGTCGCGCAAGAACGTGGTGCAGGCGTGCGAGGCGAGCCTGAGGCGGCTCGGGGTGGAGACGATCGACCTGTACCAGATCCATCGGATGGATCCGGAGACGCCGATGGAGGAGACGCTGTCCGCGTTGGATCTGCTCGTGCGGCAGGGAAAGGTTCGCTACATCGGTGCGAGCTCGTCCCAGGCGTGGAAGTTCGCCAAGGCGCTAAGCCTCTCCGAGCGCAACGGTTGGGCGCGCTTCGTGTCAATGCAGAACCACTACAACCTCCTCTACCGCGAGGAGGAGCGGGAGATGATGCCCCTGTGCGAGGCGGAGGGCATCGGCGTGATTCCGTGGTCCCCCCTGGCGCGCGGACTGCTCGCCGGCACGCGCAAGGCACTGGATGACAAGCAGTCCACGACACGCGCCAGCTCGGACGCGTACGCGTCGGCGCTCTACGACAACCCGCACGACTGGGACGTGGTGGAGGCGGTGAAGAAGGTGGCCTCGGCCAAGGGCCACACGCCCGCCGAGGTGTCCCTGGCGTGGCTGCTGTCCAAGCCCGCCGTGGTGGCCCCCATCATCGGCGCCACGAAGCTGGAGCACCTGGACGCGGCCATCCGCTCGGTAGACGTGACGCTCACCCCGGATGAGGTGAAAGCGCTCGAGGCGCCCTACCAGCCCCACGCCGTGCGCGGAATGTAGCCTCCTCCTGTGGCGGGAGCGGGCAGGATCTTCTCGCTCCGCCGCATCCGGGCGGCGCTGGCTCTGCCCGTGGCCTCACTTCGCGGCACCTGCTGCATTCAGCCAGTTCCGCAACGCCTCGCCCTCGAGTCTGGTCGGGGACTGCTCAGGGCCCAGCGAAATCCAGGATGCACGAATGGAGGCGAGATCCAATGCACCGCTCAACTCCTTACCGCCCAGCTGCGCTCCCGTGAGTTTGGCGCCCTCGAGGCTGGCCCCTTCCAGTTGAGCACCTCGCAAGCAAGTGGATTCCAGGTTGGCGTTGACGAGAAAAACGCCACGGAGATCAGCGCCGGAAAGGTCCGCGCCTTGGAGATCCGCCTCGTAGAAGCTCGCCCGTAGGGCATTGGCCTCACGCAGATTGGCCTTCCTCAGAGAGGCATAATCCAGATTGGCCTTGGTCATCTGGGCGCTAGAAAGATTGGCCTGGACGAAGGAGGCTGAGGCGAGATTTGCGCCGTGAAGCTTCGCCATGACCAGGTTTCCCCCATCGAAGCATGTGCCGGGGAGAACAGCCTCCGTGAGGTTTTCGGAACACAACTCCATCCCAGAGAGATCTCCATCCTGGAGCAGGATACGCTCGCCCTGCTTTCCCATTGACTCGAGCCACAAGGCATGTCGCTCCAGCTTGTCAGCAAGCTCCGTGTCCATGCTCACGTCCTTCTGGTTCGATTCACTCACGGGAACCATAGGACCCGGGACGAACGAGGTGAAAGCGCTCGAAGCGCCCTACCAGCCCCACGCCGTGCGCGGAATGTAGCCTCCTCATGCTCCGGCCTCTGGAGCCTGTTGTAGACTCGGAGGACTGGAGGAATCGCTCTGCTCCCCCTCGCGCCCACGGCTCTCCGAACCTTCCACATCCGCGGCCGAGCCACCGCGGCACTCATGGGATTGTTCTTGGCCACGGTGTGCGCCTGTCGTCGGCCCACGCCCGAGCCGGCCGCGGCGGCGCCCACGACGCCGGCTGCCGCCTCGAGGGCCACACCCGACGCCACGGCCCCCGTGCTCACCGTCGCGCGGTTCCGACAGCTGCAACCGGCTTCCGGCACACACACCCTCGAGGGCTACATCCGGAGGCTGGCGCCCTGCCCTCCCTGTCCCGCTGGGGCCGAGTGCAAGCCGTGCATGGGTGACCATCTCATCCTCTCGGACAAGCCCGGCCCCTTCGAAGGCTACGGCACGCTGGGAGAGCAGGAGCTCATCGTCTTCGCACCCTCGCGCGAAGACTTGAACAAGCTGGAAGAGGGGCAGCGGCGCCGGCTCACCGTGCGCGTCACGTCCAAACAGACCACCGCGCTCCCCCTCCACGATGTCGAACTCGTCACCATGGGGCCTCCACTCTGAGGCCTGGGGGGAAATGGCGTGAAGATCCACACTGTGCAGGAAGGAGAGAATCTAGAGAACATCGCGGGCGAGTATGGCTACGCGGACTGGTTGGAGCTCTACACCCATCCGGCGAACGCCGAGCTGCGCGCGAAGAAGCCCAGCCCGAGCCATATCGAACCAGGGGACACGCTCAAGGTGCCTCCACCGCCCTCCGCGTCCGCTCACAAGGTCGCCACGGGCGGGCCCGTCAAGGTCGTCATCGACAAGGTGCACCGGGGCCAGCTCTTCTGGAACCGGACCTGGAACTATGACGACTCGACCAAGCCCCTGGCCAAACCCGTCAAGGAGTTCCTCCCCGGTGCCAAGGTGGAGCTCCACATCCAGAAGAAGGGAGCGGCGGCGCTCTCGCTCCATGCCAGCGGCCATCTAAGCCGCAACGGGGAGTTCAGCTTCAAGAACGTGCCCGAGTGCACGCAGATGGCGCTGAAGATCTTCCTGGAGAACCGTGACCGGGTAACGCTCATCAAGGGCGCCTCCAACGTAGCCGCCGACGCGGACTTCGAGGTGAAGAGGGGTGCCGTCGTCTGGCACCAGCTCACGCTGGACATGTCCAAGGTCGCCAAGGCCGGCAATGACGCCAACTTCGGCGAGGTGGAGATCAAGAAGCCCCTCTTCGTCGACCTCTGCGACGCGTACAAATCCATCTGGACGGGGCACCTGCGCATCAAGGTGCTGACGGGCTACAACCTGCACCTGTGCGCGGTGAACTACCCGTCGACCACCACGTCGTACCACCGTGCGGGCGAGCTGTACCTGCTCAAGGATGACCTCAAGGACCGGTCCGTCATCCTCCATGAGTACGGCCACTTCATTGGCAACGAGGTGCTGGGCGGCCTGACCCACCCAGGCTACGGCTACAACGATGATGTCACGGGTCAGCACAGCCCGACGTCGAAGGAGCACTACGAGTCCGCGTGGAACGAAGCCCACGCGACCTTCCTGGCGTGCGTCATGCGCAGCTCTCCCATCTACCACGATGGCTACGACACCTTGTTGACCCTCAAGCTGGACACGGACAACACGAAGGTCGGCCCGCATTGCGAGAGCAGCATCCAGGACGCGCTGTGGCGCGTGCACGCGGTCCACAAGGTGGACTTCAAGACTGGCTTCTGGAAGGCGTTCACCACGCGCAGCAAGCGGACCGTCCGGACCATCTTCGACCTGTACGACAACTGGAAGGAGCTGAAGTGCCCGGGCCTGGACAAGCTCAAGGAGGCCTACGGCAAGTTCAACCTGGAGTACGGCTACCGCTACACGCAGCGCTTCGCGTTGGTGAAGGCTCCGCTGAAGTTCGACGCCAAGGCCAAGAAGTTCACCAAGCTCGACGAGCTCTACGATGCCTTCGGCAAGACGGGCGGCGGAACGCTGGCTGACTACAAGGAAGAGTTCTACAACCGCAACAAGCAGTTCAATGCCGGTTCGATACCCCGGGGCGCCACGTTGACGACCTGGACCCTGATCGACGGCATGTCTTACATCGTTCCAGAGCGTTTCAAGATCAGCTGAGCCTGCCCACCGGTGGAGGGAGTCATGGCGGATGCCAAGAACACTGAGAGCGCGGAGTTGCCCCTGTCGCTCCAGCGGGAGGACTTGAAGAAGCTGGAGATCTCCTACGGCTTCTATTCGAGCAAGATGGGGGCCGGAGTGCAGGAGATCCATCTGTTCGGAGACGGCCGCGTGCGGCTCAAGCGCACCCGCTCGTACGAGGCCGAGCCCGAGTACCGTGAGGGCTCGCTCGAGCCCCAGGCCTTGCTGCGGCTGCTGGAGCTGATGGACTACCAGGGGTTGATGGGGCTGGAGGACGAATATCCCTCCGAGGAGGATCCCACCGTGCGCCGCATCCTCACCCTCAGCTCACCCCGCGTGTCCAAGCGGGTCATCGTGAACGAGCCCGTGGTGCCCGAGTTCGAGCGCATCACGGGCGCGCTGCTGCTGACGGCGAGCCTGGCCACGCCCGAGGCCTTGATGAACCGCTTCTTCAAGAACCTGTAGGGCGCGGGGCGCCCGGCCCGCTCACGAGTCGATGAGGCGGAACGAGCCCTCACCGGAAGGAACGTCCTCGACCTGGGCCTTGCCGTTGGCATCGAGCTTACCCTTCTTCACGCTGCCATCCGGCAGGGTGAGCTCGAAAGACATGTTGGCCATGGGCTTGCCGTCGCTGCTCAGGACCTCCACGTCAACCGGACCGGGTGAGCCCTGGATGGCCTGGATGTCGGAGAGCTGGGTGGACTGGCTCTTCGAGGAGCCCGACCCGAGCATCTGGACTTTGGAGCCCTTGATCTTGATGTCCGAGCCATCGAGCGTCAGCACCTTGGGGTAGAGCTGCACCTTGCCGGACTTCTCGATGCTGAGGATGAGCTGCTCATTGACGATGAGGGAGAACTTGTCGGCCTTGAGCTCGAACGTCTTGGCGAGCCAGGACGTGGCCTCCGTGACACCCAGCTCGGACTTCTTCTTCACGTCCTCCTTCACATCCTTGCCGGTCACCCGAGAGAGCGCGCCCGCTATCTCCGACTGATGGTCGCCCTTGACCTTCACGTCCTTGTCCTTGGCGATCATCTCCTGGCGGCTGCCCTCGACGTACTCCGTGCTGACCCCAGCCACCTGGACGGTCTTCGCCGCGCCGACGGCCTCGTTGGAGGCCAGTGCTACGTTCACTACATAGCCGGCCCCAATGGTGAGTGCCTTGGCGGCGCCCACGCTCTCCGAGGCCGCCTGGGCAATGGACGCGCTGAGGTTCTTCGCCACGGTGATGGACTGATTGCCCTCCACGGACTCGTCGTGGCTGCCGGAGACCTGGGTATCGCGGTTGCCCTGCACCCTCAGCGTCTGGTTGCCCTCCACCAGGCTCGCGTCGTCCAGGTGCACGTGCAACCGCTGGTTGCCCTCGACGGTGCGCGAGCGATCCTTCTTCACCAACAGGTCCTCGTAGCCGCGCACCTGCTGGTCCTTGTCGTTCTCGGTGACGAGGTCCTCGTCCTTCTGGGCGTGGGTGAAGATCTCCTCCTCGCCGGCCGCGTCCTCAATGCGGAACTCGTTGAAGCCGTCGCTGCCCAGGCTGGAGGCGCTCTTGAGCGTGGACTTCGTCTTGTCGTCTGGCAGGGCGTATGGCGTCGGGTTGCCCCCGTTGTAGACGGTGCCAGCGATGAGGGGCCGATCGGGGTTGCCCTCGAGAAAGCGCACCACCACTTCCTGGCCGATGCGTGGCAGGTACAACGCACCCCAGGCTGGACCGCCCCACGTCTGGCTCACGCGCACCCAGCACGAGGACTTGTCGTCCCGCAGGCCCTCTCGGTCCCAGTGGAACTGCACCTTGATGCGTCCGTGCTCGTCCGTGTGGATTTCCTCTCCCGAGGGCCCCACCACCGTCGCCGTCTGCAACCCGGTGAGGTGTGGCACAGGGGTCGTCCGCCTCGGCCGGAAGGGGACGCTGGCCGGCATGCACTTGAAGTGGTTGCGGTACAGCTTGCCCAGCGCCTCGCGACTCCCTCGCGTCTCCGGCTGCCGACCCGAGTGCACCACCTCCACCGCCACATACTCCCCGGCGTGCGTGCCCTCGTCCTCCACCTCGAAGCGGTAGCCCACCGTCAGCCGGGGGCACACGCCCTCGCCCTCGAGCGTACGCGCCGCTTGCACCGCCTCCTCCAGGCGGACCTTCGCCGCGCCCTTGCCCACCGCAGGCGCCACGTACTCGCCCGGGTAGTCGTACACCTCCAGCGCGTCCTGCCCGTTGCTGGAGTCCTCCGTCCTGCCCGACACGTCCACCGCGGGCTTCTCGAAGTCGAAGTCCTTGAGGTGCACCTTGCCCGGCCGCAACCGGTGCACCCGCTGCAGCGAGGACACGTACTCCGAGTCCTCCGCCTGCCCCGCGTTCTCCCGCAGTGGCAACTTCGCTCCACCCGGGAGGGCCTCGTGCACGTTGGGCTTGTCACCCATCACCAGCACATGCCCTCCGTCGGTGTGCTCGAAGAAGTAGAAGATCCCCTCCCACTCCATCAGCCGGCTGACGAAGGCGAAGTCCGTCTCCCGGTACTGGGTGCAGTACTCGCGCGCCTCGTAGCTGCCGCTCAGCGACAGCTTCACCTGCACGCCCCCTTCCTCCAGCACCGCTTTGACAATCTGCGGCACTGTCTTGCTCTGGAAGATGCGGCTGCGCTTCACCTGGCTCAGCCACCACGCCTGGGGAACCACCCACGCCCTGTAGCGCCAGCGCCCCCCCTCCTTGCCCAGAGAGTCCAGCGCCCGCACCCGTCCGTGCACATGGCGCGTCTTGTCCCCGGGTAACCGCACCGTCAGCAGCGCCTCGGTCCCGAGCAACTCCTTCGCGTCCAGCGGCGCGTCTTCCAGCGGGTGGAAGTCCACCTGGAACTCGAAGAGGCTGCTCAGCCCCTCCCGTCCCGTGAAGCCACTGACGACCAAGACCTCCGGCTCCTGCGAGCCGATTCGAAGCAAAAAGGCAGGTTGCGTGGGCGCTCCCATTGCTGCCCCCCCTCAATCAGTCAGCGCAATCCGAGGAGGATACCAGACTCGGCGGCCTCCCACAGCCACCGACGAGCGCTTCTTGGGACTACTCCTTCAGGACTTCTCCTTCGCGAGCGCGTCCACGTCCTCCTGGAGCTCCTTCGTTTCCTCGAAGAAGGCATCCACCGACTTCGCGGGCGCTACCCGGAACGCCGGTGGCAGCAGCGTGCGATCGAACTCCAGCGAGGACGAGAAGTCCTCCTCGCCCAGCAGCGAGTCCGCCTGCGTCAGGGCCCCGAGGCACACCAGGCTCACCGCCAGCAGCGTCGCGAGCCGCCTCGGCTCCGCGCGCGTCACGTAGCGCAGGTGCCAGAAGAGCACGAACCCCATCCACCCCAGGAACCCCAGCAGGTTCAGCCACCGCATCCACGACCCCAGCCCCAGGCTGTACTTCACCAGGCCCAGCAACAGCGGCATCGTCAGCAGCCCCAATAGCCCAAGGCTCCCGATGGTGCCGTGCGCCCCGAAGTGGAACTGCCGCCGCGCCACCTTGTTGGCCACGGACCAGAGCCCCGCCCAGGCGAAGGTCGCGAACACCGGCGCCACCACCGCCAGCGCCAGCATGCCCCAGTCCGTCTTCTGGTAGTTCGTCTGGTACTCGTAGAAGAGGAAGGTCGCCACCGCCACGGCCAACATCACCGGGAAGGCGAAGGGCCGCTCGAAGAGGCGGCGCCGAGGCGCCATCTGCATCGACGTGACGAGCGTGTCCTCCACCTTGTACGCCCGGCTGCGAAACCGCAGCACCGTGTCACCCACCGCCACCCGCGCGTCGTTCGAGAGCTCCAGCTCCGCCAGCCGTGCCCACGGCTCCACCCGGAACGTGCCGTTCTGGCTGCCCACGTCCCGCAGCACCAGCTTCCCCTCTTCGGTGCGCTCGATGCGCAGGTGCGAGGCCGACACCTTCGGATCGTCCAGGATGACGTCGTTGGTGTACCCGCGCCCCACTGTCACCGGGAAGCGCTCCAACCGGTGCCGCGCGTGCACCCCGTCCCCCTCCAGCACCTCCAGGAAGATCACTTCGTCCACGCGAGCGCCTCCAGGTAGCGGCGCGCGATGGCGCGTGCGTTGTCCGCGGAGAAGCCCGCCAGATCCAAGGCCGTCTGCACCCCCGAGGTGTTCGCGTTGAGCGTCGCCGCTCGGAGCGACAAGTCATAGAGTCCGGGGAACTTCTTGTAGGCCCGCAGGCACAGTGCCGCACGCACCGGCATGCCGCCTACCTTCACGAACTCCTCTCGGCAGCGGAAGTTCGTCACGTCCTCCTTCGCTGCGTCCAGGCCGCTCGGCTCATTGCCGAAGGTGGCCGCGTAGAGCGAGGAGAAGCGCAGTGCCCCGAGCTGGTCGCTCGACACGTAGGCATGGTCATAGGCCACCACGCCCGTGCGGTGATCCGAGCTCAGGTAGAGATCCTCCTCGGACGAGCACTGATGGCTGGTGATGGTGTACGGGTTCTCCGGCTCGTGCGGGGTGTCCCCCCAGCACTTGAGGAACGGCAGCCACCGGCCGGGCACCTGGTAGTCCCCGAGCCGCTGGGTCGGCAGAGGCGCGGCCAACAGGCGCTCGGTGATGCGCTTCTGGTTGTCCAGCAACTGCGCGCCCACCAGGGCCAGGAGCGCTGGAGGACTGCCCTCCTTCGCCTGCCGCGCCCGCTCCAGCAACACGCGGGCATGCGTTACCGGCACCAGGAAGCCAAGCTGGTTGCCCATCGTGGCCACGTTGACGCCCACCACCCGGCCCTCGCCCGTCACCGCGGGACCCCCGCTCATGCCGGGGTTGATGGCACCGCTGAAGTGCACCTTGTCATAGAGGGCGTCCTGGATGAGCCCGTTGTAGGTGCCCTCGACAATGGTGGTGCCCAGGTCATGCGGGTTGCCCATGGCGTACAGCCGCGTGCCCTGCGGAGGCTCCTTCGCCGCCAGCTCGAACCAGTCCTTCACCGGCCCGTCCTGCTGGATGACGGCCAGATCGTGCACCACGTCCACATCCACCACTCGGACCGACACCGCCTCCTGTTCCTTCCCCTCGCGGACCAGCTCGGCCGAGTAGTCCTCCGGGTGGTGAACGATGCTGGAGATGACGTGGTAGTTGGTGATGGCGTGTCCCTCGGCGCTCACGAAGAACGCCGAGCCGATGGAGGACCGGGTGCCACTGCGCCGCTCGATGATGCGCACCTGGGCCACTCGCCCCTTGATGCGCTCGAAGAGCTCGTGGGTGGCCGGGGGCAGCGTGGCCACGGGCAGCGGAGGGACAACGTCCGCCGTGCCCGCGTCCGGAGGAGCCTCCTCCTCTTCATCAGGGAGATCCGGGACCTGGGCCAGCGCGGCAAGAAGGAGAAGCGTCACCATGTGGGGCACACACTAACCTGCATCTTCATCCCTCTGGATGTCCGACATGATCCACCCTCGCCGCCGCCCCCCATTCGTTTCCAGAGCGGAACGGGCAGGCAGCTAGTACGGAAAAACACGGAAGGGGTGTAACATCTGGTATCCGGCGGGCAGGCAACCAGGGGCTTTCCCCAAGCAGGTTGCCGCAGTCCCCGGGTGACATCCGTGCCCCGCACGGTAACCTTGCGACCGAGATGAAACCGGAAGCCCGCGCCGAAATGGTCGCCCATGCCGAACGCGCCCTGCGCCGCGGAGAGCTGAGTGAGGCCTTGAGCCTCTACGAGACGCTCTGTCGGGCCTTCCCCGAGGACTCCGCTCTGGCCCTCAAGCTGGCCAACCTGCGCGAGATGCTCCAACCCGAGGAGCTCCAGGCCCTCCAGGCGCTCCAGGCCAGCCCCCAGCCCGTCGAGTCCATCCCCCTGGGCCCCTCCTCCCCCGCCGCCGAGGGAGAGCGACTCTTCGCCCTGGGTGACTACGTCGGCGCCGCCGCCGCCTACCGCCGTGCCCTCCACGAGCGCCCCGACAACGAGCTCTTCCGCGAGCGGCTCGAGGAGCTGTACCGGCTCGCGCGCACCCTCCCGGTCCACTCGCCCACGGACCGCAAGCTGCCCCGGCAGGCCGAGCCACTCCTTCATGCCCTGTTGGACCGGCTCGCCGCGCGACGTCGCATCAAGCGCGACTGACGCGTTGCACCCCATGGGGTCGGAACCTAGAATCCCACCCCGACGTCGCTGTCATACCCGCGATCCCCACCCTGACACTCGCGCCCTCATGTCCTCTCCCGAGGATCCGGCACCCATGACGCACATCGGCCGCAACATCGGGCGGTACCGCATCCTCGAGGAGCTCGGCTCTGGGGGCATGAGCGTCGTGTACAAGGGGCTCGACACCGCGCTGGACCGGGAGGTGGCGGTGAAGGTGCTGCACCCGCACCTGGCCAACAAGTCCGAGTCGCGCCGGCGGCTCGCGCGCGAGGCCAAGGCGGTGGCCCGGCTGCACCACCCCAACATCCTCGAGGTCTTCGACTTCTCGGCCGAGGGCGCGCAGGACGCCTTCCTCGTCACCGAGTACGTGCGCGGCCGAACCCTCAAGGAGTACGTGGACGAGCTGGGTCGGCTGGAGCCTCCCGAGCTGGCCGCCATGGTGGTCCATGAGATCGCCGCCGCGCTGGCCCACGCGCACGAGTCCGGTGTCATCCACCGCGACATCAAGCCCGAGAACGTGATGGTCCGCGAGGACGGCGTCCTCAAGTTGATGGACTTCGGGATCGCCAAGCTGCTCGACATCGAGGAGCGGATGACCGTCACCGGGGCGCTGGTGGGCTCACCCGCGCACATGGCCCCGGAGATCATCGAGGGCCACGAGGCCAGCCCCGAAACCGACATCTTCTCGCTGGGCACCATCCTCTACGGCCTCATGGTGGGCCGGCTGCCCTTCACGGCCTCCAATGCCACCGCCACCCTCAAGCGCATCCTCGACGGAGCCTATGAGGATCCGCGCCAGCGGGTGCCCACACTCTCGGACGAGCTGGCGGACATCTGCGCCACCTGCCTGGCGAGGGATCCGGCCCGGCGCTACGCGAACGCGGGCAAGCTGCGTGACGCACTGGGTGATTACCTCGCGGGGCTCGGCTTCGCGCGCGTAGGCGAGGAGCTCACGTCCTTCTTCGCGGACACGGCCTCGTACCAGCGGCTGATGCGCCCGCGGATCATCGCCTCGCTGCTCGAGCGTGGGGAGCGGCTGCTCGCGGAGAAGCGCACGCCCCGGGCACTCGCCTGCCTCAACCAGGTGCTCGCGCTTGATGGCTCCAACGCACGGGCGCTCGCGTTGCTCGGGGGCCTGGAGCGAGAGCGCCGCCTGAAGAAGTGGCGTGCCCGGGGGCTGAAGCTGGCCGTGGGCCTGCTGGCGGCCTCGGTGCTCGGCGTGGGCCTTCACCTGCTCCAGCGACGTCCCCCGGAGGCTCCGCCTGCATCCAAACCGAGTCCGGTGGTGGTGAAGCCTCCTCGGACCTCTGAGGCCCAGGCGCACGTGAGCCCTTCGGTGAAGACGCCGCCACCCGAGCCGCATCCGGCCACGCCCGCTCAGGTGGCGCCTTCGCGGCCTCCACCCGACAAGCGCCCGCCCGCGCATGCCGAGCCGGCTCGAGCTGAATCCGCCCGTGTGGCGCCCGTGCCCATCTCCATCCTGGTGCGGCCCTACGGCTACATCCGGGTGGATGACGGGGAGCGAAGCAAGCAGCCGCTCGCGCAGCACACGCTGGAGGTGGCACCCGGCTCACACACCGTCACCATCACCTGCGACTACTGCGAGGACACCCAGGAGACCATTGAGGTGCAACCCGGAGCGGAGAACGTCTTCCGGCTGCGCGCCCTGCTCAAGAGCTCGCGGTTGTCTTTCATGTTCGAGCCCGCGGACGCGCTGGTGCGCGTGGGTGGCGAGGTCCGCACCGTGCGCGAGACGCAGGAGCACCCCTTCGAAATCCAGTCACCGAAGGGACCCGCGACCTTCCAGCACCGGGTGGAGTACGAGGTGAGTCACAACGGGTACCTCACCGAGAAGCGCGTGGCGCTCGTCGAGCCCGGGAAGTCCACCACCGTGCGCGGAGCACTCGTCGCCGAATGAGCCTCCGCCTGCGCCTCCTCGTGCTCCTGCTGGGACTGCTCACCCCCGTCACCGTGCTCGCCGACGAGCCGGCGGACGTGGAGGTGAACACCCTGCGCGCCAGCTACGAGTACGGCCGTTACGCCGAGGTGCTGGAGCGCGCAGGGACCCGCATCGACCGGGGCAGTCTCTCCGATAAGGATCTGGCGGAGCTGCACAAGCTGGCCGGGCTGAGCGCCTTCCACCTCAAACGCATGGACGACGCCGCGCGCCACTTCCGCGCGCTGCTGCGGTTGGAGCCGGACTTCAATCTGGATCCCTTCGCGACGCCGCCGCCCGTGGTGACGTACCTGGACGATATCCGCCAGCAGATGTCGGCGGAGTTGGAGCTGGTGCGCCAGGAGCGGCGGCTGCGGATGGAGCGGGAGCGCACGGCGGCCGAGCGGCGTGAGCGCGAGCGCCTGGCCGCCGAGGAGCAGCGCCGCCGCGTGGAGACGCTGTCCCGGCAGATAACGGTGCGGGAGGTGGAGTCGCGCAGCTTCCTGGTGAACTTCGTCCCCTTCGGCGCGGGCCAGTTCCAGCAGGGCCGCACCGGCCTGGGCACCCTCTTCGCGGCCTCCGAGGGCGCGCTCGCCGTCACCAGCATCATCTCCTTCTTCGCCTACAGCTCCCTCGTCAAGACGAGGAAGGTGACCGTGGACGACATTGACGGCGGCACCCTGGACGTCCCCGTGCGCTACATCCCCACCAGCGACCGGCTGCAGGCCGACAACTGGACGAGGCTCAAGTGGGGCTCGGCCGCGGGCTTCTACGCCGTGTACGCGGTGGGCGTGCTCGACGCCCTCCTGCACCACCAGGACCGGGTGGTGCAGACACACATCGAGACCCTTCCCGCCCCACCCGCGCTCAAGGAGTCCACTCCGGACCCCGCCCCGCCCCGAGCCAGCCTCCACCTCTTCCCCACCTCCGGCGGAGCCGGCGCCGGCTTTTCCCTCGCCTTCTAGGAACGCGTCGACATGGCCAGCCTCACCGTCCGCACCCCCGATGGTAAGGTCCGCACGGTCCCCCTCCACAAGCGCATCACCAGCATCGGCCGCTCGGCCGACAATGATGTGCAGCTGGAGGACCCTTCCGTACCGGACAGCGCCCTGCACCTGCTCTTCGATGGAACGCGCTACCAGCTCGGCAGCCTGGGCGCGACCTTCCAAGTCAACGGCAAGAAGCGCGACAACCACGTGCTCGCCTCCGCCGACGTCATCCGCGTGGGAGGCACCGAGCTCGTCTTCGCCCGCGAGGACGCCGCGCCGGCCAGACCGACTCCCGCGCCCACTCCTGCTGTCTCCATCACCCATGATGCGGATCCGGACTCGCACACCCGCGACATGCCAGGCGTGGTGGGTCGCGAGCTCGTCCTCTTGCGCCGCCTCACCGCCTTCAGCGAGCGACTGCTGGGCAGCTCCAGCCGGGACGAGCTGCTGGAGAGCCTCCTGGACGAGGCCATCGAGGTGACACGGGCGGACAAGGGCTTCCTCATCCTCCGGGAGAACGGCGAGCTGTGCGTGAAGGTGGCGCGCAATCTTTCCCGGGAGAACATCGAGGACGCCATGGAGCGGGTGTCCGACTCCATCATCGAGAAGGTGGTCCGCTCCCGCAAACCGCTCATCGTCAGCGACGCGCTGGACGACCCCGAGTTCAAGTCCAGCAAGTCCGTGGTGAGCCTCAAGCTGCTGTCCGTCATGTGCGTGCCCCTGATGCGCAATGACGAGCTGTTCGGCGTGCTCTACGTGGGCAATGACCGACTGGTGAACCGGTTCGAGCCCAAGAGCCTGGACATGCTCACCATCTTCGCGGCGCAGGCCCTGCTGCTCATCCAGAACGCGCTGCTGGTGAACGACCTCAAGCTGGACAACACCGAGCTGCGCAAGCGCCTGGACGATACGCGCTACGGGGAGATCGTCGGCACCTGCCAGGGCATGCGCGACGTGTACAAGCGCATCGACAAGATCGCCCCCACGGACATCTCCGTCCTCATCACCGGCGAGACGGGCACGGGCAAGGAGCTCATCGCCCGGGAGCTCCACCGGCACTCGCCTCGGGCGAAGGGGCCGTTCGTCACCATCAACTGCGGGGCCATTCCAGAGAACCTGCTGGAGAGCGAGCTGTTCGGCCACGTGCGCGGCGCCTTCACCGGCGCGGTGAACACCAAGGCGGGCAAGTTCCAGGCGGCCATCGGCGGCACGCTCTTCCTGGATGAGATCGGCGAGATGCCGCTCCAGCTCCAGGTGAAGCTCCTGCGCGCGCTGCAGGAGAAGGTCGTCTACAAGGTGGGCGACCACCGCGGCGAGCCGGTGGACATCCGCGTGGTGACGGCCACCAACCGCGTGCTCGAGGACGAGGTACGCAAGGGCACCTTCCGCGAGGACCTGTACTACCGGCTCAACGTGGTGACGCTGAAGCTGCCGCCCCTGCGCGAGCGCGGTGAGGACCTCTTCGTCCTGGGCAAGTACTTCCTGCAGAAGTACGCCAAGGAGTTCGGCTCGAAGGCGAAGGGCTTCTCGCCCTCGGCCACGGTGGCCATGAAGAAGTACGGCTGGCCGGGCAACATCCGCGAGCTGGAGAACCGCATCAAGAAGGCGGTGGTGCTCGCGGACAAGCCGCTGCTCGGGCCGGACGATCTGGATCTCCGGCCAGAGAGCCTGGAGCCGGTGCTGCCGCTCGCCGAGGCGCGCGAGCGCTGGCAGAAGCAGTACATCCAGGAGGTCTACGAGCGGAACAACCGCAACAAGACCAAGACGGCCAAGGACCTGGGCGTGGATCCACGCACCATCTTCCGCCACTTCGAGAAGCTGGAGGCGGAGAAGAACGGCGCGCCCCTGCCGCCCGGCGACGGAGAGGACGAGGAGCTGCTCTAGCCTCCTGCCTGCCCCACGGGCGACCTTGAAATGTCACCCGCCGCCTCTCGCGCTTGGCGGCGTCGTGACATGGCCCCCCTAGATTCCCCTCGCGCGTAGCGACAGGAGGATTCTTGAGGGCCACGGCGAGCGATTCATCCACCCCCCTGACCAGTGCGAGCATCACCCCACGAGCCATGGCGCTCTACGCGGTGGGGCTGCTCACCGCGGGGGTGTGCCTGTTCTGGACCTTCCGCACGGTCGACCTGAAGCATGCGTGGGAGGCGGTGGCCCTGCTCGGCCCGTGGCTGCCGCTCACCTTCATCCCCTTCCTGTTCTCCCTGGGCTTGGACGGCCTGGGCTGGAGCCGCATCCTCTCCGTGCTCGGACGCCGGGTGGAGCCGCTGCGCCTCGCCGCCCTCCGCGTCTCCGTCGAGGCCCTGTGCATCAGCCTCCCTGGCGGTGCGCTCTTCGCCGAGACGCTCAAGCCCGTCCTGCTCAAGAACCGCCACCACGTGCCACTCGATGAAGGCGTGAGCGTCATCGCCGCCCGGAAGTGCTTCATCATCCTCGCCCACGGGCTGTACCTGGGCCTCGGGGTGCTGCTCGGCTGGCGGTTCCTCGCCGACGGCTCCCACCGCGTGCTCGGCGTGTCCGGGCTTCCGCTGCTCGCGGCCGGGGCCTCCGTGGCCCTGCTCTCCATCGCCCTGGTGTCGAGGTGGCTCATCCGCGGCGGACTGGCCGGTTGGCTCGGGCGGCTGCTGGGGCGTGTCCCCGTCCGCGCCGTCCAGCGTTGGGTGGAGGAGCGCCGCACGGCCTTCGATCAGGCGGACGGTCACCTCGGACGAGCCCTGGCGCTCCGCCAGCTCGCACTCCCCGCGCTGCTCTATGTCGGCATGTGGCTGTGCGAGGCCACCGAGACCTTCCTGCTGCTGCGCCTGTTCGGCTTCGAGGTGACCTGGAGCGATGCGCTCGCCATCGAGTCCGTCATGTCCGTGCTCAAGGTGCTCGCCTTCTTCGTCCCCGCCGGGCTCGGCGTGCAGGACGCGGGCTATGCCGCCTTCATCGCCGGCATGTCCGGCTCCCAGGCGCTCCACCTCGCCGCCGCCTTCGCCCTGGTCAAGCGCGCTCGGGAGCTGTTCTTCCTGGGGCTCGGGTACGCGTTGCTGATGCTGCGTCCCCGCCGGGTCCAGCGCAGCCAGAGCCCCGCGACTGCCTGAGTCGGGCGGGGGGTTCCACCCTCACCACGTGGCGTGGTGCGCGTACTCGCCCGCCTTCGTGTCCAGGCTCAGGAACGAGAACCGCCCCTGCGAGCACGTGCCGCTGTTGAGGAAGAGTCGGTCCCCGTGCGCCACGCGCATGCCCAGGTGCGTGTGCCCCGTCACCACGATGTCGGCCGCGTTCTCGTGCGCCCGCCCCAGCGCCCACCGCTGGAAGGTGCACCGCGAGGGATCCTCCGCCGCGCCCCGCATCCGCTGATCCAGCGCATCGAAGGCCCGGAACACCGCGCCCAGGCGCCAGCGCCGCAGCCACGCCCCTGCCCACACCGCCACCTCTGACAGCCAGCGCGCCCGGCGGATCATCCAGTCGTGGTGGTGGCCGTGCGTGAAGAGCATCCGCACCCCGTCCGCCTCCAGCATCAGGTGCTCCGGCGCTGCCAGCACCCGCCCGGCGATCAGATCGTGGTTGCCGTGCACGTAGTGGTACTGGGGCCGCTCGAAGCGGCGCACCAGCTCGGGATGGGCCTCCCGCGCCGCCACGAGCTCGGCGGCCTGCCTGCTGGGCATCCGGGACGTCAGCGTCTCGTAGATGTCCCCCAGCAGGACGATCCGCTCGAAGTTCCCCTCGAGGAAGCGCAGGAAGCGCAGGAACGCCGTGTCCTCGTGACCGAAGTGGTCCACCACATCCCGCTGGCCCAGGTGGAGATCCGAAATCACCGCGATGCGCATACCGCCTCCTGTCCTCACACGGACAGTAGCGGCCCCACGTGTCGGCCCGGTGCAGTGAACGTGGAATCATCGTGACAGGTCTGTCGCGGTTCCCTGTGCTCCAGAGCTATGGCACCCTCGCCAAACCCCTGTCCCGACGATGAAATCCGCTCTCCGCCCACTGGCCAGTGAATTGCTACCGAGCCCTCTCATGAAATGGCTGGGGCTTGGACTCACCGTAGGAGCGTTGGGGGGCTGCCTCATCCCCCAGAACGAGGAGTACCTCAGCGAGCTCCCCGTACGGCTCAACCACCCCCTGCGACTCGTAGAGCAACAGGCGAAACCCTCCAATCGCATCATCCGCGGCTTCGGAACCTCCGAGCTGTGCGAGCTGGAGTTCTCGATCCCCGTCGAGGATCTCGACCTCGCGGACACGCTCGTCGCGTACTGGTTCGTGGACTACGACCCCAACCAACCGCGCGGCGCGGACAGCATGGACAACATCTTGCCCGATAAGGGCGCCATCGACGCGGTGCGCGACGAGTTCGCCGTGTTCCGCGTGAGATACAACGCGGCCGATATCGGCCGCCTGAACATCCCGGGAGACCACGTGGTCGAGGTGGTCGTCACCGACACCGCCCTACTCGCGGGACGGGAGCCTCAGGGGAAGAGCAGCATCAACCTGGAGGACGGCACCGTCTACGAAGACCGGGGCTACACCGCGAGCTACGCGTGGTTCGTGAAGACCGAGGCAGGAGGAAAGTGCCCATGAGACAGCTCTCCCCCAGGCTCACCACGTCCGTGCTGCTGGCGGCGCTCGTCGCGGGCTGCGCCCCGGGTCATGACTACGACACCTTCATCGGCTGCCGGAGCGACAGCGAGTGCGACGAGGATGAGGTGTGCTTCATCGACGGGTGCGGAAACCCCGGCAAGGACATCGTCGTGGAGGTGGTCCCCAACCCCAAGGCGGGCCTGCACGCTCAGGACTTCCGGGTGGACGACCTGCGGAGCCAGCAGAACATCGAGCTGCTCGATCCGGCCACCCTCCAGGGCCAGGTGCTCGTGCAGGGGGAGTCCTCCACCAGTGGCTACCCGGCCTCCGTCACCCTGCGCATGACGGGCGAGAGCCTGCTCATCCCCGGGGTGAGGCGCTACCACGAGAGCACCTTCGTGCCCCAGAACGGTGGCTACTCGCTGCCGGTGGCCTCGGGGCACTACAGCGTGACCCTGCTCGCCACCAACTCCGAGCAGCCGCCCCTCACCAGCACCCGTGACGTCCAGCCGGGCCGCGCGGTGTCGCTGGACTTCCTCCTGCCCGACACCTCCAAGCTCGTCCGGCTCTCCGGGGCGGTGGTGGACCAGGCGGGGAAGCCAATGGACGTGGATATGGAGGTGCAGGCCCTGGATGACCAGCTGCGCCCCTTGTCCCAGCGCGTCCTGGCGACACGCCTCGCGGAGGGGAAGTTCACCCTGGCGCTCCCGCCCTCGGCCGCGCAGCGGGACACGGTCATCCTCCAGGTGCTGCCCACCTCCGCGGCGTCCCTGGTGCCGCAGAAGCTGTTCACCGTGAGCCCCCGCCCGGACCGCCAGCAGACGCTGTCGATGGGGGACTACGGCGAGCCGGTGCGCTTCCTGGGCCGCGTGCTGAACCGGACCGGGCAGCCAGTCCCTCATGCCTCGGTGTACCTGGCGGGCGGTGTGAGCGGCGGCGGCCAGTACCGCTCCCAGACGGTGCTCACCGACGAGAACGGCCGCTTTGAGCTCCTCACCCTCCCGAGCGGCCCCAGCTCCTCGATGACCCTCTCCGTCATCCCGCCATCGGGCTCGAGCGCCGGCTACACGCAGCGGTACGTCAACGTGCCCCGCGTCAGCGTGACCGAGACACAGGACGTGGTGTGCCAGGAGCGAATGAAGGTGCGCGGCTCCCTCCTGAAGCCCAGCGACTCGGAGCCGGCCGCCGGCGTGAGGGTGGTGGCCGAGCCCATCGAGGAGCTGCCCGGCTGGCCCCGGCCCACCGTCAGCGTCGAAGCCCCCCGCCCCACGGATGACCAGGGCAACTTCGAGCTCGCGCTGGATCCGGGCCGCTACCGCTTCGACTTCATCCCCACCGAGGACCTCCCGATCGTCAGCCGCATCGTGCTGGTGCGCCCCGAGGAGGACGAGCCCTCCGTCGAGCCGCTGGAGCTCACTACCTTCACCCTCTCCAAGGGCCGCCGCGTCACGGGGCAGGTCAACTTCAACGGCGGGCGGATGGCGCGCGTGTCCGCGCCCTACGCCTCCATCCGCTTCTTCCGGGTGGTGGAGGTGGAGGGCAAGCCGTCCCCCCTGCTGCTCGCGCAGACGCTGACGGACCAGAACGGCAACTACTCCACCACCCTGCCCGCGCGCTGAGGCGCGCTCGCGGTGTGGCCTCGCTCCCGCCCCTCCTTCCGGAGGCGGCGGGAATATGCATTTGTCACTTGCTTGTATGCAGGGTAGCGAATATTCATGCACTCCCATGCATAAGACGGCGATCGGCATCATTGGCGCGTCCGGGTACTCCGGCATCGAGGCGACCCACATCCTGGCAGCCCACGAGAAGGTGGAGCTGCGGCTGGTGACCAGCGACAGGTGGCAGGGCGAGGCCGTGGGCCGCCGTCTGGGCATTGCGGGCGCCACCGGTCAGCTGCGCTATGCGCCGTTGGACAAGAGCGCCGAGCTGGCTCGGGAGTGCGCGGTCGTCTTCCTGGCCACGCCGGCTGAGTCCTCCCTCCACATGGTACCCGGGCTGCTGGAGGCGGGCGTGCGGGTGATCGATCTGTCGGGCGCCTTCCGGCTGCGGGACACGGCCAGCTACCCGGCCTTCTACAACTTCACCCACTCGTCACCGGGGCTGCTGGAGCAGGCCGCCTATGGTCTGCCAGAGCTCTTCCGCGAGCGGATTCCCAGCGCGCGGCTCGTGGCCAACCCGGGCTGCTATGCCACCGCCTGCGCGCTCTCCGTGGCGCCGCTGTTGCGGGCCGGGCTGCTGGACGAGGGCTCGGTCATCTTCGACGCCGCCTCGGGCACCACGGGCGCTGGCCGCAAGGGCTCGGAGGACATGAGCTTCAGCGAGGTGGACGAGGACTTCCGCGCCTACCGCGTGCTGCGCCACCAACACACGCCGGAGATCGCCCAGACGCTCGCGGGCGTGGCTGGCCGCACCGTGCCCCTCACCTTCACGGCGCACCTGCTGCCGCTCAAGCGTGGCATCCTCGTCACCGCCTACGGGCGCCTGCGCTCGGGCGCCACCGCCGCCGAGGCTCGCGCCGCCTTGGAGCAGGCCTATGGCTCCAGTCCCTTCGTGACGGTGGAGGCCTCGCCGGATGCGGTGAACCTCAAGAGCGTGGTGGGCACCAACCGCTGCACGGTCGCCCTGGCCGCCGACACCTCCGGCTTCGACCCGGGCCGCGTGGTGGTGACGGCTGCCATCGACAACCTGGTGAAGGGGGCGGCCGGACAGGCCGTCCAGAACCTCAACCTCATGATGGGTTGGGAGGAGACGCTCGGCCTCTCCACCCTGAGGGCATTCTCTCCGTGAAGGTTCCCCTCGGCTTTTCCTTCGCAGGCATCCACGCCGGCATCAAGCCCCAGCGCAAGGACGTGGCGCTCGTCTACAGCGACACGCCCTGCTCGGCCGCGGGCTGCTTCACGGCCAACAAGGCCCGGGCCGCTCCGGTCCAGGACGCGCAGGACCGCCTGCCCGCCTCGGGCATCCAGGCCGTCGTCGTCAACTCGGGCAACGCCAACGCCCTCACCGGCCCCGCCGGACTGGAGGCCGTGCGCACCGTGCGGGAGGCGATGGGTCGCGCCCTCTCCATTCCCGCGTCCGCCGTGCTCGCCGCCTCCACGGGAGTGATCGGCCACCCGCTGCCCGTGCCCAAGGTGCTGGCCGTGCTCGGTCCGCTCAAGGATGCCCTGCGCCCCGAGCCGGATGCCGCCGCCGAGGCCATCATGACCACCGACACGCGCCCCAAGCAGGCGTGGCGCTCGGTGCGCATGGGCGGCCGGGACGTGACGGTCTCCGCCATCTTCAAGGGCTCGGGGATGATGCACCCGTCGCTGGCCACGGTGATTGCCGTCATCACCACGGACTGCGCCATCCAGCCGGGGGCGCTCGCGGTCGCCCTGCGCGAGGCGGTGTCCACCACCTTCAACAGCCTGACGGTGGATGGGGACATGAGCCCCAACGACACCGTCTACGCGCTGGCCAACGGCCGGGCTGGAAACCCCATCATCACGGATCCAGGGCCGGAGCTGAGCCTCCTCACCACCACGCTGTCGGACCTGTGCCAGGAGATGGCGAAGGAGATCGCCTCCGATGGTGAGGGCGCCACCAAGCTGCTGGAGGTGGAGGTGACGGGCGCGCCCGACACGGCCATCGCCCAGGATCTGGCGCGCGCCGTCGCGGGCTCCACCCTGGTGAAGGCCGCCGTCTTCGGAGCCGATCCCAACTGGGGCCGCGTGCTCGCCACCGTGGGCGCGCGTGCCGGCACCCAGGGCTACGACATCGATCCGTACTCGGCCCACGTGCGCATCCAGGGCACCTCCGTCTACCAGGGGGCGCCGCGGCCGTATGATCCCGTCCTGCTCAAGGCGCGCATGCGCGAGCCCGAGGTTCGCGTGGAGGTGCACCTCACCGGTGGCGAGGGCGCGTCCGTGGCCTGGGGGTGCGATCTCTCGTACGACTACGTGAAGATCAACGCGGACTACACCTCGCTCATCGTCCCGAGGCCGGACGGCGGCGTGGGCAAGGACGATCGGCTGGCCAACTACAGCCCCGCGTTCAAGACGACGCTGCTCGTCGAAGCGCTCTCGTACATCTCCCGCTTCCGCGGCAGGCGCTGCGTCATCCGCTACGGCGGCGCGGCCATGGTGAAGGACTCCCTCAAGCAGGCCTTCTGCCGTGACATCGAGCTGCTGCGCTCGGCGGGCCTCCAGCCCATCATCGTCCACGGCGGCGGGCCGGAGCTCACCCGCACGCTCGACAAGCTCGGCCTGCGCCAGGAGGGCGGGCTCATCACCGACGACTCCGGTCTCCGGGTGGTGGAGATGGTCATCTCCGGATCCGTCAACTCGGAGCTCGTCACCATCCTCAACAACATGGGAGACCGGGCGGTGGGCCTGTCCGGCAAGGACGGAGCGCTGCTGCGGGCCCGGCGGATTCCGGGCGACGACGGCCGCTCCAAGGAGCACGTCGGCGAGGTGACGCGCGTCAACCACGAGTTCCTGGAGATGCTGCTGGCCCAGGGCTACGTGCCAGTCATCTCCCCCATGGGACTGGGCGAGGACGGGCAGACGTACGACCTCGGCTCGGACGCGGTGGCCGCGGAGATCGCCAACGCCCTCAAGGCGCACAAGCTCATCTTCCTGCACGACGCGCCGGGCATCCTCCGAGGTGAGGAGCTCTTCAACGAGCTCACGTCCGCGGAGCTGGATCGCCACCTCTCGGAGGGCGCATTCAGCGGCAGCATGCGGACGCGCGCGATGATGGCGATCAAGGCGCTGGGCGGCGGTGTCGAGCGCGTCCACGTCATCGATGGGCGCGTGCCGCACAGCCTCATCGCCGAGCTCTTCACCGACAAGGGTGTCGGAACGCTCGTCACCCGCTGAGACCCGCCTGGGGTGGAGCACTGAACGTGAGTCCGAATCGAAGCAATGGAGACAAGGCGGCGCGCCAGGAGGCCATCCGCCGCATCATTCGCGCGCACGCGGTGTCCACGCAGGAGGAGCTAGGCCAGCTCCTGGCTCGCGAGGGCTTCGACGTCACCCAGGCCACGCTCTCGAGGGACCTGGCTCAGCTCGGCGCCATGCGCGTGTCGCTGCCCGAGGGCGGCACCGTGTACGGGCTGGAGGATGCCCCGCCCCCCACGGGAGAGGACCGGCTGCGCGAGCTGGGGGAGATGATCCTCTCGGTGGATGACAACGAGATGTTGGTGGTGGTCCGCACCCGCCCGGGCTCCGCGCCCCTGGTGGCGTCGGCCATTGATCAGGCCCGGCTTCTGGAGAGCCTGGGGACCATCGCCGGAGATGACACCATCTTCGCCGCCCCGGCCCGCGGGAAGTCGGCCCGTACGCTGTCCAGGAAGTTGAAAGCTCTCTTCGGAAAGGAAGAAACCCCGTGACGATTGCCAAGACGGCCGCCTCCGGCGGGCCCGGCCTGCACCCGGAGGTGCTGGCGTTCACGAGCTCGCTGGCGCTCGACAAGGCCCTCTTGAAGGAGGACCTGGTGGGCAGCCTCGCTCACCTCACCATGCTGTCGCGCACCCGCCTCATCCCCTCGGAGGACGCGCGCGCCATCCGCGAGCAGCTCGTCGCCATCTGGAAGGGCTCGCAGGCCGGCACGCTCGTGCTCGCCGACGAGGAGGACGTGCACATGGCCGTGGAGGCGGAGATCACCCGCATCCTCGGGGAGCGCGCGGGCCTCCTGCACACGGCGCGCTCGCGCAATGATCAGGTCGCGTTGGACCTCCGCCTGCACGTGCGTGAGAAGGTGGCCGAGGCGCTGGGCGAGCTGGCGAAGCTGCTGGAGGGCCTGGCCGCTCGGGCCGAGGCGGAGCGCGGCACCCTGCTGCCCTCGTACACGCACCGGCAGCGGGCGCAGCCCATCTCCCTGGCGTACCTGCTGTGCGGCTACGGGGCCATGTTCACCCGGGACGTGGACGCGCTCGGCTTCGTGCTGGAGCAGGTGTCCGCGCTGCCCCTGGGCGTGGGAGCCATTGGCGGCACGTCGCTGCCCATCGACCGCGAGGTGACGCGCGAGCTGCTGCGCTTCCCGCGCCTGACGATGAACGGGCTGGACACGGTGGGCGATCGCGACTTCGCCATGGACTTCGCCTACGCGGCCATGCGCTCGCTGCTGCACGCGAGCCGGGTGGCCACGGACTTCTACGACTTCGCCTCGCCCGAGTTCGGCTTCGTGAAGCTGGACGGGGAGATCGCCTGCGGCTCGAGCATGATGCCGCAGAAGCGCAACCCGGACGTCTTCGAGCTCATCCGCGGCAAGTCCGGACGGGCGGTGGGCAACCTCAACACCCTGGCGGTGCTCGTGAAGGGCTTGCCGGGCGGGTACAGCCGGGATCTGCAGGAGGATCGGCAGGTGCTGCTGGAGACGGGGCCGCTGCTGACGAGCGTGCTGTCCATGCTGCACCTGGCGCTGGGCAAGGTGCACTTCGACCGGGAGCGGTGCTTCGCGGCGGTGGAGTCGGACTACATGCAGGCCACGGACGTGGCCGAGGCGCTGGCGATGAAGGGCATTCCCTTCCGCACTGCGTACAAGGCGACAGGAGCGCTGGTGCGAGCGTGCCAGGAGCGCGGCCTGCCCCTGGCCAAGGTGACGCTGGAGCTGGCACAGTCGGTGGATCCCCGCTTCGACGCCGAGGTGCTGAAGAGCGCGGATCCGCGACGTGCGGTGGAGCGCAAGGCCAACGCCGGAGGCACGGGACCGGCGTCGGTGGAGAAGCAGATTTCCGAGCTGAAGTCCCACGCGGCCCGGGCCCGGACGATGGCGGATGCCGTCCCCCGGCTCGCGGCCCTCTTCGATTCGTTGCAGGAGGCTGCACTGTGAAGCGCGATTTCCTCACCCTGGCGGACCGCACCGAGGCCGAGTACCGCGCCCTCTTCGATCGGGCGCACGCGCTCAAGGCGAGCCGCAAGCGCAAGGAAGTGGTGACGACGCTGGCCGGGCGGCACCTGGTGCTGGTGTTCGAGAAGTCCTCGACGCGCACGCACCTGTCGTTCGAGGCGGCCATGTACCAGTTGGGCGGCACGGTGACGACGATCACCGCGGGCAGCAGCCAGATCGCGCGCGGCGAGACGATCGAGGACACGGCGCGGGTCATCTCCGGCTACGCGGACTGCATCATGTTCCGCACCTTCGGGGACGATCGGCTGACGGCGTTCGCGAAGGCGTCGCGGGTGCCGGTGATCAACGGCCTGTCCGAGGGCGGGCACCCGGTGCAGGTGCTGACGGACCTGTTCACGGTGGAGGAGCGGCTGGGGAGCGTGAAGGGCAAGACGGTGGCTTTCGTGGGCGACTGCGCGAGCAACATGGGCCTGTCGTTCGTGGAGGCCACGAAGTACTTCGGGTTCAACCTGCGGCTGGGGTGCCCCGAGGGCTACCGGCCGGCCGCGTCGGCACTGGCTGACGCCGGAGCGCGCGTGCTCGTGACGGCGGACGCCACCGAGGCGGTGCGTGGGGCGGACGTGGTGGTGACGGACGTGTGGACGAGCATGGGCCAGGAGGCCGAGTCGGCGAAGCGCAAGAAGGACCTGCACGACTACCAGCTCAACGAGGCGCTGCTGGCGAAGGCGAACCCGGGCGCCATCGTGCTGCACTGCCTGCCGGCGCACCGCGGCGAGGAGATCACCGACGGCGTCGTTGACGGCGCGCAGTCGGCGGTCTGGGACGAGGCGGAGAACCGCATGCACGTCCAGAAGGCCCTGCTGGAGCAGCTCATCCTGGGCTGAGCCGCCAAAGCTCGTGGAAGACTCCGGACCCCCTCTCCTCGCGCGAGGGGGTCCTTGACGTTCTTCGGGACGGCAAGGAAGCTGAAGCGCGGTCCCCGGCTTCTTGCATTCCTGAGTTGCTGCGTTCTCGGGTGGGAGACGAGCCTGGCCAAGGCCTTCCTGCTGAAGGGGACTCCCACTGGCTCTGGGCACTTCTCATGTGACAGACGCTAGGATGGTGCGCGTCTCACCCAACCCAAGGAGCCGAACATGAAGAACGCGTGGCTGAGCGCGGTGGTCCTCTCGGTGGCACTGGCAGTGAGCGCCTGCGGCGGTACGGAAGAGACGGTGCTGGATCAGGGCAACGTCGAGCAGCAGCTGCCGCAATGTGACGAGAATGGCGAGTGCGGGCCCGGCTTCTATTGTGTCGGTGGGCCGTTCGGGACGTGCCGCCCGGGCGCTGTCGAGGCGCTGCTGCCCATGTGTACCGACGACGGCCGGTGCCCGGCGGGGTACTACTGCGACGGTGGGCGTGTTTGTCGCCGGCAGATCATCGAGGCGATGCCGTATCAGTGCACCGACGAAGGCCGGTGCCCGACGGGGTACTACTGCGACGGTGGGCCGGGCGGTATCTGCCGCCGGGGTGTCGTGCTCCCTGAGTAGGCCCGCAGACCTTGGGACGTGAGTCCAACGTCCCTCTCCACGACTCCTGGCGACTCTTCTTCGCCAGGAGCGCAGCAGTCAGGCTCACCGGGCTGTGTCCGGGAGCCAGGCGAGGTTCAGCGAGACGGCCGTTCGATGCGACCGTCCGCGTGCCGCGCGAACCGGCCCTCCTCGCGCCCGTGCACCGGGTCGTCCCGCTTGTAAGGCCACCCGCCGAAGCGCGTGCGCTGGTAGTCGTTGATGGCCTGCTGGATCTCCGCGCGGGTGTTCATCACGAAGGGGCCATACTGCACGACGGGCTGACCAATGGGGCGCCCCTGCAGCATCAACACCTCGACCGCGCTGCCCACGGCCTCGAGTTGCAACGCGACGTCGCTCTGCACGGCCATGATCTGGTGCTCACGGAAGGCGTGGTCCGCGACCTTCAGCGCGTCACCTTCGAAGAAGTAGAGCGTGCGGTTGGCGCGTGGGTTCTTCGCAGGCGGGAGCGTCCATGTCGCGCCGGGCTCAAGGCGGATGGTCCAGATGGCCACGTCGGTGTCTGGACGAGAGGCCCACGAGCGGGGCGGAGGCGGCGGCGCGCGCCGGCCCTCGAGCTCCCCCGCGGCCACCGTCACCACGGTGTGCCGGCCCGCCGCGTCGGTGAACGTGAGGCGAGGGATGTCCTGGCTCCAGAGCATCGAAAAGTGCGGCGGCGCGTGCTTGTCCTCGGCCGGGAGGTTCAGCCAGATCTGGAACAGCTCGGTCGGGTTGGGCTCCCCCTTCTTCACGAGCGGGAACATCTCCGAGTGCACAATACCCGTGCCTGCGGTCAGCCACTGCACGTCACCGTGGCCGAAGCGCGCAGTGGCGCCGAGCGAGTCCGAGTGATCGATGAGCCCATTGCGCACCAACGTCACCGTCTCGAAGCCACGGTGCGGGTGGCCCGGAAAGCCTGGCACCTGCTCACCGTGGTACATGCTCCAGCCGTCCTTGCCCCCGAAGTCCTGGCCGATATTCCGGCCTTCCAGCGAGGCCTCGGGCCCCATGTGCTCATTGCCAGCCGGGTACTTGTCGTCGTGGTGGACGCAAAAGAGGAACGGATCCGCGGTCACCCAAGGAGGCGAGCCGAGCGGCAGGGTCTGGAGGATGGGGCTCTTCATGGCAGTTCCTGATGTAACGACATTCGTAGGATGCGGCACGCCCCGCGTGGTCGCGGTCACCCAGGCATGACGCCGTCGCCTGGCTGCGCAGGGTGGAAACGTCGGGCACCGGATGCGAACGACAGGGAAGCATCGCACATGGATGCAGCTGGCTTGTTTACTTCAACTTATCACCGCTCTGGGAGGTCCCATGCGCCCTGTCGTCCAGGTCCTCGTGCTGCTTGTCGCCTTCGCCTCGTGCACTCCGAAGGCGGCGCTCGACCCCACCCAGCCCCCGCCGCCCAAGACGACGGTGCAGGTGTGGAATCAAAACCCCATCGACATGACGCTCTACGTGACGAACAGGACACATCGCGTCCGATTGGGCTTGGTGCCCGGCTCGAGCACCCGCACCTTCGTCGTTCCCCCCCACCTGCTCCTCTCGACGAACTGGCTCGGCTTCCAGGCCGATCCCATCGGGGCTCAGGGCGTGTCGAGCAGCGAGGAGTTGCAGGTGCACCCGGGAGACCAGGTCGGGCTCACGCTCGGGCGTTGATCAGCGCCCGGTGGAGGTCCCCGAGCCCTAGAATGGCGCCATGAATCCGTGGTTTCTCGGCCTGCTGCTGGTGAGCATGTTGGTGCTCCCCCTCCCCTTCGCGCTGCGCTGGTGGAGGCGGCGCCAGGCCCGGCGTGCGTGGCTCGCGCTGGCGCCTAGGTTGGAGCTCTCCCTCGTGGCCGGCGGCGATCAGCGGTTGTTGTCCGGGCGCTACCAGGGCCACCCCGTGGAGGTACTGCTCTCTTCGGATGGCACGGCGCAGATGCGCATGACGGTCCAGGCCCACCTGCCGCCCGATCTCCACCTCTCCCGTCAGGAGGCGGGGAGCCGTCGTCTCCAGCTCCGGGGCCTGCGGGACATCCAGGTGGGGGACGCGGCCCTGGACGCGGCCTTCGTCATCCAGGGCAGCAACCCCGCGGCCGTCATCCGCCTGCTGCGCGAGCCGGGCGTCCGCGACGCGCTCCTGGCGCTCGTGGCCGGCAACCCCCAGGCCGTGCTCACGAGGAACGAGGTGGTGGCGCCCAGCGGCTACCCGGTCCAGGAGGAGCCCTGCCGCCGCGCCCTCCGGGCACTCGCGCTGGTGGCGTCCACGCTCGAGCGGACAGCGGGTCAGCACGCACAACTGGCGGCGTCGGCTCGCGAGCAGGCCTGGAGCGAGCGTCTGGCCCTCGCGACGGCACGGCCCCAGGCGCCCCTTCCCCCCGAGCCCGCCCTTCCGCCGGTGGACAAGGCCCCCGTGGAGAGGAACGTCCGGAGCGAGTACGGTCGCCGCAAGAGCCTGTACTTCCTATTCGGTCAGCTCCCGGTTGCCGTGGGCTGGTGGATGTGGCTGCTCGGCGGAGCCTTCAAACACCGGCACGAGCTCCTCGGACTCGCGCCCACGGAGTGGGGAGCGCTGGGGGGGGTTCTCTTCGTCCTGGGCATTGGGGGCGGCCTGTACGGCCAACTCAAGCTGCTCCGCTGCCCCGCCTGTGACGAGTCCCTCACCCAGGATGGCGCGGCCGAAGCGGCGCTCTCGTCCAGGCGCGTGACGAGGCGCAACAGGACTTCCCTAGCCCTGAAGTTCTCCGCCTGCCCCTTCTGCAAGACGCGGCTGCGCTGAGCGGCGGGGCAAGCCGCGGCCCGCCCGTGCGAGCCCTGAGCTCCAGCCCCCGCCCCTGCTTCAGCGCAGGGGCAGGGACACCATCGCCTCGGCGAAGCGCTCGAACACCTGGCTGGCCGTGAGCGCCGGCTTTTCATCGATGTTGCCCAGCATCAGCGCGAAGACGACCCGCGGATGCTCTGGATCATGGGGGCGCTCGGCGATGCCCACGTACGCCTTCTGCCCCGAGAGCGTCCCCGTCTTGGCCCGGATGAGCCCTCGCGTCCCATTGGAGACTCCGGTGCTCGCGAGCGTGCCGTCCACTCCCGAGATGGGCAGGCTCTCCAGCAGCGCGTGGGCGTATGGCTCCTTCAGGCTGGTGTAGATGACCTCCGCCAGCCCGCGCGCGGAGGCCACGTTGTAGCGGGACAGCCCGCTGCCATCCACCGGCCGCAGGAGGCGCGTGGAGATGCCTCTGCGGGTGAGCTCCTGCGCCATCGCGTCGCGCAGCGCGGAGTAGCTCTCCGTGCCTGTCCGCTCGCGGGTGAAGCGCAGACCAAGTCGCTCGGCGTAGATGTTGAGCGACTCCTTGTTCGTCACCTTCACCAGCTCAGCGAGCGAGGGACTGACGAACTCCAAGAGCGGCTCGCTCGTGGTGACCGCTGGCACAGCGGCTACCTGCGGCGGAACCGGCACACGCCAGATGCCACGCGCGACCAGAGCGTCCTCTACGCACGCGGTGAACAGCGCCTGTGGCTCGTCGATGGCGACGCGCATCGACGCCTTGCGCGGGCACTGCTCCGCGGTCGAGCGCCAGACGCAGCGCGTGCGCCCGGTACCCCGCTCGCGGATGCAGCTGAGCCCCGCCCGCTGGGCGTTCGCTTCGAGGTACACAACGGTGGGGAGCTCAACGGACGGGGTATAGCGCACCGTGATGGGCCGCCGAGGCTGGGACATGCAGTCCTGTCCCTCGGGGCGCTCCAGCGACAGGTCCACGACGTTCTCGCGGAAGACGAAGGGAGTCGGGGCGGCGCTGTACGCGTAGGCCGCGTCATCCCACGCCCAGCCGGGACCGAACAGGCCGTAGGGCCCCTCGTCCGCGTTGCTCACGCGCACCGCTCCGACCCACTGCCGAATGCCGCGAGCCTGGAGCGCCTCGGCGAGCTGCTCGCAAGCCAAGGTCGTCTCAGGGAAGCGCCACGAGCCCAGCGACGGATCTCCCGATGCCTCCACCACGAGGTCTCCGAGGAAGAGGTTGCCCAGCTGCGAGCCCTCGAGCCGCACCGGAGTGTGGAAACGGAAGTCCGGGCCGAAGGCGGCGAGCGCCGCGGAGGTGGACACCACCTTCATCGTCGAAGCGGGCAGCAGTCGCACGTGCTCGTGACGCGCGTAGAGCGGCGCGCCCGTTGTCGCGTCCACCAGGAAGACGCTCGCCAGAGTGCCCTCGTCTTCGACGGACTCAAAGAGCGCGTCCGCCACCGAGGCCACCGTCGGAGGGGGTGGCGGACGAGTCGTCGCACGGGGGAGACAGGCCGACAGCGCGAGGGCTGCCAGCACGAGCGTCGCGAACGGGGACCGGCGCATGAGCCGGAAGGTACCGTCCCCACCTCGATGTGTCGACGCTTGGGTGATGCACAACACAGGCTGTGCAGGCAATAACCAGACAGAGGCCTCTCTGGTCATCCGCCCTCCGACCTGCCGGGAATAAACAGACATGTTGCCCACGAATAGCTCCCACGCGTGAGCGGCACTTGGTGTCGAATAAGCAACAGTTTCATCTCAAACCGAGGTGCCAGAACGATGCTTGCTCGATGCCTCCCTCTCTCCAGACGTCTCCGAGCCTTTTCGGTCATGGCAGGGGTGGTGCTCCTGGTTCCCTTGGGCTGTCAGAAGCCATCCGCTCAAGACCCTTCTGGAGGGCAGACCCCAGCCCCGGCCTTTCAGCCCGCGCCGATCTCCCCACGCATCCTGCTGGGTTGGCAGTACCGCAACACCCTCTCGGACCTGCTGGGATCCGAGGCCGCCAAAGTGGTGCAGCCCCCACCCGACACCGCGCTCAATGGCTTCGACGGAATCGGCGCATCCCAGCTCGCCCTGTCCTCCAGCGCCATTGCCCGGTACGAGAGCTCGGCTTGGCTCGCGGCCCAGGCCGCCCTGGCCCACACTCCGACTCGCGATGCACTGATCGGGTGCACGCCCCGCTCCACCACGGATGAGGAGTGCCTGCGCAGCTTCGTCGGCCGCTTCGGTGCACGCGCGTGGCGCCGGCCCCTGACGGATGCCGAGCAGACCTCGTGGACCACGCTCGGCACCTCCGCGGCTGCGGCCGCTGGAAACTTCTACTCGGGAGTGGAGGCGCTCATCGCGGGTCTGCTTCAGTCCCCCCACTTCCTCTACATGGTGGAGGTGGGGGTGCCGGATGCTTCCCAACCCGGGCGCCTCAAGCTCACGGGCCATGAGCTGGCGACGCGGCTCGCCTTCTTCCTCTCCGGCACGACACCTGACGAAGCACTGCTCGCGGCCGCCGCTCAGGGCGAGCTGGACACCGCAGAGGGCGTGCGCACCCAGGCCCGGAGGTTGCTCGCGCTCCCCTCGGCACGCACGGCGCTGGCGCACTTCTTCGACGAGCTGCTCCAACTGCGCGAGCTCCCCACGCTGGGCAAGGACACCACCACCTTCCCCTTCTTCACCCCCTCGCTCGCGGCGTCGATGCGCGAAGAGACGCAGCGCCTGCTCGCGGACATCATCTGGGAGCGAGAGGGCGACTTCCGCGACGTCTTCGATGCGGGCTACACCTTCGTGGACAAGCAGCTCGCCACGCTCTACGGAGTCTCCGGCGCGCCCGCCACCGGCTTCGCCCGCGTCACGCTGCCGGCGGAGGAGGGACGCGGCGGTCTGCTCGGCCACGCCAGCTTCCTGTCGCTGCTGGCCCACACCACCACCACCTCCCCCACGCTGCGAGGCCGGTTCATCCGTGAGCGACTGCTGTGCGAGCCCATCGCCGCCCCGCCCACCAACATTCCTCCCCTGCCCGCCCAGAATCCCGGCGAGCCGCCCAAGACGATGAGGCAACGGCTCCAGCAGCACGTCTCCAACCCGAGCTGTGCTGGCTGCCACACCAAGATGGATCCGCTGGGTCTGGGCCTGGAGAACTTCGACGCGGTGGGCCGCTACCGCACCAACGAGAACGACGCCCCTATTGATCCGGTGAGCACCTTCGATCAGGCCGGCACCTTCAGTGGCCCGCGACAGCTCGGCAGCCTGCTGCGTACGGACGATCGGGTCTTGCGCTGCCTGGTGCGCAACCTGTTCCGCATGGCGACAGGCCACGTGGACGAGGAGGGAGAGCAGGTCTCCCTGCACCAGCTCGATGAGGCCTTCGCCACATCCGGTTACCGCATGAAGGAGCTGCTGGTGGAGCTCGTCGCCAGTGATGCCTTCCGTTACGCCCGTTCCCAGGAGGACCAGCCGTGAAGCCCTTCCGCCTTTCCCGTAGGACGCTACTGCAGGGCGTGGGCGCCGCCGTGGCCCTGCCCACCCTCGAGGCGATGTTGGACTCGCGAGGCACTGCCCTGGCCGCGGGAGGACCACTGCCCAGACGCTTCGCCACGTTCTTCTTCGGCGACGGGGTCATCCTCAGCAAATGGAACCCCACCAGCACCGGTGCCAACTGGCAGTTCAGCCAGGCGCTGGCTCCGCTGGCCAACGTGAAGAGCTACGTCAATGTGGTGTCGGGCTTCCAGGTGAAGACGCCCGACAGGCGCGGCCACCACACGGGCCAGGCCGCCATCCTCTCCGGGTACCCCTTCATCGAGCTGTACGCTCCCAGCGCCAACTACGCCTCGAAGTTCGGCGGGCCCTCCATCGATCAGGTAGCGGCCCAGCACATCGGCCAGGGCACCGCCTTCCGCTCGCTGGAGCTGGGTGTCTCGAAGCGGATCGTCACCGGAGAGGGACCCACGCTCCAGTACATCTCCCACAAGGGACCGGACCAGCCGATGCAGCCGGAGTACAACCCGGCGGCCCTCTTCACCCGGCTCTTCAGCGGCTTCTCGTCGTCTCCTGAGCCCCAAGCGGATCCTCGCGCCGCCCTGCGCGCCAGTGTGCTGGACGCGGTGCGCGAAGACGCAAAGCGGCTCCAGTCCCGGTTGGGGAGCTCGGACCGGGCCCGCTTGGACGCGCACCTCACCTCCATCAGCGAGCTGCGACAGCAGATCCTCGCCCTGCCCCCGCAGTACACCCAGGCCTGCGTTAATCCCCAGCCCGTCACCCAGACGAATCAGGACTCGGGTGGGAAGGAGCCGCTGGAGCTGGTGTCCAAGGCCATGTCGGATCTGCTCGTCCTGGCCTGGGCGTGCGATCTCACCCGCGTCGCCAGCTACATGTTCTCCGGCGGCGTCTGCGCCACGGTGTTCCACATGCTCGGCCAGAGCCGCGGCAACCACGACCTCACCCACGACCCGGAGCCCAGCGCGCAGGGTCAGGTGCATGATTCGGTGGTGTGGGTGGTGAAGCAGTTCGCCTATCTGCTGGAGCGACTCAAGGCGACCCCCGAGGCGGGTGGCAACCTGCTCGACAACAGTTGTTTGCTGTTGACCTCGGACGTGGCTGAGGGGTTCGCCCACTCTGTTACGGACTACCCACTCCTCGTGGCAGGGCGCGCCAGCGGGTACCTCAAGTACCCCGGCATCCACGTTCGCTCCACCAGCAAGGAGAACACCAGCAACGTCCTGCTGACCTGTCTGAAGGCCGTGGGGACTGGTGTCACTTCCGTGGGCGGTGACTCGGGCTACAGCGACACCGAGTGCACCGCGATTCGGGCCTGAGTTCTCTGTCTGCTGGCGGAACTCGGGGACCGCATACCCTCACCCCGACCCTCTCCCAGAGGGAGAGGGAGGGAGGGGTTTTGAGTTTGGAGTGAGGGGCTTTTACTTCTTCGCCAGGTAGTCCTGGAGCGGACGCACCGTCTGCTCCTTGCGCAGCAGCGCCTCCAGCGCTCCCACCGCCATCCGCGCCGCCTGCACTGTCGTGTAGTACGGCACGCTGTGCATCAGCGACTCGCGGCGGATGGAGAAGCTGTCCGCGATCTCCTGCTTGCCGAAGGTCGAGTTGATCACCAACACGATCTGCCCGTCGACGATCTTGTCCACGATGTGCGGACGGCCCTCGGTCACCTTCAGCACCTTCTCCGTCTGGATGCCCTTCGTCGTCAGGTACTGGTGCGTGCCGCTCGTCGCCACCAGGGTGAAGCCCAGCGCCCGCAGCCGCCGCGCCAGGTCCACCACCGCCGGCTTGTCGTCGTTCTTCACCGAGATGAAGACCTTGCCGCTCCTCGGCAGCTTCACGCCCGCCGCCTGCTGGCTCTTGGCGAAGGCCGACGGGAAGTCGTCCGCGATGCCCATCACCTCGCCCGTCGACTTCATCTCCGGCCCGAGGATCACGTCCACCCCGGCGAAGCGCGCGAACGGGAACACGGACTCCTTCACCGCCACGTGCCGGAACTCGGGCTCCTGCGTGGCCCCCAGCTCCGCCAGCGTCTTGCCCACCATGCACAGCGACGCCAGCTTCGCCAGCGCCACGCCCGTGGCCTTCGAGATGAACGGCACCGTGCGGCTCGCGCGCGGGTTCACCTCCAGCACGTAGATCGTCTTCCCCTGGATGGCGAACTGCACGTTCATCAGGCCCACCACGCCCAGCTCCTTCGCCAGGGCCATGGCCTGATCCTTCATGCGCTCCACCAGGTCCGGCGACAGCGAGTGCGGCGGCAGCGTGCACGCTGCGTCACCCGAGTGCACACCCGCCTCCTCCACGTGTTCCAGCACCCCGCCCACCAGCACCGCGCCCGTCTTGTCCGCCACCAGATCCAGGTCCACCTCGATGGCGTCCTTGAGGAAGCGGTCGATCAACACCGGGTGCTCCGGCGACGCGCTCACCGCCTCGCGCATGTAGCGCTCCAGGCTCTGCTGGTCGTAGACCACTTCCATCGCCCGGCCGCCCAGCACGTACGAGGGCCGCACCATCACCGGGTAGCCAATGCGCTCGGCCACGCGGTAGGCCTCCTCGTGGCTGCGCGCCACGCCGTTCTCCGGCTGCTTCAGTCCCAGCTTCTCAATGAGCTGCGCGAAGCGCTCACGGTCCTCGGCCCGATCGATGGCGTCCGGCGACGTGCCGAGGATCGGCAGCCCGGCCTTCTCCAGCGGCACCGACAGGCGCAGCGGCGTCTGCCCGCCGAACTGGACAATCGCGCCCACCGGCTTCTCGCGCTGCGCCACCTCCAGCACGTCCTCGATGGTCAGCGGCTCGAAGTACAGGCGGTCCGACGTGTCGTAGTCCGTGGACACCGTCTCCGGGTTGCAGTTGACCATCACCGTCTCGTACCCGGCATCGCGCAGCGCGAAGGCCGCGTGCACGCAGCAGTAGTCGAACTCGATGCCCTGGCCGATCCGGATGGGGCCACTGCCCAGGATGAGCACCTTCTGACGCTCGGTGGGCGGCGCCTCGTCCTCCTCCTCGTAGGTGGAGTACAGGTACGGCGTGTAGGCCTCGAACTCGGCGGCGCAGGTGTCCACCCGCTTGTACACGGGCCGGATGCCCTTGGCGTGCCGGAGCGCGCGCACCTCGGCCTCGGTGCAGCTCAGCAGCTGCGCCAGGTACTTGTCGGAGAAGCCATCCGCCTTGGCCGTGCGCAGCACCTCGTCCGGCACCTTGTCCAGCTTGCCGAACTCCTGGATCTGCCGCGCCTCGTGCACCAGGGCCTGGATGTGGCGGAGGAACCAGGGATCGATGGCGGAGAGCTCGTGCACCTCCTCCACCGTCATGCCCTCACGGAAGGCCTGCACCAGGTACTGCGGACGCTCCGGCCGAGGCACGCGCACGTAGTCGCGCAGCACCTTGCGCCGCTCCTCCTTCTCCTCGGGCAGCTCGGGCGACTCCAGGCCCGTGCGGCCGGACTCCATGGAGCGCATCGCCTTGAGGTAGGCCTCGCGGAAGGTGCGACCAATGGCCATGACCTCGCCCACCGCGCGCATGCTGGTGGTGAGGGTGCGGTTGGCGTGGGGGAACTTCTCGAAGTTGAAGCGCGGCACCTTCACCACGACGTAGTCGAGCGTGGGCTCGAAGGACGCCGGGGTGTCGCGGGTGATGTCGTTGCGCAGCTCGTCCAGCGTGTAGCCCAGGGCCAGCTTCGCGGCCACCTTGGCAATGGGGTAGCCCGTGGCCTTCGAGGCCAGCGCGCTGGAGCGCGACACGCGCGGGTTCATCTCGATGACCACGATGCGCCCGTCGCGCGGGTTGACGCCGAACTGGATGTTGGAGCCGCCCGTGTCGACGCCGATCTCCCGGATGATGCGCATCGAGGCCTCACGCAGCCGCTGGTACTCGCGGTCCGTGAGCGTCTGGGCCGGGGCCACGGTGATGGAGTCACCGGTGTGCACGCCCATGGGGTCCAGGTTCTCGATGGAGCAGACGATGATGACGTTGTCCGCCGAGTCGCGGACCACCTCCAGCTCGTACTCCTTCCAGCCGAGCACGCTCTCCTCGATGAGGATGGTGGAGGTGGGGCTGGCCTTGAGGCCGGAGCGGCAGATGGCCTCGTACTCGTCGCGGTTGTAGGCGATGCCGCCGCCGGTGCCACCCAGGGTGAAGGAGGGCCGGATGATGGCGGGGAAGCCGATCTCGTCGGATAGCGCGAGGGCCTGCTCCATGGTGGTGGCGTAGCCGCTCTTGGGCAGCGCCACGCCGATGCGCTCCATGGCCTGCTTGAAGAGCAGCCGGTCCTCGGCCTTGTTGATGGCCTCCAGCGAGGCGCCGATGAGCCGGACGCCATACTTCTCGAGGATGCCCTGCTCGGCGAGCGCCTTGGCCAGGTTGAGCGCCGTCTGGCCGCCCATGGTGGGCAGGATCGAGTCCGGGCGCTCCTGAGCGATGATGCGCTCGGCGACCTCGACCGTGATGGGTTCAATGTACGTGCGGTGCGCGAACTCCGGGTCGGTCATGACCGTTGCCGGGTTGCTGTTCAAGAGGACGACTTCGACGCCCTCCTCGCGCAGCGCCTTGGTGGCTTGCGTCCCAGAGTAGTCGAACTCGACCGCCTGCCCGATGACGATCGGGCCCGAGCCGATAACGAGAACCTTCCGGATATCATTTCGCTTAGGCATCGAGGGGGGCCCAATAGCAACGTTCGCCTCCGCTTGCACCAACCGTGTGAAAACGGTAGCCGGAGGGTCGGAAATGGAGCCTGCCCGGCGGCAGGGGGTGTCGGCCCCGGGCGCCGGGTCCTCTGCTAGTCTGGGCTCTGTTTTCCGGAGGTTTCATGCGTCGCTGGTCTCTGGTCCTGCTCCTCGCTACCGCGTCTCCCGTCCTCGCCCAGGAGGCCCAGGAAGCTCCCGCCGCTCCAACGGCCGAGCCTGCCCCTGCCGCCGCTGCGCCTGCCGCCGAGCAGGCTCCCGCAGCTGCTGAAGAGGCGCCCGCGGCGCAGAAGCCGTCCCGCCGCCGCCGTGCGAAACAGGCGGCAGCGGCCGAGGCGCCAGCCCCAGCCCCCGAGGCTCCGGCACCCGCCCCCACCGCCACAGCACCCAGCCCTTCCGCTCCGGCCCCATCCGCTCCGGCTCCAGCCCCCCAACCAGGCAGCATCCAGGAAGAACTGCGCGACGAGGCCCGCTACCTGATCAGCTATCTGCTCACGGGGGATGTGCGCAGCACCGTGCCGATGCTCGCCTTCCCGTTCCAGCTCGAGGAGCGCAGGTTCGACACGCCGGAGTCCCTGATCGTGAGTTGGGTGAAACAGCTCCGTAACAAGCGGACGGACCTCATCACCCTCTACGACATCGAGGTCCTCCCCTACGCGGAGTTGGAGAAGAAGTACGGCAAGCCGCCCGCCCGGCTCGGCGCCATCGTCCCGCGCGGGACCGAGGTGTACGCCGCTGTGGCCAACCTCTCGGGACACGCGGCGGTCCTCCTCTACCGGCAGACCGACGCTGGCTGGCTGGCGTTCGCCTACACGGATTGAGTCGACTCGGAAATCCGATTTCCGGGGGTGCCAGGTACCTCCCACGATGCACAAGCTGACGGAGAGATGAGGCCTCCGTCCCCCCTCCCCTTCGTGCGTGTGCTCGTCTGGACGATTCGAGGAGGACTCAGTGTCTTCCTGAGCCTCTATACGCTGTGCGCCGTCTTCAATATGCAGCTCGGCTACCAGGGGAACGAGAACCCGGAGCTCGAGACCCTGGTGTGGCGGGAGTGGCGCAGCGAGGTATTGCTCCAGGTAGGTCGCCTGCTCACGGCCCATACCGTGCTGGGACTGCTCGTGGGGCTTGTGATGGGGCTCGCCGCCTGGGGTCTTGGCTCGAGGCGACGCGGTGGGGCCTTCCTGTGGGGTTTCGGCGGCGGCCTGCTCCTCGCGCTGCTGGCCTGCCTGGGAGACATGGCGCACCACCCCCACCTCTATGCCGCGACCCTCTACGAGCGAGCCGGTTGGACTCGGGCGCTCCTCCTGCACGTCAGCCAGACGCCTCCCGCGCTCTGGCATGCCATGGCCGCGCTCCTCGTCCTGGCTGCGCCCATCCCGGCCGTCTGGCGTCGCATCCAGCTCGGCGCGGGCCTGCTGAAGCCCTTGGGCGTGGCCCTCGTCGGAGCGGGAGTGGTGGGTCTGCTCCTCGCCTGGAATCCGGAGCCTCCCGCGCCCACGTCCTCGAGCCCCAACCTGCTCATCCTCGCCTCGGATGGGCTGCGGCCGGATCACCTCTCGGGCAACGGCTATCCCCGCCAGACCTCGCCCCACATCGATCGGCTGATGCGCGAGGGCAGTCACTTCGAGGAGACGCTCGTGCAGATGCCACGCACGGGGCCCTCCTGGACCACGCTGCTGAGCTCCCAGTGGGCTGGGCAGCATCCCATCCGCCACACGATGGTGGGCCCACAAGCGCGCACCAGCTCCTTTCCCACGCTCGCCACCGCGTTGCGCGAGGCGGGATGGCAGACGGCCGTCCTCTCCGACTACGCGGGCGACATCTTCTCGCGCCTGCCCCTGGGCTTCGATCAGGTGCAAGCACCGGCCTTCAACTTCCCGGAGCTCATCCGCCAGCGCATGCTCATCACCCAGGTGGTGTTGCTGCCATGGACTGCGCTCCTGCCCTCGCTCTTTCCCGAGCGCCAGCAATTTCCCGAGCTCACCGACCCCACGCCGCTGGCGGCGAGCACCCGGCGTGCGCTCGACCGCTTCAATTCGGAGGAGCCCTTCGCCCTGCTCATCTTCGCCTCAGTCACGCACTTTCCCTACGCGGCACCGCACCCTTATGAGGGCCGCTTCCTCGCGCCGAGCGAACGCGGACCGTGGCGATTTGGGGCCACACCGCAGATGGAGGCGCCGCGCTCGACTCCGAGCGCCCAGGATGTGGCGGCACTGGTGGCGAACTACGACGCGAGCGTGCTCGCCTTCGACGCCTTCGTGGGACGGGTGATGGGGGAGCTCGAGCGGCGAGGCCTCGCGGACTCCACGCTGGTGGTCATCCTCTCAGACCACGGTGAACACCTGGCCGAGGGGAATCGAGGCCTGGGCCACGGAGAACACCTCTGGGGCAGCGAGGCCCTGCGTGTGCCCTTCATCCTGCGGTGGCCCGGAAAGGTGGCGGAGGGCCGCGAGCTCACAACCCGTGCGCGCGCCATCGACGTGGCACCCACCCTCTTGGAGCTCCTGGGCCTCGAGGCACCCACAAGCTTCCAGGGCCGCTCTCTGGCCTCCCTGTTGGCCCCTGGTGACGCCGTGCCCGAGCTGCCCGAGCTGCCCGCACTTATCGAGACGGACCTCTGGTTCTCGGATCGGGACGGGCTGCCCTACCAACAGTTCCGTATCCCCTACCCCTGGCTCTACGACATCGTGACCGTGGACCCGGACACGGGAGACATCGCCCTCAAGCCCGAGTGGGAGGACACGGTGCAACAAGCCAAGCACCGCGGCCTCTATTTCGGACGCTGGAAGCTGCTCGAGCTGCCCACGCCCCAAGGTCTGCGAGTGGAGCTCTATGACGTTCACGCGGACCCCGAGGAGCGGCACGAGGTATCCGCCAAGCACCCTGACGTCGTGGCGGACCTGCGTGCCCTGCTCCAGCGGGAGCGCTCCTGGGCCGCACCGTGAGTCTTCCGTGCCGCTTCAGCGCACGGAGGCCGTGAACTCGCGGAGACGCTCCAGGCCCTTGCGCAGCTGCTCCCGAGAGGTCGCGAAGCTCAGGCGGATGTGGCCCTCCGCACCGAAGGGAGCGCCCGGCACCGCGGCGATCCGGAAGTCGTTCAGGAGGATCTCGGACATCTGGATCGAGCCCGTCACCGGCGTGCCCTTGTACGAGCGCCCGAAGAGGCCGCTCACGTTGGGCAGCACGTAGAAGGCGCCCTCGGGGCTCCGGCAGCGCACGCCCTCCATCGAGTTCAGCGCGTCCACGACCATGTCCCGCCGCGCCCGGTACTCCTCCACCATGGGCACGAAAATGTCCGGCGGCCCCTTGAGTGCAGCCACCGCCGCCTTCTGCGCGAAGGACGCCGCGTTCGACGTGGACTGGTCCTGGATCATCTGCATGCCCGAGGTGAGCCACTTGGGTCCCGCCACGTACCCCATGCGCCAACCCGTCATGGAGAAGGCCTTGCTCATCCCGTTGATGACCACCAGCCGCGGCAGCAGGTCCGGCGCCACGTTGCCGATGTTGAGGAACTCGCCCTGGTACAGCAGCTTCTCGTAGATGTCGTCGCTCAGCACCAGGCAGTCGTGCCCCCGCACCGCCTGGGCGATGCCCTCCAGCGCGGCGCGCGAGAACACCGCGCCCGAGGGGTTGCTCGGGCTGTTGAGGATCAGCGCCTTGGTGCGCGGCGAGAGCGCCCGGCGGATGGCTTCTGGGTCTGGCGCGAAGCCGTCCTCCTCGCGCGTCTCCACGAACACCGGCTTGCCGCCCGCGAGCTGCACCATGTCCGGGTAGCTCACCCAGTACGGCGCGATGATGACGACCTCGTCACCCTCGTTCAGCAGCGCCTGGAAGGTGTTGTAGATGGCCTGCTTGGCCCCCACGGTCACCAGCACCTGGTCCGGCGCGAACTTCAGGTGGTTCTCCCGCTCGAACTTCGCGCAGATGGCCTCGCGCAGCTCCTGGATACCCGAGGTAGGCGTGTACTTGGTGAAGCCCTGCTTCAGGGCGTCGATGGCTGCCTGCTTGATGAAGTCCGGCGTATCGAAATCGGGCTCCCCCGCCGCGAAACTCACCACGTCCACACCCTGGGCCACCAGCGCCTTCGCCTTCGCGCTAAGCGAGAGCGTGGGTGACGGCTTGATGGCACTGAGTCGATTCGCAAGTTTCATGGTCGGTACCCTGTGATGTGCCCCATGGGCGAACAAGAAGTCCGGAGCCGGGAGTGAACGGACGCGGACACTCCCGGGAACGGTACGGCGCTCGCTTCACTCTCTCACTGCACCAACGGACAGCCTTCACCCAGGTGGCTCAGCCCTGCTTCCCGTACCGGGCTCGCAGCACCTTCAACACGTTGGGCGGAACCAGCCCCTCCACGTTGCCGCCGAACGAGGCCACCTCTCGGACGAGGTTCGACGAGACGTAGAAGTAGTCCTCGCCCGTCATCATGAAGACGGTCTCGATCCCCGGGGCCAGCTTGCGGTTCATGTTCGCAAGCTGGAACTCGTACTCGAAGTCCGACACCGCCCGCAGGCCCCGCAGCAACACGTTCACGCCTCGCCGGTTCGCGTACTCCACCAGCAGGCCGTGGAAGGCATCCACCTCCACCCGGGGATCCGGACAGGCCTCACGGATGAACTCCTTACGCTCCTCCTCAGAGAAGAGCGGAACCTTCTTGGGGTTCACGGCCACCGCGACGATCACACGATCGAACATCTGAAGCGCGCGTTGGATGATGCTGAGGTGACCGTTGGTGAGCGGATCGAACGAGCCCGGGTAGATGGCGATGCGCATGCACTCCCAGTCTCGACGCACCACGGCATGCGGTCAAGCAATGCGGAAGAGACTGACCAGGGTGTCCCCAAACCGACGCTGGTCCACCCGCTCGAAACCCTCGTGGGTTTCAGGGGCCGCCTCCCGCTTGTCGTGCTCGATGACCACCGTCCCACCGGGCGCCAGCACCCCGTGCCGCACCAGCCCCTCCAGCACCGTCTCCACCACTCGGGCCGCGTACGGAGGGTCCGCGAAGATGAGCTCGAACCGGTCTCCCCGGCGCCCGAGCGTCTCCAACGCACGCTCCACGGGCTGGGAGAGGATCTCCACCCTCGCGCCAAACCCCAGGGCGTCCGTGTTCGCCCGGCAGAGGGACAGCGCCTCGCGATCCGAGTCCACCAGCACCGCCCTCGAGGCCCCTCGCGAGACGGACTCCAGGCCCAGGGCCCCCGTCCCCGCGTAGAGGTCCAACACCTTCTGCCCCTCCAGCCACTGGCCGAGCACGTTGAAGATCGTCTCCCGCACCCGGTCCGCCGTGGGGCGGATGTGCTTCGACGTTGCCTTGGGGCCCGCCAGGGCCCGGCCTCTCGCACTACCCGCCACGATGCGCATCAGTCGCCCCGGTTCTCCGCCAGGAAGAGCATGGACTTCCACCCTGTCCGCGACGCGCCCAGCGCCGCCAGGACCTCGGAGGCCTCGGCGAACGTCAGCGCCTCCAGCCGCGACGCATCCTGGGCCTCCAGCGACGCGAGCTGCTCGCCCACGACGCCCAGCAATTCTCCCGCCCCCAGCCCCGCCTTCTCCGCCTTCTGCTCCAAGCTCGCGCGCACCGTGTCCGGGTACGAGGCCAGCGCCAACCGCTCGAAGGGCGCCACGCACTCCACCTTCTTCACCCCCGCCGCCACATACGTCGGCAGCACCCGCGCCGAGCGCCGCCCCGCCTCCCCCACCGCCACGCCCGCCCCATACTGGCCCGCCAGCTCCACCAGACTCCGGAGGAACTGCACGTCCTGGTCCTCCTCGCTCAGGACGGCCGCGGAGATCCGCAGGAAGCGCACGCTCACGCCCTGCCGCTGAAGCCCCTCCAGCAACGCGCGGCCCCCCTCCAGCTCATCGCCCTCGGAGCCCGCCGGCAGCGACACCTCCAGCGCCAGTTCTCGCTCCACCACGGGCCCGGAGAGCCTCCGCACCGCCTCCACCGCGGCGTCTGCCGGAAGCCGCGTCACGTCCAGCGACACCAGCGAGAAGCCCGCGTCCACCAGGCGGAAGAGGCCCTCCTGGAGCAGCCCCAGCGCCTCCGGCTCCGCCTTCGGCACCCGCACCGGCCCCGCCTGCAGGAAGAGGGGGCGCTTGTGACCATCCGCCTCCGCCACCTGTTGCACTGCGGTCACGAAGCGCTCGGCCGCGCCCCGGTCCGCGAGCGGATGCGGGCACAAGAGCCCCATCACCGCGTCCTCGCCCCGCGCCGCAGCCAGCAGCCCCGGCAGCATGGGCCGGATCGGCACCGGCAGGCACGGCAGCGCCGCCGGCACCTTGTCGAGCGCCTTCAGCAGCTCGCGGGGGTTGAGCACGGGGAGCCTCGAAGCCGTCCCCAGCCGAGCCACCACGCTCGTCGGCCTGAGCGTCAGCACCTTGTCGAGCACGTTCATCCGAAGCCGAGAATCATCTGCTCCAGAGGGGGGCTGCAAGCTGGATGTGGGGGATTTCGTTCAGCCCCACACCCCTCAGTGCACCTCGCCCAAATGGGCATAGGTCTCGCTCTCGATCTGGATCGTCGTGTGGTCGATGCCGAACCGATCAAAGAGCTCGTGCTTCACGGCGGAGAGGATCTCATCGTTGTTGCAGACCATCGGATCCGCCACCACCAGGTGGGCCGAGAGCGCGTACATGCCGCTCGCAATGGTCCACACGTGCAGGTCGTGCACGTCGCGCACCCCCTGCACCTTCAGCAGCAGCTCCTTCACCACCGACATGTCCACGTGCGACGGCACCGCCTCCAGCAGCACGTCCACGGCGTCCCGCACCAGCCTCAGGGCTCCCACCACGATGACCACCGAGATGACCACCGAGATGATGGGATCGATCACGTACCAGCCCGTCAGCCACATCACCGCGGCGCCCACCAGCACGCCCACGCTGGAGAGCGCGTCACCCAGCACGTGCAGGAAGGCCCCCCGCACGTTCATCGAGTGCGTCTGATGCAGGAAGCCCAGCGCCCCCAGGTTCGCCAGCAGGCCGATCGTCGCCACCACGGCCATGGGCCCCAGACGCACCTCGGCCGGCGCGCGGAAGCGCTCCCAGGCCTCCACCACGATCACCCCGGTGATGCCCAGCAGCAACACGCCGTTGAGCAGCGCGCTGAGGATCTCCATGCGGTAGTAGCCGTACGTCTTCTTCAGATCCGCCGGCTTTCCCGCGAACCAGAGCGCCAGCAGGCTCAACCCCAGCGCGCTGATGTCCGTGAGCATGTGGCCCGCGTCGGACATGAGGGCCAGGGAGTTGGTGATGTAGCCCCCCACCGCCTCCGCCACGGCGATGGTGCCCGTCAGCGCCAGCGCGAAGAGCAGCCGCGTGCGGTCCTTCCTCCGCTCCTCCTTCAAGGAAGAAGACGAGCGCCGTACGGGTTTACCGTGACCGTGCGCGTGCCCATGGCCCCCGCACTCATCCTCGTGCGCGTGGTCATGGTCATGGTCGGACTCGCGATGCATGTGGGGAGATGTGGTCACAAAAAGTTCAGGTGAGAACGCTCCTCCACGGAGACGTGCCAAGAAGCTAGAGTCCAAAAACCTCGTAGGTTCAAGGTTTTTCCCCCCTGTTGATCATCCCCAAGGCACGGCAGATGGACCTCGAGAGGCACCAGAACCTGCACACCATCATCATGCTGCGGGAAATCATCCGCAAGTGGTGGAGGGCGGAGCTCCACTTCGCGGATCGCAACGGCATGGTGATGGATTGGTTGAGAGGCGGAGATATTCCGCCGACTCCCAACGAGTGCTGCCGCCTCTCGCTCAACTCGCGGGAGGGCCTGCGGCGCTGCAACCAATCGGTGCGCCAGCTCCACGAGCAATTCCGAGCGAACCGACGCCTGCGCCGCGCGCTCACCCAGCCCTGCCACCTCCAGTTCAGCCTGGTGGGCGCGCCGATCTACATCCGCGATGAGTACGAAGGTTTTCTGTTCGTGGAGGGCTTCCTGCGCGAGCCTTTCTCGGAGCGGGAGCGCGAGGCGCTCAAGGTACGGCTGCGCGAGCTGCAGCCGTCGAGCCCCGAAGTGGAGCGCGCGGTAGAGCGCCTGCCCGTGCTGGGCGACGACAACCTGGAGAAGCTGGCGGACTTGCTCGAGTATGGCGCCAACGAGATCGCTGCTTTCGAGGCCGAGCGGGTCCGTAAGGAGGAGCGCAGCCTCCAGTCGCTCTCGCAGGACAGCGAGAACTACCGCTTCGAGGACATCATCGGCCGCTCCGGGCCGATGCAGGAGATCTTCAAGTTGCTGGAGAAGGTTTCCAACTCGGAGGCCACGGTCCTCATCAACGGCGAGTCGGGCACGGGCAAGGAGCTGGTAGCGCGTGCGATCCACGCCAACGGCCCGCGGCGTCACGGCCCCTTCGTGGTGCAGAACTGCTCGGCCTTCAACGACAACCTGCTGGAGAGCGCGCTCTTTGGCCACATGCGCGGCTCCTTCACGGGCGCCATGCGCGACAAGAAGGGTCTCTTCGAAGTGGCCGACCGCGGCACCTTCTTCCTCGATGAGGTGGGGGACATGTCCCCTGCCCTGCAGGTGAAGCTGCTGCGCGTGCTGCAGGAGGGCACCTTCCTGCCCGTGGGTGGCACAGAGCCGCGCGAGGTGGACGTGCGCGTCATCGCCGCCACCCACAAGGACCTGGGCGAGATGGTCAAGCGCGGCGAGTTCCGCGAGGATCTCTACTACCGCATCAACGTCATCCGCGTGCACCTGCCCGCGCTGCGCGAGCGCCGAGACGATCTGCCGCTGCTGGTGGACCACTTCCTGCGCAAGCACCACCGCGAAGGCCAGCGCGCCCGCAGCCTCTCCGCCGAGGCCATGGCCCTGCTCAGCATGTACGCCTGGCCGGGCAACGTGCGCGAGCTGGAGAACGAAATTGAACGGCTGCTCGTCCTCGGTGGCGATCTGGAGTTCCTGCCCGCCGAGCTCATCTCCAGCCGCATCCGCGACGCGGTGACGCCTGGCGGCATCTCCATGCTCACCGCCCGCGCCACCGGCAAGCTCCATGAGGCCGTGGAGACGCTGGAGCGTGAGATGATCCACCAAGGTCTGTTGCGTACTGGCAACAACAAGAGCCGGCTGGCTCGCGAGCTTGGCATCAGCCGGTCCAACCTTATCTTGAAGATCGCCAAGTACGGCCTCGACAAGGGCCTCCCGCCCGATGCCGAGGCAGACGCGTGAGCGCATGAGCCACTACTTCCGGCAGGACTACCTCACCGTCCCTGATGGGGCGGCGCTGTACTACCAGGTGCAGGGCGAGGGCGAGCCGGGGATGGTGTTGTGCGACGGCCTGGGCTGTGACGGCTTCGTCTGGAAGTACCTGGCGCCCTATCTGGAGCAGCGCTACCGCGTGCTGCGCTGGCACTACCGAGGCCATGGCCGCTCGGGCCTGCCTCGGGATCGCGAGCGCATCGGCATGCTCTACACCTGCGACGATCTCAACCGGGTGATGGACGCCGCGGGCATCGATCAGGCCGTGCTCTTCGCCCACTCCATGGGCGTGCAGGTGGCGCTCGAGTTCCACCGCCGCTACGCCTACCGCATGAAGGGGCTCGTCCTCATCTGCGGCAGCTACGGCAACCCGCTCGACACCTTCCACAACGCCAACTGGCTCAAGCGGCTCTTCCCCTTCATCCGCCTCACCGTGGAGCGCTTCCCTCAGCCCGTTGCCCGGCTCACCCGCGCCCTGCTGAGCACGGAGCTGGCCATGCAGGTGGCCCTCTCTGTGGAGCTCAACCGCTCGCTGCTCTCCAAGAGCGACCTCGTCCCCTACTTCACCCACCTGGCCAATATGGATCCGGTGGTCTTCGTCCGGACCTTGGAGTCCGCCTCTACTCACAGTGCGTGGGATCACCTGCCCCACGTGGACGTGCCCACCCTCATCATCGCGGGCGAGCACGACAAGTTCACCCCGGCGTGGCTCTCGCGGCGCATGGCCGCCCACATCCCCGACGCCGAGTTCATGATGGTGCCCCAGGGCACCCACGCCGCCCCCTTGGAGCACCGCGACCTGGTGGAGCTCCGGGTGGAGCGCTTCCTCCGCGAGCACCTGCCCGCCTCTCCGCCGGCTCCTTACCGGGAGGACCGTCTTGGCGTGCCGGATGTCGTCTCCCCGCCTACCCGGTAGGAGGAGAAGAAGGGGCTCGCCCCTCTTTCGGCTGCAACGAAGGCGTGAATTCCGGGGAGCCAACTGAGGCTTCCGGCCGGCTGCCCGCGTACCTTTCTTCCAGCCACGTTGCAGGTGGAAGACCCACGGCATATAAGCGCCCGCCCTCCGCGTTCCTGTGAGGTTCACACAGGGTCCCCTACGCGGGGCCTGGGCGCCTTTGCCCCCTTCACGATTTTCATCGCCGGTTCAACCCCGGCACGCCTCGCCTAATGATTGCTCGAGAGAACATCCGCAACGTCGCCATCGTCGCTCACGTCGACCACGGCAAGACCACCCTCGTCGACCACATGCTCCGCCAGGCGGGCATCTTCCGCAGCAATGAAGCCGTCACCGAGCGGGTGATGGACTCGAACGACCTCGAGCGCGAGAAGGGCATCACCATTCTCGCGAAGAACACGGCCGTCACCTACAAGGGCAAGCAGATCAACATCATCGACACCCCGGGCCACGCGGACTTCGGCGGTGAGGTGGAGCGCGGTCTGCGCCTGGTGGATGGCGTCATCCTCCTGGTGGACGCGGCCGAAGGCCCCCTGCCCCAGACGCGCTTCGTGCTCAGCAAGGCGCTGGGCATGGGCCTGAAGACGGTGCTCGTCATCAACAAGATCGATCGCCAGGACGCTCGCCCCAAGGAGATCCTGGATCAGGTCTACTCGCTCTACATCGACCTGGGCGCGGACGAGCACCAGCTCGAGTTCCCCGTGCTCTACACGATCGCCCGCCAGGGCCAGAGCTCGCCCTCGCTGGAGCAGCCGGGCAAGAGCCTGGAGCCGCTGTTCGAGGCCATCCTCTCGCACATCTCGCCCCCGCCGGCGCCGACCCAGGAGCAGCTGCAGCTGCTGGTGGCCAACCTGGACTATGACGACTACGTGGGCCGCCTCGCGGTGGGCCGCGTGCAGGCCGGCCGCCTCGCGCCGAACATGCCCGTGGCGGTGATGCGTGACGGAGGCAAGATCGAGCAGGGCAAGATCGTGAAGCTCTACGGCTTCCAGGGTCTCAAGCGCACGGAGATCGCGGACGCCGGCCCCGGAGAGATCGTCTCCATCGCAGGCATCGAGTCCATCTCCATCGGCGACACCATCGCCGACGCGGAGAAGCCGGTGGCGCTGCCGCGCATCACCGTGGACGAGCCCACGATGATGATGATCTTCAAGGTCAACGATGGGCCGCTTGCGGGCAAGGAGGGCAAGTACGTCACCAGCCGCAACCTGCGCGAGCGCCTGTACCGTGAGGCCTACCGGAACGTGTCCATCCGCGTGGAGGACACGGAGACGCCGGACGCCTTCCGCGTGGTGGGCCGTGGCGAGCTCCAGCTCGCGGTCATCATCGAGACGATGCGCCGCGAGGGCTACGAGCTGACGGCCTCCAACCCGGAGCCGGTGACGAAGACGATCGACGGCGTGCTGCACGAGCCGATGGAGCTGATGTTCTGCGACGTGCCCGAGGGCAGCGTGGGCGCGGTGACGGAGCGCCTGGGGCCTCGCAAGGGCCGCATGACGGACATGTCGCAGCTGGGCGGCGGGCGCACGCGTCTGGTGTTCCGCATTCCGGCGCGCGGCCTGATCGGCTTCCGCTCGGAGTTCCTCACCATCACCCGTGGTGAGGGCATCATGAGCAGCCAGTTCGACGGGTACGAGCCGTGGTTCGGCTACATCCCGAAGCGGGCCAACGGCGCGATCGTGTCGGACCGCCTGGGCGAGACGGTGCCCTACGCGCTCTTCAGCATTCAGGAGCGTGGCCACCTCTTCGTGGGTCCTGGCGTGACGATCTACGAGGGGATGATCATCGGCGAGCACGTGCACCCGTCGGAGCTGAACGTGAACGCCTGCCGCGAGAAGAAGCTGACGAACATCCGGGCCGCGGGCCGCGACGAGAACGTCATCCTGACGCCGCCGCGCGAGATGGGGCTGGAGAAGGCGCTGGAGTGGATCGCGGACGACGAGCTGGTGGAGGTGACGCCGAAGTCGGTGCGCATGCGCAAGAAGGCGCTGAGCTCGGGCGAGCGTTACCGGGCCGAGCGTGATCGCAAGCGTGAGGAGCGCGGCGAGGCGTAATCCGCCAACCATCGCCAACCATCGGGGAGAGGACCACCCTCTCCCTCTGGGAGAGGGCCGGGGTGAGGGTCTACAAGACTCGCATCCGCGGCCCTCTCGGCGTTCAAGGGACTCGTCACCGCCCCTGCGGAACGAGCGCGAACCCGTTACAAGAAGGGTTCGATGTCCAGCCGAGCCCGATTCCGGAACCGCTTTCAGCTCCTAGCGGCCGTCCTCGTCACCGTGGTGCAGCTCCCAGCAGTGCTCTGGCTGTGTTGGCACACCCGCACGCCCGTGCCTGCGCTGGTGGCGGTGCTGGTCTCTCCCCCGTACCTGCGCCAACTCCACGCGCCCTGGGCGACCACGGAGCCCGCGCTGTCCACCTATCTGGCGCTGGGCTGGTGGGCGGCCTGCGCGGTGTTTGACGTGCTCATGCTCCCCGCTGCGCTAGCGGTCCGGGCAGGAACTCCCTTCGGGGTGGCCTGGGGCCTGGCCGGGGCGATCGCGCTGGTCATGGGGGTAGACACGGTCCTCGGCCGTCCGAGGCTGCGCCGGCGGGCGGTGCGAATCGAGGGACTGCCTCCAGAGCTGGACGGCTACCGCATTGGCCAGCTCTCCGACGTCCACTGTGGCCCGTACGCGTCCGAGAAGCGGGTCGCCTCCTGGGTGGCGCGCCTCAACGCACAGAACCTGGACCTGGTGACCGTCACAGGAGACCTGATCACCCATGGCTCCTCACACGTGGAGGCGGTCGCTCGAGCGCTTGGCGGCTTGCGGGCGAAGAACGGCGCCTTCGCCTGCATGGGCAACCACGACTACTTCACGGACGGAGAGCACCTGGTGCGCCAGCTGAGGCGCAACGGCCTCAACGTGCTGCGCAACGAGGGAAAAGTCATCGAGCGGGGCGGCGCGCGCCTCTACGTTGCGGGCGTGGACGACACCTGGACCTCGCGGGACGACATAGACCGGGCCCTCGCGGCACGACCGGAGGGGGCCCCAACGATCCTGCTTGCGCACGATCCCGACCTCTTCCCGGAGGCACAGGCCCGCGAGGTCGAGCTGACGCTCTCGGGCCACACCCATGGCGGCCAGCTCGGCGTCCCGGGTGTCCCCCGCCTCTCGCTGGGGCGGTTTGTCACCGTCTGGGTGGCGGGGCTGTACCGAAAGGGCCGCTCGTGGCTCTACGTAAACCGCGGTGCCGGCACCACGGGTCCACCCGCGCGCCTGGGCGCTCCGGCGGAGCTGACGGTCATCACCCTGCGCCGAGCCTGAGCACGGGATGCGGCTCGCCCGCGAAGGCCTCGACCGGCCGGAAGGCGCCCGGTCTTGCGCTTCCCACGGAGTGCTTGCCAGAGTCCCGCCCATCCGCCTTCGAACGGAGGAGCCTTCCCGGTGAAAGTCGCTCATTCTGCCCTGCATGCCCGCCACGACGGTGGCAAGGAACTCCATCGCGGCGAGCTGGTGCCGTGCTTCGAGATGCCGGTGCGTGCCGACTACATCCTGAAGGCGGTGGAACGCGCGGGCTTCAACGTGAGCGAGCCACGCCCGTTCGCGCTGGAGTCGCTCCTGCGTGTCCACGACGCCCACTTCGTCGAGTTCCTGCGCACCGCTCACGAGGAGTGGCGGGCGGCCGGCAAGGAAGGCTTCATGCTGCCGAGCGGCTTCCCCGCCCGGAGCCTGCGCCGTGATCACATCCCCTCCGGCATCAACGGCAAGATGGGCTACTACGCCTTCGATGCCAGCACGCCGATCGTCGAGGGCACGTGGGAGGCCGCGTTCGCCGCCGCCCAGTGCGCCCTGACCGCCGCGGCCTGGGTCGCCGAGGGCGACAAGAGCGCCTATGCCCTGTGCCGTCCGCCCGGACACCATGCGGGATACGCCCTGTACGGCGGCTACTGCTTCCTCAACAACGCGGCGCTGGCGGCGCAGTACCTGCGCGATCACGGCTTCGCGCGGGTGGCGGTGCTGGACGTGGACTACCACCACGGCAACGGCACCCAGGACATCTTCTGGGAGCGCTCGGACGTGCTGTTCGTGTCCATCCACGGCTCCCCGGAGACCGAGTACCCCTACTTCCTCGGCTATGCAGACGAGCGCGGTGAAGGCGCGGGCGAGGGCTACACCCGCAACTTCCCGCTGCCCCGTGGCACCACCTGGAAGGAGTACGGCCCCACCCTGTCCGCGGCGATGGATGTCATCGGCGGGTTCTCGCCCGATGCCCTGGTGGTGTCGCTCGGCGTCGACACCTACGAGGGCGACCCGATCAGCTCCTTCAAGCTCGCCACCTCCCACTACCCGCTGATCGGCCAGCGCCTGGCCGAGCTGAAGCTCCCGACGGTGTTCGTGCAGGAAGGCGGTTACGCGGTGGACGACATTGGAACCAACGTCGCCGGAGTGCTGGAAGGCTTCCTGAGCAGGCGCTAAGAGACACTGATCATGGGACGCATCTTCGAAACCCGCAAGACCACGATGTTCGCCCGCTGGAACAAGATGGCGAAGATGTTCACGCGGATCAGCAAGGACATCGCCATCGCCGTGAAGGCCGGCGGCCCCAGCCCGGACAACAACCCGGCCCTCCGCCGAGCGCTGCAGAACGCCCGCGCCGCGAACATGCCGAAGGACAAGGTCGAGGCCGCCATCAAGCGCGCCAGCGGCCAGGACGCGAAGGACTACGACGTCGTCCTCTACGAGGGCTATGGGCCGCACGGCATCGCCATCCTCGTGGAGACCGCGACCGACAACGTGGTGCGGACCGTGGCCAACGTCCGCATGCACTTCAAGGACGGCGGCGGAAACCTGGGCACCACCGGCAGCGTCAACTACCTCTTCCAGCGCATGGGCGTCTTCCGCCTGGCCCCCGAGGGGTTGGACCTGGAGGCGCTCGAGCTGGACCTCATCGACCATGGGTTGCAGGAAATGGGGGAAGGCACCGGCGAGAAGGGCGAGAAGCAGATCATCATCCGCTGCGCCTTCAACGACTTCGGGCAGCTCCAGTCCGCCATCGAAGCCCGGGGGCTCACGCCCCTCTCCTCGGAGTCCGAGTACATCGCGCAGAACCTCATCGAGCTGCCCGAGGACAAGGCCAACGAGGTCCTCGAGGTCGTGGACGCGCTCGAGCAGGACGAGGACGTCCAGCGCGTCTTCCACAACCTCGGCTAACAGCGCCGTACCGCTGGACGAACAGCATCCTCACTCGGTGGGGATGCTGACGCCCAAGAAGTCAACGCCACCCGTTCAGATGGGCTGGGCGATGACTTCCAGCATCTTCTTCACGACTCCGCTCCGGTCGGCGTGGGACGCGCCCTGCATCTCCCACTCGCCGATCTGGATCGCACTCTCCACGATGAACTTGCAGCGCTCGTAACGCCGCTGCATGAAGCGCGACAAGAGCGCCCCCACGGGAGCGTCCTCCGCGAGGAGCTCCGAGAGCACCACGGCATCCTCAACAGCCATGCCCGCCCCCTGCGAGATGTGCGGCGTCATCGCATGGGCCGCGTCGCCGATCAGCACCACCCTGCCCCGGTACCAGGACTCGGGGACGAAGATCACCTCCATGGGCTTGTAGACGACCTGCTTCGGGTCGGTGATCTGCTCTCGCAGCTGGCCGATGAGCCCGCCGAACTCCTTCAGGCGATCCCTCATGAGCTCCGCGAGCTGGTCCTCCGGCACTCTCGGATTGCCAGGCTCCGAGGACGTCACGAACATGTACATCAGGTCCTTGGAGAGGGGGCAGAGCCCGGAGTTGTGATGGTGCCCGTAGTAGACCGCGAGATGGTCGAGTTCGGGCGGGCGCGGGAAGTTATGGCGGAAGACGGCCTGTCCCGTGAAGCGCGGCTTCAGCTCCTTCCCGAAGACCATGCTCCGGACCTTGGAGTAGAGCCCGTCGGCCCCCACCACGAGGTCGTACCGGCCCTGCGTGCCATCGGTGAACATGACCGACACACCCTCGGGGTCTTGAGCCAGCTTCTCGACCGTGACGCCCAGTCGGATGGCGGTCCCCTTCTCCGCGGCCGTGGAGCTGAGCACCTGGTGGAGGGCGATCCGGGAGATGCCCAGGTTGGGCGGGTACTCCGGTCCCGCCGCGCGCTCCCCAGGCAGCATCCGCTGAAACTCACCCTCCGCCGTGTAGTGGCCCATGCCCTCGTACGCGTACCCCGCATCGAGAATGCGGTCGACCAGGCCCAACTGGGCCATGGCCCGGATGGCGTTGCATTGCAGGATGATGCCGACACCGTAGACGGTCCACTCCTGCTTGACCTCAACGAGGTCGACCTCGATGCCACGGTTTCGCAGGCCCGAGGCCAACGAGAGTCCGCCGATTCCACCACCGACAATCAACACCTTGTGTACACGGGCCATCTTTGGATGCCTCCTGACGAGCAGGGTGTGTTCCCCCCATTTGCTCGTTGAAGGCACCATGGCACTTCAGCAGAGCCAGGTCGCGACGAACAGCAATCCTCACCCGTTGAGAATGCGAACGTCCGAGAAATTTCCGCCGCCCCTCGTCCTGGCGTGAAACGCGCCCAGGAAATCGAGCTCTCCGAGATCGGCCAACGCGTTCACGATATGGAATTGAGTAGGTAGCTCTTCCCAGGTGGCACGCGTGAAGGCGAACTGGCCCGTTCCTCGTAACTCCTCCTCGAGTGACACCGGCCCGGTGGGTGCTGGCCAGAGCGTCAGGTAATCGGCGTCCGCTTCTCCCGGCGAGCCGGTACGCGGAACGAACTTGTGGCTCACGACGCCGTCATGAAGCGGCGGCCTCGCGGAACCCACGGGCGAGGCTTCGCCAGGCGTTGCGAGCCCCTCCAGGGTCATCGAGAAGAAGCGGAAGCCGAGCCAGCTCGCGCTGTAGTGCGTCCGCCCAGAGAGCACCCGCGGTGGCAGAATCTCCGCGTAGATCTTGTTCGCACCCAGCTCGTCCCTTCCGGTGAGGATGGGGTCCGTCAGGCTCTCCCACATGACTGGCACGAAGCGGCCCCGCCCTTCATTACGTCCCAGGCGATACGTGACCGGAATGTAGAGCGCGAGGATGTTATAGCCGCGACCCGCGAGCCACTCGATCTCCTCGAGGACGTGGACCTCGACCGTGAAGATGCCATCGCCATCGAGTTGGAGGCCCGAAGGCAGCAACGCCTCGAGGCGTGAGCGCTCGGCGCGCGCGTTGACACCCGCGAGGGTGGTCTTCGGGCTCCGCGATGGATCCGAGACGAAGGGGGGCGGAATCCAGCGAGGCCCCGCCGATGGACCGAAGCCCATCGGCATGCGGCGGTTGTAGATGAGCGGCTGGCTCATGACGTGTCAGCCCTTCCGCTCCACGCGAGCGTCGATGAGGATGAACGCCATCCGGCAGGATCTGCCACTGCGATTGGCCCACGCGTGATTCGTGCCGCGCTGGACCACGATGTCCCCGGGCCCGAGAACTCGCTCCTCGTTATCGAGCACGAGCACGATCTCGCCTTCGAGCACGATGCCGTAATCAACCGTCTCCGTCTTGTGCATCAGCGGATGAGGAGAGGCCGCCTCGGCCGTCGCGCTGTGACTCGAACCCAGGGACTCGAACGACGCCCTGGCCGCGTCCGCCTCGAGCGGCTTGTCAGGCGGTATGTCGACGATGCGGATGACGGTTCCGTTGGGCGGCGGTGGGATTCCGCGTTTCGCCGTCGGCTCGCCCTCTCCCTCGAGGGCCGCGGGCGTGCTCATCGTCGCCCAGATCTCATGGAAGGCCAGTCCCGGAATCTCCTTCGCACGAATGACGACGGGAGGGGCACCGTCGGAAACCACGATCGATCTTCCCTGTGCATCATGACCGGTCACGACGCGACGGACGGGGGACGTCATGGGCAATTCCTTTCAAATGGGCTGAGCCGTGACTTCCATCATCTTCTTCACGATCCCGGTCCTGTCGGCGTTGGACGCGCCCTGCATCTCCCAATCACCGATCTGGATCGAGCTCTCGACGATGAACTTGCAGCGCTCGTAGCGCCGCTGCATGAAGCGGGACAAGAGCGCCTCCACCGGAGCCTCCTCCTCGAGCAGCTCCGAGAGCACCACGGCGTCCTCGATGGCCATGCCCGCCCCCTGCCCGAGGTGCGGCGTCGTCGCATGCACGGCATCACCGATCAACACCACCCTGCCCCGGTACCAGGGCTCGGGGACGAAGATCACCTCCATGGGCTTGTAGACAACCTGCTTCGGGTCGGTGATCTGGTCTCGCAACCGGCCGATGATCCCGCCGAACTCCTTCATGCGATCCCTCATGAGCTCCGCGAGCCGGACCTCTGGCATCCACGGGTTCCCGGGCTCCGAGGAGGTCACGAACAGGTACATCAGGTCCTTGGAAAGGGGGCAGAGCCCGGCGTTGTGATGACGCCCATAGAAGGCCGCCAGATGGTCGATCTCGGGCGGACGCGGGAAGTTGTGGCGGAAGACGGCCTGTCCCGTGAAGCGCGGCTTCAGCTCCTTCCCGAAGACCATGCTCCGGACCTTGGAGAAGAGCCCATCGGCACCCACGACGAGGTCATACCGGCCCTGCGTGCCATCGGTGAACGTGACCGACACGCCCTCGGGGTCTTGCGCCAGGTGCTCGACGGTGAGGCCCAGGCGGATGGAGGTCCCCCTCTCCGCGGCCGTGGAGCTGAGCACCTGATGAAGGGCCAGCCGGGAGATGCCCAGGTTGGCCGGGTACTCCGGCCCCGCCGCGCGCACCCCGGGCAGCATCTGCAGAAGGTGACCCTCCGCCGTGTAGAGCCCAACATTCTCATACGCGAATCCTGCGCCGAGAAAGCGGTCGGCCAGCCCCAGCTGGGCCATGGCCCGGATGACGTTGCATTGCTGGATGATGCCAACGCCGTAGACGGTCCACTCCTTCTTGACCTCGACGAGGTCGACTTCGATGCCACGGTTTCGCAAGCCCGAGGCCAACGAGAGTCCGCCGATTCCACCACCGACAATCAATACCTTGCGTACACGGGTCATCTTGGATGTCTCCTTGGCTCTTCAGGTTGACGGCGTGGGCTTCAGGCCCAGCAGGTCGGCCGCATTGAGGCCGAGGATCCGGGCGCGCTCCGCATCGCTCAGACCCGGCACGGCATCCACCAGGCCCTGAACGTCGTAGGCGCCCATGTCGAAGGGATAGTCGGTACCAATCACCACCTGCGAGGCCCCGACGACGTCGATGAGGCGCTGCAGGACCCCAGGGTCATGAACGACGGTGTCGAACCAGATGCGCTTCAGGTACTCGGAGGGCTGGCGTTTGAGATGGCCAGCTTCGGGGCGGACTCGGAACGCGTGGTCGGAGCGGCCCAGGTAGTGCGGCAGGTAACCTCCCCCGTGCGCCGCGCAGAGCTTGAGCCCCGGGTACCGATCGAGCACCCCGCCGAAGATGAGGTGCGAGAGCGCCACCGTGGTCTCGACCGGCTGACCCACGGTGTTGCACAGGTAGTAGCGGTCCAGGCGCGCCCCCAGCGACGTCCCCAACGGGTGCAGGAAGACGAGACAGCCGAGCTCCTCCGCCTTGGCCCAGACCGACTCCAGGCTGCTGTCGGACAGCTCGAGCCCGTTCACCGCCGAGGACACCTCGACGCCGCGCAGCCCGAGGCGACGGACGGCGTGCTCCAGTTGCTCGACGGCGAGCCTGGGGTGCTGCAGCGCGAGCGTGCCGAGCCCGACGATACGGCGCGGGTGGCTGTCCGCCAGGGCGGCGATGTGCTCGTTCTGGACCCGCACGACCTCGCGGGCGAGCTCCTCATCCGCCCAGTAGTAGTACTGGTTGGGTGAAGGGCTGACCACCTGGACGTCCACGCCCATGGCGTCCATGTCCCGCAGGCGGAGCTCGATCGACGTCAGCTTGGGCATCGCCTGGGGAAGCATGACGGTGGCGTTGTGCACCGTGGATGCCTCACCTTGGGCTCGGAGCTGAAGCTGAGGCTCTGCCTTCTTCTCTGGCCGGTCCGCGACCAGCCGCTCCACGTCGAGACTCATGGCGTGGCAGTGGAGGTCCACCACGAGCCGCCGGTTGGTACCAACGTTTGGCATGAGTTACCCCTCCTCCGCGATGCAGGGATTGCGCTGGGTGCCGAGCCCGGTGATGGAACCCTCCATCACATCCCCCGGGCGCAGGAAGCGGTTGTGGTGGGTGCCATTGCCAGCGGGAGAGCCCGTGCAGATCACGTCTCCCGGCAGCAGTTGGACGTAGGACGAGATGAACTCGATGAGGCGCGCGACATCGAAGATCATGTCGGCCGTGCTCTCGTCCTGCATCGTCTCACCATTGAGCTTGAGCGTGACGCGCAGGTCCTGCGGGTTGCCCACGAAGGTGGCGGGCACGAGGTAGGGACCCATGGGCAGGAAGGTCGGCGAGCTCTTGCTGGCCATCCAATCCATCCCCATCTGCGGAGCGTCCGGGCGGTAGACAAGCTCGCGGCTGGTGATGTCGTTCACGACCACGTAGCCGGCGACGTAATCGAGCGCCTCCGCGCGGGGCACGCGCCGGGCTGGCCGGCCGATCACCACACCCAGCTCGAGTTCCCAGTCAGGCTGACTCACGTCACGGGGCAACACGACGGAGTCGTAGGGGCCCACCACCGCGGACGAAGCCTTGAAGAAGACGAACGGCTTTCCCTTCGCCGCGCGCTCGTCCATGAGCTTCTCACCGTGGGCCCGGCGCTCCTCGGCGGACATCTTCTCCGTGAGGTGGCTCTTCTGGTCGATGATGAGATCGATGACGTGCTTGCGGTAGTTCGCCCCGGAGCAATAGATCTGCCGCGGCTGAGGAATCGGTGCTCGGACCTGAAGCCTGTTGGCTGGAACCAGGAGCGAGGCCACCCGAGGCGCCCCACCCTTGCGGATCAGCTCCGCGATCCGGCTCAGCGTCGCGAAGTTGCGCGGCCACTCCTGGAGGAGCTCCTGGACGGAGGCGGTGCCAACGAGGGGCTGGCCGAGACTGGCGGCAAGTGGCTCGAGCGCCGCGAGCGCAACGACCTGTTCGTCAATGACGAGGCCGGGAAAGGAGGGGCTTCCCGCGACCGCGAATGTACCGATTGCAAAGCGAGCCTGCTCGCCCATTGTCATTCCTCCAGATGTCAGTTGAAACGGCTTGGAATCAGCCGTCGATCACGGCATGGACGTGATCAGCGGAGTCCAGCAACAGGGGCACTCGGGTCAGTGCCTGTCCCAGGCAGGGTCCGAGTGTGCAGACGCCGGTGGCGATATCGAACTGCGCGCCGTGGGCATGGCAGACGATGCGGTTGCCGTCACGGTTGAGGTAGGCGTCCTTGCGCCAGGCCATGACCGTGCCAGCCTGGTGCGGACAGTCATTGCGCCAGGCGTGCAGGTCGCGGCCCTGGCGCACCACCAGCAGCGTGTCGTTGCCGGTCCCCAGCGGATCGAAACCGCGCGACTGCCCGTCGGGCAGTTCATCGAGCCGGCACAGGAAGACCACGCGACTCATGGCCAGAGGTGTCAGTGCTTACCGGAAGCGCCGGCCGGCGGCGGGCTGCCCGGTGCCCACCTGGCACGGTGCTGGAAGAGGAACAGCTGCGAGGCGTCGGCGCTCATCGGCGCTTCGCGTGCGGTCCAGCGCTGGTCGTGCTGGTCCATGTCGGCGTCGTACTCCACATGGCAGCCGAGCGGGCTGTTGAAGTACCAGAACCAGTTGGAGCCGAAGCGGTGCCGGCCCGGGCCCCAGAACGACTGATAGCCCTTCTCGACGAAGCGAGTACCGGCCTGCATCACCTCGGTCGGACCGCCCATGTGGAAGGTGAAGTGCTCGACCCCCTTCATCTGCGGCGGGGTCTGGATCATGAACAGCGTGTGGTGGTCGCTCGTGCCGGCCGGACGCAGAAACGGGCCCACGCCGGTGAAGCGGTCGGTACAGACAAAGCCGAGTCGCTTGACGTAGAAGGCCTCGGCCTTGGCGGCGTCGGGCACGAAATACACCACGTGCGACAAGGTACGCGGCAACGCCTCGCGGGTCGGGTCCACACCGAGCGCGTTCACCGGGCGCTGCGCGGCACTGCCGGGGGCGTTGACGGTTTCGCCGGCCAGCGCCAGTGGTCTCCGCACCGTGACTTGGAAGGCCAGAGCGAAACCCAGGTCGTCCACCGTGTGCAGGCGGCCATGGGCATCACGGCGCACCTCCCGGTCACGGCCGAGCTCGTTGGCAATGCTCTCCAGGGTGGCGCTGTCTGCCACGCCGTAGACGGTTTCACGCAGTTGGCTGGCGGTGCCCATGGCGGGCGGCAGACTGGGATCGTCGCGGTGCCTGATGACGATGTGCGTGCCATCGAGGGCCTCGAAGCGCCCACCCTGCTCGTTCACGTCCACGCCACGCAGGCCGTAGTCCTGCAGGTACTGGCAGCACGCGGCCACGTCGTCGACGCCGAAGATCAGGGCGTCAGGTCCAATGATGTTCATGAGGGGCTCCTTGTGGATGGAATGGATCAGGCCGTGCGGCCGCCCAGGGTTTCGGCGACCCAGTCAGCGATGAAGGCGCCGGCGTTGGCGCTGTTGTCGAAGCTGCTGTGCTGCACGCCGCCTTCGCGCGCGGTGAACACCTTGAGCTCTCGCTTCGGGCTGTTGACCAACTGCTCGTAGGTGCGCTCGGCCCACTTCAGGGGGATCTGCGAGTCCTTCTCGCCATGGGTCACGAGGAAGGGCACGCGGATGCGGTCGAGCACGCCGTCGAGGTGCACGTTCTCGGCGATGCGCATGAAGTCATCCATGTCCTTGGCGCCCCAGACCCAGCGCACGTGTTCCCAGTAGTGTGGCACCGGGAAGCTGCCTTCCTTCTGCAGCCGCTTCTTCTGCACGTCGCGCCAGTCATGGTTGGCACCCCAGACCACGCCCATCGCAAACCGCGACTCGAAGGCCACCGCCCGCGGGCAGAAGTAGCCACCGAGTGACACACCTTCGAGACCGATGCGCCTGGCATCGATGTCTTCACGGGTCTCCAGCCAGTCGACCACCTTGCTGGCCCAGCGTTCGCTGTCGTACACAGCCTTCAGGTCGTGCAGGCGGAGCGCCTCGCCGGAGCCGGGCTGGTCGATCACCAGCGAGGCCACACCACGCTGCGCCAACCAGCGAGGCAAGCCCACGAAGTATTTCATCTCCTTGGTGCTGTCCAAGCCGTTCACCTGCACCAGGATGGGCTGGCGACCACTCACGCCTTCGGCGCGGACGTAGAGGCCCGCGAGGTGCTTTCCCTCGTACGGGATCTCCACCCGTTCGCAGTTGGCATGTGACAGCGCCGTGCCCTTCTTGAAGGTCTCCAGCACGCGGGCGTACAGCGACGCGCGCTCGGGGTTGCCATGGCCCTGCATGCGCTCGGCGGTGAGGTAGTACATCGAAGCGCGCTGCAGCTTGTCGCCAGCAGAGATCAGCCGGCCGGCGCGTTCATCGTCCTCCGCCAGCGCACGCAGCTTGTCGCCCATCGCGACCCAGCTCCGCATGAAGGCGCGTGTGCCTTCGGCGTCAGGCTGTTCCGAAGCGGCGAGCAGCGGTGCACACATCTCCTCGATCTCGCCGATGCGCGCGCCCATCTCGATCGCGAGGTCGACGGACAGGTTCCAGACGTAGTTCTTGGGGAAGTATCGAAACATGGGGGGTCCTGAGCACTACTTAAGAAGGTCCGAGATATCGGAGAAGCCGTATTTCCCAATACGATGTATCGCTCCCGTCGATGCATGATGGAGCCATGAGGTTCCAGAACCTGGACTTGAACCTGCTGGTGGCCCTCGACGTCCTGCTCGAAGAGCGGAATGTCTCTCGGGCGGCTGCTCGGCTACATTTGAGCCAATCCGCCATGAGCGGCGCGCTCGGGCGGCTGCGCGAGTTCTTCGGCGACGAGCTCCTGGTGCAGGTCGGGCGCCAGATGGTGCCGACCCCCCGGGCGGAGAGCCTTGCTCACAAGGTCCGGGACATCTTGTTGCGCATCCAGTCCGCGGTCGAGGCGAAGCCCAGCTTCGACCCGGCGTCGGCCCAGCGCACGTTCAGGATCGTCACCTCCGATTACATCACAGAGGTATTGCTCGCGGATGTCGTGCGTCGGCTCAAGCGAGTGGCGCCAGGGATTTCGCTGGAGCTCATTCCCCCTGGACTCTCCACGGGAGAGGCCCTTCAACGGGGGGAGCTCGACTTCGTCATCACGCCAGACACGCACGCCCTGGACGTCCATCCCAAGGAAGTCCTCTTCGAGGAGAGCTACTGCTGTGTCGTCTGGACTGGCAATACCCGGGTCGGCGACGCCCTATCGCTCGAGCAGTACCTGGAGTTGGGACATATCGGCGTCATGCTCAGCAGGCACGCGCCGTCCGCTGATCAGCAGTTCCTGGAGCGTTTTGGACACGAGCGCCGGGTCGAGGTGACCGTCCCTAGCTTCTGCTCCGTGCCCCACCTGCTCGTCGGCACAGACCTGGTCGCGACGATGCATTCCCGCCTGGCCAGGCTCTATGCGCGACTCCTGCCGCTGCGCATCCTGCCATCACCGATCGATTTCCCTCCCCTGATCGAAATGGTTCAGTGGAGCCACTATTTCGAGGGCGACCCAAGCCTGAGCTGGATGCGCGAGCTCTTCCACGCGTGTGTGGCCGAGCAGGAAGCTCGCCAGGGCGCCTGAAACGGCCCTGCTCAGGGTGAAGCGGAGACCACCTTCTGGTCGATCGCGCCAAAGACACTGCGGCCGTCGGCGTCGAGGACCTCCATGCGCACGGTGTCACCGAAACGCATGAACCCAGAGCTCGGCTTCCCGTGCGCGATCATCTCCAGCGCCCGGCGCTCCGCGATGCAGGCGGAGCCAACGCTGGAATCGGCGTTCGAGACCGTCCCCGAGCCAATCACCGTCCCAGCCCGAAGCCGGCGAGTCGCCGCGGCATGCGCGATGAGCTGGTGGAAGTTGAAGTTCATCTCCCTGCCATTCGGGTGCCCGAACCCCTTGCCGTTCCAGCGAACATGCAAGGACAGATGCACGCGTCCCTCCTTCCAGGCGCTCCCGAGCTCATCGGGCGTGACGGCGACGGGCGCGAAGCTGGACGAGGGCTTGGCGTGGAGAAAGCCAAAGCCCTTCTTCATCTCGACAGGGGTGAAAGCGCGAAGGCTGACATCGTTCACCTGGAGCAGCAGCTTGATGTGACCCGCGGCCTGTTCGGCCGTGCAGCCCATGGGCACATCGTCCACCATGATGGCGAACTCGCCCTCGAAGTCGATGCCGTGGGCCTCGCTCGGAAGCGGAACATCGTCCCGGGGCCCGAGGAAGTCGTCCGATGCGCCCTGGTACATCAAGGGGACGGTCTCGAAGTCGGGGACAGGGGCGATGCCGAAGGCCTTCTCCATGAGCCGGCCATGGTTCAGGAAGGCCGAGCCGTCGCACCACTGGTAGGCCCGAGGCAGAGGAGCCGCCGCGGCCGTCGGGTCGAAGTCAAACGCGTCGTGCGCGGTCCCGGCGTTCAGCGCGTCGTAGAGCGCTCGCAGGGAGGGCTCAACCTCCGCCCAGTTCTCGATGGCATCCTGCATCGTGGACACGATGGAACGAGCGTGCACCGCCCGGAGCAGGTCGCGCGAAACGACGACCAACTGACCGTCCCGGGTTCCATTCTTGAGCGTTCCCAGCTTCATGACGGATCTCCATAAACCGTCGCCGGGAGTCCGAGAAGTCGGTTGTATCGATTCCACCCATCGGCGCCGCCGATGCCTGGTATCTCGAAAACCGCGTTCCCTCACGCGGCAGAAGTGCGTGATCCTCCTGGACTGATACGGCTCGGAAGCGAGCCACCTGCATGAAAGGCCAGGACATGAACACCCAGGGACTGCGCTTCGTCGATCTCTCCGTCACGCTCGAGAACAACGCGTACACGGATCCGCCCATGCTCCTGCCGCACATCGAGTACTCGGATCATGCGGAGGGCGCGCAGGAGATGGCCACGATGTTCCCGGGCCTCAACCCCAACGATCTGCCAGCGCGTGAGGGGTGGGCGGGCGAGCGGATGAAGCTCGTCGCGCACAACGGCACGCACATGGACGCGCCCTGGCACTATGCCTCGACCACGGACGGGGGCAAGCCGGCCTATGGCATCGAAGCGCTGCCACTCGACTGGTGCTTCCGTCCAGGCGTGAAGCTCGACTTCCGAGACAGGCCCAACGGCCATGTCGTCACGGCCGCGGAGGTCGAGGCGGAGCTGAAGCGCATCGGCTATACGCTCCAGCCCCTCGACATCGTGCTCGTGAACACCTCCGCGGCCGTGCTCTACGGCAAGCCCGGCTATCTGGACGCTGGCTGCGGCATGGGTCGCGAGGCCACCCTCTACCTGCTGGAGCGAGGCGTGCGCGTGGTCGGCACGGACGCCTGGAGCTGGGATGCGCCGTTCAAGTACACGCGGGAGCGCTTCGCGAAGACCGGCGACGCGTCGATCATCTGGGAAGGCCACAAGGCCGGCCGCGACATCGGCTACGGGCAGATGGAGAAGCTCACCAACCTCGACCTGCTGCCGCCCTTCGGCTACACCGTCTCCTGCTTCCCCTATAAGATCAAGAATGGCTCGGCCGGCTTCACGCGCGCTGTCGCCATCTTCAGCGGACAGAGTTGAATGGACCGCCAGGTCAACGAATGGAATTGACGCTCACCACTCCCGGGCTCCTCTTTCCAACGATCTCGCTGCTCCTGCTCGCCTATACCAACCGCTTTCTCGCCATTGCCGCGCTGATCCGGAACATGTTCGCGCAGTACAAGGCCAACCCGGATCCGGTGCTCCTGCCTCAGATTGAGAATCTGAAGGTCCGGGTCCGGATCATCCGCGACATGCAGTTCCTGGGGGTCACCAGCCTGTTCCTCTGCGTCGTGTGCATGCTCCTGCTCTTCGCGGGAATGCAGCGGGCCGGAGAGTATGTCTTCATCGGCAGCCTGCTGCTGATGCTCGGGTCCCTGGCGCTGTCCATCTGGGAGATCCAGATCTCCATCCGGGCGCTCCAGATTCAACTGGGGGAATTGGATAAGTGAGGAGCGCGGGTTGACGCGTCGGCCCACCCGCCGTTAACCTGATTTCACGATGCGTTCCACGTGTGCCAGCGCCCTGACGACCGCCTGCGGCCTCTGTTGCCGCGGCGAGTGTTGTTAGCGGCGCGCGCGCTCGAACCCGCTCCATCCCCAACCATGACCATTGCTCGACTTGAGTCGTACGACGACTTCTTGCGCGTCCACTTCACCGCGGCGAAGGCCCCCCACCACGCCGACTTCCACTGGTTCTGGCTGCGGCACAACTCCGAGCTGGATCGACATCCCATCACCCGGGAGCGCATCGTCTGCTCCTCCGAGCTGCCGCTCGAGCTGCGTCCTCGTCTCGTGCGCATCTCCGAGGATGCGACCGCGCTCGACATCGACTGGGGCGACCGCGCGGATGGGAAGGTGAGCCGCTACGAGGCGAACTGGCTTCGTACCCACGCCTACGCGGCCGACCGAGCCGCGGCGCCCGTGCCTCCCTCCGATGTCGATTCCATCACGGTGGACTTCGCACGCGCGGACGAGCCACCGGGGCGTCTGGCGCTGCGCACGCTCGAGCACACCGGAGCCCTGATCGTTCGCGGCTTCGGCACGGACACGGAAGCCCTCATCGAGACCTTCACTCGCGAGGGGCTCTCCGTCATTGAGACCCACTTCGGACGCATCGAGGATCTGCGCACCGACAACACGACCAACCGCAACACCGACCAGCTCGGGTACACCGACAGCGCCATCCAGCTCCACACGGACCAGCCCTTCCTCGAACGGCCGCCGCGCTACCAGCTCTTGCACTGCCAGCGTCCGGCGGACACGGGCGGCGACAACGCCGTGGTGGACGCACTCGCCGCGGCCCACCACCTTGCCGACATCGACCGGCCGGCCTTCGACCTGCTGCGCACGGTGCCGGTGACCTTCCACCGCAAGCAGAAGTCCTTCGAGCGCGTGCTCGTCTCTCCCTTGCTCGACTTCGACGCGCCCGGCGGCTTTCGCATCCGCTACAGCTACTTCACCCTCGCCCCCCACCGCCGGCCCTTCTCCGAGATGGAGGCGTGGTATCGCGCGTACAACCGCTTCGCACGACTTGTGCGGGACGAGCGCCACCAGTACCGCTTCCACCTGGGGGCCGGGGACTTCCTCGTCTACGACAACTGGCGCATGCTCCACGCGCGCACAGCGTTCACCGGTTCGCGCTGGGTGCGTGGCGTGTACTTCGACGCGGCGTAGTCCCCAGTCCGCGGGCGGACATCCCCACCGACAGGGGGGCATCTACCCCTGGGGTAGCGCACTCTGTTAAAAGACGGGTGTCGGCACCCCCCGCCAACCCACCGCGAGAACGAGGACGCCCAGGGAGGGGACACCGTGGACGCCACCTGGATCAACTGCCCTCACTGCGGCCTCAAGCATCGGCCGAGGGCTCAAGCGCTCTGTCCACGCTGCGGACGAACCTCCGCCGCCGGACGCGAAACCGCTGCCGTCGCCGCCGTCCCAAGCGCTCCCGTGGCTCCCGTCGCCCGCGTCGCTCCGGTCAATGTCAGCGTGCCCTCCCCGGCCGCTCGCGCTCCGGAGTACGTGCCTACCGTGGAGTACATCCCGTCCCTGGAGCCCACTCCGGCCACGGTCAACACGCCCACCTTCGAGCCCACGCCCCAGGCCGAACCTTCCACTAAAAAGAGCTCCGCGCTTGCGCTGGGGGGCGGCATCCTGCTGCTGAACGCGGTGCTCCACCTGTTTGAGTTCCTGTTCCTGCCGGCATTCTCATCGGATGCCTCGCTCCGGGCGGCGCAGCTCGCGGGCACGCTCGTCGGCGTGGGGCTCGACACCCTGCTCGGCGTCAGCTTCCTCCAGGGCAGCACCCGGTTCCGCACCCTCGCCTTCGTGCGGCTGGTTGTCGGCATGTTCCTCTTCGGAGGCATGAGCCTGTACCAGGCGCAGTACCTCTTCACGCTCGTCGTGGTCGCCTTCACCTGCGGCGTGTTGGTGCTCGTCTGGGGCAATCCCTCGTCCTTCCTGGCCGGCGCCGGACTCACCGCCGTGCTGCTCGGCGTGGGCGTCGAGGTCATCGGGTTCACTCGACTCGCCGCCACCCAGTCCCTCAGCGAGCGACTGAAGATCGCCCTGCGACCGGACCTCGAGGGGCGTCTGCTCCACGAGGGTGAATCGATCGTCGGAGCCCGGTACCCCTACACGTTGCGTGTGCCCTCGGAGGGCTGGTTTCGCCGCAAAGCGGAGGTGTCCCGGCTCTCGGAGGCGCACATCGACCTGTGGCTCTCCCAACCGGAACTTGGCGGCCACCTCACGGTGTCCGTGCGGAGCTGGAGCGAGGTGCAGGCGGCGGATCTCCAGGAGGCGAGGGAGCTGGAGCTGAGCCATCTGAAGGCGCAGTACCCCGACTTCCAAGAAACCGACACCTCCGACAATGGAACCGCGCTCGAGGCGCCGAGCGTCGCCACCCTCACCGGAAGCGCGACACGTAACGGCAGGCCATCCCTGTTCGAGGTCTCGCTCTACAAGACGGGCGACAAGCTGCTGCGCGTCATCGCCTTCGCGCCTACGCAGACCTTCGAGCCGCTGCACCTGACGGGCGCGACCACGGGGCTCCAGCCCAACTAGCGCGGCGCCTCCACCGGCTCGACGCAAGCCCCCTCGGGGGCTTCATGGCTCTGCGTTAGCCCGTTCCTCAGCTTCTCCAGCAGGCGATTGAGCTCCTGCATCTCAGCGGGAGTCAGGTAGCGGCCCGCCTCGTTGTCCACCCACTGCGCCGCTTCGCGCAGCACCGCTACCTCAGCCTTGGCGGCTTCGGTCGCCTGCAGCCGCACGCAGCGCCGGTTCTCCCCCGCGCAGCGTTTCACCAGCCCGTCATTTTCCAACCGGTCCACCAACCGGCTCACCGCTGGCGCATCCATCAACAGATGCTCGGCGAGCGCCGCCTGGGTTAGCAGGTCCTCTTCGGCAATAACTTTGAGGGCCAAGAGTTGTGAGAAGGGCCGGCTCGTCCGCTCGCTGAGACGACGAGTCATCAGCCGTCGGATGGCGCGCCGCACAGAAGCCACTTGCGCAGGAAGGGTCATTCCACGTAACAATGGTTGCGTTTGACAACGGTTGTCAATCACACTTAATAAGCTGGCCGGACCGGGGGGCAGCCGGTTAGCAAACGCGTCACTCCTGATTCTCCTGGTCCTACCTGTTTATGACCCACCGTCTCGCCCTCCTCCTCCTGTCGCTCGCCGGGGCCCCTGCCCTGGCCGACCAGGATCCGCTCGTGCCGGCACCGGCCCCCTTCCAGCCACACGTGGAGGATCCGATGCTTGTTCCCGCTCCCGCCGCCTCCAAGCAGGTGGGGACCTGGGAGGAGGCGCTCGGGCTGGTGCGCGAGCGCTCCACGGATCTCCGTACCGCGGAGGCCAACGTCCAGCGCGCTGAGGGCCGGTGGCGCCAGGCCCTGTCGGTGCTCCTGCCCAACGCCCGCGTGTCGGCGGGTGTCGCCTACGACCTGCTCAATCCCGACAACCCCGTGGGCCTCACGGGAGCCCCGGTCATGGCGCAGCCCGGTGCCGCCCGCCAGCCCACCGTGCCGCTGGCCAGCGGGGCCGTGTCGCTGTCGCAGTCGATCGTGGACTTCGGCGCCTGGCGCGGGCTGTCGTCGGCCTCCGCGGCTGAGGACAGCGCCCGGGCGAACCTCTATGACGTCCAGCGCCGCCTCACCCTGTCGCTGGCGCGGACGCTGGTGGCCACCGTGGCGGCCGAGCGGGCCGCGGAGATCAACCGCGTGGGCCTGCGCCGGGCCCTCGAGCGCGCCGCGCTCGCCCAGCGCTCCTTCGAGCTGGGCGCGGGGACCCAACTGGACGTGGTGCGCGTGAGACAGGACGTCGAGATCGCCCGGCAGTCGCTCGTCTCCGGTGACGAGCAGCTGCACCGCGCTCGCGAGGCCCTGGGGCTGGCGCTGGGCCATCCCGAGGAGGTCGGTGTGAATCCCTCCTTCAACCTCCAGGGACTGGTGGACCAGACACGCGCCACCTGCACGCCGCTGAAGGCCCTGAGCGAGCGGCCGGACCTGGAGTCCGCGCGCACCCAGCTGGAGTCGGCCCGCGAAAGCAGGCGCCAGGCGTCCGCCGGCTACCTGCCCACGCTCGGCCTCAACAGCTCCCTCAATGCCCTCACCACCGAGCCCGGTCCCGGGCGGTTCTCCACCTGGAGCATCGCCGCCGTCCTGTCGGTGCCCATCTGGGAGGGAGGCCTTCGAGGAGGGCTGGTGCGCGAGCGCGCGGGCATCGAGCAGCAGGCGGCCGAGACGCTCGAGCGGACCCGGCGCGATGTGACGGTGGAGGTGGCCCGTGCCCAGCGCAACGTGAGCGTGGCCGAGTCGCTGGTGAAGACGGCGGCCTCCTCCCTGGATCTGGCCGCGAAGACCGACCAACTCACCCGCCGCGCCTTCGAGGTGGGCCGCGGCAGCAGCCTCGAGTTGGTCCAGAGCGGTGCCGCCCTGCGACAGGCGGAGCTGTCGTTGGCGCTGCGTGAATTTGAGCTCGTCCAGGCGCGCCTGGACGCATTTCTGACGGAGGCCCGGTGCGACTGGTAAAGAGGGTACGCCCCCTGAAGGCGATTGTGGTGGGACTGTGGGGCGCCGCGCTGGTGGCGGGCGCCTCGGGTTGTGGGAGCAAGCCGGCGGCCAAGGGGCCTCCGCCTCCTCGTGAGATCGAGGTGGTGCAGCTCGCCCCCGGCGAGGTGCGTGATACGGGCGAGTACCTCGGGACGCTGATGTCGCGTCAGAGCGTCACCGTGCTGCCCCAGGTGGGTGGCTACGTGCGCCGCATCCACGTGCGCCCGGGCCAGAAGGTGGAGGCGGGAGCTCCGCTCCTCGACGTGGACTCGCGCGAGGAGACCGCGGCGCTCGAGAGCGCCAAGGCCCAGCGCACGTCCGCGCAGGTGAACCTGGAGCAGGCGCGCCGCACGCTGGCCCGTATCGAGTCCCTCTACAAGGAGGGTCTGGCGAGCGCTCAGGAGCTGGAGCAGTCGCGAGCCCAGGTGGATGCCCTTGAGGCATCCACGCGCGCCGCCGCCGCCGCGGAGGCCCAGCGCGAGGTGCAGCTGCAGTTCCACTCGGTGCGCGCCCCCTTCGCCGGCACCGTGGGCGACGTGTTGGTACGCCTGGGTGACTTCGTGAGCGCCTCCACGCCGCTGACCAGCATTGCCCAGGCCGACGTGCTCGAGGTGAGCGTGTCGGTGCCCTCGGAGCGCGCCCGCACGCTGCGTCCGGAGACGCCGCTCGAGGTGCTCGACGCGGACGGGAAGGTGCTCATCACCAGCCCCGTCTTCTTCATCGCGCCCCAGGCGGATCCGCGCACCCAGCTGGTCGAGGTCAAGGCCGCCTTCCGCAACACCGTGGGCCTGCGCCCCAGCGAGCTGGTGCGCGCGCGCCTCGTCTACTCCACGCGCAACGCGCTGCAGCTCCCCGCGCTCGCGGTGGTGCGCCAGAGCGGCCAGCCCTTCGCCCTGGTGGTGACGGACAAGGGTGGGCAGTCGGTGGTGGAGCGCCGTCCCATCAAGCTCGGGGCGCTCGGAGAGATGGCCTACGTGGTGGAGGGCGGGCTCAAGGAGGGCGAGCAGGTGGCCGTCACGTCGCTGCAGGCGCTGCGTGATGGGGCGCCGGTGAAGGTGAAGGGCTCGTCCGTTTCCGCGCCCGCTCAGGCAGGAGCGGCGGCGGGCACCGCTGGCGGTGGAGCCGCCGGGGGTAGCCGTTAGCCATTGGCAGCACCGGGCGCCCCGGGGAGGGGTTGGGCGCCCGCCACAGCACAGAGAATGAGGGCGCCAACGCCGTGTTCGTCGATTTCTTCATCCGCAGACCCGTCTTCGCGGCCGTCTGCTCCATCTTGCTGACGCTGGTGGGGCTGATCGCCATTCCCACCCTCCCCATTGCCCAGTACCCGGACCTCGCGCCGCCCCAGGTGACCGTCACCGGCACCTACGTGGGCGCGAGCGCCGAGGTCGTGGAGAGCGCCGTCACCATCCCGCTTGAGCAGGAGCTCAACGGCGTGGAGGGCATGCGCTACATCACCTCCACCAGCAGCAACGACGGTACGAGCCAGATCACCGTCACCTTCGAGCCCACGCGCGACATCGAAGTGGCCGCCGTGGACGTGCAGAACCGCGTGAGCCGTGCCGCCGCGCGCCTGCCCTCGCAGGTGAACCAGACGGGCATCGTCGTCAACAAGGCCTCCAGCCAGATGCTGCTGACGCTCGGCCTGTCCAGCCCGGACAACCGCTACGACGCGCAGTTCCTCAGCAACTACGCTGACGTGAACCTGAAGGACGCCATCAAGCGCGTGCGCGGCGTGGGTGACGTGCGCATCTTCGGCGAGCGCAAGTTCTCCATGCGCCTGTGGCTCAACCCCACCGAGCTCGCGCGCCGCAACCTCACCCCCCAGGACGTGGTGCGAGCGCTGCAGGAGCAGAACCTCCAGGTAGCCGCGGGCCAGGTGGGTCAGCCCCCCTCGAGCACCGAGCAGCCCTACCAGATCGCCGTGCGCGCGCGCGGCCGTCTCGTCGAGCCCGAGGAGTTCGGGGAGATCGTCCTGATGCGCAACAACGACGGAAAGAGCGTGCGCGTGAAGGACGTGGGCCGTGTGGAGCTCGGCGCGGAGAACTACGGAACGCTGCTTCGCTTCAATGGAAAGACGGGCGTGGGCCTCGCCATCATGCAGCTGCCCACCGCCAACGCGCTCGACGTGCGTGACGGCGTCATCAAGGAGATGGACCGGCTCGCCAAGCAGTTCCCGCCAGGGCTCGAGTACGCGCTGGGCAACGACACCACGCTCGCGGTGCGCGCCTCCGTCAACGAGGTGGTGCGGACGCTGATCGAAGCCATCGCGCTGGTCATCCTCGTCATCTTCCTGTTCCTGCACGGCTGGCGCAGCGTGCTCATCACCGCCATCACCCTGCCCGTCTCGCTGGTGGGTACCTTCGCCTTCGTCTATTTGATGGGCTTCTCCATCAACACGCTCACCTTGTTCGGCCTGACACTGGCCACGGGTCTCGTGGTGGACGACGCCATCGTGGTCATCGAGAACATCGAGCGCTTGATGGTGGAGAAGCACCTGACGGCCATGCAGGCGGCGCGTGAGGGCATGAAGGAAGTGGCCGGCGCGGTGGTAGCCATCTCCATCGTGCTGGTGGCGGTGTTCATCCCCGTGGCGCTCTTCCCTGGGACCACGGGCTCCATCTACCGCCAGTTCGCGCTGACCATCGCCGCGTCGGTGGCCCTGTCCACCTTCTGCGCCCTCACCCTGACGCCGGCCCTGAGCGCGCGGCTGCTCAAGCACCACCACGGAGAGAAGTGGATCTTCTTCCGCTGGATGGACCGGGCGCTCGATTGGACGAAGGACACCTACGGGCGGGGACTGCGCACGCTGCTGAAGTACCCCCTGGTGATCCTCGGGGCCTTCCTCCTGTGCATCGGTGGAACGGTGCTGCTCTTCCGCGCGGCGCCCACCGGCTTCATCCCCGACGAGGACCAGGGCTACCTCATCATCTCCGTGCAGGGACCCGAGGGCATGTCGCTCACGCAGACGGAGAAGGTGCTCACCCAGATAGAGCAGGTGCTGAAGGCCCAGCCTGAGGTGGTCACCATGTTCGCCATCGGCGGGTTCTCCTTCCAGGGAACCGGGCCCAACTACGCCACCGTCTTCACGCCCCTCAAGCCGTGGGAGGAGCGAACCCGGCCGGAGCAGTCCGTGGCGGCGATGGTGGAGCGGCTGCGCGGACCGCTCGGTGCCATTGGTGGCGCCCGGGTAATGCCGCTGCAGCCCCCCGCCATCCGGGGCGTGGGCAGCGTGGGTGGCTTCCAGTTCATCGTCGAGGACATCGCGGGGAGCCGCTCTCTGGACGAGGTGGCGTCGGCCGTCCAGGAGGTGGTGGCCAACAGCAACCAGGAGAGCCGGTTGCGCGGCGTCTACTCCACCTTCAACGCGGACACGCCGCTGCTGGACGTCGAGGTGGATCGCCAGAAGGCCAAGGCGCTGGGCATCCCCATCGAGCAGGTGTTCGGCACGATGCAGCTCTACATGGGCAGCCAGTACGTCAACGACTTCAACTACGCGAACCGCACCTACCGCGTCTATGTCCAGGCCGAGCAGCAGTACCGTGACACACCGCAGGACATCGGGGCCTTCTACGTGCGCAGCGACGGCGGCTCGATGATTCCCCTGGAGTCGCTGGTGAAGGTGACGCCCACCGCGTCCGCCCAGGTCATCCGGCACTACAACCTCTTCCGCGCCGCGGAGATCAACGGCCAGGCCGCGCCGGGTGTGTCCTCCGGTCAAGCGCTGGAGGCCATGGAGCAGATCGCCTCGCAAGTGCTCCCCCAGGGCATGAGCTCGGAGTGGACGGGCATCAGCCTCGAGCAGAAGGAGAGCGGCGGCCAGACGATGATCATCTTCGCCCTGGGCCTGCTGTTCGTCTATCTGGTGCTCGCGGCCCAGTACGAGAGCTTCACCCTGCCCTTCGTCATCATCCTGTCGGTGCCGCTGGCCGTCATGGGCGCCTTGGGACTTCAGATGGCACGAGGCTTCGCCAACGACGTCTTCTGCCAGGTCGGACTGGTGATGCTGGTGGGTCTGGCGAGCAAGAACGCCATCCTCATCGTGGAGTTCGCCGAGCAGCTGCGTGAGGGCGGCAAGAGCGCCGTGGACGCGGTGGTGGAGGCCGCCGAGGTGCGCCTGCGGCCCATCCTGATGACGTCCATCGCGTTCCTCCTGGGCGTGGTGCCGCTGATGCTGGCGAAGGGCGCTGGCGCCGCCGCGCGCAACTCGCTGGGCACGGCCGTCTTCGGAGGCATGCTCGTGTCCACCATCGTCAACTTCGTCTTCATCCCCGGCCTGTACGTGCTGATGCAGCGGCTGCGGGGTGAGGCTAAGCGCTCGCACGAGGAGCCCCCGGCGGAGCCCATCGCGCCCGCCCCGGCGCAGTGAACCCGGGGACAGTAGCGCTTGCATGACGAAGGCCCTGGAGTTGGCGCGAGCCGCTCCAGGGCCTTTTTTACTGGCTGGCCTGGAGCAGACTGACCCGAAGCTCCTGGGCCTCAACCCAGTCAGGCCGGACTTTCAATATCCGGTCAACCAGCTCAAGCCCACGCTTCAACATCAAATCGTGCACCCCTCCCGCTTGCTTCTGCCAGGTGGCCCACGTGGAGTAGAGCTGGCCAAGCCGTAGGGAGTATTCCAACTCATCCGGTGCCAGCTCGATCGCCTTTTCATAAGACTTCCTCGCCTCGTCGAAGTCCTCGGCCCGGGCCTTTCCATTTTGTGCTTGCCACTTGGCGCGGAGCGTCTGAACCTCGCCGAGTTGGAGCCATACGTCCTGAAGGTTGAACATCCGCAGCCGCACGAGAGAACTCTGCGCCAGTCCTCGGCGGAGTTCCTCCTCGGCGTGTGCGAGGTCTGGTCCGGGTGCTCGCCCGCAGTCCACGTTGAAGCCTGCTCGGATGACATGGACCGAGCCTAGAATGACCGAAAAGTCGGCGAGGTCCGGCTGCCGTTCGAAGCCACGTTTCACGATATCCTCGGCCTCGCGCACACTCGGTCCCGGGTCTTCTCCACGAGCACGCAGGTAGCGAGCTCGCTGGGCGAGCAAAGTCCCAAGCATAGCGTAGGGCGCGCCAGACCTCGGCCAGCCGCTCATGGTTAATTCGATGGACGCTCGGGCTTCGTCCAGCACAGGGAATGGGTTTCCTCCCCGCTCCCTGGCCCCCCGCGCCAGTTCCAAGAGTGCCCACGCCATGCTGCTGTGCATCCATGTCGCTGCTTCGGGAACATTGGCTAAACCCTGCCGGTACTGCTCCAGAGCACGCATCAGGTCTGGCGTGGGATCCCCACCACGATTGCGCAGCCGGCGGGCCCGCTGCTCGTAGACCTCACCCATTATGAGATACGCATAAAAATTCTTGGAATCGAGGCGCCGAACCTTGTCGGACGCGGACATGGCCTGCTCAAGATCACGCTCCGGCTCGGAGTTGCGGCGGTTGGACGCTCGGGCGAGGTAAGCCCTACCGAGGCTGACCCAGTCAGCTGCCGAGAGATCATTGATGGCAAGAAGCGCCTGTAACTCTTGGATCTCCCTGCCCCAGAGACCCAGCGAGTTCTCGCCGATGCGCTCCTCGTAGTCGGCCCAGTTCATGAAGACCGCACCGAACAAGTAGTGGAATGAAGGGTTCCGATCCTCCGGGCGAACACTCTCTAACAGGTCGGCGGCTTTGCGAAGTTGCTCGCGCGGATCCCCTCCACTAGACAGGCGGCGGATTGCCAGCAGCAAGGTGCAGTTCGCCAGGACCATCCGGGCCTCGCGCCGTGCCGGAGCGAAGGCCAATGCGCGCTCGGCGACCTCCATAGCCTTCTTGAGGGCCCCTTCCACGTCACTGGCCTGCACATCACTGGCTTGGTCGAATTGGCCTCGGGCCAGATGGGCGTGCAGACGAGCCAACTCCACCCAGCACATGTAATCGTCAGGAGCAACGGCGAGACACCTCATGAGCGCATCATGGGCCCGGGTATAGGAAGGCATCACGTCTCCCCGAAGGGAGCGCTGCCTGTCCATCTCGACGCGTTCGAGGCGCGCCAAGGCAAGATGCACAGCGGGGACGCTTTCGGCGATGGTAATGGCGGCGGCGTAGGCTTTCCTTCCAGCATCCAAATCGGCCTTTTTCTCATCGACGTTTCTCTCGTGCTTGTAGACCCGGGCCAAGAGGATGTCCCCGCGCAGCATTGGGGCCTCGTAAAACCAGGGCAGCTTGCCGCTCATTGCGTCCAGTTGCGCCAAGGCATCATCGAGGCGGCCCTCATGGAAAGCGACAAGTGCCGCGACGTATTCGGCCGAGGGAGCCTCTACTCCCTGACTTTGTTTGAGGTACGCGAGCGCCGGGTCTCGATAACGCTGCTCGATGTCCCGCAGCAGGAACTCCGGCACCTTGCTGTGGTCGCTCCCTGCCACCTCCAGCATTTTGCCGTCGTCGCTCGGCGCCACCTCCAGGCGTTGCTGTTGATAAAGTTGCCCCATGACAAGGGCAATCGCGTAGGCGACCCTTGGCTCGTGGAAGCCTTTCTGCCATGCAAACTCAAGGTGCTCACGGGCCTTATCGATATCTCCGAGGGCAAGAGCGCCACGCCCCAGCGCGTAGTGCCCCGGTCCCAGCGCCTGCTCGCCACCCTGACGAATCTCCGCCTTCAACTCCTCCATGCGTGCCTGGATGGCTTGGCGATCCTCCCTCACATCGTGGAGAGGGGAAAGTGCTGAGAAGCGGGCTATAGACTCAATGCGCTCCACCTTTTCGGTGAAGCGACGAGCGAGGCGCTCGCGCTCGGAGGCCTCGCGGCGGACCAAAGCAACCCAGCCTACGGCCACTGCCACGGCGAGGAGCGTTGCGGTGGCCATGGAGAGGAACAGCCGGTGCTTGCGCAGCAGCTTACGCAACCGGTACCCAGGGCCCGTGCGCGCCAACACGGGCTCGCCCGCGAGAAAACGGTCCAGGTCCTCTGCCAAGGCTCGTGCCGAGTCGTAGCGGGCAAAGGGCTCCTTCTCCAGGCACTTGAGAGTGATGGCCTCCACATCAGGCGGGATGTTCTGGTTCAGAGCACGCAGCGGCTGCGGATCCACGGTCGCGAGGTTGTTGAGCACCTCCAAGCCGTTGCCGCCCTGGATGGGGGGTTGTCCGGTAAGGAGGGCGTAGAACGTAGCACCCAGGCTGTAGACATCCGCCCGGCGATCCAGCCGGGAGACTTCTCCACGGGCCTGCTCGGGGGCCATGTAGTGGGGAGTCCCCAGCACGGTACCAGTGACCGTCACGCCCTCGTTCCAATCGCGCGCCAGTCCGAAGTCCATGACGTAGGGCCTGGGGACACCGTCCTCTCCGCGCTCCACCATGATGTTGGAGGGCTTGATATCGCGATGGATGAGGCCAGCGCGGTGGGCTTCGTGCACGCCCAGGGCTGTCTCCCGGAGCACCAGGGCCTTCCGCTCGACGGTGAGTTCGTGCACGAAAGCGCTCAGGGGCCGGCCGTCCACGTACTGCATGGCGATGAAGACCTTTCCGTCGACCTGGCCGACCTCATACACCTTGCAGACGCGCTCGTGGTTCACCTTGGCCTGGGCGCGGGCCTCGGAGAGGAAGCGGTGGGTAAGCTCGGGGTGGTCGTCTCGGACAAACTTGAGGGCCACCTGGCGGCGCAGCCTGGGGTCATAGGCGAGGAACACTCGCCCCATGCCACCCTGACCGAGGAACCGCACGTGCTGGTACCGGTCCCATCCTGGGACCGGGAACGCCGAGCCATCCGCACCCTTCCCCGGTGGTGGCTCGGGTTGGGGGCTTGCGTTGGCCGGCACCAGGGAGGCCGTCTCATCCAGAGGGGAGACCTGCGCCACGGGGGGCGCCTGTCTGTCATTGGCCTGCTCGCGGGGGGATTCCTCAACAAATCTGGCGTGCCGCTCTTCTGGATCCGAGGCTCGCCGCCGCAGCGGGGCAAGGGTCTCCTCCGTGATTCGGCCGCGCTCCCGGAGGAGATCGAGGGGGCTGCGTTCCAGGCGGTGGGCCTCTTCTCGCACAGAGTCCGCCTCCTGCCGGGTGAGAACACCCTCCTCAAGGGCAATCCAGATCTCCGTCTCGTAGTCACCGTGCATGGGGACAGGCCCTCATAGGAACGCGCTGCGCGACAGGTTCTCCGCATCGGAAGCATAGTCGGGATGGGGACTCTCTTGCGAGCGGCGGACTGGTACCCGATGACTCGGTGCAGAAACCCCTGAAGATTTGCAAAGGGAAGTCCTCCAGCGATTGGATTGTCCACGAAGTTCCTGGCTGAGCGTGCAGTAGAAGTCGATCCCTGCCCTCCTCCTGGGCATTGAGGGAACTTCATCCACGGCGCGTCTCCTGTTACGAAATCGTTCAGTCGTGGTGAGCGCAGGTATACCGCTCGTAGCCGGGTAGCGCGGTGTGCGGGTTCACCGTTGACCTGTGAATCTGGTCACAAGTCCGGAGAGCCCTCGCCTGGAGGTGGCTCGGCACATCTCCTAACCATGTCCAAACGTCGCAGACACATCTGCCCTCGGTGGAGCGGCTCTACGTGACGGAGCGGCTACCCTCGGTGGCTGGTGGTCTGCACGCGGGACCGCTGGCTCGGAGAGCTGGACGCCTCCAGGTCGTCGGCCCCGCCCTACCCCAAAACCAGCAGCCGAATCCCGTAGGCCACCAGCACCAATGCGAGCACCCGGCGGATGAGCGACTCCCGCCGGGTGTACGCCCGCCGCACGTGCCCGGTGGACAGGCCCCACCCCAGCGTCCCGTACCACGCCATGGCGATCGTCACGATGCCCGCCCCTGCCGCCACGCGTACCCACAAAGGGATGCCCGGCGCCACCGTGGGAGCGAGGATGCTCAGGTAGAACGGCATCGTGTTCGGATTGGACAGGCTGGCGAACAGCCCGCTGCGAAACGGCCGCTCTTCCTCCCCCGTCAGCGCCCGCTCCACGGATACCCTCTCCGGAGCCACGGCCGGAGCAGCCCCGGAAGCCTGTGAGACCGTACGCGCGGCTCGCCACCCCTTCACGCCCAGGTAGAGCAGGTACAGCCCGCCCACGTAGCGCACGGCGCGCATCCCTCCCGGGAGCTGCTGCAAGAGCACGGCGACCCCCCCCAGGATGACGCAGAGCCACACCGCGTTCCCCAGGGCAATCCCCAGCACGGCCCAGGCCGCGTGCCGGCGCGAGGCGGACAGCGCCAGGCGCGTGACGATGAACGTGTTGGGCCCGGGAGAGATGACCGCGAGCAGGTACAGGCCGAAGATGGATGCGAGCAGGGGGCCGGGTGCAGGCATGGCAGTGGCCCCGACCTATCACCCGGCGACGCCCAGGCACAATCCGGCGTGCGCCCCAGGCTCAGCCGCTGCGCGAGGATTTGCTCCGGCGCGACGTGGCCGGGACATCTTCCCCTGTCACCGCCCGGGCAATCCGCTCCGCGTCCGAGGTGGTGATGCCCAGCGAGGCGAAGACTCCACTCACGAAGAGACTGGCCACCCCCTGTGCCAAGGCGCGACCTCGCAACTGCTCCACCAGCGGATGCGCAGCGGGGAGGGCCGCACCCGAGCGGACCAGCGCCGCCAGCTCCGGCCAGAACGTCTCCATCGAGCCCTTGAGTGCCTCCGGTGCCTCGGCTTCCGACGTGGTCGACGTGTAGTCGATGTTCGCGGGATCCGTCGCGATGCGGTAGAGGGCCGGGTTCTCCGCCGCCCAGCGAATGTAGGCCACTCCCGAGCGACGGAACGCCTCACGCGGGTCGCTGCTCTCCCCCGCCGCCGCGACGAGCGCCTCAGCGAGCCGCCGGTTCCCTTCCTCGGCGATCGCACGCAACAGCGCCTGGCGATCCGCGAAGTGCTTGTAGGGGGCGGCGGAGGACACGCCGACGCGGCGGCCCACCTCGGCCACGGTGAGCGCGTCCACGCCTTCCTCCTGGATGAGCTCGATGCTCGCCTCCACCAGTGCGCGCTTAAGGTCTCCGTGGTGGTAGGGGCGCGTTTGCGTCTTTCGGGTCATGGGGCGTCACTAGATTGAAACGGAAACGAAGCTCGTTGCAAAGTAAGTGAGATTAACTTACTTAGAACTCCGGCGCAGGTCCACCCTTCCGAGGTGCAGTCGATGAGCAGCAAGAACGCCGTCAGCCCCCTGTTGCGGTCCGTCTCTCGCCCCCACGGCTTCGAGCCGCTGCGGGTCGAGGGACGGCTCCCCGAGTCGCTCCGGGGCACGCTCTTCCGTGCCGGACCGGGCCTCTTCGAGCGCTTCGGAGCAAGCCTCTCGCACGCCTTCGAGGCGGACGGGGCGATCACGGCGGTGCGCTTCGACGGCGGTGGCGCGCAGGGCGCCTGCCGAATCGTCGAGAGCGCCGGCTACCGCGAGGAGGAGGCCGCGGGGCGGTTCCTCTACAACTCGGCGGCCTCGTGGCTCGATCGCATGCGCGCCGCTCGCAAGAACTCGGCGAAGAGCACCGGGAACACCTCGACCTTCTTGTGGCAGGACCGGCTCTTCGCGCTCATGGAGGGCGGACTGTTGCAGGAGATGGATCCGGGCACGCTGAACACGCTCGAGGCCACCGACCTGGACGTGGTTTCAGGCGCCTTCTCCGCGCACCCGCACCGCGTCGCCTCGCTTCGTACAACCTTCAACTTCGGCGTGCGTTACGGCCCGAAGATGCTCATCGACCTCTACGCCCTGCCCGACGAGGGGGGCGCGTCGAAGCTCGGCACCATCGAAGCACCCTGGCAGAGCATGATGCACGACTTCATCGCGACCGAGCGGCACCTCATCCTCTTCGTGGGGCCAGTGAAGCTGAACCTCCTGCGCGCGATGCTCGGCCTCGCAGACTTCACGAAGCTCTTCCAGTGGAAGCCCGAGCTCGGAGCACGGCTCATCGTCGTCCCCCTGGACGACATCCAGTCGCCACGAACCTTCGAGCTCGATGCCTTCTGGACCTGGCACTTCGCGAACGCCTTCGAGGAAGGCGACGGTCCGTGCGTCGACCTGTGCCGTTACCCCGAGTTCTCGCTCAGCGACATCGGCGAGCTCGAAGAGAGCGGACCACCCCCGCTGCTGACGCGCCTGCACCTCGACATGAGCACAGGCAAGACGCGCGAGACGAAGCTCTTCGACGTCCCCTGCGATTTCCCGCAGCTGCACCCGCGGATGCACGGAGCGCGTTACGGCACCCTCTTCGCGCAGACCGAGCGCCGTGGCACGGACCGGAAGTACCCGGGGATTACGCGCATCGGACTCGAGCGCGGGGACTCCGCGGAGTGGGCCGTGCCGGCCGGGCATGTGCCGAGCGAGCCCGTGCTCGTACCGCGCGGGGAGGCGGAGGACGACGCCTTCGTGCTCGACCTCGTCTACGACAGCACGAGCGACCATTCCTACGTCGCGGTGTTGGACGGGCAGCACCTCGAGGACGGCCCCGTGGCGACCGTCCACTTCGACCACGCCATCCCCGTCACGTTCCACGGCGGCTTCTCCGCCGCACGTTGAGGGCGTAGGGTAGCTGCCACCGAGGTGGCGAAACGTGTCTCAAGTCCGGGTGGTGTGCGTTCTGCGAGAGCCCGAGGGGCTCATGGCGCTCGCCCTCTCCGAGAAGGGGGAGGACGCCGGATTGCTCCGGCTGCCATTGCACACTCTCTCCGAGAGAGAGGTCCCCGAACGAGCATCCCTGCTGAGCGCGTGGGAGGGTCTGTCCCAGGCCCATGGGGCAACCGCGGAAACGCTCACGCGCCTTCTCCAGGTTCTCCTGGCCACTGTGCCCGGAGATGGGACGCCCCCGCGTGGCTTGGAGCACCCCTGGTTAGAGCCACCACCCTCCCCTCACCGGAGGACGGCGGCCCATCCCCGTGGGTATCGAGGCACCCTGTACCAGCCGCCGAAACGTCCGCGGCCCACCGTGTTCGACCTCCGTCCCCACCTCCTGCACCGGCGTACCCTGGGAGCCTTGCTTGAGCCGCTGCGTCCCCACGTGGCGCAGGCGCTTCGCCAGCTCGAGGCGCAAGGACACTCGCGGGAGCGGCTGGAGCGCGTGGCCCTGGCGCTGGCCTCACCCGCCCGGGCCGACGTGGCCCTGGCCTACCACCATGGTCTGCTGGAGACCCGTGGAGCCGAGCTGCCCGCCAGCTTCATCCGGCTCGGTTTCCTCCTGGCCCGGGGCCCGGAACGAGGCTTCAACCGGTTGCTGGCGCTGCGCGGAAGGCTGGCGATCGACACCCACCCGGGCGTGCTGACGGCGGCGGCGCGACTGTTGAATCGCTGGGGCCCAGAGCATGGACTCTCCTGGTTGGAGGTGGCCGCGCGGCTCGTGCCCGAGGCGCAGGGGGAGCTGCTCACGGCGCTCGTGAAGGCGGACCTGCGCCCGTTCAGCGCGGAAGGCTATGACCTCCAGTTTGAACCCTTCGCCTCGCATCGGGCCTCCTGGCGGGTGGACTACCTGCGGGGCCTCGCGGCGAACCTCTCCAGTGACTACCTGCTGAGCGGCTTCCGGCTGCTGGCCGCGCATGGCCTGAAGGATTCGCTGGGAACACGGTTGCCCTCGGCCTCGGGCCCCGTGCCGGAGGAGTGCCTTGGCGCGCTCTTCGTCCACCTGTTGCCGGAGACGTCCGGGCACTCGGAGCTGGCCTCGTTGTGGTCCCTGTGCGGAGAGCTGCCGGGCTTCGCCGAGGTCCTCTCCTCCACACCCTGGACGAGCCTGACCCCGGCGGCCGCCTACGCGCTGGTGAAGCTGCTGAACACGTTGGGGTGGGACGACACGGTGGAGCGCCCGGTGCGCCTGCGCTGGTGGAGTGTGGCCCGTCGCCTCCTGCCGCCGCTGCTTCTGCGGCTGAGCCATACACCGGCCAGCCATCAGCAGCGGTGCGTCGAGATGATGTGCCGCCTGGTGGCGCTCGGGGAGACGCCGTGGGAGATCCCCGCGTACCTGGTGACCAGCACCCTGGTCCTGGCTGAACGCATCTGCAGACCGCCCTTCTCCCGGGAGAACCGGCTCTCCTACGTGCTCGAGGCATTGGTGAAACACCCGGACGCGCAGGTGCGGGAACGCTTCCTGGCGGCGCCCGAGCGCGGCTTCCTACGCTTCGACGACTGCTGCGCCCGGGAGGACCTGGCCATCCTGGCGGGGATGGGGATGGAGTGGCTGGTGGAGCACGACGTGCGCATGGTGCTCGACGCCTTCGAGTCGTGTCCCGAGACGCTCGCGAGGACTGCGCGGCTGCTGGGCACGCTGTGGAAGCATGAGGCCCTGCCGTTGCTGACGGAGTTCGCCCGGCACCCGCTGGTGCGCGAGGATCCCTTTCAACTGCCTCCCGCGCGGATGGCCGCCCTGCTGCGGGAGCACTGCGTGGACGGAGTGGAGAGCCCGTTGCCGAGAAAGGCGCGGCTCGCGTTGGAGAATAATCGGGAGCTCTCCCCCGGCCAGTGGGCGCGGGCCCTGCGCATAGCCTCAGCGCAACGGACGCGCCTCCGGCTCCAGGTGCTCGCCCGGAGTGTGATGGAGCGGCTGCGAGGCCGGATGCGAGCCGACACCCGGGATACACGCGTCCGCCACGCCTTGCAGATGGCGAACCTCGTCCATCACAACCGGCGTGCGCTGCGCCGGCTGCTGGCCCGCTACTTCGAGGGAGAGCGGGACTTCATCGTGCGGCACCCCGTCTCACGCGCCTGGTTCGAGCGGCACCCGCGAGTCGAACAAGCGAAATGGCTCGAAGGCCTGATGCTGCGCCGCGAGGTGCCAGGGATGGGCGAGGTCACGCTGTCGCTCGAGCAGGACACGCTGGAGGCGCTCCGGCTGGGAACGCACGTGGGAAGCTGCCTGGGCCTCAATGGCCTCTGTGATTACTCGGCGGCGGCAGTGGTGCTCGACGTCAACAAGCGCGTCCTCTACGCGAGGGATACCCGAGGGCTGGTCCTCGCGCGGCAGCTGCTCGCCATCTCCGACGACGACACGCTGGTGCCCTTCAAGGTGTACCCGGAGTCCTGCCCACAACCCCTGCAGTCCGTGTTCCTCGACTACGACCTCGCCTTCGCCGAGACGCTCGGGCTGCCACTGTCCGATGGAATCGAGGAGCCAGAGGTGGAGAACGTACTGTCCACCCACTTCTGGCACGACGGAGCGTGGGAGCTCACCCCACCCGCCATCAGGCGGGGCGGCGAAGCATGAGTCGCATGCGAGTCCGTCAGCGCCCGAGCTGGATGTTCTCCAGGACTCCGAGCGCGTCGGGGATGAGCACAGCCGCGGAGTAGTAGGTGCTGACGAGATACGAGGAGATGGCCTTCTCGTTGACGCCCATGTGCCGCACGGAGAGACCGGGCTCGACCTCATCCGGGATGCCGGTCTGCCGCAGACCGACGACTCCTTGATCGTCCTTCCCGGTCCGGAGCACGAGGATGGAGGTCGTGAGGTCGTCGGAGATGGGAAGCTTGTCGCAGGGAAGGATGGGGACGTTGCGCCAGCCGATGAACTTCCTGCCCTCCACCTCGACGACGGACGGGTAGATCCCGCGGCGGGTGCACTCCTGACCAAACGCGGCGATGGCGCGGGGATGGGCCAGGAAGAACCGCGACTTCTTGCGTCGGCTGAGCAGCTCGTCCAGGTCGTCGGGCGTGGGCGGCCCGCTGCGCGCGTGGATGCGCTGCTTGAGGTCCGCGTTGTGCAGCAGCCCGAAGTCCCGGTTGTTGATCATCTCGTCTTCCTGCCGCTCGCGCAGGGCCTCGATGGTCAACCGGACCTGCTCCCCGACCTGGTTCATCGGGCCGTTGAACACGTCCGCCACGCGGGTATGCACCTTGAGCAGGGTCTGCGCCAGGCTCAGCTCATACTCGCGGGGCTTGAGCTCGTAGTCGACGAAGGTCCCCGGCAGCTCCGGCTCGCCGTGGTGTCCCGCCGCGAGCTGGATGGCGGCCTGTCCCGCCTTGTCCTGAGGCTTGCTCAACCGCTCCTTGATCCGATCGATGTGAGCGGACAGCACCGCGGACTGTTTGATCAGCTCCTCGAACACCCGCTGCGGCAGCATCATCACCGTGCACGGGGTGAGCGCCTTGACCGTGAACTTCCACCGGTCGTTCGACTCCACCACCGACATGTCCCCGAAGTGATCGCCATCGGCGAGCACCTCGAGCAGGACCTCGTCGCCATACTGGCCGCGGCCCACCTTCTGGGCCCTGCCGTGGGCGAGCAGGATCACATGCTCGGCGGGCTGGCCCGCCTCGACGATCCGCTCGCCCGGCTTGAACTCCCGCTGGACGAACCGCGATGCCAGGGCGGACAACACCTCGACGTCCTCGACCTCGCGCAGCAGCGGCAGCTCCCGCAGCTCCTGGGGAATGACCTCTATCCGGGCGCCAACGTTGGAGAAGCTGAGGCGCCCATCACCCACGGAGTACGTCAGGCGACGGTTGACGCGGTACACGCCACCCGGCACCTCGACCCAGGGCAGCATGCGCAGCAGCCACCGGGGGGTGATTCCCAACATCTGCGGCCGCGACTTGGTCGTCGTCGCCAACTGACGGGCCGCGTCCGTCCCCAGGCTCATCTGCCGCTGTTCTACTTCACCACCACCACCACCGCTGCCCGTGTTCATCGTATTCGCCATGAGCTGTGCCTCAGCTAGGTCTGGACTGCCTCAACCGCCCACGTGCTAGACGCGGCCGATCTCCACGTTCTCGAGGATGCCGAGCGCGTCGGGGATGAGGACCGCCGCGGAGAAGTAGGTGCTGACGAGGTAGGAAATGATGGCCTTGTCGTTGATGCCCATGTAGCGAACGTTCAGGCTGGGCTCGATCTCGTCGGGGATGCCGGCCTGGTGCAGGCCGATGACGCCCTGGTTCTCCGCGCCCGTGCGCATCAGCATGATGGAGCTGGTCCGCGTCTCGCTGATGGGAATCTTGTTGCAGGGGAAGATGGGGATGCCGCGCCAGGCGGTGACGGCGCGACCGTTCACGTCAACGCTGCCCGGGTAGATCCCGCGGCGGTTGCACTCCTGCCCGAACGCGGCGATGGCACGCGGGTGGGCCAGGAAGAAGGACGGATCCTTCCACACGGTGGCCAGCAGCTCGTCCATGTCATCCGGCGTCGGGGGACCGCTGCGGGTGTGGATGCGCTGCTTGAGATCGGCGTTGTGCAGCAGGCCGTACTCACGGTTGTTGACGAGCTCGTGCTCCTTGCGCTCCTTCAGCGCCTCGACGGTCAGACGCAGCTGCTCCTGGGTCTGGTTCATCGGGTCGTTGAACAGGTCGGCGACGCGCGTGTGGATCTGCAGCACCGTCTGCGCCACGCTCAGCTCGTACTCGCGGGGCGACGTCTCGTAGTCCACGTAGGTGCCCGGCAGCACGGGCTCGCCGTGGTGTCCGGCGGCCAGCTCGATGTCCGCCTGGCCCGACGGGTCCTTCTTCTTCTTGGCGAGCGCCTTGAAGTCCTCGATGTGCTTCTGCAGCGTCGGGGACTGGGCGAGCACCGCCTCGAACGCGGACTGCTGGAGGACCAGCACGGTGACCGGGGTGACGGCCTTGGTCGTGAACTTCCACTGGTCATTCGACTCCAGCAGCACCTCGTAGCTGTAGTGGTCGCCATCGGCCAGCACCTCGAGCACCGTCTGCTCGCCATACTTGCTGGTGCCGATCTTGTTCACCTTGCCGTGAGCGATGAGGACGATCGAGTCGGCCTCCTGGCCGGCCTGGGTGATGACCTCACCGACCTTGTACTCCTTCTGTTCGAAGCGGTTGGCCAGGGCGAGCAGCACCTCGGGGTCATCGAAGCCGCGCAGCAGCGGCAGCTCACGGAGCTCCTGGGGGATGACCTGCACCCGCGCGCCAGTGCTGGTGAAGGACACGCGGCCATCGCCCACGTTGTAGCTCAAGCGCCGGTTGAGACGGAACACGCCGCCGTTGACCTGCACCCAGGGCAGCAGCTTGAGCAACCACCGGGTGGAGATTCCCTGCATCTGCGGGGCGGACTTGGTCGTCGTCGCCAGCTGGCGCGCCGCTTCCGTCCCGAGGCTCATCTGCTGCTTCCTGGCTTCCTCAATCAGCTTCTCGATATTCGCCATGACACTCACCTCTTTCCTTCAGTCAGAAGAACAGGATCCTTTTCACGGCCAGCCGGCACGGGCCGGTTGCCACCTGACAGCAGCGACGCGATGCGCGCCGCCGACGTGCCCAGCCCGGTGGGCCCCCTGAGCTGGTGCATGTACCGCCCGGGCGTCCGGCTCTTGCGCAACTCGAATTCCTTGTAGCGGTCCACCGTCTGGTGCCAGATGAGCACGCCGGCCATCCATTGCTGGAGCTGCTCGACGTAGGCGCGCAGCCGCTCCTGGGCCTTCCCATCCAAACCCCAGTGGGTGATGAGGGCCGGCAGCTCGGTGGCGACGATGTGCTCGAACTGGCGCATCCGCGCGGTCATCAGATCGTTGACGACCTCGACGCCCCGCTGCTTGTCGAGCTCAAGGAAGCGCTGAACGACCAGCACGCCGTTGTGGAGCTCCCCCTCGAACTCGATCTCCTTCTGGTAGGAGAAGACGTCGTTGGTGAGGCAGGCGTAGTCAGCGGCGGAGTTCTCAAGCGCACGCATCGTCCGGGTCCGGAAGAGCTCGCGCGGGAGTCCGTGGCCCTGGGCCAGCCGCGACAAGCTCATCGTGAGATCCGATCCAAACGTCTTGCGGCGCATCTCCACATAGTCGACCGGGTCCGGAATCCGGTTCTGGATTTGATTGGCGAGCTCCCACAACCAGCTCTCCGTCATGTCCTGGATGGCCCGGCGGAACTGATTGCGCGCATCGGCGGACAGGGGGCCCGCTGTGCGAGCCCACAGGTCGGCCAGGCCCCGCTCCACCGGATTGGTGGGGACGGTGGTGAGCGTGGCCGGGTCATCCGGCATGAACGCCGTCAGCCTCGCGTTGAACACCTTCGCGCCCGCCATATCGCGGCTATGACCGTAGAGCGCCGGGAAGTAGTCGTCGGCGTAGGTTCCCCAGACGAGCCAGCCGGCAGTGAGATCCAGCTGAGGACCAGAGGCCGCCGGGTGGATCAACGCACCGCACAGGGCCACGTCGGCGACATCGAACGTGTGGTCATCCCAGATGTAGACGCCTGGCAGGCCAGGCAGGGTGTCCAGCATTCCCATCTGGCGCGCCCATTCCTTGGAGCTGCGCCGCGCGGCGTCCAGGTGGGCGTTCTGCCGTGTCGAGTACGGCATGTAGAACGGGGGCAGCTTGACCGGACCCACGGCCGTATAGGGAACGTGGGTGTAGCTCTTGAACCGTCCCAACCCCAGGGCGCCAGGCGACAGGTGGAGCCGAGCCGCCGAGGTCCCCAGACCCGTGGGGCCGAGGGGAAGACCTCCCAACGAGTGCCCCGCTCTCCCGGCCGCCTTGTTCATGTAGCGGCTCGAGCGCATGTGCCACTCGTGGCCGCCGGACTGCCAGTCCTGGAGTCCTCGGATATAGGAGAGGACGTGCATCCGCTCGACCGGGTTGAGGCCGTACTCCTCGAAGAGGGACGGCAGTTCGGTCAGGGCGGTGTTCTCGAACTGCTGGAGCCGGGACGTGAGGATCTCGTTGGTCAGATCGGCTGCGCGCTGCGTATCGACATTCAGGAAGCGCTCGAGGACCAGGACGCAGTTGGAGAGCTCGCCCTCCTCCAGGATCTCCCGCTCGTAGGAGAACAGGTCGTTGCGCAGGTGCACCCCATCGGAGAACGTGTCCTTGAGGACACGCATCGGACGGGAGTCGGCGATGCGGGCGGGGATCTCCGCGAAGACAGCGTGCTCCACGAGATCCGCCGACCAGGGGGCCCCACCCACCTTGCGGCGCATCTCGATGTACTCGATGGGGTTGGCGACACGGCGCTCGCTGATGTTGGCCAGCTCCCACATCGATTCATCGAGCAGATTCTTGGTGCTCTCGAAGAACCGGCGCCGCCACTCCACGGATTTGCTCGGCACCGTGCGAGCCCACAAGTCGGCCAGGCCCCGCTCCACCGGATTGGTGGGCGTCGGTGGGGAGACGGAGAGCTCGACGGGCATGAACGCGGGAAGCCTGTCGAGGTATGCCTTCGCGCCCGTCAGATCCTTGGAGCGCTTGTAGACCTCGAGGAAGTGATCATCGAAGTAGAAAACCCAGACATACCAGTCCGTCACCAGGTCGAGCTCCGGGCCGGGCGCTTCGGGATGGGTGTACGCACAGAGCAGCGCGTAATCCATGGCATCGAACTTCACCTCATCCCAGACATCGGGGGTCTTCCCGTCCTTGGGCGGATCCAGGATCCCCATCTCACGCGCCCACGCCTTGGAGTGCACCCGGGCCCCCTCGAGAGAGGGATTCAGGCGCGCCGGCCAGGGGACATAGAAGTCTGGCAATTCAAAGGGTTGTTTGACTGGCGCCGCGGTCATGGTTGCACCTTGTCGGCTCTCAGTGGGGTGTTGGAGAGGCGACAGCCAGCGGCTGCTAGCATCTGTCGTGCCACCCCTCCCCAATCCATCGCTCAGAGGAAGGGACGCCTTGGATTCACCCGTGGCACCAGGTGGAGGACTCACTGACATGTCAGCTTGACGTGTCAGTGGGCTGCTGGCGTGTCAGCTCGGCTCAACGGTCAGCGCGGATCGGCCCGTACTCGGCCAGTCAACGCACTGTCGCCCAGATGGCACTGTGGGCCTCCGGCGCGTCCGGAGACACTTCCGCCGTGTAGAAATAGGCCGCGACCGCGGCTCGACCGCGCCCCTCGGGACACTCCAGCGGGGATGGGTGGCCATGCCAGTAGTCATCGCCATGAGCCATCACGACCAGCCGATCGAGCAGCGGAGCGATTCGGGTCTCGCACCTGGAGAGGTCGGCATTCCACAGCTCGAGGTCGCCGCCCCAGGCGGGTTCCCAGCCAGGGTTCAAGTAGTAGAGGACGGTGAGCCGCCGCGTGAGCGCACGGAAGCGATCGCGGTTGAAGTCCGCGTGAAGCGCGAGATGGCCCCCCCGCAGCGTGAGGTGCAGCCCGGCGCCCCGGAAATGCGGATCCGCGATGAGCCCCTGGACTCCGGTGAGGGTCTCCAGGAAATCGAGGAACGACATGCTCGAGAACTCCGAGAGCAGGTGTCGGAGCGCTCCGTGCACACCTTCGAACGCCTTGCGCTGAAGCTGTCCCAGGCGCGCGGCCTGTTCCTGGTGATCCCGTCGCTTCCAGTCGGCCTCGGAGGCGCCCGGGAAGACCGCTGCCAGTCCGGACGCAAGCCGCTCTCCCAGGAAGCCGTCGATGACGACGTGAGGATAGGGCCGTGCGGCGCCGTAGGAGCCACGATGGGCCAGCGCGAGCGCACGGAGCGCCGTCCGGGAAAGGAAGAAGCTCGGACCCAGCAAGGGACCTTCTTCGATGGTTGCGACGCTCACTGGATCTCTCCGCCACTATTACCGACCTTCGATGATGCCATCAGGGTCCATCTCAGCAGAGTCGCGGCGCCCTTGCTTGCCTGATCCGTGGTCCCGGCATCTGGAATCGCAACTGAGCCTCTCCGAGTTCGAACAGCCCGCTGCACAGGGCTGTCCTTCCTATACATCGCCGTGGCAGCCTCCCACGGGTGAGCGAACCCCTCTTCGATGACCTGCTCGGCCTCGCGTGCTTCGCGCGCGTCGTCGAGCATCGCTCGATCACCCAGGCGGCCCAGGCGCTCGGCGTGTCCAAGTCCGTGGTCAGCGCGCGGGTAGCCCGACTGGAAGCCCGCGTGGGCGAACCGCTGCTCATCCGCACCACGCGCAAGCTCACCGTCACCGACGCGGGCCTGGGCGTGTACGCGCATTGCGCGCGGATGCTCCAGGAGGCCGGGGCCGCCACGCGCGGGGCGACCGACGCGGGTCGGGGCACGCTGCGCATCAACGCGCCCGTGAGCTTCGCGCAGATGTACCTCGCCGGGCCCATGGCCCGCTTCCTCACCACGCACCCGGACACCCACGTGGAGCTCGTGCTGAGCGACCGGCTGGTGGACCTCGTCGAGGAGCGCGTGGACGTGGCCATCCGGATCACGCGCCTGCGCGACTCCAACCTCGTGGCGCGCAAGCTGGCCACCACATCGCTGCACGTGTGCGCGGCGCCCGTGTACCTGAAGCACCGGGGCACTCCGGAGCGGCCCGAGGACCTGCTCCACCACGACTGCCTGCGCTACACGCACCTGCGCGCCGAGGACGAGTGGCGCTTCTATGGCCCACAGGGCCGCATCCGCGTGCCGGTGTCCGGCTCGCTGTCCACCGGCAATGGCACCATGCTTCGCGAGGCCGTGGCCCAGGGCATCGGCCTCGCCATGCTGCCGCGCTTCATGGTGGACGAGGACCTGCGCTCGGGGCGGCTCGTCACCGTGCTCGACGACTTCGCGCCCCGACCCGTGGGCATCCACGCCATCCATGCGGCCGGCCGGACTCCCGCCCCGCGCCTGCGCGCCCTGCTCGACGTGCTGGCCGCGGAGTTCCGCTCCGCGCGCTGGGGGTGATTGTCCGGCACGCAGAACGATTCGTTCTCGGCGCACGCCTTCCGGCGGGCCGATGCGGAAGGCATTCCATAGAGCGTGTGAGGGGAACGCATCCCCTCCCGTTCAAGGAGTCGCCGTCATGAGCCGCATCGAGTCCGTCCAGTCCTCTCCCGCCGCCCGCGACGTGGGGCCCACCGTGCTGCGCGTGGCGCTGGGCGCGGTGTTCCTCGCGCACGCGGGGGCCAAGGCCTTCATCTTCACGTTCGCGGGTACCGCGCAATTCTTCGAGGCCCACGGCTTCCCCGGGTGGACGGCGTGGCCCGTGTTCCTCGCGGAGCTGCTCGGCGGGCTCGCGTTGGTGGCGGGCTTCCGCACGCGGTGGGTGGCGCTCGGGCTGGTGCCGGTGATGCTCGGCGCGCTCAAGCCTCACCTCGCCAACGGGTGGATGTTCACCAACTCGGGTGGTGGCTGGGAGTACGTCGCGTTCCTCCTCCTCGCCCTGGTGGCGCAGGCGCTGCTGGGAAGTGGGGCATACGCACTCGACGAGCGCGCCAACTCCCTGACACGGTCCACCCCGCTGCCGGCAGGGGGTGTGCGTGGCGGACTGGCCCGACGCGGGGCCCTGAGCCGGACTCCTACTCGAGGATGAAGTCCCGGGGGCGCAGCGGCTCGGGCTGGGGCTCGCCCAGGGCCTCCAGCAGGTTGATTTCCCCCGTGCGAGCGAGCGCGAGCAGGGGCAAGTCATTGGGGGCATCCCCGAAGGGCTCCTCCAGCTCGTCGCTCAGCCGGTCCAGGCCGAAGAACGTATAGGCAATCATGGCCGCGAGCACCGGTGTGAACCAGCCCAGTGCCTCGGCGAGGCCAAAGGGCAGCAGCAGGCAGAAGATGTACGCGGTGCGGTGGAGCAGCACGGTGTATGCGAATGGCACCGGGGTGGTGCGGATGCGCTCGCAGGCCGCGAAAACGCTCATCAACCCGTGCACCCGCCCGCTCAGCGCGCCCCAGGTGATGTCGGAGAGCCGGCCCTCCCGCCGCAGCGTGGCCAGCTCCCGCTCCTGCTCGCGCAGCAGCGCGTTGGGCCGGTTCCCGCTGGTGAGCACGCGGGAGCACTCCGGCTCGGACACGAAGCGGGAGATGTCCGCCCGGGCGTCATGCCCCCGCAGGTGCGCGGCGAGCGCGTGCGCGAAGGCGATGTTGCGGTAAACGAGCCGCCGCGCCGTCTCGCGTCCCACGACGGGCAGCTCCGCGCGCCCGTCATCCAGCAGCGCGATGGCCGTGTGGGTGAACGCACGCAGCTCGATGAGCAGCGCGCCCCACTGCTTCCGGGCCTCCCACCAGCGGTCGTAGCAGGCGTTGTTCCGGAACCCGAGGAAGATGGACAGGGCGATGCCGAGCAGGGACAGGGGCGCGGGCGAGGTGACGGGCAGCCGCAGGAGCCCCCGCTGGAGCGTCCAGACGACGAGGCAGGAGAGCCCCGCGATGACCAGCACGTGCGGCAGCACGCGAGGCAGGATGGTACCGCGCACGACGAACAGCAGACGGAGGAAGCCAGGGCGGGGACGGACGATCACGGCCAGCCCCTCGTGCTCCAATTCCCCGCCACTCGCAAGCGCGACATGCGGCCGCGTGTCCAGGAGTTACGGTCCGTCTCCCGCGTTTCACGGCGAGCATCAGTGCGGGTGGCTCGCCCAGGGACCTATGGCAGGGCGCCGTTGGTGATGACGATGTCGTCGATGTACCCCCGGTAGTCCCCCGTGCTGGCGGGCCGGTCGTAGCTCACGAGGATGCGGTCGAGGGTCTTCCCGCTCAGCCACTGGCCCACGTTGCTGCGGATCTGCGTCCAGGTGTTGAGCGGAATCGCCCCGCCGTGGCCCGCATGGGCGTGCATGCTGAAGCCATTGAGGTCCGTGGCGCCGCTGTCCCGGAGCGTCGAGCCGTCGGTGCAGACGAAGTCCACCGCGACATACCGGGCGTTGTCCTGCTGGGGGTGAATCCAGTAGCTCAGCTTCGTGGCGGCGGTGATGGGGATGTTCACGTCGAAGACGCGGGCATTGGCGTAGGACACCGTCGCGCTGGTGTCCTTGCCCGAGTACATGAGCACGGCAAGGCCCGTGTGCGGTGACTCCTGACGGGGCGAGCACTCCACCTGCGTCGCCCACGTATTGGCGGTGACGTTCTGGCTGGCCTCCATCGTGTCCAGCCACGTCGGCTGGATGTCGGCGCTCTCGAAGCCGGACTGGAACAGCACGCTCCCTCCCGTGGCGGGGATGACCTCGAACGACACGACATGGTACGGCGGCACGGTGTAGGTGAAGGCGGAGCCCGCATACGGAACCGTCGTGTACGCCGTGGGGTTCGCCGTCGTCGCCGCGTTGACCGTGCGCACATTCACGGTGCCCGTGGCACTGGAGCTTCCGGCGAGCGAGACGGTGACGTCATACGCATTCCCCGCCGTGTCCTTGTTCACCACGGTGACGAACGTCCTTCCCGTCGCCGTGGCCCGGCTGGCGAAGGCCTCGAGGTTCGCCGTTCCGCCGGTGGTGGTCAGCTTCTGGTCGCCCGTGTAGTTGCCGAAGAGGAACAGCGTGAAGTACGGCTTGTGCGGCGCGAAGTCCGTGGTGTTCAGCAGGCCCAGGTGGTTCTGTCCGGCCTCGGCGAGGTTGTAGAAGCTGAAGATGTCGATGTTTGCCTTCATCGCGTTGATGATGGCGCTGGCCGTCCACGTCGCGTTGACCTCGCTGTGGTACTTCGCATTGAAGGCAGCGAAGTCCCCCTGGGCGATGTTGTACTCGGTGATGGCCGCACCGAACTTCTTGCCCGAGGGGCCGGTGAGGACGCCGTTAAGGCCGCCGTTCTTCACCTTGATAACGTCGTCCCGGTAGTTCGGCGGCGTCCAGGCCATGCGCTGGGCATCCGTCGCCGTGTCGCTGGCATGGGGGCCGTAGTTGTGCCAGCTCAGGATGTCCAGGTTCGCTTCCAGGTTCTTCGCTGCGTTGGACAGCCAGCTCTCGGCGGGCCCCTTGTCCAAATCTCCCGAGTGCGAGTCCGCCGGACCGATGAGCTTGAGCGTCGCATCCTTGGCGCGCATGGCCGAGGCGACGGTGGTGAAGAAGGTGTTGTAGTCCTCCTTCGACGCGAACTTCCCGTCCCACTCGTTGGTGGCCTCGTTCCACATCTCGAAGTACCGGACGCGCTTCGAGGCCCCCAGCGCCTGGTCGACGTTGTAGCGCTGCACGAGGCCCGCCATGAAGGTGCCGTACTCGGCCCAGTCGGCGGAGAGGATGACCTTGTCCGCGTTGAGCGTCTTGTTGACGCCTCCGGGGAAGCCGCACACGACGATGAGCGGCTCAGCCCCTGCGTCCCAGATGGTGTTCAGCAGCGCGTCGAGGGTTGCCCAGTTCCACGTGTTGTGGGCCGGGTAGACGTCCTGCCCGTTGTACAGGCCCCACTGCGTGACGCCAACGCGGACGAGCTTCACCTTCGCGTCGCTGATTCGCTGCTTGAGGACGGCGTTTCCGGGCCAGTGCCCCACGTACTTGTCCGGGGCGCCAACGGCCCAGGAGAACGGGTTGACGGGGCCCGCGTTCGACGCGGTATCGACCGTGACGGTCGTGGCCAGCGCCGCACGGGAGACTCCGAGATCCTCAGAGCCGGACGCCTGGGGATTGGCATCGGAGCCACCGCAGGCGCCCAGCAGGAGGAGCCCCACGGCTCCAATGAGGCGGCGGTAGCAATGGAGTGACGAGACTTCGAGGTCCGAGTGTGATGACACGGTGCGCCTCCCAGGTGTGGGTCGTGGTGGCCTGCTCAAAACACTGACACAGGCCATCGCGAGCTGGCGCACGGTTTCCCTCAACGCTCCGTGACTCGCCTCACTGCGCCTGGCAAGGAGCCGCTACACATCGAGCGGCGGCGGGCTGCCCTTGAGGACGTAGTAGAACCGCTTCGCCGCCCCATAGAACTTCGCATCCTTGGGGACCATCGCCCGGAACAAGCCGGTCGCCTGGTTCTCGAGCTGGTGCAGCAGGAAGCTCTTGGGCTGCCGCCGGAGGTACTCGGTGAAGTACTCCAGGACCTCGGCCTTCGAATACGCGCGCCCGTTGTCGGCGTACTTGGCGACGATCGGCGTGAACCACGGGTACAGGCTGTCGAGCCCGTGCAGCGTGGTCTTCATGAAGTTGCCGATCAACAGGTCGTCGAAGATCTCGTACTCGACCGCGGTCATCAACGAGCCCCGCGGAACCTCGAAGGTGACACCGTACTTCGAGCGCTTGTTGTTCAGATCGATGGTGAGCTCGCTCCCACCCACTCTCAAGCGCACGAAGTCGAGCTTGCTCGCCAGGACCTCTTTGTTCTTGAAGTAGGCGACGAGCTTCTTACGATCTTCCTTGTCGAGCGGCTCGCTCCAGTCGTCGCCGAACGCCTTGGGATCGCGGGGGCTCCTGTCGGCGGGGGGCGGTCGGAGCTCGGTCACCTCGCCCGTCTCACAATCCACCCGAACGAAGGCCGGCAACACCTCGGAGCCAGGCAGCTCGAAGCCCTCGGCGTAGGCGTTGATGGGGGTGGTGTAGGCCTCCCCCCAGAGACTGTCCTGGCGGCGGTAGCAGTGGAATGAGCTGAAGGGAATGAAGAACCGCGCATTGTACCGGCGCATGGGGGCGATCAGCGTCCGGCCCACCGGGTACTTCTTCGCGGCCCAGGGCTCGATGCGTTCCCCGTCCTCGTCGAACAGGTTGATCATGTCCGCGTCGCCGTAGCCGCTCAGCTTCAGGAGGAAGTTCCCCTCGTACTGGGAGGCCACCCGCGCCACCTCCGCACCCCAGCCGCGATCGACCGCATCATTGAGGTTGATGACGAGCCGCTTGCCAAGCTTCACCAGCAAGATGGAGTCCTGGAAGTAGTCCGTCAGGCACATCACTTCGATGTTGTCGGAGATGCGCGTCCAGGTCCGCTCCGCGAGGATGGTCACGTTGAAGCCCTGGGCCGTCAGCTCCTTGTGGATCCGGCCGCCCACATGATCGCCGATGAGGATCTTCTTGCCGGAGAGCGCGGGCAGGGAGTCGCCGTTCAGGTGGTCCGGATGACCGTGCGAGAACCAGACGTATTCACACTCCTGGATGTGGTTGAGCTGCTCCGGTGGAATGGAGTAGCTCAGCCCCCAGCTCCCGAAGTAGGCCGCGTCGCTGATCCACGGATCCGTAGCCAATATGGGCTTGCCGTCAATGGCAATGAGGGTGGCATTTCCGATGGTCTCGAATCCAAGCATGGGTTTCGTACCCCGTTCCGCGGCAAGAGGGAGCGGGGACGATACGCCTGGTGGTCAGAGCCCGAATCAGCACGTTTGGATGAGAGAGCCGTTCGAGAGCAGACTCTCGCTTCATCTATGGCCTGTACATAGCCGACACAGGGTGCAAGAGCGCAATGGCCCTCCAAGGCAGGGGGAGGTGTAATCGAAGTGACGCAAGAAGCGCAGCGCTCGTCTGAGCTCAGACACCGTGCTGAGCCGAACGCATTCGAATCGTTCAGCTTGCAGCGACCTCTCGTGTAAGAGAGAGACGCTTTCCACCTCTTTGGAGGAACGCGATGAGCCGATTCATTTGGTACGACCTGATGTGCTCCGACCTCGCCGGTGCAAAGGCTTTCTATTCGGACATCATCGGCTGGAAGACCGAGAAGTTTCCGGGTGGCGACTACGAGCTCCTGAAAGCCGGCGACAAAGGCGTCGGGGGCATCATGGCGCTGCCTGACGAGATGAAGCGTGCTGGCGTTCCGCAGCACTGGATGGGCTACATCCACGCCGACAACGTCGATGCCACCGCGCAGGAGGCGCAGAAGCTGGGCGGCAAGGTGATGTCTCCTCCCTCCAACATCCCCACCGTCGGCCGCTTCGCCGTCCTCGCGGATCCGCAGGGGGCCGTGTTCGCCGTCTTCAAGCCGATGCCCCGCGAAGGCGAGCTCGCTCCTCGCGAGCTGCCCGGCAACTTCAGCTGGGCCGAACTCAACACCACCGATTGGCAGAGCGCCTGGAAATTCTACTCCGCGCTCTTTGGCTGGAAGGCCACCTCGTCCATGAACATGGGCCCCCAGTTCGGCGAGTACTTCATGTTCGGCACCGACCCCAAGCAGTCGATGGGCGGGATGTCGAATGCCGCCAACATCATGAAGGCCCCTGCTCACTGGCTGCACTACATCAACGTGAAGAACGCCGACGAGACCGCCAGGCGCATCCCGGAAAAGGGCGGAAAGGTGCTCAACGGCCCGATGGACGTCCCCGGCGGAGACCGCATCGCCCAGTGCATGGATCCGCAGGGCGGTGTGTTCGCCATCTATTCGGCAGGTAAGCGCACGTAGCGCTCCTGGCCTGCAACCCCTTGTAGTTCGTAACCGCTGACATGGAAGAGGAGCGGACGATGCAACATCATGAGAATGATGCGGCGCACGCGAGGGTCGGCCGCCGGAGCGTACTCATGGGCGCCGCGGCGCTCGGGGCGTCGGTTGTGTGGGGTTGCACCCGGTCGGGAAAGAGGGACGCGGTGGCCGAGGATGGGTTTTCCCAGGAAGGGCTCGACCGCATGCGCTCGATCATGGCCGCTCATGTCGAACGCGGCGAACTGCCGGGCCTCGTCACGCTGCTCAGCCGGGGCGATGAGGTGCACGCGGACGCGTATGGCCTGCTGACCTTCGGCGGCGCGGCCCCGATGCAGCGCGATACCCTCTTCCGGATCGCCTCGCTGACCAAGCCGGTCGCGGGGGCCGCGACGATGATGCTGGTGGAGGACGGAAAGCTCCGCCTCGACGAGCCGGTGGACCGGCTGTTGCCCGAGCTCGCCAACCGCAAGGTGCTCAAGCGCCTCGACGGCCCGGTGGATGACACCATCCCCGCCCACCGCCCAATCCTCGTCAGCGATCTGCTGACGCTGCGCATGGGCATGGGAGCCATCTTCGCACCGGGCGACTATCCCATCATCCAGGCCATGATCGACCAGGGCGTCGCGGTCGGCCCCGAGTTGCCGAAGGCCCCAAGCCCGGACGCGTGGATCCGCGCACTGGGCTCCCTGCCGCTGATGCATCAGCCGGGCGAGGCCTGGATGTACGACACCGGCATCACCGTCCTGGGCGTGCTGCTCTCGCGAGCTTCTGGCCAGGCGCTCGAGGACTTCTTCCGGGAGCGCCTCTTCGAGCCGCTGGGCATGAAGGACACTGGCTTCAGCGTTCCGGCCGACAAGCTCGACCGGCTGTCCACGTGCTACCAGCGCAATCCCGTGACAGGGCAGTTCGAGGTCTTCGACGCCGCCGGTCAGGACAGCCGGTTCAGCCACCCGCCGGGCTTCCCGTCCGCGGCGGGTGGCCTGGTCTCGACGGCCGACGACTACCTCGCCTTCGCCCGGATGATGCTGAACAAGGGGGAGCACGGCGGCAGACGTCTCCTCTCCGAGCGCTCAGTCGAGCTCATGACCACCGACCACATCACGCCTCAGCAGAAGGCCGTGTCGCCCTTCTTCCCCGGCTTCTGGGACAAGCGTGGCTGGGGCTATGCGCTCTCCATCGTCCACCAGCATGAGCCCGGGGAGCCTCGCGGCTTTGGCTGGGACGGCGGGTACGGAACGTCCTGCTATTGGGATCCCGAGACCGGTCTGATTGGCATCCTGATGACTCAGCGGCTGTGGGACTCCGCGACGCCAGCAGCCTCCGTGGACTTCTGGCGCTCCGCCTACGAGGCGCTCCCAACCTAGATTTCGTCTACTAGCCGGAGCCCGGACGTCCCTACGAGCCCGACGCAGACGGAATGAGGAAGTCAGTGACGCAGCAACCACGCCGCGAGCGGCTTCCAAGCGAGCGTCGGCGCGTCGGCCGCATACAGAAGGTCGCCGTGGCCGAAGTCCTCGGCGACTCGCTCTGGCCCGAACCGACGGACGACGAGCGTCGTGACGTCGGTCGACGACACCCGCGTCGTCGAGTACAGGCCGTGATCGCCGAACCCGCCAGCGGCACCGAGATAGAACAACGGGACGCGGATCTTCGCGAGCTCGGGCCGCGGTGTCGTGCCACACCAGATGTCATCGAAGTCCGCAGTCTCGCGCATCGACTGGTGCGGAGGCGCGCTGGCGAACCACGCGCTCACGATGTCCTCAGACGACTCGCGCAACCCCTCGACATTGCCATCGGCGTCGAAGATCGGCGCACTCAGGTGGTACAGCGGCGTGTACGGCGCGAGCAACCAGGTCATACCCGACAGCGTGAGCAGGACCCCGTGATTCGTATAGGACGGGAACAGGGGCGAGGTCTCATCGGGCGCGCTCCGAGCCAACTGGCCCGCCGTGATGAAAAGGCTGTTGCTGGAGTCGGTCACCCCCTGGGCCAGGGCGTCGCGTCCCGCTGCGGCATTGGCGCACGCCAGCTCCCGCAGGTCGGCATCCTCGGGCGCGATGTCGTAGTAGATGTCGAGCGCGGCGATCGCCGAGATGTGGCGGCCATCGGCGGCGGCGTACGCGTAGGTGAGCTGGGCGCCATGCGAGAATCCGCCGAGGACGATCCGACCCGGATCGCGGTCGGAGAGGGTCCGCATCACCCGCGCGAAGGCGAGCGCGACAGAGGTGTCTCCAATCGCCTGATTGACGCTCATGTCGCCCAGATCGGAGATATCACCGTCGTCGCCGGGCAGCGTCCAGCGCCGATCCACGCCCCATGCGTCGATGCCACGAGACGCCAGATACGGGGCGAGCCCCGGGGCCGACGACGCGGGATTGCCGAGCGACGGCACGAAGTTCGTGACGAAGTTGGCGAAGTCTCCGTGCAGCAGCATCACGGCCTGCCGGGTTGGACGCGGTCGCCACGGCGAGAGCTCGCGGACGACGCGGTGGATGCGCAAGCGTGCGTTCGGCGTGGAACCAACGCGAATGTCGTATTGATAGTGATAGATATCGTCGGTGACGTGCTCGCGCTTCACCGCTAACGGTGTGCCGACGGACGCGAGCTGTTCAGCTTCGATGCGAGCAAGGGGGGATGCGAGCGCGGGCGCGCACGCGACGAGCACGGCGATTGCGAGGCCAATACGAAACATGGCGTAAGCTCCTGAGACGGAGCCGGTGTCGATCAGGAATGAGGCAGATCGATCCCGGATGGGGGGGTAGCACGTCATTCGTGAAGAGCCCCTGGATTGACGGCTCTCGGGGTAATTAACGGGCAAAGTCCCCCGACATATCGGCAGGCCGCACCCAATTCGCCGCTCGGCGGCGCGGCTGAGCCCTTCCACGCCATTGAGAGTGACCGCTCAGCCTCGTCTTACGACCGCTCACCCGGGGTCCCCCGAATCTCTGACTGCCGGCCCGTAGCCTGCTCCCCGTCATCTCCCAGGGAGGACGCGGATGGATGCGAGGCCTGTCAGACAGTCGAACCCGATGCAGGTGGCCCCGGTGCTGCCCCCAGCGCGCAAGGGCACCCCGATACCGCGCACGGTGCTGTTGGTGAATCCCTTCTATCCCAAGGACGTGAACGCGAGCTTCGGTAAGCACGTGCTCACGCCTACGCTCGCGCTCACCAGCCTCGCCGGAGCTACGCCCCCCGAGTGGCGCGTGCGCTACTGGGACGAGAACCTGCTGCAAGGCGCCCCGCCCATGGAGGAGGTGCCGCAGGTGGTGGGCATCAGCGTGCACCTCACCTTCGCCCAGCGCGCCTATGCGCTGGCCGCCTGGTTCAAGGCGCACGGCTGCATCGTGGTGATGGGTGGCCTGCACGCCCTGTCCTGCCCGGACGAGGTCCAGGCGCACGCGGACTCCGTCTGCGTGGGCAACGGCGTGCCCGTCTGGCCGAGGATGCTGCGGGACATCGAGCGCGGGGAGCTCAAGCCCCGCTACAGCGCCGAGTACCGCGACTACGCCGCCGACCCTCCGCCGGACCGGAGCATCCTGCCGGACTACGGCTTTCTCACCCCCGCCTCGCTCATCGCCACGCAGGGTTGCCACAACCGGTGTGACTTCTGCTACCTGGCCACGGGCGACACACGCATCAAGTACCAGATGCGCACCCCGGCCCTGGTGGCCGAGGACTTCCGCGCCACGGGCGCGCCCTATGGCGTCTTCGTCGACAACAACCTCGGCTCGAGCCGCCGCTACCTCCGCGAGCTGTGTCAGGCCCTGGCCCCGCTGGAGAAGATCTGGAGCGCCGCCGTCACCCTGGATGTGACAGACGATCCCTCCCTGGTGCGGGAGATGGCGCTCGCCGGGTGCACGGGTGTCTTCATCGGCTTCGAGAGCCTGACCGACGACAACATCCGCGCGGCGGGAAAGAAGAGCCCGCGCGCCGAGGACTACGCGCGCCGGGTGGAGGTGTTCCACCGCAATGGCATCCAGGTGAATGGCAGCTTCGTGCTGGGCTTCGACCACGATCGGCCGGATGTCTTCGAGAACCTGGCGCGCTGGATCGAAGACACTCGCCTGGAGTGCGCCACCTTCCACATCCTCACGCCCTATCCGAACACGCCGCTGTTCCGCCGCATGGAGGCCGAGGGGCGGCTGCTGCACCAGGACTGGGCGCTCTACGACACGGCGCACTGTGTCTTCCGCCCCAAGCACATGAGCCCCGAGGAGCTGGAGGCCGGCTATGCGTGGATCTACCGGCGGCTCTTCTCACTCTCCTCCATCTGGGCGCGCAGGCCCCGCCAGGCCAGCGCCGTGCTGCCGTACCTGGCGATGGCGCTACTCTACAAGCGCAGCAACTTCCTGTGGCGCTTCCTCATCCGCCACCGCCTCACGCACAAGGTGTGGTCGCCGCTGGTGCACCTCACCCGCCTGCGCCACCTGCGCTACCGCCGACGGCTGGCGCGCGAAGGCTCGCTGCCTGGGCACATGGTGTCCCCCATCCGTCCCAGCGTGTAGCGCTCCCGTTCCTCGGAGAGCGAGCAGTGTCGGACGGTCCAGTAACACGCGCGTCGTGACCCAGCACCCCGCAATGCCCGCCGCCGCCCCTCCCGAGATTTTCGCTCGTTCGGTTCGGCCAGCGCGACGAGTACGCGAGTATCGACGAGGAGCTGACGGAGGCCAGGCTGCTCTCCTCAGCACCGCTCCGGGTTTCCGCCGCCCTTGCGAGCGGCGATGGCGTCAGCGGAAACCCGCTGGAGCACCTTGAATCCCTGCTTGACCGCGGGAGTGTCATTGAGCACCTCGCCGTGGAGTTCAGCCCAGGAGTGGAAGCTGTACTCTGGGTTGCTCGAGCAAAGCTCGCGCGTCACCGTGACCTCGCAGGGCAAGCCCAGAGCGGAGAGGTAGACAGCGAGCGAGAACGAGCGAGGCAGACAGAGCCCATTGGGCTCCAGGAGCCGCAGGACGAGCTGGCTCCACAGGATCTCTTGGCGGGCGAGGCGGATCGCAGCGAGTGGCGGAAGCGCGGCGTAGCGGTCACTCCCCGGGACAGGGCGCAACCGCTGTAGGTAGCGAGAAGCAGGTCCCCAGCCTTGCTTTCGAAGCATCCGCAGGGCGCGGGCGGTGTGCGCGGCGGCTCGAACCCGCAGCCCCACGGGAACCGGAGACGGCTCTGGGCCATCGGAGCTCGCGAGGAGGAAGGCCCAGTCGGGGGCTCCATTCCTCATACTGACCTCGTCGCGCTGGGCAGCAAGAGCTCGCGGGCGCGGAGCTCCGTGACCAGTCCCTCGAGGCCGGTGCGCAGCGTGTCGGCGCTGCCGTCGATGCGTTCGACAAGGTGCGCTACGACTTGCTCGATAGTCTCGCATGCCAGCGCGGCCTGGAGCATGAGCGTGGCCGTGACGTTGAGGTTGAAGTAAACGCCAGCGCGCGTGTCGAGGATGAGCCCCGCTCCATCGGTGGCGTCGAAAATGGCATGGTTAGCTAGCGAAAGCAGGGGCATCTTGGGATCCTTTCCACGCTGTGCCGAGTCTCTGTTCCATGCTCCGGAGGAACAACTCGACCATGGCCGAGCAGATGAGGGCTTCGGCGTTGCGCCGGACCGACACGGGCTGACCAAGCGTCTCGGCCAGCAGCGCCGGGTTCACCATGCCCGTTCGGACGAGGTGGGACCCCGGACTGCCGATCAGCTCGCGTAACGGCTGCGAATAACGCAAGGCGTACCGCTGCGGCGGCGAGTTCAGCCACGATCGCCCTCCGCGGCGCCAGATGAGCTCCGGCAGCCGACGGGCCAACATCATCCGCAGCACCGGCTTGTCGATCACCCTTCCTTGAAATGGAATACATCTGTAAGCGTTGGGCAAGCGCATCGACAGCCGACGCAATTCCTTGCTGCCCATCGGCGAACACAGGAGCACGCCGCGCGGCCGGAACAGGGTCAGATCCATGGTGGCTTCCTGGACCATGAAGTTGAAGTCGACCTTCTCCTCGCTCATGCCGAGCATGGGGACGAGAAAGTCGCTCCGGCGTGCGTTTTCGCCGATCGGCATGCTGCCTTCGAGCAGGGAAGCGTTGGATAGACAGCTCTTGAGAATGCTCGGCAATTGCCAGCGCGAGGACAGCACTCCACACAGCATCTCTTGCTTCTCGCGCCAGCGCACGTCGCCCAACAGAATGTCCCTCACGCCGTAGCGCAGCGGGCCAAAGAGAATATCGCCCTCCCGTCCCGTGAGCAGGAATCTCACGCCGTCAGCTGCGACTCGTTCGGCGGCTTGCTCAAGGTGGCGGTACCCCGTGTGACTGTAGGGGTGCGGGAACTCCCAACTCCTGGAAAGATAGCCCTCACCATTGTCGGTCAGGATCGACACGAGCGGGACGTTGAGATGCTCGCACACGGCGCGCGCGTAGCTCGACTCGTCGGCGAGCTGATCATCGGTGCTCAGATGGTAGGCAATCACATCCGCCCCGGCATCCACCAGCGCGGTGATCACGGACGAGGAGTCGATGCCGCCACTGAGCAGCACACCGATTCGCCCGCTGCCCGCATAGGGACGCGCGGCATCGAGCAGCAAGTCATAGGCAATCTCAGCGTACTCAGGGAGCGTGGTGCGGCGCGGCAGCGCCATCGGGGTGATCCGATCGTACTCGACGGCGGTCGTGCGGTGCTGCTCGAGGACCACCACCTGGCCCGGCCGGACTCGCTCCATGGAGTGGTAGATGATGGGCCCTTCGCCCCGACAGCAGCGCCAGATCGCCGCGCGGTCGATCTCCGCGTCCGGATCCTCGATCAAGTCCGCCGGATTGGTGGACCATCGAACCGCGTCTCCAGAACGCTGGAAGAAGATCGTGCTGCTGTTGCCCATGATGCTCTTGAACAGATAGATTTTCTTCGGGGTCACCAGGCACCCGACCAGCTCGCCGGCTATCTGCCCTAGCTCCTCGTAACGTCCATTCACCAGCAGGTCGCGAATCCGGGCCGCCAACTCGGCGGTCGCCGGTTCGGCGAGGGCACCAGACAGTAACACATGCTCATTTTCGGCTGGGGAGGGCAGCGCAGCGCCCGACCCGCGCGGATTCAGCCACTGCTGGGCGTAGCACCCCTTGCGAGCCGTCACCCGTGCAGGCTCCGAGACGCCCCGAAGCCGGATACCATTCGGGGCATCCGAAAAAACGACTTGCCCGGAACAGCCTGTGTAGTCTCCGCTGATTTTACTGCCATGTACCATAACCGCACCTTGAAACTGCCGGATCCGAGCCATTCATCCAGCGAGCTGTGTTCGCGGTCTCAACACACCAGCGTCGACCCGGGGCCCCTTGATCTTCACTGAATGGTTCGATCGTCTACGACGGCTCGCTACAGTGCCTACACTGTCTGCGCGCTGCTAGATGATGTTGCCGTGCGCTAACAGATCAGGCACGCCGCGGAAGAGGAGTGCCGTGAGGTGTTCGACCTTTCCCATGGCGGTCAACACGGGCGGCTCGTAGGCCACCCTTTCGTTCAGCGTCACAATCTGCTCATTGCACTGATGAAACTGCCCGTTCTTCGGATTGGCGTTCATGATTCATTCCTCCTTCGGTTGTTGCTTCACGTGAACTTCGAGAGCACCACAAACAGCTCCAGACGTGCGCATCAAGGATTCATGGCTCGGATCCGTTAGCGCTGACAATGTCATTTCTTTCGATGGGTTCGGCTGTCCTCCTGTGGATAATACAATCCACTACACTCTTTTCTTTCCTCCGCCTTCTGCGTCCAAGCGCTCTGCGCGCGGTGGGTGCAATTGCTCGAGTGCCGCGCCCCGCTGCTGCAACTCGAGGGCAAGCCGGTGTATGTCGTGGACGGGTTGGTGTCAGCCAAGGCAGGAAAGAAGACGCCAGGAGTGAAGGCGCTGCACCATGCCTCGGAGGACACCAACAAGTCAGAGTTCGTCATGGGCCATCTCTGGGGCACGTTGAGGCTGTCCCCATACGCCTGGCCATGCGGGACAGACTGAAGTCCTCGCCTTCAGCCAGCGTCGGAGCCTGCGTGGGCAGTCCCAGGTGCGCCAGGATGGCGCGCACCCCACCGGGTGCCGTCACGTACGCCAGCACCCGCCTGAGGCCTCCACACAGGGGACAAGCGAAGACATCAGCGCGAAGTGCGGCGCAGCAGCCCAGCCCAATCGCGACGTGCGCTCCTTCGGCGGCTCCACCCTCGCCGCTGTCTCTGGCGGCGGGCTTGCCTCTTGCTGCTTCGGCTCTGCCTCCACTTGAGGGAGCGGCCACTGCCGAAGCGGCGCATGGCACGGCTGATGATAGGTCGTCAGAACGACGAGCGAGGCGGCGGCGGTCGGGGTGATCACCCCGAGCAGGGTCACGGCCAGGCGGCTGAAACAATTGAGACTCATGGCACCTCCAGGCGGAGGGATCAGCCACCACGCGGGACGAGGCGAGAGCTGCGGACGTCCACGTGATTCCCCCTCCGGAGTCACAAGGGGCGCGGTCCTTCCGCGCCTTACCTCTTTGATCAACAGAAGGATGTATCGTACCCATCCGGAATTTGACGGATTGCTCCAGCACAGGCCCGCTCCTCTCCTGGCGCCAGACATTGTGCGCTCGTGCGGACAAGGCCGCGGCCAGGGCCTCGTTCTCCACCCGGTTACAGCTCGCGGATGAAGTCCATGGCTTGCTGGGCCTCGGGCGCAACGGGGAGCGCCTTGAAGAATTTCCTGCGTGCGTGTGACCAGCAGCCCACCTGCGCGCGGCCTTGGGGTATGCCCGCCCACCATGAGCGCTCCCGGAGTGCCGCCCAGCACCTCCACGAGCGTCTGTCCGCTGCGGTTCGGGCTAAAACGGTAGCCGCTGACAGGATTGTCTCCCCTCGTCATCCGCGAGGAATATCCACAGGTAGCCCTGGCGCGTCTTGCGTGGCACCTGCTCCTTGAGAGGTGTTTCATCAGCCTGCACCACCCGCTGGGCGGCAATCTTTTCCAGCAGCCAGTCGGCCAGCGGAGCCACCTCCCGGCCTGCCAGGAGGAGGAGGTCCGTCAGCGTGATTGCGCGCCATGGGCACCCCTTGCCTCTCAGTGCCCTAGCCAGCCGGTGTAGTGGCAGGGAGTCGGGTGCGGTGGGTGCTACTGAAGGATGCCGCTCTGCAGTGTCAAAGGGCACGGCGGCAAGGCCTGCGGGGTGGGCAGGTCGAGGCCGTGTCGTTCATTCAGTTCTTCGACTCGGCGTTGCAGGTAACGCCGCACTTCCACGCAGGGGCCTGAGGATACGCTACAGGCCTACCGAGCGCACTCGCGACCGCCTTCTCGTGGCGTACGAGCGCGCGATGGCGGACATGCCTCGATCGGATCGACGCTCGACCTCCGTACGACGTACGGGGTGGTACGATTTTATCACTTCGCCGGAGCCGCTCCCGCTGCCGTACCGCTGCTGTTGTTGCCCGGCAGGACGTCAGCTTTTCCATTTCTTCGGGATGTCGATCGTGGGTGGACGGCGATCCATCTGGCCGTCCGTCAGCCGGAGAAGATAGCCAGTGTCAGCGTGCTCGAGCCGATCCTGACCTCTAACAACCTCTCTGAGGAAGCGATCGTCCGAAGCCTCCCGGCGAGCGCGCGCTGGTTCCCCAAAGCGTGGCGCGACGGCCTTGCCTGCTGGACGGCGAACGGGGCGCCGGTCAAGGACCTACCGGTGGCCGTGATGATCGAAGCCGGCATGCAGTCATATGCGTCGAAGCTCTCGGGTCCGGTCCGAATCACCGAAGAGCGTGTAGCGCCCCCGTTCACCAGCGGACGCGGACTCACACTCCACACGGAATAACAGCCGGGCACCACCTTGTCGGTCTTCAGCAGCCGGCTGCCCGCGACAAAGGCCCGGATCCCTCCGGGAGAGAAAAAGATGAGGCCCTCCTCGTACCGTCCTGCGAAGCTGGGATCGTGCTGCCATACTCCCCAACGGGTCCGACTTGAGCCTGCCCCTTCGCTTGATGAAGGACGTGACGATGCGCTTGCTAACTTGGAGCGCGCTCCTGGTACTGCTCACAGCCTGCGCTAGCGCGCCCGCCCCGCGGTCGATGCCACGGTCCCATGCCTTCGCGTCGACTCCCACTTCGAGCCCGCGCATCCGGCTCGTTTCCGCGCCGATGGAGCCTGCGCCGGAACGGTCGCGGATTGGAAGGGCGGACCTGGACAAGGCCAGGGCACTGCTGTCTCGGGCGCGCAAAGACATCGAGCCGCGTCAGTGGGAACAGTTGGACCGCAAGCTCACCGCGGCGGAACGGGCCTTCGAACGCTTCTCCCGCGCCGCGAGGACGAGCGGGCAAGTCGCAGAGGTGGCGAGGGGAGCCGAGGGCCTCGCCCAGGCTGGACGCGCAAGCGAGGCCCCTTTAGCGCTCTCCAGGGTGGGCCTGGTGCTCGTGGCCCTCGTCCTGCTCTGGCCCTCCAGCACCGCCGGGCCGGAGTCTGATAGCCGCCCGCCCTGGGTCGACGCTCAACGGGAGTTCGAGGTACAGCTGCTCAGCGACAACTACACCTCCCCATCAACGACAATTACACCTCCCCATCCAGAGTGACGGCAGCCGTCGGTAGAAACCCGGTGACTCCGGAGGTTCGGATGGACGGGTGAGGACGACGGATGCCCAGGTGAGGAAGCTGATGGAAGAGATGGCGAAGCACGGTCGCCTCGGGCTGGCGTCGGCCCGGGCGGGGATGGACCGCAAGACGGCACGCAAGTACGTGAAGGAGGGGAAGTTCCCCTCGGAGCTCAAGCAGGAGCGCACCTGGAGGACACGGGAGGACCCGTTCGAGGAGCAGTGGGACAGCCTGGCCGAGCGGCTGAAGGAGGCGCCGGAGCTGGAGGCCAAGACGCTCTTCGAGGAGCTGTGTGCTCGCGAGCCGGGCCGCTACAAGCCGGGGCAGCTGCGCACGTTGCAGCGGCGAGTGCGCCAGTGGAGAGCGCAGCAGGGACCGGAGAAGCAGGTGTTCTTCGCCCAGGAGCATCGGCCCGGGGAAGCGATGCAGACGGACTTCACCTGGGCCAAGGAGTTGGAGGTGACGGTGGGAGGCGAGCCCTTCGCGCACCTGCTGTGCCACCCGGTGCTGCCCTACTCCAACTGGGAATGGGCGACGGTGTGCCACTCGGAGTCCATGGCGGCCATCAAGCGAGGAGTGCAGGCGGCCGTCTTCCGGCTGGGGAAGGTGCCGCGCTACCACCAGACGGACAACTCCACCAGCGCCACGCACGACCTGCGCAACGGCAAGCGGGGCTTCAACGCCGAGTACCTCGCGCTCATGAAGCACCTGGGCATGGAGCCGCGCACCATTGAAGTGGGGAAGAAGGAGCAGAACGGGGACGTGGAGGCGCTCAACGGCGCGCTCAAACGCCGGCTATTGCAGCACCTGCTGATGCGCGGCAGCCGGGATTTCGAGAGCGCCGCGGCGTACGAGAGCTGGGTGCAGAGCGTGCTGGAGAAGGCCAACCGGCTGCGCGGCGCGAAGGTGGAGGAGGAGCTCGCGGCGATGAGGCCGCTGTCGGTGCAGCGGCTGGTGGAGTACAGCGAGCTGGAGGTAGTCGTCACGGCATGGAGCACCATCCGGGTGCAGCACAACACGTACTCGGTACCCTCGCGGCTGGTGGGCCAGCGCGTGCGGGTGCGCGTGTACGACGACAGGCTGGAGGTGCTGCACGCGGGAAAGCCGCAGCTGGTGGTGGACAGGCTGGTGGGCCGCAACGGACACCGCATCAACTACCGGCACATCATCTGGTCGCTGGTGCAGAAGCCAGGGGCCTTCGCGCAGTACCGCTACCGGGAGGACCTCTTCCCCTCGCTGGTATTCCGCCAGGCGTATGACGAGCTGCAGCGGGTGCACGAGGGGAGAGCCGCGGATGTGGAGTACCTGCGGATTCTTCACCTTTCGGCCTCCACGCTGGAGTCCCAGGTGGAGCAGGTGCTGACGCGACTGCTGGCCGAGGGCGGACTGCGCGGTGCCGAGCAGGTGAAGGCGCTGGTGGCGCCAGCCAGGCCCGAGGTGCCCGAGCTGGCACAGCCCGAGGTGGACCTGAGCAGCTATGACGCGCTGCTGGTGGCGCAGCGGGAGGTGGCCTCATGAGCACCACCTCCACGTCCCTGCGAGCAGCGGCGAGCGCCGCCGACGAGCAGCAGCAGACGCTGGCCATGCTGCTGCGAGCGCTGAAGCTGCCTGCGTTTGCAGCCCACCACGAGGAGCTGGCCAGGCGCGCCGGGCAGGAGGGATGGACGTGCCCGCACTACCTGCGCCAACTGGTGAAGCTGGAGCTGAGCGAGCGCCGGGGCCGGCGGATAGAGCGACTGCTCAAGGCCTCGGGGCTGTCCACGGACAAGACGCTCGCCACGCTCGAGCAGGAGAAGCTGCCGGCCAAGGTGCGCCGCCAGCTACCGGCCCTGTGCGAGGGCGGCTTCGTCGAGCGCGCGGAGAACGTGCTGGCCTTCGGGCTGCCGGGCCGCGGCAAGACGCACGTGGTGAGCGCCATAGGCCACGAGCTGGTGCAGCGCGGTTACGAGGTGCTCTTCATCCCGGCGGTGCTGCTGGTGCAGCGACTGCTCTCGGCCAAGAAGAGCCTCTTGCTGGAGAAGGAGCTGCGGCGGCTGGACGGGTACGACGCGGTCATCATCGACGACATCGGCTACATCCAGCAGGACAGGGAGGAGATGGAGGTGCTGTTTACCTTCCTGGCCCAGCGCTACGAGCGCAGGAGCGTCCTGATTACGAGCAACCTGGTGTTTTCGCAGTGGGACCGAATCTTCAAGGACGCGATGACGACGGCGGCGGCGATTGACCGGGTGGTGCACCACGCGCTGATTCTGGAGCTCACCGGGGAGAGCTACCGCAGCGAGAAGGCCAGGAGCCGGGAGACGGCCGACAAGGCCCCGCGCAAGGCGCCCGGGGACGAGTAACAGCCTGTCCACAGGTTTTGAGTCTCCCCCCGGCCCCCCTCATCCACAGCCCTGCCCACAGCACAGGAGGTGACCGACCCAGAGGCTTCGATGGACGTGACGACGACTACGGCGACGACGAAGTGAACGCAGTCAGGGCATCAACCCGATGGGGAAGTGTAATTGTCGCCAAGGGGAAAAAGTAATTGACGCTGGGCAACAGCTGCGGGACATCTCGGAGGCCTCGCGGCAGCTCATGGTGGAGATTGAAGTCCAGCCTCGTGCGGCGAAAGCACCGGCTCGGGAGACCTCGCCGCAGAAGCAGCCCGCGTCCGCCTTCACGCAGCAAGATGACCCGAGATGCAAGCCCATCCCCTTGCCGCGCCACCTCGGCGGGCATGACCCGCACAATGAATGCGCCGACACGATGCCGGGCAACACCTTCCCCGGCGGGGATGTGTACGTGAATGGGAAGAACTTCGATGCGCTGCAACTAGCCACGCGCACGTTGTGGGACGTCAAGACGGATGACTTTGAAAAGCAACCGCCTCGCTCTCAAACGTTCTTTGTCAGGATGAAACTGCCGGAAATACAGCGGGAGCGAGAACTCGCCAAAGCCTGCGGATATCGCTTTGTCGTTGGCATGCGCAGCAAGGCGCACAAAGAAGCTCCGCTCAAGGCAGATAATACCCTTGATGTGGTGGTCATGGATTGGTGTTGAAATGTCAGACAACAAAATTTCTTTCACCCTCGGCGTCTACGCGCCTGTGCTCATAGACAACGACAGCCGCCCTCTCGCCGTCGCTCATGGTCTGGAACGAGCGCTCCCCGGTTTGCGCCTGGGGTGGACGATGACAGAGGCGGAAGGACTTATTCCATTGCCGCAGCGAGATGAGTGGGTCAGGACACAGAAAATGGCAGACGGGGGCCTTCCGTTCCTCTGCAACGACGACGAGAACCATGTCGTGACGCTTACCGGCTGGGAGATACCTGCGGGGCAGTGCCCGGGCAACCAACCGCAGCTTAAAGTCTCCGCGAGCCTGCCAGTTGACGAGACTGTTATCGCTGCCGCAGTGGACATATTGGAGGGAGTAGCGGAGGGCGCGCGCGTTGTGGGGCCATTTAACGCCGGATAGCGTAATGCTGGACATTGCGGACCAAACGGGCCCGAAGCTGTATGGGCCTGAAAAGCCGCCACGGGGGCTGCCTGCAATCAAGTTCCCAGAGGAGATCCCTTCGCCTGAGATTCCCGAGTTCTTTGGGTGGTTGAACTACTGGTCAGCCGCTGCCGCAAGCGCCATCGGCTTCCCGGACCCGGCCCGCGACGCGGACCTGCTCTCGCGGGCGCGGCGCACTGAGAGCGGCGGGTGGGTTGTCCGGCTCACCGGTGCACCGCTTGACCTGGACAACCCCGCCCACCTGGACACGCTCAAACGGGCCTACGAGCGCTTCCCAGACATCGGCGGGCGCTCCACCCCTTGAGGCTCGGCACTGCTCGCGGTGGCCGTGCTCAGGGCGCCACCGAGGAAGGTGTCAAATCAAACGATTCGTAGAGCGGGAGTCGTTGGAACGATTGCTTTGACACCTTCACCGGACACTCGAACGCGCGGCGGCGTTGACCGAACTACACAGCATGGCGCGCGCTCGACATCGCGTCGTCGTGCCGGCCCAGCTCACCGATGCCGCAATCAAGCAGGAACTCGTAGATGGCGTCGTACAACGCGGGCTCACGGGTGGCGTCTAGCGGGTCACCTTTCGGTACGAAGATGACCATGCCTTGCCGTGCTCGGGTTAGGAGCACTCTATAGCTGTTCGCGACGTAGTTCTGGCGCTGCGGGTCGGAGACACTCTGCCAGGCGGTACCCTTGAACGCCGCGGCCTTCCATGCATCCGAACCACGCCTGAGGTTCAGGTCCCAGCACACGCAAGCCCAATCGAGCTCCAATCCCTGCACGTCGAATTCCGTGCCCACGTCCTCGAGCGCGTCCGACGCGCGAACGTCGGTGCTCGGGGCCAGAAACCACAGGGGAGGGTTGATCTTGGCCTTCACGTACACTCCCTCCGGTTTCAACCGGAGCGCGTTCGAGGATGCGAGCAGCCCGGCGCGCTCGTTGGCCCGTCGTTGCGAGCGTAGCCACGTACGCGCCGCGGCGACGTCGCGGGTCACCAGCACTGGGTAGTTAATCAGCGCTTCGGCAAGCTCCCGAGCACGAGCAGCGTCGCCTTCGATGAGTGCCCCGACGAAGTTCGACACGTGTTCGGCGCGGAAGGAGCGAACGGAAACCGACAGGTGTAAGTGCTCGCTCTTGTGCAGCTGAAGACGCGCCAGCGCCTTTTCGGCCGCGCCAGTGAGCATGTACTCGGGGCCGAGAATTTGCTCGGGGAGGTGCACGTCCCAGGTGGGGAATGACGAGGCGAGCGCTTCTAGCCACTCGGCAAGACCCGCTTCACCCGTGTTGATCTCCTGTCCGCCGCCGATGAGGCACACCACAGTGCACCAGTCCTGGTGCCGATCCATCACCGACAGCAAGAACTCGGGTTCCGACATCGCGAAGCCCGCGCGCCCGCGCTTCTGCCGCATGAAGGCACTGGCTTGTTCGCGCCCCCAGGCGCGTTGCGCCTCGTCGAACACCACCACCTTCTCCACGGGCGGGAGATCGCTCTCTAGGTTGTCGTCCCGGAAGTGGTGGATGTTCTGAATGAAGGCGCAGGCCTTCTGGTACTCGGCCTCACCCGTGGGCCGTTCAGCGCGCGGCAGGTGCCGCGTACGCTCGAGGGCATCGAGCTTCAGGGCTTCGCGAAGCACGTCGACGAGCGGGCCGTTGCCCGACAGGAACACCGCGTGCTCATCGTCGTGCGCCTTCATCCGTTCGTTCGCGATGTTGAGACCGGCGAGCGTCTTTCCCGATCCGGGCACGCCGGTCACGAAGCAGATCGTTTTGCGGCCGCGTGCCTTGGCGTCATCTATCACCCGACCGATGTACCCAGCCGTCTCCGTGAGGTTCTCGGCACCAGCTTCCGATCGCGAGATCTCCTCGACGCGATGGCCGCGATAGAGCGCCTGAGCCGCCTCGATGATGGTCGGTGTCGGCTTGTACCGGCCGGCCGCCCAGACTCTGGGCTCTAGGGTGTCACCTCCGAACCGATCCGCGACGGTCTTGATCACATCGAGAAGCCCCGACCGATTGGCCAATGCGGGCTGCATCACGCCGTCGTCACTCCATACGAGCGAGAGCGTCGTGTCGGGCGCGTCACTGGCCACCAGGACTGGAACGATGCGCGCGTCGTGGCTCGCCTCGTGGAAGTTCTTGAGGTCGAGCGCATAGCCAAGCGCCTGGTCGATCGCAGAGCGCCCGAATGTGCGCTCGCCTACCTTGTACTCGAGCACGAAAACCAAGCCCCGGTAGAGCAACACGACGTCAGCACGACGCCCCATTCGAGGGATGGTGAACTCGAAGAAGACAAAAGCGTCGGGTAGCGCCGCGGCGAGCTCGCTCAGGTGCCTGATCTCGAACAGCCACGCTTCCCGCTGGGTCACCTCGAGGTTGAAGGGGAGGCGCGCCGCGAGGGCACCGAGCACCGCCGACGTCGGCGTCGCCGCCAATTCGCGAGTCCAAGCCGCGTAGTACGAGCGTTCCATCCCCTTAGGCGTAGCAGGTCATTCGAGGCTCTGCATCTGGGGCACACTATGACCTTCGGTATGGCCCGCCTTTACGCAAAGCAGCTGATTTAACGCGGCCTGAAAACACCGAGGCCGGAAACCCCTGATTGCTCAGCGGCTTCCGGCCTTGGCTTTTGTGTCCCCGACGGGATTCGAACCCGCAGACGAGGCGATAGAAAACCCCAAGCAGGACGCGCTGTTACCCGCTGCTGGTACCACTACCGCCCTGGGAGCCCTCCACAGGCCCGAGCTGCGGCTGACGTGTGCCGCTCCCCCCGCGTGCTCGTCCCTTGCTGTCGGTGCGCGCTGTCAGACTCCGAACGGCCCCGCCAGGACCCGCTAGGTCCTGACTCGATTGGAGGACTTAGCCATGCGTTTCCGAGCGTGCATCGCAGTTCTGATCTTTCTCTCAGCCTGCGCTAGCGCGCCTACCCCGCAGTCGATGCCGCGGCCCCACGCCTTCGCGTCGACTCCCACTTCGAGCCCGCGCATCCGGCTCGTTTCCGCGCCGATGGAGCCGGCGCCGGAACGGTCGCGGATTGGAAAGACGGACCTGGACAAGGCCAGGGCACTGCTGTCTCGGGCACGCAAAGACATCGAGCCGCGTCAGTGGGAGCAGTTGGACCGCAAGCTCACCGCAGCGGAACGGGCCTTCGAGCGCTTCTCCCGAGCCGCGAAAGCGAGCGGGCAAGCCGCCGAGGTGGTGAGGGGGGCGGAGGGCGTCGCGCAGGCGGGACGCGCCAAGACGTTGGCTGAATTCCTCCCCCGGGTGGGCCCGTTGCTCGTGGGCCTCGTCCTGCTCTACCCCTTCAGCACCGTCGGGTCGGAGATCGACCGTCGCCCGGAGTGGGTCGACGCTCAGCGGGAGTACGAGGCGCGGCTGCTGGACGTAGCGGAGGAGTCGCGGCGGCTCATAGAGGAATTTGAGCGTCAGGAATCAGAGGAGGTCGTGCCGGACGTTGATTCGGACCCGGTTGCGGCGGTCACGGCTCCCACCCATTGGCGGAAAAAGACCAATCCGGCGACGGGTAGGAACTACACCAGCGTGGAGGAGTACGACCGGGTCCCCCGCCACGCGGATCAGACCTGCAAGAACAGCCGGCTCGACGAGCTTCAGGAGGAGAAGGATCTGCTCAACCGGTCAGTCCCACCCCTCGATCCGAAGTCGCCCGGATCATGGAACGATAAGAAGATGGCCAAGGTGCCGTGCTCTAGGATCCGGCAGCGTCTTGAAGCTCAGAAAAAGCTCCTGGAGAAGCGGTGGCAGATTCAGAAAGAATGCTTTGGAGGTAAGCCCGACCCGAGCCATGAAAACGCAATCACCGAAGTAGAGAAGGCCTTCGCGAATACCAGGAAGCTTGAAGACCAGAATTGCGCCCCTGGTCATCCGATGGCGCAGCTATGAGTTATGTCGAAAGAACTCTTCGCAGCGATCGAACAGCACGATGCGTCCCGGGTCAAAGCGCTGCTGGCCGGTGGTGCCGATCCGAACGAGCCGCAGGCGCAGTGGCCGGGTTTGCGTCCGCTGCATGTGGCCATCAACGAACTCGCAGAGAGAGGCGGGCTCGACGTGCTCATGGCGCTCCTTGAACACGGCGCGGACGTCAACGCATGGAACGTCGGGCGGGACGTGACCCCCTTGTTGGTGGCGGTCTTCGAAGGCCAGCAGGCGGCAGTCGAAGCGCTCCTGAAGGCGGGAGCTGATCCCAACGTGCGTAGCAGCGAAGGGGACACGCCGCTGCGGGCGTGCGCGGGCGTGGGCGATCTGGGCATCGCCTCTCTCCTCCTGGGCGCGGGGGCCGCTAGGACGATCAACGAATGGGGCGGGCAGGCCGGATACACTGCGCTCGGGCTTGCGGCATCGCGGCTGGACATCCCGATGATGAGGCTGCTTCTCGACGCGGGCGCCGATCCAGAGGCCCCGGACGAGGACGACCGGCCCGCCCGCGACCGCCTGCCGCCGCGCGGTGCATCCGATTCCCAACTATGGGACGCCGCGTTCGAACTGCTCCGGGGAGCGCAGGGCCGCAACCCGTAGAATGTGGGGCGCGCACCTCCGGCTCACCGATGCGCCGCTCGATCTCGACAACCCCGCCCACCTGGACGCGCTTAAACGGGCCTACGAGCGCTTCCCTGAGATCTACGGGCGAGCCACCCCTTGAGACTCGGCGCGGCTCGCAGTGGCCGTGCTCAAGGTTCCGCCTTCGGGCTCACTGGGAAGGTGACGTTCCCGAGGGTGAGGGTACGCGGCCCGCCTGCCTCCCACAGCTTGAGGGTACAGGGGCAGCCAAGCTGCTCCGGTGCTTGCGGCCCACCACCATGTCGCGCAGCCAAAATACCAGGGAGACCGCACAGGCGTACACGCGCACTGCCCGCGTGAGCGTCAGCACGCCACCCTCCGCAGCAACTGCGCCGCGTCCTCCAGGCCCAGCCCCTCGATTGCTGGGCTTCCCAGGTTGTCCCCGACGGGATTCGAACCCGTCAGTTTTTAAAAGGTGTACTTCACCCGCGGGAAGATGGCGAAGGTGGGGATGTTCGGCCCGATGAGGTACCGAGCCAGGAAGTCCGCTCCCACCGAGAAGTGGTCCATCGGCGTCGCGTACTCGAGGCCAATGCCCAACCCCGCGTTCGGTGCCGTCATCGCCGCTCCCGGATCGCCACTGCCCACCGGCGCCGGATCCAACCGCGTGAGGCCCGCCGCTACCTTCGGCACCAGGTAGAGGCGGTCCGCCAGCGACACCATGTACCCCGCCGTTATGTCGGCGAACGCCACCGTGAAGTTGTCAGACATGCTGCACACATCCGAGTCCGGCACGTACCCGGCGAAGCAGTTCGCCGCCGACGAGCCCAACCCGAAGTGCACGCCCAGCGTGAGCTTGTCCGTCACGTCGTACCCCACCCCAAGCTGCAGGTACGTTTGGGCATTTGAGTAGATGTTCTCCCCGCCCAGCGTGAAGAACGCCCCGATGTCGGCCTCCGTGAAGAAGCCGCGGCGGACTTCCAGTGGGACACCTTCTGGCGGTGTCGCCGCGAAAGCGGTGGTAGGCAGCATCGCGAGCACGGCGACCAACAGCGGCTTCTTCATATCGGGACGACCCTCACCCTGACCCTCTCCCAGAGGGAGAGGGGATCTACACGGTGTCACTTCAGAGACGCTCGGTTACTCACCCGCCGGCGAGAACAGCCACGGATACGTCACCGCCACCACTCCGCCACCCTTCGGCTCGGGGAACTTCCAGCGGCGGATTCGCGAGAGCATGCAGTTCTCCGCCGCCGAGTTGTTCAGCGTGGTCTCCGTCACGTTCGCCTCCGACACCCCTCCCGCCGGATCGATCGTGAACGCCACCGCCACCTTGCCCGCCAAGCTCGGGTTCTTGTTCAGCTCCGTCTCGTAGCAGTACTTGATCTCGTTCTGGTGGCTCCGGATGATCTTCGCGATCACGTCCTTGTCGAGGCCGCCAATCACTGTCGTCTTTCCAGGGACGATCTTCGTGATCGACTTCCCGCGGCCAGACAGGTCGATGCCGCCGCCGTCACCCGCGCCGCGGCCATTGCCCTTGGTGCCCAGGCCGCCCAGTCCCAGCGCCGTCCCGCCACCACCGGTGCCCTGGCCACGCGAGCCGAGCCCGCCCACGCCCTGCGCATCCCCCATGCCCGCACCGCTCTTGAGGCCGCCCAGCGCGTTGTTGATGCCCGTCCCCAGGCCGCCCGGACCGAAGACGTCCGACGCCCCACCCTTCAGCCCCTTGAACGCGCCGAGCAGGCCCACCTTGCCCACCACCTGGCGATCCTTCTCGCGCTTGCTCTTGTCCACCACCGGGGTGCCCGGCTTGGAGGGATCGGCCTCGGCCTTCTTGGCCTCCTCCTTGCCGAACTTGCCCTCCTCGTCCTTGGCCTTCGCGCCCTCTTCCGCGCCCTTCAGATCCAGCTTCTTGGTGTCGATCTTCTTCTGGGGCTGCACCAGGAGCTTCGCCACCCGCTGCTGGCTCTGGAAGATGTCGTCGTCGGAGGGAGCCTCGGAGCGCGGCGCGAGCAGCATGGCCGCCACCACCGCGCCAGCCGCCAGCATGCTGACGCTGACGATCTTGAACCAGGTGAAGTCCGCCTCCTCCAGCGTGTTCACCGCCACGGCCGGCGAAGGCTTCACGTAGCGCACCACGAAGGTGAGCGTCCCGAGCGACACCTCCGCCCGCTCGTGCAGGCCGAGCGTGTACGCCTGCTCCCGGCCCGACACCGTCAGCTTGCCCTCCGCGCGCAGGCTGTCCTTCGTCCTCACGTCACCGTTCCGGGTGACGATGACGCCCGCGGCCTCGGGGACGTGCAGCTCGTACAGCTCGCCGCGCGCCACCGCCAGCACGTGACGCGCTCCCACCTCGGAGTCATACACGTGGAAGAAATTCTTCTTCGCCTCGCCGATGGTGACCGGCACGCCGTCACGGAAGTGCTGCACCGCGAGGATCTGATCGCCCCAGAGCAGCTGCACCTGAAGGACCCTCGCGTCCTTCGTGGGCAGCGCGTCCGGAGGCAGCGGCTCCTGCATGTGCGCCGCGACCCTGGGCCTTGCCGCCTTCTTCGCCACCACGCCCGGAGCCGAACGCGCGCGCAGACCCGGCGGCGTCGCCCGAGTGATTATCTCCGGGACCCTCGGCGCCGGCGCCACCACCTGCATGGGTGGATGCAGCACCGAGCCCTGCAACGCCGCACCGTTCACCTCCGCACCCGCCGGCGGTGGAGGCAGCTCCGCGTCTCCGAAGAGCACCTCCACCTGCGAGCCGCCCACCAGCAGCACGTCACCGGGTGAGAGCGTCTTCGGCCCCACCACCCGCTGACCGCCCACCTGCGTGCCACTCTCGCTGCCCAGATCGATGGCCGTCACTGAACCGCTGGACTCCACCTTCAACATCACGTGAAGGTTCGAGACCCTTGGATCCAGGATCTTCACCGCCGCCTGTGCCCCCGAGCCCACGATGATGCTCTCCGATTCGGAGACAGCCTCGTGCACGGAGCCATCCGGCCCGGTGATCCTCAGCTTCACACCGTTCGTCTTCCCCGCCGCCATAGAGGATCCTTCCTCCTCCCTTCCGTCCCGTCCCATTCCCGCCCACTAGAGGTTGTCGACCGACTTCTGCAGCTCGGGGTTGAAGTTGTCCCGGACTCGGATGAGGCTTTGAAAGTCCGTCTTCTTCCGATTCAAGACATACGAGCCTTCCGGTTTGGTGAGCTCGCCCTCCACCGCCATGTCGGTGAAGTCGATCGTCGTCTTCTTTCGAACGACGACCTTGTCCTCCTCCTGAATCACCTTCACCTGCGTCTGCTGCTCGTCCTCCGCGAGCGCCGGCCCCGCCCACAACGCCACCACCGCCACTGCCGCTGCCAGTCGTCTCATGTCAGGTCTCCTCGTCGGGTGGGACAGCGGGTCCCTGGTGAGGTTCCCTCCAATCCCTTGCATGCCTTGCACCAACGTCCTGGGTGCTGGAATGCCGCGAAATCCCAGCGATCTGCACTCACCGCCACCACGCGAGGCCCTAAAGGGTGGAAAAATTTTCCCACCCAGGCCGGTAGGTTATTCGGTCTGCGGGGCCTCAGCCGGAGGCTCGGCCGCTGGAGTGCTCTCCTTCGCCGCCTCTTGCGCAGGCGCTCCTTCCTGCGTGGGCGAGGCCTCACCCGAAGGCGCGGCACCCGACGCGGCGTCCTGCGCGGGGACGGCGTCCTGTGGAGGCACACCCTCCTGCGGCACCGCCTCCTCGGACACCTTGTCGAGCAGCGAACCACTGCCTCCGACCGCCGCCGGATTCTGCTCCTTCTCCTCGGGCGTGGGCTGAGGCTGGGCATTCTTGCGCATGGCCGCGAGGCCCTGGAGCTTCGCGTCGATCATCTGTTTGTCCTGCGCGCTCGTAGTGCCCAATTCCTTGCACTTCTGCAGGAAGCCCTCGGCCTTGTCCCAACCGGCGCGCTCGACGGCGTAGGCCCAGCCCGCGCCACAGAGGGCCTCGGGTTGATCCGCGCGCAGCGAGAGCACCTTCTCGAAGGCCTCGCCCGCCTTGAGACCCTTCTGCGCGTCCCTGCCCTTCTGTCCGTCCAACGCGTAGGCGTAATAGAGCCACGCCTCGTGGGAGCCGGGCTCCAGCTCGACGGCCTTCGCGAAGGAGCGCTCGGCGCCGGCGTAGTCACGCCAGGCCAGGGCCATGGCACCCAGGTTGAGGTAGCCAGGAGCGAAGCGCTCGTCGAGCGACACCGCCTTCTGGAACTGGGCGAGTGCGCGGGCTCGATCCTCCAGCTTCAGGTAGATCATCCCCAGGTTGTTGTAGATGCCGGGGTCCTTCTCATCGAGCTTGCGCGCGTTGGCGAGCACCAGCTCGGCGAGCCGGAACTTCCCCTGGTCGTAATAGACCAGCGCGAGGTTCTTGTACGCCTCGGCATCATCCGGTTTACGCGCGAGCACGCGGCGGGCAGTGGCCTCGGCCTTCTCGTGCTGGCCCGCGAGCCGGTAGGCCACGGTGAGGTTGTTGAGCAGCGAGGCGTCGTACTCGCGGCCCGGCGCCTTCAACCCGGCCTCGTAGAGGGCGATGGCCTCCGCGTACTTCTCCTGCATGCGGTAGAGCCGGCCCAGGTTGAGCAGCGTGGGCACATGGCCCGGCTCGAGGAAGCGCACCTTCTCATAGGCGGCCTGGGCGTCCTCGAGACGGCCCTGACGCTCGGCGATGACGCCCAGGTTGAACTGAGAGTTGAGGCTCTGCGGCGCCTTCTCGAGCACCTCGCGGAAGCCCTTCTCTGCCTTCGCGTAGTCGCCCGCGTCGAAGGCAGCGACGGCCTCGGCAAAGAGCTCACGCGCCCGGTCGTCCTTCTTCGAAGGCGGCTCGGGAGCAGCGGGCTGCTGCTGTTGCTCCGGAACCGGAGCCTGGGTGGGTGCCTCGGAGACCACCTGGGTGGGCTTCACCTGCGAGGTGGTGGCGCACGCGGCCGTGAGGGCCAGCGTGGCGGCGGCGAGGGTGCGGCGGAACGCCATGAACGTCGTCCTCCCTGCAGAATCACACGGATGCATGAGCGTCACCTTCACGGCCGAACCTCCCCCGAAGCAGTGGACGGAATGGACGCCGAGGGCTGCGCGGACTCGGGGGCCGCGGGTGCCTCGGTGGGCTGCGGAGCAGCGGGCGCCGGAGCAGCACCGGCCTGGCTGGTGTCAGGGAGACCCAGCTCCTTGGCCACGTCGGCGGTGACGAAGAACTCGCTGCCGCGGAAGGGAATCTGGCGCACCTGGGCGTAGGCGCCCGGGTGGAAGCGGTTCACCTGGTCCTGCGCGGCGATCGTCCACTCGTTGTAGAGCGACAGCTCGTAGGCCTTGGCCAGCGCCTTCTCAAGCGCCTCGTTGGCCTTGTCCTCCAGCGGGAGCGCGAGGTTCTCCAGCTCGCCGCGGTACATGGAGAGCTGCTCCTCGTCGAGCCCGGCCGGATCCGGCGACTCGATGATGTTGCGCGCGAAGTCCGCATAGGCGAGGCCGATGCGGGTGAGCGCGGCGATGCCCCACTCGCCCGAGCCGGTGGCCAGCACTTCCGTGTAGGCCTTCTCCAGCTTCTGGATGGACTGCTGCTTGGCGGCCAGGTCCCTGCGGATGGTGGCGACACGCTTGAAGCGGATGTCCACGTAGCGCTGCCAGTCGGCCTCCACCGCGAGGAAGCGCGCGTGACCGTAGGCATTGAGGAGATCCGGCCGCTGCTTCTCCTGCGAGGACAGCTTCGCCCAGTTGCGCACGAGCTCGCCCTGCACGCGCTCGGTGTCCTTCGCGTTCTTCGCCTTCCGGTAGGCGATCAGCTGCTGGTAGCGCGCCAGGTACACCTGGGCAGCGGAGGTGCGCGAGTCACGCCCGTACATCTCGGCGAAGGACTCGAAGGCACGCGCCGCCTCGGCCGTCTTGCCATCCTTCTCGTAGACGAGGCCGATGTTGAAGGCGATCTGCGGTACGTCCGGCCGGTCCTTGAAGCGCGTCAAGTACGCGCGGTAGGCGGCGATGGCCTTGTCGGACTCGCCCACGCCTTCCCACCAGAGGCCGGCGTTGAAGAGGGCATCCGGCACCCACTTCTCGGACTCGGCGAGCAGCGCGCGGCGCTCCTCGAGCTTGCTGGCCCGGGCCTCATCCGTGTTCTGCGTATCGCTGGACGACATGGAGGCCTTGGCGTCCTTCTTGCCCTTCTTGGCGGTAGCCTCCTTGGTCGGCTTCGCCTTGCTCGCGTCAATGGCGCGGGTGGCGGCGTCCTGGGCGTCCACGAAGGCGGCGTACATGGCGGCGGCCTTGCGGAACTCGGCGATCTTCTCGTAGAGGCGCGCGAGCGTGTAGCGCACCTTGGGCTCGAACATGCTGCCCGCGTAGTCGGTGAGGACGCGCTCGCCGGCGGCGACGCCCCGGTCGATGTGCCCGGCCTCCTGGAAGATGACCATGGCCGAGGTCAGCGCGCGATCCGCGTTCTCCGACTTCGGGAACTCCTTCACGTAGTCGAGGAAGAGCTCGGCGGCCTTCGCCGGGTTCTTCTCCTTCTGGTAGACGACCTCGTGGATCCACTTGTACTGCGAGCCCTCCACCACGCGAGCCACGCGCGCGGCGAACTCGGGGCTGGGCTTGAGCAGCTTCTCGTTGGCGAGGAACTGCCGTGACAGCTTGTTGAGCTCGAGCCACTCCTCGCGGGACTCGAGCACGTACATGGTCAGGTCGGCCGCGTCACGCGAGCGCCGCTCGGAGGGGAACTTGTTGATGATCTCTCCGAAGCGCCGGGCCGCGTCGAGGTAGTGGTGCCGGTCGTAGACGATGAGGGCCGCCTGGTAGCGCAGGTCGATCTCATCCGGGTTGTCCGGGTACAGGCGGTTGTAGGTATCGCACGCGGCCACCAGGCGCTCCTCGAAGCGCGTGAGCGGCTCCTCGGCCTGATCCGTGTCCTTCTTGGTGATGCGGCCCTTCTTCTCGACGTGGCCCTTGGACTTGTTCTCGTCGACCTTCTGGCCGTCCTTGAGGTCGCTCTTGGCGAGCTGACCGCGCTCGATCTTCACGAGCTTGTCGTAGGCCATGATGGCGGCGAAGGACGCGCTCTTGCGGTAGCTCTCGTTGGTCACCTCGCGAGCCGAGTCGCGATCCGGCACCTGGAAGGCCACAACGGCGTCGTACTGCGCGGCGGCGGCCTCCCACTCCTCGAGGGCCCAGAGGATCTCCGCGTAGAAGAACCGCATGTTGAAGGCGGAGTCGGAGATGAACTCGGGATCCTCGCTGGAGGCGAAGGTGTCGACGTACTGCTTGTAGATGTCGCGGGCGAGCCGGTACGTCTCCACCTGGCGCGTCTTCTGCGCCTCCTGGTGGTAGTCCGTCACCATCACGCGCATGGCCTCTTCGGTGACGCTGAAGGCATTGCGCAGCACGGGCTTGTTGCCGGAGTTGGCCTGCCACCACTCGCCGCCGGGCCGGTACAGCTCCACCATGCGCTTCATCTCAGCGCGCACCTGGTCGCGCTGGCGCAGGCCCTCATAGGCGCGGACGATGGACTGCTGGTAGTCGGGCGCGCCGGAGCCCATCGGCCTGTCGTTGATGAGGACACGGTACGTCTCGATGGCGCTGTCGTAGAGGCCCACGTCGATCAGTTGCGCGGCCATCTTGGAGATCAGCCGCTCCTGCCGCTTCTCGGGAGCCTTCTGCTTGAAGTAGGCGATGCCCTCCTTCGCCTTGTCCAGCTTGACGTAGAAGACGATGACGTCGTTGAGCGACTCGGTCTTGAGGTCACCCAGCTCCTCGCCCCGCTCGCCGGCGTAGTCCACCACCTCGTGCAGCTTGGCGAGGCCCTCGTCGTAGGCACCCGCGTTGTAGTCACACCACGCCAGCTTGTAGACGGCGTAGGCGTACACCTTGGGCACCTTCGAGGCGCGCGCCTTCTCGTAGTAGTCACGCGCCTCCTTCAGCTTGTTGTTGTCGAAGTAGTGGTTGCCCAGCTGGACGTAGGTGTCCGGGACGAACTGTGACTGGGGGAACTCCTCGATGAGCTGCAGGTAGCGCTTCACCGCCTCATCGCGCCGACTGAGCTCCTGCAGGTTGTAGCCCAGGTAGAAGAGGATCTCGTCGCGCTGGGGCCAGTCCTTGTAGTCGCTCAGCAGCGACTCGTAGATGCCCATCGTCTCGGCGCGGTAGCGCTCGCTCTCGCGGTGATCCTGCTTGGGCGGCTCCACCTTTTCGCCCCGAGCGGTGGCCGCGTCGAAGGCCTTCTCCGCCGCGAGGAAGCGGTTCATCTCCTGCTGGTAGAGGTACTTGGACTTCTCCCAGTAGAGCTCAGCCAGGCGGTAGAGCATGTCTGCCCTGCGGTGCGAGCCCTCCTGAAGCTTGGGGATGAGGCGCTTGAAGCCCTCGATGGCCTCGTCACGCTTGCGATCCGCCAGCGCGTCCTTCTTCGCGTCGGCGATGCGCGGCGTGTTGTCCATCGACGCTGGGCCCATGCGCGAGGGCCCCATGCGGGCCGGCCCCTGGCGCTCGGGCTCGCGCTCCGCAGGCTGCGAACGTGCGGCCTCCTGCTGCGAAGCGTCCTGCTTGGAGGTCTCCTGCCTGGTGGTCTCCTGCTTGGAGGCCGCCTGCTTGGAAGACGCCGGCTTCGACTGCTGTTTCGAGGACTGCTGGCGCGCGGCGCTCTTGCGGGACTCTCCCTTGCGGGACACCGCAGCCTGAGAAGGTTTCCGCGAGGGTTCTGCCGCCTCCCCTGCCCCACCCGCGGTGAGGGCCACGCCCACCGCCAGCGCACCGAAACGAAGAACCGCCTTCATGCGAGCTCCTGTGGTGGGTCCGAGTAAAAAGAGGTCACCCGGCGACAGGTTCGCGTCATGCGCATCCCACCCGCCACGAGCTCCAGCTGAAGCCGGGTCGCCCCCATCGCCTCCCTCACCACCCACCGAAAGGGACAAGGGAAAGTAGAAACGCGGTGTTGGAATGAGAAGTGATGACAGAGTGAGGATTCAGCGCTGAACAACACGAAGGGGCGGCACCCGACGCGAACGATGCGCGGGCCCGCCCCTCATGTCCTTCACCGACCTCACGGTGTTACCGCGGTGTTACTTCTGGCCCTGCAACTTCGCCGGGCAGCCGCGCTTCAGCGTGTACTGGTAGTAGCCGATCTCGTCGCGCCAGAACTCGCCCTGGAACTTCCAGTAGTTCCACGCGGCGCCGGGCATCTTCGGGCGGTAGATGGATTGGCTCTTGAGCACGGCCTTCTGATCCACCCCCGCGAGCAGCAGATCCTTCTCGTCGAGCGCCGTCTGGACCCGGATGATCTCCGACTGGTCCGCGAAGGTGCGGAGGTTCTGCGCGGCCTCCTGCAGGCGGCTCTTGGCGAAGCGCCCGCCGATCTGCATCAGCGTGCCGCGCACCTCCTCGAGTGAGGCGCTCAGCTCCCGCACCAGCCCCGAGATCCGCCACTGACTCTGCTCCGTCGTCAGGCGCTTCTCCGCGTCCACCTGGGAGATCATCCGCATCACGTCCTGGACACGCTCGTTGTTGCGGATCCACAGGTAGATGGGGGCCGGCAGCCGCCGGTTCTCCGCCGCCACCAGGTTGTAGGAGGACAGGAGATCCATCTCCTCCCCGACGAACGGCTCGAGCTGCTTCGCCATGGGCTCGTAGAGCTGATCGTAGGCGGCCAGCGTGGTCTTCACTTCGTCGAAGAGGCAGCTGTAGTAGTAGACGGTCGCCTTGAGGATCCACGACTCGGGTTGGAAGGCGCCCTCGAACTGCGGGGCGTGCAGCGCCTGGAGGCTGCCGAGCGCCCCGCCGAAGTCCTCGCCCTGGAAGCGGGCAAAGCCGTTCTCGAAGAGGGCCTGATCCCAGAAGCGGGCGTAGCGCGGCACGGCCTCGTAGGCGGCCACCGCCTGCGGGTACTCGTGGCGGCCGTAGTGCACGCGGCCGATGCCCAGCAGCGAGAGCTGCTTCACCTCGTCATGGCCGAGCTGCGGCCCCTTCGCGTCCAGCGCCCGCCGGAAGGCGGCCAGGGCGGCGGCGTCCAGCGTGTCCGCCTCGGTGGGGCGGCCCGGGAAGTGGGGATCCGCCAGCACCACGCCCAGCAGGTAGCTCGCACGGGCGAAGACGCGGCTGTCAGACGGCACCGCCTCGAGCATCGAGCGGGCCTCCTCGAAGCGGCCCCGGCGCTGGCGGATGGTGGCCACCAGGTAGTGGACACGCGCCAGCACCTCCTTGGGCAGCTTCACCCACTTGTCCTGCACCTCGGGCGTGTACGCCTTGTCGAGGATGTTGGGCACCAGGTTCTGCTCGTTGAGCCGCTGCTGCACGTCCACCAGACCCTCCACGGCCTGGAGGTAGGACGGGTGGTTGGGACCCGTGTCGAGGATCCGCGCGTAGGTGACGAGCGCGCTGACGGTCATGCCCTTCCGCGCGAGAGACTGGGCCAGGTAGTACTCGGAGCGGGCGCGCACGTCGGCGTCCGTCGCGTTGACGGACAGCTCGAAGAAGCGCGGCGCCGCGTCCTCCATCTTGCCCGCGTTGAACGATGCGAGCGCCTGGTTGTAGGCATTCATGTCCTGCGCGGAAGCAACCAGCGGCGCGAGGACCAGGACGGTAGCGACAATCAGTCGATGCATGGCGCGGGCTCAGAAGAGGTAGGAGAAGCCAGCGTAGAAGCTGAGGTTGTTGAGCACGTCCGAGGAGGGATTGCTGACCAGGTCCTTCCCCAGGACGATGTCCTCGCGGTAGTTCTTGCGCGTCTTCGGGTCCACCCCGTCGAACTTCTGGAACTGACAGCTGCCGCTCAGTCCCAGCTCCGAGAAGGGCGCGCCGCTGCCCCGGGCGTCCTCCAGCTTCTGGAAGTCCTGCTGGTTGCACCCGTCCACGCGATCCACGCGGGCGGTGTAGACCTGATCGCGCACCTCCAGGCGCAGCGCCATGGAGTCGCCAAACTGCACGCGGAAGCCGCCGCCCACCGAGCCGAGGAACTTCGTCCCCGTGTCACCGAAGCGGGCCGGGACGGTGAACGACTCGCCGTCCACCTGGTTGGAGACCTCGGGACGGACGAGCACGCGCGTGGAGCCGATGCCCGCTCCGCCGCTGAGGACCAGGCTGAACTGCAGGAGGTGGTTGTCGTAGAAGGCGAACTTGCCGTAGAGCGGCGTCACCTCCACGCCCGCCTGCACGCCCCACAGCAGCAGCAGCGCCGAGGCCGCCTGCGCCTGCTCGCGCACCTTGTCGATGAGCTCCAGGTTGAAGGGGCTCTCGTTCGAGTACCAGTTGTACTGAGTGGAGAGCTGCAGGCCGAAGTTCTCCTGCAGGTGGTACGTATAATGGAACGCGCTGCCCGTGTGCTGGGTGAACCGGCCGTTCACCTGTGCCACCACCGGGTAGAGCGTGAACTCGTGCCGGCCCTCGTCCGCGAAGCGCTTCTTCTGCACCACGTGGACGGCCACGTTCGGGTTATGCAGCGGCGCCCCGTTCACCAGGCGCTGCTGGTTCGGATCCGCCACCGGCTGGAGCTCGGCCGGATCCGCCGAGACGAGGGGCGCATCCGGCGGCGCCGCCACAGGCGTCTGGGACTCCAGGGACGCGGGAGGCTCGGCCGCGGGCTGCTCGGGCTGCTCGGACTCAGGCTGCTCGGGCCGGGGCTCCGGCTTTACGGGAATGGGCGCCGTCTCCGAGGGAACGGGCCGCTCGGATTCAGGGGCCTGCGCCAGGGCCGCCGCCGGAGTGGCCGTGGCCAGGAGGAACGCGAAGAGCGAGGTCGATCGCATGTGAGACGTCAGCCTCAGAAGAGGAAGGAGTAGCCGATGTCGAACTGCACCAGGTGCGTCAGGCCCGGGTTGGGCGCGGGCTCACCACTCTCCCGCCCCGCCTCCCAGTCCTCTCGCGACACATTCACGCGGTACTGGTCCGCGAAGACCCAGTCGCGCAGCTCGAAGCGCAGCGCGTGCCCATTCGCCAGGAAGAAGCGGAAGCCCGCCGCGCCCGAGACCACCGGCGCCACGCGCGTGTCGACGCGCCAGTAGGACTCCGTCGCGCTGCCCCGGTCGTTCAGGTCCGTCCGGTTGTCACAGACACCCAGCCCGCGATCCACCACCTGCGTGCACTGGATCACCGACTGGCGCCGCAGCGAGGCCAGGCCGCCGCCTGCCCAGAGGTAGGCCTGGAAGTGCGCCGTCTCGTCGGCCAGCAGCGACAGCTTGCCGTAGATGGGCGCCCAGCGGGCTCCCACCACACCGTGCGCCCCCATCTCCCACATGTCCTCGAGCTCGTCCGTGATCTTCTTGTCCTCACGGTTGAGGAAGCTCTCGGAGATGGAGCGCGCCAGGCCCGTGTGGCGGCTGAGCGCGTAGCCGGCGCGTGCCTCCAACCCGAACGTGTTGAAGAGGTTGTAGGCAACGCCGACGTTCAGGTTGTAGTGCGCGGTGAGGTACTCGCGCGCGGGCAGGCCCACCGTGATGGACGCCTCCAGCCGCTCCCCTGGAGAGAAGAGCCGGTGGCGCACGGCGGCCGGATCCAGCACCTGCTCCTGCGCCGAGGCGGACAGCGCCGTCAGCAGCAGTGCCAGCGAAACGAAACGGGGAAAGATGCGTGCAGTCATGGCCTTGTGGCGCATCCATGTGGGCACGCGATCACCCAGGGGCAAGGGACCGGCCTCACCGGGAGTGGGCTTTCGGCATGCACACAGCACTCCAGCGCACGCTGGCCAACGTTTCGGCCCGATCTGAAGGCCAGAAACACGAACGCCCCGCCCGGTGGGTAGCCGGAGCGGGGCGTCGAGGATGAACCCTGTGGCGGTGCCTGGAGGCTCGGTAGGACGATGAACCCGGCCCTCCCTCAGCGAGGGAGGGAGCACACACAGGGCTTGCGGCCTTACTTGGCGCGCGCGGCCTTGTGCTGCTCGCGCAGGGCCACCTTGATGCTCGGACGCACGACGATGATGCCGTCGTTGTGGCCGGGGACCGCGCCCTTGATGAGCAGCAGGCCCTTCTCCACGTCCACGTCCACCACGGTCAGGTTCTGGGTGGTCACCTGCTCCACGCCGTAGTGACCGGGCAGCTTCTTGTTCGGGTACACGCGGCCGGGCGTCTTACGCTGACCGATGGCGCCCGGGTGACGGCGGTACTCGTGCGTACCACGCGTCTTCGTCTGCGAGCCCTTGAAGCTCCAGCGCTTCATGACGCCCTGGAAGCCACGGCCCTTGGTGATGCCGGTGACGTCCACGAGCTGGCCCTTGGTGAACAGGTCCGCCTTCACGGCGTCGCCCACGTTGTAGCCCGCGGCGTCCTCCGCGCTCACCCGGAACTCCTTCAGGTGACGGCGCAGCGGCGCGTTGTTCTTCTTGAAGAAGCCCAGATCCGCCTTCGTCAGGCTCTTCTCGCGGATCTCCCCAAAGCCCAGCGTCACCGCCGAGTACTGGTCCTTCTCCGGAGTCCGCTTCCCAACGACCTGGCAGGTGTTGACGTCGACCACCGTCACGGGAACGAGGTTACCCTCCTCGTTGAACACCTGGGTCATTCCAATCTTCTTGCCAATAAGACCCTTCACGTCGTCCTCACAACTCGTGCGTCTTGCACGAAAACATCAATGATTTCAGCAGTTTGCGTCCGACTTCAGTCCCCGGACGCCGGGAAGCGGCGCAATGTAGCAGCTTGCCCCCCACCGTCAAGCACGGCGGGAGGCCTTGGCTTCACTCCGCGCGATCCAACCGGGGATAGAGCGGTGCGAGCTGCGCGTCCTGAATGCGCTGCGCATACACGTCCTCGCCGAGGAGGAACAGCGCCTGATCCAGATAATCCTCCGCGGCCTGGACCTCGGTCTCCTTCTCGGCGATCGCCTGGTCGATCTCCGCCATCGCCTGCTCGAAGGCCTCCTTGCGGGCGGTCATCTCGTCCTCCAGCTCGAGCATGCGCTTGTGTGCCAGGATGCCGGGCGCCCCGGGCTGCCCGGGCTTGGGCGTGAGCACCAGCTCGATCTGACGCGCCAGCTCCTCCACCTCGCGGGCCAGACGCATGGTCTGGATGCGGTTCTTCTTCAGGTTGTCGCGCGAGACAGAGAGCTTGGCCTCGTCCTGGGTGGTGAGCTCCAGGTCGGCGTGCTTCTTCTCCAGCTTCTTGAGCGCGTCCTGGGCGTAGCGCATGTCCGCGCGGCGGCCAGACAGCGTCTTGCGGAGGTTCTTCGTCTGCCCCTCCACGGCGTCTACCGCCTTCTTCCACTTCTTGACGATCTCAAACTGGACAGCCCGCTCGTCCTCGTACTGAGCGAGGTAGTCCTGCCAGGCCGCGTCCTCGTCGTTCATCTGCTGCTCGAGCCCGGCCAACTCATCACGGCGGGCCACCAGCGCCGACTCGGCGCGGTAGACGCGGTCCATGGTCCGAGGACAGTTGGGCTTGCCCGCCAGACGATCCCTCGCGAGATCGCCCAGTTGGAATATCAAGTCGTTGTAGCTCTCCGCCTTGGGCATGCCCCCCTTTTTACGCCTAAGGCGAGCAGGCTGTCAGCTCTCAGCCGGAGCGGCGACCGGGGGAGCACTGGCCTCGGCGGCAGCCTGGGCGGCCCCCTCGGCCAGGGCGAAGAGCTCCCGGGAGCGGTCCTGCTCCTCGGTGCGGTTGAGCTCACAGACCCAGGCGCTGGACAGGTCCGCGTGCTGGCGGGCCAGCTCGGCGGTGGACTCGTAGCGAGCCGCGGAGGCGCGCGCGAAGGCCCCCTCCCGGCGCAACTCCATCACCGTGTCCTCGTCGAGGGTAATCTCCTCGGGCGGCACGGGCAGAGGACCGCGCCCCAGTGCCGCCAACCGGGCCAGCAGCCTCGAAGCATGTGCTCTACAAAAAGCGGCGAGTACCATCAGCCGCGCTCGTCCGCGGCTATCACCCAGTCGCTCGGCGAGCATCGTCATGCGCCGTGCTGAAACAACTTCGGATTCCCACGCCGCGGCCAGTGCTGCAGCCAAGCGGGTATGCCTTGCGCCCATCGGCCCTCCCCAAGTCCTGCCCCCAATCCCGGCTCGAAACTAGGGACGGACTCGCCAGGATTCAACCGATCACCCCAGTGCGCGCTCCAAGAACCAATACCCTCCGGCCGAGAGGATGAGGAGCGACAGACCGCGAACTGTCCTCTGGTGCAATACGGGCCGGCGCTGCACGAGCCGGACGATCGGCAGCAGCACGGCGACGACGGCCGCCTGTCCCAGCTCCACGCCCAGGTTGAAACCGAACAAGCCCGTCACCACGGAGTCGTCCAGGCCGTAGCCACTCAATACGCTGGCGAAGCCGAAGCCGTGCACCAGCCCGAAGAGGAAGGTGAGCAGGACCCTGTGGCGGTGTTCACGCAGCAGCAGGTTCTCCAGCGCCACCCAGATGATGGACGCGGCGATGGCCGCCTCCACCCAGCGCGTGCGCGTGTCATCCAGGAGGATGAAGCCCAACGCGGTGGCCCCCAGGGTGAGGGAGTGGGCCACGGTGAACGCTGTCACCAACAGCAGCACCCGTCGCCAGTTGCCCCCCACCAGCAAGAGGGCCAGCAGGAAGGCCAGGTGATCAATTCCCTCGAAGATGTGCGTGAGCCCCAGGCCGATCCACGCGAGCAGGCCCGAGACGGCTTGCCGCTCTGGTTGTCCTGGCTCGGACACCACGAGTGTGGGCTGGGTGGCGTCCGCGAAGCGCTGCCCCTGCTCTCCCTGCACGTAGCTGCCGAGCACCACCTTGTAGTTGGGCGGCAACAGGGACAGCAGGGTGAAGCGCTGACGAAGCTCGCCGGGCGCGCAGGAGAAAGAGGCGCCGAGCTCCACGAAGGCCTCGCGGATTCGCGCGGTGGTGCCGGTACGGGTACAGGGCTGACCCCGGGCGCTCAGCGGGATGGCGTCCCAGATGCCCACCGCCAGCGCCTGCGCACGTGCGTCGAGGTCCGCCTGCGTGAGCGTGCCATCCCCGTCCGCGTCCGCGGGGATGAGCAGGGCGAGCGTGTCCGCCGTCAGGGTGATGCGCTCACGCACCTCCGGCTTGCCCGCCTCGGGGCGCCAGAGCTGCGCGTAGAGGATGTCCGCGTCATGCGCGCCCGCGCTCCCCACCAGCAACAGCAGGGCGAGGCAGGCCAGCCGCTGGGCCGTCAGCCACATGGGTCCGGAGAGTGCCCCCGGTCGCCCGCTCTCGTCTACTCCTCGATGAATTGCAGGTGGATCTGCTGCCGGCCGCTCAAGCCCCCGTGTCGGGAGCCGCAGCGCGGGCAGTAGAGCGGCCCTTCCCAATCCCAGAGGGCCTTCACCTCCTCACCGCAGCACACCAGGGGGATGACTCGGAGATCATCCGTGTCCTGCGGCATGGGCCCGGGAAGCGCCTCTGGCTCCACGCTGACAAAGGTGGGCCGGGGGTTGAGGGACAGGGTGCGCGACACGTAGGCGAGTTGCTCGTAGCGCACGTGGTTGGCCCAAGCCCGCGCCAGGGCTTCCACGTGGGCCTGCTGCGCGGGGGTGAGCCACTCGTCCCCCGGCGCCCGGTGTCCACAGTAGAGGCACCACCAATCCGGCACCTCGTCGAAGCTCTCGTGCGCGTTCTCGAACGGAAAGAGCGAGGCCAACCTCCGCTGGAGGATGCTCGCGTCATGGCGGCAGGGCCGCGTCTTGAAGTCCCGCTGGCACTGCGGACACTCGCGCCGCACAAAGCCGCTCGCGTCCTGCGGTAGCTCCAGATCGATGATCGCGGGGGCGTAGCGTCTCATGCGAGCGCCCCTCTGCCCCGGCGCGCCAGCGCCAGGATGAGGGTCACCATCGAGAAGATCAGCAGCAGGTGCACCCACCGCCCCTCGGTTGAACCGCTGATCAACCCGAGCACCCACAGCACGAACAGGATCGCACTCATCGTCCAGTACACGCCGCCCACTCCTCTCCCATGTTGCGGGGGACCGGGCGAAAAGCTGGGTCGCCTGGTTGGCCTCGGCAACCCCTCCTTTCGACAGTCTCTGCGTGGGAAGATCGTTTCCCAGATCTGACTTTTTTTCTGGAGCGCCCCTTCCCTCCCACATGGCCTCCCTCGTGATTCCGGGCATTTGCCTCGCTGGCACGGTGACTGCTTTGAGCGGCGGGCATCTGCCACACGGGACGTGCGGCTCACTGAGCGCGCGTGGGGAGGGTGAGTGATGAGAGGGTGGGCGGTGGCGATGGTGGTGGCGAGCAGTCTGGTGAGCACGACGGCGTTGGCCTTCCAGCCCTATTTCCCTGGGCAGAACAGCGCGGAGGTCACAGAGCTGCGCGCGAGGTTGGCCGAGCAGGAGGCCAATCTGGCGCGGCTGGAGGAGGAGGCGGCGCTCTACGCGGAGGCGGAGCTGCTGGGGGTGACGGCGGCGGTGCAGGCCTCCCAACTGCCGGAGCGGCAGCAGCGGCGGCTGGCCATGGCTATCGTCCGCGAGGCCAAGCGCAACGGCGTGGACCCCATGCTGGTGGTGGCGGTCATCCGCTGCGAGAGCTCGTTCAACAACTATGCGGTGTCCCACGTCGGCGCGATGGGGCTCATGCAGGTGATGCCGGACACGGGCAGCTACCTGGCAGACAAGGCCGGCTTCAAGCTGCGGCGCCACACCAATCTGTTTGATTCGGAACTGAACGTGGAGCTGGGGACGGCCTACCTGGCCAACCTCATCGAGCGCTTCGGCACTCCGGAGAAGGCGCTGGTGGCCTACAACGCGGGGCCCACCCTGGCGAAGAAGATCCTCGCCAAGCGCGACGCGCGAGATCGCTTCATGGCGGGCTACCCGACCAAGGTGATGCGCGAGTTCCGTCGCCTGAAGGCCCAGCAGGCACAGGAGCTGTCACGGCTGGAAGCTCAGAAGAAGACGTCTGGCGGACCTGGGTGATGGGTGGCAAACAGTTTGCGAGCCCGCTGTACGACAAAGAGGCGGTTTTTTCAGTGGCATGACTGCCTTTCCCGCGAAAACGGAAGCACTCTAAGTCGCCGATCTGATGCGCCGGGGTGGGTGGTTCCACGCCGGACCGGACTTACCCGACACACTCCGGTTCTTCACAAATAGACGCATCCGGCTTCGATGGAGAGAGACGAACCATGGCGGGGCTTGAGATTCACCGGGAAGAACTCGCGGGGCGGTTGACCCTGCGTCTCACGGGCACGCTGGATGGCCGCACCGCGATGCTGCTGCGCAGCTCGTTGGACGAGCTGGGTTCGCGGGAGGTGGTGGTGGACTTCACCCACCTGCGGGAGTTTCGCGACTCCGCGGTGGCCGTGCTTACCCACGCGCTGGAGGATCGGAAGATCCAGCTGCGCGGGCTGGCGGGGCACCACGAGCGGATGTTCCGCTACTTCGGACTCAGCACGGGCAGCGTGACGCCGCGCGCGTATTACACGCCAGAAGAAGTCCTGGCGTGAGTATCAGCATGGGCGGGAGGATCAAGGTGACGACGTTGGGCTGGACAGCCTGATCCTCCCGTGCCCATTTGTTCATCCGGTGGGGTTCTTGATTGGAAGGCGGACCTCCGACTGGAGGGAGGCGCCAATCAATGCATCCGAGGTCCACCCTTGAAAGGTGATTTCCTCTGGAAGTGCACCACCGCTGCTCGGGTTGGACACCTGCTTCTATGAGCAGATGGAGGAGGCCATCGGCATCTACAGCCGAGAGGCTCGGGTGCTCTACCTCAACCCGGCGGCGGAGCGGATGATTGGCAGGCCGCGGGAAGAAGTGTTCGGCCACATCTTCTGGGGTTGGTTCTCCCACCGCATCTACGCGAGCGGGGACGTCATCTACGCCATCGCGGTCGACATCACCGACCAACGCCGGACCCCCCCTTCACCCAGCTCGTCACCCGCAGTGCCGAGGCCGGACGCCGGCAGCTCCAACGGCTGGTGCGGCTGGTGGATGATCTGCTGGACGTCTCCCGGATCTCCGAGGGCCGACTCCAACCGAGGCTCAAGGAGATAGACCTGGTGACGCTCACCCGCGAGGTGGTGTCCCGGTTCGAGCTCCAGGCCACGACGGTGGGCTGCCAGTTGGAGCTCACCGCGCCAGGGCCGGTCGTAGGCCGGTGGGATCGGCTGAGGCTGGAGCAGGTGGTGGTGAACCTGGTGGACAACGCGCTGAAGTATGGCCCCGGCAAGCCCTCGACCCCTGAATCCGTGGCCCACCAGCACTCCCCGTCAACCTGGGAGTGTGCAACAGACAACCCCAGGGGGAGCCGGCGGGAGATGCCCTCCCTGCCTGCCTGCTCTCGTGAGCAATCGCCAACCCCCCGGGTTCTGAGGCCGCTCGACTGGGGTAAAGTGGTGGGCCAGATGAACGCCCCTGCCCGATCCGTCAGTTCCCTTCCCTCCTCCGCCAGCGCGCGGACCACGCTGGAGCGCGTGGCCGCGCACCTGTCTCTGGCGGTGCAGGGCAAGGACAAGGAGATCCGCCTCGCTGTCACGTGCATCGTGGCAGGAGGGCACCTGCTGTTGGAAGACGTCCCCGGAGTGGGCAAGACGACGCTGGTGGAAGCACTCGCCCGCTCCTTCGCCCTCTCCTTCTCTCGTGTCCAGTTCACCGCGGACCTGATGCCCGCCGACATCCTCGGCGCGCAGGTGTTCCACGCTCAGACGGCCACCTTCACCTTCAGGCCCGGCCCGCTCTTCCGCCAGCTCGTGCTGGCTGACGAGCTCAACCGCGCCCCGCCGCGCACGCAGTCCGCGCTGCTGGAGGCCATGGCCCAGGGCCAGGTGTCCCTGGATGGTGCCACCCATCTCCTGCCCCGCCCCTTCACGGTGGTGGCCACGCAGAACCCGGTGGACTTCTCCGGCACCTATCCGCTGCCGGACTCGCAGCTGGACCGCTTCCTCATGCGCCTGTCGCTGGGCCACCCCTCGCCCGAGGTGGAGGCCCGTCTGCTCACCACGCGGGACTCGAGCTCTCCCGTGGACCTCCTGACCGCGGTGACGTCTCCCGAGGAGCTGAGCGAGCTGCGCACGCAGGTGGCCGCGCAGCGTCTGGACGACACCGTGGCCGACTACGTGGTGCGGCTGGCCCAGGCCACGCGCGCCCACGGCGACATCGAGCGCGGTGCCTCGACGCGCGCAGTGCTCGCGTTGGGCATGGCCGCCCGCGCGTATGCCCTCTGGGAAGAGCGCTCCTTCGTAACGCCCGGGGACGTGCGGGCGGTGCTCGGGCCGTGCCTGGCGCACCGGCTGCTGCTGCGCAGCGCCAACCAGGGTGCCTATACCCGTGATGAGGCGGCTCACCTCCTCGAGGAGGTCGCCCGGAAGGTCCCGGCGCCCCGGTGAGTCCTCCGCGTGTCTCTTGGCGGCGCCTCAAGGCCGCCCTCCGTCCGCCGCGCACCCTCAAGGTGACGCGAATGGGACGCACCTATCTCGTGGTGACGTTCGGTGTGGGCCTGGGCGCGCTCAACACTGGCAACAACCTCCTCTACCTGGTGCTCGGGTTGTTGCTCAGCGTCATCATCCTCTCTGGCGTGCTGTCCGAGCGCTGTCTGCGCGACCTGTCGGTGCGGCGCGTCGGCACGGACGGTGCGTTCGCGGGAGAGCCGTTCGCCTGCCGTTGGGGCGTCACGCGCCGCAAGGGGCATGCCTTCGCCCTCACCCTGTCCGAGGTGGACTCTCCCCTCACGGGCGAAGGCGGCGTGGGCTACCTGCCGGCGGGCGCGGAGCACGTGGTGCGGGCCGATCTCACCGCCCCCCGGCGAGGCCCGCTGAAGCTCACGGGCGTGCGCGTCACCACCACCTGGCCGCTGGGCCTCTTCGCCAAGACGCGCGTCTTCCCATTGGAGGCCACCCTGCTCGTCTATCCGCGGCGGGGCATCTCCTGCGCGGATCCAGGCGAGGCCGTCGTGGGCAACGTGGGCGAGTCCAACAACCCCCACCGACTGGACGGCACCGGAGATGTGGCGGGTCTTCGCGAGCTCGGCGAGCACGAGGACGCCCGGCGCGTGCACTGGTTGAAGAGCGCCTCCGCGGGCAAGCTGCTCAAGGTGGAGCGCGAGCGCGAGGAGCGCCGCACGTACATCCTCGACGTGCAGTCAGGGCTCGTGGGTGACGCGCTGGAGCGGCGCTGCGAAGAGGTGGCGGATCAGGCCCACCGGCTGATCGAAGCCGGCCATGAGGTGGGACTGGAGTTGCCCGGCCAGCGGCTGCGTCCGGGTGCGGGCAGTGGACAGGAGCGCGCCATCCTCCGAGCGCTGGCGTGGCTGGGCTTCGAGGAGCAGCGGGAGGAAGCAGCATGACACGGCCCAACCGGCTGCGGCTGGTGCTGCGAGACTTGGGCACAGGAGCTGCGTTCGCGTCCATGGCCGTGTCCGGCCAGGTGCCCATCTGGGCGCTCGGGCTCGTCGTGCTCGCGCTGGTGGTGGCGTTGATGGGCTTTCGCCCCTTCGCTCGCGCGCCTCGGCTGACGGCGGTGCTGCTGGTGCCGGTGGCGGGCGCGCTCTACCTGGCCGTGGCCTCGGGACAGATGGACCTGGTGGTGGCCGCCTGCTCCTTCGCAGGCCTCGTCGCCTCCCAGCGGCTGCTGTCGGACACCAGCCCCACCACGGACGGACAGGTGCTGCTGGCCGGACTGCTGATGATCGCCGGTGGCGCGGCGCTCTCCGGTGAGCTGCTCTTCGCCGTGTGCCTGCTGGCCTTTGCGGTGCTGGCGAGCCTCTCGCTGGGGCTGGGCGTGGTGGAGGCCGCCGTGCCCCCGGGCGAGCCCGTGCCGGTACGCCAGGTGGTGCGCCCGCTGGCCATGGGCACCGCCGTCGCGATGCTCGGCGCGATTGCCTTCTTCGTCCTCTTCCCGCGCCTCAACTGGAACATGGGCGTGCGCCGCGCTTCCCCGGGGCTCGGCACGGCCACCACCGGCTTCGCCGACACCGTGCGCCTGGGCGGCTCGGGCACCCTCAAGAGCAACCCCCGCGTGGTGCTGCGGGCGAAGCTGACGCCTGACCCCGGCGTCGAGCAGCTCGCGTCCTACTGGGTGGGCCGCACCTATGACACCTTCGACGGCCAGGAGTGGTCGACGATCGGCGCGCCGAATAATCGCCGCCGCACGCGCGTGACGCTGCGCCGGGGCTCGGAGAAGCAGGTGTACCAGAAGATCGAGCTGCTGCCCGCCTACGGCAGCCGCACGCTGATCGCCCTGGAGACGCCCGCCAAGCTGGGCAATGCCCTGACGCACACCGTCACGGGCGACAAGCGCACCCAGTTGCAGGAGCTGGGCGGCGACGAGCTGCGCTTCGTGGAGCAGGGGCTCGGGTATGCCTACGAAGTGTACAGCGTGCCTCCGGGCACGGACACGGATCCGGGCAAGATGGATCAGAAGGAGGCGGACCAGCTCCTGGCCCTGCCAGACAACCTGGATCCCCGTGTGGAAGCGCTGGCCCGGCAGGTCGTGGGCGACGAGAAGGATCCACTGGCCGCGGCCGACAAGCTCTCGGCCTGGCTGCAGCGCGAGTACCAGTACACGCTCGAGCTGGGTGGGGACGTGGCGGATCCGCTGGTGGACTTCCTGTTCGTGCGCAAGGCGGGCCACTGCGAGCACTTCGCCTCGGCGCTCACGCTGATGCTGCGCACCCTGGGCTTCGAGGCCCGGCTCGCCACGGGCTTCTTCGGCGGCGAGCGAGTGGGAGACGAGTACATCGTCCGCGCCGGAGATGCCCACGCCTGGACGCACGTGCTGGTGCCCGGACGAGGCTTCATCACCGTGGACGCCACCCCCGCGGCGTTCCGCGCCAACCAGTCGCTGCAGCTGCTGGAGTCGCTCATCTCCATGTACGAGGCCATCGAGTCGGCGTGGCGCTCGTCCGTGGTCGACTACTCCTTCCGCGACCAGATGAACTTCATGCGCGATCTGTCGCGTCCGCCGCGCGAGCCAGGCAAGGAGCGGACCCGGCTGCCACCCCTGCGTGCGTGGCTGACGGCGGCGCTCGTCGGTGCGGCCGTGTACTGGACGTGGAAGCAGCTCTCGCGGCGCAAGCCTCGGACACCGGCCCTGGAGGCCACGCGCTTCGTGGACGCAGTGGAGCGCCAGCTCGCCACGGTGGGCGTGCGCTCACTGGAGGGCGAGACGCTCGAGGACGTGTCCGCGCGGCTCTCCCGAGAGGCGCATCCGCTGGCGCCCACGGTGTCGCCGCTCACGCGCCGCTACCTCGAGGCCCGCTTTGGCCAGCGCCCGCTGCAGCCCGGCGAGGCGTCCCGCATGTTGAAGGACCTCAAGCAGGCCATCGACGCGCAACGCAAGCAGGCCGCGAACAACCGCGCCGCGTAGCGCGCTGACGAGCCCTCGCCTCTCCGTCCGCCCTCCAGGGGTGCATCAACGTGCACCTCGCAGCGGCTGCGCGGCCTCCTTATTACCGGTGGGACGACGGGAGGCGACCCCTCCCGCCCACGACGCCCTGATCAGAAGTCCAATGGCAATCAGGGCACCAGGAGGTCATTTGAGGAGAGAGGCGAATTATTTACTTCCTCAATTCCCCGGTGGCGCCGCCCCTGACCTGTAACGCTTACGGGTTTCCGTCCACCGTCGTGCGGTCGCATCGGCCAAGTATGCGTTGTGACTGGAGAAATCTCGCGTGGAGGCGTGGCACACCCGTTGCTCTAGGCACCCTCCATCTAGTTGTCACGAGGTTCAAACCTCTTCTCACCGGCCTCGGCGCGAGGCCACTCGGGAGAACCCATGCAGCTCTCTACTGAGCAATCGTCCAACTCGGGCTCGCTGGCGATGTACCTCTCGGAGATCAACCAGTACGCCCTGCTCTCGGTAGAAGAGGAGCAGGCTCTGGCCCGCAAGTACATCAAGGGCGATCTGGCGGCGGGCCACCGGCTGGTGACTTCCAACCTGCGTTTCGTGGTGAAGGTCGCGTACGAGTACCGCTCCTACGGCATCAAGATGTCCGACCTCATCCAGGAGGGGAACATCGGCCTGATGAAGGCGGTGCAGAAGTTCGACCCGGACAAGGGCATCCGCCTCATCTCGTACGCGGTGTGGTGGATCCGCGCGTACATCCAGAACTACATCCTCAAGAGCTGGTCGCTGGTGAAGCTCGGAACCACGCAGGCGCAGCGCAAGCTGTTCTTCAGCCTGGCCCGCACGCGCCGCGAGCTGGAGAAGTTCGGCAGCGTGGACGGCTCGGTGGTGAACGTGGATGAGATCGCCAAGCGCCTGCACGTGAAGCCCGGCGAGGTGCGCGAGATGGAGCAGCGCATGGGCGGGCGGGATCTGTCGCTGGACGCGCCCATGGGCGAGGACGGGGGCAACAGCCACGTGGACTTCGTGGTGAGCGCGAGCGCGCCGCAGGACGATGAGTTCGCGGACAAGGAGGAGGCGGGCCTCATCAACGCCCGGGTGCGCACGGCCCTCATGCGGTTGGATCCGCGCGAGCGCTTCATCATCGAGCAGCGCGTGATGAACGAGCGGCCGATGACGCTGAAGGAGCTGGGTGAGCACTTCGGCTTCTCGCGTGAGCGCGCCCGCCAGCTGGAGATCCGCGCCAAGGACAAGCTCAAGGCCGAGCTGGCCGCGCTGATGGCCGAGGTGGATCCCGACACCACCGCAGCCGTGCAGTAGGCCACACGAGGTTCTCCGATTGCGTCCGGGGGGACGCTTCGCCGAGGCGCTTCCACACCGATGAGGGGTGGAGGCGCCTTGGTTTTTGCTACAAGGGCTGGGTTCCCGCACAAAGTGAGGAGCCCCCGTGTCCCACGGCCAACCGCCGCTCTCCGAGGACCGCGTCCCCGTTGCCCAGGCCCCCAGGGCCCTCGCCCACAAGCCCTATGTCCCCGCCACCGAGTCGCGCCCGGAGCTGACGGCACGCGGGCTGGTGCTGGGCTCGGTGCTGGGCATCATCTTCGGTGCCTCGTCGGTGTACCTCGCCGTGAAGGTGGGCCTGACGGTGTCCGCCTCCATTCCGGTGGCGGTGCTGTCCATCGCCATCTTCCGGGCGCTGGGCCGCTCCAACATCCTGGAGAACACCATCGTCCAGACGGTGGGCTCGGCTGGCGAGTCGCTCGCCTTCGGAGTGGCCGCGGCGCTGCCTGCCCTGCTGCTGCTCGGCTACGACATCGACCTCTTCCACGCCTTCCTGGTGGCGTCGCTCGGCGGAGTGCTGGGCGTGCTGATGATGATTCCCCTGCGTGACGGGCTCATCGTCCAGGAGCACGGCAAGCTCACCTACCCCGAGGGCACCGCCGCGGCGGACGTGCTCATCGTCGGCGAGGAGGGCGGGACGAACGCCCGCACGGTCATCCTCGGCTTCTCGGTGGGCGGGCTCTACAAGTTCGCCTACGCGGGCCTGCACCTCTTCAAGGAAGTGGTGGGCACGGCGCTGAGCCAGGTGAAGACGACAGCGACTGGGCTGGCGCAGCGGGTGGGCTACGCAGGAGGCTCCATCTCCATGGAGGTGAGCCCGGAGCTGCTCGGCGTGGGCTACATCATCGGCCCACAGGTGGCGGCCATCACCTTCGCGGGTGGCGTGCTCAGCTACCTCATCCTCATTCCCCTCATCACCTTCTTCGGCAGCGGCCTGGAGCAGCCGCTCCTGCGGCCGGACGGCACGCTCATCCGGGACATGGATCCGGACACGGTGCGGGACGCGTACGTGCTGTACATCGGCGCGGGCGCGGTGGCCACCGGCGGGCTCGTCAGCCTCATCCGCTCGCTGCCCACCATCATCAGTGCCTTCCAGCGCGGGCTGGGCACCCTCCTGGCCTCGCGGCGCAAGGAGGCGGCGCCGGTGATGCTGCGCACCGAGCAGGATCTGCCCATCACGGTCGTGCTCGTGGGCAGCGCGCTGCTCGTGCTGGCCATCTGGCTGGCGCCCCCGCTGCACGTCAACTTCGTGTCCTCGGTGCTCATCGTGGTGTGCGGCTTCTTCTTCGTGACGGTGAGCGCTCGAATCACGGGAGAGATCGGCTCCTCGTCCAACCCCATCTCCGGCATGGTGGTGGCCACGCTGCTCATCACCTGCCTTGTGTACCTGATGCTGGGGTGGACGAGCTCCGAGGACCGCTTCATGGCGCTCACCACGGCGGCCATCGTGGGTATCGCGGCCTCCAACGGCGGCACCACGGCGCAGGATCTGAAGACGGCCTTCCTGGTGGGAGGCACGCCCCGGCGGCAGCAGCTCGCCCTCTTCGTGGGAGTGCTCACCAGCGCGCTCCTCATCGGTCTGGTGTTGGTGGTGCTCAACCGGGGCGCTACCGCCATCATCCCCGAGACGCATCCAGGTCAGACGGTGAGCGTGGTGGGCGACCAGACGCGCACGCAGCACACGTACCCCTGGGCGGTTCCGGAGCAGGCCCTGTCGGCGAGAGGCGTGAAGCTCGCGGAGCTGAAGGGTCCACTGTGGAGACAGGGGCTCGAGGTGGCACAGGGGCCAGGCGGCGCGCCCGAGCTGCGGAGCTGGAGCGCGCTGCCGGTGGAGCGCGTGGCGGGCACGGACGTGCGGCTGCCCTCGGGGCAGACGGTGAAGGTGTCCGAGCTGGGCGCGGTGACGCAGGGCCCGGAGCGCACCTGGCGGGTGGGATACGTCCGGGGCGCGGACACCCCGGTGCCCTCGGGCACGTACCTGGTGGATGACGCGGGGGCCATCCACTACGTGGTGGATCCGGGCATCGGCGGACGCATCACCAGCTACGAGGGGCAGACGCTCACCCGCTACCCCGCCCCCAAGGCGCAGCTCTTCGCCCTCATCATCGACGGCATCCTCACGCGCAAGCTGCCGTGGGATCTGGTGCTGGTGGGCGTCTTCATCGCGCTGATGCTCGAGCTGTGCGGCGTGTCCTCGCTGCCCTTCGCGGTGGGCGTGTACCTGCCCCTCTCCAGCACCGCCCCCATCTTCGTGGGCGGCATGGTGCGCTACGTGGTGGACCGGGTACGCGGGGGCACCGCCGCCGAGTCCGAGTTCTCCCCCGGCACCCTGCTCTCCTCGGGCTACATCGCCGGTGGCGCCATCGCGGGCGTGCTCATCGCCTTCCTGGAGATCGCCAGCGACGGGGCCTGGACGCGCGCCATCGACATCCCCGAGCGACTCGGCGACACGCCCTTCTCGCGCTTCCTGCAGGAGTCGAACATGTGGGGCCTGGGTGTCTTCGCCCTCCTCACCGCCCTGCTGCTGCTCACCAGCCTCAAGGGCGAGAGCGGCGCGCAGGCCAGGCCCGCGAAGTAGCCACTGAACCTCCAAGCAGGGTTGGCCCGAGCGGGTAAACCCCCAGGGTTCTTGACGTTTAAGGAGAGGCGAAACGGGAAGAATCAGGGTACACTGAACTCCCCCCCTCGCCCACTCGCCCACCCAAGGACGTCAATGGCCGCACAGACCGCGAGCACCGCTGACCGGGAATCCGGGATGGATCCCGCCGTGCAGGAGAAGGTGGAGTCGGCGCGCAACTTCACCTTCCATCTGCTCAAGGGCATCAAGCAGATCGGCATGTACCGGCACAACGAGGCGAGGTTCCCCGACTTCCTCGGCCGGGCCCACGAGGCACTCGCCGCGTACACGGACAAGTACGGCCCGCTGTCCCTCAGGGTGGAGCAGCAGAACTTCATGCTGCACGGCGAGGCGGTCTTCTCCGAGGACACGCCGCTGCCCTACAAGTTCTACCGGGACGGCATCCGGCAGATCATCTTCCGCCCAGGCCTCACGATCGAGGAGCTGGTGTCGTTCACGCTCATCTCCCTGTCCGACCCCGATCGCGGCGCGGAGGATGTGCTGGCCCAGCTGTGGCGAGCGGGCCTGGAGCACCTCGAGTACGTGGTGGTCGAGGGCTTCAAGATGGACGAGGTCACCGAGCAGGAGGTGGAGGTCGAGGTCGACAAGGTGGTGGGCTACCTCTACTCGCGCCTCAAGACGAACTCGGACGACTTCCTGCGCTTTGCCCGCGTGAACGCGGAGGACCTGGACTCCAAGCTGGACGGCGTGGAGCAGATGCGCGGCCTGGTGGTGGCCGGCAACTACGCCTCGGATGACCTCAAGGCCCGGCTCCAGCGGGAGATCACCGAGGAGGAACACTCCCGGCTCTTCCCCAAGCTGGTGAGCGCCATCTTCCAGGTCGTCGAAGGCGGCGTGGACGACACGGCGCTGCTCGAGGAGGTCTTCGTCCAGCTCCTGGACGCGATGCTCATCCAGGACGACTACGGCACCATCAACCAGATGGTCCTCAAGCTGCGCGCCATGGCGCAGAGAGAGCCGGAGGGCCCGACCGCCCAGCTGCTCGCCCACTTCATCCAGAAGATGGGCGAGGAGCAGCGCGTGATGCGTCTGGCAGAGGTGCTCAAGACGACGCGCCCGAAGCACCCGGTGGACATCACCCGGTACCTCCAGGTGCTGGATCCCTCCACCGTGTTCACCATGCTCAACGCGCTGGAGACGATTGAGATCCCGGAGAACCGCATCCTCGTGTGCGACGTGCTGGCGCGCTTCGCGCAGGAGAACCCGCAGCCCTTCGTGCAGCGGCTGGAGTCCGAGCGGCCCCAGACGGTGCGCGACATGGTCTACATCCTGGAGAAGAGCAACCACCCGGACCGGGTGAAGATGTTCGGCCTGGTGATGATCAACAAGAACCTCGCGGTGAAGCTGGAGGTGATGAACATCATCGCCCGCGGCCGCACCGCCGAGGCGCGCAAGCTCATCGTCGAGGCGCTCAACGACTCCGTCACCCAGGTGCGCATCCTCGCGGCGCGGCTGTTGCCCGAGTTCGATCGCGACAAGGCCTACGTGGAGCTGGTGCGCCTGATGAAGGATCCGGGCTTCGAGAAGAAGAGCATCGAGGAGCGCACGGCCATCTACACCGCGTTCGGCTCCACGGCGCTGCCTGGAGCCATCTCGCTGATGCTGCAGATGCTGGCGGTGAAGCCCACCCTGCTCACCAAGAAGAAGGTCCTGGAGGACAAGCTGCTGGCCATCGCCGGGCTGGCGGGTGCGTGCTCCATCCCCTCCTACAAGGCCCTGCAGGGCGTGGTGGAGGACAAGAGCCAACCCGTCGAGGTGCTCACCGCGGCGCGCAAGGCCATGTACCAGACGAAGAAGATGCTGTTCGGCGAGACGGCCACCGAGGAGGAGTAGGAGCCATGCTGGACAACCACAACCTGAAGGTCACCCAGAGCCAGGGCGAGAACGTCGGCGAGTTCGGCCGCGCCTACTCGGAGAAGCTGCAGACCCTGGCGCGCGGACTCGTCTCGGGCCTGTACATGCTCATCCGCTCGGTGAAGATGTACGACCCGGACAACGCGGTTTTTGAGAAGCCGCTGCTCCAGCTCCAGGACATCGTCAACCAGATCATCTCCAAGGAAGGCCGGCTGGAGCTGGTGGGCGTCAAGGACTCGTTCTACCTCAACAACATGCTGGTGAAGGTGGACCTCAACTCCATCGACAACCAGCGCTACCTGCTGGGGGAGATGCGCTCCAAGGACGTGGGCGGTATCTCGCTGAACAAGCCCGTCACGGTGCCGGACCTGAAGAACTTCATCTGGATCTTCAGCAAGGAGCAGTCGGCGACGGCCGAGGAGGACGGGCTGGCGGGCCGCAAGCTGCTCAACATGAAGGTGGCCAAGTTCTCCCGGCTCCGGGAGAAGCTGAACCGAGACGATCTGGCCAACCCGGATGATCAGAAGGTGGACCGCAAGAAGTACGCGATGACGGTCTACGCGCGCGCGGTCTTCTTCCTCTCGAAGTACCTGGAGTCCGTGCAGCAGGGCAAGCCGCTGAACACGACGAAGGCGCTGCGGCTGGTGCAGGACTTCGTGGACATCTCCTTCGAGCAGAAGACGCACTTCCTGGGCATGACCACGATGAAGCGCGAGGCGGACTACCTCGTGTACCACCAGGTGAACGTGTGCCTGATGAGCATCGTGTTCGGGCAGGAGCTGGGGCTGACCAAGGCGCAGCTGAGAGACCTGGGCTACATCGCGCTCTTCCACGACGCGGGGATGAGCACCATTCCCGAGGAGCTGGCCACCAAGAAGGGCGCGCTGAGCGCGGATGAGAAAGCAATCATCCAGAAGGCGCCGCTCATCTCCATCCGCAACATCCTGATGGAGAAGGGCTTCTCACGCTCGACGCTGCTGCGCGTGGTGACGACGTTCGAGCACAAGGCGGACTTCGGCACGGCGGTGCGGGACGGGCGAGGCAACATCCAGATGATCATCCCGAAGACGAACCTCGGGGTGTTCGCGAAGATCATCGCCATCTGCGACACGTTCGACGCGCTGACGTCCAGGCGGCCGTACCGGGAGGCGTACGGCCCCGAGGTGGCGTTGATGCTGATGTGGACGGAGATGCGCAACAAGTTCGACCCGGAGCTGCTCCAGGTCTTCATGCGCGTGATGGCCATCCAGCCGGTGAAGGTGCTGAGCCGGCGGCAGCAGACGATGTCTCTGGGCGGCCTCTGAGCCCTGCCCAGCAGTTGGGGCCGGGCCCCAAGCGCGACCTTCGGCAGAAGTTCCTATCGTCCTGCCCACGAGTTCAAGTCCCGTACTCCTTGCCAAGAGAAGCCCAGCAATCTCAAGGGGTGAAACGCCCGCCGATCTCCGGGAAGCGCTCGTAGGTCCGTTTGAGCGCGTCCAGGTGCGCGGGGTTGTCCAGGTCGAGCGGCGCCTCCGTGAGCTGCACAACCCACCCACCCGATGGCGTGCGCCGCGCCCGCGAGAGCAGTTCCGCGTCGCGGGCGGGGTCCGGGAAACCGATGGCTCGGGCGGCAGCGGCCGACCAGTAGTTCAGCCACGCGAGGTAATGGGGAATCTCAGGCGCAGGATTGTCCCGAGGGCGCTTGAGTGAGGGCAATCCGTGGGGCGGCACATGCGGCTTGTCGCCCTGGCGGCGAAACTGCTGCGCCACTATCCCACCATAGCCGTCCGGCGACGCTTTTCCCCAGACCGCGCGAGCGCCATCTCCTACCGCCTCCAGCACATCTACGGCCGCAGCAATTCCAACTGCATCTAGCGGCAGGCTCGCACAGACTTGAAAGTGCGGCGGCCCTCCTGCGGCAAGGCCATCAGGATTCTCCCACCCGCTGAGTGTCACCGGGTGATTTTCGTCATCGTTGCAAAGAAAGAAGAACCCGCCGTTTGCTTTGTCTGTCGCGATCCCCTCGTCGCGGTTGGGCAATGCAATAAGGTCGTCCTTTCCAGAGGTCGTCCACTCCAGCCGCAAGCCGGGAAGCGCGCGCTCCATTCCTTGGACGATGGCAAGAGGGCGCTTCTCGTCACCCACGAGCGCAGGCGCGTAGACGATCACGTTAAGGGAGTTTTGCTCGGCTGGCATTTCAGCACCAATCCATGACAACGACAGTGAGGTCGGGATCTAGCTCAAGCAGCGCATCTTTGTGCGCCTGGCTTCGGACGCCAACGGCGAATTCGAACCCACACTCCTCTGCAAGCATTTTCTCGCGTCTAATCTCGGGGTACTTCACCTCCGCAAGAAACCTCCGGGAACGCGGCGAGTGCTTGTCGAAATTATCAGTCTTGACATCCCATAGAGTGCGCGTGGCCAGTTGCAGCGCATCGAAGTTCTTCCCATTCACGAACACATCCCAACCGGGGAAGCTGTTGTTCGGCATCAGGTCGGCGCATTTGTTGTGCGGGTCATTACCGCCCAAGTGCTTCACCGGAACGGGCTTGCACCTCGGGTCGTCTTCCTCCACGAGGGCGGACGCGAGCTGCTTCTGCGGCGAGGGCTCCCGGGCCGGTGCGCTCGCCGCACCAGGAGCGCGCTCCAAGTCCGCAAGCGCATCGTCACGTCCTTTCATCAAGCGAGGGGGCAGGTCCGCTTCTGCTCCAACAGCAGCAGGCGCTCCCTCCAGACTGCTTCCGCGCCCTGCTCCTACCCCGAGGGCTCTCGGGAATTCGCGGTTTTGTCGTCAATCAGTCAACATACGACCCGCAGTGAACACTGCACGCACAAGGAGCTGAGATGAGCATCGGCAAGTCGGCAGCAGAGCCCCTCTGGTTGCAAGGACGAGATGCGGTGGTCGAGAACGACGAGGGCGTGAAGTGGCGCCACGGCCGTCCCGACTACCACCTGACGCGCATCACCGTGGGGAAGGAGCGGACGCGCCACTTCCCGGAGAAGTCGCTGGAGATGGTGGTGGAGGACCTCGTGCGGGTGTTCGAGATGGAGGTCTCCCACAAGGCCGATCCCACCCAGTGGGTCTCGGTCGTGCTCGACAAGTTTCGCAATCGCACCAACGGCGGGCCCTGGCACACCGGCCAGGACATCGCCGCGAGGGGCAGCTACAACCTCTTCCTCGGAGACACGCCGTATTACAAGGCCAGCGAGGAGACCTTCGACTCGTCACATGAGGTCTTCCACACGGCCTTCCCCGATGGGTTCTTCTGGGAGGTGCTCGAGGTGTACTCGCCGCCGCCCGTGGTGAGCTTCAAGTGGCGCCACTGGGGCAACTTCACGGGCCCCTACAAGGGCCAGCAGCCCACCGGCAAGCGCGTGGAGCTCTTCGGCATGAGCGTGGCGCGCGTGGCGGAAGATCTGCGGCTGGTCGAGGTGGAGCACTACTACGACAACAGCCTCTTCCTCAGTCAGATCGCGACCGGGTGCCCGGTCCACGCCGCGGGGACGAAGTAGGCCCTCTCGCCGCTCACGGCCCGCCCCGGTCACCCTCGTGGCCGCCGGGGCGGGCCCACTCCGAGCTCAGTGCTCCCCACCGCTCGTGAGCTTCAAGCCGATGATCGACGTGAGGAGCATGGCGAGAAACAAGGCACGCGCGGGAGTGACGGGCTCGTGGAACAGGAAGATGCCCAAGATGGCCGCGCCGAAGGCACCGATGCCCACCCACACCGCGTAGGCCGTGCCGATGGGCAGGCTCCGGGCCGCCATCGACAGCAGCACCATGCTGGCGATGATGGCCGCGACCGTCAGCACCGTGGGTAGGGGTCGAGTGAAGCCCTCGGTGTACTTGAGCCCGATGGCCCAGCAGATCTCGAGCAGACCCGCAACGACGAGGAGAATCCACGCCATGACGCACACTCCTTCTCAGGCGTCGTCTTGTCGTGACCGGGTACGGCGCACCTCGTCCGGGCCCGATGGCGCTCCCCATGAGCCCATCGTGACGGGGCAAGACTTAACCGCGGCCCTCGCACCTGTCCAGCGCTCCTGGAGCGGCTAACGGCCTCGCAGCACCTTCAGCGCGGCGGTGAAGTCCGGAGGCAAAGGCGCCTCCACGTGCAGCACCTTGCCCGTGCGCGGATGGGGGAAGGCCAGCTTCCAAGCGTGCAGCGCCTGGCGACCCAGCACCTCCTGTGCTTCCTCCGCCCTGCCCTTCGCCTTGCGGCCCGCGCCGTACACGCTGTCGCACAGCAGCGGGTGGCCGGCCTCCGCCAGGTGCACGCGAATCTGATGCGTGCGGCCCGTGAGCAGATCCACCTCCACGCAGGCGGCGCCCTCGAAGGCCTCGCGCACCCGGTACACGGTGATGGCCGGCTTCCCCTCCTTCACCTTGCCGGTGAAGCGCTGGCGGTGCACCGGGTGACGGCCGTAGAGCGTCTCGATGCGCGCCTCGGCGGCCTTGGGCACCCCATGCACGAGCGCCAGGTACGTCTTCTCCACCGCGCGCGTCTTGAAGGCCTTCTGCAGCGCCACCAGCGCCTTCTCGTGCTTGGCGACGACCAGGCAGCCCGTCGTGTCCTTGTCCAGCCGGTGGACGATGCCCGGGCGCAGCTCGCCGCCCACCCCGGCCAGGTCCTTCACCCGGTGCAGCAGCGCGTTGACCAGCGTCCCCGAGGCGTGACCCGCCCCCGGGTGCACCACCATGCCCGCCGCCTTGTCCACCACGACGAGATCGCGATCCTCGTGCAGCACCGCCAGCGGCAGCTCCTCGGCCACCGGCACGGCGGGGACTGGCGCGGGGACCACGAGGGAGAGCAGCTCGCCGCCTTTCAGACGCAGGGAGGCCTTCGCGGGCTTGCCGTCGACCTGCGCGTGACCGGCCTCGATGAGGCCTTGGATGCGCGAGCGCGTGAGCTCGGGACAAAGACGCGCGAGGACTTGATCCAGCCTCTCGCCACGGGCCTCGGGCGGGGCCCGGTGCTCGCGCGCGTCGGGGGCTACCAAATCTTCGACTTCACGTGCGCCTTGGAGCGCAGGACGATGTCGTTGATGGCCCGCTCGAAGAAATTCATCCTCTGGAAGATCTCGGGGCTGACGCGGCTCTTGTAGAGCTCTCGGCCCTCGTCGAGCTCCTCCTTGAGGACCTCGAAGAGGTTGTCCTGCTCGATGCCCTTGATGATCTTCTGCTCGTTGTAGAGCGAGATATCCGAGGCAATCGCGCGGGCCAGCCGCATGGCCTTGATCTTTTCTTCTTCAGTCATCCTGGACCTTTCTAAGCAGCCCCCCCCAGGGTGTCAACTTCGCTGACACGCGACAAACACCCAGGAGACGCCCGGCCGCTCAGCACCGTCTCATCGCCGGTTTTTCTCACCGGATGCGACGAGGCCCATGTAGCTCCTGGAGACGCGGAGCGGATCCAACCCCAGCTCGCGGGCGATGCTCATCAACATGCCGCGCAGATAGACGCCCGCAGGGAGGATGCCGTAGCGGTCCGCCTCGATGTTCTCCACATGCCGGGCCGAGATGCGGGTCCTGTCCGCGAGCATCTGCAGTGAGATGTTGCGGCCCTCACGAATGCGGCGCAGCAGCTCGCCGTTGAACTCAGCATCAGAGGGAATGTCCACCACGGTCTTGAGCCGGGTGCGCGAGTCGCGAGCCTTCACCGCCACCTGGGCGAGCGCCGACTCGGCCGTGGCGATGGCCGAGGCCTGGGCTAGCACGGGAGCATCCCCAAGCTGCTGCCCGTTGGGCATGCGTGCGGGGGAAGGTCGGGCCCCATTGCGCGATGGCAACGGAGGAGGCACAGGCGCACCAGGGCGCGCCACCGGAGCGCTGGGCCGGGCATGGGCCACCGACCGCAGGGTCCCGGGCATCGGCGTGAGGGAGCGGGGCTTGGGCGGAGCTGCGACCGGCGTCGCGGCCACGGACGGAGCCGGGAGGGGTTCCTCCGCCGCCGCTGCCTCCACACTCGCCACGGCTCCCCCAGACCCCAGCTCCGGTTTCGGATCCGGCATGGCCACGGGAGCGTCCTCCTCGGGCTCCTCCGGCGGCCTGCGGGGCTTCATCTCGACCACTGGCGCCGTCTCGGACTCCGGCTCCACCTCGGTCACCACCACGGCATCCAGCGGCTCCGCCTCGGCGGCGGACGGCGCCAGGGCCACCGGCTGCGCCTGCACGACCGGCTGCGCCTGCTCCACCGGCAGCTCTTGCGGCTTCACCTCGGCCACGGGCTCCACCGGGGCCACCACCGTCAAGACCGGCGACGCCCCTGCCCCGTTCGCGGGCACTTCCTTGCCATCCGACTCGGCCGCGCGCTTCAGGGACTCCGCCCGCAGGCGGCTCACCTCCTCGGGCGAGCGCGTGATGCCGATCTTGCGATCGTACTCGATGCGCAGCTCCAGCTCGCAGAGCACCTCCATGGCCTGCGTGAGCCGCTGCCGCAGGGCATCGAGCTGCTCCGGCTCCACCAACGAGTACACCGCGATGGAGTCGGGAGAGTACGTCTCCATCGCGCGCGCATAGGCGTCGAGGATCTGATCCTCCGAGGCGCTGACGGGCACCTCCAGGAGTTCATAGTAGGACTGCTGCTCGAAGTGCTTCATGGCGGACATCACCCCGTCACCCCGTCGAGCGCCAACAGGCGATCGGCGATGCTCTGGATACCGACAGCGGCCGGAGACTCGGGCTTGTCAATGACGATGGGCCGGCGCCTGCGCACCGCGCGCCACGCCTCGTCGTCGTAGCGGATGGCCCCAAGGTCATCCATCTCCAGACCGAAGAACTTCTTCCACGCGGACACCACCGCGGCGCCCACGTTCAGGTCGCCATCGGAGCGCGCCTGGTTGAGCACCAGCTTCACGCGGAAGGCGGTCAGCTCCTTCTCGAGCCGCTCGGCGAGCGAGACGTTGTGCTGGCGCACGTGCTGGATGATTTCGAAGGGCGTGCGCGCGGCGCCCTCGCGGGTGGACAGGGCGCGCTCCACGAGCCGCTCAATGCCGTAGTTGGACTCCACCTGCTGCAGCCGCCGGTAGAAGGCAGCCTTCACGAAGCGGTAGGCGTTCTCCACCGAGGTGGGCTCGGGCAGCATCACCAGCACGCCGTGGTCGGCGATGATGAAGAAGTCGAGCGTGTTGAAGCTGGAGCCCGCCCCCAGATCGAGGATGAGGTAGTCCACCGTCTGGGTCTGAAGGCTGCGCAGCAGCCGCTGCTTCTGGGCGTACTTGATGTTGGCCGCGTCCAGGACGTCCAGCGCGCCGGCGATCAGCGACAGGTTGGGCACGCCCGTGGGGACGATGACGTCCTCCAGCCGCGCCTTCGGACGCAACATGAAGTCCGACAGGGTGGCTGTGGGCTGGCCCACGCCGAGGCAGGTGTGGAGGTTGGCGCCGCCGAGGTCCGCATCGACCAGGAGCACGCGTTGGCCTCTCATGGCCAGCGCGACACCGAGGTTGGCGGAGACGAGCGACTTGCCGATACCACCCTTGCCGCCGCCCACCGCGATGATGCGGTGAGGACGGGCCCGCGCGCCGAGCCCCGGAGAATCGGGGTCCGGACGCGCGGCGGCCCCGCCCGCGGATGGGGCGGGCGAGGGTGACCGGGCGGGCTGCGACGCGGAGGAGGGACTGGGGGGACTCAAAGCACCCGTATCAAAACCCGTCCTGGGCTCCGCGTCGACTCCCTGGCCAACTACTTGAGGATCAACTGGCACACACAGGGCGAAGTGCCATCACACGCACTGCCCGTTGAGGTGCCGCAGGCCAGGCCGGAGCAGCACTCGCCGCTGGTCAAGCACGCCTGTCCGCTGGTCGAGCAGGTAGCCCCGGGCTGGCAGGTGCCGGTGACCGTCCCCAGGGGGATGTCGCAGCGCAGGCCCTGGCAGCAGTCCGAACCGGAGGTGCACGCACCGTTCTGCGGCTGACACGCCTGGGGCGCCTGGCAGGTCCCACCCGAGCAGATGCCCGAGCAGCACTGCGTCCCAGCCGAGCACGTGGCGCCATTGGACTGGCACGTCCCGCCACCCGTCCCCGCGTCGGGAGGAGGGGTTCCACCGTCAGTGGGGGGCGTTCCACCGTCCGAGGGAGGCGGGGTGTACGGTACCAGACAGGCCTTGGTCAGCTCGGAGTTGGGCAAGCACTGGGTGCCCGCGCAGCACGTCACCGCCGGGTCATCGCAGGACGTGCCCACCGGAGCACACGTGGGCTTCTGGCACGACAGCCGGCCGGTGCCGTCTCCCGCCGGCAGGCAGAGGGCGCCGTCGCAGCACTGATCGGAGAACTGGCAGGTGTCGTTTGGCGCGATGCAGCAACCCGCCTCGCCCGTGTAACCCGTGGGGCACGCCCCCAGGCCGCCATCAACCCCCGAGCCACCGAAGCACCTCGGCACGCCGGTCGAGTCGGCATGGCACACGGCCTTCCTGCCGTCGCAGCAGTTCTGCGACGCGTTGATGTCCGTCATGCCACCATCCGGCAGCTTGCCGGCGCCGCAGATGTTGCCCACGCCGTTGCAGGCCTGCCCGTTGTCGCACCGGCCGTTGCTGCACTTCACGGAGCCGTTGGGGTTGATCGGCCCGCCATCCGGGTACGTCCCACCGCCGCAGCAGTCGCTGTCCTGGGTGCAGAAGTTTCCAGTCAGCTTGCAACCGCCCACGGGCTGGCAGACCGTGGCGCCGTAGCCCAGGTCCACACACGTGCGCGAGCAGCACGTGGAGCCCTCGCTGCACGGGTTGCCGTCCTGGATGCATCCGCCACCGCCACCGCCCGTGACGAACAGGCACCGGCCCACGCCGCCGTCACCGTTGGCCGAGCACGCGTTTCCGCAGCACTCCGCGTTGCTGGTGCAGATGTCGTTGTAGCCCTGGCACGAGTAGGCGCGGGCGCAGATGCCGGCCTGGCAGTTGGTGGAGCAGCAGTCCCCATCCGCGCCGCAGGCCTGGCCCACCACCTTGCATGCCGAGGTGGTGTCACTCGGAATCTGGGCACACGTACCGTTGGTGCACGTCTTGGTGCAGCACTCCTCGGCGCTGGAGCACGCGCCACCGATGTCGAGGCACTGGCTGGCGCCGCACGTGCCGTTGGAGCACACGTTGGTGCAGCACTGGACGCCCGAGGTGCAGGCCTCGCCAGCGCTCCGGCAGAGTGGGTTGGGTTCTGGACAGCGGCCATCCTCACCGCACACGCCCGTACAGCACTGGGCACCGACATCCCGGCTGCAGAGCGCCCCCGCCGCCACACACTGGGAGCCCGGACCGCCGTCTAGAACCGTCCCGTCTCCGCCATCCGGCTGGCCATCCCCCGCGTCCCGGCCGTCCACGACTCCGGCGTCATCGTTGTTACCGGGCGGGGTGTCGCCACAGTCGCAGCCCATGAAACTCATGAGCATTGCGAGCGCGCCCGCGACCAGCCATCGGTTGCCCCTCATGTGTGCCTCCCCTCTCAATCCACACGCGGACATGGTCCACGCGTTCAGGGAGACCCCACCCCCGGGGCAACGGTCACTCAGTCGTCGAGCAACTCCACGTTCCAATACGAGGCGTCCGCCAGATTCAGGAACGGCAGCCACTCACGGTAGGTGACTCGACGGGAGGCACCGCGGAACAAGGGCGTCCAGCGAGGACGCACGGGCGTCCGCAGCAGCTTCATGCCCGCCTGCTCCGGCGTGCGCCCGCCCTTCTTCAGGTTGCAGGGCACACACGAGCACACCACGTTCTCCCAGCTCGTCTTGCCGTTCTGGGAGCGAGGCACCACGTGGTCCAGGTTCAGTTCCGAACGCGGCAACTGCCGAGCGCAGTACTGACAGGTGTCATGGTCGCGCGCGTAGATGTTGAGGCGGGAGAAGCGCACCCTTCCGCGTGGCAGGTACTCGTAGGCGGAGAGCACCACGACTCGGGGGACGCGGATGCGCCGGTTGATGGTGTTGATGCTGTCGTGCGGAGCGGCGGCGCTCAACGCGGCCCAGTCCTCGAATTCATAGAGGCGGTATTGCGCGTCGATGGCTTTGGCTACCCCCAGGTAGAGGAGCGAGAGGGCTCGCTTCACCGAGGTGACGTGTACCGGCTGATAATTACGGTTCAGGACGAGAACGGCGCTGTTCAACATGGCTGCCTTCCCTGTATGGCCGTACCAACGGCATCAGCGACCGGCCCAAGGTCCTCCTCCGCCAGGCATCGGACGTCGAGAACCACCTCGCCGTCCGAGATCCGCCCGATCACCGGAACGTCCGCCCCCCGAAGACATTCCAGGAAGGCGGCTGGCTCTCCAACAGTGAGGATGCACGCGAAGGAAGGCAACCGGGCCAAGGGCATCGCTCCCCCGCCTACCTGTCCCAAAGTCGGAGCCACGCGAGCCTTGAGGCCTTTCTCCGCCAGGAGCGTGTGAAGCCGCTCGGCGCGCGCGCGGAGGACGTCCACGGGCCAGGTAAGCAACCGGTAGGTGGGCACCGCCTCCGGGCGTCCATCCCGGTACAGCTCCAGCGTGGCCTCCAGCGCTGCCACCGTCATCTTGTCGATGCGCAACGCTCGGGTGAGCGGGTGTTTCTTGATGCGGGCGATCAGCGCGGCGCGGCCCACGATGATGCCCGCCTGCGGCCCACCGAGCAGCTTGTCGCCAGAGAAGGCCACCACGTCAGCGCCCGCGGCCACAGTGGCCGGGACGGTGGGCTCGCCGGTGAGCCCCTCGCCGGTGAGCGGCACCAGTGCTCCCGAGCCCAAATCCACGAACACAGGCACCCCGCGCGCACGGCCGAGCGCGGCCAGCTCCTTCACCTCCACCTCTTCCGTGAAGCCCACCAGCGCGAAGTTGGAGCGGTGCACCTTCATCAACACGCCCGTGTCCGGCGTGAGGGCCGACTCGTAGTCCGAGCGCCGAGTACGGTTGGTCGTGCCCACCTCCACCAGCCGCGCCCCGGACTGCTTCATCACGTCCGGCACTCGGAAGCCGCCGCCGATCTCCACCAACTCCCCACGCGAGACGATGGCCTCGCGACCCGCGGCAAGTGTGGCGAGCACCAACAGCGCCGCGCCCGCGCAGTTGTTCACCACCAGGGCGTCCTCGGCACCGGTGAGCTGGGTGAGCAGCTCAACGACGGGGGCATAGCGGCTGCCACGCTCGCCCTCGTCCAGGTCGTACTCGAGGTTGGAGTAGCCGCGAGACACAGCGGCCACGCGGGCCACGGCCTCGGGCGCCAGGGGAGCACGGCCAAGGTTGGTGTGCAGCACGACGCCCGTGGCGTTGAGCACCGGCCGCAGGTTGGGTGTGGCCAGGGTGCGCAGCGCCTCGTCTACGTCCGAGTCCTCGAAGGGACGGGCCTCGCCGCGCAGCAGCCGCCCGCGCACACGCTCCACCGCGAGCCGCAACGCCGCCACGACCCGGGCTCGCGGGAGGCCTGACAACCGTGCCTCCAGAGAGGGACGGCGCAGGAGCTGCTCGATGGAGGGGAGCGCGCGCAGCAGCGCGTTCTTCCCCCCGTCTTCGGCCGAGGGTGCACCCACGATCCGAAGTGTAAGGGAGCGGGGGCGCTCGCGCCAGCCAACCCCCCTGCCCTTCACCGCATGTTCACATCACTTCCTGGACGCCTGCACGACGGGCGCCTTGGCGGGCCGGCCGTAGAGCAGCTGGTAGGTGTTGTAGGAGCGCAGCACACGCTTGATGTAGCCGCGCGTCTCCGCGATGGGCACCTCTTCCACCCACGCGTCCAGCGGCATGCCCGGGCGATCCGCGCGCCACCGGTCAATCGCCAGCGGACCGGCGTTGTAGCTGCCCACGGCGAACGGGGTGTGTCCGGAGAAGCGCTTCACGAGCGAGCCCAGGTAGTGGGCACCCAGCTTGATGTTGAGATCCGGATCCAGCAGCGCCTGGGTCGTCACCTTCTTGAGCTTGAGCTGACGCGCCACCGCCTGCGCCGTGGAGGGCATGAGCTGGGTGAGGCCCAGCGCGCCCGCCCACGAGAGCGCCTTGGGATCCAACGCGCTCTCCTCGCGCATCAGCGCCTGGAGCAGATCCGGCTCCACGCCGGCCGCGCGGGTGTGCTTCTCAATCAGCTCGCGGAAGGCATTGGGATAGGCCACCTCCCACACCGGCCGCGTCTCCGGGGTGATACGGCCGCTCAGATCGCGGCGCAGCGCCACGCGGGCCACCGCATGAGCCCCACGCTCGTCGCCAGCCTGCGCCAGCAGGTGGACGAGCAGCCGGATGTTCTCAGCGGGCAGGTTCGTGCGGTTGACGGCGAGCAGCTCCGAGGAGACAGCCTCGGGGAAGCCCAGGCGCAGCAGCTCCACGGCGGCGGTGAAGTGCGGATCCTTCTCCATCGTCCCCGCGTGCAGGGGCCAGGGACCGCGGCGCTCCTGCTGGGTGAAGTCGATCTGCGGCGTCACGCGCTCCATGCGCGCCGGCTCCAGCTCGCCCAGCATCGTGCGCGCCATCAGCCCGTAATAGGTGGCCGGGTGCTCCACCGCGAGCCTCTCGAAGATGTCCGCGGCGGCCTTCGTGTCCCCCTTGTCCTGCAGGGTGCGCGCCCGCCAGTACGCCGCGCGCTCCACGTCGTACGTCTCGTCCGCGTCGGCGAAGCGCTTCTCGATCTCCACGAGCATGGGCAGGCCACCGTCCGCGGTCTTCAGCGTGCGGGAGATCCAGAAGTCCTTGAAGAGCGCCTCGCCCAGGAAGTCGCCCTGGGGATAGAGCTTCGCGAGATCCTTGAGCCGCTGCGAGGCCAGCTCCAGCCGGCCCGTCTTCACATAGAGATCCGCGGCGTAGAAGAGCGCGTCGTCGGCGAAGGAGTGGTCCGGGTACTCGCGGGCGAGCCGCTCGTACGTCTCGGGGCCCTTCACCTGATCCACGATGGAGCGCGACGAGCCGAGCACGTAGAGGGCGCGCGGCAGCAGATCCCGCTCCTGGCACTTCTCCACCACGGGGGTGAGCGCGGCGATGGCGCGGGTGTGCTGGCGCTCCTTGCGCATGCCCTTGCCGTAGGCGAAGTGCGCGCGGCAGGCGAGCACGTCGGGCAGCTTGAGCTTGGGCAGCAGCGGCTCGAGCACGTCGAGACCCTGGCGGTTGCGGTTGAGCTCGATGAGCTGCTCGCCGCGCAGCACCTTCATCTCGATCGGAGCCTGCTGTCCCTTGAGGCGCTTCTCGGCCTGCTGAGCCAGGGGCGTGAGAGGATGGCTGGCCCACAAGCGCCAGAGGAACTCCCGCTCGCGGGTCTTGTCCTTCTTCTCCGCGGCGATGTCGGCGCTGGCCATGAGGGCCTCGGCGCCCACGTTGCGGCCCCACGAAGGCGAGGTGCGACTGGACAGGGGCGCGAGCGCGGCGAGCGCGGCCTCCGGATCCTTCGCCTTGCGCAGGACGCGGCCGAGCGCCAGGCGGGCATCGGCGTACAGCCGAGAGCTATCAGGCACCTGCGCGAGCAACACGGCGGCGTCGGCGAAGCGCCCGAGCGACTCGAGGGCCACGCCGGCATGGGTGAGGCAGCGATCGCGCAGCGCGGGGTAGTCTCCGGCCAGGGCGGTCATCTCCTCGGCGGCGCGCTTGTCATCCCCGGCGCGCACGGCGCTCAAGGCGCGCAGGTAGCGCACGGGGAGCGAGTCCCCCTCCTTCTCCAGCAGCTCCCGGGCGCGGACGTAGAAGCCCTTGTCGAAGGCCTCCTTGGCCTCCTTGAGCTTGCCCTCGCCGAAGTACGGCGCCAGGTCATCCAGGCCGTAGGCGCGACCCTTGAAGATCTTCGGCTGCGCGGGCGCAGGCGGAGGTCCATCCGGGAACGCGGGGTTGAGCACCTCCACGTACCCGGGAGGCACAACGGCCTTTTCCGAGTCGGGAGGGGGCGAGAGTTGAGCCTCGGACGGGGCACTGCCCGTGAGGGCCTGAGGAGCCGCGGAGGGCTCCTCGGAGAGCGGCGCCTGGGTGAAGGCCAGCGACGTGGCGGCGGCGGCAGCGGCAAGCAGGGGGACGAAGGCTTTCATACGGGATGGGCCCTCAGGTGATGCGCCTGAGCAGCCCGGGAGACAACTGGGCGCAGGGAAAAAATTTCCGCGAACGAACGGAGGTTAGACTGGCCACCACGCATGGACATTCGGACACAGAGCGCTCTTCTCGCATCCATCATCGGGCTGGCGCTTGGCGTTTCCATGTTGTTGCGGGCGGGGCGTCCTCGAGTGCTCACGCTCTACTCCGTCTTCGCATTGACGGTGGGCGGGTACTACCTGTCCAGCTTCTTGCACAGCCTGTTCGAGCGTGCGGAGTACCCGTGGGTGACGCGGGTGGCCGTGGGTGCCACCATTCTACTGGCTTCGCTGGTTCCTGGCGCGGCAGTGGCTTTCTTCCTCGAATTTCTGGGGGTGAGCAAGGGCACGCATCTGCTCGGCCGGCGGCTCGCTTTCCTCTCCTCCATCTTCGGCTTGGCCGTGGCCGTCTCGCCCCTGGCCGAGAACCGGTGGGCCCGCGTGGCCATGGGCGCCTGGGTGCTCGGTGCCCTGCTCGCCTCCGTCTCGTTGCTGCTCCGACGAGTCAGCACCTCTGAGTCGCGTATCGAACGATTGCGGCTGACGTACCTGGCCATCGGAGCGGGGGCGGCCATCCTCTTCAGCGCGCTGGACTTGCTGGAGCGCTACGGACTGCCCTTCCCCACCCTGGGGCCGGTCTTCACCACGCTCTACCTGTTCTTCCTGGCCCAGACGCTGCTGCGGCTGCGGCTGATGGACCTGCACGAACTGCTGGGGAAGATCGCCTCGCAGACGGTGCTGGCCAGCATCCTGGCCGCGGTCTTCACCGTGCTGACGGTGTGGGTGGACGAGAACAACACCTCGCTCTTCCTCTTCAACACGGTGGTAGCGGCCTTCGTGGTGCTCATCCTCCTGGAGCCGCTGCGGGTGAAGGTGGAGGAGCAGGTGGTGGCCATCTTCTTCCGCGAGCGCTTCGAGCTGCTGCGGGTGCTCAGCAACGTGCGCGCGAGGATGGCGGGCGTCATCGAGATCTCCGAGCTGGCGCGCATGGTGCTGGACGCGCTGCACGAGTCGGGGCGCATCACCCATGCCTCACTGTACCTGCTCGCGGAGGACCGGCCGGGCTATCGGCTGCTGGACGCGCGGGGGCCGGTGCCGGTGACCTTCCTGGACACGGGCGCGGCGCGTGGCGTGCTGTTCGCGGTGGCCTCGGGACAGAAGGCGGTACTGCTGGAGAACGTGGAGCGGCGCATCGCGGTGCTGCGGCAGCAGGCCGTGGAGGGCAAGCGCTTCCGCGATGAGCTCAAGCGGCTCAACGACACGCGCGCGGCGCTCCTGCAGATGAAGGGCGGCATCACCGTGCCGCTGCTGGGCAATGATCGCGTCATCGGCTTCCTCAACCTGTGGGATGAGCGCGTGCCAGAGGCCTACGCCTCGGATGAAATCGCCCTCATCTTGGAGGTGGCCGAGCGACTGGCGACGGCCCTGGAGAACTCGAAGCTGTACGAGAAGATCCGCGAGCGCGATCGCCTGGCGGCCCTGGGCGAGATGGCCGCGGGTCTGGCGCATGAAATCCGTAACCCGCTGGGCGCCATCAAGGGAGCGGCACAGTGCCTCGATCCCAAGCGGCTGCCGGGTGAGGAGGGCGAGTTCGTCGAGGTCATCGTCGAGGAGGTGAACCGGCTCAATGGCGTGGTGTCGGCGTTCCTCGACTACTCGCGTCCACTGAAGCAGAGCTTCGGCCCCACGGACCTGAACGAGGTGGTGACGCGGACGGTGAAGCTCATCCACAACGAGATGCCTCAGGGCATCGAGCTCAAGGTCGAGCTGGAGGAGTCCCTGCCGCGGGTGGAGGCGGACGCGGAGCAGCTCAAGCAGGTGTTGATCAACCTGGTGCAGAACGCGATGCAGGCCATGGGCGACACCGGGGGCAGCATCACGCTGAAGACGGTGCGGCCGGATCGCTTCAACGACTTCCGATCCTCTGCGGGGGACTCGTTCCTGGAGCTGCACGTGACGGACACGGGCCCCGGGATTCCGCAGGATCAACAGCAGCACATCTTCGTGCCCTTCTTCACGACGAAGCAGAAGGGCACGGGGCTGGGGCTGGCCATCAGCCAGCGCATCGTGAAGAACCACGGTGGGACGCTGTTGGTGCAGAGCAAGCCGGGTGAAGGCGCCACATTCATCATCCGCGTGCCCGTGCCCCCCTCCGAGCCAGCCCAGCACCCGGAGCCGATCATCGTGGACGGGACCCCCTTCCCCGCCACGAGGTCCGCCGAGTCCCTGTCGCTGGAAAACAGCAACCCGGAGCTCACGCCGCCGCCGAAGTCCGAGCGCAAGTCGAAGCGCGAGAAGAAGCGCCGCGCGAGCTGAGGAAGAACCCACCAGAACCGGACAGCGCCATTACCGGTTACTCGTTCGAGTGGGGCTTCGCGTAGCCGCCTTCTTGCGGCGTTTGTGCCCCTCCGAGGCAACGCCATGGGTATCGAGGCCGGCGAATGTCCGGGCCCGCGCCAACATGAACTCGACCTGCTCTCGTGCTGCCGGATGCGGCGGCCGAATCCGAGCCCGCCGCTCGACGTCGGCAATGAGCGCAGCTGCCCTACGCAGTCCCACTCGAGAACCGCTGGCGGCCTGCGCCGCCCAGCAACAAACCAACAAGCGACAGTCCATCGAGGAGTAGCCAAGCCGCTCCATTCGCCGCAGGTACGGCGAAAACCGCCTCCAGGGACCGGTACGGTTCTCCATGAGCAGGCTCCTGGTGATCCGCCTGCGCACTTCTCGTTTCCCGGCCGCGGTACGCATCTCCTTCAGAAACCGCTTTTCGAGTCGTTTGAATGCTCGGATCTTCTCGGCGAGGGATGCCTTGCGAAGCGAGAGGTAGAGACGATCCCACTCCTGGGCCAGGCGCGACAGCCGCTCGCCCTCTTCCCTTGTCAGATGCCCGGGCATGGCAGCCTTACCCCGTTGACGCCTACAGGAAGAACCGCGCCGCCATGAAGGCGGGGAAGCCCACGTAGTAGAGCACCGCGTTGGCCACTTCCACGAACCGCCTCACGCCCCTCGCGTGCGGTGGTGAGAGCCACGCCCCAATGAAAGCAATCAACTCAGACGGGACGCGCAACAGCACCGCGAGCAACACGAGCACCGCCGTAAAGAAGGTCCAGTAAGTACCCAAACTCTGCAGGTAGGGCCCGAGTCCGTACATCTGGTACTGACCAAACGGCCCACCGTAGGTGATGTACTGGTTGGCTCGGAACATGATGCCCGCGGGGAGCAGCGGGAACAGGACGAACTTGAATGCCAGGTGGTACCAGCGCTGGCGGACGATCATCGCCCGAGCGTGCGCGAACGCGGTGAGCGAAGGCCTCGCCGTCGCGGAGAGCTCGGGGTTATGGCGGCCTAGCGCCTCCAGCAACGGCAGGGGATCCGACACCTGCGGGGAGTACTGGAAGGTGCGCCCCGACTTCATTCGCAACGATAGACCCGCGCCCGGCAGGGGCAGCCGCCAGAGCTGGATGGACACCACCGAGCTCAGGGGAATCTCGAACCGATCGCCGCGGCGCTCCAGCACGAGCCGCTCCGGCTCGACCAAGAAAGTGGCTGCGGAGAACCAACGGAGGAGCTGGAGAAGGCCGAACAGGACGAGCGCGAGCAGGGCAAGCCAGCCCGCCTGAGCAGGCGGTGTGGGGTTCAACGCCCCGGTGAAGGTGTCGAAGACAATGAGCAGAGAGAGGTAGAGAAGGTCTGCGACGAGCAGCACCTGAAGCACGGCCCCGAGGATTCGTGGCACCCGTCCGTAAGCGTGGACTTGGAAACGCGGGGCAATGATCCGACCATCGGCAGAGGGCTCGGCAGACGCATCGGCTGCGTGCATGGGGTTCACTTGGAGCAGGGGTCATCCACCGGGCACTTCGACGGATTGCCCGGGCGGCAGGGGACCCGTAGCATACGAGGCCCTGAGAACAGGGGCGAGAATGGGTTCGCAACCTCCCAATGAAGAGCGGCGCGTCGACAGCGACGGCGTGACGCATATCCAGCGAAAGCGCACGGGCAGCGGCATGTGGATCGTCGGGCTGGCGCTCGGCTTCACCGTCGTGTGTCTGCTCTTGAGTACCTGGCTCGTGTCATCGCCAGGCTCCGTGCCGGCCACCCCAGAGGCCGAGCCCGTGAAGCTCGCGGAGAGCACCCCCTCCCCCACTCCCTTCCGGCCTGCCCGGAAGGTGGCCCCGCGGCCCGTGGCGATACCCGTGTCCGGGCTGGGGATCCCCTCCCCGTCCGAGCCCGCCCCCGAGCAAGAGCCCATGACGCAGGAGGCCACGCCCTCGGGACCGGCGGAGGGAATCAACCTGTATCGCCCGGGCACCAAGCCCCTCAAGCAGGGCATCGTCGTGCCCGAGGACTTCGAGCTGCCTCCCGGCTACGTGCGCCACTACCAGGCCACGGACAACGGTGAGCGCGTGAAGCCGATCCTCATGTTCCACCCGGACTACAAGCCGACCGACTCGAACGGAAGGCCCGTCGAGCTGCCCGCCAACCGCGTCGTCCCGCCTGAGCTGGCGCCCCCGGGCATGCCCATCGAAATCCTGGATGTTCCGGCGGGACCCGAGGGAGTGGAGCCCATTCCGTGAGCACAGGTGCGGTACGCGCGCGACGTCTGGCGAGCCTGTTGCTCGGCGTCGCGGGCACCACGGCTCTCGCGTGGCTGTTCGGGAGTCTGGAACCACGCTGGGTGTCGGTCGTTTGGGTGTCGCTCGTGCCCTGGTTGCTGGTGCTGAACCGGATCAGCTCCTGGCGCGAGGCCGTGCTCGCCGGTGTGGCCCTGAGCCTCGCCTTCACCTCGGCGCTCTTCGGGTGGTTCCCCGCGGCGATACAAAGCTACTCCCAGGCGCCCCTGGCGGTGTGTTGGCTCGCCCTGTGGGTGCTGGCTCCCTTCATGGAGTTCCAGTTCATCACCTTCGCGCTGGTGCGCTACCACCTGCAGCGCACCACGCAGGCAGGCCCGTGGGCCTTCTGGCGCATCACGCTCACGGGCGCGCTCGTGTACGTGGGCACCGAGTGGCTCTGCCCCAAACTCTTCGCGGAGACCCTCGGACATGGCCTCTACGCGTCCGAGCTCCTGCGCCAGGGCGCGGACATCGCCGGAGCGCACGGGCTTACGTTCGTGGTCCTCATCGCCAACGAGTGCGTGCTCGCCGCGGGGAAGGCCCTCGTAGCCCACGGGCCGAGGGAGGGCTCGCGGCGCGCGCTGGCGCCTCTGGCAGTGCTGGCGGCGATCCTGCTGGGCGGGCTCGGGTATGGACAGCTCCGCTACCAACAGGTGGCCGAAGCCAAGGCCTCGCGACCGGACCTCGTGGTCGGCGTCGTACAGGCGAACATCACGAAGTACGAGAAGCTCGCGGCAGAGATGGGCATGTACGACGTCGTCCGGATGATCCTGGACACGCACTACCGGCTCTCGGACGAGCTGCTCCAGAACCGGAAGCTGGATCTGCTCGTCTGGCCCGAGACGGTGTACCCGACGACCTTCGGCACACCGAAGAGCGAGGCGGGCGCCGAGTTCGATGCGGAGATCTCCGGATACGTCTCGCGAAGCCAGGTGCCGCTCCTCTTCGGCACGTACGACCTGGAGCAGGAGCGCGAGTACAACGCCGCCATGTTCGTGGGTCCGGGGCGAGACGGGACACTGACCCGCTCGGCGTACCGCAAGACGATGCTCTTCCCGCTGACCGAGTGGGTCCCTGAAGCCATCGACTCGCCGTGGCTGCGCGAGCGGTTGCCCTGGACGGGCTATTGGAAGCGGGGCCCCGGCCCACAGACCCTGTCGATGCAGCTCCGCGAGGGCCGGACGCTCACCATCGCGCCGCTCATCTGCTACGAGTCCATCTTCCCCGGCTACGTCGCCGAGGAGGCCCGCCGGGGCGCCGAGTTCATCGTCACGCTGTCCAACGACTCGTGGTTCTCGGGGACGCCCGCGCCGAAGCTGCACCTGATGCACGCAGCGTTTCGCAGCATCGAGACACGGCTGCCGCAGGTGCGCGTCACCAACTCGGGCATCTCCGCCCTCATCAGCCCCACGGGCGAGGTGCTCACCGCGGTGCCGGATGACCAGCGCGGAAGCATGGCCGTGACCGTTCCCCAGACGCCTCACCTGTCCACACTGATGGTGGCCTGGGGTGACTGGCCAGGCCCCACCGCCCTGGTGCTGAGCGTGGTGCTCCTCCTCGGCCCCTCGCTGCTGGCCCGGCGGAAGGAACGCCAGGCCGAGTCACCACACCCACTCCCCGGAGCCTGAGACGCTCAGCGGCTCGCGGCGTGGGCCTCGACCTGCTGCCACACGCGGAAGACGTTGCCCGAGGCGATCTTCTCGATGTCCGCCTCGCTATAGCCGCGCTCGAGGAGCACGCGGAAGAGGTTGGGATACTGGGACACGTCCTTGAGCCCGATGGGAAGCGTGGGGCCCACGCCATCGAAGTCGGAGCCGAGACCCACGTGATCGATCCCGACCAGCTTCACCACGTGGTCGATGTGATCGGCCACGTCCTCCACCTTCGCGAGCGGGGCCGGGTGCTCGCGCAGATAGGACTCGACGAACGCCTTCAGCTCGGGGCTGTCCGGCTTCAGGCCACGCGTCGTGGCGAAGGTGGTGATGTCCTTGTGGATCTGCTGCTGGTACGCGTTGGCGGCCTGGGAGAGGAAGGCGGAGCCGAAGTTGATCATCACCACCCCACCCTTCGCGGCCACGGCGCGGATGAGCTCATCGCTGATGTTGCGCTCGAAGTCGGGCGTGAAGTGGCGGCACGAGGAGTGCGAGGCGATGACAGGCACCTGGCTCGTCTCCACCGCCTGGCGGATGGCGTCATCCGAGAGGTGCGAGACATCCACCATGATGCCCACCCGGTTCATCTCGGCGACCACCTGCTTGCCGAACGGGCTGAGGCCGTTCCAGGTGCGCTTGCCCGCGTTGAAGGAGGCATCGCTGAGCAGGTTGTCCTTGGAGTGCGTGAGGGTGATGTAGCGCACACCGCGCCGCTGGAAGTGCGCGACGTTCTCCAGCTTGTCCTCGATGGCGGCACCGTTCTCGATGCCCAGCGCGAAGGAGATCTTGCCCTCCCGGGTGTTGCGCCGGGCCTCCTCGACCGAGCGGGCCATGGCGAACTTCTCGGGGGACTTCCGGGCGATCTTCTCCACCATGTCAATCAGCGAGTCCGCGAGCGCCTTGGCCCCGCCCGTCTCCTGGTACTCAGCCGGGATGTAGATGGACATGAAGGGCACGTCGAGCCCGCCCTCCACGGCGCGCGGGTAGTCGAAGTCGCCCTCGGCGGTGCGCTGCGAGACATCCTCGGTGGGCTCCCCATCGGGACCCAGCTTCTCCCTGAGCCGGTAGGGCATGTCGACGTGGCCATCGGCGATGATGACGCGCTTGGCGAGCTCGCGGCTGCGCTCGGTGAGGTCCGTGGACGAGGGGGTTACCGGGGTGCCCTGCTGAATGTTCGTGCCGTGGGTGCAAGCCGAACCCGCGAGGAGGACGAGGCTGAGAAACGCAGTGGTGGGTCTCATGGCCGATCGCTTACCCCACCCGCGACGAGGCTCGATACTTCGATTCCACCGTCTTCCACACCCAGGCAGCCAGGCGACCCGTAGCCCGGGCTCTCGGCCTTGAAATCTGGGCAGTGGGGAGAAGTGGCATGAATCAATCCGGGTCATGAACGTCCCATGCATGCAAACTCTGGCAACGAGGCACACCCTTGCCTGCGTGTCAGAGGATGGTTCGGCAGCAGACACGGAGACGCGTCATGAGTCCTCGATGGTTGGTCTGTTTGGTTCTGGGCTTGGCGACCCCTGTCGTTCATGCGCAGACAGCCCCGGCCGCAGCGCCGGATTCCGAGTTCGCCGAAGACCTGGCCGCGGAGGAGGAGCTGGCGCCCACGGCCCCCTCCCCTCCTCCGCCACTCCCCGAGGAGACACCGACGGCGCGTCCCTTCGCCGATGCCGTGTGGACCTCGGGCCATTGGTACTGGGATGACAGCCAGTGGCGCTTCAAGCCGGGGGCGTGGATCGCGAAGATGCCGGGCTACCAGTTCGTTAACGGCTACTGGCAGCAGGACGGATATGTCTGGCGTTGGATCTCAGGGGGATGGGCGAGTCCCGGCTCGATGGAGGTGGAAATCCCCATCGATCTGACGAGCGAAGAGGTCACGACGACCCAGGCCCCTCCTCAACTCCAGGTTGAGGCCCCTCCGCCCGCTCCCGCGCCGAACCTCACGTGGGCACCCGGTTATTGGTTCTGGTCCGGCACGCAGTGGGCCTGGGTGGGTGGGAGCTGGGTCGCACCGCCCCGGCCAGGCCTCGTCTTCGTCTCTCCGAGATGGGTGCGGCGAGGGCCCATGTGGGTCTTCGTCGATGGCGGATGGGCCGTGCGTGGCTCGGTCCGGGTCGTCGTTCCGGAGTACCGGCACGCGGGCATCACCGTGCGGTGGGGACATCCTCACTACTTCTTCCACACGTGGCGGCGCTACCCGATGGTGCGTCACTACCACTACAGGCGCTGGTCAGCGCCTCGTTATCGCGGCCCCCGCTATCATGATGCGAGCCCGTCCCGAGAACACCGCTGGGGTGGCCGGCATCACCGGTAGGGGTACGGAAGCGAATACCCTCACCCCAGCCCTCTCCCGGAGGGAGAGGGGGCGAACCTCAGAGTGACGCGGAGGCTTCGGCCAGCTTTTCCTGCGCTGCCTCCCACTGGGCATAGAGCTGCTCCAGTTGCTCCTTGCCCTCGCGATGTGTGTCCATCAGCGGCTTGGCCTTCGCGAAGTCGTTGTAGAGCACCGGATCCGCCAGCTGCGCCTCGCGCTCCTTCTGCGCCGCCTCCAGCTTGGAGATCGCCTCCTCCAGCTTCGCGATCTCCTTCTTGATGGGGCCCTCCACGGCGCTGCGCTTCTGCCGCGCCTCGGCCTCCATCCGCTTGCGCTCCTTCTCCGTCATCCCCGCCGTCGGCGTCTTCTCCGACAGCTTCTCGCCCAGCCCCGCGGCCTCTGCCGCCAGCCGCTGCTGCTCCTGGTGGTAGAGGTAGTCGTCCAGGTTGCCCGGGTGCGTCTCCACCTTGCCGCCCACCACGTCCCAGACGTGTGTCGCCAGCCCGTTCACGAAGCTCCGGTTGTGTGACACGAACACCAGCGTTCCGCCGTACCCCTGTAGCGCCTCGATGAGCATCTCCGTCGAGTCCAGGTCCAGGTGGTTCGTCGGCTCGTCCATCAGCAGCAGGTTCGAGGGCACCAGCAGCAGCTTCGCCAGCGCCACGCGCGCCCGCTCTCCACCGCTGAGCACGCCCACCGGCTTGTCCACGTCATCCCCCGAGAACATGAACGACCCGAGCACTCCGCGGATGAAGCTCTCTGGCTTGTCCGCCGCGAGCGGGCGCACCTCCTCGATGATGGTGTTTTGCTTGTTCAGCTTGTCCGCGTGGTGCTGCGCGTAATACCCCATCACCACGTTGTGCCCGAGCTTCACCGTGCCGCCATCCGGCACCAGCTCGCTCGCGATGATCTTCAGCAGCGTCGTCTTACCCGCGCCGTTGGCGCCCACCACGGCGATGCGCTGACCGCGCTCCACCCGAGCGTCCAGCCCCGAGTACACCACCGCTTCCCCGTAGCGCTTCTGGATGCCCTCCAGCGTCACCACGTCGCGCCCCGAGCGCTCCACCTCCGGGAAGCGGAAGTGCATGGTGGCGCGCTCCTCAATCACCTGCACGTCCTCCATCTTCTCCAGCATCTTCGCGCGGCTCTGCGCCTGCCGGGCCTTGGTGGCCTTTGCGCCGAAGCGGTCGATGAAGGCCTGGAGCTCCGCCTTGCGCGCCTCAACGCGCTCGGCCTGGGCCTTGAGCTGCTCCATCTCCTCGGCACGCTGCCGCTTGTACGTGTCGTAGTTGCCCACGTACGAGCGCAGCCCCTCCATCTCCAGCGAGAGGATGCGGCCCACCTGCCGGTTGAGGAAGTCGCGGTCGTGCGAGATGAGCACCAGCGACTTGTTCGAGCGCTTGAGGAAGCCGTCGAACCACGCCAGCGTCGGCACGTCCAGGTGGTTGGTGGGCTCGTCCATCAGCAGCAAGTCCGGATCCTGGAGCAGCAGGCCCGCCAGCGCCGCGCGCATGCGCCAGCCGCCGCTCAGTGCTCCAGTGGGCTTGGCCAGGTCCGCCTCCCGGAAGCCCAGGCCCTTGAGGATGCGCTCGGCGTGGTGCCGGCCGTAGTGATCCTCGAAGTGATCCAACTCCGTGTGCAGGTCCGCGAGCGTCTGCGCCAGCTCGAGCTGCTCCTCCTCGGAGGACGCGTTGCCGAGCGCCTCCTCGGTCTCCCGCAGGCGATTCTCCAGCGAGTCCCGGCCCGGCACGGTGCTCATCACCGCGTCCACCACCGAGCCCTCGGGCAGGCCCGCCAGCTCCTGGGGCAGGTAACCAACACGTGACTTGCGCCGGTAGGTGAGCGTCCCCGAGTCCGGGTGCTGAACCCCGGCCAGGATCTTCATCAGCGAGCTCTTCCCCGTACCGTTGGCGCCCACCAACCCAATGCGGTCCTTGGGTCCGATGGTGAAGCTTTCGTTGTCGAAGAGAACCTTCTTCCCGTAGGAGAGGCAGATGTCCTGGGCGATGACGAGGCTCATATCGGGTCCGGGGGTGTAACAGTCCGGCGGCCTTCCGGGAACGACAGAGATGCCTGCCCGGTCCCTCCCCGGCCCCTGAGACCGAGACAGCCCCCTGTCAGGACCCCTGCCCGTCACCTGCTGGGTTTGCCTATACTTGCCCCCCTGATGGCTCCCCCCTGCCCGCACTGCGGTAGCGCCGAAGGCCCCGATCATCCCTGCAGCGCTCCCCAGTTGGCGCTCATCGGCCAGGTGCTCGACGGCCGCTACAGGATCGAAGACGTGCTCGGCCAGGGAGGCATGGGTATGGTCTTCCGCGCCACCCAGACGTCCGTCCAGCGGCCCGTGGCGGTCAAGACGCTCAACCCCTCGCTGGCGGCTGCGCCCCAGTTCTTCGAGCGCTTCCGGCGTGAGGCGGAAATTGCCAGCCGCCTGCGCCACCCCAACATCATCACCATCTACGACTTCGGCCGCGCCCAGGACGGCACCTGCTACTACGTCATGGAGCTCCTGGAGGGCGAGAGCCTCCGCGAGCAGGTCAAACGCGACGGGCCCATGAGCCTGCGCCGCGCGGTGGACATCATCGAGCAGGCCTGCCGCGGCCTCGCCCACGCCCACGAGCAGGGCGCCGTCCACCGTGACATCAAGCCGCACAACATCATGGTGCAGCAGCTCGACGGGCGAGACTTCGTCAAGGTGCTGGACTTTGGCCTGGTGAAGGCGCTCGAGCACGAGGATGAGCAGCAGCTCACCTCCACCGGCCAGGTGCTCGGTACGCCGCAGTACATGCCGCCCGAGCAGGCCGGCGGCGAGGGCGTTGATCACCGCTCCGACCTCTACTCGATGGGCGGTGTCTTTTATTACTGCCTCACCGGCACCTCGCCGTACGGGGCCAACACGGTACGCAAGGCGCTCACCGCCGCGCTGACGCAGCCGGTGCCCACGGTGGCCGCCAAGCGCCAGGGCGCGCCCGTGCCCCAGGCCCTCGAGGACTTCTTCGAGAAGGCGCTGGCCCGCGAGCAGGAGGACCGCTTCCAGAGCGCCCAGGAGTTCATCGACGCCATGCTGGACGCGGTGGCAGACCTGTCGCCCGAGGAGCTCGATGCGCTCCCCATCAGCTCGGCCCCCGAGGTGAGTGGCGGAAGCAAGCCAAGCCAGCGCAGCGTGTCAAAACCGGGGCGCTCGACTCCGAGTGCCGGGAACTCCCGGACGTCCGCTGTTCCGGCGGCTCGGTCGGGTTCGCAGCCCTCGTCGGCTCGAGGAGCCCAGCCCTCCTCTCGGAACGCCCAGTCGTCCAACCCGAGCTCCGCGAGGGGAAGCGGTGGCGCCGCACGCCAGTCGACTCCGCGTCCCGTGGTCCTTGTTGTCCCTCAGCACACCGAGGCGCTCCCGAAAGTGCCGCAGAGCCACTTCTCGGGCAAGAAGCTCGCGCTCGTGGCGGTCCCACTGGCGCTCATCGCTGCGGGAGGCGCCTTCGTCGTCATGCGCCCCTCTACGCCGGCCGAGGCCCCTCCTCCCGCCATGGAGGCAAGCAGTTCGGACACCGCGCAGAAGCCCGCTACGCCCGCCGCGGACAGCATGATCCTGGTGCAGCTCCGCTCGACTCCCGCCGGCGCCACCGTGTTCGATGGTGACGTGCAGCTCGGCACGACCCCTCAGGATCGCCAGTTGCGCCGCAACGAGCTGCACGAGCTCACCTTCCGGCTGCCCGAGCACCAGGACGTCAAGCGCAAGTTGGACTTCAGGGGCGTGCTGTCGGATGCACCGCAGGAAGTGAACGTGACGTTGGAGCCCGTGAAGTCGGCGCCCGCCGAGCCCTCCAGGACTTCGCGCCCCGCCAGGCCAAGCAAGGAGAAGGACGACTCCGTCCCTATCTTCGAGTAGCTCCAGGGTTCACTCGGAGGCGACTCGCGAAGTTCACTTCCTCGGGTGTCGCGGCTGAATCAGGTTCAGGTTAAAGAAGCGCCGGATGTCGGCGCGACCTCGCTCCGGCCCCTGACTCGAGGATCAAACCATGGCTGAAGTCACCCTGGATTTGCGCGGTAGGCCTAAGGCCGAGGCCTATGCCGAGCTCAAGAAGCACGTCGAGGCCGTCCTGGAGGGCATCAACGACGACGTGGCCGGCATGGCCACGATGAGCTGCCTGCTCCACCACGCCTTCGGTCACCTGTGGACCGGCTTCTACCGTGTCGTGGAGCCCGGCAAGCTGCTGCGCGTCGGCCCCTATCAGGGGACCCTCGGGTGCCTGGAGATCCGCTTCGGCAAGGGCGTCTGCGGCACCTCCGCCGCCAAGGGCGAGACCGTCGTCGTCGAGGACGTGCACGCGTTTCCGGGCCACATCACCTGTGACGGCCGCTCGGCCTCGGAGATCGTCGTCCCCGTGTTCGGCCCCAACCGCGAGCTGATCGCCGTGCTCGACATCGACTCCGAGCACAAGGCCACCTTCGACGACGTGGACCGCCGCGCCCTGGAAGAGCTGATGGGGTGGTTCTCTCGGCGCAAGTAGTCCGCTCCGATACACCCTCACCCCGGCCCTCTCCCAAAGGGAGAGGGAGTTACCGCTTGGACATCCTCGCCAGGATGTCCTGCTCCAGCCGGTGCACCACCTCGGACAGCGGCATGCTGCTCGAGTCGATCCGCACCGCGTCCTCCGCCGGCTTCAGCGGAGCCACCGCTCGCGAGGCATCGTCCTGGTCGCGCTTGATCTGATCCGCCAGGACATCTTCCAGCGAGCGCTCCACGCCCTTCTGGAAGAGCTCCTCGTACCGGCGCCGGGCCCGGATATCCGGGTTGGCCTCCAGGAAGAACTTCGCGTCCGCGTCCGGGAACACCACCGTCCCGATGTCGCGGCCCTCCAGGATGGCGCCCTTCGGAGTCTCCAGCGCCAGCCGCCGCTGCAGCGACAGCAGCCCCGCGCGCACCACCTGCCGGCTCGACACCTGCGAGGCCGCCATGGAGTTCTCCGGCGTCCGGATCTCCCCTGACACATCCTCGCCATCCAGGAACACGTGGTTGTCCTCGCCCACCACCTGGAAGGACACGTGCACCCGGGCCAGCAGCTCGCCCAGCTTCGCGTCGTCGTCGAACGCGATGCTCTCCCGCCGCGCCTTCAGCGCCACGCAGCGGTAGATGGCCCCGGTGTCCACCAGCGCGAAGCCCAGCCGCCGTGCCAGCACCTTCGACACAGTGGACTTGCCCGCACCCGCCGGGCCGTCGATGGCCACGATGAAGGGACGCTGACTCATGAAGCGAGAACCTCCCTCAACGCCGTCAGGCAGCGCGCGTTCTCCTCGCGCGTGCCCACGGAAATGCGCAGCGACGTGGGGTAGCCGTTGCCTGCCACCGGCCGCACGATGACGCCCTTGCGCAGCAGCTTCTCGTACAGCTCCACCGCCGGCTGCCCGAAGTCCGCCAGCACGAAGTTCGCGTGGCTCTTCGTCAGGCGCGCTCCGAGCTTCGGCAGCTCCGCCTCGAAGAAGCGCAGCCCCTCGCTGTTGAGCTCGCGCGTACGCCGCACGTGCTCCACGTCTTCCAGCGCCGCCAGCCCGCCCATCTGCGCGGGGATTGTCAGGTTGAACGGCATCCGCGTGCGCTGCAGGTACGCCACCAGCCGCGCGTCCATCACCCCGTACCCCAGCCGAATGCCCGCCAGGCCGTAGATCTTGCTAAACGTCCGCAGCGCCACCACGTTCGGGTGCGCGCGGAAGTACTCCACCGCGCTGAAGTACTCCGGCCAATCCACGAACTCGAAGTAGGCCTCGTCGTGGACCACCAGCACGTGCTCCGGCACCTTCGCCAGGAAGGCCTCCCACTCCTGGCGGCCGAACGCCGTCCCCGTCGGGTTGTCCGGGTTGGCGATGAAGATCATCCGCGTGCGCGGGTTGATCGCCCTCGCCATCGCCTCCAGATCATACCGGTGCCCCTCGCGCATGGGCACCTCGGCGAAGGGCCGGCCATGGGCCTGCACGGAGATCCGGTACGCCGGGAACGAGCCCTTGCACAGCAGCACCTCGTCCTCGGGCGTGGTGAAGGTGCGGATGAGCAGCTCAATGAGCTCGTTCGAACCACAGCCCAGCACGACCTCCTCAGGCTTTACCCCGAGGTGCTCGGCCAGCCGGCGCACGAGCGTGAAGCTGCTCGCGTCCGGGTACAGATGAACCTTCTGCGCCGCCTCGCGCATGGCCTCAATGGCCTTGGGCGAGGGGCCCAGCGGGTTCTCGTTGGAAGCCAGCTTGATGACCCCCGTGAGACCGTATTCCCGCTCCGTCTCCTCGATGGGTTTGCCCGGAACGTAGGGCTTGAGCGTCTCGATGTAGGGCGGAACGAGCGGTCTCATGGGGTGCCTGGCTTCCTGGGTAACAACTAGCGCCCGGAGAACACGCCGAGCGCGCGGAATTTCTGGTACCGGTCCTGGACCAGCTCGTTGCCCGTCAGCTCGGACAGCTCGCTCAGGTGCTTGCGGACCGCCTTGCCCAGGTTCTCCGCGGCCTTCGCGTAGTCACGGTGCGCGCCGCCGGCCGGCTCGGGGATGATCTCGTCGATGACGTTCATCTCCTTGAGATCCTTGGCCGTCAGCTTCAGCGCATCCGCCGCCTTCTCCGCCTTGGAGGCGTCGCGGTAGAGGATGGACGAGCAGGCCTCGGGCGAGATGACCGAGTAGATGCTGTTCTCCATCATCAGCACCCGGTTGCCCACGCCGATGGCCAGCGCGCCGCCAGAGCCGCCCTCGCCAATCACCGTGGAGACGATGGGCACCTTCAGCCGGCTCATCACCTCCAGGTTGTACGCGATGGCCTCTGCCTGGCCGCGCTCCTCGGCGCCGATGCCCGGGTAGGCGCCCGGCGTGTCCACGAAGGTGAGGATGGGCTTCTCAAAGCGCTCGGCCAGCTCCATCAGCCGCAGCGCCTTGCGGTAGCCCTCCGGGCGCGGCATGCCGAAGTTGCGCGCCATGTTCTCCTTGGTGTTCCGCCCCTTCTGGTGACCAATCAACATCACCACCTGCCCCTCGAAGCGCGCAAAGCCGCCCACGATGGACGGGTCCTCTCCGAAGAGGCGGTCTCCCGCCATCTCGAAGAAGTCCGTGAAGAGGTGCTGGACGTAATCCAAGAAGTACGGACGAGAGCTGTGGCGCGACAGCTGCACCACCTGCCAGCGCGAGAGATCACTGAAGATCTCCGTCTGCAGCTTCTTGGCCTTCTTCTCCAGCTTGGAGATTTCCGAGGTGAAATCCACCGAGCCGCTCGCCGAGAGGGCCTTGAGCTCGTCGATCTTCTTCTCCAGCTCGATGAGCGGTCGCTCGAAATCGAGTGGATAGTTGATGCCGTTCGCCATGGCGCCGGACCCCTATCACCTGCCCCCAGGCCTTTACAACGCGCAACCCGTTACGCGGTGCGTAGAATCCCCACCTTCTCTCGCCCGTCGGAGTTCCATGCCCCGCCTGCTGCTCCTGCTCGCCCTCGTCCTCGCCCTCCCCTCGTCCGCCCAGTCGGCCCGCGCCCTCAACTCCGAGGGTTTCCGCCTCTATCAGGAGGGCAAGTACCCCGAAGCGCTGGAAAAGTTTGAGGCCGCCGCCAAGGCCGACCCCAAGCACGCCCTGGCCCACTACAACGTGGCCGCCACCCTGGGCGTGCTGCGCAAGAAGGGGGAGATCTGCCAGTACTCTGCTCACCGGGAAACAATCCTCGAGCGGTTGAACACCGCCATCCGGCTCGATCCTCGTCGGCTCGCCCGCGCCAAGGAGGACGCGGACCTGGATCCCATCCGTGACACGGTGGGTTGGCAGCGCCACCTGGGCCGCTCCCCCGCGAAACAGGGCGATGTTCCGGAGCTCCTCCGGCGGGTGACCTGGTACTCCCCCGGTGAGGGCGTCTACGGCTCCACCCGGAAGCTCACCTTCTCCGAAGGTCAACGCGTCGTCCTGTGGCGGAGGATCATCGACGACGACGCCAACCCGGGCCGCACCGAGGAGGTGTCCGGGACGTACACCGTCAAAGGGCGCTCCATCACCCTGACCTTCCCGGGAAAGAAGCCCCTTCCGGGGAAGATGACCCCCAAGGGGGTACTCCAATTCGAGGAGCTGGGAACGTTCCTCGACTCACCCTCCGAGTGCGAGGCGTAGGACGGATTCCCCCCGGGGCAGTTGGCGGCCTGGGGCCCCCCTGCCCACCCTCTCTCCCAGGAGGTTGCGGGGGATGGTGCGACTCGAGAATCGGCAGTGGGGGCTGGTCGCGGTGGTGGCGGTGACTCCCTTCTTCTTCGCCTTCCTGCTGGCCGCCCAAGCTCCGGGGCTCGTTGAGCCCGTGCTCGGAACGGCGATCGGCGGCGCGAGCTGGCTGCTCGCCGCGCTCCTGGGATTGCTCGGAGGTGCCCTGTTCGCGGGTGGATTGAGCACCTTGGCGCACTCGCCCTGGTTCGCTACCTCGCCCGTCCGCCGTGTGCTCGGGATGACCTTCGCGTCGCTCGTCCCCGTGGGGCTGTGCATCGTCCCCGCGATGTGTCTGCTACTCGCGGGGCCGGCCCTCGCCCTGCGCCTGGAGCGTGGCACGACGGTGATGACGAGCCGGGAGCAGAGCCGCACGCCACGAGAGCTCGCGCAGCGGATTCTTCGGCAGCAGCTGCCCCGGGTGCTTCCGAGTCTGCCCCGGGCGAATCCCTGGTGAGCGGCAGAGGCCCGGATTGGACGCCCGTGGGGTGACACGGGCGGTGAACCCTGGAGGGGCATACCCTCACCCCGACCCTCTCCCAGAGGGAGAGGAAGGGACGACGGTTAGGCCGCCTTTGTCTTGGCGGTGGCGCTCAGCGCGTACCAGGCCGTACGGAAGGCCTTGAGCTCGCGCAGCCCCGCTGGGTGACGGCCCAGGGCCGGCGCGACCGTGACCGGCAGGCCGATCTTCTTCTCGATGGCCTTCGCCGCGTTGAGCTCGTTCTTCCGGCGGTTCTCGCACTTGGCGCAGTCCGCCTTCGGACCCACCCGGTTGACCAGCACGCGCTCGACCTGGAGCTTGCGCTCCTTCAGATACTCCACCAGCCGCTCCGAGCGCGCCGTCGCCAGCTCCTCACCCCGCGTCACCACCACGAAGCGTGACTCGTTGGGCGAGGCCAGCGCGTCCTCGAAGCGCTTCACGTGCTTGAGGAAGGCGGCCATGTCGTCGGCCAGCTCGCCCAGGCCCTTCGCCTTGTGCTTGGACAGGACTCCGTGCAGCGCGGTGAACCACGCCTTCGCCGTGTCCGCCAGCTCCACCACGCGCATGGAGTTCACCATGGGCGCCGAGTCCACGACGATCCGCTTGAAGCGCTCCTGCACCAGCGCGTCCGTCAGGCACGACATGGCGGCCAGCTCGTCGATGCCCGGAGGTGCCGCGTCCAGCAGGTTGCGGAACAGCAGCAGATCCAACGGCACGTCGTTGCCCGTCTTCGGCGCGCCCTCGAAGGCCTTCTCCGCCTTCTCCTTCCAGCGCTTGCGCAGGTTGTTGAACCAGCCCGCCACGTCCAGCTCGCGCGCGTACAGGCCCTTGGTGCCCTTCACCTGCGTCTCGACGTCCGTCAGCCGGCTCTGCAGCACGTCCGACAGCGAGTGCGCCGGATCCGTGGAGATGAGGAGCACCGGCCCCTCCTTCTCCGTCAGCGTCACCGCCGCGGCAGCCGCGCACGAGCTCTTCCCCACTCCGCCCTGGCCCACGAAGAAGATGAGCCGCGTGGGAGGCAGCGGCGGCGCCGCGATGGGCGGCATGGACGGGGCGCGCACCAGGGCCGGCGGGCCCTCGGACGCGGCGAACTCCAGCGACTTCGTCTCCTTGCCGCTCGCCCACTCCTTGGCAAACGGCTTGAGCAGCTCCAGGCCCCGCGGCGCCACCTCGCGCTTGCCCACCAGGTGCACCGGGACGTTCTTGTCCATCGCCTGGTACTTGCGCACATGCGGCGCCTGAAGCCCCCGGCGACCCAGGCAGGCCGTACAGCCTTCCTTGTCCTCCACCTGGTTCACCACGACTTCAACCACCGGAATGCCACGCTCGCGCAGCTGCGCGAAGTACATGCGCGTCTGGGCCTCGGGCACCGGCTCCGCCAGCGCCACCAGGTGGAAGGCCGAGCGCGCTGGATCCTTCAGCGTCGCCAGCAGCTTCTCCGCCCGAGCCGCGAACTCCTCGAGGAACGTCAGCTCCTCCGTCGCAGCCGGAGCCTTCTTGCCCTTGCCGCTCGCGGCGCGCTCCGCCCCCGCCTTCACCAGGCCCAGGAACTTGCGCAGCCCCACCGGCATGTCGAAGAGCCGCAACGTGTGGCTGGTGGGAGCCGTGTCCACCACCACCCGATCAAACTCGCCGCTCTCCAGCAGCTCCAACACGTGCAGGAGCCCCAGCAGCTCCTCCAGCCCCGGCGTGGCCTGGCCGTAAAGCTTGCCCAGGTCCTCCTCCGACAGGTGCGTGCCCTTCATCGCCACCTTCTGCAGCGCGGGCACGTACTTCGCCAGGAAGCCCTTGGCCAGCGCGGCGGGCTCTACCTCCATCGCCCATACGCCCCCGTCCGCCTTGCCCTTCACCGCCTTGCCCTTGGCCTTCGTCTCCGGCTTGGGCTCCTTGGCGGCCTCTCCCTCCTCCTCCACCTTCGTCGGCTTCCCCGTCAGCTTCTTCTTCAGGAGATCCGACAACGAGCGCACTGGATCCAACGAGACGAGCAGCACCTTCTCCTTGGGCGCTTCATCCGCGAGCCGCAGCGCGTACGCCGCCGCGAGCGTGGTCTTGCCCACCCCGCCCTTGCCGCCGAAGAAGTGAAGAACTCGCGCGTCGCTCATGAAAACGTGACCTTCCTTGACGCCCCCCGGCGTGGCCGGTCTCCGTTTTTTCGGACAACCTCGGAGAGGGCACACCGGAAGTGTCCCTGGGTAGGGAGTTGTGACACCGGGTGCCCCGTGGGTGTGTGTGACCCGCAGGATCGCCCGCAGTGACCCTGTGAGTCAAGCGAAGACGGGGTCTCCAGCCTCCCGTTTACGCAGTGCGGCATGCCTCGCTCTCATGAGGAACATGCGCACGAGCATCCGCTCTCCCGGTGTCAGGATGGGCGCCGGGAATGGACTCCGGAGCCAACCTCAAAGGTTAGCTCCGGTCAGGACTCTTCCGGAGTAGGCAGGACTCGCGGTGGAACGCTGATTCAGCGGATTTCAGGATTGCTGCCCAGCGAGGGGCCGGCATGGCTGGATAAAGCGTTCCCCTCGGAGCCCTTCGAACCGGGACCCTGGCCACGAGCCTCGGCCGCATAGCGGTTGAGCTTGTTGTAGAGCGTCTTCTCGCTCACGCCGAGGATCTCCGCCGTCCGGGCCTTGTTGTTCCCGTTCCGCTGGAGGCTGCCGAGGATGTACTCGCGCTCCACCGCGTCGAGCGACAGCCCGTAGGGCAGGCGGAAGGTGTGGCGCTCGGGGCTCTTGCCTGCCATGTCGGGGGGCAGGTGCTCGCGCATGATGAGCTCGCCATCGCAGAGGATCACGGCGCGCTCCACCGCGTTGCGCAGCTCGCGGATGTTGCCCGGCCACTCGTGGTTCTTGAGGATCTCCATCGCGTCCGGGTGCACGCCCGTCACGCGCTTGGCCGAGTCCCCGCGGAACTTCTCCACGAAGTACTGCACCAGGATGGGCACGTCCTCGCGCCGCTCGCGCAGGGGCGGCAGGTGCACCTGGAAGACGTTGAGGCGGAAGTAGAGATCCTCGCGGAAGCGCTTGGCCTCGATCTCCTTGCGCAGATCGCGGTTGGTGGCGCACAGCACGCGCACGTCCACCTCGAGCTCCACCTTGCCGCCCAGGCGCCGCAGCTTGCTCTCCTCCAGCACGCGCAGGAGCTTGGCCTGGAGCTCGATGGGAATCTCACCGAGCTCGTCCAGGAAGAGCGTACCGCCGTGGGCAAGTTCGAACACGCCAGGCCGCCGCTGATCCGCGCCGGTGAAGGCGCCCTTCTCGTGGCCGAAGATCTCCGACTCGATCAGCGTGGCCGGGATGGAGGCGCAGTTGATGGCGATGAAGGGCTTGTCGCGGCGCTGCGACAGGTTGTGGATGGCGCGCGCCACCACCTCCTTACCCGTACCGGACTCACCGGTGATGGCCACGCTCGCCTTGGAGGGGGCCACCTTCTCGATGAGCTCGAACACCTTGCGCATGGCCGAGGACTGGCCAATGAAGTCCGACGAGCCGAGCTGCTTGAGGCGCCGGCGCAGGCCCTGCACCTCGCGCATCGTCTCCTTCTTCTCCAGCGCCCGGTCGATGCAGACCTTCAACCGCGCGGTGTCGAGCGGCTTGACGATGAAGTCATAGGCACCCTCGCGGATCGCCTCCACCGCGCCATCGATGGTCCCATGACCCGTGAGGAACACCACCGGACAATCCGGCAACTCGTCACGCAGCGCCCGCAGGAGACCCAGACCATCCGTCTCCGGCATGGCCAGGTCGGACAGAACCACGTCCGGCCGAAACTCCCCGGCCTTGCGCAGGGCGTCGTGCGCGTCGAACGCGGTCTCCACCTTGTGGCCCCAGGCGGTCAACATCTCCGCCAGTGCTTCGCAAGTATCGCGCTCGTCGTCCACAGCCAGAATTCGCGCGCTGCCCACGTGAGAACCTCCAGACATCAGACACTTCGGGTGAAGAAAGGGTTCCGAAACTCGCTTGTCAGCTCAGACGAGCGGAAAGGACAACCGGCACATACCGGCACGCATCTGCAGTTCCACGCCGAGCTGCCCACACCGCAGCTCCAGCGCCGCCGCCGCTTCCGGCACGGTCTCTGTCGGAGAGGGGGTGGCATCCACCACCTCGAGCACCGCGCGCGGACCCTCGGCCCGCACCGTCACCGTCACCTCGGCGCCCTGCTCCGAGCGGCCATAGGCCCTCATCAGGGACTGCACCACCAGGAAGCCCAGCTCCCCGGTGTCCGTCAGGCGGGCCCGCACTCCGGGGGCGATCACCGGACGCACCTGCAGGCGCCGCTTGCGGCCCTCGTGCGCCAACACCTCCATGGCGCGCGTCACCGTCTCGGACAGCTCCGCCTCGCCGGGCGTGCCCGGGCGGCTCACGATGAACTCGGCAAAGCGCCGCATGATGCCATCCACGCGCTGGATCTGATCGCGCATGGCCTTGAGGTTCTTCTCTTGCGAGGGCGGCACCTGCCCCGTCTCGCCCTTGAGCTTCTCCGTCAGCACTTCCAGGTGGATGGAGAGTGCGTTCAGGGGGTTGCGCACATCGTGGAGAAGGCTGTCCATCAGCGTGGGCACCGCGCCATAACGCGCGGCATCCACTACCGGGTCCGCCCCTTCACGCACTGGGGGCGCACTGCTGCTCGCAGCCGTGGAGTTGATCACAAAAGCTCCTAGAGGTTTGACCGGCGCCCTTCATTCCCGCCGCCCTGTCGCTGCGAGGATTTAGGGAGCCCTGTAAGTACCGTCAACCCTGGGGCGGTAATTCTTGCTGGCTGCGAGGAATTCCCACAGCGAGGCGTCTTCCATCGGGCGTATCAGGTGTTCCCGAGATGACGCTTCACCTGTACTGAAGAACAAGTCCACGTGCGTTTCGTAAACCTGCCAACAGTGCGGTACAGAAAAATGTGATCGAAATGGGCTCAGCGCTCGGCCGGCTGCTCTTCCGGGCCCGGCCCCACGAGCTCAATGTCCAGCCGCGCCGCGTACTCGAAGATGCGCGGATCACGATAGAACTCGCCGTAGACGATGCGGCGCACGCCCGCGTTCGCGATCAGCTTGAAGCACGGCCAACAGGGGCTGGCGGTGGTGTAGAGCGTGGTGGGTTTGTCGCGCTCGCTGTCGATCCGCACGCCGTTCTTGGCTGCCTGGATGATGGCGTTGGCCTCGGCATGGACAGTGGCCACACAGTGTCCGTTTTCCATCATATGGCCCACGTCGCTGCAGTGGGGCAGGCCTCGGATGGAGCCGTTGTAGCCGGTAGAGAGGATGGTCCTGTCGCGCACCAGGAGCGCGCCCACGTGCTTCCTGTCGCACGTGGCACGGCTGGCCACCTGACGCGCGATGTCCATGAAGTATTGATCCCAGGAGCTCCGGTTGCTCATGCGTACCTCCCCTCCCCGGGATGTACCGTGGGAGGGACCGCTGTCGAGTTTCCCGCCGGAGGTGCCCGGGAGCGTGCAGCTAGCGGCTGGCGGTCTGTGAACCGTCCGTGGCCGGGCCCGTTCCGGCAGTGCCACCGAGCAGCCGAGCAAAGCCCTTCTGCTGGAGGAACTGGCGCACCTTGCCGCTCGGAGCGGCGAAGGTCTCTCCGGGCATGGGCACGTCGAAGCTGTAGTTCTGCTCGGCCACGGCGAAGCCCACCTTGGCGGTGCGATAGCCCTCGACGATGGCGAGCAGCTTGCCCGTCTCGAGGCTGAAGATGCCGCCACCGGAGGCGCCGTAGCCAATGGGCGCATCCGTCTTCACCATGCGCGGCTTCTTGCTCTCCTTGTCCCACTCCACCTGGGACAGCATGCCGCCCGAGAGCGACAGGGCCCGGCCGAAAGGCGAGGCGGCCACCACCACGTCATCGCCCAGCTCCAGCTCCGAGTCCCCGGCGAGCTGCGCGGGCGCGAGCGACAGGCCGGGCACCTTCAAGAGCGCCAGGTCCATGTCCGGGACCGAGCCCGTGGCCACCACCTGCGCCCCGTACTCCGTGGAGTCGGCGCGATCATCCACGATGACGACGAGGCTCGGGTTCTTCAGATCGTCCATCTCCACCGCGTGCGCGTTGGTGAGCACGTAGCTGACGAGCCCCTCGGCGGTCTTCTCGTTGCCGATGACCACGCCCGAGGCGGTGCGCTTCGCCTTGCCTTCCTCGACGAGGGCGAGCCGGACGTTGTGCGGGAGGATCCGCCTCACCTGCTCCTTGCGCGTGAGCCGGGGTGTATGGGCGCCCACCTGCTGCATCACCACTGGCGCACTGCCGGCTCCCCCGGTGCCCGAGGTCTCCGAGACGACCTGTGAGCTCGGCGCGGCGGCACAGGACAACATGGCGAAGAGGGCGGGCAGGCCCAGGGAGAAACGGGTCATCGACGCTCCGAGACGAGGAAGTGGAAGGGGAACAAGAGCCTTCAACTTCTATTGAGTTCCCATCTTCCACTTGCGACGCATTTTCGGAAAGCACCACACCCACCGAGCGCCCGCTCGCCCGTCTGCTGCTGTCGGCTCAGCCGTAGCGCTTCTTCATGAGGAAGAGGATGGCGTCCTTGGCGCAGTGCTCGCAGTAGCCGTAGCGCTCGTGCATCGTCTTCAGGGTGCTCTCCACCTGGCTCTGCTCGCGCGAGGACAGCGTGCTGCGCTCCTCGGAGAGGTACTTGAGGACGTTCTCCTTGTTGCGGCGCAGCACCCGCTTGCGCTCCTCGAAGTAGTGGTCACGCAGGCGGCGGAACATGTCCGGGAAGATGCGCGGGTAGTCCATCTCCGCGTCCGGGTTGTCCAGCTTGTGCGCGCCAATCTGCGAGATGAGCCCGCGGCGGAACTCGCCTGGATCCTCGCCCCGCGGCATGACGATGGCTTCCATCTCCGCCATGCGCTGCTCGTCCGGGCGCTCCATGGCGCCGGTGATCCGGTTGCGGATCTTCTCGTTCTTCACCCAGTGGCTCACGTTGTAGACGTATCGCTCCACCAGCTCGCGGTACTGGCCCTCGGAGACGAGCCCCATGGACTCACGCACCTCCTCGTCCACCCGGTCGAGGTACTCGGCCTCCACCGCGCGCACGAACTCCTCGTGATCGTGGTAGCCGTCCACCACCTCCTGCAGGAGGAACTCGTAGACGCTCTTGTCCTTGCAGATGGACTCGAGCTCCTCGAGCACCGCCAGGGCATTGAGGCACTTGTAGTCGGCGTTCTGCGCGGCGTTGAAGAGCGCCGTCTTGATCTCCCGAGCGCTGGCGCCGCTGCGGCCCTCGTAGTTGGGGTACGCGTCGGACTCCTCGTACATGTCCGTGCGCAGCTTGCGCAGCTCCTTGCCGTGGGAGAGGCTGAGCCGATCCGGCACCACGCCCTCCTCGTAGAGGTGCATCTTCTCCACCGGCGTCACCTGATCCACGAGCTCCTTCACCTCGGGTGCGTAGCGATCAGGGATGGGCTTCTTGAGGCGGGTGAGCACGGCCCACATGGCGGCCACCTCGGTGGCGTGCGGGGCCACGTGCTTGCCCACGGTGGTGGGGGTGATCTGCGCGTCGTAGATCTCCTGCTCCACCCTGTAGCGGCGCAGGTACGGCACGCGCACCAGTTCGATGCGGCCCTTGAAGGAGGCGAAGTCCGGCAGCTCCTTGAAGGCGCCCAGGTGCTTCTCGTTGGACGAGGCGATGAGCACCTCGTCGAGCTGCAACACGAAGTGCTCGAGCGGCACCTGGGACGTCTCGCTGAAGCCCAGCAGGTACTTGAAGGCCTCCAGGGGGCGCTTGAGCAGATCCGAGTACTCGATGATGCCGCGGTTGGCGTGCACCAGCGGGCCGTGCGGCTCGAAGAGGGCCACGTTCTGGAGCGCAGGCGGCATGTTGAGGAGCTGAGCCCGATCCGCCGTCACCTGCTGGTACATGGCGTCCACGCTCATCTGCGGCTCGACCGTCACCGAGCCCACCTGGTAGCGGCGCGAGATGTAGAAGCGCTCCACGCGCACGTGGCGCAGCACCTGGAGGTAGTCGCCCTTGTAGTTGTTCAGGAGCGCCGTGTAGATGCTGCGGCATTTGTGGCACAGCTCTCCGTGCAGCACGTAGTCGGAGAGGACGAAGTCACCGTCCCCCTGCCCGTCCCCATTGCCCAGGCCCTTCTTCTTCAGCGCGCCCTCGAGCAGCCGCTGGCGCTCGGCGGGAGGAACCACGAAGAGCGGGTGATCGCGCAGCTCGCAGGGGATGCGCACGTCGATGGACTCGGCGTCCAGGTGTGCGTAGGAGGACAGCTCTCCCCCCGCAGCCGCCGTCGCCGCCGCAGCCGCCGCGCGCTCGCCACCGAAACCAATGGAGCCCTTGACGAGCTTCTCCGAGGGGAAGATCCAGCTGATGCGGTAGAGGGCCCCCTGAGGCTGGCGGGAGTAGTCCTCCATGCCGGCCTTGAGCGCGTTGACGAGGGTCGACTTCGCGCTGCCGTTGGGGCCGTGCAGCATGATGAGCTTGTTGATGCGGCCGGCGCGCGTGAAGTTGCCGAGCAGCCGGTAGATGGCGTTCTGCACCTCCTCCTGGCCCGCGACTCCGACCCGGCCATCCCGATCCGTGGCGGGGACGTCGAAGACCTTGAAGCGGCGCAACTTTCCGGTGGGGTGAGCCACCGTCTCCGTGCCGAAGTGGTCCATCACGTCGCGCAGGTATTGGGCGGCGTTGCGCGACTGTCCCCGTGGATCCCCCATGAAGAGCGTGAGGTACTCCTCGAAGGAGAGGATGGAGCGATTCTTGACGAAGTCGTCGGACACCTGGGCGCCCACTTCCTGCAGGTATCGCTTGGCTTCCACGGGATGACTCCTCTGTAGCTGTAGTTCAGGAACCCACTAACCACGTCGGCCAGTCGCCGCCATGCACACGCAACACGCGGACCCCCGGAACTTTCCCCTCGGAGAGCGGGATGTCCAGGGCCCTTGTTTCCGTTGTGTTGTGGGCAGTGCTTCTCCATCACATGCAGGTGCTGCTTCCCCTGCTGCCAGCCGGGCTCGACGCGGGGGGGTACACCCGGAGTATGAGCCCTCGTTCCAGGTCCGTGCCCACTGGCTCCTACACGGTCGAGGGCCGCGCCTTCACGCCCTTGGCGACCCGCTGGCTGGACGCTGGCTGGATGCCCCCGGGGCGGACCTGCACCACCCACAGATTGTGCTGGACACCTACTCTCGCTCGCGACCCCCGTGAACTTGAACTAACCTCCCGGGACCTTGACCGAGGCAGGCCCTGATCGCCTCGCGCCCCACTTCGCCCGGAGTCCACGCAAGATGCACAAGGATCCCATCATCGGCATCGACCTCGGCACGACCAACTCGTGCGCCGCGATCGTCGAGGACGGTGGGAACGTGAAGCTCATCCCCTACAAGGGCGGCGAGTACACCATCCCCTCCATCTTCGCGATCGATGACAAGGGCAACGAGCTGATCGGCTATGAGGCCAAGCGCCAGTGGCAGCTCAACCCGAAGAACACCATCTACGGCTCCAAGCGGCTGGTGGGGCGGCCCTTCCAGAGCGACATCGTCGAGGCGATGAAGAAGGTCGTGGCGTACTCGGTGCGCCCTGGCAAGAAGAACGACGTCGTCCTGGACGTGGGCAAGAAGCAGTTCACCCTCCAGGAGATCAGCGCCAAGATCCTCAACAAGATCCGCGACGTCGCCGCCAACTACCTGAAGACGCCCATCAAGCGCGCCGTGGTGACGGTGCCGGCGTACTTCAATGACCGGCAGCGCCAGACGGTGAAGGAAGCCGGCAAGCTCATTGACCTCGAGGTGGTGCGCATCATCAACGAGCCCACCGCGGCGGCGCTCGCCTACGGCGCGGGCAAGGGCGTCAACAAGACGGTGCTCGTCTATGACCTGGGCGGCGGAACCTTCGACGTGTCCATCATCGCGATCCGCGACCGCATCTTCGAGGTGAAGGCCACCGGCGGTGACGTCTTCCTGGGCGGCATCGACTTCGACAACGCCATCATCCACCACGTCCTCAAGGACTTCGCTTCGAAGACGGGCATCGACCTGGCCACGGATCCGGTGGCCATGCAGCGCATCAAGGACCTCGCCGAGCGCACGAAGATCGACCTGTCCGCGCGCGACGACGTGCAGTTCAACATCCCCTTCATCACGATGACGGCCCAGGGCCAGCCGCTGAACATCGAGATGAAGTTCACGCGCAAGATGCTGCAGCAGCTCACCAACCACCTGGTGGATAGAACGCTGCAGATGGTGGCGCGGGTGCTGGTGGACTCGGGGCTGAGCACCAAGGACATTGACGAGGTGCTGCTCGTGGGCGGGCAGACGCGCATGCCCATCGTGCAGGACCGGTTGACGAAGTTCTTCGGCAAGACGCCGAGCAAGGGCGTGCACCCGGACGAAGCGGTGGCCGTGGGTGCGGCGCTGTACGCGAAGTCGCTGGAGGATAATTCGAGCCTGCGGCTGCAGCTGCTGGACGTGATTCCGATGGCCATCGGCCTGGAGCGCGCGGGCGGGGCGTTCCACACGGTGTTCCCGCGCAACGCGCCGATCCCCAACGCCCGGCAGCTGGTGGCGACCACGAGCATGGACAACCAGACCGAGCTGGCCATGCGCATCTACCAGGGCGACCACGAGCAGGTGGTGAAGAACGATCTGCTGGGTGAGTTCACGTTCTCGGGGATCCGCCCGGCCCGAGCGGGCTCGGTGCAGGTGGAGATCACCTTCGACGTGAACGTGGAAGGCATCCTCACCATGCGCGCCAGGGATCCAGCCACCGGACGAGAGATGAACACCACCGTCCGCGTGAGCAGCTGAGCTTGCCTATCTCCCCTCTCCCTCCGGGAGAGGGACGGGGTGAGGGGACGTGCTCAGCTGGTTCCAAATCCGTGTGAGCACCGCCTCGGTCTCCTGCAGCACTTCCCGATTGGAAAACCGCAGTACCGTGAGGCCATGCGCCTCGAGGAACTCCGTGCGCGCCGCATCCCGGGCCTGTTGCTCGGGCCTCGCATGGCCGTCCCCGTCCAGCTCGAGGGCCAGCTTCGCCTCGTGTGCGTAGAAGTCGAGGATGTAGGGACCGAACTGGTGCTGGCGCCGGAACTTCACCCCCATGAGTTGACGGGCCCTCAGCAGCCTCCACAGCAGGGACTCGGCATTCGTGGTGTTCGCTCGGAGCCGCCGACACAGGTCGATCAACCCAAGTTGACTCAGTTCACCGTGTGACGCCCGATGCACGTACCCTCACCCCGACCCTCTCCCGAGGGGAGAGGGAGGGATGCGTAGCACCACGGGCCGGAGGGTTGCCTCCTTGAAATGAAAAACCCCCGTGCCTCGTGGGCATCGGGGGTTTCCCTGTGGATGATGAAGTGGGCCGCTACGCCGACTTCTTTTCCTTCTCCATCACCAACTGGGGCGGCTCGTGCTTGGTCACCACCGTCTCGGTGATCTTGCACTCCTTCACCCCATCCCGGTACGGGACGTCGTACATGATGTCCAGCATCGCGTCCTCCAGGATCGCCCGCAGTCCGCGCGCTCCCGAGTTGCGACGCATCGCCTCCCGCGCGATCGCCTTCAGCGCTTCCTTCGTGAAGGTCAGCTTCACCTTCTCCATCTCGAAGAGCTTCTGGTACTGCTTGATCAGCGCGTTCTTCGGCTGCGTGAGGATCGTGATCAGATCCTCTTCCTTCAGATCGTTCAGCGTCGCCACCACCGGCAGACGCCCGATGAACTCGGGAATCATCCCGAACTTCATCAGATCCTCCGGCTCCACCATGGCCAGCAGCTCGCCCACGCTCCGGTCTTCCTTGTGGGTGATCTTCGCCCCGAACCCCAGGCCCTTCTCACCCACTCGGCGCTTGATGACCCCGTCGATGCCGTGGAACGCGCCGCCGCAGATGAACAGGATGTTCGTCGTATCAACCTGCACGTACTCCTGCTGGTTGTACTTCTTCCCGCCCCTCGGCGTGACGTTGGCCCGCGTGCCCTCGATGATCTTCAAGAGCGCCTGCTGCACACCCTCGCCGCCCACGTCTCGCGTGGCGCTCGGCGTGTCACCCTTGCGCGCGATCTTGTCGATCTCGTCGATGTAGACGATGCCCCGCGCCGCCTTCTCCACGTCGTAGTCGGCGTTGTGGAGCAGGTTCTGGATGATGTTCTCCACGTCCTCACCCACGTAGCCGGCCTCGGTGAGGCTGGTGGCGTCCGCGATGGTGAAGGGGACGTTGAGGAAGCGCGCCAGCGACTGCGCCAGCAGCGTCTTGCCGCTTCCCGTGGGGCCCACGAGCAAGATGTTGCTCTTGCTCAGCTCCACGTCCTCCGAGCCCGTGGGCTTCATCCCCGGGCGAGGCCGTGCTGTCGGCTTCTTCTGGTAGATGCGTTTGTAGTGGTTGTACACCGCGACCGACAGGACCTTCTTCGCCTGGTCCTGGCCAATCACGTAGTCATCGAGGAACGCCTTGATCTCCATCGGCGTCGGCAAGCTCACCTGCGGCTTGCCTTCCTCTCGCTCGTTCTCGTCCGCGATGATGTCGTTGCAGAGCTTGATGCACTCATCGCAGATGTAGACCGTGGGGCCCGCGATGAGTTTGCGGACCTCGCGCTGCGACTTGCCGCAGAACGAGCAGGACAGGTTGACGTGGTGCTCCTTCTTCACTGCCGCCTCCGAGTTCACCGACCCCGGTTCCCCGGAGCCTATCAGCCGACACCACCACACCCAAGTCGTTTGGCTGCCCACGTCTCGAACAGCCTTCCGCCAAAATATAGGCCCCGGTTGAATCCACAGGAAGCCCATCCCGAATGTGTCGTCCGAAAGGCTGTGCACCGTCGGACGGGGTCAGCGTTGAGTAACACCCGTTCAGGCGTCATTCACGCCCGAAGCGAGCTCCTCGAGGTCCTGGGCGAGGGCGCCCGCCCGCTCGGCAATGGCATGGGGAACCCGGCGGCACCCGGATACCTCGGCGGCCAGCTTCCGGGCCATCTGCGCCAGCTTGCGCACCTGGAAGCTCTCCGGAGGGGGTTCCGGCGGCGGCCGGGGGAAGCGCTCCACAATCTCCTTCTTGAGCTCGTTCGGCGGCTTCTCGGGGTCCCAGATACTGTCACGCAGTGAACGATACTCCTGCGGCGAGAGCTGTCCCCGCTCCTCGGCGTCCGCAAGGACCTCGATGACCTCGAAGGCCGGGGCCTTCTGGGGGAAGTCCGGCTGGGCCACATCCTCGGCGGGCTCGTGCTTGGCCAGGAAGCTGAACGAGCGCGTCAGCTTCAGGGCCGTCTGCTTCTTGATGTGGAGCTCCTTGAGGCAGTAGGCCTCAAAGGAGGCGTAACCCCACGGCTCCCAGAGGTTCTCGTCCCGCACCTGGACGAGCAGCTTGCCCAGCTCGGCCCAGGTGGACTTGAAGCGCTTGGCCGCCACCAGGACGGTGTGGCGGAAGGTGCCCGGGGGCACGGAAGCAGCCTTCTTCTCGATGTCGACTTCTGCAGCGGTCACCATGCCCCCTGTATCGGGCAGGAAAACCGAGGGGGCAAAAAAGCGGCCCGTTGCCTCCCAACCTTCTCCGCCTACTTCTTACCGATGGTGAACGCGAGGTTCACTGTGGCGCGCTCCCCCGTATAGGGCTTGAAGGGCCACTTCTTCATCTCGCCCAGCAGGCAGTCAAAGAGCGGGCCCTTCTTGAGCTGCGGGTGGTCCACCCACAGCTGCGCCACCCGGCCGTCGTTGCCGATGGTGAACTCGAGCGGCACCTTGGCGGCGAACCCCGGACGGCGCTCGGCCTCCTCCTTGAAGCAGTGGTAGAGCGTGCTCTGGGACTGCTTCACCACCCGGTTGATGGCCGCCTGATCGTAGTTGACCTCCGTCGACAGGCCGTCCGCGTCCGTACTGACCCTGCCCGTCGGGCGTCCACCCGAGGCGCGACGCTCCGGCTTCTGCGACAGCGAGGCCGAGGCCACCTTCTCCGGCTTCTCGGGCTTGTCCGGCGTCGTCTCGGAGGGCTTGCTGGGGAGCTTCTCTGGCTTCGGCCCGCCCGGGTAGTCGAACAGCTCCTCGGGCACGGAGCGCTTGGCCACGGTGATGACGGGCGGGTCCACCTGGATGTCGAGCTCCCGATCCACCCCCGGCAGGTACACGGCCGAATAGCGCGCGATCTGCCACGCGCCCAGCCCCAGCCCTCCGGCCACCACCGCCGCCACGCCACCCGTGATGAGTCGAGCGCGGTTACGCCGAGCCCGTGCAGCCCGAGCCTCCGCCTCCACCCGCTGCTTCACCGCTGCCTTGGCGACGTGGAGCTTGAAGGCGTCCAGGTCCTTGAGCTTGCGGAAGCCGCTCGGGCCCGAGGCGGACACATCCGTCTCTCCGGTGAGCTCCCCGGTGTACAGCTTCTCCACCACCTGGTGCCCGGTCAGGGGTCCGAGGACGAGGTCCCCCTGACGGTAAAGCCACTGGGAATCGAGCTGCGTCCTCTCGAGGTCATGGAGATCTTGTGCGGCCGACATGGGCCGGGAAGTATCCCAGGCCACACGGGCTACTACAACGCCCCTCCAACCCCCCACGCTCCGTGAAAAGAACCCCCGCCACCCTGTGGATCTGGTACCGCGGCGCCCGCTTCATCGGTTTCCAGCGCCAACCAGGCGGCCTCACCGTGCAGGAAGCTCTCGAGGACTCCATGCGCAGGGCCGGAGTCCCCTACCCCATCATGCCCGCCGGCCGCACCGACCGCGGCGTCCACGCGCGCATGCAGGTGGTGAGTGTCCGGCTTCCTCCCTGCTACACCCCGGAGATGCTCGCCGAGCGGCTCCCCCCACAGCTCCCGCCGGATCTCGGGCTGTGTGTGGCGAGGCGCGCTCCCGATGGCTTCCACTCTCAATGGAGCGCTGTCGGCAAGGAGTATCGCTACCGCGTCCAGCTCGGCTCCTCCCCGTCCGAGGCGTGGCGGCCCTTCGTGATGGAGCCCTCACTCGAGCCCCGGTTGGAGGGCGCGGTGCTGAAGCCCGAGCGGATCTCAGAGTTGCTCGGCGCCATGGTGGGTCGCCGCGACTTCTACGCCTTCCACGAGCACTCCAGTCAGCGCAAGCCGCGCACGCTGGAGTCGGCCACCCTGCACGAGCTGGGGGGAGGTCTCTTCGAGTTCCGTTTGCGGGGAGATGGTTTCGGGCGCTACCAGGTCCGCTACCTGGTGGGCTCCACGCTGCTCACCGCCTCGGGCGCCCTCTCCGAGGAGCGCTTCCGCGCGGCGCTCGACTCGGGCACGACCATCCCGGGCCTGAAGGCCCCTGCTCAGGGGCTCCTGCTCTGGGAGGTTCACTACCCGCCCGACAAGGAGCCCTTCCCTCCTGAGGAGCGGGCCCTCGCTCCGGGCCTCCCCTCGGCGCCCCCCTTCTGCCTCTCGGCGGAAGCGGACGCCCAGGCTGCTTAGTCGACCAGCCGCTCCTCGTACTTCGTCAGCAGATCCGAGATCGCCTCCCGGAGGTACTCGCTCTGGCGGATCCTCGTCGACCGCGACAGCTCCTTGAGCGCATCCAGCTTCTCGCGGTTGAGACGGAACACCACCGAGGTGAGACGAGGATTCATGTCCATGTGCGTTGTCTCCTACAGGTGCGCACAACGTCTCACAGACGCATCGGATCGCAAGAAAATCATCAGACCCGTTGGATCACCCGTGGATCAGAAACGGATCACAGGCCCCAGCGCACGCCGGTGCACAGCTCTACGTCCAATCGGAGTCCGGATCCAAATCCCAGCTGCGTGCCCAGCCCTCCGTAGAGGGAGAAGCGCTCCGACAGGGTGCGCCGGACCCCAAGGCCCAGCCGCGGTCCTACCCAGAAGTCCGGTCGAAGGTGCACCCCGGCCCCCAGCTCCGCGTAGCTGCGCCACACGTCCGTGCCCTCGAAGACGCTCCTCCAGCCCACGTGCGCCGACAGGTTGATGCCCGGCGCTCCCCTTCCCGCTCGCGCCAGCAGGAAGAGCTCGTCCTCCTCGTAGCCCATCGGGACGCTCATCCCGAGTTCCAGCAGGCCACTGAGTCCCCGACGCAGTTGTGTTCCCTGGAAGCCCTCCGTGTATGTCAGGGCGGGTCCAGCTTGTAGCGCCACGGTCCGGCGCGGACGGCTCGGCGTGGTCCAGGTCTCCGCCAGGGCCAGCGCGGGTAGTGTCGAGAGCAGCAACGACAGCGAGAGGTGGCGCATGGGAAAACCCGGGAGCGACATACCCTCACCCCGACCCTCTCCCAGAGGGAGAGGGAGGGGCGTTTTAGCTCACGACCGGGAGCGGGTGGCTGTCCGCTGCCGGGCGCTGGATTCCCGCTGCGTCGTTCATTCGTCCTGAACGGAAGGGCTCGAGATCCAGCGCCACGAACTTGAATCCCAACGCCTTGAAGGCCGCGTCTACCTCGCGCCTCACTTCTGCCGACAGGAAGCGCTCGTACTCGTCCGCCGAGAGCTCGATGCGTGCGATCTCCTGGTGGTACCTCACCCGGAACTGACGGAAGCCCCTCTTGCGCAGCTCGGACTCCGCCCCCGCGATCTGGAACAGGCGCTCCCGCGTCACTGACGTCCCGTAGGGAATCCGCGACGCCAGGCACGCCATCTGCGGCTTGTCCCACGTGGGCAGCCCCAGCGCGTGGCTCCACGCTCGGATCTCCTCCTTCGTCAGCCCCGCCTTCGCCAGCGGCGACTGCACCGCGTGCTCCTTCGCCGCCTGGTGCCCCGGTCGGTGATCCTTGAAGTCGTCCGCGTTGAAGCCGTCCAGCACCACCTCCAGCCCCAGCTCCTTCCGCTTCGCCTCGCAGATGTCGTACAGCTCCGTCTTGCAGAAGTAGCAGCGGTTCGTCGGGTTGGCCGCGTAGCTCGGGTTGGCCAGCTCGTCGCTCGACACCACCACGTGCCTCGCCCCCAGGCGCACCGCCAGCTCCCGCGCCTCCCGCTCCTCCTCCGGTGCCACCGACGCCGACAGCGCGGTCAGCGCCAACGCCCGCTCCCCGAGCTCCTCCACCGCGATCTTCAGCACGAACGTGGAGTCCACCCCTCCCGAGAACGCCACCAGCACGGAGCCGTGCGCGCGCAACGCCGTACGCATCGCGTCCAGCTTGGGGCGGGAGGAGTCACACAGGGCCTGGATCCGCTCGGGCGTCAGCATGGGGGCACCTCTATAAACGAAGAACCCCCGGGTTGCTCATGCAACCTGGGGGTCCTCGTCAGATGCGCATCAACCCACGGGCCCTCCCCTGAACGGACAGGGGGAAGCCTGGCTAGCGCGCCTTGCGCTTGGAAGCCGCTGCCTTCTTCGCCGGCTTGGCCACCCGGGCCGCCCGTGCCGCCGGACGCGCCTTGGTGCCCTTGCCCGACTTGGCCGCCGTCTTCGCCGCCTTGGCCGGCTTCGCCGACGACACCCGCGTCACCGGCGTCTTCGTGGGCGGCTGCGCCTTCATCTTCTTGCCCGTGATGATCTTCAGCTCCTCGGACGTCACGTACCCGAGGTCCAGCAGCGACTGGAAGATCTTCCCAGCGCCCTCCTCCACGCTCTCCTGATCCGAGTGAATCACCACCTCGGCCGAGGCCGGCGGCTCATACGGCTCGGTGATGCCGATGAAGTTGGGGATCTCCCCGCTCAGCGCCTTCTTGTAGCGCCCCGTGCTGTCCCGCTCGATGAGCTTCTCGGTCGGGCAGTCCACGTACACCTCAATGTACCGGCCGATCGTCCGGCGATTCTCCTCACGGGCCGCCTTGTAGGGGCTCACGCAAGGAACCAGCACCGCCACGTTATTGCGCGTGAGCAGACCAGCCACGAAACCCAGCCGGCGCACGAGCGTATTGCGCTCGTCCTTGCTGTCTCCCATGCCCTGCCACAGAGCACCCTCGAGCTCGTTCTCATCGAGGATTTCTACGTTGCGATCCACCTGCCTGAGCCGGGCCGCGATGTAGGCAGCCATCGTACTCTTGCCGGTGCCGGACATGCCGGTCAGCCAAACGGTAAAACCAGTCGTCTGCGCCATACGGGTCCCAAACTCCCTGCGCCTTCCGGGGGGGCTTCTACTCCGTGCCCCCCGAGAGCGCGGCAGATCAAAAGTCGGGGGCGTTATAGACGAAAATCACGTCGTTTGACAATTCGTGCCCACCTTTCCGCAGGTGGGGGAGGCAGGCGGCCAGGTGCCCGTCTTCTCAAGAGATTTCCAAGGGTTGGGCGATTTATAAACCCTGCGAGAATGGAAACTCCCGGAATTCTCCGCACTCCCATCGGAAAATTCTGGTGTCCCTGACACCCCCCGCGTGGACAGCCATCACGAGGTAGAAAACGCCGGGAAGGAGCGGATGCCCCTCCGGGGCCGCCTGGCGTCGGTCTTCGTCGGAGAAATCCGCACCGCAGTCCACATGTGAGTGGACCACACACGCCACGTGCTCACCGCGAGACTCGGCCTCCAACAGGACGGCGAGCCACTCGCGCGGATCAAAGGCGTAGGCGAGCCGGGGTGCTTCATGGGCGTTGCGCAAGGGGCGGAATCGCCAGGGGCCCTCCTCCCCCGCGCGCAGCAGAACCCCGCAGCCCTCCCGCGGATAGGCGGACTCCAGGTGCCGGACGACCTCCGAGAGCTCTTCTGGCAACACGTGGCCCACCCGAGCCTCTCCCCCTACCCTCCAGCAATGGCGGGGATGAGGGTGATGCGGTCTCCGTCCGCCACCGGCGTGGACAACTCCGCCAGGAACCGGATGTCCTCGTCATTGAGGAACACGTTGACGTAGCGCCGCACTGCACCCTTGTCGTCGAGCACGCGAGCGCCAATCCCCGGGTGCGCCTTCTCCAGGTTGTTCAGCACCTCGCCCACCGTGGCGCCCGCGACGCGGACTTCTCCCTTGTTCCCCGTGAAGCTCCTCAAGGACGTGGGAATGCGAACCGTGGCCATGCCTCAACCTCCTCCCTGTGTGCTCGACGCGCGCGACCCTCGCCGAGCCCCTGTCCGCCGTCAACTCCGCTCGGAGAAAAGCCACCCGCCGCCCACACCGAACGAATATCTTCCCGCCCCGCTCCGTCGTCCCCTCAGCCGCGCACCTGCTCCGGAGCCCCTTCCCCTTTCACAGAGGACCCATGAGACACGCGCTTGCATTGATCACCTTCGCCCTCCTCACCACCGGTTGCCCCAAGAAGACCGGGGAGAACCCCAACCCGCCGGCAGACAACCCCTCCTACCGTGATGCCGGAACCGGCTCGACCGGGGCCGGTCTCTCTGGCGCAACCCCCACCGACTCGGGCGCCACCGACTCGGGCACCCAGGCCCAGGGCGGCAACCGGGCGGCAGTGGAGTCCTGCGTGGACCGCTGGCTCCAGGAGCGCAAGCTCGACACCTACGGCCACCCCGAGGGCACCATGTACGCGGGCGGCAGTCCGCTCTTCAACGAGGCCACCGGCGAGAGCCGCGATCGGCTCGAGTACGTCTTCTCGCGCCAGCCCGAGGCCCGCAAGGCCTGCGCCGACAAGAGCGCCCAGTAGTCACCTCCCCTCGCCGCCCCCCGCAACCAGGGGGGCAGGCGTCCCGCCAAGGGACAGGATTCCCGAAAACCCGGCAGGTCCCTTAAGCTCGCCGGTCTGATGGAACCTGCCCTCACGCTCGAAGACGACAATCCCGACTCGCACCGGCGCGCCCGCGTGCGTGCGGTGCTCGAGCGGCGCAAGCTCACCGACAGCGTCTCCGCTGAGCAGGCTGCCGCCTCCTGGGAGCAGGATCGCTTCGTGGCCCGCGCTCGCGCCCTCTTCTACGCGCGGCTCATGTTCCTCACCCTGGGCCTGCTCATCCTCGCGGTCCCCCGGTGGTCCCTCTACTTCGGCTTCCAGGGCACCCTCGCCTTCGCCGGCTACTTCACGATGCTGCTCTACAGCGTCGCGAACTACCTGGTCATCGACCACCCCAAGGCCGGCCGCTGGGTGACCTACATCACCCTGTGCCTCGACCTGACCATCATGGTGGTGCTCATCAACAAGCCCCAGGTCGGTGGCGGTCTGCAGAGCCCGCTGCTCGGCACGCAGCTGCTCTTCACCACCCTGTTCGCCATCCTCTTCCCCAAGCCGCTGGCGATCCTCCCGTCCATGCTGACGCTGCCCATCACCGCGCGGCTGGATCTGCTCCTGGAACGCGAGGTCACCGCCGTCGAGGTGCTCACGCTTCTCTGGTACTCGGCGCTCAACTTCATCATCATCTATGTGCTGGTGTACCTGAACGAGCGCGAGGCCGCCGCCCACCGCGAGGTGGTGGAGCTGCAGGGTGACCTCAAGGAGATTGCCGTGGTGGAGGAGCGCAACCGGCTGGCGCGGGAGATCCACGACGGCCTGGGTGCCTCGCTCTCCTCGATGATCATCCAGTCCGAGTACCTCCTGGGCATGGCGAAGGATGACGCCCTGCGCTCGGAGATCCAGGAGCTCAAGAGCACCGCCGAGGAGTCCATCGAGGAGCTGCGCCGCAACCTGCAGATGATGCGCGAGGACTTCGAGATCACCCAGGGGCTCGAGGACTACGTGAAGACGTTCCACGAGCGCACCCAGCTCAACATCCGCTTCGAGCGCAGCGGCCTGCCCCAGAAGCTGTCCCCGGACGCCCAGCTCGCCCTCTTCCGCATCCTCCAGGAGAGCCTCTCCAACGCCGTCAAGCACGCCACACCCCAACTGGTGCAGGTAAAGCTCGACTACGACCAGGACCGGGTGCACCTCAGCGTCAACGACGACGGCAAGGGATTTGATCCGCGGCAGACCCCCCGCGGCCACTACGGCTTGCTCAACATGCGCGAGCGAGCCATGAAGCTCGGCGGCACCCTCATCGTGGACTCGGCGCCAGGTAACGGCACCCGCGTCTCCTTCTCCCTCCCCTCCAGCCCATGACCGAAGAGCTCGCGTCCTCCCCCATCCGCGTCTTCGTCGTCGAGGACCAGACGCGCATCCTCAAGAACCAGCTCCGCCTGCTCGAGGGCCATCAGGACATCGAGATCGTCGGCACCGCGCTGTCCGGCGAGGCTGCGCTCGAGGAGGTGGCCCGGGCCACCCCGGACGTGCTCCTGCTGGACCTGGGCCTGCCGCGAATGAGCGGCATCGACGTCACCCGCCACGTCAAGGCGCAGTGGCCCCAGGTGGAGATCCTCATCTTCACCATCTTCGACGAGGAGGACAAAGTCCTCGAGGCCGTGAAGGCCGGCGCCTCGGGCTACCTGCTCAAGGGCACGCCCGCGGACAAGATCATCGAGGCCATCAAGGAGGTGCGCGCCGGCGGCACCGTCATCCAGCCCAGCCTGGCGCGCAGGCTTTTGCGCCACTTCCGCGTGGAGCCGGATCCCAGCCCCGTGCCCACCGAGCCCCTGGCCCCGGCTCCCGCCACCCCCGAGCCACCGCCCACGGCCACCTCTGACGCGGAGGAGCCCCTGAGCAAGCCGCTGTCCAACCGCGAGACGGAGCTGCTCCAGCTCATCGCCAAGGGCGTGTCCAACAGCGAGGCGGCCCGGCTGCTCAACCTCTCCAAGGCCACCATCCGCACCCACCTCGAGCACATCTACCGCAAGCTCGAGGTCACCAACCGCGTGGAGGCCGTCACGGAGGGCATCCGCAAGGGCCTCATCTCGGTGTAACGCCCCCCGGCCTCCTCACCAGGAGGCCGTGACGCCCGCGAGGATGCTGGAGAAGGTGTCCTGGGCCACGCCTCCGGCCGTCCAGCCGCGCCGGGTGCCCTGCCCCTCGAAGCGGTCCACGTAGTGCTCCAGCCGGAAGCGCGCGGAGTAACCGAAGGGGCCCCAGATGTCGCCCACCACGCCCAGCTCCGCCGCCCAGCCGAGAGTCGATACCGACGTGCCGTAGTCGCGCACCTCGGAGATCAGCGAGCCGTCCTCATTGCCGCCAATCGACTGTCCGGGGGTTGGCAGCAGGAAAAACTGGCCCGAGCCCACGATACGCACCGAGCCCATCAGCGGCACCGACGCGTCCAGCGCCACCGCCGGGTAGAAGCGGTGCGTCACCGGTAGCGGCGACTCCACCGCCTCGTCCACGTCGAACTCCCGGCCGCGTGCCCCCAGCCGCAACCCCGCATAGCCCCACTGCGGCGTTCCCTGCTTCCCCAGGTCGAAGAAGTAGCGGTAGGCGAGCATGGCCTCGTAGGCCGTGTCCGTCGCGTACACCACGCGCTCGGGCGTCGGGCCCACGGGCGTCGACACCGTCACCGTCGTCCGCGCGAAGCTGCGCTGGTAGCCCAGTGTGAGCCCCACGCCTCGCACCAACGACGGCCAATGCGACAGGGGAAACACCTCCGCCTCCACCGCGAGCCCCGCGTACGGCGCATTCGAGGTGAAGTCCGCGATGTCTCCCACCTGCTGATCCTCGGGCAGCGCGTCGTACTGGGCGCACGACGCCACGCCCGGCCGCGCGCAGTACTTGCGCCATGCCACCGCCGCCCCGAGCAACACCCGCGCCCTCGACGGGAACTGGCCCCGCTCCGGCGCCTCCTCCGCCTTCGAGGCCTGAGCATCCTCGGCCAGGGGGAAGCCTCCTCCGCTGCCCGCGAACTCCGGGGTGTAGGTGTGCGACTCGTCGTCCAGCGCCACCCACCTGGCGGCAAGCTTCGCCTCGGAGGCGCGAGGTGCCCGGGCCAACGGCTCCTCGGCAACAGGCGCCGGCTTCGGCTCCTCCTTCTGCGGTTCGACCCGGGCCACTACGGGAAGCTCGGGCGCCGGCTGCGCCGCCTTGGGCTCGGCGACCTTGGGCTCAGGTGGTGACTCGGGCGGGGCCTGCTTCGCCGCCTTCAGCGCCCCGGCCACGGCCAGGGCGAGCTTCTTCGCCTCCTGGGGCGGGAGCAGCCCTTTCTTGAGCGGGTAGCGCTCGGACCATAGCTCCCGGCCATCCTTCGCGATGAGGCGGGCGTTGAAGGCGTCACGCGTCACCGAGCCCGTGAGGACGGCATCCACCTTGAGCTTCGGCGCCAGGCGGGACATCGCCTCGGGGCCCACCATGGCGGGGCCCTTCAGTCCCAACTTCCCGGCCGCCATTCCCCACGCCGCGGGCGGCGCCACCTGCACCTTGCGCGTCTTGCGCAGCGCCGCCGTCACCTGCGCTCGGAGCCGATAGCTCTTGTCTCCTTCGAGCGTCGAGACGGCAACGCGCTCGGCGAGCGCCACCTGTGAGGTGAGCATCAGGGCCAGGGCCAATGCCGCGCCGCCCCATCGACACATCCAGCGTCCGGAGGCCTTCATGGATGCCCGGCAGCCTCACCCAGCGCGCGGGCCCTTGTCCAGACTCGAGAGCGTCGTCAGCCCTCGACGACCGAGGGCGTGGGACCGACCACCGACTGCGATGCAACGACGGGCGCGGGGACCGACAGGGACGGAGGCTCGGAGTCCGACGTCAGCACCACGGGCTGAAGCTTCAGGAAGTCGCGCCGGTAGATACGCACCATGGCCATGAAGAGGGACGCGATGAGCGGCCCCACCAGCAGCCCCATCATCCCGAACACCGCCAGCCCGCCGAACATGGACAAGAAGACGAGCAGCGGGTGGAGCGCCATCCGCGAGCCACACAGCTTCGGCCGAATGACGTTGTCGATGCTGCCCACCACGAAGGCACCCCAGGCCAACAGGAAGACGCCCTCGTTCACCTTGCCGGCCAGCAGCAGCACCACGCCAATGGGCCCCCAGACGAGCGCCGTGCCCCCCACCGGCACCATCGCCACCAGCACCATCGCCGCGCCCCACACCCCCGCGTGCGGCACCTTCGCCAGCATCAGCCCCACCAGCCCCAGCGCCCCCTGCACCAGCGCGGTGATGGTGTTGCCGTAGATGATGGCGTGCGCCACGTCGGTGAACTCCTGCGCGAACGCCTGGATGTAGCGCTTGTCCAGCGGGATGAGCTGCGTGGCCTCGGCCCACAGACGACGGCCATCCAGGAAGAAGTAGTACATGGCCACCGTCATCAGGAACAGATCGATGATCAGCTCCGTGCCGGCCCCCAAGAGCCCGCTGAGCACCGAGGCCCCACTCGCCATGGCCCCCACCAGCGCCTGCTCCGTCTGCGAGCCCTCCAGGTTCGCCGGCACATAGCGCCGCAGCCCGCGCGGCAGGTTCGTGGCGAGCAGCTGCCGCAGATCCACCGTGTCGAGCAGATCCTGGCCGTGCTCCATCATCCCCAACACCTCGCGCACCACCAGCCACCCCACCAGCGCCAGCGGCGCCAGGATGAGCAGGAAGATGGCCAGCGTGGACAGGCCTGCGCACAGCGAGGGCCAGGCCCTCAGCCGGGTGCGGAACAGGAGATCCTGAAGCGGCAGGAACAGCACCACCAGGAAGCCTCCCAGCAGCACCGGCATCAGGAAGGGAAGAAGAATCCTCGAAAAGAGGATCAACGCCAGGGCGAACAGCCCGGCGAAGATAAGATTGGACCACCGCTTGGTGTCGAAACCCGTCACGTCCCCACCCCCACCCCACCACCGCACGCCCGCCCAGGACGTGACAAAACGTAGGAATGTCACTTCCTCGCGGGAAGCCCGCACACTCTCACCCAGGTAGACGATCCATGACTTCTGGACGCTTCCGGTTCCCCACCTTCTCCCTCATCACATTGGGAGCCCTGATGCTGACCGCCTCCGCCTGTGACGGAGGCTCCTCACAAGGATGCACCCAGTGCCCTCCTATCGAGGGGCGCTACACGCTGGAGCTCGACCCAGGGACGACGCCTGCGTCCTGCAGTGGAGTGTCGGTGGTGCTGCCCAAGGGTCCGATCGAGGTGAGCCAACAGGGCAGCAACGTGACCGCCACGCTGGACGGGCTGACGCTCCGCGGCACGCTCTACTCAACAAACGACTTCAACCTGATGGGCTTCGGAACCAGCCAGATGGATGGGGGCACCGGCCAGATGGATGGGGGGACCAGCGGGCCCGAGTCGGCGAGCCTCACGGGGAGCTACGTCCCGGCGGTCGGGGACGGCGGCGTACCCAGGCTGGAGGGGGACTGGCAGGGGAACTTCTCGAGCACCTCGTCCGGAACGACCCGGCGATGCTCGGTGACCCGCCCCTTCACGGCGACCCGCCAATAAGCAAGCGGGCGTGCTCGGGCGGAGCGGGTCCGACGAGGCAAGCAGCGAGAGCTACTTCTTCTCGCCCTCGGCCGCCTTCGCCGCCTTGCGCTTGAACTGGCGCTTCCACTTCTGACGGATCTTGTGCTGAACGCGGCGGTGCTTGCTCTTGCTGCGGGCCATGTAGGTGTCTCCTGATGCAGGTAGGACAGACGAAAGGCGCCTAAGTACCAGAACTTCCCCCGGAAGAGGAGTCCTCGATGTCGTCCGGGGCGGGACGTGTAGGGTAAGGGATGCCTTCTGCCCCACGGACCTCGGTAGGGAGCACCTTCCCGGCTGTCACCTCCCCCTCCTTGTCCACGTCCGCCGGCTTCTCCCGGGCCACCGGAGCGCTCGTCTGCTGGGGGCGCTTCTTCACCGAGGCGAAGATGGGCCGGCAGGCGTCCACGAAGCGCCGCACCTCGTCCAGCGGCAGCGCCGGGACGAAGTTGTCGTTCACCCCCTTCATGGAGGTGGCCATGCACATGGAGTTGAGGATGGCCTCCTCCGTGGCCTCCATCACCGCCTCGTAGAGGGGGTCCAGCCGCTGATCCAGGAGGATCTTCAGCTTGTAGACCATCTTCTGGGTGCGCCGCGGGATGATGTTGGCCGTGGAGAAGCCCACGACGATCTCTCCCGAGCCGTGTGCCGCGTAGCTGCCCACCCTGCCGATGCCCAGCGCCACGCGCTTGCACAGGCGGTTGATCTGATGGCTGAGCAACGGTGCATCCGTGGCCACCACCGCGATGATGGAGCCGTACGTCTGCCCGCGCCGGGGCGTGTCCTTGAACTTCTCCGCGAGCACCTCGCCCACCGGCAGGCCGCCCACGCGCAGGTTGTGCATCTTCCCGAAGTTGGACATCACCAGCACGCCCAGGGTGTACCCGCCCAGCGCCTCGGGGAGCTTGCGCGAGGAGGTGCCAATGCCTCCCTTGAAGTCGCACGTCACCATGCCCGTGCCGCCCCCCACGTTGCCCTCGGCCACTGGGCCGTCCGAGGCATTGCTGATGGCCTCGAAGACGTGCTCGGCGCGCACGTGCCGGCCGGCGATGTCGTTGAGGTAGCTGTCGTCGCACTCGCCGACGATGGGGATGATGACGTCGTGCTCGTCACCGATGCCCGGGTACTTCTCCACCATGTGGCGGGCCACCGCGTCGGACACCGCGCCCACGGACATGGTGTTGGTGAGGAGCATGGGCGTCTCCACCAGGCCCCACTCCATGAGCTGCGTCATGCCGGCCACCTCTCCGGCTCCGTTGAGCACGAAGCCTCCGCCGTTCATGCGCTCCATGAAGATGTTGCCCCGGTTGGGCAGGATGGCGGTGACGCCGGTGCGCACGGGCCCGTGGCCGGGCCGCAGCGGCCCCTCGCCCCGGATGATGGTGCTGTGCCCGACGAGCACTCCCTCCACGTCGGTGATGGCGTTGTGCCGGCCTGTCTTGAAGCGGCCCAGTGGGATGCCGAGCTCCCGGGCTCGGACTCGCTTCTCGGTGGGCTCGGTCTCGGGTGGGTTGGCCATGGGTGCTCAAACTAGCCGAGACTCACCTCCGGTCAATCGCTCGTTGCGCGCACCAGCCCTTGCAGCAACACACGCGTGTGCGCCTCGGCCAGCGCCTCCGCCTGCGCGACGGTGGTGACGCCCGCGAACTCCAGCTTCCGGTCCACCAGCAGCGAGCCCAGCCCGTGCACCATGGACCAGCACGCCAACGCGAGCACCTGGGGCTCGCCCTCGCGGAACACGCCGGCCCGCAGGCCCTCGTTGATGGAGTCCACCAGCAGACCAAATGCATCGGTGTCCCCACCGGGCGGGCCCAGTTGCGGCGGCTGGGTGAAGTGCGGCCCGAACATCACCCGGAAGTGCGAGGGGTGCTCCATGGCGAAGAGCACATAGGCCACGCCGCAGGCACGCAGCCGCCCCTCGGGGGTCGTCTCCCGAGCCATGCGCTCCTTCATGCGGGCCGTCATGACGCGGAAGCCCTCCTCGGCCACCGCCACCAGCAGCGCCTCCTTGTCCGCAAAATGACGGTACGGCGCCGCGTGCGTCACCCCCGCCCGCCGGGCCACCTCGCGCAGGGACAAAGCCCCGAAGCCTTCCTCAGAGATGAGCGCCAGCGAGGCGTCCAACAGCGCCCGGCGCAGATCGCCGTGGTGGTAGTGGGGCTTGTCCGCCGTCTTCTTCCGGGTACCTCGGGTGGCCATGCCGCCCTCCTCGCTCAACGGGCATTCGCGCGCAAGATGTAATCGCCGTCAACTTCAAATGTTGACATCGGAAACTTTGATATCTACATCTCATCATGGACAGGGGAGCCACCCAGGGGCGGCCCGAACCGGAGGACACACGAGATGACGAGCACGGCGACGAAGCTTTCCCCTCCCGAGCAGCCCGGCTGGCGCGGGGCCTTCCGTGACTTCACGCGGGACCACGGCTTCCAGCCGCTCCGGGTGGAGGGGAAGCTGCCGGAGGATCTGCGGGGCACGCTGATGCGGGTGGGCCCGGTGAGCTTCGGGGTGGGCACGCAGCGTTACGGGCACTGGTTCGACGGAGACGGCGGCATCCTGGCGGTGCGCTTTGACGGAAGCAGCGCGCAAGGGGCGGCACGGCGGATCGAGACGCAGAGCATCCTGGCCGAGCGCGAGGCAGGCAGAATCACCCACAGCAACTACGGCACGAGCATCCCCCTGTTGACGAAGCTGACGGGGCGCGGCGGGAAGAAGAACGCGGCGAACACGTCGGTGATGGCGTGGAACGGGCGGATCTTCGCGCTGTTCGAGGGGAGCGTGCCCACGGAGCTCTCCCCGGAGGACTTGCGCGTCCTGGGCGAGACGAACCTGGGCGTCATCGTGAGCAACTTCTCCGCGCATCCGCACCGGGTGCCTTCGCGCAAGGCGACATACAACTTCGGCATGCGGTTCGGCCGCGTCACCACCCTGGAGCTGTACGAGATGCCGGACGGCGGGGCCGTGAAGCACCTGGGCCAGGTGCCACTGCCCGGGCCGACGATGATCCACGACTACATCGTCACCGAGCGCCATCTGATCTTCTTCGTGACGCCGCTGCGGCTGAAGGTCTTCCGGATGCTGCTAGGGCTGGGGGCGTACTCGGAGAACCTGGAGTGGCGGCCGGAGCTGGGGTCGGAAGTCCTGGTCATCCCCATCGACGACTTGGCGAACCCGGTGCGCATCGAGGCGGAGCCCTTCTTCACGTGGCACTTCGCCAATGCGTACGAGCAGCAGGACGGGCGCCTCGTGGTGGACTACGTGCGCTTCCCGGACTTCGGCATCAACACGTGGCTGCGCGAGCTGCCGCGCGGAGTGCCCTCGTCCAATGTGGGAGGCCGGCTGCACCGGGCGACGGTGGACCTGAAGGAGCGCACCTTCCGCACCGAGGAGCGCTCAGCGGTGTCCTGCGAGTTCCCCCGCGTGTCGCCCTGGGTGCAGGCGCGCGAGCATCGTTACCTCTACCAGGCGGTGCACTCGGGGCCAGCGGCGCTGAGCGGCCCATTCGACGCGCTGGCGAAGGTGGACATGACGACGGGCCGGGAGGAGCGCTTCGGGCTCGGCGGGGAGCCGTACGCCACGGAGCCGGTGTTCGTACCGCGAGCGGGAGCCACGCAGGAGGACGACGGCTACGTGCTGACGCAGGTGTACGATGCGCCGAGCGACCTCACGTACGTGGCGGTGCTGGACGCGCGCAACCCCGGGGCGGAGCCGCTGGCCAAGGCGTGGTTCGAGCACTCCTTCCCCATCACCTTCCACGGCGGCTTCATGCCAGCGAAGTGAGCCCCTCCCCGCTGGGAAACCTAGACGCTCACCGAGAGAGGGTCGCCAGCCCTTCCCGGTACGTCGGATACACGGGCCGCCAGTTGAGCTCGCGCCGGGCCCTGGCATTGGAGACGGCAAACCGGCTCGTGAGGCTGATGGCGGCATAGGGGCTCGCCAGCCGGGCCAGCCAGAGAGGGAGCCGGAAGGGGCTCGGCGCGCCGAGCACTCGCGCGGCGTGGTTCAGGTAATCACGCCACGTCACCGGCTCGTCATCGACGATGTTGTAGACCGCGCCGGACCTGCCCCGCTCGATGGCCGCCAGCGTCGCCTCGGCAGCGTCGTTGACGTGGATCCACGACCAGACCCCGCTCCCCTCTCCGATCAACGGCATCCGTCGCTTCTTCATCATCGCGACCATGCCTTCGGTGGAGCCCGCGCCAGCGCCGTAGATGAAGCCAAAACGGAGGACCACGCCCTCCAACCGCCCAGAGCGAGCGGCCGACAGCACCGTCTCCTCGAGCGCCAGACCGGCATCGATGGTCGGCTGCAGCCACGGGCGGGGCGACGTCCGGGCTACCGGCGCCTCCTCGGTCAGGAGCGTGGAGCCGTGGTCTCCATACCCATAGACGAGCACGATGGACTCGGCCACGAGCCGCCGCGCTCCGGCCGATATGGCCGCCTCAACGAGGTTCTTCGTCCCTTCGATGCGCAGCCGGTTGGTGGCCACGAGATCCGCCGGGCGTACGGGACCCAGCTTCGGGAGGGCCGTGAGCAGATGCACAACGACATCGGGCTTGGCCTCGCGGAGCACCGCCCCGAGCCGCTCGCGATTGAAGACATCGGCCACCACCGCCGTGGCGCTCAGCCCTTCCAAGAGCGACCGCTTCGACTCGCTCCGAGTCATTCCCGTCACGTGATGGCCAGCAGCCACCAGATGCTTCACCAGTGGAACTCCCATGGCGCCAGTGGCCCCGGCGACGAAGATGCGCATGCCGTGTCCCCCCATGGGGAACACTGGAAAAAGAGGCGCCTCATCGCAACACGTCACGTGCCGGGCTGTTCACCCGCGAGACTCTGCTAGCGAGCCCGGTTCCAAGCCCCGTACGCTCTCCACATGACCATCCCCTCTACCCCTGCCGTGAAGACCCCTGGAGAGCACCCGGTGCTCTCCGCCGTCCGACAGCTTGCCCCCAAGGTGGCCTCCCGCTCCGAGGAGATCGAAACCGCCCGCAGGCTGCCGGCTGACCTCGCCCGCGAGCTGGCCGAGGCCGGGCTCTTCCGCATGGTGATCCCCGAGACCTACGGTGGCTTCGAGCTCCACCCTGCCCTCGTCGTCGAGGCCGTCGAGGAGATTTCGCGGGCGGATGGTTCGACGGGCTGGTGCGTCATGATCGGTGCCCTCACCGCCATGTGCTCGGCCTGGCTGCCCGAGCCAGCCGCGCGCGCCATCTACGGCGCCCCAGACGTCATCACCGGCGGAGTGGCCGCGCCTCAGGGGCGCGCCGAGCTTGTCGAGGGCGGTTACCGCGTCACCGGACGCTGGTCCTGGGCAAGTGGCAGCCAGAACTGCCGCTGGCTGACGGGAGGCGTGGTGGTGATGAAGGATGGCGCTCCCCGCATGGTGCGCGAGGGAGTTCCCGAGACGCGCGTGCTCCTCTTCCCCATCGAGGATGTGACGCTGCACGACACCTGGCATGCCGCGGGTCTGTGCGGCACGGGCAGCGGCGACATGGAGGTGCGGGACGTCTTCGTGCCCGCCGAGCGCAGCCTGTCACTCGTCGTCGAGCGCCCGCGTGTCGACCGTCCGCTCTACGGCCTCCCCGCCTTCGGACTGCTGGGGCTGGGCCTTCCGGCCGTCGGGCTCGGCATCGCCCGCCGCGCCATCGATGAGCTGACGGCGCTGGCGCCTCAGAAGAAGATCATGCCGCTCGGCCGCCATGCCATCGCCACCCGGCCGGCGGTGCAGGAGGCCGTGGCCGAGGCCGAAGCCACCCTGCGCGCCGCACGTGCCTTCCTGATGGAGACGGTGAACACCACCTACGAGGCCGCCACGCGCCGCGAGGTGACCCTGCGCCACCGGGCGGAGCTGCGGCTGGCCTATACCCACGCCATGAAGAGCTCCGCGCGCGTGGTGGACCGGATGTACGAAATGGCGGGAGGCGCGGCCGTCTACCGCGCCAGTCCCTTGCAGCGCTGCCTGCGCGACATCCACGTCGCCACGCAGCACGCCATGGTGTCCCAGCCTACGCTGGAGCTCATCGGCAGCGTGCTGCTCGGCCAGGAAGCCAACACGGTCATGCTCTGAGCGGCATGACCGTGCCCGGACACGTCAGGCCTTCATCTCCATGCTGACGCGGGCGGGCGCATCCCCGGACGAGGACGAACCCGAGCCAGAAGAGCCCGACGAGCTGCCGGTGGAGACGGCCGCGGGCTTGTCCTCGGCCATGGCCGCCTTCTCCAGGGCGGCCTTCTCCAGGGCCAGCTTCATCAGAGCGCTCTCATCGGCGGCGCGACGGGCCTCGCGCTCCTTGTAGCGGCGGATGGCGGGGGCCATGATCTCACCGATGAGGCCCCGGTAGTCCATGCCGGCGCCCTGGGCGATCAGCACCAGGTCGCTCCAGCCCGGCGTGAGGCCCGGCAGCGGGTTGCACTCGATGAAGTAGATGCGGCCCTTGTCGTCCATGCGGAAGTCGATGCGCGCCACGTCGCGGCACCCCAGCGCCATGAACGAGTTGCGCGCCGCGGCCCTGAGCTTCTCCAGCAGCGCAGGCTCGAGCTTCGCCGGCGCGTCGTAGCGGATGCGATCCGTCCAATCCAGCTTGTGCTCGAAGCTGTAGATGGGCGTCTTCTCCGTCTTGTCCAGGAAGACGATCTCCATGGGCGGCAACACGCGCGGGCGGCGCTCGCCGAGCAGGCCCACGGTGAACTCACGCCCGCCGATGTACTCCTCGATGAGCGCGGGCTGCTGGTACTTGGTGACGATTTCCTTCACCACCTCGCGCAGCTCGGCCTCGCTGTGGCAGACGCTCTTGCTCACCACGCCCTTGGAGGAGCCCTCGGCCACCGGCTTCACCATGAGCGGGAAGCTGGTGAACTCCTTGTTGAGCCGCTCCTTGCCCGTGTGCATGAGCTGGAAGTTGGGCGTGTGGATGCCGGCCTGGCGGACGATCTTCTTGGCCAGCGCCTTGTCCAGCGCGATGGAGAGCGTGGCCGGATCCGAGCCCGTGTACGGGATGTCCAGCAGCTCCAGCATGGCCGGCACCTGGCTCTCGCGGTTGCGACCCTTGAAGCCCTCGGCGATGTTGAAGACGATGTCCAGCGGCGTGCTCGCCAGCACGCTGGGCAGCTCCGCCGTGGCCTCCAGGTCCACCACCTCGTGGCCCCACGAAGCAATGGCCTCGCGGATGGCCTGCAGCGTGGTGGGCGAGTCGTACTCGGCCTCGCTGTCCTCCACGGACGCGCCTTCCGCCACGGGCTTCACGCGCTTGACGTTGTAGGTGAAGCCCACGCGCAGCGGGCCCGACTTGCGCGTCGGCTTGCCCTGGCGCTTGCCGTCCTTGATCTTGTAGCGCCGCGCCGCGCTCTGGATGATGGCGTTGACGACGCCGTCCAGGTGCATGCCCTCGAGGGCCGCGGCGGCGTAGATGCCCGCGCCCGGCTCCAGGCTGGGCAGCGCGTTGAGCTCCAGGAAGTACGGCACGCCCGCGTCGCTCAGCCGGAAGTCGATGCGCCCCAGGTCTCGGCAGTCGAGCACCTGGAGGATCTTCTTCGACATGTTGCGCATCTCCTCGGCCACCTTCGGGGGAAGGTTGGCCGGGGCGCGCACCTTCACGGCGCTCTCCCGCTTCGTCTTCAGCTCGTAGTCGTAGATGGCGTACTTGCGCCCGGCGATGGCGGCCGGGTCGATGTCGTACTCCACCGGGCTGAGCACGCCGTCATGGTCGTTCTGCACCGCCGGCAGGTAGGGGACGGTGATGTCCTTGCCGCTGATGAACTCCTCGACGAGGACGCCGGCCGGATAGCGCGACAGCGCCTGCGCCACCTTCTCGCGGGCCTGCTCGACCGTCTCGGCCACCGAGTCCTGGGTGATGCCCTTCGAGGAGCCCTCGAAGTTGGGCTTGATGATGACGGGGAAGCGCAGGTCCTCGACCTTGAGCTCGTTGAGCTTCTCGACGAACTGCCAGCCGGGGGTGCGGATGCCGTGCTTGGACAGGACGAGCTTGGTGAGCTGCTTGTCCAGCGTCACCGCCAGCGCGTACGCGTCCGAGCCGGTGTACGCGAAACCGAGCTCCTCGAAGAGCGCCGGGTAGAAGGCCTCACGGAAGCGACCGCGGCGACCCTCGGCGATGTTGAAGATGAGGTCCGGGCTGTAGGCCTCGAGCCGAGCGACGGTGCGGGAGGCCGGGCCGCTCACCTCGAAGCGCTCCAGACGGTGGCCGAGCCGCTCGATGGCGGCGGCCAGCGTGTTCACGGTCTCCTGGGTATCGAACTCCGCCTCGTCTTCCGAGTCGGACAACCTGAGGTTGTAGGTCAGCGCGATGCGCAAGGCTTTCCCCTTCTGGACTTCTTGAACGTGCGGCACCGGCGAACCCGGGCCGCGGACAAAAACCGGCCCGGGACGCGAGCGGGCGCCACGGGCGTGCGTGCTGCAACCGTTGCTCCGGCGACGACCTTCCCGTCCACCACCTGCGTCTGCGCCCAGGTATCACCGAGCCGCCAACCAAGCGGATCCCTCACCACGCGCAGGGCCTCGATACCTCCAATGACCACCAGACCTGCCAGACCGGCCACCAACCCGAGGGGCGGAGGCATCATCCCCAAGAGGACGATGAGCGCCAGCGGCGCATTGCGCAGGGTGCTGTCGCGGTGGCGCGCGGCTGACTGCGTGGGCAGGTGCATCACCTTCACGCCGAAGATGCGCTTGCCCACGCTCTGGCCCTGGAGCATGCCGTCGGCCAGCAGCAGGAAGAGCAGCGCCACCACGCCGCCCGCGGCACCACACACCACGTGGAGCCCCCACGCCACGGCGACGTCCACGATGCGTGCACCCAGCCGCATCCACAGCGAAGCCTTGGGATAGGGCGAGCCGAGCTCTTCCCCGTCGTGCACCACGCGAAGGCCGGGACGGCGAGGGGCGGAGTAGACCGGATGCGAGGCGCTCACTCTTCGGGCTCCAGGATGAGACCCCGCTCGGGGCGCTCGGGCTCGTCCAGGCCCGCGAGCTGCGCGAGTCGCTCATGGGCGCTCACCGTGCCCGGGGGCCGCTGGTAGGTGTACGAGGAAGTGGCGGCGGCATTGCCGGTGAAGTCCGGCGAGGACACCAGCGCGGCCGTAGGCGAGCCCGTCTCGGACATCTCCCTCAGCCGGCCGCGCGCGGCCTCCACGTCATGGGTGGCTGGCTCGCCCTCGCGCGTGAAGAAGACGAAGGCCATGGCCGGACGCTTGGAGGACTCGCGCATGGCGAACTGCACGCCATCCAACACCCAACCCTTGGAGCTCCACTCATTCACCGTGCGCTCGAGTGTCCCTTCGTCGACGGTGGACAGCTCGACAACCTTGTACTGAAGCGGGCCCGCGGGACGTGGCGCGGCGGCGGGCACAGCGGTGCGGGCGGCACCCGGACGCTTACCGGCGCGCAGCGGGCGACGGGTCGCGGTCGAGGGGGCCGCCTTGCGATTGGGGGGCCGTTTCTTCTTGCGGGTGGCCATGGCCGATCAGGATCTTTGAGATGCTACGCCCTCACCGTCAACCGAGCAGCTTCGCGGCCTCGAGCGAGTGGTACGTAATGATGAGATCCGAACCGGCGCGCTTGATGGAGGTGAGAATCTCCAGCATCAGCCGATCTCCGTCGACCCACCCGTTCTGCGCGGCAGCCTTCACCATGGAGTACTCGGCGGACACGTTGTAGGCGACCACCGGCACGTCCACGCGCTCGCGCACCCGGTGGATGACGTCGAGGTAGGACAGTGCGGGCTTCACCATGATCATGTCCGCGCCCTCCTCCAGGTCCAGGTCGACCTCCTTGAGGGCCTCGCGCACGTTGCCGGGATCCATCTGGTGGGTGCGGCGATCACCGAACTGGGGCGTGCTCTGGGCGGCCTCGCGGAAGGGTCCGTAGAAGCCGGAGGCGTACTTGGCCGCGTAGGACAGGATGGGCACCTCGGTGAGCTTCACCTCGTCGAGCGCCGAGCGGATGGCAGCGACACGCCCGTCCATCATGTCCGAGGGGGCAATGACGTCCGCGCCGGCCTGGGCACACGTCACCGCCATCTGTGCGAGCAGCGGCAGCGTGGCGTCGTTGGCGACATGGCCGCCCTCAATGACGCCGCAGTGGCCGTGGTCCGTGTACTCGCACAGGCACACGTCCACGATGACGAGCATGTCCGGGATGGCGTTTTTGATCTCCCGAACGGCGCGCTGAACGATGCCCTCACGCGCGTAGGCCTGGGAGCCCTGGGCGTCCTTGTGATCCGGGATGCCGAAGAGGAGCACCGCGGGCACACCGAGCGCCTTGGCCTGCTTCGCCTCGGCGACGGCATGCTCCAGCGACAGGTTGAACACGCCGGGCATGGAGCCGATCGGACGGCGGATGTCCCGGCCCTCGACGACGAAGAGCGGATAGATGAAGTCCGAGGGGGCGAGCGTGGTCTCTCGCACCATCTCTCGGAGTGCCGGGGAACGGCGCAGGCGACGGGGGCGATGGATCGGAAAGGACATGGGCCGACGGTATAAACCCTCGGCGCCCCCCGGGAAGGAATTCTCTCCTCGGGGCTGCTTAGACAGTAGCCAGGCGCCAGCTCTCGTTAAGCCGCTCTCGCTGCCTGCGCAGGCGATCGATCCGGCGCTCGGCCAGCTCCGCCTCATGGACTGCGCGGGCATAGCGCGTCCGGGCCGCATCCGTGTTCTCTGGCAGACCGCGCTCCGCCTCCACCAGCTCTCGCCGCGCCTCGCGCAGCTCTTGTTCCATCAGCTCAAGGTTGGACATGGGTGATTCCTCCTGGACTCCCAGGTAGTGCACACCTCAGGCCACCTGTGACAGGCCGTGCAAGGGCGCGAAACGACAGAACCCGAAATACTTGGGAGACCAAAGGATCCAGAAAAAAGGTGCGAACAGCGCTTCCCGGGGTGCGCAAAAAAGGTAGCGAACCGGCGCGTCGCGGGCTCGGCTGGTGGCTCGCACGGGGTGCGAGGCAATCAACAGAGGGCCCTGTCGTAGAGTGGCCATCGTGCCAGCCATCGAAGTCATCGGACTCCGCAAGACCTACCGGCGAGCGTTTCGCCCCGGACACGAGGCGCTGCGGGGTGTGGACCTCTCCGTACCGGAAGGCAGTGCGTTCGGGTTGATTGGACCGAACGGCGCGGGGAAGACGACGTTCATCAAGAGCATCCTGGGCATCGTGCAGCCCACGGGGGGGACTGTGCGGGTGCTCGGTGGATCGCCGGAGGATCCGCGCATCCGGGCCCGCATCGGCTACCTGCCCGAGCGCCTGCACCTGCCGGGCTCGTGGATGGCGCCGACCTTCCTGGCCACAGTGGCGGGGCTCAAGGGACTGAAGCCGGACAAGGACGCGAACCTGCGCCTGTTGGAGCGCGTGGGGCTGGCGGACGCGCTGGGCCGGCGCATCGGTGGCTACTCGAAGGGCATGCGCCAGCGCCTGGGGCTGGCGGCGGCGCTGCTGGGCAACCCTGCCCTGCTGATCCTCGACGAGCCCACGGACGGCATTGATCCCCTGGGCCGAGTCGAGGTGCGGCGGATCCTCCAGGAGGAGGTACAGCAGGGCACCACCCTCTTCCTCAACTCTCACCTGCTGGCGGAGACCGAGCGGCTGTGCGACCGGGTGGCGATCCTCGGGGAAGGCAAGGTGCTGCGCGAGGGACGGTTGGAGGAGCTATCGCGAGCCAGCTCGCGGTGGGCAGTGCGCTTCGCGCCGGGAGCGGACGCGGGGGCGCTGGCGGGGGTGGGCTTCACGGCGGGAGGCGCCGAGGGGCTGTACCATGTGGAGGCAGCGGACGTGGCGGGGCTGAACGCGGCGCTGGATAAAGCGCGGGCCACGGGAGCGCTGCTGGTGGAGCTCAAGCGGGACGGACAGGATCTGGAGGCCGTGCTGGCCTCGGCCATGGGGGTGGCGGCATGAGGGGCGTGCTGGGAATCGCGGCCTACGTGTTGCGCGAGGCGGCCTCGCGCAAGTTCATCCTGGCCTTCCTGTTGGGCGTCACGGGCGTGCTGGTGACGCTGTCGCTGAGCCTGAAGATCGAGGTGGTGGACGGGGCGCTGGCGGCCTCGCGGCTGTTCGGCGAGGTGATGCGCACGGACATCCGTGCGGTGGACGTAGCGCTCAAGCCGGTGTTCATGGCGGCGTCGGCCATCGTCTTCTACGGGGGCATCCTGTTCGGCATCGTCTCGTGCTCGGACTTCGCGCCGAGCCTGCTGTCGCCGGGCCGTATCGAGCACCTGCTCGCCCTGCCCTTGCGCCGCTGGCACATCCTGGCCGGGACGTTCCTCGGGGTGATGACGCTGGCGGTGATGGGGGCGCTGTACGGCTCGGTGGGGCTGGTGCTCATCTTCGGGGTGAAGACGGGGTACTGGACGGCGGGCCCGGTGATCGCGGCGCTGCTCGCGTGCGTGAGCTTCGCGGCGGTGTACGCGGTGATGCTGACGACGGCGACGCTGATCCGCAGCGCGGCCCTGTGCGCGGCGCTGGGGGGAGTCACCCTGGTGGCGGGCATCATCGCGGGCTTCCGGACGAAGATTGCGCCCTTCATTGAGGAGGGACTGAGCCGAGACCTCTTCAAGTCGGTGACGTTGATATTGCCGCGGCTGTCTTCACTGGCGCAGGCGAGCATGGACCTGGCGGCCTCGACGCCGCTGGGGGTGCAGTCACTGACGATGTTGCTGGTGGGCGTGTTTGTGTTCGGTCTGGCAGTGCTAAGCGTGGGCTTCTGGTGGTTCGAGGGGAGGGACTACTAATGCAGCGGCGTCGTGGACTGTGGCTGGTGTTCGCGGTGGTGCTGTTCGGCCTGGCCGCGTGGCTGATGCTGTCCGGACAGGGCGAGGAAGAGGCCCCTGCCCCGCAGAAGGTGGCGTTCCCGAACCGGCTCCGGCCGCAGGAGCGCGAGCGCATGGAGAAGCGGCGCACGTACGTGATGCCGGTGGTGGACGCGGGGACGGAGCAGAAGCCAGTGCGCCCGAGCGATCCGGTGTTGGCGGCGCTGCCCCGAGGCAAGGGGAAGACGGCGATGGTCATCGAGGCCAACGCCATCCGCCACTCGCCCATTGGGGAGCTGCTGCTCGAGTGTTTGATGAACCGGGGCGGCAAGGACCTGGAGCAGTTCAAGCAGGAGACGGGCGTGGATCCGTTGCAGGACCTGGATCGAATGGTCCTCACGGACGACGGGGTGATCATCTCGGGCAACTTCGGGAACGAGCGCCTGAAGGAGATGCTGACGGGGCGGGGCTCGACGAACTACGACTACGGGGACGGGGCACGACTCTTCGAGCTCCAGTCCGAGCGCAAGCTGCCGGACGGCACCGTGGCGAAGAGGAGCGGACCGCCGGTGGGCCTGTGGAACAACCAGATGCTGGTGTTCGGAAGGACGCCGGACAGCGTGAAGGAGGTCATCGACCGGGTGGAGGGACGCGGACCGGACGAGCCGCCGGTGATCTCCGAGGGCAGCACGTACGGGGAGATGTACGGGGTGATCTCGGTGGAGCGGCTCAAGAGAATGTTACCGCCAGATCAGCACGAGCTGGCGACGAGGTTGGCCGAGGTGGCGGAGAACGTGGAGCTGCACGTGGACGCGAGCTCGGACTTCGCGATGACGGCGCATGTGACGGGGCCGAACGCGGACAAGGTGACGGACCTGGGCAAGTCACTGGGCGGAGCGCTGTCGCTGGCGCGGATGAGGGCGCAGGCCGAGGGCGAAAATGAGTTGGCGCAGCTGCTGGACTTCGCGAAGGTGCGGCCGGACGGCGACCAGTTCAAGCTGGAGCTGGCGGTGCCGCTCGAGGCCATCAAGCAGCAGCTCGCGTTCTGCCGCGAGCAACAGGAGCCGAAAGAGAGCGGCGAGCAGGAGGCCGCGGAGCAGCCCCGCTGACTCCAGCCTCGCTCAGGCGACGATCATGTCGAATACCCGGGGCCAGCCCCCCGACTCGTCGCCTTCCAGGAACCGGTGCCGCAGCACTCCCAGTTCCAACCGGAGCACGCCCTTCTCCAAGAAGATGTCAGTCTTGAGATTCGGATCCCTCAGCCGGTCGAAGTACGCGTCGAACTCGACCCAACCGTCCTTCCGAGTGCGGGGCCCGTCGACCCACTGCTTCCACAAGCGGTGCTCCTCCTCGTGCCACTTGAAGGACTTTTTTGTGGTGAGCAGTTCCCGGGCCCGCCCGAGATCCCCGGCAATGAGGCACAGGCGCACGGCCGCCAGGTAGTAGGCCTGTACCTGCGAATCCCACTGCCGACCCGAGTACGCCCGGCACCACTCCTCGTTCATGTCCGCCGCCCGCCGCAGGAGACCGGCATCGAAGGAAACCTTCTCCGCCAGGAGGGCGGAGATATATGCCTGGGTCCGCAGGAGCCGCGCGAGGTTGAGGGGAAAGCCGCCCCGGCAAACCTCGGACTCGAGCTTGCGCTCGGCCAGTATCCGCTCGGCGATCTGCTGGCCCTTCTGGAGGAAGCTCCTCGCCTCGGGAACGTTCTTCCGCGCGTACAGAATCTCGAGTGCCATGAAGAGTTGCTCTTCGGCCGCCCATTCCGGCTTGCGAGAGCGCTCCCAGTCCTCGAAGGGATCCTGGGCGAGCAGGATACGATACCCCTCTCGCTCTGCCTGGTATCTGGCCTCCCACGTGGCGCTGAAGTTCTTGCTGATCACGGCAGGGTCCTCACCGTCATGTTCGTCGTTCTCTGGAGAACATCCAAGGTCGCCCGGGAGACCGTGGTCTCCGGACCTCCGATGACCCGGACGGTGGCTGTGCACCTGTACCTGCGTCACCACCTCGGCCAGGACGCTGTCCTTCTTGTGTCGCTCGGCCTCCGGGCGATCCTTCCAGGCGTAGTAGCGCGAACGTGATACGCCCAACTGCTGGCACATGAAGTCCACGGGGAAATGGGCCTTCTGCGCGTCAATGAACTCGAACTTCACGTCGAGCCCTCCTTCGCGAAGAAGGCCGCTGCTTTTTAGGAAGTCGCGCTCCATTAGCAGCTGGCGGTTCTCCTTGCGCAGCCGCACCATCTCATCCCGCTCCGCCGTGGTGAGCGCTCCTGCTGGGCTCTTGTCCTCACCTCCGTCGGCCTCCTTCAGTCAGTTGCGCAGGGCTGACTCGGTCAGGTCCAGATCCTTAGAGCGACCTGGGGCAGGCTCTTGCTGCCCTCGCGCACCAACCGGACTGCCTCGGCCCTGAACTCCGGGGTGGAACTCCACCTATTCCTTCGCTCCATGGACACTACCTCCCATGTAGCCGACTTATGAGGTGTGTCCACAAAACCGGGGCGGGCTCATGTGCGGCAACTTGGCCCGATTCACCTGCTCGTCCGCTCCATCTTCGGCTTCTCCCTCGCTGCTGTCTCCAGTGGTGGATTCTCCTCTTCCGGCCCCGGCTCCGACCCCTTTGGGAGCATCAAGGAGCCAGTACCCCTCCGCGGTACCATCTACCCTGGCTGAAACCGTTCCGGTGCTCCTTGAGCCGGGCATGCCCTCGCGCCAAGTGGCGTGCTTGCGTCAACAGGAGAGAGGTCGGCTCGAAGCCCACGTCTAGGCCGTAGCGAATGACCAGTTCCTCAGCGAGGAGCTGACGAAGGCAGCCCGCCCCGACTCCAGCACCAAGCGCCTCCAGGAGTTGACCGGGTGAGCAGGGCACTCCGGAGCGAAGACGACCCGGAGGAAGCTGAGACCGATGTTTCTCCCACCAGCGTCGCCACTCAGAGACTGTCCGGGAAGGGCGCACCCGGATGGTGCCCGAGGCGGACTCAAGCGTCCGAGGAGGCGTCACTCGCGGGTGATCAGGCGACGCCTCGTCCCCTGGCACCGCATCGGACTGTTCGACGCGCTCCAAGAGCCCGGCGCCCGTAAGTAGCTCAAGAGACTCCGCAGCCGCACCAGCACAGGAGGGATGCTCAAGATGAGTGAGCAGTTCCGGGACAGCGGACGCATCACCCAGTAGCCCCAAGGCGAGCAAGGCCTCTGATGCGTTTTCCTCTCGCGCGACGAACGCCTTCAGCCTCGGAACCGCCGAGGGACCACAACTCAGCCCCACCGCGAGACACGCCCAGGAGGGAAACGACCCGGGTGCCAGCAGCGAGTGCACCACGCGAAGGTCACCCAGTCGAAGGAGCGCGATTGCTGCTTCCAGACGAAGCGCGGCTTCCCCGGACTCTAGGCAACGCCAAAGGACGGCTTCCGCGCCGTGAGGCCGCAGCCGCCCAAGGGCTTGGACATACGCATCGGCGCCTCGCATTGAGCCACTACTGAGTACCTGCTGCAACTGCGCCAACACCCATTCACCCCTGCCCCGCCGCCCGTGGCCCAACGCGGTCGCCAGGATGGCGGTCACCTCGGGTGTGGTCTTCGACGGCAATTGTTCCGGAGTGGGGAGGTGCCCCTCGGGTAGTTCGTGACAAAGGCCGTCGAGGAAGGCGATAGCCTGCTCCCGCGAATCCTCCCGCAGGCCCATAAGGAGCGCCGCGAGTTGCTCCCTCATGCCGAGGCGAGACAGCACCCGGGTGGCGGAGTAGGACTCACCAATGCCGCCCCGAGTCGCCCGTTCCAAACAGAGAGAGACGGCTGCGTCGCCCCCTACCACCACCGCCTCGACGAAGGCGTCGAGACGCCTCTCCAGTCGCCCAAGAGCCTTTTGGGTGAGCCGTCCCTGGGCCAGCAGTAATCGCCGCTGCTGATAGAGGAAACACGCCTCCTCGAAACACTCCTCGTGGATGCTCGCAACGAACTGTTCACGGCTCAGAAGCATAGTGGAGCTACTCGAATTGGAGGGATTCGACGGGCGCCATCGTCTGGTGAAGACGGAGTGCCAAGTTCACTGCTGCGTCGAGCGCCGCCATATCGCTATTGAAGACGTCGAACGTCATCTCGACAGTATGGGGGTCAATAAGGGTGGGGTGATTGGGGGCGGCGCCCAGCCGTCCTTTGTTTGCGGCCTCATCTGACAGGTACCCTCCAAGCATGAGCAGGTACGCCCAGGCCTCGAAGCCCGCGATCACCTTCTCCTCCACTGGGGCATCCAGCGGCTCTCGAAAGGTAAGGCGAACGGCGTTGCACTCCCCGTCGGATAGATCGGCGGAGCGGGAGACCGGGAAGGGCAGAGTCCTGGCGCGCGGAGGGTAGGGCTGGGACGGAAGGTTGGCGATGGGGCGTCCGCCGGACATGTCCTGACTCGTCCGGAGTACCACGCGCTCGGCGTGAAGGGCGCGCAGGAGGTTGCGGAGAACGAGAAACGCGCCGGGGTGGATGTCCCGGAGGCAGAGCCGCCAGTGCTTGATTTGTCGCCCCTGGTCGAGCTCGTCCGCGACAAGCCAACCCTGGAGACTCCCGGGTCGCGGGGAGGCGGCATGGAACAGCCCCGCGTCGAGCCCATAAAGGAAGAGTTCGACAACGTCCGAAAGGGGCAACTCGGGGGCCGCCGGAGCCTTCGCCAAGTCCGATAGGTCAGGCAATTGCTCAAGGGCTGCTGGGTCATTCAGGAGCCCCCGATGAATCCTGAGGGACGCGGGTCCATGGACCTCCACCAGCAATTCCTGGTTGGGCAAGTCCACGAGATGCAGCTGAAAATCGATCGGGGACATGGTCAAGCCGGCTCGCGGTCGAAGGTTTCCAGCCAGTCCTGCACCCAATCCGCGAAGGCCCCGGTTGGGGTGCGCTCAAGTTGTTCGAGCCGGATGGGGCGGATGGCGCGGGCGACTTGCCTGTAGGCGGGGAGAAAGTCGCGCTGGGACAAGTCCCCGAGCCTCGGCTCCGGTCCAGCCTGGAGCAGCACTGCTTTGTTTTCCAGAGTGTGAAGCAACGCTGGACCCTCACCCAGTTTGGCCCGGAGCTTGTCCAACCCACCGAGCTGCTCGACACAGTTGCCAGAGAGTAGCGTCAGCCAGCTCGCTCGCCGCACCTTATGAAGAATTCTTCCCGTCCGGCCGTTGTAGCGCAGTAGCCGCATGACGCCAGAACTCAAATGGAATTCGAGCCCCGGGTACTGCTGACAGAGAACTGCGAGTCGAGGCTCCATGGCGAACTGTACGCCTCCCGAGATGATGTCGCAATTGAGGGCCAGACCGCAGCTGCCCGAGGAGAAGCGGCCCTCCCGGACGAGTTGGAGCTGCCGTACCCAGGAAAGCATCTGTGCGGGCTCCCGAGCCAGGGGATGTTCCACAGGGAAGCTTACGTACAGGTCGGCCGAGGTGAAGACGTTGACGTCCCCATGCTTGTCGTAGGTGGTCTTGAGTTCCTTCTGTCCCTTGGTGGCCTCGGCGGGGTTGTCGCTTGAATAGGGCGTAGCACTCACGAACAGGCTCAGCGATGCGGGCCCTACTCCCTTTTCCATTGAAGAGAAGTAGATCTGCAACCCAGATCCTATCTTGGACATCCGTCCCTTCCAGGAGGGCACAGTCGCGAGCGTCCGGGCGCTCACCTTTCGCCAGCTAGAGGAGCCCAACGAAGAGTAGGCCAGGAGACTTCCGAGCGCCTCCATGGAGCGCTCATAAAAGTCTAGAATGCTTGGCTCGTGGACGCGCTCCAAGTGCAGCGAGAGCGATAGACACGGGCTGAGCACAACGACGTCATCCACCTTGAATTCGAGCTTCGACCAGTCGGGAGAACTCATTCACGGGCCTCGGTCTTTATGGAATGGCAGGGACGAGGGGAGGTATCCGGATGGGCGGCAGTCTTGACCCGAGACCCCTACCCGCATCTATGAGGCCCTTACCTGCCCTCAGCGCTTGGCTCGGGTCGTTGGGATAGGGCATGAAGTAGGGCTGGTTCTGGTAGGCTGGAACCGTCTGCGGTTGGAGCTGCTGCTTTTTTTCGCGCTCGTCACACTTGCACTTTTTCTTGTCCAGCGAGGGCTCGCCAATGTTGTGACCTTGCTGCCGGTTGATATCCATGTAATCCTGCCTCTGGGTGGTCTTGCTGTTCGCGTTCACCCCTCGACGCCAGCCGTCGGGATTCCCACTTCTATTAGTGAATTTGTTGTCCAGGACGAGATGGGAGCCATCCTTCATCTCAACGGTCACGTCCGGGTAACGGACCTGCGTCTTTCCGAAACCAAACTTGTTCTTGGCGTATCCGTAGATATGAAACCACTCCTTGAAGGAATACTTGACCGGCCCCCACCTACTATTGGGTACGGACAGGTCCCGAACCCAGGGAGTCTGGTGAGTGACTTTGATGTCCAGGGGCGAGCCAGCCTGCTCCCGCAGCTTCTGGTAAGCATTAACAGCGTCCTCGAAACATTTGTCCTTTGCACTCGCCATGGTGTGCTCCCAGAATGATTTCAGGCCTCCGTGGGGCCGCCATACGGCTCCACGAAGAGATCCCCACCTTTTTTGCCCTTGTCGCACCAGCAGAAGGCGAGGCAGAGGGTCTCGACCACATCGGACCCCACGGCGCGCACGAGCGGTTGCAGTTCTGGACCGACAGTGTTGGGCGCGTTTCCGTTCATGGTCATGTTGTCACTAAGGCGGGCCACATTCCTGCCCTCGACCTTGACGTCCATGCTGTAGATGGAGAACTTAGCCTTGCCCTTGTTGACGCCAGAGACGACGCCGCCAACGCTGCCGGGTTCGTCGCCGGTGCTAGTGGAGAAAGCGGAGTCCTTGAGTGCAATGGGCTCTCCGTCAGCCTTCACCGTGACGCTTCCATCCACGAGGTCCTTGGAGAAGGCGATGTTTGGGTAGGGAATTGGAACCGGGCCGCCAGGTGTCGGCGTCTTGCACACATCCGGAGCCGAGGCAGTGGTTACTCCTCCGGACCCCTTATGGGCGAGGGAGAGATTATTGACGCCAACGGTGAGGGTCATGGACCCACCTCCTTGGGTGGAACTCGGTTCAGCAGGCACGCCGCCCGCCAGGGTTGCACATCGGACGCACACCAGACGAGTGCCGTCTGGTGTCCATCCCAGTCTCGCGCCAGTTCGGACGCGGCGAGGCCGACCAGCAGAGGCGCGCTGGCGGCTCCTACATCTCCCCAACAATCCGCAGGGTGACGCAGGTCCAGCGGCTCGCCGTGATATTTGCCGGTCCGCAGGTAGGAGAAGCTCCATTCCTCCGAACGCCAGGGCTCACCGTTGAAGTCGCACCAAGTCACGTCCGCGCGGAGGGGGGCTCCCTCCGAAGGACGAAGTACCTGCCAGAAAGCATCCGTCAGCGCCTCGCCCTGCGTCGCGTCCCCCTGGTACCACAGGCGAGGCTCCAGGGCCTGGGCCACCCGCTGAATGCCCGCGAGTGGCGCCCACCGATGCCGCGTCAGAAATTCCCTCCGGCACACCAAGAGGAATCCGGCGCCCTCACCCGGAATGAAGCCATAAGGCTGGCCGTCGCGCTTGAGCCGCTCCTGAGCATCCAGCCAGCGCAGGTATGGCAGTACCCGGGGCGAGTCCGTGCCGCCCACCAAGCACGCGGGGATGTGGGGATCTCGGAGTAGCTCAAGGGCGTGCGCGAGCGCGGACAGTCCACCGGCATGCCCGCTCGCGAAGAGTCCCGAGCGATGGCGATCCAACTCCACAGGCAAGGCCTGGATGATGGCCTGTGCGAGGGACACCGCAACATCTACTGGGTAGCCGGGTCTGGGCGGAGGAACCGAGAGCAAGATGGGGAGGGGCGGGAGCTTCTCGGTTCTGGCCGCTTCAAGCCAGGGGCGCAGTGCCTCCCGGCCAGCATCCGCCGCGAGAGCCACCATCCGTTCCGTCACGGTGGAGCCCTCGGCCAGCGTCGGCAGGAGCGCGAGCACGATGGGATCGCCGGTGGTGTCGTTCCTGAGTTCGTTCTGTTCGCAGAAGCGGGTGAGCCCACACCGCGCGGAGGCGACCGTCATTGGAGCATCCAAGCCAATGGAGGTCGTCGCTCCGAAAGAGGCCAACAGGACGGTAGAAGGAGGCTCGACCCGAGAGAAGAGGGACTTGCTCATTGCACTACCTTCTTGGTCCAGACAATGGACTTGCGGACACAACGCGCATTCCGGCCACAATCCAGCCAGGAGCGCCACACGAGCACGAGCTTGTGCTCATCCGGTTCGATGATGACGCGCTCAAGCCTGACCTGCTGGCGATACCGGTCGCCACCTATGTCTGTGTCCACGACGACGTAGACAGGGGGAAGCCGGAAGGTGAGTAGCGAGCCCGGAGTAAGATTGCGTAGTTCGACCTGCTCGGTGAGGCTCAGTCGGAAAGGGCTCACCTGGTCCTCAGGTACGGAGAGGAAGTGGCGAGGATCCAAGTCCTCGGGCCACAGCGGCATGCGCCGCTCCTGCCAGGCCTGATCGTAAGTGCCCGCGTATTGCTGACGCGGCGACCACCAAGAGGCAATCGCTCCGAAGCCAGCGGGAGGCGGGCGATCCTTCCAGGTGGAGATGCACTGCTGCGGATACTCCACATTCGGCAACGCATGGCCATCTTCCGGCGGCACGTTGGTGAAGCCCCTCCCGACCGGGTTGCGAGACTCGAAGGGCCGCGGCTCTTCATTGCCAGGGGCGTAGCCACCATATGCGCGCTCGTAGATGAGGGGGATCGTTCTGAAGAGAGAGGGAGGAGTACTCCGAACTCCAGACAGACCTCGTTCCCAATAGCGATCCCCGAAGACCTTGAGGTTCTTCCGCAAACTGCCCACCCGGATGCCGACATCGAGTTCCCGCACGGCGCGGCCAGCCGGTGCATACGCCTGTCCGTTCACGATGATGTCCGTGCCCGGATGATCCACCACCACCTCGCACTCCCGACGAAGGCTTGAGTTCTCGGGAACTCCCCGGTATTCGGGGCTCTTACACACCGGCTCCTGCTCCTTCGCAAGTTCCAAGTGACCATCTGGATGGAGGGTGTAAGTCGCCTTCACCACGACGACCCAGATGTGGTTACCGCCCTTGTCGAGCAGGATGGCGCGATCGGTCTCAAAAGGTGTGTCGTTCCGGAGTTGCAACATCGAGAGGAACTCTCCCTGACATGAGATCGCTCCACCTCGCATGGAGCGGAGGGTATCGTCTCAATGTACCTCAACCCGACTTTGGGGCTCTTCCATTTTCCATTTTCTCGGACCAAGTCGCCCTCCCCTGGTTCTCTTCATCGCGGGCAGTTCCAGGTGGCGCACCGTGCGCCCCTGACCCCGCCTCCAAAATGTCTCCACGACTGGAGGGGACACTCCAGGGGACAAGAGGAACTGCTGATGACTCCCCCGTGGACTCGAAGTGCCAGGATTCACTCGCGATTCCTCGAAAGGCATATGCCGCCGCGGGTTTAGGACACCCCTACTCTACGAGTTCGGATCCCGTCGGGGACAACCTAGGGGCCCAGCAATCTCAAGAGGTTGCTGGGCATTTCCTTTGCCCCCGGTTCCTCATGTGCCCTCAGTGTGCCCCTCCGGCGTATTTGAGCGTCCCGGCTCGCCAATGTAGCGTGTTACTTGCTGCCCTGATCGGCCTGGGTGGGCACGGTGGGCTGTGCTTGCATTGCATCCGTTGGCGCGGTGGGACTCGCCCCACTGCCGGACAGCGCCGCGCCTCCACTGTTGATGTTCACCACCGTGCCAGAGATGGAGATCCCCGAGGCGTCGATGGTGATGAACCCTCCGGGCCCCTTGAGGGTGATGCCGCTCGCCGCTTCGATAACTACCTTGGTGGACTTCAGGTGGATCTCCTTGCCTGACTCCACGGCATGGAGCTTGCCCACCTTCACGTGCAGATCCTCTCCCACTGTGAGGGACTGCGTTTTCTCGACCTGCTCGTTCCGCACACCCAGGACGTGCAGATGGCGATCCTTGAGGACGAGCTCCTTCCGGTCGGCCTTGATGACGATGTCCAGATGGCCCGCGCCATCAATGCCCCCCACCAGGAGCTTCATGTCCCCGCCCACGTGTTCCTGGCTATGGCGGTGCACCGTGAGGCTCTTGTCCCGGTAGACCAGCTCGTTCTGATCACCGACCTTCCCATCCTTCCCCTGTGAGCCGATGGTCTGGTGCCGATCGTGGCGGATGTTCTCCAGCGAGTCGTGCTTCACATGGACGTCCATGTTGCGCTGGGCGTGGATGAAGACCTGCTCCTTGCCCTTTTCATCCTCGAAGCGCAGCTCGTTGTAGCCGTTACCTCCCTGAGAGGTGTTCGACATCAAGGTGCTCTTGGTCTTCTCGTCCGGGAGCGGATAGGGCGTCAGGTTGGCGCCGTTGTACACGCGCCCGGTGATGATGGGTCGATCCGGATCCCCCTCGATGAAGTCAACGATGACCTCTTGGCCGATGCGAGGGATGAACATGGCCCCCCACCCCTCACCCGCCCAGACCTGGCTGACGCGAATCCAGCAGGAGCTCTTCTCGTCGCGCTTCCCCTGACGATCCCAGTGGAACTGCACCTTCACCCGCCCGTGCTCGTCGGTGAAGATCTCCTCTCCCTTCGGCCCGACGACGATGGCGGTCTGCACACCGCGCACCACCGGCCGAGGCGTTACCCGCGCCGGCCGGTACGGAACCTTCTCCGAGATGCAGGAGAATTGGTTGGAGTAGCTGAACTCCCCTTCCGGCGAGTCCTCTCCCAGGACCTGGGGCTGGTGCCCCTGGTGACTCACATGGGTGAGGAGGTAGCGCGCATTGTAGTCAACGCGCGGGTGCTCGCTCAGCGAGAACAGGAAGCCCGGGCACAGCCGCTCGCAATCACTCTCACCGTACCCCACCTTCCGGGAAGCCTGCCACGCCTCAAGCCGCAACTTCGCCAGCGTCGCGCCCTTGGCGGACGAGCCGCGGCTCGGATCCAGGTACTCACCCGGATAGTCATACACCTCGAGGTCCGCATCCACCTCCGCCTTCTGTTGCACATGCATGAGCAGGTCCGGCTTCTTGAAGTTGAAGTCGCGCAGGCTGACTTGTCCCGGCTGTACCTCCTCTGTGAAGCGAAAGCGCTGGACGTGCTCCCCCGTGATGACGAGCCCGCTGGGCCTGCGGAACTGCAACGTTTCGCTTCCGGCAACAGGCTTGCAGGCGGAGACACCATCTCCCACAACGAGGACGTCCGTCCCCTCGCTGTGATCGAAGAAACAGAAGAGGCCATCCTCCTCCATCAACCGGCTGGCGAAGGCCCAGTCCGACTCCCGGTACTGCACGCAGTAGTCACGCGGCTCGTAGGTGCCCGTCAGCTCGAATCGGACAGCGTCCACTGGAATGCCCGCGTCCTTGAAGACCTTCTTCAGGATGTCTGGCGTTGGCAGTGACTGGAAGATGCGGCAGTCCTGGCGGTGGAGCAGGCGCCACATACGCGGTACCAGGGTGGCCTCGTACACGGCATAACGGTGCAGCTCGTTGACCTGCTCGAAGCGCGAAATCATCCCGTGGAACAGCCGCGGACCTGCCTCCCCCAACAGCGTCAGCAGGGCTGGCTTGCCCACCACCTCGGAGAATTCGATGTTCGGGTTCTCGCAGGCCAGCTCCACGCGGAACTCGAACAGGCTCGACAGCCCCTCGTGGCCGTTGAAGCGCAACACGCGCAGGCTCTCCTTCTCGAAGCCCTCCACGTCGAACCAGAAAAGAGAAGACACCTCTGACAGCAGGGAGCGCGCAACCATGTCGCCAGCCTTTCCCGCATTCCGCCTCGAACTCGCGCGGAGATAGTCGTCAGCTTGGATTTCCTACAAACCTATCTGCCGTCACTCGACCAGTGCGGAGGATCGTTGGGCACTTTGTGATAGAGGTTGTACGTGGCCCCCACTTCCTGAAGCTTCACGTTGTCCCCCGTGTTCGGCCCCTGCTCGATGACAATTTCGGCATCATCCGCGGCCTTGATCTTCAACGAGCCCTGCCACCGGATGCTCATGTCCACGGCGAGCCCCTCCGTGTGGCGAGACGCCAGCGCTGGCAGGCGGACAATCGCATAAGCCTGAACCATCTCTCGCGCAGCACGCCGCGAGGCCTCCAGGTCCACCTCCCCCGCCGCACTCCGGTGGCACCACTCGATGTCTACTCCCGGGTAAGCCGGCACCCTCTGAGGGTCGAGCCCCTGCTTCGCGATCCGAAAGGAGTAATGCATGAGGTACGCCCGCTCCGGCGGGCGGTACGTGGCGGCGATCTTCACCGTTGCGCCCGCCGCACGCAGCGCCTCGACGAACCGCCTGGCATTGTCCCGAAAGGAAGACGCGAGCGCGTCGAGCGACGTGCTGGTCGGAAACCTGTTCACCCATGTTCTGCCACTTGGCTCTCGCGGCATGGGAGCAATCTTCAGAATTCGTGTGAAAGGCGAAGTGCTGGAAGGTCCTTAACACATGGAACTGTCGACCGGTGAATCAAAACATGACATTTTCGTATAATACGAAACAGTCTTGATTCCAGGGCACACGAGTCTTGTGAACGCGTTGTGTCTTTGTTTACATGCAGTAAAAAATTCTACTCAACCATCGCAGTGACTTCGTGGGAGAACGCCTGTTCGTCATCGGCGTGGATGACGAGCGGGGGCAGCACGCTCAGCCCGGTGGGCGCGCCCTTCACGGCGTGCATCAACACGAGCTTCGCGGGGCGTCCCGCGCGCGAGTGCACCATGCGCATGGTCCTCGGCTCCAACTTCCCCTCGCGCAGCGCGGCCATCAGCTCGGACAGCCGTGAGGCCGGGTACACCACGCAGAAGCTCCCCCGACACCGCAGGAGATACGCCGCCGAGCGCACCACGTCCTCGAGCTCGCAGGCGATCTCGTGCCGCGCGATGGCCTTCTCCATGTCCGTGCTGCTCCTCCCCTGCTCCCGCGCCCGGTACGGCGGGTTGCACAGCACGTGGGAGAAGCTGGCCTTCGGGAACAGCCGGGACACGCTGCGCAGGTCGCCCCGCACCAGCGAGACCTCTCGCTCGCAGCGGTTGAGGTGAACGTTGCGCTCGGCGAGGGAGAACAGGCGCGGCTGCAACTCCAGCCCGGTGATGCTCTCACACCCCAGCCGCCTCGCAAGGATGAGCGGGATGATGCCGCAACCCGTACCCAGGTCCATCAACCGCCCTCGGATCGTCCCGGCCTCGTAGACGGCGAAGTGCGCGAGCATCACCGGATCCAACGTGAAGCGGTAGCCGCGACGACGCTGGAGCACCTTCACCTCACCGCCACAGATGGAATCAAGTGTCTCTCCAGCCCCGGGCCGGAGCTCGAGCGGCATGCGCTGGGGCCACTCCAGCGCTTCTGTCAGCAGGGCGCCCACTCAGGAACTAGGCCTCCGGATCCAGGAATAGGAGTCCCGCTGGCGGAGCGGGCTCCACCCGGAGCGTCTTGGGCGGCAGCGTCTGCGCCGCCTCCATCACCGCGCGCACCTCCCAGAGCGGCGGCGGGTTGAGCGCGAAGCCCACCTGGAACATCCCACCGTGGACGCCTCGCACCAACGACTCCAGTCCCTGCACCGCGAAGACCTGCGGGTGACCGGGATCCTCGGGGTCCTTGATGCCCAGCACTGTGCGCAGCACCAGCGCGTTCAGCAGCGCCAGGTCCAGGCTGCGCAGCGTCGGGTTACGAGGTGCACCCTTCAAGTGCGCCAGATCCAACCCCTGACGGAAGCGGAGGATCTTCCCTCGCCCCCCAGGCAGCACCAGCAGCACGGCATGGTGTCCACGCACCAGCGTGGCCAGCCGCTCGTTCGCCAGCGCCACGCCTCGAGGCGACGTGAGCGGCTCCTCCAAGTCATAGATGCGCGCGTATGCCGTCACGAGCGCGAGGAACGTCTCCTCCTCGAAGGTCTCCAGCCCCTGGATGGCGCGGTGCACCGGCTCGAAGTGCAGCCCCGGATCCGACAGCGGCACGATGGCCGCCAAACTGGGCCTGCGCTCATCCAGCTCGGCCAGGGGGCGCAGCGGCGCCTCATCGAGCACGGCCTGGATGCGCCGGGCCACTGGCGAGGGCTCGATGCGTCGCAGGGATACCGGGGCGTCCTCAAAGGTGCCCTGCCACACGACACTGCTGCGCTCGGCCGCCTCTGCCAGCAAGGCCCGGAGCACGCCATGGTCGTCCGCCGCCAGGGTGACGGCCGGCTCCACCTGCGCCGAGCGGGGTCGGTAGGGCTCGGTCTCCAGGGGCTCTGCCGAGTCGGGCGACAGGCCACACAGGAGGAAGCGCACCGGCGGTCCTCCAAGTCCACCCGCCTGGCTGTACACCTCGGCCAGGTACAAGGCCGGCCGCGTATCGCGGAGGACCGAGCCCGCGGCCCTCAACCGCCCCAGCTCGGCCGTGGGGTCCACCCGATCCAACAGCGGGCGGATGAACGAGGACCGGGGCGGCGCGTTGAACGGACAACCCTCCTCATCGGCCGATAGGTGCGATTCGAGGGCGGGAAGGAGTGCGGAGAAAGGGAGGACGCGCGCCATATCCACAACAATGTGAATGCGCCCTCCCCCTGGCCACGGAGCCTTCTTGGCCGACCAGCAGGCGAGCTACCACCAGACGCAGCGGTAGGCCTTGGAGCGTCTCGAACCACTCAGCGCCATGTTGGGGCGTTCGGCGGCCTCCTCCCACAGGAGGCTCACGGTGGTGATGGCGCCCGCGGAGCCGAGGAAGGACAGCACGTAGGGGGTGGGCTGATCAAAGCCACCGAGCACCAGGGCGGACAGCGCCAGCACCACGGCGCCCACGCCCGCACCGAAGAGGTTCGCCCGCATGATCTGCGAAGGCGTGGGGTTGTATTTCATCGTGGCCAGCGCGAGCGCCGTCGCGCCAATCCCCGGCGCAATGAGCAGCGAGTCCACCCACGTCTTCCCCTCAATCTTCGAGCCGGAGAAGTGGACGATGGCCAGCAGCAGCGCACCGTAGATGAGGCCCCACCCGCCACCCGAGGCGATCAGCAGACCATCATCCAGCGGCAGCTGGCCGCCGCCGAGCCCCGCGGTGAGCCATGCGCCCAGCTCGGCGCCTATCAGGGCGGACCAGGTCAGCAGGCTCTGATCGCGCGTGAGCATGTCCATGAAGCCGGCGGCGAACATGCCGCCGATGGCGGAGTTGGCGATGCCGAAGTAGCTCATCGGCTTGTCCACCCAGTTGTGGAACTGCCACCACGCGGACGCGCCGAAGCCGAGCCCCGCGCCAATGAGCGTGCCCGCCAGCATGGCCTCGCGCGAGCTGCGCTCGAAGCTGAAGCTCTTGCCGATCCCCTGGACGAAGAAGCCGCCCAGGGCCCCCATGATGGAGTGGTGCATGATGAAGGTGAGGCTGCCCGGCCCGGACAGGAACGCGCCGTAACGCACCCGGCCATCGAGGATGGCGCCATCCTCGCTCTGAGGAACCGCGGTGGCGGGATGAGGCAGCGGCTCGTCCTGGGTGAGCGGCGCCTGGGGCTCGGTGCGCAGCGAGGCCGTGTCCGGTGGAAGCACCGGCGCATCGGAGGCATACCCCTCCTGGGCCCGGGCAGCGCCCGGTGCGGCGAGCAGGAGGACGACGGCGAGGGACAGCCAACGGGTCAGCGAGGACACTCGAATCACTCCTTGTCCAAACACGGGCGGCATCAAACCCCAATCGGGGACCGATGCAGCGGGAATCTCGCGGATTCAGGGGAGCGTTGAGCGGACAGAAAGTGACAGCACTGTTGACTTCCGCGCGCCCGGCGGCGAGACCCGGGTTCCCCTACCGCCCGGGGATCGATAGACAGACCGGGCGGGAACATCACGAAACCCCAGGAGCGCCATATGGGCACGATGAAGTTCGAGGTCCCCCACACCCTCTCCAAGGACGACGCCAAGAAGCGCGTCGAGCAGCTCCTCAAGTACTGGACGGAGAAGTACGGCGTGCAGGCCAACTGGTCCGGTGACGGAGCGAAGGTGATCGGCAAGGTGATGGGCATCAACCTGGATGCCAGCTTCACCATCACCGACGGAGCCATCCAGGGCGAGGGCACCGACCCCGGCATGCTGCTGCGCAGCCAGGCCAAGTCCTACCTGCAGAAGAAGTTCAGCACCGTGCTCGACCCGAGCAAGAGCGTTGACGAGGTGGACAAGGGCCTGGCGTAGCGGCCTACAGCAGCGGTCCTTCCTCCAGCGCGGCAAGCGCGTAACGTGCCGCGCGGGAGATGGCCTCGGCCGAGTCCGGTAGCTCCGGGTAGTGGCCGGCCAACGGGCGCTGAGGGAAGCGCAACTGCGCGATGGCGTTGCGGTAGCTGCGCCGCGCCGCGTCGTGGTCCTTCAGCCGCTCGTGCACCTGCGCCATCAGGTAGTGCCCGATGGCCAGCGAAGGCTCCAGGAAGAGCGCCTTGCCCAGCTCCGAGCGGGCTTCAGCGAGCTCTCCGGCCTGCAGCGCCGCCAGTCCGCCAAAGACCCGTGCCTCCACGCACAGGGGCTCGCGGTTGATGGCCTGCGCGAAGGCCTCGCGCGCGTCGACGATCCGCCCTGTCAGCGAGTAGAGGTCGCCCACGGTGAGCAGCGCGTCCAGGTGGCCCGGCTCGTCAACCAGGAGCTGCTCCACGGTTGACACGGCGGACACGAAATCACCGCGCTCGATCATCCGCACGGCCGCGTTGAGCCGCTCGCCCGGCGCCAGCATCAGGGACCACGCAGGCATCTCGCCCGTGCGCGTCCGCGGCATCTCGGCGCTCGTTGCTGGGCGCATCTCGAGCGACTTCCGAGGCGGCTCGGAGACAAGGACGGAGGGGCTCGTCGGCGCGGACGCCGCCTCGGGGACCGTGGACGCAGGCACCTCCATCGTCCTGCGGGGTGCCGCCGGGGGCGGCTTGGACACGTCGAGCGTCTTCTGCAGGGCCCGGGTGGACGGCAGCATGGACAGCGACTCTCGAGGCTTCGCGGCATCCACCGGGCGCTCGCCCACGGCGGGCAGCGAGCCGATCGTCATCGGCCTCGGACCGGAGCCCGGAGCGCGCGGCGTCAGCGGCTTCACGGGCCGCCGGTAGACGAACGAGCCCTCCATCTCCACCATCTCGAAGCGGTCGTAGACCTTGAAGAGGCTCTCCGAGTAGCCCAGCAGCAGCAGGGCCCCGGGCCGCAGCGCCGCGAGGAAACGATCCATCAGCGCGCGGATGGTGGGCAGGTCGAAGTAGATGATGACGTTGCGGCAGAGGATGAGATCCAACGACTCCGGCTTGACCTTCTCGAAGACGGGGACGGCGAGGTTCTGCCCGTCGAAGCGGACGTAGTCCTTGAGCGACGAGACGACCTCGTAGCCCTCGTCCATGGGCCGGAAGTAGCGCACCCGACGATCATGGGGGATGCCGGACACGCGCCGCCCCGAGAAGCGTCCCTGCTTCGCGGCCTCCACCGCGGCGAGATTCAGGTCGGTGGCCCACAAGTCCACCTCGAACGGGAGTGCACCCAGCTCGGACAGCACCATGGCCAGGCTGTAGGGCTCCTCACCGGTGGCGCACCCGGCGGACCAGATGGACACCCGGCGATTCTCCCGCCGCGCCCGCGCCAGCGCCTCCGGGAGGATGCGGCTCTCCAGCGCCCTGAACTGCTTGGGATCGCGGAAGAACTCCGTGTGCCCCACCGTGACGAGCGGCAGCAGGGCGCGCAGCTCGTCCTCCGCGGTGCGCAGGCGCCGCACGTACTCCTCGGCGTCCGCGAGGCCCACCGCGGGCATGCGCGTGGACAGCGCCAGCCGGAGGCTGTGGTAGCCGTCCGGCGTAATCTTCAACCCCGCCCGCTCCAGCAGGAGGGAGGCCAGCTGCTGCAGGGCCCTGGAGGTCACCGTCAGCATGTCTGCACCCACTGGACGAGCATTGGTCCTATCTGATCGAGCGGCAGAATTTCCTCGGCGGCGCCGAGCCGCACGGCCTCCTTGGGCATTCCGTACACAGCGCAGCTCGCCTTGTCCTGGGCGATGGTGCGCCCACCGCGCTCACGGATTTCCTTGAGGCCCCGGGCGCCGTCGCGGCCCATCCCGGTGAGGATGACGCCCAGCACGCGCGTCCCAAAGGACTCCGCCGCCGACGTCAGCAGCACATCACACGAAGGCCGGAAGCCGCGCACCGGAGGGCTCGGGTCCAGCACCAGTCGCCCCTTGGGGCGCACCACCAGGTGCGTGCCCGAGCGCGCGATGTAGACGGACCCAGGCGCCATCTCCTCCCCGTCCTTTGCCTCCACCACGCGCAGCGGCGTCTCGGAGCCGAGCCACTGGGCCAGCCCCTCGGTGAAGCCGTCGCTGATGTGCTGGCAGATGCACACGGGCGCGGGGAAGTCGCGGGGCAACGTCTTCAGCACCATGGAGAGCGCCTTGGGCCCACCCAGCGACGAGGCGATCGCCACCAACGGATAGGGCGCATCGGTGGGTGGGGGGCGCACGTTCTGCTTCTGAGCCTGCACGGGGCGTGACACGCGCACCTCGGCGAGCAGCATCAGCTTGCGGCCCACCGTCTGCCAGAAGTCGAGTCCGGGCTCGCTGGGGCGATCCACCACGTCGACGGCGCCGTAGGCGAGCGCCTGGAAGGCCTCTGCACCGGAGAGCACGCCCGGGTGAAGCGCGAGCACCGGCACAGGCCGCTCCGCCATCACCCGTTGAATGGCCTTGAGTGCATCGGGACCGGACAGGTCCACCACGACCACGTCCGGGTGCAAGCGCTGCACGCCCTCCAGGGCCTCGGAGAACTCGCAGACGTTGCCGGCCGGGGCGAGCACCACCCCGTCAAACAACCCCCGCGAGGCGCTCCGAAGCACCTCGCCCACAAGCAACACCCGGTATGCGGACGCGCCAACGTCCAAGCGGCCCCCTAGATCAGGTCAGACGATCGATGGTCTGCGCCAGGCTCTCCACTCCGAGCTCGCCCTTGACCAGGTACGCATCGGCCCCCGCCTCGGCGCCGCGCCGTCGATCTTCCGGCGACGCGAGCGAGGAGAGGATGATGACCGGGATGCGGGCAAGCCCCACGGTCGTCTTGAGCCGCCGTGTGAGGGAGAAGCCATCCAGCCGAGGCATCTGCACGTCCGTGAGGATGAGATCGTACGGCTGAGACTGGGCCCTGAGATAGCCCTCCTCGCCGTCCTGGGCCTCGTCCACGGTGTGTCCCAGCGCCTTGACAAGCGCGGACTCGGTGGCGCGCGCGATGGGCGAGTCGTCCACCAGCAGCACCCGCAGGCGCTTGGTGGCCTGGTTCTGGGTGACGGGCCGCGCCATGCGGCGCACCTCGGACATGATGTCCGGCACGTGGAGCAGCACGGCGATGCGGCCGTCCTCGAGCGCGGCGGTGCCGGCGATGAAGGCGGCGCCCTTGAGGAACTCGCCGCCGCAAGGCTTCACCGCCACCTCGCGCTCGTCCACGAAGCCGTCCACCACCAGGGCGGCCAGGTCGTCGCCATGACGCACCACCACGGCGGGCGGCTTGTCGAAGCGATTGCCTCCGTTGACGCCCAGCAGCGGCCCCAGGCCCACCAGCGCGATGGGCTTGCCCCGGTGCTTCACCGCCAGGGTGCCGAAGACCTCCATGCGGTCGTCCGGCTTCACGCGCATCACCGCCACCACGTCGGCGGCGGGCATGCCGTAGACATCGTCACCCAGGCGCACCAGCAGCACCTTCATCAACGCCAGCGACTGAGGCAGGCGCAGGGTGATGGTGGAGCCACGGCCCAGGCGGCTGACAATGCCCACCGAGCCACCCAGCGACTCCACCTTCTTCTTGACGACGTCCATGCCCACGCCGCGACCGGAGATGTCGGTGATCTCCTCGCGGGTGGAGAAGCCAGCCCGGAAGACGAGCTCGATGGCCTCTCGCTCGGAGAGGGCGGCGGCCTGGGACTCGGTCAGCAGGCCCTTGCGGACGGCAACGGCCCGCAGCTTCTGCGGATCCATGCCGCGGCCATCGTCGTCCAGCTCGATGCTGAGCATGTCACCGTCGGCACGCACGCGGATGCGCAGGCGGCCCGCGGCGGGCTTGCCGAGCATGCGGCGCTCGTCGGGTGACTCGATGCCGTGGTCCACGCCGTTGCGCAGCAAGTGCACCAGGGCGTCGCGCACGTCGGCCAACATCGAGCGATCCACGCCGAGGTCGGCGTTCTCGACGATGAAGTCCACTTCCTTGGACTGAGCGCGCGCGATGTCGCGCACGGCCCTCGGGAAGGCGTCAAAGACGGTGGACAGCGGCACGAGGCGAGCCTCGGCCACATGGTCCGCCATCATCGCCAGGTTGCCGTGCAGCGTCTCGATGCCGTCGCCGTTGTTGCGGACGAAGCGGAACGCGTCGTCGCGCAGCATGTGCAGGTCGCCCTCGATGCGCTCGAGGTCGTTGCGCAGCACGTTGGGGACGTCCAGCTTCTCGGCCAGCTTGAGGAAGCGGTCGCCCAGGCGCGAGAAGCGGTTGAGCAGGGCCTCGATCTCAGAGGCGCGCAGGCGTCCGCGCGCGCTCTCCACCAACAGGTCACCGGCGAGCAGGCCGAGTGAGTCGAGCACCTCGACGTTCACGCGGATGCTGCGATCGGCGAGCGCCTTGGTGGTGTGCGTCTCCTCGTGGCCGTGCTCGGCCTTGGCGGCCCGGGGCTGCGGCGCGGGAGGCGCCACAGCGGCGGGGGGCGGAGCCGGAGGAGGCATGAAAGCAGGCTCGGCGTGCTCCACGATCACGTTCGCGGCAGGCACCACCGGAATGGCCGTTTGCGAGGGCGACTTGATGCCCCCGATAGGCGGTATCGCATGCCCGGAAGCAGCGGCGAGCGCCTCGACCATCTCCTGTGAGGCCGGGGTGCCCGTCTGGGCGCCTTCGGTGTCCTCCAGGAGGTCCGAGATGATGTCGCACGCGCGCAACAGGAGGTCCGTCGCCACTTCGGTGGCGGCCCTCCCGTCGCGTTCGGCGCGGAGTACGTCCTCAGCCGCGTGCGCGAGCTGACCGATGGCGGCCAGGCCCAACATACGGGCCTCGCCCTTCATCGTATGCAGCTCGCGCGCGACCTCGTCCGCCGCTTGATCCGCGGTGGGCTTCTCGAGATCGAGCACGCCCAACTGGATCTTCTGGAGACGGTCTGCGCTGACCTCCTGGAACTTCTGCAGGAGGGATCTCTTGAGGGACTCGGTGTCCATGCCCGGAGGGCGTCAGGACGGAATACCGCCCCGAGCCCCTCCCTCTCCTGTTGTCAGTCGGCCTTGAAGCGCTTGATGAGCTCGGCCAGACGACCGGCGAGCTGCGTGAGTTCGGCGGCGGCACCCGTGGCCTGCTTGGAGGCCTGGGTGGTCTGACGCGTCACATCCTCGATCTCCGCCATGGAGGCCACCACCTGCTCGGTGGCGGTGCGCTGCTGCTGGGTGGCGAGGTTGATGACGCGGGCGGCGTCGCTCGTCTCCTGAACACCGGCGAGGATGCCCTCGACGGCCTGCGCAGCCACCGCGCCCAGCTTCTCACCGGACTCCGTGGCCTCCTTGGAGGCATCCGCGGCGGTGCCGGCGGCGGCCGTGGCCTCGCGGATCTCGGTGATGAGGTTCTTGATCTCCTTGGTGGACTCCATGACGTTCTCCGCCAGGCGGCGCATTTCGGCCGCGACGATGGAGAAGCCCTTGCCCGCCTCACCGGCGCGGCTGCCCTCGAGAGCCGCGTTGAGCGCGAGCAGGTCGGAGCGGTCGGCGATCTCGTCGATCACCTCAACCACGGTGCCAATGCGCTCCACGCGCTTGGACAGCTTGGCGATGGAGTCAGCCACGGCGACACCGTCGCTGCGGATCTGCTGCATGGCCTGGATGAACTCGCCGATGGCGCCCCGGCCCGCGCGAGCGGCACCCAGGGTCTCCTCGGCCACGCGCGCCACGCTGCCGGCGTTCTCGGCGATCTGCGCCGAGGCGTGCTTGAGCTCTTCCATCGTGGCCGTGGTCTCGTGGATGGCCGCGGCCTGCTCGGTGGAGCTCGTCTCGTGCTGCGTGGAGGCGGCGAGCACCTGGTTGGCGGACGAGGACAGGCGCAGGGCCGCCTCGTTGATCTCCCGCACGAAGGTGCGCAGCGTCTCAATCACCTTGCCAAAGCCCTCGAGCAGAGGCCCAAGCTGGGGGTCTTCGGTGGAGGTATTCCACTGGGCCAGGTCGCCCTCGCGCACCAGGGTGATGAGCGCGTCGATGGCCTGGTCGATCTCCTGCGCGGCCACCTGCTTGCGGCGCTCGGCGGCGGCGTGACGATCCAGCAGCTGGTTGAAGAGGTTGGCGAGATCGGCGGCATCGTCGTCGACGGCGTTCTTGGGCACGCGCGCCTCGAGGTTACCCGCCAGCACCGCGATCACGGTGTCGGTGAGGGGCTTGAGGGAGCCGGCCTTCTTCGCACGAGGGGCAGAGCCCTCCGTCGGGACAACTTCGTTCTTCGTGTCAGCGGGGGACATTGCCGTCAGTGCCTTCCTTGAGCATTCAAGGTTTCAACAAGATCGATGAGCATCACGGGGCGTTCCTGATCCAGGAACACACCCACTGCGTAGGGAGCGGCGCCAGCCACTTGGGGCAGCCGCCGCAAGTCCATGATGGGAACGGGGCGCACGCCACGAATGACGTCCACCTTGAGGTGCCCCTCCCCTTCGGGAGTCTCGAAGACGATCGCGCGGTTGCCGCGCTTGAGGGGGCCGAGCTCCGGCACCTCGAGATCCTCCGGGGCTGAGCGATCGATGCGTACCACCTGCGAGGCGTCCGTGCCGTAGACGATGTCGCCGACCTCGAAGAAGAGGACGTCAACTTCGTTGAGCTCGGGCGACTGATCATCGCCGTAGATCATCGCACCACCGCCCGCTGCCGGGCGCTCTGCAGCAGCTTGGTGAAGTTGATCAGCGCGATCGACTCCTGGTTCGTGGCACCCTCGGCCACACCGAGCAGGTGCTCGACGGCCGCGTCTCCTCCCAGGGGAGGAGGAAGGATGTTGGCCAGGGGGATCCGCCGCAGACCGAGCACCGCGTCCGCCACCACGCCGACGCGGTAGTTGCCGCTAATGCCGATGAACAGCCGGGTCCTGGGGCCGACTCGGGCCTCCCCCTTGCCAAGGAAGCGCAGGAGATCCATCACCGGGAGTACCTCGCCGCGGTGGCCGGTAACACCCAGGAGGAAGGACGGGGTTCGAGGTAGGGGCGTGAGGAGCCCCGTACGGATAACCTCGAGGACGTTCTCGCTGGGAACCGCGAGGCGAAGCTCACCCGCGCGGAAACAGAAGAATTCCTGCTCCGGCCGAGCCTGGCCTGCAATGGCTCGGTCGGGCGCCATTCGAAGCGCACGCTGAAGGGGAGTATTGGTCAAGGCGCCAAAGTATCCGGAGGCGAGCGAAGTGGGTCAAGGGTGGACCGAATCACATGGTCCGGGCCGGCTCAACGGTGTAGGGTGACTGTCGTATTCCTGGGGAGGCAGATGTCTCGCGTACTGGTCATCGATGATAGCCCAATGCTGGTGGAACTCACCGTCCGGGCCTTGGCCTCGGCTGGCTACCAGGCAACCGGGGCCACCGACCTGGCGAGCCTCGACCAGAAGCTCACCGAGGGGCCGTTCGCGCTCATCCTCATGGACGTGAACATGCCCGAGATGTTCGGCGACGACGTCGTCGAGTACCTCCGGACGCAGAAGAAGGTCACGTCCAAGCTGGTCCTCTACTCGGACATCTCCGAGGAGGAGCTGGCGGCGAAGACCCGCAACTCGGGCGCGGATGCCTACATCCTCAAGGGCGGGGGTCTCGAGGCGGTCATCGGCGGCATCATGAGGATCCTCGGAGCCCCTACTGCGAGTGGAGCAGCGCCCGCACGGCCCGTGGCTTCTCCTGCTGTTCCGACTGCCCGCCCGACGGGCACCGCCGCGGCTCCTCGCCCGCCTGCCGTGGCTCCGGCGACTCGTCCGCCCTCTGCGGTGGGCGCACCCCGGCCTGTCGCTCCTGGAGCACCTCAGGCGAATGTCGCTCCGCCGCGCGTCGCCCCGGCGACCCAGGCGCAGGCGATTCCCGGCCCTCGTGTTCCCGTTGCAGGACAAGGGGCCGCGCCGCGTCCGGTGGCGCAGGGTCCCGCGGGGACTCCGGCGATGGGGGCTCCTCCAGCGCCAGGAGCGCCTCGTGCGCCCGTCGCGGGACAGGTGGCCACGCCCCGTCCGGCCGCACAGGCGCCAACGCCGGGCGCTCATCCGGCGACGACTCCGGCGGCGCCTCGTGCGCCCGTCGCGGGACAGGTGGCCATGCCCCGTCCTGCCGCGCAGGTGCCAACACCGGGCGCTCATCCGGCGACGACTCCGGCGGCGCCTCGTGCGCCCGCTCCAACGGCCACGGCGCATACCGCTCATCCGGCGGCGCAGACTCCGACGCGGCCCGTGGCCCCAGCGGCGGCGCATCCCTCGGCTCCAGCGGCTCACCCGGCTCCGACGGCACACCCTGCACCAACCGCCCATACAGCTCCGGCGGCTCACCCGGCTCCAGCGGCCACGGCCCATGCGGCCACTCCCGCACAGAGCCCGACGGCCGCTCCCGCCCAGGCGCCAGCTCCAGCGGCCCCCTCCCCTGCTGCCACGCCCACTCCCGCTGCACCAGCCGCTCCGGCCGCACCGGGTGGCTTCCCGTCCGCCGCGAAGATGGCGGCAGCGGCCGGCAGGAAGCCTCGCATCCTCATCGTCGATGACAGCGAGATGACGGCGCGCATCATCGAAGCGGACCTGGTGACCAAGGGCTTCGAGGTGCACATCGCCGACTCCGCGGACAAGGCGACGAAGATCATCCTGAAGAAGCAGACGCGTCCGGATCTGGTGCTGCTGGACGTGCGGATGCCCAACGTGAACGGCGAGCAGTTCTGCCGGTTCATCAAGAGCAACAGCCTCTTCAAGGGCATCAAGGTGCTGCTGTGCTCCGGTGAGAACGTGGAGGAGCTGCAGCGCATCTGCCGCGAGGCGGGTGCCGACGGCTACGTGCCGAAGGACGCCGTGCTGGGCCACCTGGTGGCGAAGGAGCTCAACCCCTCCGCCACCGGCAACGAGTAGCGTCGGGGCTCACACGTCCGGCGGGCGCCGGAAGGGGCCCGTCACGTCCGTCAGCGCCTCGGCGACGGACAGCAGCGCCTCGTCCTGCCAGCGCCGGCCCACCACCTGGACGCCGAGCGGCAGGGCCCCTGTCCGCGCTCGGGGGAGCGGCACCACGACCACCGGGTGCCCCGTCACGTTGAAGAGGCTCGTGTGGCCGACCGTGCCGGAGAGGTACTGCACGCGCTGCTCATCCACCTCCAGCCACTCGCCGGAGGGGCGGTGCGTAAAGGCCGTGCCCACCGTCACCGGGCACAGCCACGCATCCCACTCGGACAGGAAGGACTCCAGCTTCCCCATCAGCCGATCCCTCGTCGTGAGCGCCTCCGCGTAGTCCGCCATCCTTCCCTGCAGACCGCGGAGGATGGCGCGGTTCAGCGTGGAGGTGCCCTTCATGGAACCGAACTGAAAGGCGGTCAGCAGGCGAGGCATCGTCGTCATCTCCGAGCCGATCTCTCCTCCCAACAGCCGGCCCCACGTATCCCAGACCTCCTCGAAGTCGAGGTCCGGTGCGCAGTGCTCCACCGTGCAGCCCGCCCGGAGCAACTCGCGCGCGAGGGCATCCAACGCCGAGCGCGTCTCCGCGGACACGGGCAAGCCCCCCAAGCTGTCCGTCCACGCGAAGCGGTACGTGCGCAGCTCCCGCCGGGACACTTCTCGCATCGACACCGGAGTCACCTCGGAGTCCCGGCCATCCGGCCCCATCAGCAGCCGCAGCGCGAGCCGCAGATCCTCCACCGTGCGTGCCACGGGGCCGGCCACCCCCTGGTGGCGTACGCCGCGCGGCGCTCCGGGCATTCCGGGAATGTGGCCGGACAGGGGGATGAGGCCCTCGCTCGGCTTGAGGCCGAACACTCCGCAGAAGTGCGAGGGGATGCGAACGGAGCCGCCAATGTCACTGCCCACCTCGAGCGGGCTCATCCCCGAGGCCACCGCCGCGGCCCCACCTCCCGTGCTACCTCCGGAGGTGCGCTCCATGTCCCAGGGGTTGTTCGTCCGGCCGAAGATGGGGTTGTGCGTCTGCGTGTCCAGCGCGAGCGTCGGCAGGTTCGTCTTGCCCACCAGCACGGCACCCGCCGCCTTCAGCCGCGCCACCACTGTCGCGTCCTGCCGGGGCACGTAGCGCGCCAGTCTGTCGAAGCCGCTCGTCGTGCGCAGCCCCGCCGTCTCGAAGGAGTCCTTCACCGTCACAGGGACGCCATGCAGCGGGCCCCACACCTCGCCACGAGCCAGCGCCGCGTCCGCCTCGCGGGCCCGGGCGCGAGCCCGTGAGCCGTCCACCGTCACCAGCGCGTTGAGCCGCACGTTGTGCCGGGCCACCTGCTCGAGGTGGGCCTCCAGCAGTTCAATGGCTGACACTTCACGTGCACGCACCAGCCTTGCCAGCCGGTGCGCAGGAAGGAAGACGAGCTCTTGCATGATGGCCCCCCGAGGAGAAGGCCATCATTTTACCGCCTGGCGCTGGCTGCGTTTTGCCGCTCCTCCAGCCCGCGCGCGAAGTTTCCGATGACCAACCCTGGCCGAGCGGCCTTGAGCCGACGCAGCAGCTCGCGGATGCCGACGGGCTCTCCTCCGGCGCCCTTGTCTCGCGCGACCTCCAGGTACTGGATGGGATCAATGCACAGCGAGCGCGTCTGCACCTGGTCCACCTTGTACTTCTTCACCAGCCGCTCCAGCGCCTTCACCTCGCCCTCGCGGTCCGTGACCCCCGGGAAGAGCAGCAGGTTGAGCGCGAGGTACGCGCCACGCTCACGCGCCAGGGCGATGGAGGCCTCCACGTCCTCCCAGCCGTACTTCACCGGCTTGTAGTAGGCCTCGTAGAGCTCCTTCGACGCCGAGTTGAGCGACACGCGGATGGCATCCAGCCCCGCGTCGAAGAGCGCCTCGAGTCCCTTCGTGAGGCTCGCGTTGGTGTTGATGTTGATGGAGCCGCGCGAGGTGCGCGCGCGCATGTAGCGGATGGCCTCGGCAATGAACTTCCACCGGGTGAGCGGCTCGCCCTCGCAGCCCTGGCCGAAGCTGACCATGGTGCGGCCGGGGGCGTTCTCCAGGTGGTACAGGCCAATCTGCCCCATCTCCTCGGCGGTGGGCCCGTCGTTCATGCGCTCGTGCGAGGCAGGGGGCCCGTCCGCCGGCTGATCCGAGATGCAGCCCACGCAGCGCGCGTTGCACATCACCGAGGCGGGGATGGCGCCCTCGTCACGCACGTAGAAGATGTTCTGCGAGGTGAAGCACCGGTACAGCAGCGCGCACGTGGTGAGCTGCTTGAGGACGCGGTTGTCCGGAAAGCGCGCCAGGTGCGCGTCCACGATCTTCTTCAGCTCGGGCGTGGAGTAGTTCTCCGGATCCCAGTGCGAGCGCTTGTCGGTGTGGATGGCCCAGGCCACGGGCCCGTCCTCGCCCCACGCCGCGGCGGTGTACGCCCACTGCGGGAGCACGGGACCGTCCGCCTTCACCTCGCCGGGGAGGAAGGTGCGGGTGTAGCCCGGCGGGAGCAGCGCACCCACCGCGCTGGGCACGAAGGTCTTCCCACTCACCTTCATCTCGCGCACCAGCTCCAGCTCGCCCGTCTCGGGGTGGATGCCCACGGGCAGGCGGCCCGGCAGATGGACGAGCCGGCCAGCGGACGGCAGCGGAATGGGCTTGTCCTGCGGGGGAACGAGCTCTTCCCCGCTGCGCAGGGTTGCCAGCAGGTAGGGGTGCTCCATCACCCGCCCCTTGGGGTCGGCGAACAACAGCTTCGGTGCCAAAGTCATGACCTCGTTAACTATCACTGCCGGGCGGCCCATTCGACGCAACGCGCATTCACGAGCCGTATGGCTCCTTGCCGGAGCGCGTCTTGACTCGCCCCAGGCCCCTGCCTAGGGTCCGCCCGCTTTTTCGTCCCTTATCGCGGACATTTCGGAGGTTCCTCAAGTGATTGTCGGTGTTCCCAAGGAGATCAAGACCCGCGAGTACCGTGTCGGCATGGTTCCGGCGGGTGTCCGTGCCCTGACCAGCGCGGGCCATACGGTTCTGGTCGAGACGAACGCCGGCGTCGGCTCCGGCATCCCCGACTCGGAGTACCAGCGCGTCGGTGCGCAGATCGTCCAGAGCGCGGACGAGGTCTGGAAGCGCTCCGAGATGATCGTGAAGGTGAAGGAGCCCATCGCGCCCGAGTACGAGCGCATCCAGGACGGGCAGATCATCTACACGTACTTCCACCTGGCCGGCGTGGACCCCGAGCTGACCCGCACCCTTCTGAAGAAGAAGGCGTCGGCCGTGGCTTACGAGACGATCCAGCTGGATGACGGCTCGCTGCCGCTGCTCAAGCCGATGTCCGAGGTGGCCGGCAAGATGGCCATCCAGGTCGGCGCCGCGTGCCTGGAGAAGGCGCACGGGGGCAAGGGCATCCTCCTGGGCGGCGTGCCCGGCGTGCGCCGCGGTCGCGTGACCATCATCGGCGGTGGCGTGGTGGGCACCTGCGCGGCCAAGGTCGCCGTGGGCATGGGCGCCGAGGTCACCATCATCGACATCAACCTGGAGCGGCTCACCTACCTGGACGACGTGTTCCTCGGCCGCGTGGCCACCCTGGCCTCGGACACCGAGAGCATCGCCAAGAGCGTGCGCGAGGCGGACCTCGTCGTCGGCGGCGTGCTCATCCCCGGCGCGGCCGCGCCCAAGCTCGTCTCCGAGGCGCTCGTCGCCGAGATGAGCCCCGGCTCCGTGGTGGTGGACGTGGCGGTGGATCAAGGCGGCTGCATCGAGACGTGCGTGCCCACCACCCACGACAACCCCACCTTCGTGAAGCACGGCGTCGTCCACTACTGCGTGGCCAACATGCCGGGCGCGGTGCCCCAGACGTCCACCTACGCTCTCACCAACACCACCCGGCCCTACTCCCGGAAGATCGCCGACATGGGCCTCGTCGAGGCCATCAAGGCTGACAAGGCCCTGGCCCGTGGTCTCAACACCTACAACGGCCAGGTCACCTACGAGGCTGTCGCCAAGGACCTCGGCTACAACTACGTCTCCATCTTCGACGCCATCGGCGCCAAGGGTGGTCGGTAGTCAACACTGCGACATGCAGCCGGAGGACTTATCCTCCGGAAATGGAGGAATAAATCCCTCCGCCAGACGTCTCCCGCCCGCCGGGGCAGCCGTGCAAACGGCGCCCGGTGGGCTTTGTGTTGTTGCCCAGTCTGTTCCCGTGCATACATTGCCGGGTAGGTAACGACTCAATTGCCTGTGATTTCGGGCCTCTGGAAGGCGGGAGCATGCTGGACTTCAGGCAGAACAACCGGACGAAAGCGGAATTCGAGGAGCTGGCACTGGCCCATCTCGACCCCCTGTACTCCGCGGCCCTGAGGCTGACGAAGAACGAGCGGGATGCCGAGGACTTGGTGCAGGACACCTGCATGCGGGCCTACCGCTTCTTCGACAAGTTCGAGCGCGGCACCAACATCAAGGCCTGGCTCTTCAAAATTCTCACCAACACCTTCATCAACCGCTACAGGCGTAAGGTGAAGGAGCGCAGTGTGGTGGAGGGTGTGGAGCGTGAGGCGGTGCACGAGCGCTTCGTGAGCCGGGACGCCACGGACTTCGCGGCCAACCCCGAGCAGTACTTCTTTGATCGCCTCCTGTCGGATGACGTGCTGCGCGCCATTGACGCGCTGCCCATCGACTTCCGGCTGGTGGTCATCCTCGCGGACCTGCAGGAGTTCTCCTACAAGGAGATCGCGGAGATCCTCGAGTGCCCCGTGGGAACGGTGATGAGCCGGCTCTTCCGCGGACGCAAGCTGCTGCAGAAGACGCTGCGCGAGTACGCCGAGGGCACTGGCGTGCTGCGTCAAGAGGGCGATGTCGAGGGCGCGGGTGCCAATGGAGCTGCCAACGTGGACTCCCCCACGAGCCTCGATGAATATCGCCGCAGGAAGAAGGTGGGGTAGATCGAGGTTGTTGGGCCCGGAAATATTTCTTCACGATATTTCCTCAAGGGCCCTTCACCATTGCCCCCTCCCCTGAGCGCTATGACCTGCCAGGAACTCGATTCGATCCTCTACCCGTACCTCGACGGTGAGTTCCAAGCCGAGGAGCGGTTGGAAGTGGAAGCACACCTCACTGGCTGTGCCGAGTGCCGCCAGCGGGTCAACGAGGAGGCCCGGCTGCGGCAGTCGCTGCGCCGGGCCGCGCGGCACGCCGTGGAGAGCACCCGGGCTCCAGACGCCCTGCGCTCACGAATCCAGCTGGGCGTCCACCAGGAGCAGCGCCGTGTCACGCGAGTCTGGTGGTTGCGCGCGAGCGCCGCGGCCGCCGTGGTGGTAGTGATGGTGGGCGGTACGTGGATGGCGCTGCAGCCCATGCGGCACCAGCGCTTCCTGGAGGACGCCGCGCGGCGGCACGCCAAGCTGCTACCCGCGGAGATCTCCGGCGCCTCGCACGAGAACGTGGAGGCCTGGTTCGATGGGAAGTTGGATCACCGCGTCTCCGTGCCCCGACTGCCGGATGTGAAGCTGTCCGGCGCGCGTATCTCCAACGTGACGGATCGTCCCGCCGCGTACATCAGCTACGAGCGTCACCCAGACAACGAAGGCAAGCCGTCCAAGCGCATTGGCCTCTTCGTCTTCGACGACGCCCGACGCGAGGTGGAGGCTCCTCCCCTGCCCTCCGTGCAGGTGGGCTCCAGCCTCGGCTACAACGTGGCCGTGTGGCGCGAGGGGGAGATCGTCTACGAGCTGGTGAGCGATCTCGACGAATCGGACATTCGCCGCATGCTCGCCGAGCAGGGGGCCGCGAAGGCCAAGGCCGCGCCCTCTCGCCCGGTGACCCCGGACGTGGCCGCTCGGCCCGTCTCCCTGCAGCCCTGAAGACGCGCGGCTCGCGCGCCGGGGCTGCCTGCTCGCCCACGAGCGGGACTGCCTGGAAATCCGACTGGACCGAAGATTGACGGTCCGGGTAGGCACCGATAGCCTCCCCGAGCGACTTTTCCAGAGCCGCCGTTCCCTCGTACCAACGCGGGACGCGCACGCCCTTCCGGTCTGGCATCCCCTCCATGTCCAAGAACATCCTGATCGTCGAAAGTGACACCGCCCTCTCCGCGACGCTGCGCCAGGCCCTGGAGGCCCGGGGCTTCGCGGTGCAGGAGACCACCGACGGCAAGGGCAGCGTTGAGCAGATCCGTCGCGATCGGCCGGAGCTGGTGGTGCTCGCGGTGGATCTGTCGGCGGGCCAGAACGGCTACCTCATCTGCGGCAAGCTGAAGAAGGACGACGAGCTCAAGACCGTCCCCATCATCATCATCGGTAACCCGGATGGCTTCGCGCAGCACCGCAAGCTGAAGGCGCACGCGGATGACTACGTGGCCAAGCCGGTGGACGCCGACGAGCTGGTGGAGCGCGTGGGTGGACTGATCGGCTTCCCGGAGCTGCCCTCGGGTGAGTTCGGCGATGACGGGCTGTCGATGGGTGGGCTGGATGGGCTCGGCGATGAGCCGGTGCAGGGCGAGGAGCTCGCCATCGAGGGCGAGCCGCTGGAGAGCCACGGGGAAGAGCTGGCGCTGCTCGACAACCCCTTCGGCGACAGCCTGGATCAGCCCGTGACGGGCAGCCTCGAGGAGCCCGTGGAGGCCCCGCCGGAGCTGAGCTCGCCGGAGGACGACTTCTCCGGGCTGGATGGCCTGGACGGCAGCGGCGAGGACGACAACTCGCTGGATGCGCTGGGCCTGGACAACGAGAAGACGGTGGTGGGCTACATGCCCCCGGCTCCCACGCCCGCGCCCGCGCTCACGCCGGCTCCCGTGGCCCGCCCCGCCCCCACTCCCGCTCCGGCGGTGACCCGGCCCGCGTCCGTGCCCGTGGCCACTCCGCCGGCGGCCCGCCCCACCCCGGCGGCTCCTGCCCGTCCCGCGGTGAGCACGCCCGCGGCCCCGGCCATGTCCGCGGCGGATGCGGCTGAGCTGCGCAACCTGCGCGCCCGCGTGGCCGAGCTGGAAGGTGCCCTCGAGGATGCGCGCAGCCAGGCCAGCACCGCGGAGACGCGGGTGCAGGAGCTGGAGTCCGAGCTCGAAACCAAGACGACGGAGCTGGAGACGGCGAAGGCCTCCGCTGGCAAGAACGACTCGGCCACCCTGGCGCTGCGTGAGGCCTCCAACCGGAAGGATCGGGAGATCCTCCGGCTGAAGACCGAGCTGAACCAGAAGGAGCAGGAGATCGTCGAGCTGCAGGATCGCACGCTCGCGCTGGAGCAGCAGGCCAACGGCTCCTCGGAGGAGATCGCCCGGCGGGACGCGCAGCTCAAGACGCTGCAGACGAAGGCCGACCAGCTCATGACGGAGCGCCGGCGGATGGAGCAGCAGCTCACGGCGGCCAAGGAAGAGGCGCGTGGCGCCACGGCCCGCCTGACGGCGCTGCAGGCCGAGGTGGAGCAGTACCAGGCGCAGGCGGGCGAGTTGGAGGAGCTGCGGGCTCGCGCGGATCAGCTCGACGCGGAGCTGGCGGTGGCGCGCAGCGAGGCGGACAGCCTGCGCGAAGAGATGGAGGCGGTGCGGGCGCAGTCGGGCCAGGAGGCCGACGAGCTGCGCAAGCGCATCGCCGAGATGGAAGAGTCGGTGGCGCGCAACGAGGACCGGGTGGCGCGGCTCTACACGCGCATCAAGTCCGACGAGAAGCTGCGCGAGAAGACGAAGAAGGCGCTGGCCATCGCCACGCAGCTCCTGGAGGAGCAGCCGGCGATCGACGACGACGAGGAAGCCGTCGCCTGATTCCGCTGCCCCCCTCCCCCTCCACGAGCCCTACTTCTCGTCCTTCTTGGGCTCGTTCTTCTTCTCCATCATCTTCTTGGCCATGCCCTGGAGCGCGGACGGGACGTTCTTGTCCCGGCTGAGCTCCTTGATGTCGTTCTCGCGCAGGGTGCTGAGGAACTTCATGCCCACGGAGAGCGGCAGCTTGGGGTTCTTCAGCAGCGCCATCTTGATCTTGTAGTTCTTCGTGAACTCGCGGCTGCTGTAGATGATGCGCAGCACCTCCTCGTTGACGGCCTTGTTGGTGGCGCAGTTGAGGACCTCGCCATCGGTGATGCGGGGGCTGCGGATGACGGCGGTGCAGACGAGCTTGTTGGTGTCACGGATGAGGAGGCCACGCGCCTCCTTGTTGCCCAGCGTCGCGAGCTTGATCTTCTGGGCGATGCTCATCTTCATGACGCGTTGGGTGAGGCTGAGCTTCTTGCCCTCCGGCATGGGGGCGGCGGTCTCCTCCGCCTCCTCCTTCTCCTTGACCAGGTCATCCCCAAACTCCTTGAGGATCTCCTCGGCGGTGGGGCCGGGATCCGGCGGAGCCGCAGCGGCCTGGGGCCCGAACAGGCGGACGCGAGCAGCCTGCACCTGGGGCACGTCCGCGATCGCCGTGCCGCTGCGCACCGCGAAGTCGCAGACGTTGTCGAGCAGTGCTGGGCTGGCGTTGGGGTTGGAGCAGAGCCCGCGCAGGATGTTCTCGTGGCGCAGCACGCGCAGCTGGTTGTGCCCGATGATCTCGCAGATCTTCGCGCTGCAGTCGCGCGCCACCTCGGCCACGGCCTCGTCGGGCGTGGAGGGGTTGAGCACGAGCATCTCCGCGTAGACGTCCTTGGCGCGCAGCAGCGACAGGAACCAGCCCAACACGGGAGGCGAGACGTTCTCGTCACGCAGGCCCGCGGAGAAGCGATCCGGGAGTGCAGCGGCCGTCTTGGCGGCCGTCTCTCGCACGCCTGCGTCCGGGTCGAACGTAAGCATGAAGAGCGCACCGAGCATGTCCGCGGGCGCCAGTGGCACCAGGGCCTTGGCGGCCATCATCCGCAGCGGCGCAGGCGCGGCCGGATCCACATGCTTGCGCATGTTGGGAGGGAGGATTTCGGCGGAGATGGGACAGCCACCGGGGGCCGCGGGAGTGGTCTGGGGAGCAGTGCTCATGACGCGTGATTCCTTCCGTAAATGATGCGCAGGCCCTCGAGCGTGAGGAACTCGTCGACTTCGTGGATGATCTTCGACTCGCTGGCCACCAGGGGCGCCAGGCCGCCCGTGGCCACCACCCGCACCTCGAAGCCGAGCTCCGCCTGGATGCGGGCGCAGATGCCGTCCACCATGCCCACGTAGCCGTAGAAGAGGCCGGACTGGATGGAGTGGACGGTGTTGCGGCCCACCACGTGCGGAGGTCGGGCGAGCTCCACTCGGGGCAGCTTGGAGGCATTCTGGAAAAGCGCCTCCATGGAGATGCCAATGCCAGGGCAGATGGCGCCGCCGAGGTACTCCCCTTTCGGCGTCACAGCGTCCAGGGTGGTGGCGGTACCGAAGTCCACGACGATGAGGCCGCTGCGGTGCCTGTCATAGGCGGCCACCGCGTTGACGATCCGGTCGGCGCCCACCTCGCGCGGGTTGTCGTAGAGGATGGGCATGCCCGTCTTCACACCGGGCCCAACGAACATGGGGCGCGTCTTGAAGTAGCGCTCGCTCATCCGCTCCAGGTTGGACTGCAGCGGCGGCACCACGCTGGAGACAGCCACCGCGTCTACCTGGTCTGGGTTGATGCCACTCGAGAGGAAGAGCTGGCGCAGCAGGATGCCGTACTCATCCGAGGTGCGGCGGGCGCTCGTCTCCAGGCGCCAGTGGTCCAGGAGGCGCTTGCCGTCGTACACCCCAAGAACGGTGTTGGTGTTGCCGACGTCGATGGCGAGAAGCATGGCTCGCCACGCAGTCTAGCGGGGCCGGAGTTGCTCCACATCCCCTGCGAGCACCCTTTCCAACGAGCCCTCCGCCGTCCGCACCAGGAGTGCACCGGACCCGTCGATGTCTTCAGCAACACCACGCAATTCCGACCGGTCGGTACGCACCAGCACCTCTTGACCGAGCGTGGAAGAGAGCTCCTTCCAGCGCTGGCGCACCGGATCGAACCCGACCTCGTGGTGCAGGTCCAACCACTCCTCCAAGCGCCCCCAGAGGGTAGCAGTAAAGAGGGCCCGGTTGACGCGCCGCCCCAGGACCTGGGAGAGCGACGTAGCCGTGGCGGCCACCTCGGGTGGGAAGTCCTCGGGGCCCGCGTTGAGGTTCACGCCGATGCCGAGCACCACGAAGTGCACCCGCTCCGGCTCCGCGGACAGCTCGGTGAGGATGCCCGCCACCTTGCGGCCGCCCAGCTGCACGTCGTTGGGCCACTTGATGCGCGCGTCGGCGTCGGTTTCGCGCAGCGCCTCGGCGAGCGCCACCGCGGCCACCAAGGTCAGCTCAGGGGCTCGCTGGGGCGGCAGCTCCGGCCGAAGGATGACGGAGAAGTACAGGTTGAGCCCGGTCGGCGACACCCACGTGCGACCCCGGCGACCCTTGCCCGCCGTCTGCTGCTCGGTGATGACCACCTCACCGTGCTCTGCGCCGTCCGCGGCCAGCCGGAAGGCGGCCTCGTTGGTGGACGGCAGCGACGGGTGAAAGTGGATGGCCTGCCCAACGTGGTGCGTGGACAACAGCGGCGTCAGCTCCAAGGGCGACAGTCGATCCGGTACGTCCACCAGCCGATAGCCCCGAGCAGGCACGGCATCAATTCGGTAGCCCTTGCCGCGCAGCGACTGCACGTGCTTCCACACCGCGGTGCGCGACAGGCCTAGCTTGGCGGAGAGCGCCTCTCCCGAGGTGTACTCGTCACGCCCGTCCGCCAGGAAGCCGAGGATGAGCTCTTGCTGTGTCTGCTCGGCGTTCTCGGTTACACCCATTCCGCGAACCTCCCTGGAAAAAGGGCTCCCAGGGTAGGGATCGGCGACCCGGCTTTCAACAGCCCCGCCGGGCGAGAGGCTATCGGTTGAGTGCTCGCCTGCCCTCCTACCGACTGGCGAGCAACACCCCCGGGCCCTCTTCAATGCGGATGAGCTGGGTGGGTGCACGTGTGCTGCTCAGCGAGTCAATCCACCGGACCGCGGCGACGACGTCCGCCTCACGCGTCGCGTGGGTGAAGACGACGATGGTGGCGTGGGTGTCCTCGGGGCGAGGAGGACGTTGGAGCACCGAGTTGATGCTCACCCCCTTCTCACCCAGCACGCCGGCAATACGCCCCAGCACGCCGGGCTCGTCGCTGACGGAGAAGCGCAGGTAGACAGGCCCGCGACGCTCCCCAGAGGACAACAGGGGCACGTCCTGCACGTTCGGCCCGACCGGCAGGGGCAGCCGCCCGGACACCCCGGCCAGGAGGTTGCGGCAGGTGTCGATGATGTCGGACACCACCGCACTGCCCGTGGGCAGGTCGCCGGCGCCCCGGCCCGAGTAGAGCGAGGCCCCCAGCGCCGCGGACTGGAGCAGCACCGCGTTGAAGGCGCTGCTCACGTCCGCCAGGGGACTGGCGGCGGGGATGAAGGCCGGGTGCACACGCACATCCAGTCCATCGGAGGCCCGGCGCGCCTGGGCGAGCAGCTTGAGGACATAGCCCGCCTCGCGCCCGTGGGAGATGTCCGTGGGGGTGAGGCTCGTGATTCCCTCCACGAGGATGGACTCGGGAGACACGCGCGCGGAGAAGGCCAGCGAGGCCAGCAGACACAGCTTCTGCGCCGCGTCCATGCCACTCACGTCCAACGTGGGATCCGCCTCCGCGTAGCCGAGCTCCTGCGCCCGCCGGAGCGCGTCCGCGTATGAGGCCCCCTCGCCCGCCATGGCCGAGAGGATGAAGTTGGTGGTGCCGTTGACGATGCCCGTGAGCGACTCCACCCGATCCGAGGCGAGCGCCTCGCGCAGCGTGCGGATGATGGGGATACCGCCGCAGACGGCACCCTCGAAGTGCACGTCCACCCCACGCGCCAACGCCCGCGAGAACAGCGCCTCGCCATGCGTGGACAGCAGCGCCTTGTTCGCCGTCACCACGTGGCGGCCCGAGGCGATGGCCTGCTCGAGGTACTCGCGCGACGGACTCAGCCCGCCCATCACCTCCACAACGACGGACACCTCCGGATCCTCGAGGATGGCCTTCATGTCGTGGGTGATGATCGAAGCGGGCACGTCCTCGGGACGGGACTTGCCTGCGTTGCGCACCAGCACGTGGCGCACACGCACCCGCGCCCCCAGGCGCCGTTCAATGTCCTTCGCGTGGTTGCTGAGGATGCGATACGTCCCCAGCCCCACGTTCCCCAGCCCCAACAGCGCGATGCCGATCTCCTTCATGTGTCCCCTTGCCCGTCGTCAGGTGCCCGAGTCCTGAAGCTTATAGGATGCCAGCTCCAGCCACGTCTGCGGCACGCGCTCGCCGTTGCTCTTTTCGGCGGACACCTCCACGCGCACCAGCCCCACGCCCTCGGCGAAGGTGAGCGCGTTCACCAGCGTGGTGGTCGCGTCCACACGGTTGCGCGCCTCCACCCGCACGCAGTGCGCGAAGGAGCCGGCGGGTGCCTCGCAGGGCACTCCCGACTGGAGGATGCGGTAGCGCTCGGTGGAGGAGACGGACACCACGTTCGTCCACTCGTTGCCCGCAGCGAGCGGCCCGCGCAGCAGGTAGCGCTTGCGATCGCGAATGCCGAAGCCGTCTACAGACAGCTGGCCTCCCTGGTTGTCATGGAAGTACCCGTCCTCTTCCTTGAGCACCTCCACGTCCACGGTCTTGTCCGCGCGGCCGTTGACTCGGTACGTCCACCGGTTGCCCACCGCCAGCGGGTAGTACGCGGCCAGGGACGTGGAGGGGCGAGACTCGGACTCGGCGGCCACCTGCTGCCGACCCGCACATGCGGCCAGCTCCATCACCAGCGCGGCCCCAAGGCCCACGCGAACGACAACAGACGAAAGCTTCATGTTTTCAGTGTTCCGCGCGGTCCTTGCCGCGCGCCTCCGGACTGGCGAGCTTGTGTGCTGCGTAGAGCGTGTCGAGCGCCTGCTGGGCGGCGGCCTGGACGTCGGGTTGATCGTGCCCCTGCGCCACGGTGAAGAGGTACGCCTCGGCCTCAGTCCCACCGAGCTCCCCGATGGCGAAGACAACCTCCTGCACGAAGCCAATCTCCCGGTCCTTCACCAGCTCGATGAGCGCGGGAACGGCGCCCCGTGCCTTCATCTCCACCAGCGCCCCCATGGCCTGGCGCACCACCTGGGGATCCTCGTCCTGGAGCTGGCGGATGAGCAGCGGCGCCGCCGCGGGATTGCGCCGCTCGGCGAGCACGCGCAGCGCGAACTCGCGGATCCGCTCATCTTGAGACTGCAAATCCTGGAGCAGCGCCGCGTCCTCCCGGTCCGCCGCCATCATCTGGAGCTCGGCGGCCTCAGCCACCTGGGCGAGCGCCCGCCGCAGGGCCTCGCGCAGGGCCTTGCGCCGTGCCTCGGCGTCCTTCGCCTCCACCCGCACCTCGCCCAGGCCCACCACCTGGTAGCGCTGGTCACCTTCCGCGCCCCGCCGCTCCAGCGCCAAGGTGGCGCCCACCTCGGCGAAGGAGTACGAGCTGCCGTCCCGGAGTGCCTCGCGGGTAAAGGGCAGCTCGAGCGTGAAGGACCAGGAGCCCTTCACGCGCTTCGCCTTGTCGTCCTCCTCGAGCAAGTCGAAGTGGCGGCGAGCGCGCAGGGTGTCGGCGAAGAGTGCCTGGACGTCCGACGGAGCCCAGCCGAGCAGGCCGTTGTCGACCACCGTCGCGCCCTTCAGCGAGACCTGCTCCACCGGGAAGCGCGGCTCCCGCGAGCGGCAGGCGCCGAGCATCAATGCCACAAGGGTCACGAGCAGGCCGGGCTTCATACCGGCCTACCCTAACCCAGTCTCGCGCTCCCCTCACCCATGGAGAGCGCGAGGACGTCAGGTCGTCCCGCCTTCCGGCGAGCCGCCCCCTGAGGGAGCAGGCCCACTGGAGGCTCCCGACTCCGGCTCCGAGGGAGTACGGGCCCCCTCGGCGGCGGACTCGGCGTGCTGGGCGGCCGCCCGGGCATACTCCTCCGCGGCGGTGCGCTGGGCCTCGGCCGGAGCGGCGCTCTCAACACTCGGGAAAGGCGTCTGCCACTCGGCGGCCGTCCGGGTCGTCTCGCCTGGAGTGGCGAGCCCCTCGGAGGGCGCAGCCTCGGCAACCGGAGCGGACTCGGCGGGCACGGAGGTCCCGGCGGGGGTGGCCTCAGCCGTCGGAGGAGACCCCTCGGCGCTGGTGACGGTCACCTCGGCTTGGGTCACAGACTCCTCTGTGGTGGTGACGGACACCTCGGCGGACGTCACCGCGGCGGCAGTGATGGCCCCCTCGGCAGCCCCACCGGCCTCACCTGGCGTGCCTGGAGCGCCCTCGGCACCCCGGCCACCCCGACCGCGACGGCCCCGGCGGCGACGGCGGCGGCGCTTGCGCTCACCCGCGGCAGCGCCCTCACCCGGAGCACCCCCCTCGGCCTGGCCGCCGACGAAGGCGCTCGCGGCCTCCAGATCGTCGTCCTCGCCCTCGTCGTCACCCTCCTCGCCCTGCTCGTCCTCGGACAGCGCCGCGGGCGCGATGGCCTCGGTGGGCGCGACGGCGACCGCTCCGGGCTCCCCGGCGGCGGCCTCACCCGGCTGTGCGCTCTGAGCGGCCTGCCGCTCCTGCCTCTCGCGGCGGCGCTCCTCACGACGCTGCTCCCGCTCGCGCTGGCGCTCCTCGCGGCGCTCCTCGCGTCGCTGACGCTTCTGGGCGTCCTCTTCACTCTCCTCGGCGGGCGCGGCGGCACGCGGAGACTCCGTCTCCTCGCCAGCCTCCTCACCCTCCTCGGAGCGGGCCTGCTTCTCGCGCTGGCGCTCCTCGCGGCGCTTCTGGGCCTCCTCGGCCTCGAGCTTCGCCACCTCGAAGAAGCGCTCGTCCACGTCGTACAGCTCCACCGTGGTGACGCTCACCGCGGCCTTGGCCTCGAGGAACTTCTCGCCGAGCGCGTCACCGCACCACAGCATCACCAGCGAGCCGGTCGCCTGGGCTTCGGTGCGCGCATCGCCCCGCACGTCCCCGGCGCACGCCAGCAAGCCCACCTGGGCCGAGTAGTGGCCGAGGTCCTTGCGCAGCTCCTGCACCGTCTTGCGATCCAACGACGGCGTGCCCTTGAGCATGCGGATGGCGTAGCGCAGCTCCACGCTGCCCTCGCGCTTGCGGGCGGTGAGCAGCGGGCCTTCCTTGGAGCGCTTGGCCACCTTCAGCTCGCGGAAGCCCAGCGCGTGCATCATCTTCACGACGGACTTCTCGAAGGTGCCCACGTCCAGCTCGCCCAGGCGCTTGCGCAGCGCCCGCGCCACGGCCTTGCGCGCGTCCTTCACCGCTGCGCGAGCCGTCGTCAGCAGCGCGGCATCGGCCTGGGCCTCGGGAGTCGCGGCGACAGCGGCGCCCGTCCTCGGCAGCACCGGACGTCCGTCCTCCAGCGGAATCCCCAGCGCGGCGGCGAACGCGGCCTGCAGCTCCAGCGGCGGCGCCTCGCTCGGCGAACCGGCGCGCTCCAGCGACACCGCCCCCGTCTCTCGCGAGAAGGAGAACTGCGGACGGCGGCCCGCGTCGATGCGGCGCTGGTTGTCCTCCAGCAGCGCGGTGAGCAGCAGCTCCACCGTGGTGTCCTCGGCCGCCAGCTCCTTGGAGCGCGCATGCTCGAGGATCTGATCCGGACGCAGCGACTGCTCGGTCTCGCTGAGAATCTCGAACACCACCTCCGGCATGGGCGGGAAGCGGCGACGGCGACCTCCACGGCCTGCCTCCTCCTCGTCCTCGCGGCGGCGCTTGCGCTCACTGCCACGACCGGCCACTCGCACGTTGTCCGTGCGCGGATCCGGGTGACGCTCGGCCGGCCGCAGGGGTGGCAAACTCTCCTCTGGATGCGCCTCCATCACCCCCGTCAGCGCCAACGCCTCGGCATCCTCCGGCAACGCCCAATCGGCGAGAGCGAAGGTATCCTTGGCGGTGACAACCACCTTGCGATCGCGCGTCCGGCGGGCCATCGCCGCGAGCCGCGACAACATCGTCAGCTCGGGCGTCTTACCCACGTGGGACAGCAGGTTCTGGGCGATCGACTTCTCGGTGATCTCGAGGAAGGTGAGGGGACGACCTTCGCTCTCCAGCACACGGAGAGCGGCCTCATAAAAAGTCATCGGCGATTCCCCAACAAATTCAAACGGTTACAAAAATGTAGGTCCGTATAGGCGGCGGATGCTAGCCATCGCTATTCTGGCTTGTCAACGAATGGGGAAGGGATGATCCGCTTTCGCATCGGACATCGGTGGAAGCGCGAACCCGCGGACCCACCGCACGATTCCGTCGCACTGGAACTGGACGGGGTGAATCTGCTGCCGGGCGCGGTGGAAGAATCGCTCGTGGAGACGGTGCCGGCGCTGGTGGAGGCCGTGGCCGCATTGCACTCGGGCGGACGGCGCCTGGCCCAGGTGTCGCTGCCGGAGGCGCACCTGGAGCTGGTGCTGCGACGTTCAGGAGCGGACATCGAGCTCCAGGTCGCGAGCCTCTCTCGGCCGGCCCGACTGCTGCGCCCACCGCTTCGGCTGGACAGCGAGGAGCTCGCGGAGGCGGCCCTGGAGTGCGGCCGAGCCTTCCGGGAGGACGTGGCCCGCGTGGCCCCTCGCAGGCTGACTGAGCCCTACCGGCAGGTGCTCGAGCGGGCGCTGGAGCAACTGGAGGAGCCCGCCCACTACCGGGAAGAGCTGCGTCCCGAGCCCTTTACCCGGCGGGTGGCGCCCCCTGCCCTGCCCGGCTTCGGCTTCGCGCTGGACGACACGGACGACGTGCTGCGTCGCTCGGCGAGGGAGAAGGGGCCGGCGCTGGCGTCGCTGCTGTGCCCGGGAGAGGTGTGGCTGGCGCTGCCGGAGCGCCCTGTGGCCTGGCGTGCACCGGGGCCGCCCTTCCTCACCGCGCTGGAGCTGGCCCGGCAGGCGGCGGACCTCGCACGGGCCGTGGAGCTGGGCGAGCCGCGCTACAGCTTCGAGCCCGCAGGGATCCGTCCGGAGGTGTCGCTGGACCTGAAGGCGGGCGAGGCGCGACTGGGCGGGACCACCCTCCCCCTCCAGGGAGAGGCGCTGGTGGCGGCCATGTACCACCTGGGCCAGGCCCTGGCGGTGGCCCTGTCTGAGCGCGAGCGCTCCCTGGCGAGCAACCCCTACCTGGTGGAGCTGACGGAGCGCTGCCGGGAGGGACTCTCGCACCTGCGCGGGGCGGTGCAGCCCCCCGAGCAGGGCGCGGCCGTGGTGCCGGCGAGGACGGCGCTGTCGTCTGGAGCCTCGCGCCCGTTGAAGGTGCCGGGACGTCTGCGGCGCCTGCGCTTCGAGAACCTGTGGGAGCAGCGCAAGCTGGCGGCCGCGGATGAGGGCCGGCTCATGATGGGGCGCCAGTCGCTGGTGTACTCGTCACCGCAGATGGCCTGCGCCTTCGATCGTAAGACGGGCAAGCAGCTCTGGCGGAGGGCAGCGACGCATGGGGTGGCGGCCTCGGTGGACGGCTACAGCCTCGCGGCGAGCGCCGTGCGCGTCTGCGGCTTCCAGGGAAAGGGCGCCGGAGCCCGCTGGCTGCACGACCATGACGGCCTGCGCATCGGCCCGACGCTGCTGAGGCAAGACGGCCTCCTGCTCACCCTGTCCGATGACCGGACGGCCCTCGCCTTCAACGAGGTGACGGGCCGGGAGATGTGGCGCCTGGCACCTCCGCGCACGCGGCGCAGCCACCTGGCCCTCCAGGCCCACCGCGCCCTGCTGGCGACGGACTCGGGCTACCTCTACGGGTTGGACCTGACAGACGGACAGGTGCGCTTCCGGGTGAGCGCGACCCTGCCCTTCCTGGGTCCTCCGGTGCCTTGGGGTCGGCGCTTCGTGGCCACGCTGGGCCAAGGCTCGCACTTCGCGCTGCTGCTGTCGGACGCGCACACCGGGGAGTCCGCCTGGACGTTCGAGATGTCGCTCGCGCTGCCCTCGGTCCCTCTGCCGAGCGGGAAGCGGCTGTACATCGCCGGGGAGCTCGAGGGCGAAGGCGTGCTGCTGTGCATCGACTCGAGCGGACAGACGCGGTGGCAGCGCGTACTGCACCTGGGACCTGGTCCGTTCGCACTGGCGCGACTGCCCGGCGCGGTGCTGGTGACATCAGCGCTGGGCGCGGCCGCGCGGCTGAACGAGGACGGCGAGGTGGATTGGCGCGTGGGCGCGGCGGGCGAGCAGCTCTCCCGAGCCCTTCAGCCCATCATCTCGCGCGGCGTGGTGTTGGTGCCGGGCGAGCGCGTGCGCGCGGTGGATCCCCACAGCGGCCACGTGCTCGCGGAGGTGCGAGCGGGCGCGGGCCTCATGGCGATGCAGGCCGATGCCCAGCTCAACCTCTACTTCCTGGACGAGCTCGGCACGCTCTCGGCATACCGGCTCGGCTCCCACTTCGCGGTGGTGGGCGGCTGAGCCCACCCCGCGGTCGCCTACTTCTTCTCCGCCTTCGAGGGATCAATCTCCTCCTCGGAGCGCTCGGTGACCTCGGCGCCCTCCCACGTCTGGCCCTCGCCGAGCCGCCACTCGGAGGGCACGTCCAGCTTCCACACGTAGGTGGCGGCCACGTCGCTGCCCGAGTTCGTGCGCGAGTTCACGTTGAAGGTGATCTCCATCTTCTTCACCTCGCTGGGCACCAGGTCCATGTCGTAGTGGCCCAGAACCATCTGCGGGGGGAACTCGGCGATGAAGCGCTCGGGGAAGTCGACCTTCATGGACGGATCGTCACCGTCCATCTCGCCGATGAGCTTTCCGCGCTCGTCGGTGAGCTTCCACTTCGTCTTGAAGGAGGCACTGGTGACCATCTTCTTCACCTTGCCGTCCGAGCGCTCCTCGCGCTGGGCGCCCCAGAGCACGAGCTGCAGGCGAACCTGCGGCTTGTTGAGCACCGTCACCACGTCCGAGGAGAGCACGTCCAGGCGCATGCCCTTGTCCGTGGCGCTCCACTGCGGCTTGTAGGTGCCCTCGCGCATCTGGTCGAACACCTTGCGCGTGTACTCGTAGAAGGCCTTCTTGTCCTGGGCCCGCTCTTCCTTGTCGCCGCGCTTCTCCAGCTCGGCCAGGTACTCGTCGAACTCCTTGCCCAGGTTGTAGCGGTTGCGGTGCGAGGTGACCTGCTCGAAGTACGTCCTGAAGAAGGAGGGGAGCTCCTGCCGGTATGCGGCCTCGTCAGGGTTGGTGCGAATCCACCCCACGCGCTCCAGGTAGTCCTTCTGGATGCGCGTGAAGTCCGCCTCACGCTGGGCCTCCTGCGCCCGGGCGCTCGCAGCGCGGTAGGTCGTCACCGCGGCGAAGAAGATGCCGGCGATGACAACGATGAGTCCGAAATAACGCTTCACGCGGAGATGCTCCTCTCTCTAGGAATGACGGCTGTAGTGATATGAGACCTCCTTCGCGTGTACCAGACCACTGGCAGCCACACGTTACCGGTTGCACTCCCTCTGGAGGAGGGCGGCCTTCTGGGCGGTGCCCAGGTTGCCTGGTGTGCATACGGTGAGCGCTCAGACGACAATGTTGCGGTGCTGCTGCACGACCTCGCGTCGTCGCACCACGCGTTAGGGCCCGAAGAGGCGTCCGCTTTCCGACCCTCGGGTTGGGGCACGGAGCTCATCGGCGAGGGCCGGCCGTTGGACACGACCACGCTGCATGTGGTGGTGCCCAACCTGCTGGGCAGCCCCTTTGGCTCAACGTCACCGGTGACGATGGATGCGCGGGCGGGGCGGCCCTACGGCGCGGCGCTGCCCACGGTGACGGTGATGGACATGGCGCGCGCGGTGGCGGCGATGCTGCGCGGGATGAAGGTGGAGCACACGAGGGCGCTGGTGGGCGTGGGGCTCGGAGGGCTGGTGGCACTCCAGCTCGCGGCGCTCTTTCCGGAGCAGGTGTCGGCGGTGGCGGTGCTGGGCGCGGCGAGGGCCCTGCCAGAGACCCTGCGCGAGCGGCTGGGCCTCACGCGGCACCTGCTGCGGTTGGATCCAGACTTTCGCGAGGGCCACTACGCTCCGGGCCAGGGCCCCCGGCGCACGCTGCGCAAGCAGTACCTGGAGTACCTGCGGCTGGTGCACGGCCCCGAGGTCTTGAGCACCGCGCACCCGGAACCCGGCGCCGCCGAGCAGGCGCTGGAGGCCGAGGCCGACGCCTTCGCGGAGACCTTCGACGCGAACGCCTGGGCGCTGCTGTGCACGGCCTACGTGGGAGGAGACGTCACCGAGAGCCTGTCGAAGATCCGAGCCCCCGTGTTGCTGGTGGCGGGCGCGAATGACTCGCTGGCGCCGCCTTCGCGGGTACGGGACACGTATCACCTGCTCAGCGCGGCGGGCGTGCGCACCCACTACCACGAGCTCCCCTCCTGCGGTCACTCGGGCCTGCTGACGCAGTCAAGGCGGCTGCACGGCCCCCTGCGGGACTTCCTGCGCCGCCGGGGCTGAATCACCGCTGCATGTTGGACGGGTGCAACCTGGCGCGCAGGGCCCCCACGATCATGCCGATGGCGATGTCGTTGTTGCCGCCGTGGGGGACGATGATGTCGGCGTGGTGCTTGGAGGGCTCAACGAAGCCCATGTGCATGGGGCGCACGTGGCGCAGGTACTGGCTGACCACCCGATCGAAGTCGAACCCGCGCTCGTGGATGTCGCGCTCGAGCCGGCGGAGGATCCGCAGATCGTCATCGGTGTCCACGTAGATGCGCACGTTCATCTCGTCACGCACGGCCTTCATGTGCAGCACGAGGATGCCCTCGATGAGGATCATGTCCCCGGGATCCACGCGCACCGTGTGCTTCTGCCGGGTGCAGGTGACGAAGTCGTAGACCGGCTTCTGGATGGGCCGGCCCGCCTTCAGCTCACGCAGGTGCTCGATGAGCAGCTCCGTGTCGAAGGCGTCCGGGTGATCGAAGTTGACCTCGCGGCGCTCAGCGAGCGGCAGGTCCGACAGGTCCGAGTAGTAGGAGTCCTGGTCGACGAAGGCCACGCGACAGTCGGCGAGCGCATCGCGGACCTTTCGGGCGACCGTCGTCTTGCCGGAGGCGGTACCACCGGCGATGCCAACGACGAGGGGTGACGACATGTGCGCGAACTACCGCAAGTGGTGAGGCGCGCGCAAGGCTCCGTCTAAAACCCGACAGTGCCTGAAAACTGCTCCCTACCCCGACCGCCGGGCCGCAAGAGCCCTCGAGGGCAGTGGGCCGGGTGCAACCCAGAAAAGCGTCCACTTGAGGGCGTGGCAGCTCCGGAATGTCCACCGAGCCACGCTTCCTCCGTCAACTCCGAGACACCTCATTCGCTTCCCGGTTCTTCCACCCTTCCAGTTACAGCTGGGTTAACTGAATTCACCTAGAGCCCCGGGTCCACCAGCGAGTGCGGACCTGGTCCCCCCTAGACAAGGAACATCCATGCAACACCGAATGGCCAGCAAACTCCCTCTCATGAAATGCCTTCAGGCTGCCCCCCCGCTCCTGAGCGCACTCCTCCTGCTCTCCTTCGCGAGCGCCTGCGGCTCGGTGGAGTCACCCTCGGAGGCCCAGAAGCCGGCAGCCCAAGCCCAAGCCCAGCAGCACGAGCTCGATGCATTCCTCTCGTCCCCCAACGGCCTGGCCTTCAATGGGCTCGCCTTCAATGGCCTGGCCTTCAACGGGCTCGCCTTCAACGGCCTGGCCTTCAATGGCCTGACCTCCGCCGAGTTCTCCTCCTGGTTCCAGACGGATCCGGAGCTCGGCGACATGGTCATGAAGTACCTCGTGCAGTGCGCTGTTCCCGCGGGGCAGACGCGCAGCTACACCGAGCCGGACACGGGCCTCACCCACACCTGGACAGGGAACCTGGGACTGGCGCCGGGCTGGGCCAAGGGCGCGCCGGCCTCGCTGGAGGAACAACAGCTCATCTCCGCGTGCCTGGCGGCCCACACCAACAAGTACGGCCTCCATGTCCCCCTCTCCGTGCTGGGGCCGACCGCTTCGGGAACGCACATTCCCTACTCCGCTGAGGAGCTCGCGAGCTTCCCCGAGAAGGAGGGCTGCTTCTTCGGCAACCTCTTCACCGACGAGGGCGTCTTCGTCGGCAGCGATGGGCGGCCTCTCCATAGAACGGAAAGCAGCACGCGTGCCTGCGCCCTCTCGAGCCCCCTCGACAAGGAGAGCCAGCCCTGCCTGCCCATCGTCCGTGTCGACCCCTTGTGCGACCGGTTCTGCGAGAAGGACGCGACCCGGACGTTCTACGTGCGGTGCACCTACAACGGCATCTCCTACCGACCTGTCACCACACGGATCAGCCGGGAGGACATCTTCGTGTGTGGCGACGGCGTGTGTCAGAGCACCGAGTCGTGCGGCACGGGCACCACCCCGAACAACTGCGCGGACTGCGGCTCCTGCCCCTGAGGAACAGCTGCTCCATTGAGTAGTTCACGGTTCTCGTGTTGCTCCCCCGACAACTTCAGCACAAACCGTATGAGCTGCCATTTTCACTTACAGTCAAACGGTTAATCTGCAGTTGGAGCAGATCTTCCTCGCCCGCCCACCCATGAGGCTCCCCGGGGCCGCGCACCCCATGCGCGCCCGGTCGCCACCTCATTCGCAGGGGGGAAGACATGAAAACCGGCTCGATCGAGGTCTCTCGTCGTCAGGTTCTCCATGTGGGGCATGTGGGTGTCATGCTCCTGCTGGTGGCGGCCAGCGCCTGCGGTCCGGCGGAAGGCCCCTTCGAGTCCGAGGCCGCATTCGTCCAGGCTCAGGAGTTGGTGGTGGACGGCGACATCGCCCGCCTGGGCCTGTCGCTCAATGGCCTGTCGCTCAACGGCCTGTCGCTCAACGGCTTGTCCCTCAACGGCTTGTCCCTCAACGGCCTGTCCCTCGACGGCCTCTCCAGCCCTGAGTTCGACGCCTGGTTCCAGACGGACCCGGAGCTCGGCGACATGGTCATGAAGTACGTCGTCGCCTGCGCCGCGCCCTCCGGCGTGAGCCGGACCTATACGTCCTCCTCCACGGGGGTGACGTATGTGTGGAAGGGCAACCTGGGCCTCGCGCCGGATTGGACCAACGGCGAGCCCGCGACCCTGACCGAGCAACGGCTCGTCTCGGCCTGCCTGGGGGCCCACGCCTCGAAGTACCACGACGTCCACATCCCCCTCTCCGTGCTGGGACTGCGCGCCACGGGAACCCCCATCCCGGTTACCCCCGAGGAGCTCCAGCAGTTCCCGGAGAAGGAGGCCTGCTTCTTCGGCAACCTCTTCACCGACGAGGGCATTTTCGTCGGCAACGATGGGCGCCCGCTCAACAACGCGGAGAGCACCGCGCGCGCCTGCGCCCTCTCCTCCCACGGGAACGGGAAGAACCAGGAGTGCCTGCCGCTCGTCCGCGTCAAACGGGACTGCGCGAAGTTCTGCACCCTGGATGCCTCGCGGACGTTCTACGTGTCCTGCACCTACAACGGCATCACGTACCCGGTCATCACCACGCGGCTGCGCGCCGCGGACATCTACACCTGCGGAGACGGCGTGTGCCAGTTCACCGAGAAGCCCGGCAGGGGCACCACGGCCGACAGCTGCGCCAGGGACTGCGGCACCTGCTCCTCGCGTTGACTCAGCCTCGCCGGAGCAGGCCGAGTGCCCGTCCCTCGGCTAGCACCGGAGCGGGGACCTCCTCGACGACCCGGGGCCCCTTCGCGAGCGAGCGCAGCAGCTCCAGCACCGACGGGGAGACCGTCAGGACCTCCAACCCCCGACCCTTGCGCCGCACGACGAAGTTCCACGGGCCCGGAGCCGGACGCCGAGCCACCTGCGCGAGCGCCTCCAGGCCACTCACGTCCAGCACCTCGCACGCCCAGGCGCGCCCCGTGAGGTGGCGGCGCAGGGACTTCGCGGCGAAAACGAGCTCGGTGAGCTCCACCGGGAAGGTGCCCACACGCACGTCCTCGGACAGCCCCACCTGACCGGGCCCAGGCGCGGGAGGTGGCCGCATCATGAAGCTGTTGGGCAGGAACGTCTCGAACGTGACCGCCGCCGCCAGGCCTTCGTCTGGATGCTCGCGCAGACGGCGTCGGGTCCAGGCCGCGAAGGCGTGCCCCGGAGAGCGGCCCAGGCCCTCGAAGAGCTCACGAAACTCCTTCGAGGCCGTGAAGGCGCGTAGGTCCTCCCGCGTGCCCGCGAGCAGCAGCCGGGAGATGGGCCAGTCCCGATCCAGCGCCTCGGCCACCACCGCGAGGCGGAAGTCTGTCTCCGCTCGGGCGCCCTCCACGTCCCCACCGGACTCCTGCTTCGCGCCATACCCCGTCTCGAAGAGGGCCCAGGGCTCGCTCTCGCGGGTGAGGGCTGGCGCGTCGCGCGTCACGGGAGTGAGCGTGAGCGGAGGCCGGGGCGTCGCGGGCACCAGCTGGCGCAGACGGCGCAGCGTGAGGAGGGCCACCTCGTCTGGGTGTCCGTCTCCCTCGAAGGTGACGGCGCGCAGCGAGGTGCAGCGTGGCAGCAGCGACTCCAACAGCCCGAAGAGCTCCTCGCGCACGGGCTGGGTGTGATCATCCACGTAGTAGCCCCGCCCGCTCCGCCGGGTGATGACACCTCCGGCGATGTGGAGCTCGATGACCTTGTCCCACGGGAAGCCCTCCAGCCCCGCATCCAGCGGGAGCCCGGCGGCGAGCTGGTAGCTGAACAGGTGCCCCAGATCGATCAGCATCGGCAGACCGGTGCGCTCGTGCACACGGGCCATGAAGTCGAGCACGTGCAGCTCGCCGCGCTTCGCGAAGGCGGCGGGGTTCTCCAGCGCGAGCGGGACGGACAGGTGCGACTGGACATGGAGCGCGTGCGCCACGCAGTCCCGGATGCCGGCCTCGGTGAAGGGCGGCGTGAAGTAGAGGTAGCCCGGGAACGGCTGCCCTCCCGAGTGCCACCAGCCAATGTCGTTGCCCACCCAGGCGCTGCCCACGGCGCGCGCGTGCGCATCCAGGTCCTCGAGCGCCTTCACGGACTCGAGCTCGGGCCCGTAGAGGTTGAGGTGCACGGGGTGGAAGAGCACCGGCACGTCCTGGCGACGCTCCCACATCCGGGGGAAGAGCGAGGCGTGCTCCCGCGTCTCGTCGAGCGACAGCGGCGCGCTGTACTCCACGAAATCGAAGAGGCCAGGAAATCCGGCGAGCAACCGGTAGGGGTGGGGTTGATCCGCCGCGTCGAGGTTGCTGCTGAGGCCCAGTCCCCGCCAGGGGAGCGTCCAGGCCGAGGCTTCAGAAGGGCTCATGGGGCGTCAACCCTACAGCGAGCACGGCACATTCTCTGTATCCGAATGCGGAGGGAGGTGCGCGCCTCGAGCAGGATTTCCCCGGGAAGCCGGAAGTCTGAATGGCCGACGTGGTGGGCTCGCCCGCTCGCAACCCCTCCCAGCTACGGGACGACCTCTTCCTCGAACGACGGAGCCCCCGTGCTGGCACCGATGACGTATGCTTCTCGCCTCCACCCTTGCCTTGCGTACGGCACAGTCCGGGAAGCTGTCTCTTGCTTCCGATTTCCGGCTGCCATAACTCGCCCGCCATGCTCGCTCATTCGGTCGTGAATGGAACCAGGACCTGGACCACCCCGAACGGGGAGCTGCGGCTGTGGCAGCCGGCTCCACACGTCATCGTCACGCGCTTCCAGGGGGCCATGTACGACGCCCACCTGGCGCACCTCGCGATGACGACCATCGAGGGCATCATCTCGTCCCAGGCGAAGATGGACATCTTCCATGACTGGGAGGAGATGGAGCTCTACGCGACCGAGGCGAGGACCATCATGACGGAGCGAGCGGTCCCGATGGGGCCGAAGATCAACTCGCTCAGCGTGCTGTTCGGCTCGAAGGTCGTGCTGATGGGGGTGTCGCTGGCCAGCCTCAAGCTGGGCGGCATCCAGACGTTCAGGAACCGGGAGGAGTTCGAGCAGTCCGTGCGTCAGGCCGCGGAGTCTCGACCCGGCACGTTCAAGGTGACCCTCAACGCCTGACGAGGACCCGTGGATGTCCCCTCTCCCTCTGGGAGAGGGCTAGGGTGAGGGTATGCCACCCTGTGTGGTTTTCCCTGTGTGACCCGAAAGGGGAACGGAGGGACACGAGGGCTCCTCGAAGGGAGCACCGTCCGCGAACGCGGTGACGACTACCCTCACCCCCCGCCCTCTCCCAGAGGGAGAGGGGGCATGCGAACAGAGGTGGAACCGTAAGCCCTCTCGAGGATCCGCTCCGCGTTGAGGCCGCTCGCCTTCGCCGCCTCCACATCGAGTCCCTCTCCGTGGCCCTGGCCTCGCCCCTCGAAGACCACCTTCTTGTCCTCAAAGACAACGGAACGAGGACAGGCAGGGAGCTTCAGCGCCGAGCGCACCCACTCGCAGGGCCGCGATTCAGAGACATCGAACACAGCACCGCCCTCGCGCTTCGTGCGCAGGTAGTGCACGCGCCCGTCCGCGAAACGCACCGACACCGCTCCACTGCCCAACAGTGACTCCACCTGGCCGCGCGGGCGTGTCTCCCGCCAAGGCGCCTGTCCTCCCTGTGAGAACGGCAGCCACTCGCGCCAACGGAGTGCAGGCGCGTTGAGAGCCCGCTCCTCCTCGGGCTGCACCCGCACGGTTCCGAGGAAGGCCTGACAGTGCGTCGTGTCGCAGATGGGTCGGCCCGGGTGGCGACTGCCCGCATGCCGTTCGTTGTGGGCCACCACACGCGCCAGCGCCACCCTCGCCTCTCCCTTCAACGCCGAGTCCTCCGCCGCCACCACCCCCGCCGTGTATTGCAGGCGCGTGGTGCGGAAGAGGAAGTCCGAGCCCCGTCTTGCCTTGAGTTCCTTCGGGCTGGTGGGGACTCCCGCGGGCGGTTTGTAGGGCGGCGGCGGCGAGCCCGTGAAGATACCGGCGTAGTCACGGCCGGCGGGCGCGTCCGGGAAGCGCACCTGCCAGGGACTCCCGAGGCACACCGCCGCGCCCTTCGACACGAGCGCCTCCAGCTTCGAGAACTCCTCGGGGATGGCGCGCGGCGAGCCGTCTTCCAGGGAGAAGCCCGAGCCCCGGCACCGCGCCTCAATCTCTCCTGGCGGCACCAACCCCAGCACCTGCACCCGCGCGGACTCCAGTCCGCTCCGCTTCTTCCGGACCTTGGCCAGCACCTCGGGTACCTCGTCCGCGAAGGCGCGCGGCATGACCCCTGGCCTCGCCACCACCGCCACCAGGTCCTCGTCCACCGCGACAATCCACCCGAGCCTCGGCCGGCTATCCGCGTCCCGCACCGTGCCCGTCTTCGTCGCCACGCCCGCGTAGGCCTTCGAGGCTGGCAACTCGGATAGCGTCCCGCGCGCGGCGTTATCAGCCAGCACCGCCATCAGGTCTGGCCTCGCCTCGGCCAGCAACCGGTACGCCTGGGCCAACCCCCACGGCGAGAGGCGCAGCGTCGAGCGCAGACCGATGGCGTCCGCCATATCCAGGGGCATGCTGGACAAACCCACCGCAGCCAACACCGCCCCCCACGGGCCAAAGTTCCTCGGCGCGCTCCCCCTCGCCTCCCAGTCCAGGAAGTACCCGTTGCACGAGCGCAGCAGTGCCGTCTTCACGTCCACCTTCGCGGGGAGCCGCTCACCACAGAGCCACTCCGTGACCTCCGCTCGCGCGGCGAGCACCGGCGGAGGCTCGGAGCTCCCAGCCACCACGAAGGGCTTCAGCGTCGAGCCGTATGGCATCGCCGTCCGGATGTCGCCCTCGGCCAGCAACACCTCACCCGAGTGGCGACTGAGCACCACCGTGGCACTGGCCACCGCCTGCACCGCCACGCCCACCAGCTCGTCCACGGACAGCGGCACCGTCCAGCGCGCCCCGTCATGGCACTGCTTCAACCGGCGCGTCAGGGCCTTCGGAAACCCCGAGTCCTCGTTCAGCACGCGCGCCAAGGCCCGCCGAGCGCGTGGCGTGTCCACGTCCGGGTTGCGCGCCAGCTCCGCCGAAGCGTTCGTCAGTGACTGGTAGGGAGCCTCCCGCCACTCGACCAACTCCCCGCTCACCGACAGCGCGAAGGCCTCATGGAACAACCGATCTTCCGCCGAGGCCGGACACGCCCACCACAGGAGCTGATGGGCCAGCTCGTGCCGGAGCGCCACGCGCAACCGCGCATCCAGCACGCCGGGCGTGCCCTGCCGCAGCTCCACCACGCCCGGCCGTCCCTGCCCGTTGCGCGAGGGCAACAGCGCCTCGCCCCGTTGCAGGGAGAGGGTTCCCGGAGCCCGGCCAGGCGCACCACCTGCTTCGGCCACGTAGCGCGCCTCCAGCGCCTTCCACGTGGCCTCGGCCTCCGCGCGCAGCTCCGCTTCGGGCGTCACGTCTCCCCGAGTCAGGAAGACAGGGGTGGCCGCCAGCAAGGCGACCGTCACGGCGGCCCACCCCATCACGACCTCACCACCCGCCCTGGCTCACGTCGCCCGCGCTGCGCTGGGACGGCGTCACCTTCAGCACGTCCGAGCCCGTGCGCCCACGGATGCTCGTGACGTACATGTCCTCGATGAAGGCCGGCGGCGCGGAGAAGGTGCCCGCGAACTGCGCCCGCATCACGTACCCCACCGTGCGCGGACTGTCGCTCCACCACGCCGGCTCCTCGAAGAAGAACGTGGCGCGCTCGGGGCTGAGCGAGCGCCGCTTGAGGGCCTCGGGCGCCAGCGGCAGCTCGTGCGGAGGACCGCGGAACTCCTTGTCCTCCACCAGCGGCACGAAGCCCGCGGGCACCGCGTCCTCCACCACGTAGTACGCCGAGCGGTTGCGGTTGTCGCCGTGTGCGTCCAGCGTCAGCTCCACGTACACCTCCTCGCCCTGGCTGAGGCTGTCGCCCGGCGCGAGCCGCACCTTGCCGCCCTCGCGCAGCACGTAGTACGCGCGCTGGAGGCTCATGCCCTCGGCCACGGGCTTCACGTCCGCCAGCGGCGTGGCCGCCGAGCCTCGCAAGGTCGCCACGCCCTCGAAGCCCGCCACCTCCACCGCGCGGGTCCCCGGCTCGAGCGTCGCCACCAGCCCCATGCCCCGAGGCGTGAAGCGCACCTTGCCCTTCGTCCCCTTCACCTCGGGCGGCGAGAGCTTGCGGAACTCCTTCGCATCGCGCTCGATGAGCCACATCGAGTGCAGCAGCGCCGTGCTCCGATCAAAGGTGGACAGCCCCGGCTCCGACAGCGCCTCCAGCAGCCGCCGACGCGCCTTGCTCACGTCCATCTTCCCGAAGGACGCCGCGTGACCCAGGACCGCGGTGAGGCCCACCCGGCGCAGCGGGTAGCGCCACAGGGCCTCGCTCGGCGCGGGCATGTTGGCCAACGTGACGAAGCCCTGGGTGCTCGCGGCCACCAGCTCGTCGATGCGGCCCTGGAGCTCGGGCTCCTTCATCACGCCCGCCTTCTCCGCGGCCAGCACCGCCAGCGCGAGCGGGTACAGGTCTCCCGGCTGCGCGGCCTGCACCAGCGCGCGCACCCGAGCCGCCTGCCGCTCTCCATCCAGCCGCGCCAACACCCAGGCCCGCGTGGCATCCCACTCGACGGGCAGCCCCTCCTGGGTCTCCAGCCAGCGCATGCTCTCGGTGATGCGCGGATCATTGCGATCCACGAGCCCCGCCTCCACCGCATACGCCAGCCCGTCCAGGGCGATGAGCGTCATGGGCAGATCCGCCTCGCTGTAGCCACTGAACCAGGTGAAGCCACCGCCCCGGACGGACGCGTCCAGGATGCGGGCCGTGCCCTGCACCGCGCGGCTGCGGGCCTCGGCGAGCAGCGCCTGGCTGTCCGTGTCGAGCGACTCCAGCGAGCCCGCCTTCTTCAGCGTCTGGTACAGCGCCACGTTGGGCACCGTGGTGGACACGAGCTGCTCCACGCACCCATACGGATAGGTGAGCAGCTCGCGCACGTTGGAGAGCGCCGCGTCCACCAGCGACGGCTGAAGCACCAGCTCCACCGCTGAAACCGTCGCGCTGGGGGCCGCGGGCAGGGACAGCTCACCGCCGCCCCACTGCGACACCTTCACCGGCTCGTCCAGCACCGCGGGCCGCACCGCCACCGTGCGCCGGTCACGCAGCGGCTCCTTGCCGCCCGCCACCTCCACCGCCAGCTCGGCCGTGCCCGAGCCGTTCGCCTTCAGGGTCAGGGGCAGCACCTGCTCGCCCCCCTGCGCCAGCTCCACCTTCTGCTTCAACTCGGCGGACTCGAGCACCCCGGCCGCCGCGAGCCGCACGTCCAGCAACTGGCTGCCCTTGGAGGCCTCACCCGCCGACAGACGCACCGACGCGAGCGCCTCGTCTCCCTGGCGGAGGAACTGCGGCAGCGCGGCGTACAGGATGAGCCCACCGCGCGTGGCGAACTCGGACGTGGACTCGCCGAAGCGACCCGAGGTGTCCGCCGCCACGCCCGTCACCACCCACAGCGTCTGGTTGGACGGCAGCTTGAAGCGCACCGTGGCGCGCCCGTCCCGATCCGTGACGATCGTGGGGCTCCAGTACGCCGTGTCCCTGTCCAGATCCTTCGCCTGGCGCGTGGGCGGCTTGATGGAGGCGAAGGCATGGTCCGGCAGCCCCGCCATCTTCCGCGCGAGCGCCTCGCCATAGCCGTAGCCCTGGAACTCGGCGGAGAAGAAGGTGGCCACGTTGTTGCGGCCCACCGGGTAGAAGAAGTCGAGCACCTTCGGACGGAACTCGTTCTGGATGGCGTAGACGGCCTTGTCCACCACGCCCACCGAGAGCTGCGCCACCACGCCCTGGCCCTCGTGGTCCGTCACCCGGATGTCGATGACCTGCTCCGTGAGGGGCGTGGCCTCCGCGCGCCGGGGCTGCAGCGACACGTTGAGGGTGCGCTCGGCGGGGATGATGCGGAAGCCCACCGTGCGCTCCTCCCAGCGGCCCGAGGCCGTCGGGTACGCCACCGAGGCATACACCGCGCTGCCGAAGCGCTTCTCCACGTCGAAGGAGTGCACCAGCGTGCGGCCCTTCTGCTCCACGAGCTGCGTGCTGTACACCCCCGCGCCCGTGAGCGTCACCCACACCGGGCCCTCGTCCGAGCCACCCGGGCCCCAGCCGTCCGGCAACAGCGCCACGAGCTGCGCCGAGTCACCCGGCTCCAGCGTGCCCGAGAGCGACGCCAGCGTCATGTTGGGCACCTGCGCCACCGGCTCGTTGGCCTCACCGATGACGAGCATCTGGTCCTCGCCCGTCCAGGCCTCGCCACCCTTGTCCTTCACCGTGACGCGGGCCACCACCGCGCCCACGTTCGAGGTGGGCACCTTCTCGCGGTACGAGCCATCCGCGGCCGTGGTGAAGGCCTTCTTCCCCAGGCTCTTCTCGCTCCCATCGGCCTTGCGCAGCACGAACTCCACTTCGCCCGACGTGGCGCCATAGGGTTTGCCGCCCAGCGTGGTGGCACGGATGCCCAGCGTGGCCTCGGAACCCTTGCGCGCCACCGCGGCCGAGTAGCGCGTGGACCCCAGCACCTCCACCTTGGAGAGGAAGAAGGAGGCGCTCGCGTTGGCGAACGTCTGCTGATCATCCCGCGCGCGCACGGTGAGCGAGTAGCGGTACGGCAGGCGCTCCTCGCCCGGCTTGAGCGCGGGCACGGGAATCTCGATCTCCGCGTTGCCCTCGGCGTCGAACGTCGCGGCGCTCGCCCAGGGGTCCTCCTCGACGCCGCGCTGGGCCACCGTGGAGAACAGGCGCTCGGGGACGCTCAGCTTGCCCTCCGTGCTGGAGGCGCTCCCGTACGTCACCGCGCTCCCCTGCCCGCCCAGGCCCGCGTCATCCACCCAGGCCGGTGCATCCAGCAGCGTGCGGTAGAGGAACACCTCGTACTTCGCGCCCGGGGGCACTCCACCCGCGTACCGCCGTGCCCGCACCGTGGCCCGCACCGTCTGGCCCGGCACGATCGTCTCCTTCTCCGGCTGCAGCTCCAGGTAGAAGGTGGGCTTCACGTAGTCCTGCACGCGCGCCTCGCCCTGATGCGGCTGCGAGTCCAGCTCGGCCGTCACCCGCAGCACGCCGGTGCCCAGATCCGCGGGCACGGACACGGTGCCGTTGAAGGCGCCGAACTCGTCCACCTTCGCGCGCGTCTGCACCTCGCGGCCCTCGGCCGAGACGAGCTTCACCGCCACCTCGCGCCGGCGCGGCGTGAAGAGTCGCGCGAGGAAGCTGTCCGGCTGGCGCACCAGGCCGCGGAACTTCACCTCGTCACCCGGCTTGTAGATGGGCCTGTCGCTGTAGATGAACACGTCCGGCGCCACCGCCAGCGCCGAGTAGAAGTCCGTGTCCACGATGGCGGTGTCCCCGCCCACCGTCGCCGTGGCGATGATGCGCGGTTCCTTGACGGCCAGGGTCACCTCGCCCTTGTCGTCCGTGATGCCCGCGGGTCCCTTGCCCGAGGGCAGATACACCTGCACCTGGGCACCCGCGCGCGGCTTCTGATCCCTCCCCGCCACGCGCACCAGCACCTGTCCATCCGTCTGCTTGAGTTGCACGGTGAGATCGGTGACGACGAGCACCACCTGCCCCTCCACGAGCCCCTGGACGAGCTGGAGGATGTACGTGCCGGCCGGCAACGGCGCGAGCGTCACGCGCCGCTCCTCGTAGCCGCCGTAGTAGGACGAGGTGTCGAAGCCCGGGACGCTGAACTCGCGCTCGGAGCCACCGAGGTCCATGTTCAACCACTGGCTGCGCACCACGGAGAAACCGGCAGGCACGCCCACGAGCTTCTCTGGCCCCTCGGACACGCGGGCCATGGGTTGGCCCGGAGGAGGCGGCGGACGCGAGGGCAGCCCCGGCGCTACGGCCTTGCGGAAGTCCTCGTTCAGGGAGAACAGCAGGAAGCTGCCCGGCGAGCGCGTGGCGTTGAGTCCGCGGCTGAGCGCGTGGCCGGGGTTCGCCATCGTGGGAGGCGTCTGGTAGGCGCGCCGGATGTCCCCCTGCGCGCGGATGAAGGCGCCGACGTCCGCGGGCTTGAGCACCCGCAGCTCGACGGGCCCCTTGCTCTCGAAGGCGACGTCCACGGCCACCGGCTCACTGCTGCCGTAGGCACGGGGAACGGTGACGTAGAGCGGCTTGGCCGCAGCCACGCCAGCACACACCAGCGCGGCCAGTACCGCGATGCGAGCGAAGCACCTCATGAGCCAAACCCTCCCGGAACCAGCCTGCCGCCATCCACCGTGCCACGCAGGCCGATGTAGGGCAGCGTCTCCAAGTCACGTCGCGCCGCCTCGATCTCCGGCGGGGCCGTGCGCTGTTGCGACTTCTTCGGATCCGCCGGCACCTGCGACCAATACCCATCCGCCATCAACATGCCGAGCAGCCGCCCCGTGTTGACGCCGAACGACACCGAGCCCGGCGCGCGGAGCCCCTGGACCACAGGGCCCGCGGCGCTGAGCAGGTTGGGCGTCTTCCCCTCGCACGCCCTGCGCAGCCGCGCGAGCATGACCGGAGTAGAGGCCATCACGTGGTGTCCGCAGAGCGTTGCGGTCTCCATCTTGTTGGACCCGGAGAAGATCTGCCCGAGCGCCTGGGCGTCCTCGGGCCGGCCCCAGAGCAGGGCCACCTCGGTGGGCAGCTCCTGCGAGCCCCGGGGCGTCCACACCATCGCCACCTGACGCGTGCGCACGGCGCCCGTGTAGTGCTTGCCGGACCAGAAGGCCTTGAGGGTGTCGCGATCCAACTGCTCGGGCAGCTTGAGCTGGAGCGCGAGCAGCACCGGCGTCTCCTCGGGGACGAGCCTCAACAGGTCATCCGAGAGGGGCGCGCTGTCCAGCCGGGGCTCATCTCCGAGCCGTCCAGCGATGCCGCGTCCCACGAGCCGGTTGCCCTCGACGGCGAACTGCAACCGGACGCCATTGCCCAGGCCCATCACGTGCGTGAGCAGCTGCGCCTCGCGGCCGAGCGGCTCGGCGGCGAAGCCCAGCTCCACGTCCACGTTCCGCGGGGCCTCGATATCCAGGTGGGGCTCGCACAGTCCCTGGAGCACCACCAACGGATGCCGGCCGAACACGATCCGCTCGTCCGTGCGCGCGGCCCACAGCGCCTGCTCGGCCACGAGCCAGCGCTCCAGCTTGAAGCCTTCCGAGGGAACCTCGCCCTCCCCACCCGGGCAGGACTGGGCCACCATCTCGTTGCGGCGCACCACGCCATTCATCGAGTCGAAGGCGGCCATGGCGGCATTGCCCGGCTCGGGGACGATGATGGCGGGCGTGCCCGCGCGGTTGTCACCCGAGAACCACACCACGCGGAAGGGCGCGGCCAGGAACTGCCCGGCCATCACGTCGAACACGGCGCCCTTGAACTGGGCGCCCAGGTCCTCGGCGCGGGTGTCGAGGAACGCGGCCCACCCGCCCACGAAGCCCTTGCCGAGCGGCTTCTGGAGCTGCTCCTTCACCCACGCGTTGCCGGCGAGCGCCTCGCGCACCTTGGCCGGCGAGTAGACATCCGCCCAGATGGCGGGGCGCACGGGCTCGGAGGGCACCTCCATCTGCTGCGGCTTCTCGGGCGCGGGAGGCAGGGCCTGGAGGACGAGGCCGGAGTTGGAGGGCGTTCCAACGGGGCCCGAGGAGGGACCCGACGCGCCCGGGCCCGAGGGACCCGAGGAGCGACGACCGAGGAAGAAGGCGCCCGCGCCCACCGCGACGAGCACGGCGACACCCGCGCCGATGAGGACGGCCCGGGGAGGTCCACTCCGGGGAGGTGGTGCCGGCGGCGGAGTCGCGCCTGGCGGAGACGAGGGAGGGTTCATCACATCCACTCCTTGAAACGGAAGAAGCCGAGGAAGGCGGTGTTCTGGGGCACCGGGCGCCACTCCACGGGGGCGTCGGTGACGAGCGACTGGAGGACGCCGGTGCGCACCGCGGCCCCCTTGTCACCCGGGTGGTAGACGACGCGCGTGGGGGCATGCGCCTTGTCCTCGGGGCGCACCACGAGCATCAGGTGGAAGATGGGGCCCGAGTCCCGCTCCTGACGGAAGGCCACCAGGTCTCCGGTGCGCAGCGACTCGCGCGTGGCCTCGTCGCGGCCGAGCGGGACGAAGCTGTGCGTCAGCAGCGTCTCGGCGTCGGCGAAGTCGGCGGGCCGACCCCGATCATCGCGCCACAGGGGTGTGGCGAGCCGCTCGGGCTGGAAGCGCCGGTACGCACCGCGGAAGACGAAGCGCACGAGGCCCGCGCAGTCGCGCTGATCCGGGTGCCAGGCCGGATCCATCCGGCGCACCTGGGCGAGCGCGCCCTGGGCGACCTCACGCCGCAACAAGAGCCCGAGGGACTCGGGAGGAGCGGGCGATGCCGCCTGGAGAGACAGGAGCAGGAGCAGGACGCGCATGGCCTACCGGGCGCCTCAGTAGTCCGAGTCCATGCCGCCGCCGCTGGTGAGCGCCTTGACGGCGGCGTCCAGGTCGCGGGGCCACGAGGCGTCCTTGGGGGCCGGGTCCTGCGAGGGCACGTACACCTCGGCCTTGCCATCACCGAGCACGTTGATCCACGCGAGCACGCGCGTGGTGCCAGGCGTGGCGAGCGGGATGCGCACCATACGGCGCACCTCCTGCGGGGTGCCCTCGTAGAGAACCACGTTGAGGGTAGCCACGGTGTGGGCCTTGTCGCCGCTGGGCCAGTAGTTGGTGGCGATCAAATAGACGCCCTTGGGAGGCGCGCGGTGGACGTAGAGGTACGGGCCGTAGGCGGGGTCGTCGAAATCGCCGCCCTGCTCGTTGAGGTAGAAGGTGCCGCCGCTGGGGCTCTCGGTGTTGGCCCAGTAGACGTGGGCCATCTTCTTCACATTGAGCACCTGGCCCGATCCGTCCTTGGCCGCGGAGACGCTGTCCTGGGTGGGCTCGTAGATGTGGAGGTCGGTGTAGACGCCCTCGGTGTCGCTGGTGAGGATGGTCTTGAGCGGTACGGGGGGAATCTGCGCGTAGCTGGTGGCCTGGGTGCGCGCGGTGCCGGCCTGGTTGGTGGCCATCACGGTGACGACGTTCTTGCCACTGGCGGCGGGGAACTTGCGCTTGAAGCGCCCACTGAAGGTGCGCATCAGGTAGCGGTCGCCGTTGATGGAGAGGACCACCGGATCAATGGTGGTGTCGCTGACGGTGCCCTCCACGAGCAGCATCCGGTCCACGGTCCAGCCGCCCGAAGGAGCCATGAGGCGCACGGTGGGCAGCGTCTTGCCCTTTCCGATGGGGACACCCTGCTGGCGGGGATTGGCGGTCGGGGCCTGGGTCAGCAGCACGGCCAGGAGTACGGGCAGCATCGCGGGGCGGGTCCTGTCGAGAAAGGAACGGTCGACAGCCTGCTGCACCCGGCTCGTATTTTTCAAGCGGTGCGGGGTCTCTCATGCCCTGAGAGCGGCCCGGACTCCTGGCCCGGGCCGCCGTCATCAGGGAACCTTCTACGAAGCCCTAAACAGCAACTGCTTGCCCTGCCTCGTGGGCCGGGGTCGAAGCCGCGGCCTGCTTCTCGGCGGCGGCCTTGCGCCGCATGTCCTCGGTGGTCTCGCTGTTGCCATCCGGCCGCCAGCCCGGGGGCGCGAAGAAGTACCCCGCCACCTCGCGCAGGCTGCGTGCGCTCATCACATCGCGCAGGAACGGGCCGAACTGGTGGAAGACAATCTTGAAAGGATTGTTTGTCTTCAACGGGTGTACCAACCCATACCGGCAGGGTAGCTCGTCGCGCTCGGGGACATAGGTGCCGAAGAGGCGATCGAAGATGACGATCACGCCGCCGTAGTTGGCATCCAGGTAGTCGAGGTTGGCCGCATGGTGGACGCGATGTGCGGACGGCGTGTTGAGGATTCCCTCGAGCGGCCCGAGCTTCGGCATCCAGTCCGCGTGAATCCAGAACTGGTAGCTCAGGTTCAGGGCGTACCCGGCGAGGATGGACTCAGGGGTAAAGCCGAACGCGGCCAGCGGAACGAAGATGACGTAGGCGCCCGTGATCTGTGACGTCCAGGCGAGCCGACCCGCGGCGAGCAGGTTGATCTCATTCGACGAGTGATGCACCGCGTGCGACAGCCAGAACCAGCGCACCCGGTGACCGAGCCGGTGATACCAGTAGTAGAAGAACTCGATCCCGAGGAACAGGCACACCCAGTACCAGACCCCCTGCTGCGGGACGCTGAAGAGGCGGTGCTCGTAGAGCCAGTACGCGCCCGGGAGGGAGACCGCGACGGGAAGAAGCCGGGTGACATTGCGTCCCACGCTCACGGCGACGGAGGCCAGGGCGGAACGCCAGCCGTACTCGCGTTTGAAAATGAACTTGTAGGCCAGCACTTCCAGTACGACCGCCCCCAAGGTAACGCCTAACAAGATGAAAGCCAGGGGTCTGAACTGGGACATAAAGAGCCTCACTCGGTGACAAGCAGCGGCGTTTCCATAACACAGCGCGCCAGGAGCCAGGTAGGACGGCCCGTGCTTCTCAACCCTCGCGAACGCACGTATAGAGCGCACGATGCATACCCCGAACGTGGCACGAGGCATGTGGGCTGTCCTCACCGCTGTAACGGTGATGTGGACTGGGTGTGACAACACGCCAGATGAAAAGCCCATCACCACTCCGGAGAACACCTGGAGCTGGATCGACTTCTCCAACTCCACCTGTGACGAGGGGACTCCCACGGGCCTGGGTGTCAACCTCCGCGAAAACAAGAACCTGCTCATCTACTTCAACGGCGGTGGAGCCTGCTGGGACGCCACCACCTGCCTGGTGAACAACCAGTCCTCGCACGGGCCCTTCACCAAGACCCAGTTCGACACGCTGGCCTCGAAGTTGTCGGGCTCCATCCTCGACCGGGAGCTCGCGAACAACCCGTTCAAGGACTGGAACCTGTTCTTCATCCCGTACTGCACCGGGGACCTGCACATCGGCAACGCGGAGGTCGTCTACACCACCGACTCCGCCACCCAGACGTTCCACCACAAGGGACGGGCGAACACGGAGGCCTTCCTGGCCCGCATCGCCGCCACGGTCCCCAACCCCGAGCAGGTGGTCGTCACCGGCGTGAGCGCGGGCGGCTTCGGCGCGGCGCTCAACTACGATCTCATCCGCTCCCAGTTCCCCAACGCGAAGGTCTACCTGCTCGACGACTCCGGGCCGCTGTTCAAGAGCAGCGCCATGTCCGCGGAGCTCCGCGCCGCCTGGGCCAAGGCCTGGAACTACGACGCCCCCATGGAGGCGCTGGATCCGGCCGTGAAGGAGGACTTCGCGCAGCTCTACCCGGCGCTCGCCAAGAAGTACCCCAATGACCGGATGGCGCTCCTGTCCTCACAGCAGGACTTCGTGATTCGCTCCTTCCTCGGGATGAACGGCACCACGTTCCAGACCGCCCTTCAGGATCTCACGTCCACGGTGCTCGCGCCCCTGCCGAACACCCGGTACTTCGTCACCACCGGCTCGGGTCACACGATGCTGTCGAAGCCGACGGCCCAGAACTCGCAGGGTGTGGTGCTCATCGACTGGATCAACCAGATGATGACCGGGAGCGACACCTCCTGGGTGTCCGTACAACCGTAGCCCCCCGAGGCAGACATGGTCACTGATCCCTACCGCGATCATTGCAAACGCCAGCATCGCATCCTGGCCCACCATCTCTGCCTGGAGGCGTGGCGCGCGGGCGACGATGGCATCCTCTTGGAGCGCCATCACCTCGAGGAGTTCTTGAAGATCGAGCGCTTCAAGAGCTCTCGGGTCCAGTGGCTCCTGGAGGACCTCGAGCCCTGGTTCAAATACATCTACCCCGTCTACTCCGAGAGCGCCCTGGAATCCCTCCAGGCGCTGTACCTGTCTCGGGTTCCCATCGACGAGAAGTTCATCATCAAGAACGATGACGTCTCCGTCGAGGACCTCGTCGGCTGGATGCGGAACAACGGCGTCCGCATCAACCTGCTCTATTCGATCAGCACGCTCGTCCCGCTCACGGAAGAGCAGATCGTCCCCCGGCTCGCGTTGCTCGCCACGGGTCTGGCGGAGCCGTAGTCCTCCTCCGCACACGGGCTGTGCTTCTCGTGGAACTCCCGGTGAGGGATCGGGTATCTACGCCGCGCCCAAGGGAGCGCATCCCGGGCACGGAGGAACGAGATGAAGAACGTGTTTTCTGGAGTGCTCGTGGCGGCCCTGGCCCTGGTGGGTCTGACGGGCTGCTCCAGTGACTGCAGCATCTACTGCGATCGGTACTACGAGTGCATCGACGCGGACATCAACGTGGACCGGTGCGTGGAGCGGTGCGTAGACGCCTCCGACGCAAGCAGGGAGCACCAGGATCGGGTCGCCGAGTGCTCGGAGTGCGTCAATACACGCGTGTGCTCGGAGACGTACGAGGACTGCGTGGACGAGTGCTTCGGCGTCGAGGGGCCCTAAGGGCGACGACCCTCACCCCCAGCCCTCTCCCAGAGGGAGAGGGAGCAGGACTCAAACGGGAGACGGGCTGTCCGCCGCCGGTTCTTCGTACTCGGGCTCTTCCGCCGGCTTCCCGCTGAGGATCCGATCAATCTCCGCGTGAGCGGCCTGGGCCTGTCCGGCATCGAGCCGCCTCACCGCTTGCATCTGATCGATGATCCAATGCGCCCGCTTCTTCAGCGCCTTCGAGCCCGAGGTCAGTGAGCGCTTGCGCGGAGCGGGCAGCATCGACGCGAGGAGCGCTCCCTGCGCCGCCGTCAACTGAGAGGCCGGGACGCCGAAGTGCTCCCGAGCCCCCGCCTCGATGCCGTACACGCCGTTCCCCCACTCCACCACGTTCAGGTAGATCGTGAGGATCCGGTTCTTCGGCAGGGACTCCTCCAGCCGGTGCGCCAGGATCAGCTCCTTGCCCTTGCGCAGCAGGCTGCGGTCCGTCGACAGCCACAGGTTCTTCGCGAGCTGCTGGGTGATCGTCGAGGCGCCCCGCCCCAGCTTCCCCTGGCGGATGGCGTCTTCCAGCGCGTTCTCCAGCTCCTTCGTGTCCACGCCCTCGTGCAGGTAGAAGCTCGCGTCCTCCGAGAGCAGCACCGCGTCGATCGCGTGCTTCGACACGCTCGACAGCCCCACCCAGGACTGCCGGCGCCGAGGCTTGTGGCCCTCCTCTCGGGCTTCCTCCGCCCGCTGCTCGATGAGCGCCGTCGTCTTCGGATTCTGCTTCAGGAGGGGCGCCGCGTCCGGAAGGCTCGCGTACTCGTAGGACGCGAACACCACGAGCCCCAGGAACGCCACCAGCAGCAACCGGCCCAGAAGTCCACCGCTCGCACGCGAGGGGGCCTTCTTCCCCTTCGCCTTCCCCACCTGGCTCGCCTTGCCCGTGGTCGCCTGCTTCGACTTCCCGGTGGTGCTCTGCTTCAGCTTCATCGTCCGACTGGCCATGTAGGCATCACATCTACATCGAAGTTCCGCAGGAGGAAATTTCATCTCCTCGCCAAGCAGCCCGAGCCGCCATAAGAGGCCCTGCCTCCCTGCTTCTCAGCTAGCGAAATGTCGTTCCACACCCGATTTCATCCCCACTCAAGGAGGGGTTCATGTCCATCCGGCTGATTTCTTGTGGCGCACTCATCGTCGGTGCAGCGCTCCTCGGGACGGGGTGCCGCAGCTCGGCCAAGGCGCAGGGGTCGCCCGCCAGCCAAGAGGAGCAGGTCAAGGAGGGCGGGTCCTTCTGCGGTGGCATCGCCGGCGTCCCCTGCCCCGAGGGCTTCGCCTGTGTGGACGACCCGTCGGATGACTGCGATCCCAACAACAGCGGCGCCGACTGCGGAGGCATCTGCCAGCAGGAGAAGAAGCCCAACTGCGACGATCCGAACCGGACCTACGTCTCGAAGGATCCCGACAAGTGCGCGGCCATCCGCTTCGTCTGCGAGACCGGCAAGGAGCCGTTCTTCGATGACTGCGGCTGCGGCTGCCAGCCCGTTCCGTAGCGCTCGCTCCCGCCTCGGTGCTCCGGAGGAACGAGCCCCCGGAGCACAGCTCCCCTCCCCTATGGGTGCCTCGCGCGAGCGTGTTATGCCCGAGCCATGGCCCAGGGTTCCGATTCCTTTACCGAGCTCTCTCAGTACACCCTCGATCGCCACTCCATCCGACGGCTCCCGGAGCCGTTCTGCCGCCGCAACGTGGTGGTGGTGCTGGGCCGGGTCGACGCGAAGACGCCTGATGCGCCCGTCACCATCGGCATGTTGGATCCCGATGACCAATCCCTGCGACTGGAGCTCGCCGACTACCTGCAGCGCCCCATCCACGCGGTGAAGCTGAACCGCTATGAGATTGAGAAGGCCCTGGAGGCAGGCTTCGGCGTCGGAGCCCAGACGAAGGCGGACCTGGTCATCCGCAAGCGCCCCGCCTCCAACCGCCAGCCCACTCCTGTCGAGCTCGTGGACGACATCCTCGCAGGCGCCATCGAGCGCAGGGCCTCGGACATCCACATCGAGAGCTATCTCGAGGACGTGGACCTGCGCTACCGCATCGACGGCATCCTCCACCAGTCCCACACAGACATGGATCCCGAGTCCGTGCAGGAGGTGGTCAGCCGCATCAAGGTCCTCGCCGGAATGGACATCACCGAGCGGCGCCGGCCCCAGGACGGCCGCATCCGCGCAGTCATCGCTCGGAGCGAAGAGCAGAAGGTCATCGACTACCGGGTGAGCGTGGCCCCGAGCCCCGGCGGCGAGGACGTCGTCATCCGCGTGCTCGACTCAAGCGTGGGGCTCGTCCCCGTGAGCAAGCTGGGAATGAACCCGACGATGGAGCGGCTGTTCCTCCAGCTCCTGTCCAACCCCGAGGGCCTCATCCTCGTCACGGGCCCCACTGGCAGCGGCAAGACGACGACCCTCTACGGGGCGCTCGCGCAGCTCAACGACGGGCGCAAGAAGATCATCACCGCGGAGGACCCCATCGAGTACTACGTCCCCAAGGTGAATCAGAAGGAGGTCTCCCCGCAGATGTCGCACGCGGTGCTGCTGCGCGCCCTGCTGCGACAGGATCCGAACGTGATGCTCGTGGGGGAGATCCGCGACCTGGAGACGGGCAGCATGGCGCTCAACGCCGCGGCCACCGGCCACGTCGTGCTCGGGACGCTCCACACCGCCGACGCCGTGGGTGCCGTGGGCCGGCTCCGAGGCCTGGAGCTGGAGAGCTCCGACATCGCGGACTCGCTGCTCGCGGTGCTGGCCCAGCGGCTCGTGCGCCGCATCTGCGCGAAGTGCACGACGCCCACCTCGCCCACACAGGAGCAGCGGGAGCTGCTCGGTCCGCTGCTGGACGGCATCCCGCTCCAGGTGGGCCAGGGCTGCGAGGAGTGCCGTCACACCGGCTACCGCGGGCGCGTGGGCATCTACGAGTTGCTGGTGGTGGACTCGGAGATGCAGGACCTCATCGCCAGCGGCGCCCATGGCGTCCAGCTGCGCCGTCACGCGCGCGCGCACGGCTTCCGCACGCTCGTCGAGGATGCGCTGGACAAGATCGCCGCCGGCCACACCACGCTGACGGAGCTGCTGCGCGTGGTGCCCTACCGGCAGCTCCTCAGCACCCGCGAGGATCGCCAGCGGGACCTGGCCCACGCGGGCTGAGCGATGTCCTTTTGTTCCAGTGGGAGAACCACCCCTCGGAAAAAATGACAGTCCGAGGCACGGGGCCTTTTGCTTGCCCGGTTGTAGGACACTCGTGTTTTCAAGGACTTATGCATTGGCCCACGGGTTGCTTAAGGAATAGGGCGTGGCGGGCGGCGGCGTGGGGCGTTGGCAACTGGATGAACAACCCGGACTCGAGGGGCGGACCATGGCGAAGACCCAGCGCGGTGGACAGGTGATGAAGCGGATGGCGCGGCAGGTAAAGGGCACGGCGGGGCGGGCGGTGGCGACGGCGGCCAGGCCCGTGCGCAAGGTGCAGGTGACGCTGGGTGATTTGATCGCCGCGGCCATGGATGTGGCCGGCGAGACGAAGGCCGCCGCGAAGCTGGTGTCCTCGCGCGCGATGGAAGAAGTGACGGGTCGCCACATCGTGTTCGTGGGTTGAGCATCGGTTTCGACCTCCCCAAGGGAGCGGTCGCCAACCTGCTCCCTTCCCTCACGGACCCCTCACATTTCCGGCGCAAGCCCGTACGCCGCGTTAATTTCGCGGCATGTGGCGGATCCTCAATCCCAACAAGCTGAAGCTACCGACGCCGGAGGAGGCCCTGCCGGGCCGTTCCACCCGGATGGCGGTTCCCAAGAAGCACTACGTCAACGGCGCGCCGTTGGAGCCGCCCTTCCCAGAGGGCCTGGAGCAGATCGACCTCGGTCTGGGCTGCTTCTGGGGCGCGGAGCGCAAGTTCTGGCAGACGCCCGGCGTGTACTCCACCGCCGTGGGCTATCAGGGTGGCCTGACGCCCAACCCCACCTATGAAGAGGTGTGCTCCGGCCGCACCGGCCACACCGAGGTGGTGCGCGTGGTGTACGACCCGAAGCAGGTCTCCCTTGAGACGCTCCTCAAGGTCTTCTGGGAGAGCCACGATCCCACCCAGGGCATGCGCCAGGGCAACGACGTGGGCACCCAGTACCGCTCGGCCATCTACTGGCACACGGACGCGCAGCGGAAGGCGGCCGAGGCCTCGCGCGACGCCTACCAGAAGGTGCTCGCGAACGCGGGCTACGACGCCATCACCACGGAGCTGCGCCCGGCGCCCGAGTTCTATTACGCCGAGGACTACCACCAGCAGTACCTGGCGAAGAACCCGAACGGGTACTGCGGCCTCGGGGGCACAGGGGTGAGCTGCCCCGTGGGTGTGGCCGCCGCGACGTAGCGGCGACCGGGGCCCTGCGCCCTACTCCGAGCGCATGGCCTCCACCGGATCCAGCCTCGCGGCACGCGCCGCGGGGTAGATGCCGAACACGAGCCCCACGCCCGAGCTCATCCCCAGCGAGAGCGCCACGGCCCAACCAGGCACCACGGTGTTGAAGCCCAGCATCCACCGCGCGAGGAAGGCCAGCCCATAGCCGAGCCCCACGCCGATGGCTCCCCCCATCAGCGACATCATCACCGCCTCGGTGGCGAACTGGCCGAGGATGCGCCCCTTGCGCGCCCCCAGCGCCTTGCGGACACCAATCTCCTTGGTCCGCTCCGTCACCGACACCAGCATGATGTTGAGGATGCCGATGCCGCCCACCACCAGCGACAGCAGGCACACGCCGAAGCTGGCGATGGTGATCACCTGGGACAGGCTGTTGAAGGTCTCGGTCATCGACTCGTTGGTGCGCACCTCGAAGTCGTTGGGATCCAGCGGAGCCACCTCGCGCCGGCGGCGCAGCAGGTTCGTCACCTCTTCCTGCGCCTTGGTGAGCAGCTCCGGCGACTGAGCCTGCACCGCCAGGCCCACCGAGTTCACCGTGCCATAGAGCGTCTCATAGGCGCGCAGCGGCACGAGGACCACGTTGTCCATGCTCATCATGCCCAGGAAGCTGCCGCGCCGCTGAAGCACCCCCACGACGGTGAAGGGGCGTCCCTTGATGCGGATCTCCTGGCCAAGCGGCTCCATGCCCGGAAAGAGCGTCTCCACCACATCCAACCCCAGCACCGCGACCTGACGCCCGTCCACGGCCTCCACCTGGCCGAAGAAGCGCCCCGCGGCGATGGAGATGCCGCTGGTGTCGATGTACTCGGCCGTCGCGCCCGTGACGCGCACCGAGGGACGCGTCTCGATGCTCGAGGTGGAGATCTTCTGGGCGCCCTCGGTGTCCGACGCGGACACCACGCCCACCGAGGGACAGAACTCCTGGATGGCGCGCACGTCCTCCAGCGTCAGATCCTTGCGCTTGGCGTACATCCGCCAGTTCACCCGGCCGAAGCCCGAGGGCCACTTGCTCACCTGGAAGCTGTTGGCGCCCAGCTGCGACAGGTCGTTGTTCACCTTGAGGCGCAGGCCCTCGATGAGGGCCATCATGGTGATGACCGTCGTCACGCCGATGACGATGCCCAGCAGCGTGAGCAGCGAACGCAGCGGGTTGCCCAGGAACGTCCCCAGGGCCAGCCGCAGGTTGTCGCCCATCGCCAACAGGTTGGCCTCGATGCGTCGGTACATGTCGTGCTCACTCGTAGCGGAGGGCTTCCACGGGATCCAGGTTCGCGGCCCGCGCCGCCGGCCAGATGCCGAACAGCAGCCCCACCAACGCGGCGAAGCCCACGCCGCCCACGATGGTGAGCCACTGCACGTCCGCCGCCAGCGGGGAGATGAGGGACACCAGCTTGGCTGTCCCCAGCCCCACCACCGTGCCCAGCAGGCCGCCCACCCCGGACACGGCGGAGGCCTCCATGAGGAACTGCACCACGATGGTGCGCTTGCGAGCCCCGAGCGCGCGCCGGATGCCGATCTCCCGCGTCCGCTCGCGCACGGACACGAGCATGATGTTCATGATGCCGATGCCGCCCACCAGCATGGTGATGAGGCCCACGCCCAGAGCCACACCGTAGAGCGCACCGGTGAGCTGCTCGTACGTCTGCGCCAGCTGCTCCGGACGGTTGATGGAGAAGTCGTCCGGGGCCCCCGGGGGCGTACTCCGCACGCGCCGCAGGATGCCAATGAGCTGATCCTCCGCCTTGCGCACGTCCTCCACGCGCTCCACGGCGATGGCAATGCTGAAGGGACGGCTCTTGCCGAAGGTGGAGTAGAACGTCCTGAAGGGCATCAGCACGATCAGGTCCTGGTCTTGATCCAGGAGCTTGCCCTTGCGCGACAGCGTCCCCACGACCTGGAAGGGCCGACCATCGATGCGAACGGAGCGGCCCACGGGATCGAGCCCGGGAAAGAGCCCCTCCGCCACCGAGGCCCCGATGACAACCACGGGCCGAGTGGTGGCGTCATCCGCCTCCGTGAGAGGACGGCCGGACACCACCTGGAAGGAGCCGACGGAGAAGTACTCCTGCCTCACCCCGCCAATGTCCACCATGGAGAGCTGCTCGCCCCCGAAGGCCACGTCTCCAGTGCGGTTCACGTAGGGCGAGATGGCGGAGATGTACGTCGACTGCGCGCGGATCTGCTCCACCTGCGACAGGGTGAAGTTCTTCCGGTTGCGGTACATCCACCAGTCCCCCTTGATCATCCAGGGGAACTTGGAGACGTAGAGGGTGTTGGAGCCGATGGAGGCCAGCTGCTTGTCGAAAGAGGCGTTGAGCCCCTGGATGATGCCGATGATGGCCAGCAGCGTGGCCACGCCGATGCCAATGCCCACCGTGGTGAGCACCGTGCGCATCCGGTTGGCCCCCAGCGAGAAGAGCGCGATGCGCGCCCCCTCGAGCACATCCACGCGCACCGCCTTGCTCATGCGCCCCCCGCGGCCTGTGCCTGGGGCACGTCGCCCAGGGCCACCTGACGTCCAGGACCGTCCGCGACAATCTGCCCGTCACTGAGCCGGATGGCCCGTGGGCAGCGCGCCGCCAGCTTCGGCTCGTGCGTGACGAGCACCAGCGTATTGCCCGCGCGGTGCAGCTCCTCGAACAGCCGGACGATCTCCTCGCCCGTGGCCGAGTCCAGGTTTCCCGTGGGCTCGTCCGCGAGCAGCATGGAGGGCTCAGCCACCAGCGCCCGGGCGATGGCCACGCGCTGACGCTGACCACCGGACAGCTCGTTGGGCCTGTGGTGCATGCGGTGCTCCAGGTGCACCTTCGCCAGTGCGGCCTTGGCCCGCTCGCGCCGCTCCTTGGCTCGAATGCCCCGGTAGACCAGCGGCAGCTCCACATTGGCCAGCGCCGTCTCGCGCGGCAGCAGCTGGAACGTCTGGAAGATGAAGCCGATCTCCTCGTTGCGCACCACGGCGAGCTCGTCGTCCGTCATGCGCGACACGTCCTTGTGGTTGAGCAGGTAGCGGCCGCTGCTGGGCGTATCCAGGCACCCCAGCACGTTCATCAGCGTGCTCTTGCCCGAGCCGGACTGGCCGATGATGGCCACCCACTCGCCGCGGCTGATACCAAAGGAGACGCCGCGCAGCGCGCGTACCTCCTCGCCGCCCACGTGGAAGACACGGGTGACGTCCTGCACATCGATGAGCCGGGAGGGCCCGGCGCCGTTGGACTCGCTCACGACTTCTGCCCACCCCGGCCGCCACCCGGACCACCCTGCTGCGGCTCGCGCACCGTGTCGCCGGGCTTCAGCTCCTTGGACAGCGTGCGGTAGGGGCCCTCCACCACCCGCTCGTCCGGCTCGAGCCCCTCGAGGATCTCCAGGTCCGTATCGGAGGCAATGCCCGTGCGCACCCGGCGCAGCTGCGCCTTGTTGTCCTTGTCCACCACGAAGACCACCTTGGCCAGCGTCTCCGCGCGGCGAGCCGCCGTGAGGCCCCCGCCCTCCACCGGTGGCTTGTAGTCCGGCAGGCTCCGCTCCGGACGCACCGTCACCGACTGGATGGGGACGAGCACCGTGTCGTCATGCGTCTCCGCGGAGATGCGCACCTCGGCGCTCATGCCCGGCAGCACCCGCGCCGGCCGCGTGTTCAGCGCCACCGTCACCGGGAAGGAGGTGACCTCCGCCTCCGTGCCCGGGTTCTTGATGAGCGCCTTCTGGGCGATCTCCACCACCGAGCCCTGGTAGGACTCGCCCTCCAGCGCGTCCACGGAGATCTCCGCGGGCTGGCCAGGCTTGAGGTGCACCACCTCGTGCTCACCCACCTCGAACTTCACCTCCATGAGGTTGAGCGCGGCGATGGTCATCACCACGTCCTCGGAGAGGTCCGAGCCACGCACCCGCTCACCCACCTCGCGCGACAGCTCGATGACGTTGCCGTCGATGGGCGAGAGCAGCGTCGTCTTGGCGAGGTTGTTCTGCGCCTCCTCGTAAACGGCGGAGGCCTGGGCCAGGCGCTGCTGGGCCGCGACCAACCGCCCCATCGCCGAGTCCCGCGCCGCTCGCGCCTGATCCACCTCGGCCGCCGAGGCCAGCCCCTTCTTGCCCAGCTCCTCCACACGGGCGAACTCGGCCGCCGTGCGATCGGCTTCCACCTGGGTCACCTGTGCGTCCGAGCGCGCGGCGTTCTGCGCCGCCAGCATCTGCTTCACCGTCGCCTCGTAGCGCTTGCGATCGACGCGGCCCAGCACCTGCCCCTTCGAGACCCGCTCCCCCTCCTTCACCAGCAGCTCCGTCAGGTCGCCGGAGAGGCTGGAGGAGATCTTCACCGTGGTGGCTGCCTGCACCTTGCCGGCACCGGTGATGGTGCGGGTGATGCTGCCCTTGCGGGCCTTCGTCACCTGCGCCTCGACGGTGGGCGGGGGGCGATCCTTCAACCCTCCGACGGTGATGGCCGCGGCTCCGAGGAACAACCCCCCTGCGATGACTGCCTTCCACCACTTCATTTCGCTTCTCCCGGTGCCAGCGTTCCCATGGCCCGCATCAGCGCGAAGCGGGCGATCTCCACATCAATCCTGTTCTCCAGCAGCGTCAGCTCGGACTGCGTGAGCTTGAGTTGCGCGTCGCGCACCTCCAGCGTCGAGCTGACTCCCGCGTTGAAGCGCTCCTCCGCGAGCGTCAGCGCATCGGCGGCCGCCTTGCGGTTGGCCTCGGCCAGCTCCGTGGCGGCCAGCTGCGTCATCAGCGCCTCGTGCGCCTGACGCACCGCGCCCTCCAGCTCGCGCTCTGACTGTTGCAGGTTCAGCTCGGAGATTCGGCTCTGGTACTGCGCCCGACGCGTCTGCGCCTGGGTGGTGAAGCCGTTGAAGAGATCCCACGACAGCGTGATACCGCCGGACACCGAGTTCTGCCGGTCCGGCCGCGTGAAGAAGATCTCCGGATCCGGACCCGCATGCTGGAAGTTGCCCGAGAGGGAGAGGCGCGGCAGGTACCCTGCCCTGGCGATGCTCTCCTGCAACTCCGCCGCGCGCAGCTGCTGGCGCAGCACCCGCAGCAGCGGCCGGCGGGACCTTGCCTCCTGCAGTGCCATGTCCAAAGACGGCGCCGGTGCAGGCGGCTGGTTCAACACGCCCGGATCCACCGCCACCGCGGCCTCCGCGCCCGGCATGGCCAGCCACGTGACCAGCCGCACCTGGTCCGTCGCCAGCTGCGACTGGCGCGTCACCACGGCGATGCGGTCATTGCCCAGGTTCACCTGCGCGGACAGCTCCTCGGCCTTCCCTACCCGTCCCGCCTGAAAGAGCGCCTGGGCGCGCTCGAGCTGCTGCTCGCTGCGCCGCACGTTCGCCTCCAGCACCTGGATGGTGGCCTGGGTGCGGAAGAGCGCGAAGAAGCGCTGGATGCCCTCCAACTCGGAGGTGTCCCGCTGCTCGAGTGCCTGGCCCCGTGTCGCCTCCAGCTGCGCCCCGCTCTGCTCCAGCCGTGCCCAGACGGCCCGGTCATAGATGAGCTGCGAGACGGAGACGCCCAGACTGATGCCGGGGATCGTCGCCTCCGGGGTGTCGATGGGCAACTGCTCGAAGCCGCCACCTGGCACGGGCACGATGCTGTAGGAGCGCTGAGGGCCCACATAGTTGACGGAGGCGCCCGCCCTGAACCCGACCTGGGGCAGCAGCGACGAGCGGGCCACGCGCACATCCTGCTCGGCGCTGGAGGCCTGCAACACGGCGGTCAGCGCCTGGGTGTTCTCCCGGCTCCGGACGCGTGCATCCTCCAGGGTGATGGGCGTGGGGTTGGCGGCGAGCACCGCGGCGAGCACGAGCGCGTTCATCGTCCACCTCCCGGAGGACCGCGCGGAGGACCCCCAGGCCCTCCGGCCGCCATCGCGGGCAGGCCGATGAAGAACACCCCAACGAACAGCACATAGAGGACGACACAGAGCAGCACCGCCCGGCCCTTGCTCATCCCCGTGGCCGAGGAGAAGCCCAGCCCCATCAGCCCCACGCTCCACAGGTTGAAGAAGTCCACCCCCTTGAGCACTCGCTGCAGCTTGGGGGACAGCCCGTCCAGCATGGCCAGGCTCGAGGGCACCAGGTGCTCCACGCGCGCCTCGGTGAGGGAGTGCTGTGCCAGCGCACAGACGGCGAAGATGGCGTGGTAGAGCGCGATGGGCAGCATCGCCAGCGCCGCCGCCGACATGAACCGGCCGAAGGGCGCGGTCCTGTCGAACAGCCACGCGCACACCCACAGCGCCGCCGCCAGCACCAGCGTCAACAGCGGCATCACGAAGACGCCCTTGGCGATCCCCGCCACCAGCGCCTTGCGCGAGGCGGTCTGGATCTCCTCGGTGACCTCACTCTCCGTCATCCGATCGAGCTTGCCGGTCATCTGCAGCTGCTGCACCACCGCGGGGCCAGCTTCCCAGCGGAGGGAAAAGGCGGTCCCGGAAGCGGACACGCACACGACGAGGATCAGGAGGGGCCAGAACCAGCGCCGGGCCTCGATAGCCGCGCCTGTCGCGTCGAGCGGGTCGACGAGCACGCGGGTGGGTTGGACGAGTGAGCTCATATGGGAGGTGTCGGGCAATCGGGATGTACGCCCAGGAGCGCTCCCTATTGCAAGCCGGGCGACACTAGACGCCCAACAGGCTGGCAAGCGGCCCATTCCCCGTTCTCTCGCTCGAAAAAGGTAGGAGGTGTAGCGCCCTGTAGCGGAAATTTTGCCGGGCGGATCCGAAGGGTGTATTTGCTCGCCTGCCCGCTTGCCGGAGCACGAATGGTCGACAGCTCGGATCTCGCTCAGGTACTCCACGAAGCCCATGACATCGCTCAGAGCGTGGCACAGAAGCCTACCTCGGCGCACGTGCTGTTGGCCCTCTTCACGGTGGAGAACCGGGCGCAGCTGCTCTTGAAGGAGAAGGGCATCGACGAGGACACCCTCCTGGAGAGGATGACCTCGCACCCCTCGGAGCAGGACGGACTCGTGCGCGAGTTGTGCATGCGGGCCCGGGAGATCGCCCAGAGTACCGGCGCGCGCGAGACGGACTGCATGCACCTGCTGGTGGCCATCACCCGGGTGCGCTGCGCCGCGAACGAGTTGCTGGCCAAGACGGTCCCGCACCTGACAAGCCTGGGCACCACGGCCTTGTCCTACTGCGTCAGTGGAAGCACGCCTCGGAGGCTCCAGCCGGGCCGAGATTCCTCGATGACCGTGAGCAAGCCCCGTGCGAGCCGGCCTCTGGGTGCCCCACCCTCGGCTCCACCCGCGTCCGCACTCGCGCTGAGCGCGCTCCGTCCCGCCTCCGCCCCGCCCCGGGCGCCGTCCCGCCCCGCGCTCTCCCCTCGCGACCTCATCGACGAGGAGCACGAGGACGTGGCCCCGGCCGCCGAGCCCAAGCCGGTGCCTCCGCTGCCGGCGCGCACCCCGCCGCCCGCCCCCGCCTCACTGGCCCCGGCCGCGCCCGTGGCGGCTCCGGCCCCCTCGCCCGCCCTGCCCGCTCCCACGCCGGCACCGCGTCCGGCCACGCCGGCCCGTGCCGTGCCCTCGTTGGTGCTCGACGAGAAGCGCTTCCCCCTGCTCACCTCGCTGGGCCGCAACCTGAGCCGGCTCGCTCAGGAGGGAAAGCTGGATCCCGTGGTGGGCCGCGCCAAGGAGATCGAGGAGGTCATCGATGTCCTTGGCAAGCGGCGGACCAACAACCCGTGCCTGCTAGGCGAGGCGGGCGTGGGCAAGACGGCCGTGGTGGAGGGCGTGGCCCAGCGCCTGCTGGAGCTGCGCGGCTCCCTGTCCGAGAAGATTCTCCTCGAGCTGGACATGGCCACGCTGGTGGCTGGCACGCAGCTGCGCGGCGCGTTCTCCGAGAAGCTCAACGCCCTCAAGGACGAGGTGCGGCGCGCGGATGGGCGCGTGGTCGTCTTTATCGATGAGATCCACACGCTGGTGGGCGCGGGCTCCACCGGCGAGGGGCCCCAGGACGCCGCCAACGAGCTGAAGACGGCCATGGCGCGCGGCGAGTTCCCCTGCATCGGCGCCACCACGCACGACGAGTACCGCAAGTTCATCTCGCAGGACCCCGCGCTGGAGCGACGCTTCACCCCGGTGGTGGTGCACGAGCCGTCGGTGCCCGAGACGGTGGAGATCCTCCAGGGCATCATCGGCCGCTACGAGGACCACCACGGCCTGCGCTATGCCCCCGAGGCACTCGAGGCCGCCGCATCCCTGGCCTCGCGCTACGTGACGGACCGCTTCATGCCGGACAAGGCCATCTCCGTGGTGGACCTGGCCGGCTCGCGCAGCCGCCGCGAGGGGAAGGAGCTGGTGGAGGCCTCGGACGTGGCGCGCGTGGTGGCGAAGATCGCCGGCATCCCCGAGGAGCGCCTGCTGATGACGGACTCGGCGCGGCTGCTCCGGCTGGAGGCGGACCTGGGCGAGCGCGTCATCGGCCACGAGGAGGCCATCAGCCGCATTGCCCGCGTCATCCGCCGCAACTACGCGGGCTTCGCCTCGCGCCGGCCCATGGGCTCCTTTCTTTTCCTGGGCCCCACGGGCGTGGGCAAGACGGAGATGGCGCGCGCGCTGGCCGAGGTGCTCTTCGGCAGCAAGGACCTGCTGGTGCGCCTGGACATGAGCGAGATGTCCGAGAGCCACGGCGTGTCCCGCCTCATCGGCTCGCCCGCGGGCTACGTGGGCTACGGCGATGGTGGCCAGCTCACCGAGCCGGTGCGCCGCCGCCCCTCGTGCGTGGTGGTGCTGGATGAGATCGAGAAGGCCCACCGCGAGGTGCAGCTGCTCCTGCTCCAGGTGCTGGAGGAGGGCCGCCTCACCGACGGCAAGGGCCGGCACATCGACTTCTCCAACACCGTCATCATCCTGACGACGAACCTGGGCGCGGAGGCCTTCCACCGCACCAGCCGCGCGATGGGCTTTGGAGCCTCGGAGAGCCAGAGCGCGAACGACACGGACGCGGCCAGCAACGCCGCGCGCCAGGCCCTGCCACCCGAGCTGTGGAACCGCATCGACGAGCGCCTCCCCTTCCGGCCCCTGGCCGAGGAGCAGGTGGCGCGCATCGCCACGCTGTTGCTGGAGGCGAGCAGCCGGCGGCTCGCCACGGAGAAGGGCATCGAGTACGTGGCCGACGCGGACGTGGTGGCGCTGCTGATGAAGTCGGGCGGGTTCGACCCGAAGCTGGGCGCGCGGCCCATGCGCCAGGTGGTGCAGCGGCTGGTGGAGGCGCCTCTGGCCGAGCGGATCCTCGCGGGCGAGTTCATGGCGGGCGACCGGGTGCGTGTGACCGTCCAGGGCGAAGAGCTACAGTTCCTGCGCGAGAACCGTTGAGCCCGTGAGCCCCCCGCGTCCCAGTCGCCCGAAGGTGGTGGTGGTGGGTACGGGCCGGCTGGGCGGTGCGCTGGCCCTCGCGCTCGTCGCGAAGCGTTGGCCCGTGCGTGTGCTGGCGCGCTCCGAGGAGAGCCAGCGTCGAGCGCGTGAGCTGGGACTGAAGCCCGCCACGGAGGCGGATGTGGCCCAGGCCCGGGTATGCCTGCTGTGCGTGCCGGACAAGGCCGTGTCGCCGGTAGCCGAGGAACTGAAGCCCCGACTGGCGCGCGGTGCGGCCCTGGTGCACTGCGCGGGCGCGCTCTCGCTGGAGGCCCTGGGCCCTGCGCGCGGGCGGGTCCTGGGCTCCTTCCATCCGCTGGTCGCTGTGTCGGATCCGCGTGACTCGTTGGCGGGGAACTCGGTGGCGATCAGCACCCGCTCCCGCTGGCTGCGCGAGGTGCTGGAGCGGATGGCGAAGGACGTGGGCCTGCGCGCCCTCCAGGTGCCGGAGAAGAAGCGCGCCGCCTACCATGCCGGGGCTGTGCTGAGCGCGGGAGGTGTGGTGGCGGCCCTCTCCGCGGCGGTGGAGGCCTTCCGCGCCGCCGGTATCTCCGAGGAGGACGCGCTTGCCGCGCTGCTGCCCCTGACGCGCTCGGCGCTACGCGGCGTGGAGGCACGGGGACTGGCGGCTGGGTATACCGGACCCATTGCCCGAGGTGACTCGGGAGTGGTGGCGGCACATCTCGCCGCGCTTCCTCCCGAGGCGAAGGCGGTCTACCGGCCCCTCTCGCGGCGCGGCCTGGAGCTCGTGGGGAAGCAGCGGCTCACGCCCGAGGCCCGTGCCGCCCTGGCGAAGCTCCTCAAGTGAGGGTCCTTCGCTCTACATGACGACGCACGGCTCCCTTTCCAGGAGCGTGCGGAGTTCCTCGGCGGTCGTATCCAACTGCTCCGCGATGGTAGGCGCGTACCATGACACGGCCACTACGCCATCGAGATCCTTGGCGAGCCCCTGTATCACGACTTGACCGAAGAGCCCCGGCCACTCCCGGCGGCCCAACTCCGTCGCGTGCCTGCACGGGTCCATGAAGGTGAAGCACGGCCAGCGCGGCAGCCGCACCGTATTCATGTCGCAGTTGAAAAACCGGCACCCATGGAGCCGAGCCTCGGAGAAGTCGCAGTCCTCAATCCCACCGATCTTCCATTTGTCGATGGGGTCCTCACGGAAGCCAAAGTCGTTGCCGGTAAACCGGCCCTTGAAACGGCACCCCTTCAAATTCATCGTCGCCCAGCGCAAGGTGTTCAGCGCGCTCTTCGCCTGGATGGTGCAGTCGATCATGTTGCCCGACATGAGTGTGAGCCACCGCGACGCGACGCTGATGACCAGGGTACAGCGGCGAAACGTGACGTTCGGGCCGAGCCAGTAGATGGCACCCTTAGGTAGCTCCAGCCGCTCGCCTTCCATCTCTCGATTCTCGTAATGGATGTTGGGAGTCATTCGGACCTCAGAAGAAAATCATGCGGAAGAAGGTGCTCGGCATCCGGCGCCCGTGCAGAGCGAAGTTGGACTCCGTACCAGACAGGATCTCGTAGTGAAAGATCTGCCCCGATGGGCCAGTGATGTCGACGCCTCGCTCGTTCCAGGACAGCTTCGGAAACAACCTCTTCAGGCGCACCTCAACCCAACGGCCTCGAGCCTGTCGCTCCAGCAAGTTCGCGCGATACTCCAATCCGCGAGCCCGCATCTTGTTGATGGCTGCGCGCTCCGGCTCCGACAGTTCTCCCGGAGACCACTTCGCCGCCAGATCCTTCGCGGCCGCCTGTAGCTCGTCGCCCAGCCTGTCCTCCGCCGGTATGTCCCTGTAGCTCTTCCCCCGTGGGAGGTGCCATCGCTGACCGTTTCCGAGGACCACTTGCTTGTTACCACCGCGGTGCTGAATCGCGACGGTGCCCGAGTGCCCGCCAGCAGTTCCAGCACCTCCGCCCCGCGCCAGAACGTTCACCGCCACGGGAGCCAGAGTCGACGTGAGGACCGCGAGTGCTCGGCGCTCCTCCTCCACCACCACTTCCACCGCGACGACCTCCTCCATGGCCACCGCCATCGAGCCCTCGAGGCCCTGAGCCGTCCACTGCGCCTGCACCTGATTGAACCTCGGCAGGGAGCGCAGGTGCGTCGCCACATCGCCGAGCGTCCGCCCAGTAAGGGTAGCCACCGCCAGAACGAGGGCCCGAGCTGCGTCCGTCCCAATGCGCCGCCCGAACTCCTCGCCCGCTTCGCGCAACTCCGCGAACGTGGTCGCCTCGTGGGCCCGGTGCGCCATGCTTGCCCATCCGTCCAGCAGGCCCCACACCGCATCCACTCCCAGCCAGGCCACGAGGAGTACGGATAGGCTCGCGGCCAATCCCTTGGTGGATGGCTCGGGCACCAGCCAAAGCGCCAGATAGAGTCCCGCAGCCCACACCAGCGAGGAGAGAATCGCCTGCGGACTCAGCTCCCGCCCCAGGGCCATCCGCGTCTCGTCCAATACCGTGCCGAAAGCCAGGGCAAGCGCCAGGGTGCGCCGGTCATCCGTGCGCAGGTAGGGCCCATCCGTGAAGAGGCCCTGGCAGTCACCACCGCCGCGGCTCTCGCACCATCGTAGGTACTTCTCCTTCAGTGCCGCCTCGGCCTCGGGGACGAGAGGCCCTCTGTCGTTGAGTGGCACCAGCGTGAGTGCCCTGTCGCGGTACACCTCTGCAAGCAACTCCTCCTCCGGCATGGCCTGGAGCAGCCGCTGGGCGGCCTCCTGCGGCGTCCCCGTCACCTGGAAGCGGTGACCGAGTTGCCGCACAGCGTGCTGGTACTCAGCCTGTGTGAGGGCCACCACCCGGGTGTTGCCACGCCCCTCAAGAAGGTCCGCGTCGACGACGACCACCGGTTCGAGCGTGGACGCCGTCGCCCGAGCTTCTTTCGCCGATGGCGGCCGCCCACGGGTTCCTCCTGTGAGCTGGCTGCCCATGGGCGCGTGCGTGACGCACGCCGCATGGAGGAAGAGAAGGATGAGCCCAATGGCCCCCACGGGCGCCCACCGCGGCGCGCCCCACGTACTCTCCCTCCGAGCCTCGACCTGCTGACCGACGCCCTCACCCACCCCAGGACTCCGGTACTCCTTCGCCATGACGCTGGCCTTTCCGTCAGGTGAAACGACCCCGAGGATAGGCCAGCCCCCACCCAACCAAACCCATACATGGGAAAGCCCTACCCGTCCGCGTTCCTCCCGGCGGACGCGTGCTCATGTGTCTCTTTTGCAATGGGCCGTGAGCGCGTCCTCAGCGCTTCGGCTTCGGGACGTGCTGATCAATCAGGATGGGGTTCCCATCGGGGTCGATGAGCATGAGGCTCGCGGGGCCAGTGGAGGACTCGTCGGCGGCGGAGACGGGGGTGATGCCGCGAGCCTGAAGGGTCCGCTGGAGCTCGCGGACGTCGTCGAAGTCGGCGAGCGGATTGGCGTTCCGGTCCCAGCCGGGATTGAAAGTCAGAATGTTCTTGTCGAACATGCCTTGGAAGAGGCCGATGGTGCTGGTCTCGTTCTGCATGATGAGCCAGTTCTGGGCCTGGTCACCGCCGATGACACGGAAGCCGAGCTTCTCGTAGAACGCGCGGGAGACGGCAATGTCCTTGACGGCGAGGCTGACGGAAAAGTTGCCGAGGTGCATGGGTGCGGCTCCTGTGGACGGGGTGGTGGCGGGTTGGCGAGGAGGCGCCGCCGCACATCCGCTCAGGGTGAGGACAACCAGTACGCTGCTGAGGATGCGAAGCATGGGGTGCTCCAGGGCTGCCGAGTGCGGCCGCCGCTCGGCAGGGTACTGTTGAAAAACGTGTCGGACACTCCACTAGAGCGCCAGAAGCGCCGCCACGGACTGATGTCCCGCGTGCTCGGCCCAGCCCTGGGGCGTGGCACCGAACGACGTATCGCGCACCGTGCGGTCCGCGCCGCGCTCGAGAAGGAGCGACGCGACCTCGGCGTGCCCGCGCAGCGCAGCCCAGTGGAGTGGCGTCGCGGCGTGATCGAACGGCGGTCGCACGTGCACACTGGTACCGCGGTCGAGGAGCCACGCCACGGCATCGCGGTTGCCGCCCATGCTCGCGAAGACCAGCGCGAGGCCCAGGATTTCGGCGCGCGATGCGGGGCGCTCGCGCACCAGGCTGTAGTGGACCAGGGCATGAGCGTCCGGCGTGAGCGTCCCATCGTCGCGCACGAACCGGGCCATCAGATCGATGCGGCCGAGCCCCGCCGCAGTCACGAGGTCGTACCGCGCGCCGCGCTCGACAAGGAAGCGCGCCGCCTCGACTTCGCCGTAGTAGAGCGCCCCCACGAGTGGCCCGCCGTTGCGGAAGTCGATGTTGGCGCCACGCGCGAGCAGCAGCTCGAGCAGGGGCTGCTGGTGGCCAGCACGGTGGGCGGTGTTACTGGTTGCCACCAGGCCGAGCGTGCTCCACCCGATGTCGTCGGGCTGCGCCGGCCCTGACCGCGTGGCGGCGTCAACCTCGGCGCCGAGCTCGAGGAGGAGCCGGGCCAACTCCGTCGTCGCTGTCGGCAGCGGCCGGATGAACGGGTTGCCGGCGACATGGTGCAGCAACGTCGCCTCGTGGAAGTAGCCGCAATAGTGACCCTCGGCCGAGGTCACACGCGCATGCACCAGAGCCGGTTCGGCGCGCAGCAACCGTTCGAGGCCCTCGGCATCGCCCGCGTAGAATGCGTCCAGCGCCGCTTCGAGATCCGCCATGCGCGAAGTCTAGTACAGCCACCCGAGGAGCCGGACTCATGGCACCCCGTGAAAGGCACGGCGCCGACACTGCTACCGCTCGTGAATGACGGGGGGCGAGGGACGGATACGGATACCCTCACCCCCACCCTCTCCCGGAGGGAGAGGGAGTTTTGGCTCAGGCCAGGATGATCCGCGGCGCGTTCAGCGCCTGACGCACCACCGCCATCACCTGCTCGGACATGGCGTCGCCCTCGGTCATCTGCCGCAGGCACAGCTCGCCCTTGCCCTCCGTCACCACCTTCTTGAGATCCGTCAGCAGCACCGACGCCGCCTTCAGCATCTCCTCGTTCTGCGGATTCGGCGGCGCGCCCTTCCCCGCCTTCTCCTCCATGTACTTCGTGAACCGACGCACCGAGTCCACCATCTGGTTCGCGTCGAAGCGCTCCAGCAGCGGCTTGATGCGCGTCGTGTCCAGCTTCAGCAGGTGCAGCGGCGCCCGCGAACGCTCGAACGTCTTGTGGATCGGGCTCACCTCGGAACGCTCAAAGGCGCCCAGCAGCCCCTCCTCCGGCGCCTGCACCGAGTGCGGCACCACGTCCACGAACAGCTCCAGCGGCGCCGCGCCCTGGTTGAACGCCTCGAGCTCCTCCTCGTCCACCGGCGGGAAGCTCTGCGGCGCGCCGATGAAGAGCAGCGGAAGGATCAGCTGACCCCAGAACTCGTTCTGCGCCGCCCCCGTGCTCGACACCGTGCCAAACAGGTGGGCCATCAGCTCCACGATGCGCGGCGCCATCTCCACCTGATCCGCGATCGACTTGTTCGGATCCATCTGCGGCAGCACCGAGAGCACCTGGCCCTCGAACTGCTGGCGCACCTCCGCCGGCAGCTGCGTACGGCCCAGCGCGTCACGCACCTCCCGCATCAGCGCGTCCGGCTTCGAATCGAAGGCCTTCTGCACCTTGGCCGGATCCATCACCAGGAACTGCATGAAGCCCGGGTCGATCAGCCGCTGGTAGTCCATGGGGCTCAGCTTCTGCCCGCCACCCGCGGCGCCAAAGCGCACCTCGCCCAGCCGGCGGCGGATGCTCGCGGCGATCTCGTCCAGCCTCGCCAGCTTGCCCTGGGCCAGCGCGTTCATGACCTCGTTGAACGGCGAGATCACCATGAGCGCGTCCGGGAAGCCCACCGAGGCTCCCTCCGGAGACTCCCGGTTGAGGAACCAGAAGGCGTTGTGCTCACCGGCCAGACGCTCGGCGAAGGCACCGGCCAGACCCAGCGCCAGCACCTGGTGGTTCGGGTTGTTCACCTGGAAGGCGCCACCGAGCAGCTTGGGGACGGATGCTTCCACCTCCGTCCAGGGGGCCTTGAGAAGATCCACCGGCTTGCCCTCGACCTGCTGGAGGGCGGCGGCAACCTGAGCCTGGGCGGATTGAACATGCGGAGGGGCGGGATGAGCCATTGACGGATCCTGTTCCGGGTACTCGACCGTGACGAAACGGACGACCCCCTTACCCTGAAAACCAAGTTCATCGCCACGATTTGTGACCACACCTAGGATGAGGGCGTATGCCGCGCCGCCTACCCCCCCTCCTGCTGCTCCTGCTCTCCCTCGCCGGGTGCGCCTTCGTCACACCCCGTTTCCCCCAGAACATCCAGGCGGATTTCGCCCGGGAGGACATGCGCAAGCTCTCCACGCCCACGCTGGAGCTCTACTACCCGGCCCGTCTGCGCCCCTCGGCCCTGCGGATCGCCGCCCGCGTGGAGGACTGTGTCGAGCGGCTGCGCCTCCTCACCAAGAGCCCTCGGAAGCGCCCTCGCGTGCTCGCCTACCTGACGGGCGCGGACTTCAACAACGCCTATGTGACGCCGGACTACTCCAGCATCCCCCAGCAGATGGTGCTGCCGTCGCATATGTCGCTGGAGCTCTTCAACCTGCTGGGCTTCGGCCCGGCGGAGCTCGGCGAGGTGGGCTGCCACGAGGCCGTGCACTACGTGCAGATGCAGCAGACGGATGGCCTCTGGGGGGTGGTGAACACCATTACCGGGGGCCTCTTCCAGCCCAACTCCCTCACCGAGTCCTGGTTCCTGGAGGGACTGGCCACCTACTACGAGGGGCGTCTGGGCAAATCCCAGGGACGGCCGCACAGCCCCGTGTGGCGCGGCTTCTTCGAGGCCTCCAACGCGGCGCTCGGGGGTGACTTCCACGGCGGCTATCTCTCCCCCGAGCACCGGCGGATGGATCCGTTCGGCGGCAACTACCTCACTGGCAGCTACTTCGTGGCGTGGCTCGCGGAGCGCTATGGCGAGGACAGGCTGTGGCGGTTGGTGGAGAAGCAGGGAGAGACCCTCATCCCCCCGGTGGCGGTGACGCTGCGCTTCAACAGCGTGTTCGGCCGCACCATCGGCCAGCTCTTCGACCAGTTCAGCCAGGAGCTCGCGGCGAAGCAGCAGCGGCGCGAGCGCCCCGGCACCCAGCAGGTACTCGCCCCCCAGGTGGGTTACTTCGCCCGGCTCGCGGCCTCGCCCGCGGACGGCGCCATCGCCACCGTGGACGTGGGCCGCGAGGAGGTCTCCCGCCTCACCGTGCGCGAGCGTGACGGCTCCCTCCGCTTCAGCCGCTCCCTCACCCAGTTCCTCCCCGCGCGCCGGTGGCTCTCCACCCACCCGCTCAACATGAGCGGCCTGTCCTTCACCGCCGACGGGCGCTTCCTGTTCCTCACGGTCTCGGACATCGACTCCCTGGGCAACAACGTCTCGCGCGTATGGCAGGCGGACGCGCGCACCGGCGAGGTGGTGAAGACCTGGGAAGGCATCGAGGGCCTGGGCGGCGGCGTCACCCCGGATGGTCGCGCCTATGTCTTCGTCCACGTCGCGGGGGACACCTCCAACCTCCACCGGTTGGACCTCGCCACCGGAGAGCGCACGCCGCTCACGCACTTCGAGGGGCGCCTGTCGCTCGGCCCGCCCGCGGTGTCCTCGGACGGGCGCATCGTCTTCTCCCGGCTGACGGAGCACGGCTGGAACCTCGCGCTGCTCGAGACCGATGGCTCCGTCCGCGCGCTCACCGAGGATGTGCACTACAACTACGCCCCCCGCTGGCTGGACGCGGGCCGGATCGTCTTCCTCCGCGAGCACGAAGGCCGATGGCAGGCCCACCTCCTCGACCTGGCCAGCAGCGAGCTCTCACGCATCACCGACGCCCCGCACCTCGTCATGGACGTGGCCCCGCTCAGCGGCTCGGACGTGGTCTTCCTCAACCGCGACGGCTTCGACTTCTCCCTGGATCGCGCCCCCCTCACCCCTGTGGCCGCTCCCGAGGCCGTCGCCCAGGCGCCCTCCCCCGCTCCGGCACCGGCCGTGGCCACCTCGAAGGCCTCCGCGCCGTACCAGGGGCATGAGCTGAACATCCTCTCCGACGTGCCGTACTCGCCGCTGGAGCGCTTCTTCCTCCCGGAGCTGCGCGCCCCGTACGTCTACGCGCTGCCGGACGCGGACGACACCAACAGGCTCGTCGGCTACGCCGGAGTGGCCCTCGCGGGACAGGATCGGCTGGGCTTCCATCAGTACGCGCTGCTCGTCGAGGCCGACACGAAGCTGCGTGAGCCCAGCCTCTCCTTCAGCTACGGCACTGCCCTCACCGCCCCCTGGTACACGTCCCTGTCCGCGGTGCGCATCGCGCAAGCGGACCGGAGGGATCTCCAGGCCGCGCTGTCCACGTCCCGCGTCTTCTGGAACACGCCCGTGAGCTTCAGCCTGCTGGCGCTGCGCCGCGACTGGTACTCCACCTCCAGACACCCCAACGTGCACACCTCGCTCATCGGACCGGAGGCCTCCGTCTCCTACCTCGCGAGCGAGGGCACCTCCTATGGTGGCACGCAACGCGGCCTGGGCTTGTCGCTGGGCGCCGGGGTGTACCCGCTCGCCTTCGCCAACACCGAGCCCTTCGCGGATCTGCGCGCCGAGGCCACCGCGTACCTGCCGGGACTGCCCCTGCTCAAGCGCGACAACCTCCAGCTCACCGCCACCGCCCGCTACCTGCCGAACGCTCCCGAGGGGCTCCTCCAAGTGGGCGGCATCGCCTTCGGCTCTCCCTTCGTCCTGCGCCGCGAGGGCCCTGAGGACACGCGCACCCTCCCGCTCCGCCTGCAGCCGGGCACCTCCTTCTCCGAGTCCCTCCGCGGCTACGAGGACTTCGCCCTCAGCGCGCGCAACGCCCTCATCGCTTCCGCGCGTTACCGCTACCGCATCATCTTCGATTACGGTTGGACGTCCTTCCTCTGGCTGGGGCCCTCCTTCTTCATCAGCCAGTTGGATCTGGAGGCCTTCGGCTCCTTTGCGCGCACGGACCTGCGAGACAACCACCGGGCCGCGGGGGGCGCCGTCTTCCTCCACACCACCTTCGGACAATCAGTGGGTGTCTCCCTTTTCTACCAGTACGCCCGTCGCTTCGATGATGGACTCGGGGACCTACACCTGGTGGGTTTCTCCCTATAAGCCGACCCTATAGACGCAGCCCTCGGGGGCACCCATCCATCCACCAGTCAACGAGTCGGGCCTTTCCGTGAATGCGGTGAAGGTTTGATCGCGCCTGTTCCCTTGCGCGCAGGGCAGGACGACAACACTTTCCCGCACCCTCTGAGAAGACGCTCAAGGAGCGGGTGACGTCCACCCCTCCCCCCAGGGCCGGGCGCACACAGAGGGAGACTGTCACCGGAGGTCACGCGGATGAGAACGAGTGCCAACCCCGCTCCCGAGTCCGTGCTGGTCGTGGATGACGAGCCGTCCCTGCGCGCCATCATGTCCTTCATCGTGCAGCGCACGGGAGCCATTCCCGTGCAGGCTCCGGACGCGACCACCGCGCGCCAGCTCGCCGCGAAGCACACCTTCGCCTGCGCGCTCATCGACAAGAACCTGCCGGGCGAGAACGGCCTGGACTTCCTGAAGTGGCTGCGCTCGGTGCAGCCCGGGTGCAACGCCCTCATCGTCACGGCCTACGGCAACGTAGACAGCGCCGTGGAGGCCCTGCGCCTGGGCGCCTTCGACTACCTGCTCAAGCCCTTCGAGGTGGACGCGCTCGCGCACCGGATCAAGCTGGCCTTGGAGCAGTACCGCATGCGGCAGGAGCGCGAGCGCATGCAGGCCATGCTCATCCAGGCGGATCGGCTGGCCTCGCTCGGGCTGCTCGCCGCGGGCGTGGTGCACGAGGTGAACACGCCCCTGGCCTATATCCTCTCCAACCTGGACTGGCTCGACGAGGAGCTGCCGTCCCTGCGCAAGGGGCTCGAGCGTCAGGGCACAGAGCAGCGCGCCATCGCCGAGCGCCTGGAGGCGGTGGAGTCCACCCTGCGCGACATCCGCGAGGGCGCCGAGCGCGTGCGCCACATCGCGCGCGACGTGAGGGCCTTCGCGAGGGATCCAGGCGACGCGAGCATGCTGGTGGACCTGCGCGAGGTGCTCGAGGCGGCCCTGAAGATGGCGCTGGTGCACATCCGCTACCGGGCCCGCGTGGTGCGCGACTACCAGGAGGTGCCCATGGTGATGGCCAACGAGCCTCGCCTGGCGCAGGTCTTCCTCAACCTGGTGGTCAACGCGGCCCAGGCCATCCCCGAGGATGGGGCCGAGCATGAGATCCGCGTCCGGCTGTGGACGGGCCCCAATGGCGAGGCCTGTGCCGAGGTGGGCGACACCGGCCTGGGCATCCCGCCGGAGAACATGGCGAACCTCTTCGAGCCCTTCTTCACCACCAAGAGCGAGGGCGAGGGCACGGGGCTGGGCCTCTTCATCTGCAAGTCCATCCTCGAGTCCTTCGGCGGCACCATCACCGCGGAGAGCCGTCCGGGAGAGGGCACCACGTTCCGACTCACCATGCCCCCGCATGCGAGCGCCTCCCGCGCCGCCAGCCCCCTGGAGCCGGTGAGCGCCGCAGCCGCCTCGTGAGGCGGCTCAGTCCTCGTCCCCAGCGGGGGGCGAGGAGGGGGTGGAGAGCCCGCGGAGTCTCCGCACGATCAGGAGGGATGAGGTGACGCGCGGAGCTGACACCACGGAGCCATCTGCCTGATCCATCCCGCTGGCTTCCGCGCTGAAGGTGCACGAGCCCTCGGCCAGGGCCCTGAGGCGCGCGGTGAAGACCACGCGCCCCTTGGCGGGAATGTCCTTCACCTGCTCCGACGGCGGCCAGAGGATGAGCGACACAATCCCCCCGACACTGGTGCTCGCGTTCTTCACTCCCACCTGGAGCACCGGAGAGTCCCTCGGGTTGTACACCTCCAGCTGGACGTCGAACTCCTGCCCCAGGATGACGGGCGCGGCAAACGGGTAGAAGCGCGCCACCAGCCCCTGAGGCATCTGCACGACGACATCTTCCGAGCGGGCCTGCAGCGTGCGCACCTCGACGCCGCTGTGGGCATCGCGACCCACCGCGTCCGCCTGGAAGGCCAGGGTGCCCGCGGAGCCAACGGTATACGTCCATTTGAAATCGCGGCTCTCGCCCGCGTTGATGTCCGCGCTCGCCGGCTCCGGCCCAGAGGCGAGCACCGCAGGGCTTTCCAACACCACCGACAACACCTTCGGCTCGCTGGGCCTCACCCCCCGCACCGCGATCTCCCCCGGATTCGTCACTCGCAGAGAGAGCATCACCTTCTGGCCCGTGGTCACCCCCTGTGGCGAGACCGTGAGCGTGGAGGTGAGCACCGCACGGTCTCGGATCTGAAGCGGCCCCGCCTCCGCAACAGGAGCCTGGAGCTCCAGGCCCACCTTGGACTCGCGTCCCCCCACCTCCAACATGAAGCGCAGGTCTCCCGGTACGGTGGCCTCGAGCTCCCAGGCAAAGGTCTCTCTCCCGCCCGGGGCGATGTCAACGGGCTCGGGCGCAGAGAGGACCTCCACCTGCCCCTCACCCACGAAGTGCAGCACCGGAGTGACGGCACTCGCCACCGTGCCGCCCGTGTTCTCCACATCCAGCAGCAGCTGCATCCGCTCCCCCACCGACACCTTGTCCCGCTGCAGCCTGGCCCGCGCGTCCAGCCGCGCAAGCACCAGGTCCGAGGAGTAATACGCCCGTGGCAGCTCCACGCGCTGCCCCAGGGGCCCCACCACCACCAGTGAGTGCCAGCCGGGCAGAAGCCCCTCGGGAATCCTGGCCTTCAGGGAGTGATCATCCACCCGGGTGACGTCCTCCAAGGCCACCACGCCGAGGAAGGCCTTGAAGCGCGCATCCACCGTCACCAGCTCCTCGCCGCCGATGTGCTGAGTGGGAACCTCCAGGAAGTTTTCTCCTTCGATGACCGCGGACACGGGCTCCGTGTTCAGCCCCCAGCCCGGCACCACGTGCAGGGGACGCGGCTCGGGCTCGGACCCCGACGAGGCACACGCAGCCCCGAAGGCGCACAGTGAGAGCACCACGAGCCACCGAGGAAGGCCATGATCAGAAGAGCGCAAGGCGATACCCCCCATGCAGACCGCCTCCTCGCAGCGTGCCGCGCAGCACGTGCAGGGAGGGATCGTCGAACCAATTGAAACGGGCCTCGAGGAAAGGCTGTCCCGGTCCGAGCTGGAGTCCCGCTCCCACCAGGGCCTGCGCCCCGAGCACCCAGGCGCCTTGCTCCAGCGCGGGCCCTCCGCCCAACGACACGCGTCCGCGCACCCAGGCCACCGAAGGACCCGCCGCCACCCAACCTTGGAGCCCCTGCTCTCGCAAGGTGCGCAGCCCCAGCGCCACAGTGATTTCGGACAGCGAGTTGCGGCCCATGAAGCCGGGCACGCTCTCTCCGCCCGCGAACGAGAACCGCAGATGACCGGTGTCGAGCAGCAACCCCACGGTGGGCCACTGAACCACTGGCCACACCTCCACCCGGAGCCCCACGGACGGTGCCAGCACCTCCGCGAAGTTCGTCACCACGCCCGCGCGCGGCGACACCAGCAGCATGGGCCGGCGGCGCAACAGCGGAAGCTCTCCCCGCCCGCGCACCTCCCCCACCTGCACCTCCAGCGCGGAGACGTGATCCTCGCGCGCCTCGTGCGGCACGTACCGCAGCTCGTATCGTCCCGGCGCCTTCGGCACGAGCGTGCTTGCCGAGCCTTCCACGCGTGTCGCCTCGGGCAGGGGCTCTCGTACCGGGTTGCCGAAGCGGTCCTCGACGAAGATGCGCCACGTCGCCTCGGTCTGGCCATCCGTCACCAGCATCGAATGTCGCGACACCACCTCCACCCGAGAGGGAGCGGCAGCGCGCAGCACCAGCGTCTTCGTCCCCACCGGAGCGGAGAACCCCTCCGCCAACAGCCGCAGCTCCAGCCGCTCTCGACCCCCGAAGCGGGGCTTGATGCCAAACTCCCCGGCGTACTCTCCCAATTGGCGCTCGGTGAGCCCTCCGTCGCCTCCGAAGTCAGACTCGAGCCGCAGCCCGGCACGCGTCGGATTGCCCACCGCGTCCCGGACGGAGACCGCCACCGCCACCCGAGCCTCCTCGGAGGCCACGAGCTCCTCCCGGTCCACCTTCATCTCGAAATGCCGCGCTGGACCGGGCACCGCGGCCAGCTTCACGCTCACGGACCATCGCTTGTCTCTAGGCACTGAGCCCTTCAGCGCCACCTCCCCAACGGGCCCCGGGGGCACGGTCCACCGCAGGAAGAACACGCCGGGCTCCAGCTCGGACGGCGCGCTCACCTGTCCACGCGACACGGAGAAGGAGAAGGTGCCCAGCGCCGGAGGTGTGCTCTCCCGGTTCGAGGCGTAGAGGCGGATGTCCACCACCTCCTCGCGATCGACACGCACCTCCCGGCGCCCCACCACGGCGTGAAGCAACGAGCGCGGAGGCAACCCGAGATCAATGCGCTTGCGCCCGAAGAAGGCCTCGCTCACCCCAGGCGGCACCGCCACGGGGATGCGCGCGAGGCCTTTCGCACTCGCCTGGACAGGCCCGAAGGTCCGCTCCCCGACTTGGAGCGTGACAGGCGCTCCGGGTCGGGTGCGCACCTCGGCCTGGCCCTGACCCCAGAGCGGGAGCACCGACCAACCCTCGAGCGGCCCTTGAGGCCCTTGCGCCAGCGCGACGAGGATGACCTCCAGGGGAAGGCTCTGCCGCGGAGGCACGTAGGTGGCCCGGAAGACGCCCGGCTCTACCTGAGACAGCGGCCCGAGCTCGCCCCGGCTGGCGAACAGCTCGACACCGGAGGCCTCCGGGTCCAGCTCGATGCGCACCTCTGCCTCGCGATCCGCACCGAGCAGCACGTACTCGGGCGTGCACCGGATGCGGATGCCTCTTCCCGTGGAGCCGCGGGCAGCGATGGGCCCGGCCGCGCGGGCGGTCCCCCCCACCCACAACACCACGAGGAGGAGCAGCATCGGCACCGGGCGCAAACACATGGTGTCAGGGAGCCTCTTTCCAGCGGAACTTCACCGTTTCTGTCCGAGGCGGCCGGATGCTCACACGGGGACGGCATGCCAGCATCATCTCGCTGATCTCCCCACTCGGCTCCCGCGCCACCACCTTCACCTGGGAGAGGCCCTCGAGACGCGGAACGTCCTTTCGGAAGGAGCCGTCCTGGGCGACCTCCGTGGGCTCGCCTTCCACGAACACCTCCGTCCCCACGCGCACCTTCCCCGTGAGGGACACGCACAGGGCTTCATTCGCGGAGGCCTTCGCCGCGACCTTCAGCAGCACCTCCAACGGGATGGGCTCCGGGGCGAGTGGCTTCGCGCCATCAAACACCACCGACTGTTGCCCCGCGCCGACCTGGACGGTGACTCCCGCGGAGGACAGGTTCACTGAGCCTCCCCGCATGGCCACCGCCACCACGGCCCCATGGCGGAGCATGGTGAAGCGCGCCTCCCGCGTCTCGGCCACCGTGCCGTTCTCACTTTGCACACGCAGCACCCGGCCCTCCTTTCCGCGGTAGTCCACATCGACACGGCCACGCGCCAACCGGATGGAGTGGACGGAGCTCGTCACCTCGCCCACCTGCACCTCGGAGCGCTCGGAAATGGACAGCCGCGACGCCTCGTCTCCCACCCAGAGGTCCACTCGAGCACCGGGGCTGGTACGGACGGAGTCGTCGGGGGCGAGCTCATCCCCCACGCTCAGCGCCTTCCACTGCGCACCATGGGTCCACTCCACCAGGCCCACCACCTCCGCGACCGTGGCACGCACCGCTGGCACCTGGGCCGGAACGGCTCGAGAGCCCGCGGGCGTGTCAGCAACGGCCACGCGGGGCGGCTCGGTGCTCCCGAAGCGCTCGAAGACGAACCAGCCACCCAGCGCGATCAGGGACACCAGGGCCAACCCCAGCACCAAGACCCGGCCAAACGAATCCCGTGATGAGTTCCTCATGTCAGGTGCGCCTCTCCTCCGGCCGCGGGAAGGATGACGGTGATGGTGGTTCCCAGTCCTTCGGCGCTCTCCACCCGGATGCGTCCGTGGTGGGCCTCAACGATGCGGTGCGCCACGGACAGCCCCAGCCCCACCCGATCGGGCTCATCCTTGGTGGTGAAGAAGGGATCAAAGATGCGCTCGCGCATCGACTCGGGAATGCCCTTGCCGGTGTCCTTGACCGACAGACAGACCGCATCTCCCTCCACCGCCGCGAGCCCCACCGAGAGCGTGCCTCCCGCCGGCATGGCGGTGATCGCGTTGCGCAGCAGGTTCGTCACGACCTTCTGGAGCTGATCCGCGTGCCCCAGCACCCGCGGCATCGGCTCGCTCAGCGCACAGGACAGCGTGACACCGCGAGATTGGAAGTCGTCGCGCAGCTCGTGAAGCGCGGCCCGTACCGGCTGGCTTGGATCCAGCGGACGGCCCGCCCCTGCCCGCTCCTGCTCCGCCATCTGGCTCAGCTCCCGGATGATGCGGGCCATGCGGCGGGCCTGCTCGAGCGCCATCGCCAGACTCTGACCCACGCTGGACTGCGCGGAAACCTCATCACACGCCAACGACAGCAGGCCGATGATCCCCGTGAGCGGGTTGTTGAGCTCATGAGCGATTCCCGCACTGAGCGAGCCGAGCGCCGCCATCCGTCGGGTCCGGGCGATCTGATCCTGCACCTCGCGCAGCTGCCGGGTCCGCTCGTCCACGCGCTTCTGGAGTTCCTCGCTCCAGCGCCGCAGCTCGGCGTCGCGCCGTTGCAGCTCATCGGCCATGTGGTTGAAGGAGCGGGCGAGCAGTCCAAGCTCGTCGCGGCCCTCCTGGGGAACGCGCCGGTCATAGCGGCCCCCGGCGAGCGCGGCCACGCCTTCGGAGAGCCGAGCAACAGGCTGACTCACGCCCCGGGCGAGCACAACGCCAAGCACCCCGGTGGCCGCCAACGCCATCAGCGCCCAGAAGAAGGTCGAGCGCCGCACGTGCTCGGCCGGAGCGAAGGCCATGCTCGCCTTGCGTCCCACCACCGCACCCCAGCCGAGGTTGGGCACGGGAGCGAAGGCGGCAAGGTACTCGACGCCGTCCACGCCGAGCACGGTACGCACCACAGGCCCGCCCCGCGACAACCCCTCGGACACCAGCGCGCGCTCCTCCTCGCTCAGCTCGCGCCCGGAGTTGGAGGCCACCGGGACGCCCTGGGCATCCACGATGAAGGCCAGCCCACCATCGAGGGCCAGCTCCTCCACGCGCTTTCCCATGTCCGCGAGCGACAGCTCCGCCAGCAGGAGGCGAGAGGCGCTCTCGCCCGTGCGCACCGCGAGCGCCACGCGCCCCCCAGAGGACCCGGGCGTGCGGTACGGAAGACCAATGGCCGCGCCGGTGGACAAGGCGTCCTGCACGGGGGCCTGACGCGAGAAGAGGGCCAGGGAGTCATCGGTGACGCGCTGCCGGCTGCCCTCGCCCGTCGAGGAGAACACCGCGGGGGCAAGGGCGCGGCCCTGCGCATCCACCAGCACGAGCAGGTTGAGAGAGCCCAGCTGGCGCAGGGGGATGCTCAACACCGCGGAGGCGTCCTGGGCCTCGAGGTTCTCGAGTGGGAGGTACCCAGCGGCCATGCGCAGGTTGTCCACGCCCACGAGGACGAGCTGGCTGCAGGCACGCGCGAGGTCCGTGGCGGCCTGGGTCTGAAGCCCACCTACCAGACGGTGCAGCTCATCCCGGTTGGCCCGGAAGGCCAGCCCGCCGAGCAGCAACACAGGCACCACGCCCACCAGGGCGAGGACGAGCATCAACCGCGAGGCGAAGCGCACGGGCACGGCCACTCCCCTTCCAGCAGACGCGGAGGATTGCAGCACAGGGGGCCGACTCGAATCCGGCGAAGGTGTTGGGGGACGTCGCGCCGTGAACGTGCGTACCCGCCTGGCGTTGGGAGGCGGACATCCCCCGAACTCGTCGCTCAGCAGACATGGCCCTGCGCAGTCGTATGCCCACAGGATCTGCACAGGCCCGGACTACCAGTTCTGCTTTCCTCGGTTGTCCTGATTTGTCGGAGGCGCCCGATAGAGTGGCCTGGGGGTGGACAATGCGCGCTGACTCGCCAGGGGCCAGGAGGACAGGGCTGTTGCTCGTCCTGGCCCTGCTGTCCAACGCCTGTGCGTCGCTGAGGCCTCCGCCCGGCCAGGGGATGAGCCTGCACTACACGCCGCGCGAGGCCACGGGGCCCGCGGTGGCCGGACGGCTGGGCGAGGAGTCTCCGCTCGCCCGCGCCTCCCCGCCCCCCGAGCCCGAGGCACCGGAGCGGCTGCACCGGCGCCGGGACTCGCGGGAGGCCGTGACGGCGGCGGGCCCTGGCAGGGTTGAGGGGAATGCGTGGCTGAGCGCCCTCGCGGCCCAGGTAGCGTTTCTCGGTGCCGTGGACGAGGTGTCCACCTCCTCGCGCCGCATCTCCAGCGAGCTCTCCACGCTCAAGGCCAGCTACGTGGGCATCGCTGGCGCGGGCAACGGCATCTTCGTCCGCTACGTCGAATATGGCGAACGTCAGTTGCGGTGGATTGACGCCGAGCTCGCCGCCGCCACTCGGCTGGCCACCGCCGCCTCGGAGGTGGAGGACCCGGACATGCAGCTTGCCTTGCTGCGCCTGGCCGGCCCACGGCTGGAGGCCGCCATGATGGGCTCCATTCTGCTGGCCGTATGGGTTGACTTCCTCAACCTCACCGACGCCGCGCTCTCACGGCACCTCCATGGCGTGGAGACGCTGTTCGTGAACATGGACCGCTGGCAGAAGATGATGGAGCCCGCCATGACGGCGCTCTCCTCGTTGGAACCAGCGCAGGTGGAGGCAGCGGCGCGAGACGTCCCCGCCCTGGTAGGCCACCTCACCGGCGAGTTCGCCGCACTCCGTGAGGCCATACGCAAGGGGGCGGAAGTCCTCAAGAAGGCGCTGGCGTGTCGTCTCCGCCGAGTGGGTGGAGATGATGAACCGGCTGGTGCGGGCGGGCGTCCTCTCCGTGCCAGCCGTCAGCGCCGCCGTGCGGATTCAGGCCGGCCAGGTATTGATGGCGCAGGCGCATGGCGAGCTGCCCAGGGGCGTGCGCGAGGCGCTCGGCGACGGGCCCGAAGTGCGAGCCATGCGCGTGACGGGCAAAGCGGGGGCGGGCATGGCCGAGCCCCCGGAGCACCACGTCATGCCCAAAGAGTTCCGCGAGTGGTTCGAGAAGCGCGGCTTCACCGGCGAGATGGACATCGACCAGTTCTGCGTCAAGCTGGAGCAGGCTCACCACGAGGCCATTCACGGTGGTGGCGACTGGAAGCTGGGGCGCACATGGGCCGGCGAGTGGAACCGGATGATCATGGATGCGCTCTATCAAGCCGAAGCCAAGGTGGGCCGGATGCTGACGCGAAACGAGGTGCTGGACATCGTCGCGTATCGCATGAGGCGCTATGGTGTCCCGATGGAGTTCACTCGCGGGAGAGGGCAATGAACGGCGGACAGGCTTGGCGGGGCAACTGGCGGGTCCGCCTGTACGAGCGGGTCCGTAAGCGCGGCTACGATTCGCTCACTGCCTTCGCGAACGCCCGCCCCACCGCCTCGCTGGTGGCGCTGGCTGAGGAACTTGGCGAGGAGGATGTCGTCGGGGCACAAGTGTTGAGTGGGTTGCTCGCCGAGGCTGAGCAACGCAAGCAGGTCACGCGCTTCGTCCGCGATGTGCTCGTGCGCGAGCTGTCCGAGTGTCTTCCAGACGGCTGGCCGGCCATGCTCGATGACGCCAATCGCTTCAAGGTTGCCAAGGCGCTCGGCTCGTGGTTTGCCGACACCCCTGAAACCCATAGGGCTCGTGCCGATAAGGCCAGCGATGCCCTCCTTGCTACGCCGCCACCGCCCGGCTGGCGGCCTCTCGGCCCTGACGACGAGTTGCTTCGCACGCTCCTGCCCGACGAGGAAGTCTGATCCTCCCCTGCCCCTCCAGGAGAGAGCACCGTCAAACGAGACAGGGGCACGCAACCAGAAGCCCAGGCGCTGTACCGGGGTAGGGCCAGTCTGGTGGAGAACGTCAACGCACAGCTCAAGCAGCACTACGGCTTGGAGAACTATGTTTCCTCTCCCGTCCCCGTGTCGGCCGACGAGGGCCGTGCTGCGCCCTCCCCCGGCCTCTCTTCTCGATTTATCGACTGCTCCTCAGTACACGACGAGCGGGTGCGGCTCGTAGTAGCCCACCACGGTGAGCACCGGCAGCTTGGGGGCATCGTCGTCGTCCTCGCTGCCACCCGAGGTGGTGCGCAGCCCGTCGAAGCGCGCGAGCACGACGAAGTCCTTGCCCGGCGCGAAGAAGGGATCCGCGTTCGGCAGGCGGCCGAGGGCCTCGAGCCCCGTCTCGCCCGAGACGTTGTCGAAGCGACGCACGGTGGACGCGTTCTGCTCACGCTCGCTGGTGGAGATCTGCCCGCCCAGGTTGGACCGGCCGAGCAGCCCCACATCCCCACCGACCGCGCCGGAGTGCACAGACACCGAGTCCTTGCGTGTCGCGTAGCCCACGGGCTGCTCACTCTCGACGGAGCCCAGCTCCTGCTCCACGAGCCACACGGTGGGCTTGTCACCCTCGCTGCGCACGTCCGCGACCTGGGCGCGCAGCAGCACGTAGCGGCCCTTGTAGATGTCCGGCTGCGCGATGGCGGCCGCCAGCCCGAAGATGGGCACCTTGCGCTCGTGCAGCAGCTTCAGCTCGCCATCCACGCTGCCGCCGCGCTTGGCCACCACCTGGGCGATCATCTGCGCGGCGTCCGGCCGGACCCGCAGTTCCTCAGCCCACGCGTCGCTCAGCAGCGCGCCCAGCAACGTGAAGTGGGAGTACTGCACGCACGACCTCAGCGCGACCCAGGCCTCGTCCTGAGACGTGGGCAGCAGCTTTCGCGCCGCCACCTCGCACTGCGCGGGCGTTGCGTAGCGGGCGCCGAACGCCTTCTCCGAGGGCCTCGAGGGCCTCGGGGCAGGCTCTCCCCTGTCCACGAGGGCGGAGCGCTCCTCCATCGAGCGCCGCTGGGACTCCTGTGCATCCACCGAGTGGGAGTGCCTCGACGAGCCACACCCCACCACTGCCACTGCGCACAACAGGGCCGCACCCGAGCGGGCGACCCCTTTCGACATCTTCTGGAAGGCAGACATGATTCCTCGCTCCATCCCGCCGGTTGCCACTACAGCGACCCCGTCGCGTGGGACGGCTGGCGCACCCGCTTCACCGGCCGCCAGTCCCCGGACGAAGGTTGGGAGACCGGCATCATCAGGGAGCACGCCTCGCCGCACTGGTTGGACAGGCACGCGAGCGCGGTGGCGCCCAGTTCCTGGTGGGACACATTCTCGTGGCACCGCGCACCCGCGCCCGGGCAGCCACGCTTCTCGGCACACTGGCAGCACGCGGAGGCCACCGTCGCCATCATCGCGGTGTCCTGCAGTACCGTGGACAGCTGGCGGTAGCAGGCGCGAGCGGCCGGCGCGAAGCGGCCCTTCGCGTCGATGACGGGCACCTTCCCGTCCAGGCCACACGCATCCTCCGCGGCATCGGCGTACTTGCGCTCGCACGTCGCCACGAGGTTCTTGTCCGCGGCGACGCCCGAGGGCGGCTTCGCGGCCTGCAAGCACAGCGCGTGTCCAATCTCCTTGAGCGTGCGGATGTTGCCCGCCGCCTGCGACTGCACGTCCGTGGAGGACGTCACTTCAGCCTCGAAAACACACTCACGGCCCGATCTCAGCGTCTCCACGGTGCACGCCCAAGCCGTGGGCGCCTCGTTCACCTGGGGAGGTGCACCCAGCGCTTCGGCGGGCAGGGTCGTGCCAGCTGCGTCCGGAGCCGAACAAAGAAGGGCAAGAATTACGGCGGTGATCATGGTGCCCTCAAGCGTAGGACCAACGCGCCTCATACACAAACCGACCCACGGGGGTGGGCCACCATGAGTTCACCTCATGAACGGTGGCCAGCACTGACACGCTTTCAATGGCAGAAACACGAAACCCCAGCGCCCTTCCGCGCCTGGGACGCGTTGTGCACCCGCTGTCACCACAGGTCCTGCACCGGACATCCCCGCGAGAGGGAGAGCCGCGAGCGGTGTCTGCCCGCCTCCCCTCCATTCGAGAGCGAGCTTCCTTCTGGAAATTCCGGTTTTCGACAGGTAGAGTGCACTCCCCGTGGCAGTCCAAGAGTCGCAGTCCTGGGGCCACCGCCTGTGGCCCGCGGCGACATTCCAGTTCGCCCTCATCGCTGGCGTGACGCAGCTGAAGACGGCTGCCAACGCACTTGTGTTGTCGCGCTTCGAGTCGCACACGATGCCCTACCTGTACCTGGTGGGCGCGCTGCTCGTGGCGACACTGACGCTGCTGCCGCGCAAGGAGCAAAATGCGCCCAGCGAGTCCCTCAGCGTGCTCACCGGCGTGGGCGGGTTGGTGGTGCTGGGGCTGGCCGCGGGCGTGTCCGTGGGCCAGAGGATTCCAGCGCTGGTGCTGTACCTCTTCGTGGATGCCTTCACCACGTTCATCTCCCTGCGCTTCTGGGGGCAGATGGCGTCGACCTTCGACGCACGCGAGGCCCGGCGGGCCTTCACCGCGCTCAACGGGGTGGGCATGGCGGGAGGCATGCTGGGCGGCTTGCTCGTCCAGGGGCTCGCCGAGCGGCTCGGCACCGCCTCCATCATCGTGGGCGGGGCGCTGTCGCTCTACGCCGCGGGAGTGGCCTTCCACTTCCACAAGGGCGAGTCGCAGCACCCCTCGCGCACCCGCAACCTCGCGCCGTCCGTGGCGGCCTGGGAGTACCTCTCCACCAGCAGCTATGCCCGGGTGCTGGCGGCGCTGGGCGTGAGCTTCGCGGTGCTGTCGTCCTTCGTCGACTACCTCTTCCGCCTGCGCGTGGAGAACACGCTGAGCGAGGACGGGCTGGCGGCGCTCTTCGGCTCGCTGCAGCTGTGGATCGGCCTGGTGTGCGTCGTCTTCCAGCTGCTGGTGGCCGAGCGGCTGCTCAAGCGGCTCGGGCTGATGCGCTACCTGGCGCTGCTGCCCGGGGCGATGGCGCCGCTGGCGGTGGCCTCGCTGGTGACGACGGACCTGTGGCCGGTGCACCTGCTGCGGCTGCTGGAGAACGCGGTGAACTACTCGCTGCTGCCGGTGGGCGTGCAGCTGTTGTACTCGGCGGTGCCGGATGAGGAGCGCGAGGCACTGCGCGGCGCGGTGGAGGGCCTGCTGCGCAAGGGCGGGACGGTGCTGGCAGGCGTGCTGCTGATTGGCGCGGGCCGCGCGGCCAACGGTGTCTCCATGGCGTTGGCGGTGGTGGGCCTGTGCGGGTTGCTCGGCGTGCTGCTGCTGCGGCTGAGGCCAGCGTACGTGGAGGCGCTGGGCGAGCAGGTGGGCGCCACCCCCGAGGACGAGGAGCTGGGCCGCGAGGATCGCCGGCTGCTGGTGGAAGCGCTGGGCTCGAGCGCGCCGGATCGCGTGCTGAACGCGATGGAGCTGCTGACGCAGGAGGGGTTGCCGCTGCGGCCTCACCTGTCCGTGCTGCTGCGCCACACGCACGAGCGGGTGCAGGAGCGGGCGGTGACCCTGGCGTTGGAGCTCCAGGCCACCGAGACAACGCCGCTGCTAGAGCAGCTGGTGACGCTGGGCCCGCGCCGCGCGAGAGACAGCGCGGTGTGGGCGTTGGCGAAGCTGGCGCCGGATCGGGCAGAGGTGCTGCTGCCGCCGCTGCTCCAGAGCCCGGACATTGGGCTGCGCTGCGCGGCCATTGGCGCACTGCTGACCACGAAGTGGCGCGCGGCGGCGCTCGTGTCCCTGGGGGCGCTGGCCGCCCGGGGTGCACAGGCCCCGGTGGCGGATCGCCGCGAGGTGGCTCGGCTGTTCGGTCGGCTGAAGGACACGAGCTACACGCCCATGCTGACGTCCTTCCTGGGCGATCCGGACAGCACGGTGCGGCGCGTGGCGGTGCGCTCCGTGGGCGAGGGCGGCTACGTGAAGCTGGCGCCCCGGTTGCTGACCTTCCTCACCTGGCGCGAGGAGCGGCGCGAGGCGCGCGAGGCCCTGGCCGCGCTGGGTGACGAGGTGACGCCGCTGCTGGAGGCGACGCTCAACGATCTGTCCGCGCCGCTGGCCATGCGGCTGCAGATCCCCCGCGTGCTGCGCCACATCGGCACGCCGGCGGCGCTGCACGCCCTGCTCTTCTCCAACGTGCGCGATGATGCCCGGCTGCACTTCCGCATCGGCGCGGAGCTCTCGCGCCTGCGCGACGAGCACCCCGAGCACCCGGTGGACGTGGATCGCGTGCGCGAGGCCCTGGGGCGACGACGCGACGTGTACCGCGCCCTGGTGGAGCCCTTCCGCGACTTGCGCGCGGAGCTGGGAGACCACTCGCTGCTCACGCGCATGGTGGGGGATCGGCTGGATCAGGCGCTGGAGCTGTCCTTCTTCCTGCTGGGCCTCCTGCACCCGCCCCAGGTGATGCGGCGCGTGCACCAGCAGGTGGCGGGACAGGACGCGCGGCGGCGGGCGTACGCGCTGGAGCTGCTGGAGACGCTCACGGACGAGCAGGATCGGGAGCTGGTGCGCGAGCAGGTGGAGCTCCACCACCGGGATCTGCCTCCGGGCACGCCGGGCCGGTTGGAGGCGCACCTCGCGTGGCTGTGCCGCAGCGAGGATGTGGTGCTGCGCGGATGCGCGCGCTACGTGGCGGGCCGGATCGGCATGGATCTGCCGCCGTCACAGGAAGGAGATATGAGTCAGGCGACGGTTCAGAAGCTGTTCCTCCTGGAGGAGGTGCACGTCTTCTCGCAGAACGACGTGGACGACGTGGCGGCGGTGGCGGCCATCGCCCGCGAGGCGCGCTTCCGCGCGGGCGAGCGCGTCTACAGCGAGGGAGATCCGGGTGACGCGCTCTACGTCATCGTCGAGGGCGCGGTGGACGCCATCAGCAACGGCGAGCACGTGTTGCGGATGCGGGCCAAGGAGACCTTCGGCGACCTGAGCCTGCTGGATGGTGCCCCCCGCCCCAACGATGTCGTGGCGGTGGAGGACACGCGGGTGCTCGTCATCGACCGGCGCGACTTCCTCGATCTGCTGGCGGACCGCCCGGAGCTGCTCACGGGCTTCTTCCGCGCGGTGAGCCAGCAGCTGCGCGCCGTCATCCAGGCTTCGGAGACGCGGCAGGCCGGGGAGCTGCTGGAGATGGGGCATCACCAGCAGAAGCAGCAGGAGGAGGAGCCGCCCCCGCCTCCGGAGCGGAAGGCCGCGGGCTAGCCGTCCCCGCCCCCTGGCCGGCCCCGCCCGCGACGAGCAGGTGGCCGGCGGCCACGGGGATGAAGGGGCGCAGGAAGCACTTCACCACCGGGAGCGTCGCCAACGCCCGCGCCACCGCGAGCCCGCCGAGGCTCCAGGGCTGCCGCTCCACGCTGGCAATCGGGGAGAACACCGGGCGCGTCAAGGACGTCCACTTCGAGTCGTAAGCGCCCATCACCCCGCGCAGGGGCGCGACGCTCGACACGGTGCGAGAGGTGGTGAGCCGCTTCCAGCCGCGCAGGAACCAGGGCTCGCGGGGCTCCGACTCGTTCCAGGCCAGGGCGCTCTTGCCCGCGGAGAAGACCACGAACCACCAGGCGCCCCACACGGACAGCATCACCGTCAGGAACTCCTTCCCAAAGGGAAGGAACTTGGAGATGAACCACAGCAGGGGCACCCCGGCGGCGAACACCACGAAGGCCCTCCAGCGGCGCTTCAGCTTGTTGCGCATCCATGGCAGGTTGAGCCGGACTCGGGGGGTGAGTGGCTCGTCCTCGGGTGCGAGCCCGGTGCGCAGGCTCACCTCGCGCGAGAGCGCCGTGTGGTAGTCGCGCGACAGGGCGATGACGATCCACTGGGCGAGGTGCAGCGAGGACAGGAGCGCTGCCCAGTACACGAGCCGGTGCACGGTGCGCTTGCGTGGGCGCTCAAGCTCCTGCGCCGCACGCCGTTCCTCCTCGGCCTTCTTCGCCTCATCCAGGGCATTCTGCACGGCGACCCGAACCGTCTCCTGGTCCGCTCCCGCCTTCGCAGCGAGCGTCGCCACGCCCTGCGCTACCTGCGCGAGCTCCTCATCCTGCTCTACCTGTTCCACCTCCACCCGAACCGCTTCCGCCTGCCCCTGGGCCTCCTCCACCTCTTCGGACCACTCCTCGAGTCCGACAGACTCCACGACCTCCTCGCCCGGGCGAGTGAACACCACCCCCAACGCCACGACGACCGCCACCTGGACGAATGTCACTTTCAGGTAACGCCACCGGGTCTCCCTGTCCGCTAGCAGGACTCGGGCCAGGTGGAACGGCAAGCACAGGCCGTGGATGAACTGTCCCAGCCGGTTCACTGGCAACGGAACACTCCGTTGGTGGAAGTGCTCCGCGCCCTGACGCACGTCCGCCCACACCTGCCGGAACTTCTGCTCGTAGGCGGAGGCGGGCTCGGGCTCAGGGTTCCCCCCACCCTGCTCCCGGCTCGGAGGAGGAAGGGTCTCCTTCTGGTAACTCTGCACGGGCATGACGCTAGCACGAGGGAGCGAGCAAGGCGGGAGGCCCCGGGGAGGCCCCCTTTTTGACGACCCCGGGGGGGAGGTGTGCTATTCGCGCAGACGTACCGCCAACAAAGTCGGAGCCCTCATGCATCAAGAGTCCGAATCCAGGCCGGCGACGGGTGAGAAGACCCCGTGGCGCCGCGCTTCCGGTGTGGTGGCCTTCGCCCTCCTGGGCGCGCTCACCGGCTGCGACAAGAATTCCTCTCAGGAGAACAAGCCCGCGGCGACGGCCCAGCCGGCGCAGGCCCCCGCGGCGAAGCCCGCCCCCAAGCCAACCACGGTGACGGTGCTCATCACCGGCAGCGCCAACGGTCAGCTGCTGCCGACCACCCCCGAGGGTGGGACGCCGACGATCGGCGCCGCCGAGCTGCTCGGCTGGTGGACGGCCAAGGAGAAGCACTGTGCCGGCCAGGTGAAGGACGGCCAGGCGGCCTGTAAGGACGCCACCACACTGGCGCTGACCATCGGCGATGCGTGGAACGGCCCCGCCATCTCCTCCTTCTTCTACGGTGAGCCCACCGCCGCGGTGATGGGCCGCATGGGCTTCGCCGCGTCCGCTCTGGGCAACCACGAGCTGGACTATGGGCTGGAGCAGTTCCAGAAGAACCACCAGGCGGGCGGCTTCCCCTTCCTCGCGGCCAACCTGCAGGTGAAGGACGCGGCGCTGGCCAAGGGCTGGGATCTGCCGGGCTTCAAGGTGTTCGAGCGCCAGGGCCTGAAGATTGGCGTGGTGGGCCTGACGTCGCCCAAGACGGTGAACACGGCGATGGCCGGACGCGCCGAGGGCCTGGAAGTGATTCCCGACGAGCAGGCGCTGACGAACGCGGTGGCCGAGGCCCAGAAGGCCGGGGCGGACACCGTGGTGGTGCTGGCGGACGAGTGCCCCAGCGATCTGCAGCCGATCGTGGGCAAGCACCCCGAGTGGAAGGTGTCGGTGGTGGCCGGTGGCCGCTGCCCGGAGCCGGTGAACACGAAGGAGGGCAACACCACCTACGTGTCCCTGGGCCGGGGCTTCGACAAGTACCTGCGCACGGCCTACACCTACGATGCCTCGAAGCCCGAGGGTGAGCAGGTGACGGCGGTGGAGACGTCGCAGGTGGACGTGACGAGCGGCGAGGGCGCTCCGGCTCCGGACGCCGAGCTGGCCAAGCTGATCTCCGACTACAAGACCCGGCTGGACACGGCCCTGGGCGAGCAGATCGGCTTCACGAAGAAGGCCTTCGAGAAGGACTCGAAGGAGCTGGGGACGTGGGTGACGCGCGCCATCCAGGCGCAGCTCAACACGGACGCGGTGGTGCTCAACCGCAAGGGCTTCCGCGAGGGCCTGCCGGCGGGCCAGGTCACCAAGGGCTCGGTGTACTCGGTGATGCCGTTCGAGAACTCGCTGATGGTGGTGGAGGTGAAGGGCGAGGATCTGGCGCGCCAGTTGGCGAACCCGGAGGCGGTGTTCTCGGGCTTCACGGCGGCGGGCAAGGGCAAGTTCAAGGACGCCAAGGGCAAGCCGCTGGATCCGAAGAAGCAGTACAAGGTCGCGACGGTCGAGTACCTCTACTTCGGGGGTGACGGCTTCGAGTTCGAGAAGCTGGATCCGGAGCCGGGCGAGACGGGCATGTCGTGGCAGACGCCGGTGATCGACTGGACGAAGGACCAGGCCACCACCGAGGCGAAGCCGCTGGACAAGGTGGTCAAGTAGTCCGCGAGCACGAAGGACTCAAACCGGGGCCCGGTGTTCCCACCTCCCCTCTCCCGCCGGGAGAGGGCCAGGGTGAGGGTACCGGGCCCCTCGTGTTGAGAACGTTCACCGCGCCACCGCGGCCTCGATCATGCCGGACGAGTGCCGAGACCTTGCGGGCTCCACGAGTGACGCGTCCCGGGTGGGCAACTCGAGCGTGAAGGTGGCCCCCCGGTTCTGCCCGGCACTGGTGCAGAAGAGCGAGCCCCGCATCTCCTCGGCCGCCAGGGCGCTGATGTGCAGCCCAAACCCATGCCCGTCCCGCTTCGTGGTGAAGCCCTGGGTAAAGAGGCGCGGCAGGTTCTCCGGGGTAACGCCCACCCCGTTGTCCTCCACCTCGATGCGCAACCGCCCTCCGGTCCCTGGCCCTACCCGGAGCGTGAGCTGCTTGTCCTCGCGCCCGGTCTCCAGCAGTGCGTGACGTGCGTTGCTCACCAGGTTGAGCAGGATTTGCAGCAGCTTGTGCCGGTCCACCCAGAGCGGCGGCACCTGGGCGTACTCACGCCGCACCTGAATCCCCACCGTCTCGAAGGACAGGGCATGCAGGCGCAGCGCATCATCGAGGAGCTCTGGGATGGGGAGCAGCTCCACCATCCCCGAGGAGCTCGCATGAGCCTGCTGCATGCTCACCACCGCCTTGATGTGATCCAGGTTCTGGCAGAGCGTGCGCATCTCCTCCAACACCGCGTCGCGCTCTTCCACGAGCCGCCGAGCCAGCGCCTTGAGATAAACGGGGAACTGCCGTCCTCGGGGATCCGTGGTGACGAAGGAGCCCAGGTCCGCCGCGTGCTCCTCCAGCAGCTCCGCGGCCCGGCTCATGGCAGGCACGCGCAGACCGTGCAGGCGCTCCGTCACAACGCCCGCCGAGACATTCACGCTGTTGAGCGCGTTGCCCACGTTGTGGAGCACACCCGTGGCGATCTCCGCCATGCCCGCCTGCCGCGACACGTCCAGCAGGTTGCGGTGCATCTCGCTCAGCCGGGCCTCGGCCTCCTTGCGCGCGGTGATGTCCCGTCCGAAGAGCGTTGTCCCCACCACGCGCCCCCCGTCCCCGCGAACAGGGCTGACGGTCAGCTCCAACGTGATCAACCGCTCCTTCGGCGGAAGGAGCATCTCCTCCTTCACTCGCTCCCCTTTCAGCGCACGGGCCATGAACCCGTTCCACCGGGCCCGCTCCTCCGACGGGAACTCGCCGAAGGCGGGCTCGCCCTTGCGAAGCTCTCGACCCGCGATCCGCCGGAAGAGCTGCTTGGCCGAGTGATTCGCGGTGATCACCCGCCCCTCCGCGTCCAGGGAGAGAACCAGGTCATCGGTGCTCTCGATGAGGCTGACGAGCTGGCCCTCGCTCTCGCGAAGCGTCCGCACCATCTGCTCGACCATGGCGTACGTCTCGTCCCGAGAGGAGACGAACAGCCAGCTCATGGACCAGGCGCACAGCACGTAGACGGCCGCGAAGCTGCACAGCACGGGCCCAGGACCTTCCAGCGAGCCCCAGGTGTGGAGCGGGAAGACGAGCCCCACGCTCACGCAGATGAGCGCGGAGAAGAGCAGGCCCAGGCGCCAGCCCAGCAGATAGACCGACACCACGGGGACAAGCATGATCGAAGCGTGCGTGGCCACCGCCAGCTCCTTCATGGTGAGGATGTTGGTGATCAGCCCCGCGGTCACCAGGGAGCACAGCAGCAGCGCCAGAGGCCGAGTCGAGGAAGACCAGCGCAGCAGCACCAGCGCGCCGCCAAACCCCGCCACGCACGCCACAGCCACCATGACGATGCTCAGTGGAACGGGATTGAGCACCGCCTGGAGCAACACCAGCGCGTCGCACGCGAGCAGACCCCAACACACCCCGACGAGCATCCTCGCTCGGCCGAGCTCCAGGGGAGAGGCCTGGCGCAAAGACTCCGATAGAAAGCCATCTAACCGCTCCACGAACCGCGCGCGTGGGCCCTGGCTCATCGTCTTCCCCCCAGTCGAAGTGATGATGCGCTCAAGCATCCGCCAGGCGATCCGTCCCGTTCAACGGCGGGTCCGGCCATCTGCGATAATTCGGATAATGCCTTTGCTGGACGATGACTGACGCCTCCTCCAGACTGCGCCGGCCATGACTGCCCCCCACGCCTCTCAGGGCGAGGCATCTCCTCCTCTCTCGACCCCGAATCCCCCCGTGTCTCCCCCCGGTAAGAAGCACGAGCGAACGTGGTGGCCCGGGTGGCTCGGGGTGTTGTGTGGGGTACTCATGCTCGGAGCGCTCGCGCGGTACGTCTACCGCGAGGCGGACACGGAGCAGTTGCTGGGGTCCCTCGATGGCATCCTGGGTTGCTTCTCCGAGGGACGGTGGGTGCACTGCACCAACGCGGGCAAGTGGCCCCTCTTCCAATACCTGCCGGCCTTGCCCCTGCGGTGGCTCGGCATGTCGCTCGAGGGCATCGGTCGCGTCCTGAGCTACTTCAGCCTCGCGGCCTTCGTGGCGCTGCTGGTCGTCAGTTGGCGAACACTCGCACCGCGCTCGCGACCCGTGGCGGTCATGGCCGAGCTCGTGCTCTGCAGCGGACTGTTCATCCACTACTCCAACCGCTCCTTCGGAGAGATGGTGTCGGCCTTCCTCTCCGCAGCGCTCGCGGCGGCCTGGCTGCGGCGCCGAGGCGCGGGGCTCGTGGCGGTGCTGGCCTTCCTGACGAGCCTCACCAAGGAGACGGCCTTCCCCTTCATCGGGCTCATCGGCGTGACGTGCGCCGCGGTGCACCGCGCTCCGGGGACGTCCTGGCTTGCCCTCTTGCGTGCGGAGCGCAACCGCCTGCTCGGAGCGGCGCTGGGAACGGTGTTGGGGCTGGCCCTGTTCGTGGCCGCCAACTTCTTCCGCTACGGGTTGCCCTACAACATCACCTATTTCCAGGAGGCGAGCTGGGGCCCTTCGCTCGCGTTCCAACTGGAGAACTCCGTGGCGCTGTGGCTGGCGCCCAACGCGGGCCTGCTCTTCTTCTGGCCGCTTCTGGTGTTGATGCTGGTGGCGTTGCCCGTGGCCGTCTGGAAACAGCGTCGCGAGGGGGCCACCGTGGGCTGGGAGCCTCTCGGGGGGCTGGGCGTGATGATCGTCCTGCTCACCGTCTTCCTCGCACGGTGGTGGGCCCCCTTCGGGTGGTGGGCCTGGGGCTCGCGGCTCATCCTCCCGTGGATGCCGGCCGTGCTGCTGGTGGCCCTCTACGCCTACGCCGAAGCCGCCGAGTCCCTCATCCGGCCCCTCGTGGCCACCCGTGTGCGCGCCGGGGTGCTCACCCTCGTGCTCATCGCCGTGACGCTCCCGCACGTGGCGAGCATCTTCCGCTCCAACGAGATCATCCACACCGCCATGACCTCGCGAGGCGAATGCGTGACGCCCAACACGCCGGCCACCCACGAGCCCTACTACCGCTGCATCCGGATGCTGGCCTGGGAGGGCCCCTTCACGCTGGCAAATGCCTACAGCTTCGTGCCCCACCCCCAGGTGCGGCTGCGTGCCCTGCTCGCCACCCTCCTGGCCGCCGTGGGCGGAGCGTGGCTCTGGCGCGTGACTCGGCCATCATCCGCCAGGGCCTGAGGTCGACTCGCCCGCCATGTCTCAAGCGCCCTCCGATTCCCACCCCACGCCACTGCCGCTGGTCCTCGACACCAACGTGGTCCTGGACATGCTGGTGTTCGACGACCCCGCGGTGCGCCCCCTGGGCCAGGCCCTCACGGCGGGCGAGGTCACTGCATGGGCGGATGAGGAGACGCTGGCAGAGCTGGAGTACGTCCTCGCCTACCCCACCTTCCAGTTGAGTGAAGCGGCCCAGCGCGACGCCTCTGCGCGCTACCGCAACCTCGTGCGCATGGCCGAGGTCAACCCGGAGACACCCCTGCCGCCCCTGCCCCGCTGCCGCGATCGGTCCGACCAGAAGTTCCTCGTCCTCGCCGCGCGCGTACAAGCCACCTGGCTGGTCAGCAAGGACAAGCGGTTGTTGTCCCTCGCCGACCGCCAAGGTCTGCCCTTCGGCATCCTCACCGCGCGGCAACTCGCGGAGCGGCTGGGATGGCGAGTGCGTTGAACGGGCGCACGGTCACAGAGCTCTCCGCGACTCAGACAGCCGGCGCCGTGCCCACTCCGGGATGAGCTCCAGCTCCTCCGGGAAGAACAGATCCTCTCCAATGTCATCGACTCGGACCTGGATGAGCGGATCATGCGGGTACTGACGGCTGGGCTCGTCGAACACCAGCGCGACCACGACACCGGTGCGGCCCAGGAACCGCCGATTCACCGAGCCATCTGACGAAGCGTTCACGAGCTTCACCGTCTCGCCGATGCGCACGGGGGCGCCGTCCACGTTCTCGACCACGATGAGTGAAGGATCCTGAATCATGGTGCAAATGACCTGGGGAGAAGGGAGCGAGAGACAGCGAACGTTGCGACGGCGATGAGCACCCACGCCGACAAGTGGTAGCCCAGGACATGCCGCCAGCCCTGGGCACAGGCGAGCTCGCCCACGAAGGCCCCCGTCGTACCCACGGACAGGCCCGCCAGGACGGCACGCAAGGGACGAAAGGCAGCGCTGCGCAGGAGCACCACCGCCACGACCAAGGGGATGAGCCCCAGCCCGACATGGCTGGCTGTGCAGACCCACTCCGGGAGGGTGGATTCCGCATGGACGCCGCTCCGGGCCAGGACGAGCACGGTGGCGCTCACCATCGCCATGCCGATGCCCCAGAGCGGGAGCCGCCCTCTGCGCGGAGAGAGCGCCCCCCAGGCACACACCGCGCTGGTGGCCCACAGCAGCGCCAGCAGGGGTGCACGACCGAGCAGGACGGCGCCAGACGACGCTCCCACCCCCCACATCACTCCGGCCACCACAGTCGTCAGGAGCGCCGAGGCGGCGAACATCCAGGCGGCCTGGGTGCGCCAGCTCCGCACCGGGCGCTTCCGGGCCAGCTCCTCGCGAGCGACCCGCAGGGCCCGCTCGGCGGCGGCGCTGTCGCTCCGCAACTCTTCCGCGAGCAAAGTCTCCAGAGGCGAGCGCATCAGGCCTCCTCCAACTCACCCAGCAACAGCCGGAGCTTCTCGTAGCCACGGTGGGCACGGACGCGCGCCGCCACCACGCTGATGCCTCGCATGGAGGCAATCTCCTCGAATGACCACCCCTCGACCTTGTTGAGGATGACGGCCTCGCGCTGGTCCGGGGGGAGCTGCTGCAAGGCATCCTGGAGGCGCCTGCGCATTCCGGGGTCACCCACACCGGGCGCGACCGACGAGGGCGTGGCATCACCCGTCTGGGAGTACGCCTCAACGTGCTGGCGGCGGCGCAGGGCATCCCGCGCGGCGTTCGCGGCGATCGTCAGCAACCAGGGAGCGAAGCGAGTGCCCGGCTCGTACCGGCCCCGGGACCGGATGACGGACAGGAAGGTCGTCTGCAGCAAGTCCTCCGCGAGTGGACCGTCCCGCACCATGCGCGTCAGAAAGCCCTGCACCCGCCCCGAATGCCGGGCGAAGAGGGCCTCAAACGCCTCGTGTTCACCATCGCAGAACCGTTCCATGAGCTCTTCGTCCGAGGGACTCCCCATCCGCTGGCTCACTTACGCACCACCTCCAGAAACGTTTCCGCGCCCCGTTCCACTACCCGCGAGAACTCCAAGTTCTTGAAAACGTTGAGAGAATTTTCGTGCCGACCGAGCCTCCGTCGCACAGCCGCCGGGTTGACGCCGCGCCACGTCAATTGATAAGTGCCCCCTTAACGCTTAACGACACCCACCCCGCCCAGGAGGCTGAATGCACGCACTGGCTCATAACGCGCTAACCCTGCTCATCGTGCAATTCCTGGTGATTATGGGGTTGTCGCGGCTGATCGGGCGAGGTGCCCGGTGGCTGGGGCAGCCTCTGGTCATCGCCGAGGTTCTCGCGGGCATCCTGCTGGGCCCCTCCCTGCTCGGGTGGGTGGCTCCGGGTGCCATGGAGTGGCTGTTCCCCAATAGCTCCATGCCGGTGCTGAAGATGCTGAGCCAGGTAGGGCTCATCCTCTTCATGTTCCTCATCGGGCTGGAGCTGGACCCGAGGCTGCTCAAGGGCAAGGGCCACTCCTCGGTGGTCATCAGCCACACCAGCATCATCGTGCCCTTCATTCTGGGAGCGGCGGCGGCGCTGTGGCTCTATCCGAAGCTGAGCGATCCGTCGGTGCCGTTCTCCTCCTTCGTGCTCTTCATGGGCGTGTCGATGAGCATCACCGCCTTCCCGGTGCTCGCACGCATCCTCACGGAGCGGCGGCTGCTGCAGTCCAAGGTAGGTGCCATCGCCATCACCTGCGCGGCGGTGGACGACGTGACGGCGTGGTGCCTGCTCGCCTTCGTGGTCTCCATTGTGCGCGCCACGAGCCTGATGGAGGCGGGGCTCACCACCGTCCTGGCGATGCTCTACATCGCCTTCATGCTGTTGCTGGTGCGGCCCTTCCTGGCGCGGCTGGGCGCGCGCGTGGCGAGCAAGGATGGGCTCACGCAGAACGTGGTGGCCCTCACGCTGATGATGCTGCTGGCGTCCGCGTGGGCCACGGAGCTCATCGGCATCCATGCCCTCTTCGGCGCCTTCATGATGGGAGCGGTCATCCCCAAGGAGGGCGGGCTGGCCGAGTCGCTGGCGGAGAAGCTGGAGGACGTGGCGGTGGTGCTGCTGCTGCCGCTCTTCTTCGCCTTCAGCGGCCTGCGCACGCAGATCGGGCTGCTCAACAGCGGCGAGACGTGGCTGATGTGCGGCCTCATCATCCTCATCGCATGCCTGGGCAAGTTCGGTGGCAGCGCGGTGGCGGCGCGCCTCACGGGCCTGCGTTGGCGCGAGGCGGGCGCGGTGGGCGTCCTGATGAACACCCGCGGGCTGATGGAGCTCATCGTGCTCAACATCGGCCTGGACCTGGGCGTCATCTCCCCCACCCTCTTCACCATGATGGTGGTGATGGCGCTGGTGACGACGTTCATGACCACGCCGCTGCTGCGGTGGATCTACCCGCCCGAGGAGCTGATCAAGGACCAGATCACCCTGGAGCCCGTGGCTCCGATCCAGAGCGCGGAGCCCTTCACCGTGCTGATGTGCGTGTCACACGGCCAGGCCGGAGCGGCCATGGTGACGCTGGGGCGTGCGCTCACGCAGAGCCCCACGGAGCCCTCGAAGCTCTATGCCCTGCACCTCATCCGCCCGACGGAGCGTGCCTCCTTCCACCTGAAGCATGATCCGGAGAAGGCCAGCAGCAACACGCTGGCACCCATGCTGAGCCGAGCAGGCAGCCTTGGACTCGACGTCCGCCCGCTCTCCTTCGTCTCCACGGATCCCGGGCTCGACATCTGCCGCACCGCCGAGGCCAAGCAGGCCGACCTCATCCTCCTGGGGTGGCACAAGCCGCTCTTCAGCCAGACGATGCTCGGCGGCACCGTGCACGAGGTGATGAGCGAGGCAGGCACGGACGTGGCGGTTCTGGTGGATCGCGGCCTGGAGAACATCCGCCGAGTGCTCGTGCCCTTCATCGGCAGCCAGCACGACCGGGCGGCGCTCGGGCTGGCCCGACGGCTCCTCCAGCAGGGCCAGGTGGAGATCACCGTCCTGCACGTCACCTCGGGCGCCCACGGCCAGACGGGGACGCGGACCCTGGTACAGGAGCTCTTCCCCAAGGGCGCAGGGCATGTGCACTTCAAGGTGGTGGAGCATTCGTCTCCTGAGGAGGCGGCACTCGAGGAGGCCCGGAGCGGGTATGACCTCGTGGTGGTGGGCGTGGGTGCGGAGTGGGGGCTGGAGGATCGCCTCTTCGGCCTGCACCGCGAGCGCATCATCAGCGAGGCCTCCGCCTCCGTGCTCGTGGTACGCCACCCGGCCTCCTCACCCGCTGCGGAGGCCCTCACTTCGGAGCAAACACAGGGAGAGCTCCCGGCCAGCAATGCGGCGAGCTGAGCTGCTCGCCGGGTGTCGCGCCCTGGCCAGGGTATTTCCCTCATGAGGAGAGGAACTGACGAAGCCATGCATCTGGGAGCGACCCTCCGGCTGTTACGTGTAGACGCCGGGCTGAGCCTGCGAGACCTGGCCCGGCGCATCGGCGTCTCCAGCGCCTACTTGAGCCGCGTGGAGAACGGGTTGGATGCCGTTCCCACGCCGGAGCGGCTCGCGGCCATCGCCCGCGAGCTGGACGTACCGCCCCTGCTGCTGATGGACATCTCGCACCGGGTGAGCCCCTTCGTGGCCAGCTACCTCGAGCAGGAGCCCGGTGCCGGCTCGCTCTTCCTGGACATCGCGCGGCGACGGCTCTCGGGAACCCAGCTCGCCCGCCTCCGGGAGCTCCTCGACTCGGAGTTCCCGGTGCGCGCGGCCACCGGACGGGAGGAGCCCGCCCCGGCGCTCGCCCCCCTGCTGGCACCCGAGCGAATGGTGCTTCGGCTCACCTGTGCCGCCCTGGACGATGCCCTGGACGTGGCCGCCGGCCGATTCGGCCCAGCCTGCCCCAGGCTGGGAGCAGCCCAGGTGATGGCGGAGCTGAAGCGCCGAGAGAAGGATGCCTCCAGCGCGGTGGGCAGTGGCGTGATGGTGCCCCACGCCTTCGTCGCCGAGACCCCCCCGATGGCCACCCTTGTGACCTTGGCGGAGCCGCTCCAAGCCGAGACGCCCGATGGGAGCCCCCTCCGGCTGTTGATCGTGCTCATCGGCGAGGAGCGTGGTCGCATGCGGTTGATGCGGCTCGCTCACATGGCGCGACTGGCGAGCCGCGGCCTCGCGGAGCGGCTGCTCGATGCCCAGCACCCCCAGCAGGTCATCGAGCGGCTGGCGGAGATGGAAGCGCTCCGCTGAAGGTCACCTACCCCGCCGTCGCGCGCCGTGGCACTCGCAGGGGGAGCCGCGTACCGGCACCCCGCTCGTCTCGCGTTCGCCGCGAGCGCAGCCACTTCTCCACGCTGATGACGGGCAGGACCATGGCCCCGACCAGCGCGCACAGCCCCAGCGCCTCGAGCGACAGCGGCGCGGTGTTGAACACCGCCTGCATGAAGGGCAGGTAGATGAACCCGAGCTGCAGCAGCACCAGCGTCCCGATGCCCAGGTAGACGAAGGGGTTGCTGAAGACGCCGATGCGGAAGAACGAGTCGCGCAGGGAGCGGCAGTTCAGCAGGTAGAAGATCTGGAACATGATGACCGTGGTGACGGCCATGGTCTGCGCCTCGCGGAGGGCCAGCTCGTGACCCAGGCGCCCCACCTCGGCGTTGTACTCCCAGAGGAAGAGCCCGGTGGCGCCCGCGCACATCAGCACCGCCACCAGCACGGTGCGCATCACGACGAAGCCGCTGAGCACGGGCGCGTCCGGGTGACGAGGCATCCGCTGCATCACGTTCGGCTCCCGGGCCTCGAAGGCCAGCGGCAGCGCGAGCGCCACCGTCGCCACCAGGTTGATCCACAGGAGCTGGGTGGGGAGCATGGCCAGCAGTGGCTCGCGCTCGCCGGCGACGCGCAGGATGGGGAAGAAGGCCACGCCGACGATGAGGATGAGGGCCAGCCCCAGGTTGGTGGGCAGCACGAAGGCGAGCGACTTGATGAGGTTGTCGTAGACGCGCCGCCCCTCCTCCACCGCGGCGGCGATGGAGGCGAAGTTGTCGTCCGTGAGGATGATGTCCGCGGCCTCCTTGGACACGGCCGTGCCGGTGATGCCCATGGCCACGCCGATGTTGGCCTGCTTGAGCGCGGGCGCGTCGTTGACGCCATCCCCCGTCATGGCCACCACCTGCCCCTCCGTCTGGAGGGCGCGCACCAGGCGCAGCTTGTGCTCGGGCGCGACGCGGGCGAACACGTTGGAGGAGAGGGCCGCCTCGCGCAGCCGCGTGTCATCCAGCTCCGCCAGCTCCGCGCCCGTCACCGCCCGACCGTCCTCGAGGATGCCGAGCTGCGCGCCAATGGCCTCCGCCGTCTTCGCGTGGTCACCGGTGATCATCTTCACGGTAATGCCCGCCGTGTGGCAGGCGCCCACCGCGCTGATGGCCTCCTGACGAGGCGGATCGATCATCCCCTGGAGACCCAGGAGCCGGAAGCCGCCGGTCACGTCCTCGTTGCGCAGGCCGTCATGCGAAGCCGGAAGGGACTTGCTCGCCACGGCCAGCACGCGCATGCCGCGCGAGGCCATGCGCTCCACCTCACCGAGCACCTTGTCGGCATCGACACCGTCGTTCAGGACACAGCGGCGCAGCACCACTTCAGGAGCCCCCTTGAGGAGGAGGTTGCGGCCACCGCGCCCGTCCTCGTTGAGGGTGGCCATGAACTGGTTCTCGGACTCGAAGGGGATGGCGTCCACGCGGCGGTGGCAGGCGCGCAGCTCCTCCACCTTCAGGCCCGCCTTCGCCGCGGCGACGAGGAGCGCACCCTCGGTGGGATCGCCCGTCAGCTCCGAGGCGCCCTCCTTCTCACGGACCGAGGCGTCATTGCAGAGCGTGCCGGCCACGAGCAGCTCGCGGGCATCCTCGGGCAGAGAGCTCAGCAACTGCTCGTCTCGACGCAGCTCGCCCTGGGGCGCATAGCCCACGCCCGAGACGGTATAAAAACCCTTGGGCGTCCACAGCGCCTGGACTGTCATCTCGTTGCGGGTGAGCGTGCCCGTCTTGTCGGAGCAGATGACGGTGGTGCTCCCCAGCGTCTCCACGGCGGGCAGCTTGCGGATGATGGCGCGGCGGGAGGCCATGTACTGCACGCCAATGGCGAGCGCGATGGTGACGATGGCGGGCAGGCCCTCGGGGATGGCGGCCACGGCCAGCGTGAGCGCGGCCATGAGGGACTCGGCGATGCCGTAGCCACGCACCAGGCCCACACCCATCAGGACGACGGAGATGACGAGGATCGCGATGGTGAGGTAGCGGCCGATGACGGCGATCGCCTTCGTCAGCGGCGTCTGCAGGTCCATCGCCTCGCTCAGCAGTTGGGAGATACGGCCGAGCTCGGTGGCGCCGCCAGTGGCCACCACCACCGCGGTGCCCGTGCCATAGGTGACGTGCGTGCCACCGAAGGCCATGCTCGTGCGATCACCGACACCCGCGCTCGCGGGGACAGGAGCGACTCGCTTCTCCGTGGGAAGAGACTCACCCGTGAGCGCCGCTTCCTCCACCTGGAGGTTCCGCCCGGCAAGCAGCCGTACGTCCGCCGGCACCTTATCTCCCGAGGCGAGCAGCACCACGTCCCCAGGGACAAGCTCGGAGGACGGCACCGTCACCTTGCGGCCGTCGCGCAGGACCGTGGCGTTCTCCGGCACCATCTGGGTGAGCGCCTCGATGGCCTTGCCCGCGCGGAACTCCTGCACGAAGCCGATGAGCGTGTTGAGGACCACCACGGCGAGCACGATGAGCCCGTCCGCTACCTTGCCTAGCGCGATGGCCAGGCCCGCCGAAGCGAGCAGCACCCAGATGAGAGGGTTGTTGACCTGGCGCCACAGCAGCGTGAGCGGGCTCTCGCCGGAGACACGTTGCAGCACGTTGGGGCCGTGGCGTTCGAGCCGGGTACGGGCCTCAGCGTCGGAGAGTCCCTCGGGGCGGGTCTGGATGGCCTCGAGGACCGCTTCAGGTGGCAGCGAGTGCCAGGGCTGAGCCTGGGAAGAAACCGTCGGAGAGTCTGTCTGGGGCGGGTTCATGTCGCGCTCCTCCGGGCTCAATCTGGGGAGCGCCCCACCCATCAGCAAAAAGAGAATCCTCCCCTGACGCTTCGAGAAAATCGAAGTCGACCCGGCGCGTGTTGCTGGCCCCAAGTGGGGAGGCAGGCGCTCGAAGGCCCCTACATCGGCCAGGCCCACGGCACGAGCACGAGGAGCGCGGCGAGCATCAGCGCGGTCAGGGGCCCCCCGAGTCGGAGAAAGTCGCCGAACCGGTAGCGCCCGGGGCCGTACACCAGCATGCAGCTCGGCTCGAGTGGGGTGACGAACGAGCAGGAGGCGGCGAGCGCGATCCCCATGACGAACGTGCGGGGGTTCACGCCCAGGCCCGCGGCGGCGCTCAGCCCGACGGGCAATACCACGAGCGCCGCCGCCTGGTTGCTCATCGGAATGGAGAGGACGACGGTCAGCAGCATGAGGCAGAACAGCACCAGGCGCGGGCCGCCAACGCCAGCGACCTCGGCCGCGAGGCCTCCGAGGAATCGCCCCGCACCGCTCTTCTCCATGGCGAGGCCGAGCGCCATCATCGAGCCAATCAGCAGCACCACCCGCCAGTCGATTCGGAACGCGTGCTTCGCATCCAGACAGCCGGTGAGGACCATGAGGAGGACTCCCGCCACGCCCGCGACGGACAGGGGCACGAGCCCCACCGAGCCGAGGACGAGCACGGAGACGAAGATGGAGAGAGCGAGCCATGCCTTGGAAGAGCGCGGCGCCGCCATGTCCTCGACGATCGGCAAGTCCCGCGCCCGCCCCTCCTCCGTGCCGACACCCGCCCGAGCGGGCAGAGCCACCGGCGCCAGCAGGAGGATGATGGCGACACCGAGGAGCGCCGCGGGCAGCCCGGCCGGAGTGAGCTCCAGGAGGCCGATGGGGCTCAGCCCGAGCTCGTCGAGTCGCGCGGAGACCACCAGGTTCGTCGAGGTCCCATACAGGAAGCCCATCCCGCCCAGGATGGAGGCGAAGGCGAGCGGCATCAGCACCCTGCTCCTCCGCAGACCGGCGGCCCTCGCGCCTCGCAGGGCGGCCGGGAGGAAGGCCGCGGTGGTGACCGTGTTGGGAACGAAGGCCGAGAACACCACCACGAGCAGCATCAACCCCAGGAGGAATCCCCGAGAGCCGAGCCGACCCAGGTGGGCCAGCCAGCTACCCGCCCTGTGCATCACCCCGGTGGCCGACAGCCCCTGCGTCATGGCCAGGAGCGCGAAGATGAAGATGACCGTCTCGTTGGAGAACCCGGCGAACGCCTCCGCCGGCGTGAGGACTCCCGTCAGCGCGAGCAGGCAGACGACGGTGAGTGCCGTCACCTCGAGGGGAATCGTCTCGATGGAGAAGAGGACGATGCCGATGAGCACGATGGCCAGAACGAGTGCAATCCCAGTCATGTCGTAACGCTCCAGGAGAGGGCCCACCCGGCCGCGGCTCCACCTCTCCTCAGGCCGGAAGCGCGTACCGATGGGCGATGGCACCGCGGACCCGTCGGCGGCTCTCCGCCGCGGGAAGCTCATAGCGTCGCTCGATGGAGGAGATCTCTCGAGCGAGCTCGTCATCACGAAGGACGTTCCGTATCCAGCGCGAGAAGTCCCCATGCCAGAGGTGGAAGAGCCACACCTGCTCATCCACCCCTTCCGCCGCCTGGCAGAAGGAGCTCAGGTTGTTGACCCGCAGGTGGAGCGTCCCCTCTGGCCCTCGGAAGACGAAGCTCCCTGAGCCCAGGTCTCCCTCCACATGCCCGTGGAGGCGGCTCAGGCGCTCAGCGCGCCCAGGTGGAATCCTCAACCACAGGGGCCACTGCCTCTCGGTGATGAACCAGGCGAGCGCTTCATCCTCCTGGCCAGCGCCAAGCGGTAGGAGAGGTGCAGTCTCGTTGAGCGCCTCGGCCAACTGCCCGAGAACCCGCGCTGGAGCCGGTCCAACAGCCACGGCGACATCGACCTGCCCAAGGATGGACTGCGCCACCTCCCTCGGGTCCTCCGCCAGCAGAAGGGTCTCCCTCAACTTCGAGGAGCCCCCCGTGGCGACGTGCCCTCTGGAGGGCCACAGGTACTGGGCTCCATTGACGACAAGCCAGTGAGGCCGCCCCGTCCGCCTCCGCATCACCGCCAGCTCCGAGAACAGCTCGGCGCAGAAGTCCGGCTGCTCGCGGGGAAGCAGCCCCGTGAGGTCGACCACGAGCTTCACCGATGGCTCCGCCAGGGCCGCGATGACCTCGGAGATACGGGGCACGCGCCGTCGGCTCCCCAGCTTCACCATGTCCTCGCGCAGCTCGAAATCCCCTCGCGGGTCGATGACACACGGCTGGTACTTCTTCTGGATGAGGCGCTCGAGGAGCCCAAAGGCATAGCTCGCCCCTCCGCTGCCTCGCGGCCCTGCGACGAGAACGTTGTCTCCGTAAGCAGGAATGCACACCGAGTGTCCGGCTCCATCGAAGCCGAGCAGCAGCGAGTCGTGGGGAATGCTCGCCCCGGCCGTCTGGAGGTCGTCGCGGACCAGTTGCTCGATGAGCTCAACCACCCCAGCATCAGCCTCTGCTCTCGTGACGAAGGCCGCTCGCCTCTTGAGCGCGGGCAGAGCATCCGCCATGGCAACCGCGCACTCACTCACCGCCAGGAGCGAATGGTCATTGGCTTCGCTCCCGATGCTGACGACCTCGTGCGCGGACAACCCGAGTGACAGGAGCGCCTCCTGGAGGCCCGCCCCTTTGTTGACGCCCGGAGGCACCACCAGCGCCGACTCGCCGCAGAAGACGACCTGAAGCTCGAGGCCGAGCTCTCGAACCGTTTCAACGAGCGCACACGCGTGCGACGCATGGGTATAGACGGCGACCTGGCCCCGCTCGACAGGAGCGAGGACGCGCCGGCGAAGGGCCTTCACGAAGGACTCTGGAATGGGCCCGCCCAGGGACATACTCTCGCGGCGGGCCGGCCAGTGCAGGACAGCTCCGTTCTCCGCGATGACACAATCGAAGAGCTCCAGATGGGGGCAGACCGCGCCCAGTTCTCCGAGTCGCCGCGCACTCACCAAGAGTGCACGCCGACCCGAGCGCCGCAGTTGCTCGAGCGCTGCCTCGATGCGACCGGCGGTGGACAGGGTTCCATCCAGGCTCATGGCGAGAGCCAGGTAACGCATGGAGACCTCCATTTCGGGTGATGGATAGAGAGGGAGACAGAGTGACCGAACAGGTCCTCAACGACCGCGAGCGCCTCTCAAGGGAGAGGGGTCGCGGTGCGGAGGAGAAGCCAGGCAGCTGCCCTGTGGAGCACGCACACGCGCTGGCACAGCTCCGCCCGATACCTCACACTTCCGTTATGGGCTGGCAGCGGCAACATGCGCATCTCGGCGTTTCGGGGTCCACGACGATGCACGGTTCACATCGTCCTCTTGGCCAACCCCCGCGAGAACGGGCTTCTTCCCCCGCCCTGGGGCTGTTGCGCGAGCAGACCGGGCACTTATAATCGCGCGCGGTGCACGCACGAGGCGTGGTGTACTCCCCAGGTGACTGAACTCATGAAGCCCCTCTGCCCAGCTCCGATGAAGTCCGGTACGCGCTGGGCCGTGGTGCGCCGAGTCCTGCTCGCCCACGGCCGGGCAACTGCCTGGCTTGAGTCCCACGCCGCCCGCCCCCGCTTCTAGAACCCCGGCGTACGGCGTCCCAGCTCCTCCGACGAAAGCTGCCAGAGGTCCGCTCCCGTGCGGCCCAGTCCTGACAGCGCGCGAGGGCTGACCCAGCTGCGGCGCCATGCGCGTCCGCGCCCCGTCCCGGCCGCATCTCTCCTTCTCTTCCCTCACCTACTCCACGCCGCAGTGCGGCCATTGCCCAAGAGGAACATTGGAATGACCCAAGAGCGACACATCATCGTCACGGAGACGGACCTCCAGCGCCTCCAGCGTGTACTCGATGTGCACGGCAGTGGGCGCAACGCCGAACTGGCCGAGCTGCTGGAACAGGAGCTGGCCCGGGCCGAGGTGATGAGCGCGCAGGAGGTCCCCGCGGACGTGGTGACGATGAACAGCACCGTCGTCTTCGAAGACGAGGAGACGGGCGCACGCCGGGAGGTCACACTCTGCTACCCGCAGGATGCACGCAGTGACGAGGGCCGCATCTCCGTGCTCGCCCCCATCGGAAGCGCTCTCATCGGCTTGTCCGTGGGCCAATCCATCGAGTGGCCGTTCCCGGGCGGACGCACCCGGACGCTCCGCATCGTCGCGGTGCCGTACCAGCCGGAGGCGGCGGGGCACTTCCACCTCTGAGCCCGGCGACCCACGACGTCCGAAGCCGCCCGGCTCACAACCCGTAGAGATGGTGCTCGCGGGCATGGGCGAGCACCCGCGCAGGCACCAGGTCCGAGGGCAGCTCCCCTCGGGTCAGACGCTCACGGATCTCCGTGGAGGACACCTCGGCCAGCGGCGGCCCCACGGTTCCGTCGGCCGGGTAGCCCGCGCGGTACAGCACCAGCACGCGCGCCATCTGCTGGATGCGGTCGAAGTCCTTCCAGTGCGGCAGATCCTTGAGGATGTCCGAGCCGATGATGAGCGAGTAGCGGTGCTCCGGGTGCCGCGCCTGGAGGAACTCCAGCGTATCCACCGTGCGCCCGTCCTTGCCCACCTCGCTCTCCACCCGCGAGGTCTTCATCCAGCCCGAGGCGTCCTGGCACATCAACTCGCACATGCGCACGCGGTGCTCGAAGTCCTCCGAGCGCTTGCCGAAGGGATGGCGAAACGTGGGCATGAGCCAGACCTCATCCACGCCCTGGGTGGCACGCACGTAGTGAGCGGCCATCAGATGGCCCACGTGGGGCGGATTGAACGAGCCACCGAGGAGCGCGACCTGCAAAGGGGGCCTCACTTGACGGACAGCTTCGAGCGGCGATCCACCACCAACGCTTGCGGCTCCAGGACCACCTTCCCGTCGAGCCGGAAGGCGGAGAAGCGCAGGTCCCTGTCCTCGCGCTCCAACAGGGCACACGTCTGCTCCGCGGCGCCGGCCAGCCGGCCCGGGGACATGAAGTAGCGCGGGCCGATCTGCACCAGCTTCGGCTCGGACTCCTTGCCGTGGATGAAGAGGATCGCGTTGACCAGGTCGTCCCGGGTCAGATCGTTCTTGTCATGGACGAGGCACACGAGCGACTCGCCCACCATGTCCAGCACCTTCCGAGGAATGCTCGGGTCCCTGTACTGGATGGAGTCCCGCTCCGGCGTGCGCAGGAAGTGCTCGCGCACGAGCATGGGATCATCCTCGAGTTCCTTGAGCACGTCGTCTGGGATGGACAGCGAGCGCGGACGGGGCCTCTGCTCGGTGACAGCCAGCCAGCGAGCCACGTCCTCGATGAAGTCCGCGCCCGAGTACTCCCGTCCCCCTCGGCTGCGCTCCCGCCGGTCGAGGATCCACTCGTCCAGGTCCGAGTAGCGGCCCCCGAGGAAGATGAAGCGCTGGGCACCCTTGCCCCGCAGCAGCTCATAGGCCGCGTCAAAGGCGGCCAGATCTCCATGGCTGTCGGACAGGATACCGATAACGTCTTGGCTCACGACCCTAGAGCGTACAGCAGGTGACGCTCCCTCCGCTTGGCGAAGTCCCGGGCCTGCGTCTCGAAGCCTTCCAGTAGACGGTCCAGCGGCCAGCCGGCCTCAATCCCCTTGCGGACCTGATCCGTGCCACAGAGCAGATCAAAGGCGGGCACGTCGTCCACGAATTCGTAGGCGTCCTCACGCCAGGCGAACCCGCTCCCCTTCCCCAGCTCGTAGAGGGCCTGGAAGATGGCAATGCCCGTCCGCAGGGGGAGGAAGGAGTCGCGGTCGGTGACATGGATGAAGGCTCCATTGCAGGATTCACCCTTGTACTTGTCGAAGGTGGGGGTGAAGCCCACAGCACGGAAGCGGACCCCGGGAAGCTTCTCGCGCTCCAGGCGGGCAATCAGCGCGTCCGAGTCCACCCAGGGAGCACCGAACTGCTCGAAGGGACGGCAGGTGCCGCGGCCCTCGGAGACATTGGTGCCCTCGCCCTGGCACATGCCCGGGTAGACGAGCGCGGTATCCGGGGTGGGCATGTTGGGCGAAGGCGAGATGAAGGGCAGCCCGGTGTCGGACCAGAAGAACTCGCGACGCCAGCCCTCCATGGGTACGACCGTCAGGTCGCACCCGAAGCCCTGCTCGTCATTGAAGAGGCGAGCCAGCTCGCCGGCCGTCATGCCGTGCCGGTTGGGGATGGGATACAGGCCCACGAAGGAGCGGTAGCGCTCCCCCACGAGGTTGCCCTCGATGGCGACGCCGTTGAGCGGGTTGGGCCGGTCCAGCACGTAGAACGGAATCTTGGCCTTGCCGGCGGCCTTCATGGCCAGGGCCATGGTGTAGACGTAGGTGTAGTAGCGGCTGCCCACGTCCTGGATGTCGAAGACGAGCGCGTCCAGGCCCTCCAACCACTCAGGGCGGGGCGAGAGCGACTCGAAGGTGGAGCCGTAGAGGCTGTGCACGGGGACGCCGGTGCGGCGGTCCCTCGCGTCGCCCACGGCGACCATGTACTGGGCCTCGCCGCGCACACCGTGCTCGGGGCCGAAGAGGGCCGCCAGCTTCACCCCGGGCGCCTGCACCAGCAAGTCAGCCAGGTGGCGGAAGCGCGAGTCCACGCTGGTGGGATTGACGATGGCCCCGACCCGCTTGCCCTTCAGAGGGGCAAAGCCCTGCTCCACCCAGACATCCAGTCCCGTCTTCACCCGTGTCATGTCATCCCCCACGTTCAGCGTCCGAGCTTCTCCAACGCCTTCTGCGCCGCCTTGCGCGAGTTGCATCCGGCCTGGAAGAAGCCTCCCGGTTCCTCGCCCGGCCCACCCTCCTTGGCCAGGTCCTCCAGCTCGCCGCGTGCGGACACCCTCTTGAACTCGCCCAGCGCATCCGCGGCGTTGGCGCGCACACGGCACTCCGGGTGCTTCAACATCTCCGTGAGCCGGTCCCCAGCGTCTTCGTTGCCAGCCTTCAACGCGGAACGATAGTGCTCCACCGCCCGGTTGGGCGCATCCAGCGCCTCGTCCAGTCGCCCAAGCAACCAGGCCCGCCTGCCCGGGGCGTCCTTCTCCTGGGAGATGAGCTCCCGGGCACTCCCCGCGAGCTTGAGCTTCTCTATCGTGCTGGTGGCCTTCGCCACGTCCTTGATGGCGGACTCGGCGGGGCTGTCGCCCAGCACGACGAAGCCCACCCCGAGCAGCAACAGCGCCAGCGCACCGCCGCCCACTGCCACCCGCCTCGAGGCGGGCCACCAGCGCCGATGGGTCTTCACCGCCAGGATGGCCGTGCGCGTGCGCGCCACGAGCTGCCCGCCGACAGCCGCCGCGGTGGCCGCCAGGTCCGTCCCCGGCGTGAGTTGGAGCGAGGGGACGCGCGAGAGCGCCAGGTTTCCGAAGGGAGGCTGCTCGTTCTCGAGCGGAGCGTCGGCCCCGGGTGTCACGTGCACCACGGAGGGTGTCTCCACGCGGTAGGGCCCGCGAGGCACGCGGAAGACGCGGATCTTCCCGGGGATGCCCTTGAGTTCGAAGACGCCCACCTCCAGCGATGGCACCTCGGCCTTGTTCATGGCCAGGTAGACGGCCTCGGTGAAGAAGACCTCGCCGGCCTCGGCGATGGACTCCACGCGGGAGGCGATGTTCACGGGCTCGCCGAAGACGTCGTTGGACTCCAGCCGCACCTCGCCCACGTTGATGGCCACGCGCACGTCCAGCCGCTCGGCATCCGAGGCACCGCGGTTGTAGTTCCAGAGCCGATCCTGGATGGCCATGCCACTGAGGACGGCCTGGGTGGGCGACACGAAGGTCACCAGGAAGGCGTCGCCGATGGACTTGATGATGCGTCCGCCAAAGGCCTTGAAGACCGGGGCGAGGAGATCATGGTGCACCTTGAGCAGGCGCTGGTTCTCCTCGAGGGTTTGCCGGCTGGTGCGCTCGGTAAAGCCCTTGATGTCGGTGAACACAATGGCGAGGTTGGCGGTCTTCAAGGCGGGCGCAGTGTATGCAGTGGCGCCTGCGACGCAACGAGACAGGGAACGAAAGGTCTCCTACCGACGTGACGGGCGCAGAGGCCGCATCTTCTTGGAGGGAGCGGGCGGCTCCAGGCTCGCCCGTACCCTCGCTGCGAGCTGAGGCCGGCCCGTGCGCTCATAGAACTCGGCCAGATGGCGGAGGACCAGGGCGTTTGTCGGCTGCTCACTTTTTAAGAGAAGCAGCTCCTTCTCGGTGTCCGCCACTCGGCCCTGCTGCTCGATGGCCTGGATGAGCTGGAGGCGCACCTGAACCCACTCGGGGCGGGAGCGGCTGAGCAAGCGGTAGTGCATCTCGGCCTTGAGCCAGTCACCCAAGGAAGCCCAGAGGCCAGCAACACGGAATCGGGCATCCTCGTAGGACGCACGATAGAAGAGGGCCTGTTCATAAGAACGGGCCGCGCGCAGGGGCTGGCCGCGCTCTTCCCACAGCAGCCCACGCAGGTAGTGGACCCGGGGGTTCTCGGGTGCCGCGGCGGCGGCCACCTCCAGGTGGGCTTCGGCCTGGTCCAGGTCCCCCCCGAGCTTCAGCAGCAGACGGGCCGCTTCCACCCTGGGGAGGGCCTGGTTGGGCCAGGCCTGGATCACGGCCTCGACGGACTCCAGGGCCCCGGAGGTATCACCCGACGCCTCCCGCGCCAGGGCCGATGTCAGGTCCCCCGGAGCGGGTGCGTCCATGGCCGCCGCGAGCGTACCCGCTACCAGAAGCCAGAGCATGGCCCGCTGATAGCAGAGCGGTACCGGCTATCACAACCCTACTTCCTCTTGACGGCCGCCCGGCCGCGCATGAAACCCATGACTGTGCAGATTGCTCAGAGAACGCTCGAAGACCTTGGATTCGCGGATGTGCTCCGCGCGCTAGCCCATCGTTGTCGGACTGAACCCGGGAGGGAGCGAGCGCTCGCCCGGCCGTTCCTCGATGGCGAGGAGCAGGTAGCGGAGGCTCTGGAGCTCGTCGCCGAGGCGCGGCGGTTGGCCCAGGAGCAGTTTTCCCTGCCGCTGGGCGGAGTGACGGACTTACGCGTCGCGTTGGAGCTGGCTTCCAAGGGCGGCCTGTTGGAACCCCGACAGCTCATCGCGTCGGCGCAGCTGCTGTTCGCCTTCGTCCGCACCCGCGAGGCGCTGGAGGAGCGGCAGCACGTGGTCCCCCGGCTGGCGGCCATCTCCCGGCGGCTGCCGATGCTGGAGCAGCTGGCGGTGCGCATCGACCGGAGCTTCGAGGCGGACGGGGAGATCTCCGACCGGGCGAGTCCGGAGCTGCGCGAGGCGAGGGATCGGGTGCGCGGACTTCACCGGCGCATCAAGGGCCGGCTGGAGGAGATGCTCCACGACGAGAACTTCCTGCCGAAGCTCCGGGAGAACTACTACACCATCCGCAATGGCCGGTACGTGGTTCCCGTGGTGTCCAACTACCGGGGCGAGGTGCCGGGCATCGTCCACAACGCGAGCCAGACGGGGCAGACGCTGTTCGTGGAGCCCGAGGGCCTGGTGGGCATGGGCAACGACCTGGCCATTGCCCAGTCGGTGGTGACGGAGGAGGAGCGGCGAATCCTCCAGGAGCTGACGAACCAGCTCGGGCGCGAAGCGGCGAAGGTGCTCGAGGGCATCGCGGCGGTGGCGGAGCTGGACGAGGCGGAGGCGGCGGCGGTGCTGGCGGGAGATCTGCGGGCCTACGCCCCCGAGTTCGTCGGGGTGCAGGACCTGACGCTGGTGCGGCTGCGGCACCCTCGACTGGTGCTGAGGGACACCGAGGTGGTGCCCAACGACGTGGAGATGAAGGGCGAGGCACGGGCGCTGGTGGTGTCCGGTCCGAACGCGGGCGGTAAGACGGTGACGCTGACGGCGGTGGGCCTGTGCGCGCTGATGCTGCGAGCGGGCCTGCCCATTCCCGCGGGCGAGGGCTCGCGGATGCCGCTGTACCGCTCGGTGCACTCCACGGTGGGTGACGCGCAGGACCTGTCGCAGGGCCTGTCCACGTTCAGCGCGCACGTGGTGATGCTGCGGGACATCTCCCTGTCGGTGGGGAAGAACTCGCTGGTGCTCATCGACGAGATCGCCGCGGACACGGATCCTCGCGAGGGCGCGGCCATCGCCATCGCAGTGCTGGAGGAGCTGCTCACCAAGGGCGCGGTGGTGCTGGTGACCACACACCTGGAGGAGCTGAAGGCGCTGGCGCACCTGGATCCGCGCTTCCTGAACGCGCGAGTGGGCTTCGACCCGAAGAAGATGGCGCCTACGTACAAGCTGCAACTGGGCGCGGCGGGTGCGTCGTCGGCCATCGAGGTGGCGTCGCGGATGGGGCTGCCGGAGCACATCTGCACGCGAGCGCGGGACCTGGCGATGAACGCGGGTGGCGCGCTGGCGAAGGCGCTGGCGGCGGCGGAGGAGGATCGGCGCAAGCTTCAGGACGAGCTGGAGCGAGCGAAGGCGGAGGCGGAGGAGGCCGAGCGGCTGCGCAAGACGCTGGAGGAGCAGAAGCAGCAGTTCGAGCGCGAGCGCAAGGCGCGGCTGATGCGCTTCAACGAAGAGGTGGCGGCGGCGAGCGAGCAGGCAGCGTCGGAGGTGCAGGAGCTGCTGAAGATGCTGAGGGCGCAGGCGAACGAGAAGGCGGCGTCGGAGGCGCGTGCGCAGCTGTTGCAGCGGATGGAGGAGGCGAACCAGCGGGCGAAGGCGGCGCGTGCGGAGCTGTTCCAGGTGGAAGCGCCAGCGCCCGCGGAGCTGCGGGTGGGAGCGTGGGTGCGGCACTCGGGGTTGAACAAGGACGTGGAGATCCTGGAGCTGCACGGGGATCAGGCGCTGGTGGCGGCGGGCATCATGAAGATGCGCGTGTCGGTGTCAGAGCTGTCGGGGACGAGGACGGCCAAGCCGAAGGAGGCGAAGTTCCCGGAGCGCAACAAGCAGGCGCAGCAGATCCAGCGGGCGAAGGCGGCGGCACCGGAGGCGGTGGAGGCGACGAACTACCGCTGCGACGTGCGAGGCATGAGGGCCGAGGAGGCGCTGACGGAGCTGGAGTCCTTCCTGGACCGGGGCATGAGGAGCGGCGAGGAGGCTGCGCTGATCATCCACGGGCACGGGACGGGAGCTCTGCGGCAGGCCATCCGCGACTACCTGGCGGCGTCGCCGTACATCCGGATGTTCCGCCCGGGAGAGAACCACGAGGGCGGAGACGGCGTGACGGTCGTGGCGCTGCGCGCCTGAGCCACACCGGCGCACGCGCCTAAAGCAACAACGAGGCTGGAGGTCCCTGTCCCCAGGGCTTCCAGCCTCGTTGCTTTCATAGGTGAGCTGTTCCCAGACGCGTCAGACGTTGGCGATCGACTTGGGCGGCAGCTTGAGCACCTGGCCGACCTTGATGTGGTCCGGGTCCTTGAGCTGGTCCTTGTTGATCTCGAAGATCTTCGGATAGAGCTTCGCGTCGCCGTAGATGTCCCGGGCAAGCTTGCTCAGCGTGTCGCCCGACTTCACGGTGTACACACCGTAGGGCTCCTGGTGGGTCACCGTGAGCAGGACCATCACCTCGTTCTGCCAGTTCGGGTGCTTCGCCTTGATCTGATCCCACATGCGATCGCGATCCCAGGCGTAGTCCACCGTCCCCTGGATGATGAGCTTGCCGTTCTCCTCGCGGGACTCGACCTTGGCGCCGACGTTCTTCGCCACGTCGAGCACGTCCTTGTAGTCGTTCTGCAGGGCCATGGCTCCTCCTCTTGTGAGCGGCGCACTCTTAACCATCAGGTCCGGGCCCATCCACGCACGACGTGCTCGTGAGCCGCCATGCCTGGTGGGTGGTCAACAAAGTGTCTTCGCCGTCACGGGAGCATTCGCTAGCGTCATCGGATGACCGACAAGACGCTCGACAGGTTGCTCACGCTCAAGCAGGCCTACCTCGAGAAGCGACTCTGGCCCAATCATGCTGACCTCTCGACCTTCTTGTTCGGATTCACGAACTCGCCGCGGCCATCCCCTGACGAGCTGATCGACATGTGGCGCTCCGAGGGCTTGTCCATCCTGTCGACGGACCTGCCTCCGATCGTGACGCCATGGATGGCCCTCGCGCACCGCTTGGCGGCAGACCCCGAGCAGCGGCTCGAAGGCCATGAGGGCGCCGGGCTGTACACAGGCTCTGTCTACGTGAATGGGGATGTCACCATCGGCGATGGGGAGGTGCTGGTCATCGGCGGTCATCTCCGCGTCGCGGGTGACATCGATGTGGCGGAGACCGGCGGGCTCGTCGTCGCGGGCACCGTCGAGTGCCGAGCCCTCCGTCTGGGCCTCCATCTGACGGCCCTCGAAACGGTGCGCGCCCGGTACGTCCGCCTCTACGGCAACGATGGCTGCCTGATGGCACCTCGGCTCGAGTGCGAGCTGCTCCATCGAGACGATTACGCCCTCAGCGCCGAGCTCGATGCCCGGTGCGAGGTGGACGGGGGTGAGTTCCCGACCAAGGAGAAGGCGCTCGGCATGGCCTGGGCGCTGCGACCCGAGTTCATCGACGACGAGGGCGAGCTACGCGAAGAGGCCGTGTGGGAGGCGCTGGAGCAACGACGCCCGTTGCTCCGCTAAGGCTCCCTCTCCCAGAGGGAGAGGGGACATACACGGAAGGACACTCCCCTACCGCTTCTTCGCCTTGCGAGCGGGAGCTGTCTTCTTCGCCTTCGCGCTTCCCTTCGCCTTGGCGGCCGAAGCACGGGGCTTCGGAGCCGCGGTACGCTTCGCGGCCGAAGCCCGCGTCGTCTTCTTCGCCGCAGGAGTCTTCTTGGCGGCGGCAACCCGAGCCGTCTTCTTCGTGGCACGAGCTGGCTTCTTCGCGGCGGCCTTCTTCGCAACAGGAGCCTTCTTCTTCGCCCCCGTTCCACGCGCAGCGGCCTTCTTCGCGGCGCGAGGCGCAGTCTTCTTCCGAGCCCCAGCAGCGGCCCGCTTCGCACGAGCCGGCTTTTCCTCGGCCGCAGCGGCGGCCTTCTTGCGCCGCTTGGGAGGCACGGCCTGAACCGTCTCCTCTGTCACCTCGCCGCCTTCGCGCGCGTCCAGTGCGGCCAGGGCGCGGATGCGATCGAAGCCCGCAGGAGCCGTCGGGATGTGCCGCTCGACGATTTCGACGGACTCGGTCTGGCGCTCCACGGTGGGAGGAGCCACTTCCGCCGTCTCCACCTGCTCGGCCGGAGCCTGCTCCACGGCACGGGCCTCCGCGGCTCGCAGCGCCTCGGCCTCGGCCATCGAGAGCTCGTGCTCCCCAACGACCCGCTCGGGACGGCCCCAGCGCTCCTTCCGCTCCTTCTCCCTCGCGGCACGGGCGGCCTGTTTCCGCTCCTCGCGGAGCTGGTGCTTCTGCACCTTCTGCTCCTGGCGCTCCACAGCCTCGAGGGCCTTCACGGTCCTGCCGGCAACCTCCAGGGCCTCGAACTCGATCCGCCGCAGGGCCAGGTTCACGTTGACGAGCCGCACCCGGGCCTTCTGTCCGACGCGGACGCGGAAGCCGCCCGGCAGCGTGAGGGAGTGCAGGGTCTTGTCGAAGCGGGTCCCGAACCCGAGCGAGTCCGCGCGGACGAGCCCCTCGACGTGCACCTCATCGAGCTCCACGAAGAAGCCGAACTCGACGATGCCGGCCACGGTGGCGGCGAACTCCTCGCCGAGACGGTCCTTCATCATCAAGGCGGCGTAGAAGGAGACGACCTCGCGCTCCACTTGCATGGCGGCGCGCTCGCGCTCGGAGCTCTGAGAGGCCATGTCCTCCAGCCGCTGCTCCTCTCGCTCGAGCTGGGCGGGCGAGCGCTCCTGTCCTCCACGGGACCAGTGCGCCTTCAGGAGCCGGTGGACGAGCAGGTCCGGGTAGCGGCGGATGGGCGAGGTGAAGTGGAGGTAGTACTCGGCGGCCAGGCCGTAGTGGCCGATGTCCGAGGCCGTGTAGACGGCCTGCATCATCGAGCGCAGCAACAACTGGTTGAGGGCGCGCTCCTCAGGGTGGCCCTGGAGCTGGGCCATGAAGGCATTGAGATCCCTTGAGGAGAGCTCCTCGGCCTGGAGGCGGAAGCCATAGGCCTGAGCGAGCTGGGCGAAGACAGCCAGCTTCTCCTCGTCAGGCTCACCGTGGTAGCGGTAGACGCTGGGCAGGCCCTGGTCGGCGAAGAACTTCGCCACCGCCTCGTTGGCGGCGAGCATGCACTCCTCGATGAGCCGGTGGCTGTCCTTGCGCTCGCGGCGCTCCATGCGAGCGGGCAGACCGTCCTCGCCCATCACCACCTTGTGCTCGGGCAGGTTGAAGTCGATGGCGCCGCGCTCCTTGCGCATCCGCATCAGCACGCGGGCCAGCTCCATGAGCCGCTCGAAGTGGGGCTTGAAGGCGTTGCGGTGGGGAACGTCCTTGCCGTCGAGCACGTCCTGCACCTCGTTATAGGTGCAACGGGCGTGGCTGCGCATGACGCCCGGGTACAGCTCGCTGGAGACGAGCCGTCCGCTCTTGTCGAGCACCATGTCGGCGACCATGCACAGCCGGTCCTCTTCGGGGCGCAGCGAGCAGATGCCGTTACTGAGCCGCTCGGGGAGCATGGGCAGCACGCGGTCCGGCAGGTACACGGAGGTGGCGCGGCGCAGGGCCTCGGCGTCGAGCGCAGTGCCCTCGCGCACGTAGTGCGTCACGTCGGCGATGGCCACCACGAGCCGCCAACCCTGAGGGTGGGGCTCGGCGTAGACGGCGTCATCGAAGTCGCGGGCGTCCTCGCCGTCGATGGTGACGAGCGCCATCTGGCGCAGATCCCGCCGCTCCTCGCCACGGGCCTCCTCCTCGGTGACCACCGGACGGATGCTGTCAGCCTCGTCCATGACCTCGGGAGGGAACTCGTCGGAGAAGCCCTGCGAGTAGGCGATGGAGAGCACCTCGGTGCTCGGATCCCCAGGCTTGCCAAGGGAGCCGGCCACCTCGCCGAAGAGGCCCTCGCCAGGCTCCAGCAACTCCGCGCCGATGCCCAGGCGCACCTTCACCACGTCTCCGTCGCGCGCCATCTGGGTGGGCGGGACGCGGATGTTTCCCTGGGTCTGCAGGTTCTTGTCGTAGGGAATCACCAGCGCATGGCGCCGGCCGCGCTCCATGTAAGTGCCGACGGCGAGCTGCCGCGTGCGGCCAACCACCTGGACGAGGCGGCCCTCCATGCGCCCGGGACGACCCCAGGCCTCGACGATCACACGATCATTGTCGAGGGCCCGCGCGGCCTCCTGAGGCGGAAGGAAGATGTTGTCACCCTCGCCCGAGCTGGGGTGGACGAAGCCGTAGCCGTCGCGGTGCACGTGGAGGATTCCCTCCACGGTGGCGGTCTCCAAGCCCTCTCCCCCGCCGCGTCCACCACGGCCCCCGCGGCCTCGCGGCTCGAAACGCTCCTCACGAAAGGCGCGCCCTCCGCCTGCGCGACCGGGGCGGCGATCCTGCTCGAACCGGTTGCGAGGGTCGGGACGGCGCTCATCCCGTGCGAAGCGTCCGCGGGGCTCGGGGCGACCCGCCTTCTGCCGCGTGTCGACACGGCCTCCCGAGGGTCGCTCCTGCCGGGCGAAACGATTCCGGGGCTCGGCGCCGAGCTCCTCGAGTCGGCCGCGCGACGGAGGACCCCCGCGCTCCATACGGCCTTCGCGCACGAAACGACCTCGAGGCTCGGGCCGCTCTCCCTGCGAGAAACGTCCCCGGGGGGCGAAGCGTGCATCGCGAGTATCGGGCGCGGGCCGGGCTTCCTCCCGAGGGCCACCGGACCGGCGCTCGTCGAATCTCCCCTGCTCCTCGCGACCGCGCCACCTCCCGGACCCCTGCTCCTCGCGACCGCGCCGGACGAAGGGAGGATGTGCTCCACCGTTACCCGAGCCCTCATGGGGGGCTGGCCGCTTGCCTTGCAAGCTGAAGCGCTTTCCCTCCCTGATCAGCTCGCCTCGCCGTACCATCTCCCGGAGGGTGCGCTTGAGCTGCGTCTGCTGACCGGGGTGCAGGTGGGTGAGCCGGAGCAGTTCCTTGACGCCGAGCGGGTGCTTGGACTCCGCCAGATGTCGTCTCACGTCTTGATGAAGGTCGGTCACGAGAGTTCCCAAAGCAGGGAGCCCGACGGGCCCTGAAAAAAATAAGCCCGGCAGGTCCCATAGGGGACCCCCGGGCGAAAGAACGACGATGTCGCGAGGTCTCGGCTCGTCAGATAGGCCCCTCAGGGCTTGACGGTCACGTTGAGCTTGAACGAGCGCTCCACTTGACCGGGGTTGAAAGCCTTGGCGAGGAAGAACTCGACCTCGGAGGACCCGGGGTTGCGCGGGGTGAAGAAGAACTCGCGGGTGGCGGGACCCCCTTCCGAGCTCGGCTCGAAGTTGGCCTCGCGCAGACCCACGCGCTTGGCCGCCGTGGGCTCGATGGCCCAGGTAAAGCCAGGCTGCTCCTGCAGGCGCACGGTGAAGGCGTGGTTGAGCCGCACCTCGATGTTGGCAGGCTGCTCGCCCTCCACCTGCACGGTCTCCAAACCCTCGCGGGAGATGGGCCGAACCTCAGAGGGACGCGGCTCCACGTTCTCCACGTCGATGCGGCCACCCCAGCCGGAGGACTTGTCCACCACGCCCGTGACGGAGAGCGTATGGCCCAGGTACTTGCGCAGGCCCTTGGCGCCCTTGCCCTCGAGGATGAAGGACACCTGCTGCCGGGTGCCGCCGTTGGACACCACCAGCACGAACTCCTCGCCGGTCATCTCCAGGTTGCCACGCAGTGCGGCAAAGCCCTTCATCCCCGCGCCCATACCGGCCGAGATGACCTGAGACACCTCTCCAGGGGAGAGGTAGCGCAACCGGGTCTCCGTCTCGACGGGCTCCGGAGCGGGCGCTTCGGCCTCGGGCTTCTTGGCGGAGAACTTCCGCACGTCCACCGTGCCACCGTAGTTGGTGGTCTTCTTGATGAGCCCGCTGACGGACACCTTGTGATCCAGGTACGCCGGCAGCACCTCCTGATCCGGCCCCTGGAGGATGAAATTCAGCTCGCGCTTGTCTCGACCCACCACCACCAGGCTGGGCAGCCCGTCGAGCACCGTCAGGCGGCCCTTGAGGCTGCCCTCGCCCACCACACCACGACCCGCACCGGCGGTGAGCAGCTGCTCCATGTCGCGCTTGTTCAGGGGCTCGGCCAGGGGAGGCAGCTTCGTGGCGCGGGGCCTCGGCTTTTCGGCCTGGGGCGGCATCACGACCTCCGCCCGGGCGGCCTCCTTGCCCTTGGCAGAGCTCTCCTTCCCCTTGGGGGCGGCCTCCTTGCCCTTGGCGAGCTCCTTCACCTTGGCGGCCGCCTTCACGGCGACCTCCTTCACCTGGGTGGCGGCCTTCTTCACGGCGGCGGCCGGCTTCTTCGCCGTTGCCGCCTTCTTCTCCGCCTTCGCGCTTCCGGTCGCCTTCGTCACCAACTTCGCGGCGGCCTTCGCCACGCTCTTGGACGCGGTCTTGAGGACACCCGGTTTCGTCGACTTGACCTTCTTCGCAGCGGGAGTCGCCTTCTTGGCCCCGGACCTGGGCTTGGCCATCGACGCTGTCTCCTTGAATTCCCGTGTCATCTCAACGGGTTGGCGCATCTACCCCCGACCGGAAGTGGGCCTCGGGATCACCTGAGCTTGTAACGATGATCAGCAAGAGTGTCAAACAAAGTCTTGAATTTCCTAGGGACTTTGATCCCTAAAGCAGCCAGTCGCTACACACCTGTGTCGCATTGCCCGGGGCAAAGCCGATCAGTCCTGGGAGATCACCCGGAGGGAGTCCAACCCATGAAGGAAGATGCCGCGCTGCTGCCCGTGGAGGAGGCGCGAGCCCGTACACTCGCCCTGGTCCGCTCGTTACCCCCCGAGTGGGTCCGGTTGGAGGACGCCCTGGGGCGGGCCCTGGCTCAAGACGTGCGCGCACAACGGACCCTGCCGCCCTGGGACAACTCGGCCATGGACGGCTTCGCGGTGCGCAGCGCCGACCTGACGGGTCCCCTCCCCGTCCGCCTCCAGGTGAAGGAGACGATCTACGCCGGCCGAACGCCCCGGGAGGAGGTCCGGCCAGGAACCTGCGCGCGGATCATGACGGGGGCCCCGCTGCCGGCGGGGGCGGACGCGGTGGTGATGCGTGAGCGGACGCGGCTGGCCCCCGAGGCGGACACGGTGGAGATCCTCGAGGCGGTGGGGCCCGGCAACTTCATTCGGCCGAGGGGCGAGGACGCACGGGAGGGCGAGGTCCTGCTGCCCCAGGGGACGCCGCTGGGGATTCCAGAGCTGGGGCTGGTGGTGGCCCAGGGGATGCTGACGGTCCCGGTGCCACGCCGCCCCCGGGTGGCCATCCTCTCCACCGGCGACGAGCTGTGCCGCGCTGACGCACCCGCCGAAGGTCAGATCGTGGACGCCAATGCCCCCGCCCTGAGCCTGGCCGTCCTCCGGGCGGGCGGAGTGCCCTCGGTGCTCGGCATCGCCCGGGACACCCTGGAGGACGTGTACCAGCACCTGGCGGCGGCCGAGGGGTACGACCTGGTGCTGACGAGCGCCGGCATGTCCGTGGGCGAACACGACTTCGTCCGCGAGGCGCTCGAGAAGCTGGGCGTGGAGCGGGACTTCTGGCGCGTGGCCATCAAGCCGGGCAAGCCGCTCGCCGTGGGCCGCAAGGGAGCCGCCGTCTACATCGGGCTGCCGGGCAACCCTACCTCCTCACTCGTCACCTTCGAGCTCTTCGTCCGCCCGGCCCTGCGTCGCATGCTCGGGCACACGGACGTGGAGCCGCCTCGCGTCTCCGGCAGGCTCGAGGGCGAGCTGCGCAAGCCCGAGGGGCTGGCCCACTATGTCCGGGTGACGGCTGCCTGGCGGGACGGTGAGCTGTGGGCCCGGCCCCTCTCCACCCAGACGTCGGGCGCACTGCGCTCAGCGGCCTCGGCCACTCACCTGCTACACTTTCCACGCTCGTCCAGTAGGCTGGCTACTGGTGACAAAGTGGAATTGCTTCCTCTCTCTTGGGGGGCATGAAGAACGAACGTCCACGGTTCGCATCCATCTTGTGCACCCAGATGTTGTGAGGGAGAAGGGTTCATCTATGTCCGATACGCGTACACCTCAGGTCCTCCCAACTCGCAAGAGCGCGTCCCTCCTGGAGAAGTTCTCCGAGGCGGATGTCCCCACGGGGCGGGGCGTGCTGCGCACGGTCGTCTTCCGCGAGAAGCGCAACGGGCGGGAGCACGTGGCGCTCGTGGTGGGCAGCGTGCAGGGGATGGAGGGGGTGCCTGTTCGGGTGCACTCTGAGTGCTTGACCAGCGAGGTGTTCGGCAGCCTGAAGTGCGACTGCCGGGAGCAGCTGGACCGGGCGCTGGACTTCGTCACCCAGAACGGGTGCGGCGTGGTGCTCTACCTCCGCCAGGAGGGCCGGGGCATTGGCCTGGGAAACAAAATCAAGGCCTACGCACTGCAGGCCGAGGGCCTGGACACGTACGATGCCAACCGGAAGCTGGGCTTCCCGGATGATCTGCGCAGCTACGATGTCGCCGCCGAGATGCTGCGCATGCTCGGAGTGCGTTCGGTGGACCTGATCACCAACAATCCACTGAAAATTGCAGGCCTGGTGGAAGAAGGAATTCCGGTCCGTCGACGCATTCCCTCGCGTACGGAGCACAATCCGCATAACGTCGACTACCTGAGGACGAAGCGCGAGCGGACGGGGCACCTGATTGAGCTCTTCGCCGAGGACGACGACACGGAAGCGAAGGTTGGCTGAGGACGAACAGGGGAGGACGACCGCCGAGGCGCGCGTCCCCTTTCATGTCCGTTTCTGGGGAGTGCGCGGCTCGATCCCGGCACCGGGTCCGAAGACGCAGCGCTACGGGGGCAATACGCCCTGCGTCGAGGTTCGATGCGGGGACGAGTTGTTCATCTTCGACCTGGGGACGGGGGTTCGCGTGCTGGGGGAGGAGCTGCTCGCGGCGGGTGGACCCACGCGCGCGTCGATCTTCCTCTCGCACTACCACTACGATCACCTGCAGGGGCTGCCGTTCTTCACGCCCATCTTCATCCCGAGGTTCGCCTTCACGGTGTATGGGGCGCCTCGGGAAGGGAGATCGGTGAAGGAGGTGCTGTCGGGGCAGATGGTGCACCCCTACTTCCCGGTGACGGCCGAGGACACCTTCAAGGCGCAGCTGACGTACAAGGACCTTGGCTCGGGACAGCAGCTGGAGCTGGGCCCGGCGAGGATCCACACGCTGGATCTGAACCATCCGGGAGGCAATCTGGGCTACCGGGTGGAGTGCGGCGGCAGGTCGGTGGTGTATGCCACGGACGTGGAGGTCGGCTGCGAGAAGGACACGGAGCTGGTGGAGTTCGCGCGGGACGCGGACATGCTCATCATCGACGCGATGTACACCGAGGATGAGTACCGGGGCCGCAAGGGCTCCGCGAAGATTGGCTGGGGCCACTCGACGTGGGAGTCGGCGGTGGAGACGGCCAACAAGTCCAAGGTGAAGAAGCTGGTGCTCTTCCACCACGACCCCAAGCGGGACGACGACGCGATGGATCGCTTCGTCGAGGAAGTGCGAAAGCACCGTCCGGAAACGATCGCCGCCGTGGAGTCGGAGATCCTGAAGCTCTGAGCAACGCCCCCTCTCCCTCTGGGAGAGGGCTGGGGTGAGGGTCTACCCTCGCAGGTTCACACACTCACCCCGCGAGCACCCGGCTCGCCCGCTTCACGCCTTCGCGGAGCCCGCGGAACGGAAGCCGCGCGAGCGCGGTGGGAACATCCACCCACTCGAAAGCGTCGTGCTCGTCACCGAGACGAACCTCGAAGTCACCGGTGCACCGAGCGGCGAAACCGTTCTCCTCGACGAGCCGGGGAGGAACCACGGCGCCGACGGCGAAGGCATGGCGGTACTCCAGGTCGACCACCTCGGTGCGCAACCCGGTCTCCTCGAACAACTCACGGGCGGCAGCGTCGCGCGGCAGCTCGCCGGTCTCCAGACGACCGGTGACGATCTGCCAGAACCCCCCGCGCGCGGGGCGCCGACGCAACAACAACACGCGGGCCTCGGCTCCCCTGCCCCGCATCAACGTGACGCACACGGTGCGCGTGAGGGGCGCAGGCTCGACACGCTGGAGCTCGAAGACGTCGGCGAAGTGCCGAGCCAACTTCTCCTCGACCTCGGCCAGGGGCACGAGGCGACCGAGCTCCTTCTGCAACGAGGTAACACCCGCCTCACGGATGCCGCAGGGAACGATGAGGTTGAAGTGGGGCAGCTGCGTGTTGACGTTGAGCGCAAGGCCGTGGCTGGTAAGCCAGCGCGAGAGGTGAACGCCGATGGCGGCGATCTTCCGAGCGTCGGGCGAACCTTCCTGGCCGATCCACACCCCGGGCCACTTGGGGATGGTGCCGGAGGTGATGCCGTACTCGGCGAGAGTGCGAATGACACACTGCTCGACGTCGCGCACATAGCGGCGCACGTCGTGGCGGTGCTCGGGCAGAAGGAAGATGGGGTAGGCCACGAGCTGCCCGGGCCCGTGGTAGGTGACATCGCCACCGCGATCGGTCTCGAAGACCTCGACACCTTCATCGGAGAGGCGCGCGTCGCTGGCGACGATGTTGGCGCGCTTGGCGGCGCGGCCCAGGGTGAGCACGGGCGGGTGCTCGAGCAGCAGCAGGGCATCTCCGCAGAGGCCTTGACGGCGGGTCTCTCCGAAGAGCTTCATGAGCTGGAGGCCGTCCTCGTATTCGACCCGGCCGAGCCGGTACACCGTCAGCGTGTTCACGACGTTCCCTTCCGTCGACCCCGGCGGGCCGGCTTCGCCTTGGCCTTCGCCTTCTTCTTCACCTCCAGACGCCAGGTGCCGGGGGGCACGCGGGCCAGGAGGGCCTGCAACTCATGCCCGGAGCGCGACGAGCGTGCGGCCTCGGTGGCAAGGGCAGTGAGCGCCTCGTCGGAGAGGCGGCAATCCTCGCGCGAGGCGAGCCGACGCCGGGCGATCTCAACCAGGTCCTCGATACCGGGCGCCTCAAGTGACACGAGGAGCTGCACCTGCTCCAACAGGGCCACGGGCAGCGCACCGCCTACGGCCTCGGAGAGCGCGGCAGTGGTGGGCACAAACAGGCGGCCGGAGTCCGACACGAGCACAGGACCCGAGTCCACCGCCCCTCCCCGAGAGGTCATCAGGACGGTGCGCTCGGGGTAACGAGTCAGGAAGACGCCCAGCGCGGACTGCTCGGCGGGCGAGAGACGGTCCACGTCCTCCACGAGGAGCACGGCGTCCGCCGGAGCACGGTCCAGGGAGTCGGAGCTGACAAGCACGCCCCTCCCCTGCTCCACCAGCTCCCGTATCCAGGTGCTCTTCCCGGAGCCCTCAGGCCCGAGCAGTAGCATGCGACGCACGCCCGTCTCCAAGCCCCGCTCGAGACGCTCGCGAGCCGTCACCTGCCCTACCAGCTCGAAGGAGACGGACGACCGGGAGACCGGGGCCCGACGAACGGCAGGTGCCACGGGAGCCACACCGCCGAGCAACGCACTCGACTCCCCGATGCAGGACGAGCAGATGAACGCACCCGCGGGACCGGCGACGAGCGCACCCACCTCGGAGCGGGGCCGGCAGCAGAAGGAGCACCAGGCCTCAAGCGAAGGATCAGCCCGGGTCGGCCCCCGCTCGATGAAGGCCCCCTCCCCCTCTTCCGGCTTCGGGCGGGGCTCCTCCTTCCTCGCCTCTACGGGAGCCACGGCAGGCGCCACCTGCCCGCCGGAGACGTCCATGCTGAGCACGGCGGCACGCACGACCTCCACGGCCGTGCCTACGGGGTTGATCCGGCGATCCACCGCCATCTCGGCCTCGCGCAGGGCCTCATGGAGCGAGGAGGAGGTGTCCTCCTCAAGGACCCACACTCCAGGCTCGGGCTCCTCGTCAGGCTCGGGCTCTGGAGCCACCGGAGACGAATCGGCCCGTGCCTCCGCCTCCAACTGGCGGATCTCCTCTTCCAGCTCCTTGCGGGAGGGATCCAACCGGAGGGCGTAGCGCAGGAGCTGCTCGGCACGGGGCATGTTGCCCGAGCGCCGGCAGAGGTCTGCGGCGAGCCGGAGCAACTCGATGGCCCGGGGCTTGTCACCCCCGAGCTCCGCGGCCTGGGCAGCGCGGATGACGTCGCGAACGTTCTCGGCCATGGGGAAGCGTAACCTCCTCGAAGGCCGGGAGCGCGGTGCGCGAGCGCTCCCGGCGAGGCACGCGCCCCCGGCAGGCGGCCCGGCCGTCAGGCCATGGCCAGGAACAGCATGTCCGGATGCTCCAGGTACTTGATGACCTCGTACACGAAGTCAGCAGCCACCTGGCCATCGATGACGCGGTGATCGGCGGAGATGGAGACGTTCATCACCTCGCGCACGACGACCTGGTCGTTCTTGTCCACCACAGGACGCTTGCGCATGCGGTGGATGCCCATGATGGCCACCTCGGGGTGGTTGATGATGGGCGTGGCGAAGATGCCACCCGTCTGACCGAGCGAGGTGATGGTGAACGAGCCGCCGGTGAGCTCCTCCATCTTCAGCTTGCGATCCCTCGCCGCGGTGCTGAGACGGACAATCTCCTCGGCCAGCTCGCGCAGGGAGAGCCGATCCGCGTTCTTGATGACGGGAACGGTGAGCCCCTCGGACGTGGCCACGGCGATGCCGATGTTGAACTCGCCGCGCACGACGAGCTCCTGAGCGGCCTCGTCCATATTGGCGTTGACGTGCGGGTACTTCTTCATCGCCGCAATCACGGCCTTCACGATGAAGGGCAGGAAGGACAGCTTCGTCTTCTCGCCGGCGGCGACCAGCGTCTCGTTGAGGCGCTTGCGCAGGGCGACGATCTCGGTGCAGTCCACCTCCTCGACGAAGCCGAAGTGGGGCGCGGTGAACTTCGAGCGCACCATCTTCTCGGCGATCTTCTTGCGCAGACCGCGCAGGGGGATGCGCTCGTCACCCCGGCCCGAGCTCACCGCGGGAGCAGCCGGACGGGCCTGGGCGGGAGCGGTGGGCGCCACCTCGTTGCGAGCGGAGAGACCTCCCTCGAGGGCAGCCACCACGTCCGCCTTCATCACGCGGCCCTGGGGACCGGAGCCGGGGATCTCCGCGAGGTTCAGGCCATGCTCGGCCGCCATGCGACGCGTGAGCGGCGTGGCCAGCACCTTGGAAGCGGAGGCGGCCTGCGCACCATTGCCCTGAGAGGCAGCGGCAGCAGCAACGGGCTGGGCGGCAGCAGCAGCGGCAGCGGCCGGCGCACCATGGGCGGCGGGAGCCCCATGACCCGAGGCCTGGACCGGCGCCGCGCCCTCGATCTCCAGCGTGACCAGGATCTGGTGGACCTTGGCCATGTCGCCTTCATTGCCGTGCGTCTGCACGACTCGGCCGGCCTTGGGGCTCGGGACGGTCACCGTGGCCTTGTCCGTCATCACCTCGGCGAGCGTCTGGTCCTCCTTGACGAGGTCACCAGCCTTCACGTGCCACTTGACCAGCTCGCCCTCCTGCACGCCTTCGCCAAGATCGGGCAGCTTGAACTCGAAGATCGCCATTCGCGGGGGTCCGTTTCGGGGTATGGGGTTGAGAAGGCGTCAGGTGTTGCTGGCGAGCCCCAGGCGCTCGCGCTCCATGAGGCCCTTCATGAAGAACTCGGCGGCGCGGTAGCTGGAGCGCACGAGCGGCCCGGAGGCGACGTAGAGGAAGCCGTAGGACTCGGCGAGCTTCTTGTAGTCCTCGAACTGCTGGGGCGTGACGAAGCGCTCCACCCTCAGGTGGTACTGGGAGGGCTGGAGGTACTGGCCCAGCGTGAGCACGTCCACGCCCACGGCGCGCAGGTCCTTGAAGGTCTGCTCCAGCTCGGCGTCCGTCTCGCCCAGGCCGACCATGATGGAGCTCTTGGTGTAGAGCCGCTCCGGCCGCTGCTTGAGGTACTCGAGCACCTTCAGGGACTGCTTGTAGCCGGCGCGGCGATCACGCACGGTCGGGGTGAGACGCTCCACCGTCTCCACGTTGTGGGCCACCACGTGCGGGCGAGCCTCGGCCACGGTGGCCAGGTCGCGCTCCACGCCCTTGAAGTCGGGGATGAGCACCTCGACGATCGTCTTGGGCGAGTGCTGGCGCAGCTCGCGGATCGCCGAAGCGAAGTGGCTGGCGCCGCCGTCCGGACGGTCATCGCGGTTGACGGACGTCACCACGATGTACTCGAGGTCCATCTCCTTGACGGCCTGGGCCAGGTGGATGGGCTCCATCGGATCCAACGGAGGAGGCGCGCCCACCTTCACGTGGCAGAAGCGGCACGCGCGGGTGCACACCTCGCCCATGAGCATGACCGTGGCGGTCCCCCCGCCCCAGCACTCGGCGATGTTGGGGCAGCGGGCCTCCTCGCACACCGTGGACAGCTTCGTGCGGCGCACGATGGACTTCACCCGCTCGTACCCTTCCCCGTGGGGGAGGCGTACCTTCAGCCACTCGGGCTTCCGGGTGGTCTCGGTTACCTGCGGCAGGGGGAAACGGTCAGGAGTAGCCATGGGTCGCGGGCCTTCTACGGTTGGGGCGAAAGCAGGGTCAAGCGGGAAGCCTTGACGCCAGGCGTCAACCTTCCCAGGGTTGCAGAGTCTTCACTCCTTGTTAACGACTCCACCCGGAACGAGCAGCGGATGCCTGGACGGGGAGCCCCGTTACCTTCCCGAGGACCGTAAGCACAGCTTGCTCGAAGGATGAGCGGACCACGACCCGGGCTTCCGCCTCCCCGAGTGGGCTCGAGTGCTCATCCTAACGGTATGCGGGCCATCCACCTGGGGACGAGCGGCTACGTCTACAAACACTGGAAGGGTTTCTTCTACCCATCCGAGCTGCCAGCCAGCCGATGGCTCCCCTACTACGCCCGCGTCTTCGCCACGGTGGAGCTGAACGCCCCCTTCTATCGGCTGCCCACGGCGGACGCGGTGGATGGCTGGCGGGAGCAGACGCCAGCGAGCTTCCTGTTCGCGTGCAAGGGCAGTCGCTACCTCACGCACATGAAGCGCCTCACGGACGTGGGCGAGGGCCTGGAGCGCTTCTTCAGCGTCATCCTCCGCCTGCGCCCCAAGCTGGGCCCAGTGCTGTGGCAACTGCCGCCACACATGAAGAAGCCGGACCCGACACGGCTGGACCGCTTCCTCTCGGCCCTGCCCCGCGACGTGCAGTACGTCTTCGAGTTCCGCGACGCGGCCTGGTACCACGAGGAGGTGCTGGAGGTGCTGGACCGGTGGGGCGCGGCGGTGTGCGAGCACGACCTCGTGCCAGTGCCTCCCCCTCGCCTCACGGGAGGCTTCCGCTACGTGCGCTTCCACGGGGCGGGCTCACGCTACGCCGGGCGCTACGGCCGCGAGGCGATGTGGTCAGTGGCGGTCGACTTGGATCAGTGGAGACGCAAGGGGCGCACGGCCTGGGTCTACTTCAACAACGACCTGTACGGGCACGCGCTGCTGGACGCGTTCGATCTGGCCGAGCTGCTGGGTCACGTGAAGGTGCATCCACCCGCGGACATGCGAAGGCCGCCCGAGACAGAGGAGTCCCGGACGGCCTGAGTGCTACCTGAGTGCTACGAGGGAACCTGGCTCAGATGTGGATCGGATGACCCAGGGTGGCCTCGGCGCCCTCCTTGATGATCTCGGAGAGCGTCGGGTGCGCGTGCATCGTGTGCGCGAGCTCCTCGGTGGTGATCTCCAGGCGCATGGCGACGCACGCCTCGGCGAGCAGCTCGGTGGCGTGCGGGCCCACGAGGTGCACACCGAGCACCTCGTCATACTTCTTGTCGGAGACGACCTTGATCATTCCGAAGGCCTCGTTGGAGATGGAGGCCTTGGTCACGGCGGAGAACGGGAAGATGGCGGCCTTCACGTCGTAGCCGCGCTCCTTGGCCTTCTTCTCCGTGAGACCCACCGACGCCACCTCGGGGTAGCAGTAGGTGGCCGACGGCGTGAGGTCGTAGTTGATGGGCGCGGGGTTCTTGCCGGCGATGTGCTCGACGGCGAGCACGCACTCAGCGCTGGCCACGTGGGCGAGCATCGGCGTGGGGATCACGTCGCCGATCGCGTACACGTTCGGCTCCGTGGTGCGCATCATGTTGTCCGTCTTGATGAAGCCGCGGTCGGTCTTGATGGACGTGTGCTGCAGCCCGATGTCCTCGGAGACCGGGGCGCGACCCACGGCGGACAGGACGAGCTCCGCCTCGATGGCGCGCGTCTCGTTGCCCACCGTCATGGTGAGCTTCACGCCGTTGGCGGTGTTCTCAACCTTCTCCACCTTGGCGCCCAGGTGCAGATCGATCTTCCGCTTCTTGAAGTGCTTCTCCAGCTCCTTCGAGCAGTCCACGTCCTCGATGGGGAGCAGGTTGGGCATGTACTCCACGATGGAGACCTGGCTGCCCATGTGGTTGAAGACCGAGGCGAACTCGCAGCCCACCGCGCCCGCGCCGATGACGATCAGGCTCTTGGGGATGCGGTCGATGGTCAGGATGGAGTCGCTGTTGAGGATGCGCTTGTGGTCCACCGGGACGTTGGGCAGGGACTTGGGCACCGAGCCGGTGGCGATGATGATGTTCTTCGCCTCCAGCGCCTGCTTGCCACCGCCCTCGAGGTCAACCTCGACCTTGCCCTTGCCGGAGATGCGGCCGTGACCCTTGATGACGGTCACCTTGTTCTTCTTCATCAGGTAGTCGATGCCGTTGGCACCCTTGGTGACCACCTTCTGCTTGTGCTCCTGGACCTTGGCCCAGTTCACCACCGGGGCCGGCACCTCGATGCCGAAGTCAGCGGCCTCACGGATGTGGTGCAGCAGCGCCGCCGACCACAGGAGGGACTTGGTGGGGATGCAGCCGCGGTGGAGGCAGGTGCCGCCCAGGCGCTTGTCCTTCTCGATAATCGCCGTCTTCAGGCCCAGCTGCGCGGCCCGGATCGCACCGACATACCCGCCGGGGCCCGAACCGATGATCACCACGTCGAAATTCTCAGCCAAGAACGCCTCCGGAGTGGATGTACCCGAGCGGCGCTGATAACCACCCCTCCCGGCCGGAATCAAGGAGTTTGCACCTTGCGACGTTTCCCGCTCCGAACCCTGCTGCTGATGACGCTGGCCCTGGTGGCCTTCGTCCGCCTGTACATCCTCACCCACTCGTCTGGACGCTCGGTCTGGCCCCCCGTCCCATCCCGCTCGGAGCCCGGGGTCGTCAACGTGGCCCCCCAAAACCCGGAGGCCGGCACCCCCTCGCCCCCCCAGGCCTGCCGCACCCTGGACCGGACCCTGGAGGGCGCCGTGCGAACCCCCGAGGATGCTTCGGCCCTCGCCAGGGCGCGGGAGCAGCTCGACGCCTGCCCCCAGCCCCCCGCGCGCGCCTGTGAGCTGGGCGCGGCCCTGGAGGCCCGCTCCCCGCTCGATGCCGGTACATCACCTCTTCGCGAGCTGCTGGATGCACTGTGTCAACGCTGCCCGGCTGGAACCAATCCCTGTGCGGCTCATGTCACACGCGCGGTGATGGGGCTGAGCGCGGGCCGTCCCGCCGACCTCGCGTCCGTGCGCTGGAACCTGGAGCACGCCGGACCGGGAATGCCAGCCGCCTGTGCCGAGATCTCTCGCTCCCTCCTGGCCCCCTCCGCGCTGGCCAGCAATCCGCTGCCGGCCCCACAGAGGGAACTGCTCGCACAGCTCGCTCCGGCGTGCGCTCGGGCAGGACAGCTCCCTGCCAACGTGCTGCACGCGGCCGTGGTGCAGGGAGACGTGCCCGCGCTGGCGCAGCTCGTCCAGCAGATGCCGGCCGGAACGAGCACCGTGCTGAAACCGAGCCGCACCGTGGGCGCCCAGGGCGGAGAGCAGGCCTTCGATGGACAGGAGGCCACGGGCGTGGCGCTCGCCCCGGCGGCGTCCCCGTCTCCTCGCTGGGAGAAGGACGGCGCACTGAGCGCGGTGTTCGAGCCGCCTGTCCAGGGGCTCTCGGCCCTGCGCGTGCGCGCCAGTGGCCCGGGCACCCTGCGCGCCGCCATCCGCACCTCGGACGAACTGGGGCTGAATGATCCGGACTCAAAGACGAGCTTCGTGCTCCCAGTAGCCTGCCGCTTCCGCGGCACCGGACAGTGGGAGACCTGCACGCTGCCGACGCCGCTGCTGGACGTGGAAGCACTCAGTGTGTTTCCCGACAAAGGCAAGCTCACGCTGAACGAGGTGGAAGCGCGCGGAACGCGGTAACCGCAACGCGGTTACCGAGTGGGCATCCAAGCGGCCGCTATGCGAATCCACCTGCTCGCCCTGACCTTGATGGCCACGCCGGCCCTGGCCGAAAGCCCGCTGTCCGCGCTCGTTGCCGAGTATGAGACAGGACCGGCCGCCATCTTCCAGAACGATGGACGCTACGGCCCAACGGGCACGGACTATGAGGCCGCCGATCTCAACCAGACGGCGAACCTCTACCGGACCCAACGGATCGCACTCGAGGCTCGGCTGGGCGAGCGCCACGGCATCATCCTGCTGTACGCGCCCTTCGACCTCACCACCCGCGCGACGCTGTCGAGGGACATCGACTTCCGGGGAACGGTGTTCCCGGCCGGGACGGTGGTGGACAGCCGCTACCTCTTTGACGGGTACCGGGGCAGCTACCTCTTCCGCGTCATCAACGGCGAGCGCTTCACCTGGGACATCGGCGCGAGCGTGCAGATCCGCAACGCGCTGGTGGATCTGAGCGCGGTGGACGGCTCGCGCTACGCGAAGGAGAGCGACATCGGCGTGGTGGGCGCGCTGAAGACGCGGCTGCGCTACACGCTGCCCTCGCGGGTGTGGGCGGGGCTCGAGGCGGACGCGCTGTCCACCTTCGGACTGTTCGGCAACACGACAGGCGGCATCTACGACGTGGCGCTGACCCTGGGCGTTCCCGTGACCTCGAAGGGCGACGTGAGCGCCTACGCGCGGCTGCGGCTGCTCGGCGGCGGCGCGGACGTGAAGCGCCGGGACATCTACAACTGGGGCAACTTCGGCTTCGCGCTCGTGGGCGTGCAGGCGGACCTGGTGTCGCTGTTCGATCGGAGCCCCTCCACTCCGTGACCTGAGACCTGGCGCCGACGAGACCGGGTAGCATGCCGGCGCTCTCATGGACACGCCTGTCACCTCGCGCACCGTCACCGGCCACATCGACGTTCACCCTCGCGGCTACGGCTTCCTCGTCGTGCATCCGTCTGGATCCGACGAGGTGCTGTCCGCGTTCATCCCGCCCCCCGAGCTGAATCCCTACCTCGCTGACGACGTGGTGTCGGCGACGGTGACGGCCTCGGCCGATGGCCGCTGGAGCGCGAGTGCGCTGACCCTCCTGAAGCGCCCGCGCCAGGAGGTCTACGGTGAGGTCGTGCTGCGCAAGGGCGCGGTGCACCTGCGCATTGATCGCGACGTGGCCAATGGCGAATGGCCCCTCGAGACGGCCGGCGTCGAGGTGCAGCCCCATGACGCGGTGTTGGCGCGCGTCGATGACGGCAAGGTCTGGCTCCTGCGCAAGCTCGAGCCGGGGGCGGACCGCTCGCTGGAGCGCATCATCGTTCGCCACGGGCTGAACCGGGACTTTGATCCACAGGTCCACGCGGAGGTGCAACGTGTCCTCTCCGTGCCCCACGCACTCGGGGGACGGCGAGACCTGCGCCAGATTCCCACCGTCACCGTGGACTCGGCCTCGACGCGTGTCATCGATGACGCCATCTCCGTGCTGCCCGCGGGGGCGGACGGGGCGCTGCGCCTGTTCATCTCCATCGCCGATGCGGCCGAGTTCGTCACCGAGGGCTCCGCGCTGGATCGCGTGGCGCGCGAGCGGGCCACCAGCGTGTACCTCGCCGGAGCCATGCTGCCCATGCTCCCCGAGGAGCTCTCCACGAACTGGCTCAGCCTGGTGCCCGGCGAGGAGCGGCTGTGCCTCACGGTGGAGCTGCGCATCGACCCGGAGGGGCGAGTCACCGCGGCGGACGTCTACGAGAGCCTCATCCGCTCGTGGGCGAAGCTGAGCTACACCGAGGTGGCGGACTACCTCGACAAGGGAGAGGTCTCCGAGCCGATGACGACGGTACGCGAGGCCATGCCGTGGTTCCGCGCGGCGGCGACGCGGCTGGCCGTGGCGCGAGCCGGACGCGGCGGCATCGAGATGGCGCGTGAGGAGGCCCGCTTCACCTTCGACGAGGAGACAGGTGAGGTCTCCGGTATCGAGGCCGTACGGCCCACGACGGCGCACACCCTCGTCGAGCGCTTCATGGTGGCCGCCAACGAGGCCATCGCGGGGTGGCTCATTGATCGCGGCGTGCCCGCCCTCTTCCGTGTCCAGGATGAGCCGGATCCGCAGCGCGTGGCCGACCTGGCCGCCTTCGCGCACCACTCGGGCTTCGCCGCGGGCTTCGGCCGCAGACTCACCCCGCTGGCGCTCGCCGCGTTCGAACGGCAGATCGCCGGCGGCACCGCGGAGCCAGCCCTGCGCTCGGTGCTGCGGCGCTCGCTGGGCCCCTCGCGCTACACCGTGGTGCCGGCCATGCACTTTGGCCTCGCGGCCCGCGCCTACCTGCACTTCACCTCGCCCATCCGCCGGTATGCGGACCTCGCCGTCCACCGCGCCCTCAAACAGTACCTGCGGGGCCGACGCGACTTCGTGCTCGAGGACCCCTCCGTCGAGCAGCTCGCGGCCCACCTCAACCAGCGCTCCCGCACCTCCAGCCGCGCCGAGAAGGATCGCCACCGTGTACTGGAGGCGCGGGTGATGGCGGCGCACGTGGGCAGGGAGCTCACCGGACGCATCACGCGGGTGCGCCCCTCCGGTCTCCTCGTCCAGCTCGACGGCATGCTGGTGGAGGGCAACCTCCCCGCGGACTCGCTGCCTGACGGGCCCTACAGTCCCGATCCCCGGGAGACCTCGCTCGTGGGCGCTGCGCGCACCTTCACCATCGGCATGCCGCTGCGGGTGCGCGTGGCTTCCACCGACGAGCAACATGGCCGCATCGAGCTCGCGCTCGTCGCCACCTGTTGACCCCGGGACAACACGCCATCCCGGTCCGCTGTTGCTCACCGGACCACTCCTCGCGTCCCGCTCATCCATTTCCCTCTGTGACACGCCCTGCCGGACCGCCCGGCACGGTGGTTGCTCTGGCCTGTCTCTGGCTGTCGCAAAGGACGAACATGACCAGACACTTCCGTGGCGCCAAAACGTGGTTCCTCTCACCACTGCTGCTCGCGGGTAGCCTGCTGGCGGCCAGCGGTTGCTCTCAGAGCAAGGCCCCGAACAGCGGAGAGCCTCAGGAGCCGAACACCCAGGCCCGGGCAGCAGAGGCCCCCCAGGAGGGCGAACTCGAGCCGCTGGAGAAGCTCCCCTTCTCCGAACCGGAGGCCTCCGCCCAGGTCTTCATGCAGCAACTGTCCAAGCCGACCGCGCTCGGCGAGAACATGGCCGTGCACGTGCGGCTGCCCGCACCGGCCAACAAGGAGCTGGAGGGAAGCCTCGTCCGCGTGATTGGTACTCGGGAGGATCCGCAGCTCCTCTTCCGTTCGGATGCGCTCGCCGAGCTCGGTGCGATTCCCAAGAGCCCAGGCTCCGAGTTCTTCACCCTCTTCACCCAGCACGACGCCAAGGAGTTTGAGCGCCGACTCGAGAGCGAGAAGCGACTCTCCTCCGGCGAGTTCGGCGAGGTCTCCTCTCAGAGCATCGTGTTCCAGGGCCGCACGCCAGTGTCCCTGACCCGGGCACTTCCCCTGGACCTGGGAGGCGTCATCTCGGGTGACCCCACGCCCGTCACCAACAGCTGCCCGTCCATCCCTGCCTCCACCCTACAGAAGTGGGGTGAGTCGCTGTTCATCACCTCTCCGGCGGTTGTGCTCAATCCGGAGCGGACGTGGGATCCCTGCACCGGCGCGGGCACGCAGGGCGGCGCGTGGACCTTCGCCCACCTCATGCGTGAGATGGCGCAGGGCTCGGGCACCACGCCAGAGAATTTCGTCCTCGAGTGGCTGAAGCTCTGGGTCAACAACCAGACCGTCAATGGCGATGTCGTGGCGGCACGCACCGCCATGTTCAGCCAGGTGATCGAGCCCTGGGCTACGGCCAGTGGTGTGTCCGCGTTCATGGTCTACAGCCCCTCCACCGGGCGCAACGAGGTGTTCCTGACCGGTCCCCTCAACCTGGACATCGCGCCCTTCCGCCTGCTGGCGATCGTCAACCGGCTCGACCTGGGTGGGACCACCACGGGCCCGAGCGGCTACGGCGGCCGCGTCTCCAGCCAGCCCACGGACGCGGGTGAGCTGCGCTTCATCTTCGGCGTGGTCCAGCCCAACCCCTGGGGCGCGGGGAGCCAGAAGACGTGCGGCCTCAAGCCCTTCACCGTCATCTTCGAGTACGGCGTGCCCATCACCGGCTGCGGCAAGGTGGCCGCGTGGGCGAGGGAGTGGACGAGGCTCAACACCTACGGCGGCTTCAACGCCAGCTACCTGGCGCACCTCCAGTCGCTGACCGAGAGCGTCGTCCTGCACGGCAAGGCCCCGGGCAAGGGCAACCAGAACGCCATCAACCAGATCCGCACCAACGAGAACGCGCTCAACTCCCGCTGGTGGGAGCTGCGTGAGTTCCGGCTGGCCAAGGAGACGCCGGGTCAGGCCGACACGCCCGTGAGCGGGCTGCTGCGGCAGCACACGGTCGCGCAGTCCCCGAATGACTCGGCCTTCTCGGCCTTCGGCGACGCCACCATCGACTCGTACGTGCTCAACGACGTGCTCGTGGGTACCCCGGCGACGAGCTCGCTGCCCAACAATTGCTCCTCGACCTTCAACGTCCCCCATATCTACGGCTCGTCCTACTTCCGAGGAGGCAACGCGCTCATCGACCCCTCCTTCTGGAGGGTCAACATCGATCCATGGGACACCACGCAGGCCTGCGCGCGCCACCAGTTCTCGCTCAACACCTGCCAGGGTTGCCACCACGGCGATACCCGCACCTACTTCACCCATATCGACCCGATGGCGGGCATCCCCGCCCCACTCTCCGGCTTCCTGACGGGTGGTGGCCCCGGCCTGTCGTTCGGCGTCCCGGATCCGCAGCTCGGCTCGCCCACCTGGCGGTACGCTGACCTCCAGCAGCGCTGGCAGCGCCTGTACGACATCGCCCACTGCGTCCAATGCAGCCGCGTCCCCCGGTTCGACCCGGTCCGCTTCGACGAGGTGTTCATCAGCGACATCGGCGTGCTCCCGATCGATCCGATTGGCCCGATCGAGGACTCGCCCATCAAGGTTGGCCCCGTTCGCGACATCGGTCAGGTGAAGCTGCTCCTCGAGCGTCGGGCCGAGTTCGTGAAGGAGTTCCGCGACGAGCCGGTGAGCTTCATCCAGCCGGCGCAAACCGCCGTGCACTGAGCAGGAGCTTCACCCGGCGCGCGCACTGGGGGATGCGCGCGCCGGGGCGTGGGGGCTGCTTCGCGCCTTCACTCTTCCGGCTTGAAGGTGATGGTCCCCAGGTCCACCTCCACCTCTTCCTGGTGGATAGTCACGGTGCGCCGGACACTTTCGAGCGGAGACTCAGACAGGTACAGCTCGATCAGCACCGTTCCCAAGCGGTCAAGGGGATGGGCGAACCTGCCCTCTTTGTCCTCGTACCTCTCGCCATTCACGCTGAAGTGCGTGACCGGCGAGCCATCCTCATGGACAAAGCGGCCCTTGACGACAGCGGGATCCACCAGAACGACGCGCACCTCCCGCGCATCAGGACTCAAGGGAATGCTGCCCTGCGGGCCCGCCCCTTCCGCCCCCCCAAAGCCCTCCTTCCAAACGTGCAGCCGGAGCAGCTCACCCGAGACGCCCCGAAAGGTGAAGCGGCCGTCGGAATCCGTCCTCGTACCTGGAGTCGAACCGCCACACGAGATTTCCACCTCGTGGAAGGCGGGTTGTACTCGCACGTTGGCATCCGCGATGGGTTGGCCTCGCCTGTCCACCACGACACCCGAGAGCCGATGAGCCGCCGCGAAACGCAGCCGTACCCGAGCACCTCCCTTGCCAACCTCGACCACCTGGGAGGTTTCACGGGAGAAGACCCCCTGCATCTGCCCGGCAACGACGCGATACCGCCCCTCCTCGGGCGCCGTGAGCGAGAAGCGGCCCTGGAGATCCGAGAAGGTCCCTCGCACGAGATAATCCTCAAAAGAGAGGGAGGCTACTTCTTGGCGGGAGCGACGGTCCTACCGGCGCGGCGCGCGAGCACCGCCTTCACGTCGTCCAGCGTCACGCCCAGGGGGCGCACTGCCACGAGCAGGTGGTAGAGCACGTCCGCGGCCTCCTCGACCGCGCGCTCCTTGTCCCCGTCCGCGCAGGCCGTCACCAGCTCCACGGCCTCCTCGCCGATCTTCTTCAGCCGCAGGTTGCGATCGTCCAGGAGTCGCCGCGTGTAGCTCGGCTTCTCACCCGGCTCCGGCGCCTTCGCCGCGCGCTGGGCGATGGTCCGGTCCAGCTCGACGAGCGCATCCACCGGCCCGATGTCGAAGCAGGTCTCCGCCCCGGTGTGACACGCCGGGCCCGCCTTCTCCACCCGCGCCAGCACGGCGTCCCCATCGCAGTCCGCCGTCAGGGACACCACGCGCTGCACGTTCCCGCTCGTGCCGCCCTTGTGCCACAGCCCGCGCGAGCGCGAGCGGTAGTACATCTCGCCCGTCTCCAGCGTCTTCTCCAACGCCTCGCGGTCCGCGTGCGCCACCATCAGCAGGTCGCCCGAGTGCGCGTCCTGCGTCACCACCGTCACCAGCCCGTTGCCCTTGGTGAAATCCAGCTTCGACAGATCCAGCATCATCCCCTCGTCGTCGCGCCCAGCAGCTCGCGCACCTGTCCCGCGAGCGCCGCGTTCGTCGCGATCGCGTTGCCGCCGAACGAGGTCTTCGTCCCCGTCCAGTCCGTGAATACTCCGCCCGCCTCTTCGATGATGGGCTGCAGCGCCGCCGCATCCCAGGGTGACAGGATCTCGTCGATCATCGCCTCCGCCCGCCCCGTGGCCACCAGCAGGTAGCCGTAGCAGTCACCCCACGTTCGGGCGATGGACGCCTTCGCCGTCAGCGCCCGCCACTTCACGCCCCGCTCCGGGTGCACCTGGAAGCGCTCGTCGGTGGACAACACCAGCGCCCGGGACAGGTCCGCCTCGGCGGACACCCGCGTCCGCTTCCCGTTCCACCAGCACCCCTGCCCCGGCGCCGCCACCAGCATGTCGGCCACCGGAGGGAAGTACGCCGCGCCCGCGAGGATCCGCTCGCCCTCGGCCACCGCCACCAGCGTGCCCCACAGCGGCACGCCGCGGATGAACGTCTTCGTGCCGTCGATGGGGTCCAGAATCCACCGGCGCTTCGCTCCGGGCCGCGTCTCACCAAACTCCTCCCCGAGGATGCCGTCCTCAGGGAAGTGGGACTCGATCCACTCGCGCGCGGTCTTCTCAGCGGTCCGGTCCGCCACCGTCACCGGCGTGCCGTCGCCCTTGGTGTCCACCGTAACGCCTTGGCGGAAGAACCCGAGCGCCACGTCTCCCGACCTGCGCGCCACTTCCTCAGCCGCCTGCATCAACGCCTGCGCATCCATTCAGAGGCTCCTGATCCCGAGGCCGCTCTTCTCGAGCAGCGACTTGATCGCCCCGACAGTGGTGACGCCGTCGTGGAGGATACCCGCGACCAGCGCCGCCTCCGCCTTGCCCTCTTGCAACGCGGCCCGTACGTGCTCCGCGTTGCCCGCACCACCCGAGGCGATGACCGGAACGTCCACCTGCTCGGCGATCGTCCGCGTCAGCTCCAGGTCATACCCCGAACGGGCCCCATCCCGGTCAATGCTCGTGAGCAGGATTTCACCTGCGCCACGTTTCACGCACTCGCGGGCCCAGGCCACCGCGTCCAGGTCCGTGGCGCGTTTGCCGCCGTGGGTGTACACGCGCCACCGGTCGCCGTCCCGCTTGGCGTCGATGCTCGCCACCACGCACTGGGCGCCGAAGCGCTCGGCGCACTCGGTGAGCACCTCGGGCCGGGCCACCGCCGCCGAGTTGATGCTCACCTTATCCGCCCCCGCCCGCAGGGCCCGGCCCACGTCATCCACCGTGCGCACGCCGCCGCCCACCGTGAGCGGGATGAACAGCCGCTCCGCCGTGCGCTGCACCAGGTCCCACAGGGTGCCGCGCTCCTCGTTGCTCGCGGAGATGTCGAGGAAGGTCACCTCGTCGGCGCCCGCCTGCTCGTAGCGCATGGCCAGCTCGACAGGGTCACCCACGTCGCGCAGACCCTCGAACTGGACGCCCTTCACCACGCGTCCACCCTTCACGTCCAGACACACAATCAGTCGCCGCGTGAGCATCTCACTTCACCTCCAGGGCGACGGTGCCCTTCGTGCTGAACACCACTCCCGAGTCCACCATGGCGTCACGCAGCGCCATCCCGAGCGCCTTGAACGCCGCCTCCGTCACGTGGTGACTGTCCTTGCCGCGCAGGATGCGCAGGTGCAGCGTCACCTTGGCGTGCTCGCAGAACGAGCGCATCACGTGCTCGTACAGCTTGTTGCGCAAGGGCCCCCGGTAATAGAAGCGCCCGCCCACGTCGATGCAGGCCTGCACCAGCGCGTCGTCCATGGGGATGGTGCGCTCGCCGTAGCGGGCCGCCGTGGCCGGAATCACCTTCTGCACCGCCGTGCCCAGGGTGATGGCCACGTCCTCCATGAGGTGGTGCCGCAGGTCACCGCGAGCGTGCAGCGTCAGATCCAAGCCCGCGTAGCGCGCGAAGGTGGACAGCATGTGATCGAAGAAGGGCAGGCCCGTGTCCACCTTGGCGGTGCCCTTGCCCAGAGCCACGTCCACCGTGATCTTCGTCTCCTTCGTCTCTCGAACGATGGTCGTCATGCGAACTCCCGCGCCGCTTCGGCCGCGTCCAGCTTGCCCGTGTACAGCGCCATGCCAATGACGGCCCCGAAGGTGCCCACGCGCCCGAGCTCCCGCAGGTCCTCCACCGTCGTCACACCGCCCGAGGCGAACAGCGGGTGCCGGCTCGACCGGGCCACCTCCTCCATCAGCGGCATGTCCACGCCTTCCATCTGCCCTTCTTTGTGCACTGCTGTCACCAGCAGGCCACCCAGGGGCAGAGGCTCCAGCGACTCCAGCACGCTGGCGATGTCCCGGGCGCTGCCCGCCGTCCAGCCACGCGTCACCACCTCGCGGCCCTTCACGTCCGCGGCCACCACCACGCGGCCCGGGAAACGCTCGGCCACCTCGCGCAGCCACACCGCGTCCTCGATGGCCCGCGTGCCCACCACCACGTAGGAAGCGCCCAGCGCGAGCACCGCCTCCACCTTGGCCGTGCTCCGCACGCCGCCGCCCACCGAAAAGGTGAGCCCCGGCTCGTAGTTCAGCAGCCGCCCGATGGGACCCTCGTTGGAGCCCTTACCCAACGCCGCGTCCAGGTCCACCACGTGGAAGGTCTTGAAGCCGAACGAGCGCCAGCGCTTCAGCGCGTCCAGGGGATCATTCACCCGCACCCGCTCGTCAGCGTAGGAACCACCCACGAGCTGCACGCACGCGCCCTCGCGCAGGTCGATGGCGGGGATGGCGATCACGAGCGCACCTCCTCGAGGAAGGCCTGCACGAAGCGCACACCGGCCACCGAGCTCTTCTCCGGGTGGAACTGCACGCCGAGCACCTTCCCGCGCCGCACTGCCGCGGGGAACCGGTCCTCCTCATGCGTCGTCCAGCCCACCACCACACCGGGCTCCTCGGCGCGGCAGACGAAGCTGTGCGCGTAGTAGACGGTGCCCAGCTTCGCGCTCTTCAGCGCGGTGTCCTCCTCCACCGTGTTCCACCCGATGTGAGGCACGCGCCGGGAGGCCAGCTTCGTCACCCGGCCCCGGAAGAGCCCCAGACCCTGGCCGCCACCCTCGTCGCTCGTGTCGAACATGAGCTGCATGCCCAGGCAGATGCCAAGGCACGGCAGGCCCGCCTCCACCGCACGCCGCATCTGCTCGCGCCCTGGCGCCAGCCGCGCCGCCGCCGCGCCGAAGGCACCCACCCCCGGCAGCACCAGCACATCCGTGTCGAGCGCCCGTATCGGGTCCTCCTGCACACGCACCTCCACGCCCGGTGCCATGGCGATCGCCTTGGCCAGCGAGTGCAGATTGCCCGCCCCATAGTCGAAAAGCGTCACTCTCACCGCAGAGCCTCCCGCAGCGCACCCAGCGCCGCTTCCATCATGGTCCAAGGGCCGCATCCGATCCGGAGCGCGTCCCCGATGCCCTTCAGTCCCTGGAACGCCCGCACATTCACGTCCCGCTGCCGCATCCGCTCCGCCACCGCGGGAGCGCCAGGCAACGGCACCATCACGAAGTTGGCCTCGGTGGGCAGCGTCTTCAGCCCCAGTTGCTCCAACTCCGACACCAGCCGGGCCCGGATGGCCAGCGACTCTTCCGCCCGAGCCTTCATCCACGGCAGGTCCTCGGTCAGCGCCGCGGCGGCCATGCGCTCGGACAGCCCTGTCACCTTGTAGGGCCCGCGAGCCTTCTCCACCTCGGCGACCAGCGTGGGGTTACCCACCGCGTAACCCACCCGCAGGCCCGCCAGCCCGAAGGCCTTGGACAGCGTGCGCGTCACGAGCACGTTGGGCCTGGCCGCCAGATCCAGGTGGCTCTCCCGAGCGAACTCGGCATAGGCCTCGTCGAGCAGGACGATACCGGGCGCGTTGTCCACCAGCCGCTCCAGCGCGGCGCGCGAGGCCACCGTGCCCGTGGGGTTGTTGGGCGAGCACACGTAGATGAGCTTCGCGCCCGTGGCGAGCAGCCCGTCCACGTCGATGTCGAAGTCCGGCCGCAGCGGCACCGGCGCGTAGCGCAGGCCGTTCACCTTGGCGAAATAGGACATCATCACGAAGGTGGGATCCGGGAAGGCGATGACCTCACCCGGCTCCAGGAAGGCGCGCAGGGTGCTGTCGATGACGTCATCCGAGCCGCACCCGGTGGTCACCCGAGAGGGCTCCACGCCCGTGTAGCGAGCCACGGCCTGCTTCAGGTCCGGCGCGTAGCCCACGGGGTAGCGGCTCACCTGAGTGGCCACCGTCTCGCGCAGGACGCGCTCGGCGGCCGGGGGCATGCCGAAGAGGTTGGTGTTGTCGCTCAGGTCCACGCTGCACTTCACCTTCGAGGGCGAGTACAGCGGAATGTCCCGGTACGAGGCGCGTGAGGGCAGGCTCATGACTTCCTCCAGCCGCGAGCGGCATCGGCGTGGGCGAAGAGGCCCTCGCTGTCTGCGAGCAACCCCACGTCATCGGCGAGCCGCGCCGCCGCGTCACGGGTCACGCGCTGGTAGGTGGTCCACCGGTAGAAGTCGAGCACGCTCAGCCCCGAGTACGCGCGAGCCAGGCCCGCGGTGGGCAGCACGTGGTTGGCGCCGGTCATGTAGTCGCCGTAGGCCACCGAGGCGTACTGACCCACGAACACCGTCCCCGCGTTGCGTGCCTTCGGCAGATCCTCCATCGGAGACGTGGTGGCGATGAGCAGGTGCTCGGGAGCGAACTCCGCCACGAAGGGCCAAGCCTCCTCCAGCGAGTCCACGCTCAGCACCGCACCACGCTCGCGCAGGGCCCGTGTAACGATCTCGTGACGCCTCGCCCGAGCCGCCGCCCGCTCCACCGCCGCGGCGACCGCCTGCGCCAGGACGTCACCCACCGCCACGGTTACACAGCACGCATCCGGGTCGTGCTCGGCCTGGGCCAGCATCTCTCGAGCCACCGCCTCGGGATCCGCCGAGCTATCAGCCACCACGAGAATCTCACTGGGCCCCGCCGGTGCGTCGATGGCCACCGCGTCCACCACCTGGAGCTTGGCCGCGGCCACATAGGCGTTGCCCGGGCCGACGATGCGGTCCACGCGCGGCACGCTCTCGGTACCATAGGCCATGGCCGCCACCGCCCCTGCTCCACCGAGGGCGAACACACGGTCCGCGCCCGCCAGCGCCGCCGCGGCCAGCACTCCCGCCGAGGGCTTCCCATCCGGGCCCGGCGGCGAGCAGACGATGACCTCGCCCACCCCAGCCACCTTCGCGGGCACCACACCCATGAGCACGCTGCTCGGGTACACGGCTCGGCCACCCGGTGCATACACGCCCACGCGCCCGAGTGGATCCGGCCGACGGCCCACGACGATACCCGGCTCCGTCTCCACCTCGGTGACCTGGGGCTTCTGCGCCGCGTGCGCCTTGGCGATGTTGCGAGCCGCGCGGGCCAGCGCCTCCTTCAGCTTCGGCTCCAGCGAGGCCAGCGCCTCCTCACACACCGAGCGCGGCACCTCCAGCGACTGCAACTCCGCCCGGTCGAACTCGCGAGCCATCTCACGCAGCGCCCGATCTCCCTGGTGGCGCACCCGGGCGATGAGGTCCGCCGTGCGCTGCGCGACGCGGATATCGGAGGTCCCGGTGCGATCCAACAGGCGGCGGCGGGCGTCGGGGGACAACGCATTCAGCCGTCCCCGGTACTTGATCGAGGGCGCGTTCACGGCATCAACCTCTCGATGCGGGTGACGAGGATGCCCTCGCAGCCCAGGGTCTTCAGAGCGGCGATGGTGCGGTAGATGCTCTTGGCGGGCACCACGGCGTGCACGGCCACGTAGTCACCGCCCTGCACGTCCACCACCGTGGGACCGTTGAGGCCCGGCAACACCTCACGCACATTGGGCAGCACGCGGCGCGGCACGTTGGCCATCAGGTAGCGCTTGCCCCGGGCCGCCAGCACCGAGCCCAGCGCCTGCCGCAGCTCCTCCAGCTTCGCCGCCGCCTCGGGCTCGTGACCCTTGCGGGCGATCAACCTCGCGCTCGACTGGACCACCGTCCCTACCTCGCGCAGGCCATTCATCTTCAGCGTCGAGCCCGTGGAGGTCAGGTCCACGATGATGTCCGCGATGCCCAGGTGCGGGGCGATCTCCGTGGCCCCCGACACCGGCACCACCGTCACCCGCTGACCGCGCTTCGTGAAGAACTCCTGCGTCAGCCGGGTGAAGGACGACGCCACGCGGACCCCATCCTGAATGTCCTCGAGCTTCTGGATGCCGCTCTCCTCGCGGGCGGCCACCACCAGGCGGCACTTTCCGAACTCCAGGTCCATCAGCAGGTCCAGCTCGCGGCCGGACTCACACACCAGATCCCACCCGGTGACGCCCGCGTCCGCCGCGCCATCGGCGACGAACTCGGGAATGTCCTGGGCTCGGACGAAGATGGCTTCGAACTCGCCACCGAGCGACGCGGTAAGCGCGCGCTCTCCGCGGACCCGAACCTCCAGACCGGCATCGTTGAACAGCTCGCGAACCTCTTCGGAGAGGCGGCCTTTGTTGGGCAGTGCGATTTTCAGCATCGTGAGGTACCTGGGGGAGGGACGGGCGCAGAAACGAAAAAAGCCCGTCCTGGGTGGGACGGGCTTCCGTTCACTGCGGCGGGTGCGTCTGGGGGCGTCTCTACGCTTTCACCCAGGCATGCGCACGGCGAGCGGTCCCGTCGGAGGGCCGATGATGATGCGCATGATGGTGGATGGACGTGAAACGCACGGCTCATTAGGTAGCGGAAAGACCCCCATGCCGTCAACCCAGCCGCACTCCAGCGCCCTCAAGCCCCACCTGGGCAGGCTGCCGCGCGTATCGCAGGGCCTCTTCCCTGGTAGCACCCACTCCGTTTCGTTTTGATCGATTCCCCCGCCGCAGAGCCGTCGGGGAGGCTTGTCTCACCTTCTAGGGAACCCAACCGAGCGACCAGGAAACGGGAAAAACCGCGTCGGGTTGGCCTTCTGGAGCCCGATCCTCCTAGAATCGCCCCCCGTGGAAGCCATTCCTCCTGTACCTCCCCGGATTCTGATCGTCGACGACGACGATTCCGTGCGTGACGTCATCTCCGTCCTCCTCAGGGAAGAGGGCTACAACTGCGTGGTGGCCAGTGGCGCCGAGATGGCCCTGGACATCGCCGCGCAGGAAGAGACGCCGCTGGTTATCAGCGACATGAAGATGCCAGGCAAGGATGGCCTGTGGCTGCTCGAGCAGCTGCGCGAGCGCTATCCGGACACCTCCGTCATCATGCTCACCGGCTATGGCGACACCGAGTCCGCGGTGGATTGCCTGCGCCGGGGCGCGGTGGACTACCTCCTCAAGCCACCCAAGCTGACGGATCTCATCCGTGCCATCGAGCGCGCGCTCGCCAAGCGCCGCATCGAGCTGGCGCGCAAGCGCTACCAGAAGAAGCTGGAGCGCAAGGTGCGCGATCGCACGACCGAGCTGCGCAACGCGCTCCGGGACATCGCCAACACCTACCAGGCCACCCTGCTGGCGCTGGTGGCGGCGCTGGACGCCCGCGAGCACGAGACGTCGGACCACTCGCAGCGCGTCGTGCGCTACACCAACGCCGTCGCCGAGCGCCTGGGCATCAAGGGCCAGGAGCTGGAGGAGATCGGCCGTGGCGCCCTCCTGCACGACATCGGCAAGATTGGCGTGCCGGACGCCGTGCTACTCAAGCCGGGCAAGCTCACCCCGGAGGAGTGGCAGGAGATGCGCAAGCATCCGGACATCGGCTTCCAGATGATCCAGAACATCCCCTTCCTGGCCACGCCGGCGCAGATCGTGCTGTCGCACCAGGAGCGCTGGGATGGTCAGGGCTACCCGCGCAACCTCCGGGGCCAGGAGATCCACATCGGCGCGCGCATCTTCGCCGTGGCGGACACCCTGGACGCGATGACCAGCGACCGGCCCTACCGCAAGGGCACCACCTTCGCCAACGCCATCGCGGAGATCACCCGCTGCGCCGGGACGCAGTTCGATCGCGAGGTCGTCCGGGCCTTCCTCGACATCGGTGAGCAGGCGCTCATCAAAATCAAGGAAGACATGCACAACCGGAAGCTGACGCTGGTGCAGGCGGAGGCCCAGGCCCAGGAGGCCGAAGCCACCCTCGCCCGGCTCAGTGATGACCTGGATGAAATCGACCAGACCATCCCCGGCCCTGGGAGCCCGACCCCGAGTCCTCGAGGTGCCAATCCGGCCCCCACGACCCCTACGCCCAACTCGGGGGTAGGAGCCTCGACCCCAGCTTCATCGGGTCGTGCGGAGCCCTCCGTCGTTCTCTCGGTCCTGGCCGGAGGACGCCAGGGCAACTCGCGCGAGTAAGTTCCCCTCCGGGTGCGCCTGAACAGAAGCGCATCGGCGGGGATGCCAGCGGGAGTGAATGGGGTTAATAGTCGGACCACATCATGATGCCCGCTCCCCAACAGAGGGATCCCCTGCTCCCTCCCCTGCAGGACGCCCAGGGAAGAACCATGACGTACCTGCGCCTGTCCGTGACGGACCGGTGCAACTTCCGCTGCTCGTACTGCTCGCCCGCCAGCTGGGGGGGGAAGAAGGATCTGCTGTCCCCCGAGGAATTCGAGCGCATCGCCTCCGTCTTCGCCCGGATGGGCATCCGCCGGGTGCGCCTCACGGGGGGCGAGCCCCTCATCCGCCCGGACATCGTCGACATCGTCCGGCGCATCGCCGCGCTGCCGGGAATGGAGCAGGTGGCCATCACCACCAACGCCAGCCACCTGGAGCGGCTGGCCGTGCCCTTGCGCGAGGCGGGCGCCAACCAGCTCAACATCAGCCTGGACACCCTGTCCGAGGCCACCTTCCGGAGCATCTCCAAGCAGGGGGACTTCGCCTCCATCCTGCGAGGCATCGACGCGGCCGTGGGAGCGGGCTACGCCGCCCTGAAGCTCAACGTCGTCACCATGCGCGGGGTGAACGACGCCGAGGCCCCAGCGCTGGTCGCCTACGCCCACGCCCGAGGCATCACGCCTCGTTTCATCGAGCTGATGCCCTTTGGCCAGGGCACGCCGGTACCCACCGCGGAGCTGGTGGAGCGGCTCCAGGCCTCCGGACTCTCCCTGGTCCCCGACGATGAGCAGCACGGCGCCACCGCGGGCCCGGCGACCTACTGGCGCGCGCCCGGGGGGCGGGTGGGCTTCATCTCTCCCCTCACCCAGAACTTCTGCGGCGGCTGCAACCGTGTGCGCGTGGCCTCCAATGGCGACCTGCGCAGTTGCCTCGGCGGACGCGCCCAGGCCCCGCTGCACGCGCTCATCCGTGGCGGCGCCACGGACGCGGAGCTCGCCTTGGCCATCCGCGCGGCCCTCGGCGAGAAGCCGGAGGGCCACCGCTTCACGGAGCCCGGCGCTGGCGCCTACCTGCTGCCCATGATGGGCATTGGCGGCTGAGCGTTACTTGATCAACCGGAGGGTGGCCGGGTAGCGGAACACCTCTCCGTTGTACGCCTTGATACCGGCGATGATCGTCATCACCAGCCCGAAGAGGGCAATGACGACGCCCAGGACGAGTCCCACGCCAATGCAGGCCGTCACCAGCGAGACGACGTAGCCGATCAGCAGGGTGATCTGGAAGTTGAGCGACTCCTTCGCGTGGTTGTCGACCCAGCCGGACTGAGCCCCCTTCGTGCTCCGGATGACGAGGGGCCCCACGAACCCGATGAACGGCATCGCAATGACGTAGGGAGCCAGGGTGAGCACGTGAGCGAGCATGGCCCACTGCTTCTCCTCCGCCGTGGGAAGCGGAGAACCCGTGATGAAGCCGGCCGGCTGCTGCACGTCCATGAGAACCCCTCCAGGTCCTGAGGGGGGCGCGATCACCGCGCCCCCTGGAGTCCATCATCCGACAATCCCGGGGCGGATGTCACGCACCGGGCGTCGGGTGGTGAGAGGAGACCTCAAAAGTCAGCGGTAGATCTCCGCGCCGGCCTTCTTGAACTCCTCGCTCTTCTCGGCCATGCCCGTCTCCAGGGCCTTCTGCTCGTCGAGCCCCACCTTCTCCGCGTAGTCGCGCACGTCCTGGGTGATCTTCATCGAGCAGAACTGCGGGCCGCACATGGAGCAGAAGTGGGCCACCTTGGCGCCCTCGGCGGGCAGGGTCTCGTCGTGGAAGGCGCGGGCGCGCTCGGGATCCAACGAGAGGTTGAACTGATCCTCCCAGCGGAACTCGAAGCGGGCCTTGGACAGGGCGTTGTCGCGCATCTGCGCGCCCGGGTGCCCCTTGGCGAGGTCCGCGGCGTGGGCGGCGATCTTGTAGGTGATGACGCCCTCCTTCACGTCGTCCCGGTTGGGCAGCCCCAGGTGCTCCTTGGGCGTGACGTAGCAGAGCATCGCCGTGCCGAACCAGCCGATCATCGCCGCGCCGATGCCGCTGGTGAAGTGATCATACCCCGGCGCGATGTCCGTGGTGAGGGGCCCCAGCGTGTAGAAGGGCGCCTCGTGGCACACCGCGAGCTGCTTCGTCATGTTCTCCTGGATGAGGTGCAGGGGCACGTGGCCGGGGCCCTCGATCATCACCTGCACGTCGTGCTTCCAGGCGATCTTCGTCAGCTCCCCCAGCGCCTCCAGCTCGCCGAACTGCGCCGCGTCGTTGGCGTCCGCGATGGAGCCCGGCCGCAGCCCGTCACCCAGGCTGAAGCTGACGTCGTACGCCTTGAGGATCTCGCAGATCTCCTCGAAGTGCGTGTAGAGGAAGTTCTCCTTGTGGTGGGCCAGGCACCACTTGGCCAGGATGGAGCCACCCCGGCTGACGATGCCGGTGACGCGCTTCGCCGTGAGCGGGATGTAGCGCAGCAACACGCCGGCGTGGATGGTGAAGTAGTCCACCCCCTGCTCACACTGCTCGATGAGGGTGTCGCGGTAGATTTCCCAGGTGAGCTCCTCGGCTTTGCCGCCCACCTTCTCCAGCGCCTGGTAGATGGGCACCGTGCCGATGGGCACCGGGGCATTGCGGAGGATCCACTCGCGCGTCTCGTGGATGTTGCGGCCGGTGGACAGGTCCATCACCGTGTCCGCGCCCCAGCGGATGGACCACACCATCTTCTCCACCTCCTCCTCGATGGAAGAGGTGACGGCCGAGTTGCCGATGTTGGCGTTGATCTTCACCAGGAAGTTGCGGCCGATGATCATCGGCTCCAGCTCCGGGTGGTTGATGTTGGCCGGGATGATGGCCCGGCCCCGCGCCACCTCGTCCCGCACGAACTCAGGGGTGATCTCCCGAGGGATGGCGGCGCCCCAGGAGTGGCCCGGGTGCTGCCGGGACAGCTCGGCGGCCACGGCCTCGCGCTTGAGGTTCTCGCGCACGGCCACGAACTCCATCTCCGGGGTGATGATGCCCTTGCGGGCGTAGTGCATCTGGGTGACGTTGGCACCCGGCCTGGCCACCAGCGGCTTGCGGCGGTGGGCGAAGCGCAGCCCGTTCAGGCGCGGGTCCGACTCGCGGGTGCGGCCATACTCGGAGGTGACTCCAGGCAACTCCTCCACGTCCCCCCGGCGGCGGATCCACTCGGCACGCAGCGCGGGCAGCCCCGCCCGGAGATCGAGGGTGGCGTCGGGATCCGTGTACGGGCCGCTCGAGTCATAGACGAGGATGGAGGGGTTGGGCGTCACCTTCGCGTCCGGACCGTGGCCGTGGCGGGTGGGCGTCTGGCTGATCTCCCGCATGGGCACGCGGATGTCCGGGTGCTGGACGCCGGACACGTACACCTTGCGCGAGGCCGGTAGGGGCCCGCGGGTAATACCCTCCAGCACCTTGCCATCCACCTTGAGGCTCTTCGAGGCTCCGCTCACGTCACTCCTCCTCTGCCCGGACAAAGGGAGCGGGCAAGAAGAGGAGCGCCCGCCGCTTCCCTCCGCCGGTGCTAACCGGTTCAGGTTCCAAGGGTTGGCCGCTCCACGGCCGTCTCAGCCTCTCTCCGGAGGCACCCCTAGCGACTGGGCTGGGGTGTAGCGCACCGGAGGACCCCGCTTCAACCGTTTGGAGGGCGCCCTGTTCACGAGGAAGCCATCAGGCAAGTCCCCGCAGCATCTGCGGGTGGCTCGCGAAAACACGAAAACGTTGCGGCTGGCAACTACCGCGTATGGCAGCCAACGTGGCGGGCCCAGAGGGGAGACCTCCTTGGAACCAAACCTGCAATAGCTTCTTTCAGAACCCACGACACACGAGGACCGGAGATACGTATGCAGACCGTCGGAGAGCTGATGACCCACAGCAATCTGGTCACGCTCACGGAGACCCAGAACCTGGCCCTGGCAGAGGAGTTGCTCCGCCTGCATCGCATCCGCCACCTGCCGGTGGTCCGTAACGGCAAGCTCGTAGGGCTCATCACCCATCGCGATCTGCTGCGAGCCGCGGCGCAGCGCGGCGGAGCGGATCCTGCCAAGCAGCCGCTGTGGGCCTCGGACGTCATGGTGCGTGACGTAAAGACGGTGCGTTCGGACACGCCCACCCGCGACGCGGTGAAGCTGATGCTGGACAACAAGTACGGCTGCCTGCCCGTGGTGGGAGCGGACGGAGAGCTGGTCGGCATCCTCACGGAGGCGGACATGGTCCGCTACGCCCAGCACCTCATCGAGGATATGGACCGCCGCAGCCTGGCGGCCGAGTACGAGGCCTGAGACAGGCCATGGGGGAGCACCATGTCGATCGTCTTCGGAACGGACTTCTCGGAACGGGCGATGACGGCAGCCAAGGCGGCGGCGGCACTCGCCCGCCGCAGTGGCGAGGTGCTCCACCTGGTACACGTCACCGAGTACGGCAGCGCGGGGCGCACCACCTCGGCCGATGAGGCCCTGCGTCGGGATGCGCTCGCCCGCCTGGAGGAACAGGCCGCTGCGCTGCGCACCGAAGACACGCGGGTGGAACTCCACCTGCTAGAGGGCTCCCCGGACGAGGTGCTCGTCGAGCATGCCGCCGTCGTTCATGCCTCGCTCATCGTGGTGTCCCACCATGGGCAGCGAGCGCCGCGCTGGCGCATCGGCAACGTGGCCGAGCGGGTGGTGCAGTCCGCCCGGTGCCCGGTGCTGGTCGTCCGCTCGGCGGGCCCTCTGGAGGCCTGGGCTCGTGGAGAGCGCAGCCTGCGTCTGCTCCTGGGCTTGGACTTCTCCTCGCCCTCGGAGGCGGCGGTGGCCTGGGTGCGCAAGCTGCGCACGCTCGGCAACTGCGAGGTGGTGGCTGCCCACCACTACTGGGGCGCGGATGCCCACGTGCGCTATGGCGTCCCCCTCTCCCCCGAGTCCGAGGTGACGTCCGAGGTCGAAGAGGCGCTGCGGAGAGATCTCACAGCCCGCCTGGGCGACATGCCCGGCACCGGCGCGGTGTGGGTGCACCTGGATATCGGTCTGGGCCGGCCCTCGGATGCGCTGGTCGCACTGGCGCGCAAGGAAGAGGCAGATCTCATCGTGGTGGGCACCCACCAGCGCACCGGAGCGAGCAAGTGGTGGTACGGCTCGGTGTCGCAGCGCATTGTCCATGAATCGCCCGTCTCGGTGCTGTGTGTGCCGGCCAGCATGGCCTCAGCGCTCACCATCCCCGAGGTGCGCCGGGTGCTGGCCCCCACGGACCTCTCCGAGGTGGGCGTCAGCGCCATCCGCCATGCCTATTCGATCGTCCCCGCCGGCGGCACCGTCTACCTGCTGCACGTGCTGGAGCCCCTGGACGGAACACCGCCCCTCTACGCTCAGTACCTCGGGCCGCAGGGCGCCCCAGCCCACACCCCCGAGCAGGAGCGCCTCGCCGAGCAGCTGCGGGGACTCATCCCTCCCGAGGCGGCTGCTCGTGGCATCTCCACGCGGGTGGAGGTGGTGCACGGACGGAAGGTGTCCGAGGCCATCAACCAGGCGGCCGAGCGGCATGGCTGCGACATCATCTGTCTGGCCACCCATGGGCGCTCGGGGTTGAGCAAAGCGCTGGTGGGCTCGGTGGCGCAGGAGGTGCTTCAGAACAGCTCCAGGCCGGTGTTGCTCATCCGACCTACCTGAGCAGGCGGGCACTCAGCCTCCTGCCCTGAGGCCCGCCGAGGCGTGCTCATTTTGTCGTGCTGGGAGGTCTTTCCGGCACGCACATTGAAGGTCCCATCATGGGTAAACGATACCCGGAGGTGCGATGTGACCTACGTTGCCATCACCGAGTTCGAGACGCGGCTCCAGTGGGAGAGGGAGTATGGAGCACGGCTGTCTGGAGATCGGGTACCGGCCATTCCCTTGGCTGGACAGCTTGATGAGCTGGAAGGGCAGTGGAACCCGGAGACTCTGCTGGTGGGCGCCGTAGAGGGACGTACCCTTTTGGCCTTCCTGGAGCAGGCGCGTTCCCTGGGTGTGGAGATTCTTTTCTACCAGAGCTCCGCGGTGGCCCGCCGGGTGGATGGTCCGGATGGACTCCCCCACTACACGGACCTGATCGTCCGGCCCCATGTGGCCGTGCGGAACGAGGATGACGCGGCGCTCGTCCGGCGCGTCTTCGATGCGCTCCCGGAGCGCTGCTTCCCCAGTTCCGTGCTGCGGATTACCCCGCGCATCGAGCCCATCATCGACACCTGGGACGAGCAGCACGAGGAGGCGCTCGAGGAGGATCGCCTCCATGAACAGCCGTGGTGTTGGCTGCGAGGGGGGCGTGCAGCCGGTTACGACCCTTGACGCGGCGTGCCGGGCGTGGTTGCTCACCGTCTCCGGAATTCGCCCGTCCTGGGCGATTGCTTGTTACGGTTCACACCATGTCCGCTCAACGCATCCTGGTCGTCGACGACGAGGTCAATGCCCGCCGCGCCATCGCCACCATCCTGGGCGAGGAAGGTTATGAAGTCGCCGAGGCCTCCAATGGCGAGGAGGGGCTCGCTCGCCTGGCCGATTTCTCGCCCGCCGCCGTCCTGACGGATGTGCGCATGCCGAAGATGGACGGGCTCACCTTCCTGGCGAAGGCCCGCGAGCAGGGCTCGGACGCCACGTTCATTGTGATGACCGCCTTCGCCAGCGTGGAGACGGCGGTGGAGGCCATGCGCGCCGGCGCCGAGAACTACCTGGTGAAGCCCCTGGACGCCAACGCCGTGCTGGTGGTGCTGGGCAAGGCCTTGGAGAAGCGGGCCCTGAAGCGCGAGACGGAGACCCTGCGCGAGCAGGTGCGTCAGCGCACGCGCTTCCACAACATCATCGGCGAAGCGCCCCAGCTCCAAGCCATCTACGACGTGGTGCGCCGGGCGGCGACGACCCGGGCCACGGTGCTCATCCTCGGTGAGTCCGGCACGGGCAAGGAGCTGATCGCCCAGGCCATCCACCAGGAGTCCCAACGGCGCGACAAGCCCTTCATCAAGGTGCACTGCGCCGCGCTCTCCGAGAACCTGCTGGAGAGCGAGCTGTTCGGCCACGAGAAGGGCGCCTTCACCGGCGCGCTGGCCCGCAAGGAAGGCCGCTTCGAGCTGGCCGACGGGGGCACCCTCTTCCTGGACGAGATTGGTGAGATCTCCCCGTCCGTGCAGGTGAAGCTGCTGCGCGTGCTGCAACAGCGCGAGTTCGAGCGCGTGGGCGGCACGCAGTCGCTGAAGGTGGACGTGCGCATCGTGGCGGCCACCCATCGGGATTTGACGGCCGAGGTGAAGGCAGGCCGGTTCCGCGAGGACCTCTACTACCGGCTGAACGTGGTGGCGGTGACGTTGCCCGCTCTGCGCGAGCGCAAGAGCGACATCCCCGCGCTGGTGAACCACTTCCTGGAGAAGTACAGCGACTCGTACGGCAAGGACGTGCGGGGGCTGGCACCGGGCACGCTGCAGGCGCTGCTGTCGTATGACTGGCCGGGCAACATCCGCGAGCTGGAGAACGCCATTGAGCGTGCCGTGGTGCTGGCCGCGGGCAACGAGCTGACGACGGATGATCTGCCGCCCGTGCTGCGTGGCCCTCGGCCCACCGGCTCATCGCCGTCGTCGCTCATCCCGGGCGCCTCGCTGGCGCAGATCGAACGCGAGGCGATCCTCCGTACCCTGGAGATGGTGCACGGCTCCACCACGCGGGCCGCGGAGATCCTCGGCATCAGCGTGCGCAAGGTGCAGTACCGACTCAAGGAGTACAGCGCCGCCACGGACGGCAAGCCCGCTCCGCCCCCGAGTCCGGAGGAGGAGAACTCGGAATCCGAGGCCGTCTCCGAGTAGCTCAGGGAGCCAGGGGCAGGCGCAGGAAGAACCTCGCCCCACCCTCCGGAGAGCTGTCCACCTCCAGCGTGCCGCCGTGCTGCGTCACGATGGAGTGGACGATGGACAGGCCCAGCCCCGAGCCCTGCGCCTTCGTGGTGAAGAAGGGCTCGAAGAGCCGGTCGCGAACCTCCAGCGGGACACCCGGGCCCGTGTCGTCCACGGTGATCCACGCCATGTCTCCCTCGCGGCCCGCGGAGACACGGACGAGCCCTCCCGCCGGCGTGGCCTCCAGCGCGTTGATGGCCAGGTTGATGATCACCTGCCGCAACCGCTCCTCCTCGCCCCAGACGGGGGGTACCGACAGGAGCCCCTCCCCTTCCAGCTCCAGCCGGACGCGGCGAGCATCCGCCTGGCCCCCCAGGAGATCCACCACACGCCGCAGCAGCGTCTTCAGCTCCACCGGCTCCGGGCGGAACTCGCGCGGCCGCGCGAACTGGAGGAAGTCCTCGAGGATGTGATCCAACCGGCGGATCTCATCGCGCACCAACATCAGGGGCTCCAGGAGGTTGGGCTGCAAGTCCTCGGAGAGCCGCCGCACCCGACGCTCCAGCACGGAGAGCTGGAGGGCCGCCGCGTTGAGCGGGTTGCGAATCTCATGGGAGAGCCCCGCCGTCATCGTGCCCACCGCGGCGAGCTTCTCCGTCACCTGGGCCCGACGCGCCAGCTCGCGCTTCTCGGCCTGCAGGCGCACCTGGCGCATGGCCTGCTCCAGCGTGAGAAGCAGCTCGTTGGGCGCGCAGGGCTTCATCAGATAGGCGCAGGCCCCCGCGCGCACCGCCGCCACCGCCGTCTCCAACGTGGCGAAGCCCGTGAGCAGCACCACCTCGGACTCGGGCACCTTCTCCTTCAGCTCGCGGGCGAGCGCCGTCCCCTCCCCGTCCGGCAACCGCAGGTCCACCAGCGCCACGTCGAAGCCGTCCCCGGCCCGCTCGCGCGCCTCGCGGCAACTGCTCGCTCCCTCCACCAGGTAACCCGCGTCGCCGAGCAACTCCTGAAGGTTGTCGAGGAAGGCCGCGTTGTCATCGACGACGAGTACCCGAGGACGATGAGATGAATGGGGAAGGCTCATGACACCTGCTGACGACGCGAAGCGTGGACGCGCTCCAGCACGTTCAGCAACTCGGCCGTATCGAAGGGTTTGGGGAAGATGCCCGCGTACTCCGGCATGGCCGCCTCGGGTACCACTTCCGGGAAGGCCGTCATCACGAAGACCGGCAGCTCGGGGAAGCGCGCTCTCAGCCGGCGCAGCGCCTCTCCATCTGGGCCACCCGGCAGCCGCAGGTCCACCAGCGCGGCGAAGGGCTGTACCGAGGCCAGTTGCTCCGCGTCCAGCACCGAGCGCGCGGTGACACACGAGAAGCCGCGGGAACGCAACACCTCGGTGAGGTTGTCGCTGAGGGCCAGGTCGTCCTCGACGAGCGCCACCAGCCCGTCCCGACGTGCCTCGGACAACAACGAGACGAGCGTGGGAATGGGCACGGGCTTGGGCAGCACCGCGAGCAACCCCTCGCGCCGAGCGGTCTCGAGGTCATCCTCTCCGGGATAGGCCGTGATGACCACGGCGGCGAGTCCCGGATCCACCTTGCGGATGTGGTGCACCGCCGCGGCCCCGCTCATGCCCGGCATCTTCATGTCCGTGAGGAGCACGTCGAAGCGCTGGGTACGCGCCAACTCCAGGGCCTGGGCCCCATCCGTCACCACCGTGGCCTCGTCCCCCGCATCCCTGAGGATCTCCGCGAGGTTCTCCGCGAAGGCCTTGTTGTCATCGAGCAGCAGGTAGTTCCTCATGCCATTCCCTAGGTCCTTCCCTACTACAGGGAAGAGGTGGGGAGCGGGAGCTTCAGGACAAAACGCGCGCCCCGGCCCTCGCGAGGAGCGTAGACGATAGAGCCACCGTGGCGCTCAATGATGCGCTTGACGAGCGGCAGGCCCAGGCCGATGCCCCGGGCCTTGGTGGTCATCAGCGGCTCGAACATCCGGCGCCGGATGGGCTCGCTGACGCCCGGCCCCGAGTCCTCCAGGATGAGCTCCACCGCCTCCGGGCCCGACGAGGCCGACAGCGTCACCGTCCCCGTCTCACCCAAGGCCTGCACGGCGTTCTCTAGCAGGTTGACGAAGACCTGGCGCATCTGCCCGGGGTCTCCCTGCAGCGTGGGGAGCCCCTCCAACCCCTCCGCCTGAATGGACACACCAGGAGCTCCCTGCACCGAGGTGAGCGCGTCCTTCCACACCTCGTCGAGCCGCAGGGGCTCGCGCTTGAGCGGCTTGTCGCGGATCATGTCCAGCAGGTCCGAGACGATGCGATTGGCCAGCGTCACCTGCTCACCGATGCGCTCCAGGTGCTTGGTGGCGCGCTCGTCGGAGGCCAGGGGACGACCCTTGAGGATGAAGAGCGATGTCTCGATGACGCCCAGGGGGTTGCGCAGCTCGTGCCCAATGGAGCCCACGAGCTGGCCGAAGGTGGACAGCCGCTCGTTGCGCGCCTGCTGGGCGAGGAGGTCCTCCCGGTAGGTGTGCAGCATGATGGCCAGCTCGAGATCGAGGATCTTCCCGAGTGCCACGCGTGCGGCCCGCAGCACCTCCGGCTGGCGGGCATAGTTCTCGTCGATGATGCGGTTGAACTCCTGCCGCAGGGTGTTCATCGAGCCGAACATGTAGTGCTGGGGCAGCGCGATGCGCACGTGCATGCGGCCGATACGGCAGCGCAGGTTGTAGTAGTTCTCATCCCACGGCCCACGCAGGAGCTGCTCCATCCAGGCCCGCAACGTGACCTTGAGGTGCCCCACCTGGCTCTCGCCGGCCAGGGCGCTGCGAGCGCCTTCGTGCTCCAGGATGCGAGCATAGAAGACCTCCGCGATGGCCGGGAACTCGGGCTGGGCCACCTCGTGCAGGGCCCGGAGTGCCTGCTCATCCTCGGGTCCAAAGCCCACGTAACGCTTCAACTCTTCGAACAAGGTCTCCGCCATTCGTAGGTAAACGTCTTAGCGCGCCCGAATTCGAGAAACACCGGGTCACCACCCCTCCCCTGCACGGAAATCAACCTTGCGGGGGAGCAGAAGCCCAGGGCAGCTGCTCCACGGAGCAACCGAGCTGCCGGGCCAACTCCAGGAGCAGGAGCTCACGCTGCGTGCGCAGCTCCAGGTGGGCCCGCTGCTGCCGGTTGAGGAATCGCAGGCCCTCGAGGACCTCCAGGAGGCTCGCCTCACCCGAGGAGAGTGAGATGAGCGCGGAACCCAGGGACTCCTCGGCCGCGGGCAGCAGCTGCTCCTCCAGGGAGGCCAAGAGCCGATCCACCGAGGCCAGGCGGGCCAGCAGACGATCCACGGCTGGCGAGAGCGGCCCCACGAGCGCGTCCCGCTCGAGCGTTCCATCCGGGGACCAGGGCGGCGGGCGCTCGCCATCGAGGAGGGCATTGTCCGGATCGCTCCGACCCAGCTCGTCGAGCAGCAGCTTTCGCGCCTCTGCCAGCGCGACCAGTTCGTGATTCGTGGCGATCAACTCGGCATCGAGCCGCACGTGCTCATGCGCGAGGAGAACCTCCTGGGGCGCCTGCGCGTTGAAGCGCCCGAGCGTGTCGAGGAAGTCTCGGGTGCCCTGCGCGATCCCCTGCGCCTCCCGGTTGAAACGCAGCCACAGCCGCACGGAGGCCTCCTCGCGCCCGGGGGACTCCAGGAAACGGGCGAGCTCAACGGGCCTGGGCCTGGACGCGGGTGGCGTGACCACTGGGCGAGGCCGGGGCGGCGGCTGGATGCGAAGAGGACTGCCCGGCTCCACCGCACGAGCGGGACCCGTCAGCAGGAGCGCGAGGACGACGAGGAATTCCCTGGGGAAGTGGAACATGATGGCGCCTTCTTCAGGACTTGCAGGGCAAGAAGCACGCCAGGGTGGGCCCCCTGGAGAAGAGGCCCGAAGGGGCGCAAGCCTTGCGGCCGGGCGGGTGGGCACGCAGTCTTTGCAGCCCCCATGACCTCTTCATGAAGCTGGACGCCTCCGGGACCCTCCATGCAGCCTGGGCTCCTCGAAGTCCCACGAAGGAGAGAGCCATGAAGATGAAGGCGCTGTGCATCGCCCTGTCCCTGCTGGCGGTCCCCACGGTCTCGTTGGCGCAGAACCCGCTTGAGCAGCTCAAGAAGTCGGCGGGTGACGCGGGCAAGGGAGCCATCGAGAAGCGCGTCAACGCGAAGCTGACGGAAGAGGCGCGCAAGAACCAGTGCAGCTTCAAGTCGGGGACGGACGTGCTCGAGCCCGGCTGCGACAAGAAGCTCAAGAACCTCACCAGCGCGCTCATCGCGGCGAAGAAGCAGCTCGATGCGGGCGGGGTGACGAACTACAAGTTCGAGGTCTCCGGACATACCGACTCAAGCGGCGACGCGGCCAAGAACAAGGAGCTCAGCGAGAAGCGCGCCGAGGTCATCGTCAAGGAGCTCATCGCACGAGGCGTGCCGCGCTCGGAGATCATCGCCGTGGGCCGAGGCTCGGAGCAGCCGCTGGTGAAGCCAGACAACACGCCGGCCAAGAAGGCGAAGAACCGGCGCTACGAGATCCAGGTCCGGCTCTGACCGGCACAGTCACCTGGAGCGGCGGGTTCGATTCCCGCCGCTTCCACATGAAGTTACCCGCCGCTGTGAGCCTCGCCCTCTGCTGGCAGGGGAGCGCGGTTTGCTTTTGGGGACCAAATCGGGCTCCTCGGGACCAAAGAAGGACCAAACGGAGGGGGTCCGACGTGGGCAATCGCAGGGTATGGACTGGCAGATAGCTCTGTCGCTCTATCGGCCGAATTGGGACTGCAGGCTCTCTGGGACGCGCGCTCCTTGGATCTGGATGTGCGCGGCTGCTTCCTCGATGCTCTGCAGATCTCGAGACGTCAGCTCAAGGTCGATAGCGCCCAGATTTTCTTCCAGTCGATGCAGCTTGGTGGTGCCGGGGATCGGCACAAACCACGGCTTCTGCGCCAGCACCCAAGCAAGCGCGATTTGCGCCGGGGTCGCCTGTTTGGCGGTAGCAATGTGCTGGAGCAAGTCGACTAGCGCTTGGTTCGCTCGCATAGCTTCGGGCGCAAAGCGGGGCAGCAGACGGCGTAGATCGTTGTCGGCCAACGGTGTGGTGAAGTCCATTTTGCCAGTAAGAAAACCCTTGCCGAGCGGGCTGAAGGGTACAAACCCAATACCCAGCTCCTGAAGCGTTGGAATGATTTCCAGCTCGTGCTCTCGCATCCACAGCGAGTATTCGCTCTGCAACGCAGTCACACGTTGCACGGCGTGGGCACGGCGAATGGTCGTTGCACCGGCCTCTGACAAACCGAAGTGCTTGACCTTGCCCTCTGTAATCAGGTCTTTGACTGTCCCGGCTACATCTTCGATAGGCACGTTCGGATCGACACGGTGCTGGTAAAGCAGGTCGATGCAATCGGTTCCAAGACGCCTGAGCGACGCTTCGGTCACTCGACGGATCTGTTCGGGTCGGCTGTCGACGCCCGAGAGCGGGCTTGGCCCGTGCTCGCCGTGCTTGATACCAAACTTCGTTGCGATCACAACCTGGTTGCGTACAGGCGCTAGCGCTGAACCGAGTAACTCCTCATTGAGGAATGGGCCGTAGACCTCGGCAGTGTCAAAGAAAGTCACGCCACGATCGACTGCAGCGCGCAGCAACCGTGTCATCTCTGTCGAGTCGGGCGGCGAGCCATAAAAGAAGCTCATACCCATGCAGCCCAAGCCCATGGCAGAGACTTCGAGTTCTCCAAGTTTGCGCTTTTGCATTTACGATTCTCCTTTGTGTGTCGCGCGAGGGCGATAGGACGGACAAGCCCAGGCGAGGGACACGGACGAGGAGCCCATGAGCCGCACGCGGGGCCGACGCACAAGCCCTTTATCTCATTGACCGCTTGAATGCCTCCGACGAGCCCGCATGGTCGCCCACGGCGTGAACGACATGCGGGCATGCGGGCTCGCCAGACGGCAACAGTTGACGTTAGCGAGCGTTCTTCGGCGCTCTGCCTTGGTTGCGTAGGAACTCGATCATCCAGCCCGGGTATTCGGCGGGCAGTGCGCTCACCTTGTCGAGCTCGGCGATCTCGGCGGGGTCGAGCACGAAGTCGCTCGCCTTCAGGTTGTCCCTGAGCTGCTCCTCGTTCTTCGCGCCGACAATGATCGCGGAGACGTGGGGCTTTGCGAGCAGCCACGCAAGCGCGACGCATGCGACGCTCGCGCCCTTGGCGTCGCCAATCTTCCGCATCGCGTCGATGCAGTCGAAGGCGCGGTCCTTGTTGACGGGCGGGAAGTCGAAGCTGGCTCGGCGCGAGCCGTCAGGACTTTTGCCGTCACGACCATGCTTTCCGGACAGCAGGCCCCCGGAGAGCGGGCTCCATACCATGAGCCCCATCTGCGCGTCGTTCAGTAGAGGCACGAGTTCGCGTTCGAGATCGCGGGTGGCGATCGTGTAGTGGGCTTGCAATGACTCGAAGCGAGCCCAACCATGGCGCGCCGCGATGCCGTTGGCCTTGGCGAGCTGCCATGCTGCGAGATTCGAGCAGCCGACGTAACGCACCTTGCCAGAACGGACAACGTCGTCGAGGGCGCGCAGCGTCTCGTCGAAGGGGGTCACCGGGTCGAAGCCGTGAATCTGGTAGAGATCGACCCAGTCGGTCCCGAGGCGCTTCAGGCTGCCTTCGATGGCGCTCATGATGTGAGCGCGGGAGAGGCCCTGCTGGTTCGGACCCGTGCCGACCTTGCCGCGCACCTTCGTGGCGAGCACGACGTCTTTGCGGCGCGCGCCGAGGGCCTTGCCGAGGATCTTCTCGGACTCGCCCTCGGAGTAGACGTCAGCGGTGTCGAAGAAATTGATGCCGCTCTCGAGCGAGATGGACACGAGCTCGTCGGCCTCGGCCTGGGCCGTCTTACCAATGGGCTCGTAGAAGCCCTTCCCGCCGAATGTCATCGCTCCGAAACAGAGTTCCGAGACGTAAAGGCCAGTGCGGCCGAACAGTCTATAACGCATGCGCAATTCTCCTTGACGCAGGCCACCGGACGCCCCGGTCGGCCTGCTCACGGCGCTCACGATACGACCGGCGTGAAGGGTTGCCAGAGGGAGACTTTATCCTGGGACCGCCACCACCAGCCTGAAGGCGTAGCTGCTGAGGGCTTCTTGAGCCCGCGGTCCTCGCGGCGCGCCGTTCACCTTGTGATCGGCCCGAAGAGTCGCCTCGTGCGCTCCTCGCTCTCGCCAGCCTGCGGTGAGTAGAACGTGACACGAAGCACGCGCCCGTCGGGCTCCGCCTGCGTGAGCGTCACGTACTCGAAGCGCACGAGCCCCACGTCCGAATGGATCAGCTCCTTCGAGCCCTCGCCCACCTCGACCACGTCATGGTCGCCCCACCAGCGGGCGAACTCGGGGCTCACCCGCGACAGCGCGGCCGCCAGCTCGTCGAAGGCCGAGCGGTCGGCCGAGCGCGCCGCGTCGAGGCGAAAGCGCTGCACGCTGGCTCGCGCGATCTGCTCCCAGGCGGGTATCATGCGGCGCCTATCCGGGTCGGCGAACAGTCTCCAGAGCCCGTTGCGGAGCGCGGGCGTGAGCTTTGAGAAATCTCCGTAGAGCCTCACCGCGGCCGTGTTCCAGGCGAGGTAATCCCAGCGCATCGTGGCCACGAGCGCCGGGAACGGGTGCACGTCGAGCACCCGCTGCAGCGCCTCGCTCACGCCGGCCGGGGCGATCAGCGGGCTCGCCGCCGGCCGCCCCTGGGCGAGCGCAAACAGGTGCGCTCGCTCGCTCGGAGTCAGCCGCAGCGCCTGCGCCAGCCGCTCGAGGAACGGCTCGGACACATGGATGTCGCGCCCCTGCTCGAGCCACGTGTACCAGCTCACCCCCACGTCGGCGAGCTGCGCGACCTCCTCGCGCCGCAGCCCCGGCGTGCGCCGCCGCGCGCCCTCGGGCAGCCCCACATCGGACGGCCGCAGCCGCGCCCGGCGGGTCCGGAGAAAGTGCCCCAGCTCGGAGCGCGGAGACGACAGGGACGCGGCGGTCACGGGCCGCAGTCTAGTGGAATGTCCGGCAAATAGTTGGACATGGTCGCGGAGCCCGTACTGTTCCCGGCGCAGGAGTCCGGGCGCTGGGCCTTCGACGACTGTGTCCAAGAACTTCGCGGACACTCCACTATCCAGCAGACACATGCCCGCCCAGCCCAGGCCGCCATCCCATGAGGTGCGCGGTAGGGGACTGGCTCTCTTGGCTGGGACGTATTGAGTCTCAACACCACGTGGTCTGGGGGGCCCTCGCGCCGGGGCCAGCTCCGCACCTGCCGTGGCCAGGCCCAGGCGCTCCAGAATCGCTCGCACTCCACCCCCTGCCTTCACGTCCGCCAGCACCCGACGCCTGCCTCCACCCAACCTTGCACATCTCGTGTTGCGCAGGAGGAGGCCGACCGGCTCTTGTGAGGGCCTGCCGTGTTGCACGTATGTCGCAGGAGCCTGCGGAATAGACTGGAATGGGGCGGGACAGGACAGGACGCGGCGGGATACCGACTCCCCAGCATTCCGGGCGGGTGCGAGATAAGGGCGCGATTCTGCTGGGAGTTTCGCACCGCCCGGCGTGGGTTCGATTCCCGCATCCTCCACTAGAAGCTTCCTGGACTCCAACAGAGAGGGGTCACGGCCGGTCCGGGGCGCTGAGCGCCCCGATCATGATGCGCGAGAGGGCGGCGATAGCCTGCTCTCGCGACGTCCGCCCCGAGGCGGCGGCTTGCGCCAGGGCTTCCGAGGCGCCGAGGATGCCCTCCATCAGCACCTGACCCTCCTGGCGGGGAAGCTTCATGAAGCGCGCGAATGCCTTGCGATACTCGGCGACATAGGAGTCTCGCAAGGATTGCCGGAAGTCCTCCATTTCTTCAGTGGCCGAGAGGGCCGCGGAAATGGCTCCGAACTCGGGTCCGGCAGTCAGGACGCAATCGATGTAGGCAGCGCTGACAATCTCCACGACGTCCTTGAGCGTCCGTCCCTTGGCCTCCAGGGCGGCACGCATCGCCAGGATCTGTCGCTCGTCATAGTCTCGATACAGGGCGATGAGCAGTCCGGCTCGTGTGCCGAAATGCTCATAGGCGATCGGCTTGGTCACGCCGGCGCGCTCGGCCAGGTAGCCGAGCGTCAGCGCTTCGGTTCCCTCGGTCCGGACGATCTCGGACGCAGTCTCCAGGAGTTGGCGCCTTCGCTGCTCCTTCGCCATTCGTTTCGCCATGGCCAATGTGTGCACCTCTCGTTCGCGGGCTTTCCGGGTCATCGAAGAGGTTTGCTTGACCCGGACACCCACCCTCCATATTACTACTGGTAACCTACTTTTAGTAACCAGCAGGTGACAGGGGGTTGTCATGAAGTCACGCATTCTCATCGCAGGCGGTTACGGGCTCGTGGGCAGCACCATCGCGCGGCACGTCAGGAAGGTCAGCAAGGACGTCGAACTCATCCTCGCGGGGCGGAATCCCGAGAAGGGAGCGGCGCTCGCCCAGGAGTTGGGCGGTGCCACGACGGCCCATCTCGATGTGGCGGATTCCGCGCGGGGACTGCGCGAGGTGGGACCCATCGACCTCATCGTCGCTGCCCTGCAGGACCCGGGCGACAGTCTCATCCACGCCGCTCTCGCGCAGGGCATCGCCCACATTGGCATCACGAAGCTGGCCGAGGACATTGCACCCATCACCTTCACGGCATTGAGAACGCCCCCGAAACGTCCCATCGTTCTGCTAGGCCACTGGCAGGCGGGCGTGCTGACCCTCGTTGCGAGGAAGGCAGCCGAAGTGTTCAGCCGTGTCGACTCCATCCAGGTGGCGGGGCTCTTCGACGCTCGCGATCCGATTGGCCCGATGACCACTGGCGATGTCGAGCACTTCGTCGGCCGGGCGCTGCTGCGTGAAGCCGGAAACTGGGCCTGGGTTGACGCTACGCGGCACGCGAGACACGTTCGTCTCTCGGAGGAGAGCGTAGTGCAGGGTGTTCCGATGTCCGTACTCGACGTGCCGAGCCTCGCGGCGATCACCGGCGCGGCGAACGTCCGCTTCGATTTCCTGCAAGGCGAGTCCCTCGGAACTCGCGCCGGACGCCAGGCCTCCCATGACCTCTACATCGACATTGAGGGGCTCCTGCGGGACGGTAAGCGGGCCAGTCGTCGGACGGTGGTGTCCGACCCCTCTGGCAATGCGCATCTCACGGCCCTGGGGGTGTTGGTCGCCATCGAGCGCGTCCTGGGGTTGGACGGTCGGCCCGCCGCCGGTGGCGGACTGCATCTCCCTGAAACGCTCGTGGATCCTGACGAGGCGCTCGTACGGTTCAAACAATTCGGCGTTCAAGTCGTCGGCGATGTTTGAATGCGATCCAGTGGCGTCTGGGATGGAGCTTCGCCACCAACTCGAGGCACTTGATCTCTATAACTTCCCAGGCAACTACCTGCGCCACTCCAACGCCGAGGTCTGGCTCGCGGCCGGTGGGGCAGACAGCGGCAGTAACCGCACCGCCAGCCTCATAGAGGACGCGAGCTGGGACGTGACGTCCGCCTGGGCTCCCTGAGTCGAGGCACCCCGAACCAGCGACGGCACACGTCTTTCGCCGGTTCGGGGTAGTTCAAACCGATCGCGATCGCACGGCTATTGGCAAGACCTTGGTAACAACTGGACCCAGTGCCAGGAGTTGGTGATGAACAAGGCCGCGCTCGCCGCTACAAGCCGGGGCATCTGCGCACGTTGCAGCGGCGAGTGCGCCAGTGGAGAGGTAAGCTCGGCGATGCTGTTCGATACCTGTCGAGGGAATCCCCTGCGCTTCGGCTTCACGAGAAGTTGTGGAGGACTCAGTCCCTTTTCAGCCAGTAGAGGCGGCCACCGCTGCGCAGGGCGCGTTCGAGGAAGTCGGAGAACGAGTGGGCGATGCGCTTGTTGCTCCCTGACTCCATGAACGTCTCGTGGAAGCAATCGAGCAGTGGGTAGTACCCGTTCTCGGTCGTGCTCGTATCGAGCGCGACGTAGTCGCCATCCCCTGTGTCGCAGACGACGTACCAAAGGAGGGAAGGTCTGTTGAGGGGCAGCGGGCAGGGGCGGAGGGCCGAGGAGGGACCGCTGACAGGGGCCGCTTGAGCAGTGCGACAGGCCGGTGCCCGGCGAGCAGTTACCGAATCTCTTCAGGCGCGCCATGGCGAAGAAACTGCCGGCGCACGATGCAGTGCCCAAAGCCACCGGCCCGGCGGCTGGATGCACGGTTTCTGAGGGCGAAGCCGAGCGCCGAGAGCAGCAGCAAGACCGCCGTGGGCCCTCCGCCCTCCTGGCCCGCGGCGCAGCCACAGCCCGAGCTCGAAACGGGCGATGGCTGCCGGTCGGTCACGCGAACGGTGACGGTGTCCTCGCCGCGCTGTCCGCGGGCGTCCGTCACTTGGAGCTGGAAGGTGAGCGCCGTCTCCCCGTCCACCTCGGGCGCGTTGAACATGGCCATCGGGCCCGCCGGCATGAGGTTCACCGGGGGGCCGTCCACCTGGGTCCAGGTGTAGCTCAGGCCGGAACCCTTCGAGCCCGAGCCGTTGAGCGTCACCCCACTGCCCTCGCGCACGCTCTGGTCCGCACCCGCCCGGGCCACCAGCGACGTGTCCAGCACGAGCACGGTCACCCTCACCGGTTCGCTCTCCAGCTTTCCATCACCCACGACGAGCTGGAAGGTGAGCTTCGTCTCCCCATCCACGTCGGGCGCGGTGAAGGAGGGCGAGGCCGATTTGCTGTCGCTCAGGGTGACTGCGGGGCCCTCCACCCGCTTCCAGGTGTAGACGAACTCGGTCTCTCCATCCTCATCCGTGGCGCTCCCCTCGAGCGTCACGAGCGTCCCCTCGTCCACCGCCTCCACCGGCTTCACCGAGGCCACCGGCGCATGCTCGATGTTGTTCACCTTCACGGTGACGGTGAACGGGGCGCTCGGCGCCTCGCTGTCATGGGCGACGACCTGGAAGGTGAGCACCAGGGGCTCCGTCACCTTGGGCGCGACGAAGGAGGCCCGTGCCGTGGTGTCCCCCTCCAGGGTGACGCTGGGCGTGCCCACCTGCGTCCACTGGTAGCTGAGCGTGTCCCCGTCAGCATCCGTGCCCGAGGCCTCCAGGGTCACCGGTTCCAGTTCGAAGACACTCAGCTCCGGCTCGGCCTCCACCGTGGGCGCGTGGTTGCCTTCGGGGAGATCACGCACCCGCACCGTCACCCCGTCTGGCAGGCTCGGTTTCTCCCCATCGTGCACAATCAGCTCGAATTGGAAGTCCGTGTCCGCCAGCACCTTGGGGGAAACGAAGGTGGGGTTGGGCACGCTCGGGTCGCTGAGCGTCACGAGCGGGCCCCCAGTCTGCGTCCACTTGTAGGTGAGCGGTTGGCCCTCGGGGTCCTTTCCGCTGCCGAAGAGCGTCACCAGGCGCCGCTCGTTGACGATCTGGTCCGGGCCCGCGTCCGCCACCGGCACCCGATCGAGGCACTCGCCCCGGTGCGCCACCAGCGAGGTGAAGGGCGTGTTCACCAGCCCCTCGAACTTGAGGTCATCCAGGTCCCAGCCCGTGGCGCCCGTGTCGAGGTCCGTGCCGATGCGGAAGCGGATGTACACCGTCTTTCCCGCGTAGGCGGTACCGAGGTCGGCGGTGGCCGGAGCGAACTTCGGGTACCCGGGACTCTGGCCTCCATATGCCTTCCGACCCTTGAGCGGATTCTCTCCTGATGCTTCGAGTGTCGCGTTGTAGGTGGGGGTCACCGCGGTGCCAATGTTCTCCCAGGTCCCCCCTTCACCCTCGCGCAGCTCGATGACGGCGCCGTCGTAGAAGGCGGTGTTGAACTTCTCGAAGTCGTAGCGGTGCTGGAAGGTGAACCGAAACGCCTCCGTCTCCGACACCTGGAGGCGCGGCGAGACGAGCACGATCTCTCCGGTTTTCGCGTTGTTCGGTCCGCGGAAGAACCAGCCCGTGTCCGCCGAATCGGAATGACGCTCCCACCACGAGAGGCCCTTGGAGCTGGGCGAGAAGGTCCACTTGTGATGGGGCGATTCCACCGTCTCGGAAGTGCTCGTCTCCGGCAGCTCGTCCGTGTCCACCCGGTACACCGCCGTGCGCGTCTTGTACTCGGGATCCTGCTCGGTGGCGCGGTAGTCGATGCGCAGGGTGACATCGCGCGGCCTGGCGGAGCCCAAGAGCTTCACGGCCAGCTCCGCTTTGATTTCCTCGCCCGGCTTCGAGGCGAGCAAGGGCGTCTCTTCCTTGGGGAAGGAGACGTCCGGGTCGTCGCTGGCGAGTCTCACGCGCGTGTCCGCGAGCGGCTCGGTGCCGCTGTTGCGCAGGGTGACGCGCACGAGCGCGGTCTCACCCGTGTCGAGCACGCCATCATCATCACAGGAGTCCACCGTCCCCGTGGACTCGAGCAGCTCCACGCTGACGAACGTCACGTCCTTGCCGGTGGCGAAGGAGAAGGCCTTCACCGGAGCGAGCAGGAACAGACCCAACCACACGGCGACGCATCGCTTCACGGTACGGCCTCCAGGGTTCGTCAGGAGCGGCCCCCCGACTCTAAACCCCCTGGCTCCCGAATTTCACAGGAGGGAGGCCACCTCACGCAGGCCACCACGCCGAAGTTCAGGTTCGCTACCAGGCCGGGCTTCACGCGCAGCCAAACGCTTGAAGCCAACTGGATGCGGCGAGAACCAAGGCTCGCTCATGCGCCTGCCCAGCGAGCGGCGGAGCGTAGGACGCCTCCCTTGCGACCCCAGGGGAGGCGTCTCCATCGTCAACCCCCTGGAGGGAGACGAGGACGATGGAAGGCCTTTTGAATTTGCACGAAACCCAGACAACAACTTCGCAGGACGTGGGCCGCGGTGTGCTGGGCACGTTCATGCTCGGAGCCGGCACGGGCCACCTCACCTTCGCGCGGCAGTCCTTCCAGGCGCAGGTGCCCGACTGGGTGCCGATGGACAAGGACACCGTGGTCCTGCTCTCGGGCGTGGTCGAGATCGCCCTCGGCCTGTCCATGCTTCTCAATACGCGGCACAAGGTGCCCATGGGACTGGGCCTGGCGGCGTTCTACGCGCTGGTCTTTCCCGGCAACCTGCACCAATACGCCAAGCGCCTTTCCGCGTTCGGTCTCAATACCGATACCCAGCGCTTCGTCCGGCTGTTCTTCCAGCCCGTGCTGATGGGGTGGGCGCTGTGGTCCACCGGTGCCTGGAAGGCGCTGCGGCAGAGGAAGTAGCGCGAAGCGGGAGACAGGTGATGAACCCGTCTCCCGGTCCTGGCCCTGGGCTGCTCTACAACCGGCCCATGTTCCCATTCCAGGTGGTGGAGAAGGCACCAGAGTCCTGGGCATGGACGAGGACGTTGAGCTGGCCGGCGTTGTTCCAGCACTGGAGGAGGTCCGTCCTGCCATCGTGGTTGATGTCCGACACCAGGAACTTCAAGGCGCCTGAGCCCGCGGCGATCCCCGCGGTGTTCCCATACAACTCATAGCCCGTGCCATTGGAGCGCCAGACGATGAGTCTGAGCGAGCCGGAGTGGTCCCACAGCTGGAAGAGGTCCGTCTGTCCATCGGCATCCGCGTCACCGGTGAGCCACTCCACCGCGCCCACTCCCGCGGGCATCACTCCACTCCAGTTGGTGGCGTAACGGTTGTCGTAGGACTGGTGGAGGCTCATGGCCAGGGTGCCGTTGTTGTTCCACAGCTGGACGATGTCTGTCCGCTTGTCCTTGTTCACATCGACGGCGAGGAACTTCACGGCGCCCACGCCCGCGGCGATCCCCGAGGTGTCCGCGAACGGCTCATAACCCGCGCCATTGGAGCGCCAGACGATGAGTCCGAGCGAGCCGAAGTTGTTCCACAGCTGGAAGATGTCCGTCTGGCCATCGGCGTCCGCGTCACCGGTGAGCCACTCCACCGCGCCCACGCCCGCGGGCATCGTCGCCGTCCAGCTGGTGGTGTAGCGGTTGCCGTAGGACTGGTGGAGGCTCATGGCCAGGGTGCCGTTGTTGTTCCACAGCTGGACGATGTCCGTCCGCTTGTCCTTGTTCACATCGACGGCGAGGAACTTCACGGCCCCCACACCCATCTGGACCCCCGAGGTGTCCGCGAACGCCTCATAGCCAGTGCCATTGGAGCGCCAGACGATGAGTCCGAGCGAGCCGAAGTTGTCCCACAGTTGGAAGAGGTCCGTCCGGCCATCGGCGTCCGCATCACCGGTGAGCCACTCCACCGCGCCCGAACCGGCCCCCATGTTCAGGTTGGTCCAGGGAGCCTGGTATCTTCCCGCGCAGTCCGACAGGCTCACGCTCAAGCCAAGCAGGCCCTGCGTGTTCAAGGTGCGCACGAGGTCCGTACACCCGTCGCCATTCACATCCACCTGCTCGAACACCCGGCCCGTGGGAATGCGTGACAAGGCGCCCGACGGGACGACCCTCACCCGTTCCGCCGGGAACCCTGAGGTGATGGCCGCTAGAGGGCTCGCGAAGGGGTACTTCTGGCCACCGTACATGGCATACACCGTGTCGCGATTCTCCTCCCGGAGCCCCGTCCCCTCCCGGGGAATGCTCGGAAAGGCATCCAGGGTCGTTTGGGACACCTCGCGCACGTGGGCCTCGCCCAGGCCGTAGTAGTTGCTCAGGAAGTCCCAGCTCGGCACGTACACCTTGGCTCCCCCCACTACCAGGTAGACAGTATCAGTACCGGAGACACGCAGCAGCGTGCCGTCCGGAGCGAAGCGGGGATCCGTCGCGCGCAGGGACGCGAGGATGTGGCGGGCGTAGGCGTGGTGCCCTTCCTCGTTGGGGTGTGCCGTCCCCGTCGTCTCGGAGATGTTGTTGAGGGGCCCCTGGAGGACCGCCGACTCCGGTCCCGACCGGAACCATCGCGCGGAGCCAGCGCACATCCCGTGGTTGCGGAACTCCTCCTCCACCCCGCCCACGTAGTGCCAGGGCCGGTTGAGCTGCTGCTGCGTCTGGACCGCGTTCCTCATGTGCTGGTTGAGTGGGGCGAGGAAGTTCTGCTGGATCCACTGGGGCTCGCCCTGCGAGCGCCGGATGCCATCGAAGCGGATGCCGAGGTCATTGGAGATGTCGTCCATCAGCTCGTAGCAGGTCTCTCCGTTCTGATCGCGGGACAGGTCGGGATACTCGGTGAGGAAGACGTTGGCCACGTTCAACCGGGAGTGGAGGGTGTCGGCCAGCTCCACGTAGCGCGCAGGCAGTGCGTTGCTCAGCCCTCGCACGTTGGCCTCCAGGTGCCGCCCATCCCAGGAGTCGGCGCCGTGGCAGGTGGAGGTGACGACGCAGTGCTTGAGCACGTCCCCGAAGCCCATGTCGTTTCCGCCCGCGCTGATCACCAGCGCATCGATACGGCGCCCCTGGGAGATGCGCTGCAACTGCTCGATCTGCGGCTCGAGGAACTGCGAGGAGCTCCACGGTCCATTCTCGGGGTAGGGGTGCTCGATGCCGATGTAGCGCCCCAGCAGGCCGGAGCCCTGGCTGTTGCCCGACGTCTTGAACGTCTCGAAGGGTCCCTGGACGAACGTCTCGCGGCTGATGTTGGCACCGGAGCAGGCCAGGGAGACGTAGGTGACGGACGTGCGGCGGTCCTCCTCCTCGAGCTGCAGGGCCACCAGCGCGGAGCTGGCCTTGAAGGAGCGATGGCAGCGGGGGTCGGCCCACTTCGCCTTGCCGTCCCAGGACTCGTTCGCCGGAATGTCCGGGTTGCCCTCGCCGGAGCCGTACGAGTCACCCAGCCCGACGATGAGCAGGTCCTTCACCGTCACCGTCTGCGTGTAGTCCCGCGACTCGCCAGACGGGGCCTGGATGGTCAACGTCACCGAAAAATCGCCCTGCCCGGGGAAGTACAAGGAGAAGCGGCAGCCGCGATCCAGGTACGTCGCCTGCCAGTCCGCACCGGTCCAGCTCTTGCCGCTCATGTTCCACCGGTAGCTGTAGCCAGCCTCCGTGGTGGGACAGCCGTCGAGCTGGACGGCGAAGGACTTCGCGTTGACGTAGGTCTCATAGCTGAATTCGCGAACCCCGTTTCCATCCGTGTCCTTGGGGAAGCGATCCTCCATGGACCAGTCGAAGCCCCGCGGCAGCGGGTCGAACGAGCTCAGCCGGGCAGTGCCCTGCGCTCCGGTGGACGAGGCCGAAGGCTCGGATGGGGAGGGAGTGTTGCAGGCCGCGGCCCAGAGCAGGGCGGCGGCCAGGATGATTCGAGACGTGAGTTTCAAGAAGGATGCGCTCCGTGAAAGACGCTGGGTTTCCAGGGCCCCTAGGAGCCCCGGCGCATCCCGACCTGCCATGTTTTTCGCGCTGCGCCTGTGAAACGCTTCACTCCGAGAGATGAAACATTTCACTCCTCCGTATCAGCTCCTGTTTGCGGGCGGTCCTCGCAACACACGTGGGTGGCCGGACTCCACCCCCCGCCCCGACTGTCTCACGGGACGAAGGTCACGGAGGCCGTCTGGCTGATGCTGCCCGCCGTGGCGGTGACCGAGGCCGTCCCCGGCACGAAGGAGCGTAGCGTAATGGTGGCCACGCCCCCCACGGTCCAGACACCCTGGCTGCTCGGAACGCCCATTGTGAAGGACCAGGTGACGAGGGTTTTGTCCGCCACCGGCTGGCCCGCCTTATCCGTCACGTAGGCCGTGAAGGTGTAGGTGGAGGAGCCATCGGCCGGAACGGAGTCGCTCGACGGGGTGAACGACAGCGACATGAAGGCCGGGGCCGGCGCGTTGGCGATCGTGCCCGTCTTGGCCGTCACCTGCTTGGTGGTGTCGTAGACGAGGTCGGTGGCCGTGAGGGTAATGTTGATGACCGACTGGTAGTTGGGCGCCTTCAGGTTGGCGCAGAACCGGCCCGCCGTGGCGAGCGTATGCACCGGGGCCAGAACCCCTCCCTCCACGATCGCCAGGGCGGGAATCGGGTTGTCATAGGCGTCCATCGCCGTGGCGCAGACCTGGAAGGACGCGTTGGTCTCCACGGAGGAGGGAACCGAGATGCGCTTGATGGCCGCCAGGGGACCGCTGCGCACCTCGGTGGACCTCGTGTGGGTGACGGAACCGGCCTTGATGACCACCGAGAAGGTGCCCGGTTTGGTGGGCGCGGTGACCTGCACACAGTAGTTCCCGTTGTATGTGATGGTGGCCCCGCCGTTCACCGTTACCGGGGTGCCATCGAGCACACGATTGCCATACGCATCCACCACCGTACCGCAAACGTTGACGCTGCTCCCCACGACCAGCGAAGGAGGAATGGACGAGACATTGATGTTGATGCCCTTTGGCTCTCCGGGCAGGAGCTGGAGAGTCGCCGAGGCCAGCAGCGGCACCTCCGGTATCTCCGGCGAAATCACCTGCAGGGTGTAGGTGGAGGCGCGGGTCGGCAGGGTGTACGTCGCGCTGAAGGCTCCCCCCTGGGTGGTGACGTCCAGCACGCTGTTCACGATGATGAGGAGTTTCGAGCCATCCTCCACTGCGTTGCCATACACGTCCACCACGGAGCCCTTCACCGTGAGCTGCGTGGCCACCTGCGCCTGCGCGGGCAGCTCGCTCAGCAACGCCTGGACGGGCGTCCCCGGGCGGAAGCGCAGCGCGGCCGTGCCACTCCACGTGTTCTCGGGAGCCGGGCCCGTGGCCTGGAGGCTCACCCGCACGCCCTCAGCCTCGGTGTTGGTGAGAGTGAAGGAGACGGAGCCCCCCGGCTCGGAAAGCATGGCCTCCGCCGGAGTGACCCGTGCGCTGGAGGCCAGCCGCGTGCCGTCCTCCTCCAGCCGCACGGACACCAGGGAGCCCCAGGCCGGGTTGCCGTAGTCGTCGGTGGCCACCACGGTCAGCCGCGCCTGCCCTGTCACGCGAGGCGCGGTGTCCTCCACCACGAGCTGGTAGTGCGTGGGCTCGTGCAGCGCCGAGCCGGTGATGAAAGCGAAGGAGAAGGAGTCATTGCCCGGCAACGGCTCGCCGTGCAGCAACGCCTCGTAGGCCGCGTTGACGGCCAGCGTCACCGTATACGTGGTGTAGCGGCGCAGGCTCAGCGCCGGAGTGGACACGGTGCTCGTCTCGGCATCGAACGTGGCCTCGCCCGCGGAGGCGTCCTGGGGCTCACCCACGAAGAGCTGCGAGGTGGTGCCATCCTCCACCTGGATGGCGAAGCGCCCGCTCTCCAACTGCTGGCGGAACGCGAGGTACTCCGGCGCCTGTGTATCGAGTTGGAAGGAGACGGCCGTATCCGGCCGCACCCTCACCGCCTCGTCCGTCGGCACGGTGGCGGCGACGGGCAACTCCTGGCTCTCGTGCTCCTGCTTCGGGTTCGAGCTCGCTGCATGGACCGCCATTGACAGCAACAGCACGGCGCAGACGGAGGCCCACGTGGCGCTCACCGCCTGGACGCGCACCGCGTCACGGGTGTTCATTCTGGCTTTCCCCTCATGCGCCGGCCACACGCCAGCGATGGCGGACCATCTAGCCCTTGAAATCAAAATCAGTCAATCACTTCCAATAATACATCACCCGGTCAAAGGATTGCGCCGGGAGAGACCATGGCGGTGTACGTTTCTCGTGATGGCGTGCGGGTGAGCGTGTACCCCAAGGTGGCTGCGCGGCCCCTCCACCTGCTTGTTTGTATAGATATTCACTACCAGGGCCCGCGTATCGGTTACGAGCCACGCGGGTCGCATCTTCGTCACAGTCCGCGCCCTTTCCCATACGGAAAGGGCCACGGAGGCTAGTTGCTCGCGATCGGCGGTGCGTCGGTCAGGCCTCCCGGACCGGTCCACCTATCGAACTTCGTACGATCCCAGATGTGGCTGGCATTACCGTCGATGTCCCGGTAGAAAATGTGGACCTCCGGGTCACTGTTGTTGAACAGGTAGAGCATGGCCGCGGGATCGCCACTGGCGGGCAGGGCCGCGGTTGGCGCGCCGGGACCGGTCCACTGCTCCCGGAGGAAGCCCCTCGAGGGGTCCCACGAGACATGGTAGATGTTGGTATCGGTGCCTCGGTAGAACATGTGCTGCGTCTGGCCGTCCACCACCACCGTGGGCTTGCCCGCGCTCGGACGCGAAAGATCATTCCATACATCATGGTGGAAGCCGCTCACCGGACTCCACACGATGTGATGGATGTTGTTGTTCACGGTCCGGTAGAAGATGTGGGCCTCCTGGACGTTGCTGGGATTGGTATACACGAGGGTCACCGGATCGCCGGAAGCCGCGGGCGCCGAGGTCCGTCCTCCGGGGCCGGCCCACTGATCCCAGTAGTAACCACCCGAGGCGTGCCACACGTGGTAGATGTTGTTATCAGCGCCCCGATAGAAAATGTGCTGCTCCTCCCCATTCACGCCATAGACCATGGTCGCCGGGTTACCCGCCGCGTCAGGGGCGTGAGTCTTTGCATGAGGGTGGGGGCCGTTCCACACATCCGACACGAAGGAGGAGATGGGATCCCACCGGACGTGCATGATGGTGTTGGCATAAGTCAGGTAGAAGATGTGGGCCTGCCGGATGTTGTTGGTGACGGTGACCATGGTGGCCGGGTCTCCCGCGGCTTGAGCGGTGCCGAGCGGGCTCCCCGGGCCTGCCCACTGGTCCCAGTTGTTCGTATCCCAGATGTGGTAGATGTTGAGATCCGCGCCTCGATAGAAGACGTGTGTCTGCGGCGTGCCCTCAAAGGTGTAGAGCATGGAGACCGGCGAGCCCGTGAGGGATGGAGCAGGGGTCGTCCCGTTCCCGCTCAACTGGTCCTGGTAGGTCAGGGTGGGACTCCACATGATGTGGTGGAGGTTCTGGTCGGTGGCCCGGTAGAAGAGGTGCACATCTGAGCCGTTCACCAGGGGAATGGGGTTGTTGGAGCTCACCGCCGGAGTGTCCGCCCAGGCCGTGGCGAACGTCAGGGTGGCGAGAAGAATGAGAGGGGTATTCAGACGCAAGACAGCTCTCCTTCGTGAGTGCGCATTGAGGGTCTTCAGGCAAGCAGCTCACGAGCGCCGGGAGCGTCGAGCGTTCGGCTGCTTGCGGGAATGAAGGTACATACCGGGGCCCGCTCGAACGATGACCCCAGGCGCCAAAGGATTGGCCCGGCAGGCCAGGTCGAGGGCGCAGCCGGTGGTCTCACGGTGGCATATGCTCCTCGTCCCATGTCTCGCCAACGCGCATCACTGACCGTTACGAGCCTGCTCCTCGCTTCACACATCGAGATCGCGCGCAAGCACGGCGTTCCACTCGACGACCTCTATGCCGCGCACCACGTCGATCCGGCGCACCTGCGCGACCCAGAGGCACGCGTGCCGCTCGCTCTCGCTTATGACATCTGGCGCGAGATGGGCCGCCTGGGCAAGCCGCATCTCGGCCTGCGCCTCGCCGCCGAGTACGACCTCAAGATGTTCGACGTGGTCGGTTACGTGGTTGAGAGCGCGCGCACCGTTGGCGAGGCGCTCGCTGCCGGCATCCGCTACCAACGACTCCTGTTCAGCTTCCAGTCGCTGTCCCTGGTCATCGACGGCGATGAGGCCCGCTTCATCATCCTTCCGCCCCGCGCGAGCACCGGGGGCTCGATGCCCGGCGAGCTCGAGGACTTCATCCTGGGCGGGATGCTGACGCGCTTGCGGCGGCTCGCGGGGGTGGCGGTGGTCCCGCACTCCGTCCGGCTGCGCCACCTGCCGCCTGGAGACACGCGCGCCTATCGCCAGTTCTTCGGGGTGGAGCCGGAGTTCGGCGCCGAGGTCAATGAGCTCGCCTTCGACGGCAGCCTGCTGAACCGCCCGGTGCACGGCGCGGACCCGCTCCTCCACCGCGTCGTCGCGCGCCATGCCGACGAGCTGCTGGCGCGGGCTCCGAGCGGCCTGCGCTTCGTCGACGAGGTGCGGCGGCAGATTCTCCAGTCGTTACGGCTGGGCGTGCCGACAGCCCCCGACGTCGCACGCGGGCTCTCCCTGAGCACGCGCAGCCTGGCACGCCGACTCGCCGATGAAGGCACGAGCCTCTCCGCCCTCATCGACGAGGTCCGCCGCGAGCTGGCCCTCGCCCAGCTCCAGCAGACCGACCGCAAGACGATCGACATCGCCTTCATGCTCGGCTTCTCGGAGGTGAGTGCCTTCCACCGCGCCTTCCGCCGCTGGACCGGTACCACCCCCGCCGAATTCCGCCGTGCCCATGCCGCCGGGTAATGCCCCCGCTCGAAAGGGTGGAACCCCCGTTGTGATAGGAAGTGTCCCACCCCAGGAGGTGTGCCCTGTCGTCGGAGCCCCGCAACCGCTTCCTCGAGAAGATGCTCGATCGCCTGTACGCCTCGCTCGCGTCGGGCCCGAGCATCAACTGCCGTCCCCATAACAGCCGCCAACGCGTGGACCTCACGCTGCTGAGCCGTCTGGATGGCACCCCCTCCCACTCCGTCCTGGCGGGGCTCCTCGGGGAGAAAGCCTCGGTGAAGCTCTCCGTGCGCGCCACGAGCCCCTCGAAAGATGCCGCGGACGCTCCGGCCAGGCGTGAGGACGACGAGCGGCAGGCGCTGCTGCGCAAGCTGAACACCATCGCCGAGGATGCCCGCACCTTCGAGCAGGACACGGGCGCCCAGGTGCTCCACGTCGGCTTCCCCCTGCTCCACCTGCCCCCAGGCGCGAAGGACTCACGGGGCTTCGCCAGCACCAAGCGCGTCCTGGCTCCCATCGCCTTCATCCCCGTGCGCCTCACCCTCAAGAAGGGCCGCACGCCGGGCCTGGAGCTCGAGTCCGCCGCCGACGGCGCGGATCGGGTCATGCCCAACACCGCCCTCATCGCCTGGGTGGAGCGGCAGACCGGCAAGCGTCTCGGGGAACTGTTCGTCGATGAGGAAGGTCGGAATCCCTGGCGCGAGCTCAACGAGCTATCCACCGCCGTGGCCACGGCTCTTGAGCTGCCCCCTCCCACCCCCTTCACCCCGGAGACGCTCCTCTCCCCTACCCCGCGCTCCGAGGACGAGACCGCCGCCGGGGCCACCCTCCTCCCGTGTGCCGTGCTCGGCCTCTATCCCCTGTCCAACCAGAGCCTCGTGGATGACATGCGGGCCCTCGTGGATGGCGAGCCCGTCCAGGGTCCCATTGAGAGCTTCCTGCGCGTGGGCGTCTCCCTGGGTGCCCAGCACTCGCCCAAGACGGACGCGGCGGCCCTGGTCTCCTGGCGCGCGGGCGAGGACCGGCTCGTCTCCCATGCGGACCCATGCCAGTCGCGCGCGGTGCGGCTCGCGCGCAGCAGCCGCGGCCTCGTGGTCCACGGGCCTCCCGGCACGGGCAAGTCGCAGACCATCGCCAACGCCATTGGCGACCACCTCGCACGCGGGGAGCGCGTCCTCCTCGTCTGCGACAAGCGCACCGCGCTCGATGTGGTGAAGCACCGGTTGGAGCACCTCGGGCTGGGCTCGTTGTGCGCGGTGGTGCACGACGCGCAGAGGGACCAGCGTGAGCTCTATCTCGGCATCCGCGAGCAGCTCGACAACCTGACCGAGTCCAGGCTCAACCCCGCCGCCAGGACCGAGCTCTCCCGCGTGGACATTGAGATGCAGTCGCTCCACGACGAGCTGTCCTCCGCCGAGCGCGCCCTCTCCGAGCGCCCCGCCGGAGGCACTGAGCCCTCCTTCCACGAGCTGGTGGGCCAGTGGTTCGGCCAGCAGGCCCCGGCGTCTCTGGCCGGCGCGACGGAGTCCCTCGGCTCCTTCCGCCTGGCCGAATCGCGTCCCTACGAGCGCGAGGTGCGCGAGGTGCTGGAGCGCGCCGGCAAGGAAGGCTACCCGGACAACCCCTGGCGCACCTCGCTCGGCGCCGAGCTGAAGGACTACCTGTCCACGCCGCTCGCCACGTACCGCGACCGGATGGCGTCCGCCGTGGAGGCCGCGCGCGAGGCGGACGCCCAGGCCTCACCCGACGTCCCGGCCTTCTCTCCCACGGGAGACGTGGCCGCCGAGGGCCGGGCGCGTGCGGAGCTCGCCGACAAGCTGGAGCGCGTGCTGGGAGAGGCGCGTCCCGAATGGTTGACGCGCTGGGCCTCGTCCATGTCCGAGGCCGTGCAGGCGACGAAGACCCAACTCGAGGGGCTGGCGCCGCAGGTGCAGGTGTTGAACGAGGGTCCGCTCGACACGGAGCTGGCCCTCGTGCACCGCTCGGAGCCCCAGGGACTGGGTGCCCTGGGTCAGTCCCTGGCGTTCCTGGCGTCCTGGCTGCTGGTAGCGCGCAAGTGGTACCGCTTCCTCTTCTTCTTCACCCGCCGGGCAAAGGCCGCCGAGGTGCTCCGGCGCTTCGGGCTCACCGTGGGGGCCGAGACCGCCGAGCGCGTCTCCCGCTTCCTCACGGGCATGCGTGCCCGGCTGCTGCTCACCGAGTTCCATCATGGCGTCCTCGCGCCCGGACCCAACGAGCCCCTCACGGATGAGGCGCTCGCCCGCGGCCTGAGAACCCATGCCGCGCTCTTCGAGGTGCTGTTGCAGCTGGAGCGCCCGGTCCTCGCATCCTGCCGGCAGGCGGTCCGAGACGCGCTGAAGGCCGACGAGGCGGCGCGGGCGCGTCTGCTCGCGGGCCTGCGCCAGTCCGTCGCCCGGAGCGAGGCCGTGGTCCGGCTGGAGTCACGGCTGGCCGAGGTGGGCCTCTTCTCCTCCGATTGGCGCGTGGCCCGGAGCCGGGCGCTGCGCGCGGGCGAGCAGGTGCAGCCGCTCGTCGCGTCCCTCGCGGCGCGGCTGTCCAGCGTGGAGGGGCTGCTGCGGATCCAGGCGTTGGTGGCGGGACTGCCTCCGGCGCTCGGCACGGCGGCCGAAAAGCTGGCCCTGGCCGGCGCGGACGTGGAGAACGGCTGGCGCGCGGTACGTAAGGCGGTGCTGGCCGCCGAGGTGTCCGCACGGGTGAAGGAGAACCCGGTGCTCCAGCACATCGACGCGGACCGTATCCACGCGAGCCAGACGCACTACCGGGCCCTGGAGGCACGCAAGCGCGAGCTGGTGCGCGACGTCATCTTCCACCGTTGGACGGAGCGCCAGCGGGAGCGGCTGCTGGCGGCCACGGGAGGACGACTCAACGGGCTGGGCGCGGAGCTGCGCCGGCGCCTGCTGCTGCGGGGTGAGCGCGCGCTGCGGGTGCGCCAGGTCATCGCCGCGGGCGCAAACGTCGAGGGGGGCGATCCCCTCTTCGACATGCGGCCGGTGTGGATGGCGAGCCCCCAGACGGTGGCGCAGATCTTCCCCCGCCGGGAGCTCTTCGACGTGGTCATCTTCGACGAGTCCTCTCAGTGCCGGCTGGAGGAGGCGCTGCCGGTGCTGACGCGGGCGAAGCGGGTGGTCATCGCGGGAGATCCCAAGCAGCTGCCCCCCACGCGCTTCTTCGAGACCGCCGTGGTGCAGAGCCAGGAGGAGCTGGACGCCGAGGACGAGCAGGGCCTCTTCGAGGATCAGCAGGCCGAGGTGGAGGATCTGCTCGGAGCGGCGCTGAACCTGGAGATCGACCAGTGCTACCTGGACGTGCACTACCGCTCTCAGAATGCGGATCTCATCGGGTTCAGCAACGAGCACTTCTATGACTCGCGGCTACAGGCCATTCCGGGGCACCCGTCCAACCGGGTGGAGCACGCACCACTGCGGCTCATCCACGCGGGGGGCCTGTACGAAAAGCGGGTGAACGTGGTGGAGGCGCGGGCGGTGGGCGCGCTGGTGAAGGAGCTGCTCTCGCAACCAGAGCCGCCGTCCATCGGGGGGGCGTGCTTCAACCTGTCGCAGCGCGATGCCATCACCGAGGTGCTGGAGGAGCTGGCGGCGGCGGACGCGGACTTCGCGGCGAAGCTGGCGGCAGCTCGGGCGCGGCGCGGCGAGGGTTCCTTCGAGGGGCTCTTCGTGAAGAACCTGGAGAACGTCCAGGGTGACGAGCGGGATCACATCATCATCAGCACCACGTACGGCCCTGACGCGAAGGGGCGCTTCTACCGGCGCTTCGGGCCCCTGGGGAGCGCGGGCGGTGGGCGGCGGCTGAACGTGCTGGTGACGCGGGCGCGGCAGCAGGTGCACCTGGTGACGTCCATCCCGCGCGAGGTGTACTCGGCGCTGCCTCCCGTGGAGCAGGGCCGCAAGCCAAACGGGGGCTGGCTGCTCTTCGCCTACCTGCAATACGCCGAGCGGCTCGCCAAGGACTACGAGCGCGGGTCCAGGCAGACGGAGGAGGCGCGGGAGCGGCCAGAGCCGGTGGTTCGCGAGCGCGAGACGGAAGCGGGCTCGGCCTTCGCCCGGGCGCTGGCGGAGGAGCTGGCGCGGACGCACGGCGTCTCCTCGGACGTGCAGTGGGGCAATGATGGCTTCTGCGTGGACGTGGCCCTGCACCATCCCCGGCGCGCTGGGGACGTCACGGTAGGCGTCCTGTGCGATGGCACGCGCTACCCGAAGGCAGCGGACCCGGTGGAGTGGGATCTGTTCCGCACGGCCATCCTGGAGGGCCAGGGCTGGAAGCTGGTGCGGCTGTGGACGCCGCACTTCTTCCGAGATCCCGAGGGCGCCCGGGAGAAGGTCCTCCAGGCCGCCAGCGAGCAGATTGCCCGCCAACCCCCCGTGTCGGAGACCCCGGCCCAGGGAGAGCTGCGCCGCGTCCTCAACTGAGCCGGGGCGGAACGCTTCCCAACCAGAGCGCGCCCAACCCGAGCGGCACCACGTCGAAGGGCTCGGCGCGCACCACGTCTCCGTCTCCATGCTTCGCGGTGAGGAGCCAGCCCGCGGGCTCGTGCCGGAACACCTCCAGCGTGCGCGCGCGTGGATCCACGAGCCAGGCGTGCGCCACGCCTTCGCGGTGGTAGATGGGCAGCTTGCGCGTCCGGTCGATGCGCACGGTGGCGGGCGAGAGCACCTCGCACACCCAGTCCGGAGCGAGCGTCATGAACGGCTCGTCTGGAGACGGCAGCTCCGGCAGGCGCTCGCGGCTCCATCCCGCGAGGTCCGGCACGAGAACATCCCTGCCGAAGTGCAGCTCCGGCTCATACACAATCCACCAACCACCGGGCCCTCCGCTCCCCAGGGAGAAGGGTGCTCCCAGCACGAGGTGCAAGCTGGCGGCGGTATGGGCATGCCCCATGGCGGGCCTCGGCGAGGCCACCAGCTCGTCCTCCAGAATCTCCCCCACCCAACCGACCGGCAGTGCCTCGAGGTCCTCGTAGGTCGCCGGCTTCTTCCCCTTCCCCATTTGTCGCCTCCTGGTGGTTCCAACACCCGCGGGACGGTTCCCCATCCCAACTCCAGCAGTCTACCCAACCATCTGACATATCAGGTTGGGCCGAGCAAGCCTTGGGAGCCACCGGGTCGCTCTCGAAGGTCCGGTCGCCTGTGGGATTTACGGACAGGAGGGTTTGTACTGCCCGCTGTCTACGAGCTGCTTGAAGTGGCGCCAGCTTGTGGCGTTGCCCTGGCGCTCGGGCCAATCGGTGGGGGGATGCTGGTACTCGGGGAAGGAGCGCTTGTGAAGACAGAAGCGCGCTGACAATCACAGAAGAAGCGTTACGGCCGCTTCACAACACTTACCTGCCTTCTTGCTTTTTGAAACAGCTCATCTGCCTTTCTCATCTTGCGTTCGAATGCGAATAACCTTCGTCTGATGCAGTAGAGGAGGTCAGAATTTTCCATATATTTTGGACACAAATAATGCCTTGACGGACTGATTTATCTGGCCCTATCTGTATGCCCGATCTCGCTGGGCGAGCAGGTGACGTCTGCTTGCTCCCCCCCCCAGAAATACAGCCTTGTTGATGTGTCGTGATGCAGCACCACCTGTGAGCAAGGAGAGCGTCATGCGAAATGTAAAAGAATTCATTTCCAACCTGGCTGAAAGCGTCTTTTCGCACGAAGCGCTCAATAACAATTTTTATACTGCCTGGATGGCAGGGCCACTCGATCTTCCTCGTGTGGAAATTTTCGCACGGAACTATCTGGTTCGTACAAACAACACCAGCACCATGGTGGCGCTGTCATTCTTGAGCACCGCGGATGTGCTGGCCCGTGTCGAAATCGTGAAGAATCTGCACTCGGAATTCGGGTACGGGAATCCTGCCAAGGCTCACATCGTCCTCCTGGAGGGGTTCCTGACGCAGTTGCTCTCGCGTCTGGCGGGAAGGAGCTATCAGCTCTCCGAGTTGGAGCGTTTGCCGATCCTTCCGACCACATCGCAATTCGTCGTCGAACAGCGACAGCTCTATACCCATTCCAACGAGAGGATGGTTCTCGGTACCCTGCTCGCCCAGGAGTGGCTCGCCTACTCGATGCTAACGCGTCTTTACGAGGGAGCTCGCAACTACCGTCACCTGTTCCGCACCCTGGACGAATTCCACGAGAATTGTGAGTACTTCTACGTACACATTGGTGAGGCGGAGAAGGACCACAAGGAGCAGGCGATCGTGTCAGCAAACCGGGTGTGCCGGACAGATGAGGAGCTTGCAGAGCTCAAGAATGGCTTTGACAAGTTCCTGGGCATAACGGCTGCGTTCTGGCGCGGCATCCACGAAGAGATGAGCAAGGTCCGGACCGCGGCTTGATGATGGAGCGCAAGACTGTAGCGGCCATCGCGCTCACGATCCTGTGCTGGGCGTCCTCACCCACTGGCATCAGGATAGGGCTCACCGGCTATGGCCCCATCCATGTTGCGTTGATGCGATTCGTGATCGCATCCCTCTTCATGTGCGGGTACGCGGCATGGAGTGGCATCCGGATGCCACTCCTGCGCGATGTCCCTCAGCTTGCCGCACTCGGAATCTTTGGCGTCACCCTGCATCACATCGCGCTCAACTTCGGACAGCAGGGAATCAGTGCTGGAGCCGCGAGCCTGCTGGCGCAGTCTACCCCCCTCTTCACGGCCATCCTTTCCAGTATCTTCTGCAGGGAGAATCTGGGGAGTGGGGGGTGGGCAGGGCTTCTCCTGGGCCTCGCGGGCATCGCGTGTGTCGTGCTTGGAGATTCATCCGAATTTCGTTTCCAGCCCACGGCCCTATGCGTCGTGCTGGCCGCGATTTCATGGAGCATCTACTTCATCCTCCAGAAACCGCTCCTCGAGCGGTACACCCCTCTGGAACTGACCTGTTACGCGGTCTGGAGCGGGACGGCATTGATGTTTCTTTTCGCAAGAGGACTGGTCGATAGCGTGTTGCACGCGCCCTTGGGGTCCACCCTGGGTCTGGTCTATCTCGGTATCTTTCCGAGCGCCTTGGCCTATCTCACCTGGTCGTATGCTCTGGCACGGCTCCCGGTAGGACGAACCTCGAGCCTGCTCTATTTGGTGCCTCCGACAGCCATGCTCATTGCCTGGTTCGTACTCGGAGAGACCCCAAGACCCGCGGCCTTTGTCGGCGGAGGGATCGTGCTCCTCGGTATTGGTCTCGTGAAGGCTTCTTCCCCAGCACCCGCCAGGCCTGCTTCAGAGTCCGAGGGATGGGGGTTGAAAAGATAAGCAGGTGCAGGTGTTGGATTGGCCCTGCTGCTCACCTTCTTCGCCGCGGTAGGTCACGGTCTAGAGCCCAGCACCCGCGGCCCGATCAATGGGCCGGTGGGCGTTCGCTCCCTCTTTCGGGTGAGCCGTTTCATGCGCTTTCGGGTGTTTTCCATCAACTCCAGGCGCTCTAGTTTGTTTGGCATCACCGACAATCACCTCCATTTGATCCGCGGTGATGGAGAACGTCTTTTGAGCTGGAAATTCTGTGTTGGCCTGCTGCTCGGTCTCGCCATCGGCTTTGGTTGCCGCTGGCTGGGCATTCCGGTCCCCGCACCGCCCATGCTGGTGGGCGCTTCACTCGTTGTCGCCATGACGAGCGGCTACCTGCTGGCCGACCACTTCATCGCGACGCACCCCGCGCATCATCGCCACAACTGCGGCGGGCCTAGCGGTGATACCAAGGAGACGCGCACATGATGCAGCTCCTGGTCGGTCCTGTCCTGGCGTTGGCCATCGGTGCCGGCTGCCGCCTGCTCGACATTCCCTTGCCCGCCCCACCGAAACTGCAAGGCGCACTGCTGGTGCTGGCAATGACCGTCGGCTATCTGCTCGGCGATCATCTCCTGGGCTGAGGTGACACGCCCGACACCACCCTCTCCACGTTCCGGGGCAGCGAGGTGCGCGGGTGGCTCGCGCCCAGCCCCTGAGGCCCCTTCGCCAAATAGGCGGTGAGTCTACTGCCGTGCCCTGGAGTCTTCCCCGTTCGCTTGGGTAGCTTGGGGGCGGCTCCGCACGAATGCGGGCCCCCAACAAGCAGGTCTACTCCATGGAATTCAGACAACTCGGCGCTTCGGGCTTCAAGGTTCCCGTCCTCAGTCTCGGCACGGGGACGTTCGGAGGAAGCAACGAGTTCTTCAAGGGCTTTGGCAGCAGCGACGTGAAGGAGGCCACCCGGCTCGTCGACATCTCACTCGACTCCGGGCTGAACATGTTCGACTCGGCCGACGTGTACTCGGGCGGAATGGCCGAGGAGATCCTCGGCCAGGCGATCAAGGGCCGCCGTGAGCGGGTGATCATCTCCACCAAGGCCACCCTCCGCGCGGGCTCCGGTCCCAACGACGCGGGCTCGTCGCGCTACCACCTGATCCGCGCGGTCGAGGGAAGCCTGCGCCGCCTGGGCACCGACTACATCGACCTCTTCCAGCTCCACGGCTTCGACCCCATCACCCCCGTCGAGGAGACACTCAACACGCTCGACGACCTCGTGCGTGCCGGGAAGATCCGCTACATCGGCTGCTCGAACTTCCCGGGCTGGCACCTCATGAAGTCGCTGGCCGTGTCGGAGCGCCACAACCTCGCGCGCTTCGTGGCCCACCAGGCGTACTACTCGCTCGTGGGGCGCGACTACGAGTGGGAACTGATGCCTCTGGGGCTCGACCAGAAGGTCAGCGCGGTCGCCTGGAGCCCGCTGGGTTGGGGCCGGTTGACGGGCAAGATCCGCCGCGGCCAGCCCCTGCCCGAGGGCACCCGGCTCCAGAACGCCCAGACGGCCGCAGGCGGCCCCGAGATCCCCGAGGAGTACCTCTACCGGGTCGTGGATGCGCTCGACGAGGTGGCGGCGGAGACCGGCAAGACGGTGCCGCAGGTGGCCATCAACTGGGTGCTGCAGCGGCCGACGGTCGCCAACGTCATCATCGGCGCACGCACCGAGGAGCAACTGCGCCAGAACCTGGGCGCGATCGGCTGGAACCTCACCCCGAAGCAGGTGGCGAAGCTCGACGCGGCGAGCGCCACGCCTCTCGCCTACCCCTACTGGCACCATCAGCGGTTCGACGAGAAAAATACCTTCCTGAAGTCTTGAGCTCGCGTACTCACTCGTAGCTGAACTTCAAGCACGTGCGCCCCCGCCTGCCGGGGGCGCTCAGACCGGCTCGCGCAGGGCCTGGGCCAGCAGGGGCCACAAGGCCTGATGCGAGGTGCGGAACCAGTCGATGTGACCAATGGCCTTCAGGCCGTGATCACGCGGAGCTACGTGCCGCACCTGCTTGCGGGCCGCGGGGTAGGTGCGCATCAGGTCGGCGACGTTGGCAGGCGTGGCGATGTCGTCGTCGGTGGCGTGCAGCACCGTGATGGGGATGCGGATGTCGGCGTGGAAATCCTGCTGCGGGCGGCCCTTGACGGCATTGGTGGCATAGCCCCCGGCGGCGCACCACTGGCCCCACTGGCGTGCGACGGTCGCGGGCAGATCCTCGCCCAGGCCGACCTTGGAGCTCGGTGCATAGCCCTTGAGGCGGATGCCCAGCGGAATCACGCCGCGCAGCACGGCGCGGGCAGTGAAGCGGAAACCCGGACGCATTCCCCGGAACCAGCCGGTGGAGGTGGCCACGCCCACGACGCGGGCGATGTGCCGGTGGTTGGGCAGCAGCCCGATCATCTGGCCGCCGGCGCTGTGCCCGAGCAGCAGCACCTGCTCCTGCCCGGTGCGACGCACCAGCCAGTCGAGCGCGGCGACCTGATCCTGCTGCCCCCATTCGACCAGCGTGGCGCGGCAGTCCTTCAGCCGCCCCTGCAGGGACAGGCCGATGCCCCGGTAGTCGAACACCAGGACGTCGTGGCCCTGTTCGGCCAGCCAGGCCGCGAAGCGCAGGTAGAAGTGCTGGCGCACGCCGGTGGCCGGACACAGGAGCACGGGGCGCTCGGTGGGCGCCTGGCGGCCTCCGAAGGCGGGCAGGAAGTGGCCCTTGAGCTGCACGCCGTCCTGGCAGACGAGGTCGACGGACTCCATGACGGGCTGGGTGGAAGAGGAGGTGGACATCTCAGGACTCCTTCTCGTTGGAGGCGTCGAGCTGCTTCACGTGAGTGAGCCAGCGGGCCACGGTCTGTAGTCCCTCGTCGCTGAAGCCGGCCGTGAGCCGGGCGTTGATGCGGGTGGTGGCCTGCTTGAGCAAAGGCATGAGCTGCCGCCCGGCGGGGTGCAGCCAGAATCGTTTCAGGGCGATCGGTCAGCGCAGGTCCGAGGGCAGGCGAGGCGAGGCGAGCAGGTCGAGGAACACCTCCCAGCGCCGTTCCTGGGTGGCGCCCGGTCCGGCGCGGCGTTCCACGTACTGCTTCACCAGGTCGCGTCCCACGTTGTAGTTGATGGCATACGAGCGGCTGGCCTCGATGCTCTTTACGCTGAGCTCGGCGTGCTCGGAGGACAGCATCGCGTAGCGCATCAGCCAGTCGCGTGCCGCCTCCCTGCTGACCCGCCCATCGAGGTAGGCGCGCGAGACCTCGTTGTTCGCATAGGAGAGCTTCTCGAGCAGCGCTTCCAGCCGCATGTACGTGCCAGCCTGCTTCGGGTCTAGCCCTGCGAGTGGGAAGAGCGTGTCACGCATATAGGCCTCGGCGTCGGGGAAGACCAGCTCGACGCCATGGTCGGCGCTGCCCTCGGCGATGAGGGACATGGGGGAGAAGAGCGGGTAGACCGTGAACTCCACCCACCCACGCTCACGCACCAGGTGCTGCTCCAGCAGTGAGTTGTAGACGTGGTGGCCGGGGTATCCCTCGTGCGCGGCAGTCAGGATGGCACGTCGGATGACCTCCGGCAGCTCGGTGTTGATTTGGATGACACTGGTCGCGTTGCCCTTGAACCAGTTGTAGGCCCCCCAGGGTTTGTCCGTGACGAACTCCAGCGTGAAGCGCTCATGGGCCGGCAGTACCACGTGCTGGAGCGTGCGCCGACGAGCCTCGTCGATGGCGGCGCGGTAGACGGCCTCGCGCTTGTCCGCGGGAATGACGAAGCGCTGGCGGAAGCGCTCTACCCGCTCGCTCAGGGGACCGGGCCCGGGCACCAGCCGGTCGAGCTGCGCGAGCACGTCCTCGAACTCCGACTCCGGGTAGTGCGGCGCACGTGCGTCGTAGAGGGCCTGGCTCTCGTCGTCGAACGTCAGCTGCTCCCCCGACAGCATCCGCACGCGCGTGGACAGTGCGAAGAGCTGGGTGAGCAGGAAGCGGCGGCGCATCGCCACGAGCGCATCGCCAGGCACGGGCACGGCCTCCACCGCCTTCGCCACCGCGGCGGCCCGCTGCCCTATCTCAGTCAGGGGCAGCCGCGCGGCGCGGGCCTCCCGTGCCCACTCCTCCGGTCCGTAATAGGCATCCACGTCGCGCTCGTCATGCTGGCCCAGCGCGAGGACGAGCTTCACGTATTGCTCGGCGGCGGAGTCCAGCGGCGAGAGGTGCTTCGAAGGCGCGGGTGTCGAACCCCGGGTGGCACAGGCGAGCATCACGGAGGCGAGGACGAGAGCTGTCAGGAATGGGAGGCGCATGGGGAGGCAGTGAAACACACTCCAGGCCCCGTCTCGTCCTATCGTGGCGCGCGGAGTAGATTCAGGAGCTTCACTCATGCTTCCAAGGGGGGTGCCTCGTGTCTCTCAAACGGTCGTTGTTCTCCGTCCTGCTGTCCTCGTTGGCGTTGGTGGGCTGCGGCTCCGGCGCCGCTGGGCAGGCGGATGAGTTCCATGATGAGCGTGACCCCATCGTCTTCCCCGAGGACACGAGCCTCGCCGCGGACGGCGGTGTTGATGGCGGCAACCCGTATGAAGTGCGCGGCAGCCGCGTCATGCACTACCGCGTCGACATCGGCGACTTCACCGAGCCCATGGATCCGTTCTCGCCCAATCTGAAGGCCTTCACGTTCTCGGACGGCGGCACGCGTCCACTCACGGTGCAGACGTCGCCAGACGGCACCTTCCGCGTCACCGACGCTCCCGCAGGCCGTTACTACCTGCAGCTCGGCACCTTCTATGTCGTGTCCTTCTCGCGCACGATGAACCTCGACCGCTATGACCTCGGCCGCCGGGATCGGGTGAGCGCCTCCTCCATCCCGGTGACGGTCTCCGCGTCCAACATCGGGCCCCGGCAGCCCGGAGAGGAGTACCTCTACTTGGAGGCCATCAGCTCCAACCTCGGCTCGGCGGCGAGCCTGTCGACCTACGTCCCCGAGGGCACGACGGCCGTGGACAAACTTCCCATGGACTACTCCTCGATGATCTCCACGGAGCCGTATCTCGTGGACGCGTCGCGAGGCGACCGCCTGTACGTCAACCAGTTCGCCGTCCGTGACGCTGGCACCTTCAGCTACACCACCCTCGACAGGTTCTTCACCCCGGGCCCCCTCTCCCTGAGCCCCACCGTCAGCACCGACCTGAGCGGCACGTTCCAGCCGGCGCCCCAGTACACGGCGCGCTTCGAGTGGTGGCGCTCGCGCTTCGAGGCCTATCAGGTCCAGGTGCACCCGCAGTCGCGCCCCTACGCCCAGTGGCTCAGCATCTCGCCCACGCCCTGGTCCTCGACTTCCTGGTACGGCTACTCGGGGGAGCTGATGTACGGCAACTTCTCGGGCATCACCGACCTCGTCGCGAACATCACCTACGGCAATCCCTACCCCTTCAGCTGGGGCACCGTGGCCACCATCTCCCACCGCTTCCAGGTCACCGCCACGCTCCTGCCCGGAACGACCACCGGCGGCCTCTATGGCGTCCTGTCCGATACACGGCCGCTGTCGGTCGCCACCGCCGGCCCCATCGCCCCGCGCATCACCCCACCGTGGGACCTCGCCGTGGATGGGCGCAGCGCCCAGCAGGCGCTCACGCTTGGTTCACTCACCCCGCGCATCACCTGGAAGGCCCCCCTCGTGGGCACGCCCTCCGCCTACCAGGTCCGCATCTCCCGGCTCGCCGTGAGCGGGACGCGGACCGACCCGTACATCGTGGCCACGCTCCATACGACCTCGACGTTCGTCGACGTTCCTCCGGGCATCCTGCAGCCTGGCCAGAAGTACGCCGTCAACGTCTCCGCATACCTCACCCCCAGCGCATCCTTTGCCACGCAGCCCTATGTCCTGGAGTCCCTCGTCGACATCGCCAGCGCGGGCACGGTGAGCAGCGTTCTCTCCGCTCCCGCGGGTCTCGCTCTCGCGCCGGAACCCCTCTTCGAGCCGGAACCGTCGTTCGAGCCCGAGCCGGGTATCAAATCCTCTCGCCAGTACCTGATGCGCGAGTCGCTCGCGGTACAGCACTGAGTTGCGGCGCGTGCTGGGAACCCGTGGCCCTATTCCGGGTCACGGGTGGGAGTATAGGCCCGGGTACCCTCACCCCGACCCTCTCCCGGAGGGCGAGGGAGGGGGTGCACTGTGGGTTGACGGTGTGACGGCTTGGGAGTGACGCGGGTCCGTGTCGTCCAGCATCCGATCGATCGATGGCTCTCCCGCCCGATGCTCCTGGAGAATCCCGCTCACCTTCATCTTGAGCCAGAGGGGCACGTCTCGAAGTCCCTTCGTTCGAGGGAGGAGGGGCGCGTTGCTCCACATTCCTGGCTACCACGACCTTCTGCAGATCCACCACGGGCGCCAGTACGCTGTCTTTCGAGCCCGGGAGGAGCGCTCGGGCAGGCCTCTCGTCATCAAGACGATCCAGCAAGGGCCCTCCGAGTCCCACGCGACCGCCACGCTCCTCCACGAGCACGCACTGCTGTGCGGACTGGAAATTCCGGGAGTGGTGCGGCCCATCAAGTTGGAGGAGGTGGCGGGAGCCCCAGCGCTCGTCCTGGAGGACGCCGGCCCCCTCGATCTCGAGCAGCACCTGGGTCAGAAGCAGCTGGAGATTGAGCTCTTCCTGGAGTTGGCCATCCAGGTCGTCGGCATCGTTCAGGCGCTCCACCAGCAGAATGTCATCCACCGGGACATCAACCCGTCCAACTTCGTCGTGCGGCCCGACACCTGGACGCTGACGTTGATCGACTTCGGAACGGCGACGAAGGCCACGGGCATTGTCGGAGCCTCGGAGGGAACACTCTCGTACATCGCGCCCGAGCAGACGGGACGGATGAACCGGCTCGTCGACCACCGCGCCGATCTCTACTCCATCGGCGCCACCCTCTATGAGCTGCTCACCGGCGTGCCCCCTTTCGTCTCGGCGGACCCCGTGGAGCTCATCCACGCGCAGCTCGCCAGGCCGCCCGTTCCCCCGAGCCAGCTCAACCCGTCCGTTCCCAAGGTCCTCTCCGACATCGTCCTCACGCTGCTGGCCAAGATGCCCGAGGAGCGCTACCAGAGTGCCGAGTCCCTCGAGCTCGACCTCCGCGAGGCTCAGCGCCAGTGGAAGGACTCCGGCACCATCGCTCCTTTCGTGCTCGCCTTGCATGATAGGGCGCGCGAGCTCGTCATCCCCGACAAGCTCTACGGACGCGAGCAGGAGCTGTCCCAGCTGCGCAGGGCCCTGAAGCGCGTCAGCAGCGGTCGCAGTGAGGTCATCCTCGTCACGGGCGACGCCGGCTCCGGCAAATCCGCGCTTGTCCACGAGATGCGCAGACAGCACGAACAAGGCGCTCGGTTCCTCTTCGGCAAGTTCGACCAACTCCACGGCAACGTGCCCTATGCCTCCCTGGAGAAGGCGCTGGGAGGACTCGTCAACAGCCTGCGCCGCGAGCCTCCCCCTGCCATCCTCTCGTGGCGTCAGCGTCTGCAAGACGCGCTGGGCCCCCAGGGCGGCGTCATGACCCGCTTCATTCCCGAGCTGGCGCGCATCCTGGGCGAGCAGCCTCCCGCCGCTCCACAGGGAATCACGGAGAGCCGATTCCAGCTCTCGTTCCAGGCCTTCATCCAGGTCTTCGCCACCCGCGAGTGTCCTCTCGTCCTCTTCATGGATGACATGCAATGGGCGGACACGGGCTCGCTCCATCTGCTTCGAAGCCTGGCCTCGGCGAAGGATCTCCGCCACGTGCTGTTCATCGGCGCCTATCGTTCCAGGGAGGTGGGGCCGGACCATCCCCTGCCCCAGGTCCTCGGGGCACTGCACTCCGCGGGTGCGGCCCCCCGGACCCTCGAGGTGCCCCCGCTGGGCCTGCCCGCGCTCACCCAGCTCTGCAGCGATATCCTTCAGGCCGAGCCCGGAAATGTCGGGCCCCTGGCGGAGCTCCTGCTCCGCAAGACGGCGGGCAATCCCTTCTTCATCAAGAGGCTCCTGCGGTTCCTCCACGCGGCCGGGCTCCTGACCTTCGACGCCGAACAGCATGCATGGAGATGGGAGCTGGCACGCATCGAGCAGGTGGAAGTCACCGAGAATGTCGTCGAGCTGCTGCTCCCAGCCATCCGCCGGCTCCCCGAGCTCACGCAGCAGCTCCTCAAGGTTGCTGCGTGCTTCCGTGACCGGGTGGACCTCTGGCTCTTGTCAGCCGTGGCGGAAACGTCCGTCCTGGACACGGCCGGGGCCCTCTGGAGCGCCGTCCAGGAAGGGCTCCTCGTGGCGCAGAGTCAGGGCCCCCGCTTCGCGCATGGGAAGAGCGGAACTCTTCAGCATCTCCCCACGCACAGCGCGACCTACAGCTTCGCGCACGACCGCATCCAGCAGGCCGTGTATTCGCTGCTCTCCGACGAGGAGAGTCGCCGCATCCACCGCAGGGTGGGACACCAGCTGCTGAAGGGCATCTCCGAGCAGGAACTCGACGAGCGAATCTTCGAGGTGGTCGACCATTTCGACATGGGGAGGGAGTCGAGCCGGCTCCTGGAACCTTCAGAGCGCCTCCAACTCGCGGGGCTGTACTTCCGGGCCGGCAGCAGGGCCGAGGCGACCTCCGCCTTCAGCTCCGCGCTCATCTACTTGCGGCAGGGTCTGGCGCTCCTCACGCCAGAGGCGTGGCAGTCCCACCATGAGCTGACGTTCCAGCTCCACCTCCAAGCGGCGCAGTGCGCCCATATCATCGGCGATCATGCATTCGCCGAGGCGCTCATCCAGGCCGCACGGCCCCACGTCGCCTCGGATCTCGAGGAGTTGAGCCTCTACGAGATCCACGTCGTTGCCTACATCTTCGCCCGGAACTACCCAGAGGCGATCCGCTGGGGAAGAGCAGGACTGCGGCTGCTCGGAGAGGAACTGCCGCGCAACCTCGAGCAGGCGTTCGCGGACGAGGCCGCCGCCGTGAACGAACACCTGAAGAACCGCACCCGGGAGGAGCTCCTGGCCGGGCCCTCCACGGAGGATCCGCAGCTCATTGCTCTCATGCGGCTCGTGTCGAGCATCTCCATGGCCGCCTGGTTCGTCGATCAGCCCCTGTTCTTCTTCCTCGAGGCGTGGATGGTCCACCTCTCGCTCGAGCGCGGCCACAGTCTCTATTCCACGCATGCCTACGTGAGCCATGGGAGCGTTCTCGTGACAACCACAGGAAACTCCCGCACCGGCGTGATGCTCGGTGAGGTCGGAGTGGAGCTGAGCCGACGCTACGGCGATCAAAAGGAAGAGTGCCGGTGTCTGCAGATGTTCTCGGGCTTCCTGAACCACTGGCGCGCCCCCTACCGGACGAGTGTTCCGCTGACGCGGCGGGCCATCGCGCTCGGGCTGGCGGGCAATGAGTTTCTGTTCGGCAGCTATGCCGTCACGTTCATCGCGATGATCCAGTACCACATGGGCACCGAGCTCTCCGTCACACTCACCGAGACCGAGAACAGTCTGGTGTTCATCCAGAAGATCGGCCATCGGGACATGGAGGCCACCCTCCTCGCCTATCGCCAGGCCATCCGGTGCCTCCAGGCGCGGACGCACCAGAGGGCTGGCTTCGACGATGACACGTTCTCCGAGGAGGAGTACCTCGAGTCCATTCGCAAGAGTCCGTTGGTGGTCTGCGAATACCAGGTCCTGCGCATCCAGACGTCCTACCTGCTGGGAGAGATCGCGGATGCCCTGGAACTGTCTCGTGTCGTGGGCGAGAACTTCCAGCTCGTGCGGCCGTTCCTCATGGGGATCGACTACATCTTCTACACGGCGCTGACGCTCGCGGCGTACCATCCCGAGGCCCCCTCCTCCGAAAAGAACTCCGTCCTGAGCCAGCTCGAGGAGCACCTGCACCTCCTCGACACGTGGGCCCAGGACTGCCCCGAGAACTTCCGCCACAAGCACCAACTGGTCGCCGCGGAGCTCGCCCGCCTCGAGGGCCGCCACCGCGAGGCCATGCTTCTCTACGACTCGGCCATCGACGCCGCTCACCAGAACGAGTTCCCCCAGGACGAGGCGCTCGCCAACAACCTGGCTGGCTGCTTCTACCGCTCGCTGGGTCACCGCCGGACCGCTTCCCTCTATCTCCAGGCCGCCATGAGGGGATTCGCTCGCTGGGGCGCCAGGGCCAAGTCCGCGGCACTCGAGGATACCTTCCCGGACCTCACCCTGGGCGAGGCCTTGCCCTGGAAGCTTCCCGCCACACGCGAGGGCGAAGAGGCCCGCGGCATCAGGCTCGATCTGCTCAGCATCCTCAAGGCCGCGGAGACGCTCTCCAGCGAGGTGGTGCTCGACAGGCTCCTCGAGAAGCTCATGACGATCTGCCTCGAAGTCGCCGGCGCCGAGCGCGGGGCCCTGCTCCTTCACGAGGAGGACGCGCTCTTCGTTCGCGCCGTCAGCACCACCTCCGAGCCCGTCTCCCTCGAGCGAACCCCGCTCCAGTCCTCGCAGCACGTCCCCCGCTCCATGCTGGCCCGGGCCTACAGCTCCGGGGAAGCCATCATCCTCGCCGATGCCAGCAGGAGCCCCTTCGCCTCGGATCCCTACGTCGCATCCCGCGCGCTCAAGTCCGCCCTCGCCGTTCCCATCCGCCGCAAGGCCAGCTCCGTCGGCGTGCTCTATCTGGAGAACAACCTCGCCACCCGCGCCTTCGCACCCAACCGCGTCCAGGTCCTCCAGCTTCTCTCCTCGCAAATGGCCATCTCCCTGGAGAACAGCTTCCTGTTCGAGGAGCGTCTGCGCGCCGAGAGCGCCGTCCGCTTTCTCGCCGAGTCCTCCATGGCCCTGGCCGAGTCCCTGGACTACGAGAAGACCCTGGCCCGCGTCGCCCGAATCGCCGTTCCCTTCCTCGCCGACTGCTGCATGGTTCTCATGCAGGACAAGCCTCAATCGGTTCGCTGCGCCGCCCTCACCTGCGCCACCCCCCCGAAGGAGGCGCTCCTGCGCGAGAGCGAGCGGAGATATCCGTCGTGCTGGGGCTCACAGACACCTGGAGTGGTGGCCTTGCGCACGCGCGAGTCACAGCTCATCCCGGAGGTCTCCGACGAGCACCTGCTGACCTTCAGCCAGGAGGATGCGCACCGGGAGCTGATGCGCTCCTTGGGCATCCGCTCCTGCATGGCCGTGCCATTGCTCTCCGGGGCTGGGAGCATCGGCTCCATCAGCTTCTTCCGCATGAGTCGCAAGCACCGCTACGGCCCCGCGGACCTCGCGCTCGCCCACGAACTGGCCCGCCGCGCTGTCATGTCCATCGACAATGCCCGGCTGTTCCGCGATGCCCAGGAAGCCATCCACCTGCGCGACGAATTCCTCTCCATCGCCTCCCACGAGCTCTACACACCGCTCACCTCCCTCCAGCTCTCCTTGCAACGGCTCGAGCGCACCCCTGCCACCGCGTCGCCCGAGGTCACATCCCGTGTCTTCCAGAACACCTGGCGCCAGATGCGCCGCCTGAGGCGACTGCTCGACGAGCTCCTCTCCGTTTCACGCCTGCAGCTCAACCCGATGCACCTCCAGCTCGAAGAGGTCGACCTCGCCGCCATCACCCGCGACATCGTCGAGCACTTCAGCGAGGATTCCGCCCACTCCAGCTCCCGCCTCCTGCTCAACGCTCCCCCCCGCGTCATTGGCCGCTGGGACAGGATTCGCATCGAGCAGGTCGTCACCAACCTCCTGGCCAACGCCATCAAGTTTGGCAACCGCAAGCCCATCGAGCTCTCCGTCAGCACCGAAGGCGACAGCGCACTCCTCACCGTCCAGGACCACGGCATTGGCATTGCCCCGGACAAGCTCCCCCACATCTTCGAGCGCTTCGAGCGCGCCGTCTCCGCGCGCGAATACGGCGGCCTCGGACTTGGCCTCTACATCGTCCGTGAGATCGTCTCCGCTCTCGGCGGCACCATCCGGGTCGACAGCACGCCAGGCGCGGGTACCCGCTTCACCGTCCAGCTCCCACGCGCCGGGCCCTCGCACAGCGCGGAAGGGCTCGGCGCGGGTCAAGCCATGGACTACGAGCCCGCGTCTGCCATGTGAGCGCTCCATGCTCTACCGCGCAAACCCACAGTCAGTACTCCTTCGGACAGAGCTCGACCATAAACCCCCAAGATGGGTTTTTTTTGTTGTCTCTCCCTGCTGAGAGCAGCCACCGCAACCAGCGGTTCATGGCCTGCTGTGGCATCATTTGGACTGACATTGGGCATGATGCAGCGAATACAGTGACCTGAGAACTGGATCTCTGGAGCCCCCTCACTCCACTGCAAACTGGAAAAGCCCTCTTCAGCGAAAGGTGCAAGCTCTGCATGCTCCACCACCAGATTGGGGCGGAAACGCTCATATTCCACCGGCGCATGCCCCCGCTCCGCGAGCCGCTGGTTGAGTCGCCGGAGTGAAGCCAGGGAAAGGACATGCAAGGGCATCAGGGCTCTGCGGGTCAGGCCCTTGTGTCCGAGGCGAACCAGGCGCAGAGGCTGACCCAGCACAGCAGTCAGCCATTCGCTGGCTTCGTCTCCAGCATCCTGACCGGAGAATGTTTCATTGACCTTGTCTTGATCATTCCAGATCTTCACCTGACAGGGACTCTCTGGCAGATGATAAGGGACCTTCAGAACACCGACCCCTGGGGCTTGAAGCACCATGGTTTCACCTTCAAACCTGGGTTGAACCAGTGCCATCCGGTGGATCTCACCCATCCAGACCTGTTGGTTTTCACGGTTGATGATGACCCACTCCCGGTCTCCAGTCAGACCGGACTGAGGGGTGACCTGAGCAGACGAGACCTGAATCCCCGCACAGGATTTGATGGGGTAGATCCACAGGCTGACAAGTTGGAGGGCAGAGGAGAAGGCTGCTTCAGTCATGGGCATCCTCTACTGGGCTGAGATACGCCGCGCGGGCATCACTGCCCCGTGGTGATGGTGACGCCCGTGCCCACGTTCCGCGAGGTGGCCACGCCCGTCACCAGGTTGCCCGTGGACACGACGGTGAGCGAGGTGCCGCCGCCCTTCTCGTAGTTGAGGCCGGTGCTGCGCGTGGAGCCGATGCCTCGGATGGCGTTGCCCGTCACCGAGACGAAGCCCGCTCCGTAGTTGACCTGGCTGATGGACAGGTAGTGGTAGCGCGAGGCGGTGTTCGGCTCGCCCCCGAAGTTGAAGATCTTGTTGTCGGAGATGACCGACGCCGCGTCCCCTTGGACGGTGGCGCCGATGCCCGCCCACGTGCCGGCGGTGGCGCCCTCGCCGAAGCCCTCGATGTAGTTGTCGGAGAGGGTGGTCCCGAACAGGCGCTGCGCGACGATGGCCGTCTGCCCCACGCCGTAGAGGTGATTGCCACGCACCTTCCAGCCCGCGGAGTTCTCCATGCGGATGGCGCTCGCACCGGAGTCGGCAATCCAGTTGTCGATGAGGTCCCAGTCCGTGACGGAGTTGCCCGAGTCCTGGACGTACACCCCATGGAGGCCCGAATCGCTGATGAAGTTGTGGACGATGCGCCCGTTCACCTGCGTGTTGACGATGGCCTTCCCCGCGCTGTTGGTGTTGGTGAGACGGATGCCGGAGCCGCGCATGAAGTTGATGCGGGTGTTCTCCACCGTCGAGTTCCACGACATCAGCACGATGCCATCCGTGGCCCGGCCGGTGTTGTTGGACGCATTGCCGTCCAGCGTGAGGTTCTTGATGCTGACCGGGTCGCCCGTGTAGGTCTGCGCATCCAGCCACGTGTCGCTCGCCATCAGCGCCGCGAGGTTGGCGCCATTCGCCTGGCGGATGACCGTCCCCGAGGGCTCTCCCCCCCGGTACGCCCGCTGCCCGCGAAGGCGAATGGTCGAGTTGATGAGGCACGGCCCGGAGATGACGAGCTCATCGCCGACGGAGCTGGAGGCGACGGCGGCATTCAGTGTCTCGTCGTCGCTGACGGTGTTGTTGCAGCTCACCGGTACCTGCGCCGCGAGGCCGGGAAGCGGGAGGAGCAGAACCACCGCGAGCGATGGGACGAGCCTCGACAGCAGCGAACGGAGGGAACCTCGGGCCAGGTGTGAGGACAGGGAGGAGGTGTGCATGGTCTCCGGATAGGCGCGTCCAAGAGGAGCCACATGCTCCTCTCGCATCGACGTGCACAAGAAGGGACACGCTCGACGCCCGGGTGGCGCACGCCCCCATGCAAACCGTCGTACGCATCAGGGGCCCAGGGCCGGGTCGTACACCTCCGCCGTCGCCAGGTACCCGCTGCTGGGGTCTCCGCCTCCCGCGATGAGCACCCTGCCATCGGGCAGCCGCGTCGCCGTATGGTAACGACGCGGTGCTGACAGGGGTTTGGTGGCCGTCCAGGTGCCCGTGGCCGGGTCGTACACCTCCGCCACCGGCGTATAGCCCCCGCTGCTCTGTCCCCCCGTGACGAGCACCTTGCCCGAGGCGAGCAACGTCGTCGTATGGAGGCGGTGCGCGACGGTCATGGAGCCGGTGGACTTCCAGGTGCCCGTGGCCGGGTCGTACAGCGACGCCAGCGCCAGGGGGCTCCCCGCGTAGCCCCCCGTGATGAGCACCTTGCCCGTGGCGAGCAGTGTCGCCGAATGGTGATAGCGCGCGCTGTTGGAACTGGTGGCGCTCCAGGTGCCCGTGGCCGGGTCGTACACCTCGGAGGTCAGCACGTAGCTGCCATTGCCCTGGTCCCCCGTCGAGACGAGTACCCTGCCATCGGGCAGGAGCGCCGCCGCATGGTCGTAGCGCGACGTGGCCATGGAGCCGGTGGGGCTCCAGGTGCCCGTGGCCGGGTCATACAGCTCCGCCGTCCCCAGGTGGGCGCCACTGTTGTAGCCCCCCGCGACGAGCACCTTGCCATTGGGCAGCAGCGTCGCCGTATGCCAATAGCGCGCCTTGGACAAGGATCCGGTGGGGCTCCAGGTGCCGGTGGCCGGGTCGTACAGCTCCGCCGTCGCCAGGGTGGGAGGGCCGTATCCCGCCACGACGAGCACCTTGCCGTTGGGCAGCAGCGTCGCCGTATGGACCTGGCGCGGAGCGGACAGGGAGCCCGTGGGGCTCCAGGTGCCGGTGGCCGGATCGTACAGCTCCGCCGTCCTCGAGATGCCACTGCTGTTTTGTCCCCCCGCGACGAGCACCTTGCCATTGGGTAGCAGCGTCGCCGTATGCGTGTTGCGCGCCAGGGTCATGGCGCCCGTCGGGGTCCAGACAGAAGGGGCGCCCCAGACCGGGCTCTTGGCGACACACAGCGCGAGGCTGCCCGTGTTCTGTCCACCCCGGCCGTCCCCTACCACCACGTTCAACTGGCAGTTGTTGCACGCCGCCGTGGGCAGGGCCGAGGGGGTGAAGGTGGCGCTCGCGGACGTGACTCCCGAGAAGCTGCCCGCGCACGTGGCGCTCCACTGGTAGCTGAGCGCGTCGCCATCCGTGTCCGTGGCGGAGAGGGAAACGGTCGTCGGCTGGCCCACGTCCAGATAGGACTGGGAGGAGGTCAGGCCCATCACCCTGGGCGCGGCGTTGAAGCCCACCTTCACCTCGGAGGCGCCGCTGCTAGCGGAGACGCTCACATCGAGGAACACGGAGAGGGCCGCGCCGCGCGAGTCGCTCACGGAGAGTGTCAGGCGCACCACTCCCTGGGTGCCAGGGGCCGTCCAGGTGGTGCTCGCCTGGGCCGGAGCGGAGAAGCTGCCCGAGGGCGCCGTCCACGCGTAGCTCACCGTGTCGCCCGCGTTGGGATCATGTGCGATGGCCGAGAGGGATACCGTGCCTCCCGGGACCACGGTGAGGGGGTTGGCCACCAGCGAGTCGAGCACGGGCGCCTCGTTGGTGAAGGGTGGAGCGCCGGAGACCTCCTGGAGGGTGAGGGACACGAGCCCCGTGGAGCCGGCGGTGACGGTGACGTCCTCGGCGCGGCCCTCGTAGCGCAAGACACTGGCGGCGGTGAAGGCCTGTGCGAGGAAGGTGCGCTTGGAGCCCGCGGGAATGTCGCCCATGACGCCGCCCCACACCCCATCGGTGAGCACGAGGTCAGTGGATTGCGAGGCCATGTCGGCGCCGGAAACCGTCACGGTGACGCGCGAAACGTCGCTGGGCACGGCCGTGGGCGCTTGGACGGTCAGCCGCATCGCGCCGGTGGGGGCAGGACCAGAGGAGGGCGGCGGGGAGCCACAGCCGGCGAGCACCGCCAGCACGAGCGGAAGGAACGCGGACAGACGCAGCAGGGACAAGGGATTTCCTGTTTTGGAGGAAGGGCTCGCGCGTGGAGCGAAGCAACGCGCATTGTAGAACAAACCGACCGTCCCCGTGCAGGGGGGGTGGGTTGAGGGACCTTCTGCCTTCGCCGTACTTGAATGCCCGCGAAAGCCTCCGGTCCAACGCGCAGTTCGTCTCGGTCACGCGACTCGCGTATTCTGGCCGACGCGAATCCGCCAGCCGGTCGTCGTGCGCGACATGACGAACACCACAATGCTCTCCTTGTTCGTCGCGTCGATACGCTTGAGGCTTCCATCCGCGTTGGCCGGGCGCTGCCATGCATGGGCTACCGCGATGTCGGGACGGCGGTTTCCTAACCTTTGAAAGGCCCCTCGGTCCTCGAAGGAGAGCGGCTAAGTCCCGAAAGTACTGGACGCGGGCATTCACCTGCGTTCACTGGAGACCGGCCGATCAAGTACCAATTGCGTACTATCAAATGGACTGTCGCTTCGATGCGCTCTACTGGCGAGAGGTGGGCTACGAGAGCATCAAAGGTGGCAACCGCTGAGACCTCAGCAACCCCAGCACCATGCGGAATATCTCAGACAGAATTCCTGCTCGAATCCCCACCTTGGTCCTCGCCGAACTGTGCTGAGAGCGCTTCATCGGAGCACTGGAGTCCAGGTGAAGACCTTGACCTCCAGCGAGGACTCCGTTGCTATTTCACCCAGGATTTTCCGGAGCGTGCCAGCGCTGCCGCTCCCAAGCGTGAAATTCAACCTATTATCAAGCCCTGATCTTGGCAATCCGTCGCATATCATGGCCGCATCAGGCCGGTCATACAGTCGACAGCGGCGCCCGGTGGAAATCGGCTTCGTGAATCCAAGACTACTCATGACCGAGTCGAGGCGCGAAAGGAAGTCTGGATTGTTGCCTTTGACCGCGCCTTCACATTGCTGCGGCATTTTGCAAACTCGGAACCTGAAGAGAGCATCCCGCGCCAACATCTCGCGCAGAGTCCCAAACATATCAAAAAGCTCTCCCCCCTCGGCATCGCGCTTTGTTACCAGTGCATCCTCTCGCGTCGATGCGTTGAAGTCATAGAAGAGATGTTGGGACATCATTTCATCGGACTCATATGCGATGAGCAAGAACCGAGGATGAGGCGTGACCAACCCATCGGCATAACAGGCAAGTACGGTCTGTGCCGAGAAGTCTAGGGTCGGATATGCCAGAGGACCCATGCTTCGGCCCATGCGACTCAGGAACCAGCGATAGAATGAAGGCAAGGGACGGCCTGCAATCCGCTCGATCTGCGCAATCTCTTCGGGCGTACTGCCCTGCCACTGCTCGGCGAGTCCTGGCACGATGCTGAAGAGCAGGTTGTCTATTCCCAGTTCAACCTCTGTTCCTGATTCTGTCATTTCGTCTCCTTGGTACCATGCTGACATTTCGTTACCTGTCCTTCAGGACAGAGAAACATAGGGAGGATGATGTTGCAGGCCTCACACGGAGGGACGGTCTCGCCATGGTCAAACTTTCTTGTCTCTCCTTTTTTACGAACCGCACCGATCTGCTCGTCGTATTTGATCTTCCCTATGTCCGCCTTGTCCTCACCCTTCCCGCCGGTCGGATTGTTCTTTCCCCGTCTGTGAAACCATTTCTCACTGATGCTGGCAGGATAACCGTTATCCTGCATGATGCGCACAAGCGCCCTGGGTGCAGCACAACTGCCCGGCACGTACGCGGCAGGCAGGCTCTTGTTAGCATTGTAGTTTCTGTTGAGTTTAGCGGCGTCCTCCCATTTTTCGTCCACGGCGACCTTGTAATCCTCGTAATTTTTGTGCTCCTTGAAGCGATCCTTGAGGAACGCTTTCACCGGGTGATCCTTGGGCTCATTCTCGTTTTCTGGGGCGCTCCCAGCATTTCTACCATCTTCACTCAGAGGGCCGTGCCATCCAAGATCCTTGACACAGGCGTGGAATCTATTTTCCGTCTTACCTGCGTAGGCCCCCGAGTGGTCTGCATAATAGCGCTCCGGGCACTTGCACTGGACTACGCCGACCATTGTAGCATTGTCATACTTTTTCTCGGAGAGAGCATCGACCAGGCGTTTGGCGCTGTCCTTCGTTGCTTGGGTCTCTTCCAGCGCGGCATCAGAACCATGTGTTTTCTTACACAGAGGGCATTCTTCTTCTCCGGTGACGTACGTGACCAACCCGCTTGGTTGTTGGATCAGGCCCATCATCGTCGCCGCGTTGGCCGGGCTGCCGCTCGGCCCGCAGTTGTTTAACATCGGGTCGCCGAGCAACTGGACATTCTTCCCCTCGATCTTCACGTCCATAGACCCAGGCCCCACGAAACTCGTAGGCCCTTCTACATTCGAGGAGATCAGCCCGCCGCCGGTACCTTTGCTGGCTACGTCGCCCATAGAACCGAAGGTGGCGCCCTTGATAGCGACTTTCTTCCCTTCAATGGTAACACTCTTTGAGTAGCCCTTCGGGTCCGTTCCGCTCTTGCCGATGTTGGGCAGCGGCGTCGGAACGAATGGCGCTGGCGGTCCTGGCATCTTGCACACGTTGGGGAGCGTCGCTGCGGCGATGCCGCTGCTTCCTTCGGTCACCGGAGTCTTGGGCGCATTCACTGAGACTTTGGTCATTCGTACTTACTCCTTCGACATCCATGGGTCCTGTAGCAGCATTGCGCCTCGGAGCCCGCCTCATGACACCTGCTGCGGAGCTTGCAGGAGCATCGCCCCTCTCAGCCCACCATCGGAACCTGCCATCACCAGAGCCCGTGGGCCTCGCGCGTAGCCCCGCGCGAACGCCCGGACCGCCAGCACGCCCCCGAGGGCCCCAAACGCGGCGCCCATGTCTCCCCAGCAGTCACTCGGGGCCTTGTACCCGGGCGACTTCCAAACCGATGGCGTACGCAACGCGACGAAGCCCCACTCCTCGCTGCGGTAACGCTCGCCATTGATATCCGTGTACAGATCATCGACCCCCTCGCGCGGAAGGTCGAGCCCGGCGACTGCGCCCTGAACTGCCTGCGTCATTCCGACGCCGAACGACCCCGTGTCGCTGTCCCGAAGGAGCCGCTCCTGTGCCGTACGCACCCCTCGCACAATGGCCAGTTGGGGGAGGCGCAGGCGACGGCGCAGCCCCGCGCTCATCAGTGCGAGGCATCCAGCGCCCTCTCCCGGGGTGAACCCGCCGCGAATCCCCGGCTGCGCGAACCGGCGGCTGTGCTCCAACCAGACGAACGTGTCCGCATGGTGATAGCTGTCGACGCCAACGACCAAGAACAGATTGTCTCTGCCCTCGGAGCACTCCCGTACCGCCTGCTCGACCGCACGAATCGCCCCGGCGTGCCCGCGTCCGGCGATCTCGACACGTGCGCTAGACGTCTTCGCGCTCAAGCGCGTACCCAGGGAACTCGCAACCCAGGCCGCGTCTTCCTCGGAAAACCCCGGGCGGGTTTCTGGAAGTGCGAGCAGCACGCTAAGTCTGCCCCCGAAGAGAATCTTCTGATCGATCTTGGCCTCGATCTCCTCAAGGACACTCCCGGCCATGGCGACCAGACGGTCTCGGCCTTCGAGCCGGGGCTCGAGCAACCGGTCGGCGGCGACCACGACCGGCTCGCCCCGTGGGTCGATGAAGGGATACTCGGCATACCGGCAGATGCCAGCGCGCACGGACGCCGCGCTGCTCTCCGCGGTGAGCCCAACAGGTGTTCTCGCGGCGACAGCCACCACCTCGACCTGGGCGGTCACGTCGCGCTCCCTTGTTCGATGATTTCCGTCTCGTCGAGATAGTCCGCCTCGGGGGCTCGAACGCGCAGCACGCTCTGCCACACCAGGGAGAGCCGCTTCTCTTCAGGCTCCACGAGCACCGTCGTCAGACGCGAGCCGTGCTGCTCGCGCCGTTTGCCAATGCGCGTGGTGAAGCCGAGCGAAATGCGCGGGAGCTCGAAGCGCAGGGCCCCCTCGGGAGTCATGTTCAGGAGCTCGACACGCTCTCCGCCGACGAGGGGCTTGTCGGTCCTCTGGTCCGAGGGGGCACTCAGGGCGAAGGCGGGATCGAAGTCATCGGGGAGCAGCGGCTTCTTCGTCTGCTCCCACCGTGCGTCATACGTTCCCGCGAGCTTGCGCCTCGGCATCCACGAGGAATCGATCGGGCCGAACCCCGCCGGCCCCATCTCCGCTGGCTCACCTCGTGGATACTCGACAGCGTGGGCCAGTTTTCCAATGACGTGAGCAGGCCGTCGCGCGAAGCCGCGCCCGATGGGGTTCCGCTCGTCGATGCGATGTTGCTTTGAATCCGGGTCGGACAGATCGCAGCCACCAAACGCGAATTCGTAGCGAATCGGGCGCGAGGTGAATGGCCGCGGCCGAGTCACCGTCACGCTGCGCCACCCCGACTCGTAGAGGCGTTCTCCGTGGACGAGCAGCTCCTTGTGGAGCCGTTCGACTCGGAGCGAAACCGGCACGGTCGGAGCAAGTCTGCCATGGGGCGCGTGCGCGTGCGCGATGACCAGCACGTCTGTTCCTGGCTTCATCGCGAGGAGATCCGAGTCGTAACGCAAGCTCGACCGGCCTGGTTCGCCGAAATACTCTGGCATGAGCACAGGAGGCGGTTGCTCGTCCGCCAGCATGAGCCGCCCCCCCGGTGTGATGTCGAACGTCGCCTTGACCGCGACGAGCCACCAGTGGACCCCGTCCTTGTCGCGCGTCCAGTTTCGCTCCGCAGCGTAGGCTGTGCGATTCTTAAACCCCCACATGAGGCGAAGGATAGGAGGCCCTAGACAATTGCGTCAATCATAGAGCTGCTGCGCTTCAAGCGCGAATTCAGCAGCATTCAGTGCAGCGTAAATGCTCGCCGAGCCTTGTCATCGCAGACTTGACGACGAGCGAAGGGAATGAAGGGGCGCTCACCGAAGTGCGACAGCCACCGTAGCGCCCTGTCAGCCCAAGACATGCAGGAGCGAGCGCTGTGGCGCATCAGCCCGTGCCGGACTGCGTGAGCTGGTGTGGCAACGGTATCGGTTCTGCGCGCAGGGCAGCCAGAGAGGCCTCCTGTCTACTGAGCAGCGAGGCAGGGGGCTGGGCGTTTTGACAATCACTGCTCCGGGCTCCACACACCACACGCTCTGAGCTGGCCCCCGTGCCGGGGCTAGCCTCCCACGCTGCGTGGGCAATTCCAGGGCCGCAGTGCCTCACCTCCGGTGTTGGCCGCAGCCTACAGATCCGGCGCCCTCTGTAGTCTCGAGCCTACAACCCCCACACCGCCGCCTCATCGTTTCGCGGGTTTGGCGTTGGTCCGCCCCTTGCTCATGGGGGCGCACGTCGTCGTGTTCAACACTCAACCCGCTTCGCGAATCACCCCTATGCGTATCTCTTCCTCCCTCTCCCTGCTGTCCCTGCTTCTCCTTCTCCCCGCGTGTGGCCCGACCTCCCGCGCCGATGCGCACGACCAGGCCACCGACTCCGCCTGCGACTACTACGACGCGTGTGAGGAAATCGGCTCCGGCGAGGGCAAGACGTTCCAGGACCGGAGCGAGTGTGAAGTGAAGATCCGCGATTTCTTCCAGGTCGCGTGGACGGCGGACAACTGCCCTGCCATCAACGAGAAAGGTTTCGAGACGTGCCTGGAGCGCATCGGCACCACCTCGTGCTCGAGTGCGACGGACTTCCTCAACACCGCGATCCTCGTCTGTGGCGCGGGCTCGGTCTGCCAGGACGTCGAGGACTGAGCGCTCGGTGGAGCGGCCCGACGGATCGCTCCTCTCGGCAGCCCGCTATAGTGGCGCCATGACGCAGGGAGGAGAGGCAGGCTCGATGGGCCGCTACCGGCTGGTGTCCCGCCTGGCGCGCGGAGGGATGGCGGAGGTGTTCCTCGGCGTCCTTCCCGGGCCCGAGGGCTTCGAGAAGCCGGTGGTCATCAAGCGCTTGCTGCCGGAGCTGGCCGGACAGGAGGCCTACCGGCAGATGTTCGCCCAGGAGGCGCGGCTGATGGCCACCTTCGGCCACGCGCACGTCGTCTCGGTGCTGGACTTTGGGCTGGAGGCGGGCGCGCCCTACCTGGTGCTGGAGTACGTGGAGGGAGTGGACCTGGCCCGGGCGCTCGCCTCGCGAGGACCGCTGGCGCCCGCGCTCGTGCGGCACCTGGGCCTGTGCCTGCTGCGCGCGCTCGAGCACGTGCACGGCCTGCGCGACACCCGGGGCGAGTGGTTGGGGCTCGTCCACCGCGACGTGAGCCCCGCCAACGTGCTGCTGGGGCACACCGGCGACGTGAAGCTCGGGGACTTCGGCATCGCCAAGGGGCTGCGCACGCCCTCGCGCACCGCGCCCGGCAGCACGCGCGGCACGCTGCGCTACATGTCCCCCGAGCAGGTGCGCGGCGGCCCCCTGGACGCGAGGGCCGATCTCTTTTCGCTCGGAGTGCTCCTCTACGAGGCGGTGGTGGGCCGCAACCCCTTCGCCGCGGCCACGGACGCGCAGCTGCTGCTCGCTGTGCGAGACGCGCGCCTGGAGCCCGCCGAGCACCTGCTGCAACAGGCGGGGCCGGCCCTGGCGGGCGTCCTCCAGCGCGCCCTGCGCCCCCACCCCTCCGAGCGCTTCGCCTCCGCGGGAGACATGGCGCGCGCCCTGTTGGACGTGGACACCGGCTCCGGGGCGGAGCAGCCCTGGCACGTGGCCGGGCTGGTGGCGGAGACGCTCGCCGCCGGACGTACCCCGGGGGCCTCCGAGCCTGGGAAGAGGGTCGCGAGCCCGTTCTCCGCCGCCCTACTCGAAGGCCAGGGGGACGAGGAGGCGTAACGCCAGCGTGCCCCTGAGTCCTCGCCGCGTGCCCTCCCGGACGGAAGGTGCTATGCACGGCTGGCATGTCAGGGCGTACCGAGCTCATCCCCGCGCAGAATCCGGCCAGCGGGCTCTCCGTCCAGAGGGTGAACCTCGAGGTGTCGGCCGGTCCGGACGCGGGCACCACGGTGAGCAGCTCCGCCGAGAAGCTCACCCTCGGCTCGGCCCCGGGCAATGATCTGGTGCTCACCGACCCCACCGTGTCGCGCTTCCACGCCGAGCTGGTGCGCGAGCGCGGCGGCTACCGGGTGAAGGACCTGGGCAGCACCAACGGCACGCGGGTGGACCACGTGCGCGTACAGGACGCCTATGTCGCGGACGGCTCCACGCTGACGTTCGGCGGCACCACGGTGCGCTTCTCCCTGGTGGCCACGCGGGACGTGTTGCCCCTGCACCCCGAGCCCCGCTTCGGCAGGCTGGTGGGCGAGAGCGCCGTGATGCGGGCCCTGTTCGCCCAGCTGGCGCGTCTGGCCGCCACGGACGCCACGGTGCTCGTCGAGGGCGACAGCGGCACCGGCAAGGAGCTGGTGGCCGAGGCGCTCCACCAGGCCAGCCCGCGAGCCTCGGGCCCCTTCGTGGTGGTGGACTGCGGCTCCATCCCCGCCGAGCTGGTGGAGAGCGAGCTGTTCGGCCACGAGAAGGGCGCCTTCACCGGCGCCACCCACGAGCGCCGAGGCGCCTTCGAGGCCGCCAGCGGGGGCACCCTCTTCCTGGACGAGCTGGGCGAGCTGCCCCTGGCCGTGCAGCCCAAGCTGCTGCGCGCTCTGGAGCGCCGGCAGGTCAAGCGCGTGGGCGCGGATGGGTATCGGAGCGTGGATGTGCGCTTCGTGGCCGCCACGCACCGCGACCTGCGCGAGGCCGTCAACCGCGGGCAGTTCCGCGAGGACCTGTACTTCCGGCTCGCCGTGGGCATGGTGCGCGTGCCACCGCTGCGCGCGCACCTGGAGGATCTGCCGCACCTGCTGGAGCACCTGTGGACGGAGACGTTCCGCTCGCTCGGCCTGCCGCCCCGGCCCTTCACCGCGCCCAGCCCCGAGACGCTGCACCAGCTCTCCACCCTGCCCTGGCGCGGCAACGTGCGCGAGCTGCGCAACTTCGTCGAGCGCAGCGTGGCCCTCTCCGGCGCGCTGGATGCCTCGTTCCTCCAGGCGGCCAGCGCCCCGGCGGCGCCGTCCGGGGCCCCCACCGTGCGCGTGGAGCTGCCCTACAAGGAGGCCAAGGAGGCCTGGCTCGCCCACTTCGAGGAGACGTACCTGCGCCAGCGCCTGGCGGCCTCGGGCGGCAACGTGAGCCAGATGGCGCGTGAGGCCGAGGTGGATCGGGCCCACGTCATCAAGCTGCTACGCAAGCACGCGGTGCGCTGACGTCCATGACCTCCCCTCCCCCCGTGCCATGAACCCAGCTCCCAAGCCGCGCTGCCCGACGTGCCAGAGCGAGTACGCGGAGGACGTCTCGTACTGTCCCCGTGACGGCGCGGCGCTGCTACCCGCCGTGCTGGAGGGCCGCTACCGGTTGCTGTCGCAGCTCGGCGCGGGAGGCATGGGCGTGGTGTACCTCGCCGAGCACCTGGGCCTGCGCAAGAGCGTGGCGGTGAAGCTGCTGCGCGGTGAGCTGTCGAGAGACCCCACCTTCACCCGCCGCTTCGAGCAGGAGGCCATCGCCGCCAGCCAGATCGGCCACGAGCACATCGTCAACGTGACGGACCTGGGCCGCACCCCCGCCGGTGAGCTCTTCTACGTCATGGAATTGCTGGAGGGAGAGAGCCTCGGGGCGCTGCTGCTGCGCGAGCACTTCCTCCCGCTGTGGCGCGCCGTGCCGATCCTGACGCAGGTGTGCCGGGCACTCGAGGCGGCGCACGCGCGCGGCATCGTCCACCGGGACGTGAAGCCGCAGAACGTGATGCTCCTGCAGCGCCAGGGGCAAGCGGACTTCGTCAAGGTGGTGGACTTCGGCATCTCCAAGGTGATGCAGGGGCAGCCGGGCAACGGGCTCACCGAGGCGGGCGCCATCCTCGGCACCGCCAACTACATGGCCCCGGAGCAGGCGGCGGGTGCGACGGTGGATGCCCGGGCGGATGTGTACTCGGTGGGTGTGCTCACCTACGAGGTCTGCACCGGCTCGCTCCCCTTCCGCGGGGACAACACCTTCGCCACGATGTTGCAGCACCTGGAGGCCACCGCCGAGCCCCCCAGCCGGCGCCGCCCGGACCTCAGCCTGCCACCGGAGCTGGACGCGCTGGTGCTGAGCGCGCTCGCCAAGGACCCGGCCGCTCGCCCCACCCTGGAGACGTTCCGCGCCGGGCTGGAGTCCCTCGTCCCAGGCCGCTCGCCCCTCCAGCTCACGCCGGCCATGGCCACCGTCCGCGTGCCCGCGCTCCTGCCCGTCGCACCGCCCGCTCCGCCTGCCGTGGCCGAGCCCCTCGAACCCACCCTGGTGTCCACCCGGAGCCTGGAGTCGGTCCACCGTCGCAGGCGCGGCGGGCTCCTCGTGGGAGGCGTGGGCGCGCTGCTGCTCCTCGGCGGCGTGGGGCTGTGGGCGGTCACCTCGCGCGGCCCGGCCGTGGAGTCCCCCGCTGTCTCCTCGCCCGTGTCCACGGAGCCCCCGAAGGAGTCCGCTCCCCCACCGGCCCCGGCCCGTCCACGCCTGGCCATCACCTCGCAACCAGAGGGCGCCACGGTGACACTGAGCGGGCGGGTGCTCGGAGTCACGCCCCTGGAGCTGGAGCGCCCGGACGGAGACGCCGGCCCGCTGAGCCTCACCCTGGAGGGCCATGCCCCCGAGGTGTTCGCTCGCCTGCCCGAGGGCGAGCGGCTGGAAGTCACGCTGAAGCAACCCCCACCGCCGCGCGTGCGGCCCGACAAGCCCCGGACGGGCAAGGCCCAGGGCAAGGTCCAGGACCTCAAGCCCAACCCCTTCTGAACCGACGATGACCCCTCGCCACCGCCGCATGTCCTTCCCGGCGCTCCTCGTCGCGCTGCTGCTCGCCCTGGGAGGTACGGGGGCGAGCGCCACCGAGCCCGGACCCGCCCGCGCCGCCGCTCGCAGACACTTCGAGCGCGGAACCGCCCTCTACCAGGAGGGCCGCTACGCCGAGGCCGCCGCCGCCTTCGAGGCCGCCTACCAGACGCTCGCCAACGGCGTGGTCCTCTACAACCTGGGCCAGTGCTACGAGAAGCTCGGCGATCTCCAGCGGGCCATTGGCTACTACCGCGACTACCTGCGCATGGTGCCCGACGCGGAGGATCGGCCACTCGTCGAGTCGCTCATCGCCCGGCTGGAGAGGCGCTACGAAGAGGAGCGCCGTCCCCAGGTGACCGTCTCCAGCGAGCCCGCGGGGGCGCGAGTCCAGGTGGATGGCGAGGCGCGTGGGGTGACGCCCTGGAGCGACAAGCTGGAGGTGGGCCCGCACCGGCTCGAGGTGACACGCGAGGGCTACCAGCCGCTGCGGCGCGACGTGGAGCTACGGCCGGGTGAGCCCCTCGAGCTCCAGTTGATGCTCACGCCCCTGTCGAGGAGCGGAGTGGCGGTCGAGGGCCACCCGGGACAACCCAGGAAGCGCGTTTGGACGTGGGTGGCCGCGGGCGCGGCGGGGGTGGCGACGGCGGGGGCGGTGACGCTCGGGCTGCTGGCGCGCTCCGACTCGCGGGAGCTGCTGGCCCGGCCGCACGAGCGCGCCGAGGCGCAGCGGCTGCACGACTCGGCCCAGGGCCGGGCGCGGGCCTCCAACATCCTCACCGGTACCGCGGGCGTGGCCCTGCTGGCGGGCACGGCCCTGTTCTTCTTCGAGGGGAGCTTCTGACGTGCGCGCCTGGCTGACGGTGGTGATGATGGTGGCCCTGGCGGGCTGCAGCGTGCAGGTGACCGGCGCGCCCTGCGAGGACGACCTGCAGTGCCCGAGTGCCCAGCGCTGCACCCCCGAGGGGCACTGCGTGGCGGGCGCCCGCTCCGGGGAGCACCTGCTGGAGTCCTGCCGCACGGCGATGGAGACGCTCGCCCGGCGCGCGAACCAGTGCTACGGCGGGCCGCCGGACAGCTACCAGCGGCTGGTGGACACCGAATCGGTGTGTGCCTCGGTGGTGGCGAGCGTCCAGACGAGCCGGCAGAGCTTCCTCCCAGAACAGTTCGGCGCGTGCGTGCGCCGCCTGCGCGACCTGCCCTGTGGCGCGCTGACGCTCGAGGAGTTCAGCCAGGGCAACCTGTTGGCCCGCTGCGATGCCCTGGCGCCCCAGGTGGCCGAAGGCGGCTCCTGCGGCGGCAACATGGACTGCCAGGACGGCTGGTGTGACACGAGCGCTAGCTGTCCCGGCGTGTGCAAGCGCTACGTGCCCGCGGGGAGCGGATGTGATGGCAGCGTCCCGTGCCAGCCCGGCTCCACCTGCTCGCTCAACGTGTGCCGCGCGTACGCGAACCTGGGGGAGTCCTGTGCCTGGGGGGTGCGCTGCGCGCCGGAGGCCAACGCCGCGTGCGTGAACAATGTGTGTGTCGTGCGCAAGGAGGCCGGCGCCTGCGCGAGCGCCGACGAGTGCGCGCCCGGCCAGGCCTGCGTGAAGCTGGAGTCGGGCGCGACCGCCCCGCGCGAGTGCCGCCCGGCCCGGGGCCTGGACGAGCCCTGCACGCCCGGGGCCTTCGAGTGCGGTGGCCTGCTCTACTGCGAGGCCGCCTCCGCGCGCTGCCGCCCATGGAGGGAGCTCGGCCAGACGTGCTTCAACCCGGACGGCACGGCCGAGCTGGCCCTGTGCCTCGGGAGCCGGTGCGCCTTCGGAGCCTTCGGCCAACTGGTCTGCCAGCAGTACGTCGCCCCCGGAGAGGCCTGCTTGCTCGACGTGGACTGCGGCCCCTTGGGCTCCTGCCACAACAAGGTCTGCGTCGCCACCTGGTGCCAGTAGGTGGAATGTAGGGTGCGCCCTACAGCGCGGGTGCCCCCTGTAGGGTGCGGCCTCTAGGCGCGGCGGGGGCACCTCGTGGTTTCGCGGGTTTGGCATTGGTCTGCCCCTTGCTCATGGGGACGGCACAACTTCCCACCCGAGGAAAAACCATGAAGAAGATGTTCGGCGTCCTGGCTTCGCTCTCCCTCGCCGCTTGCGGCGGCCCCGAGATTGAAACGGTGTCCTTCAAGGACGGCCTGCCCTCCCAGGAGATGGCGAAGCTGGAGGTCCCCACCGAGAGCACGCAGCGCATCCACCAGGGCCTGGCCCACGTGGAGCAGACGCTGCGGGGCGATGTCTCTCGCACCTGGCTCGTGACCGGGGGGACGGTGCTCTCCGTCAACGGCGTCACCCTGTGGACGCTCGGCTCGCTCAACTTCGTGGCGGGCTTCGAGCCGACCTCGGATGACGGCACCACGGCGGTGTGGGGTCCACACACCAACGAGTGGGAGGGCACCACCTGGAAGCTGACGGCCGTGCGCACCGCGCCCAATGCCTTCCGCTACACCCTGGAGGCCAAGGCCCGGGGCGCCGCGGACAGCGAGTACGCCGCCGTCATCACCGGCTCGCACACGGTGGCGGTGGACGAGAACGGCAAGGCCATCAAGGGCTACGGTGAGGGCCGCTTCGACATCGACTACGACAAGGCCGCGCGGCTGCCGCACCAGGACAGCAAGAAGGGCCGGGTGAGCTTCCACTACAACCGGCCGAACCCCACGGCCGCGGTCACCGTGGACGTGGACCTCGCGGAGTTCGTCAACGACGCCTCCGTGCCCGACACGGCCGCCTACCGCTACAGCCAGGTGCCCGGGGGCGAGGGCTCCTTCGAGTTCGCCGTCGACTCCAACATCCACTGGTTCGATCCGACCCGGATCGCCCTGGAGCGCTGGAGCATCAAGAGCCGCTGGACGGCCACGGGCGCGGGCCGCGCGGACGTGCGTGCGACCGGAGGCGATCTCGCCAGCCCCGTCACGATGAACGAGTGCTGGGACACGAACTTCCGCTCGACCTTCATGGACGGCAACGTGGCCTCCCAGCTGCGCTGGGGTAGCGAGTCCACGGACTGCGCCATCATCGGCGCGTCCTACTCCACGCGCTGAGGCCCATGGCGGGGCGTGGGTCCCACGCCCCGTCAGCTCTCGCAGGTGCCAGGAAAGCCGGGGCCCAGGCGGGTGATGACTCCAGACACCAGGTGGTGAATGCAGTCATCGCGCTGCGCGACGCCAGGTGGGGCCAGGTGACGAGAACGCTCGTCCCAAGTAGCTGATTTCCCGAGACAAAGGGGCTTGGGCCTTCGCGTGCGGCGGGGGTTGGGCGTTGGCATGTGTCCTGCTCTGCGCTGCTCACGCTCACACTCCACTACTCGGCCTCTCGGAGTCGGAAATGTCCATTTCGTCCGTCAACCACACGCCCTTCTTCGCGCCCCTCACGAGCACCTCCAACTGCAAGCCAGTCTCCGCTCCGGCCGAGAGCGTGGAGAGCACCTCTGGGCTGCAGCCTCGGAACGACCTGTGGCAGAAGCTCATGTCCGACTCCTTCGAGCAGGGCCCGAGCAAGCTGGGCGCTGTCTCGGGCTCCAGCAAGGCGGAGCAGATGTCGCAGGTGCTTGGCGAGCTCACGCAGCTGATAAGTGACCTGGAGACGCTGCTGCAGGGAGGCGTGGGCGGCGACTCGTTCGAGGGGCCACAAGACCTCGCGCCCCAGGGGGCACAGGCGTCCAACTTCGCGCCCACGAGCCAGACTCCGGCTCCCGCCGCGAGCAAGCCCACCAGCCCGGACAGCTCGACGCCATCCACCCGCACCAGTGACGCGGGCCCGGGGTTTGGCGCGCCGTCCGCTGGGTCCACCGAACAGGTGAATCCGAGTGAGCCGTGGTTGGCCAAGAACAACGTCGGCTCGCCCTACAACAGCAACATGCAGCTCATCGACCCGAGCCAGAAGAGCCAGTTCAAGTACACCAACACGTTCACCAACAACACGAACCAGCCGCAGACCATCACCCTCTGGAACAAGACGGGCGAGAACGGCAATCCGAACGACGGGCAGCACTTCGACAAGAGCACGCCGAAGACGTTCACGCTGCAGCCCGGTCAGTCGCAGCTCGTGGCGTTCGACAGCAACAGCAGTGTGGCGTGGTGCGCGTCGAAGGACGGCTCGGCGAAGCCAGGCGCGAACTTCGGTCAAACCTGGGGCGAAGCAACGTTCGCGAACGCCGGCACGGGCTGGAGCGGTTATGACACCAGCCAGATCAGCCCCGCGGGCCACAGTGGCAAGATGTCCATCACGAACGACGCCACGGGCCACACCGTAACGGAGGCCAACGCCTGGCAGACGCCCTCGGATAACCCGGCGGGTCGCGATGTGGGCGTCCCCGCCGGCCCGCTGCATTTGACCACGACCTTCAGCTGATGGACGCGCGAGCCACGGGAAGGTAGCTCCAAAGGACCAGGTTCATGAACGTCGTCTTCACAGGCTGGTTGAACGGCGTCAGGACGGTCTCTCTGGTACATCTGCTCAAAGAGAAAGCAGGACTTTCTCTTTCAGAGGCAAAGGCCATTGTTGACGCGCTCGTGGACCTTCCGGTGGCGCGCCTCAAGATGTCCGATGCTCGGGCGGCGTCGAGGATTGCGACTGCGCTCGAGTTGATGGGATTGCCATGCTCCAGGACTGGAGCGACCCTGACTCTTACGGGATGGAGGCCAGGGGTTGAAGAACGTGTCGTGATTGACTTGATCGCAAGCGAGGTGGAGCTCCCGCTCCCCCAGATCGTCGAGTTCGCGAAAAAGGCAACCGCAGGTTCGAGCGTGAAGGTTGCTTGTCCTGCAGCTTCCTTGGCCCAAGAACTTGCGTCGGAGGCGCGAATTTGTGGGGCTATCTGTCATGTGGCCCCTTGAATGAATTCCAGGGGGCGCCGGGTGAGTACCAGGCGCAGAGGCCTCAGTGCACCGAGGCTCCGGAGTCAGACGTCTGCTCCCGCAGCCCGAGCGCCGCCCGGCACGTCTTCGTGTAGAGGTCGCGGAAGATGTTGTCCGGGTCCGTGAGCTGTTTCACGGCCTGGTACGTCTCCTTGTTCCAGATGCTCCAGAAGGTCTGCTCGTCGTAGTAGTTGTACGAAATGAGCGTCTTGGTGCCGTTGACCTGCAGCAGCTCGTCCTCGAATTCCTTGTAGAGGTTACGGCCGGGCTGTTGCTTGAGCCCATAAACCGCGAGGTCCAGGAACAGCGGATCCTTCACACCGGCCCACCAGCGGGGCGTCTGCCACTCGTAGTCCCGCGTTCGCCGGTAGGGCACGACCCACACCGGGTAGTAGTGCATCTCGCGGTGGTACCAGTCCATGAACTCGGCCGTGCGCGAGAAGGGAACGAACACGTCCACGATGACCGGCGGGTTCTTCTTCGGCAGGAAGCGGTGGAAGCGCTCCGCGGCCCTCAGCACGCTGTCCGAGTGCACCAGCTTGCCGAACAGCGCCCGGCCCACGAGGCTCCTGGGCGTGACGTGGGTGACACCCCGGTCGTAGCGGTAGAGGTAGTCGTAGAGCGTGAGGTAGTCCTCCGAGCGGCGCGGGATGCTCTCGCAATACGCCTTGAGCCAGTCATAGCGACTCACGTACGGGGCGCGCTCCGCGAAGCGGCCCACGCACAGCACGTGCTTCGTCGGGGAGAAGATCTGCCCGTCGAGGTAGTCCACATCCTGGCGGATGAAGTAGCGCCAGATGGCTTGTTGAAAGGCCTCGAGCGTGGTGTACGTCTCATACGTCACGTGCACGTAGGGCGCGGCGCGGATGAGCTTGAACTTCAGCTTCGAGAGCACGCCGAGCGTCCCGAACGAGCCGTGGATCATCTGGAACACGAGCGGGTTCTCTTCAGGGGAGCAGCGCAGCACGTCTCCCTTCGCGGTGATGAGCTCGTATTCCAGACACGTGTCGTGGAAGCCCCCGTACTGGAAGGACATGGACTCGATGGAGCACCCCGCGACGGCGCCCCCGATCGTGATGGTCTTGTGCTCGGGGACGATGATGGGCACGAGCCCGTAGCGCCACGTCGCGCGGACCACCTCCTCGAAGGTGACCGCGGGCTCGGCCGTGCACGTCATCGCCACGGGATCGATCTCGAGGATCTGGTCGAGGTCACTCAGGTCGATCTTCTCGTCACCGCGCCGCTGATCGTAGCGCTTGGGCACCTGGTGGGGCGGTGTCTTCTTCTTGAAGGACGCAGGCCGCGTGCTCTTCCTCTGCCGCAACTGCCGCGCGATCCGCTCGACTTTCGCCTCGTGGCGTGAATCGCGCCGCGCGGGTTCCTCCGGGAAGAGCACGCCAGGCGCCGAGTCCATTTGCATCTCGTTCCTCCGACCCCTGAGGGTGGGGAAGTGCCTGACATTTGGGGAGAGATGGCCCACGGGACAAGCCCTCGCCCGTCCGGTTGCCTGGCAGAGAGACCGCCGCGGCCCCTTTGAGGTAAACGCCTCTGCCAGAGGAGTGAGTTTCGATGGATCTCTCGTTGTGGCCCGTAGTCCTCATGTTGGGCCTGCCCCTACTGGCTCTCTTCGTCGTGCTCATCTGGCTGTTCTCCCGCCTCTTGTCGGTGACAACCCTCTATGCGCACGTGCATGCGAATCCAATCGAGGGTTGGGGCAAGGTCGACGTGGTGGAACGCACCACCATGCGCTTTGGCGGGCAACGACTCGTGCTCATCCAGTTGACGGTCTTCCCGGCTGGCGGAGCCCCCTACCGCGCAAACACCCGCTGTTTCCTCGACGTGGACATTGGCACGGTGCTCGCGATCGCGGACCGTGGTCAGCGCGTGCCCGTGCTCGTACGAGCCGACAACCCTTCCAAGGTCATCCTGGATGCTCGCTTCGAACGCCTGACACGAGAGGGACTCGTGCAACCGAGCGCTGTCGAATATCGCTGAAGCCCTCATCGTCGACGTGGACCGGCGGCTGTACACCTGGCGGCGCAGCCCCGGCCTCCAGTTTGGACGACGTGGCGTCAGCTACCGCCAGTGCTCAAGCGGGCTGGTCTGGCTGCTTCAGCACCCAATCAACGAAGGCCCGCGCAGCCGGCCGCAGGCGTCGATGTGCCGGATACACCACGTAGTAGCCAAAACGAGTGGGCACGCGGGGCCCGGGCAGCCGCACGAGGCGGCCGTCGGCAAGGTAGGGCACAGCGATCTGCTCGCGCGCGAGCACAGCGCCCAGGCCCTGCACCGCACCCTTTAGCGCATCCGTGGTGTCACTGAAGGTGTAACGCTCGTCGAGCTGTGCGCCGCGTACGTCCGCGGCGCGGAACCAGTCCTGCCAGCCCTGGCGCGAAAGGTCCGAGATCAGCGGCAGCTTCGCGACATCCGCCGCTTCACGGACACCCTGGATGCCCGCCAGCGTCGGCGATGCCGCCGGGAACAGGGCGTCGTCCATCAGGTGGTGCGCAGTCAATCCCGGCCAATGCCCCTGGCCGTAGCGGATGCCGAGATCGGGGCCCCCCTCCTCGAAGCGGGTCAGCGCCACTTCGGTGTCGAAGTTGAGGCGGATGTGCGGATGCGCGGCGGTGAACCTCGGCAGGCGCGGCACCAGCCAGGTGTAGGTCAGCGAGTGCAGAGTGGTGATGCGCACGCGGTCTCGCGCTTCCCTCGCGTCGCGCAGCCCGCGCATGACGTCGTCCATGTTGGCGATCGCGCTGCTGGCGGCATCGGCGAGCTGGCGGCCTTCCGCCGTTAGCGAGACACCCCGTGCGTGCCGCTGGAATAAAGCGACGCCGAGCTGCGCTTCCAACTTGCGAACGTGGTGGCTGACCGCGCTGGCGGTCAGGTGCAGCTCTTCCGCCGCGTGGGCGAAATTCTGGTGGCGGGCAGCGGATTCGAACGCCGCCAGGGCCGAGAGCCAGTCCGTACGAAGGGTCATGACGAGCCTCAAATCATATTTGAGTCTGGCTGCAAAAAGATGCGCTTGTGAGCTGCCCTGGCTGGCGCCAATAAGAGGGCAGACACCAGCCACGTTGATGTCACGGAGCTCTCCCAAGGACAGGTAACCGCCATGAACTCTCCCGCGCTCGCCCGTACGACCTCCCCCGTGCTCCCAGGTACGTGGCTCACGCCGCTCGAGCTGGGGCTGTTAGGTGCGATCTGGGGCGCGTCCTTCATGTTCATGCGCATCGCCGCCAAGGACTTCGGCGCCCTGCCCCTGGTGGAGCTCCGGCTGGCCCTGGGAGCGCTCGTGCTGATGCCGTTCCTGTGGCACGCCCGAAAGGCCTTCACGCCGAAGCTGTGGCCGAAGCTGGCGCTGATCGGCGCCCTCAACTCAGCGGTGCCGTTCGCTCTGTTCGCCTGGGCCGCGCAACGTGCACCGGCCGGCATCGGCGCGATCACCAACAGCATGGCGGTCCTGTTCACCGCCCTGGTGGCGTTCCTGTTCTATGGCGAGCGCATCGGAACCCGGCGAGCGGTGGGGCTGCTCGCGGGCTTCGCCGGCGTGGTGGTGCTGGCCAGCGACAAGGTCGCGGGCGCAAGCATCGGCTGGGCGGTGGCGGCAGGCACGACGGCCGCGTTCCTGTACGGCATCGGTGCGAACATGGTGCGCCGTCATCTCACCGGACTGCCAGCCGGCGCGGTTGCTTCGGCCACGCTCTCGTGCGCGGCATTGATGATGCTGCCGTTCGCGGTAGCCACGTGGCCAGCGCATCCCATTCCGGCAGTGTCCTGGCTGTCGGCCGGGGCGCTGGGGGTGGTCTGCTCCGGCCTCGCGTACGCGCTGTACTACCGATTGATCCAGCGCATCGGCGCGGCACGCGCGGTCACCGTCACCTACGTGGTGCCACTGTTCGCCGTGGCCTGGGCCTGGCTGCTGCTGGACGAGCCGCTGACGCTCCCCATGCTGCTCGCGGGTGCACTGATCCTGGGAAGCGTGGCACTGAGTCAGCGGGATCGCGGCGGGTGAGGACCCCTCCAACGCCGGTGACGCCACAACCCCATTCGCTCCAGCAGCTCTGGAGGAGGAGTCTGCTCGGGCCAGGCTTCCAGCACCCGTCCTCCCGGGGCGCTCAGGCTAGCCCCCTGCCGAGTACAGACGGAGCAGTTGGACGGATGAACTTCTCCGTAGGACGGGCTGCCAGGCAGAAATCCTCACGCGCCGGAACGTCGCTCCCCTACCCGCTCCCACGGAGGCGTGCCCGCGTACCGCTCCGCGAGGAAGGAGACGAAGGCCCTCACCTTTGACGGCACCAACCGCCCCGGCGGATGCACCGCGAAGATGCCCGTGTCGGGCACGGACCACCCCTCCAGCACCCGCACGAGCCGCCCGGCGCGCAGGTCCTCCGCGATGAGGAACGTGGCCAGGACCGTGACACCACAACCCGCCACTGCCGCTTGCCGCAACGCCTCGGCATTGTCCGCAACGAGCACCGGGCGGCCTCGCGCGGTCACCTGCTCCTCCCCTCGCTGGAGGTTCCACGCCTGACCGTCCGTCAGCAGGCTGAAGTAGAGGCACGTGTGGTGCGCGAGGTCCTCCGGCTTCGCCAGCGGCCGTCGGCCCCGGAGGTAAGAGGGGGCCGCGACGATGAGTCGGTGGTTTGTCGCGAGCCGGCGCACCACGAGGCTGGAGTCCGTGAGCGCGCCAATGCGGATGGCCACGTCAAACCGCTCCTGCACGAGATCCACGTAGCGGTCCATGAACGAGAACTCGAGTCCGATGCGTGGGTAGCGGCGCAGGAAGTCCGGCAGCAGCGGCGCCACCTGGAGCTGGCCGAAGAGATTGGGCACGGCCACCCGCAGCCGCCCCCGGGGCTCCTCCGCCAGGCCTGAGACGAGCGCCTCCGCGTCCTCCACGCGGGTGAGCACGTCCGTGCACCGCTCCAGGTACAGCGTCCCGGCTTCCGTCAGCGACACGTGGCGCGTGGTGCGCCGCAGGAGCGCGGTGCCCAGCGCGTCCTCCAACCGGGCAATGCGCCGACTCAGGGCGGAGGCACTGATGCCCAGCTCGCGCGCCGCGTCCGCGAAGCTCAGCGTCCGCGCCACCGCCGTGAAGCTGAGCATGTCCTCCAACCGGTCCCTCAGTGCCATGCGCTCCATGCCCTGCTCCTCCGCATTGTTGCGTGCGGTGCAAGAGTCTAGTGCGGCGCCCCGCGATGATGGGACGAAAGCCCTGGGCTACTTGTGCACCGAACGCATCGGAGAGCGCGAGGGCCATCCGGGCCGCGCGTGCTTCCGAGCCCCCGCGGAGTGCAACCATGGCGGACACGAAGAAGGGTTCGAAGTCGTTCCACGAGAAGGTGGTCCTCGTCACGGGGGCCGGAAGCGGAATCGGGCAGGCCACGGCGGTGGCCTTCGCTCGCGAGGGAGCCACGGTGGTCCTCGCGGGCCGGCGGCGCGCGGAGCTGGACGCGGTGGCGGCGCAAGTCGAGGCGGCCGGAGGACGGGCGCTCGCCCTCCCCACGGACGTGGCGAAGGTGGACGAGGTGGAGCGGCTTGTCCGCACGACCCTCGAGCGATTCGACCGGCTGGATGCCGCCTTCAACAACGCGGGCGTGGAGGGCACCTTCGCCCCCATCCATGAACTGAAGGCCGAGGACTTCGACCACACCTTCGACATCAACGTGCGCGGTGTGTGGCTGTGCATGAAGTACGAGGTGGACGCCATGCTGCGCTCCGGGCGCGGCGGGGCCATCGTCAACAACTCCTCGTGGCTGGCACATGGCGCGCTGCCGGGCACCTCCCTCTACTCCGCCAGCAAGGCGGCGCTGGACGGAATGATTCGTGCGGTGGCGCTGGAGGGCATGGACCGCGGCGTGCGCGTGAACAACGTCAACCCCGGCATCATCGACACGCCCATGCTCCGCCGCCTCTCCACGGAGGAGACGCAGCGTCCCTTCATCACCCACACGCCCGCGCGCCGGCTCGGCAGCCCGGAGGAGGTGGCGGACGTGGTGCTCTGGCTGTGCTCCGAGGGTGCCCGCTTCGTCACGGGGCAGAACGTCCTGGTCGATGGCGGCTACGCCCTCGCCGGCCACCGCCCCTGGGCGGCCACGGAGGCGCGATGAGTGGCCTGCACGTCCTGGGAGCCCTCACCGCCGCGCTGCTCTCGGCCGCGTCCCCCGTTCCGGTGGGCGCAGCCCTGCCCGATGGCTTCTTTCCCGAGAGCATCGCCGCCGCGCCGGACGGCACGCTGTACGTCGGCAGCGCCACGCAGAGCCGCATCGTCCGGGTCCGCCCCGGCGCAACGAGGGCCGAGGACTTCATTCCCCCCGGCTCGAGCGGCCTCATGTCCGTGCAGGGCCTGCTGGTGGACGAGGGAGCCGGGCTGCTGTGGGCCTGCACGGGCAACCTCGGCGTGACGAAGACGCCCGTGAAGCCCACGGCGCTGCTGGCCTTCACGCTGGCCACCGGTGCACCTCGCGGCCGGTGGGAGCTGCCGGGCGGGGGCTACTGCAATGACCTCGCGCGGGACTCGGTGGGACGGCTGTATGTCACCGACACGTCGAATCCGCGCGTGCTGCGGTTCGACCCGAAGACGTCGCGCTTCGAGGAGTGGGCCCGGCACCCGCTGCTCGGCGGAGCGCCCGCAAACGCGAACGGGGTGAGCCTGTCACGGGATGGCCGCGCTCTCTACCTCGTCACCTTCGCTGACGGGCGGCTGCTGCGCATTCCCATTCAGGCGGATGGGAGCGCCGGCGTCCCGGAGGCCGTGTCCCTGCCCCGTGCGCTGGAGGGCGCGGATGCGTTGCGGACCGTGGGGGATGACCAGTTCCTCGTCTTCGAGAACGGCCTGCCCAAGGGTGGCGGCCGCATCACCCGCATCACGGTGGAGGGCGCGTCCGCCTCGCTGGAGACCGTGACGGAGTCCTCGGCGGAGCCCACGAGCGGCATCGTCGTGGATGGGCACATCCTCTCCACCGAGTCCCAGTTCGCGAAGCTGTTTGGCTCGCACAAGGGAGCGTCCCCCGCGCCATTCCGGCTCGCCACCGTCCCCCTCACCCCGGCACGGCCCCACCGCGAGCGGCTGCCGCTGCCCGAAGGCCTCACGTACCCCAATGGCATCACCCACGCGGAGGACGGGACGCTCTTCGTCGGCTCGGTGTCGAGCGGGCGCATCCTGCGCCGGACCCCGGGAGGCGAATGGACGGTGCTGTTCCCCGGCTCCGAGGAGGTCTTCGCCGTGACGAGTCTGAGGCTCGATGCGCCGCGCGGCCTGTTGTGGGGCACCTCGCCCGACGTCATGGGACTGCTGCGTCCGGATGGCACCCTGGGGAAGCGTGCGCCCCGGCTCTTCGCGGTGGATGCACGCACGGGAGAGGTTCGGCGCATCGTCCCCGTGCCGGAGGGAGGCATGGGCAACGACATCACCGTCGCTTCCGATGGCGGCCTGTACGTGACGGATAGCACGCGGGCCTCCGTCCTCTACCTGCGTCCCGGGGGTGAGAAGCTGGAGACGTACGTGTCCGATGCCCGCTTCGCGTCCAAGGCAGCGGGGATGTCTGGCGTTGGCCCCGCGGGCATCGCGCTGGCGCCGGATGGGCGGACGCTCGCCATCAATACGTATGGGCCCGGCCGGCTCTTCCTCGTGCGCCTGGCAACCGAGGGAGCGACCCCTACCGTGAGCGAAGTGGAGTTGCCGCGCCGTCTCGAGAATCCAGATGGAATGCGCTTCGCGCCGGATGGTCGGCTGCTCGTGCTGGAGGGTGCGGCGAACAGTGGCGATGGGCGCGTGGTGCGCATCGACGTGCTCGGAAAAGCCTCTGGCCCAAGGCCCATCGAAGTGCTGGCCTCTGGCATGGAGTCTCCCGTCAACCTCACGGTGGAAGCGAATGGCTGCGTCTGGGTGACCGAGGCTCGGCTGCGTGACAGGTTGCTGAAGGACGCGGCGGCGAAGGTGCCAGACGCGTTCTGGGTGACGAAGCTGGTGCTCGCGAGTGGGGGGTGTGAGCGACCTCATCGCCGAGGCATGAAGGACGTCACAGTGCCCCTTTCAAGCCCATGAGAAGGTTCCTCTCACCTGGGCGGGACCCGACGACAAACACCTCGCTCAGGTGATGAGGTCCATCATGCATCCCGAAGTTCGCCGCACGCGCTGTCATCCCGTTGTTTCCTTGCTGGCTGAAGGGCTTCGCTTTAGCTCCGTGGGGCCCATCAGCGGGATGAAGTGCACGCTCGTGAACGAGCCCTCGGATCCCAACACCTGGAACGACAACGATGTCTGTGTCCCGAGCACGAGCACGCTGAACCTCCAGTGGTCCTACCTCGGCCCTATCGCGGGAAAGACGTGCGTGCAGTGGAACGAGCCTTCCGACCCCCATGGCTGGCATGACAACTATCTCTGCTACTGAGTCCTGGTGGGGAGGCGTTCTGCGCCCGGCTCTCTAACGGCTCGATGGCGCATGAAACCCAGCGGCGCTGCGCCGAAAGAGTGCGTTCAGATGCAGCCCATGGAGAGGCAGTCCATGGCCGTATCACAGTTGAAACCGTCGGTGTAGCAGCGGGGGTGCATGGTCGGCTCCCGCGTCATTTGATGGTTTCCTCCAAAAATGTCCGCGAGCTCCGCCTCGCCGAGCTCGGCAAGGGATCTGCCAGACGGTGACTCCGGAAGCGCGGCACGCTGTTCCTCGGACAAATGCGCCCGGTACTCAGGATCCTTCCATGCGCGGACAATCATCTCCTTCTTCATGGTGCGTCCTCCAGGAGCTGTGGATTCGCTCTTGCTCGACGGGATGGAGAGCGCGTCCTGGCGATGTGACGCGACACGCGCCGAGAAGTCTCCCACCTCTTCATCCTTTCGGCAGGTAGCAGCCACTCCCTGAGCTCATCTTTCGCATTGCGCTCCGACGGCACAGTATGGGCCTGGGGTGAAAACACCTATGGCCAACTAGGAGACGGCACCTCAACCGATAGCGAGGTACCAGTGCAGGTGCAAGGGCTGAGTGGAGTGGCGAGTGTGGAGGCTGGAGGCAGCTCCTCGATCGCAGTGAACACAGACGGTACCGCGTGGGCCTGGGGCGAAAACGGCGCCGGGCAATTGGGGGATGGATCTACGATCGACCGCCATTTGCCGGTTCAAGTGGAGGGGCTCACGGGTGTCGTGGCAGTAACCGTCAGCTATAGTCACGCCTTCGCAGTATGCACGGACGGGACCGTCTGGGCTTGGGGCAGCAACTACTCCGGCGAGCGTGCTGATGGGTCCACGAACAACAGCTCCGTGCCAGTGCAGGTGCAAGGGGTGAGCAACGGATTAGCCGTGGCCGCTGGAGGATCTCACTCGTTGGTTGTCCGCTCAGACGGAACCGTGTGGGCTTGGGGTAGCAACGACCGGGGTCAATTAGGCAATGGCACGACCCTCAACAGCGTCGCACAGGTACAGGTGCAAGGGTTGAGTGATATCGTGGCGGTTGCCGCTGGCTACTTCCACTCGTTCGCGCTGCGCTCGGATGGCACCGTATGGGCCTGGGGGGTCAACCACTATTTGCTCGCAGATGGCACCACGTACAGCCGCGATGTTCCCGGACAAGTGCAAGGTCTAGAGGGTGTACTGTCTATCGCTCCCAACGCCACCACTCCCCTGTCGAGACGCAACGACGGAACGCTGTGGGCCTGGGGATACAATCGCGTTGGTCAACTCGGTGATGGCACGATGACTGACCGCCCTGCTCCAGTGCAAGTGCAAGGGCTGCTCGGGGTCACAGACATGGCTGCAGCTCAGTCTCACTCACTCGCGGTGCGCAACGATGGCAGCGTATGGGCCTGGGGAGCAAATAGGTACGGACAGCTGGGCTATGGACTCCCAGTCCGCTCCGCCAGTGTCGGCCAATGCGCTGGCCGGGTTCACCGGACAGCGCATTGCCAGGCGACCTCCACGACGGGAGGCGCCGGATCCTCATCACGCCGAGGGCGAGCGCAGGTCGACCTCGAGGGCTTCCATCCTACGGATGACGGGGTGCGGCCCGAACGAGGGCTGCTTCACGAGCCGCAGCTCCGGGAAGCGGCGCACCAGGGTCCCCACGGCGATCTGCACCTCGAGCCGCGCCAGGTTCGCCCCAATGCAGTAGTGCGCCCCGTGTCCGAACGCGATGCTCGCGTTCGTGTTGCGCCGGATATCGAAGACATCAGCCTTGTCGAACGTGCTCTCGTCGCGCAGCGCGCTGTTGAGCATGAGCAACAGCATCTGCCCCTTCTTGATGTGCACCCCACCCAGCTCCACGTCCTCCAGGGTGTAGCGGGCGATCCCCATCTTCCCGAAGTTGTCGAAGCGCAGGACCTCCTCGATCAGGTTCTTGAGCAGCTCGGGCTCGGTCTTCACCTGGGCGAGCACCTCGGGCCGCTGCAGCAGGTTGTACACGCAGAAGGCAATCAGGTGGACGGTGGTCTCGAAGCCCCCCACGATGAGCGCGGACACCAGCGAGAGCAGCTCCTGCTTGTTGAGCTTGTCCCCCTGCTCCTCCGTCTGGATGAGCGTCGTCAGGATGTCGTTCTCCAGCGGGTTGCGGCGCCGGTCATCGATCGTCTCCCCCACCAGGGTGAGCCCCTCACGGATGTGTCGGCGCAGGATCTCCTGCTCCTCGGGCGCGACCAGGCCGGGGAGGAAGTTCTTGACCACCGCGTTCGTGAAGTCCTGGAACAGCTCCTCGCGTCCCTTGGGGATCTTCAGCATGGAACCGATGACCCGCGCTGGGATGCGCTCCGCGAACTCATTGACCACGTCCAGCCGGCCCTTCGCCGCCACGTCGTCGAGGATCTCGTCGACGATGGCCTGGATCTCCGGACGCAGCCGCTCGATGGCGCGCGGGGTGAGCGCCGGACTGACGAGCTTACGCACGCGGGCATGGTCCTGAGCGTTGAGGGCAAACAGCCCGCTCTTGTTCAGCTCCTCCAGCTCGGGAATCAGCGCGGCGGAGCCCAGCACCGAGGCGAACTCCCAATCAGCCCGGTTGGGTGAGAAACGCTTGCTATCGCGGAGCACGGCGACGGCATCCTCGTATCGGCTGACAAGCCAGCCGCGCCCCTGCTCCCAGTAGGAGATCGGCGCCTCTGTCCGCAGCTTCTCGAGCGCAGGATAGGGATTCGCGTCAAACCCGGGCGCGTAGGGATTGAATTGCGCCATGGGCCGGGTCTCACTCGGATTCGTCGGGTTGGCGGACATCGGTGAACTCCTTCTCGAGAGGGGTAGGGGGTACTGCGCGGGGTCCGTCGTTGAAGGGTGTTGTCTGGGGTTGGGGATCATGGATCTCCCCCCCTGACATCTTTGATTGACTATTTTATCAACCAAAAGTGAGCGGGAAGGTAACAGGCCGGGGCTCGGTCGGCAACCGGAAAGACCCGATGAATCTGGAGTCCCTGCTTGGGCTGCTGCCCTCCAGACAATCGGCAGCCTGGGTCACGTCCGCGTCTCGGGCTGGCCCAGGATGCGTTGGAAGTAGCGGGCGAGGAAGTCCGCGAAAGCCCTCACCTTGGGAGGCGTGAGCTGGCGGTGCGGGTACACCAGGTAGATGTGGCGATGAGTCACCGGGTGCTCGGTGAGGAGTGACACCAAGGCCCCCGAGCGCAGCTCCTCCAGCACCAGGTAGCGCGGCAGATTGGCAATGCCCCGACCCAGCAGCGCCGCCTGCCGCAGGACGAGGTTGTTGTTGGCGACGAAGCGCCCCTGGACCTTCACGCTCCGAGGGCCCTCGGAGCCTTGGAGCTGCCACTCCCGCACCACCCGGCCGGGCTTGAAGAGGAGGCACTCGTGGTGGGCCAGGTCCTCTGGGGTCCGAGGCCTGCCGGCGCGCTGGAGGTAGAAGGGGCTCGCGCACAGGACGCGATCCTCGGCCGCGAGGCGCCGGACCACCAGGGCGCTGTCCTTCAACGTGCCGGCGATCCGCACCGCCGCGTCGAAGCCATCCTCCACGAGGTCCACCACCTGATCGCTCGCCTCGAGCTCCACCTGCACCTCCGGAAAGGACTCCTGGAACGCAGCCGCGGCAGCCCCGACGTGGACCTCGCCGAGCACCGTGGGCGCGGAGATGCGGAGGGTGCCCCTCGGGCGCTCAGCGAGCGCCGCCATGGCGAGCCGGGCGTCCTCCAGCTCCCCGAGCACCCGCTGGCAGTGTTGGTAGAAGATGCTTCCCGCCTCCGTGAGGCTCAGGTGGTGGGTCGTCCTCCGGAGCAGCCGAGTCCCAAGCCGCTCCTCCAGGTGGGCCACCTGCTTGCTCACAGCGGAAGGGGTCAACCCGAGCTGCCGTGCCGCCGCCGAGAAGCCTTGGTTGTCGACGGCTCGCACGAACACGATCAGGGGCATCAGCCCCTCGAGAAGCACCGGACCCTGCTTTTTCCATTCAGGCACAGCCGTCTTTCCTCGCGACCACGTTCTCAGCCGCCGCTGGGAAGAGCAAGTAGAGGCTGCGAGGACGAGACGCGGTTCCGCCCTCCCCCTCCCCACCGGAGAAACGCCATGAAGCTCTCGACATCCCCAGAAGACACCTCGCTCCCCGTCCCCGGCCTCACGAATGCGATGGCGGGTTATTTCCTGCTGCGGCTCTCCCTCGGCATCAACATCCTCGGGCATGGGCTGGTCCGTATCGGCAACCCCGGAGCTTTCGCCGATGCCCTCGTGCAGCTCTTCGCCCATACCTGGCTTCCCTCTCCGCTGGTGCGCCTGTTCGCACTGCTGCTGCCCTTCATCGAGCTCATCCTCGGCGTGCTGCTCACGCTCGGGCTGCTGACGCGCGCCGCCCTCTTCGCCGGCGGCCTTGTCATGGTGTCGCTCATCTTCGGCACCGCCCTGCGGAGCGACTGGGAGACGCTGGGGCTGCAGATGATCTACGCGGCCCTTTACTCCGCGCTCATGGCGACGGCTCACGTCAACCGACTCTCTCTCGATGCCTGGTGGGCCAGAACCCGAAGCCACTCGCGAGCCGTCTCCTCGACAAACGCCGTGTCGGTGCCCTGAAACACGCAAGCCCCCCTCTCCGTCATGACCCACCCTGAACCCCTGCCCCTCCCCTCCCCCTCCGCTCCCGAGCGCCGCGAGTTCCTGCGCCACGTGGGCCTGCTCGCTACCGGATCGCTCATCGCGGGCGCCCCTTCCACCGGTGCACTGGCTGCGAGTCCGGCGCCCACAGCCCCGCGAGAGCCGTCCCCCACGCGCGGCGGTCGCTCCTCCTCCAGGCCGTTCTGGCCGGACGGTGCGCGACTGGTGATCTCCCTCTCCATGCAGTTCGAAGCGGGCGCACAGCCCGAGCGGGGAGCGAGCAGCCCCTTCCCTCCCATCGATCCGAAGTACCCGGATCTACCCGCCGCCACGTGGTACGCGTACGGCATCAAGGAGGGCATCCCTCGGCTGCTCGCGCTCTTCGAGCGCAAGCGCATCAAGGTGACGTCTCACATGGTCGGTCAGGCCGTGGACCTTCATCCGCAGTTGGCGAAGGAGATCGTCGAGCGAGGCCACGAGGCCGCCGCCCACGGGCAGACCTGGACGCCCCAGTTCTCGATGACCCCCGAGGAGGAGCGAGCCTCGTATGAGGCCAACGTGCGAAGCATTGAGCGCGCCACGGGCACGAAGCCGGTAGGCTTCAATGCGTTCTGGATGCGAGGGACTCCCCACACGCTGGAGATCCTCCAGAGTCTTGGGTTCACCTACCACATCGACGACGTGAGCCGGGACGAGCCCTTCCTCATCCCCGTGAAGGGCAAACCGTTCGCGGTCGTGCCCTATACCCTGGGCATGAATGACATTGTCCAGTTCGAGGGGCGCAACGCCTCGGCCGAGTCCTTCGGGCGCGAGCTCAAGGACGAGTTCGACGTGCTCTATGCCGAGGCCGCTACGCGCCGGCGCATGATGTCCATCAGCACCCACGATCGGATCGCCGGTCGCCCTTCGCGCGTCAAGGTGCTGGAGGAGTTCATCACCTACGCCCAGAAACAGCCGGGCGTGGTGTTCATGCGCAAGGATGAGATCGCCCGCTTCGCGCTGGAGAGCCCGCTCACTCCCCGGGAGGGTGGCATCTGAGATAGAACAGTCGGGCCCTCGGGAAGGTCATGCTCCACCCGCTCCTCCGTGCTCTCACGCGCATCATCGGCCCGAGCGTGGCCGCCCTGCTGGTGCTACTGCCGGGCTGCCGGACCGAGCCGCCTCCAAGCTACATCCGGCTCGAGGGAGCCGCGCCCACGCTGACGGACGCGCCGACCTCGCAGGCCCTGCTCGTGGTCTTCTGGGCCTCCTGGTGCCCTCCCTGCCGGGAGGAGACGCCTGGACTGCTGGAACTGGCGGAGAAGCCACCCGAGGGGTTGCGCGTCATCGTCTTCAGTCATGACGCGCACCTGCAGGCCGTGGAAGCCTTCCTGGGAGGACCGCCCGCCCCCGAGCTCCACCTGCGCCTGGATGAGGGCCACGCGGTTGCCCGCTCGTTTGGCGTGGACACGCTCCCAGCGAGCATCCTGGTGGTGGACGGGCGATTGGTCGCCCGCTTCTCCGGCCCTCGGGACTGGAACTCCCAGGCCATGCGCCGCCTTCTGGAGAAGTTGAGCCGGGAGCATCCCTCCCGTGCGCCTGCTCCTGCGCATTGACTCTCCGCTGGGTCCCCAGTAAGCCCTGACAACCGATGCAGCTCCTCCTGCGCATCCTTGCCATCCTGCTCGTGCTGATGACTGGGGGCGTCTTCCAGACGCTCGCCTTCGCCAGCGATGGGGCCGTGGCGTGCGAGGACGAAGAGGAGACGGGAGAGCAGTGCGCGGATTGCGCACTCGACTGTGCGATGTGCCTGTGCTGCCCGCTCCGGGCAGCCCCGAGCCTGCCGATGGTGGATGTGCCGGCCCCGGCTCTCCTACATGAGCCGGTGCTGTCGATCATTCACGAGTCGGCTCCCTCCGGCGTGAGCGCGGACATCTTCCAACCGCCGAGAGCCTGAGACCGCCCTTCTCGGGAGACGTGTGTCCAGAGCCCCGTCGTGGGTGCTGCTGACGCGCGCGAGTCCTCGCTTCATCCCGTGTCCCCTCACCTCCCCGCGCATGCCGCGCGGGGCCTGCACCGCCGTCGGTGGCCTCTCGGGGCCTTCGCGGCTGGAGTCCCATCCATGCGTTCGCTGCGTTCCCTGCCCGTGGTGCTGTCCCTCCTGCTTGTCCCCGCCCTCCCCGCCCTGGCCGAGGAGGCCCCGCCGAAACAGGCCCCCAAAGCCGAGGCTGAAAAGCCCAAGTGCGATCACGGCGTGCAGAAGACCCTCTGCACCCGCTGCAACCCCAAGCTGGCGGCCGTCTACAAGGCCAAGGGGGACTGGTGTGCCGAGCACGAGCGGCCCGAGTCCCAGTGCGCCATCTGCCACCCGGAGCTCGCCAAGAAGGGAGTGAAGTAGATGCTGCCCGCCCGCGTCGGCCCGATGGCCATGGCGGCCTTCCTCGCGTTGGGAATGCTCGCCTGCTCGAAGGACGGCAGGCCCTCCGAGACGGAGAAGTCCCCCTCGAAGTCGGCCGATGCGGGCGCCCCCTCCGCGCCAGTCGCTGAAGCCGCCCAGGCGGTGAAGCTGTGCGAGCACGGCGTGCCCGCGGAGCTGTGCACGAAGTGCGACCCCGATCTCATCGACGTCTTCAAGGCACAGGACGACTGGTGCGAGGAGCACGGGTTGCCCGAGTCCCAGTGCCGCCAATGCAACCCGGGCCTCACCTTCACCGCGCAGGCCTCCACCCCGAAGGACTGGTGCAAGGAGCATGCGGTCCCCGAATCCAAGTGCACCCAGTGCAACCCGAAGCTGGTGGCCAGGTTCATCGAGGCCGGCGACTACTGCCGCGAGCACGGCTTCCCAGAGTCGGTCTGTCCGTACTGCCACCCGGAGCGGGTGAAGGCGGCGGGCGCGGAGCCTCCCGTCTTCCCCCCGCCCAACACGCGTGTGCGGCTGGCCTCGGCGGAGACGGCCCGTGAGGCTGGCATCCAGACGCAGCGCGTGGAGAAGAAGCGCTTTGCCCGCACCCTGGACGTGGTGGGACAACTCGACTTCAACCAGAACCGGCTCGCACAACTCTCCGCACGCAGCGATGCCCTCGTGAGCGACGTTCGCGTGGACGTGGGCGACGAGGTGAAGACGGGCCAGCCCCTCGTGGCCGTCACCTCCGCCGCCGTGGGAGCGGACCAGGGACGGCTCTCCGCGGCCCAGGCTCGGCTGGAGGCCGCACGCGCTGCACTTGCCCGAGAGCAGGCGCTCGCTCAGCGCGGCATCAGCCCTCGCAAGAACCTGGAACAGGCACAGGCCGAGGTGGCAGCGGCCGAAGGCGAGCGGGATGCGGCCCGTGCCTCGCTGGTGGCCGCGGGAGCGTCTACCGGAACCCAGCAGGGCTCCTATCTGTTGAAGGCCCCTTTCAGCGGCACGGTGGTGGCTCGAGATGCTGTCCCCGGCCGCCATGTGGCCGCTGGACAGGTGCTCATCCAGCTTGCGGACCTGTCCACCCTCTGGGCGCAGCTCGAGATCCCCGAAGCGGACGCCGGCATGGTGCGCGCGGGCCAGCGAGTCACGCTCACCTTCGACGGGGTACCCGGTGAAGCCCGGGAGGCAACCCTGACGCGCGTGGGAGCCTCCGTGGATCCGGCCACCCGCACGGTGCGAGCCCGCGTGGAGCTGCCCAACCCCGACCACTCCCTCAAGGCGGGCCTCTTCCTGCGGGCCAAGGTGCAGGTGGCCGCTGAGCATGAAGCGCTCCTGGTTCCCCGCGAGGCCATCCAGCGCGCCGAGGGGCACACGCTCGTCTTCGTGAAGAAGGAAGCCGGCCTCTACGAGCCCGTCGCGGTGGAGCTGGGCGCGGGCACTCGGGAGGAGGTGGAGGTGGTGAAGGGACTGGCTCCTGGCGCGGAAGTCGTCACCACGGGAGCCTTCCTGCTCAAGACGGAGATCCTCAAGGAGTCCATCGGCGCGGGCTGCTGCGAGGAAGGCGAGTAACCGTCATGCTGACGCGCATCATCGACTGGTCACTCCAGCACCGCGGCGCGGTGCTGCTGCTCACCGTGGCCCTTATCATCTCTGGCCTCCTGTCCTTCCGGGCGCTGCCACTCGACGCCTTCCCGGACACCACGCCCACCCAGGTGCAGGTGAATGCCGTGGCCCCGGCGCTCACCCCCGTGGAGGTGGAGCGGCAGCTCACCATCCCCATTGAGCAGGCGCTGGCGGGCCTGCCTCACCTGGAGGAGATGCGCTCCCTCTCCAAGTTCGGCCTCTCCCAGGTGACGCTTCAATTCAGCGATGGCACGAACCTGTGGTTCGCCCGGCAGCAGGTGGCCGAGCGGCTGGGCCGGGTGGAGGTGCCCGTCGGCATCGAGCGTCCCACGCTCGGGCCGGTGGCCACGGGCCTGGGCGAGGTCTTCCACTACCTCGTCAAGAGCAGGACGAAGAGCCTGGAGGAGCTGCGCACCCTGCATGACTGGGTCATCGCGCCGCAGCTCCGCAGCGTGCCGGGCGTGGCTGAGATCAACGCCTGGGGCGGAGCGGAGAAGCAGTGGCATGTGGTGGTGGAACCCCGGCGGCTCCAGCAGTTCAACCTCTCGCTGGGGGACGTGTACCGAGCCCTCGAGGCCAACAACGCCAACGTGGGCGGCGGCGTGGTGGAGCGCGGTGGAGGGGCCAGCCTCGTCCTCGGCGTGGGCGTGCTGGAGGACGGCCAGGCGGTGGGGGACGTGGTGGTGGCCGCTCGCCAAGGCGTGCCCGTGCGCGTGCGGGATGTGGCCCGGGTGGAGGTGGGCAGTGAGATCCGCCGCGGAGCCACGACCGCGGATGGAGCGGGAGAGGTCGTGCTGGGCCTGGGCTTCATGCTCATGGGAGAGAACTCCCACGTCGTGACGCGGGCACTGGCCCAGCGACTCGAGGAGGTGAAGAAGAGCCTGCCCGGGGACGTACAGGTCGAGGTCGTCTACGAGCGCACGGAGCTGGTGGACCTGGTGCTGCGCACAGTGCGGACCAACCTCCTGGAGGGGGCGCTGCTCGTCATCGCCGTCCTCTTCGTCTTCCTGGGCAACTGGCGGGCGGGCCTCATCGTCGCGGCGGCCATCCCGCTGTCCCTGCTGTTCGCCTTCAATGCGATGCTGCGCTTTGGCATCGCCGGCACCCTCATGTCCCTGGGAGCCATCGACTTCGGCCTCGTGGTGGACTCCTCCGTCATCCTCGTGGAGAACGCGGAGCGGCGGCTGGCCGAGGCGAAGGATGGGCGCAGCATCCTGGAGGTGGTGCGGGACGCTGCGGTGGAGGTCCGCAAACCCACCCTCTTCGGCGAGCTCATCATCATGGTGGTGTACCTGCCCATCCTCGCCCTGGAGGGCGTTGAGGGGAAGCTCTTCCGCCCCATGGCGCTCACCGTCATCTTCGCCCTGCTGGGAAGCGCCCTGCTGTCCATGACGCTCATGCCGGTGCTGGCCTCTTTCGCACTCCGCAAGGGAGGCGCAACACACCGCGAGCCACGCCTCGTCCGCTTTCTTCTGCGCGTCTACCGTCCGGCCCTGGATTGGGCGCTCACCCACGCCCGGGCCGTTCTCGTGGGGGCGGGCTTGCTGGTGGTGGGAGCCGGTATCGCCGCCACCCAGCTCGGCAGCGAGTTCGTCCCGCGCCTGTCCGAGGGTACCCTCGTCATCAACACCGTGCGGCTCGCCGAGGTGTCTCTCACCGAGTCGCTGCGCTACGGGGGACAGATTGAGAAGGTGCTCCTCGCCAGGTTCCCCAACGAGGTGCAGCGGGTGTGGACGCGCACCGGGACGGCGGAGGTGGCCACGGACCCCATGGGTATCGAGCTGTCCGATGTGTTCGTCACCCTCAAGCCCCGAGACAAGTGGAAGCGCGCCAGCACGCAGGAGGAGCTGGTGGCGGAAATGAAGGCGGAGCTGGCGGACCTGCCCGGTATGAGGATGGCCTTCCTCCAGCCCATCGAGATGCGCGTGAACGAGATGATTGCCGGCGTGCGCAGTGACGTGGGCATCAAGCTCTTCGGAGACGACCTGGATGTGCTCAAGGCCAAGGCCCGAGAAATGGAGGCCCTCGTGCGCGCCATTCCCGGTGCCGCGGACGTGACCCTGGAGCAGGTGACGGGACAGCCTGTGCTGGAGGTGACGGTGGACAGAGCGGCCATCGCCCGCTACGGCATCCCCGCCCGGGACGTGCTGGACGTCGTGGCTGCCGTGGGCACGCACATCGTGGGCGAGGTGCGGGAGGGAGAGCGCCGGTTTGACCTCGCCGTGCGCCTCACCGAGGAGTACCGAGAGGACCCGACGAAGCTCGCAACGGTGCTCGTGGCCGCCCCCAGCGGCGAGCGGGTTCCCCTGGGGCGGCTCACCACCCTCCGCGAGGTGTCCGGGCCCACCACCATCCAGCGCGAATGGGGCAAGCGCCGCGTCGTCATCCAGGCCAACGTTCGCGGGCGCGACCTGGGCAGCTTCGTTGACGAGGTACGCCGGACGCTGGACGCGAAAGTGGAGCGACCCACCGGGTACTACCTCCGGTTCGGCGGGCAGTTCGAAAACCTGGAGCGGGCACAGGAGCGGCTGCTCATCGTGGTGCCTATCGCCCTCGCGCTCATCTTCACCCTGCTGTACCTCACCTACCAGCGGGTGTTGGATGCGCTGCGCATCTTCGCGGGCGTACCGTTCGCCCTGGTGGGCGGAGTGCTGGCGTTGCTGGTACGGGGCCTGCCCTTCTCCATCTCGGCCGCTGTGGGCTTCATTGCCCTCTCGGGCGTTTCGGTGCTGGGGGACATGGTGCTCGTCTCCCGCGTGCGGCAGCTCCTTGATCGGGGCCATGCCCTGGGGGAAGCCATCCGCGAGGCAGCCCACTCGCGGTTGCGGCCGGTGCTGATGACGGCCGCCGTGGCGGCCATCGGATTCCTCCCCATGGCCCTCAACACGGGCGTGGGCGCGGAGGTCCAACGGCCGCTGGCCACCGTCGTCATCGGCGGTGTCCTCTCCTCCACCGTCCTGACGCTGCTGGTGCTGCCGGTGCTGTATTCGGTTTTTGGAGCAGCGGGTCGCGGCACCCTCCGAACGCAGGGAGGACCGCAGGCAAGCGGACCCGAAGCCGACCCCGACGAAGAAGACAAGGAGCCGGCCCATGCCACTGTCTGACCGAGGCCTGGCCTTCTGGCCGACCGTGATGGGGCTCGTGCTGTGCGTGGCGGTGCCCGCCAGGGGGCAGGAGCGCACCGTCACGCTGGACGAAGCAGTGCGACTGGCGCTGGAAAACAACCCGGAGGTGCGCTCGGCTCAGGCCGAGGTAGGGAGCGCGGAAGCTCGGCTGTCCGAGGCAAGCCTCCTCCTGCGAAACAACCCCGAGCTGGAAGGGGCCCTCGGACCGCGCCAGCGCGGCGGCACCAGCACGTTGGAGTACGGCTTGTCGCTCACCCAGCCCGTGGAGATAGGCGGGCAGCGTGGGGCTCGACGCGATGAGGCGCAGGCGCTGCGCAGTGCCGCCGGGGCGCGGCTCGAGCTCCGGCGCGTCCAGCTCGTGGCACAGGTGCGCGAGGCGTTCGGCCGGGGGCTGGCCACCTTGGCGCAGGTACAGCTCGCCACCGAAGCAACGGAGCTGGCTGAACAGGCCCTCCAGGCCGCCGAGGAGCGTTATCGGACGGGGGATGCCTCGCTCATCGAGGTAAACACGGCGCGAGTCGAGGCAGGCCGTGCCCGCCGCGAGCGACTGGCGGCCCAGACCCGGCATCAGGTGGCGATGGGGGCCTTGAAGCTGCTCCTGGCCCTGGAGGTCAGCGAGCCCCTCACCCTCCGAGGCACGCTGGAGCCCACCGAGGTCCGCCCCACGGCAGAGGAGGCGTGGCTGTCCCGTGCTCGAAACAACCGGGCAGATCTGCTGGCGGCTCGTGAGGAGCTGCGTGCGGCGGAGGCGGCACAGAGACTCGCCGCCCGCGCGGTCATTCCCACCCCGAGACTCGGCGCGAGCTACAGCCGCGAGGAGAACGCCCACATCGTCCAGGGCACCCTGGGCCTCTCGCTTCCTCTCTTCAACCGCAATCAGGCCGAGCGCGGAGCCACCCGTGCCCGAGTCACCCAGGCGCAGCTCGCCCTGGAGGCACTGGAGCGGCGCATAGCTCAGGAGGTGCAGCTCGCCACGGCCCGCCACCGGGCTGCCCGTGAAGCATGGGAAGCTTTCACCGGAGGGGTCCTCCAAGCGGCCCGGGAGAATGCGGAGCTGGAGCGCGTGGTGGGCGGTGGCCTGCCAACCTCCATCGAGAAGGGAGTGGAGCCGTGAGCCTGGCGCCGGCCCTCAGCCGAGCCGGTAGAAGATGCGACGGATGTGCTCCCGAGTCTCCAGCGGAGGCCGGGGCTTGGCGCGGGCCGCCACGTCCGCCCACGTGTACGTATTGTTGCTCTCGGCGATGTTGGCGGCCGCGTCCACTACGTTATCCGGCCCCCAGTTGTAGGCGGCGAAGACGAACTTCTTGAAGTCCTCGCCCGTCGGCTTGTTGTTGGGGAGCCGGTTGAGCATCCGCTCCGCCAGCCACACCGTGTATGCCGCCGCGAGCGGAATGGCGTACTTGGGCTCCTTCTGCGGCTGCGCCTCCGGTGGATTCAGGGTGAGGCCCTTGTCCGTCGCCCACTTCTTCGCCTGCGTCACCGCGGCATCCCCCATCTGTGCGATGCCCAGGTAGGGGTCCGTCTCCAGCGGCCGGCCCGCGTTGGTGACCCGGCCCCGCCGCTTGTCCTGGAGCCCCCACACGTCCTTGCGCGTCAGGTCGCCGCTCTCCTGGGAGATGAACGCCTTGAGGTCCGCCACCGTGAACTGGACGTGGGTGAACTTCGAGAAGATCTCCCTGACGATGGGAAAGGGCGCGTTTAGGTCGAGGAATAAGTTGTCGAACCGGATGTACTCCTCCTTCTCCTCCTCCAGCATCCTGCGGCGGCGCACGAAGGTGTTGAACCGCGAGTGGAACTCCTGCGGGTTCTTGAGCACGGCAATCACTTCCCGCTGCGTGGCCACCTGGAGTCTGTTGCCCTTGAGGGGCAGCTTCGCCAAGTCCTCCAGGTCCTGGGTCACCAGCGTCTGCATCTGCTGATACTCGTCCGTAATGGGGTCGAACTCCTCGTTGGCCATCTCCTTGGCCCAGCGAGCCAGCAGCGAGTTCAGCACCGCCTGGACCTCGGGGGCGTTGCCGTGCACGGCAATGGCTTCTTCGATGCGCTTCTTGCGCTGGGGGTACCTGGCCAACAGCTCCGACCACAGCCGCTTCAACTCCTGCACCAGGCCAATCTCTTCCGGGGCGCCATCCTCCGCGGAGATGCCTTCGATGACGATGCTGCGGCAGCCCTCCACGCGCGGGATGCTCGCCTGCGATTCCGAGCCGGTCGCGGTCAGCCCCAGCGCTCCCAACAGCTCACTGATAATGCTCATCGTTCCCCCTCACAAGCGCGCCACCACAATCCCTGACATCGCATCCGCCGCGTGATGGCTATCACGGCGAAACTATCCCAGACCGAAACGAGTTGTGTCATTTTTTACTTGCCCGCAGCGCAAGGCACGTGAAGAGTAGCCAGCCATCAAAGGGGGGGATACGCATGGCGAAGCCGCTGCGGCTGTTTATACGTCCGCCATATATCGACGACGGAACACCCGCTGCCTGGACGCGTGTCCACAGCTATGGCCCCGAGCCGGCGCCTTCCACCACCGTTCACACGCACACGCTGCTGCGCACCACCGGGGACGGAGTGCTGCTGGCGGCTGCGGACGGCAAGCTCTCCGTGCTACCTCCCGGCGCGGCCGCGCTTCCTCCCAACGAGGAAGTCGTCGCGCCCGACGACACCGAGCCACTGCCGCCCACGGTGACGCTGTACCTCCACCTGTCCCCCACCGTCGCGCAGGAGGCCGCCTTCCGCGCCCGCGCCCAGGAGGCCGGCGGGCTGGACGGCTTCGCCTACCTCAACGTGGAGACGGACTCGCTGCTGACGCAGCTGGATGATCTGCTGGACGTCGACAGCCCTCCGCCCGGCCTGGTCCGCGTGGAGATGGTGTCGCTGATGGTGCGCGGCGTCCTCGACATCCCCGTGACGGCGGGGCACGCCATTGGCCAGGCCTCCACCCACGGTGCCCCCGCGGGCTCCCGGCAGGCGGGCTTCACGGCGTTGAGCCAGCGCAGCCCCGTGGACCCCTCCTTCGTCTACGATCACATGCGGGCGTTCCTGGAGGACGCCCAGCCGGTCCTCGATGCCTTCCTCGTCCTGGCCCCCAAACGCTGGCCGGCCATCGACCCCGGCCTCACCACCGATCAGGCCATCCAGGCCACGACCCGCGCCGTGTTCTCCATGGCCGTGCTGGACGAGCTCAAGCGCTCGCGAAGCCTCACCTACGCGCAGTGGCGCCAGGTGGGAGACAACCAGAAGGCGCTGTACCGCCAGATGCTGCTGGCGCGCACTGGCCACGCCCCCGCGGGCAGCACCGCGCCCCACTTCGAGTTCAACGACCTGGACTGGGCCAACCTGTTCCAGCTGGAGGCCATCACCGAGTTCTACGCGCACTTCGACGACCCCTGGGCCGCGGGTGCTGTCCCGCTCGAGCCCACCCTACCGGGCCCGCCCCCTACGCCTAACCCCAACTTCGTCCCCGTCGACTTCCTGGACCCCGAGGGCACGGCGGCGACAGCCGCGGGCAACGTCATCACCCTGGACGGCACCGCGGACCTCAACCGGGTGCGGGCCAACAAGGATCTGCTGTTCCTGGAGACGGACACCGCCCGACCCAACCGCCACTACAAAATCACCTCCGTCAACGTGGCCAACCGGACCGTCCGGCTGCAGGGGACGCCCACGCTGACCGGCGGTACCTCGGCCTGGCGCATCAGCCTGCGCCCCGTGGTGGTGGGCATCGACGCACTGGGCGGGCGGCTGAGTGGCAGCGCCGCCACAGTGGCCGCGGCTCCCGCCACCGAGACCGTGTCGCTGGATGGCACGCCCAACCTCCGCAGGGTCAACCCCAACTTCGATACCATCTACTTTCCCAGCGACCAGGCCCGCCCCAAGCGCACCTACCGCATCATTGCCCGGGACTACACGAACCACACGGTGACGCTGGACGGGCAGCCGGACTTCGGTGGCGGCACGTCCGCGTGGCACATCCCCGCGGGACTCAGCGGCGAGCCGCCGGCCATGACCTACAACCTGGGCCCGGCCAACCCGCCCACCAACGCGGCGCTGGCGCTGCGCTACTACGACCACTTCGACGCGACGATGTTCGTGGTGCACAACGGCGCCGTGCACGGGAAAGTGCGCTTCAGCACGTACACGTCGCGCAACTACGCCGCGGGCTCGGGCAGCCTGTCATCCGTCCGGGGCAACCGCCGCTACGACATCTCCAGCTACCGCTCCGGCGGTTCGGAGTTCCGCAACTTCTGCTTCAAGGTCACCGACCCCAACGCGGCCTATGACGGCGTGCGCGAGGGGCGCTACTACTTCACCACGCCCGTCACCGAGGACCGGGTGGCTCCGCCTGCCAACCCCGCCGACCCGGGCAACGGCAAGACGGAGATCCGCATCCACGATGCCCACGACACGGGCAACGGCAGCGGCTCCGCCGGGTGCATCACCTCCCCGGACTACTTCACGCTGCGCGACTACCTCATCGACCGCCAGCAGGTGGACCACGAGGCGCTCAACGGCCCCGGCACCCAGGATGCCCAGCTCGCCCAGCTCAATGGCCTGGGCCGGCAAGCCACGCACAACGCCTGGAACAACAACCTCGCCCCTAACTGGACCGGGAAGATCTCCGGAACGCTCTGGGTGATTCGCCCGGACGAACGCCCTCTCTAGCCCCGCACAAGGACCCATGCCGATCTACCGCTCATTGGGACGGCTCGATGCCTTCCTCAAAGACGTCGTGCTGCCCCCGGGGCCCTTCGGTGAGACCGCCCTCCGCCAGCTCTTCGGCGGCATCTGGGTGCTCGACTACCGCTCGCGCCCCATCGTCGGAGGCTCTTCCTTCACCGTCTGGCTGGCGCTGGAGCAGGAGCTGGCCATTCCCCTGTTCGTCCAGCCCGGCGCGAAGCTGGTGCTCGGAGAGCGCCGCTCCGGCCTCACCTTCATCACCGCCCAGGTAGACATCACCACCGGCTTTGCCATCACCCTGCGCGACCTGCGCATCGACCTGCAGCTGGGCGATCCGCTGGGAGGCGGCGGAGATCCCACGGGCTTCTCCTTCAAGGGCGACATCCGAGTGAGCAATGAGCTGGAGCTCACTGCCACGGACATCCGGGTGACAGCCAACGTCCCCGGGCTGTTCGAGCCGGGCAGCACACTCGAGGTGGCCGGCTTCCACCTGGGCAGGGAGTGCGTGGCGCTGACCTGGTCCTCCGGCTTCTCCGAGGAGGGCGCCGCTGTCCTCCTCACGCTGCGCGCCGTGTTCGGAGATCCGCTGCGCGAGCTACGCCTGGACGTGGGGCTGCTGGGCACCTCGCGCACCTTCTCGCTGCCGGGCGTGAAGCTCCAGACGCCGGACGACGCGCAGCTCAGCCTGGTGCTGGGGGGCAAGGACCGCGCGCTCACCCGGGCCGCGCTGTGCCTCACCCTCCCGCCCGAGCAGGGACTCACCCTGCTGTCCGACTTCGCCTGGGAGCGCGGCGAGGAGCGTGAGGTGCAGGGCGACGCCGAGCGCCCCGCCCAGGAGCCCATGCTGCGCCTGGGCCTCACCGCGAACGAGCCGGTGACGCTGATGCTGCTCGACTTCCAGTGGAACGAGGCGAAGCTGCCGCGCTTCCTCCAGCAGCTGCGCCGCAGGCTTCCCGCGCTGGACTACGGCTCCCCCGCGTCCCTGTGTGACGTGAGCGACCTGGACGCCTCGGGCATCAACCCCGACAGCTGGGGCATCCACTTCAAGTTCAACCCGGATGCCCTCCCCTTCGACCTGCCGTTCCTCAAGCAGGACCGCGGCGCACCCGGGGAGCAGCAGCTCCTCCAGGTCCGGCCAAAGACGCTGGAGGTGGACGGCGTCAACATCGTCCTGCCCGTGGAGATCACCGTCAACTTCGGGCCGCTCTCCCTGCAGACCACGACGGAGCTGGTCTTCAACTGGCACACCTTCTCGTTCGAGGTGAAGCACAACGAGGGGCTCAAGCTGTACGCACAGACGGAAGTGCTGGGGCCCCAGGAGGAGCACCTGGGCCTGCGCTGGCGCTTCAAGGCCGCCGCCGAGCCGCAGCAGGACGGCAGCACGAAGTGGCACCTCTTCACGCTGGCCACCAAGGACCACAACTACCAGCTCCAGCAGGCGCCCGGGGCGGCGTTCGAGGTGGAGTACCTCCACGTCAGCAACGAGCCCATCGTCTTCGCCATCACCGACTTCGCGCTCGGGTCCAAGGGGCTCAACGTCACCGCCACCGTCACCGACAAGCCGGCGCGGCTCAACGGCATCGACACGCGCTTCCGCTTCACGGACAGCCGGCTGGTCATCATCGAGAATGAAATCCAGGACTTCACCCTCTCCGGCTCCGGTCCGCTGCCCCCGGCGCTGGTGGGTGACGCCATGGCGGATATCTCGCTGCAGCTGGCGCAGCGCAACGGCGCGCTCGCCCTGGTGTCCGGCGGCGCGCGGCTGCGCGGCTCCAAGCTGCTGCACTGTCAGGGCACGCGCTTCGAGTTCCAGATCGACGCGCTCGGCCTGCGCTTCGTCAACGAGGGTGGCTTCCACCTCTACTTCACCCTCACCGGCAGCGCGCAGTTCAAGCTGGCGCCGGGGGATGATGCGGAGGGCGCGCTGGCGCTGCTGCCCACCCTGCGCATCGACCTGGTGGAGACGCCGCTGACGGGCGACACGCGCGTCATCGCCAAGCACGTCCGCTTCCTCATCGAGCTGCCCCGGCCGCTGTCCTTCAACTTCCTGGGCGCCTTCGAGCTGGAGCTGCGCGGCATCGGCTTCGTGCCGCAGGCGGACGTGTTCGACGGCGACCCGGCCATGCTGCTCACCGGCCAGCTCAAGTTCGCCCAGGGCGCGGGCGACACACCCGACACGCGGGTGGACTACCACCGCCTCTACATTGGCCTGCCCAAGCCGGGCTCCTTCCTGCCGCGCCTGCACTTCGCCAACCTGCCGGTGGCACTCAACCTGGGCGCGGCGTTCCGGCTCAATGGCGTGGTAGACTTCGAGGACAGCGCCACCGCCAAGGGCTTCTCCGGTGAGGGCACGCTGCAGATCCAGGGCCTGCCCACCTTCGCGGCAGCGTTCGCCTTCCTGCGCGTGCGCCGCGACGAGAACAGCCCCTGGCTGCGCGCGTGGTTCATCTACCTGGAGGGGCGTGGGCTGTCGCTGATGATTCCCGTCGTCCAGCTCTACATCCGCGAGGTGGGGCTGGGCTTTGGGTACCGGTACACGCTGGCCAGCATCAAGGCCGCGGACCGCGCCAACGACGTACGCAAGCTGCTGGCCGAGCTGAAGACGCTGTCGCGCACCCAGGGAGACCTGTCCAAGAGAGACCGCTGGGCGCTGGACCTGGAGGAGCCGGGCGAGGACCCGCGGTGGACCATCGTCCTGCGGGCGCTCATCTCCCAGACATCCGCGTCGGCCTCGCCGCTGCACTACGACGAGAACGCCGAGCGGCTCATCGCCTGCCTCTTCCTGCTCGACGCGGTCATCGCCTTCCGCAGCGACCTGACCTTCTTCATGGCGGTGCGCGGCTGGCTGAACGCGAACTATTACGACTACGTCAGCAACTACAAGGGCCTGCGCGAGCGGCCCTTCCTCTCCGGCTTCGTGCTGCTGTCGCCCCGGCAGAAGCGCTTTTTGGCACACGTGGCGTCCAACCCCAACGGGCAGTTGGGGCCGCACCCGCCGCTGCCCGAGTTCGTGGAGAAGGCGCTGCAGAGCGTGCAGTTCTCCGCCACGCTGCTGGTGGAGCCCGGCCTGCTGCACTACGAGCTGGGCTGGCCCAACATGCTGCGCTGGAGCCAGAAGCTGGGCCCGCTGCAGGCGGAGATGCGGGGCGGCTTCATCTGGCGGCTGTCGCGCGATGAGTTCGTCACCGGCACCAGCTATCTGGCCCGCGCCAGCTTGGAGGTGAAGGCCGAGCTGAACCTCGGCATCGTCGGCGTGCGCGTCAGCGCCTCCGCCCACGTGGCCTTCGGCGCGCGCTACATCGGCCTGCTGTCGCTCAGGAATCCGCTGGGTGACTCGGCGCTGTATGGCGGCATCGGCATCGAGGCCCATATCCGCTTCAGCATCGAGTTCTGGATCCGCCTCAAGCTGGGCTTCATCAAGATCACCAAGACGTTCCGCTTCAGCTTCGGCATCGACTTCACCGCCGGGCTGGAGGTGGGTCTGGTGGGACTGTCCGCCAGCGGTGTCGGCCTGCGGGGCCGGGGCACGCTGAGTGTGGCGGTGATGGGCCGCCGCTTCCACCTGAGCGTCAACCTGGGCCTCAACGAGGGCGCGGTGACGACGGCCCGCCAACGCACGGATCGGGTGCTCCAGTATGGCCTGGAGGCCACGGACGTGGAGGGGATTCCGGGCACCGAAGGGGCCACCCCGCTCCGGGCGGGCGAAGGCGCTCGCGCCCTGATGGCCACCGCGCCAGAGCTGGCCGCCGCACCCCGAAGGGCTTCCGTCACCCGGGCCCCGTTCCAGGTGCCCGGCTACAGCGTATTCGTGGTGCGCGACGCCAACCCCGACGGCGAACACCACTTCGTGCTCCTGCCCCGAGGCGAGCGCGACGAGGACGGCCGGCAGGTGGAGGAAGTGGGCTTCCTGCCCGTCCCGCCGCCAGATGGCACGTCCTACGACGGCGGCTACCACGACTTCGAGCTGGAGGTCCCCGTCGCGCAGGGCGAGACGTACCGGATGTGGCAGTACGAGCCGCTCACCGATGACTGGGTGGAGCGCGTGGCCTCGGAAGGCACCATCCGCGCCTCCTGGCGCGCCCGGTGGGAAGCCGTGCTGGAGTCCGGCGAGAGCCACCCCCTCGATGCTACCGGCACCGCAGTGGAGGGCGAGCCCACGCAGCAGGACCTGACGCTCCAGCAGTACCTGCGCAATGCCTTCGTCACCGATGACGAGGACCAGCCTATCTCCGACCCGGACCCGCTGCCCGGCGCCCGGACGGTGGAAGACGAGCGCGTCCAGAACCCGTCCGACACCGCCTTCGAGGCCGCCGTCCGCGGCGCCGTCGAACAGTTCCGCGGCTCGCCCTTTTTCAAACGAGACCCGAAGGTGGAGTACGAGCGACTGCTCGCCGACGCGTACAACGACGCCACCACCATCTACCGCGCCGATGCGAAGGTGCCCGGAGACCCGACGGAGCAGCGGACCCTGCAGAAGCAGGAGCAGGCTCACCAGATGCGCGGCATGGTGGTGCACGACATGGTGGCGGACCTGCGCGCCTGGACGGCAGCCGCGGACCGGAACGATCCCGAGCTGCTGCTGCTGGTGCGCAAGTCGGTGGCCTTTCAGATGGGGCTGGTGTTCCGCGTGCGAGGCACGCCGAAGTGGCTGGACGACGTCGCCGAGCCTGGCGAGCCCACGCCTACCGTCCGGCAGCGCCTGGGGCCGGATGACCTGGTCTGCGCGGGCGCGCCCATGGAGGTGCGCACCTTCAACGTCCGCAACACGGACTTCGCGCGGAACCCGCCGCAGTTCCAGCGGGTGCAGCAGCTCACCGACGCACGCACCATCGCCCTGGCGTGGGACCTCGTCTGGGAGACGCCGCCCGGGGAGAACCTGACGGAGGCGCAGCGCTCGCCCGAGCACCACCTGGTGCACTACCACGTCCGCCGGCGCAGCCTGGACAGCAACGCGCCCGAGACCGTCTATACCCTCAAGGGCGCGCAGACGCTGCACCGCGGGACGGACGCCGAGGGCAATGACGTGCTCCGCCAACTGCGTCCGCGCTTCCAGCTGGTGGACCACTTCAACGAGGAGACGCTGGACGACTTGGCGGCGCTGCCCGCCGAGGGCCGCAGCTACCTGTACACCATCACCCCGTATGACTTCGCCGGCAATGCGGGCCGGCCGCTCACCCTGGTGGCCACGCGCTACCCCAGCGAGCCGCCGCTCGTCCCCGTCAACGCGGAGTGCACCGTGCGCTACCGACTGGAGCGCTCGGCGCTGGACGTGCACGACTCCACCACCCCGCAGGTGGTGCGGCCCGATCGGCTCTTCGTCGAGTGGTCCGAGCCCTCGGCCAGCGATGACCGGCCGCAGGTGCCCGTGGAGAAGTACGTGCTGGTGTTCCGGAGAGAGAGCTCGCTGCCCATTGGCAGCTACGGCCTGGACAGCGCCACCCAGCGGCCTCGCGCCCGCTCACTGCCCACCAGCAACGCGCGCCCCTTGCCCACCGACGTGCGCATCGAGCTGAACCCGCAGGGGCCCCGGCAGGCACGCTTCGCCGAGGTGACGCCCGAGGAGCTGGAGGCCCGCGGCGTGCTGCCCCGGGGCGCATGGCGGCCCGAGTCCTGGCGGCTCTTCCTGCAGACGGTGTCGGTCAACCGCGTGCCGTCTGCCCTAGCGCCGGTGCAGCTGCTGCTGCGCGTGGAGCGCTCCAGTGAGACGTACTCGGGCCCGGTGCCGGACACCGAGCGGCGCGAGGAGCGGCGCCCGGCGGAGCTGGAGTGGCTCCCTTTCCCCACGAGGCTGCCGCTGCTGCCCCCCGAGGACCAGCGCGCCACCGTGGGTGACGCGCACTTCCCCATGCCCACGCCGGCGGGGGCGGACGCGGGCGCGGACTGGGGTCGGTTCTCCAGCGTGCTGGAGGGCCTGGATCGCGGGGAGCTGGGCGGCGTGACGCACCAGCTTCACCCGGGCAACCTGCGCTGCATCCGGTTCCGGTGGAACCAGGGCCCCAGCGGCGCAGCCGAGCACCCGCTGGACTTGTACGCCGGCTACCGCCTGCTGGAGCTGGACGCCGACGCGCACACCACGGAGACCTTCGTGGATCCGGAGAAGCTGGCGCGCGCGCTGCGGGTGCTCCAGGAAGTGCAGATGCTGCCCGCGGAGGACCTGGCCCTGGTGCCGGGCGACACGCTGGCCACGAACCAGTGGGAAGCCTGGTATCCAAGCACCCTCCAGCGGCGCAAGGAGCCGGCGTCGCGCGCGGAGGGCTCGGAGAACCCGCTGGGTCCCTGGTTCTCCTGGCGCGAGTCCATCCTGGTCTGGCCGGAGTGGCCGGGCCTCACCGATGGCGGCGGCTTCCGCGCCACGGCGCTGCACCCGGCCCTGCAGCGGCTGGTGAAGCTGCTGCAGTTCCCGCCCGAGGGCGCGTCCTGGCCCGCGTTCGTGGTGGACCTCCAGGCGAGCCCGCCCGCGCAGCCCGGCAGCTTCGCGGACTTCCTCCGCGTCACCGCGCCCCGGGCCGACCCGTACGGCTGGAGCGTGCTGCAGCGGCTGGGCCTGAGCGTGACGCTGTCCTTGCGCGTGGAGCCGTCTGCGGCCAATGCCCAGGTGGGTGGCGAGGTGGTGGGCCCGGCGGAGCTGCTGCGCACCGTGCACGCGGCGCTGGCCTGGGAAGGCGTGCTGCGAGGGACGGACGAGACGGGCAGCCCCGTCCCCGACGTGACCCCCCACGCCCACGTGGAGCTGCTCTTCCAGCCGGGCCGCGCCGTTTCCCTCCAGGGCGCTGCCGCCCCATTGGACGGGCTGCTGGCGCGGGTGCAGGTCAGCCTGCGTCCGGTGGTGCGGCAGACGGCGGTGTACAGCACGTTGGACGTGGAGGCCCCCGCAGGCCTGGACGTCGGGCTGCTGTTTCTGATGGAGCAAGGCATGCGCTGCAGCCTCGTCGACGCGGGAGACCCCGCAGCCGGGCAGACGGAGCTCGCGACCGAACCGGACCTGGAGCTGACGCGGCTGCGCCGCGACTGGCGCGTGCCCGCGAGCGGCAGGCTGCGCCTCTTGCTGCGCGCGCCCCTGCGCTCCAGCGTGACGCGGCCGGCGGATAACCTGCCGGACCTCGGTGTGCTGTTGAAGCAGCCGCTGAGCGCCGAGCAGCGCACCGAGCTGGCCGCCCAGTTCGGCACCTGGCTGGAGTACCGCTCCGAGCCAACGCCCTACCTCATCGTGAAGCAGTCGCCCCACACGCTGGAGGACCGGGAAGGCCTGCTCGAGCTGCTGGGGGCCACCGAGGCAGACGCGGTAGCCCTCATCCTGGGCCTGAGCACGTCCACCTTCTCCGTCACGGATGAGCGCTCGGCGACCTTCGTCTCCACCGTGGACGAGCTGGCGGCGGCATTCGCGCCGGACACGGGCTCGCTGGCGGCGGCGCAGTGGGAGCGGCTGCGACGGTACACGGAGTCGCTCAGCAGCACTGACCCCGCGCTGCCGGAGGCCCAGAAGATTCGCGTGCCCACGTCGGGCAGCGAGCTCAAGCGCGTGCTGCCAGACGTGCTGGCGTGGGCGCAGCGGTTCTTCGACCACACCGGGCGCATGGACGGCCTCACCGGAGGCGACGATGTGGCGATGGCTCCGGAAGGTCCTTGGTTCGCGACCGCGTACCCGCGCGTGGGGGCTCCCGCCCAGGCCTCGCCGGACGCGAGCGGGCGGCTGACGTATGACCACATCCTCGAGGACCCGTGGGCGCACAACTACCGGTTCTACCTGCGACCCTATGGGCGGTATGACCTGCTCTGGGACAGCCTGCGCCAGTCTCCCCGGCTGTACACGCAGCTCCCTGCGACACCGGAGACCCTGCCGGACCCGCGGGTGGGCGGCCTGGACGTGGTGCTGGACCGCATCCGCCCGGTGGACTCGCCGCTGGTGCTCTTCTCCGGCCGACTGGACGCGCCCGGTACGCCGGCCAACCCCGCGGCGCCCGGCAGCACCTGGGAGGTGATTGTCGGCCAGCACGAGGAGCAAGCGCTGGCCGAGCGCAACCAGACGCTGGCGCGGCAGCTGGGCTTCCGGCAGGTGGCCTTCACCCTGCTGCGCGCCTTCGCCTTCCCGGAGTGGCTGGAGCAGCTGAAGACAGCGGCGTCGCTGTCCGAGCCCCCGGCGCTGGACCTGGTGGAGGGCCACTGGCCGGCGCTGCCTGGTGCCCTCCCCGCGCGGCCCACGCACGTGGACCTGTCTCGGCCGGTCGGCGACGCGACAGCGCGCGCGCTGGATCTGCCGGTGCGGCTGGGCGCCTTCCAGCGCGGCGCGCAGGTGGTGCAGTGGGAGGCGCTGCCCTTCTACTACGAGCACCGGCTGCTGCTGGTGGCCCAGACGAACAGCGTTGTCTCCAGGTTGAATGAGGTCCGCCAGCGAGACTTCGAGTACCTCGCCCCTGAACCGTACGCCCGCGTGGAGGGCGTGTACCGCGAGGGGTGGTCCTCGCCCTTCGCGAAGCAGGGAGAGAGCGGCGTGGTGGACCTGCGGGCGCGCGGGCTGCATATCCCCCTGCGCCGCCTGTGGGAGTCGCTGCCGCCCTCCGCCCGCGAGCGGTGGAGCAGCGAGGCACCCGAGCTCGGCAAGCGCAAGCCGTCCTGGGTTCCGGACCTGGACACCGTGTACCAGGTGGTGGAGTCCAACGCTGGCAACGTCGAGGTGCAGGCGGAGCTGTTCTTCGACCACCAGGCGCAGCAGTACCAGGTGCGCCAGCTCGGCTCGCGCTTCCTGGCCTCAGTGGCGGGGCTGACGCTGCCCGCCGCTGCGCGCGGCTCGGAGGAGGACCGCTTCGTGCTGGGCGTCACGCTGGTGCAAGTGACGGAGGTGGAGCTGTCCCGGCCGTACACGGACGACGAGCGCGCGGCGCTCGACGATGCCACGCAGGTGAAGCTGGAGTTCCGTGGGCGGCAGCTGGCCTTCGCGGGAGTGATGACCCACGCGGACCGGCGCGCCCTGAACCTGCTCGACGCCGCGGACCAGACGGTGCTCGACCGGGTGCATGACGGCTGGTACGCGCTGGAGCCGGTGTCTGGCGCGGTGCCCGTGCCCGGGGACCTAGCGGACACAGTGGACTTCGTGATGCCCGAGGAGCTGCCACTGTCGTGGGTGGGGCCTGTCTCACAGGCGGACGCACAGGCGCTGCGCGCGCTGGGAGGAGACGCGGAGTTCCTGCGCGCGGTGGAGACGCTCATCACCGCGGGCACGGGCGCGGCTCCAGACAGGGTGGTCCGCGCGTCCGCGCCTCGTGGCCCCGAGCCGATTCCTGCCTCTCTGCAGGGGAAGGCCGCGCTGACGCGGAACACGGAGGGCACGGCCTACGCAACGGTGCGGTGGACGGGGTCGCTGTTCCCCGAGCACCGCACAGAGGTGGCGCGCTGGGCCCAGGTGGCGGCACTGGCGGACGCGATGCGGGAAGTGGCCGAGGCCATGGACGCGGCGGATACCCGGCGGCCACTGCCTCCGGCGCGGCCCTTTCCGTCGGAGTTGCCTCCCGTGCTGGCGGACCGGCTGGTCCTGCTCGACACCGCGCTGCGGTGGGAAGGCCCCGCGCCCACTGCCGCACAGCGAACCGCTCTGGCGGCGCTGGAGGGCGACGCAGCCTTCCTGGACGCCCGGGCCCGGCTGCTCGCGGCCATCGACACGGACCGCTCGGTGCCGCTGGCGGCACCTCCGCCCCGGCGGCCCACGCAGGACACGCTGCCTGCGTCCATCAACCAGCTCATCCTGTCCCCGACTCGGCTGGAGTGGCGAGGCGCGCTGCCGACGAATGAGCAGAAGGCAACCTGCCTCGCGCTGACGGGCGACCCGGCCTTCGTCGCGGGCGTCCAGCGGCTCATGGCCCAAGTGTCCGACATGTTCCGGAGCGTGGACATCCCCGCGGAGGTGGTACGCCCCGAGGCAGACGCGCTGCCGGACGTGCTACGCGGCCAGCTGACGTACGGGCCGGGCACGCTGCGGTGGACGGCGCCAGCGCCGGACGAGGCCCAGCGTGCGGCGCTGCTGGCGCTGGTGGGAGACGTGGACTTCGCGCAGGCCGTCGTGGCGTTGGTCCTGGCCATCGACGCGGACCAGGAGGTGCCCATGGAGCCGGTGGTGCGCCGGCCTCGGCAGGAGGACCTGTCCGTGGCGCTCAACGCGCAGCTGTTCATCACCCCGCGCGAGGTGGAGTGGCGCGGGCACTTCGATGATGCCTCGCAGCGGGCGGCGCTGCTGGCCCTGCCGGGCGACGCGCCCTTCCTCGAGGCAGTGGCCTCGATGGTGGCAGAGCTGGACACCCGGGTGACGGAGGTGCCCTTCACCGTGCCCGTGCGCCCGGTGCTGGACGCGGGGCACCCGCTGGCGAACCAGCTCACCTTGGGCCGCGCCCTGCTGCGGCACCATGGCCTGATGACGCGCGAGGAGGCGGGCCTCCTGCGCGCGGCCTTCACCTCCGGCGCGGACCGGGCGTCCGTTGTCCGGCTGTACGAAGCCTCGCAGGCAAAGGGCATGGAGAACCGGGCGCTGCACATCCGGACACGCCGGGGGAGCGCCAGGCCTGGTGAGGCGCGCCCCCTGGACCCACTGCCGCTCTAACCCGCTCACAGGAGCCACCCGATGTCCTCGACAATCGACTTGAAGAAGGCGGTGGTGCGCGGGCCTTTCTGGCGCGCCGAGGTGGACGTGGTGCAGACGGGAGGAGGCAACGGACCGTACGAGTTCCGGCAGCTCTTCCTCGACCTCGCGCCCCGCGCTGTGGGCGGCAAGGCCGTGCTGCTCCCGGGCACCGTGATTGTCCTGTGCCACGTCCGGTCCGTCGAGGTGACGCCGGTGGCCGGGACGAGCTACCGGTGGGTCCGGGGCATCGGCCAGAATGCGCCCACCGACCCGCTGACCCCGGCGCAGCTGAAGCAGAAAATCCTCGACGGCTCGCTCGCGCTGCTGCTGGCCCAGACGGACCCCGCGCAGTGGACGTGGCCGAAGAGCGACAAGACTGGCGCCTCGACCCTGGGCGGCGCTCCGGCCGCGGCGGAGGAGCAGAAGAAGGGCGGCAGGCCGTCCGCGGGCCTGGAGCTGAGCTCGAGGAAGAGCCTGGAGCTGGTGTGCCTCGCGGGAGAGCTGAGCCTGGATGTCCTCAAGCCCGAGAGCAACGCGCGCACTCGGCTGTTCCATGCGCTGAAGCTGGAGGAGGCGCCGCTGGCGTCACGGCAGGTAACGGGCCCCGCGCGCCTCACCGCCGTGCTCTCCGCGCACGCAAGCGGGCTCTCGGTATTCGGCCGCGCTGTGCTTCCCTGGGAGCCCCAAGCCGCCGAGCGCTTCGCCGCGCCGTTCCTGCTGGCGAAGTACCTGCCGGACCCGCGTCCCGCCGGCCTGGACGCGGCTGTGCCCGGCTATCGCCTTGCCCTCGAGGAGGAGCGCCTCTCCCCCGCCGAGCGCGCCGCACTGTCCTCGGCGTGGACGCGCCTGTCGGCCGCGCTGAGCCCGGGCAACCCCACCCTGGGTCCGACGTCCACACAGGGCCCCGCGTGGGTCACCCTGGAGGCCTCCAACCCCCGCGCCGTCCCGAAGCTGTACTGGGACATCATCCCCTGGCGCGAGGCCTCGACCGAGCTCCCCCTGCACGTGGGCTCCGGGGAGCTGAGCCTGCTGCTGAGCGACAGCACGCCGTACGACTCGCGCAACCCGCCCACGTCGCTGGCCCGCGCGCTGCTGAGCGACGCCCTGGTAAGGCGGACGACCCAGGGCGTGGAGGTCTCCGTGCGCGTGGGCCCCGGGGCCGCCACGAAGGACCTGGCCTACCAAGCGGCCCTCGCGGACGGCGCATGGCGTGAGGACTTCACCCTCGCCCAGGTGAAGGTGGCCTTCAGCCCGGTGGAGGTGGCGCGCGCAGTGCGCCAGGACCAGCAGCTCCCCTCCCCGGAGTGGGCCCCCGGTGACGAGGCGAACCCCGTCTCTCCCTCTGTCCTGTGGGCATTCCTCCGCCTGGAGGATGGCTGGGCGCAGCTGCCGGTCCCCAACCTCACCGAGCAGATGTACCTCGACGCGGAGCTGGCGAGCTTCCCCGAGCGCCCGCCGGCGGTGGTGCTGCAGGGGGCGGTGTCGTACGGCAATGACCGCCCGGATGCCCCTGCCGCCGGGCATAGCGAGCAGCCCTGGAGCCTGGCGCTCACCGATGTGAAGGCGCTGAGCGGCACGTGGACGCTGGCGCGCACCTCGGGGCCAGCGGACGCGCCGCTGACGCTCCGGGGCGTGACGCTGGCGGTGACGGCGCCCGAAGTGACGGTGAATGGTCTGGTGTGGCTGGGCACACAAGCGCCGAGCGTGGAGGACGCGCTGCCGGGCCTGGATGACTGGACGGGCGGCCTGCGGTCCGTGCCGCTGCGAACGGTGTCGCCCCCTGTGGTGTTCCCCCCGGTGGTGACGCTGTCCATCGACCGGCTGAAGCTGGCTCGGCCTTCCGGGGCTGCCTCGGTGACGCCCACGCTGGAGGCGTGGTCCCTGTCCTGGGGTGCGGACGCGGCGGTGCTGGCGCGCATGGTGGCCGCGAAGCTGCTGCCTGCGAACCTGTTCTCCTCGCACCTGGCGCTGGTGTGGCGCCGCCATGCCTCTCTGCCCATGGTGCAGGCCCTGCCACTGACCCAGAGCCGAGTGCCGGCGAACCACCCGAGCGCCAGCCGGCAGCTCGCGCCCTTCGAGCTGCCGGTGAAGCGTGACTCGGCCACGGGTCTGGAACTGCCCGACGGCTGGCGCTTCGGCGTGGCGGGGAGCAACGGCGCCTCGGCATGGCCCTCGTGCCAGACCCCCGCAGTGGCGGCACGCGAGTGGAAGACGCGGGCGGACCTGCCCATGGCCGCGCTCTCACTGCCGGGCCTGCAGCTCTCCCCCCGGTCCGGGGTGGGCGGGCTGCCGGTGGACGCGAGCCTCCAGCTGGGCACGCAGCTCCGTTTCGACCTGCCGTATACGGACGAGGTGCAGGCGCTGGCTCGGATAAAAGAGCCGGTGAAGGACCCGGCCCAGGTGTCACCGGCGGCGGACACCCCGCCTCCCGAGCCTCTCAAGCCCCTGACGCGCGAGACGCTGGCGGACCACTGGCAGCAGCTGTCCACGCTGGCCACGCTGGCGGCGGGCGACGCGGTCAACGTGTTCACCACCTCCGGCGGGACGGTCCAGGTGCCCGCGCTTATCGAGCCGCTGCCCTGGACGGTGACGCCCACGCTGGACACGCGGATGTACCCCGGCCGGCTGACGGTGGGCGACGGCGTCGGCGCACTGACCCTGCGGGAGGAGAGCGCACTGGAGGGCTTCTCTGGCGCCTTTGTGGAGCGCAATGGCGCGCTCCAGCGGCTCGCCCCCGAGGCCACGGTGCCCGACGGGGCCTACCACGTCACCGCAGGCAGCATGGCGGCGCAGACGGGCGCGGACGGTCTGAGAGATCAGCGCGGACTGTGGCGCGGCGCCACCAGCCAGCAGGGCACACTGCTTCGCACCCCCGTGCGCCTGCACGAGTCCCCCACCCGGTTGGAGCTGGTCTCCACGCTCGAGGCCCTCTCGCTGGATACCGGAGAGGACGGCTCGCCTTGGCGCTTCTGGTTTAGGGATCTGCCCGTCGCCCCGGACGGCTTCCTCCGCTCGCGGAGCCGCTCGGCGGTGGCCCAGGACATCAATGACCCCGACGCCGGCGCCCGCGAGCGCAACCATCTCAACGGCTACGAGTGGCGCCTCGCGCCTGGCGCCTCCGGCACCTTCTCGCTGTTCGGCCTGGGCTTCTACCCGCTCACTCTGGAGACGGTGGCCTTCGACGCGGGAGGCGTCTCCCGAGTCGACGTCGTGGGCCGTCTCCAACTGCCCGTGCCCGGCGCCGGCGAGCTGGAGGACCTGGGCAACGCCATCCGCGCCACCTTCACCCGGGGCCTGGGAGGCCTGGCCCTCACCGGCCTCGCGCTCGAGTCCGCCGGCCCCGGTGCGCCCGCGCCCGAGGTCGAGTGGCCGCTCGCGCTGCCCGGCGGCGAGGTCGGGGATGCGCCGCGCCTGGTCTTCACCGGCCTGGCGCTCGGCGCGAATGGGAACCGGCTGGAGGTGAGTGGAGTCCGACTCGCCTTCCTGCTGTTCGGCGCCCCATGGAGCGTTCCCCTCCCCGGGCTCACCTTCCAGCGCGCCGTGCCCGAGGTGAAGGTCCGCGTCGTCGCGTCCAGCCTGGACCCCAAGGAGCCGCTGTCTCCCAAGGAGGTCGCGCTCCAGCTCCAACTCGCCACCGGAGAGCATGCACTGTCGGTGGTGCTCGCCGTTCGCCTGGGCCAGGCCATCCGCTCGATGCCCTCGGGCCCCCGCGCGCAGCCCATCCTCTGGCGGTTTGCCTCCGCCAGCGACACGGGGCCTGAGTGGGCCCAGGGCTCGGACCGCTCGGTGTTCCGCGCGGACGTGCGCTTCCACGTGCACGGGGGAGCGGGTGCGGGCACCGCGGCCTGGGAGGCCGGTCACCTGTTCGACGACATCCCCCTGGACGTTCCCCCCTCCGCCGAGCTGCCGCTGGTGGCATCCGAGGGCGCGCTGCAGTTCACCTGGCACACGGCGCATCCATCCGCCCAGGGCTCCAACACCGCGAGCCTGCAGCTCTTGCCCGGCATGCACCTGTCCACCGGCCAGGGCAATGAGCCGCGGGAGACCCCGGGCTTCGTGGCACTGTCGTATGACGTGCTGTCGCCGCGTGCCGGTATGGCGGACGTGCCCACGCTGCGCCTGCGCACCTCGTTCACCGAGACGCTGCTGTCCTCCCGCTGGGGGAGCTTCCTCCAGGAGGAGACGTCCCCGGCACGGCCCACGCCGGAGCAGGTGCTCGCCTCATCGGCGGGTGACCTGGTGTTTGGCTACACGGGCCAGTCGCGCGACGCGTCCTGGGTGGAGACGCTGCTCCTCAACGGGTACCTGGAGGTCAAGAACCTCATCTCCTGGCCCGCCCGGCTGGCCTACGACGCCGGGAAGGCGCAGCTCACCGTGCCTGCCATCGGGACGGCGCCACTGCACCACGTGCGCCACACCGCGCGCATCCTCTTCAACCAGCACCTCCTGCCGCAGGGAACGGTGGAGGTGGCGGACGGTGAGCTGCTGTTCCAGCTGGCCACCGGGAAGTCCTGGCAGTTCCTCGCGGTGGTGGAGCACCAGTTGGCCTCCGTGCTCCCCACCCAGGCCTTCGACGCGTTCAGCCAGGAGAGTGACTTGCGCTGGACGGCGCTCCAGGAAGTCCGCTTCACCTCGCCCGCGGTGCTGAAGTCCTTCCTGCTGCGCTTCCGCGACGAGCGGCTGCACGTCCTGGATGATGAGGCCGAGCCTGACTCTGCGGGCGACGTGCTGTCCGGCTCCCTGGGCAAGGGCGTGCGCGCGCTGCTGGCCGAGACGCCTCCGGCGGCACTCGACGCGCTTGCTCCCGGGACGCTGCTGGTGGAGGCCAGCGCCGCGCACTGGGTGAAGCAAGAGCCGGTGACGGGCGCGACGCAGACGTCACTGCAGTTCCTGCCCGGAGGCATCCAGCAGGCCATCCTCAGCAACCCGCAGGACTACGGCCCCACCGACCCGGCGGACCCGAAGTGGCTGCTGCTGGCAATGCCCTTCCTCGGTCGCCTGCAGGACCGCACCCGGGACCTCACCCAGGTGCCGCTGGCCGGACTCGGCCCGGTGCTCCAGGTGGACCCGGTGCTGAACCTCGCGGTGCACCGTGCGCGCAATGCCCGGCCGCCCGCGCTGGCACTGGCGCTGACCGGCTTCGCCGAGCAGGCTCCCGTGGTCCTCACCTTCGCCAGCCTGGACACGGCCGTGGGACATACCTGGTCCCGGTTGGATCCGCTGTCGCTCGAGGAGAGCTGGTTCCGCGTCCAGCACCCGCCCCGCGAGGAGCAGCCCTCCGGCCTGCAGAGTGTGCTGGCCGCGCTGCCCGACTCACCGGCGCGGCTGTCTCGCGGCACCGCGCTGCGCAGCGCCTTCGACCCGCTCCGCCGCGCCTGGCCCCCCGCCACGAGCACCCTGCCGGACGGCCAGCCCGAGCCGGTACCTCCGCCCCTGCCGCCGGAAGCGCCGCTGCAGTGGCGCGAGGGCGCACTGCTCGTCTCCCAGGGCCTCGCCCGCTCCGGCTCAAGCTCCGCGGCACCGCCCGCCGGCTGGGTGCTGACCGCGCTGGGGCTCGCCAGCAGCGGAATGCTCTCCCCTCCTCCCGGGCTGCGGCGCCACGTGGCCGCCACCGCGTTGCCTCGCGCGAAACAAGCGGCCAACCCGCTCCCGATGAGCCTGGCGGTGAGTCCCTACCTCGGCCTGGGCTTCCGGCCGGCGCCGGCACGGCAGACGCTGGGCCTGCGGCTCACCGTCCTGGAGTTGCTGTGCCTGGACCGCGCCACGGGCACGCTGCTGCCCGCAGCCAGCTACATCTGGGAGGGCGCGGACGCGGCGCAGGCGCGTGCCGCGGCGCTCAGCTGGGCGCGGGAGAACCACCGCCGCCTCACGCCGGAGTCACCCATCGCCGTGGTCCGGTTCCGGGAGGTCTACGCTCCGCGCCAAACCGGTAGTGCCTCGGAGAGTGCGCTGGTGACGGCCTACGCCTTCTCCTTCGTGCCGGATCTCGACCGCCCGGGCGGCCTCACCCGCCGAGTGCTGAAGCTGCGCTCCCCGCCGGCGCACCTGCGCTTCCGCGAGGGACACTTCGGCGGCCACACCCTGCCGGAGGCGCTGCGCGCGCCCGAGCTGGCGCCGCCACAGGTGACGGGCTTGCAGCCGCTGTACCTCACCGCCCGGCCCGCGTCCGTGAGCCCGGCGGAGCCGTCGCAGCGGTGGCCCTGGGGGTACTCGGCGCTCTCGGCCACGGTGCAGTACACGCAGGGCCAGGACGGCGTGACGGGCACGGTGGGCGACTCACCGGACGGGTGCGTGCTGTGGTGGCAGGCGCTCCAGCACCACGTGCAGTTCCGCTCGGCGTCCGCCGCCGACGGGCCCACCGCGGGCCTGCCGGCGCTGTACCGTGCCCGGGCCATCAAGGCCCTGCTGCCAGTGCTCCCCACGCCACGGCTGCCGCGACTCAACCCACGCCGGCTGCTCAACACCGCGGACCCGCAGCCCCTGAAGCGCTGGCAGCCGGTGCTCCCGGGCGCCGTGCGCCACACGCTGGTGGGGGCGCGCTCCGGGGCGATGCTGGCGATGCGGGCGCAGCTCGTGCGCCAGGGGCTGAATCCAGCGCTGGACGCCGAGCAGGCCGGGACGAGCATGGTGTCCGGCAGCGTGCCGGTGCAGCACCGCGTGCCCCGCCCGGTGCCGCTGCCCGAGAACAATGACGACTCTCCTGGAGAAGCGCTGCGCCCGTGGGCCAGCCGCTTCGAGGCCGCGCGCGGGGTGCTGGCAACCCCCTCCCCGTCGGACGAGGCGTACTTCACCGAGGAGGCGGGCGGCGAGCACCGGCTCAAGCTGTCGCTCGTGGAGCCTCGTCACGGCGCCATCACCGCCACGTGGGCAGGCGACCTGGTGCTGGCGTCGCTCACCGAGCCGGGCGGTGCGTTCGCGGACTGGACGGTGACGCTGGAGGTGGCGCTCGACGGGCAGGTGTTCTCGTTCGGCGCGGCCGAGCCCCTGGAGCTAGGCCTCTACCGCTTCCGGCTGGCCTCCGGCATGGAGGAGCTGACGCGTCGCCTGAGCCCCGGGCAGGTGCTGTCCGTGCAGGCGCGCATCGGGCGGCGCGTGGGCATGCCGGGCTTCACCCAGACGCTGTCGTACCCGCTGCGCGTGGTGGACCCGCAGGCCCGGCCACTGCCACTGGAGCCGGTGTTCCTGCACTTCGAGGACCCCGAGTACAACCGCAGCCTGGCCTCCACGACGAAGCGCGCGTCTCAGATCGTGAAGACGAAGCAGGGCTCCGAGGAGAACCTCCAGCGCATCCTGCGCACGGTGACGCTGGCCACGGACCGCGGCGAGTACGACCCGACGGCGCGAATATCGCTGCGGCACGACTGGGAGGACGATGACACCAGCGTCCTGGCCCGGCTGAGCTTCCAGCGCGTGGGCGTCGGTGGCGTCGCGCGGCCACTGACGCTGAGGCACAACGGCGAGGACGTGGCCTCGGTGGAGCTCGCGCCGAAGGAGCTGTTCTCCCTGTCGCTGCTGGACCTGCGCGAGGGCTCCAGCCCGAGCGGCCTGGCCCCGGGCGAAGCACTGTTGCTGAAGCTGTCCATTCCGCGAACCGGGCGCGTGGCCGAGCCGACGGATGTCTCTCTCACCGTGGGCATCTCCGCCGAACCGGTGACGCCGGTCCCCGAGGCGGCCTACGCGCTGCTTCGCCGGCAGCAGCCTCCCGGGGCGAACGACGAGCAGGTGGAGTGCGCCCGCTTCGCCTGGGCCCCGGAACCCGCGCGGGTGGAGCTCATCTGCCCAGATGACCTGCGCACCGAGGTGGTGCGGCGCCGAGCCGTCTTCCACTGGACTGACACCGTGCGCGTGGGAACGCTGCGTGGCTACGCCGTGCAGAAGGTCACCGGCTCCGGCTCTACCCACTTCCCTCCGGTGGCTGAGTTGCCCTGAAGAGAGGGCCCGAGAGCAGTGGCCCTCGCGGGCCGGGGTGCACAGACCCGGACGCGGACGTAGACTGGGGGCGCCACGTCCCCCACCCGAACGGGCCTGGACATGGCATCCGGTCCTCCTGAGGTCACAGCATGTACGCGCTGGTCACTCTCTCCGCGCTGCTCCACTCCGCCACGGCGGCGGCTCCCCGGCCCGTGGAGCTGGCCCCGTACTCTCCCGGCTGGCACCTTCGAGCCTACCCGTCATGGGAGAGCTGGGGGGCCTCGCCTGGAGCCGGCTTTGGCTCGGACGCTGCGGCGGGCGACGTGAATGGAGATGGGCTGGCGGATGCGCTCATCACCGCGCCCGGCACGCGGGAGCTCTACCTCTATCCGGGCACTCGCGAGGGACTGTCAGCGCGGCCCCAGGTGCTGCGAGCGCCCTCGGGTGACGAGCCCTTCTTCGCCCACCGCGTGTGGTTCGCCGGGGACGTCAACGGCGACCGCCGGGGGGACGTCTGGGTCGGCTCGGGGGGCGGTGCACGGCAGCGCGGACGGCTGATGCTCTTCCTCGGCTCCGACAAGGGACTGGGACAGAAGCCCGCTCATACGCTGGAGGTCGCGGCTGGACAGGGACGGCTGCCGGTGTCCGTGTCCCCGGGAGACGCGAATGGGGATGGCTTCTCGGACGTGCTGGTGGCCCGCTGCGGCCTGCGCGGGCTGGAACTGCGCGTGGGAAGCAAGGGAGGGCTCGCGGCCCAGCCGGTGTGGAAAGCCTCGTTCCCCAAGGAGGCTTCCAGCCCCGCCATGGCTTCGAGCTTCGACTGCACGGTAGAGCTCGCGGGAGACCTCACCGGAGACGGCCGGCCCGACGCCGTGCTGCGCACCTTCGGATGCGAGGACACGTCCGGCACGCGCTGCGGCGCCGCGCTCCACCTGTATGCCTCGTCGGCGCAGGGCGTCTTCGCGCGTGAGCCAGTAGCGGTGGACCTTGCTGTGCTTCACGAGGAGGACCGCAAGGCTGGCGGGAACAACTGGACTACGGGCACGACGATGCACGGACGAGCGGACGTGGACGGCGACGGACGGGCAGACCTCGTCCTCGCCGCACCTGGATACGAGATGGACGGGCACCACGCAGGGCGCCTGTATGTGCTGTATGGGCCGCTCAAGGACGGGCGCGCGCGCGCCAGCTCCGCGCTCACCCTCTTCGACAAGACGGAGCTGGGAGATGTCCGCGTGGCCGTGGGTGACGTGAACCGCGATGGGATGGCGGACGTCGTCGTGGGTGCCGTCACGGCGCAGAACGTCGACTGGGGACGCGACCGTGCCGCACTGTTGATGGGAGGCAAGGAGGGCTTCTCGGCACGGAGCGACTGGCAGGTCCAAGCGGAGCCGGGCCGCTATGCGTCCTTCGGACGGACGCTAGCCCTCGCCGACTTCACGGGTGATGGGAGCCCGGACCTGCTCATCGCCGCGCCCAGCCAGAGCTTCCGGCTGGAGTATGACCGCGTCCCGAACGGGCCACCCGAGTCGCTTGTCCTCAGCTTCGGCCGGGCCCTGCTGTACCTGGGCGGCCCGGCACCGGAGAAACCGCGCGTGACACCGCCCGTCACTGCGCTCCCCCGGCCTATGTGCCCCGACCTCTCTGCAGAGCTCTGCGGTGTCAAACCGCCACAGGCCCCCGCGCCATGAGCCTCCTGCCTGCTCTGACCCTCCATACACTCATCACGATGGCCGCTCCCGACGGAGGAGTGCCCAACCCGCCTGGGACGCTGGCCTGGGGCGGCCTCTCCGTGCAGTGGACGGAGAGCAAGGACGTTGAGGGCGACGGGAGGGCCAAAGAGGAGGCACGCCTGCGCATCCTCGACCGCGCGGGCCAGCCCCTCCGCGTGGTGGAGGACGCGATGTTCGAGCGGGTGGAACTTCGCGAGCTGACCGGCACCCCGCCCGTGGAGCTGCTGGTGGTGGCGCGCAGCGATGGCGGCCCTCGCCCCCTTCGGAGCGCCTATGTCTTCAGCCAGCGGAGCGGCCGGGTGGAGAACCTCCTCGTCTTTCCGGCCGCGGAGCTGCGACTCGAGGATGCGGCCGGGCTGGACGTGCGGGCCACGCTCCCCTTCGCGGTGCACGACCCGGACCAGTCTCTCACGGAGGGCCGCTGGCTCTCCTGCCGCTTTCCTCTCACCTGGGATGGGGCACGCTTCCGGGACACACGGAAGCAACCCATCGACGACGCGCAGGCCGGAGCGGCCGTCGCGTGCGAACTGCCGGAGCAGGTGTCCGTCGAACGCACGCCACGCTGGCCGCCCTACTGCACAACCTCCCTGCGCCGGCTGACCGGCGTGTTCGGCCTCCCCTGCGAGCCCTCCGCTCCCCTCTGGGAGAAGGATCCGGTGCTGCGAGCGCTGGCATCCGTGGCGCGGCGCCTGCGTGAGCCCGCGTGGGTGCAGCCCGAGGTGCTCTCTGGAAATGCCCCTGTGCCCTGGGGAGGTCTCACGGTGCACCAGTCCCTTGGGGACGAGCAGGCGGACGGTGTGCGAGTCGTGGATGCCTCTGGGAAGACCGTCTGGTCCGGACCGCGCGGTGGAAAGCCGGACCAGGTCTCGATGGTGGAGCTGACCGGAGACAGCACGCCCGAGTTGCTCCTCACCCGGGCAGGCGAAGGGTCCGGCGGCTTCGGATGGGCGATGGTCCTCGGGCTCACATCCAGCACTCCCCCGCAGGTGCAGGAGTTGCTGGTGGTGCCTTGGTCCAACGGGCGGCTACGGGGAGTCCTGCGGAGCCAGAACCGCCCAGAGCTCATCTTCGAGTCCACGCTGGTGCCACGCGAGCAGTGGCGCATGCTCGCGCTGCGCTGGAATGGCTCGACCTTCGCGGACATCACCCGTGGGCATCCGCAGACGCTGGACGAGGCGGCTCGCGCCCTGCGCACGCTCCTTGCGCCCACGGAGGAGCCACGGCAGCTGCTCGGAGGAGACGCCGTGAATGACTTCTACGTCCATGCGCTGTTAGCCGGAGCGGGCGAGCGCCCTGCGCGAGCACTGGCGCAGGCCCTCGCGAATCAACGCGACACCCTCTTCCCGGGCTCGGAACGACTACCGGCCAGCGTCGCCAGCGAGTTCACGAAGTTGCGGCGGCTCCTGGCCGGCCCGGCGTGCTTCTTCACTGGGCGGGCCGCCACGCGCATCAGCGGAGGATTCTGGAGCACCGGAGCCCCACCCGAAGCCCCCGCCCAGTGCCTTCGCTGACGAAGGCCCGGCCTCCCCCTTAGCGGATTGCTCGCGGAGGAGGAGCAGCACAAATGCAGAGACGCCGACCCCGGCCCATGAGTGGCTTCCAGTGCCGGAGGCGGCTGCCGCTGCCGGGGTTCCGGTGCGCTCCTTGTATCGCTGGATCGAGAAGAAGCGCGTGCCGACGCGCCAGGAACGCGGCACGACCGTTGTAGACGTGGCCGCTGTCCGTGCCTACGCGGCACGCCGCGCCGCTCTCAAGGACTCCGAGGCTCGTGCCGGGATTGCCGACACCATGCCGACACTCCGCCCGATTCGAGGGAGTGGCACTAACACTGGCACGGCTCGTGGCCGCGAGAGGGCCGGACGTTCTTCACCCAGCGCGAGGTGCGCGACGCCAACGCACGCTGCGGCATCGTGATGCAGTCCTGGTCCCCGCTCGGCGGCATCAACGTGTACCTGCACGCCGACCGGACGAGGAACCCGCTTGAGCACCCCGTGCTCTTCGGCCTGGCCGAGAACTCGGCCATCCCGAAGTCCGTGCGGCCCGAGCGCATCGCGGCAGACTCACACCGGTCACGCGCCTCATTTTGGACGCTTCTCAAACACGTCCTTGGCCACGGGAAGTGCGGAAAAGACGTTCGGCCAACCTGCATAGAAGGCCAAGTGAGTGAGCATCTCGGACGCTTGCGCTCGCGTCAGGCCGTTATCAATCGCCCTGTTCAGGTGATAGGGGATCTGCGCGACCTGGCCTGAGGCAATCAGGGCGCTCACCGTCACCAGGCTTCGGTCCCGGGGCGCCAGGGCCGGACGCAACCAGAGATCACGGAAGAGCACGTCAGTGGTGTACTGCACGACTCCCGGAGCGACCGCCCCGAAATTCGCCTCAACCTGAGATGCGCGTCGCGCCTCGGCGGCCTCGTCGAGGGGAAGAAGCTCACCAGAGGCTGGCGGGACCTGATCAGGTCCGATGCCGCGTTGAGCAAAGACGTCCTTCGCCGCCCCGACGGCCGCAAAGGCATTCGCCCAGCCCGAATAGAACGCGAGATGCGTGATGATCTCCGAGAGTTCGCTCGGCTTGACGCCGTTATCGAGGGCTTGGTTGAAATAGTAGGGAAGCGCCGGTGCCTGGTTGCGCGCGATCAGGGCAGCGATCGTGACGATGCTGCGGTCGCGCAGCGTGAGGCCGGGACGCTTCCATACCTCGCCGTAAAGACGCTCCTGGGTGTACTGCTCGAGGGCAGGCGCAACCCGTCGGACGTCGTCAGGTGACAGCCTCCGGCCCTCGATGTTGGGCTGCTTCGCCTGAGGGGCTACTGTCGGGAGAGTTCCCGATTGTGCGGTCGTCTTCGTCTTGTATTGCTCCTCAACAACCTTGCTCTTCGCGTCTTGAACTGACGCTGCCGGCGACGTCCTGGGATCTGGAGCAACGCCTACTCCGTTCGCATGCGCACAGCCTAAAAGGAGCTGCGGGAGCAACATGATGGTTGCGGTGAGTCGTTTCATCGACGTCCCTCTATTGAGTGAACAGTGACAGCAGATCTTCATTGCGCCGCGAGTCCTCCGTCGACACTGAGGGCACCGGCCTGGCGCACGTCTCTTGGGCTCCCGTGCTCTCTTCGCGGGTCCGGGGCCGTTGCTCCCCGTTCACGAATAGAAGTACGCCCCAGGTGCTCGGATGACTACGTGTCGGGGGCAAATAGGCTTTGAAGCGGTGATTGACAGTGTGCGATTGCGCCGTAGGCACTTCACACCGTCTTGGCGGCTAACTCCCTGGCAGCCTCGACGAAGAGGCGCAGAGGCGTGGAGCGTTGGGCACGGCTGGGGAAGTAGAGAAAGAAACCGGGGACGGTGGGCGCGTAGGGCTCGAGCACCCTCACGAGCTGCCCGGTGCGCAGCCGCTCCGCCACCACCGGCTCGAAGGCGTACGCCAGCCCCAGGCCTTCCTGCGCCAGAGCGACCGGCAGATGGAGGTCGTTGGTGACCACACCGCCGCGCACCGGCACGCGCCACGTCCTGCGGCCCCGCTCCAGTTCCCACGCGTAGAGCGCGCCGTTCGTCTCCGAGCGGAAGGTGATGCACTCGTGGCGCAGGAGGTCCTCAGGGCGCTGGGGCGTGCCGTGGCGTGCGAGGTAGCTGGGAGCTCCAACCACCACGAAGCGGAACGGGTCGGTGAGCCGCACCTGCACCATGTCGCGCTCGATGGCCTCGCTCAGCCGCACGCCCGCGTCGAAGCCCTCGGCCACGATGTCCACGAAGCGATCCTCGATGACGACATCCACCTCCACCCGCGGGTGGCGCTCGCGGAAGGTGGGGAGGACCGGGGTGATGAGGAAGGGCACCGCCATCCGCGGCACCGACAACCTCAGCCGGCCCACCGCCTCCCCCGGCTGTGCGGACACCTCGCTGAGGGCGGCGAGCGCCTGGCCCAGTCCCGGGCCCGCCCCCTCGACCAGGCGCCGCCCGGCATCCGTCAGCGACACGCTGCGCGTCGTGCGGGCGAGCAGCACCACGCTCAGTTGCTCCTCAAGATGGCGCACGGACTGACTCACCGCGGTCGTGGAGACGCCGAGCTCGCGCGCCGCGCCGCTGAAGCTGCGCAGGCGGGCCACGACGAGGAACACCTGGAGCTGGGGAAGTAGAGCCGTCTTCATCGCGAGTGTCCCTCCATCGAGCAGACCAGGGCTCATTATCAAGCAGAGCTTCAAAGCCCGTTTGCTCCCGGACGCCTAGTCGTCGGCGAGCCCGGCACGTACTCATCTTCGCAAGCCCGGCGTAACGCTCCCCGCTCTTGCGGAAAGAGCCTGTCGAGGGGGCTGCGACCTGAAGTTCTGCGGCGAGCGCGAGGAGAAACAGGAGAGAACTCATGACCTATGAAAGTGACGAGCACGCTCTCGACGGCCTGGAGCGCCGTCAGTTCATGAAGGCAGGGCTGACCCTCGCGGCCGGCGCGGCGCTGACGAGCATTTTCGGCTGCGCTCAATCGGGGCTGTCGAAGCGATTGCCCGCTCCCGGGATGACGGCGAAAGGCCGCGTCCACGCACGAGGCAATCGCCGCAGGCTCGGTTCGCTGGAGGTGTCCTCCGTCGGCCTGGGGTGCTTGCCGCTGGTCGGCTACTACGGTGAAAGGCTGGATCGAACTGCGTCGGTTGCGCTGATCCGCCGGTCCTTCGACCGCAGCTGCACGTTCTTCGACACAGCCGAGGTGTACGGCCCATACTTCAGCGAAGAGTGCGTCGGGGAGGCGCTGGCGCCGGTTCGTGACCAGGTCGTGATCGCCACCAAGTTCGGCTTTGCCGTGGAGGAAAACCAGCCGACCCGCCTGAACAGCCTGCTCGAGGCGCCAGGATCGAGCCGTTCGGCGAGGGCCAGATCGATCACTGAGGAGACCTGATGCGTCGTTCCGCCCTCCCGCCCAGGAAGGGAGGCGCCGTTCGGACAGCCGCTCGCGGGCCTCAGCGCCGTCAACGAAGGCCACGGCCTATTCTCAACCAGGGCTTCAAAGCCCATTTGCTTCCTGGCGCCTAGTTCTCGCCTTGCTGTCAATCCACTTTCGAGGAGGACCCAAGCATGAGCACCTGGTCGAATGACGAGCTCCGCAGGATCGCCGAGGCAGATGACCTCCACATCTCACCGTTCCGCGAGGACGGGAAGACGTACGGCACCCCGACGTGGATCTGGTCCGTCGCGGTCGGTGACGCGCTCTACGTGCGCGCCTACAACGGGCGGAACTCGCGCTGGTACCAGGCGGCGCTGCGGCAGAAGGCGGGTCGGATCACCGCCGCCCGGATGACGAAGGAGGTCTCCTTCGAGCCGGTGGAGGGCCCGATCAACGCTCGTGTCGACGAGGCGTACCGGGCGAAATACCGGAGCAGCCCCTATCTTGCCCCGATGATTGGGGCACGCGCGCGCGCCGCGACCGTGAAGGTCGTGCCGCGCGAGACGCGAACCTTTACTGAGGAGAAACAGCCATGAGCAACAACAAGCCACAGAGCGCGGTGCGCAAGTCCCTCGGCGGGTTCGCGCCGAAGCTCGTCGACCTCACCGAGGACGTCCTGTTCGGCGACGTCTGGGAACGACCGCAGCTCTCGAAGCGCGACCGTAGCTTGATCACCTGCGCGGCGCTCATCGCGACGGGCAAGACGGAGCAGATGGACTTCCACTTCCCGAACGCGCTCAAGAACGGCGTCACCGAGGAGGAACTCGTCGAGATGATCACGCACCTCGCATTCTACGTCGGTTGGCCGAACGCGATGTCCGCGGTGAACCGCGCAAAGGCGCTCTTTGAGAAGGAGTGAGCATGATCCCCAAACGCACGCTCGGGCGACAAGGACTCGAGGTCTCCGCCATCGGCCTCGGCTGCATGGGCATGAGCTGGAGCTACGGCCCACCGAAGGACACCCAGGAGATGATCGCGCTCATCCGCGCGGCGGTCGATCGCGGCGTCACGTTCTTCGACACGGCGGAAGTATACGGACCGCTGACGAACGAGGAACTCCTCGGCGAAGCCCTCGCGCCGTTCCGCGGGCGCGTCGTCATCGCGACGAAATTCGGGTTCGCGCCGGCGCACGAAGGTGAAGGGAGATGGAGCCTCGTCAATAGCCGCCCAGAGCACATCAAGCAGGCCGCCGAAAGATCGTTGAAGCGGCTGAAGGTCGACGCGATCGACCTCTATTACCAACACCGCGTCGACCCAGCGGTACCGATCGAAGACGTTGCGGGCGCCGTGAAGGACCTCATTCGCGATGGGAAAGTCAAACACTTCGGCCTCTCCGAAGCGGGGGCGCAGACGATCCGTCGTGCGCACGCGGTGCAGCCCGTCACCGCGCTCCAGAGCGAGTATTCGTTGTGGTGGCGCGAGCCCGAGACGAGCGTGTTGCCGACGCTCGAGGAGCTTGGCATCGGCTTCGTGCCGTTCAGCCCGCTCGGCAAAGGCTTTCTGACCGGCAAGATCGACCCGACCACGACGTTCGATTCGAGCGATTTCCGGAGCACCATCCCGCGGTTCCAGCCCGAGAACCTTCAGGCGAACCAAGCATTCGTGGAGCTGCTCGCGCGGATCGCCAAGGAGAAGAACGCCACCCCCGGTCAGATCGCGCTCGCGTGGGTGCTCGCGCAGAAGCCGTGGATCGTACCGATCCCAGGGACGACGAAGCAGGCGCGCATGCTCGAGAACGCGGGCGCCGCCGACATCGTGCTCACGGCAAGCGACCTCCGCGAGATCGAGGACGGCGCCTCGCGTATCAAGCCGAGCGGAGACCGCTACCCGCCGCAACAGCAACGCCTGATCGATCGCTGAAGGGGTGAAGAATACGCATGAACCTCAGACGGTTTTTGATGGTGTGCGCGTCGGCGCTGGCGTTGTGCTTTGGGCCGCCCGCCCTGGCCCAGAAAGCGCAGGTCCCGTTCGTGCGACTGGAGGACCTGGACATCGACCCCGCGCAGTTGGAAGGCTTCAAGGCGGCGGCTCGCGAACATGCGGTGGCGACGCTTCGGATGGAGCGGGGCGTGCTGGCCCTCCATGCCGCGGCAGAGAAAGGCAACCCGGCCCGCATCCGTGTGTTCGAGATGTACGCGGACGAAAGCGCGTATCAAGCGCATCTGCGGACGCCGCATTTCCAAAGGTTTCGCTCTGGCACGGCCAAGATGGTGTTGGCCCGCGGAATGTACGACGCGGTGCCTATCCTGCTCGGCGCAAAGCCGCGGTTACCTGCCAAAGCGCTTGTGCGTATCGCCGAACTGGAGATCGATCCGGCCCAGCTCGAAGCCTACAAGGTCGCCGTGACGGAGGAGATCGAAACCTCGATCCGCATCGAAGCCGGCGTGCTGGCCATCTACTCGGTGGCCTTGAAAGAGAACCCGACCCATCTGCGGTTTTTCGAGATTTACGCGGACGAGAAGGCATACCGTCAGCACCTCGAGTCGCCGCACTTCAAGAAGTACGTGGACGTCACCAAGTCCATGATCACGGCGCGCAGGCTTTTCGAGACGGAGCCGCTCTCTCTCAGCGCGAAGCCCCGGTGAAGCCGCTTTCACCTAAAATGAGCACCACCGAGAAGGCCCCACCGAGGCACTGCGCCCAGGGTTTGCCAATGTCTGTGAGCCCTTCGCCGTCGCCCGTGACGACCCCTCGCGTCCGTGCGGCGCGGACGGCGAGGTCCGGGGTGGTCTTCATCGCCTCTCTCGTCTTCGCGCTCGCGCTGTCGGCGCTCCCAGCCCATGCGCAGCAACATGCCCCCACTGAGGCAAAGACCATGAAGATTCGACTGACGATTGGAGAGAAGGTCCTGACGGCGTAACTGCTCGCCGGGCCCCGTCGTGACGAGAGGGGCCGCGACGTGAGACCTCCGGGTCACAAACCTGGAGGTGCACGTGGAGAAGGAGTTGGAGCAGTTTCGGCAGAAGGTGGAGAGGCTGAGGGCCGGGCGCAAAGCTCCGCTGGTGGCTGCAATCCGCCAGTGGGCGCTGGCCCAGCGCTCGCTGCCAGGCAGTGCTCTGCGCAAGGCGCTCGAGTACCTGCTGGAGCTGTGGAGCGGACTGACCGTCTTCCTCTCCAACCCCTGGGTGCCGCTGGACAACAACCTGGTGGAGCGGCAGCTGCGCGACATGGTGGTGGGCCGCAAGAATCACTACGGCTCCAAGTCGCTGCGCGGCACCGAGGTAGCGGCTCTCTTCTACTCGCTCATTGAGACGGCCCGCCTGCACGGTGAGGACCCGGGGCGCTACCTGCTGCGCGCCGCACTGGCCGCCATCGACAATCCCGGCACCGTCACGCTCCCGTCCAGCTCCGACTGACGTCTCCGCGCCCAACCTCAATACCCGGCGGGCTCATCCCCGCCTCGTCCAGACGGGGCGCGGCGAACTGTTACCTTCAGGCAGCCCTCGAGCCCCTGTGAACCCAGCTGGCTTCGCAGGAGCCTGCTCGCGCTCCTGGCCTCTTGCGCCGTGCGCATCGCATCGTGCGTCCTGGCCCTGGAGAAGACCTCCCACGCCAGAGTGAGGCCCTGGAGGGCTTCGCAGTGCATGGAGGTACTTTGCTTGCGCTGACCAAGAACCCAGAGCGCATTCCCCAGGTTGTTCTGCGTCATGGCCCAGTCCAGGGGTACGCGCTCCCGCGTCCTCTCCTTCAGGGCGGCCCGATAGGCCGCCACCGCCTCCTCCAGTCTCGCCGCGCTCCCCTCCATACTGCCCAGCACCGACAGCGCGGTCCCCAGGTTGTTCTGCGTCATGGCCCAGCCCAGGGGCACGCGCTCCCGCGTCTTCTCCTCCAGGGCAGCCCGGAAGGCCGCTACTGCCTCCTCCAGCCTTGCCACGCCCCCCTCCCTCTCGCCCAGGGTTTTCAGCGCGATCCCCAGGTCGTTCTGCGTCATGGCCCATTGCAGGGGGGTGAGTTCCCGCGAGACCTCCTCCAGGGCGGCCTGGTATGCCGCCACCGCCTCCTCCAGTCTCGCCGCGCTCCCCTCCCTCTCGCTCAGCCTCACCAGCGCATTCCCCAGGTTGCTCTGCGTCCCGGCCCAGTCCAGGGGCGCGCGCTTCCGCGTCATCTCCTCCAGGGCGGCCCGGTATGCCGCCACCGCCTCCTCCAGCCTCGCCGTGCCCCCCTCTCTCTCGCTCAGCCTCACCAGCGCATTCCCCAGGCTGTTCTGCGTCCCGGCCCAGTCCAGGGGCACGCGCTCCCGCGGCATCTCATCCAGGGCGGCCCGGTACGCCGCCACCGCCTCGACGAGCTCCCGGCTCTCTCTAGACTGCACTCCCAAGACCACGAGTGAATTGGCGAGAATGACTCTCATGCTGGCACGCGTCTCCACGTTCCAACCCCTTCCCTCGCTTCCCTCCAGGAGGTGACGGACCTTCTCCACGAAGGGCTCGAGCCTGTCGGCGACGTAGTGCCCTTCTGCATCCAGCAACTCAGCACTCTGGGTGAGCACCAGCAGGCCAAGGACATTCACCAGGTCATCCCAGAACAGGGCGGGGAGGTTCAAGTTCTCGGGTGGATAGCGATTGCGGTGTGCGAGGTCGCGGGAGGCTGTCCAGTCGCGGGAGGCTGTCCAGTAGAGCTTGGGCGTACTCTGGATCCCCAACCGGATGACTGTGCCCCAGAGCAGGACGTCCGCTCCCGTCTTCTCGAGGTACTTCTGTGCCTGGGCGTGTCCGGCCTTGTCCCGCTCGTCGGACACGACGTGTCCGGGCATCACCTTCCTGTCCACCCGGATGACCTCGATGCCCTCGTACTCATCGAGTTCCTCCCAGAGGAAGTTTTCATATTTGCGATCCTCGTCATTCTCCAGGCGGGCCACGGCCACGGTGAACTTCCCGGCAGGGGCCCGAGGCAGTGATTCCTGGGAAAGCCACTCCACGACCAGGGAGACGAGGGGCAGGGTCCTGACCTTGTCCCAGTTCCACCAGACGAAGACCGTCAGACTCAGGAGGGTCAGCACCACTAGGCCCCGGATGCCGAAGCGCTGATAGAGCCAGTGATGGAACAGCTTCTCGAGGGTGGGGGGCTCCTTCTCGGAACCGGGGGGCGCCCCCCCGGGGTCCTTCGCCCCCGTCACGGGGGGAGGCGCGCCAGACTGCGTGCTCTCCCCGGGCCGAGCCTCTCCCTCCTTGGACATGGCGACTCCCCCTGATCCCCAAGGCCCTCCTGCTTCCGGCCACACCGGCCCGGAACCGATCCATTTTTCCCGGGCGGCCCCATCGGGAACGCGTGTGCGGCTCTCTCCCTATTCAATCGAGCCCCGGGAGAACGGATTCCCCCTCCGCGAGAGCACAACCCCCCTCGGAGCCACTGGAGGATCCGTAACCGTTCACCGCGCAGGCTCGGTTGAGGAGGAGGCAGAGGGGAGGTGACCGGAGAAGTGGTGCTGGACAAGGGGACGGCATACGTGGTGTAGCAGAAGCATGGCCGAGGTTGACCCCCGAGACGCGCGCATCGCGCAGTTGGAAGCGATGGTGGCGGAGCGAGACGCGCGCATCGCCGAGTTGCTGGCGAAGGTGGAAGCACTCACGGCGCGAGTGGCGGAGTTGGAGGCGCGGCTCAAGCAGAACTCGAGCAACTCCTCGAAGCCGCCCTCCTCGGATGTCCCCGGCACCCCGCGCCAGCGCAAGAAGCCCACGGGCCGGCGTCCCGGTGGACAGCCCGGCCACAAGAAGCACGAGCGCGCGCTGCTGCCGCCCGAGCAGGTGCAGCACGTGGTGGAGTTGGTGCCCGGGGAGTGCAGGGGTTGCAAGCGACGGTTGTATGGGCAGGACAGCGCGCCCCGGCGTCACCAGGTGGTGGAGGTAGCGCCCCTATCGGCCATTGTCACCGAGTACCGCTGTCATGCATTGCAGTGCCCTGACTGCGGAGTGGTGATGCGAGGGGAGGTGCCCGCGCACGCGCGCAGCGCCTTCGGCGACCGGCTCGCAGCGCTCGCCTCGTTGTTGGTGGGTAAGTACCGCCTGTCCAAGCGGCTGGTGAAGGACGCTTTGTCCGACGTGCTGGGGGTGGAGTTGTCGGTGGGCAGCGTCAGCAACCTGGAGGGCGAGATGGCGGAGGCGCTCGCGCCAGCGACGGCCGAAGCCCTCGACTACGTGCGGGCCTCACAGGCGGCCAACGCCGACGAGACGGGTTGCGCGCAAGGACGAGAGGGCGGCCGGGCCGCTCGCGCCTGGCTGTGGGTGGTGGCCACGGCGCTGGTGGTGGTGTTCCACATCGCCACGAGCCGCGGCGGCAAGGTGGCCCGCCAGCTACTGGGCGCGGACTTCGCGGGCTTCCTCACCACCGACAGGTGGAGCGCCTACGAGTGGGTGGACGCGGGGCTGAGGCAGCTGTGCTGGAGTGGGCCAACTGCTGCGCAAGGCAGCACGGCGGGCGGAGAAGAAGACGGCCGGCATGGCCCGGGAAATCCTCCAGTGGGAGAAGTGCCTGTGGACGTTTGTCGATGTGCCTGGCCTGGAGCCCACCAACAACTTCGGCGAGCGATGCATTCGCCACGCCGTCATGTATAGGAAGACGTCCTTCGGCACGCAGAGCCAGGAGGGCAGCCGCTTCGTGGAGCGAATCTTCACCGCCACCACCACCCTCAAGCTGCAGGGCCGTGACGTGCTCGCATTCCTGACCGAGACCCTCGCCGCGGCCTGCGCGGGCCTTCGCTCCTGCCCACCGCGCCAGCACCTCAGCTCGCTCTCGCTGCCTGAGCTGGTGAACGGTTACCCAGAATCTTGCCGTCCATTCGGCAAAACGCATGGCTTCCAAAGGACGTTCGCTTGGGGTTGAAGCGCATGACGACCTTGTCGCCACCGTTGCTTCGGTAGAACGGGTTGTTGCAGGCACCGACGCCGATCAGGTTCGTCGTGTGGATGAACCCATAGGGCTCCATGAACAGCCACTCAGTGCTCACCCCCAGGGCTGCGGCAAATACCTGCACGGCGGACGCTTGGTCGTAGCAGCAGCACTCTGGGTCTTCTCCTTTCATGTAAGCATTGAGCCTGAACTGCCGCGCACGCATTCTCCCATAGCGAGGACGGCCCTCCAGGGTGTCGTACTCCAGCCCGTGACCCATGTGGCAGTAGCGGGTGATCTTCTCAATGATCTCCTCACGAGTACTCAGGCCCACCACGCCCATCCGATTGCAGAGGAAGCGGAGTGCCTCGGCCCAGACCACATCCGCGAAGGGGATGATGGGGACGGCGGGGAGGAAGAAGACCTCCACGTCGGACTCGCCCAGGACGATGCAGGCCCCAGGATCCGCGAAGGACCCCCCCCATTCGATGCTGCCACGGTACCAAGCAATCCTGTAGGGCAGCGTCTTGATCTGAGCCTTAACGACGTGCTCCCCCACCCCCAGCGGGACCTTCGCGGCAATCTCCACGTCGCCCAGGCGACCGAGCAGATCTCCTTCGCCGCTGACGTTCTCCGCCTCGATGACCTTGACCTTGACCTCGACGTCCTTCGTGGCGCCAGCGGCCCCATGGATAAGCATGGCGGCCGGCTTTTTGGAGTACGCTGCCTCCTGCGGAAGGCCCATCTCCTTGGCGTCAGTCCAGACGTCATTCACGTCCTCGCCCTTCTTCCAGTGGGGCGGGGCAATCGCCGCTTGGCTGCGGCTGACCTTGATGGTCCCCTTGAAGGTCACCTCCAGGATTTCAGCCCGGAGCTTCCACTCCTTCAGCTCGGCGGAGGCTGCCACCGGAACATTGACGGCTTCGCCGATTTCCATAGCCACTCCCCTTGCGTTTCCCGGACGCAGCCCGGAACCCTCGCCGTCATCGCGACGGACGGAGCTCAGCCCATGATGTTCTTCTTGTTGTGGAAGAGCGGGTCGCCCAGGCGGCATACGTTCTTGCCTTCGAACTTCACGTCGAAGGAATACATCATGAACTCCGCCGGCCCTTGGTGGAGCCGCTCACGACGCCTCCGCCGGCCGTGCCCGCCTCGTCGCCCGCCGTCTGCTTGTACTGAGCGCCCTTCACCATGGGCATCTTGCCGTTTCAACCGCGAGCGCATCCGCCGGAGCTGGTTCTCGGACGAGGAGTCCGGTTCCGAGAAGCGGAACCAGGGGCGCACCCAGGACTCGACGAGAGTGCTCGAGACGGCCGAGTCACTCAAGGCGTATCAGGGCCAGATGGCGCTGAGCGAGTTGGATAAGAAGCATGCGGAGTTGCTGGACAAGCTCACCGCGATGAACGCCAAAACGGTGAACGACTTCAGGGTGCTCATCAACAAGGCGCAGTCGGAGGTATTGCGTATTCCGGTCATCGCGATCACTCGTTCCGGGCGAAGCCGATCAGCGATTCCGGCTCAAGCCGATCACCTGTTCCGGGCGAAGCCGCTCATGGGAGCGGAGCGACGCTGGTGCCCCTCACTTCTCCGGCTTCGGCTCGGTCGTCAACTTTCCATGCTGCTTGCGGATGGACTCGCCCAGCAGCTTGATGCGGTGGGCGTTGTGGACCACCCGGTCAAGGATGGCGTCGGCGACGGTCGCATCACCGATGAGCGCGTGCCACTGCTTGGGGTCGAGCTGGGAGGTGATGACGGTGGAAGCAGTTCCACACCGGTCCTCCAAGACTTCGAGCAGGTCCCTTCGCTCGTTGGCCGTCAGTGGCTCCAAGCCGAAGTCGTCGAGGATGAAGACGTGCGCCTTGGACAAGCGCTGCAGCACCGTGCGCCAGGTGCCATCGGCCCGCGCCTGGGCCAGCTCGTCGTAGAGCCGGGAGGCCCTGCGGTACACCACGGTGTAGCCTTCGCGGCACGCCTTGTTGCCCAGCGCGCACGCCAGGTAGCTCTTGCCCATTCCCGTCGGCCCGGTGAGCAGGACGTTCTGGTGGGCGGCCACCCAGCGGCACGAGGCCAGTTCCACCACCTGGGCTCTCGTCAGCCCTCGGGCGTGGGCGTAGTCGATGTCCTCCACGCATGCCGGCTGCCGCAGCTTCGCGTTCTTCAACCGCAGGGAGAGCTTGCGGCTCTCTCGCTGCATCCACTCGGCGTCCACCAGTAGCCCGAGTAGCTCGGACGCACTGACGTCCTGAGTGGGAGGTACGTCCAGCCACCCCTCCAGGTAGCTGGCCATCCCCAGCAGCTTCATCGCCTTGAGCTTCTCCAGTGTTTGTTTCATCAGCATGGCGTTCCTCTGCGTGAGCGAGCTCGGCAATAGCGCGCGGCGGCGCGCACCGCGCGACGCCGCGCCCCCCGGGGCAGAGAGCTCGAGGACTGCCCGCGGGGGAGGACGACTCTCACTTCAGTGGTAGTAGTCAGGGCCGCGGATGTTCTCGTGGACGGGCAGCGCGGGGCGCTCCTCGGCCACCGGCTCCACGGCCTCCAGCTTGTTGCGCAGGATGGCGGCGACGCTGCCGTAGGAGCAGGCCCGGTGCCGAAGCGCCCGCGCGCACGCGCGCTCCAACCGCTCCGGGCCGTACGTCTCCTTCAGGCGGATGATGCCCAGGCAGGCGCGGAAACCCTGCTCGGGATGCTTGCGCCGACGCATCAGCTCCTCGGCCAGCGCCGCGGTGGAAGGGCCCACCTTGGCCGCCCACTCGAGTATTCGCGAGGGCGTCCACTGAGCATGGGCGCGGTGCGAGCTGGGCATGTGCTCGGGCAGTGTCGTCGGCCGTGGCCCGCTGGCGCGTGGGTGGCTGGCGACGCGACGCCCCGCGAGGAAGACCTCGACGCACGTCGTGGTGGCGCGTACTTCCACCTGCTTGCCCACCAACTGGTACGGCACGCTGTAGAGGTGCTCGTCCAGCTCGATGTGGTAGTCGATATTGACGCGCGCCTTCTTCCACCATGCCAGCTCGTAGCGCTCCGCGGGCAGGGGCTTGAGCGCGGGCCGGTCCAACTCCTCGAAGAGCTGCCGCCGCGACTTGCCCAGCTTGCGCATGGGGCGCTCGTTGAGCTTCTCCAGCAACGGACGTACCGCCTCGCGCACCTGCTGCAACGTGCTGAAGCGCTGGTGGCGCAGCACAGCCAGAATCCACCTCTCGGCCAGCAGCACCGCGGCCTCCACCTTCGCCTTGTCTCGGGGCTTGCGCACGCGCGCGGGAACGACGGCGAAACCGTAGTGCCGGGCCAGCTCCGCGTAGGTGGGGTTGAGCTCCGGCTCGTACCGGTCAGGCCGCTGCACGGCCGCCTTGAGATTGTCGGGCACCACCACCTGAGGCACGCCGCCAAAGTACTCCAGCGCTCGGCTGTGGCAGCCCACCCACGTGGCCAGGTCCTCTCCCAGCACCGGCTCCACGTAGGTGTAGCTGCTGGCGCCCAGCACGAAGAGGAAGAGCTTCACCTTCTTCCTCTCCCCCGTCTCGGGCACCACCAGCTCGAGCCCATCCCCGCTGAAGTCCACGAAGCCCTTCTCTCCGGCCCGGTGCGTCTGCCGCATCGTCACCGACAGCTGCGCGCACCAGCGCGCGTAGTGCTCGCAGAACTGGCTGTACTGGTAGCCGTCAGGGTGCTGCTCCCGGTACTCCTGCCACAGCAGCTGCTTGGTGACGTGCTTGCGCCGAAGCTCCTCGTGGATTCGCGCGAAGTCGGGCTCCGGGCGATTGAGCTTCGGCTTGTGCTCGTCGGGGAAGAGCAGCTGCGTCAGCGCTGCGTCATCGTCCAGCTCGGCCGGCAGTGGCCAGCTCAGCCGCGCCAGCTTTATCCGGCCCAGGTAATCGCTCACCGTGCTCGGTGACAGTCCGCAGCTGCGCGCTATCGCCCTGCCGGTCAGTCCCATTTCCAGGTGCAGTCTCAGAATCTCTCGTAGCTTCCTCATGGACATCCTCGGTGCGGCCACGTCCTCCTCCTCGTCGAGGGGAGGCAGCCTGCTTCCATGTGACGTCCAGCGTCGTCTCCACTCCCATGACTCCGGGGATGACCCCTTGGACTGCATCCGTCATCCCTACGTCCGTGTCACCGATCGGCTTGGCCCGGAATCCGTGATCGGCTTGCTCCGGAATCGGTGATCGGCTTGGCCCGGAATCCGTGATCGGCTTGGCCCGGAATCGGTGATCGCAATGGTCCGGTGCACGCATGCAACGTGAAGGAAGAGGATGATGAGGGCCCAAGCGCCTAACCAGGGGCACTGCCGAGCGCCTGCCAGGCGTGAACCAACAAGACGGGTGGACACGCCGCACCTCCGATAGGCGGGGACTGGTTGAACCCCAGGATCACAGAGGGCTCTGACAGGCACTCCATCCATCAGGCTGAAGGAGGTGTGGACGACGTGGAGGAGGGGCTGCAGTGCCAGACATGAGCCGAGCGGGAGGGCTACCAGTCGACCCATCACCGTTCCGGCGGACGGAATTCTCGTGGGGAACGGGAGGAGCGCAGGAGCCCGAAAAGACAACGGGCCGCCAGGCTTTCACCTGGCGGCCCGTCCTTTGGAGCCGACACCCAGATTTGAACTGGGGACCTACTGATTACGAATCAGTTGCTCTACCGACTGAGCTATGTCGGCACAACGACAGCGCTTTTTGGCGTCACCGAAGTGAGCGGCGAAGTAACACGCTGTTCCAACCAGGGCAAGCACTTCTTTCATCCCCCTCTTCACCCTGCTGTCACCCCCCTTTCACAGATTCACAGCTTTCGGCACAGCCCAGGCGAGCAATCGGGCGATGACCGACCGTGAATGACACGCCGCGTTGGCTAACTACCTGAAAAAACTAAAAGTTTGGATGCCAACATGCCTGCCCGACGGTTGACCACGTAGGGGAGCCTATGAGCATAAGGGCCCCGCCTAAACCCGATCGCCTCAACCCCAAGGAGCGATTTTCACATGGCAAGCGAAGAGAACTTCATGCGCGCCCCGGCCCCGACGCCCAAGCGCACCATCTACACGGAGGCGATGGAGATCTTCCATCGCGCCGCCGACCTCATCGGTCTGGACAAGCGCGTTCGGCTCGAGCTCGAGGAGCCCGACTACGAGCACATCTTCTATGTCACCGCGAAGCTGAAGGACCGCCTCGTCCCACTTGCTCCCGAGCAAGCGCGCGACTTCGCGGACCTTCAGATCACCCAGGTCCGCAATCCCGAGGGCATGGAGCGTCTGGCCGACGGGAAGATCATCCTCAATGGCCGCGCCCTCCTGGGCTCGGACGTCTCCATCCGCCGCGGCCACCTGCGCCTGCCGGACGGCAACGTGTACCAGCTCGTCCCCGGTGAGTCGCAGCGCTTCAAGGCCTACCGCGTCCAGCACAATCAGGCCCGCGGCCCCTACAAGGGCGGCATCCGCTATCACCGCGAGGTCTCCCTGGATCTCTTCAAGGCGCTCGCCGCCGAGATGACCTGGAAGACCGCCATCTCCGAGGTTCCCTTTGGCGGTGGCAAGGGTGGCATCCAGATCGATCCCCGCTCGTACGGCAAGGAGGAGATGGAGAACATCACCCTGCGCTTCATGTACAAGCTCAAGAGCCTGATCGGCCCCAACATCGACATCCCCGCTCCCGACGTGGGGACGAACGGGGACATCATGGCCCTCATGTACCGTCAGTACTCGGACGGCGAGCGCGAGAAGCACAACATGCGCGGCATCGTCACCGGTAAGGACGTGCGCATCGGTGGCTCCGAGGGCCGTGCGGCCGCCACCGGCCAGGGCGTGGCCTTCTGCATCGAGGACTACTACGCCGAGAAGGGTGAGACCCTGAAGGGCAAGACCTTCATCCTCCAGGGCTTCGGCAACGTGGGTAGCCACGGCGCCGCCATCCTCCAGCGGATGGGCGCCCGCCTGCTCGCGGTCAACGACGCCGACGGCTCCATCTACAACGGCGACGGCATCGACGTGCCCGCGCTGCTGGCCTACGTCAATGATCCGAAGAACCTGCGCCGCAGCGTGCTCGGGTTCCCCGGCGCCCAGCGCATTGAGAAGAAGGACTTCTGGGAGGTCCAGGCCGACATGTGCATCCCGGCGGCCCTCGGCGGAGAAATTACCGCCGACATCGCCGAGCGCCTCAAAGTCAAGCTCATCGCCGAGGGCGCCAACGGCCCCACCACTCCCGAGGCCGATCGCGTCCTGCAGAAGCGCGGCATCGACATGATCCCCGACATCATCGCCAACGCCGGCGGCGTGACGGTGAGCTACTACGAGTGGATCCAGAACAAGCGCATGGAGCGCTGGAGCGAGGCCGAGGTCAACCAGCGCCTCGAGCACGCGATGAAGCGCAACTACCGCATCATCCGTGACATCTCGCGCAACCAGGCCCGTCGCTCGGACACGCACGACAGCCGTCCGTACTGCATCGGCAAGGAAGTGGATCCCCGCTGCGCCGCGATGATCCTCGCGCTCAAGCGCATCGAGGCCCACTACCTCCTCGAGGGCTTCTCTCAGTAAGCCCCCGCGGCCTGCCCGTCAGGCCCGGAAACACGAAGGGCACGGTCGCTTCTGCGCGGCCGTGCCCTTTCTTTCGTCCACCTACCTCCCCCGGGTGGTGTGCTTCAGTGCATGACGCGCTCACGCGCCACCAGCAGCAGCGGCTGATCCTCCTGCACCTCGTAGGCAACGATGCGCAGGCCCACGCCGCGGCTGTTGCCCTCGCGCCCGTCCTTGCGTCCGTACGAGAGCGCCACCTGGTAGCGCACCTCGCACAGGCACGTCATCTCCGTGCCGTCCTCTCCGGCGAACGTCACCTTCACCCGCTCACCCAGCGACAGGTGCTCCCGCGTCTCCACGAACATGCCCTGGGCGCTGATGTTGCGTCCGATGCCCCGGCTCAACCCCCCCTCCGTGGAGAGGTAGATGGTGAAGACCTTGTCGAAACGCAGATGGGAGCGACGCTCTCGGACCTGAGCCTGTGGTGCCAACGAATGCCTCCGGGGTGGGTGGAAGGTGACGAAGAAACTACATGGTGCGGCCATGTAGTCAAAATCTCCACCGCCCCATACCGCCACGCACCACCACGTACCGCTACGTACCCACAAGCCGAGTGCCCGGAAGCACCGAGGGTGGCACCATCGCCCTCTCTCTTCTCTCTGGAGTACCCCTCGTGAGACGACTCTTCCTGACCGCCCTGCTCCTGCTGCCCGCGCTCGCCCTGGCGGACGTGGATCCGCGCTTCGCTCGGCTGCGCGATCAGGCCGAGCCCCTGGGTAGCCTTTCAACCTTCTTGGACAAGTACATCGGCGAGTGCTCCGGCCTGTTCACCCGCCCCTCCTGCCGGGGCGACGCCGAGGAATTTCGCAAGAAGTACGAAAACAAGCGGCTCTACATGATCGTCGGTGAGCAGGCGGCGAGCATGCTCAGCCCGGGCCCGTACCAGCCCGGCAGCGGCAACTACGTCATCCAACTCACCCCGTACTTCTCCGGGGACGCCTATGCGCTGACCCAGGGGATTCCCACGCAGGTGGACTCGGCGGGCAATCCGCTGCTGCCCTCGATGCGCATCACCGGCACCACGCGCGAGGGCTGGGGCGCCACCGACTTCCTGCGGCTCTTCTCCGCCCAGCGGATCCGGGCGCAGATCATCTTCACGCCGCAGGGGGTGTGGAGCCTCCCGCGAAAGGGAGGGGGCATGCAGTACGGCGTCGGAGCCCGCCTGGAGGCCATCCTCCTGACCCACGCGCGCACGGGCGAGCAGCTCGGGCTGTGGTTCGCCGAGGAGCCGGCTGGAGGCAGCAAGAAGGAGCGGAAGAAGTAGCCGGAGGGCTCAGGGCTCCAGCGCGACGTACTGCTGCACGGTTCCGCGCTGGATCCGCAGCAGCACCGACGAGCCCGCGCCGCCGCGCTCCAGCGCGCCCTTCACCGCCGCGATGTCCTTCACCTTGCGGCGGTTGACCTCGGTCACCACGTCCCCCGTGCGCAACCCCACGCGCGCCGCCGGGCTCCGAGGAAATACGGCCGACACCAACACCCCCGTGTAGGGCGCCAGACCCATGGGCCCCGCCACCTCAGGGGAGATGTCCCGCAGCACCAGGCCGAGCTCCTCCAGGTTGCCGGGGCTGGACAGCGCCTCCAGAACCGCCTGCGCCGGGCGGGCGGACAGCTTCACCAACACCTCCTGGGCGGTGCCCTCGCGCAGCAGCGTCAGCTTCGCCTCGGACCCCGGAGCCAGCATTGCCACCTTGCGCAGCAGCTGCTGGTACGAGTCCACCTGCTTCCCGTTCACCCCCACCACCTGATCTCCGGTGCGGATGCCCGCCTGCGCCGCCGGGCTGTTGCGGTACACCTCTTTCACCACCGCGGCCCGAGTGCCCGCCGGCGGTTGCTCGTCGATGACCACCCCCAGCCAGCCCTTCTGCAGCTGGCCGTTCTTGCGCAGGTTGGGCAGCAGATCCTTCACCATGTTGATGGGGACCGCGAAGCCAATGCCCTGCCCCTCGCTGATGATGGCCGTGTTCACGCCCACCACCTCACCGCGCATGTTGAAGAGAGGTCCACCCGAGTTGCCCGGGTTGATGAGCGCGTCCGTCTGGATGAAGTCGTCGAACGGACCCACGCCAATCACCCGCTCCTTGGCGGAGATCATCCCGTGCGACACCGAGTGGTCCAACCCGAACGGGTTGCCAATGGCCACCACCCAGTCCCCCACCTCCAGCTTGTCCGAGTCGCCCAGGTAGACCGCCGGCAATCCGCCCACGCCCTTGCCCAGAAGCCGCAGCAGCGCCACATCCGTGGAGGCATCGCGACCGACCACCTCGGCGTAGAACTCGCGCCCGTCCGACAGGCGCACCACGATCTCACTCGCCGCCACGTTCCCGCGAGCCACCACGTGGTTGTTCGTCACCACCAGGCCGTCTGGGGTGAGGATGAAGCCCGAGCCACTCGCCGTGCGCGTCGCGCCCTGCAGCGGGTTGGAGCCCATCACGTTGATGTTCACCACGCCCGCTTCCACCGCCCGGATGAGCGGCGCCAGTGAGGTGGGAGGCACAAAGCCCGGCAGCATCGGCTCGCTGGAGGACCACTCCCGCCACAGCCCCATGGGGCCGCTGCGCACCTGGGTCGAATCCTCGGCCCATGCAGCGTGCTCCCTCGCACGGGCCTGGAGCCAGGGGGCCAGCGGCTCCTGTCCTGCTGCGCCCGCTTGGGGAGCGATCACCAGTGGGAGCAGGACCAGCAGGCTGAGCAGGGGAAGAAAATGGCGATTCACGACACGGGCCATGGCGAAGGGCTCGAACACCCACTCCCTTCGCCTATTTCCCGGAACGGTAGACGAGGGGGGAGGCCCCTACCCTAAACCACCTCGGCGCCAGCAGGGCCCGAACTCTCAGGGCCAGGCGTTCACCCTGGCCGCCGCGCTCAGGCGCCCCGGGGTCAGCCCCCTCCTGGAAGAAGAGGGCTGGCCTCGCTGGGCCTCAGGCCTGCGCGGGGGCAACGTACTTGGCCACCTTCACGCGCGCAGGACGGATGATCCGATCCTTCAGCCGGTAACCCGCCCGGGCCTCAGCCACCACCTTCTGATCCTCATCAGGGTTGGTGGTGAGCTCCATATCCGTGGCCTCAGCCGTGTTCGGGTTGTACGGCAGGCCCACCACCTGAAGGCGCTCGATGCCCGACTGCTGCAGCTTCGACAGCAGCCCGTCGCGGATCATCTTGACGCCCTGAGCCAGCGGCGACGACACGTCTCCGCCGCTCATGGACAGGCAGCGATCCAGCTCGTCCACTGCCTCCAGCAGCACGGTGGCCACGTTGCCACGCTCCACGTCCATCATGCGCTCACGCTCGCGCGTGAGGCGCTGCTTGAACTCCTCGCGGTCCTTCTCCAGTTCCTGGTACGCGCGCGCCAGTTGATCCACGCGGCGCCGGGCCGTGCTCAGCTCCGCCTCCAGCCGCTCCCGCTCGGGATCCACCGCGGGGGCGGCCTCCTGGGCCTGCGTCTCCTGCTGCTCGGTGGACGTCTCGGGTGCGGCGGTGGCCGTGGCGGCCTCCGAAGCCTGATTCTCCTGGGACGGACCGTCTGTCCGGGGATTGCCGTTCATGCGGCGAACGTAACCAGCCCCGGGCATGTGTCAACGCAAGGACGGCTGTACTAGTGCTCGGCGGGCGTGGCGGGCTGCTCGGCCATGAAGCCGTGGTCCACCTGCCCGGTCACCTCGTCGATGATCTCCACCTGGGCAGCCCGGAGCGAGTAGTAGAGCAGCCATCGCTCGGCCGCCGTCAGTGTCCCCGCCGGCAGGGCCTTCTCGATCTCCTGCATGCTGAGACGGCCCTCACGCAGTCCCTTGGCGAACAGGGCCTTACGCGCCGTATAGCTCTTTCCGATTCTGTTCTCCACGGCCTCTCCCTCCTTCCCGGGCAACATAATTTCGCCCTTTCGACACCGCAGAACATGCAGCGCGAAAGGGCGATGGCAAGGCCAGGGAGCAGGCGACCAGGCGCCTGAGCCGTCTTAGGCGTCCGGGAGCTTCCCGTCGGAGTGCTGGACACCGGGCGGAGGTGGCTCCTCGCCGCCGGCCGGGTGCGCGGAGATGACCTGGCGGGCCTCGGGGTGGAGCAGCCCTCGCTCCGCGGCGGCCTTGGGCCCGAGGATGCGGCGGATCTCATCCTCCTCGATCACCTCGGTGGCGAGCAGTCGCGCGGCGAGCGCCTCCACCTTGTCGCGGTGGGTGGTGAGCACGTTGCGAGCTCGATCGAGCGCCTCGGTCACCATCTTGCGGATCTCCTCATCCACCATCCGCGCTGTCTGCTCGGAGTAGGTGCGGATCTCCGGACCGCCAGCCGAGCGCAGGAAGGCCTGCTGTTCGGTCCCCAGCGCCACGGGCCCCAGCGTGCTCATGCCGTAGTCACGCACCATCAGCTTGGCGATCTCCGTCGCCTGCTTCAGGTCGTTGGAGGCACCGGTGGAGACCTCGCCGATGAAGATCTCCTCGGCGGCGCGCCCACCCATCATCGCGGCCATCTTGTCGCGCAGCTCGTCGAAGGACATGAGATAACGGTCCTCGAGCGGCAGGGACATGGTGTAGCCCAGCGCGGCGATACCGCGAGGGATGATGGACACCTTCGTTACACGCTCGGCGTGCGGCAGCATCCACCCCACCACTGCGTGGCCGGCCTCGTGGTGCGCGACAATCTCCTTCTCGCGCTCGTTCATCCGGCGGTTCTTCTTCTCCAAGCCCGCCACCACGCGCTCGATGGCCTCCTCGAAGTCCGCTCGCATGACGGCGTCGCGGTTGCGGCGCGCGGCGAGCAGGGCCGCCTCGTTCACCACGTTGGCCAGGTCCGCGCCCGCGAAGCCCGGGGTGCGCGAGGCAATGGACTTGAGGTCCACGTCCGGCCCCAGCCTCACGCCACGCGAGTGGATCTCCAGCACCCGCTCGCGGCCCCGCTTATCCGGCCGGTCCACCAGCACCTGCCGATCAAAGCGGCCCGGACGCATGAGCGCGCTGTCCAGGATCTCCGGACGGTTGGTGGCCGCCAGGATGATGAGGCCGGCGCGGCTGTCGAAGCCGTCCATCTCCGCCAGGAGCTGGTTGAGCGTCTGCTCGCGCTCGTCATGGCCACCGGCGACGCCCGCGTTGCGGCTCTTGCCGATGGCATCCAGCTCGTCGATGAAGATGATGCACGGCGCCTTGGCCGTCGCCTGGGCGAACAGGTCGCGCACGCGGGCGGCGCCCACGCCGACGAACATCTCCACGAACTCAGAGCCAGAGAGGCTGAAGAAGGGCACGCCCGCCTCGCCCGCCACCGCGCGAGCCAGCAGCGTCTTACCCGTACCCGGAGGGCCCACCAGCAGCACGCCCTTGGGGATGCGGCCTCCCAGCCGACGGAACTTCTCCGGAGTCTTGAGGAACTCGACAATCTCCCGCAGCTCGTCGACAGCCTCGTCCACACCGGCCACGTCCTTGAAGCCCACACCGGTGTCGGCCTCGGCCTGCACCTTGGCGCGCGTCTTCCCGAAGCTCATCACGCTCTGCGGACCCTGGCCAATGCCGCCGGCCATCCGCCGCATCATGAAGCTCCAGAAGAGGAAGGCGAGGCCCAGGGGCACAAGCCACACCCAGAGCACATCGGCGAAGTTGGACTGGGGCACCGCCTCGTACTGAAGGCCCTTCTCCTCCAACAGCGGGACCAGATCGTTGTCACCCTGGACGCGGTAGGCCAGCCACGGCAGCGCGCTCGGCTCGCTGCGCAGAGGTCCAGCGCCCGTCGTGGGAGTGTCCGAGCCCTGAGGCGCGGCGTTCTCCTTGAGGAACCCCTTCACCCAGTCCGGCGAGAGCTGCACCCGGGAGAACCTGTCCTCCTGGATGGCCTCTCGGAACCGGCTGTAGCTCACCCGCTGCACCCCCGCGTCCTGGAAGACGTTGCGGAAGAGCATGAAGCCCAAGACGAGCAGAAGGATGTAGCCCAACGGAGAGCCGAACCGAAAGCCCTTGTTCGTGGGAGGCGTAGGCTTTTCCTGCTTCTTGCCGCGCGGGCCCATCCCCGGCGGCGGCATCGTGTTCTGAGGCTTCATCGTCGGCGCACTCCCCCTCCCCCATGCCACGCACCCCCGGTGGTGCGTGGTACGACTGAATCTGCGGGCAAAAGATGTTCACACTCGCCCGCCGGTCAACCCGGCGTGTGAAGCACCTCCGGGTATTTGGGGTAACGCTGGAACAGCGCTCGTCCATCCGGGCGAAAGCAATGCCCGGTAACAAACACTTCCCAATCAATAACACCGCGCGAGGAAACGGCTCGCGTTCACCCGAGGACAGCGATCAGCGGCAATCCACCCGGTACAGGATCTGCCCGGCGAACTCGGAGCCCAGCAGGAACGAGCGGCCATCGGGCAGCCAGGTGATGGCCTCGGACTGGGCCTGGCTGGGACCGGGAACCTCCGCCACCTCTCCCTGGACGAGATCCTCCAGCCGCGTGGCCCCGGGCCGACGCACCTCCCACACGCGCGTGTAGGTCCGCAGCAACAGGCGCTGCCCCGATGGGTGGAGCGCCGCCGCGGTGGTGCGGAAGTCGACGTTGCCCGGCGTGTGCAACGTACCCAGGTGGGTGGCCTTCGTCACCGTGCCCGGCGCGAGCCCATCCAGCGCGAAGAGCTCACCCAGTGAGTCACGCTCCTTGGTGACGATCGCCAACCGGGCCGTGCGAGGCTCGAGCACAAGCGACTCAGCATCATGGGGCCTGTCCGGATAGGTGAAGGGAAGCGTCTCCACGGCGACAGTGGCATCGGCCACGGGGTCCGGCTCCGGGAAACGAAAGATGCGCACCTGCGGGCGGCGCTCGAAGTTATCTCCGGTATCAGCGAGGTAGATGCACGAGCGCTCGTCCCCTGGGGCACACGGCCCCAGGGCGATGTCCTCGAGGTCCATCCTCGCCTGCTCCTTGGGCTCGAGGCCGGTGAGCGTCAGGGTGGCGAGCACCTTGCCCGACGTGTCGATGGCGAACACCCGGAAGGTGTTGCCCGAGTCGTTGTGCGTCCACAGCACGCCCTCGTGCCGGGTGCTGGCGGCGAGGCCCGACATCTCGGCTAGCGCCAGGGGGACACGGCCCACGTTCTGAGGCGTGCCGTAGAGCCGACAGCCGGGCAACCCACCCGTGGCCGTGGGTGGGTAGCGTGGATCAACGGCCGCGGTGGCGGCATCGGGGCTGGAGGGCTTCTTCGTCGTGCAGGCCCCCAGCACTGCCCCCACGAGCAGCAGGGCGAGACCCCGACGCACGTCAGGCTTCCAGACCCAGCAGCTTGGCGAGTGTCTTCGCGTCCGCGTCGGGGAACTGGTACTTCGACATCTCCTCCAGCGTCACCCAGCGATGATCGTGCACGCGCAGGTGATGGATGGCCGACTCGGGGCTGGAGAGCCGGCAGCGGTAGACGCGGAAGTCGATGTCGTAGGTGGGGTACTCGTGGTGGGTGTGGAGAGCCTGATCCATCACCACCACCTCCACGCCCATCTCCTCACGAATCTCCCGGGCGAGCGCCTGCTCGTCCGACTCCCCTTCCTCCACGCGACCTCCAGGGAACTCCCACAGCAGCGGCAACGTCGCCTTGGGGGGACGCTGGGTGATGAGGTAGCGCCCCTCGGCGTTCTGCAGCATCGCGCCGACGACGCGGATGTGACGGCGAGCCATCTCCGGACTCCTTCTGACGGAAGCAGAAAGGCGGCGGCCTAACACGGCCCGGGCCCCCAGGCCAAGCCTCAGGACTCCTTTCCAGACCCTCCTGGGCCCCGCGGTGCCCCCCGCCCCCGCTTCCGAGACGAGTCAGAGGGCTCCTGGGGCTCCTCCAGCGCCTCCAAGGCCTCCCGGGTCAGGGTGGAGACCTCCTGCACCAGCTCGGAGGCCCCGTACCGCTGGCCGGAATTCCACAAGTAATCGCGGAGCACCTGGGCCAGCTCCGCCCCCGTGGAGTAACGGTCCTCCCGCCGCGGCGCGAGCACCCTGTTGAGGATGGGCTGTAGCTCTCCGTTCAGCGAACGCGTCGCCTCCTCGACCTGTTGAGGACTCAGCTGGCGCATGCGCTTCATCAGCTCCGTTGTCCGCGCGGGGCTCAGCTCCGCGAGGCCTGGCCCGCGCAGCGTCCCGTCCCCGCGCGCGCGCAACTGGCGGCCGCGGAGCTCGGCCTCGTGGCGCGCGACGGCGTCCAGCAGGTGCCGGCCCGTGAGGAGCTGCAAGAAGACGAGCCCCAGGGAGAACAGATCCGAGCGCCCATCCAGCTGCTCCAGCATGGCCCGCTCGGGGGAGCCGTAGGCGATGTTGCCCAGATCCGAGTCCCCTTCGGTGGAGATGCGGCCCTCGAGCCGGGACCAGGCCCCCCCGAAGTCCAGCAGCTTCACCTCGCCGTGCTGACTCACGATGATGCCCTGAGGAGTCACGTCCCGGTGGACGACGGCCAGGCTCCGCCCCTTTTGATCCAACAGGCTGTGCGCGTGGTGGAGCCCCTTCGCGACCTCGGAGGTCACATAACACGCGAAGGCCTCCGACAAGGAACGGCCCGCCCTCGCCGCCAGACGCATCAAGTCACCCAGGGCCTGCCCCTCGACGTGCTCGATGAGGAGCAGCGGCTCGTCCGGCGTGCCCGTGAGCTGCTGCACGGAGACGATGTTGGGGTGGCGCAGCTGGCCGCCCAGGCGCGCCTCCTCCACCAGACGGTGGTAGTCCTCCTGGCGCACCACACGGTTGAGCCGCTTCATGACCGTGTAGCCGCCCAGGCCCTCCTGGTAGCGCTGGCGCGTCAGCAACAACTCTCCGTGATGCCCCTGGCCCAACGAGCGTATGAACTCGTAACTCACCAGCCCAGCGTCGAACACCACCGGGTAGGTCCCGCGCGAGGGGTTTTCAGGGGTCTGCCGGCTCGACATGTGAAGCGCTCCTTGGGGGTATCCGCGAGATGACTCGAAAGGTAAACATGTGCCACGCCAGGTACCAAGAACGATGACAAAGCAAGGGTGGCACGAACGTTGGAACGGTGACCTCGAAAGTCATGTCTACCTCACAGATGACTCTTGAAGTCACCACTTTTCCGGTTATCTTAGAAGTCATGTAGCCCCAGGTCTTCCAGACCGTAGGCCTTCACCTCTCTCTCCAGGACCGCATGGCATGGAACACCCACGAGGACTGGCAGCGACCATCGGGACCGCGGCTCGAGCGGCTCGGGTTCGGGCCAATCTCACCCAGGAGGACGTGGCCGAGCGGGTGGGGCTCGCCACCGAGGTGTACGGTCGACTGGAACGTGGCGGGATGCTCCCCAGCGTGCCCACGCTCAAGAAGCTGTGCGAGACCCTGAACATCCCCTCGGACATCCTGCTGGGGCTCACCCCCGCGCAGGAGAACTTCTGGACGACGCGAGAGCCCCCGGAGCCGCCCGCTGAGGAACCCGCGGAGATCCGCCGGCTGCTGCGTACCCTGAGGAAGCTGGAGCCCGCCGAGTTCCGCCTGCTCAGCGTGCTGGCCGCGGGGCTCCTGCGCCTGAGGCAGATGCGGCCGAGCCGTGCGCCCCTTAAACGCCCTGAAGGAAAACGCCCATAAGGAAGCCTCCCCCGTCCCCCAGGCGCCAGCCGGCCGGGCGGCACCTCTCCTTCCCTACCCTCGGGTTTCACTGGGCAACACCCGGTCTCTGGCGATAGGTAAGCCGGATTCCGGGGACCCCATGACCGCTGCCCTCCTCTCCCTCACCCTCTTTCTCGCCTCGGGCCAGTTCGCGCCCCAACAGGCCGGGAGTGAACCCCTCGCGCCGCACCTGGAGGTCCGCGTGCAAGCGCTCGCCAAGGAGCTGCGCTGCGCCGTGTGCCAGGGCCTGTCCGTCGCGGACAGCCCCTCCTCCATGGCCCGAGCCCAGCTCGACAAGGTGCGCGAGCTGGTGTCCCAGGGGAAGTCGGATCAGGAGGTCCGTGACTTCTTCGTGGCCCGCTACGGCGAGTGGGTGCTGCTCCAGCCCAAGGCCGAAGGGGTGAACCTGCTCGTGTGGCTCGGCCCGGTGGCGCTGCTGCTGGGCGGCGCGTGGGTCATCGCCCGGCAGGTGCGGCGTGGGCCCGAGCAGCCTTCCACCCCGGCCGCCTCCGCCCCCGTGGCGTCTGGCACCGTGAACAACGATTCCGTGGACCCGTACCTCGCGGCCGTGCGCCGGGAGCTGGATCAATGAACCCCCCGACCACCAACTGGCTGCCAGGCATCGTCGTGCTCGCGGTGGGCTTCGTCGCCGCCGCGCTTTTCCTCCTCACCCAGCGCCGCAAGGGTGGGCCCGCGCCGCAGGCGAAGGACGGGGTGCTCGAGGACCTGGAGCGCCGCTACCAGTCCCTCATCGAGCAGCTCAAGGAGCTGGCGGCGGACAAGCACGCCCTGGCGCCAGAGCGCTACGAGGCGGAGCGGTCGCGGCTGGAGCAGGAAGCCGTGGCGGCGCTGCGCGCCCGGGACGAGTACCAGAAGAAGCGGGAGACGGACGGGACGAGGGCTTCCGCGCCCCAGACGGCTCCGGTGGCAACGGGCTTCCTGTCGCCGCAGCTCAAGGGCGCGCTGTGGGGCGGCGGCATCGTGCTGTTCTTCGGCATCCTGGGCTACACGTTGGTGTCCGAGCAGCGCACGCGCGGCGAGGAGGATGCCGCGACGGGCCGGGTGCCTCCGGGCATGGCGGCGAACGGGCAGCAGCAGGAGGACCCGGAGCTGACCCAGGCGATGGAGCGGCTGAAGAACAACCCGGGGGACCTGGACGCGGCGGCGCTGCTGAGCCACGAGCTCATCCGGCGGCAGATGTACGAGGAGGCGGAGCGCGTGACGCTGCGCGCGCTGGCGATCGATCCGTTCAACGTGGAGCTGCGGGTGCACAAGGGCGTGCTGCGAGCGGTGCGCGGCGACGAGGCCGGCTCGGAGCAGGAGTTGATGCATCTGGTGGACACGTACCCGGACGCGCAGGAGGCACTGCTCTTCCTGGGTGCCATCGCCATGAAACAGGGCGACAAGGCGAAGGCGCTGGATGCCTTCGAGCGCTTCGCCGTGGAAGTGCCCTCCAACATGCACCCGCCGCCGCTGCTCGCGGCCATCCAGCAGCTGCGCAGCGAGCTGGGCAGGTAGGCATAAGGCGGCGCCCGGCGCACGCATCCCCTGGAGGGCGAGCGGGAAGGCGTGGGGTCAGGTGCCGCCGGAGCGGTCCGCCGCCACGCCGCGCACGGTGTGCACGGCGGCATCCACCTCGGCGAGGATGCGGCGGGCGTGCGAGAGGAAGGCCTCGCCCGCCGGCAGCAGGCGCATCCCCCGGGGGGTGCGCTCGAAGAGCGGCGCGCCCAGTTCGTCCTCGAGCGCCAGGATGTGACGGCTGAGCGGCGGCTGGGACAGGTGGAGCCGGCGCGCGGCGCGGCCTACGTGGCCTTCCTCGGCCACCGCGACGAAGGATTGGATGTGGGTGAGGCTCACGCGTTCAGTCTAATCCCTTCCCCGCCCCCATGCCTCATGCTCATCCAGCATTGGACGGCGGGCCGGGGGCCCGGCCACCTTGGCGCCATGGGCATTCCATTGATGAAGGACGGAGAGGTCGAGCGGCTGCGCCTGGCGGGCCGGGCGGCGGCGGGGACGCTCGCCTACGTAGCGTCGCGGCTCGCGCCGGGCATCACCACGGCGGACATCGACGGCTGGGTCCGTGAGGACACGGCCCGGCGGGGGGGACGGCCGAGTCAGCTCGGCTACAAGGGCTTCCCGGCGGCGGTCTGCACGAGCCGCAACCACGTGGTGTGCCATGGCATCCCCCGTGCGGACGAGCGCGTGGTCTCCGGGGACATCATCAACGTGGACGTCACCACGTGCCTCAACGGCTTCCATGGGGACACCTCGGCCACGTTCCTCATCGGCGAGGTGTCCGACGAGGCCCGGCACGTGGTGGACGTGGCGCGGCGGTGCCGGGACGCGGGCATCGCCGTGGTGCGCCATGGGGCGAAGCTCGGGGACATTGGCGCCGCCATCCAGGAGCTGGCCCAGAAGGAGGGATGCAGCGTGGTGGCCGAGTTCGGCGGCCATGGCATCGGTCACCAGATGCATGGGCCGCCCCACGTGTCCCATGTGGGCAAGAAGGGTACGGGCATCACCCTGCGCTCGGGCATGGTCATCACCATCGAGCCCATGGTGAACCTGGGCCGCGCGGGCATCCGCGTGCTGCCGGATGGGTGGACGGTGGTCACCGAGGACGGCAGCCTCTCGGCCCAGTTCGAGCACACCGTGCTCATCACCCGCGACGGGTGCGAGGTGCTCACGCCCCCGCCCGAGGACTTCCCGGGCGCGTGAGGTCGAAGGGGCGGCATGGATCGCGCCTCGTTTGACCCCTTCTCGGGGCATCGTGGCCGCCGCCAGTGATGAGTTGCTAGACTATCTCGATGACCCCTCCCGACATTCAGAGCCGCTTCTGGACCACGGTCGTCATCGCCGTGCCCTGCCTGGCGTTTGGCGGCTTCGAGTTCATGACCACCTTGCGGTTCGTATTGTACGCCGAGGCGTCACACGGAGTGGTGGTCTCCGCGAGCCAGCGGGGGGACGGCCAATACACGATGTTCAAGGGCTATCCGGAGGTGATCACGTTCTCGGATTCAGACGGCAACGAGCACACCACAACCCTCTACTATGGGCAGCCGGGCCACCATCCGCCGGGGTCCTCCGTCAAGATCCTGTACAACCGGTACGACCCGGCCCGTACCGCGCGCTACGGGTTCGCGGCTCAGCTCTGGCTCATACCGGGCGCCTTTCTGTTCATCGGCGCCTTTGGGCTGACCGGCGCGTTCGTGATCCGGAATCGCGGCTACTGAGGGTGGAATCGCCCGGTCGGGCCATTGAGCTGGCTAGCCAGCTCAAGGCGAGTGAGCCCATGCCATCCGCTCAACTCACCGTCTTCGGGGACGAGCCGAGGTCAGGTCCGCTCCGCAAGACGGTTCAAGGTGTCCATGTCCTCAGCGCTCAGGGTGAGCGCGGAACTTGCGAGGTTCTCCCTGAGGTGTGTGACCGACGACGTGCCCGGGATGAGAAGCACGTTGGGGGACCGGTGTAGGAGCCAGGCCAGCGCAACCTGCATCGGTGTCGCGCCCAGCCGCGCGGCCACGTCGTTCAGCGCGCTCGACTGCAGCGGCGTGAACCCGCCCAGCGGGAAGTACGGCACGTAGGCCGTACCCCTGGCGGCGAGCTCGTCGATCAGGGCGTCGTCACGCCGGTGCGTCAGATTGTAGTGGTTCTGCACGCAGACGATCTCGGCGATCTTGCGACCCTCGGCGACCTGCGTCGGCGTGACGTTGCTCAATCCGATGTGGCGGATGAGGCCGCGCTGCTGAAGCTCTGCGAGCGCGGTGAGCGGCGCCTCGATCGAGCCTTCCGCCGGGCCCTCGACGCTGAACATCGCACGGAAGTTCACGACATCGAGCACATCGAGTCCGAGATTGCGCAGGTTGTCGTGGACCGCGCGCTCGAGGTCAGCCGAGGAGAACGCAGGCTCCCACGAACCGTTGGGGCCGCGCACCGCGCCGACCTTTGTGGCGATCAGCAGACCGTCGCGATACGGGTGCAGCGCCTCACGGATGATCTGGTTGGTCACGTGGGGGCCGTAGATGTCACTGGTGTCGAGATGGTTGACGCCCTGGGCGATGGCCTCTTGCAGCACAGCGATCGCCGCCTTGCGGTCCTTGGGCGGGCCGAAGACGCCGGGGCCGGCGAGCTGCATTGCGCCGTAACCCACGCGGCGAACGGTGTGTGTGCCGATGCGATAGCTGCCTGAGATGTGACTGTTGGTCACGGCGAAGCTCCTTCGTTGATCGAGGTTGCCCACCGATTTACGCAAGGAAGCACTGCACGACTATCGGTGGCAATCCGCACAGGTCGTGCGAAAATCCGCACAGTGATGGATGAACTCGCGGATCTCACGGCATTCTTGACGGTCGCCCGCGAGGGCGGATTCCGCAGTGCTGCTCGCGTGGCGGGCAGCAGTGCTTCGCGCATGGGAGACGCTGTCCGTCGGCTGGAAGCCCAGCTCGGCGTTCGGTTACTCCATCGAACCACGCGCAGCGTGACGCTGACGGACGCAGGGGCTCGGCTGCTCGAACGGCTCGCGCCTGCGCTCAGCGAGGTGCGCTCGGCGTTGGACGTGGTCAACGACTTCCGCGACCGACCCGCAGGACGCCTGCGGCTCAACGTACCGATCGCGGCAGCGCGGCTCGTGCTGCCGCGCATCGTGCCGCCGTTCCTCGCGAAGTACCCCGACATTTGTCTGGAGGTGATCGCCGAGGAGCGCCTCGTCGACGTGGTGGCCGAGGGCTATGACGCGGGTATCCGCTACGAAGAGCGGCTCGCGCAGGACATGGTGGCTGTTCCAATCGGTCCTCGCGTCCAGCGATTCGCGACAGCCGCCTCGCCCGCATACCTCGCTCGTCGTGGGCGCCCCGAACATCCGCGCGAGCTGCTGAACCATGATTGCCTGGGGGGACGGTATGCGAGTGGCCGGCTGCATGCGTGGGAATTCGAATGCGACGGAGAGACCCTCAGCGTCGATCCGAAGGGACCGCTGATTGTCGGTCTTGGCACGACCACCGACCTTGCAGTGGATGCGGCCGTGGCTGGCACCGGGATCATCTACGACTTCGAGGATTGGCTTCGTCCCTTCATCGACCGAGGCGAACTTGAACCCGTGCTCGAATCATGGTGGCCGAGCTTCTCAGGGCCGTTTCTTTACTACCCCGGCCGTCACCACCTCCCGACACCGCTGCGTGCGTTCATTGACTTCGTCAGAACGATGCAGCCCTGAGGCAGCCAAGACGCAAGTGCCCTGGACCTCCAGCCAGTTGTCACAGGCACTGGCGGAGCATGACCTCCAGCTCGGACCCCGGCAAGTGCGCCGCTATCTCAACGCCATGGTCGACTCGTTGCCTATGAAGCGCCCAAGGGTCGACGCGTCAATGCCATCGTGGCCTACCGGCTTTTAGGAGGCGCGCCTACGCTGCGCTTCCAGGTGGGGTGGACCATGCGCGCTGAGTCGCCAGGATTCAGGTGGACGGGGCTGCTGCTCGCCCTGGCCCTGCTGTCCAACGCCTGTGCGTCGCTGACGTCACCACCCGGCCGGGGACGCACCTGCGCTATACGCCGCACGAGGCCGCCGCGCCCGCATGGGCCGGAAACCCGGGCGAGGAGTCCGCGCCCGAGCCCGAGGGTCCACAGCGGCTGCACCGCCGCCAGGACATGCGGGAGGCGGTGACGGCGGTGGGCCCTGGCGGCACGGAGGAGACGGCGAGGCAGAGCGCCCTGGCGGCCCACCTGGCGTTTCGCGGTGCCCTGCTCGACGTGCCGGGCTCCACCCGCGACCTCTCCGGGGAGCTGTCCAGGTTGCGCAAGAGCCACTGGGGCATTGCCAGCAAGGCCGCTGGTCTCTTCGTGCCCTCTATCGAGTATGGCCAGAGCCAGTTGCGGTGGTTGGACGCTGAGTTCGCCGCGGCCACCCGGTTGGCCCACGCCGCCGCGGAGGTGGAGGACCCGGACATGCAGCTGGCCCTGCTGCGTCTGGCGGGTCCACGGCTGGAGGCCGCCATGCTGGGCTCGCTGCTGCTCGCGGCATGGGTGGACTTCCTCAACCTCCTCGATGTGGCGTTCAAGCAGGGCTACAACTCGGTGGAGACGCTGTTCGTGGACATGGACCGCTGGCGGAAGATGGTGGAGCCGGCCATGACGGCACTGGCCTCGCGGGAGCCAGGGCAGGTGGAGGCAGCGGCGGAGAACATGCCCGCGCTGATGGGCTACCTGTCCGGCGAGTTCAACAGGACGGCGGAGCGCCTTCACTCGGGGCTGAGGAACGTCGAGAAGGTGATGTTGCTGGCGCAGCTCATGGAGCTGGTGACGATGAGGTCGGCGCTGAAGTTCTCGCTGCCCGCGTTGCGGCCCTCGGCCCCCGCGACACTCGGGGTGGGCATGGTGATGGGCAACAACGGCGTGATGATGGGCACGCGCATTGTCGTCTCCGCCGAGTGGGTGGAGATGATGAACCGGCTGGTGCGGGCGGGCGTCCTCTCCCTGCCCGCCGTCAGCGCCGCAGTGCGGATTCAAGCTGGCCAGCTAATGATGGCGCACGGCCAGCTGCCGCGCGGCGTGCGCGAGGCACTGGGAGATGGGCCGAGGTGCGGGGCATTCGCGTGACGGGCAAGGCGGGGGCCGGTATGGCCGAGCCCCCCGCCACCACGTCATGCCGGAAGAGTTCCGCGAGTGGTTCGAGAAGCGCGGCTTCACCGGCGAGATGGACATCGACCAGTTCTGCGTCAAGCTGGAGCAGGCACACCATCAGGCAATACACGGCGGTGGGAACTGGAAGCTGGGGCGCACATGGCCCGGCGAATGGAACCGGATGATCATGAGCCGATTGCGTGAGGCCGAGGTGTTGGCCGGACGGATGTTGACGCGAAACGACATCCTGGAGATCGTCGCAAAGAACATGAGGGACTATAGAATCCCGATGAAGTTCATACGCTGGAGAGCACGATGAGCGATGGGCGTGCGTGGCAAGGCAACGTAAAGGTGCGCCTGTATGAGCGAGTCCATAAGCGTGGATACGATTCGCTCACCGCCTTTGCCGAGGCGCGTCCTACCGTCCCGTTGTACTTGCTGGCCGAAGAGCTTGGAAAGGATGACGTTGCAGCAGTGCAAGTATTGAGCGGATTGCTTGGCGAGGCGGAGCAGCGCAAGCAGGTCACACGCTTTGTTCGCGACGTGCTTGTGCGCGAGCTGTCCGAAGGTCTCCCCAGCGGCTGGCCGGCCGTGTTGAATGACGCCAACCGTTTCGAAGTCGCCAAGGCGCTCAGCTCGTGGATTGCCTACACCCCAGATACTCATCAGGACAAAGCAAGACAGGTCAGCGCAGCGCTCGTCGCCAAACCACCGCCCCCCGGCTGGCGCCCGCTCGGTCCCGACGACGAGCTGCTGCTCACGCTCCTGCCGGATGAAGAAGTCTAAGCCCCCGGACATCTTTGGAGGGTGAGGGCTGGTGCAGAGGGGCCAAGGAGGGCCGCTGACGGGTGGCCGTGCGCCCGCCGACACGCACAACGATTTCGCCCCGCGTGATCCCACGCTCCTCGTCTGGAAGCCGTGACGGTCCTGCCTCGAGGGCAACACAGCCCTGCCCACCCGAGGGCTACAGCGACCGCGCGCACGCTGCCAGAGTCATCGGCATGTCAAGACGATGCGGGTCAGAGCAGATCAGAGAAGTCCGGGGCGCGCGCGCTCAGGAAGGCCATCAGCGTGGCGAGGCGACCGGGCGTCAGTCGGCGATCCCGGCGCAGCATGACCACGCTCACGGCGGCGCCGCGGTAATCGGCGAGGACCTCGACTGCCGCGCCGTTCCGGAGCGAGGCGGCCGCGAGGTAGAGCGGGACGCATGCGATACCGCCGCCCGCGAGCATCGTACCCCAAACGGCGTCGCCGTCGTCGAACGCGAACCGCGCCCGTGGCTCGTAGGTCCCTCCGGTCGTGCCGGCCACCGTCCGGTGGGGCCAGGGCTGGATCCGTCCGCTCTGGGGGTTCCGGAACCTGACGAGGTCGTGCTCGTCGAGCTCCGCGATCGTCCGCGGCGCGGGTCGCCGGGCGAGGTAGCTCGGCGCGGCGCAGATCACCCACGGGCACATGAACCACGTTTGATGGATGTGGCCTGGCAGACCGGCGAGGGAGCCGGATCGGATCGCGAGGTCGATGCCGCCGTCGGCAAGATCGAGGACCTCGTTCGTCGCGCGGACGTCGAGCTGGATCTCGGGATGAAGCCGCGCGAGCTCGCCGAGCATCGGCACGAGGACGTGCCGGACGAACCCCACCGCCGCGGTGAGGCGCACGACGCCGGCGTCGCCGCTGCCTCTGGCATGCCCGGCCGCTTCCTCGAAGGCCTCCGCCGTGCGCACGGCCTCTCGCGCCGGCTCGAGCAGCGCCTCTCCGGCCTCGGTGAGAGAAAGCGCGTGGGTCGATCGGTGGAGGAGCCGCACGCCGGCGCCCTCCTCGAGCCGGGTGATCGCCTTCGACACACTCGCCGACGACATCCCGAGGCGGCGACCGGCCTCGGCCACCGAGCCGGCGTCCACCACGGCGATGAAGCATCGCAGCTGCGGAACGGAGACCTCGAAGTCGATGGCGCTCATGGCCCGCGGTGTACCGCGCGAGTTCCGAGCACCGCAAGGGCGCGGGCGCACCTCGTCTCGGTCGGGCTCTTCCTCGCGACGGGCTGCGCCGCTACCGCACACATCCGACGCCCGCAGTGCGCACCTCGATGACGGAGCAGATCCTCGCCTTCGACGGCGAGCATCGCATCACGAGCATCCTCCTCTTCAACAACGTGCCGAAGCAGACTCTCAAGTAACGAAAGGAATCCAAATGATTGCGTTCACTCCCACCGATCTCGATCGCTTCCTCCGCGAGGACGACGGCGCGCCGGTCGTCATGCTCAACCTGCTCCGCTTCCGCCCCGACGGCGGACGGGAGCGCTACTTCGAATACCTGCAGCTGGCGGGTCCGCTCGTCGCGCGCTACGGCGCGGAGATCCTCTACGCGGGCGACGGCATGACGCCGCTCGCGGCGGAGCCGGGCCAGGCCTGGGACACCGTCGCCCTGGTCCGCTATCCGAGCCGGCGCGCCTTCGCGGACATGCTCGCCGATCCGGAGTACGCGGTCGCCGATCCCGTACGCAGGTCGGCGCTCTCGGAGGCGGTCCTGCAGCCCACGTGCAGTGTTTTGCCGGCCTGAGGCGAAGGTGAAAGCTGGCCTCCCTCCAGCCCGCTCAGCGCTTCGTGGCGGGCGCGTGGAGGACGAGGCTCGCGACGGAGGCTCCCACCGCGCGGCCCATCCCCTCCAGCTCCGGCAGGCGCGCTGCCTTGTGCCCGAGGAACCCCTCCGTCCACAGCGAGGTGAAGCCATGCACCGCGCTCCAGGCGGACACCGCCACCACCCACGTGTCCGGCTCGGACAGCTCCGGGCGGGCCTCGGCCACCGCGCCGCGCATCAGCTCGAACGACTCTGTGCCCAGACGGTGGTACTCCTCGAAGCGCGGCTCCTTCAGCTCCGGCAGGAACATGACGCGGTAGTGCGCCGCGTGCTTCACCGCGAACTGGATGTAGGCCGCCGCCATCCCCTCCAGGCGCTCCGCCCAGCCGCCGCTCGCCTCCCGGGCCTGCTTCATCGCCGCGTTCAGCGCGACGAAGCCCTCCTCCGCCACCGCCGCCAGGAGTGACTGCTTGTCCGGAAAGTGGTGATAGGGCGCCGCCGTGCTGACACCCGCCCGCCGCGCCACCTCGCGCAGCGACAGCTCCGCCACGCCCTCCCGTGCCAACACCTCGAGCGCCGCCTCCACCAGCGCCCGCCGCAGGTCGCCGTGGTGGTACCGCGCCCGCCTCTTTTCGCCCGTGCCTCGCTGCGCCATCGCTTCCCCTCCTTACCTCCCCCGGGCTCCGGACGCTCATCTTGACACCGCTTAGATGAGCCGTTATTCAATTTAAGCACTGTTCAGATTGGAGGCGGCATGAAGGCGTTCGTGACGGGAAGCACGGGGCTGTTGGGCGTCAACCTGGTGCGGCTGCTGCGCGAGCGGGGCCATGAGGTGCGCGCGCTGGCCCGCTCGCCGGAGAAGGCCCGGCGGCTGTTGGGGGACACCGGCGCGGAGGTGGTGGCAGGGGATTTGGAGGACGTGGACGCCTTCGCCCCGGCGCTGGGCGGCTGCGACGTGGTGTTCCACACGGCCGCCTACTTCCGGGAGTACTTCGGCCCCGGGGACCACTGGCCCGCGCTGGAGCGGCTCAACGTCCACGCCACCCTCCAGCTCGCGAGGGCGGCGTCGCGCGCCAGGGTGCGCCGCTTCGTGCACACCGGCTCGTCGAGCGTGATTGGCCGCGCGAAGGACGGTGCCCCCGGGGACGAGAGCTCCCCTCCGGACCGGCTGGCACAGACCAACCTGTACGCGCGTAGCAAGGTGGTCGCGAGCGAGCGCCTCCATGCGCTCGCGCCCGAGTTGCGCCCCATGGAGGTGGTGGAAGTGCTGCCGGGGTGGATGTTCGGCCCGTACGACGCGGCGCCCACGGGGAGCGGGCAACTGGTGCTGGACTTCCTCCAGGGCAAGCTGCCCGGCGTCTTCGAGGGCGGGGCCTCCGTGGCGGACGCCCGTGACGTGGCGGACGGCATGCTGCGCGTGGCGGAGCAGGGACGCGCGGGGGAGCGGTACATCCTGTCCGGGGAGTACGCCTCGCTCGTGGACGTGATGCGGGAGCTGGCGGCGATCTCGGGCCGGAAGCCTCCGAGGAAGCTCCCCTACCCTCTGGTGCTGGGCGTGGCCGCCACCTCCGAGCTGTGGGCGCGGCTGAGCGGGAAGAGCACGGTGATGACCGTGGAGGGCGTGAGCACCATGCACGCCCGCAACACCGTCTCCGCGAGCAAGGCCCGGACGGAGCTGGGCGCGAGCTTCCGGCCCCTGGCGCACACGCTCGCCGACGAGGTGGCGTGGTTCCGCGAGGCGGGGCGGGTCTCCTGAGCCCGTAACGTCCCGGCCCGCACTGTCGTGTTGTTTCGCAACCTGCTTATCTCAATGGATCCCTATCAGCGCAATCTGATGGGTAATGCTTCCAGCGAGCTGCCTCCGATCGATATTGGCCAGCCAATGTCAGGTCCTACCGTCGCAGTCGTTGAACAGAGCAGAAATGCGAATTTCGCAGTTGGCGATCGCAGCTTGCCAGGCTGCGAGGGCATCGCGTTATCGGCATAGCCGGTGGGCCTGAAAAGGTGCGGTATCGGTGGGTACATGTTTGAAGCGTTGATGCCCTACTTCAATCATCACGCGCAGATCGTCATCTGTGGCACTATCGCACAATATGACTTCCCTCATGCTCCTAACAGATCGAACCGCCTTCCGAAGTTGTTGAAGTCGTTTCTTTATCGGTTCATTGAAATCCGCAGCTTTGCACTGCCAGATCACCTTGGAAGCTATCCGGAAATCCTTGCGGAGGTGGGTCCTTTGGTATCTCAGGATTTGACGGCCGCAACCGCGGCAAGCTGATCGCCAGAGTTGGCGGCACCCGAGCCCGCCATCAGGCCACGCCGTAGTCCGGCAGCCTGAAGTCCCTTCACCTCGCGACCGTGAGCGCGAAGGGGGCGAAACCGCGGCCGCGGAGGAGGTGTGGCACGAGCAGGATGAGCGCCTCTGCCCCCCGGGCAGTGGAGATGTCTCCCAGATCCTCGATCCACTCGGGAGGCCAGCCGAGGTCGTGAAGCAGCTGGCGGACGGTCGCCTTCGCGCCCTCGTCGTTGCCTGACAGAAACGCGGTCGGGGGATGGGTGAGGCCACGTGGGTTGACCATGACGGAGAAGAGCATGGTGTTGAGCGTCTTGACGACACGGGTGCCGGGCAGAGCGTGTTGCAGGTGCTCGGCCAGACTGCTGTCGGGATAGCTCAATCCCGCCGGCAGTCCCTCCGCGCCACGCCGGGTGGCGTTCGAGACATCCACCAGGATCTTTCCGTCCAACACCTCGCGGAGGGCAGCGAGCCGCTCCAGGCTGGTGTCTCCAGGCGTTGCGTTGATGATGAGAGAGGCCTCGCGCGCGGTCTGGGGCGGAGCCGCGAACGTGACCGCCGGTCCGGTCCACTTCGCTGACGTGCCAGCGACATTCCGCGTTCCGATCATTACGTCGTGCCCGGCGGTCGCGAGCCTGGTAGCGAGGACCGTGGCGACACGGCCCGAGCCGAGGATTCCAATGCGGTTCATGGGTGTTCTCCGTTCAGAGAGGGGGCTGGGGAATGGCACGCGTCAGGCGATCCGGGACAGCACCTCGACCGAGGCGGCATGGAGGTTCGCGGCGGCGGCCAGGAAGTCGCCACTCGCCAGGCTCCACGGACGGCCGTGCGTGTCGGTCACCCTGCCGCCGGCTTCCTCGACCAGGAGGGCGCCCGCCAGCAGGCCGGAGAGGACCTGGCTGTATTGCCAGAAGATGTCCATCCGCCCAGCCGCGACCTGGATGAGTTGCAGGGTGGCCGGCACCGACACGCGCAGGACCAGGGCGCCTTCGAGCATCGCGGTGACGGACTCGCCTATCCGGCGGTGGGTTTCACGGCTCTCGCCCGGCATCGCCTGACCGGTCCCGACCAGGGCCGCGTCCAGTTGCGTCTTGGCCGACGCGTGCAGGCGTACCCCGTTGAGATGGGCGCCGCCGCCCCGGAGCGCGGTATAGGTGTCGCCCGTCATGGGCAGGTACACCACGGTGAGCACTGGCGTGTTGTCTCGCACCAGTGTCGCCGTGACACACCAGTCGTCCATCCCGTGGATGTGATTGATATTGCCCTCCACGGGGTCCGTGACCCACCACTCTCCGGGCGGCAACGGGCCCACCGCGAGTTCGTCCTCGAGCCACCCCGCGCCCGGGCGCGCTTGCCTCAGCCCCTCGCGCAGAAGTCCTGACGATTCCACGTCGTTGGCGTGGAGCGCGGCGACGATTTCCTCCCTGTTTCCCAGGCGGGAGTCGAAGGAGAAACGATTCTTCAGGTGGCGTCCCGCGGCCTGGACGGCCGTCACGACGGCGGGCAGCAACGCTTCATCTTCCATGCGGTTCTTCATGGGTCCCTCTGGTGTGAGTGGCTTGCGAGGGATAAAATGCGAGCAAACGCTCACGTTCGCTACTCGCATTCTCCCATGGCCCCCCGAACCACTCCCCCCACGCTGGACCCGAGGAAGAAACCCCGCCAGAGCCGCTCGGCGGCGACCGTTGCCGCCGTGCTGGAGGCGGCTGCTCGCATTCTGGAGACGGAGGGCTTCGAGGCATACACGACCAACGCCGTGGCCCGGCGCGCGGGCATCAGCATCGGCTCGCTGTACCAGTACTTTCCCAGCAAGGACGCCATCACCAAGGCGCTGATGCTCCGGGAGACGGCCCAGCTCCTGGAGGACGTGGCCGCCATCAACGTGAAAGCGGGCGGGCGCGCGGGCCTCCAGCGGCTGATCAAGGTGGCCGTCGCCTATCAGTTGCAACGCCCGGCCCTCGCGCGGCTCCTGGATGTGGAGGAACGCCGCCTGCCGGTCGGTGAGGAGGTGCAGCGCATCGGCGAGCAGTTGGCCCTGACGGTCCAGCGGTGCCTCGACGCGCCCGATATGGCGGGCACCTTTCGAGCCCCGTTCGTCGCCAGCGATCTCCTGGCGATTGTAAAAGGCCTCGTCGATTCCGCAGGAGACCGCGGTGAGCACGACGACGTGTTACTCGCCGCGCGCGTCAGCCGGGCCGTGTTCGGCTACCTGGAGCACGGCTCCACTTCGGCGAAGTCACGGTGAGCGGCCGTCCAGGAGGCCCGCCCGTCGCGTTCCAGGCCCCCTCCCCTGCTCAGGCGACCGGTCTCCTTGGGTTTGCAGAAACGCCCTAGGGACAGAGCCGCTCGACCGACTTGATCCGCACGACTCCGTCGACGTTCGAGTCGTTCGTCTGGTCACCGATGGCGATGGTGCCGTTCGTCGAGAAGTTGTTCCGTGTGAGCTTCGCGACGCCGTCGACGCTCACCGTCGCCACCTTCGCCGCGTCCACCGAGAGCTCGTAGACATGATACGCGCCATCGGTCACCAAGAACGCCGCGGACTGCGTATCGTCCGCCCAGCCGATCGCCGCGTTGTCGAGGTAGATCATCTGCGCGCGATCCACGGGACCTCCGAACAAGGGCGTGAAGCTTCCCAGGATGGCCGCGCCGCTGTCGAGCTGGTTATGGTTGCTCACCGACTCGACCTGCATCGTCACGCGGAGCGTGAACGGCTTCATTGTGTCGACCGCGTTCGTCCGCATGATGAGGAGTTGTCCGCTCGTGCGCGCGCCGCTGTTCGTCGACGTCGCGAGGCGAACGTAGTCTGGCCCATACGTGAGCGTGTTCGGCGCAACCGTGGCCGTCGTCCAGCCTTGCGCCGCAATCTCGTCGCCGCCGACCAGCAGCGGGACGCTCGTGCGGGCCGTCCACCGCGTCGTCGACGTCGCCGGCACGCACGCCTCGCAAGCGTTCGCCGGGTTGGGCGCACCCGCGTCGTAGACCACACCGTCGATGATGCACTTCGGGGTGCACACGCCGGCCGAGCAGATCTGTCCCGGGTTGCACGACGTCCCGTCCGCGCGTTGCGTCCACGCAGTCGCGGACGTCGCCGGCGCGCACTGTTCACACGGGTTCGCCGCGTTCACCGTCCCGGCGACGACCTGCTTGCCGTCGATCTGACAGAGCGCGACACACGCGCCGCCCTCACACGCCTCGCCGGACGCGCACGCCTTGTCGCAGCCCCCGCAGTGCTTCGGGTCGCTCGCGGTGCTCACGCAGGAGTCGCCGCACAGCTCGAGGCCACCGCTGTCGCACGTCATCGGCACGGAGGGGTCGGGGGGGGTGCTTTCACCGCAGGCAGCGATGAAGCCGAGCACGACGATGCAGGCGAGAATGTTTGCGCGCATGGAGCCAGTCAGTTTACGCGCCCCCTGTCCACGCGGCGAGTGGTGCGGCCATGAGCAGGACTCCAGATACCCCGTGTGCCATTCCAACGGAAGAATCAAACGGGACGAGACCCTATTTCTGGGCTATGGGGCCATTCCCGTCTCGTTAATCGACGAAGGGGTGCGAAGACTTGCGGCCTGCGTCCGCGCGCTCCACTACACCTCTTGAGCATTATTCAACTTCACTTACGAAGCCGCGACAGGCAGGAACAGTTCCATGACGACCTGGATGAGTGGAGTCTGCGAAACGAACGGCATCAACATCCACTACCTCCGAACCGGAGGCGCCAACCCTCCCGTCGTTCTGCTCCATGGATTGACCGGGAACGGCGCCTGCTGGACTCCCTTGGCGCGCGTGCTCGAAGGTGAATTCGACGTCGTCATGCCCGACGCCAGAGGGCACGGCGGTTCGAGCGCGCCGCACCACGGCTACCGGTACGACGATCACGCGAGCGACGTCGCGGGCCTCATCCGTGGCCTGGAGCTCTCTCGTCCGGTTCTGCTTGGCCACTCGATGGGCGGCATGACCGCCGCGGTGGTGGCGAGTCGAGGGGCGGGGGGCATCCGCGGCCTCATCCTGGTCGATCCGACGTTCTTGAGCCCCGAGCGCCAGCGCGAGGTGCGCGACAGCGACGTCGCCGAGCAACACCGCCGGACCCTCGGCATGCAGAAGTCTGACCTCGTCGCGCAGCTCCGAGCCCGACACCCGCGTCGCTCGCCCGAGATCGTCGAGCTTCTTGCCGAAGCGAGACTGAAAACCCGCATGAGCGCCTTCGACGTTCTCACGCCGCCCAACCCCGAGTATCGCGACGTGGTGAGCGCGATTGACGTCCCGATCCTACTCGTCATTGGGGACAGCAACCCCGTCGTCACGCTCGAGATGGCAACGGAAGTGCGGAGCCTCAACCCACGCGTGCGAATCGAACAGGTACAGGACGCCTCCCACGGCCTTCCGTTTGAACAACCCGAGCGCCTGGGAGAGGTGGTCGCGTCGTTTTTGCGTGAGCTGGCTTAGCTGCTGCAACTCGCGCTCGAGTCTCCCCACCGCGCCCCCAGGACAACCTGCTGGTGGAGGCGCTAGGGTAAGACGGGGACTCGCACCAGGGTCGAGTCCGGCGCACGCATCACCTAAGCTGCCTCCATGTCCTCGTCCCCGCTCCGCTGCCTCGCCGTGATGTGGGCCCTGGGCCTCCTCCTGTCGCCGGGGGCCCAGGCCACCCCGACCGCGGATGTCTTCGAGGCCTGGCTCCACCCCTCGACGCCGCCCGCGGATGGCTTCGAGCCGCTGCCGGCTCCCTCCCGCGCACCCGCGGGCAGCGAGGTCCGCGCCCTGGCCCACGGGCGCGTGGTGGCGGTGGACGCCCAGGCCCAATCGCTCACGCTGGAGCATCTCTTCTACGAAAACCACGAGTTGCTGCGCATCCGCGCGGAGTACGCCCCGCTGGCGGAGCGGAAGCTGAGCCCGGGTGACACGGTCAAGCGCGGACAGGGATTGGGGCGGGTGGCCCCGAAGGGCCGGCTGTCGGTGACGCTGCATGGGGGCAAACTCCTGTCAGACACCGAGGCCCGGAGCTTCCTCCAGGCGCGGGCGCGGTTGCCCCAACCCGCCCAGGAGCCCGTGCTGCTGCTCGTCTCACACAACGACTACGCCATGCGGCTGTACACGCGGGGGCAGGAGATGGCTCGGGTGGAGGTGGGCTTTGGCCAGGCCGAGGGCCGCAAGCAGGTACGCGGGGACAACCGCACACCCATGGGCATGTACCACGTGGTGCAGAAGCACCGGGGCACCTTCACGGGACCCTACGCCGAGTACTACGGCGGCCATTGGATCCGCCTGAACTATCCCAACACCTGGGACGCGGATCGGGGCCTCGCCGAAGGACTCATCACCCGCGAGGTGCGCAACCGCATCGCCCGCGCGTGGGCGGAGCGCAAACCCACCGAGGGCTCCACGCGCCTGGGCAGCGGCATTGGCTTCCACGGCTGGGTGGGGCCCTGGACGCGGGAGGAGACGGGCGGCCGGCTGTCCTGGGGGTGCGTGGTGATGCACACGCCGGACATCGCCGCCCTCTACGAGAAGATCCCCGTGGGCGCCATGGTCGTCCTGTTCTAGCCCCCTCGCTCATGCGGCCTGGGAAGGAAGTGCCAGGTCCTCCAGGAAGCGCACGACGTGGGCGTTGACGCGCTCGGGCTGCTCGCCGGACAACAGGTGGCCAGCATTGGGGACGAGCTCGGTCTGGAGGTGGGGGACGAGTTGCCGCGCACGCTCCACCAGGGCCGGGCCGTTGGTGATGACCTCCTTCTCGCCCACCAGCAGCAGCGTGGGCACGAGCTGCCGCCGGAGCTCCTCCTCCGGGAAGGGACCCGGCCGCACCCGCAACCGCGAGCGGAAATGCTTCATACCCGCCGCGAACAGCTCCGAGGATTCCCGAGGCGGGGTGCTCCCCGGGGCGCACATCCACCGCTCGGACCACTCGAAGACGGGAGCGATTGCCCGCCCACCACGGCCGACTCCACCTTCAACCCGTCCATCACCTCCCCGAGCCAGGCGGCGCAATTTCGCTCCAACCGAAGTCCCCCGGCACCTCGGGCATGTAGACCCGATGCGTCCGGGCGAGCGCGGCGATGTTGGGGGCCCACATGGTCGAGGTCCCCGTCATCCCGTGCAGCAGGAAGAAGGGAGGCGCCTCGCGAGGCCCACTCACGAGCACGTGCGTCCGCCCGAAACGCGTGGGCACGAAGAGCCTCTCGACGGGTACGGGCCAGCGCTCCAGGGCCCTCTCATAGACGGTCGTGAAAGCGCTCTACCCTTCCGGAGTCTTGAAGGAGGGATTCATCATGGTGTGTGAATTATAGGCGGAATGGGGGCCCTGTTTGAGGGGGCGGGCTGGTGCAAAGGGGTTGAAAAGGGCCGCAGGCCGCGGGGGCGTGGGCTTCCAGGTCCCTGTGGGTTCCAGCCAAGTCAGGACCTCATCCCCTTCAGGTAAGTCCACGAAGGCCCTTCCCTCCTGACTCTTCGGAAACTCTGCCGAATGGCCCTCGGACGTCACGGCTCGATCCGACTGAGGAAGCCGGAGATGTCAGCGGCGATCTCGTTGGGATACTCACCGTTGATCGCGTGCGACGCTTGGGGATAGACCTTCACCTCACCGGGATTGAGCAGCCGACGAGCCGTCTCAGCCCCCTCGGCGGAGTTGTGCATGCCGGAGGCGCCGGCGATGATCGCCAGCACCGGGATGTTCAGCGCGGTGAGTTGCTCTTCGGTGATTCGGACTGGACCCGAGAGCTTCAACGCGTACGACTGCATGCCGGCTTCGATCATCACGGCCTCCGGTACGTCCTCGACCGGCGCCCCGTTCGCCGTCCAGCTGGCGAAGCTGTCGCGCCACGCCTTGGGGAACCAGCGCACGCTCGCCGGGAGGCTCCGGACGATCGCTTCCACGGAGAGGTTGTTGAAGGTCATGATCGGGTCGAGCACGGTGACACTGGCAATCTTCTCCGGCTGACGGACGGCCAGATTGATCGCCGTCCACCCACCGATCGACATCCCGAAGAGATGAACCTTGCTCTCGGGCAACGCCAGCAGGACTTCGTGCAGCCATCGAGCATGATCCTCAGCGCTGGTGATCGGTCGGGACTGAATGCTCATCCCGGGCTCGCCGAGGAGGTCGATCGTGTAGAGGCTGCGAACGCCGAGCAGGGCCGACATGTTGTCCGCCCAGACAGGTGACGCGGACGCCCTGCCCGGCAACAACAGCAGCGGTATGGCAGCGGGAGCAGCTCCGGCGAAGTGATAAACCCGTACCACCCCGTACGACGTGCGGAGGTCGAGCGTGCGATCCGGTTGAGGCATATCCGCCATCGCGCGCTTGTACGCCGCGAGAAAGCGGTCCTGGGACGCCGCGGAGGTGAAGTACCCGACTGGAGACGGGGGACTGCGCAACGCGAAGAGCATGAGCAGTCCGAGGCCAACGAGGAGACCTCCGGCGACGAGCCATCGGCGAGGCCGCCTGCGCCGGGGATTCGGGTCTGTTCGAGTTGAAGGTGTTCGCATCGGTCCAGGTACTCCTTGGTCAGCAGATGAAGTGCCCGATCGCTGGCGGGGGTTGCCCGCGAAGAACGCCTCAGCGCGGGTTCAGCTCCGCCGCGCGCAGCTCCAGCTCGCGCACTGCGAAGTCCATGAAGGCCCGCATGCGCGGCGTCTTCCGCATGTCCTGGTGGACGCCCATGCGGACCGTCAGCACCGGACCGGGGCGCGGCGTCTCAATGCGCCGGAGCGTCAGCCGCTTGTCCACGAGCAGGCGGGGCAGGACAGCGAGCGCCTCTCCCGACTCGGCCGCCGCGAGCTGCGACCAGATGCCGTTGGTCCGCAGGATGGACCGGGCATCGGGTGCGATGTTCCGCAGCCAGTCCGTCAGCGGAGTCCGGGGAGCTGTCTCGTGCAGCATGAGGATGGACTGCCCCGCGCAGCCCGAGCCGAAGTCCGGAAGCCCGTGCTGCTCCAGGTACGCGGGCGATGCGTACAGGCCGAAGGCGATCTCGGCGACCTTGCGCTCGATGATGTCCTCCTGGTCGAAGACTCCAGGGCGGAAGGCAATGTCGGCCTCGCCTCGTGACAGGTTGTACCGTCGCCCATCGTTGATGAGCGCGAGGCTCACCAACGGATGCAGCCCGCCGAACCTCGCCATGATGGGCGCCATCACGTAGTCCCCGAACCAGTCGAGGCTCGTCACCGTGATGCTCCCCTGAAGCCCGGTGTCGCGCGCCGCGAGCCGCCGCTCCACCGTGAGCGCGCCCTCCTCCATCCGGTCCATTCCCTCAATGAGGGCCGCGCACAGCGGCGTGGGCGTGAGCCCCTCCTTCGCACGCTCGAACAGCTTCGCCCCCGTGCGCCGCTCGAACGCGTCGAGCCGCCGGCTCACGGTCGGCTGTGTCGTCCCCAGGGCCCGCGCGGCGGCGCTGAGCGAGCCATGCCTCACCACCGCGAGCGCGATTCTCAAGTCATCCCAATCCACGGTGCTCCCCGTTGCCTCATACTAATTCGTATAGGCACCTTTCGGAAATATGGGCTGCCGGGCGCGGAGGCGCCACGTACATCGTGAGCGTCGTCGTCACCGCTGAAAGGAGCACCCCATGAAAACCGCCATCATCGCCGCCCTCCTCGTAGTCCTCGGCTTTGGATTCGCCCACGCCGCCCCAACGGGGGATGCGGCCATCCAGGCGCGGGTCGATGCCGCCATCGACCGCGCCCTCACGGAAAAGCGCATCGTCGGCACCGTCGTGCTCGTCGCGAAGGACGGAAAGGTCGTCTACCAGCGCGCCGCCGGCCTCGCCGACCGTGAGGCGAAGAAGCCCATGCGGGAGGACGCGCTGTTCCGCCTGGCCTCCCTGACGAAGGCGATGACGTCCGTCGCCGCGCTGAAGCTCGTCGAGCAGGGGAAGCTCCGCCTCGAGGACCCGGTGACGAAGTGGATTCCCACCTTCCGGCCGAAGCTGCCGGACGGCACCGAGCCCGTCATCACCGTGCGTCAGCTCCTGACGCACACCGCGGGCCTCTCGTACGATCTCATGGAGCCGGCGGACGGGCCGTACCACAAGGCCCGCGTGTCCAGCGGGATCGACCAGCCCGGCCTGTCCATGGAGGAGAACCTGCGCCGCCTCGCCTCGGTGCCGCTGGTCTATGAGCCCGGGAAGAAGTGGGGATACTCGATGGCCACGGACGTGCTCGGGGAGGTGGTGGCCCGCGCGGGTGGCGCACCGCTGCCCACGGTCATCGAGAAGCTCGTCACCCGTCCGCTCGGCATGACGGACACGGGGTTCCGCGTGAAGGACGCAGCGCGGCTGACGACGCCGTACGCGGATGGGAAGCCGGAGCCGGTGCGCATCGGCGAGTCGCGCTTCGTGCCCAGCGGGGCGAGCGGCGTCACCTTCGTGCCGGGTCGCGTCTTCGACACGCGCTCCTTCGCGTCTGGAGGCAGCGGCATGGTGGGCACGGCGGGGGACTACCTGAAGTTCCTGGAGGCGCTGCGGACGGGCGGGACGTCGGTGCTGAAGGCGGACACCGTGGCGCAGTTGGTGACGGACCAGGTCGGCCCCCAGGCGGCGAGCGCGGGCCCGGGCTGGGGCTTTGGACTCGGCGTGGGCGTGCTGGTGGACCCGGTGACGGCGAAGAGCCCGCAGTCAGCAGGCACGTTCCACTGGATGGGCGCGTATGGCCACAACTGGTTCGTGGACCCGAAGCAGGGGCTGACGGTGATTGTCCTCACCAACACCACCTTCGAGGGCATGTGGGGCGCCTTTCCCGTTGCCGTCCGCGACGCGGTCTACGACGCTGGCCACTGAGCGGCCCCCGCGCGGGGCCTTCACGGAGGCCCTGATGCGACGTGCTGGTTGGGTGGTGGCGATGCTGTGGTGCGGCGCGCTCATGGCGCAGGCCGCCGAGCCGGAAGCCACCGACTGTGACTTCCGGCTGGAGTGCCAGCTCGGAGCCCATGCGTTCTCGGTGAGCTTCGACTCCGCGTCGGGCGAGTGCACCGAGGATGACATGAGCGCCTTCGTGGAGACCTCGGCCGGGAAGAGCGTCATCCCGATGGAGAAGGGCTGGTACAGCGCCATCTCGAACATCGCGAATGGGGAGTCCCTCTGCCGGCGTGCGGACTCGAAGGAGCCCATCAACAGTGGCGTCTCCGCCTTCGCGGTGGATGGCCACCGGGTGCTGGTGTTCTTCACCCGGAATGACCGCCCTGGCTACGACTGGGTGGGGGTGGCGCTCATCGATGCGGCGACGGGGAGAGTGCTCGACGTGAAACCAAAGCTCGGGCAATCAAAGGACAGCATGGTGGCCGTCCTGAAGACACCGCGCGGGTTCAAACTCCAGTTGGTGCGGGAGTTCCTGACGGTGGTGCGGTGCGACTGCTCCGCCGCCTTCGCGGATGACTGGATGGCCGTCGAAGTGGTCAACGGGAAGATTCGAGCGCGCTGGATGAGGTGAGGCGCCGGACGTCAGGGCTGGGGTCCGACGACGTCATAGCGAAGCCCCGCCGTGCCCTCGCCCCGCCCTGCCCCCTTGGTCCTCCCCAACCAGAGGTGGATGCTCCCATCCACCCACCGGGCCAGCTGCCAACGCCGGGTGACCCGGGCACCTGCGCGACCCACCTCCTCCTCGGGGATTCGCAAAGGACTCTCCGGATCAAGGAGCCGGCCGGCTGGCGCCACATCCACCGGCTCGCCGCTCGGTCCCTCTCGCTGCGCGGGTGCCCGGTGCAGCCAGACTGAACCCGAGGCATCGGCCACCGGCAGCAGCGGGAACCAATGCTCGGGCGCGAAGGTCTGCAGCGTGTAGACGAGCGGCCCGGCCGATGCCGGAGCGGGAAGCGCACCCCGGCTCCGCTGCGCCTGCTCGTGACGGTTCACCGGGTGACCGGCCCGCCCCGGGACGGTGCGTTCGATCGCCCACCCCAGGTTGGCGGCCTCGTCGCGCAGCAACAGCACCTCCTCGATTACCGGTCCCTCGAGGGCCTCGGCGACCGTGGGCAACAACACGAGCAACTCGGCGGTGTCCCAACTGCCCTCCACGGTAGGCCGGAAGAGTGCCCACCCGTCCTCGTCGGCCACGGGCGGAATGAGCGTGCGCTCGCCGAAGGTGTCCGTCACCACCAACGACGTCACCGCGGTCACCGAACCCACGGGCAGATCGACCGGAATGAGGAAATGGTCGTTGGCATACACCGAGGCGTATTCGACGAGCAGCAGACGCGCCAGGTCCGTCCGCTCCGCGCCCGTGCTGCCCCAAGAGACCCGGGCGTCCTCCATCTCCCACCAGCGCAGCGCGGGCATGCCCGGGTAGGCCGCGGGTGTCGGCAGCACGGTCCGTACCACCTGGACCGAGTCCGCCGGCGTGGCCAGCGTGACCCCAGGACGCACCTGAAGATCCGACCAATCCAGCCGGCCTCCATCGTACTCGTCCGCCGCGAGCACCACCTCGCCACGCCCGCTCGGGTGGGCGGCCACCTCAAAGCGGTACTCCAGCCGCTCGCGATCCCAGCTGTTTCCCCCACTCGGGGAAACCCGCAGCGCTGCCTGGGCCCTCGGCAACCAGCGTTGCACGGCGGCGGCGAACGCCGGCTGCCGGGCGGCCGGCACGCCGGGCACCGCGGGCAGGGGCGTGTTGTTCGTGGCGAAATCCGCGAGCGCATTACCGTCCGGCACCCGCCCCGCGACGATCCGCAGATAGGCGGCGGTCGGTGCATCCCCGAGCGAGCCGGGATCGTTCGGCAAGGGGAAAGCGGAGATCACCGCGGCGGACAGGTCCGTGGCATTCTCCTCGGCGAGCGCACGCAGGAAGTCCTGCCCGGTCTCCGCCGCGGTCCGCAGGTCTCGCGCTGTCCCCTTCAGCTCGGCCTCGACGAGGGTCTCCAGCGGCTGGTCGGGAACCACGCGCCGCTCCGCCGGACGATCATACGACTGCGCGGTCTCCGGGTGGCCCAACGCGGTGAGCCGGCGGGTCGGTCGAATCTTGTTCCGGGTGTTGCCAATCCGCATCCGACTGAGCGGGGCCGTCTCCGCGCGCATGCGGGCCACCACGGGAGTTCCCGCATCCTCCCCCTGGAACTCCCCCAGCTGCCACTGACGGGCCAGCAGCCACAGCGGGTCGGCGATGCGCGCCTCCAACGCCCCGCTCATGTCGGACGAGCGGGTACGCGGCTCCAACCGGGTCCAGGTCGTGATGGAAGGGTTCTGGGATCCGGACATGGTCATGGCCTCTCCGCGTCGAGGGCGCGTGCGGTCGTGGGCGCGGCATCGGGCACCAGGTCGGTGGAGGCCGCGTGCCGCGCGACGTTGTAGGGGAAGTAGATGGCTGGCAGGAACTGACCCGCGTCCCCCAGCGTGTCGAGGTCGACCGCGCGGATGCGGGCGAGGTCGAGCGTCTCATTCAAGGTCTGCTCCAGGGTCTCCGCGGTCCACGCGGCGTCCGGCCGGGACGGGACAGCGACCAGGATGGACTGCGGAGCAACCGCGCCCGGCGCGTCGTACTCGAACGCGACGCCCGTCGTCTCCGACAGCGATGGCACCACCTCGGTCCACTCATCCACCGCGAGGCCCGCCACGGCTCTGCTCCAATCAATCTTCTGGGGCATGCAGACCACCCAGCCCGTCCGAGAGGTGGCCGGAGCAGAGGCCGGCCGGGGCAGTCCCCACCAGCGATCACCGGCCACCGCCGGGTACTGGGCAACCTGCAACGGTTCCCCCGGGGAGGTGGCAAGCCCGGTGCGCAGCGCCTGGGCAAAGGTGAGCGTCTGCTGGAGCCGCTCCACGGCCGGGCGGACTCGGGCGTACTGCGCCATCCACCGGCCCACCGCCCCCGGATCTCCGCCCTGCAGCGCGGGGCTGGCCGCGAGCGCCGATTCCCACCCGGCTGCATCGACTGGCATGAGGGCGGGAAGGAACGGCAGGTCGGTGCCAGCAACCGCGCGCAGCCGCGCCAGGTCGTGCTCACGAAGCTCGTCGGGACTGGCCTTGGTCCGGTTGAAGCCGGCGACGAGCGCCTCCGCGGTGGCCAGCCTCTGGGTGAGCTCTCCAATCGCTCTCTCCACCGCCTCGGTCCTCCGGGCCACGGTAGCCGGGTCGGTGGAGGCGCCGGCCGGCGGCGGAATCACCCCCATCACACCGAGGTTGCTGGCGCGCAACAGGGCGCGGTCGACGTCCGCCGGGTTGGAGCCTCGCAGCTCCGTCACCGTGTTGCGGGCGATGATCGCAGCGCCGTCGGCGGCGTTGACCAGCTCCTGATCGACTCCGACATACCCGACCGTCGAACCGGGGGCGCTCAGGTCGGTGGGGGTCAACGCGCGAGTCCCCGTGAGGAGCGCCCGCACCGCGTCGAGGGCGCCGAGGAACTCGGCCACCGAGAGCCGTTCGAAGGACCAGCCCGCATCGCGGCCGAAGTCGAGGGCGAGTCTCCAACCGGCGCGACGAGCCGCCTCGTCTGCGGGCAGTCGAGCCCGGAACGCGCGATCCAGGAGCTGGTCGAGCTCGGCCCCGTTGGGCACGGGCTCACGGGGTGCCATCATCACGTAGTCGATGGCGGGCAACGAGAGGAAATCCAGTGAAATGGAGACCGGCTCGAGGCCTCCATCCGGGAGGTGCCAGTGGGCCCGGCAGAAGACCCGGCTCGGCTCCGGCAGCAGCGCGGAGGCGAGCACGTCGGCCACGGTCGACAGCAACATCCGCGGTGAGCGATCGGACTCGGCCGGCCATTGGGCGCGCGAGGCACGCGTCACGTTGGCGAGCACGACGACGCGGTGGGTGACAGCGGAGCCGGTCCGGCCGCCCCGGGCGAACTCCAGCTCCGGTGGCACGGCGGTTCCTCGAGACGCGGCCTCCAGGCTCGCTCCCGCCCGGGCGGGGTTTCCATTGACGAGGTGGTGGACGCTCTCCGCGAGCAATGCGTCGCTCACCGCGTCAACCGCATCGGCCAGCTCGGTGAGCACCTCCCGCAGCGGCCCATAGGCCGGGTGTGTCGTCTCCGGCAGGCCATCCCTGCCCCACGCCAGGCCCGCCTTCGCCTTGTCGTGCAGGACCAACCCATCGGTGGTTGCCGTGGTGGTCTCGGTGCCACGCGGGGCCGCATGGGCCGTCACCAGGGTGGCCCGGAGCGGCGCGAGTGCCCGGAACGCCGGCAGGTACGCGCCCAGGGTGCCATAAGGGTGCTCATGAAGAGCCCGCTCGAACCTGTACCCGAGCAGAGCGCCCAGTTGCTGTCCCTGGCGCACTCCATCGAGCAGGAACTCGGCGATCTTCACCCGTCGCGAGGACAGGTCCACCGCGAGGGGATTGTCACTCACGGGCCCGCCATACGAGCGCCAACCGCTGCGCAGCACCGCTGCGGTGAGGGCCTGCGGAACCGACGGAGCATGCACGAAGCCCGCCCCCGTGGACGACAGGCGCAGCTTCCCGGGCTCCAGCTCCGGCCACGGGCTGTCGATGGTGGCCGGCGTCGGCCCCCTTTCGAGATTCAGCAGCCAACCGAAGCCACCGACCCAGGCCCCCGCCGGCCTGGCCGACCGCATCGTCCACAACCGCCGGGTAGCGTAGCTGGTGAACCACGCATCGAGCCGATGCGCGGTCAAACCGAGCGCCCCGGAGACATACCGCTCCAGTTCCGCGACGGGCAGCGCGGCGAACCGGGAGATGGCCTCTCGCAGTGCCCTCAGGCCCTCGGCGCGTGCATCCGTGACACCCGCGGTACTGTCCAGGTAGGCGCCGATCGTCTGGCCGTTGCCTCCGGGCAGCGGCGTGTCCAGCCGTCGCCACAGGGTGGACGTGAGCGTGTCGGGGGCAATGTCGATCAACTCCGGCTCGACCGGTTCGGGCGCCCCCAACCGCTCCGCCGCGCGCGAGTACTCCGCCAGCAAGGCCGTGCGGAGCAACCGATAAAGGACCGGCACCCCCCCGGTGACTCCGGCCGGAGAAGGATCGGGCTGTTCCGGGAGCCCTCGCAGGCTCGTCGCGGTCGCGGTGGCCAGCGCACTCAGGTAGCTGGCCGGGCTGGTGCCGGGCGCGGCCACCAGCGGCGTTCCGAGCCGGAAGGCATCGGCGGCGAAGACCGTCCCTGCCGCGACGGGAACCCTCTCCCCTGCCCCGAGCAGTCCCAGCGACTGCAGGAAGCTCCGGGAGCGGGCGGAGAGCTGCACCTGCCAGGTGTCGCCCAGCCGCAACCGAGCGAAACGCCAGAGCCAGGCGACGTACTCGTTACCCAGCACGCTGCGGGCCCGGAACTCCCGGATGTGCGCGTCGCTGCCGAAGATGTCGAGCAGTGCCTCCGCCGGCGCCTGGCCTCCGGTAGGGGGAATCGTCGACACGTCGTCCACGGACGGCCCCCATACCTGGTCGCGCAATCGGCGCAGCAATGCCACGCCCCCGGTGTCGTCCGACTCACCGGACACGGGTCCCCATCCGTTCATGGCCAGAACCGGCAACAGCCCGTAGGGCTGGGCGCCGATCCGCAGCGTCGGCAGGGGCCCATCGGCGCGAACGAGGCGCACGAACTGCTCGCGCATCCGGTCGGCCACCGCCGTACCGAACCGGCCGGACATCATGTGCCGCAGGAAGTAGCCCCACGTGGTCGGCCAGAGCGCGGAGTGCACCCGCTCGATATCCGCCTCCGGGTCTCGAGCCGCCCCCGGCTGGCGGGGCAGCGCGGTGGGCGCCCCCTCGGGTACCGGACGGCCCCGCACCTCGCCCACGGGTCCGGACTGGCCAGCGGTCATGGAGGCGGGCAGCCCGAGAGCGCGCAAAGCCTGGTTGACCACCGCCGTGGCAGCACCCGGCGCCTGCTCACCGTGCGCCACCTGGAGGGCCTGGATGTTCTCCGGAGCGCGTGGATCATGGGCGGAGCGGACGGCGCCTCTGGCCGACGTCGTGTTGTTGGTGGGAGCACCGGGCGGCAGCAGGCCCAGCCCATCCGTGGCACCGTGCGCTTCCATCAACCGATTCAACACATCCGCCGTCTCCTGGGGCGTCAGGGTGTCGTCGACGCCGAAGACGAGCAGCCGGTCGATCCGATCCCTCAGCTCGGCTGGCAGCTCCAACGTGTGCGCCATGCCGGCGGCAACCGCCTCGTTGTAGTCGACGAGCCAGCGCATCGCTGGACCGACCGGGGCGTCCTCGTCGGGAAGGGTCGCGGGATCAAAGTCTGGAGCGGGCCCCACCGCCAGTGGGCGGCGAATCGGCTGGCCAAACACCTCATGGACTCGAACCGTGCCCGCCCCGGTGTTCCGGATCGCGACCACGTGCCAGCGCGTCGGCAGTCCCCGCGCGTATGGTGGGCGGGTCCATACCGAAGGGGTGCGGAGTGGCTCCGGGAAGTCCGGAGCCACCGGCAGCGGAGCGCTCTCGGGGATCTCCTCCGTCGGCTTCCCGGCGGGGTTCGGCTCGGTCACACGCGCCACCCAGGTGGCCCGGGCAGTCCCCAGCATGGTGGTCAACTGTTCCCAGGCGGCCCGCCAACGGCCGGTGTTGCCAGCGGCCCGCCACGTCGCCTCCCAGTATCGCTTTCCCGCCTCGACCTCGGCGTCCGTGAGCCGGGGCTCGTGAGAGTCGATGTGGACGGTGTCCGGGAAGACGCGGATGCGCAGGCCGGTCGCGGTGAAACGGGTCTCCAACCGGACCGGCAAGGCCACCACGGGCCAGTCGGCGGCCAGGGTCCAACTGGTGTTATCGATGGACGTGCTCACGGCAGAATCTCCGGTAGGGAGAGCAGGTTGTTGGTGGGTTCGTCATCGGGGCCGGTCCGCAGGTGTCGCGTCCCGTTGGCTCGATGCACCACGTGGATCCGGGCCGCGTCGCCGCCAGTGGACCGCACGTAGAAGTACTCGCCACGCTCGACGGCTGCGATGGCCTCGGCTACGGGCAGCCGCCAAGGCGCGCCGTCCGGGCGCACTCCGGCCAGCTCGCGAATCCGCTCGTACGGGTCCGCGGCATCGAGCGTGCGGATGTGGGTCACCTGCCAGCCGTCGTCGAGATCGCCAATCATGTCGCTGGCGTGCAGGGCGACCATGACCGGCCGCTGGGTGACGACGAGCGCCTGGTGCGCGGAGTTGTAGCCGTATCGGACGCCTTCGAGCGTGTGGCCGGCCACCGGCGCGCCGCCGATGACGGCGTGGACGGCCCGTCCGGCTGGCACCTCCGTGGGAACGACGTGGCCCCAGTGAACGTCGTTCCAGCTCGCCGGAAGCTCGGCGGATCCAGACGAATGGGCGGGTGGGTCATCCAAGCCGAAGCGGACCGCCGCGAGATTCTCGCGCAGGATGAAGAACCAGCCTGGATCCGTGGTGCTCCCGCGAGCCTGCCGGGCGCTCAGCGGAAAACCGAAGAGGAGCAGATCCGGCGCATGCCACCCACTGAAAATGGGTTGGACTTCGGTGCTGGTGAGGATGCGGCGGCCCGGCTGCGCGGGGTCCCACGCGGCCCGGCATGCCGACAAGCGGGTGGACGGGTAGCGCCGCAGCAGCTCTCCGCGAATCACCAACAGCAGGTTGCCCTCGCCCGCTCCACCCACCCCGGTGGCGTGGCTGCCCAACGGGCCGCCATCCCAGCTGGCGATGGGAGGAATGTCGGTGAGCGGCGCGCCCGCCGAGACCGCCCCGCGTACATCCCAGAACTGGCGGAAATAGGTGTGGCGTGGATCCGCGGGGAACTCCCGCCACAGCATCTCCCGGCTCATCTCGGTATTCATCCCGACGAGGAACGCCTCGATGAAGGCGGGGTTGGCCCGCAGCAGGGTGATGGAGTCCGGCGGTATCTTCTCCACCCCGGGCAGCAGCGCGTCCTTGGAAATCCTGCGCAACAGCTCGTAGGTGGGCTGAGGGAAGGAGACACCGGCCAGCAGGGGGCGCAGCACGTCCGCGCCGGGCTCCCCGGTCGCCGGGGTGTTGTGGGCCACCGGAACCCGGGCGAGGGTGCTCTCCACCACGGTACGTTCCGGATCCAACGAGCCTCGCAGCGTGCTGGCCACGGCGGGCACGTCGATCCCGGTCGGCGGGGTCTCGGCCGCCTTGGCCTGGGCGGGCGCGAGATAGGTCTGGTGTCGGGTGGCGGCCGTGAGGAACCGCTCGCGCATCCGGGCGCGCTCGGCCACGAGCCTTGGGTCCAGATCCGTGAGGGTGACGGCCAGCGGCCCGCCCGTCGGGAACGACGGCGCCACCTCGATATCAGCGCTCCACGACCAGGCCGTGCCGTCCGGCCCGACGTCGTAGCCGATCCGATAGAAGGAGCGCAGCGGAGAACCCGCGCTGAAGAAGACGAGCAGGTCCGGCCGGCGAGTACCGGTGAAGTCGGCCACCGCCAGCCCCATCCCGACGCTGTACCCACTCAGCGGAGCGCCCCCCACGGTGATCAGCGGCGTCCATCCCCCGACGACATGCCCGCGCCGGTTGAGCTTCCTCCCAATGAGGTACGCCATCGAGCTCTTCCCGGTAACGGCATCCCGCCGAAGCAGGGAGATGACCAGGTCGGGCATGTCGTCATCGTCCATGTCGGCGATCGCAACGCCGACGCCACTCACCTGGCCCGGCTGGATGGGCACCTCGATGGAGTGGCTCCACCCCCCTGCCACGCTGCCGTCGCTCTGGAGCCCCCAGCCAATCCTGTAATACAGCCGGGTGTTCTCGCCGCTCCCCGCGACATAGGCGAGGATGAGCTCGAGCTTTCCGTCTCCGTCGAGATCGGCCAACGCCAGGTCCGCCTCGCCCAGCCCGAGCGGCAGCGGGTCTGGCAGCTTCTTCACTTCGCTCCAACCACCAGTCGGGCTGCCGTCGATGCCCAGCTCCCAGCCAATCTGGTATCCGGCGTACCCGCGCTGCTCGCCGAACCAATGCATCTGGCTCACGGTGAGCACCACCAGGTCCGGGCGTCCGCTGCCGTTGAGATCGGCGGCGGCGACGCCAATGCCCACGCTCGCCTCATAAGTGGCCGGGGCCGTACGAGGTGTGGGGTCCCAGCCGCCCGTCGGCTGGCCATCCAACCCGAGCTCGCGGGCAACCCGGTACTCCACCTGGACCTGGTACGGCGCCGGGTTGGCCAACCGGGCTACCAGCAGCGAGGAGAGAGCCCCCAGCTGCGGGGCCCAGCGCACATCCGCCACCGGCAGATCGTTGAGTCCTCCGGAACCACCACTGTCGGCCGGAAAGCCGTAATCCTCCCAGGTAGAGGCCAGGCCCACCCGTCGCAGCGCGGCGAGCCTCCCGGTCTGGGTCCGCACGTGCACGCGCTGGCCATCCGGGGTGTTGGTGTAACCCCCGGGCCGGGCCGCGGCGGCGAGCCCCCCTGGAGGGGGTCCAAACTTCGTCCAACTCGAGCCCGTCAGCTCGGCGAGGCCACCGTCCGAAGTGACCACGACGGCGTGCCCATCGAACCCTCCACCCGGGGCCGACACCGCCGCCGGGGACAGAGCGGCAGTCGGGTACCAACCCGACCCCATGATGGCATTGTTGTAGAACAACACCTGGCCGCCGGTGGTGGTCGCCCAGAAGCCCTGCTCACCCATCCAGGGGCCGGGCCGAAGCGACTGGGTCGCCTGTAGGTCGGACCAGCTCATCCACTCCCCGCCGAAGTAGCCGCGGACCTTGGTGAACAACCGGCCCGTGGCCGTGGTGACCTGGGCGCCCGTCCCACCGAACGCGGGAGTGCCGGCCGCGCCGTGGCTCACATGAGGTCTGCCCAAGTCCAGCCAGGAATAAGGCACGCTGCCCATCTGGAGCACGAAAAGCCGGCCATCGGAGCTGACCACCAGCAGCTCGTTATAGTTGATGAGGATGCCGCCACTGGCGAACGTGACACCGGGCGGATTCGGGATCGCCTCCCAGCCCCACTGGTGGCCGGTGTCGATGTGTCGGCGGAAGATGCGCCCGTCGGTGCTGGTGACGAAGACACTCAGGTCGCCGCGGATCGCGAGCAACTCGTAGCCCACCTTCGCACCGCCCGGAGGCTGACCGTGATCTCGCCAGATTCCGTGACCGTCGACGTACAACCGCTCGAAGAGCCGGCCATCAGTGGTGCCCACGAAGAACCGGTTCCCTCCGATGGAGCCCCCTGGCGGAGTCGAGATGACGCCAGGAGACACCATCGCCACCAGCTCGGCCCCCTTCTCCGCGGCCACCTCGCCCGAGGTCTTCCGGACCTTCAGCGTCGAGGCGGAGACATCTCGAAGCACCTGGGCGGTGATGTCCCGCAGCCGCACGGGGGCGGACGGGTCTGCGGACAGTTGCTCCAGGGCCGAGCCGCCCTCCGGCAGCGCGGCGGGCGGAACCACCGACAGCGACGTGGTAGCGAGATCGATGAGCGCACGTACCCCGATCGGTGCAGCCGCCGCCACACGCGAGCGCGAGGCCTCGGATGAGCCCAGGCGGCGGGCGAGTGGACCTCGAGGGCGGGTCACCCGGCGGAACGCGGGCGAGACAGCGGCCTGGACAGAGGGGCTCGCGGCCAACTGGTTGGCCACCGTCGTCCCTCCCGATCCGGCCACGCCACCGTGAACGGGCTGGGTGACCGAAAGAAGCACTCCCGCCTGAGGGCTCCCTTCCGGGACCGCCGCACGCTCGGAGGCCACGAGCGCTGTACTGGCTGCTCCGGACAACCTCTTGTTGTAGACGACGTCCGACGCCGCGCGAGCCAACTGTGCGGTGCGCAGCTGCGCGTTGGCCTCGACCAGGGCCGCGGCCTGCTCCCACGCGGCCGCGGCCAGATCCTCCTGGTGTTCGCGGATGACGCTCGCTCCCAGCGAGGCGGCGGCCCGATACCGGGGATCCAGATTGAGCTCGCGGAGCCAGTGCGGCTGCGCTCCCTCGGCGGGCACCTGCGCGGGTCGGCCGGCCGGGCCCGCGTGCACGGCGCCATGGACGGGGGGCGAGAGCCGGGTGCCAGAAGGATCCAACAGCGCGCGCAGGGTCGTCCGCCACGGACCTCGCAACGCCTCCGGCCACGGAGTGGGCAGTCCTCCCACGGCGCGGAGTGCTCCCTCGAACCCCAGCATCCCGGCTGACGGCAGACCGCTGCCCGCCGCGGTCACATCGACCATCCGCATCCCCACATCGTCGGGGAGCTCCCGCGGGCGCAGCTTGCGGACCAGCGTCTCGAAATCCCCTTCGGCCCCCGTCCGGAAGCGCCAGTGGTGATACACCGGCAGTGTCACCGGAGCGCTCTGGCCCGGGGTCCACGCATCCACGAGCGGACCGTCCTCGTGGCTCTCCAACGGGAGCCCAAGCCCAGCCCTCCGGCCCGCCTCAAAGGCAGGCACGATGGCGGCGAGGTACGCGGTGTCCGCGACCAGACGGCGAGGGCACAACAGCCGGGACAGGGTGCGATCAGGCGCCCCGGCGAGGACGCTATCAACGCTCTCCCCGGAGAGGACGAAGCACTGGGCATGCGCCCAGGCCCACGACTCGGACAGGTCCGGCAGCTCGGCGGCCGGGCAGGTCAGCCGCGCCAGACCCGGCCCGGACGCAGGTTCGAGCAGGTCCGGTCCCCACGGCACAACCACCAGGACGAGCCACGGCCGCAACCGGCCCCGTGCGTCGGGACCAGCCGGGGTGAACAGCCACGGCAGGTCCGGACGGTCGAACTCGATGGCGGCGAGTCCATTGGGCTCGCACCCGTCCGCATCGCTGCTCGGGTAGACCCGGATCACCTGGCTGACGTCGAGCGCGGTCACGTCGCCGGGACCGAAGACGCGCGCCGTGCGGCCTCCGGACACCGGAGTCCGGTCACCCGCACTCGGGGTCACCTCGAGAGAGAGAGGAACACCCGCCCGGGCCGGCAAGGCGTCTTCCACCGCGTTCGCAGCGGGCAGCCCGCTCACCAACCCCTCCCGCACCCAGGGAAGGAACCGCACGACGCCCTCATTCATGATTCATTGCCTCCCCCACATCGGGTCCTCGCACACCCAGCAGCACCGCGCCGTTGCGGAAGTAGGAGCTCCCGCGATCCCGGGTGCGCGCCCGTGCCGCGGGACCCGTCGCCGCCTGCGCGGCCAGGGTCGCCGGCGCGAGCCCGGACATCACCTGCCGGCGGGCCGCGAAGTCTGGTGAATCCACCACAATGGTTTCGTAGCCGGGCGCGGACCCCACCGAGAGCGAGAGCCCGTCCGGCCCCACCCTCTCCTTCGGGTGCTGGGGACCCGGAGCCCCGAACCGGCGCCCCGCCTCATAAGAGACGAAGGACGGCGCGGTGAGCTTCTCGTCGTCCGTCATCTGGCGGTAGGTCGCCGGAGCGAAGTGCTCCCGGAGCACGCCCACCCCGGAGGTGACGGGAATGTCCCCGACGCGCACCGCGCTCACGTTGAACGCCGCTGACCCTCCGAGCACTGGCGCGCGGCCGACCTGATCGATCCGGGTGCCCAGCGGAATCACACGCTGCTGGACCGCGACCGAGCCGAACGGATGAGCGAGCAACTCGCCGGGACGCGGCTCGATGGCGCGCAGCGCGACGAGCGGCACCTCGCGCTCGGGCGGAAGCACCGACCAGGAAGCCTTGTCCTCCAGCGCGGCCCGCAGCTCACGGCGCACGTCCACTGGGGGCGCGACTGGCACCTTCCGCTTCTCGCCGACGCGCACGTCGAAGCGGATCCGCACGTCCCACCAGAGGAACCCGAAGGACGCCTCACCGCGGGCCCGCCAGGGCTCCGGACCGGACAGGGTCAGCTCCAACCCCACGGTCAGGATGTTCCGCCCATGGAACCGGACGGCGAGCCGGGCGAGGATGTCCACGACGAACCCGAACGGGTCGAAGTAGATCAACGCATCGAAGCCGAGCAAGCCCTCCACGGAGAAGCCCAGCGCCTCGGCCCGCAGGTCCAGCTTCGCTCCGAACTGGACGGTGTTCGAGGTGAGCGCCAGATACGCCTGCAGCCGCAGCCTCGGGTTGTCCCCCTCGGTGAGCGCGAGGGCGATGCGCCGCAGCGACGGAAATCCCGCGGGCGGAGTGAACCGCGGATGGAAGCCACCAGCGGAGAGCGCAAACTGCGGCTTCGAGCCGTAGCCGATCCGCAACGCCAGATCTCCAGTGAGCGGCAGGCCGGCGATCCGCGAGTCGCGCAGCGAGGCATCGACGGAGATCTCCTTCAGCTCGTCGTCGATGATGCCCACCGCGTCGAGTTGCAACCGAACCAGCGGCGCCGCGATCGATGGCAGGCCGAGCACGATACGGCCCAGGACGATGAGCCGCAGCGGGGCCGGCAACTCCAGCAGCAGCGCGGCGTCGATGCGCAGCACCTGACTGGCCGAGGTGCCACCCCACCCCACCCGCACCATGAGCCCCAACACGTGCCGGTCGGCGGCGACCGGGAAGAGCTCGTTGAGCGTCGCCACGAGCGCCGGCGCCTGCCGGACCACGTCGCGGGGGAAGAGCACTGCGTCCAGTGCCGAGCTGCGCACCGCGTTTCGCAGGGCCTGCGTGTTGCTGGTGCGGTTCACCCCGACGAGCATTCCCATCCCGTCGAGGGTGAAGCCCATGCCGAGCTGAACCGGTGGCCACTCGCCCGTACCGAGCATCAGCATCGACCAGCCCTCGATGCCTCCGGGCAGGCGGGTGCCGATGATGCCGACGGCGGTGAGCCGGAAGTCGGAGATGCCGAGCTCGGCGGCACCTGCGTACTGAGTGCCATCGGCATTCCGCATCAAATACCCGGCGCCTGTGACCGGCCCAGTGGAGATCGACAGGGCCAGCCCCTCTGGGGCACGGAAGCGCGGTGTCACCTCCAGCGGTCCCGCGCTTCCTCCACCAGGGCGATGGGTGAGCTCCATGTCCACGCCAATTCGCTGCGCCATCGCCTTCACCACCCCGAGGTCGAGCAGGACATCGGCGGTGAGCTGCGAGGTGACGGTGGAGTTCCCGGAGCTGGCGGCGACGGCTAGCCGGATGCGGTCGACGCGCACCGGGCCGAGGTCGAAGTGGACGGGAAGGGTCGTGTCGAGGCTGGCCCCTCCGCTGAAGGTGAGCCCGGCGCGCCGGGACCAGGCGAGCCCCAGATCGAACGGTATCCGTACACCCTCGGGGGGGAGCACCCGGGAGAGGAAACCGTCGGCATCGCCACCCGCGGCGATGACCAGGGAGGCGGTGCTGGCCTTCATGCCCAGGCCGTAATCAATCTCGTCCTGAGAGCCATCGGCCGCGCCGCCCCGGAGGAAGCTCGCCATGGCGGACAGCGACAGCGAGCCCACCTCCAGCCGGGTCCCCTGAGGGGAGCCGAGTGTCCAGGCCGGCCGGGTCTCCGAGGGTGGCTCGGACCCCTCGTCACTGCCCACTTCGGGCAGCTTCGCCGCGTCGATTTCCAACCGGACGCTGCCACCGCCCTGCGGCGGGGAGAAGCCCTGGGGGCCAATGGCGAAGGCGAACGGAGCCCCATCCGAACCTCCGCTCAGCTTCACGCTCAGGGCCCAGCGGGGTGTCGCCGTGTGGTACGCCAGCGAGCCGAAGGGCATGACCACCAGACCGAGGTCCCCGCGTCCTGGTGGGGACAACGCGAGGGTCGCGCCCGCGTTGAGCGGTGCGTTCTCGCCCATGGGCACGGAGGTCCGCAGGGTGAGCAGGTGGCGGGCGAGCGCCGTGCCGACGACGCCCATGTCCGGGCCATTGCCCTCGCGAATGCCATAGTGGGCGGTGAGCCCGAGTTCCCCCAGGAACGCCTCGAGCCGCGGGAAGAGCAGGTCGGCGGTGGCGTCGGCACGTGCGGCATCGCCCCATCCATGGGGGGCGTAGACAGCCTCGAGGTGACCGAGTGGATCCGAGAGCAATCGGCCGAGCCGGTCGAAGTGGAGGGTGTCGCGGCGCATCGGCAGCCGCACCGGAGAGGGCGTGGGCAGCGCGTTGCTCACCGGGTTGTCCCGGGCCGGAGTGATCAGCCCGAGCAACGAGGCGGCGTGGTAGCCGATCGGCCAGCGGCCCTTGAGGTACGAGACCGTCAGGAGGGTGAGGAGATCCTCCCCGAGCAGCTCCGCGGTGCCAGCGGGAAGCTGGCCGAGCTGCGGAGTGAGGGCGGGCTGTAGATCGGTGATGGTCCGGACCAGCCCGGTCGAGGCGCGCAGCCGCCTGGCCACCTCGGCGATCGAGTCAGGCGTCCCGAGAGCGAGCTGTTGCTCCAGCTCCGTGCGCGCCGTGGAGAGCCGCTGACACCAGGTCTCGAGCTGGGCGTCGCTGTAGCCCGTGAGGGCTCCGGGATCCCATCCGAGGCTCTCCAGCAAGTGCTCGCGATGCCACGAACTGTCCGCGGCCATCGTCACCGGAGAGACGAACGCGAGGATCTCCTCGAGCAGCCGGGTCAGGATGTCACGGTCACGGGGAGCGCTCATGACGTCCTCCTCGTCTGGGCCGGTTCTTCCGGCGGGGGAAGCCCGGGCTGAAGCGCGCCGGACGTGGAATAGAGAGAGGGACCCAGGGCGAGATCCACCACGTAGCGGGTCAGCGGCGCCGCGTCCTGCATGCCCACCAACCGCCACCAGAGTGTCTGGGTCACCGTCTTCGCGTCGCCAGCCCCCCAGGAGAAGGTGACCTCGCCGAGGTTGTTGAAGCCGACGATCTCCTTCCCGCTGCCCCACGGACCAAGGTAGTCCTTGTGGTTCGCGGCGGCGGTGAGATAGCGGCCGAGCGCCTCCTGCCTATCGACGGATGGATCGAAGTCCAGAATGGGCCGGGGCGCGCCGGGTGAGGGCCGCTCGGGCAGCGTCGGGTCATCCTCTATGTGCTTGATGAGGGAGACCGTGTACTGCCAGTCGGGAATCGCCGTGAGGGTGCGGTCCGGCCCACGCTGGCCCATGGCGGGAATGCCTTGCACGATCCAGGGCCCATGCGCGGCGCCGCCCTCCGTGGGCACCTCTTTGTCGCCGATGATCCGCCGTCCACCCCCAGGGTTGGCCCAACCGACGGCATGCTCCATCTCGGGCAGCCGGTCCACCGCGGGGACATAGCCCATCCCGTGGAACTTCTCGGTTTTGGAGTCCTGGTTCTTCAGCGCGCTCGCGGTGAGTTGGACAATCACGCCCTCGGTGGCGCCACCCGCCCGGCGGAAGGGGGCCTTCGCCGAGTAGCGCACCCGGGCGGCGTACCCATAGTGGACGTCTCCGCCCAGGGTGACCACGTGGCGGCGCACCGGGGTGGGACCGAGCAGGTGTCCGAGGAACTTCTGGAAGGCGTACGGGTGGAACCCCCACGCCTCGTAGTCGACGAAATCCCGGCCCGCCTTCCCGAAGCGGCCGATGAGGGGTTGAACGGTGCGCTCGATGAGCGGCACGCCAATGACGGGGGCCGGGGAGAGGACGAGGGTGACCGCATCGGGTCCCGGGTCGGGCAGGCCGACGAGCATCTCGGCGAGCGACCCATCATCGAGGAGAAGACCGGGTGGATCGTCCGGGCCCCCATCGAAGACACGCCTCGTCCGGGTATCGAGCACGATGAGCTGATAGCCCGGCCACGTCACCTCGTAGTGGTAGGCAAGCGCTCCGGGAGCGTGCAACGGGGCATTCGAGGACATCGTGGTGGGCAGCCCCAGCAGGCGCGCGATCTCCGTGCTGTGGGTGTCCTCGGTGCCGCTCCAAGCCGAGGCGTGCTCCAGCAGCTCCCGGCCGATCCGGCCAGCCTCCCCGGTGGCCGCGAACCGCTCGGGCGTGTTCCCCCAGCTCTGGAAGAGGGCATAGGCGAGGAGCCCGTTCTGGACGACCCGCCGGCCCATCGCGCTCCCTCCGGGCGCCGGACGCTGCGGGTCGTGGGGCAGCACCGCGTCCCGGCACCAGCCGCTGCTCAGGTACCAGTCATCGGTCACCTCATGGTCATCGAACATCATGAGGGTTGGCACGTGGGCCATCGCCCTGCGCACGGCGCGCATCCGACTCTGAAAGTCGATGAGGGCCTTCCTCTCGGCGAGGAAGAGCGTGAGCTTCTCGATGGCCGAGGGCGGAGGCCACTTCGACCAGATCACCTCACCCCTGCGGATCTTGTCGTAGTACGGCCCGAGGAAGTTCCACTCGCGCGGATATATCTGCGAGAACTCCGCCAGGTCGTTCCTCCAGAACACGTTGGACCAGACGACCAGGTACATGACGGCGAACTCGGCGAAGGTGAGCAGGTGGCTCTTGGCCACCGACGAAGTAAAGGAGCCCTCCTCCTTGAGGACCTCCTGCCGATGACCGATAGCGAGCCTCTGTTTGTCGATGGGCCTGCCCTTGCGGTCCGGCAACGTCTCGACCGGCAGCTCCAGCACCCGGATGACATCCTGGATGAGTGCGAGCAGGGAATCGGCGACGTCATCGGCGTAGATCTGATCCCCGGTCAGCACGAGCTGATGTGGCCGAGGGGGACCTCCCCGCAGCGCCGCCTCGATGAGAGCATCGACGGTGGGCAGCATGTCGACGCCACCACCGTGAGGCTTACGGCAGGAGCCGTGCAGCACCCGCAGCTCGGAGGGGTTGGTCGGAGGGGTGACAAAGGTGGGCAGCCATGAGGCGCCCGTGCCGGGATAGAGCAGCATCGCCCGGGCGTCGATTTCGCTGAGGGAGAGGATGCCAGGGTCGAACAGGCCAGCCCCGGCGCTATATCCGGCGCTGTCGAAGGCAACCGCGTATCGGTACGTAGTGCCAGGAACGAGCGGGGTGCCGCTCGTGGTGACAGCGACCACATGCAAGTACTTGCCAAGTTGGACAGTCTGCCGGCTCCCCTCCTGCACCATCCCGGTGCCCTGTCCGGCGTTCTCTCCGGTGTACACCCGGAGCGTGACGGTAGCCGGGGCCTTGAGGGCAAACCATACGGTGACCGAGCCGGGGTCGACACGCCGCAGCAAGGGCCCACACAACACGAGCGGACTGGTGTTGATGAAATCGACGTTGCTCACCGTGAGCCCCCAGGAAACGGAACGCGTCAGAGCTTCTACCAAGCAGCTCTGACATCACATGCGGGGCGCCCCGGGATTCGGACACCGCCGGATGTTTCCAATCCCGGAGCAAGGCGCTCAACGCCAGACATCGAGGGGACTACGGCTGAGCGTCTGGCTGAGCGTGAAGCCTCACACGCGCACGCCACCGCCGGGCAAGGCCCCCCACGAGGGCCCAGCCCACCCACCCCAACGCGACCAGGCCAGAGAGCGCCCCCACGGAATCGCCGATGCGCGCGTAGAGCGTGGGGACCCGTCCCACCGGCAGCTCCGCGCGCAGCACCCGCTCCTGCGTCGTGAAGTAATCCATCTCGCCGTACACGCGCCCGTAGCCATCCACCGCCACCGACAGGCCTTGGTTGGCCTGCCGCAACATGCTGAACCCCTGCTCCACCGAACGGAACACCGCCTGCCGCATGTGCAGCGAGCTGATGCTCCGCCAATCGCTCGCGGGCAGCAGGAGCAGCTCGAGGCCCCTCGCCGTGGGGTTGACGAAGTCCGCCGGAAAGTCCCCATCGAAGCAGATGGCGCCGCCCAGGTTCCCCACCCCCGAGTCGCGCAGCACCGGCACCTCCGGGCTGCCCGGGATGGAGTGGTCCGCCTCCCAACCCGGTACCGGCCGGGCCTTCACGTAGCGCCAGGCCACGCTCCCTTCCGGCCCCACCAGGATGAGCTCGTTGCGCAACATGCGCTCCGCCGAGGGCTCGAAGCTCGCCACCGCCATTGCGAGCCACACGCTCCGCTCGCGTGCCAGGGCGCTCCCCCGTGACAGCAGGGCCGGCAGTTGCTCGGCCAGTACCACCGCGTTGCCCTCGGACCAGAGGATGAGCTTCGCCCCTCGCTCGGCCTCGCGCTCCGACAGGCGCAACAACTCCTCGTTCACCGCACGGGAGGCCTCGGCGAAGGCACGCCAGTCCTCGTCTCCAAAGGCCCCGCCCTGGATGAGCCGGGACAGCCCCGCCTCGCGTCCCGCGGCCACCTCTCCCGCCACCGTGAGGCCCGCGACCTGCACGCGCTCGCCCACGCTCCCCGCCCTCGCGAGCCGCAGCGCGCCGAAAGCGAGGATGGCCATGAGCACGCCCGCGTACACCGCGACCCCGGGTAGCACGCGACGTCCCTCGTCCCGATGCTCGAAGGCCCAGTTGACCACGGAGGCGAACCACACCAGGACGAACGTCAGGCCCCACAGCCCCGTCACCGACACGAGCTGCACCAGCACGGGCGCGCCCGCTTGGGTGTAAGCCAGCGAGCCCCAGGTTCCGAACGGATTGCCCACGCTGCTGAAGAGCTCCAGCCCCGTCATCGCCGCCGGCAGGAAGAGCGTCCCCGCGAAAGACGCCCGCGGCCCCACGATGAGCCGGTCCGCCAGGAACACCAGGGCCATGAAGAGCGCGCCGCCGAAGGCCATCCCGAAATTGCTCGCGACGGACCCCGGGAACACCTCCAGGTTCGCCACGCCCGTGGCGAGGGTGCTCACGCAGAGGATGCCGGCGAAGCCCACCCCCGGCCGTTGCTGGCGGACGAAGAAGAGCAGCAAGGCGCCCATCAGCCAGCCGGGCAGCAGCGAGCCACGCGAGTTCAAGAGCATCGACATGCCGGCCCCGCCCACCAGGGCAAGCCATGGCAGGAACACCGGCAAGCGCCGCGAGCCTTCTTCACCGCTCATCCCACTCTCCCTTCTTTTTTCGAATCCTTCGTGTGCGCGAGCCGCTGGAGCGCCTCTTGGGCCTCGTCACACCAGCGCAGGTGCGCCTCCAGTCCAAGCAACCCCGCGCGAATGGACAGGTGCCAATAGGGCAGCTCTGGGTGGCCCTCGAACGAGCGGCGGAGGTCTTCGTCGATGAGCCGCAGCGCGGCCAGCAGCCCCTCGGCCTCGGCCCGGCTGCACTCCACGTGCTCCAGCGAGGCCTCCGGTCCCACCCGGGCCCCGAAGAAGAGCTTGAGCAGCAACTCGTTGCGCTCCACGTGGGGCACCACCGGCCGCCGCAACCACTCCGCGAGCACCCGCCGCCCTTCCGCCGTCACCCGGTACACCTTGCGCACCCGCCCGCCTGGCGAGTGTTCCTCCCGGTCGAGCGCGGCCAGCCCTCCGCCTCCATCCGCTCCAGCGTCGGGTACAGGTTGCCGTAGCTCTCCTGCCAGAAGTGCCCCACCGTCTGCTCGATGGCCTGGCGCAGGCCGTAACCGCTCATGGGCTCCCGGCACAGCATCCCCAGGATGGCGAACTGGCAGGTGTTTTCTCTCGCCACTGTAACCTCCTGCCTCCCTATATATCAGTCTGATATATATGGCGCCACAGGGAATAACGCCCCGTGGTGCGGGTCCCATGCGGCGGCAAGCTCTTGCTGCCCCGGCGCTGCCTTCGTTCCCTCGCTGACGCACTGGCAGTACGTGTGCGGGGTGGGCTCAGGTGCCCGTGATACGCATCCGCGTGGACCGAGGAAGCAATGACGAAGAGCCAGCCCACCCCGCGGCCTCCCACTGTCTCCCAGAAGCCGGCGGACTCCGGGTCACTGCCCCTGGGGTGGAGGCTGGCGGGCCGCTTCGTCCTCGAGGCCGTGGCGGGCCATGGAGGAATGGGGACCGTCTACCGCGCCAGGGATTCGCTCAGCGGCCGGCCCGTGGCACTCAAGCTGCTGCACCCCTCCTCCACCTCCGACGCGGCTCAGCGCTTCACCCGCGAGGCGCAGGTGCTCGCCACCCTGCACCACCCCCGCATCGTCTCCTATGTCACCCACGGTCTCACCGAGCAGGGCCAGCCCTTCCTCGCCATGGAGTGGCTGGAAGGAGAGGACCTCGCTCAACGCCTCGCGCGCCAGCCCCTGAGCCTGCCGGAGACCCTGGCCCTGCTGCGCCATGCGTCCGAGGCGCTCGGGATGGCTCACCGGCACGGCATCGTCCACCGCGACCTCAAGCCCTCCAACCTCTTCCTGCGCGCGGGGCGCCCCGAGGATGTGGTGCTGCTGGACTTCGGCCTGGCCCGTCCCCTTGCCCCCTCGCGGGCCCTGACGGACCAGGGGCTGATGCTCGGGACCCCGGGCTACATGGCCCCGGAGCAGGCCTCCTGCCAGGGCGAGCCCACCCCCAGCGCGGACATCTTCTCCCTGGGTTGTGTCCTCTACGAGTGCCTCACCGGCCGGCGCGCCTTCTCCGCCCCCCACTTCGGCGCGATGCTGGCGAAGATCCTCCTCACCGAGCCGGAGGCGCTTCGTACCCTGTGCCCCGAGCTGCCCCGGGCCCTGGAAGAGCTGGTGGAGCACATGCTGGCCAAGGATCCGCGGAAGCGGCCGCCCGACGCAGACAGCCTGCGCGCCGCGCTGGAGGCACTCGACGCGTCCGGCGGCGGGGGCACCGCCTGCGTCCAGGCGCCTCCCCGCGAGAGCCTGGCCAACACCGAGCAGCAGCTCGTCAGCATCCTCCTGGCGGCGCTCCCAGGTCCGGCGCTCGACGGGGACACGGTGGACCTGACGGCCCTGGGCTCCTTGCGCGACTCGCTGCGCGCGCTGCTGGTGCCCCAGGGGGCTGTCGTGGAGGTCCTGGCGGATGGCTCGCTGGGCATCGCGTTTCCGCCGGGCCAGGGGACCGCGACGGATCAAGCGACGCTGGCCGCCCGCTGCGCCCTGTCCCTCAAGGAGCGCTGGCCCGAGGCCTCCGTGGCGCTCGCCACCGGCCGCGGTCTGCCCAGTGGCCGCCTGCCCGTGGGCGAGGCCGTGGATCGCGCCGGCCAGCTCCTGCTGCGGTGGGGCGGGCTGCCCGCCAGCGCCGCGGCGCACGTGCTGCTGGATGAGCTCTCCGCCGGACTGCTGGGACCTGGCTTCCAACTCACGCGGCTCGAGCCGGACCTGTTCCTGCTCCAGGGAGAGCGCTCGAGCGCGGACGCCTCGCGCCCGCTGCTGGGCAGGCCCACCCCGTGTGTGGGCCGCGAGCAGGAACTGGCCCTGCTGGAGCGAGCCCTCTCCTCCTGCGTGGAGCACTCCCTCGCCCAGGCGGTCCTGGTGACGGCCCCCGCCGGCACGGGCAAGTCCCGGCTGCGGCATGAGTTCCTCCGCCGCCTCGAGCATCAGAGACGGAAGGTGCGGATACTGATGGGCCGGGGAGAGCCCCTGGGGACAGGTTCGGCCGGCGGGCTCCTGGGTCAGGCGCTCCGTGGGCTGTGCGGTGCCTCCGAGGGCGAGCCGCTCGAGGTGAAGCGGCACAAGCTGGAGCAGCGGCTGTCACGCCACCTGCCACCGGGCGAGGCGCGAGAGGTCATCGGGTTCCTCGGCGAGCTGTGTGGCATCCCCTTCCCGGACGAGCACAGCCCCCGGCTGCACGCGATGCGCGGCGCTCCCCAGCTCCTGAAGGCCCAGGTGGACCGAGCCCTGGTGAGCTTCTTCCAGGCCGAGTGCCAGCAGGGCCCAGTGCTGCTGGTGCTGGAGGACCTGCACTGGGGGGATGAACCCTCCGTCAGGTGGGTGGGCGAGCTGCTGCGAGCGCTGGCCGGACAGCCCCTGTTGGTGCTGGCCCTGGCGCGGCCCGAGGTGCACGAGCTCTTTCCCAACCCGTGGCCCGGCTCCGTGCGGGAAGTCCCCCTGCGAGGACTCAGCCGCGAGGCGTGCGCCCGGCTGGTGCACGAGGTGCTCGGGCCGGAGGTAGCCGGGTCCGTCATCGAGCGCCTGGTGGAGCAGAGCGCCGACAACACGCTCTTCCTCGAGGAGCTCATCCGCGGGGTGGCCGAGGGGCGCGGGGAGACGGCGCCCGCGACGGTGCTGGCCATGCTGCAGGCGCGCCTGTCGCGGCTGGAGCCCGATGAGCGCCAGGTGCTGCTGGCCGCCAGCCTCTTCGGCCGCACCTTCTGGGCTGGCGGAGTGGGGGCTGTGCTGGGGCTGGAGGAGCCGCAACCGCTGGAGGGCCGGCTGCGGCGCCTGGAGAAGCTGGAGCTCATCGAGGAGCAGCCCACGCGCCGCTTTCCCTCCGAGCCGGAGTACCGCTTCCACCACGCGCTGGTCAGGGACGCGGCCTACGGCCTGGTGCCCGACGACTCCAAGCCCGTGGGCCACCGGCTGGCCGGCGCGTGGCTGGAGCGGGCCGGTGAGCACGATCCCGGGGTGCTCGCCGAGCAGGCCTGGCTGGGCCAGCAGCCCGAGCGCGCCGTCCACTTCTACAGCCTGATGGCCGAGCAGCTCCTCAACCGCCACGACGTCCATGCGGCCCTGCGAAGCGTGGAGGCGGCCCTGCGCTGCGGCCCCAGCGCCGAGGCCCGGGCCCACCTGCTCGCGCTGCGGGCCATGGCCTCCCTGTGGGGAGGGAACGTGAGCGAGGCCGGCTCCCTCGCGGCGCTGCTGCTGGAGCTGAGGGCCGGCGGCTATCCGTGGTGCAAGCTGATGGAGTTCCTCATCATCAACGGCAGCCTCGGGCCCCAGGTCGAGGGCGTGGGCGAACTGGCCGACAGGCTGTGGCAGGCCACCCCCGAGGAGGGAGCCCGGGCGGCCTATGCCGAGACGGTCTGTTTCATGACGCTGAGGATGACCTGGCTCGGCGCACGCCGGGAGGCCCTGGCCTGGCTCGAGCGCATGGCGGGGCTCGGCGGAGAGGGCTCCGCGCACACCCTCTCCATCCAGGCGTGGGCGGGCTATGCGGGCGGATTCGCCCTACACCACCTGGAGCCACGTCCGTGGCAGAGCCTGCTGCGGATCCGCCAGTCGATGCAGTGCTTCCGGGAGATGGGCTGGCCGGAGTGGATCGGCCCGCAGGTGACGGAGGGGCTGGTGCTGGCTGCCCTGGGAGAGTTGCCCGCCGGGCTGAGCGCGCTGCGGGAGGGACAGGCGGCGGGTGAGCGGAGCGGAGATTTCATCTCGCTCACCTTCGCCCGGAGCCATCTCATGCTGGTGCTGTCCGGCAGCCCTGACAAGGCCGAGCGCGAGGAGGCGCGCGCCCTGGCGAGGGAGTGGGTGGAGGGGCAGCAACCCCTCGGGGCCCCCTTCATGGCCATGGCCCTGCTCGCCCTCGCGCGGGTGGCGTTGACGGGAGGGGAGCTCGACGAGGCCGAGGCCCGGGCCCGCCAGGCGTGTGTGCCGCGAAGCCCGTACCATGTGCTGCCCGCGCGCGCGCTGCTGAGCGCCGCCCTGCTGGCCCAGGGGCGCGCCGCCGAGGCCCGCCAGGAGGCTTCGCGCGGAGTCCAGGAGTTGGAGGCGATGGGGAATGCGGGAGCCACCTCCGTGGGACTGACCCTGGCCCTCGCCGAGGCTTGCTTCGCGGATGGAGACACCGGGGCGGGCGAGGCTGCCCTGCGCGAAGCACTGCGGCACGTGCACACGCGCGCCGCGGACATTCCCGAGGCGCCCCACCGCGAGCGCTTCCTACACCAGGTGCCGGAGAACGCCCGCACCCTGAGCCTGGCACGGGAGCGCGGCCTGCACCCGCCGCCGCTGCTCGCGGCTATCCAGAAGTTGCGCAGCGAGCTGGACAGGTAGGCCCCCTCTATCGCCCGACGGGTTCGAATCCCGTCGGGGACAACCTGGGAAGCCAGCCATCTCAAGGGGTTGCTGGGCTTTTCCTTTGTCCCCTGTTCCTCATGTGTCCTCAGTGTGCCCCTCCGGCGTCTCTGTTTTCCCGTCCACCCTTCGGCAGCCCCGTCACACCCTGCCAGATGGTGCGCCGGACCTTGAGCTTGCCGCGCTGCAAGTCCACGTCGGCCCACTGGAGCCCGATCAGCTTGTCGATAATCACCGAGAAGCGCGGGAATCTGGACGAGCCGAGCGTGAGGGATCGGACGGGCTCATGGGGCCACGTGGCTAGAGGGGGCCGGGGGCGTGGCGTCCAAGAAAATTCGCTGGCAGGTGAGGGAGCAGCCAGCCAACGCGCTCGGGCTGGATGCTGCTTGGATCTACAGTTACACCGGCAAGGGCGAGACTCGTCCGGCAAGCGTGGCTGTGAGGCTGCACCAAGTGAACCCCGGCGCGGAGCCCTTGGACGCTGGCGGGGGCGGCGGTGGTGGACCCGACGGGGGAAGAGGTGGAGCTTGCCCGGTGAGCCAGCAGGCGGCGCCCTGAGCACGGCCATTGTGAGCCGTGCCGACCTCAAGGGGCCGAGCGCCCGCCAATCTCCGGGAAGCGCTCATAGGCCCGCTTCAGCGCGTCGAGGTGGGTGGGGTCGTCGTAATCGAGAGGCGTATCTGTGAGCCGAACGATCCACCCGCCCGCCGCTGTGCGCCGAGCCCGTGTGAGCAAATCCGCATCGCGGGCAGGGTCCGGAAAGCCGATGGCCTGTGCAGTAACGGCAGACCAATAATTCAGCCACCCGAGGTATTGCGGAATTGCCGGTGAATGGATGTGCCATGGCAAATTGAGCATGGGAAGCCCACGAGGTGAACGCTCCGGTCCATGAGCTGAGTGGCGCATCTGCTCTGAAACTTCTACACCATAGCCATCCGGTGACGCATGCCCCCAGTACGCGCGTGCACCCTCCGCCACGGCTTCCAGCACATCCGCCGCTGCTGCAATCCCTGCTGCGTCCAGTGGCAGCTTTGCATGCACTTCAAACAGGGGCTGGCCGCCCGGGTTGGTGCGTGCCGGTGTTTGGAGACCAGAAATCGTCACTGGGTAACTCTCGTTCCCGTTGCACAGGAAAGGGAGTTCCCCGTCCTTGGTTGCTTCTGCGAGCCATTCGTCGCGCTGTGGCAACGCGGCAAGTTGTCGCGCCTCAGTCACTCTCCACTCCAGGCGCAAGCCGGGCAACGCTCGTTCCAAGCCATGGACGGCAGCGAGTGTGCGGTTGTCATCACCCACGAGCGCAGGCGCATGGGTGATGAGAATGAGGCGCTTTCGAGCGATCATCGTGGGCACCCAGTGACGACGACATTGAGGGTGGGCGCCTTGCTGAGCAGCGCTCTCTTGTGCGCTTCGGTGCTCACACCAACGACGAAGTCATATCCACAGGCAAGCGCGGCCTTGCGCTCATTGAGCAATTGCTTCATTTCCTTCTCAATCTCCTGATCCTGGATAAATTCATTGTACCAGGGCTCGGAAGCCTCCTGGACGGCGCAACGCCCCCCGTCCGTCCAAGGCATTCAGGCCGCTCCCGTCTTGATTGCCGTCGCCGTCATCGCTCCGGTTGAGCCCCCGCGGGCGAGGCAATGGCACCGCCAATTCACCGTCAGGTAAGGTGCCGACCCACGGGAGGCGAACCATGGCTCGGCTCGATGGCAAGGTGGCACTGGTGGTGGGTGGAAGTGGCGGCATCGGCAGGGCGACGGCCTTGACGCTCGCCCAGGCCGGAGCCCGGGTCGTCGTGGCCGCACGGCGCGTGACCGAGGGCTCGGCCGTGGTCCAGGAGATCCTCGGCCAGGGTGGCACGGCACGCTTCGTCGAGACCGATATCACCCAATCGTCCCACGTGACCCGAGCCGTGGAGAGCACGGTGGCTGCTTTTGGCCGACTCGACTGCGCCGTCAACGTGCCGGGAACCACCGGCCAGCCCAGCACGATCGCCGACTGCACCGACGACAACTGGGACCAGGTGCTCCACCTCAACCTCACGGCCTTCTTCTGGTGCCTGCGCGCCGAGCTCCGGCAGATGCGGGCCCAGGGCGGAGGCGGCCGCATCGTCAACGTCTCCTCCGCCATCGGCAAGCGCGCGTTCCGCGGACTGGGGGCGTATGGGGCCACCAAGCGCGCCCTGGAGAGCCTCACCGAGACCGCCGCGCTCGAGGTGGCCTCGGAAGGCATCACCGTCAACGCGGTGGCCCCGGGCTCCATCGAGACGGAGACCTTTATCGGTTTCACCCAGGGCGACGCGGCCACCCAGCGGATGATGGCCGAGACCTACCACCCCCTGGCCCGCATCGGGCAGCCCGACGAGGTGGCCCGTGCCATCCTCTATCTCTGTGCCGATGCCACCTTCACCACCGGCACCACCCTCCCCGTAGACGGCGGCTGGCTCTTCCGCTCCTAGCGACTGGAGGCAAAGCGCAGCGGAGGGGACTCGGAGGGGCCACGCGAGCCTCAGGCCGCCCGGGCCGGCTGGCCGCCACCCCCACCGCCAGAGGCACTGCGAAGCGCGCGCTCCATCGCATCAATGGTAGCGCGGTGCTCGGCGGGCAATTCCCTCCGCAGCTGGCCCAGCAACTCCAGCCATTCCCCACGGCCCGAGCGGAAGTTGCCCTGGCGCATGATGTTGGCCAGCACCACGTAGGTGCTGTGGGCCGGATCCTCGTGGCCCGCGCCCATGGTGCTCAGCAGTTGGAAGGCCTTCTCCCCTTCCAGCCCGAAGTCCTTCGCCATCTTCACGAAGTTGTCCAGGCTCAGGCCGTTGTTGGAGCCCTCGGTGAGCAGCCACGGGTGCTGTTTAGCGAGATCCTGCAGCCGCTCGGGGGAGAGCTTCAGCTCATTCACCAGCTCCATCACCCGCTCGCCGTCCGCGTCCAACAGCGTCTGGCGCAGCGGATCCTTCACCCCTGCCTTGTCGAGGAACTCGCGCCGCTGAGCCTCGAACTCCCCCTTCTCCCACAGCCAGCTGATGCCCTCGCCCAGCGCGGTGATGCCCGCGGCGATGCCACTCACCACCAGGCCCACCGGCTGGCCTCCGGGGATGAGCTCGATCGAGGCGCCCAGCACGCCCAGCGCATCGCCCAACAGGGCGATGACCTTGCCCGCGTTCGGATCGTCCTTGAGGTCCCCCACCCGCAGGCCGAAGGAAGTAGCGCTGGCCACCAGGCCCAGGGCAGGCGCCAGACGCGCGGCGAAAGAGGCGAAGCGGCTCGCCTGGGCGCCTGCATCCACGCCGAAGCGGGCGAACTTGCCGGCCTGGGCCAGTGACTCGGTGGCCCCCGCCAACATGGTGAGGCCTCCCTTGCTGGCACTGGCGATCTCCTTGATCATCGTGCCGTACTCGCCCTCGCGCCCGGCGTTGACCGCCGCCACCGCGCCGAAGGCGACTGCCGCCGACGCGAGCGCCTTCGACCAGCCGCTGCCAGTCTCCCAGTTGTCGGCCAACTGGCGCAGGCGATCGAAGTTGTTGGTGCGCACCATCTCGTCCATGGCCGCAAGCCCGTCTTCGATGTCGCCCTTGGCCCCATCCGTGTCGGCAAAGGCAATCTTGAAGGGCTCGAGCAGGCTCTGCAGCTGCTTGAGGCCATCCTCGGGCTTGTCGACCTGCGCGAGGATGTCCGCAGCGGCGTTGGGGATGGCGGCTTGGACGACCTTCGACTCGAAGTCGGGGAAGGCCTTGAAGGTCTGCGCGAGGGTGGAGGACGGATCCTGGACGATGCGACCGCCCACCTCCAGCGCCACCTGAGCCTTGGGCGAGGTGGCCAGCAGCTCGAGCGCCTTGTTGAGCGCCGTGGCATCCCGGTCCGGCCGAGTGATGGCGGCATTGAACAGCGCCCCCTCGTTCCGCTGCACCACGTCCGCCAGACGCTGGGCGGTCTGCTCCAGCTCCTGGTAGACGCGCTGGTTGTCCGGGTGCTCCTGGAAGGCCTTGATGTAGTCCGCGCGCTGCTTGTCGGTGAGGGCTGGACCGAAGCCAGACAGCTGCTTGGCGAGCTCCTCGTCCAGCTTGGCCGCATCGGCCTTGGCTTCCTCGTAGGCCTCGGAGGCCTCGTTCAGCTCCCTCACTGCGGCGTCCGCGTTGGAAGCGCGGCTCACGGTGGAGACGCCCAGCGCATTCTTCACTTCTCCCCAGGGAGCGGGGGCGCGCGAGAGATACGCCTGCATGTCCGCGTCGGTGAAGGTGCCCGCCTCGCGCGCGTGGCCGAGCGCGGTGAGGAGCGCCTGGCGCTGCTCCGGCTCACCGCGGAACTCGCCCGTCCCGGCCTTGATGAAGAGCCCTTCGAAGCCGGCGACCACGTTGTTGAGCATGGACTCCGCGCCGCCCTTGTTCATCAGGCCGATGAGGTGCGCCTGATAGTCGGCGTCACCCGCGTGCTGCTGCAGCAGCTCGGCGGCGAGGTGGGGCTGGCCGAGGTGGTGTGCCTTCTCGAGCAGCTTGAAGTCCTCCTCGGCCTTGCGCACAGACTCGGGGTTGAGCGCGCGGGGGGTGGTGGCCACGTCGGCCACCAACATCTGCTGCAGCGATTCGGGCACGCGGGCGCGTTTGATGGCCTCGGCTCGCTCGGGGCTGCCCGGCGCGGCGGCGAAGATGCGCGCGGCCTGCGAGGCCTGGAGCGTCCCCACCTCCTTGTACTCCGGCCGGGCCTGGCGGAAGGCCGCCATGTCCTCGTAGCTCTTGCCGCTCGAGGGATCCAGAATGCGCTGACCCTGGCGCACCACCACGTGACCCGACTGCCCCTCGGCCCCGGGGCGGGTGTCCTTCAGGAAGACGAGCTCGGAGCGGGCGCGCAGCTCGGGGCTCGCCTTCTCCACCCAATCCGCCGCAACGTCCAGGCAGTTGGCCTGGCCGTCCTTGTTGTTCTCAGTGAGCAGCGTGCTCGCCGGTGCTTGCGTGCCGCCATCCAGCCGCAGGCCGTTCTGACGCGCGCCCTGCTGGAAGCCGGAGCGCTGCTGCTGGGCGGAGGCCTCGGCCGCCTTGCGAGCAGCTTCCGCCGCGGCCTTGCGAGCGGCTTCCTCCGCTGCCTTGCGCGCAGCCTCCGCCGCCTGCCGTGCTGCCTCCGCTCCATTGCCGGAACCGCTGATTCGCTGTGGGGACATGGCTCGTCGTCATCCGCTCGAGGGTTCCCCTGAAGTATCCGTGAGAAGGCTGCTCGAGTTGCTTCGACGGGCGGACACTCCACAGGCCTGTGTAGGCCTCAAAACCCAAAGGTACGACGAGACACGACAAGCAATACAAAGGACCTGGCCTTCAACCTGGGCGGGCCTCGGCCCTCGCCCCGAGCCTGGGCGATGCGCGCGCCAAGACCCTGCTGCAGCTCGCTGACGACGAACAGGCAGAGCAACCTGACGAGCCCCTCCCCTCCTCTTCCTGCGAGGAATGACCAGGAGGAACGGAGTGTAGAAGACGGCCGGTCGACAGGCCTAGAACCGTGTGCCATGCCGCAACCCCCCCGCCTCCGAGCCCCTCTGGCCCGTTCGACGCTCGTCCACATGGGCGTGCGCATTGCGGTCATCGTCGCCCTGACGACCCTCTTCAGCTACGTCCACATGTACAAGACGCTGCGCACGGAGGCTCTCGAGCAGCTGAAGCAGCATGTCTCGGAGCGCGGCCACCGGGAGCAGGCCATCTTCGTTCTGGGCGAGGACAACCATGCCCTCCTCAAGACGACCCTGGAGGAGCGGATCCAGAACCTCCCGCCGGAAGAGGTGAGCGCCCGTTTCGATCGCCTCTTTGTCCAGCGGCCCGATGGCACCATCCGCAACCGTGCCGAGGGCCTCGATAGCACCAAGGTGCCGTGTGTCTTCGTCCCCCAGGGAGTGAACGTCGACACGAACCTGCGCCGGACGATTCTCGCCTCGTACGACGTGGTCTCCTGGTACGGACCTGCCTTCCATGTCCGTTTCACGAACACCGGCGTCACGCTGCCGAATGGGTCGTTCATCCTCTACTGGCCCGGGAACTCCACCTGGTGCCTGGAGATCGAGCCGGACTTCCGGATCACCGACTTCACGCACTACACCATCAGCCTCCCCGAGAATGATCCCGAACGAAAGACGATCTGGTCCGGCGTCTACCAGGATCCCGTCAGCAACAAGCCGATGGCCTCGGTCTCCACGCCATTGGAGCAAGAGGGCCGTCACATCGCGACCCTCAGCCATGACGTGCTCCTCGAGGAGTTGATGGCCCGAACCATCAACGATCACCTGCCTGGCGCATACAACCTCCTCTTCCGCGATGACGGCCAGCTCATCGCCCATCCCGAGCTGACAGGCACCCCAGAGCAGCAGAAAGCCCACCTCCGGGACATCATCGAGCGGGTGAAGAACCATCCACCCGACACAACCGAGCTGGAGCTCCCTCAGCACAACGAGTACCTCGCCACGGCCCGAATCCAGGGCCCCGGTTGGAACTTCGTCACCGTGCTCCCGGAAGCCACGGTGGCATGGCCCGCGATCCGTGCGGCCAGCACCGTCCTGATCCTCGGAATCCTCTCGCTCTGCCTCGAGCTGGCCATCCTGTATTGGGTGCTCCAGCAACAGCTCACCCGTCCGCTGCTCGCCTTTACCCGGGCCTCGGATCGGGTGGCCGCCGGTGAGTTCCACGTCGAGCTGGACACCTCACGCGGCGACGAGCTGGGGCAACTGGCTCGCTCCTTCCGGCTCATGGCGGACCAGGTGCAACGGCGCGAGGAGGAGCTGCGTCACGCCAACGAGAGCCTCGAGCAGCGCGTCGAAGAGCGCACCCGCGAGCTCAAGGACATCCACACGCAGCTGGTACAGACCGCCCGCCGCGCCGGCATGGCGGAGATCGCCACCAACGTGCTGCACAACGTGGGCAATGTCCTCAACAGCGTCTACACCTCCGCCCAGCTCGCCAAGGAGCGCGTGGTCGACTTGCGCCTGCAGCACGTGAGCCGCATCGCCCAGCTGCTCCAAGAGCACCAGTCCGACGTCGGCACCTTCCTCACCCAGGACACGCGCGGACGCAACGTCATGCCCCTCCTCGACAAGTTGGGGCAGAACCTGCTCGAGGAGCAACAGGAGATCGTCTCGCTGCTCAATGACGTGGGGCGCTACACCGAGCACGTCGGAGACATCGTCAAGGTGCAGCAGAACTACGCGCGCATCCCCCGGCTGCATGAATCCGTGCAACTGGCGGAGTTGGTGGAGGACGCACTGCGCATCAACTCGGCCGGAATCTCCCGTCACCAGGTGAAGGTGCTCCGCGACCTGGCGGCCCTGCCTCCGATGCTCACCGACAAGCACAAGGTGCTGATGATCCTCGTCAACCTGATCAGCAACGCCAAGTACGCGTTGGATGCGGTGCCACCGGCCGAGCGGACGCTCACCCTGAAGATGGAGCCCATAGACTCCGACCGCGTTCGCCTCCAGGTGCACGACAACGGCATGGGCATCGTGCCGGAGATGCTCACCCGTATCTTCCAGTTCGGCTTCACCACCCGGGAAGAGGGGCATGGCTTCGGCCTGCACTCCAGTGCCATCGCGGCCCAGGAGCTGGGTGGCACCCTCACCGTCCACAGCAACGGCCCAGGGCACGGAGCCACCTTCACGCTGGAGCTCCCCTACGTCCCCAATCCGCAAGTCTAGGCGCAAGAGGGAACGCAGACTGAAACAAGGGAGGCCCAGCGGGCAGTTGCCGCTGGGCCTCCTTTGTTTGAGGCTTCCTCACTCAGGGAATGCCGGCATCAGCTCCTTCCCCATCGCATTCGCATACGACCGTGATGCCGAAGGGCGCCTCTCGGGGCTCTCCACAGGCAATCTTTCCTCCTCCATGCCCGTAGGACCCACCCGGGAGCCACCCAGCCTTCGAGCTAAACTCGAATTTATAATCACACTCCCGCATTGGGGTCGGCGCCCTGAAGTAGAGCCAGATGCGATCCTGATGCTCCCATAGCGGCTTGGAAAGAACCGCCACGAGAGCACCAGACAAGAACACGAGGCTCCACAAGATGATCCTCAAGAGGAGGCTAGCGACACTTTTTGGCCATCTCATAACCGCTGCACTCGAGTTTCGCGGCGTCGGTCCCCTGAGGATCTGGCGGAGCCCCCTTCTTCCCCGGGACCATACTACAGGCATGCGCGGCCTCGTGGATCATCATGTCCGTGAAGAACCCCACATAGTTCTCGTCCGTGCAATACTTCTTGTTGAAGAAGACCTGCCACTGGGACATCGAACTTTCGCCGCGACAGCCTTCCATTGGCCCACACGTCACCGCATGCAGATCCTTGTCGCCACCCTTGAATTCATACTCGCGCGCAATGGGTCCCGACAAGGGCCGGAGCATGTCGCACACATCACAATAGCCACAATCACTGAACGCCTTCTGGCATGCGCACTTGGATTTCTCCGCCGAAGACAGGTCGCATCCCGCCTTGAACCAGGCCCGCACCAGCGCCTTCTCGAAGTTGGGGCAATTGGTCGTGGCATCGATGAAGAGACCCGTCGAGTCAGCGAAGCGGAGGGGGTTGTTGGAGGCGTACCCATACGACGGATAACGAGACATCAGCGGGTCCCATGAGGCCAGGGGCTCCGACTGCAAGTACCTGCCAAGGCGCGGATCATAGTAGCGGTTCCAGTTCTCGAAGAGGTCGGTCTCTGCGTCGTGGTACTGCCCAGGAAAGCGAAGCGGTATCCAGAAGGGCTGAGCCCCGGTCTGGTAGCGCTGGTACTCATACGCCTCCAGTACCACTCCCGACGCCGTGTCGGCGGCGGTGTTTGCTTGAATCTTCGTAAGGGACTGACTGGTGCAGTCCTCGTAACAGAAGAGGTCATTGCAGATAACCGGACACGACTGGGTGTACGTGAACCGCACCTGCGCGTGCCCCGCGGAGGTCTGCACCCAGTTAGACCAGAAATAGCCCTGCCCGGAGCCATCAATGCTTTCCGAAAGCGCAGTACCCGTCGTCCCATCGAACAATCGGACGTTGCCTACGCCCTGGGTGTCAACCAGGTGGAACAGGACCCTCATCTTCACCTGGGTGGAAGCACTCGCGGGCTGCCGCAAGTTCGCCAGCGTGTAGGCCTTGCCCATGGATTGGAGCGGGTGCTCCGTCTCCACTCCCAGCGACACCCGATTGGCCTGACCGAACGGTTCATGATCCACCGCGCCCGCCACGAGTCCCGCGCCGTCCAACAAGAGGACGGGCTTGCCAATATGGTCCGTTACCGGGAAGAACACCCCACACGCTGAGGCTTCTCCATTGCGCGAGCAGTCTGCCGAGGCATCCGACAGCCGGCCCCAGGTGGTGTTGAGTTTGCCGCGCACCATGACCACCGGACGTCCATCCAGCCACACATAATCATCCTGGGTATGGTGTGCCACGGGCGTGCGGATGCTACTGCTCCCCCGATCCACCAACATCTGGTTCGACAGATCGTGGAAGTACTCATCCGAGGATCCACCGGGATAGCTCTTCAATCGGCGGCGGCCCAGCGCATCATAGTAGTAGTTGTAGAAGACGCCATTCACTTCCACGGCACGGAAGACGGTCTCGGTGGCTACACCCACAGACTGGCCATAGACGAAGCCCAGCCTATACGTCGGCAGCCCGGCCAGCTCGCGTGCCCCTTCCTTTCGAATGACCCGCCCATCCACGTCATACCCCAACGAGTAGCCCAGGAGGCTGCCCGGTGCGGTGGACCGCCATTCCGTCAACCTGTCTCCCCGCGGAGAAGCCTCGTAGCCCTGAGTGTAGGCCGTGCCATTGATGTTCATGGACGTATGGTTGCCACGACCATCGTAGCTGAGGGCCTGGTTGCCAGACGCGACGCCACTGGCAGACCACTGCGCCCCCGTCAGCCGTAACGTCTTGTCGTACCCGTACGTCTCCGTCCTCGGGTCCGAGGACCCCAGCAGGCACGTGTCGGTGCGCACCACCTGGTCCGCCGTCCAGGTATACGTCCGCTTGTAGATGTCACCACTCCCCGTTCCCAGGGGAACCGAGCCTGATGAGACACGCAGACTGCGCAGCCGGCCCGTCAGGTCAGAGCTCGCCGCCGACGGGAAGGCGACCGCGCAGCCCACGGGTGGCTGAGAGCCATCATCTCCCAGCGCATACTCCACCGTACGCGTCGTATTGGAGGTAGGCGAGTGAACAGTGTAGCCACGCAGCCCCGCATACGGCTCCCAGGTGATGTTGCTCAGCAACCGTTTGGAGATCCAGGCCGTGACATCGTACAGCATCACGTCGATGGCCTGCACCCTGTCCACGTCGCCTCCCGTCCCATACACATACCTGACCGTTCGCCCATTGGGGTACGTTACCGAGGCGAGGTTCCCGTTGCCCGTGTACGTGTAGAAGGTATGGGGGTTGGCATTGGCCTCGGTGCCACACGTCGTCGCACCGGCCCGTACGCGCACCTCGCCCACGACCTGCCCCTGCTCGTTGTACTGGAACCAGGTCCGTCCGAAGGAATCCTCCCGGGAACTCATTCGTCCCTTGGCAAGAGCCACAGCCGGACAACCAGCGGGGGGGGCCGCACCCTGTCCATCGTAGAAGAACCGGTAGAGGAGCTCACTCCCCGCGGAGTGCATCCGGTGGACGTACAGCCGGCGAGAGAGCTGATCATACGTCATGGAAACGAACTCCTGCGCCTGGCGCATGGCTTCCGTCTCCCTCACCACGGTGTTGTCCTGCGCGTCGTAAGCATAGCGAGTTGGCCCCTCGGCATGCGGTAGCGACGCCTCCACCACCCGATTGAAGTCATCGTGGGCGTAGGTGGCAGCGGGCTGCGTACAAGCCGCGTAGGTGGCGCCAACGGGACACCCGCTCTTCACGCCGGCGATATTGCCCTGGGCGTCGTACTCGAAGAGCGTCATGCTCCCCTGGCCCGGGTTGGCCGTGGGGTACTCCGTGATGCTGGTCAACCGGTCGGCGCGGTCATAGGTGAGAGCCGAGCACAGCTCGGACTGAGGAGAGCCCGTCGACGGGTTCACGTTGCACCAGGCAGGCGGCGCATTGAACGGCAGCCCCACGCCCGTCGAGTTGTCCGAACCGTCGAAGGAGCTCGCCGCGGTGTAGCTACCCGCTCCCTCTCCCCACTTCTGCCACGTGGGACGGTGGTGTGCGTCGGCCGCGAACTTCAACACCCTGCGTGTTTCCGCACCGCTTCCCGTCCAGCGCTGGTAACGCTCCTCCTTCACCGTACCATCAGGCCAGTAGGTATAGAGGACCCGCTCCGTCCAGGTGGCTCCGTCCAGCGTGGACGCCTTGGCCTTCCACTGCAACTTCTCCGTCCTGGTACCGGAGCACCCGCTAGCCGGGTCTCCCTTCCGGAAGCACAGCACTTCGAAGTTCCCTTCCGGGTACTGAATGGACGTCAGCTTCCCTCCATCGTATCTGTACAGCGTGGGGAGCTGGCTCCCCACCTGGACGGAGGACACCTTCCCCTGCTCGTAGGTGAACCTCGTGATGACACCATCCTCGCCCAAGACCACGGTCGGATTGCCGAAAGCGTCATACTCCAGTGTCGTCGTTACCAGAGGAGACAACGCCAAGGACGGGAAGCGCGACACACTCTTGAGGCGGTTGCGTACCGAGACATCCGCATCGGCCGACCAGTATTCATATCGCGTGAGCGGGTAGTCCGTGGAGCCGCAGTCCGTGGCGGTCTCCCCGGTTACCTCACACGGGCCATGCACCTCCAGTACTCGGCCGTAGGGGTCCTTCACCGTTCCGTTCGCGGAGACATACGACGTGAAGGTGAAGGTCCCGTAGTACTTCTTCTCCGTCTGCCACCCCGTGGTGCGCAGGACACGCGTCCAGCCGGAACGGATGGTAGCCTTCTTCCTGTCCGTCTCGGGCGCGGGAGTGGTCGCCGGCTCGTAAAGGTAGAGCTTCCGGGCTTGATCTGGAGTGCCGCTGGGCGCCAGCACGGAGGCCTGCTGCTCAAAGCTCGTCAGCTGGGTGTTCTGTGAGCCATAAACGTAGCCGTAATCCGTCCGCTCCACCGCTCCCGTGCCGTTGAAGTCGGTGGCTCCCCGGAGGACCGCTGTCTTCTCGATAAGCTGGGCCGGCTTACCCGTGGGCGCTGGCGAGTACAGGTTCACCTCCCAGTTGCCACGCTTGTCCTGGATGGCCTTCTCGTGTCCAGGCAACGAAGAGGTGGCGCAAGGCCACTCGTACCGGACGCTCCCGGGGGAACAGGACTGGGGCGAGCCCGCGCAGTTGTCGGTGGTGCGGTAGAGCCGAGGCTCGTGATAGGAGCCGTACGCTGCTACCGTGTCGTAGGTGCGCTGGAAGTTGGGCGTCGCGCCCTCGGTACCGTCTCCCCGGCCCGCTGAAGTATCCGTCACCCACCGCGGCTGCAATGAGTACTGTTTGCAGAGTCTGTTCGTGGGATCGGGCACGCTTGTGCCTCCCTGCCATTGCACGGTGAGCGTCTGACCGTCCACCTGCGAGGAGACGGCACGCACTGCACTCGACACGGTGGCGAAGTTGTGGCGGACGGCCTCCTGCCCGTCGCGGAGCACCACGAAGTTCTCACCCGTATAGTCATAGGTCTCGGTGTTACCCGCGGCCCATGCAATCGCCCGCAGCCGGCCCGAGCGCTCCACCGCGCCATCCGTCAGGTAGTTGTAGGACACCAGCAGCTCGTCCGGCCTTCCCTGCTGACGCAGAAGGATCTCACTGATGACACAGTCCGTCACAGTCGTCGAACCGCGCTGCAGCGCCTTGTATTGGAAAACCAGTTGCGTCCCGTCCACCGTCGTCACCGTGCTGAGGTACGGCAGGCCCGTCGTAGCTCCGTTCGTCCCCAACCGGCACGTCAACCCGCTCGGCAGTGCATACTCGAGCGTTGCCAGCACGGCGCCTCCCGGCTCCAGGATGCGCGTGAGGAAATACTTCGAGGGCCCCACGCTCGGCTTGTACTCGGCGTCGAAGACCAGCCGCTCGAGCCCCTCGACGTGGTAGACGAACCCCGTCGACGTGCGCTCCAGCCTGTCTCTCTCGGCCGCATGACCGGAACCCTGGGATGCGAAGCAACTCCCCCCGGCCGGAAGGGAGCACGCCCCGAACTCCACCTGGCGACCGTCGCGATCCACCACCCTCCACGAGGAGCCGTTGACATTCACCAGCGAGAAGAAGTTGTGCCACCAGCGCGGAATGTCCCGGCTCTCCTTGGAGCCAAAGGGCAACGGAACATTCTCCGTCGTCAGGGTCCCATAGGTCCATGCCTCGTTGTGCGAGACATAGGATCGCATGAAGGGCAGACGCCCCAGCGAGGTCTGGAGAATGAAGTCCTCGGACCGGTAGAGATTGTGACCACTCGCAATGTTGATGGGGTCTCCAACGTTGAGTGACCCCTTGGACACCGGCGAGCACCCTTTCGGTCCTCGCAAGGGGCCCAATGAATTGGGCGGACAGAACTGCGCCCGGCTGCTCGAGGGAATCACAAGCAGGAGAAGTATCAATACAGCCTTACATGTGTTCAAGGATTCTACTCCTGAAGTGAGGCGAGTTTCGTGGTCCGCCCACCCTGGACGAGCCAAATAGCGCCCTGGTTCTGGAAGAGGATCTGCGTGGAATCGATACCGTACTGAGGCTTCAGGGTCGATGAATCGTGCTCGACCTCGAGCAGCACGGAGGCCTTGCGGCTGGAGACATCCATCTCAATGATACGAGTCCGGTCGGAACCGGTGGATGTGAGAAGCAGGCGACGACCGTCCGGAGAGAGAGAAACCTCGCCCACCCTCCATTCACTCACGGGATGATCAACCACCTTGCCGGAGGACAACTCCACCACGGACAGGAAGCGGCGCCCGTCGCAGGGGGTGTGCACGAAAAAGAGGCGTCCCGCATGAGGGGACGTGGGACCGATGTGGCATCCCTGTCCCGACGTGAGCGCCCGAAGGTTGGAGCCATCGAGCCCCACCTCGTAGAGCTGTGCACTGGCTTTCATCTCGTGCTGCCCAGGGGGTCCACCCGCGAGTGGGTGATGTGCGAAATAGGCCTTCTTCCCATCGTGACTCACCGCCACTTCCGCGTGGTACCCCCGCTCATCCCCAATGCGCATGGGCTTGGAGGTGGGTAGGCCGTCCCACTTGAAAAGCAGCGTGTTTTGCACGGACGGGTCGTACGAAGTGAACACCAACCATTGACCATCAGGAGTGATGGCCACGCTCGTGGGATTGAACTCCGGAGCAAACCGGACCCGGCGCAGGTCCCGAGAATGCACGTCGACAATGGTCCAGACGAGCTCCTGGCCGAACACCGCATGGCGAGGTCCAACCCAGGCCTTTGCCTTCGATTTAGGAGTTGTCCCCGCTCTTGCTTGCGCCGAGGACAATCCCACGCATACACCTATCAGAACGAAGAGCCATGCTCTCAACAGGGCCCCCCGCGAGAATCCGTAGAGCATCATTTCAATTAACAAACAGACAATGAGCACATGAGGCGCTCCCTCCCAAAATGGCTGGAAGAGAAATGCCCTGGTGCATCAGGTGGTCATCGCTCAGGGGCTCACTGCACCTGGAGGCTTTCGCTAGAACCCAAGGCAGCAGGAACACACATTCGACCGTCAGGTGTCGGGTAGACCTGGGCACACCTCCAGTTGCTCGGGCACTCCTTGTCACCTTGACAAGCACGACTGCAGACGTACCCCTCCTTCCGGCCTGGCTTCACATGAAGACAAACTCCAGATAGACACACACTGGCTCCAGCATCCGTGCAGTCCTCCCCCACCTGCTTCACCGCCTTCCCTGCCACCAGCGGGCGATGCTCCGTAAGGACTTCCTGTTCCGCACTGCCCATAGGAACATCCTGGATCTTCCCGCAGCCCATCCACACGCTCGTGGCGAGCCCAAACACCAACACAATCCGCATGGAATTTTCTTTCCGTCTGAAATTTATGAAATTCAGTCCCCGCCCAGTGGGTCACTCAACTCCCCACTTAGACCGATCTACCACTTCTTTCTCATGTTGTTTGCCAAACTTTCGAGGCATCAATAACCCCCCATGCTTCTGTCACGGCCCATCCCACTTCCGTCTGAAGATTTCCGGCGACATTGCCGCAAGGAATAAAAAAACACCCGAACCACCATCTCGAGCGGCTCGCAGGCACAGGAGAGGAGAGCTGAGGGAGCCTTCGCGGACAGGTCCTTGGTGCATCAACGTCCTGTCCTGCGCGATGAATCCGACTCCATTCCAACGCACGGTCCGTTATCGCTGCCGGCGAGGGTCTCTACGGCATTGCGCCACTGGCCGAGGCGGGTTCCTTCAGCATCGACATCTGCGGTGACGCAGGAAGTTGCATCAGGACACGTCGAAGGCGCCCACGGGGATGGCCGCGCCGTTGACGAGCGCATCGACGCGGTGGGCGCCCGGGTAGTGCTGGCGCGTGGTAAGGGCCGCGAGGGACACCGTCTTTTCCAACGTGCTGGAGGCACCGGGCACCAGGTCTACCGTGCTCACCTTGAAGACCTTGGGGCGGGAGGCACCGTTGGCCTTTACGAAGTGCACGGCCAGGTCCACCAGGGCCTTCTGGCGCTCTCGGGATGTGTTGGTCACCTGGAGCCGTACCTGCACGGACTGACCCAGGCGCACGCGGCTCGGATGAAACGTGGCGGTGACCTCGAGCGCGGCCGGTCCTTCAAAGCCCATCAGGGCCAGGGCGCGGGGATCTCCTCGCTTCACCGCGGAGCGCAAGGCGTGGCGGATGATCCACTGACGCTCGGGCGAGGCGCCCTTGCTCCAACGCTCGCAGGTGTCCACGAGCAGCACGGGGTGATCCTTGCCGATGTCATTGAGGTTGTTGGCCACCGAGCGGCGCACGTAGAGCTCGGGATCATCCTTGAGCAGCTCCAGCAACTCGAGCACCGGCTGGGGATCCTCCTGGAAGGCGCGGAGCCGGGGCGCCCAGGGCAACCGGGGTCGGGTCCCCTCAGAGACGAGGCGCCGCACATGCACGTTCGCATCGCCCGCCCACTCGCGCAGGCGCGCGAGCGTCTCTCGCGGGTAGCGCTCGAGGTAGGGGCGGATGCAGAACTCGGCGGTGAAGCGCTGGGTGAGCGCGTGCTGCAGCCGCATGGCCGGCTCGAAGTGCGCCAGCCCGTGCTCGGCCACGTAGAGCACGTGGGGCAGATAGAGGAACACGGACATGCCGTGGCCCTCGGTGCGCTCCATCGTCGGCCCGAGCGAGTCCTGGAGGATGCGCGCCGCGTGCTCGAAGTCCTTGGGGAGCGCGCGGTGCATGGCGCGCATGATGTGGCGTGCGCGGTCCATCAGCTCAAGGGCGTCCAGCCCTTCGGAGGCCTCGGCAACGAAGCGACGCTCGGGGAACTCGGAGTGGACAGCACGCAGCTGGGTGGCGATGCGCCGCACGAGGATCGGGTCGAAGAAGGTCTTGAGGGATTCAGCCATTTCGGGGCGATCTACCGTGTCCCAACAGGCGCCACCAGGACGGTGCTCTTTCCTAGCGAAAACCGGAGCCTTGGAACTGAGTACAGCCGGCAGATGAAGCGGCGGGGAGCGCAATCAGGCGCGGACTCGCGAGCAGCTCCTGGACTTCTGCCGAGCCATCCGCCGCAACCTCGTGCCGGGCGGGCGCTTCGTGGGGATCGCCGATAACCCGCGCAGTGACCCGAAGCACTACGAGAGCTACCGCCCCTACGGCCTCACCAAGCAGGTCCCCTCTCCGCGCAAAGAGGGGGACCTCATCACCCTCACCTTCTTCAACCCGGACGGGACAAGCTTCCAGCTCACCAATGCCTATCTGGCACCAGAATCCTATGAGTGGGCATTCCGTGAGGCGGGCTTCTCCTCCTTCCAGTGGGTGCCCGTGAGGGCGCGCCCCAACCCGGACAAAGAGGCCGCCGCCTTCTGGCAGCGGTTCGTGGAGATGGAGCCCCTGCTCCTCGTGGAGGCCCGCTCGGACGGGTAGGCCTCACTTCAGGCGCTCGAACACGTCCTCCGGTGCGAGCCCCAGGACCTGTACCGGCATGCGCTCGGGTGTTGAGCCTTGAACGAAAGCACGGCGCCGGAGCGCTCCAGGTCACCCGTGAACGTGCTGGGCTCGGGGTAAGCATCACGTGACGCTCTACCAAGGACCCATCCATGACCGTTCGTTTCAACCACACCATCATCGCCGCGAAGGACAAGGTGCGCTCCGCGAAGTTCCTCGCCGAGCTCCTCGGGCGCCCTGAGCCGCAGCCCTTCGGGCACTTCCTGGTCGTCAAGCTGGATGACGGGGTGTCGCTCGACTACATCGAATCCGACGCCGACTTCCCCGGCCAGCACTATGCGTTCCTCGTGTCGGACGACGTGTTCGACTCGCTGATCGCCAAGATTCGAGACCGAGGGATTCAGCACTGGGCCGACCCGCGCGGCCACCGCCCCGGGGAGATCAACACCCATGACGGGGGCCGCGGGGTCTACTTCCAGGATCCGTCGGGACACTACATGGAGGCCATCACCGTCCCCTACGGCGGCTGGTGACCTAGCACTTCGGTCTGCGCTCCGGAGGCAGTCGCCCAGTCCCGACCCCCTGCTGCACTCCGAGGGGCTCTGCCCACGTTCTTCCATCGGGAGATGAGCCAAGGCTTTGCCGTACCCGCCTGGCGTGCTCGCGCAGACCGTTCCCATCCAGCCGCTCCGCCACCCACGACACCGCCGCCGGCCACGAGGCCTGGATGGAGTATGGCACCACCTTGGGCTGGATGCGGTGGACGAGCACCCGGATCATCAGCGCCACGGCTGGCGAGTTGATGAGGACCACGATCCCCATCGACCCCTGACGTATCAGGACGTCGTGCTGTCGCAGGAAGCGCCACTGCTGCTCGCGCAGCTCGGCGCTCACCGACCAGAGCTGGCGCGCGTCCACCAGGGTGACGAACCGCTCCTCCCGCCGCAGATAGAACAGGATGCGCTCCAGCAACTCCTTCTGTTGCTCATTCGTCATCACGCGCGGGAGCGTCACCCGCACCAGCGGCCAGAGCGAATCGTCTACGAGGCTCGAAGTCGGCGGACCCATACGGTCAGTATAGGCCCCACTCTGGCTCACGATGGAGGCCGGAGTTGAGGTGGGTCGCGGCATGGCAGCCTTTCCCTAATCCGGGATTCCGCCGGCGACGGACGTGGCGTGACGCTCGCGAACCCGCCGCAGCAAGCCGAGGAACTCCGCACGGTCACTCATGCCGTCCACGGCGCCCTCGGCGAGCGACTCGGCGGTGGCCAGGCTCCAGTCGCCCGCCTGAGGCGCACCTCGGAGAATGTCCGCGGTGCCAGCCACAGCGGCGGCGAAGCGCAGGTTGGCGGAGGCCTGACTCAGCCTGGCGTGGAGCTGTTCACGCTCCAGGGGGAAAGACTGCTCGGCGGCCTCGACCCCACCGGGCTTCTTCGCGCGCACGCGCACCGTGGCCACGCGTGAGCCCTCGCCGGAGAGCTCCACCTCGTAGAGCGCGGTGACGGTATGGCCCGCACCAATCTCCCCCGCGTCCACCTTGTCATTGCGGAAGTCGCGGTCGGCAATGGCGCGGTTCTCGTAACCCAGCAGCCGGTAGCCGCGCACGGCCTCCGGGTCGAACTCCACCTGAACCTTCACGTCCTGGGCGATGACCTCCAGCGTGCCGGCGAGCCGCTCCTGGAAGACGCGGCGGGCCTCGCGCTCGCTGTCGATGTAGAAGCAGTTGCCGTTGCCCTTGTTGGCCAGCCGCTCCATCAGATCATCGCGGTAGTTGCCCATGCCCAGGCCAATGGTGGACAGGGTGACGCCCTCCTTCACGAAGCCCTGCACGCTCTCGAGCATGGAGTCGGCGGAGAGGTTGCGGCCGAGGTTGGTGTCGCCGTCGGTGAGGACGATGACGCGGGCAACGTTCTTGGAACCGGCCTTCTTCGCGGCGTGGCGGTAGGCAAGCTCCAGCCCGTCGCCCATGGCGGTACCGCCGCCCGAGGTGAGTGAGTCGATAGCGAGGAAGAGCTTCTCGCGCTCGGAGGCGGGGGTGGGAGGCAGCACGTCGCGCACGCTGCCGGCGTAGGTGACGAGCGCCACGGTGTCCGACTCATTGAGGCCGTCCACCATCAGCTTCATGGCCTTCTGGGCGAGCGGCAGCTTGTCCGGGCTGGCCATGGAGCCACTGGTGTCCACGAGGAAGACGAGGTGCGTGGGCTTGCGCTGGCTTTTGGCGATGGTGCGGCCCTGCAGGCCCACCTTCACGAGGTGGCGTCCGGGGGTGAAGGGAGAGGGCGCGCCCTCGAGGTCCACTCGGAAGTCCCCCTGCTCGGGCGAGGGGTAGCGATAGCGGAAGTAGTTCACCCACTCCTCCACGCGGATGGACTCGCGCGGGGGCATGCCACCCTCAGAGACATAGCGGCGGAAGAGCGCGTAGGAGGCAGTGTCCACGTCCACCGCGAAGGTGGAGAAGCGGTCCTCGGTGGTGAGGGTGAAGGGGTTGGGGCGCTCGGCGGCGTGGGTGTTGCCGGTGGTGACGGGCTCGACACGCTCGGCCTGCACGACCTGCGTCCGGCTCGCCACAGCGGCGGCGCGGGGCGGAGACGGCGGGGCTGCCCTGGGCGCTGGAGCCATCTCCAGCGCAGGGGCCGAATCCTCGGAGTCCCCGAAAGTCGCCAGCGACTTGCGCTGCAGCCGAGAGTCCTGTGAGAAGCGCATGGCCATCTCGTCCTCATCGCTGGCGAGCGAAGCGGCGCTGGCGCCGAAGAGCCTGCGGAGGTTGGGTCCGAAGACAGTGAGGACGGCGCCGAGAGCGGCCAGGACGCCCAGGGAGATAAGGGTGAGCTTCGAGAGGCCCGCGAATCGTTTCATGCGAACGGGAATCGCACGTCCTTCGGGGCTCTCGCGTCCGTCATCCGGCGGATGTACGTCATCCGGCGGAGGGTCGGTCAACAGGTGGATGGCACAAACAATGGCCCGCTACTCCTCCGAGGCCAGCAGATCCGCGAAGGGCGATCCTGCCTCACCCAGGGCCTTGAACAGCGTGTCCACCTTCTCCACCTCGCGCTTGAAGGCCTTGTGGTGGTTGCGGTTGCGCACCAGGTTCTCCCGGCCGAGCACGCGGAAGGCTTCGTCCCGGCCGAGCTGACGCACCGCGGTCCCCAGCACGAAACCCCGGAAGGCATCCGCCAGGTCCAGGTCGATGGAGCCCTCGCGCCGCTGCGCCTCCTGCACGAAGGCCTGGGCCGCCACCCGCAGTGCCTCCGACAGGGGTTTGGCGCCGGGCGGCCCGTCGTACGAGAGCGCCTGGGTCACATGCCGCTCCTCGAGCACCACCTCGCCGGAGCCGCCCTGGCCCACCATCGCCAGCGTGTAGGCCCGCCGGACGATGTTGTCGAGCTGCCGCAGGTTGCCCGGCCAGGAGCAGCCCGACAGCAACCACTCCGCTCCTTCCGTCAGCCGCACCGAGCCCGAGGGCACACGCTCGCGGTGCCGCCGGTTCACCATGTAACGCGCCCAGAGGGGAATCTCGTCTCGGCGCTCATCCAGCGGCGGCATGCGAATGGGCAACACGTTGACGCGGTAGTAGAGGTCCTCCCGGAAGCGCCCCGCCCGCACCGCCTCCAGCAGGTTCGCGTTGGTGCCGATGATGAAACGCACATCCGCGCGCTTCTCCCCCGTGCCCTCTCCCAACGGCCGGTAGCTCCGCTCCTCCAGCAGGTGCAGCAGCCCCGCTTGCGCCTTGAGCGACAGCTTGTCGATCTCGTCGATGAAGAGCGAGCCCCCTTCCGCGCGCGCCACGCTGCCCACGTTGTCTCGCACCGACCCCGTGAAGGCGCCCTTCTTCCAGCCGAAGAGCTCGGCCATCTGCAGATCCTCGGGCACCGTCACCAGGTCCAGCACCTCGAAGGGGCCCTTGCTGCGATCGGAGCGCTGGTGGCACCAGCGTGCCAGCCGCGACTTGCCCGCTCCCGTGGCTCCGCTCACCAACAGTGTCTCCTCCTGCTGGGCGAAGACGCGCAGGATGGGCAGCAACCCCGCCATCGCGGTGCCCACAACCGGAAGGAACTCGTCCACCTCCGCGGCAGCCGCCGGACGCGTGGGCAGCGCCAGCAGGTACGGCGCCGCCACGTCCGCCACGAGCTGCAACGTCTCGTTCCACTCCCTCCAGACGAACTCCCGCCCCACCGCCGCTGGGCAGTCCGCCTCCAGGGAGATCATCCCCTCCACCTCTCCGCCTGGAGCACGCAGCGGCAGCACGCAGACGTGGGAGGCCTGCCGCACCAGGAAGCGCTGGCGGCTCTCATTGCTGCTGAAACCTCCGCCCTCGGCGAGCGCCGCGTCCCCTTCCACCTCCGCTCCCTCGGCATGTGGCTCCAGCGAGCCGAGGTTGACGTCGATGGACACGCCACAACGGTGACGCACCACCGAGCGCCACGCGGTGGCTGATGTCAGCAGCGCCGCTCCTTCCTCCAGCCCTCCCTCCCCCAGCCCGGCGGGCCGCGCGCGCTCGGCCCCACGCTCCAGTGACACCAGGCGGCGGTAGGCGTCCCCGGGCCGCAAGTGCACCATGCCTCGCAGCACCCGGGCCCGGTTTGCGTAGCGGCTGGACGCCACCGCCTCCTCCGCCACGTCCAACATTCCTCTCAAGGCGAGAGTCGCGGCCTCGTCGAAGTGCCCCGCCCTTCGCAGCGCAGTCACCAGCGTCGACAACTTCTCGTGCATCGCATCGTCCTCAGTACGCACGAGTGTAGCGAAAGAAGCGGGTGTTGGTGTCTTGAGCACTCTCCCCCGCCTTCAAGATTCCATTCCCGGTGTGCCCACCACGAGGAGCCCCACCTCGCCGAGGACGCAGGTGCGTCCCGGCCGGACGCATGCACCGGAGCGCCGTATGCTGCGCTCCCCATGATGCAGCAGGTGCAGACGCCTCTTCCCCAGGCACACCCCCCGAGCCTGGGCCCCTACCGCGTCCTCGGCGTGCTCGGCCAGGGAGGCATGGGTGTGGTGTACCGGGGCGAGCACCGCGACACCGGTGAGGCCGTAGCGCTCAAGACGGTGCGCGTGGCCTCGGGCGCCATGCTGGCCAGCATCCGGCGGGAGATCCACTCGCTGCGCCGGCTCCACCACCCGGGCGTCGTGCGCATCGTCGCCGAGGGAGTGTGGGACGGGCTGCCCTGGTACGCCATGGAGCTGCTGAGTGGCCAGACGCTGCGCGGCTTCATCGACGCGCGCCCGCCTCTCACGGACACGCTCACCCTGCTGCGCCGGCTGTGCGCGCCCCTGGCCTTCCTGCACGGCAACGGGATCGTCCACCGAGACCTGAAGCCAGAGAACGTCTTCATCCGCCCGGACGGAGGGCCGGTGCTGGTGGACTTTGGCATCGCGGCGCAATCCGGCGGCGCCCGCGAGGTGCTGCAGGTGGGGGGCAGTGTCGTGGGCAGCGAGGCGTACATGGCTCCCGAGCAGATCCGCGGAGACTTCGTGGACGCCCGGGTGGATCTCTACGCACTCGGGTGCATTCTTTACGAAGCCGTGACGGGCCACCCCCCCTTCATCGCGAGCCGGAGCGCGGGCGGCGTGCTCCATCAGCACCTGCGTCGGCAGCCCCTTCCGCCCTCGCGCGAGGTGGAGGGACTTCCCCCGGAGCTGGACGTGCTCGTGTCACGGCTGCTGGCGAAGCGGCCCCAGGAGCGGCTGGGCTATGCCGAGGACGTGGCGGCGGCCCTCACCGCGCTCGGGGCTGAAGCCGATGAGCCCGATGTCCCCCGCCCCGCGCCCTACCTCTACCGGCCGGACTTCTCCGGACGCGGGGAGGTGCTGGGACGGCTCGCCCAGGCGCTGGAGGAGACCTCCTGGGGACAAGGTGGGTGCGTCTTCATCGGAGGGGAGAGCGGCGTAGGGAAGACGCGCCTGGCCATGGAGCTGGCCACGGAGGCCACATACCGCCGGCTCGCGGTGGTGACGGGCGAGTGCGTCCCGCTGAGCGTCGGGGGTGGTGCGGAGGTGCGCGCGGCCCCACTCCACCCGTTGCGCCCGCTGCTGCTCGCCGTGGCGGACCGGTGCCGCGAGCATGGCATCGAGGAGACGGAGCGGCTCCTGGGCCCCCGAGGCAAGGTGCTCGCGGCGTACGAGCCCACCCTGGCGCAGCTCCCCGGACAGGACGCGCGACCGGAGCCTCCCGCGCTCCCGCCGGGGCAGGCGCGTGCCCGTGTCCTCACGAGCCTGCGCGACACCCTGCTCGCCCTCGCCCGAGTGCAACCGCTCCTGCTCGTCCTGGATGATCTGCAATGGGCCGACGAGCTGTCCCTGAGCTTCCTCCAGGAGTTGACGCCGGAGCACCTCCGGACGCACGGAGTGCTCGTCGTGGGCACCTACCGGATGGACGAGGCGGGCGGCGCGTTGAGGCGCCTCGTCCAGGCCCCCGGTGGGGTGGGCCTCGAGCTGGAGAGGCTGGAGGCCGCCAGCCTCCGGGACATGGTGCGCGGGATGCTCGCCCTGCGCGAGGCACCCGATACCTTCCTCGACACGCTCGTCACCCACGCCAGCGGCAATCCCTTCTTCATCGCCGAGTACCTGCGCACAGCCATCGGCGAGGGACTGCTCTCCCGCTCCACCACGGGCGAGTGGCGGCTGGGTGTGCCCGGAGACCAGACAGGAGCCCTGGTGCTCCCCCTGCCCCACTCCATCGCCGAGCTCATCGAGCGGAGGCTGGCGGAGCTCGGAGAGGACGGGCGCGCGCTGGTGCAGCTCGCCGCGGTGCTGGGCCGCGAGTTCGACGGAGAGCTGCTGTCGGAAGCCGCCGCCCTGGGGGACGAGGCGACGCTGGAGGCGCTCGAGGAGCTGCGCCTGCGCCAGGTGTTGGAGGAGGCCGGCGAGGGGCGGTTGCGCTTCGTCCACGACAAGCTGCGCGAGGTGGCTTACGGACGAATTCCCGCCGCCCGGCGCGGTGCCCTGCACCACCGGGCCGCAGAGGCCGTGGAGCACCGCCATGACTCCGAGCTCCCACGCCACGCGGCCACGCTCGCCCACCACTGGTCCCAGGCCGGCGTCCCTGGCCGCGCCAGCCGCTTCTTCGCGCTCGCCGGAGACCAGGCCCGAGCTGCCTACGCAAATGACGAGGCCATTGCCTTCTACGAGGCCGCGCTCCGCCAGGCCGCGTTCCAGCGGGACGCGGATGCGTCCTCCCAGGACGCGGAGCCGCTCGCACTGGATCGGGTGTACGAGAGCCTCGGCGACGTACGCGCCCTCACGGGACGGCAGGCCGAGGCCCGCGAGGCCTATGCACAAGCCCTGGCACGGCTCGCGCATCATGAGCGCGTGCGCCGGGCGAGCATTCACCGCCGCGCGGGCAAGTCATGGGAAACGCACCATCAGCACGACGAAGCCCTGCGCGCCTACGCGGCGGCGGAGGCGGCATTGGATGCTGGCCCGGGCGAGCTCCCCGAGGACGTATGGCAGGAGTGGTTCCAGATCCAGAACGAGCGCATCACCACGTACTACTGGCAGGCGCGGGTGCGGGAGATGACGGAGCTGGTGGAGCGGGTGCGCCCCATCGTCGAGGCACGCGGCGTACCGCTGCAGCGGGCGCGCTTCTTCCAGTCGCTCGTGCAGATGGGGTTTCGCAGCGAGCGCTACCGGGTCTCCGCCCAGACGGTGGCCCACGGGCGCGCCTTCATGCGGGCCAGCCAGGAGTCGGGCGTGGACGGCGAGGTGTCGATGGCGCGCTTCGTCCTGGCCACGGCGCTGTTGCTGCATGGCGAGTTGGACGAGTCCGAGGCATTGATGATCGCCGCGCTGGATGAGGCCGGGCGCGTGGGGGACGTGACGTTGCAGTCGCGCTGCCTGTCGTATCTGACCATGACCAGCCGCCTGCGCTGCCGGCTGGACGAGACGCGGCACCGGGCCGAGCGCGGGCTCGCGGTGGCGACGGCGGCCCGGATGGAGGACTACATCGGCGTGGCCCAGGCCAACCTCGCCTGGGTGGCCTGGCGCGAGGGCAGAGCCGACGTAGCCGAGCAGTCAGCGCGACAGGCCCTGCAGCTGTGGCAACCGCTCTCCCTCGTCTACCCCTTCCAATGGATGGCGCACTGGCCACTGGCCGCGGTGCTCCTGGAGCAACACCACGCCCTCGAAGCGCTCGCCCACCTGCGCGCGACGCTCGAGCCGCAGCAGCAACGGCTCCCGGAGGCTCTGCTCGCCCTGCTCGAGGGAATCGAGGACTGGGAGCGTGCCGAACCTCAGGCGCTCCAGGACCGGCTCGCACGAGCCGTTGCTGCCTCCCGTGAGCTTGGCTTCACCTGACAGAGTCCCCCGAAGAGCAACCATGACCGACAAAGCCCAACCCGCCTACCTCTACATCCACGTCCCTCAGTCCTTCATCCCCACCCAGAGCATCGTCGATCCGGACACCGGCAGACCCTACTTCCGCTTCACCATGATGGAGGACTTCGAGACGACGTTCCTCGCGAAGCTCATCATGAGCGATGGCTCGACCGAGGATGTCACCAACAAGGTGCACTGGAGCATTGGGACGTTCCCCGATAAGGAAACCCGGCCTCCCGGGAAGGTCTCCAGCAACTCCAAGAACCCCAACGTGCTGCGCGGGGTGGAGCGGGGTTTCGTCGAGCTCTCCGCCTTCTTTGAGGGAAAGGCGACGATGTCAGTCACGGCGGAGCTCGAGATCCTGGAGTCCGACCTGCTCGTCTATGCCCCCGATGGGTGCGTCTACAAAGTTCCCGGGGAGATCTGGCTCGGCCAGAAGGAAAAACACTCGAAGGCGAAGGTCGAACGCATCACCTGGTCAGAGAAGGACAGGAAGCGACTGCCCGAGGAGGTCTGGAACATGCTGGCCAACGAGGCCGTGGTGGCCAACGTGCCCAACCCCGTCCAGAAGCCGTTCGATGACTCACTTGGGCACGCGCCGGCCGACAACGTCACCTGCTTCCTGCTCAACCTCAACAGCGTCGCATTGAGCTACTCGCCAAGACCCTCGCCTGCCCCTAAGCCCACTTCCCAGTCCCAGAAGGTGCCAAAGCCGGGCCGCCCCAAGAGCGCCACCCAGGCGAAGACACCGCCCACCCGCCGCAAGCGCTGATGAGCCCTCGCGCGCCCAAGCACTTCCGGGCCGGCACGCACCGCCTGCTGGCACCCGAGGAGACCCTCGAGCGGGTCCGCCAGCTGATGCCCGTCATGGGCATCACCCGCATCGCCAACGTCACCGGGCTGGACACGCTGGGCCTCCCGGTGGTGATGGTGTACCGCCCCAACTCGCGCTCGCTGGCGGTGTCACCCGGCAAGGGGTTGGACCTGGCCTCGGCGAAGGCCTCCGGGTTGATGGAGTCGGTGGAGGGTTACCACGCGGAGAATGTCCACCTGTCGCTCAAGCTGGGCAGCCAGGCCGAGCTGCGCTTCAGCCATCCGCTCGTGGACGTCACCGGCCTGCCACGGCTGTCGGCCAGCCTCTTCCACGAGCGACTGCGCCTGCTGTGGGTGGAGGGCGCGGAGTTGATGGAGCGCCGGCAGGTGTGGGTGCCCTTCGATCTGGTCCACACCTGCTTCACCCTGCCCCTGCCCACGGGGAGCGGCGCGTTCCTGATGAGCTCCAATGGGCTGGCCTCCGGCAACCACGTGCTGGAGGCGACGAGCCATGCCCTGTGCGAGGTGGTGGAGCGAGACGCGACCACGCTCTGGCACATGCGGGACGCTCGGGCGCGAAGTCAAACGCGGCTGGACCTGGGGACGGTGGACGACCCGGCCTGCCAAGAGATGCTCGCGCGCTACGAGCGTGCGGGCGTCGAGGTGGCGGTCTGGGAGACGACGACGGACGTGGGCATCCCCGCCTTCCTGTGCCGCATCGCCGAGCGCGTGCCGGATCCACTGCGGCCCCTGCCCGTCACCCAGGGCATGGGGTGCCACCCCTCGCGGCACGTCGCCCTGCTGCGAGCGCTCACCGAGGCGGCGCAGAGCCGGCTGACCCTCATCTCCGGAGCGCGGGACGACGCGACCCAGCAGCGCTACGAGGGCATCCGGGATCTGGACCACACCGCGCGAGCCCTGGAGCACATGCGCTCCGAGCCGCCGGTCCGTCGCTTCCAGGACGTGCCCACCTTCGAGGGGGACTCCTTTGACGAGGACCTGGCGTGGGAGTTGGAGCGGCTGCGCTCCGCGGACCTGCGGCAGGTGGTGGTGGTGGACCTCACGAAGCGGGAGCTGGGCATCCCCGTGGTGAGGGTGATCATCCCCGGGCTCGAACCCCTGCACGACATCCCCGGCTACACCCCGGGAGCCAGGGCCCGGAGCATCCTTCAGGAGGCACGGCGCGAATGAGCGGCCCCGTCTATATCTTCACCGGCCCTACGCTGTCGGCGGAGGAAGGCAAGGCAGAGCTGGACGCCATCTTCCTCCCGCCCGCGGCACAAGGGGACGTGTACCGCGCCACGCTGGAGCAGCCGGTGGCCATCGGCATCATCGATGGCTACTTCGAGCGCGTGCCCGCGGTGTGGCACAAGGAAATCCTGTGGGCCATGTCCGAGGGCATCCACGTCTTCGGCAGCGCGAGCATGGGCGCGTTGCGCGCGGCGGAGCTCGCCGCGTTCGGCATGGAGGGAGTGGGCGCCATCTTCGAGTCCTTCCAGAGCGGCGCGTTGGAGGACGACGACGAGGTGGCCGTGGCGCACGGCTCCGCTGAGGACGGCTACCGGCTGCTGTCCGAGGCCATGGTGAACGTCCGAGCCACACTGGAGGCAGCGGAGGGCTCGGGGGTGGTGGGCAGGAAGACGCGCACCGTGATGGAGCGGGTGGCCAAGCAGCTCTTCTACATGGAGCGCGCATGGCCCACGGTGCTGACGCAGGCGGCTCGCGAGGGGGTGCCCTCCCGGGAGCTGGAGGCCCTGCGCACCTGGCTGCCACAAGGACGGGTGGACCAGAAGCGCCGGGATGCCCTGGCGCTGCTGCGCACCCTGAGGGCCCGGCTCGACGAGGGGCTCGCGCCCAAGCAGGTCCGCTACCACTTCGAGCACACCGATGCCTGGGAGGAAGTCCGGCGTCGCGCGAGCCGGCTGCCGCTCGGGGGGACGGAGGGCGGAGAGGTGGTGCCGGAAGCCCTGCTCGATGAGCTGCGGCTGCGAGGCGGCTTCGCCGGGGCCCATCGCGCGGCGCTCGCCCGGACACTGGCGGTGGAGCAGGCCTCGCGCCTGGGGCGGAGCGTGGACGAGGTGGAGCTTCAGCGGACCGCCGAGCGCTTCCGCGTCGAGCATGGGCTGCTCTCCGCCGAGGACTTCGCGCGCTGGAGGGAGACGCAGCGGGTCGAAGACCTGGAGCGCTTCCTCGAGGACGAATCGCACGTGCGTTGGGTGGAGACGCTCTTCGCCACGGACGCGCTGCGTCACCTGCCAGACCACCTGCGGGCCACAGGCGAGTACGGCTCCTTGTTGGAGCGGGCCCGGGACAAGGAGCGGGTGCTCGCAGCCAGAGGCTTGGAGCAACCGCTGCTCGCCAATGCCGGAGTGACGGAAGCAGAGCTGTGGCGGTGGTTCTTCGAGCAACGGCTTGGACGGTCCGTGCCTGGAAGCCTGGAGCAGTACGCACGTGACAACGGCTTCGCCAACGTGGACGTGCTGCGCCGGGCGGTGCTGCGCGAGCGCTGCTACGCCGTCTCCCGCTGACGTGAAACAGGCGGAAGTCTCGAAAGGCTCAGTGCACCGGTGCCCGCGCCTCCACGGCGTGGGCCCGGGCTTCCACCTGGAAGGAGAACTTCCCGTCCACGAAGTCCACGAGCAGCCGCTCTCCCTCGTGCACCTCCCCTCTCAGCAGCATCCGGCTGAACTCTGTCTCCAGCTCACGTTGGATGACCCGTCGCAGGGGCCTTGCGCCGAACTTCGGATCAAACCCGCGCCGCGCCAGCTCGTCCTTCGCCGCGTCCCGGACCTCCAGCGTGATGTTCTGCCCGTGCAGCTTGCGCCGGGTGGCCTCCAACATCGAGTCCACGATGCGGTTGAGCTGCTCGCGGTTGAGCGCGTGGAAGACGATGATTTCGTCGATGCGGTTGAGGAACTCGGGCCGGAAGTGGCCGCGCAGCGCGTCCATGATGGTCGAGGCGACCCGCTCGTCCTCCACGCTCACGCCGTCCTCGAGCCGCTGGAACCCCAGCGCCCCCTTCCGGAGCCCGAGCTGCTCGGCGCCCAGGTTGGACGTCATGATGATGACGGTGTTCTTGAAGTCCACCGTGCGCCCGCGCGAGTCCGTCAGCCGCCCGTCATCCAGTATCTGCAACAGCAGGTTGAAGACGTCTGGGTGGGCCTTCTCGATTTCATCGAACAGGAGCACCGAGTAGGGCCGCCGCCGCACGGCCTCGGTGAGCCGACCTGCCTCCTCGTAGCCCACGTACCCCGGGGGCGCGCCGATGAGCCGGCTCGCCGTGTGCCGATCCATGTACTCGGACATGTCGAAGCGGAGCATCGCGTTCTGGTCGTTGAAGAGGTAGTCGGCGAGCGCGCGCGCCGTCTCCGTCTTCCCCACGCCCGTGGGCCCCAGGAAGATGAATGAGCCGATGGGCCGCCCTGGATCCTTCAGCCCCGCGCGCGCCCGGCGCACCGCCTCGGAGATGGCGCGCAGGGCCTCCTCCTGACCCACCACACGCTGGCGCAGCGCCTGCTCCATCTCCAGCAGCCGCTGCGACTCCTCCTGCTGCAGCTTCTTCGCCGGAATCCCCGTCCACTCGCTCACCACGATGGCGATGGCCTCGGGCATCACCGTGGGTTCGGTCACTCCCTTGGCGTTCTGCCACTGCGTACGCAGCCCCTCCAGCTCCGTCCGCAGCGCCTCAATCTCTCTCTTGAGCCGCGAGGCTTCCTCATAGCGCTCGCCGGCCACCGCGGCCTCCTTGTCCTTCTCCTTCTTCACCAGCCGCTCCTCCATCTCCTTCATGCGGCCCGGCTCGGTGTGCGCCCCCAGCCTCACCATCGCCGCTGCCTCGTCGAGCAGATCGATGGCCTTGTCTGGGAGGAAGCGGTCGCTGATGTACTTGTCGGACAGCTCCACCGCGGCGGTGAGCGCGGCGTCGGCGATCTTGACCCGGTGGTGCGCCTCGTACGAGTCACGCAGGCCTCGGAGGATCTCAATGGCCTGCTCCGGCGTGGGCTCGGCCACCATCACCGGCTGGAAGCGGCGCTCCAGGGCGGAGTCCTTCTCAATGTGCTTGCGGTGCTCGTCAAGCGTGGTGGCGCCCAGACACTGGAGCTCGCCGCGCGCCAGGGCTGGCTTGAGCATGTTCGCGGCGTCCATGGAGCCCTCGCCCGCGCCGGCCCCAACGATGGTGTGCACCTCATCGATGAAGAGGATGACCTGGCCCTTGAGGGTTCGAATCTCATCCATCAGCCCCTTGAAGCGCTCCTCGAACTCACCGCGGAACTTCGAGCCACCAATGACGCCCGCCAGGTCCAGAGAGAGCACCTTCTTGTCTTTGATCACCTCCGGCACCTCGCCCGCGACGATGCGCTGCGCGAGGCCCTCGGCGATGGCCGTCTTGCCCACGCCCGGCTCGCCAATAAGCACCGGGTTGTTCTTCGTCTTGCGGCTCAGGATGCGGATGACCCGTTCAATCTCCTTCTCGCGACCGATGATGGGATCCAGCTCTCCCGCCTTCGCCAGCGCGGTCAGGTCCCTCGTGAAGCGGGTGAGGTGGGGCGGGAGCCGATCCGCGCCTCGGCCCGCTTGAGCAGCTCCCGCCGTCCCAGAGACACCGCCCCCCGTCAGGTGCGTGCGCAGCTCGTCCGGGTCGATGTCGGAGAGGAACTGGGCGGCGAAGCTCTCGCCCTCGGCCATGATGGCGAGCAGCAGGTGCTCGGGACCGATGAAGGTCTGCCCCAGCTGCACGGCCTGGAGCCTCGCGAGCTGCAACACACGCTTCATGCCCGAGGACATTCCCACGCCCTCGGCACGCAGCGGCTCCCGGCGCTCCATCACCTGGCGCAGCCGAGCCTCGTACTCCTCCACGTCCGTGCCCTCCGCCTCGAGCGCCAGGCGGATCTCCGGAACCTTCTGGATGAGCGCGAGCAGCAGGTGCTCAATGCGGATGCGGTCGTAGCCCCACTCCAGCGTCAGCCGCGCCGAGTGCTCCAGCACCTGCTGCGCCAGCTCCGACAGCTGAGCGAGGATGTTCTCCCGCTTCGGCCGAGAACCCATCATCTGCGCGAGCAGGCCCTCCAGTCCAAAAGGCATGTTCCCCTCGCCCCGGGCCACGGCACTTGCACAGTGGTTGCACAGGCTCAGGGTGTTCTCGCGCCCATCCCCCATCCGCTGCTTGAGGAACACCACCGCGGGTCTCGCCCGGCAGTTCTCACAGACCATCGTCCGCCTCCTCCCGCGCTCTCCAGCAAGCTAGGAACGTGTCCGGCGGAGAACCATCGGTCAGCGGTTCACCCCCAAGCGTGTAGCCGAGCCCCGCCCTGATGGGACTGAGAGCAACGGTCCTCCTTTCGTCCCAACCTCGAATTGGGTATACCAATCCAAGTAATTCAAGAAATCCACCCAAGAGTAGTTCTCCATGTTGAGTCAGCAGCGTGGTGGGTATGAGGCCTTCGTTCTGGCCTTGTGTATCAGCGTTCCAGGGGCCGCGAGTGCCGCGGAGCAGCTGCCCTACGGAGCCAACGCCTTTCCCGGCATCATCAAGGCCTATGACTTCGACCAGGGAGGCGAGGGAGTCGCCTACCACGACTCGGACGCGGTCAATACCTCCCAGTACTACCGGCCTGGCGAGGCCGTGGACATCGGCGTCCGAGGTTCGGGGAGCTACGAGGTCCGGGGCCAGCCGGGAGAGTGGCTCGAATACACGGTGGATGTGCCCACGGGCGGACGCTACGAGGTCTCCATCACCTACTCCCAGCCGAGCGGGACCGCGCAGGCCACGATCGGCCTCGATGGCGCGACGTCCCTCCCCGTGACGCTCCCGGCCACGGGCGGGCACGGCACCTTCCAGAGCTACAAGGTCCCCACGTCCCTCGAGGTCACCCCGGGCCGTCACGTCCTCCGGTTCACGTTCGCCGGTGGGGACGTCTACCTGCGGCAACTGTCCTCGGCCCGGCGTCCGGGACGCGCCTTCTACTTGAGCCGTACCGGTGCGGGAGTGAAGGACGGGTCTAGTGGAGTGTCCGCGAAGTTTTTGGACATAGTCACAAGAGGCGGCGATCCACCCACTCGTGCATCTTGGAGCGAGTCCACGACCAGGTGAACGGGTGGGCGTAGAGGCGGTTGTATTCGGGCCAGCTGGCGTCGAGGTGCTCGATGAGCTCGTCACGGTTGGCCCAGCTTCCCCGCTGCAGGTAGTGCGCTGCGAAGGCGCGCAGCAGCAATTCGGCTTGGTTGAGCCAGGAGGCGTGAGCGGGCGTGAAGAGCACCCGGACATGAGGGTAGTTGCTGTACAGGAAGTCGAGAGTCTCCCGGGCGACGTGGCTGGAACCTCCATCCCAGATGAGGTGGATGCGGTGCGCGTCGCTGTGGTCCCCAAGCAGTTGGGGGAGCACTGCTCGCAGGCAAGCGCCGTCGTTGCGCTCCAGGCACCAGCCCCGCATCTGGCCGGTATGCACCACCAACTTCACCAGGAAGTTCACCGTGCCGTGCCGTGTGTACTCGAACTCTTGTTTCTCGATGAGCCCAGGCCTCGTCGAGCGCGAGGGATGGTTACGCTCCAGCACCTGGATGTTGGGCTTCTCGTCCAGGCACAAAACCACCTCACCTCGTGCGGCCAGCCTCTGGGCCTGCTCGTAACACCAGAGAATCTGCGCGGCCTGGTGGCGGAAGGCGTCATCAGGAGTCGGTGTCTTCCAGTACCGGGAGCGATGCGGTTGCAGGGCGGCATCCCGAAGGATGACAGCTACCGTGGAGTGTGAAATGGCGGGGGCGATACCCTTCAGGCGAGCAGCACGCGCCAGACTACGCGTGGACCAGTGGGTCATGTGCAGCCCTACTCCAGCCGGCTCACTGCACGCCAGGCGCTCTACCTCGACTCGCTGGAGGGGGGGAAAGCTCCCGCGGTCGCCCGGGGCGGTAGGAGTCCTTCACTACATCCACGCCGAGAGCTTCGAAGCGACGACACAGTGCCCAGATGGTCCTGCGGTCCTGGCCGAGTCGGTCGGCCAACTCCGAGACGATGGTGGCTGGGTCAGCCATCTCCAGCAGGATGCGCGCCCGCCGGGCGATGCGTTGCTCGGTACGTCCGTCTCGCACCAGTTGCTCGAGGTACGTCACCTCTTCGGGCGAGAGGTGGATGAGTCGTGGGGGGCGTCTCCTCATCCACCGGAGTTATTCAGCCCCCCGCGACTATGTCCAAAAACTTCGCGGACACTCCACTAGCTGGAGCCAGGCCTTCTCTGCGACCCAACTCCCAACCGCGTTGAACCAGACGCTCGCCGCGGGCGACAGTGAGATCGTCCTCGAGAACAACACCACGCCCGCGGCGCGCGTGAAGGTTGTCCACTCCGTCCTCTCGGACGCGGGGCCGTGTGGCGCCGTGGCCTCCAAGGAGGGTGGCACCACACTGGAGCTGGTCGACAGCGTGGTCTGTGAGGGCACGGCAGGGACGCCGGTTCCTCTCCGGGCGCCGAGCACGAATTGGACGGGACAGCCCGCGGATGCCTTCACGCCCGTGAACGCGACGGTGACCCAGGGATACCGGCCCGCTCCCTGAGGCGTGGGGACCTCAGGCCCACTACCACTCGACGTAGTTCGGGCAGCTCGGGTCCCGGTCATCGACCCGGCCGTCTCCGTCGTTGTCCTGCTTGTCCTCGCACAACCCCTCCCCCTCGGAGGGGACCCACTCGTGGACGAGCAGCGCCTCGGGGATGCCGAACGGGCGATGATCGATGCCCTCCGAGCCCTGGAGAACGATGAGGACGGATTCTCCCGCCGCGACCTGGCGGACCAGCACCGGGGTGTAGGACTGCGCCCCTTGCACCTCGTAGCCAATATCGCAGGCCAGTTGCTCGCCCCTGCACCCGTTCCGCAGGGAGATGCCGTACACGTGCTCGGAGCCGTGGAAGACGTACGTTCCCGACTTGGGAGCAGTCCAGAGCACAACCCGCTCATCACGTCCCTGAGGGCCGCAGTCCGGCTTGAACAGATCGTATCCCAGCCCCTTCGGGAGCTGCACGTGGACCGGCAGCGCAGGGCCCGTCTTCACGTCCGCGCAGGCCTCCACCTGGCACTCGGCGGTCGCGCTGCACTCCGCGTCCCAACAGTCCAGCGTCCCGTCTCCGTCATTGTCGATCCGATCCGCGCATTGCCCCTGCTCGCTGGCAGCCGCCTCCACGATGTTCAGATGGAAGAAGCTCCGCACATGGCCCAACCATCGCCCATCTCCGAAGACCGAGACGTAGACGCTCTGGCCGGCCTCCAGGTGATAGCGATTCGGGTGCTCCGGCGTGGGGCCGGGAGCCAGGGTGCTGGCGCAAGCGTCGAGCCCCACCTTCACCCAGGATTCAGGACCCGAACCGGCATTGCTGATGACATACGTCCCCGTGCGCGGGGCGGTCCAACGATAGATATCGCGGAGGTGTTCGCCGTACTGAGGCGTCGAACCTCTATAGCCAGGCGTTCCCTCGAGCCGCACGGGAAGAGAGCTCCCCAGGTCCCCACTCACGTCACAGCTCCCGCACCAGCGGGGCAGATGCGCACCACACACCTCGCCTTCGGCACAAGTGCCACACTGGATGGTTCCGCCACACCCATCCGGGTACTCGCCGCAATTGGCCATGAGCGTGTGGCACGTCTCGGGCACGCACTCGGGCTTCGTTCCAGTGGTGCACACATTCCCGATGCACTGCTCCCCCTCGCCGCAAGAGCCGCAGTCGAGCGAGGTGCAGCCATCCGACACGAGGCCGCAGCGCTTGCCTTCGCAGCTCACGGGGATCGGCAAGCAGGTCGGGGGCGGCTCGGAAGGTGGGGGGTCCTCGGGGAGCGCCTCCACCGGGGCTCCTCCCTCGAGTGTCGGACCACACGCAACTCCCCACCACCCCAGCACCGCCGCCAGGACGAGCGTCCTTCCCCACCCCATGTCCCCACCTCGCGCCCGAGATGGGGGTCTAATGGGAACTCCCTCTCGATTTGGCAAGTGCCCACGCCTGGCTGGGACGGCGGCAGTCCTTGGACAAGTGGCTCCTTGTGAGTGTATCCATATCCTCGCGAGATATCAGCGATAGCATTCAGCTTGGGGATGAGCTGAAGAAAGAGTTCAAGCTTTCCTTCGCAGCGGGGCGTTGATGGATTCGAGCAAGGTCACCCTGACGGAGGAGAAGGAGACACTCCTCATCACCCTCTTCGCGAAGGCAGGAGAAAGCCGCCTGTCGGACTCGCTCCTGTCCGACACGTTCGCGGCCGAGGCAGTCCGGCGAATCGACTATGACTTCGCCAGGCTGAAGGTCACCCGCGACATGATGGTGGGCCTGGCGATGCGGGCCAGGATGCTCGATGACTGGGTCCGGACATTCATCGCCGAGAACCCCGATGCGTCCGTACTGCACCTGGGATGTGGTCTGGACACCCGCGTCTTCCGGATTGATCCACCCCGGAGCATCCGCTGGTTCGACGTCGATTACCCCGAGGTCATCGCGTTGAGGCGCCGCCTCTATCCGGAGCGTGACGGCTACGAGCTCATTGGCTCCTCCGTGGTCGAGCTGGCGTGGCTGGAGCGGGTTCCTGCCGATCGGCCGGCGATGATCGTGGCCGAGGGTCTCCTCATGTACCTCCGCCAGGAAGAGGTTCAGCGGCTCTTCACGGCGATCACCGCCCGCGTTCCTCGTGGCGAGGCGGCGTTCGACGCCTTCAGCCGGCTGGGCGTCTGGTTCGTCCAGCGGCAGCATTCGGTCAAGGCGACCGGCGCCACCCTGCACTGGGGGATCGACGACCCGCGAGAGCTGGAGGTGATGGTCCCGCGGTTGAGGTTCGTCGGAGAAGTCGCGGCCTACGCTCCGACTTGGAGCGGCCGGTTCTCGCTCCCGGCCCGCCTCAGCATCCAGATGATGCGGGTTATTCCTCCGCTCCGACGACTCGGCCGTTTTCTGAGATATCGATTCTGAAGTATCCCCGCTCCGCGATGTGCAGCCCCAACATTTCCGTCACAAAGGATGCGCGGACGGAACGGGATGGTTAGCCTGCGCACACTCACACCCTGGAGGATGAGAGATGTCGCGTCATGGGATGGCGGTACTGGCAATCGTAGCGGCGCTGGGCACGGCGGGCACGGCGGCCGCCGAGGAGCCGGGAGAGTGGATCGGCAACAAGAAGGTCTTCCTGCGCGGCGGCGTAGGCAACTACACGGGCAACCTGGGTGAGGTCGCCAAGGCGGGTCCGAGCTGGGGCCTGACGTTGAACCTGGGAGCCATGAGCTTCCTCGGCCTCGAGCTGAGCTACGAAGGTGCGCGCAACGTCATCAGCGACGCGGCCTTGCTCGATCTGGCCCTGACGCGCCATGGGGCCTCCGCCCTGCTGAAGCTGTCTCTGCCCGTGTTCGAGGCCGTGCGCCCCTTCGTGGGCGGAGGTATTGGCGGCACGTACACCTTCGCGGAGGGCACGTTGGTGGACGACGACAAGTCGGATCTGGTGGGCGAGGTGCCGCTGACCGCGGGCGTCGATTTCAACGCGGGCAAGCTCACCGCGGGAGTCCGGGCGACCTACCGGCTGCTGCTGGATGAGAATCTCTCGGAGCAGCTCGACAGGCCCAGCGGCGGCTACTTCGACGTCGTCGCCACCTTGGGCATGCGCTTCTAGTCGGGTCTTCGCATGAAGGCGTGGGCGGCCATGGCGCACTCCACTGAGTGGAGGGACATGGCCACCCCCTCCCCGGAAGCGCAGGCGCGGCGGAGCGACTCCTCGTCATCGAACTTGGGGCGGAGCTAGAATGCCAACCGAGCGGCTCAAGAAAGGCGACCTGTTGGTCGCGTACCTCGTATCGGGGTTCGAGCTCGCTCCGCGCAGCTACTCGCTTCGGCTCACCGCCTCGGGACGGGCGTACTACGAGCGCTCGTGGTCCGAGCCAGAGGGAGGGCGGACAGAGCACCGGGCGAAGCATGACTTCAATGCCTCGGCCATGAATCGGATGCGGAGCCTCCTCCAGGGACTACCGCCACAGGGACCAGCCACGGTCATCATCGATGACTTCGCCTCGTGGCATTTCGAGTTCTGGAGCGGAGACGAGGTACGCACCGTCAGCAGCCTGGAGGTGTTCCTCGAGGAGCGTACGCGCGGATATTACGAAGAGCAGCACCGTGAGTCCTACCCTGCCCTCCCACGGCTCCGCGCCGTCTGGTCCATCCTGCGCTACCCCTTCGAGCGCAAGTACCAACAACCCCCCTCGAGGTGAGGCGGAAGGGCTCACCAGCGCTCGTGCACCAGCGGCCGGATGCGCCGGTCGTACACCGAGCGCACCGCAGCCAGGGTCTGTTCGGACAGGGGCCGCAGCTCCGCCGCGGCGGCGTTGGCCTCGGCCTGGGCCGGGTTCTTGGCACCCGGGATGACGCAGCTCACTGCCTCCTGCATCAGGATCCACCGCAAAGCGAACTGCGCCATGCTCGCACCGGTAGGCACCAGGGGACGCAGCTCCTCAACCGCCTCCAGGCCCGTCTCATAGGGCACGCCGGAGAAGGTCTCTCCAACGTCGAAGGCCTCTCCCTGACGGTTGTAATTGCGGTGATCATCCGCGGCGAAGTGCGTGTCCCGGCGCAGCTTTCCCGTCAGCAGGCCACTCGCGAGCGGCACTCGGGCGATCACCGCCACGTCACGCGCTGCCGTCTCGGCGAACAGCGTCTCGGCCGGCTTCTGCCGGAAGATGTTGAAGATGATCTGAATGCTGGTCAGGTTGGCATGCTTCAGCGCCTGCCGAGCCTCCGCCACCGTCTCGACGCTGACGCCCCAGTGGCGCAGCTTTCCCTGGCGCACCAGGTCATCCAGTGCGGCGAACGTCGCGTCCTGCGTGTACACCGCGCTCGGTGGACAGTGGAGTTGCAGCAGATCGAGCCGGTCCGTGCCGAGGTTCCTCAAGGAGCGCTCGACGAAGCCCGTCAGGTGGGCGGCATCATAGCCCTCGGCGACATGCGGGTTGAGGCGACGTCCCGCCTTGGTGGCGATGTAGACACGCTCGCGGCCATGGGCCTTCACCGCCTGCGCCACCAAGCGCTCGCTGCGGCCATCGCCGTAGACGTCCGCCGTGTCGATGAAGTTGATGCCCCGATCGAGCGCCGCGCGGACCGTCGTCAGTGCCTCATCCTCGGTCACCGTGCCCCAATCCGCGCCGAGCTGCCAGGCGCCCAGCGCGATCTGCGAGACCTGCCAGCCCGTACGGCCAAAACGGCGGTAGTGCATCGTCACCCTCTTTGTCGACGGTCCTCGAGCCCACCTCGGGACGGTGCGGGCGAGGATCTAGAACGACGGCCTCGCGAGGACCAGTCGCATGTGAGGGCGCCGTTCACCAGGAGGCAGCCGGAGAACCGCGCCCTCACGAGCGCGGCGCTCCCCCGCCATTCCATCCACCTACGTCCGAGCACTCAGCGGGGCTGGATTGCCCACTGCTGGTTCCCAGCGGTGTTGCAGCTCCACTGATGGACGTTCGCACCATCGGCCGTGGAGACATTCGCCACGTCGACACACTTACCGCTGTTGACGTTGACGAGGTTGTAGCTCCCATTGCTCAGAGGAGACAGGCGGAAGACCTGGGCGTTCGTCCCATTGCATTCCCAGAGCTGGATATTGGTGCCGTCCGCGGTGCCGGAGCTGCTCACGTCGACACACTTGCCGCTGTTGACGTTGACGAGGGTGTAGTTGCCGCCACTCGCCGCCTCCAGGCGGAAGGCCTGGGCGTTCGTCCCGTTGCAGCCCCACTGCTGGATGTTGGTGCCGTTCGCCGTACCGGAGTTGCTCACATCAAGGCACTTGCCGCTGTGTTGCGCGACGAGCTGCGCGATGGTCCCGGGCTGGGGGAGTTGTCCCCCGCCATTCCCAGAGCCGGGGAGCGAGCCATCATTGCAGGTGTTCGTGCCCGTTCCACCGCCGGGGAACGTGACGCGAACAACGGCCTTCGTGCTGGTCTGCTCGAGCACGGAGATGCTGACGCGGCCGTCGGGATCCTGAAAGGTGCGGCCCGCGGTGAGACGGGGGTCCCGGTGGTTGTTGGGATAACCCGCCGCGAGGTCCAACAGGAGCGGGCGGGTATCCCCGCGGGTCGTGCGGTAGTCCTGAGCGACGTTGATGTGCACGCCCGGGTTGGTCTCCGGGGCCCCACTCGGGCCCGCATTGAACGTGGCGAGCGCGGGGTTCCTGTACTCCACCCAGAAGGAGAGCGGCCGGCCTCCCACCGTGTCCCCGGTGGGAATCTGCAGGGATTGAATCCCATTGGACGCGCTCTGGATGGGGATCAGCTCGAACACGCCGTCGCGCGAGACTCGCACGTTGTTGCACTTGTCCAGCCACAGCATGGTGGACTTCTGGAACGCGTTCATGTGTCCCAGGCCGCCGCCCATGGTGTTGAAGCGATTGCCATACTCATCAGGGCTGCAGCTCGTGTACGGGTCCCGCCGGTACGCAACCCCGCTGCCGCAACGGGCCGTGGACGCGTGCCCCAGGCCAAAGCCATGGCCCATCTCGTGCGTAAAGGCATTCGGATCCGTGCACGTATACAAGCTGCCATCACCCAACACCGGGCCGCCCGCTGCTGGAGGCCGTCCCACCCAGGCAAGGCCACAGGCGCAATTGCTGAGCCCCGGATTGTTCGGAATCACGAAGCCCACGTGGGCGTAGACACTCAGGTTGATTCCCTGGCTCTGCGCCGCCGCGCGCGCCGCGTTGCTGATGGTGCCGAGATCGCAGTTCGCCGGCCTCGGAAGGCTGAGCGGCGCCAGGGCGTCGCCTTCGACGTTCCAGATGCCGTAGGAGATTTCCCGGTAGTAGGCGCGGACCGTGTCCAGCCGCTGCCGGGCCGTGTTGGCGTCAATCCTCGCGGTCGTGCCTGGAAAGACCAGCGGAAGAATGGCCACCCGGATCGTCCTGGGCGCACCGTTGAGCAGAGCATCTCGCGTGGTCGAGAGCTCCTCAGCGGGTTGTATGACTTCGATGGACTCGGCTTGGAGGAGCTCGCCGACCTGACCGGGGTGCTCACTGTCGGGGCGTGAGCTGGAGGCGAGCCGACCACGAACCTTCACGTGATCACCGGGCTGGAAGTCAGACGCCCCTTCGAAGGACAACTCAAAGCTCTGGCCGTCCGGAGCCCTCAGGCCGTACCCCATCCGGTGCGAGCCATCCGCGTTGTCGACGGAGAACATCTGCAGCTCGCCCTCGTAGAAGGGCAGCTCGTCGGCACCGGAACAGCCCAGCGCCAGGACGGTACACGTCCCGACAAACCACTTCGTGATGCGTCCAGGAAACATGCGCGCGCCTTTCGCTTTCGTTTGAAACGAAACGTGGGTTCGGCATGGGTCCTCCCCATGCCGCGCGCGCATATAACGCTCCTGCGTCTCCGCAGAAAGCGAAAATCATGTTTAAACCGAAATTCGAGATATTAACCCGAAAAAACATCCAGGTCCTCTATGTCTTTTCGCGCCGAATTCCTCGCGAAATCACCCAGGGACCTGGATGCACACACGCTAGGCCATGAGCTCCGGGAGCAGGCCCTTGGGCAGAGAGGGATCTCCGAAGTCGTCCAGGTACTCGCCGGACGCGTTGCGCAGCCCCACAGCGCTCCCAATCGTGTTCAGCATCCGTTTGTGATTGAGGGTGCCAGGGTTTGGAAGCTCGATGGCGAGGCCCTGCTTGAAGAAGCCGTTGCAGCTGCCCGCCAGGACGTAGGGGATGTGCCTCGCCGAGTGGGCCGGTCCGTTCCCCAGGTCGTTGTACCAGACGGACACGCCGTGATCGATCAGCCGCTTGCCATCCGGCATCTCGTAGGCGGCCAGCTTGTCCAGCAGGTACTTGAAGGCCTTCGCGAAATGCATGTCCACGTAATGGTGCATCAGGTCCGCACCCGTGATGACGTCGCCGTCGCTGCCATCCGACATGCGGCGGTGCGAGATGAAGTGGTAGCTCTCCATCGCAGTCCCGCTCGGATTGCGGTAGCGCGTGCTGCCGTCATTGCCGTTGCCCACCTGGATCGCGACGGAGCGGGTGGTGCCACAGGCCACCGCGAGCACCGCGATGTCCATCTGCATCCTCAGCGACTCCATCACCACGTCCCCGTCGGTGCTGTTGTAGCCGGGCGCTTCGGACTGGAGCAGCAGCTCCTGATCCGACCGCATGCGGCAGCTCAGGGCGACCTCCAGGTCCCGCACGTTCGACAGGTGCAGATCGAGCCGCTCGCGATCGGTGGAGCTGAGCTGCGGGTTCTGCTTCAGCTGATTGAGCTGGGCCTGCACCAGGTCATTCACGCTGCGCTGCCGCACGAGGAGCTGCTCGCGGGCCTCGGGCGTCAGCCCTCCCGTGCCGCCGATCATCGTCTGGTACGAGACCCAGGGATCATGCAACGCGGCCCGGCGCACCCCGCTGCTCCGGTAGGAGATACAGGGGCCACCCAGCCACCCCCCACTCCTGCCCGCATAGAGGAAGAGCGAGTCGCGCTTCTGCGGATTGAGCTCGCGGCCGATGCGGTGGTCCAAGGACTCCCCGGATGCCTCCGAGCTTCCGCCCGCCCCCTCCACCACGGGGCCTCGCGCGGTCAGCCCCTGAAACGCGCCACGCGCATGGCCGTCCCCGTAGTTGTAGTCCTTCATGTTCACGTTGCGCACCACCAGCAGACGTGAACGGTGGTTCACCAGCTCGCCCACGGCCCGCCCGGACATGCTCTCCGGGGTGAGCGCGCCCATCGACTTCGGCCAGAAGCGCTCCGGCTCGCTGCCGATCTCGCTCGTCGTCTGCGCCGCGGCCACGCCGTTGGCCTGCCGGAGGAAGATGGCGTACGGCAGCGCCTGCGCCTCCGCCGCCTCGGCTCCCCTCGGCAGCAGTCCCTCGAGGAACGGCAGCCCCAACACGGTTCCGCCCAGACCCTGCAACACCATTCGACGGCTCAACTTCATGGCAGCTCCTCCGGGTGGCGGTTGACGAAGCCCACGCCCGTGACGACTTCCACGACGAGATCCAGGACGGACAGCTGGCCCTCTCTCGACAGGTGGCCGAGCCGCGACACCAGGGCCTGGTCCTCATTGGCCACGGGACGACCATTGAGGAACTCCACCCAGTGGCGTGCGTAGCACTCGTGCACCGCCTGGCTGGAGGCGAGCGTCTCCGCCAGATCGATGGCGTTGCTCACCGAGCGCGTCTCCACGCCGATGCGCGGGGCCGATTTGGCGTTCACCGGGAACCCGTTGTCCGTGGTGCGGTAGCCGCCGATCGCGTCGAAGTTCTCGAAGGGGAAGCCGAGCGGGTTGATGAGGGTCGCATGGCACGAGGCGCATGCGCTCCCGGCGACCTCGGTGTGCGACTCGACGACCTCCCGGTTCGTCCGTCCTCCTGCCGGCGGCAGCGGCGGGATGTCGGCGGGCGGCGCGCCAATCTTCTGGCAGATGATGCGCTCGGACAGGAACACACCGCGATGAATGGGGTCAGGGTCCACCGACGTCGCGTGTGACGCCAGGAAGCCCACCTGGGTGAGCACGCCGCGGCGCTGGCTCGAGTCCAGCGACACGCGGACGAAGTCCGTCCCGAACGTCCCGCTCACACCGTAGATACGTGCCAGCTCGTCGTTGACGAAGGTCGAGGTGGAGGTGAGCAGGTCGGAATACCTGCCTTGCTTCTCGAAGACGACGTCCTCGACGAACAGCGAGTTCTCCCGCGCGGCGTACTCGGCCAGCCGCGCCGACACGCCCGGATAGCGCGTCGTGGAAGGTTTGATGGCGGCGAAACGGGGCACGTCAAAGACCGTGCGGTGGAAGGCGTCCACCAGGCCGCGCGCACGTGGGTCCTGGAGCATGCGCTTCGCTTGTTCGATCACGCCCTCACGATCGCGCAGGCGGCCCTCTCGGGCCGCGGCGAACAGGGCGTCGTCCGGCATGGAGTTCCACAGGGCGTAGCTCAGCCGAGAGGCGACCTCATGGTCATCGAGCGGCACCTTGTTGCCCGTGGGCCGAGTGCTCCGCTCCACCCGGTAGAGGAAGTGCGGCGACTGGAGGAAGGCCTCCAGCAGCAGCCGAATGCCAGCCTCGAACGCCGGCATGCCCGAGTAGGACTGGGGCCCCTTGCGGTACAGCGCCAGGTAGGCCTCCACCTCCTCTGCCGTCAGCGGACGCCGGTGTGCGCGAAGGCCGAACTCCTCCACGAAGGTCCGTGCGCGCTCCTCGGCCGTGGAGGCCACGGGAGGCAGCAAGCGCGAGAGCTTCGCCGAGTTCGTGGCCACCTGCCCGGCCAGCTCCGAGGCCGCACGCTGGTACGCACCCCAGAGCGCCTCGTCCACGGAGAGGCTCCGCGCCTCGTTGTCGAAGAGGAAGCCGCTCTGGGCCGGGTCCGCCCGGAATCCCTGCGCCAAGGTGGTCGGCGGCGCATCGAGCCGGAGGAGCTCCTGGACACTGTGGGTCCATTGCGTATGGGTGAGGCGGGCCACCCGTACGGTCCGGGCCGGTTGCTCCTTGCCCGCGGGCGAGTCCTCGTCCTGGAATGGATCGAGGATCCGCCCCTCGCAGCCAGCGAGCATTCCTGCTGCAAGCCCTAGGGCTACCGAGCGCCGCCACCCTCCCCGCCACCTGGGCTCTCGCGACAACCGTCCTCTTCGCGTCATGGGATGAGCGCCTCCAGCAGTAGAAGAAATCCGCACTCAAACGATTGAGTTGCGTCAAGTCAACACTTGACGCACTGCGAGAGCGCTTCATGGCGGCAAAGCCACACGCCCACTGGAATCTCATACAGTGATAATGCCACTGGAGTTTTAATGAGAGCGGAAGCAACTCAGTCGAACAGCGGCATTCCGATCATCGCCTTGCCGATGAAGTCGTAGAGCAGATCCGTGGTGGGTGACATGACCGTGACGGCACGGGCATCGCGGAAGTGCCGCTCAATGCCGACCTCCTTGCGGAACGCGGCCCCGCCGCACACACGCATGGCCAGCTCAGTCACCTCGGGGGCCAGCTCGCCGACGGCAGCCTTGACCTCGAGCACTCGGAGCTGCGCGTCCTGGCGTCCGGACTCAATGGCATCCAGTGTGTCGAGGAGCAGCCCGCGAGCCATGTCCGTCTTGATGCGCATGCGCGCGAGGTAGGCCCGGGTGGTCGCCAGGTCGCTCAGGGACTGCCCCAAGTGGGTCAGCCGCGTCTTCGCCACATGCGAGGCCGCCTTGCGCGTGACGGCCTCCATGATGCCCAGGTAGCAGCTCGCGCCCAGCACCTGGAAGTGGGGCAGCACGTTGTTCATCATGATGTCGAACCCGCCCCCATCCTTGCCAATCATCGCCGAGCGGGAGACACGCACGTCCCGAGCCACGATGGGGCTGGAGGCGTTGCCGCGCAGGCCCAGTCCATCGAACACCACGGGGAATGACAGCCCCTCCGCGTTGCCCGGGACCAGCCAGAGCGTGCTCAGGCCCTTGGTAGCCAGCGGCCTGCTCGACCAGACGTAGCTGTCGGCCTGGCCCGCCGAAGTCGCCCAACTCTTCTCCGCGTCCAGCCGGACGGTGTCCTGATCGGGAACGGCGAGCGCGGTGCTCACCGGCGCCCAGAAGTGGCTGCGCGAGCCCGTCTCCGATAGCGCCAGCGTCGTCACGTGCCGCCCGGCCGCAATGGCCTCCCGGATGTCTCGCGGCCCGTGCTGCTCAATGACTGCCGTGCCGCAGTAGTGCATACACAGCACCATGCTCGTGGAGCCACAGGCAGCGCCCACCTGCTCGACGATCGACGACGCCGCCCGTAGCCCCTCGCCCATTCCCCCGACCTCCTTCGCGCTGAGCAGCCCCAGCAGGCCCGCCTTGCCTAGCGCGTCCATCGCGGCTCGGGGATATTTGCCATACCGGTCAACCTCGAGCGCCTTGGGTTCGATGACTTCGGAGATGATGCTCTCGATGAAGTTCATGAGTCCGGTTCCTGGGAAATTGAAGAAGGGCCGACGCTAGCAACCCTCTGCACGAGATGGGGAGCCGCAATTGGATAGAACTGGGGCGACTACCCTCACCCCCCGCCCTCTCCCAAAGGGAGAGGGTGTCTTTTTCGGAACCCTCGCACTTTGCCCATAGGCCTGTCAGGCTTCCGTCATGGCTGATGTGATCCTCACCGGCGCTTCCCGCGGTATTGGCCACGCCCTGGCCCTCGCCCTCGCCGAACGGCACGGCGATCGTCTCGTCCTCGTCGCTCGCGATCGGGCCCGTCTCGACGCGCTCGTCACCGCCATCAAGCAAAAGGGCGGTCATGCCATCGCGGTGCCGGGTGATCTCTCCTCGCTGGCTGAGGCCCGCGCTCTCGGGCAGCGCCTCGTCGAGGTCGTCACCCCGGGCGCGACGCTCATTCACAACGCAGGGCTGTGGCCTGCGAAGCGGGTGCTCACTCCCGAGGGGCTGGAGAGCGCCTTCGTCGTCAACCACCTGGCCCCCCTGGTGATGCAGCGGGCACTCCTCGATGCCGAGCGTCTGCGTCGCATCATGGTGGTAAGCGCGGGTCTGATCTTGAAGGGGCATTTCGACGCCGCCCGCACGCCCACCGGCGAGGACTTCTCCGGCATCCGCACCTACTGCACCACCAAGCTCTGCTTCGCCCTCGCCATGCGAGACATCTCCGCCGCGAATCCCGCACTCGATGTCGTCGTCCTCCACCCCGGCGTGGTGCGCACCGACCTTGGGGCACGCACGGGCCCGGTGGGTTGGCTCCTGTCTCTCGTGAAGCGCGGCTGGGAAGCGCCCGAGGTCTGCGCCGCACGCCTCGCACGCATCCTCGCGCGCGAGCGTTGGTCTCCTGCCGGTGAAGCCCGCTGGCTCGTCGAGGAGGACGAGCAGCCATGGCCCGCCGTCGCCGAGAGTGACGTTACCCGGCGCGCAGTGCGGGAGACCACCGATCGCCTGCTCGCCTCCGCGTGACGCTCAGTCCAGTTGCCGCGCCAGCCGCTCGATTCCGGCCCGGATCATCCGTCCGTAGCCGTCTTCATCCAATGCATCCACTGCGGCCCTCGCCCTTGCCACGTGCTCCCTCGCCCTCGCCAGGTCACCCAGCTTGCGATAGTCCTCGGCGAGGTTGAGGTGCAGTGACGGCTGAAACCCCCTCACGGAGAGTGAGGCGTGATACTCCCGCGCCCGCGCATCCGTGACCTGCTCCGCGGCCTCGAGCGCGCGCAGGTCCCAAACCAACTCCTCCTGCGGATCGTCCTGCACGTCCGCCATGTAGTGCGCGAGCGTGCAACGGTGGAACGGATCCCCCTCGGGGGTGAGGTCCTTCCAGATATCGGCGAACAGCTGGCGAGCGACCTCGCGGTCTCCCTGCTGACCCCTCTCCATCGCCTCGGAGATCCTGCTCATGACCTCGTCCTGACCCGACATGACGCCTCCCGGGGAGCCATTCACCACGCAGCGGACCGTAGCGCATACATCGGTGGTTTCGTGTTACCGGAGAGCCGTGGAGACCTGGATCACCCCCTTCGAGCCCCCACCGGCCCCTGGCGACGTCCCCGAGGCCTTCCCGAGCCCCTTCGACGAGCTCGGTCCCCACGCGCTGGCGCGCCGGGCCGCCGAGATGATGCAGGCGGAGCTCCGGAGGGGGTTCGTCGCTCCGGGGGTCCCCACTTCGACGCTCGACGGCCCCGAGGGGGGCAAGATGTTCGGTGTGCTGGTCGTGCAGGCTCCCGACGGACGCATCGGGTTCCTCCGCGCCTTCTCCAGCATGCTCGCGGGGCAATGGGAGCTCGAGGGCTTCGTCCCGCCGCTCTTCCATCGTGAAGCCCGGGCTCGGGTGGAGCCCGCGGGCGAGGCCGTGGTGAAGCAGTTGTTCGCCCGCGCGGAGGAGCTCCGGACCTCGCCAGAGCTGGTCTCGCTCCGAAGCGCCCACGAAGCCCAGGAAGCACGCCATGCCGAGGAACGCGCGGCGCTGCGCGCCCGGCACGAAGAGCGCCGGAAGCGGCGCCACGCTCGGCGGGCCGAGATCATGGCGTCGGACGCGCTCTCGGAGGCCGGAAAGCGCGAGGCCCTTCACGCGCTGGATCAGGAGAGTCGGGGCGACAAGGCGGAGCTGCGCCGGTTGGAGGCGACCCAGGAGGAGGAGCAACGGGCGCTCGTGCCGAAGAGAGCAAGGCTGGAGCGGCGTCTCCGGGCCCTCGAACGGCTGCGGCGGATCGTCTGTCGCGCGCTCATGAAGCGGATCCACGACGCCTATGTGGTCCCGAACGCGCGGGGCGAGCGACGTCCCCTACGGGCCCTGTTCGCCCCTGGAGAGCCGCCCTCGGGTGCCGCTGACTGCGCCGCCCCGAAGCTCCTCGCCCATGCCTTGACGCACGGCTTGCGTCCGCTAGCGCTCGCCGAATTCTGGTGGGGTGCTCCGCCGTCCGCGGGCGGACGCGCCGCCGGTGCATTTTATGGCGCCTGCCGGGACAAGTGCGGGCCCCTCCTCCCCTTCATGCTCGAGGGTCTTCGGATCTCCTCTCCGAGGATCTTCTCGCCACCGGCGGCTGTGGCCAAGGACCTGGCCATCGTCTTCGAGGACGCGTGGATCGTCGTGGTCGACAAGCCCCACGGTCTGCTCTCCGTGCCTGGGAAGGACGTCTCGGTGACGGACTCGGTGCTCGCCCGGCTTCGCGCCCGGTATCCGCATGCCACGGGCCCACTCCTCGTGCATCGGCTCGATCTGGATACCTCGGGGCTGCTCGTCGCGGCGCTCGACCTGAGGACGCACGCGGCCCTGCAGCGGCAGTTCGTCCACCGCGAGGTTCAGAAGCGCTACGTGGCCTGGATCGCCGGACACGTCCGGGGTGAACAGGGCACCATCGACTTCCCGATGCGTGTCGACCTTGAGGACCGGCCTCGGCAGATCCACGACCCCGTGCACGGAAAGCCCGCGATCACTCGATGGCAGGTCCTGGAGCGAAAGGGCGAGCGCACTCGGGTGGCCTTCTTCCCCCTCACCGGGAGGACCCACCAGCTGCGCGTCCATGCGGCCCATCCGCTCGGCCTCGGTGCGCCCATCGTCGGAGACCGACTCTATGGGCACCCGGACGACCGCCTGATGCTGCACGCGGAGTCGCTCTCGTTCCAGCATCCGGAGACAGGGCAACCCGTCTCCTTCGAGCGACCCGCGCCCTTCTGAGCCTCGAGCGCACTCTACCCGCGAACCGCCGAGAGCTTGCGCCGGAACCTGCGCACCCGCTCGACCGCGTCCTGGGGCAGCACGCGCTTGGCCACCTCGCGCACCTGCCGCATCGCCTCATCGCGCCGCACGAGCCACTCTCCACTCCCTCCCGGAGAGAGCACTCGCAGCGACACCGTGCGCCGCTGCCGCGTGGTCCAGTCGGACTTGTAGGACTCCGTGCCGCGCAGGAAGTCGTACTCGGTGAGTCCCAACTCGAGGGCGTCGCGGAACGTCTCGCCCACCAGCACCAGCCCCACGCTGCGGTTGCGCCACGCCGGGTCATAGCCGGATTGGAAGTAGATGAAGGAGTCGCGGTGGAGGATGCCGTACACCGAGGCCACCGCCTGCCCTCCTACCTTCATCGTGTAGAGGCGCAGCCGGCCCCGCTCGGCCAGCAGTTGCGTGGCATCTCGGTGGAAGGCCTCCACGCCTCGGCCCCGGATACCCTGCGAGCCCCCGTCCGACTCCCACCGCATCGCGTGCAGCCGGAAGAAGTCCGTCAGCGGCCCCGCCAACGCGCCCGGCGCCTCCGTCTTCTCGATGCGGTAGCCCTCCTGCTTCTCCAGCCACTTCTTGCGGCGCAGGTAGTTGTCCCGCCGGCTCGTGCGCTTGAGGAAGTCATCGAAGGACTCGCCCTTCCCGAGCACCTCGTAGGGGCACACGTACCGCGTGGACAGCTGGAGCTCCGCCCGGTGCTTCTCGAAGGTCTCCCGCAGCACCCGCACCGTCACCGAGTCCTCGCGCAGATCCGTGAGATCCAACACGTCCCACTGATCCCTCAGCTCCCACAAGGCTCCGGCGAAGGTGCGCGCGACCTCTTCCTCGCGGCCCCTCCTGGCCACCACGTCCAGGTAGTCGCTGCCCACGTGCGTCTCGCCCAGGAACGCCAGCCGCCGGATGGGACGGCCCAGCACCCACTGGTAGTCGAAGCCCAGCGGCATCAGCCCCACCAGCGCCCCGCTTCGATCCTTCGCCTGCAGCACGAAGGGCTTGCGGTCCGCTCCGATTCGTCTGCACCACGGGTACAGCCACTCCCAGGCGTTGAACGGGCCCGCCTGGCTCTCGTCCAGCAGTGCGCTCCAGGTGCTTCTCAGGCCCGCCAGCTGCGACAGCTCTCGCACGGTGCCCACTTCCAGCCACCTCGCGGGGCTCGGCGTGGGTGACAGTTCCGCTTCGTGAATCACGGTGTCGACCTCGTGTCTCGAAATACCCTCACCCCGACCCTCTCCCGGAGGGAGAGGGAGGGATTGGTTGTTCGCTCTCTCAGCCTGCGTGCTTGCGCGTGCGGCGATCCTGCGTGAGTGCGCCTCGCACCACCGTGGCCACCTCCGCCATCACCTCCGGCGAGAGATCCTGGTGGCAGGGAATCTCCACGATGCTCCGCCGCAGCTGCGCCACCTCCGGGAAAGCCGAGGCATCGCACGCCGGGTGGAAGTACTTCCAGAAGTCGATGGCCTCGATGCCCTTGGAGTGCAGCCTCGCCAGCACCTCCGCCTTGTCCTCCACCACCAGCGGGTAGAAGAGTGGGCACACGCCCGCGGGCAGTTGGTTGAACAGCGGCGCCGACACGTCCCTCAGCCGCCCCAGCAGGAAGAAGTAGTTGCGCCGCCGTCGCTCGACGATCGCCTCCAGGTCCTGTGCCTGCGCAATCCGCTTCGCGAACGGGCTCATCCCCAGGTCCACGTGTCGCCGATCAAAGTGCTGCGTCCCCGTGGCCACCCGCTGGATGTCCGCCGCCTTCACCGCCCCCTTGCCGAGGCTCCGGATGAGGCTGCGCACCCCACGCCCGAACGCGCCCCCGCGCAGCTCCAGGTTCTGCAACAGCGCGGACAGCGTATGGCTCAGCGTGGAGGTGAAGGGAGGCAGAGGCGGCTCGGGCAAGCTGTACGAGCGCGGGCCGTTCACGGTGAGCGCCCCGCCGTGCGGCAACGGCAGCGTCTTGTAGAGGCAGAAGATGCCAATGTCTCCCGTCGTCCCCAGCGGCACCGAGCCGTCCGCGCTCAGCAGCGACAGCGCGCAGTCCTCGATGAGCGGCAGGCCGTGCTTGTCCGCCAGCTTGCGCATCTCCTCAGCGGGGCTGGGGAAGCCCGCGTAGTGGATGAGGTAGAGCGCCTTCGTCTTCGGACCGATGCGCCGCTCCACGTCCTCGACGTCCACGTCCCAGCGGCTGCCCACCCGGTAGAAGCGCGGCGTGGCTCCGGCGTCTGCCACCGCCTCCACCTCCACACCGTGGTGGTAGGCCGGCATGAGCACCTCGCCCTTGTCCAGCCCCAGCATCTTCACCGTCAGCCACACGGCGTTGCGAGCGAAGTAGAACCAGCGCACGTTGGGCGCGCTGAAGGGCATGAAGTTGCTCGGCTCGCGCCGGCCAAACAGCATGTTCGGCCACAGCGTGGGCAGGGCGGGAACGAACAGCCGGCCATTCGTCATTTCTTCCATCGCGCCACCACCTCCCTGGCCACCGGGGCCCAGCGGAACTTGGCCGCGCACATCGCGCGACCCAATGCCGTATCGTTGAAGACGTAGAGCCACGTGTGGCGGCGCACCTGGTCCGTCCAGTCCCGCTTCCACACCATGTCCGGCCCCAGGAAATCGAACTCGCGCAGGCCCCGCGTCACGCAGTCGCGCAGCACGTCCTCCATGAGGAGCTGGCCCGGGCTGCAGTCACCCAGCAACTCGTCGTAGCCAGGCTTGAGCAGGAAGTAGCGCCCGCCGTACTCCAGCGCGTACTGGAAGGCCACCGCGCGCCCGTCCAGCCGCATGTAGTACAGCGCCAGCCGGCCCTCGTACGCCGCCGTGCGCGCCAGCTCCGAATAGAAGCCTCGCGTGCGCGCGTCCTGCGCCATCGCCGTGCCCCTCCGGCCCTTCCAGCCGCTCGCCTCCAGCGCGAAGCCCTCCTCCAGCTTCGCCTCCAGGTCGAGCCCGCCTTCCACGCGCTCCACCGTGACGCGGCCCTTCTCCTCCAGCTTGCGGCGCCGGCGGCGGCAGTTGGCCTTGAACTTGGATTGCAGCGTCTTCTGGTACGCCTCCCACGAGCTCGGCAGTGGAATGTAGGGCGACTGCAAGGACAGCCATGTCCCCACGGACAGCCCCGCCGCCTTTGCCGCCTCGTACAGCGTCCAGCCCGCGCCGCCCTCGGGCACGTCCTTGAGCAGCAGCACGTCCCAGCTCTTATCCGCGCGCAGGTGCTCGAGGAATGCCGCCGAGGCCTCCCCAGGCTCACGTGCAACCAGATCGAAGCGGCACGAGTGCGGGTTGGCCGTGGCAGAGAGCTGCCGCACCGGCACCCCATACATCGAGGCGCGCTCGGCCATCAGCGGCAGGGCCGCACTGAGGCGTCCCTCCCCATCCCGCAGCGTCAACACGCGCAACCGCGACTCCGGGGCGAAGTTGTCCACCCACACCCGGAGGAATTCGTGACGATAGAAGGGCTCGTCCGCCGTGGACTCCACGAGCGCGTTCCACTCCGGCGCGAGCGCCATGAAGGTGGTCCGGTCCCCCACCTCGATGACACCCGGGGCGGGGGTGAGCTGTCTGGCTTCCATGTGTTGTGTCCGGCTCCTGACGGCGCGGGGCCCCCGAGGTCCCGCGTGCGCCGCAAGGTGGTAACGGCCGCGCCGGCCCACAACCCGCGCCAATCATTTCGCCCGGCGAGGCAGTTCAGCGGTCAAGCCTCAGCCCGCGATCTGTTGGCTATCCAAAACACACACGCTCGGTGTATCCGGTTCCGCGATTCGACAGTCCACGAGGCGGCTGTCTACGCTGGAGCCACGCCTCCGCACCGGAGACCCCATGAAGACTTCGAGCACTCTTCCCCCCACGCCTGCTGGTAAGCACGCCATCGTCTATGGCGGCAGCATGGCTGGACTGCTCGCCACCGGAGTCCTGTCCCGCCACTTCGAGCGCGTCACCTTGGTGGAGCGAGATCGCTTCGAGGACGGGCCCCAGCCACGCAAGGGCGTCCCCCAATCGTCGCAGGTCCATATCCTGCTCGCGCGCGGCAGGAACGTCCTGAGTGAGGTGTTCCCCGGCATCGAGCAGGAGCTGAAGGCCGCCGGCGGGGAAATCATGGACATGACGGAGTCCATGGCCTACTACGTGTCGGGTCTCTGGCGGCCCCAGATTCGCGGTGGTGTCAGCATGTCCGCCCACAGCCGGCCGCTGCTCGAGTGGGTGGTCCGCCAGCGCATGCGGGCCCTGCCCAACGTGCGCGTCCTGGATGGCCGTGAAGCGGCCGGACTGAAGACGGATGCGGACCCGACGCGCATCACCGGCGTCAAGCTCCAGGCCCCCGGTGGCGGGCAGGAGGAGGTGCTCGAGGGCGACCTGGTGGTGGACGCCAGCGGCCGGGGCTCGCGCACGCCCCAGTGGCTGGAGGCCCTGGGCTATCCCCGCGTGGAGGAGACGTGCATCCACGTCGACGTGGTCTACGCCTGCCGCCTCTACCAGCGACCGCCGGGCTTCGAACCTGGATGGGACTCGCTCACCCTCTCGCCTCAGCTGCCCGAGGTGCGACGGCTCGGCACCATCCAGCGCATCGAGAACAATCTCTGGCAGGTGATGCTGGGGGGCTGGCTGGGCGACGGACCGTCAGCGGACGAGGCGAGCTTCCTCGAGTTCGCCCGCGGGCTGTCCCAGCCGCATCTCTACGAGGCCCTGCGCAATGCCCAGCCAGTCGGGCCCATCCACCGCTACCGCTTCTCGCACAACCAGCGGCGCCACTACGAGCGCATGCCCCGCTTCCCCGAGGGGCTGGTGGTGATCGGCGATGCCTTCTGCTCCTTCAATCCCGTCTACGGCCAGGGAATGACCACGGGCGCGCTGCAAGCCGAGACGCTCGGCGAGTGTCTGCGCCGGGGGCTGGCTGGGGTGTCTCAGCGCTACCGCCAGTGCGTGGGCAAGCTGCTCGAGGTGCCCTGGATGCTCGCGACGAGCGGGGACCTGCGCCTGCCCGAGGTCGAGGGCAAGCGCCCGCCTGTTCTCGGCCTGCTGAGCTGGTACGGCGACCGCGTCCAGCGCCTCACGTGCTACGACGAGGAGGCGCTCCGGGTCTTCATGCGGGTGATGCACATGCTCGAGTCGCCCGCGGCCATGTTCTCTCCTCGGATGGTGTTCAAGGTGCTCACCTCTGAGCCCGACACCGTCGCCCTGAGTCGAGGGCCCAAGCCCCTGGCTGCCGTCCCGCGCGCCCAGGTGGCCTGATGGCCTGAGCTCAACAATCGCCTACGAGTCGTCCCACCCCAGCAGTCGAGCCGAGGAGCCCATGAGCATTCAAAACGCCATTTCCTCACCGCAGGCCGGTAAGCACGCCATCGTTCATGGTGGCAGCATGGCCGGGCTGATCGTCGCGGGTGTCCTGTCCCGTCACTTCGAGCGCGTCACCCTCGTGGAGCGCGATCGATTCGAGGAAGGACCCCAGCCGCGCAAGGGCATCCCTCAGGCCCCGCATGTCCACGTCCTGCTCCTGCGGGGCCTGGGGATCCTCTGCAACACCTTCCCCGGCTTCCGGGAAGAGCTGAGGGCCGCCGGTTCGCAGTCGCTGGACATGTCCGGGGACTATGCCTGGTTCATGGCGGGCATCTGGCGCTCGCGCAAGCCCTGCGGCATCCGCGTCCAGGCCCAGAGCCGGCCGCTGCTGGAGTGGACGGTCCGCAAGTGCCTCCTGGCGCGGTCGAACGTCCGCGTACTCGATGGGCGCGAGGTCATCGGCTACACGGCGAGCGCGGACAACGCCCGCATCACCGGCGTCCAGATTCAAGCCCCCGGTGGCGGGCAGGAGGAGACGCTCCAGGGGGAGTTGGTGGTGGACGCCAGCGGCCGGGGCTCGCGCCTGCCCCAGTGGCTGGAGGCGCTGGGCTACCCTCGTGTGGAGGAGACGCGCATCCACGTCGACGTAGGCTACGGCAGCCGCTTCTACCGGCGTCCGCCGGGGTTCGAGCCGGGATGGCGCGGGCTGATCCTCGCGCCCGACCTGCCCAAGATGACGCGGTTCGGCACGCTCATCCCCATCGAGGACGACCGCTGGCTGGCCTCAATGGGGAGCTGGCTGGGAAATCATCCCCCCACGGATGACGCCGGCTTCCTCGAGTTCGCCCGCGGGCTGGGCCATCCCCACATGTACGAGGCGCTGCGCAACGCCGAGCCGCTCGGGCCCATCTCCCTCTACCGCTTCTCGCACAACCAGCGGCGCTACTACGAGCGCATGCCCCGCTTCCCCGAGGGACTGGCGGTGATTGGCGATGCCTTCTGCTCCTTCAACCCCATGTATGGCCAGGGGATGACCACGGGCGCGCTGCAGGCCGAGGCGCTCGGCGAGTGCCTGCGCCAGGGCCTGGCAGGGGTGTCCCAGCACTACCGCCAGCGCGTGGGCAAGCTGCTCGAGGTGCCCTGGATGCTCGCGACGAGCGCGGATCTGCGCCTGCCCTCGGTGGAGGGCAAGCGGCCGCCCGCGTTCGGCCTGATGAACTGGTACGGCGACCGCTTCCAGCAGCTCGCCGGCTACGACGACGAGACGCTGCGGTTGTTCGTCGAGGTGATGAACATGGTCCAGTCGCCCGCGGCCATGTTCTCCCCGCGAACGGTGCTGAAGGTGCTCACCTCGCGCCCCAGCGCCGACGTCCTAAGCCGGAGGCCGGAGCCCATGGCCGCCCAGGCTCAGCGAACCCAGACAGCCTGAGCCCAGACGACGCGCTACAACCCGCAGCGCGCCATCTTCATCAGGCAACGCGCCACCTTGCGGCTGTCGTGGCGGATGCGCGAGCCCTCCTTGAGGAGGTCCGCCTCCACCGGCACGACACCCGCGCTGATGAGAGCGCGGCGATCCACCCGGACGGGGAACTGGCCCTTGAGCGCGTAGCGGCGGGCGGCCTCCTCGGAGGGCGCGGTGCCATTGAGCAGCACCGCGTCCAGCACCGGGCCCACGTGGTCGATGACGGCGCGCACGTGATCCAAGCAGTCCATGCCGTCCGTCTCACCCGGCTGCGTCATCAGGTTGGCCACCATCACCTTGAGCGCCCGCGTCTCGCACAGCGCCTTGGCCACCCCGTCCACGAGCAGGTTGGGCATGACACTCGAGTACAGCGAGCCCGGCCCAATGGCGATGAGGTCCGCGGTGTGAATGGCCTCGATGAGCCCGTCCACCGGAGGCGGCGAGCGGGGGCTGAGCAGCACCTTGCGGATGCGGCCATGGGCGCGGCAGATGGCGCTCTCGCCCACCACCTCGGTGGAGTCGTCCATCTGCGCCACCAGCTGCACCGGCGAGGTGGTGCTGGGCAGCACCCGGCCCTTCACGCCCAGCAGCTCCCCGGAGACGCGCACCGCCTCCAGGAAGTCCCCCTTGAGCTCGGCGAGCGCGGCGATCAGCAGGTTGCCCACCGCGTGCCCCGCCAGCCCGCGCTTCCCAGCGAAGCGGTACTGGAAGACCTCGCTCAGGGGACTCTGGCTCTTACCGCCGGCCAGGGCCACCAGGCAGTTGCGCACGTCCCCAGGAGGCAGCACCCCTCGGGTGCGACGCAGCCGACCGGAGCTCCCCCCGTCGTCGCTCATCGCCACGACGGCGGTGATGTCCAGGCCGGGATCCCCCAGCTTGGGATCCGCACGCCGGGCCAGGCCGCGCAGCACCATGGGGAGCCCCGTCCCACCGCCCATGGCCACGATGCGCGTCGGCCGGATGTCGAGCGCCTGTACCAGCTCGTTCCGGTTGCCCGTCCGGCGCCCATCGCTCGTATCCCTCTCCCACGCCTCTTCGAGAGGCGACTGCAGCTCGAGCATGTTCCATCCCCTCCAACGCCCATCCGAATCCCCACCGCCGGGCCCCCCGGCGGCGTCAACACCCAGGCCCCCACCAGGGCCTGGCCCGACCTACCGCGCACCTCGCGCCAGCAACACGTGCCGCACGGTGTGGAAGATGATGCCCATGTCCAGGAAAAGGGAGCCGTTCTTCACGTAGTAGAGGTCGAACTCCAGCTTGTTGCGCGCGTCCTCCACCGACGCCCCGTACGGGTAACGAATCTGAGCCCACCCCGTGAGGCCCGGCTTCACCGCCTCGCGCAGCCCGTAGAAGGGAATCTGCTGCTTGAGCTGCTCGACGAACACGGGGCGCTCCGGCCGCGGCCCCACGAAGCTCATGTCCCCCATCAACACGTTGAAGACCTGGGGAATCTCGTCAATGCGCGTCTTGCGGATGAAGCGGCCCACCCGGGTGACACGATCATCGTTCGTCCGCGCCCACACCGCCCCGTTCTTCTCCGCGTCCGTGCGCATGCTGCGGAACTTCCACAGCCAGTACGTCTTCCCATTCAGCCCCACGCGCTCCTGCCGGTAGAAGATGGGCCCCTTCGAGTCCAGCTTGATGGCCAGCATCACCAGCACCAGGAAGGGCGCGGCGCACAACAGCAGCGTTGAGGCCACGAGGATGTCGAAGACGCGCTTGGCCATGCGCCGCGAGCGGGAGACCGTCAGCTCGTCCGCGAAGACGAAGTCGCTGGTGCGCAGGTGCGCCACCGGAATCCGGCGCAGCACGCGCTCGCAGAAGCCGGCGGCCTCGTACACCCGGCGCCCGGCCAGGCGGCAGCGCAGCAGCGCATCCATCCAGTTGGCCCCACGCATGTCGTCCGCGGCCTGTACCACGAACTCGGCCCCGAGCCGCGCGGCCGTCACGTCCACCTGCTCGGCCGGCGAGCCATCCGCCCTCGGCACGCGAGGATCCACCAGCGCGACCACCTGGAAGCTGTCCTCACCGCCCTGCTCAATGACGTTGGCCAACGCGCGCGCCTTGAGCCCGTCACCCACGATGACGACGCGGCTGGGCACCCCCACCACCGCGCGCAGCGAGGAGCGCACCAGCAGCGTCCCCACCAGGGCGCCCACGGCGCCGCCGAGCAGCGCCCCCGGAGGCAGGTGTACCGGCAGCACCGCCGGCGCGATCAGCATCACCAGCCCGACGAAGGCCGTCGTCACCCCAGCCGCCTTGAGGAGCCGCGCGCCCCGACCCCGGTCCTCCGCGGCCACTCTCAGGTTGTAAAGGTCCATCAGATAGATGGAGAACTGGAACGTGGGCACGAAGGTGGCGCCCAGCAGCAGCAGCGCGGGCCCCGACTGTGCCAGCGGCAGGTGCGCATCCTCTGGTGCCAGCATCTTCGCACAAGCCACCGCCCCCAACAGACATGCCAGGGCAATCGCGGCTCCTTCGATGACGAAGAGCGTCAGCTTCCTGGACGAAAAGTAATGATGGAAAACCCGAAGCACGTATCTCTCCCTCCGACCGCCTCGCCCCCCTGCCACATCACTCCCGGCCACGCGCCCCCTCGCGCGTGGCCGGGTAACTGCCGACGTCCTACTTGCGGACGTAGTTCTTCAAGTACGGGGTGTCGCTCATCTCCGCCCCGTTCAGCACGCAGCCCAGGATGGGCGCCCCACCCAGCTGCTCCACGGCCTGGTTGACCGCCCGGGCCGGGGTGACGTTCGCACGCACCACCATGAGCAGACCGTCCGCCTGGTGCCCGAGGATCGCCGAGTCGGCGAAGGGCAGCGTGGGCGGCAGATCCATGTAGACCTCGTCAAAGTGCTCACGCACCACCTTGAGGAACTGCTTCATCCGCGCGCCGGCCAGGGCCTGCGTGGGCTCCTCGGGCGTGGCACCCGCGGTGATGACCGCCATGCGCGTGGCATGGAAGCGGCGCACCAGCTCACGCACCTCGCACTCCCCGCTCAGCAGCTCCGCCAGACCCGGCCGGCCCTTGATGCCGAGCACCTCGGCCACCTGACCGCGACGCAGGTCCGCGTCGATGAGGAGGATGCGCCGATCCATGTTCGCCCGAGCCGCCGCCAGGGCCAGGTTCACCGTGGTCACCGTCTTGCCCTCGCCGGGCAGCGCCGAGGTGACACCCACCACCTTGAGAGGACGCAGCTCGCGCATCCGCTCCAACCGGTAGTAGAGGCTGCGGTACTGCTCCGCTGCACCCGAGGCCGGGGCCGTCAGCGACACCACCCGCTTGTCCACGGCGTTCGGAGACCCCGCGGCGTCATCCACGCGGGGAAGAAAGTTCCCCGCCCGCTCCATCGTTTGATCCATCTTGTTCCTCCCGGATTCCGCGTTGTTCACCCGAAGTCTCCTAGTTCAGCGGCGAGTCCGACGAAGACGGTGACGCCACTCCATTGCGAACCCCCGAGGCGGGCATCAGCACCCGCTTCTCCACCTTGCCTTGCATGTTCGGGACCACCGCGAGCACAGGGAGAGGCAAGCGGTCGCGCAGCTCCTGCGTGTCGCGGATGCTGTCGTCGCGCATCTCCAGCACCACCCCGACGAGCACGCCCAGACCCAGGGCGATCAGGAAGGAGATGAGCAGGCCGCTCATGCGGTCCGGTCGCGCCGCCGCCACGGGCACACCGGCCGGGGAGACGACGTTGAACAGGCTCTCCGCGCTCTTCACCTCGAGGTCCTGCGCGAGCTCAGCCTCCACGCGGCGGGACACGACGCTCTGGTACTTGGCGCGGGCAATCTCGTAGTCGCGGTTGAGAACCCCCAGCTCATGCGCCCACTGCGGGGTGCGATCCAGCCGCTCCTGGTAGCCCTTGGCCTGCTGGTGCAGCCCCTCGATCTCCTTCTGGATGGTGGCGATGAGCTCGGACACGCGGGCGCGCTCCTGACGCTCGGCCCACTGACGGCTCTCGGCATCCTTGCGACGCTCACGCATCTCGTTGAGCTCCTGGGAGAGTCGCTTCACCTCGGGGTGATCCGCCGTCCACGAGGAGCGGGCAGCCACCAGGCCCTGGGTGAGGGAGTGCTCGGCGGCCTCAAGCCGGCCGGCCTCGCTGTCCGCGGCGTTGCGAGCCCGCGCCAGATCCGAGCGGCGAGCCTCCGCCACGCGCAGCTCCTCGGACTTCGTCTGCAGCAGCGCGCCCACGCGCTCCAGCCCGCGCATGTTCATCTCCAGCTGCTCGGGCAGCTCGCCGATGTGGTCCACCTTGAACTGGGCAATCTTCTTCTCCCACTCGGTGACGCTCTTGGAGAGGGCGACGATCTCGTCCTCGAAGAGCTTCGTGGCACGCGCCGCCTGCTCCTGGCGCGACTTGAGCGCTTGCTCGGAGAAGAGCTGCGGGAGCCGGTTGGCCACCTGAGCCGCCACGTTTGGATCCGTGTGCGCGTACGTCAGCTCGAAGGCGCTCTCCCCTTCCACGCGCACGGTGAGATCCTTGCGCATGCGGTTGACGGCGGCCTCCATGCCGGCCTCGGAGACGATCTCCGGGTAGAGGTTCATCTCCTCAATGGCCCTCTGGAGGACCGGACGCGCCATCAGCTCCTGGCGAACGGTGAGCAACCGCTGCTCCACCAGCTCGCTGACGGTGCGCTGCACCATCTCCTCTCCGGGGCGCTGCGGCTGCACTCGCACCACCGCGGTCGCTTCGTACACGCTCTGCTGGCTCAACACGATGGCGGCGCCCACCGCGAAAGCTCCCAGCACGATGGCCCCGACCAGCACCTTCCGGCGCCACAGTGCCTTCAGCACCTGGTCTGCCGTCATCCCACGCTCCATGTGCTCTCCTCCTCCTACTCCAGTCACGTGTCTCACCACGCCGTCATGTGGAGGCGAATCGCCGCCACATTCCGGGTCAGGTTCAGTCCGGCCGTGGTCTCCTCATCCATCCCTACCTGTGCGATGCGATCCACGGCCGCCTGCATCGACACATACCGACTCACCTTGAACTCGAGCCCCACGCCCAGCGCGTAGCCCTGTGCCACAGTGGGATCCTCTCCCCACGTGAAGACGCCGTGGCCCGGCGCCCGCCCGTTGCGGAAGAAGCTCCCCATTCCATACACAGACACCCGGTCATTGAAGTGCTTGTTGACCACCATGCCCGCGTAGTCCGCCCACAACGCATTGGTGAAGCCACTGGCGCCCACCAGGTCATGTCCCGCGATGAAGCCCAGGTCGAAGTGCCTGGCCTCATGCAGCAGCTCCAGCTTCACCCGAGGAATCACCCCGCTGGTGCCCTCCTGCCCGGAGAAGGCCACCGGACCGGCGCGCGCCGTGAAGGTGGTCTGCCGGGACAGCCGGTAGCGCAGGCCTCCGAAGACACCGTGTGCCTGCTGGAAGCTGTCGCCATACAGGAAGCCCTGGTAGCGGTACTCCACGCCCAACGACAGCCGCCGCGTGGTGCGCAGCCACGCCTCCACGAAGGGGGTGTGGACGAAACCAGCGACCTGCCCCGGCGCGAGCACCTGCACGCCCTCGAAGCTGTAGCCGGCCCCCACGTCCACCCGACGCGTCGCCCGCCCCGAGACGTACACCCGGGACTGGCCGTAGAGGACGGGCTCCCTCGAGCGCGCCACGCTGTCACGCGGCAGCGAGGCAGGGTCCGTCACCCGGAAGATGTTGCCGGAAGCCTCCACCCGCAGGCGACGCGACAGCAGCTTGCGCACCGACAGGCCCCCGCGGTGATCCAACGTCAGCGAGCCACTGCCGTGCCGCATGAGGAAGTCCGCCGCGTAGAAGCTCTCCAGCTTCAGCGTCTCGTCCCTCACGTCCAGCCCGAGCCGGGGCGTCAGCTTCGTCATCAGCTGACCACCCGTCTGACCATCAGCGGCCAGCCGGAAGTCATCGTCGTAGCGCTCCTCGAGCGACACCCGGAGCCGAGGCTCCACCTGCGTGGCCGCGAGTGCGGCCGGACAGGTGCCCAGGACCGCCGCTGCCGCCACCCATCCCTTCCATGAACGTCTCACGGCACCCTCCATCCCCACACTCCGACCCAGACTCGGCCCTGCTTCTCCAGGCACGCCACCGCATTACGGAACGACGATGGTGTCCCCCGGACGGAGGATCAGCGGCTCGTTCTTGTCCGGCGCATCCACCAGCTCGCTGTAGCTCACGGGGATGGTGCTCCCATCCGTGCCCGAGCGGCGCAGCACGACGATGCCGTCGCGATCCGCGAAGTCCGTGAAACCTCCCGCCAGGGCAATGGCCTGGAGGATGGAGACCCGGCCGCGCAGCGGGTAGGCGCCAGGGTGGGCCACCTCGCCGGTGATGAAGACGCGGCTGCTGTTCACCTCCCGGACCACCACCGTCACCCGAGGCTCCTGCACATACGGCTTGAGCGCCTCGCGAATCTCGTCAGACAGCTCGGTCGGCGTGCGCCCCTCGGCCCTCACCTCGCCCACCATGGGCAGGGAGATGAAACCATCCGGCCTCACCGGCAGCGTGCGCGACAGATCCGCGTCACGCCACACCGCCACATCCAGGAGATCCTCACGGCCGATGCGGTACGGCTGGTCTGAATTGTCTACCTTCCCCGTCGCCTTGTGTGCGCACCCCGACAGGATGAGCAACCCCAGCACCACCCACCACCTCGCGCTCGTCTTTCCCATCGCTCGCCTCTCCCCAAAGTCCCTGGCCCCGGTGAAAAGGTCAGGGGCCATGTGTTCGCGGATGGCGATAGCAGTAGGTGTGCCAAAGCTCCCAGGCGGGCAAAGTCCCCGGATCGTCATGGGTTACGCGCTACAGCCCCTCGGAACTGGGTGGGATGTCCGGGAAAAAATTCCGGCCTCGGACCCGAGGGAGGGTCAGGATCTCAGTCCTTCTTACCCTCCGAATGGGAAGCGCACTTCCTCCGCCGTACCTGGATTTTTCCCTCTCCCTCTGGAGAGACGCGTGGCACGCCGCTTGAAATCATCTCTCGCGACGCCCGGGTGTAGACAGAGCCCGGGCGAGTGAAGGAGCGAACGGGGCTATGAGCAAGGCGGCGGCGGGGGCGGTGATCGCGATGTTCACGGTGGGCGCGGGGATGATGACGCTGCTGGGCTCGGTACTGGGCGCGTACGCGGAGGCGGCCACGCTGGCGCTGGTGGGCGCGGGCCTGTTCGCGGGCAGCTCGGTCCTGAGCGGAAGCAAGGACGCGGTGCCTGAGGCGGGAATCGCCAAGGAGGCCTGAAGCCTGAAGTTCTGAAGATGAAGGGCTGAAAAAAAGCGGGTGGCGATGGCGTGGGCAGTCCGCCACGACCACCCGCTTCGTTGAACGGAACACCCGCAGGAAGGTCGAACCGGCCCGAGCGCTCCATGAGCGCGGGCCTGCGTTCCCACCTGCCAGAGAGCTCCCTCCCCATCATGTGTGTGTGGCACCAGAACACCCCCGACGGGGCTGTGGCCGCGCGCGTCAAGTAATCCTCCACTTTTTTACTTCTCCTGTATTTAACGTTTTGCTAACTTATGAGCGCATACGGACGAAGCCAGCTCCTGGCAACCGCGCTCTGAGGCGGCACGTCCATCCAAATGCAGGGGGAACACATGAGACGGCCAGACTCGGCGAGGGGCGCCACGCGCCTGCTCGTCACGGGACTGCTGGCATTGGCGGCTTGCGGTCGGGAGGATGCGCTCTCCGACACGACGCGCTCGAAGAGCATCGCCGCGGCGCTGGAATCCGGGACAGATCTGGTGGTGACCCAGGTCCGTGGACCGGCCAGCGTGAGGAACGGCCAGAGCTTCCAGACCACGGTGACGGTGTGCAACCAGGGCACCGAGCCCACCAGCTTCAACCGGCCCAGGCTCGAGCTGTTCCTCTCGATGGATGCCGAGTTGTCGCTGTCGGATCCGAACAATCCGCCCCCGAGCCCGCCCACGGACCAGGTGTCCATCGGCGCCTGGGATCTGGATTCGCTGCAGCCGGGGCAGTGCGTGACGAAGAGCATGCCCGCGCAGGCCTGGCTGCCCCCGGCCGCGCAAGGTGACGGCGCGTACTACCTGGCGGCGGCCGTCGACACGCTGGGCGTGGAGCAGGAGGCGCGCGAGGACAACAACGTCCACGTGGGCGGCCTGCTAGGTGTGGGCGATCGGGCCGACCTCGTGGTGACCGGGGTGAGTGGCCCCGCCAGCGTGAGGTCGTGGCAGTCCTTCACGGCCACGGTGACGGTGTGCAACCAGGGCACCACCTCCTCCACGGGCGGCTACTACCCCTACTACGGCACGCCGCGGGTGGAGCTGTTCCTGTCGATGGATACCGAGCTGACCCTGCCGGATCCGAACGCTCCGTCCCCGAGCGTTCCGACGGATCAGGTGTCCATTGGGTACCTGGAGCTGGGTCAGATGTACGAAGGGCAGTGTGTGACGACGGGCGTGCCCGTCAACGCCAACCTACCGCCCGAGGCCCAGGGAGACGGTGCGTACTACCTGGTGGCCGCCGTTGACACGAACGGGATGGAGCAGGAGCTGCGCGAGGACAACAACGTCCGCGTGGGCAGCCGAATGGGCGTGGGCAACCGCTCCGACCTCGTGGTGACCCGGGTGGAGAGCCCGGCCAGCGCGCTGCAGGGGCAGGACTTCACGGCCAAGGTGAAGGTGTGCAACGCAGGCACCGCCCCCTCCGCAGGCTATCCCTCGAGGCCTCGGGTGGAGCTGTTCCTGACCTCGGACGCGACGGGCGCGCTGCCGGCGGATCCGGCTCCCCTCGGAAGCCTGGAGCTGGACGTGCTGTACGAAGGCCAGTGCGTGACGAAGAGCGTGCCCGCCCATGCGTGGCCGCCGCCCGAGTCTCAGAGTGACGGGGCGTACTACCTGGTGGCCACCGTCGACAGGGCCGGGGTGGAGCAGGAGCTGCGCGAGGACAACAACGTCCATGTCGGTGGGTTGCTGGGCGTGGGCTACCGATCCGACCTCGTGGTGAGCGAGGTGAGCGGGCCGGCGAATGTGTGGGATGGCCAGAACTTCACGGCCAACGTGAAGGTGTGCAACCAGGGCACGGAGCACACCAACGGCAACTATTACAGCCGACCGCGTGTGGAGCTGTTCCTGTCGACGCGGCCCGAGCTGGCTCCGCTGGCTCCAGGAATGCCCTCTCCGGGTTCGTCTTCGAGCCAGGTGTCCATTGGGTACACGGAGCTGGACATGTTGCAGCAGGGGCAGTGCGTGACAACGAGCGTGCACGCCAACGCCTGGCTGCCACCTGAAGCGCAGAGCCATGGCGCGTACTACCTGATCGCCGTCGTCGACTCGCTGGCCACGGAGCACGAGCTGCGTGAGGACAACAACATCCTCGTGAGTGGGTTGATGGGCGTGGGCTACCGGGCCGATCTCGTGGTCACCGAAGTGGAGCGACCGGCCAGCGTGAGGGACGGACAGAGCTTCCCGACCCGGGTGAAGGTGTGCAACCAGGGAACCGCCCCCACCCAGAGCAACAGCTATCCGTATTACAGCAGTGTGAGGGTGGAGCTGTTCCTGTCCATGGACACGGAGCTGACGCTGCCCTCCATGGACTCACCCTACCCGCCCATGCCCATGGACCAGATGTCGATGGGGTCCGTGGATATCTACTCGCGGCTGGAGCCGGCGCAGTGCGTGACGGTGGACATGCCCGCCTATGCCTCGCTGCCACCGACCTCGGAACCCGGCGCGTACTATCTGTTCGCCGCCGTCGACCCCCTCCAGGTGGAGCAGGAACTGCGTGAGGACAACAACGTCCACCTGGATGGGTTGATCGGCGTAGGGCACCGGCCAGACTTCGTGGTGACCGAAGTGAGTGGCCCGGCCAGCGTGAGGGATGGACGGGAGTTCACGGCCACCGTGAAGGTCTGCAACCAGGGCACGACCTCCTCCAGCAGCGGCTACCCCTCCACGCGCGTGGATCTGTACCTGTCCACGGACACCGAGCTGACACTGCCCTCCCCAGGCTCGCCCAACCCGCCCATGGCCATGGATCAGACGACCATCGGGTCCGTGGAGTTCTACCAGCCCCTGGAGCCGGGGCAGTGCGTGACGAAGAGCGTGCCCGCCAACGCCTGGTCTCCACCTGAGGCCCAAGGGAACAACGGTGCCTGGTACCTGGCAGCCGTCGTCGACCCCCAGTCGATGCAAAAGGAGCTGCGCGAGGACAACAACGTCCACGTGGGAGGCCTGATGGGCGTGGGCCATGGGGCCGACCTCGTGGTGACCGAGCTGACAGGTCCCGCCAGCGTGAGGGATGGACAGGACTTCACGGCCACCGTGAAGGTCTGCAACCAGGGCACGGCCTCCTCCACCGGCGGTCCCTACTACAACATCACGCGCTTGGAGCTGTTCCTGTCCGCGAGTGACACGCTCTCGATGCCGGAGCAGTCCATGCCCTACCCGGAGCCGGTGGGCGCGGTTTCTGTCGGGTACGTGGAGCTCAGCCAACAACTGTACCCGGGTCAGTGCACGACGAAGAGCGTGCCCGCCCATGCCTACCTGCCTCCGACAGGACAGGGTGAAGGCGCGTACTACCTGGCCGCCGCCGTCGACACCAACTGGACGGAATGGGAGCTGCGCGAGGACAACAACGTCCACGTGGGCGGCCTGATGGGCGTGGGGCACCGGTCCGATCTCGTGGTGACTGAGGTGAGCCACCCGGCCAGCGTCGAGAACGGGCAGACTTTCACGGCCACCGTGAAGGTGTGCAACCAGGGTACGGCCCCCACCAGCGGCAGCTACTACTACTACTCCAGGCCTCGGGTGGAGCTGTTCCTGTCCACGGACGCCGAGCTGACGCTGCCCTCTCAGAACTCGCCCTACCCGTCTCCGGACATGCCCCGGGACCAGACGTCCATCGGGTCCGTGGAGCTCGAGCAGCCCTTGTCCCCGTCGCAGTGTGTGACGAAGAGCATGTCCGCCTATGCCTCGCTGCCACCGGCCTCACATGGGGACGGCGCGTACTACCTGGCGGCGGCCGTCGACACCACCTGGGTGGAGCAGGAGCTACGCGAGGACAACAACGTCCACGTGAGTGGGTTGATGGGCGTGGGCTACAAGGCCGACCTCGTGGTGACGGAGGTGAGCGGCCCAGCCAGCGCGGGCGATGGGCAGGAGTTCACGGCCACCGTGAAGGTCTGCAACCAGGGCTCGGCCCCCACCGGCAACGGCTATTACTACTCCAGGCCTCGGGTGGAGCTGTTCCTCTCCACGGATGACGAGCTGACGCTGCCTTCTCAGAACTCGCCCTACCCGTCTCCAGGCATGCCCATGGACCAGACGTCCATCGGGTCCGTGGAGCTCGACCAGACCCTCTACCCGTCGCAGTGTGTGACGAAGAGCGTGCCCGCCTATGCCTCGCCGCCACCGGCAGGACAGGGCGATGGCGCGTACTATCTGGCGGCTGCCGTCGACATCTATCAGGTGGAGCAGGAGCTGCGTGAGGACAACAACGTCCGCGTGGGCAACCTGATGGGCGTGGGCCACCGGTCCGACCTCGTGGTGACGGAGGTAAGCGGCCCGGCCAGCGCGGGCGATGGACAGCAGTTCACGGCCACCGTGAAGGTCTGCAACCAGGGCGTGGCTCCCACTAACAGCTACAACAACAACACGCGCGTGGAGCTGTTCCTCTCCACGGTGGCCACCCTCTCGGTACCGGATTCGTCCACGCCCGGCTCGGAAATGCCCCTGGAGCAGACGTCCATCGGGTCCGTGGATCTCTATGAGCCCCTGTATCCGGGACAGTGCGTGACGAAGAGCGTGTCTGCCTATGCCTCGCCGCCGCCAGCCGGACAGGGCGATGGCGCGTACTACCTGGCGGCTGCTGTCGACACGAACCGGGTGGAGCAGGAGTTGCGCGAGGACAACAACATCCGCGTGGGCAACCTGATGGGCGTGGGCCACCGGTCCGACCTCGTGGTGACGGAGGTGAGCGGCCCGGCCAGCGTGAGCCCTGGGTACCAGTTCACGGCCACGGTGACGGTGTGCAACCAGGGCACCGCCCCCACCCAAAACGGGTACTACCCTTATTACAGCAGGCCCCAGGTGGAGCTGTTCCTGTCCACGGACGCCACGCTCTCGATACCGTCCTCGTCACAGGACATGCCCCTGGATCAGGCGTCCATCGGATACGCGGAGCTCTACGACACCCTGTACCCGTCGCAGTGCGTGACGCTGAGCATGCCCGCCACGCCCTGGCTGCCGCCGGAAGAGCATGGGGAGGGCGCGTACTACCTGGCCGCCGCCGTCGATACCAACCGGGTGGAGCAGGAGCTGCGCGAGGACAACAACGTCCACGTGAGCGGCGTAATGGGCGTGGGCAACCGATCCGACCTCGTGGTGAGCGAGGTCAGTGGCCCGGCGAGCGTCGGGTACGGGCAGCAGTTCACGGCCACGGTGAAGGTGTGCAACCAGGGCACGGCCTCCACCAGCGGCTCCTACTACTCCCGGCCCCGGGTGGAGCTGTACCTGTCCATGGACACCGAGCTGACGCTGCCCACCCCGAACTCGCCCTACCCGTCTCCGGACTTGACCCGAGACCAGGAGCTCATCGGCACCCTGGAGCTCTACGAGCCCCTGTCCCCGTCGCAGTGCGTGACGACGAGCGTGCCCGCCCATGCGGTGCTTCCGCGAGACGCCCAGGGTGACAGCGCGTACTACCTGGCCGCTGTCGTCGACACGACGTGGGTGGAGCAGGAGCTGCGTGAGGACAACAACATCCGCGTGGGCGGCTTGATGGGCCTGGGCAACCGGTCCGACCTGGTGGTCAGCGCGGTGAGCGGCCCGGCCAGCGTGGGCCCTGGGCAGGAGTTCTCGGCCGCCGTGAAGGTCTGCAACCAGGGCACGGCCCCCACCAGCGACTCCTACTACTCCCGGCCCCGGGTGGAGCTGTTCCTGTCCACCGACACCACACTGGAGCTTCCCTCGCCGGGCTCGCCCTATCCGCCTCAGGGCCCGTCCTCGGAGCAGGCGTCCATTGGGTCTCTGGAGCTTGACCAGCCCCTCGCCCCGTCGCAGTGCGTGACGAAGAACGTGACGGCTTACGCCTCCTCGCTGCCAGGGACCCAGGACCTCGGCGCGTACTACCTGGCCGCCGCGGTCGACACGACGTGGGTGGAGCAGGAGCTGCGCGAGGACAACAACGTCCGCGTGGGCGGCCTGATGGGCGTGGGCAACCGGTCCGACCTCGTGGTGAGCGAGGTGAGCGGCCCGGCCAATGTCGAGCCCGGGCAGAGCTTCATGGCCAGCGTGAAGGTGTGCAACCAGGGCACGGTCCCCACCCACAACAACTACTACTCGGGCAACACCCGGGTGGAGCTGTACCTGTCCACGGACACCGAGCTGACGCTGCCCGCCCCGAACTCGCCCTACCCGTCTCCGGGCATGCCCGTGGACCAGATTTACATCGGGAGCCTGGAGCTCTACGAGCCCCTGTTCCCGTCACAGTGCGTGACGAAGAGCGTCCAAGCGAATGCCTGGCCTCCGCCCGCCTCCCAAGGTGACGGCGCGTACTACCTGGTCGCCGCCGTCGACACGACGTGGGTGGAGTACGAGCTGCGCGAGGACAACAACGTCCACGTCGGAGACCTGCTGGGCGTGGGCCACCGGTCCGACCTCGTGGTGAGCGAGGTGAGCGGCCCAGCCAGCGTCCAGTACGGGCAGGGCTTCACGGCCACGGTGAAGGTGTGCAACCAGGGCACGACCCCCGCCGTCAATAGCTACTACTCCAGGCCTCGGGTGGAGCTGTACCTGTCCAAGGACACCGAGCTGACGCTGCCGTCCCAAGGCTCACCGTACCCGTCTCCGGACCAGACCCGGGACCAGGCGCTCATCGGCTCGGTGGAGCTCTACGAGCCCCTCTACCCATCGCAGTGCGTGACGAAGAGCGTATCCGTCTCGGCCGACCTGCCGTCGGGAATGCAGGAGGAGGGTGCGTACTACCTGGGCGCCGCGGTCGACACGACCTGGGTGGAGAATGAGCTGCGTGAGGACAACAACGTCCGCATCGGTCACCAGGTGGGCGTGGGCCACCGGTCGGACCTTGTGATCAGCGAGGTGAGCGGCCCGTCCAGCGCGAGCAATGGACAGCCGTTCACGGCCACGGTGAAGGTGTGCAACCAGGGCTCGGCCCCGACCAGCGGCTCCTTCGGTCCCCCCCGGGTGGAGCTGTACCTGTCCATGGACACCGAGCTGACGCTGCCCCTCCCGAACTCGCCCTACCCGTCTCCGGACCTGTCCCGGGACCAGGAGCTCATCGGCTCCGTGCACCTCGACCAGCCCCTCAATCCGTCGCAGTGCGTGACAACGAGCGTGCCCGCCCATGCCGTGCTTCCGCGAGATGCCCAGGGTGACGGCGCGTTCTACCTGGCCGCCGCGGTCGACACGACGTGGGTGGAGCAGGAGCTGCGCGAGGACAACAATGTCCGCGTAGGCGGTTTGATGGGAGTGGGCAACCGGTCCGACCTCGTGGTGAGCGAGGTGAGCGGCCCGTCCAGCGTGTGGAACGGAGCGGACTTCACGGCCACGGTGAAGGTGTGCAACCAGGGCTCGGCTCCCATCAGCGGCTACTCGAGCAACAACACCCGGATAGAGCTGTACCTGTCCATGGACACCGAGCTGACGCTGCCCACCCCGAACTCGCCCTACCCGTCTCCGGGCATGCCCCGGGACCAGGAGCACATCGGGTCCGAGTACCTCAACGAGTCCCTGTATCCGGGGCAGTGCGTGACGAAGACGGTGTTCGCACATGCCCGGCAGCCATGGGACGCACAGGGTGATGGCGCGTACTACCTGGCCGCCGCGGTCGACACGACGTGGGTGGAGCAGGAGCTGCGCGAGGACAACAACATCCGCGTGGGCGGCCTGATGGGCGTGGGCCACCGGTCGGACCTCGTGGTGAGCGAGGTGAGCGGTCCTGCCAGCGTCGAGTACGGTCAGAACTTCACGGTGGCCGTGAAGGTCTGCAACCAGGGCATGGAGCCCACCAGCAGCTACAACTCCTCCAGACCCCGGGTGGAGCTGTTCCTGTCCAAGGACACCACGCTGGAGCTGCCCGCTCCGGGCTCGCCCTACCCGTCTCCGGGCATGCCCTCGGATCAGGCGTTCATCGGGTCGGTGGAGCTCGACCAGCCCCTCTACCCGTCGCAGTGCGTGACGAAGAGCGTGTCCGCGTGGGCCGACCTGCCGTCTGGGATGCAGGAGGAGGGCGCGTACTACCTGGCCGCCGCGGTCGACACGACCTGGGTGGAACAGGAGCTGCGTGAGGACAACAACACCCGGATTGGCGAGCCCATGGGGGTGGGCCACCTGCCCGACCTCGTGGTCAGTGAGGTGAATGCCCCAGCCAGCGTGGCGAACGGTCAGAACTTCACGGCCACGGTGAAGGTGTGCAACCAGGGCACGGCCCCGGCCCCCTCCAGTGGCACCTTCGGCTCCATCTGGTTGGAGCTGTTCCTGTCCACGGACACCGAGCTGACGCAGCCCTCCCCCGGAATGCCCTCTTCGGACCAGGTGAGCATCGCGTCCGTGGAGTTGGACCAGCCGTTGGCCGCGGGGGCGTGCGTGACGAAGAGCATGTCCGCCAATGCCTGGCTGCCGCAGGGAGCACAGGGAGACGGTGCGTACCATCTGGCCGCCGCGGTCGACACGAAGTGGGTGGAGCGGGAGCTGCGCGAGGACAACAACGTCCGGTTCAACGGCCTGATGGGCGTGGGTAACCGGTCCGACCTCGTGGTGAGCGAGGTGAGCGGGCCCGTCAGCCTCGAGCATGGACAGAACTTCATGGCTACGGTGAGGGTGTGCAACCAGGGCACGGAGTCCAGCAGCAGCTCCTCCTACTCCAGGCCTCACGTGGAGCTGTACCTGTCCATGGACACCGAGCTGGAGCTGCCCTCGCCGGGCTCGCCCTACCCGTCTCCGGGCATGCCCAGGGACCAGATGTTCATCGGCTCCGTGGAGTTGGAGCAGTCCCTGGCCCCCGCGCAGTGCGTGACGCTGAGCGTGCCCGCCAGTGCCGTGCTGCCGCAGGAGGCACAGGGTGATGGCGCGTACTACCTGGCCGCCGCCGTCGACACGAAGTGGGTGGAGCAGGAGCTGCGCGAGGACAACAACAGCCGGATGGGTGACCTGGTGGGCGTGGGTTACCGGCCGGATCTCGTGGTGAGCGAGGTGAGCGGCCCGTCCAGCGTGGCGAACGGACTGGCGTTCACGGCCACGGTGACGGTGTGCAACCAGGGGACGGTCCCCACCGCGCAGCAGGTGTGGCTGGAGGTCTTCCTCTCGCAGGACGCCGACCTCTCGGTGATGAACCCCGGCGAGCCCCCGCATGACGATCAGCGGAGTGTGGGCGGCATCCATGTGGATCCTCTGGATGTCGACCAGTGCGTGACGCTGGACGTGCCCGCCTGGGCCGACCTGCCCTACGCGGCCCCGGAACCCGGGGTGTTCCACCTGGGTGCCATCGTCGACTCGAACAGCTGGCTGCAGGAGCTGCGCGAGGACAACAACACCCGGGCGACGAGCACCCTCGAGGTCACCGCTCACTGAGTCCTCACCCCGGTCAGTCCTCGCTGGACGTGAGCCCCCACAGCTCACGTCCGGTGAGGGCTCCATCAACGAGCCTGCGCGGCAACACCTGGGAGCAGACAATTCGCGCTGAGGCTTGGGCGTACACGTGGGCGGCGCTGCTGCTGGGCGCCGCGCTGATGACGAGCGGTTGCGTCACACTGCCACCGCAACCCGGCGGAGGCCTCCCCGAGGGCCCTCGCACCCTGTCCGCGTTGCACGAGACGGGGGCCCGCTCCTCCTCCGAACCGGAGCAGCTGCACCGCCGCCGGAGTGCTCGCGGGCCAGGCCCGACCCTGGCGAGCGCGGGGCGTGAAGTCCGCGGTCCGCCCTCCTGCGGAGGGGAGGCCGTGCCCCCAGGCTGGCCCAACTTCTCCTCTGGCGACAGAGAGGCACTGCTCGCCCCCTTCCTCAAATGCACTTCGCCCGCGGAAGTCCTCGCCCTGCAAGAGCGCGTGGACATGCCCCGGTTGGTGGAGGCCTTGGACGACTGGCGCGCCGTGCGACTCGGTGCCCTGGGCCCACCGCGTGAGGATGTCGCCCGCCTGCTCAACAGCAGGCGCGTATCCTTCCTCGTGAAGGCCCTCGAGGATTACGGCGCCCTCAGAGCCGAAGTGCTCGCCGTCTTCATTGTCGACTCGGCTCATGACGACGACTTGAGGGAGATTCTCTTCCTGTTGGCCCGGGACAAACGGCTGGAGGAAACACTCGCGCGCCTGCCCGCCTTCCAGACGGCGTTGGAGAAGAGGGGCCTGAAACCCACCGCCCGTGTGGACCGGGACTTTGAAATCAGAGACCTGGGCCGAGGCGCTGGTCGCGCCTTGACGGACGGGCTCTCCAGCTCTGTGGCGAGCGACGGAGGGAGAAGCTTCGCCTTCCTCTCCATACGAGACCAGCTGCCGCCGGAGTACCAGAAGGCCCTCGACGAGGCGGAGAAGCGATGGGCGGAGCAGCACTTCTCGGCGGGCAACGTGGTCCTGGGAGGATTCGACCACCTCACCTTCGGCGTGCCGCTGGGTTTCTACGGCCTGCTATCCAGCACGGGCCATGGCGCGCAGTCGCTGGCGCAGGGCAAGTACGAGCAAGCCACGCGCGAGCTGGCACCAGCGGCGCTGCTGGTGGCCATCTACGCGGGTGGCAAGGGCCTGCGCTACCTCTCCGAGGGGAGAGGCGCACCGGGGACGAGGCCGCACCTCCTCACCGGGTTCGAGGCCCTGGAGCTGCGGCTGCGAACCCTTGAGGAGACAGCGAGGCAGTTGGAAGGGCGGCTAAGCCTGGAGGGCCTGCGCACGCTCGTGCGGTACCTCCAGGCGAGCCGAGAAGCGGGCCGTTTCGTCGCCGTGGGAGGAGCGGACGCCGCGCTGGCGCTGTATGAGGCCCGGGGGGATGTGGCCAAGGCCCGGCCGCTGCTGTCCAGGGCCAGGCCCGAGGCCACGGGCTCCCCGCCTGTGAAGAGCGGTGCGGGGACAAGCGCCGGGGAAGCGATCGCCGCGGCGGATGAAGCCCCACGCCCTTCTCTCAAGGAGGCCCGTGCCGCGGAGCGCCCAGGCACCCTCGCCTCGTTGGTAGACGAAGGGGTTGGCCACTCGCGAGAGGTGGTGGAGGCAAAGCTGGCGGCGGTGGAACGTGAGGCCACGGGTCCGCGCCTGCCGAAGGACAGGGGCGTGCTGGAGAAGCACCGCCCCACCCTCGACGCCCCGACGCCGGAGGCCCGAGGCAACCCGCGCTGGCGCGAGTACGTTGACTACTACGAGAGGCGCTTCAGCGAGGTGGAGAAAGGCACAGCCACCGAGGGCCCCCTGAAATGGGAGGGCTACGAGCGGATGCGCGGGTGGTTCGCCCGGGGGCTGGCCTTCGAGCGCGACATGGTGGCGTTGTTGGAATCCGACGCCACCCTGCCTCGGGCGCAGCGCCGCTTCCTCGGAGCCTTCATCAGGCCTCGCATCCTGAGGTGCGTGGGTGTTTGGAAGCCCAAGAGCGGCCTGCGCTATGCGGATGTGCTCGTCATCGAGGAGGGTGAGCTCGCCGGGGGTCCACCACGCGTCGAGACGCTCAGCTTCAAGAGCCGCAACTTCTCGGGGCTGAAGTACGAGGCACTGAAGGCCCAGATGATTGCGGATGCGAAGGAAGCTTTGGACAAGTACGGTGGCACGCTGGACATCCGCCGGGATTCTCTTCAGTCCCTTCTCCGCAAGGGCGGCGAGGTGCCCGTCCAACGGGTCCGCCTCATCTACGAGGGGGGCGAGCTCAAGCCCGGGAAGGCAGAGGACTTGAGGTCAGCCGTGAACGAAACGCGAAAAGAGGTTCCGGGAGTGGAGGTGCTGTTCCAATGAAGGCACTGGAATTCTACGGCTCGAGGAATGAGGACTACCTCCGGCTATCGTTCAACGGTGCATTCAATCCACAAGCGCCACTGGAGAGAGAATTGGCGCCCTTTCTCCAGGCGCTCGAGGAGTACGCCAGCGGGTGGATGCCGGATGTCGTCAACGGCAAGCGGCAACGCAAGTACTCCCCTCCGTCCTTTTGGAAGGCACTGGAGGAGCGGCGCAGCGAGAGAACATCGGGGCTCGGGCTCTATCGAACGAAGTGGCCCCTATTGGACATGTCGCTCTCGCTTTCATTCCCACCTCTTCTTCCACCTGAACTGAACATCATCATCAAGGTGAAGCCGCTCTCCTTCTTCGCGGAGGCGGAGCGCTGTCGCCAGTTTGTGGAGATGGTGCGCGCATGGGCCTCCCGCTATCCAGTCACGTATGCCAAGACCCACAGCAGTGATGACGCGGAGTTGGCGGGCTCACCCAACTTCGGCCGCGATGACGAGACGGAATCCAGAGACGGGTTCGACAGAATCTACGAGGTGTTCTGGCTCAACGTCTTTGGTCCAAAGCTGGTGGAGACCGTGGGCCGCGAGCGCATGCTCTCCACGCCAGCGCACCGGGTGGAGGAACTGCCCAACGGCTCTGTCCTCCTCGTGACGTGGCCCACCGTGGCGGATTTCGCCAGCAAGGAGGCGCGGCTCGCGCAGGCCCGCGCCCACGCTCACCTCCGACCGGACCTCGACTTCGACACCGTGCTGCGCACCTTGAATGAGCGCAGTGCCAGGCTCGCTCCCGTGGAGCCCCGCTTCCACCCGGACCTGGCCCCGCTCCTCTCGCGTGTGGTGGACCGCACCGCCAGTCACGAGCGCCAACAAAGGATTGCCGAGCTCAACGCATGGAGCCCCCCCGAGCCCGAGGAGTGGCGCCCTGCTGACTCCGCCCTCCCCTCGGACGTGGAGAACCTGGAGCGCGCTCTCGAGCATTACCGCACCCTCGCCGAGCACCTCGTGGCGCTGCTGCACTCGGAGGTGCCCTCCGTCTTCGAGGCAACGCCCGAGTCGCTCACGGACGCCGACTTCTACTTCTGGCGCGAGGAGTTCCCGACAAGCCGCCTGCGAGAAGCCATCGACGAGCACGCAGTGCCCGCCATTGGCGCGTACCTGGGCGAAGTACTGGTGCGCAACCTCGGCGGTAGGTGGATTCCGCGCCAGAAGCTCGAGGAGGCACAGGTTCTCGTGGGCAACCGCGTGTGGTTGCCCTTCGCCAGGGCCCGCCATTCCATGCACTCGCGGCAGGCGTTGCTGGATTACTCGCTCACCCAGCTCTACCGCGAGGCCGAGCGGCACCGGAGCTGAATGCTGGTAGGGCTTGTAAACATGGCCCCTACGACCTCCCAACCGAGCAGGCAGGCCCTCACTGCATAAGGAGGGGCGTACGGGAAGGCATGCCTTCCTCTCTCCCGAGACCCTGCACAACCTTGACAGCGTTCGCTTCTGTCAGGGAGGAACCGTGGGGTCCGGAAGCTTTCAACTGACGCTGGGTGCACGTCCGCTCGCCGACGGTCGCACACATTTCCGTGTGTGGGCACCGCGCCGCCGACGAGTGGATGTCTGTGTCCACGAGTCGGGAGGACTTCGCTATCTGCCGCTCGAGCCCTCCGGGCGCGGCTACTTCGAGGGCACCCTCGCTGTCCCGGTGGGCAGCCTCTACAAATACCGTCTGGACGGTGGAGAGGCCTTCCCGGACCCCTGCTCCCGCTTCCAACCCGAGGGCCCCCATGGCCCCTCGCAGGTGGTGGACCCCACGCGCTATGCCTGGAAGGACAGCAACTGGCCAGGCGTCACATTGAAGGGCCAGGTCCTCTACGAGCTGCACATCGGCACCTTCACCCCCGAGGGCACCTACGCGGCGGCGGCCCGGAAGCTCCCGCTGCTCAAGGAGCTGGGTGTCACCACGCTGGAGCTGATGCCGCTGCACGCCTGTCCTGGCCGCTTCAACTGGGGCTACGACGGCGTCCAGCTCTACGCGCCTCACGCGGCTTACGGGGGTCCCGACGAGCTGCGGCAGCTGGTGGACGAGGCGCACCGGCTGGGGCTCGGCATCATCGTGGACGTCGTCTACAACCACCTGGGCCCGGACGGGAACTACCTGTCCCAGTATTCCCAGGGCTACTTCAACCCGAAGTACCCCAACGAGTGGGGCGACCCCACCAACTTCGATGACGGGGAGGCGGCGGGCCCCTCGCGCGACTTCTTCATCCAGAACGCCTGCTATTGGGTGGCCGAGTACCACTTCGACGGACTGCGCCTGGACGCCACGCAGAGCCTGTATGACGCCTCGCCGCGGCACATTGTGGGAGAGCTCGTCGAGCGGGTGCGCGAGGCAGCGGGCAAGCGGCATGTCCTCATCATCGGGGAGAACGAGCCCCAGGACGTGAAGCTGGTGAAGCCGCCCTCCGAGAAGGGGTACGGGGTGGACTCCATTTGGGTGGACGACTTCCACCACTCGGCGAAGGTGGCGGCGGTAGGCCGCTCCGAGGCCTACCTGATGGACTACTGCGGCACCGCGCAGGAGCTGCTGTCGTGCGTGCTGCGCAACTCGCTCTACCAGGGGCAGTACTACAAGTGGCAGAAGAAGCCCCGGGGCACGCCGCTGCTGCACACGGATCCAAAGCACGTCGTCTTCTACCTGCAGAACCATGATCAGCTCGCCAACGCCCTGAAGGGCGAGCGGTTGCACCAGCAGGCGGGGCCAGCGCGAGCCCGAGCACTGACGACGTTCTTCCTGCTGCTGCCCCAGACCCCCATGCTCTTCATGGGACAGGAGTTCTTCGCCTCCTCGCCCTTCCTCTACTTCGTGGATCACAACGCGGAGCTGCAGGAGCTGGTGCGCAAGGGGCGCAACGACTTCCTCTCCCAATTCCCGAGCGCTCGCCATGCCCTGGAGGTGGAGGGCTACCAGGTGCCCTTCGGCGAAGAGGCCTTCCGCCTGTCCAAGCTGGACTGGAGCGAGCGCGAGCGGAACACAGGAGCCCTGGCGCTCCACAAGGAGCTGCTGAGGCTGCGGCGGGAGGATCCGGTGTTCGCGGCGCAGGACCCGAAGCGCCTCACGGGAGCGGTGCTGTCGCAGCACGCGCTGGTGTTACGCTATTTCGGAAGCGGGCAGGAGGGCGACCGACTGGTGCTGCTCAACCTGGGGGCGGAGCTGGAGGTGGCCCCGTGTCCAGAGCCGCTGCTGGCTCCCCCACCGGGAAATAAGTGGAGCCTCCTCTTGGCTTCTGAGCACGTCCGCTACGGCGGAATGGGGACCCCGCCCTTCTCGGAAGAGACGCGCATGCGGATACCTGGACAGACGTCGCTCGTACTCACGAGCGAGGAGATGAAGACGTGACCCCTGCTGGAACTGAGTGCCCCTCCCTGCCCCGGCTCGCCTTCGACTGGCCCACGGGCGCGGACTTCTCGGACATCGTCACCCGCGAGTGGCTCGTGACCAACGGGCGAGGCGGATACGCCTCGTGCACGGTGGCGCGGTGCAACACGCGGCGCTACCACGGGATGTTCATCCCCGGTCTGGAGAAGCGGGGCCGCACGGTGCTGCTGGCGCGCCTGGGCGAGCTGGCCGTGGTGGGCGGCAGGACGTACCGGCTGGACGCGGAGGAGCTCGCGGACGGGACGCAGGTGTCCGAGGCCGCCACGCTGCTGCGCGGCTTCCACCTGGACGGCCTGGTGCCGCACTGGGTCTACCAGGTGGGCGAGGCGCGCATTCAGCGCAAGCTGGCGCTGGTGCACGGGGAAAACACGCTCATCGTGCTGTGGGAGCACCTGTCGGGTCCCGAGGTGACGCTGCGGCTGCGGCCCTTCCCGGCCATGCGCATGCACGATGACAAGCTGCACCACGCGGTGCTCGAGCCCACCGTGCTGCTGAGGGGCTCGCGCGTGGAGATGCAGGCGGGGGACGGCGTGCCTCCCATGAACATGCGCATCTACTCGCCCCGCCCAGCGCCATTCGTGGGGTTGCGCGAGACGAGCGCGCCGCAGTTCTACCGGGTGGAGAAGTCGCGCGGCTATGACTTCGTGGAGACGCTGGTGAGCCCGGGCTACTTCGAGTGCTCACTGAAGCCGGGCGAGTCCTTGGCCATGGGCGTCACCACGGAGGATCCGGCGGTGCTGGACCGGGAGCCCCAGGAGACGCTGGCCCTGGAGTACGAGCGCGAGCGGCGGCTGCTGCTGCGGGTTCCGCAGGAGGCACGGACGGGCGTGCCGGCACGGCTGGTGCTGGCGGCGGACCAGTTCATCATCGACCCGACGCGCCCCGCGGACGACGCCTGGGCTCGAGCGGTGGGTCAGGACGCGCGCTCGGTGATCGCCGGCTACCACTGGTTCACGGACTGGGGCCGGGACACGATGATCTCCCTGGAGGGGCTGACGCTGAGCACGGGCCGGCACAACACGGCGGCGGCCATCCTGCGCACCTTCCATCACCACGTGCGGGACGGCCTGCTGCCCAACCTCTTCCCCGAGGGCGAGAACGAGGGCCTGTACCACACGGCGGACGCGACGATGTGGTTCTTCCACGCGGTGGACCGCTACCTCGAGCACACGAAGGACGAGGAGTTGCTGCGGGACTTCTACCCGACGCTGGCGAAGATCATCGACCACCACCAGAAGGGAACGCGGCACAACATCCGGGTGGATCCCGCAGATGGACTGCTGAGCCAGGGCGACGAGGGCTACCAGCTCACGTGGATGGACGCGAAGGTGGACGGCTGGGTGGTCACGCCGAGGCGCGGCAAGCCGGTGGAGATCAACGCGCTGTGGTTCAACGCGCTGCGGCTGATGGTGGAGTGGTCGGAGCGGCTGGGCAAGGACGCGAGGCCATACGCGGCGGCGGCGGAGAAGGCCTACGCGAGCTTCAACCGGCGCTTCTGGAACGCGGCGGAGGCGTGCCTGTTCGACGTCGTGGACGGTGAGGACGGGAAGGACGATCCCGCGGTGAGACCGAACCAGGTGTTCGCCATCTCGTTGAAGAACCCGGTGCTGCGGCGGGACAAGTGGGAGCCGGTGCTGGAGAAGGTGCGCAAGGAATTGCTGACACCGGTGGGCCTGAGGAGCCTGGCGCCGGGGCACGCGGACTACAAGGCGAGGTACGACGGAGATCTGCGGGCGCGCGACGCGGCGTATCACCAGGGCACGGTGTGGGGTTGGCTGATCGGCCACTACGTGGATGCGGCGTTGAAGGTGAACCCAGACAAGAGCGCGGCGCGAGCGCTGCTCAACGGGATGGAGGATCACCTGGAGCACGCGGGCCTGGGGCAGATCAGTGAGATCTTCGATGCCACGGAGCCCTACCGGCCCCGAGGGTGCATCGCCCAGGCGTGGAGCGTGGCGGAGGCGCTGCGCGTCTTCCTGAAGACAGGGGAGCGCTGACCTCGCCCATGAGCGATGTGCGCCGGCTCTACATCCTCCGCTGCGGTTACGAGATCCTGCCGAAATCCGTTTCGGTACACGGCGCGGATCCCACCGTCATCCTGTGTGAGCCGGTCTGCGCCTATCTCCTGGATACGGCGCACGGCTGGGTCCTCTTCGATACGGGAGCCGATCCCGCACGGTTGAAGGATCCGGTGTTGCGCCAGCGGTTCTTCTCGGGTCCAGGCTGGCTGGCGCCACCCATCGTCCTGCCGGAGCACGAGCTGCTGCCGCAACTGGCGAGGCTGGGGGTTGGGGCGGATGACATCTCCGCCGTCATCCTCAGCCACGTCCATTACGACCATACGGGCCATCTCAAGTACTTTCGCAACGCCCGCATCTACATCCAGCGTCGCGAGTACGACTATGCCATGGGCCCTCACGGCAACCCGGCGGTGTTCGACGACGACTACCGGCTGGCGGACCGTGAGTGGAGGCTCGTCGACGGCGATTGGGAGTTGATGCCAGGGCTGCGTGGCGTCCTGACGCTCGGCCACATGCCGGGACACCAGTCGGTCGTCGTCGAGCTGCCCGCGAGTGGAACCAAGATCCTCGTCGCCGACGCGGGTGACCTGCACGAGAACTTTGAGCAGGAACGAGCACCCGGGGAGTGCTCGGACCCGGCGTTAGGCATTGCGTCGATTCGCAAGCTCAAGGCGATCCGCGACGCCACGGGCGGCGAGTTCGTCTTCATGCACGATCCGGACGACGTTCATTCACGCCGCCTCGCGCCGGACTTCTACGAATAGGCGGCTCGAGAAAAAAACATCACAAATCCTGAAAAGTCACTCCACCCATCAGCCCTGAGTGGGCCACCAGGAGGAGGACATGAACAGGAAAATGATTGTCAATGGGCTTCTGGCGGGATGTCTCTGCGTGTTCGCGGCGGCACCAGCCTGGGCCTTCGACAATGCAACGGCAGATCGGGTCCTACAGACCGCCCAGCAGAAGCTGCGGGCCACGTCCTCGGATCCCACGATACCGACGAACCAGTACCCCAAGGCCACGACCAACGGCCCGTGGCGGCTCGTCCCCAACACCGCCAACTTCGACTGGGTCCAGGGCTTCTTCCCGGGCCAGCTCTGGCTCATGTACGAGCAGGGACGAGATCCTTATTGGCGCACCAAAGCAGACGCCTGGACGCGCAACCTGGAGATCCAGAAGAGCAACACCGACCTCCGTCAAATCACCCACGACCTGGGCTTCAAGTTCATGACCAGCTTCGGCCAGGCGTACCGGCTGACGGGGGATGACTACTACCGACAGGTGATGTTGACGGCCGCCACCTCGCTGGCCAGACGTTACAACCCCACCGTGGGCGTCATCGATTGCTGCGATTGGAATGACGGCACCTGGCATGTGCCCATGGTTGTGGACACGATGATGAACCTGGAGCTGCTCTTCTGGGGGGCCCGGAACGGAGGAAATGCAGCCTGGAACGACATGGCGCTGAGCCATGCCCGGAAGACCGCTTCGGACATGGTCCGCGCGGACGGCGGCACCTTCCACGTGGTGGATTACAGCACCTCGGGCGCCATCCTCTCCCGGAAGACGTACCAGGGGTACTCCGACAGCTCCACCTGGGCTCGCGGACACGCCTGGGCCATCTACGGCTTCACCATGGCCTACCGGTACACGCGTGATCCGGGCATGCTGCAGGCCGCGCAGAAGGTCACCGACTACTACCTGGCCCGGGTGCCCGCCGATTACATTCCCAACTGGGACTTCAACGCCCCTCCGGACCAGCAGCAGAAGGACTCCTCCGCCGCCGCCATTGTCGCCTCGGCGCTCCAGGAGCTGAGCAGGTACGTCACCGACCCGACCGTGGCCCAGCGGTACCGGAACGCGGCCCTGGCGACGCTCGACACCCTCGCATCCCCGGCCTACCTGGGCTCGGCCACCACGGGCCCCGGCATCCTCCTGCACGGCGTGGCGTTCTACAGGAATGCGATCAATCCGCGGGGTGAGGACATCGACAAGAGCCTCATCTATGGGGACTACTACCTCGTCGAGGCGGTGAGCCGCTTCAAGCTGTGGAACCAGGACGGGTGGCTCTCGACGCTCGGCTTCCCCGAGAGCGTGCGCAGCCTGGGCACTGGCAACACCGGCGTGCGGATTGTCGAGTTCGACGTGACGCCGCTCAGCTATCCCATCGACGGCGTCATCGGCTACGCGGACACCTCAACCAACGTCACCGCCTACTCCAGCCTGGCCATGGCCATCCGCATGAACCCGAGCGGCTCCTTCGACGTGCGCCGAGGTGCTGCGTACGCCGCGCTCGCGAACGTGCCCTACCAGGCCAATGCCACATACCACGTGCGCATGCGCACGGACCTGAACGCCAAGACATACAGCGTCTGGGTGCGGCCTCCGGGAGGTACCGAGGTGCTCATCGCCGACCGCTTCGCCTTCCGCTCCGACGCGCCTGCCACAGATGACCTCGGCAAGGTGTCTCTCAAGAGCGGCCACTTCGACAACGAGTTCCGGGTCCGCAACCACACCGTACGCGCCGAGACAACCGCCGCTCCCAGCACGCGCCTGCGAACAGGGCGCTCAGCACCGGCGCAGCGGCCGTAGGGACGAACACCAACACTGAATCCCTACAAAGACACGGAAAGGCCTCGATACATGATTTCCTGTATTGGGGCTTTCCCCATTTATGATACATTGTTGCGACGAACGGCAATTCCTGCCGTTTCGTCTGTCAAACAGAGGGGAACCATGAAGAAGGCTTTGACGATCGCGCTCTTTGGTATGGCGGTGGCGGTGGGTGGCGTGCTGGGTGCGACCACGGGTGCCGAGGAGACCACCGCAGCGCCGTGCTGCTCGACCTGCGAAGAGGGCTACACCTACTGCCTCGAAGACTGTGCTGGCGACTCCACGTGCGAGAGCGCCTGTACCAGCAACTACAGGAGGTGCAGCAGGATCTGCAGCTTCTCCTGCTAATTAGGTCCGGCACGGGGTCCGAGCACGGCTGACGTTCGGGCCTCGGTTCGGCGAGGCGCGGTACCGAAAAAGTACGCGCGCCATGTCCAACGCATTTCGATCTCCCCTGCTGTAGACAATCGCGGCGCTCGCCACCGTCCAACCCCGTGCTCCGCAGCTCCAGGGGCTCAAAGATGCGCGTGCGCAACTGCTGGGCCAGCGGCGTCCCGGTCACCTTTTCGATGATGTGGCTGACGAGGATGTCATTGGTACTGGAATACTCAAAACGCGCTCCCGGCAACCGCCGGCACGTGTTCCTGTCACCCAGAGTTGATGAAGGTGAGACTCCCTACTTTCGGCTCGCGAGTCCCTGCCGGACGGCCCGGACGAGGACGCTCGCGGCCACTTCGCAGTCATCCGCGGAGCAGATGGCAGACACCACGGAGACGCCGTCCGCCCCCGCGGCAATGACACTCGCGGCGTTGGCGGCGTTGATGCCACCGATGGCCACAACCGGGACGGGCAAGCGGGGCCGCATACGGGCGAGCTCCTCCAACCCAAGCGCTGGAGTGGCATCCGCCTTGGAGCCGGTGGGGAAGATGGGACCCACGCCGGCGTAGTCCACCACCGCCGGATCCAACGTGCTCAGGTCCGCCGGCCCGGTGATGGACAACCCTACCAGCGCGTCGGGCCCCAGCAGGCGACGGGCCACCTCGGGGGGCAGATCGCCCTGCCCCACGTGGACTCCGTCCGCCCCCAGCGCCATTGCCAGATCCACCCTGTCATTGACGATGAGCGGCACCCCAAGTGGCCGGAGCCGTCCGAGCAGCGCCCGACCCAGCTCCAGCGTCTCGCGCGCCGAGGCGTCCTTCTCGCGCAGCTGCACCACGGTGGCCCCGCCGCGCACCGCGGCGAGCACCACGTCCACCAGCTCACGCCCGCGCGCCAGCAGGCGATCCGTGACGAGGTAGACGGACAGGTCGGGCACGCGACGGGACATAGGCGAAGCCTCCTCAGCGCACGCGAGCGCGGGCGCGCACGGTGTCCTCGTCCAGGGTGTAGAGCACGTCCAGCAGGTGCAGCTGCAACGAGCCCGGCCCCTTGGACTGCTCGGCAGCAAGCTCCCCCGCCATCCCCAACACCGAGAGGGCGCGCGCGGCGGCCAGCACCGCATCAGGCTCCACCGCCAGGAAGGCCCCCACCAGCGCGGAGGCCGTGCAGCCCATGCCCGTCACCCGAGCCATGAGCGGGTGGCCATTGTCCACCGCCACCACGCGCGAGCCGTCGGTGACGTAGTCCGTCTTGCCCGTGACAGCCACCACGGTGCCCAAGTTGGAGGCCAGTCGCCGTGCTGCCTCAAGCGAGGCCTCGGACGACTGGGTACTGTCCACCCCGCGCGTGGCGCCCGCCTCACCTGCCACGGCGAGTACCTCCGAGGCGTTGCCGCGGATGACTGCCGGAGCCTGGCGTGCCAGCTCGGCAGCGGTGCTGGTGCGGTAGCGCGTGGCCCCGGCACCCACCGGATCCAGCACCCAGGGCACCCGTGCTCGGCGCGCGGAGTGGACGGCCAGCTGCATGCCCTCCACCCACTCAGGCGAGAGCGTGCCGATATTCACCACCAGCGCCTGCGAGATGGCCGTGAAGTCCGCCACCTCCTCACGAGCGTGGACCATGGCGGGCGAGGCCCCCACGGCGAGCAGGGCGTTGGCCGTGTTGTTCATCACGACGTAGTTGGTGATGTTGTGCACGAGCGGCGACCGCTCCCGCACCGCCTTCAGCGACTCCCAGACTCCTGAGATCAGGTCCACTGCGAGTTCCTCCTGTCGGGTCATCTAGCACCGTCCGCCCCACGAGGGCAGGCAGACTGCTCTCCTGGCGTGCCGTTGAACTCGCCTTGCCTCCCAGGCTGCAAGAGAATGGGGTCGACATGCCCCTCTTCCACGGTTCAGGACGCGTCACGCCGCTCGGCAGACAACTGCTCGCCGAGCACATCCGGTCGGATACCGCCGCCCGAGAAGCCTCCGTGGCCCGGTTCAACAGTGGGGTGTGCTGCATTTTCATCCTCACCGCGCTCGCCCTGGGGCCCCTGCTCGGCTGGCCCCGCGCCCTCTCCGTGGCGGGCATGTGTGTCCTCTATGCCGGGTACTACGCGTGGCTCTCCCGGGTCCTGGACAGGGGCTGGTTCCATCCCGCCCTCTGCTGGTTCAACGTCTGCCTGGAGACCGCCGCCGGAGCGTGGATCTTCCTCTTCGACATCCTCTATGGCGACGTCGAGCAGGCGCTGTCCAATCCCTCGACCGTCCTCTGGAGCACGCTCATCCTGCTCGCGGCGTTGCGCGCCAATCGCGGGCTGGCCTTCTTCGCGGGCTGTCTCGTGACCGCCGAGATGCTGCTGCTCTACTTCTTCGTCGCCCTGCCCCGGATGAGTGAGCCCATCACCCTGATGTTCACGCCGACGCTCATGGTGCAGCGCGGCGTCTACTACTTCATCACCGGCGTCCTGGCGGCCTTCATCGCCAGCCACCTCACGCGCAAGGCCGAGGAGGCTCTGCATGCCATCCGAGCGAAGGACCTGCTGGGCAAGTACTTCCTCCACGAGAAGCTGGGGGTGGGAGGCATGGCGGAGGTGTTCCGCGCCACCTACAGCCCGGAGGGTGGCTTCGAGAAGGTGGTGGCCATCAAGCGCATCCTCCCGGCCTACGCCGAGGACGAGGACTTCGTGACGCTGTTCCGACGAGAGGCGGAACTGGGCTCGCTCCTCAACCACTCCAACATCGTCCAGGTGTTCGACGTGGGCCGGTTCTCGGACACCTACTTCATGGCCATGGAGTTCATCGAGGGGCTCTCGCTGCGCGAGTTGATCAAGCTCCACGGCCGTCTGCCGCCCGAGGTGGTGGCCTACATCGGGGCCGAGATGGGCCAGGCGCTCGACTACGTCCACCGGCGCACGGCGAGCGACGGCGTCCCGTTGAACCTCGTCCACCGGGACGTGAACCCGCCCAACATCCTGCTGTCGCGCATTGGGGAGGTGAAGCTGGGAGACTTCGGAGTCGCCCGCGCGGCCATCCATGTTCGCCTCACCCAGGTCGACCGAGTCCGCGGCAAGCTGGGGTACCTGTCCCCGGAGCAAGCCCGGGGCGAACCATTCGACGGGCGCGCGGATCTCTTCGCGCTCGGCCTCACGCTGCACGAGGCGCTCACGGGACGGCGCGTCGTCTCTGGAGAAGATGTCTCCGACATGACGCGGAGCACCCCCCCACCCTCCATCTTGCCGCCCTCGACCATCCGTCCAGAAATCCCCCCCGAGCTCGACGCCGCCATCATGGGCCTGCTCCAGTGGAGGGTGATGGACCGCACGCCCCGAGGACTGCGGCTGCGCGAGCAACTCTGTGCGCTCACCGGAGCCTTCGCGCCCTATCCCCACGGGCAGGAAGCACTGGCCCGCCTGGTTCAGGAGACGATGGTGCACAAGAGGGTACCGGTCGCGGTGCCCACTCCGGAGCAGGAGACCCGGCCGGAGGGTGGCCCGGTCTTCGCGAGGAGCGAGGAGCCCACGGCGGTCCTCTCACCGAAGGGCTCGATCGCGGCGGGTGGGAAGGACTGACGTTAAAAGAGGTAACATGCGAAGCATCGATTCATGGCTCCGAGTGGGCCTCTTGCTCCTTCTGGGGTTCACGCTCAGCGCCTGTGGGCTGGTGCGCAACTACATCCAGGAGGACCGGAAGTCCTCGCACGAGCTTCCGGCCTTCACCCATCAGGCGGGAGCCTGGCGCACCGAGCAAGTGCGGATGCGGGATGGCGTGGAGCTGTCCACCCGCATCCTGCTGCCCAAGGGCGTAGAGCGGGCACCGGTGGTGCTCATCCGCAACCCTTACGATCTCCGCTTCGTCTTCGAGCTGAGCTGCGACCTGTTCGTCCGCTATGGCATGGGCTGTGTCCTCCAGGACGTGCGCGGGCGGCTCGACAGCGGTGGCGAGTGGTGGCCCCTGATGAATGAGCTCGCCGACGGCGAGGACACGCTGCGCTGGCTCGTGCAGCAGCCCTTCGTCGACGGCCGTGTCGCGCTCTATGGCATGTCGTATCTCGGGGGAACCGCGCTCGCGGCTTCGGCGGGGCAACTCCCGGCGGAGGTGAAGACGATCGTCGTCAGCGTCTTCGGCACGGACCTGAGAGAGGTGCTCTCCGAGCGAGGCCTGATGCCGCACGAGCTCCTGACGGCGTGGGCGGCCTACATGCCGGGACGCGAGGCGAAGCGCAGCGCGGGATCGGCCTACAAGAAGATGCTCGCGCACTGGCCCCACCTCGAGGCGGATGTCGCGAGCTTCGGGAAGCCCCTCCCCTTCTACCGTGAGTGGTTGACGTCCCTGGAGCCCGGAGGGCCGCTGTGGAAGCGGCCGGAGACCGAGGCCCTGCGCCAGAGCCCAAAGCACCTTGGGATTCCGATGCTCCTCGTCGGAGGGTTCGACGATCCCTTCCTCCCGGCTACCCTGCGCACCTGGGAATCGCTCGCCACGCGCGAGCAGAGCGTCATCTTGGTGGGGCCGTGGAACCACCTGGGAACGCAAGGTGGAGCAAGCGCGAAGGTCGAGGGCGTCAAGGACGGCCTTGAGCAGTGGGGAACCGTGATTCCCTGGCTGCGCCACACGCTCCAGGGCGTTCCCCTGCCGTATGCCACCGGTCGCGCGCATATCGCCGGGCATGGAGACTCGGGCTTCCGCGAGCTGCCGACCTGGCCTCCCGCAACGCAGGAGCAGGTGCTCTTCCTCAATGCGGCGCAGGCCGCCGCGGCGCCGGGGGCCTGTGCCTCCTCCTCGCTGATGCCCGAGCCGGCCTCGACGCTCGCGGAGCTGAGCTACCGCTATGACCCTCGCCAGCCGTGGAAGAGCGAGGGCGGCGCACGAGGAATCGCGTTTGCCTTCTTGCGAGGGGATGGCGTCGAGCCTGGACCCGTGAAGCAGACGTGGCCGTGCAAGCGCGAGGATGTGCTGCGCTTCCTGGGAGCAGAAGCCGTCCGTGACGAGCGCATCGCCGGCCGGGCGAGGTTGCGCCTGCGCGTGCGTTCGAGCGCGGAGGACACCGCGTTCGTCGCCAAGCTCGTGGACGTGGACGCTCGGGGGCGAGCACTCCACGTGACCGATGGCGCGGCCACCCTGCGCTGGCCCACCGCGGAGACAGAGACGCTCGTGCCCTACGCACCAGGAACCGAGCGCGAGGTGGAGATCGACTTCCATCCCACCTCCTGGGTGCTCGCGAAGGGGCACCGGCTCGGGGTGTGGGTGTCCTCATCGAGCCACCCCATGCTGTCGGTGCACATGAACACCGCGCGTCCCTGGTACGAGGAGACAACGCCCGTGGTGGCGCGGCAGACGGTGGTGCTCGGAGGAGAGGGAGGCTCGCGGCTCTCCCTGCCACTCGAACTCCCAGCCACAGCCGGCTCCGCGGCACGGTGAAGAATCCCTCTCATCCGGTGACGCTGGCTGTGTAGCCCCCGGGCAACACCTATACGAAATCCCTCCCGTCAGGTGCTGCTCGCGAGGCTACAGGGAGCCAGACACTCAGCCCGCGTGCTTCTCGATGAGCTTGCCGATGCGGGGAATGGCGGCCTCGACGTTCTTCTTCGCCGTGCCGCGGAGCTTCTCGTAGGTGCCCTTCACGAGCCCACTCTGCGCGTTGCGAACCTTCCCGTCGGTGATGGCGAGCAGGGCATCCGCGGCGCGCCCCGAGTTCGACGTGATGTGGGCGGAGACCGACTTCCCGCCCGTCTTGGCCTCCTGGTAGAGCGGCTCGAGCGCCGCGGCGAACGCGGGGAGGAGATCCTCGACGGCGTGCTTGATGAAGCCGGGCTTGATGCCCTTCACGGCGCTGTAGCCCGCCTTGATGGCGAAACCCGAGATGCCGCCCTTGTCGGCGACCTCGGCGTCGATGAGCTCACAGCAGTCGTCGATGACCGCAGCCTTCTTGGTCTCGTTGGTAAGTGTCTCGGTGAGTGACGCCATCCCATCATGCCTTTCGTTCACCGGGCGGAACGCAACCGGGGGCCGGGAGTTCCTGTCCGGCCCGACCGGGCGCATAGCACATCCCACGCACGGGAGGGCCTTCACGCCTCGGGCCAGGCCGTCAGGTAAACACCCCTGGGTTCCGAATCAAGTCTCCCTCGGGACGTGCGCTACGCCACGGAGTGCCGGAGCTCCGCCTCGAGCGCCTCCGGTTCCTCCTCCGACTCCTGCTGCCCGGCTACCTCTGCCACGGGCAGGAACACACGGAAGGTGCTGCCCTGCCCCTCGAGGCTGTCCACGGACATGACGCCGCCGAGCGCGCGGATGATGTCATGGCTGATGGACAGGCCCAGCCCTGTCCCCTCTCCTACCGGCTTGGTCGTGAAGAAGGGCTCGAAGATGCGCTCGAGGTTCTCGACGGGAATCCCACACCCGTTGTCCTGGATCTCCACCGCCACCTGCGTGGTGCCCTGCATGCGCGTCACCAGCCGGATCTCCCCCCCGGTCTTGGGCAGCGCCTGCGCCGCATTGATGAGCAGGTTGGTGAAGACCTGGGCGAGCTGCACGGAGTTGCCGAGCACCTGGGGCAGCTCCCCGTAATCACGCACCAGCCGCCCTCGGCTGCGCAGCCGGCCCCACGCCAGGTGGACCGAGTTCTCCAGCACCTCGTGCAGATCCAATGGGTGGGTGAGCACCGCGTCGCCGCGTGAGAGCGCCCGGAGGCTCTCGACGATGAGCCGCATGCGCTCGGTGCCCTCGCGGGCCTCGGTGAGCGCCTCCAGCAGCTCGCCCAGGTCCTCCTGGGGCAGCTCCAACCGGCGCAGCTCGGTGCCGATAAAGCCGAGGTTGCTGGAAACGAAGGACAGCGGGTTGTTGATCTCATGCGCCACGCCCGCGGCGAGCATCCCGATGGACGCCATCCGCTCGTTCAGCCGCAGGCGCTGCTCGTTCTCGCGCTGCTCGGTGATGTCCCGCACCGTGACAGCCATGCAGTCGCCCACCGCGTTCAGCTGGCGGCGGAACCAGCGGCGGCCTTGCCCGGGAACGACCTGCTCCACCACCTCGTCATGGGGCCGGCCCGTCCGCCACACCTGCTCGCACAGGGGGAAGGGGGCGATGAAGGCCGCGTGCGGAAATTCGGAGAGCAGGTGCCCTTCCACTTCGCGCGCCTCGCGGCCCAGCAGGGACTCGGCATGGGCGTTGAGGCGCAGCAGGCGCAGCTGCTCCTGTTCGCGCTGGAGGATGAAGAACGCGTCGAAGCTGCTGCTGGCCGCCGCCCGGAAGAGGGCCTCGCTCTGGCGCTGAGCCGCCTCGCCTCGCCGGTAGTTCGACAGATCCCGGACGATCCCGAACAGCCCCACCACCTGCCCATCCTGCCGGCGGAGGATTCCCTTCGTGGAGAGCCAATCCCGCTGCACTCCCGCCAACTGCTCGCGGATCTCCGCGTGCAGCGTGTGCCCGGCCAGCAGCGTCTGCCGGTCGAACTCCAGCGTGTTCTGCGCCTCCTCCGGAGACATCAGCTCGCTGTCCTTGCGACCGATGATCTCCTCCGCCGGTCTGCCGAGGAAGCGCGCCCCAACGCTGTTGATGAAGGTGTAGCGCCCCTGCAGATCCTTGGTGAAGACCGCGTCCGGTAGCTCCTCGACAATGGAGAGGAAGAGCTCTCGGTCGGTGTGGCCCGGAAGAGGCTCTGACCCCGCTCCTCCAGCCCCCCCAGCCACGCTGCCATCGTTCATGATGAAGAACGGAATACCCATGAAGGGGTGGCGGGTGCAGTTGATCCCTCGTCCAACCCCCGCCTCTTTCGTCCAACATCTCACATTTGGTCCAACCGGGGTTCCAGGGCGCGTCCGCTGCCGCACACCTCCACCCCAGTTTGGCACCGGATGTGGGTGGAACCACACACACGGAGCGATCCCCTCGAACCCGGGAAAAACCCCCAAGGCTGTAAGAAGTTCCAGAAACCGGGTCTGTAAAAACGACCGATTACCGGCCTAGTCATGGTGGGCCCGCGCTGCAAGTGCCTGCTTTCACTGAGGGACGTTCCGATTTGCCCGCTGGCACCCGTATTGCTCTTGGCAAGGGGCACGAAGTCGAAACGCAAACCCCACCTTCTTAACCACCCCCGAGAGACGACCCCATGCAGGCCACCTCTTCCTTCTCCGCCGACACCCTCTCCACGTACCTCTCGGACATCAACCAGTACCCGCTGCTCACGCAGCCCGAGGAGCAGGCGCTGGCTCGCCGCTTCCGCTCGGGCGACCTGGCCGCGGGTCACAAGTTGGTGACGAGCAACCTGCGCTTCGTGGTGAAGGTCGCCTACGAGTACCGCTCCTACGGCATCAAGATGTCCGACCTCATCCAGGAGGCGAACATCGGCCTGATGAAGGCGGTGCAGAAGTTTGATCCGGACAAGGGCATCCGCCTCATCTCCTACGCGGTGTGGTGGATCCGCGCCTACATCCAGAACTACATCCTGAAGAACTGGAGCCTGGTGAAGCTGGGCACCACGCAGGCCCAGCGCCGGCTGTTCTTCAGCCTGGCGCGTACGCGGCGCGAGCTGGAAAAGCTCGGCTCGGGCGACGGCGCCATCGTCGACGCGGAAGAGATCGCCCGGAAGCTGAACGTGAAGGCCTCCGAGGTGCGCGAGATGGAGCAGCGCATGGGCGGACGGGACTTGTCGCTGGACGCGCCCGTGGGCGAGGAGGGCGACGCCACGCACCTGGACTTCGTGGAGTCGGAGTCCAGCTCGCAGGTGGATGAGGTCGCCGACCGGCAGCAGGCGAAGATGACGCGTGATCGCATCCAGCAGGCGCTGATGCGGCTGGATCCGCGCGAGCGCTTCATCATCGAGCACCGGGTGATGGGCGACGCGGAGATGACCCTCAGCGAGCTGGGCGAGCACTTCGGCTTCTCGCGCGAGCGCGCCCGTCAGCTGGAGATCCGCGCCAAGGACAAGCTCAAGGCGGAGCTGGCCTCCCTCATGGCCGAGGTGGGCATGGACGAGGCGTCCGCCCTGTAACCCTACTCGGGAACGAGTAGGCTTCAGGGACGATGAAGCCGTGGAAGGTGATTGATCGGGCGCCCGCTCCGGGCGGTGGGGAGCTGGTGCTGCACCAGCGAGGTGAGGAGTTCGCCATCCGTGTGAACGGCCGCGAGCTCATGTCCAGCCGCCAGCATGGCTCCGAGGAGAAGATGGCCGAGGTGGCCTGTACGGGCCTCGGCGGGAAACGCCCACGAGTCCTCGTGGGCGGACTGGGGCTGGGTTACACGGTCCGAGCCGCGCTGGAGCGGCTGCCGCCAGAAGCCGAGGTCATTGTCTCGGAGCTGGTCCCGGCGGTCGTCGCGTGGAACCAGGGCGTGTTGGCCCCCTTGGCGGGTAAGCCCCTCGAGGATCCCCGAGTGAAGGTGGAGACGCGGGACGTGGGAGAGCTCCTCCGTCAGGCGGAGGGGCACTACGACGCGATCCTCCTGGACGTGGACAACGGGCCCGAGGCCCTCACCCAAGAGCAAAACCGCTGGCTCTACGGAGAGCGCGGACTGGCCTCCATCCGGCGCGCGCTGAAGCCGCGGGGCGTGGTGGTGGTGTGGTCCGCCTCGCCGGATCGCGCCTTCTCCAGCCGGCTGAAGCGGGCGGGTTTCAACACGGAGGTGGTGGAGACTCCCGCGCGAGGCAAGGGGGGTGGGCCCCTGCACACCCTCTTCATCGGGCGCGTGTAAGTGACAACCACCTGACAATGAGGCTTCGGGAAATGAAAAGGGGGGGCTTCCTTTGTTCCCCCAAAGATGCCACATAGGGGCTTCCGCTCGCACAGAGCGACGGAGTTTCGGCGCATTCCACCGCGCCGGATGAGAAAGAAGAAAAGTAAATGGCGACTGGTACCGTGAAGTGGTTCAACGACGCGAAGGGCTTCGGTTTCATCACGCAGGAGGGCGGTGGCGAGGATCTGTTCTGCCACCACACCGCCATCCAGACCGAGGGCTTCCGCACCCTGGCCGAGGGCCAGCGCGTGGAGTTCGATGTGGCCCGCGGCCCCAAGGGTCTGCAGGCGCAGAACGTCCGTCCGCTGTGATGCGGACCTGAGCCACTTCGAATAGTGGCTCGAACCAGGGCCTGCTTCCCTTACTGGGAGCAGGCCCTTGGTATTTCTAGAGCGCCCGTCCGGAGATCCGAGGCTTGCGCCCTGCCCACGGGCGAGCCTGCTCCAGCTGCGCGGCGAGGCGAAAGAGTGTGGCCTCGTCTCCGAAGCGAGCGGCGAACTGCACGCCGATGGGCAGCCCGGCGGCGTTCCAGTAGAGCGGCACCGACATGGCCGGCTGCCCCGTCAGGTTGAAGAGCTGGGTGTTGGGCGTCCGCTCCAGGCTGTTGCCGGCGAGCTCGTCGAACATCTTGAGGATGGCGGGCTTCAACGGGAGCTTGCGCAAGACGGTCAGGGCCGCGAGCTCGGCAGGTTTGAGCGCCAGCTCTCCGATGCGCACCGGCGGATAGGCCAGCGTCGCATCCAGGAAGAGCTCGTACCGCTCGTGGAAGGCCGCCATGATTCGGGAGGCCCGGTGCATGGAGTTCCGCGCCTTCTGTAGATCGGCCGCGGTGAGGATGTTGCCAATCTGCGCGAGCGCCCAGGTCGAGGCCTCGACGTCGGTCGGGCCCACCGTCTTGCCGTTCAGCGCGCCAATCTCCTCCACCTGCACCGCCACGTTGGCCGCGACGATCACGAGGTAGGCACGCGCCAACTCCTCGCGATCGAACCGGGGGGCGTCCTCGACAACCTCGTGACCCAGCTCCTGGCAGAGCTTCACCGCGTCCTGGACGGCGGCCACACACTCCGAGTGCATGTTCTTCCCGAGGAGCGAGCTCGTGGAGAAGGCGATGCGGAGCCGTCCAGGCGCGGTGCCCACCTCCTGGAGGAAGGGCCTGGCGGGAGGCGGCGCCACGTAGGGCGCACCTGGCTCCGTCCCTTGGGTCGCATCGAGCATCGCGGCGCTGTCGCGCACGCTGCGGGTGAGCACGTGCTGCTGGACGAACCCGCCCCACCCTTCCCCCACATCCGGGCCCACGGGGTTACGGGCGCGGGTCGGCTTGAGGCCGAAGAGGCCGCACGCGGATGAGGGGATACGGATGGAGCCGCCTCCGTCTCCGCCGTGGGCCATGGGCACCACCCGTGCCGCCACACAGGCCGCCGAGCCTCCACTGGAGCCTCCGGGCGTGTGGTCCGGGTTCCACGGGTTGCGCGTGGGACCGCGCAGCGCGGGCTCGGTGATGCCGAGGATCCCCAGCTCGGGCGTGGCCGTCTTGCCCAGCATGATGACGCCCGCGCGACGGAAGCGCTTCATCAGCTCCGCGTCATGATCGGGGACAAAGCCCACCAGCGCCCGGCAGCCGCCCGCGTAGGGCTCGTTCGCCAGATAGCCGTCCAGGTCCTTCACCAGGAAGGGAACGCCGGAGAACGGCCCCTCGGGCAGCGGCCTCACGGCGGCCTCACGCGCCTGATCGTACATTTTGTGGACGACCGCGTTGAGCATGGGGTTGATGGCCTCGATGCGCGCGATCGCCTCCTCCACCAGCTCGGTGGGATGGACTTCCTTCTTGCGAACCAGCCCGGCAAGGGCGGTGGCGTCGAGCTCGTCGTAACCCTGGATGGCCATGGACCAGGTATCTACCATGCGCCGCCATGGCGAAACCCCAGTATTGGCTGATCAAGAGCGAGCCCTCCGTCTACGCCTATGCTCAGCTGGAGAAGGACGGCAGGACGGAATGGACGGGCGTGCGCAGCTTCGAGGCTCGCAACAACATCCGGGCGATGAAGCCCGGCGACCTGTGCCTCTACTACCACTCGAACGAGGACAAGGCCGTGGTGGGCGTGGCCCGGGTGCTCACCGAGCCCGGGCCGGATCCCACCGCGCCCGGTGAGGACTGGGCCTCGGTGGACGTGGGGCCCGTGGTGGCGCTCGAGGAGCCGGTGACGCTCGCCACCATCAAGGCCACCCGCGAGCTGAAGGACTTCCCGCTCATCACCCGGAGCCGGCTGAGCGTGGCCCCTGCCACCGCCGAGCACTTCAAGCACATCCTCGCCATGAGCGGGACGAAGCTGCCCCGGGCGAAGTGAGCAGAGCGCGGCAGCTCAGGCGCTGGCCGGGTGCAACTTCTGCTGCAGCAGGTTCGCCCGGTTGCGCGCCGACAACAGCTGCTGCCGCAGCGACTCGGCATCACGCGCCACATCGACGAAGTCCTGCGCCTCCGCGTCGCTCGCCAGGGAGCCGGCGCTCTCCGCCACCTTCGACATCCGCTCGTTCACCATCTGCAGCGAGGAGATGATGTCCTCGGCCTTCACCGGCTCGCCCTTCTGCGTCCGGCTGGCCAGCTCCTGCATGTGCGAGCTGAGCGAACCCGCCTCCTGCCCCAACGCCGCGAAGCGCTCCATCAACGACTGGTACACCTTCGTGCGCTCCTGCAGCTCCAGCGCACGGTTGTTCACCTCGGCCGCCAGCTCTTGCTGCCGATCCCTCCAGCCGTTGAGCACCGAGAGCAGCGAGCGCATGTTCGCCACCATCCGCTCGTCGCAGTCCGCCACCTGGTTGAGCAGCTTGCCCATCCGCTCCAGGTGCTTCTGCGACCGCAGCTCGCCCGTGCGGACCTCTTCCGCGAGGGTCTCGAACTTGCGCAGCTCCTCTTCGATCGCCATCGCGGCGTTGACCAGCTCGGAGGACTCGGACTGCTGCCGCTTGCTCATAGGTGCTGCTCCCGTCGGGAAGAAGAAGGGCCGAGCCCTGTTCCTAACAGATCGCCTCCCAACTCACTTCCCCGAAGTGGCCTGAAGCGGCGCCGGAGCGACCCGCGCCAGCTTCGGCCCCACGAAGGTGTGACGCTGGAATGCCACCCAGTAGACAGTCAGCAGGGCCAGGGCCCCGGCGAACGTGTACCCGGCCAGCTCGTTGGGCGGCAGGATGAAGAGCACCATCACCACCGCGCACCAGCAGAGCGCCACCACGTTCACCGGCGTGGAGAAGCGTCCCAGGTCCCACGGCCCTCGGTGCGTCCACGTCCCATTGCGCCGCGCGATCAGGCCCACCAGCACGGGCAGAGCGTACGAGGCATAGAGCGCCAGCGTGCTGAGCGCCACCATGGCCGCGTAGGCCCCGCTCCAGATGGCCACCACGAAGGCCGCCGCCACGGACACCCAGATGGCCACATGTGGGCTGCGGAAGCGCGGTGACACGCGCGCGAGCAGCGGCGAGGCCGGCAACCCCCCATCTCGTGCGAACGCGAAGAGCATGCGCGAGTTGGACGTCACCGAGGACAGCCCGCAGAACCACATGGCCCCGATGGCGATCCACACCAGCGCCCCGCCGAGCGCGGGCCCGAGCGACTCGCTCAGCACGTACAGGAAGGGGTTGGGCGCGGCGGCCGCGGCCGGCAGGTCTCGAATCGCCAGCGTCACCCCCATCAGCAGCACATACCCCACCACGGCGCTCACCGCCACGGACAGGAAGATGCCCCAGGGCGCGTTGCGCGTTGGATCCACCGTCTCCTCGGAGACGTGAGCGCTGGCGTCATAACCCGTGAACGTCCACTGCGCCTGCAACAGGCCGATGAGGAAGCCGTAGGCGTAGACGTTGCTCTCGGAGGTGAAGCGCGTGAGCAGGAAGGAGAAGTCCTGCTTGGGCGCAAAGGCCATCAGCGCGCCAATCACCACCGCCACACCCGCCACGTGGTACCAGGCCGAAACGTTGTTGAGCAGCGCCACCGCGCGCACGCCCACGTGGTTGAGCACCGCGTGCGACAGCAGGATGACCGCATAGAGCGGCAGCACATAGCCCCGCTCTCGCGGCCACCCAAACATGTCCGCCAAGAACTCCGCGAGGCCATAGTCGATGCCCGCGGTGATGGCGAACTGGCCAATGGTGTTGAGCCACGCCGTAAAGAAGCCCACCCGCACGCCCCCCAGCATGGCGGCCCAGTGGTAGAGCGCACCCGCCGTGGGGTACGAGGAGGCGAGCTGCGCGAGGCTCGCCGCCACCGTCAGCGTCATCACCGCCACCAACGGCCAGCCCACTCCCATGACGAACGGCCCGCCGAAGCGCAGGCCATGGCCATAGAGCGTCACCGCTCCGGTGAGGATGGAGATGATGGAGAAGGAGACGGCGAAGTTGGAGAAGCCGCCCATGTCGCGCAGCAGCTGCTGCGCATATCCCAGACGCTGGAGCTGAGCTGCATCCGCCTCCAGCTGGTGCTTCTTGTCTGCATCCATACCCATGACCATGGCGCCTCGGCCAGGGGGATGGGAAGGGGCGGCGGCTCGAAAGTGTGGGCTCGGTGATACCGGGGAGGAGGCGCTACCGCTTGCCGTCCTCTCGCTCCGGGGCTGGGACAGCAGGCGTCTTGGGGGTCGCGATGCGCCGCTCGATGCGGATGTGGCGCATCGACGGGCCCGGAGTCATGGGGCCCATCTCCGCCTCCAGCTTCTGCCAGTAGTCAGGGCCCAGCGCCTTCTTGATGGCCACCATCAAGCCCACCCGGTTCTGGCGCACCGCCGTCTCCGCTCGGCCCGCCTTCTCCACCAGGTCCTTCACGGTGGCCTCGTTCGGGCTCGGCTGGCGGAGCTCCTTCTCCAGCGCGAGCTGGGTGCGCTTGAGCTCCGCCTCCAGGCCGATCAGCGCGTCATTGGCCTCGAAGGTCAGATCCTGCACCTTCTGCAAGAGGCTCTGCGGCAGGCCGATCTTCGCCGCCACCTGCGGCGGAATTCCATAGGACGGCGGTGCCATCGGAGGCTCAGGCGGATGCGGAGGCATCGGCGGCATGGGCAGCATCGTCGGCTGCGCGTTGAAGCGCACGTCTTCCACCTTGTCTTGCGCGAGCGCCGGCACAGCGGTGAGGACCACGAGGGCACACAGCAGCTTCTTCATCATGGTTCTGCTCCTTTGATTCACAGCTCACTCACTTCGAAAGTCGTCTGGCAGGCGCACCCAGACGGCGAGCGCCCCAAAAGGTCGGTACATCTCGTCCTGGACGCCCGGGAGGGTGCGCGTGTAGCCGTACACCTCGCCGAACAGCTCCCCGATGGAGACCACCTCGTCCCCCTGCCCTGCCGGTGCCGTCCGCTCGGGCTGCTCGACCCGCAGGGTGCCCTCGACGGGCCCTCCCACCACCACCGGCGCATCCTCGACAGGCACCGGCGCATCCTCGTGGGGCGAGACGAGCAGGAACAAGGTGACCACGGCGGCGGTGGCCGTGACGGTGGCCACCCTCCGGCGGCGGTGCTGGCGACGGCGCACCTCGCCCAGAATGGCCTCGCGCGCGAGGGCGGCTGGAGCGGGCGGCTCCGGCAACTGAAGCGCGCTGGCGGAGGTGTGAAGGCGGGCGAGCGAGCGGCATGCAGCGCACCGCTCCAAGTGGGCTTGGAAGTCCGGAGGCCGGGGCAGCCGCTCGTCCACGAGGGCCGCGGCGATGTCCTGGCAGCTCATGGGGTGTCTCCTTGGAGCGCGTCCGCGGCCTTGAGCTTCTGGAGCGCCCGGTAGAGGTGGATGCGGACGGTGCCGCGTCCAATGTTCATGGCATCGGCGATGGCATCGAGATCGAGCCCCTCCAGATACCGGAGGGAGAAGGCCGTGGCCTGCTGGGCCGGGAGCGTCCGCAACGCCCGGCCGAAGGCGCGCCAGCGCTCGGCACCCGCGAAGTGCTCCTCGGGAGAGGGCTGCGGAGCCGGACCGAGCTCCAGCACCTCGCGCAGGACATTCCACACCCGGCGCCGACGCAGGTGGCCCATGGCGCGCGAGACGAGGATGCGCCGCAACCAGGCAGGGCCGGCCTTGGAGTCCCTCAGGGTGTGGCGCTTCTCGTAGGCATCGGCCAGGGCGGACTGCACGAGGTCCCTCGCCTCCTCCCCATCCCACACCAGCCGCCGCGCCAACCGCAGGAGGGCTGCCTGCTCGCCCTCCACGAGCGCGTCGAAGTCGAGGGGGGTGGCCCTCTCCTCCATTGGCGGCTCGTTGATGACGGCGGTGCCCTTCAAGGTTGAACCTCGTTGCCCGGTTTCCACACAGGAGGACGCACGAGCCCCATCGGAGGCATACCGCCGATTTTTCCCCTATTTTCCAGCCCCGCCCGGAGAATCCCCAGCCCCATGCCCCCGTACGAGCTTCGCCAGGTTCCCGCCGCAGAGACGCGCTACCTCCGCCACGTCGTGCTCCGCCCGCACCAGCGCCCCGAGGAGCTGGTCTACCCGGGAGACGAGGCCCCCGACACCCTGCACCTGGCGCTGTACGTGGAGGGCCAGCAGCACGGAGTGGCCTCGCTCTACCGCGAGTCCCAGCCGGGCTCGAAGTCGACCACCGAGTGGCGCCTGCGGGGAATGGCGGTGCTCGCCGCGGATCAGGGCAAGGGCTATGGCGCCGCCCTGCTCCAGGCCTGCATCGATCATGCGAAGCGCCAGGGAGGCACCCGGCTGTGGTGCAACGCGCGCACGACGGCCTCGGGCTTCTACCGCAAGCTGGGCTTCGCCGTGGAAGGGGGGGAGTTCGAGCTCCCCGGCATTGGCCCGCACTACCTCATGTGGCGGGCCCTCTGACTCAGACCGCGGTGGCGCGCATCAGCCGGCCCGCGAGCTGGGTGTACTGATCGCGCTTCTCGGTGTCCCCGAGGTGCGCCCAGACATCCGCCAGGGCCCGGGCCGCTTCCGTGAGCCCCGGGTGCAGCTCCAGTGCCATCTGCAACACGTGGAGCGCGTGACGGTAGCGCGCCTTCCCCGTCAGCCCGATGCCCCGGGTCCGGTGCTTGCCCGACTCCGTCAGGAGCGCCTCGCCGAGGTTGGAGATCTCCACCGCCGTCGCCTCGAGCCAGGCCTTCTCGGGGTTGAGCTTCTGCGCCTCGTCTAGCAGCGTCCTCGCAGCCTCTGGCTCGTCTAGCTCGAGCTGGCAGAGCGCCGCGTTGCGATAGTGCTCGGCCGTCTCCGGATCCAGATCAATCGCACGCTCGAAGCACTTCAGCGCCTCGCGCGGACGTCCCAGACTGGAGAGCGAGGATCCCTTGGCGCTCAGCGCCAACACATGGCTCGGATCCTGAGCCAAAACGCGATCGAACACCTGGATGGCGGCCTGGTGATGGCCAGACATCGAGAGGCTGACACCCTCATTGAATGCCGCGAGCAGAGTGGACATAGGGCCCCTTGTCGCCGGCACGCAGGCCGGCCTCGTCGTGCGACCGGCTCACAAACAGCGGTCGGACACGAGAGCGTGACAGGACAGGAGACTCTTCGGGAATCCTAAACCTGGAGGTGCTGTAGCCCGGGCTACACCTCTACCCGGATTCCGGCTTCTCCGGACAAAAAGTGAATCTTCTGCAACACCGCGCCGAGGAACGGCGCTCCGCGTCAAGGCACCTTCTCCAAGGAGAGGGAGGTCTGTGACAGCGACTCCGGCAAGGGCAGCGGCTCGCGGCGAGCGCGGCTCGGGTCATGGGCCAGCTGGCGCGCCGACTCCATCAGCGCGTTCACGTCAAAGGGCGCGTCACTGGTGACGAAGAAGAAGCGCTCGAAGGCAGGGGCATCATCGAGCTCGTAGGCGCTCGGCAGCGCCACCGTGCCGCCCTTCAACTCGAGCGAGCCCGTGAGCGACTCCGGGAAGTGGAGCGTGACGGAGCCCCGTCCATCCACGGACAGCACCGCGCCGTAGCGCTGGCCCGCCGCCACGTAGCTGAGCTGCAGCACGTCCCCCTGCCGCGCCCGAGCCGGGTCCACCAGCAGCTCGGGCACACCTTGCGTCTGGCGGTGGATGAGCAGCTTCGGCTCCAACCCCTTGGTGCGCGTGGTCTCCAGCAGCGCCACCTGCTGGGGCCGGGCCTCCTCGGGCAGCTCGTCACGCGAGAAGACCATCATCAGCGCGAGCCCCAGGGCCAGGGGCGCGCCCAGCGCGACGGCCGGCAGCCAGCGGCGGGACGGAGAGGCGGCCGGCATCGAGCGGGAGGCCTCCACCACCCGGCGACGGCGCGCGACCTCGGCGACAACCTGGGACGGGGGGAGCTTCTGGAGCGTGGCGCCATCATCGGACTCCAGCTGGGCGAGCCGCTCGAGACCTCCAGGCTCCGCGGCCAGCCGCGCGCGGGCGGCGGCCAGCTCCTCGGGGGGCAGCTCTCCCAGGGCGATGCGCTCCAACAGCCAATCGGGCGTGCGTTGGGACATGTCAGGCGGCCTCCAGTTCCTGCAGGTGAGCGCGCAGGGTGCGCAGGCGCTTGCGGACGCCAGAGACGGAGAGGCCCACTTCCTTCGCCACCTCCTCGTACGTCATCCCATCCACCAGGTGCAGCACGGCGATGGTGCGCGTAGACACCTGCTCCCGTCCGAAGAGTCGATCCAACACCGCCGCTGCCCCCGTGCGCGCCTCCATGTCGTCCAGCGAGGCGATGCGCACCAGCAGCTCCTCATCCGCGTCCGCCGGGCGCCGGCGCTCCGAGCGCATCCGGTTGAGGCACACATTCGTCGCCATGCGGTGCAACAGGCTTGAAGGGGCCGTCTGCGTCAGCACCTCCTGGTGATCGATGAGCTGCACGAACACGTCGTGCATGGCGTCCACCGCCCGCTCCTCGTCACGGAGGAGGAAGCGGCAACGCCGGAGCACCATCGGTCCATACCGGCGGTAGCAGGCTTCCACATCGATGGCCAACGTCGGATCCTCCGTCCCTTGCGCGCACCTGAACACCGGAGCGGGCACGACCTGTTACCTCGCGTCCCGTCTTTTCGTGCAACTGGAAGGTGAGGGGCCGTAAGTAGCTGGAATCGCGTCCATCGGCCAGCGCGGAAGCACTGGAAAAGCTCAGGTCCCAGCGTCCAAAAGGGCCGAAAAACCCGCGACAAAATCCGGGTAGCGAGGCCTCCACCCCAGCGCCTTCAGCCGGGCATTGGAGACGGCCCGATCACCCCGAAGGGACTCGTGGAGGGAAGCCAGGGGAACGGCGGGCGGAGGCGGCAGCCCCATTCGCGCACACAGCCAGGCAGAGGTCTCCGCCTGGGTCGCCGGCCGGTCATCCGCCACGCAGTACCAGCCCCCCAGCTCCCCCTTCTCCAGCACCACCTGGATGGCCTGCACCAGGTCGTCCACATGCACCCGGGAGATGCGTCCGCCTCCGCTCTCGGGGATGCGGAGCGTGCCAGCCCGGAGGCGCTCGTGCAGACCCCGGCCAGGACCGTAGATGCCCGCGATGCGCAGGGCGATACCACCGAGCCGCCGATACCGCGCCTCCGCCTCGATGCGGCCCCGACCATTCGCGGAGGTGGGATCCACGGGCGTGTCCTCGTCCACGTGTCCCCGCGCACCCCCGTAGACGCCCGTGGAAGAGAGATAGACGAGGCAGGAGGGACCCGTGCGCTCCAGCGACTCGGCCAGGGAGGCGTCGAGCCCCGCGTCCGGCGGAATGGAGATCACCACATGCGCCTCCTTCGAGGACGCCACGGCCTCCTCCAGCGAGAGCAGCTGGACGCCCTCGCGGGACAGCTCTTCGCGACGCTGCTCGTCACGGGTCACCGCGAGCACCCGGCGCCCCTTGCGGGCTTCCTCGCGCGCCAGCCGCGTCAACGTGTAACCACACCCGAGCAGGATGAGAGGAACCATGCCCCGCGATTACTGGGCCGGTGCGAGGAACGCAAGCGGGCGCTGCTGGGGGCATATGTCATAAACTGGATGCCCCTTCGTGGTGGGTCCACGGGGTGACACCGTGCCACCCTGCCCCCCGTGGCAGCGTTCACCGTGATGAACGCAGATCGCGCCGCGCTCCAGGCCCAACTCCGGGTGAAAAGGAGGGCCTTCCTCGTCTCCGCGGGGATGATGGCGACGAGCCTCCTGCTCCACCGTCTGCTCTCCCCCACTCATGACCCCAGGCTGGTGGTGGTGCAGCTCGCCTGGAGCGTGAGCTTCGTCCTGCTCGGACTGGGCGTGGGCGCGGGACTGCTGCCCCCCTGGGCCTCGGGGACCGGGTCCGCTCTGGTGTGCATCACCGCGGTGACGGCCATTGTCCACTACACCGGCGGACCGGCGAGCCCCTACTTCGTGACGCTCGTCGCCGCGCCCCTCCTGCTGTCCATGTTCACCCCGGACTCCCGGCTGCCAACGCTGGTGTCCGTCGGGATGATGTTGGGCGCAGTGGTGCTGTTGAATACCCTGGCCGGAATACCTACGAACACCTTCCTTCCGCAGGTGCTCACCTTTGGCCTGATCGGCAGCATCGGCCTGTACGGAGGGACGACCTACCGGCGGCTGCGCGAGGCGGAGAAGGTGGCCCAGGAGGAGCGGCTGCGTGCCTTGGAGCGGCTGGCCGAGAGCGAGCGGCTGCGGCGGCGCGCCGAGCGCGAGCGCGCGGAGGTGGAGCGGCTGGTGCTGGTGGGGCAGCTCGCCAGCGGAGTGGCCCACGAGGTGAACAACCCGCTGGCCTTCGTGAAGTCCAACCTGCACTACCTCGAGCAGGAGCTGCTGGGCGGGGACAAGCCTCCGGACCCGTCCGAGCTGCGCGAGCTGCTGGACGAGACGCGGCAGGGGGTGCTGCGCATCCAACAGATCGTCACGGACCTGCGGCGCTTCTCGCGAGAGGGGGACGGAAACGAGGACCGGGGCGACCCGGGGGAGGCGATGGAAGAAGCCAGGCGGCTGGCCTCGGTCCGCTTGCGCGGCCTGGGCGACGTGGAGCTGGACATCCCCTCGGGTCTACCGCCGGTGCGGCTGGGACAGCGACGTCTGGTGCAGGTGCTGCTGAACCTGCTGCTGAACGCGGCAGATGCGGTGGAGAGCGCAGTGCCCGCGCGACGGGCACGCATCACGCTGCGGGCCCGGCGGACAAAGGAGGGCGTCCGGTTGGAGGTGGCGGACAACGGCTCGGGCATTCCCCCAGAGGTGTTACCGCGGATCTTCGAGCCCTTCTTCACCACCAAGCCCCCGGGAAAGGGCACCGGCCTGGGGCTGCCGCTGTGCCTCGAGTACGTCTCCCGGACGGGGGGGACTCTCACGGCGGAGAACCGGCCCGAGGGCGGCGCTCGCTTCGTCCTCACTCTGACGGAGGCGTCGGCAGCCGCCTCGGCGGCGTAGGCATTGTGATACAAGCCGCCCAACGTGAGCACCGCTACAGACACCATCCCTACTTTTGAACAACTGGGCCTCGGGCCCGCCCTTATCGAGGCGCTCAGCGCACTCGGCTACGAGGAGCCCACCCCCATCCAACGGGCTGCCCTCCCCCCGCTACTCGCGGGCAAGGATCTGCTCGGCATCGCCGCCACTGGCACCGGTAAGACCGCCGCCTTCTCGCTTCCCCTCCTCCAGCGGCTCACCCCCGAGGCCAAACGCGCGCCGTTCTCCACCTCCGCGCTTGTGCTCGTCCCCACACGCGAGCTCGCCATGCAGGTGGCCGAGGCCATCCACCGCTACGGCCAGAAGCTCGGCATTACCGTGCTGCCGCTCTACGGTGGCCAGCCCATCGGGCAGCAGCTGCGCGTCCTCAAGCGCGGCGTGGACGTCGTCGTCGCCACCCCGGGCCGCGCGCTCGATCACCTCAACCGCCAGTCCCTCCTGCTCGACTCCGTCCAGACCGTCGTGCTCGACGAGGCCGACGAGATGCTGGACATGGGCTTCGCCGAGGACCTGGAGGCCATCCTCGAGGCCACCCCGGAGAAGCACCAGACGGCCCTCTTCTCCGCCACCCTGCCCCCCCGCATCGCCTCCATCGCCGAGCGTCACCTGCACCAGCCCGTGCACGTGCGCATCGCCAAGGAGAAGGTAGCGCCCGGCACCGGCCCTCGCGTGCGTCAGACGGCCTACATCGTCCCGGGCGCCTTCAAGGCCGCCACGCTCGGACGCGTGCTGGACGTGGAGGCCCCCACCGCCGCCATCGTCTTCTGCCGCACCCGCACGGAGGTGGATGAGCTCACCGTGTCGCTCAACGGCCGAGGCTGGCGCGCCCAGGCCCTCCACGGCGGCATGGACCAGGCCCAGCGCGACCGCGTCCTCAAGCAGTTCAAGACCCACGCCGTGGATCTGCTGGTCGCCACCGACGTGGCCGCTCGCGGACTGGACATCGAGAAGCTCTCCCACGTCGTCAACTACGACGTGCCCAACGCCCCCGAGGCGTACGTCCACCGCATTGGCCGCACGGGCCGCGCTGGGCGCGAGGGCGTGGCCATCACCCTCGCCGAGCCGCGCGAGCACCGGCTGCTGCGCAACATCGAGAAGCTCACGGGCCAACGAATCGAAGTGGCCACCGTGCCCACCGTGGCGGACCTGCGTGCCCGCCGGCTGGAGCTCGTGCGTGCCTCCCTGCGCGAGGCCCTGGTGGCCGGAGAGCTCGACTCCTACCGCTCCGTGGTGGAGAGCCTCGCCTCGGAGTTCGACCTGGTGGATGTGGCCACCGCCGCGGTGAAGCTGCTCCACGACGCCCAGGTGGAGGGCCAAGAGGAGGAGGAGGAGGACATCCCCACGTTGCCCCCGCCCACGCAGAAGCCCCCCCGTCCGGGCAAGAACGCCCGGATGGCGGAGCGCGCCGGCCCCCGAGAGCGGCCGGGCGGTCCGCCGGGCACGAAGCGTCGCTCGGGTCCGCCGCAGGACTTCGACATGGCGCGCCTCTTCATCGGCGTGGGCCGGCACGCGGGCGTACGGCCTGCGGACCTGGTGGGTGCCATCGCCGGCGAGGCGGGCGTAGAGGGTCGGCGAATCGGCGCCATCGAAATCGGCGACAACTACTCCCTCGTCGAGGTGCCTGAGCCCCTCGCCGAGCAGATCATCTCCGCGCTGCGCCAGGCCACCCTGCGCGGCAAGAAGGTGCAGGTCCGGCGCGACCGCGGTTGAGCGCCGGAGGCAGGAGGGACACGACGAGGGCTCGTGCCCTCCGTCGGGCCTTCTTGTCAGCGCCGCCACGCCCTCCCTACCCATATAGGCACGAAGAACCTGGGAACAGGGGGAGCCGTGAGCCGGGTGGAGGTCTCTCGAGTGGAGCAGGACACGCCTGTGCTCCAGGAGATGGGCCCCTATCTGCTCCAAGGGGTTCTCGGCAGTGGTGGCATGGGGATCGTCTACCTGGGCGTCCACCGGGAGACGGGCGAGCGAGTGGCGCTCAAGACGGTGCGTGTCACCCGCTCCTCCACGCTGGCCTGCATCCGGCGGGAGGTCCAGTCGCTCAGCCGCATCCACCACCCGGGCATCGTCCGAATCATTGACCACGGAATCTCCGGCGGGCTGCCCTGGTACGCCATGGAGCTGCTGGAGAACCGGACCTTCAACCAGCTCATCGAGCGGTACTACCACCAGACCAACTCTCGGAAAGTGGACCCGAAGCTGCCCGCCCGCCCTCTTCTGGAGAAGGTGCTGCAGCTGTGCGCGCCGCTGGCCTATTTGCACGGCTGCGGTCTCGTCCACCGGGACCTCAAGCCCGGGAACATCTTCATCCGGAAGAACGGCACCGTGGTGCTCGGCGACTTCGGTGTGGTGGTGGAGTTCGGCGGAGCCCTGGGGCGAGAGGTCCTCCATGTCGACGGCGCCGGTATGGGCACGCTGATGTACATGGCGCCCGAGCAGATCCGCGGAGATCTCGTCGACGCCCGGGCGGACCTCTACGCACTCGGCTGCATCCTCTACGAGTGCGTGACCGGCTTTGCCCCTTTCTTCGGAAGCTCGCCGCAGCTCGTCCGCCGCCGGCACCTTCAGGAGCAGCCCACGCCCCCCTCCCTGCTCGTCGAGGAGCCCATCCCTGAGCAGCTGGAGTGGCTCATCCTCAAGCTCCTGGCGAAGAGACCCGAGGACCGGTTCGGTTATGCCGAGGACGTCGCCCGGGTGCTCGTGGAGCTGGGCGTGGAGGCGGGCGAGCCCGAGCCCCTCCCCAAGCCCCACCCCTACCTCTACCGCCCGCCCTTCACGGGGCGGAAGGAGGCCATGCGGAAGCTGAACGATCTCCTGGACGAGATGCTCTTCTGCAAGGGCGGGCGAGTCTTCATCGGCGGCGGCAGTGGCGTCGGCAAGACACGGCTGGCCCTGGAGGTGGCCCGCGAGGCCATCCACCGAGATCTCCCGGTGGTGACGTGCGAGTGCATCCCACTGGGTCTCTCCGGCACACAGGTGGATGCCGGCATGAGGGCCCCGCCCCTCCACCCCTTCCGCTCGCTGCTGGCCGCGGTGGCGGATCACTGCCAGCACGGAGGTGAGAAGGAGACGGCACGATTGCTGGGGCCGAAGGGCAAGGTGCTGGTCGCCTACGAGCCTTCTCTGGACCAGCTCCCCGGCCAGCGAGAGCTGCCCCCACCTCCCCCGCTCCCGGATGCCGACACGGCGCGCGCCCGCACCTTCTCTGCCCTCCAGGATGTCCTCTTCGCCTTCGCCGAGGAGGATCCCCTCCTGCTGATCATCGACGATCTCCAGTGGGCGGACGAGATGACCCTGGCCTTCCTGCGGCAGCTGCGGCACGAGGACCTGGTCGAGCGGGGCGTGCTGCTGCTGGGCACCTACCGCATGGAGGAGATGGGCGATGCGCTGAGAGAGGTGGTCTCCGCGCCGGGCTCCCTCCACATCGAGCTGGGACGGCTCGACGAGCGCAGCATTGAGTCGATGGCGCGCGGCATGCTCGCCCTGCACGTGCTCCCCCGGGACTTCGACAGGCTGGTCCGCCGCTCCGAGGGCAACCCGTTCTTCGTCGCCGAATACCTGCGCGCCACCATCTCCGAGGGGCTGCTCCACCGAGACACCGCGGGCCAGTGGCGGCTGGACGCACAGGTGCGCACGGGGGGAGCGCTCGAGGAGCTGTCGCTGCCCGGCTCCATCGCGGAGATCATCCACCGACGCCTGCGCGACCTGGATCCCAAGGCCCAGCTGATGGCAGAGACCGCGGCCGTGCTCGGGCGCGAGTTCGACGCGGACCTCCTGCTGGACACGGCGCCGCTGGAGCACACGGAGGCCCTGGAGGCCCTACAGACGCTGCGGGTTCGGCAGATCCTCGAGAAGGCCTCGGGCGGCAGGCTGCGCTTCCTCCACGACAAGCTGCGGGAGTTCACCTACGCCAGCATCACGCTCCAGCGCAGCCGCCAGCACCACCGCCGGGCTGCCGAGGCCATCGAGCACCGCTACCAACAGGCGCTCGACTTCGCCCTGTACTTCCCGAGCCTGGCCAATCACTGGGCAAAGGCCGATGTCCACGATCAGGCCAGCCGCTACTTCCAACTGGCAGGGGATCGCGCGAGTGCGGCCCATGCCAACGGCGAGGCCATCCTCTTCTACCGGGCGGCGCTCACCGAGGCCCACGCGTACTTCCAACAGGAGCACCACGAGCCGGAGCACTGGCGTCCGATCCTGCTCCGCGTCCACGAGCGCCTGGGAGACGTGCTGGCGCTCTCAGGACGGCAGGAGGAGGCCCGAGCAGCCTTCGGCGACGCCCTGTCCCGGCTCTCCCCCGACGAGCGACTCCATCGCGCCTGCATCCACCGCAAGGTGGGCAAGACGTGGGAGACACTCCACCAGCACGAAGACGCGCTGCGCGCCTATGACGAGGCCGAGGCCGCCCTGGGGCCCGCGCCCGAACAAGCCGGCGAGCGAGACCCGGGTGTCGCCGACTGGTGGAAGGAATGGGTGCAGATCCAGGTGGATCGCCACTGGACGTACTACTGGATGAATCGGCGAGAGGAGATGAACGCACTGGTGAGGAAGCTGCGTGCCGTCGCGGAGACGCAGCTGACCCCGCTGCAGCGCGCCAACTTCTTCGTGATGGTGCTCAACACCGCCTTCCGCCAGGAGCGCTACGTGGTCCAGGCGGAGACCTTGGAGTACGGACGCCTCGCCGTGGAGGCCGCCGATGCCTCGGGAGACCCGGGCACGCGCGTGGCGACCCGCTTCAGCAACGCCTTCGCCTTGCTGTTCTATGGAGACCTCGATGAGGCCGAGCGCCAGAGCCTCGCCGGACTGGAGCTGGTGGAGCAGACAGGCGACCTGACGCAGAAGTCACGCCTCCTCACCTACCTGACCCTGGTCTACCGCAAGCGAGGTGACGTCAACCGCGTGCGCGAGTACTGCGAGCAGAGCCTGGAGGTGGCGCTCGTCACGCAGATGCGCGACTACGTCGGCGCGGCCCGGGCCAACCACGCCTGGGTGTCCTGGCGAGAGCAGCGGATGAACGAGGCCGAGCAGGAGGCTCGCACGGCCCTGGAATGCTGGAGCAAGCTCTCAACGCTCTACCCCTATCCGTTCCAGTGGCTGGGCTTGTGGGTGCTCGTGGCGGCGGAGCTCCAGCGTCATGCGCTCGCCCAAGCAGTGGAGCATGCGCACGCACTGCTGGACCCTACGCAGCAGCGACTGCCAGAGGCCCTGACCTCCGAGCTGGAAGCGGCACTCGACGCCTGGAAGCAGGGGCGGGAGGAGCAGGCGCGGGAACACCTGGAACACGCCGTCAGCGCCGCGCAGAGCCAGGGATTTCTGTGAGGCAGGCAAGCCCGCCGGTTCATCTTTCGTCACATTTATCGCCGCCCCACTCTCTCCCCATGGATTCACTTTTCCTTGGCGGAGGCTGAACATCATGAGGCACGTCACGACCGTGGTAGGTGCCACCGGGCTGCTGGGCAGTGCGATCTGCGAGCAACTGGCGGCAACGGGCGTGCCTGTGAGGGCGCTGGTCCGGCCAACGTCGGAGCCAGCCACGGTCGAGCGATTGGCGCGGTCGGGGGTGGAGCCACGACAGGGTGACCTCAAGGATCCCGCCTCTCTCGAGGCCGCTTGCGAGGGAGCCCGGGCCGTCATCTCAACAGCCTCCTCCACGCTCTCGCGACAGGAGGGGGACTCCATTCAATCCGTGGATTTGAACGGCCAGCGTGCCCTCGTGAAGGCCGCCCAGCGTGCCGGAGTGGAGCACTTCGTCTTCATCTCCTTCGCCCCGCTCCAGGGACGCTTTCCCTTGCAGGATGCCAAGCGTGCGGTTGAAGAAGCGCTGATGGGGAGTGGACTCCCCCGCTACACCATCCTCCAGCCCACCTACTTCACCGAGGTCTGGCTGAGCCCCGCCCTTGGCTTCGATTACCGGAATGCCCGGGCCCGCATCTTTGGAACGGGACACGGCAGGCTGAACTGGATCTCCGTCGAGGACGTGGCCCGCTTCTCCGTGAGGGCCCTGACGAGTCCTCGGGCCTGGAACAGGGTGCTCGAGCTCGGCGGTGAAGAGGCCCTCAGCCAGCTCGACGTGGTCCGGCTGTTCGAGCAGGCGAGCGGGCGGACCTGGACCCTGGAGCACATGTCCGAGCAGGAGCTCCGCGAGCAGAGCCTCGGCGCGTCGGACTCACTCCAGCGATCCTTTGCCACGTTGATGCTCAACGTCGCGCTCGGAGCCCCGATCGATCCCAGGCCGGCGATGGAGGCCCTGTCGCTACGCCCCAGCCGACTACGCGACTACGTGGCGCGCGTCGTGGCCGAGCAGTCGCTATCGTCACGTGAATCCCAGCTGCGCTGACTCTCACCAGAGTCATCCCTGTTGGCAGGGCCGGGGTCGCGTCCGTCCGGGCACCCCTACGTCCTCGTCATGTCATCTGTGTCAATCCCAAGAGGAGCACATGAATCAGAACGGTCATGGGCCACTGAATCATAACGGCCAATTCGATTCGCACGCCCGGTATATCCTTTTCACTGGCAAGGTGAAACACGGCCACTTGTTGCGTTATCTCCTGGCGACCCAGGGTCGAAAGCGATTGCTGGAGACCTATGGTTTACGTCGGCAGATGAAGTCCTCCGCGCTGACGGGTGACCCCGATCATGTCTTCGAGCTCTACTACGCCGAGGATCCCAAGCGGCTGCGCTGGAACTCCCACCCGCCCGAGAAGCTGGATGAGACGATCTATGGAATGATGCAGGAGGAGGACGCCGCACAGTACCAGGCGCTCCAGAAGATCATCGACGCGGAGAAGCTCTCGGCGATCGAGGTGCTGGATCGCGCACGCCCAACAATCCCTCACGTGAGGGCGCTCGTGCAGATGCCCTACCTGCTCAAGCACAAGAGCCAGGAAGAGGTTGCCCGGGGACTGGCGACGGCCCCCTACCTCCTGAACGACATCTGCGTCCTGAAGGACGAAGACGGGGAGGATCTGGAGAGCAGGCTGAGCCGATTCAGTGACTACGTGAGCGATATCATTCCCACCTTCGCTCAATCGGGCTTCTCCCTGCTCGCCGCGGGCCGGTTCACGGATCATCCCGACTGGATCCTGAACATCTGGCAGCTCGAGGACCTCGAGCAGCACCGGGAGCTGATGCTGCGGCTCGCAGACAACCGCGTGTATTCCGAGATCGACAAGATGTGCAATCAGGACCAGCACCTCTGCCGAAACGTGTCGCGCTTCTACCAACACCATCCCTTCTTGATGACGGCCTGAAACAGGCGGCCCATCAGCAGGAACCCACATCATGAACAATGGAAAAAAACCAGACAACTCCGAGCAGCCACGCGTGTCGGTGCTGCAACTCGAACAAGATGATCTGGTCATCTTCGGCGTGGACGGAGAGTTCCACCATGTACCCAAGGCCTACTACGCGACCCCGGAGCAACGGCTCCCGGACAGATTCAGAAGCGCACCGGAGTTCGTCGTAGGACTGGGCGCAGTGGTCGCGGACGTCACCGCTTACAAATCGGCGCAGCTGGATGGCGCGGATGGCGAGCCCATGACCGCGGGTTGCTCCTGCATCGTGCTGAACATGGCCGCCATCCGACAAGAGAGCGAGAAGCACAAGGATCCCCGCGCCAGGCACACGCTCGCGAACGGCCACTCGGCGCAGGCCACGTCCGCGCCACCCGAAGTCAAGAATGGGGCAGGGCTGTGCGTGGAAGAGGACGACCTGGTCATCTTCGGCGAGGACGGGAACTTCTATTGGGTGAGGAAGGAGTACTACGAGAAGCAGAAGCTCCCGGATGACATGAAGAGCGCGCCCCAGCTCATGGTGGAGCTGGGAACGGTGGTTGCGGACATCCCCCGCCTGCCCACGGCGGGCAGCGCCTGCCAGCTGGTGAATCTGGCCTCCATTCGGAAGGGCAGCACGTACGTCGCCGAGCGCATCAGGCAGAAGAGGCTCGCCGTCCCCGGCGCTGCGAAGCCCGTCGAGCACCGCGTCCAGGTCCAGGCCCGGCGTGGCTCGGGGCCCGGGGGTTCACGCAGGGGCACCAGGTCCATCGTCCGCCGCGGGAAAAACAAATGATCGATCCGGCGACCCACACCGGCGCCACCGGCCCGGCGGCGCCCAAGCGGTACCGGGCGGGGACGCACCGCCTGCGCTCCCCCGAGGAGACGCTGCGGCGGGTGCGTCCCCTGATGGCGGTGATGGGCATCACCCGCATCGCCAACATCACCGGCCTGGACCGGCTGGGCATTCCCGTGGTGACGGTCTGCCGGCCCAACTCGCGCTCCCTCGCGGTCTCCCAGGGGAAGGGATTGGATCTCACCTCGGCCAAGGTCTCCGGGCTCATGGAGGCCGTGGAGACGTATCACGCCGAGCACATCACCCTCCCGCTCGTGCTCGCCAGCCACAACGAGCTGCGCTTCAGCCACCCGCTGGTCGACGTCACTCGACTGCCCCGGCTGTCGGTGGGCTCCTTCCACCCTTCCCTTCGACTGCTGTGGATTGAAGGTCGCGACCTGCGGAGCAACACCCCGGTGTGGTTGCCCTACGAGCTGGTGCATACCGACTACACGCTGCCGCTTCCCTCCGGCAGCGGCTCATTCTTCATGAGCTCCAACGGGCTGGCCTCCGGCAACCACCTGCTGGAGGCGATCAGCCACGGCCTGTGCGAGGTGGTGGAGCGCGACGCGACCACCCTCTGGCACCTGCGCAGCGCGGAGGAGCGACAGCGGACGCGGCTCGACCTGGACACAGTGGATGACCCGGGCTGCCGCGAGGTGTTGGAGAAGTTCGATCGCGCCGGCGTGGACGTGGCCGTCTGGGAGACGACGTCGGATGTCGGTCTGCCGGCCTTCTTCTGCATGAGCGCCGAGCGCTCGCCGGAACCCCTCCGCCCGCTCTTTCCCACGACAGGCGCGGGGTGCCATCCCGCCCGCCAGGTGGCGCTCCTCCGAGCCCTCACCGAGGCAGCGCAGGTCCGAGCGACGTTGATCTCCGGCTCCCGCGATGACCTGGGCGTAGCCCGTTACTACGAGACTCTGCAGGACCCGACGCTCTGGCTCCGCGTCCAGAAGCTGATGCACTCCAGCGAGCCCGTGCGACGCTTCCACGAGATTCCCTCCTTCGAGGGAGACAGCTTCGACGAGGACGTGGCCTGGGAGCTGGAGCGTCTGGCCGCGGTGGGGCTCGAGCAAGTGGTGGTGGTGGACCTCTCCAAACCCGCGTTTGGGATTGCGGTGGCACGAGTGGTCATTCCCGGCCTGGAGGCCATTCACGACGCGCCCGGCTACGTCCCAGGGGCCCGGGCCCGCCGGCTCCTGGAGGAGCGCTCGCGATGATCTACGTCTTCGTTGGACCGACCCTCTCCGAGGAGGAAGCCAGGGCGGAGCTCGACGCAGTGTTCCTGCCACCTGCGGCGCAGGGAGACGTGTACCGGGCCGCATGCGAGCACCCCGAGGCCATCGGCCTCATCGACGGCTACTTCGAGCGCACGCCCGCCGTGTGGCACAAGGAGCTTCTGTGGGCCATGGCCGAGGGCATCCACGTCTACGGGAGCGCCAGCATGGGCGCCCTGCGCGCGGCGGAGCTGGCCCCGTTCGGCATGCGCGGAGTCGGCGCCACCTTCGAGGCGTTCCTGCACGGCGACCTGGAGGACGATGACGAGGTCGCGGTGGTGCATGCCCCGGCGGAGGAGGACTATCGCCCGCTCTCGGAGGCGATGGTCAACATCCGAGCCACGCTGGCGAGCGCCGCGCGGTCAGGGGTGATCCGCCTGCCGACGCGGGCCACATTGGAACGGATTGCCAAAGGGCTCTACTACCCGGAGCGCTGCTACCCTGCCCTGCTGACTCAGGCGGCTCGCGAGGGTGTCCCGGCCGTTGAGCTGGAGCGGCTGCGCGCCTGGCTCCCCCGGGGGAGAATCAACCAGAAGCGCGAGGATGCGCTGATCATGCTGCGCGGCATGCGCGAGGAGCTGGCGAGCCACCCCGGTCCGAAGAAGGTCACCTATTCACTCTCGCGGACGGATGCCTGGGAGGAGGCGCGCCGCCGCTCCGAGCAGCTCCCCTCGCCTTCGGAGGAACAGGGAGAAGAACCCCTGCGAGAGTCGCTCCTCGAGGAGCTGCGGATCTCCGGCACGTTCCCTCGGGCTCGGCAGGGGGCGCTGCTGCGTGCGTTAGCGGTGGAGGAGGCCGTGCGGCAGGGACATGCCGTCCGGGAAGAGGAGCTGAGCGAGGTCTGTGACACCTTCCGGCGCGAGCGAGGCTTGCTCGAAGCGGAGCAGTTCGAGAGCTGGCTGGAGGAACAGCACGTCGAGGATGAAGTGTCGTTCTTCGAAACGGAGCTCCAAGTGCGCCGGCTCGAGGCGCTGCTCGAACCGGACATTGCCTGGCATCTACCAGACTACCTGCGCTCCACGGGCGAGTACGGCCCGCTCCGGGAGCGCGTTCGCCACAAGGAACAGGCGCTCGCCGAGTCCGGACAAGAGAGGCCGGATCTCGCCGAGACAAGGCTCTCCGAGGAGAAGCTCTGGGAATGGTACTTCCAAGAGCGGCTCGGCCGTCCCGTGCCTCCAGACATCAACGTGTATGCACAATCCCTAGGATTCACCGACGAGGACGAGCTCCGACGAGCCGTGCAGAGGGAGCGCTGTTTCCTCCTTCGGTTGGCAAATGAAGTCCCACGAAGTTCTTAAACAAAAACCCGTGGATATCCCCTCTCCCTCTGGGAGAGGGCGAGGGTGAGGGTATGTCCGCCTGGAGTTGACCACCAGGGAGCCCCCTAGCCCGTGGCCCGAATGTGCTTCTGGTATTCGGTGCCATCGGGAACCAGGGTCGTCCGCTCGCGGTAGACAACAAGGTTCTCCGCGCGCGCCTGTTCCGCGGCATCCGGAGTGCGGAGTTGCCAGCGACGGGTCTCGGCATTGCCCGCGGCGAACAGCGGGAGCAACGACGTCACCGACGAGGGAGAAACACCCAGAGCATCGGCGACCGCGTCGCCCTGGAAGCTCCGGGTCAGTGCGTTGAGCAGCTCCCGCGCCAAGGGCTGCGTGAAGGGAGAGCCCGGGACGGCGCAGAGTGCATCCGCGGTGGCGTCCAGCAGCGCCGTGGCCAGGGAGCGCGTGTTCTCGTCCAGCGGAGTGAGGGTGGAATCCACCAACTCCAGCAAGGCCTCGGCCTCGGCGTGGTTGTGCAGAGGCAGAAAGAACCCCTCGTCCAGACCCAACAGGTAGCCGACGTACCACCAGTGCCGGTAGAGAGCCTCCTGCTGCGCCTCGGTGATAACGATCCCCACCTTCTCCAAGGCGCGGAAGGGCACCACGGTGAAGTCCAGCCAGGTGCGGGCGACGTCGGTCTGATTGATGGGGACACCCCACCGCTCGTGCTCCCAGCCGCGCTTGAGCGCAGTGGCACGAACCCGGGCGTGCAGCAACCGAACCTGAACAGTCTGAACGTATCCGGGAGCACCGCGCACCAGCCCTCCAGGAAGCATGCTCTGGATGCGCCAGATACCGGTCTCCAGCAGCCGCCTCGGCGCCATGGAGGAGAGCTGGCCGGTCTGCACCAGCAGCCGGGCGATGGCTGGCGAGCTGTAGGTGTGCACCAGCGAGCCGACGGAGAAGGCGAGATCGCTCCAGAGCGGAGGAATGGACTGGGACACGACGTCGCCCTGGATCAGCGCCTCGCGGTCGACCCACTCGGGCACGGTCTCGAGCTGACGCAGCAACGCGGCAATCGCCGGTGGAGGGTCCTTCAGGCTGCCCAGCCCGTCGGAGAGGCCCGCGTTGAGCATCTGCCGTCCGGCCTGGCCCAGCGCATCCAACTCGGCGATCACCGCATCCGCGAGCGGATCGCCCACGGCGAGCATGCGTGCCATGAAGCCCGCCCTCTCACCATGCCGGGCGCGCGCGGCCCCGAAGTTGGCCAACCTGCCAGAGAACCCAACGTCCTGGTCCGTCGCACTCATGAAGATCTCCATCCCGGTCCGCCGGGAGAGCGACCGGCCAGAAACCTGGACGATCGTCCAGTTTGTCTAACGTGCGAACTGGACGATCGTCAAGCTCATGACTGGACGATCGTCCAGTCATGAGCCGAGCGGACATCCAGGACGGAGGGGTGGGTTTGGGGTGTAAAGAGGAGGAATGACGACCCCTGCCATGGAACGAACGCGAGAGCGCATGATCCGCACCGCGCTCGAACTGTTCTCGGAACACGGCTACGAAGGCACGTCCATCCAGATGATTGCCACGGCCATGGAGCTGTCCAAGGCGGCAGTGTCCTACCACTTCCGCACGAAGGAGGATCTCCTGGCGGCCGTGGCGGAGCCAGCGTTCACGGACCTAGGACAGTTCCTGGACGAGACGGAGGCCGAGCCCAGGAAGGCGGTGCGACGACGCCTGGCGCTCAGGGGCTACGTGTCGCTGCTGGTCAAGCACCGAGGGCTCCTGGCCCTGCTGGAGCAGGATCCGATCGCGGCGACCAGCCCGGTTATCAGCGAGAAGATGACGCTCTTCGCCGAGCGCATCAGACATCTCTTCGAGAGTGACGCCCCCGACAACGCGGAGCTGGTGTACCTAGCGGTCGCGCTCGGCGGGCTGCGCAATGCGGCGGCATGGTTCCCCCAACTCTCGGACGAGGAACTGAACCAACACCTGCTGGCGACCGCCGAGCGAATCCTCGGGCGCACCGCGCCACGGACGACCCAGTAGATTCCCGTGCGCTGGGGCAACAGTCGCTATGGCGCCGTCTCCGATATCGATGCCCACCCGTGGGCCGGGCTGCGCTAAGCGCGAGGAGCCACGGAAATCTGAAAGAGTGAGGCGGGTCCGACAGAGTTGGACCGGCGTGAGGAGCACGGGCCTCGAAGGAAGAGGCCCGGCATATCGGATGCAAAGGAGCGGGGCTTCTCTTTCACACCCGAGGAGTCCTATGCGTCTGATTCGTGCGTCCCTGTTGCTCGCCGTCCTCCCGCTGTTGCCCGCTTGTGAGCCAGGGATCTGCGCGGCCAGCACCACCAACGGGGCTCTCTTGGCGGCGGCCAGGTCCGCCAACGGAGTCTTCATGGTGACCGTGGTGGACACGCGGGGCAATCCAGTCCGGGATGCCCGCGTCACCTATACCCCGGAGGGAGGCACCGAGCAGCCAGCCTGGTGCGCTGAGTCCTTTGGGAGCGATCAAAACTGTGAGAGGTGGACAGGCGGCGATGGCGAGGGGACGTATCTCGTCCGGGCGACGAGCGCGGACGGTAGCCGCTCCGCCGAGCAAAACGTCTCCGTCAGAATGACGTCGTGCAGCATCGAATCCGACGGCGCGCATCTCACGCTCCCGGACTGAAGACAGGCGCTCCACGCACCTGTCGCTGGCGGTCATCTCCTGGCACAGGCTTGCACCTGACGTTGCGTCAGGTTGTACCGTTCGCCGACATGAAGGAACGAGCGACGAGCCGACGCCGCTGGCGTATCGGCGACCTGGCGGACGCCACCGGTCTGACGGTGCGTACCCTCCACCACTATGAGCACATCCGGCTGCTCGCGCCAGCGGCGCGGACGGAGGGACGCCAACGGCTCTACGACGAGAACGACGTGCGACGCCTCTACCGCATTCGCGCGTTGCGCGACCTGGGGCTTTCACTCGCGGACATCGGTCGCATGCTCGATGACGACCGTGCCACGCTCGCCAACGTCCTGCGTGCCCATCGGGCTCGCGTCGAGGCCGAGCTCGATCGGCTCGAAAGACTTCGGACGCTCCTCGACCACGCGTGCGAGCATGCGGACCGCGGCGTCGAACCCGACGACGTGCTCGCCACGATCGAGGCCATGTCGCGGGTCGTTCGCCGTGGCGACGCACTCCGGAAGAAGGGGAACGCATCGAAGGAGGAAGAGGCCCGGTGGCGGGAGCTGGGCGACAAGCTTCGTGCGTGCATGAAGGCGGGAGAGGCCCCATCGGCCCCGCGCCCTCGCGCCGTGGCCCGCACGGCCCTGGCGCGGATCGTTGAATTCGCCGGTGGCGATCGCGCCACGTTGGATGCGCTCGCGCACCTTCGCCAGTTCGCGCCCCCGAAGAACCTCGCCGGGTGGAACCCCGCGCTGATGCGGTACCTCAACCAGGCCCTGGCCAGCCTTCACAAAGAGGAGCACGAACCATGCTGAACGAACAAATCGCGAAGGACGTCGGACCAGCACATCTCGACATCGCTTGGGAGCAACTCGGCGATCCAAAACACCCGACGGTGCTGCTCGTGATGGGACTCGCCGCCCAGCTCGTGAACTGGCCGCTCGGCTTCCTGCGGGCGCTCGTCGCGCGCGAGCTCCACGTGGTGCGCTTCGACAACCGCGATTCGGGGCACTCCACGCACATGCGCGATGCCCCGACTCCTGATTTGCCCGCGGCGCTCAAGGGCGATCTGTCCTCGGCGTCGTACACGTTCTCCGACATGGCTGCTGACGCGGTGGGCCTGCTCGATGCCCTGAAGATCGACGCCGCGCACGTGGTGGGAGCGTCGATGGGTGGCGCGATCGCGCAGACGATCGCGCTCGAGCATCCGACGCGGGTGCGCTCGCTCACGACGATGATGTCAACGACCGGCGACATGTCGGTCGGGCAGGCGCACCCCGAGACCATGAAGGCGTTGTTCGGAGGGACTCCCGTACGCACGCGCGAGGAGGTCGTCGCGCGCGCCGTGCGCCACCTTGCAGTGGTGGGCTCGCCGGCGTTCCCGGCGGATCTGGCGAGCGTGGCCGAGATCGCGGGGCTTGCGTACGATCGCGATTACGACGAAGTCGCCATCGCGCGCCAGGCCGTGGCGTCGGTCGCGTCGGGTGACCGCACCCCGCGGCTGCGCACGCTCGACGTACCCACGCTCGTGCTGCACGGGCTCGCCGACACACTGTGCGACCCAAGCGGTGGACGTGCCACGGCTGCCGCGATTCCGGGGGCCGAGCTCGTGCTGATCGACGGGATGGGGCACAACCTTCCGCCCGGGCTCTGGGAGCGGATCGCCGATCATATCGCCGCCATTGTGCGCAAGGGTGAGGCGAGGGCGGCGGGGACCGCGCCACGGCGTTTGGAGAGTCGATGAGTCGAGCCCCGGGCGCTCCCCATGGTTGGTTGGCCGGGGGTGAGCGCCGCCGGGCCTCTGTCCACTCGAGTCCTTTGACACCATCGGTCAGGGAGCTAAGTTCCCGCGTATGGGCCCGTTCGTGCAGGGACTCAGATCTGCGAGAACGCGGATTACCTGAGCTGGGCGGGACGGGCCTCGGGGTGAATCAGAGGCCCCCTGGCTCGAGATACCTTCTACTTACCGTCCCGGGTCACCTTCTCCGCAGTCTTGAACCGATGGACCTCGGAAGCAAGGCCGCTCGAGAACATGACCGTGGTCTCATCCGATGAGCAGCGAAGGCTTGCCGCATCGAAGCCCTTCCTCTCAACGACGCGTCGTGCTGACGAACCCTGGATGTGATGAAGCTCCGCCACCGGCTCCCCACGAACATCTTCGACGAGCAACGCCCAGACTGACTCGCCCGAGGTGCAAAGTGATGCGTCGCGAAGCCTTCCCTTCCGCACGAGCTCGGCAATGGAAAGGCGTGCCATAACCCGGGGCTGGCTCGGTTCGGGCTCGAAGAGCCGTCCATCCACCGCCAAGCAGAGTGGGCCCTTCGGGCCAATTCCACAGGTGAGCGACTCGGGTGATGAACGCGCGGTGAAGGTCGTGGGGCGCGTGAAGTTGTCATCGAAGCGCGCTGTTCTATGTATCGACTCCACCCCCGTACTGGCTCCTGTCCACCGGCCATTGGCCAGCCCCACCTCCATCCCATGAATGAGGACGTCACAACCCTGCTGGCGCCAAGGTGCGGCGGTCCTCCACTGGTCCGAAGTCACGTCGATCGTCTGCGTGGTCCCCGAGCCCGACACGAACAACGCGAGAATTCGCTCCCCCACCCGGCCCATCCAACGAACACTGGACTGCTCTTCATCGGGCTCGCCGTTGAAGACCGGGTTCGTCGCTCGACCCCACGCAAGGGGCGCCGAGCGCGAGGTTCGAATTAGCCCAAGCGCATGATCACAGATGACGAGCGCTCCGTCGTCCGTCTCGACTGCATCCCGAGGGATGCACGGAACCTCGAACCAGGAGGCTGTACCGTCTGCGCCGACGAAACCGAGGCTGCCGATTCCCCCCACCAGCAGGGTGTTGCCACCCAATGGACGTGCGAAGGTCAAGTTGCGAGCCCCGAGTTGGAGCACCTCCTGCTCCTTCGTCACGAGCGTCTTCTCCGGGCTGACCTTCAACGGGCGCCACTCCACCTTGGCCTGCATCTCGGGGCATGAGCGGGGTGCACGAGGGAACTGAGCGGGAACCGCCTCACACGCAGGAACGGTCATCCATCTGACACGTTCGCAGAAGGATTGAGTGCTTCGCACCTCCGCCTCCGCTTCGTTCCGGGCAATGAGGGCAATGACGCTCGCCATCCGGTTGAGAAGCTCGTTCGCGTTTCCTGTCCCCATCTGATCCAGGAGAGTCGGACCGTCTCCAGACACGGGAAGGGAGGCCAATCTGAGCGCGAGATAAGAGAGCCGCACGGAGGCTATCGGATGATCTGCAGGGACTTGTGGCACGAGGGCCGTACCCTTCGAATTCGCGAACAGATCGCAGAGTCGCCGATCGGTCACCCACTCGATGAAACGCTCCACGTCGTCCTGCTCCAGGGGCGTGTCGATAGGGGGGATGTCGCGGCGTCCCTGAAGGCTAGCCTGCCATTGGCGAAGCCCGAGCAGACTCGCATTGATGCTGCCCAACAGTAGGGAACGAGCACCTGCGGGACCTGCGGAGGTGTCGTCCTTCATTTGTGCGGCCACGAGACGTTCGACGATGGCTACGGCTTCGTTGTCTGCACGCTCCTCCCGGTCCAGTTGGGCCTTGTTTCTCTTTGGGTCTGGAAGTTCGCAGGCGAGCGATAATGCAGCCCACTTTTCATCGCCCGACAAGGCTCTCGAGATTGGCTTGAAAGGAGAGATGAATGCTCCAGGATCTCCATGTACGAGGTGCGACATCTCGTGGGCAAGAACCAACACGAAGCCCAAGTTCGGCTTTCGTTCTTGTGGATCGGAATCCAGCAATGCACGCATTCCATCTGCCGAGCAGCGCAGGCGCCGAGGACCATCCGGCTGACACAGTCGAGCCACTGTCTTGTCGTCCGGGCTCCCCCTCGCCTTCCTGGTTTTTCCACCGATTGGGCAGCCCTTGTCATTGACCTGTCCAGCGTAGGCATCTCGAACAACATCGAGGCGCAGTCCTCTCGGTAGAGGCTCTGCATTGATGGTTAGCGAGTCGAAAGGGAAAGCCGAAGGGTCTGTCTCGGACCAATGCTTGCGAATTGCCTCGAATGCAGACTGAAACGGGGCCTCGAGTGACGAGTCGAGGCGGCACTTGGGAACGGAGGGCAGCTCAGCACGCGCGGGCCACGCCTGGGTTGCCAGCATCAACGGAACGAGGATGAGCAGCGACGTGCGCATAGGTTTCATTCAGGGCGCCGATCAGGAGTGACGACCACGTACAACTCGTTACCGCACTGCTGCGCTAGCAACGGCCACTTCCCATAGGCCCATTCGAGGAACGCACCAGTGGACCGTTGCGCAAGCGTGAACGCCGCCATGTAGGCCGACCGCTTCCACTGCAACAGAGGAACCTTCCCGCCCTGCGTGCTCGATGAGTCCTTGGCGAGAATCGCGTGGGTCACCTTATCGGACTCACACTGGCTCGGAGTTCGCGACCACCAGACGTAACCACTCACCAGGTTCTTTGTGTCGCGCACGCGCTTGCGCCCCTCTTCCGTCCAGATCGATACGGTCGCGTTGTCGAACGGAGTACCAGCCGAATGCTGCAGTTCAACCCAGTTCGTGTGAGCGTAGAAGTCCTGGACGGCATGCAGTATGCGCCCGATATGCGACATGGCCTTCTGAGCGGCGGCCTTCTTGTCACTCGGTGCCGAAAGGATCTTGTTTATTTCAGTGATTTCCGTGTCCAGGGCCTGGAATGAACCTTCGATCACGCAATTGTCGAAATGCGCGGTTGCATCAAACTGCTTCTGGATGTCCTGGCGGTACTGCGCCGCAACGAGCTGCTCGCTGCAAATGGTACCGCCCTTCTCCGCGAGTGCGTGGTGGTCGCCGAGGCCGAAACCGGACTGGTCTTTCGCTGACCATACTCGCTGGCTGCTCGTCGGGAACTGAATCAAACCCTTCCAGTCATCAGAAAGCTGATTGGGACGCTCTTGGGCGGAACTCGCAGCCTTATTCCCCGATTTATCGGCAGCCAGGATCGGTGGAGGCAGCACGAACAAGACGGCCGTGGCATAGGCACAAGCGAGGCGGAGTTTCATCTCAATCCCCTTCATGAGTCACTGTGGTGGACGCTACACGGAGGCTGCGGACAGATCAACGGAGCCAACTGAGGGCAGAAAGTTGATGAACCATGTTTATACGGCATCACGTCTATTCAAAGACTCTCACTTCTTTCCTGCTCCTCTGGGAAAGGTCCCGGTCGTGCAGGGAGAGTGCCGGCCGGTGCAAGGACGAGCCCTCCGGGTAATGTCGTGTGAACGGAACCGAAGCCATCCTGGGGGACTTTTCCCAGGGTAGCCTCCTCGCTGGTCTCCCAAGGCGATCCGCGCCTACTCGTTAGGTATAGGTTCGACGCGCCTTGCTCAACCAACGGGCCGCCTGCGCCGTGTCCTGGCGAGCCACGGCATTCTCGGCCAACCGCATTTCCGCCAGAGTCACCGCGCGGATGTCCTCATCTTGAGCCGACTAGTCGAACTGTTCCAGGAAAACAGCTCGCGCCGCTGTTCGAGTACGTGGGCAGCGGCGTCCAGGTTCCCGAACCGGGTCTCCGCGCCTCAAGCGGGAGCGGAGCCGAAGCCGCGAGAGGAGAGCCCAGCGCCTGAGGCAGGGACGAGGGCAGAGCCGAAGAAGGAGCGGACGCCACGAGTGGATGGGGCCGGGCTGGTGCGCAGGAGCGAAAGCGCTGGAGGTGTTCGCCTGCCCTCGGTGTGGAGGCAGTTTGCTCGCGGGGTGGGCAGCTCGGTGCTGGGCGGTGGCCGCTATCTCACCTGGAAAGGAGATTTCTTCATCCCCACGAGTCCCAAGGATGTGCGCAGCTGGCACCTTTTCTCCCCGCCGCCCCCGGAGCCCGAGGGCGGGCACTGGACGGCCCTGCTCGTCTCGCCGGATCAGCGCCAGGTGGCCGCCATCTCGAGCTCGAGTGCCTCGAAACCGGAGTACGTCCTCTGGGTGGCGCCCATCGCCTCGGGCAAGGCGCCCTGAAGGGGGCCATTCCGCGTAAGGATGGAGTGCGGCTCCAGGACATCCTGAGCCCAAGTGCCTCTTTCGCAATGGCGTGACAAAAGTTTCATGAGGTGGCACGGAAACGCGAATTCCGAGCTTGTCACTCCTCTGTGTCATTGTGGATGAAGCAACCCGTCAGAAAGATGGAGCTGCGCGGTTGAATACCGCGTCGCAGCACGACTCCACCCCCCATCAGGAACGTCCCAATGACACAACATCCCCAACGGCCCCCCCGGGCCGTCCAGCACCTGCTCCGGTGCGTTACCACGGCGCTCGCGTTGGCCCTCCTGGCCTTTACCCCCGGGAGCGCGCACGCGCAGACGGCCTTCTCCCTCTTCGCGCCCAACAGCACGCCCGCCGTGCCCTCAGTGACGAATGACTCCACCGCGGTGGAGGTGGGCGTGAAGTTCAAGTCCGACGTGGCGGGCGACATCGTCGGCATCCGCTTCTACAAGGGCGCGGGCAACACCGGCACCCACGTGGGCCACCTGTGGAGCGCCACCGGGCAGTTGCTCGCCTCGGCCACCTTCGTCAACGAGACGGCCACCGGCTGGCAGCAGGTGACGTTCTCCACCCCGGTGCCCGTCACCGCGGGCACCACGTACGTGGCCTCGTACCACGCGCCCAACGGGGCCTATGGCTTCACGGACTCGGGCCTCATCGCGGGTGTGGACAGCCCGCCCCTGCACGCGCTGCCGGGCAGCACCACCAGCGGCGGCAACGGCGTCTTCAAGTACGGCCCCTCCGGCACCTTCCCCACCGACAGCTTCCGCAACTCCAACTACTGGGTGGACGTGGTCTTCCGGCCCGCGGCGCCGGTGAGCATCTGGCCGTCCACCGCCACACCGGTCATCGCCTCGGTGAGCAATGACTCCCGCCCCGTCGAAGTAGGCGTGAAGTTCCGGACCTCCGTGACGGGCAATGTGGTGGGCGTGCGCTTCTACAAGGGCGCGGGCAACACCGGCACCCACGTGGGCCACCTGTGGAGCGCCTCCGGGCAGTTGCTGGCCTCGGCCACCTTCGTCAACGAGACGGCCACCGGCTGGCAGCAGGTGACGTTCTCCAATCCAGTGCCCATCGCCGCCGACACGACGTACGTGGCCTCGTACCACGCGCCCAACGGAGCCTATGCCTTCGACGACGCGGGCCTCGTCAACGGCGTGAGTGCTCCGCCCGTGTCCGCGCTTCCCGGCCCCACCAGCGGCGGCAACGGCGTCTACGCGTATGGGCCCTCGGGCACCTTCCCCACAGGCAGCTACCGCGACTCCAACTACTGGGTGGACGTCCTGTTCCAGGCCACGGGCGCGCCGCCGCCGGAGCCACCCCCGCCGGGCAACACCTTCAGCCTCTTCCCCGTGAGCGCGACGCCCGGCACCCCCACGGCCCAAGACGCGTCCTCCATCGAGGTGGGCGTGAAGTTCCGCTCGGACGTGGACGGCCGGGTGAAGGGCATCCGCTTCTACAAGGGCGCGGGTAACACCGGCACCCACGTGGGTAACCTGTGGAGCGCCTCCGGCCAGCTCCTCGCCAGCGCCACCTTCACGAACGAGACGGCCACGGGCTGGCAGCAGGTGACGTTCGCCTCGCCGGTGTCCATCACCGCGGGCACCACGTATGTGGCCTCGTATTTCGCGCCGGTCGGCGGCTACTCCGCCGACCTGGGCGGGCTGGCCAACGGCGTGGACGCGCCGCCCCTGCACGCACTGCCGGGCAGCACCACCAGCGGCGGCAACGGCGTATATGCCTACGGCACGGTGTCCAGCTTCCCCACCACCAGCTACCAGAACGCCAACTACTGGGTGGACGTCATCTTCGAGTCGAACGGCCCGCCGCCGCGCCCGGGTGTCACCGGCTCCGGCCCGGTGCTGCTGGCCACCGACCCGGCCAACGCCTTCACCGACTATCTGAAGGAGCTTCTCAAGGCCGAGGGCATCGCCTCGTTCGCCGCCACCGACGCCGGCAACATCGGCACGTCGGTGTCGCTCGATAACTACCGGGTGCTCATCCTCGGCGAGACGACGCTGAGCGCCGCCCAGGTGACGCTCGTCACCAACTGGGTGAACGCGGGCGGCAGCCTCATCGCCATGCGACCCTCCGCCAACCTCAACGCGCTGCTCGGCCTCAACCCGTCCACGGGCACGCTGTCGGAGGGCTACCTCCTGCTCGACACGACCCAGGCGCCGGGCGCGGGCCTCACCGCGGAGACGATGCAGTACCACGGCACCGCGGACCTGCACACGCTGGCCGCCGGCACGCGCGCCGTCGCCACGCTCTACTCGAGCGCCACCACGCCCACGTCCTACGCCGCGGTCAGCCTACGTCCGGCGGGCAGCGGCACGGCCATCGCCTTCGCGTACGACCTGGCGAAGTCCGTCATCCTCACGCGCCAGGGCAACCCGGCGTGGCAAGGCCAGAACCGTGACGGCTCCAGCATCGGCCCGGGGGCGCGCTCCAACGACATGTTCTACGGCAACGCGTCCTTCGACCCGAAGCCGGACTGGGTGGACATGAGCAAGGTGCAGATTCCCCAGGCGGACGAGCAGCAGCGCCTGCTGGCGAACATGCTCCACCTGACCAGCGCCGTCCCGCTGCCGCGTCTCTGGTACTTCCCCGGCGCGAAGAAGGCCGTGGTGGTGATGACGGGTGACGGGCACCCGGGTGGCGCCACCGTGCAGCGCTGGCAGCAGTACCTCAACGCCAGCCCCGCGAGCTGCAACGTGGACAACTGGGAGTGCGTGCGCGGCACCGTCTATGACTTCATCGGCGGGCTGACGGCGACGCAGGCCGTGGCATACGAGGCTCAGGGCTTCGAGTACGCCCTCCACGTCAACACCGGCTGCGCGGACTACACGGCCGCCACGCTGGACCCGAACTTCTTCACGCCGCAGCTGGCGAACTTCGCCGCGTCGTACCCGGGCATCCCCGCGCCCACCACCAACCGCACGCACTGCATCGTCTTCAGCGATTGGGCCACGCAGCCGAAGGTGTCGCTGCGCCACGGCATCCGGCTGGACACGAACTACTACTACTGGCCGGACTACTGGGTGCAGGACCGCCCGGGCCTGTTCACCGGCTCGGGAATGGCCATGCGCTTCGCGGACGTGGACGGCACGCCCATCGACGTCTACCAGCTGGCCACGCAGATGACGGACGAGTCCGGCCAGTCGTACCCGCTGCACATCGACACGCTGCTGGCCAACGCGCTCGGCCCCAAGGGGTACTACGGCGCGTTCAACGCCAACATGCACGTGGACACGGACCCGTCGGCGGGCTCCTCGGGCTCGGCGGCCATCATCGCCTCGGCCCGGCGCGAGGGCGTGTCCGTCATCACCGCGAAGCAACTGCTCGCCTGGCTCGACGCGCGAGAGGCCACCCGGGTGTCCTCCGTGGCCTTTACCGGCACGGCGCTCACCTTCACCGTGGCCACCCCGGCGCGCAACCTGTCGCTCATGATTCCCACACGGACGGCGACGGGCCGCACGCTCGTATCCGTGAGCGTCAACGGCACGCCGGTGACGACGGTGCCGCAGACCATTAAGGGCGTGGGCTTCGCGTTCATCAACGGCGCGCAGGCCGGCACGTACACGGCCACGTACAACTGAGTCGCGGTCCACTCCGCTCTTCGGGGGGGACGGTGGCGCCGCCTCCCCCTCTCCCTTGGGAGGGGGGCGGGGTGCGGCGTGTGTCCCAAGGGGCTGCACGGGGCCACGTGGTCTCAGGCCTGACGATCCCTCGTCCGTCAGGCTCGAGCTCGAATATCCTGACACCATGCGCCACCTCCCAATCCTGAGCCCATTCCGAATGTTGTGCCTCGCCGCCGCAGTGCTGGCATCCGCCTGCGCGGCGGAAGTCCGAGAAGTCGAAGAGGTGGACGGCGGAGTCGACGCGCCCACAGATGCGGGGCCGGGCTCGGAGGCTCCGGATGCGGGGCCCCCCTCCTGCTCGAATATCACCGGAGATCGCGCCACCCAGGTGTGTCTGCGCTGGAAGTGTGACCGCGCGGACCTCTCCGAAGGCACCTGGAGCGGAGCCGTGAATGGGTGCATCGCGGGCGACCTGGGGGCGAGCGCCCGCGCCAACACGCTGCGGCTCATCAACCTCTACCGCTTCCTCGCCGAGCTGCCCGCGGTGACCACCGATGCGGTGCGCAATCAGAAGGCCCAGGAGTGCGCGCTCATGATGGACGCCAACAACAGCCTCAATCACAGCCCGCCCTCCAGCTGGAGCTGCTACACCTCCGGTGGCGCGGAGGCTGCTGGCAAGAGCAACATCTGCTCGGGCCGAGCCGTGGGCTGCATCGACCTGTACATGTCGGACTCCGGCAACGCGACCACGCTCGGCCATCGCCGCTGGTTCCTCTCCAATCAGCTCGGTCCGGTGGGAATTGGAGGTACGACAGGCGGCTCCTGCCACTGGGTCATTGGCGGCAGCGGCAGCGCCAACCGCGCCTGGACCGCCTGGCCACCGCCGGGCCCCGTCCCCCTCGGAGCCATCCACATCCCGGGGAAGACCTCGGTCGATGTCACCGGGTGGTCCGTACAGACCTACGCGTCCAGCTACAACCTCGGGAACGCGCAGGTCACGGTCACGGACAACGGGCAGCCCGCTCCGGTCACCGTGACGCAGTTGCTCGCGAACTACGGCTCCGCCTACGCCATCCGCTTCAACCCTCAGGGCTGGACCACTCAGGCGGGCCATACCTATGCGGTGACCATCACCGCGCCGGGACTGACCAACCCCATCCACTACACCGTGCAGCCGGTGAACTGCCCCTAGGGCTTCGAGCCGCCTCTGCCTTGGCGACTCCGAGCCTGCTTGGGGGAACGCGCCGTCCGCCCGCCGGAAGAATCGGTGCAAGTTCGGCGGCGCCCTAGCACGGGCAGTGATAGTGTCCGAACATGTACAATCGCTTCGCGTACGCGTTTCTTTGCTTGACCCTCGCGAGCTGCCACTGCGGGAGCAGTGGGATCGAGCCCCCCACGCCGCACTTCGATCCCCCCAGCGCCACCACCCTCCCCGGGGTGGGCTCGCTCGTCTCTGTCATCAACCTCGACGACGAGCCGGTGGTCTGTTTCACGACCGACGGCACGGCCCCGGAATGGAACGGGGGCGACTGCCCGAATCGGCTCGACGCAAACCGCCAGATCGCGGTGCCCCACTGCGGGTTCAACATCATCCGCATCGCGTGGTCAACGGGCACGGACGAGGCCAGCTACGTGGTCGAGAGCGAGGACTGCAAGGCAAGCTGCGACCCAGTGCTGCCCTGGTCCAACGGAGAGCTGGTGCGCGCCTTCGCGCTCTGGCAGGACGAGGTCAAGTGCAAGATGAACAAGTGCGAGAACCCGGCGGCCACCGGCAACTGGTCGGCGCAGTGCGACACCGGGAGCGTCGCCTGGAACGTGAGCCTCGACGGCCTGCGCGCGGTCAGCACGTTCACCTTCGCCGCCTGCGCTCACGCCGTCACCCTCGATGTCGAGGAGAACGGAACGACAGTCGCGCGGACGTTCAACCTCGTGGTCGACGGCCAACTGATCCAGGACACCGACTTCAGCGGCACCGGTAACGAGGGCGGGACTGTCACGGTGTCAGGCGATTTCACCGGCACGGTGACCTCGCGCATCATGATCAAGAACAAGAAGCGCGGCGGCGGCAGCTTCGAGGCGGCATGCTCGGCAGATCCTCTGGAAGGGATGGAGTGCGCCCCGTCGAGCGCGAAGATCGCCTACGACTTCCCGGACTGGAGCTGCCACGGCGGCATCTGCCCAGTCTCCGCCGTGGCCGGCTGCGAGAAGCCCGACGTCGACAGTGACACCATCGTCGATGCCGACGACAACTGCCCCGAGCATCCGAACACCGACCAGGCCGACGTCGATAGCGACGGCATCGGCGATGCCTGCGACGACAACCCGGGCTTCATCGTCATCCGCTTCAAGACGAAGAACCGTTGCCTGCTCGCCGGCGACGACAAGGTCCACTCGACGAGCACGTGCGAGCCCGCCGACCCGCTCCAGCAATGGCAGATGTTCCCCGACGGCGACGACGCCTTCGGGTTCCGCAACCTCGCGAACGGCGAGTGCCTGAGCCAGTCCGGCATCCTCGCCGGCCCCTGGACCGTCGTCACCGACCCGTGCGACGGCAGCAACAAGCAGCGCTGGAGGCTCGAGAGGAACGACCAGGGCGGCTTCGACGAGTCTTTCCCCATCCGTCTGCACAACGTCGCCAACAACTTCTGCGCGCACACCGACTTCACGGGGAACGTGTTCGGCACGATCGCCAACTGCGGGCTGTGGGGGACCGAGTCGAACCAGAAGGTCGGGTTGTACTACGGAGGCGCGTTCGACACGCTGCCGTATCAGCCCTGAGCTGGCAGCGTCCGAATCCCACGGGAGGGCCTCTCGGACGCCTCGTCCGTCAGGCTCGACCGCGGGCCTCAAGGGACTGAGGTCAGGCTGCGCTCTGCGCCCTCAATCGCGCTCCGGCGCGCCCAGCGGAAATAAGGGGCGATACGGCCGCGCCTCGTCCACGGCGCGCGCGAATGACGGCCGGGCCAGCAGCCGCTGTCGGTACGCCCGGACGTTCGCGAATCGCGCGTCAATCGCATGCGTCCAGTCCGCGTAGAACAGGGCCGGCGCGGCGGAGCAGTCCGCGAGGCTGAATCGCGTGCCCACCGCCCATTCGCGATTCGCCATCACTCCGTCGAGCCAGCCATACGCCGCGTCGAGCATCGCCCGCGCTTCCGCCACCCCGTAGGGGTCGCGATCCGCCTCGGGCCGGAGCTGGTTGAAGACGATCCTCCCCTGCGGCGTCGACACGTAGCTGTCGAAGAAGCGGTCCATCGTCCGCACGTCCAGGGCCTCGCGCGCGTCCTCGGGAATCAGCCGGACCGGTCCCGGGTGATGCAGCTGCAAGTGCTCGATGATGATGCTCGATTCCAGCACCGTGCGGCCCTCGTCCACCAGCACGGGGAAGCGCTTGAGCGGCCAGAGCGCCGCAAGCTCGGCCATCGCCTGGGGGTTGTCGAGCATGCGCAGCTCGAAAGGGAGGGCGTTCTCGTAGAGCGCGATCAAGACCTTCTGGCAGTACGACGAGAACGGGTGCGCATAGAGCTTCAGGGTCATCGCGGGCTCCTCGGATAATGCGGGTCGTACTGCTTGCACTTCGCAAGCGGTTGCGTTCTAGCCAGACTGCTCCTACTTTGCAAGCAGTCCGTGGGAGTTCACTCGATGGAAGGCGCGCCACGCTCGGGCTGCCCGATCAACCTGACGTTGGAAGTTCTCGGCGATCGCTGGAGCCTGATCGTCATTCGCGACGTCATGTTCGGCAACCGGCGCCATTACCGCGAGCTGCTGAACCAATCCGAGGAAGGCATCGCCTCCAACATCCTGGCGGACCGCCTCAAGCGCCTGCTCGAAGCCGGCCTGCTGTCGAAGCGCGATGACCCCACGCACCGGCAGAAGTCGATCTACAGCCTCACCGAGCCGGCCATTCAGCTCGTACCGCTGCTCGTCCAGATGGGCGCCTGGGGCGTGCGGCATACGCCCGCCTCCGAGGAGCTGTCGATCCGCGCGCAGCTGCTGGAACAAGGCGGCCCGGCCTTGTGGGAGGCCTTCATGGCGGAACTCCGGGCGGTACACCTCGGCGCGCCCGTGCCCCAACGCTCGGTCCTGGCGGAACTCCAGGCCGCGTTCGAGGCGGCTCTCGCCAGGAAGACCGGAACGGGGCCGGGCGGGGCGAGGCCCAAACGGGCCCCTCGCAAACGCTCCGCGCCGTGACAAGGGCTCTTTCAACGTCGCCCTCGCCTACCAGGCCGGCAGGTTCCTCCATGGCCTCTGGCTTGTCTCCTGCGCTCTCCGCTCGAATCTTTGGGAAGGAGTGGCCCACCGGGGGCTACCCGACCGCCAGGGATTGCAGCCATGCACGAAGAAATCCAGCCCGAGGGCGAGCCGCTGCGCAATGCAGTCCGGTGGATCGCCGCCCGTCGCGCCGAGCAACCGCAGGCAAGCCTCTTCAAGCTCATCAATGAGGCGGCCCGGCGCTTCGACCTCACGCCCCTGCAAGAGGAGTTTCTCCTCAAGGAGCTCCCTCCCCCCAGGCAGGAGCAGGAATAGACCCACATCAACAGGTGCGCGAGGCGCTCACGGCGTTTGCCGTTCCAGCCAGCGCTCGATGGCGCTCGCGATTTCCTCGGGCGCGTCTTCAGGCGCATGGTGTCCCGCACGACCGAGCGGGACGATTTCGACCGCTCGTAGCGTGCTTCGCACCCATTCGACAATCTTCGGCGCGCTGAGCCCCGTGTCCCCGAACGTCAACAAGAGCGTCGGCTTCGCCGCCGTACTCGCGAGCCACGCGTCGTAGCGCTCGATGACCGCGGCGACGTCCGCGGGCTCGCCATCAATCGGGATTTCACGAGGCCATTGCAGCAGCGGACGTCGTGACGCCGGATCTGGGTATGGGGCGTAGTACACGCGGCGGTCGCTCTCCGCGAGGCCGTGCAGGACGCCGTTCGCGAGCGACCGCGCGAGGAACTCGTTCTGTTCCAGCACCAACCCCTCCCCCACCCCCGGAGTGCGCAAGGCGCGGAAGAACTGCTCGCCCTGGGGCGGCCAGTCGCTCCAGTGCATCGGTCGCAGGAAGGTCTCGAACACGACCACGCCGCGCACGCGGTCCGGGTGCCGCCGTGCCCAATCCAGGGCGAGGACACCTCCCCAGTCGTAACCGACGAGTACGAGATCGCGGAGGTCGAGCGCGGAGAACCACGCATCGAGGTACCGCGCGTGATCCGCGAACCGATAGGGAATGTCGGGCTTGCCCGAGCTCCCCATCCCAATGAGGTCGGGCGCGAGGCAACGGCCGCGATGGGCGAGCCGCTGCGTCACTTCGCGCCAGACGTGAGAGGACGTGGGGTTGCCATGCAGGAACACAATGGGCGAGCCAGTCCCGACCTCCCGGTACGACATGAACGAGTCGAGGACAGGGACGCGATGTGACGTGGGCATGGGAGTGCTCCGAGGAAGAGAAGACGTGGGGGCGTGACATGCGACGAGTGCGCTCGCGAGGAGCCAGCCGAGCAATCTGTTGTGCATGTCCACATCATGGGGGAGGCTGAATCCTCCCTGTTAGTGATGATTCGTGAGGAGTAACCTCACCCTTCGTGAGCACTCCGATTTCGGCCCTCGACCTCAATCTCCTGTTGATGCTCCACACCGTCCTCTCCGAGCGCAGCGTGGCGCGCGCGGCCGAGCGGCTCCACGTCACGCCATCCGCGATCAGCAATGGCCTCGCGCGTCTCCGCTCCGCGCTCGGAGATCCGCTCGTGACGCGCAAGGGGCGCGGCATCGTCCCCACTCCGCGCGCGCTCTCTCTCGCGCCCGCCATCGCGCGCGGCTTGCGCGAGTTCGAGTCCGCGCTTCATGCGGCTCCCTTCGAGCCGGCGAGCTGCACGCGCACCTTCACCCTCGCCGTCGCCGATGCGGGGCAGGTCACCTGGGTGCCGAGGATCGCCGCCTTGATGGGCGCGGAGATGCCGAACGCGCACCTCTCAGTGGTGGGGATTGCCTCGCTTGTCGCGCTCGGCGACCTGACCTCGTCCCAGGTCGACCTGCACATCGGCCTCGCCGGCCGGGGCGCGGGGCTCCACATCGAGCCGCTGATGAACGAGCGAACCGTTCTGGTCGCGCGCGTCGGCCACCCCGCTCTCGGCAGACGTCTGTCCGAACGTGCGCTCGGCACGCTCCGGCACGTCGGCGTGGAGATGGTTCCGGGGAAGGCGTTCAGGGACCTCGTCGGTGTCGCCTACTCCCGGGCGGGCGTGCGCCGCGAGGTCGCAATGACGGTTCCCTCGTTCATGACCGCGGCAGCCGTCGTGGCCGAGACGGATTTCGTCGCGACGCTGCCGGAGTCGCTCATCGCCGCGCAGGGCTCGCGCCTGGGCGTGAAGACAGTTGATGCTCCGGTACCCGCGCACACCGTCAAGATCGCGCTGTGCTGGCACGAGCGAACCCATGCAGACCTCGCGGCGCAGGGCTTTCGCGCGCTCGTCCGGCGCGCGGTCCTGGAATGCTCTCCTGCCGGGAACGGCCCACGCCGGTGAAGAGTACCTTGGAGTGAGGTGTAAAGGCTGGCAGGGGTGAAGCGGCTCAGCTCTCCACGGAGGCGGACAGCTCCGCGGACTGCTGCTCCTCGCTGCAGACCTGCGACGACGCATCGTCCTGAGCCACCGAGGCGGTCTCATCGGAGGGCTCGGTGAGAGTGCTGCCGCAGAAGCCCCATTCTCCACAGGTCATCGTGTGGCCGAACCAACAGGTATCACTGCAGTGGCTGCTCTCATCACAAACGACATCACAATTCGGCGGGCGGGCCGAAGCGACATGGGGGGCGAGGGAGAGGAAGGCGGTGGCGGCCAGCAGAGATCTCAGAAGGTTGCTCATGATTCCTCCATCCGGGTGAGTACTGACACGCAACGATAAGGGCGCTAAGACTAAAAGTAAACACAAGTTCCTGAGTACAGCCAAGGCCAAGAACCCCAGCATCAAGGACGGCAAGTCCTGTCACACGTCACTGAGCCCGGACTACAAGCTCACGTCCAACGCGCTCGAGGAATTCAAAAAGGCTGGCGGCAAGTAATCCACAGCGGCGCAGAAGAGGCCTCCAGTTCTTCCTATGCGCTGCGCTGAGCCGTACGGCGAGGACCGCCGCGTCAGTCGAAGTCCGTGGGCCGCTCGGGGTCATCCAGGTGCGCGAACATCCGCAGCAACTGCGGCTCCGTCACCCGGTCGAGAGAGAGCGGTGGAAGCGCATCCCGTGCGAAGTAGTCACAGCCCTCCGTCTCCAGCGTCTCCTGCGGTGCGCCGCCCTCCAGCTCGCAGCGGATGAAGAGCTTGTACACGTACGAGGGCTGCGGCGGGTGCGCGTGCTTCGCCTTATCGAGCACTGCGAGCAGCTTCACCGGGCGCACCACGTAGCCTGTCTCCTCAAGCGTCTCGCGCGCGGCCATCTCGCCGGGACTGCTGCCCACGTCCGCCCAGCCGCCAGGCAGCGTCCACCGCCCGTCCGCGCGCTCCTTGGTGAGGAGCACCTTGCCCTCGCGGAACACCACCGCCCGCACGTCCACCTTGGGCGTGGGATAGCCGTCCTCCGCGGCGAACACCAGGCGCAGCGGCTCCTCCGGCACGCCCGCCTCCGCCGCGAGCATCTCCACCGCCAGTGCGCGCAGCTCGCGGTATCGCTCCAGGTCGTACGGATCCCTGGCATAGGTGAGGCCCGTCTGGGCGATGGCCTGGAGACGTTGGATCCACTGGAGGCGTCGCATGCAAGAGCTCGAGGAGAACGGGGGTGGCAGTGTACACGCATTGAGACACCTGGGCCTGCCGTGGCAACTCGGCTACCGGGTCTCGCGTTTCGACTCCTTTGACACCATCCCGGGTCCATCCCGCCTCAATGCCTGGAACCCGGTGGTGGCTCATCGCTCGTGAAGGACAGCAGCCAGGCGCGCAGGGCCTCCGGTTCCATGGGTAGATCATCTGGCCAGAGCCGGATGCTGCCGTCCTGTCCCGTGGAGACGAGGGTCTTTCCGTCCGGGAAGAAGGCCACTGCCTCCACCTGCCCCATGTGGCCTCGCAACGCGCGGCTCTCTCCGGTGGCCAGGTCCCACAGCCGCACCGTCTTGTCGAGACTCGCCGAGGCCAGGCGCGTTCCATCCGGAGAGAAGGCGAGGTCCAGGACGTCGCCCTGGTGACCTCGGGACACGGGGCGCGGCTCTCCCGTCCGCCCGTCCCAGAGCATCACCCGGCCATCCTTCTGGTTGCGGCTGGCCACCACATCGCCCAGGGGCGAGTAGCGCAGCTCCAGGACGCCTCCACCGCTCGGTTCCTGGTGACGGCGCTGGCCACTCTTCAGCTCCCAGAAGATCACGAGCTGGTCCATTCCTCCCGTCACGAGAAGATCGCCCCTCGGAGAGAAGGCCACGGCGCGCACGGCGTCCTGATGACCGGTCAGGGCCCGGGACTCACCCGTGGTCACGTTCCACAGCCGCACCACCTTGTCCTCACCCGCGGAGGCCAGGTGCCCGCCGTCAGGAGAGAATGCGAGCTGCCACACCTTCGCGCCATGTGCTCCGAGCCGCTGTCCCTTCCCCGAAGCGTGCTCCCACAGCCACACCCCACCGTTCTCGTCCGCCGAGGCGAGGCGTTGGCCATCCCCGGAGAAGGTGACCGCAGTGACGCGGGTGTCATGTCCTGGCGGGAGGGACCGCTCGCTTCCGGTGGCGGAGGCGAACAGGTGGAGCCGTCCATCGAGTCCACCCGCGGCCAGCCACTGGCCATCCGGAGAGAAGCGCATCGCGTCCGGAGCGAAGCCAGGTGCCTCCAAGAAGGGTTTCCCCGAGGAGGCCTCGAGAAGCCGCAGGACGCCCTGCTCGGACTGCGAGGCCATCCGCTGTCCGTCGGAGGAGAGCTCCAGTGCGCTCTGAGGGTCGATACCCGCCGACAGCACACGGTGGACCTGCGTCTCCATGGAGAACACGCGCACCTGCCCGGTGTAGCTGGCGACGGCCAGCCGCCGGTCATCCGGTGAGAACAGGACGAGGTGGGCCTGTTGCCGGGGCCCGCGCAGCACACGGGGCTCTCCGCTCGCGAGCTCCCAGAGGACCGCGGTCCGATCGGCGCTGGCCGAGGCGAGGTAACGCCCATCCGAGGTAACGTCCAGGCTGTTCACGAGCCCTTCGTGGTGGTGGAGGTCCCTCGCCTGTCCCGTGGCGGAGTTCCGCAGCCGGATCACGCCCTCCTGGGTACCAATCACCACCCAGGGGGTCCCCGGTACGAAGGCGAGCGACGTGCCGATGCCGAGGTTGCTCGCGAGCAGCTGTCCCTCGGTGGTTCCAGGCATCCAGGAGTGAAGCTCTCCTCGCATGTTCACGGTGAAGAGGCGGCCGTCCGCGGAGAAGCCCCCCACGGTGGGCCGGGCCTGCGTCAACGCCTGGAAGGAACCTGTCTCCACGTCTCCCACGGCGGAGATGGCGTTGCGGTGGCCTCGCACGAACACCCAGGAGCCGAGCGGCGAGGCCAACAGCTCCTCGATGCCCTGGACCCCCGTGTGGTACGTGCGAGCCTCTCCCGTGGCCAGGTCCCAGCGATGGAGCACATCATCCGTCTGGGTGGCGGCGAGCAGGCATCGGCCCTGGCAACCCACGGTGAGTGCCGAGATGGGACCTGGCAGGGCCGGGAAGACCTTGACCTCGATCTTGCCGTCCTTGGCTGCGGGGTTCCACTGGCGCAGGACGCCATCCTTGTCGCTGGAGACGAAGCCCTCGCCATTCGGGAGCATCCGGACCCTCCACACCTCGTCGGAGTGACCGCGCAGGAGCAGGTGTTCCCCGCCCTGCTCGAGGTCCCAGACGCGCAGCGTGTGATCGTCGCTGGCGGAGACGAGATACCTGCCGTCTGGCATGAAGGAGATGTCGTTGACGTGCTGGGTGTGGCCACGCAGCACCCTGGCGAACCCCAGGGCCTGGGCATCCGCCGCGATCGTCCGCGCCGCCGACCACTTCTCGAAGTTTGGCGAGAGCTGCCGCAACGAATCGAGCGAATCGTTGGGCGCGTCCTCCACGATGTCCCGCGCCTGGGTCAGCAGGAGCTCATCGGATTGAGCCTGCGCCTGCAACCGGGCCGCATGGGCCTCATCCCGCTCGGCCCTGACCTGGCGGAAGCTCTCCGCGCCCAGGGTGGCGAGCAGCAGCAGCGCCACCGCCGAGACCGTCAGCGTGGCCCGGTAGCGGCGCACAAACCGGCGCAGCAGCTCCATCCGCGAGTACTGGTAGGCGCCGACGATCTGTCCCGTCTGGAAGCGACGGAGATCCTCCGCCATCTCGCGCGCGGTGGCGTAGCGCTCAGCGGGACGACGCGCCATGGCCTTGGTCACGATGGCCAGCAGATCCCTCGGGATGATGCGGTCCAGGAGGCTGGAAAGTGGCGGCGGAGGCCCGCTTATCACCCGCTCCAGCACCTGATCCGAGGTCGTCCCCTCATAGGGGCGGGAGCCCGCGAGCAGGTGATAGAGGATGGCGCCCAGGGCGTAGACGTCGGCCCGCTCGTCCACAGGCTGGCCCGCGGCCTGTTCCGGCGGCATGTACGCGGGCGTCCCCATCACCGTGCCGAGCCGGGTCATGTCGCTGTCCAGCGCGGCGCCAGCGGAGACAAGGAGGCCCGTGGGCGCGGTGTGCTCCGTGCGCGAGAGATCCTTGGCCAGGCCCCAGTCGATAATCACCGTCTCGCCGAACCCTCCCACCAGGATGTTGGCCGGCTTGAGATCGCGATGGATGATGCGCTCGGAGTGCGCGTAGGCCATGGCCTCGGCCACCGCCAACACATGGGGCAACAGCGCCAGCCGCTCCTCGAACGTCTTGCACTCGCAGACGACGTCCGCCAGCGAGCGCCCGGAGACGAGCTTCATCGCGTAGAAGGGCTCGCCGTCCGGCCAGCGTCCCGCCTCGTACACCGGCACGATGGCCGGGTGCTGCAGACGCGCGGTGACGAGCGCCTCGGTCATGAAGCGGGACTCGGCCTCCGGAGACGGAGCGAGCATCTGCTTGAGGGCCACGGGCCGGCCGAGCCGCAGGTCTCGGGCGCGGAGGATGCGGCCAATGCCGCCATGCGCGAGCTCCCCCTCAAGGAGGTAATGCGCAGGGTCCACCACGGGCAGCAGGTGCCCTGGCGGAGGTGGCGCCAGGCTTGAGGGAGTGGCCGCCCGCAGTGTGGGCGCGTCTCCTATTCCGGAGGAGTCCTGCGCAGGGGCAGGGTCAGCGGGTACACCCGCCTCAACGGGTCTGGCCGGGCTCATGGATGCCTTCCCAGGGAATTCTGGATTATGAGTATAATCCTTCTATGACCATCCGCCGCCGGAGTCGAGCCCCCACCTGGGACTGCCTGCACAGCCGCAGCAGGGGGTTTTCCGCCAGAATAAGAGGGTCCGTCCTCCCTCTTTTGGGGGATTCCGACGTGGCTGACGAAGGGTATCCGGTATACCCATGAGTTCCTCAGGCTCGATCATTCGCATCCTGGTCGTCGACGATCATCCGGTGCTGCGCGAAGGGCTCAGCGCCATGCTCGCTGGACAACCGGACATGGCGCTGGTGGCCGAAGCGGAGAATGGCGAGCAAGCCTTGCAAGCCTTCCGCGAACATCAACCCGACATCACGCTGATGGATGTGCGGATGCCCGCGATGGGCGGCATCGAGGCGATCACGGCGATACGCTCGGAGTTTCCCACGGCACGAATCATCGTCCTGACGACCTATGAGGGCGACGCGCAGGCGCTGCGGGCCATCAAGGCTGGTGCGTCCGGCTATCTGCTCAAGAGCATGCTGCGCAAGGAGTTGGTGGAGACGATACGCAGCGTGCATGCGGGACGTCGCCGCATCGCCGCGGACATCGCCTCCGAAATGGCCGAGCACGTGGCAGACGACGAGTTGACGGCGCGAGAACGTGACGTCCTGTCCTACGTTGCCGCCGGAAACGCCAACAAGGAAGTCGCCGCCCGAATGGGCATCTCCGAGGAGACGGTCAAGACGCACATGAAGAACGTCCTGACCAAGCTCGGTGCCAAGGACCGGACGCATGCGGTGGTTGTCGCGCTGAAGCGGGGAATCATCGACGTCTGAACCCGGTGCGCCCAGGCGGCTCAGCGACCTCCGCTGACGAGGTGCCGCAGGCGGTTGCGCCAGCTACGCTTCGGAGCGCCGAGATACGCGGCCTTGGCCGGCACGCGCAGCTCCACTTCCGTCCCGGATTCGCTGCGGCACAAGATGTCGAGCTGCGCGCCAATCTTCCTCGCCCGCTCGCGCATCCCTCTCAGGCCCCAGTGACCAGGCCGTCCACCGGCCTGCAGAAATTCCACGTCGACGCCACGTCCGTCGTCGCGGACGCGCAGGCGGAGCTCGCGGTAATCATAGGTGAGCGCTACCTCGATCCGCTGCGCGTCGGCATGTTGGAACGCGTTCACCAGCGCCTCGCGACCGATGCGGAAGACCTCGTCGCGAACGATCGGGTCCAGCGACGTGGGCTGCCCCTCCACCACCACATGGAATCCCGCGGAATGCTCCTGCCTGAACTCCTCACCCACCTTCTCGAAGGACTGGGACAGGTCTCCGGTGCGCTCCGAAGCGGCGCGCAGCTCTCTCACCCGGGCACGACTCTCGACCAGGACGTTGTCGGCTCGGTCCAGCGCATCCTCCATCGCCTTTCGTACGGGATCGGCCACCGGGAGCCGTTCCGCCACCGACTGGAGGCGCAGGATCACCCCCTGGACGCCCTGTAACAGCGTGTCGTGCAGCTCGCGCGCGATGCGCTCGCGCTCACGGTGACGCTCTTCCAGCAAGCCGCGCATGCGCGCCCGCACCTGGCGCAGACGCAGCAGGAACAACCCCCACAGGCTCGCCAGGATCACGGCGAGGCACAACGCGCGGAACCACCACGTCTGAAAGAAAGCCGGCGGCAAGGTGAACTCGAGCGTCGCGCCGGTCTCGTTCCAGACGCTGTCGTTGTTGGCGGCGATGACACGGAAGCGGTATTGCCCGGGCTCGAGATGCGTGTAATACGCCTCGCGCCTCGTACCAACCTCCTGCCACGTCTCGTCCACGCCTTCGAGTCGGTAGCGGAAGCGCACGCGCTCGGGGATGGCGAAGCTCAGTGCCGTGTAATCGATTTCGATGTTCGTCGCCTGCTCCGGCAGGGTGAGCGACGGACCGGGTGCGAGCAGCCGGCCATCCACACGCATTGAGCGGATCCGCACGGGAGGCGGCAGCGGATTGCGGAAGATGTTCGCCGGGTCGATCCACACCACACCATTGCTGGTCGCGAACCACAGCCTGCCATCGGTGCCCTGGACCGCGGTGGGCAGAGGGCGCAGTTGGGTGGGGCGTGCTGGCAGACCATCGAGGAAGTCGAAGCGCTCGCAGCGTGCGCGATGGCTCGGGTCGGCGATGGCGCTCGCCACCTCCTCCGCGCTGAGGTGGAAGATGCCCGGCACCGCATGGATCCACAGCGCTCCATCGGGCATCTCCAGGATGCCCGCGACACCGCGCAAGGGCTCGCTGCTGGCCACGGTGAGGGGCTGGAAACGCTGCCCGTCGAAATGGACGAGGCCGAACTGCCCACCCGCCCACAGCCGTCGCCCGGCACGCAGCGTGGTCACCAGTCCCAGGTTGAGCCCATCCGCGGCGCCGTAGCGGTGCACGCGACCGTTGTCGACCATGATGATCGCGTTGTCGCGGTCCCCCAGCCAGACGCGGCCCCGCGCGTCGGTCGTCGCGGAATAGATGCGCGACTCCGCGCTCATGCCGAGCTGTTCGCCCATGCGCGTCCACACGCCGTCCTTCCAACGCAACACCCCGTCGTCCGACGCCATCGCGACCCACAACGCACCGGTCGCGTCCTTCGTCATCGCCTGGACCTGCGGAAAGGTCGTTTGGGTTGGAACCGTGGCAACACGCACGGGACGGTTGTTTTCAATGCGCCAGATACCTGTCGAGGTCCCCAACCACACGGTGCCTTCCGGATCGCGATACGCACTGCGAACGGCGTCACCGAGCTCGGTGAGCTCGACCTGCTTGTCGTGAAGCCGCATCAAGGGCCGGTTGGTGCTGCCCGCCCAGATCGCACCGTTGTCACCCGCGGCCAGGGCGAAGTCATGTGAGCCGCGCGGAAATTCCGCCAGCACCAACGAGCTGTGGCGGAAGCTGTCGAGCCCTCCGCTGGTGCCGACCCAGATGGTCCCCTCACGGTCCTGGATGAGCGGCCACGCGTAGTCCGCGCTGAGGCCTTCCTTCTCGGTGAAGAGCTCCGCGGCCGGATCAATCCGTCCAATGGGTTGATCGCCCATCCGTTCGGGATGAGGCACACGGCGCATGCCATCACCGAGCGTGCTGAGCCACAGGCTGCCTTCGCGGTCGAACACCATCCCGGCCGACTGCACCTCGATCCGCGTCGAGGTGGAGAGAGGCTCCCCATTTGCGCGCACCACGGGCCGCACGAAGCCATCCAACTCGGTGATCCAGATGGCACCATCGGGCGCCTGCGCGATCCTCCCCACCCACTGTACGCGAGTGCCGGTCTCGCGAAACGCGCGAGCGCCCTTCGGAAGGAACACGAGCGTATCCCCCGTGGAGACCCACAACGTCCCGTCGCGGTCGACGAACAGCGCCGTGGCGCGCGTGCGCGAGAAGCTCCAGTCGTCGCCGACACGATGCCAGCGTCCGTCCTGCAAGCGATAGAGCCCGGCTTGTCTTCCGCCGGCCCAGACGCCTCCTTGTGCGTCAATCGCGAATGACTGCAATTGGAGCGACGACAGTCCTTCCGCCTCGCCGTAGCGCGTGACCTGCCCGTCCTTCAGGTAGGCCGCGCCGCCATGCTGAAAGCCGATCCACAATCCCCCTTCTGGCGAGGCCTCCAGCGTCTGGATGGTGGTGAATGGGTCACCGCTGGGCGGATCGAAACGCTCGAAGCGGACACCATCGAAGCTGTACAGCGTCGCCGCGGCGGACAGCCAGATGAAGCCATCACGGGTCTGCGCGAGCGCGGAGATCTGTCCGGGTGCTCCGTCCTTGATGGTCCAGCGTGAGTGATAGAACTGGCCGATGCTGCGATCGCGGCCATTCGTGTGTGCAGTGGCGACCGCGCCGTAGAGCAGGAACAGGCAGAACCAGGGCAAGGCCCACCGGCGCAACAACCGCTCCCAGCGATGGCTTTTCGCATCCATCATCCGTTCCGCGTTCCTCTCGTGATACAAAACATTTACATACCTTCCAACCCGGGTGAGAGAAATCCCTCAAAAGAGGGAGAAGGTAGGTGCGCAGGTCGAAGAGGGGCGCCGCCTGGTGGGTGGTCCAACTCACCAAAAGACTGCAATCCAAGGAAGCGTCATACCCCTTTCGTGGGAGTTCATGGCCCCCTTTGGGAGGTAGCCGGCCCTCACTCGTCCTCGTGAAGTATTCACCCTGTCGTTCTGAGACAGTCCGTGAAGCGTCTGTGCGCCAGCTCCATCACGCGTGACATGTCTTTGAATGACCCTACCCCATGCCGGGCATGGGTTGGGTGGCCCGTGATGTTGAAGTGATTGTCAGTCTTAACAGCCAACCCGCCTTCCCCCTCTGTCCAGCATGGTCACCGGAACAGAATACGAAAGACTGCTGTCCAGCCTGCGACTGAAGAGCCCATGGGCGATAGGAGATGCTCACGCCGGGAATATACCTCCAGAGGGCATGGATGATGCGCGGCTGGCAGCGCGCGTGCAAGACAACAGGATCGACCATGGACCGTGGCGGTCGGTGTTGGATGTGCTCGAGCAGCAATGGAGGCGACATGCTGATCGTGTCGCGATAGCGGACGCGGTCGTCGAAGTGACCTACGCTCAGCTGCGGGAGCGGACCCGTACCCTTGCCGGAATGCTGCGAGCCAGGGGGATTGGGAACGGTGATGTGGTCGCGGTCGTGATGGACCGTGGGCCCGCCTTCGTCGAGACCGCGATCGCCATCTGGCGGAGCGGTGCGGCCTATCTCCCATTGGCCCCTGCGCACCCTGCGGCATGGCGTGAGGACGTCATTCGGAGGGCGGGGGCGACGCTGGTGGTGAGTCTGTCGCAGGCCAGCGCCGTGCCGGGCGTGCCCCACCTCGACCTCGGCAGCGCTCCCCTCTCCCCCACCCCCGTTCCCACGCTCGAGGAGGCAGCAGCCGAGGCGACGCTCGCTCCCGAAGATCTGGCGTACATCATCTGCACGTCCGGTTCGACCGGTGAGCCCAAGCTGGTGATGCTCGAACATCGGGGTGTCTCCCATCTGCTCCACGCCCAGCGGGATTACTTGGGAGCGCTGGGGCCGGACACGCGCGTGCTGCAATTCGCCCACCCGGCCTTCGACGGCGCCTTGTTCGACATACTGATGGCGCTGGCCAACGGCGGTCGTCTGGAGACCCTCGACGCCTCGCAGATCGGCGGTGAGCCGCTGGCCGAGGTGCTACGAACCCGCCGGATCTCCCACGTAGTGCTGCCCGCGACAGTCCTGCGCACACTGCAACCGGGCCGGTTCTCTGACCTTCAGGTGGTGATGAGCACCGGTGACGTGTGCCTCCCGGAGACCGCTCGGGAATGGGCGGCGCGCCACCGCTTCATCAACGGCTACGGCCCGACGGAGGTGACGGTGGCCAGCACGCTGCACACCGTGGGGACCCAGAACGGCGAGCGGGTGCCCATTGGCCGTCCCCTCTCCAACTGGCACGTCGTCATCCTCGACGAGCACTGGCGACCCGTTCCCGACGGAGCTCCGGGCGAGATCTGCATCGGTGGGGACGGTGTCGGGCGCGGGTATCTGGGACAGCCCGGCCTCACCGCCGAACGGTTCGTTCCGGATCCGTTCAGCCCGGTGCCAGGAAGCCGGCTGTATCGCAGCGGCGATCGAGGCAGGCAACTGGCGGACGGGACCATCGAGTTCCTCGGACGGCGCGACAACCAGGTCAAAGTCCGCGGTGCGCGCATCGAATTGGGCCAGGTCGAGTCAGCACTGCTCGCGCTACCGGGCGTCCGTGACGCTGTGGCCGTCATCGACGGACGAGGTGAGCGGCTCCTGGGTTATGTGATACCGGCCGCTGGAACGGTGCTGTCTGTCGACGCGGTGCGCACCGAGCTCCGCCGTCACCTGCCCGGCTATCTGGTACCGGATGTGATCGCGTCGGTCGACGAGTGGCCGCTGACCACAAGCGGCAAGGTCGACCGCACCCGGCTGCCTCGGCCACAACGGCCGGAAGGCACTGGCTATCAGCCGCCGCGCACGCCCGTGGAAGAGGCGCTGGCGAGGATCGCGGCGGAGTTGCTCGGAATGGATGGGGTTGGGGTGCAGGACAACCTGTTCGAGCTGGGCGGAAACTCCCTGTTCGCCACCCAGCTCGTCGCCCGGGTGCGCAGCGCGATGGGGGTGCACCTCGAGCTGAGTGCCGTTCTCCAGGCCCCCACGGTTGCTGAGATCGCGGCACGGCTCGGTGAGCGGCACGACGCAGTGGAGCGGGGCCCGCGGGTGGCTGAACCCGGCGCGGAGATCGCTCCGTCCTACGCCCAGCAGCGGGTGTGGCTGATGCACAAGCTCAACCCGGACGCGAAGGCCTACCACACGCAAGCGGTGCTCAGACTCGCGGGTGAACTGGACATCGCCGCGCTGCACGCCAGTCTGACCGACATCGTCCGGCGCCACAGCGCGCTGCGCACGCGTTTCATCGAGGTGGACGGAGAGCTCCGGTGTGAGGTGGATCCGCCCTGGGATGTAGAGGTCCCGCTGCGGGACTTCAGCGGCGCAGGCGAAGCCCAGCAGGAGACTCTGGTCGGTGAGGCTGTTCGCGACATGGTCCAGGCGCCGTTCTCGCTCTCCGACGGCAGGCCGTTCCGCTGGCTGCTGCTCAGGCTCCGCGCGGACGAGCACATCTTCGTGCACGTCGAGCACCACATCGTGCATGACGGCTGGTCGTTCCTCGTCTTCGTCCGCGATCTGCTCGATGGCTACGCCGACTTCGTGCGACACGGCGAGGTGCGGCGTCCGGAGCTGCCCGTGCAGTACTCCGACTATGCGCGATGGCAGCGGGAGTGGTGCGGCACCGAGGCCGCGGCGGCGCAGCGCCGTTTCTGGCGCCAGGAGCTGGAAGGCGCTGAGACCGTGCTCCAACTCCCCCGCCGCACGGAGCCCAGGTCGAGGAAGTTCCGCGGCATGGCGCCCCGAATGGAGCTTGACGGCGAGCTCGCGCGCCGTCTGCAGGACCTGGCGGACCGGAACAACACGTCCCTGTTCACCACACTCCTCGCGGCGTTCTTCGTCCTGCTGCACAGGTACACCGGCTCACGGGACATCCTCGTCGGTTCCGCTGTCGCCAACCGGCGCTGGCAGGACACCGAGAACCTGCTGGGAATGTTCGTCAACAATGTCGTGATACGTGGCCGGTTGCACGGAGACCCCACGTTCGAGGAGTTCCTGGCGCGGGTGCGGCGAACCTCCCTGGAGGTCTACGACAACCAGGAGTTGCCGTACGAGATGATCTTCGCGGAGTCGCCCGCACGGCATCACGGCGGGCTCAACCCGTTGATCCAGGCCATGTTCAGCTTCCACGACACAACGCCGGGTGCGCTCGGTGCGGCCCCGCTCGAGGTCTCCGTCATCGAAGGCCTCAGCAACGGCTCGGCCAAGTTCGAGCTGAGCGTCATCGCGGTGCCCCGTTACGCCGAGCCGGGGCACATCAGCAGGCTGGCCGGAGACGTGGTGCACATCCCCCAGTCCGACGCTCCGGTGCGTCCCAGCCCACGCTCGTCCCTCTCGGGGATCCTTCTCGCCTGGGAGTTCGACTCCGACCTGTTCGAGGAGTTCTTCATCTCCGGGATGTTGTCCGCGTACCAGAAGCTGCTCCACGCCATCACCACCGCTCCGGACACCCCGGTGTCGAGACTGTCCCTGCTGGACGACGCGGAGCAGCGGGCGCTCATCTCCTCGGGCCCCAGGCGTGACGCACCGGCGGAGTGGATACCCGACCTCGTCGAACACTGGGCCCAACTCATCCCGGACGCCCCCGCGGTGACATCAGGTGCCTCGCCGATGTCCTACCGCGAGCTCACGCATCGGGCGGGACGGCTGGCGCGTCATCTCCGTGGGATGGGGATTGACCGGGAGGAACTGGTGGCGGTGCTCGCACCGCACTCGGCTGAGCGCGTCATGGCACAACTGGGGGTCCTCAAGTCGGGTGCGGCCTACCTGCCGCTGGAGCCCAACCACCCTTCGTCCCACTTGGAGAGGCTCGTTCGGGACGCCGAGGCACGAGCCGTGGTCACGACAGCGGGGCTGGTGGATCGGGTCCCCTCGGGCATCCCCATCGTGTTGCTGGACGATGTCCCCGACACGCCCGGTATCCCGCTGCCCTCGGGAGCGCCCACCGACCTTGCCTACGTCATGTTCACGTCCGGGTCCACCGGCAGACCCAAGGGAGTCCAGATCGAGCATCGCTCGGTCGTGGCCCGTCTGCACGGGACGAACACGATGGACCTGGTGCCGGGCAAGACGATGTTGGCCATTGCGTCGCCCGCCTTCGACGTGTCGGTGCTGGAGTACTGGGGGCCGCTGATGAACGGCGCCGCGATCCACTTCCTGCAGCCCGGCTGGGACATGCATGGCCTGTTGCGGTGCGTCACCCACAACGCGATCACCCATGCCCTGTTCACGCCCGCGGTCTTCCACCCGCTGGTGGCGGAAGTCCCGGAAGTATTCGACCACCTGGAGCAGGTCCTGGTCGGGGGAGATGTCGTCTCCCCTGAGGCATTCCGCGCGCTGCGGCGCAGGGGCGTCACGGCGGTGACGAACGCCTATGGCCCGACCGAGGCGACCATCGTCGTCAGCGGTCAACGGCTCGACGACTGGCACGATGTCGAGGGAGCCAGTGTGCCCATTGGCCGAGCACTGCCCAACTCCCAACTCGTCGTGCTCGACGAGCACCTGCAGGTGGTGCCACCAGGCGTGGTCGGAGAAATCTGCATCGGAGGGCCTGTCGTCGCGCGTGGATACCGCGGCATGCCGGAGCTCACCTCCGAGCGGTTCGTGGCGAATCCGTTCGGGTCGTCACCAGAGGACCGGATGTACCGCACCGGAGACCTGGGCCGGTGGCTCCCCGGTGGGGTGCTCGAGTTCCTGGGCCGCCGCGATGAACAGGTGAAGATCCGCGGCGTCCGGGTGGAACTGGCCGAGGTGCGGGCTGCATTGGCCACTCACCCCGAGGTGATCGACGCCGTCGTGGTCGCCGCTCGGATGGGTGACGAGTTGCGGCTCGTCGGTTACGTCCTGGCCGCGCAGGGGTCGGCGGTGTCCGGCCAGGCCGTGCGCGAGGCGGTGGCGCGCAGGTTGCCCGGACATCTCGTGCCCGAGGTTGTCATGGTTCTCGACGCGTGGCCGTTGACCACCCAGGGCAAGCTCGACCGGACCCGCCTGCCAACGCCACAGGGGGAAGCAGACGCGCCGTTCACGGCACCGAGGAACGAGAGCGAGGCCCGGATCGCCGCAGTCGTCGCCGAGCTGTTGAAGGTGGACCCGGTCGGAGTCCACGACAACCTGTTCGGGCTGGGCATGCATTCCTTGCTGGCCCTGAAGCTCGCCTCGCGGCTGAGCAGGGCCACCGGCCGGGAGCTCGGTCTCGCCACGCTCTTCGAGGGCCCGACCGTTGCGCAACTGGCCGCCGCGCTCTCCACCTTGCCGCTCGCGCGGCCCACCATCGCGAGGCGGCCGCGCGCATGACGACCGTGTTCCCGATGTCCTTCGCCCAGCAGCGGCTGTGTTTCCTGCACTGGCTCGATCCCTCGGGGTTCGCGCAGAGCTCGGCCCGCTGCTTCCGGGTGACGGGTCCGCTGGAGACCCACGCCGTGCGCACGGCAGTGGACGCACTGGTGGCCCGGCATGAATCGCTGCGGACCGTCTTTCCACTCGGTACGCACCAACACGTGTTGCCAGAAGGACGCGGACACGTGCGCGTCCTCGATGTAACGGACGAACCCGAGGCACTGCGGCACGCGGAAGCCTTCGTGTCCCAGCCGTTCGACATTGAGCACGGTCCGCTATTGCGGATCGCCGTGCTCCGGCTGGCTCCGGAGATGCACTTCCTCGTGTTCTCGGCGCATCTTCTGGTGGCTGACGGCTGTTCGCAGGAGCTCCTCTTCGAGGAGCTGGCCATCCTCTACCGAGCGGCGGTTCTCGGTGAGCCCGCCAGCTTGCCCGAGCTGCCCGTGCAATACGCGGACTGGGCGGCATGGCAGCGGGAGCAGCTCACCGAGCAGCGGCGCGCGGAATTGTCGCGATGGTGGCGTCAGCACCTGTCCGGACTCCCGCTCATGCTGGACCTCGTCCCACCCCGCCGCGCGCTGGGGCGAGGGCGGCGCCTGCATCGCGCGCTCCCCACCGAGCTCGCCGCTGCGGTGCACGCGTTCGCGAGTGCCGAGCGTCAGACCGTGTTCACGGTTCTGGCCGCGGCCTGGGGGGTCGTGCTCGGGCACTTCGCGAGCAGGCAGCAAGTCCTGCTCGGTCTGGCCGTGGCCAACCGCGACCTGCCCGAGCTCGAGCGCGTACTCGGGTTCTTCGTCAACACCGTCGTGCTGCGGGTCGACCTGAGTGGGGACCCCGACTTCCGCGAGCTGCTCGTCAGGGTGGCCAAGGCCACGGTCACCGCCCACGTGCACAAGGATCTGCCCTTCGAGCAGCTCGTCGTCGAGCTCGCCCCACCGAGAGACCCCACCCGGTCACCAGTCGTGCAGGTCAACTTCGCCTACCACCCGGTGGGTACAATCGGTGCGCTGGCGCTGCACGGCTGCTCGGTGACGGAACACCTGCAAGACTTCCCCACCGCCAAGTTCGAGCTCACCCTTCGCATCGAGGAGACCTCCGACGGTAGGGCCGTCGCTTGGGCCGAGTTCGACGAGAGTGTGTTCGACACCCGCTTCGTCGATGGCCTGCTGTCGGCCTACGTGGAGGTCCTGCGCGCCATTGCTCCGGGTGTGCCGGTGTCTCGACTGCTGCCCACGCGCTCCACGACGGAGCGGGCTCTCACCCGGATCTTCGCCGACGTGCTGGGTGTCGAGACCGTCGGTCCGCACGATGACTTCTTCCGTCTCGGCGGCCATTCCCTGCAACTGGTCGACATCGCAGTCCGCGTACGTGCCGAGCTCAACCGGCACATCGGACTGCGAGAGCTGTACGCAACCCCAACGGTGGCCGGAGCCGCCGCCCTGCTTGATTCATCAGGAGCGTCACGATGAGCGATTCCTATCCGTTGCCCAAGAACTGGCGGTGCCCGCTGGACCCTCCGGCCGAGTACAAGCGCCTCAGGCAAGAGGCCCCGATCACTCGTGTTCGGGCGTGGGACGGCAGCACACCGTGGCTGATCACCCGCTACGAGGACGCCTACGCGGCCCTTGGCGACCCGCGGCTGAGCATGGACTTCCGGCTGCCGGGACTCCCCCACACATCGCCCGCGTCGGCTGCTCGGCTGGAGCGGACCCTGCCGTTCGCATTCCGCTCCGACTCGGAGTACCGGGTTCAGCGGGCCATGCTCGTGCAGGAGTTCTCTCCACGGCGGATGGAGACCCTTCGACCGCGGATCCAAAGCATCGTCGACGAGACTCTCGACACGATGCTGGCCGGGCCAAGGCCCACCGACCTGATGGCGGCCTTCGCGCTCCCCGTGGCCATTCGCGTCATCTGCGAGCTGCTCGGCGTATCCCACGACGACCACGTGCACCTGCACAACCTCAGTTGCACGATCGGGTCCCGGGACTCGCCGAAGGAGGCGGCCGGACAAGCACTGGACGAGATGGAACGCTATTTCGAACGTCTGGTGGACGAGACCATGCGCAACCCCAGCGACACGCTCGTCGGCCGCGTCGTGGCCGAGCACGTGCTGAAGGGAGCGCTGAGCCCGCAGGACGCAGCCGCCATGTTCCAGATGCTGTTCCACGCCGGGCATGGACCGACCGCGTACATGGTCTGCATGGGCACGCTGGCGCTGTTGCTCGATCCGGCCCAGCTCGGCGAGTTCCTTGCGGTAGCGGATGATCCGCGCCAGCTCTCCGCGGCCATCCAGGAGCTCCTGCGTTACGTCACCGTCTCACACAGCGGCAGGCAACGGGTCGCCACGGAGGACATCACCCTCGGTGGCCAGCTCATCCGCGCCGGTGAAGGCGTGATCGTCCAGATAGACTCGGCCAACCGCGATGAGACGGTCTTCCCCGACCCGGACCGCCTGGACATCCACCGTACACCGCACCGCAACCTCGCCCTCGGCCATGGCATTCACCTGTGCACGGGACGCGCGCTCGCCTTCATTGAGCTCGAGGTGATGTTCCCCACGCTGTTCCGACGTGTCCCCACCCTGCGACTGGCCGTGCCCCTCGAGGACATCCCCTTCAAGCAGAACGACAACCTGCTCGGTGCGCACGAGATGCCGGTCACCTGGTAGCCCGCCCTCGCTTACTAGCCCCCCGGGAGTTGTCTAGGCTCCCGCCCCATGTCCCTGCGATCTCGGGCTCCTCATGGCCGCGCCAAAGCTTGGCCTGGGGGGACTGGGGGGCTTCGAGCTCTACCGCGCGGTGAAGGCCTGGGGACACAAGGGACAGGTGGCCCCGTTGTCCTCCCGCGGATGAGCTCGCCTGGCTTGAGCCCAATAAAAATGGCCCCATGCACCCTATGTGCATGGGGCCTGCTACCCGTCTGAACATGACGGGGAGCGCCGAGAACCTTCGTCCCGAGCCAACCTGGGATCCTCTATACCCTCACCCCGTCCCTCTCCCAGAGGGAGAGGGTCTAACTCTTAGGGTCAGAATTCGGCTGTGGCCCTCGGGTCCACGATGCCGCATTCCTTGATCTTGTAGAGCAGCGCCTTGTAGCTGATGCGCAACTTGCCCGCCGCTCGTCTCTTGTTCCAGGCCGTCCGCTGCAGCATCGCCAGGATTGCTTCGCGCTCGGCCAGCATCGCCGCTCGCTTGCCGATGTCCTTCAGCGACATCTCCCCCTCCGGCACGCTCGGCGGCGGAGGCGGAGGTTGTGGCACGTCGAATGGATTCGCGTAGCGCACCGGTGCCACCTGATTCACCGGCACCTCCACCGGCGGCACCACTCCTCGCGACGGCATCTCCAGGACCTGCACCGAGCCGCCCGCTCCCGCCGCCGTCACCGCTGGCATCGCCGGCATCGTCGCGGGCACCGGCACCCGGATCGTCGGCGCCGGAGGCTCCACGTCCCCGTCTCCCGCGTAGGACGTCGGCAGCGAGGGCGCGCTCGCCGGCGCCCTGCCCCCGGCTCGCAGCTCGTCCAGCACCAGCGTCGGATCCTTCAGCACGCACAGCCGGCGCACCATGTTCTCCAGCTCGCGCACGTTGCCCGGCCACTCGTACTCGGTGAAGGCTCGAAGCACCTCGGGCGGCAGCTCCGCCACCCCGCTCATGTACTGCCGCCCGTACTTCTTCAGGAAGTGGTCCGTCAGCGGAACAATGTCCTCGGGACGTTCGCGCAGCGCCGGCAGCCGGATGGCCACCACGTTCAGGCGGTAGAACAGGTCCTCGCGGAAGTTGCCCAGCTCGATCTCCCGCTCCAGGTCACGGTTCGTCGCCACCACCACGCGGCTGTCCACCCGGACGCTCTTCTTGCCACCCACCCGGAAGAACTCCTCGTCCTGCAGCACCTGCAGCAGCTTGGCCTGCAGCCGGATGGCCATCTCACCAATCTCGTCCAGGAAGATGGTGCCCTGGTCCGCCAGCTCGAACTTGCCCGGCTTCTCCGCCGTCGCGCCGGTGAAGGCGCCACGCTCGTGACCGAAGAGCTCGCTCTCCAGCAACTCGCCCGGCAGCGCCGCGCAGTTCACCTTGATGAACGGCCGGTTGCGCCGGTTGCTGCGCGCGTGGACCTCGCGGGCAATCACCTCCTTGCCCGTACCGGACTCGCCGAGCAGCAGCACGGGCACGTCCGTGTCCGCGATGCGCTCCACCAGCGCGCGCACCCGGCGCATGGCCGGCGAGTGCGAGATGAGGACACGCTCCCCGCTCGACTCCTCCTTGGTCGCCGCGCTCGCCACCTGTGCGCCCGCGGAGCCCTGCCGCGCCGGCATGCGGCTGCCCAGGGCCCGGCTCATTGCATCTTCCAGCTCGTCATTGCTGAAGGGCTTGGACAGATAGTCGCTGGCACCCAGCTTCATGGCGCGCATGGCGTCCTCAGCCCCCGAAAGGGCCGAGAGCACGATGACGGGCGCGCCACCACCGGAGGCCCGGTAGCGCCGCAGCACCTCGAGCCCGCTCATCTCCGGCATCATCACGTCCAGCAGCACCACGTCGAACGAGCCACCGGAGAGCATCTCCAGTGCTTGGGAGCCACTCGACGCGCAGCGCACCTGGTACCCCGAGCTGCTGAGCAGCTCGGCGAGGAACGTCCGCACCTGCTCCTCGTCGTCCACCACCAGCACCGCGATCCGATCCATCCCCTCGCCTCCCCTCACCCTGTCCATCTCGATTCACTCCGTGGGACGTCCCTCTCGGGTCCGCCCCTCGTCAAACCGTCAGTCCCATCCCCGCCGCCCCTGCTCCCCGGCGCTCCTCGCGAGCCCTGCGAAGGGCCTGCAACGAGCTGCTCAGCAACTGCACGGGCGTCCCCACCACGTCCGGATAGCTCACCGCGCCCAGCGTCAACGAGGGGCGCAGCACCCGTCCCTCCACCTGCAAGCGGGCCAGGGCGAAGCGCTCGCTCACGCGCGCCATCACGTCCGGCACGCCCTCCGCCGGAGTTCCCGGCAACAGCACCGCGAACTCCTCCTCACCCACCCGGGCCACCATGTCCGCCTCGCGCACCGTCTGGCCGAACACCACGGCGCTGTAGACGAGCAGGCGCTCGGCCAGCGGCCGACCGGATGCCTTGCGCAGGGCGCGGAAATCGTCGAGCGACCCCGTCACCACCGAGAAGGTGCCCCCGAAGCGCTCGGTCCGCCGCATCTCCAGAGCAATGAGCTCCAGCAAGAAGGCACGGGTGTACAGCCCGGTGAGCGGATCATGCAGTGCCGCCGAGCCCGCGTCCTCCGGGACAATCGCCCGGCGCACCGCCGCCTTCAGGCGCAGCTGGGCCCGCAGCCGCAGCACCAACTCCTCGCCCGAACCGGAGCGCGGCACGATGTCCACGCACAGCCCCTTTTCCAAGCAGCAGCGGTACGTGTCCGGATCGTCGGAGTCCACCAGGTACAGCATGGGCACCGCGCCCCGGCCCATCTGCCGCAGCCGTCGCGCCACCGCAATCGCCGCGTAGTCCGGCGGCTGGGCCGCCAGCACCACCGCGTCCGGGCGGATGGCCTCGAACAGTGGCCCCGCCGCGTCGAAGCGCGTCACTGGCACCACCCGAAAGCCCGCCTCGCCCAGAACGACCCGAGTCCTCTCCAGGTCTCCCGCTCGCGGCTCCACCACCAGCACCGTCAGCGGCTGCTCCGCCCTTTTGTGCTTGCGCCTCAACGCCACCGTGTCCCCCGTCCGGCCAGAACCTTTTTCCTCATCGTTCCTCCGGCGTACTTCCCAGGTTTACAGTCCTACCCACCCCTGCCCTTTCCATCCCCTTGTTTTTCCTGGGGGTGGGAAGGGACTTACTCCTCGTGCGCACCTGAATCAGCAACTGGCGTGCCATTTGTCACCCGAAGGAGACTCGCCTCGACCTCCGATTCCACCAGGCGGTGCTTGAAGGTGTCACGGCCGTCGATGATGACCACCGGAATGTCGTACCGCCAGGCAGCGAAGGTGGCGGGATCGGCCCGGATGTCCTCCTCCACCAGGTCGAAGGGGATGCGCTCGCGTAGACGCTCCAGTACTCCCTTGGCCTGGTCACAGAGGGAACAGTTGGGTTTCGAGTAGAGTCGGACAATCATTCGGTCGAAGGATGTGACGCAATGCGCGGTCTGTCAGGTGACTTCTCGACGATGCCTTTGAAGGATCTCGTCGCGTACCTGGGCAGCCGGCGAGCCTCTGGAACCCTGAGGGTCATGCGAGCAGGCGTGCGCAAGCTCATCCTGCTGCGTGATGGGCAGGTGCTGAGCGCCAGCTCCAACCAGCCGCGCGAGTTCCTGGGCCAGTTCCTCATCAACATGGGGCACCTGACCGAGGAGCACTTCAGCAGGGCCTACGCCACCCAGCGCGAGACGCGGGTGCCATTGGGGAAAATTCTGGTGATGGCGGGGCTGGTGCCCGAGCAGACAGTCCGCGGCACGCTCAACCTGAAGTTCCGCGAGACACTGCTGGACATGTTCCGTTGGGAGGAGGGCGAGTTCTCCTTCGACGCGGGCGCGGTGCCTGAGGTGGAGGGGGTGGAGGCTCGTGTGGAGCTGACGGACATCCACCGGGAGGGCGAGTTCCGCGAGACAGCATGGCAAGCCATCCGGGGGGCCTTTCCCTCGGGGAACCTGTACCTGACGATGGATGAGAGCCGGCTGCCCGAGCCGCCCAAGCCAGGCACGCTGGACGCGAAGCTGGTGAAGCGCATCCGCGAGGGGCTGACGCTCGACGAGATGACCAAGGTGCTGCACGCCTCGGACTTCCTGGTGTACCAGCGGCTGTACGCGCTCTATCGACTGGAGGCGGTGAAGGTGCAGAGCACGCCGCCTGCGGGGCGTCAGCGGCCCGCGCTGTCCGAGGACGAGGGCGAGGCGCAGGTGGTGGACGTGGATGTGATCGGCGCCGAGTCACCCACGGCCGAGGTCATCCAGGCGGCGCAGTCGTTCCTCGAGAACGGCAACTTCCGGGACGGGGAGGCGCTGGCGCGTCGGGCGCACGAGATGTCGGCCACGCCAGAGACGGAGGCGCTGCTGCGCTCGGCGGAGGCCGCGCTGCTGGGGGCGCTGCGCCGGGAGATGCTGGACAAGCCCCAGGTGCCTTCGCTGCTGGTTTCGACGGCGCAACTCAAGACGACGCAGCTCAGCGCCCCCGAGCGCTACCTGCTGTCACGCATCGATGGCAAGCGAGACCTGGGCACCATCATCAGCGTGTCTCCGCTGAAGGAGCTGGAGGCGCTGAAGTACTTCCGAGCCTTCGTGGACACGGGGCTGGTGAAGCTCACCCCGCGGTAGCTCCCTCTCCCTCTGGGAGAGGGCGGGGGGTGAGGGTAGTCGTCACCCGCGTGCACCCGTAGCCAGTGTGTGCATCGGCTCACGTGGTGACGGACGGTTCTCTCGAGGCCCGCGCTAGAACCCCAGTCCCATTCAGGAACACGGGGAGGAAATACCCTCACCCTAGCCCTCTCCCAGGGGGAGAGGGGACCTACACGGTAGTCGCGGCAGGGATGCTCTCAGGGTCCTGTCATCGCCGCCTTCGCGCCCGGAGCGGTGGGCGTGGCGGGGGGTCCGGCCACCTCTTCAGCAGGCAGCTCCTCGTCCGAGGACTCCTCTTCCGCCGGAACCTCCTCCGCGGGCGTGGCCTCGTCCTTCGCGGGGGTCAGGGAGCCCGGAGGCAGGCGCGCCAGGCCCAGACGCATGGCCTCGCGGCCAAGCCACGTGGCTCGAATGCGCCAAAGCGGCTCATTGACGATCACGGCCGCCACCGCCACCTTCGGATTGTCCTTGGGCGCGAAGCCCACGAACCACGAGTAGTCCCGGAAGGGCTTGCGGTCCGCCAACGTCCCCGTCTTGCCCACCGCGCCCGGCACCCCCATGCCCCGCTCGCGGAAGGTGCGGCGCGCGGTGCCCTTGGTCACCGTCGCCTCCAGGAGGGTCGTCAGGTCTCGAGCCACCTCGGGCGACAGCACCTGCTCGCCGGCCGGGGGCGCCGCGTTGGCGTCGGGCTCGAAGAGGATGGGCTCCCTCCAGACTCCCTTGTTGGCCGCCACGGACGCCAGCAGCGCGCCGTGCAGCGGCGACAGGTACACGTCCCCGAAGCCCGCGCCCGTCTGAGCGAAGCGGAACTCGTCACTGTCCGGCACGGAGGCGAGCGACACGTCCGTGGGCACGGGGAAGGAGATCTCCCGGTTGAAGCGGAAGCGAGCCGCCGCGTGCTTCAGCGCATCGGGCGACAGGTAGCGCTGCGTCAGCTTGGCGAAGATGACGTTGGCGCTCTTGCCCATCGCCTCGGCCAGCGAGTGGCACTGGCCATCGCGCGAGCTGTCCTCCAGCAGCTTCTCGGAGAGCCGCCGCTTGCCGCCGTGGAAGCACGTCTCTTCCATGGGGGTGACGCCGGCCTCCAGCAGCGCGGCGCCCGTGACAATCTTGAAGATGCTCGCCGCGGGGAAGACAGCGCGCGTGGACAGCCCGCGCAAGCCCGGCTGCGCCTGCGAGTGCTCGGCCATGGCCAGCACACGGCCCGTGGAGGGATCCAGCACCACCACGGCGCCGTAGGGCACCTGGTAGTCCGTGAGGATGTGGGTGAGCTGCGACTGGAGCGTCGGGTCGATGGTCAGCGGCACGTTGCCCTGGGGCCCCGGCACCACCAGTCGCCCCTGGGCATCCTTCTTCGCCCGGGCGAGCACGTCCTGCTTCATGGACAGCGAGCGCAAGCGGGCGAAGGGCGGGTCCTGCTCGCGCGAGGGCACCGGCACGGGCGGAACGAGCCCCAGCATCACCCCGGCATCAGGCGGCTCCGCCACTTCGGCGATTGGGGAGCCAGGCGTCCCAGCATCCAGGAGCGCGGCCTCGGCCCCCGGCGTCGTTCCTCCATCCTGGCCTGCATCCTGGGCGCTCCCTTCGTCCGCACCGACGAGCAAGAGGAACACGGGAAGGAGCAGCATCGCCGGAAAGGCGCGGGAGAGCGTCATACGGAACCGTCTCGCGGGAGGGGGTTGGGGGGGAGGCATGGTACCTGCCCCACACAAGACGTCCATTCTCCCGCCCAAGTTCCCCTGGAGAGCAAGAATCCTGGCGAGCCCCTGCTGGGCCCGATAGGGTCCGACCGCCTTGAACGTACTGAAAGAGACCGCGGTCATCTGGAGCGCCGAGTGCCGTCGCACCGTGAGCAGCGCGCGCGCGGTGGTTCTGCTTGGGCTCTACAGCTTGATCTCCCTGGCGGTGCTGCTGGTGGGGGCCCTGTTGCGCGCCTGGATCCAGCAGATGGCGGAGCAAGCCGGCGGCGTGCTCGCACCCTCCGAGCAGATGCCCACCCTGGTGGTGGTGGTCTTCTACCTCAGCATCCTCTTCCTGCCCCTCTATGTCGCGTTGATGGGCTTCGACCAACTGAGCGGAGAGGTGGGCCCGCGCTCCATCCGCTACCTTACCGTGCGCGCCCGCCGCTCATCGGTGCTGCTGGGCAAGTTCCTCGCCCAGACCACGATCCTGCTGGGCCTGGTACTCGCGCTCGATCTGATCCTCTGCGTCTACGCGTGGCTATCGACGCCGGGCTTCGGCTTCGGCACCTTCTTCCTCAACCTGCTCCGGTTCTGGGCGGGGACCATGGTCTTCTCCCTGGCCTTCCTGGCGCTCACCACCCTGTGCTCCAGCTTCACCTCCACCCCCGCGGTGAGCCTGGTCTTCAACTTCATCTTCATCCTGCTCTCCTTCTGCTTCTGGCTGGCAGGCCTGTGGTTCGGCCGCGAAGAGGGCCATCCGCTCGAGTCCATCCGCTACCTGTCGCCCATGAACTACTGCACGAAGCTGCTCGACCCGGAGCCCCTGCAGTTCGGCGGGAGCGCCCTGGCCTATGTCGTCTTCGCGCTGCTCTTCCTGGGTGGCGCCTACACCGCCCTGCGCACGAGGGACCTGTGAGCGAGCCGGCCATCGATCTCGTCAACGTCACCCGGCGCTTTGGCGCCAAGAGCGCGGTGGATGGAGTGAGCCTCACCGTGCAGCGGGGCCAGGTGTACGGACTCATCGGCCCCAACGGCGCTGGGAAGACGACCACGTTCTCCATGATGTGCGGCTACCTGCGTCCCTCCGGAGGCACGTTGCGCGTGATGGGCGTGAATCCGTGGGTGGATGGGGCCCTCAAGGGGAAGCTCGGCGTGCTACCCCAGGACGCGGTGCTGCCCGGTGGCTGGAAGGTGGGGCCGCTGCTCACCTACTGGGCGCGGCTGAGCGGTCTGGACAGGCCTGAGCAGGAGGCGCGCGGGTCGCTCGAGAAGGTGGGCCTCATGGAGGCCTGGGGCGTGGACACGCACGCGCTGTCGCACGGTATGGCCAAGCGCGCGGCCCTGGCACAGGCGCTCATGGGGAAGCCGCCGCTGGTGCTGCTCGACGAGCCCACCGCCGGGTTGGATCCACGCATCGCCAACCAGGTGCGTCAGGTCATCCGGGAGCTGCGGGACCAACACACGACGGTGGTGGTCTCCAGTCACAACCTCCAGGAGTTGGAGCAGTTGTGCGACGCGGCGGCCATCCTCGATCGGGGCAGGCTGGCCCAGGCCGGTACCATGGCCGAGCTCACCAGCCAGACCGCCGAGTTCCGCGTCCAGGTGGCCAGCGGCACCGTCATCATCCCGGAGCTCCATGCGCTCCCGGGAGTCACCTCCGCACGCATGGAGGGCGAGACGCTCCTGCACGTCCGCTTCGACGGTCAGAACCACAAACCCGAGGAAGTCATCAGCCGCGTGGTGGGCCACCTGCTGCAGACGGGGGTGCTCATCCTCGGCGTCTCGCGGGGCCACCGGCTGGAGGAGCGGGTGCTGCAGCTCACCTAGGAAGCAGGCACCCAGGAGCGGAAGAAAATCCCGTCGGAAATTCCGGATGAAACTCCGGGTCCGCTCGTGTCACTCACGAGCCGATGGCAACCCGCTCCCCCTCATGCATCTCCACCTGCCCTGCGGGCCTGGACGGCGCAGGTGCTGGGGGAATTATTGCCAAAAAGCTTCGTGTTTTCGGGGCCCTGGGTGGTGTCTTCACCCGGCCGGGTACGCCTGCGTCGCCTTGCGTGCTCGGAACGGGCTCTGTTATCTACCCGCGCCTTGCTGACTTGATCAAAGCCCGGGACCGCAGTCGGACCTGACGACGTACGAGGAGCTGAACAGACTCATGAAACCCAATGTGATCGTGGCCCTGCTGGTGGGCCTGGTGCTGGGGTTCGTTGGTGGCCGTGCCTTCACCGGCAGCCCCACGACCAATGCCGCTGGCAACAAGCCCACGGCGGCCGCCGCCGCCAACGCGCCCCGTCCGAATGCCCGGCCGGTGGACCCCACCGTCTTCAAGGTGCCCATCGACGGCTCGCCTGTGAAGGGCAACGCGGACGCGCTCGTCACGCTCGTCGAGTTCTCCGACTACCAGTGCCCGTTCTGCTCCCGCGCGAACGCCACGGTGGAGCAGCTCCAGAAGGACTACGGCAGCAAGCTGCGCGTGGTCATGAAGCAGAACCCGCTCTCCTTCCACCCGCGCGCCAAGCCCGCCGCGCTGGCCGCGCTGGCCGCCGGTGAGCAGGGCAAGTACTGGGAGTACCACGAGATTCTCTTCGCCAACAGCAAGGCGCTCGAGGACGCGGACCTGGAGAAGTACGCGAGCCAGCTCGGCCTGGACATCACCCGCTGGAAGGCGGACATGGCCAGCCCCAAGCTGTCGGCCATCGTGGACCGTGATCAGGCCCTGGCTGGCAAGCTCGGCGCCAACGGCACCCCGGCCTTCTTCATCAACGGCCGCTTCCTCTCCGGCGCGCAGCCGATCGCCAACTTCAAGACGCTGATCGACGAGGAGCTCGGCAAGGCCGAGGCCCTGACGCGCTCGGGCACCCCGGCGAGCCAGGTGTACGCCGCCATCATGGCCAAGGGTGTGGAGTCCGCTCCCTCCAAGGCCGCGCAGCAGCCCGAGGCTCCCGCCCAGGCTTACCGCAAGGTGGACGTGCCTGACGACGCCCCCTCCTTCGGCCCGAAGGACGCCAAGGTGACGATCGTCGAGTGGTCCGACTTCGAGTGCCCCTTCTGCAGCCGCGTGGGTCCCACGCTCAAGCAGATCAAGGAGACGTACGCCAAGGACGTGCGCGTGGTGTTCCGTCACCAGCCGCTGTCCTTCCACCCGAACGCCAAGGGCGCCGCCGAGGCCTCCATGGCCGCCCATGAGCAGGGCAAGTTCTGGGAGTACCACGACAAGCTGTTCGCCAATCAGCGCGCCCTGGATCGCGCTTCCCTCGAGAAGTACGCCCAGGAACTGGGCCTGAACATGAACCAGTTCAAGGCCGCGCTCGACTCCGGCAAGTTCCGCGCGAAGGTGGAGGCGGACTCCGCCGCCGGCGCCGCGGTGGGCGCCAATGGCACCCCGACGTTCTTCGTCAACGGCCGTGAGTTCGTGGGCGCCCAGCCCTTCGACAACTTCAAGAAGATCATCGAGGAGGAGAAGGCTCGCGCCGAGAAGCTGCTGGCCTCCGGCACCAAGCAGGGCGACCTGTACGCCAAGCTCATCGAGGAGGGCGTGAAGTCCAACGGCTCTGCTCCCCAGGCGCAGGCCCCGGCCGAGCCGCCCGTGCAGAACATCGAGGTTGGCAACGCCCCGGCGCGTGGCCCGAAGAACGCCCCCGTCACCATCGTGGCCTTCTCCGACTTCGAGTGCCCGTTCTGCAGCCGCGTGGTGCCCACGCTCAAGCAGATTGAGGACGAGTACAAGGGCAAGGTCCGCGTGGCCTTCAAGCACCAGCCGCTGCCCTTCCACGCGAACGCGAAGCCCGCCGCCATGGCCGCCATGGCCGCCCACGAGCAGGGCAAGTTCTGGGAGTACCACGACAAGCTGTTCGCCAATCAGCGTGCGCTGGACCGCGCTTCCCTCGAGAAGTACGCCCAGGAGCTGGGCCTGAACATGAACCAGTTCAAGGCCGCGCTCGACAGCAACAAGTACGACGCGCAGGTCACCGCCGACATGAGCGAGGCCTCCCGCGTGGGCGTCAACGGCACCCCCACCTTCTTCATCAACGGCCGCTCGCTCGTCGGTGCTCAGCCCGCCGAGGCCTTCAAGCGCGTCATCGATGAGGAGCTGAAGAAGAAGGGCACGGTCGCCGCGGACCAGAAGTAGTCCCCGCCCCGCCTGAATGAAAAAGGCCGTCGGACCGAAGCGGGTCCGGCGGCCTTTCTCTTTGCGGGGGTCTTCCTCCCCCCCCTCCTCGCACGCGTCAGGACACGGCGATGGCGTCGATCTCCACATTGGAGCCACGGGGCAGCGCGGCCACCTGCACGGTGACGCGCGCGGGGGGCGCGCCGGTGAAGTAGCGGCCGTAGACCTCGTTCACCTTGGTGAAGTCGCCCAGGTCGGTGAGGAAGATGGTGCTGCGCACCACGTGGGAGAAGTCCAGGCCCGCGGCCTTCAGCACCGCACTCAGGTTCTTCATCACCTGCTCGGCCTGGTCGATGACGTCCCCCTCCACGATGTTCATCGTCTTCGGGTCGAGCGGAATCTGCCCGGAGAGGAAGGTCATCTTCCCGGCGTCCACCTGCACCGCCTGCGAGTAGGGACCGATCGCCTTGGGCGCGTCGTCGGAGTGCACAATCTTGCGAGCCATGCGTTCACCTCCAAGGTGAGGCGGCCAGGAGCGGCCGCGCATCCGCGGCGGCTCTACCACCAGCCCGGCGAGCGGCCAACCCCCTGCCCTATGGCTTCGTCGCTGTGCGAACGGGGCACTGCACTGGCTTCGTCACAGACCCTCACCCCGACCCTCTCCCAGAGGGAGAGGGAGGAGGTGCACGGTTAGATGCGCTCGACGGAGTAGACGCCCGGGAGGCGCTCGATGGTGCGCATCAGATCGGTGAGCTGCTTGAGATCGGAGATGGTGACCTCGAAGGTGTTCACCGCGCGATCATCCCCCGTGGCCCGGCAGTTGGCCTGGGAGATGTTGACGCCCTTCTTGGAGAAGGTGTTGGAGATGTCCGCGAGCAGGCCCGTCCGGTCCGCTGTGAGCACGCGCAGCGTGACGGGACGCTTGAAGTCGCCGCGCACGTCCCACGACACGTCCACCCGACGCTCGGGATCCGTGGCCAGCGCCTTGTCGCAGCCCACCGTGTGCACCGTCACGCCCCGGCCTCGGGTGATGAAGCCCGCGATGGGGTCTCCCGGCACCGGGTTGCAACATCGACCGAAGCGCACCAACACGTCGTCCACGCCGCCGATCTGCACCCCGCTGCTGTTCTGCTTCCCCACCAGCTTCTTGGCGAAGTCGGTGACGCGAGACAGGCCCGGCAGCATGCTGCTGCTGGAAGAGGAGGCCTGGCTCTCCCCGGACGTCGCGGAGCCCTTGCTCTCTCCTGTCGAGGCCGCCAGCTTCTCCGGTGGAACCACGCGGGAGATCACCTGGTTGGGCACCACCTTGCCGTAGCCCAGGGCCACCAGCAGGTCGTCCTCCACTCGGTAGCCCAGCTCCTCGCAGGTCTTCTTCAGCTCGCCATTCTTCAGCAGCCGGTTGAAGTTGAGCTGGTAGCGCTTGAGCTCCCGCTCCAGCAGCTCGCGGCCCAGTTGAAGGCTCTTCTCGCGTTGCTGCTGCTTGATGAAGCCACGGATGCGCTGCTGGGCCCGGCTCGTCTTGACGAAGGTGAGCCAGTCCTTGGACGGGTGCGCCTGGGGGCTGGTGAGCACCTCCACCGTGTCCCCGTTCTTCAGCTTGTAGCGCAGCGGGACGATCTTCCCGTTCACCTTGGCGCCCACGCACCGGCCGCCCACGTCCGAGTGGATGGCGTAGGCGAAGTCCACCGGCGTCGCACCCCGCGGCAGGCTCCTCACGTCCCCCTTGGGGGTGAAGACGAAGACCTCGTCGGTGAAGAGGTCCACCTTCACCGTCTCCAGGAACTCCTTGGGGTCCTTGAGGTCCTGCTGCCACTCCATGAGCTGGCGCAGCCAGGCGAACTTCTCGTCGTCCTTGCTGACGCTGGGCGTCTTGCCCTCTTTGTACGCCCAGTGCGCCGCGATGCCTTCCTCGGCCACCTTGTGCATCTCCGGAGTGCGGATCTGCACCTCGATGCGCTCGCCCAGCGGACCAATCACCGTCGTATGCAGCGACTGGTACATGTTGGGCTTGGGGATGGCGATGAAGTCCTTGAAGCGTCCCGGCACCGGCTTCCACAGCTGGTGCACCAGGCCCAGCGCCTCGTAGCAGCTAGGCACCGAGGACATGATGATGCGGAAGGCGATGATGTCGTGGATCTGCTCGAACTCGATCCCCTGCGACTTCATCTTCTTGTAGATGCTGTAGACGTGCTTGAAGCGGCCGCTGACGTCGCCCTTCAGGCCACGATCCTCCAGCTTGTTCTGGATGAGCGTGCTGACATCCTCGATGTACTTCTCCCGCTCCTTCTTGCGCTTGTTGAGCTTGTCCTGGAGCGCGAAGAAGTCCTGGGGCTTCACGTAGCGGAAGGACAAGTCCTCCAGCTCGGTCTTGATCCAGCTGATGCCCAGGCGGTTGGCCAGCGGGGCGTAGATGTCCAGGGTCTCCTGGGCGATCCTCCGCTGCTTCTCCTCGGACATGTGGTCCAGGGTCCGCATGTTGTGGGTGCGGTCCGCTAGCTTCACCAGGATGACGCGGATGTCCTGCGCCATCGCGATGATCATCTTCCGGAAGTTCTCGGCCTGTTTCTCCTCTTGTGAGAGGGTGGCAGAGGCCGAGAACTTGGACAGCTTCGTCACGCCGTCCACCAACTGGGCGACCTCAGGGCCGAAGAGCTCGGTGAGCTCCTCGGCCGTGGCGAGCGTGTCCTCGATGGTGTCGTGGAGCAGGCCGGTGACGATGGACGCTTCGTCCAGCTTCAACTCGGCGAGGAGCCCAGCAACCTCGAGCGGATGGATGAGGTAGGGCTCACCCGACTTGCGTAGTTGGCCCTGGTGCACCTTGGCCGAGTAGACGTACGCCTTCTTGATGATGTCCAGATCGGGGTCCGGATGATAGGAGGCAACCCGCTGGAGGATGTCGTTGAGGCGAATCATCGAATCGTCAGCAATGCTAACTGCCGCCCTCAGGGGGGGCAATGTCAGGACCTTGGGATTTGCGCGAGATGCGCTTTCGTTGACCCCGTGTTGCGCCCACTTCTAGAGTCGATCTGCCCATGTCACAGCTCCTGCTGTCTGCTCTCGCCGTGGTGTGCCCGAACTGTGACGGCTACAATCCGCCCCGTGCGGAGGTGTGCGCGAGCTGCGGCACCTCGCTGAGCGAGGCGCCGGCCACGGCAAAGCCGCCACCTCACCGAGCCATGCCCGCCTCCTCCGTGGGCAAGCCAGTCTCGGGTGTATCCCGGGCCCCTTCAAGTGCCATCCGTTCGCCCGACGCCCCGCCCGGTCTGCGTCCGGCCGCGCGCACCCCGCCCCCCGTCGGCGGAGCCGGAGGCATCCCCCTGGCTGCGCGTCCCGCGCCAGGTGTGGCCGCCCCCCGTGGCCCGGCGGCCCCCCTGCCCCTGACGCGCCCCGCTGGAGCGCCACACCCGGCGGTGCCACCATCGTTGGCACCCAAACCAGCTGCCGCGCCCGTCTCAGGAGCTCGTCCCGCCCCGGCCGCCTCGCGCTTTGGTTTGGCGGTCATCGCCGGCTCGGCCCGAGGCCAGCGCTTCAAGTTGCCCGTCACGGGCTGCACCGTGGGCCGCTCCCGCGGCGCCATCCTCTTCGCGGACGATCCGTTCGTCTCCGCCCAGCACGCCACCTTCCTCATCAAGGACAACGTGCTACATGTGCGCGATGAGTCCAGCGCCTCGGGCGTCTACGTCACCATCCCGGGTGCCGAGACGCTCCCGCCGCTCTCCTTCTTCAGTATCGGCCAGCGCCTCTTCCGCTTCCTTGGCAAGCTCGAGGCCCCGCCGCCCCTGGCTGGGCGTCCCACCGTCTACGGTGCGCCTGTGCCTCCCGGGCAAGGCGTGTTTGGCGTGGAGGAGGTGCTGGTAGGAGGCCGCAGTGGACGCACCGTCGTCACCTCCGCCCCGCTCCTGACGCTTGGACAGGCGAACTGCGACGTCTGCTTTCCTCAGGAGGAGGGGCTGGCCGGTCGCCACTGCGAGCTGAGCTTCACCCTCACCGGCGCCCAGCTGCGCGACCTCTCCGGAGGCCTCGGCACGTACGTGCGCATCACGCCCGGGGTGGACAGGCCGCTGCGCGCCGGAGACAGGGTGCGCCTGGGCCAGCATATCGTCCAAGTGGAGCTGGTGGGCTGAGGGAGCAAGCCGCCGGTTACCGGCCGCCAACGGCGGAGGCCAGTTGTGGCTCCCTGCGCAGCAGGGTGTCACGGGCCTTGGACTCCGGCAGGTCACGCAGGTGGCGCATCCACCAGCCGCGCGCCTCCTCGTGGTTGTCGAGCGCCCAGTACACCTCGCCGAGGATCAACGACAGCTCCGGCGAAGGCTCCAGGGAGAAGGCCGTGCCGAACTCCCGGGCGGCCAGCTCCAGGTTGCCGTTCTTGTAAGCGGCGTACCCCGCCAGCCGCCGCTGCAGCGCCTGCTTTGAATCGCGCTTCTTCGCCGGGACATCCTGCTCGTACAGCGGCGTGCCGGGTGAGGGCACGTTGGCGCCGGACTCCTGTCCCGGGATGGGCGCGTTCTTCGGAGGGACGAAGGGCTTCTCCTGGGTCTGGCTGCGCCAGCTCGTGTACAGCCAGTAGCCGACCAGGCCGAGCGTGAGGAGCGCCAGGGTCAGGACAAAGGCCTTGAGGAAGCCGAAGCCGCCACCGGTGTCGGTCACGGCGGAGACCATCGCCTCGGTCTTGCTGCCAGGCAGGGACGCATTGACGTGGGTCGCCGGCGCCCGGTCAACGGCGATGGTGCGCTCGGTCGTGACGCGCTCGGTTGGCGCGGGCCGCACGACGACGAGCGGCTGGGGCTGTGAGCGCTCTCCACGCTCGCGATCGGGTGGCCGACTCGGAGGAGGCGCGAGCTGCGTGCGCTCCTGCGCGGAGCGGGCCATGCTGGCTCCCGGATGCATCCGCTCGGGCATGGCACGCACGGTGGCGTCGGACTCACCCCCCCAGCCCGGATCGGTGACCTCCGTGTGCAGCCCGCTGGAAGGGGGCGTGGCCTTGCGCGGCAGCGGCGCGAGCACCGCCGCTCCCTGCTGGCGGCGACCGGGAGCAGGCGCATGGGCGCGGCGCTCGCGCTCCTTGTCCACGGCGAGCAGCTCGGCCTGGAAGGCCTCCGCGTCCTGAGGCCGATCATCCGGGCTCTTGGAGAGGGCCCGCATGATGAGCCGCTCCATGGCCGGGGAGATGCGGATCTCCGGGCGCTTGCGGGACGGAGGAAGGGGCTCCTCCGTGAGGTGCTTGGTGGCGTAGCCCACCGCGGAGTCGGACTCGAAGGGCAGCCGGCCGGTAATGAGCTGGTAGAGGATGACGCCCACGGCGTACAGGTCCGAGCGGTGGTCCAGCGTCGCGCCACGCGCCTGCTCGGGAGACATGTACTCGGGGGTGCCGCAGACGAAGCCAGTGCGCGTGAGAGCCGGCCCTTCTCCGTCGCCGTCCTGGAACTTGGCGATGCCGAAGTCGAGCACCTTCACGAAGTCCGGATCGTTGCGGCGCTGCTCCACCATGATGTTCTCGGGCTTGAGATCCCGGTGGATGACGCCCGCGTTGTGCGCGTCGTAGAGGGCGGAGAGCACCTGGCTGACGATGCGGATGATGCGCTGCTCGGGGAGCGGGCCGTCCTTGCTCAGGACGGTGTGCAGATCCTGCCCCGGGACGAACTCCATCGCGATGAAGAGGGCCCCGTCCTCGGTCTGGCCGAAGTCGAGGATGCTGATGGAGTTGGGGTGGTTGAGGCGACTGGCGGCCTTGGCCTCGCGCTTGAAGCGGGCCACGGTGCGATCATCCCCGAGCAACGAATGGCGCAACACCTTGAGCACCACCAGCTTGTCGAGCGCCACCTGGCGGGCACGGTACACCTTGCCCATGCCGCCCTCACCGATGAGGGCCTCCACTTGGTACTTCTTGGCGATGGTGCGGCCGATGTACTCGTCCGCCTCCCCGCGCGCGAGCGTGGCGCCGCAGGAGAGACACAACTTGGAGACATCACCGGCGTCAGCGCCGCAGCTGGGGCAATGCAAGGAGAGTTTCCCTGAAGCAGGGGTCGGGGTGTTGGGGCCCGAACTTCCCACGAGCGTCGGGTTGCCCGCAAGGTGGACGGCCACTGTACGGGGATTGTTCGCCGCCCGAGCAACCCCCGGCTGGGCTTGATATGTACACCCGCCCGCCATGGTCTACTGCCCCCGCTGCGACGCCGACAACCCCGACTCCGCCTCCACCTGCCACGCCTGTGGCTCGTCCATCCGCTCCAGCACGATGGTGATGGCCTCGCCGAAACCGGCGGCCCGGCCCCAGGTGGCCCTGCGCGTCGTGCGGGCGGACGGCGGCCCGGAGTCCGTGGTGCGGATGACCAAGGACACGCTCACCTGCGGCCCCCAGGGCGACCTGCCGCTGGCGGACGACCCCTTCATCATGCCCGTGCAGGCCCGCTTCTTCTTCTCGGGAGGGCGGCTGGCCGTGGAGGACGTGGGCGGCGCCAATGGCGTCTTCGTGCGCCTGCGCCAGGAGCGGGAGCTGCCCGTGGGCGGCGAGCTGCGCCTGGGCCGGCAGCGCCTGGTGCTCGAGCCCATTCCCGCAGCAGCCGTGGGCCCGGGCGGAGCCCATATCTGGGGCTCGAATGACCCGGGCTACCGGCTGCGGCTGGTGCAGATTCTGGAGGGGGGTATCCGAGGTGCCGCCTTCCCGCTCAAGGAAGGGGAGAACCACCTGGGGCGCGAGCAGGGAGACATCACCTTCGCCACCGATGGCTTCGTCTCGGGGCGTCACGCGCTGTTGCTGGTGAAGCAGGACAGGTTGCGAGTGAAGGACGTTGGCTCTTCCAACGGCACCTTCATCCGACTGACCGGTCCGGTGTTCGTGGACAACGGGGACCACTTCCTCATTGGCCGCCAGCTGCTCCGGGTGGAGATCCAACTGGCGGCCTGAGGGGAGCAGGGGATCTCACGCGGGCCCGTACGCGAGAAACCCCCCTGCCCTCCTACGAGCTACCCGTAGGACTTCTCCTTCTTCTCCTGCTCTTCCTTGCAGCGGATGCACAGCGTCGTCACCGGCCGCGCCTCCAGCCGCTTGGGAGAGATCTCCTCCTCGCAGCGTTCGCAGATGCCGAAGGTGCCGTCCTCGATACGAGCAAGGGCACGTTCGATCTTCTGAAGCAGGAACTTCTCCCGGTCCCGCAGACGGAACACCATCGACTGGGCATACTCAGAAGAGGCCTGGTCGATCTCGTCGGGGAGATCGTCGGTGTCGAAGCTCGCTTCTTCCACCAGGGTCTTCTTGGCGCTCTCCAGCAGGCTCGTCTTGCTGTCCTCGAGCATCTTCTTGTAACGCTTGAGATCTTTCTGGTTCACAGCCTTAGGCTCCCGTGCATCGGGGAAAATGGGCCCTGGTGCCTCAAAAAAAATGGCCGGAAAGCTTTATTCACGTGCGGTCTGATGTCAAGGAGACCCTGACCAACAACCCATAACAGGCGGCGCGTCCGTAGCCCATGAGCGATACCTCGAAATTCGACCGGGAGTTCCTGCGAGCCGCTCTCTCGCTCGCTGGAAAAGGGGACGTAGACCACTTCCTCTACATCAGCGACGTGCCCATCGCGCCCGAGGACCTGCGCCGGCAGCAGGCGAAGCGCAAGCTCGTCTACGCAGTAACCGCACCCCGGATGGCGGAGGAGCTGCTGTCGAAGAAGCAACGGGCGCTGGTGATTCCCGCCTACGACTATTCGCGCACCGAGCGAGTAAAGGTGGCGCTCGTGTCCGCCCTGTCCCAGGGAGCGTTCAAGGAGGGGGACCTGGTGCTGTGCATGACGGGCAAGCTCGGCCGTTCCCCGGACACGCTGATGCAGATGCGCATCGGCGGCTCGCTCGACGACCGACTGACGATTGAGGGCGTGAAGCTGGGGGACGAGTTCAACTCGCAGGTGGTGGACGCGCTCATCCAGCTGGCGCTGCAGGTCGGCCAGGAAGGCTTCGAGGGTCACCCCATCGGGACGATCATCACGATCGGCGATCACACGAGCGTGATGGAGAAGAGCCGGCAGATGACGATCAACCCGTTCCAGGGGCTCTCGGAGGCCGAGCGGAACGTGTTGGATCCGAAGATCCGCGAGGCCATCAAGAACTTCTCGGTGCTGGACGGCGCCTTCGTCATCCGCGAGGACGGCGTGGTGCTGGCGGCGGGACGCTACCTGTCGGCCTCGGATGAGACGGTGAAGATTCCACTGGGGCTGGGAGCGCGACACGCGGCGGCGGCGAGCATCACGTCGACGACGAAGTGCATCGCGCTCGTGGTGAGCCAGACATCGGGAGCGGTGAGGCTCTTCAAGGGCGGCAACATCGTGCTGGAGCTGCACCAGACGGCGCGCCGCACGTAGCGCGGTGCGTCTTCACGCGACGGAGAGCCGCGTGAGCGCCTCGCGCAGGCGCTCGGGCATCGCCACCGCCTTGCGCGACTGGCGGTCCACGAAGACGTGCACGAAGTACCCGTGGGCCGAGGCCTGCTCCTCACCTTCCTTGAAGATTCCGATTCCGTACGTCACCGAGCGGTTGCCGAGCTTGTCCACGCGCAGGCCCGCGCGGAGGCGGTCGGGGTACGCGAGCGGAGCGCGGTAGGCGCACCGCGACTCCACGACGAGGCCGATGACGGGACTCGTGAGGATGTCCAGGCCTCCCTCGTGGATGAGGTAGTGGTTCGCGACCGTGTCGAAGTAGCTGTAGTAGGTGACGTTGTTGATGTGCCCGTAGACGTCGTTGTCCATCCAGCGGGTGGTGATGGGCACGAAGTAACGGTAGCGGTCTGCGGTCTCGGCTTCGGTCATGGGGGGGTTGCCTCCGCTTCGATTACCAGTAGCTCAGCGCCTGGCGGAACAGCTCGGTGAGGACGGGCCGGGTCATCTCACGCGGAGCGTTCTGCAGCAGGCGCTGCTGCGGGAAGGCACCTTCCGTGAGGGCCGCCACGTCCGCTTCGCCGTAACCCACGCCCCCCAGGCCATTGGGGATACCCACCGCGCGCATGATCTGGATGAGCTTGCCCGCGAGCACCTCGCCAGAGTCCGAGGGGGTGGCGCCACGCACATCCGCGCCCAGCCACTGTGCGGCCTCCAGGTGGCGCTCGGGGCTCACCTGCGCGGTGTAGCGGAACACGGCCGGGGCATTCACGATGACGGCCATGCCGTGGGGCACCAGGGGTTCGTCCTGCGGATAGCCCGAGGGACGGAAGTCGCGCACCAGACCCGCTACGGCGTAGGCCATGCCATGCGGTGCGTGCACCCCGGCGTTTCCGAAGGCGATACCCGCCAGCGTGGAGGCCCACATCAGCTGCTCGCGGGCCTCATGGTCCTCCGCGTCCTTCACCCCGCGCTCCAGGTAGAGCCCCATCAAGCGCAGCGCTTCGCGACAGCCAAGGTCGCTCCACGGGTTGGCGCCTTGGCTCATGGGCCGCAAGCTCGGACGCTGCGGTGCGGGACGGCGTACGTACGGCCGCGCCGTATAGGACTCGAGCGCATGCGACAACACGTCCAGCCCGCTGGCGGCGACCACTTCACCGGGCAGGGTCGCGGTGCAATCCGGGTCGATGAGGGCCTCGGTAGGCCGCAGCGCTGGCGAGGCGATGCCGGTCTTCGCCCCCATCGACAACAGGTCGAAGATGGTGATGCCGGTGACCTCGCTGCCCGTGCCCGAGGTGGTGGGACAGGCGATGTGCGGCTTGAGCGGGCCGGGCACTGCACGGCCCTCGCCCACCGGCGCGTTGACGTAGGCCAGGAAGTCCGCCGGATGGGTGGCGTAGAGGTTGGCCGCCTTGCAGGTATCGATGACCGAGCCGCCTCCTAGGGAGATGTAGCCATCCGGCCGAGCCTCCGAGGCGAAACGCGCCGCATCCAGGAACGACTGGTCCGTGGGCTCCACGTGCACATCGGTGTAGACGACTACGTCCAGTCCAGCGGCACTCAAGGAGCGGTGCACCTTCTGGAAGTGCGGCAGCCGGGCCATGCGCGCGTCCGAGAACAGGGCCACGCGCTTCATCCCGAGTGCCCTGGCGCGATCACCCACCTCCGCCAGGCAGCCGCGGCCGAAGGTGATACGTGAGGTGTCCACGGTGAAGGCGTTGTCGCAGCCTTCACCAACGTGCTGGTAGTAGTGGCAGCAGCCCATTGCTTCCCTCCTAACCGTTGGTGCTCAAGCTCCGCGCTCTTCCCGGTAGATGTCCGCGAGCGCATGAGCCCGTTCGATCTCATCACGCGCGGCATCCACGGCCAGCACTTTCTCGAAGCGCTCCACCTGCTCGCGCAGGGCGCCCGTGACGAGCCCCCCCACGGCAAGCCGAGCCGAGGCACTCTCCCGCTCGGTGCGCAGCTCGGCCACCCGGTTGCCGAGATCCGCGGCAGCCTCCAGCAGCAGCTTGCCGTCCTGCTCCGCGCGGTTGAGCGACTCGCGCGTGGTGTTCAGCAGGGCCTCGGTCTGGGCGCGATCCCGCTCGAGCGTCTGGGCGATCTTCGTATCCCCCTGCTCGTCCGCGACGGCCCGCCGCTGGGAGATGTCCTCCAGCCGCTTGAGGTACCGCTCCTGTGAGCGGGTCAGGTCTCCCTTGAGCGCCAGCAGCGTGGCCGCGGACTTGCGGACCTCGGCCGCCTGGCGCTCCAGGTCCTCGATCAGCTGATCGAAGGCCGCGAGCGGATCCGTCGGCAGCTGGGGCTTCTTGGGTGTCTTCTTCTTGCGCAACCAGTCGAAGAGCATGGCCGGAGTCAGCCTACTCGAACGGACGGCACAAGAGGCGCACGCGAGCGAGGCGCTCGTGCACCTGTGAACCTCCGACGGCCAGCGCGGAGAGGTAGCGCGCAGGAGTGAGCTGGTACACCCCAAGCAGGTGCTGCAGGAGGTTGATGCCCTCGGTGGCACGGCGGTCGGCGGAGGCGAGCGCGGCGGACTCCACGATGGCATCGAGGATGTCGGCCACGCGGGCAATCACCTCGGGACCAGGCGCCTCCCCCGCAAGAGGCTGGGCTCCCACCTGCTCCGGGTCCGGGAAGAGGGCATCGAAGGAGGCCTCGGACGTCACGGGCGCGCGAGAGACCTCCGTACGTCCGGTGGCCATGGCCTCGAGCGCTTCGAGGTGGGGGGTAAGCGCCTCGATCACCTCAGGGGTGACGGGCACATCATGAGGAAGGAGGGTGCGCCAGGGGCTGTCGAACTCGGTCTTCGCCCACTGAATCTCCTGGTCGGAGAGATGGTGGTAGAAGGCACGGCCACCGCGGGCTCGCTGCTCCATGACGAGCGACTTGAGGTCCGGGTTCTCCTCGCCGAGCGAGATGAAGCTGAGCGAGATGTCCAGCGCGTCCACGGGCGCACGGGTGCGGCGGATGAGCTCCAGGTCAACGCGGTCCTCGCCGTCGGTGATGAGCACCACGGTGGCCCGAGCGAGGTAGGGATCCTTGCCCCGCGCAGCGCGAATGGAGTCGAAGGCGGACATAAGCGCCAGGGAGATGTCCGTCTGGCCCTCGGCGGGCGAGTCGCGGAAGAGCTTCTCGATTTGCCGAGTGGCCTCGCGGGCCGTGTCCACACGGGCAAGCTCCGTGGGGGCGTCGTTGAAGAAGGAGAAGTAGAGCGGATCGAAGGGCACGCCCTGGCGCGCCTTGACGCGGAGGTTGTTGAGCTCGGCGATGATGATGGCGTCGCGGAAGCGCGCCCGAGAGCCGTGCATGGAGCCCGAGGCGTCACAGACGTACACGCGCACAGCGGTGCGCTTCATCTTCTTGGGCTGGGGAGGGGGCTCATCCTCCAGGTAGGCGCGCACCGTCTGGCTGTGGGCGGCCAGGTCGTAGACGAGCAGCCGTGGATCCGAGATGACGAAGTTGTGCACGTCGTGCAAACCGCCCGTGCGCTCGAACGTCATGTTCTGCGTGGGGTACGGCACCCGCCGTGGCACGGGGCGCACCTTCCGGGTGTTCACCTCGACGATCTCCTCGGTGAGCGAGTCCTCCACGTCAAAGTAGCGGGCGCAGCCAGCCGCCAGCTCGAACGCGGAGAGCTGCTCGGGCCGCAGCGAGAAGGCCAGATCCGCGAGGAGGTCATCCGCGCTGGAGACCTTGGGCGCTTGCCGGAGCGCATTCGGGCCCTCTAACGCGGGGGGCGCCTCGCCAAACCAGCGGGTCAGGTCATCGCGCTCGGCGGACTCCAGCATGGCCCGCATCGGCTCGCGGGAAGGCATCATCGGCTCGAGCGCCGCACGGGCCGCCGCCGCCAACCGGGGATCATTCGCCTCGAGGGCACGCTCGTAGAGCCCCCGGAGCGAGCGCCAGGCCATGTGCGGATCCCTGCTCGCGGTGCGTCGCACCTCCTTCACCAGCGCATCCAGCGAGCGCGTCGCCGGCTGCTCCCGGACACGCTCACGCGCCTGGGCCACCTCGCTGCGCAGGGCCACTCCGCGGTCACGGTCGTGCTCCATGCCGATGCGCAGGAGGAGCTCATGGGCGATGTCCAGGTCCCTCCGCTTCTGGACCAGGTCTTCCACATTGGTGCGCGCCCGCTCGGCGAGGAACTCGGCCACGGCCATGCGGGCCTTGCTCGGGGCTCCGCGCTCGTTCCAGAGGGGACCGGGCCGTGAGAAGATCTCGAACTCGCCCTCCGCCTCCCGAGGCGGGGGCGTGGGGGACATGAAGAGGTCCGCCACCCGCAGTACCCGCGCGAGCCGCACGAAGCCCCGCTCCAGCGCCGTGCGCGCCCCTGGAGGCATCCGGCCTACCCGGAGCATCTTCTCCACGGCCTCCAGCGTCCGCTCGAACTCCTCCAGTGCCTCGCCAGCCCGGGTCTTCAACCCCGTGGCCAGCTCGCCCACCCTGCCCTTCTTCACACCGAGTTCGAGCAACAAGCGGGCGTCCGCGAGCGTGTGCACCCCCACCCGCTCCAGCGCCTTGTCGAGCGCCGTCACGGTGGGCAGGGACAGGTCCACCTCGGCCGGGGCGGTGAGCCCAAGCCACCAACCCCGCAGACCCTCGGACTGGGACGGACTCCCCTGGAGCGCGTCCAACCGAAGCCGCAGGCGTGAGAGCCGCGAGCCGAGCACGCGTCAGCTCCTCCTCACAACGAGGCCCGCAGCTCCAGCAGCTGCTTGCTGAAACGGGTGAAGTCGTCGTCGATGCCGCGCAGCACGCTTTCCAACTTGCGCGCGCTGTCACCCAGCTCCCCAGGGATGGCGATCAGCACGCCGAGCAGGCCCTTGATGCGCACCAGCTCGCCTTCCTTGAGCGCGAGCAGCGGGAAGCGGCTCTTCACCAGGCGATCGAAGACTTGATCCGCAGAGGCACGGTTCTGGACGGACTGGGGGGCCGGCAGCGCGTTGATGAGCTGTGAGAGCCAGTTGCGCAGGTACTTGAGGCGCGTCTGCACGAAGGACAGCTCCACCCGGGCCACCGCATCGCGGATGTTGTCGGAGAGGAAGGACGTTTCGGAGGCCGGTCGCGCGAAGGCCAGCTGTCCGTCCAGCCCGAGCAGCGCCGAGTACTCACCGTCCCGGACCTGCGCGGAGAAGTCACCCCGATAGAAGGTGTAGGCCTCGCCATTGACGGCGGCATGAGGGGCCGGCGGAGGGCTCGCCACCTCGCGGCCCATGCTCCGCACGTACTCGCGCAGGCGCGTCTCGAGGATCTCCCGGCATTCGACGAACACGGGCTCCGGAGCCAGACCCTCGCGCCGCAGGTTCTCCGCCACCGACTGCACCGTGCGCGAGAACTGGTCAATGCGCTCAAAGGGCGTGGTGGACAGCACATCCCGCGCGTAGGCGAACCCGAGCGGCTGCAACAGCTCCTGCTTGAGGCCGCGCTGCGCAGGGTCCAGCTTGCACAGGGCCGTCTCAAGCTGGGTGAGCCGGCGCGAGTCCGCCGCGAGCGCATCCAGCGGATCTCTCCGACCACGCGACGCAGGGAAGACGTTCGTCGCGCGCTGGCGGAGGGCGGCCAGGGCACGTCGCCGCGCCTCGGACTCCGCGGCTCGTAGGCGCACCACCGCGCCCGAGCTGCCCTCGGCGAGCAACACCAGGAGCTCGCCCACCCGGCTCAACTCCTCAGAGAGGTTGTCCGCCAGCCCGACGAGCGTCTCCAGTACCACCGCCTCGTCGAAGGCGAGGCTCTCGGCGTTGAGCGCCATCAGCTCGAGGGCCTGCAGGACGAAGCGGGCCACCGACTCACACAGGGCCGGCAGCCTCTGACGCAGCTCCGGCACCTGACGGCACAGGTCCACCGTCTCCACGAGCGCGGAGAACACGGCCACGCCCGCCCGAGGCTCGGTGCCCTCAACAGGCCCGCGTGCCATGCGCTGCTCCACCGTCGCGATCAGCCCGCGCGCGGCCCCCAGCAGAGCCACCCGGTTGTCCGGATGTCGAGGCCCCGGGACGAGCTTGATGCGCAGGCGCTGCGCCGTGGTGGAGACGATGCCGGGCTGGAAGGTGCGAGCCAGCGCCTCCACAGCTTTGAGATCCTCGGCCGCACCGAGCGACGACGCCTCACGCTCCACGCCCGTGCCCAGCTCCGCGCGCACCTTGGTCAGCGCGGCGTCAAAGGCCTTCTGCTCGATGCGAACGATCTCCAGCTGCGCGCGCTCGCGGGGATCCACCGCCACCTTGAGGAGCGCCTCGGACTCTTCCGCCGGAGGTCCGCCGAGCAGGAAGAACCAGCGCAGCGCATCCAGGTCCTCCACGGTGGCCTCAAGCGACCGGTCCGGGCGGCGGTAGAGCTGATCCCTCACCACCGCGGCCTTGAGCGCCCACAGCGCCTTCACCACGGAGCGCTGGGAGAAGTACTTGGTGGGCACGTAGTCAGGCAGCTTGGACACCTGGGCCGTGAGCGCGCGCTCCAGCTCGTCGGCGAGCATCTCGATGGCCTCGAGCAGGTGGCTGGAGACGGTCACTCGCTCCACCGCCTCCTGGAGCACGTCCAGTTGCTGCAGGGTGAGGGTGGCGCGCAGATCCGGCCGGATGCCATGCGCGAAGCGGTGCAGCATGGCCGCGCGGCTGGGACGCCGGGCGAAGGACTTGGGCACGAAGGAGATGAAGCTGAGCCGGTCCGCGAAGGCCAGGAGCAGCTCCGGCGAGCGCGCCAGCACCTCGGAGAGGTAGCGGTTGCTCGTCATGATGGCGCACTCGATGCGTCCGCTCGTCACCCGGCGCCCGTGCTTGAGCTCGCGCTCGTGCAGGACGTTGAGGATGGAGCGCAGGAGCATGTCGCGCCCGTCGAAGACCTCGTCGAGGAAGGCGTGGGTGGCACCCAGCATGCCGTCCTCGGTGATGTACTCGGTGCGTCCCGTCTCGGTGAGCACCTTGAAGTCCACTGGGCCGATGAGGTCCGTCTGCACGGTGGACTCAGCGATCTGCTTAGCGAAGAGCGAGGGCTGCCCCGTCTTCTCGTCCAGAATGCGTCCCAGCACCGCGGAGGCGATGGCGCTCTTGGCCGTCCCCGGCGGCCCCACCACAAGCACGTGCTCCCGGCAGAGCAGCGCCAGCTCTATCTGGGTGAGGAGCGTCTCACGCTCGAGGTAGGCCTCGCGCAGCTCCTGGAAGAAGTGGCGAAAGGCCTGCGCGGCCTGGGGGTAGACGGGCGTGGGCGAATGGATCACGGGGTTCGGCCTGGGAACAAGGGCGCCTACATCGTAGCCCTAAAACAGAAGGGCCGGACACCCCCTCTCAGGAGCGCCGGCCCTTGCTCTTCCTGGGTTTCAACCCGGAGTATCAGCGACCCTCACCCCGACCCTCTCCCGAGGGGAGAGGGAGGAGGGGCACCCACTACGACTGGCGGAACTCGGCGTCCACCACATCGTCCTTCGGCTTGGCCGAGCTGCCCGGAGCCGCACCCGCGTCGGCGCCCGGAGGCGGAGCACCCGCACCAGGAGCGCCGCCCGTGGCCTTGTACATCTCCTCGGCCACCTTGTAGCTGGCCTGCTGCAGCCGATCCAACGCGCCCTTGATGGCGTCCTTGTCCTGGCCCTCGCGCACCTCGTTGACGGCCTTGATGGCCGACTCGAGCGTCGACACCGCGTCCGCCGAGAGCTTCTCGCGGTTCTCCTTCACCATCTTCTCCGCGGCGTACACCTGGGCCTCGGCCTGGTTCTTCACCTCCACCAGCTCGCGGCGAGCCTTGTCCGCGGCCTCGTTCTCCTTGGCCGCGTTCACCATCTTCTCGACCTCATCCTTGGCCAGACCGGACGAGTGGGTGATGGTGACCTTCTGCTCCTTGCCCGTCGCCTTGTCCTTGGCGCTGACGTTGAGGATGCCGTTGGCGTCGATGTCCAGCGTCACCTCGATCTGCGGCACGCCGCGCGGCGCCGGAGGAATCCCCGTCAGGTGGAAGCGGCCGAGGCTCCGGTTGTCACCGGCCATCTCGCGCTCACCCTGCAGGATGTGGATCTCCACCTGCGTCTGGCCATCCGCCGCCGTGGAGAACGTCTCCGACTTGCGGGTGGGGATGGTGGTGTTGCGCTCGATGAGCTTCGTCATCACGCCGCCCAGCGTCTCCACGCCCAGCGACAGCGGGGTGACGTCCAGCAGCAGGATGTCCTTCACCTCGCCCGCGAGCACGCCGGCCTGCACCGCCGCGCCCACCGCCACCACCTCGTCCGGATTCACCGAGCGGTTCGGCTCCTTGCCGAACAGCCGCTTCACCGCCTCCTGCACCTTCGGGATGCGCGTGGAGCCACCCACGAGCACGACCTCGTTGAGATCCTTGAGGTCCACGCCCGAGTCCTTCAGGCACTTGCGGCACGGCTCCAGCGAGCGCTCGACGAGGCTGTCGATCATCGCCTCGAACTTGGCCCGCGTCAGCCGGACGTTGAGGTGCTTCGGACCGGAGGCATCCGCCGTGAGGAACGGCAGGTTGATCTCCGTCTCCATCGTGCTGGACAGCTCGATCTTGGCCTTCTCCGCCGCCTCCTTCAGGCGCTGGAGCACCATCTTGTCCTTGGAGACGTCGATGCCGTTGTCCTTCTTGAACTCGGCGATCAGCCAGTCCATGAGCGTGTGGTCGATGTTGTCGCCGCCCAGGTGGGTGTCACCGTTGGTCGCGAGCACCTCGACCACGTTCTCGCCCACCTCCAGGATGGAGATGTCGAACGTACCGCCGCCGAAGTCGTAGACGGCGATCTTCTCGTCCTTCTTCTTGTCCAGGCCGTACGCCAGCGCCGCCGCGGTCGGCTCGTTCACGATGCGCCGCACGGTGAGGCCGGCGATCTCACCCGCGTCCTTGGTCGCCTGGCGCTGGGCGTCGTTGAAGTAGGCCGGAACGGTGATGACCGCCTCAGTGACCTTCTCGCCCAGATAGTTCTCGGCGGCGCGCTTCAGCTTGAGCAGCACCTGCGCGGAGATCTCCGGCGCGCTGTACTGCTTGCCATCGAGCTCCACGCGCGCGTCGCCATGGGGGCCGCGCACCACCTTATAGGGGACGAGCTTCGCCTCCTCGGTGGTCTCCTCGTACCGCCGGCCCATGAAGCGCTTGATGGAGTAGATGGTCCGCTCGGGGTTGGTGATGGCCTGACGCTTGGCCACCTGCCCCACAAGCCGCTCCCCATCCTTCGCGAACGCGACGACCGAGGGCGTGGTGCGGCTCCCCTCCTCATTGGTGAGAACCTTGGGCTCGCGACCCTCCATGATCGCCACCACGCTGTTGGTGGTGCCCAGGTCGATGCCGATAATCTTGCCCACGGTGTGTAACCTCCCGGAATAACTGCGGAAAATACCGCGAAACCCTCGAGTACTTCCGATGTGTGACCAACGTAACCACCCACCCGGGGGTGTCAAACCGCCGAAAGCTGCGTCACGGATGTGCCACTCCGATGCAACCGGTGCGTAACGCGCTCTCCACCTCCGCCACCCGCCGGTAGCAACCGGCCAGCCATCCGAGCAGTTCCCGACACGCCAACCCCTTGGAATTGTTAATGTAGGAGGAGATAACGCCACGCGTCAGCCATTGGCTGGGAAAGTGCACTGGAGGGCATCACGCCGCCGCGAGGTGGCGACGCCCCTACCCCCCCTTGGAGGCAACTCCCATGCTGGTACAGCCACTTCGGTCCGTGGATCCGCGCCAGATTCCGTCCGTCACCGGTGCTCCCGAGCACAAGGTCGCGGTGCTGCTGAACGCCAACGCCCGCAAAGTGGACGCACGGGTGGTGAAGTCCCTGTCGCACCTGGTGCCTGAGCAGGATCTGTTTCTGTCGCGCTCGGAGCTGGACTGTCGACGCATCGTCCAGACGGTGCTCGAGCGCAACTACCCGATGGTGTTCACGGGTGGCGGAGACGGCACGTTCCAGTGCTTCGTGAACGAGGTGTTCCGCCAGTTGGATCCGCGAGGCCGTTTCGCCGGCAGGCGCCCGCCGCGCTTCGGCGTGTTGAAGCTGGGCACGGGCAATGGCCTGGCCACGTTCGTGAACGCGGGCAGTGGCTCTGACGGCATCCTCCAGGACGTGGTGCGGGCACGCGCGGGCGAGGTCCCGAGCTACCGGCGGATGGATCTCCTGCTGGTGGACGGTCAGCGCACGCCGTTCGCGGGCCTGGGCGTGGATGGGAAGCTGCTCAACGACTACATCTGGGTGAAGAGCAACCTGGGCCGTGGCTTCTTCAAGAAGATGCTGTCGGGCCCGGGCGGCTACTTCTCGGCGGTGGCCTTCAAGACGGCGCCGCACTACCTGACGAATTCGACGTGGGTGGAGTGCGAGATCACCAACGGCCAGGCCGGAGAGGCCTACCGGGTGGGGCCGGATGGCAACCCGGTGGGCGCGCCCATCGCCCCGGGACAGACGATCTTCAAGGGTGAGCTGATGATGGCGGCGGCGGCGACGATGCCCTTCTACGGGTACGGCTTCCGGATGTTCCCGTTCGCGGGGGAGCGCCGGGGGATGATGCAGCTGCGCCTGGGCCAGCTTCAGGCCACCAGCATCCTGGCGAACCTGCCGAAGCTGTGGGCGGGCCGCTGGTTCCCCGAGGGCATCCAGGACTTCTACGCGAGCGAGGTGAACATCCGCTTCACCAAGCCCATGCCCTTCCAGGTGGGTGGGGACGCGGCCGGCTACCGCGACCAGGTGACGCTGAGCGTGGCACCCGAGCCGGTGGAGCTGCTGGACTTCCACGGCGCGGTGAACTGAGCCGCCTGCCGGCCCTCTTCCTCGGGGAGAGGGCCGAAGAACATCCGCCCGACTACCCGCGATCGCGCGAGGCCGGAGGCTTCTCACCGGGCTCGCGGCGACGGCCCACGGCGAACGCGTAGCTCGCAGTCGCCTTGCCGCTCTCGCGATGCAGGGCCATCTCCTCGCGCAACCACCGGGCCTGCTCGGGCGGAGCCTTCGCAAGCGAGGGCTCTATCTCCCGGTAGAACGCATCCAGCTCGGCGTCCTGCAGGGACTCGACGGACTCCGGCTCGAAGCCGGCCAGCGACAACATCTGGAGCAGCTCGCGCGGCAACACCAACGGAGCACCCAGGCGACGCTCCCAGAACTCGAGCACCGCACGAGGCGTCACCCGGCCCACGCGCACCGGGTAGGTGATGCCCAGCCGGCCCCGGTGGGCCAGCAGCGGCCGGAGGGTCCCCAGCGCATCGGGCAGGGACATCAGCACCCGACCCTGGCAGAGGATGGCGTCGAACTCCCCCTCGCGGAAGGCAGGCCGGCCGAAGTCCACACGCCGCACCTCGACGCGTCCATCCAGGGCGAGCGAACGCACCCGATCTCTCATGCTCACGAGCACCGCATCGTCCGAGTCCGCGGCCACCACCGAGCAGCCGAACTCCTGGGCGAGCACCACGCTGGCCGGGCCGGAGAGACCGCAGCCGAGCTCCAGCACACGCCCTCCTTCTTCCAGCTGCGCCACCTTCGCGAAGCGCCGGGTCGCAGACTCGGAGCAGAAGGGGCGCCGAGCATCACCAGGGAAGTAGAGCGGGAAAGGCTCAGCCGGGCTCATGAGAAGCCCGTTGTACACCGCTGGAACAGAATCGCCAATTCCCCCCCACCCGCCCGGCACACCAGTGAAACAGGCCGCCTTTAAAGGTAGTAGACGACCCGCTGCTCCTGCCGCAGCCGGGTATAGATGGAGCGGCGGTGCTCCTCGGACAGCAGGTACACGGACACGCTCACCGAGACGTAGGTGCCCTTGCTGCTGGGCTGCTCCCGGATGGAATCCGGGGAGATCTCCGTGCCCATGAGCAACCGGAAGAGGCTGCGCACGTACTCGACGAAGTCCGGCGCCTGCCTCCCCATCACCTTGAAGGTGTAGACGGTGGGGTACTCGATGAGCGGCTTCTCCTGCCCGTCGCCCGCTTGCTGGATCTGACCGTCGCCCTTCATGACTGCTTCCTCGTTCAGCGCAGGGGGCTAGAGGAGGTTGGCCGCGAGCTCGGCCAGGGCGCTGCGCTCGCCCTTGGCCATGGTGATGTGACCCGCGATCTTCTCGTTCTTGAACCGGTTGACCACGTGAACGAGTCCGTTGCTGGTCGCGTCCACATAGGGGTTGTCTATCTGGAACGGGTCCCCGGTGAGAATGATTTTCGTGTTGTCGCCCACACGGGTGATGATCGTCTTCACCTCATGGGGGGTGAGGTTCTGCGCCTCGTCGATGATGATGTACTGGTTGGGGATGCTGCGCCCGCGGATGTAGGTGAGCGCCTCGATCTCCATCAGCCCCAGGTCGATGAGCTCGTGGTAGCCCCGGCCGGCCTTCTTGTCGGCCCGGCTGAGGTTCATCAGGAACTCCACGTTGTCGAAGATGGGCTGCATCCAGGGGTTCATCTTCTCTTCCAAGGTGCCCGGCAGGTAGCCAATGTCCCGGCCGAGCGGGAAGACCGGTCGGCTGACGAGCAGCTTCTGGTACACGCTCTCCTCGGTCACCTTGTGGAGCCCCGCGGCGATCGCCAGCAGCGTCTTGCCCGTGCCCGCCTTGCCCACGATGGTGACGAGCTTGATCTCGTCGTTCATGAGCAGATCCAGCGCGAAGCTCTGCTCCATGTTGCGCGGACGGATGCCCCAGACGCCCTCACTCTTCATGCCGCGCAGCAGCGGCACCACCCGGCCCCGGGCGGCGTTGAAGCGGCCCATGGCGGTGTGTGACGGGTTCGTCTCGTCCTTGAGCAGCACGAACTGGTGCGGCGAGAGCGAGTCCTGCCCGGAGATCTCCACCTCGGCCCCGGGCTTGTACATCTGGTCGACCATCTCGCGGGGAACCAGGCGCTCGGTGAAGCCCGTGTAAAGCTCGGTGATCTCCACCCGCTCGGCGTCGTAGTCCTCGGCGATGAGGCCCAGCGCGTCCGCGCGGATGCGCAGGTTGGTGTCCTTGGTGATGAAGACCGCCGGGGACTGGGGCTCGCGCTCCATCAGATCGATGGCCACCGAGAGGATGCGGTTGTCCATCAGGTTGCTGTCCGCCACGGAGAGCGGCAGGTTCCTCTCGGAGAAGCACACCCGGAGCACCCCGCCATGCGGCAGGCGCACTCCGTCCTTCAACGACCCCTCCTCGCGGAAGGAGTCCAGGTAGCGCGCAACCAGGCGCGCATTACGTCCCAGCTCGGAGAGATCGCGCTTGAACTGATCGATCTCCTCGATGACGTAGATGGGGATGATGACGTTATGTTCCTTGAAGCTGTAGATGGAGCGGGGGTCGTGAAGGAGGACGTTGGTGTCGAGGATGAAGTTCTTTCGCATCGTGTGGAGCGCGACCTCGTGTGGGTGCGACCGCTGGAACCGACCGTGCGACGGGACTCCGACTGACGGACCGCTTCTGCGTCTGACTGCCTGACTGCACCACCAATATAGGTCCGACCTCCCACGCAAGCAGCCCTCCGGGGCCACTTGAGGAGGCCTACCTCGGATCAACGCACACGCTAACCACCAGAGTCCCGAGAGGCGCCTGGACGCGGGATCACTGGATCCGGCCCTTTATGACCCCTCGAGGCCCCCGAGTGTCACCCCGCCAACAACTCCAGGACAGCGAGGGGGGAGCGGGACCCAGGGTGTACTTGTCGCTACACGTAGCGGATCTGGACGAGGGTGTACTCGATCTCCCCCCGGGGGCGGATGACCTCGACGGTGTCCCCGACCTTCTTGCGCAGCAGGGCGCGCGCGATGGGTGACTCCACGCTGATGCGGCCCCCCGCGGTGTCGATCTCGTCCGAGCCGACGATCTGGTAGGTGACCCGGGCGCCGTCCTCGTCCTCGAGCATCACGGTGGCGCCGAAGTAGACGCGCTCGGTATCGGTCTGCTCCGAGGGCTCGACGATGGTGGCCGTGTCCAGGCGCTTCTGGAGGAAACGGATGCGCCGGTCGATCTCCCGGAGACGCTTCTTGCCGTAGATGTACTCGGCGTTCTCGGAGCGGTCGCCCTGGGCGGCGGCGGCGGAGACCTCGGCGGTGACCTTGGGCCGCTCCTCGTTGAGCAGGCGCAGCAACTCCTTGTGCATGCGCTCGGCCCCTGTTCGGGTGAGGTAGCGCCGGTGGCCGGAGGACTTCTCCTCCTCCTCTTCCTCCCCTCCCTCCAACTCCAGCTCGTCGTTCTCCTCAGGGGCTTCCTGGGAATTCCGGGTGTCTCGACGCATGGATTCTGTATAGCGCCTCTTGGGAGCCAGGACAGGAAGGAGCCACGGGGGGATGGGACGTTTGAACGGTAGGTGTCAGGTGACAGGGGGCACGATCGCCAGTAGAAGTCCGGAACAAGTGCTGGTAGAGAGCGCTCGAACGCCGGGGGGTTGCGGATTCCGGCGGGCCGCCCAAAAAAGAATAGTGCGAGTCGCTAGCTCAGCTGGTAGAGCACCGGCCTTTTAAGCCGAGGGTCGGGGGTTCGAGCCCCCCGCGACTCACAGAAGTAGAAGTCCCCGTCGTCTAGAGGCCCAGGACGCTGGCCTTTCAAGCCGGTAACACGGGTTCGAATCCCGTCGGGGACACTTCAATCGGGGCCGGAAGCCGCTGGAATCTTAGCGGCTTCCGGCCCCGGTGCTTTTCAAGGCTCCTTCGCGTCTCCAAAATGTCTCCAAGCTGGAGACGCATCCTGACCCTGCTCCAGCATCTGGATGGCGCGGTGCTTCTCCCCTTCCCCAGGTGCATGTACTGCATCGTGGTGCGGAGGCTGCGGTGGCCTGCCAGCTCCTTGGGCGAGAGAGGTGGCACGCCCCGCATGGCGAGGTGGCTACAGAAGGTGTGACGGAGGATGTGGAGCGCCCCGTCACCTTCAGCCCGGCCCGCTTCTGTGCTGCGGACATCCAGCTCCGCACCGTCTGATGGGACACCGGAGTCCCATCTTCGCGGTAGAGCACCCGCTCACCTCGAAGGTGACGGGCACGCACGAGCGCCGATGCCAGGGCGCGTGTCAGCGGCAGCTCGCGGGGCCGCCCGCCCTTGGGAAGATTGACGTGCCCCTTCCAGTCCGAGCGCTGCACCTTGAGGAGCCCGCGCTTGAGGTCCACGTCGCTCCACTCCAGCGCGATCATCTCCCCCATGCGCAGGCCCGCGTCACCGCCGAGCAGCACCACGAGTTGCGGCGCCGGACCAAGCTTCTCGGCGGCTTGCACCAGCCGCTCGCAGTCCTCCACCGCGTAGAAATCGACGGGGCCTTCCGCCCCCTTGAGGTGCTCGACCTCCACGGGCATCCGGTCGATGACCATCCACCTTCACGCTGCGCTCCTGAAGGGCAGCCTTGAGCTTCTGCACGTCCTCGTCCGTGAGGGCGTCCAGCCGCTTCTTCCCGAACCGGGGCAGCAGGTGGTTGCGGAAGTGGGACTCCTTGCTGTCCACCCCGGATGGCTTCTGCCGGTTGGCCTTCGCGTAGCCCTCGCTGAACCGGGGGAAGAACTCCTCCGCCGTGGAGACCTCCCGCTTCGTCTTCACCACCTCCTTGACCTGCTTGCCGCGAGCGAGCAGCTCGGACTGCCGCTGCTCACCCCACGCCTTTGCGCCCGACTTGGAGCCCACCGACGCCTTCACGCGCTCGCGGTACAGCTCGCCATCGGGCCACTAAGCCAACCGAACCAAGTTCGGTCAGGGGGTGCAGCCGCTGAGGCCGAGAAATCAGGCCCTGGCGCTAGGTCCCCCTGAACGGAATTACTTCGCTTGGCTTAGAAGCTCGCTCCCGCGAAACCGCAGCGAGCGGCCCACGTCCCCGTGAAGCCCTGCCAGCTCCTCACGCACCAAGGCGCGGATGAGGTCACTGGGGCGGCGTGCACGCCCTGCCCCGGAGCCGATGACTCCGGCGGCTGAAGCCGCAGCGTCTTGTCCTGTATACTGCGGAGCCAATGTGCGATGAAGCCGTCATGACGTGGGAGCAAGATGGAGCGCGCGTGTGCGCCTCAGGTTTCTCCATGGGCAGTGGAAGGCAGCCCTCCCGGCGCCCAGCGATGCGCGGAGCGAGCTGGACGGGGGCGAGGAGCGGCCAGGCCGCAGGCTTCCATGCCACGAGGACCGGGCGTACGGCCCCAGGGACTCAGCGCCCCCTCCCCTCATGAGGCTTCAGCCATGAGCCAGCGCGTCTCGGCTCAGGAGGTTTCTGGTTCGTGGCAGGGCCAGGGAGTCTCGATTACAGGTCTGGGTCTGGTGTCCGCCCTGGCAGGCGATGTGGTCACCAGCTGCGCCGCCGCACGTGCAGGACTCTCCCGATGGGCGGAGCTGGATGTCCTCGTTTCGGATGAGGAGGCGCTGGAGAGCGTTCCCTTGAAGGGGAAGTCCATTCCCTGGCTCACCGAGGGGTTCGAGGGCATTGGCCGGTTCATCCGGCTCGGGCAGGCCGCGCTCGCGGATCTCCTGGAGTACTCCGGCCTCGATGCCGTAGCACTCCCACGGACGGGGGTCCTCGTGCAACTCCCGGGAGGGGGTCTCCTGGAGACACACGTCACCCGAAGTCTCGCGGCCCTGACGGATGTGAAACTCCGAGCCAGCGTCCTCGCCGAGTTCCGCGACGAGCAGGAACGTGCTCGGGAGTTACTCTCACGCCGGGTGATTCCCGAAACACTGAAGCTGAACGGGCTGTCCCTTCCCGCCCAAGCCATCCAGCAATGCGTGTTCGGTGGGCCCGCGACTTTCGTCCAGATGCTCGCCCACGCCAGCCAGCTTCTGCGGAGTCGGCAGCTCGACCGATGCATCGTCGGCGGCATCGACTCCTACGTGGATCTGGACGTCTTGACGTGTGCGTACGAGCTGGGGCTCGTGAGGACCCCGAGACGGCCCGTGGGGTTCTTTCCAGGCGAAGCGGCTGCCTTCGTATTGCTGGAGCGGACGGATGAGGCCCGAGCGCGCGGTGGACGTATCGAGGCGGCCTTGGGTGCCATGGCCCTCCACCGGGAGTCCTTTCACCGGTTCTCAGGTGCAGCTCCCGTGGGCACCGCGCTCTTCAAGTCCATGTCGAGCTGTCTCGAGCAGAGCAAGGACGCCACCCGGCAGCCCGACCTCGCAATTGTCAACCTGAACGGCGATGAATTCCGCGCCAGAGACTTCGGTACGGCGCTCGTCCGGCTGGCTGGCGCGGGTTTACCGTCCCACTTCCGGCAATGGTACCCCGTTGAGCAGTTTGGAGAGATTGGCGCGACCACGGGGGCTGCTTCAATCTGCCTGGGCGTCAGAGGATTTGCTCGGAATTACGCCAGGAGCCCGAGCATCCTCGTGGCCCTGCTCGATGAGCAGGAAGCCCGCAGCGCCTTCATCCTGGAAAATCCCCACGAGCAGCCTGGCGGGAGGTCCCCATGAGCGGCGATAGTGAAGACCACATCGAGCAACTCAAGACTGACGAGTCCCATCAGGATGGGGAGGGCAACGGCTGTGTCACTCGTTGCATCTGGGAGAAGCAGGGGGACAAGTTCGTCTGCAAGAAGCCAGGGCACGACCACAAGGAGAATGGCTTCAACTATCAGCTCGCCAATGAGGCGGACTGGTACAACCTGGACTTCTACAACCCCGGCGAGGCCCGGCAGCGTTTCGACCAAATCTTCGACACCCCCATCAAGGCCGCGCACCGTGACCCCACGAAGGTCGACAAGGTCTGGTACATGGGGGCCGGCCCCTATGCCCATCTCAACTTCAAGGGCAGCGACTGGTGGCCCTGGGCCAATAACGCCCACCATATCGTCCCGGTTGATGACGTGTTGACGAGCCTCCTGAAGTTCGACGAACTCCTGCTGCTCCAACAGGCGAAGTACAACGTCCACAAGGGCGTGAACATCATCTACCTGCCCAAGTCAGAGAGGCGCAGCAGGCTCTATCAACTTCCCAGACATCCCAAGTATCACAGCACCTACAGCAGGGATGTCCGGCTGGCGGTCGACAGGGTCAAGCTGAAGCTCACCAAGGCGAAGGATCCCGAGGACAAGAATAACCACAAGGCCGTCACCAAGGAGAACGCCCCGGACCTCGCCAATCACTTGCACCAGTTCTCCAAGAGGACTCGCGCGGACCTGCGGGAGTTCGGGCTCAGCAGCCCCGGCTCGCATATCAATCAGCTCTTCGAGTGGATGAACTCACGCTAGCACGCCACATCCCCACGCACGAAACCATGGCCTCATACTTCATCTTCCATGAAGCTCCCGACCCGAAGAACTGTCTCATCGGAAAGTGCCCCGAAGCATTGGATGAGAAGCGATGGAGGATTGCGGAAGGGCTGCGGATGGATGAGCGCTACCCGCCCGATGTCACTCTGCAGATGGACGAGGAGCACCGAGGACTCAACGTTCCCGACCTGGTCGCCAACACCCTCCACCTGTGCATCGTCTCCGGCAGGCTCAAGGCGATGCTTGAGCAAGAGTCAGGCGCCAACATCGAGTTCCTTCCCGCGGCGCTCGCCAATCACAAGGGGCGGCGCGTGACTGGCGAGTACTTCATCGCGAACGTGCTGGACACCTACGATTGCGTCGACCGTGACAAGAGCGATTTCGACACCTTCGCGAGCAAGCCCGACGAGTTCACTGGCCTGTTCCGGCTCAACCTGCGCGAGGACCAGATACCCGCGAACGCGAAGCTCTTCCGCATCAAGCCCATGGGCACCGTGCTCATCGTCCGCGAGGACCTGCGCGCCGCGCTTGAGGCGAAGGGCATGACGGGAGTCAACTACATCGCCATGGGTAGGCGCTGCAGCATCTACTGACCCCGACTGCCTCGCTCATCATGTCCTCGCTCCGACCTACCCCCTTGGAAGTCATCCGGGATGACACGCTGTTCGCGCTCGGAAAGGCCCTCCGCTCCCTACGGGTCGGAGATGCTCGCGAACAATCCGGTGAGGTCTACTCCACGGTGGCGCTCTGCCACCGCCGGCTGGCCTTCTGCGCCCTGCTCGCCCAGGCCGATGCCAGCAGGTTTGCCACCCATCTCTGCCACTCTGGGCGGACCCGCCTCCAGTTCCTGAAGCTCGTCGCTGCCGGGCATGGAAGTGAGCCCCTTTACCGCTGCGCCAGCAAAGCCTTCTCCTTCATTGATGCTCTGGCGGCGGGGCAGCTGGACCTGGCTGTGGAGATTGCCCGCCTCGAAGCAGACAGGAGTGACCCTTCACTTGAGTACGAGGAGGACTTCCTCCTGCACCACTTCCTGCACCGTTTCACAATGCAGTTGCACGCAGGTGTGGCTTCCGAGCTGTCAGGGATTCTGGACCGGTGGGAGTCCATGCTCCAAGGCAATGAGGACAGCTATCTCATGGTCTGCCGGGCGCTTCTGGCGCGAAGCGCCCCGGACTTCAACCAAGCGCTGGAAGACGTCATCGCGGAGCGCATCCTCACCTTCAAGAAAAAGCCCCGCGACGAGGGGCCCAACGACGAGCTGCGCCGCACCGAGGGGGCCATCTTCATGAACGGATTGGCGCTCCTGAGGCTCGCTGAACTGTGCGGGCTGGAGACGTCTCGCGAATATCCGACCCTCCCCGGGATGGCCCGCGTTCCACTGGGTGGGCGCCTCCCCCCCGCGGACGGATGGAGAGACCCGCCCGCGGACATCCTCGACTGACGTTCATAGAGCGGAGGAAGAGGCGCAGTTTCAACCCTGAGTTCAGAGCCGAAGCGATCCGGCTGGTGCGAGAGGGCAGCAAGAGCATCCCCGGTTAGCCAAGGATCTGGACCCCACCAGGTCAGCCCTGATCAACCAGGTGCGAGAGGCCGACGGTGACAAGGGCAAGGAGCCGACAGGTGCGCTGACTGGAGCCGAAAGAGAAGAGCTGGTGCGACTGCGCAAGGAGAACCGCCAGCTGCTGATGGAGCGCGACTTCTTGAAAAAGCGGTGGCCGTCTTCGCGAAGGAGGGCTCGCGGTGAAATTCGAGTCCATTGACGCGGAGAGGGCCCACTTCCCCGTGGATTTTCCGTAGGTGTTGTCGGGCCTGGCGCTGCGTTCGCAACATTTCCCTGCTTTCCTCGATAACCTCTCCCGAATGCGGGAATGCGGTGGGTTCTCGTGGACGTCTGTTGTCTCGCATCACCCCCAAGCAGGAGTGAACTTGAAGTTCTTCAACGGAAGTGTTTCACGCAGACTGTATTGTGTGTCGCTATTCGCGCTCGCGGGGTGTGGCCCCCTCGACCCGGACTCCCCTTCCCTTTCCGAACAGGACGGGGTCTCCGCCGAGGTCGACGCCACCCAACAGGCGCTGTCCACGGTGACGTACCGGAGCAGCACCACGGCGAGCGGAAAGAGCATCACCTCGCTGAGCATCGCGAAGCCCGCGGGAACGGCGGCGGGCGACGTGCTCCTCGCGCGCATCATCAATCGCAACAACGTGGCAGCGGTGGCGACGGCGCCCGCAGGCTGGACGCTCCTGCGCTCGGATCAGAGCGCGTCGCAGATCAAGGCCTGGGTCTTCTACAAGGTCGCAACCGCGTCCGAGCCCACCAGCTACGCGTTCACGATCGACCTCGCCAGCTATATGGCCGGCAGCATCTCGGCCTTCGCTGGCGCGGACCGGATCAATCCCATCGACGCGCACAGCGGCCAGAAGAATGGCCTCACCGCCAGCTTCAACACGCCTGCCCTCTCCACCGCCTCCACTAACGGCCTCGCGGTGTGGTTCGGCTCGCAGATCTGGACGGGCTCCGCGTGCCCCGCAAGCCCCATCGTCCCGCCGTCCGGCTTCACCGAGCCGTTCGATACCTGCCTCGTGTCCTCGTCCACCGGCCTGATCTTCAACGCGGCCTACAAGGACCTGGGCGCCGCTGGCCTCCAGCCCGCGTTCAACGGCAGCTCGCCCTACGCGGAGACGAACATCGCGCAGGTCGTCGCGCTCCGGCCGGCGAATGCCCCCTTCTGCACCGTGGGGGACACGTTCTCCACCACGTACACCACCCAGGGCACCGTGGCGTCCACCGCCGTCGTGGAGCCGTCCGGTCTGGCGGCCAGCCGCCTCACCCCGGGCGTCCTCTACGTACACAACGAGGACACCACCGCCATCGTCGCCATCAGCACCGCCGACGCGAGCACGCGGGGCACCTTCAACGTGTCCAACGTGACGCCCGCGGACTGGGAGGACGTCGCCACCGGGCCCTGCCCCACCGGGCAGTGCATCTACATGGGCGATATCGGCCGCGCGAGCGCCAGCCTCCCCACTCCGCCGTCCACCTTCACCGTCTACCGCATCCCCGAGCCCAACATCGGCGCGGGCCAGACGAGCGGCGACCTCACCGCGCAGGCCTTCCCGTTCCAGTACCCGGACTCGCCCAAGGACGCGGAGACCCTCATGGTGCACCCCACCACCGGGGACATCTACATCATCACCAAGTCGTACGCTGGCGCGAGCAAGGTCTACAAGTTCCCGAAGCCGCTGCCGGCCCCGGGCACGATGTCCACGCTCGTCTTCGTGGCCGACCTCCAGCTCCCCACCTCCGCCACGGATGAAAACTACGGTGCCGCCACCTCGGGCGCCATCCACCCGTGCGCCAACCGCTTCATCCTGCGCACCTACCGCAAGGTCTACGAGTTCCGCGCCGCGACGGGCGCGGCCTTCGATACCGCCTTCGCCGCCACTCCCGTCTCCCTGACGGACACCGCGGAAGGCCAGGGAGAGGCCATCGAGTACGACTCCACTGGCACGAGCTATTACACGATGAGTGAGAGCTCCTATTCCTCGACGTCCTTGATCCTCAGGCTCAAGCGCGTCGCCCGCCAGTAGTCCCCCAGGGCGGCCATGGAAGTCTCCGCATGGCCGCCCCAGCCCGTGCAACGCCCCGAAAACTCGTGGTGCCTGACAGTCGCCAACCCCCCTCGTTGTCCCCGGTCGGCAGATAGGGAATCCTTCCGAAGCGCCCCGCCATCCCCCCCCGCGCGCCTGAGAAGGAGTCACCCCGGATGTCCCTGCGAGCGCTCGCGAAGAAGGCCCTGCCCTGGATCGCGTTTGCCCTGGCGCTCGCATCGCTCGGCTACACGTGGAACTGGGCCCTCGCGAAGGCCTCCGAGCGCCACCTCATCCACCACGCGTTCACCACCGGCACCACGAAGTACATCTTCAGCCTCTGCCCGAGCACCCCGCTCGTGAACGACCTGCCGCGCTGGGTGGGTGACATGCGCGGGTTCTGCCAGAGACACCACCCCACCTGGGGCAACGTGGATCAAGGCACGGCTCGCGCCGAGCTCGACATCGAGAATGGCTCGACGTGGGAAGCCATTCAGCTGCTCTCCAAGCTGGTGCTGGAGGTCTCCCCGGCCAAGGTGCTGTCGCTCCTGCCGCTGGTGGTCATCTCGCTCGCGGGCCTCCTGGGTCTGCAACAACGCGGCTGGCTCAGACGCCACGGCATCAATCCGCTGAGTGTCACCCGCGGCGCCGCATTGGCGATGCTCGTCATCGTCATGCTCACGCTGAGCGCCTCGCTCGTGCTGCTCAACGAGCAGGAAACGGCGACGATGTGCCAGGTGACGGGCAGCACCTATGCCAACCTGCTCTCCATTGACGCGCGCTGCTCCCAACAGACGATGCTGCTGCGCGACACCCAGGCCCTGCTCGAGCAGAAGAAGGACGAGCTGGAGGCCCGTGCCAGCGAGCTGGAGGAGCTCAAGCGGGAGATCGCCTCGCTGGGCGCAATGCGAGACGCCCTGGGCACGTTCAAGACGGAGCTGCAGAGCCAGAACGAGAGCACCCAGCAGCTCATCATGGCTGTTACCGGCGCCACGCTCGACGGCATCAGCAAGGCGGTGGATCCGCTCCACAAGGACGTGAAGGGGTTGGATCAGTCGCTCAAGGCAGCGCTCCAGAGCGAGGAGCTCAAGGACCTCATCCGGCGGGAGGTACGGTCCGCGGTGCAGGAGGATGTCCGCGCGGTGGTGCGCGGGGAGCTGCAGGACTCCATGAAGACGGTCCTGGCGGCGGGCCACGTTCAAGCCCCGCCGCCCGCGGCACCGATTCAGGCCAAGGCGTCGACTGTGGCTCCAGCCAAGGCTGTGCCTCCGCCCCCGGCCACCCGGAAGCCCGCGACCTCAGGGACGCAGGCCAAGCCCACCACCCCCGAGCGCAAGCAACCCACCGCGCCGGCCCAGGGCAAGCGCTGAAGGAGCCGGACAGCCCCACCGGGTTCACACACATGCCCCGCAGGGCAGTCCGGAGTTCTTCAACAAACACAATCATCCTGCCTTTCCCGGCTGCCGACGCTTTCATGTAACGCATTGGCGCCCGGACGCAAAACCTGTCACGCCACCACTGCTAGCTTGGACATCGCATCAACCACAAGGAGCGATTGCCATGTCGATCAAGTCAAGCCAGCTGGTTGCCATGTTAATGATTGGAAGCACCTTCGTGCTCGGAGGCTGCGGAGTGGGCGCCGCGGAAGACGAGACTGACGGCGAAGAGACGACGAGCCTCGCGACCACTCAGCAAGCGATCTACTCCGGGTGGACCCCGTACACCTCGGAAGAATACGCGCCGATCAGCTGTGACGGGGGAAGCCTCATCAGCGCCGTTCAATGCAGTGGCTCCAACTGCGACAACATTCGCATCTACTGCCAGCCCGCGGGCGGCGTTCGTGGCAACTCGTACTGGACCACCTACTTCTCCGAAGAGGGAACCAATTACAGGTACTGTAACTACGGCGCTTGGGTCACGGGGATCGCCTGCAGCGGCTCCTACTGCGACAACATCTCCCTCCAGTGCTCCTACATGAGCAACTTCAGTGAGAAGAATTGCTATTGGACCGGGTGGATGTCCGAGGAGAATGGTGGCTACCTCGGATTCGGTAGCGGCTATTACGCCGTGGGCGTGCAGTGCGGTGGAGGCAACTGCGACAACAAGCGCTACTACGTGTGCCAGCCGTGACAGCGAATTGTACAACCGTCGAATGAGGGGTGAGCCGGAGCTCCTCGTCGGAGACGGCTCACCACGAGGGGGGCTGCACTCCCCCCTTCATTTGCCGGTGTCGTAGAGGGCGTCGCGGATGGCCACGGGGAAGGCTCCCGACATGCCTTCGAGCGCGGTGTTGGTGAGTGCCACGACCGTCAAGCGGCGCTCTGGATCGACGAACCAGCTGTGGCCATAGGCCCCGCCCCACTGGTAGCTCCCAGCCGACTGCGGGCTCCGGGCCTTCACCGGGTCAACGAGCACCGCCGCGCCGAGGCCGAAGCCCCAGCCAGGGCCCTGGGTCTCGGCCTCCGGCCCCACCTGCGCAGCGGTCATCTGCTTGACGGTGGATGCGGCCAACACCGGCGCGCCACCCGTTCGGAGGGTCTCCAGGAGCTTCAGGAAGTCACCCGCCGTTCCCACCATGCCTGCCCCTCCAGAGGGGAAGGCACGCCGGTTCAAGGCACGACCGGGGGCATAGCGGATCCCTCCACCCCCGAATGGCACGACGTGCAACTCGCCCATGCGCACCGGCTCCGGGTGCCCGTCCGCATAGGGTGTCGCGAGCCGCGCGACGTCCTTGACGCTGAAGCCCGTGTCCGACATGCCCAGGGGGCGCGTCACGAGGCGCTCGACGACCGTGGGCAGCGGCGCCCCTCCAGCGCGGGCGACGACCGCCCCCAGGACATCCGTTGCGACGGAGTACCCCCAGCGCGTCCCAGGCTCGGACGACAGCGGAACCGACGCGATACGGCGAAGGTTCTCATCCAGGGTCAGACCGGGCTGGTCCAGGTCCAGACCATCGGAGACCCTCGCCCGGTGATACGGCCCCTGCTCGGACTCGAAGAAGCCATAGGTCAACCCCGCGGTATGGGTCAGGAGCTGGCGCACGGTGATGACGGCTTCACGGCCGTCCGCCAGCTTCGGCCGGAAGGTCGGAAGCCACTTCGTGACGGGAGCGTCCAGCGAGAGCTTGTGCTGCTCCACCAGGGCCAAGGCGGCAACGGACACAATGGGCTTGGACATGGAGGCCAGGCGGAACAGCGCGTCCTCCCGCATGGGCCGCCCCGCCTCACGATCCGCGAAGCCGGCGGCGCGCCGGTAGATGACCTCGCCGTCCTTCGCGACGAGAACGACGGTTCCAACAATCCGCTTCTCCGCGAGCGCTCGATCAATGACCCCATCCAGACGCACCGCGAGGGCGTCCGGAGCCTGTCCAAGACTGGCAACCACCAAGAGGGTGGCGATGGCAGAATACATGGTGCGGCACTCCTGTTTTCCTAGTGACCGCTACGTAAATAAGGCGCTTGCCGCCCCATTTCAATAACGATCGATATGAAAAACAGCTCCCCCCCAGAACGGCGTCCACGAGGACGCCCCCGCGGCTTCGACAGCACGAGGGCGCTCGAGCAGGCGTTGAAGGTGTTCTGGCGACTTGGCTACGAGGGCGCGTCGATCACCGACCTCACGGAGGCGATGGGCATCACGGCGCCCAGTCTCTATGCCGCGTTCGGGTCCAAGGCCGAGCTCTACCGCCAGGCCCTGGAGCTCTACCGGGCCGAGCAGGGCGCCTTCACCGCCCGCGCGCTCGACGAGGAGCCGACCGCCCGCGCGGCCCTCGACAGGATTTTGCGAGAGTCCGCCCGGGAGTTCACCAGTCGGAAGCACCCTCAGGGATGCATGATCTCAACGGCGGTCCTGACGTGTGCGGCCGAGAACCAGCCGATCGCCGAGCATGTCGCCGGACTGAGAGCGGACACGCTGGCGCGGCTCAGGGACTGTATCGCTCGGGGCATTGCCCAAGGAGAGCTGCCGGCCGGGACGAACGCGGAGGCGCTCGCCCGGTATTTCGGCGCCATCATCCAGGGCATGTCGGTCCAGGCGCAGGACGGCGCGAGCGAAGCCGAGCTCCTCGCCCTCGCGGAGATCGCGATGCGCGCCTGGGACAAGAGGGTGTAAAGGAAGAGCCCCGGGAAGTCCTCCCCCGGGGCTCAGGCTGCTACCGAAGCGCGAGTGGCTCAGCAGCCGGTGTTGCCGCCGGGGCTCACGCCCAGCTTGCTCGTGAAGTTCAGGTAGTTGTTCACGCGGCTCTGCACCTGGGCGGGGTTGCGGCCGTTGCACTCCAGGGCGCCGTTGATGGTGCGGATGGTCTCACCAAAGCCCCTGTTGTTGACGATGGCGTTGTGCGCCGTCATGGAGCCCGCGCCCGTCTGCGTCATCCAGAACCAGATGCCGGTGCGCCAGGCGATGGTGGGGTTCTGCGCGACCAGGTCAGGGTTGTTCATGAGGTCCACGCCGAGCGCGTTACCAGCGGCGCAGTAGTTGCCGTTCCACGACAGCTGGATGGGGCCACGGCCGTAGTACCACTTACCCGGAGCGCAGCTGCAGCCCGGGGGGCCCCAGCTGGTGTCGCACATGACACTCTTGTTGATCTCCTCGACGTACACGAGGTGGCCGGTCTCGTGGGCGATGTTGGCGAGGAAGGCCGCCACCTCACGCTTGCGCGTGTCGAGGTCACCCGTGGTGGCGAAGCCGGGGAAGGTATCCGCCGCCGCCGCCAGGGCCGAGTAGGTGTAGAAGCTGTTACGGCCGGGGAACATCGCGTTGAACGTGGCCTCGCTGAGGATGGCGCGCAGCCCGGTGCCGCCATTGCCCCCATCGCCACCACCGCCGTCACCCCCACCGCCATCGCCACCACCGCCACCGCAGTCGCCGCCCTGCTTCCACAGCGACGCTGCCGCCACGGGGTTCCAGCCGCAACCGACACAGGCCGTATGCGAGACGAGCGCCGTGTAGCTGCCGCCGTTGTACGTCACACCGTCGCCCACGTTATAGGACGACCCTTCGGCCCAGGCGCCTCGACAGGCCGCTTCCGCTTCTTGAGAAGCAAGTCCCATCGCCATGGAAGAGAACACCATGGCCGCGGACAGGACGCTCTTCGAAAGGCCACTCAATGACTGTCGCCACATATCAAGTTCTCCTTGATTGATGAGGGTTGGGGGACCCTCGAGACAGCGGATGAACGTCGGCCCTGCTTGGGTCGAGCAGAAGCACGACGCCCTTAATGAGTGGCTCACGCATTTTTTCGGGTTTAAGCCCGTTTCTCGCCCCAACTGCTCGGCGAGGTCTCACTCCTTTCCACCCACAGCGTTTGTCTTCTATTGCTCAAACTTCGCCGGAGAGTGACAAAGGCACCTGTGACCCTCGAGGCTGCGCTCAAGCAGGGGGATGTCGCTTCAGAAGGGAGGTCCTCTCACCTGCACGTCAATGCCGCCCGCGTTGACCAGGACGGCGAACCGCCGCATGAGCTCGTCCCGCTGGGCACTGTTCAGCCCACGCAGCACGCGCCGCATCGCGTGCGCATCCTCCTCTCGCCATCGCCGAGCGCTGCTGGCTTCGTCGACCAGGCGGTGACCCTCCTGGAGTGCCATCAGGCTCTCCGTCGAGGGCTCCGGAGCGGGCGTCCGCGCCTGCTTCTCCTCCTCGCGCCGCGAGCCCAGCTCCTCATGAAGGATGCGGGACAGCTCCGCCTGGAGCCACGTAGCGTCGATGCCGGGAGCCCCAGCCGGTGACGCCACAGCACAGCGTGCCTGCTGCGAAGCCGAGCCGAGCCGGGCCTCCAAGGCCGCCAACTGCGTTCCCTGCTGCGTGAGCAGGCTCAGCAGCTCATCATGAGACGTCTCGGGAGCCGTACCTCTGCCCGCGAGGAAGCCCAGGCCACCACCCAACCCCAGTGTCACCAGGAGAAGCAGCTTCATCTGCGTCTGCATCGGAAATCCCTCTCAGGTGCTGGGAGGGAGCGCGGACTCGTGGGCCGCGCTCCCTCTCCTGCTGGATTACGGACGCTTCGGCTCGAACTCAGAGCTGTGGCCCACGCCCAGATACGTGCACGCGCCACTCGCATCCCACTCGAAGAAGACGAACGCGTCTCCCGAGAGACTCCTCGCCGTTTCCACCAGGACCGGCACCGTCGACGTGCAATAGACAGAGGTGCCGGACGCATTCTTCGCGGTACAGCTCATGTGCTTGCTACCATCGTTGAAGGCGTGCGCGTCGCAGGTGATGAATTGGAGCGCATCCTGACTGTTCCGAGCGGATCCCAAGGTGCCGTACGCCTCCTTCGCCGACAGGTTGATGGTGACCGGTCCGACATACCTGCTCCCCGCCCACGCAGCCGTCCCCGCCAGCACCGCCGCCATGGCACACCCCAACACCACATTCTTCTTCGTCATGTCGTCTTCCTTTGGATTTCAGGACGCGGAGGAAATCCGCGCGCCTGCAGACGGACGCCTCTCGTGCTCATTCAACGCAAAGTGCACTGATGGGCTATAAAGGGCCCCCCATGACGTCACTCGATACCCAGAAGAACGACGCCCGCTGGCAGCAGCAGTGGGAGGACGCCGGCATCTTCCGCGCGGGCACGCCCGATGCCTCCCGTCCCAAGGCGTACATCCTCGACATGTTCCCCTACCCCTCCGGCGCCGGCCTCCACGTCGGCCACCCCGAGGGCTACACCGCCACCGACATCCTCTCGCGCTTCCGCCGCATGCAGGGCTGGAACGTCCTGCACCCCATGGGCTGGGATGCGTTCGGGCTCCCCGCGGAGAACTACGCCATCAAGACGGGCGTCCACCCGGCGAAGACCACCGCCGCGGCGATCGCCACCTTCAAGCGGCAGATCCGCGCCATCGGCCTCTCCTATGACTGGTCCCGGGAGATCTCCACGGCGGACCCGTCCTACTACCGCTGGACGCAGTGGATCTTCCTCCGTCTCTTCGAGCGGGGTCTCGCCTATCAGGCGGACGTTCCCATCAACTGGTGTCCGAGCTGTCGCACCGGTATCGCCAACGAAGAGGTTCACAACGGTGGATGCGAGCGCTGCGGCACCACTGTCGAGCGCCGCGCCATGCGCCAGTGGATGCTGCGCATCACCCGCTACGCGGACCGGTTGGTGGATGACCTCGACGGCGTCGACTGGCCCGACTCCACGTTGTCCATGCAGCGCAACTGGATCGGCCGCTCCCCCGGCGCGGAGATCGACTTCGCCTCGCCCGCGGGGCCCATCAAGGTCTTCACCACTCGGCCAGACACCGTCTTCGGCACCACGTACCTGGTGCTCGCCCCCGAGCATCCGCTCGTCGAGGCCCTGACGACATCCGCGCAGAAGGCAGCCGTCGAGGACTACCGACAGCAGGCCCGGCGCAAGAGCGACCTCGAGCGGACGGACCTCGCCAAGGAGAAGACCGGCGTCTTCACCGGCACCCACGCCACGAACCCGGCAACGGGCCAGCCTGTGCCGGTGTGGATCGCCGACTACGTCCTCACCGGCTACGGCACGGGTGCCATCATGGCCGTGCCCGCGCACGACACGCGCGACCATGCCTTCGCGAAGAAGTTCGGGCTCCCCATCATCGAGGTGGTGAAGGGCGGAAGGGACGTCCAGGAAGAGGCCTTCACCGAGGAGGGCGTGGCTACCGGCTCACCGCCCATCGACGGGCTGCCCACCGCGGAGGCGAAGAAGAAGATCATCCCCTGGCTCGAGCAGAAGGGCGCGGGGAAGGCGGCGGTGAGCTACCGGCTGCGCGACTGGGTCTTCTCCCGCCAGCGCTACTGGGGTGAGCCCATCCCCATCATCCACTGCAAGGGCGCGTGCGGAGGACCCGTGGCGGTGCCCGAAGAGCAGCTCCCCGTGATGCTCCCGGATGTGGAGCGCTACGAGCCCACCGGCACGGGCGAGTCCCCGCTGGCGGCAATCCGGAGCTGGGTGGAGACGAAGTGCCCGAAGTGCGGCGGCCCTGGCGAGCGCGAGACGGACACCATGCCCAACTGGGCGGGCTCGTGCTGGTACTTCCTGCGCTTCATCGACCCGAAGAACGAGCGGGCTCCGTTTGATCCCGAGCTGGTGAAGGCGTGGATGCCGGTGGACGTGTACATCGGCGGCGCCGAGCACGCGGTGCTCCACCTGCTCTACGCGCGCTTCTGGCACAAGTTCCTCTACGACCTGGGCCTGCTCTCCGTGAAGGAGCCCTTCCTGAAGCTGCGTCACCAGGGCATGGTGCTCGCGTACAGCTACCAGGACGAGCGCGGCGCCTACCACCCGTACGACTCGGTGGACTTCAGCACGGACCCGCCAACGCTCAAGGGTGGCGGCAAGCTCGTGGCGCAGATCGAGAAGATGTCCAAGTCCCGGGGCAACGTCGTCAACCCCGAGGAGGTCATCCAGAAGTACGGCGCGGACGGGCTGCGTCTGTACGAGATGTTCATGGGCGACTTCGAGGAGGCGAAGCCGTGGGACGTGCGCGCCATTCAGGGCGTCGCACGGTTCCTCTCGCGCGCCTGGCGCATCGTCGATGAGTGGGAGCCGGCGAAGGCGCCCACCGAGGACACGCACCTCCGGCTCCGTCACGCCACCATCAAGGCCGTGGGCGAGCGCATCGAGTCGTTCAAGTTCAACACCGCCATCTCCGCGCTGATGGAATACTCGAGCGCGCTTGGACAGGGCGCCACTCGGGCGGACCTGGAGACGTTCGTCCTGCTGCTCTGCCCGTTCGCTCCCCACCTGGCGGAGGCCGCGTGGGAGCGGCTCGGGAACAAGCCGTTCGCCTCGACGCAGCCGTGGCCCACGTACGAAGCGGCGCTGACGGTGAACGAGACGCTGGAGGTGGCCGTCCAGGTGAACGGCAAGCTGCGTGGCACGTTCGTGGTGCCCCGGGACTCGGACGAGGCCCTGCTGCAGCAGCGCGCACTGGAGCTCGAGGCCGTGAAGCGTCACATCGAGGGCAAGAGCGTCCGCCGCGTCATCGTGGTCAAGGGCAGGCTGGTCAACGTCGTCGTGTGAGCCACGGCGGTGGCGCCGGTGGAGAACCACCGGCGCTTACCGTTGGAGCGCTCGGGCTCACCCCACCTTGGGGGTGATGCCCAGCGTGTCCGCGTAGCTGTGGAGCCCGCGGATGTGATTGCCGCCGTCGACCGCGATGGTTTCTCCGGTCACCCACGACGCCAGCTCGCTGCACAGGAACGACACCACCTTCGCCACGTCCTCGGGCTCGCCGCACGTCTTGCCAAGCGGCGTGTGAGCGAGGAACTCCCGCCCCATGGGCCCCTCCATGAGTCCCGCCGACTCGGCGAGCGGCGTGAGGATGGCTCCCGGCGCCACGACGTTCACCCGGATTCCGTACCGCCCCAACTCCGAGGCCGCGACCTTCGAGAAGTTCGCCAGCCCCGCCTTGGAGGCGCAGTAGTGGGCCAGACCATCCGTGACGGCCGTCTGGTTCAACGAGGAGATGTTGACGATCGACCCGGGCGTCTTCGCCGCGACGAGCGCCCGCGCGAGCGCCTTCGTGAACAGGAAGGGGCCCTTCAGGTTGATGTCCACGATCGTGTCGAACTCCTCCTCTGGCAGGTCGAGGATGGGGCGGATCGTCGCCGTCCCAGCGTTGTTCACCAGAATGCCGGGCAGACCGAACTCGCGCGTGGCGACCTCGAGCGCCCGGGCCACGTCCTCCGCCCGGACCACATCTCCCGCGAAGGCCACCGCCCGCGAGCGCCCCTCCATCACGCGGTTGAGCTCCGCGGCGGCCTTCTCCACCTTCTCCGGGGTCCGGCCAACGAGGAGCACGTTGGCTCCATCCCGCATCAGTCGCGAGGCGATTCCCAATCCAATCCCCTGCCCCGCTCCCGTCACGATTGCACTGCTCGATACAAGCTTCATCTCTGGCTCCTGAGTCTCAGGGCCTGGAGCCCTACACTTCCCGTGAAAGGGACAAGGACTGGCCCTGGCTTGGTTCTGACGACTACCATCAATCTTCCACGAACCGTGAGCACATGGACCCACCTCGGAGATGGCAGACGCGGTACACGGTGATCCTCGCCACGCTTGTGGCCTGCATCGCCAGCACACCGCGCTCTGCTCTGGCCACGGACTCCGCCCCACGCACCTCTCCCCGCGCCTTCGAGCTCTCGTCAGAGGGGACTGCGCTCGAGCACAGCGTCATCTTCGCGGGCGCGGTGCTCGACGCACCACCCGCTCGCCTGACCCAGCTCTTCCCCGAGCGCTACTCGGAGATCCCCGGAGTCTTCACGTTCCGCGGAGGCCCTACCCGCACGGGCGGCTCCTGGGGCACCTGTCCACTGCGTGAGCGGAAGCTCGAGGTCGCGTGGATTGCCACCACCGGCCGCAGCCGCAGCCACTGGGGCGGAGGCGCCGGTTGGACGGGCCAGCCAGCCATCGTCCAGTGGCCCGCCGTCATCCGTCACTCCATGGGCCGCCTTGGCCCCCGCCGCTTCGAGGATGGCTTCGTCGAGGTCATCCAGGGCTCGCTCGATGGCTCTGTGTATTTCCTGGACCTACGCACCGGCCGCCCCACGCGCCGCCCCATCTCCACCGGAAACCCCATCAAGGGCAGCGTGTCGTTGGATCCTCGCGGCTATCCCCTGCTCTTCGTTGGCCAGGGCATCCCGGAGAGCAAACCCATTGGCCTGCGCGTCTACAACCTCATCACTCACCAGCAGATCTTCTTCCTCCCTGGGAGGGACGCGAAGTCACCGCGCAAGGGCTGGGGCGCCTTCGACAGCTCCGGTCTGCTCAACCGCTCCACCGACAGCTACATCGTGGGGGGTGAGAATGGCCTCTTCTACGTCCTGCGGCTCAACACCGACTTCGACTCCATCGCGCTCACGCTGAAGGTCCGTCCCGAAGTCCTGCGCTACCGCTACGCGCCCCCCGGAGGCAGGCACTACGGCATCGAGAACTCCCTCTCCGTGGTGGGCAACCTGGCCCTCTTCGCCGACAACGGCGGCACGCTGCAGGCGCTCGACCTACGAACCTTCAAGCCGGTGTGGGCCTTCGCCGCGGGTGATGACACGGATGCCAGCCTCGCGGTGGAGCTCGAGGAGGACCGCCCCGTCCTCTACACCGGCACCGAGGTGGACAAGACAGGGCCCCGGGGTCAGTCGTGGCTGCGGAAGTTGGACGGCCTCACCGGCAAGGTCCTCTGGGAGCGCGCCTACCCCTGCCAGGGTGCACGCGAGCCGAAGAAGATCGACGCGGGCGTCTTCGCCACGCCTCTGGTCGGCACAGGGGATGTCGCAGGCCAGGTCGTCTTTACGCTCTCGCGATGCCCGAACTTCTCCAGCGGTCTCATGGTGGCGCTCGACAAGGCCACGGGCGCGGAGCTCTGGCGTCGGCCTCTGGCTCACTTCGCCTGGTCCTCGCCCACTGCCTGCCGGGACGAGCAAGGCCACTCCTTCATCCTGCAAGGCGACATCAGCGGCCAGGTGCACCTGCTCGACGCGCGTACCGGCGAGGCGCTGCACTCGCTCCAACTCAAAGGCGGCATCGAGGCCTCCCCCGCCGTGTTCAATGACATGGCCGTGCTGGCCACACGCGGCGAGTGGATTTACGGCCTGCGCCTCCGCTGAGCCTCGCGTTAAGCTGTCCCCATGCGCCTGCTCCTGAACATCCTCTGGATCATCTTCGGAGGCGGATTTGTCATCTGGCTCGAGTACCTGCTCGGCGGCCTGCTGCTCTGCCTGACGATCGTCGGCATCCCCTTCGGGGTGCAGTGCTTCAAGATGGCCGGGCTGGGGCTGCTGCCCTTCGGCAAGGACATTGTCGACGCGCCAGGAGAGAGCACCATTGGCTGCGTGCTGAACGTGTTCTGGCTCGTCGTCGCCGGGGTGTGGATCTTCCTGAGCCACATCGCGCTCGCCCTGGGGCTCGCGGTGACGATCATCGGCATCCCTTTCGCCATCCAGCACGTCAAGCTGGCGATGCTCGCCCTCACGCCCTTCGGGAAGCTCGTGCGCGAAGCGCCGTGAGCGGACCGCTCAGAAGGCCACGCCAAAGGCCAGGCGCGGCGTGGGGACGAGCTCCACTCGGAGCGCCCCCTCTCCGGGAGCCTCGAGGTCGGGAACCGAGCGGTACTGCGCGGAGAAGCCCGCCGAGAGCGTGAACCGGTTGAACAGCACCAGGGTCCAACCGACGGTCCCGCCGAGCCCCAATCCAATCGCCCTGCGCCGCACGTGGTTCTCGGAGCGGAGCTGATAGTTCACGCTGAACTCGGGTCCGAAGAAGATGCCGCTCGGCGCGTTCCCGAGCACGAAGAGCCGAGTGCCGAGCGTTCCCGACAGCGACAGGTGCCAGAGCTCCGGCGTGCGGCCATAGGCGAACTCGGGCCCCAGGTAGATCGAGAAGCCCTTCCCGAAGGCCCGCTCATACTCAACTCCGAGCTGTGAGTGCCTGAGCGCCAGCGGGTTGAGGGTGAAGGTGTTGCGCGCCCCCAGATCTTCCGGCTCTGGAGGCTTCGGCTTACCCAGGTTCGCGAACCAGTCCCGGACGCGGGTCACAACGTCGGCATGGGCCCTCTGCGGGGTGAGGACGCACAGCGAGAGGAGCAGGATCAGCGCGGCTCGAGGCATGGTCATCCGGGGGCAAGGGGGGCACGCCATCATCGGGCACCCCCGTGGCCCACCTCAAGACGCGTCGGCGCTCACGTCCCGTCCTCGAGTTGTCAGATGGCGTCATGACGGGCTCGCCCCCTCGTGCTATGGGCGAGCCATGGCCAACAAGACGATCATCGAGGGTCTCGACGGACTTCGGGCGGTAGTTGGACAGCAGCTCGGAGCCTCCGAGTGGAAGGAACTCACGTACGAGGACATCGTGCGCTTCGCCGAGGCCACGGGCGATTCCCAGTGGATCCACGTGGACCGCGAGCGGTGCAAGCGCGAGTCGCCGTTCGGAGTGCCCATCGCGCATGGGTACTTCAGCGTCTCGCGCATCGCCGGGCTGTTCTTCGAGACCGTCGACATCCGAGGCTTCGCCCTCGTCCTGAACTACGGCTTGAACAAGGTCCGCTTCCCTACCCCGCTCAAGCTCGGGGCCCGCTACCGGCTGAGCCTGAAGCTGGCGGAGCTCAAGGACGTCCCCAAGGGCGTCGAGGCCCTCCTGCTCGCGACCATCGAAATCGAGGGCGAGTCCAAGCCGGCGTGCGCCGCGGAGGTGCTCTACCGGTACCTGCTCGCCTGAGCGGCAGGGCTGCATGGCCGACGAGCACCGTTCGTCGGCCTGTGCGGCGAGCAGCCACCAAGGCGCGCTGGAGCGGCGCGGGCTACACCGTCAGCGGCGCGGAGGTGAGGGCCTCCGAGCCAGGGGGCACCTCCGCGTCCGGCTCATCCAGCAGCACCAGCAGGGGGATGGCCGCCCCGGTCTCCCCGAAGCTGGCCATGCCTCGCACCGTGCCCCCCACACGCGAGCCATCCGGACGCTCGAGCGAGATGGCCTGTCCCACGCGGACGATGGGGGTGCGCCGGGGAATGCCAGGGGAGAGCAGCACGCCTCGGCCCGCCAGCCGGTGGGTGGAGTCCACGGTGAAGAGGTAGCGCTCCCCTCCTCCCGCTCCCACCTGCCGCGCGAAGAAGAGGGCCAGCCGCTCCACCAGCAGCATTGCGTGTTGCTGCACCCGAGCCAGCCGCGAGCTCTCTCGCTCCAGCAGCTCCTCGGCCCCGAGCCCCACGCGGTTCACATCCCCGGGCGAGGCCCGGACCCAGCGCTCGAACATGCCCACGTCCACCTCGGGATGGAACTGCACGCCATAGGAGGCGCCCACCCGGAAGGCCTGGTGCGGGTAGCGGGAGCTCGAGGCGAGTACCTGCGCCCCCGGCACGGACTCGAAGGTGTCCCCGTGCCAGTGCAGCACGTCGAAGAACTCCTCGAAGCCAGCGAACAGCGGGTCGGCCAGCCCCGCCACCGTCAGGGACACCGGGTGCACGCCCACCACCGGCCCCTTGTCTCCCGGATGAACGCGGGCACCCGCCGCGGCGGCGAGCAGCTCCGCGCCCAGGCCGAGGCCCAGATTTGGCCGCCCTGCCTCCAAGCGGCGTGCGAGCAATCGCCGCTCCTCCTCCAGAAGAGGAGCGGCCTCCGCCCCGAGCTCGCCCAGGGACGCGCCCAGGACCACGACCAGGTCCGCCTCCACATCCTCGGGGCGCGGTGGGGCTCGTAGACGGACATCCAGGGTGAAGCCCGAGCGCCGCAACGCGGGGCCGAGCTGCCCCAAGCCTCGTTCTTCCTCGTGAAGCAGGACGACGGCAGTCCGGGGGGGTTCGGAAGGTGCGTTCATTCCGGGAACATTCGCACGCCTGGGCGAGCCGCCCACCCTCTGGTGCGAGAGGGTGTCATGGAGAACATCTTCCCGCGCACAAAGCGAGGTCCGGGTCCGCGAGCCTGGGAGGTGGCCTGCTCCTGTTCCAATCGACCCGCCCCACTGCTTCGCACCTGGGGACTTCCGGGCTGCCAGCCCGTGCCGAGGTGCCTCACCTTCTAAAAGGAGAGCCCACCTCCGGTCATTCCTCATGTCCACGCTTCAACCCGCCCCCGTCCCCCACCTGTACCTGCTCGCCTTCGACGAGCGGCATTCCTTCGAAAACGCACTGCTCGGGCTGTCCGGTCCCCCCACACCCGACGAGGCGGAGGCCATCCGCCACATGAAGACCCTCATCTACACCGGATTCCGGTTAGCCCTCCGGCGGGGCGTCAAACACGACGGCACGGGCATCCTGGTGGATGGGCAGTACGGAAACAACGTGGCGAGACAGGCCCTTGAGGAGGGCATCCTGCTCGCCATGGCCGCGGAGAAGAACGGACAGGAGGAGCTCGACCTTGGGGAGGGGGCGTGCGTGGGGCCTCACATCGAGACCTTCGACCCCGCCTTCACGCAGGCACGGGTGCGCTACAACCCCGAGGATGAGCAAGAGATAAACGCCCGTCGGACGGAGCGACTCGCCCTGCTGACGGAATGGCTGCAAGCGCATGGGCGCCGCTTCCTGCTGGAGTTGCGAGTGCCGGCGACCCAGGCGCAGCTCGAGGCCCTTGGAGGAGACGAGGACCGCTATGACCACGAGCTGCGACCCTCGCTCGTGGTGCGCGCGATGAGCGAGTTGCAGGCGGGCGGAGTGGAGCCGGACATCTGGATGCTCGAGAGCCTGGACCGGACGGAGGACTGTCTGCGCGTGGCCCTGCAGGCCCGCGAGGGAGGCCGAGAGCACGTGTCCTGTATCATCCTCGACCATCACGCGGACTGGGAGGGACTGGAGCGTTGCCTGAGGGTGGCCGCACCCATTCCGGGCTTTATCGGCTTCGCACTCGGCCGCACGCTGTGGTGGGAGCCCCTTCAGGCCCTGCACCAACGCCAGCTCACTGCTGCCGAGGCCGCCCAGCGCATCTGCGACAACTACCAACGCGCCCTCCTCCTCTGGAACGAGGCGCTGCTGCGTTCTGATTGCCAGCGTTCCGCAATGCAGCAAGAGGTCGCGCCATCCTGAATCACGTACTCCTGCCTTCGCAGCACCTCAAGCGTCAGCCCCGGTGCCGCTCGGCTACGCGGTAGAACCTGGTGAGGGAGTAGTCCAGCAGCGCCTGTCGCGAGCGCATGTAATGGCGTGCCCGGACAAAGGGAAGCCAGACACGGTTGCCCACGAGTACCTGAGTCTCTTCGAGCTTCTTTCGCGGAATCCATCTGCCGCCCAGGTTACGCACCATCACCTCGCCCAGATACGCGCCAATAGCAGGCACCGCATGCTCGTCAATGGCTTCTCGCAGGCGGCTTGTCGGGAACTCCTCGCGCCAGAAGAAGAAGTCGACGTCAGCGAGCGACTCAGGCTTGGCCGCGAAGACGGAAGGCGCCTCGGTGTGCAGCAGGGCCACGAGGTGCTCGGCGAGAGTGTCGTAATGTTCAAGAGTGCCTTCCGGGTCGTCCACGTCCGGGGGCAGGACAGATTCGGCGGGGCACCACTCCTCGGGCTCGGGCGGCTGCCAGAGGTTGAGCTCGGCGATCTTTCGCTGGCGCTCGTGGCTGGCAACGAAACTCACCACGCGCGAGAGGAGCGGCGCCACGTCCGGGTGGAAGCGAGGCTCCACAGGGGCAAGCAGGGTGCTGCGCTCGCTCAGGGTACGCAGCACGGTGTCGTAGTCCAGGTCAGGCCGGAGGTGAGCGTGGGCGCGGGCCTGCGCGAGCCGTGCCTCCTTGCTGGCGAAATCCGCCACGGTGGGCCACGTCATGATGAGGACGGAGCCGTTGGGCAGTTCCTCTACCCAGTGGGCCGGCGTGGACAACATACGCTCGCGGCCAACGGTTTCCACCAGCTTGGGTCCGAAGACGTTGAGCCAATACACCTCGTAGATTTTGTCGAACCCGTCTTGAATGGAGGTCTGCTGATCGCGACCAAAGCGGGGAGAGCCCGCCAACTGCGCATCATCACTGCTGTGGGCCCAAGCATGCGTGACTGGGTAGCGGTTAGCCCAGGCGCGCACCATTTCCATGAATTGGCGACAGCGATCCGTCTCTGCGAAGAAAGAGAGCGGCTTCACCTTGAGGATGATGTTCAGCTTGGGATGCCGTGGTGGGAGCGAGAGCCAGAGCCATGTGTCCAATGCAGGCCACTCCGTCCGGTAGAGCCCGATAGACGAAATGTTTTCGTCGCGCTCCTCTTCCAGGGACTTCCAGATGGCGGCGCGGGAGTATCTGCGTTGCCGCTTGCCATGGACGACGTCCGGCATCCACCCGCCAGCGCACTCCTCGAGCGCCTGGAAAAAAGGCGCAAATTCGCTCTCCAGCGCTGCTTGTGGACTGAAGGTACCGTTGAAAGAGAGCAGGAGGTAGTCCTCGCCCCTCGAAGCATGAAATTTCAGCACCTTCATTGGAACAGAACCTCCACTCCCGGAACCTTTTCCTTGGTTGCGCTCACGGCTGTTTCCAACACGACTACGTTCGTAGGCTTGAGCTCACCCCTTTCGTAGATGAGGCGGACCCGCTGGACGGGCACCTTGCTTCCCTCGCGGAGAAGGGGCTGGAGGGAGTCCCGTCGGATGTCCAGGGTCTCGCCGTAGTTTCGCAGAGCGTCCCTCGCGTCCTCAAGCATCTGCGCTCCCAGCTCCTTGACGCCTAGCTCCGAGAAGTTGCGGCTCTTGAAGCTCAACGTCTCCACGCGCCGTGGCCCTCCTCCGAGTTCTCCTTCTTCGATGACGAGCACATCCGCGAAACGCAGGGCAGGAGGTCGCGCCCGCCTGAAGTCCGCGCTCCGATTCACACCTGGGCTACACCCCTGCGCGCCGGTTGACGCGGGTGCTGCCTTCGCGGCACCTCACGCATCCAGGTGAATTAAGTGGTCGGAATCTTTGGACCTGGGAATCAGGTCGCACTCACCCGCCTTCTCTTGGCTATCCGGATCTGTCGGAGATACCCGCTAGAGTGGGAGTTCCCCATCGGAGGCGCTGATGACGTCCACGCTGCTGGTGCTGCTGCTCTCCCAAGCGACCCCGGCCCGATGGGTGGGCCTTCTGCTCGCCCTGGCCCTGCTGTCCGCCGGCTGTGCGTCACTGACGCCACCGTCCGGCAGTGGGACGCACCTGCACTACACGCCGGGCGAGGCCACGGGGCCTGCATCGGCCCAGGGGCCGGGTGTCGAGTCTCCCCGCCTCCTCGTCTCAACGCCTGAATCCGAGATACCGGAGCGAGTGCACCGGCGCCGGTCCGCGCGTGAGGTGACAGCGGCGGGCTCGGATGGCGCGGAAAGAGAAGCGCGGCAGAGAGCCCTCGCGGCTCAGTTGGCGTTTCGCGGTGCCCTTCGCGAAGTATCAGGTTCCACCCGTCGCATCTCCGGCGAACTCGCCCGGCTCAAGGCCAGTGGCCGGGGCCTCGCCAGCGGAAACGCTGTCTTCCTCCGTTACGCCGACTATGGCGCCACGCAAGTGCGGTGGATGGACGCCCAGCTCGCCGCCGCCACCCAACTGGCCAACGCGGCTTCGGAGGTGGAGGACCCGGACATGCAGCTCGCCCTGCTACGCGTGGCCGGCCCTCGGCTGGAAGCCGCCATGATGGGCTCGCTCCTGATCGCCGTCTGGCTCGACTTCCTCAACCTCGCCGACATCGCGCTCAAACAGCACCTCTACCCCGTGGAGACGCTCTTCGCGGACATGTGGCGCAGGCAGGAGATGCTCGAGCCCGCCATGAGGGCGCTCTCCTCCCGGGAGCACGAGCAGGTAGAGGCCGCGGCGCGAGACGTGCCCCCGCTGGTAGGTCACCTCACGAACGAATTCGCTGCCACTGTGGAGAGAATGCGCGTGGCGGCGGAGAACCTTCAGAAGGTGCTGGTGCTCAAGGAAGCCATCGAGACTGCCACGATGCTCTCGACGATGAGGTTCTCGCTGCCCTCGGCGCCTCCGTCCGCTCCCGCCCTGGTGGGTATTGGCCTGGCGGTAGGCGGCGACGGGGTGATGATGGGCACGCGGATTGTCGTGTCCGCTGAGTGGGTGGAGCTGGTGCGGCAGTTGGTGCGCGCGGGCGTCCTCTCCCTGCCCGTCGTCAGCGCCGCCGTGCGGACTCAGACCAGCCAGGTGATGCTCGCGCAGGCGCATGGCGAGCTGCCGAGGGGCGTGCGTGAGGCGCTGGGTGATGGGCCCGAGGTGGGGGCTATGCACGAGACGGGAAAGACGGGGGGCTGGCATGGCCGAGCCGCCGAGGCACCATATCCTGCCCAAGGAGTTCCGCCCGTGGTTCGAGAGGCGCGGCCTCACGGGGGAGATGGACATCGACGAGTTCTGCGTCAAGCTGGAGCAGGCGCACCACGAGGCCATCCATGGCGGTGGAAACTGGAAGTTGGGGCGTACATGGCCCGGTGAATGGAACCGGATGATCATGGAGGCGCTGTACGAGGCAGAGGCCGAAGCTGGCCGGATGTTGACGCGGAATGAGATTCTGAAAGCCGTCGCGGGCTATATGAAGGAGTACAGAATCCCAATGAAATTTGTCCGGTGGAGAAGACCATGAGCGACGGACGTGCATGGCAGGGCAACGTGAAAGCGCGCCTGTATGAGAGGGTACGTGAGCGCGGTTATGATTCGCTCACCGCCTTCGCCGAAGCGCGCCCCACCGCTTCGCTAGTGGAACTGGCGGATGAGCTTGGTCCTGATGACATTGCGGCAGTGCAGGTGTTCAGCGGGTTGGTTGCCGAGGCTGAGCAAAGCCGCAGGGTCACGCGTCTGGTGCGCGGGCAACTCGTGCGCGAACTAGCTCAGCATCTCCCGAACGGTTGGCCGGCCGTGCTGGACGACGCGACCCGCTTCGATGTCGCCCACGCACTCGCCCGTTGGACGACCTACACGCCGGAAACACATAAGGAGCGTGTCAAGCAGGCCCGAGCAGCGCTCCGCACCACGCCACCGCCGCCCGGCTGGCGCCCGCTCGGGCCCGACGACGAGTTGCTACGCACGCTCCTGCCCGACGAGGAGGTTTGAACCCCTACGCAAAATCGGCACGAAGACTGGGAGGGACTGGAGCGGTGTCTGAGGGTGGCCGCGCCCTTTCAGGGCTTTATCGGCTTCGCACTCGGCCGCACGCTGTGGTGGGAGCGCCTCCAGGCCCTGCACCAACGCCAGCTCACCGCAGCCGAGGCCGCCCAGCGCATCTGCGACAACTACCAGCGCGCCCTCCCCCTCTGGAACGAGGCACAGTTCCGCTCCGATTGCCAGCGCTCCGCACTTTTCAGCAGGAGGTCGCGCCCTCCTAATACCGCTCACGTTATCGAAGAAGGGGGGACGGAACTCGGGCAACCTTCTTCGCGTGCGCAATAGCCTCTAGGTGTTCCTCACGGAGGGGGTTCTCTCGACGAAGTCGGCGAACTCTTCGCTCCGTGTCCTGCAACATTCCCCATGCCGCATTGGCCTGCCGTGGGAAGAGGTGAAGTGACTGCACGTAGAGACATGCGACGTGGACGCGCATCCCCAAGTCGCGGAAGCCGAGCTGCTGGATGCGACGAAGCCAGCGACCAAACTGCCGAGGCGGAGCGACGCAAGCGGGTCACGCGTTTTGTACGAGATGTATTTACGCGTCTGTGGACCCAAAGCGTCCCAGAGGGTTGGCCGGCGGCCGAGATGGACGACGACAGCCGTTTCAAGGTTGCCGAGGCACTCGGTTCGTGGATTGCCTACACCCCTGAAACTCATAAGGAGCGCGCCAGGAAAGTCAGTGATGCGCTCTTCGCCACCCCACCGCCGCCCGGCTGGCGCCCGTGCGGCCCCGACGACGAGTTGCTGCGCACGCTCCTGCCCGACGAGGCGGTTTGAACCCCTACACCAATTAGGAACAATCCGCCCGATTGATAGAACACGCGCTATGAAGCCCGGACAGACATCTTCTCTGCAACTGCCATCCTTCCTGCATGGCACCTATCCCGAAGTCCAACAAAAGACGCAAAGGGAGGGGCTGCGATGTGGCGAACACTACCGGAAGGACGGCTCCCTTCCCTCTCCTGCCAAGTTGCTGGAGGTGCGCCCTGGCGAAGCGGTGGTGACACAAGATCTGATCGACTTCTATCGCGAGCGCTCAGCATGGCGGCTCTATATGGTATCGAATGTCAAGAGCAGCTTGTGCGAAGCCCTGGATTGGCCAGACACGTACGAAGTAGACGACCACTACGAGGCATTTTGCCGTGAAACCGCCTGGGGCGCCCTGTATTTCGCGATTGCGCAAACAGCACCAAAAAGCGCGGAGCGCATGGCATTGCGCCTCCAAGCGTTGCTGCGTTTCTGGGAGCCACTCCAGTCCGCGCGCTATCTGTTCAACAGCCCGAACGACACGCTCACCTTGGATGAATTGATGATGGCCGCTCGCGATTGGGCCATGGATGCGTGGTGCCCTGAAGGAGACGCCTCGGCCTCGGTTCGTGAGCGATTGGAGAGGGCTGCGGAACGAATGGCGAGAGCAACGCGGGAGGAAAGCATCGAGGCCATCCTCCGGCAGCTTCCTAGAGTCCTCACCTCATCGCGTGGTCTGAAGCACCGCGACGTGCTCGCCGATCCCGGGTTTCAGCGCGAGCGCCTTGCCCAACTCGATGTGCGAGCTTTCGAGCGGGTATCCGGAGCATGCACATCGGATATCCTCGCGCTGCTGCATGCCTGGGATCGGCAGATTGGGAAGCAATAAACGGTGACTTACGGAAAGGTCAGCCTGTGGAAGGTAATGCTGCGCGCGCTGTCGCCCCAAAGCGTGAGAGACAATTCACCACGAGCATCCGTTCTGGAACTATCAGCCTCTACAATGACCGGACCGTCACGCATGGGAGCAATGGGCGTGTCCTGCCGAAACTTCAGCCCCTGTACCACCCTGCCATCGGCGTCCACTAGCGAAGCGTCGACCACTGCCCAGGGCTCAGAACTCAAGTTCAACAGCAACACCTGCGCCGCGATGCCCCCTTCCGCGCGATAGCTGTACGCCACCAGAAGCGAGAGGGCTTCGGATTTCGATGGAATGAGCGAATTCTCTCTGCTCAATGGTCGGACCTCGACGCCTTGCTTGTCCATTTTCTTCTCGGCAATCAGGCTCCGCATCCCACCTGATTGCGCGAGTCGGGCCCACATCAGTCTAATCTCCGCACGCAGCTCCCGGTTCTTCGCCTGCTCCTGAGCGACCTCATGCAGGAAGGATTCCCGGGAGCGATAGTCTCGATACACCTCCACTTGATGTGTCGCCCGCCCCGACTGAGCCACGAGCGTGAAGGTGGCCCGCTGCTGAGCGGGCCCATCCCCGAGGCGTGCCGTGAGCCGGAGGCGCTCCCCTGGCACCATGTCCTGAGGAGGCAGCATGCTGATGATGTTGCGCCCCCGTGTCACCTCCAGGAAACGCACCTCGTCCTGCAGCTCCACATCGGTGGGCTCATCGAAGACGATGTTCGTCATGAGCCCTGGGCTGACGCAAATCTCTCGGGCCGGCCCCGCAGGAGCCAACGCCAGTTCGATACGCTTCAAATTCTCGCAAGCCCCGATGTTGGGCGACTGCTCGACAGGTGCGCCCTGGAGAAGCATGAGCAAGAGGATGGAAGTGGGAGAAGGGGGTAGCACGGGCAAGGACCTCCGGCTCCGGTTAGTGGAACTCCCGGACCGCTTTCAAAACGACTACGCTGCTAACGATAGCCTGTTTGGAGGTACTGCCTGGCTCCATCTCCCAACCGGGCTTCACGTCAACATCAGACACGATTTCCATGCAGACTGGCACACTCTCACTGCTGCTCGGGTAGGCTTCGGTGAAACGACCATAGACTCGCCCGTTCCCGAGAAACAGCCTGCCACGGACAACGCTCCGGCTCTGGAGTTCCCCCCAATAGCCGAGGATCTCGGCTTCGGCCTCACGCTCGGTCAGAATGGCTTCTTTGGGAGGAGGAATGCCCTTATCAGGATTGCCATTGTAAGGACGGATGACGATGGGATTTGTCTGCCCTTCTCTGATACGGAGTCTCGCGTGGCCCGACTCGTAACCCGGCGGGCACGCCTCGGGTTTCGGCGGCGGACGCAGCAACGGCCCCCCCCCGCAGGCGGAGGTGGCAACGAGGCAGGCGGAAAGCAGGGCACGGGTCTTCTGGGATTTCGTCATCTTGGGATCCTCGCTCTTGTTCGTCGCGGTGGCGACGGGCGCGGGGGTGGGTGACTTCTGAGGTCCCGCGTCTTGCCCAACTTCTCCCGTCACCTTCGTTGGCGCCAATTCTTGGCGAAGAGTGGCCTGCTGGGGTGGGAGTGAGGGAGCCGACTCTAAACGTTGGGTGGACGGTGTCAGCAGGAAGGCCGCCCCCAGCACCACGGGGAGAACGAGCATCGCGCGCCGCCCCCACCTGCGACCCTGGTGCTCGGGCTCCGCTGGCGCCGGAGTGGGCACGGGCGCCGGACGCTCCTCGCGGCCGGGTCCAGGGAACAGCGGCACACGCCAGGACTTGTCTGCCTGGGCCCACGCCCCGGACAGGGCCTCCGCGAGCGCCTTCGCATCCGCGTACCGGGCTCCGGGCGCCTTCTCCAGCATCCGCAGGCACAGCTCACCCAGGGCCGGAGGCACGCGCGGGTTGAGCTCGTGCGGCGCCGGAGGGGTCTTCCCGAGGATGGCCCCCACCATGTCCGGGTCGTTCCTATCCCCGAAGGGAAGCCGGCGCGTCAGCAGGAGGTAGGTGATGACGCCCAACGCCCACAGGTCGTCTCCTGGCGTGAACGGGTAGTGCTCGCCCTCCCACTCCCGCGCGAAGCGCCACACCTCGGGGCTGCGGTACTCCGGGGTGCCGGGCGGCATCCGCATCGTCAGCCGCTGTGCTCCTTCCAGGACCGCCGCGCCGAAGTCCACCAGCACCGGCTGCCCGTCCTCCTTGCGCACGACGATGTTGGCTTCCTTGAGGTCCCGGTGCACCACGCCAGCAGCATGGACGTCCGCCAGGGTGAGTGCGAACGGCAGCAGCACCTGCATCACGAGCTCGAGCGCGGAGGGGTTCTCCTCCTTCGCCCACACATCCAGCGGACGGCCCTCCACGAGCTCCAGGGCCAGCACCAGGTAGCGCGGCTCATCGTCTGGCCAGAAGCCATACCCGTGGAAGCTCACCACGTTCGGGTGCCGCATCAAGCGCAGTGCGTCCACCTCCCGGTTGCTCCGAGGCTCGATGCCCACCAGCTTGATGGCGAAGGGTCGCCTCCCTCGCCTCGCTCGGTACACCGTGCCGAAGCTCCCAGCGGCGAGCAGCCCCTCGATGGCGAAGCCAGCCACTTCCGTTCCGGGCTCCAACCGCCAGGGCAGCTCGCGTCCTGCCTGTCCACCGTCTTCGTCGAACATCGGGTCCACCTCCGAAAATTTCGGAGGTTACCAGAGAAGTCGTGCTCCGTCCCGAACCTGAGTAGTTGGGTGGGTGACACGAAACGCAGGGAAGAGAAAATCGCGGACGCGGTGTTGAAGAGGGCGAAGTGGCCGTGATCCGAGGGATGCTGCACGGTGAACACGTAGGTGCAAAGCACGCGACGTGGCACCAGGGGCCGCGAGGCCCAAGGGCCGTCGATTCGAAGCAACCATGAAGGTGCACGCACCTTCGCAGGCACGGAACTTCCACGAGGGGGGCGGAGACGCCCCCCTTCGTCGTTTCCAGGGCCGGGACTCCCCTACTCCGCGCGGCAGTCCACCCAGCGCACGCCCGAGCCGCGCGTCTCGCGCCAGATGCGCGGGAGCGCCTCGCGGGCCCTCGGGTGGATGTCGTGGAACAACACGGTGCCGTGCCGCCACAGCAGCATCAGCGACAGCACGCGCCCGGCGGCCTTCGCGCCCGTGTTGCTCGAGTGCCAGTCCTGCGAGTCGATATTCCACAGGACGTTCTTCATCCCGCTCCGCTCCAGCGCCTGGAGGAGCTCCGGGTTGCGCTGTCCGTACGGCGGGCGGAACAGCGTCAGCTTCGCCTGGCCCTCCGGCAGGCTCTCCGCGAGCCTGGAATGAAAGGACTGCATCCCGGCCACAGCACCCTCCCACGAGGCATGAGAGCGGTGCTCCTGCCCATGCGAGCCCACGCACATGCCCGCGTAGAGCGCCCGGAGCTGCTCCACCGAGGTCGCCTTGCGCCGGGCCTCATAATTGTTCCCGAGCAGGAAGAAGGCCGCGTGGATGCCCTCGGAGCGGAGCAGCGTGAGGAGCGTATCCGTCTCCCCTCCCCTGGGTGTGGGACCGTCATCAAAGGTGAGCAGGAAGTGACGGTCCGGCAGCTCCAGGCCGAAGCGCTCGGAGGGCGACAGGGGGAGGATCTCACTCGTCACCTTGGGGAAGAGCCCCGCCAGCCGGACCAGCTCGTACAGGTAGCCCTGGTAGAAGGGCTTCTGCTCCGCGTACCAGGGCGCCAGCTCTGCCGGCAGCTTCGCGAGCCCCGCGCGCGAGGCGGTGACCAACGCGTCCCAGTCCTTCGGGACAGCGCCCTCACAGAAGGGGGCTCCAGTGGCGCACGTCTCCCGGGCCCGAGCGAAGTTCTCCACCAGCACCTGGCGCATCCGCTCCTTCCATTTCGCCACTGACGCCGCGTCTCCTGGAACGTCCGTGCCGGCATCAGCGGCCGCCATCACCTCGGTGAACGCGGCAATCTCCGCGCGGGAGGCCACGTCGAAGGCCTGGGGAGACGACAGCGGCGAGGGCCACTGGGAGCGCTCGGTCAGTGACACCTTCAGGCCCGCGGCCTGGGCGGAGGGGGCGAGCAGGGAAGTACAGAGAAGTGCGGCCAGGATGCGGAAGGAGCGGTGCATGGAATCTCTCGGGAACAGGCGGGGCCAGGGGTCCTACTCCGCCTCGGCCTGCTTGCGCTGCATGCGCAGGATGGCGTCGTCGTAGACCTTCATGGAGCGGTTCTGCCGAGCCCACCAGAAGTTCTGCTCGGCCTGCTTCCAGTCTCCCTGGGCCTCGAAGATGCGCGCGATGTTGTAGTACGAGCTGGCCATCACCCCATTCTTCCCCGCCCCGCGCGCGAGCGCGATGGCCTTGCGGTTGGCCCAGATGGCGTTCGGGAAGTCGCCCACCTTCTGGTAGGACAGCCCCAGGTTGCTGTAGGCCTGCGCGTGCGCCGGGTCCTTGTCGATCGCCTGCTGGTAGAGCGTGATGGACTCGCGGAGCTTGCCCTGGTGGTAGAGCTGCTCGCCCTTCTTGTTGAGCGACTCGGCGCTCTCGGCCGCGGCCACCGTGCGGCGCGAGCGGGCGATCCGCTCCAGCAGCGCCGGCGGGTTCCCGGTGTACACCTCCACCTCGGCGAGCCCCGTCAAGTCGGAGCCCTCGTGCACGCTGACGACCTCGAGCTCCAGCGAGCCGGCGGTGACGGAAGGAGAGAGCGTGAACTCCTGCCGGCCCTTGCCCTTCTGCAGGGTGACCACCTTGCTGAAGGCGCCGAGCGTGAGGCGCACCTCCCGGGGGCACGCGTAGCCGGCCGGCGGAGGCGTAAGGACCACGCGGCTCACGGTCTCCTCCTTCTCGAAGCGCAGGTTCAGCCACTCGCCCACGCCCTGGCCTGGAACGCCCTCGGCCCACACGGTGTCGGGTGAACCATCCACCACGTGGAGCGGCGCGTAACGACTCTCCTCGCCCCGGAAGAAGTCCATGCGGGAGCTGGCGGTCACCCAGCTCGGCGCCTGGTACTGCGTCACGTCCAGCCCCGAGTCCTTGCCCACCTTCACCCGAACCTCCACCGCACGGCGGGTGGCGTCATCCTGCGGCCGAGGGCTGCGGTAGCTGACGACGTAGTTCACCGCGACGCCGCCCGCGAGCGAGCGGACGATCTCCTGGAAGTCGCCCGAGTCCTTGTCGAAGAAGGAGCCGCCCAGCCGGCCCGGCATCCAGTGATAGGGCTCCAGGTCCGGGCCCACCACGTGGAGCTGCACGCCCTTGGACTGGAGCACCTCCACCACACCCCGCGCGGTGCGGGAGGTGACGCTGTCGCTGGAGTGGAAGGAGGCATCCGTGACGAGCACGAAGACCTTCTTGGCATCCGGCCGGTGGGGCAGCTTCGAGGCCTCGATGAGCGCATCGAGCTGGTTCTCCGGCTCGTCGCCACCGCCATCCGCGGTCAGCTTCGAGAGCTGCCGCTTGAACTCGTCCACGTTCGACGTGTACGCGGACACTCGCTCCACGCGGTCCGAGTAGGAGACGAGCGCGAGCCGGAAGTCGAACCCGCTGTTGCCGAGGATGTCCGCGAACTGGCGGGAGCGCTCCACCAGGCCGGCGAGCTCCTCGCTCATGCTGCCGGTCTGGTCGAAGACGAAGACCACGTCCACCGGGGCCGTGGAGGAAGGACCGTCCAGGCGCTGCTCCTCGAAGGAGACGATCTCCCCTGGGACCATGTCCTCGCGCAGGGAGAAGGCGTCACGGGTGAACCCCCCCACCCGCTTGCCCGTGGCCCGGTCGCGCACGTTGACAGTCAGGGTGACGAACGGGAACTGGCTGCTCTGCGGGGTGATGATGACCTCGGGCGCCGCGGCTCCAGCGGTGGAGGCGGTCAGACAGAAGGAAGCGGCGAGGGACTTGAACCAACGCATGATGGCACCTGCGGGGACCCAGGAAGAGTGAGAGGCGGAAGGAAGCTCGGGCGACGAAGCACTCGGGCAGTCCCAGAGCACACCGCGTGCCGAGCACCAGGCAGGCAAGCACCCCTCGCAAGAGGGTCCACCCGGCCACGGTCGAGCGCCTTGGAGCTTGGGAATCGTGGCCGGGCGACCACACGCCGTGGAACGGCGACCACGGGACATCTCATCCACAGGTGCGTTCGCCACCGGTAGAGTGACGACCTGTCGTCGAACCCCGCTATGTCCGACTCTGAACTCCTCAGCTGTCAGTTCCATCCCCAGGCCGCGGCTGGCTGGTTCTGCCCGGCGTGCAACGCGAACCTGTGCCCAAGCTGTGCCGTCCTCGAGTCGGTGGCCTCCACCGACCTGAGCTCCTGCGGCCAATGTGGCGCGGCGGTGGAGGAGCTGAAGGTCCACCGCTCGCGGACTCCCTTCCTCAGGCGGCTCCTGGAGACGTGGATGTATCCCCTGAAGCCCTCGGGATTGCTCGCCCTGCTCGGGGTGGGGGCGGTGGTGGCGTTGGCTCGAGGGGTGTTCCACATCACCCCCTCTCTGCCCAAGCTCGCGGTGCTCGTCGTGTGGCTGGGTTGTTTCTGGGGCTCGCTCTTCTGGATTGTCCGCAGTACCGCGATGGGCGCTGAGCACTTCACCGCTCCCGACTTCACGAGCGTCATGCATGACCTGGTGGACCCTGCCATCCGGGGTCTGTTGGCCACGGCGCTGCTCTGGGTCCCCGCGATCCTCTTCATCGTGTTCAGCCTCGGCGGGGCGGAAGGACTGGGCCCGTTGTTCCTGCTGTTGTTGATCGCCACCCTCCTCTACGCCCCACTGGCCCTGCTGTTCGCGGCCACGGGTGAGAGCAAGCTGTCCCTGCTCAACCCCTTCAAGGTCATCGGCGTCGGCATGAGCCTGGGTCAGCCCTACCTGATGGTGGCGGCCTTCCTGGTACCGCTCGCCGGCCTCTATGTGCTGCTGACAGTGGTGGGCAAGTGGGTCGCCTCGTGGCCCGTCCCCCTCGTGGCTCCCGTGGTGGGCGAGGCCCTCTCCCTGTACGCCCCGTTCGTGATGGCACGCATGCTCGGGCTGCTGCTGTATGTGCACGGGGACCGGGTGGGCTACGGCGTGGATTCGGAGTTCTACGAGGCGGCGTTGCCCGGCGTGAAACCCCGGGGGAAGAAGCGCGCCGCACGGGGAGCCTCCCGGGAGCCGCATGCACCACCGAGCCCCCTGGAGAGCGAGGTCATGCGAGCGGTGGAGGCGAACGCACTGGACCAGGCGCTCGAGCTCTACAGGAGACTCCCCGAGCGCCTGCCTCCGCTGAACGCGGCCAGCCACCTCGCCGTGGGTCAGAGGGCCGCAACGGTGGGCGACTATCACGTGGCCGTGCGGGCCCTGAAGCAGGTGGGCCAGCACAGCCCGGAGGATCCGCTCGCGCCCAGGGCGTGCGTGATCCTCGCGCGGTTGTACGGCGAGCGGCTCGGGGACACGGAGAGCGCACAGAAGCTCTACCGGCATGTGGTGAGCCGCTACCCGGGCACGGACGCGGCCCGGTTTGCCCAATCCAAGCTGACGCCCGCGTAGCGCTACGCCGCGCGCTTCTCCAGGATGCCCGAGCGAGCGATCCACTCGACGGCCTCGGCCAGCCGCTCCTCGCGCTGCACGAGCGCGATGCGCACATAGCCCTCGCCCATGGCACCGAAGCCACTTCCGGGCACCATGGTGACACCGGCCTGCTCCAGCAGCGCCATGGAGAAGGCGAGGCTGGACTCGAAGCCGCGCGGTACGGGCGCCCAGCAGAACATGGTGGCCTTCGGCTTGGGAACGGCCCAGCCCAGGCGATTGAGCCCATCCACCAACACGTCCCGGCGGCGCTGGTACGTGGCGGCCATGTCAGCCACGCACTGTTGCGGCCCACTGAGGGCAGCGACCGCGGCGAGCTGGATGGGACGGAAGAGCCCGTAGTCGAGGTGAGCCTTCACCTCCGCCAGCTGGCCAATGAGCCTCGCGTTGCCCACGGCGTAGGCGACGCGCGCCCCCGCCAGGTTGTACGTCTTGGACAGGGAGTTGAACTCCAGGCCCACCTCCCGCGCGCCCGGCGTCTCCAGGAAGCTCGGCGGCCGGTACCCATCGAAGGTCAGCTCGCTGTAGGCGGCGTCATGCAGGATGACTGTGCCGTAGCGACGCGCGAAGGCGACCACCTGCTCGAAGAACCCAGGCCGGACAACGGCGGCGAGCGGGTTGCTTGGGTAGTTGAGGATCAAGAGCCTGGCCCGCTGCTTGACCTCTTCTGGCAGCGACTCCAGATCCGGGAGGTAACCGAGCTCGGCCCTCAGCGGGACGGGATAGAGCTCCGCGCCGGCCAGGACGGGGCCTGCGGTGTAGATGGGGTAACCCGGATCGGGCACCAGCACGAGGTCGCCCGGATCCGTGAGCGCCTGGGCAATGTGCGCCAGACCTTCTTGCGAGCCCGTCAGCCCCAGCACCTCCGAGTCCGGGTTCAGCACAACACCGAAGCGTCGCTGGTACCAGCCGGCCACCGCCTCGCGGAAGACAGGCAGGTCCCTCATCGGGTAGCCGTAGTTGTCAGGAGCCCGGATGGCCTGAACCATGGCCTCAGTGATGTGCGAGGCGGGGGGTAGGTCTGGGCTGCCGATGGACAGGTTGATGACATCGGCTCCGGTAGCGACCTTGCGCTTGCGCGCCTCGTCCATGGTGGTGAAGACAGAGGCAACGAGCTTCTGGAGACGTTGGGGCTTGCTCATGTGCATGGAACGGGTGCCCATTTATCATGCCCGGGAGGTGTGAGGGGTACCGTGCTCAACACCTCGCGGTGAGCCGATATGGCCCATCTGCCAGCGGAGATATCGCCTACCCCGTCGGGGAGCGTTCAACCCGGCAGACGACAACAGCGACAAGAAGTGCGACCGGAGGCCTCTGCCAGAGCGCTCCTTCGGATGGCTCAGGCCACGCGCAGCAGCGCGACCCCCACAAGGATGAGCAGGACCGCGAGGATGCGGGCAAATGAGAGCCCCTCGTGGAAGAGCGCGATGCTGAAGACGAGCGCCAGCGCCGCTTCCAATCCGAGCACCGCGATGTACACGACCCCCAGATCGGCGCGACGCATCGCGAAGGCCTGGAGCAAGGCCCCGAGCAGAAACAAGGCCAAGAAGGCCAAGATGGGGAGCGGGCGCGAGACTCCCGCCGAGAGCTTCATGAAAATCCCGCCGACCGCGAAGCACGCGGCCGCGAGAAACATCAGGACCATCTCCTTGCCTGACACCATGCCGCTCAGTATGCGCTGAAGCCGGAGCCCTGCGCCCGCGTGAAGTTGCGGGGCCCTCCACTCCGTGTGGCTCAAGGGACTGGAGAGAGCTGCTTCTCATCATCGCTCGGACCTCGTCCGCTCACGGGAAGGAACAGGGTGAAGGTGGTGCCTTGGCCGGGCTCGCTCCGTACTCCCATCTCACCACCCATCTTCTGAATGATGGCGTGGCTGATAGACAGGCCGAGCCCAGTGCCCGCCCCCGTCGGCTTGGTGGTGAAGAACGGCTCGAAGATGCGCGGCAGCACCTCGGGAGGAATCCCGTGCCCGGTGTCCGAGATGTCGACGCGCACGCGCTCTCCCTCCAACGCGGTGACGACCCGGAGGACGTGGTGCTCCAGCCCTCCTCCGGTCCGCATGGCCTGGGCGGCATTGATGATCAGGTTGAGGAAGACCTGGCTGAGCCGGCCCTCACTCCCAGGCACGAGAGGCAGCGCGTCGGCGTACTGCTTCTCCACCCGCGCCGTGTGCTTCAGCTCGTTGTGGGCCATGCGCAGCACGACATCGAGGCACGCGTGGATGTCCACAGGAGCCAGCGCCTCACTCGCGGTATGCGAGAAGAAGCGCATATCGCGCACGATGTCCCGGATGCGTCCGCCACCGACCAGGCTCTCGGCGATGACTTCCTCCGCCTCAGAGAGAGACTCCGCCAGACGTGGATGCAGCCCCGGCAGAGCTATCAACTCCCGCTCCAGCTCGTCCCGCCACTCCTGAAGCCAGGTGAGGTTGGAGAGCACGAAGGAAGTCGGGTTGTTGATCTCATGGGCAATGCCCGCCGCCAACGCCCCCATCGCCGCAAGCCGATCGTTCTGGATGCTTTGCTGCTCGATCCGCCGCTTCTCGGTGAGATCCGTGCCGACAATGAGCAACTGCCGAGTCTCTCCGGTCACCTGCAGCGAGGCGGCGATCCCGAGGGCCACGCGTGCCCCGCTGGCCGAGCGCAGCCCCAGCTCCTCCAGACACACCGTGCCGCGGGCGAGCAGGTCCTTCAACGACTGCCGCAGCGGCTCGCGCTCATCCTCTGGGACCAGCGCCACGAAGGGGGTGCCAAGCAACTGCCCATGGAGGAAGCCCAGCAGCCGCTCCGCCACCGGGTTGACTTCCAGCACGCTTCCAGCCGCGTCGAGCACGAAGACGGCCTCACCGGAGTGCTCCATGAGCTGACGGGTGCGCTCGTGGGCTTCGCGCACCTGCTCCTCCAGGCGAGCTGCGTCCCGCTCGATGAGGTTCTTGGCTTCTTGCAGCACTTCCTCCTGGCGCCGGCGCTCGCTGATGTCGGCGTAGATGCCAATCACCCCCGTCACCTTCCCGTTCGCGTCCCGCAGCGGCACCTTGCTCGTGAGCACCCAAGATTTTGCTCCGGCGTATTGCCGGAGGGGCTCCTCGAAGGAGAGCTTGGGGATGCCAGACTCCATCACCTCGCGGTCATCCCGGCGGTACGCCTCGGCGTGCTCGCTCAAGACGGGCATCTCGAAGTCCGTCCTGCCGATGATATCCAGCGGCGAGGAGAGGCCCATGTCCCGAGCAAACTGCGGGTTGCAGCCCAGGAAGACGCTGTTCTGGTCCTTCCAGAACACCGAGTGGGGAATGTGGGCCAGGATGCTGGAGAGCAGGGTCTGCTGCTCCAGGAGTTGACGCTCGATGCGTTGGCGCTCGCGCACCTCCGCCTGGAGGTAGGTATTGAGGGAGCTCGTGCGCTCCTGGGACTGCTCCAGCTCGGTGTTGCGGGCCTTCAGCAGCCGCACCTGGGAGCGCATGCGCAGCAACAGCTCTACCTGACGCTTGAGTGCGATCAGGCTCCGCCGCTGCGACTCTCCCAACCCACGCGGCCGATGGTCGATGACGCAGAGGGAGCCGATCGGAAAGCCATCCTCCGTCTGGATGGGGGTGCCCGCGTAGAAGCGGATGAACGGCTCGCCCTGGACGAGAGGATGGGTGGCGAAGCGCTCATCCGCGATGGTGTCCTCGACGAGCAGGATGCCCTCCCGCTCAATGGCTTGGGCGCAGAAGGAGATGCAGCGCTCCTGAACCCCTACTCCCTGCAGCCCCACGTGTGCCTTGAACCATTGCCGGTCACGATCCACCACGCTGATGAGCGCGATGGGAGTGTCACACGTCTCCGCTGCGAGCCGGACGATGTCGTCGTAATCGGGCTCGGGTGGCGCATCGCGGAGGCCAGAGAGATCGAGCGCTCGCAGGCGCTGCGCTTCATCTCGCTTCAGGGATGGAGGCGGTGTGAACATGGCGTGAAGGTGAATGTTGCAGCACCGGGCTGCTTCACTTCACATCCGGTCCGTCCGATTTCAGGCGAGCATGTAGGTCCCAGCACCCGAAGCACGCAACGGATCTGGGAACCTGCACTCGCATTGCACGGACACTGCCCACTATCCTTCACTTCACCGGAGCGCGTCCGGCTCAGAACCCAGGCGGACGCTCCCGCGGGGACTCGGAAGACGTTGATGTTGCCTAGGCAATAGCCCCAGCGCGAGGCACGTGCTCCGCTCAACGTGAAGGCCCCACACCCTCGGCCTCCGCGAATGCACGGATTGTGAGCGGTTGCCGTGGCGAGCAATCTCCCCCGCGCGTCGCGCGCACGTCCGCTCGCGCGCGGGTCGGAGGACGACATGAACCGGAGAGAATTTCTCGAAGCCACACTCGCGTTGATGATCGCCCCGAGCGCCTTCGCCGCGGGGAAGCCCTCCGCGCCTGGAGCGGTTCCCCGCCGGAAGCTGGGGCGCACGGGTGAGCAGATTTCCTGCCTCGGCCTCGGTGGCTTCCACATCGGCATTCAGAAGGACGAAGCCGAGAGCATCCGGCTCATCCGGCGTGCGCTCGACAGTGGCATCAACTTCCTCGACAACTGCTGGGACTACAACGACGGGCAGAGCGAGCTCCGGATGGGCAAGGCCCTCCGGGACGGCTACCGGTCCAAGGCGTTCCTGATGACGAAGATCGACGGCCGCGACAAGAAGACGGCCGCAAAGCAGATCGACGAATCGCTCAAGCGCCTGCAGACCGACCACCTGGATCTGCTGCAGTTGCACGAGATCATCCGCGACAACGACCCCGACCGCTCCTTCGCCGAAGGGGGCGCCATCGAGGCGATGACCGAGGCGCGCAAGGCGGGCAAGGCGCGCTTCCTCGGATTCACCGGGCACAAGTCACCGGCCATCCACCTGAAGATGCTCGAGACGGCGAAGAAGCACGACTTCCGCTTCGACGCCGTGCAGTTGCCGCTCAACGTGATGGACGCGCACTTCGACAGCTTCGAGAAGCGCGTCCTGCCGGTCCTCGTGCGCGAGGAGATCGGCGTGCTGGGAATGAAGCCCCTGGGGGGCGCCATCATCCTGGAGAGCAAGACGGTCAGCGCTCCGGAGTGTCTGCGTTACGCCCTGTCCCTGCCAGTGAGCGTGATGATCACCGGAATGGATTCGATGGACCGGCTGGAGCAGGCGCTGTCCGTCGCTCGGGACTTCAAGCCGCTCTCGGAGAAGGAAGTAGGCGTCCTGCTCGCAAAGACTGAGAAGGCGGCCAAGGACGGAGCGTTCGAAAAGTACAAGGTCAGCCAACGCTTCGATGGCACGGTCAAACATCCGGAGTGGCTGGGATGAAGCGCTCGCCATGTGAGGGTGTCATCCACCGGCCCGCTGGGAACGCGGACTTCCTGCCCGGGATGATCTTCTTCCCCACCTAAACCCACGTCCGCCACTGCTCCCCAAGACGCTCCCTTCGTTGGGGACCAGACGGACAATGCCTTCACCCCCCCTGTTCCTCTGCTCCACACCTTGGCCAGGACCTGCCCTCGAGATGGCTGGACCGTTGGCACTTCAACCCCACGAATTCCTTTGAGTTACAATGAAACTCACTCTCACCAGGGGGGTGCCGCTCTGACGCTCCTCTGATTCCAGCGTCACCTCGGGCATTGGCACACGCGTTGCTAGCAGCCGGAACGCAACGCGTCACTGCCTGGAGGGACATGGAAGTGGAGTCGAGGACGTGGGCTGAGCGAGGAGCGCGTGTGGTGTGCGTGCTCGGGATGGTGTGGGCAGTGGTGGCGGGAGCCGCGCCGAAGGCCGCCCAGGCGCCCGCCAAGAAGAACTCCACCGTGGAGCTGGTGCGGGAGCGGGCCCGGGAGCTGGCTGGCCGCCGCTACCAGGCCCCGGTGCCAACAGTCCCAAAGGAGTACGCGAAGCTCACGTACGACCAGTACCGGGACATCCGCTTCCGCCCGGAGAAGGCGCGGTGGCGCGACGCCGGCCTGCCCTTCCAGGCACAGTTCTTCCACCCGGGGTTCTTCTACACCTCGCCCATCATCATTCACGAGGTGGACGGCGGGCGGACGGAGAAGGTGCGGTTCTCGACGGACCTCTTCAGCTATGGCCCGCTCGTGAAGCAGCTGCCGCCCTCGAAGGTGGACGGCTTCGCGGGCTTCCGGCTCTCCCACCCGCTCAACCGGCCGGACCACTTCGACGAGCTGGTGGTCTTCCTGGGCGCCAGCTACTTCCGCGCCCTGGGCCGCGGCAACGTGTACGGGCTGTCCGCGCGCGGGTTGGCCATCGACACGGCGCTCCCCGAGGGAGAGGAGTTCCCCTCGTTCCGCGAGTTCTGGCTGGAGAAGCCAGCGCCCGGTGCGGACCGCGTCGTGGTCCATGCGCTGATGGACAGCCCGAGCGTCACGGGCGCGTACCGCTTCGTCATCATCCCGGGCGAGCGCACGGTGATGGAGGTCGAGGCGACGCTCTACGCGCGCAAGGCGGTGAAGCGGCTCGGCGTGGCACCGCTCACCAGCATGTACCTCTTCGGAGAGAACGATCGCGGCACCTACGACGACTTCCGGCCCGAGGTGCATGACTCGGACGGTCTCTTTCTGTGGATGAAGAATGGGGAGCAGCTGTGGCGCCCGCTGCAGAACCCCGCCCACCTGAACGTCTCCAGCTTCCAGACGGAGGGGCTGCGCGCCTTTGGCCTGCTGCAGCGCGACCAGAGCTTCACCAACTACGAGGACCTGGAGGCGCGCTACGACAAGCGTCCTGGCGTCTGGGTCGAGCCCCTGGGCGACTGGGGCCGCGGCGTGGTGCAGCTGGTGGAGATCCCCACCGCCGAGGAGATCAACGACAACATCGTGGCCTACTGGGTGCCTGAGGCCCCCTTCGGTCCCGGAGCGGAGCTGCGCATGAGCTGGCGGCTGTCTTGGGGCAGCGTGCCGCCCGAGCGTCCCACGGTGGCCCAGACCCTTGCCACGCGCGTTGCAGCGGGCAGCACGCCGGCGGCCCGGCGCTTCGTCCTCGAGTTCTCGCGCGGTGGTCCGGAGGGCGAAGGCCCCGTGGAGGCGGTCGTCACCACCTCGAAGGGCCAGGTGCTCCGCCCCATCGCGCAACGCAACGACGTCACCGGTGGCTGGCGAGCCACCTTCGAACTGGTACCCGAGGCGGGTGCCTCCACAGAGCTTCGCTGCTTCCTGCGACGTGGATCCGAAACCCTCACCGAGACATGGAGTTACCTATGGACACCGTGAAGACGCCGACCATCCACTCCACCCTCCAGTCCGTGGTGGGGATCTCTCCGGAGACGCGCAAGGCGCTCGACACCTTCTTCCGGTCCTTCGGCTTCACCACGGACGGTGACCTCTCCCGGTTGGCGGAGTGGGTGCTCGCGGGTACGCACGGTGCGGGACCGCAGGACGCCGTGGCCCTCGCCCGAGCGCGAATGGAGGACTGGCTGGCCGGGGTGTTTGACGTCGCCCACGCGGGCGGTCGCGCGCTGCTGGCGCGGGGCCGTGCGGCCTTCGTGCTGTGCGAGGCAGCTCGCTGGGGTGCGGGTGTCCTCACGGCGGGTCCGGGCGCGTTGCCGGTGGACCTCGCGCGGGCCCTGCGTGCCGCGGTGCCCGTCCCCGCCCCGGAGGAGAACCCCACGACGATGCCGGAGCAGCAGCTGGTGCTGTGGCCACTGGGTGAGCTCCTCCGCCGCTGGTGGCGGGCGGGCGAGCCGGACATCTCTATCTCTCGCTAGGCCGTAGGAGCCCTCATGCACGCGCATTCGTTCTCGCCCGAAACCGCCGGGCTTCGGCGGGGGTGTGTCCTCGGCCTGGCCGCGCTCTCCACGGTCCTCGCGACGTGGGAGATGTTCCGGCTGTTGAGTGCCCAGGGTGTCACCGTGCCCGAATGGGTGATGGGGGGCTTCTTCACCCTGTGCTTCGCCTGGATTGCCCTGTCCTTCTGGACGGCGGTGGCGGGCTTCCTCCAGCTCGCAGTGGGCAAGCGGTTGGCCGGCCTGCGGTGGCCGGACGAGGCGGAGGCCGCGGCCCCGCTGAAGAGCCGCACCGCGGTGGTGATGCCCATCCACAACGAGGACCCCGCCTCGGTCTTCGCCAACGTGCAGGCCACCTACGAGTCCCTGGCGGCCACGGGGCGCCTGGACGCCTTCGACTTCTACGTGCTGAGCGACTCCACACGAGTGGAGGCTTGGGTGGCCGAGGAGCTGGCGTGGGCGGACCTGTGCCGCCGGGTGGGCGGACAGGGGCGCATCTTCTACCGGCGGCGCTCGGACAACCGGGGCAAGAAGGCGGGCAACCTTGCTGACTTCTGCGAGCGCTGGGGCAAGCGCTACGACTTCATGGTGGTGCTGGACGCCGACAGCATCATGTCCGGCGAGACGCTGGTGAAGATGGCGCAGCTGATGGAGCTCAACCCGCGCGCGGGCATCCTCCAGGCTCCGCCGCGGTGCGTGGGACGTGCCACGCTCTTCGCCCGGCTGCAGCAGTTCGCCGGCCGGCTGTACGGGCCGGTGGTGGCCGCGGGCGCAGCGGCCTGGCAGTTCGGCGAGTCCAACTACTGGGGCCACAACGCCATCCTGCGGGTGGCGGCCTTCACCGAGCACTGCGGGCTGCCGGTGCTGCCAGGGCAACAGCCCTTCGGGGGCCACATCCTCAGCCATGACTTCGTGGAGGCGGCGCTGATGCGGCGCGCGGGCTACACGGTGTGGCTGGTGCCGGAGCTGGACGGCAGCTACGAGCAGCCTCCCCCCCACCTGCTGGCCTACGCGCAGCGAGACCGGCGCTGGTGCCAGGGCAACCTCCAGCACCTGCGGCTGGTGGTCGCGGGCGGGCTGCACCCGGTGAGCCGGGGTCACTTCCTCATGGGGGTGATGTCCTATGTGGCCTCGCCGCTGTGGCTGCTCTTCCTGCTGGCGGGGTTGGTGGCGGCGCTGAACCCCACGTTCGACGCCGAGGGCGCGCTGGGGTTGATGGGGGTGTCCCTGGCCATGCTGCTGCTGCCCAAGGCTTTCGGGCTCGCGCTCGCGCTGGCACGGAAGGAGGAGGCGGCGCTCATGGGTGGCCGGGGACGGCTGGTGCTGAGCGTGCTCGTCGAGAGTGTGGTGTCCATGCTGCTCGCTCCGGTGATGATGCTCTTCCAGTCGCACTTCGTCTTCGGAACGCTGCTCGGGTACCGGGTGTCCTGGACGAGCCAGCAACGTGATGACGAGGATTTGCCGTGGGCGGAGGCGGTGCGGCGCCATGCGGTGCACACGCTGGTGGGAGTGGTGCTGGCGGCCGTGGCGCTCGCCCTGTCGCCGGGACTGCTCCTGTGGTTGTCGCCGGTGGTGGCGGGGCTGCTGCTATCCATCCCGATGTCCGTGTGGACGGCGCGCGCGTCGCTGGGCACCTGGGCGGCGCGTCACGGCTTGTTCCTCATCCCCGAGGAGTCGACACCGCCCACGGTGGTGGCCCGGGCCCTTGAGCTCGCGCAGCGCGAGCTGGAGCCGGTGGAGGATGGACTGGAGCGGGTGTTGACGGATCCGCGCGCGCACGCACTGCACCTGGCGCTGCTGGAGTCCCTGCCGGTCACCGGCGCAGCACCCCTCGCGCTCGCCTCTGCTCGCCGCAAGCTGCTGGAGGGACAGCGGGAGCCGCTCTCCGCACAGGAGAAGGCGGCGGTGCTGATGGACGCGGAGACGCTCGCGGAAGCAGCGCAGAGCCGCTACGCCCTCCAGGCGTCTTGAGACGAAGGGGGGCCAGTGAGCAAGGGTGCGGAAGTGTGCCGCGAACTGAGCCTCCTTCCACCTGGTTCAACATCAGACATCGAGAGGATTTGAAGGCCGGAGCGGATGGAAAAACATTCCTTGCTTGTGATGAAATTCCCGAAAGAACGGGGGTTCATTATGAGCAAGGGATGGGTGTCTCATTCCGAGGAGGCCTCAGCACCTGTCTCGGAAGTCCTCACCGCCGCACCGTCTCCCTTCACCTCCGCACTCCGAGTCAACCAAGCTGAGCTCACCACCCGCGCGCTGCTGTCGGGTGGAACCATCGGCGCGCTGCTGGCCATCACCAATGTCCACATGGGGTTGAAGACAGGCATGTGGGAGACGGGCAGCATCGTCGCCACGCTGCTGACCTTCAGTTGCATGTCGACGCTCGTGAGCCGGCGAAGCAACGCTCCCACAGCCTTGGAGACCCACCTCGCCCAGACCCTGGCTGTCTCGGTGGGGGCCCTGCCCTCCGCCGCGGGGCTACTGGGGGCGATACCCGCGCTCGCGCTCCTGGGGGTGCGACCCTCCGGCGGGTGGGTGGCGCTGTGGGGGGTGGGGTTGGGAACCCTGGGGGTGCTGATCGCCTATTTGCTGCGGCGGCGTCTGTTGGAGCACGAGCGCCTTCCCTTCCCCACCGGCATCGCCACGGCAGAGCTCATCTCCACGTTGAACACTCCCACGCCCACGCACCGAGGGCGTGCACGCGCGCTCTGGGGCACGGGTCTGGGAACCATGCTCTTCACCTGGCTGCGAGATGCGGGGGGAGTGTTCCCCTCGGTCTGGCTGCTGCCCGGACAGTGGAGGGGCATTCCCCTGGAGAAGCTGCTGCTCGGGGTGGGATGGAATCCGATGATGCTGGGCATCGGGATGATGTTGGGGGTCCAGGGTGGACTGGGCCTGCTGTTGGGCACGCTGGTGGCGTGGGGCGGGCTGGCCCCCTGGCTGGTGCATGAGGGGCGTGTGAACCAGGTCGAATTCAGAGCCCTCGTGGCGTGGCTCACCTGGCCCGGCGTGGGGCTGATGGTGGGCGCGGCCATCAGCTCGCTGGTGCCACTGGTGAGCACCCTCCCAAAGGTGCTGGGAGACGTGTGGTGGCTCGGGCGAGGGGCGGTGGGCTGGGAGGCAACGGCGGCCCAGCGGGTGGGGCGCGCGGTGCTGCCGACCGCCCTGCTCGCGCTCGTCGCGGGCGGCCTCGCCCTGGGCATGCACCCGCTCCAGCTCCTCCTGTCGCTGCTGCTCGTCCTTCCCCTGTGCCTGGTGTGCGCCCACAGCGCGGGGCAGACAGACATCCATCCCATCAGCCCGATGGGACAACTCACCCAGGTGGCTTTCGGACTCGTGTCACCAGGGCAGGCCGCGCTCAACGTCGCGGCCGGCTCAGTGGTGTCGGGAGCGGCGGCTCCCACGGGGTTGAGCCTGTGCTCACTCCAGGCCGGACGTCTCCTGGGAGCCACCCCCTCCCGCCAGCTCCTCGTCCAACTCCTCGGTCTCGTGCTGGGGGCCGCCGTCTCCCTCCCCGCCTACTCCCTCCTCGTGACGGCCCACGGGTTGGGGACTCCGGAGCTGCCCGTGCCCACGGCGCACCAGTTCAAGACCGTGGCGGAGTTCGCCTCGAAGGGGCTGGACGGGCTGCCACCGCGCGCCCTGCTGGCCCTGGGGCTGGGCTTCGGAACCGGGGTGTTGCTGTCCATGGCCACGCGAGGCCGGCTGGCGCGCCTGCTGCCCTCGGCGACGGCCATGGGCGTGGGCTTCATCCTGCCCGCGCACTACGCGGTGACCATTGCCCTGGGAGCTTTCCTGGCCGCGGGAGTCCGCCGCCGCTGGCCCACCACGAGCTCGCACGTGCAGGCGGTGGGGACGGGCGCCATCATGGGGGAGTCCCTCGTCGGCCTCCTGGTCGCGGCACTGCTCGCGCTCGGCCTCATCTCCTCCCCGGGTTGAGCACCTTCTCCCGACTGCGCCGCAGCCGCTTGCCCATGACGTTGGGAACTCGAGCGGCCCGCGCCAGGGCCTCATCGATGAGGCGCAGGGCTTCCTCGCGCTCGCCCCGCCGCCACCGGGCCAGGGCCTGCACCTCCAGCACCTCCAGGGGCTCCTGCTCGACGGAGCACGCGTCGGAGCGGCGCCTCAGCTCGTGCCACTCCTCCGCGCTGGCCTCACGGGTGGCCAGCTCCACCAGCGAGACGAGCACCTCCTCGGAAGGGCTGAACTCCGCGCCGCGCGCCTCGAGCTTGATATGGATGTCGGTGAGCAGCGAGCGCGCCTCGAAATCGCGCCCGGTGTACGCATGCAGACGGGCCTGCAGCAGCAGGGCCCATGGCCGCGGAGCCACCTCCGGATGGCGTCGCTCCAACTCGATGGCACGGGCGATGTGCGCTGCCGCCGCCTCCGGCGCCCCCGACTGGTAGAGCAGCTCGCCCATGTTGTGCTCGGCGAAGTACTCCCAACTCGCCAGGCCCAGCTCCCGGCCCAGTTGCATGAAGCGCTCTTGATCCTGCAGCGCGCCCTTCAGGTTGTTGCGCGCCACCCAGAGGTTGCGGCGATTGTTGAGGATGCTGCCCAGGTGGAGCCGATCTCCGCGCTCGGTGCAGGAGGCAATGGCCTCCTCGAGGATGCGCTCCGCCTCGTCGATGCGGCCGAGGTTGGGGAGGATGAAGCCCAGCAGCAGCTGGGCCACCACCAAAGACTCATAGCCCGCGTCGCCCAGATTTCGAGCGCGCTGGACGGTGTCCTCCAGCAGGGCACAAGCCTCCTTCCACTGACCGTTGCGGAACAGCGCGCGCCCCAGCCCCAGCAGCAATCGCACCTGGAGCAGCGGCGACTGCAGCTTCGCGGAGGAGGCCAGCTCCTGCGCCAGGGACACCCACATCTCGGCACGCATGTATTCGTTGCGCCAGTCGTAGGCCATGGCCTCGTCCAGCAACAGCTCCACCTGTCCGAAGAGATCTCCCAACCGCCGTGCCAGCTCGCGCGCCGCGGCAAAGTCAGCCAGCGAGTCCTCGGAGCGGCCCACCCGGTAGCGCATGAGGCCCCGCCCTCGAAGCACGGTGAAGCGGCGCCGCGTGTCCTCCATGTCCAGCAACTCCAACGCGCGGGAGTAGGTGGACTCGGCCTCCAGGTAGGCATGGTGCCCACGGGCAGACTCGGCCAGGTCAATGTAGAGCGCGACAGCCTCGTTGCGCAGGCCTGCAGCGGAGGCGTGCAGGGCCAAGCGAGGCAGACGCTGACGCCGGGTGGCGCCTGCCTCGCTCAGGTAATAGCGGAAGGCCGCGTGATGGATGCGCACCCGGTCCGCCTCGGGCAGCGAGCGCTCCACCGTGGCGCGCAGCAGATCGTTGCGGAAGCTGAGCCCCTCTTCATGCTCCACCAGCAGGCCCAGCTCCAGCAACCGGCGCGTGGCGTGGTGCGGATCCAGCGGGAAGTCCACCGCGCCTCCATCCGCCTCCAGCACATGCACCACCCCCTCGGCCTCGGCGGCGGTGAAGTCCGAGCCGAGCAGCGCGCACAGCCGCGCGTGCGCTGCAAGCTCGGGTGGCAGGGCACTGAGCTCGCGGTCCACCAGCCACTCCACCAGGTGCAGCTCCGGCATGCGCTCCAGCTCGTCCGTGACCAGGTACCAGCTCTCCCCGCTGGCGCGCTGGCGCACCAGCCCCTGGCGCTTGAGGCCCCGCACCAGCTCCACCAGGAAGAGGGGGATGTACTGGGCGCGCTCGGCAAGGCGCTCGAGCGCCTCGGTGGGGACGTTCTCGGCCGGGCGCAGCAGGATGCGGCACAGCTCGGTGGCACTGGCGGGAGGCAGGGGGCCCAGAGACAACACCCGATGATGGGCGGCACGAGTACCCCAGGAGGGACGGTGACGCTCGAAGCCCGGGCGGGCCAGCACGCACACCCACAGCGGGAGGCGCGACTCAGCGAGCGTGGCATACTCCAACACATTCAACGCCGTCTCTTCTGCGTAATGCACGTCATCAACAAGGATGCACAAGGGCCGTTGGCGAGCGCGCGCAACCAGCAACTCCCCGGTGGCACGCATGGCCAGCGAGCGCAGTGCGCCAGGAGCCGTGGCCCAGTGCTGCAATCGGGCGTCGCTCGGAGAGCGCCACCCCAGGGTGGCGGCCACACCAGGCCACAGCTCCATGGCCAATCGCGGCCCCAGCAGCTCGACACAGATGCCGCGCCCCTCCCCTTCGGAGCCGGAGAAGGAGGCACCGGAGGCATGGACGCCATACAGCGCCTGCTGGAGCAACAGCCGCAAGGTGCCCTCCGGATCGCCCTGCACCGGCTCACGGGCACGCCACACATACACCTGTGCCTGGGGTAGGCCTACCTGGAGCTGCTCGGCGAGTGCGGCGCACAGGTGTGTCTTTCCCTGCCCCCGGTCTCCCAAGACGGTGACGAGCGAGGGCACCCGCTCCCCCACCGCGCGGTTCGCGCTCTGCACCAGCTCCACCAGCTCGCGGTCTCGGCCGACCAACACCTCGTGCTGTTGGACGTGGGAGGCCGCATCGCTGACAGCCGATGAAGGCAAGCATTGGAAGAGTCCGTCGCGGCCTGGTATGGGTACGCACGGCTGTTCCGGGAGGGCCTCGGCCGCCGCTGCGGTGAGCAGCAACATGCGGAGCTCACCCTCAGAGGGAAAGCAATCCTTCCGGGAGAAGGCGGGGCTCAGGTAACGAGTGGCTCCGCCGGCGCGGCGATGCACCGACACCGAGACCACGTCCACCAGGGCAGTGGAGGCCAAACCCTGAGCGGATAACCCCTGTATGGCCTGGTGGGCTCGCCGCACAGGATTTTCTCCTACGTCCGGATCAAAGACTCCCACGAAGCGGGTGCCCTCCTGGAAGACGAGCTGCCCACCGAAGCCGGCGAGTGCTTTCTGGAGGGTGACAGGGTTGGAGCCCGAGCGGAAGAAGAGCCCCGCCACGGAGCGATGGGTGGGCGCGGAAGGCGTGACGCGCTCGGGAGGCGAGCGAGGTGTGGGAGGTTCAGGCGGTGGGGGGGCGTCACTGAGCAAGGATTGCTGAAGCGCCTGCCGCAGCTCCGTCGTGGTCTGGAAGCGACGGTCTCGTTCCTTGGCGAGGCAGCGGAGCACCACCTGCTCAAGCGCCACCGGCACGGGAGCCAACTCCGAGGGACGTGGCGGCCGACGGGAGACGTGGGCCTGGGTGACATCCGAGAGGGTGCCGAAAAAGGGCGGCCTCCCGGTGAGCATCTCGTAAAAGATGACGCCCAGCGCATAGAGGTCCGTGCGCACATCCAACTCCGGAGTACCCTCGCACTGCTCCGGAGCCATGTACTCGGCTGTACCCGCGACGACGCGGTGAGTCGGAGGCGTCACAGCGTAGGGGATGGGCCGCGAGGCGGGCGTTCCGAGCCGACGCGCAAGGCCGAAGTCAAAGAAGATGGCGGCGGGCGCCGCCTCATCCAGGAAGATGTTCTCCGGCTTGAGGTCGCCATGGAGGAAGCCACGGGCATGTACCGCCCCCAGCGCGTCCACCAGCGCGAGCGACCGAGGCGCGAACGCCTCCATCGGCATGGGGCCGCCCTGGTGCGCCAGCACTCGGGCCAGGGTGGGATGCGAGATGAATTGCATGACGAGGTACGGCTCGCCTCGGGCGAGTGAGCCTATCTCGTACACCTCGGGGACGAGGGGCGCGCCGATGGCCTGCAAGGCCTCAGCCTCCGTGAGGAGATGGCGCCAGGCCAGAGGCGAGTCCGGGTGGGCCACCTTGATAGCAACCTTCAGACCATCGGACTCACGCAAGGCGGCCAGGAGGGTGCCAAACCCACCGTGCGCCACCTCTTCCTTCAGGAGATAGCCAGAGAGAGTGAGCGCAGGCGGAAGCGCAGCACGCGGAGCGCCATCAGGGGAAGCTCCTAAGGGACAGTTGGCGTGGGCCCCCTCCCAACGCCGTCCGCAAGTCTCGCAACGTGGCACGCCATGAGTCTACGTCATCTGAACCGGATGTTCGTGGTCTGTCCAGCCGGTCTTCGCAATCCTTATCGAGTCCCGCGCGCGACGGGCCACTGTGCGAACACCAACGGCCTGCCGCTCAGAGGCGTTCTCCAGACAAGACCCGATAAGACTTTCAGGCGAGGAGAGCGTCCGGTAGTGGACGCAGTCCCCCCCAAGTTCTGGCCCATGACCTTTGACCTGTCGAAGCGAGGACTTTCACGTGAATCCGCAGAGAATATTTCTTTCCCGTTTATATAAGAAAGCTCATCTTCGTCTGTATAAGCCGGCTCCGCACGTGCTCGCAGGGGGTAAAGAGATGAGAACTCATCTGGTTGAGGTGTCTGTTGCGTCCCACCAAGGAAGGGCAAGAGGCCTCCCGAGCTCGTTCCTGCTGGCGGGACTTGCGACCTTCTCCCTGGGTTGTGCCACGGGGCTCCCCGAAAGCGAGAAGGTGCTAACAGGCACCACGGCAGGCCCGCTCGCCGCCGCGAACGGAATGACTGCCAACGGGCTGGCCACCAATGGGCTGGCCACCAACGGGCTGGCCACCAACGGGCTGGCCACCAACGGGCTGGCCACCAACGGGCTGACCTCCGCCAGCTTTAGCACCTGGTTCAACTCGAACCCGGCGGGGTACTCGGACATGGTGATGAAATATGTGGTGGCGTGCGCCTACGGCGAGGGTCAGTCTCTCTCCTACTCAAACGGCGTCACGACCTTCATTTGGTACGGAAGGCTGGGGCTCGCGCCCGGCTGGGCCAGCGGCAATCCCGCCACGGAGAGCGAGCAACAACTCATCAGCGCCTGCCTCGCTGTGCACGTGAACAAGTTCGGAGCCCACGTCGACATCTCCGTCCGCGGGCAGAACGCACTTAGCAACTCCATCCCCGTCACCACCACGGAGTCCAGCACCTTCTCGGAGCGAGAGGCCGCCTTCTTCGGCAACCTCTTCACGGGCGAGGGCATCTACGCGTGCAACGACCGTGGCTCCCTGACCCCTTCGGAGAGCAGCCTCCGGGCCTGCGGTCTTTCCTCGCAGTACACCGGGACGAGCATCGAATGCCCCCCCATTCAACACACCGGACAGTGCTCCACCCTCTGCACCTTCGACAAGCTCAAGGGCTACTACACGAGCTGTACGTTGAACAGGAAGTCCTTCCTGGCCCTCACCACCCGCCTCAAGCCCTCGGACATCTACAAGTGCGGGGATGGCACCTGCCAGCTCTCCGAGTCCTGCGACAGCACCAAGACCCAGACGGGCACCGCCTATAACAACTGCAATGCCGACTGCGGCGTCTGCGGCTTGTGACGGGGTGGCGTGCTCCGAGCGAGAAGGACAAGCGGGTCCGGAGTCCGTGTTAGGCTCCAGGGATCGTGACCGCGACCCCCCACTCATCTCGAAAGCTCAGATTGGCCGCGCGAACACCCCCCATCGGGGCACTGCTCGCACTGTTGCTCGTGGCCCTGCTCGCGAACAGCCCCGCCTGGGCTGCGCGCAACACACGCCAGTCCAGCCGGCGAACCACCACCCGTAGCACCGCGCCGGTCGCGGTGGCGCTGCTGCCCTTCAGCGGGCCTGGTGCGGAGGCCCAGCGCAAGCAGGTGCGTGCCGCGTTGCAGAAGCGCAAGAAGGAAGTGCTCATCTTGCCGGCCGCCGTGGTGGATGCCGCGGTGGCGAGCGCCGGGGCACCCCAGTCGGAGAAGCAGCGCCAGGAGCTCGCGCGACGGCTGAATGCCACCGCGCTGGTCTCGGGCCAGGTGAGCGCAGACCGCAAGCAACTGGTGCTGGAGGTTGCGAGCGCTGACACCGGGAAGGTGCTCACCACAAGTACCCTCCGGCTGCGCTCGGCCAGCATGACGCAGCGCGCTGTCTGGCCCCAGTTGTCCAAGGCCCTCCTCAGCGCCCGTCCCCCCTCGGCTTTGCCCGAGAGTCCGCCTCCCACCAAGAGCCCGGCCAGCGATCCCCCCGACGAGCCCTCCTCGACTCCACCACCTCCTCCCGCCGTGGCGAGCCGTCCCCCCGAGCCGTCTCCGCCGCCCAAGAAGGCGGAGCCCAAGGCCAGCCCTCCCACCCAGGCTCCCCCCACCAGCACGGAGGCCACGGCTCCCACGAAGAGCACGAGCGCGAAGCCGGTGGCGCTCGAAGTGGTGCTCAGCGGCGGCACGCAGGGGCGACGGTTGGGCTACACCGGCGAGCAGGCCGGCACCCTCCTCGGCTATGAGCTGCTGGCCGCCCCGAGCGGCCGGGTCTCGGCCTCCTTCTTCCCCGGCGCGCTCTTGAGCCGTGGCGTGCTCGCCCACCTGGGCCTGCACGTGGAGGGAACGGGGACGCGGGCCCTGTCCACCACGCCCAGGGGAGCGCTCTTCTCCGCCTCGGCCCATGGCCTCGCCGCCGGACTCGTGGGACGCATGCCCCTGGGCGCCAGCGAGCTGCTGCTCAAGGTCGACTACGGCCAGCAGACCTTCGCCTTCCACACCTACGGCACCGCGAACCTCGAGGGGCTGCCCAACCTGGACTACCAATACGTGCGTGGCGGGCTCGGGGGGCGCCTGCAGGCCACCGAGCGCATCGCGGTGCTGCTCGACGCGGCCTGGCTCGGGGTGCTGCGTACGGGCGAGATGGGTGGCCCCGACTACTTCCCCCGCTCTTCCTCCAACGGCCTCGAGGGCTCGCTCACCTTGGGGTTTGGACTCAACTCGACCCTGGAGCTGCGGCTGGGAGGCGAGTACCGACGCTACCTCCACACACTCAACACCCAGCCTGAGGACTTGCGCGTGGCCGGCGGAGCGGTGGACGAGTACTTCACGGTACAACTGGGGCTCGCGACGCGCGTGCGCTGACCCCCGGCGCCAGGCCTCTCCTGGCCTGGCGCCTTCCCTCGAACCTGCTAACGACGGCGCGAGGCGCGACGCCGTGCATTCAAGAGCAGGAGCCCGCCAAGCAACAGCCCAACGGGTGCCCCTGGCGCGGCGCCGCAGCCGTACGTGACATCGGGCAGCACGTCCACGGGTTCACCACTGTCGCCAACGTTGGGGTCTCGGCCAGCCACCAGCTCATCGGTGTCCGGCGTGCCGTCCCCATCGCTGTCCACACGCTCGCTGAGCAGTGCACTCAGGGCCGTGCGCAAGGACCCCTCGTTCGCGGCCACGAGGCCCCGGGTGCGCAGCGATTGACCAAAGGGCGTGGTCACCGTTCCGAAACCAACGTTGCCCCCCTGGTGACAGGCGTTGCAGCCCGGCTCGGTGGCCAGGTTCAGCTCGGTGCGGATGACGCCTGGATAGGCGGGAGAGGCCCACGCAGCGGCGGAGCCGAGGAGCGTGAGGCCGACGGAGACGGTACGAATCAAGGAATGGACGGACATGGGGATTCCGGAGGCGATCAAATCAAGAGGTGCAGCTGAGCGATGACCGAGAGGACGTCAGTGGTACTCCCGCTCCCGGAGTCCAACCGCCGCGCCGTGCCATCCACCCGCAGCTCCACTTGCGGCAGGAAGATGAAGGCCGCGCCCAAGCCAGCGCCCACGTTCACCCCCGTCCCGCCCACCGGCCTCAACGCTTCTCCCGTCACCAACAGATGCAGACCCTGAATCGGCTCCACGTCTGCCTGGAGCAGGCCGGTGTAGCCGACTCCCATCTGCTGGTCCCGCGAGGAATTCACGAGCATGTCTGCCTCGGCCATCAGCACCAGCGGCTTCGTCACGGCCCAACGGGCGAAGACACCGTGGGCCTGGCGCCAGAACAGCGGCTGGCGGCTCTCCACGTCATAGCTGGCGCGGGTCACCAGGCTGCTCACGCCCACGGCGAGGTCCGACCTCGGGGCCACCTCGAAGAAGCCCGAGTAGCCCAGCTCCCGGTAGATGTCGGGATGGATCACGAAGTTGCCGGCGATGCCCATCAGCTCGCCACGCATTCCCTCGCCATTGTAGGCAACGGCCACGCCGTACTGCTGCTGGTCGTTGGAGTCGGTGCGCGTACGCTCACGAACCCACGAGGTGTGCTCCACGTTGCGCAGACCGAAGGGGAGGTTCATCCGGCCGGCACGCACCGTCAACGTCTGCGCCTCGTTGTCCCAGCCGAGCCAGTGCTCGCGGGACACCAGGTTGTTCGTCTCGGTGGAGGTCAGGGCGGCGGCACGGGCGCGGCGGATGGCGAATCCCAGGCTGCCATTGGCGCGGAACTGGCCAAGGGTCGCCTGGGCGCGCACGTCGCTCGTCATCTGCACGGGCCGCACGTTGGTCGTTTCGGAGGCCCGGTTGACGAGCGCTCCGCCACGGAAAGAGAGTCCCAGGTTCAGCCACTCGGGCAGCGTCACCGCACCGAAGAGGAAGCCGGTGCTGGGACTGACCTCCTCCTTCGTCTTGCCGTACGAGGCCGCGAGAAGCAGCTCGGACTGGGCACGTCCGTAGGCGGTGAGTAGACCGCCTCCGGAGGGATCGGTGTGGCACGAGGCGCAACTGGAGTAACCGTGGCGGATCATCCACGGGTAGGCCTGCGCACCGAGTGGTGCGAAGAGCCCGAGCAGGACGAAGAGGAGAAGAGCCGAGCGCATTCGAGCAGCCTGGATTGCTTAGGTTTTCTTGAAGGAGAAGGAGACGGTCGTCTCGATGTCCGGCTTGACCGTCACGCCCATGTAGTTGGGGATGTTGATGTCGTAGTCCTTGAGGTTGAGGGGCACCTTTCCACTCGCCTCGTAGACCTCCCCGTTGCGCTTGACCGTGTAGGTGACGGGCACCTCCTTGGTCTTGCCGTGAATCGTCATCTTGCCGTTCGTCGTCTGAGTCACCGTCTGCCCGTTCTCCGGCAGCTTGATGGCGGTCCAGAGCACCTCCAGCACCGCCTCCGGGTACTTGGACACCTCGAGATACTTTTCCTGCATATGACGATCACGCAGATCGATGCCCGTCTTGAGCGTCGAGAGTGGCACGGAGAAGACCACCTTATCGCCCTGGTCCTTCACGACGATCTCGTTGGTCTTCCCCTCGAGCTTGAACCCGGCGGGACCCTTCCCGGAGAACGCCGCGGTCGCCTCACCGCTACGCTCCACACCGGCGAGCGCGGGAGCCGCGAGCAGCATCGCCGCCAGCAAGGTGTGCTTGAGATTCATTGATGAACTCCTGGAGAGCAGTTGAACAACGTTCGGAAGGTTACATATCACCTCCGAAGCCCCTCTGCGACAGAGACACCACGCCCGTAATTTGGAGAAACACGGAGCGAAGGAAACAGCGGCGCAGGTCACGCGCTAGCGCACCACCTCGTCGAGCACCCGTCTGTCGAGGTGGGCTACATCGCCCCACTGGACATCCTTGAAGTGTCGGACTCAGTTGTTGAGAGCGCCGGCGAGGATCCAGGAGCGGATGCGGGTGAGCTCACCCGGATGCGTGTCGAAGTAGTCCGGATTGAACTGCGGCATCCTGCGGCCACAATCCTGGCCGCTGAGCCGCAGCACCAGCAGGGAGTTGTCGGGCTGGCCCGGTCGCACACGCAGGAGAGGGCTACAGGAGCCGACTCCACTCGTGTTGACGAGAGAGGCGTAGGAGCTGCCCTCTTGCAGGGAGAAGCCCTCGGGCGTTCCACCCGCATCATTGTGGCAGTCCCGACACGTCGTGTTCCAGATGGGCTGGATGTCACGGGCATACGACGGGACGTCCACCTGCACAACCCCCGAACGCGTCACGGAAGTCGTCCCATCGGACACCGTGACCTGGAACGAGTAGGTCGTGGCCACGGCGATATCGGAAGAGCGCCACTGCGCATCAGCGGCTGGCGAGTCCAGGAAGATCCCCTGCCCCGCCGGAATCGTGGTCCAGGAGTAGGTGAGCGGATCTCCGTCCGGATCGCTGGCCCCGATGGAGAGGCTGACGGTGTCGCCCGCGAGCACCGGCGTGGTGGGGAGAACGAGGGTGTCATCCACGATGGGCGCCTGGTTGAGCTCCGGGACGTTCGCCACCGACACCGTCACCGTGCCCTGGGCCGAGCCGCCCTTTCCATCGGAGACGGTCACCTTCAAGGTGAAGGTCGCGTTGCGCGAGAGGAAAGGCGCCGTCCACGAGCGCGTCGCCCCAGTCTCGACACCAAAAGTACCCGCCGGTGAAAACGGGGTCTGGGTCCAGACGTAGGTGAGCGGATCTCCATCCGGGTCGGAGGCGCTCACCGTGAGGGTGGTGCTCGCGCCCTCGTCGAGCGAAGACACCGTGGCAGTCACCTCCTTGAGGATGGGGATGCGATTGGGTGGCGCGACGGTGAAGGAGATCGGCTCCGAAGAGGTCGTGTTGCCCGCGGCATCGTAGGCCTTGGCGATGAGCTGGTGCTCTCCCTCGGAGGCCGTGGAGGAATCCCAGGAGCAGGAGAACGTCGCACCGGAGCTCTTCGCCGCGCCATCTGAGCAAACGAGCGAGCCGGAGACATGGAACTCCATCCTGGCCACCGTTCCAGAGTCGTCTCCGGCAGTGGCCTGCAGCGTGCGCCGGCCGGAGACGGTCTCTCCAACCGCCACACCGCCCGTTACCCGGACGTTCTCCGGAGCAGTGGTGTCCTTGGCATCACCTCCAAGACCGCAGCCCACGCTCATGAGCATGACCGCATGAAGCAATGTTCTCGGAGCCCGTCGGGTCCACGGATACGCGTGCATGATCCTCCTCACCGCCAGGAACCCCTCCTGGGCACCCAGAGCATTCGGCCATCGTACGCCGACTCGGCGCGAAGCTCCCCGCAATGAGGGGGGCAGTCCCCTATCTCGATTCCTCGGAAGCCGAGGGCTGACGATGAGAAAGTAGCGCCCACCCTCCGATACGGGGCGCGCCCACCTCCGTTTACGATGGGCGCGCATCCATTCGTGTGCGCGAAAATGAACGAAAGGCTTCTCCTCATGAAGTTGAGTCGGTTGTTCGTCTCCGCCGTGTTTTCACTGCAGGTGGCGGGCTGCCACACGCCCACTCCACCCCCTGAGGCGCTACCTCCCGAGGCTCCGCCCCCTGAAGCGCCTCCCCCGGAGGCGCCTCCTCCCGAGGAGCAGGGACCCTTCCTGTCCGACACCCCGCTCTGGACATTGGAAGCACCCGAGTCACTCCGGCAGTCGTGCTTTGGCAGCTCCATCGCGCTCGGAGATGTGAACGGAGATGGGAAGCAGGATCTGGTGGTCGCGGCGCCTCCGTGCACGGGAATGAGGGGCAAGGGTCACCTGGCCCTCTACGCCGGCGATGGTTCGTCCTTCTCCACCCAGCCCGTCATCGCCGAGCTGGACTGGCAGAACCCCAACCCCTCCGCGAGCGGACGCAAGAGCGAGGTGTCCATTGGCGACGTGAATGGGGACCGCTTCGCCGACATCCTCGTCCGGGCCCAGTCCGCGGGAACGCTCGTCTTCACGGGCCGAGAGGACCTCGGGGCGGTACTCCAGGCGCCTCTGTTCCGCGTGCCCTTCCAGGGCGCCCACTACGCGGCCTTGTTCAGCGACCTGGATGGAAACGGGCGCGATGAGCTCGTCGTCATCCAGGGGGCGGAGCTGAGTCTGGAGATCTATCGCGCCACCCCGGAGGGAGCGGAGCCCTTCACCCGGGTACGGCGCTTCGAGGATTACACGCTGCGGGTATCCCCAGTGGGAGACCGCAACGGAGACGGAGCGGAGGACCTGTTGGTCGTGGCCGGACTCGACTCACGCATCTACCTCGGGTGCAAGCAGGAGGAGCCCGGAGTCTGCGAGGGAGGCCTGTCCGTTTCGCCCGCCTGGCAGGTCGACCCAGAAGTGCTGGGGTTCTTCCCGGATCAGAATGGGGATGGGCATCCGGAAATGCTCCTCGGAGAGTGGGGCCGGACGCGGGTCTATCTCTCCGAAGCAGACGGCGGCATTTCCCAGGAGCCGATCTGGAGCCTCATGGGAGATCCGGCATTCACCGGCTTCGGTGCCCCGGCGTTCTTCGTGGGAGATCTGAACAAGGACGGACAGCAGACGGAGTTCCTGATGGGGGCACAGGGACGCCTGTACGCGTTCTTCCCCAAGCAGGGGATCTCCGCCGAGCTTCGCCCGGACTGGGCCTGGCCGAAGAGCAACAAGGTGGAGCCGGGCTTCGACGGGTACGTGCGCTACGCGCCCGTGGGCGCTGGGGATCTCAACGGGGACGGCTACGCCGACATCATCGCCGGTCTGGCCCCGCCGTATGATCAGCTGACCCCGGGAACGGCGCAGCGTCCAGGACGGGTGGTGGCGTTCGGTGGAGGGAAGATCCCCTCCGGGGCGCCCACGCCCATCCTGAAGGAGGCCTCGTCATGTGGGCTGGCGCGTGAGGGCGGCAAGCCGGACGTGACGGTGGACTCGGACGTCATCTCGCGCACGATGTACGTCGACCGGCGTCACTTCTCGGAGACAGCCTGCGAGGTGACGGAGCGATGCGTGGGCGCGCCGGGGGACCGGCGCCTGCTGCGCTTCGGCGTCTCCATCCAGAACATGGGCTCGGCCGCGGTGAACATTCCGTCTCCCGAGGATCGGCCGGACCTCTACGAGTTCGATGCGTGCCACCTGCATGATCACCTCATCGGGTTCGCCAGCTATGAGCTGCTCGATGCCAGGAGCACGGTGATGGCGGTGGGCCGCAAGCAGGGTTTCTTCCTGTTGGACTACGCGCCCTACTGCGGGGACTCGGGGCCCCCGCATCTCAATGAGGACAACTCGCAGGGCATCTCGCCGGGCTGGGCGGACGTGTATGCGGCGGACTACCCGTGCCAGTGGCTGGACATCACGGACGTGCCGGACGGCACCTACACACTGCGCGTCGGCGTGGACAAGAACAACCTCATCGACGAGCAGGACGTCCTGCCGAACTCGGTGGACGTGAAGGTGAAGCTCTCCGGCAACGCCGTGGAGGTCCTCCCGTAGTGGCCCCTGAGGCCGGCGTGCACGCAGCTTGGGCGCTTGCACGCCGGCTTCGCTTCATGGGCTCTCCCAGCGCCCCTCCACGCGGCCATCCGTGAAGTGGAGCCACACATCCTCCCGTCCGCCAACGAGTTCCCGCAGCTTGCGGTTGTGGAAGCCATTGAGCGGAACACCGAACCTGTAGCCCGCCGGGCAGGACGCGGCACCGCCGGACCACGGCCCTGTGTTGGCTGACAGCACCCAGAAGTCGCCCGGGCAGGAGGAGGGATCGCACGTGGCGCCCGCCTTCACGCAGGCATAGCGCTTTGACTTCGAGCAGAGGTCATCGTTCCAGCGCCCGTTGCTCCACATCGCGGCGCAGTCCTCGTCGCCCGCGTTGTTGGGCTCGCCCTCATCGAAGCTCCAGATGGCGCCCTTCAGGCTGCGGGCGAAGTAGGACTCACCTCCCGGGGAATAGCTGGGGTCAGCCTCGGCCTGATCCATGGCGACGCTGAAGCCACACGCCATGACGGCCGCGACGTCGATGCGATCACTCAGGCCCGAGCCCCCGTAACAATTCTCGAAGTGGTCGCAGATCTGCCGCTCCTCGAATTGGGTGAACCGATGGGGCAGCGGCTGTGGGAGCTGCGACGCGTCCCGGATATCCTTCGAGCCACAGCGCGCGGCGTCGAACTGGGGCGCGAAGTTGGCGGCCCACGCGGGGTACTGCACGGACAGGGTGTCCAGGCTGCCCGAGCCGAAGAACCAATCTCGGAGGTTGCCGTCGGCACCGAGGTCGATGTTGTAGGCCGACCGGTCCTTGACCGCGATGACGATGCGCCGACCCAACTGGACGAGCTCGCGCGGCGTAGGCCACCGGTTCGGGAAGAGGAGCTGCTTGTCACTCGGCCGGAAGATGAGATCTCCCGAGGTGAGCGAGGAGCTCACCCCCGGCCGATAGTCCTTGTCGAAGCGGTAGCGGAGCTCGTTGAAGAACTGTCGCTTGTAGGCCTCTCCCTCGTTGAAATAGTCCTCGAGCAGGATGAGGAGCACGTCCTCCTGATGCTCCGGCGCGTTGATCCACCCGGCGATCTCATCCTCGAGGGCGACGCTCCACTGACCGAAGGGCTCGCCCTCGTGGCTGAAGCAGACGTTCCAGCCAAACTGGCAGTCGCCGGTGGAGTTGCTATTGGCATCATCATAGACATCCAGCATCAGGGTCCGGATGCCCATGTCCAGCTGCGCGGCGAGGCTCCGATGCTGGTTGGAGCGGAGGTAGTAACACAGGCCCGCGCCACACTTCGTGTAGACCGTGCTGACGTGGGAGTTGTGAGTCCCCAGCCGCTGCCAGCGATCGAGCGGAACATCCCGCTGGAGGTCGCGCTGCTGGATGACGGCGGCCTTCGCGGCCCACGTCTCCCGCAGTTCAATCTCCTGGCGCTGGGCACCGAGCGCTTCTGGCTCGGGAACAGCAGGCTCCTCCGCGCATGCGAGGAACAGCAGGGACAGGAGACCGGGAATGCTCCGAAGCGACACGGGAACCTCCTTCGAGATGAAAGCAGGAGTTGATATTCCCAGACCCATCCCCGATCAACCGCTATACCTCGATTTTCCCTCTTTAAGGCCTGACAGGAATTTCCGTCCGGCCTACACCTCCTGGACGAATTTGATCCCGGCGAGGACTCCTCCGGCGATGAGCAGCAGACCCATGACTCGCACGCCCCAGGTCAATACGTGACGTGGAAAGTGGCTCTCGTAGCGCCGGATCAGCCCAACGAACACCACCTGCCAGCTGGCCACCCCCACGCCCGCGGCGGCACCAAAGGGAAGCGCGAGCAGCCCGGAGAAGGACACGAGCTGCAGCGAGTAGAGGAACGCCACCGCCGTGCTCCAGGTCGCCAGGAGGGTGGGATTCAGCGCGGCGATGGTGAAGCCGAGCAACAGCCCCTTGCGGTTCGGCTCCTGCTCGGGCTTCGCCTCGTCCTTGAGCTTCCACCGGGCGAAGTGCACCCCGAGCACCGTCAACACCCCGGCGCTCAACCCATGCGACACGGGCAGGATGACGGGATACTTCGCGAGGAAGGTCGAGAACCCCCAGAAGGCCACGGCGGCGTAGAGCGACACCGCCAACGCAGCCCCGAAGCCAATACGGAGTGCCGCGCCGTAGTGCCTCCGCACGCTCGTGGAGAACACCATCACCGCGATCGGGCCCGCCAGCGGCATGGAGCCAATGAACCCGAACGAGAACGCCACGAGAGAGGTGATGAGCGTGTTCATCCGACGCATGAAGGTCACTGATGCGTGACTCGAGCAAGAACATTTCCGAGTTGCGTTACTCGCGCAAGGATGTCTCGGAGCTGCTGGAAGTGCCGTGACCCAAGCCGGGCACGCCCCCCGCGAAAATAACGGTCCATGCCGCGGCGCCTTTACCCGTATCCTGGACGCCTCAGGAGGAATCGTGTCCGGAGCTCTCGAGCAGTTGCTGGCGGAAGAATCCGAATTGCAGTTCGATCAGCTGAGCCACGAGGAGGCGCTCGCGCTGGGTTTGAAGTTGCTCGAGCGGGTGCGGCGCGACCGGTTGCCCGTGGTGATTGACGTGACGCTCGCGGGGCTCACCGTCCTGCAGTGCGCCCTCCCCGGGAGTCGCCCCGACAACCTGGACTGGGTACGGCGCAAGAAGAACACCGTGAGCCGTTTCTGGCACAGCTCGTACTACATGGGCCGCTACTACGCCTCCAAGGGAACAAGCTTGTCCGACAAGCCACATATCGACCCAGCCGAGTATGCAGATCATGGCGGGAGCTTCCCGCTGCTGCTACGGGGGACCGGCTGTGTTGGTAGCATTACGGTGTCAGGACTCGTGCAGGAGGAGGACCATGCATTGGTGGTCGGAGTGCTGCGCGAATGGCTGACAGCTCGTGCGAAGGAGACCAGGTCATGACGTTCAAGGCATCCGCTTCCCCTGTGCGCTACAAGCTTCCCCGGAGTCTTTCAGCGGCTGCATTGCTGCTCACGCTCGGGGGCTGCGAAGACAATCCCGAACCAACGCCCCAACCGACGCCCCAGACCCGATGCGAGGGCTTCCGTGGAAAAACCCTGGAGGAGGCCCGAATCACCGGCGCCGAGCTCGTCGCCGCATCCGGCCAGCTCCCCGAATACTGCAAGGTCACGGGCACGCTTCCGCCTTCCCTCGACTTCGAAGTGCGTCTGCCCACTGTGTGGAACGAAAAGACGGTCTTCGCCGGAGGCGGCGGCTTCGACGGCTCCATTCCCAGCACGGACGTCTATACGCAGAAAGGCTATGCCGCCATCGCCTCGAATGGCGGACACACAGGCGATGTCCTGGACGCCTCATTCGCCCTGGATCCTCAGAAGCTCGACGATTTCGCGTACCTTTCCACCCACCGCGTGCTGCCCATCGCGAAGGCAATCATCCAGGAGCGCTACGGCAAGGGCTCCGCGAAAACCTACTTCGAGGGGTGCTCCAATGGTGGCCGTGAGGCGCTGATCGAAGCGCAGCGATGGCCGGAGGACTTCGATGGAATCATTGCCCGGGCTCCCGCCTACAACTTCGTGGAATTGCTGATTGCCTTCAACCGGAACACCCGGCAGCTCATGAAGCCCGGAGCCAGTCTCCCCTCGGAAAAGCTCCAGGTCCTGGGCAAGGCAGTCCTCGATGCATGTGATGCGACGGATGGCGTCGCGGACGGCATCCTCTCTCATCCCACGGCCTGCCAGTTTGATCCCGCGGTCCTCCAATGCGCCGGGGCCGAGCAGAATGACTGTCTGACGGCCGAGCAGGTGGCCTCCGCGAAGACGATCTACTCCCCCACGCTCCTCAATGGCACGACCCTCTATCCAGGATGGCCCGCCGGAGGAGAGGCTGATCCTCTAGGTTGGGATGCATGGATCACGGGCAATGGGAACGCCACGGCCTCCGCTGGCGGCCTCTTCGGGAGCGGTCTGATCAAGTACTTCATTACCCGGGACCCGAACTACGACCCGCTGACCTTCGATCCCAACAACTGGCAGCCACGGATCAACGAAATGTCGGCGCTGGTGTCGGCCAACAACACGGACCTGGGAGCGTTCCGGACGCGCGGCGGGAAGTTGATTCTCTGGCACGGCGGCACCGATGCGGCCATCAGCCTGAAGGGGACGGCGGCGTATTACGAGGGCGTGGTCCAGGCTGCGGGCGGGCAAGCCGCGGCGGACACGTTCGTCGAGTACTTCCCCGCCCCGGGCGTCAACCACTGCGCGGGTGGCGCCGGAGCCGACACGGTGGATCTGCTCACCGCCCTGGAGAACTGGGTGGAAAAGGGCGTTGCGCCTTCCCAGGCGGGGCTGGTGGCAACGAAGCTCGATCCCCAGACAGGCCAGAGCGTCCTCTCCAGGCCCCTGTGCAAGTACCCTCGGTACCCCAAGTACAAGGGCTCGGGAGACGTCAACTCGGCCGACAGCTTCACCTGCGTTGACCCTTGACACTGCGCCACTCGGCGTTCCGATGGCGGTTCCGGCAGCCCCTGCCGGACCGGAGGACCCCCGGGTGGTGGGTGACGCCTTCCACCCGCGTCATCGGGAAGCAGCCTCCGCTACCTGAAGGGGCTTCAGACAGCCTGTTCGTCCCGAGCAGGCTGTCCACTCCATCTTTGGACGCCCCATCTTTGGATTTGATATCGAGGACCGCGGTACGGAGGAGCAAATGGAAGAAGTCATCGTGGTGTCGGTGCTGGGCATGCTGGCGTTTGGCGGCCTCTTCCTGATCTTCTGCCCGGAGTGGTGGAGCACGAGCCTGGGCACGCTGAAGGAGAAGAAGCCGGAGGCCAAGCGGCCCGAGGTGGGGAAGACCGAGCCCCGTCAGGCGGACAAGTAGGCGTCCCATCCCCCACCGGCTGGCACACCCCATGCAGTAGCCGAATGCCGTACTCACCACGCAGAGGAAATCCATCATGAGCGTCCGGTTGCCACAAGCACAGGCGATGATTCCACGGCCGGGCGCATCAACGGTTCGCGGACCCCAGGAGCAGCCACGGCGGGAGTCCTCGAAGTCCGAATCCGGCGGCAAGTCATCCTCGACGGGGAGCTCCTCCACGGGGAAGTCCGGCGGCGCGGGCAAGAGCGGCGGTGCCAAGGGCGCGCAGCAACAGGCGGGCCTGGAGTCAGCAGGTTCGGTCGGGGCGCGGGGGGCGGGTGGCTTCGACGACATGCCGGACTCGAACGAGCCCCAGGCCCGGAAACGGCTCGAGCTCATCCAGGCCGAGGTACCCCGTTCCACCCCTCAGCAGGGCCAGGCTCCCCCGCAGCGCATGGCTCCGCAGGCGGCACCCGAGCTCTCTCGGGAGCGGAGGGTGGAAGGCCGCGAGAACGCCGGCGCCGAGCGCCATGCGCTGGAGAGCCGCGCGAAGCTGCGCGCCGCGGTGATGGATCGACTCCTCCACGGAATGAGGGACGTCCACGCCCGGCTGAGCCAATTCCTCAAGAATCCTGGCCGTTTAGGTGTCGTCAACCTGAGCCTGGTGCTCAGCGAGAGCTCCATCACCTACGAGCTGTGGAAGGAGCCGGGAGCGACGCCCGAGGGCCGGGCCAGCATGGCGCAGATGTTGGGCCTGGCTCCGGACCTGGATGAGGCCTCGCTGATGCGGGAGGTGATGGCCGAGGTGCACCAGGCCTTCGTAGACTTCCAGGCCAGCCGCCCGGCCAAGGAGATCCGGCAGCAGTACGAGGCGGTACTCCAGCAGTACGAGGCGGTGAACGTGCTGCCCATCGTGCCGGGCCATGACACGGGCCCCCTGCTGGCCGAGCTCCCCCGGCTCGGGATTTCCCTCGAGAAGGACTTCACCCAGTCGCTGCTGGTGGATTCGCGGCTCCTGGCGGTGGGGCTCAGCGCCGACGAGGGCTCGGCCGAACAGGTCATGGTCGCCGGCCTGACCGTGCCCCAGCTCGGCACGCTCGTCGCCCACCTGCGCCGCCTCAATCCCCGGCTCACCAACCGGCAGCTGTGCCAGATCCTCCTGCTCGCCTCCTCGGACCTGAAGAAGGCGTGCCGCAAGATCCTGGGGCAGGCCGAGGTGGAGCAGGTGCAGGAACTGGCGCGCCAGCTCCTGCGGCTCCAGGCCGTCGAGCATCTCTTCGTCTGAGCGTCCCGGGGGCCCCGGAGGTGGTGACAGCAGTCACCAGGGGGTGACCGCAGTCACCAGGTTCGAGGCCCCAAAAGGTGACTGCGGTCACCAGGTTCTACCCCCTTTCGAGAGGGGGATTGAGGAGTGCGACCCTGGCACACCTCCTGCTCCGTGGCTGTGCGTGCACCAGACACGTGGTCCCTGACTCCCCCACCCCTTTTGAGGAACTCCCGTCATGGCTCTTTCGCCTGTTTCCAGCCCGTCCGTTTCCTGCCTGCGCACCTCCTGCACCGAGCCGGTTTCCACCCCGGCCAAAAGCCGCCTGCCGGACCTCCAGGACACGCAGAGGTGCACCCCCATGCAGCAGGCGCTCGCGACCGACGGCTTTAACGCGCCCATGGACCTGAAGAAGGCGGGGGGCCTCGAGGGGATTGCGCAGGTGCTCGCGCAGATGGAGCAAGTGCTGAGCATGGCCACGAGCCTGCTGGGCGGCGAGGGCGGCGTGGGGGGGCAGGGCCTGTCTGGCTTGGACTCGCTGATGGGAGGCCTGGAGGGCGGAGTGCCAGACATTGGCGGCGGGGTGCCAGACATTGGCGGCGCGGCCCCGGGCGTTCAGACACCGGTAGCAGCGGCGCCCCAGGCACCTGTCGCCCAGAATGCTCCGGCCGCGAAGGCGGAGGGAGTCACTCCGGCGGGCGGGTCATCGAAGAACGGCAACACGATGACCTTCACCAACGATGGCACCTCGCCGATGACCATCAAGTTCACGCCCAACGCCGGTGACAAGGAGATCAACTCCGTGACACTGAAGCCCGGTGAGAAGAAGACCGTGGAGTTCCCCGAGGGCTGGTCCGGCAATTTCCGCAGCACGTCTGGTGATGGGGCGGCGGCCACGCTCGGCGAGGTCAAGTTCAACGGAGGCTTCAACCAGACGTACTACGACGTGAGCTACATCGAAGGCGCCAATGCCTCCATGACCATCGCGCCCGAGGGCGGCGGCAAGAAGTCAGGCACGGAGAAGAGCCTGCTGGAGTCCGCCCCCGACTCGGTCAAGGCCAAGACGGCGGATGGCTCGGTCTACGGCATCAAGAAGACCACCACGTCCAACGTTCAGGATCAGGGCGTGGTGGACTTCTACCGGAAGCATGTCGGCGCCGACGAGGGCTACGTCATCCCCACCGATGACGCGAGCACGCTCGGGACCAACAACACCCACCTGGAAGTCCACATGAAGGACCTGACCTGAGGGAGGGTCAGGAGACGACCCCTCCTGTGCCCAACCCCACCTCCTGCAGCAGCGCGTGGCGGAGCAGCATCAAACCCGAGTAGCGCTCCTCGATGAGCGCAGCCTGCTCGGGAGTGAGCACCTCGCGCGCCGCCTGCCGGGCGATGGGGACGGCGACGCCATTGAGCAGGACATGCAGGTAGAGCCCAGGCAACCCGCCGTTCAGAAGGCGGGTGCCCGCGACTACGTGGGACTCGAAGAAGGCGTCGTCGGGCCGCTGGCCGTAGACCAGGAGCATCGATTCGATGCGCGTGGTGTCGGCCATGTTCCGCGTGGTCGGGTGCTGGGCCAGCTTTGGGGCCAGGAGCGCGGCGAAGCGCTGGCACCAGGCGCGGAGGGCGGGCTCGGGCAGGGGCAGGAGCGGCTCCTGCTCGGAGAGGCCGAGCACCTGACGCAGGTCACGGTAGATCTCCTGGCGCTGCTCCAACGGCAGCGTCCAGAGCCCCTTCTTCACGGCGGTCAGTGCATCCATGGAAGTCTCCTCGGACGCACGAGTCTGCACCGAAACTCACGCCTCCGTCACTCGTCACGCAGCTCGGAGACCGGTGTGGGCTCGCCGGTCGCGCAGCAGGTAATCTCTTTCCATCGTCATGTGCTCCCCATCGGATTCCGCGCCACCGTGCTCGTCACGGAACCTCCGAGCCCAAGGCCGCGCTCCAAACAGCGAACCAGTCCTGCAGCTCCATCTCCAGTGAGAGCGCACCCGCGGCCGAGGTGATGCGCTCGAGCCGGTTGGTGCCCACGACCGGGATGATCTGTGACGGGTGCCGCAACAGCCAGGCGAGGAGGAGCTGCTCCTGATCTGCTCCGTACTGACGCGCCAGCTCTGCCAGCACCGCACGCACCCGCGTCTCGGCCTCGCCCTGCCCTGTCGCCAGCCGCCCCCCGGCCAGCGGCGACCAGGCCATGGGGGAGATCCTCGCCCGCATGCATTGATCGAGCGTCCCATCCTGAAAGGCCTCCAGCCGCAGCGGGTGGAGCTCCACCTGATTCGTCACCAGGGGCACCGTCAACCGAGAGGCCAACATGTCGAACTGGGACGGAGTGAAGTTGGACACGCCCAGGTGGCGCACCTTCCCCTGCCCCACCAACTGTTGCAGCGCCTCGGCGACTTCATCCGGGTCCAACATCGGGCTCGGCCGGTGCAGGAGCAGGACGTCGATATGGTCCGTGGCCAGGTTGCGCAGCGAGTTCTCCACGGACTCGACAATGTGCTGCCGTGAGTAGTCGTAGTGCTTGAGCCGGTTGTGCGGTCGCGCCGGGTTCACCAGCATGATGCCGCACTTGGTCACCAGCTCCATCTTCTGCCGCAATCCAGGGTGGGCCCGCAGCGCGGCGCCAAACGCGGCCTCGCACTGGTAACCGCCGTAGATGTCGGCATGGTCAAAGGTGGTGATGCCATGATCGAGGCAGGTCTGGATCCTCTCCAACACCTGCTGGACACCAGCGCCACCGGGCACAGCCATCAACCGCCACAAGCCGTAGGCCATCCGAGAGACCTCGGGGCCCGAGGGCGCCATCTTCACGCGCATGGGAATGCTCATGCGCCCTACCCTAGATCACCGCGGCGAAGTCCTCGTAGCCCTGGATGATCCGCTCCCTGGCGCGGGACTCGCCGCCGTCCGCTCCGTTCATGTCGTGATGGCGCAGAGGGCCGAAGTCCAGACCCGTCAGGCGTTCGATCTCCGCCACGGTGCTCAGGTACTCGCGAATGTTCGAGGTGTCGCTCAGGTCCTCCGCCGAGCCCCCCCACTTCTCGGGGAGCTGACGCGGGAGCAACTCCTCCTGACTGGCCCGGACGGCGGTGGCCCGCAGCTTCCCGTCCTGGACAAAGACCACGATCTTCCAAAACGCCAGCGGCACCCGCACGTACCGGTACTCGGGATCATCCTCTCCGAATATGGGCCCGGTGAAGACGCTCACCCGCTCCCGGTCCGCGACAACATTGTCCTCCAGGATCCACCGCTCGATGCCCTGCCAGTAGCGCGCTTGTTGGTTGAAGTGAAACTGCTGCGGCGTGCAGTTGGTGAAGTGGAAGGTGTCGGCATTGGCTCGCTGGGCGCGGGCGGTCGTCCCCCACGAAGGGTCCTGCCTCCGCACGAGGTGCCCCCGGTCGAAGGCGCGCGGCCGTTGGCGGTCGTACAGATCCTGGTGGCACTGCGCATCCGGCGAGATGCGCTCGTCCTCGAACCAGACCTCTTTCGCCTCCGCGGACTCCCTCGGCAGCCCGGTGTCGCGATTGATGGAGATCCAGGTGGGACCATCGATGTTGCACGCCGTGAAGAACGCCATGCGCCGGGCCGCGTTCATCACAATGGAGAAGTGCTGGTACTTGAGCTCGAACGGGTCCTCGCCGTCGGCAATCCGCAGCTTGCGAGCCGCCTGCTCGCGCAGCCCAGGGCCCAGGCGCGGCAGTTCGATGTGGAAGCCTCGCAGGAAGTCCGGGTCGTAGCCGTTGCGGTTCGCGTAGTTCGGGTCGATCCGGATGGCCTCGCCTGCCGACGTGCCCACGTCCCGCCCCGCGGGGCGCTCTTCCGACTCGGAAGGCCGCGAGGCGCGCTCCACCAGGGCCCCTCCTCCCAGCCGCACAGTGAGCTCCAGCGGAATCGACCAGGTGACAGCACCGTCCGGATGAAGGACCGGAGCCGGCAGGCCCTGGCCAGCCTGTCGGACCACGGCTGGCGGCTCGGTGGAGATGGCTTTAGCGCCTCCATCTGAGACCAGGGCCGGTGTTTTCACTGGCTCGAGGACTGCACGCCGGGTCGGGCTGCGCAGAGCGGGCTCGAGGAGAGCGCGTTCTTCAGGGCTCCTGTCCTTCATCATGATCTCCAATGTGCGAACGATGGCGCTGATGCGGATGCCCTCGTTCAGGTCCTTGCTGATCCTCTCGCCCGAGGGAAGAGAGGCTTCTCGGAAGGGCTCGCCCCAGTGGTGGAGCGCCACCAACTCCCACTGATCGTTGAAGACCGGCGAGCCCGACGAGCCCGGCAACGTATCGGCCATGTAGTGAAGGACCGTGTCGAACCGCGTGACGAGGCGGTTCTCGCGGATGACGACCTGTTTGTAGTCACCATCGGGGTGCTGCACGATGTTGACGAACTCCCCGAGCAGGTGCCTGTCATCCGTGGCGAACAGCGGGCAGTAGCCGAACTCGGAGGCGTCGCGCGCCCCGAGCACCCGATTGCCCAGGGCCACGATGGTGAAGTCGAGATCGTCCTGGGGGCTCGTCAGGAAGAAGGTGTCCGGGTCGAAGGCGAAGCGCGTCGAGGGACGGGCGTTGCCGTCGACATCCAACTCATAATCGAGCTCCACAAGCAGCGCTCGAGCGGCCTGAGGGTTCTCGATGACATGGTTGTTGGTGAGGAAGAGCCGGTCGGTGATGAGGACGCCCGAGCCCAGGGGTTTCAGGTTGCTCTGGACGATGCGGCCCACGGCGTTCGCGCCCCCGCGCGCCAGATCAATCCACGAGACGCCCACGAAGTCCGTGGTCTTTCCTTGAATGCGTTCGGCTCCCGCGCGGGCCTCTCCCGTGAGCCCGAACATCCGAGGGCTCTTGCCCTCGAGGATGCTCTTGGAGGCGTCCGGGTCCATGCCCGTGACGGCCTGGATGCGTCTGAGCTTGCGGACCTCGTCGGTCTCCGCGTCCAGCGGATGGCCCGCCTGGACAGCGGCCAGCACGCGCTCTCGCTGCGAGGTCGCCTGCTCAACGCGTCGACGTGCGGCCTGCTCAATCCGCTCTGGAACCTTCATGGCCACGGCCCCTCCGGTACACACCGTCCCAGCCAGCCGACGCATCGAAACCGCGATGCGTCGACACTGCTGAGACAGAGGGGCGCAGCTCGTGCGTGTGACAGCCCTCGGCAGGAGGCGAGCACGCCTCTACTGAGACCGGCCGGGCGTGTTGTCCCGCCTCAGGAGGTCGGGTCTTGCCAGTGGAATTCCATTGGCCCCAAGCAAAAAGCACCGCGGCGGCCCCCATGAACCGGAGCCGCCGCGGCGTCGGCCATTAAGCAGCCGAAGTGGACATCGACTCCCCATCGCTGTCCCTCAACTCCGCAAGCATCCGCTCCCCCTCCAGCTCATCGATGGGGGTGAAGCGCTCAAGATCCGGACGGTAGACATGCACCTGCGCGCGGGCGATGTCGAACCACCAGCCGTGCAGCCGCAACGTGCGGGCCTCCAGGCGCTCGCGCACCAGAGGATAGGTGCGCAGGTGCTCGAGCTGCTGCAACACGTTGAGCTGGCTGAGCCGATCCGCCGGGGGCAGCCCCTCGCCCAGCTTTCCGCCGCCGCGCTCAAGCGCAGCCAGGGCGGGCCGGCCGAGCTCCAGCCAGCTGCCGAGGTTGGGGGTCCGCTGGTCGTTGTAGCCCGCCAGCACCGCCTTCATGGCACCGCAACCGGAGTGCCCGCACACCACCACGTCCACCACTGGCAGGTGCAGCAGGGCGTACTCCACCGCCGCCGCCTCGGACCGGTCACCCAGCGACTGGCCCGCCGCGTCCGAGGGCGCCACCATGTTGCCCACGTTACGCGTGACGAAGAGGTCACCCGGGTGCGTGGACACCACGAGGTTGGGCACCACGCGGCTGTCGGAGCAACCGATGAAGAGACAATCCGGCGACTGCCCTTGAGCCAGACGCGCGAAGGTGGAGCGGTAGGCAGGAAGCCCGTGACGCTGGAAATCGAGCAGACCTTGAATGAGCTTCTTCATTACGCACCTTCCGAAGAGAGAGCAGCAGGAGCAGACGAAACAGCAACAGCAGACTTCGACGAGGCAACGGCACCCTTACGCGACCACACATCCTCGAGCGGCTCCATCCACACCTTGCCGCCCGTCTTGCGGTGCGTCTGGCACCAGCTCTCCAGCGCCTCGTAGCCGGAGTGGTCCATCGTCTCCACCGCAATATCCAGCTCCACCTGGGAGCCCGCGGGCACCTGGGAGAGCGCGGTGGACAGCTTGGGAACGCCCACGAAAGTGAGGGCACCGCTCACGCGAACCTGGTGCACCTCGCCCTCCTGGCGAACCTGCACCTGCACCTTGCCCAGCTGCCACAGCAGCCGCAACACGGCCAGCGCCAGGCCCATTCCAATGCCAGCCAGCAAATTGACACCCACCACGCCCGCCACCGTCACCAGATACACGGGCAGCTCCCCGCGACGGCGCAGCTCGCGGATGTGGTGCGCGTCCACCAGCTTCGCGCCCACGAAGACGAGCAGACCGGCCAGCACGGTGAGCGGCACCAGCCCCAGCCACGAGCCCAGCAGCGACACGAAGAGCAGCATCCACACGCCGTGCATCACGGCGGACGCGCGCGTCTTGGCGCCCGCGGCGATGTTGGCGGCGCTGCGCACGATGACGCCCGTGATGGGCAGACCACCCGCCAGACCCGAGACGGTGTTGGCCAGACCCTGCGCGACCAGCTCCTTGTCCAGATTGGCGCGCGCGCCAGTGTGCAGCTTGTCAGTGGCCACCGCGCTCAGCAGGGACTCGGCGCTGGCCACCAGGGCCAGAGACAACACCGCCGTCACGAAAGCGCCCCAGTTGCCCTGCGGCAGGGAGGGAAGCTGGATGCTGCTGAACAGATCACCATTCAGCTCCACCCGCTTCACGTCCGCGCCCCACACCGCGGCGGCCGCCGAGGCGAGCACCACCGCGACCAGCGGCCCGGGCACCTTCTTGAGGCGGCTGTTGGGCATCACATGCCACAGCACCAGCACGCCGATGGTGAGCAATCCGAGGATCGTCGCGGGACCGTGCATGTCAGCGATCTGCTCCGGCAGCTCGCGCAGGTTCGCCCAGGCGTTGGACTGCGGAGCGCCGCCCAGCACGATGTGCAGCTGGCCCAGGACGATGAGGATACCGATGCCGGCGAGCATGCCGTGAATGACGGCCGGGGAGATGGCCAGCGAGGTGCGCGCCACCTTCAGGACACCGAGCGCCACCTGCACCAGCCCCGCGGCGGCCACCGCGGCACAGGTCGTGGCGAAGCCCAGCTCCTGGATGAAGCCGAACACCATCACCGCCAACCCCGCCGCCGGGCCACTCACCAGCAGCGGCGCACCACCAAACAACCCGACCACCAGACCGCCCACAATGCCGGCGATGAGGCCAGCCATGATGGGAGCGCCCGAGGCCAGGGAGATGCCCATGCACAAGGGCAGGGCCACCAGGAAGACCACCAGGGAGGCAGGTACATCCCTGGTCAGCACGTCCTGGAGCGAGCCGGCGGAGCCGGCCTTCTGCTCATTGGACTTCATCACTCTCTCAGCCTCCACATACCGAAAGCGTCGCGCCTCCTTCCGGGGGCGCAGCGCGGTTCCGCCCTTCACTTGGCAAGGAGCGTGCCGGGGGTCCGGAGCCAGGCTTCCCTCTGTCGGGGGCCGAGGACGTCCGCTGGAGACTTAAAGAATTTTGAAGTGGCGAGGAGGGACTTAAAGAACCTTGAATTACCTTTTTTTCATTACTCCTCACCTAGCCGGCGCAGGAAGGTGGGATAGGAGATGCCAAGAGCGCGGGCGGCATCCATCCGACGACCCTCCAGGCGCTCGAGAACATGCCGGACGTATCGCCGCTCCACCTCTTCCAAGGGGAGCGGAGGGCCGGCCACCACGAAGGCGTCGGGGTCGGTCGGAGAAGCAGATCCCCGGGGACCCGAAGCGAGCGCTTCCAGCTCCAAGGTGGGGCCGGTCTCCAGCACCAGGGCGCGCTCGAGGACATTGCGCAGCTCGCGCACGTTGCCGGGGAAGGGGTAGCGCTCGAGCCGCTCGCGCGCGGCGGCGGAGAAGCCCACCGGGCGTCGGCCCAACTCCGCGCACAGCTCGACCACCAGCGACTCGGCCAGCGGCAGCACATCCTCGCGCCGCTCTCGGAGCGAAGGCACCTCCACCTTGAAGACGCTCAGACGGAAGTAGAGGTCCTCGCGGAAGCGACCGGCGGCCACCTCTTCGTTGAGGTTGCGGTTGGTGGCGGCCACCACGCGCGCGCTGCTGGTCAGCTCGGTGCTGCCGCCCAGCCGCCGGAAGGCGCCCTTGTCCAGGTAGGTGAGCAGCTTGGCCTGCAGCGGCAGCGGCAGCTCGCCCACCTCATCGAGGAAGAGCAAGCCACCGTTGGCCACCTCCACCAGGCCACGCCGGGCGGTGCGCGCGTCGGTGAAGGCGCCCCGCTCGTGGCCAAACAGCTCGCTCTCCACCATGGTGTCCGGCAGGGCCGCGCAGTTGACGTGAACGAAGGGCCCCTGCTCCTCGCGCAGCAGGTGCAGGTGGCGAGCGATGACCTCCTTGCCCACGCCCGTCTCCCCCAGCAGAAGGACGGGGCTGCGAGGCGAGGTCGCAATGCGCTCGAGCATGCGCAAGGTCTTCTGCATGGCGGGCGAGCGCGGCACCAACAGCCGCCGCCGGCCCTCCAGCGCACTCTCGGCCCGGCGCAACCGCTCCTGCAGTTGCGCGTCCTCGGCAGCCCGGCGCGCGCGCAACACCAGGTCATCCAGCTCCACCGGCTTGGACAGGTAGTCGCGTGCGCCGGCCTTGATGGCCTCGACCGCGCTGGCGATATCCCCGTGGGCCGTCACCATCAGCACCACGGTGCCGGGAACCTGGGCGCGCAGCTCGGGCAGGAAGGAGAGCCCATCGCCATCCGGCAGCCGGCGGTCGAGGATGATGAGATCGGGCGACTCGCGGGCGAGAGCCATGCGCGTCTCGTGGAGCGAGCGAGCCGTCCGAACCCGAAAGCCCTCCTGCGTCAGCACGGAAGCGGCGAGCGAGGAGAAGGTACGGTCGTCATCCACCAGGAGCAGGGAGGTACTCATGCGGTGGTCTCCAGGGGTAGCCGAAGGGTGAAGCAACTGCCATCGGGCAGGCGGGTATAGGTGAGACTCCCCCCGTGAGCCTCGACGGCCGCACGGGCCATAGGCAACCCCAAACCCACGCCCTTGGCGCGCGCGGTGGCAAAGGGCTCCCACAAGCGGGGCTCCAGGTTCGGATCCACCCCGCCCGCGTTGTCCTCCACCCGAACCACGGCCTCATGGGCCTCGCGCGTGAGGGTGACCCGCACCCACGGAGAGGAACGCAGGCCCGTGTCACGCGCCACCGCGCCCGCCTCCACCGCGTTGCGCAGCAGGTTGTCGATGGCGGATACCAGCAGTGCCGGATCCGCCTGCACGGTGATGCCCTCCGCCAGCGACGCTTCCACGTGCACATCCTCGGCCTCTGGCAGCAGGCGCACCGGCTGCAGGGCCTCCTCCACGAGCAGGCGCAGCTCACAGGCGCGGCGCACGGCGGCGGCCCGCGGTGGGGCGCCGAAGGACAGCAGTGAGCGCGCCAGGTGCCCCAGCCGCTGCACCTGGGCACGCAGGGCCGGCAGGGCCACCTCCCCCGCGGAGGCGGCGGGCCGCAACAAGGAGAGGGCCGCTTGGATACCGTTGAGGGCGTTCTTCACCTCGTGGGCAATGAGCTGGCTGGCCGAGCCCAGCGCGGCCATCGTCTCCTGGTGCCGCAGCCGCTCCTCCGCGGCGAGCAACGAGTGGTAGGAGCGCCGCAGCAGGAAGGTGAAGATCAGCAGGGTGCTGCCCAGCAGGGCGACGTGGAAGAGGAATTGCCCGAGGAAGCGGTGGCGCAGACGCTCAATGTCGCGCTCCTCGTCCTCCAACACGGCCAACAACATGCCGCTGACCCCCACCGGTGCCGGAACCGGGGCCGCCGCCCCCAGCATGCGCTTGCCATCCAGGATGAGGGGACCGGGAGCCTCGGCCAGCAGGTGCATGCGTGCGGCGCGCTCCGGAGTCCACTGGAAGCGCGGCGAGGGACCGGGCAGCAGCAGCTGTCCGCTCTCATCCACCAGCAGCGTCATGTCCGCGCCCCCCGGCTGGACACCTGGCAGCGGACGTGCTCCCGCTCGCAGCTCACCCACCAACAAGCCCACCACCTGCCCGGTGCGAAGGATGGGCACCGCCACCACCAGCGGCCCGTCCTTTCCCTCCAGCAGGCTGATGTCCGAAACGCCCTCCTCCAGCACCCGGCGAAACCAAGGTCGGGTGTTGAGGGGAGAATCCCCCAATGACATCTGAGGCGGGTCGCTCCACACGCGGCGTCCCGAGGGGGAGAGCAGCGCCACCCCCTCCGAGAAGAGCTGCGTGTGGTGGAAGGCGCTGTCCAGCACAGCCATCTCCGGGCCGGAGGAGCCATCCTCGGGAGTGAGCTGCGGGTTCTCGGCCAGGCGGCGCAGCTCCGCCTCCAGCAGGCCCAGGTGCACACCCAGCGCCTCGGCCTGCACGCGGGCCTGGCTGGAGAGGCTCCCGAGCACCTCCTCGCGGGCGTTCTGCAGGTCCTCGCGGTAGGCGAGCAGGGGGCTGGCGAACGCCGCCATCCCGAGCAGCGCCAGCCCCAGCATGGCAGAGCGTCCGGCGCGCCGCTGCGCGCGAGCAAGCTCCCCGAGGGCAACGGACTGGGATGGAACGGGCGGTGGGGGCGGCCGTGACATGGGGCGCATCATGCGCCAAACAGGCGGGCAGATGGCTTCTTTCCGCGTATCTCGGTCGGGGGGCATCCGGAGGTCCTGCGATGCCCGGGGGCCGTCACCGGGACCAGGCAGCTCCAATCCCTGAGCAAACCGAGCGAACGCCACTGGCTCGTGAGATGCGTTGGGTTCAAGGCATCCGTCACGAGAAATAGCCAGCAGCGCGTGCTCGCCTCCGAACGCGGCGTGGAGATCGCCCGGGCGCGCGCCAGCGATTGGGACAAGTCATTGCAGGCGCTCGCCACCCACGCGGCACTGTCCATCCTGGGCAACCGCGACTTCGAACAAATTCTCTGCGATCGCAGCGAGCTGGGCGAGCTGGTGCGCCAGGACATCAAGGCAGAAACGGAGCGGTGGGGCCTGGAGGTGGAGCGAGTGCTCATCCGCAACGTGAGCCTGCTGTCCGAGGTGGCCCAGCAGGTGTTCGACACGCTCGCCGCCCAGCTGGAGCGAGCGAAGGCGGAGGAGGAGGAGGGCCGGCAACGGGTGGCGCTCCTGGAGGCCCAGACGAGCGCGCAGGTGGCGAGCCTGGTGGCTGAGGCGAAGGGCCAGTACCCGGCCGCAGTGGGCCGGGCGTTCGCGGCGCTGGGGAACAACCCGCGCGTGCTGTCGGCTTACAACGAGCTGTACGCGCTCTCCCAGGTACGCCCGCACCGCACCGTGGCCTTCCACGGCTTCGAGCGCAATGAACTGCGCGCCATGGACGCGGCAATGCTGGTGCCCGTCGGCCAGGAGGCACCCGCGCCACGCAACAGCCTGGACGAGCGCGGAAAGGCCGAGGCCTGAAGCACGGCCCCAGCCCGGGAGCGGTTGTGGCTCTTACGCTCCGTTAAGGCTCAAGGCCCCACTGGAGGCTGCCGGAGATGTATCCAGGTGCTTTCCTCCAGTCCGAATACGTCGCACCGGTTGGAGCAAAAGAGTAATCGCCTGTCTGGGTATAATTGCTCCAATCGGACTTGGCGAACCTCACCTGGACGTCAATGCTCTGCCCGGCCCCCAGCGTGCCTGCTCCGCTTGTAAAGCCGATCTCGAGATAATAATCGGCGTCAGGCTTCGGCGTCGCCAGCTTGACGAAGGTCCCGGTCACATTCGAGCTGCCGACCTGGGACCAATCGCAGAAGAAGTTCTGAGCCTTCTCCCCGTCAACGGTATAGTAATACCGAATCTTGACGGTGGAGAGCGCGACAGGGCTCGTCCCGGTATTGAAGAGCTTGAATCTCGGGCTGATGCCATTGAGGGACGCCGCGGTTGACCCATTGTACATCTGCACCTTGAGACTCCCTGTGCCAGCGGAGGTCGAGTCGGTCACCGTGATGGCCAGCACGGGGGATGAACCCGCGCTGAAGTTGAAGGTGAGGCTCGTTGTCCCGAGAGGCTGGCTTGCCAGATAGCGCTTCAAGAGGGTCACCGTCGAGCCAGAGACGGTGTAATCCGTACCCGCGACAAGTGTCGCTGCGCCATTCTTGATGCTGCTCAGCGTGTTCCCATTCAGCGTCATCGTCACCGCAATGTCCGCCTGCTTGTCCGTCTTCTTGTCGAAAGAAGCGCTCGTCGGACTGATGGTCGACTGATTGGGCGGAGGGGGCTCACCGCCGACCAGCTCGCCATAGACAATACCGCGGCCGTTCGTGCCCACATACACGCGGCCGTACACTCGCGGATCACCGGTAATCGTCGTGACCCTCGCGTATTGATGCTGGTTGTCGTTGACCCTCACCCAGGAAGCGCCCGCGTCGTCCGAACGGAAGAAGCCGCGCACCCCGTCGATCTTCGCGATGACGTACAACGCCATGTAGCTCTGTTCCGGCGCCGCTTTGCCGAAACCAATCCCATCGGCCTCCTGCACGTTCGCCAGCTTCGTGAAGTTCGTGCCGGAATCGGTCGAGTGCCACAGCCCATAAGGGCCGGGGTTCTCATTGCCGCCGGCGAACCAGACGTCTCCTTCGCGGCCTGGCACGGCCTTGAGCGAGGCGGCCCCGCTGCTTGGGAGACCCGCCGCGGCCGTCTGGGTGAACGTGGCGCCACCGTTGGTGCTGACATAGAACTTGCCGGCCGAGTAGGCGTAGAACTTGTTCGGATTCACGCGGTCGGAGGCGATCTTCGCACCCGCCGGAATACCGGCACTGGCCGTCCACCCATTGCCGCCTGACTTCGAGTAGTACACCCCGACGTCCGACGTGCTCCACACAATCGAGGTGCCATCGGCCCCAACCGCGACCGTCCCTCCGCCCTTCGTTCCTGTCGGCTCGGCGCTGGCCTTGTACCAGTTCGCGCCTCCATCATGGGAGAGGCCTACCGATCTGGCATTGGTATCCGACGCGTAATCCGCCATACCGACACGGACCATGAAGCCCGGGTTGAGCTCCGCATAGTCGATGCCGTACGTCGTGCTCCACGCTGGGACGGACATCGTCTTGGAAGGCGGCGTCGTCAGGTCGTCATGGCGGAAGCCGGAGATATCTCCCAGCGCGCTGATGAGCGGTGCGCCAGCCGGCGGACTGATCAACTCCATGACGGCCGTCTCTTCAATTCCCTTGGCCATGACGGAGATCTTCACCGTACCGCCCACATCCCAGTCGGTCAGGTTGTTCGTTCCGTACACAGTCGCGCCTGTTCCGTACATCATCCGGTTGGAGTTGAATGGATCAACCTCGAGATCTCCAATCATCCAACCCAGCTTGGGGGACGGAGTGGGCGGGATGGGCTCAATGCCCATCGTCAACCAGGGAGCCCCCGAAATATCCTGCGTATACCGAAGCTTCCGGCTCGGGTAGCCGTCCCAGTCCCAGATCCGAGACCAGGTTGCACCGCCGTCCAAGCTCCGGAAGATGATGGCATCCGGCCACCAGGAGTTCAGCGTGGCGACCATCACGGTGTTCGGGTTCTGCGCATCGACGGCGAGGCCGCCGTAGCCGTAATAGTTGTCGGAGCTGCTGCTTGGAACGGGGCTGATGTTCGTCCACACGCCCGTCGCCGTATTGAACTTCCACACGTCTCCCTTGGCACCGTCGTACGGACCGACACCATCGCTATAGGAGATGTAGAGGTTTCCATTGGAGGAGAGCTCTCCGTGGTGCGGCAGATAGCCAACGGGCTGTCCAGGAACCGCCGTCCAAGTGGCTCCGCCGTCCGTGCTGCGGAACACGTTGTTCTCCTTATCCGCCACGCCAACATAGAGGGTCTGCGTCGCGCTGCCGGCCGTCCCTGTACGCGGGTCGAACGTGATCCACGCCAGCCCGACGATGTCATTCCCGTAGGAGTTGGTCGGGTCTTGAACATAAGTCCCAGGGTTGGGGAAGCTGGTGACCTTGCTCCAGGTCGCCCCGTAGTCCGTGCTCTTCCAGAGGCCGTTGCCACTCCGAGCGCCGAAGAAGAGGATGTTGTTCTTGTTCGGATCAATCACCAGACGCTCACCCATGGAGCGTCCGGGCATGTTGCCGCCGACCTTGAAGGGGAGCGGGGTCACCTGCCACGTGTCCCCCTTATCGGTCGAACGCATGATCTGGCCGTTCGTATCCCAGTCGTTCGTATAGGTACCGGTCGCCATGTAGAGACGGTTCGGCTCCACCGGGTCCGTCGCCAGAGCATCCACGCCGTTCTTGTTCCAATCCACCCAGCCCGTCGTATCGGAGAGCGGAATCCAACTGGAGGTCGCGGCATTCCACCGGTACGCGCCGCCAATATCGGTTCGGGCGTAGATCAGATCCTTCTCTTTTTGATTGAAGATGATTCCCGGTACGAAACCACCCCCCCCGCCCGTAACGACATTGCGCCAGGTGTAGGCGGCACCTGACGCCGCCTGCGCCTCCGGCACGACGGCCGTCAGCATGGAACAGCCAAGGACAGCCAGCAGAAAAGCAACACCGCTCCCATTGGGATATCTCTTACCCACAGCGTGACCCCCACAGACAGGTTGAATGCGAACACAAGCCCACCACTGCTTCGCTTCACCGCTTCCTTGCTATGTCTTTCATCAGCAATGCGCCGCCATGAGCACGCTGGATTGGCGGTGAGTTGCTTCCCTGGATGAGCAGGCGCGCTCGATACCACGCACAGCGAAAAGCCCCGCCCGCAGGGTATCCAGCCCCGACAGCCTGGACTCGATAATCTGTAAAATCCAGAGAAAATCGACGGAGACACTCTCTTTGTGGCACGACGTGCCGAATCACTTCGGCCTACCTCATTGATTGCACTGCGATTGTAGGTTCACAGCCAGAACCAAGGGATGCGCCTGAAGCCGTGAGACCTTTTGGTGAAGAATTGATGCCGATGCCGCCAGCGCCTCGCTTCGGAGACAAAGAGCCCTGGGGACTGTCATCCTGGATGTAAATGGGTGAAAGCTTTATTGGAGGAAGCACCCCCGCTACTGAAGCCCTCATCGACAGAGATTCAGAATCCCATTCAAAGAACTGAACCCCACTCAGTGATTCTATGGATGTACGAATATACTAACTTTGTGGTTATACCGGATCCTTATTGAATTCCGGCTTTGACCCATTATAAACAGTACCGCAAATGAATCACCCCGCCCGGCCAAGGCAGCTCAATCCTCATTGAGTAAGAAAAAGTCAGCCGGATGCGGCACGTCCAACCGCCGAACAGGCAAGGAGAAGTGAAGCATGCTTACCTACAAGACTCTGCGTATGCCCACTCTGATGCTCGCCGTGGGTGTCTTTGGAAGCGGATGCCTGAATGCTGGAATGACGGAGGAGGAGATCCTGGCCGAGGAGGCCGCCGCGCTGGAGACCATTGCGACCACGATCCCCACGCCCAGCAACGGCTCTGCTGGAGAGATCCGGAACAGCACGACCCGGTTGAAGAACGCCAAAAACGGCGGTTCGGACGTCTACGATTTCGCCAACAAGAAGATCGGCGTCAACAGCACCGCCTCGTGCGACGGTGAGGGCCAGAAGACGGTGTTCGAGGTCGAGGACGGCGTCACCGTCAAGAACCTCATCATCGCGGGCGGTAAGGCCGGCGGCAACGGCATCGTCTGCCTGGGCAGCTGCACGCTCGATCACGTCTACTGGGAGGACATCTGCGAGGACGCCGCGACGCTCTCCAAGGACGGGGCGACGATGACGCTCAACCACGTGATCGCCCTGCACGCCTCCGACAAGGTGTTCCAGCACAACGCCAAGGGCAATTCCAAGACGATCATCAAGAACTCCTACATCAGCGACTTCGGGAAGCTCTGGCGCTCCTGCGGTGACTGCACGAACAACGGCGGCCCGCGCCACCTCATCGTCGACAACGTCAAGGTCGAGAGCATCAAGTCGGCCCTCGCTGGCGCGAACCAGAACTACGGGGACACCGTCACGATCACCAACCTCTTCGTCAAGGGCGGCTACAACGCCTCGAAGGACAAGCCGAAGATCTGCACGGAGTGGATCGGCGTCACCGATCACAACGGCGAGTCGCAGAAGGTCAACAATGGCAAGAGCCAGTGGAATACCGCGACCTGCCGCGTGAGCCAGAGCAACGTACAGAGCTGGTAACGACGTGAGGGGCCCCTCTCAAGACCGCGGAGTCGTCCGTGTGAGATCGACTTCGTCCTGCGTGCGGAACAGGCGCAGGTCGTCGATCCGCGCATAGGGCAGAACCGTCTGTAGGTCCTCGGCTGGCTTACCATTCAAAAGCGAGGTCAAATGGCTGGCCAGCACCGTACCGACACGCGACTGCGGCTGGTAGTAGTAGGTGACATGTTGCTCGGAGAGCGTGAGGAAAGGCATGCCTCCGAAACCGACGACACTCAGGCCGTCCTTCTTGGTGTCCCTTCCGCTCTCGAGCAGCCCCTCCAGGGTGCCCACGATCGACATCTGGTTTCCACAGATGATCGCCGTGATCGAGGAATCGCGAAGCAGCAGCAGTTTGACTGCTTCGCGAGTCCCCCGCACCGAAAGATCGCCCTGGTAGACCAGGGACTCGTCCCAGGGCAGTCCAGCCTCGGCCAGCGCCCGCCGATAACCGCGCAGGCGCAGGCCGACGTAGTTGAACCCTCCGGACGGGTTGAGCAGCAGGATCCTCCGGTGCCCACTGCGCGCCAGGGTCATGACCGCATCGAAGACCGCACTCTCGTCGTCGTGGTCGACGAAGGCGTGCGGTGTCTGCAGCTCCGTCCGCCCGAAGCTCACGAACGGGAAGTCCTTCTCCAGGCAAAACCTGGCCCGCTCGTCCATGGGCGTGGTGCGCGAGAAGACGACGGCATCGGCGAGCCGTTGATCGTACACCTTGCGGACCGGCTCCAGCGGCGTCTGCTGGCCGGTCTGCGCCAGAACGAGCAGGTTGTAACCCGAAGGCTCGATGCCGTTCGACAGGGTCTCCACCTGCGCCAGGAAGCCCGGCTCTCCGTAGTCGCCGACCTCGGGCGCGTAGAGGATGGAGCAGACCTTGAACGTCCGACCCGTCCGAAGGTGGATGCCACCAATGTTCGGCACGTAGCCGAACCTGGAGGCAGCCTCCTTCACCCGTTTGATCGTCTCAGGCCGGACCTCCGGACCATCCTTCAGCGCACGGGAAACGGTGCTGATCGACAGACCCAGATGTGTCGCCAACGTCCTGAGGTTCGCTCGAGCCCCAGTCATCTGCGCTACCCCGTCGTTCTCCTGGCGCTTGCTGCGTTTGGCGCTCACGTCGTCCGAATCCGGTCTAGAGGCCTGGCAAGGCGTTCGCGGCGATCACTTCCTTCATGAAGTCGAAGGAAGCCTTCGGTGTCCGTTTCTGGGTGCGGTAATCCACATGCACAAGGCCGAAACGCTTGCCATACCCATGCGCCCACTCGAAGTTGTCGAGCAGCGACCAGGGCATGAAGCCACGGACGTCCGCTCCCTCCGAAATCGCACGCTGCAGTCCGGCCAGATACTCCCGGTAATAGGCGATACGGTCCTGATCGTCAACCCGGCCATCCGCCCCGACCAGGTCGAGGAACGCGCCTCCGTTCTCGGTCACATAGACCGGCGGATTGCCGCAGCGCTCCTGGACAATTTTGAGGACTTCATAGAACGCATGACCGTCGATCGCCCAGTTCATCTCGGTGCGGCGGAAGTAGAGCGGCGGGTCCGCATGCATGAAGGGCCAGGCGCCGTTCGGGCACGCCTTGACGTAGCTCGGGAAGTAGTGGTTGACGCCCAGGAAGTCGATCGGCCGGTGAATCTCCTCGAGGTCGCCGTCGCGCACGTGCTCGGCAAAGCGCTCCGCGACCGAGTCCGGGTAACGACCGCGGTAGATGGGATCGAGGAAGACGCCGTTCCACTTGTCCTCGAAGAGCGCTGCCAGGTGGCCATCGCGCTCCTTGAACTGAGGGAGCGGCCGAGCCTTGTGGATCGGCACCACGGTTCCCACGCCTGCTTTAGGCGTCAGGTCGCGCAGCACCGCGACGGCCCGGCCATGGGCCAGGTTGAGATGGTGCGCGGCACGAACGGCGGCGCGTGGATCCGTCAGCCCTGGTGCATGACGCCCTTCTTCGTAACCGACCCAGGCCGAGACGCTCGGCTCGTTGAAGGTCACCCAGTTCTCGACGCGGTCTCCGAGACGCCGGGCCACGACGGCCGTGTACTCCGCGAACCAACTCGCGATGTCGCGATTGGCCCAGCCGCCGCGGTCCTGCAGCGCCTGCGGCAGATCCCAGTGGTAGAGGCACGGCCACGCGCGCAGGCCGCGTTCGAGCAGGCCGTCGACAATGCGATCGTAGAAGTCGAGCCCCTTGGTGTTGATCGCCCCACCCCCCTCAGGAAACACCCGCGGCCACATGACGGAGAAGCGGTAGACCTTCGCGCCCAGGTCTCGCATCAGGTCGAGGTCCTCGGCATAGCGGTGGTAGTGGTCGCACGCGACCTCGCCCGTGTCGCCATTGGCGACCTTGCCGGGCGTTGCGCAATAGGTGTCCCAGATGCTGCGACCCCGTCCGTCATCCGGGGCCCCACCTTCAATCTGGTAGCTGGAGGTCGAAACCCCCCACACAAAGCCTTCAGGAAAACGCATTGTCATCTCCAGAACTCTTCCACGACATGGCTCGCCGCACTGCGTTGTCTTTCAATCCTGCCGCATTGCGTCAATGTTTGCCTTTGCTGCACCGCGTTGCGGCCTTCTCTTGCCGCATCGCGTCGCTACCGCCCCAAGAATCGTAACGTTGTCATTTTATTCTTCCGACTCATTATTTCGGCGAGAACCCCGCGAGAACGGCGTTGACTGCCGAGTCTATCTGTGGGACGAATCTTGGAATCGAAACGTTACGATTTTTGAGTCTTATACCAACGGGGAGGGTCGTAATGCGAGCGCTCAAAGGTTCCGTCGGGCTGTTTTCTGCCGTACTGCTCGGTTTCTCGGTCACGGCACAGGCCCAGACCGCCGAGGTGTTGCATTGGTGGACGTCGGGTGGTGAGTCGGCGGCGCTCGATAAGGTGCGCGCTGCCTTCAAGGCAAAGGGTGGCACCTGGAAGGACACCCCCGTAGCGGGTGGAGACAATGCTCGGGCCGCGGTCGTCAATCGCATGATTGGAGGCAAGCCCCCCACCGTCTTCATGTTCTCAATTGGCAAGCAGCTCGACGAGCTGGCGGAGCAAGGACTTGTCGGTGACGTCCAGGACGCGGCCACCGCTGGCAAGTGGGACGCCGTGCTGCCGCCCCTGATCGCCAAGGTTGCCAAGCACGACGGCAAGTACGTTGCTGCGCCGCTCAACATCCACGGCGAAAACTGGATGTTCTACAACGTCGCCGCCCTCAAGAAAGCCAAGGTCGAGGTGCCGAAGACGTGGCCGGAGTTCATCACGGCCGCGAAGGCGCTCAAGGCGGCTGGAATCACCCCCATCGCGCTTGGCGGTGAGCCGTGGCAGGAGCGGATCCTCTTCAACTCCGTCCTGCTCGGTGTGGGCGGCCGAGACCACTACGTCAAGGTCTACAGCCAGCTCGACGAAGCGGCATTGAGGTCCGACACCATGCTCGAGGTCTTCAAGACCGTCGCGGCGCTGCGCGAGTTCGTCGACGAGGGCAGCCCGGGCCGCAAGTGGAACATCGCGGCCAACATGATGATGAAGGGCACGGCGGCCTTCCAGTTCATGGGGGATTGGGCCAAGGGTGAGCTGGTGGCGGCGGGAATCGAGCCCGGAACGACCGTGGGCTGCGCGCTCGCCCCGGCCAAGGACAAGGGCTACATCATGACCGTCGACGCGTTCGCTTTCTCGAACGCGAAGGACAAGGCGAGCCGCGAGGCCCAGAAGCTGATGGCGAACATCATCATGGACCCGGCGGTCCAGGTCGCCTTCAACAAGAGCAAGGGCTCGATTCCTGTCCGGACCGACGTGTCCGACGCCTCCTTCGACGTCTGCGCCAAGCTGGCGATGGAGACGCTCAAGGACACGAAGGCGCAGCTCGCGAGCTCCGGCTTGTTCGGCCTGCCGAGCTCGATCTCCGGCGCCATTGATGATGCGATCTCCCAGTTCTGGAACAACCGGACGATGACGCCCGAGCAGGGGCGTGCGCTCTTCATCAAGACGATTGCCAGCGCGAGGTGAGGCTGCGTCGCCGGGGTGGATAAGCCCCACCCCGGCCGACAACCCTCCCCTACCCTTGGCATTTCATGGCGGACGGACCATCCCATGATGAACGCACAACAAACGCCGTCCGCGGTGACCCTGCCGCGCGCGGAGAGCTCTCCGGGTGGTAAGCGCTCTCGCCTGTCGTCCAGCACGGCGGCCAAGCTCGCGCTTATTCCAGCCACGATCATCACGGTTGTATGCTTCTACGTTTTCGTCGGCTGGACGATCGTCATCTCCATGACGAAGTCGCGGCTGCTGCCCGTCTATAACTTCGTCGGGTTCGATCAATACCGGCGCCTGTTCGCCAACGATCGCTGGTGGACGGCGATGGAGAACCTGGCGATCCACGGCACCCTGTTCATCGTGGGCTGCACCGTGATTGGCTACGTGCTCGCCATCCTGCTCGACCGCGGCACCCGGTGCGAGAGCCTCTTCCGCACCGTGTTCATGCTCCCGCTGTCGATGTCGTTCATCGTCACCGGCGCCATCTGGCAGTGGCTGCTCAACCCGACGCTCGGCATCCAGGACGCGGTGCGCGATCTCGGTTGGACGGACTTCGTCTTCAACTGGATCGTCCGACCCGACCGAGCGATCTACACGCTGGCCTTCGCTGGCGTTTGGCAACAGGTCGGGCTGTGCATGGCGCTCTTCCTCGCGGGCCTGCGCGGCATTGATCCCAATATCTGGAAGGCGACACGGGTCGACGGCATCCCCACCTGGCGTGTCTATGCCAACATCATCACGCCGATGTTGAGGCCGGTGTTCTTCTCCGTGTTCGTGCTGCTGTCCGCGCTGGTCCTCAAGTCCTTCGACCTTGTCGTGGCGCTGACCGGTGGAGGTCCCGGCTTCGCCTCGGACCTGCCGGCGCGGTTCGTGGTCGATCACATCCTCAATCGCCAGGAGCTGGGGCTGGGCGCCGCCGGTGCCTTCATGATGCTCTGCACCATCGCGGCGGTTGTTTCCCCGTACATCTATTACGAGCTCCGCACGTCGCGGAAGGAGGCGTGATGCGCTACCAGCGGCTCGTTCTCTACCTTCTGCTCATCTCCGCCACCCTGGCCATGGCGGCGCCGATTCTGATCATGATCTCGACCTCGCTGAAGTCGATGGACGAGATCCGCAACGGCAGCTTGTTCGCGTTGCCTCAGGCCCCGACGCTGGCCGCCTGGGGCAAGGCCTGGAGCGGCGCCTGCATTGGTGCCTCCTGTGAGGGAATCTCAGGACAGTTCGCCAACTCCTTCGTGATCGTCCTGCCCGCCCTCTTCCTGTCGGTCGGACTGGGCGCGCTGACGGGCTACGCGCTCAGCCTGTGGCGTGTCTCCTACGCCAACATCCTGTTCGGAGCGATCCTCATCGGCCTCTTCATCCCGCCCCAGGTGACGCTCTACCCGATGATCGTGATGATCCGCGAGCTCGGCCTGTTCGGCTCGGTGCCCGGGCTGGTGTTGGTGCACGTCATCTGGGGTCTGGCCTTCGTCACGCTGTTGTTCCGCAACTTCTTCCAGTCCGTGCCACAGGATTTGCTCAAGGCCGCTCGGATCGACGGGGCCGGCTTCCTCGCGATCTTCTGGTACGTGATGTTGCCGCTGTCCCTGCCGGTCTTCGCTGTCGCGATGATTCTGCAGTTCACCTACATCTGGAACGACTTCCTGCTGGGTCTGACCTTCAGCAGCCCGGAGAGCCAGCCGGTGACGGTGGCGCTGAACAACCTGGTTGGCTCGCAGTTTGGCGAGCAGGAATACAACCTCAACATGGCCGCGACCATGCTGACGGCACTCCCCACCGTGCTCGTCTATCTCTTCTCTGGTCGTCTCTTCGTTCGCGGCATCGCAGCCGGCGCCGTCAAGGGCTGAGGACCTGGCAATGCATGGAGTCAGACTCGAATCCGTCCGCAAGGCATATGGTTCGCAGGTCATCATTGATGATCTCGATCTACAGATTGAGGACGGCGAATTCCTGGTGTTGCTCGGGCCGTCAGGCTGCGGCAAGTCCACGCTGCTCAACATGATCGCGGGCCTCGAGCCGGTGACGAGCGGCCGTATCCTCATTGGCGGCCGCGAGGTGACCGGGCTCGAGCCAGACGAGCGCGACATCGCGATGGTGTTCCAGTCCTATGCGCTCTATCCGACCATGTCGGTGCGCAAGAACATCAGCTTCGGCTTGAAGATGCGTGGGACGCCCAAGGAGGAGATCGAACGAAAAGTCGATGACGTGGCACGCCTGCTGCGCATCGAGCACCTCCTGGATCGTCGGCCGGCCAACCTGTCCGGAGGCCAGCAGCAGCGCGTTGCCATTGGTCGCGCGTTGGTGCGCGAACCGTCGGTCTTCCTGTTCGACGAGCCGCTCAGCAACCTGGACGCCAAGCTGCGCGCCGACATGCGTGTGGAGCTCAAGAAGCTCCATGAGCGGGTCGGCCGTACCATGGTCTACGTCACGCATGACCAGATTGAGGCGATGACGATGGCCACGCGCATTGTCGTGCTCGATCAGGGCCGCATCCAGCAATGCGACAGGCCAGAGGTCATCTACGACCAACCCGCCAACCGCTTTGTGGCCTCCTTCGTCGGCGCGCCGACCATGAACTTCCTCGACGGTCGCCTGACCCGGAGCGGCGATTGTCCGGCGATTGCTTGTCAGGACGCAGTCATCCCGCTGCCTGGGCTGGACAGCGCTTCGGAGCTGAAGGAGGGACGCCCCATTGTGTTGGGTCTCCGGCCCGAGCATGTTCAACGCGCCGAACAGGGCGGCGTCGGCACCATTCAGGCCCTGCCGCTGATGTCGGAGCCGACAGGCCCTGACATGTTCGTGCGGATGGCGCTCGGCGGTAACGAGATCACCGCCCGCCTCTCGACCGACGAGAAGGTCGAGCGCCATGCGCCCCTGCCCATCCGAATTGATGGCCGGAGGGTTTCGCTTTTCTCGCCGGACAACGGTAGGCGGCTGGTCTAGCGCCCGAGCTGTCTTCCACAACCTGCATCATCCGCAAACACCACCAGACCTCAGCGGTCTTGGTGGTGTTTCTGTTTTGCGGGCTCACCGCGCGCGGAGACAGCCTTCGCCTATCCCATACATGTGCATCAACACGGAAAAGCCGTATTCGCTTGCATCTCCGAATTGATTGGTGTACCACCAGGATCAGCGAAGTTCGGAGACCTACCCGACAAGCCGTACGCATCTCCACCCTTCTGCTCCCCGCCTGAAGCTCCAACACGACCCGCACCTGGGACGGAACGCTTCCAGCAAAAGCGGTGTCTTCGGACACCGTTCAAAAGGCTGGCACCTCTCGATAGGCGTCTCGTTGTGATGCCTGGAAGCACTGGAGACGAGTGAGAAGCGGGACAGTTGTTCGTCGTTTGCGCAGTCAACCCCCCGAGGAGGAAGTGATGTTCTTGAGTTCTCTCAAAGCAGCGGTGACACGGGCTCTTTGTCTGACGGTAGCGGTTGCCGCCCCCGCGCAAGCCGTTGCCGCAACGAACAACAAGCCGGTGCGCACCTTGGCCGTAGCCCTCGCCGGGGAGTCCACCTATACGCAGCGGTTCCTCGAGCAGTACAACAAGATCAAGGACCCGGCGAACGGGTACTTCAGCTCCAAGGGCGTGCCCTATCACTCTGTCGAGACCCTGATGGTCGAGGCTCCGGACCATGGGCACGAGACCACCTCGGAGGCCTACAGCTACTGGCTGTGGCTGGAGGCGGAGTATGGCCATGTGACGGGCGATTGGGCGCCCTTCAACGCCGCCTGGGCCAACATGGAGAAGTACATCATCCCGTCCCAGGCGGATCAGCCGACCAACTCGTTCTACCAGGCGAACAAGCCGGCCACGTATGCCGCGGAGTGGGATCTGCCGAGCCAGTACCCCTCCCCGCTGCGCTCGGATGTGTCAGTTGGAAGCGACCCGATCGCGGGTGAGCTGCGGTCCACGTATGGCACCAGCGACATCTACGGCATGCACTGGCTGCTGGATGTCGACAACTGGTATGGCTACGGCCGCTGCGGCGATGGCACGACCTCTCCGTCGTACATCAACACCTTCCAGCGCGGCTCGCAGGAGTCCGTGTGGGAGACGGTTCCGCATCCCTCGTGTGACACCTTCGCCTGGGGCAAGCCGGGACAGGGCTTCATGAGCCTCTTCACGGGAGACGCCAACTACTCCCGCCAGTGGCGTTACACCAACGCGCCGGACGCGGATGCCCGCGCGGTGCAGGCCGCGTACTGGGCCTACACCTGGGCGAAGGAGCAGGGCAAGGAGAGCCAGGTCGCTGACGTGCTCAAGAAGGCGGCCAAGATGGGCGACTACCTCCGCTACGCGATGTTCGACAAGTACTTCAAGCGCATCGGAGACTGCATTGGCGAGACCGCCTGCCCCGCTGGCAGCGGCAAGAACAGCATGCACTACCTGCTGTCTTGGTACTACTCGTGGGGCGGTGCCGTCGACACGAGCGGTGGCTGGGCCTGGCGCATCGGCTCGAGCCACAGCCACTTCGGGTACCAGAACCCGATGGCGGCCTACATCCTGAGCAATGTGTCGGTCCTGCGGCCCCAGTCCGCGACCGGCGCCACCGACTGGGCGACGAGCTTGCAGCGGCAGATTGAGTTCTACACGTGGTTGCAGTCGGCCGAGGGTGGCTTCGCGGGCGGCGCCACGAACAGCTGGAAGGGCCGTTACGCCAAGCCGGAGAGCGCGTCGTCCTTCTACGGCATGTACTACGACTGGCGCCCGGTCTACCACGACCCCGCCAGCAACCAGTGGTTCGGCTTCCAGGCGTGGTCCGTGCAGCGCGTGGCGGAGTACTACTACGTGACGGGTGACGCCAAGGCCAAGAAGATGCTCGACAAGTGGGTGGCCTGGGCGTCCCAGCACACCAAGCTCACCGCGGACGGCAAGTTCCAGGTTCCGAGCACCCTGCAGTGGACGGGTGAGCCGGACACCTGGAACCCGGCCAACCCGGGCAGCAACAGCAACCTGCACGTGACGGTCCTGGACTACACCAACGATGTCGGTGTGACCGCGGCCTACGCGCGTACGCTGATCTTCTACGCGGCCAAGTCCGGCAACACGAGCGCCAAGACCCTGGCCAAGGAGCTGCTCGACCGGATGTGGGCGAACTACCAGACCCCGAAGGGCGTGGCCGTGTCCGAGAAGCGTGAGGACTACAAGCGCTTCGACGACACCTACAACGCGACGACGGGCGACGGCGTCTTCATCCCGTCGGGCTGGACGGGGACGACCGCGCAGGGTGCGACGATCGACTCGAACGCGACGTTCATCAGCCTGCGTCCGAAGTACCGGCAGGATCCGGATTGGCCGAAGGTTCAGAGCTTCCTCAACGGCGGCCCGGTGCCCGAGTTCACCTACCACCGCTTCTGGGCCCAGGCGGACATCGCCATGGCCATGGCGGACTACGCGCGACTGCTGGATGGAGGCACCACTCCCCCTCCCGCGGGCATTGTGGCCTCGTCGAGCGACGTCAGCGTGGCGGAAGGCAAGTCCGCGAGCTTCACGGTGAGCCTGTCCGCGGCTCCGACGAGCAACGTCACGGTCACCGTGGCCAAGGCCTCCGGTGATGCGGATCTCTTCGTATCCTCCGGGGCCACGCTGACCTTCACGCCTGCGAACTGGAACGTGGGTCAGACCGTCACCATTGGAGCCGTGGAGGACTCGGATGAGCTGGACGGGACCGCGCAGTTCCGTCTGACGGCGAGCGGCTACTCGGCGGTGTCCGTCAACGCCACGGAGATCGACAACGACAAGGCGCCTGCCCCGACCTGCTCGGTGACCGTCGATACCAGCAACGACTGGGGCTCCGGCCATGTGGGACGGGTCATCCTGCAGAACTTCGGGACTCAGCCCCTGACGAACTGGAAGGTCAGCTGGACGGCCACCAACGACTTCACCATCAACAACTACTGGAACGGAGTCTTCACGAAGACGGGCCGCTCGCTCGAGGTGGCGCCCCAGGGCAATGCCACGGTCCCGCCGAGCGGCAGCGTCGAGGCCGGCTTCGTGGCGAACTACAGCGGCGCGAAGCCGGTGCCGAGCGGTGTTCGCGTGGAGGGCCAGAACTGCACCATCACTGTGAAGTGAGCGGGAGGTGAGCTGAATGCAGCTCGACGGCGTGGGGACCGTCGAGCTGCATTCTCTCGTCGTGCACAGCGGGGGGAGCAGCTCGCTCCCCTCCGCTGTGGATGAACAGGCCCCCAGGGCCTCACTCAACAGACACATCGAAGGAGCTGACCCAAGATGCGCAAGCATTTACTGGCAACACCTGCCGCACTCCTGATGGGCATGTCGTCGGTCGTGAGCCCTCTGGTCGCGCAGGCAGAGACGTTCAACTACGCAGAGGCTTTGCAGAAGTCCATCTGGTTCTACGAGGCCCAGCGGTCGGGTCCCCTGCCCGCCAACAACCGGGTGAGCTGGCGAGGAGACTCTGGCCTGAAGGACGGCGCCGACGTGGGCAAGGATCTGACCGGCGGTTGGTACGACGCAGGCGATCACGTGAAGTTCGGCCTTCCCATGGCCGCCAGCGCGACCCTGCTGGCCTGGTCCGTTTATGAGTATGAGGAGGCTTACCAACAAAGCGGCCAGCTGAATGCCATTCTGGACAACCTCCGCTGGGTCAACGACTACTTCATCAAGGCGCACACCGCGCCCAACGAGCTGTACGGCCAGGTCGGGGCGGGTAACCCGGATCACGCCTGGTGGGGACCGGCCGAGGTCATGCAAATGGCTCGGCCTGCCTTCAAGATCGATGCGTCCTGTCCCGGCTCCGATCTGGCCGGTGAGACGGCCGCGGCCATGGCTGCCTCGTCCATCGTGTTCAGGGCTTCCGATCCGGCCTACTCGGCCACCCTGCTGACACACGCCAAGCAGCTCTTTTCCTTCGCGGATACCTATCGGGGCAAGTACTCAGACTGCATCAAGGATGTGCAGTCCTTCTACAACTCCTGGAGCGGCTACTGGGACGAGCTGAGTTGGGCGGGTGCCTGGCTGTACCTGGCCACCAACGAGAGCAGCTACCTGACGAAGGCGGAGGGCTACACCGCGAACTGGGGCTCCGAAGGTCAGTCCACCTACTGGAGCTACAAGTGGACGCAGAACTGGGATGACAAGCATTTCGGTGCCCAGCTCCTGCTCGCCCGCCTGACGGGGAAGGACATCTACAAGTCCTCCACGGAGCGGAACCTGGACTATTGGACCACCGGCTTCAACAACGAGCGGGTCCGCTATACCCCTGGTGGGCTGGCCTGGTTGGATCAGTGGGGCAGCCTCCGCTACGCCGCGAACGCCTCGTTCCTCGCGTTTGTCTACTCCGACGACATCGCCGCCAGCGATCCGACCAGGTCCACGCGTTACCGCGACTTCGCCTCCCGGCAGATCCGCTACATGCTCGGGGAGAACCCGCGGAACTCGAGCTACGTGGTGGGCTTCGGCGTGAACCCACCCAAGAACCCGCACCACCGCACGGCGCACGGCTCCTGGGCTGACTCCCTCTCCAGCCCGACCGAGAGCCGGCACATCCTCTACGGCGCGCTCGTGGGTGGCCCGGACGCGTCGGATGCCTACGTGGACGACCGGACCAACTACGTCTCGAACGAGGTCGCCACGGACTACAACGCGGCCTTCACCGGTGCGCTGGCCAAGATGTACCTCCTCTACGGCGGTACGCCGGACCCGACCTTCCCGAAGAAGGAGACGCCGAACACGGATCAGTTCTTCGTGGAGGCCGGTATCAACGTGTCTGGCTCCAACTTCACGGAGATCCGGGCGTACCTCAACAACATCTCCGCCTGGCCGGCCCGGATGGGAGACAAGCTCTCCTTCCGGTACTTCGTCGATCTCTCCGAGGTCATCGCCGCCGGCGGTTCACCCGCGAGCCTGACGGTCACCACGAACTACAACCAGGGGGCCAAGGTCTCGCAACTCAAGCAGTGGTCTGGAAACATCTACTACGTCACGGTCGACTTCACCGGCACGCTGATCTACCCCGGTGGGCAGTCCGCGCACCGCAAGGAGGCCCAGTTCCGCATCGCCAACGCGGTGGGAGCTCCTTGGGATCCGACCAACGACCCGTCCTACAAGAACCTGACCTCGTCCGCGGCGAAGACGCCCCTCATCCCCGTCTATGACAACGGCGTCCGGATCTTCGGCAACGAGCCCGGTCCCATCTCGACCGATACGATTCCTCCCGCGTCCCCGGTCGGTCTCCTGGCCGCCGCGGCCAACCCGTCGCGGATCAACCTCCAGTGGAGCGCGAACACGGAGTCGGACCTGGCGAGCTACAACCTCTACCGCTCCACGACCAGCGGCTTCACGCCCTCCGCGTCCAACCGGATCGCCACCGGCCTCACCGGAACCTCCTACGCGGACAGCGGGCTGACCGCCTCGACGACCTACTATTACAAGCTCACGGCCGTCGACACGTCTGGCAATGAGTCCTCCGCATCCACGCAGTCCTCCGCGACCACGTCCGCGCCGGACAGCGTACCGCCCGCGGCTCCGACGAGCCTGAGCGCAACCTCGGCCAGCTCCAGCCAGATCCAGCTGACCTGGGCCGCCAGCACCGAGGCCGATCTGAAGGGCTACAACCTCTATCGCTCCACGACCAGCGGCTTCACGCCCTCCGCGGCCAACCGGATCGCCAGCGGCATCACGGCGGTTTCCTACTCCGACACGGGGCTGACCGCCTCGACGACCTACTACTACAAGCTCACGGCCGTCGACACGTCTGGCAATGAGTCCTCCGCGTCCACGCAGGCCTCCGCGACCACGCAGCAGGCGCCGGCGTCCAGCCTCTCGGTCCACTACCGCGATGGTGATAGCAACTCGCCGACCAACAACCAGGCCCGGCCTCACTTCAGGATTGCCAATGATGGAACGGCCAGCGTCCCCCTCAGCGAGCTGAAGGTCCGCTATTACTTCACCCCGGATTCCGGAGAGCAGATCCAGATCGCGTGTGACTACGCCACCGTGGGCTGCGCGAACATCACCTCCACCGTGGTGCAGCTGTCCGCTCCCAAGGCGGGCGCCACGCACTACATCGAGTTCGGCTTCACCGCGGGAGCCGGCTCGGTTGCCGGGGGCCGCGACACGGGTGAAGCCCAGATCCGTTTCAACAAGAGCAACTGGTCCAACTTCGACGAGACGAATGACTACTCGTTCGATCCGACCAAGACCTCGTACTCCCCGTCGAGCAAGATGACCGTGTTCCGCAGTGGCGTCCTCGTCTGGGGCACCGAGCCGTAGAGCAGCACTCACTCATTGAGCACCAAGGAGGGATATTCATGCATAAGCGAAGCAAGGGTGTTTCGTGTGCCGCCGTCATCGGATTGACCACCCTGGGCGCGGTGCTGCCGCTCCAGGAGGCACTTGCCCACGGCGGGATGACCTACCCCGCCACCCGGACCTATGCCTGCTACCTGGATGGCAAGGCCGGCGGAAATGGTGGTGACCTCCAGCCGACCAACCCGGCCTGCGTCGCCGCCGTGGCCGAGGGCGGCAAGAATCCGCTCTGGAACTGGTTCGGGAACCTCATTGGCAACGCGGCCGGCAGGCACCGGGAGATCATCCCGGATGGCAAGCTGTGCGGCCCCAGTACAACCTTCGATGCCTACAACCTGGTCCACCCGGACTGGCCAACGACCTCACTGCAGGCCGGCACCACCATCACCATCCGGTACAACGCGTGGGCACCGCACCCCGGCACCTGGTACCAGTACGTCACCAAGGACGGGTGGGACCCGAGCCAGCCCCTGAAGTGGTCCGACCTCGAGCTGTTCAACACGGTCACCAACCCGCCCATCAACGGCAGCGGGCCCGAGGGTCCCGAATACACGTGGAGCGCGCAGCTGCCGGTGGGCAAGAGCGGCCGGCACATCATCTATTCCATCTGGGAGCGCTCGGACAGCCCGGAGGCCTTCTACAACTGCTCCGACGTGGTCTTCGACAGCGGGGCGCCGGACGACGAGGCGCCCACCGCGCCCGGTACGCCGACCGCGAGCGGCGTGACGGGCACGACTGCCCAGCTGAGCTGGTCCGCCGCGCGCGACAACATGGGCGTGGTTGGCTACGAGGTGTACCGGGTGAACGGCGCTTCCAGTGAGCTGGTGGCCTCGCCTGACGGCACCTCCACCAGCCTCACGGGCCTCAAGCCCTCGACCTCGTACACCTTCTACGTGGTCGCTCGTGACGCCGCGGGCAACCGCTCCGCCGCCTCTCCCGCAGTCACCTTCACCACGACGGAGACCCCGTCGACGGGGAACTGCAAGGTGGCCTACAGCGAGCCCAACAAGTGGTTCGGTGGGTTCACCGGCAACATCCAGATCACCAACACCGGAACCAGCACGATCTCCGGCTGGAAGCTGCAGTGGGATTACACGGGTGGACAGACGGTCACCAACGGTTGGAGCGCGAAGCTCTCCCAGCAAGGCACCACGGTGACCGCCGAGAACGAGGCCTGGACCGGCACCATCCCGCCGAACGGCTCGGTCACCTTCGGGTTCAACGCAAGCGCGTCGGGGTCCAACCTGCCGGCACCGTCCGCCTTCACCCTCAACGGAACCCTCTGCTCCACGCCCTGAGTTAAGGGCAACATCCCGGGGTGGGTGCGCCCTGCCGCACCGCCCCCACCCCGGGACCTCAGCTCTCTGAAAACAGAAGTGAACTCCCCACAACCCGAGAAGTGAATCCTGATGAAGAACAAAGCTCTGCTCGCGGCCCTCACCGCCACCTGTACCGCTGTGACAGCCCACGCCGACCCGCTCCCCATCCCCATCATCTTCTCGGGGTACATGCGCGCCGGGACTGGCATCAACGTTCGAGGCGGCACGCAAGTGTGCGCCGGTCTGCCCGGGGCCGACACCAAATGGCGTCTGGGCAACGAATGTGACTACGTGATTGAACCGAGCCTCAATGCCAAGCTCGTCTCGTCCGGGGAAACAGCCTGGCATGTGCACTTCATGCCCGGAATCTATCGCGCGTGGGGCGGCAGGGAGTTTCAGACCTACAGCTCGCCGGGTGGCGCGGCCATTCCTGACAGCGGTACGGACGAGCTCGTGGCCCGCTTTGGCCAGGTCTATGCCTATGGGACCAACATCGCGGCGCTCGGCAATGGCAAGATCTGGGTGGGCCGGCGCTTCTACAACCGTCTTCAGACTGGCATCAACGACCAGTTCCTGGAAATCAACGACGGCGACGGGGCGGGCATCGAAGACATCAACGTGGTCATCGGCAAGCTCAGCGTGGCTGCCATGCTGAACCCGCGCGGGAGTGCCAACAACAACCGCATCAGCGTGCCCGTACGACTGACTGGCATCAAGGACCTGCCCAGTGGCGAACTTGCCATGTACGTCACTCCGTCCGTGCAGCTCAGGAGTGATGACCAGGTGTCTTCTAATAGGCCGGCCGCGGAGGCTAATGGACTGGCCGTCGGTGTCTATCAGACCCTGAATGGCCTCCTGTTGGGAGGCAACACGCTGCTTGGCGTGAAGATGGATTGGAACGGCCCCACGCGGAACAGCCGCGTCGTGCTTCAGCAGTCCGCCTTCGTGGCGGGAACGAGCATTGAGGGGATTGCCGAGTACCGCATCAACAAGGCCGCTGGGAATGCCGGCAACAAGTGGTTTGGCATCGGCGTCCGCTCCGACACGCATATCGCCGGTCCCTTCCGCGTGCTGGCCGAGGCCGGCCATGACGTGGTCAAGCCGGATAACGGTGGGCACACCCGCAACATGACCAAGCTCACCCTGGCGACAGCGGTGTCCGCGGGCGATCAGGCCAGCTCCCGCCCAACGTTCCGCCTCTTCGTTACGCACGCCATCTGGGACGAGGCGGCTCGTCAGAGCTTTGACCCGACGTCGCGTCTGCGTCAGGTCTTTGGCGACCAGAAGGCGGGCACGTCGGTGGGCCTCCAGGCTGAAGCCTGGTGGTGATCCACCCCGGTGGCGCGCGGCTTGCTCTATTCCCCCTTGGTTGATCACGAGGCGCAACTCTTGCGCCTGGATTCGCCGGGGGGAAGCAGTCATGAAGAACCTGCGCGAGATGGACGGAGTCTCCTTGCCCGTTCACCGGGTATCCACCGGGCTGGGCGAAGGCGAGGAGGAGACAAGGCTTCACACACCTCTTGAGGCCACTGGGCTACCTCCCAGCCTCACCGTCCACAGTCTCGAGGTGGTTCAGGATCGCCGCCGCGAGCCGAGGCACGACCGCGTTCGGAATCGCGTGCCCCATCCCCTCTATGGTGACGAGCGTCGATCGCGGCAGGTTCTCCGCCAGGTGCCGTGAATTGGAGGCGGGGTTGGTGGGATCTTCTGGGGTGGCAATGACGAGCGTGGGCACGGAGGAGCGGACGAGCTCCGCCCCGCGAGCCAGTGCGGAGTAGTCGGCCCGCGCATGGGCTCCCGGATTGTCGTGACGACCGGCATGGGCGATGATGCGACGCTCGAGCGAACGGAACTCCTCGGCATCGAAGGGAATCACCCGCCCGTTGAGCCGGCGCCAGTTCTCCACTCGCCATTCGATCTCCGCCTCACGGTCGCGCGGCTCGAACATGTGGCTCCAGAACTCGAGCAACTCCGGGTCGATGGGCGCCCGTTCTGTCCCATCGGCAAGGGAGGGAGTCCCCTCGAGAGCGGATGCCCCGATGACCGTCGCGCTGAGCAGCCGCGTGGGATGCTCGACCATGAGCCATTGAGTGAGAAAGCCCCCCACCGACAGGCCCACGACGTGCGCGCGGCTGATGCCGAACGCATCGAGGATGGCCAGCGCGTCCTCGGCCAGCCGGTGCAAGGGATAGGGCTTCGTGTCGAAAGCCCAGGTGGACGCTCCGGTATCCCGGTGGTCATAGCGGATGACCCGGTATTTCCGGGCCAGGAGCTCGACGAACGCATCGGGCCAGGCCAGCCCCGAGGCATTGGCCCCCATGATGAGCAGAACGGTGGGCGCATTCTCCGGACCTCGTGACTCGACCCAGAGCGAGACACCTTCGGCAACCTCGACAAAGCGTTCCATGACCTCAGCCTCGCAAATTCTCGGGGGCGAGGGGCGAACTTTCTGCACGCTCAGGCGCGTCTTCGACGCTCGCTCGAGCGTCATAAGCGCTTCGAGCCTGTTCGACCTCCGCCATGTGCCTTCGCGTCCAGGCGCAGAACTCCGTGACGGTGACGAGCAGGCTGCGCCCGAGCGGCGTCAATTGGTACTCGACATGAGGCGGTACGACGGGATGGACCGTCCGCATCACGAGTCCATCGCGCTCGAGTTGCCGCAGGGTCTGGGCCAGCATCTTGTGACTGACCCTCTCGATTCTCTCCCGTAGACCCGAGAACCGGAGCTTGGGCTCCTCGCCAAGCGCGGCGACGATCAGCAGCGTCCATTTGTCGGCGATGCGCTCTATCAATTCCCGGGCCAGCCCGTTCGCTCGCATGACGTCGTCAGAAACCTCGGAAACGGCGCGCTTGGTTACCGTGGAGAAACCTTATCACTTTCAGGTGCCTTCTTCCCATGGGTTCACCACTCCCCTAGGTTGGCCAGCACGACGTCACCTTCAGGAGACAACCCATGCGTGCATGCTTGCCATCGGCAACCCTGACGTACTCGTTGCATTCGGAGAAATCCCCCAACCGGTCCCCGCCCCCGATGAAGTACTCATCCGAGTCGAAGCGTTCTCCCTGAACCGCCCGGACTTCCTCTACCTGACGGCGCCGAAGACGACCTGGCGCCCCGGAATCGACCTCGCCGGTACCGTGGTGCGCCGAGCCTCCGATGGCATGGGACCACCCGAGGGAACGCGCGTGCTCGCCCATTCCCCCTCCGGCGGCGGTGCGGCGGAGTGGGTGTCGGTCCCCTCCCGTCTCGTGGTACCTCGACCTGACTCGCAGGGCCCCCTTGAAGCCGCAGCCCTGCCCCTCGCGGGGCTCGTGGCGCTCCGGCTCGTCCGTGAGGCCGGAACGCTCAATGGGCGACGGGTGCTCGTCACAGGGGCGACTGGAGGCGTCGGGCACTTCGCCGTCGAGTTGGTCGTACGCGCGGGTGCCCACGTCACCGCACTCACGTCGCAGGAAGAGCCGTATCAACGACTTCAAGAGCTCGGTGCCAGGGTCGTCCACTCCCTGTCGGATGCCGATGGGCCTTTTCACGTCGTCCTGGAGTCCGTCGGTGGCGACGTCATGGCCGACGCCATTCCACTCCTAGCACCCAGGAGCCTCGTGCTTTGGTTCGGTGAGGCGAGTGGCAAACCCCTCTCACTCGACTTCTTCCGCTTCTTCCCTGGTCGCGAAGGAATGACGCTGCGTCACTTTGTCTACAACCAGCTGGAGGGCGCCGACGATGGGCGCGATCTTTCCGAGCTCGTGCGCCTCGTGACGGACGGGCGGCTCCACCCGGAAATCGGCCATGTCGCCGACTGGTCTGAGACGGCGTCGGTGCTCAACGACCTGAAGAACCGCCGCCTGCGTGGCAAGGCGGTTCTAAGAGTGTCTGGTTTCGAAGCCATGCACCGTTGCCCCTGCTCTTCATGAGCGCGTGTGGCATCACCGAAGAAGAGCAACTGCGCCCGCCTCATGAGTCGGGCGTCAGGTGTACTTTGAAGGGATGTATGTCTGGATTCACGCTGAGGGTCCTCCTCGACGTGAGCTTCGAGGTGTTGAGAAAGGGCAACGTGGCCGTATGCCTCAACTCCCTCTGCTACACGAGCAGCCTCCGCGGATTCCTGCTCGAGCTCTCCTATGGCATGTGGGCTCCGTCGGGTGCCCAACTTGGAGACGTGTACGGCATGACCCTCACGGATGAGCACGGGACGAAGCTCGTCGACCTGCACGAGACACTCTCGTACGAAGTCCTCCAGCCCAACGGCGCTGAGTGTCCAGCCATGTGCCTGCGGGCCACGATCGACAAGCGCTAGGAAGCCAGCCGAAGGCGACGGGCCTCCTGGGCCTCGCCCCTAGCCAGGTCACCTGCAACCTCACTGCATGAGAATCTGTGATACCACAGAATGAGAGAGTGGTTGGCTGAGACCGACTTGACAACTTGAGAGGGGAACGTTTATCTGTTCTGCGTTCCTGTCCGAGAGAAAGAGTTGCATGGTGGGTTGCGACTCGAGGCGGGACCCCTGACTGGCTTGAGCAGTCATCAACCGGCGAAGGCGCCGGAGGGGTCAGCATTTCTCTCGCGAATCCGTTCGTGCTCCGCGAAGGGCACGTTTCGACCGGGCGAACCCACCCGGATGCTCACCCCCGTAAGAGGAGAGTCCCCCATGTCGCAGCGTCACTTTGTTCGGAAGTTCTTCCTGCTCGGCACTGCCAGCACGGCCCTGCTCGTCGGCTGCGGTCCCGAGGAGGCTGCCCCCGAGCAGTCCCTCGGTGCGCAGGGCCAGGAGATCGTCGGCGGTAGCGACACGAGTATCTCCACCCATCCCTGGCAGATCTCCCTCCAGTTCACGTCGGGCTCCCACCTCTGCGGCGGCTCCATCCTGAACGAGAGATGGATCCTCACCGCGCAGCACTGCGTGGACCAGAGCGGTGCCTTCTCCGTGAGAAGCCCGAGCAGCGTTCGCCTTGCCGCGGGCGGCACTAATCTCAGCACCATTAGCAGCGAGGGGCAGGTCCTCGCTATTGATGACATCGTCCCCTTCCCGGGCTACGTGACTGTGAGCCAGGGCAAGGACGTGGCCCTGCTGCACCTGTCCAAGCCGCTCAAGTTCAATGGCAGCGTGGCGCCCATCGCGCTGGCAACCGCGGAGGACGAGGCGGCGGGTCTGACGGCCGCTGGCATCATCTCCACCGTGACGGGCTGGGGCGACCTCGTCGCTGGTGGCTCGCCGCCGGACACGCTTCAGGCCGTGGACGTGCCCCTCGTCTCCAACGAGGAGGCCAGCGCCGCCTACGGCATCACCATCTCCGAGGATCAGCTCGCGGCGGGCGTCATGGGCGTGGGTGGCAAGGACTCGTGCCAGGGTGACAGCGGTGGCCCGCTCATCGTGAGCAAGGGCAACGACAAGATTCTCGCGGGCGTGGTGAGCTGGGGTGAGGGGTGCGCGGAGCCCGAGTTCCCTGGCCTGTACGCGCGCGTGTCGTCCTTCCAGCCGTGGATCTCCTCGTTCCTGAACAAGACGCCCACCATTCGCCTCAACACGACCAACCAGTCGGGCAGCGAGGGCGCTTGGAAGCACTACCGGGTGAGCATCCCGTCCGGCCTCAAGGTGTTCAACGTGCACATCTCCGGCGGCACGGGTGACGCCGACCTCTACATCCAGCACGGCTCCCAGCCGACGGAGAGCAGCTTCACCTGCCGGCCGTACTCGGGCGGCAACAACGAGACGTGCAGCATCTCCAACCCGGCGGCGGGGACCTGGTTCATCTCGCTCCAGGGCTACTCCGCCTTTGAGGGCGTGAGGGTGCACGCGACCTCCTACTGAGGAGCGCAGGCAGCCACCCCACGGGTGCGCCGGCTCGGTCCGGCCCTCGTGGGGTGGCCCGGAACACGCCCGTCACACGCTCGTCACCCAAAGCCTCACACAAAACCGGGATTCCTCTCATCCCAGGCAACTGAATGTGATTGGCGTAACAAAAAAACAAGCACCCCTGGATAATACATCCCGTAGCCATTTAGAGGAGCAATCGCTCTCAAATGGCTTATGATCTCGAGACATGAACACTTCCATCGTGGCTTTTTTTCCGTCTGCTGGCCGGGCGATCGCCCTGGCTTTGATGACCCTCGCTGTCGTTCCCGCATGCGGTGAGAACACCGTCGAGGCCCCCCCTCCAACCAGCATGTCCAGCGAGGAGCGTCAGCGCCTCGAGCAACACATCGCGGAGCTGGAAGCCGAAGTGGCCGAGATGAAGGCGGAGCTCGAGAAACACCATCAGGATGCCGCCGCGTCAGAGCAGGCGCTAAAGGAGATGGAAGCGCAGGTGAGCCAGCTGACCGAGGAGCTCGCCGAGGCCCGCGCTCTGCTGGAGAGCCAGGACTGGGACGGGGTGCTCGTCAAGCTGGAGGCGGCCAGGGCGGAGCTCGCTTCCCTCCAGGCGCGAGTCGCCACCCTCCCCGGCCATCTGCAGCTCACCGCCACGCTGCGCTTCGGCAACCAGCCCTTCGTGCTGGATCAGCCGTTCACCCTACCCAGCGGTGAGCAGATCTCCTTCACCGAGCTGCGCTACTGGCTTTCCAATATCAAGCTGTTGAAGCAGGACGGAACCTCGGTGGCGCTGCCGGGCAGCTACCACCTCATGGAGCTCATCAAGGAACAGCCGTTGCCCCCGGAGTTCCAGCCGACGGACGGGCGCCCACCGGTGGTGCTCCCCGCCAACCGCCGTGAGCAGGTGCGCCTGGAGTTCGTCCCCGCCGGCGTCTACACCGGCATCGAGCTCAGCGTGGGGGTCGATCCCTATTACAACGACAACCTGAGCCGGCAGGCCGGTGAGCTGCACCTGGGCAAGAACATGGTGGACATCACGTGGAACTGGTTCACCAGCTATATCTTCACCAAGACGAAGGGCACCTACGTCTCCGCCGACAACCGCAGCGGTGCCTTCGCATGGGAGACGGGCGGCAACTCCAACTTCCGCACCACGAAGCTGGCCTTTTCCGCGCCCGTCACCTTGAACGCCCAGAAGCACGTCAGCGTGAGCCTGAACGCGGACGTGGCCAGGCTCTTCGACACGCTCCTCCCGTCCACCACGCCCAGAATCGGTGCGACCAGTGCGGAGGGAGCGACGGTGTCCGATGGCTTCGCGACCATGTTCTCCCTGAGCGCCACGGAGATCTCGAGTCAGTGGTAGTGTCCCGCGCACGCTGGCTCCTGCTGCCCGTGATGCTCGGGGCGTGTGGCGGCGGGACGCCCCGGCTCCCGCCTCCCGCACCGGGTGGAGATGCCGCTCCGCGGTCCCTGCCCGCGGGCTTCACCTCCATCCCCACGCCCCAGGACAACCCCCTCACCCCCGAGGGCGTTTCCCTGGGGCGCTGGCTGTTCTTCTCCCCCCTGCTGTCGAGCAACGGCCAGGTCTCTTGCGCCACCTGCCACCCCCAGGCCCATGCCTTCGCGGAGGCCGCGCCACTCACGAGCCTTGGGGTGAGCCGCCGGCCGCTTGCGCGCCATACCCCCGCCCTCATCAACCTGGCCTGGATGGACGGCCTCTTCTGGGACGGGGGCTCGAAGAACCTGGAGTCCCTGTCGCTCGCCCCCCTCACCCACCCGGACGAGATGGGGCAGGTCAACCTCTCGGGTCTGATGGAGCGGCTGACCTCGGACCCCGAGGCCGTGCGCCGCTTCGAGGAGACCTTCGGGCCGGGTGGGACGTCCCTGAGCAACCTCCTGCGGGCACTCGCCCAGTTCCAGCGGACGCTCGTGTCCGCGGACTCCCCTTACGACCGCTGGCGGCGCGGAGAGCCCGGTGCTGCCTTGGGCCCCCAGGCGTTGGCCGGGCTTGTGCTCGTGCAGCGGCATTGCACGCCGTGCCACGGCACGGAGCTGTTCACGGACAATGCCTTTCACAACAACGGCCTGGATGCCCGATTCGGTGAGGGCGAGGACGTGACGCGAGGCCGGGGCCGCATCACCCTGCGTCCCGAGGACGAGGGGCGCTACAAGACGCCCACCCTGCGCAACGTCACCGTCTCGGCGCCGTACATGCACGACGGCCGCTTCGCCACGCTGGATGCGGTGCTGGAGCACTACCGGCACGGCATGGTGGCCTCCGAGACACTGGACGCCACCTTCCTGCGCGGTTCCGCGCCCCCGGGGCTCAGCCTGGACGACGAAGAGAAGGCGTCCATCCTCGCATTCCTGGAGGCGCTGACGGACGATTCCTTCCTCACCGACCCCCGGCTGGGCCCCCCGAACCCGAGTAGAGCTCAATGAGAGACGAAGGGATCCGAGAAGCGCGGATCGCTCAGGAACTCCGTATCCGTGAGGGCCTCCATGAACGCGATGACGTCCTCGCGCTCCTGCGCCGTCAACGTGAAGCCTCGTACGAAGCCGCTCCGCAGCGGACTGATGGGGCTTGCCTGCTGGGTCATGCGCGCCTTGCCTCCGGCCGCGTAGTGGTCCAGTACCTCGGAGAGCGTCGCGATGCTCCCATCGTGCATATAGGGCGCCGTGACGGCCACGTTGCGCAGCGAGGGCGCCTTGAAGCGACCCATGTCCTCAGGGTTCCCCGTCAGCTCGAGGACTCCCGTATCCGTCGCCGGGTAGGCCCCATTGCCGTCTTCGTTGTAGAGGCCCGTGTTGTGGAACGGCTGGATCGGCGTGACGGTCAGCTCGCTCGCCGTGGCATCCTGGAAGTTGAAACCCGAGTGGCAGTGGTTGCACTCCAGGCGCTCGGACATGAAGAGCTCCATGCCCCTCTTGGCGGATGGCGAGAGCGCGTCCGCCTCGCCGCCGTAGACGTAGCGGTCATACGGGGAGTTGCCCGAGATGAGCGCACGCTCGAAAGAGGCCAGGGCACGCGTGAGCGTGGCCAACGACACCGGCTCCGCTTCCTCGGGAAAGGCCTTCGCGAAGCGGGCGACGAGGTCCGCGTCCTCGCGCAGACGCGCCAGCAGCTCCTCCTGCCGATCCGCGAAGCCCAGCTCCACCGGCTCCCTACCAAACAGGGGCGTCAGGGCCTGGAGCTCCAGGCTGGGAATGGAGGGGTTCGCCCAGGTGAAGCTCGTCGTATAGGCGATGTTGGCCAACCCCTGAGCATTGCGGCGGTGGAGCTCCCCCGTGCTGCCCTGCGCGTGTGCCTTGCCATCCGTGAAGGCCAGGGCCTGCTCGTGGCAGGAGGCACACGACTGCGAACCGTTGAGCGACAGGCGCTTGTCATAGAAGAGACGCCGGCCGAGCTCCACCTTCGCCTCCGTCATCGGGTTGTCCGCGGGCACGCGCGGCTTGGGAAAACCCTTGGGCAGCCGCCAATCGTATGGCTCCGGCTCAGGTTCCGGCGCCGGCTCCGCCTGATCGCAGCCCGTGCCCAGCCAGGCCGCCGCAACCCACAACCCCATCCAACGCTTTGCTCGTGAAGTCATGGCATGCCTCCTATTCCACCCGGATGAAGGTCTGGACGCCCGAGGAGGGCTTCTGCTTGTCCAACGAGAGCCCCAGGTTCTTGAACACGGGGGCGCAGTCCGGATCCTCCTTCTGCGACATGCACCCGAGCGAGGTGTCGGGCGTGTCCGAGTTGACGTCCAGGTTGGAGTCCGCCAGGAGCGCGGCCACATCCAGCACCACCCTGCTCTTCTCCAGCTCGAACCCCTCCAAGGAGATTTCGGCCCGATTGGGGAAGTCACACCCGGCCGATCCCCAGGGCTGGCCCGCCGGCGGGGTCGCGCAGTCGATGCTACCCAGGTGAACGAAGTACCCGCCCGGCAACCCCGTCGTCCTGCCGTCGACGCGCAGGAAGACATAGCCACTCTTCCAGCCCCAGTAGAGAGACGTATCTCCGAAGGGGGCTGGCTCCAGGGTGACGTCCTGGTGGTTCAACGCCTGGGACAATCCCACTCGGAAGCGCAGGCCCCGATAGTTCCCCATCGGCACCTTACCCACCACCCGCGCATTGGTCTCCGCCGTCCCGTTGGAGCACAGGCCCGTCTTGTCGGCGAAATCGAGCAGGGCCGCATTCTTGGCCTGCCACATTCCATCATCCGTCAGCGACACGGCGACCTCCTGCCCCGTGTCCGACACGAGCCGCACGTCGTGCAGGTACATGCGGAAGTCCTGGGGCTGGTACTCCGTCCCCGTCGTCCCCAACCCCTTGTACGTCTGCCCACAGGCGAATGGCTGACTGCCTACACGCGCCTCGAAAGGAATGATGATCTCCATCTGGGGAACATCGAGGGGCGAGGGTTCCCCGGGCGAGGGTTCCTCGTTGGCCCCACAGCCAGCGGAACACATGGCAATGAGGGGTAGAACCACGGTTGAGCGGGCAGGGAGCAACGCCATATCAGGGCACCTCGGGAGTGAAGGGGGACATCTCATCTATTACTACGAATTGAACCGTCAGGTCGCGACAAAGAAACACAAAAACACCGTCACAAGCGTGAAAACCCCTCCCGCTCGCGAGCTCGCGATCCGTCCAATCCCTGTCAAACAAGGAGTCAATGAAATACAATCTGATTCAGACTCAACCGCATCGCACATGTACCCTGCCAATGTATTGCAAGAGGACGAGAAATACATATCCCCTCGCGATCGGCGCATTGAGATGAGGATCCGCCCAGGTTTGTAGCCATCCATTCAAGATGGATGACCCGTTGAGCCCCATGGAGATGAATGCCTGCCTTTCGAGGCTCGGCATCGTCACCAGAAGGAGCTTGCGTCGATGGTGCTGCCGCCGCACGTTCCGAGGCTCGCGCGCCCGTGGGGCGCCCGGTCTCCGACCCGTTACACCCCCTGGAGAGATGCACGATGCGTAGTCGGACGAAAGTGACGTTGCGACGGGAAGAGCTCGAGGCACTCGTGCACCACGCCTTCGGTTCGAGCTCGGATGAGAGGAACCTCACCTGGACAACGGTCGGCAAGGCGCTCGGGGACTGGACTCCGCCGTGCCGCCCGTGTTCCAGCCGGGAGGATTGAGCAGCAGCTACACCCGCGGTACTTAGTTCCCCACTGCCCGGCACAGCGCCGCCCGCGCGAGCAGGCGTGTGGAATCGAGCGTCGGCAGCGGAGAATTCGAGTCGTTCATGATCAACGGAATCTCGGTGCAGCCGAGCACGACGGCGTCGCAGCCCTCGCCCCTCATCCGGCTGATGACCCGTTGAAAGTAGGCGACCGCCTCGGGCTTGAAGACGCCGTAAACCAACTCGTCCATGATGATACGGTTGATTTCCTCGCGTTCGGCGCTATCCGGGCGAACAAACTCCAGCCCGCGTGCCGTGAGCTTGTCTGGATAGACCTCGCTCTCGACGAGCCAACGCGTTCCAGTCAGTCCCAGACGCCGGAACCCGCCCTCGCCGGCTTGTTCGGCGACGACCTCGGCGATGTGCAGCCAGGGCAGCGGTGAGCGCGGCTCGACGTAAACCAACGCCTGGTGAATGGTGTTGTCGGGGCAGATCAGGAAATCGGCCCCGGCTTTCGCGAGCTTGTTCGCGGAGGAGAGCATCAACTCCCCCACGCCCCGCCAATCACCTCGGTCGATGCATTTCACGTACTCGGCGAGCGAGTGCGTGTGCATCGAAATCTCGGGATGGGCGTGTGCGCCGAGAAGCCGCGCGCCTTCCACGCAGATCGTCCGATAGCAAAGAGCCGCCCCTTCGGCGGAGCAGGCCACAATGCCGATGTGGTGGGGCATGGGGTCGCGTTCCCTTTCCTCCCCTCACGCCCGGGCGGTAGGAGCACCGCGCTCGGCACCCGGCGGGGCGACATGGCCGGTGCGCACGGTGAAGTCACCAAACCCTTCCCCGGGCTGCCGGTCGCGTGCGTACGCGGCGAACAGCGGCTCGAGCGCCGCCAGGATGCCCGCCTCGTCGATGTTCTCGCGGTACAGCCGGTTGAGGCGCTGACCCCGCTTGTCTCCTCCGAGGAACAGGTTGTAGCGGCCAGGTGCCTTCCCCACGAGGGCGATCTCCGCGAGGTAGGGCCGGGCGCACCCGTTCGGGCAGCCGGTGATGCGCAGCAGGATGTTCTCCTTCTCCAGCCCGTGGGCCGCCAGGCGCGTCTCCAGCAGCCCCACCAGGTCCGGCAGGTAGCGCTCGGCCTCGGCCATGGCCAGGGCACACGTCGGCAGGGCCACGCAGGCCAGCGCGTTCTTGCGCAGCGGGCTCGCGCGCTGGGTCCGGGTAATGCCGTGCGTCTCGAGCAGCGCCTCGATGGCCGGGCGATCCTCCGGCGCGATGCCCGCGATGATCAGGTTCTGGTTGGGCGTGAGCCGGAAGTCTCCCTTGTGCACCCGGGCGACCTCTCGCAGTCCCGTCAGCAGCCGATGCTCCTCGCGATCCGCCACTCGCCCGCTCTCGATGAAGAGCGTCAGGCTCCAGCGCCCATCGTGCCCCTGGATCCACCCGAAGCGGTCACCGTTGTGCTCGAAGACGACCGGACGAGCAGGCTGCAACGTGTAGCCGAGCCGCTTCTCCAGCTCGGACACGAACCAGGCAATGCCCCGGTCCTCGATGGTGTACTTCAGGCGCGCGTGCTTGCGGTTGGTGCGGTCGCCGAAGTCGCGCTGGACCTTCACCACGTTCTCCGCGACCTCGAGCAGTTGCTCGGGGCGGATGAAGCCAATCTCGTCCGCGAGCCGGGGGAAGGTCGCGTTGTCACCGTGCGTGGCGCCCATGCCTCCGCCCACCACGACGTTGAAGCCCACCACCTCCCCCGCCTCGAGGATGGCGATGAAGCCCAGGTCCTGCGAGTACACATCCACGTCATTGAGGGGCGGGACCACAATGGCCGCCTTGAACTTCCGGGGCAGGTAGGTGGGGCCGTAGATGGGCTCCTCCTCCTCGACGCCCGCGACCTTCTCCTGGTCCAGCCAGATCTCGTAATAGGCACGCGTCTTGGGACGCAGGTGCTCGGAGAGACGCACGGTCCACTGGTGCACCACCTCGTGCGCGCGCGACTCCACCGGGTTCGGGTTGCACATCACGTTGCGGTTCACGTCGCCGCAGGCGGCGATGGTGTCGAGCAACGTGGCGTTGATGCCCGCGATGGTGCGCTTCAGGTCCGTCTTCAGCACGCCGTGCAGCTGGAAGGCCTGCCGCGTGGTCAGCCGCAGCGTCCCGTTGGCATGGGTGCGGGCAAGCTCGTCCAACGCGAGCCACTGCTTCGGGGTGCACACGCCGCCCGGTAGGCGGGTGCGGATCATGAAGCTGTAAGCCGGCTCGAGCTTCTGCTGCCGGCGCTCCTCGCGGATGTCCCGGTCGTCCTGCTGATAGCTGCCGTGGAACTTGATCAGCTGCGTGTCCGCCGGAGCGATGGCGCCCGTGAGTGGATCGGCGAGGCTCTCGGCCAGGGTGCCCCGCAGGAGGCGGCTGCGCGCCTTGATGTGCTCCACCTCGCTCAGGGGCGAAGTCGTCGGATTCTTGGTGCTCATGGAGCTCCTCACTCAGTAGACGTCGCGCAGGTAACGCTGCTGCTCGCGCAGGGATTCGAGGTGGGCCTTCGCGTCCTCGCGGCTCTTGCCACCGTGAGTCGCGATGATGTCGATCAGGGCTTCGTGGACGTCCGGTGCCATGCGCGTGGCATCGCCGCAGACGTAGAGGTGGGCGCCACCCTGCAGCCAGTCGTAGACCTCACGTCCCTTCTCGCGCAGGCGGTGCTGGACGTAGACCTTCTGGCCCTGGTCCCGCGAGAAGGCGACGTCGAGCCGGTGCAGCTCACCCTTCTTCACGGCCTCCTGCCACTCCAGCTGGTACAGGAACTGGGTGCGGAAGTGCTGCTCGCCGAAGAAGAGCCAGTTGCGGCCACTCGCTCCAAGCTCGGCTCGCTCCTGGACGAAGGCGCGGAACGGCGCCACGCCCGTGCCAGGGCCGATCATGATGACGTCACGGCTCGGATCCTTCGGGAGGCGGAACCGCTCATTGGCCTCGATGAAGACGTCCACCAGGTCCTGGCCGGCCTCGCGCGTGGCCAGGTAGTTCGAGGCGGTCCCCACGTGACGGAAGCCGAACGCCTCGTACTCCACCAGGCTCACCGTGAGGTGGACCTCCTCCCCTACCCGCTTCTGGCTGGAGGCGATGGAGTAGAGCCGCGGCGTCAGGCGGCGCAGCGCGCCCACCAGCTCCTCCGCTCCCCACGTCGCGGGATACTGGCGGAGCAGATCGATAACCTGATGGCTGGCGAGCAGCGCCCGCAGGCCCTCGGCGCCCTCCGGCGTGAGCAGGCGCTGGAGCTCCGTATTGCCAGAGCGCGTGGCGTGGCTCGCCAGGAAGGGACGGCTCAGGCGGGTGATCTCCAGCCCCTCCGACAGCCAGCGCTTCAACGACAGGGTGCGCCCTTCGCGCGTGACATCGGTGGCGCCATCGAGCCGCAGCGCGGAGAGCACCGCCTCGACCAGGTCCGGCGGATTCCGCGGCACCACCCCGAGGGCATCGCCCGGCTCGTACGTCAGACCCGAGCCCTCCAGCGACAGCTCCAGGTGGCGAACGTCCTTGTTGGCCCCGCGCCCGGTGATGCGCTGGTTGGCCAGCACCTGGGACGGATAGGGATTCTCACGGCTGAAGGTGGGCGTGACCGGCACCGTCCGCAGCGGCGTAACGGTCGCCAGCGAGGTCTGCGGTTCGAGCTCCTTCTTCGCGTGCTCCAGGGCCTGACCCAACCACGGCTCGGCCACCGGCTCGAAGTCCACGTCGCACTCGGCGCGCGCGAACAGCCGTGAGGCCCCGAGCTCGGCGAAGCGCTCGTCGAGGACGCGGCCGATCTCGCAGAACTTGGGGTAGCTCGAATCGCCCAGGCCCAGCACCGCGAACCGGAGCTGCCCGAGCGCCGGAGCGCGCTTGCCCAACACGAACTCGACGAAGCCGCGCGCGTCATCGGGCGGGTCGCCATCTCCCTGGGTGCTGATCACCACGTAGAGGAGCCGCTCGTTCTTCAGCTCACGCGTGGGGTACTCACCGGCGCGCACGCAGCGCACCGCGAGCCCGGCGGCCTCGGCCCGCTGCTTGAGGCGCTCGGCGAGCAGCCGGCTGTTCCCGGTCTGGGTGCCATAGACGATGGTCAGCGAGCCCTGGGGCGCGGCCTGCGCCGCTACAGAGGGCGCGGTGGCCTGAACGGAGCCGGGGAGCTGCCGGGCCGCGAGCCCCGCGAAGTACCCGCTCAACCAGGTGAGCGATGGGGCATCGAGCCCCTCGGTGAGGCGCTGAACCAGCGCGCCCTTCTCCTCACCCAGCGACACGGCCAGCGAGGGGATGGCGGTGGGATTCACGGAAGGTGTCACGACGTCGTCTCCTGCGCGTCCAGGATCTGCTTCACCTGTCGCTCCAGGTCGTGGGTGGGATCCAGCTCGACCGAGGGGATACCCGTGCCACGCAGCTGATCACGCAGCGCCAGGCGCGCTTGCGGAACGGGGGTGTAGAGGATGGCGAGCAACCCCGCCTCGGCCAGCGCGAGAGCGGCCTCCGCGTCACCACGAACGGTGACCACGTGCCGGCCCTGGTCGAACAGGGCCCGCTCCAGGCGCCGCGCCGACTCCGGCACCTCCGGCGTGCCCGCCAGGAGGATGACCGCGCCCGACTGCCCCAGCCGCGCACGCCGCTCCTCAGCGGAGATGAGGGACTTCGTCTCCCCTTCGCCCTGCCCGCCCGCCGCCCCGAGGATCATTCCCGCCGCGACCGTGTCGTTGGTGAGCGGGTCCACGACGATGAAGGCCCCCGTCTTCCGGTTGTCCTGGTAGGGGTCGCAGATCAGCGGGCGCTTGCAGACGATCCGCACCTTGCCGATGTCATTGAGCGACAGGGACTCGGCGGAGACCTCTGAGAGGGCCTCCAGGTCCTTGCGCCAGAGCACCTGCTCGATGTGGGCCGGGACGTACTTCGAGGTGTGCTTCACCAGGTAGCGGCGCGAGGTGTCCAGGCGCTCCTCACCGAACCACACCAACATGGCCTCCAGGTCCTGGAGGGCCACGGGAGGCTGCTCGGCGTGGGCGATCATGTCACCCCGGCTGACATCCACCTCGTCGGCCAGGCGCAGGGTCACCGAGGACGGCGCGCTGGCCTCCGGGAGGCTGCCCTCGAAGGTGTCGATGGAGGCGATGTGCGTGCGCCGCTTCGAGGGGAAGATGACCACCTCGTCGCCCACGCGCACCGTGCCCGAGGCGAGCTGCCCGGCGAACCCGCGGTAGTCCAGGTTCGGCCGCAGCACGTACTGGACGGGGAAGCGCAGGGCCGCGCCATCCAGCCGGCGCTGGTGCGGCAACGACTCCAGCCACCCGAGCAACGTCTCGCCGTCGTGCCACGGCGTGCGAGCGCTCGGCTGGGTGATGTTGTCGCCCCCGCGCGCGCTGATGGGGAAGTAGCGGACCTGCTCGAAGCCGAGCGTGCGAGCGAACGCATCGAACTCCGTGGTGAGGCGCTCGTAGACGGCGAGGTCGAAGTTCAGCAGGTCCATCTTGTTGATGGACACCGCGAGGTAGGGAATCCCCAGCAGCGAGGCGATGTACGCGTGCCGCCGCGTCTGCGGGAGGATGCCCAGTCGCGCGTCCACCAGGATGACCGCCGCGTCGGCCGTGGAGGCGCCGGTGGCCATGTTGCGCGTGTACTGCAGGTGTCCCGGTGTGTCGGCGACGATCACCTTGCGTCGGCGCGTGGAGAAGTACCGGTAGGCCACGTCGATGGTGATGCCCTGCTCGCGCTCGGCGCGCAGTCCGTCGGTGAAGAGCGAGAAGTCGATCTCCTCGCCCGCGCTCGCGCGCTTCACCGCGGCCACCTGGTCCTCGAAGAGGCCATTGCACTCATAGAGGAGCCGGCCGATCAGCGTGGACTTTCCATCGTCCACCGAGCCCACCACCACCAGCCGGAGCAGCTCCTTCTCGTAGTGCTCGGAGAGGAACCGCTGGAGGTCTTTCTTGTCCTGAAGCTGCAATGCGGCGGTCATTTAGAAGTACCCCTCGCGCTTCTTGAGCTCCATCGAGCCTTCTTCGTCGTGATCAATCAGGCGGCCCTGGCGCTCGGACACGCGGGCCTCCAGCATCTCGGTGATGACGTCCTCGACCGTCTCAGCGGAGGACTCGATCGCACCACTCAACGGGTAACAACCCAGCGTGCGGAAGCGCACCCGCTTCGGCGTGGGCCGCTCGCCTGGACGCAGGCGCATGCGCTCGTCGTCCACCATGATCCACTGGCCGTTGCGGTTCACCACCGGGCGCTCGGCGGCGAAGTACAGCGGGACGACCGGGATGCGCTCCTTGAGGACGTAGTGCCAGACGTCGAGCTCGGTCCAGTTGGAGAGCGGGAAGACGCGCATGCTCTCGCCCGCGTCGATCCGGCCGTTGTAGAGGTTCCACAGCTCGGGCCGCTGCTTGCGCGGCTCCCACTGCCCGTGGCGATCCCGGAAGGAGTAGACGCGCTCCTTCGCGCGGGACTTCTCCTCGTCACGCCGGGCGCCACCGAAGGCCGCGTCGAAGCCGTGCAACGAGAGCGCCTCGAGCAGCGACTGCGTCTTCATCGCGTGCGTGTACTTCTGGCTGCCGTGGTCGAAGGGGTTGATGCCCTCGGCGAGCGCCTTCTTGTTCTGGTGCACGAGCAGCTTCAGCCCGTGCTTCGCCGTGAACGCATCGCGGAACGCGTACATCTCCCGGAACTTCCAGGTGGTGTCCACGTGGAGGAGCGGGAACGGCAGGGGCGCCGGGTAAAAGGCCTTCCGGGCCAGGTGCAGCAGCACCTGCGAGTCCTTGCCGATGCTGTAGAGCATCACCGGGTTGGCGAACTCGGCCGCCGTCTCGCGGATGATGTGGATGCTCTCCGCCTCGAGCACCGCGAGGTGGGAGAGTCGTGCGGACAGGGTCTCACTCATGGCCAGCCTCCGCCTTCAAGAATTGCTCGCGCTCGGATACCACGGGTCGCGACTCGACCAGCGAGCGGAGCTGGGAGCGCAGGGAAACAACTTCGCCCACTACCAATAGGGCCGGAGAGCCAACGGAGGCCTCACGGGCGCGCGCGGCGATGTCTACGAGCGAGGCCTCGAGCACCCGCTGGTGCTCCCAGGTTCCCGCCTCCACGATGGCGGCCGGAGTGCTCGGAGCGCGTCCCGCGGCGATGAGCGCCAGCGTCGCCTCCTCCAGCTTGCCACCCGCCATGAACAACACGAGCGTCTCCGCTCCGGCCAGGTGCGCCCAGTCCGGCGCCTTCCCAGCCCGGTGCCCGGTGGCGAACGTCACCGAGCCCGACACGCCTCGGTGGGTGACAGGAATCCCCGCCGCCGCGGGAGCAGCCACGCCGCTGGAGACACCCGGCACCACCTCGTAGGCGATGCCCGCCTCTTCCAGCGCCAGTGCCTCCTCGCCGCCCCGGCCGAAGACGAACGGATCCCCACCCTTGAGCCGCACCACCGAGCGCCCAAGCCGCGCCTGGGTGATGAGTAGCGCGTTGATCTCCTCCTGCCGCACCGACTCGCCCCCACCCTCCTTGCCGACGAACAAGAGCCGGGCCCGGGACCGGGCATGCTTCAACACCTCGGGGTGGATGAGCCGGTCGTAGACCACCGCATCCGCGCTCGCGAGCAGCTGGGCCGCTCGCAGCGTGAGCAGACCGGGATCTCCAGGCCCGGCCCCCACCAGGTACACCTTACCGTTGACGTGCTGCTTGCTCATCGCGTCTCTCCAAAAGTCTCGAGCGCGGCGCGCACCTGGGCCCAGGCGGCCCTGCGCTGACCTCGCGCCAACAGCTCCCCCGCCTCGCCCTCCACCAGCTGCTTCAGCAGCCGCATCCGCTCGGAGCCACAGGGCAGCCGCTTGCGGAGCCAGCCACTGAGCCGAGCCAGCTGGACGTGCCCCGGCCCCACCTGCTCCAGGAACCGCCGCCGCAGCTGCCGCGCCAGCGCGGGCGACAGGCCGGAGGTGGAGACCGCCACGACAATGGGGCCACGCCGCCCCACGGACGGCAGCGTGAAGTCACACAGCTCGGGGATGTCCGCCGCATTCACCCAGATGCCGAGCGCACGCGCCTCGTCCGCTACCGTCTGGCTCACCCGCCGGTCGTCTGTGGCCACGAACACCACATCGTGCCCCCGGACGTCGCCCGGGACATAGGCACGCTCGAGCAGCTCCAGCCGGCCCTCCTCCGCGAGGCGGCGAATGGTCGCGCCGATGCTGGGAGCCACGACGCGCACCCGCGCGCCCGCGTCCACCAGCTGCTGGCTCCGTTCGTCGGCGATGGTGCCTGCCCCAACCAGGAGGACCCGCTTGCCCTGCAGGCGCAGGCAGACGGGGAAATCCACATGCGTGCTCACGGCGACGTCACCTGATTCTTTCGCAGCAGGAGGAAGCGCTGCCAGGCGGAGCCGACGATGAAGCCGCCGATCGCCGCCGTCACCGCGTAGCTCACCGCGCGGTCAACCCAACCGAGCTGCTGGAGCGCGAACCCGAGTCCCACGCTGACGAGCGCCGCGTCCACGCCCATGCACAGCCGGCGAAAAGCCTCCTTGCTGACGCGCCGCAACAGCACGCGCCCCAGGGGCAGTCCAATCGCGACGGCGGGCAGCAACAGCCAGAAGAGGCCGAGACTCGACGAGCCATACAGTCCGAGGAAGAGGTACGTCACCAGGGTGAGGCTCGATTCTGCCACACGGATGAGGGCGATGGCCGCACGGAACTCATCCTGGGCCAGGCCTTGGTTGTTGAGCAGCAGGGCGAGCGGGGGGCCTGAGATGGTGGTGGTCGAGTACAGCAAGCCGAGCCCCAGGCCAAAGGGGACCCCGATGGCCCGCTCGTTGCGGATGGGCCAGCGCACGCCCGCGGCCTGGAGAAGGATGAGCGGCAGCAGGACGACGTAGGTGGCCGCCTTGAGCGCCACGGCCGCAACCATCGTGAGAAACAGCCCGCCCACGATGACTCCCGGCAGGAGGCCGGCGATCAACGGCAGCATGCGCCGCCAGACCGCGGGAAGCGACCGCCGATTCAGGAACAGGGAGGCGAGGTTGAGCACCAGCTCCAGCAGGACGAGGGCGGGGTTGAGCACCCGGTTGGCCACGAACCCGAGCGCCACCGGCACGGTGATGGAGGAGAAACCGTAGCCCAGTGCCCCATTGACAAGCGCCGCCAGCAAGGCGGTCAGGAACAGGGTGAGCTCCGCGGGCGTGAAGGAAGGCATGGGCTCTCCTCGGAGGGGCTAACGGCGGACGTGCAGTCCACACTCGCGGTTCTCGGGGGACTCCCACCACCAGCGGCCGGCGCGCTCGTCCTCGTAGGGCTTCACCGCACGCGTGCAGGGCGCGCATCCGATGGACGGGTAGCCCCGGTCGTGCAGCACGTTGTAGGGGACGCTGTGGGCCTTGATGTACGCCCACACCTCCCGGGTGCTCCACCTCACGAGCGGGTTCACCTTGATGAGCCCGTGATCGGCATCAAACGCGACCGCCTGGACCTCCGTGCGGGTGACGGACTGCTCTCGCCGCAGCCCCGTCACCCAGGCCTCCCGTCCCGCCAGCGCGCGTCCGAGCGGCTCCACCTTCCGGATGGCGCAGCACTCCTTGCGCGCCTCAATGCTCTGCTTGAACGAGAAGTAGCCCTTGCTGGACTCGAGCGCCTCGACGCGGGCGCGCTCCGGGAAGAATGTCTCGATCTCGACGCCGTAGCGACGACGCACCACATCCATCACCTCGTACGTCTCCGGTGGGAGCCGACCGGTATCGAGGGTGAACAGGCGCACGCTCGGAGCGTGCGTCCGGGCGAGATCCATAAGGACCATGTCCTCGGCGCCGAAGCTGGAGGCAATGGCCGCGCGCGAGCCGAACCGCCGCTCGACCCAGGCGAGCACCTCCTCCGCGGGAGCCTCCAGCAGCTCCTTCGATGCGGCACCCAACTCTTCCGGCGAGACAGCGAGCGACAGCGATGAAGAGTGAGACATGGCGATTCCGTGAAAAAAAACGGCCCAGCTCCTCTCGCGAGGGCGGGCCGCACCTGCTGGGGGGAAGCAAAACGACCCCGCGCCTCTCTTCGAGAAGCGGGCCGCACAAGTCAGGGACAGCTCAAGAAGGTCTTGTCACACGCTCGCATCGAGTGGAGCGCCATCACGGGGCTACTACTAACGCTGGTGCGGTCCATCCGTCAAGGTGGACGGGATGCCAATATGGCGGATGCCCACCGGGAACGCTTGCCCACCTGCTGCCCCGGAGGTTTTGAGCCCGTGGAGAGGGTCGCAGGTGCACTCCAGGCCGAGATGGGGCAGAACACACAGTGTGCCTACCCTCTCCTCCCTCACCATTTATCCCCTCAAGTCGTGCGCGGGTCTCCCGCTGACCCAGGCCACGGTGGAGCCGCTCGGAATCCAGCATGACCGCCGGTGGATGGCGGTGCGCTCGGATGGCTCCTGCATGACCGGACGCGAGCTGCCCGCCCTCGTGAAGCTGAAGGCGGTGCCCAATCCCTCGGGGCTGCACCTGTCGGCCCCGGGCATGCCGGAGCTCGAGGTGCCCGTCCCGAGCGCCAGCGCGCCCCGGCTCGACGTCACCGTCTGGGGTGACACCTGCTCGGCCGCTCACGCTCACGCCGATGCGGACCGGTGGCTGTCCGAGTACCTCGGTCAGCCCGCACGGCTCGTGTATGTGGACGCACGGATGGAGCGCCCGGTGGATCCGAAGTACGCCGCTCCGGAGGACCGGGTCGGCTTCGCCGATGCCTTCCCGCTGCTGCTCATCTCCGCGGCCTCGCTGGCTGACCTGAACCAGCGCCTCTCCCAGCCCGTACCGATGAGCCGGTTCCGTCCCAACCTCGTGGTGGAGGGCTGTGAGGCCTTCGCCGAGGACGGCTGGAAGCGGCTGCGCATCGGCACCGTCGAGCTGTCCGTGGTCAAGCCGTGTGACCGCTGCGTCTTCACCACCATCGACCCCGAGACGGCTCGGGCCGACTCCCAGCAGGAGCCGCTGCGCACCCTCGCCACCTACCGGCGCATGGGTCCCAAGTCAGGGGTGATGTTCGGCCAGAACGTCATCGTGCGGCGCCCCGGGGAGATTCGCGTGGGCGACGCGGTGGAAATCCTCGAGTAGGCAGAGCGGCGAGGGCCGAAAGAATTACAGCCCTTCCGGGAACGGCGCTGTCTCCGAGCGCCTGTTTCCCTCGGCCTCGAGGCCATGCCGGAGGCCTCGAGCGCTGGCATGGCGCGTGCTGTACGTCGAGGGCATGACCGCTGCGATTCGTGCCCGAAGCACCTTCCAGCTCGTGAAGCAGGCCGTCTCGGAATGGAACGAGGACAAGGCTCCGACGTTCGCCGCCTCGCTCTCCTACTACACGATGTTCTCGCTCGCGCCGGTGCTCATCATCGCCGTGAGCGTGGCCGGAATGGCCTTCGGCGAAGAGGCGGCACGGGGGCAGATCCACACGCAGTTGCAGGAGCTGGTGGGCACGAGCGGCGCCGAGGTCATCGAGCAGATGATGATCAGCGCCCGCAAGCCGAGCTCCGGAATCCTCGCGACAGCGCTGGGGGTGATTGCCCTCATCTTCGGCGCGACGGGCGTCTTCGTGCAGCTCCAGGAGGCGCTCAACCACATCTGGAACGTCCAACCCCGGCCTCGCAACGGCGTGCTGAACTTCCTGCGCACCCGCTTCCTGTCGTTCGCGATGGTGCTGGTGATTGGCTTCCTGCTGCTCGTGTCGCTGGTGGTGAGCGCCGCGCTGGCGGGCGTCGGAGCCTACTTTGATGGCATGTTCCCCGGCTGGACACTGCTGTGGCAGGGGCTCAACCTGCTCATCTCGTTCGCCGTCATCACCGTGTTGTTCGCGATGATGTACAAGATTCTCCCCGACACGCGCGTGGCCTGGCGGGATGTGTGGCTCGGGGCGGCCGTGACGTCCCTGCTCTTCAGCCTGGGCAAGTTCGCCATCGGCCTGTACCTGGGCCGGAGCACCGTCGCCTCAAGCTATGGGGCGGCGGGCTCGCTGGCGGTGGTGCTCATCTGGGTCTACTACTCGGCGCAGATCCTCTTCCTGGGTGCGGAGTTCACCCAGGTCTACGCCCGGCGTCACGGCAGCCGCTCGCGCGAGGCGTGACGCCGGGTCACGCGGAGTCCCACTACGCCTTCGGCGTTTCCTGCTGCTGCTGCTCCGGCTTCTTCGTGGAGATGATGGAGTCGATCTTCTGCGTCAGGCGATCCAGCTCGCGGTTGATGGCCTCCACCTGCGACTGGCTCGCCACGCCCACCTTCACCATCCGGCTCTGCAGCACCGTGAGGCGCTGGCGTACCTCGCCGCCCACCCACGTCGCCTTCTTCTCCAGCTCCTTCACCGCCGGCTTCTCGCGCAGCTCGTTCACGTTCAGCCGCTGCAGCACCTCGCGGCCGGACTCACGGCCCCGCGACACCAGCGTCTGCAGTGCCTTCTGCGCCTCCGCCTCGAGCTGCTCGATCTGCTTTTGTGCGTGCTCCAGTTGAACCTTCACAAATGACGCCACCTGGCCGGCTGCCTCGGACACCACCGTCTCCGCCTTCGCCGCCTCGGCCTTCACCGCCTCGGCTACCTTCTCCACCACCGGCGCCTCGGCCTTCACGGGCTCGGCCTTGGCGGGCTCGGCCGCCTTCTCGGTCACCGGCGCCTCCACCGTCACGGTGACCGTCTCGGCCTTCACGGGCTCGGCATTCACGGGCTCGGCCGCCTTCTCGACCACCGGCGCCTCGGCCTTCGCCACGACCTCGACCGTCACCGTCTCGGTCTTCGCCTGGGCCGCGTTCTCCTGGTTGGACGCCTCGCTCTTCGCAGTCTTGTTCTTCGCCATGATCGCTCTCTCCTCTGCTGGATGCATCGAAGAGGTAACGCATCGCGTCAACCCCGTCAACAGACCGTGACGCAACGCAATATCGTTTCGGCACAAAGTTGACGGGTAAACAGGCGGGCCAGCGCGAGTCATCCCGGAAGAAATGCTCGTGGGAGCAGGGAGATTCCGTCATTCGACTCCGGGATCGTTCCCCTCCAGGCTCCGACCCCTCCGTCTTTCCCTCCCCTCTGGAGACATCACCACATGCGTAAGCTCCTCTTCACCGGCGCGGGTGTGGCCGCGCTCGTGTCCGCCTCGTGCGCGACGACCACCCAGGAGGTCCGCACGACGGGCGACAGCCAGCCCACCGCGTCGTCCAGCGCGCCCGCCCCCAAGGCCACGAACCCGCTGCTGGCCAAGTGGTCCGGCCCCTACGGCGGCGTGCCCGCGTTCGACCAGGTCAAGGTCGAGCACTTCAAGCCCGCGCTCGAGACCTCCATCGAGGAGAACCGGCGGGAGATTGCCGCGATCGCCAACAACCCGGACGCGCCGACCTTCGAGAACACCATCGCCGCGCTGGAGGATGCCGGCCGGACCTACAATGACGTGGGGACGATCTTCGGCATCTGGAGCTCGTCCATGAACGGGCCCGAGTTCCAGTCTATCGAGCGCGAGATGGCTCCCAAGCTCGCGGCCTTCGCCGATGAGATCGCCCAGAACGAGAAGCTCTTCCAGCGCGTCGAGGCGGTCTACAACTCGCCCGACAAGGCGAAGCTGACCCCCGAGCAGCAGCGGCTGGTCTGGGTCCACTACACGGGCCTGGTCCGCTCGGGCGCGAAGCTCGATGCGGCGGCGAAGAAGCGCCTGGCGGACATCAACCAGCGCCTCGCCTCGCTCTACACCGACTTCAGCCAGAACGTGCTGGCCGACGAGGAGAACTACGTCGTCGTCCTCGAGTCGGAAGTCGACCTGGCCGGCCTGCCCGAGTCCGTCCGCACGGGTGCCGCAGCCGCCGCCGAGTCGCGCGGCATGCCGGGCAAGTGGGTCATCACCAACACGCGCTCCTCCATGGAGCCGTTCCTGACCTACTCGTCCCGCCGCGACCTCCGGGAGAAGGTCTGGCGCCACTACGTCAACCGGGGCGACAACGGTGACACGCGCGACAACAACAAGCTCATCACGGAGATCCTGAAGCTGCGCGCTGAGCGGGCGAAGCTGCTGGGCTACGCGACGCATGCCCACTGGCGGCTCGAGAACACCATGGCCAAGACGCCCGAGCGCGCCATGGTGCTGATGGAGGCGGTGTGGACGCCCGCCGTGGCCCGCGTCCGCGAGGAGGTCGCCGACATGCAGGCGATCGCCAACAAGGAGGGCGCGAAGCTGAAGATCGAGCCCTGGGACTACCGCTACTACGCGGAGAAGGTCCGCAAGGCGAAGTACGACCTCGACGAGAACGAGGTGAAGCCGTACCTGCAGCTCGAGAAGCTGCGCGAGGGCATGTTCTGGGTCGCGGGCGAGCTGTTCGGCTTCTCGTTCACGCCGGTGAGCAACGTGCCGGTCTTCCACCCCGACGTGCGCGTCTGGGAGGTGAAGGACAAGGCGAGCGGCAAGCACGTGGGCCTGTGGTACTTCGATCCGTATGCGCGGCCCGGCAAGCGCTCCGGCGCGTGGATGAACGCCTACCGGAACCAGGAGCGGTTCAAGGGCGAGATCTCCACCATCGTCTCCAACAACTCCAACTTCATGAAGGGCAAGCCGGGCGAGCCGGTGCTGATCAGCTGGACCGACGCCCAGACGCTGTTCCACGAGTTCGGCCACGCGCTGCACGGCCTGGCCTCCAACGTGACGTACCCGACGCTCTCGGGTACGTCCGTGGCGCGTGACTACGTGGAGTTCCCCTCGCAGCTCCTGGAGCACTGGCTCTCCACGCCCGAGGTGCTGAACACGTACGCCGTGCATTACCAGACGGGCAAGCCCATCCCGGCGGCGCTGGTGGCGAAGATTGAGAAGGCCGCCACCTTCAACCAGGGCTTCGGCACGGTCGAGTACCTGTCGAGCGCCTTGGTGGACATGAAGCTGCACTTGGCGGGCGACAAGACGATCGATCCGGACGCCTTCGAGCGCGACACGCTGGGAGCGCTTGGGATGCCGAAGGAGATCGTCATGCGGCACCGCACGCCACAGTTCGGTCACGTCTTCGCGGGCGACGGGTACTCGGCGGGCTACTACAGCTACCTCTGGTCGGACACGCTCACGGCCGACGCCTACGAGGCCTTCACCGAGGGCAAGGGCGCCTATGACCGGGACGTGGCCGAGCGGCTGCGCAAGCACGTCTTCTCGGTGGGCAACACGGTGGATCCCGCCGAGGCCTATCGCTCCTTCCGAGGCAAGGAGGCCGGCACCGACGCGCTGATGCGCAAGCGCGGCTTCCCGGTTCCGGTGAAGAACAAGAAGGCGAACTGAGCCCCGACGGGATTCGAACCCGTGGAGGAGGGGTGCCCTCAACCCGCGACGGCACCCGCCTTTCGAGGAATCGCGAGTGTGCCGCTATGGGGCGCGTGGCGCGCTGGCGCTGGAGCGTCTGTCCCGAGCGCAGGACGGCCCTCCTCGGCCCCTGCGCTCCAGCCCGCCACGAGCATTCCCTCCTTCCTACCTATACTCATACGCCGCGAGATAGGGCGTGGTTGAGTTCTCGCCTCCCACCACGAGCACCCGGCCATCCAGCAACTGCGTCATCGTGTGACTCCGGCGGGCCTCCGCGAGCGAATTCGTGATGGCCCACATTCCAGAGGGAGGGTCGTACATCTCGGTGGTGGCGAGAAACGCGCTCGCGTTCCTCCCTCCCACGATGAGGACCCGTCCATCTGGCAGCAACGCCGCCGTGTGCTGGTGACGAACCTGCGAGAGCGCGCCAGTAGTGGACCAGGTGCCTGTGACCGGGTCATAGACCTGGGTAGTGGCGAGGACACCACTCGTTCCAGTCCCGCCCGCCACGAGCACGCGGCCATCCAGCAACAACGTCGCCGTGTGCAGGTAGCGCGCCTGCGAGAGCGCGCCAGTGGTGGACCAGGTGCCCGTGGCCGGGTCATAGAGCTGCGCCGTCGCGAGCGGTGCCGTGCTGTAGCCTCCCACCACCAGCACCTTGCCGTTGGGGAGCAGCGTCGAAGTGAAACATGACACGCACGCTCGCTCGCGATTGAGAAGGCAACATCACGAGCCAAGCACCCGGAGCGTCTGACTGTCGAGCCTCGGGCCGAGACAGCGGCCCCCGTCCGCTGCCCATGAGCCGCTCCTTCCTGCTCTCCGAAGACGCCGGGTTCATCACCGGCCAGACCCTGCACGTCGACGGCGGCGCCTCGATCGGCAAAGCGGGCTTCTGACGGCATACCTCACGCATCCGGGACGATCAGTGGCAGTGCACGATGCCCATCTGCCCGTCGGAGAAGCGATACCAGAGGCCACTGTCCTTCGACTGGCCCGCGTCCTCGATGACGGGTTGCTTCTGGATCCACTGGATCAGCACCGGGCCACAATCCAATGCCCCCATCTGTTTTTGCAGCTCCTCGAGGAATTGCATGCGCCTGGCCGGGGGAATCACCCGGGCGGCCTGGGCGGCTTGCTGCTTGGGGGTCAGGACCCGGACCTCGGCGGGCTGGGAGAGTAGCCTCGAGCCATCCGGGTACTCAGCCTCCAGCGCGAAGCGGAGCGTCTCCGCCTTACTGGGCGTAAGCGTGAGCCGAGGCGCGAAGACCGGATCCTCCGGGTCTCCAGACAGGGGAACCGGAGGCTGGCGCTCGAGGATCTCGCCCTTCGCGCCAAGCTTGACCACGCGGAGGGCCTGGAACTCGGGGGTCCAGGCCCTGCGCAACACATCGGAGAACTCCAAGGTTCCCTTCTTGCCCAGGCTCAGCTCACTGGGAGAAAGGTCGGGCGTCATGAGGGCGAACTTGCCCAGCATCTGCTGGTAGCTCCCCCGATCCCGCTCGTTCTCGGAGCCGGTCAGGCCCGTCACGGCTTCCTCGGAAGGTGCCAAGGGCCGGCACCGTGCTTGGAGGGGGATGACCTGCTGATGTTGGAAGACCTGACCGCCCTCACACCGCAGGGTCAGCTTCACCGGGACGGAGTCCACGCGGACCTCGCCCTCGCTGGCGCACGCGGCCTTCACTGCGGAGACCTCCCACAGGTACAGCTCCATCTGCGTCGAGGCACCATGCAGGCCGTGCGTGCGCAACAGTTCGAAGGTGCGAGGCCGGGCGTTCGGACCCTTGTCGGTCTTGACCTCCAGCGCCACCGCCTTGCTGTCCGGGCAGGTCCAGTGGAGGTCCGCCCGCGCGACGAGCCAGCGCGGCGTCATGGAGGCGGGGCCGTCTGGCATGGCGACGCTCGCGGCGGGGCCCTGACCGGTCACAACCGTCTGGACCGCGTCCGGCTCTGGCGAGCGGATAACGAGCACGTTTTCGCGTGCATGGGCCGGAGGAATCGAGAGCGACGTGGCGAGCACCATCCCCCAGACGTGAGGGCGGGTGCGTGAGCGAAGAGACATGAGGGGGCCCCAAGGAAAGAGATGAACCAGAGTGCGCAAGGTGTGACCCTCCGCTGACGCGGCGAGCGCTTCCGTTTCAACCCGCCTCGACAAGCGCCGCGAGCTTTGCGAGTGACAACTGCCAGCCGAGCTCGTTGTCGGCGGGAGACACGCCGCTAGGAAGTCCCTCGTGTACGGCGAGGATGTCGGTGCCGCCGTCTGCATCGGTGAGCGTGATGGAGATGGTCATCTCGCCGCGCAGCGCGGGGTCTGCCGTCTCGAACTCGTCCACTTCGACCACCTGCTCGTTCGGCACGAGCTTCACGAAGCGGCCATGGTACGTGTCGGTGTGCGCGGTCGTCTTGCCGGTGCCGGTTGGCGCCTCGTACGTGAGCGAGATGCGGATCGAGCCACCTTCGTGGGGCTCGAACGTGTGGATATGGCTGGTCATGCCATCCGGCACCTTCCACAGCGCCACCGCGCGAACATCCAGAAGCGCGCGATAGACACGCTCGCGGGGGGCTCTCACGTGGCGGCGGATATGGGTTGAGCTCATGCCCGGAGATTACCAAGGATGACGCGTACCAAGAGGCCTATTGGAAGCAGGTCCGTGAGGGATGAAGCGGAGGGGGCCAAGTTCATCCAGCAGGTGCGCCCGCCAGGAAGCGCACGCCTCCTGGCGGACCGACAGGACTCTCCTTGATCACAGCGTCTTGAGGTACTCGATCAGCGCCACGCGCTCCGGATCGGTGAGCACAGCATTGAACTCATGTCCGCCGTTGTCCTGGCCGAACGCATGGGTGTTGTAGATCTTCCGGTCCTCAAGTTGCTGCCGCGTGCGCGTCGGCGGAAAGAAGATGTTCCACGAGACGATCAGGTTGCTGAAGAGCACGTTCATCATCTCTTGCGCCAGGGGCGTGCGGAACTCGTCGCCCGGAGCGCAATTGATGTACGGCGACACCGCCGGATTCAAAGGCGTGCGCCACTGGCAGGCGATGGTGTCGTACTTCCAGCCGAGCTTGGTGGAGTCGTAGGCGCGTTGCAGGTTGGTGTCGAAGCCCATGATCACGCCAGGCTGGTCCCAGCGCGGTGGAGCGGAGACGCGGCGCCAGATGGGCTTGCGGTCGGACGGCTTGAGCACTTCCCAGACGTTGGGAACCGAGCCGTTGTGGAAGTACGGCGCGGTGGCCCAGACACCGAACAGTGGCGGCGCGAGATAGCCGAGCTCGCGATCTCCACGAAGATGCGGCTGATTCTGCGGACCGCAGTCCTGAGCGGTGCCGGCCGTCGGCGGATAGCCGAAGAAGTTCTTGGCGCCGGCGGACTGCACCGCTTTGTTGTTGGTGTTCACGCGGACTGGGTCCGTGCCGATGATTCGCAGCGGCACGATGTAGCTCGCCATGCCCTCCAGCGTCGGTGTCGCGAGGAACGCCGGATCATTGACGTAGCGGGGCGAGTAGGCACCGTGACAGCTCGCACAGGACCCGTTGCCCTGAGGTCGTGGCACGGGGTTTTTGCGCTCCGGCGCCCACATGTCGAGCGTGTGGAACAGAACCGCCCCCTGCTCGGCCAGCGTCTGGTTGATTGGCAATGGATAGGGCGGCGACTTGAGCGAATCGACCCAGGTGTTGAGCGCCGGACCGTTGGCGCGCATCCAGTCCTGCCCCGCTTCGCTCACGGGCCCGCCGATTCCGCCGAACAGGCCGAAGAAGGGCGTGTAGAACACCATGTCCACGCGTGGCGCATCCATGGGGAACACCCCGTCGACAAACTTCACCGGCCGGTGCCCCATGTTCCACCATGCGGGCGTATCCATTCCGGCGGTCGAGCCGGAGTTGATGATGCCAATCACCTCGGCGGGCGTCAGCGGCTCCTCGTCCGGGAACAGGAAGGCGAGGTTGATGTCGCTGGCGTTGTTGGTGCCGCGGGTGCGGTTGAGGTTCAGGAATGTGGCCAGCGACGCTGGATAGCCCAGGGGCAGCAGGTCGCTCAGGAACAGGTCCAGGTCCGCCAGGCTGCTGCCGCCACCCATCAGCACCCCGAGGCCCGGGCCGTCCGCGGGCGCGCCCACCACGCCGCTGTGGCAGGCATGGCAGGTGACGCCGATACGTCCGCTCCAGCTTCCATCCCGGTTGCGCAGCTGCGTGAGCATCTGCGGCAGCTGACCACTGCCGCCGTTGGTGCGATTCGGGTCCTGCCCAGGCAGCGGATAGGGATTGCGCTCGGTGCTCAGCCCCGATCCGTAGCGCTGGGCCACCAAGGCGTCGAAGTTGTCGGGACGGAATATAAAGCCCCAGATGCGCCACAGCTCGTTGTACTGCGCCGCGGTGAAGGTGGAGATGCCGAGCGCCGACTCAGGGAGCGTGGGGTCGGTGCCGGTGAACAGCGCGCCCACTCCTGGATGGCCGTTCGTCAGCAGCGCCTCGCCACGATTGAAGCGCTCACGCAGCTCGCCGCAGGTCTGCGCAGGGCCTTCCTCCTGCACCGCCACCGGATCGACATGACAGTTCTTCCAGAAGGCATTGAAGTGCACCGCCCGGCCGTTGCTGATGCCTGGCTGCACCAGGGTTCGTGGGTCCACCGGCAAGACGGCACTGTCCGGCTTGCCGTAGCAGAAGTCCCACTGGACCGAGCCGCCTCGGCTACTGCCGAGCAGATCACTGGCGGCGGAGATGCTGGGTATCGCCAGCGTCCCCGCCGCAAGCAACGTTCGAATGAACGGAACAGCGGTTCCGCTCGATGCAAACGACATCCTCACTCCGCTCATAGGTCACTCCTCCTTCGCTGCGTGTTCCCAAGGCAGAGGTTCGCGGAGAGGATCGTCGTCGAGCGCCTCGCTGAGCTCGCCCGCCATGCCATGGTCACCGCGCGGCCGTCGCGCGCCTCGGGCTGGTGAAGCTCGAGGGTTGTGACCTGCTGGGAGTGGCTCATTGTGAAAGGAATGCTGAGTCGCTATTGGCACCATGTCAATAGCGGATTCCCCTCTTTTCGAGACTGCCTCGATGACGGCGGATGGGCCCGGTGGGAGGACAAACCGCAGGATGTGGATTGGCTGACGCTTTGACTGGGACCATCAACCCCAACCCGTGGCCGCGCCCAGGTTGCGGGCCGCTCAGACGAAACAGGCGGCCATCCGAGTGCGCTGTCAGCCCTTGAAGCGTGTCTTGACGGGAGAGGAGCATGTTGGCCATGTAAAGAGCGTGGAACCAGGACGAGGAGCAGCTTGGGGCTGGCGGGTTTTCTAGTGGTGCTCGTGGCGGCCCTCGGCGCTCACGCGGAGCCGCCCTCCTGCACGCTCCCTGGCCGCAAGCCAGGCTCCTGGGAGCCCTGGGGCGCTTTTCTTGGCAGGGCCGCACATACAGCCGTTGGCATCGAGTACAACGTGCGGCATCCCGCCAGAGTCGTCTTCCTCAACACCGCCGGTCTCTTCAGAATTGTGAAGGAGGGGAAGTGAGGGGACCCCGAGCGTCTTTCGGAACTCGTGAGGCTTTTGCGCTCCCCCAAGCAGGTGCGGAGGAGGCGAACGAGGCGCCCCAGGCAGCGGCCAGCAAGGAGCCGCTGAAGGAGAGGACGCACATCGTGGGCGTCATCAACGATTTCATCGAGACCTACGCGGAGGCCTGAGTCAGGAGAAGAAAGTCCTGCTCATCCCTGCTTCCCTCCGGCCGCGCTTTTCTCCAACTTGTCCGACAGTCGGACAAGTTGCTGAAGACCGCGCCCGGAGGGGTCCCCTGACGAAGTGTCTCCGGGAAGGTGTCAAAGGACTCGTATCGACACCTTCCCTTGCAAGTCATCTGACACAGCGGGGAGACGCCGAAGCACCCCCGGCAAGAGACGGTTGCGGCAGGGACGTCAGTCGTTGACCCAGCAGAACCACTTGTTGAAGGGGACATCCTGGCAGTAGCACTCGCCCAGAGCGCCACTGTTCCACTGACAGCCCCTCGACGTGTCATAAACACAGTTCCTGGTCTGGAGCACCTCACAGCTGTCGCTGAGCTCGGAGGTGTCTTGCCCGAGCTGCTCACCGCTCTCGGCACCTTCCGTCACTTCCACTCCACCACAGCCCATCCCGAAGACAGAAACGACGGCGGCCATCGCGAGCCCACGAAGAAACATGAAACCCTCCCCTTCGCTGTTGAGGTGCTGATGCAACAGCGTACCGGAGCGTCGTTCAAGGTTTCCCTGAGACTCACGATTCCACTGAAAATCTCCGTGTGGAGCAGTCTCAGCGTTTGAGATTCCGGAACGGGTTGTTGAACGGTTTCGCGCCCTTCTTGTTACCGGCTGCCGTCGTACCTGACGGCACCCGACGGGTTTGGCGCCATTTTGGAGCACCTGGAACGACCCACGCGGCCTGCTCAGCTCGCCCCGGCGCAAGGGCCTGCGCAGTTGGCTTGGTGTCATTGAGCGCGCCCTCGAGTACCCCCAGGCCACGGCGGCGCGGGGAATCACGCGGTGCGACATTTCCCGCAAAATCAATTCTTTACTGTTTTAACGGTTTTGATTTACGAGCCTGATTTCCCGGTGTCATGATCCCAGAGACTCCCGGTTCAGGGGGTCCTGACTCTGGCAGCGCGTCCGCGGCTTCCTTCCGCTCTGATGCCGGGCTCAGCTGATCGGCCTTCGCGCGCCGCGTCACGCGCATTCCCGTTCCGGGAGGTTGTCTCATGTTCGCGTCTCACCGCCGCCGAGCGAGGTTGCTCGCGACCACGTTGCTCTCCTCTGTGGCCGGGGTCAGCCTGTCGGCCCTGCCCGCTCACGCCGCCCTCGGGTCCGTCACCAGTGCGTCCCTCTCGGGTGACACCCTCACCCTCACCGTCGGCGGTGACAGGCTCCTTGTCCAGGCCCTGCGCCCGGACATCGTCAAGGTGGACTACCGCCCCGGTGGCGTCGCCGATCCCCCTACCGCCGTCATCGATCCCGCCAAGACGTGGGCCACGGGCAACATCATCTCCGCCGACATGGCGTCCAATCCCATCGTGGTCACCACGGCGCAGCTGACCGTGAAGATCAGCCGGAATCCCGCCCGCCTCTCCGTCTTCGACGCCACGGGAGCGCTGGTGCTAAGCGAGCAGGCCGCCGAGGGCGTGTATGCGGACGGGGTGAAGTTCAACCATGGGTCCGGACAGGCGTTCTACGGCATCACCGGCAACCCGGTGCCCTGGGCCGAGAAGGATCCCAAGCAGAACCTCGCCGAGGGCATGCAGCGCAACGACGGCGGCCGGGTCAACGCCAACATGCAGGGGGACGGTGGGGCTCCGCTCGCCTTCACCCACCGTTATGGGTTGCTGGTGGACTCCATCGATGGGGACTTCGCCATCACCGACACCACCCTGGAGTTCAGTGGCGTGTCGACTCGCAACGTCGCGTACTACGTCCTGGTCGGTCCGCCCCGGCAGGTGATGGCGGGCGTCGCGGAGATCTCCGGCAAGCCCGCCCTGTCACCCAAGTGGGCCCTGGGGTTCAACAACAGCGAGTGGGGCACCACGCAGACGGAGGTCACCTCGATCGTCCAGGGCTACCGGGATCGAAAGATCCCCCTGGATGCCTTCACCCTGGACTTCGACTTCAAGGCCTGGGGCGAGGACGACTACGGCGAGTTCCGGTGGAACTCGACCTCCGCCAGCGGCAACGTGCACCCGAACAAGTTCCCCAGCGGGGCGGCCGGGACGTTCGCCCGGGACATGGCGGCCAGGGGCGTCATGTTGATGGGGATCATGAAGCCTCGGGTGATCGTCGGGAAGGCGGGCGGAGGCATCACAGCGCAGGGACAGTGGGCGCGCACCAACAACTGCTTCTACCCGGGCCTGGCCGATTACAACGAGTACTTCTCCGGCCGGCCCGCCAACGACGTCGACTTCTCCAAGCAGACGTGCCGTGACTGGTATTGGCAGCACTCCCGGACGCTGTTCGACGCGGGCATCGCGGGCTGGTGGAACGACGAGGCCGACGAGGCGAACGGAACGCTGTTCAACAGCCTCCAGCACTTCAACATGCAGCGGTCGCTGTATGAGGGGCAGCGAGCGGTCTCGGACCGGCGGGTGTTCTCGCTCAACCGCAACTTCTACCTCGGCGCCCAGCGCTACGGCTACGGCATGTGGTCCGGCGACATCGAATCCGGGTTCGGCAATATGGCCGATCAGCGCACCCGCATGCTCACCAGCATCAACATCGGCGAGAGCAAATGGGGCATGGACATCGGCGGCTTCTTCGGGGATCCGTCCTCGGAGAACTACGCGCGCTGGATGCAGTTCGGCGCGTTCGTGCCCATCTACCGGGTCCACGGCGTAGATGGCAAGCAGCGCCAACCGTGGGTCTACGGGGCCACCGCGGAGAGCGCGGCCAAGGGCGCGATCGAGCTGCGCAGCCGGTTGATGCCCTACCTGTATGCCCATGAACGGATCAATCACGAGACAGGCATCGGTCTGGTGCGGCCCCTGTTCTACGACTACCCCACCGATCCGAACGCCGCGAACCTCACCAGCGAGTGGATGTTCGGCGAGTCGCTGCTCGTGGCTCCCGTCGTCGAGCAGGGGGCGGCCAGCAAGCAGGTGTACCTGCCCGCGGGCACCTGGATCGACTACACCCGTGGCTCCGTCTACACGGGCCCCCTCACCTTCAACTACCCGGTCAACGCGTCCACCTGGCAGGACATCCCGCTGTTCGTCAAGGCGGGCGCCATCCTCCCGACCCAGGAGGTGCTGCAGTACGTGAGCGAGAAGCCCGTCAAGCAGATCGACCTCGATGTCTTCCCCACCACGGCCCGGAGCGAGTTCACCCTCTACGACGACGACGGCCTGACGCGGGCCTATGAGAACGGGGTCTTCTTCAAGCAGCGCATCACCGCGCAGCGCACGAGCACCTCCGTCACCGTGGAGACCCAGGCGAAGACCGGCAGCTTCAGCCCGGCGCTCACCCACTACATCGTGAAGGTCAACGCCACGATGGGCACGGCGGCGCGGATCAACGGGACCGCCCCCACCCGCTACGGCGACCTCGCGGCGCTCAAGGCCGCCACGGGCGAGGGGTGGACGACGGGGGTCGATGTCTACGGTCCGTACACCGCGGTGCGCGTCGCGGCTGGGGTGGCGCGAACGGTCGTGGTCGATGGCACCCCGAGCACTCCCCCCCCTCCCCCCGTGACGAGCGTGCTCGAGGCGGAGGACGCGGCGCTGTCATCGGGCGCGATCGTCCAGAACGACCACCCGGGCTACTCCGGACGCGGGTTCGTCGCCGGGTACTGGAACTCCGGCGCGACCACCACGTTCACCCTGCAAGCCAGCACGGCGGGCACCTACTCCGCGACCCTGAAGTACAGCAACGGCAACGGCTCGGCCAGGACGCTCACCATGGTGGTGAATGGCGTGCGCACCCAGCTCACCCTGCCCGCGACGGCGGACTGGAACACCTGGTCGACCTACACCGCGCGAATCCCACTGAACGCGGGCACCAATACCCTCGCCTACGTCTACGGCTCGGGAGACTCGGCCCACGTCAACCTCGACTCCCTGACGATCGCACCGTAGCGGACCACGGGATGCTCGTCCTCGCCCCCGTCACCGCATGGCGGGGGCTCTGCGTGCTGGACTTTTGTTCAGGCAATGGATACTTCCTTGGCGAATGGCAACCCGCGGGGATGAGGAACGCCCATGAGCGCCGAGCGCACGCCTGCCGAGCCTGAAGTCATGGAGCCCACGTTCTGGCGGAAGAACGGCTGGGCGGCCAGGGTCATCAAGAACGAAGAGGATGACGGCTGGGCCGTGGAGATCCGCAAGCAGGGGCTCTCCGAGCCCGTCCTCATCAGCCCGTGGGTGATGGGCCGCGACAAGAAGAACCCCAAGCCCTTCGATGCGGCGGCGTTCGCCACCTTCGTGAAGACGGCCTCGGAGGTCCTTGATCGCTCCGCGCGACAGCGCGACCAGGCCCTGACCCGAAAGCTCTCCATCGCCTGGGAGGGCCGCTGGTACGAGGTTCGGCTCGAGATCGTGGCCGATGAGTATGAGCCCCACGCGCTGCTCTCGGCCATCGACGACGCTGGTGCGACCGTCGCGAAGCATCGCGTGCCCGTGACCTTCAAGTTCACCCGGGACATCGCCAACGAGTGGGTGCGCGGCGGATTCTGCGAGCCCTGAGCGGGCGAGGCAGGCGTGTTTGGAAAGGGGTGGACCTCAGCGCACGCCCAGCATTACGGAGCGTGATTCCTCGAACTGCCCGGCGAGAAAGCCCATCAACGCGCGCACCCGTGGCACCTTCCGGGCCTCGCGCGAGGCCACGAGCCACACGTCCTCCGGGGGCAACTCCACCTCCGGGAGGACGGGCCGCAGCTCCGGGTAGAGACTGGCCAGCGCGCAAGGCAACACCGCTATGCCCTGGTGGGCGGCCACCGCGCCCGCCACCGCCACGGCCGCGTTGCTGCGAAAGACGAAGCGCCCGGCGCCCCACTCTTCCAACCAGCGGAGCTGCTGCATGCGCGCGAGCGCCGCGTCGAAGCCCACGACCGCATGCCCCGCCAGATCTTCCGGTGAGCGCAGAGGCGCGGCGCGCTCCAGGTAGCGAGCGCTGGCATAGAGCCTCCAGGCCAGCTGCCCCACCTTGCGCGCCACCAACGAGTCTCCCTTGGGACGTACGGTGCGCACGCCCAGGTCCGCCTCCTGGCGCGCCAGGTCCACCAGCCTCGTGTCGATGGACAGTTCCACGCGCACCCCCGGGTGGCGCTCCCGGAAGCGCGCCAGCCAGGGATTGAGGAACGCCACGAAGCCATCGCCCGTGGTCAGACGCACCGGCCCCTCGAGCTGCCCCTCTTCGTGCTTCAGCCCGCGCTCGGCGCTGTGGAGCTGCGACTCGATGGACGCGGCGGTGCGAACCAGCGCGCGGCCCTCGGGCGTCAGCCGGACGCCCTCGGGGACGCGGGCGAGCAGCCGGGTGCCCAGGCGCCGCTCCAGCGCCGTCATCCGGCGGCCCACGGTCGAGGTGACGACCCCCAGCACGCGAGCCGCCGCGGACAGCGAGCCGGCTCGCTCCACGGTGAGGAGGTAGCGGAGGTCATCCCAGTTCATTCAGTGGCCCTTGCATGAATGCAACACCCGTTTGCCCGTGTGGCGTGTAGCGCAACAGGGGGATACCCCTGGTGTCAACGAGGGAGCCCGCGTCGGGCGCCCGCATGCTCGGAGGCCCCATCCATGAAGACGGCATTCGTTACCGGCAGCACCGGACTGCTTGGAAACAACCTGGTCCGCCTGCTCACGTCACGCGGAGTGACGGTGAAGGCGCTGGTACGCTCACCCGAAAGGGCCCGAAAGCTGCTGGCCGGCGTGCCGGTGGAGCTCGTCGAAGGCGACCTGGAGAACGTGGGGTCCTTCGCGCCCGCGATGCGGGGCGCGGACGTGCTCTTCCACACCGCAGCCTACTTCCGGGACAGCTACAAGGGAGGCAGTCACGAGGCGGGGCTGATGCGCATCAACGTGGAGGGCACGCGCGCACTGCTGGAGGCGGCGTACGGACAAGGCGTGCGGCGAGTGGTGCACACGAGCTCCATCGCCGTGCTGGCGCCTCTGCAGGGCCACCGCCTCACCAACGAGACGATGAGACGTGACGCGGAGCACGAACCGGACGCCTACTATCGCTCGAAAATCCTCGCGGACCGTGAGGTGGACGCCGCCCTGGAGCGCCACCCGGACCTGCACGCCTCGCTGGTGCTGCCGGGCTTCATGAACGGGCCGGGCGACGCGGGCCCCACGACAGCGGGACAACTCGTCCTGGACTTCCTGCACGGCCGGCTGCCCGGCGTCATCAACACGCGCTTCTCCTACGTGGACGCGCGGGACGTGGCCGCGGCGCTGGTGGCCGCCGCCGAGAAGGGACAGCGAGGCGAGCGATACCTGGCGGCGGGCAGGGACCTGCACGTGGGCGAGGCGCTCGAGGTGCTCTCGTCAGTGACAGGACTCCCGGCACCTGAACGCCAGGTACCGGACGCGCTACTGGGAACGCTGGCGCTGATGAACGAGGCCTGGGCACGGCTCACCGGGCGTCCGGTGCTGGTGAGCTGGCAGGGCTTCCGCACGCTGCGCCGCGAGCGGACGAACATGGCCTTCGACTCGTCCAAGGCCGAGCGGACGCTGGGCCTCCGCTTCCGGCCGCTCGAAGAAACCTTCACGGATGCCGTGCAGTGGTTCACCACGAACGGGTACGTGGACCGGGCACGCCTGCCTCGACTCGTAGGGTCTGTCTAGACTGTGTCGGGGGGCCTGGGTCTGTGCGTCAGGTCGTGCTCGGCGGAAGAAACAAGCCCCGGTAGGGACGGTGTTGCCTCGCCTGAGCCCAGCTTGGAGTGCCTGTGGCCCCATTGTCCTTCAGCCCGGGGAAGTGCAGCACGCGGTGCCACTGGGGAGAGGCGCTCTCCAGGAATGCACGGTGTGCCGAGGCATCCGTCCACTCGGCCAGGTTGAGTACCCGCGTGCCGTCGGTGCTCAGGTGGAAGTGGGCGGCGAGCAGCCCGGACTGTGAGCGACTCCCCGTGGCGGCGGCCTCGAGCACTGCTTCCACCCAGCGCTGCTGTCGCTCCGGGTCCGGGCCCTCGAAGGTGATGTCGACGGTGACGATGCAGCCGGGCGGTTCCGACGGACCCTCCCCGACGAAGGCGCGAAAGGGACGGTAGGTGACGACTCCGTGGCGTTCGATGCCGGGGACAGCGGCGAGGATGCCCTGGACACGCTCCGGTGGGTCGTTTCTCCGGAAGAGCTGGAGGGCTTCGTCGCCGGTCCACTGGGAGTAATGGGTCACCGTCGTCCCGTCTTCGCCCAGCAAGCAACTGTATGAGAGCAGCCCCTCCGGCCACGGTACGTGCTCCCACGCGTCCATGGCCGCATTGGCGGCGGCCTGCTGGGCCTCACGCGTGGGCACCGTCCATCGGCTCGAGAGGACGAGGCCGACGTCGGGACGCTGGATGGGGGGGAGGCGGGCGGACAGAGGCTCCGGGGACCGGAGGGCTGGATGCTTCGGGATTCGTGGAGCTTGAAAGTTCATGCCCCTATCCATAAAACCTCAACTATACTTGAGGTCAAGGGGTGGAAGTGCATGGCACGAATCGACCCGAAGCATTTCACGAAGGAGCTCAGCGTCGGCGAGGTGGCGGCGCGCAGCGGGGTGGCTGTCTCCACCCTCCACTTCTACGAGGCGCAGGGCCTCATCACCGGCTGGCGCAACGCTGGCAATCACCGCCGTTACGCGAGGGACGTGCTGCGCCGGGTGGCCATCATCAAGGTGGCGCAGCGCGCGGGCATTCCCCTGGCGACCATCCGAGACGCCCTGCAATCGCTGCCGGAGGGACGCACGCCCTCGGCCGCGGATTGGGCCACGTTGTCGGCCGCGTGGAGGGATGAGCTGAACGGCCGCATCCAGAGGCTGACGCGGCTGCGCGATCAGATGGACAGCTGCATCGGCTGCGGCTGCCTGTCGCTGAAGTCCTGCCCACTGCGCAACCCCTGGGACGAGCTCTCCGAGCAGGGGCCGGGCCCGAGGCTGCTCGACCCGGGCCTGGGCGATGAGCCGGAGGTATCGACCTGAGTCGTTTGAGTGGCGCTCTGAGGAGCAGCCTCCTCACCCGTCATCGGGCGCGGGTGCCACCGAGCGCCCGCCCCGCGAGCAACTCTCGGCGCTACTCGGCAAGCTCGCGGATCAGCTGTTCGACCCCACGCGCGGAAGCGTCGTCCACCGGTGACAAGACAAACATGCTGAGGCCGTTGCTGTCGTCGACGGAAAACACCGACGCCTCGAACACGAGCTCGCCGACATTCGGTCGGACGAGTCGCCTGTACCTCACACCGTGCGTGCTCAGCTCATTCTCGGCCCACAGCCGGCGAAAGTCCGCGCTCGTCTCCATCAACTCGTCGACGAGCGCGGCAACTTCTTCTGAGGCTCCCGCACGCTCGATGTCGACGCGAAACGCGGCGAGGCACGTGCGATGCATGTCATCGGCATGCGGCAGGAACGCGGCGGCTTCGGGATGAAAGACCCGGCGCAGCATGTTGCGGTCGCGCTCGGGAACCGCGGCGTAATCGCCGATCACCGCCACGGCGGCGCGATTCCACGCGACGATCTGAAACGTCGGCGTCTTCACGAACGCGGGCACGTGCAGGTTGTCGAGCACGCGCTGCAGCGCCGGCGTGACCTCGGCGGGCGGCGTGTAGCGGCGCGGTGGCGGACGAGCGTGAGCGAGCAGGAACAGCATCTCGCGATTCGTGTCGTCGAGCTCGAGTGCGCGAGCGAGGCGTTCGAGCACGTCGTCGGACGGCACGCCGCCGCGACCTTGTTCGAGCCACGTGTACCAGGTGACGCTCACGCCAGCGCGCGCCGCGACCTCCTCGCGACGAAGTCCGGGAGTGCGACGCCGCTCGGTCGATTCGGGGTGAAGCCGCTCGCGGCGAGCGCGGAGAAATTCGGGGAGGGTGGTAGTCGCCATACCGGTATGCGGACACGCATTTTCTAGCTGACTCGCCCAGCTTACAGTTCGCACATGATCAGGACAATGCTTCGGGCAAGGGAGTTCAGGACGGAGTCCATATGCTGACGCTGCATCATCTCGGACGTTCGCAATCGGAGCGGATCGTCTGGCTCTGTGAGGAGCTCGGGCTCGACTATGAGCTGAAGCGCTATCAGCGCCGGGCCGACAACCGACTGGCCCCGCCGGAATACAAGGCGCTTCATCCGATGGGCACGGCGCCGATCCTCACCGACGGCGGCCTCGTCCTCGGGGAATCCGGGGCGATCTGCGAGTATTTGATCCAGACCTATGGCAATGGCCGGCTCGCTGTGAAGCGCGGTGAACCCGGTTTCACCGACTATCTCTACTGGTTCCACTTCGCCAACGGGACGCTGCAACCCGTCGTCTTGCAGGTGAGGAGTCTGGAGCGCGTCGATCCTTCGGACAAGAACGCGCCGCTGCAGGCGGCCAAGGACCGGTTCAAGCTGGTCTTCTCGACCTTGGAGAAGCGGCTGGGGGAGGCGCCCTATCTGGCCGGCAAAGAGTTGACGGCGGCGGATATCATGACCGTGTTCTCGTTGACCACGATGCGGCTGTTCAAGCCGTATGATCTCTCACCCTGGCCAAACATTCTGGCCTATCTCCAACGCATCGGCGCGCGGCAGGCTTATCGTCGGGCGATGCAGAAGGCCGATCCGGATTTGACGCCGGTATTGGGGGCCGTCCCGGAATAAGCCTATGCCCTCACCCTAGCCCTCTCCCCGTTCTGAGCATTCGCCACAGCTCTCCTGGAGGACCTCGAACGCGCGCCGGTAGTACTCCGCGCGCCGGGCCATCCCGTTGTAGCCCCCGTTGATACGGCGGGTGATTTCACGGAAGTCCCCGACGTCCGCCAGACGGTTGAGGTCGCGGCTGTACCAGTACCAGGCCGCGACCCGGAAGCCCACCTCCGCCTCCGCGACGCGTGCCGGCTCCCGCTCCAGGTCGATGCCCAGGGCCCGGCTCGCCGCCCGGTAGTTGGTGCGGCCGGTGATTGGCAGGGGGCCGCGGGCCTTGTAGCGCACCGGGTCCTCGGGGTGGACGTTGCCCAGGCCCTCGGGTTCCTCGTCCATCAGGTGGGAGACCACGCCCTCGAAGAAGCGCAGCTCGCCGCTCTCGTGGGCCACCTGTGCGAGGAAGGCCGCCCGGCGCGCCGGGGTGGTGATGTTCGCCTCGGCCATCGCTGCCTCGAGGTGGGGCAGGAGCTCTGCGGCGTGTGCGGCGGAGAGCCTCGGCATGAGAGCCCGAAGCTCGTGGACCGTGAGGCCCTCCCTCTCCACGCCTGGTTGGAGGGGCTCCATTCCACGACCGCTCGAGCTGACGTCCCTCCGCCTGATGGCATCCCTGTACAGGGGAGGGAGGAGCTGCAGGTACCGGGGAGTCGGCACGGTGGTTTGTCTCTCGGACAAGGTCATCATCTGGCATTCCTCCTTTCCTGACGAGTTCGCGCCCGGTATGGACGCGATAGGTTCCTTCTAGAGGGTGTGGCGAGGGCGGTTTTGTGAAAGCCCCCTTCCCTGCTGGACATGGAAGGCCACGTTCCGGCTCGAGGACGGGTGCTTCGTACGGTGGCTCGAAGCCCGCTTCGAGCCGGATGATCAAGTCGTAGCTCCTCGCTTCACGTCTGGAAGGCGCGGGTGAGTCTGGCCATCGCCGCGGGGAGCGCCCGGACCTTCAGCCGCCGGCCGGTCTCGTCGTAGGCCTCGGAGAGGACCCGGGCATGCTCGTACACCTCTCCGATGCGCGCCTGGCGGGCGTAGGGAATCACCAGCTCCGCCTCGACCATCGAGCGCTCGAAGAACTCGATGATCGTCTGGCGGAGCGCCGCCACGTCCTCCGGTGCGTGAGCCGAGAGGACGAGGGCCTCGGGATGCCGCTGGAGCAGGGCCTCCCGGGCCTCGGGCGCAAGCCGGTCCGCCTTGTTGAACAACAGCCGGCTCGGAACGCTCTGCGCCCCAATTTCCCGGAGCACCGAGCGGGTGACCTCGAGCTGGGACTCCCAGGTGGGGTCCGAGCCATCCACCACGTAGAGCAGCAGCGACGCCTCCAGCGCCTCGTCCAGCGTGGAGCGGAACGAGGCCACGAGGTCGTGCGGCAGCTTCTGGATGAAGCCCACCGTGTCCGAGATCAACACCCGTGGCCGGGTCTCCGGTTGCAGCGCCCGCACCGTGGTGTCGAGCGTGGCGAAGAGCTGATCCGCCACCAGCACCTCGCTTCCCGTCAGGGCGCGCATGAGCGAGGACTTACCCGCGTTGGTGTACCCGACCAGCGCCACCCGCAGCTGGTCCCTCCGGGCGTAGCGCCGGTTCTCCTGATCGTGCTGGATGGCCGCGAGCCCCTCGCGCAGCTCGGCGAGCCGGTCGCGAATCTTGCGGCGATCCAGCTCCACCGCCGAATCACCCGAGCCCCGGCCCTGTTGCCGTTCGCGGCTCCCCGTCGACTCGCGCAGGCGCGGGGCGAGGTAGTTGAGCCGCGCGATCTCCACCTGCATCTTCGCCTCACGGCTCCGCGCATGCCGGTGGAAGATGTCCACGATGACGCCCGTGCGGTCGTACACCTGTGCGCCGGTAGCCCTCTCGAGATTGCTCAGCTGGCTGGGCGAGAGCTCGTGGTCGACCACCACCACCGTGGGCCTCTCCGCGGGTGGCTCCTCGCTGGCCTCGGCCTCCAGCGCCTCCTCGGGGAGCTCGTCGTCGTCCGCGATTTCCTCGTCCGCTTCGGCCCCGGTCTCCTGCGCCTCGGCTTCCTGCTCCTCGGCCTCTTCCGCTTCAGCCTCCCAGCGCTCTCGCGCCTTCGACTTCCGCCCCTTCGCCCCCGAGGGGACGATGCCGCGGCCCCCGGTGAGCCGGGCCAGCTCCGCGAGCTTTCCGCTCCCGAGGACCGTTCCCGCCGCGAGCCTGTCGCGGCGCTGGCTCACGGTCGCGGCGACTTCGTAGCCGAGCGTGTGCACCAACCGCCCGAGCTCGGCGAGGTCAGCCGCGTGTTCGGTGTCCGAGACACCAGGGAGCTGCACGCCCACCAGCACGGCGAGCGGGCGCGGGGAAGAGGAGTTCGACATGACACCTCTCGTACCACGGCTGGGGCCGCTACCTGGAGTCGCGCTGGAAGCGCCGGGTGACGCCCAGTGCCAAGCGAGTCACTCGTTTCGAGTCGTTTGACACCGTCTCTGGCCCACGGTCACTTCGTCACGTCGAAGGAGCCCAAAGTCAACCAGCCCCCCCAGTCCTGGCCCTGCTTCGCATTGGCGAAGCTGACGGGCTTGCCATTGGTCATCGGATTCACGACCCGCATGAGCAGCTTGTAGCCGGTGCCCGCGCTCAGCCCGTGGGATGCACTGAAACTCTTCGTGGAGGCCGCGCTTCCAGGCTGGAGCCCGGGCAGGTTCACCTGGGTCGTCCCCAGGGTCTTCAGCCAGGTGTTGGACGCGTTCAAGACGATGAACTCCAACTTCCAGTCATAATAGAAGGGGGCGACCCCCCGGTTCTCGAGGTTGATGTCCACGGACAGCGGGGTGGATGTCGTGGGATTGGGCAGCCGGACCGAGGAGACGAACAGCTCGTAGCCCAGGAGCTTCTGCGCCCGGAGGGCATTGTTCCACTGCGTGGAGTTCACCGCATTGTTGAACAGCCAGTTGTTGATCAGCCACGTGGCATGCGTGGTCTTGATCGCGGTCTCTTCGTTCTCGGTGGGCGTGCCATAGTAGTACTCCACCGGATTGGGCCAGCTGTTCCACATCGTGGGCTGCATCTCCGGCCGCTGCTCTCCCCCCATGGGTCGGCGGCGCCAGTTCTCCGTGAGGCCGGCGCTCTGCATCTTGCTCCAGAAGTGCCAGCTCACGCCTGGCAGCGTCTCATAGGCGAACGAGTCATCGTGGTAGCCGAAGTCATTCTTGTAGGTCGAGCTGGCCAACGGGTCGCGCACCAGCACGTGAGTCCGGGTGAAGGCGGACTTGTACCGTGCCAGCAGCCGATCCTTGTTCGCCTGGGACATCTCCCAGTTCGGCTTGCCATCAGACGTGTCCGCGTCCTGCGGGTAGGTGTGCCACTCGCCCCAGTACCCATACAGGCCCGCCGTCACGTAGGCGACCCGCGCATCCCCGTCGAGGTGTTGGCCGAGCGCGCCGATGAAAGCTTCCAGCGCCTTGATCAGATTGCCGTTATTCCAATCCGGCGCCTTGCTGCTCGAGTTCCCATAGTCTGAGTAGGACCGCATGGGCAGGCCCTCGTTGATAAGGAACTGGGGCGTGGCCACGGCCCGGCCCGGGTAGTCGAGATAGATGCGAAAGACGATCTGATTTCCCCGGCTGGCCGCCGCGGCCATCGCACTGTCGAGCTCAGCCCAGTTATACGCGTAGGTCCCCGACGAAGAGTTGCCTCCCGTCATCAGTGAATTCAATGGCAGATAATACCACTCCATGCTGTGCGGAAAGCCATGGGTGGCCGCTCCGAACGGAACGAAGCCCTTGAGGGGATTGGACTCGAGCCCCGGTGCATTTCCGTTGTAGGTCTGGCCTTCCCATGCGCCCGAGGCCGCGGGGGCGGAGGTGGCGGTGGCGAGAGCCACCGAAAGCGTGAGCGCGAGGGCGCGCAGCGGGGGCAGCGACATGTCGTTCTCCTCGAAGCAGATGGCGTCGGGGGGGGGGGGGGGGTTGAGGAAGAGTATTCTTCCAGGTCTTGCCTGAATTCCAGCGAAAAACCTTCTCGGACGGATGCTCGGGTGCGGCAACCGCATACCCGGCCCGAGCACTTCAAGAGGAGCCCGAGGCCATGGAGGGGGTATGCCGCCACGCGTCAGGACTTCCTCACAGGCCTTCCAGACCGTCAGGCCCACGCTCAGCCCCAAATAAAAATTTCCAAGAGATCAAACAAACCAATTATGACGTTTTTGCGGAATAAGCGTTTATTGTTCGTTTAACCCGGCTGAGCCAGTTCTTGCCTCTGTAGCGGCAAAGGGTTCGAGAAGGTGCGTGGCCTGCACTCGAGGCGACGCGCCGTATCGCGCAACTTGAAGGAGGCAAAATGTTCAACCGTGGAATGCGTCATGCGGCTTTTCTTGCCTTGGGGTTGTTGAGCTCCGCGTGTGGAGATCAAGAGGCGGCAACGGAGCACGAGCGCGAGTTGGAAAACGACGCCGTGTACAACTCACAGTACCCCAAAGGCCAGTCGTTCCAGGTGCGGTTGGCCGGCCTGAAAGACCCCGTCACGGCGGTGCTCAAGGGCGACTACGCCTTTGTCGGCGACCAGGTGATCGGCCAGGTCTCCGGCACGCAGGTGCTCAGCGCGGACAAGCAGGTGCTGTTGGAGCTGGATGGTGAAGCGCGAGTCAGGGCCATGGGCTCTGGCATCGTCAACGCCAACGGTCAGAAGTGGCCAGGGGGGGTGATTCCGTACGAGATCGATCCCGCCGCGTCGGCGGCGACGCGTACGGCCTTCGAGGGCGCCAAGGCCGACTACCACGCGAAGACCTCCATCCGCTGGGTGCCTCGGACCAACCAGGCCGATTACGTTCGAATCATCACCGGCGACGGGTGTTGGAGCTACGTCGGCAAGATCGGGGGACGGCAGGACTTGTCGCTGGGCAACGGCTGCGGTGTGAACCCCGCCCGGCACGAGCTCGGCCACGCTGTCGGGTTGGCGCACGAGCAGGTGCGTCAAGACCGCGATAACTGGGTCATCGTCAACGCGGGCGGCAGCCAGAACGCCATCGACTGGGGGTCGGCGGGCACGCCCATTGGAGCGTATGACTTCGAGTCGATGATGCACTACCGCAATTACTTCGTGAATGGCCGTTGGGATTACGTTCCCAAGAATGGCTTTCCGCCGGAGTGGGTTGGCAACGACCGCGTCAACACCTTCACCCCTGGCGACCTCGAGGCCATTCGCGCCATCTACGGCGGCGCGACCACCGGAGTCTGCTTCTACTCTGACATCGACTACAAGGGCGAGAGCTTCTGCGCGACCAGCGACAGCTCCTGGGTCGGGACGCAATGGAACGACCGCATCTCCTCGGTCAAGGTGAGCCCCGGCTTCGAGTTCACCTTGTTCAACGACATCAATTTCGGCGGAAATGGTCTGGGGTGTGGTTGTGATGTCCCCAACCTGGTGACGCACAACTTCAACGATCGCACCTCTTCGTTCCGGATCAAGCGGAAGTAACGAGACTCCTCGCCCGGGCCCGGGCCGCCAGACGGCCCGGGGGATTCACAGCAGGCGAGGCCGAGGTCTCCGGTCCATAGTGCCAGCGCCTGGGCTCTCCTCCTCCGGCCTCGGCCTCGGCCCCGGCTTGGGGAGCATGAGTTCGACTCGTTTGTGGCTTTCGGCCAACTTGTCTTTGCAGTAGAGTCATTGTAGATGCCTATTTTCACTAAACCTCGCGATCCTAGATTTATTACCGTTCGTCGTGGCGGCACCTTGAGCGATGCAAATCACCACCTTCTTGCACTATGGGCTGCCACATGCGCGGAGCATGTACTGCATTTCTTTGAAGAAGCACAACCTGAAGATGGGCGGCCGCGCCAGGCAATCGAGCTGGCTCGCGCCTGGACACGAGGCGAGATTACAATGCGCCAAGCCCACAAGGCTGCTTTTGTTGCCAATGCCGCCGCCAGAGAGGTGTCCGGCGCGGCAAAGCTTGCGGCCTACGCGGCTGGGCAGGCTGTAGCAGTGGCTCACGTGGCAGCGCATGAGTTGGGCGCGGCGGCCTATGCGATCAGGGCCGTGCAAGCTGCAGCTCCTGAAGCTAAGCGTGAACAAGCCGGCCGCCGGGAATGCCAATGGCAGCGTAAGCAGCTTCCAGACGAAATCCGGGAGCTTGTGCTTGACGACCAGCGGCTGCGCAATCATGTGTGCTGGTTTGTATTCGATTGCTGAGCGACATAGGATGACGAAGAAAGCAAGTCGAACCGCGGAGCTGGCAGCGCTGGCCCGGGCATCGATGCACCGCGAGCCAGCGCTGCGGGGGCCCGATCACGTGGCCATCCACTTTCTTTCCGCGCCGCTGAAGCTGCTCGTTTCATTGGAGCCTCTGCGGCGAAAAGCGCTGAAGCTCTACGCGAAGCTGATGCCGGGGGCGTACGCCCTGGTGGGTGCGCGCACCTGGGCCATCGATGATTTCGTCCAGCGGGAGCTGCAAGGCGGCGCACAGCAGGTGGTGGTGCTCGGCGCCGGCTACGACACGCGCGCCTACCGCTTCGCCGAGACGCTGCGTGCAGCGGCGGCCCGCGTCTTCGAGGTGGACGCGCCGGCCACCTCGCAGCTGAAGCAGGCCAAGGTGAAGCACCTCTTCGGCTCGCTGCCGCCGGAGGTCGCCTACGTCCAGGTGGACTTCGAGCGGGACTCCCTCGAGGAGCGCCTCACCCAGGCAGGCTATTCGACCTCGGCCAGGACGGCCTTCCTCTGGGAGGGAGTGACGTACTACCTGCAGCAGTCGGCCGTGGAGCTGGTGCTGCGCTTCGTCCGCGAGCGGTCGGGGCCGGCCAGCGCCATCATCTTCGACCATATCCACCGCGGCATCGTGGAGGGCCGCGACACCTCCTTTGGCGCCCAGCAGCAGCGCCGCTACGTGCAGAGCAAGGGCGAGCCCTTCGTCTTTGGCCTGGACCCGGAGGAACTGCCGGGCTTCCTGGAGCAGCACGGCTTCGGGCTCGAGGAGGTGATAAATGCGGACGCGATGGCAGCACGCTACTTCGCGCAGGCTCCGAAGGACTCGGAGCCGCACCGCCTCACCAGCTTCTGCGCCATCGCCGTGGCGCGAGCGAAGGGCTGAGATCCCCAAGGGGCGCGAGGTGCTGTTCGAGCGCTTCACGGATGCGGTGCTCAAGTGCGTCATCCCTGCTCCGCGGGTTCGACTCAGGGCAGGTCCAGGAATGCGTTGTCGATCCTGCCGTTGAACTGGTCAGTGGAGGACAGCACGAGAGTCCCGGAATTGTTGATCTTACCGCCGAGCGAGAGCGGCACGGTCGTGGCGATGCTGAGATCAAGAGCCGGTCCCGTCCCCGCCTCGGCTGGGACCACGGTGCCGTCGCTGAGGCGGGTGACCGTCAACGTCACCGTTGTCACCCCGCCGGTCGTCGTCCGGTTGCACACGGCGCGGTACCATAGGCTGCGTTCGAGCACCTGGGTGGCCTTGGCGGTGACCGTCGTGGCTTGCTGGCGCAGGACGCAGGTAGGCTTCCCGCCATCGATCTGGATCTTGTACTGGGTGGCCGATGAGGCCAGGCCACGCTGGATGAGGTTGTCGCCGTCGTCCTTGCTGCCCGCGGTGGCCGACGCGGTGTTGAGGGCGAAGTCCGCACCGAATGAGAAATTTCCCGTCCCGGGATCGAGATGATCCGTCGTGCCAGCGTTGGACACCCGGATCACGGCGCTCTTCGGCGTCTCGGTCGCGGTCGAGATGTGCGCGGGTGCCGCGACCGCGAGGTTGCCAGTGCCCCGACCGGCGGCGACCTTCAACACGCCACCGTTGGCGTACAGCGCGGTTGCCACCACGCCGCTGCCTGCCGTTCCGGTATGGGTGAACATCGTGCCGGCGGGGAACACATAGCCCACCGGCTGGCCCTCGCTGAACGCAAACTCGACGTCGCGTCCGACCAGATTCGCGGAGCCGGCGATGGCGCTCGTGACAGGTGCGGCCACCAGGACTGCTCCGAGGGTGACGACGGCAAAGGTGGAGAAGGACGACATTGCGTACTACCTTTCGGAACTTCGTTTCCCTTCACTCAGATAGACAAGGCCCGAAAGAAATGTGACGGCCATGGCCCTGGCGGGAGGCGTCAACGACCCTGACACAGTGATGGACGTCACGTGGGAGCGCTCGAACGCGCTCACTTCACCGACGGGAGGAGATGCCTCTCCGCATTCCAGGCTGACGCGGTCGGGAGTCCACTGCTAGAGCACTTGTGCATGCGAATCGCGATCTCCGGCACGCATCGCGCGGGGAAGTCCACCCTCATCGAAGAGTTGGCCGAGCTCCTGCCCTCCTACGTAGGTGCTCGAACATCTTCGGGGTGAAGCTCGGTAGCTCGGTGGCGCAGGTGCTGGCCGTCACGGGCTGTCAACAGCGCAAGCCGAGCGGGTGATACACGTGTCGTGGCGTAGACTCGCGCAGCTCACCTCGCTCACGGATTCGCCCGAACATGAAGCCCTTGCCCGGAGACATCCTCGCTGTCTACAACGCTCGCCTCGCCGGCTACACTGCGGTCCAAGTGACAGGCCTGAAGGTCGAAGGAAAGAGCGAGTGGGTCTCGCTGCTGGCCCTGGACTGGGTCGGAACCGCGCTTCCTGACGCCGCGGCGGTGGCGGCGATGGCGCCCGCGAACTTCAACTTCTTCTTCTGGAATGACCACCGTGTGCACGTCTGGGCGCGCGCCGAGGTTCCGCGCGAATACACCCTCGTGGGACACCGGCCGCCCCTCGTGGTCGAGGACGTCAACAGCTACAGCGGCTGGCCTTCTGGCGATTCCATCTGGAGCCAGCGGCAATGGGAGGCCATTCCCCGAGCCGAGCGAGACCTCTTCAAGCAGGTGGCGGCCTCCCGCGACAAGACGGTGGTGCTCAAGGTGGGCGACATCGAGCTGAGCCGTTCGACCCAGCGACTCGATACGGAGGTCCTTACCGCGGCCCCTCAGCTCTCGGTGTTCGAGGTCCTGCCCATCCTGACGTCCGTCAACGCCGACGCCCCCATCCCCGGCCTGTTCGACTTCATCCGACGACGCCCCTTTGTCTATGAGTCGGTGGTGCAAAACCACGGTGAGCGCGTCGTGGACCTGCGAGGCGCTCGACTGTCCCGGCTCTCGTTGGATGTGACAGGCGTCCAGGAGCTCTTTCTCAACGAGGGATTGAATTCCTTGACCCTGCTCGGCACGGCCGCCCCCGAGCTGAAGATTCACGCCGAGGCCGATGGAAGCCAGCTGACCCTTCTCGTCAACGACCCGGTGATAGCCGGGTCCGGGCTGAAGGCCCTGGGCAGCCTGCATGTGAATCCCGCGCGGGAAGTGGATGCCGCGAGCATCGCGCGACGATTCCCGAACCTGTCCGAGCTGCGACTCTGGGGGGCCCCTGGCTATGTGCGGAATCTCGCGGAGCTGACTGCCTTGCCTGCCCTGCACACGCTGACCTTGAGTGACATGTTTGGAATGTCGCCCGAGGAGTTTCCCGGCCCAGACCGACTCCCCCAGCTGGGAATGCTCTGGTTGACCAGCATCCCCGCCGACGTCGCGGCCCACGTGAAGAAGGCCTACAAGGCCGCGGCACACCAGGGCCTGGACCTGTCCGTGCGCCAGCCGCGAAAGGCGGAATGGCTGGCGGAGAACCTGGACAATCCCTTTCGCATCTGGGACGGGGCCGACAACATCACCCCGGCGCAGGCCAAGAAGGCTGCGGCGCTCTACAAGCAGGCACGGTCCGCGGCGCTCAAGGCCGCGTCCGAGGAGAGCGTGTCCCCTTCGTCCCTCGTGGCCGCGCTCACCCCCATCGTCTCGGCATACACCGAGGGCTTCAACAAGCTGGATGCGCGAAACACGTTCATCTACACGGAGGAGCGAGAGCACATCTATACCGCGCTGGTCGGCATCTTCGACGCGGTGGACGACAAGCTCCGTGAATCCAGAGGCACCTCCGCCGAGCCCCTGAACCGGGAGCTCCTCCTCTCCGTGATGGATGCGATTCGGGATTTCTGAACCCGAACTCGCTCATCAACTTTTTTGCGGTGCCCCGCGAGTCGGCACCACGAGCGCCCGAGGAATACGGGACTCGAGCGCCCCCAAGCAGGTGCTCCCGCCACCCACACAAGGAGAGGTGGATCTGCAGATTGTGGCCGTGTAGGAGCGGGCTTGCCTGACGCTTCGTCGAGGTCGATCCATTTCTGCCGGGAACCACCATGACCGAATCCAGCGACCAGAGCCGCGAAAGCCTTGTCCTCGCCTATGGCTTGCGCGTGCGCCTGCGCCATGAGCCCCGCCTGCGTCGTGCCGCCGCCTGGCTGCGGGTCGAGGCCGGCAGCCACGACGTCGACGCACAGTGGCCGGGGCTGGCGCACTTCCTCGAGCACCTGGTGTTCCTCGGCACGGAGCGCTTCCCGCGCGAACAAGGGTTGATGGCCTTCGTCCAGCGCCATGGTGGACAGGTCAACGCGCGCACCAGCGAACGCACCACCGACTATTTCTTCGAGTTGCCCCAGGCGGTGTTCGGCGAGGGCCTGGAGCGGCTGTGCGACATGCTCGCCCGGCCGCGCCTGGCCATCGAAGACCAGCAACGCGAGCGCGAAGTGCTGCATGCAGAGTTCATCGCCTGGTCGCGCGATGCCCAGGCCCAGCACCTGTTCCGCCTGGCCGGCGGGGTCTCGGCCCGCCATCCGCTGCGCGCCTTCCATGCCGGCAACCGCGACACCCTGCCGGTGGCCAGCCCCGAGTTCCAGCAGGCGCTACACGATTTCCATCAGCGCTACTACCGCACCGGGCAGATGACCTTGCAATTGGTCGGGCCGCAGCCGCTGCGGATTCTCGCGGGGCTGGCCAGGGACGCCGATGCCGCACTGGCCGCGGGTCCGCGCAGGGCCAATGCTCCTGTGGAGACGCTGCTGGGCGATCCGGGCGAGGCGCCGCCGGCCAGTGACCCGCAGCGGCTCAACCTGCTTTTCGCCTGCGACAGCCTGCCGCCCGGCACGGACGAGGCGCTGCGTTTCCTGGAGCTGTGGGCCGGATCCGCCCATCCCGGCGGCCTGCTGGCTGAACTGCGACGCCTGGGCTGGGCCCAGAGCCTGTCGCTGAGTCCGCTGTACCAGTACGCCGACCAGGCCCTGGTCAACTTCGAAGTGCAGCTGACCGAAGCCGGACAGCAATCCCGGGCGGCGGCCCAGGCACTGTGCTTCGACTGGCTGGAGTACTTCCAGTCCCATGCCGATTGGGAGCCCCTGCGCGAGGAGTATCGCCTGCTGCGCAGCCGCCAGTCGCAGACCGAGGGTGCGCTGGAGCTGGCCCGGCGCCTGGCCCATGGACAACTTTCGGAACTGCCGGACGAAGCCGTCCTGGCCCTGCGGGCATTGCTCGAACGTTTCACACCCCAGTCACTGCTCGCGCCCGGCGCCAAGGCGCTGGACGAACCGCCCCGGCTGCCGCCATTCGGTCCCTGGCGCATGCCGCCGCGCAACCGTTTCCTGCGCGGCCAGTGTCGGCCGACCCAGGCCAGCCCGCGAATCGCGGCCCTGGAGCAGGGCGAGCACGAACCGAATCGCGGCCTGGAGGGCGCCGTGCACCTGCGCTGGCGCCTGGCCAACCGGCATCACGCCGCGCTGTGGCACATGCTTGACGCCAGCCTGCGCCGGCTCGGCGAAGAAGCCCGCCAGGCTGGCGTGCAACTGGAATTCTCACGCCTGGGTCCGGACTGGCAATTGCGCCTGTGCGGCGTACGCGAGCCCCTCCCGGCGATCCTCGAACAGGCCGTGGAATTACTGCAACGCCCGACACCGGAGAGCTGGCGCCAGGCCAGCCCCCCCCCGCGCCAGCAGGTGCCGATCCGCGAGCTGCTCGCCCTGTGGCCCGAGCATGGCCTGGGCCACCACCGCCCGGCTCGCAACGACAGCAGCGAGCTGCACCCCGAAGCGCTGCAACGGCTGTGGCAGCAGGCGCGCTGGGATGGTCTGGTGCTGGGCTTCGACGATGCCGACCGGCTCGCCCTCGACGCCGTGGCCGCGCGCTTGCCGGGCAGCGCCTCGAACGAGCTCCTCCAGCCGTCCATACTGCCCGACCGAGCCACCTGGAGTCAGGTAGCCTGCGGTTCGGACGAGCATGCACTGCTGTTGTGGTGTCCGGCGCCGAGCCTGTCGATCCAGGACGACGTGGCCTGGCGCGCACTCGCCCAGTTGCTCCAGGCGCCGTTCTACCAGCGCCTGCGAACCGAGCTCCAGTTGGGCTATGCGGTGTTCAGCGCATTCCGCCAGCTGGCCGGCCGCCCCGGACTGTTGTTCGGGGTGCAGTCGCCCGGCAGCGACTGCGCGGCCTTGTGGGGGCACATCGCCGAATTCCTCGAGGCCCTGCCCGAGCGCCTCGCGCAATGGCCAGGGACAAGCCTGCGCGAGCAATGCGTGGCACTGGCCGACAGCCTCGACGGCGGCAACCTCGGGCTAACGCAGCGACTTGAGATGCAGTGGCAAGGAAGATTGGCCGGCCATTCGTCGGATTATTCCAACATGTTGAGAGAATGGGTCGGTCAACTGGATGGGCCGACGCTGGTCGAGGCGGCTCATCGGCTTCTGGACAGTCAGGTGAGCTGGACCGCGCTGGCGACCGGGCCTTGCCCGGGTGGGTCCTGGTATGAGGCAGTATGACTGTTGCCAGGAATATACAAGGATCATCAATAAGATTTGAGTCCGCTGTGTGGGCAATTTAGTAACATACGGCCCAAGCATCGGGACATCTCCACCTGGAGCTGGCCTGAATGTGAAGGCCGAAGTTGCAACCACCCTTAGAAGGAGCATCTCCTATGTGGACCAAGCCTGCTTACACCGACCTGCGCATCGGCTTCGAAGTCACCATGTACGTCTCCAACCGCTGAGCAGCCCTGCAGTCCAACGCCTCGGTCAGCCGGGGCGTTTTTGTTTCAGCCGCCGCACGATTGAGTGGTCATGTACATTCAGATTCTAGGATCCGCCGCCGGCGGCGGTTTTCCGCAGTGGAACTGCAACTGCGCCAACTGTAAGGGCTACCGCGACGGTACCCTGCGCGCCCAGGCCCGCACCCAGTCCTCCATTGCCCTGTCCGATGACGGCGTGCACTGGATCCTGTGCAACGCCTCGCCCGACATTCGCGCTCAATTGCAGTCCTTCGCACCGATGCAACCGGCCAGGGCCCTACGCGACACCGGGATCAGTGCGATCATCCTGCTCGACAGCCAGATCGACCACACCACCGGCCTCTTGAGCCTGCGCGAAGGCTGCCCGCATCAGGTCTGGTGCACCGACATGGTCCACCAGGATCTGACCACGGGCTTCCCGCTGTTCAAGATGCTCAGCCACTGGAACGGTGGCCTTCAGTGGAACCGCATCGAGCTCGAAGGCAGCTTCACCATCGAAGCCTGCCCGAACCTGAAGTTCACCCCCTTCCCGCTGCGCAGCGCCGCGCCGCCCTATTCGCCGCACCGTTTCGACCCGCACCCGGGCGACAACCTGGGCCTGGTGGTCGAGGACCTGCGCACGGGCGGCAAGCTGTTCTATGCGCCTGGCCTGTACCAGGTCGACAACGCGCTCAAGCAGCGCATGGCCGACGCCGACTGCCTGCTGGTCGACGGCACGCTGTGGTCGGACGACGAGATGCGGCGCCGCGGCGTCGGCACCCGTACCGGCCGCGAGATGGGCCACCTGTGCCAGGACGGTCCCGGCGGCATGCTGGAACTGCTCGACGGCTTCGAGAAGCCGCGCAAGGTGCTGATCCACATCAACAACACCAACCCCATCCTCGACGAAGACTCGCCCGAGCGTGCCGAGCTCGAGCGCCGGGGCGTGGAAGTCGCCTTCGACGGCATGAGCATCGAGCTGTAGGAGTGACCATGAGCGACAAGACACCGCTGACCCGCGCCGAATTCGAGCAGGCCCTGCGCGCCAAGGGCGCCTACTACCACATCCACCACCCCTATCACGTGGCGATGTACGAAGGCCGCGCGACCCGCGAGCAGATCCAGGGCTGGGTCGCCAACCGCTTCTACTACCAGGTCAACATCCCGATGAAGGATGCCGCGATCCTGGCCAACTGTCCGGACCGGGAGATCCGCCGCGAGTGGATCCAGCGCCTGCTCGATCACGACGGCGCCCCTGGCCAGGACGGCGGCATCGAGGCCTGGCTCCGCCTCGGTCAGGCCGTGGGCCTGGATCCCGACCAGCTGCGCTCCCAGGAACTGGTGCTGCCCGGCGTGCGCTTCGCGGTCGACGCCTACGTCAACTTCGCCCGCCGCGCCAGCTGGCAGGAAGCGGCCAGCAGCTCGCTGACCGAGCTGTTCGCCCCGCAGATCCACCAGTCGCGCCTGGACACCTGGCCTCGGCACTACCCATGGATCGATCCGGCCGGCTACGAGTACTTCCGCACCCGCCTGGGCCAGGCCCGGCGCGACGTCGAGCACGGCCTGGCGATCACCCTCGCTCACTACACCACCTACGAGGGCCAGCAGCGCATGCTGGAGATCCTGCAGTTCAAGCTGGATATCCTCTGGACCATGCTCGACGCCATGAGCATGGCCTACGAGCTGAACCGCCCGCCCTACCACTCCGTTACCCACCAGCGCGTCTGGCACAAGGGGATCACCCTATGAGTTTCGATCGCAACCAGACGCCCCGCTGGCGTCACGGCTATCGTTACCAGTACGAGCCAGCCCAGAAAGCTCACGTCCTGCTCTATCCTGAAGGGATGATCAAGCTCAACGAGAGCGCCGCCGCCATCGGCGGTCTGATCAACGGCGCCCGCTCCGTGCAGGCGATCATCGACGAATTGGACCAGCGGTACCCCGGCGTCCCCGAGCTCGGTGAAGACGTCGAGCAATTCATGGAGGTCGCCCGTGCACAGCACTGGATCGAACTTGGCTGAAATCCCGCCGAAGCCCGCCGTCGGCCTGCCGCTCTGGCTGCTCGCCGAGCTCACCTACCGCTGCCCGCTGCAGTGCCCCTACTGCTCCAACCCCCTGGACTTCGCCGCCCAGGGCAAGGAGCTGACCACCGAAGAGTGGTTTTCCGTGCTGCGCCAGGGCCGCGAGATGGGCGCGGCGCAGCTGGGCTTCTCCGGTGGCGAACCCCTGGTACGCCAGGACCTGGCCGAACTGATCGGCGAGGCCCGGCGCCTGGGTTACTACACCAACCTGATCACCTCCGGCATCGGCCTGACCGAGCAGAAGATCCGCGCCTTCAAGGACGCGGGGCTGGACCACATCCAGATTTCCTTCCAGGCCAGCGACGCGCAGGTCAACAACATGCTCGCAGGGTCGAAGAAAGCCTTCGACCAGAAGCTCGAGATGGCGCGCATGGTCAAGGCCCATGGCTACCCCATGGTGCTGAACTTCGTCACCCACCGGCACAACATCGATAGCATCGATCGCATCATCGAGTTGTGCGTGGCACTGGAGGCGGATTTCGTCGAGCTGGCCACCTGTCAGTTCTACGGCTGGGCCCAGCTCAACCGCGTCGGCCTGCTACCGACCCGCGAACAGCTCGAGCGCGCCGAACGCATCACCAACGAATATCGCGCCAGGCTCGCCGCCGAGGGCAAACCGGTCAAGCTGATCTTCGTCACTCCCGACTATTACGAAGAGCGGCCCAAGGCCTGCATGAAAGGCTGGGGCAGCATGTTCCTGACCATTACCCCGGACGGCACCGCGCTGCCGTGCCATGGCGCGCGCCAGCTGCCGGTGGCGTTCCCCAATGTGCGCGATCACAGCCTGCACCACATCTGGTACGACTCCTTCGGCTTCAACCGCTTCCGCGGCTACGAGTGGATGCCCGAGCCGTGCCGTTCCTGTGACGAAAAGGAAAAAGACTTCGGCGGCTGCCGTTGCCAGGCCTTCATGCTGACGGGCGATGCCAGCAACACCGATCCGGTGTGCGGCAAGTCTCCACGCCACGACATCATTCTCAAGGCCCGCGAAGAAGCCGGAACCGCCACCGCGGGCATAGGACAACTGACATTTCGTAATGAACGAAACTCGCGCCTCTTCACCAAGAAGGGCTGAATCCTTCAGCGCCGCCCAGGCCGTTGCCGCCGCCACCGACTTCGCCGAACTGCGGGTCGGCCCCGGAGGGCTGTACTACAACGAGTTGCGTCCCCAGGACGCCCGCTGCCGGATCTGGCGCTGGCGCGACGGTGAAAGCCGCGCTGCCTGACGCCGGAGGGCTTCAGCGTGCGCAGCTGGGTCTACGAGTACGGCGGCGGCGCCTTCTGCCTGGGGCCGGACTGGCTGGTGTTCGTCAACGAGGCGGACCAGCAGCTCTACCGCCAGCCGCTCGACGGCGGCGAGCCGGTTGCGCTGACCCGGGGCGAGCTGAGCTGCAGCGCCCAGGATGCCCGTTCAGCGACAAGCTCAGCCTTCGCCTTAACTACCAAAGAGAGGGGTTGGCGGGAGGCGCGTCCTCCAAGAAAGGCGTCACCATCGATTCGAGTACCTTCACCTCCCCTGAGATCCCAATATGAGAGGTCGCGGGGAGGATCACCAACCGCGCCGCAGGAACCTTCGTGAGCATCCCAGTCGCGGCCGCTTCCTCATCGCCTCCGCCCCGCAGCTTGAACATCGCCACCGCGTGTTCCAGCTTCACGCCATCCGCATCACCCACGATGACCATCGTCTTGGCTGGAATGGCGCGCATCTGAGCGTCGGTGATGTTCTGGTCATTGATGTTCAACACCTTCATCTTCTCGATGTAGGCCTCGAATGCCTTGGGATCAGCCGTGTGCTTCTTGAACGCAGCTTCGATTGGAGAGCCTGCGAACACCTCGGCGCTCAGGCCCCCAATCGCCTTGAACACCGCAGGGTACCAACCGTCCTTACGATAGGTGGCGGACAGCGAGACGAGCTTGTTGACGAGCGTGGGGTGACGCAACGCCAGCTGCAGCGCCACCCCTCCACCTTGGGAGTAGCCCATCACATCCGCGCGCTCCACCTTCAGGGCCCTCAGCAATGCCGCAGCGTCATCGCCGAACTGCTCGTAAGACATCTTCCGCGACGTGTCCGCGGTTCGACCGTGGCCCTGTTGATCAAAAACAATCACCGGACGCTTCTCAGCGAAGGCCGCCACCCAAGGCTTCATTGAGTCGGTGGATAGGAAAGCCCCAGGAATCAACAGCAACGGAGCTGTCTTGGACTTGCCCAGCTCTCCGTACACTTCGTAGTAGAGCTTCAAGCCGTTGATGGGCAGATGGCCACTGCGTGAAGGGCTCGGTCCTTGCGGCTTGGACGGTGGAGGCGACGACTCCGCAGCCCACGCCGTCACCCCCATGGCAACAAGTCCGATCACCACCATTCGTCGAAACATCCGGCTGGCCTCCTCGAAAGAGAGAGCACCGCTTATGCCCCAGCAGACACGGAGCGGCGACGACTCACTTCTGCGATGTAGAGCACTGAGCATAGGCGGAATGGGGGCTCCCCCAAGCAGGGGCGAAACCGGAGCCGGAGGAGGAGAGCCCGTCCTTTGCCGCGAAGGTGGAGGAGCCGAAATAGAAGCCCTCCTCCTGGAACATCCTCAGCGGCCAGCCCATCCCCTCCCCTTGCGTGCGGCCCGCGAGGCCCAATGCACCCTGCCGGGCCAGCTACAAGTCCTCAGAAAGACTTGGGCTCGGTAGCTTTACCCGTCCAGACCGCGTTTCCCCGAGCCCTCCGTTTCGAACTCTTTCGAGTTCTTTGACACCATCTCGGCTACCGTGGGCATAGGACAACTGACATTTCGTAATGAACGAAACTCGCGCCTCCTCACCAAGAAGGGCTGAATCCTTCAGCGCCGCCCAGGCCGTTGCCGCCGCCACCGACTTCGCCGAACTGCGGGTCGGCCCCGGAGGGCTGTACTACAACGAGTTCCGTCCCCAGGACGCCCGCTGCCGAATCTGGCGCTGGCGCGACGGTGACAAGCCACGCTGCCTGACGCCGGAGGGCTTCAGCGTGCGCAGCCGGGTCTACGAGTACGGCGGCGGCGCCTTCTGCCTGGGGCCGGACTGGCTGGTGTTCGTCAACGAGGCGGACCAGCAGCTCTATCGCCAGCCGCTCGACGGCGGCGAGCCGGTTGCGCTGACCCGGGGCGAGCGGCGCTATGGCGACCTGCGCCAGGGGCGCGGCGTGGTGCTGGCCGTCGAGGAGACCCATGCCGAAGGCGCGGTGGAACACCGCTTGGTGGCCATCGGCCTGGAAGGCGGCGAACGCCTTGTCCTGGCTGAAGGCGCCGACTTCTATGCCGCGCCCGTGCAGAGTGCGGACGGCGAGCGCCTGGCCTGGATCGAATGGCAGCGCCCCCAGCAGCCCTGGACGCGCACGCGGCTGTGCACGCTTCGACGCCAGGCCGATGGCGGCTACAGCGACCTGCGGTGCGTGGCCGGCGACGGCGCGCAGGCCGAATCCCTGCAGCAACCGCGTTTCACCACCGATGGCCGGCTCGGCTGCCTGTCCGACCGCAACGGCTACTGGCAACCCTGGATGGAAACCGCTGAAGGCTGGGCCGCGCTGCCAGCGATGCCGGCCGATCACGCCCCGGCGCCCTGGCAGGGCAGTGGTAGCACCTGGGCACCGCTGGACGGCGAGCGCTACCTGGCCACCTGGTTCGAGGACGGCTTCGGCCGCCTGAGCCTGTGTGGAGAAGAAGATCGCCCGCGGGATTTCAGCTGCGGCTACACCCGTTTCCGAAGCCTGGACCTGGACACCCGCTATTTCTACGCCATCGTCGCCTCGTCGATCAGCACCCCGGCGGTGCTGGCGATCGACCGCCAGACCTGCAGCGCTCAGGTCATCGCAGGCGGCGAATTGCCCCTGCCCGCCGAGTGCATCAGCCGTCCGCAGCCGATTCACTACCCCAGCGGCGGCGAAACCGCCCATGGCTTCTTCTATCCCGCCTGCGGCGAGGACAGCCGTCCGCCGCTGGTGGTGTTCATCCATGGCGGGCCGACCTCGGCCTGCTATCCGGTATTCGATGCGCGCATCCAGTACTGGACCCAGCGCGGCTTCGCCGTCGCCGACCTGAACTACCGCGGCAGCAGCAACCATGGCCGCGCCTACCGTGAAAAGCTCCATGAGCAATGGGGCGTGGTGGACGTCGAAGATGCCTGCGCCGTGGTCGGCTACCTGGCCGAGCAAGGCCTGGTCGACGGCGGCAAGGCCTTCATCCGCGGCGGCAGCTCTGGCGGCTACACCACGCTCTGCGCGCTGGCGTTCCACAAGGTATTTCGCGGTGGCGCCAGTCTGTACGGCGTCAGCGATCCCCTGGCCCTGGGCCGGGTGACGCACAAGTTCGAAGGCGATTACCTCGACTGGCTGATCGGCAACCCCGAGCGTGACGCCGAGCGCTACCGCGCACGTACGCCGCTATTGCATGCCGAGCGCATCGAGGTGCCGGTGATCTTCTTCCAGGGCGAGCTGGATGCCGTGGTGGTACCGCAGCAGACCCGCGACATGTTGCAGGCACTGAAAAGCCGGGGCGTGCAGGCCGAGGGACATTTCTACCCACAGGAGCGCCATGGCTTCCGCCAGGCGGCGAACCTGGCCCACGCCCTGGATGCCGAATGGCGCTTCTACCGACACATCCTCAACGCTTCGCGATGACGTAGACGAGTCTCCTTCCGGCTCCAATCCCGCGTATTGAGTCCTCTGACAGGGACTGCTGGCGAGCCCGAAACCCTGAGCCAGGCGCGAGACGGGCGCCAACAGGATCCAAAACACCTCTACATCCGGTATGTCTTGGCCGCGAACCCGGGGCCATTCCCGGGCCGTACCCGCATCTGTTCTTCAGTGGTGAACCGACTCCATGACAAAAGCATCAATCCCTACGTCCCTCCGCTGCGGTGCTTTCGCCCGGTATTTCCGGCCATTCCTCATGCTCCTGCTGTTGCTCTCCGGGTCCTCGTCCATGGCGGGCACCTTCGGGATGCACTACTGGCCGCAAGAGTACTCGTGTAATGCGTTGACGGAGACCCACTGGCCTCGTCTCAAGCCGATCGTGGAGAAGGATCTGGACCATCTCGCCTCCCTGGGCGTGGGTGCGATCCGGTTGATGTTCTGGCCCGGGGCGGAGTGTGGCTACTCGCTCAATCCAACCGCGGGGACGGGAGGGACCGTCTCCGTCAGCGAGGCCTACAAGAACAACCTGCGAGACCTGATCGCGCTGATGGGCAGCAGGGGGTTCGATATCTACATCGGCCTGGATAACACCTACCTCAAGGAGTGTCCCAGGACGCCGGGCGTGGAGGGGTGCACGGGCCCGTATTACTGGGACTCGGCCTACTCGGGTAACTTTGAAGCATTCGCCGAGGATTCCAGAAACTGGGTGTCGGCGCTGGCAGATGCGGCGGAACTGAGCCCCTTCGCCCACAAGGTGCGGTTCTATGACTTCATCGACGAAGCCAGCGGCTCTCTCCGTGGAGGGATTGTCTGGCAGTACATCGCCTATCTGTATGACCACTCGACGGTACCCGCGGGCAAGCGGGGGGTCTCGCTCCTGCACATCCCCGTGGATGCGGCGGCGCTTAAGGCCCAGGTGATTGACACGAGGGTTCCCCAGCGCCACTTCGACTTCGTGACGTTCAACACAATCGGTGGCGCAAACGTGAACAACGGGCTGAGCAACCCTTGTCCGGAGGACATCGGAACCTCGCTCCAGGCGAGGTTCGACGAACTGCTGGCGGCGTTGGGCAAGAGCGCTTCGTCTCTCACGCGGCCGCAGATCCTGCTGGGGTCGTTTGGGCTCCCAACACCCTATGATGCCACCACGAACAATCAGGTGCACAAGTCCACGCAGGGCCATGAGGATGCGCAGAAAGAGTGCGTCATCTGGACGATCCAGGCGGCCAAGAATCAGCCCCAGTTCTTCGCCTACGTGCACTGGATGTTCACCGACTTCACCCCCCACCGGATCGCCAACCATCAGACCTATGGCCTGATCTACGCCAATCCCACCCCTCCCGCGGCGGGCACCCCGGTCACGCCCGACATGCACTCCCCCAAGGCGGTGTTGGGCGCCATCGCGCAGGAGATGGCGTTGGGGAACGTCAATTTCGACATGGGGAATGCGTCCTGCACCACTCCGGCCAACTGGTGGAGCACTCCTGACGTGACCCACACCTTTTCTTGCGGCCATACGTACTGGGACACGGCGACGGGGGATGCGTATGGGCGCATCACGGTCCTCGCTCCAACGGAGGGCACCGTGTGGATGGCGACCCGGGGCGGCAGCGTCGCGGGCAAGACACGCCTGTACGTGAACTTCTTCTTCCGCTCGACCCTCTCCTCGGTCCGGCCCGAGATCCACGAGTACAACAGCGCGGGTCAGCTCCTGCTCATCACCCGGGGACCTGCCTACACACCGACCGGGTGGAGCTGGAACAACTATCTGCACCGCGCTGAAAGCTGGAGCCTCAACCTGCAACCCGGAACCGACCACGTCATCTTCGCCGTGGCCGCCGACATCCACACGTCCCACAGTGTTCCGGCCTACCTGGACGTCGACACAGTCTCCCTTTCCGCCCGATAGCCGGACGTGTGTCCCGAGGCGGCTCAGCGGCGTCCTGCGCGAGGCGCCACCTGAGCCTGCTCCAAGAGCACGTACCGAATTGAAGAAGTCCCGAAGGGTTGGATCAGGCCTGGAGCCCAGGCCGAATCTGGAATCTGCGTTTCGTTCAAGTCTCGCATCCGGCGCTCTGGCTAGAGTCACTCCCTCACCTTTGTGACCTACCTTTGCTTACACTCATGAAAAAGACTCTTGCCTCACTTCTTGTTCTTTCTGCCGTTGTCATCTCCTGCAGTGATGAAGGCGCTGGATCCAAGGACCTGACCTTCAACCTCAAGGGTGCAAAGGCTCTTCTCTATAGCCAGCAGGGCATCAGTTCCGAGCGTTCAAAGGCTGCGGAATCAAACCTTTTCAAGATTGAAGCGAATGGCGATGTCACTCCCGTACTTGAAGGAACGGAAGTGGTGAGTGTCAATGCAATCTCCTGGGGCATGATAGTCACGACTCGTGCCACAGGAACGGATGACCTCCGGACTTTCTATGTAAAGTCTGACAACACCTCCGGCGAACTCCCAGCGAACATCGGGAGATTCATTGGGGAAAACGATAACGGCGATGTTGTATTTGTCACCAGCACAGTGCTTAGAAAGTCGACCTTGACGTTGGAGCCAATACAAACCACGCTCACCCGTCCGCTCGTGGACACCATGTCTGGCAACTTTGCCATTATCAGTGACAGGTCCATTCACCAGATCCTCAACACTGTTAACGGTGTGCGCTACAACGTCATGAGCTGTAACGGTCCGCATGTCATGGCTTTGGATGCCACCCACGCGGTGATTGATGATTGCCAACCCAAGACAGTGATCGACATGGCCACCGGCGAGCGCACGGAAGGTGACGTCCGCGCGTTGAACCATGAGGGCGTACGCAGTGAGAACGGAGCCGTGGTGCTTGCTCAGGGGCTGGGAAGCGACTTCAACCTTTTTTATCTCGGTGAAATTGACGTTCACGGTGGCCTCACACTTGTCAATGAATACGGATTCCAACCCGGCTCCCCGTGCATGAGTTGCAGCTCGAATTCCGTGCTGCATAAGACCGGTGACTATTTCATCGTGCGCGAGCTCAGCAAGGTGACTGTCGTCAAACGAGGTGAGCCCAATCCTGTCTTCATCTTGTCAGGCTATAACGTCACTTCTATTTCGACGAGTGAAAATCGTGTTTACTATCTCGCGGAAGACAGCACGGGTCATCCCATCACCGGTGTTTATGATCTGGTGACCCAGGAGAACAAGGTATTGCAGGACTCAGAACGGTTCACTGAGATCCATGCCATGAATTAAATGCGGGGTGCGGCCCCAGGCCCAGCGAGCAGGCGGGAGAGGCCTCGGAGGTTCCAGGCGTCTCCCCTCTGTAACGCGCGCCCTTGCTCCCCAGAGACATCAGTGCGCGAGCAGCTCCTCTCCGTTGCATCCATTGCTGTGGATGCGGAGTGGCGCTGCGACGCCGGCAGATGGGTGATCGAGGGCAAGGTCTACTCGCTTCGCGATCCGCGTAACCCCTCCTTCCCATTCCTGGAGCTTCAGGAACTGAGCTTCCCGCTAATCTGGGTCTCCACCTTTCGGTGGAAGTCGTGAGCGTGTTGCGTGACGCGCGACACGCGGCGCAGCTCGAAGGAGCCGTTGGGCCGAGGGCTTCCATCCGGCTCCAGGTCGCTGCCCTGGAAGGTGTCCCGCCGCCGGGCCCCGGAGGTGGCCGAGCTGCTCGCCCGGCGGGGCATTGCCCTACCCTCGCGCCTGGACCGGGTCTACGTCATCTCCCGCGCGGAGGCCGAGCTGGCTTCCACCCGCGCTTCAACGCGCTCGAGTTCCTGCGAGAAGCCGGTTCTCGAGGAGGGGAGTAGGAGCGCAAGACCTGGGCTGGCGTTGTCACGCTCCCATCACCCTGTGCGGCGTATGAAGGCCAGGAAGTCACGCCTCGGTGGCGACAACCGCCACTGGGGTCATCCCAACGTGGTCCTTCCTGGAGGTTTGCACCTTGTTTGCTCTTCGTCCGAGTCTTGTGGCCGCATGCTGCGTGATGACGTCTCTGCTCGCCGGCACCGCCGAGGCCAATTGCCAGGCGTTCCTGTCCCCCTTCTTCCAGTTCGTCACTGGTCCGGACGCCAACCGCTATGTGACCTATTCGTACGTCTCGATGCAATCGAACCAGCTCGTGGGATACTCGTCCTCGGAGGGCTGGACGAATTGGCTCGGAATGATGCGGAAGAACCCGGCAGGGCAGCTGGACTCGCGAGTCCCCTTCGATTCTGGCCCGACTTTGCAGCTCTTCTCGGATCGGCGAGGGAGCAACGACCAGCCCTTCTGGATGGGGAACGCGGACTCGATGGACCTCGTGGTCGCCCCAGATGGCGACGTATGGCTCATCTCGAACACGTGGGGGGTGACGACCCACATTGATAACCCCACGTGTGCGAACAATGTGCTGTATGGCTTCGGCGCGCCCATCGGGAACCACACCTCTCCGGCCCTCTACATCTTCAGCTTCGGCATTACCTCGCAGATCGGCTGAACAGGCCGACGTGCATCGCCGCACGATCGGGGATGCGCCTGGGCTCGTCTGACACCCTTCTCGGGCGCCGCCCTACTCCGCCTCCTCCTCGCGCGCCAGGCCGTACTTCTTCAGCTTGTCGTGCAGGGTGGCGCGGCCGATGTCCAGCAGCCGCGCCGCCTCGCTGCGGTTGCCGTGGGCCTCCTCCAGCGCGGCGACGATGAGGGCCCGCTCGTACGCCTCCACCTTCTCCTTGAGGCCCGCTCGCGGCGCTCCCTCGCTGCGCTCCTGCTCCGGCCCGCCCGGCAGCAGCGATAGCTCCAGCGTCCCGTCCGGGCTCATCGCCACCGCGCTCTCCAGCGCATTCTCCAGCTCGCGCACGTTGCCCGGCCACTTCCACGCCGTCAGCCGCGCCATCAGCTCCGGCGTCACCTGCACCGGCGGCACGTGGAAGCGCTCGGCGAAGCGCGTGAGGAAGTGCTTCGTCAGCACGGCGAGGTCCTCCGGCCGCTCCCGCAGCGGCGGCACATGCAGGTTCACCACCTTCAGCCGGTAGAAGAGGTCCTCCCGGAAGCGCCCCTCCTTCACCCGCTGCGCGAGATCTCGGTGGGTGGCCGCCAGGATGCGCACGTCCACCGGCCAGGCCCGGTCCTCCCCCACCGGCCGCACCTCGCCCTCCTGCAGCACGCGCAGCAGCTTGGCCTGGGTGGCCGGGTCCAACTCGCCCACCTCGTCGAGCAGCAGCGTGCCGCCGTCCGCCTCGCGGAACAGGCCCTGCCGCGCACGCACCGCGCCGGTGAAGGCCCCTCGGGTGTGGCCGAACAGCTCCGCCTCGGCGAGCTCGGGGGTGAGGGCCGCGCAGTTGAAGCGCACGAAGGGCCGGTCCGCCCGGGCGGAGGCGCGCACCAGCGCCTCGGCGATGCGCTCCTTGCCCGTGCCGCTCTCGCCGGTGATGAGCACCGTCACGTCGCGCGGCCCCACCCGCTTCACCAGCAGCGCCAGCCGACTCATCGCCGGCGAGACGAAGACGAGCGAGCGCAGCAGGTTCACCTCACCCGCCAGCCGCTCGTTCTCCGCCTCCAGCCGAAGGGTGCCCAGCGCCCGGCGCACCACCGCCAGCACGTCGTCCACCTCGAAGGGCTTGCGGAAATAGTCCAGCGCGCCGAGCTTCATGGCCTCCACCGCGTGCCGCTCGCTGCCGTGCGCGGTGATGAGGATGATGCGCGGGACGGGCGAGAGCGCGCGCCCCCGGCGCAGCAGCTCCATCCCGTCCACCTTCGGCATCCGCAGGTCGCTGATGACCAGGTCCACCGGGGGCTCGGCGGTCAGCCGTTGCAGCGCGGCCTCGCCGTCCCCTACCTCCTCCACCTCGAACCCGTCATCCTCGAGCAGCCCACGCAGCGTGTAGCGCACGCCCGCGTCGTCGTCCGCCACCAACACTCGCGCCTTCATGCCACGACCTCCGTTCTCGTCTGCTGAGGCGGCAGCTCCGCGGGCAGCACCAGTTCGGCCACGCAGCCGCCGCCCTCGCGCGGGTGGAGCTCCAGTTCGCCGCCGTGCTGCCGCGCCAGCGCTCGCGCCAGGGCCAGCCCCAGCCCGTTGCCCTGGGGTTTCGTGGTGACGCCCGGCTCGAAGACACGCCCGCGCACCTCGGGCGCGATCCCCGGCCCCTGGTCGCGCACCTCCACCCGTCCGCCGCCCTCGGGCACAGACAGCACCACCAGCTCCACCGTGCTCCCGCGAGGGGCGGCCTCCAGTGCGTTCTGCACCAGGTTGATGAGCACCTGCTTCACCTTGCGCGGATCGCACCAGACGGCCACCGGCCGCTCGGCGAAGAGGCGCAGACCCACGCCCCGCTCGCCCGCCATGCCCTCGTGCAGCTCCACCACCTGCCGGCACAACCCCTCCAGCGAGGTGCGCTGCTCGTCGAGCGGGAGCAGGGGCCGGGAGAAGTTGAGGAAGCCCTCCAGAATCTCCTGCATCCGGTCCACCTCGCGCCGCAGCACCGCCAGGCGCTCGGCCGGCTTGCCCTCCACGTCCCGCGCCACCAGGGTGGCCAGGCCCTTCACGCTGGCCAGCGGATTCTTCAGCTCGTGGGCAATCTCCCCGCTGAGCCGGGTGAGCGTGTCAATGGCCTCGGTGTGGATGCGCAGCGTCTCGTCGCGCGCGTCCAGCGCGTCCTTCACCATGCCCTGGAAGATGCCCCGCAGGATGGAGCCACCGCCGGCGGAATACGCCACCAGCACGCTCAGCACCGTCACGTGGGACAGCAGCAGGGCGTTATTGTGCCCGGCCCGTGCACCGCCCCCGTAGAGCTGCGGCAGCAGGTCCGGCACCACCCCGGTGAAGGAGACCGCGGCCAGCCCCCACAGCGTCGCCACATGCAAGAGCGCGAGAACCCACGCACCTCGAGTGGTGGTGAAGAGGGAGACGAAGAAGCTCACGAGGAGCAGCACCGGCGTGAGCGGCCCCTCGAGCCCGCCCGTCACCAGGAGCATGCCCCAATGAATCGGGAGGCCGACGACGATGACGTAGGTGAACAGGAGTTTCTGGCGCGGCGTGCGGCGCAGGTAGAGGAGAATCTCGATGCCCTCGACCACCACGTAGAGCCCCAGCAGCCCCCCAAGCAGCCACTTGCGCCACACCGCCGGCTCCTGCACGAGGAAATAGAGGAGGAGGAGGAGGGTCGGCGGCGCCATGTAGATGCGGATGCGCGCCATGCGCATGAATTGGCGGGCGAAGGCCTCGCGCAGCACCTGCTCAAGGCCGCTCGGTGACGGGGAGGCGGGGGCGGGTTTCACGGCGTCTCCTCGGTGGGCGGACTCCTTCATCCTACGTCCGAGTTGCAAGCCGGATGCACGCCCTTCGTGCTCCCTCGCCCGGATGGGCCCGCCCGCTCGCACGGGGGCGCTGTCCGGAAACCCGGCACCCCGCCCCCCTGGAGTGACGGAGGTCCGGACAGCCTGCCCCCTCACCCCGTCTCGTTCTCGGAGGGAGAGTGGCATTGGCATGGGAGGTGCTCATGGGGTGGCCCAGGTCGCCGGCGACGGTGCGCTGGCCAGCTCTGGAGCACTCTCATGAGCACGCAGAAGCCCGAAGAACAAATTCAAGCCGGCGCCAACGATGCGGGGAAGTTCGGCCTTTCGCCCAGGGCTTCGGCGCTTCGGGTGGCGACGGAAGAGCTCGCCTCCGAACTAAGCGTGCGCCGCCCGGAGCTTGTGGCCAGAAGCGATCGCGAATCCTTTGGAGAGGCGCTGCAGCACGTCACCGTCGCCCAGCATCTTCTCGCCATTCACGCGGCGGCAAAGTTGCCGGGCTGACCACCACCGTCGAGTGACGACAGCCCATCCGGTCCAGGGGCCCTGCGATCCACGTGCAGGGCTTGGAGAAGTCATACAACAAGCGAGGCGCAAGGCAATGAGTGACATCAAAGGTTTGGTCGAGCAAGGCTGGGAGCGGGTGGCTGACACCTTCCGCGCCAACTTCAAAGAAGGAAGGGACCTGGGCGCTGGATGTTGCGTCTACGTGGACGGACGTCCTGTCGTCGATCTGTGGGGGGGTCTGGCCGACCGCGAGGGGAATCGCCCGTGGGAACGGGACACAGTCGTGGCCGTCGCGTCGACCACGAAGGGTGCGACCGCAATGTGTGCCCACCTCCTCGTCCAGCGTGGCGAGCTTGATCTCGATGCGCCCGTCGTCCGGTACTGGCCGGAGTTCGGCGCGGCGGGCAAGGAGGAGATCCCAGTCAGGTGGTTGCTCTCCCACCAGGCCGGTCTGCCGGTTGTCGACGCGCAGCTGACGTTCGAGGAGGTGTGCGCCTGGGATCCGGTCATTCGTGCGTTGGAAGCACAGAAGCCGCTGTGGACGCCCGGGACTGAGCACCTCTACCACGCGATGACGTATGGCAATCTCGTTGGAGAGGTCGTCAAGCGCATCACGGGCAAGTCCTTGGGCACAGTCTTCGCCGAGGAGCTCGCCCGCCCTCTCGGGCTGTCCGCATGGATCGGTCTACCCGAAGAGATCGAGCCGCGGGTCGCCCGGGTTGAGCAGGCTCCCTTCCCTTACGACTCTCCCGAGGAACTGGTGACTGACTTCGCCGCGCTCATGGGATTGGACCCCACCGTGGCGGGGCCATTGGTGCAGACCCTTTGGGGACCGAATTCGATCCTCATAAGGGCTGGGACAATGAACGGCGTCCTCAACGAGGAGACCATCAAGCGGCGGGCCTTTCGGGCGGCGGAGTTTCCAGGCGGCAACATGTTCGCCGACGCCCACTCCATCGCCCGCATGTACGCCGCAACCGTGAGCGACGTTGACGGCTTCCGTCTCCTCCAGCCCGGCACGGTGGCGGCGATGACGGAGCTTCAGACCGACCGCACGCGTATGCACGGCGTCCCGCTGGAGCTGGCGCCTGCCACGAAGAACTTGTTCAACATGTCGCTCGGCTTTTGGCGGGCAACCCCGCCCGTCATGCCCATACTGGGCCCCGCTTCATTCGGTCACCCGGGCAGCGGAGGGTCGCTGGGGGCCGCCGACCCCGAATCCCGGGTCGGCTTCGGCTACGTTTCAAATCTCTCGGTGGCCACCCTGATCGATCCGCGCGCCATCGAGCTGACGGCCGCGGTAAGAAAGTGCCTCGACTAGGGTCTTCAGGCTGTCCAGGCGCCCATCGGCTTCGCGTGTAGCCGCCCAGCCAGGCGGCTCAAGTCCTCAGCAGCAGAGGCCTTCAGGCGAGCGGGATGGGCAAGCGTGTTTGGAAAGTGAAGTGGATGAGCAGGTCCATCAGGGGGGAATGACGTAGGTGAACGGGAATTTCTGGCGCGGCGTGCGGCGCAGGTAGTGGCGAAGAACCTCGATGCCGTCGGCCACCAACCAGAGTCCCAGCAGCCCCCCGAGCAGCCACTTGCGCCAGACCGCTGGCTCTTGCACGAGGAGCGTCTCCTTGGGGAGTTGCTCCCTTCAGCCTACCTCCGAGCAAGCCGGATGCACGCCCTTCGTGCTCCCCCACCCGGTGGGCCCGCCCGCTCGCACGGAGGCGCTGTCCGGAAACCCGGCACCCCGCCCCCCTGGGAGTGACGGAGGTCCGGACAGCCTGCCCCCTCCCCTGCCCCATTCACAGAGGGAGAGGGGCATTGGCATGGGAGGTGCTCATGGGGTGGCTCAGGTCGCCAGCGACGGTTCGCTGGCCAGCCCTGGAGCACTCGATGTGGCCCCTCTTCCGCATTGCCTTTCGCAACGTCGCCCGTAACCGCCGCCGTACCCTCATCACCCTCGCGGCCCTCCTGGTGGGCGTCGGGGCCGCCGTGCTCACCCGCGCCATGATGAACGGGCTGCAGCGGGCCATGGTGACGAACATCACCGCCAGCGCCACCGGAGCCTTGCAGGTGCACCGGGCGGGCTACCTCGACAATGTCCTCTCCACCCCGCTGACCCTGGACTTCGCCATCGACGAGGCCTTCCTCGCACGGGTGCGCGCCGTCGAGGGCGTCAAGGCGGTGTCCCCGCGCATCCAATTCGCCGGCTCCCTCGGCGCCAACGACGAGAGCCTCTTCCTCGCCGCCACCGCCATGGACCCCACCGCCGAGAGCGCGGTGTGCCCCAACCGCGCGAGCACCTTCGTGCCGGGCTCTCGCTTCGACTCCCCCGATGGCATCCTGCTCGCCGAGACAGTCGCCAACGCGCTCGGCACACAACAGGGCGGCGAGGCGGTGTTCCTCGCCCCGGATCGCGACGGCACCCTCAACGGCGAGCTGGTGCACATCACCGGCGCCACCCGCTCGGTCATGCCCGACGAGCCGAAGACGGCAGTGGTTCCGCTGGCGCTCGCCCAGCGTCTGCTGCGCATGGAGGGGCGCGCCACCGAGCTTGCCGTGGCGGTGCACCGGCTGGAGGAGGCGCCCCAGGTGGCCGCTCGCCTGCGCGAGGCGCTCGGCCCCGACTACGAGGTCCACACCTGGGACGACATCCTCGTCCAGGTGAAGGAGAACAAAGCGCGCGATGACGCCTCCATGGGCCTCATCGTCGCCGTCTTCCTGGTCCTGATGCTGCTCGGTGTGGCCAACACCCTGTTGATGAGCGCGATCGAGCGCACGCGCGAGATCGGCACCATGATGGCGGTGGGCCTCCGGCGCGGGAAGGTGATGGGCCTCTTCCTCGCGGAGGCGGTGGTCCTGGGCGCGACGGGGGCCACGCTGGGCGCGCTGCTCGGCGCCGGCCTCAGCGCGTGGCTGAACCACCGCGGCATCATCTTCACCGCCCCCACGATCAGCGTCCCCTTCGACATCCGCCCCTACGTGGACGTGGGCTACCTGGTGCGCATCGTCCTGCTCGCCACCGCCGGCGCGGCCGTCTTCTCGCTCTACCCCGCCTGGCGCGCCAGCCGCCTGCGCCCCGTCGAGGCGCTCGCCGGCCGCTGACCCATCCCTCCCCTTGGAGAATCCCATGACTCCGCTCCTGATGCTCGCCGTGCGCAACGTGGCCCGCAGCAAGGCTCGAAGCGCCCTCACCACCGGCGCCGTGACCTTCGGCATCCTGATGACGCTGCTGATCGGCGCCTTCATCCACGGCACGCAGCGCTACCTCATCGATGAAACAGTGAAGTCCTCCGTGGGCGCCCTGCAGGTGCACCACAAGGGCTACTTCGAGCAGCGCGATCGCCAGCCGCTCAAGCTGGACCTCGAGGAGGGAGGCGCCCTGGAGGACGCCATGCGCCGCGTCTCCGGCGTGGCCGCCGTCACCCCGCGGCTCGTCTTCTCCGGCCTGGTGAGCAACGGCAGCTCCGCCACCCTCTTCATGGCCCAGGGCATCGACCCGGAGCGAGAGAAGCAGGTGCTGCCGTGGGCCACCCAGCAGGTGCGCGGCACCCGCCTATCCGCCGACACCCCCCGCAGCGCCCTGATGGGCAGCGAGCTGGCCACGGCCCTCGGCGCCGAGCCGGGCGCCACCCTCACCCTGCAGGCCACCACGAAGGGGGGAAAGGAGAACGTCCTGGACGTGGACGTGGCCGGCACGCTGTCGGGCAGCGTGCTCGCCCTGAGCAAGCGCGTCCTCTACGTGCCCCTCCCCTTCGCGCAGGAGCTGCTGCGCATGCGGGGCCGCGCCACCGAGTACGTGGTGGCCGTGGAGGAGGGCGCGGACGTGGACCAAGTGGCCGTTGGCCTGCGCGCGGCGCTCGGTGCGGACTACGAGGTGCGCACCTGGCGCGAGCTGCAGCCCGCCGTGGGCGAGGCCATCCGCATCCAGCGCACCATCCTGCTGTTCATCGGCGCGCTCTTCCTCATTATCGCCATCTTCGGCGTGGCCAACACGCTGCTGATGAGCGTGCTGGAGCGCACCCGCGAGATTGGAACCATGATGGCGGTGGGCGTGCGGCGCGGGAGGATTGCCCTCCTCTTCGTCCTGGAGGCCGTGGTGCAGGCGCTGCTCGGCGCCGCGCTCGGCGTGGGAGGGGCCTACGGACTGGTGGCCCTCGCGGTGGCGAGGGGCGGATTCACCATACCCACCGACAAGACGCAGTCCTTCACGCTGATCCCCGAGGTAGCCGGCTACCAGGTGGCCATCGCGGTGGTGGCCGCCACCGTGGGCGCCAGCCTCGCCGCCGTCTCGCCCGCCCTGCGCGCCGCGCGCCTGCGCCCCGTGGAGGCCCTGCGCGGAGCGTGACACTCCCCCACCCTGGTTTCCCGAGGAACAAGACCATGAAGACCCACCTGAAGCTGCTGTCCCTGCTCATCCTGCTGCCCCTGACCGCCGGCGCGGCCACCCCGAGCGCCGAGGAGCTCCTCCAGAAGTACGACGCCATCATGGGGCCCACCGACTTCGAGGCCACCATGACGATGGTGGCCCACCGCGATGATGGCTCCACCCGCGCCTACAAGATGCGGATGCTGAAGTCCGGCGACGACAAGGCCCGCATCTGGTTCCAGGAGCCAGCCTCCGCGCGAGGGCAGGAGATCCTGCGCCAGGGTGACAACGCCTGGCTGTACATGCCCAACCTCAAGCGCTCGGTGCGCATGGCCAACCGCGACTCCTTCCAGGGTGGCGATTTCAACAACGCCGACGTCCTGCGCACCAACTACGCCCGCGATTACTCCGCCCAGGTGGTGGAGGACCCGTCCATGCCGGAGGCGTACCTGCTCGAGCTCAAGGCGAAGACGGAGGACGCCGCCTATGACCGCATCAAGCTGTGGGTGGCGAAGAAGGACACCCTGCCCCTCAAGGGCGAGTTCTACACCGCGAGCGGCAAGCTGCTGCGCGCCGCCGAGTTCCTCGAGGTGAAGAGCTTCGACGGCTTCAGGCGCCCCTCGCGCGTGGTGATGAAGAACATGATCGCCATCAAGCGCTTCAGCGAGCTGACCCTCGACGCCCTCGACGTGCGCGTACAGCCCGCTGCCGGCCGCTTCGTCCTCGACGACCTGGGCCGCTGACCCCTCCCCGCCCTCTCTCCCGGAGTCCCACCATGAACACCCTGCTCACCATGCTGCTGCTGGCCGCCGTCCCCCAGGAGACGGAGGCCCCCGAGGCCGAGGCGCCCGATGCGCAGGAGGAGGCCGACCCGGTGGAGGAGCCGGAGACGAAGCTCGAAGCCACCACCACGGGCTACCTGGACACGCGCTTCACCGGCTCACACGTGTCCCCCACGGGCCTGGTGCCCACCACCGGCGTGCCCGCGCTGGCCAACCTCAGCGAGGGCAACATGCAGGTGAAGCTGCGCTACGGCCCGCGGCTGTCGGCTGGCGCGGACCTGTCCCTCTTCTGGCAGTGGGCGGGCCTCTTCCGAGGCGTGGACGCACAGGGCAAGGAGGTGGCGCTGGCCGAGCAGGACGTGCCGCTCTACCGGCCCTCCGCCGTGGTGGGCGAGCTGTTCGCCGCGTGGGAGGCCGCGCCCCACCTGAACCTCACCCTGGGCAAGAAGCGCGTGGTGTGGGGCAGCGGCATGGCCTTCAACCCCACGGATCTGCTCAACCCACCCAAGGATCCCACCGACCCGGCCGGGCAGCGTGCGGGCGCGTGGCTGGCGCGGGTGGAGCTACCCTTCGAGCGCTTCACCGTGTCCCTGGTGGGAGCGGCGAAGGTGCTGCGCCAGTACGCGGGCCTGCCCACCTCGCTGCTCGTCTACCCGGACTACCCCACCGCCGAGGCGGTGCGAAACCCGGCGCTGGATGACCGCGACAACGAGGCGCACTGGGCCGCGGCCGCGCGACTCTACGCCCTGGTGGCGGACACGGACGTCACGCTCACCTACCACTTCACCCACCTCTACAACGACCCCTTCCGGGAGAAGAGCCGGGTGGGCCTGTCCCTCTCGCGCGTCTTCGACGCCACCGAGGTGCACCTGGAGGCGCTGGCGCAGACGGGCTCCTCCCAGCTGTATGCGGCCCCCGCGTGTACGGCGAGCACCGAGGCCCTCCTCGGGTGCACGCAGTCCGGCACCCCACCCCTGTCCCGCACGCACGTGGACGACCGCGGCGTGCGCGCCAAGGTGCTGGTGGGAGCCCGCTATCTCTTCGAGGACAACGCCACGCTGTCGGCCGAGTACTACTTCAACGGCGAGGGCTACAGCGCCCGCGAGTTCGCCGACTACGTGGGGCTGCTGGGCCAGGGACGGCGGCTGCTGGCGCAGCTCACGCCCGAGCAGGCCGAGGCGCTCACCGCCCGCCTCAGCCCCACCGGCACCGCCACGGACCCCGGCTCGCCGCAGAAATTCTCCTTCGAGCCGCTGCGCCGCCACTACCTCTTCCTGCAGTACAGCAAGCCCCAGGTGGCGGACGACTTCGTCCTCGGCGCCTCGGCGGTGGTGAACCTCGGAGACCTCTCCGGCCAGCTCATCCCGCAGGTGTCCTGGAGCGCGCGCGAGTGGCTCACCCTCTCCGGCTCCGTCTTCATCCCCCTGCCCGGCGTGAAGTCCCTGGCCGCCGAGGTGGCCGGCGAGCGCATCACCGAAGGAAGCCTCTCCGCCTCCGACTGGCGCGCCCTGCTGAGCGCGCGCCTCTTCTTCTGACCCGCATTCCCCCAAGGACCCAACCATGGCCCTCATTCAACTGAAGAACATCCACAAGGCATACAACCTGGGCAAGACCACCGTCACCGCGCTGCGCGGCGTGGACCTCGAGGTGCAGAGCGGCGAGTTCACCGTGGTGATGGGCCCCTCCGGCTCCGGCAAGACGACGCTGCTCAACATCATCGGCCTGCTCGACCGAGCCTCCTCCGGCTCCTACCGGCTGGAGGGCGAGGAGGTGGGGGACCGCGACTTCAACGACCTGGCCGAGCTGCGCAACCGGAAGATCGGCTTCATCTTCCAGGCCTTCAACCTCATCCCCGTGCTGAACGTGCTGGAGAACATCGAGTTCCCCTGCCTCATCGGTGGCGAGTCGAGGCGGACGCTGCGCGAGCGCGCCGAGCGCATGGCCGCGGACGTAGGGTTGTCGCAGTTCCTGCACCACCGCCCGGACGAGCTGTCCGGCGGCCAGCGGCAGCGCGTGGCCATCGCACGAGCGCTCGTCACCCAGCCGCAGCTGGTGCTCGCCGACGAGCCCACCGCGAACCTGGACTCCGCCACCAGCGAGCAGATCCTGGACCTGATGGAGGAGCTCAACCGCACCCGGCGCGTCACCTTCCTCTTCTCCACGCATGACCCACGGGTGATGCGCCGCGCCCGCCGGGTGGTGCGGATTGCCGATGGGGTGCTGGTGGACGGCTCCGCCGAGGCCCGGCACGAGACACGGGCGCTGGAGATGGCCTGACCGTGCGGAGCGCAGGCAGGTAGGTGCTCACCTCATTTCCTTGATTGGACTCTCGCAAGACTGCTGCGCCGGACGGCAGGACGGAAAGACTTCACTCTGGATGGAGAAGCTCGCCGAGGTATCCGTCTTCGAATAATCAGATAGTCAGATTTTGAGAGTCTGTCCTGATTTTCATGTTAATTCCCGATTCAGTCCCTGTGACTGCATCGGAGAACGACACATGAGGAAATCCCCCCGTTTCCTGTCTCTGGCCTTCGCGAGCGCGCTGCTCGCGTCCGGCTGCGGTGGCGAGAGCCCCGACACGCAGCTGGCCGCCGACGAGTCCGCGGCCGACACCACCACCGGCGCGCTGGCGTGCAGCACGCGCATCACCTACGGCGACCGGTGGATTCGCCCCTCGAACCACCCGGCCCAGTACGACATCGCGGCGGACCTGGTGACGTGGGACGGCACCTGCATCAACGAGGGCCCCAACTCGTACGCGGTGCTGTCCAACGGCTGGCGGCCGTACTTCACCGGCAACAACGCCTGTGTCATCGCGCTCGACACGGACTGCGCGGCCCAGTCGTGCGGCACGCGCATCACCTACGGCGCGTCGTGGATACATCCGGCGAACCACCCGGCGCAGCACGACGACGCCGGCGGGCGCGTGTTCTGGGACCGGGGCTGCACGAACCAGTCCCCCAACTCGTACACGGTGCTGTCGAACGAGTGGGCGCCGTACTTCAACGGCTCCAACGCGTGCGCCCTGTCGTTCCGGTACACGGGCTGCGGCGGGCTGTACGTGAATCCGGTGGTGCCCGTGGACTGCGCGGACCCGGGCGTCATCCATGACGGGACGCAGTACGTGGCGGCGTGCACGTCGGGCGGCGCGGCGGATGCGTTCCCCCTGCGCACCTCGCGCGACCTAGTGAACTGGACGTACGCGGGCGTCATCTTCCCGTCCGCGCGCAAGCCCACGTGGGCGACGGGCGACTACTGGGCGCCGGAGATTCACAAGGTGGGGACGCGCTACATCGCGTACTACACGGCGCGGCACACGAACGGGAAGCTGTCCATCGGCGCGGCCACGTCGACGAGCGCGCTCGGGCCCTTCACGGACCTCGGCCGGCCGCTGGTGCACGACACGGGGATGGGGATGATTGACGCCACCTTCTTCCGGGACACGGCGGGCACGCCGTACCTTGTGTGGAAGGCGGACGGCAACGCGGTGGGGCAGCCGACCCCCATCTACGGGCAGCAGCTCTCGGCGGACGGGTTGTCGCTCGTCGGCACGCGCCGGACGCTCATCACCAACAACCTGGGCTGGGAGGGCGGCGTCGTCGAGGCGCCGTGGGTCGTCGCGCGCGGCGGCTACTACTACCTCTTCTACAGCGGTAACGCGTACTACAACAGCACGTACGCCGTGGGCGTCGCCCGCGCCACCAGCCCGCTGGGGCCGTACACGAAGCTGAGCGCGCCCATCCTCAGGACGGGGGGCGGCTGGACGGGCCCCGGCCACAACTCCGTCGTCACCGGGCCGGGCGGCGACACGTACATGGTCTACCACGCGTGGAACAGCGCCCACACCGCGCGCGTGATGCTCGTGGACGCCATCACCTGGCCCAACGGCTGGCCCGCCGTTCCCGAAGGGCCGTCGAACGGCTCGCGGCCCATGCCGTAGGGAGCGCCCCTCTATTCTTCGACCTTCGGGAGCGCACGGGGCGTCGAGGCGCCCTGCTCATCGAAGGTGATCATGCCGAACGGGCGCATCACCTCAGGCCTGACCTCGAAGACGCAGAGGCGACGCTTGGGTGGGTGGAGCAGGTAGAGGGAGTGACTGTCGTAGCAGAGGGCCCCGTGTGTCGTCTGTTCAACCGTGTGTTGCCCCGATGGGCGATTGGCGTCGTTGTCACGTACGGAGAGTGCGGGTCCGTTATAACGTGGCTCTCCACCTTTTACGGGAGTTCCAACATGCCATCGCTTCGTTCATCATTGCTCTCCCTCGCCTTCCTCGCCGCCTGCAGCGACGGGACGGGCCCCGACAATCTCGACCTGGAGTCCGACAGCCCGGAGAGCCTCTCCGAGGCGCTCGCCGCGGGCTTCTCCATCACCGAGGTCGCGGATTTCAATTCGCCCTGGGCGATGACCTTCCTGCCGGACGGCCGGATGCTGGTGACCGAGAAGGCGGGAACGCTCCACCTCGTCTCGGCGGACGGAACGCAGCGCAAGACCGTCACCGGCACGCTCCCCGTGTCCAGCGCGGGTCAGGGCGGACTGCTGGACGTGGTGCTCCATCCCCAGTTCGCGCAGAACCGGCTCGTCTACTTCAGCTACTCCGAGTCGCGCTCGAGCGGCAAGGGCGTGGCGCTCGCGCGGGGCACCTTCACCGACGGCACCTCGCCCTCGCTGACCAACGTGCGGGTCATCTTCCGGGCCACGCCGTATGTGAGCGGAGATGGCCACTTCTCCGGCCGCATCGCCTTCTCTCCCGACGGCAAACTGTTCTTCACCAACGGAGATCGGCAGAAGTTCGATCCCGCCCAGGACCCCACCGGCACGCTCGGCAAGGTGCTGCGCCTCAATGACGATGGCACCCCCGCCGCGGGCAACCCGCTGGCCGCCCGGGGCTTCCACCCCGCCGTCTGGTCCTATGGCCACCGCAACCTGCTCGGCCTCGCCTTCGACGCGAGCGGCAACCTGTGGGAGCATGAGATGGGTCCCCAGGGCGGCGACGAGGTGAACCTCATCCAGCCCAGCCTCAACTACGGCTGGCCCAAGGCCTCCAACGGTAGCCACTACGACGGCCGTGACATCCCCGACCACCGCGCGGGCGACGGCTTCGAGCCTCCCAAGGTGTGGTGGAACCCCTCCATCTCGCCCGGAGGCTTGATGGTCTACTCGGGCAAGCTCTGGCCGGAGTGGAAGGGCGACCTGTTCATCGGCGGCCTGTCCAGCCAGTCGCTGGTGCGCGTCGACGTGAACGGCACCTCGGCGTCCAAGGGCGACCAGTGGAACATGAACAGCCGCATCCGCGAGGTCGAGGAGGGTCCGGACGGCAGCATCTGGCTGCTCCAGGACGGCCAGAGCGGCTCCCAGGGCAAGCTCCTGCGGCTGCGTCCCGCCTCCTGACCCACCCGCGCTCCGAGATGGAGGGTGTGGCTCGACTCGCACCTGGGTGAGGGTCTCACCTGGGTGCGGAGCTCGGGACTGCACCCTCCTGTCTCGTGGAGCTGTCGAGAGCGGAGGTCAGGCGCACCTCATGCCGTCGAAGAACATCGCGATCAGGCGCCGGATGCGGGCCGGGTCGCCCGTGGCGGCCAGGGCGACCGCGGTGACGATGCAGACGACATCGTCGAGCAGGACGTCGCGCTTGATGACGCGCTCTCGCTTCGCCCGGGCCAGCAGCCGCTCACCCTCCTGCGTTGTCGCGTGGCAGCCCGGCGTGCCGCTCTGCAGCACCACTCCAATCGAGGTGGCCAGCCCGCGGTAGAGGCCCGCCGTGGTGACGAGCTGCTCGATGTAGCTCGCCAGCGCTTCGGCCGCGTCGCCCTCCTCCCCTTCTCGTGACTGGCTCGCCCGCGCGATCTCCAGCAGACGCTCGTCGCACGAGGCCGCCAGCAGCGCCTCCCGCGAGGGGAAGTGCCGGTAGAGCGTGCCGATGCCGACCTTCGCGTGCCGGGCGATGTCCTCGAACGAGGCGTCGGCGCCACGCTCGGAGAAGACCTCGTGGGCGGCGGTCAGCAGCCGCGCCCGGTTGCGCGCGGCGTCGGCGCGCAGGGGGCGCTCTTCGGGTCGTTTCTCCATCTCGTTCATCTCCCTTGCGAGCCGGAGGGTCCCTCCGTATTCAATCGGAGCATTTCCGGAGGGTTCCTCCGTATTTAACCGGAGTCACCTTCCGTTCCTAGCAATACACGAGGGAGCGACCATGGCAGAGACGAGGACGATTCTGGTTCTGGGAGCGACGGGGCAGCAGGGGGGCGCGACGGCGCGGGCGCTGGTGCGCGACGGCTGGCGGGTGCGAGCGCTGGTGCGCGATCCGGCGAGCCCACGGGCGCGGGCGCTCGAGGGGGTGGAGCTGGTGGCGGGTGACATGGGCGATGCCGGCGCGCTCGCCGCGGCGATGGCGGGGGCTTACGGCGTCTTCAGCGTCCAGCCCAGCTCGGGCCAGCAGAAGTACGGCGTTACCGATCAGGAAGAGGAGCGCCTGGGCATCGCCGTCGCCGACGCCGCCGGCCGAGCGGGAGTCGCGCACCTCGTCTACACCTCGGTGGCGTGGCTGGGGCCGGACACGGGGGTCGGGCACTTCGAGAGCAAGTGGCGCATCGAGGAGCACATCCGGCGCAGCCGCCTGCCGGCGACCATCGTGCGGCCCGCGGCGTTCATGGAGATGCTGCTCGAGCCCCACCTCGGGCTGACGCAGGGGCATTTCCATTTCATCATGCGTCCCGAGCAGCCGCTCCAGCTCATCGCCGTCGCCGACATTGGCCGACTGGTCGCACGCGTGTTCGCCGACCCCGCGCGCCACCTCGGCCAGACCCTCGAGCTGGCCGGTGATGAACTGACGGGCCCCGCCATCGCCTCCCTCTTCGGCCGCGCCCGCGGCATCGAGGCCAGCTACGCGCGCTTCCCGGCCGAGGTGCTGGCCGCCAACGACATGATGCGCCGCCTGACCGACTTCGCCGACCGCGGAGGCATGACCGGCGGGGCCGACGTGGCGGCGCTCCGCCAGCTCGTGCCCGACCTGCTCACCTTCGAGGCCTGGCTGCGGCAGACGGCGTGACGTCAACTGCCGTCACGCCCCCTCGGGCCCGCCGTGGTGCGCTCAGTTCTGGAGCGTGATGGGGAGCGACACGGTGTTCACATCACCGCCAGCGGCGGCCGTGCTCGTCGCCGTTGCCCTCAGGGTGTAGACGCCGTTGGCGAGGGCCGCCGTGTCGAGGTACCAGTCATAGGGAGCCAGTCCTTCCAGTCGGGAGGACACCACGGTGTTGTCCTTGAGCAACTCGAAGAGACCCACGATGTCGCTGTCGTAGGCCAGTGTTGTCTTGAGAAGCGAGGAGAGGCGCGTGAATCCAGGTTGATTCTTCATTCGAAGCTTCCTTTCCATGTAGCGACCCCCGCGCTAGCACCCCGGGGCGAGGAAGGGCAGGAGGAAGGCCCCGGCGCTCGTGTTCATCACCCGCGTCCCACGCTGATGAGGGTCCACGGCGTGGGCGCGCACGATGGTCGGGCCGGGGACCCGCCCGTCCACGTGGTAGGGACAGAAGTCCACCTCCACCTGCCGCTCCAGCAGTGCTCCGGCCTCCGAGATCTCCAGGAGTGCGACGACGGGGTAGCTCACGCGCCGCTGGAAGAGGAACCCGTCCTTGCTCCGCGCCTCCACCAGGCGCTCCCACTCCCGTCGCGACAGCCGGGCGCCGAACACCACGCCCTCTCCAAAGGAGGAGTCCGTGGGCTTGGACACCCACCCTTCCCGCTCCTCCAGCACCTCCTGGCGCCGCTCGGGCGCATGCGCCAGGCTCACCGTGTCCGGGATCGTCTGACGCAGCAGCTCCGCGTCCTCGCGCGACAGGCCGAGCGTGGCGACCACCGCCGCGTCGCTGAGCAGCGCGAACGCCTCCTTCGTCGCCGTGAGGAAGGCGCCGGTGGAGTTGACGATCAGGTGCTCCTCCGGGTGTGAGCACACTGCCTCGTAGTCGCTCACGTCCACGTCGCCCTCGCGGTAGGCGTCCAGGTAGACGGAGTAGCGCCAGATCATGTCCACCTGCTCGCCCCCCACGGTGGGCCGCCCCCGGACGAGCCGGACCTCCGGAGGAAAGCAGTGCACGAGGTGGACGTCCTCTCCATACCGCGCTCGCGCGACCCGCTGGTACTCCCTCGCCACGTGCGGCAGCTCCCGCTTGCCAGAGTAGCCGTGCTCGGAGACCAGGGCGATCCGCCGGGGCACGCGGCCCGGGTAGCGGGCACGAAACTCCCCGAACAACCAGTCCACGACGCAGGCCGCCAGCAGCTGGGGCTCATACGTGCGTCCCAGCGCGCCCAGCAGGTGCGCGGCCATCCGCTGATCCACGTCGTGATAGTGCAGCCCCAGGGGCGCCGCCTGGTTCACCTCGATGGCCGTGCAACGGCCCGTGGCCGGCTCCAGGAAGGCGTCCACGCGGCGCAGCCGGCGCTCGAGGGAGGCGGGAGACTCGAAGGTGCATTGACGCACGAGCCGCTCGCTGCCCGGCTCCAGGGAGCGCAGCAGGCGGCGCAGGAGGGGCGCACCCGCCGGACCGAGGGCGTGCGTCTCCAGCCGGACGAGCGCTCGAACCAGGCACTCCACCTGGGCGAAGGCGCGCTTCACCCGCGCGGCGTCGAGCTCCAGGGGCACGAGGAAGGGCCGGCCCTCGAGGGGGTACTCCGCGGCGCGGGCCAGCTCCAGACACTCGCGCACGACCTGGGCCCGCCGTGCGGGAGAGAGCCGCTCGAGCCGTTCCCTCAAATCCATTTCGAGGAGCTCCACAGCTGCACCCGCTGCCCCACCCCGCGCTGGAGGGCTTCGCGGAAGACCCGGTCGGCGACGAGGATGTCCTCGAAGGCAAGCCCCACGGGGGAGAAGAAGATGCTCTCGTGCCGCGACGTCCGGCCGGAGCGCTCACCCGCGAGGATGGGTCCCAGGTCCTCCACCCGGCTCTCCGGGATCAGTCCCCCGGCCACCGCGAAGGCGTGGGTCTGCACGTTGCGGCTCTTCACGTCCACCCAGCGATCGGCGATGACCCGGTCCATCCGCGTGAGCAGCGACGCCTCCACCTCGAAGCCCCCGATAGAGAACACCGTCACCCCGCTCTGGCCAATCCACCGCTCGCGCACAACGGGCTGGTCATCGCGCGACACGCAGGTGACCACGAAGGAGCAGTCGCGGACCGCCTCCTCGGCGCTCGCCACCGGCCGGATGTCGAGATGGGTGCGCCGCGACATCTCCTCGGCGAAGCAGTCCTTGGACGCCCCCTCGGAGTAGACGCGTGCGCGACGCAGGCCCGGCACGGCCTGCTGCAGGCCCAGCAGCTGGGTGCGCATGTTCACGCCCGCCCCGATGAGGCCCACCTCCTGGGTGTCCGGGGGCACGAGCTTCTGGGCCGCCAGCAGCGACACGGCCCCCGTGCGCGTCGCGCTGATCACCTGCGCGTCCATGATGCAGCGAGGCAGCTTGGTGTGCGCATCGAACAGGGTGATGAGGCCCGTGGCGCGGGGCAGCCCCAGTGCCACGTTCGCCGGCATGGCGCCCATCGACTTGCAGCCGAGAATCTCCTCCCCGTCCGCCAGCAGCAGCGAGGGCATGAAGTTGATGCACCCCACCTCCGGCTCCGGCACGGGCCGCGGGCTTCTCATGGATGTCTTGGTGGGTTGAACCACCCGTCCGCGCAGCAGCAGCTCGAAGCCGCGCCGCACGTCCTCGCTCGCTCGCACCACGTCGGCGCCGCCGCAGGCGACGACATCCTCCAACGACAAACACAGCATCTCCCTGCCGCATCCTTCCATATGACTCGAGCTCCCCATCGCGTGGGGCGGCCGGCAATACCCTCCTTCCGGCTGCCCGACGGTGCCATGCCCTCGCTGACCCTCTCGCCCATCGCCTGCCCTCCGCGGGCTCCCGCGCGCTTGCGGGCCTCCTTCCGCGAGCGCATGCGCCGCACCTCGTGGGCGGGAGCCATTTCCCATCGCGGGGGCCGAGGGAGACTACCGGTCCCCCCCCGGCCTCGCCTTCAGCGCTGGCTCACGGACAGACGCAGGTGCCATTACAGCGGTAGTCGCGAGTGCAGGACCTGCCGCAGGCCGCCGTGCAAGTCGCCTCGCTGCCGTACCACTGGCTGAAGTTGCACGTCCACAGCAACGAGCAGATGGCCTGCTGCGTGACGCTGCCCTCGGGGAGCTGCTCATCGGCGGGGGCGGACTCGGTCACCGGCGCCTGCTCGGGCTCGTACGTACCGCCGCAACCCGACACCGAGACGACGAGACCCACGAAAGCAGCAACGAGGGGGAGAGGAATTCGCATGGGGGACACGCTCCTGGGTTCCACGGGTGGGACTTCGACACGCTCGGCCATGCTGCGTCCGGGCGTGCATGCCCTCACTGTGACAGACCGTGGGCGTGGCGCCACATCCATGAGGGGCCAGAGTCGAGGCGCGGTGTCCGGCGCGCATCACCTGCTAAGCCGCTCGGCTCAGCTTCTCGGCAATCACCTCGCGCATGCTCGTCGGTGCACGCCCGAGCAACTTCTGCAGCGTGGAATCGACGGCCGCGAACTCGCCGTTGCGGCTCGCGAGGTAGAGGCCAAGCGAGATGGCGACCACGGGCGCGGGCATTCCGGACGCCGTGAGCTTCGCGCGCATCTCCTCTTCCGACACAAGGCTTCGACGAATCGGATGTCCGAGGACGCTCGACGCGATGTCGCACAGCTCTCCGAAGTCGAGCGCCTGCCCGGCCGTGAGCGGCGGCGTCGGCCCGTCGTACTGCCCCTCGTTCGCCAGAATGACCGCGGCCGCCTCCGCCAGGTCTGAGTGCGTGGTCCAGGAGACCTTTCCGTCCGCGGGCGCCTCGAGGACTCCCGCCTTCAAGCCCCGCTCCAGCAGGAACATTCCACTCGCGGCGTAGAAACCGTTGCGAAGCGCGGTCCACGCCAGGCCGGACTCGCCCAGCATCTGCTCCGTCGCCGCATGGTCGAGCATCGGCGGAAACGCCGACGAACGGCTCGCGGCCATGTGGCTCGTGTAGACGATGCGCCGCGCGCCGGCAGAACGTGCGGCGTCAATGGCGGAGCGATGTTGGGCGAGGGGCTCGCCACCATGCGCAGCCGCATTCGACGAGACGAGCAGGACCTGGGACGCGCCTTCGAAGGCGTGCGCGAGGCTCTTCGGCTCCGTGAAGTCGCCTCTGCGCACTCGGACGCCGCGTGCCGCCAGCTCCTCGGCCTTCTGCACTTCCCGGACACTGACGGCGACCCGGTCCACCGGGACGCGGGTGACAAGTTTCTCCACGATGAGACGGCCGAGCTGCCCTGTCGCTCCGGTCACGACGATCATTGAACGCCCCTTGTGTTAACACTGGTAACGCCACCTCGTTACCATCGATAACGTAACCAGCATTAACACCGTTATCAAGCCTTCGTTATCGCCGTTACAGCCAGGGCGTGCTATCTCCATCCCCATGGAGGACCGCGAGAAGTTCGCCGCCGAAGATGCCGAGAGCCCTGATGTGCGAGCGCGCATCATCGAGGCCGCCGCGGAGCTCATCTCCTCCGGAGGTCCCGATGCCGCGACCACGCGGGCCGTGGCCGCCGCCGCCGGTGTGCAGGCGCCGACCATCTACCGGCTCTTCGGCGACAAGCGCGGCCTCCTCTCGGCCGTCATCGAGCACGTGCTGAAGAGCTACGTGTCGAAGAAGGCCGCGCTCACGCCGCACCCCGACCCGCTTCAGGACTTTCGCGATGGCTGGGACATGCACGTCGCGTTCGGCCTGAGCCATCCCGGGCTGTTCGCGATCATGAGCAGCGATCCGCATCCGGCTCGGCAGCCTGCTGCCGTCGGCGACGGGGAAGATGTGCTGCGGCGGCGCATCCTGAACATCGCGCTCGCGGGCCGACTGCGGGTCAGTGAGGAGCGGGCGCTCGGCCTCGTCACGGCGATGGGCACCGGCGCCGTGCTCACACTCCTGCGCCAGCCCGAAGGGCAACGCGACCTCGGACTCGCCGATGCCGCGCGCGAGGCGGTCGTGGCCGCGATCACGAGCGAGGCGGCGACACCCGCGAACGCGGATGTCCACGCGGTGGCCGCGGCGCTGCGCGCCTCCCTGGACCGGATCACGGTGCTCACCCAGGGCGAGCGCTTGCTGCTGAGCGAGCTGCTCGAGCGCATCGCAAACGCCAGGTGACGGGTTCCCGGCCAACAGCAGCAGGGGTCAGGGCGGGGAACTGAACGGGACGAGACGGGGAATGATCCGGTGTGAGCTCAAGGCGTTAGCCAGTAACGGCGCGACCTGCTTGTTGTTTTGCTCTCGCCTTGCTGCGGGTTCGATTCCCGCCGCCTCCATGCAGAGCAACGAGGATCCGAAAACGTGCTCGGACGGAAGTCCCTGCCGGACGAGGCCCACAGTCGTCATCGGCATGTCAGCTCCTCATGGTCCGCTCCTCAACCGTGCACCGCACCGGAGGGAGCATGTTGGACATGAAAAGAAGTGGAAGCAGGACGAGGAGCACCTTGGGGCTCGCGGGTTTTCTCCTGGTGCTCGTGGCGGCCCTCGGTGCTCAGGCAGAGCCGCCCTCCTCCACGCTCCCTGGCCGTCAGCGGGACTCCAGGGAGCCCTGGGGCGCTTTTCTTGGCAAGGCCGCACATTACGCCATTGGCAGGGAGTACAGTGTGCAGCATCCATCCAGCGTTGTCTTCCTCAACACCGCCAGCCTCTTCAGAATTGTCGAGGAGGGGAAGTTGGGAGATCCAAAGCGTCTCTCGGAGCTCGTGAGGCGCTTGCGCCCGGACATCACCGATACCCGCCTCCTCGTGCTGTTCGAGCTCAAGCCGGACAACGAGGAGTCACGCGGGGAGGGGAGAGAACAGGCGGGGCGTTACCTGGCGGCGCTCAATGAGGTTGTCGAGCCGGACAAGAAGCTCACGGGAGGCACCGGCTTCGAGGGGTCGCTCTTCCTCGAATTCGAGAACGGGGGAGCACTCTGGCAGTTGTCCTGGCGCACGCCAGAGCCCGGAGTGACGCTGTACCGCTGGAGCTACCGGCGCAAGCAACCCAATGCCACCTGGAAGGAACGGGCGGCCCAGAAGGCAGACGAGTTGCCCAGGGAAGAAATAGAACAGCGCGGTGAGTTGGCCGAGCAGGCGATCCGGGCTGCGTATGAAGGGAGCGAACGGCCCAAGGGCTTCCAGGGCCAGGTCTATCTGCCTGGGGACTGCCGCTGAGCGGGCGGGAGGCACCCGCCGCCCTCGGAGAGAGCGAAGTGCCTGGCGCTTGAGGCGCGTCTGCCCGCTGTAGTAGGGCGAAAGGCCATGACCCCGGAACCCTCCCCGGTGCTCGAGTTTCCAGCGTGGCTCTACGACACCACCGCCGCCATCCTCCGCAAGGTGAGAGCCGAGGGCCGCTGGTGGGCCCGGAGGTACCTCAAGACCGGTGCCTTTCCCCAGCCCCGGCAGATGCGCCAGGTACAGCCCGGCGAGGTGCTGGTGATGCACTCGGGAGCCGAAGGATTCGATTGGAACCGCCCGCGCTGGCGGGTGCACCTGCTCGCCGAGGTCTTCATGAACTTGGATGAAGGCGTCCCGGAGGGGGAGCACCAGCGCGTGAGGGAGGCCTTCGAGTCCTTCTGCCTGAGCACCCCGTGGGGGGCCCTCTACCATGCCGTGTCCCCTCCCCCCTTACGGAGTGCGGAGCGCATGGCGAAGCGCCTCGCCTCGCTGCTCCGCTTCTGGGATGTGCTCCAGGGCCCTCGCTATGTGTACAGGTTGCCCGGCACCCACCACACCCTCGACGGCCTCATGGAGTACATCTACCGCAAGAGCCTGGAGGCCTGGTGCCCCGGAGGCCCGGCCTCAGTCCGCGAGCACATGGCCCTGACGGTGGAGCGCATGTCTCGTGCTACCCGAGAGGATTGCGAGGAGGCCGTGCTCCGGGTGATTCCCTTCCTGGTGGAGGGGGACAACGACTTGAAGCACCACGAGGTGCTCTGCGACCCGAGCTTCCTGCGCGAGCGCCTCTGTGCGCTTCCCCTGAAGGATTTCGAGGATTTTTCCAGCGCCTACAAATACACAGTGGCCGTACAGTTGGCTGCCTGGGACAGGGAATTGGGGCGGCATTAGCATCGGACAAGGCCCACGGTCGTCATCGGCCTGCTGGGCACCACGCTGGACTACGTGGGCAAGGACTCCCCACCAGCCCCACCCCATCGCGAGTCCATCCTCAACCGCGCCTGGTCACGGCTCGGGAGCGACGGGTTCGATTCCCGCCGCCTCCACTCTGTATCTCCCGGACAGGATTCAGCGTTCCGGAAGACTGTAGCAAGGGATGTAGCAAAGCCCCGGTCGCCAGCTGGCGAGCTGGGGTTCTCTTTTTCGGCCGAGGCCGCGAGGAGCGGTGCCCTGTCCTTCTTCGACTCCGCCACCATTGCTGCCAATGGCGGTGGGTTTGCCTCTTCCGGTCGCACCTCCGCCCCCTCCCGAGACCCTCTCCTTCCCCCGCCCTTGCTTTGGGCACACACCGGCCCATCTCATGGCTTTGACACCAACGTCGGAATCGATGCGAAGCTCCGCGGATCATGCGCGACGACGATGGTCATCTCCGGGTATCGCGCTGATATCGCGGCCATCTGCGCGAGGTTCTCACGAACGAGCCGAGGCTCGACATCTGCGAGGCGCTGCGTGAGCGGGCGCTCCTCCTGCTCGGTGACGCCCTCCAATTGCCAGGCGAGGTCTCCGATAAAGGCGTAGCGCTTGTTGTCCGGAAGCGTCACGAAGACAATCACTGAGCCCGGCGTATGGCCGGGCGCCGGGACGATCACCACCGTGCCATCTCCGTAGACATCATGGCTCTCCGCGAAGCCGAGATAGGGGTGCGCATCGAATCGATACTCTTCGAAATGCAGCGACTTGATGCTTCTTGCCGGGGCCGTGGTGAAGTCTTCACCTTGTGCGAAGCTTCGTTCCGCGGGAGGTATCCAGACAGGCACTTCGGGAAAATCCACGGCGCCGCTGATGTGGTCCCAGTGGGAGTGGGTCAAAAGGATCGCGCGCAGCCGGGTCAGGTCATACCCGCTCGATTGGAGTTGCTCGCGCGCGGTCTTGTTCATCGAGTATCGTGTCAGGAGCCGAAAGAAGAGAGGCATCGTCGCGAGGTGCTGAGCGATATCCCGACCGAACCCGGTGTCGATCAAGAGATCACCCTTGGGGTGCTTGATCAGGGTCGCGGTCATGGAGAACTCTCGCGGCTCGAAGAGAGAGCCACCGCGATACCCAAAGGACGCGCTGCGGTAGGTGGCGCCGGTCGGAAGCTGGGCAATCGACATCTCGGAAGGCGCGGAAGCCGGCGGGAGCGCGCCGATCTCGAAGGTCTTCGATACGGAGAACGGCGACGCACGATAGGTAGACAAGAGCCCCAGCGGCAGCAGATAGAGCGAGAGAGAGAGCGCTCGCAGGGGACGAGAGAACGAGCGCAGAAAAGAAAAGCCAGCGACGCAGGCACTGCCAATCAGAGCGCCAGGAACGACCAGCCATGAGGTCGGCCCGTGAGCGCTCAAGAACAAAATCCATACTGCGAGCAGGACCGGCGCGACGCACGTAAGGAGCCATTTCATCGGGGATTGCCTGGAGCCTCGGCGCATAGGTGGAGGCGATGCGCTGCTCTCGCGAGCGGTCGGAGAGGTCGTCCACGTGGAGCGCGGGTCCGAAGACATGAACAACTTTGTCCCGGTTGCCCCGCGCGAGCCTAGGAAAAAGGAGACCGGTTGAAGGGGCGGGCTGGAGCGCAGGGGCCGAGGAGGGCCGCTGACGGGCCCGCTCGAGCAGTGCGCCCCCGTCCTTGCCTCGCGGTCAGGACGTTTTGCCCACGTTCGCGGAAGAACCCGGTGCGGTTGGCACCGTGACGCGAGCAGGGAACCCGCATGACTCAACCATGACACCCGGGCGGGGATGGAAATGATTTGCTTCCGCTCACATGTCCCTTCCGCGCGCTTTCCTTTCCGGACTCCTGTTGGTGGCACTCGCGTTCGTGGGCTGCATGCGTGGCGCCACGACTCCGCCCATTCCCGAGGACACGGCCCCGCCCGCTCCCCTGGCGCAGTCGCCTGAGCCCGTTCCAGAACCCGAGCCCGTCCCGGCCGACATGCCTCCGCTCCCGGTGCCCGCGAATGTCCCCGCCTCCTTCGCCGATGCGGGCCTCATCGCGCCCACCACCGCGCCGGGTCTGCCCGACACGGGGACGGTGGACATCGCGGCGCTGCGTGATGCCGTCGCCGACCCGAAGCCCATTCCCGAGGCGTTGGTCCGGCGGTGGGAGGCGCGAGACCGGGTGCGCGAAGATGACGTCGAAGGCGGCGTGGCGGGGGGCGTCATCGGAGGAGTGGTAGGGGGTGTGCTGGGAGGCGTGGTGGGAGGAGCCTCTGAGTCAGCGGGAGCACCGTTGATGCCCGCTCCTGCTTCCGAGTGGGAGGCGGCCGAAGAAGAGCCGGAGGCGAGGGCACCCTCCGAACAGACGAAGCCTGGCGAGCCCCAGGCGCCCCGGCCGTTGCTGCCCAAGGTGGAGTCCGCACCCCGCATGGCCAAGGTGCTGGTGCAGGACGAGCAGGGCCGATACCAGCCGCTGACGGCCCGCGCGGTACGCGTGGTGACGTACATCCAGGGCGCTCGTGCACGCACGGTCGTGGACTACCTTTTCGAGAACGACACCTCCCGCGCCCTGGAGGGCACTTTCTATTACCCACTGCCGGGCGGGGCGACGGTGGCGGGCTTCGCGCTGTACTCGGGCGCGGTGGCGGTGGACTCGCCCTCGCTCTTCCAGTCCGCGGAGCTGCTGCCCCCGTTAGGGGACTCGGGCACGGCGGAGGCGTTGGTGGCGGCGGCCCCTCCGAGCCCTGGGAACGCGAAGCACTCGTGGGGCCAGCCGCAGGAAGCCCGGGTCGTCGAGCACAAGCGCGCCCGTGAGGTGTACGAGGACGTGGTGCGTCAGAACGTGGACCCGGCGCTGCTGGAGTGGGCGGGCGCCTCCACCTTCAGCGCTCGCGTCTTCCCCCTGCCGCCGAAGTCCCTCAAGCGCGTGGTGCTCGCCTACGAGCAGACGCTCCTCTTCGATGGTCAGAACCTGCGCTACACGTGGCCCCTGCCGCCCGGCGCGGGCCGCTCGCTCCAGGTGTCGGCGCGCATCCACGTGGACCCGAGGCACGCACGCGAGATGACGGTCCTGCCCGCGGCGGGGAGACCGCGAGACCTGGGCCCTTGGCGGGTGTGGGACTGGCCGCGGTTGACGGGGGATGGGGCACTGCAGGTGGCCCTCGCGCCGTTGCGCTCGGACGCGGACGTGCTGGTGGGCTCGGACCCCGCGGGGTTGCCCGGGCAGGCCTTCTTCGCGCGGGTGCGGATGCCCTCGAGCTTCATCGCGGGGGAAGGCGCCGCGCCCACCGGGCGGGCGGTTCTGGTGGTGGACACCTCGCTCTCGGCGGAGGACGGCAACGCGTGGGCCCTGCAGGGCGCACTGCTGCGGGCACTGTTGGAGAGGGACGACAGTCTCACCGAGTACGCGGTGCTCCTCTTCGATGTACGGCCGCGCTGGCTGCATGGCCCTGGATTCCGGCGCAATACGCCCGAGGCGCGCCGGGAGACCCTGGGCGAGCTGGAGCGGGTCTTCCTCGAAGGCGCTTCGCATGTGGATGGGATGCTGGGCGAGCTGGACCGCGCGAGCCGCGACTGGCTGAAGCCGGCGGCGGGCGGCGGCCGGGTGACGGCCTTCCTGCTCTCGGACGGCAACGTCACCTGGGGACGCGGGCAGGTGGAAGCGCTCATCTCGCACCACCCCGTTGCGGACACACTTCGGTGGGTGAGCTACCGCTTCGGCGAATCGGCGGTGAACACGGAGTTCTTCGACGCGCTGGCCCGGGCGAGCGGCGGCCGGGTGGTGAGCGTGCTCTCCGGCTCGCAGGTGCCGGCGGCGGCACGTGCGCACCGGGCGCCCTCGGCGATGTTGGCCCGGGTGGAGGTGCGGGGCGCGAAGGTGAAGGACCAGGTGGTGGCGGGCCGGCCCCACCTCGTCTTCCCGGGACAGGAATTGCTGGTGGCCGGGCGGCTGGTGGACGAGGGCAACGCGGAGTTGGCGGTCATGGTGCGCTCGGAGGGCCAGGAGCGGACCCTGCGGGTGCCGCTGCCACGCGACCGGGACAGTGCCTTCGCACCGCGGGCCTGGGCGGAGGGATGGGTGGCCCGGCTGGTGGCCCTGGAGGACCCGCGGGTGGACCGGATGGTGGTGGCGCTCAGTCAGCACTACCGGTTGGCCAACGCGCGCGCCTCCATGCTGGTGCTGGAGTCGGAGGGGGACTACGTGCGCTACGCGGTACGCGACGAGCAGGTGGACCTCTCCGAGCTGGAGGCGCTGCGGCGGCGCGAGCAGGACCAGTCGCGTGAACGGTTGATGGGGCTGGCGCTGGACGGCGTGCCGGACTCGGGTCGCGCGGTGCTGCGGGTGCTGGGCGCGAAGCAGGCGGAGCTCGGTTCGCGGCTGAAGGCCCAACCCCTGCGGGACGAGCCCTACGCGGGTGGAGAGGAGCGGCTCCAGGCGGAGCTGGAGTACCGGAGGGCGCGGCGAGCCAACAAGGACGATGTGATGGTGTACGAGGCGGTGGCTCGCAAGCGGGCCTTCGCGGGAGACACGTGGGGCGCGGTGCGGGCCCTCTCGTCACCCGTGGAGCTGCGGCCGAAGGACCCCGAGGCCCTGCGGATGGTGGGTTATGGGCTGCTGGCGCTCGGCCAGTACACAGCCGCCACGGAGCTCTTCGAGCTCGTGCGGCTCAACCGCCCCTTCGAGCCGCAGGCGTACCTGGAAGAGGCCCTGGCCCTGGACGCGGCGGGACGGCCCGCGGAGGCGGCGCGTGACTGGGAGCTCATCCTGGCTCGGGACTGGGCCCGGCATGAGAGCCAGACCCGGACGGTGGCGGCGTACCACTATGCCCGGATGCTGATGGCGCTGGCGAAGCAGGCCCGGCTCTCGGGGGCGGAGGTAGAGACGCTGGAGGCCCGGCGGCGCGAGCTGGCGAAGCTCGCGGGACAGGGGCCCATCGACTACCAGCTCACCCTGCATTGGAACTCGGACTCGACGGACATCGACCTGTGGGTGGTGGAGCCGAACGGCGAGCGGTGCTCCTACCGGCGGATGCGAACGCGGCTGGGGGGCGAGCTCCACTGGGACACCACGGATGGACTGGGACCCGAGCTGTACCACGCGCGCAAGGCCGCACGCGGCTCGTACCAGGTGGCGGTGCATTACTTCGGCAACAACTCGGCACGCTACGTGGTCCCCACGGCGCTCCTGCTGGTGACGGACCGGGGAGTCTTCTCGCGCGATGACGGGTACCAGCGGCAGTTCCAGCTGCGCATCCTGCCGAGGGCCGAAGCCGCACTGTTCCTGCGCGGCGAGGAGGTGATGACGGGGACGCGGGCGGCGAAGGCCGGAAAATGAGGGAAGAGGAGCAGAAGCACGCCGCCGGTCCGAGGTAGGGCGGCCCGCGTCAGGCATTGGAGCTCACCAGTGGTAGATCCAGGGTGAACACAGCGCCCCGGCCCGGTCCCTCACTCTTCGCCAGGATGGAACCGCCCAGGGCCTTCGCCGTGAGGATGCTGCAGTGCAGGCCGAAGCCGTGCCCTTCCTCCTTGGTGGTGAAGCCGGGGCGGAAGATCATCTCCAGGTTCTCCGGCGCAATCCCCACCCCGTTGTCTTCCACGACGATCCGCAGCAGTTGCTCGCCACTTTTCTCGAGCTTGAGCCGGAGCCACTTCTCCTCCTGCCCGCTCTCACTCAGCGCACTCGCGGCGTTGCTGATGAGGTGGGTCAGGATCTGCACCACCTTGCTCCGCTGGAGGAACAGGGCCGGCAGGGCTTGGTACTCCTTGATGATCCGCACCCGCAGCGGCTCCAGGACGGGGGTGTTCATCCGCAGGGAGTCTTCCAGCAGATCCTCCAGGTGGATCCATTCCGGCGCCTCCGAGACCCCGACGTAGGCCTGCTGTGTCCGCACCACCTCGTTGAGGTACTCCACGCTCGCCATCATCGAGCCCACCTCGCCTAGCGTGAACTCCAGATCCTGATGCATCGCCGCCGCCAGCCTGGAGAGGTAGACGGGCAGCCCGCTGCCAGCCGCGTCCTTCACCAGGAACTCCCCGAGATCCTGCTGGTGCGCCTGCAGGAGCGCCGCGGTCTGCGCCAGCTTCGGCACGCGGAACTGCCGCAGCTTGGAGGCCACGATTCCCGCCGAGGTGTTGATGTTGTTGAGGATGTTCCCCGCGTTGTGCAGCACCTCCGCGGCGATCTCGGCCTTTCCAGCGCGCCGCGCGGTATCCAGGAGCTCCGCCTGGGCACGCCGGAGCTCGCGCGCCCGCTCTTCGACACGCTGCTCGAGCTCGTCGTGCGATCGCCGCAGCGCCTCCTGGGCCTGCTGCACGCTTGCATAGAGCCGCGCGTTTGCCAGCGAGATCGAGGCCTGCGACGCCAGAACCTCGAGGACCGCGAGCCGGCTCGGGGTGAACACGCCTGCGGCCAGCCTGTTCTCGACGTAGAGGACGCCCACCAGCTTCGCCTGGCCCATCACCGGCATGCACAGGATCGACCGAGGCTTCGCCCGGACCACGTACTCGTCCGAGGCGAACCTGCCGTCGGTCCCCGCGTCCTCGAGGATGAGACTCTCGAGCGAGCGTTTGACGTAGTGCACGATGGAATGCGGTAGGCGCGCCGACGCCTCGAGCGGCACCGGCTCGGCGTCGACCTTGATCCCCTCGCGGTTGACCTCCGCCCCCGCTTCGATAAACAGGGTGTCGTCACGGGTCAGGAGGAGATACCCCCGCTCCGCCCCCGCACTCTCGATGAGGATGCGCATCAACGTCTTCAACAGGCCCGCGAGGACGATCTCCTTGGAGATCGCCTGCTGCGCCTTCACCACCGTCATCACGTCGAACGCCTCGTCCGTGGTCACGCTGGTGCTGGTGGTGGTTCCGGACCTGATCAGGCGCGGGTACCTCATGTCGAGCAGCTTCACCTTGCCGTGCGCACCCCATTGCAGGTAGGCGCGCCGGGCCTCGCGCAGGTACGTGTCGGCGACGGTCTCGACTCCGCGGGCTCGATAGAACGCCGACGCAACCTCGTACGCGAGCGCCTCGCACTGGGTGAAGCCATTCTGGCGAGCCCGGGAGATGGCCTCTTCATACCGCCGCATCGCCTCTTCGGTGTTCCCCCGGAGCCGGGCGAGCTCCGCGGAGATGAGCGCATACGCATGGCCAAAGTTCGCGGGGCCTGTCTCCGCCCACTCCTGGAGCACCGCATGGTCGGCCTCGATCTGACGGAGGTACTCCTGCTGCTCCGCGGGCGTGACCGCGTCGTAGTGCCGGGCCTGCGCGAGCGCCGCGTGATAGTGGTACTCCGCAACGCCCGCCTGGCCGGCGTAGGAGAAGAGGAACGCTCTGCCCTTCAGGGCCATCTCCACGGCCCCCCGAGCGTCTCCGTAGATGAGCGCGCAGAGCAGCCGGTACCTGTAGAACATGAACGCAATGAAGGGGATGGCGCGCAGCCCGGTCACGCTGTCCGGTGCAACCGGTGGGGCCTCTGTCCTCTGCTGCAGACACTCCACCACCTCGCGGAGATCCGCGATGGCCAACCACACCGCGTCGTTTCTCGTGCGGTGGAGGAAGTCCAGGAAGGTCTCGGCCTCGGAGGAGACGTCTTCGAGGTGGTCTCCCATCATGAACCGGAACACCACGAGGTTCATGATGGAATAGGAGGCGAAGGTGAGCTCACCGGTCTGGCGTGCGGCGGACCAGCTCTCCCGGAACAGCGGAAGCACCGCCCGGAGGTGCTGGATCCGGTGGTTGATGAAGCCTCCGATGACGAGGCACACCTTCGCCCTGCTCCCGACGATGCCTCGCCTGTCCATCAGGTCGACCGCGAGCGCACCGAGGCGGACCGCCTCGCGCCACTTCTTGAGGACATGGCCCATGGCCTGCCCGAAGACGACGTAGCCCATGACGGAGACGTCCGCGTTTCCGTAACGGAGGCTGGCACTGACCATCTGGCAGGCGAGCAGATCGTGCAGATCCGGGTTGATGAAGTACGCAGGTGGCAGGACGGCCGCGAAGAGCGCCAGGAGCGACCTCTGGTCCGGGTCCGTCATCGGCGCCAGCTCCAGGAGCGACTCGAGCTTGCGTTGCTCCAGCTCCTCCCAGAGGGCCTGCACCGTGGCTCTGAGCTCTTCGGGGTTGGGCCGCAGGGGCAGCTCGAGCCCGAACCGCCGCGCACAGGAGAGCGCCGCCTCGACGGCCTGGGGGAACTCGCCTCGGGTCCCGTGGAGGTCCACCTTCAAGCGGTGCACATCCGCCTGCTCGGCCCGGGTGCGGGCGCGCGTGATGAGGGCGGTGATCCTCGCCTCCGCCGCCCCAAGCTGCCCGCTGATCAGCTCGCACTGGGCCCGCTGGAAGGTGAGCTCGTAGGTCAGCTCATAGTGGGACTCCCACCCGTCTTGGCCCACGAGGTCACAACCGGTAGCAAGGTAGCGCAACGCAGCCGCATGGGCCGCCGACCGAATCGCGCTCTTGCCTGCCGCCAGGTTGAGCCGCGCCAGCTCGATCGTCTCGTCTCTGTCGTCGATCAGCGCCGCCGCGAGGTTGAGGTGGTTGACGAGCTCGAACACCGCCGACAGCCGGCGTGCGCGCAGCATCCGTCCGATCCGCAGGTGCAGCGCGATGCGCTGAGCCTCTGGGGTGAGGAGATAGGCGGCCTGCTGGATGCGATCATGCAGGAACCTGTACCCGTGCTCAGAGCGGAGGATCAGTCGCTCCTTGATGGCTCCGAGGAGCCTCGCTTCGAGCTCCTCGAGGGAGCTCTGCACCAGCTCGGAGACGTCCTCGGCATCGAAGGTGTTGCCGATACATGCGGCAACCTCGAGTGCGTCCTGGGTGGAGGATGGGAGTTCCCTCAGCTTCGCGACCATCAGATCGACCACGTTGTCGGTGAAGCCCTGGGCCTGGATCTGCGCGAGATCCCAGCACCACCCGCGCGCCGCCGTGTCGAACTGAAGGAGCTTCTCCCGGTGGAGGGTGCTGAGGAACTGGGTGAGGAAGAACGGGTTGCCTCCGGTCTTCTCAAGGAGCAGGTCAGCGAGCGGCAGCACCCGCGCCTCGTCCGTGTGCAGCGTGTCCGCAAGCAGGCGCTGGGTGTGTTCGCGCCCCAGCGGCGAGAGCACGATCGAGGCGATAGGGACCATCACCCGGCGCAGCGAGTCGAGCGTCACCATCAGCGGATGGGAGGGGGGCACCTCATTGTCGCGGTAGGCGCCAATCACGAACAGGCAGCCTGCCTCCGGGTCGGGGATGACGTGCTGGAGGAGGGCGAGGGTTGCCGGATCCACCCACTGGAGATCATCGAGGAACAGGACGAGCGGGCGCTTGTCCAGGCTGAGCGCGCCGAAGAAGCGGGTGAAGACCTCGTGGAGCCGGTTCAGCGACTCGGCCGGGCCCAGCTCCTCCACCGGAGCCTGCTTTCCGATGATGAGCTCGAGCTGGGGGAGCATGTCGACCACGAGCTGGCCGTTCACGCCGAGCGCTCGCTGGATGCGCTCCTTCCATGCGGCGATCTCCGCTTCCCCTTCGGCCAGGATCTGCTGAAGGCACTGCCGGAGGGCGGACACCAGGGTGGAATAGGGACCCCCGGTGTTGAGCTGATCGAACTTGCCGGACGCGAACAAGCCGCGCTCGCGCACCAGCGGCCCGAAGACCTCTCTCACCAGCGACGACTTGCCGACGCCCGAGTACCCCGAGATGAGCACCAGCGCGCAGCGTCCCGCTTTGACGCCCTGCTCGAACGCGCCGAGGAGCGCCGCCACGTCGTCCTCACGGCCGTAGAGCTTCTCGGGGATGCGAAACCCATCCAACGCATCCGCGGAGCCGAGCGGGAATGGCGCGAGAGCCGCACCCGAGTCCCAGCGCGCGGCGCACTGCTCCAGATCCGCCTTCAGTCCCTCCGCGCTCTGATACCGATCCTCGGGGGCCTTCGCTATCAGCCGGGCCACGAGCCGCGAGAGGGCCACCGGCACGCTCGGGTTCAACTCGCTCACCGGCCGGGGAACCACCGCCAGGTGACAGTGGAACCACCCGAGCACGTCCTCCGCCGAGAACGGAGGCACTCCCGCCAGCATCTCGTAGAACGTGATGCCCAGCGAGTACAGGTCCGAGCGGTGATCCACCACGCGATTCATCCGGCCTGTCTGCTCGGGCGACAGGTACGCGAAAGTCCCCTCTATCGTGCTCGCGGGGCGGAAGGACGGATGCTCGAGGGGGAGGGCCGACGCGATTCCGAAGTCCGCGATCTTCACCACGCCTGTCGCATCGTTCACGATGATGTTGGCTGGCTTGATATCGAGGTGAACGATCTCGCGGCGGTGGACTTCGGCGAGGGCGGAGGCCATCGAGATCGCGAGCCGCAGGAAGGAGCGGATCTCGATCGGGCCAGAGAGCAGCCGATTGAGCGAGTGACCCTGGAAGTCCTCCAGGACCAGGGCCGCGGTACCCGGCAACTGAAGCAGCTCCAGGGCCTCCACGACATGAGGCGAACCCTGGCACTTTCGGAGCAGCCCGAGCTCGCGCTCCAGCCGCGCGATCCCTCGCGAGTCCACGTGTGCCATGTCTGGCATCTTGATGACGACCGAACGTCCGTCCGCCTGTCGCAACGCCCGAAACAGCGTGTGCTTCGCCCCTTGGTGGAGCACCTCCAGGACCGAGTAGTTCGGGATTGTCGGCAACATTTGTGAACGAGAAGGCTAGGCGGTCTGCCACCATTTCGTCACCTGAGGCGAGGTGAGGACGCTCAGCAGGAGCCAGACGAGCAGGCGGACAGACGTTGACGCCCGGTGAAGTCGAGCGCCTCCAAGCTGTCCCGGATGGCCGCGGCGAAGGCCTCGAGGTTTGCTATGGTCCGCTCGATGCGACAGACCGCCCAGGATGCTGCGAAGGTGCTGCGCAGCTCACTCATGCGCAACGGGCCCGCGCCTGCGACCTTCAGGGCGGCGCTGACCGGGATTCGCGCGGAGGACCGCGATGCCTGGCTGGACATCCTGTGGGACATCGACGAGCTGCCCGAGGACGATCCCCTCCTCCCGCACGGGTGCGTGCCGTACTTGCCTTGTCCCGTGGCAACGGTGCTCGAAGCCGTGCAGCAAGCCGCGGTGACGAGCGACGACGTTTTCGTGGACGTCGGAGCTGGACTGGGAAGGGCCGTCGTGCTGACGCACCTGCTCACGGGAGCCGGGTGCATCGGCCTCGAGATCCAGCCTGGACTGGTGCAGGCCGCACGCGGACGCGCGGCGTGGCTGAACCTGAGTCGCGTGCGCTTTGTCGAAGGCGACGCCGTGGACCTCATCCGCTTCATCACCATCGGCACTGTCTTCTTCCTGTATTGTCCTTTCGGCCAAGACCGGCTCCATCGCGTCCTCGACGATCTGGAACACATCGCGCGTACTCGGCCGATCCGGGTCTGTTGCGTCGGCCTCCCTCCCCTGGACCGCCCTTGGCTCGCTCCGGTCCCGTCCACATCCGCGGATTTGGCCGTGTACCGGAGCACCCTGCACCAAGCCCTCCCCTCACCACCCCTCATCAAACCCCCATGACCAGGTATCGACTCGCCCCATCGGCCCCGGTTGACTTCGGTTGAGCCGGGTTGAGCAGGGTTGGTGGAGAGAGGGTACAGGCGGCTGGGGTTCAATACCGGGTGTACAAGCGCGCAGATCCCTCTTCGTCCGCCACGGTTGCCCAGACGGCGCGGAACCTGGCACGGAGCTCGGTCGGCGGCCACGGGGCGGGCCGCAGCTCGGGGGGCAACAGCGGGTCCGTGACCAGGGCGTGGTCGAACGCCACGGCCAGGCGCAGGGCCAACGCGATCCGCCCGGGTTCGTCTGAGCCCCAGGCATCCGCGCCCCCGGCCGCCACGTTATCGAGAAGCGCGGCGAGGGGACGGTAGGCAGCCAGAACAGGCCTGGCTGGCCACAGGCGCGCGGCGATCGCGTGTGGGTCGCGCAGGTCGCCGACGCGCAGGTCGGACGTCGTCGCGCGGGTGAGCAGACCGGCGCCGTCGGTGTCCGCGGTCTCCGCGTCGATCAGTGCGTCCCAGTCGTGTGCGCTCACGTACAGCCCCGGCCCGAGCGCCGCACCGCCGAGCCGGACGAGGGTCGCGCGCAGCGTATCTCGGGTGGCCCGGCGGGCCTCGGGAACGGAGAACGCGCACAGCCGCCAGGCCCCGTCCCACGGCGCCTCGCCGGCGTCCTGCCGGTAGGCGTGGTGCACGAAGGCGACGTCGTGCCGGTCGCGCACCCGGGCCGCCGGATTCAGGTGCAGCGTGCCGCGTCTCCCACGTCCCTGTTGCTCGGCGTCCCCGGTCGTGATCATGCGACGGATCGCCAGCCGCACCGGCTGCTCGCCAATCCCGAGGGCGACGGCCACGTCGTAGACCCTGCCGAGGTCGGCCACGCCGTTGGCGTCGACGAGCGCCTCGACAACGAAACGCGGGGTGACCTCCGCGCTCACGTGCCCTCTCCCTGCTCGGAAAGCTCGAGCGTCATCTCGGTGACGCTCCGGAAACCATAGAGCGCTCCAAGCGGCGACACCTCCTGCGTCCGCTCCGCGACGAACCCGCAGCGCTCGTACAAGGCCCGGGCGCGGGGGTTGGTGTCCACGACGCCGAGCCGCACCCATCGCAGCCCGTCCTGGCGCGCCAGCTCGACGGCGTGCGCCAGCAGCCGGGTGCCGAGGCCCCGGCCTCGTGCCGCCGGGTCGACCGCGATCCCATCCAGCAGCAGCTCGCCCGGCCGGGCCTCGCGGTGCAGCGGCAGCAGGAGCAGAGCCCGCCAGGGCGCACTCCACGGCGAGAAGTGCCGCAGCAATGTCTGGTAGCGCAGGTCGATGGCCCCGCGACCGGCCCGGTAGTGCCCGAGGACCCCGAGGACGGTGCCGTCGGGCCCGATGGCGCAGCTGAGTCGGTCCGCGGCGAGGGCCTCGCGAAGGACGGGGACGCCGTGCTCGGCATCACCGAGGCCGGGGCGGAACTTGCGGGCGAACGCGGTCCAGTACAGCCGGGCGACCGCTTCCTCCGCCCCGGGGGGCACGCCGTCGAGCACGCGGACGTCCGGCGGAGGAACGGCACTGCCGCGGAAGTCGGGTCGGTTCAGTGTCGTCATGATTCGAATCTATCATATACAGTACGGTCGTGATTGAAACGATAGATAGCGACACCGTGAAGCCGGCTCACTCCCCACGCCGCCGCGCCGCCCGGCGGGTGCTCACGGCGCTGGCTGTCGTCGGCGCGTTGCTCGCGGCCGTCGCGGTGACCGTGGTCGTGGGCCACACGTACGACCTGGACGAGCGGAGGGTCGCGATCCCTGGTCCGGCCGGTGACCTCGACGGAGTGCTCGCGCTGCCGCCGGGCACCACGCGACCGGTCGGGCTCGTCGTGTTCGTGCACGGCGACGGCCCGGTGGACGCGACGAGCGACGGGTTCTATCGGCCCCTCTGGGAGGCGTTCGCCCGCGCCGGCTACGCATCGCTGTCGTGGAGCAAGCCCGGCGTCGGAGCGTCCGATGGCAACTGGCTGGACCAGTCGATGCACGACCGCGCGCTCGAGGTCGGCGCGGCCCTCGATTGGGCACGGAGGCAGGACGTCATCGATCCGAAAAGGATCGGGCTGTGGGGGGCCAGCCAGGCGGGGTGGGTGCTGCCGGAGGTCGCGGCGACCCGGGACGACGTCCGGTTCGTCATCGCGGTCGCCCCCGCCATCAACTGGCTGCGGCAGGGCCGGTTCAACCTGCTGGCGGAGCTCGACCACGACGGAGCCTCCGCCGACGAGCGCGCCCGCGCGGTCGCCGCGAGTGACACCACGCGCCGGCTGCTCCGGGCGGGCGCGACCCACGCCGAGTACCTCGCCGCCCACCGGGGGCCCGAGCCGATGAGCGCGGCCCGGTGGGGGTTCGTGTCGCGGAACTACACGGCCGACGCGACCGCAGACCTGGTCGCCCTGGGCGTGCGGGACATCCCGGTGCTGCTGGTGCTCGGCGATGAGGACCGGCACGTCGATGTCGACGAGACGGAGGCGACCTATCGCGCGCTGCTTGGAGATCGGGTGACCGTCGCCTGCTTCGCCGGCGCCGCGCATTCGCTGGCCCGCAGCTGGGTAGAGGACGACGCCCTGCGCGGCATCGTGACGGCGGTGCTGGCGCCGCGGCAGGTGTTCGTGCCTGGGTTCCTCGACGCGCAGCGGGCCTTCCTGGCGGCTCTGCCCTGACTCGCGTGCCTCGGTTGCTGGGGCCAGCACGGCCGGGGCGTTATTCCCTGTGGCGCATTTGTATCAGACTGATATATAGAGAAGCAGGAGGTTACAGTGGCGAGAGAAAACACCTGCCAATTCGCCATCCTGGGGATGCTGTGCCGGGAGCCCATGAGCGGTTACGGCCTGCGCCAGGCCATCGAGCAGACGGTGGGGCACTTCTGGCAGGAGAGCTACGGCAACCTGTACCCGACGCTGGAGCGGATGGAGGCGGAGGGGCTGGCCGCGCTCGACCGGGAGGAACACTCACCAGGCGGGCGGGTGCGCAAGGTGTACCGGGTGACGGCGGAAGGGCGGCGGGTGCTCGCGGAGTGGCTGCGGCGGCCGGTGGTGCCCCACGTGGAGCGCAACGAGTTGCTGCTCAAGCTCTTTTTTGGTGCCCGGGTGGGACCGGAGGCCTCGCTGGAGCACGTGGAGCGCAGCCGGGCCGAGGCCGAGGGGCTGCTGGCCGCGCTGCGGCTCATCGACGAAGACGTCCGCCGCTCGCGCGAAGGCCACCCGGAGCTGCCCTATTGGCACCTGTCCATTCGCGCGGGGTTGCTTGGACTGGAGGCGCACCTGCGCTGGTGTGACGAGGCCCAAGAGGCGCTCCAACGGCTCGCGCACACGAAGGGTTCGAAATGAGCCTCTCATTCCCAGACACCGCGCGACATCTAAAACATTGACAACATTGTCTGACTTCACCTACTTTACCCGGAGTACCAGCCAGACAGGAGTTGCACGATGATCAAACGTTTCCTTGCATGTGTTGTCACGCTCTCCGCTGTTGTCACGGGCTGCGGCGGAGTCGAGGCCGATCCCGAGCCAGCTCCCACCCACCATCAGGAAGCGCTCCCGACGTGTGACTCCGTGGACGGACACAAATGCTCGTCCTACACCGGCATCACCGAGAAGTTCTGCGTCTATAGCAACGGCACCCCGGGAGAGTGTTTCTGCCAGGAGCCCATCAACCGCTGGGGCTGCGCGCCGGCGACTGAGTAGACGTGAAGCAGGTCAGGATGTGAGTCCAAGGACTACGGGGAGCCTGTTCCGACATCCACACCGCCAGCGAGGATGACACGGAACCGCAGGGCCTGATCGGATACGGGCTCCCCGGTCCTCCGTCCCAGCGCATAGTGCCAGAAGATGATATGCGGGGGACCCATGTCCCGAGACGTCGAACTCCAGTGTCGTTGTGGAAAAATACACGGTTGGCTGCGCGATGCGGCGCCAGCCACGGTGAACCGCGTCGTCTGCTATTGCGACGACTGTCAGGCGTTCCTGCACCACCTCGGCCGCGCCGAGCTGCTCGACGAGCACGGTGGTTCGGATATCGTGCAGGTCGCGCCATCGACGCTCTCGTTCGATCGAGGCCTCGAGCTCATCACCGCCGTGCGCCTCACGCCCGAGGGCCTCTACCGCTGGTACGCGAGCTGCTGCAAGACGCCGCTCGGCAACATGGTGTCGCCGCGGCTACCGTTCGTCGGGATCGTCACCGAGCTGTTCCAGCAGGCGCCGAATGCCCTCCCCTGTGACGAAGTCTTCGGCGCGCCGCGCGGTAGGATTCTTGGCAAGTTCGCGATCGGCGATCCGCCGCCCGGGTCGGTGAAGCTGAACGTGCGCCTGCTCGCGCGTACGATCCGCAAAGTGCTCGACTGGAAGCTCCGTGGCAAGGCGTGGCCACATCCGTTCTTCGACCGCGCGAGCGGCAATCCGAAGTACCCCGTCACGGTGCTCTCCACGGCCGAGCGTGACGCGCTACGCTCGCAGTGTGGCCCTCGTCCCGCTCGCGCGTAACCGCGGGAGTGAAGCAGGTTGAGCCGGAGGCTGAACTTCCCTCCTCGGCTCCTGCCTCTCCCCTTCCTCTGGCGCCACGCTCTCCTCCTCTGCTCCTACTTGCGGGCGCCTCACTCTCCGCTCCTCCGCACCTGCTTGGGGGAGGAGGGAGTCGTGCGTTGGCTTCGCGATCTCGGGGGCTTCCGTTGGAAGCTCATGGAGGAGGCTACTGAATCCGCTGCGGTCCAGAGCATGCCTTGACGCGCTCCTTCGCGGTCGTGGCATTGTCCTTGGTGTACGAGTAGGGGACCGTAAACACGCTGCCGCCGACGTCCCGGTTGCTGGACGCCGAGGTGCCGGAGTAGACGTTCCCGCTGTCGATAGCGATCGCGCCCGGAGCTTGGAGCCAATGCGGCCTGTTCGCGTTCTCGAAGTAGTTGCTCTCGACACGCGCCTGCGCATTCTCCGCGGCGGTGATGCAGAAGTAGGCCGTGTTGAGCCAGTAATTGTTGTAGAGGTGGGCCTGCATCAGCGCGCCGCCGAGCTTCGGGTTTCTCCCCGAGCTGTTGTCATACCAGTTGTGGTGCCAGGTCATCTTGGCGTTATTGGCGAAGTTCACGAAGCTGTGCTGACCGCCACACTGGTAGGGAGTCCGCCCATCGATGTAGCTCCATGAGAGCGTGATGTAGTCGGGGTGAGTGACGGTATCAGCGGCCGTGGTGCCAACGTCGATGTAGCCATCGCTGATGAGCGCGAACGAGCAGTGGTCGATCCACACGCGTTTCGACGAGGTGAGCGTGAACCCGTCACCCGCCTCGATGAGGCCTGGGTTCACGTCGCGGATGTCGAGATTGCGGAAGATCAAGTTCTCCTGGCCTCCGAGGTTGAACGACGCTCCGTAAAGGGTGACGCCGTCGCCCATGCCAATCACCGTCTTGTTCGACTTGACGTTGATGGTGGTCTCGTTGCGCGTACGGGTGGACGGCACCTCGTCCGAGTTGCAGGTGCTCGCAACCCGGAACTCCTTGATGGATTTGCCCTGGGAGACACAGGACGCCTTCTTCTCGCATCCCGACACGGTGCGCGCCGCGGTCCTGAAGTCCAGATCATTCATGATGTGGAGCACGCGTGCCTGGCTATCCTCCAGGTACTGCTTGAGCTGGCTCGCCGTCGTGACCTGGATCGGGGTGGCACTTCCTCCACCCGTGGTGCCTCCAGACTGGGCGGCGAAGCCGTTGGGTTTGTCGGAGAGGGAGATGGCGCAGGGATCGCCACCACCGCCCGTACCGCTGGCCACCAGCTTGAACTTCTGGTTCGTCGACCCACCCCAACCCCACTGCTGTAGCCCCGTTCCGTTGCTCGTCCCTCCGCCGATGACGTCAATCACCAGGCCGCTGTGACGAGCTGTCAGCTTCACCGTACCCCCGCCGGTGTCCTCGACCAGAAACTGCTGGTAGGCCCCGCCCGAGCAGGACCACTGTTTAATCAAGGCGCCGCTGCTCGTCGATGCATCCGTGACGTCGAGGCAGAGGCCACTGGAGACATTCTTGATGCTGTAGTAGCCGCCCGACTGCGCAATGAACTGGAACTGCTGGGCAGCTCCTCCGCTGCAGGTCGAGATCACCGCATCGGTACCAGCGCCCGTACTCCCACCCCTGGGCTGTACACACTTGTCGCTTCCCACTCCGACGATGCTGTACGTCTTGCTGGTATCGACGGAGAGCTCCTCGGCGAAGCCTCCGATGACCTCGTCCACCCCAAGCTCAGAGGTGGCCTCCCCGCAGCTCGGCATGATGGCACCTACGAGGGATAACAAAAACAAACGAGAGGCTGCGCTCCGCATCCAGACACCCCTTTCGACACAGAAGCTGAAGTGGCGCGCTCCCCCTAGCACAACTAGTAAAACATTCAAATCAAGATTAGCGAGGATTCGTCATCGCCGCCCCGCGGGTGTTTGTTCCACGGCGGATGCCCCATAATGGGGACACGCTCCTCCCTCCAGAAGGACCGCCCCGTGAACGTTCCCGCGCTCCGACTCCTGCCCCTGCTGTGCCTGCTGTTGCCGTGTCTTGCCCACGCACAGCTCCGTTGCCCCGTGCCGGAGGGCGCGAGCGCGGCGGTGGGCGCGCTGGAGCCCTCACAGCGGCTCGCCTTCATCCAGTCGCACCTGCACGAGGACGCGCGGCGGGCGCGAATCTGGACGGGCGCCTGGGGCGCCAGTTACTCCGTGCTGACGGTGGGCCAGCTCGTGCTAGCTCCCCTCTTCCCTCCAGCGGAGCAGGCGGACTACTACGTAGGCGCGATCTCCTCGGCAGGGGGCGTGGCGGCGCTGCTCGCGGTGCCGCTGGCCGTGATGGAGGACTCGCTCACGCTCGACGCACTGGCCGCGCGGCAACCCGGGTCGGTGGACTGCGCGGTGCTCGCCGAGGCCGAGCGGTTGCTGGTCCGGAGTGCCCGGAGCGAAGAAGAGGGACGGAGCTGGGTGATGAGGGGGGCCAACGTCATCTACAACGTCCTCACCGGGCTGGTGCTGGGCCTGTTCTTCGACCGCTGGCCCTCCGCCGCGATCACCGCCGCCACCGGGTGGCTGCTGGGTGAGGCAATGATTCTCACGCAGCCCACCGGAGCCCAGGACGCGCTCCGCGCCTACCGTGAGGGAAAGGCGCTCTCCGGAGAGCGCCAGGCAGCGTTCGACTGGCACGTCGGCATGGCGATGGCGCCCCACCACGTCGGCCTGCAGCTCCAGCTCGCCTTCTGAGCGGCAGGCGGCCCTCCGCCCTCCCCTACTTCAGAACGTCGTCGTCAGCACCCGAAACTGTCCAAGGCCTGCACAACAGTCCTTCGTTCTCAGCCGAGGAAGGGCAGCGACTCCTTCAAATAATCCACGAAGGCACGTACCTTGGGCGAGGGAATCCGCCCCTGCGGAAACAGCGCGTGCAGTGTCTGTTCGGGTCCGGTCCAGTCCGGAAGCACTCTGCGCAGCAAGCCCGCGTCCACATCCGCTTGCATGCTTGCGTTCATGGCCAGGCTGATGCCTTCGCCCGCGCGCAGCGCGTCGCGCAGCAACTCGGGGTCGCTCGCCACGACCACCGGGTCCACCGGGTAATCACGCGCTGCTCCATTGTTTTGCCTCAGCGGCCAGAGATAGCCGCCCTCGCGCCGGGCCTGGTGCAGCGTGAGGACGCGATGCTGCCGCAACTCGTCGGGATGCCGGGGAGCGCCATGCTTCTTCAGGTAGACGGGGCTGGCGTACATGCCGGTGGCAAAGGCTCCCAGACGGCGCGCCACCAGGCTGGAATCAGGCAGAGCGCCCAGACGCAGTGCCATATCGAGCTCCTCCTTCACCAGGTCCAGGGGCGTATGCGATGCCAATATTTCCAACCGGACCTCGGGGTACCTTGCCCGAAAACCCGCCAGCACGGGCGAGATCCACGTAATGCCAAAGGAGTAAGGCAGGGTCATGCGCAGCCAGCCGCGCGGCCCGCTTTGGAGCTGACCTACCGCGTTCTCCGCGTCCTCCAGGCTGCGCACGATGTCACGACAGCGCTCATGGTACAGGGCGCCGGCTTCAGTGAGCCGCAGGCGCCGCGTCGTTCGGTGTAGCAACTGCGCGCCCAGGCGTGCTTCCAGATCGCGCACACGGCGGCTGACAGTGGTCTTGGGGATTTGCAGCGCATGCGCCGCAGCCGTGAAGCTGCCTTCCTGCACCACGCGCAGGAAGACCAGCGTGTCGTTCAAATCTACCGTCATGTGTATCCCGCCGCGGGAGGATGGGTTCAGGGGTGGGGTATCGGCCGAGTCACACGATTGTGCAATAGGTGGCCCAGTGCTTGCCAGACAAGCCGGCTCATCGCGAAGAAAGCCTCTGATTATCTTGCTGGCCGTGGACAAGGGAGGCACCCATGAACCTGAACGAATACACCTCTTATGATGCGGTCGGGCTGGCGGGGCTGGTGGCTCGCGGCGAAGTCTCGGCGGCGGAACTGGCCGATGCGGCGCGGCGCGCCGTGCTGGCGGTGAACCCGCATATCAATGCCGTGGTGGAGCATTGGGAACCCGAGGAAGGAGACCTGGCGCGAGCCCGCGCAGGCGGCCCCCTGGCTGGCGTGCCTTTTCTCATCAAGGATCTGGGCATCGCCATGGCGGGCAGGCGCAGCGAACTGGGCAGCCGGCTGGCCGCCGGTATGGTAGCGAATGCGGACTCAATACTCATGACGCGCTTTCGCCAGGCCGGGCTGGTGACCATCGGGCGCAGCACCACGCCCGAAATGGCATTCAGCACGACCACCGAGTCGATACAGCATGGCGCCACGGGCAATCCCTGGCAACCAACGCTGACCGCTGGCGGCTCCAGCGGGGGCGCGGCGGCGGCCGTGGCGGCCGGCATCGTGCCGGTGGCGCACGCAACCGACGCAGCCGGCTCCATCCGCATTCCGGCGGCGCATACCGGCTTGTTCGGCCTCAAGCCCACGCGCGGACGCAACTCCAATGGTCCCAGGCTGGACGAGGTATTCGCCGGCTTCGGCGTGCAGTTGGGTGTAAGCCGCACGGTGCGCGACAGCGCGGCACTGCTCGACGCCATACAAGGCACGCCGACGGGCGAGCCCTACCACACCGCCGCTCCCGAACAGGGCTTCCTGCGCGAAGTGGGGCGCGATCCCGGACGTTTGAAGATCGCCCTCATGGCGCATCCCTGGAACGGCGCGCGGAGCCAGGCTCCCATGGTCGAAGCGGTGGAGAAGGTGGGTCGCCATCTTCAAGGTCTAGGGCACACCGTGGAACCGGCCCAGGCTCCGCTGGGTGTGTCCTGGGAGTCCTTCGTACACGCCAACGCGCAGATATGGACCGCCACGTTGGTCCACTCGATGGATGCGATTGCACGGATCACGGGCAGGCATCTTGATGCCTCGACCCTGGAGCCGTCGACCCTGGCCTGCTGTACCTATGGGCGGCGCGTCAGCGGCGTGGACTACGTCCGCGCGCTGGACGTGCGCAATCGCGTCACCCGAGCTCTGGGCGCATGGTTTCAGCAATACGACATCCTGCTCACTCCTACCCTGCCGGAGTTTCCCTTGCCCCTGGGGGTATACAGCCAGGGCGCCGAAACCATGGATGGACTGGCATGGACCGAACGGGTCTTTCGCCATGCGCCTTTTTCGCCAGCGTTCAATGTGGCGGGCCTGCCCGCGATGTCCATGCCGCTGGTCTCGGACGCGTCCAGCGGCCTGCCGATAGGCATACAGTTCGGCGCCGGCTTCGCCCGCGAGGACACGCTGTTGCGACTGGCCGGGCAACTGGAGCAATCCATGCCATGGAGCGGCCGCAGGCCCAGGGTGTGGGCAGGAGACGGCAGGTAGCGGCGCACGGACGGGTGCCCGGGACTGAAGGGGGAAGAGAGGGGGCCTGCTGCGTCAGCGCAGCACGCGGCCGGGAAGGCTCAGGTCACCGGAGGCGACGTCGAAGGTGCCCGTGACGCACAGCAGCGGATCGTGCAGGTTGGCGTTCACCTTGAGGGCCGCGGTGACACCGTCGTAGTTGAACTGCGCGGGGAAGGCGGCGGCCTGCTCCTCCATTTTATTTTGACCCGATACCAAATGCGCGCAGCGCTCCGTCTTGTCAAGGATGTTTCGGATCGACACCTTTATTCACATGGGAGCCGACCGCACGAACGCGCTGCTCGAGCGCATCACGACGCTGCTGCGCAACGAGGAGCGCGCCGCAGGGCTACCCCACGGGCTGCAGCCGGTGCCTTACAAAGGGCACGGTGTCCCAGACGCAAATGGTCCGCTCCGACTGGCTCAACCCAATGGCGAGTGGCAGTTCGGTAACGCCACTGCGGGCCAGACACCTCCCTTCGGCCAGAACCTCGCTGAAAGCGTTCTCCTCCCCTTCCCCATCGAGTCTGGCCTCTCCGGCATCAAGCGCTACCAGGAGCGCATGTGGAACCGCCGCACCTTCACCGTCCCCGCGGCCTGGAGTGGCCGGCGCGTCCAGCAATGGGGGCACCAACGAGATCATCGTCGGTGTGTATGACCCCACCGAGTCGGGCGGGCAACCCGTGGGCAAGCAGCGCAAGAGCCCGAGCAGCATCTGGTACACGTCCGCCTCGGGCATCTGGCAGACGGCGACCTTCAAGCTCGTGCCCGACCTGGCTGAATCCAGCTACGAGTTGGAACATCGTTTCCCCCTGGAGTTCAGCCATTGCCGTAGGCGAGGTATCCCCCCCAGAAGAACGTGGCCCGCGCTTCCTCGGAAGGTGCCTCCCTCGCCCAGCGGCGCTGTGCTCGCGCCAGTCCGGCGGCAACGCCATGCTGGGCAATCTCCGCATAGACCTGCTTCATGAAGGGGAGGGCCAGGACGTTGTCCACCTCCCACAGGGACGCCACCACCGCGCTGGAGCCCGCGCGGAGGAACGCGGCCGGGATGCAGACCAGCTCATTGCCCGGGAGGGTGGAGGCGCTGGAAGACCAGCACGAAGCAAGCACCGCGAGCCGCAACCTGTCGAGGCGCAGTTGCTGCACCCTGGCCAGGGAGAGGACGGAGGACCGTCCCTCCTCGCGGCCCAGGTAGAGACACGAGCGGTGGGGTGCTTCTGGCTCGAAACGGCCGTGACATGCCAGGTGTGCCCACTCCGTGGATTCCAGCAGCTGCGTCACGTTCTCCAGACCCGCCCCATCATCCTTTAGCACTACGGCATGCGGAGCCGAGGTGATCGGCGCGAGCTCTCCGGGCTCGTCCACCGCTCCGGGAAGCGGCCCCAGATCCACTCCCGCGTAGGTGGAAACGCCAACGCCGAGGAACTTGCGGACCTTGAGCGGGCGCGCCCGGCGATGCCTCCACGACGAGAGCCAGCCCAAATGGGGCATGAGACTGCACGCGAACCGCTCGCACAGATGCGACCCTCCCAGGAAGAGCGCGGGGAATGGAAGATTGGCGAGCACGTCGTGCGGAATGATGACCAGACGCTCCACGTACGAGGGTAATCCTCCGAGCAGCTGCTCCAATTCCAGCGCCGAGGAGAGCGCCTTCAGGCTCCGCTCCACGGCCTCGGCGCCCCGGAGAAACGGACGAACCTGCCGGGGAATCTCATCCAGCACCTCCAGGGCGCACCGCCATAGCCGCTCGCGCGAGAGCGGCAGTGTGTGGAGCTCGATGCGTCGCTGGCCGAGGACGAAGGTCAGGGTACGATCCGCCATCACATAGAAATGCAGGACCGCGACGGAACGCGGGATGTGCCACAGCAGCCACCGCGAATCATCCAGACCCCGCAGGCTCGCACGCCCGGCCCTGCCGTGGACCGGCAGCTGGAGCTGGGTTCGGACCCACGCCTCGACCTGCGAGGGCGTGCTGGCTCGAGAGGGCGCCTCTTCGCCCTCTTCGCCTGGCTCCTCCAGCCGCCGCTCGACGTCCCAACCCGTGAGACAGCTCAGCGCCCGGTATACCTCCAGCGTGGCGCGCTCGATTTCGCGCCGGCCTCGCCAGCGGCTGAACCGACTCGCGTGGGAGGGCACCTCCCGAGGGACAGCTCGCGCGAGCGCCGCCAGATATTCGTCCTGGGCGCTCCACTTGTTGAGGCGGAAGAAGATCCGGTCCTCGGCATCCATGTCCGCCACGAGCCCATCGAGCAGCACCCGGGCCCGTTGCGCGCAGTCCGCGTAGCTCGCGTCCTCACCGAGCCTTGCGCAGGTCCATGCCAGGAATCCCAATGCTTGCCACTCGTCGAAGACACATCCCTGGGTGTGCGCGGTCTCCACGGCATGGGAGAAGAACGTCTTCGCCTCCTCGAGCTCTCCCCGGTAGTAGGCCACCAGCCCCTCGTGGAAGTACGTGCGCCCCACGAGCCGGGAGGAGTCCGTCCGTGCCGCGAGCCGCTCCAGCGCAGCGAGGGCATGGATCGCACCAGAAGAGGTTCCGTCCTCCAGGTTCTCCATCACCTGATTCGCCAGACGCGCCCAGTCCTCCGCGAATCGCTCCCGCGTGCGCTGGACGGCGGGCGCCCCGTGCACCCCCCGCGAGCCGACACCGGCGGCGCCGTTGCCCAGCGGATCCGCGTCCATGAACCGCAGCGAGGCCGTCTCCTCGGGAGCGAAGGGGCGAATCAGCTCCTCGTTCGCGGCGCGCCGCCGACGCTCCATCGACTCGCGGAGAGATTCGAAGCGCGCGGCCCACACCCGACCCGCCTCCGTCTGGGCGAGTCGCTCCTGGCTCCGTTGAATCAGCGACTCCACCTCCCGCGTGCGATTGAGGAACAGCAGACACTGCGCCAACCACCAGCTCGCCTGCAGCACGTCCTCGGGTGCCCCCTCCTGCTCCGAGTCCCGCAGCAATCGCACCATCAGGTGCCGTGCCTTGCCGAAACGGCCGCGCAGGCAGGAGAGACGGACCTGGAGCACCTTCCAGCGGAAGGCGTCCGAAGTGGACGGGAGCGGCGCTCCCTCCCGGGGCTCCAGGTGCCGGGTGATGAGCCACTCGGCGGAGGCGAGGTCTCCCCGATCGAGGTAGTGCTCCGCCATCAGCAGGAAGAGCCCCTCCCTCCGGTACACGAGTTCCCGCCAATGGGCATCGGACAACGCGCGTCGAAGCATCTCAATGGCCGGCAGGAACCGGCCGCTGGAGGCCCAGAGGCGCGACAACATCACCCGAGCATCCAACCGGGCCTGGGCCAGCTCCTGCGAGGAGACCGAGGGCCAGGAGAGCGCGCTCAGCCGTTGCTCGAGCTCGTGCAGGTGCCGCGGCCCCACCCTGCCCAGCGGCCCACGCGCATCACTCGCGCGCGCCAGTACGCGGGCGGCCCGGAAGCGGTTGGAGGACAGGAGCGCGAGCTCGCAGCGCCGGAGATCCACCCAGAAGACCCCGGGATCGTCCTTCTTCTCCACAAGCAGTGTGCGCACCGCGTCCAGGAGCCGGCCCGCGGGCGAGAACAACTCCACGCGGAAGAGGCTCCGGGCGATCCGCACGAGGAGGTAGGGCTTGGGGCTCCGCCTCGACTGGAGGTGCAGCCGGAGCAGCTCGGCGTAGGCCTGGGCCGCACCGGAGTCGTCATGTTCCCGCTCTCGGGCCTGCGCCGTCTCCCAGAGCCAAGCGAACCCGTCCCCGGTCAGTTCGGAGAAGAGCATTGCGCGCGCTCCTCGGAAGACATCGCTCCGTCTCCATTGGTGTCGCAGTTCCGGACGATCACCAGCGGCGGAATCATGCTGACACTGAGGGGTTCGCTCGCCGTCGCTACCTTCGTATAGGTCTCGGTGCGCGAATCGAGCTCCGCGATCAAGCGGGTAGGCGAGTAGGAGTTGGCCGGCATCGACTCGACGCGCTGCCACGAGACGTACGGGTCGTCCGCCAGCACGGCCAGGTTGTCCGCGGGTGACGACTCGATGTCGACCCGGTTCAGCGAAAACCTGTCGTCGATGTAGATGTCCGCGGTGCGGTCCTTCAGCAGGGCGTTGCGCTCGGAGGCAGTCAGCACCCGACCCCGCGGTGGAGCCGCCACCCTGGCCGTGCTGACGACCTTCGTGCCATGCACCTCGAGCCGTATGCCCTGGGGCAGGGCATCATCGAGCCCGAACTCCGCCCGCAGCACGTCCCCCACGTCATCCAGGCCCGCATCGTCGGCGATGTCCGCCAGGTGCCGGGCGCGTTTCTTGCCGTCCGCCCACCCATGCAGGTCATCCAGGGCCTGCGTGAAGTGGTCCAATCCCCGTCGGCTGAGTCCGGCATCCATCTCGGCCAGGGCCCGGTCCATGAGCACCTCGGGTGACGAGGCTCCCAGGTGAGAGTCGACCGCCTCGAAGATGCGCAGCGCCTCCGCCGGCCGCCCGTTGCGCAGCGCGTACTCCCCATTGTCGATCGCGGTCTTCTCGAGCTCCTGGATGGCTCCCGTCCAACCCTCTGGGTGTTCCCGGGCGAGCGACTCCAGCTCGACGAGCTGTCCGGGCTTGCCGTCCCGTAGGGCCGTGAAGGCCTTCTGGGTGGGCAGGGATTTGGAGATGTCCCAGTGGAGCACTTCCGTGGGCCGCAGTTGGGCCTTCGCGGCGATGCCTTCGAGCTCTCGGGGAGTCAACCCGGTGCGCTGGACGAGGTCCGTCCAGGCCTCCTGCCCCTTGAAGTGCGAAGGTCGGGCAATGGCCAGCTGGCCCTTCGGCGTCACGAGCACCGGGAGACCCTCGTCCAGGCCCGGGATGCCGTCGAGGATGACGCGCACCGAGTCCGGCGGCGGTACTTCGTTCTTGAAGATGCGGTCCACCGCATCGAAGACGTTCGTCCCATCCGCCGAAGGGCTCGGTCTGAGGTACTGCCAGTCGTAACGCGCCATGGCCTCCCGGGCACTGACGTCCTTGATGGCCTTGACTCGCAAGGCCTCCCCGGCCCTGCCCAACCGGACCGTCATGAGGGCATCCTCCACGGAGGAGCCGATCGTCATCCGGGTGAGCGCTCCCGGGTTCCCTTGAGGCAGGAGCACCACCTCCTCGTCCTTGAGCAACACGATGCCCCTGCCCACGCTGGCCTTCTCCAGACTTCCGCTCGTAGCCACGTGCCGGACGTGTTCCACGGCGCCAGGATCGAAGTGCAGGCGCACACCCGAACCCTCGTTTCGAAGGGCGAACACGCCCAGGTCGTTCCCAGGAGCCGCGAGGTGGAGCCGGGTTTCCAGCGGCCTGCTCGCGACGGGGCGCAGCTCGAGATGCTGCAGTTGGACCTCCGCCACTCCCGCGCGGGTCCGAGTCCCCCGAGTGGCGTCCACGAGGACACGCCCGCCCTGCTCGAAGCGTGGGAGGGCCCGGGGAACACCGCCCCCCGGCGCCGCACGCTCCGCGGCTTCCAGACCTCGCCCGTACCGCAAGCTCGCATCTCCGTGAGCGGGGACACGGGGAGCGGACTCCACTGCCCTGCGCCCGCCGAGGCTGACGCCCCCGCTGACCTGGTACCCCGAGACCGGGGAGACATACGAGCTGAGGCTTTCCATGCACTCCCGTCCTTCGCGCCACTGTTTCCTGGGCAGGAGTTGGACGGGGTGCTGGTACCTCAACCCCTCCCGGTGCTCGGCGAGCCAGCGATCGAAGGTCAGCTCGTGCTTCACGGGGACGGCGGCCAGGAACCACATGGAGGCGAATCGCGAATGCACCCATCCGGTCAGGATGGACCACTTCATGATCTCGTTCTGGAGGTGGTACTCCTGCTCGAAGTCCGCGATGTCCACGTAGTGGCGATCCCACCAGCCGATCTCACGCCGATCGACATCCGTGGGTGTGACCTCTTCACCTGGCGCGAGCGGGCTCGACCCCGCGGCGTAGACACGCGTGGCCACGTGACGGAAGAGCAGCGCCTTGCCCTCCTCGGCTGACGAATAGCCGCCCTGCTTGGGGCCGAACCAGATCCGGGTCCAGGGATTGGCCTCGATCTGCTCCCTATCCAGCGAGGACAGCCCCAGCCGGGGGAAGGACTGGAAGCCGGGGACGCTCGTGGTCGGTGCGGCGTGGTGGATGTCGAAGCCCCAGAGCTTGGCGAGCAGGTCGGTGTAGAAGAGATTCATCCCCACCCGCGTGCCCTGCAGCGGTCCATCATAGCGGGCACACTGGATCCGCTCCTTGGAGAGCACGTACTCCAGGACTCTGCGCATCACGACATCCTGGAGCGCATCGGATCGTTTCGTCTCATCCACGAGCTTCCAGAGCGGGACCACGGCCTCCTCGATCGCCTGCTGCTCCCTTGCCCGGCGGACGTCCCGGGCGATCGCGGCGAACTGCTTGCCATGGCGTTGCGCGAGGACGGAGCACACCCGAGGGAGCGCCCCGGGAGGAGCGCCGCGCGTGAGCTTCCACAGCCTCAGCGCATCCCACATCGTCTCGGTCCGTGCATCCTCGGGCTGGGATGCAGCCCGTTGGCCGAGTGCAGCGGCTTCGCGGATCAGCGCACACGGGTCGCGCGCCAGTTGCACCAGTGACGAAACGAGCCGCGCCTGTCTGTACTGGGGGTCCAGCGAGAAGCCGGGCTCCCTGGGTGGGAGGTGCACCGGTCCGGACGGGTCCAGGTCGCGCAGCTGCTGCTCCAGGGCCGCGCGCTCCTCCTCGAGCGCGTCGTGGGCCTGGTAGAGAGCGGCCACGTCCTCCACGGTTACGTTTCGGGTGCGGCTGTTTGGGAAGCGCCGCCCACCGAGCGTCAGGCCCCCCGGGTCCTCATACCGGGCGAAGGTAACGTCATCGATGGAGCTCAGCCAGGCCATGAAGTCCTCCGGCCCGCCGATGACCGCCTCGTGATAGCCGTAGGCGGGGCCGTAGGCGTCCTGGGCCTTCAGGTCCGGCATCCGCTCGACGTGCAGCACCCCCCGGGGCACGTCGGCCTCGAAGGCGAAGACCTGGAAGAGCGCGGGCTTCTCCCCCAGCTCCATGCGGACCTGGTCCGCCAACCGGCCCAGCACGGCGGTCGGATCGCGCTCGCTCTTCTCGTAGACAAGCACCACGGTCTTCTCATCGAGGATGGCGCGGCGCCCCGGCCCATGGGCGAAGGTGAACATCTCCTCGAGATAGGGCAGCCGGAGCGGGTAGGTCTCGTAGGTCGCCTTGACGAGCGCCTCCCCCTGGAGGCCCTGGTGGTTCAGCACGCCGTAAAGGGCCCAATCCTGGAGCTGGTCGCGGCCATCGCGCTCCGGCAGGTCGCGCAGCACCCCGATGAGCTCGTGGATGTCGAGGGTGAAGCGCGTCCCGGGCAACGCGCCCTGGGACGGTACGCTCTTCGGAGAAGAGACTTGCGCGGAGTCCCCCCGGAGGGAGACGAGGCAGAGCAGGACTCCCAGCACCAGGAGCCCGAAACACATGAGCCGTCTGGGATGACGCTTCAAGACGCACCTCCGGAGCGTTCCAGCCGCGCTTTCAACGCGGCGCTCTCGCGCGACAACCGCTGGGCCCGCTCGGTGTCCCCGGCCCGGGCTGCGTCGATGGCTTCGCGGAGCACCGCCTCTTCATAGCCCCGCACGACCTGATCGAAGCGCGGGTCGCGGCCCCTGTCGTCATGGCGCAGGAAGCTCCGCGCCGATTCGGACACCCGCGATGGCTCCTCGGCCTGGCGTGCCGCCACGAAGCGTTGAAAGGCCGCATCCCGGCGTGACGCCTCCCAGGCCTGTTGGGTCAGCCCGGTACCTCCCACCGCCAGCAAGAGCACCCCCACCAGCGCGGCGGCCTTGGCCAACGGCTCCCGGACCGAAAACAGCCAGGGATAGAAGACCCAACGGTCGAGGCCCTTGCGCCCGGAGGAAGAGCCCGCGGCGATCCCCTGCTCGCAGGTCCTCCTCCATCCCGCCACCAGCAGCGCGGCGCTGGAGTTATCCAGAGAGAAGGGAGGCGGCGCGGGGAGGTGCACCGCCAGCGCCTCGGCACGCATCGAGAGCCCGCTTCCGCGGAGCGTCTCCAGCAACTCACAGGGCACCTGGGCGAGCACGGGGTGCTCTTGGAGGAGCTGCCTGCGAAGCACGTTCCACCCGCCCCCCTCCTCCTGACCGAGCGCCAGGCACAGCGCCGATACGGCCGACAGGACAGCGGGCTCGGAGGGCAGGAGCCCGAGCCGCAATGCGGTCTCGCCCAGTGCCGCGGTCCGAGACTCATCGGCCAAGGCCATTCCCTCGGGCATCCGGGTGAAGACGAGGAAGGACTCTGGCACCAGGCTCGCCTCATCCTCGCGCGAAGGAGCCAGCGAGGAGCCCAGAGGATCCAGGAGCCGGGCCTTCAAGAGGTGCAACGCCGCCTCGGAGAAGTGGCGCTTCGCAAGGAGCCCGTCGGCGAGGCGCCGATGCAGAGCCGCGCGGAGCCGGCAGAGACTGAAGTGGTGCGGAAGGAGGGCGCTCCACCGCGCGAGCGTCGCCAACACCGCCTCCAGGGAATCGCGCGAGGCACTCGTCAGGGAACCCACCCAGTGCTCGGCGGCAAGGCAGGCTTCGTGTGCTAGCAGGGTTTGGGGCCAGGAAGGCGGCATGAGCTCCAAGGCCGCCTGGAAATGGACCAGCGCGCTCCGGTACGACGCCTCTTGGACGGCCTCCCTCGCGGAGGTGACGGCGTGCGCCACCAGCGCGGACCTCAACATGGGAGAGGCCTGGGGGTTGTGGCGTATCGCGCTCCGCCACTCGACGAAGTGGAGGCGCTCACGCGCTGGAGATCCCGCTGGCAGCCCCGAGTGGATCAGGGCATGGACGCCCGGAAGGAGCTCGTTCGGGATGGCCCCCAGGACCGCGTCCACCTCCGCGTCCACCTCCTCCCGCGGAATGCCGATGGACACCGCGAGGTCCCGGAGGAAGTCCCTCGCGGGAGCACTCCCGCCTAGGGCGGTCCACTCCTCGTGGATCAATTGCCAGAGCTCGTCGTGATGCGTCCCAAGCCCCTGCCGCTCCCTTCGCAGGGCTTCACGCAGAAGTAGCGAGGCCCGCTCGACCCGCCTGTGTCCATTGCGGCGAGTGCCTCGAAGCCGGGCCGCGAGGGGAGGGCCCTCGCCCAGGCGCAGGACGGCCCGCGCGAGCGCACTTCCCGGAAACAGCTCGGAGCCAGGCGCGTCCTCCAGGGCCCAATGCCGCGAGAAGAAGACACACCCCGAGGTAGGAGGTTCCTCCATCACATCCCCCAGGTTGTAAGAGAACCCTCTTGGGATGGAGAGGTCAGCGCGGAGATGTGATCAGCCGCAACTCCTCGACGCGTCGCAGTCCCTTGGCCGCTTCGATGTATTTCGAAATCTCCTCGGGCGAAGTCCCGGAGGGAATTTCGAGGGTGCTTCCGTCATCGAGCCGAATGACGATCTTCCCACGCTCCTGGCGCCGTCCCAGGACGTGCATCAGCCCCGTCACGAGCGCCGATATGGCCGCGCTCGTTCCGCTGATAATGGCGGTGAGGACGGTGGGATCCAGAAGGATGTCCCGGGTCGGTCGCTTGGGGAGCAACTCCAGCTTGACGTCGTCTCCTGGCAGTTCAGCCAGGAGCAGTGCTCGAAGCTCCGCACTGGGAATCAACGCACCTTCAATGACGATCGGCGGCTCCATGCGGCCAGTCCCCCTGGCATGCGTTCAATGCGATGAACCCAGGCAACGAGACATCTCATCCCCTCGGGGGGTGAAGCGCCAGCGAGGAGAAGGTCGCCGCTGGCGCACCGTTGAAGCCCCGAGCCTTACAAATGGTACCTGCTGCCGGACGGGTATGGCTCTTTCGATGGGACCACTTCACCATCCCCGGGGCGATCAACATCCCGGGCCGCACCGTCACCGCCGAGACGACGGCCTCCCTCTCCAAGGACGACGTCATCGTCGTTGAGTTCCTTCACTGACCCCGCCACCCCCGCGACGTCGGAGTTGGTCCGGCGCCAGCAGGTGACTTCGCGGTGACCGGTAAGGCAATCACACGCTCGGAAATCGGTGCACTGGTACGAAGGTCGGCTCGACAGTCCATACCTCCGTCGCGAGCCCACGAAGGCGGCGGAGTACTTCGCCTCGGTCGGGCTGCGCGGCTCGTTCTGGGGACTGCCAGACGGCGGGGAATGAGTCGGCCCCCGCGCTGAGCGATCCAAGCGCGCAGAGGGCCGTACCTGGACGTCATTTCAATAGGACGAGCGTCTTTCCTTGTTGGGAGTCCCTCAAACGTACACGCGCCCCCGCGGCGAGGGGCCGGGAGGCGCGCTGGGTTCAGCTTGTCATCGGACCGCGCTCAGTACGGATAGATCTCCGACACCGCCTGCATGTCGCAGGTCGTGATGTTGGCCGCACACACGGTGGGGTTGTAATACATGATCGAGTTGCAGTCCTTGTGGTGGTTGAGGCCGAGGACGTGCCCGATTTCGTGGGTCGAGACCGTCTTCCCATAGTGCCAACCCGAGTAGTAGTAAGTGTTCAACTTGATGGTGGCGTTCGCCATGCAGCTAGCGCTGGCGGCGTTGTAGGTCGCGTACCCGTACCAGCCAGTGGCGCCGTAGTTGTTCTCGTACACCATGACGTCAGACGTGCCGCTGGCTCGCCAGTAGAGATACAGGCTGTTGTTGTAGTTGTTGTACATCCACTCGTTCATGCCGTCGCCGACCGGCCACTTCGAGCTGGAGTAGTCCGTGAAGGTGATGTTCGTGGGATTGCGGCACCACTTGTGGGCAAAGCGCGGAATCCCGCACCAGCTCTGGGCGCTCGGCCCGGTGGGGCGCGCCTCCATCATGGAGAGATTGGGCGCGTCGGGGCCCACGTACTGGACGGACTTCGCGCGGGAGGCGATCCGCTCGAGCAGCGCGCTGACAGGCTTGCCAGCGTAGCTGTCGACGGAGGCGGCCTGACGCAGCGAGCCCGCGTCCTGGATGAGGCCGTCCTGCACCGGGATGCGGCCCAGCGGACCGCCGGTCACGGAGTAGACGCCCGTCGTGGAGCGCATGGCCAGGGGCGCCGAGCCCCCCTGCGGCGAGAGGAAGAAGATCGCCTGCTCGCCCACCGTCGGCAGCGCGCTGTCCTCCGGGGCGATCGTGCAGCCGTCGGCGAGCAGACCGCCGGGGAACATGATCTCCACGGTGGTGCCCTGCGCCACCGTGCCGCCCGAGGCGGTCTTGAGCTCCTGCGAGGAGCGCGCGATGTCGCCGATCCGCACGGTCGCGATGGTCACCGGAAGGTCGGAGTAGATGCCGCTCTCCGGTCCGGTGGGCTGCCCCTCCACCTTGGACTGCGCCCAGGCGCGGACGACGTCGTAGCGCGTGGACTCCACCCGGCCGTTGATGATCAGCGCCGAGTGGTCGGTCAGGTCATCGACCGAACCGTCGCGGCGGATCCAATCCATCTCCATCGTGTGCGCCGTCCCCTCGGGGTGCGCCTGGGCGGGCACCGGCGTCCCGGGCACCCACGCCGTCGCGTGAGTGTCCTCGGCAGCGGGAGGAGGCGCCTCGTTGGCCCCGGGCTTGGCGCATCCAGCCAGGCCGAGGAGAGCGAATGGAACGACCCAGGAACGCGTCAGTTTCTTCGTCACGATCATCTCCGCAGGTGAACGCCGGAATTCAGCGCCAGCGTGGGTTCTCTTAAAGGACGAGAAAGCCCGGCACGCGTCCCACGCGGCGCGAAAAAAAGTGCGGAGGTCGAGGCCCACCGGCGCGGCGCATGGCACTGCGGGCGGTGTGGCATATTTCCTGACTTGCACGACCTTGTGTTGGGCGCGGTCCCTGGAAACACGAAGAGCCGGCGGGCCCGTGAGGCTCTCGCCGGCTCTGGCACATCATGCCGTCCTTGCCCATCTCTTCACTTTCAACAACAGACATCCCTACCCAAATACTTTGCTTCGGCCCCTCGTCGCCGCGGCCACGCTCCCCTCGCCCTGGGCCCCACGCGTGGCCAGGGCCTCGAATCCCTCTCTTGAGTGAAGGTGGAGACCCTCCGGATCCTGACCCCGTAGCAGCCGCCCGCCCAGGCCGGAGAGGAAGCCGCCGCCTCTGGACCAGTACCCGCACCAAGACCTGGTAACGGCTACCAGCGGCCCTGGACGCGCTGCATGAAGTCGTACGGGTAGCCCCCTTCAGGGCGCCTTGCCCGGGGCGATGGACGCCACCCAGAGGACGTACTCCGGCTTCGAGGTGCCCCCGCGGGAGAGGGCGGCCACCTGGCGCTGATCCGGCGAGACGAGCACGGCCTCCCAGGTCCCTCCCTCGGGCTCCGGGGGAGGCGCGGAGAAGAGGTGCCAGCTCCGCGCGTCCTTGGGGTTCGTGGGGATGAAGAAGTCCCCCTTCGTGGTGAGATAGCGGCCACCGCCCAGCACCGGGCCGCCGACCCCACGAGCGAACTCGGCGCTCACCTCCTTCGGGGAGAGCGCGCGCTCACCGGCGCGCCAATGGCCATGGCCATCACTGAAATACACGAGTTGCCCGTCGACGACGCGCCCCAGGAAGGAGACCGTGCTGGCCGTTCCTCCGGCGCACACCTCCCCGAGACAGGTGAAGCCACCACAGCTTCCGGGTTCGAAACTCAGGAAGCGTTCGGACAGCGATTGCGGTACGGGCTCGAGTTCGCCCCAGCGGTGGCTCGTGGTGTCGTAGCAGCGCAGCTGGCCCGCGGCATCCTGCTGGCTCATGCACAGCTCGCGTCCGCGCCAGAAGAGCCCCGGAGGGCCGTGCGGGGCCAACCTGGGAACATCCAGCACCTTGCCGATGCGGCGGGGCGCCTGTGCGCGCAGGGGTTGGCTCTTCCTGCGGCCCTCCTCCACCGTGTGCGCCACCTCCCGGACCGCGGCGGCCACGTCGGGCCAGGCCGCCAGGGAGTCCCTCCGCAATTCCTCCACGCGCCGCCAATTCCCCGCCGCCACCTGCTCGCGCACCGCATGGACGTGAGCCAGGGCGTGAAGCCGGGAGGCGGACGCGTCCGAGGGCGGCACCAACTCCACCAGATATTCCATGATCGATGCCTCCCCCACCTGCCCACGTGCCGGAGCCGACAGCCGCCGCGTCAGCTCGCGCTCCAGCGAAGGACCCACGGACACACCCCCCTCGGGCCTCGGCAGCAACTCGAGCGCGGGCGCACGGCCGACCCGCAGCCGGAGGGTCCGCTCCCGGCACTCCAACTCCAGGCCCGGGTGCACGGGGGGCTGATAGTCCTCGCTCGAATAATCGAAGCTCAGCCACACCTGGCCTTCGGGGCCACGCACCTCCACGCCCTGGCTCACCTGGTTCACGTCACAGGAGCCGCTCCAGGCGTAGCTGGCGGCCACCCGCACCTCCGCGCCGGACGAGGCGCCACACCGCAAGGGCAGACGTTGCTCCTCTTCCAAACCCCAGGGAATGACGATGGAGGAGCTGGGAGCGGGAGTACCCGCGTCCTCGGCGAGCGCGGGCAGGGAGAGCAGAAGGCCGGACAGGAGGAGGAGTCGCATGCGCGGGGTCAAAGCAATCGCGATGCCGCGGAGGCACGGCCTTCCCTGAGTCCCCCCGGCCACACACTGCGTCCATGGGACCGCGAACGACGCGCCTCAAGGCTCCGGCTTCACGCCGGCGGGGTGTTGTAACCGGCCTCGCCATAAGGCTTGAGCCGCTCCAGCCACAGGGACTCCAGCACCCGCAGCTCCTCCTTACACGTCCGCGCCGGGCTCCTCCGAGGGAGGCAGGACGTCGAGCACCAGTTGGAAGCGGATGCGGTTGAGCATGCCCGGGAGGTTGACGCTCAAGCGGGGGCGGAGCCGGGGCTGGAGGAGGAGAGCCCGGCCTTTGCCGCGACGGTGGAGGAGCCGAGGAAGCAGCGCACGCCCCGCTTGGGTTGAGCCGAACAGCTACGCAGGACGGAAAACGCTGGACGTGTTCGCCTGCGCCCGCTGTGGAGGCAGGCGCCGGGTGCTGGCGTACCTGAACATAGCCCCCAGCCGATGAGTGCCGCACGCCCATCAGACCGGCCGGTGCTCGGCCCTCCTTCTCCGGCCTTCGCCGCCCGCTTCCCCGGCACCACCTCATCGCCGCGCAGGAGCAGCGCGGCCTCGGCCTGCGACAGGATGCGCACTTCGGCCGCAGCTCCACGGGTGACCCATCGCCTCTCGGGCTCAGAGGCGATGGAACATCACGTGCATCCCGACCAGACCGTGCCTCGGGTGGTTGAAGGCCCCGGGCACGGTGCCAATGATGCGGAAGCCGAGCGACTGCCACAGCCGCACCGCCGCCGTGTTCGTCTCCACCACCGCGTTGAACTGGATACCGTGGTAGCCCGCCTCGCGCGCCCAGGTGATGACGTACTCGCCCAGCTTCCGGCCCACTCCGCGCCCCTGGTAGGCCGGGTCGACCATGAAGCTCCCCGTGGCCACGTGCGAGCCCCGGCCCGGACGGTTCGGCCCCATCTTCGCGGAGCCCAGGAGCGTGTCGCCCTCCACGGCCACCACCGTCTGGCCTGGCGGGGGCTCCATCCACCAGGGACGAGCGGCCTCCAGGGAGAGCCCTTCTGGATAGGCATACGTCTCCCCCGCCGCGACGATGGCGGAGAAGAAGGGGTGGATGCGGGGCCAGTCCTGGTCGTCAGCAGTCCGAATGAGCATCTTTCAGTGACATAGCCCAAGCGACGCCCCCCGTCCCGTGCTTCCCCAAGCAGGTGAGGAGGAGGCGAGCGTGGCGCCCCAGGCAGCGGTCAGCATTAAGGCTTACGCCACCACAGAGCCAACAGGACTGGTTCCCTACCGCGCCCCCCATGGCTCGAAGCCGTAGTTGAGGAGCGAGTGCTCCTGCGGGTTGGAGATACGGGTTGTGAATCCCTCTCTTGAGGGAGGCGGCGGCCGGACCTTTCGTGGCATCTCTGCTCCTACCATGGATTCCAGCGATTCCCATTCAGGCTGGAATTTTTCCAAACCATGGTGGCCGCATCCCTCTCAGTACACTTCGCATCACTCAGGAGGAACGCAGATGAACCCGCAGATGAACACGCAGAAGAAGCTGGTCCTGAAGGTGGAGACCCTCCGGATCCTGACCTCGCAGCAGCCGCCCGCCCAGGCCGGAGAGAAAGCCGCCGCATCCTTTACCCGCCCGCCGACCTGGTAATCACAGACATCGCCGTCCGCTGTAACCCGGCTTCGGGCCGGGCGCGCGTCATCCCGTGCGCCCGGCTGGCGGAGGTCATGTCCCTTCCGCCCTCTGCCTCCATCGCACCATGACTGCGCACGCGCCCTCTGGCTTCATCCATTCGGGTTTCTTCGCCCTCCGCACGTCCCTGCTGCCTTTCGACGAGCTGCTCGCCTGGAGCGAAGGGCTCACGGCCCGCGCCGCCGCGGAAGGAAACCCGGCCCGGCTGGAAGCGGCGCTGGCCTCGGACCGGGCCCTGCTCCGCGAGCGGCTCCAGGCTGCGCTCACCCGTCCCGAGATCCGCGAGGCCCTCTTCCTCGCCTCGCCATCGCTCGATGAGAGTCTCGGCTGCTGGAGGGAGGCCCCCGAGAGCGCGCGTGGACAGAAGGTCGAGCGCGCCCTCGTGCGCTACTGGTCCCGCATGGCGGGGCGCGCCACCCCGTTCGGCATGTTCGCGGGCTGTTCCGTGGGCCACATGGGTGCGGCCACGTGGCTCGCGTTGCCGGAGCGCCAGAGGTACCAGCGGCACGCTCGGCTGGACATGGATTACATCTGCACGCTGGCGGAGCGGCTGGCCACCCTCCCCGAGTTCCGCAAGGAGATCCTCTACCGCCCCAACTCCAGCCTCTACCGGGCGGGAAGACGGCTCCGGTATGCCGAGTCCCGCCTCCTTGGCCAGACCCGCACGTACCACCTCATGGCAGTGGAGCCCACGGACTACCTGGAGGCCACGCTGACACGGGCCCGCTCCGGGGCGAGCCTGTGCGCGCTGGCCCAGGCGCTCGTGGAGGCGGATCCCGACGTGCCGCTCGAGGAGGCCGAGGCCTTTGTCGGGGAGCTGATCGACAGACAGCTCCTCGTCCCGGAGCTGTCACCCTCGGTGACGGGCCCCGAGCCCATCCACGACCTGCTCGCGCGGCTGCGTCCTCTCACAGCGGTGGCGGAGAGCCACCAGCGGCTGGAGCAGGTACGGCAGGCGCTCGAGGAGTTGAACCAGCTGCCGCCTGGAGTGGACCCCGAGCGCTACCGAGGTCTCGCCAGGGGGCTGGAGGCGCTACCGGCGCCCGTGGAGCTGTCCCGCATGTTCCAGGTGGACATGGTCAAGCCCGCCGCGGAGCTGACGCTGGGCCCACAGCCCCTGGAGGAGCTCCACCGCGCCGTCCGGCTGCTGCACCGCCTCCACCCGGCCCTGGAGCCACTCCCCCTGCGCAAATTCCGGGAGGCCTTCCAGGAGCGGTACGGCGATCGCGAAGTTCCCCTCGTTGAGGTGCTCGACGAGGAGGCGGGAATCGGCTTCGACATGGTGGACCCGCCCACCGCGGAGGCCTCGCCCCTGCTGGAGGGGCTTGCGTTCCCCGCCCTGGCCTCGGAGGAGCGCGTCGACTGGGGAGCCCGGCAGCAACACCTGCTGTGCCGGCTGGCGGAGACGTTGCGCACGGGTGCGCACGAACTGGTGCTGGACGAGCACGACCTGGAGGTCCTGGAATGGCGGGAGGCCCCGCCCCTGCCGGATGCCTTCTCGGTCATGGCGACCCTGGTGGCCCCCTCGGAGGAGGCCATTGGCGCCGAGAAGTTCCAGGTGCTCATCGAGTCGGTGGTGGGGCCGTCCGGAGCGACACTGCTGGGCCGCTTCTGTCACGCGGATCCAGAGCTCCACCGGCACGTGGAGGCCCACCTGCGCGCCGAGGAGGCGCTCCGCCCGGAGGCCATTCACGCGGAGTTGGTCCACCTGCCAGAGGGGCGGGTGGGCAACATCCTGAGCCGGCCCGTCCTGCGCGAGCACGAGCTCGTCTTCCTCGGACGTTCGGGCGCGGAGCCGGAGCGGCAACTTCCCATCACCGACCTGCGCGTCTCCGTCCAGGGGCGCCGCATCGTCCTGCGCTCCGCGAGCCTGAAGCGGGAGGTGCTGCCGCGGCTGACGAACGCCCACAACTTCGCCCACGCCCACCTGCGGCTCTACCGCTTCCTCGCCACCCTCCAGCAGCAGGGCACGGCGGCGAGCATGAGGTGGAGCTGGGGCGCCTTGGAGACCAGCCCCTTCCTGCCCCGGGTCGTCTCCGGACGGCTCATCCTCCAGCGCGCACGTTGGAGGCTGCTGGCGGCGGAGCTCCATGCACTCGGCGAGGTGCACGGCGGCGCGCGTTTCCAGGCGGTGCAGCGGCTGCGTGACGAGCTGCGGTTGCCCCGCTTCGTGGGGTTGATGGACTGGGACAACGTGCTCCCGGTGGACCTCGACAACGTGTTGAGCATCGAGACCTTCGTCCACCTGGTGAAGGGACGCGAGCACGCGGAGCTCGTCGAGCTGCTCTCCGAGTCCCTCTGCGCGCACGGCCCCGAGGGCCGCTTCGTCCACGAGTTGGTGGTGCCCTTCGTGCGCACGGAGCTCCCCTCTCCCCCCGCGTCCCTCCCGCGATCCGCGTCCCTGCCCCGCTCGTTCGCCCCCGGCTCCGAGTGGCTCTACGCGAAGCTCTACACGGGGACAGCCACCGCCGATCGTGTCGTTCGCGAGGCGGTGGCGCCGCTGGTGAAGGAGGCGCTGGCCTCGGGCGCGGTGGACCACTGGTTCTTCATTCGCTACGGGGACCCGGATTGGCATCTGCGCCTGCGCTGCCATGGGCCGCCCGCCCGGCTGCGCGCGGAGGTGCTCGGCAGCCTCCATGAGGTACTGGCGCCCCTGCAACGGGAGGGGCTCGTGTGGCGCGTGCAGCTCGATACGTACGAGCGCGAGGTGGAGCGCTACGGGGGAACCGAGGGCATCCCCCTCGCCGAGCGCCTCTTCCACGTGGACAGCGAGGCCGTGATGGAGCTGTTGGAACAGCTCTCCGGCGACACGGGCGCGGACGCACGCTGGCGCATCACCCTGCTCGGTATCGACATGCTCCTCGGGGACCTCGGGATGGACCTGGAGGCCAGGCGCCGGATGATGGGCCGGATGCGCGAGGGCTATGGCCAGGAGTTCCGCGTGGACGTCACGTTCGAGCGGCAACTCGGCGAGAAGTTCCGCAAGCATCGTCAGGAACTGGAGGCCCTGCTCGCTCCCACTCCGGAGGTAGAGGGCCCGCTCGCAGCGGCACGGGAGGTGCTGCGAAGACGCTCGGAGCGGTCTGCCCCGTGGGTCCGCGAGCTGCGGGCCCGGGAGTCGGCGGGAAGCCTGACCCAGCCCGTGGAGCAACTCGCCGACAGCTACGTGCACATGCACGTCAACCGGATGCTGCGCACGGCCGCTCGGGCCCAGGAGCTCGTCCTTTACGATCTCCTCCACCGGCTCTACGAGTCCCGGGCCGCGCGCCAGCGCCGCGCCGTTCTGTCTGCTGGCAGGTGACCCAGCCGGCATGGGCTCGCCCGACCATTCATTTGGCACCGCAAAGGTATTGACAAAAAAAGTTGTCAAAGGCTTCATAGGCCCATGCTCGACGTGGAAGTCATCGAGGATCCAGCGGCCGCGGCGGTGGCGCTCGATTCCGTGAAGAGCCAGTTGCTGGCGCACCTGGCCACCCCCGCCTCCGCCGCGACGCTCGCAGCGCGCATGGGGATGGCCCGGCAGAAGGTGAACTACCACCTGCGGGCGCTCGAGGCGCACAAGCTGGTGCGCCTCGCCGAGGAGCGGCAGTGGGGCGGGCTGACGGAGCGCCTGCTCGTGGCGACCGCGTCCACCTACGTCGTCTCCCCGGGCGCGCTCGGGCCGGTCGCCGCGGATCCAGAGCGCACCGCGGACCGCCTGTCCGCGAGCTACCTCATCGCGCTGGGGGCCCGCCTCGTGCGCGAGGTCGGCTCGCTCTGGCACGGGGCCCGCGAGGCGAACAAGGCCCTGGCCACCCTGGCCATCGACACGGAGATCCGCTTCCGCTCGCCCGCCGAGCGCGCCGCCTTCACCCACGAGCTCACCCAGACCCTCACGGCGCTGGTCGCGCGCTACCACGACGCCTCGGCGCCCGGGGGCCGTTCCCACCGCGTGGTGCTCGCCGCCCACCCGCTCCCCACCCCGTCCCCCACGAAGGAAACCCCATGACCGTGAAGAAGGAAGCATCCGGACACCGCTCCGTCCAGGCCGAGGTCGAGGTCCCCGGCACCCCCGAGGCCGTCTGGCGGGCCATCGCCACGGGCCCTGGCATCTCCGCCTGGTTCGTGCCCACCGAACTCGAGGAGCGCGCGGGCGGCGCGACCGTCTCCCACTTCGCCGAGGACAACAGCATGGACGCGGTGGCGAAGATCACCACGTGGGAGCCGCCCCACCGCTTCGTCGCCGAAGCCCAGGAAGGTCCCGGCCCGGTGGCCACCGAGTGGACCGTGGAGACGCGCTCGGGGGACACCTGTGTCGTGCGCGTGGTGCACCGCTGGTTCGCGAGCACGGATGACTGGGATGGCCAGTTCGAGGGCCACGCGCACGGCTGGCGCTCCTTCTTCCGGCTCCTGCGCGCCTACCTCGCCCACTTCCCGGGCCAGCGCGCCGCGTCGTTCCAGCTCATGGGCATCACCTCCGGGCCCAAGGCCGCGGCGTGGGAGGCCCTCACCCGTCCGCTCGGCCTCACAGGCGCCACCGCCGGCACCCGGGTGCACGCTCCCGAGGGCATGCCCGCCCTGGGTGGCGTCGTGGAGTCCTCCGGCCCGTCCGAATGGCCCGAGCTGCTCCTCCGGCTCGACACGCCGGCCCCTGGCCTGGCCCACCTCTTCCCGCTCGAGATGGGCGGTCAGGTCTTCGTGACCGTCCGCTACTTCCTCTTCGGGGAGCAGGCGCCCGCGGCCAAGGTGCACGCGGAGGCGTCGTGGCGCGCGTGGATGGCCCGGCTCTTTCCCCCCGCCGCGCCCCCGGCCTGAGGGGCCGCTCAGGTCCAAAAAGCGCCAGCACCGCGCCGCAGCCCGTGCGATAGAAGCGGCCCTTCGAACACCTGGGGAGGAAACAATGACCAAGACCGCCGACTTCCGCCGCCTGCATCAGTCCGGCATCCTGATCCTGGCCAACGCCTGGGACGCCGGGAGCGCGCGCCTCATCGAGAGCCTGGGCGGCAAGGCCGTCGCCACCACCAGCGCCGGGGTCGCCTGGGCCTGGGGCTACAAGGACGGCCACGCCCTGCCGCTCGAGCGCCTGCTGCAGACCGCCAGCGCCATCACCCGCGCCATCGATGTGCCCCTGACCCTCGACATGGAGCGCGGCTTCGGCAACACGCCGGAGGAAGTGGCCGCCGCCGTGACCTCCGTCGCGCGCCTGGGCGTCGCGGGCCTCAACATCGAGGATGCCGACCTGCCGCCCGAAAACCTCGTCGCCCGCATCAAAGCCATCCGCGCCGCCCTGAAGCGCGAAGGCCTCGACATCTTCATCAATGCCCGCACCGACGTCTATCTGCGCGGGCTTGTCCCCGAGGGCCAGCGCGCCGCCGAATGCATCCGCCGCGCCGGGCTCTATCAGGAGGCGGGCGCCGACGGCATCTTTCCCGCGGGCATGACCGACCTGGGGGATATCGCCGCCATGGTGAAGGGCACCAGCCTGCCGGTGAACATCATGGCCCGCCCCACCCTCGCCCCCGCCGCCGAGTTGGAGAAGCTGGGCGTGCGGCGCATCACGGCGGGCAGCGCAATCTCCGAGGCCATGTACGCCCATGCGGCGCGGCTGGCGGGCGGTTTCCTGAAGGATGGGCTGTCGGCCCCGGTCACGGCCGAGTCGATGCCCTATCCGCAGGTGAACGGGCTGATGAAGGCCTGAGAGCAAGCGCCAGGGCCAAGAGAAGCAGGGCGGCACACGCCGCCCTGCCACGCGCCCAGCTCCAGGACCTCCGCGCGTCACATCCGTCTGTCCTTCCTATACGTCACGGCTCTACTGCTGCCAGACAGTGACGTTGGCGCTGCCGTTGCTGCCGAAGCCCTCGGTCGCCAGGACCTGATAGTTCATGGTACCGAGGTTCATGCCCAGGTGCCGCCAGGCGTTGACGTGATTGGCGAAGGTGATGGTGTTGTTGGTGCCGGTGGGGCGCTTGGAGGTCCGCACGCTCCAGTACTGGTAGAAGGTTCGGGTGCCCTCGATAGAGGGGGCGTTGACCCGCAGGGTCCGGTAGATGTTGTAGGTGCCGCCATCGGTGGTGATGGTGCCTAGGATCGCGGCGCCGCTGCCGGGCGGAGTGAAGCTGCCCCAGTTATCGACGACGTAGTACTCGATCAGCGGGTTCGTCGACCAGCCATAGAGCGTCAGATAGCCGTTCGAGCCGGGGTTGAAGATTCCGGCGTTGTAGCCGATCACCCGGTTGGTCGAGCCCGTGGCCCAGCCCTTCCCAACCACCATGTTGCCGCTCGAGCCAAGGCTCCAGGTGATACTGTAGTTGCCCCCACTGCCCAGGTTCAGGCAGCCCGACCCGGAGTCCTTCCACATCGTATAGAAGTACCCGTTGTGGGTGCCCGTTTGATTGTTGCACACGGTCTGCGCCTGCGCGCTTCCAGCAGAAGCCAGGGCGAATACAACAAACAGAGCGTATGACAGCGCAAACCTCTTCAACCGAGTGAGCGTCATTTTTGTCTCCCTATAACGTCAATTGAGAAAAGCCACCATCAGGAACTACGTCAGAACGTGCCGCTCCGGGTGAATGTCTGTCCGCCCGCTGTATACGTGATCGTGTACGTATCACCGCTGGTCGGATGCTCCGTACCCGAACCGCGAGTCTGGGCCGCGAACAAGCGATCGACTCCGGGATTCAGCGTCTGCCCAGGCGCCAACGTGAACTGATACGTGAACGCCGAAGCCGAGCTTGTAATGGTCTGGTTGATCTGGCCGCCAACCGAGTTGTGCTGCCCTGCGACACTCAAACCTGTCGTACGCTGAATCACCACCGTGACTGTCAGTGCGGTCAGCGGGACCGTGTGGCTGATACGAATATGCTGTTCGTTGTACCAGGCATTTGAACTCGCCACGACAGGAGTGATGGTGACATTCCCAGAGCCATCGTCCGTATTGACGATCAACCTCAACGTCGCAGTTCGAGACAACGTACCGGAGGACGCGGTGATCGTGACCGTTGCGCTCCCCACGGTCGCCGAGCTCGAGGCGGTGAGTGTCAACGAGCTGCTGTTCCCGGTGGTCGAGGCTGGACTGAACGTGGCCGTCACTCCGCTCGGCAATCCACTCGCACTAAGCGACACGCTGCCAGTGAATCCACCGAAGCGTGCGATCTCGAGGGCTGCGGATCCACTTGCGCCGGGTTTGATCGTGAGACTCGAGGGTTGTGCGGAGATCGAGAAGTCCGGCTGCGTTCCCGCGCCAACGGTGAGCGCGAGCGTCGCCGTGCTCGACAACGTGCCAGAGGTGGCAGTTACCGTCACGTTGCTCGTTCCCAAAGTCGCCGTGCTCGCTGCACTGAAGGTCAACGTGGCGCTGTCGCCGGTCGTAGACGGCGGAGTGAACGTGGCCGTAACGCCTGTAGGCAGGCCGCTGACCGCGAACGACACGCTGCCCGTGAATCCACCCGTGCGCGTGACCGCGATAGACGCAGTGGCGGTCGCGCCGCGGTTGACTGAAGCGCTGCCTGGCGCTGCAGAGATGGAAAAACTCGGGCGCGTCTTGAAGAAGTTCTCCAGCCAGACCATCGCCTGACGCTTGGAGCCATTGCTGTTGATGAGTCCGGTACCGTCGCGCCAGACCTGTCCGACGATGTAACCCCAGAGAGTGATGCCTTTGACACTGCTGTGATTCCACATCACCGGGAACAGCTCTTGGTATTTCGCCGCCTGCCCGGCCTCTGTCCCACCGCCAGTGATGTCGAGCTCGGAGATATAGACATCCAGGCCGGTTGAGGCATAGTCGTTCAGCGTGGCGGTCATCTGATTCGCGCTCATGTAGTCCAGATTGAAATAGTGGGCCTGGACACCGATGCCGTCGATCAGACCGCGAGCCTTCAGCAGGTTGATGATATTGATGTACTGCGCACGGACCGGCGGATCATTCTCGGTGCCGTACTCATTGATGAGCAGCTTGGTGTTCGGCAGGTACTTCCGCGCCAACTGAAACGAAGTGATGACCCAATCCCACCCAGTCACGCCGTCGCCGCCCAACGCCGCCTTGAACGGAAGCGGTGTCTTGATCGGCTCGTTGACGACGTCTATGGCCCAGGTGTTTGGATAACGCTGCGCGTACAGCTGAATCCATTGCTCGATCTCAGCCCGTTGCTCGGCGGCGGACAGCGAAGTTATCCACGAGGGGTATTGTGAGCCCCAGACGAGCGTGTGTCCCTTGAACTTGAATCCATTTTGTTGAGCAAAGTTGTAGGCCGCATCGAGCTGCGCCCAGTTCATCTGATTCCGGGTACCTTCAACGGAGCCCCACTTACCTGCATTTTCCGGGGTGACTTGATTCCAGTACTGCGCGAAGTTCGACGGCACACTTTGACTGATGACGTTGCCGAGGAACTTGGGCTGACCCTCTGCGAGCTGCGCCCAGGCCTGGGTCGAGAGCAGCAGCGCGACGAGTGAGGCTACAAAGGAGACGAATCGCCTCCATATGTGGTGATCATTCATGGATATGCTCCTGGGTTGTGCTGTTAGAAGACACTGAATCCAACATGCTCTTTCAGGCACTCGCGACACGGGCGACTCACGGCGACGTACACGTGTACGCCGAAGCGACCTGCGTGTCACCCGACGGACGACGGACCTGGACCCCGAAGGTCGTGCTGCCGCCCGGCGCCAGTGTTCCGTTATAGCTGCCGTTTCGAGCCGTAGCGGTTTGACCGCTCGTCGTGATCGTCGCGTTCCAGGAGCTGGCAATCGTATGGCCGGAGGGAAGACTGAAATTGACAGTCCAGCCGTTGATGGCCGCGGTGCCGCGATTCGTTACGGTAACCGGTTGGATGACGTAGCCATCCTGCCATTGGTTCTGGACCACTGCCGTTGCCGCGCAGACTCCATCGCCTGTTCCACCGCCGAGAGTGGTCGCGGTCACCGTGTTCGAAACAAGAGATACATTACCCGCAGCATCTCGGGCACGGACCTGGTAGCGGTAGGTTGTGTTCGGACTCAAGCCGCTGTTCACAAATGACGTCGTCGGGGACGTTGCGACCTGCACGAAGCTACCGCCGGCTGCACCAGGGGCTCGCAGAATGTCGTAGCCGCTCACCCCTACGTTGTCGGTCGACGGACTCCAGTTGAGAGAAACCGAATTGCTGGTCCAGGCGGGGGCCGTGAGATTCGCCGGTGTGCTGGGTGGCTGGTCATCAGGAGCTGCTGCGCCATCCAGCCCGAAAAACTGGATGACCATGGCGGCCATACCGCTCAAGGGCAGAGTGTGCCCGACACCTTCGAGGCTGATGGCCTCGACCGGGGCATCAACACCAGAGCCGCCGTAGCGAGTGCGTGTCCAGTTCGCCTGCGGGCGGTCCGTGAAGGTCGGCGTCTGGCTCAGCCCCAGAACGTTCGTCCACTGCTTTATTTCCTCGCCGAAATTCGGGTAGCGCAGCGTCGTATCGTCCGTGCCGTGCCACAGCTGCATCCTGGGACGCTCTCCGATGTAGCCGGGATAGGCTGCGCGCACGAGAGCGCCCCACTCCTGCGCGGTTTTGATCAGGTTGCCGTTGGCGCAGGTACTGTTCCACGACGAGCCATCGGTGGTAGCGAAGCAACCGAAGGGAACTCCCATGAACGCCGCTCCGGCTTTGAATACGTCCGGATAATTCCCAAGAAGCACGTTCGTCATCATCGCGCCGGAGGATGCGCCAGCGACGTACACCCGGTTTTCGTCCGCACCATAGGTGTCAATCACATAGGTGACCATGGACATGATGCCAACCGGATCGCTCCCTCCACCGCGCCGTAGTGCTTGCGGAGAGGAAACATCGAAGCAGTTACCGCTCCGCGTTGCCGATGGGTAGATGACGATGAATCCATAGCGGTCGGCCAGCGTACGGAATTCGGTTCCGGAGAAGAACGCAGGACCTGACCCGGTACAATAATGGACAGCCACCAGGATGGGCGGCGGCGAGGCCAGTATGTCCGGCGCGTAGACATGCATTCTCAGGTTGGTGGGATTTTCACCAAAGTTTGTAACCTCGGTGAGCGATGCCGCGAGAACGGGAGTTGAACCAATGGCTACTCCGCAAGTGAGTAGCGTGGCAGCCAGTCGAACAGATGCGAGCCAATTCATCATGTTCCACTTCCTTGTGCTCATGTTACTCACGACCGCCATTCATTGCGGTCGGATCGTCTCTCAACGCCTCACTGGTGGCGCAGGCAAATGACAGATGATACGACAGCAACCAATAGCAAGCTGGATGCTAAAACCTACCTCCCCGAGCAGACTGACTTCCTCATTACAGCGCACGGCATACCCTGGCCGATTTCAGAAGAAGCCACTTGTGGGGTGCACGCCAACGGATTGTACAAAGCTCTCGGACGCGGGAGTGCCAGCTCTTCTGGTTTGGCTTTATAGTCTCGGATTGCTGTGCTGTCAACGCAGATTCCATGATTTCTTCGAGTTCATGAAGTTACCGGTATTGTGTCGCTCCCCCAAGTGAGGGCGGAGTCGAAGCCGGCCATACCGTCGCTGCGAGTGTGGGGGAATTGCTAGCGCGTCGCGCGCGAAACCTGAGGGAGGTCCGTGAACCTCGACCCGCCAGCTCGCATCGCGCCTCTGAGCTATTGATTCTGAAAGCAGAACGGGGAGCCAGGCGGCTCCCCGTTCCTGCGCCGTCAGCGCATCGGCTTGATCGTTCGAATCGAACCGTCAGGATTGTAGTTCAGCTCAGTCACCTTGACGTTCCGCAGGTGCGTCTTACCCGAGAGCTGGGTGTCGTGGTAGAACAGCCACCACTTGCCATCGTGCTCGACAATCGAGTGGTGGTTGGTCCAGCCCTGCACCGGCTCCAGGAGCACCCCCTGATAGGTGAAGGGTCCGTACGGGTTGTCGGCGACCGCATACACCAGCCGGTGGGTGTCGCCCGTGGAGTAGCTCAGGTAGTAGCGGCCCTGGTACTTGTGCATCCAGGAGCCCTCGAAAAAGCGCCGGTCGGAATCACCGCCGAGCAGTGGCTTGCCGGCTTCGTCGACGATGGAGAGGTCACGTGGGGCCTCGGCGAACGTCAGCATGTCGGCGTTCATGCGCGCGATCTTGGGCATCAGCGCAGGCTTGTCCGGCTGCTTCAGGTCGGTCACCGAGCCGTTCTGCTCGTAGGTTCCGGTCGCCCAACGCTGCAGTTGGCCGCCCCAGATGCCGCCGAAAATCATGTAGGACTGCCCGTCGGTATCGGTGAACACCGCCGGGTCGATGCTGAAGCTGCCATTGATCGGCTCCGGCTCGGCCTTGAACGGCCCCTCTGCCCGGTCAGAGACCGCTACGCCGATGCGGAAGATGTCCTGTTTGTCCTTGGCCGGGAAGTACAGGAAGTATTTGCCGTCCTTGTATGCGGCATCGGGAGCCCAGAGCTGGCGGCCGGCCCAGGGGATGTCCTCGAGCCGCAACACCACGCCATGGTCGGAGACTTCCGTCCCGACGCGCTCCATCGAGAAGACATGGTAGTCGCGCATGGCGAAATGGCTGCCGAGGTCATCCTCGGGCACGCCCGCCTCGATGTCATGGGACGGGTAGAGATAGATGCGGCCGTTGAAGACGTGGGCCGAGGGATCGGCGGTGTAGATGCTCGAAATCAGCGGCTGATTCAGGAATTGGGGGTCAGCGGGCGTCGCCCGTTGGGCCGTGGCACAACCGCCTGCGGCGGCGCCCAGCAGCCCTGTCGCCGCAGCGGCACGCAGTTTGGTCAGCATGTCGTCTCTCTCCTATGTGACTGATGAGGTTCGGTCGGATCGGTGCAATCAGATGTAACGGTTGACCAGGTTTTCCAGCGCCTCCTGCCTTCCGGAAACCGGAGTCACGTCTTCATTACGGCTCAACACGCGCTCGGAGAGCGCTTCCAGTGAGAGGCGACCCTCGAGCGCGTCTCGCCCGAAAGATGTCCGCCAGCCGGCGTAGCGCTCACGAACGGCTTTGGCGAGCCGGTCATCCTCGATCATGCGCGCTGCGACCAGGAGTGCCCGGGCGCAGAGATCCATTGCTCCGACGTGGCCGTGGAACAGGTCGGTCGGATCGATCGACTGGCGCCGTACCTTGGCGTCGAAGTTCAACCCGCCGGTCGTAAAGCCGCCCCCCTGCAGCACCGAGTAGAGTGCAATGGCGGTTTCGGGCAGGTTGTTCGGGAACTGGTCGGTGTCCCAGCCCAGCTGTGGATCGCCCCGGTTCATGTCCAGACTGCCGAAGATGCCGAGCGCCTGTGCCAGAGCGATCTCGTGCTCGAAGCTGTGGCCGGACAAGGTCGCATGGTTGGCCTCGATGTTGACCTTCACCTCCTTCTCCAGTCCGTAGCGCTTCAGAAAGCCGTAGACCGTTGCCACATCGAAGTCGTACTGGTGCTTGGTTGGCTCGCGCGGCTTGGGCTCGAGAAGGATCGTGCCCGTGAAGCCGATACGGTGCTTGTAGTCCACGACCAGGTTCAAGAAACGCCCGAGCTGGTCGAGCTCCTGCCGCAGATCCGTGTTGAGCAGCGTTTCGTAGCCCTCGCGCCCACCCCACAGGACGTAGTTCTCGCCGCCCAGTTGCAGGGTTGCATCGATCGCCGCCTTGACCTGCGTGGCGGCCATGGCGAACACCTCCGGGTCGGGATTGGTGGCGGCCCCCGCCATGTAGCGACGATGGCTGAAGAGGTTCGCCGTGCCCCACAGCAACTTGACACCGGTGCGTTGCTGGTGTGCGGCAAGGTGTTCCACCATGTGACGGAAGTTGGACAAGCTTTCACGTGGCGTGGCGCCCTCTGGCGCGACATCGCGGTCATGGAAGCAGTAGTACGGGACGCCGAGCCGACTGAGAAAGTCGAACGCGGCCTCGGCCTTGCGCACCGCGAGCTCCATGGGGTTCCCGCCGGTGAACCAGGGCCGCAAGAAGGTTTCCCCCCCGAAAGGGTCCAGCCCTGTCCACACGAAGCTGTGCCAGTAACACACGGCGAACCGCAAATGGTCTTCCATGCGCTTGCCAAGCACGATGCGGTCCTTGTCGTACCAGCGGAAGGCCAGCGGGTTGTCGCTTTCGGGCCCCTCATAACGGATTGGCTTGATATCGGCGAAATAGCCACTGCTCATCAGTAGGTCTCCTGGTTTCAGAGGGGTGAAATCATCGGGGGTTCAGGCGCTTGAGCGCGGGGTACAGCGCGCGGAAGCGCTCGTAGCGTTGCATCAGGTACTGCCGATGCTCGGGCGCGCGAGGCCGCCATCGTTGCGCCACGGGGGGAGGACGGCACACCGCTGCCTCGTCGCCCCCCACAGAGAGCCAGGCCAGACGGGCTGCACCGAGGGCCGCACCTGCCTCGCTGCCTTCATGGGTTACAAGCTCGAGGTCGAGCACGTCTGCCAGCAGTTGCGCCCAGCGTTCGCTGCGTGCACCGCCGCCCACCAAGGACAAGCGCTCCACCGCGGTGCCACCCTGCTGCAAGGCGAGCAGGCCATCGCGCAGGCCAAAGCTCACGCCCTCCATCACCGCATACGCCACCGACGCCGCTGCGTGTTCGTTCAACAGACCAAACAGCACGCCACTGGCATTCGGGTCGTTGTGAGGCGTGCGCTCGCCGGACAGGTACGGAAGGAAGAGCGGCGCATGGTGCATCGCGTCGGGGGTGAGCGAATCGATGCGTGCGAGGAATGCCGACACGTCGGCGTGTCCGGTGAGCCTCGCCGCCCAGGTGAGGCAACTGGCGGCCGACAACATCACGCTCATCTGGTGCCAGCGCCGCGGGAGCGCATGGCAGAATGCGTGGACGGCCGACTGCGGGTTGGGCCGGAAGCGGTCATTGCAGACGAAGAGGACGCCTGAAGTGCCGAGCGACAAGAAGCCCTGGCCCGGCTCCACGGCGCCAATGCCCACCGCGCTCGCCGCGTTGTCTCCGGCGCCTCCCGCCACCACCGCTGTCTGCGGGATGCCCCAACGACGGGACCATTGCGGAAGGAGCCGCCCGCTCGGCTCGCTCCCCTCGACCAGCGTGGGCATCTGATGCCGGTGCAGGTCGCAGGCCTCGAGGAGCTCATCGGACCAGTCTCGACGGGCAACGTCGAGCCACAGTGTCCCCGCGGCGTCCGACATCTCGCTCACCTTCTCGCCTGTCAGTTGTAGGCGCAGCCAGTCCTTTGGCAGCAAGACGGCGGTGATTTGCGCGAATGCCTCGGGTTCATGGCGCCTCAGCCACAGCAACTTCGGCGCCGTGAACCCTGGCATGGCCAGGTTGCCCGCGAGCTCGGTAAGGCGTGGCGCTTTGCGCATCAACTCCTCGCATTCTGCGCCGCTGCGTCCGTCGTTCCACAGAATGGCCGGCCTTAGCACCCGGTCGTGCGAATCAACCACCACCGCGCCGTGCATCTGGCCCGACAGCCCAATGGCTTCGACAGCGCGCAGGGCCGCCGGTTGGGCAGCGGCCAGCCCATCCAGGGCGCGGCACGTCGCGTCCCACCATTCCTGGGGGGCCTGCTCCGACCACAGCGGATGCGGTCGCGAGACAGCGAGAGGCTCGCGAGCGGTGGCCACGATCCGTTGGTCACGGTCCAGCAGCAGCACCTTCACTTCAGAGGTACCGAGGTCTATGCCGATGAACATGCTTTGCCCTCTGCTCGGTCAACGAGCACGGTCGGCCTATGCGGGCCCAATGGAGGCCGCGGAGGAAGTGGGCGTCACCTGGGGGGGCGTGGTGGCGTGCTGCCGCTGCGGCGGGCGACCGAGAATGATCATGCTCAGAACGTCGTCTTGCGTCAGGTCCGCCACACGCTCGGTGCTCACCACCTTGCCGTTCTTCATCACGGTCACGCGGTCGCAAACCTCGAAGACGTCCGGCATGTCGTGGCTGATGAGGAAGATGCCGATACCATCGGCTTTCAGGCGACGAATCGTATCCATCACCATGCGTGTCTCCGCCGGGCCGAGGGCCGCGCACGGTTCGTCCATGATCAGAATCCGCGCATTGAAGTAGAGCGCTCGCGCGATCGCCACCGTTTGCCGCTGCCCACCGGACATCGCGCGCACCGGCTTGTGCAGTTCGGTGAAATGGGGATTCAGCCGCTGAATGATTTGTCGCGCCTCGTGCTGCATCCGGGGCGTGTCCAGGGTCCTCCACGGTGTCATCAGCTCGCGGCCGAGGAAGAGGTTGGCCGCGGCATCGAGGTTGTCGGCAAGCGCCAGGGTCTGGTGGATGGTTTCGATGCCCGCGGCACGCGCCTCTCGAGGACTCCCGAAACGCATCGGCCGGCCATTGACGAGGATTTCGCCACTGTCCGGGGGGTACACGCCGGACAGCATCTTGATGAGCGTCGACTTGCCGGCCCCGTTGTGGCCGAGCAGGCCCACCACCTCTCCCGCGTAGAGGTCGCAACTCACTCTATCGACGGCCATGACGCCGCCGAAGTGCTTCGTGACCTGGCGAACTTCGACCAGGGGCCGGCGACCCTCATGGCCAATCATCGATTGCTCCGTCGGTTGTAGACCACGTCGAACCACACGGCGGCAATGAGCACCAGGCCGATGAAGATCTGCCGCTTCGCGCTGGAGACATCCATGAGCACCATGCCGTTGTCCAGGCTCTGGATCAGCAGCGCCCCCACCACGCAACCCGCGATCGAGCCCACGCCGCCCGCGAGCGAGGTGCCGCCGATCACCGCCGCGGCAATCACGTACAACTCCGCCATCTGCCCCATCGAATTCGCCCCCGAATTCAGGCGCGCCGTCGTGATCATCGCGGCCAGTGCGGCGAGCGCACCCATGAGCATGAAGAGGTAGAGCATCACGCGGAGCGTCGGTATGCCCGAGAGCAACGCAGCTTCCGGATTGCCGCCCAGTGCAAACAGGTAGCGTCCGAAACGGGTGCGCTCAGCGATGAAGCTCATCACGAACATGACGGCGATGAAGATGAGGACCGGCACCGCGATCCCTTTTCCTACCCGGTTCTGCTGTGCATCGAAGCCGACATAGCTGTTCATCACCGCGACGAACGCCCCAATCGCGCCGCATTGCAACACCACCCGCAGCACGTCGGCCCACAGCGGGGGCTGTTCGGCGCCGTAGCGGGCGCTCGTGCGGCGCACGTGCCAGCGATGCCAGGCAACGGCGATGCAGGTGAGCACGCCCAATGCCGAACTCCAACCCACGCCGATCGAACCGGACAAGCCGCCACCGAGGACCTGGTAGTTGGTATGCAGCGGCGCGATGGTCTGCCCGTCAGCGACGAGGAAGGCCGCACCGCGATACATCAGGTAGCCGGCCAACGTGACGACGAAGGCAGGCACCTGTCGGTAGGCGACCCACCACCCCTGAAAGGCCCCGACGGCGACGCCCGCCGCCACGCCGAGCGCGATGCTCAGCAGCCAGCCCCAGTTGGCTTCCGGATGAAACCACCGCACCTGGCTGTAAGCGATCAGCATGCCGGTAAAGGCGAGCAGCGAACCCACGGACAGGTCGATCTGCCGGGCCACGATCAGGAACACCATGCCGCAGGCCATGATGCCGGTCACGCATGTTTGGATTGACAGGTTGTAGAGGTTGCGCGGCGTGAGGAAGGTGCCTTCGGTCAGAGCCGCCAGGACAGCCCAGACCATGAGCAGCACCAGGACCATTGAACTGAAGCGCGGGTCAAAGCCCGTCTTGCGGAGAAGGATTTGCATCGCGAGGGCGTGTTCTGGAAGAGACGGCCTCGCAGCGCTCGTCGCCGCTGCGAGGCCGAGCGGTTTCCTACCTACAGGCTTTCGGCGCCTTCGCGCCGCTCGCGCCTGCGCACACCTGCTGCCTGGTGGCCCAACCCGAGGTGAGGACGTGGTCGAGGTTATCCGCCGTGATAGGTACCGGCTTCAGGAAGACCGCTGAGATAGGCAACTTCTTGGTACCGCCGTTCCAGATGGTCGCGCCCTGGATTGCCGACGGCTTCGTGCCCTTGGCCATCGCGACCGCGAAATTGGCCGCCGCCTCGCCCAGCACGCGGGTGTCCTTGAACACGGTGACCGTCTGCTCGCCGCGGGCAATCCGGTTCAGCGCTGCAATGTCGGCGTCCTGGCCGGACACCGGGACTCCGGTCAAGTTCTGCGCCTTCAGGGCCGCGACCGCGCCTCCAGCAGCACCGTCATTCGAGGCCACCACCGCGTCGACCTTGTTGGAATTGCGCGTGAGGATCTGCTCCATGTTGCGCTGAGCGACTTCCGGCGACCAGCCTTCGGTGTACTGCTCGCCCACCACCTTGATTTTTCCGGCCTGGATGGCGCTTTGCAGGACCTCGAGCTGGCCGCGATGCAGGAAGTCCGAGTTGGGATCGGTCGGCGAGCCCTTGATGAATACGTAGTTCCCCTGTGGCTTGACCTTCAGCACCTCGCGGGCCTGGATGCGGCCCACTTCGACGTTGTCGAACGTGACATACAGCACCCCCGGGTCCTGAATGAGGCGGTCGTACGCCACCACCGGAATGTTCTCCTGACGAGCCCTCTGCACAGCGGGCAGAATGGCGTCGGAGTCATAAGCCAGCACGATCAGCGCGTTGGCGCCGCGCGAGATCAGGCCCTCCACGTCCGACAGCTGCTTTTCGTTGGAACCCTGCGCGTCGGCGCTGATGTACTTCGCACCAAGCTTCTGCAAGGCCGCCTTGAGCGCGGACTCGTCGCGCTTCCAGCGCTCTTCCTGGAAGTTGGACCAGGAGACGCCTACCACCAGGCTCTCTGCGTTTGCGACTCTCGGCACGGCTGCCATGACGGCGAGCCACAACAGGGTGACCCTGCGGTTCAAGCTCATGTGCGTCTCCTCTGGCGCGCCCCCTGGCGCCTTGGCGTTGATATCGACGAATTGGTTTGTTCGATGAACAAACCATAAAGCCGAACGCCAGGCCCGTCAATCAGGAGAATAATGGAAATCATCAGAGGGCCCCCTCATCGCAGCATGAGTGCTGTCGCTAACGAATTCGACATAGCGCGTCATTCATTGCCTGCGGGGCCGTGGCAACCATCGGCCGTGAGCGCGCACGGGCCGGGGAGCTAAAGTAAACCATTAAACAGATGGGCTGGCTGCTCTCCCATGCGGGGGGACGTCTCACAACTGTTCGCCTCAGGAGTGCCGATGGAGCTGACGCAGCGCGCCGAAGAAAAGCGTACCCAATCGCTTTTCAACCTGCGTTGTATTTCTTTGATGCACTGCCAATGGTGAAAGCACATCGGCGCTCACCCGAGGCCCAGACGACCCGCAGGGGGATGACGTCAGGCCATCAGGGCTTCATGCAGCACCGCACCTGCGGCGCCCACAGCGCAAGCATTGATGCCGAAGCGGCAGTGCCGTACTTCGGTGGTGTGGAAGGCGTACCGCGCCTGCAGCCCTGCAAAGCACTCGCGGGCCGCATCGAGAAAGACCGGGCCGAGCTGTACCATGGGGCCGCCAAGCACGAGGACTGCCGGGTCGAGCATGTTGCAGATGTTCTGCATCAGCATGCCCAGATAGCGCCCTGCACGACGCGCGGCCGCCACTGCCGTCGCATCGCCCCCGGCCACCCGACGCGCCAGTTCGTCGATTGGCAGCACGGGGTCTGGGGTGCCCGTAATATCAAGACTGACTGCCCGCTGTGAGATGAAGGTTTCGGCGCAGCCGCGGCTACCGCACCGGCACGGCGGTCCGTCGAGTTGCAGCACCGTATGGCCGACTTCCCCAGCCGTGCCGTCATGACCGAGGTGGAGCCGATCACCGAGAACGATCCCTCCGCCTACACCAATGCCCATGCTCAGGTAGACGAGTGAGTTCGTCTGGGCGCCAGTGCCAAAGACGTACTCGGACAACGCCGCGGCGTTGGCTTCGTTCAGCACCTTCACCGGCGATTGGCGTACGCCGGCTCTCTTCAACGCCTTACACAGCGGCTGCTCGATGTCCTGGTGGTGCCAGCCGAGGTTTGGCACCATGCCCACCCGATGACCGTGCACATCGACGGTTCCTGGAACTCCGACGCTGATCCCCAGGACACGCCAGCCCTGGGCGCACAGCGAAGCGTCCTGTTGAGCGATAAGCCCGGCAAGCGCCGTGAGCGTGGAGCCCAGGTCCGAGGGCGAATACGGTTGCTGACAAGAGCCGAGCAGTTTCCCCTGGAGGTTGCACGCGACCACGTTCAGGTAGTCCACGCCGATCTCGGCACCTAGGAGCGCCAGGCGAGAGGGGTCGAGCTGCAGGGGCGTTGGGCGCCGGCCCACGGCGTTGGATACGGGCGCCTCGGACTCGCACAACCAGCCCTCGTCGATCAATTCCTGCACCAGCAGGCTGACGGTGGACTTCGTCAGCCCGCTGCGCTTGGCGAGGTCCGCCCGCGACAGGCCCGCCTCCTGCCTCACCAACCGGAGTATCGCCGCACTGTTGATTCGCTTGATGAGGCTCTGATTGCCCGTCAGGGCTTCTGCATGTTCGGAAGGCGGCACGTGAAAAAGGGCGAGAAGGAGTTTGTTCGAACATTAGACCAAATGCCTCGGGAAGAGGCCTAGTGAAAAATGGGGGCGCATTGGCGGGTGGCGAGGTGGGTAAAGAGGAGGCCAGGAGGGGTGGTTCGAGACCCCGGCGAGATGGGCGGTTCTCCTCTGAACAGCGCGCCCATCACTTTCCCCCCGCCGCGCCCCCGGCCTGAGGGGCCGAAATTGCGCCCCCCCTCCTATGGGCAAGCAGTCAAGGACGGCCAGGTGCGTTGAGCCGCGGCTGCTCGCATCGTAGCCTCCACTACGGTCAGCCATGCTCCCCAAGAAAACCGAGAGCGAATCGCTCACCCAGAGCCCCGCTGCACGAACCAGCTCCCACCGAAAAATAGAGCTCTCCAGGACGACGCACCTGCGTTCTGGCCAGTCCCTGGAACGCTCGCCACCAGCCTGTTTCTCATGGCCTGCCATGCTGGAGTGGTGGGCTACGGAACACCGAGCCAGTACGCACAGTCCCTCGACTCGGCATCGAGTTCCTGCAGGACCCAACCAGCGCTGTGCGCTCGCATGGCCGGAGAGGAAACCGTCATACCGCAGGCCGCGCAACGCATGGCCGAGATCGGCGCCTCGGCCGCAGCGGCTGGGAGGGCACTGGATGCATGGCAGAGGACCCGCATCGAGCAGGCCCTGACGGAGTGTGCCAACCAGGCCCGCGAGAAGGTGCTCCTCGAGCACATGGACGGCAGGAGCCCCACTCCGGCTGAATGCCTCGAAGAAGGGAAGTTCGGGGGCAAGGTCAGGACGCGAGCCAAATACTTCGGCGAGGAGATGCACAAGGCCGCATTGGAATGTGCCGGGTTGAAATTGAGCGCACTGAGTCCGGGTGGCTTCAGCCTGGAGCCGCGCTACCGCTACAACAAACAGACGGGGCAGCGCGAGCTCATCACGCCCGAGAAAGAAGAGGCCCTTCTGGAAGAGGGCTGCTACAGCGAACTGCGAGGCACCATCAAGCCAGACGTCGTTATCCACTCAGGAAATCCGCGCCTACCTCTAGCTGTGTATGATTTTAAATGTCCCTGTGTGAACAGCAGTAGAGCCTCTTGGTGCTTCTACACCAAGGGGCCTCATCAAGGTCGCTGGCAGAACGCCGTCTATCTGGAAGCATTGGGGGTTGAACCGGAGGCAATCCTCTCCTGGGTGGGAGTCACACCATGAGCGAGTACTGTCCACGCATTCGCGTCTATGGGCCTGCCGGATACAGCATCCTCCGCGACAGCCTGAACCTCAGTTTCTACATCCGCCACCCTCACCCGGAGATAGTGCGGGGAGTTCTCCACTCGTTGGACATCTACCTGAACGAGGTAGGGCCAGGGGCGCTCGGCACATACGCGGATCACGAAGGAGAAATCCAAGAACTCGATGACACCGGATGGAAGCGCATCCGGCGTGAGTTGCTCGAGGAGGAATGGCCCGGCATCCGGTTGTACGATGACTACTCCAGCCGCGAGGACCGGTACGGTTTCGAGTATCTAGGCAAGCCGCTCGGCACACCCGCCTTGGACGACGAACCGAATGCATCGTGCGCGGTGAGCTTCTGGCTTCCCACCGAATACCTGGAGGAGCACGGTCCGGACCGGCTGCGTGAGCTGGCGCTGGAACTGGCCGCCCCTCTGCCCTTCTGCTTCGGACAGGTGGGCTTCGCCTTCAACGGCCAGAAGAGCCTGATAGGCATCAAGGACAGAATCCGAGAGCTGTGCTTCCGCCATCCCGGCATGGACATCCCCGAGCCGAGTTGGCACTCCTGGAAACTCGGTACGCGGGTACGTGGCCCCTCCTGGCTTACCTTCCTGGGCCAGCCCGTGCTGGGCGAACTGGGCGGCGCCGCAGGTCTGCGCTCGCGCCTGTCCTCACCGGGAACCACCGTCCAGGAGATGGAAGGGGAGCGCGCCGTCGTCACCCTCGGCCCGTGGCCGGACGCGGGAGACACCGAGCAGGGCCGCACGCTCCCCGCCTACCGGGAACTGGCGCGCGTCCTGGAACCTTGGCTCTATCATGAGAAGCTCAGCTGGGGGCTCGACTTCCCTCCCGAGGACTTACGCCGCTGGGAGCGCCGCTTCCTCGACTGAGGCTGCGGCGCGATGCGACGCGAGCCGAGCAAGCTCCACGGCAGGTACCCAGCGCTTCAAGCGAACGCATCCAGTAAGCGGCAACGACGGGCGAAGCCGTCCGCCGGCAGCGGGGACGAGTAGCCGCCTCCATCGACGAGGAGTTCGACGCGGTCCACAAGGTCCGCGACGAACCCCACCAGCCCCTCCCCGCATGCTCCAACAGGAACCATGAGCGATTTTCATTTTCGCCGTGGCACTCTGTACCTGCATCCTTTGTTCCCACCCTCATCACCCACCCGGAGGTTGAAAATGAAGAACCTGCGTCATTGCCTGGTCGGATTGTTCCTGCTGACGGGAGCCTGTGGCGGGCCCATCGAGGAGGGGTCCACCGAGCCACCTGCTCCTGGCACCGAGGCCGGGCAGGAGACGTCGGACACCGGAGGGCCGACCAGCCAGGCCTTCTGTGATTACGAGTACAGCTATGGCAGCTGTGGCTCATGCTCGATCCCCGCCAGCGCCACCCCGGGGGAGGTCTCCGCCCTCGCCTACCCTGGCAACACCGTCCGCAAGCGGAACTGCTGCATCACCTCGAGCGGCAGCTATTCGTGCGGGAGCTGGCAGTACGACGGCTGCAGTGCCTGCTAGACGCCCCTGCCCATAGGTAGAAGGTGTCAACTCCCTCCCTACGAGTCGGTTGGCACCTTCACCGGGCCCTGCTGGACGGGCGACGGCATTCTCGACCTGGATCAGGCAGAACGCTCCGGCAACGAATACAAGCTCGCTCGCACGCGGAAACTGTTGAGCTCGAACAAGACGCGATGACGCCGATGGCCGTTCGGTGTCTCGTCATCACCCCTCGCCAGCAGGCGAAGGCTCCGGCAGACTCGCCTTCGAATTGCCCGGGTTCGCCCGCGGCATGCGGAGGGGATCTTGAACACGCAGCCCACATACATCAGGACAGGCGCGGTCCGGCCGCTCGAATGCATCTCGGAGGGCTGGCGGCTCATCCGCGACCAGTACCTCCTGATGGTTGGCATCTCGCTCGTGGGGATCATCATCGCCAGCGCCGTCCCCTTCGGGCTTCTTCAGGGCCCGATGATGTGCGGCATCTACATCTGCCTGTTGGCCCTGGCACGGGGTGAGCGCATCGAATTCGGCACGCTCTTCAAGGGCATGGACCATTTCACGCCAGGCCTCATCGCGACCCTGGTCCAGTTTGTGCCGATGATGCTCGTGATCATCCCCACCACCCTGTTCTTCTTCATCCGCGTCGCCATGGCCATTGGCAGAGACGGGGGTAGACCGCGGCCCGATGTCGCGGAGCTCGTGCCGGGCTTCGTCCTGACAATCCTGATCCTCATGCCGCTCTTGATGGCCCTCATGGCCCTGCTGCTCTTCTCCTATCCGCTCATCGTGGACCGCCGGTTGTCCGGTTGGGAGGCCTGCCGCACGAGCGCACGGGCCGTGCTCGGCAACGTGGGCGGCATCCTGGGCCTGATCCTCCTCAACGCGGTGCTGGGCCTCGTGGGCGGGCTCCTGTGTTACGTCGGCGCCTTCTTCGTGATGCCCATTGGCTTCGCCGCGATCGTCGTGGCGTACCGCCAGATATTCGGCGGGGAAACAGGCTGACGTACGTGGCCACGACCCCCCCGTGGAGAGGGCATCTCTTCTTCGGGCCCGGGCGCCTGCTCTACGCGGGGCCCCTGGGCGAGACGCGGCTGCATGCCCATCACAGCTTCCAGTTGGTGCTCTCGCTCGGTGAGCCGGTCCCGCTGAGTGACTCCCGCCAGCAGGTCAGGGCGTGTGGGGCGGCCGTCATCCCGCCGGACGTCGGGCATGCGGTGGTCGGCGCGGCCAGCGCCGCGGTGCTACTGCACGTCTCCCCTGACGACCTCGTCGGGCGCAACCTCCGGACGCTCGGCCTGGCCAGGGACTCCGTGACCGACTGGCAGCGAGCCGGGGAGCGACTCCTGTCGCTTGTCCCACGGGCGCTACCGCGGCACTGGCACGAGGCCGAGGCGCTCGCGCAGGAGATGATCCGCGTCCTCCAGGTGAACACGGCGGTCCCTCGACCCGCCCACCCGGCGGTGAAGCGACTGCTGCGCCTCCTGCCAGAGATGCTCGAGGACGACGTGAGCCTGGAGGCGCTCGCCGCACGGGTGGGGCTCTCCGCCAGCCGGCTCTCCCACCTCTTCAGCGCCGAGGTGGGCCTCCCTCTCCGGCCCTACATCCTGTGGCTGAGGCTCCACCGCGCCGCCGAGTCCCTGCGCAGGGGAGCGCCCCTCACCACCGCGGCGCACGCGGCGGGCTTCACCGACAGTGCGCATCTGAGCCACACCTTTCGCCGCATGTTCGGGCTGTCCCCCTCGGAGATCGTCGGCGTGGTCGAGTGGGTCCTCCCCCCCACGGAATAGCGAGTTCCTACAAGCGCGCGCATCTCGCTCGCGAGAAGGTGGTGCGGTCACGAAGGAGGGAAGTCATGCCGATGGAGTCGAAACTGCGCGCCGCTTTCGAGGCCGAGTTGCGCCAGGCGGTCGAGGCGGAGCGGGACGGCGGGTTGCCACGTGCCTGGCGTCACCTGGAGCGGGCCCACATCCTGAGTCAGGCCCATGCCGGGCCCCACATCCGGGTGCACTGCCTCATGTTCGGCTTCGGGTGGCGGCGCCGGAACGTGCGCGAGCTGCTCGGACAGCTCGCGAGAATCCTGTTGGCCGGGCCCGGCTCGTGGCTCGGCCGGGCACCGCTCGGCAACACGGGGGGTGCCAACGTGGGCATCCGCACCCCCATGCCGATCCCCGAGGACCTGCGAGCCATTCTCGAAGCGAGCGGGAGCCTGCCGATCCACTCGCGAGGGCAGCCGTAAGCGAAGGGACGTCAGCAAGAAGGATTGGCCAGCGGCCGGGTCTCGGAAATAGTGGCGGACTCAACGAAGCACCTGGGGAGGAGAACCATGGACGACTATTCCAATCGGGCCGCCGGGGCCGTGGCCGAGCACGACGTCGAGCTCAAGACCCCTACTGGCACGGCCGACGCCGCCTTCTTCCACCCGTCGGGCAACGGCCCGTGGCCGGGCGTGCTGCTGTGGCCGGACGCCTTTGGCCTGCGCCCCGCCATGCGCGACATGGGCCGGCGGCTGGCGGCCGAGGGCTATGCCGTTCTTGTGCCCAACCCCTTCTACCGCACCCGCAAGGCGCCGGTGTTCTCGCGGCCGATGGACTTCACCGTCCCCGCCGACCGCGAGGAGATCATGAAGCTCGTGGGCACGCTGAACCAGGACACCGCCTTCACCGACGGCGGCGCCTTCCTGGCCTGGCTGGACCAGCAGCCGCAGGTGAACAAGCGCGCCAAGATCGGGGTGCAGGGCTACTGCATGGGCGGGCCGCTGACCATCCGCACCGCCTCGCTGTCGGAGCGGGTGGGCGCGGGCGCCTCGTTCCACGGCGGCGGCCTGGTCACCCAGGCGCCTGACAGCCCCCACCTGCTGGCCCCGAAGCTCAAGGCCGAGATGCTGATCGCCGTCGCCGCCAACGACGACGAGCGCGACCCGCAGGCCAAGGTCAAGCTCAAGGAGGCGTTCGACGCCGCCAAGGTGAAAAACAAGATCGAGGTCTACAACGGCGCCCAGCACGGCTGGTGCGTGAAGGACATGGCCAGCAGCATCTACAACGAGGCCGCGGCCGAGAAGGCCTGGGCCGAGTTGCTGGCGCTCTACAAGCGCGCCCTGCTCTGATCGAAACCAGCGTTTGAGACAACGGCCGCGGGGGCGACCTCCGCGGCCGTTTTGCTTTGATGAGCAGCGTCCACGGCGATGTCATTGATGACGGCGTACTGGGCTTCCCAGGTTGACCCCGACGGAATTCGAACACGCGGGCTCACCAGGAAGCGCCCCTTCTTGTTCAATGCAACGCAGTTGCTGGTCCGGGGACTCCCGGGCTGGCTCTGGAGTTGCCCGGAAGTGGCTAGGTTGGCTGCGCCATGCGCACCTTCATTCTTCTGGTGTTGATCTCCGCCGCCTCCGCTCGAGCGGAAATGCCCCTGCAGGATCTCCTCAACCGGCTCGGTGAAGCCGAGGAGAAGAAGCTGGCCGTTCCCGGCTGCCGCGTCATCGAGAACTCGGTCACGGAGCAGTTGGACAAGGAGGGGAAGAGCAAGGGACGGCTCACCCGCACCTACGAGGTGATCCGCGCGGGGACGCAGGTCGTCTCACGCAAGAAGCTCTCCGAGAAGGAGGAGGGAGACCTGCTCAGCCAGCTCAAGGCCGAGCCCCAGGATCAGAAGCAGAACGAGGATCCGCGCGGGCAGCTCTCGCCCTTCCACCCCCAGGTCCGCGACGAGTACCAGTTCGAGCAGGCCCCGGGTCCTCGCGAGGGGCTGGTCACGGTGAAGATCACCCCGCGCAAGAAGGACAAGAAGCGGATGAAGGGCACGGCGGTGGTGGAGCCCCAGACGGCCCAGCTCATCTCCATGCACCTGTCCCCGTCCGAGCTGGCCCCCATGCTCGACAGCTTCCAGATCGACTTCGTCTACGGAGACACCCCCTGCGAGCGGGCTCCCACGCAGCTCCAGTTCGCGGGCTCGGGCGGCGTGCTCGTCTACAAGGTGCGCTTCCGCACGCAGGTGAAGGTGTCCGGGCACCAGCGTCTGGATTCCGCCGCGGTGGGTGGCAGCGGCCGCTGATCAGCGGCGGCCCGCGCCCCTGTCCGGCGCAGGACCGAGGCTGGCACCGGCCGCCGCTTCGATCTCATCCCGGCAGCGCGCGAGCTCCTTGCGCAACACGTCGAGCTGCGCATGGAACCGATGCGCTGGGACCGGAATCCCGATGGCATATCGCGCCCCCGCCGCGGTCCGGAGGGCGACGCCGATCGCGCAGATCCCCTCCGCATGCTCCTCGAGCCCATAGGCGAAACCACTCCGACGGACCTCGCGCAGATCCGCCAACAGCGCGGGCATCGTCCGATGGGTCTTTGGAGTGAACGGCTCGAGTCTGGAGCCGACGAGCTGCTCGACCTCCTCGTCCGACAGCTCGGCCAGTAGCGCCTTGCCGTGGGCGGTGCAGTACATCGGAAGGACCCCGCCCACCGGATAGACGACGTTCAGCTCCCGGTCGCCTCGACTCTGCGCCACGGAGACGACCTGGTGGCCCTTCATGACCGACAGGTCCACCGTCTCATGGACGCGACGGCTGAGCGCCTCGAGGTGCGGCTGAGCAATCGAGACCAGGTCCGTCTGGGAGGAAGCGGCCAGCAACCCCAGCATCGGGCCCAGTCTCACGCCCTCGCTCTCACCTCCCGCGGTCACGAGTTGCTCGGCCTCGAGCGCTCCCACGATTCGTTGCACCGTCGAGCGCGGCAGTCCCACCCGCTTCGCGATCTGTCCCAGGCTCAGCCCCTTCGGTTGCCCCGCGAGCGCCCGAAGGATGGCCGCCGCCCGCGCAATCACCTGGATCTGCCCGCTGCGTCCATCGCGGCTCTCCTCGGCCGCATCGGCCTCCGCGGACTCCTGGTCCGTTCGCCCCTTCCCGCTCCTTTGGTTTGACATTCCACCCTCCGGACTCTACTTTCGTATCGCAGAACGATACTCTGTACCACGATACGGTACAGGTCAAGTCCTCACTCTCGAGAGAAGGGGCATCCAGGGGCGCACGCGGTTCCGTGCCGGCCCTGGGCCCTCTCCTGCTCGAAGGAGATCGGTATGAGCTACGAGTCGAAGAAGAGGCCGGGCCTCCTGGGCGCAGCCATGGCGTTGACGATGGTTTTCGGGCCGCTTCAGGGCGCCTACGCCCAGGACACGGAAAAGGCTGGCAAGGGCATCGACATCCAGAAGGTCGTGCCTGAAGGCAAACTGCCAGGCCAACAACTTCCCTATTACATCAGGAACGGCGAGGGCGAGCGCTACCTGGTGGGTGGAATGGTCGCGGCCTTGATCGCGAGAGGCGAGGACACGGGAGAGCATTTCGAGGCCGCCATCCTGACAGGCGGAAAGAATGCGAGCTTTCCGCTGCACACGCACGCGCGCTCACACGAGGCCCTCTACATCCTCGACGGTGAAGTCGAGCTCTGGCTCGGGGGTCAGCACTACCTGATGATCCGCGGTGACTACGCCAGCATCCCCCAGGGAACGCCGCATGCGTTCAAGATGCTGGGTCACCGGACCCAGATCCTCTCATGGAACACGGGTAAAGAGATTGGCCCCATCTACAAGACCCTCGGCCAACCCTTCGCGGGCTATGTCCAGCCGGAGAAGGTCAATCCCGACATCTCCAAGGAGCTGTTGAAGAAGGCCGAAGCCAGCGCGGACGTTCGTTTCGAGAGCAAGGCGCCGAGCAAGAGCACGCCCCAGCGCGTTCGCAATGGCGTGGTCCCCGACAAGAAGGTCCCCTACGTTCTCGCCTCGGGTGAAGGACAGCGGCTGGTCGCGGGAGATCAACTCTTCTCCTTCCTCGGGGACCAGCAGGTCAGTGATGGCAAGTTCATCGCCGTCATGACCGAAGGTCCTGCCGGGCCGATGATCCCCGCGCACTACCATGAGAAGCACACGGAGAACTTCTTCTGTCTCGATGGAAGCATGACCATGCGGGTCAATAACGAGACGCTGACGATGTATCCGGGTGATTTCGCCCACGTTCCCGCGCGCACGATTCACGCCTACCAGCTCAACAATCACTACACTCGGTTCATCGGCTTCCTGACGCCGGGGCTCTTCGAGCCGTTCTTCAGAACCCTGGGGGACAAGTACGACGGCTATGTGTATCCGCAGAAGCCCTACCCGTTCCGGTTCGATCGGGTCCTCTCGAAGTTGAATGAGCTGGACCTCAAGGTCCTGGAAGCACCAGCCGCCCAGAAGTGACTCGGGCGAGACGGGCCTGACCCGTGGGGCACAGGTCCAGCACAGCGCACCGCTGGCACGCGGGCTCCCGGAAGAAGCAACACCGCTGCCCGTGCAGCATCAGCGCCTCGTGGTTGTCATAGAGGCGCTGCGCGTCCCAGTCCGACGGGAGCTGGGCCTCGAGCAGCCGGTGGGCCGGACCCACCAGCGTGGTCTCGGGAATCAGCCCCAGCCTTACCGCGACCCGGTGGTGGTGGCTGTCCACCGGCAGCGCCGGCATCCGCAGGCGGCTGAACAGCAGCGTCGCGGCGCTCGACTTCGGCCCCACCCCAGGCAGGCGCTCCAGCCAGTCCCGCGCCTCGCGCACGGGCAGCTCCCCCAGGAAGTCCAGCGACAGGTCGCCGTTGCGGAGCTCCGTGATGCGCCTCAGCACCTGCTGGATGCGGGGCGCCTTCTGCTCCGGCCACGTCACCGCGGCAATGGCCTCCTGGACCTGGACACAGGGAGCATCCCGTACCTCCTCCCAGGTGGGGAAGCGCGCGCGGAGCTGGCGGAAGGCCGCGCCGCTGGAGGCGTTGCGCGTGCGGTGGCTCAGCAGTGCCGAGACGAGCTCACCGAGCGGCTCCTGCGTGCGGAAGAAAGGGATGGGACAGCCATAGACGGCGCACAGGCGCTCGTGCACCCGCAGCGCCTTCTCGCTCGGTGCCGGGGACGTCTCGGGAAACAACGGGAGAGATGGCATGGAGGGGTCCGACTTTTGAAGTCACCCCTTCATCCTTCGCATCCCCTCCCCTCCTGGCGAGTCCCTTCCGTCCCTTGGTGCGGCGGCCAACCGGACGAGCACACCTTGGCTCGTACGATGACGGACCCGCCATGCACACGTATGATGCCCGTGGCCCTCGGGCCCTCATGCTGCGCCGGCTCCTTCCTACGCTCATCGCCATCGGCTGCGGCCTCCTCGCCCTCTCCTTCGGGCTGGTGGCCCTCCAGCGCATCTTCGCCCAGGAGCGTGAGGACTCTCGCGCCCAGCTCCGCTCTCGCCGGGATGCGCTCGAGGAGTACGCCACCCAGGCCCTGCGGCACACGTTCAGTAAGCAGTTGGAGGGAAACCTCACCGCCCTCCATGCCGCCATGGGCGACCCGCTCGCCCCCAGCGAGGGCTTCTTCCTCCAGTTCCGCGGACACCAGTTCCTGCCCCGCCTCACCCTCTCCACTCCCGGTGCGCGTACCCCCGCCCGGCGCCAATACCGGGAGCTCAGCCGCGCCCTCACCGAGGGCACCCCGGCGGAGCCCTGGGTGGAGCGGCTGAGCCGGCTGCGCGCCGTGGAGGCGGCGCTCACTGCGAAGAAGCTCACCCTGGCCAACAGGCTCTCTGATGACCTGCTGCGCTACCACGCCGAGCACCCCCTCCCCCCAGAGCAGGAGCTGCCCTTCGTCCTCCTCCTGTTGGAGCGGCTCCAGCGCGGCCCGTCCACCCCGCCCCTCGTCCGCGCGCTCCTGCGCGATGGGCTCCCGGAGGACCTCGGCGGCATCGAGCGCTCCGCGGGCCTGCAGCGCGATCTCCTCCGCGAGCGCTGGCGCTTCACCCAGCCCGACTTCAACTTCCTGCTCGCCCACGTCGTGCGGGTGAGCACCGCGCTCGGCGAGCCCTCTGCTGACTTCCTGGCGCGTGCCCAGGAGCCCGGCACCGGCATGCTCATGCTGCCCGAGGGCCTCAACGGCCCCACCCTCATCGGCGAGCGCTGGTACGTAGAGCGAAAGGGGGAGGTGGTACGTGGCCTCGCCGTAGACCTCGACGCGCTCCTGCGCGACCTGGCCCGGGATATGAGCGAGCGCGGTCATTTCGGTAAGGGCGGCTCGTTGCGGCTGAAGCATCCCGACGCCGTTCAGCCGCTCGAGACCCTGCGGCTGGAGGTCTCCGTCCCTGAATGGACCGCCGCTGAGGCGGCCATCGAGCAGCGCTACGGGCTGAAGACGATCTTGGTCGCCGTCTGCGGCGCGCTCGCGGTGGCCATTGGGGTGATGGCGGTGGTGGCCCAGCGCGGCCGCTACCGCTACATCGAGCTCAAGAGCGACTTCGTGGCCACCGTCTCCCACGAGCTGCGCACCCCGCTGGCCTCCATCCGCCTGCTCGCGGAGACGCTCGAGCGCAAGCTCTCCAAGGCCCCCGAGATGCGCGAATATCCCGAGCGCATCATCCAGGCCGCCGACGGGCTGCACTTCCTCGTCGAGAACATCCTGTCCTTCAACCGCATCGACAAGGGCCGCTGGAACATCAAGCCCACCCGCATCAAGTTCGACGAGTCCATCGCCATGCTCCGCTCGGATCTCGTGGACAACACCTCCGTCCCCGTCCGGCTCACCGCCGACGTGGGCGACGCAGAGTTCAAGTTCGACCCGTCCCTGCTGCGCCTGCTGCTCATCAACCTCGCGCGAAACGCCTGCGCCTACAACCGCCGCAGCCCCGTGGAGCTCTCCATCCGCGCCTACCCCCACCCCCGCCCAGGCTATGGGTGCGTGGTGCTCTTCAGCGACAACGGCATCGGCATCCCCAAGCACGAGTGGGAGAACGTCTTCCGCGACTTCTACCGGCTGGACTCGCAGGGCTCCGAGGTCCATGGCAGTGGCCTCGGGCTCGCGCTGTGCCGAAGAATCATGGCCCTCCACGGGGGCTCCATCGCCATCGAGAATTCCAGCCCCCAGGGCACCACCTTCTCCCTCTTCTTCCCCGAAACCCGCCATGAACGCCCCGAGCAGCCCTCCTAGTCCCCACCCCTCCATCCTCGTCGTCGAGGACGATGCGAACCTGCGGATTGGCCTGCGCGACAACCTGCAGGACGAGGGCTACGAGGTCGCCGTGGCCACCCACGCCCGCGAGGCCGAGCCGCTCATTCGCGAGCGCGCCTTTGATCTGCTCATCCTCGACGTCATGCTCCCGGGCGAGGACGGCTACTCCTTCTGCCGGCGGCTGCGCGCCAGCGGCGTCCAGGCCATGGTGCTGATGCTCACCGCGCGCTCGCTCGAGGACGACATCGTCCGCGGCTTCGAGGCCGGCGCCCAGGACTACCTCACCAAGCCCTACCGGCTGCGCGAGCTGCTCGCCCGCGTGGGCGCCCTGGTGCGCCGGGCGGGCGGCGCCCCTCCCCAGGTCATGTCCTTCGCCGGCTACACCTTGGATCTCGGCAAGCGCGCCCTCTCCCGCACCGACGGCGGGCTCATCGATCTCACCCGCACCGAGTTTGAGCTGCTCGTCTTCCTCCTCAAGCACCGCGACCGCGCCCTGACTCGGGGCGAAATCCTGGATGCCGTGTGGGGCCGGGACGTCGTCGTGGACCCGCGCACCGTGGACAACTTCGTCTCCAACCTGAAGAAGAAGCTCGGCTGGACGAGCGCCTCCTCCTTCACCATCCACACCATCCGAGGGGTCGGCTACCGGCTGGAGCTCGAGTCCATGACAAAACCATGACGAAGAAATGGCCGACCCAAGGCCACCGACCCTCCGCGGATCCGTAGCTTGAACGGTGTCAGCCAGGAGGGAGTCCAAGTGTTCCAGTCGGTCATCAATCAGCCGGGGTTGAGCGCGGGTCGGTTCGGGACGGGGATGTGGGTGTCCTTGATGGTGCACGCAGGCGTGTTCGCGGGCGTGCTGGGCCTTTCCGGCAAGGCGGTGGAGCAGCTCCAGCGGACGGAACCGGAGCTCGTGTTCAACGTCCCCCAGCCGCCCCGGGGCAACCCGAATCCGCCCAAGGCCGTGACGGCGCCCTCCGCGCCCAAGCCCAAGAAGCCCAAGGCCGAGCTGGTCCAGCCCAAGAAGATCCCGCCGCCGATCGCGGAGTCGCAGCAGAAGGTCGAGACGACTCCGCCTCCCGAGGACACGGAACCCGACGAGGCCAGTGACCTGCCTTATATCCCTGGCAGCCACCCTGACAGCCGCTGCACCGAGAACTGTGTGCCGGGCGTCAAGGACGTCATCGGAAGCATCATCCCCAGTAACGTCGTTGGAGGGACGGGCGAGGATGTGCTCCCGTTCGGTGCCGGGATGACTCCGCCGCAGCTGATGTCCACCGGCGTGACGCTCCAGTACACGTCGGAGGCGCTCCATGCCCGCGTCAGCGGCGTCGTCATCGCCAAGTGCACCATCACCCGTGAAGGCGACGTCGAGAACTGCCGCATCATCAAGGGGCAGCCCTTCATGGACGAGGCGGTGCTGGAGTCGCTGACGAGCCGCCACTACCGCCCGGTGACCTACCAGGGCCGCCCTGTCAGCGTGACCTACACCTTCACCGTGAACCTCAAGCTGCCCTGAGCGCTACCCGGACTCCATCGCGGCGCAGCCAGCGAGAATCCAGGCAGGAGAAGACGGGGGCGACTCTCACTTCCTGGGATGGAACTTCGACGCGATCGGGTCCGACGTACCGGCATCCTTCCAGGAGAGATGCTTGTCCGCCGAGGGCGCGTTCTCGGTGGACTCGGAAGGATGATGCGCCACCTGCACCGTGACGGACACGGTGCGCAGGTTGCCGGAGTAATCCGTGGCACGGATGTAGAGCGGGTGGCTGCCCTCCACCACGGCCGCAAGCTCCTTCGTGCCCTTGTAGATCATGGAGTCCCGGTCCAGGCACAGCGGCGTCCAGGCGCCCGTGGTGGAGCCGAACTGGTACTCCACGCTCCGCACCCCCGAGCCCGTGGGCCCATCGTCCGCCCGGACTGCGATCTCCACCCGTCCGTTGAGGGACGCGCCCGTGAGGGGCTGGACCACCGCCACGCGCGGGGAAGACGAGTACAGGCCGAGCACCGCCGCCAAGAGGTGCGCGCCCACCAGGGACGCGATGCCCAGCGAAGGAAGCCACGTCATCCCAACTTCCGGCCTCAGCCCGCGATATGTCGTCCGTGCCATCGGGCCCTGCCCAAAGCCAGAACCGTGCCGGACCGTGGAGGCTCCGCGCTGGCCCCGGGGCTACGCGAACCCTCCATCCCTTTCTTTCGGGAAAACAGCGGGTTGGCGGACCTGTCCGGGTTCGAGGGGTCTTCCGCCAGGGCCGCCCTCCTCTTCGGCTTCAGGCCGCGGAACGGGAGTTCTTTCAGAGCACCCAGAGAACAGAGAGAAAAAACTCCAGCCAGCGTGTTTCCCGGGTGACACCTCGCCGGAGGCGGGAGCGAAGGTCCTCAGCGGGAGGAGTCGAGCAGCTCTTGGGTGCGCTTGGAGAGGAAGCGCTGGGAGCGGGGCCCACTGGCAGCGGCGACGAGCTGGCCCTGGGCATCGACGAAGACGGTGGAGGGCACCTCACGCACGGAGAGTGGGCCGAGCACCTCTCCGGTGACGAGGGCCACCTGGCCCTGGAGCTTCCACTCGGAGATGGCTCGGCGCACACGCGTCTCGTCCGGTTCGAGCGTGAGCAAGAGGAAACCTACCCCCTTGGGCTCGAACTCCTTCCGGACGGCTTCCAGCTCGGGAAACTCCCGAGCACAGGCGTGTCACCTGGGGACCCATAAGTGGATGACCCAGGGCTTGCCGAGAAGCTGCTCGGGGCCGAGGCGTGGACCGTCGAGTAGTTGGACCACGAAGTCCGCGGGCAGGGGCCGGCGCGGCTTGTCCGCCGCGAGCAAGGGGCTCATGAGTGTTGCCCCTACCGGCCCTCTTGTGCGAACCGTGGCACCACACCCGAGGGAAGGGACCGGATGAAGGCAATCGTGAAGGGAGCACTCGCGGCGGGCGTCCTGCTCATTGTCGCAGCGGGTTTCATGGCCGGCCTGCGCTCCCCCTCTCCCACCCCCGAGCGCAAGCAGACGCTGACCATCGCCGCGGCGTCGGACCTGAAGTTCGCGCTGGATGAGTTCCTCGTGGAGTTCCGCGCGAGGCACCCCGACGCGGCCATCCAGGTGACCTACGGCTCTTCGGGCAACTTCCTCGCTCAAATCAGCAACGGTGCGCCCTTCGACGTCTTCCTCTCCGCGGACGTGGCCTACCCGCGCAAGCTGGCCGAGCAGGGTCTCGTGGACGAGAAGGATCCTGTCTTCCTCTACGCCGTGGGCCGCATCGTGGTGTGGGTGCCCAAGGGTTCACCGCTGGCCGTGGAGTCACTCGGAATGGAGGCGCTGCGCGAGCCCGCCGCCAAGCGCATCGCCATCGCCAACCCTCAGCACGCCCCCTATGGCCGCGCGGCCGAGGCTGCCCTGAAGAGCTTGGGTGTCTACGACGCCGTCAAGGACAGGCTGGTGCTCGGGGAGAACATCGCGCAGACCGCCCAGTTCGTGCAGAGCGGCTCCGCGGATGCCGGCATCATCGCCCTGGCGCTCGCGCTGGCCCCCGCCATGAAAGGCCAGGGCCGTTATTGGGAGGTGCCCCTTGAGGCCTACCCCCGTATGGAGCAGGGCGGAGCCCTCCTGAAGCGGGCAGCGGCTCCGGAGCTGGCGAGGCAGTTCCGCGACGAGCTGCTCGGCGCTCAAGGCCGGGCGCTCCTCCAGCGCTACGGCTTCTCCCTCCCGGGGGAGTGACCGATGGACTCCGCCGCCTTCCTGCTCAGCCTCCGCCTTGCCGCGTGGACGACGCTCATCCTCCTGGTCGTGGGCCTCCCCATCTCCTGGTGGCTGGCCACCTCGCGCTGGCGGTGGAAGTTCCTCGTGGAGGCCGTGGTCGCGCTTCCCCTGGTCCTGCCCCCCACTGTGCTTGGCTTCTACCTCCTGATCGTACTCGGCCCGCGCAGCCCGCTGGGTCAGGCCTTCGAATCGCTCGTCGGGCACACCCTTCCCTTCAGCTTCGAGGGCCTGCTGCTGGCCTCGGTGCTCTACAGCCTCCCCTTCGCCGTACAGCCCTTCACCGCGGCGCTGGCGGGCGTGGATCGCCGCCTCATCGAGGCCTCGTGGTGCCTCGGCGTCTCCCGCTTCCAGACGTTCGTGCGCGTCGTGCTGCCCCTGTCCGTCACCGGAATTCTCTCCGGCATGGTGCTCACGTTCGCGCACACGCTGGGTGAGTTCGGCGTGGTGCTGATGGTGGGAGGCAACCTGGAGGGCCGCACGCGCACGGCCTCCATCGCCATCTACGACGCGGTGCAGGCGTTGGACTACGCGTCGGCAAGCAGGACAGCGCTGGTGTTGCTCGTCTTCTCGTTCGTCGTGCTGGCCCTCACCTACGGGCTCCAGCGAAGGGTGTGGGCATCATGGCCGACACGCTCGTAATCGACCTCGAGAAGCGCTTCCGCGGCGGGCCCACCGTCCAGGCCACGCTGGAGCTGCCCGCCACCCCCGGTCGGGTCTCCGTGCTGTTCGGCCCCTCGGGCGCGGGCAAGACGACGGTGCTGCGGTGCCTGGCAGGGCTCGACCGGCCCGATCGGGGCCGCATCCTCTTCCACGGCGAGCCCTGGTGCGACACCGGGGCCCGCGTGTTCCTGCCGCCCCAGCAGCGGCGCGTGGGCCTCCTCTTCCAGGACTACGCCCTCTTCCCCCACTTCACCGCCGAGCAGAACGTCCAGTACGGCCTCTCCCACCTGCCTGCCGCCGAGCGCCGTGAGCGCTCGCGCCCCCTCTTCGCCCTGCTGCGCCTGGAGGGACTCGAAGAGCGCAGGCCACGCGAGCTCTCCGGCGGGCAGCAGCAGCGGGTGGCGCTGGCTCGGGCGCTGGCCATCCGCCCTCGCCTGCTCCTGCTCGACGAGCCCCTGTCCGCGCTGGATGCGCCCTCGCGCGAGCACCTCAGGGGCGAGCTGCGGCGGTTACTCCGTGAGTTGGGCGTGCCCACCGTGGTGGTGACGCACGACAGGCTGGAGGCGCTCGCGCTGGGGGATGACCTCGTCGCCATGGAGGGCGGCCGGGTGTGTCAGGTGGGGCCCGTGGCCGACGTGTTCAACCACCCGGCGGAGCTCGCGGTGGCGCGGATGACGGGCATCGAGACGGTGCTGCCGGGCACGGTGCTGCGGCGCGAGCAGGGGCTGGCCACGGTGGAGGTGGGCCCCCATCACCTCATCTCCCTGGAGCCCCCGCACGAGGGGCGCGCGGTCTTCGTCTGCCTCCGGGCGGAGGACGTCACGTTGGGCCCTCCCGAGGCGGCGCCCACCAGCGCGCGCAACCGGCTGCCCTGTACCGTGGTGTCCCTCGCCCCTGAGGGAGCGCTTGTTCGCGTGGTGCTCGACGCGGGCTTTCCGCTGGTGGCGCGGGTGACGCGCTTCTCCAGTGAGGAGCTGGGGCTCGCCGAGGGGCGGTCCGTCACCGCCTCCTTCAAGGCGCCCTCGGTCCGGCTCGTGCCGCGACCCTGAGCCTACAGGCTCGTCTGGCGCGAGGTGGCCAACGTCAGGGCCGCGTCCCGCAGATCCTCGAGCGCCGCGGACTCATCAAGGATGCAGGCGCCGTGGATCCGCGCCATCCGCTCGCGCAGCTTCGGGCTGGTGAAGGCGCTGTAGAGAATAACGGGCACCTCGGGATGATGAGCGCACAGCCGCTCGAGCGCCGTCAGTCCAGCGTCGCCCAGCATCCGCGCGTTGCCGATGATGAGCTCCGGCGCCTTCGCGGACTCGGAGAAGAGCCCGTCGGAGAGCAGTTGGACGGCATCCCGCGCGTCCTCGACCACGCCGACCTCGAAGCGCTCCCGCACCAGCATGTCGAACATGAGCTGGCGCCGCTCCTTCAAGTTTTCGAGCAACAACACCTGGCCCTGGAACACCACCGAGCGCCTCCGGGGCTCGCCCCAGAAGGAGGCCCGGCCCCTCCGCGATGACTCTCCGTGCTGATTCACCACAGCGTTGACTCCCATGGCGGCCACGCCTCCCCTTCGACAGGCCGTACCAGTAGCAGGAGCCGTGCCGATCTCCCGCGCTGCGTCATGCCTCGGAAGAGGCCCGCAAGGACTAACCATCCCCGATCAGTCTGACCAGGGCGTGGGGCCGGAAAAATGACCCATGTGGCTTTTTTCCACAGTTCGCACAAGGCCCTGTCCCACTTTCCGTGGGGCTCAAAGGGACTGTCGAACACTCGTACAGGACCCAGGTGAGGTGCCTACTACACAAGTCGGCTCCCGCATGCTACTGCACAGGTCATGTCTACCCCATCCTTCGACCCTGTTTCCCTCAAGCCCTCGGATGAAGTCGCGGGTTGGCGCGTCCTCAGTCGCTGGCGTCAGGACGCCTTCAGCATCACCTGGGCGGTTGAGCGTGCGGGCGTGCGCCGTTTGCTGCGCATCGCCTTGCTGCCCCGCGGATCAGCCGAGGCGCAGCACCTGGAGGAGTACCTGGAACGTGAGGCGGGAGCCCTGCGCCTCGTGCGGCATCCCTGCATCATCCGGCTCCACGCGGAGGGGCGCTGGCCGGATCCGGTCCACGGCTTCCGCTACCTGCTCCTGGACTATGCGGAGAACACGACCCTCAAGGACGCGAAGCGACGGGGCATGAACCCGAAGCAGACCGTCGCCATGTTCTCGAAGCTCGCGCAGGTCATCGGAGCCATGCGCCGCGTGCGGCTCAACCATGGCTCCATCCAGACGGACAACATCCTCGTGCGTCCGAACGGGCAGCCGCTCCTCATCGACTTCAGCCGCTCCGACTGGCCGGGCAACCCCTACCCGCCCCTAATCCAAACCGCCACGGGCTTTGGGCGGCTTGAGGATCTCTTCCAGGACAGTACCCCCGACCCCAGCATCCCCAGCAAGCGGTACAGCTCCTGAACCTGAAATGTCACAACACCGCCCTGCCGAGTCATCCCATGTGGGAGCTGCCATGGGAGACACGGAATGCGTCGTTGCGTGCGGAGAATGGCAGTTGGAGGGGGATTGATTTTGCTGGGGAGTGTGGGGGCGTCGGCGCCCGCCCTCGCTCTTCCCGACTCGAGTGGGGACGGCCCTTCGCCCGCCCTGGTGGTGGACGGAGGTGCCGTTTCCCGCTCGGGCACTGGAGAGCCCTTCCTCGGAGTCATCATTCCCCAGGACTCCGTGGAGGTGAGCTCCCGCTTTGACTCGCGGTTGGACAAGCTCGAGGTCGAGGTGGGCGAGGCTGTGCGTGCGGGCCAGGTGCTCGCACGGCTCGACATGCGCTCGCTGCAGCAGGAGTTGGCCGCGGCCGAGGCCTCCCTTCAGGGTTCACGCGCCGAGGAGCAAGCCGCGGCCCTCGCCCTCTCGGAAGCCCGTGCGAAGAAGGCGCGCTACTTCACCCCGCGCGCCCTGAAGCTGGGGGTCTATTCCCGGGAGGAGTTGGACACGGTCCGCTACGCGGAGAGCACCGCCAATGCCCGCCTGCAGGCGGCTCGGGCGCAGACGCTCCAGCGACGGGCCCAGGTGGCCGAGCTGAAGCAGAACCTCGGCGAGGCCACGCTCGTGGCCCCCTTCGAGGGCGTGGTGGCCGCGAAGCACGTCAGCCCGGGGGCCCGCCTGGCTGCGGGACAGCCTGTGCTCAAGCTGCTCGGCACCGGGGGCTGGAAGGTGCGCTTCGCTGTGCCCGAGGACGCGGCGCGGGTGCTCCAGCCAGGCGAGCCCCTGGAGGTGAAAGTCCTCCAGCAAGACGTCTCACTCCCTTGCGAGGTCGAGAGCGTCGCGCCTGAAGTGGATGCCGCGGCCCGCCTGGTCTTCGCCACCGCCGTCTTCCAGCAGCAGCCGCCCCCCGAGGCCTCCTCCGGCATGGTGGTCCATGTCCGTCCGGGGCCCTCGCGGCAGCTCGGTGGGCGGGGCGTGGACGGCTCCGCTCCCACGGGGGCCACACCGTAATCATGGAAGCCTCACAACGGACCCGAATCTTCCGCGAGGAGGCCCTCCGCCACCACGCGGGTGCGCAGGAAGAGGGAGATCTCCTGCGCATCTCCCCCCGGTGGACCCGGTGGACGTACTGGGTGCTGCTCGCCTTGGTTCTCTCGGCGGGCCTCTACTCCGTGTTCGGCACTATTCCCGAGTACGCCTCCGGCCCCGCTGTGGTGAAGGTCGAGGGCCGCAGCGATCTCACCCCGCAGCAGCCGGGCATCGTCGCCTCCGTGGACGTGAAGTCTGGGCAGCGGGTGGAGGCCGGGCAACCCCTGGTGAGCTTCCTCTCGCAGGAGGAGACCGTCACGTTGGAGCGGATTGAGCGCGAGTTCGAGCTGCAGCTCGTCCGGGTACTGCAGGACCCAACGGACGAGGCCGCGCGCCAGTCCCTCACGTCCCTGCGAGCCGAGCGCGAGCTGGCTCAGGCCCGGCAGCAAGCCCGCACGTTGAGGGCACCCCACGCCGGGGTCGTGAACGCCCTGCGCGTGCGCAAGGGCCAGTACGTCAACCCGGGAGAGAACGTGGTCTCCGTGGTCGGCGACGACGTGCGCGTGACGCTGGTGGCCCTGCTGCCCGGTGGCTACCGGCCGAGGCTCGAGCCGGGCAAGCCCTTGCGCGTGGAGCTCCATGGCTTCAGCCACGAGTACCAGACGCTCACCATCGAGTCCGTGGGAGATCAGGTCATCGGCCCCGCGGAGGTCCGCCGCTACCTGGGAGCGGACAGTGGAGATGCCCTTCAGCTCTCGGGCCCCATGGTGCTGGTGAAGGCGCGCATCGACTCGCCAACCTTCACCCTCAAGGGAAAGACGTTCAACTACTTCGACGGGATGCTGGCCCAAGCTGATGCGCGCGTGCGCACGGAGCGCATCCTCGTCACGCTCATTCCGGGCCTGAAGGGAGCACTGGGACATGAGGACTGAGCCCGTCCGGCATCCGGGGCTCACGGAGCGCTTCCCCGCTTTCCGCAACCTGCGCGTGAAGGGCCGTGAGCGCCGCATCCCGCTCGTTCGTCAGCTCTCGGAGCTCGAGTGTGGTGCCGCCTGTCTGTCCATGGTGCTCGGCTATCATGGGAAACCGGTGCGGCTGGAGGAGCTCCGCCAGGCCATGGGCGCGGCGCGAGATGGGGTGTCGGCACTCGACATCCTGCGCACGGCCCGCGCCTTCGGGCTGCGTGGGCGCGGCGTCTCCGTGGACGACGAGGCCCTCACCTACTTGCCCGCCGGCACCATCCTCCACTGGCAGTTCTCGCACTTCGTCGTCTTCGAGAAGCTGGGACGGGACGGCGTTCACCTGCTCGATCCCGGCCATGGTCGGCGCAAGGTATCCCTGGAGCGCTTCCGCCAGTCCTTCACCGGCGTGGCCTTGCTGCTGGAGCCGGGTGAGAACTTCGAGACGGGCAAGAAGCCCCGTCCCCGCTCTGCCGCGAGGTACGCGCTGCAGGTGCTCCAGCAGTCGCACGTCCTCCAGCGCATCATCGTCGTCTCGCTCATCCTCCAGCTCTTCGCGCTGGCAGTACCGGCGCTGACGGGGCTCATCATCGACCGGGTGGTGCCCCGGGGGGACACGCACCTGTTGCTCGTCGTGGGCCTGGGCTTCATGTCGCTGGCCTTGTTCCAGCTCCTGACCTCGCTCATCCGCAGCCACCTGCTGCTCGAGCTGCGCACGCGCATGGACTCGAACATGACGCTCGGCTTCCTTGAGCACCTGGTCGGGTTGTCCTACGCCTTCTTCCAGGTGCGCGCAGCGGGCGATCTCCTGCAACGGCTCAACAGCAACGCCACCGTGCGGGAGATCCTCTCCTCCAGCACGCTCTCCGCCCTGCTCGATGGCACCCTGGTGGTCCTCTACCTCGTGCTGCTGTTCGTGGTGAGCCCGCCCATGGCGCTCATCGTCCTGGGGCTCGGCGGCCTGCAGATCCTCATCCTCCTGCTCTCCACGCACCGCCAGCGCGCGCTGATGTCGGAGAACCTGGAAGTGGAGGCGAAGAGCCAGAGCTACCAGATTGAAATGCTCACCGGCATCCAGACGCTCAAGGCGTTCGGCATCGAGCACCAGGCGGTGCAGCGCTTCTCGGAGAACTTCGTCAGCGTGCTGAATGTGTCGCTGAAGCGGGGCCGATTGTCGGCGTGGGTGGAGTCGCTCACCGGAACGCTGCGGCTGGTGGCTCCGCTGGTGCTGCTCACCTTCGGGGCCCTCCAGGTGCTGGGCGGACACATGACGCTGGGCACCATGATGGGGCTCAACGCGCTGGCCGGGGCGCTGCTCCTGCCGCTGGGCAACCTGGTCACCACCGGCTCCCAGCTTCAGCTGCTGCGCAGCTACATCGAGCGCATCGACGACGTGCTGGACACCGCGCCCGAGAGGGACCCCTCCCGCCCGGGCCGCCCCGTGAAGCTCAAGGGAGGCATCGAGCTGGAGCAGGTGTCCTTCCGTTACTCGGAAACGTCACCGCTGGTGGTGCAGGACGTGTCCGTGCGCATCGAGCCCGGTCAGTCCGTGGCGATCGTCGGCCGCTCGGGCGCGGGGAAGACAACCCTCGCCAACCTGCTGCTCGGTCTGTACCTGCCCACCTCCGGGCGCGTCCTCTTCGACGGTGAGGACCTGATGGAGTTGGATCTGCACTCGGTGCGGAGCCAGATGGGCGTGGTGCCCCAGGAGCCAACCTTCTTCAGCTCCACCCTGCGCGGCAACATCGCCATCACCGACCCGGCCGCCCCGCTGGAGCCCGTCATCCAGGCGTCTCGCCTGGCCCAGCTTCACGACGACGTCATGGCCATGCCCATGGGTTATGACACGCCGCTGGTGGACCGGGGCGCGTCCCTCTCGGGTGGTCAGCGGCAGCGACTGGCCTTGGCCCGGGCGCTGATGCAAAAGCCCGCAGTGCTGCTGCTGGACGAGGCCACCAGCGCCCTCGACGCCATTACCGAGAGCCGCGTGCAACAGGCTCTTGCATCGCTCCAGTGCACCCGCGTCATCATCGCCCACCGGCTGAGCACCGTGGTGGATGCGGACCTCATCCTGGTCATGGACGGGGGCCGGCTGGTGGAGTCCGGGAGGCACCAGGAGTTGCTTCTGCGCGGCAGCGTCTACGCGGAGTTGGTGCGCGCCCAGGTACAAAAAACGGGACGGGTGGAATAACACGGCGTGAGGCCATCACGCGGCGTTCTAGGGCACTCCCTCCAGATGTCAGCACCCCATGACTGGCACCCCCTGGAGGAAGCACCATGAAGAAGGAATTGATCATCCGAGCCTGGAAAGACCCGGCATTTCGCGCCAGTCTTTCCGCCGAGGAGCGCACGGCCCTCCCTGAGTCCCCCGCTGGCAGTTCGATAATCGATCTCGACGAGTCCGAGTTGCTCGAGGTCAACGGTGGGATGGAGTGCCCGGAATACTCAGTCGATACCCTCCGCTGCGCCTACCCCACCTTCCGCAACTGCGGGGAGACGCTCAACTCCTGTGGAATCGTGCGCTGCCAGACGGGAAACGAGTGTCCCTCGCCGTGAGGGCTCCCGCCTGAATCGCCCCCAGCGCCACCGGTGAGCCACAACCGCCGGTGGCGTTGGGTTTTTTATCACAAAGCCTCTCTCGACAGCTCCACCCAGAGGAACCGCGCCCTTGGGCACCTCCCCACCTCGGAGCAGACACCATGAAAAAGGAAATGATCATCAGGGCCTGGAAGGATCCTGGCTTCCGCGCCAACCTCTCCTCGGAGGAGCGTTCCTCCCTCCCCGAGAGCCCCTCTGGTAAGGCATTGACCGAGCTCGACGAGCGTGAGCTGAACGCCATCATCGGCGGAAGGGGCGAGTTGGAGCCCTCCACGGGATGTGTTGGCCCCGCTACGCCGACGTGCGGAATCGTCCTCTGTTCGCCCGATGCGTGAGGCTCACGGTCACGGATGGCTCCTTGCAGGAGCAAAATACCCTCACCCTAGCCCTCTCCCAGAGGGAGAGGGGACATACACGGAGCCGATCCAGACCTCCCCTGGCCCTGGTGATTCCCATGCAAGTCATTGCTCCCGTCTTTCCTTGGAAGAAGGCCACGTTTCTCCATGAGCGGGCGACTGTGAAGGGCGGCTCCCCTCTTTCTGGTCATGACTCGGCTCAGCAGGATGCTGAGCGCCAGGTGCGCGCCTGGCGGCAGCTCATGTCCGGGGATGACGCGACCCTCGAGGAGCGATTGAGGAGCGTGGGACTCGACCGGGAGGACTTCCTCCAAATCCTCCTGCAATCGGAGAGGCAGGAGGAAGGAGTCGAAGACAGTGGTTCCTGGGTTTCCCTCGTCGAAGAGGTCATCGCGCAGCGGTATGCCGGAGAGCCACTGCCCCCCTCGCTTCAGGCCCCCTCCGCTCCGGGTCAGCCCGGATTGTCCTTCTCCGGCGTCCTCCACCCCTTCCTCCGGCTCGCCGCCGCGAGGTTGAGGACGGTCCTGGCCGCACTGCAGGCCCGTTATGGGTTGGAGCATGCGCTGCTGGCGCCCGAAGCTGAGGCCGCCCTGCTCGACGGCCTCGCGCGACGGCTTCAATTCCTGTCCACCCGGACCCTCATCCTCGAGCTCAACGTGGCACGAATGATGGAGCAGCTCCCCGGCAACACGCCTCAAGAGCGCTTCCATTACTTCTCCACCGTCCACGTCCAGGAGCCACGGGTCCTCTTCGCCCTGCTGGAGGAGTACCCCGTCCTCGCCCGGCTCTTGGCCACCAGCACCGAGCGGTGGCTCGCTGTGACCCTGGAGCTCCTCGAACGCATCGCCACGGATCGCGAACAGCTCAGCCACACGTTCCTCGGAGGCCAGGACCTCGGGTTTCTGGTCAACGTCCACACCGGCATCTCCGACCTCCACCGCGAAGGACGCAGCGTCGTCCTGCTCCGGTTCAGCTCCGGCCTGCGGCTCGTCTACAAGCCGAAGTCACTCGCCGTGGATGTCCACTTCCAGCAACTCCTCCAGGCACTGAATGCGTGGGGCGCGCGACACCCGCACCGCGTGCTTACCGTGCTGGACCGCGGCCCCTATGGCTGGGTCGAGTGCGTGGAGGCCTCGGGTTGCGACTCGCGCGAGGCCCTCCAGCGCTTCTACTGGCGTCAGGGCAGCTCGCTCGCCCTGCTCCACATGCTGAACGCGGTGGACTTCCACCTGGAGAACCTCATCGCCGCCGGGGAGACGCCCGTGCTCGTGGACCTGGAGGCGCTCTTCCACCAACGGCGTCCCCTCGACGCGGGGGGCTCGGCCCGGGAACGCGCCTGGGCGCTGCTGGACCGCTCCATCATCTCCGTCGGTATGCTGCCCATGCTCATCTTCGGCCAGGCCGGACGCGCGGGCATCGACATGAGCGGATTGGGCGGAGAGGCCGGCCAGTTGTCACCCACGGCCGTGCCCATGGTGGAGGACGCCCACCGTGACACCATGCGCATGGTCCGCCGCCAAGGTCGCACGTCTGGCTCCCACAACCGCCCCCTGCTCCACGGCCAGCCGGTGGATGCCTCCGACTTCACCGAGGACATCGTCCAGGGCTTCGAGGAGACGTACCGGCTCCTCCTGCGCCACCGCGAAGCGCTCGCGCCCCGCCTCCGGGCTTTCGCCGACGTGGAGGTTCGCCACATCGTGCGCGCCACCCAGCGCTACGCACTCCTGCTCCAGGAGAGCGTCCACCCTGACTTCCTCCGAGAGGGCCTGGAGCGAGACAAGGTCTTGGACAACCTCTGGGCCGAGGCCTCTTTCATGCCCGCGCTGCGGCGGCTCGTCCCCTATGAGCATGCGGACCTGCGGCTCGGAGACATCCCCCTGTTCACCACGCGTCCCGGCCAGCGCCACCTGTGGAGCAGCTCCGGCGAGTGCATCCACGACTACTTCCCGCGCGACAGCCTGTCCGAGGTGCTGGAGCGGCTCGCACACATGGATGAGAGGGATTGCGCCTGGCAGGTGTCCCTCATCCGCAAATCGATGGTCTCCCTCGACAAGAGCCGGGGCGCTCCGCGTCCGCTCACCCGCCCTGCGCAGCGCACCTCCCTTCCTCCCGCCACGCGCGAGGACTGTCTCGCCGCTGCGACCGCCATCGGAGAGGACCTTGTGGCCAAAGCCATCCACGGCGGGAAGGACGTCTCCTGGATTGGCATGAGCTTGGAGGACCTGGGGCGGTGGCGCTGGAGCCTCGCGCCGATCGGAAGCGACGTGTACGAGGGCGTCGGCGGGCTCGCCCTGTTCCTCGCATTCCTCGCCCGGGAGACCGGACGCGCGGACTTCGAGGAGCTCGCCCGCTCCGCCGGTGAAACGGTGCGCAATGTCTGGCGCAACCCCGACCCGACCGAGGCCGGCGTGGGCGCCTTTGTCGGCCGATCCTCCGCTGCCTACGTGCTCGGCCACCTGGCCGCCCTCTGGAATCAACCCAGCCTGCTGGACGAGGTGCTCACGGGGATTCCAGCCCTGGAGCCCCTCATCGACACCGACACCCGGTTGGATCTACTCAGCGGCTCCGCGGGGTGCGCGCTCGTCCTGCTCGGGCTGCACGCCCGGGCCGGGGACGCACGGCTGCTAGACGCCGCGAGACGATGCGGGGAGCGGCTCCTCGTCACCGCCTTGCCCTGCCCCGAGGGAGGCGTGGGCTGGAAGGGCCCGGCCGGAGCGCGGCCCCTGGCGGGTTTTTCCCATGGGGCGGCTGGCATCGCCTATGCGCTGCTGGAGCTGGCCTCCGCCACGAACGACTCGCGCTACCGGGAGCTCGCTCACCAGGCACTTGCCTATGAGCGCGCGCTCTTCGCACCCGAGCGTGGCAACTGGAAGGATTTGCGTGAGCCGGAGGAAGGCCAGGAAAGCGCCAGCCCCGGCTTCATGGTGGCGTGGTGCCATGGTGCCCCGGGCATCGCCCTCGGGAGGCTCTGCTCGCTGAGGCACCTAGAGGGGGTAGAGGTCCGCGCGGAGCTCGAGACAGCCCTCACCACCACCCTGCGTGAAGGCTTTGGCGGCAACCACTGCCTCTGCCACGGGGACTTGGGCAACGTGGAGCCGCTGTACCTGGCCGGAGCGGTGCTCGGAGAGCCGCGGTGGATCCGCGCCGCCCTGGAGCGCGCCGCCCACGTCATCCACCAGGGGCGCAAGCGCGGCTGGCTCTGCGGGCTACCCCGGGGCGCCGAGACCCCGGGGTTGATGATGGGCCTGGCTGGCATCGGCTACGGCCTGCTGCGGCTCGCAGCCCCGGAGCGAGTGCCCTCCGTGCTCACGCTCGCAAGGCCCTGACTCAGCGCCGAGCCATCAAGAGGACGCGCAGGAACGCCACGCTCCGGCGCACCCACCTCACCAGCGACGCCAGCACCTGACGGGGGCGTGACACCCGACGCCCATTCACCAGCGACTCCAGCGCCTCACCCGTCCCGACCAGCACCGCCGAATTCAGCCGCCCGGCGGCGTACTGGCAGAACAACTCCTGCTTGGGTGTCGCCATGGACACCAGCACCAGGTCCGGCCGCGTCAAGGCCATGCGCTCGAGCAACCTGTCCACCCACGGGCCCCGCCCGTCTGCGGGCACTCCCGGCACGGCCACGCCCACGGCGACCAGCCGGTACCGCTCTCGCAGCACGCACGCCGTCCACTCCGCGACACCCGGCCGCTCCGCCACCACCAGAACCCGCCAGCCCCGAGCGCTCGCCAGCCCGGCCATCGCGGGCAACCACTCCTCGCCTGCTCGCTCCTCCGGCAGGGGCGAGCCGATCACCCGGGCCGCCCGCACCAGCGCCTCACCCCCGGCCAGCGACAAATCCGCCGTGGAGAGCGACTCGCGCAGGGCGACATGCTCCTGCGCCAAAGCCACCTGCTCCACGTCTGGCGTGACGATGCGGCCCCCCTGCCCGCCCGCCACGAGCCCCTCAATGGACTGGAGCACCTCGCTCAGGCGTCCCATATCCAACGGGACGTGACCGATGCGCACACGCGGGAAAGCCCGTCCTGGCTCCCGCTCCAGCATCCTCGGCGCCGGAAGCGCCAACCCGCTTCGTGGCGTTTCCAGCCCGACAACCCCGTTCATCACCCTCCTCCTCCTGGCGCCCTCAATGGGCCGAGACAGTGGTGGCACGCACCACGATCTGCCAGTGGGGTCTGACGTATTCGATTCCCGGGGCTGACAGGGTGACATCCCCGGGAATTCGCCGACGCTAGAGATCCGGTGGCGGTCGGACTCCCAGGTGACACGCGCGCAACGCCAGCTGGGTCCGGTTCTCTGCCCCCAGCTTCCGGTACAGCTGCGTCACGTGGGATTTCACCGTTCTCTCGGCGATCTGCAGGTGCGCGGCGATCTTCAAGTTGTCCGCGCCTCCTGCCACGTACGCCAACACCTCACGCTCCCGCTGCGTGAGGGTGAGCAGCACGCTCGCCGTGGACGAGGCCACCGGTGGATGCTCGAAGTCGTTGCGCAGCAGCTGCACCGGGAAGAGCTTCTCTCCGCGTACCAGGGCATTCACCGCTGTGCACACCGCGTTCGTCGTCAGGCTCTGTCGGAAGAGGTAGCCCGAGGCCCCCTCCTCGAAGCATTGCGAGACGAAGTCCTGGGCGTTCGCGGAAGACAGCACCAGCATCCGCACCTCCAGGCGGCGCTTGCGCGCCTCACGCAAGAGATTCAACCCCTCCGTGGCCGAGCACCCCATGTCCGCGTTGCCCTCAGGCTCCACGTCCAGGATGGCCACTTGCGGCGGATCCGTCCCGATGCCATCGAGGAGCGTCCTGACGTCCCGAGTCACCCACAGGACGTTCAGCCCTTCTCCCCGGAGTCCATCGGCCAATCCCTGCCAGGCCGCCCATGGTCCTTCCAACACTCCAACACGTACATCCGCTTGATTCGTTGCCATGCGAAGGCCCCCCAGCCGTCATGGCGTACTGCCTCATCTGAGATAAATCGTGGCCGGTCCCGAGTTCACCCTGGCTCCTGATGTGGATTGGACTGTGCCTCTCCGCCAGGGTGGTCGTTCTACCGGCCAACACCTTCCATCACCTGTTGCTGTTCTTGCTCTCCGAGAGTCGCACCTCCGACGTCTGCTGGAAAGATTCGACCCATCCATACCACCGGCGCACCCACCGTGCGACCGAGGCTCCCCACGAATGTTCATCTAAATGGCTTACGTCCAGTCCCGAGCCACGCCAATTTGCCGTTGAGTGTGCACGGCAATACCCAAAATTCCGGAAGCTGTTGGCTGTTGGGCGATTGCGTGCGCTGCCGACGGAAGGGCTGGCGAACAGGGAGCGGCCTCACAGTGCTGCTGCTTGTGTGACTTCATCCCCGCTCTACCCTGAATGTGGGGGTCGCACTCCAGTCAGGTGCGACCCGAGCACAAGGAGGGAAATGTCATGGCTGATCTTCCAGTGCGTCGTGGAAGCGGATCCTCTCCGGTGAGTCGGTGGACACGCGGGTTCGATCCGTTTGAGCAGATGAGGGAATTGATGGGGTTCGATCCCATCGAGCAGATGGGTCGAATCATTGGTGGAGGAGGCGAGCCGTCGTGGAACTTCATCCCGGCGTTCGAGGTGAAGGAGACGAAGGACTCCTACATCTTCAAGGCGGACCTGCCAGGCGTGAAGGACGACGACCTGGACATCACCCTCACGGGGGACCGCCTCACCATCAGCGGGAAGCGGGAGACGGAGCAACGAGAGGAGTCGGATCGCTTCTACGCCTACGAGCGGAGTTATGGCTCCTTCAGCCGCTCGTTCACGTTGCCCGAGGGCGTGGATGTGGAGCACTGCAACGCCGAGCTGAAGGACGGAGTGCTCAACCTGCGGCTGCCCAAGCTGCCCGAGGTGCAGCCCAAGCGCATCCAGGTGGGCACCAGCGACGCCAACAAGCAGGGCAAGGCGAAGGCCTGAGCCCGTTGAAGCACCACGAGGGGGCCTGGGCACGAGGCGCCGGCCCCCTCTTTTCTCACCAGGTCAGATGGCGCGATGCCACAGCTCGCGCAGATCCATGGGCAGCTGGCCGATGACGTCTTCGATCTCCCCTTCCGAGACCTGATCCCTCACCGCGGAGAAGACGGCGCGGATCTGCCGCTCGGCCTCGGTGGCGTCCACGCCCAGGTCCTCCGACACCATCTGGATGAAGCCGTCCCTGCCGAACTTGCTGGCCGGCTTGCCCACGTGCCGCTCGCACCGCACCAGCAGATCTTGCAGCTTGCCGGGAAGCTGGGCTTCCAGGTGCGCCGCCTCCTCGCCGAAGAGCCGCTGCTCCAGCACGCAGAGCACCGAGACCGCGGCACGCTCTGCCTCTTCCTCGTTCATCGAGCCGATGACCGCGAGGTTGCCCAAGAAGGCCTTGTACGTCTGGTTGCGCCGAGTCTCGCTCCGTTGCTCGCGCCGCGCTTGGAGGTCCTTGTTGATGTCCATTCCGGTCCGATCCGTATCCGCCATATGAGCCTCCCTCGGAGGTGGGTGTTTCCACCGTTGTCCCCATGACCTTGGCAACGCCCCCACATGGCGTGCAGCGGGGGGCGAGAAGGGGGGGGTCCCCTCCCGGCACGACGAGGGGCGGCCCTGCGGGCATGTTCCGGGTAAGCTCCTGGGAGAATGGATTCCGCCGCTTCTCCGAGCCTCGATGTCGCCACGCCCGAGCGGGTGTCGCTCTCGCTTCCCGTGGCCGGCATTGGCTACCGGTGTCTCGCCTATCTGGTCGACCTCTGCCTGCTCTTCCTCTTCTGGGTCGTCGCCTACTTCACCTTCACCCTGCTGGTGAGCGACGTGCTCGGCTTCTTCGAGGGGCTGTCCGGCTTCACGCAGACCCTGATGGTGGTGGGGGTGTTCGCCACCCAGTGGGTGTACTGGACGCTGGCCGAGGTGCTCATGGGCGGGCAGACGCCGGGCAAGCGCCTCGTTGGCATCCGGGTGGTGCGCGTGGATGGCTCGCCCGTGGGCGTGCTGGAGAGCGCGGTGCGCAACCTGGTGCGGGTGGTGGACGCCATCCCCGTCTTCTACGCCGTTGGGATTCTCAGCGTGCTGCTGACACGCCGACACCAGCGGCTGGGGGATCTCCTCGCCGGCACCCTGCTCGTGCGCGAGGAGCGCATCGATCTGGATAAGTACACGGCTCCCGCGGCCGAACTGTCGGCCATGCCCGCTCCTGTCCGCTCGGTGCGGCTCGCCACGGAGGACCAGGAGCTCATCCTCTCCTTCCTCACCCGAGCGCCGGGGCTTGAGCCCGCGGCCCGGATGCGACTGGGGACGAAGCTGGTGGAACGGTATGGAGGGCTCGACGAGGCGGAGCGCGCTGCCGTGCTCGCCTCGCCCGCGGCGATCGAGGCCTTCCTGCGGGCCCGCGTCCAGACGGAGCGCTGACATGGCCACCCCGCTGCCCGCCTTCGTCTCCCGCCGCCGCCCCGACTGGGACGCACTGAAGGAGCTGCTCGCCCGGCAGCGCGCGGGCGCCCTGCGCCTGGAGGAGCTGCGCACGCTCGATGTCCTGTACCGCCGGGCGGCTTCGGATCTGGCGCACGCGCAGACGTTCTACGCGGGCACGGACGTGCACCGCTTCCTCAACCAGCTGTGCGGCCAGGCCTACGCCGCCATCTACCAGCCGCCGCGCGAGCGGCTGGCGTCCACCCTGGCCTTCTTCCGCCACGACTTCCCACGAGCCCTGCGCGCCAACGGTGCCTTCGTGGCCGCCAGCGCGGGCCTCTTCCTGCTGGGCATCCTCCTGGGGGCGGTGGTGGTGCTGTTGGAGCCACGGGGGGCGGAGCTGCTCGTCCCCGAGAACCTGCGCGACTACATCGCCCGGAAGGAGATGTGGACGGACGGCATCCTCTCGGTGGCGCCGCCCAACGCGGTGGCCTCGGGCATCGCCACCAACAACCTCACGGTGCTCATCGTCACCTTCGCCTCGGGCCTGTTGCTGGGGCTCGGCACGGTCTTCGCGCTGCTCAACAACGGCGTGCACCTGGGCTCGGTGGCCGCGCTGTGCGTGCACGAGGGCATGGGCCCCAAGCTGTTCGACTTCATCGCCGCCCACGGGCCCGTGGAGCTGTCCATCATCATCATCGCCGGCGGCGCGGGGCTCATGGTGGGCCAGGCCCTCATCGACCCCGGCGAGCTGCCCCGAGGTCAAGCCCTGGCCCAGCGGGGGCGCGAGGCCGTGAAGCTGGTGCTCGGCTGTGCGCCCTTCCTCGCCCTCATCGCCGTGGTGGAGGGCTTTGTGTCCCCTGGTGACTTCTTCCCCTCGTGGGTGAAAGGCGTGCTGGGCCTGACGCTCGGGGCCTTCTTCTGGCTCTACCTGCTGCGCGCCGGCAGGGGCGAGGCCACGTCTCGCGGAGCCTCCTGACGGAGGAACGTCGTCACGGGCCGCTCGCGCTCGTCCACCTCCAAGCGGAAGATGTCAGGCCGCGCGTAGTGGCCACAGGGATCGAAATCGAGCCGCGCACGGGTCAGCAGGCCCAGGTCAAGGTCGGCCGTTAGCACGCCCTCCTCGTTCCACAGGGGACCCGCGAGCACCTCACCGAAGGGAGAGATGATGACGCTGCCACCCCGGGACAGGACGTGGGGAGCGTCTTCGGGCAGGGCCTCCTCGCGCAGGACCTCCGCCGGGTACATGTCGCGGGTGACGAACTGGTTGCACCCGAGCACGAAGCACCTGCCCTCGCTGCCAATGTGACGCATGGTGGCCTGCCACGTGTCGCGGCTGTCGGCCGTCGGGGCGAGATAGATGTCGACGCCCTTGGCGTACATCGCCGCCCGGGCCAGCGGCATGTAGTTCTCCCAGCAGATGAGCCCGCCGAGCCGGCCAAAGGGCGTGTCCACCGTGGAGAGTGTGCTGCCATCGCCCTCACCCCAGATGAGCCGCTCGGAGCCGGTGGGCTTGAGCTTGCGGTGCTTCGCGAGCAGCACACCGTCGGGCCCGAAGTAGAGCTGCGTGCAGTAGAGCGTTCCGCGCGTGAGGCGATCCCGCTCGATGACGCCGATGGAGAGGTAGACGCCGTGCTCGCGAGCGATTCCGCCGAGGCGCTCAATCGAGGGACCGGGGATCTCGACGGACTGCTCGTTGTAGAGCTGCCACAAGCGTCTGCCGGCCTCGCTCCGGCTGCCCACGATGAAGCCGAAGCTGAGTCCCCGGGGATAGGCGGGGATGAAGGCCTCGGGAAAGAGCACGAGGCGCGCGCCGGCGCTGGCTGCACGCGCGGTCCACGAGGCGACACGATCGAGCGTTCCCTCTCGGTTGAAGAGCACGGGAGCAGCCTGGACGACTGCAACGCGAACCTGCTGGGTCTGAGACATGCGGCGGAAGATAGGCCAACGTCGGGGACCTGGGGCGCTGAGTCACACGCGGGTGACGACTACCCTCACCCCCCGCCCTCTCCCAGAGGGAGAGGGAGCGCCGCTCTACGCCCAGAAGGCCAACAATGCCCCCGCGGCGGTGGCCACCACGTTGACCGTGTCATTGCCCAACCAGGAGAAGCCTCGAAGAGGCCGCGCAGGCCGGCCGCAGCGGTGCACCCTGCGCTCAGTCTCGCGTGAGCAGGCGTCACACCAGCGCACGTCCTGCACCGTGGCGCCCAGGAAGCTGTCCACCAGCGAGCCCACCACCCCGGCGACCACAAGCCAGGGGACGAGCGACCACCGTGCCCCGGCGATCGCGGCCACCAGGCCGACGAAGGCGGCACCCGCCGTGGCGGCCAGCATCCCGGCTCCCGATACGGCACCGGACGTCCCAGGCGGAACCGTCCGCAGCGTGGTGACCAGCCTCGGTGGCGAGCGCGAGAGCACCCCCAGCTCGGTCGCCCACGTGTCCGCATTCGCGGCGACCAGCGCCCCCAGCATGGCCAGGCCGTAGCGCTGATCTCCCGTGGTGCCCAGCAACACCGCCGCCAGCGCCGCGACGCCTCCATTGGCCAGGGCCTGTCCCAGGTCTCGCGTCCCCGTCTTGGCGTACTCCGCCTCCACGCCGGCCTTCCGGGCACGGAAGGTCTTGGAGAGCGCGCTGGAGGAGATGAAGAAGCCCAGCAGCGCCGCGGTCCCCACCGCCCCCGCCAGCCCGAAGACAGGTGTGCCCACGAGGATGGCGCCCAGCACCCCGCTCGGGCTGAGTGAGCCCCGGGCCCAAGACGCCACACCAATGACAAGCGCCACCACCGAACCCACGCCGAGCCCCCAGGCATGCTCGGGTGGGACCAGAGCGAGAACAGCCCCCGCGGCCAGCGGCACCCAGAGGTTGTCCCGGCCCTTGGTACCGAGCGCCTCGACGCAAGTCGCCACCACGGCGCACAACGCGGCCAGCGGCACCTTCGGCATGTCCGGCGCGACGCCCGGCATCCACGTCAGCGTGGCCAGCACGGCCACGAAGGTGCCAGCGCACATGGCCAGCGAGCCCTCCAGGCTCTTGTGCTCCCCACCGAGTGTCTCATACCGGTGACGTCCGAAACGCCGGCCCACCAGCGAGGCCAGGGCATCTCCCACGGTCATGGCCATGACACCGCCCGCCGCAACCGCGGGCCTGTCCCACGCCAGCCACACCAGTGCCGAGAAGGCCACCGGGAACCAGACCGTGCCCAGGTTATCGGGCTCGGTCTCCACCGACTTCAGCAGGCGCTTGCGATGGATGAGCCAGTTGGCCACCACCGCCGTCAGCGAGGGCACCACGGCCAGCGTCCGGCTCTCGAAGAGCCACAGCGCGCCGAAGATCCAAAAGCCCACGCTCACGTGGATGACCTTGCGCGCGAGCTCGCGCGACAGGCCCAGCCGCAGGGCGCCCTCACCCGCGACGACGCAGACGCCGATATACCCGTAGGCCCAGAGGAGCGCCTGGATGTCCTGACTCATGGCGGCCGATTGTAGTCGGCCTCCGAGCCCACGGGCGAAGCACCCGCCGGACTACCGGCTTCGCGCCGGCAGCACCGAGGTCTCGCGCGTCGCCGAGCCCGCCTCCAGCGCCTCGATCCGCTTGCGCTGGCGGTGGCGGAGGATCTTCTCGTACGCCACGTTCAGCTCGCGCATCTTCGCCTCCGAGCCTCCCCGGTCCGGGTGCCGCTCCAGCGCCAGCTCACGGAAGCGCGCCCGCACCACCTCGGGCGAATCCAACGGCGATACTCCCAGCACCCGATATGGATCCTGCTCGTCGATCGCCGCCAGCCAGGCCTCCAGCCGGTCCTTCACCGCGATGAAGCGCTCGTCCGACTCGGACTTCTCCTTCACCGGGTGCGTCCGCATCTTCGCGTCCGCCTTGAAGACCTCGGTATAGGTGCTCGACACCCAACGGTGACACGAGCCGCACCGGAAGTACTTGACCCGTGGCCCCGCGTGGCCGGTCATCCGCACACCACAGTGGGTGCACTCGACCTCCACGTTCTCGAGGGTCCGCCAGTTCCAGTTCGTCGCAGCCGCCGCGCTCATGGGTTGCTCCCGACCTCTCTCCGCTCAGGCGCTACAGGCCCGTAGCGGGTGTCAAGGTCCCACGATCCGATCTCCCGTCAAGAAATTGTCGACCCGACGTTCGGAGCAAATCCCCCTCACACGGACCGTCCGGGCGGCTCCATTTCACGGTAAATCAAGAGGATGCTCGAACGGACCATCGCATTCCTCGGCGCCGGCAACATGGCCGAGGCGCTCATCAAGGGGCTGCTGCGCGCCGGCACCGCGCGGCCCGAATCCCTCATCGCCACCGGACGCCGCTCGGAGCGGCTGGAGACCCTGCAGCGGACGTACGGGGTGCGCACCACCCTGGACAACCTGGCCGCCGTGCGCGAGGCGGACGTGGTGGTGCTCTCCGTCAAGCCGCAGGCGCTGGACAAGGTCCTCGTCCAGGTGGCCCCCGAGGTGGATCCGCACAAGCTGATCATCTCCGTGGCGGCGGGTGTGCCCATCGCGGCCATGGAGCGGCGGCTGGGCGCCGGGGCCCGCATCATCCGCACCATGCCCAACACCCCCTCCCTGGTGGGCGCGGGCGCCTGCGCCCTGTCCCGGGGCGAGCACGCCAGCGAGGAGGACCTGGCCGTCGCCACTCGCATCTTCCAGTCCGTGGGCACCACCACCGTGGTGGACGAGAACCTGCTGGACGCCGTCACCGGCCTGTCCGGTAGCGGCCCCGCCTACATCTTCCTCATCATCGAGGCGCTCTCGGACGCGGGCGTGAAGGTGGGACTCCCCCGCTACACCGCGCTCAAGCTGGCCGCCCAGACGGTGTTGGGCAGTGCACAACTGCTCATTGAAACGGGCTCCCACCCCGGCCAACTCAAGGACCAGGTGACGAGTCCAGGCGGCACGGCGATCGCTGGCTTGCACACCCTGGAGGCAGGCGGGCTGCGCACCACCCTCATCAACGCCGTGGAGGCCGCCACCCGCCGAGCCCGGGAGCTGGGGGACCAGTTCCTGGAGAAGTCCTAGCTCTGTCCTATACTGGGGTGCATGAAAATCACCCCGCTCGACATCCGGCAGAAGCGCTTCGAGACGGCCCTGCGCGGCTTCTCGAAGCGCGAGGTGGAAGCCTTCCTGGAGCTCATCGCCGGTGAGTTCGAGGAGGTGGTGAAGGAGAACATCTCCCTGAAGGAGGAGCTCAAGCGCACCCAGCTCAAGCTGGAGCAGCACCTGGAGCGCGAGCGCACCCTGCAGGAGACGATGGTCACCGCCCAGCGCATCAGCGAGGACATGAAGGCCGCCGCCAAGAAGGAGGCGGAGATCATCCTCGCGGACGCCGAGCATCAGGCAGAGAAGATCGTCCACGGCGCGCACCAGCGGCTGGTGCAAGTGGTCGAGGACATCAACGAGCTCAAGCGTCAGCGCGCCCAGTTCGAGTCCCAGGTGAAGTCCGTGGTGGAGGCGCACCAGAAGCTGCTGGAGACGTTCAGCGGCCGCACCTTCGCCGACAAGGACTACGCGCGCGTTGAGGACAACGTGGCCTACCTCACGCAGAAGAAGGCCCAGAACGCCGAGTAGCCCGTGGCCGCCTCCTGGTTCAAGGAAGTCCCCGGCGCGGTGGAGCTGGCCGTGCTGGTGCAACCCCGAGCCTCGCGCACCCGCGTGGTGGGCGAGCACGATGGAATGCTGAAGCTCCAGCTCGCCGCCCCACCCGTGGACGGGGAGGCCAACGCGGCCCTGCTCGAGTTCCTGGCGAAACAGCTCGGAGTACCGAAGCGGCAGGTGACACTGGTCGCGGGTGACGCCTCGCGTCGAAAACGGGTACGTGTCGAGGGACTTGGCGCCGCGGCGGTCGAGGCTGTTATGTCTCTGGGCACGTGAGGCCCCCATGCGCCACCTGCTGCTGCTCCTGACGCTGTTGCTGGCACCCATCTCAGAGGCGCAGGAGGTCATTGGCCCTCGTCCGGAAGCGGGCCATGCCAACGGGGGCGTGGAGCCCGCCATGGTGCCCACGCCCCGGCCGTCGGTGGTGGTGGGCGAGCTCTCCACGCCGCGCTTCCGCATCCTCTACACCGCGAGGGCCGAGGGCTCCGCGCGCCAGCTCTCCACCAACATTGAGTCCATCCGCGACGCCTTCGTGGGCGTGCTGGGGCGGGACTGGCCCGGCGTGACGGAGTTGCGCGTGGGCGTGGGTCGCGAGGAGTTCGAGGCGCTGGCGCTGCCCGGGGGCGCGCCTCCGGGCTGGGCGGTGGCGCTGGCCTACCCCACGCATCGCATTGTCCTGCTCAACGCGCTGACACTGGCGGGGCCCGAGGGCATGGTGACGCTGCGCCATGAGCTGGCGCACGTGGCGCTGGGACAGCTCGCCAGCAACTGGCCGCGCTGGTTCCAGGAGGGCCTGGCGCAGAACCTCACCGGAGAGAATTACTCCATGACGCACTACGCGGCGCTCTTCCGCGCGGTGACGCAGGAGAAGGTGTTCCGCTTCGAGCACCTGCACGACGCGTGGCCGGACATTCCCTCGGACGTGGAGATCGCCTACGCGCAGAGCGCGGCCTTCGTGGCGTGGCTGTCGGCGCGGCACGGGCCGGAGGGCATGGGCCGGCTGGTGGACGAGGTGGCCACGGGTCAGCCCTTCGAGCAGGCCTTCGGCAAGGCCTTCCGCTCGTCGCTGTGGGTGGAGGAGCTGGCGTGGCGTGACGGCCTGGCCGCGCGCTATGGCTGGCTGCCACTGACGACAAGCTCCTCGCTGGTGTGGCTGGGTGCCACCGGGCTGGTGGTCGCGGCGTACCTGCGGCGGCGCAAGCAGAAGGAAGCGCGGTTCGCGGAAATGGAAGCGCAGGAGGCCTTGGAGGAGGAGGCGATGCGCGCGACGCTCGAAGCGGAGCTCGCCCAGCAACACCTGCTGGTGCCGCCTCCGGTGCCTCCTTCTCCCGAAGCGGCGAAGCTCGCCGAGCCTTCGGACCGATCCGAGCCCTCGGACTCGGTCGCCTCCGAGTGGCACGAGCCGCCTTCTCCGCACGGTCCGGAATTCGAGGACGAAGAGCAAACGCTGCCACGTCCGCCCAAGCCGACGGTGCATTGAGCCAAGGGTCACGCGCTACCCGTAGGTGGGAAAAGACCTGCCCACTGAGGCGAACGTGTCACCCACTCCGCGCTCAATTCATCGAGCTGCTCGAAAAATCTACAGCACTTCTGAGAACCTCGTTTCGGGGTGCTGAGCCAAACGGCTGAATTCACTGTCCGTCCATTTCGCGTGAGCGTTGGCAAGGCACTTGCTCAAGACGGCGCCACGAGAGCGGAGGGCAGAGGCAATGACGGAACGTGCGCGACGTGGAGCAGGAGTAGCGAGGGTGTTCGCGGGGCAGCCCGAGCGCCTCGCTGCGGCATGGCGCCGGGTGCGCTTCGCCGAGGCCCGCAAGGACGGGACGCCTCCGTGCAACCAGTTGGACAGCGTGGTGGAGCCCTTTGTCCGGGAGATTGGCCGGAACCTGGAAGGCAAGGACGGCAGCCCGTGGAGCCGGACGCGCGCGGTGCTGCGGCTGGCGCCGAGGCGGGGGGCGCGCGCTCTCCACGAGGAGTTCGCCGCGCTGCGCCGCTGCCTGGTGGATGCCGTGGAGACGCTCGGCGGAGGGGACGCGGAGCGGGCGGTGGTGAACCAGGCGGTGGACGAGGCCGCGGACTCGGCGGTGGCGATGATGGAGCGCTTAGGCAATCCCATCGCGCCCCGGCCTCGGGTGCCGTTCGCGGGCCTGGTGGTGCAGTTCTTCGACAAGTCCCGAATCGCGGCGCGCGAGAAACCCGCTACGGGGAGCACTCGGGTGGCGGTTCATTGAGTTGAGGGGGGTGCCGACCCGTCCGGCTTGACGCCGCCCAGTCACTGGGAGGCGTCCGAGGGCCGGGCGGTTGAAGGGGGCGCGCTGGCGGGCTCATGGGGGGCCCGAGGCGCGAAACGGGGGCGCGATCCCGTACGGGGGTGCGGTGAGCGCGCAAGGAGTGGCCGCTTGTGGAGGCCGCGTGTACGGGGGTTCACGCGAGCCGCCTTGACGGCCGGACGGGTCGGCGTTGTTTTCCGGGCGGGCGCGTACGTCAGTGCGCGTCCGCCCATGTCTTTCCAGCCCCCACTTCCACCTTGAGGGGCACCTTGAGCTGCATCACGGCGTTCATGCACCGCCGCGACAGCTCCTTCACGGCCTCCACCTCGGCCTCCGGCGCCTCGAAGAGCAGTTCGTCGTGCACCTGCAGCAGCATCCGCGTGCGCAGGCCCTGCTTCTCCAGCTCCGCGTCCACCGCCAGCATCGCCTTCTTGATGAGGTCCGCCGCCGTGCCCTGGATGGGCATGTTGATGGCGGCGCGCTCGGCGGCCTGCACCACCTGGCGGTTCTTCGCGTTCAGGTCGCCCATGGGCCGGCGCCGCCCGAAGAGCGTCTCCACGTAGCCCTTCTCCTTCGCCACCCGCACCGTCTCGTCGAGGTAGCGCTTGATGCCGGCGTAGCGGGTGAAGTAGCGCTCGATGATGTCGCGCGCCTCCTCCTCGGGGATGTTGAGGCGCGTGGACAGGCCGTAGGAGCTCAGGCCGTAGGCGATGCCGAAGTTGACCGTCTTGGCCACCCGGCGCTGATCCCGCGTCACCTGCTCCTGCGCCACGCCGAAGATCTCCGCCGCGGTGCGGCTGTGGATGTCCTCGTCCCGAGCAAAGGCGTCGATGAGGACCGGATCCTCGGCGATGTGCGCCAGCAGCCGCAGCTCGATCTGGCTGTAGTCGGCGGAGACGAGCTGGTGGCCCTCCTCGGCGATGAAGGCACGGCGGATCTCCATGCCCAGCTCCGTGCGGATGGGAATGTTCTGCAGGTTGGGATCGGACGAGGACAGCCGGCCGGTGGCGGTGGCCGCCTGGTGGAAGGTGGTGTGGAGGCGTCCGTCCTTGGCCACCAGCTCCGGCAGCGTGTCCAGGTAGGTGCTCTTGAGCTTGGAGAGCGAGCGGTACTCGATGATGGCGCGCGGTAGCGGGTGCACCTCGGCGAGCTTCTCGAGCACCTCCTGGTCCGTGGAGGGGCCCGTCTTGCCGCGCTTGAGCACGGGCAGCTCCAGCTTCTTGTAGAGCACCTCCGCGAGCTGCGGGTTGGAGCCCACGTTGAACTCGGTGCCCGCGAGCTGATGGATCTCCTTCACCTTCGCCTCGCAGTCGGCGCCCACCTTCTCCGAAATCTCCCGGAGCACCTTCACGTCCACCTTCACACCGCGCGACTCCATGCACGCCAGCAGCGGCACCAGCGGCAACTCCAGCTCGCGCGCGAGCTTCGTCAGGCCCAACGGCTCCAGCTCTCGCCACAGCCCCGGAGCCAGCCGCCGCGCCACATCCGCCCGGGCCGCGTACGCCACGGAGATTTCCTGGGGCGAGAGATCCTTCAGCGGGCGCGCCTTGCGGCCGGTGGTGGTCGGCAGCTCGGGCAGGTCCACCTGGAGCCGCTCACGGGCGAGGAACTCCAGGCTGTGGTCGCGCCGCGAGGCGTCCAGCAGGTAGCTGAGCAGCTCGACATCGTCCTCCCCTCCCCTGAGCTGGATGCCCTCGCGGTTGAGCAGCAGCCAGAGGGCCTTGAGGTCATGTCCGCCCTTCTTCACCTTCGCGTCCTCGAGCACCCCCTGGAGGGCCTTCTTGAAGTCCGCGGGCCGCACCTGCTCCACACCGAGCCCCTCGTGGGCCAATGGCACGTAGCGCGTGGAGCCATCCTTCAGCGCCACCCCGAGTCCCACCAACGCCGCGGCGAAGGGCAGGCCCTCGTACGCGGGGATGAGCGTCACCTCTCCGGCCTCGCGCACCGCGGTGGCCAGCGCCTGGAGTGACTCCTTCGTGGTGACGAGCTCCGTCTCCGTCGTCAGCTTCGCGGTCTCTCGGGTGGGCTCCTTGGCCGGCAGCTCGCGCAGGAGCGCGGAGAACTCCAGCTCGGTGAAGAGCTGCCGGAGCTGCTCCTCATGCGGGGGCTGGCGCTTCAGGTCCTCAATGGAGACACCCAGCTCGAGGTCCGTGCGGAACGTCACCAGGTCGCGCGCGCGCAGCAGGCTCTCGCGGTGGGCCCCAATGGCCTCGCGCATCTTGGGCTTCTTCACCTCGGAGAGCCGCTCGAGCAGCGTGTCCACGCCGCCAAACTGGTTCAGCAGCTCCACCGCCGTCTTGGGGCCGATGCCCGGCACCTTGGGGACGTTGTCCACCGCGTCGCCGATCAGCGCCAGGTAGTCGCGCATCTGCTTGGGCTCGATGCCCAGCCGCTCCTTCACCTCCGCGGGAGTGGTGTAGCGCTCGTTCTGCGGATCGTAGAGGTGCACGTCCTCGTCCACGATCTGCACGAAGTCCTTGTCGCCGGTGACCACCAGGACGCAGAAGCCCTCGGCCTTGGCTCGCTTGGACAGGGTGCCGATGACGTCATCCGCCTCCCACCCGGCGACCTCCAGCACGGGGAGGTTGAGGCCCTCCACGACCTTGCGGATGTAGGGGAACTGCTGGGCCAGGTCCTCCGGCGTCTCCTTCCGGTTGGCCTTGTAGTTGGGGTCGATCTTCTGGCGCTCGGCGCGGCTCTCCTTGTCGAAGGCGAGCGCGACGTGGGTGGGATTCAGCTCCTTGAGCGCCTTGAGCACCTGCCGGGTGAAGCCCAGGGTGGCGTTGGTGGGCACACCCTGGCGGGTCGTCAGGGGAGGAATCGCGTGATAGGCGCGGAAGATGAAGCTGGAGGCGTCGATCAGGACGAGGCGGGGCGCGCCGCTCGAAGGGCTCGGGACCATAGGTCTCCGGCCTTAACCGAGCCCCCGCCCCCTGTCCATGCCATGCCGCGCCCCGGAAGCAACCCGTCAACGCTCCGGGGCGCCCGGGCTCAGCAGCCGTTGTCCTTCTTCTTCGCCTCCACCTTCTCTTCGAGCCCGTCACCCTTCACAGCGAAGTCCAACACGGCATTCAGATCCTCACAGGTCTCGGCCGTCTTGAAGGTCCTCAGACCGAGCGTCGAGCACCGACCCACCTGCGAGTTGAGATCCGTGTTCCCCGCGTAGAAGCGGAAGCCCAGCTTCCAGATGCGGCAGGCCCGGCGCGCGTCCCCGCGCTCCTGCCAGTACTTGCCCCGGGTAATGGCCTTGGAGGCCATGTCCTGCTGAATATTGCGCCGGAAGAAGGACGGTCGGGACTCAGCCTGGTCGGCCATCAGCCGCTTGTCCACGTCCAGCGCCTCCAGCAGCGGCTCGGAAGCCTTCTCCACGTCCTCGTTTTGCAGGTAGCCCTGGCCGGTCTTGTAGAGCTGATCCACGTTGCCCACGTCGCGCAGCAGCTCGTCCGTCTGGCCGTGGTACTGGGCCAGCTCATAATTGGAGCGCAGCTTCTGCAGGGTGACGTACGCCTCGGTTCCGCGCCCGGCCCAGTAGTCCACCATCGCCGCGACCATGAACTTGTTGGGGAAGCGCTGCTTGAAGACGTCCTCCACCAGCTTCTTTGGATCCGGCGCCGCCTCGTCCTCGAAGAAGATGTCCGACACCGGGCAGCGCCAGGGCACGACGTTGGGGTCCAACCGCTTCCGGGCGATGAGGAAGTCCAGGTAGAGCTTGTCCTTGGGCCGCCACTCGGTGCGCCCCAGCCGTTTGTTCCGGTCGAGCACCAGGGTGAAGCCGATGGGCGGCTCCAGATCCTCCCGGCTCATCTTCTGGCAGGCAAAGCCCATGTAGAGCTCGCACCGGGGCACCGCGGCGCTCCACTGCTGGTCGCGCAGGTAGCGCTTGCAGTCGTCCTCGGAGCGCTTCATCACCTTGGCCACCGCATCCTGCACCTTGGGCTTGGCGCGGCGGAAGTAGGAGCTGTCCTTGGGAATCCGCTTGAAGGCCTCCAGCGCCTCCTCTTCCTTGAGCCTTCCGAGCGCCTTCTGGCCCAGCATGAAGTCGTCGGCGGCCACCTTCTCCAGCTTGATGCGGCGCATGAGGCTGTTGGCCTCGGCATTGATGGGATCAATGTCCAACGCCTTCGTACAGGCCGCCTCGGCCTTCACCCAGTCCGGCTCGTTGCCCAGCTCCGTGGAGGAGTAGGAGCGGCATTTGCTGAGCGCCTCCTGCACCTGCTCCGCCGGGCTTGGAGGTGGAGGACCCTTCTTCACCTGAAGCGTGTCCTCGCCCTCGCCGGCGCTCCCACCACTCACATTCTTGACGATGCCCGCCGCGAGCAGCAGGCCGACCATGCTGGCGGCCACCACCAGCAACCGCTTGCGCGAGGCGGGGATCCCCCCTGCCGCGGGAGCCTCCGCGTCCTCGGCGGCCTCAGCGCTGGAGCCACGCCGCGAGGCCACCTCGGCCCGCCCACGGCGCACCGGCAGGTGGGAGGCCCCACCCAGACTCTCCACCACCACCTCCACCATGCCGAAGGTGATGACGTCTCCCGGCTGCAGCTCCACCGGCTGCGTGCCCATCGGCTCGCCATTCACCAGCGTGCCATTGGCGCTGCCCAGATCGCGCAGCACCGCGCCCTCGGGCGTCGCCTCCACCTCGGCGTGCTTGCGGCTCACCGAGTCGTCCTCGAGGAGCACCGTGGCGGGAGCCTGTCGGCCCACGAGGAGCTTGCCCTTCACGGGGAACTTCTGGTTGGCCCAGGGCCCGGTGAGGCCCTTGAGCACCAGGCCCTGCTCGCCCTCCTCCTCTCCTGCAGAGGGCGCTGGCCGAGGACGCTTGGCCAGTGCGGAGGGTCCTCCCGCGCCCGCCGGCCGCTTGACGGCAGGCATGGCCCGAGTGGCACGCGGGTTCTCACTCCCCAGCGGCTCCGGCGTCTCGCCCGCGGGCCTCGCCGGCCTGCGCTGTGCGGTGGAGGAACGGGCCGCTGGCGCCTTGAGCCGCAGCTCGTACTCACCCAGCAGCACCTGGGACCTGGGCGAGAGCACCACCACGTCGGTGATGCGCTCGCCGTCCACGAAGGTGCCGTTGGCGCTGCCCACGTCCTCCACCATCACCTTGCCGCCCTCCTCGTAGAAGCGGGAGTGGCGGCGCGACACACCGCCCTCGGCAAGGATCAGATCATTGGTGCCTTCCTGGCGGCCCACCTTCAGCTCACCAGAAAACTCGTGCTCGCTCTCGCTGCCGTCGGGGTGACGGACGACCAGGATGGGCATGGGGCGTCAGTCCTCGCGGAAGATGCTCATGTTGACGGGAATGCCCTTGCGCTGCAGGTCATCGTAGAACTTGGGCACGAAGCCACTCGCCACGAAGCGCCCGCGCACCTTCCCGTCGTCCGTGAAGCCTTCCTGCTTGTAATAGAAAATGTCCTGGAGGGTGACGATGTCCACCTCCATGCCGGCGATCTCGGTGATGAAGCAGATCTTCCGCGTCCCGTCCGAGAAGCGCGTCTGCTGCACGATGATGTGAACGGCGCTGGCGATCTGCTCGCGGATGGCCTTCACCGGCAGCTCCATGCCGCTCATCAGCACCATCGTCTCCAGCCGGGCGATGGCGTCGCGCGGCGTGTTGGCGTGCAGCGTGGTGAGCGAGCCGTCGTGGCCCGTGTTCATCGCCTGGAGCATGTCCAGCGTCTCACCGGCACGGCACTCGCCCACGACGATCCGGTCCGGCCGCATACGCAGGCAGTTCTTCACCAGATCGCGAATGGTGATGGCGCCCTTGCCTTCCAGGTTGGGCGGGCGGCTCTCCAGCTGCACCCAGTGCTCCTGCGGCAGCTGCAGCTCGGCCGCGTCCTCCACGGTGACGATGCGCTCGTCCTCGGGGATGAAGGAGCTGATGATGTTGAGCGTCGTCGTCTTGCCCGAGCCCGTACCGCCCGAGATGACGATGTTCTTGCGCGCCTTGACGCACATCTCCAGGAACTCGGCCATCTGCGCGGTGACGGTCTTGTACTTGATGAGATCCTGGATCTTCAGCGAGTCCTTCTTGAACTTGCGGATGGTGATGCAGGGGCCCTTGAGCGCCAGCGGCGGGATGATGGCGTTGACGCGGCTGCCGTCCTTGAGGCGCGCGTCCACCAGCGGGCTGGACTCGTCGATGCGCCGGCCGATGGGCGCCACGATTCGCTCGATGACGCCGAGCACCGCCTGGTTCGAGCTGAACGTCTTCTCGGACAGGACGAGCTTGCCCTTGCGCTCGATGTAGATCTGGTTGGCGTGGTTCACCATGATCTCGCTGATCTCATCCGACGCGAGGAACGCCTCGAGAGGCCCCAGGCCCAGCGCCTCGTTGATGACGTCGGTGAGCAGCTCCTCCCGGTCCACCTCGGACGGGAGCTCTCCATCCGCCTCCATCTGGTCGATGATGTCGCGGATGGCCTTCTCGGTGCGCCGCCACAGCTCGTCGTCGCCGAGCCGATCCATGTCCATGCGGCGCAGATCGAGATACTCGATGAGGCGGTCGTGGATCTCCTTCTGGAGCCGGGTATAGGCCTCCAGCCGAGGATCCACGCGCTTCTTGTTCTTCGCCAGCGCCGAGGCCATGGAGGCCGGCATGCGCGCATTGGCCGCGGGCTGAGGCGGAGGCTCGTCGTACGGCTCCTCCTCGTAGGCGCCGGCCTGCGCGCCTCCACCCTCGTCGTAGCCCTGCTCCTCCTCGTAGTACTCCTCCTCGGGAGGCGCCGTGCGCGTCATGGCCCCGGACTCCTCCAGGGGCTCCACGTTGATGATGTAGTCGCCGATGAAGATCTGATCGCTCGGCTTCACCACCTGCGGCCCGGCGATCTTCTTGCCATTCACGAAGGTGCCGTTCGTGGACTTCATGTCCACGACGATGAACTTGCCGTCCTTCGCGATGATCTTCGAGTGGTACTTGGAGACGTTGCCCTTGGCGAGGACGATGTCATTCCCAGCGAGGCGTCCGATGGTGATCTCGTTCTGTTCGAACTCAATCTGCTCGGTACCTCCGCCCTTCTCCTCGAGCGTGACGAGAAACATGACGCGGGATGCTACCAAGCACGCACGTCCCCTCAAAGAGGAGGCTCACAGCACTGAGGCCGGCACCCATCCCCGGGTGGGGGACGAGGCCGGCCTCAAAGCAGCCAGGCAACCGCGCGGGGGCGGCGCTCAGTCGAAGATGTTGAAGTTGACCTCGGAGCGGGCCTGCTTGTAGCGGCTCTTCACGTCCTCGATGATCGTCCGGATCTTGTCCGAGTCCGGGTTGACGATGCGGGGCGTCACGAAGATGACCAGCTCGCGCTTGGTGGAGTCGAAGGCGCGGCTCTTGAAGAGCTCGCCGACGATGGGGATGTGGCCCAGGCCCGGCAGCTTGGAGACAGCCTTCTGCTCGTCGTGGCTGAAGACACCCGACAGGACGATCGTCTCACCGTGACGCACGGTGACGTTCGTCTTCACCTTGCGGGAGCGGAAGCCGGGGATGGCCGCCGAGCCGCCGAAGGACACGGCCACCGAGGTGTCGATCTCGCTGGCCTCTGCCTCAATCTCCGTCTGGATGTTGCCGTTGCGGTCCGCGGTGGGGCGCAGGTTGAGGATGACACCGTAGGGCTTGTACTCCACCGAGAACTGGTTCTGGGTAATGAGGGGGATGGGCACCTCGCCACCCGCGAGGAACTCGGCCTTCTCACCGCTGGCGCACACCAGCTTGGGCTGGGCGAGCAGCCGGCCATAACCATCGTTGCCCTGGAAGCCCACGGAGAACTCCGAGCCACCGCTGAGCGTGAGGCCTCCCTGGCCCGAGCCGAAGGTGCCGGGGAACAGATCCTGCGCGATGGTGGCCGAGGCCGCCACGGTGCCGGTGATGTCCGTGGGGTATTTGATCCCGTAGCGGTCCCTCGAGTTGCGGCGGATCTCCACGAACTGCACCTCGGAGAGGATCATCCGCTTGATGCCGACGACGAGCAGGTTCTCCACCTTCTCGCCCACCGCCTTGACGATGAGCTCGGACTTCTGCAGGTCCTGCTGGCTCTCCACCGAGCCCTCCAGGAAGATGGTGGAGCCCACCACGTTCACCTGCACGTTGCGCAGGCCCGCCTTCTGGAAGGCCGCGGAGAGGTTCTGCGCCACCAGCTTCTTGGCGTTGGGCGCCACCTTCACGAAGCTCTTCACGTTCGGATAGAGCGCCACCACCTGCTCGATGCGCTCCGCATCCGCCGCGGTATAGGCCTGACCCTCCAGGTAGATGCGGTCACCCACCGTGCGCACGGTGACGCCTTCAATCTCTCCGAGCAGCTTCTTGAGCTCGGAGGAGACCTCACCCAGGTCCTGCTTGCGCACCGTGATGAGGTAGCTGACGCGCTGGCCGGAGCTCTTCCAGACCAGGAGCGTCGTCTTCCCCTCAGCCGTGCCGCTGATGAGGATCTGGTTGCTGGCAATGGCCTTCACCTCGGCAACGCTGGGATCTCCAATGGCGATCCGGGTGGTGCCGGGCACGGTGATCACCTTCTGGGTGCCCACGCCGAGATTGATGATGCTGCTGTCCTGGGCCCGTGCGGTGCTCGCCGCGAACAGGGCCAACAAGGCGCCGAGTGCGGCCACCTGCGTGAAGCGTCCAAGCATCGAGAGAGTCCCTTCGAGTCTCATCCGAAACTACCCCAATCTGTCGTGCTGCCACCACATGGCCCAGAAAGTACCCAGCGCGATCGCCACCCCATACGGGATGTGGCGTCGCGGCCCGCTCACCGCGCCCTCTTGCATCAGCCGGACACGTACGGCCCAGCGCCTCAGCATGTGACCGAGCGTCTCCCAGATGGCGCCCTGCCACAGCAGTGTCACCACCGCCTGGAGCGCCCCCACCAGGGAGATGAAAGCCGCCGCCGCCATCACCGCGGGAAAACCCAGCACCGCCCCCACGCCCCCCATCAACTTCACGTCGCCCCACCCCATCGTCCCGCGCAGCGCCGCCGGGAGCAGCAGCAGCGCCAGACCCACCCCGGACACCACGCCACTCACCAGCCCTGTCTCCAGGTCACCCACACCCTCCGTCCACACGCGCACGCCCAGCGCCACCGCCATCAGCGGGTACGTGACGACGTCCAGGATCTGGCGGCGCAGCACGTCCGTGGCCACCGAGATCACCAGCGCCACTCCCAGGAGGCTCCAGAGCGCGATGTGTGAGGGAGTCATCGAAAACCCACCCCCCTGGAAGAGGAAGCGGGTTTTGGAAATAAATCAGGGAGGGCCGCTCTCCGTCAATTGGCGAACAGCCCGTTCCCCTGCTCTTTGCGTGAAGGAGCCGCTCTCAGGCGTAGGAGAGCCGCACCCGCTCGCTGCAGATGAAGTACTCGTCGCCGTCTTCAATCTTGCGGCGCTTGATGCGCTGCTTGTTGAACCAGGTGCCGTTGGACGAGCCCAGGTCCTCGATGAAGAAGTCGTCGCCCTCGCGGACGATGACGGCGTGCTCGCGCGACACCTTGCCGGAGTTGATCATCAGGTCGCAGTGCTTGCCGCGACCGATCACAAACCGCTCCTTGGTGATGGTCTGGGGCTCGGCGTTGTCCATGGTGAGGATGAGCGCACCCGCGCCGGGCTCGTCCATGGGCTCGTCGTCCAGGGGCTCGTCCTCGGGCAGCGGCTCGTCCTCGAGGGACTCGTCCTGCGCGGCCATGTCCATGCCGGAGTCGTCGGAGTCCTCGGGTAGCGGCTCCTCGTCGATCTCCTCGCGAGGCTCGCTGTTCTTGCCCTTGATGAGGCGCTCGAGCTCGGCGGCCGTCTCCAGGACACGCTCGGCCACCTCTCGGCGGGCGGGATCATTGTCCAGGGCATTGGCGGGAGGACGCTCCTCGGCGCGCGCGGAGGGCCGCTGCGGAGCCGGGGCAGGCAGCGGCGTGTCGTCCCGGAGCGCCGGGGGCGGCGACTTGGCGGACGCCCCCCCACTGACGGGCTGCAACACGGGCGGGGCAGCTCTGGCGACGGCGGGCGCCACGGCCGGAGCGGCGGCACGCGAGGCCACCCCCGCGCTCGGGGCCGGAGCCGGAGCCTCGGTGCGACCCGGCCGCGCCACCTCAATGAAGCCGTTGAGGCGGGCGAACATGAACAGCGCCTGATTGATGAGCGCGTCGCGATCCGAGCCCATCTGCTGGGCCATGTCTTCGTAGGTCTCCCACAGGTGGTCGGCGATGCCTACCTTGCGGGCGGGGCGGGAGTTCTGGTCGATCATCTGTCTTGACTCGCTCATCCAGGTGTCCCGGACGATATCAGAGCCGTCCAGGGACGCGAAATCACTGATAGGAGAACAATCCCCGGCTGTTGGCCACGCCCGCGTCGATGTCGGTCAGGTCCACCTGCAGGATGCCATCGGCCGAGGGATAAACGATGTACGCGTAGTCCTCTTCTCCCACCTTCGCGTGCACCACGGGGCCCGGCAGCCGGTAGTTATAGAAGTCACTGGCATTCACAGTGTCCACCGTGATGACGTACGGGAAGAAGTGGGGGTCGGTGATGACCCGGTAGAAGTCCCCTCGGGCCATGCCATCGGCCACGCGATCCACGCGGAGGTACACCTGGGTGGCCTCGGTCTGCCCCTGGTAGCCCGGCGGGTGGAAGAAGTACGAGCCCCTGCTGGAGTACTCGTCACGCAGCCCCAGGCGATCGAGGTAGGCCCCGCTGCTATTCGTGAGGACCAACCGCTGGTTTCCTCCCGCCCGAACCTCGAACGCCGTGTAGTTGGCGCAGGCGGTCGGAACGGGACCCGAGGGCACCAGGACAAAAGTCCCACGCTCGGTCGTCTCCTGTACCGCGGTCACCTGCAGCGGATCGGCGCACGGCTGCTGCCCCTCGCCACCCGGCAACAGGACAATGATGTCCCCAGGCTGCACGAACACCTCTTCATCAGGCGCGGGCCCGCGCGCAGAGGACACCACGAAGGGAGAGCTCTCCGCTTCGCGAGCCTGAGGCACCACGGGCAGAATGCCTTCGTACGTCAGGAAGAACGTCTGGTTCCGGGTGACGCCGTACGTTCCCTCGAAGTAGATGTCACCCGTCACGCCCTGGTTGGCGCCCTGGACGTTGAAGCGCTCGGCCGTGGCCGTGGCCGTGTTCACCGTCTGCCCGTTGGCCGTGTCCCAGCTCGCGGCCACGTTGAAGGGCGTCAGCCTCGCCGCGTCGAAGAAGAGCACCTGCCCGTTGGAGAGCGGCACGATCCCCAGCAGCTCGACAGTGACGTCTCGCTGGGTGGTCTTGCTCGGGTCCGCCGGATTCACGCGGTCGGAGGGCTCGCCCCCCTGGAGACCCAGCTTCGTTCTGGTGGAGAGCGACAGGCCCATGGGCAGGCCGGACCCGGCGCTGAGGGTCAGCATGGGGTACCCGGTGACATCCTGGGCCACCGTGCCCGATGCGACATCCACCGCCAGTACGCCCGTGCACTGGGACGGGCCGCTGCAGCTGGATGCATCGAGCACACCAAAGATGCGCTGACCGGCCTGCAGCGTCACGTCGTTGTTCTGCGCGTTCTTGTAGACCACCCGCCCATGGGTGGCCAACTGGAGCACCTGGGCGCCGAAGTTCAGGTCACGCAGCTCCTTGGTCACCAAGTTCACCACGTAGCTCTTCCCCTGGATCGTACTCCCAGCCGCGGTACGCGTGGACACCGCGAGCTCTCCGGGCCGGGGCATCACGAGGATGGAGCTCACGGCCACGTTGGAGGGCAGCGCCACGTCCAGCCGCTCCGCGACCAGCGGGGTCTCCGCGTTGAGCGCATCCGGATTCGGCAGTTGCACCTGCCACAGGCGAGCCCCGGAGACCTCTTGGGTGGCGTAGTAGAGCGTGCTGCCGCCCTCCGCCTGCCCCTCGGCAGCCGGGAGCGCGAGTGCCGCAAAGGCCGTCACAGGACCCGTGGAGCGGGCCGCCGGGTCCGGCAGGTGTGCGGTGAGCTGCCTCGTGTCCAGCCGCCGCAGCTCGCTCAAGCGTGTGGGGGCCGCGCCCACGACGGAGATCTCCGTCGAGCCGCTGCTGCGCGCGTACACGTAGGAGCCGGTCACCTCATCATCCGGCTCGGTATCGGTATCCTCCGTCCCATCGACGTAGCGCACATCCCGCGTGAGCGCCTGGGGCCGCTGCAGCACCGGTATGGAAAGCGCCTCGAGCGGGTTGGGGGCGCGGACGAACCGCCGCTCATCCGCGTCATCGGCGAGCGAGAGCACGCGCAGTTCGTCGTTATCCGCCGACGTGACGAACAGCATCCGCCCCACCAGGGCCAGATCATACGTCCCCGCCAACCCCACCGACTGGTAGTACTCCTGCGTCTCGGTGCAGGCGGACAGCAGCGCCCCGGCCACGACCATCAACGACACGATAAAGCGCTTCACTGCTGAACCTCCTGGCACGACGAGGCGTCCAGATCCTGCCGGGCACCGATATGGGCCACCAACCGAGCCAGCTGTGGGCTGTCGAGATCCGGGATGTCGATCACCGAGATGCGCCCATCCCCAAAGTTGCTGACGAAGACACGTGCCGCGTTGTCCAGCTTCTGCACGGCGAGCCCGAACGGCTGGGGCGGCGATTGAGTCCCCTCCGGCTCGCCCACTGACACCTGCGCGACGACCTGGCCCACGTCCGGGTCATAGATGGCCAACACGCCGGCGGTGCTGCAGGACACCAGCACCAGCTCACCGTGAGTCCCGCCACGAGACACCAACGCAATCTCGGTGGGACCGGTCGGCAGAGGCACCGAGCCCACCGCGTTGAGGCTGGGAACGTCCGAGTTGAGGCCCGCCACGTTCACAGTCACCAGGGAGTCCGGGGAGCGCACGGTCACATACAGCCGCCCGGTACTGGCCGCCGCGCCCGGCTCATTGGTGACGAGCGCGATGCCTCGTGCCTCCTGGGCGGCGAAGCCCAAATCCACCCCAGGATCCACGATCCGGTTCGTCTTCTTGTCCAGCACGCGCACCAGGAACCGCCGGGCGTCCGCGGAGCTCGTCACGCCCGCCGCAGGCCTCCCGGAGACGAACACATACCGCTCACTGGCAACCACCGAGTTGCTGCCCCCCAGGGGCAGCCCGGGGATGTCCAGGGAGAAGAAATCCGAGCTCGAGACGCTCGGCGTATCACCAGGCAGGCGCACCACGTACGACGCGTAGTTGCCCAGCGACCGCTCGGGCGAGTCCGCGGGGTTCAGGTGCGTCACCCAGACGGACCCCGCGGTATCCACGGAGATGCCGAAGGGAGCAGGCGCACGAGGCAGATCTTCGGTCTGCCCCGAGAGGTTCTGGGTGAGCGACACTGCGCCCTGCGTCAGGCAGTTGTCGCTGTTCTCGGTGCCCGCGCAGGCCAGCCGCGTGGGCTCCTTGATGTCGATGTAGTGGACCTGGTCGCCGTCCGCTCGGGCAGGCACGAAGAGCCGGGGGCTGTCACCCTCCCGGAGTGCCATCTCTCCCGCGTAGCTCTGGATGTAGACGCGCGCTCCCGGCGCGAGGTTGAGCTGCTCGAGCGTGGCCGGCTCGGCCGTGGCGTCCGAGTACGAGCCAAGGGGCAGCAGTCCCCTGCCTTGAGCGTCGGGACCCAACTGGTCCAGGTTCACCGCCATCACGGTACCGTGGTCGTAGCACCGGTCGAAGTTGGCGCTCGACACGTAGAGCACGCCGTTGGTCGAACCGGGGGCCGAGCGATACACGAGGCCGCTCGGATAAACGAAACGGTCTGACGGCGGCGGCCGCGGATCGGTTTCGGAGCAGGCGACGAAAAGGAGCGCGAGACTGGGCAGAAGGGGGCGCATGGAAGGGGGGCGGAGTGTAGAAACCACTCTACCGCCGGGCAACTACAAAGGACCCCGGCTATTCCCTACCCACCACACGCCCCCCGTCGAGGCTGACTGCTCTCCAGCCTGCTCAGGCTTCCGACTGGATCTTCGAGAAGTCGGCCACCTGGTTGAACAGCGTGCCGATCTCCGTGAGGAGCCGGATACGGTTCTCGCGCAGCGCCTTGTCCTCGGCCATCACCATGACCTTGTCGAAGAAGATGTCCACGGTGGGCTTGAGGCCGGTGATCTCCTTGAGGGCGCCGGAGAAGTCATCGGCCTTGACCTGGTCGGCCACGCGGTTGCGTGCCTGGACATAGGCCGAGTGGAGCTGGCGTTCGGCATCGTCCGTGAGGCGCTGGGAGTCGACCCCGCCGCGAGACACGTCCTTACCCTGCTTCTCGACGATGTTGACCACGCGCTTGAAGGCCGCCGCGAGGGGCGCGAAGTCCGCCTGGCCCACGATGCTGGCGAGCGCCTGCAACCGCTTCTGCGCAGCCACGAGATCGTCGTAGCCGGCGGACAGCACCGCCTCCACCACGTCCGTGCGGTACTGCTCCGTCCACAGCGCCTTGAGACGGCCGCGGAAGAACTCGAGCACCTGCTCGCGAGGCGCGGGCTCACCGGCCTTGCGCTTGATGTTGGCGATCTTCGGCCCGAGCTGCTCCAGCGCCGCGTCCACCGCCTGAGAGAGGGAGAAGCGGTAGCCGCGACCCAGGACGATGCGGATGACGGACAAGCACGCGCGCCGCAGGGCGAACGGGTCCGCTGCGCCGCTGGGGCCCTTGCCGATGGCGAAGATGCCACACAACGTGTCCAGGCGGTCCGCCAGGCCAATGAGGGCTCCGGCGTCCTGCGTGGGCAGCGAGTCCTCGGCGGTGCGCGGCAGGTAGTGCTCGAAGATGGCCAGGGCCACCGCCTCCGGCTCACCGCTGGCGCGGGCGTACTCGCGGCCCATGACGCCCTGGAGCTCGGGGAACTCGCCCACCATGCCGGTGATGAGGTCCGCCTTGGCCAGGGTGGAGGCGCGCTCGAGGGTGGACTGGAGGCCGCTGTGGCCCGTCCACCCGGCCAGCTTCACCGCCAGAGAACGGAAACGCTCCACCTTCTCGGCGTAGCTGCCGAGCTGACCCTGCCACACCACGCGCGCCAGCTTCTCCGTGCGGGCCTCGAGCGGCGTCTTGCGGTCCTCGTCGAAGAAGAAGCGCCCATCCGCGAGACGCGCGCGCAGCACGCGCTGATAGCCACGCAGGGAGAGGTTCACGTCGCGCACCGGCGTATTGGACACGGCGATGAAGCGCGGCAGCAGCTTGCCGTTGCCGTCCACCACGGAGAAGTAGCGCTGGTGGCTCTTCATCTCCTGCACCAGCACCTCGGGAGGCAGCTCCAGGTGCCGCTCCTCGAAGGAGCCCACCACCGGGCTGGGCAGCTCCACGAGGTTGGTCACCTGATCCACCAGGGACTCGTCCTCCATGAGCTTGCCACCCGCCTGCTGGGCCGCCGCGCGCACCTTCTCCACGAGCTGGGCGCGCCGCTTGGTGATGTCCGGCACCACGTTCGCCTTCTCCAGCGCCGGCTCGTAGTCCGAGGGCTTGGAGAGCTCGATGGCCGCAGGCGACAGGAAGCGGTGGCCGTACGTGGTGCGGCCGCTCTTCACGTCACCGAGCACCACCGGCAGCACTTCACTTCCCAGCAGCGCCACCACCCACTGCACGGGGCGCGCGAAGGCCTGGTCCACGTCACCCCAGCGCATCGTCTTGCGGAAGTTGATGCCGTGCACCGCCGTGTGGAGGATGTCCTTGAAGATGTCCGCCGCCGGGCGGCCCTTCTCCTCCACCTTGGCACCCAGGTACTCGCCCTTCGGCGTCTGCACGCGCAGCAGCGCGTCCACGGACACCTTCTGGCTCTCGGCGAACTTCTCCGCCGCCTTGGTGGGCTTGCCGTCCTTATCGAAGGCCGCCTTCGCGCTCGGGCCGAGCACCTCGCGGGTGATGTCCTCACCCCGGTCCGCCACGTCCTTCACCCACACCGCCAGCCGCCGCGGCGTGCCGTAGGTGCGCACCTCTCCGTGCTTCAGCCGCGCCTCGGCCGCGCGCTCGGTGATGACGCGCTTGAGGTCCTCGAGCGCCGGGACGATGAACGACGCGGGGATCTCCTCGGCGCCGATCTCCAGGAGCAGATCACTTGCCACGGGCCACCTCCGCCTCGGCGGGCTTGTTGAGCGTCACGGTCTTCCAGTAGTCGCTGGCCGGCTTGCCCTCGAGCACCGGCGGCTGCTCGCCCACCGTCCAGGGCGTCTTGAGCAGCGGGAAGCCCAGCTTCTCGCGCATCTTCAGGTAGCCCTCGGCGCACAGGCGCGCGTTGTCGCGCACGCGCTTGATGAAGTTGGCGCGCTCCGTCACCGAGATGGCGCCGCGCGCATCCAGCAGGTTGAAGGCGTGCGAGCACTTGAGTGCGTAGTCATACGCGGGCAGCGGCACCTCGCGCTCGATGAGGCGCTTGCACTCCTTCTCGTAGGCGTCGAACAGGCTGAAGAGCATCTGCGGGTCCGACTCCTGGAAGGCGTACCGGCTCATCTCCACTTCGTTGGCGTGGAAGACCTCGCGGTACTTGACGCCCTTGACCCACTCGATGTCGTAGATGTTCTCGACGTTCTGCAGGTACATGGCGATGCGCTCGAGGCCGTACGTCAGCTCCGCCGAGACGGGCCGGCACTCGAAACCGCCGCACTGCTGGAAGTAGGTGAACTGGGTGATCTCCATCCCGTCGCACCACACCTCCCAGCCGAGACCCCAAGCGCCCAGGGTGGGCGACTCCCAGTCGTCCTCGACGAAGCGGATGTCGTGCTCGAGCGGATCGATTCCGAACGCACGGATGGAGTCCAGGTAGAGCTGCTGGACGTTCTTGGGCGCGGGCTTGAGGATGACCTGGAACTGGTGGTGCTGGAACAGGCGGTTGGGGTTCTCGCCGAAGCGGCCGTCGGCGGGGCGCCGCGAAGGCTGCACGTAGGCCACGTTCCAGGGCTCAGGGCCCAGGGCACGCAGGAAGGTGGACGGGTGCATGGTGCCCGCGCCCACCTCGAGATCATAGGGCTGGGAGATGATGCATCCCTGCTTGGCCCAGTGGTTCTGGAGGGTGAGGATCAGATCCTGGAAGTACATGACGCCGCGGACCCTAGTGATGGGGTCTGGGAGCGTCAAGGACAGCAGTCAGGCTCCGTGTCCAGCCAACAGAGTCGCTCAGGAGTCCGGGCCCAGGAGCCATCGGGGCAACACATGGGCCACCTCGTCCCGGTGAGGCAGGCCCGTCACGGCACCGAGGTGCTCCACCACTCGGGAGCCTACGGCGCAGCCGAACGTGGCCAAGGACTCCAGGTCCTCGCGCGAGGCCTCCGCCAGCTGCGCGGCATCCGCGTACCGCCGGGAGAGCCCTCGAAGGAACGCCGAGGTGAAGCCATCCCCTGCCCCGGTGGTGTCCACGACCTGAGCCCGAGGCGAAGGCACTTGGACCACCTCCCCCCGCCAGAGGAAGACGGCGCCCGCCTCGCCCAGCGTCACCACGGGCAGCGTCACCCCCCGCCCCGCCAGGTACCGCAGGGCCTCCTCGGGTGCCGACTGGCCGGTGGCGAAGGCCACCTCTTCCTCGGAGAGCTTCACCACGGAACACCGCGGCAACAGGTGCTCGAGGATCCCACGCAGCACCTGCGGATCCTCCCAGGCGTGGATGCGGATGTTGGGATCGCAGCTCACGATTCGCCCCGCCGCGCGAGCAGTGTCCACGGCGCGAAGAATCGCCGAGCGGGCCTCGGGCAGCGCGAGCGAGTTCGTCCCGAAGTGCACCACCCGCGCGCGAGCGAGGAAGGCCGGGTCCACGTCGCGCTCGCCCAGCAGGAACTCAGCCGAGCGCGTACGGAAGTAGGTGAAGCTGCGCTCGCCCTGCGCATCGAGCGAGATGAAGACCAGCCCCGTCTTGGCCTCGGCCGTCTGGCGCACGTGGCTGACGTCCACGCCTTCGGCCGCGAGGCGCTCGCGCAGGAAGTGGCCGAACTCGTCCTCGCCCACCACGCCCACATAGGCCGAGCGGCCGCCCAGCCGCGCCACTCCCACGGAGACATTGGCCAGAGAGCCGCCAATGGAGGGCCGCCACGCCGACACCGCGCGCACCCGCCGGCCGGACTCCGCCGGGAGGAAGTCCACCAGACACTCCCCCACGCACACCACATCCAAGTCCATGGTCAGTCCAAGCCCACCTGGGCCATGAAATCCACGCTCTTCAGGCGGCGGCCGAGGTGGTGAGCAATGAAGACGTTGAGCACCCCCCGCGCCCGAGCCCGGAGCTCCGGAGGAAGCGGGGTGCGCTGTCCCTCCTGTAGCGCTCGGAGCCCGGACAGCAGCTCCACGGGCACGGCCACCGCATCGCGGGCTCGGCCCGAGCAGGGCTCGCACACCGCACCGCCGTGGGCTTGATCAAAGCGCGGCCGCTCGCCTGGCCGGCCGCCGCACAATGCGCACGAGTCGAAGCGCGGCATCAACCCAGCCTGGGCCAGTGCCGACAGCTCGAAGGCCAGCAGCGAGGTGGGCCCGGCCTCCTTCGCGTCCAGCTTTTGGAGATAGTCCTCCAGCAGCTCGAAGAGCTCCGGGTGCGGCTCATGGTCGCGCGTCAGCTCGCGGCACAGCTCCACCGCGTAGAGGGCACGGGCGATGAGGGGCAGGTCCGAGCGCGCCTCGTAGTAGCCGGCCATGATGTCGGCGGAGTCCAGGCGCACCGTGGAGCCGCGAGTCTCCACCAGCTGCACGCGCAGCCGCATGTAGGGCTCCAGCGCGCCGGCGAAGCGCCGCTTGCTCTTGCGAGCCCCAGCCGCGAAGGCCGTCAGCTTGCCGTGTTCGCGCGTGAGGAGCGTGACCAGCCGGTCAGCTTCCCCGTAGTCCACCGTGGAGAGGACCAGCGCCTCGTCGACGAAACGCTCCATGGTCTCACTCAACGCGGGAGAGGGTTGGGAACCTTCCCGCTCATCACCAAGGCCACGTACGCCCCCACGCCGAGCGCCACCAGCAGCAGCACCCCGAGCACCAGCCAGGCCCGCCGCCGCCGCTCCCGCTCCAACACCACGGGGCTTGGCTCTGGCGTCGCCTTATCCACCTCCTCAAAGCGGAGGACAGCCTCCTCGGGCGCCAGTCCGATGACGGTGGCGTAGGCGCGGATGTAGTTGACGACGAAGACGCGCGAGGGCAGCCGCTCCACCTGCCCTTCCTCCAGGGCGGCGATGAGGCTCGGAGAAATCTTCGTCACGCGCGACACCTCGTCGCGGGACAGGCCGCGCAACTCGCGCTGCTGGGACAGGTATTTGCCGAATTCGACGTGGTCCACGGCGATGGGACTCTCTGGTTACAAGGCCTCGAGCAGCCTGCGGCAGTCGTCCTTGAGATCCTGGCTCTTCGCCTTGGCCTCGCAGGCGGTAAAGCTCTGCCGCGCCTCCTCCATCTTACCTTGCTTCACCTGGCAGGCGCCCTCCCGCAGGTAGGCATCCGCCACGTCCGGGCAGGCCTCACGATAACGGCCAAAGTAGCGACACGCCTCGGAAACATCCCCCGTCTCGTCATAGATGATTCCCAGGTTCTTGTAGCCCAGGCAGAAGCCGGGGTTGGTCGTCACCGCGGCCTTGATGCTCTTCAGGCCACGCTCCAGCTCCCCCTTCTTGTAGAGCGCCCACCCCATGTTGCCCTGGGCGATGAAGGGCGTGGAGTACAGCATGTCGTTGAGGGCCTCTTCGTACAGCTTGATGGCCTCGTCGTAACGCGACTGAGACAAGTAGACGTTGGCCAGGTTCGTCTTGACCTCGGAGAAGTTCGGGCGCAGCTCCAGGGCCTTCTTGTAGTGCGAAATGGCCTGCTCCGGCCGGTTGAAGGCCATGTGCAGGAGGATGGCGATCGCGTTGTGCGCCTCCGGGTACTCTGGATCCAGCTCCAACGACTTCTGCAGCTCCTTGTAGGCCTCCTGCACGTTGCCCGCCTGCTGGGCTTGCAGGCCGAGCTCGTAATGAATCTCGGCGCCTTGGCGCTCCTTCTCGGAGGGGACGTGCTTACAGCCCATCAGGGCGAGCGCGAGGAGCCAGGCGGGGTGAAGGCGAAGCATGGTGGTGGATCTCGTGACAGCGTGAGGGTTCAGTCAAAAGGAGGACAACAGGCGGCCCAGGTTCGTCGAAGCCGTGCGCTTCTCGTCGGCGCGGCTCTTGGCGGCGCCCGGCACCAGCTTCGGGTCCTTGTAGAACACGGGCAAGGTCTTGAGCATCTCGTCCTGGCGCGTGACGGGTTGGGCGCGAAAGTTCGCGTTGTCCATCATGAAGCCCATGGACTCCACGAAGGCGAGCGCCTCGGCCTCATCCTGCTGGTACTCCTCCTGGCTCGCGGTGCGCCGGCCGGGGACGTACACCGCGCAGTCCTGGGACTCAGACAGGTAGAGGTAGATGAAGACGGCGAAGCCGCCCGAGCCGCGCAGGCCCAGCACGAAGGCCTGCGCTGGCCCTGCCGGCTTGCCGGGAATGGCCAGGTGGGGCGAGTTGATGGACTGGTACAGCGCCAGGACCTGCTCGCGGCTGGCCGGCAGGCCTCGGAACCGCTCATCAATGGAGAACACGTTCGGCGCTACCCCCGCGCTACCGCGTGGTGAGGGTGAACTCCTCGGACAGGTCTTCCGTCTCCGCCGCGGTGCGCTGGAAACGGATGAGCGGGTTGTCGATCATCACGTTGCCGCCGCCCTCATTGCCCTCGCCGATGATGACCTTGAACACGTGCTGGGGAGATTCGCTCCGTCGCGAGTCGGCCGCCACTTTGTGCGCCATCATCGTCACGGTGTTCTTCCCCGGCAGCAGGTAGCGGGTGAGCTCCGTGATGACCTGCTCCTCACCGTTGCGCAGCTTGCGCACCCACTTGGAGTTGATGAACAGGTCGATGTCGTACTCCGTCATTCCCGGCGCGGACTGCTCTGTCGCGAGCCAGTAGCGCCGGGTGATGCGCGCTGGGGCGGTGGCCACCGGGGCGGGCGCGGGGGCCGGAGCCGGAGTCGCTACCGGGGTGGTGGGAGCCGGGGCCGGAGCCGGACTGGTCACAGGGGCGGGCGTCACAGGCACGTGCTTCGCGGGGACGGCCATGGCAGGGGGAGCGTTCACCACCTTCACGGCGTAACTAGGCGCCTCGATGTGAACGTTGCCTTGCTCGTCGATGCGGACGTTGGTGACCTTCTCGAACTTCTGATTGGTCACCCCATCGATACGGACACCGTTGAGGTACACCGAGCCGGCGAGGGCCGAGACCGGCAGCAAGGCCGTGAGGGCGAGAGCAGAGATGACGCGGCGCATGATAAGGACTCCTCAGGTGTCAGAGCGATAGCGCACCCGACCGGGGTGGACAAGCGCGCGTCACCGGGAGACCTGGGCGGCCGCCAGGAAATTCAGCCGCCTGCTAGGGAGCCTTCTCTTCGGGGGACTTCTCCAGGGCCTCTCGCTGAGCGAGCGCCCAGTCGCCCCCAAGCCCCTCCCCTTCCCGGAAGCGCCTGAAATCGCGGCGCACCAGTCGGGGGTAGCGGCGGAAGGTGTCCAGCTCGCCTGCCTTCTTGGCCTGCCAGATGCGGGTGGGGCCGGCGTTGTAGGCCATGAGCGCCAGGTCCAAGTCGCCGAAGCGGTCGTTCAGGGTCCGCAGGTAGCGGATGCCCAGGCGCACACCCAGCGCCGGATCCGAAGCCACCTCCTCGCGAGACAGGCGCAGCCCCTCCTTCTCCGCGAGGAAGTGCAGGGTGCTGGGCTTGATCTGCATCAGCCCTCGAGCGCCCTTCTCGGAAACGGCCTCCTCCGTGAAGTCCGACTCCACGTCGATGATGGCCAGGATCAGCAGCGGATCATACCCAGCCCGACCAGCCTCCTCGGCGATGGCATGGACGATCTGCCGGCGCAGGGTGAGACCCAGTTCCGGGGCTCGCTTGGCCAGCACCGCGTCAATGAGCGCGGCGTCAGGCGGAGTCGCCTCGAAACGCGAGGACTCGACAACAGGCAGCACGTCGGTCGGAGCAAACAAGGGAACCGCCCGGGCCGACAGCACCAGCGCCACCCCCGCGACCAGGGGCAGCTTTCCACACCCGGAACCGAGCACGTACAACCAGCGGAACAGCCCCTCCCCGCGCCGCCCTCCTGGAGCGGTGGGGGTCGGCATCACTTGCGCTGCCCCAGCGCGTCGATGCGCTCGGCGAGTCGACTCAGCCGCGCCTCGATGTCCTGGATTTCATCCCGGCGCGGAATCTTGAAGTGCACGAGGGCGCGTCGGACACCCTCCTCCACATTGTGCTCCAGATCCTTGCGGTGACCCGTCAATCGATCCGTCAGCAGTCGGCCCTGGCGGATCATCTCTTCCTGGCTCCACCCCGCCAGCTCGGCGACGCGCTGCACCGTACGCGCGGCCTCGTCCTCGGCGGTGGACACCGCCAGCAGTGCCTGGCTCCACACCCGCTCAAACGTCTCCGCGAGCGGATGCTTCTGCGGGGTCTCCTGCTTGTCCATGCAACGCTCTCCAGCACGGCTGTCCGGACCCGAGGCCCGGGACAGCGGGGGTAAGGGCAATCGAGGTAATCACACACCTCGATTGAAGGAAACGCCACTCACACTCGCCCGCCTGCTCCCTGCGTCCACTGCTGGATGTTCGCCCGGGACTCCGGGTCGACCTCCGCGGTTCCTCCCGAATTAGTGCACCGGTACGTCACCCGTCAAGCTGTGAAACCGTAAAGAGCCGAAAAGAAAACCGCCACCCTGGAAAACCAGAGTGGCGGTTGGAGACTTCAAGACAGCGGGTGCGGACTAGGCAGCACCGCTGGTCTGGGAGCCCTCGGAGCGACCGCCGGCGGGCGGCAGGGTCGGAGCGACGTCGTCGCCGTGGGTGGCGGCCAGGGCGGCCTCCATCTCGGAGATCTCGTCGGCGGGGCTCTCCACCTCGATGTCGAGGTACTTGTAGTTGGGCAGACCCGTACCGGCGGGGATGAGGCGGCCCATGATGACGTTCTCCTTGAGGCCGCGCAGGTAGTCCACCTTGCCGTTGATGGCGGCCTCGGTGAGCACCTTGGTGGTCTCCTGGAAGGAGGACGCCGAGATGAACGACTCGGTGGAGAGCGAGGCCTTGGTGATGCCGAGCAGCAGCGGCTCGCCGACGGCGGGACGCTGGCCCTGCGCCATGACCTTCTCGTTCTCCTCCTCGAACACATACTTCTCGACCTGCTCGTCGACGAGGAAGCTGGTGTCGCCCACGTCGGTGACGCGCACGCGGCGGAGCATCTGCCGGACGATCACCTCGATGTGCTTGTCGTTGATCTTCACGCCCTGGAGTCGGTAGACCTCCTGCACCTCATCCACCAGGTAGCCCGCGAGAGCCTTCTCGCCGAGCACCTTGAGGATATCGTGCGGGTTGGCCGAGCCGTCCATCAGCGCCTCGCCGGCCTTGACGCGGTCGCCGGCGTGCACGCTGATGTTCTTGCCCTTGGAGATCAGGTACTCCTTGGCCAGGTCGGTGCGCAACTCGCCGCCCACCTCGGGGGTGAGGATGAGCTTGCGCTTGCCCTTGGTGTCCTTGCCGAAGGAGACCACACCGTCGATCTCCGCGATGGCCGCGGCGTCCTTGGGCTTGCGCGCCTCGAAGAGCTCGGCCACGCGGGGCAGACCGCCCGTGATGTCCTTGGTCTTCGTGGTCTCGCGCGGCACCTTGGCGATGACCTCACCGGCGTGGATCTCATCGCCGTCGTTGACGGTGATGATGGAGCCCTGCGGCAGGAAGTAGCTCGCCGGAGCCTTGGAGGAGATCAGGTCCTTGGTGTTGCCCTGCTCGTCGCGGATGGTGATGCGCGGACGGGCCTCGGGGTCCTTGGACTCGACGACCGTCTTACGGCTGAGGCCGGTCACCTCGTCTAGCGACTCGTTCATCGTGACGCCTTCGATGATGTCCTCGAAGCGCACGATACCGCCCACCTCGGTGAGCAGCGGGATGGCGAACGGATCCCACTCGGCCAGCAGGGTGCCAGCGTCGAGCTTCTGGCCCTCCTTCACGAGGATGCGGGCGCCGTAGATGACCTGGTAGCGCTCGCGCTCACGGCCGCTCTCGTCGACGATGACGATCTCGCCGTTGCGGTTCATGGCCACCAGGCTGCCGTCCTTCTTCTGAACCGTGTTGAGGCCGGCGAACTTCACCAGACCCGCGTTGCGGTTCTCGAGGCTGGACTGCTCGGCGCGCCGCGTCGCCGCACCACCGATGTGGAAGGTGCGCATCGTGAGCTGGGTACCCGGCTCACCGATGGACTGCGCCGCGATGACGCCCACGGCCTCGCCGACGGACACCTTGCGACCACGGGCCAGATCACGGCCGTAGCACTCCACGCAGATGCCGCGCTTGGCCTGGCAGGTGAGCACCGAGCGGATCTTCACCTTGTCGAGACCGCTGTTCTCGATGCGCTTGACGCGATCCTCGTCGATCTCCTCGTTGGCGCGCACGAGCACGTCGTTCGTCACCGGATCGAGGATGTCGTCCAGGGCCACGCGGCCGAGGATGCGCTCACCGAGCGCCTCGATGATCTCGCCGCCCTCGACCAGGGCGCCGATGAACAGGCCGTCCATGGTGCCGCAGTCGTACTCGTTGATGATGGCGTCCTGCGCCACGTCCACGAGACGGCGGGTGAGGTAACCGGAGTTGGCCGTCTTGAGGGCCGTGTCCGCCAGACCCTTACGAGCGCCGTGGGTGGAGATGAAGTACTGCAGCACGGAGAGGCCTTCACGGAAGTTGGCCGTGATGGGCGTCTCGATGATTTCACCCGAGGGCTTGGCCATGAGGCCACGCATACCGGCCAGCTGACGAATCTGCTGGGCGCTGCCGCGGGCGCCGGAGTCGGCCATGATGTAGATGGGGTTGAACGACGGCTGCTTGCGCACCTCGCGCTTGCCGTCCTTCTCGCCCACGGCCTCGTCCTGCGAGATCTGCTGCATCATCTCGGCGGCCACCTTCTCGGTGATCTCCGCCCAGATATCGATGACCTTGTTGTAGCGCTCGCCGTCGGTGATGAGACCCTCGAGGTACTGGTTCTCGATCTCCGCGACCTCCTTGCGCGCGAAGTCCAGGAACTCCTGCTTCTTCGCAGGGATGATCATGTCCTTGAGCGCGATGGAGATACCGGCGCGAGTGGCGTTGGTGTAGCCGAGCGACCGGATGCGGTCGGCCAGCAGCACCGTCTCCTTCTCGCCGGTGAGGCGGTAGCAGAGGTCGATGAGGGCGCCGAGCGACTTCTTGTCGAGCACCTTGTTGATGGCGTCGAAGCCCACCTTGCGCGGCACGATGTCCCACAGGAGGACGCGGCCGACGGTGGTCTCCTTGCGCTTGCCCTGGATGCGGCAGACGATCTTCGCCTGCAGGTGCACCTCGCCGTGGTCGTACGCGGCGCGCACCTCGTCCGGGGACGCGAACACGCGGCCCTCGCCGTGGGCGAACTCACGGGCGCGCGTCATGTAGTAGATGCCGAGCACCATGTCCTGCGTGGGGACGATGATGGGCTTGCCGTTGGCGGGGCTGAGGATGTTGTTGGTGGACATCATCAGCACGCGGGCCTCCATCTGAGCCTCGATGGAGAGCGGCACGTGCACGGCCATCTGGTCGCCGTCGAAGTCGGCGTTGAAGGCGGCGCACACCAGCGGGTGGAGCTGGATGGCCTTGCCCTCGATGAGCACGGGCTCGAAGGCCTGCATGCCGAGGCGGTGCAGGGTCGGCGCACGGTTCAGGAGGACCGGGTGCTCGCGGATGACGTCCTCGAGGATGTCCCAGACCTCGGGACGCTCCTTCTCCACCATCTTCTTGGCGCTCTTGATGGTGGTGACGTAGCCCTTCTCCTCGAGCTTGTTGTAGATGAACGGCTTGAAGAGCTCGAGCGCCATGATCTTCGGCAGGCCGCACTGGTGCAGGCGCAGCTCGGGGCCCACCACGATCACGGAGCGACCGGAGTAGTCCACGCGCTTGCCGAGCAGGTTCTGACGGAACCGGCCCTGCTTGCCCTTGAGCATGTCGGAGAGGGACTTCAGCGGCCGCTTGTTGGGGCCGGTGATCGTCTTGCCGCGGCGGCCGTTGTCGAACAGCGCGTCGACGGCCTCCTGGAGCATCCGCTTCTCGTTGCGGATGATGATGTCCGGCGCGTTCAGCTCCTGCAGCCGCTTGAGGCGGTTGTTGCGGTTGATGACGCGGCGGTACAGGTCGTTGAGGTCGGACGTCGCGAAGCGGCCGCCGTCCAGGGGAACCAGGGGACGGAGGTCGGGCGGGATGACGGGGATGACGTCCAGCATCATCCACTCCGGCTTGTTGCCGGACATGCGGAAGGCCTCGGCCACCTTGAGGCGCTTGGCGTACTTCTTCTTCTTGGCCTCCGAGTTGGTCTCGCGCATGTCGCGGCGCAGGTCCTCGGACAGGCGCCCGACATCGATGGACTTCAGCATCTCACGGACGGCCTCACCGCCCATGCCCGCGGAGAAGGAGTCCTCACCGTGCTCCTCGTAGAGCCGGTGGAGCTTCTCCTCGCTGACGAGCTCGCCCCTCTGCAGCGGCGTCGCCTTCGGGTCGATGATGATGTAGCTCTCGCAGTAGAGGACCTTCTCGAGCTCCTTGAGCGTGATGTCGAGCAGGTTGCCGATGCGCGAGGGCAGCGACTTGAGGAACCAGATGTGCGCCACGGGCGTGGCGAGCGTGATGTGGCCCAGGCGCTCACGACGCACCTTGGACTGAATGACCTCCACGCCGCACTTCTCGCACACGACACCACGGTGCTTCATGCGCTTGTACTTGCCGCAGTTGCACTCGTAGTCCTTCACCGGGCCGAAGATGCGGGCGCAGAACAGGCCGTCCCGCTCCGGCTTGAAGGTGCGGTAGTTGATCGTCTCGGGCTTCTTCACCTCGCCGTGCGACCACTGGCGGATCTTGTCCGGCGACGCCAGCGCGATGCGGATGGCGTTGAACGAGAGCGGATCCTTCGGCTTCTCGAAGAAGTTGAAAATGTCCTTCACGTTGCCTCCGAATTTCTTCTGAGCGCCTGAGCGCGAATTCGTTTCACCTGGCCGCCAGCGCCCGCCCGCTCAGGGAGCGGGCGCCGGGGGTCAGGCACGCTGGACTAGGCCTCGGTACCCGTCTTCACGCGGTCCTCGCCGTCGCCGCCACCGAAGTCTCCCGAGAAGGAGCGCTGGCGCTCGGGCGGAGCGCTCTCCAGCAGCTCGACGTCGAGCGCGAGCGACTGGAGCTCCTTGAGGAGCACGTTGAACGACTCGGGCAGACCGGACTCGAGGACGTTGTCGCCCTTGACGATCGCCTCGTACATGCGCGTGCGGCCCACCACGTCGTCGGACTTGACGGTGAGGAACTCCTGCAGCGTGTACGCGGCGCCGTAGGCCTCCATCGCCCACACTTCCATCTCTCCCAGACGCTGGCCGCCGAACTGGGCCTTGCCGCCCAGCGGCTGCTGCGTGACGAGCGAGTAGGGCCCGATGGAACGGGCGTGGATCTTCTCGTCCACGAGGTGGTGCAGCTTGAGCATGTACATGACGCCCACGGTGACGTTCTGGTCGAACGGCTCACCGGTGCGGCCGTCGAAGAGCACCATCTGACCGGTGCGCGGCAGCCGAGCCTCGTCGAAGAGCGAGTGGATCTCCGTCTCGCGAGCGCCGTCGAACACCGGCGTGGCGACATGGATGCCCTTCTTCAGGCGGTAGCACAGGCTCTTGACCTCGTCATCGGACAGCCCGTCCACGAAGTCGCCGAAGGCCTTGTCGTCGTAGACGACCTTCAGCTGCTTCTTGAGGTTCTCGCCGCTGTAGTTCTCCTCGATGTAGCGCTGGAGCTGCTCGCCCACGCCCTTGGCGGCCCAGCCCAGGTGCGTCTCGAGGATCTGCCCGATGTTCATGCGCGAGGGCACGCCCAGCGGGTTGAGGACGATGTCCACCGGACGGCCGTCCTGCAGGTACGGCAGATCCTCCTCGGGGAGGACGCGGGAGACGACGCCCTTGTTACCGTGGCGGCCGGCCATCTTGTCGCCCACGGCCAGCTTGCGCTTGATGGCGACGTACACCTTCACCATCTTGATGACGCCCGGCGGGAGCTCATCGCCCTTCTTGATGCGAGCGATCTTCTCGCCGAAGGCCAGCTTCACGGCCTCGGTGGTCTCCTCCAGGTTGCGGAGGATGTCGCGCAGCTTGCCGTCAAGCGGATCGCCGACGGAGATCTCCGTCCAGTACTTGTAGGGGACGGTGGCCAGCAGCTCGTCGGAGACGATGTCCCCCTTCTTCAGGAGGATCTTGCCCTTGTCGTCCACGAGCTTGCCCTGGATCTCCTTACCCCGGAGCATGGCACGCAGGCGGCCGTAGGCGCTGTCGCGCAGGACCTTGATCTCGTCGTTCTGGTCCTTGAGGAGCTTGGCCTCCTCCATGGACTCGATCTGCTTGGCGCGCTCGTCCTTCTCGACGCCCTTGCGGCTGAACACCTTGGCGTTGATGACGGTACCCACCACGCCGGGGGGCACGCGCAGCGAGCTGTCGCGCACGTCGCCGGCCTTCTCACCGAAGATGGCACGCAGCAGCTTCTCTTCGGGGGAGAGCTGGGTCTCGCCCTTCGGAGTGATCTTGCCCACCAGCACGTCGCCGGGCTTCACCTCGGCGCCGATGCGGATGATGCCGCTCTCGTCGAGGTCCTTGAGGGCCTCCTCACCCACGTTCGGGATGTCGCGGGTGATCTCCTCCTTGCCGAGCTTGGTGTCGCGCGCGATGCACTCGAACTCCTCGATGTGGATGGACGTGAAGACGTCCTCCTTGAGGATGCGCTCGGAGATGAGGATGGAGTCCTCGAAGTTGTAGCCCTGCCACGGCATGAACGCGACGACCACGTTCTGGCCCAGCGCCAGCTCGCCGGTCTCGGTCGCGGGACCGTCGGCGATCACGTCACCCTTCCGCACCCGGTCGCCCTTGCGGACGATGGGCTTCTGGTTGAGGCACGTGTTCTGGTTGGAGCGCTGGTACTTCAGGAGGTTGTAGATGTCGACCTCGCTGGAGATGTCGAACGCGCCCGCGGCGGCGTCGGCCTTCACGACGATGCGGCTGGCGTCCACGCTCTCCACGATACCGTCGCGCCGGGCCACGCAGGTGACGCCGGAGTCGCGGGCCACGATGGCCTCGATACCGGTGCCCACGAGCGGAGCGGCGGTGCGCAGCAACGGCACGGCCTGGCGCTGCATGTTGGAGCCCATGAGCGCGCGGTTGGCGTCGTCGTTCTCCAGGAAGGGAATGAGGGAGGCGGCCACCGACACCAGCTGGTTCGGGGACACGTCCATCAGGTCGACTTCCTCGGCCTTCGCTTGGATGAAGTCACCGCTGCGGCGAGCCGACACGAGGGCGTTGAGGAACTTGCCCTTCTTGTCCGTCTCCGCGTTGGCCTGGGCGATGGTGTGCTTCTCCTCCTCGAGCGCGGAGTAGAAGGCCACGTCGCCCGTCACCACGCCAGCCTCCACCTTCTTGTACGGCGTCTCAACGAAGCCGAACTCGTTGACGCGAGCGAAGGTGGACAGCGACGCGATGAGGCCGATGTTCGGACCTTCCGGCGTCTCGATGGGGCAGATGCGGCCGTAGTGCGTCGGGTGCACGTCGCGCACCTCGAAGCCCGCGCGCTCGCGGGTGAGGCCGCCGGGCCCGAGGGCGGACAGACGACGCTTGTGCGTCACCTCGGACAGCGGGTTCGTCTGGTCCATGAACTGCGACAGCTGGCTGGACCCGAAGAACTCCTTGATGACGGCCGTCACGGGCTTGGCGTTGATCAGGTCGTGCGGCATGAGCGTCTCGATCTCCTGGAGGCTCATGCGCTCCTTGATCGCCCGCTCCATGCGCACCAGACCGATGCGGTACTGGTTCTCCAGCAGCTCGCCCACCGCGCGCACACGACGGTTACCGAGGTGATCGATGTCGTCGATCACACCCTTGCCGTTCTTGAGGTCCACCAGGTAGCGGATGACCTCGAGGATGTCGCGCTTGGTGAGGATCTGCCCGTCGAGCGGCTCCTCGAGACCGAACTTGAAGTTCAGCTTGAGGCGGCCGACCTTGGACAGGTCGTAGCGCTCGGGGTTGAAGAACAGGTTGCTGAAGAGGTTGGTGGCCGTCTCCGGCGTGGGAGGATCACCCGGGCGCAGGCGGCGGTAGATCTCCATGATCGCCTGCTCGGGGGTCTCGATCTTGTCCAGCATCAACGTCTCACGCAGGTAGGGACCCACGTTGAGGTTGTCGATGAAGAGGACCTTGAACTCCTTGATGTCGCGCTTGAGGAGCTCGTCGACCTTGTCCTGAGAGACCTCCTCGTTGCACTCGAGGATGACCTCACCGGTGTTCTCGTCCACCACGTCGTAGGCGGACACCTTGGTGAAGAGCTCGTCCGCGTCGATGGGGAGCGTCTTCATCTTGGCCGCCTCGAGCTTCTTGATGGCGGCGCGGGTGAACTTGCGGTTCTTCTTGACGATGATGTCGCCCGACTTGGTCTTGATATCGCGCGTGGCGCGCTGACCGGGCAACAGCTCCAGCTCCACGGACTTCTCGAAGTCGGTGTTGCTCTGGAGGTAGATGGTCTCCGTGGCGTAGTAGTAGTTGAGGATCTCCTCGGTGGAGCCACGGAACTCCAGCGGGTTCTTCTTGGCGGTGTCGGACACCGCGCCCAGGGCGCGGATGAGCACCGTGGCCGGCAGCTTGCGGCGCCGGTCGATGCGCACGTACAGGATGTCCTTGTGGTCGAACTCGAAGTCGATCCACGAGCCGCGGTACGGGATGATGCGAGCGTTGTAGAGCAGCTTGCCAGACGAGTGGCTCTTGCCCTTGTCGTGGTCGAAGAAGGCACCCGGGCTGCGGTGCAACTGGCTGACCACCACGCGCTCGGTCCCGTTGATGATGAAGGTGCCGTTCTGGGTCATCAGCGGGATTTCCCCGAAGTAGACCTCCTGCTCCTTCACGTCACGGATGGACTGGGCGCCGGTCTCCTCGTCCTTGTCCCAAACGACCAGGCGGACGACGACCTTGATGGGCGCCGAATAGGTCATGCCACGCTGGTGGCACTCATCGACGTCGTACTTCGGCTTCTCTAGATGGTAGCTGACGAACTCCAGCGAAGACGTCTCGTTGAAGTCACGGATCGGAAAGACCGACTTGAAGACCCCCTGAAGCCCGATGTCCTCACGCTTCTCCGGCGGGATGTCAGCCTGGAGGAACTTCTCGTAGGACTGCTTCTGGATGTTGATGAGGTTGGGAATGTCGATGGTCTTCGCGATCTTCGCGAAGGTCTTCCGCACTCGGAAGTTGTTCTGGATCTGCGTCGGCATTCGAACTCCGGGGCGAGCAATCTCTGGCGGGGCGAGATTGAGTAACGCGCAGCGGCAGCGGGAAATTTAGAGATACGGAAAGGGCAAAGCCGGCGCACCCTTTCCGGGCACGCCGGCCTGCTCATCCGGTCAGGAGGCGTCGGGAATTTCCCGAAACGCGACGCCTACCTGAAACCAGCAATTACTTGATGTCGACCTTGGCGCCAGCCGCGGTGAGCTGGTCCTTGATCTTCTTGGCGTCGTCCTTGTTGACGCCCTCCTTGACGGTCTTGGGGGCGCCCTCGACCAGGTCCTTGGCCTCCTTCAGGCCCAGGCCGGTGATGGCGCGGATCTCCTTGATGACGTTGATCTTGTTCGCGCCGGCGTCGGCGAGAACGACGGTGAACTCCGTCTTCTCCTCGACGGGGGCAGCGGCGGCGCCACCAGCGGCCGGGCCAGCGGCCACGGCGACGGCGGCGGCGGACACGCCCCACTTGTTCTCAAGCTGCTTCACGAGCTCGGCGGCCTCCATGACGGTCAGGGAGGAGAGCTGGTCAACGAGCGAATTCAGGTCAGCCATTTCAATGTCCTTCTTTCGACTTCTAGCGGCCTTGCTTCCCTCAGGAAGGAAAAGGCCAGAGGTTGGGTGTGGGTCTGCTTCTCGAAACGGTTACTTGGGCTGCTTGTCCACGTTGGCCTGGAGCACGCGGGCCAGCTGGGAGCCGGGGGCCGCGATGGTCCGGACGAGCTTGCCGGCAGGCTGGTTGAGCATGCCGAGCAGCTGGGCGCGGAGCTCGGGCAGACCGGGCATCTTCGCCAGGGCCTTGACGCCCTCGGTGTCGACGCGGCGGCCCTGCACGGACGCGCTACGGACCTTGATGGTCTCGAGATCCTTGATGAAGTCCACGAGGATCTTCGCCGGAGCCACGACATCGTCGTAGCTGATGGCGATAGCCACGGGCCCCACGAAGTCCTCGGCGATGACCTCCACCGGGGTACCCTTCGCAGCGCGCTTGGCCAGCGTGTTCTTCAGGACCTTGTAGTCCACCTTGCCGTCGCGGAACTTCTTGCGCAGCTTGGTGACCGTCTCAACGTTCAGCTTGGAAAACTCAGCGACGATCGCGGTCTGGGCCCGCGAAAACTTCTCGTTGAGTTCCTTGATGAGTTCTTCCTTCTCGCTCTTGATCACTTGGTTTCACCTCCTCACGACACCCACCCGAAGGCGGGCTGGATTACCTGGGCCACGCAAGTGGCAGAGCGAGAGGAGCCTCGAGAGGCACCACACCGCACCTCCAGTCTCGGCAGGGCGACTCTAAGAGTCGTTTGAACCCGAGGAGGTTCCCGTGTCTCCGACCGGTTGTCCGGTTGCCAACGGAGGGCACGAGCACCCGCTAGGGTCCCTGCTGTCTGGGACCAGGGATGTTCGAGGCGCCGTGTCTCATCAACATGGCGCCTCAATTGCAAAAGCCGGGGCGCTATACCCGCGGCTTCGCAAAAGGTCCAGCAAATTTTGACAGCGGGCGTCAAGCAGACGACGGGGAGGGCCTCCAAATGCGAGGTGACCCTCCCCGGCCATAACCGACGACTCCCCTGCCCTACTCCTGACTACCGATGACGGGCGAGGATCTCAGTGGTGTCGATCTTGATGCCCGGGCTCATGGTGGCGGAGATGGCCACGCCCTTGAGGTAGACGCCCTTGGCGGTGGCCGGCTTGAGCTTCATCACCAGGTCCACCAGGGTGTTGAAGTTCTCCTGGAGCTTCTCCGGGGTGAAGGAGGCCTTGCCGAGTTTGGCGTGAACGATGCCCGCCTTCTCAGCGCGGAACTCCACCTTACCGCCCTTGGCATCCCGGACGGCCTTGGCCACGTCCATGGTCACCGTGCCCACCTTCGGGTTGGGCATGAGGCCACGGGGACCCAGCACCTTACCGAGCCGACCGACCACACCCATCATGTCCGGGGTGGCGATGACGGTGTCGAACTCGAGGAAACCGCCCTCGATCCGCTTGGCCAGGTCGTCGCCGCCGACCACGTCGGCGCCGGCGCCCTCAGCCTCGGTGGCGCGCTCGCCCTTGGCGAACACGGCCACGCGCACCGTGGCACCGGTGCCGTGCGGGAGGACCACGGCGCCACGGACCATCTGGTCCGCGTGCTTCGGGTCCACGCCGAGGTTGAGCGCCACCTCGACGGTCTGATCGAACTTGGTGCCGCGCAGGCCCGAGGTCTCCTTCAGGAGCTGGAAGCCATCGGCGATGCTGTAGCGCTTGTTGCGGTCCACCTTCGTGGCGGCGGCGCGGAACTTCTTACCGGTCTGAGGCATGTGGAAAATCCTCTTTTAGAAAGGGTGAAGGTGGAGAAGGTCAGACGACATCGATGCCCATGGAACGCGCGGTGCCAGCGATGGTGCGCATGGCGGCGTCCAGGGAGCCGGCGGTCGTATCCTCGATCTTCTTCCGGGCGATCTCCTCGAGCTGCTTCTGGGTGATCTGCCCCACCTTCTCCTTGCCCGGCTTCTTGGCGCCCGAGCCCTTCTTCTTCTCGGTGTGCAGGCCTGCCGCCTTCTTGATGAGGACCGCGGCCGGCGGGGTCTTCAGGATGAAGGTGAAGGAGCGGTCCTGATACACGGTGATGATCACCGGGATGATCAGACCTTCCTTGGCCTCCGCCTGGGTCTTGGCGTTGAACTGCTTGCAGAACTCCATGATGTTCACGCCCTGCTGACCGAGCGCGGGGCCGATCGGCGGAGCGGGGTTCGCCTTGCCGGCGGGGATCTGCAGCTTGACCTGTCCTGTGACCTTCTTCATCGGCTGACAACTGCCTTTCGAGATGGTGGTTCCTACGGGCCGCTTGACGGGCGGCCCTCCCACCCTGGGTATCCCCGAGCGCTCGTGCGCCAGGGAAGACTGCTAGCCGGTGGTCTTCTCCACCTGCATGAAATCGAGCTCTACCGGGGTCGCACGACCGAAGATGCTCACGAGCACCTTCACGCGACCCTTCTCCGCGTTGACCTCTTCCACCGTGCCATTGAAGTTGGCGAAGGGGCCATCGATGACCCGGACGGTGTCGCCGTCGGAGAACTGCACCTTGGGCTTGGGCTTGAGCGTGCCCTCGGAGATCTGGGAGGTGAGCCGGGCCACCTCCGCATCCGAGATGGGCGTGGGCTGCTGGTTCTGCGCCGCACCGGGGAAACCGGTGATCTTCGGCGTGTTCTTCACCAGGTGCCAGGAGCGGTCATTCAGCTCCATCTGCACGAAGATGTAGCCCGGGAAGAACTTGCGCCGGGACGTCTTCTTCTCGCCCTTCACCATCTCGACGACCTGTTCCATGGGAATCAGGATTTCGCCGAACAGGTCCTGCAACCCCTCGAGACGGATCCGCTCCTCCAAGCTCTTCTTCGCCTGGTTCTCAAAGTTCGAGTAGGTGTGGACCACGTACCATTTCATCGCCATTACAGCTTCCCCCAGATGGCGGGTATCCACTCAACCATAAGGTTGTAGGCGAGAGTGTCGATGCAGAAGAGGAGGACGGCCGCCACGACGGAGGCGACAATGACCGCCATGGTCGACGCCTTGGTCTCCGCCCAAGACGGCCAGGTGACCTTCATCAACTCGGAGGCGACTTCCAGCGAGAGCGCGTGGGTCTTGGGGTGCACATAGGCCCCCACCACAATGCCCGCGGCAACCAGGAAGCCCACCAACGTGGAGACCTGCCAGTCGACGCCATCGATGATGACGGGATCGCCCCAGCCGGCTCGGGCCCAGATGAGGCCACAGACGTGCTCCAGGAAGAGCGCGAAGATGAGACCCGCGATGAGGAAGAAGATGACCACGAGCCGCTTCGGGTCCATACCGGAACGGTTCGCTTGCTGGCTGGCCTCAGATGCCGCTGCCATGATTCCTCGCTGACTTGCTTGATGCCGGAAAACACAGGGACCCCCGGTACCTGAGTACCGAGGGTCCCTGCAACTGAACAATTGGCAGGCCAGGAGGGATTCGAACCCCCAACACGCGGATTTGGAGACCGCTGCTCTACCGTTGGAGCTACTGGCCTAAAGAACACCCGACCACAACAACCGAACTAGACCTTACCTTCCTTATGGACGGTATGCTTCCGGTCGCGGGGGCAGAACTTGCTCAGCTCGAGCTTGTCCTGACTCTTCCGCTTGTTCTTGGTGGTGTAGTAGTTCCGCTCCTTGCACACCGTGCACTCGAGCGAAATGATGCTGCGGTTACCCTTGGGCATGACTTGAACTCGATAGACACGAGGGGAAAGCTGCTTATCACAGCTCCCCCCTCGGGGTTGAGCGCCAAGAGGGACGGGCTAGAAGCCCGCCCGCTCACTAGGCGATGATCTCGGCCACGACGCCGGCGCCCACGGTACGGCCACCCTCGCGGACGGCGAAGCGGAGCTCCTTCTCCATGGCCACAGGGGTGATCAGCTCCACCTCGATGGCAATGTTGTCGCCCGGCATCACCATCTCGACGTTCTCAGGCAGCTTCACCGTGCCCGTCACGTCCGTGGTGCGGAAGTAGAACTGCGGCCGGTAGCCCTTGAAGAACGGGGTGTGACGGCCACCCTCTTCCTTCGTGAGCACGTAAATCTGCGCCTTGAACTTGGTGTGCGGGGTGATGGAGCCCGGCTTGGCCAGCACCTGACCACGCTCCAGGTCCTCACGCTTCAGGCCGCGCAGCAGCGCGCCGATGTTGTCGCCCGCCATGCCCTCGTCCAGCAGCTTGCGGAACATCTCTACGCCCGTAACCACCGTCTTCTGCGTGGGGCGGATACCGACAATCTCGATTTCCTCGCCCACCTTCACCTTGCCGCGCTCCACGCGACCGGTGGCCACCGTACCGCGGCCGGCGATGGAGAACACGTCCTCCACCGGCATCAGGAAAGGCTTGTCCGTCGCACGCTGCGGGGTGGGGATGTACTTGTCCACCGCCTCCATCAGCTTGAGGATGGCCGGCTCGCCGATGTCCGAGGTGTCACCCTCGAGCGCCTTGAGGGCGCTGCCGGGGACGATGGGAATCTCGTCGCCGGGGAAGTCGTACTTCTTGAGCAGGTCGCGGACTTCCATCTCCACGAGCTCACGCAGCTCGGGGTCGTCCAGCATGTCGACCTTGTTCAGGAAGACCACAATGTAGGGCACGCCGACCTGACGGGCGAGCAGGATGTGCTCACGCGTCTGAGGCATCGGGCCGTCTGCGGCGGACACCACGAGGATGGCGCCGTCCATCTGCGCCGCGCCCGTGATCATGTTCTTGACGTAGTCGGCGTGGCCCGGGCAGTCGACGTGGGCATAGTGCCGGTTGGTCGTCTGGTACTCCACGTGGGCGGTGGAGATGGTGATGCCGCGCTCGCGCTCCTCAGGGGCCTTGTCGATCTGGTCGTACGCGAGGAAAGTCGCGCCGCCGGTCTTCGCCAGCACCTTCGTGATGGCCGCCGTCAGGGACGTCTTGCCGTGGTCAACGTGGCCGATGGTGCCGATGTTGACGTGCGGCTTAGTTCTTTCGAACTTTTCCTTGGACATAACGCTCCTCGAAAAATGGAGCCCTGAACCAGGATTGAACTGGTGACCTCATCCTTACCAAGGATGCGCTCTGCCAACTGAGCTATCAGGGCTTGTATCTGCGACTACAACAACTGGAGCGGGAAATGGGACTCGAACCCACGACATTCAGCTTGGAAGGCTGACGCTCTACCAACTGAGCTATTCCCGCGATTCCGATGGAGGGGGTTGGATTCGAACCAACGAAGGCGTAGAGCCGGCAGATTTACAGTCTGCTCCCTTTGGCCGCTTGGGTACCCCTCCGCAACCGCTATCCTCAACTACCGTAAAACCGTTGTTTCTTCCTACTGCTTTTTTGCCCCGGGCCCTCATCCGCGGCCCCGTTCTTCTTGGCCGGCGGCGGGACTTGAACCCGCGACCTACTGATTACAAATCAGTTGCTCTACCGACTGAGCTACACCGGCGTCCAGCAACTTCGACTACGTCCCCTACCCCGTCCACCTCCTCGCCGGCACCGTCAACCACCCGTCCCGTCGAGGCGCGCCCTTTTAGAAGTCCCCGCCGTTCAAGTCAAGCGGTTTGATCCGCCGGGTTCAACTTCCGGCACCGGGACGTGACATCCCCCGCTGCCGGGCGGCCTCGTATAGCAGAATCGCCGCAGAAACGGACGCATTCAGGGAACCGACCTGACCCAGCATCGGAATCCTGAGGCGGAAATCACAGTGTTCCAGGACGCCCTGTCGCACGCCCGCTCCCTCGGCCCCCACGACCAACGCCAATGGCCCGTCCAGCCGAGCGCTCCACATGGGCTCGTTCGAGTGAGGGTCCGCCGCGGCGATCCACACCCCGGCCTCCTTCAACTCCTCCAGCGTTCGGGACAGGTTGGTCACCCGCGCGATGAGACAGTGCTCCACTGCCCCTGCCGAGGCCTTGGCCACCACCCCCGTCACCGGCACCGCTCGATCCTTGGCGATGATCACCCCGTGGGCCCCCAGCGCGTGCGCCGAGCGGATGATGGCCCCGAAGTTATGGGGATCCTGAATGCCATCCAGCACCACGAACAGGGGAGGACGTCCGCTTGCCTCGGCCGCCTCCAACAGGTCCGGCAGCTCCGCGTACTCGAAGCCCCGTAGCTCGGCGACTACCCCCTGGTGCACTCCGCCATCGGCCATCACGGCCAGCCGCTCCCGCGGCACGCGCTCCACCCGAATGCCCGAGTCCCTCGCGCGGCTGAAGATCTCCGCCGCCGCCTTTGCGGCAAGCTGCCCCTCGGTGATGAAGAGGCGCTCTACCCGCTCCGCATGCGCCCGGAGCGACTCGAGGACCGGGTTCACCCCGTAGACGTAGCGCTGCTCGGCGCGCTCACGGTCTCCCCCGCGCTCGCGCCCTCCACGATCCCCACGCTCACTGCCCCTGGATGAACGCTGGCGAACCACGGGCTAGAGGACCTCGACAGGCAGGGAGAACGTCTTCTGCTGCCGAGCGCAGAGCTGCTCCGAGCAGATGAAGAAGGTGAGCTTCGCCTCCAGCGTCCCCTTGCCAGCCGCCGTGGCCTTGAAAGGCACCTCGAAGCGCGGATCCACGAACTGCTGCCCCACGGCCTTCTTCGCCACCGAGTCCTTCAGCGCCAGCTTCTCCTGGGTGGGCGTCAGTTGCGTTCCCTTGAGTTCCAGCTTCAGCGGCGCCTCGTCGGACACATGCGCCCCCTGCTTGCTCTTGATGGACAGCACGAACACGCCCTGCTCTCCCGCCTTCACCTTCGTGGAAGTCCCCTCCGTGCTCACCTCGTAGAGGGTCGCAGGGTCCACCTGGCCCTCGGCATAGGCATGGGTGCAAGCGAGAGCCACCACCGCGGCGGCCAGGGAGGTGATGCGTCGGACGTGCAGCATGGTTCGTTCTCCTCTGGAGAGTCAGCGGGCCCCCTATATCACCGCCCCTCCGACCACCGGGGTCCTCTTTCTTCTCATCCCTCGCCCGCGGAGGCCTTGGAAGCCTTCTTACGCCGAGAGGGAATCATCGGCTCGGGCTCGGGCAGGCCGACTCTCGGTCCCCCGGCCGCCAGTTCCTCAGCACGCTGGATGATGATGCTGGCCAGATCCAACCCCGTGGCTGCCTCCATCTCCGGGAGGGCCGGCGAGCTGTTGACCTCGAACACCTTCGCCTTCCCCTCCGGCACGGCCAGCAAATCCACCGCCGCCACTTCCAGCCCCACCAACGAGGCCGTCTTCTCCGCCGCCAGTCGCTGGGGCTCCGTCAGCTCGATGCCTTCCAGCCGCGCGCCCCGGTTCAACGTGTAGGAGAGCCGTCCAAACCTGGGCCGGCGCCGCACGGCCGCCACCGCGTGGCCTCCCACCACCAACACCCGCACGTCCTGCCCGGAGTTCTGCACATACTGCTGGACGACCAGGTTGTGCCCCAGCCCAAGAATGGCCTCGAGCGCCGCCTCCAGCGACTGGAGGCTCTCGCACACCATCACCCCGTGTTTCTCCTGACCCTGCAGCAGCTTCACCAGCACCGGCACGCCGCCCACCAGGCCCACCATGGCCTTCAGGTCCGCCGCGTCACGCGCCATGACTGTCGCTGGAATGTCGATACCGTGCGCCGACAACAGCTGCAGCGAGCGCAGCTTGTTGCGTGACTCGGCGATCGCCCGCGCCGTGTTCACCAGCGGAACCCCGCACATGGCGAACTGATTCACCACCGCCAAGCCGTAGTTGTTGATGGACTGCGCGATGCGCGGGATGACCACGTCGCATGGGGACAGCTTGCGGCGCCGGTAGTAAAGGTTGGCGCGCTGTCCATCCAGGTGCATTTCCACCCGGACCGGGTTGAGCACACGCACCTGATGCCCTCTCGCGCGCCCGGCCTCGACGAGTCGCTTGGTGGACGAAATGGAGGCGGAGCGCGAGAGGATGGTGATCTTCATGGGCGGCCAGGGCGGGCGCCGGAGACATAGCCCCACCCCTTCACCGCGTAAAGCCGCCCCAGGGGACTATCGCCGCTGAACGGCGCGTACCTCGATGTCCACGGGCGCGCTCGTCGTGGAAGTCTTGATGCGCTCGCACGTGGTGCCCGAAAAGAGGATGCCATCATCCGTCAGGCTCCAGGTGTCCGCGCCCGAGGAGAGGCGCTCCCCGTTGATGTAGACCACCACCAGCTCCTGCGAGGTCGGACGCTCGGTTGCATCGAAGGTCAGCAGGCAGGGGTTATCCACCAAGATCTTCCCGCTGATATCCTTCAGGGCCGAGACCAGATCATTCCTGTTGGCCGCCTGGAAGAACTGGCGGTTGCAGAGGCTCTTGCTCTTATCGCACGTGTCACCCGAGCCGCAGTCCGAGTCCTGCGAACACTTGCGCTCGAAACCACCCGCCTCGGCCATGGCGTTGAGCGTCGCAGCGCCCCGCTTCCCCGTATCGCTGGAGGAGTCGAAGTCCGCGCCAAAGCCGATGACGATGGTCTTGATATCCTTGCGGCGCAGCTCATTCACCGCCGCCACCGACTCATCGTTGTCGAGGCAGCCGATCTGCTTGCCGGCGGTGCAATCCAACAGGGTGCAGAAGCAAGCGGGATCCGGATAGGGCTTCGGGAAGGCCGCGTTGCAGTTGGGAAGACCGTCCGTGAGCAGCAGCACGAAGTCGGCTCGCTCCGCCGACTGCAGCTCGCTGAGCCCGCCCATGAACTTGAGGCTCGCGCTGGTGGGCGTACCACCCCGGGGCGTCGGCTCTCCCGTGGACGAGGCGTTCTTGATCTTGAAGATCTCCGTCTTCACCTCCTCGGCCTTGGTTGCGAGCGAGGCCTCGTCCTCGACGCCCTCGGCGGGCAGATTGACGCTGATCGAGGACGTGGAGCCACACGACGCATCCGCCGGATAGGTGGCGAGCCCGAAGCGCGCGAGCTTGCCGCTGCTGTTGAGGAAGTCCTGCATCGCGCCCTGCAGCTCGCTCCAGCGCGTGGGACAGATGGCCGTATTGCACGGACGGGACGAATCGCCACAGACCTTACCGCCCACGAGACAGTTCGGATCCGACGGTTTCACCGGCTCCGTCATCGAGCCGGACTTGTCCACCAGAAGCATCAGGTTCGGCTTGGCCGCCCGTGCCTCGATATGTCGCGTCTCCGTCGTCTGCGAGATGGCGAGCGGATCCACCGGCTCGAAGTCATACGTCTGGCAACCGGTGGCGAGAACACCACCGAAGGTGCCCACGACAAGGGCGCTCAGGAAGGTCAGCTTGGCGCGCATAGATTGATTTCGCTCCGCGGAAACAGGCGCGGGACATCCCCCGCGCTTACCAGGGTCCGGCCCCGAAAGTGTGCCGAGGATACCCTCTCCGGCGCGCTCACGGCCAGCGCCAACTCCAGGCCTACCTAGAGGGCAAGGGTGCGTGCAGTTGCTGTCAATCTCCACAGCGACGCCAATCCCATCACCTCGTCCAGCGTCCCCTGAAGCTCTTCCGGCGCGTATCCACAGATTCTTACCGTGGTGTCGCACGCCACCAGCTTCGCGCCCAGTGCCCGAGCCTCCTCCAGCATCCGTACCGGCGTGGACACTCCGAGTCCTTCCGCACGTGCACTCTCCGACAACTCCCTCTCGCTGTGCGGCAGACCGAAGCGGCCTCGCACCAGCGCCCGCAGCGCGTCAAAGGCGAAGACGAAGTACACCTCGTCCCCCATGGCCGCCGCGGTCATCCCCATCGAGGCGGCCTGAAACGCAGGCTCGTAGGTGGCGTGCTGCAGGAAGAAGAAGACTCGTCCGGCCATGGGAGCGCGACAATACAAGAATCCACTTTCAGCAAAAGGTACTCAGGGGGGCGTCGAATCCACCCACGTCTCCGGCCTATAACGGGGCTCCGTCAAAGGTCCGTACGAGGGAGCACCCCATGTCTTTCTCCCCCCCAGCCGTTCCCGCTCGCGCCGCCGCGCACTCCCGCAGGTGGCGCGCTGCCCTCGTCTCCACGTGTGCGCTCGCCACGTTGCTCCTGACGGGTCCCTCCCCCTTCGGCGAGGCCTCTGCGGTCAGGATGCCCCCCGCCTCCCCCGCGCCCCAGCCCCGCGCAACGGTTCGTGAGAAGATCCTCCGCCTGCTCGAGCGTCCCGAGGCCCTTCCCCGCGCCGCGGATTGGGCCCCTCTCGGTCCCGACGCACTCACCGAGCTGCTCGAGCTCGCCAGCAACCCCTCCTCCCCCGAGCCCCAGCGCACCCGCGCTGTCGCTGCCATCGCCGTGGTGGAGAACCCCGAGGCCACCCAGCGCCTCCAGGGACTCCTGATCAGCCAGGCCACCCCCGACTCCGTGCGCGCCGCCGCCACGCTCGCCCTCAGCCGCCGCGCGGGGCTCGAGGCCTTCCCCCTGCTGACCCCTCTCCTTGCCGATCGCAGCGAACAGGTGCGCGCTACCGCCGCCCAGACTCTCGGGCGAATGGGCGGCGCCGAGGCCCGCAAGGTCCTGGAGGAGCGGCTACCCTTCGAGGAGACCCTCGTCGTTCGCGAGGCGATCCAGCAGGGGCTCAGCTATATCGAGCCGTAGGCCGTAGGGGCTCGCATCGGAGCGGCGCTTCCGTTAGATGGGGGCCATGCGCCCCACCGTGCTCCTCTTCGATATTGATGGCACCCTCGTCACCACCGGAGGGGCCGGTCGCCGCTCCATGGGACTCGCCTTCGAGCGCCTCCACGGCCGCCGCGATGCCTGTGACTCCTTCAGCCTGTCCGGCATGACCGACCGCGCCATCGTCCGCAAGGCGCTCGAGATCATTGGCGTCCAACCCACCCCCGAGGCCATTACCGCCGTCATCGATACCTACCTCCAGTACCTTGCCCAGGAGGTTCCCCTCGTCGATGAGCGCGACTACCGCCTCCATCCCGGCATGCGCGAAGCCGTCGACGCCGCCCTGTCCCGCAAGGGCTTCGCCGTGGGGCTCGGCACCGGCAACGTGCGCGCAGGTGCTCGTATCAAGCTCGAGCGCGTCCGCATCCATGACCGCTTCTCCTTCGGTGGCTTCGGCTGCGACCACGAGGACCGCGTCGAGCTCATCCGCCATGGCGCTCGCAGCGGCGCCGCCCTGCTCGGCGTCCCCGTCGAGGAATGCCGCGTCGTCGTCATCGGCGATACGCCTAAGGACGTCGCCGCCGCCCAGGGCATTGGCGCCACCAGTATCGGGGTGGGGACCGGCAACTTCACCCCCGAGGCCCTGCTCGCCTCCGGTGCAACCTACGCCTTCCCCGACTTCACCGCCCGCGAAGCGCTCGCCGCCTTGCTCGACGGGCGCTGAGCCGGGTTCGCTCTTCCGGTAACGCGCTGCCCCGGGTGTGCTATCTCGGCCGTCCCGCTCAGGACCCGAGGAGGCCCCACCCCATGTCGCTGTCCACCCTCGAAGCCTACGATCTCGTCCGTTTCGCCGAGGCCTTTGACTCGCGCCTCGCCGCCGCCGATGAGCTGCTCGCGGGCCGCCCGGGTCTGGAGCGTGAGAAGGAGTGGCTGGCCACCGCCGTCCAGATCGTCCGCACCGAGCGCGCCCCCGCCGCCTCCATCCTGGAGAAGGTGCGCGACCTGCCCGAGCTCGAAGAGGTCCGCGAGGAGTTCGCCTTCAACCTCCAGAACGTCTGGGTCGACAGCCTGGAGAAGCTCCACGCTGGCATCACCTTCTGCGCCAGCAGCCGCTCCCCCGTCATCGAGGCCCTCTTCCCCCACCTCAAGTTCCCCCAGCTGCGCCGCGCCTCCCGCGAGGCCCTCCAGGAGTTCGTCGCCAGCTACGAGCGCCGCCTCAAGTCCTCCTACGTCTCCCGCATCCTCGCTCGCGACGACTTCTCCTTCGTCCGCCCCGTGCTGAACCAGGTGGCCTCCGCCTACGCGCACTGGCAGTCCTGCTTCGCCCCCGTGCAGCTCCCCCACGAGCAGGCCGCTCCCCTCCGCGCCGAGCTCATCGCCCTGGGCAAGCGGCTGGACATCGCCCTGCGCCAGGCCCGGTGCCTCGCCGAGGCGGCCCTCGCGCCCCTCCCGGAGGCCTTTGAAAACTCCGGTCTCGCCGCCAAGCCTCGCAAGCGCGCCGGGCGCGGGCTGCCGTTCCCGGACTCGACCGAGGTGGCCCCTCCCGAGGCCGGTGCCTCCGAGGCCGAAGTCGCAGACTCGGTGCCTCTCGAGTCCAACTCCGTCGAGCCCAGTGCCGCGGAGCTGGCCGAGCTCGCCGCCCTCTCCGGGTCCGCTCCCCCAGAGCCGAGTTCCACCGAGATCTCACCCGAGGCGCCTCCTGCCCCCGAGGTTGTCGCCGCGGCTCCGGCTCCGGAGGCTCTGCCAGCTCCAGAGGCCCCGCCCGCTCCCCCGGCTGCCGAGCCGCCTGCCACTGAGGCCTCCGCTCCTCAGTCCGAGCCCGCTCCCGAGGCGAAGTCCGCTCCCGAGGCGAAGTCCGCTCCCAAGCCGGCCGGCAAGCGTGGACGCAAGAAGAGCGAGCCCAAGTCCACCACCTCGGAGTCGACCTGAAAGCCGGGGCCTCGGGCCACCGTTAAGAGGAATCGGCCATGGCCGACGTCGCCCTTCCTATTGATCCGCTCCTGCCTGAGATCGTCTCCACCCTGCGTGGCGCGAGCTCGCTCGTGCTGGAAGCCCCTCCCGGCGCCGGTAAGACGACCCGCGTGCCCCGCGCCCTGCTCGAAGCGGGCCTCGGCCAGGGCAAGGAGATCGTCGTCCTCCAGCCCCGCCGCCTCCCCACTCGGCTCGCCGCCCAGCGCGTCTCCGAGGAGATCGGCGAGCGCGTGGGCGAGACCGTCGGCTACCAGGTCCGCTTCGAGGACGTCCGCGGCCCCAAGACGCGCCTCTCCTTCGTCACCGAGGGCGTGCTCGGACGCCGCCTCCTCTCCGACCCCACCCTGCGCGACGTGGGCGTCGTCGTGCTCGATGAGTTCCACGAGCGCCACCTCTCCGCCGACATCTCGCTCGCCCTCCTCCGACGTCTCCAGCAGGGCCCCCGGCGCGACCTGAAGCTCGTCGTCATGTCCGCCACGCTGGAGGCCGCCCCCATCAGCGCATACCTCGACAACTGCCCCACCCTCCGCTCCGAGGGCCGCCGCTTCGACGTCAGCCTCGAGTACCTCCCCACCGCCGATGACCGCTACCTCGATGCCCAGGTGCTCTCCGGCATCAAGCGGCTCCACGCCAACGGGCTCGATGGCGACGTGCTCGTGTTCCTCCCCGGCGCAGGGGAGATCCGCCGCGCCAAGGAGACCTGCTCCGAGTTCGCCGAACGTCACGGCATCGACCTGCTCCCCCTCCACGGCGACCTGCCCCCCGCCGAGCAGGACCGCGCTGTGCGCCGCAGCTCGCGCCGGAAGATCATCCTCTCCACCAACGTCGCGGAGACCTCCGTCACCATCGACGGAGTCGCCGCCGTCATCGACTCTGGCCTGGCCCGCGTGGCCTCGCACTCGCCCTGGTCCGGGCTGCCCATCCTCAAGCTCGCCAAGGTGAGCCGCGCCTCCGCCACCCAGCGCGCCGGCCGCGCCGGTCGTACCCGCTCCGGCCACTGCCTCCGCCTCTACACCCAGCACGACTTCGACGGCCGCCCCGAGCAGGATGCCCCCGAAATCCGCCGCATGGACCTGGCTGAGACCGTGCTCGCCCTGCGCGCCTCGGGCATCAAGGACCTGGCCTCCTTCCCCTTCTTCGAGCCCCCTCCGGCCGCCTCGCTCGAAGCCGCGGAGACGCTCCTGCGCCGTCTGGGCGCCGTCGCCTCTGATGGTTCCGTGACGGACATCGGCCAGCGGCTCCTGCGCTTCCCCCTCCACCCGCGCCAGGCCCGCATCATCGTCGAGGGCGAGCGGCGCGGGGTCGGCGCGGACGCGGCCCTGCTTGCCGCCCTCGTCGGTGAGCGCGACATCCGCCGCGAGGCTCGCACCAACCTCTCCGGGCCCGGTCGGGCTGCCAACGTCGTCGCCGGACCCTCGGATCTGCTGGAGCTACTTGAGCGCTTCCGCGAGGCCGAGCGCTCCAACTTCTCCTCCGGCCGCGTTCAGTCGCTCTCTCTGGAGCAAGGTGCCGTGCAGGCCGTGGATCGCGTTCAGCGCCAGCTCCGGCGGGCCGTGCGCGAGCAGGGGCCTCGGCCCTCCCGTCCCGAGGACGTGGAACAAGCGCTGATGCTCAGCGCGCTCGCCGGCTACCCGGACCGCGTGGCCCGCCGTCGCAAGCCCCGTGCCCCCGACCTCCTGCTCTTCGGCGGCGGTACCGCACAGCTCTCCGAGGTCAGTGTCGTCCAGGAGCCCGAGCTCATGATCGCCGTGGACGCCGAGGAGCGCCCCGGTCGTGGCGTCATCATCCGCCTCGCCAGCTCCGTCGAGCCCGAGTGGCTCCTCGACCTGTACCCCGACGCCCTGGAGGAGGTGGACGCCCTCCAGTGGAACCCCGCCTCCAAACGCGTTGAGCGCATCACCCGCCTGTCCTACGGCAACCTCGTCCTCGAGGAGACCCGTACCCCCGCGCCCCCCTCCGAGGAGGCCGCACGCGTCCTCGTCGAGCAGGCCCTCGCCGCCGGCCCCTCCCGCTTCGCCGACCCCGAGGCCCTCCAGCAGTGGCGCACCCGTGTCGCCCTGCTCGCCCAGGCCTTCCCCGAGGCCGGGTTCCCCACCGTGGATGACGCGTTCATGCGCGACTCGCTCGCATCCCTGTGCGCCGGCGCCCGGAGCTTCGCGGACCTCGAAGGCGTTTCACTCCTCGACGCGCTCTACTCCCGGCTCACCTCCGAGCAGGCCCGCCTCCTCTCCAACCACGCCCCCGAGAAGGTCTCCCTGCCCGGCGGCCGCACCGCCAAGGTCCACTACGAGCCCGGGAAACCCCCTTGGGTTGAGTCCCGGCTCCAGGACTTCTTTGGTATGGCCCAGGGACCCAGTGTGTGCGCCGGGCGGGTTCCCCTTGTGCTCCACCTGCTCGCCCCCAACATGCGGGCGGTCCAGGTGACCACGGACCTCGCCGGCTTCTGGGAGCGCCACTACCCCTCCATCCGTAAGGAGCTGTGCCGGAAATACCCCAAGCACAGCTGGCCCGAGGATCCTCGCCACGCGCAGACCCCGGCCGAGCGCGGCCGACGGATTTGACGGGGGGACAGGGGGTGGTGGGTCTACCCCGGATCCAACCCGAGGGCTTCCATACCCTCACCCCGTCCCTCTCCCAGAGGGAGAGGGTGGAAGTGGGGCTACAGCTTCTTGCGCATCTCCAGGTGGTCGATGCCTGCTTCCTTGAAGACCTCGCCCAGCACCTCGTAGCCCTGCTTCTTGTAGAACTCGAGTGCGTACAGCTGCGAGTGCAGCATGATGCCGTTCACTCCCCGACGCCGCGCCTCGTCCTCCAGCGTCGTCAGGAGCATCGCGCCCACTCGAGCCTTCCGGTGCGCTTGCAGCACCGCCATGCGCCCAATCTGCGCCCACACCCCGGACTCTCCGGGCGGCGGCTCTGGCAACATCACCAGACGCCCCGTCCCGATGGCGTGCCCACCTTGGAACGCCAGCACGTGGTACGCCTTCGCATCCTCGGCGTCCCGCTCGATGCCTTCGGGCACGTGCTGCTCTTCGATGAACACCACCTCGCGGATGGCGAGCGCCTGCCACAACTCAGCCTCGGTCTTGATCTGAGCAATGGTGACCGGTTGGGGATTCTCCGCGTTCGACATGACGCCGGGCAAGGTACACAAATCCCGGCGGCTCAAACAGACGAAAAGGCACGCCGACGCACCAAGAGCGCCCATGTCGCGGTGCCCGCCTTGCAGGCCGCCGGGCGTCCTCCTCCCACCCGCCCCGGGACGTCTACCTCCGACCCCTTCGCCATCATACCGGCCACGTCCTCCCCGTTTTCGCCGCCGCGCTCGTTCTTCGCATCTCCCCCACAGAACCGGGCTTCCTGGCGTGATAGATTCTGGCGCGATGCGATCCGCTCTCCTCGCACTCGCCCTCTGCCTCGTCTCCCTCCCCGCCGCGGCCCAGCCCGAGCTCTTCTTCGGCTCCGGCAACGACGTGCCCAATATCAAGGAGGAAGACTTCGACCGCCGCTTCCTCAAGACCGGCATCCACCAGGCCCTCGTCCAGGGGACGAGGGATCCCAACTGTGCCCTGCTCCTCGGTGGGCTGTTCACGCTGCTCGGTGAGACGGCGCCCCTGCTCCACAAGCGCGACGAGAACTTCTACCTGGACCCCCTGCTCGTCGAGGCGCTCAACACGCAGCTCAGCAACCCGCGCTTTCAGGCCAACGCGTACCTGGTGGCCATGGTGCGGCGCGTGTTGATCGACCGCAAACTCCCCGCCCCCTGGTTCCAGACCGCGGCCGCGCTCGGACCCCTGGTGCTCACCATCGACGTGGGCAAGCTGCGCTTCATCTCCGAGGGGCTGCAGCCCATTGACAGCTTCTTCCTCACCCTCCCCGCCCTGCGCGACCGCTATGAGATTGAGGTCCGCCGCGCCAACGCCACCGCCGCCCGCTCCGCCGAGAAGGTGTTCCGCGAGAACTACCTCGACCGGCAGGTGGCCTTCGGCGGCCTGGAGCTGCTCGACCTGAACGTGGAGCAGCCGAAGAAGAAGAAGAAGTCCAAGAAGCGCGGGAGCGAGCCCCTCGAGGAGGAGCCCGAGGTCCCCACGGCCGTGGCTCGGATGGTGTGGTACCCGCCCGATCCCAACGCCGGAGAGCTCAACGTCTTCGGCACGCCCAAGAAGCGGCCCGTGGTCAACATCACCGCGCGGCTCGCGCCCCAGCAGTACCTGGACCTGAGCCGCATCCCCAAGGGCACCCAACTGATGGTGCGCGGACGCTTCTGGGGCTTCAAGAAGGCGGTGGAGGACATTGAGCTGCGCGACGCGCTCATCTTCCAGGACCGCAACTGGTCCCAGGGCAACGTCCTGGTGGACCCCAACGCCGTGGCCCGCTGCCCGCTCGCCGTCAACGACTTGATGGGCATGGCCCCCGCGCAGTCGGGAGCCTTCGGCCAACCGAGCCGCTAGTCACGCGCTATCCGGCCATGGCCGGGGACGCGCTCTGGGCCGCCGACCGGGCCGCGGCGGTCCGCCACATCCAGGGAGCCGTCACCAGCTGGAAGAGGCCCAGCGTGCCGTTCAGGTAGAGCCATTTGTAGTGCACGTAGCGCGCCTGGATCCACCACTGCACCATCAGCTCGAGGTTCATCACGAACACCAGCGTGGTGACCGCCACCATGAGCGCAATGCCCGCCTGGCGCCGCACCAGCAGCAACACCACCGTCAGCGGATTGAAAAGCGCGAACGACGTCGAGATGACGTTCCACACGAACGGAAGCGTGGTGCCGGGCGCCGGCCCCGTCGTGCGCGCCAGCGGCTGGTTCACCACCAGATCCATGAGGTGAGCGAACCCGCCGAAGCTGAAGCAGATGCAGTAGATGACAAGAAAGATGATCTCGGTGCGGCGCGAGAGCGTCCGGGAGGACTGGGGGCTGGAGTCGGTGGTCATGAGGTGGAAAACAGTACTCGCAGGCCCGCTTCCGAGTCATCGGCCCCAGGCGTCCCACGCGTGAGCCGCTCGTCCACGGATGGAGAACCCGTCCCGAGCGCCCGCTGACGAGCACCCCCTGGCATGAGCCGTGCTCCCCCTCGGGTTCCACCCAGCGCCGAGAGGGACCATGAAGGTCGACGGTCGTAACGAGGCAGCGCCGGCCCAGCCGGCATCGGACAAGGAACGCTTCCAGGAAGCGCTGAAGAAGGCCCACCCGGAGGACACAAAGGCCCCGGTCGCCCCGGCCCGAGCAGGACCCACCGTCCGTGCCGCCATAACCCCCACACGCGGCGCCACCGGAACCGTGGCCACCCACGCCCTTGTGCGGACACCCCGACAGGGCGCCTTCGCCAGCGCCGAGCACCTCGGACAGGTGCGCCAGGGCCTGAATGTCGAGGCCCACCGGCTCCGGGATGTGCGGGGTGAGGCCCACCAGACGAACCAGGAGCAGGTGCGGCAGCGCGTGACCGACCTCATCGCCCGAGAGCTCGTCCGAGAACCACGCTCCGAGCCAGTGGCCCCGCGCCCCCCTCCACCGTCACTGACTCAGGAGCCTCTCCCGCCCATGCCTCCTGTGGAGGCAACCTCCGCCACGGGAGGGGCGAGCCCAGGAGGGGCCAGCGCCAGAGCCGTGGAGCCGCAGAACCCCGAGGTCCGCGTCCAAGCCACCCTGGAGCTCATTGAGAAGATCGAGGTGTTCGTGAAGTCGCAGCGGCCCGCGCTGGCGATGCGGCTGGGGGGAGCCTTGGACGCCACCGTGGAGGTGGAGCGCACGGGTGAGCGCGAGGTGGCCCTGCGCATCCAGGGGCGCCGAGGTCCCCTCCCTCAGAAGGAGCTGGCTCGCATCCGAGACGCCCTGGCCGAACGGGGCCTCAAGCTCAGTGCCTTCCACTCCTCTTGAGCAGGGGAACGCGGGACAGAAAAAAGGCCCTGCCGTCTTTCGACGGAGGGCCTTGAAACAACCTTGAGAAGCGGGGACGAGCGGCCTACTTCCCGGGCTTCGCCTCGAGCATGCTCCGCTTGCCCTTCTTGTCCTTGAAGCTGTCAGCGTCGGGCAGGGCGGCCTTCTTCTCCGCGATGTTCGGCCACTGCGTGGCGAACTGCGCGTTCAGCGTCCTGTACTCGCTATACTCGGGCGGCAGGTCCGACTCGGGGAAGATCGCCTTGGTCGGGCAAACCGGCTCACACGCACCGCAGTCGATACACTCGTCCGGGTGGATGACCAGGAAGTTGGCGCCCTCGTAGAAGCAGTTGACCGGGCAGACCTCGACACAGTCGGTGTACTTGCACTTGATGCAAGGCTCGGTGACCACGTAAGCCATTGAAATCTCCTCTTGGACTGAGTCCGTGCCCGCGCACACTAATGGGTTGTCGCGGGGGTGGCACTCTCTAATTTAAGTACCCCCCCCAGCGTCTCACCCCAGAATGCCCTGGGCTCGCATCAGTTCGGCTACCAGGATCGCTCCCTTGGCCGCTCCCATCTTGGTGTTGTGGGAGACGAGCAGGTACTTGAAGCCGTTCTCCAGGACGCCGTCCTCGCGCACCCGGCCCACCGTGGTGGCCATGCCCGCGTGGGTGTCGCGATCCAGGCGCGGCTGCGGGCGGAACGGATCATCCAGGACCTCAATCCACCGGGGCGGAGCCGACGGCAGGTCGCGCGACACGTCGGCGCCCCGCCACTCGCGCATCGCCGCCACCACCTCCTGCACGGAGGCCTTGCGCTCGAGCGACACGAAGACGGACTCGGTGTGACCCTCCATCACCGCCACGCGGGTGCAGGTGCAGGACACCCGGACGTCATGCGGAGCAATGGCCGAGCCCCCGGCCTGCAACGAGCCGAGGATCTTCTTCGTCTCGATCTGGACCTTCTCCTCCTCCTTGGGGATGTAGGGGATGACGTTGTCCAGGATGTCCAGGCCGATCACGCCAGGCGAGCGGCCCGCGCCCGACATGGCCTGCATCGAGGTCATCATCACCGCCTTGACGCCAAAGTGCTCGGCCAGCGGGGCCAGGGTGATGGCCAGACCGGTGGTGGTGCAGTTGGGGATGGGGACGATGAAGCCCTTCCAGCCACGGCGCTTCTGCTGCTCGCGCACCAACGGGGAGTGGGCGGCATTCACCGGGGGAATGAGCAGCGGCACGTCCGCCTCGTAGCGGAAGGCGCTGGCCGCGGAGAACACGGGGATGTCCCGCGCCAGCCGAGGCTCCATGTCCTTGGCCACGTCCGACTCCACCGCCGAGAAGGCGATGTCGTAGTCCTTGGCCTGGACCTCCTCGCCGCTCACCACCTTCATCTTCGCGATCGACTCAGGCAGCGACTCAGGGACGAACCAGGCGGTCATCCCATTCGCCGTGCGCAGCGCCTCCACGTAGGCTTTGCCCGCCGAGCGCGGCGAGGCCGCCAGTCCGGTGAGCTCGATGTAGGGGTGATCTTTCAGCGCGGCGATGAACTGCTGTCCGGCGAGTCCAGTAGCACCAATGAGGACGGCGCGAAGCTTGGCCATGACGTGTGACTCCCTTTCGTGGGGGTCGTAGGGATGGCGCGTCCTTTACACCCTTTGGCGCCGGACTTCTACGCACCGCGGCGCAAGTAGACACTCCAGGACTCAGCACATCCCGCTCGCCGAGGAGCTCGAAAGGTGGCTCTCGGTCGGCAACCCGTGGGTAATCCATCCCTGGAGGCCACCGTCCAGGCAGATGGCGTTGAATCCTCGCTGTTGGAGCAGGCGGCAGGCCCGGCGCGAGTCCGAGCCGTCCGGAGAACACCCACACACCACGATGAGCTCGTCGTCGGGGAGTGCCGCCGCGTCCCGTAGGAGTTCCTCAAAGGGCATCCACAGGGCTCCAGGGATGTGCAGGCCGAAGCGATCCCAATCCGCAGGATCACGGCAGTCGAGCACGAGCACTTCCTCGTCTCCGAGCCGTACGTAAAGCTCGGTACAAGGTATCCGGGGATCCACCACTCGGGACCTCCTGCTGCGGTGTCTGTCCCGCAGAACGAGGAGCCCCCCCCAGGCCCTTCCCGACAGCCCGCCTGCCCGCTTGGACAGGGCCGTCTTAGAGACCCAGCTGCCGGGCGATGATCTCGTTCATGATCTCGCTGGTCCCCCCGCCAATGGGGCCCAGGCGCGCGTCCCGCCAGTGTCGCTGGATGTCGTACTCCATCATGTACCCGGCGCCGCCATGAAGCTGGAGACACGCGTCGGCCACCCGGCAGGCCGTCTCGGTGGCCACCTTCTTGGCCATGGACGTCTGGGCAATGGCGTACTCGCCCCCCACATGCAGGCGCAGCGCGTGGTAGGTGAGCTGACGCGCTGCTTCAAACTCGGTGGCCAGCTCAGCGATCTTGTGCCGCACCACCTGGAACTCGTGAAGCGCCTGGCCGAACGCCCGCCGATCCCTCACGTGGGCCATGACGACCTCCAGCATCTCCTCCATGGCCCCCAGCGCCCCCAGCGCGAGCGACAGGCGCTCCCACTGGAAGTTGCCCATGATCTGATAGAAGCCCTGCCCCTCCACCTCACCCAGCAGGTTGGCCGCGGGCACCCGACAGTCCTCGAAGAAGAGCTCCCCGGTGTCCGAGGCCCGCCACCCGAGCTTCTTCAGCTTGCGCCCCACGGAGAAGCCGGGCGTGCCCTTCTCCACCACCAGCAGGGACAGGCCCTTGTGCCCCGCCTCCGGGTTTGTCTTCACCGCCAACACCACGAAGTCCGCCCGGACTCCATTGGTGATGTAGGTTTTTGAGCCGTTGACGATGTAGGAGTCGCCGTCACGACGGGCAGTGGTGAGCAGACCGGCCACGTCCGAGCCCCCATTGGGCTCCGTGATGCCGAGCGCGCCGATCTTCTCCCCCCGGATGGCTGGAGCGAGGAAGCGTCGCTTCTGGTCCTCGGTGCCGAACTTGTGCAACGGGCCGGTGGCGATGGTGTGCTGGGCCCCCAGACCCGCGGCGACCCCTCCCGAGCCGCAGCGCCCCATCTCCTCGAGCAGCACCGCCTCGTAGAGCTCCCCCGCGTTGGAGCCCCCATACTCCTCCGGGTACTTGAGGCCGAGGAAGCCCAGCTCGCCAAAGCGGGTGAAGAGCTCCCGGGGGAACTCCTCCTTCTCTTCCCACTCACTGGCGAAGGGCTTCAGCTCCTTGTCCACTACCGCCCGGACCGTGCGGCGGAAGGCCTCGTGCTCCTCCAGGTACAGCCCATAACCGTGCAGCATCGTGACGTCCCTCCGGTGGCTGGACTGCTCGCCCCCGATGCTACCGGACACGGACGAGCAGGCTCCTCCCCCGCTTAACTGTCTTGACCCGGCTGTTTCGGGTTCATATAAGGCCGTACACGCTTCTCGCGGCGCCATAGCCAAGTGGTAAGGCAAAGGTCTGCAAAACCTTCATTCCCCGGTTCGAATCCGGGTGGCGCCTCACAGTAGGGCCCGATGTGGACTCCGGTTCACATCGGGTCTTCGTGTTTCTGGGCTCTGGGAGCGCGACGGGGAGTGCCTTGCCGTCCTCGGAAAGCTGGGGGGATGCTCGCCGCCCCACCCTCCCTGGAGTCCGCTCCTGAACACCTCCGCCTCCCGTCGACTGGTGTCGTCCCTCCTGTCCCTGTCTCTCCTCGGCTCGCCAGCCCTGGCGGCGGAGTCGCCCAAGGCCGCGGCAAAGTCCTCGGAGGCGGCTCGGGCTGAGGCAGCTCGGCTGACCTCCGCCTTCCTCGGCGATACGCCGCTGCTGCGCGATCTGCAGTCCCTCGTCGACGAGGTGGGAGGTAGGGCGACGGGCTCTCCGGCCAACCTGCGCTCGGTGGACTGGGCACTCGCGCGCTTCCGTGAGGCGGGCGTCGAGGCGCGCAAGGAAGCCTTCCAGATGCCGGGCCTGTGGCTGGAGCGCTCGGCGTCCGCCAGCGTGCGCGGCGCAGGGGTGGACTACTCCCCGCGCATCGCGGCCATGCCCTTCTCCACCGCAACCCCTAAGGGCGGAATGACGGCCCCGCTGCTCGATGTCGGCAAGGGGACGGAGAAGGACTTCCAGGCGCTCGGGCAGAAGGCGAAGGGCGCATTTCTGCTCGTGGACACGGCGGAGCTGAAGGACGTGGACGGCCTGTTCCGCGAGTACGCCGAGGCCGCTGAAATCGAGCAGCGCGCCTTCGCGGCCGGCGTGGCGGGCGTGGTGTATGTGGGCTCTCGGCCCAACAACCTGCTGTACCGGCACAACGTATCGGTGGGCCTGCGCAACACGCGGCCCATGATGGTGATGGAGCGAGATGGCGCCCTGCGCGCACAGCGGCTGCTGCGCGTGGGTAAAGCGCTGACGCTCACGGCCGACATCGACGTCCAATCCGGGCCCGCCTACGAGAGCTACAACGTCATTGGGGAGATTCGGGGCAGCACGCGCCCGGACGAGGTGGTGGTGCTCGGTGCGCACCTGGACTCGTGGGACCTGGGCACGGGCGCGCTGGACAACGGGGCCAACGTGGTGGCGCTCATCGACGTGGCCCGGCAGATGAAGCGGCTGGGCATCAAACCAGCGCGCACCGTGCGCTTCGCCCTGTGGAACGGCGAGGAGCAGGGCATGTACGGCTCCGCAGGCTACACACAATCGCACGAGGCCGAGCTGGACAAGCACGTGATGGCGGCCTCGTTCGACATCGGCTGCGGGCGCATCACCGGCTTCTTCACGGGCGGACGCCCCGAGCTGCCGCCCCTGGTGGACCGCGCGCTCGAGCCGGTGAAGGGACTCGGCCCCTTCACGCAGGTGGACGTGCCGCTCGTGGGCACGGACAACTTCGACTTCATGCTGCACGGCGTGCCCAACCTGGTGGCCAACCAGGAGCCCGCGCTCTACGGCCCGAACTACCACGCGCGCTCGGACGAGCTGGACAAGTGCGACCCACAGCAACTGCGGCTCAACACCGCCATTGCGGCGGCGATCGCGTACGGCTTCGCGCAGATGGACGCGAAGCTGCCGCGCCAATCACGTGCCCAGGTGGAGGAGCTCGTCCGCACCACGGACCTGGGCCAGCAGATGAAGAGCTCCGGCCAATACGACGACTGGATGTCCGGGAAGCGCGGACGGAAGGGGAACACCAGCTCGGGTCCCGCAACCCGCTGAGGCGAGACCGCGACCGATCGGACAGAGGCGCCCCGGCTCCGACGGCTTCGGCATTGCACAGTGTGAGGGGCATGCTGAAATCTCTACGCATGGTCCCTCGCCGCCCCTCCGATTCCGAGTCCACCAAACCGAACGACCCGTCCGTCGAGGCGGCCTTCCAAGCAGTTCCCCCCGAGATGGTGGCGGAGATTCTCAACGGCGAGCTGCACCTCAGTCCTCACCCTGCTCGCCCAACGGTCAACGCGCGGACGAACCTCAGTGCACTCCTCGTAACGGCATTCACGCTCGCCAAGGAGGGACCAGGCGGATGGGTGATCCTCAATCAGCCTGAACTCCACCTCGGTCCCCGCCCGGACAAGCTCGTGCCGGACATCGCTGGGTGGCGACGTGTGCGCCTACCGCGCGCCATCGGAGGGACCAATGCCCCGGCGTACTACGACCTCGCGCCGGATTGGGTGTGCGAGGTCCTCTCAGAGCGCACGCGTCGCATCGACAAGGTCCAGAAGATGCGCATCTACGCCCGGGAAGGCGTGCGGAACGTGTGGCACGTGGACCCGGTCGCCCGCACGCTCGACATCTTCCGGGGCGAGGGACGGCACTGGTTGCTCGTCGATTCCTTCGCCGGAGACGAACGCGTCCACGCCGAGCCCTTCGAGGCCGTCGAGCTCGAACTGGCGCTCGTCTGGTCCGAGTAGCCCGGACTCAACAGGCGCAGCCGGGTCCCTTGTGGCAGACCTTGCTGCACGAGATGCACGAGTCCCCGCAGGGACAGCCTTTCTTGCAGACCTTGCAGCAGGTCCGTGCAGGGGCGGAGCTGGGGGACTCCGACGAAGGGGCCTCATCCGCTTCATCCACGCTCCAGTCCGTGCCCCGCGGAGCTTGCGTGGAGGCTGGTAACACCGACGGATCCGCTGCGGACTGCTCGGGTTGAGTCTGAAGCTGGGCTTCCTGGGACGGGGACAGCTTGGCGATCTCGTTCGCGCAGCGCCGAAGATCCTCAGGTGTCGGCGCTTCGTCCTTCCCCTTCTGCTTGTGTCGCAGGCGCAAGGCGTCCGCCGCGCACGTGCAATACCGCAGGCGATTGTCGTCCTGGAGGCTGGGGTTGGACTTCTTGACCTTCTCGGAGCAGGAGAGGACGAAGGTCAGCACCTCCTCGCTCGACAGCTCTTTCGGTTCGAAGAGGTTCGGCGTGTCGGCGGAGGCGGTGAGCGACAGGCACAGCACGGCAATCAGCACGTGACGGGACATGAGGGCCCTCGGGCGGATGTAGCAACAGGCTACACCACGCCCGGAAGGGCAAGGTCATGACCCCCTGCCTCACGCAGTATCAAGCAGGGTTGGGTCCTCCCACACGTCCTCATAGCCCTCCGCGACCAGAAATCTCCATCCTGGAGGGAGCCCCAGGAACTTCAATGCAAGCGGACACCATTCGGCCAGGTGGGCCACATGCACGGGCTGGAAGAAATCAGGCTCCGCTGATGGCTCGCCACCTGCCCAGATATACCAACCCGTGGTGTCACCCTGGATGGGATGTCTCAGTCCGTTGATGGGCATGAGCCCACTCCTCACGTTGAGTGAGATCCCCACCTTCATATCCGAGGGAGACTCGACGAATGGCGCTCCGTGTTCTTTACAAATCCTGAGCTGTGAGGCGCGAACGTCGTCACGCATTTTGTTCTCTCAAGCTACTTGGACCTGATGGTCTTTTTCTTCTCTCTTGAATAGCGACTCAGGTCAGCTCCTTGCTTCGCGGAGCATTTTGGACACTGAGGTTGCACAGCATCGACCTCACGCATCCGCGTCTTATCGACCTTGCCCGTCTCGTAATACTCCTTGACTAGAGGAGTCTTGTGATCAGCGACCTGTTGGGAAGTCGTCTTGCCGCAGTCCACACAGGGCTTGCCTTGAACCGCGGCTCTTTGTGAGGGCGTCGTCGCTCCAGAGGGCCTCTTGTATGGCGCTGGCGCTTGCGCGCTATTCGAGCCCTCCTTGGGTGAGTCCAGCTCGTTCCCTGCCTTGGAGGAAGTGACTGAGGAGTTCGGCTCCTCAGCCCTTGAGATGGACCCCCAGGCACCGAGAACAAAGAGGCACCACAGAAACAAGCCCCGTACAACCTGCTTCTTCATGAATGCCTCCAAGAAGGCGGAACAACTCCACCCTTATGGCATGACCCGAAAGGCGTCAGCCCAGTGCGGCGCGTGCGTTGCGGAACATCCGCATCCAGGGACCGTCCTCGCCCCACTCCGGTGGGCACCACGAGTACTGCACGCTCCGGCTCACGCGCTCCGGGTGCGGCATCATGATGGTGACGCGCCCGTCCCTCGACGTGAGGCCCGCGATTCCGTGCGGCGAGCCGTTCGGGTTCGCCGGGTACGTCTCCGTCACCCGCCCGTGGTTGTCCACGAACCGCACCGGCACCAGGCCCAGCCCGTTCACCCGAGCCCCCTCCTCGGGGCTCGTGAACTCCGCCCGTCCTTCTCCGTGCGAGGACGCGATGAGGATCCGGCTGCCCTCCATGCCCTTGAAGAACAGCGACGGGCTCTCCGCCACCTCCACCTGCACCAGCCGCGCCTCGAACTGCTCCGAGGCGTTGCGCACGAAGTGCGGGAAGTGCTCAGCCCCTGGGATGAGGTCGCGCAGCTGCGACATCATCTGGCAGCCGTTGCAGATGCCCAGGGCGAACGTGCCCGAGCGCGCGAAGAAGGCGGCGAACTCGTCACGCGCCCTCGTGTTGAACAGGATGGAGCGCGCCCAGCCTCCACCCGCGCCCAGCACGTCGCCGTACGAGAAGCCTCCGCAGGCCGCGACGCCCGTGAAGTCCTTCAGCAACACCCGTCCCGACAGGATGTCGCTCATGTGCACGTCCACCGCGTTGAAGCCCGCGCGGATGAACGCCCGCGCCATCTCGAGCTGGCTGTTCACCCCCTGCTCTCGCAGGATGGCCACCCGAGGCTTCTCGCCCTTCGCGATGTACGGCGCCGCCACGTCCTCCTTCGGATCGAACGTGAGCCGGGGCGACAGGCCAGGGTCGCTCGGGTCGCACTTCGCGGTGTACTCCTCCTCGGCACAGCGCGGGTTGTCGCGCAGCTTCTGCATCTCGTAGCTGACGCGCGACCACTGCTTGCGCAGCGCCAACGTGTCCTCCTCCAGGAGGACCTTCGCGCCGTGGCGCACCTGCACCGTCAGGGCCGCCTGCGGCCGGCCGAGCTCGTGGTACGCCGAGCTCAAGCCGTGCCTCGTCAGCACCGCGCGCACGCGCTGGAGGTTCTCCGCCCGCACCTGCAGCACCGCGCCCAGCTCCTCGTTGAAGAGCGCCGCGACCGCATCCGAGCCCAGCGCCGCCACGTCCACCTCGAAGCCGCAGTGGCCCGCGAAGGCCATCTCCACCAGAGAGGTCAGCAGGCCACCGTCCGAGCGGTCATGGTAGGCCAGCACCAGGCCCTCCTCGTTGAGCGCCTGCATCGCGGCGAAGAAGCCCTTCAGCGTCTCGGGGCTCTCCACGTCCGGGCACCGCGGGCCCACCTGCGACCAGGTCTGCGCCAACACCGAGCCACCCAGCCGCTGCCGGCCGTCCGCGAGGTCCACGAACACCAGCCGCGTGTCCGAATCCGGCTCGCGAATCTGCGGCGTGAGGGACCTGCGCACGTCCAGCACCGGCGCGAAGGCCGACACGATGAGCGACAGCGGCGCCGTCACCGCCTTGCGAGCCCCCTTCTCTTCCCACACCGTGCGCATGGACATGGAGTCCTTGCCCACCGGAATGGTGAGGCCCAGCGCCGGGCACAGCTCCATGCCCACCGCCTTCACCGCGGCGTACAGGTTGGCGTCCTCGCCCGGGCTCCCGGCGGCGGCCATCCAGTTGGCCGACAGCTTCACGTCGCCCAGCTTTCCGATCCGCGCCGAGGCGATGTTCGTGATGGCCTCGGCCACCGCCATGCGCGCCGAGGCCGCCGCGTCGATCAGCGCCACCGGCGTGCGCTCGCCCATGGACATGGCCTCGCCCGTGTAGCCCGCGTGCGCCGACAGCGTCACCGCGCAGTCCGCCACTGGCACCTGCCAGGGGCCCACCATCTGATCCCTCGCCGTCAGGCCCGACACCGTCCGGTCACCGATCGTGATGAGGAACCCCTTGTCCGCCACCGTCGGGTGTTCGAGCACCCGTCCCAGCAGCTCCTTCACCGGTGCGTCCAGCTTCAGCTCGGCGTGCTCCAGCCGGCGGGACTTCACGTCCCGGTGCATCCTCGGCGGCTTGCCGAACAGCACGTCCATCGGGATGTCGATGGGCGCGTTGCTGAACTGCCGGTCCGTCAGCTTCAACACCTGCTCCTCAGTGGCCTCGCCGAGCACCGCGAACGGCGCCCGCTCGCGCTCGCACAGGGCCTTGAAGCGCGGCAGGTCCTCCGGCGCGATGGCCAGCACGTAGCGCTCCTGCGCCTCGTTGCACCAGATCTCCACCGGCGCCATGCCCGGCTCTGCGTTGGGCACCTCGCGCAGCTCGAAGCGTCCACCCAGGTTGTTGTCGTGGATGAGCTCCGGCACCGCGTTGGACAGACCGCCCGCGCCCACGTCGTGGATGGAGCGAATGGGGTTGGCCTCGCCCTGCTCCCAGCACCGGTCGATGACCTCCTGGCAGCGCCGCTCCATCTCCGGGTTGTCCCGCTGCACCGAGGCGAAGTCGAGATCCGCCGCGCTCGTGCCCTGCGTCATTGAGGACGCCGCGCCGCCGCCCAGGCCGATCAGCATCGCCGGGCCGCCCAGCACGACGATCTTATCTCCCGGCTTCAGCGTGCCCTTCTGCACGTGCGGCGCCCGGATGTTGCCGAGGCCTCCGGCGATCATGATCGGCTTGTGGTAGCCGCGAACCTCGGGGCCCTCGGACGTGGGCACCTGCATCTCGAAGCTGCGGAAGTAGCCGCACAGGTTGGGCCGGCCGAACTCGTTGTTGAAGGCGGCGCCGCCCAGCGGGCCGTCGATCATGATGTCGAGCGCGGACACGATGCGCTCCGGCTTGCCGTAGGGCTGCTCCCAGGGCTGCTCGTAGCCGGGGATGCGCAGGTTCGAGACGGAGAACCCCGTCAGGCCCGCCTTGGGCTTCGCACCCCGGCCCGTGGCGCCCTCGTCGCGAATCTCACCGCCCGCGCCCGTGGAGGCTCCCGGGTGCGGCGAGATGGCCGTGGGATGGTTGTGCGTCTCCACCTTCATCAGGATGTGCGCCGGCTCGCGGTGGAAGCGGTACTCGCCGTTGGCCGCGTCCGGGAAGAGGCGATCGACCTCGAAGCCCTCCATCACCGCCGCGTTGTCCTTGTACGCCGACAGCACGCCTTCCTTGTTCGCCGCGTAGGTGTTCTTGATGGACTGGAAGAGCGAGCGCTCCTGCTTCTCGCCGTCGATCGTCCACGACGCGTTGAAGATCTTGTGCCGGCAGTGCTCGCTGTTGGCCTGCGCGAACATCATCAGCTCGACGTCCGTGGGGTTGCGCTTCAGCTCGGTGAAGCGCGCCACCAGGTAGTCGATCTCATCCTCGGCCAGCGCCAGGCCCAGCTCCCGGTTGGCGGAGACGAGCGCGGCCCGGCCTCCACCCAGCACGTCCACCGTGGTGAGCGGCCGAGGCGTGTGCCCGGCGAAGAGGATGGCGGCGTCTTCCTCGCGGCCCACCACCGCCTGCGTCATCCGGTCGTGCAGCACCGGCTGCACTCGGGCGAGCTGCGCGGCACCCAGCGCCTTACCGACCTCATCGGCGACCCAATAGGCGATGCCACGCTCGGCCCGCCGGATGCCGCGCAGGCCGCAGTTCTGGAAGATGTCCGTGGCCTTCGACGACCACGGAGAAATGGTGCCGGGGCGCGGGATGACGAGCTGCAGGCTTCCGCGGGGCTCCTTCCGGGCCAGCCGAGGGCCGTACTCCAGCAGCTTGTCCATCAGGGCCCGCTCGGACTCCGAGAGGGTGGTTGCGACATCAACGAAGTGCACGAACTCCGCGTAGACGGAGGCCACAGCAGGCTCCAGCTCGCGACAGCGAGCGAGCAGCTTGGCCAGACGGAACTCGGAGAGGGCGGGGGCGCCACGCAGGGTGAGCATGGAATCTCTGGGAGAGGGGGTCCGGAAATGTGCGGCCGTCTTATAACCACAGCCTCCCTCCCGCATCCGAAGAGATCGTGATGGATGGCCCTCCCATGGCTGCACGGGACGTGACTTCCGAGAAAAAGAGGAAGGCCCTCCCCCGCTCCTCGGTGCTCCAACCGGGCGGGGAAGGGCCTCCTCTGCGACAGGGCCAGGTGCCCTTCGGGTTCAGTGGCGCCGGAGGTTACCGCTGCCGTCGAGGTGCACGTCACGAATCGCGGCGCCGCCCCACAGATCCACATTGCCGGAGCCCGAGAGCTTCACCGACACGACATCGGTGATGGTCGCGCTCAGGTTGCCGGAGCCGGACAAGCTCAACTCCGCCTCCGAGCTGGTGAGCGCCTTGGCATCGATGTCCCCGCTGGCCTCCACCCGGGCCACGAACCGCGGCGCCGAGCCGGAGAGGCTGATGTCCCCCGAGCCATCGGAGGAGGCATCCAGGCTCTTCACGGAGCCGTCATAGGAGAGATCGCCGGAGCCATCGAGCTTCAGGTCCACCTTGTCGATCACCTGCTCCAGCGGGGTGCAGAGCGTCATGTTGCCGGAGCCCGACAGGTGCGCGGCGAGGCTGGACGCTGGCCCACAGTAGCGCATGTCGCCAGAACCCTCGAGCTTGAAGGTGAGCGCGTTCGACTGGGTCACTCCTTCGACGAGGAGCGATCCGGACCCCTCACCCTTCGCGCCCAGGAAGCGCGGCAGCGTCACCACGATCTGGCCCTCACCCGAGTACGAAAGCAGGGTGGTGTCATCGATGACGAGCGTCTCTCTGGAGACGTGGGTGGTGATGTACTGCTGCAGGTTCTCGTCGAGCGTGACGTTGACGGACTCGGTGGCGGCTTCGCGCACCACCACCTCCAGCTGACTGCGATTTTCCACCTGGGTGAAGCCGAAGAGCTCACGCGACACCGTGACCTTATGGCCATCACCCTGCTCTCCAATCAGACCGCAGGCCGGCAGGAGCAGCAGCGCCGCAACACCCACACATAGGCTCTTCCACATGTTCTGACTCCCTCATGAAAGGACGCCAGCCCACCAGGCGGCATCGAAGGTCACGCCGCCTGAAACACCGCCTCCCCGCGAAACTGTCACCCTGCCAGTGCGTTTTCTGTCGCGCTCCCACTGGGCCCGGATGTGATTGAATGCCGCAGGTTTCGGCATGGCCGGGCGCTGCAGGCCCAGCACCGGCGGGGGAGTCTCGAGGAACAGCATGGTGAGAGTGAACACGACCCTGACGTCTCTGTGCGTCCTCGTGCTGGGCATGGCCTGCACGGCGCCTACAGGGGAGGAGCCTGCGCGGAAGACGCCGAAGGCCACCCGCCGGGCGCTGGGTGAGGGTCCCGCCTCCCTCGTCATGGATGTGGCCGCGAAGTCCGAGAGCGCGCTGGTGCGCTACCCCGAGTTCCTCACGCCAGCCGGCACGGCCCTCCTCTTCTCGGCCAACGACGACAGCACCGGACCCGAGCTGTGGAGGCTCACGTCCTCCGGCCCCGTCCTGGTGTCCGACATCGCCCCGGGGACTCCAGGCTCCTCGCCCTCCCACCTCTTCCACATGCGGGGACTTACGTACTTCTCCGCCACGGATGGAAAGAATGGCGTGGAGCTGTGGCGGACGGATGGCACCTCCGCGGGCACCTTCTTGCTCGCGGACATCCGACCGGGCACCGCGAGCTCCCAGCCCACGACGTTCGCCGAGCTCAACGGGAGGGTCTACTTCAGCGCTGACAACGGCGAGCACGGCGCCGAGCTGTGGCGCACGGACGGAACCCCAGGCGGCACGGAGCTCGTCCGGGACATCTTCCTGGGCAAGGGCAACAGCAACCCCGATTCGTTCACCGAGCTCGGCGGCAAGCTCTTCTTCATCGCCACCGGGCCAGGGGGGACGCGGCAGCTCTGGCGGACGAATGGAACACCGGAGGGCACGGTGCGTGTCGGCGCGAACCTGACCGTCACGGCCTCCCCCGCCACGCGCGGGCTCGTCCGGTCGGGCCGGTCGCTCTTCTTCGCCGCCGATGACGGCACGACAGGCACCGAGCTGTGGAAGACCGATGGCACCGAGACGGGCACCGTCCGCGTGAAGGACCTCTCCCCGGGCGCATCGGGCTCTGGCCCCGCGCAGCTCACCGCCTTCGGGGGCGCGGTGTACTTCGTCGCCACGGACGGCGTGACGGGGAACGAGCTGTGGAAGACCGATGGCACCGGGGCGGGCACCTCGCGCGTCCTGGAGCTCTTCTCCGGAAACAACACCACGGAGAAGCCCGACTCCCTCGTCGCCACCAGCAGCCGCCTCTTCTTCCTGACGCGCGACAGCAGCGGCAATGAGAGCGCACTCTACGCGACGGACGGCACGGCGGCGGGCACCTCGAAGCTCGAGGACTTCAAGGCCCGAGGCGGCAAGGGCCCCCTGCTGATGACGGCCCACGGGAGCACGCTCTACTTCACCGCGTACGAGCCGAGCGTCGGCGCCGAGCTGTGGACGAGCGATGGCACCCGGGCGGCGCGCATCGGCACCAACATCTTCTCGGGCGACAAGCCCACGGATCCGGCCCCCCGCTCGTTCACGGTGCTGGGCGACACCGTCTACTTCGTGGCGACTGCGCCCGGAACGGGCCTCTCCCTCGAGAACCCTCCCCTCCCCACGCTGTGGAAGACGCAGGGCGACGTGGCCACCACCGCCCCCGTCGGAGCCGATCTGAAGGCCACCCGGGGCTCCAAGCCCGCCCCCTTCGCCACCTGGAATGGCTCGCTGTACTTCACCACCTTCGAGCAGGAGGCGGCGGCGAAGCTGTGGCGGACCGATGGGACGGTCGCGGGCACGCAGTCGCTCGTGGACATCCTTCCCTCCGAGGTCGACAGCTCCATCTTGGAGTCGGGAGTGAGCGACCTGACACCCCTGAACGGCGCCCTCTACTTCGCGGCCCTGCCCTCGTCCGTGGAGGGCTATCAGCTCTGGAAGACAGATGGGACCCCTGCCCCCACTGGCACCACGCGGGTGACCTCCAGGCTCAAGCTCACCCCCGTGGCGGGCGCTCCCATCGAGCTCGCCGCGCATGGGGGATTCCTCTTCTTCGCCGGCAGTGACTCCATCACGGGCTTCGAGCTCTGGAAGAGCGACGGAACCGACTCGGGCACCACCCTGGTGAAGGACATCGTGGAGAAGAGCGGGTCCTCGCAGCCCTCCCAATTCACGTCCGTGGGAGGAGCCCTGTACTTCCTGGCCCGTGACGCCTCCGGCGGCCGCGAGCTGTGGAAGACGGATGGCACCGGCGCCGGGACGGTCCGCGTCGCCAACATCCGCGACAGCCTGGGCTATGCCTCCGTGCTGAACATCGCCGGAGTCGTGGGCAGCACCCTCTACTTCGTCGCCAACGAGGCCGGCACCGGCATCGAGCTGTGGAAGACGGATGGAACGACCACCACCCGGGTGAAGGACATCGCCCCGGGTGCGGCGGACTCTGGGCCCTCCTCCTTCGCGGTGCTCGGCGGCGTCCTCTACTTCAAGGCCAACGATGGCAGTTCCGGTGCCGAGCTGTGGAAGACCGATGGCTCCGAGCCGGGCACCATCCGCGTCAAGGACATCCGCTCGGGCAACGGGAGCTCCACACCGCAGGCACTCACGGCGCTCGGCGACACCCTCTACTTCACCGCCGAGGACGATACGTCCGGCCGCGAGCTGTGGAAGACCAACGGCACCGAAGCCGGCACCGTCCGCGTCAAGGACATCCTCTCGGGCACGGGCGGTGGAGTCCTCGCCAGCTCACTTCTCGCGCTCCCCGCCGAGAAGCTGATCCTCCTCGCCGCCAATGATGGCGTGAGTGGCACCGAGCTGTGGCGCTCGGACGGCACTTCGGCGGGCACCTTCATGCTGCACGACATCGCCCCCTGGCAGCTCGGCTCGGACCCCGCGGGGTTCACCTTCTTCGGAGACTCCATCGCCTTCAGCGCGAGCGACGGGCGGCACGGGCGCGAGCCGTGGTTGATGCCTCGGGAGCTGCTCACCAACAGCACGGCCCCAACCCTCGTCTGCCCGGCGGACCAGGTCGTCGAGGCCCAGCAGGCGCTGGGCGCGCAGGTTCATTTCCCGGAGGCGGAGGCCAACGACGACACCTCGCTCCCTCCCGCCCTCTCCTACAGCCGGGTGCCGGGAAGCTTCTTCCCCTTCGGAACCACCCGGGTGACCGCCACCGCGCGAGACGCCGCGGGCCTCGTGGCCACGTGCGCCTTCAACGTGAAGGTGCAGGACACCACGCCGCCCGTGCCGGTCTGCCCCGCGAGCGCCGACGTGGAGGCCACGAGCGCGGCGGGCACGGTGGTCACCTACCCCGAGCCCCTGGCCACCGACGCGGTGACTCGCGAGCCGCGCCTCACCGTGAGCCACGCCTCCGGCAGCCTCTTCCCCCACGGCAACACCACCGTGACGGTGACGGCCGCCGACGAGTGGGGCAACGAGAGTCAGTGCACCTTCACCCTGAACGTCCAGGACACCACGGCCTCGGTGCTGACGTGCCCGGCGGATCCGATTGTCGAGGCCGAGAACCCCACCGGCGCGATCGCCACCTGGCCGCCTGTCGAGGCCTCGGACGCGGTCTCCCAGCCGACCGTCACCGTCGATCACACCAGCGGGGAGCGCTTCCCGGTCGGGAGCACGCCCGTCACGGTGACGGCCAAGGATGGGGCCGGGAACGTCTCGAGCTGCACCTTCCACGTCATCGTCCGCGACACGAAGGCCCCCACGCTCAAGTGCCCGGCACCCATCGAGGTCGAGGCGGAGGGACCCTCGGGGACTCCGACGACGTTCTCGGTGATCAACTACGTGGACACCGTCTCCGCGGTCACGGTGAGCACCCAGCCCGCCTCCGGGGACACCTTCCCGGTGGGCGAGACGTCCGTGAAGGTGCGGGCGGAGGATGCCTCGGGCAACGTGGCCGAGTGCAGCTTCCCCGTCACGGTGAGTGACACCCTGCCGCCCCTGCTCACGTGTCCGCAGGACGTGACCGTCCCAGAGGGACCGGTGGCCGTGGAGCTGCCCCGGGCCTCCGCCACGGACCGCGTGACGACCTCGCCGGCCGTCACGATGTCCCCCGCCAGCGGCAGCATCTTCCCACCGGGTGACACCACCGTGGAGGTGACGGCGGAGGACGCCTCGGGCAATACGACCCGGTGCACGTTCAACGTGCACGTCGAACGGGAAGCCAGTGGTTGTGGCTGTTCCAACACTCCGGGTAACACGAGCGCAACCTCCTGGTTGTGTCTGCTGTCCCTGGTAGCTTTCGCCGCCCGCCGTTTCCGTGCGTCTTCCCCGTCGTCGCCACGAGGTACTCGATGAGTCAGTCCTCCGCGCCGTCCGAGCTGCACTTCCGCACCTGCAACCTCTGCGAGGCCATGTGTGGCCTGCGCATCGAAACCTCTGGAGGCCGCGTCACCTCCATCCGGGGTGACGAGGCGGATCCATTCAGCAAGGGTCACATCTGCCCCAAGGCCGTCGCGCTCCAGGACCTGCACGAGGATCCAGACCGGCTCCGTCAACCCGTCCGGCGTACCGCCACCGGTTGGCAGCCCATCTCGTGGGAGGAGGCGCTTGACGAGACCGCGCGGCGGCTCAACGCCATCCAACGGGAGCACGGCAAGGACTCGCTGGGCGTGTACGTGGGCAACCCCACCGTGCATGACCACGGCGCGATGCTCTTCCTGCCGCTGCTCCTGAGGACCCTGCGCACGAAGAACAAGTTCTCAGCGACGTCGGTGGATCAGCTCCCCCATCACATCGCCGCGTACTCGATGTTCGGGCACCAGTTCCTCATCCCCATCCCGGACATCGACCACACGCGCTACATGCTCATCCTCGGGGCCAACCCGCTCGCCTCCAACGGCAGCCTGATGAGCGCGCCGGGCGTGCGAGGCCGGCTCAAGGCCATCCAGGAGCGCGGAGGCAAGGTGGTGGTAGTGGACCCCCGGAAGACGGAGACCGCCCGCGTCGCGGACGAGCACGTCTTCATCCGCCCCGGCACCGACGCGCTGTGGCTGTTCTCGCTCCTGCACCTGCTGCTGGAGGGAGCGGGCGCGAAGATGGGGCGGCTCGCGGAGTTCTCCGATGGCCTGGCCACCCTCCGGGAGCTGGCACGCGACTTTACCCCCGAGCGTGCCGAGCCCCACACCGGCGTGCCGGCGGCCACCACCCGGCGGATCGCCCGCGAGCTGTCTGCCTCCGAGTCCGCCGTGTGCTACGGCCGCGTGGGCGTCTCCACGCACGCCTTCGGCGCGATGTGCCAGTGGCTCATCAACGTCATCAACCTGGTGACGGGGAACTTCGACCGTCCGGGCGGCGCCCTGTTCACGAAGCCGGCCTTCGATCTGGTGCACGGGCCGAAGGCGATCTCCATGAGCCGCGGGAGCTTCGGGCGCTGGAAGAGCCGGGTGCGCGGGCTGCCTGAGACCTCTGGCGAGCTGCCCGTAGCCGTGCTCGGCGAGGAGATCCTCACCGAGGGCCCTGGCCGCATCCGCGCGATGATCACCTCCGCGGGCAACCCGGTGGTGTCCACGCCCAACGGACAGCAGCTCGACAAGGCGTTCGCGTCCCTCGACTTCATGGTGTGCATCGACCCGTACATCAACGAGACGACCCGCCACGCGCACATCATCCTGCCGCCCAGCACCCAGCTCGAGCGGAGCCACTACGACCTCGCCTTCCACGTGCTGGCGGTGCGCAACACCGCGAAGTACTCGCCGCCGCTCTTTGAGCCGCGCCCGGGCTCGAAGCACGACTGGGAGATCTTCCTGGAGTTGAAGCACCGACTGGAGACCTTGCGCGGAGAGCCGCGCGTGCGCGGCGAGCTGACGTACCGCGCGCTGAAGAAGCTCGGCCCTGACGGCATCCTCGATCTGGGGCTGCGCGCGGGCCCTTATGGAATGAGGCTCCGCCCGTTCCGCAAGGGCCTGAACCTGGCGAGCCTCAAGCAGAAGCCGCACGGCGTGGACCTGGGACCGCTCCAGCCGAGCCTTCCCGGGCGGCTGGCCACGCGCGACCGCCGCATCCAGCTCGCCCCCGAGCTGATGGTGGCCGACGTCCAGCGGCTGCGCCAAACGTTCCCAGAGGGCACGGGGGCGTCGGAGCAGGGCTCGATGCTGCTCATCGGCCGGCGCCACCTGCGGGACAACAACTCCTGGCTGCACAACGTGCCCCGGCTCGTGAGTGGGAAGCCCCGGTGTACGCTGATGGTGCACCCGGAGGATGCTCGCCGCCTCGGCCTTCAAGAGGGCGGAGAGGCATTGATCACCTCACGCGTCGGGGAGGTGCGAGCCCCCGTGACCGTGACGGATGAAGTGATGCCCGGAGTGGTGAGCCTGCCGCATGGCTACGGCCATGGGCGCGAAGGCGTCCGGCTCCGGGTGGCAGGAGAGCATGCGGGCGTGAGCATCAATGATCTCACGGACGACCGCTTCCTGGACGCCCTCAGTGGCAATGCCGCATTCAGCGGAGTCCAGGTGCACGTCAAACCGCTAGAATCGGTTCGTACGGAAGGACAACCAGTGCAGTCGGCGACTGCATGAGACAACAACAGCCATGATCACCCTCTACCAAACCCCCGTTGCCTGGGGCACGCCCAACCTCAGCCCGTTCTGCTTCAAACTGGAGTCCTACCTGCGCATGGCCGGCATCCCGTACTCGGTGAAGCTGGCCAGTCTGGCCACCGCGCCCAAGGGCAAGGTGCCCTACGTCGAGATCGACGGGAAGCTCATGGGCGACTCCCAGTTCATCATCGACTATCTCAAGAACAAGCACGGGGACTCGCTCGATGCGAAGCTGACGCCGGAGCAGCTGGCGATCGGCCACACCATCCGGCGCATGCTGGAGGAGTGCACCTACTGGTACATCGTGTACATGCGTTGGGTGGACGAGGAGGGCTGGCGGGCCTACACGCCCGTCGTGGAGTCGATGGTCCCGGGCGTAGTGGGTGGCCCTGTGCCGCTGACGGCGCTCCGCCAGAAGATGCTGCAGATCCTCCATGACCAGGGCACGGGCCGCCACACGATGGAGGAAGTCCAGGTACTGGCGAAGGCGGACATCTCCGCGATCGCGACGCTGATGGGCAACAAGTCCTTCCTGCTCGGCGATGAGCCCTCCTCCTTCGACGCGGTGGTCTACTCGTTCCTGGTGAGCATCATCGCCAATCCTGTGGACACGGAGCTCAAACAGTACACGCTGTCCCAGGAGAACCTCGTCCGCTACTGCGCCCGGTTCAAGGCGCGCTTCTTCGCCAACTGGAAGCCGCCCGAGAGCCAGGCTGCCTGAAGTACGGGCCTTCATAGCCCATGAAAAAGGCCCGGTGCGGAGCGAACTCCACACCGGGCCTTTTCCTGTTCAGGGCGTCAGCGAGCCGCGCTCAGCAGCCGGTCTCCACGGCGCCGATGTCCGGAGCCCCACCGCAGAAGGGCAGGCCCACGTCGGAGCCCTGATCCACAGCGGCCGAGGCCGGTCCGAAGGTTGGAGGCGCCGCGCCCGCGTCACCCGTGGTGGAGGTGGAGTCCCCCGAGGCCTGCTGGAAGCCCACCAGGTCCACCACCGCGCCACTGCGCTTGAACTGCGCGCCCGCCGGGAAGAGGTTGTGTCCCATCTTCAGGCCCGGGCGCTGGCTGCCGAGGTCCACCGCCACCGGGGCCTCCGAGATGAGGTTGTTCTCCACCTGGAGGTTGCTCGTCGCGCCGCCGGTGCCATGGCCGATGATGAGCGCGGAACCCGCCACGCGCGTCACGGTGTTGTTCACCAGCACCGCGCCCTCGGAGTTCTCGAAGCGGATGCCCGTGCCCTCGCCCCCGCCGTCCTTGGAGATGTCATGGACGCGGTTGCGCCGCACCACCACCCCAGTGGGGACGGGGCCCTCGTGGTTGCCACCCACCGAGATGCCCTTGCCCGAGTCGTAGACCTCGTTGTCCTCGATGATCACGTTCCGAGCCGAGTAGTGGACCACCACCGCGTCACCCTTCGCCGTGGAGCTCGGCTTGAAGCCGTGCATCTTGTTGTTGCGGATGGTGACGTTGTGGCACGTCTTGATGTCCACCGCGTTCTCGCGGTTGGCGTAGAAGTGGTTGTTCTCCACGAGCAGCCCGTCCGCGGGTGGCAGCGAGCTGAAGCCCTCGGGCCCCAGGCACTGCACCGAGTCACCCGAGTTGTCGTGGATGTCGTTGTTGCGCACGGTGATGTCGTGCGACGTCGGCTGCACCACGACGCCGTGCGAGTCCTGGTTGCCCGAGCTCTTCACGAAGCCGTAGATGTGGTTGTTCTCGATGACCGCGCCCGTGGCGTTGTCATACGTGGTGATGGCCGCACCGAGCGTGCCGTGGTGCAGCTCCGAGTTGGCCAGCGTCGAGCCCTGCACGTTGCCCTGGAAGGTCACCGCGTAGGACGGCTGCTTCTGCACATCCACCTCGAAGCCATCCACAATCCAGTGCGGCTTGCGCACCTGGATGAGCGCCCCCGAGCCAGAGCTCGGAATGATGCGCGGCTTGCCCTCGCCCTGAATCGTGATGGGCGCGCCCTCAGCGCCGGCCTTGGCGTTGTCGCCAATGACGATGCGCTCGGCGTAGGTGCCCGCGAGGACGCGAACAACCTCGCCCGGACCCGCCATGGAGATGCCCTTGGCGATGGAGCGGAACGGCTGGGCCGCGCTCCCGTCTCCGGTGTCGCTCCCGGACGCGCTCACGACCCACTCTCGGGTGAAGGGCTTTGGAGCGGGCGCGGACTCGGGCGTGTTCAGCCCTGGCTGAGGAGAGGGCTCGGCGATGGGCGAGTGCCCCTCGTGCGAGGGCAGGTCGGCCACGGGCGTATTCGCCACAGGCTGCGCCCCAATGGGGGCCGGCTCGCCCGGCTTCGAGGCAGAGGCGGGGGGATTGAGACGCGGAGCATTGTCCGCCCCACCCGGCTGTCCATCGGAGCCAACTCCCCCACCACAGGCCCACAGGCCGAGGCCCAGCGAGCAGGCGGCCAGGAAAGCCCCTGGAGTCTTCCTCATCTTGCCTCTTTGTTTTCTCATGAGCAGGGGGAACCCCTGTCACCGTCCCCTGTATTCGCCCCCTCCGTGCTCTGCTTGCCTGGACTCCAACCAGGAGGTGGCGGGCGAGGCCGTCCACGGGTACGGTCGGGGGGCTTTGCTCAAGGCCGTTCTTCCACTCCTCGCGTTCCTCCTCGTCACCTGCGCTGCCCCGCATCGGTCCGCGTCCACCTCGAGCACGGAACCCGTCCGCTCTGATTCCACCGCGAGCGCCCCCCCTGCGAGTCCGGCTCCGACTGAGGCCCGTCCGGCACCGTCTCCCGAGCTCGCGCTCCGCCCCGAGGAGCTGCCCGCGCCGGGCAACCTCAAGCGCTTGGACTTCCGGGGCGGAGAGCCGCACATCCCCATCGGGTTGATGCAGGGCCGCCGCGAAGCCCGCTTCTCCCCCAAGGGGCGGATGCGGCTGCGCTTCGGCGGGGAGGCGGAGAAGATGCTGGAGGCCCCCGCGGGCTCGGTGTGGACGGTGCGAGTAACGGACGGCACCCCCGCGGAGCTGTCCGCGCGCATCCAACTGGCGGAGCTCCCCTTCGCGGACAAGGCGGGGCTGACGGAGACACAGGCGCAGTGGCAGGCCCGGGGCGTGGCGGTGCGCGTGCACGTGCTGGGGGTGCTCTACGGCATCGCCGGGAAGGTCATCGACAACCGGCGCTACCTGCTGCTGCTAGACGAGGAGCTCTCCCCGAAGCAGGCCACCGGGCGTCAGGCGGAGCTGCTGCGCGACTTCGGCGTGCGCACCACCCTCTTCGAGGAGGTCCGCACGCCCTCACGCGGCATCCTCGAGGTGCGGGACGACGCGGGCAACGTGGTGGGGCTGGCGCAGGACTCCGTGTACGCCGAGACGCTGGATGACGCCGGCTTCGACGTGAGGCAGGTGGAGCACGACGTCGGCTACGACAACCATGGCTTCGAGGACCGGAGCTTCCGCGGCACGCTTCAGCTCTCAGTGGATCGCCACGGAACGCTGGCGGTGGTGAACGTGGTGAAGCTGGAGGATCTGCTCAAGGGGCTGGTGCCCTCGGAGATCTACGCCCGGGCGCACCCGGAGGCGCTCAAGGCCCAGGCGGTGACGGCACGCGGCGAGGTGCTGGCGAAGGTGGGTATCAAACACCTGGCGGACCCCTTCCTCCTGTGCTCCGAACAACACTGCGCGGTGTACCGAGGCCGCACGGGCGAGGCGGCCAGCACCACCGCGGCGGTGGAGGCCACACGGGGAGAGGGGCTCTTCTCGGCGGACGGAAGGCTGGTGGACTCGGTGTACAGCGCGGTGTGCGGGGGCCACACGGAGGACAACGACATCGTCTGGGGCGGCCCCCCGAACCCAAGCCTGCGCGGCAGACCGGACGTCCTGGGCCCCACGGAAGGACTGCCCGGGCCCGACTCCCTGGCCGAGTACCTGCGCGCCGAGCTGCCCACGGCCTGCCGGCTCTCCAGCTTCGCGCAGCCGAGCAAGTACCGCTGGGAGAAGCGCTTCAGCGTGGAGCAGGTGAACGCGCTCACGGCGCACCTGGGGGTCGGCCGGGTGCACGCGCTGAGCCTCGGGGAGCGGGGCGTGTCGGGCCGGGCGCGCACCCTCACCGTCGCGGGCGAGCGAGGCGTCACCCAGGTCCGGGGCGAGCTGAACATCCGTCGCCTCTTCGGGATGCTCAACAGCTCCATGGCCCTGGTGGACGAAGAGCGGGACGCCGAGGACCGCCTCATCGGCTGGCGCTTCCGAGGCGGCGGCTGGGGGCATGGGGTGGGCATGTGCCAGACGGGCGCCATCGGCCGAGCCGAGGCCGGTCACCGCTACCAGGACATCCTCCGTTTCTACTTCAACGGAGCAGAGGTCGCGCCCATCTATTGATGGGTGACTAGACTCCTAGAGGAGTACACTCCGCTCTTCCTCCGGGTTGTCACTCCCGAAACCTCTCGGGAGTACCAGACGAGCTCGGCGGTTATCTTCAGCACGCGTGTCGACGGGTCCATCGGTTCCAGAGCAGACGTACAAGCGCCGACGCAGGCGGGAACGCCCCGCGCGCTACCTCATTGCCCTCGTGCTAGCCCTCTTGGCGCATGGGGTATTCGTGGGCCTTCTGGCCCTGATGGCCCACATTCAGCTCAACCTGCCGCCTGAGCCCAAGCCCGCCAAGCCGGCAAGCGCCGTGGCCCTCCGGCCCCTGACCGCCCAGGAGTGGGCCCAGAACCGGGGACAGCCCAACCTCAACGCCCCTCGGCTCAACCAGCCGCTGAAGAAGCCGGAGAAGAAGCCAGAGAAGAAGCCGGACGGCCAGGTGGTGGACGTGGCTCCGGGCAACAAGCAGGAGTCTCCGGACGCGAAGTACCTCGCCGAGCACAACAACAAGGCGGAGAAGGAGACGCGCGCGAAGGACCAGACGCCCTTCTATAAGAACGCCATGCCGAAGACGACGGCGCGCGAGTCTCGCGAGGGCTCGGGTCAGAGCGAGGAGCAGGCCGCGCAGCTGTCGGGCAACAATGGCCAGGGCGCGGATGAGCGGCCCATGAAGGAAGGCGGCCAGAAGCCCGCCTTCGAGCTGCCCGACGCGAAGCGCAAGCAGGAAATCGCCATGAAGCAGGACCCCAACGCGACGGGTCCGGGCGTGGACGTGAACAACCGCAACGAGAGCGACGAGGTCATCGGCAACTCGAAGCGGCTGCGCATCCAGTCGGGCTCCGGCGAGGGCGACGAGGGCTCCCAGGGCCGCATGGGCTCGCCGGGGATGGCGAAGCTGATGCCCTCGCAAGCGGTGATGGATCAGATCATCGGCGGGGCGCCCAATGATCACCTCAAGGACGTGGAGGAGGGCGACGGCACCTACCTCAACACCCGCGAGTGGAAGTACGCCAGCTTCTTCAACCGGGTGAAGCAGAGCGTCGGCACGAAGTGGAACCCGAACTCGGCGCTGATGCGGCGTGACCCGACGGGCAGCACCTACTCCGGAAGGGACCGCTACACCCTGCTCAATGTCACCCTGGACGAGACCGGGAAGGTCGCGGACATCACCATCGAGAAGAGCTGCGGGCTGGACTTCCTGGACATGGAGGCCGTCGAGTCCTTCAGACGGGCCCAGCCCTTCCCCAACCCGCCGCCGGGCTTGTTGGAGGACGACTCGAAGGTGCGCTTCAGCTTCGGCTTCTTCATGGACATGGGCGGCGGCCCCCGGATGCGCCTCTTCCGTCAACCCAACTAACGCAACCGAGGGCCCTCACGGGAGGGAGGCTCGCGAACGGACCGCGTAGGCATTAGGGTGCGCCGCGTGGACGCCTCCCTGCTCGAGCGCAACCGCAAGGTGCGCAACGTTCTCGCCGCCATCCTCATGGCCAACTGGGCCGTGGCCGTGGCCAAGCTCGTCTTCGGGTTGCTGAGCGACTCGGCCGCGGTGACCGCGGATGGCATGCACTCCTTCATCGACGGCGGCTCCAACGTCCTCGGATTGGTGTCCATGTCGGTGGCCGCCCAGCCCGCGGATGAGGACCACCCCTACGGCCACGGCAAGTTCGAGGCGCTGGCCTCGCTGGGCATTGGGGCGATGATTGGCATCAGCATGCTGGAGTTGGGGCGAATGGCGTTCGACTCGCTGCTGCACGACCGCCACCCCACGGTGACTCCGCTGATGGCCGGGGTAATGGTGGCCACGTTGCTCATCAACCTGGCCGTCACGAGCATCGAGCGCCACCAGGGTGAGAAGCTCAAGAGCCCCCTGCTGATGGCGGACGCGCGGCACACGCTGTCGGACGTGGGCGTCACGCTGGCGGTGCTGCTGTCGATCGGGCTGGTGTGGCTGGGCTACCCGAAGGCGGATGGCATCATCACGCTGGGGGTGATGATCGTGGTGGCGCGGGTGGGCTGGGGCATCGTCAAGCAGGCGGTGGGCATCCTCTCGGACACGGCGCGATTGGATCCGCAGAAGGTGGAGACCATCACCCTCCAGGTGCCGGGCGTGCGCTCGTGCCGAGACGTGCGCAGCCGGGGCATGGAAGGCACGGTGTACGTGGACCTGAAGATCGAGGTGGATCCACAACTCACCACGGCCCGGGCCCACGAGCTGGCCGACGCCGTGGAGACCCGGCTGCAGGCGGAGTTCCCCGAGGTGGTGGACGTGGTGGTGCACGTCGAGCCAGCGCGGCGCCCCGCCTCTCTTCCCGGCATCTCCACCCACCGGTGAGCGCTCGGGCTCCCCTGCCCGCTCGCTCGCTCCACCGGCCCCCCTCTCCCTCTCCGGCAAGTCACAAAGTCCCGCTCCGCACCCTGTCCAGATGAATGCCAGGAATGGAAAGAAGGGACATGCGAATCGAACTCGCCATTTACGTCACGACTTTCGCGCTCGTCAGCGCGAGCATCCTGTTCTCGGGCAGGAGGGAGCTGCGAAGCAACGCGGTCCGGGAGCGCAAGAACGCCGCCGAGCTCGACGCACTGCTCCGCCCCATGCTGCTCTTTAGCGCCACGGCACCCGTCGCGCACTGCTGAGAAGCACAGTTGTAGCGAGGGCGCGGGTGGGCGAGTCTCCAGGCTCTACTGGAGGTGCTGATTGCACGTGTCGCCCACCCGCGCGCTCGTCGCCGCGCTGCTCGTCCTGCTGTCCGCCTGTGCCACCTCGCGCTCCGCCCCACAGGCGGACACCGCCACACTGTCTCCCGCCCAGAAGTCCCTGCGCCGCATCGTCGACACGCACTTCGAGGAGCAGTTCCGCCGCTTCCCCCTGGCCGCCACGTCCCGGGGCCTGCACACCTACGATGACCAGCTCGCCGGCTTCACGGGCGAGGAGCAGCTGGCCTGGGCCGCCTTCCTGAAGAAGGAGCTCGAGGAGTTGCCCCGGCAGGTGGACCGCGCGGACCTGCCCCCGCAGGACCGGGCCGACTACGACATCTTCGAGTCCAACCTGAAGGCCCGCATCCTGGACATCGAGGAGGTGCGAAGCTGGGAGACCAACCCCAACACCTACCTGAACCTCGCCTCCAGCTCCGTCTACCAGCTGATCAACCGGGACTTCGCTCCGCTCGAGCAGCGGATGCGCTCGGCGGTGGCGCGCATGACGCGGCTGCCCGAGGTGTTCGCCGCGGGCAAGGCGACGCTGAAGAACCCGCCCCGTCTGTGGACGGAGATCGCGCTGCAGCAGGCGTCCGGCACGCGTGCGATGTTCTCGGACACCCTGCCCCAGGCCTTCGCGCCGGTGAAGGACGCCGCCCTGAACGAGTCCTTCAAGAAGGAGCAGGCGAAGGTGCTGGCGGCACTGGAGGACTACGTGCGCTTCCTGCGCGAGGACCTGCTGCCGCGCTCGAACGGGAACTTCGCCATCGGCGAGTCCATCTACCGCCGCAAGCTCCAGTACGAGGAGGGCGTCACCGAGGACATCGACAGCCTGCTGTCGTGGGGGCGCACGGAGCTGAAGCGCACGCAGGACGAGTTCCAGGCGGTAGCGCGCCGGATCGACGCCACGAAGGCGCCGATGGATGTGTACCGTGAGCTCGGCAAGGAGCACCCCACGCCGGCGGAGCTGGTGCCCACCACGCGGGCGACGCTGGAGAGCATCCGCCAGTTCCTGGTGGACCACCACATCATCACCATTCCGAGCGAGGTCCGGGCTCAGGTGGCGGAGACGCCGATCTTCAACCGGGCGCTCTCCTTCGCGAGCATGAGCACGCCGGGCCCTTACGAGACGCGCGCCACGGAGGCCTACTACTACGTGACGCCGCCGGACCCGACGTGGAACGCCGAGCAGACCGAGCAGCACATGAGCTTCTACAACCGCCACGCGCTGGAGCTCGTCTCCATCCACGAGGCGTACCCGGGCCACTACGTGCAGTTCCTGTGGACGAACCGGGTGGACTCGAAGGTGCGGCGGCTGATGGGCAGTGGCTCGTTCAGCGAGGGCTGGGGCCTGTACACCGAGCAGATGATGCTAGAGGTCGGCTACGGCGGCTCGGGGGTGGAGGCGGACAAGCTGAAGCTGAACCAACTGGCGCTCTACCTGCAACGGCTGGCGCGCTACATGGTGGGCCTGTCGCTGCACACACGGGGCATGACGTACGAGCAGGCGGTGAGCTTCTTCGAGGAGCAGGCGTACATGACGCGCATCAACGCCGAGCGCGAGGCGCGCAGGGGCACGAGCGATCCCACCTACCTGGTGTACGCGCTGGGTAAGAAGATGCTCCTGGAACTGCGTGAGGAGGCGAAGGCGCGCTGGGGCAAGGACTTCAGCCTGCGGCGCTTCCACGACGCCGTCGTCTCCTACGGCTATCCGCCCGTGCCGGTGGTGCGCCGGCTGATGTTCGGCGAGGAGTAGCCACACACGTGAGCCCTGTCGCCGGGAGACCAGGCGGCCGGGCTCGGGTTGGTTGTCGCTGCGCCGAGCACGAAGCACCGTGGGAGGAGACAACGGCTCGTGCGAGAGGGAGCGTTTTTGGCGGGCATCAACTCGTCCATGGGTCACCCGTCCCAGGTGACGCTCAAGACTGCCTTCACCGTGTGCTTCGCCGTGTTGGCGGTGGTGGCACTGGCGGTGTTGATCATCAAGGCGGAGGTGGCGCTCATCCTCACGGGCATCGCCGCCCTGCTCGCGGTCGCTCTAGATCATCTGGTGGCCATGCTGGAGCGAGCCCGGCTCAAGCGAGGCCTGGCCATCACGCTGGTGCTCTCCGCGCTGTTGATTGCCCTGACGACGATGGCCCTGCTCGTGATTCCGTCCGCCATCGCCCAGGGTCAGGAGCTGACCACTCAGGTTCCGAGCCTCATCGATGAGTTCCGTGCCTCGAGCTTCTTCCAGCGCCTCGAGTCGCGATTCCACATCGTGGAGCAGTTGGAGCGAAAGGGCCGGGACTCGACCGAGCTGGCCACGGGAGCACTACCCCCGCTGCTGTGGGCCGTCACCGGGGTGTTCAGCCTGGTTGGCGCAGGAGTCACAGTCGCCTTCCTGGTGGTGTTCATGCTGGTCTTTGGCCCGGGGCTGGTACAGCGGCTGCTCTCCCAGGCCCTGCCCGAGCGCCGCGCACGGTACGAGCGAGTGCTGGACAAGGTGTACACCGCGACAGGTGGCTACCTGGCCGGGCTCACCTTCATCTGCACCATCAACGCCACCCTCACCACGACCTTCCTGGCCATCATCGGGATGCCCTTCTTCCTCCCCCTGGGGATCGCGAGCGGCTTCTCCAGCATGGTGCCGTACGCGGGGCCCATCGTGGCCGGCGGCCTCATTACGCTGCTGACGCTCGCCACGGCCGGCACGTGGAAGGCGATGGCGGTGCTCATCTACTTCCTCTTGTACGGGCAGCTCGAGGGCAACGTGCTGGCGCCCCTGATCTTCCGGCGCACGGTGCACGTCAACCCGCTGCTCACGCTCTTCGCGGTGGTCTTCTTCGCGGAGCTGGCCGGCATCATCGGCGCGGTCCTCGCGGTTCCGCTGATGGCGACCGGGCAGATCATCGTGCGAGAGCTGCTACTCGTGCGCCAGGAGAAACTCGGAGCCCGCGTGCCTCCGCCCCCGCCACCCCTCTGAGGAGCCCAGACAAGCGAAGGGCCCGGAACCGTCTGGCGGCTCCGGGCCCCTGCCCTACTCCGGTGTCACTGGCTTACTTGCAGATGCGGCTGCCCTCGGTGGTGCCAGCCGGGCACCCCTGGCCAACGCAGTACTTCACGCCGCTGTTCACCACGTCACGGCCGGACTGGTCGTGCGGCACGTAGATGCGGCAGGTGCTCTCGGTGGAAGCACCGGCATCGTTCGTGACCGAGTAGTAGACGGTGTAGACGCGGCCGTCGCCCTTGCCCTCACGCTCGGCGCGGACCTGCACGAACGACTTGCCCACGATGATGGACATGTCCTCGCAGGTGCGGCCATCACCGTTGCCGTTGTCATCCTCCACCTCGTCCGAGGTGACACGGAGGACGTGACCGTAGACATTCAGCGGCAGCGGGTTGCCACACGCGTCGTGCGCGGGCTGGGCGCACTCGGACAGAGAGACAGTGACGTACTTGTGGTTGGGCGGCCACAGCTCCAGTCCCTTGTCCGCACCGGGAACGGGAGGAGCACCCTGGCACGTGTCATCACCACCGCCAGGCTCGTCGCCGCAGTCATCATCGCCACCACCACCGCCGCCGCCACCACCGCCGTGGTCGTCGTCATCATCGCCACCGCAGTCGCCGTCATGATGGCCATGGCCATGATCGTGGTCATGGTCGCAGCCACCGCCGTGGTCGTGGTCGTGACCGCAGCCACCGTGGCCACCGCCATGTCCACCACCGTGGCCACCGCCATGTCCGCCACCGCCATAGACACCGAAGCCGCGGCCGTGGTTGTGGTCATGGTTGCAGCTGCCGCCATGGTTGTGGTCGTGACCGCAACCACCGTGGCCGCCGCCATGTCCGCCACCGTGGCCACCGCCGTGACCGTGATCATGGTCGCAGTCACCGCCATGGTTGTGGTCGTGACCGCAGCCACCGTGGCCGCCGCCATGCCCGCCACCATGGCCACCGCCGTGACCGTGGTCATGGTCGCAGCCACCGCCGTGGTCGTGGTCGTGACCGCAGCCACCGTGGCCGCCGCCATGTCCACCACCACCGCCGCCGCCACCACGCCGCCGCCACCACCGCCGCCGCCACCACCACCATCACCCCGACCATTCTTCACGGTGACGAGGAACTCGCACAGGGACGTGTTGCCGAACGCATCCGCCGCCGAGCAGGTCACGACCGTGTCGCCCGTCGGGAACTCGGAGCCGGAGGCATGCGAGCAGGTGACGGGTGCCGGGCCGCAGTTGTCGGTGGCCGAGACCTCGAAGGTGGCCGTGGAATTCCCCGTGGTGCACACGTTGACCACCACCGGCGCGGTCGGGCAGCTCAGCACGGGAGGCGTGGTATCGCCGCGCACCTCCACGTTGAAGCGGCAGGAGGCCGTGTTGCCAGAGTCGTCCTTGGCGGAGCAGGAGACGGACGTCTCACCCACCGGGAAGATGGAGCCGGAAGAGTGCGAACAGGTGAGGGGTGCCGGACCGCAGTAATCCGAGGACGAGGCCGCGAAGGTCGTCCTGGCACCGGAAGGCGAGCACGTCTCGAGCACCCGCGAGCCCGGGCAGGTCACGGAGGGCTTCGTGTTGTCCACGACGGTGACGTTGCCCACGCACTGGTCACTCGCCGCACCGTCCGAGGCCGTCAGCGTCACGGGGTGCGTCCCCAGACCAAGGGCCGAGGAAGGGTTCTCAGAGAGGGTGAGCGGCGACGGCCCGTTGTCCGGGTCGTAGCTTCCATTGTCCACACTGGAGCGACCCTGGCAGTAGGCGTCGGCATTGACAGTGACGTCGCGGCAGAGGGCCACCGGCGGCTGGTTCGTCGGCGTCACCGTGCACGTGAGGTTGCCCGTCGCAGAGGAGGCGTTGTTGTCCTCACGGCACTCGGTGGTGCCGCCCGAGCCCGAGCCATCATCGTCCACCACGGCGAAGACCTCGGCAGTGCCCGCGGAGGTCGAGGACACGACAGCCGTAGCAATGGAGCTCCCACCCGCGGGCAGTGCGTCCGGAACAGTGGCCACGCCAAGCAGCGTGCCGCCTGAAGCCGGGTTGCCCTTGTAGAAGGCCACCTTCACGCCAGCAGGCACGGGGGCCTGGCCCTGGTTGCGCACACGAGCACCGAGCACAAGCGAGCCATAGCCATCACACGACACGGTCACGTCCGAGGCGACGAGGTCCGCGGCGGCGTATGGGCTGGGGCCCTCGCCGAAGTAGTTGGCCACGTTGGAGCGGAAGTTGTTGAGCTTCGGGTTGAGCCAGTTGGTCGCCGGGTGCGCCGGGATGGTCCCGTCGTTGTTCACGTTCGTGATGGCATACGCGTGCTGGTTCCAGATCTTCCGCGTGCCCGCCCAGCCTTCCTTCTTGTCGTGCCACACACGCACGCCGTTGAAGCCAGCGCCGCCCACGTGGTTGTTCTCCACCGTGATGATCTCCGCGGCGCCATCACCATCCACGTCCGCGACGATGGGGAACTCGTGCGTGGTGCCCGAGCTGTGCGGCGTCTCCCAGCGCACCGCGCCCGTGGTGGCATCGAAGATGCGCAGCCGGAGCTCGTCGGTATAGATGACCTCGAGCTTGCCATCGTCCTCGAAGTCAAAGGTCGTGGAGGTCGTCTTCCCGGAGCTGTACTCCTGGATGGGGAAGGTCCACTTCACGGAGCCGTCGGCGCCATAGACGGTGTAGTTCCAGTCGCCCGCCAGGCCGATCTCCAACTGCCCGTCCCCATCGAAGTCCGCGAGGTTCGGAGCGCCACCATGGCCAGGCCTCGTGGGGAAGGACTGTCCCGGATCGGTGTAGTGGACGTCGTGCGACCACAGCAGCTCGCAGTTGTCGTCCAGCAGGCTCACCTTGCCCGCCTCGGCATTCAGGTCCTGGCCCACGACGACGATCTCACCGAACGGGTCTTCATCGAAGTTGCCCACGGCAGCGAAGCCATGAGGAATCTCCGTGTTGGCGCACTTCAGGCTGCCATCGTGCCGGTAGACAGAGCGGCCGTTGATGACCTCCTGCTTGCCGTCCTGGTCGATGTCCGCCGCGAAGGACACAGGGCCGGTGAACAGGGCACCGCCCATGCCGTCGGAGCCCACCCACTTCAGCTCGCCGGTGTTGCTGTAGACGCGATTGCCGTCGAGGATCTCCACGGCGCCGTCGCCATCCAAATCGGCCAGGGTGGGACCACCCCAGTCGTTGAAGTCATAGGCATCCGGAGCCGAGCGGAACTTGAAGGTGCCGTCGTTCTCGAAGCAGATGATGCCGCGCCCGCTCTCGGGAAGGCCGCAGATCTCCACGGCGCCATCACCGTCGATGTCGCCGGCGGCGATGCTCGCGGCGGGCTTCACCCGGTAGGCCTCGTCCTCCACGGTCCACAGCTCGCGCCCATCATTGCCACTGATGGCGCGGAGTACGCCGTTGGTGTTGCCGTTCTCCCCGTTCTGACCCGCCGAGTTGTAGAAGTCACCGTCGAAGGTGCTGAAGACGATGTCCGGAGTCCCATCCCGGTTCACGTCCACCACCACCGGCTGCATCATCACCTGCTTGTACGTGGGAAGGATGGGGCTGCCCTTCCACTCCCATTGCAGCGCGGGCTCGAAGTTGCCCGTGAAGGGCGGCTTCACCTCACACTGATCCGCGAGGTTTCCCGTGCTTCGTGCATTGGACTGCGTCTTCGCGTCTTTGCTGTTGCAAGCTCCCCCCGTAGCCAGCACCACCAGCGCAACGAAGAGCCGCCCACGCCCATGGCCGCGTCGATCCGCGAGCCCCTGGGTGCTGCGTTTGATTGTCATCTCAACTCTCGCCTCCGCTATCGGGCATGACCCGGTTCACTGCTGTCACCTTTTGAGACATTGGCAGTGTACTGAGCGGTGGATCCGGCAAAAGTGGTGAATGTCAGTAGACATGCACATGACGCATCACGGCGATTCGTGTCCATGGACTTCTTCGTCCCAGATGTAGCGATTGCGCCGTGATGGCTCCTTATGTGAGAGGAGACTCCAGATAGAGCGACGTGTGTGTATGAATGAAAAAAGGCCCGAGACCGTTGCCGGTCCCGGGCCCCTTCCCTTCTTCGGTCTCAACCTACGCCTGGCTCACTTGCACAGCGGGCTGTGCTCCGCGGTGCCAGCGGGGCAGCCCTCGCCGACGCAGAACTTCACGCCACTGTCCACCGCACCACGGCCGGACTGATCGTGCGGCACGTAGATGCGGCAGCTGCTCTGAGCGGAGGCACCGGCGTCATTCGTGACGACGTAGTGGATGGTGTAGACGCGGCCATTGCCCGTGCCCTCGCGCTCGGCGCGCAGCTTCACGGCCGTGGGGCTCTCGATGACCATGTCATTGCAGGTGCGGCCGTCACCGTTGCCGTTGGCATCCTCCACCTCGTCCGAGGTGACGCGGAGGATGCGGCCGTACTTCTCCAGGGGCAGCGACTTGCCGCACGCGTCCTTCGCGGGAGCCGCGCACTGGGAGAGCACGTAAGGCAGGTACTCGTACTTGTGGTTGGGAGCCCACAGCTCGATCCCGAGATCCGCGCCCGGAGTGGGGGGCGTGGAGGCATCGGCGCCGCCCACCTGGACGGTGAAGCTGCACGAGTCCGTGTTGCCCGAGGCGTCCGTGGCCGAGCAGGTCACGGTCGTGTTGCCCGCCGGGAACGTAGAGCCGGAGGCATGCGAGCAGGAGACGGGCACCGGGCCGCAGTTGTCTGTAGCGGAGGCATTGAAGGTGGCCGTGGAGCTACCCGCGCACGCGTTGACCACCACGGGCGCGGTCGGGCAGCTCAGCACCGGCTTCGTGGTGTCGCCGCGCACGGTGACGTTGAAGCCGCAGGAGCTCGTGTTACCGGAGCCGTCCGTGGCGGTGCAGGAGACGGGCGTCTCACCCACCGGGAAGGTGGAGCCAGAGGCGCTCGAGCAGGAGACGGACGCCGGGCCGCAGGCATCCGAGGCCGTCACCGCGAAGGAGGCCGTGGCACCGGAGGGCGAGCACGTCTCGAGCACCTGCGAGTCCGGGCAGCTGACAGCCGGAGTCGTGGCGTCCACGACGGTGACAGTGCCCACGCACTGATCGCTCGCCTCACCGTCCGAGGCCGTCAGCGTGATGGGGTGGCTGCCCAGACCGAGGGACGAATAAGGGACCTCGGAGATGGAGAGCGGCGACGGCCCGTTGTCCGGGTCGTAGCTGCCGTTGTTCACACTGGCGCGGCCCTGGCAGTAGGCGTCAGCGATGACGGTGACATCGCGGCAGAGCGCCACGGGCGGCTGGTTGGACGGCGTCACCGTGCACGTGAGGTTTCCCGTCGCGGAGGAGGCGTTGTTGTCCTCGCGGCACTCGGTGATGCCGCCCGCGCCCGTGCCGTCATCATCCACCACGGCGAAGACCTCGGAGGTGCCGGCGGAGGTCGAGGCCACGACGGCCGTGGCGAAGGCCATCCCACCCGCTGGCAGCGCGTCCGACAGGGTGGCCACGCCGAGCAACGTGCCGCCCGAAGCCGGGTTGCCCTGGTAGAAGGCCACCTTCACGCCAGCGGGCACCGCCACCTCGCCCTGGTTGTACACGCTCGCGCCGAGCACAAGCGAGCCATAGCCATCACACGACACGGTCACGTCCGAGGCGACGAGGTCCGCGGCGGCGTATGGGCTGGGGCCCTCGCCGAAGTAGTTGGCCACGTTGGAGCGGAAGTTGTTGAGCTTCGGGTTGAGCCAGTTGGTCGCCGGGTGCGCCGGGATGGTCCCGTCGTTGTTCACGTTCGTGATGGCATACGCGTGCTGGTTCCAGATCTTCCGCGTGCCCGCCCAGTCCTCCTGCTCGTCGTGCCACACGCGCACGCCGTTGAAGCCAACGCCGCCCGCGTGGTTGTTCTCCACCGTGACGATCTCCGCCGCGCCGTCACCGTCCACATCCGCGACGATGGGGAACTCGTGCGTGGTGCCCGAGCTGTGCACCGTCTCCCAGCGCAGCGCACCCGTGGTGGCGTCGAAGACGCGCAGCCGGCTCTCATCGGCGTAGATGACCTCAAGCTTGCCATCGTCCTCGAAGTCAAAGGTCGTGGAGGTCGTCTTCCCGGAGCTGTACTCCTGGATGGGGAAGGTCCACTTCACGGAGCCGTCGGCGCCATAGACGGTGTAGTTCCACTCGGCCGCCAGGCCGATGTCCAGCTGCCCGTCCCCATCGAAGTCCGCGAGGTTCGGAGCGCCACCGTGGCCGCCCTTGGTGGGGAAGGACTGCCCCGGGTCGGTGTAGTGGACGTCATGCGACCACAGCAGCTCGCAGTTGTCGTCGAGCAGGCTTACCTTGCCGTTGATGGCATTCAGGTCCTGACCCACGACGACGATTTCCCCAGCCGCGTCACCATCGAAGTTACCCACGGCGGCAAAGCCATGGGGAATCGTCGTGTTGGCACACTTCAGGCTGCCATCGTGCCGGTAGACAGAGCGGCCGTTGATGACCTCCTGCTTGCCGTCCTGGTCGATGTCCGCCGCGAAGGACACGGGGCCGGTATACAGGGCACCGCCCATACCGTCGGAGCCCACCCACTTCAGAGCGCCGGTGTTGCTGTAGACGCGGTTGCCGTCGAGGATCTCCACGGACCCATCGCCATCCAGGTCCGCCAGCGAGGGGCCACCCCACGCGTTGAAGTCGTACGCATCCGGAGCCGAGCGGAACTTGAAGGTGCCGTCGTTCTCGAAGCAGATGATGCCGCGCCCGCTCTCGGGAAGGCCGCAGATCTCCACGGCGCCATCACCGTCGATGTCACCAGCGGCGATGCTCGCGGCGGGCTTCACCCGGTAGGCCGCGTCCTCCACGGTCCACAGCTCGCGCCCGTCATTGCCGCTGATGGCCCGGAGCACGCCGTTGGTGTTGCCGTCGTACCCGCTCGCGTAGAGCGTGTTGTAGTAGTCGCCGTCGAAGGAGCTGAAGACGATGTCCGGAGTCCCATCCCGGTTCACGTCCACCACCACCGGCTGCATCATCACCTGCTTGTGCGCAGGGAGGATCGGGCTGCCCGTCCACTCCCACTGCAGCTTCGGCGCGAAGCTGCCCGTGATGGGCGGCTTCACCTCACAGCGCTCGGCGAGGTTTCCCGTGCCTCGAGCGTTGATGAGCTCCTTCGAGTCCGTGGTGTTGCAAGCGCTCCCGGTGGTCAGCGCCACCAGCGCAACGAACAGTTGCCCCCTCCCCTGGCCGTGCCGCCCCCCCAGCCACCGACTGTTGCGTTTGAGTTTCATATCGCCTCTCGCCTCCACATCCGGGCATGACCCGTTCAAATTCCGACGTCTCAATGACGGTGACATTGTATATATCCGTGGATTCTGGAAAAGCAGACAATGAGAAGACGTGCCGTTTTCAACGAATACGCGGATTCGTGTCCGTGAACTTCTTCAAATTGAACGTAGAAATCGCACTGTGATGGCACCGCATGTGTGACAAAACCACGGAGATACAGACATTCTCTGTCCCACGCGTATCTCAAAATATAAGAATCCAAAACAAAAACCAGAGATGATCTTCTCTCTCCCACCTCTCTTTCGGCTCGGTTTCCTGGGGGTGCTGTGCGGTTGCTCGATGCCCGGCGCGCGAATGCCCCCCTCCGCGGTGCCCTCGCCAGAAGGGCCGCTGCCCCTTACCCGGGCAGCCTGGAGACTCGAGCTCCGGGGACCGGGGCACTCTCAGGTCACCGGGCTGGCCACACAGTCCAGGGACATCCTCGCCGTCGGCTCCTTTGAGGGCGAGACGACCCTCGGAGGCCAGCGCCTGGTGTCATCGGGCCAGCAGGACGTATTCGTGGCCCGGATTGATCCGGCGGGGCTTGTGCGCTGGGTGCGGCACTGGGGAGGACCGGGCGATGACCTGGGAGATGCCGTCGTGGCAGGCGCTCAGGGCTCGTTCCTCGTGACAGGCGGCCTGTCGGAAACGGTCGACATCGGTGGCGCCCTCCTTCCCGGAGGTGGAGGTCAGGACTGCTTCATCGCGAAGCTGGCGCTGGAGGATGGACACCCGCAGTGGGTCCGCAGGTTTGGAGGAACGGGGGACTCGGTCTGCCGCTCGGCGGCCTTCGATGGCTCGGGAGACGTGCTCGTCACCGGGCGATTCACGGGCCAGGTGGAGCTGGGAAGCAAAACCTGGAACAGCGCCGGGTTGAATGACCTCTTCCTGCTGAAGCTCTCGGGACAGGACGGCACCCTGCGATGGGCGCGTGTTTTCGGAGGCCCGGGCGAGGACACGGGTCGAGACGTCGCGGTGGACACCGCTGGCACGGTCTTCATCACCGGAGACTTCTCCCAAGGCGTGGAACCCTCGGTGGGGACCGTGGACTTCGGGACGGGCAGGCTCACCAGTTCCGGAGACGCGGATGCGTTCCTGGCCGCCTTCTCGGGCGAAGGGCGCGGCCTCTGGGCCCGTGCCATCGGGGGACCGAACTTCGACCTCTCGAAGTCGGTCGTGCCCGCGCAGGACGGAAGTCTCTACCTCACGGGCCTCTTCCAGCGCGACGTCCCGCATCAACCAGGGCAGCTCTTCTTCACCCTGGGCGGCTTCGAGGGCTTCGTGGCGCGTTACTCCTCACGAGGCGAAGAGCTCTGGCGGCGCCACTACCCGACGATGACCTCCGGACATGCGCTTGCCCCCATGCCCTTCGGAGCCCTGGCGATGGTGGGTCACTTCACCTCGACCCTGGACCTGGGAGAGGGCAGGAAACTGCGGAGCGCGGGCAAGAACGACGTCGTCGTGGCGCTCTTCGGTGCCGATGGAGAGGTCCGGTGGGCCCACCACCTGGGAGGCCCAGGACAGGATTTTGGTTACGCCGTGACATCCATCGCGGAGGGCGTAGTCGCGGGAGGGATGAGCACCGAGGTCATGGAGACCAATGCCGGCACGGGCTCGACCCACGGGTTCATCACCCTCCTCCCGCTACAACACAGACCAGGTCCCGACTGGCGGTGACGAGCCCCCGACTTGCTCCTACGGGTCCACGCTCAGCCGAGCCGTCCCGTCACCATCCGGTCCCATGCCCGATCCGGGAGGACACGGTTGAGCATCAGTGGCGCTCCCTCTCTTTTGTGGGGTGCAAGAGAGCCACAAGACTGGGGCAGCCTCACTGAGGGACGAGCGAGGGATCGCACGCGCCCAGCAGGGCAGCATCCTTGCCGAACCCGGCATCGGAAATTCACCGGTGCTAACCTCAACCACGCCAGGGGGCGTTTCGCCGGACAATTCCTAGCAGGGGCTCCATCGCGTTGAGCGCACGGTCTCGCCCCAGGTACCGCAGGTCGAATTCTTTCATGCCTCACACGTCTCTCCCCCGCGCTCCCCTCGCCCGATCGACGCTCATCAAGATGGGCGCGCGCATCGCGGTGGTCATCGTCCTCTCCACGGTCTTCAGCTACCTGCACATGTTCCACGTCCTGCGCACCGAGGCGCTGGAAAGGTTGGAGCGGCACGTGGTGGAGCGCACCGCTCGGGAGGAAGCCATCTTCCTGCTCGCCCAGGACAACCACGCCGCCTTCAATCGGGCCTTGGAGGAGCGCATCCGCTCCCTCACCCAGGAGGAGGTGGACGCGAGCTTCGAGCGCCTGTTCGCTCGCCTTCCCGACGGAAGCATCCGCAACCGCCCCGAGAGCTTCGATGGCACGCGTCAAGTGGGGCTGTTCGTTCCCCGAGGCGTTCCCATGGACGACTGGATGCGCCGCCGGCTCGTGGCCGGGTATGAGGTGCTCAGCCAGTACGGGCCTGCCTTCCTCGTGCGCTTCAAGAGCACCTTCATCACCCTGCCCGAGCAACCAGGCCTCATCTACTGGCCCGCGCGCCCCACCTACAGCCAGGATGCTCCGGCGAATGCCTCGGTGGCCTCCGCGGAGTACTTCCTCAGCAGCATGCCTGAGAACAACCCGCGACGGGAGACGCGCTGGACCAGCGTCTACCAAGAGGAGATCAGCGACAAATGGCTGACCGTGGTCACGACACCCCTGGACATGGATGGCCGGTATGTCGCGTCCGTCAGCCACGACATCCTGCTCGAGGAGCTGATGGCCCGCACCCTCAGCGACCACCTGCCCTCCGCGTACAACGTCCTCTTCCGTGAGGACGGCCAGATCATCGCCCATCCCCAGCTGGACCTGGAACGCTCCCCCGGACAGAGCAACACCGAGGCGCAGCAGGCCCACCTGCGCAGCATCCTCGAGCGCATGAAGACCCAGGGGCCCGGGCAGGAAGCATTCGCGCTGCCAGAGTATGGCGAGTATGTCGCCGTGGCACGCATGCGTGGCACCGGGTGGTTCTTCGCCACGATCCAGCCCGAGAACGTGGTGACGCAGGCCGCCCTGAGCGCGGCGCGCATCGTGCTGTTGCTCGGTGTGCTGTCGCTGGTGATCGAGCTGGCCATCGCGTTCTGGGTCCTCCGCGAGCAGATCACCCGTCCCCTGCTTGGCTTCACCCAGGCCACGGCACGCATTGCTTCCGGCGACTTCAAGGTCGAGCTGGACATCCAGCGCCAGGATGAGCTGGGACATCTGGCCCAGGCCTTCCGCCTCATGGCCGATCGGCTCCAGCAGCGGGAGGAGGAGTTGCGCGTGGCCAATGAAGGGCTGGAGCAGCGGGTGGAAGAGCGCACCCGGGAGCTGAAGGACGTCCACCAGCAGCTCGTCCAGACGGCACGGCGCACGGGCATGGCGGATATCGCCACCAACGTCTTGCACAACGTGGGTAACGTGCTCAACAGCGTCTACACCGCGTCCCAGGTCGCCAAGGAGCGGGTGATGACGATGCGCCTGGAGCATGTGACCCGGGTCGCCACCCTGCTCCAGGACCGCCAGTCCGACCTGGCCGCTTTCCTCCAGGAGGAGAGAGGACGCCACCTGCTGCCCTTCCTGAACAAGCTCGGCGAGAACCTCGTGGACGAGCGCCGAGAGGTGGTCGCCCTGCTCGACGAGGTGGGCCGGTACTCCGAGCACATCGGAGAGATTGTCAAAGTGCAGCAGGACTATGCCCGGCTGCCCAGGATGCAGGAGCCCGTCCTCCTGGCTCAGCTGGTGGAGGACTCGCTGCGCATCAACTCGGCGGAGCTATCGCGGCATCAGGTGAAGATCGAGCGGCAGCTGGAGTCACTGCCGCAGGTGCTCACCGACAAGCACAAACTGCTGATGATCCTGGTCAACCTGGTCAGCAACGCCAAGCATGCCCTGGACCACGTGCCCGCGAGTGAGCGGCTGCTCCGCATCAAGCTGGAACGTGCCACCAACGACCGCGTCCGCATCGAGCTGCGAGACAATGGAAAGGGCATCGCCCCGGAGATGCTCACCCGCATCTTCCAGTTCGGCTTCACCACCCGTGCGGAGGGACACGGCTTCGGGTTGCACTCCAGTGCCCTGGCGGCCCAGGAGCTGGGGGGCACCCTGATGGGTCACAGCGACGGCCCCGGCCAGGGCGCCACCTTCACGTTGGAAATCCCTTATCAGCCTGCTCAGGAGGGGACCTGAGCAGGCAAGGCCTCCGATAAGGAGCGCGATTACGGGGTCATCCAGTTACGCGAGACGCTCAGCATGACCAGCAGCTTGAGCGTGTCGCCGTAGTAGTCCTCGGTGGGGCCAGTGGAGACGATCTGATTCCACAGGCTGTCCAGCCACGCCTGACCACCGGCGTCCGTGGTGGCCGCGACGGCGAACGGCGCCATGAAGACCATGTCGTTGTAGGACTCGATCTGGCGGCCGTCGAGGTAGTAGCCGGCGCGGATGTTGTTCGGCTTGCCTCCGGTCTTGCCGCGAATCCAACGACTGATCATGCTGGCCGCGTTGCGCGAGCGAGTGTCACCACTGATGGCCGCGTCGATGCCGAGGCGCCACGGCACGCGGCTCGCATTCCAGGAATACCTGCCGTCGTGCGGAGCCTCGAGGAAGTTGGCGGAAGCGGGTTTAGGCGTGGTGTGCGTGTTGACGATGAAGTCGGGCACCAGGCCAGTCGAGCTGGCGTACTTTGTCTGCATTGTTTCAATCAACGTCTGGTGCGCGCTCAACACCCGAGACCAGTCGGTACTGGTGTGGCCGATGAAGCCGCGGAAGTGGCCGAGCATCCAGTCCGAACTGCGCGTGGCGTAGTAATAGGCAGGATCGTCCTGCAACATGGCCCAATCGCCGAGATTGACCAGTCGGGTGGTCGGATTGACATTGCTCTTCGCGATCGCATTGAGCACGCGGGTGGCTTCGGACGCGTAGTTGATCGAACCGCTGGAGCCCCACTGCTTGTGCGCGAGCAGCAACGCGTAGGCGATGTCGAGATCGCCATCGGTGGCCGAGTCGTGATCGAGGATGTCGCGACAGTTGACATCCTGCGCCCAGGCCACCAGGTCGGGATTGTTCTGGCTGGGATGACGGCGGTTGTAGCGGTGCAGGCCGTCGAAGATCTCTCGAGCCTGCGGGTCCTGCCCGGCCATCATCACGGCGATCAGCATGCCGTAGCCCTGACCTTCGGACACGACGTAGGCGCCGTCTCCCGTGCTGGCCCGGATGCGATACTCATCCGGCTGACAACCGGCCTCTACGTAGCGGATCTTCCACTTCCAATAAAAATCAGACGTCGCGCTATCGGCCGCGGCCGTACCGGCCGAAACACTCAAGGTCGACGAGTGATAAGGCTGATGGTGGCTGCCAAACGGATGATTCTGGGCATGTGCGGCGCCAGCAATGCCAAGAAAGACCAACGCAACCCCTTGCATGATGGACTTCAAGGACCCGGCTCGTCTTGACGACGAAGACAGTGAGCAATGCATGGACATGGATGTGGTCTCCAAGCAGCAACGAGAGCAGAGAGAGGGTAACAGGAGCCAACGCGAAAGCCAGAGGGAAATGATTCACACCAAATTCTCATATGCCCAATTTGCTTTTTGAGAAATAGGGATGCGTGCGCGGTCCCGGGCCTCGCACGCGCCTGAACATGATGACGGAGCCCTCCACCTCGTATCCTCCGTTGCAGAGGACGGCCTTGCTGTTCGTGGCTCGCACCACCCGGGCCTGGCGCATTCCCTGACACGAAGGGGAGTCCACGGCTCACTCGAAAGAGGGATGCTGCTGACATTATCGGATAGTCATAAGCCGGTGCGTCATCAACACTCCAAAAGGAATGACATGTCTGTATTTGAGATTCGATTTGCCTTCGTGGCGCTACTTGGATTGGCGTGCGCCCGAGTCTCCGAGACATGAATCCTGGCCCTCCAAAGGGGTTGCGTCTCCTGGTGGTGCGGAGTTCCCCACGAACCCCGGGTCCCATGCGACGGTTTCAGTCGTCGATCAATTGGTAGGCCGAGGTCCAAAAATCGAGAGTGACGTTGGGAATACGCAGGAAGTCCGGCCGGCGTTGGATCATCAGAACCCCCACCAACTGTTCCTTCGGGTCGACGTACCAGGAAGTGCCGAAGGCGCCGTCCCATCCGTAGCGTCCAGGCACGTTGGCGACATCGCTGCGACTGGTGACCAATCCCACACCGAGGCTGTCGACCAGCCGACGTCCACGTGCCTCCCGGCACCAGCGGTGAACGAGTACGTCCCTGGAGGGTCCACCACGCGGTGTCAGCCGGCTCTGTGCGAAAGATCGCGGCCCCTCCCTCCGGACAGGTGGAGGCGGTGAGGCAGGGTGCCCACCTTTTGGACCATGCGAGCCAATGTCTTTCGTGGCGTGAATCAGTTCGGAATCGAGGAGGTCGAGCGTCCCAAGGCGGGCCCGGGTGAGGCCGTGGTGCGGATGACGCTCACCACCATCTGTGGCACGGATCTGCACATTGTTCGGGGCGAGTATCCGGTGAAGCCAGGGCTCGTCATCGGCCATGAGTTCGTGGGAGTCATCGAGGAGCTGGGCCCCGGAGTGGAGGGCTATCAGGCGGGGCAGCGGGTGCTGGTGGGCGCCGTCACTCCGTGCGGACAGTGCCGCGCCTGTCTCTCCGGACTGCTCTCGCAGTGTGGACATGGTGGTGGCATCGACGCGATTGGCGGCTGGCGCCTGGGCCACACCCTGAACGGAGTCCAGGCAGAGTACGTGCGTGTGCCCTCTGCCCAGGCCAACCTCGCCCTCATTCCGGACGAGCTGACCGATGAGCAGGTGGTGCTCCTGGCGGACATCGCCTCCACGGGCTTCAGCGGCGCGGAGTCCGGCAGGGTGCGCATCGGCGACGCAGTGGTGGTGTTCGCCCAGGGGCCCATCGGGTTGTGCGCCGCCATCGGCGCACGGCTCATGGGCGCGGCCCTGGTCATCGGCGTGGATGGAGACGAGAACCGCCTGAAGATGGCGCGCCGCATGGGGGTAGACGTGGTGCTCGACTACCGCCAGGTGGATGTGGTGCGAGAGGTGAAGCAGCTCACCGGAGGCGGTGCGGACGTGGCCATCGAGGCACTCGGAACCCAGGGCACCTTCGAGAACGCGCTGCGTTGCCTGCGTCCCGGGGGGACCCTGTCCAGCCTGGGCGTGTACTCGGGGAAGCTGGAGCTGCCCTACGAGGCCTTCGCGGCGGGCCTGGCCGAGCACCGCATCGTCACCACGCTGTGTCCTGGCGGCAAGGAGCGCATGCGGCGGCTGATGGAGATGGTTCGGAGCAAGCGGGTGGACCTCACGCCCCTGCTCACGCATCGCTTCCAGCTCGACGACATCCGGGACGCCTATGCGCTCTTCGGCGAGCGGCGCGAGGGCGTCATCAAGGTCGCCATCCGGCCCTGAGCGCCACAGAAGCACGGGCACGCTGCCTTCCCTTGAGCGTGTGGTGGGGTGAAGCCTTCCCAGACATGTGGAGATCGTGATGCGTGAATCCGCGAGACGTGGCCTCGTCAGGCTGTGTTGACGATTTCAATGATATGGATGGGCGTCTCCTTCAGGAATGCCAGGCGCACTCTGGCTCGAAGCAGTCCGCTCATGTCGAGCGGCGAGGATGCCCTCGAAGTGCGCGCGCATGACGTCCGTGAACTCGGATTCGGTGAAGATGTAGAGCCGTTGCTCGCGGATGGCGTCGAATACCTGGAGGGCCACCTGCTCGGGGGCAAGGCCGTGCTCCACGGCCTGGCGCGCCATCTCGAACATGGCGCGCATCTGCTCGCTGGGTGGAGACTGGGGCTGGACCGGGCCTCCCGGGCGAAGCCGCTCGGATTCGAGGATGCGCGTGCGTACCCAGCCGGGGCAGAGCACGCTCGCACGCACCTTCGCGTCGCGCAGGCGCAGTGACTCATCCAGGTTCTCCGTGAGGGACACCACGGCGGCCTTGCTCACCTGGTAGGGCGCGCACGGACTGAATGGCAGCAGGCCGGCGATGGAGGCGGTGTTCACCACGTGCCCTTCCATCCCGTGCTCCAGCATGCGCGGAACGAAGGCGGCCTGTCGAGAGGAGGGGGTGCCGCCCATCCAGCGGTCGTTCCGACTCCAGGGCTGATGGCTCTCTTCAGAGCTGGCCTATGCGCGCTCGGGCTCCACTTCCGTATTGATCTCAAACCCATCCGCCATCGAGAGAGGATAGAGGGCTCGATAATTGACGTTGGGGTGATACACCGCCAGGTAGACTTCACCGGAGATCAGCACCCAGGCTCGCCTGGGTGGCGCGGGTTGCGCACTCAGCCAGGCATCAGCCTCCTGGCGAGTGTCGAAGGATGCAACGGCGGCGAGAGGGCTGCCTTGCTTGAGACTGGCGAGGTAGTACTCAAGGTCGCGAGAGGGTGGCAGGTAGCGGCCGTTCGTCTCACGATCATACGCGACGGTGTGGTACCTACCCGCGATCAAGATGCTGGCGCAGTGGGGAGGACTCGGGTGGTTCTTCAGCCAGTTCTCCGCCTGCTCACGTGTGTCAAAAGAGGCGACCACTCGAGGTGGCTCGTTGGCGTCGAGGTCCTGGAGATAGCTCTTGAAGTCGTCGAGCTGTCCGGTCGAGGAGATGAAGCGGAGCGTGTCGATGATGACAAGGGCAAGCGCTCGCTCTTCCTCTGACTGAAGCCCGCCAAGGAGCTGCTCAAAGAAACCCTCTGCCCTGCGTACGAGCTCCTCGGGGGGCGCACTCTCTCGAGATGGGTTCTCGGCCTGGAGTTGCTTGCGATAATCCTCGAAACGATAGGGCTGACCGGTAGAACAGATGAAGATCAGGGCATCCCTTGCACAGCCCAGGATTCGAGCCTGCTCGGGAGACTGATCCTCCTTCCAATACCGCCCGACAAGCCCCTGTGCCTCGTTAAGGGTGTCGAGAATCGTCATGGCGACACCAGCGCGGTGGAGGGTATGCCCGAGGGACTCGACGATGCCATCAGCACGGCTGGCACGAGCACGAGAGCCCCCGCCCCAGCCGAAACGGTGATGAAGACCACCCCAGCGATGACAATGGAACTGCCCACGAGAACCTCTACTTCCATGTGAAGAGACTCCTGGTGTCCACCGCAAGCTCAATCCCTCCGCTCTACAGCATCCACCCGACGACCGTCATCACTATTCATGGCCTCGTCCTCGTACCAGCTGGGGGCGTTGTGGGTGATGACCGCGGTCGTGGTGCCCAGTTCGCGGTTGACACGGGCAATCACCTCCAGCACCACCCTGCCCGTTTTCGCATCGAGCGCCCCGGTGGGCTCGTCACACAGCAGCACGTCCGGCCGCCTGGCCACCGCCCGTGCGATGGCCACCCGCCGCTGTTCACCACCGGAGTCGACCCCCGCGAACAGACTCCTTATCGGGTTCCTCAACCTGACAACCGCGCGTCCTCTCCGTGAGCACCACCCCTGCTGCGGCTCATACGGTGACGGTGCGGAAGTAGTTCCTGCTCAACCACGCGACGTGCCCGTCATCCCACGAGTCACGGTCCGTGAAGCCCCCATCATCCATCACCTTGGTGTACGCCGCGAGCGTCCCGGACTTGTCGATGAGCTCGGCGGTGGGGACGTTGGGCGTCATCCCCGAGGAGGCGTAGTCGACGTACAGGGCCTTGTTGCAGCGCAGGGAGGCCACGGCCTGCTGGGCCGCCGTGCTGGAGTAGTAGTGGTCCGAGTGGTCGTTCGGATTCTTCGTCCTGTCCGTGTCCGCCGTGTTGAGCCAGAGGACGGGGATGCTGCCGAGCTCGAAACGGATGAGCTGCTCCAGCGTCGTGACCAGGGATTGCCAGCCCTCGTAGGTAGCCGAACCATCAAGTGCCGAGGTCCTCGGCACCTTCTTCTCGAAGAGCTGCTGCAGGCTGCCGGCGCGGCTGCCGTCCGGGAAGCCATCCGGCAGGCGCAGGAAGTAGCTGACCGTGTTCTTGTACTGCCAGTAGGCGATGTTCCGGCCATTGAAGGTCCGAGTACCGGATACCGGCGTGGCGGGCGGCGAAAACGCCGCGTCCGCTGCGAACCTGATGGAGCTCCGGGCGCCGTTCTCCCGGGTCTGGTAGTAGGTGCTTCCGCTGTTCGCATCCCCGGCGGTGGTGAAGATGAAGAGCACCTTCCCCGAGGAGCTGTGGATGTCGTTGTAGGCATTGACTCCCATGAAGAGCTGCCAATCGTCCTCATGGGCCGAGATGTACACGGAGAGCTCGGAGTAGGATGGCATGGCACCTCCCTCTCAGAGAGGCTGGCCAGCGCGAGCCCCCGTGTCCACGAGCGGGAGAGACGACGCAAGCCCGAGGGCTCACGGCCCCGCTCCCAGCCGGGCCCTCCCATGGAGGCATCCCCTCGCGAGCAGCAGCTACGGGAGGATGACCCGGATGGCGTGGTTGTACGAGTCGCTTACGTAGATCTGCCCGCCGGCACCGGTCGCGAGCCCCGTGGGGGCGGCGAGCTCCGCCACGTCACCTGGACCGAGCCGCGTCCCCGCCAGGCCCGAGCCAGCAAGGGTGACGACCCGCCAGGAGTTGGCCTGGGCGCCGGGCAGCAGCTTGCGGATGCGGAAGTTCCCCGAGTCCGCCACCACCACGCTCCCGTCCGCGGCCACCGTCATGCCCAGCTGCGCGCGGAACCGGGCGTCGCTCCCCGCTCCATCCGCGAAGCCCAACACCCCTCCGCGCTGCCTGCCAGCAATGGTCTCCACCGCGTAGGGCGGCTGCAGGGAGATGCGGCGCACCAGTTGGCTGCCCGCATCCAGCATGTACAAGGCGTCTGCCCCGGCCGCCAGCGCCGAGGGATAGAAGAAGCTGGCCTGCGTGCCATTCGCCGAGTCCTGCCTGCCCGCGGCGCCACTGCCGGCGAGGGTCACCACTTCCTGCGTGCCGGCGCGGAGCATCCGCAGCCGGTTGTTCATCTCGTCCGCGATATAGAGGTTGCCCGCCGCGTCCGTGGCGAGCGCCAGGGGTCGGAAGAACTTCGCCTGCGAGCCCGTGCCGTCGGCGAAGCCTCCCTGGGAAGCCCGCCCCGCGACGGTGCTCACCGTCCAGCCGCTGGCGCCACGCTGGAGCCGGCGGATGACGTGGTTGTCGGAGTCCGCCACGTAGATCTCCCCCGCCGGCCCCACCGCCACCGACGTGGGATAACGGAACATGGCCTGCTCCCCAGGACCATCGCGGAAGCCCATCTGCCCGTTGCCCGCGATGGTGATGACCGTGTGCGCCGCATCCGCCTGGATGAGCCGGATGCGATGGTTCCCGGTGTCAGCCACCACCACTTCCCCCGCCGGGGTGACCGCCAGCCCGGTGGGCGCCTTGAACCTGGCCTTCGCCGCGGGGCCATCCTGCAATCCCGGAGCACCGGCCTGTCCGGCGAAGGACTCCACACTTCGGGCCCACTGGCCGGCCGGCGGGTAGCTCACGGGCCCCGGACCCGTCACCGCGGGCAGCGTGCGCTGGGGGCGGCGGTGTGAGAGCGCTCGCTCGAGCACGTTGAGCGTCATGCGCTCGACCCGGGCATCCCTCAGCTCTGGATCCGGGCTCATGGCGAGTCCCCAGTAGATGGTGCCCGCCGAGAACACCAGCCGTCCCGAGGGCAGGGTGCGATCCACCGTCGTGCTGTAGGACGGGACGCCCTCCGCGCTCACCACCGGGCTCATCATGCTGACGTTGAGCCCCGAGGGAGCGCCCGGCAGCTCGGGGAAATGCCTGTCGTATTCATACCCCACGAGCCCTGTCAGCGGCGTCCCCCGCCGCAGCCCCGTCCCCTCGAAGAGCCAGTGCGACTCGTCCGTCACGACCAGGGGGAACATGACGATCTGCCAGCTCTCGTACATCACCCCGAAGAGCTGACTCTCCGGGCGCGCGTTGGGTGGATCCCGGAAGCGCACCGTGGAGCCCGGCAGCGGGTCCAGCTGGTGCTCGTTCTTGTAGCAGGCCATGTTGCGGAGCGGACGTCCCTTCGAGTCCGGCTGGAGGCGGACGCGCCAGTACCCTCCATTCCCGCCGAAGTAGGCCAGGCTCATCTTTCCGCCCGCGAGCGCGGCGTCCAGCTGATCCCTCACCTGCTCCGGCCAGTACTCATCCTGGGCCGCGCCGACGAAGGCGCCAATCCCTTCCAGGAAGTTGGGGAAGCGCAAGAAGTCGAGCTGCGTCCCATACGTCACGTCATAGCCATGCTGCTCCAGGAGCTGGATGAAGCCGAGCTCCAGGAAGAACGTCTTCCCGACGCCGTTTGCGGCATTGTAGGGGCGGTTGAAGGACACCTCGCGTGCACGGCCGAACGGTGTCGTCCCGGAGGCATCGTAGTAGAGGCTCGTGCCGCCCCAGGTGTTGTACGCCTGGTAGGTGGTGAAGTTCGGCGTGTAGAGGAGCTCCGCCGCGCGCCTGTCTCGGATGACGAAGGGCGTGTACCGCATGCCCCCATCCTCCCGGGTGAGCTTCAGCACGTAGAGGCCGGAGACCCACGAGGAATCGATGGGAATGGAGAAGGTGTCATTCCAATCACATTCGATGCGCCCGCTCGCCTCGTCGCGTGGGCACGTCGCCTGCGCCCGCGTCTGCCAGGGCCCTCCACTCCACACCTTGCGAGCCTTGGCCCCACCGTAATACCCCATCCGGTACAGCGTGGCCGTGACGGTGCGCTCCGTGGGGGTGGAGACCTTGACTCCGAGGCTCTCGCCTGCTTCCACCGACTCGGTGGAAGTGTAGAACTCGAGCTCGCCCTCGCCGGCGGCGAATCCACTCTGCCACTGTGGATCTCCCGGGAGCTGGTTCTCCACCAGGATGGGGTTGGGTTGTGGCTGGCGCTCGAAAAGCTGCGCGGGCGAAGTACAGTTGGAAGTACACCCACCCTCGGGGGCATCGGGGCGCGGCTCCTCCAACTTTGGGCGGGTGGAATTGTCCTGGCATGCCCCAAAGAGCATCGCCGCCAACAGCAAGACCGCTCCCCTGAAGATCCCTCCACGCTCCGCGCGCATACCGCTCTCCTGTTCGGGAGCTGGGACTCAAGCCCAGCAGGCGGGGGAGAGGGTATGGCCGTATGCCCCAAAAGGAACCACCGCCGCCAGGAAGAGGAGAACGTCGCTTGATGAACGAGCACCCGCCACCCTCCGTGGGTAGCGGGTGCCCGAGCTCAGCGAGGAACCGCCGTTTCAGCGGTAGCTAGCAGCCCGTCTCCACGGCGCCGATGTCTAGCCCGGCACCGCAGAACTTGAGACCCAGGTTCTCACCGCGGTCCACGGCCAATGGCCCAGGCGCCAGCGTGGTGGTGTTGAGCTGGGCCTCGCCCTCGAGCGATTTACCGTCGAAGCCCTGGCCACGCCACTGCGCCAGCTTCAAGGAGGAGCCGCCCTTGAGGAACGTGGCGCCCGGCCGGTAGAGGTTGGAGTCCATCTTCAGCCCCGGAGCCTGGCTGCCCAGCTTCACCGCGGAAGCCGCATCGATGATGTTGTTCTTCACCACCATGTCCTGCGTCGGGCCGCCCTGCCCACTCCCCACGATGAGCGCCGCGGCCTGCAACCGGGTGAAGGTGTTGTTGTACACCTGCGTCCCCTGGGAGTTGGCCATCTGCAGCCCTCCCCCCGTCCCCCGGGCCGTGCTCATGTCCCGGATGAGGTTGCGGCGGATGACGACGCCCGAGGGCAGCGGACCATAGCGGTTGCCACCCACGCCAATGGCCAGACCCGACTCGTAGAAGTCATTCTCCTCGATGAGGATGTTCTTCGCCGACATGTGCACCACCATGGCGCCGTTGCCCTTGGAGTGGTGCATCTTGTTGCGGCGCACCGTGACGTTGAAGCACGTCTTGATGTCCAGCCCTTGCTCGAAGTTGCCGTACAGGTCGTTGCCCTCGATGAGGATGCCGTCCGCCGGCGCGCTGGGCATCGAGCCATCCTCGCTGTAGCACTGGATGGAGTCTCCCGAGTTGTCGTGGATGACATTGTTGCGCACGGTGATGTTACGCGCCGTGGGCTGGATCATCACCCCGTGGGAGTCTTGACCCGAGATGACGTGGTGGTGGATGTCATTGTTCTCGAGCGTGGCGCCATTGGCTCCATTGTGGAAGCTCACCCCCGCGCCATACCTGGCATGGTGGATCTCCGAGTCGGCGAGGAACGTGCCCTCGAGATTGCCGGTGAACGCCACCCCGAGGGCGGGACGATTCTCGACGTCGATGTTGAAGCCCCGGATGATCCAATGGCTGCGCTCCACCACCATGAGCGCTCCGGACTGAGAGCCCAGGACGATGCGGGGCTTGCCCTCACCCAGCAGGGTGATGGGAGCTGAGGCGGTGCCGTTGCGGACCGAGCCCATGATGAGGACGCGCTCGGCATAGGTGCCGGCGCGCACGCGGATGAGCTCGCCCGGTCCGGCCAGGGAGATGGCTCGGGAGATGGTGCGCAGCGGGGCTGCAGCCGTACCGGCGGCCGTGTCGTTGCCCGTGGTGCTCACCACCCACTCCCGCTTGTACGCGGCAGTGGTGACGGGAGGGGCAGCAGGAGGGGTGCTGGGCAACGGGAAGGGGCCCGAGCTCGCGCCCTCCTCCTGCTGGTCAGCGGGAGTCTGGTCCTGCGAGGAAGAGGAATCGGAGGGCACTTCGTCCGCCGGTGGAGCGGACGGACTGGGTGAATCGATGGGGGTGGGAACTTCCGTGGCCGGACCATCGATGAACTCTTGAGATCCATCCTGCTCTGCGGGGGCTCCACAGGCAGTCACCAGAGAAGACACAAGAGCAGCAACAAATAGGGGGGACTTGTTGAAACGTTTCATTGAGAACACCTTTCAATTTCGTGCGGTGCTCTCGACAGGGAGTGCCCCCCCCGTATTCCTTTGAAACTCAATGAGGAAGCCCGCGGGACGGGCGGAAGAAGGTGCCCGCCCTGCTGCCCCATCAAAGGCTCGAGGTGTTGTCAGGAAGACTGCTGCTCGACGGACCGCATCAACAGCCCGTCTCCACGGCGCCGATGTCTGGCCCGTTACCGCACGTGGCGCCGAGCTCCAAGCGCTCACCGGCGTCCACGGCCAATGGCCCAGGCGCCAGCGTGGTGGGGTCGAGCTGGGCCTCGCCCTCGCGCGAGCTGCCGTCGTAGCCCTTGCCCTGCCATTGGGCCAGGTTCCAGACGGAGCCCCCGCTCCGGAAGGTGGCGCCCGGCCGGTAGAGGTTGGAGTCCATCTTCAGCCCCGGCGCCTGGCTGCCCAGGCTCACCGCGGAGGCCGCGTCGATGATGTTGTTCTTCACCACCATGTCCTGCGTTGGGCCGCCCTGCCCACTCCCCACGATGAGCGCCGCGGTCTGCAACCGGGTGAAGGTGTTGTTGTACACCTGCGTCCCCTGGGAGTTGGCTATCTGCAGCCCTCCCCCCGCCCCCCGGGCCGTGCTCATGTCCCGGATGAGATTGCGGCGGATGACGACGCCCGAGGGCATTGGACCGTAGCGGTTGCCGCCCACGCCAATGGCCAGACCCGACTCGTAGAAGTCATTCTCCTCGATGAGGATGTTCTTCGCCGACATGTGCACCACCATGGCGCCGTTGCCCTTGGAGTGGTGCATCTTGTTGCGGCGCACCGTGACGTTGAAGCACGTCTTGATGTCCAGCCCTTGCTCGAAGTTGCCGTACAGGTCGTTGCCCTCGATGAGGATGCCGTCCGCCGGCGCGCTGGGCATCGAGCCATCCTCGCTGTAGCACTGGATGGAGTCTCCCGAGTTGTCGTGGATGACATTGTTGCGCACGGTGATGTTACGCGCCGTGGGCTGGATCATCACCCCGTGGGAGTCTTGACCCGAGATGACGTGGTGGTGGATGTCATTGTTCTCGAGCGTGGCGCCATTGGCTCCATTGTGGAAGCTCACCCCCGCGCCATACCTGGCATGGTGGATCTCCGAGTCGGCGAGGAACGTGCCCTCGAGATTGCCGGTGAACGCCACCCCGAGGGCGGGACGATTCTCGACGTCGATGTTGAAGCCCCGGATGATCCAATGGCTGCGCTCCACCACCATGAGCGCTCCGGACTGAGAGCCCAGGACGATGCGGGGCTTGCCCTCACCCAGCAGGGTGATGGGAGCTGAGGCGGTGCCGTTGCGGACCGAGCCCATGATGAGGACGCGCTCGGCATAGGTGCCGGCGCGCACGCGGATGAGCTCGCCCGGTCCGGCCAGGGAGATGGCTCGGGAGATGGTGCGCAGCGGGGCTGCAGCCGTACCGGCGGCCGTGTCGTTGCCCGTGGTGCTCACCACCCACTCGCGTGCGGGGTTGGCTGGAACGACCGGAACCGTGGGCTCGACGCTGGAGGAAGAGAAGGGAACATCCGGGGGCCCGTCTGGCTGGGTGGCGCCCGAGCCGATCGCGCCGCTCGCTCCCGGGGCGGCACCTTCTCCACACGCGGAGGCCAGCAGCACCGCTGCGAGCAGAGAGAACAGGGTGAATCCAATGCGCATGGGGACAACCCCTTGTGGGAAAGAGTGAGTGGTCTGGGACACCGCGCGGACGCGGATGATTCCGGCGGGCGAGGGCCCAGGGGCGCGGGGAGTGGCCGCTGGCTGGCATGCCCTGCGGGCCCGAGCCGCATCCAGAAGCCAATGCTTCATCGCCCTCCAGATGGTGCGCTGGGAGGCAATGGCATCCCCCACTCCAGGTGCTCACCCTGGGCTCGCTGCAGGTGTGAGTCGGCCCTGGCTTGATGGATGGGCGTGGGGGATGTGCATGGGATGCAAGCCGCGACAGGGCAGGGACCGCTGGGCATTCGGCTTCCTGCTCACATTCCTGGCCTGCATCTATCTCAGCCCGGGTGAGTGGATTCCCGGAGTCGAGCGGTGGCGCCCGGCGCTGCTGACGTCAGCCCTGGCCACGGGCCTGCTTCTTGTGGGACGCGTGGGGCGCAGGCAGCCGCTGTGGGCGGATGGCCAGCAGGGTGTGCTCCTCCTGTGTTTCTGTGGCCTGGCCTTCGTCTCCATGCGCTGGTCACTGTACCCGGACGTCACGCGCTCCACGGCGGTGGAGCTCCTCAAGTGGGTGAGCGTCTATTTGACGGTCGTCAACCTCGTGACGACGGAGCGGCGCCTGCGGTGGGCCCTGCTCGCCCTCATCCTGTCCTCGCTCGTCACCTCCCGCGGGGTCATTGCCTGGCACAACGCGGGGGTGGACCTGGTGGAGGGCTACCGCGCGCGGTGGCTGGGCGTGTACGCGGACCCCAACCGCATGGCGATGAGCGTGGGAATCGTGGTCCCCCTGGCGGTGGCCTTCTTCGTCCGGCGGCAGACGGCATGGATGGTGCGCCTGGCCTGTGGCGTGGCCGCCGCGATGGCCATCACCGCCATGGTGTTGAGCTATTCGCGCGGCGGCTTCCTGGGGCTCGTGGCCTCCGCGGTGACATGGCTGGTGTTGGAACGCCACCTGGGCCGCACGCTCCTCGTGATGGGAGTGGCCGTGGCCATGCTGGTGCTCTCTCCGCGGAGCTTCTGGGATCGGACCCGCACGGTGTCCACCTATGAGCAGGATGCCTCGGCGATGAGCCGGGTCGAGGCCTGGACGGTGGCCTCGCGGGTAAGCCTGGAGCACCCGCTGCTGGGTGTGGGGGCGGGCACCTTCCCCTTCGCGTGGCAGCTCTACGGGCCGCAGAACGCGAGCGGCCGGGTGTACGCCGCGCACAACGTCTTCCTCCAGGTCATCTCGGACCTGGGCTTCGTGGGCCTGGGACTCTTCCTGGCCTTCATTGGCGCGGTGCTCGGACCCCTGTGGCAGAGCGCACGGGAGAAGGAGCGGGGTTGGCAGGCCCGGGCGCTCACGGCGGCGGTGGTGGGCCACCTGGTGTCCTGCCTCTTCGCGGGCTTCCTGGTGTCCGTCCACTTCTACGTGCTCTTCGCGCTGGCCTCCTGCGCGGAGCGGCTGGCTCGTCCCGCCCCGGTGCCGGTGGAGGGCACGCCCGGCAGGGGCTCGCTCTCCCCAGCGCCACTCGAGCCCTGTTCTCCCTTGGTGGGAGGTGAAGCGTCCCAGCCGGGACGTGTTGCCCGTGGCGACACGCGGGGAGGACTGTGACATGGCGACGGACGGGACGGCGGGGGCAGCCATGGGGCAGCCGCGGGGCACGAGCGCCACGCGCCAGGCCCTGCCGCTCGTGCTCGCGCGCATGACCGCGGCCGTCATCACCGTGGTCACCCCGCTGTACCTCGCGCGCAAGCTGTCGCTCGAGGAGTACGGCACCTACAAGCAGATCTTCCTGCTGTGCGGCCCGATCCTGAGCATCCTCTCGCTGGGGATGGTGCAGAGCCTCTACTACTTCGTGCCGCGGGCCCAGGGGCCCCGGGCCGTCCTCCTGCAGACGCAGCTCTTCAACCTGGCCATGGGGTTCGTGGGTGCGGTGCTCCTCTGGGCGGCGCTGCCCCTCGCCGCGGAGCGGTTCCCCAACCCGACGCTGCTGCTGTTCCGTGGCGAGCTCGCCTTCTTCGTCCTCTTCTCGCTGGCAGGCGGGCTGCTGGAGACGACCCTGACCAGCCAGGGCCGCACCCGGGCGTCGGCGCTCGTGTACGTGGGCTACGAGATCCTCAAGAGCGTGGCGCTCGTCATGCCGTTCCTCCTGGGCTTCGGGATGAAGGGAGCCATGGCGGCGCTCGCGGCCCTGACCCTGACGCGCTTCTGCGTGACGCTCTCGATGGTGCTCTCGGCGGAGGGCGGGCGACCCTCGTGGACCGGCCTGCGCGCGCAGCTCGCCTACGCGTTGCCGTTCGGCGCGGCGATGCTGATCAGCATCCCCCAACAGGTCGCGCACCAGTACGCCGTCGCCCTGAGCGTGCCGCCCGCGCTCTTCGCCGTGTACGCGGTGGGCTGCTTCCAGGTGCCGCTGGTGGACCTGCTCTACTCGCCCACGAGCGAGGTCCTGATGGTGCGCGTGGGCCAGTTGGACAAACAGGGGCTCGGCGTCCAGGCGGCCGGGCTCTTCCGGGAGGCCACACGCAAGCTCGCGCTGGTCTTCATCCCGACGAGCGCCTTCCTCGTCCTCAGCGCGCCGTGGGTGGTGCGCGTGCTGTTCGGTGCCAGGTTCGACGCCGCGGTCCCCATCTTCCGGGTGAGCGTGCTGGGCATCATGCTCGCGTGCCTGCCGCTGGACGGGCTGCTGCGCGCGCGCGGCCAGACGCGCGCCATCTTCTTCTCCTACCTGGGCAAGGCGGCCGCCACAGTGCCACTGCTCGCGCTGCTCGTGCCTTGGCGAGGGATGCTCGGCGGCATCCTGGCCTGGCTCCTGGCGGAGGTGGTGGGCAAGACGCTGCTCTTGCGGCAGTTGCCGCGCGCGCTCGCCGCTGGCGGGCCGCTGCCAGCGCTGCGCGACTGGCTGCCCGTGAAGGAGCTCGCCCGGCTGTGCGTCGCCACGGGGGTATGCGCGGGGGCGGTGCTTGCCGCCACCACCCGGCTGGGCCCCGTGCTCGAGATGCTGGGCGGACGCGAAGGAGCGCTGCTGCACGTCGCCGTCGCGGGCGTCCTGTTTACCGGAGCCCTGGTGCCGCTCCTCCAGGTGTTCGGGCTGCGGCCCATTGCCCTGCTCGCATCACTGAGGCGCTGAAGCACTCGAGACCTTTCGCAACCTGAAGCAGTCGGCCATTGGAGGACAAGAAGCCATGCGGATTGCATTCATCGTCGGGACCCCGCCCAAGAAGCTCGGGTCATTGGAGCAGTGGGTCCTCGGAGTCTGCGCCGAGGCGCTCCGCCGGGGCCACACGCTGGACCTGTTCACCCTCCTGCCCGTGCACCCCGTGGTGCAGCAGGAGTTGGACCGGCTGGGCGTCGGCTTCGGCTCCATCGAGTCGCTCAGGGCGGCACCCGTGGCGGCCGCGAGGCGGCTCGCCAGTTACGACCTCCTCTACGCGAACATGCTGCCACCGCGCTCGAAGGTGGCGTTCAGTTGCTACGCCGCCTGGCCCGCCCCGCTCGTCTTCGTGGAACACTGCGGGGACATCAGCACGCCCGTGGCGCCGCTGCGCAGGTATCTCTCCCGGGCGCTCGACCAGGTGACGCTCCTCCGCGTGAACGAGCTGGTAGGCGTGTCCGAGTACGTGCGCGGGCGCGACGTCGAGCGTTTCGGCCTGGACGCCCGGTGCACGCGCGTCATCTACAACGGCGTGGACCCCGGCCGGTTCACGACGGAGAAGACACCCAATCCGAATGGCGCGCTGCGCATGATTTGCGTGTCGCAGCTCATCCCCGAGAAGGGCATCGACGTGCTGCTGCGAGCCATGACGCTCACGCGCGCCCAGGACTGCACGCTGCGCGTGGTGGGCTATGGCCGGATGGAAGAGCCCTACAAGGCGCTCGTGCGTGAACTGGGGCTGGAGAAGCGGGTGGAGTTCCTCGGGATGCGGGACGATGTGCACCTGCTGCTGCGCGACGCGGAGGCGTGCGTGCACACGCCCATCCTGGAAGAGGCCTTCGGGCTCGCCATCACCGAGGGAATGGTCAGCGGGTGCGGCGTCATCGCGACGCGCAGCGGCGGCATCCCGGAGATCATCGACGATGGGGTGAACGGCCTGCTCGTACCGAAGGGCGACGTGGCCGCGCTCGCGAGCGCCATCGACACCCTGGCGTTCGATCCGGCGCTGCGTGCGCGACTCGGAGCCGAGGGCCGGCGCAAGGTGGAGCGCGCCTTCACGCTCTCGCGCTGCATCAGCGAGCACGTGGACTGCATGGAGCAGGTGGCCTCCGAGCGCAGGAGCGCCCCGGTGCGGCTGCGCCCCGCCCCCGAGGCCGCGGCACGGCCCGCGTTCAGCGTCAGCACCGTGCCCGCCCAGGTGGGGCCACAGGGGGTACCGGCCGATACGGTGAGCCCTCGGGATTGAGCTTTCCGGCGAACGGGCGGGGTCCGGAAGAAGGACTCCATGACTGGGAGGGAGGCGCGGCGGATGGGAACAGGGCGAAGCAGTGCGTTGCTGGTGTGTCTGTGGGCACTCCTCGTGACCGGATGCCGGCCCTCGCTGCCCCCGGAGGGCCTCGAGGAGGCCCCCGTGAGCACCGAGCCGGAGCCAGGGCCCCCGCCCCCCGCGCCAGAGCCTCCCCTGTTCCAACCGGGCTTCCACCTGGCACTGCGCTGGTCCCACGCCGTGAGCGGCACCACCACGTTCCGCCTGCGCGTGCCGGTGAGCCGGACGGGGCAGCGGGTGCGGCTCGCCTTCCGCTCGGGAGACGGCTCCCTGGTGTTGCGACGGGTCACCGCCGCCCGGGCCGGCAGCGAGGGCTCGCTGGCCTCGGAGCCGGTACCCGTGACGTTCTCCGGCTCGCCCGGTGTTTCCATGGCGGCGAGGACGCGCGTGGTCTCCGATCCCGTGTCCTTCCCCATCCGCTCCGGTGACGAGCTGGCGGTGTCCTTCGAGGTGGAGGGCCAGCTGGCCGCGAGCTCCATCGAGCTGCTCCCCGGCAGCTTCATGCGCCCGGGCTCCTGGGCCAGCACGCCGGGCCCGCTGGGGGGCTCGGCGTGGGCGGTGCCCGTGGGCCTGGCCACCGTGGAAGTCGAGGGTCCTCCCTCGCGGGCCTTCGTCGCCCTGGGCGACAGCATCACCGAGGGCTACATCGACGGCCACGATGACCTCCGGGACACCTGGGCCTTCCGGGCCGGCGCCCAGCTCGGGGTGCCCATCGTCAATGCCGGTGTCTCCGGCCAGGGCTTCTACGATGCGCTTCGGCTGCTCGACGGGGAGGCGCTCACCCTGTCGGGTATCACCGACTGCATCATCCTGCTGGGCACCAATGACCTGACGGGCACTCCGGACAGCGAGCTCCAGGCGCAGATGGCCGAGCTGACGGAGCGGCTGAAACCCTTCTGCCGCACCTGGGTCGGCACCCTGCTGCCCAAGGAGCTCGCCGCCGGCGGCAAATACGAGGAGGTGAAGGCGAGCCGGGTGGCGATGAACACCTGGATACGCACCCACCTGCAGCCGGATGTCATCGACTTCGAGGCGGTGATGCACGCGCCAGACAGTGTGCACCGCTTCATCGACGGCCTGGATGAGGATGGCGTCCATCCGAATGCCGCCGGCCACCGCGTCATGGCCGAGGAGGTGGTGCGGGTGCTGCATGCCGACGGCGTGCGGCCACAGGAGGGCTCGGCACCTGGGCGGTCAGCCGCCACCGAGCGGGGGTCCCAGCCCTGAGATGGCCGGGGGGGAAAGGCTCGAACAACGCGGGGCCGGAATGGGGCCGCGAATGCACACGGGGTTCAGACGTTCTGCTCACTCATCAGAACGTGAACCCTGGAGCTTGCATGCCCCATAAAAACCTTTCCCTGCTGGCGGCCCTGGCTTCCCTGCTGGCATTCGCAGGCGTGAGTGAGGCCGCGCGGCTGACCCGGACTCCCTACCTGCAATCCGTGACGCCCACGAGCGCGCTGGTCGCCTTCCGGACGGACGTGGACTGTGCCCCCCGCGTCCGCTTTGGCCTGGGCACCGACACCTCCCGGATCGCCACGGCGCCCGCCACGGGACGCCTCCATGTGGTGAAGCTGGAAGGACTGCAGGCCGGCGCGGAGCACAGCTATGCCGTCGAGGCCTGCGGCGCGACGACGCAGCCCGTGCGCTTCACCACCGCCACCCCTCCCGGTTCGGGACGCGTGCGCTTCGCAGCCGTGGGTGACTTCGGCACGGGCGCTACCTCCGAGATCTCCGTTGGCCGCACCATCCTCAGCCGCAAGCCCCATTTCTTCCTCGGGCTGGGGGACGGGGCCTACGACAACGGCACCGACTCTGAGCACCAGACGAAGCTGTTCCAGCCCCTGGCGCCCCTCCTCGCCGAGGTGCCCATCTACACCACGCCCGGCAACCACGAGTACCTGACCGACAAGGCCCAGCCGTACGTGGACAACTTCTATCTGCCCACCAACAACCCCGCCGGCACCGAGCGCTACTACTCGTTCGACTGGGGACCCGCGCACGTCATCTCCCTGGACAGCAGCTGTCTGCTCGCGCTGGGCGTCGCCAAGGGCCGCTGTGATCAGGCCGCTCAGCGGGCCTGGCTCATCTCGGATCTCGCTTCCACCCAGCAGCCCTGGAAGATTGTCTTCTTCCACCACCCGCCCTACTCCAGCGCGGCGGAGCACGGCTCCGAGGTGAAGCTCCGCGAGATGTACGCGCCCGTGTTCGAGCAGTATGGCGTGGACATGGTGCTCACCGGGCATGACCACACCTACGAGCGCACCCACCCCATGAAGGGCAACACCGCGACCGCCGGCGGCATCACCTACCTCGTCGTGGGCACGGGCTCCCACGCCAAGGCCTTTGTCCCGGCACAGCCGAGCTGGAGCGCCATGCGCAGCAACCGCTCGGCGGGCTACCTTGATGTCATCATCGAGGATGGAACCCTGACGGGGCAGATGGTGACCCAGACAGGTGCGGTGCTCGACACCTTCCAGATCACCAAGACGCTCCCTCCGCGCCCGGAGCAGCCAGTGCTCAGCGCCGAGCACAGCCGGGGTTCCAGCCCGCTCGAGGTGCTGCTGACCGCCCAGACCTCCCAGGAGGGGGCCACCCTCCAGTGGGACTTCGGGGACGGGCAGACCGCCGAGGGCGAGACTGTCTCCCACGTCTACGCCGAGCCCGGCTCCTATACCGTCACCCTCACCGCCACCGACGGCAACCAGGTGCTCACCCACAGCCTGACGGTCACCGCCGAGGCCACCGCCGGTGAGCCCACGTCTGGGACGGAGCCCGGGACGCAGACGCCTCCACCGTCCGGCGCCACGCCAGGTTCCCCCTCCGAGGCCGTGCCGGACCTGGGGTTGGAGCCCTCGCCCCAGGCGGGCTGCTCGGCCACGGGCGCGGGAGCATGGCTCGTGTTGGCGGCCCCGCTGGCCTGGGTGCTCAGCCGGCGCCGCCGCCACGAGTAGGGAGCCTCACGGAGCATCCGCTCAGCGGATTTCCCAGCGGGCCGGCTCCTGCGCGTTGCGCGCGTAGAAGCGGCCCGCTGGCAGCTCTCCGTAGTAGAGCAGGTCGATCACCCCGACGATGGACTTCCCGTTGAAGAGGCCGATCTCACCTCGGGCGGGGAAGCCCACCGGCCCTCCCGGGGTGACGGTGGCCGCGGGAGGCGGCGTGGTGATGCCCAGCTCGGCCGCGGTGAAGCGCACCGTCCCCCCAGGAGCCAGGGTGCGCTCCGGGACGTTGGGCGCCAGGGCCCGCCGCAGATCCTTGGTGAGGACCATGCCGTGGGTGGAGACGGGAGCCAGACCGTAGTTATGCAGCTCCACCCAGCCCTCGCGCGGATTGAACGCCGAGAGGGCCAGGCCGAGTGAGCGGGCGCGGTACGCGGCGATCTGCTGGCGGATGTGGGCGTGGCGCCGGGTGATGTAGTGCTTCATGTACGGCAACCCGGCCTGGAACTGGGCCAGCCCGTCCTGCCGGTATTTGTCCGGCCGGGTGATGTAGGGATCTTCCTTCAGGTGGGGCAGCAGCAGGGCGTGCATCTGCTCGAGCCGGGGGTGGAGCACCTCCGGGTTGAACACCTCGTCGAGCGCGCGCTCCATGAGCCGCAGGGTGCGCTCGCGCAGCTCCGGGTTGAAGGCGATGCGCGTGTTGAGGTTGGAGAAGGTGGGCAACAGGCCCGGCGTGAAGGTCTTGCGCAGCTCATACAGCCGGGTGATCCACGGATCGGCGAGGCTGAAGTTGAAGATGGGGTGATCGGCAATGGGCTCCATCTCCAGCCCGTACGTGGGCCACCACGTGGCCACCGAGTTGTTCACATCCCAAGGCACGTAGCTCCAGCGCCCCGTCACCCGGTCGTGGATGAAGTAGCTGCGCGAGTCCTGGATGACGTAGTTGCTGATCAGCGCATCCGTGACGAGGTAGCGCAGGTAGCGCTCCAGCTCCATGCGCTCTTCCAGCGTGCGCACCAGGCTGGGCTCCGGGGTGTGGCAGATGGCGTCCTCCAGCGCGTGAATGTCCTCCGGGCCCACGTCCTCGTTCGTCTTCTTGTCCCATTCCGTCTGGTAGTCCATGCGCCAGGGCTTCAGCTCGCAATCCCTGGCACCACACCGGTAGATGCTGGCGTCGTCGTCGTCGAAGTTGTGGTGGTCGAGGAAGTCCTTATCGACGCGCTCAAGGTCCAGGTACACCCCCTGGTACACGCCGTTGATGGTCAAGCGGACATAGCGCGCGCGCGGAGCCGGGACGCCGAGCGCCTCCAGCAGATCGTAGCCGAGCTTCTCCACCATCAAGGTGCTGTCCTGGTACTCGGCGATCAGGTTGTGCTTGCGCCGGCCGTCGAACTTCACGCCTTCGGGGAACTCGATGCGCCAGCTGCGCTTCGGGAAGGAGCGGGCGCTCGAGCCGCGCAGGCGCAGCCCCACTGGCTGGCTCTTGCCCTGGAAGGTGAAGGTGGCCGCCTGGGCCTCCAAGCCAGGGCGCCGGTCGAACTCCGCCAGGAGCTCCGGGGCAATGGTGATGTCATAAGAAGGCAGGTCCACCTGGAGCGGCGGCAGTTGGAACGGTCCGGATTGCACCGGCGGGCCGGGTGGCGGCTCTCCGTCCGGAATGGACTGCGGCGGATGGAGGGGAGGTGCTTCCTCGAAGGGCGGTGATTCCCCGGAGGAATCCGCCACGCCGGGTGGAGTGCCGCCCGGCCCTTCCCCGCCACCACATGCCGTAAGACAGATGAACACCAAACCCCATGTCCAGAGAATGTGAGTCTTCATGGTGTGGCCTGGGAGCAATACAAAGGCCACGCGCACACGCTCATAGGCTCACAGGTGCCCTGTACAGCGGGCGGAGCTTGGGCAGACGGCTTCCTCGCGTGAAGCATCCGGGCTCCACCTCAGGGAACAAGAGGACCGGCTTGAGGAGAATCACCCGGCTCGGGAGCCGCTACCTCGAGCTCCGGGACGGCGGTGAGGTGGCCCGGCGTGTGGGAGACTAACCCGGCCGCCTCCTCGCACCAGTCCACGTGCTGCCGCACGGAATGGGACAGCCTGAAGTGCTCGCGGGCATGCTGCCGCGCCGACGCACCGAGCCGGCGCCGCAACTCCGGTTCACGCACCAGGCGGTCCAGCGCCGCGGCGAGGCCGGCTTCGTCCCCCGGCTCCACCAGCAGACCGGTCTTGTCATGCTGGATGACCTCGGGGACACCGCCGACCCGCGAGGCCACCACGGCGCAGCCGCAGGCCATGGCTTCCGCGATGGTCAGGCCAAACGCCTCCAGCAGCGTGGGCTGGATGCAGATGTCCGACGCGCCGAGCAGCTCATGCACGTCGTTGCGCAGCCCCAGGAACTCCGTCTGGTGTTGGATGCCGAGCTCCACCGTAAGCTCGCGCAGGGATTGCAGCTCCGGGCCATCTCCGACGACACGCAGACGCACCCTCGGCGAGCGCAGCCGCCCGAGCGCCCGCAACAGGTGGTGCACGCCCTTGCTCTTCACGAGGTTGGCGATGGTGATGAGCTCCACCCGCCCGCCCGGCCGCGTGCGAGGAAGAAAGCGCTGGGTGTCCACACCATTGAAGATGGTGCGGGAGCGGTGGGCAGGGAGCCCCAGGCGCCGGCCCTCCTTGACACGGACGTGCTCGGAGACACCGGCCAGGCTATGCACCCGGAGGAGCGTCAAGGCATGGTTGAGCGCCCAATGGAAGCCGCGCAGGAGAAGGCCCTCGTCCTCTTCGATGAAGTCCGAGTGGGCGGTGAACAGCACCCGGGCCGGCCATGCCGCGTAGGCCGCCAGCGCGCTGCGGCCGCGCGGCCAGATGAAGTTGAGGTGGATGATGTCATACCCGGCCAGGCGCCGGGTCATGGCCCACAGCCCGGCCTGTTCGAAGTCCGCCAGGTTCTCCACCCGCGCGCCGCTCGCCTTCAGGTCCGCGGCGAAGGACTCCAGCATGGGCTGGCGCAGAAAGACATCGGTCTGGTGGCCGCGCCGCGCGGCCTCCCGGCAGAAAGCGATAATCCAATCCTCCAACGAGCCACGCTTCCGCGGAGCCAGGTTCATCAGCAGTGCGATACGTAGTCTCATCATCAGGCCCCCCGCCTCTTGAGATCGGGCCCCCCCGTTGTGATGAGTTGCGCACGGCTGGCCGCGAAGCGCACCTCTACCGCGGGGAGTGAGAACCGTCATCCAGTGACGAACGACATGCACTCACAGACAACCTCCAGCGCGGCGCCAGGCTGCCGGAGCGCCGTCATTGTCTTGCAAGTGGCGGCAGACCGACCCCGGCGTCAGGGTTCTCTCCCGCCGGGTGATGCGCACCCTGCGTTCCACTGATAACGGACCAGCAAGAGCCAGTGTCTGCCTCGAGCTTGAGGAGGATGGGGATGAGGCGTGTCGAAGAGGTGGAGTTCGCGAAGAAGGCCCTGCGGGGGCGGGACATCGTCGTCTTCTCGACCGATTGGGACGGGGACCCGCTGTCGAAGATGCACATCATGCGGCTCCTTGCCCGCGAGAACCGGATCCTCTGGGTCAACAGCATCGGCAACCGCGCGCCCCGGGCCAATGCGCACGACGCCCGGCGCATCTGGAAGAAGCTCTCGAGGTTCACCCAGGGCCTCCAGCAGCTCGAACCCAACTTCCATGTCCTCTCCCCGCTCGCGATTCCGCTGTACGGCTCGGGGCTGGCGCGCGCCACCAACCGCACCCTGCTCTCGCTCCAGGTCAAGCGGGCGATGGCCACGCTCGGGTTCCGGAGGGTCATCTCCTGGTCCTATCTGCCCGCCTCGGCTCCGGTCTCGGGGACGCTGGGCGAGGAGCTGGTGGTCTACCACTGCGTGGATGAGTTCTCGGCCTTCTCGGACACGAATGGCCGCCATATCGCCGAGCTGGAGAAGCAGCTGCTGCACAAGGCGCACCTGTGCATCACCTCCGCCGAGCTCCTGCGCGACAGCAAGGCGAAGGTGAACCCGAACACCGTGCTCGTGCAGCATGGCGTGGACTTCGAGCACTTCGTGAAGGCCTGCGCGCCAGACACGCTCGTCCCCCAGGACATCGCGAAGCTGCCCAGGCCGATCCTCGGCTTCTTCGGGCTGGTGGCGGACTGGGTGGACCTCGACGTCTTCGAAGCGTGTGCCAGGGCTTACCCCGAGGGGTCCGTCGTCATCATCGGCAAGATTGCTCCGGACGTGGACGTCTCACGGCTCCGGGCGATACCGAACATCCACTTCCTGGGCCGCAAGCCGTACGCCGAGCTGCCTGGCTACTGCAAGGCGTTCGACGTGGCGCTGATGCCTTTCAAGTGGAACGTGCTGACGCTCAACTCCAATCCGCTCAAGGTGCGTGAATACCTCGCCGCGGGCCTGCCGTGCGTGTCCACCCCGCTGCCGGAGGTGGAGAAGGTGGGCCTGTGCAAGCTGGCCAGGGAACCCGAGGAGTATGTCCGCCAGGTCGACGCGTGCTTGAAAGAGGGAGCCGGACCGAGCCGTGAGCGCGCCCAGCGGATCTTCCACGAGAGCTGGCACGCACGCGTCGAGGAGATCCGCCAGCACGTAGGAGAGACGATGCTGCGGTTGGGGCAGGCCCCCCACTGACGTGAGGGGCAGGCAAGGGGGGACTCATGTTCAACCACTACATGGAAGTCGCGAGGCGCTCGCCGGGGAGCGAGTTGACGCGCATCGCCGGACGGAGGGTCTTCCGGGCCATTCGAAACGTGCTGGGGCCGGAGGACAGCGGCGTCGAGCCGCGCATCCACCCCACCCTCGCGGCCTGGAGCGACGAGCAGGTGCACGCGGCTGTGTCCGCCGTGTCTTCCTGCTGGTGCAACATCCGTCAGCGCGAAGGCACGCTCGAGGCCCTGCGGGCCCTTCCCGGAGCCTGCCGCAGAGCGCTCGAGCGCGCCGAGGCCGCTGCGGGGCGCACCTTCAACGTGTTCGGGACGGAGGTGCGGTTCGGAGAGTCGGGCGCCATTGACTGGTCGTGGGATCCACTGAGTGGGGAGCGCTACCCTCTGCAGCCCATCTCCCGGCTCCAGGTCATTCGCGAGGGCATGGACCCGAAGTACCCATGGGCCCTGGGACGGCTGGACCAACTCCTCGCGCTCGGCCAGGGGTACTGGGTGGAAGAGGAGACGGCCCGGCGGGAGCGCTACGCCGCGCAATTCGTCGCCCAGGTGTCCGACTTCCTCGACTCGAACCCGGCCGGCCGCGGCATCCAGTGGGCCTGCACGATGGAGGTAGCCCTGCGAGCGGCCAACCTCGCCCAGGCCCTCTACATGTTCGCGGACGCCTCGGCGGTCCGCGAGCCGGCCTTCCTCAGGCGAGCCCTGGGAGCCCTCGAGCAGCATGCCCACTTCGTCGAGCACCATTTGGAGGACCACTGGCTCGTCCCCAACAACCACCTGATCTCCGACTACGTCGGGCTCCTCGTGGTCGGCGCACTCTACCCGGCCCTGCCCGGAGCCCGGAGCCAGGTAACACGTGCGCTGCACGGGCTCCAGCGGCAGATGGAGCTCCAGGTGCACCCGGACGGGGTGTCGTTCGAGGGCTCGGTACCCTACCACCGGCTGTCCCTCGAGCTGTTCACGCTGGCGTATGTGGTGGCACATGGCTGTGGCCTGGCGCTCGGCACACGTTTCGCGCACCGCCTGCGGCGGATGTTCGAGGTGAGCCGCGACTACTGCTCGGAGCGGGGGCTGGCGCCGCAGATAGGAGACAACGATTCGGGGCGCGTCTTCCCCCTGTGTGATCGGCCCAGCCTGGAGCACGGTTACCTGCCCCTCCTGGGTGCGGTGCTCTTCGGGGACGCCGAGCTCAAGGCACAGGGCGCCGAGCTTCCGGATGAAGCGGCCTGGCTCCTCGGCGAGCACGGCCACCAATGCTTCTCCCGCCTGCGAGGACGGGCAAAACCCCGAAGCTTCAGCTCCCCGGGGAGCGGGTTGCACGTGCTCCGTGGGGCGGGAGCCGTGCTCACGGTGAGCGCCGGGCCGGTCGGGCAGCGCGGGCTGGGCGGCCACAGTCACAACGACCGGCTGTCCTTCGAGCTCCATCTGGCGGGCCATCCGGTCATCGTGGATCCAGGGACCGCGACCTACACGCGCGATCCCGCCCTGCGAAACGCCTTCCGGTCGACGGCGGCGCACAACACGCTCGAAGTCGATGGGCACGAGCAATCACCCCTGCGGGCCACCCGGCTGTTCAGCCTGCCGGATCACGGCGGCTGCGAGGTCCGCTCGTTCGAGCCGGGTCCACGGACGGAGCGCCTGGTGGCGAGGCACCGCGGCTACGCGGCGCTCCCCGCCCCGGTCCAGGTGGAGAGGACATTCGTCCTTCACAAGGATGAGCGCGTGCTGTCCGTGATGGACGCGCTCGAGGGCAAGGGACGCCACGACCTGGTCCTCCGGCTGCACCTGCCGGACGAGCAGGTCCGACTCCGGCCCGTCACACCGGAGGAACGGCAACGCGCGGCCCACGTCGGAGTACCGCCGGACTCCATCGGTCCAGTGGCCGCCGAGCTCGGGCCAGAGGGGGCGCTCCGAGCTGTCGTCCTCTTCTCCCATCCACTCCGGCCCGACACCGCGCCGGCCCGGTACTCGCCCGGCTACGGCGAGGTACGCAACTGCCGGGTCGTCCTGGGAAGCGTCGAAACCGAAGTGCCGATCCGGCTCGGCATGTGGGTGCTGTTTCACTGAGGGAGCATTGCTGTGCGAATCTGTCTGATCACTCCACGCTTTCCGTACCCGCTCCTCAAGGGGGACTCCCTGCGTGTCTACCACCAGCTCGAGGGACTGAGCCGGCGGCACCAGATCACGCTCGTCAGCCTGAACGATTCGCCTTTGAATCCCGAGCAACTCGAGCCGCTCTCCAAGTTGTGCGAACAAGTCCACGTCGTCCCGCTGCCGCGCTGGAGAGCAGCGTTGAACCTCGCCACGGGCCTGTTCACGCCACGGCCGCTGCAGGTGGAGTACCACCGCTCTTCCCGCTTCGAGAGGACCTTGTCCACGGTGCTGGCCAGGGGGCGGTTCGATGCCCTCCACGTCTCTCTCATCCGCATGCTCCCCTATGTCTGGAATCTCGTGGGGAAGCAGGTGATCGTGGTGGATTTGATCGACTCGATGAGCCTGAACCTGCTGTCCCGGAGGAACGAGGCGCGAGGCCCGATGCGCCTCGCGTACGACCTGGAGTACCGGCGGGTGCGCGACTATGAGCGGGCCGTCGTCCAGCGGTTCCCTTCGTTGGTCATCTCCTCGCCCATCGATCAGCAGCTCCTCGGAGGCCCGCACATCCAGGTGAACCCCAATGGCGTGGACCTCGAGAAGTTCCAGTTCCGCGGCCTCGAGGGCCGGAACCCGGCGACGCTCATCTTCACGGGGAACATGGCCTATCCGCCCAATCAGGAGGCGGTGAGCTGGTTCGTGCGCCAGGTCTGGCCTTTGCTCCGGCCCAGGTGGCCACGGCTCCAGCTTGAGATCGTCGGGGCGGATCCCCCGGCGAGCATCCGCGCGCTCGCCGGGCCCGGTAGCAACATCCAGGTGCTGGGGCGGGTCCCGAAGATGGAGGAGCGCCTCGGGAAGGCCACGGTGGCGATCTGCCCCATGCAGTCCGGCTCCGGAATCCAGAACAAGGTCCTGGAAGCCATGGCCACCGGGACGCCGGTGGTCTCGACGGCGGTAGCCAACCAGGGTGTCCAGGGCTGCCAGGAACGGGAGCTCCTCATCGGCAATACACCGGAGGAGTTCGCCTTCGCCGTGGATCGGCTGCTGTTGGACGCTGGCCTGCGGCGATGGCTGGGCGCGAACGGCCGGGCGCTCGTCGAGCAGCGCTTCCGGTGGGAGGTGCACGTCGCGCGCCTCGAGGCGCTCTACGCGGGACAGAAGCCCGAAGCCACCCTTGAGCCCTCGGGATGGGGAACGAGCGGCGAAAGCACCACGGGCCGCCAGCTCATGGCTGGAAAGTCGGCCACGAAGGCCCTTCTTGGCCTCGGAAGTGAAACCAGATGAACCCACACATCTTCCGCGAGTACGACATCCGCGGCCTCGTCGACGAGGACCTCACCGTCGACGGAGTCGAGCTGCTGGGCAGGGGCCTCGGCACGGTGGTGAAGCGCAAGGGTGGCCGCACGGTGGTGCTGGGCCGTGACTGCCGCGAGTCCTCCACGCGCTTCCGCGAGGCGATGGTCAGGGGCCTCACCTCCACCGGCATCGACGTGATGGACCTCGGTGTCGTGCCCACCCCCCTCACCTACTTCGCGGCGAACACGCTCCCGGTGGAGGGGCTCGCGATGATCACCGGCAGCCACAACCCACCCGAGTACAACGGCTTCAAGATTGGGGCGGGCAAGGCGACCTTTCACGGCCCGGAGCTCCAGGAGCTCCGCCGGCTCATCGAGAAGAAGGACTTCGAGACCGGCAGGGGCAAGGTCAGTGGGTTCGACATCATCACGCCGTACGCGCACTTCATCCGGCAGACGGTGAAGGTGGGGCGCAAGCGCATGCGCATCGTGGTGGACGCGGGCAACGGCACCGGTGGCCACGTCGCGGTACCGCTCTTCGAGTCCATGGGCTTCGACGTGGTGCCGTTGTTCTGCGAGATGGACGCGCGCTTCCCCAACCACCACCCGGATCCGTCGGTGCCAGAGAACCTGGAGGCGCTCATCGCCGCGGTGAGGAGGGAGAAGGCCGAGGTCGGCATTGCCTACGATGGTGACGCGGACCGCATCGGCGTCATCAACGACCAGGGGAACATCCTCTGGGGCGACCAGTTGATGATCCTCTTCTCGCGGTACGTGCTGAAGGAGAGTCCGGGCGCGGCCATCATCGGCGAGGTGAAGTGCTCCTACACGCTGTACGACGACATCGCGAAGCACGGTGGCAGGCCCATCATGTGGAAGGCGGGTCACTCGCTCATCAAGGCGAAGATGAAGGAGGAGCACGCGGAGCTGGCCGGGGAGATGAGTGGCCACATCTTCTTCAAGAACCGCTACTACGGGTTCGATGACGCGGTGTACTCGTCCGCACGGCTCTTGGAGATCCTCACACACGAGACAGAGCGACTGTCCGGGTTGCTCTCGGACGTGCCGGAGACGCACGTGTCGCCGGAGCTGAGGGTGGACATCCCCGAAGAGAAGAAGTTCAAGGTGGTCAAGCGCGCCACCGAGCTCTTGAGGAAGCAGGGCCTGAAGCTCGTGGACGTGGACGGCGTGCGCGTGACCTTCCCGGACGGCTGGGGCCTCATCCGTGCCTCCAACACGCAGCCCATCCTCGTGCTCCGCTACGAGGCATCCACGAAGGAGCGCCTCGAGGAGATTCGCAGGCTCATCGAGAGCACGGTGGAGAGAGTGAAGACCGAGGCCGGGTGAGGAATTCGACTCCCGGTGCTGCCACCGCGAAGGAACCGCTCGCGCGCGTGCCGGGCGCGAGCGGTTGACGCTCAGCGCCCGGCCGTGCGGTGGCCCCTCGGCGGGAGCCTCCGGCGACGTTCCGCCCGAGTGGTTCGAGACTCCTGGGCGGCTATGCGTCCTGACCGGGCCGGCGCGGACGGCGGCGCAACACCACCGGCACGAGCAGGGAGAGGAAGATGGCGGCGAGGCCGGGGCTGGTACTGCAGCCGCCGTTGTCGCCCTGAGGCTCCTCATCCCCGGTGTTCGACCCACCGCCCGTGCCCGCATCGGAGCCTCCATCCGCTGGCGTTCCGCCGTCCGAGGGGGTGCCGGTACCGCAGTCGCCCAGCGAATGCTCCAGCGCGCCGAGCGTGTAGGCCCCCGACGACGGCCGTGGACGGGCGCAATGATCGTCCTTCACCGTGGGGCGCGCGGCGGCACCGCCAATGAGATGGGAGACGTTGCCCTGGATGCGCAGGTCTCCGGCCATCGGCGCCTCGTACCAGGCATCCCAGTTGGCCGAGGTCACGTTCATCAGGTTCGTGCCGGCGGTGAAGGCGGCGCCATCTCGGGTGCGGATGACGGATGACAGCACGTTGCCGTGCGCCTCTCCGGTGGAGGAAGCGTAGCGGAAGTCCACGCCGGTGGTCGCGATGAGCGTGTTGAACAGCACCTTCGTGTTGGCGGCCTTGTTCAGGTAGATGCCCACGTCCGAGCAGTTGATGATGACGTTGTTGCGCAGGATTCCATCCGAGTGCTCGGGGTTGCAGGGAACGCTCGCGTCGAAGGCCGGCGCGCAGTAGGCGTTGCCCGTGCCTCCACCCCCGAAGGACAGGCCGATGCGCGTGTTTCCGGCGGGGGCATCCTTGGTGCAGATGACGCGATTGCGCTCGAAGACGCCGCGCTTGCCACCGCTCTTCATGAACGCGCCGTAGGAGATGCCGTTGTTGGCCTTGGAGAAGTCGTGGATGTAGTTGTCGCGGACGACCCAGTCGTCACCGGTGTCGATGTTGAGCTTGGTGACAGGCGTCGTCGTGTTCCGGGTGCGCGTGTCGTAGACCTCATTGTTCTCGATGAGCCCCCGGTGAGGGATTTCGTAGACGCCGCTGGAGTTCTTCGTCGCATTCACCTTGAGCTGGGCGTTGAAATCGCGGACGCGACTGTTGCGCAGGACGAAGTTCTCCGCGTGGCCCGTGACGTGGAACGCGTGCTCGCAATTCGCATCCTGGGCGCAAACCCCCTCGATGGTCAGGCCATCGAAGACCCAGTACCGGCCTGACACCTTGAAGCCCTCGGTTGCGTTGAACCGGATGAGGGCCGCGTGTCGGTTCGCGGCCCTCACGATGATGGACTGGGATGCGGTGCCATCCGCCGCGCAGTTCAGGTTCGTGTTGATGGCGTACGTGCCGTCCGCAAGGACGATCTCGTCGCCGGCCTTGGCGGAGGCGAGTGCTGACTGCAACTCCGTGACGGTGGAGACGTTCTTTACCGCGGCAAGGCTGGTGCTGGACACCAGGAGCAGCACCAGTAACGAGATTCGCATGGTGGTTTTCCTCCAAGAAGAGATGGGGGGGCTCCAGTCTGCCTCGATTCCGTCGATTTCTCTCCGAAGTTCCTGGCGGCGGCCCTGTAATGTCCGCCCCGGTCGCGACCTATTCCCCCGAACCCGCGGGCGATGGCACTTATGTGCCCACCCGCGACCTGGGAGGAGTACACCATGAAGAAGGAATTCGAGCGGGTCTTGCGGCTGGCGGCGGGGCCGAGCGGTTCGGGATGGCGGTGTGTGGGGATGTCACTCGTCACCCTGTCCTTCCTGGTGACGACGCCCGAGTCGTGGGTGCCGAACCTCGGCGACGCGCACTTCGGCTTCCCCTACCTGAGTGCCCGGGGCCGCCTCGTCATCAAGGATGCCATCATGCTGGGGGCGGCACTCGTCACCATGACGCACTCCGCGCGTGTCGCGCTCGAGCAGCGAGCGCGGCCCGGCTCCCCCCTCTAATGTCCGAGGGGATGACGGAGCCTCACCGTGCAACGCGCCACGGGCTGGCGCATCTCCTCTCCGGACAGTCCCGTCTCTGACGGAGAGGACCCATGAGCAAACCCTCCGCGGAACCCCTCCCCTTTCTCGGCTGGGTCTCCGACCTCGCACGGGGGCACGCACAGGCCCTGACGCGCATCGCGCGCCACGAGGGACTCTCGGCCGAGGATGCACTCGATGCCATCCAGGAAGTGGCGCGCGAGCTCTCCCTCACGCCGAGCCACGTGGCCGTGCTGCTGCACCGGGCGAAGGCGGAGCTGCAGCGCTGCGTGATGTCGTGACGATTGTTACGCTCTGGTCAACGTCCAGGAATTGACGAATGTTCATTTGTCTCGAGCGAGACCATCGAGCAGGAAGTCAAGGCCTTTCCTGAAAGTGCCGTCCCAGTCGTCATCCAACAGCAGACGAGAGCGTTCGATTGTCGGATAGCGTTCGCTGAGACGTGTAAGGCGCTGCTGCGCGGCGACCCTGTCGTCGTCCGAGAGGTCGACGCTCCCCCGGGTGATGGTGGCGCCCATCACATAGTTCCAGAGCGACCATATCGCGACGTTCAGATCTGCGTCCGCCACACCGGCCTTGGACAAAGTCTTGCTCAGCAGTTCCAGGCGACTGAGGATGTTCGGGCCGAGCGCCCGGCGCGGCAACAGCGATGCCGACCATGGATGGCGCAGCATGCTGGCGCGCCAGTCTTCGAGCATATGAACGACAGCCCCACGCCAGTCTCGAGACTCAGCGATTTGCGGCGGTCCGGGATATTCGAGCACCGAGTCGAGCGCCAAATCAAAGACCTCCTCTTTGTTGTCGACGTGCCAATATAGGCTCATCGCGCTCGAGCCGAGGCGTTCGGCCAGCCGACGCATCGTCAATCCTTCGACGCCTTGGGCGTCCAGCAGTTCTACCGCAGTCGCCACGATACGTTCCAGAGAGAGAGGCGGTTCACTGCGCGGCTCCTGCGTGGGCTGGAGTGACTCACTTATCCGTTCAGACCGTTTGCCCCGAGCCCCGCTCCGTTTGGCTGCCATCTGTCTTCCTCGCTGGTCAGAAGGTCGATCTAGGCCGGCAATGCGCTGAATGTCGATCCTGATCGATTGACTCGTACGGTGTACGGTGCTATCAGTCGTACGCCGTACGAGTCAATCACCTGGGCGAGTTGAAGTTCAATCCTGTAGGCCGCGAGGTACGTCGCTCGCGGTCCTCAGAGCCAAGAGAAAATCATGTCACGCGCAATCAAGCGCGTGCTTATCGGAAGGCTAATCATCATGACCATGGGCGTTCCCACTGCGACGACAGCTCACGAGAACGAGCTCAAGCTGACCATCGTCAATCCCCAAAACCTCTACGACCCGACGCCGAATGGTTACAGCACAGCGGTGATCGTGCCCCGCGACGCCCGGATAGCCTACATCTCCGGACAAGGCGGCCAAGACAGCACGGGAGCCCTGTCGGCTGACTTCGCCGTCCAGGTCAAGCAGGCCTACGCAAATTTGCGCACCGCTCTCGATGCTCTCGGTGCCAGGCCGGATCAGGTCGCCAAGCTCACGGTCTTCGTGGTCGATCACGACATGTCCAAGCTCGAGGTGTTGACCAAGAACGTCAAGGAAATGTTCGGCAAGGCACTGCCGGCGCAGACTCTGATTCCCGTCCCCAAGCTTGCAATTGACCCTATGCTGTTCGAGGTCGAAGCGGTCGTCATTCTAAAATAGTGGCGCCGACGGCTCAGGCACGATTGCCACTAGAGTCAGGGTACCCGCGAACCAACGAGGTTCTCCTGGTCCCTACCGCAGCGCCCCACGGGGGGGAGTTCGTGACGCCTGGGAGGGTGCCAGACGATGACGCGGCGCCGGCTGGGCGTCGAGGAAGGAGCGCAATGCGACCGCGAAAGGCTCCGGCCGCTCGAAGAACGCGAAGTGCGCGCCCCCCTCCTCGGCGGTGAAGATGCGCAGCTGGGCTCCGGGGATTTGCTCGGCGCTCCACCTCTGCGATGCCGGATTGACGTGGCTGACCTCGCCGGCGAGCACCAGCGTCGGCACGTCGATGCGTGGCAGCACGTCGCGCCAGTCCTGCATGAGGTGGTCCAGCAGCAGCCGTGAGCCAAAGCCGCCATCGAGCTTGAGGTTCTCCTGGTAGAGCCACTCCAAGTCCTCGCCGGAGATCTGCTTGGTGAGCATGGAGACGAGGAAATTGCGCCGCACGCTCGCCGCGTCGGGACCGATGAAGCCCTTGCAGAAGACCTCGGCGCCGGGGAAGTCCAAGATGGCACCTGCCTTGGCCGCTTCAGTCTGATCAAGCCAGGGCAGGACCGTGCAGGCGCTGGGCTGGTCGACGATGATGAGCGAGCTCACCTTCGCGGAGCCGAACAGGTCGAGGTAGCTCCACAGCACCGACGCCCCCATGGAGTGGCCCAGGAAGTCCGCCCGCTCGATGTGGAGGTGCGTCAGGAGCTCGTCAAGGTCACGCGCGAGCCGGGCGATGCGGGCGCCGTGCGTGGGGTGGCCGGATTCCCCGTGGCCACGCTGGTCGTAGCTGACGACACGGTAGTGCCTGGCGAGCATGGGGATCACTCGATCGAACATCGCGCGCGACTGCGACCAGCCGTGCAGCAGCACCAAGGTGCGCTCGCTCGAGCTCGAGCCCGCGAGGTGGTAGTCCAGGTTGCATCCGTCGGCGGTGGTGAAGGTGCTCATCGTGTTCTCCTTGGGCTGAGCCCGGTTCAAGGCCAGAGACGCGAGGTCCACTCGCGCCACTTCTGGATGCGCTGCGCATCGGCCCCCAGCTGCGTGGCCTTCCAGATTCCATACTGTTGCGACTGCTCAACCGTGACCCTTCCGTTCACCGCGTTCATCACGAAGTTGCCCGGTGCAGGCTGTGCCAGGGGCTTTCGGGTTTGATCCACACAGAAGGCGAACCCGGCATACGGCTCGCTCTCTCCCAGCTCCGTGTTGGCCGGATCGCAACGCCGCCATTTCGCGGGGTCGGTGTCCGTGTACAGGGCATTGAATTGGTTCATCGCCCCGTTGAGCACCTTCAGGTACAGGCCCGATTGGAGTTGATCCAGCTTGCTGAAGGGCGTCTTGCGGGTGCCTTGGGTCGTCGCCTGGTCCATGAAATTGGTAGGGGTCAGGTGTTTCAGGGTCTGCGCCCGACCGAAGCGTCCGCGGTTGTCTATGAGGCTGCCGGTCTGGGTTGGCACGTAGAGCGGGATGTCGTTGTTGACGTACTGGGCCGACTTGATGCGGGCCTGCAGCAGCCGGAGGTCGCTCAAGAAGGCCGCGTTTGCGTGAGCGGGTGTCGAGGTGCCCACGGTCTCCGACAGGAGCTCGTCGAAGCCGGTCAGGTAGGGCCAATCCACCGAGAAGTTCACCCAATCGCCTTGAGCCCCCGGGTTGATGGAGACCTGCAGCTGGTACCAGGCATTGGTCCGGTAGTACGAGCCCACGATGTTGGAGCGCTCCCAGGCCAGGTACCACTCCCGCGTGACCTTCCCCGAAGAGGTCTCGTCAGCCTGGTAGAGCATGTGCGGAGCCAAGAAGAACACGCTCACTGTGTTGAAGGGCCAGCCTCGCACTTCACCCCGGCCTCTCCAGGTCTGGGTGGCGGCGTTGAAGTCGCCAATGAACCACTGCTGGTTGCCTTCGAGCCCATAGGTATGGGCCCACTCCCATTGCTTGATGACGTTCCAGTGGAGCAGGCTCATGACGGCGCGCTCAATGAAGGCGTTGGTGGTGAAGGACGCCGGCTCACTGCCCGTCGTGGAGCTGGCGGCACGCGCGGCCAGGAGGCGGGCTCCAACCTGCGCGCCGTACTCGCCGGAGCTGGCGATGTGATTGCCGCGGCCTCCACCCAGGAAGCGGTAGGCCTCCCAGCCAAAGGCGCTGAAGTAGCCCTGGATCTGGTTGCGCTCGCTCGGGGTGAGGTGGCTCCAGTCCCCATACTGCCCATTGGGATTCTTGTGAGCCTCGAGCCATGCCTCGATCTGGTCCGCACTGGCTTTGGGATGGGTGCGGCTGCTTTGCGCCCACTGGGCTCCGTTCTCGAAGGAACCGGCGCTGCTGGCGCCCGCGGGCCACACGTCGAGCGGATGGATCGTAGGCAGCCAGGCGTTCCAGTCGGGGTACTGCAGCGGCATGGCCACTTCCCGCGCGTTCAGGGTGGCGTTGGCGTTCATCACGGCATCGACATCTGCCTGGCTCAGCGCGAGTGGCTGAGAGCTCAGCGGCTTGCCGAAGAGAGCCTGAAGGGCCTGGGTGGGGGTCTCGAGCACGGCGCTCAGACCAGCTCCGGCGGCCCATTCGATGATGGGTTTTCCGTCCAGCCCCGGGCCGGGCTGGTACGGCGGGTTCCACGGCGCGGCCTGGGGCACATGGGGCACGTTCCGCTGGCTGTAGCGAAGATAGGCGGCGATCTGTCTGCCTTGTGCATCGCTCAGGCCATGGAAGCGCGAGCGCTGCACGATGGCGTTGTTGGAGTAGTTGAAGTACTGCAGATCTCGCCCATCAGTTGCGTGGCAGGAGGCGCAGGCGGCCTTGATGCTGCGTCTGACGATACTGCTTTTGAGGAGCGTGCCCTGGCCATACCAGAGCGCTTCGCCCGCCGAGACATCGGCGCTCCAGGTCTGGCCGGCCACCTTCTCGACCTGGATGTCGGCCAGCCGCACGGGGTTGCTGGCCAGGCTGGCGCCCTGGGCGTCTTGCAGCTGGAGGTTGAGGACGCGATAGCCATTGGACTCGCCATCGGTCCCATTGAAGCGGAACTGGATGAGGTTGCCGCCAGGCGCGGCCACGAGCCTCGCCCTGGTGGCGGCATCGAGCACGAGGCTCATGCGTGTGGTGTAGAACCCGCCTCGGGGCAGACCGCCCTGGACACGTTCCACATCGGCCAGTTTCACGGTGGCGTCCGTGATGTCGATCCAGGGAATGCCGTCGGCCTGGTCCGGGCTGATGCCTCCGAGCACGCGCACGCTGGCCTTCACCTGGGTGGGCGGCGGGCTCGTCGCTTCGAACTCGGGGGCGCCAAAGAAGGCGCAGCGGTGGCACACCCACCACAGCTGGCTCACATTGCCGAGCTTGCTGGCGTCAACGTGGAGGCGGGCCTCGGAGATCGCAGGGATCAAAGGGGAACCATCGCTCAGCACCTCAAGTGGAAGCTTGAGGAGAGGGGTGGAGCCGGTGGGCGCCGGTTGCGTCACGGCCTCCAGCCGCCACTGCTGGTTGGACTGACCGCTGCAATCCCACTGGATGATCTGCCCGCCCGCGGCCTGGCTCATGTCCTTCACGTCCATGCACTTGCCGCTGTGCGAAGCCTTGAGCAGGTAGGCCTCCCCCTCCGGGCTCACCCTGAAGCGTTGGTTGGGCCCACCGTTGTCGCTCCACTGCTGGAATGGCTCGCCATTGATCGGGGTGTTCCCGCGCACGTCCAGCGGCTTGTCACTGTGAACGCCACGCAGCTGGTAGGTGCCCTCCACCGAGGGCAGCACCTCGAAGTGCTGATGCGCCACGTTGTCGCAATGGGCTTGCTGGACCTGGGTTCCATCGGCCGTGCTGGCGCCGGCAATCTCCAAGCACAGGTTGGAGCTCACCGAACGCAGCCGGTACTGGCCCACGGCCAGTGAGCCCCGGCTGTCGCCGCTTCGGGGATAGAGCAGAAAGTGCTGCGGCGCCTGGCTGTCGCAACTGGCCTGCCGCAGGCCCGCCCCCTCGGCGCTGCTGCCACCCTCAATGGCCACACATTTGTGGCTACCCACGTTGACCAGGCTGTGGAGATTGCCCTGTTCTCGTCGCAGCAGGAAGCGTTGGGCGCTGGAGCTGTTATGGCTCCACTGTTGGATGACGGCGCCGTCCGCGGTCGAGCCACCAGTCAGGTCGATCACGCGACCGGTGCCCACGTTGACGAACTTGTAACCTCCGTCGGCTTCTCGGATCACCTCGAAGGTCTGACTCGGGCCGTCGACGCAGGTGGACTGCTGAATCCTCCCTCCGTCGGTATTGCCGGGGATTGCCTCCACACACTTGCCACTCAGCGCACTCACGAGCACATAGCGGCCGGCGGGCAGCGCGGGGCCGACATTGTCCGTGCTCATGGCAGCCAGGTGGGGGTTGCTTCCGAGCACCGCAGCTTCGGGGTTCGCCTTCGCTGCACCCTCGTCGCCACGGTCTCCACATGCCGCCAGCAGCGCCACGACCGTCAGCGCCATCACCCTGCGCAGGGGGTGGAGAGGTTTTTTCAAGGAATCCTCTGATGTCCTGATCACGCGCTCAGGGTAAAGCTTCAGGCGTTGGTGGGAATCACCCGAAAGAGGGAGCAGACACTCACCGGCCCGTCATTCATCAAGTCTGGCATTGCAATCCAAGAATAAGAATGGGAGATGACTCGGTATGCACCTCCTGGATGGAGAGACATCGCCAGCTGCCTCGGCGCATGTCCCGACCGCCCCCGCACGTTGGCCGCTGCTCGGACACTCCTGGCCCCTGCTCACCAGACCGCGCGAGTTCCTTCTCTCGTTAGAGAAGGTTGGAAGTCTCGTCCGTGTCTACATCGGGCAGCTGCCTATGGTTGTCATCACCGACCCCGAGCTCACACGTCAGGTCCTGCATGACAGCGCCACCTTTGATAAGGGTGGCTCCCTTTACGAGAAACTGAGCGAGCTGACGGGAAATGGGCTGCTCACGAGCCAGTCGGAGCCGCACAAGCGCCAGCGGCGATTGGTTCAGCCCGCCTTCAAGAAAAGCTCGATCAAAGACTACTCGTCCGTCATGGCCGAGGTCGCCGAAGGGGCACTCCGCGACTGGGAGGATGGCGCCGTGGTCGACATGAAGGCTGCCGCCTATCACATCGCTTCCCGCATCGCGGCACGCTCCATGTTCTCGGCTGAAATGGCCGACGCCTCCATCGAGAGAATCGCCGAGGCCTTGTCCATCTACCTCAACGGCCTTTTCGTGCGGACGGTGGGGCCGGGCACGCTCTTCGAGCGGCTGCCTACTCCTGGCAACCTCCGCTACAAGCGGGCGCTCGAGGTCCTGCATGAGGAGATCCGGAAGATCATCTCGGAATACATCTCATCCGGCGTGGAACGGGAGGACGTGCTGTCCATCCTCTTGAGGGAAAAGGACGAGGGCGGCGGCGCGGGACTGTCCCCCCAGGAGGTCCACAATCAAGTCACGACGCTCCTGCTGGCGGGAATCGAGACGTCGGCCGCGACCCTGTGCTGGTGTCTGTACCTGCTGGGCCACCATCCGGACGTCACCCAACGGCTCCAGGCCGAGTTGGACAGTGTCCTCGGTGGGTGAGCGGCGCAATGGGACGACCTCCCCGAGCTGAAGGAAATACGTCGAATCGTCATGGAGGCGCTGCGCCTCTATCCACCGGGCTGGCTCTTCACCCGGGTGACAATGCGTGACACCGTCCTCGGCCCCTACCCGCTCCCGCGGGGAACTGGGATTGCGTACAGCCCCTATCTGCTCCACCGCAGTCCCAGGTCCTTCAAGCAGCCGGACCGCTTTGAGCCCGACCGGTGGCTCCCCGAGCGCGCCAACCGCCTGTCGATGAACAGCTTCGTCCCCTTCGGCGGAGGGGTTCGCCGCTGCATCGGGGAGATGCTCGGGGTGACCGAGGTCATGCTGACCCTGGCGACGATCGCTTCGCGCTGGGAGGCGCGGTGCGTGCGGGAGGGGCCGATTGAGCCCGCGCCAGCGCATGTCTCGTTGATCCCAAAGCAGCTGCGAATGCGTGTCACACGTCGGAAGAAGTAACCTCTTGCGTGCACCGGACCATGTGGAACACCGATTCCGGGGCAAGTGGAACACTGATTCCGGAGCATGTGGAACGCCCATTCCGGCCATGTGGAACACCGATTCCGGGGCAAGTGGAACGCACTCTGGAAGTAGGTGGCAGGATGGGAAACCCAGTGGAGCGTTGACGGTGCTGGACGAGCCGCCGCCTCTGACCTCCCCTCAAGGAGGTGTTGATGGCGGCAGAGAGGCTGTCCATGCGCAAGCTGAGAGAGTTGTTGAGGCAGAGGTTGGAGCTGAAGCTGTCGGTGCGGGAGATTGCCCGGAGCCTGGGAATCGGCGTGGGCACGGTCAACCGCTACCTGTACCGGGCGCAGGCGGCGAAGCTGACGAGCTGGCCGCTGCCGCCGGAACTGGACAACGACACCGCCCTCACGGCGCTGCTGTTCGCGGATGAGGGCAAGGTGGTGGCGAGCCGGCCCGAGCCGGACTGGGCGCATGTGCACGCGGAACTCAGGCGCAAGGGCGTCACCAAGTTACTGTTGTGGCAGGAGTACCGGGAGGAGCACCCGGAGGGCTACCAGTACAGCCAGTTCTGCGAGCGCTACGCGCGATGGGCCAAGAGCGTGAGCGTCACCATGCGCCAGGAGCACCGGGCCGGGGAAAAGTGCTTCATGGACTTCAGCGGCGATGGGCTGCAAGTCCACGACGCGGTGAGCGGCGAGGTGCGGGTGGCGAAGCTGTACGTGGCGGTGCTGGGGGCGAGCAACTACACGTACGTGGAGCCCGTCTTCAGCGAGGACGTGGGCACGTGGGTGGGGTGCAACCAGAGGGCGTTCGCGTACTTCGGAGGGGTGCCGGAGATGGCGGTGCCCGACAACCTGAAGGCGGCAGTGACGCGAGCCAACCGGTACGAGCCGGACATCAACCCCAGCTACGCGGACATGGCGCGGCACTACGGCTTCGCGGTGGTGCCGGCGAGGCCGCGCAAGCCGCGGGACAAGGCGAAGGCGGAGAACGGGGTGCTGCTGGCCGAGAGGTGGATTCTGGCGGCGCTGCGCAACCGGCGCTTCGCCTCGCTGGGTGAGGTGCGCGAGGCGGTGGCGGAGCTGCTGGAGAAGTTGAACACGAGGCCCATGCGTAAGCTGGGCAAGAGCCGCCGGCAACTCTTCGAGGAGGTGGAGAGGGCGGCCCTCAAACCGCTGCCGGACAAGCCCTACGAGCTGGCGCACTGGAAGAAGGCGCGCGTCAACGTGGACTACCACGTGGAGCTGGAGGGGCACTGCTACAGCGTGCCGTACGGGCTGGTGGGGCAGCAGGTGGAGGTGCGCTACACGCCCTCGTGCGTGGAGGTGTTGCTGGGCGGCCGGCGCGTGGCCAGCCACGTGCGCAGCCAGCAGCGCGGAGGCTTCACCACGCTGGCCGAACACATGCCCAAGAGTCACCGCGCACATGCGGAGTGGACGCCGAGCCGGATTCTCTCGTGGGCCTCCACGCTGGGCCCCAGCACGGCGGCGCTGGTGGAGGAGCTGATGAAGCGCCGGCCCCACCCCGAGCAGGGCTTCCGCTCGGCCCTGGGCGTCATCCGTCTGGCTGAGCGCCACGGGCCACAACGCGTGGAGAAGGCGTGCGCCAGGGCCGTGCGCCACCGCGCCTACAGTTACAAGTCCGTGGCCGCCATCCTCCAGCACCACCTCGAGGAGATGGAGTCGGCACCCGAGGACAAAGGCCCGCTGCCCGCGCACGAGAACGTGCGCGGCGCCGACTACTACCACTGACACTTCCCGCGCCCGGCCACGGTGCGCGGACAGAGCTCCGCGGTGCCAGCCTTCGCGGCCCGGTGCCTCGGAGTACGCCTGCGCGCGCCCTTCGGGCGCGCTCCGGCGCGGCAACACCCAACAACCCCAACGAGGAGAAGAGACGATGCTGGTGGAACAGACGCTGGAGAAGCTCAACGCGATGAAGTTGTACGGCATGGCCCACTACCTACGCACCTGGACGGAGCGGACAGCCGACAAGGAGGTGGGCCCGACGGACCTGGTGGGCCTGCTGGTGGATGCCGAGTGGGTGCACCGGGAGAACAAGAAGCTCACCTCGCGCCTGCGCACCGCGCGGCTGCGCCAGACGGCGTGCCTGGAGGACATCGACTACGGCCTGGCGCGGGGGCTGACCAAGGCCCAGGTGCTGGAGCTGTCCACCTCACGCTGGGTGGCGCAGGCGCAGAACGTGCTGGTGACGGGCCCCACCGGCGTGGGCAAGAGCTTCCTGGCGTGCGCGCTGGGACAGAGGGCGTGCCGCGACGGTTACGGCGTGGTGTACCGCCGCGCCTCGCGTCTCTTCGACGAGCTGGCGCAGGCTCGTGCCGACGGCACCTACCCGCACCTGCTGCGCAGGCTCGCCAAGGCCCAGGTGCTGATTCTCGACGACTTCGGCCTGGAGCCCCTGGGCGCCAGCGAGCGCAAGGAACTGCTGGAAGTGTTGGAGGACAGGTATGGCTCCGGTGCCACCGTGGTGACCTCCCAGCTTGATACGAAGGACTGGCACGCGGTGATTGGCGACGCCACCGTGGCCGATGCCATCCTCGACCGGCTGGTGCACAACGCCCATCGCCTCAAGCTCACCGGCGACTCGGTGCGCGACCCGGAAAGGAATTTGACCCGGTCCAAGAAGGGGGCGAAGTGAACCCCGGCCAGCGTCGCTGACGCTCCGACTGTTCCACATGGCCGGAACGGGTGTTCCACTTCGCCCGGAATGGGTGTTCCACTTCGCCGGAATACGCAACCTCTCGGGAGTTCGATGAATCAGCAGTCCATCAACCAGGCATTGGAAACGGTCGACTGGGGGCATCCTTCTGGTCGTTGAAGTGCCGTCGCTTCATCGTCGACCAGGTGGATGAGGCGGCCCGCTGAGCCGCCTCAAGCGTACGTTGGCTCATGTCGCTGGCCAACCCGCAGAGAGGCCGCGCGAGTGCCGCTCGCGATGCTGCGCACGCACTCGGTCTTCAAAGCGTCATTGCTGCCAAACAGTGGCTCAGGGGACGGTGGTCTTCGCCGTCCCCTGCGGGGAGTCATCGCAATGTGTGTCCCACCGCAGCGAGCGGATGCTCCACGCCGGCTTCGACTGGAGGCAGGCGAAGATATTGCGCCATTCCTCTTGGCCGGCGTTCTTCATCTTGGCCCCCCGCAGGAGGGCCCCCGTGGCGGTGGTTTCGAGAGTGCCCTCACAGCTGAAATCGCCAAGGATGGTGAAGCCTTCTACCTTGGATTCCAGCAACATCAGTTCGAGCATCGCACACGCTACACGGGGAGAGAGCGAGGCCTTCGTCAATTTCCCCTCCAGACGCGCACGCAACTCCGCCTTCTGCGAGCGCTCCATGATCACCAACCCCCCGAAAAGGGCCCACCCACCCAGGCTGATGACGAGCATCAGCCAGCCCAGCCCCGAACTCAGCGAGACCCGCCACGGGACCTCAATCCCATGCTCACGTGTCAGCCGTCGCGCACGCCTGCCGGAGCGGACGACCCAGAATGAGATGATGGGCATGAGAATGAAGAAGGTCAGGCCCCGTCCGAAAGCGGGCACAAAGGGCAGCAGGAGCAGAAGCAGAGTGATGATCGACACCACCAGGGTGTCATTGGCCCGCCCTCTCACCTCAGTCGCGACAACCCTGCTTTGCTCCTCGACGTCCGTCCCGTCTTGCTCCGCCTGCGCTTGCTTGAGGTCGTAAGGAGCCCAATCCCTGGCGACGATAGGGGCATTGCCCAACTGCACCACGCCCAGATGCACCACTCCCGGCTCGGCTTCGTCCGGCTCCGCCTCGTCTGCCTCCGCCTCGTCCGGCTCGGCTTTGTCCGGCTCCGCCACTTGCTGCTCGTGTTGCTGCACAGGTTTACGAGCCGCAGCATCGAGACGGCGGAGAATGACCTCGGGAGCAAGCGCCCCACAGTACTCGCAGTTGGGTACGAGGGAGATAAAGGGGGCGTTGCAGGAGGTACAGCGATTCATAGAGGAGAAGGATGCGACAGGCGGAGAAGGAAGGCAACGCGTCAGGAGGAGTCGGGTAGGCCCGGGCAGTTGCCCACTAAGCCCCCGGACATGAATGTTGTACACCTCCGGCGTGAGGCTCATGCTGCACTACTTCCCCGGGGGGCGGAGCAGGTAGACAGAATTGATGTCCGGGCGCTTAGTAGCGGATGACGATACGGCCGTGGCCACCATCCGTGTTGCCAACCGGTGCCGGACTCATAATCGGCATCGGTCTGGTTCGCGGCCGCGCGGCCGGAAGCATCCAGGAAGAGCCCGCCCGACGCATAGCTCGAGCCTCCCCCACCCCCAGCGCCATTGGAACCGCTCATGTCCCCTCCGCCGCCACCGCCCCCGTAGTAGCCACCACCGCCGCCACCGCCGTTGCCGCATCCCCACGGGATATAGCCATCTCCACCCATGAACTGAGAACCCGGGCTCACGCCACCACCGCAGCCACCGATACCCGCGGCACCACCCGCCGTCTGGGTTCCGCTCCCGCCGCCTGTCCCGAAGGAGCCATCCGGATCAACTCCATTGACTCCGTTCTGGCCATTGCGGCCCGCAGCACCGCCGTTCCCGTTGATGCCATTCGCGGAGGTCCCGGCGCCTCCGCCACCTCCCGCGGTTGCCAACTCGGTCGTTCCCAGCGGAAAGCCGAGCGCCCGCCGCCAGCGCCGGAGAACATCGCTCCGCCGGAACCACCACCTCCATGAGCGGGAAATCGCCAGCCAGAACCCCTCGGACGACTCGAACGTGTAGTCCCCGGGAGACGGCACACCCACCAGTGCGCAGGCGGAATGGGACGCGAAAATTCCATGCATAGTTCGCCCGCTCTTCGCCTCCTTGGTTTGAACAAGTGCACGGATGCACAGGGCCTCCGGCACTCGAGGTGAGCACCTACAACGGCGAGTACTCGTGGAACTTGAGCAAGGGCTACGACACGCACATGGGCGACACGTCGGGCCAGGTCCGTGCCTGACGTACATGGCGGGACAGTTCGATGGCATGAGCGATTCCATCAACGCCTACGCCTCCGCGGGCTCCTGGTACCTCGACGGTAATGCTGAGACCTCTGGCGTCTTTGCGAAGACCCTCTGCTTCTGATGTCCCCCTCTGGCCAGGAGTAAGACAATGCAAAGCAATGCGGGACGATGGATGACCAGACTGCTGGGCGTCTGGATTGGAGTGTTGCTGGTAGTGGGTTGTGGTCAGCCCACTGAAGAGGCAGGAGAGCAGGCGCTGATGGGCTCTCCTCTGCGGGCCGCGCAGTCACGAGCCCGTCTCGCAGCAGGGAGCTCTCATTCTCTGGCACTGCGTCCAGATGGCACCGTCTGGGCCGCAGGGAACAACAGCTCGGGCCAACTGGGGGATGGCTCCACGACCAGCAGCTCGGCGCCAGTGCAGGTGCAAGGGCTGAGCGGGGCGGTGTCCGTGGCCGCGGGCGCATCCCATTCGCTGGCAGTACGTTATGACGGCACCGTGTGGGCCTGGGGCTACAACCCCTACGGCCAGCTGGGGGATGGCTCCACGACCAACCGCTCGGTGCCGGTGCAGGTGCAAGGGCTGAGCGGAGTAGTGGCCGTAGCCGCAGGCTCTTACCATTCGCTGGCAGTACGTTATGACGGCACCGTGTGGACTTGGGGCTACAACTTCTACGGCCAACTGGGGGATGGCTCCACAACCAACCGCTCGGTGCCGGTGCAGGTGCCAGGATTGAGCGGGGTGGTGTCCGTAGCCGCGGGAACATCCCATTCGCTGGCGGTGCGCTCCGACGGCACCGTGTGGGCCTGGGGCTACAACGCCTACGGCCAGCTGGGGGATGGCTCCACAACCAACCGCTCGGTGCCGATGCAGGTGCCAGGGTTGAGCGGAGTGGGGGCCGTAGCCGCAGGCTTCTTCCATTCGCTGGCGGTGCGCTCCGACGGCACCGTGTGGACCTGGGGCTACAACGTCTACGGCCAGCTGGGAGATGGCACTACGACCCGTCGCTCGGTGCCAGTGCAGGTGCAGGGGCTGAGCGGGGTGGTGGCCGTGGCCGCGGGCTCCTCCCATTCGCTGGCGGTACGCTCCGACGGCACCGTGTGGGCCTGGGGCTACAACTTCTACGGCCAGCTGGGAGATGACACTACGACCAGCCGCCCGGTGCCGGTGCAGGTGCCAGGGTTGAGCGGAGTGGTGACCGTGGCTGCCGGCTCCTACCATTCGCTGGGTAACCGTTCACCAGCTCAGGCAGCGAGAGCGAGCTGAGGTGCGGGCGCGGTGGGCAGGAGGGAAGGCCCGCGCAGGCCGCGGCGGTGCGCGGCGAGGGTCTCAGTCAGAAAGGCGAGCACGTCACGGCCCTGCAGCTTGAGGGTGGTGGTGGCGGTGAAGATGCGCTCCACGAAGCGGCTGCCCTCCTGGCTCTGCGTGCCGAAGGACGTCTTCCTGTACATGACGGCGTGGCGAATGCATTGCTCGCCGAAGTTGTTGGTGGGCTCCAGGCCAGGCACATCGACAAACGTCCACAGGCACTTCTCCCACTGGAGGATTTCCCGGGCCATGCCGGCCGTCTTCTTCTCCGCCCGTCGTGCTGCCTTGCGCAGCAGTTGGCCCACTCTGCGTTCCACTGCGCGCATGCGCTTTTCAAAATGCCCGCGTGTCATGGTGCCGTCGCGCACGCGGTGGTACCACTTGAAGAAGCGATTGCGCTCGCGCATGAGCTCGCGGCCTATGCGCCCACCCCGGCCTCCCCTGTCGATGAAGCCCTGGAAGTCGCGTGTGAGGTGTGCCCAGCACAGCTGCCTCAGCCCCGCGTCCACCCACTCGTAGGCGCTCCACCTGTCGGTGGTGAGGAAGCCCGCGAAGTCCGCGCCCAGTAGCTGGCGGGCCACCTTGCCGCCGCGGCTCGTGGCGATGTGGAACACCACCACCAGCGCCGTGGCCACCACCCACAGCCAGGCGCGAGTGGCCCGGCCGCCCTCACGTCCTTGCGCGAAACCCGTCTCGTCGGCGTTGGCCGCCTGTGAGGCCCGCACGTAGTCGAGGGCTTCGGCCGTCGCTGGTGCGAGCGCCTCCGCCATCTCGCCCTCCAGGTTGCTGACGCTGCCCACCGACAACTCCACCCCCAGCACGTCGGACAAAGCGTCCTTCACCAGCCGCTTGGACAGGCGGTACTTACCCACCAACAACGAGGCGAGCGCTGCGAGCCGGTCGCCGAAGGCGCTGCGCGCGTGCGCGGGCACATCCCCTCGCGTCACCACTCCGCAGTCAGGGCACTGCAATGCATGGCAGCGGTACTCGGTGACAACGGCCGATAGGGGCGGCACCTCCACCACCTGGTGACGCCGGGGCGCGCTGTCCTGCCCATACAACCGTCGTTTGCAACCCCTGCACTCCCCGGGCACCAACTCCACCACGTGCTGAACCTGCTCGGGCGGCAGCAGCGCGCGCTCGTGCTTCTTGTGGCCGGGCTGTCCACCGGGACGCCGGCCCGTGGGCTTCTTGCGCTGGCGCGGGGTGCCGGGGACATCCGAGGAGGGCGGCTTCGAGGAGTTGCTCGAGTTCTGCTTGAGCCGCGCCTCCAACTCCGCCACGCGCGCCGTGAGTGCTTCCACCTTCGCCAGCAACTCGGCGATGCGCGCGTCTCGCTCTGCCACCATCGCTTCCAACTGCGCGATGCGCGCGTCTCGGGGGTCGACCTCGGCCATGCTTCTGCTACACCACGTATGCCGTCCCCTTGTCCAGCACCACTTCTCCGGTCACCTCCCCTCTGCCTCCTCCTCAACCGAGCCTGCGCGGTGAACGGTTACTTCGCTGGTAGTGAGCTCCGACGGCAACATGTGGGCCTGGGGCTCCAACTCCGACGGCCAGCGAGGAGATGGGACTACGAACAACCGCTCCTTTCCGGTGCAAGCGCAAGGGCTGAGTGGAGTGGTGGCCGTGGCCGCGGGCTCCTCCCATTCGCTGGCGGTGCGCTATGACGGCACCGTATGGGCCTGGGGCTATAATTCCTACGGCCAGCTGGGGGATGGCTCCACGAGCAACCGCTCGGAACCGGTGCAGGTGCCAGGATTGAGCGGGGTGGTGGCCGTGTCCGCGAACACCTACCATTCGCTGGCGGTGCGTTATGACGGCACCGTGTGGGCCTGGGGAAACAACGCCTCCGGGCAGCTGGGGGATGGCTCCACGACGAGCCGCTTGGTGCCGGCACAGGTGCCAGGGTTGAGCGGAGTGGTGGCCGTGGCCGCGGGCTCCTACCATTCGCTGGCGGTGCGCTATGACGGCACCGTATGGGCTTGGGGCGGCAACTCCGACGGCCAGCTGGGGGATGGCTCCACGACCCGCCGCTTGGCGCCGGTGCAAGCGCAAGGGTTGAGCGGAGTGGTGGACGTGGCCGCGGGCACCTACCATTCGCTGGCGGTACGCTCCGACGGCACCGTGTGGGCCTGGGGCTACAACGCCTTCGGCCAGTTGGGGGATGGCTCCACCACCAGCCGCTCGGTGCCAGTGCAAGTGCCAGGGTTGAGCGGAGTAGCGGCCGTAGCCGCGGGCTTCTACCATTCGCAGACGGCGCGCTCCGACGGCACCGTGTGGGCCTGGGGCGACAACTCCTTCGGCCAGCTGGGGGATGGCTCAACAACCAACCGCTCGGTGCCGGTGCAGGCGTCGGGGTTGAGCGGGATGGTAGCCGTGGCCGCGGGCTCCGCTCATTCGCTGGCGGTGCGCTCCGACGGCACCGTGTGGGCCTGGGGCTACAATAACTACGGCCACCTGGGAGATGGCTCCAAGACCAGCCGCTTGGCGCCGGTACAGGTGTCAGGGTTGAGCGGGGTGGTAACCCTAGCCGCGGGCTCCTCCCATTCGCTGGCGGTGCCCTCGGACGGCACCGCGTGGACCTGGGGTTTCAACTCCTACGGCCAGCTTGGCAATGGACCCCCCTTGTACACAACCACCGTCATTCGCTCTTTGCTGTATTGAAGGCGTCAGCCGAGGTCCACCTCGTGCTTGAGCCGCGAGCCTGACGGACAGCTGTCGAGCAGCACTTCGGCCATGGCCACTGCGCAGGCGAAGCGGATTGTCATCGCCGCTTCGCACTGGCAAACCATGGCCTCTAGGCTCCGGTCAGCTCTTACCCCTCCCTCGTATCACCCTACTTCGACATGGGTGGAATCATCTCCGTCTCGTTCAGACGGAGGACAGCGAGGAGTGACGAAGCATCACATCTTGCTCATGCGTAGCCAGGAGTAATGGAATGCAAAGCAGTGCATGGTGGTGGATGAATAGACTGCTGGGCGTCTGTCTCGGAGTATTATTAGCGGTCGGCTGTGGTCAGCCCACGGGTGATCCAGGCGAGCAGTCGATGTTGGGCTCTCCGCTTCGAGCCACGCAGTCTCGAGCCCGTCTCGCGGCAGGGGGCTTACATTCTTTGGCACTGCGCCCAGATGGCACCGTTTGGGCAGCAGGGTACAACGGCTCGGGCCAGTTAGGGGATGGCTCCACGACCCGCCGCTTGGCGCCGGTGCAAGTGCCAGGATTGAGCGGAGTGGTGTCCGTGGCTGCGGGCTACTCCCATTCGCTGGCGGTACGTTATGACGGCACCGTGTGGGCCTGGGGCTCCAACTCCTTCGGCCAGTTAGGGGATGGCTCCACGACCCGCCGCTTGGCGCCGGTGCAGGTGCAAGGGCTGAGCGGGGTGGTGGCCGTGGCCGCGGGCTCCTACCATTCGCTGGCGGTGCGCTCCGACGGCACCGTGTGGGCCTGGGGCTACAACCCCTTCGGTCAGTTAGGGGATGGCTCCACGACCCGCCGCTTGGCGCCGGTGCAGGTGCAAGGGCTGAGCGGGGTGGTGGCCGTGGCCGCGGGCTCCTACCATTCGCTGGCGGTGCGCTCCGATGGCACCGTGTGGGCCTGGGGCGACAATTCCTCCGGCCAACTAGGGGATGGATCCACGACCAACCGCTCGGTGCCGGTGCAAGTGCCAGGATTGAGCGGGGTGGTGGCTGTGGCCGCAGGCGCCTCCCATTCGCTGGCGGTACGCTCCGACGGCACCGTGTGGGCCTGGGGCTTCAACCTCGACGGTCAGCTGGGGGATGACTCCGCGAACGACAGCTCGGTGCCGGTGCAGGTGCCAGGGTTGAGCGAAGTGGTGGCCGTGGCCGCGGGCTCCGACCATTCGCTGGCGGTGCGCTCCGACGGCACCGTGTGGGCCTGGGGCTTCAACTACTACGGCCACCTGGGAGATGGCACTACGACCAGCCGCTTGGCGCCGGTGCAGGTGCAAGGGCTGAGCGGGGTGGTGTCCGTGACCGCGGGCACCGACCATTCGCTGGCAATGAGCTCTGACGGCACCGTGTGGGCCTGGGGCTCCAACGCTTCCGGACAGCGTGGCGATGGGACTACGAACAACCGCTCCATGCCGGTGCAAGCGCAAGGGCTAAGCGGAGTGGTGGCCGTGGCCGCAGGCGCCTCCCATTCGCTGGCAGTAAGCTCCAACGGAACTGTATGGGCCTGGGGCTCCAACTCCTCCGGCCAGCTGGGGGATGGCTCCACGAGCAACCACTCGGTGCCGGTGCAGGTGCCAGGGTTGAGCGGAGTGGTGGCCATGGCCGCGGGCTCCTCCCACTCGCTGGCGGTGCGCTATGACGGCACCGTATGGGCCTGGGGCTCCAACTACTACGGTCAGCTGGGGGATGGCTCCACGAGCAACCGCTTGGCTCCGGTGCAGGTGCCAGGGTTGAGCGGAGTGGTGGCCATGGCCGCGGGCTCCTCCCACTCGCTGGCGGTGCGCTATGACGGCACCGTGTGGGCCTGGGGCTCCAACTACTACGGTCAGCTGGGGGATAGCTCCACGAGCAACCGCTTGGCTCCGGTGCAGGTGCCAGGGTTGAGCGGAGTGGTGGCCGTGGCCGCGGGCACCTCCCACTCGCTGGCGGTGCGCTCCGACGGTACCATGTGGGCATGGGGCGACAACTCCTACGGCCAGTTGGGGGATGGATCCACGACCAACCGCTCAGTGCCGGTACAGGTGCAAGGGTTGCGCGGGGTGGTGGCTGTGGCCGCGGGCTCCTCCCATTCGCTGGCGGTGCGCTCCGACAGTACCGTGTGGGCCTGGGGCTACAACTACTACGGCCAGCTGGGGGATGGATCCACGACCAGCCGATCGGTGCCGGTACAGGCGCCAGGGTTGAGCGGGGTGGTAGCCGTGGTCGCGGGCTACGCCCATTCGCAGGCGGTGCGCTCCGATGGCACCGTGTGGGCCTGGGGCTACAACTCCGACGGCCAGCTGGGAGATGGCTCCACGAGCAACCGCTCGGTGCCGGTGCCAGTGCCAGGGTTGAGCGGGGTAGTGGCCGTGGTCGCGGGTTCGTCTCATTCTCTGACAGTAAGCTCCGACGGAACCCTGTGGACCTGGGGTTTCAACTCCTACGGCCAGCTTGGCAATGGATCCCCCTTGTACACAACCACTGCCATTCGCTCTTTACTGTACTGATCGCAATGCATGGAGGCGGTCCCCTTCAGCCCCAGGTGCTTAGTGACTGGCACCTGGGGCCTCACTCAAGGAGATGGACGCGGCTCGGAAGGCGGGCCCAGTCCCTGAAGGGGCGTATCCTGGCCAATGGCGATGAACGGTGCCCAGTAGTAAGGATGCGGTTGCTTCTGGCGCAGTACCCTCATCGCCGAGCGTAGCGCCTCGGCGCGGCCCTGACCTGCCAGCAGGTTGCGGTAGTAGTTCTCCATGAGCTGACCCGTTACCGGGTCATCGACCTTCCACAGGCTCGTCACCAGCGTCTGCGCCCCCGCCACTACCAGTGCGCGGCGCAGGCCATAGACACCCTGGCCGAGCTCGACTTCACCTCGCCCGGTTTCACAGGCCGAGAGCACCACCAACTGTGTGCCCCACAGGTCCAAGCCGGCCAGCTCCAGTGCTGTCACCAGCGAGTCCTCGCAACGGTATGCGCCGGACCCTGAGCCCGATGCGTGGGCACCCGCGAGCACCAGCCCCGAGCGCAAGAGCGGGTCGGCTGGGAGCTGCGATGGATCCGGTTCACAGACTTCACCAAAGTTGACCACCGCGCGTGTGGCCGCTGGGGCCTCGGCACGCCCCATGAAAAAGCCGTGGGTCGCGATGTGCAATACCCCCGGCGTGGTCAGCTTCAGCAATGCATCCTTGGTGGCGGCGCGGCCCATCAACATCTGGGCGTGCGGCAGCATGCGGTGGATGGCCTCGGCCTCTCGGCGCGTACCGGGCAAGGGGCTCCACGGGGAGCCGACACGATTCGCGCGCAGGGTGGAGAAAAGGCGCTCGAGGGAAGCTGAACGCTCGGCCGGCTCGGGCGCGGTCCCCGCGGATAAGAGACTCGTGGCGGGAGCCGAGTCAAAGTCGGGGTCGGCCAGGACGACGACCGAGCGTGCCGGAGTGATGCCTTCATGGTGAGGAAACAACTCCTTGCCCGAGGTGAGATAGGTGATGTCGAAGCCATCAATCAGGAATTGACGGCCGTCGTGAAGCGCGTCGAAGGGAACCAGAGCCAACTGACCGTCGGGCGAGAGGAAGATCCGCCGTGCCTTGCCAAGCAACGGCACCAGAGGACGGAAGACGAGTGCATGGAGCGCCCGAGCGGAGGACTGATAGTGGACGTAGTTGCCCGCGAGCGCGTCATGCAGCCGCAGGGCGGCCCGGTCGATGGTCGCGGCGGGACCAAGCGCTACGGCGTGCGTGCGGCCATCTGCGAAGAGCAGGAGCGCGAGGTAGCACAGCTCGCCCTGTCGCCGTGAGGGGGGAGCGCCTGGTTCGAAGACGAGGGGCTTGTCCTGGTATGCGACGAACTCGATGAGTACTCCGTCCGAGGGGAGGGTCGCGACCACACGCGCGACGAGCTGCTCGGGAAGTGGCAGCGAGAAGAGAGCGCGCAAAGGGGCCGAGCGCCGGGCAAGGTCGGCCTCGAGAGCGTCGCTCTGGTCGGTGAGTTTCTTGATATTTCGCTGATGGTCATCGGGCTTGAGCGTTCCGGGGCCGGCCAACGACAATTCGGCGATCCGGGTGCGCAACGCCCGCAGACGTTCGAAGGTTTCACGATCCGCCTGGCCAAGACCGCGGTAGACGATACGAGACGTTTCAGCGACTTCCTCGACAGAGCGACCCTTCCGGAGGAGTGCGGCGGAAAGCGCGAGCTGCCGGACGCGGGCATTGTCCGGGTGCGCGCGGGCGAGCGCGTAGAGGCGATCCTCGTCAGAGCGAAGAAGGCGCAGAACATTTGTCAGACGCGCCTCAGAGAAGCCGTACTCTTCCTGGCGTAGATGCGCCTCGGAGATGGAGAAAGCGCGCTCGAGGAGTGGCAGGGCCTCGGCAAGGTGATCCTGGGCAAGTCGGAGAGCCGCGAGATCGTAGAGCACCTGGGCGACCCGAGGATGCTCCCTACCAAGGGCTACTTCTTGGATCGTGAGTGCACGCTCGTACAACTGTTCAGCTTTCGCATGGGCCCCCTTTTCTTTGTAAAGAGTGGCGAGTTCATGGTGCAGCTCAGCAACGTCGGGATGAGCACTACCGAGAGCCGCCTGTTTAATCGTGAGTGCTCGCTCATACAGCGGCTCGGCACGTGCGTAATCCCCCTGCACACTGTAAAGAGTGGCGAGGTTGTGGAGCGAAATTGCCACATCGGTATGGTGGCCACCGAGAGTTGCTTCCTGAATCGCGAGCGCACGTAGAAGAAGCGGTTCGGCCTCTTTGAATTGCCTCTGCTCCATGAGGAGAACTGCGAGGCTGTGGAGTGAGCTGGCCACTTTGGGATGAGTCTTGCCGAGAACTGCTTCCCGAATCGCGAACGCGCGTTCGTACCACGCTCTGGCTCGCGCATAAGCCCCCTGCCTCAAACTGAGGTCGGCAAGATTCGTGAGTGAATCAGCGACGTCGGGATGATTCTCACCAAAGGCCGCTTCCCGAATCTCGAGTGCTCGCTGATAGAGTGGTTCGGCTTGCGTGTAGTGCCCCTGAATTTCGTAGAGAGAGGCAAGGGTGATGAGAGCGTCAGGATCCGAGGAATACCTCTTGCCGGGTTCCATTTCCCGAATCGCGAGTGCGCGTCGCAGAGGCGGCTCGGCTCGCGTGTAGTGCCCCTGTTGCACATAGACAGCGGCGAGGTTGAGGAGCACATCGGCCAGGCGGGGATGATTCTCGCCGAGAGTTGCTTCATGAATCGCGAGTGCGCGCTGCAGAAGCGGCTCGGCTTGCTCGTAGCGTCCCTGGTCGAAGTAGAGGCTCGCGAGGTTGTTGAGTGATGAGGCAACGTCAGGATGGTCCTCGCCAAGCGTCGCCTCGTAGATCGCAAGGGCGCGCTGGTGAAGCTTCTCTGCGCGCACGAGGTCTTGATGCCCTGCATCCTCAAGAAGACCCAGCAGACTGAGGCATTTGGCCACCTCGGGATGTGCTCCTCCAAGCACGGCCTCTCGTAATTCCAGTGCTCGCCTGGCAGATGGCTCTGCTTCGGCATACCGCCCCGCGTCCAAGAGTCGCTTTCCTTCGTCAAATGCTTGCTGCGCCTCCTCCAGCCGTGGGTCTGTTGGAGCGTTCTTCACCGTTGCACATGCCACGCAGCCCAGAACGAGGAGGGCCGTGGCGAGGGCGTGCCAGTTCTGGCGCGGACGAGTCATGCGGAAGTCTTGGCTCATAGGGCTCTGATTCAGAACAGGGGCGCACAAACACAAAGGGCCCCGGGTTCCGAGAACCCGAGGCCCTTGTCTGAATGCGATGATACCGGGGCGCTACGCCGCCTTCGACGGCTCCGGCGACATGTAGTCCTCGATCGGCGGGCACGAGCACACCAGCTTGCGATCGCCCAGCACGTTGTTCAGCCGGCCCACCGCCGGCCAGAACTTGTGATCCACCACCCACGCCGCCGGGAAGGCAGCCTTCTCGCGCGAGTACGGACGGTTCCACTCCGGCGCGGTGATCACCCGAGCCGTGTGCGGCGCGTTCTTCAGGACGTTGTTGTCCTTGGGCGCCTTGCCCTCCTCGATCTCGCGGATCTCCTCACGGATGGAGATCAGCGCGTCACACAGACGATCCAGCTCCGCCTTGGACTCGCTCTCCGTCGGCTCGATCATCAGCGTGCCCGCCACGGGGAACGACACCGTCGGCGCGTGGAAGCCGTAGTCCATCAACCGCTTGGCCACGTCCTCCACCTCGATGCCCGACGTCTTCTTCAGCTGGCGCAGGTCCACGATGCACTCGTGCGCCACCCTGCCCCGCTTTCCGCGGTAGAGCACCGGGTAGTGCGGCTGCAGCCGCTCGGCGATGTAGTTGGCGTTGAGGATGGCCGTCTTCGTGGCCCGGGTCAGCCCCTCCCCGCCCATCATCGCGATGTACATCCACGAGATGACCAGGATGCTGGCGCTGCCCCACGGCGCCGCGGAGATCGCGCCGATGCCCTCGTTGCCACCGGTGGTGATCACCGGGTGACCCGGCAGGAACTTCGTCAGGTGGCTCGCCACGCAGATGGGACCCATGCCCGGGCCGCCACCGCCGTGCGGGATGCAGAACGTCTTGTGCAGGTTGATGTGGCAGACGTCCGCGCCGATCTCCGCCGGCTTCGTCAGCCCCACCTGGGCGTTGAGGTTCGCCCCGTCCATGTACACCTGGCCGCCCCGCTCGTGGACGATGGTGCAGATCTCCTTGATCTCCTCCTCGAACACGCCGTGCGTGGACGGGTAGGTCACCATCAAGCAGGCCAGGTTCGCCTTGTGCTCGTCGGCCTTGGCGCGCAGGTCGGGCACGTCGATGTTGCCGTTCTCGTCGCACTTGACGACGACGACCTTGTAGCCCGCCATCACCGCCGAGGCCGGGTTGGTGCCGTGCGCCGACGACGGAATGAGGCACACGTCGCGGTGACCCTGGCCGCGGTGCTGCTGGTACGCGCGGATGACGAGCAGGCCCGCCAGCTCACCCTGGCTGCCCGCGTTGGGCTGCAGCGACACGCCCGCGAAGCCCGTCACGCTCGCCAGCATCTGCTCGAGCTGCTCGAAGAGCACGCGGTAGCCCGCGGCCTGCGAGCTCGGCGCGAAGGGGTGCAGCTTGCCGAACTGCGGCCACGTCACGGGGATCATCTCCGCGGTGGCGTTGAGCTTCATGGTGCACGACCCGAGCGGAATCATCGAGTGCGTGAGCGACAGATCACGCGACTCGAGGCGGCGGATGTACCGCAGCATCTCCGTCTCGGAGTGGTAGCTGTTGAAGACCTGGTGCGTGAGGAACGGGGTGGTGCGCCGCAGGCCCTCGGGCAGGGTGCTCTGGAGCTCCTTGCCCAGCTCGTCCAGCGTGAAGCCCAGGGGCTTGCCGCCGGCGAACACGGAGAGGATGGCCTCCACGTCGGACGGACGCGTGGCCTCGTCGAGGCTCAGGCCGATGGCCCGCTCGTCGATGCGGCGGAAGTTCATCCCCTTGGCCTCGGCGGCCGAGAGGATTCCCCGGATGTGCGGCGGCGGAGCCTCGACCCGGAGCGTGTCGAACACGTTCTCGTAGTTGGCGCCGTAGCCCAGCTTCGTCAGGCCGCGCGCCAGCAGCACCGTAAGCCCGTGCACGCGCTCGGCGATGGACTTCAGGCCGCGGGGCCCGTGGTACACCGCGTACATGCCGGCCATGATGGCCAGCAGCACCTGCGCGGTGCAGATGTTGCTCGTGGCCTTCTCGCGGCGGATGTGCTGCTCGCGCGTCTGCAGCGCCATGCGCAGGGCACGGCCGCCCTGGGCGTCCTCGGACACACCGATGATGCGGCCCGGCATCACGCGCGTGTAGGCGTTCTTCGTGGCGAAGAAGGCCGCGTGCGGACCGCCGTAGCCCATGGGCACGCCGAAGCGCTGGGCGCTGCCCACCGCCACGTCCGCGCCGAACTCACCCGGCGGGGTGAGCATCGTCAGCGCGAGCAAGTCCGTGGCCACGATGAAGAGGCCACCGGCCGCGTGCACCTTCTCGCCGAAGGCGCGGTAGTCGTGCACCACGCCATCGGTGGCCGGGTATTGCACCAGCGCGCCGAAGTACTTCTTGGCGCTCAGGTCCACCGTGCGGTGGTCGCCCACCACCACCTCCACGCCCAGCGGCAGGGCGCGGGTGCGCACCACGTCGAGCGTCTGCGGGTGGCAGGTGTCCGAGACGAAGAAGGCGCCTCCGCTGCCCTCACCCTGGGTGTGCAGCGCCAGGGCCATGGCCTCGGCGGCCGCGGTGCCCTCGTCGAGCAGGGAGGCGTTGGCCACCTCCATGCCCGTGAGGTCCATCACCATGGTCTGGTAGTTGAGCAGCGCCTCCAGACGACCCTGGGCGATCTCCGCCTGGTAAGGCGTGTACTGGGTGTACCAGCCCGGGTTCTGCAGGATGTTGCGAAGGATGACGTTCGGGGTCTGGGTGTCGTAGTAGCCCATCCCGATGAAGGACCGGAACAGCTGGTTCTTCGCCGCGATGGTCTCCAGCACCGCGAGCGCGTCGTGCTCCGACCAGGCCGCCGCCATCTTCAGCGGCTCCTTCGAGCGGATGGCAGCGGGGACCGTCTGGTCAATGAGCTCGTCGACCGAGCCCACGCCCAGGGTCTTCAGCATCCCCTGCAGTTCCTTCTCATCCGGCCCGATGTGCCGGTCAGCGAACGACTCCTGGTATTTCCAATTCAAGGACATAGTTCGAGCACTCGCAGTGCGGGTAAAACGAATGACGGTAGTTAACAGCGCGACCGTCCTCGTTTAGGCCCGGACACGTCAGGAGTTCTTCAGCAGGTTCTCGTACGCGCTGGCGTCCATGAGCCCGTCCAGCTGCTTGCTGTCCGAGGGCTCGATCTCAATGATCCACCCCGCGCCATAGGGGTCCGTGTTGATCGTCTGGGGATTGTCGGAGAGGGCCTCGTTCACCTTCACCACCTTGCCGGAGAGCGGGGAGTAGAGCTCCGACACGGCCTTGGTGGACTCGATGACGCCGAACTGCCCGCCGGCGGTGACAGTGGAACCCACCTTGGGCAGCTCCACGAACACCACGTCACCGAGCGCCTCCTGGGCGTGGGAGGTGACGCCCACGACCACGCGGTTGCCCTCCACGCGGGCCCACTCGTGCTCCTTCGTGTACTTCAGATTGCTGGGGTTGCTGCCGGCCATGTCCGTACTCCTCGGAAAAGGGGATGCTCAGGGGCTTTCGAATGCGTCAGGACTTCTTCCAGAAGGGGGTCTTCACCACCACGGCGGACACCGGGCGCCCGCGGATCTCCACGTCGAAGGTCGAGCCCTCGGCGGCCAGCTCGGCGGGCACGTAGCCAATGCCGATGGGCTTCTTCACCGACGGGCCCATGGTGCCGCTGGTCACCTCGCCCACCCGCTGCCCGTCCTTGAGGATGGGGTAGCCATGGCGGGGGATGCCCGCGCCGGTCAGCTCGAAGCCCACCAGCTTGCGCTTCACGCCCTCGGCCTTCTGCTTCGCCAGCACGTCGCGGCCGATGAAGCCGCCCGCCTTGTCCAGCTTGCAGATCCACCCCAGCCCCGCCTCGAGCGCGGTGTGCTGGTCGTCAATGTCGTTGCCGTAGAGGGCGTACTTCATCTCCGTGCGCAGGCTGTCGCGCGCACCCAGGCCGCAGGGCTTCACCCCGTCCTGCTGGCCCTCCTTCAGCAGCGCCTCCCACAGCTTCTCCGCCTCACCGGGCGCGCAGTACAGCTCGAAGCCGTCCTCGCCCGTGTAGCCGGTGCGCGAGATGATGCACTGCACGCCTGCGACCTGGCCCTCGGTGAAGCGGTAGGTGCCCACCTTCGACACGTCCACCGAGGTGAGCCGCTGCACCAGGCCCACGGCCTTGGGGCCCTGCACGGCGATCTGCGCGAAGTCGTCGCTGCGATCCACCGGCTTCACGCCCTCGGCGCGCGACTGCATCCAGGCGAAGTCCTTGTCCTTGTTGGACGCGTTGACGACGATGAGGATCCGCTCGGGAGAGAAGCGATAGGCCACCACGTCGTCCACGAAGCCGCCCTGCTCATTGAGCAGCCCGGCATAGAGGGCCTGCCCGTCCGCGCACTTCGAGAGATCGTTGGTGATCAGCTTATTGGCGGTCTCGAGCGCTCCCGGACCGGTGAACTCGATCTCCCCCATGTGCGATACGTCGAACAGGCCGACGGCGTTGCGCACGGCCTCGTGCTCGGCGATGACGGAGCTGTACTGCACCGGCATATCCCAACCGACGAAATCCACCATTCGGCCGCCGAGCCTGCGGTGGGCCTCGTTAAGGGGCGTACGCCGGGCCATGTTCATCTCTCCTGTAGGGGGTTGAAAAACGCGCGGACTATAACCGCGCACCTCCCCCAATCAAGGTTCTCGGGAAGTCGCCTGGGACGTTCTAGACTGCTCGCGTCATGAAGATTCGTAATCGATTGAATCCGTCTAATCCGTGCTTCTCCTTTGAGTTCTTCCCACCCAAGACTCCGGAGGGGACCGCCAACCTGCTGAAGACGCTGGAGGACCTGGCGCCCTTGGAGCCGGGCTTCGTGTCGGTCACCTATGGGGCGGGAGGAAGTACGAGGGATAAGACGCTGGAGCTGGTGGCCCGCATCAAGCGAGAGACGGGCATCGAGGCCATGGCCCACATCACCTGCGTGGGCCATACGCGCGACGAGCTGCGCGAGCTGCTGAGTCGGCTCGCAGACGCGAAGCTCGAGAACGTGCTGGCGCTGCGCGGGGATCCGCCCCAGGGGCAGACGAGCTATGAGCCCGTGGAGGGAGGGTTCCGTTACGCCTCCGAGCTGGTGCGCTTCATCCGGGAGGAGGACTTCAACTTCTGCGTGGGCGGGGCGTGCTACCCGGAAGGCCACGTGGAGACGGCGTCGCGCGATGAGGACCTGCGCCGCTTGAAGGAGAAGGTGGACGCGGGCCTGGACTTCGTCATCACCCAGCTCTTCTTCGACAACGCCTTCTACTTCGACTTCGTGGAGCGGGCGCGCCGCATCGGCATCAACGTCCCCATTGTCCCGGGCATCATGCCCATCACCAACTTCGAGCAGGTCCAGCGCTTCACCCGCCTGTGCGGCGCCACGGTGCCCATGCGGCTGGGGCTCCAGATGGAGCGGGTGAAGGACCAGCCCGAGGCCGTGGTGCAGCTGGGGGTGGCGCACGCCACCGTGCAGTGCATGGAGCTGCTGTCGCGCGGCGTCCCGGGCATCCACTTCTACACGCTCAACAAGTCCCCGGCGACGCGGATGATCGTGAGCGCGCTGAGGGCTCGGTCGTGAGCGGACCTGGACTCAATGTCCCGAGGAATGACCCGCGCTGGCCCGCGTTGAGACGGCTGCGCCCGCCGGCCTTCATGCTGCTCAACATCGCCCTCATCAACATCGCCTACGCCCTGGCCATGGCCGCCGTGCTGGCGGGCTACCTGCCTGCGCCACCGGAGTTCGTCGCCTCGCTCCGCGGGCAGACAGACTGGGAGGCGCCGTTGAAGGTGGTCGGAGCGATCGCCACCGGAGTGCTGACGCTCTACGGCGCGTGGAGCGCGTTCAACCTGCGCAAATGGGCGCTCGTGGTGGTGGGCACGGCCACTGCCGTCATCACACCGACCCCCGTCTGCTTCGTGGGCTTTCCCTTCGCCGTGTGGATGCTGTGGGTGCTCAGCATGCCCGAAGTGCGGCAACACTTCACTTGAGCGCCCAAACACCGGACTTGTTTCACGGGAAAACAAGTGAGGGCCGAGGGGAGATCCGCTCCCCTTGGAATCCCGGAATGGAGGCAAGATAGACCCACCCAGAGCGCACTTTCACTCTCTGGCTTACGGTCCTATTCTCGCCGCGTTCCTTCAAGCACGAGGGGTGGTCCTTGCAGCACCACTACGCAGACATCAATGGAATCCGCATGCACTACGTGACGCATGGTGCAGGCGAGCCCATCATCTTCCTCCATGGCTTCCCCGAGTACTGGGGCGCCTGGAAGAAGGAGCTCAACGATCTGGGGAAGGACCACTTCGTCATTGCCCCGGATCTGCGCGGCTACAACCTGACCTCGAGGCCCCAGAAGGTCGAGGACTACCACATCAAGCACCTCGTGGAGGACGTGCGCTCGTTGATGGTGCACCTGGGGCTGAAGAAGTCCTCCATCGTCTGCCAGGACTGGGGCGCGCTGTTGGGCTGGAGCTTCCTGCTGCGTCATCCGGACCTGGTGACCCGGTTCGTCACCATCAACATCACGCACCCGGCCCTGTTCGACCGAGAACTGCGCGAGAACCCCCGCCAGCAGCTCGCGGCCCAGTACATGCTGGTCTTCGCCTCACCGCAGGCCGAGCCGCAGCTCATGGGCGATGACTTCGCCTGGGCGAAGCAGGCCGTCATCAACGATGCCCGGGCCCACGGCGCCATCCTGTCTGAGGATGACGTTGCTGAGTGGGTCGCCTCCTGGAGGCAGCCGGGCGCCATCACCGCCGGACTCAACTACTACCGCGCGGCGAAGATGGGTCCCCCCGACGGTGAGGGGCACCCGGGCGGCAGCAATCTGCTGGAAGGCCTCAAGCCCGAGCAGTACGTCGTGCACACGCCCGTGCTCTTCATCCATGGCGAGCAGGACACGTACCTGCTGGCGGACGGGCAACGGGGTTTGAAGGAGCTGGTGCCCAACCTCACCATCCGGCGCATCCCCGATGCGACGCACTGGGTCGCCCTGGAGAAGCCGAGGGAGGTCAGCCAGTTCGTCCGCGAGTTCCTGCGTGGCCAGGGCTGAACACCTCGCCTCCCCTTGTGCCGAGCTGGACTCACCTCACACGCGAGTCCGGCCAGCTCACGAAGTTCCGGCTCGCGCAGGAGCTGCTTCAACATCGGCTCCACCAGGTCCCGGCCGCGCAGCGCGTTCCTCCAGCGCTCCGGGATGGCCTGGATGCCGTCCCACAGCCCCGCGATGCCGCCTGCCACCGCCGCCGTCGTGTCCGTGTCGTGCCCGAGCGCAACCGCGGCCTTCACCACGCGCTCGTAGGACCCCACCGCGACGCAATCGCGCGCCGAGCGCAGGCAGTCCACCACGTACCCGCTCCCCCGCCCCGCATCCGGCGAGTCCGGCCGCACCGCTCCAATGAGCAGCCCGTAGAGGCCTCCCTCGATTCGTTCCTGGCGTGTCGGCATGCGTGGTCCCTCCCCTCCCTGACGGTAGCAGCCCTTCGTGGGCGACCCGGCATGACACGGTTGTCAGGGGAGCCTCAGTCCTCCAAGTGCAGGGGGACGTCTTCTCAAGGGCTTGGGAGGTGAAACTCGCGGTTCTGTCCTCGGAACATGTCTTGCTTCAACCCAACCCCCATTCCTCCGGAGGACGACATGACACGCAGGTTCCTGGTCACGTGGCTGGCTGCGCTGATGTTGGCGGGCTGTGGTGGTCCCATCATCAGCGATCCCGTGGGCGGACCCGGGGGAGGAGCTCCTCCGATGGGCGGCGATCCCTCGGGAGACGTGGGAGCAACGCCAGGAGGTGCACAGGACATGGGGCTGGCGCGGCGGAAGATCGCCGAGGGCATCGTGCCGGCTCCAGAGGACTTCGTCGCCGAGGGGCTCTACTCGGAGCACGACCTTCCCCTGGACGGCCCCCCCTGTGAGCAGACGCTGTGCCTGCGCACGGCGACGGGCATCGCGACGGCCCTCGACACGGGCCGCCAGGAGGTGTTCGTGCAGGTGGGACTCTCCTCCAACGTGAACCCCGCCACCTTCCGCCGCAAGCCGCTCGATGCGGCGCTGGTCATCGATCACTCCGGCTCCATGCATGGGGAGCCCATCGAGGCGGTGAAGGAAGCGGCGCGCAGGCTGGTGGCGAAGTTGGACGAGAACGACACCTTCTCCCTGATCATCTTCGATGACTCCGCCCAGACCCTGGTGACGCAGTCCCCCGTGAAAGATCGCGAGGCGCTGCTGCGCGCCATCGACACCATCTACGACGCCGGTGGTACCTGCATCGAATGCGGATTGAGGATGGGTTTTCAGCAGCTCGCCAAGGCGCAGACGGACGCCGGGCGGGCCCGCCGCCTGTTCCTCTTCACGGATGCGATGCCCAACGTGGGCATGACGGGCGAAGGCGAGTTCATGACGCTGATTCGCTCCAACTCCAGCGAGGGCCGGGACACGACCGTCTTTGGCGTGAACATCGCGTTCTCGCAGAGCCTCGTCACGGCCATCTCCGCTGTGCGCGGGGCGAACTCCTTCTACCTGAGCAATCCCGAGCGGACGCGGACGATCTTCGACGAGGACTTCGACTACCTGGTGACCCCCATTGCGTATGACTTGAAGATGGCGCTCACCCCGGCCGAGGGCTTCAAGGTGGAGGCGGTGTATGGCCTGCCGGGCGTGGCGCCAGGGGCGAGCCAGGCGGAGATGAATGTGTCCACGGTGTTCCTCTCCCGGCGGCGCGGAGCCATCCTCGCACGCCTCTCCCGGAGCTCCGACGTCGCCCCCGCCCAGTCCGTGATGACGGGAGACCTGTCCTTCCAGGCCACGGAAGGAGGCACTTCCCGCACGACCCTGACAGCCAGCTACGAGGGCAGCGAGCCGCTCTCTGGGACGGAGTCGTGGTACTCGCAGCGCTCGGTGCGGAAGACGGTGGCCTTGACGAACTTCATCCTGGGCGCTCGCTCCGCGTGCGAGCAGTGGAAGAAGGGAGAGAGAGCGGCGGCCCGCGCGCAGGCGGACCGGACGGCGGCCCTGCTCCAAGCGGAAGCGGACAGGCTGGACGACGCACCGCTGCGTACCGAGGCGGAGCTCGCGTTCAAGCTGGCCGCGCTGATGGTTCCCTGAGCCGGGTGACACTTCTGGCCGCCCAGAGCGGGTCCTGGCTCAGCGGCTGGCCTTTGCCGCCTCGAGCGTGTTGCACATGAGCATGGCGATGGTCATCGGGCCCACCCCGCCTGGCACCGGCGTGATGAACGAGGCCCGCTCCTTCGCTGCCGCGAACTCCACGTCCCCCTTCAGCTTTCCGTCCGGCATCCGGTTCATGCCGACATCGATCACCACCGCCCCGGGCTTGATCCACTCACCCTGAATGAGCTCGGGAACGCCTGCGGCTACCACCAGGATGTCCGCGGTCGCCACCTCGGCGGCCAGGTTGCTCTTGCGGTGGCACACCGTCACCGTTGCGTCCGCCGCCAGCAGCATCAGCGCCATCGGCCTGCCCACGATGTTGCTGCGCCCCACCACCACCGCCTTCTTCCCCGACGGGTCGCAGCCCACCTCGTCCAGCAGCCGCATCACCCCGAGCGGCGTGCACGGCCTCATCCCCGGCCTGCCCTGCGACAGCCTGCCCGCGTTCACTGGGTGAAAGCCGTCCACATCCTTCTCCGGCTTCACCGCCGAGATGATCCGCTCCGAGTCAATGTGCTTCGGCAGCGGCAGCTGCACCAGGATGCCGTGCACCTCGGGATCCGCGTTCAGCTTGTCCACCAGCGACAGCAGCTCCGCCTGGGTGATGTGCTCGTCCGGGTGCATTTCCCAGGAGTTGAAGCCCACCTCCTCCGCGGCTTTCTTCTTCCCCGTGACGTAAATCTTCGACGCGGGATCCTCTCCCACACGGACCACCGCCAGCCCAGGCACCAGGCCTCGCTCGGCCTTCAGCTTCTCCACCTCCCCCTTCACCTCTGCCCGCACCCGCGCCGCCACCGCTTTTCCGTCAATCAACTGGGCCATAGCGGGGCGAACTCTATGCGAAACTCCCTTTTGGCAAGGGAGTGATGCACGCGTGGCACCTGGAAAAGTCCTCGGAGCGATGCTTGGACTCGCCATTGGTCTACTGATTGGCGGACCCCTGGCCATTGTCCTGCTCGTCATCGCCGGTCTCCTCGTCGGCCACCAGGTAGACGAGCTCCATGTCCTCCCCTCCGACACGGCCGGCCAGGGCGAGCCCGTCACCCGCTCCGCCCTGGAGCTCGCCGCCCAGGACCACTTCGCACGCCACCTGTGCGCCCTCTTCATCGAGGTGGCCCGCGCCGACGGGGACGTGGTGCGTGACGAGGTCCGCGTGGTGCGCGAGTACTTCGCGGATCAGCTCAAGTACGGCCCCGAGGCGCTCGGGCTGGTGCGCCGCTACCTCAAGGAGCACCTCGCCCGCCCCCCGTCTCTCGAGGACTCCGCCGCCGCCTGTCGCGACGAGCTCCCCACCTCCGAGCGACTGCTGCTGCTCGATGCCCTCTATGGCCTCGCGCTCGTCGACGGCCGCCTCCAGCGCGCGGAGCAAGACACCCTGCGCCGCGTGGCCCAGGGGCTTGGACTCTCTGAGGAGGATCTCCGCTCCGTCACCGCGCGCCACTTCGGGGATGGCGAGGTCCACTACGCCCGGCTCGGGCTCACCGCGGAGGCCAGCGACGCAGACGTGAAGCGCGCCTATCGGCAGCTCGCCGCGGCACACCACCCGGATCGCGTTGCCCACCTCGGGCAGGGAGCAGTCGAACAGGCGTCCCGCCGCTTCCAGGAGATTCGAGAGTCCTACGAGGAGATTCGCCGCCTGCGTGGCTTGTGAGCCACCCAACGGCGAAAAAGAACTTCACGGCTTGTGGACATGTTGTGGAGAGGGAGAATCCAGGTGTGGAGAAGCGAGATAGGAGCTTCGACGAACAGCGGTTCAGCGCCATCTTCCATCAGCCGCTCGTGGGCGTCGCCCACACGGATCTGAGCGGACGGTTCTTGCTGGTGAACCCGCGCTACTGCGAGATCGTCGGCAGGACCCGGGAGGAACTGCTGAACCTGCGCATGCAGGACCTCACCCATCCGGATGACATCGAGACGAACCTCGAGCTGTTCCAACGGATCACCCAGGGGGGTCCTGCGTTCATCATCGAGAAGCGCTACCTGCGGCCCGATGGCTCCACCGTCTGGGTGAACAACTCCGTGTCGGCGCTCATGGACGCGGAGGGCAAACCCCACCTCCTCATGGCCATCTCGCAGGACATCTCCGAGCGAAAGCGCGCCGAGTTCCAGCTGCGCTTCCTCTCGGATGCGAGTCGAATCCTCTCCGAGTGGCCCGAGGACGCGATGCAGGCCCTCCAGCGCATTGCGCGGCTGGCCTCCGCCTCCGTGGCGACGCTGTGCCTGGCGGAGCTCGTGCAGCAAGACGGAAGCCTGTGCCGTGTGGCGGCCGCCCACCGAGATCCCTCCCAGGAGCCCCTCCTCCATCCGTTGAGGAAGTACGCCTCCACCTCGGACTCCCCGTTCTACCCGGTGCTTCAGACCGGAGAGGCCCGGTTGGACACGCACCTCGATCACTCGGGCATGGCCGTGCCGCTGAAGGCGCGAGGCCGGGTGTTGGGCATCCTCTTCTTCGGCACGAGCGAGCCAGGCCGGAACTACACCTCGGACGATCTGGCCATGGCTCAGGAGCTCGCGCATCGGACGGTGGCTACGCTGGAGAACGCCCGGCTCTTTCGAGAGGCCCAAGAGGCGATCCAGCTGCGCGACGAGTTTCTCTCGATCGCCTCACACGAGCTGCGCACGCCCCTGGTTTCCATCTCGCTGCAACTCGAGCTCGTCCACCGGTTGTTGAGCCCAGAGTCACGCCGGCAGGTCGAGACCCGGTTTTCTGTTGTCCGGCGCCAGCTGGGTCGACTCTCCTCGCTCGTGAACGACCTGCTCGAGGTCAGCCACATCTCCGCCGGGAAACTGGAGCTGGAGCTGGCGGACGTGGACCTCGTCCAACTGGCGCGCGAGGTGCTCGATCGGATGCATGTCGTCATCCAACAGAGCGGGTGTGAGGTCTCCCTGCATGCGCCCTCCGAACCCCTCCGGGGACAATGGGACGCGGCGCGACTGGAGCAGGTGCTCATCAACCTGCTCGGCAACGCGACTCGGTACGGGCAGGGCCGGCCCATCCGCGTGAGCATCCGCGCCGACAATGACCGGGTCTGGCTGAGCGTCCGCGACGAGGGGATCGGCATCGCGCCGCAGGATCTCGCGCGCATCTTCGGCCGCTTCGAGCGTGCCGTCTCGCGGCGCCACTACGGGGGACTGGGGCTCGGGCTCTACATCACCCGGCAGATCGTCGAGGCACTTGGAGGACAAGTGCGGGTAGAGAGCGAGCTGGGGCGAGGCTCTCTGTTCGAAGTGTTCCTGCCCCGCACCGCGCTACGCTGAGACCATGCCAGATCATTCCACCATCCAGGTGCAGCTCTTCGATGCCACGACGGGCCAGCACATTGGCGAGGCGGAGCTGCCCGTGGGCAACCTCCCCCAGAGCTTCGAGGCAGCAACCACGCTGCGCGTTGGAGACAAGACCTACTCGGTCGTCTCCGCCTCCCCCATGACCGCTCGGGAGTTCCGCGCGACCGGAAAGCTGCGGCTCGAGATGCGCGAGGTGCGGATCTCCAAGGTGAGTCCGCGCGAGGTGCTCTACTCGCTGCCCTCCATCGCCGAGGAGATTCCTCCCATTGAGGAGGGCTCGACGAAGCTGGGCAAGCAGGTGCTTGAGCTGCACGAAGACGACTGGCGACAGATCGAGCTCGTGGCGATCACGCTCCAGGGCTCCATCGAAGTGGACCTGCGGGCGATTGAGCGGATCTACACCCAGCATCGCAAGAGTCCCGGCTTCGACGCGATCTACATCCGCAAGGAGGTGCCTCTGCCCCTGCATGGGACGTGGATCACCCTGGCCAACCTGCGGAGCACCCTGGGCGAAGCCGCGACGTGGCTCGAGGGGCTCGCATTCCGGGGGGTGGCGGGGCTGGTTGCGGGAGGCTTCGCCGTGAAGCTGCCCTCGGGCCTTGCGTTGTACGGCACGCAGCGGGAGGGTCGCATCACCGCGCTGGGCCTCCACCGCACGCAGACGGGCGCGGCCCTTCAGGGGGATGCCGCCCTGCTGGCGACCCTCGCCACCCAGCATCAGCTCTGCATCGTCGATTGGTGCCGGGTACGACTGATCCCCCCCTCCGCCCAACGCTTCCAGGCCTGGCTGTCCGGCCAGGACTGAGCCGGGGGATGCTAAACCGGGTTGAACCCCGGCCCGCTCTGTCGCATTACAAGTCCATATGAGCGACCGCGGCTCCCCCAAGAAGAAGAGCGAGAGCTTCAACAACCCCTTCAAGGCAGCTCTCGCGGACCTCAAGAAGAAGCAGGCCGAGCCGCCCAAGAAGCCCCAGGCGCCTCCCCCGCCCCCCAAGCCCTCCAAGTCCAAGCGCCAGGAGGAGGACGACATGTCCCTGTTCCTCTCCGCCATGGACGGCGTGGAGCAGCTCACCCACCGCGGCGAGCCGCCCCCTCCCAACCCCCGTCTGCCGGAGATCATCGACGAGAACGCCGAGGCCCTCGCCGAGCTCGCCGAGCTCGTGGCCGGCCAGGGTGACTTCGACGTCTCCGACACCGAGGAGTACATCCAGGGCGCCGCCCCCGGGATTGATGCCCGGCTGCTGCGCTCCCTGCGCCGCGGCGACTTCTCCGTCCAGGGCCGCTTGGACCTCCACGGAATGACCCAGGCCGAGGCCAAGGAGGCCGTGAATCGTTTCCTCTCGGACAGCCGCCGCGGCGGCAAGCGCTGCGTGCTCATCGTCCATGGGCGGGGGCTCAACTCCAAGGACCAGATCCCCGTCCTCAAGGAGAGCCTCCGGGGATGGCTGGGCCAGAAGAGCATCGGCAAGACGGTCCTGGCGTTTGCTACCGCACGTCCTCAAGACGGGGGCGCGGGCGCCGTTTACGTGCTGCTGCGCCGGTAGCTGGACGCCCGGGCGGCACTGTGCATACATGCCGCCATGGCACGCGATCTCATTGATCTGCACATCCACGTGGGTAGCTCCGTGGCCCCTCACGTCCTCTGGTCCCTCGCGCACCAGCAGGGCTTCAAGCTCCCGGTGAAGAGCTATTTCGACTTCGTGGAGCTCATCACCTCGCGTCCCGGCAAGGTGGGCAGCCTCGAGGACTACCTGAAGATCCTCCACACCTGGACGGAGAAGATTCAAAGCTCGCCCATGGCCGTCGAGCGCTCCGTGTACGAGATCATCGGCAAGGAGTACCGCGGCAGCCGCGTCACGCAGATCGAGCTGCGCTTCAACCCCATGAAGCGCAACCTCAACTCGGAGTTGGATCTGGATCACATCATCCACGCGGCGCTGCGTGGCATGGACCGGGCCATGCTCGAGTACGGCGTGAGGGCAGGCCTCATCTTCTGTCTGGCCCGCGAGTTCGACCACCGGCTCAACAGCATCCTCGTGGACAAGGCCATCAAGTACCGCAGCCGCGGTGTGTACGGCATCGACCTGGCCGGCACAGAGACGCACGCGCTGGAGCTCGAGCCCGCCGTGGTGTCGCAGTACGAGGAGCTCTTCGCCCGCGCGCGCAAGGCGGGCCTCAAGTGCACCGTGCACACCGGAGAGACGAAGGGCACCGGCGCCGAGGGCGTCATGGCCGTGGTGGAGAAGCTCAAGCCCCACCGCATCGGCCACGGCATCCGCGCCGCCTATGACGAGTCCGCCATGAAGCTGCTGCGCGAGCGGGACGTGGTGCTCGAGCTGTGCCCCACCTCCAACCTCCACACCCGCGCCGTGGAGGGGCTCGACGAGCTCAAGCACATCATGCGCACCTTCTGGGACCGCGGCGTGAAGTTCACGCTCAACACCGACGGGACGTACCTCCTGGAGACGGACATGCTCCGAGAGGTGGAGCTCGTCGAGAAGAACGGCCTGCTCTCCCCGGAGCAGGTGGACCAGACGCTCGCCTGGGCGCGCCAGTACTCCTTCATTCCCACGTGAGCTCCATGTACCGCCTCGCCCGCGCCCTCCTCTTCCTCCTCCCCGCCGAGCGCGCCCACCGGCTGGGCATGACGCTGCTGCGGTGGTTCGGGCACCTGTCTGGGCTGTGCCAGAGCCTGCGCGCGCGGACGCTCTCCGCCGTCACCTATGACGCCTCGGTGAAGGTGGCGAGCCTGGAGCTCGCTCACCCGGTGGCGCTGGCCGCGGGACTCGACAAGGAGGCCGAGGCCGTAGACGGGCTGCTGGCGCTCGGCTTCGCCGCGGTGGAGGTAGGGACGCTCACCCCCAGGCCCCAGCCGGGCAACCCGACTCCGCGCCTCTTCCGCATCCCCGAGCACCGGGCGCTCATCAACCGGATGGGCTTCAACAACCACGGCGCCACCCACGCCGCCGAGCACCTCCGGGTGCGCACCTGGCACCCCGCCCCTGTGGGGGTGAACATCGGCAAGAACAAGGACACGCCGCTGGAAAAGGCGGTGGACGACTACGTGGCGTGCGTGGACACGCTGGCCCCGCTCGGGGACTACGTGGTGGTCAACGCCAGCTCGCCCAACACCCCCGGCCTGCGCAAGCTGCAGGAGCCTGAGGCCCTCACCGCGCTGCTCCGGGCCGTGAAGGCGCGCCTGGAGCAGGTGGCTCCGGGCAAGCCCCTCTTCCTGAAGATCGCCCCGGATCTCACGCCCGAGGCCGTGGACGAGGTGGTGGACGTGGCGCGCGCCTGCGGGTTGGCCGGGCTCATCGCCACCAACACGACCATCGCCCGCCCCTTCGAGCACCCGGTGGCGAAGGAGGCCGGTGGCCTGTCCGGAGCGCCCGTGCGCGAGCCGGCCAACGCCGTCATCCGCCGCGCCTATGCGCGCAGCGGAGGCGAGCTGCCCATCATCGGCGTGGGTGGCGTCTTCACCGCCGAGGACGTGTACGAGAAGCTGCGAGCTGGAGCCTCGGTGGTGCAGGTCTACACAGGCTTCATCTACGAGGGGCCCGGCATGGTGCGTCGGCTGCTCGAAGGATTGGGCCCACTGCTGGCCCGGGATGGCTTCCGCTCGGTGCGCGAGGCCATCGGCGCGGACCACCGCGGCGTCCCCATGACACCGCTCGCTGTGCCCGCGCACGAAACCGTGCGCCCCCAGGCCTGAAGCCCCCCGGAAAAAAGAAGACGCTCGCCGGCGCCTTGGAGTTTCACCGGCGAGCGCCACGTTACTTCGAATCACTCGGCGGACTGGATGTCGAGCGCGCCGCTCACGGTGCTCACGTTCACGTCGTGCTCGCCATTGCCGTACTTCTGACTGGTGGAGCCCAGGCTCACGCCACGCCCGTTGAAGCGGCCTCCCACCGAGGAGAAGTCCACGGTGGCTCCTGCTCCGCGCGGCAGCTTCAGCTTCACGTCGCCGGACACAGTGCTCACTTCGGTGTCCTCAAGCAACTCGGGCGCGAGCTCCACGGAGCCGTTCACCGCGGCCACCTCCAGCTCGCCCCGCGAGCCCTTCACCGACACGTTGCCGCTCACCACCGACAGCTCCTGCTCCCCCGCCACGCCCGACACGTTCACCGAAGCCGCTACCGTGGACACCTCCAGCGAGGAGTCGCGCGGCACCTTCACCACGAAGTGCGTGGGCACCGGATCCTGGCACTGGGACATCTTCTTCCCGCAGGAGCCACAGCACATCCGCACCGTCACCTCGTCCCCGTCCTTCTCCACTTCGATGGGGTACCGGGCCCGCTCGGCCTCGCTGCCCTCCTGCGTCGCCTCCACTGACACCGTCTTCCCGCTCGTGGCTTCCACCCGCACGGAGCCGTTGACGTTGGAGATACTCACCTTCGGCGTGCCATCCGTGTCGAACTGCCACGACTGAGGAGCGGGAGCGGCGGCCAGGACCAGGAGCAGGGCGAAATTCACGGCGGAGACCTCGTAGGAGAAGGTTGCTGTCCCCCTCTCCTACGAGCTTGCGAAAAAACGATTTCACCCGCCTCGCGCCACCCGCCGGTACAGCGCGTCGTGCCTGCGTACCATCCGCTCCAGGGACAGCTCGCGCTCCACGAAGGCGCGCGCCTCCGACCCCATGCGCCGGCCCAGCTCACGGTCCGCCAGCAGCTTGCGGAAGGCCTCGCACATGGCCTCGGGCCGCAGGGGCGGTACCACCAGGCCCCGCTCCCCATCCGCCACCAGCTCCGGGTTGCCGCCCACCGACGTCACCACCATGGGCAACCCCGCGGCCATGCCCTCCATCACCGCGTTGGACATGCCCTCCGCGGTGGAGCACAGCACTCCAAAGTCCGCCCGCGCATAGATGGCGGGGACATCCGAACGGTGCCCCAAGAAGTGGACGGTGTCCGTCAGTCCGAGCGAGCCCGCCATCCGCTCCAGCTCCAGCCTGCGCGGGCCATCCCCCACCAGGAAGGCGTGCAGCACGTGCCCCTTGAGGCGCACCATCGCCAGCGCTCGCAGCAGATCCTCCTGCCGCTTCACCGGGTGGTTCATGTTCGCCACGTGCACCACCACCGGCGCACCGCGTGTGTCCGGCAACGGGGCCTTCAGCCCCTCACGCATTCGCATGTTGAAGCGCGCCAGGTCCAAGCCATTGGGGATGACGGACACGCGCTCCGCCGGGAGCCCCTCCTCCCGTACCAACATCCGGCGGATGGCCTCGGCGTTGGCCACCACGTGGTCCGCCAGCCGAGTGAGGCCCTGGAGCAGCGCCCGCCGCGCCTTCCCGTGCCAATGGGCCAGGTCCAGCCGCCCGACAATCACCTTGGTCCCCGCCAGCTTCGCCGCCGGCACCACCAGCATCGTCGAGTAGAAGTCGTGCGCGTGCACCACCTCCACCCGCTCGCGCCGCAGCCACTGCGCGAGCCGCACCACCTGCCGCGCCGAGTTGGGCCGCGCCAGCGACCCATTCAGCGGAAACACCTCCGGCGCGAACCCGAGCCGCGACACCGAGTCCATCAGCGGCCCCGCGTCCTGCAGCACCGCCACCTGCACGCGGTAGTTGGACGGCAAACCCCTCAGCAACTCCACGACCTGCACCTCGGTGCCGCCGATGTGGAAAGACTTGGTGAACTGCACCAGGCGGAGGGGTTCCTCCGCCATCCGTACCTCCTCACGCCGCATTGTTGGACCCCTCCAGGCCCGCCAGCAGTCGACCCTTCACTTCGGGAATGTTCGCCGACTCCTCCGCCTCCTGCGCCCGGGCAATGCGTTGTGCGCACGCCGCCAGACCGAACAGCACGTACAGGTGCGAGGACAGGATGTAGCCGGAGAACAAGTCACAGATGAGATAACCCGCCATGGATGCCGCCAGTCCTCGCGCCAGCCACCCCAACCGTGGGTTGCGCGAGGCCTCGAAGGCCCCTCCCGTCGCGCCTCCGGCGAACACCAGGAAGAAGAGCAGGCCCACCCAGCCCAGCTCCCCGATGACGTCCAGGAAGATGTTGTGTGCCACGTACGCGCGCGTCGCTTGGGGCGGCGCGTACAGGTGCCAGGCGTAGCGGAAGGAACCTGCCCCCACGCCCAGCAGCGGCTTGTCCAGGCTGATGCGCGACGTCACCTGCCACGCGTACACACGGCCCATGGCCGAGGCGTCCTCGTGGAAGGTGGCCACCGTCTCGTTACGCGCCCAGAAGCTCTTCGGCGCGAACACCGCCAGCCCCAGCGCGAGCGCCACGCCCAGCAGCACCGAGCGCAGCTTGCGCTGCTCGCGCATCGCCCAGATGGCCATGGCCACCGACAGGCCGATGAAGCCACCGCGCGAGTAGGTGGTGACGATGGCCACCACCGCCAACACCACCGCCAGGGCGCACGCCGCGCGCCACAGCCAGCCGCTCTCCTTGCGCGCCAGGAAGGCCACCGCCAGCGGCACCACCAGCGCCAGGTTCATGGCCGAGCGGTTCGGGTCCGCGTACACCTCCACCCAGTGCGCGCGGTACCCTTCCACCAGCGTCTCGGGCGTGCCGGTCAAGTACGTTTGGATGACGCCATAGGACGTCACGATCGAAGCCAACACCATGGCCCCGCACACCACCGCCAGTCGCCTCGGCGTGGTAACCACGTTCACCAGCGTCAGGTAGATGGCGGTCAGCTTCAGCAGCTCGATGGCCGTGAAGCGCGACACCTCCGGGTTCACCGACCAGGTCACCGAGGCCAACGCCAGCCCCGAGAAGCACAGCAGCGCCACCCCTCTCACGCCATCGAAGAAGAGCGGCTCCGCGCGACCCATCCGCCGCAACGCCATCAGCCCCGCGGCCAGGCCCGACGTCAGCAGCGCCAGACGCAGTGGCGCCAGCGCGGGTATCCACGCCTGCGGCAGCATGTAGATCAGCGCCGCGAAGGCGGTCAGCGCATAGAACGCCACCACATCCCGGCGTTCCGAATTGTCGCCCAACCCCATCCAAACCCTCCTCCCGCCTGGGCCACGGTGCGTGGTCCAGGACACTCTGCGCGCCAAGCGCGCGCCTGGGCGCGCTGTCGAGGTGCAATCCGCGCGCCTTCCCGGGAGTGACGCCGTGGATCTCGTGGATCCAAGCCCTTAGCGATCGGGGGCCTACGTCCGGAGGGAGGTAGGTCTGAAAGGATTACGGCTTTCCGCCTTCCATGGGCAGCAGAACGGAAGCAATGGGGCTCAGCGTGCCCTCCTGCAGGAACGAGGGAGCAAGCTCCTCCAGCAGGCGGGCGAGCGTCGCCTCCACCAGGCGGCGCAGCTCGGGTCGGGCCGCCTCGGGCACCACCGGCTCCAGCACCGCCACCACGCGCCCGGCCACCTCCGGACGCAGGCGCGGGGCCTCTGGAGAGCCCTCGAAGAGCATCGTCCCCAGCTCGTCCCTGCGCGCCGAGGGCACCGGCCGCGGCTCCACCTTCCCCTCCAGCAGGGCCAGCGCCACGCTGGCAGCGAAGAAGCGGTCCACTCCCAGTGTGCCCGGCTCCAGGCCAAAGCGCGCGAGCACCTCATGCGCTCGCTCCTTTGAGCCACCGAGCAGCGCGCCCAACAACGCCACCTGCGCCTCTGCCCGCGCGAGCACCTCCTCGCTGGCAGCCAGCTCGCGCCGCGAACGGAAGGGCACCGCCTCGGCGCCAGGCACCTTCAACGCACGCCTTGGCCGCTTGCGGCGCAGCGCCTCGACGGCGGCGGCCTCCTCTGGGAAGAGCAGGTGCATGCCCTCCACCTGCGCGAGCGGCTGCTTCATCAGCCGGTCCGCACGGAACTTGAGCGCCAAAGTCAGAGAGAATCCCACCTGGAAGACGCGCCGGGTCTCCGTGTCGCGTACCACCTGCGCGGCGCGCGAGGGGTCTCCTCCCGTCAGGTGCTCCAACCCCAGCAGCAGGTAGTCGCGCACCATCTCACCCACACGGCGGATGGCGTCCAGGTCCCCGGGGTCCTCCACCTCCGCCACCAACGAGGCGTTGGCCAGGTAGCGCAGCTCGGCCTCGAGGTTCTCCCGCTCCACGTCGTCCAGGCCCACAAAGGCGGCCTGCAGGTAGTCCGGCTGCGCCTTCGCGGCCACGAGCGCCGCGACCGTGGCCGGAGCGGGCGCGGGTCCAGTGTCCACCCGACTGAAGAGCCGCGCCGCCTCCTCCAGGGAGGGGAAGCCCAGGTCCTCCAGCCTCGCCGTGCGGAAGCGGTAGGCCGCCTCCTCCATCTCTCCCGGCACCTCCCAGCGCGTGGCCTCGAGGAAGCGCACCGCCTCGAAGGGGTTGTCCGCGATGAGATCGTTGAGGATGGAGCGCAGCGCGGCCAGCTCCGGGCCCTCCACGCCCTTGAACTCCACCAGGTAGCGCCCCTCGGGCGTCTCCAGCGTCACGCCCTCCACGTGGACGTCCGGGTTCTCCTCCAGGTCGTGGATGAGGGTGAACTCGCGCACCAGGAGCTCGAGCACCTCGGTGTCCACCTTGCGCAGCTTCTGGAGGAAGTCCCCGGAGGCGTCCCCTCGCGCGGCGCGCAGCCAGGTGAGCACCTCGTGCAGGGCAACCCGGTCCTTCTTCCACCCGCCCAGGTCCACGAAGGTGCGGAACTGCTCGGGCGAGGCGAGCTGCACGAGCTCGGTCGAGTCCGCCAGCCCCACCTCCATGATGGTGAAGTAGATATCCTCCGCGGGTAGCGAGCGCACCAGCGCCCGAGCGTCACGCGACTCAATGAGGGCATCCAGCCGCTTGCGGGCAGGCAGCGACGCGAGCTGCCGACGCAGGGTGCTCAGAGCCTGCTGGAGATCACTTCCATTGCCCCTGCTTCCGTTTCCCTTGCCATTCGACACGGGGCTCACCCCTTCACTTCACGGTGTTCAGCAGCGCGTTCCACACCTCGTCCAGGCCCAGCTTGTCCGTGGCCGAGAAGGCCAGCACGGCCTCCTTCGGTAGGGAGAGCTGCTCGGCCAGGTCGTTCAGGCGGGGCTTGCGACGCGCCTTGGGAAGCCGATCGATCTTCGTGGCCACCACCAGGATGGGCCGCTTGGCCTCCTGCAGGTAGTCGAGCGTCTGGAAGTCGTCGGAGGTGGGCCCCACCTCGGCATCGATGATGCTCACCACCACCTTCAAGTCCCGGCGCTTCTCCAGGTAGGTGGTAATCATCGTCTGCCACTCGGCGCGCTCCGCCTTGCTCACCTTGGCGAAGCCGTAGCCGGGGAGGTCCGCGAAGCGCACGAGGTGGCGCTTGCCCTCCCGCTCCACGTCCACGTCGAAGAAGTTGAGCGCGCGGGTGCGGCCGGGGGTGTTGGACACGCGCACCAGCTTCTTGCGGCCGGTCAGCGCGTTGATCATGGAGGACTTGCCCACGTTGGAGCGGCCCACGAAGGCCACCTCGGGGGCGAGGCTCGTGGGGTAGCCCTTGGGCTCCACCGCGGTGGTGATGAAGCGGGCGTCGAGAATCTTGATCACGCGAATTATTTCTTCTTGGCAGGCTCGGGCGAGGGGCTCTCGGCACGCGCCGACTTACCGGTGCGCTCGGCGGACCAGTGGTCGATGGCCTTGAGCGACTCGACGAAGTTGAAAGGCTTGAGCGACGGGGACGAGGCGTCGTGGCAGTTGCGGCACTGCTTCTCCGAGGGGTCCACCAGGCCCACCAGCCGGGCCAGCTCGGCGTCCTTCATGACATAGGAGGGCGAGTAGTACTGGCCACCGCCATGGCAGGTCTCGCACGTCACATGGGAGACACCCTGCGACGCCTGGTCGGGCGAGTGACAGGACAGACACCGTGCGTCCTTGCGCTGGGCCTCGGAGAGCGAGTCCCCCGCCCGGGCATGCTTGGACTGCATCCAAGCCTCGTAGGCCGCCGGGTGGCAGCCCTTGCAGCTCTCCGGGCCGAGGAAGTCGGCGGCAGGGGCTGCGCCAGAGAGGGCGAGGACGAGCACGACGGAGGAAATCCAGGGGCCACGAGCGCGCATCGGCCGGGTGACTAGCAGACGCACCCGGAGCGGGCAAGGCAGAGGTGCGCAACCTGGCGCTGTTGTGGCCTCCCGGACGAAGACGGGGGGAGCTTGAGACAGCGCGGGGGAATCCGTTACACCAGAGGGAATGAAGACCATCGCCATCGTTGCCTTGCTCCTCGCCGCCGCGCCCGCGGTGGCCAAACCGTGGCAGGGGATCGAGCCCGGGCAGTCCAAGCGTGATCAGGTCATCCAGAAGTTCGGAGAGCCCTCGCGCGTGGTCACCACCGAGGGCAAGGAAGTCATCGCCTACTTCGAGCAGAAGGCCATCAAGGGCACCAAGCAGGTGCAGTTCAAGGTGGACCCCGGCACCAAGCTGGTCGAGCGTATCGACGTCTTCCCCGGTCCCGTCATCGACAAGGAGTCGGTGGAGAGCACCTACGGCCCTGTCTGCCCGTCCGGCAAGATGCCAGCCTCGCCCTGCTACCAGAAGAAGCTGACGGACGACTTCCGCACCTACCTGCTCTACCCCCGGCTGGGTCTGGCCGTGTTCCTCAACGAGGACGGCAAGACGGTGCACTCGTTCATCTTCACGCCCCAGCCGAGCGGGAAGTAGGCCCCCGTGAAAATCTACGGGCTGACGGGAGGCATCGCGTCCGGCAAGAGCACCGTGAGCCGGATGCTGCGTGAGCTGGGTGCCCACGTCCTGGACGCGGACGTCATCGCCCGCGAGGTGGTGGAGCCGGGCACGCCAGGGCTGAAGGCCGTGGCCGAGCGCTTCCCCGGCGTGGTGGGCCCGGACGGACTCCTGGACCGGGCCGCCCTGGGGGCCCGCGTCTTTGGGGACCCGAAGGAGCGGGCCGCCCTCAACTCCATCCTCCACCCGCTCATCGGCCAGCAGTTCCTCCTGCGCACCCACGCGCTCGCCGCCCAGGGGGTCGCGCGGATCATCTACGACGCCCCCCTCCTCATCGAGAACCGGCTCCACGAGGGGATGGACGGGGTGGTGCTGGTGTGGGTGCCCCGTGAGGTGCAGAAGGCCCGGCTGATGGCGCGCGACGGCTTGGACGAGGCGGCGGCAGAGGCTCGGCTGGCCGCCCAGCTACCACTCGATGAGAAACGGCAGCACGCCACCTGGCTGGTGGACAACTCGGGGGAGAGGGAGGCAACCCAGGCCCGAGTGAACGAGGTTTGGCGCGCCATGCTCGCGCGCGGCTGAGGGACGGGTATGCTCCGCCGCCCATGAGCGAGAAGCGCAAGGAAGCCCGCGGCAAGGCCGGAACGTACTTCGTCACCGGCTTCCCGGGTTTCATCGGCAAACGGCTGGTCGAGCACATCCTCCGCGAGGAGCCCAAGGCTCACGTCTACGTCCTGGTGCAGCCCAAGCACCTCAAGGAGGCGCAGAAGGTCGCCTCCCAGCTGAGGAACTCCGGGGGCACGCTGGAGCTGCTCACCGGCGACGTCGTGGACATGCACCTGGGCCTGTCCGGCGAGGAGTATCAGCGGCTGTGCGAGCGGGTGACGCACATCTACCATCTGGCCGCCGTCTTCTACCTGGGCGTGCCCAAGGAGACGGCCTGGCGCATCAACGTGGACGGGACGCGCAACGTGCTGGAGCTGGCACGGGACTGCGAGCACCTCCAGCGCTTCAACCACTTCTCCTCCTGCCACGTCTCCGGTGACCGCGTCGGCGTCATCGCCGAGGACGAGCTGGACTGCGGCCAAGGCTTCCGCAACATCTACGAGGAGACGAAGTTCCAGGCGGAGAAGCTCGTCCAGCGCGCCGCCTCCACCCTCCCCATCACCATCTTCCGCCCGTGCAGCGTGGTGGGTGACTCGCGCACGGGGGAGATCGACCGCTTCGAGGGCCCCTACTACCTGGGCATCCTCCTGGTGACGAGCCCGCTGGTGGTGCCGCTGCCGCTGCCCGGCAACGGCGTGGCCCCGCTCAACGTGGTGCCGGTGGACTTCGTGGTGCAGGCGGTGTGGGCGCTGTCGCACGATGCGCGCGCCGTGGGCCGCACCTTCCACCTGGTGGACCCCAACCCGATGAGCGCTCGCCGCGTCTACGAGCTCATCGCGGAGAAGGCGAACAAGAAGCTGCCACGCTTCAACCTGTCGGCCCGGGCCGCGGACGTGATGATGCGCCTGCCCGTGCTGGAGAAGCTCGCCCGGCCTCAGCGCGCCGCCCTCAACTACGTCAACCACCTGGCCATCTATAACTGCCACAACACCCTGGAGCTGCTGGACGGCACCGGCATCCGCTGCCCTCCCCTCTCCTCCTATCTGGACCAGCTGGTGGCCTACGTGCGCGATCAATACCGCCAGCGTCGCGAGCAGGCCGCCGAGGTGGAGGATCCGTTGGACCGCGCCCCCACCGCCCCAGATGAAGAATCGGGCACGGACGCTCGTCGGAGCCGCTGATCATGCGCCACCCCCTCTCCCGCTTCTTCTTCCTGCCCCTCACGGCTGTACTCGGCACGGGCTGCCTGGTGAATTCGGGTCCCAACACCCCGAAGAATCCCTGCGACCCCAACCCCTGCACCCAGGGCGATAAAACCGTCTGCGTCAACGAGAACAACCAGGCACGCTGCGTCTGCAGGGAGGGCACCGTCCAGCGGCCCAACGGCACGTGCGAGCCCCTCTCCACCCTCAACTGTCCCGAGCATCCGGGCGACAGCGCGGAGCCGGATGACTGCCTCGCTCGCGCCGGCACGCTGACGAAGGACAGTGCGTCGCGGCAGCAGAGCATCGAGCCCGTCGGCGACTACGACTTCTTCCGGGTCGACGCCACCTCGCGAGACATCTACAGCGTCACCGTGGAGCCCAAGCAAGGCGCACTCCTGCCGCGCGTGGACATCTTCGACCCGGCGGGCCTCTGGCTCACCTCGCAGGACGGTCAGCCCAAGGCCCAGGTGGGCTTCAAAGCCCGCGCGACGGGGCCCTACTACGTGCGCGTGAGCCACTCGCCGATGGATCCATCCCCCGCCACCGGGCTGTACGCCCTCTCCTTCAGCTCGCTGGGTCAGGACGACCACGGCGATGGCTCCACCGAGTCCACCTCCATCTCCGCGGAAGAGTGGAACGTCCCCTCGCCCACCAACCGCTACGGGCGCCTCGAGTACGGCCTGGACGAGGACTGGTTCTCCCTCTCCGTCACCCAGGGCACCCTGTACCGCATCGAGTTCGACACCAGCCGCTACGTGCCCGCAGCAGCTTTCTTCACCCGCGAGGACGTGAAGAACCCCGTTCACACCTCGAAGAACTCGTACGTGGAGATCCGGGCGCAGAGCACCACCACGCTCTACATCGACCTCTACTCGCCGCAGGGCGAGACGGGCAGCTACGCCTTCCGGGTCTTCTACTACCCCAACAGGTAGTCAGCGGATGGTGATGATGTCCTGGTCCAGCAACCGGGCCAGGACCTGAATCGTGTCCGGCCGGGACATGCCCGAGACGGAGAAGAGGGCCTCGAAGCTGAGCCGCCCGTCGATGCGCGACAGCAGGAAGCCCGCGCGGGGATCCAGGCTGAGCTTCATCAGCTCCGCCATGCGAAGCTTCAGCATGGGCACCCGCTTCAGGTCGCCCAGCTTCGCCTCCAGAGCAGCCTGCTGCTGGCGCACACAGCGCTCGCGAGCCGCTGTCAGCAGCGGATGACCTGGAGCCATCTGCTCGACCTTGCGCAGCAACTCCATCGCGCTCGACACGTCACCCAACGAGAGCAGCTCCTCCACCCCCTGCAGCAACGTGGCCACGGGCACCGGCGCAGGCGTCACCGCTCGAGCGGCCACCGGCGCAGGCGTCACCGCTCGAACAGGCGCGGGCGCTGGCGCACGAGGAGCGACAGGAGCGGGCACTGGTGCACGAACGGGGGCGGGAACTGCTGCGGGCGCACGAGCGGCCACGGGCGCCACCGCACGAACGGGCGCGGGCGCTGCTGCGGGCGCACGAGCGGCGACCGGCGCGGGCGTCACCGCACGAACAGGAGCGGGCGCGGGCGCACGAGGAGCCACGGGCCCAGGAGGGACCGGCCGGGGAGCCTCGGGCCTGGACTCGGGCTCGGCGAGGAAGTCCAGCACGTCGGCGGTGATGAGACGGGGCTCGGCCCCTGGGGAAGCCATCTCCGCTTCGTCCAGCAGGACGACGCTCACCTCCAGCGCGGGCTGGGGCGCCACGGACGCGGCGACGGGAGACACGGAGCGGGGCCTCGGCGCGGTGACAAGCGCGGCCTCGCTCTTCGCGAGCCACTCCCGAGCCCGGCGGTGGGTAGGATCATGCGACAGGGCACGCAGGAAGAGGTTCCGAGCCCCCTCGTTGTCCCCTCCGAGGTGAAGCCAGAGCCCCGCCTCCATGAGCTGGTTGGCCCGGATGACGTCGCGGCCCGGACCCGGCTGGACACCACGAGCGGTTTGGGGCGCGATCACCGAGAACCTCCAGACTGGAGCCCTTTCAAAGGAACTCAGGAAACCAATACAACTGGCGGAAATCCTAAGCTCGCCTCAATTTCGCGTCAAACGCTAAAGGCGGATTTTTTCAGACTGGAAGCACGGCTTCGCCGACCCATGAACCTCCCGAATTTCCGGGAGTGCACCCCAGGAGAGACCCGGAGTGCACTCCAGAGGCAGCGAGCGCTCAGGACTTCAGGGCGCGCTCGAGGATGCGCACGCCATGGTCCAGATCGTCATTGGTGACGGTGTAGGCCGGGGCGAAGCGGATGGTCTTCTCACCCGCGGCGTTCACGAGCAGGCCCAGCTCCCGGCACTTGGCGATGAAGGGCGCGGCGTCCTGGAAGAGCTCCACGCCGATCAGCAGGCCCAGGCCGCGCGCCTCCTTGACGACAGAGGGCATACGGCCCTGGAGCTCCCGCAGGCGGGTCAGGAAGTACTCACCCTTCTGAGCCACATCGCGGAGCATCTGGGGCTCGGTCACCTTCCGAGCGACGACGTTGGCGGCGACCGCGGCGATCAGGTTGCCACCGAAGGTGGAGCCGTGGGTGCCCGGCGTGAGGCTCTTGCCCGCCTCGTCGGTGCACAGCATGGCCCCGATGGGCAGGCCGTTGCCGAGCGACTTCGCCAGGCTGATGCCGTCCGGGAGGATGCCCTCGTGCTGGTAGGCGAAGGCCTTGCCGGTGCGGCCCATCCCGGTCTGGATCTCATCCACGAGCAGCAGCAGGCCCTTCTCGTCGCACAGGGCGCGCAGGCCCTGGAGGAAGCCCTTCGGCGCCGCGCGTACCCCGCCCTCGCCCTGGATGGGCTCCACGAGGATGGCCGCGGTGTGCGGACCTACGGCCTTGCGCACGGCCTCCAGGTCCCCATACGGCACGTGGGTGAAGCCCGCCGGAAGCGGCTCGAAGCCCTTCTGGTACTTGGTCTGGCCGGTCGCGGTGACGGTGGCCAGCGTGCGCCCGTGGAAGGAGTTCTCGAAGGTGATGATCTCGTAGCGGTCGGCGTTGCCCCGATCCTTCTGGACCTTGCGGGCCAGCTTGATGAGGGCCTCGTTGGCCTCCGCACCCGAGTTGCAGAAGAAGGCGCGCTGCAGGCCCGAGGCGGCGGTCAGCCGGGTGGCCAGCTCGATCTGCGGCTCCGTGTAGAAGGCGTTCGAGACGTGCCAGAGCTTGTCGAGCTGGGCCCTCACGGCGGCCACGACCTCGGGGTGGCAGTGGCCGAGTCCGCACGTGGCGATGCCTCCGAGCAGGTCCAGATACTCCCGGCCATCGGCATCCCAGACGCGCGAGCCCAGCCCGCGCTCCAGCACGATGGGCTGTTGCTTGTAGTTCTGCAGCAGGTGGGCCTTGGCCTTGTCAATCCACTGCTCGTTCTTACCGGTAGAGGTGGAAGTGGCCTGCGCGGCGGCGTCGGTTTTGGCGGTTCTCATGGAGATCTCGTGGGGCACGAAGGCGTCCCTGGGGTGGGACTAGAGTATGTAGCGTGACAGGTCCTCATCCTGGACCACGGAGGCGAGGCGCTCGCGCACGTAGGTGGCATCGATCTGCAGGTCCCTCGGGCCCTGCTCGCTTGCATTGAAGGATACCTCGTCGAGCAGACGTTCCAGTACCGTGTGCAACCTTCGTGCACCGATGTTCTCCGTTCGCTCGTTGACGGACTGCGCAATGCGGGCGAGTTCCGCGATGGCATCATCGGAAAACTGCAAGCGTACACCCTCCGTGGCCAGCAGCGCGGTATACTGGCGAATCAACGAGTTACGCGGCTCTCGGAGGATGCGGACCAGGTCCTCGCCGCTGAGCGGCTCCAGCTCCACGCGGATGGGGAAGCGGCCCTGAAGCTCGGGGATGAGGTCGCTCGGCTTGGAGACGTGGAAGGCGCCCGCGGCGATGAAGAGCATGTGGTCCGTCTTCACCTGACCGTACTTGGTATTGACGGTGGAGCCCTCGACGATGGGGAGGATGTCGCGCTGGACGCCCTCTCGGGACACGTCCGGGCCGCCGCCCTTCCCGCCCCCCTCGCGGCTGGCGATCTTGTCGATCTCATCGATGAAGACGATGCCGCTGGTCTCCGCGCGCACGAGCGCCTCGCGGGTGACGCGATCATTGTCCACCAGCTTGGCGGCCTCTTCCTGCTCGAGCAGCCGCAGGGCCTCGGGGGCACGCACCTTGCGCCGCCGTGAGCGGCTCATGCCGGGCATGTTCTTGAAGAGATCCTGCAGGTTGATGCCGATCTCCTCCATGCCCTGCCCGGAGAAGTTGCGCATGAAGGTGGGGGAACCGCTCTCGGTGCTCTCCACCTCCACTTCCTGGTCATCAAGCGTACCGGCGCGCAGCTGCGCCCGGAGCTTCTCGCGCTCGGTGTCTCCGAGCCGAGGCGCGGCGGGAATCGGCGGGGGCGCCATGAAGCCGATGCCACCCGAGGGACGCGCGGAGGGCCCATTGCCGGAGAGCAGCTGCGCCAGCCGGTCCTCGGCGAGCTCGATGGCGCGCTCGCGTACCCGCTCCATCTCCTCGTCGCGCACGAGCGCGATGGCGGACTCAACGAGGTCGCGCACCATGGACTCGACGTCGCGGCCCACATAGCCAACCTCGGTGAACTTGGAGGCCTCCACCTTGACGAAGGGGGCCTGCGCGAGCTTCGCCAGGCGCCGGGCGATCTCCGTCTTCCCCACGCCGGTGGGGCCAATCATGATGATGTTCTTGGGGTGGATCTCATCGCGCAGCTCCTCGGGGACCTGCTGGCGGCGCCAGCGGTTGCGCAGGGCGATGGCCACCGCGCGCTTGGCGGCGTTCTGTCCGACGATGTAGCGGTCCAGCTCGCCAACCACCTCGCGGGGAGTGAAGGCGGGGCTCTTGCGTCCGTTGCTCACGGTAGTGCTCCCTCAGAGCTCTTCGATGGTGACGTTGGAGTTGGTGTAGACGCAGATGTCCGCGGCGATCTGCATGGCGTGGGTGGCCACGTCGCGGGCGGGCAGCTGCGTGTGCGTCATGAGCGCGCGGGCGGCGGCGAGCGCGTAGGAGCCCCCACTGCCCACGGCGGCGATGCCGAAGTCGGGCTCGATGACATCGCCGGCGCCGGAGAGGATGAAGGTCTTCTCGCGGTCCGCGACGATGAGCAAGGCCTCCAGGCGGCGGAGGAAGCGATCGGTGCGCCAGTCCTTCCCGAGCTCGACACATGCCCGGGCGAGGTTCTTCTGGTGCTCCTTGAGGCGAGCCTCGAAACGCTCGAAGAGGGTGAAGGCGTCGGCGGTGCTGCCCGCGAAGCCGGCGAGGACGGAGCCATCACCGATGCGGCGGACCTTCTTCGCGGTGTTCTTCATGATGGTCTTGTCGAGACTGACCTGACCGTCACCCGCGATGACGACCTTCCCCTCTCGGCGGACACAGAGGATGGTGGTGCCATGGAACATGCCCGGGGGTTTAACAAGCGGAAGAGGGGGTTTCCATGATTCCCCGACCGGTTGTTCGCCCCCTCACCCTCCGCGCGTTAGCTCTGCGCGGTGCGTCGTTCAGATGGGCAGATAGCGCCGTTCATCAGCGATGGCGGCGGCACCGAGAGCCTGGACCCGCTCGTCCCGACTGTTCGCCAGCACTTCGGAGCCAAGTCGCATCTTCGACGTCTGGCCGGGCTGTCCTGGGAGCGGCAGCCGACAATCGACGAGGGCGAGGACCCGGGTCATCAGGTTCGGGGCCAGACCCTGCGCACGCGCGGACAGCCACGACATGAACGAGACGGCCCGCTCCGGGTCTCCGTACTCGGCGGCGTCGACGACCACGCGGGCCGTGCGCTCGGCACGGGTCGACGTGCTCGGCGAGGTCAGGCTGCGTGTGAACCACTGGAACTCCTCCTCCACACGGCCGTTGAAGTGGACGTGCAGCGGCGCGCCGTTGCTCAGGGGCGGCGGAGTGATGGTGCTGACGTACACGCCCTCCTTGGCGAGCTCGACGGAGAGTGTCTCGGACCAACCCGTGGCCGCGTACTTGCCGACGGCGTAGGCCGCCTGGTGCGGGGTCGGCACCTTCCCGCCAATCGAGGTGATGTTCACGATACGTCCGAAGCGCCGCGACCGCATGTGCGGCAGGACGGCCATCGTCGGGTGGTAGTGCACCCAGAAGATGTTGCGGAGCGCCGTCTCCACGTCCTGCGGCTCCAGCTCCACCGCCGGCCCGACGAAGCACTGGCCAGCGTTGTTCACGAGCACGTCGATCGTCCCGAAGCGCTCGAGCACCCGCGCGACGAACGCGTCCACCTGCACGGGGTCGCTCGCGTCGCAGGCCTCCCCGTACACCTCGGCCCCTCGCTTGCGGAAGGCCTCCGTGGCCCGGGCAATCACCTCTCCGTCGCGGCCACAGATGGCCAGCCGGCAGCCTCGCTGCAGGAACTCGCGCGCGATGGCGAGCCCCAGCCCACGTCCGCCCCCGGTGATCACCACCACCCGCCCACTCAGGTCGATGCGCCGCGCTCGCCGGGCCGCGACCCCCAGAAGCAGCCCGGCTCCCACCAGGCCCAGCACCCCCACCCCACCCCAAGACGCTCGCCCCGCCATGCTTGCCCCCTCGCCCAGACTCCGTGCTCAGCCCGTTTCCTGGCCCCCAGACGCCGACTGGAGGGTAGTCAGCCCTGGCACAACTGACCACTCTCCCCAGGGACGTCCGCCGGGCGACACCCGGTCGGCCAGGGAATCGGTGAAAGACCCGCTGACACGTCGTGCCACGGGCCGGGGAGCGTGGTAGCGTCCGGTGCGTGGCCGCGTCGTACGACAAAGAAGAGAATTCGGATCCGACAGCGACTCTGGTCCGGGCCGGTCCCGGTCGGGTGCGGCTGAAGCTCCTCATATTGTCTGGCGTCGAGGCCGGGCACAGTCACTCGCTTGATAACGGTGAGTACACGGTGGGCAAGGCCCCCTCGTGCGACATCGTGCTGAGTGACAAGACCATCTCGCGGCAGCACCTGAAGTTGCAGGTCCGCGACGAGGGCGTGCTGGCAATCGACCTGGACTCGCGCAACGGCTCCTTCTGTGAGGGGATGCGCTTCTCCCAGGTGGAGCTGCGCCCGGGGAACGTCATTACCCTGGGGACCACCGAGCTCAAGGTGGTGCCGGAGGACACCCGGGAGCGCTCCATGCCGCTCTCGACGCGCGACCACTTCGGCGCCCTGGTGGGCACCAGCCGCAAGATGCGTGAGGTCTTCACCCTGCTGGAGCGCATGGCGCCCGGCGGCTCGGACGTGCTCATCCAGGGCGAGACAGGCACGGGCAAGGAGCTGTGCGCCGAGGCACTCCACCAGGAGAGCCGGCGCGGCAAGGGTCCGTTTGTCATCGTGGACCTGGCGGGCATCGCCCCCTCGCTCATCGAGTCGGAGCTCTTCGGCCACGTGAAGGGGGCCTTCACGGGCGCCCAGGGCGATCGCGCCGGCGCCTTCGAGCGGGCGAGCGGAGGAACCGTCTTCCTCGACGAGGTGGGCGAGCTGCCGCTGGAGCTCCAGCCCCGGCTGCTGCGCGTCCTGGAGCGCCGGCAGGTGAAGCGGGTGGGCGCCAACGACTACCGCACGGTGGACATGCGGGTGGTCGCGGCGACGCACGTGGACCTGGAGGGCGCGGTCAAGGAGGGCAAGTTCCGCAGGGACCTGTTCCACCGGCTCGCGGTGCTGCGCGTCACGCTGCCCCCTCTGCGCGAGCGGCCCGAGGACATTCCCCTGCTCATCGACACGGTGCTGACACGCATGAACCGGCCGCCCAGCGCGCTGTCGGATCAGACGCGGGCACTGCTGGCCCAGTACCCGTGGCCAGGCAACGTGCGCGAGCTGCGCAACGTGGTGGAGCAGGTGGTGAACCTGGGCGAGGAGGCCCTCCCGGAGCTGCCTCCGCTCCCCGGAGACGAGCCGCGCTCCGGCGGCCACATCACCCACGAGATGGAGCTTCCCTTCAAGGAAGCCAAGGAGCGGCTCATCGAGGGCTTCGAGCGCGACTACCTCAAGGGTCTGCTCGAGCGCTGCGAGGGCAACATCTCCCGAGCCTCCCGCGAGGCCGGCATCGATCGCGTCTACCTGCGCAAGCTGCTGCGCAAGCACGGGCTCGAGGATCGCGACGGCGCCTGAGCAGCCCGGACCCGACTCGGGACGCTCAACTCCCCCAGGTGATGACCTCCGGCGCCTCCCCTCTGACGAGGAGGCCTCCGCCGGAGGTGTGTCCGTCATGGCTGGTGTCGGCAGTCACCAGACCGTAACGGCAGTCACCAGGCCGTGACGCAGGCCTCCCGAGGAGGGAGCCCCTCCGGCGTGATGACGGGAGTCACCGGACACGTCCCGCCTCGTGCGGGTCCGCCCAGTGAAATCGAAGGTTTCCACTATCAGCGCTCATAACGCGGCGCGTGGCACACAAGCTGCTCTGTACGGCACACATCAGCCACCGACGGTGGCCATGTCCCACACCGGAGCAGAGTTCCCACCGCCATGCAGATCTCCAACCGCCTCCAGAAGCCGTCCGTCGCGCCGACGTCGTCCCCCACCGCTCAGCCGCTCGCCGAGTCCACGCCGAAGAGCCAGGCCCGCGCCGTCACGGGTTTCGAGTCCGGCTCGAGCTTCACGTCGGCCACCGCGCGTCCAGCCGTAACGCTCGCTCCGACCCCGCTCGTCGCCCCCACCACCGGTCCCCTGCCCCTGGGCAGCCCGGAGGCCCAGAGCGCCATCCAGAAGTCGATCGACTTCCTCCAGAAGCAGTCCAGCTCCGGCCTCCGCGGCGTGGTGCCTGGCCCGAGTGCCTCGCAGGCCGTCTCGCCCCGCTCCGTGGAGAAGGATGAGCTGGGCATGACGCACGTGCGCCTGGACCGCCAGCACGAGGGCGTGAAGGTCTTCGGCGAGCAGCTCATCTCCCACCTCGCCAAGGACGGCAAGGTGGCGAGCATGACGGGCGAGCTCTCCCGGATCCCCACCGGACTGGGCAAGGAGCCGGTGAAGCTGTCGGCCAACGACGCGCTGGCCATCGCGCAAAAGGAGTTCGCCGGCAAGACGGACAAGGCCACTCCGCCCTCCTCCGAGCGCGTGATTGTCCAGGACAAACAGGGCAACTACCGCGCGGCCTACCATGTGCAGCTCACCAACACCCAGGAGCTCGAGTCCAACGCGCGCCCCCGGCGGATGAACTACTTCGTCGACGCCCACAGCGGCGAGCTGCTCAAGAGCTTCAACCAGATGGGCGGCATCGAGCTGCCCAAGGACCACGGCCACGGCGCGCGAGGCGCCACCGCCAGCCCGGCCACGCCGACCCCTCCCACCGCGCCCACCAGGCCCGCCACGGGTAGGACGGATGACACCTCGCTCTACAGCGGCAAGGTGGACCTCACCACCACGAAGAACGCCAATGGCACCTACTCCCTGGAGGACAAGACCCGCGGCAAGGGCGTGGTGACGTACGACGCGAAGAACAAGGAGACGGCCAGCGGCCAGACGTCCATCACCGATAGGAACGACGTGTGGGGCGAGGCCACGGACGACTCGCGCACCAAGGCCGCGGTGGACGCGCACTACGGCGCCCAGACGACGTATGACTTCCTCAAGGAAGTGCTCGGACGCAACTCGCTGGACGACAAGGGCGAGAAGCTCGTCTCCTACGTGCACGTCGACAAGAACTTCGTGAACGCCTACTGGGACGGCACGAAGATGAACTACGGCGATGGTGACGGGAAGGACGCCGGCCCGCTCACCACCCTGGACATCGCCGGGCACGAGATCGCCCACGGCCTCACCGAGCGCACCGCGGGCCTCATCTACGACGGCGAGTCCGGCGGCCTCAACGAGGCGATGAGCGACGTCATCGGCACGGGCGTGGAGTGGTTCGCCTCGCAGAAGAACCAGGCCGTCCAGTTCGACTGGAAGGTGGGCGAGGACGCGTGGACGCCGGCCAACGGCACCGGTGACGCCCTGCGCTACATGGATGACCCGACGAAGGACGGGTACTCCATCGACAACTACAAGGACTACCCGAAGCAGACGGAGGTGCACGGCTCCAGCGGCATCGCCAACAACGCCTTCTATCTGCTCGCCAACGGCGGCACCAACCGCACCTCGGGCCAGAAGGTGGACGACGGCATCGGCATGGAGAAGGGGCTGAAGGTCTACTACCGCGCCCTTGCTCACTACATGACGCCCACCACCACCTTCGCCCAGGCCCGCCAGGCCACCATCAACGCGGCCACGGACCTCTACGGAGCCAACTCGGCCGAGGTGAAGAAGGTGACGGAGAGCTGGAGCGCGGTGGGCGTGAATTGACCCGTTCGCGCCCCGGGCCCCCTCCTTACGCGTAAACCCCTACTTACCCCATGGATGCCCTGACGCGTGGATGAAGCCAGGGCATCCACGCATGCCCCCGCAGGAGACACACATGACTCGACGCCATCTCACTTCAGGTCTGCTGGCCGTTTGCGGACTCGCGGCCCTTCACGGCTGTGCCATGGATGCCACAGAGCTCGAGGACGCCGCACTCGGGACCCATCAGCAGGCGGAGCTGGCCTACAACCCTGGCTCCGGTTGGAACCTTGTCTGGTCCGACGAGTTCGACGGGACGAGCCTCAATGGCAACAACTGGACTGTCCTGACGAGCAATTGGGATCCGGTCACCAACAACTGCAACTTCGGCACGGGTGAGCTGGAGTATCCCCGGGCGCAGAACGTCACCGTGGGCGGCGGCAAGCTCATCCTCACCGCCGAGCGCACGAGCGACAACCCGATGGATTCACGGTGCACCGGCTACGGCCCGCGCTCGTTCTACTCCGGCCGCATCCACACCAAGGGCAAGGTGGAGAAGAAGTACGGGAAGATCGCCGCCAGCATCAAGGTCCCGTCGGGTTACGGCATGTGGCCGGCGTTCTGGACGCTGGGCGCCAACATCTCCAGCACCCCGTGGCCCGGCTGCGGGGAGATCGACATCCTCGAGTGGCACTCGAATGACCCCACCTGGATGAAGTCCGCCACCCACTGGCACAACGGCGGACAGGCGGACTGGGGCACCGGCGCCAGCGGCGGCTACAACCTCGCCGACTCCTTCCACGTCTACGAGGTCGAGTGGACCGCCAACACCATGGTGTTCCGGCTGGACGGCCGCATCGTCGCCAACAACACGTTCAACCACAACGAGAGCGAGTTCCAGCAGCCCCACTACCTCCTGCTGAACCTGGCGCTGGGCGGGAACTGGTATGGCAACCCGAGCCCCGCCAGCATCGACCTGCCCTGGGGCGTGAAGAAGACGATGGAGGTCGAGTGGGTGCGCTGGTACCAGCAGGGCAGCACGCCTCCGCCGCCTACCTCGCTCACGAACCCGGGCTTCGAGTCGGGGATGACCGGCTGGTCCACCTGGAGCCCCAACGGCACCGACGCCGCGGACTTCTCTGAGACGCACAACGGCGGCCACTCCGGCGCCTACCACCTGACGCACTGGACCAACGGCACGCCGTTCGAGGTGTGGACGTACCAGACGCGCAGCGGACTGGCCGCGGGCAACTACAAGGTCCGCGCGTGGGTGCGCAAGGGCGGCGGCTTCGATCTCGCGCGCCTCCAGGCGAAGACGTGCGGCAGCTGCTCGCCCGTCTTCACGGACCTGGGCTCGTACGGCAACTGGACCCTGGTGGAGACGCCCGCCATCTACGTCTCCGGGGGTTACCTCGAGCTGGGCTTCCATACCCGCCTCAGCTCGGGCAACTCGGCCAACTACATCCACATGGATGATGTGGAGCTGATCCGGCTGTAACGGGCCTCCACCCTCCCCGGGTCCGACGGCTTCACGGCGAGAAGCGGTAGATCTCGTACGCACCGCGCTCAGCGGGCGGCAGGTGGATCTGCGAGGTGGTGACGTAGATGTCGCCTCGCGGCCCCTCCGCGAAGCTGTCGGGCCAGAGCAGGCGGGGATCCTTGATCACCTGCTCGTAGCCGCCACCGGGGATGTAGCGGTAGATGGCTCCATCCTCCAGACCTCCGAGCCAGAGACGGCCCTTGGTATCGAAGAGGATTCCATCCGTGGCCACGATGGTGGCCACCCGCTCGATCTTCTTGGCGAGGGCCTCGTCATTCTGCTGGAGGTCGCGCAGGGCCTCGGCGGGGATACGCCACAGCGTGTGACCCGAGAGCGCGCTCCAGTAGAGCGTCTTCCGATCCGGGCTGAGCGCGATGCCATCCGACTGGACCGACCTCTCGAAGGTCCGGCCCATGATCACCGTGCGATTGAACTCGGCGTGGGTGGAGGGATGATCGCGCAACACCTTGCGCGAGCTTCCACTCTTCAGATCGAGCACCACCAGCCCCCCGGCCTGGGAGTCGGTGAGGTAGGCGACCTCGCGCTCCGTGTCGATGCGGACGTCGTTGAGGTAGCTGTTACCGGAGGACACCTCGGGCGGGAAGGTGAAGGTGCGCACGGGTCGTCCGCTCGCGATGTCGAATTGGTAGAGCGTGGGCTGCGTGATCACCCCCTTGAACTGGGGGTTGCCCGTATCGAGGATCCAGAGCCGATCCTGGTCGTCGGTCACCACGCTCTGCACCGCGACGAAGTGGCCCTCCCCAGGCGTTCCCGGCTTCCACTCGTTCCAGGTGGCATCCGGCCAGGGGACGATGGCGCCGTCCTTCACCTCGGCGACGGAAACGGGCACGTCCTCGGACCAGCGGGGAAAGTTGACGAAGATCCTCCCCTCCTTGGAAACAGCGATTCCCGTCCACTGCCTGGGCGAGCTGGCCACGAGCTCGAGGGCGGGCGCCTTGGCTCCCGGCTGAGCGGAAGGATCGGGACGGTTGGAGGTCTGGGCACAGGCCGCCGTCACCAGCGCGGCGGCAGCCAGGAGGATTCTGCGCATTGAGAGACTCCTTGCTCGAAGTTGGGCTCTCTAGATGCGGGAGGGGCGCCGGCTTCGCCACCCTTTGTGACGGCAAGGCGTTCAGCCCTGGCCCTTCTTGGAGCGCTGCTCCCGCCATTGCGCCAGCAATCGCGGCATTTCGCCCCGCATGTACTCGAAGAACTGCCGCGTCTCGTCCAGCCGGAGACCGGCCAGACTCTCCGTGCCCACCGCGTCGATGCCCTCCCGCAGCACCTGCTCGAAGCGCAGGAGCATCTGGTCGCGCCGCGTGAGTGCCTCGTACCAGGCGTTGGAGAAGATCCGGTAATGGTCGCTGCGTTGTCCCGGCTCGCGCTCGCGCGCCACCAGTCCCACCTGCTCCAGATAGCGCACGGCTCCAGAGATGGCCGCCGGACTCACCCGGAGCTGCTGGGCCAGCTCGGCTGCTGTCCGAGTCTCCTGTTCCGCGACCAGCAGCCCCACGAACACCCGGGCGGGCATGCGTGGAAACCCATTGTCCGACAGGACCAGGGCGAAACGCTCGACGAACCGGCCCACGGCCACCTCGTCACGTTTCGTCCCCGCTTTCTTACCCATGACCACCTCCTCCACTGATGTTTCTCCACCATCCGCGAAAACCCCACAATCATTATAGTTTTCACAAATTTGTGAAAACTCGATATCTTCACCCCATGTCAATCGCGATCCAGATTCAGGGCTTGGTCAAGTCGTTCGGCCAGACACGGGCGCTCGATGGGCTCGAGCTGTCCGTGCGAACCGGCGAGGTACACGGCTTCCTCGGCCCAAATGGAGCGGGCAAGTCCACGGCGCTCCGGGTGCTGCTGGGGTTGATGCGGGCGGACGCAGGCGAAGTCCGGCTGCTGGACGGAGACCCTTGGAAGGACGCCACCCGGCTGCATCGCCGGCTCGCCTATGTGCCGGGAGACGTGTCGCTGTGGCCGAACCTCTCGGGCGGTGAGGTCATCCACCTGCTCGGCCAGCTACGTGGAGGGCTCGACACCCGCCGTTGCGCGCAGCTCCAGGAGCGCTTCGCGCTGGATCCCCGGAAGCAGGGACGCACCTACTCCAAGGGGAACCGGCAGAAGGTCGCCCTCATCGCGGCGCTGGCCTCCAACGTGGAGTTGCTCATCCTGGACGAACCCACCTCGGGGCTCGATCCCCTGATGGAGAGCGTGTTCCAGGAGTGCATCCTCGAGGAGCGGCACAAGGGGCGGACCGTGCTGCTCTCCAGCCACATCCTCGGCGAGGTGGAGGCGCTCTGTGATCGCTTGAGCATCATCCGCAACGGGCGCACGGTCGAGAGCGGCACCCTCGCGCAACTGCGCCACCTGTCCCGGACCACGCTGTCGGCGGAGCTGCAGAACGCGCCGTCCGGGATGGAGGGATGGCCAGGCGTGCATGCGCTGCAGGTCGATGGCACCCGGCTGCGCTGCGAGGTCGACGCGACCGAGCTCAATGCCGTGCTCCGGCACCTCACCACCCTGGGCCTGCGCAGCCTCGTCAGCCAGCCGCCCACCCTCGAGGATCTCTTCATGCGGCACTACCAGACGCAACAACCCGCGGAAGCTGTCCCCACGCGCCCGTCCAAGGCGGTGTCCCCGTGAGCGCCTGGGAGGGAACGGGCCTGCTCCTCCGGCACCTCCTGCGACGCGAGCGGTTCGCCACGCCTGCGTGGATCCTCCTGCTCGTGGTCATGGTGGTGGGAACGGTGCCCCACTACGCCCGTATGTTCTCCACCGAGCCGTTGCGCCAGGACTTCGCGGAGTTCGTCCGCCACAACACCTTGACGCTCGCGTTCGGTGGGCAGCTCTCCAACGCCCGTCTCGAGTCGCTCGCGGCCTGGAAGATTGGAGACATCCTCTACAGCCTGTTGGGGCTGATGACCGCGTTGCTCGTCATCCGGCATACCCGGGCCGAGGAGGAGAGCGGGCGACTCGAGTTGTTGGCCGCGGGAGGGATTGGGCGCTTCGCCCCGCTGACGGCGACGCTCCTCCTGGCATGCGGAGCCAGCGTGCTGACCGGACTGCTCTGTGCGCTCGGGTGGATCGCCCTGGGGTGCGAGCCCGTTGGGTCGCTCGCGTTCGGGTGCGCGCTGGCAGCCCCCGGGTGCGTCTTCGCGGCGGTAGCGGCACTGGCGGCACAGCTGGGCGCAAGTACACGCATGGCGACGGGGATGACCTTCGCCTCGCTCGGAGCTGGGTACGTGCTGCGCTTTGTAGCGGATGGAAGCGGACAGCTCTGGCTGAGATGGTTATCGCCTCAGGGCTGGAGCCATCTGGTCGAGCCGTTCGCGGACCGTCGCTGGTGGATCCTCGGTCTGCCTTTGCTTGTAACCCTCGTCCTCGCGGGGGTCGCGCATGTGCTGGTGGCGAGCCGGGACCTGGGCTCAGGCGTGCTGCCTTCACGTCCCGCGCCCGAGGACACTCCCGGACTCAGGAGCCCACTGGCGCTCGCCTGGCGTCTGCAACGGGGGCTGTTGCTGGGGTGGATGAGCGCCTTCGCCCTGCTCGGCGCCTTTGTGGGAGGCCTGCTCCAGGGACTGAATGAGGTCGGCGGCCAGAACCCCTGGTGGCGGGAAATCGTCAACCGCTATGGCAGTGGCCCGAACGTCCGCATCAGCGAGCTCCTCGCGTGGGTCCTCCTGCTCAGCCTGGGATACCTCGCCACGCTCTATCCCATCCTGGTGACGTTGCGTCTGCGCTCCGAAGAGGAGCAAGGCCGCGCCGAACTGGTGCTATCGACCGCTGTCGGGCGGGTGCGCTGGGCCGCCAGCCACCTGGTGTTCGTGGTCCTGGGGCCCGTGGCGATGATGGCCGCGAGCGGCATCGCCCTCGGGCTCGTTCATGGGAGCAACACGGGTGAAGTGGCGCTCCAGCTCTCCCGAAGCCTCGAGGGCGCGCTGCTCCAGGTGCCCGCGATCTGGACGATCGCTGGGATCGCGGTGTTCGCGTACGGTGTCGTTCCGCGCTTCACCTCCGCCATCGGTTGGACGACGTTCCTGTTCATCAACGTCTTCGGGGAGGTTCTCGGTCCCATTCTCGGCCTGGAGTACGCCGTGGCGAATCAGGCCATCCCCTTCCACCACCTTCCGCGGATCCTCTCGGGCGGAGCCTTCACTGTCATCCCGCTGCTGGTGTTGACGGGTCTGGCCGCGGTCCTGGGCACCACGGGAGTCCTGGTGCTCCGACGCCGAGATCTCGATTGAACAGGACCTGGCCCGTGGGCAGCAGTGTCGCGGTGTGCTGGATGCGAGCTGAGGCCATAGAACCGGCAGCGCTCCAAGTCCCCGTGGCCGGGTCGTACACCTCGGGCGTCCCGGCCTTGTCATGACCCAACCCCGTGACGAGCACCTTTCCGTTGGGGAGCAACGTCGCCGTGTGCTCGGTGCGGGGTGTGGACATGGAAGCCACTGCATTCCATTTTGTCAGGGCTTCCAAAGCTGCCCACAGGAGCCGCCCACGAAAATGCCAGGGTGTCGCTAGGGTCCGGGTCATGCGCGCTGGCCGTCAGCGTCACCTCTTCCCCAGGAGCCACCCGCAGCGGGGTGCCAACCACCGAGTCAAAACCCAGGGAGGATCCAATCATGCCGAGCACGGGAATCACGGCGACCCTTCCGCCGCTAATGCCCAAGATCTCCAGGAGGCCTCCTGTCAGGAACCCCACGGCCCCTTCCCACAATGAGGCCCACACGCCGCCATCTCCGCCTACGGCCTCTCCGCCCCACCAAACCCCCACGGCCTGCTACCTGCCAGGCCCCATTCATGAGAATTCCCGAACGTTGGAGCTGGGGCCATTCCAGCGCGAGACGCAACCCTTCACCTGAACGCTTCAGTGAATAGGAATTTCGGTGAGCTCCTTCTTCATTCGTGACGCCCGTCCCGACGATGCCGCCTCCTTGTGGGCGCTGCAGCAGGCTGCCTATTCACCCCTGGCGCGGGTCCTGCCTTCCCGCCCCACGGCACTCGACGAGAGCGAGGCGTACTTGCGTCAGCGGTTGGAACACGTTCCCTGCCAGGTCGTGGTGCACGTTGGCGGCGAGCTGGTGGCGGCCGGGCGCATCGAGGGAGTGGCACCCCTTGGGGAGTTGAAGCGAATCGCGGTGCACCCCGCTCGGCAGTCCCTGGGCCTGGGACGGATGTTGGTGCTCGCGCTGGAGGAGAAAGCGCGTCAGCTCGAGTTCGTCCGCCTGCGCGCTGGCACTCGCCGAAGGCTGCCCGGCAATGTGGCCTTCTACGAACGGCTCGGCTACCAGCTCGTGGCGGTCGAGCCCTACCCCGCCGGCATCGACGATGAGACTGTCTGGCTAGAAAAGCTCCTCCTCGCCAGACAGGGTGAGGCCTCCAGCTCAAACGCTAACGGCGGCGAACCATCCACATGAGGGACAACGTACCGAGGAGCGCCAGGAACGCCGTGTTCCTGGTCCTCGCTGCGCCCCCGGCCACCGCGCAGCCCAGGAGCCCAGGAGGATCCACCGTTTCTTTCAGGCACAAGGGCGTGCCCTCCAGGATGTGCCCCGCGGGGTCCACCACGCGCCAGGCGAAGCACGGTGTGTAGGAATCATCGTGCTCAGGCATTGGAATGAGGGTCTCGGCCGGCTCACCCGAGCTGTTCACGCCCCATACACCATGGAGTACGTCGTGCTCCAGGTGCTGGTCCGGCTTGTTGAATTGGTAGGGCGTCCGGTCGGTGATCCAAATCTCGAAGTGATAGGTGCCCAGCGCATCTCCGCCCCGGACTTCGGGCACTCGCACCTTTGCGCGGGTCCCCGTCTCCGTTCCGACCTTCCTGCAATCGCACGAGCCGTCGCAGTCGCGCTTGTCCTTTTCGAAGGACTCGAGGCTCACGTCCAGCCCACCGAGGAGCTCGAGGGGCGGAGACACCTGCGTCCCGGTCGAGAACGTCTCGTGCAGCTCGGTGGGCCCTTGGGCCTCCGTGGGCCGGGCGATGCTTTGCTGCAGCGAGCCCACGAGCTCGTAGCGCCGGTTCGGGAGCAAGGGATTATCAGGCAGCCAGGCGACACCGGAGGACGCTCCCCACCAGGGGCGGAGCTTCCCGGGAACCACCTCTCCCGTCTCACCATCCGTGACGGTGACCGTGAGGAGATCCCTGAACGCCGCCGGGGTGTGCGTGGGTTGGCTCGTGATCGCCCAGGCTCGCGGGGTGAGCAGCAGCGCCCCATCGAGAGACACCTCCGTCGCCCCGTCTCCAGGGCGGCTCTCGGCGAACGTGTAGTAGAAACTGGGGGACGGCGGTGGAGAACAGGCCTCGGCGGGTGGGGCCTTCAGCAACACCGCGAGGGCCATCACTGTCTGGACGAGGCAGACTCCGTGCAGGTAGGAATTGAAACGCACCAGGACTCCTGGGAAGAGGGTTCGCCGGTGCGCTTGTGCAAGGCTCGAACCATGGGCGTGGAGCGGGCTCCCCTGGCGTCAGGTTGACGTGAAGCGCGACACCGGCGTCAGGGAGGCCTCGGATATGCCGCATGCAGGAGGTTGAAGCCCTGAGAGTTGAGAGTCAGCGACGGAGTCACTGAAGTCCGGGTGACAGCGCCGGAAAGGGCCGGTGTTCCATTCCACAGCCGGCACGCCGCCGGCCTTCCCAGCATCAGGAGATGGAACATGGCTGCCCTGCACCGTGGATTGTGGGTGGGTATGGCATTGCTCGCGAGCTTCATGGCCCCCGCCTGTGGACCCGAGACACCGACCGGGAGCGAGCCGGAAGTCGGTGAGCTGGAGTCCGGCGGGTCGGGACTGGAGGCGGGCCAGTCACCCCTGCCACCGCTGAATCGCGAGGCCCTGCGACAGGCCATCGCGAACCTGCCGAATGACGAGGTGACGGGCGCCCTGGTCCGCGTGAGTGGAGCGGATGGTCACTGGCTCGGCACGTCCGGCGTGGCGGACATCCACACCGGAGCGCCGATTCCCACGAACGCGCGCTTCCGCATCGGCAGCATGACGAAGGTGTTCACCGCCACCGTGGTGTTGCAGCTCGTCGCCGAGGGACGGATGGACCTGGACCAGCCCGTGCAGCACTACCTGCCGGGGCTGCTGCCGGACGGTGTCTTCAAGCCCATCACCGTGCGGCAGTTGCTCAACTACACCCACGGCCTGCCCGGCGTGCCGGTGCCGCAGAAGGACCCGGAGTGGTTCTTCGAGAACCGCTACCACCACTTCAGCCCCCACGAACTCGTCGCGCTGGCGCTCCCTGCGGGGCCCCGCTTCGACCCAGGCCAGAAGCAGGAGTACGGCAACATCGGCTACATCGTCGCCGGGCTGCTCATCGAGAAGGTGACGGGCCGTCCCTACGGCGAGGAGGTACAGGCGCGCATCCTCCGTCCGCTGCACCTGCGCGACACCTCCGTGCCCGGCAACGACGTGACGATTCCGGGGCCGCATGCCCATGGCTACGAACTCGTGCCCCCGACGGAGGAGGGCTGCCCGGACGGCGCCACCGCGTACCGCGAGCAGTGCCTGGTGGACGTCACCGAGGCCAGCCAGTCCGTGCCCTGGGCGGCGGGGGAGATGATTTCCACCACCGCGGACATGGACCGCTTCCTCGTGGCCCTCTTCCAGGGACGGCTGCTGCCGCGTGCACAGCTCAAGGAGATGTTCACCGTGCCCGACGTGTCGGACGTGAAGGGCGAACGCGCCAGCTTCGCCGCGGGGCTGGGCCGCTTCGTCGTCAACGGCATCACCTTCTGGGGGAAGAGCGGCGACAGGCACGGCTACAACAACGGCATGGGCGCCACCCGGGACTTGCGGCGGCGGCTCGTCTACTCAGTGAACACGCTCCGCATGGGGCAGGATCAGCCCCGCATCGCGGCACGCATCATCGCCGCGGCCGTGAGCGACCCGTCACAGCCGTAGCTGGGGGCTCCGGCTCTCCGAGCAGGTGTTCGACAGGAGCGGCGGGAACTCCAACGCCTACTCGGGTGCCGTCCCCGGGGATTACATGTTGGGAGTCCTCTGCGTGGTCCTGCTGGGAATGGGCGGCTTCGAGCTGTTGCTGGCGGTGAGGGCCATGGTTGAATCCGAGGAGCCTCTCGACTGATCCACCGGGCAGAGTCAGTCCCCGGAGCATGCCCAACTTCGCACATGACCTCCGCCGGCTCACCATGAGTGAGGAACCCGTCGAGCGCATTTGAACCCCTGGCCCCGCGCATCAAGCGCTGCGCCAGCCCTCCACGACAGTCAGAACAGCGGCAAACATCAAGAGACCGCCAACGAGCCGAGCGGCGGCGACATGGGCGGCGGGATTGGACTCGAGCCAACCGCGGGCCCTATCCGCGACCAGCGCGAGGGCGCCATACACGGCGGCCTGGTTGAACGCGATGATGGCGCCGAGCACCAGTGCCTGAATCCAGAGGGGCCCATACTCCGGCCGCACGAACTGGGGGAACACGGCGAGCATGAAGAGGTAGGCCTTCGGATTGAGGAGGCTGGTCAGCACACCGCGGCGGAACGTGACCGCGGGCGGGTGCTTCTCCCCGAGAGGGGCCGCGGAGAAGGCGGCGCCGCTCCTGAACAGGGAGATGCCGATCCACGCCACATACAGGGCGCCGATCCACAGCAACACGTTGAAAGCGGAAGGAACGACCTTCAGCAACACGGCGACGCCAGTGGCACCGGCTACCACGTGACAGACACCACCAGCGATGATCCCCACCACGGCCGACAGCCCCGCTTTGCGGCCACCCGTGAGGGAGCTGGCGAGGACAAACGCCATGTCGAGGCCGGGAAGGATGACGACCCCGAACACCAGGACGAAGAACAACCACAGATGAGCGGTCTGCTGCATGAAGAGGAACTCCCGAAAATGAGCTGACCCGACCCCCACGCGGACGCGGCGGGCCTGGTGACGGAAGCACGGTAGGAGGAATATAGGGCGGAATCGGCCCTCATTCGAACCAGGTCCCTCCCATGTCCCGTCCCACGACCCGCGTGCTCACCGTGCTCGAGCTGCTGCAGACCCATGGCCGGATGAGCGGCGCGGAGCTGGCGAGGCGGCTAGAGGTCGATCGCCGGACGGTGCGCCGCTACATCGCCATGCTGGAGGAGCTGGGCATCCCCCTCACCGCCGAGCGCGGACGCGATGGCGCGTACATGCTCGTGGCCGGCTTCAAGCTGCCGCCGATGATGTTCACAGAGGACGAGGCCCTGGCCCTTTCAGTCGGACTACTCGCGGCGAGAGGACTGGGGCTCGCGGAGGCGGCACCCGCCGTGGCCAGTGCACAAGCCAAGCTCGAGCGGGTGATGCCAGCCGGTCTGAAACGGCGCGTGCGCGCCGTGGACGAGACGGTAGCGCTCGACCTGGCCCGCTCCACGGCGCCTGGAGACAACGCCGCACTGGTCGCGCTGAGCGCCGCGTCCCAGGCCCAGCGACGCGTGCGGCTGCGCTATCGCGCGGCGGAGCACGAGGAGACCGAGCGCGACTTCGACCCCTATGGGCTCGCCTGGCGAGCAGGGCGCTGGTACGCAGTGGGTGTCTGCCACCTGCGCAACGGGCTGCGCTCGTTCCGGCTGGACCGGGTGCGGTCCGTGCAGCCGTTGGAGGTGAGCTTCTCCCGCCCGGAGGGATTCGACGCGCTCGAGCACCTGACGCGCTCGGTGGCGACACTGCCACGCGCGTATGCCATCGAGGTGCTACTCGAAACGGACCTCGAGACCGCGCGACGTGGAGTGTTTCCCGCATTCGGCGTGCTGGAGCAGGTGGACGGGGGCGTGCTGCTGCGAGGCCAGAGCGATGACCTCGGCTGGTTCGCGCGAGAGCTGGCGCGGCTGCCCTTCCCCTTCAGAATCAAACAGCCGGACGCCTTGCGCGAGGAGCTCGCGGCGTGCGCCCGGCGATTACTCCAGAGGAGTCGATCATGAAGGTCTCCTCAGAACTTCTCCGTCGCGGGGCGCAGGTCCAACTCCTGTGTCCACGCCGACGGCTCCTGGCGGTGGAGCTGCCAGTACGTCTCCGCGATGGCGTCCGGCGATAGCATCGTCGATGCCTCATGGCCGATCGTCCCATCGATGATCACATGGGCGACGTGGATGCCCCGAGGCCCCATCTCCCGCGCAAGGGATTGGGCCAGCGCCCTCAGGCCGAACTTGCCCACCGCGAATGCCGCGAACCGCGCCCCGCCGCGCAGCGAAGCCGTGGCCCCCGTGAACAGCAACGTGCCCCTTCCGCGCGCCAGCATCGCCGGCACCACCTCTCGCGCCGTGTGGAAGGCTCCCATGCAGCCGATCCTCCACGAGGACTCGAACTGCTCTGGCGTCAGCTCCAGGAGCCCCGCCATCGCGAACGCCCCCGCGTTGTAGATGCACACCTGCGGCTCGCCGAGCTCCTGGCGCAGCCTCGTGAAGGCCGACGCCAGGGAGGCCGCGTCTGTCGCATCCGCGGGGTAGATGCCCGCACGTGCGCCTGTCTTCGTGAGCGCCTGCTGTACCGGGAGCAGGCTCGACTCACTCCGGGCAAACAGGCCCACTGCGTAGCCCTCCCGCGCGAAGCGACGCGCCAGCGCCGCGCCCAGGCCCGGGCCCGCTCCCACCACTGCCGCTACCTTCGATGTATCCATGGCCCCTGGCGTAGTGGGCGCGGGGTTTTCTCGCCAGGGGACCGGAAGGCCTTTGTCGGGACGCGGATATCCAGGTGCCGCTCCTCGCCCAGAGACGCCAGGCAGGGTTACAGTCCCGCGAATGGCCTCCAAGATTTCCGACACATGGCAGGTGCTACCGCATGGTCCCCTCGAACAGCTCGCCGAGAACCTCTGGCGCGTCGAGGGATCGCTGAAAGGCATGTCGCTCAAGCGAGTGATGACGGTCGCGCGCTTGAGGGACGGCGCCCTCGTCATCCACAGTGCCATCGCCCTCGCCGAGCAGGAGCAGCGCAAGCTCGAAGCCCTGGGCACGCCCTCGGTGCTCCTCGTTCCCAACCGGGCGCACCGACTCGACGCGCCCGCCTACAAGAAGCGCTATCCCGCCCTGCGCGTGCTCGCTCCCCGGGGGGGTCGCAAGGGAGTTGAGGAGGTCGTGCCCGTCGACGGCACGTACGAGGACTTCCCGGGCGACGACACGGTCCGGCTCGAGACGCTGAAGGGCGTGGGTGACGAGGAGGGGGTGATGCTCGTGCGTTCGAGCGACGGGACGACGGTGGTGCTGAACGACGTGGTCTTCAACATGGACCGGAAGAAAGACCCGCTCGGCTGGCTTTTCACCACAGTGCTGGGCTCGGCACCCGGACCGCGTGTCTCCCGCCTGTCGAAGCTCCTGTTCGTCAAGGACCGGAAGGCACTCCGAGCCGAGTTGGAGCGATTCGCGGCGATTCCGGACCTCGTCCGACTCATCGTCGCGCACGAGAAGGTCGCGAGCGGCGGTGAGGCGGCCAGCGCCTTGCGGCGGGCCGCGACGTATCTGTAGGACCCCGGAAAGACCACTCACGCATCGACGCGCCGGCCGTCCCGAGCTTGGCACTTGTGGAGTAGGCCAGCCCGGAGCCACCATGCACCTCCTGGAGCGAGGGCCCCCTCGATGCGAAGGAGGGCTCCGGGCCTTGAGTGCTTGGGGCTTGTGAGGAGCACGCGTGGACGAGAACGACGAGTCGAACTGGGAGGAAGTGGAGCGGTTGGGGTCATACCAGTTGCGCGAGCAGGTGCCGCTGGACGAGCCCAGCCAGGGCGAGCTCTTCCGGGCCAAGAACGAGACGAGCGGGGCGACGGCCCTGCTGTTCAAGCCCGCTAAAAAGGACGGCACGGAGCCGCTGACGGACTGGCGGGTGAGCTGCGTGAGTTCGGCCTCGCTGGGTTACCTGGCGCTGGAGGTGGAGCAGACGCCCTGGTCCGTGGCCCCCGACAAGCAGTCCACGGAGACGCTGCTGTGCACGTTGGAGGATGTGCTCGCTGGAGTGCGACGCATGTCCCAGGCCGTTTCCTCCAACGACCCTCGTCAATGGCGGCACCTGGGATGGGTGATGGCGGGCGTCGCCAGCGCGTGCGTTCTGGGCTTCGCTCTGGTGCACATGGACTTCGCGTCCCCACCCACGAGCGAGCCGGATTCCGTGGCGAGCGCTCCAGCGCCCTGGGAACACGAGGCCCCTACGGACACCGTGGCGTCGGATTCGTTCACCAGCAGCCTCGGGGACACCACGCCCCCGGGACTCCCCTTTCTCGCCCGACCCCTGCCTCGCGAGCCTTTCAAGGGACAGAAACGTCCCCCCTGCACGCGCTACACGGAGGTTGAGTTGGTGGGCGCCTGCTGGATGCCTCACGAGCTGAAGGCACCGTGCCCGGATGCGCTCTTCGAGCACCAGGGCAAGTGCTACGCGCCCACCTTCAGCGCCAAGTCGCCGCCTCAGTCGGTCGGGCAGTGAGTCTGGTACGTGCAACCGCCTCTCGCCGGGCCAAGCCCGGCGAGAGCACCGCCCGACGCCGGAGTCGCGGCATGGCCCTCAGTTCGCGATCCAGCAGACCCAGTTATTGGAGGGGACATCCTGGCAGTAGCACTCGCCCGGGGCGCCGCTGGCCCACCGGCAGACCCTGACACTGTCCGGAGTGCAGCTCCACCACTAGAGCCACAGGCCCTTGGCACCGACTCGCACGGCCCACAGGTCTCCTTCGGCCAGCGAGGGATCTCCCTTTGAGCTGCCTGTAACCGCCGCCGATCAGCCCCGCTCACCAACCCGCCTGAGCAATCCTGCCTCCGCAAGCACCTGCTGAACACGGCGGCCGAGCACCAGGTGATTGGCATTAGCCGCTTCCAACTGCTCAGGAGTGAGAACGACGAGCGAGCCCTTGTCCTCCACGAGCTCGACCTGTACCGGCTCCGGCAAGGTTGGCACCTCCCCCCATTGTCTCGAGTAGTATGTCAGCCAACCTACGAAAGTGCCGGGAAGCTCCGTCTCCGAGACCTGCTCTCGAAAACTCCGAGGAGTAACGACCGCCCAGTCCGGCTCCCAGGCCAACACCATGGCCCTCACCACTCTAGAGAGCACAGGAAGCCTCACCAGCTCGTTGATGCCCGGTGGCTCAGAGGGAAAGTAGAGCTGTGCAAGATTCGTAACCCTCTCGCCGCCCTCGCCGCACCCAAGCAGGACCATTCCGCCCTGGTTGCCTGGGTGGCCCGTCCAGGCGCTAAAGCTGAAGCCGTCATCCCCGGATTGGTACTTCTTCTCGCTAAAGAAGCGCACGAATGTCTCGCGCGTGGGCTCGAAATGGAGCTGGAGCGCCTTCTTGCGTGAGCTTGCCTTCTCGTACCAGCGGCCGTAGTCGGAGTGACACCCCGACAACAGACTGAAGAAGGTCGCCGCGCGTTGTGCGCACTCCTCTGCCGACTCCCGGCGACCACCCCAGTATGCAGCGGCATAGTAAACATCACTCATGCGTGGCAGGCCTCAACAATGGACTGCGAGCGCCGACGCCAGTACGCCGTGGCCGAGCAGCTCTCTCTCATGGGCGCACGACAGGCGGCCGCTCGACCACCCGCTTGAGCAATCCTCGTTCGTCGAGCAGCTTCTGGACGCTCCAGGCGAGGGCCACGTGCTCAGGGTTGCTCGGGCTGAGACGCTCGGGCGTGAGGATGACGAGGGTGCCCTTGTCTCCTACCGGCTCCACCCGCACAGGCGCGGGAAGGACAGGCACCTCCCCCCGAGCGCGTGAGAAGTACGTCATCCACCCGAGGAAGCAACCGATCCGACTGCCGCCGGAGAGTTGCTCCCACAATCCATCCGCGGTCGCGAGGGCCCAGTCCGGTTCCCAGGCGACAGCCATGGCACGCATGACACCAGCGAGTACCGACGCAGTGAGCATGCGCTCGTGGCCCAATTCCTCATGCGGGAATTGGACGCGCACCACGTTGGACGAAAACTCGGCCTTTGAGCCACAGTGGAACGTGATTGCGCCACCCTGGTCCTGCTCGACGTGCCCCGTCCAGGCGCCGAAGCGAAACCCGTCATTCCCGCTCTGGTACTTCTTCCGGCCGAAGAACTCCACGAAGGTCTCGCGCGTGGGAGCGAAGCCGAGTTGCAGCGCATTCCGGGTCGAGTTGTTCTTCTCGTACCAGCGGGCATAGCTTGGGTGACACTCCGCGAGGAGGCGAAAGAAAGTCTCCGCGCGCCGAGCGCACGCCTCGGCCCCTTCCGGACGCCGCCCCCAATAAGCTCCAGCTCCATAGGATTCACTCATGCGCGGCGCCCCTCACAGTACGGGCTGCGTGTAGACGACTTCGACTGCCTGAAGGTCATTCAGGTCGAACCACTTCCTGAGCACGGCCACCATTCGTGGCTCTGCGACGTGCCAGAGAAGCGGCCGCCCTCCAGCTACCCGAAGCTGCCGTTGTGCTTGCGCGACCATGTCATCCAACCCTTCGTAGTTGAATCTAGGGTTAAGGTCCTCGTCGAACCACTTCGCGTATTCGCGTGCCTTGGCCTCGAGCAGAGTGCCCGTCTTCGGATCGTAACCGTCGTAGTTCACGCATTCACCGTCCCGACAGACCTTGTAGGCCCACCGCTTCGGGGCGCCCGTCACCTGAGCCTGGTAGGCCCGGGCCTGCTCGGACATGTTGGAGGTGTCCTCCACCCACTGCCCGGGCCCGCCTATCGGAGGCCACCCACCACCGCCACCTGGGCCCTGAGCGCTGGTGTTCGCCATGTGCAGAACGTAGGTGGCACTCAGCGCGTTGCCTGCTACTGCGACAACACCTCCCACTGGCACCGCCACCAGACGCACCGCCAGGCGGCCGTCACCCGAGAGCGACAGCAGCGGCACCGTCATGCTCCCGAGATTCCCGCTCCACGATGCCGCCTTCGCAGCCCCCGCCCCCGAGGTGCCCACCGTCAGGACCATCCCGGTCGCTAGCCGGGAGACGGTCCGCACCTTCTCCGCATGAGGCTTGTGGCGGAACTCCTCCCACTGCTGCGGCGAATTCTCGTAGAGCTGCCGCACGGCACCTGGGAGTTGTGCCAGTCCCTCCAGCGTTTCCCCCGTGTAGAAGACGAGCCGGTAGAGGCCCTCCACCATATCCACCACCGCCAGCACGGCACCCTCGGCCACCGCGAGCCCGGGATTGTCGTCCGGCTCGTAGATGCCCACCGGACGGGCCCCCTTCGGCACCTCGAGCTTTTCGTTCGCGGGAAAGAGATATCCGCCGTCGATTGCGTAGAACGGGCCTACCTCGAAGCCGGCGGCTCGCAGCGTCCCATCCCTGGCCAGTGCCACCACTCCCGCCTTCTGAATCGCAACGCCCGTGGTGGGCCTCGCCAGGTATCCGTCCGGGCGCAGCACGAGCACGTTTGAGAAGCGCCGCATCCGCGCGTGCAGCTCGTCGCGGGACACCGGAGCTCCACCCGTAGCGACCTCCAGGAGCAGGTGCGCCGCCATGCGGCGCAGCCCGAAGTTGCCCAACGTCACCGGCGTGGAGAGCAGGTGCGGCACCAGCGCCAACGCCTGCTGGGGCGACAGCGTCCTCCCGTCTCCGGGCACCGCGGTAATGGGCACCCCGGCGTGCACGAGGAACCCCTGGAAGTAGTCGAGGGTCATGGGCACCTCGAAGGGCCGACCGTCGCCCACCCCATCCGGCCACCCAACACCCGTGCCCTCCAGTTCCTCCTGCTCGTCCCCCTTGCTCGCGCGGAGTGTCGACCCTCGGTGCCGGCCTGCTACTCCGTCACCCTCTACAGCGCGGACCTCCACCTCGACGCCTTGAATGTCCTCCGCGTCGGTGGCAGCGGCCTTCAGGCCCTCGGTGGGAGCATGCGGCCTCTCTCCGGCCGCCCTACCCCTGCTGCCTTGCTCCTCTGCGCCAGAGCTCACCCGCCGAGCATGTCCCCGGTGGCGCGCGCCTCCTGTCAGCGTCCCGCCCATGGGGTAGCCCGCGGCACATGCTACCTGCAGCACGGCGACCAGGAGCGCCAGCACGGTCGACCCCCACCGCCGTGTCCACCGCGAACTCCACCGAGCTCCGAGCTGTGTACCACCACCCGCCCCCACCTCAGGACTCCGGTACTCCTTCGCCATGGCGCTGGCCTTTCCCCCAGGTAGAACAACTCTGAAGGATAGGCTGCGGACAGCCAACCCTACAGGGAGTGAGAAGGGGCCGCACGTGGAGGCCCCCGCGCATCACACCAGCTCGACGAAGTTCGGGCTTAAGCAGGAGAGCATCCAGCCGTCAAAGAACTGGTTCCGACACCTCGTCCCCCCGAGTTGTCTGACATTTGCGGAGGGACCTGGCTCATTTATCTCTGCCCGCCCCTAAGAGTGCGTTGAACTGCTCCTCTGCTCCTCTCAGGCGCAAATCTCAGATCCAACACATTGGGTACATGAGTTTGACCACCTTCTGGAACGATTCCTTTGACACCTTCTACGGACGACACTCGAGAACGAGACGCGCTGGTCTCGGGAGGAGCACTCGAATGGGTCGGCAGCTTCGGTCACCCTGCCCGTATGGGACCTCCGCGCGCGCGCCCACGTGTGCCCCGGGCTCGCGGGGCATCCGTCCTGAAGCGCGGATGGTGCGTGCGCAGTAGATCGAGGAACGCGGCGAGCGCGGGCTCTGGGTCCTCGGCTCGGGTGGCCACGGACCACTCGAGCCACAGGCCCTTGGCGCCGACTCGCACGGCCCACAGGTCCCCTTCGGCCAACGAGGGCTCCGCGGCCCACCTCGGCATGACGGTGATGCCCAGGTTGCCGCGCGCCATCTCCATGGCAACCCCTCCCGTCATGGGAATATGGGTCACCTTGCGCGGCGTCACATGGCCCGCTTCCGCGAGCGCGCGGCCCAGGAGCGTGTCGCTCCTCAAGGCGCCATCGTCCACCCACAGGTGCTCTCCCGCGAACTCGCGCGCGTGGACCTCGCTCAGCCCGAACCAGGAATGCTCACGTCCCACCAGCGCGACGAGCTCGTCCCTGAACAAGGGAGCAAGCCGGATGTGTGGACCCGGCCGCTTCGCTCCGGCCACGAGCGCCACATCGAGCTTCCGCTCCTCGAGCCACTCCCAGGGTGACTCGGACGCTTCCGACACCACGGTGACCTCCATGTCGGGCCAGGTCCTCGCGAAGGTCTTCAGCAGCTCCGGAAGCCAGCGGTAGGACTGATGGCACACCGTGGCGACCCGGATGGTGCCGCTCGCACCGCGCAGCAGCGTCCGCGTCTCCGACTCCGCGCGCACCAGCTCGCTCAGCACTGAGTGTGCGGCATCGGTGAGGCGTCGGCCCGCGGCGTTCAGGGCGAGGCGCCTCCATTGCCGGTGGAAGAGCGGGCCCCCGAGGCGCTCCTCCAGCTCCCGCAGCTGCTGGCTCAGCGCCGAGGGAGACAGGTGCAGCCTGCGCGCGGCCGCGTTCAGGGTCCCCACCTCGTCAATCGCGGTGAGCAGGAGCAGGTGCCGGGTCTCGACGGAAGGGGTCGTCATGCATTCAGTATGGCTTAACAACTTCTCCGAAACAACGCGTTCGACTGAATCGACCCGAGTCGCCATCTTGAGGCCATGAACATCCGAATCCTGCCGCTGTTGCTTGCTCTCGTCGCCTCGGGGTGCGCGGGAAGCACGCACTCCCGCCTGACCGGGGTCCATCCGTCGAGCACCTCGAACGTCGAAGCACACCCGGTCGACCACCTCGCCATCCGCTCGCTCATCGAGCGGTTCTTGGACGCGACCAACTCCGACCAGCTCGTGAAGCAGGACGGACAGCGGCGGTTCGCGCGACACACCTTCCACCTGCGCTACGAGGATGACGTCGCCGTCCCCGAGCGGCTCCTCGGCATCACCGCGCCGTCGCTGTCCGGCCGATGAGCCGTGCGCGGCTCATTCAAACCCAACTCAAACGGAGAGACATCATGATGAAGGAAACACGTGTAGCACTCATCACGGGGAGCAGCTCGGGAATGGGGCGCGCCATCGCGCTCCGGCTGGGACTGGCGGGCTGGACGGTCGGGCTGGTGGCCCGCCGCCGCGAGCGCCTGGAGCAACTCGCAGAGGAAATCCGGCGAGGCGGCGGACAGGCGCACGTGCTGGCGGGTGACCTCCGCGCACCCGACTTCGCGGCGCGAGCGCTGGAGGAGCTGGTGGGGCGCGCCGGGCGCCTGGACCTGCTGGTGAACAACGCGGGTGCCCCGGCGGGGGCGGGCGAAGGCGTTGCCACCGACGCCCAGTTCGACGACGCCTTCGCGCTCAACGTTCGCTCGGCCTATCGGCTCTCACACCTCGCGCTGCCGCACCTGCGCACCACGAAGGGCTCCATCGTGAACGTGAGCTCCGCCGGTGTCGCGAGGAACGTCCCCATCGACCTCGTGTACCTCGCGAGCAAGGGAGCCCTCGAGACGCTCGGACGCGGGATGGCCAAGAAGTGGGCTCCCCTCGGAGTGCGCGTGAACACCGTTGCTCCTGGAATCGTGCCCACGGAGATCTTCGAGGTCGCGGGGTATCCTCCAGAGACCGTTCACGTGCAGGTCGCCGAGGCCAGGAAGGCCATGCAGCCACTCCCGCACCCGGGGGAGCCCCGGGATGTGGCCGCCGCGGTGGCCTTCCTGGCGTCGGAGGAGGCGGCCTTCATCACGGGCGCCACGCTCCACGTCGACGGGGGCATGGCGCTCGGAGGGTAGGCACGCGTGGGCGGCAGTCACAGAAGCATGCGCGAAACGCTCGCCCTCAGAAGCCCAGCTCAGGCCTTTCGTGCACGCTGGTTGAACGCCCACTTGCGCGCCTCGTCATCCATGGAGCCGCGCAGCTCCGCCCCCACCGCACAGCCCTTGACCACTGCTGGCCGGGCCCCCACTTCCTCGAACCAGCGCTTCAGGTTGGGAAAATCGGCGAGTGACTGCCCCACCGCCTCGGCGTGGATGATCCACGGGAACGCCGCCATATCCGCAATCGAATAGTCACCCGCGAGGAACGGGACCTCACCCAGCCGGATGTCCATGACACCGTAGAGGCGGTTCACCTCGTCGGTGTAACGCTGGATGGCATACGGCAGCTTCTCCACCGCGAAGGCGCTGAAGTGGTGCTGCTGTCCCGACATCGGGCCCAGCCCTCCAACCTGCCAGAACAGCCACTCGTTCACGGACACGCGCTGGCGCATCTCCCGCGGGTAGAACCTGCCCGTCTTGTCTCCCAGATATTGGAGGATCGCCCCCGACTCGAAGATCGAGATGGGCCTTCCGTCTGGTCCCTGGGGATCGACGATGGCGGGGACCCGGTTGTTGGGCGAGAGCCTGAGGAACTCCGGCTTGAACTGCTCTCCCCTGGCGATGTTCACGAAGCGCAGCTCGTAGGGGAGGCCACACTCCTCGAGCATGATGGTGATCTTCTTGGGGTTGGCGGTCGGGTAGAAGAACAACTCGATCGGCGCATCCGTACGCATGTCTGCTCCTCCAGCGGTACACACCGGACATGGGCTCGATTTGAACCCACTGGTTCATAATTTCGGACCCGCTGGTTTCGCAACCCGGACGTTCATCGGATTGAACCCGTTCGTGCAACCCGAAGGGCCGTGGCTATGATGAAGGGGTGGCTGGAGCGAGAAAGACAGGCGCGTCGAAACGAGCGGCCTCACATGGGCGCATCGACAAGCGGGAGGCGATCCTGGAGGCCGCCTTCACCGTGTTCGCCCGGCAGGGCTACGCCCAGGCCTGCGTGAACGAGATCGCGGCCGAGGCCGGCGTTGCCAAGCCGACCGTCTACAACCACCTCACCGACAAGGCGAACCTGTTCCGCCACGCGATGGAGGCCGCCGCCGAGCGCGCGCTGGCAGCGGACCTGGCTGCCATCGAGCGGCTCGCCGATCGCGGCAATGACGACCTACGTGCGGCACTGGAGGATGTGGGCTACCGGCTGCTCCGCGCCCACGACGACGCACGGGCCTGGGCGCTGCGGCGGCTGCTCTACGCCGAGATTGTCCGGGACCCGGAGCTGCTCGACATCGTCCGAGGGCGTGGGGCGAATCGTGTGACGGAGTCCCTGGCCGACCGGCTTGCGAGACTCTCGCTTGCCGGCCTCCTGCGCGTGCGTGAGCCGGTCGAGGCCGCCGAGCAGCTTCTCGCCTTGCTCACCGGTCCACTCGAGTCGCGCTCCCGGCTGGGCACCCGGCACGTTCCCGACACCGAGCTGCGCGGCCTGGCCCGGGCCGCGGTCAACACCTTCCTCCTCGCTTTTGGCGCGAGCCCTGAACAGGCCCACGCCCCCTGAAACTCTCATGCGCTCCGGGCAGGTCTCGAGTCCCCACGGGAAGACCTGACGACGGAGTGTGATACAGCCTCGCCATGCTCGACCTGACGACCTCGATGGTCTTCCTGGCCGCGACGCTCGCGCTCAACGTGACGCCCGGCCCCGACATGCTCTACGTGGTGGCCCGCAGCGTGAGCGAGGGCCGCAAGGCGGGTATCGTCTCCGCGCTGGGCATCGCGGCCGGATGCCTCGTGCACACCTTCGCCATCGCCGCCGGGCTCTCGGGGCTGCTCATGGCCGTACCGCTCGCGTTCGAGGTGGTGAAGCTCACCGGCGCGGCCTACCTGCTCTACCTCGGCGTGCGCACGCTCGTCAGCCGCGACACCACGCTGGCCGCCCCCACCGTCGAGCGCGCCCGCCTGTGGGCCATCTTCCGCCAGGGCGTCGTCACCAACGTGCTCAACCCCAAGGTGGCCCTGTTCTTCCTCGCCTTCCTCCCTCAATTCGTGGACCCGAAGCGCGGCCCCGTGTCGGCGCAGCTCGTCCTGCTCGGGTTCCTCTTCAATGCCTCGGGCACGCTGGTGAACACGGTGGTGGCGCTCGTGTCGAGCCGGGCCGGTCAGTGGACGAAGCGCCACGTGGGCTCGTCCACCCTCTTCAAGCGCGCCACGGGGCTGGTGTTCGTGGGGCTCGGGCTGCGGCTCGCCCTGCTTGAGCGGAAGTAGTCGCCGTCCCCTCGCTCGCATAACCTGGGCAGGGTCCGTAAGACGCGTCCAAGGAGGAGCTCCGTGCTCAAACTGCACCACCTCGTGAACTCCCGTTCGCAGCGCATCCTCTGGCTCCTGGAGGAGTTGGGGCTCGACTACGAGCTCGTCGTCTACCCCCGCGACCCGAAGACGGGCTTCGCGCCTCCCGAGCTCAAGGCCATCCATCCGCTCGGCAAGTCCCCGCTCCTCGCGGACGACGGACGGGTGATCGCCGAGTCCGGTGCCATCATCGACTACCTGGTGCGCCGCCATGGCAAGGGCCGGCTCGCGCCCGCTCCGGACTCGGCCGAGTACGACGACTATGTGCATTGGCTGCACTACGCCGAGGGCTCGGCCATGCTGCCCCTCATGCTCAACCTGTACGTGGGACGTCTGGGCGAGGCGGGAGCGCCGATCATGCCTCGCATCTCCGGCGAGGTGAAGAACCACTTCGGCTACATCTCGGGAGCGCTCGCCGGGCGGGACTACCTGGTGGGCAACGACTTCAGCGCCGCCGACATCCAGATGAGCTTCGTGCTGGAAGCGGCGCGGCTCACGGGCGCCCAGGAAGTCTTTCAATCCCTTCCCAACCTCGGCGCCTATCTCGAGCGGTTGCACGCCCGCCCCGCCTATCAGCGCGCCCTTCAGCGTGGCAGGCTCGGCGACCGCGGCCAGGGCAAGAGCTGACGGCTCACGCGCGCCCCTGCTGGCTGGGCGGCCGTCACAGGTACACCGTACATCCGCGCCGCTCGAGTCGCTCGAGCCACTCGGGGGGTGACGACAGCTTGTTCCACCGCAGATCGAGCTTCTCGAGGTTCGGCAGCGCTCCGATGCTCGAGGGGAGTGAACGCAGCAGGTTGCCCCTCAAGTCGAGGTATGCAAGGTGGGTCAACCCGCCCAGCGACTCGGGGAGCGCCCCCAGCCTGTTGTTCCGCAAGTCGAGCTCCGAGAGGCGGGAGAGGCCTCCGAGCGACTCCGGGAGAGACGTCAATCGGTTGTTCTCCAGGCTGAGCTTCCTCAAACGCGTCAGCCCACCGATGGACCCGGGGAGCGAAACCAAGACGTTGTTCTTCAGGTGGAGCTCCTTGAGGTTCGCGAGCTGGCCCAGCGAGTCAGGGAGCACCTCCAATTGGTTGTTGTACAAGCGGAGCTCCGCGAGCGCCTCCATCCCGCCCAGGGTTTCGGGGAGGGTCCGCAGCTTGTTGTCCGTGGCATTGAGATACCGCAGCACCTTCAGCTTCCCGAGTGACGCAGGCAGAGACGTCAACCGGTTGTCGCTGAGGTAGAGGTAACCCGAGAGACCGGTCAGCTTGCCGAGCGACTCGGGCAGGTGGGTCAACGCATTGTGACCCAGGTCCAGCATTCGTAACCTCGACAGCTCCCCGATGCCGGAGGACAGGGACGCGAGCTGGTTCTCCGAGAGGTCCAGCGTCTCGAGGCCTGTCAGGCGCCAGAGCGACTCGGGCACCGACGTCAGGAGGTTCTTTCCCAACCGCAGGTCCTTGAGCCCCCGCAGACGGCAGAGACTCTCCGGAACGGCCGTGAGCCGGTTGCCACGCGCGTCCAACCTCTCGAGGCGCGCCAGTCGCTCGAGGGCCGAAGGAAGGGAGGTGAGCTGATTGCCGTCCACGAAGAGCTGCTCGAGCTCGGCCAATTGGCCAAGCGACTCAGGGAGCGACGCGAGCTGATTGTCATCGGCCATGAGCCGCGTGAGGCGCGTCAGGCGGCCGATGCTCTCCGGGAGAGAGGAGAGCTGGTTTCCTGTCACGTCGAGCTGATGAAGCTCGGTGAGCGCAGCGATGGATTCGGGAAGGACCGTCAGACCGTGGCCTCGAAGCGACAAGGCGGGTCCGGTGCCGCTCTCCGTGTTCTGAATCAGGGCAGCGAGGTCGTCTGGGCTTGTCATGAGGCGTATGTACCACCGCGGGCAGGTAGAGTGGCCGAGCATGAGTGACCGCAAAGAGCGAATCGAGGCGTTCTACCGTTTCCTCTGGCCATTCCTCGCGGCCGACAAGTCGGAGTACGCGTACCTGGATGAGGCACCGGGCGGGCGCCCGGCGTCAGAGTTCCTGGGTGAGATTCCGGCACGGCGGGGCATCGGTGCTGGCTCTCGGCTCGTCGACGTCGGCTGCGGCAAGGGCAAGCAGTTGGTCGAGCTGGGCAAGCGCCTGGGCTGCGACCTCATCGGGGTGGACCCGCTCGAGCAGAACCTGGAGCTCGCCGCCGAGCGGGTCTGGAAGGAGTCGCTGCAGCAGCGGGTGACCCTCCGGAAGGGGTCTATCGAGAAGCTTCCCCTCGAAGACGCCTCGGTAGACTTCGTCTGGTGCCTCGACATGTTCAACCATGTCGAGGACATCGAAGGGGCGATCGCGGAGTGCGCCCGCGTCCTCAAGCCAGGCGGTTCGATGATGAACTGCAGCGCCGTGGGGTCGGATCTGCTCGAGCCACGCGAGGCGCGGCGGGTCACGGACCGCCTCGGCATCAACCTCGACACGCTCTCGCAGGAGCGGATGGCCGCCGCCTTCCAGGCCGTTGGGTTGCGCATCGTCGAGTACGGCACGACGACGGACGAGGGCTCGCCGTTCCTGGAGGTATTCGATGACGACATGGCCCGCCACGCGCTCCGGTTCGGCAAGATGCGCCGGTCGCGCTCGCGAATGACCGCGCGGCTGGGGCAGGAAGCCTTCGACATCCTCTCCGCCTATGACGAGTGGAACATCTTCCTGCTGCTCGGGAAGACCACCTACGGCGTCTGGGTCCTGGAGCGTGTCCGATCCCACAGCCAACAGGAGGAAGAGGCCGGGAGCCCACCCGGCTCCCGACCTCCTCCTCCTGGCACCTAGCGAAGGATTCGCCGCATCGTCGGTGGGAACACCACCTTCTGCGGTTTGCCTGGCGCGGCGCTTCTGAGCTTCAGCGGCTTGCCGGGTGGCGGCGGCGCACTCGCCAGCCCGTAGACGAAGCTGAAGTCAGAAGCCCACCCCGAATCCCCGGCGATACTCGCGTTCCTGTGACAGTTGATACAGTTGCTCGCATTGTCCGGAGACCCTGTCTGGATATACGTCTCCATCGTCGTGTTCGCGATGGGGATGTTGATGGACGGAGTCGCACCGGCGAAGGGCAGCGGAACCTTGACCGGCTTCGTGGGATTCGGACTCGGAGCCGTGGACCAGAGCGTGTTCACCAGCACGTAGTTCTTCCAGACGGAGTCCGGGTAGTTCTGGGCGATCGCCGTCTGGACGGTCTGGTTGGCGTCCTTAGCGGTCGACTCGATGGGTGTCACCCGAGTCACCTGGATGGGGACTGGAGCCGGGCAGCCGCCGCCAAGCCAGTAGGGGGGCGGCTCGTTCGGCGTACAGCCCACCGTGACCGAGGTGCCGCCGTCCACCGAGCAGGACTTGTCCAGCTCGATCGTTCGTGGCTTGCACTGGGGATCGTAGAAGTTCCAGCTCGTTGTCCCGGCGTCCGCGCCCTGGTCGGGCGCGTTGTTCACATGCTCGAAGGTCGCCCATACCCAGGTGCGCTGGGTGGCCGTCTTGTGGATGATGTGCAGGCCCACCAGCGCCACCGTGGTAGCCCGGCATTTCTGGGTCGTCGGCTCCACCACCACCGCCTGGGAAAGCTTGTACGCCTTCCACCGGCTGTCCTCGGGATTGGGCACCTCCATCCATGCCGCCTTCAGCTCGAGAGCGCCAATCGTATTCGGCTGCCATGAGCCCATCGGGTTCACGATGGGGCTCCCCGCGCCCCCATCCACCAGGGCCAGTTGGTTGGCCGCGTTGTAGAGCCCCGCGTCCACGATATACGTGTATTCAGGCTCGCTGATCCGGACCTCGTACCAGACGTTGGTGCCATGACTGGCGCCCAGCCACGCGGGGAGATCGCGAGGGAACGCCTGATTGCCGCTCCCCGAGGAGAACTGGGTCTCGAACTTCGAGACCACGTTCAGCGCCAGCATCGTTCTGGCCTGCTCCGGACTGACGTTCGCCTCGGCCAGACAGTCCTCGGAGATCCTCGACGGTGTGCCCCACGGAGGCGGCGTCCCGCCGTCCGGCAGGAAGAGCTGCTCGGTGCTCATGAACGTCTGCCATTGAACCGCCCCGAGATCGCCGGGCGAGCCGAAGAAGGCATCCGACGTTCCACCATCCGGCAGGATGGCGGCGGCCGGCCAGTTCAGGGAGATGAACTCCGACCAGGCGAAGCAGTTCGCGTCGAGCTGGCTGGTCACACGGCTCACATCTGGCGGGATGTTGGGACCGAACTGGATGTTCTGGGTGCCGCTGCACGAAAACCGCGGGGCGGGGGCGCTGGCCGGGGAGGCCGTGGCCACCGGAGGCTCCGTCCTGGCCTCGGTGCCCGCCGGCTCCTGAATGGACGGACGGCTGACGCAGGCCCCGAGAGCGAGGAGCCCCGGGAGCATCAGACGCCCGAGCGGGCTGGGAAGTGGGAGCATGGGTGTGTTCTCCCTAACCAGCGACGACGTTGAGCGCGGCGGGGAACGCGATGGGGGACTCGGCCTGGTTGATCCAGACGCCCCGGAGCCCGAGCGCCGCGTTGGCGCTCACGCTCACCAGCAGCTCGAGCGCCTGCGCCTCATCCGGGTAGGTATTGCCCGGCACGGCGTACTTCACCGTCCTCATGTCCTTCACCGTGACGGAGATGCCCTCCCCGAAGGAGACGGTGGGCAAGGTGGTCCCCGGGACGGAGGCGGTCAGCACGAGGGGGATGTCCGACTGCCCCTGCTTCACGATCGGCGCGATCAGGGTGCTGTTGCTGGCCAGGTTCATCGCCGTGCCCATCACGTTGGGTACCGGGGTGTTGATGAGGGCGTTGAACACGTTGGCGTGGAAGAGTTGCAACGGCGTGGGCAGCGCCGGCGTCCGGTCACCCTGGCAGTTCCTGACGGGCGCGGCCGCCTGCGCGGGAATCGCCATGCCGGTGATCTGCATGAGGAAGGTCTGGGCGACCTGGCCGCCCCACTGAATCCTCTTACCGTTGATGGTGATGTCCGAGACCGTCCAGGTCTTGCCCGGAGGGGCCTGGAAGGTGGCATGCAGGATGTAGTTGCCGGGGAGCTGGGTGCCATCCACCGTCAGCGTCTGGGTGCCGCGCACGATGGTCCAGCAGGCCGCCGGATCCGTGCCATCCGGCGTCTTGTAGTTGGAGCCGGCGAAGTCCGGCAGTTGGATGTACAGGCCCGGGGGATTGGCCAGGGTGGCCCGCATGGGAGGATCAGCGGGGTTTGGCGACGTGACGAGCTGATTCACGCTCTGGCCGATATGCGGATCACTGTTGCGTTGAGGCTGACCATATTGCGCACAACAGATGAGCGTCTCCGCATCGGAGTTGCCGCACGTGCGCGGGGCCGTCGACAGGGCGCCCAGGCCGATCTCCGTCTGGAGCGTATTGGGCGTGCTGGTCAGGTGCATGGCTCCCCCTTGCGTGCTGGTCGACACGGGGCCGCTGTTCCACTTGTTCAAGGGGTTGTAGGCCGGCCGCCCGGTCGATGGATCGATCACGGGCTGACCGGTGGTCGGATCCTTCAACTCCAGGTCCTGGAGCTGGATCTGCGGCTTGTTCAGGGTCCGCTGATACAATTCCAGCACCTTGAGCGGATCAATCATCCAGAGTGAATTCATGTACTCCGGGTTCTCGCAGGTGAAGTCGATCCGGACGATGTTGTTGTTGCTGTCGCGCTCGACACTCCACTCGCAGTACTCATCCTGCCATCCACGGGGACCGAACGGGCCATAAGCGCTCCTATCTCCCGAGCAGGGATTGATGATCTGGGGCAGGTCCGCGAACGGAATGCCCTCGCGGGTCTTCCCAGTGTCCGCCAGCCAGAGCAGTTCTTCGTCGGAAAGGATCATTCCCGCGACGTTGGCCTTTCCGCCGCCGTTCTTGCCGTAGTAGTAGCTGAGACGTCCGGGAAAGGCGTTCCACTGGATCTGCGCGTAGATGCCCCCCGTCGTATCGGCGGTCGTCGGATTGAAGTAGTAGGTGTTGTCAGCCGATTCGGTGGTCGCCCAGGGGCTCCCGACGATTCCCTGGTTCGTGAAGCCCGTGAGGTTGGTCGTCCACTGCTGGTTCAAGGCGCTCTGCTTCTGCTCATCATTGGGAAAGTCGATTTGATTCGCCGGAGTAATGAATTGCTTCGCCATGTGTGGCTCCTGGGGGCGGGGAAATCGCTACGAGTCGTCGGGTGCTGACTCGGCCAGAGTCTCACCCCTAGTGAACAAAACAAGAGACCACCAACACCCAGAGTGTTAGTTAATCCACGCAACCACGAGCGCGGCCAGCAGGTCCACGGAGCACGTTGGGCGGCAAGGCTCAGGGGTTCCCCCAAGCAGGTGCGGAGATGGCGAGCGTGGCACCCGAGGCCTGGAGCTTGACCCACAAGAATCAGACGTATATATCCAAGTAGCTATATATCTAAGAGGTAATGCATGGTCGCCCATTCTGAGGGACAGCTCGATCAAGTCTTCGCCGCGCTCGCCGATCCAACGCGGCGGGCGATCCTCGCGCGGCTCGCCCGAGGAGAGGCCACGGTGAATGAACTGGTGGCACCGTTCCAGCTCAGCCAGCCCACCATCTCGAAACATCTGAAGGTGCTCGAGCGCGCGGGGCTCGTCTCACGGGGCCGCGACGCCCAGTTCCGCCCCGTGCGCCTCAACGCGGCGCCGCTCGCGGAGGCCGCCCAATGGCTCGGCGACTACCGCCGCTTCTGGGAGGAGAGCTTCGACCAGCTCGACGAGTACGTGAAGGACCTGATGCAAAAGGAGAAGGACCATGACCACAGCCGCAAGCGCAAATGAGTCGATCGCCGATCGCGAGGTCGTCATCACCCGCGTGTTCGAGGCCCCGGCCCGCATTCTGTTCGAGGCGTACAGCAAGCCCGAGCACATCAAGCGGTGGTTCGGCCCAAGAGGCTGGCCGGTCACGCTGTGCGAGATGGACTTCCGGAAGGGAGGACGGTTCCGCTTCCAGATGACGGGGCCGAACGGCCAGAAGAACACGCCCTTTGGGGGCGAGTACCTCGAGATCGTCCCGAACCGGAAGATCGTCTACGACAACGGCTTCGAGTCGCCTGGCGCCGAGAAGATGATCGTCACCGTCACCTTCGACGAGCAGGGCGGAAAGACGACGCTCACCATGCACACCCTGTTCGCCTCGGTGGCGATGAAGAACGCGCACGTGGGCGGTGGCTTCGTGCAAGGTACCGGGTCTGGCTTTGATCAGCTCGAGGAGCTGGCCGCGGAGCTGCGCGCCAAGGAGATTGCCTCCTGAGGCGGTCAGTGCCTCGTATGGACGCTGAGCGCCGGCGCCAGGACTCCGTGCAGCAGGCGGGCAAACGGGCGGCGCTCGTGGCTCGCCTGCCGTGACATCTCTCCGCTCGGGACTCGGTCTCCAGTGACCGCCTGATCAACGGGTGGCAGGGAGGTTGGAGATGAAGAAGGACAAGAAGAACAAACAGGACACATCCCAGCAGAAGGGCAAGAGGCCGTTCTTCGCACGCCTGCTGGAGGCCCAGGAGCTCGAGAAGGTCGCCGGTGGTGCTCCGATGCAGACCATGAAGTACCCCTCTGACTCGGACGAAGAGATCCCCATCACCAAGAAGTTCCCCTCGGATTGCGCGGACTCCTACTGACCCCATGCGCCCCGCTCGCGACACCGTCCTGCTCCTCACCCACGCCGGCGACTACTACACGGTTGACCGGATCGCGGAGGAGGTGTTGCGGCGGGGAGCACGGGCCCTGCGTCTCAACGCGGAGACCTTCCCGACGGAGCTGGAGCTGACGTCGGCGCTGGATAGTGACGGGGACGAGGTGACCCTTCGCACGGCCGACGGAGAGGTGCGCGGCGAGCAGGTCCGCGCGGTGTGGCTGCGCCGGCTGCTGCCCCCTCGGCTCGATGCGGCGCTGGAGCCCAGCTGGCGCGAGGGCTGCCTGCGTGAATCCCAGGCCGCGCTCCAGGGCTTTCTCGATGGGCTGGAGGCGGCCGGCTGCCGTTTCGTCAACCCGTTCCGGGCCGACAGGGCCGCCCAGGACAAGCTGCACCAGCTCCGGCGGGCCCGCGCCCTGGGGCTGGGTGCCTCGCACCCTGGTAACCAACGACGCGGCCCGGGTGCGAGCCTTCTTCGAGCACGTCCACGGCCACATGGTGGCCAAGATGCTGACGCCCCTGAGTCAGTCCATGCAGGGCGGGCAGCCTTTCGTCTACACGAGCGCCATCGGTCCCGAGGACCTGGAGGAGCTCGAGGGGCTGCACCACAGCCCCATGGTGTTCCAGGAGCGACTCGAGAAGGCCCGCGAGCTGCGCGTGGCCGTGGTGGGCGGACAGTGCTTCGTCGGAGCCATCGATGCCTCGCGCTCGGTGGCGGGACAGGTGGACTGGAGGCGGTCCAGGCCGGACGAGTGTCCTTGGGAGCCCGGTGAGCTGCCGGCGGAGGTGGCCACCCGGCTGGTGCGCCTGGTCGCCGCCCTGGGGCTCGTGTACGGAGCCGCGGACTTCATCGTCACACCCGAGGGACGGCACGTCTTCCTCGAGGTCAACCCCGCGGGCGAGTGGGGAATGCTCGAGCATGACCTGGACCTGCCCATCGCCGCCGCCTTCGCCGAGGTGCTCACGGCGGAGAGCGGCTCGTCCCCGACTCGTCCCCCTCCTCCGGAGCGCGCATGGCTGTTCTCCTCGTGACGCACACTCGGGACAACGAAGCCGTTCGTGCGGTCACCCACGTCCTGGAGGCGCGCGGCGAGCGCGTATACCGGTTCGACACGGACTTGTTCCCCACGCACCTCCAGCTCTTGCTTGACGAGGCAGCCAGGGGGCGACTCTCCGGACCCGAAGGCGTGCTCGAGCTCGCCGAGATCTCCTCCGTCTGGTACCGCCGCAACGCGACGGCCCAGCGCCTTCCCCCGGACATGGAGCCGCAGCTGCGCCAGCCCTCTGTAGAGGAGAGCCGGCGCCTGGTGTACGGCATGCTGGCGGCACTCGACGTCTTCCAACTGGATGCGGTGGAGCGGGTGCGGCGAGCGGGGCACAAGCCGCTGCAACTCGCGCTGGCCCGCGACCTGGGGCTGGAGGTGCCCCGCACGTTGATGACCAACGACCCGGAGGCGGTGCGCACCTTCGCGGCGAGCTGCCCGGGTGGCGTGGTGACGAAGATGATGTCGTCCTTCGCCGTCCACGACGCCCAGGGGGAGGAGCTGGTGGTCTTCACCACGCCGCTGAGCGCGGAGGCGCTGGAAGAGCTGGAGGGGTTGGAGCTGTGCCCGATGACCTTCCAGGAGCGCCTGGCCAAGGCGCTGGAGCTGCGGGTGACAGTGGTGGGAGACCGGGTGATGGCGGCGGCCATCGACTCGCAGGCGCTGCCTGGAGCCCGCGAGGACTGGCGCCGGGAGGGCGTGGCACTCCTCGATGCATGGCGGCCCTACACGCTGCCCGAGCCGGTGCACACCCGCGTGCTGAAGCTGATGGACGCGCTGGGGCTCAACTATGGAGCGTTCGACTTCATCGTCACCCCCGAGGGGCGCCACGTCTTCCTCGAGGTGAACCCCTCGGGCGAGTTCATGTGGCTCACGCGCTACCCAGGGCTGCCCATCGCCGAGGCGCTGGCGGATGTGCTCTCCGGACAGGGGGTGCGCCGGTAGGCGCTCCACGCGGGTCTTGCCCACCAGCGACAGGGACATGCTCGAAGGATTCGCTCATTCCATGAACTTCGTGGACACTCCACTCCCCATGAGTGACTCCATCGCACTGAACAAGGCCAACTGGGACGAGCGCGCTGTGTTGCATGCGGCGTCGAAGGGGTACGACACCGCGTCCTTCGTCGCGGACCCGCGGCATCTTTCCGGTGTCGTGCGTTTCGATCTTCCGCGCCTGGGGAACATCGCCGGCGCGCGTGGTGTGCACCTGCAATGCCATATCGGGACTGACACCCTCTCTCTGTCGCGATTGGGCGCGCACATGACGGGGCTCGATTTCTCACCCGGGGCGATCGCGCAAGCACGCTTGCTTGCTCAGCGCTGTGGCGCCCAGGTGGAGTTCGTCGAGGCGGATGTGTACGACGCAGCCCAGGTGCTTTCCCCTGGTTCGTTCGACCTGGTCTACACCGGGATCGGTGCGCTGTGCTGGTTGCCCAGCATCGACCGATGGGCCCGGACGGTCTCCGAGCTGCTGAAGCCGGGCGGGCGGCTGTTCATCCGCGAAGGGCACCCGATTCTGTGGGCGGTGAACGAGAAGCATCGCGATGCACTGGTCATCGAGTATCCCTACTTCGAACGCAAGGAACCCACCGTCTGGGACAGCAACACCACCTATGTGGAGACCGAGGGCTCGCTGACAGCGACGGTCACCCACGAGTGGAACCATGGCCTGGGCGAGATAGTGACCGCGCTCCTGACCCATGGCCTGGACATCACCGCACTGGTGGAGCACGACAGCGTTCCTTGGGAGGCATTGCCCGGCCAGATGAGCAGCTCTCCCGATGGCGAATGGCGCCTGGACAAGGACGCCTGGCGCCTCCCGCTCAGCTACACCCTGCAGGCGATGAAGCGCCGTGACTGACCTTGTCCTACGCCACGGGTATTGACACGGTTCCACCTGTTCGTTACCTACCCGCTCAGCCATTCGACGCTCCGATGGCGGCGCGACTGAACGTCGTTGCCGTAGGGCGTCCTCGGATGGCGTTTGACTGATTGGCGTCATCCGAGTCTTGACCCCGTCTTAGGAGGCAGACCGTGTCTGATGCCAAGCTCCCCGTTCTCGATTTCGTTCTGAGCAATTACAAGAACTTCAACGCACGCGCGACGCGCGACGCGCTCCTCGCGTACTGGCGCCACATTTCAGCAGGCGGGCGGATGTTCTGGGCCGTCGCCGGTGCGATGTCGTCTGCCCAGTTGGGGATTACGCTCGCTCCCGCCATTCGCGCTGGCTTGATTCATGGCCTCTCGGTCACGGGGGCCAACCTCGAGGAGTCGCTCTTTCGGCTCGTCGCGCATCACAGCTACAAGGACTTCCCCGATTATCGCTACTTCACCAAGGGGGATGATACGAAGATCCTCGCCGACCGGATGCGCCGGGTCACCGACACCAGCATTCCCGAAGACGAGGCGTTCCGAGCGGTTGAGAAGATTGTCGTGCCCATGTGGCAGCGGGCGACCGCGAACGGTGAGCGGCGCTTCTGGCACGAGTACTTCTACGAGGTGATCCAGGCCATTGAGCCTGGAGCGTACGAGGGAGACCCCGAGGCCTGCTGGCTCCTCGCGGCGGCGCGTGCACGACTGCCCATCGTTGTGCCGGGCTACGAGGACTCCACCTTTGGGAACATCTTCGCCTCGTACGTCAAGACGGGTGAGTGCCACGCCAGCATCGTGAAGTCCGGCATCGAGTACATGGCGGACTTCTACGACCGTTACCAGGAACTCTCGGTGGGCGCTGGCATCGGGTTCTTCCAGATTGGTGGCGGCATCGCCGGTGACTTCCCCATCTGTGTCGTGCCGTCGATCAAGTATGACCTCGCCCAGCCCGTGAAGCCGTGGGCGTACTTCTGTCAGATCAGCGATTCGACGACCTCGTACGGTTCGTACTCCGGAGCGACTCCCAACGAGAAGATCACGTGGGACAAGCTCACAGAGACGACGCCGATGTTCGTCATCGAGTCCGATGCGACGATCGTCGCGCCGCTCGTGCTCCGCGCGCTCCTCGAATGCAAACTCCACCCCGCCGAGGCGGAGGCACTCATCGCCCGACACGGTGGTTAGCGTAGGGAAGTGAGGCGTTGGTCGCCGCGAACTCCCTCCCCCCTGGCTCCGGGAGCGGGAGCAGTCCGCGGACGACCAACTCGGTCAGAGCATCCAGCGCGCGGTCGACCGACAGGCTGCCGGGACGGTAGAAGGCAGCTGCGTGCGTCGAAGCCTCGATCGCATGCTGCAACACGAACATGGCTGCCTCGAAGTCCGGGAGTGCTCGTAGCTCCGCGCTGCGTTCCTCGAGGAAGCTCGCGAACAGCGCCATGGCCCTGCCGCTGACGTCGTGCACGAGCTGGCGACGCTTGGTGATATCCACGTGCTCGACGAGCTCGCGGTGAAGGGCCGGGTGGATGCCCGGGGGGTGGACCAGCGCATCGAACATCGCCCGCAGCGCAACAGGCAGGGGCTCCAGCGCGTTCTCGGCCAGCGCACGCCGGACCGCATCGTACGTCGTATTCGCAACCCGCTCGATGAGTGCGCCGACGATCGCCTCCTTCCCCGCGAAGTAGCGGTACACGAGCGCGACATTCACTCCGGCACGCGCGGCGATGCGGTTCGTCGTCGCCCGAGCGAAGCCCTCGTCACGTAGCACCATCTCTGCCGCAGTCAGAATCGCTTCGACGCTCGCGCGCGCGCGCTCCTGACGCGGGGCCACGCGGCGCTTCGTGCGATCCCGAGGAGGCATGCATCCGACGATAACTGGGGGCGCAAGGGGTGTCCAACGGCCATGGCCGACAATCAGGCCGCGGTGGACGCCCCCTCCGGAAAGTAAGTCATCCACGACGCGGATCGCGGCCCCCCCTTTCCCCCGGTGGAGCGAGGCCGCCGGCGGGACGACATCAACCTGAGTCGTTCTGCCCATGTCGAGCCGGCATTCTTCGTCGTCGTGACCGCAGCGAGAGGCACACGCACACAGGAGGCAGTCCATGGCTCGAGAGAACACGCAGGACAGGGTCGCCCTCGTCACAGGGGCTTCGTCGGGATTCGGGAGGGTGACGGCGGCAACGCTCATGACGCGGGGCTTCCGCGTCTTCGGTACCAGCCGTAGGGTCGTGGATCACCCGCAGGGAATCGAGATGCTCGAGCTCGACGTGGACAGCGACGACTCCGTGCGCGATTGCATCGCGGAGTTGCTCGGCCGCGCAGGACGCCTGGACGTCCTCGTGAACAACGCGGGGAGAGCGATGGTCGGAGCCTGCGAGGAGACGAGTGCCGAGGAAGCCCGCGCGCTCTTCGAGACCAACGTGTTCGGCGTCATGCGCACCGTGTCCGCGGTCCTCCCGACGATGCGCACGCAACGCCGCGGCACCATCGTGAACATCGGGTCGCTCTCAGGCTTCGTCGGGGTCCCATTCCACGGCGTCTACGCCGCAAGCAAGCACGCACTCGCGGGCTACACCGAAGCGCTTCGCTTCGAGGTGCGGCCATATGGCATCGGGGTGTGCCTGGTCGAGCCTGCCGCCCACCGAACCGGCATCCAGATGGCTCGTCCCCACGGTCCGTTGCCGCACTACGACAGCGGAAGAGAGACCGTGGAAGCGATCATCCGGAAGCAGATCGAGACCGGGAGCAGTCCGCAACGGGTCGCCGACGTCATCGCGGCTGCGGCTACGAGCGCAGCGCCGCGGTTCCGCTATCGCGTCGGGGGGAAGGCCACGTTCGCAGCCTGGGCACGCCGCCTGCTCCCGGTCGCCACGTTTGAGACGGTCGTACGTCGTGAGTTCCGGTTGCCGGGGCGAGCCGAGACATGAGCGTTGGGACCGCGAGCACCAGAGGCGGCCGCGACTCCAGTTGGTTGGCGCGCAATCTCACGCTCACCAGCGGGTGGTGTCCCGTAGCCATGCCCGTGCAGGTGCTAACGTCCGGCACACCATGAGCCAACGCCTTCTCCCGTCGCTTCTGAGCCTCTTTCTCTGCACTTCCGCCGCGCAGGCCGCGCCTCCGAAAAAGCAGAAGAAGAGCGCCGACACCGCGAAGCGCGTGACGCTCGTCATCTGGGGCGGGGGCAAGACACCCGCCGACGCCGAGCGTGCGATGAAGGACTTTACCGACCGCGGCTTCAAGTCATCGGCCTCGCTGGTCCGTCTGTTCTCCAGTGAGGTGCGGGGCCTCAACCCCGGATTCCACATCGCGGTGCTCGGCGCCTGTTCCTCCGTGGAGGGTCACGCGCTGCTCCGCCGGGCGCGACAGTTCTACCCGGGGGTCTATGGGCGGGCCGTGCCCGCGGAAGGAGAGGTGGCGAAGCTCTCGTGCCCGAGCGTCACCACACCCCGGCGGGAATGGTACTACGAGCCCTCCCCTGACGAGCCCGCAGTCATTACCAGCTCCGAGGAGGTGGTCGTCCCGGCCGGTACGCTGAAGGTCACCGTGGAGGCGACCATCGATTCGAACTCCGAGTTCGTGGCCGCCTCCTACTCGGTCAAGACCCGCCTGACGAAGGGAGAGCAGGTCATCGACGAGTGGACGCACGTGCAGCCCGACTTCGCGACCGTGAGCGACCTCACGCTGGATGGCAAAACGGTGGTGCTCACCACGAAAGACGCGTTGAGCGACTGCAAGGGTGACTCCTTCGCCGAGGTCGAGTTCCGCACGCGCCGCTTCTCGGTAAAGAACGGGAAGATTGCCGTGAAGGAGCAGACCACGGGGCGCGAGTCGAGCCTGTGTGGCCCCAACTACGAGGGCTCGACGCCCTGCTCCATCGCACGCCAGACAGCGTTGTACAACGCCGTGCGCGGCGCCTGCGAGAACGCCACACGCGACGATTGTATGAAGGCCATCTCGGAGTACGAGGCCGAAGCCGAGGACGTCGAGTGCAACGAGTCGTACGGCGGCGCTGACTGACCTGTGTCAGGTAGACCGGGGCAGGCTCACTCGGTGGGTCCTGCACCGCGGCGGGCAAGGCCGCGAGGAGCGCGGCGTTGTGGACTGCCTATTTTATGATTGAACTCCAACGGGGTCGCCCGCGGCGACGAGGGCTATGTCTCCTGGCCAGATAGCCGCAAGGCGTTCCGCCGCCCTCCAGGCACGGAGGCCTGAGCGGCACACGAGCACGGCGCGCTGGCCGGGTTCGGGCAGCTCCATGCCGGGGCCGACCTCGGCCACGCTCAGGCGCCGCGCGGCCGGGTGGATCAGTGGAGCCTCCTCCACCCCGCGCAGGTCGATGGTCAGGTCTCCTGACTTGATCTCCGAAGGGGAGACGAAGCGCGGCGCATGCGCGGGCTCCTCCGCCCCGTCGAAGCGGAAGCCGCCCGAGCGGAAGGTCGCTCCGTCAAAGGTGATGAGCCTCCCGAGGACGCCTGCCTCCCCCGCGAGCAGCGCCAGCGCCATCTGCGCCTGCAGTGCACCGATGACTCCCACGACAGGTCCGAGCACGCCGGTCTCGGCACAACTGCCCATCCTCTGCGGCAGGTCGGGGAAGACCGCGCGCAGGCTCGGCGCGCCGCCGCAGAAGCCACCCACATATCCCTCGCGCCCCGTGACGGAGGCGGAGAGGTACGGGAGGCCCCGCGCGAGGCACACGTCCGAGAGGATGTAGCTGACCGCGAAGCTGTCGGCGCAGTCGAGGATCAGGTCACAGCCCTCGATGAGCTTCGGGGCATTGGCGGGCTCCAGTGCGGCCACCACGGGCTCCACCACGCTCTCTGGGTTGAGCCCGGCGAGGTGGCGGGAGCAGGCCTCGGCCTTGGGCTGGCCAAGGTCACCCATACGGAAGAGCGTCTGGCGATGCAGGTTGCTCTCATCCACCCTGTCGGGATCAACGAGGCGGATGTGCCCTACCCCAGCCCCGACCAGGTATTGCAGCACCGGCGCGCCCAGGCCCCCCGCCCCCACGACGAGGACCCGCGCCGCCCGGAGCCGCTCCTGAGCGCCCTCCCCCAGCACGGCCGTCTGTCTGGCATAGCGGCTCATCGCGTCACCTCCATCCATTCGGCGATCCGCGCCTCGGGGTTGGGGTTCAGCGTGATGTCGGTCACGACCGAGACGATGTCAGCCCCCGCCGCGAAGACGCCCGGAGCGCGGGCGGTACTCATTCCTCCGATGGCGACGAGAGGAATGTCGCCAATCAGGCGTTTCCATTCCGTCACCCGCTCCAGCCCCTGCTGGTGCCATTTCATCTGCTTGAGGACGGTGGGATAGACCGGCCCCAGCGCGACGTAGTCGGGTGCAAGCGAGAGGGCGCGGTCGAGCTCGGCGGGGTCATGGGTGCTGATGCCGAGGCGCAACCCCGCGCGGCGGATGGCGGGAAGGTCGGCACCGTCCAGATCCTCCTGCCCCAAATGCAGCCACTCGCAGCCCTCCTCGATGGCAAGCTGCCAGTAGTCGTTGACCACCAGCACGGCACCAGCCTTGCGGCAGAGGTCGCGGGCGGCGGAAATCTGGCGGCGCAGCTCGTCCGGCGCGCGGTTCTTGAGGCGGAGCTGGACAAGCTTCACGCCCAAGGGAAGCGCTCGGGGCAGCCAGTCCACGTCGTCGAAGATCGGGTAGAAGCGGTCGAGCGTCACAGGAAGGCCTTTCCAATCACCGGAGTGGAGGGCGCGGCCATGTCTCGCGGCGGCATCGGGTCGGCGCCGCGGGCGAGGCGCCCAGCCTCCAGAGCCTTCGCGAAGCCCTCGGCCATCGCCGCGGGATCGCCCGCCTTGGCGACAGCGGTGTTCAAGAGCACCGCGTCGAAGCCCATCTCCATCGCCGCGGCGGCCTGGCTCGGCAGGCCCAGCCCCGCGTCAATCACCATCGGTACATCGGGGAAGTGCGCGCGCAGGCTGCGCAGGCCGTAGGGATTGAGCAACCCCAACCCCGTCCCGATCGGCGCGCCCCAGGGCATCAGCACCTCGCAGCCCGCCTGCAAGAGGCGGTCGGCGAGCACCAGGTCCTCGGTCATGTAGGGGAAGACCTTGAAGCCCTCGGCCACGAGGATCCGCGCCGCCTCGACCAGGCCGAAGGGATCCGGCTGGAGCGTGTCGGCATTGCCAATCACCTCGAGCTTGATCCAATCGGTCTCAAAGAGCTCGCGCGCCATCTGGGCCGTGGTGACCGCCTCGCGGACACTGTGGCAGCCAGCAGTGTTGGGGAGCACCCGCACGCCGAGCCCTGAGATCAGGCGCCAGAAGTCCTGCCCTGCCCGCTCACCCCCCGCCTCGCGGCGAACCGAGACGGTGGCGACGCCCGCGCCCGAACGACGGAAGGCCTCGGCCAGCACGGCGGGCGAGGGATATTGCGCGGTGCCGAGCATCAGGGGCGAGGCGACTTCGGTTCCGTAGAAGACTGGCATTGGCTCACCCTCCCTGCCGGGGCGCCACGATTTCCACCCGGTCACCCGCGGCGAGACGCAGCCCGTCTCGCGCCGCAGCGGGCACGAAGGCCTCGTTCACTGCCGTCGCGACCTTGGCGTTGCCATGACCCAGTTCCAGGAGGAGCGCGCCGAGCGTTTCGCTCGACGTCTCGCGCGCCTCGCCATTCACGGTGATCTTCATTGCAAGAGCTCCACGGGTTTGCCGGACAGAAGGTGGTCGGCCGCCATCCGCGCCAGCACCGGCGCCATCAGGTAGCCGTGGCGGTAGAGGCCATTGAGGAAGAGCGTGCCGTCGCGCTGGATGAGACGCGGGACGTTGTCAGGAAAGGCAGGCCGCGCATCGGTGCCGATCTCGAGGATCTCCGCCTCGCCGAAGGCCGGGTGCAGTGCATAGGCGGCGCTGAGGAGCTCCATCACGGAACGGACGCTCGCGCGCCCGCGCTGGGCGCTTTCGATCATCGTGGCGCCGAGCATGTAGATGCCGTCGCCACGAGGGACGAGGTAGATCGGGATCCGCGGGTGGAGGAGCCGAATCGGGCGCGAGAGGGCCAGCTCGGGGAGGCGCAGCACCAGCATCTCGCCCTTCACACCGCGGAGCTCGGGGAGCGCATCGCGCGCGGCAAGGCCCCGGCAGTCGATGCGCTGGCCCTCGGGCGCGGTCTGCGCGAAGGCGACGCCGAGCGCCGCGGCACGGGCGCGCAGGGTGGAGAGGGCCACGCGCGGCGTCAGATGCGCCTCGGTTGGGAAGAAGAGCCCGCGGTGGAAGCGGCCGTCGAGATCGGGTTCGAGCGCGGCGAGCTCCTCGCGACCCACCCACTGGTGCTCCCGCGTCCGGGCGGCGAAGCGGTCGAGCTCGGCCCGGTCGCGGCCCAGGGCGAGGACCAACGTGCCGCGGCGAATGACCTCCACCCCCTGAGCCACCCACCAGTCAGCGGCGGTCTGGCCGAGCCGGATGACCGGCTCTTCAGCCGTCTCTCCCTCGCAGAAGGGGGCGAGCATCCCACCCGCCCACCAAGAACAGGCATGGGGGCCCGGTTCGGGCTGGGGATCAACCAGCGTCACCCTCCCGCCACGGCTCGCGAGCTCGACGGCGGTGCAGAGGCCCATGACCCCGGCGCCGAGGATCGTGTAGCCGCTCATGCCCAGACCTCCACCCCGAAGACGCGGTGGGCGTTCTGGGCGGTGAGGGTGCTCGCAAGGGCTGTGGGCGTCTGCATCGCGCTTCCTCTCTTACCGGCGAGGGTTCAGAGGAAGCTCCAGGGCCACGATTGAGAGATCGCGCGCCCTTGCAGCTCTCCGTTCCCTACGCCGGTCCTAGCCGGATCAGGTTCGATGGGTTGGCGCCTGGCCTCTCAGCCCCCGGGAAGGGGCACCCCAACGGAATGGCCCATGGCTAGCAGCCGGGCGACGCGACGGCAAGGGGCTCCTGCACCCGATGTTCGACACGCTCCCCTACCCTTCTGATGCAGAGAGAGCACGATAGGGACTCACGTCGGGACTGATTCCCGAGGAGCTCGCACCATGAACATCACGCTCTCACCCCAAGACTACGCCACCGCCTTCCACCTGCTCGCCAAGACGGCCAGGCACCACGAGAACATCGGGCAGTGGGTCGAGCAGAATCTCCTCTCCCGGATGCCCAAGCGCCCGTCGCTGCTTGATGTGGGCGCGGGACCAGGCACGGTCGCCCGGCGGCTCGCGCCGCATTTCGGTTCGCTCACCCTGCTCGAGCCCAATCGAAACCAGCTCAGCGCGTTCGAGCACCCCGGAGCCCAGCTCTTTCACACGGACCTGGAGGGCTATCAGTCACCCGAGCAGTACGATCTCGTCCTCTGCTCGCACGTCCTGTACCACGTGCCCGTCGCCAACTGGGGACGGTTCGTCGACCGGCTGCTCGCGCGCGTGCGCCCGGGAGGCTACTGCCTGATTGTCCTCGGCTCCGGCCGCGGACAGAACTACGAGCTGCATCGCGACTTCACACAGACGGTGATCAGCAGCGAGCAACTCCATGCCGTCCTGAAGGAGAAGCAACTCCCCTACGAAGTGGCCACGACCCTGAATGGTTTCTCCGCGACCTCCTTCGAGGAGATGTACACGCTCTGCCGCTTCTTCGTGTTCGAGGACTGTTGCACTCCAGAACAACTCGCCGCCCTGAGCGAGCACGAGGCGCGCGCGCTCGACGCCAGGATTCGCAAGCACGCCGAACGCTGCCAGGAGGCGGACGGGGTGTACCGCCTGACGCAGGATGAGGATCTGATCCTCATCCCCAAGCCGTAGGCTTCAGCGGACCGCGTCACGCCCTACAGCAGCTTGTCGGGCGTGATCGGCAGATTCCGGACGCGCCTTCCCGTCGCGTGGAAGATGGCGTTGGCAATCGCGGCCGCCACGCCGACGATGCCGATCTCCCCCAACCCCTTGGCACCGAGCGGGTTGACGATCGAATCGTCCTCCTCGACGAAGATGACGTCGATGTCCTGCACATCGGCGTTCACGGGGACGTGGTACTCGGCCAGGTTGTGGTTCATGAACCGGCCGAGCTTCTGATCCATGGCCGACTCCTCTTCCAGGGCCATGCCAATCCCCCAGACAACCCCACCGAGGATCTGGCTTCGCGCCGTCTTCGGGTTCAAGACCCGGCCTCCCGCGATGGCGCTGACGACACGCGTCACCTTCACAGTGCCGAGGTCCTCGTCGACCTTCACCTCCGCGAACACCGCCGAGTGTGTGCACCGGGTGAACCTCGATTGCTTGGGCATGTTGGGCAGGGCCAACGTCTCTTCTTCGATGCTGAGGACCTCGCCGTGTCGCATGGCCTCGGTGAGCGACACCGCCCGCGATGGCTCCTTCGTCAGCCGGATGTGCCCTTCGACGAATGACACCTCGTCCAGACTCGCCTTCGCGAGCGGCGAGCCGCGCACCTTCCGAGCGAGCTGGAACAACCGCTCGCGCACCTTCTCGCAAACAGCCTTCACCGCCGAACCAACGGAGGACACGGTCCACGAGCCGCCTTCGACGGGTGCCTTGGGCAGCGAGGAATCACCCAGCTTGAACGTCACATCCTCCACTGGAAGGCCGAGCGTGTCCGCGGCAATCTGGGTCATGACGGTATAGGTCCCAGTCCCAATGTCAGCGGTGGCGCTGCTGACGATGAGCTTGCCATCAATGCTCAAGACCGCCTTTGCGCTGGCCTGCTGTTGCATCGCTTCCCAGATGCCGGTGGCCATGCCCCAACCTACCAGTTGCTTGCCGTCTCGCATCGAGCGAGGGGCGGGAGTGCGCCTGGCCCAGCCGAACCGCTCGGCGCCTTGCCGATAACAGGCACGCAGCTCCTTGCTCGAGAAGGGCTTGTCCTGGTTCTGATCCCGCTCGGCGTAGTTCTTCAGCCGCAACTCGAGTGGGTCGATCCCCACCTTGTAGGCCAGCTCGTCCATCGCGCATTCCAGCGCGTAGACGCCCAGGACCGCGCCCGGCGCACGCATGTCGATGGGTGTGTAGTTGTCCAGCTGAACGAGTTTGTAATTCAGCCGCACGTTGTCACTCTGGTAGAGCAACCCCGACCAGTTGACGACGACCTCAATGTAATCCTCGAAGCGCGAGGTCTCGGAGATCGCCTCGTGGATGACGGCTTCGAGGGTGCCATCGGACGACGCGCCGAGCGCCACCCGCTGCACGGTCTCGGGGCGGTGGCCGAAGGTGAACATCTGCTGACGCGTCAGCGGCACCCGGACGGAGCGCTTCAGCTCGCGCGCCGCCATCACCGCCAGGAACAGTTGATATTGCGGACGCAACCCCGAGCCGAAGGCCCCGCCGACGAAAGGCGAGCGCACACGCACCTCTTCCGGAGAGAGGTGAAACACCTTCGAGATGTATTGCTGGCTGTTCTGCACGCCCTGGGTCTTGTCGTAGACGGTGAGCATGCCGTCGGTCTCGTAGATGACCGTCGTTGCGTGCATCTCCATGGGGTTGTGGTGCTCAACGGGCGACGAGTACTCCGCATCGACCCGCACAGCGGCCCTGGCGAGGGCTTTGTCGGCATGACCCCTCGGCTTGGGCGGCGGCTCGTACCCGCCCTTTCCCTCTCGCGGCTCGTAGGCCTCCTCACGGCGGGCTCGCAGGTCCGTCTCGGGTGAATGGGAGTCGTACTCAACCCGGACGAGCGACGCGGCATAGCGGGCCCCCTCGAGCGTCTCGGCGACGACCAGCGCGATGGGCTGTCCGCTGTAGACAATCTTGTCGTCATAGAGCGGCCGGAAAGGCGAACCGGAGGGAGCATCCTCGTCACGGTAGCTGCGGTCGAACCAGGCGAGTCGCGGCCGGTTCTCGTGCGTGAAGATGTGGAGCACGCCTGGGATGGCGAGGGCCTCACGCGTGTCGATCTTCTTGATCCGCCCCTTGGCGATCGCGCTCGACACAACGGAGCCGTGGAGGAGACCAGGGACGTTGAACTCCGCGGCGTATTTCGCCTCGCCCGTCACCTTGAGGCGGCCGTCAACGCGGTTGATGGGCTTTCCGAGCAGGTTCGATGTCGTCGTCATGAGGTTTGCTCCATCCCGGCGGCCTGTTCCAGGGCGCGCACCACTGCCCGCTTCGCCATTTCGATCTTGAAGGTGTTGTGACCAAAGCCCTTTGCATCCCGGACGATCGCCTCCGCCGCGGAGCGGAAGTGCTCCACGGTGGCGGGCCTGCCGCTCAGCAGCGCTTCGGCTTGCGTGTCGCGCCAGGGCATGTGGGCGACGCCGCCGAGTGCCAGCCGGGCCTCCCGGATGTGACCTCCGTCCAGGTCGAGCGCTGCCGCCACCGACACGAGCGCGAAGGCGTAGGACTGACGGTCCCGGATCTTCAGGTAGGCGGAATGCCCAGCGAAGCCCTTCGCGGGCAACTCCACCGCGGTGATGAGCTCATCGGGCCGCAAATTCGTATCAAGCTCCGGAGTATCCCCGGGCAGACGATGGAACTCGGAAAAAGGGATCGCGCGCTCTCCGTTGGGACCGGTCACGCGAACGACCGCAGCGAGCGCCGCGAGCGCCACGCACATGTCCGAGGGATGGGTGGCGATGCACTTGTCGCTCGTGCCCAGAATCGCATGGTTGCGATTGAAGCCGCCGATCGCGCCGCACCCCGTGCCGGGTTCTCGTTTATTGCAGGGCGTGGCCGTGTCGTAGAAGTAATAACAGCGCGTGCGCTGGAGCAGGTTGCCGCCCGTGGTCGCCATGTTGCGCAGCTGTGCCGAGGCGCCGGCCAGGATCGCCTTCGCGAGCAAGGGGTAGCGCCGCTCGACCTGCTCGTTGTAGGCGACGTCCGCATTCGTGACGAGCGCGCCGATTCGCAAGCCGCCGTCCCCGGTCTCCTCAATCTGACCCAGGGGCAGCCGCGTGATGTCGATCAGGTGGCTCGGGCGTGAAACATTCTCCTTCATCAAATCGAGAATGTTGGTGCCACCCGCAATGAACCGAGCCCTGTCCTTCTTGGCGATCGCGCTCACGGCGCCAGCGACGTTCTCGGCCCGCTCGAAGGAAAAGGGGTTCATCGCTCGGCGCCCCCTTCTCGCTCCCGCCGCACCTTCTCGATGGCCGCGAGGATGTTGGGATAGGCGCCACAACGGCAGATGTTGCCGCTCATCAACTCGCGAATGTCATCCAGCGTCTTCGCCTTGCCCTCATTGAGCAACCCGAGGGCGGAGCAGAGCTGGCCGGGAGTGCAGTAGCCACACTGGAACGCGTCGTACTCGATGAACGCCTCCTGGAGCGGGTGGAGCGTCTCGCCCGCGGCAAACCCTTCGATGGTCATCACCTCCGCGCCATCCTTCATGACGGCCAACGTCAGACACGAGTTGATACGCTTGCCGTTGACGAGGACGGTACAGGCCCCGCACTGGCCGTGGTCACAGCCCTTCTTCGTGCCCGTCAGGTCGAGGGACTCGCGCAACAGGTCGAGCAAAGTCGTCCAGGGCGCGACTTCCATCCGTTTTTCCACACCATTGACCTTGAGGGTGACCTGATGGGTCGAGGGCAGACCCGCCGGAGACGCCCCTTGGGTCGGATCCTTGGCTGAAGTACTCATGTGAACACCTTCGTGGTTTGACACCCGGGAGCGCCAATCTTCATCGGCTCGAGCACGGGGGCTGACCAAAGGTCATCACGCTATTGAGTAGTCGATACTGGGACCGCGGACGGGCGCGTACCTGTGGAATAGACCACGCATTCCAGCCCGGAGGGTCTCCCGCGTAGCAACCAGGAGGCGCGTCAGGCCACCCTGCGCAAGAGGGGGGTGAATACCTTCGCGGTATGAGCACCTCGAAGCGGATCATCCAGGGGCCGGCTGGCCGTCTGGCCGTCACCACGGCGGGAGAGGGAGGGCTCCCCGTCCTCTTCGTGCACGGCAATAGCGGAAACCGGACGCAGTGGGCGGCGCAGCAAGCACATCTGGCGCAACGCAGTGTGTCCTTCGACCTGCGAGGCATGGGCGAGTCGGACCCGGACCCAGCGGGCCGCTATGGCTTCCGAGACTTCACGGAGGACGTGAGCGCCGTGGCGGACGCGCTGGGCCTGGCTTACTTCGTCCTGGTAGGACACAGCTTCGGTTGTACGGTGGTGGGTGAGTACGCGGCGCGCCATCCCGGGCGGGTTGCAGGACTGGTGCTCGGAGATCCAGGCGGAAGCCTGAAGGACCTGCCGCCCGAGGCGCTCGATACCCTTCACGAAAGCTTCCAACCGGAGAAGTACGAGGCAGCACGGTTGGTGTGGTTCGAGCCGATGCTGCTGGGGGCGAAGCCAGGGACGCGTGAGGCGGTCCTCGACTCACTGCGTGCGACGCCCCGCGAGGTGGTGACCACCGCCACCTGGAGCCTGCTCGACTACCAGCCGGAGGAGCAACTCTCGCGTTACCCGGGCCCGTGCCTGGCCATCTCTTCGGAAACAACGCTCGTCCAGCTTGGAACGAAGGCCTTGCACCTGCGAGTGCCGGGAATGCGGGTGGAAGTGCTCCCGGCAGTGAGCCATTGGCTGATGATGGACGCACCCGAGACCTTCAACTCCGTGCTGGATGCCTTCCTGGCCGAGGTGGAGGCCCGAGTGGACCTGGAAGACTCGCTGCCTCCAGGCCCCACGGACGCGAGCGGGGCCCTGACCCAGAGCTGAGGGCCCCGCGGGAAACTCCAACGTCTACATCTGCTCGAGCCGGAATTGCTGGCAGTCGTTGTTGGACCAGCTCCACTGCTGGATATTGCCGCCATCGACGTTGCCGGAGGTGTAGCAGTCGGCCGCGTCGAGCACCTTCCCGCTGTGGCGCGCCTCGAACCTGTACCAGCCACTCCCGAGAGAGACGGACTTGAACTGCTGGTTGGTGCCGCCCGTGGAGGTCCACTGATGGACGTTGGCACCGTCAGAAGCGCTCGGGCCAGCGACGTCGAGCACCTTGCCGCTGTAGCGCGAGACGATCCGGTAATAACCGTTATCGGTCGCCTGGAGTGCCCATTGCTGGCTGGAGCCGGTGTGGCAGCTCCACTGGTGGATGTTGGCGCCGTCGGCGGTGCTCGGACCGGCGATATCCAAGCACCTGCCGGTCGCCTTGTTGATGATGCGGTACCAGGTGCCCCCGCTGGAGCTCCCGCCCCACTTGAACGAGGCCACTGACCGCGGAGGGAGCGTGTAGTCGAAGGACTGGCCGGCCCAACGCACCTTGAAGGTCAGCGAGCTGCCATCGTTGGAGTTGAGCGCGATCAGGGCCAGCGAGCCATCCAGATTCTTGAAGGCGACGGTCTGGATGCCACCGTCGGCCTGAGTCGTCGAGTCGATACGAACCGCACCGGTCCGTACCACCTTCGCCAGATGCGCCCAGGCGTAGTAATCCTCGTTCTTGGTGTAGGTGCCCGTGCTGTTGTTCACGGTGAGCATGCCGCGGCAATCGGTGCAGCCGCCCACTCTCGGGCCATGGTTCGGATCGAGCGCGATGTTCCAGTACAGCGAGCTTCGGGCCCAGTGCCGCAGCGGCCCCATGATGTTGTTCTGGAGCTCCCACTCCAGGTTTCCGGCCTGGCTCGTCGCCCAATCACCACCGGAGCACTCGGTGAAGTGGATCTCCTTGTCCGGATAGGCGTTGTGGAAGGTGGTCTGAACACTGTAGCTGCCTTCGGGGCTCTCGTAGCAGTGATAGGCCACGCCAGCCACCGCCGAGCGGGCCTGGCTGTTGTTGTGACTCATCACCTCATGGGGGAAGCCCGCGGGGCCGCCATTGTCGTACCAGTTGTGATCCCAGCCGATGATCTTGACCGAACCGAACCCGGCGTTGTTCAGCGCGGGCCGCAGGTTCTGGGCCGCGAAGTTTGACTGATCACTCGCCTCCATCTGCATCGTCGGGTAGGTGCTGTTGGCGTTATGCGGCTCGTTCTGCATGCTGATGGCATGGATGGGCACGCCGTAGCTGTTGTAGGCCTGGAGGAAGCGCACGAAGTAATTGGCATACGTGCCATAGAGATCGTTGCGCAGGTAGCCGCCCCCATTCAGGGAGTTGTTGAACTTCATCCACGCGGGAGCGCTCCACGGCAGGGCCATGATCTTGAGCTCGGGGTTGAGCTGCCGCGCCTGCTGCAGGAGCGGGATGATGTAGGCCGTGTCGTGAGCCACCGAGAAGTCATTCAGGTCGCAGCAGGTGTCGTCGTAGGTGTAGCTATTCCTGGAGAAGTCGGACGCGCCCATGGGCAGCCGCACCAGGTTGTACCCGGCGCCACTGCCGATGCTGAACAGGTCGTTCATGATCGCGTTGCGCTGGGGCGAGTTGTAGATCAGCCACGCGGATGCATCCGTGAGCGCGCCGCCAAAGCCATCAATGGTCTGGTAGGTGGTCGCCTCGTTGATGGTGATCGCCGTGGGCGTGCTGCTCTCCGGCCCGAACGTCTTGGCCGGCTCGGCGCTGAGCTTCTTGGAGAGGGAATTGCCCGAGGTGGTCGTCAGCCAGACCTGGACGGACTCGCCTGCGGCCATCGCACTCGCGGGGGGAAGCGCGCAGACCAGCACCACGGTCGCGAGCTGGCTCTTGATGCTCCGGCTTCGGGATGAACCCATATGCATGCGAAGTTCCTGCTTGTTGTGGGGGGGATTGGATTGGAAAACAGACCGCGCCCGGTCACCGGAAGATGACCAGGCGCGGGGACGTCAGGGTGAGACGGCTGTGTGAGGAATCAACCCGCCGGGCAGAACGTCACGTTGAGCTGCTGCCCGCCGGTGCACGTGTAGAAGCCGGCCTGGTTCGCAGCCATTGGGTAGTCGTCATAGGCGAACCCGTACACGGCGCCGCACTGGTCGTGGACCCACTTCGCGTACAAGTTATACGGCTTCCCGGTGTTGTAGTACTGCGCCACGTTGGTGCTGTCGGGCGCGTCCAGCATTCCGCGGTTCAGCGCGGCGCACCACTTCGCACTCTGGTCGAAGAACGGCGGCGAGCACGCGTAGACCTGCGCCGTCTTCGCCGTCCCCGGCGTGCAGACACCCGGGTACTTGCTCGCGCAGCGGGCGATCTCGCTGTCCAGGCGCGTGCAGACGGAGGCGCGACGATAATCACTCGCGTACTCGCCATCGAGGCAGAAGGAGCGCGGGGCAAGGCAGATGCTTCCGCCACCCATGGAGTAGCGCAAGCCATCCGGACACTGGGTATCGATGGCTGACTGAATGGCGCTCGCGGACTTGTTGCACTGCACCTGGACACAGCTGGAACCCGTGCCCACGCCGGTGATCTGCATGGGCAGACCTACGTGGTCCACGTACGTGAGGTTGTAGTGGAGGAGCTGCGAGCCACCATTGGGCTTCTCGAGCGTGAACTCGGCCTTCTCCAGCTCGCGGGGCGAGGTCGGCGACGGCAAGGTCTTGTATGCGCTCACGCGGCCGCTGGGGTAGTTCGCCGGGGTCGCATAGGTGTAGCTCTGCCCGGTGGCGAGGGCGCGGTAGATGGGGTTGCCCGCCGCGTCCTTCTCGAGCGGAATGCTATACACGCCCGTCAACGTGACATGGAGCGGGTACGGGCACTTGTTGGTCACCTTGACCGGAATGGTGCCCGTGGGAGTTGTCGGCGGCTGGGTGGTGCCACCGGTGTCGTGCAGCTCGAACCAGTCGAGCTTGAACAGCCAGTCACCGCCCGTCGCGACTCCCTTGAGGTACAGCGAGCGGGTCCCGGAGAGCTCGGTGATGTTGACGGTCCGGGTGATGAAGGCGTTCCAGTCGCTCCCGGTGGCGGACAGGAGGTCCACCGTCCCCACCTTCGTGCCAGAGCCCACCGCATCCGCCCAGATCTCCGCCCGGCCTCCTCCGTATGGGGCCGCGATGCGGAATTGGATCTGATCCGCTCCGGTGAAGTTCACCGACGGGTAGTGGATCTGCTCGTTGACCTGGAAGCCCGCCACGGACTGCCCTTCGCCGCCGCCCTCGTTGAACACTCCCGTCGTGCCACTGGAGGACCAGTTCTCCGCCTGGTACCGGCTCCCCACGATGACCGACTGCGTCACCTCCAGCGGGGCTCCGTCCTCATCGGCCTCGGGCCTGACGTCACAGGCCACTCCCGTGGTGATCATCAACCCCGCGACGCCCACACCCCACGCGCTCTTCCAACCCATCCGCGTGAACCGCCCGTTCCGTCTCTCTGTGCTTGGCATGTCGCTACTCCTCTGCGCTCCAACACCAACGGAGCCCCCCATAGAGCGACGTAATGGGGAAAACGGGTTAACAGCGACAATTCATTTTTACGGAGAAAACGTGGTCTTGTGAACACCTCTTATGGGCGCAAATAGAAAGGGCCGGGAAGCGCTCTCGCCTCCCAGCCCGGTTCAACTCGAGATTTTCTCTACCCTCACCCCGTCCCTCTCCCAGGGGGAGAGGGGATGTCAGGCTCTTGGATGCGCCGCGTCGTAGACGGCCTGGAGCTGCTCCCAGCTCACGTGCGTGTACCGCTGCGTGGTGGAAAGGCTCGCGTGGCCCAGCAGCTCTTGAATGCTGCGGATGTCCGCCCCACCCCCTAACAGGTGCGTGGCGAACGAGTGACGCAGCGCGTGGGGGCTCACCTTGCGCTGCAGCGCGCACTGCACCACGTAGGTGTCCAGGTGCCTCGCGATGCTCCGAGGTGTCAGCCGGCCTCCCCGGTAGTTGAGAAACACCGCCTCCTCGTCCTGCCCGGGGCGTGGCACCGCGAGCAGCTCGTCCCGACGCGCCAGGTAGGCCTCCAGTGCGCGGATGGCCTGCGCGTTCACCGGGCACAGGCGCTCCTTGCTGCCCTTGCCCATCACCCGGATGATGCGGCCGCTCCTATCCACATCCAGCAGGTTCAGCCCGCACAGCTCGCTGATGCGCAGGCCTCCGCCGTAGAGGATCTCGAGAATCGCCTTGTCCCGCAGGCCCAGCACCGTCTTCTGCGACGGCATCTCGAGGATGGCGAACAGCTCGTCCACGGGCAGCACCTTGGGCAGGCTCTTGGGCTGCTTGGGGCTCTTCACCAGCTTCGCCGGGCTGCCCGGCAGCAGCTTCTGCCGCACCAGGTACTTGTAGAAGCTCTTGATGCTCGCGAGCCGCCGCGAGCGGCTGGACGGCGCATGGTCCACCGCCAGCGTCCCCATGTAGCCGCGGATGGCAGCGTGCGAGGCCGACAGCAGCGTCAGCTTCATCCGCTCGACCAGGTAGCGCTCGAAGTCCACCAGGTCGATCAGGTAGTTGCGCACGGTGTGGGGGCTGGCACCCTTCTCGTCCTCGAGGTGGGCGCGGAACTTCTCCAGCAGCGGCGACAGCTCGGCGGTGCTCATGGGCGGCTCCAGCGTAGACGCAACCGGGCCGCCCGCAAGCTTCTCACGGCTGGGCCGGCGCCACGTACACGCCGGGGTTTGTGCCCTTCAGCACGTACACCGCCAGCGAGTCGTTCGGACCTGCGAAGTACGCCGGCAGCTGCGCGCCCTGGTCGAGCGTCTTTCGCGCCTGCGTCTTCACGTCGTAGATGGCGACGTCGAACGTGTCCGAGTCCATCCGCGCCGACGTGGCGAGGATCCGGTTGCCGTCCTCGGACACCTTGTAGCTGTAGATGCCTTGTAGCCACGTCTGCGGCTCGGCCTTCTCGGCCCGGGGCAGCGGCAGCGCCTTGAAGTCGCAGGCACGGCCCTCACGGATGCAGCTCGAGCGGAAGACGAGCGCCGTGTTCCCCGGGGTGAAGCCGTAGCCGAAGACACCCGGCTGGGCCTTCTCCGCCTTCTCCGCGCCCACTTGGTACAGCATCAGGTCCACCGAGTAGATGGGCTTGAGGAAGCGCGACAGGAAGGCCACGTACTTACCGTCGCTGCCCCACATGAAGTTGGGCACGCGGCTGCCCACCAGCTTCGGCTCGCCATCCGGCAGCGCCACCACGCCCATCAGCCCCGCGCCCGCCGGCTGGTCGTACTTCGCCAGGAAGCCCAGCGCCTGAGAGTCCGGCGAGAAGGCCAGCTCCTTCACGCGCTCGCCCACCTTGCGTCCCGGCTCGCCCGAGGCCGGGCCCACGTACAGGTCGCCCAACGCCTCCGGCTTGCTCCCGTCGTTGCGCGCCAGCCATTTCGAGTCCGGCGAGAAGGCGAACGCCGTCGTGCCCGAGGCCACCTTGCGCCCCTTCAGCTCCGGCAGATCCGCCACGTACAGGTCATACGTGCCCTGCACCGAGGTGCTGCGCACCTGGTAGGCCACGTGCTTGGAGTCCGCGGACAGCACGAAGTCGCCCACCTGGTCCGCCAGCTTCAGCGGCTCGGTCGGCTTGCCCTCCGGCGCCTCCACGGGCACTGCCAGCAGCCCACCGGCCGCGGCCAGACGCCGCTTGAAGAAGAGCATCGTGCCGTCTGGGGAGAAGCCCGCCGTGGACACCTCGCCCGCCACCTGGCGGAAGGGTCCCGCCGGCAGCGACCCCAGCTTCAGCACCCCACCGTCCACGAAGGCCAGCTTCGAGCCGTCCGGGCTCGGCAGGAAGTACGACACCGATGTACCGAGCTTCTGGGGCTCGGCGGTGGGCTCGCGCAGCGCCAGCGCGTGCAGCGCACCGGACTGGTTCGCCACGTTGTACCCCGTGAGGTACAGCACGAACTTCGAGTCCGGGGTGAAGAGCTGGCCACCGGGATAGTTGGTCACCCCGTCTCCCAGCTTGCGCGGCACGCCGCCCGTCACCGGCACCACGTACAGCTCGCCCAGCCGCATCTGGGGCGGAATGCCCTCCACGATAGGCTTGTGCGTCTTGCGCAGGTACGTAGCGAACTGCCCATCCGCGGTGACGCGCAGGTCATCCGCCGGACCCTCGGCCAGCATCGAGCCCACGCCGCCCACCGCGCCCGCGGCTCCCGACCGGGCACCTCCCTGCTGCCCTCCGCTGCTCTTCTCGTCGCTGCGCTTGCACCCCACCAGCGCGAGCGCCATCAGCGCGCCCGCCACCACGGTTCGTCGGCTCATGCAGTCCTCTGGAGCTCCTGCGCGGGAGGCACGCTTGGCAGCCACGCAGCCAGGTCCGCCCTGGCCCGCTCCGCGTACTTTGCCCGCTTGTCCGCCTTCTTCACCCGCCCCGGCAGCGACGGGAACAGTCCGAAGATGACGTTCGAGGGTTGGTAGTCATAGTCCGGCGGGTGCGCCTCGCCCGTCACGTGACGGTAGAGCGAGCCCAGCGCCGTGGTGGCTGGAGGCGGGACGAACTCACGCCCCGTCAGCCGCGCGTACACCGCCAGCGCCGTCAGGTAGCCGCACGCCGCCGACTCCACGTACCCCTCCACGCCCGTGATCTGCCCCGCGAAGAACAGGCGCGGCTCCGCCTTGAGCGACAAGTCCCGTCCCAGCAGCCGCGGCGAGTCGATGAAGGTGTTGCGGTGGATCTGCCCCATCCGCAGGAACTCGGCGTTGGCCAGGCCCGGCACGCACGTGGTGAAGATGCGCTTCTGCTCGCCCCACGTGAGGCGCGTCTGGAAGCCCACCATGTTCCACGCCGTCCCCTCCCGGTCCTCCATGCGCAGCTGAACCACCGCGTAGGGCTCCTCGCCCGTGCGTGGATCCTTCAGCCCCACCGGCTTCATCGGCCCATAGGCCAGCGTGTCGTCGCCTCGCTCCGCCATCACTTCGATGGGCAGACACCCTTCGAAGTATTTGGGTTCCTCAAAGCTGTGCGGCTGCAGCTTCTGGCCCGCCTTCACCTCGGCGATGAACCGGTAGTACTCCTCCTTGTTCATCGGCAGGTTGATGTAGTCGTCGCCCCCTCCCTTGCCGTAGCGGCTCGCGCGGAAGGCGATCCCCATGTCGATGGAGTCCCCCGCCACGATGGGGGCAATGGAGTCGTAGAAGTAGAGCTTCTCCCCCACGTAGCGCTCGAGCTCCTTCGTCAGCGCCTCCGAGGTGAGCGGCCCGGTGGCCACCACCACCGTGCCCTCGGGCAGCGTGTCCACCTCGCCCGCCACCACCTCCACGCCGGGAGCCCCGTGCACCGCGCTCGTCACCGCTGCCGAGAAGGCCTCCCGGTCCACCGCCAGGGCGTCACCCGCAGGTACTCGGTGCAGGTCCGCGTTCCCGAGGATCACTGACGACAGCGCCCGCAGCTCCGCGTGCAGCAGACCGATGGCGCTCTCCGGGTTGTCCGAGCGCAACGAGTTGGAGCACACCAGCTCCGCGAACTGGTCCGTCTTGTGCGCCGGCGAGCGCCGGTGCGGCTTCATCTCCCTCAGCGTCACCGGAACCCCGCGCCGCGCCAGCTGCCAGGCACACTCGCTGCCCGCCAGTCCACCGCCAATCACCGTCACCCGCTGAAGCTTCACGTCCTCCATCACACTCTCCGCGAGCCCGCTCTCTGGGCCCGTCCGGCAACTGTTAGCAGGACCACCCCGCCCTGTCCCACCCTTCCGCTCCTGGATGTCCACCCTCCGGTCATCCGGCTCCTGCCTCCCCGCTCGCTCTCCGGCCCTGCGACAGGTAGGAAATTCGGAAACAGTTTCCCTACCTGCTCATGGCTCCTAGCTTTTGCCCGTTCATCGCACCGGGAAATTCATCCGTGCGACGCAGTGCGCCATTACGCAGTGCACCATTGATGGGGAGCGACAGGCCATGAGCCGAGCCAACGACCTTCTGAAGATTCGCGATCTCCTGCAGCGGCGCCGCCGGGACATCCTCAATGCGAGCATGGGCGCCCAGCGCGAGTTGAGTGCGCTCAAGGACCAGGATCGCGACCCCGAATACGAGGAGAACGCGCAGGCGGAGCTGGCGGACTACACGCTCTCCAGCCTGATGGAGGCGCAGCGGCGCGAGGTGATGCTGATTGATGCCGCGCTGCGTCGAATGGACACGGGCGTGTTCGGATCCTGCGTGGACTGCGGCTACGACATCCCCATCGAGCGGCTGGAGGCGCTGCCCTTCGCCATTCGGTGCGAGGAGGACGCGACGCGCCATGAGCTGGAGCTGCGCGGCGGTCCGCAGGCTACGCCCACCCTCTAGCGCATCCAACGCACGAAGCCAGGTAGGGCGCCTGGGAGTCGGAGCGCCCTACTGCGGCTTGCCCTCGTCCTGGAGAACCACGAACCGGTAGTTCTCCAGCTGGCTCTGGCCCGCGGTGTAGAGCACCGTGATGAGCATGTCGTAGGAGATGCTCTTGTCCGCGATGACGGAGAGCTCCCCGTTGAAGGGCGCCGCCGGGTTGCGCTCGGCGATGTACTTCAGCTTCTCCACTTCCTTCTTGAGCTGAGCATCCAGCGGCAGCACGAGCCGGCCCTGGAGCGCCTCGGGAGGAATCTGCCCGTTGCTCAGCCGCAGCACTTCCTTCTCCCCCACGAGGATGTTCTTGGGGGTGACGGTGACGGCCACGGTGTCCTTGGGCGTGGCGCGCGTGGAGGACACAGGCGGCCGCACGTCCTCGCTGGCCGTCATGGCCGCTGACGACGAGGCGAAGGACTTCAGGAGGAACACCAGGAGGATGGTCATCATGTCCATCATCGCGGTGATGTTCAGCTCCTTGATTTCCCCAGCCGCCTCGCGCTCCTTGCGCTTCTTGCGCGCGAGCGCCTTGCGGAAGCGCATCCGCTGCAGCGCCTCGTTGTCCACCGACACCTGCGTGGTGCTCTCGCCCGTCGTCGACATCTAGATGGCTCCGAGGGTGACGTCCGGGAAGAGCAGGCGGTGCGGCCGCTCCTGCGTCTCGCGGATGGCGTCCATGGTCTGGATGAGCGCCTCGTAGGGGATTTCAGGGTCCGCGGCGACGATGACCTTCGTCTCGGAGGGGAAGGCCTTCTTGATCTCCACCATCTGCGCGTTGAGGGCGGCGTAGTTGTACGCGCCATCCGCCTTGAGGGGGATGGTGGGAGCGCCGTCATTCTTGCCGAGGATGGCGTTCTCGCTGTTGACGAAGTGCCCCTTCTTGCTGATGAGCACGCTGAGCGTCAGCTGCGGCTTGTCCGCGTCTTGCGGCTGGGCCACCGTGGAGCTGGGCCCGCCGTAGCTCGGCGCGTTGACGTTGAGGATGCCGAAGGCCGCCAGCCCGTTGATGGACAGCAGCATGAAGAGGATGAGGTTCATGAGGATGTCGAGGTACGGGACGATGTTGAGCTCGCCCGTCTCCTCTTCCTCACGAGGCTTCAGCTTGCGCCGCGAGTAATGGAACGCCATGACCCCTCCGACGCGTGGCCTAAGCGGCCCGGGCCTCGTCGATGGTCGTCTCGCCCGCGGCGCGGCGCGCCAGCAGGTTCTCCAGCTTGAGCGCGTTGAGCTCCATGGTCTCCACCATGCTCTTGGCGTACGAGGTCAGGAACAGGTGGAAGATGATGCACAGCACCGCGATGGAGAGCGCGAACGCGGTGTTGTTCATGGCCTTGGAGATACCGTCGGAGAGCAGGGCCTGCTTCTGCTCCGCGGGCACGTTGCCGAGCGCCTGGAACGTGCCGATCAGACCGAAGATGGTGCCGACGAGTCCCACCAGCGTGGCGATGTTGGCCAGTGACCACAGCCAGGGGATGCGCGCGCCCACGTGCGGGCTGTGCTCGACGAGCGCCTCCTCCACCGACTTGGCGACCTCGATCTCCCCGCGGTTGGCGCGGGTGAGCCCGGCGCGGATGACCTTGGCCAGCGGCGAGTGAGGAGCGGCAGCGCACAGCTTCACGGCGCGGTCCACGTTGCCGGTCATCACCAGCTTGGTGATCTGCTCCATGAAGGGCGGCGCGTTGAGGTTGTAGCGGAACATCAGCGTGACAATCCGCTCCAGGGCCACCGCGAGCGCCGCGGCCAGCCAGAACAGATTGACGAACATGAACGGGCCACCGTCTTTGAAGAACTTGATGACGGAGTCCACGACGCCGAGCTTGGCCGGCGCGGCCGCCGGGACTTGGGTCAACACCACGTCCAGCAGCTCGCTCACCATGGGAATCATCGCGAAGAGGGTCCTTTCGACGCCCGGGCCTGCCCTGGGAGCAGGCACTGAACTTCTAGAAGACCCTCCTCGGAGGTGTCAAGCCAGGGGCAGGGCCATGCCCCTGAAATCCTTGAACTTTCAGCGCTTCAAGCAGCCGAGGAAGCGTTGGGGCCGTTGGCGGCGGGTGTAGCAGCAGCGGCCACCTCGGGCTCGACGATCTGCCGCCGGTAGTCGCACTCCTTGTTGGGGCAGGCGATGAACGGGCCGTCCCGCTTGGAGTACTTCTGCACCAGGTAGGGCGACTGGCAGCTGGGGCACGCCTCCGGCAGCGGCCGGTCCCAGGCGGCGAACTTGCAGTCTGGGTAGCGGTTGCAGCCGAAGAAGATCTTCCCGAAGCGGCTGCGGCGCTCGGTGAGGTAGCCCTGCTTGCAGTCCGGGCACGTCACACCGATGGAGATGGGCTTGGACGTCTTGCACTCGGGGTAGCCCGAGCACGCGAGGAACTTCCCGAAGCGGCCACGCTTGACCACCATGTTCTTGCCGCAGTTCTCGCACTTCTCGTCGGTCGTCTCCTCCTCGATGATGACGATCTTCCCCTCGGCGTCGCGCTTGAAGTCCTTGGTGTTCTTGCACTCGGGGTAGTTCGAGCACGCGAGGAAGTGGCCCATCTTCCCCCACTTGATCACCATGACGTTGCCGCACTTCTCGCACGCCACGTCGGTCTTGATCTCCTCGCGCTTGACGTCGCGCATCTCCGCTTCGGCCTTCTCGAGCGTCTCCTTGAAGGGCCCGTAGAAGTCCTTGAGGACGGCCTTCCAGTTGGCCTCGCCCTCGGAGATCTGATCCAGCTTCTCCTCCATGCCGGCGGTGAAGGCGACGTCCAGCTCGTGGGGGAAGTGCTTCACGAGCAGCTCGTTGCAGATGACACCCAGGTCCGTGGGCCGGAAGCGGCCCTCCACCTTCTCCACGTACTTCTTCTCCTGGATGGTGGAGAGAATGGCGGCGTAGGTGGACGGACGGCCAATGCCCCGCTCCTCGAGCTCCTTGACGAGGGTGGCTTCCGAGAAGCGCGGAGGCGGCTGGGTGAAGTGCTGCTCGTCGAGCAGCTTCTGCAGGGAGAGCGCGTCCCCGTCGTTGAGCACGGGCAGCTCGCCCACGCCGTCCTCGTCGGTGTCCTCGCCGGCGGCGCGCGCCTTCTCCTGGGCGGCCTCCTCCTCGGGGGTGAGGCTGGCGCCGTAGATGGCCAGGTAGCCGGGGAACTTCAGCGTGGAGCCCGAGGCCCGGAAGGTGGCCCGGCCCGCGGTGATCTCCGCGCTCGTCTGGTCATACACGGCCGGCTTCGTCTGGCACGCCACGAAGCGGTTCCAGATGAGCTCGTAGAGACGGAACATGTCCGCGGCCATGTCGTCGTTCATCGAGTCGAAGTAGTGCTTCACCTTGGAGGGCGGGTACTCGAGCGACGTGGGCCGGATGGCCTCGTGCGCGTCCTGAGCGCCCTTCTTGGTGCGGTACACCACCGGGGCCTCCGGCAGGTAGTCCGCGCCATAGGTCTGGCCGATGAACTCGCGCACCGCCGCCACCGCCTGATCCGACAGACGGGTGGAGTCCGTACGCATGTACGTGATGAGCGCCGTCTGGCCCTCCTCACCGAGCGGCACGCCCTCGTAGAGACGCTGGGCCAGCGCCATGGTCTTCTTGGCGGTGAAGTGGAGCCGGTTGGCGGCCTCCTGCTGCAGCTTGGAGGTGATGAAGGGAGCGGGCGCGTTGCGGCGCCGCTCGCGCTTGTCCACCTTGGACACCACGAACGACGAGCTCTTCAGCTCCTCCACCAGCCCCTGGGTGGTGTCCCGGTCCTTCAGGTCCACCTTCTTGCCATCCACCTTGGCCAGCTTGGCCTTGAAGGGCGGAGGCCCGGCGGGACCCTCGAGGAGGGCATCCAGCGTCCAGTACTCCTGGGGGACGAAGGCCTTGATCTCGTCCTCGCGCTCGCAGATGAGGCGCACGGCCACGGACTGCACGCGGCCCGCGGACAGGCCCCGGCGTACCTTCTTCCAGAGCAGCGGGGAGATCTGGTAGCCCACCAGCCGGTCCAGGATGCGGCGCGTCTGCTGGGAGTCGTAGTTCTCCTGGCTGAGCTGGCGCGGGTGCGCGATGGCCTCCTGGATGGCCGGCTTGGTGATCTCGTTGAACATCACCCGGTAGGCGTTCTGGTGGCCCAGCTGCTGGTTGATGTGCCAGGCAATGGCCTCCCCCTCGCGATCGGGGTCCGTCGCCAGGAAGACCTTGTCCACGCCCTGAGCGGCCTTCTTCAGCTCGCTGAGCACCTTCTCCTTGCCCTTGATGACTTCGTACTGGGGCTCGAAGTCGCGCTCGAGGTCCACGCCCATCTTGCTCTTGGGCAGGTCCAGGATGTGGCCCACCGAGGCCTTCACCGTGTAGCCGGAGCCCAGGTACTTCTTGATGGTCTTCGCCTTGGCGGGCGACTCGACCACCACGAGGTAGTGCGGTCCCTTGCCCCGCTTGGGGGAGTCGGTGGCCTCGCCATCCTCGGCGGAGGCCTCCACGGTGGGCAGGGCCTCGTCACTGACCTTGCGGCGCGAGGAGGCCTTCTTGGCGGCCGTCTTCTTCTTGGCGGCGGTCTTCTTGCGCGCCGCCGGCTTCTTGGCTGCCTTCTTGGGGGCCGCGGTCTCCTCGCCCTCCATCTCGCCCGCCGTTGCCGTCTTTTTCGTGCGCGTCGCCATGATTTTCCTCAAACCTTCTCGAACAACCTTCCAGGATGCTGGATGACGAGCCCCGACAGCTCGAGCTCCACCAGGGCGCTGGAGAGCGCCGCGGGCGAGAGCTGGCTACCGGCCAGCACCTCATCGAATGACCTGGGAACCCTGTCCAACACCTGGTAGGCCCCCCTCGCTTCCACCGAGAGCTCATCCCACGACGAACCCTCTCCTGGCGGGACCGACCGCTCGGGGTGAAACCCCACGGCCCGCCAGACTTCATGAACGGAGAGACAGGCCCGCGCGTGTCCATCACGGATGAGCGCGTTGCAGCCGGCCGCTCCCTCGTTCATCACATCACCGGGCAGGGCTAACACTGGCCGGCCCTGCGCTCGTCCCGCTTCCGCCGTGTAGAGGCTGCCAGAAGCCGCCCCCGCTCGGAGGATCAACACCGCATCCGACGCGCCAGCGATGAGCCGGTTGCGCCGGGGAAAGGTCGTCGTGCTCGCCCGGACGCCGGGCGGCAGTTCACTGAAGAACACCCCGCCCCGAGCCAGGAAGTGCGGCAGCAGCTTCGCCTGGGCGGGATCCAACGCGTCCAGCGCCGAGCCGAGGAAGGCCCACGTCTCTCCGCCCGCGTCCAATGCGCCCCAGTGGCAGGCCCGATCTACCCCGGCGGCAGCTCCGGACACCACCCCCACCCCACCCTCGGCCACCTGCCGGGCGAAGCTCCTCGCAAAGGGAAGGAAGCCCTGATCCGGGTGCCGGCTGCCCACCATGGCCACCCGGCGGCGCGGCGGCCCCACCTGCCCCCGGTAGAACAGGAGCGGAGGGGCATCCTCCGTCTCAGCCAGGCGCGCGGGGTAGGCCGGCTCGCCCTGGAAGGCCACGCCCATGGCGACGGCCGCGCAGCGCTCCAGCACGCGATCTGCCAGGAAACCCAGCTCGGGGACCTCCGCCAGACGCCGGCGCACCGGCATGGGCAGCGGCGCCTCCACCAGCCAGTCCTTCACCGGACAAGCAGCCAGGCGAGCGAGCGAGCCCCCGGCAAAAGCACGCAGGTTCCCCAAGGTCCTCGGGCCCAGCCCGGGGACGGCCCAGAGTGCCAGGAGCGTCCGTTGCTCCGCCGTGTGCTTGTCCGTCGTGACGTCCACCATACCCAACCCCCCTCCTGGGCCCACCTATATAGAAGATGGGTCCGACGGCGAGGGGGCGGGACACATAAACACCCGTCCGGCGGTGGTCAAGCGGCACGTCCCCTGCAGTAGGGGCCAACCAAGCCGATCCAAGGGGTTACGTGCCCCCACCAGGGGGGCATCCGTCGAGAAGCCCGGGTGTCTCAGCGCTGCGCCGTGGGCGACGAATTGACCCGCATCACCACGGCATCCCCAGGCGCCACCTCTTGGATGGAGTACGTGAGGATGCAATTGGAGGTGCGCTCCTTCACCTCGGTCACCAGGCACAGGGCGATGTTCTCCGAGGGCAGCGGCGTCTTGCCCTTCTTCTTGCCAAGCGCCGGATCCACCTGGAGCACCTCCTGGCGGGCAGGGTCTCCCTCACGGGTGACGGTGAAGGTGTTGCCCACCTGCACGCCATCGCTGCTGCCCCTGTCGATCACCAGGAAGTGGTGCTCGGCGGTAAGGGTCAGGTACGGCACGAGCGCGGTGACGACGTAGCCCTTGAGCTCCTTCTCGTTACGCCGGGGCACCACCTGGTCCACCATCTTCTCGCCGTACGGGCCCACCAGATCCCCGCGCGAGACGGCATCCCACGTGTCCACGACCTGCGCCTTGACGTAGTTGTCGCCCAGTGCCACCACGCGCAGGGTGCCGACGAACTCCGTGAGGAACCCCACCTGCTTGCCCGTCACCGGGTGCTTCACGTCCTGCACGGTGTGGAACACCACGTACTTGTCCCCGAGCTTCGCATCCGCCTTGCGCTTGAAGCGCACGTAGGCGACGTCCGGGAAGGACAGCATCTCCGCCCCGCTGGTGGCGCCCTCGATGCGGCCCGCCTCATCCAGCTCGCGCGAGGTGACGAAGCCCTGCGTCATCACCGTCCGAGATGCCTTGGGCTCGTAGGTGAGCTTGCCGCTCACCTGCACCATCTCCTCCCCGCTGGAGGGATCCATCTCGGTGGCTTCGGCGATCTCCCCGGCCTCGGCCACCATCTCCGAGGGCGCCGGACCGAGGCCCGCCTCCACGCGCGAGGGCACTTCCTCTCCCGCGGGGAAGAAGCGCACCGGGTTGCCCGGGTAAATCCAGTGCGGGTTGGCGATCTCCGGGTTGTAGGACCAGACCTTGGGCCAGTACCAGGGGCTGCCCAGGTAGCGCTGCGAGAGATCCCACAGCGTGTCACCCTTCTCCACGGTGTGAATCTCTCCGGGAGCGGACTCGCGGCCGCCCTGGCCCGGGGGAATGGTGACCTGACCGGGCCGAGGCTGAGCAGGCTGCTCGTCGACAACCTCGGACCCTTCGGTCTCGTCGCCAGCCTCGGGCTCCTGATCGTCCGCGTTCTGCGCCCACACAGCGGGTGGCGCGAGCACGGTGGCGAGGAGAAGCGAGGAGAGGATCCGCGAGCGCATCGGACGACTTCCTTTCGGACTGCTAGGGCGAGAGGGACGCGAGCCGCTGCTCCGCCTGGTTGGCGGCGGCCGTCCCCGGGAACTGGGTGAGGATGCGGGTGTAGAGCGCCCGCGCGTCTGCCTTCTGATCGAGCCGCAGCCGGCACTCGGCCAGCCGCAGCATTCCATCCAGCACGGCGTCGCCGGCCGGGTAGCTCTCGATGAGGAGCTCGAAGCTCTTCGCCGCGGTGGCGTAGTCCTTGAGCCCCATCTGCCCGAGCCCGCCGAAGTAGAGCGCGTTGTCGGCCCGGGGGTGGCGAGGGTTCTCCCGCGCGAAGCTCAGCAGGCGCTCCACCCCACCCTCCACGTTGCCGGTACGCAGCGCCGCCACCGCTTGCTCGAACAGGGCGTCCAGCACGGTGCTGTCGATCTGCTCCTTCGGCTCGTCGGCGTCCGCGGGAGCACTGTCGCTCTCCGCGGCGGGGCTGATGAACATCTCCATGTCATCGGGCGCGGGCTCGACGACGGCCACCCGGGTGGGCAGCGGAGGCGCGGGCTCGTTGCGCGGCTTGAGCTTCACCACCGTCAACTCCGGCGTGGTGAAGGCGGGAGCAGGCGCAGACGCGGTCGCGGAAGGGGCGGATGCGTCCCGGGCTGGAGCAGCGGCAGAGGCAGCGCGGGCCTGGGTCACGCTGGCGTGCAACTCCATGCGCTCGAGACGCTTCTCCAGGCGTGCCTGGGTCTCGCGCATGGCGCGCACCTCGGCCTTCAGCTCCTCCAGTTCCGACGTACGAGCGGAACCAGCGGTGGCGCAGGCGGTCAGCGCGCACAGGGGCGCGATGGAAAGCAGTCGGCGAATGATGCGGCGCTCCGGCACGGATTCGGGGGTCCGGACGGAAGGATAGGAAGGGCGGTCGGAGACCGTCAAGAAATCGGCCCGGACGCCGATCAGAACCGGTGTACCACGAAATTGAGGTGACGGCCCGTGCGCCCCGCGTCACGCCGGTGTGAGAAGAATCGGTCCGCATCACACGCAGTGCAATGAGGGAGCACCTCCACGTGAGTGGCCTTCAGCCCCGCGCCAAGCAGCGTGTCACGCACCGCCCGTGCGAGGTCCAACCGCACGTCTCCCCCCGAGCGCGCCACCACCTCCGGGCCGAAGCGAGTGGAGAAGCGCTCGCCTAGCTCCTCGGAGACGACATAGCAGCAGCGCTGAATGGAGGGGCCCACCGCTGCCAGCAATCGCTCGGGCCGGGAGCCCTTCGCCACCAGGGCCTCCACCGCCCGCGCCACGATGCGCGCGTCCGTACCGCGCCACCCCGAGTGCACCGCCGCCACCCGCCGCCCCTCGGTGTCCACCAGCAGCACCGGCACGCAGTCCGCTGTCCCCACCGCCACCCAGTGCTCGGGTCGCTCCGTCCACAGCGCGTCTGCCTCGCCCTCCGGTGTCCGGAGCGTGCCTGCCCCCTCCCCCGCGTCCGCCTCCACCACGCGGTCTCCGTGCACCTGCTTCACCGTGTGCAGCGCGTCCAACGCCGCGCCCGCCGCCACCGCCAGCCGCCGATGGTTCTCCTCCACCCGCTCTCGGAGGTCACCCACCGCGAAGCCCAGGTTGAGCGAGGCATAAGGCCCCTCGGACACGCCACCGGCCCGCGTGGAGAAGCCGTGCGGCACGGGGAGGAGCGAGGAGAGGACGAAGGACGAGGACGGATCAGTCATGAGTAGAGCGAAGCGGAGCACACCCTGCGGCGCGTCACGCAATATCAACGCCCCAGCTCCGAATAATTTCCAACGAAGTCCGTTTGACAGTCCGCGTTAGCCGATCCGACAATCCGAGAACCGTACAACCAGAGGGGAATGAAGGCACCGGGCCGAAGCCCCTGCCCTCGCGCACATGGCACTCGGTGTCGACACCGTAGGCAGGAAGCTCCTGTGGAGCATTGCACTGCCCGGACTGCTCGCGGCCCTGCTGGGCATGGGCTACTTCTGGCGTGAGGCACAACTGGCGGCGCGGGACGCCACGCACGATGAGGCGATGGAGCTCGCGGAGTTCATCGGCACCACCTTCCGGCTGCCGACGCCCGAAGGCCTGCCTCCTCACACCCCCGTCGCCGAGCTGCTGCGCTCGGAGAGCCAGCTGCTGCGCGCCACGACAGAGCTGAACGTGCTGTCGCCAGACGGTCGCATCCGCTGGTCCGTCAGGTCCGAGGAAGCAGGCACCCGGCACCCCGATACGGAGCGCCTGACGGCCCCTGGACCCCAGTGGGCCCGCTCGGATGCTCACGAGACAGAGGTGCTCCGCCCGCTCGGCGAGAAGTCCTGCGAGAGCTGTCACCCGGGCGCGCAGACGCGTCCCGTGGGCCTGCTGCACCTGCGCGTGATTGAGCCGGAGGTTCACCGAGAGCTGACGGATGCCCTCGGCGGCGCGCTGGTGGCGGTGCTCGTGCTGGGCAGCATGTTGATCGTCGCCACCGGGATGTCGCTGCACTTCTTCCTCACCAGCCCCCTGAAGCGGTTGACGGCCGCCATGCGGCGCGCTGAGGAGGGTGACTTCCTGGTGCGCGCGGAGGTGCGGGGCACGGATGAGATCTCCCGGCTCGCCGCAGCCTTCAACGCCATGCTGGCGCGCCTCACCTCCATGAAGGCCGAGGAGATCGACACCCACCGCGATCTCCAGGTGACGAAGTGGAAGCTGTCCCTCAAGGAGGAGCTGGAAGAGCGCATCGCCGAGCTGGCCCTCCTCTTTGATGTGGCGAAATCCGTCAACTCCACCATCGAGCTGTCCGAGCTGCTCTCGCGCATCTCCCAGCTGGTGCCCGAGCGACTCCACATCCCGCACTTCTCCATCATGCTCGTCAATACGGACGGGCTGCTGGAGATCAAAAGCACCTTCCCGGAGAACGCGGAGCTGGAGGGGATGACGTTCCGGTTCGGAGAGGGCGCGTGCGGCCGCGCGGCGGAGACCCAGCGCGTGGTGTACGTGCCGGACATCAATGACACCTCGAGCATCTTCGCCCGGCGCGCGCTGATGTCGGGGCATGCCACCGGGGCACTGCTGTGCATCCCGATGGTGCACACGGACTCGGTGCTGGGGGTGCTCAACTTCCAGCGCCCAGAGGTGGCCAGCTTCGCGCCCGAAGAGCTGGAGCTGCTCACCGCCGTGGCCGACCAGGCCGCCACCGCCGTGAAGAACGCCATGCTCCACGCCGAGGCCGTGCGGCTCACCATGACGGACCCGCTCACCGGGGTGCCCAACCGCCGCCACCTCTTCTCGCGGCTGGAGCTGGAAGTGGCGCGCTCGCAGCGCTTCGGCACGCCGCTGTCCATCCTCATGGTGGACATTGACCACTTCAAGCGGCTCAACGACGCCGCCGGCCACCGCGCCGGTGATGAGTCGCTGCGCAAGGTGTGCGACGTGCTGCGCTCCCGCGTGCGCAAGGTGGACACGCTCGCGCGCTACGGCGGCGAGGAGTTCATGCTGGTGCTGTCAAACGTGTCCAAGGAGGACGCGTACGAGGTGGCCGAGAAGCTGCGGCGCGCCGTGGTGGAGGCCCCCCAGCTCGCCTCCCCCACCCAGCCCACCGGCCACATCACCGTCTCCATCGGCGTGGCCACCTACCCCAACGACGCCACCACCCAGGACACACTGGTCGACTGCGCCGACGCCGCCCTCTACGCCAGCAAGCGCGGCGGGCGTAATCTCGTCACCAGCTACTCGCCCGGCATGGAGCTGCACCCGGGCCGCGAGCGCGGGATCTCTCGTCCCAACGATCCCTCCTCGCCCAGCTTGGCCAAGGCTTGAGGCCTTGAAGTTCCCCGCCTCGAAGCTCCCGCAATGAAAAGGCCCGTGCCACCCCAGGAATGGCACGGGCTTGAATACCCTCACCCCGACCCTCTCCCAGAGGGAGAGGGAGTTAGGGGATGAGCAGGGCTCGCAGGAAGCGTCCGTTGCCCGGAACCTCCACGCGCAGCAGCAGCGTGCTCCCCGAGGGCGCCTTCCGGATGAGCTTCGCCAGCTCCTCCGCGTTCCGCACCGGCTTGTGATCCGCCTCCACCACCACCATGCCCGGCTTCAGATCCGCGCGCTCCGCCGGAGAGCCCGGCATCACGTCCGTCACCAACGCCCCTTGTGCTGACTTCAACCCCGCTCGCGCGACGACGCGCGGATCCAGGTTGTTCAGCGACACCCCCACGCGAGCCTTGGAGGACTCCTCGGAGTCGTCGCCGCCACGATTCGGGCGCACGCTCAGGCCCTCCAGGTCCGGCCGCGTCCCCAGCTGCACCTTCAGCGCCTGCTTCTTTCCGTCGCGGAACACGTCCAGCGTGGAGGTGCTGCCCGGCTTCTTCAGCGCCACCGTGCGAGTGAGCTGGCCACCCGAGCCCACCTGCTGGCCGTCGATGGCTACGATGACGTCATCCGCCTTCAGTCCCGCCTTGCCCGCCGGGGAGTTGTCGTTCACCGAGGACACGATCGCACCCTCGCTCACGGGCAGTTGCATCGCCTTGGCCAGGTCCCGCGTCAGGTCCTGGATGCTGATGCCCAGCCACGCGCGAGTCACCGCGCCGTCCTTCTCCAGCTGCGGCAGGAGCGCCTTCACCAGGTTGCTCGGCACCGCGAAGCCGATGCCCGTACCCCCACCCACAATGGCGGTGTTGATGCCAATCACCTCGCCCTTCATGTTGAAGAGCGGGCCACCCGAGTTGCCCGGGTTGATGGCGGCATCCGTCTGGAGGAAGTCGTCATACGGGCCCGAGTGGATGTTGCGGGCACGCGCGGAGATGATGCCGCTGCTCACGCTGGAGGCCAGCCCGAACGGGTTGCCAATGGCCACCGCCCAGTCTCCGACTCGCAGCGCGTCCGAGTCTCCCAGCTTCACCGTGGGCAAGTTGTCCACCTTGCCCTTGAGCCGGATGAGGGCCACGTCGGTGAGCGGATCCCTCCCGACGATCTCCGCGTCAAAGCTCCGTCCGTCGTCCAGGCGGACGATGATGGACACCGCCCCCTCCACGACGTGGTTGTTGGTCAGCACCAACCCCTTGGGGTCGATGATGAAGCCCGAGCCCGTGCCCTGACGGATGGGCTCGCGCCGCTGTCCCCGAGGGTCGCCTTCACCTCCGAAGAAGCGCTCGAAAAAGGGATTCTCCCCGCCTCCGGAGGCTTTGGCCTGCACGTCCACGTTGACGACGGCGCCCTTCACCGACTCGACCAGCGGGGCGAGTGAAGGCAGCGCCTGCGCTTCCCGGGTGGCGGGCTGCAGGGAGGTCGCGGAAGAAGCCGCGTTCTGGGCGCCGGCCAGCATCGGCAGCGCAACGAAAAGGGCGCCAACGAGGGCGCTCCGCTGAGAGGTCAGTCGCATAGTCATGGTCTCTCCCCAAATAAGACGGAAAGACTTCAAGGCAAGGCACACCGGCCTTGCCCGCCCGACTGGGAAACAATGCAGCCCCCCCTCTCTTCCCGAGAATGGAAGCAAGGGGGTGGGCGCTACACCCCCACCCCCCTCAGGCCGGGCGGTACACCCGGTAGTCGATCTCGGGGAAGATGTTGTTCTTGCCCTCGATGTGGGTCAGCCAGCCCTCGTCGATGCTCCCGTTGCGGATCTGATCGTGCAGCCTCAGGAAGCGAAGGAGGTGCTCCTTCGTGCGGCGCACGGCGTAGTCCACCATCGTCCCCGTCTTCATGATGAAGGCCCAGTCCGAGGACTGGGCCAACAGGAGCTCACGCGCAGCCTGGTTGAGCGCCCGCCGATAGAGCGTGGAGGCGTCAGGGAAGTCCTTCACCAGGGCGACCATCTTCCGAGCGCAGTGGTGGAGGTGCCGGTAGATCCAATCATTGGAGCCGTCCAGCCACATGTTGGCGTAGCCGCCTGCGCCCCAGGAGCTCAGGGGCGGCGTGGCCACCTGGTTCTCCGGGTACTCGTTCAGGTCATCCGAGGCCGTCACCAGCTGGAAGGTCTTCTGCTCGGAGGCCACCTTGCGAATGAGGGCCTCGAGGAACCAGGGGCCCTCGAACCACCAGTGGCCGTAGAGCTCGGCGTCGTAGGGCGCCACCACCACCGGCTTGCGGCCCCCCACCTTCCCCGAGAGCCACTCGAACTGCTTCTCGCGGTTGAAGAGGAAGTTGCCCGCGTGGGTGACAGCACGCTCGCGCGCGGCGTCCGGATCGTAGGGCTGCTTGTCCTGCGTCTTGCCCGTGATGCGGTAGTACTTGAAGCCGGTGTTCTTGCGATCCCCGGTGGGCTGGATGAAGGGCCGGATGTAGTCCAGGTCCAGGTCCCAGCCGATGTCCCGGTAGAACTCGCGGTAGACGGGGTCGCCAGGATAGCCGTACTCGGAGCTCCACACCTGCTGGCTGCTCTCGGGGTCGCGCGCGTACGCGGCCACGCCCGCCTCCGTGTAGATGGGCGCGAACGGACCATGCAACGGCCGGGGCGAGGCATCCGTCAGCCCGTGGGTGTCCACGAAGAAGTAGCGGATGCGCTCGGCCGCGAGGAACTTCTCCACCCCGGGGTAATAGCCGCACTCGGCCAGCCAGATGCCTGGCGCGTCCCGGCCGAACGTGAGTCGGTAGTGGTTGGCGGCCACGGAGATCTGCGCGCGCACCGCCTCGGGCGTCTGCTGCATCAGCGGCAGGAAGCCGTGCGTGGCGTTGCTGGCGATGATCTCCAGGTGCCCCGCGTCCTGGAGCCGGCGGAAGGCGCCCACCAGGTCGTGCTTGTAGCGCTCACGAAAGGCGCTGCGCAGGGACTCGAAGTGGTCCCGGTAGAAGTGGGCCAGCCGACTGAAGACCGGGTCGTTCCGGGTGCGGTGCACCTCGCGCGCACCCAGCTCACAGAGCTGATCCAACTTCCGCCCATAGCGGCCCATGAGCAGCTCGTCGCGCAGCATGGTGACGAGCGGGGGCGTGAGCGTCATCGTCACCCGGAAGGGCACGCCCTCCTCCGCCAGCCGATCGAAGACGAGCAGCAGCGGAAGGTACGTCTCGGAGATGGCCTCGTAGAGCCAGTCCTCCTCGAGGAAGTCCTCGTATTCAGGGTGACGGACGAACGGCAGGTGTGCGTGCAGGACGAGCGCAAGCGAGCCGATGCTCATGTCATCTCCCCTAACGACCCTGGCCAGAAGAAGTGGGACGCGCCCAGGCCCATTGCTCAGAGGCCCCTGTCGGACGCCGACCCCCGGCCCAATGCTCGGACGCTCCCACCGGGCCATACGTCCATACCCACTGCTCGGACGACCCCGCGGGACCCGCCGACCACGCCCACTGCTCGGACGAGCCCGCGGGCCCCGCTGACCACACCCACTGCCCCGAGGACCCGGCCGGACCCGCCGACCCCGTCCACTGCTCCGAGGACCCCGCGGGACCCGCCGACCGCACCCACTGCCCGGACGCGCCCGCCGGCCCCGCCGACCGCACCCACTGCTCGGATGACCCGGCCGGACCCGCCGACCTCATCCACTGCCCGGACTCGCCCGCCGGGCCCGTTGACCAGACCCACTGCTCGGATGAGCCCGCCGGACCCGCCGACCTCATCCACTGCCCGGACTCGCCCGCCGAACCCGCTGACCAGACCCACTGCTCGGACGAGCCCGCCGGACCGGCGGACTTCAGCCACTGCTCGGACGAGCCGACCGGACCCGCCGACCTCATCCACTGCTCGGAGGAGCCGGCCGGACCCACCGGCCGCGCCCATTGCTCCGAGGAGCCCTCGGCACGGCGGACATGCAGATAGTCCTGCCCAGGAGCCCCCTCTTCTGGAGCGCCAGGCCCGATACGCTCTCGCCGACGCTCGGGAATATCCTCGAACTCACCGCTGCCCGGCAGGGGCACGCGGCGCCAGGTGATGTACTCGCGCTCCTCGATGGACGCGTTGCGGGTGGGCGCGTTCGCGGCCACCGCCTCCATGCTGGCCTCCTTCCGGGTGGCAACGGGCGGCATGCGGAGGAAACGCACCGAGGTGTCCGAGGACGGACCCGCCGGCGGCAGGAAGACCCGGTTGGAGGAGTGGCCGATGCGGCGCGAGCGCCCGCTGCTTCCGACGAAGTGGGCCTCCACGCGATAAGGACGGCCAGGCGCCAGGCCATGGATGTAGTAGCTGCGCGACTCGAGCGCCACGTCGAGCACCTTCACCAGGATGTCCTGGTCGTCATAGACGCGCAGCACGGCACGCGGCGACTCCAGCCCATCCAAGGCGCGCTGCCTGGCAGCGGAGCTGAAGTCCCAGAGAAGGAAGAGCGTATGCGGGTCGCGCGGCAGCAGCAGGGCCGTGTCGTCCCCGTAGTCCAGCGGCAGCTCACCGAGCTGCTCGTCATAGTCCGGCGAGCCGAGTGTCTCGCGGGGCCTGCTGCGCTGCGACTCGGTGAGGTGGTGGCGCCAGGCCTCCTGCTCGCCCGCCATGCGCGCCACGAAGAAGCCCTCCACCAGCGGCTCCGCAGCGTGCTGGGCCGTGTGGGTGGGCTCGGACCCGGAAGACGCAGACGTCTCCACCGGCATTGAGAGGGTGGGCTCCTCGTCGTCGACGGAGAGCCGGCTCTGCTTGGGCTTGGGCGGGAAGTTGACCACCTCCGCGGGCCGCGGCGGGTGGCGGACCGGGGTCTTCTCGTCGTCATCTCCGGGCAGGGGATGCGCGGGGGCGGAGGGCTCCTTTGCAGGAGGGCGCTCCTCGGGCTTCTCTGTCCGCGAGGCCGCCGAGACGGCAACAGGGGCCTTGCGCGCCCCTCGCTGGGCCTTCTCCGAGCCCTTCCCGTCCTTCACCGTCTCCGACACCTGGACGCCCGCGAGCTTCGCGAGCCCGGGCACCCGCTTCGCGAGAGCCGCGAGCAGGTCCTTCTTGGTCTTGAGCTTGCTGTGCCCACGCCCCAGATGCTTGCGCGCGAGCTCCCGCAGGTACTCCACCGTAACGCTCTTGAGGTCGGCCATAAGCGGTCCTCGGCTTAGGTCTTCAACGCCTGGGGGTCAACGAGCGATTTCACTTCTGTTCGTGGTCATACCTCGCGAGCTGTCAGGGGACGGTGACAAGCCGGGACCCGGCTTTGTATTCTTCCGCCCGCCTTGAGCGACCTGCCCAGACTCCTGCTGTGCAGCTTCGATGTGATCCCCGGCCCGTCTGGCTCGTCGCGTCGGCTGACGGAGTATTTGAAAGCCCTGCCCGACCGGTTCTCGGTGGTGGTGCTCTCCGTCAAGACGCCGGACCACTCGCACATCGAGAAGTACGAGGGCGCGCGCCTGCTCCGCGTGCCGGTGGGCGCCGGGGACCTCGCCTCGCGCATCCAAGCCTTCGAGCGAGCCGTGCGCCGCCAGCTGGAGAGCGAGGAATACGCGCTCGCCCACTTCACCGACCCCTTCGGCGGCTACGCCCTGTGCGAGCTGAAGGGGGACTATGGCTACCGCCTCATCTACGAGGCCCAGGGTTTTCCCTCCCAGGAGCTGCGCTACACCCACCCCCAGCTGGAAGGGGACCGGAAGTTCCTCTCCAAGGTCCGGCGCCAGGAGCTGTTCTGCCTGATGAACGCCGACCTGGTCGTCACCGGTTCGCCCACGACGAGCGCCTTCATCCAATCCCTGGGTGTGGCCGGGGAGTCGGTGCGCGTGGTGCGCGCGCCGGTGGACCTGGGGCCCTACGTGCCCGAGGCGCTCGGAACACCGGACGGCGCCCCCATGCGGCTGATGTACCTGGGCAGCCAGGTGGCATGGCAGGGGCTCGCCGGCTTGCTTCGGGGACTTGCACTGGCAGTAAAGCAGGTCGACGTCCGGCTCACCCTCGTGGGCGCGCGCCACCCGGATTGGCAGCCCCACCTGGAGGACCTCGTCGCCGAGCTGGACCTCAAGCAGCACGTCGAGTTCCAGCCCCCTGTGGGCCATGACGACGTGGCCAAGGTGCTGACGCTCGCGGACGTGGGCGTGGTGCCGCTCGATGACGTGGACCGCAACCGCGTACAGGGCGGCGCGCTCGCCAAGGTGTCCGAGTACCTCGCCGCGGGTCGTCCGGTGCTCGCCACCGACCTGCCCGTGGCCCGCGAGCTCATCCCTTCCTCGGCCGGCGTCTTCTACCCGCCCGGTGACGTGCAGGCGCTCGCGGATCGCATCATTGAACTCGCGAGGGATGTGCCCCGGCGCATCACGCTCGGAAAGCAGGCCCGGGCGTATGCCAACCAGTGGCTCGACGCCGGCCTCATCCGCGGTCAACTGCTGGACATCTATGATGGCCTGCTCGGAAAGAGGCCGGTGCCAACAGAGAGCGCCTCCGAGCGGGAGCTCAACCCGACGATGACGGGCACTCCCACCAACCGCGTCCTCGGGCTCGAGGGCAACGTGAGCGCGGGCCCGCCGGAGCCTGAGGCCCCCACCTCCAGCGCGGAGCCCCCTGGGAGCGAGCCCATCCCGGACACGGATCCGGGACACGGTGGACCCGTGAGCGAGGAGCCGCCGCTCATCGTGGGCCACACGCTGCGGGAGGAGAGCCTCGACTCCCGGCTCATCAAGACCGAGCCCGCGACCGCGCGGCCCGAGGGGCCTCCCGTGGTGATGGGACTGCCCCTGCGCGAGCCCTCCTCCCAGGACAGCGCGCCGACCGAGCAGGAAGTGCGTCCAGGAGGGCCTCCGGTGGTCATGGGGCTGCCCCTGCGCGACCCGCCCGTCGCACCGCCACCCCTTCCGCCCCGCGCGAGCCTGAGCACCCGCGCGATCTCCGAGAGCCGCCCCACCCTGACTCCCGAGCCCTCTCCGGCACGGCCTCCCGCGCTTCCTCCCCTTCCTCCCCGTCGCGAGGAGCGTCCCCCACCTCGACCGGCGGAGCCTCCCGTGCTCCGTCCGTCCATCTCCATCCCCCCGCTGCCTCCTCGCCCCCGGCCCTCGAGCGGCTCCCGTCCCGCGGTGCCCGCGGTGCCACCGGTGCTCTCTCCCGTCGAGACGCCCCTCACCCCCCCTCCTCCCTTGGAGCGCGCGCCCGTCAAGGCCGAGGAGCCCGAGGAGCTCGCCGAGGCCGAGGAAGTTCACGAAGTAGACGCTTCTCCGACACCCACAGACGCGCAACCCCTGGAGGATCTGGAGGAGATCAGCAGCGCGGAGATCCACGAGGCCGAAACGCCGGAGACGCCGCCCCGGGAGCCGCCCGAATCACGGTTGAACCCCTGGTTCGCCCAGCTGGCCCATGGCTACTGCCCGCCAGAGGGGACGCAGTTCGCTCGCCACACGCCGCCCACCACCATGCCCGGCCGTGACGACGACCCCGTCCCTCCCCCTGCCGCCAAGGCCCAGGGAACCGCCCGCGGCAAACCCTCGTAGTGTGAAATTGTCCGCAACGCGTGTAGCAACCGACCGAGCTTGGCACGGAAACTTTCCAAGCTTCTTCGCGCGTGCATAGGATGTGCCGGTTTTCATTGCACTTTTCTTGGGTAAAAGGGCTGCATGGAGCGCCGGGTCCTCATCGTCGAAAGCCAGAACGACTTCGCCCTCAGCATGGCGACCGTGCTCAAGAGCGCGGGTTATCAAACGGCCATGGCGGCCAACGCCGCTGACGCACAGCGTGAGATGGAGAAGCGTCGACCGGATCTCATCGTGGTCCGGGCCGAGCTGCCGGATCAGTCCGGCTTCACCCTCTGCGGGCAGATCAAGAAGGGCAAGTGGGGCCAGAACCTCAAGGTCCTGCTGCTGTCCTCGGATACGGGCATGGAGGGGCTCAACCAGCACCGCCAGACACCGGGTGCCGCGGATGGCTACCTCATCATCCCCTTCGAAATGGGAGAGCTGGCCTCGATGAGCGTCGGCATCCTTCCTCCTGAAGAGGAGCCGCAGCAGGAGGCCGGGCCGCAGGACGGTCCTCCGGCCATGCCGCCGCCGCTGAAGGGCGCCCCCGGCCCTGCAGGCGCTCCTCCCAGGCTGCCCAAGCGCGAGCGCCGCAGCGCCATCACCGAGGAGGATCGCGGCTTCCTCGAGCGCTCCTTCCAGTCCATCGCGGACCGCAAGGCCGAGCTGCTCGCCGAGTCCCGCCAGCTCAAGCGTTCGCCCCCTCGGCGCGACCTGATGGGCACGCCCGAGGGCAAGGTCCAGCTGCTGCGCGACGAGCTCAAGGTGCGCGAGGCGCAGATCGCCCGCATCTCGGAGATCTGGAACGTCCGCGAGCGAGAGCTGGTCTCCGTTGAGGACCGGCTCCACGAGAAGGACGTGGAGCTGCAGGGCCTGAAGATGCAGGTGGACGACCTGCTGCGCCGCTTCAACGAGGCCCAGCAGTCCATGCTGCAGAAGGAGCGTGAGCACGGCGCGACCGTGGACGACCTACTCCTGCAGAAGTTCTCCGCCGAGAAGGACCTCATCGAGGTGGTGGCCTCCAAGGAGAAGGACATCAACGTCCTTCGCCGCGAGGTGTCCAGCCGCGATGACGAACTGGCGCGCCGCGCCGGTGAGCTGGATTACGCCCGCGAGGAGTACGACAAGCTCGAGAAGCACCTGGGCATCGTCACGCTCGAGTTCGAGGTCAAGGAGCAGAAGCTCACCGAAACGGTGCAGGCCCATGAGGCCGAGCTGGGCCGCCGCCAGCAGCGGATTGAGAGCCTGGAGGGCGAGCTCTCCCAGACCATCAGCGATCGCGACCAGCGCTACTCCGAGCTGAGCGGGGAGATCCAGGCGCTGCAGGAGCGACTGGCACAGACCGAGCAGGAGCGCGACACCACCGTGCGCGCCCTCGAGGACCGTGCCGCCGCGGCCGAGGCGCATGGCGCCCAGGCGGACGCGGAGATCCTGCGCATCACCGAGGAGCGCAACGCGCTCGAGGCCCGGCTCAACGAGCAGATCGCCGGCCTGGAGTCGGACCTGGCCCGCATGACGGGCGAGCGCGACCAGCTCCAGCAGGCCAAGGACGCCCTGGAGAGCGACCTCACCCAGCGGCTGGAAGAGCGCGACGCGAAGGTCGCCACGCTCGAGCGCGAGCTGCAGGAGACCATCGCTCGCAACGAGCACACCGAGGCCGAGCTCAACGCCAACATCCAGCAGCAGATGGAGCGCATCGGCGAGCTGGAGGGCGAGGTCGAGGCCGTCAAGGCTCACCTGGCCGACCGCGAGGCCGAGCTCACCGCCGAGCTCGAGGCCCTCACCCAGGCCCGCGACGAGCTGGAGGCTTCCAAGAACGCCCTGGAGGCCGAGCTCAACGGGCAGATCCAGGCGCTCCAGGAGACCGTCGCCGACCGCGACACGCAGATCTCCAACCTGCGCGGCGAGCTGGAGGCCACGTCCCAGACGCTGGCCGACACGCAGAGCCAGCTCTCCCAGACGGAAGAGAACCTCGCCACCACTCGCGGCGAGCTCGACGCCACCTCGCAGACGCTCGCCGAGACGCAGAACACGCTCTCCGAGACCCAGGCCACCCTCGCCGACACGCAGAACCGGCTGGCCCAGACCGAAGAGACCCTCGCCAGCACTCGCGGCGAGCTGGATGCCACCACCCAGACGCTCTCCGAGACGCAGGCCACCCTCGCCGAGACGCAGGACCGGCTGGCCCAGACCGAGGAGACCCTCGCCACCACCCGCGGCGAGCTGGATGCCACCACCCAGGCGCTCTCCGAGACGCAGAACACGCTCTCCGAGACGCAGGCCACCCTCGCCGACACCCAGGGTCGGCTGGCCCAGACCGAGGAGACCCTCGCCAGCACCCGCGGCGAGCTGGAGGCCACCGCCCAGTCGCTCGCCGACACGCAGAACCAGCTCTCCCAGACCGAGGAGACCCTGGCCAGCACGCGTGGTGAGCTCGAGGCCACCAGCCAATCGCTCGCGCAGACGCACGACACCCTCGTCAACACGCAGGGTCAGCTCGAGCAGACCCGCGACGAGCTCGCCCGCACCGTTCAGGAGCGCACCGAGCGCGAGAACGAGCTGGCTGCCGCCAACGCGGAGATCGCCCGCGTCACCGGCGTCCTGAACGAGACCGAGGCCCTCAAGGCCGCCATGGAGGAGGAGCTCTCCGAGCAGCTCGGCCACGTGCGCAACGAGCTGGCCGAGACGCAGGGAGCCCTCGCGGCCACGCGCGATGCGCTCGCCGGCGAGCAGGCCGCCCACGTGCAGACCCAGCAGCAGGCCTCCGCTGTCCAGGCGGACCTGGAGGCCCAGCTCGCCCAGACGCGCGACCAGCTCCAGGAGCAGGAGGAGCAGCTCTTCCTCACCAAGCAGGAGCTGGGCAGCCGCGTCGCCGAGGTCACCCAGCTCGGCTCGCAGCTCGCGCAGTCCGAGGAGGAGCGCCACACCCTGGAGGAGCGCTTCAACACGCTCACCACGGAGTCGCAGCGCCGCATCGAGTTCCTGGAGCAGGACTCCGCCAGCAAGAACCAGGAGCTGTCGGACACCCTCCAGAAGCTCAGCATCGTCACGCAGGAGAAGGAGCGCCAGCGCGAGGCCCTCTCCCGCGAGGTGGCCGCGAAGACCGAGCAGCTCAAGCAGCTCGAGGCCCGTCGTCAGCAGGACACCGAGCAGAACAAGCGCAACGTCGACGAGCTCAACCGGCAGGCCGCCGCCCTCAATGGCGAGCTGGACAACACGCGCAAGCAGCTCGCCGCGCGTGAGGAGCAGCTCCGCGTCGCCGGCAACAACCAGGCGAAGCTCCAGTCCGATCGCGATGGGCTGTCCGCTCAGCTCGCCGAGGCCCAGGAGCAGATGCAGGCGCTCCAGCAGGCCCAGGCCCAGGAGCGTGCCGAGGCGAAGCGTGCCACGGACGAGCTGGCTGCGAAGCTGGCTCGTGCCGAGGCCCGTGCCGCCCAGCTCACCCAGGAGGTGCAGACCCGCGCCGCCGAGGCCGACACCAAGGTCAAGGAGGCGCAGGCCCAGCTCTCCGCTCGGGCGAAGAAGATCCAGGAGCTCGAGCTCGCGGTGGAGAACGCGGCGGGCGTCAAGGCCCGCGTGGAGAAGGAGCTCAACGCGAAGGTGGCCGCCGCCGACGCCAAGATCAACGAGGCCGCGGCGAAGCTGGCTGCCGCCCAGAAGGAGCGCAAGGAGCTCGAGGCCCGTCAGCAGAAGGAGCTCGAGGACCTCGCCGCTCGCCAGAAGGCGGAGCTGGAGCGCCGCGATGCGCTGAAGGCCCAGGAGATCGCCCGCCTGCAGCAGTCGGTGCAGGAGAAGAGCAAGGCGCTCAAGGTCGCCGAGCTGGAGCTGGCCCGCTTCAAGACGAAGGCTCCCGCCGCCGGTGGCACTCCGGCCGGTAAGGCGGTCACCAAGCCGCCCGTGGAGGACGATGACGCCCTGCTCACCACGCAGGTCAACACCATCGCGCCCGCCGCGCCGGCCCGCCCCGCCACCGCTGCCCGTCCTGCCGCGAAGGGCGCGAACACCGTGGCGAAGAAGTCTGCGGCGCCGCCTCCTGTCGCCGACGAGGAGCCCTCGGATCGCACGGTCGTGATGCAGATCCCCGCGGATCCGGCTGCCGCCTCGGATGAGGCCGACTGGACCTCGCTGGTGGACGAGCTCGACAAGTCGTGAAGTCTTCCGGCCGCGCGTGGCCTTCGTGCCGCGCGCGGTCGGGAAACCCGCCCGTGACGTGACTACAGCGCGGCGCGGGCCTGTCGGACCAGGTCCTTGAGCTCCAGGGTGGCGAGCACGTCCCGGAAGGACACCTGGGTGCCGTTCTTCTCAGCCTGGAGCTGGGCCTGCTGCCAGCGCTCCCACATGGTTCGAGTGGAGACGTAGGCGAGCAGCAGCACGAAGGCTCCCGGAATCAGGGCCACCGCCACCACCAACATCATCCGCACCCACCAGGACATGACCGCCGCCTCCAAGGACTGAACGCGCGGCTCTATTGCACGTCCTGTGCCCACAGTGGCGAAAATATTTCTCAAGTTATTCCGGCCACTTGGAGAGTAAGCAAGCGGAGCTGTGGCCTGAAAAAGGCGGCAGGTCTGGCATTTTTGCCGCAGTGGCCTGAAAACCCTTCGGTTAAGTTCAGGGGCGTGACCACCCCCTCCCCTTCAGCCGAAGCGCACATCCTGACCAGCGTGGAGGACGCGGAGACGCGCCTCGAGCAGGTGGGCTACCTGGTGTCCCCGGAGATCGCCACCGCGAGCTTCCTGGCGGACCGGTTGGAGAAGCCCATCCTGGTGGAAGGCCCCGCGGGTGTGGGCAAGACGGAGCTGGCCAAGGCGCTGGCGCAGGCGCTGGGGCGGGAGTTCATCCGCCTGCAGTGCTACGAGGGCCTGGACGAGGCCAAGGCGCTCTATGAGTGGGAGTACGCCAAGCAGCTGCTCTACACCCAGCTCCTGAAGGACAAGATCGGGGAGACGGTGCAGGGCGCGGGGACGCTGACCGAGGCGGCGGACCGGCTGGCCGCGAGCGACGCGGTGTTCTTCTCGGAGCGCTTCCTGCTGCCGAGGCCCGTGCTGAAGGCGCTGCTGTCGCCCCGGCCGGCGCTGCTGCTGGTGGATGAGATCGACAAGGCGGATCCGGAGTTCGAGGCCTTCCTGCTGGAGGTGCTGTCGGACAACGCGGTGACGATTCCGGAGCTGGGGACGTTCAAGGCGAAGCACGTGCCGCGAGTGGTGTTGACGTCGAACAACGCGCGGGAGCTGTCGGACGCGCTGAAGCGGCGGTGCCTGCACCTGCACATCGACTTCCCGGACCGCGAGCGGGAGCTGCGGATCATCCGCAAGCGGCTGCCCGAGGTGTCGAAGACGCTGGCCGAGCAGGTGGTGGAGGCGGTGGCGGAGATCCGGAAGCTGGACCTGAAGAAGGCTCCGTCGATCAGCGAGACGCTGGACTGGGTGCAGAGCCTGGCGCTGCTCAACGCGGAGACGCTGTCGGCGGACCTGGTGGCAGCGACCTTGAACCTGGTGCTCAAACACGAGGGGGACATCGAGAAGGCGAAGAGCAACCTGGCGCAGATCGCGCAGGCATGACCTGGACCGAGGAAACGCTGAGCGCGGAGGGTTTCGAGAACCCGAAGCGCGCCGCCAAGGAGCTCTCGGCCTTGGTGTCTGCACTCGGCGCTCCCGTGGCCGAGCGGCTCCACCAGGCTGCGAAGCGAACCTCGGTCCCTGACGAAATCATCGCGGCCTTTGACCGGATCCAGGAAGGACTCCAGGGTCTGCCCGAACCGGCCCTCTCGCGTCTGCTGGACTGGCTGCCGGCAGTCTTCCACGCGAGCACCTTTGCTCCGCGCCTGCTGGCCGCTCGGCCCGGTCTGCTGCGCTGGCTCGCGGGCTCACGCACCCTGACTCGGGAGAAACCCCGGGAGCACTACCGCCGCGAGGCCCTGGGGGCCACTCGCCGCATCGCCCCAACGGACGCAGCGGGACTGCGACGCCGCCTGCGCCGCTACAAATACCGTGAGCTCCTGCGCCTCATGGTCCGGGACGCGACCCTGCGCGCGCCCATGGCGGAGCTAGGCCGCGAGCAGACGGCGCTGGCGGATGCGCTCATCGGTGCCGCGCTGGCGTGGGCCGAGCGCTCCGTCCAAGCGAAGTACGGCACACCGGACACGCCGGGCTTCTGCATCCTCGGCATGGGCAAGCTGGGAGGCGAGGATCTCAACTTCAGCTCGGATGTGGACCTCGTCTACCTGTACCGGGCGGACGGCCACACGACGGGCGGCAGCGCGGGGGCCCTGCCCAACGTGCAGTACTACACGCGGCTGGGTGAGGCCGTGACGCAGGCGCTCACCCAGGTGACGGAGGAAGGCTTCTGCTACCGGGTGGACCTGAATCTGCGCCCTCAGGGCCGCGCGGGGGCCATGGTCCTCTCGCTGTCGGCGTCGCTGGCGTACTACGAGTCGTTCGGACGCATGTGGGAGCGGGCGGCGCTCCTCAAAGCGCGGGCGGTGGCAGGAGACGCAGGGCTCGCGGAGGAGCTGCTGAGCGAGCTGGGGCCTTTCATCTGGCGGCGGAGCCTGGACCTGTCGGCGGTGGACGGCCTGAGAGATCTGAAGGCGCAGATCGACCTGCGTGGCAAGGCGAGCGCGGATGACGTGAAGCTGGGCCCCGGGGGAATCCGCGAGGTGGAGTTCTTCGTCAACGCGCTCCAGCTGTTGCAGGGAGGCAAGGACCCCACGCTGCGCGAAGCACGGACGATGCGCGCGCTGCGCAAGCTGGAGCGAGCGGGCTTCGTCTCGGGGCCGGACGCGGACGCGCTGGAGGAGGCGTACGTCTTCCTGCGTCGGGTGGAGAATCGGCTGCAGATGCTGGAGGAGCGGCAGACGCAGGCGCTGCCCACGGGTGAGCGCGAGCGCCGCCGTCTCGCAACCTCCCTGGGCTACCGGGACTGGGACGCCTTCCGCGCCGAGCTGGAGCGACACCGGCGCTTCGTGCTGGAGGCCTTCAACACGCTGCTGGGCCAGACGGCGCGGGACGAGCTCCCCGATGAACCCCTCCTGGCGCTCGCGTTGGATCCAGACGTGCCACCGGAGGGGCGCCAAGAGGCACTCAGCAAGCGGGGCTTCGAGGACCCGGAGCGGGCCCTGGCCGAGCTGGAGCGGCTCTCCCGAGTGCCCCAATCTCCTTTCATCCATGGGGGCTTGGGGGTGAAGGCGGTGCGGCTGCTGTCGGAGCTGGCCCAAACGCCAGATCCAGACCAGGCGCTGCTGCACTTCTCGGACTTCCTCGCGCGGCTGCACCAACCCGAGGGCTACCTGGCGCTGCTGACGAGCATGCCGCGAGCCAGCCGCCGCCTCTTCAACCTCTTCGGGCAGAGCGACTACCTGTCGCGCATCTTCCTGCGGCACCCGGAGCTGCTGGACGCGTTGGTGCAGGCGCAGCTCGACGAGGCGATGAAGTCGCCCGAGCGCATCCGGCAGGAGCTGGCGGCACGGATGGGACGGCACACGGACGCGGAGGACAAGCACGCATCGATGCCGCGCTTCAAGAACGAGGAAGTGCTGCGCATCGGGCTCAACGACATCGGCGGAGATCTCACGGTGCCGGAGGTAGCGCGGCAGCTCACGGCGGTGGCGGACGCCATCCTCGATGAGTGTCTCTTCCTGGCGCAGGAGGAGCAGCGCGAACGTTACGGCCTGCCGCTGGACGCGAGCGGCCAGCGCGAGGGGCTGGTGGTCATCGCCATGGGCAAGCTGGGCGGGTACGAGCTGGGTTACCACTCGGACCTGGACATCATCTTCGTCTACAGCGGCAACGGCCAGGCGGAGACGAGCGGAGGCAGCCGGGGCGTCATCACCCACCACGAGTACTTCGCCAAGACGGTGCAGCGGTTGATGACGCTGCTCCAGGTGCAGCTGCGCGAGGGCCACCTCTATAAAATCGACGCGCGGCTGAGGCCCTCGGGGAACCAGGGGGCGCTGGTGGTGAGCCAGGACGCCTTCCGCGAGCACCATCAAAAACGGGCCCAGCTCTGGGAGCGCCAGGCGCTCATCAAGGCGCGCCCGGCTGCGGGAGACGCCACGCGATTCCGCGCGCTACAAGACGAAGTGCTCACCCCACTCGTCTACGAGCGTCCCCTGCCCCCGGACGCGGCGGCGGAGATCGACCGGCTGCGCATGCGCATGGAGCGCGAGCTGGCCCACGAGAACGCGCAGCAGCTCAACCCGAAGCTGGGCCAGGGCGGGCTGGTGGACGTGGAGTTCACCGTCCAGTACCTGCAGCTGGTGCACGGCCGGGACTTCCCCAGGGTGCGGAGCACCAACACGCTCGCGGCCCTGGAAGGACTCCAGGCCGAGGGCCGCATTGCGCCCGAGGACGCCGAGGTCCTCCGCCAGGGCTACCTCTTCCTGCGGCGCGTGGAGAACCGGCTGCGGCTCGTGCACGCCAGCTCCCTGGCGCACATGCCCACCAGTGGCCGGCCCCTGGCGCAGCTCGCGCGCCGCATGGGGGAGATCGGCCCCACCCCGGGAGAAACCTTCCTCGCCCGGTACCGCGCCTGCGCCGCTGGCGTGCGGGACGTGTATGCTCGGGTGCTGCGCGCTCCGCGCCGTGCCTGAGTTCTCCCGACCGTGCTCCTGAAGCAACGCTTTCAGATTCTCCGGCCGCTCGAAGAGATGGAGCTGGCCCTGGTGCGTGCGACGGTGGACTCGCCGTCGCTGCTGGACTCGCGCGAGGAGGCCGTGCTGCGCACCGCGCTGTCGCTCTCGCGCCTCTACAAGCTCCGCCACGAGGGCCATGACCACTCGGTGGAGACCTGGACCGCGCCCTTCCGCGAGAACGTGTCGCGGAGGCTCGGCCCGGTGCTGCTCGGCACGCGCCGAATGACACGGGATCAGCTTGTGCCACACGTGCGCGACCTGCGTGCCCAGGTCGTGAAGCTGCGCGCCGAGCTCGTCCAGCACCTGCATGGACGCATGCCCGAGGAGGTGCTCCACCGTGAGTTGCAGCACAAGTCGCTGGTGGTGGTAGCCGGCGGCGGCGGGGGCACCGCCTACGTGTACATGGGCGTGATGAGCCTGCTGGACGAGCACGGCCTCAAGCCGTCGCTGCTGGCAGGCACCTCCATGGGCGCCATCTTGATGCTGATGCGCTCGCGGATGGCACGCTTCGACCAGAGCGAGCTGGTGGGCATCATCCGTAACCTCTCCTGGCGGAAGCTCTTCCGCTTCATCTCCACGGAGAACCGCTACGGGATGCCGGCGGCGATGCGCCTGTTCTTGCGAGCAGGGTTGGGCCGCTACTTCAACGCAGGTCCGGGCTCACCCCTGGACGCGGGCATGCGGTTGAAGGATCTGCCGGTGCCCATCATCGTCGCCGTGGGAGGCATCCGTCGGGGCATGCTGCCCAGGCCCCTCGAGTACTACGAGCGCCTGCTGGGCACGAGCCCCGTGAGCCTGTTGAGCCCCGCGGGCGTGGCGCGCCGCATCCAGGCCGCCATGGGAACGCTGGCCGAGTTCTTCACGCGGCCGGAGATCATGGTGAAGCTCCACCTGGGCCTGGACGACAAGACGGCCGAGTTCGACGCGATCGACGCAGCGGGCTTCTCCTCGTCCCTGCCCGGCGTCATCCACTACGACATGCTGCGCGAGGACGCGCACATGCGGGGCCTGCTGGATGGGCTGATGGAGGAGAAGGGCATCTTCCGGCTGATGGACGGAGGGTTGGTGGACAACCTCCCGGTGAAGGCGGCGTGGAAGGCGGTGCACCACGGCAACATCGGCACGCGCAACGCCTTCATCCTCGCGCTGGATGGCTTCGCGCCCCGGCTGAGCACACCCTTCTGGCTGCCCCTGCAACGGCTCGCGGCCATGACGGTGGCGCCCAACCTCACCTACGCCCATCTGGTGAAGCGCTTCGGCACCACGCTCTCGCCTCTGGAGCTGGTGCCCTCTGTGGCGCTGGCCACCAAGGCCATGCACTTCGGTCGCAAGCAGCTCGGCTCGGACATGCCCTTCTTGACGCGCATGCTCGCTCCACTTCCGAGCATTGGCTGACCGGGACACTTTGATTTCAAACGTTCTCCTGGAAGAATACCGCCCGCAGAGCGGTCTCCCCCTTCCAGACAAAGAGGACCCCCGTTTATGAGCTCGACTTCCTCCAACGTCGTGCGCTCCGATCAGATCTGGCTCGATGGCAAGCTGGTGAAATGGGACGACGGCCACGTGCCCGTCATGACCCACGCCCTGCACTACGGGCTGGGGGTCTTCGAGGGCATCCGCGCCTATCGCACCCACGACGGCCGACTTGCGGTGTTCCGCCTCCGCGAGCACATCGAGCGACTTTTCGACTCGGCCCACATCTGCATGATGAAGCTCCCCTTCACGCCGGAGCAGCTCATGGAGGCGTGCCTGGAGCTGCTGCGCGCGCAGAAGGAGCTCTTCGCCAACGGGGCCTACCTGCGCCCCATCGCCTTCATGGGTGACGGCGCCATGGGCCTGGGCGCCATCAATCCCACCCGCGTGGCGATCACCGCCTGGGACTGGGGCGCGTACCTGGGAGAGAAGGGCATCCGCGAGGGCATCCGCGCCAAGGTGAGCTCCTTCACCCGCATGCACGTCAACGTGAACATGGTGCGCGGGAAGATCTCCGGCCAGTACGTCAACTCCATCCTCGCCAAGCGCGAGGCCGTGCTCGCCGGCTACGACGAGGCCATCCTCCTGGACATCAGCGGCTTCGTCGCCGAGGCCTCCGGCGAGAACATCTTCCTCGTCAACAAGAAGGGCATCATCAAGACCCCGCCCCTCTCCTCGCCCATCCTCGACGGCATCACCCGCGACTCGGTGCTGAAGATCCTCCGCGACTCGGGCCGCCAGGTAGAGGAGGTCACCGTCACCCGCGACGCCCTCTACATCGCCAACGAGGTCTTCTTCACTGGCACCGCCGCGGAGATCACCCCGGTGCGCGAGGTGGACAACCGCACCGTGGGCACCGGCAAGCCCGGCCTCATCACCCAGTACGTCCAGGAGACCTACTTCCGCGCGGTCCGGGGCCTGGAGCCGCGCTACACCGAGTGGCTCACCTACGTCTGAGCCCAGGGCAGCCAGGGGCTCACGGACGTACCCGAAAGGGGGGCGGATCGGCTAGAAGGAGAAGCCGATGCGCCCCGAGTACGACGTCGCCCCCAATCCCTTCAATCTCGAGAACCCGGCCATCCTCGACATCGCTCCTCCGGAGCCGAAGTCGCTGGAGGAGACGGGCCTGAAGATTGGCCTGCTGTCGGACATCGCCCTGCGCTACCTGTACTACCAGGGCACTGGCACGGGCATGGACATTGCCCAGGAGCTGCGGCTGCCCTGGCCCGGAGTCATCGAGCGCGTGGTGGACTTCCTTGCCGCGGAGAAGCTGGTGGATCTCCGGGGCGGCAAGGGCTTCGGACGCGCCTCGGTGGAGTTCATCCTCACCGAGAAGGGCCGCGAGTACACCCGGGGCGCCATCGAGCGCAGCACCTACGTGGGCCCCGCCCCCGTCCCCATCGAGCAGTACAACGCCCTCATCACCGCCCAGACCGAGGAGAGCCCCGTCATCAGCCGGGAGGACCTGGTCATGGGCCTGGCCCACCTCACCGTCAACGCGGACCTGATGGACAAGCTGGGGCCGGCGGTGAACTCGGGCCGCTCGCTCTTCCTCTACGGCCCTCCGGGCAACGGCAAGACGAGCCTCGCCGAGGCCATCAGCCGCATGTTCGGCGGCGAGGTCTTCATCCCCCACTGTCTGGAGATCGACAACCAGATCATCAAGGTCTTCGACGCCCTCAACCACACCCCCATCCGGCTCGAGTCCGAGCGCGACGCCGCGGGCCGCCGGGCCACCCTGGAGATGGACCACCGCTGGCAGCTGTGCCGTCGGCCGGCCGTGGTGGTGGGAGGTGAGCTGACGCTCGAGACCCTGGATCTCATCTACTCGCCCACCGCGCGCTTCTACGAGGCCCCGTTCCAGGTGAAGGCCAACGGCGGGATGCTGCTCATCGACGACTTCGGCCGCCAGAAGGTCCACCCCACGGACCTGCTCAACCGGTGGATCGTCCCCCTGGAGAAGCGGGTGGACTTCCTCACCCTGCACACGGGCAAGAAGTTCGAGATCCCCTTTGATCAGCTGCTCGTCTTCTCCACCAACCTGGACCCCAAGGAGCTGGTGGACGAGGCCTTCCTGCGCCGCATCAAGTACAAAATCGAGGTGACCAACCCCGACGAAGAGGTCTACCGGGAGATCTTCGCCCGGGTGTGCGAGGCGGCGGGCATTCCCTACGTGGATCAGGCCGTCACCTACCTCATCGAGCACTACTACAAGCCCCGCAGCATGCAGATGCGGGCCTGCCACCCCAGAGACCTGGTGCAGCTCATCAAGGACGCCGCGCGTTACAGGCAGATTCCGCCTGCCCTCTCCAAGGATCTGCTCGACCAGGCATGCGAGGTCTTCCTGGTCAGCCTATGAGGTAGGTAGCGTTTTAATTGTCCTAAACACCTGGAATTTCTACAATAATGAGGGAGTTGTCCCCGCTGGTCGGGCTGTTCCAGATCCGATCCGCCGGTCATACAGGGGAACCGGTGTGAAGGAGCGTCACGTCCGTGAAGGAACGCTACCAAGAGATTGACGAGAAGAACGAAACGCTGCGCGACTACCTTGGCATCTACAAGGAGAAGGGCCGCGAGTTCCTCGAGCGGTTCGAGATGTCGTGGATCTACCACGACGCGGCACTCGAGGGGACGGTCTACACCCAGCAGGAGCTGGTGTCGGCCCTGTTCCCCGAACGCGCCAGCATGGATCCGGCGATGATCCCGGTGGTGCTGGAGATCCGCAACCAGAAGGCCGCGTGCGACTTCCTGCGCGAAGAGGCCGCCTCCACCGGCAAGAAGCAGACGCAGATCACGCTGACCACCATCAAGCGCATCCATGATCTGCTGTGCGGCAACACGCCGGAGGCGCAGGCGGTCCGCGCCAACATCGAGCGGCGCGAGCGCACGGAGAAGGAGCTGGCCAAGGAGCGCGAGCGCAGCGGCTACCGCAAGGACATGCCCCTGCACCGCACGTACTTCCACGAGATCGCCCAGCCGGCGAAGATCCAGCCCTTGCTGGAGAAGCTGGTGGACTACACCGGTAGCGCCGAGTTCCGTGAGTTCCACCCCATCAAGCAGGCGGCGGTGGTCCAGCACAAGTTCATGCAGATCTTCCCCTTCACGGAGAACAGCGGGAAGGTCGGCCGGATGCTCACCAACCTCGTGTTGCTGCGCAACGGGTACATGCCGGCGATCATCCACTCCATCGATCGCCAGCGGTACTACGAGTCGCTGCGCGGTGCCGAGGGCGTGTTCCGCACGCTGCTGATGGACGCCATCGAGAACTCGCAGGACAACGGCGTGAAGTTCTTCAAGGACATGGGGCGCCGTTACAAGGCCATCAACTAGGCCGTGCGTGTCGGGGCTCACGAGTCCATCGCTGGAGGCGTGAGCCGAGCGCTGGCGCGTGCCGAGGAGCATGGCGCGCGCAGCCTGCAGGTCTTCACGAAGAACGCGCGGGGCTGGAAGGCCCCGCCCCTCACCGAGGAGGAGTGCCACGCCTTCCGCGAGGAGGTGCGGCGCACAGGGCTGCCAGTGGTGGCGCATGGCAGCTACCTGGTGAACCTCGGCACAGAGGAGCCGGCGCAGCGCGAGAAGTCGCTGGACTGCGTCGTCGAGGAGCTCACCCGCTGTGAGCGCCTGGGCATCCCCTTTCTCATCCTTCACCCCGGTGTCCATCCGGACGAGCAACGCGGGCTGGCGTTGATCGCCCAGGCCTTGGACGAGGTGCACGCGCGCACGCCGCGCTTCCAGTCCCGTATTTGCCTGGAGGTGACGGCGGGCCAGGGCAACTGCTTGGGCTGGCGCTTCGAGCACCTGGCTGAGGTGCTCTCCCGGACAGAAGACGCGGGGCGGCTGGGCATCTGTTTGGATACCTGCCATCTGTTCGCCGCCGGATACGATTTGTCGACGGAAGCCGGTTACCATGAGGTGATGGCCGAGTGTGACCGGGTGCTGGGGCTGGAGCGGGTGCACTGCATCCACCTCAACGACAGCAAAAAGCCGTTGGGCTGTCGGGTGGATCGTCACGAGGAGGTGGGCAAGGGAGCGATCGGGCTCACGCCCTTCCGCTGCCTCATGAAGGATTCGCGGTTCGTCAACACCATTGGAATCCTGGAGACACCTTTCCCGGAACGTTATCCAGAAGCCATCAGTCTTCTCGAATCGCTCCGCCGGAGGAAGTAAACAGCGCACCCATGCCTGCTACACCGACAGCCAACAGCCGCAGGACGCCAGGAGGCGGAGAGGGCACCGAGCCCCCGCCACGGATCGCGACCCTGCCGGCGCGAGCCAAGCTGGAGCGGCTGCTCCGGGTGGCCAAGGGTCACAAGAAGGCCCTGGTGCTCACCCATGACAACCCGGATCCCGACTCCATCGCCTCGGCGGTAGCGCTGGCCCACCTGTTGAAGGAGCGGGCTGACGTGGAGGAGGCTCGGGTGGGTTATGGCGGCATCATTGGCCGTGCGGAGAACATCGCCTTCGTGAAGGTGCTCCGCCTGCCCGTGGTGCCCATCGCGCAGCTCGATCTGGACGAGTACGATCTGCTGGCCCTGGTGGACACTCAGCCGCCCACGGGCAACCACGCCATCCCCCCGCGTCTGCGGGGCGAGGTGGACATCGTCATTGACCACCACCCGTTGCGCGACGAGAGCCTGGAGGCGCCCTTCGCGGATGTGGGCGGTGACTTCGGCGCCACCTCGACGATGCTCGTGGAGTACCTGCGTGCCGCGAGGATGGAGCCGTCGACAGAGGTCGCCACCGCGCTCTTCTACGGCCTGAAGGCGGACACGCGAGACCTGGGGCGCGAGACGACCCAGACGGACATCGACACGTACCTGTGGCTGTTCCCGCGGATGGACAAGCAGCTGCTGGGACAGATCGAACACCCCGAGCTGCCCGCGCGCTACTTCCAGCTGTACCACACGGCTTACGAGCGGGCGAAGGTGTACGGGGACACGGCCATCGTGACGGACCTGGAGGAAGTCTACTCTCCGGACATGGTGGCCGAGGTGGCCGAGCGGCTGATGTTCCTCGAGGGGATGAAGTGGTCGCTGGCCTACGCCACGTACCGCAACCAGCTCTTCCTGTCGTTGAGGGTGAAGGACCGGCGGATGAATGCGGGCCGGCTCATCCGGGAGATCTGCGAGGACTACGGGGGCTCGTCGGGAGGCCACGGCAGCATGGCGGGCGCGCGGATTCCGCTGTCGGGGCGAGCGACGCAACGCAAGGCGCTCAAGCGCGAGCTGGTACGCCGCTTTCTCGAGGCCTTTGGAGTGGCGGACGAGCGGCCCGTGGGACTGCTGTCCGCACCTTCGCCGTGATCTACTGGGACCACAACGCGGCCGCGCCGGTGCGGCCGGAAGTCGCCACGCTGCTCTCGCGGGCGTTCTCCGAGGGAGGTTGGGGCAACGCCTCGAGCGTGCACCGGAGCGGGCGAGAGGCTCGGGGCAGGCTGGACGCGGCGCGGGCCCGAGTGGCGCGCGTGCTGGGATGCGAGCCGAAGGAGGTGTGCTTCACCAGCTCGGGCTCGGAGTCGGACGCACTGGCGTTGAAGGGAGCCTGGCTGGCGCGGAAGGAGCCACGGCGGCGGCGCGTGGTGACCTCAACCATCGAGCACCCCGCGGTGCTGGCGGCGCTGAAGCAACTGGAGGCGCAGGGGGCGGAGGTGGTGCGGGTGAGCCCGGGTCGGAACGGCCAGGTGGCGCTGGAGGCGATGCTGGAGGCGCTCACACCGGAGACAGTGCTGTGCTCGTTGATGTGGGCGAACAACGAGACGGGCGTGGTGCAGCCGGTGGCGGAGCTGTCGAGGGCCTGCCGGCAGAGGGGCATCCTGTTCCACACGGACGCGGTGCAGGCGGCGGGGAAGCTGCCCACACACCTGCGTGAGGTGGACGCGGATCTGCTGACGCTGTCGGCGCACAAGTTCGGAGGCCCAGCGGGAGCGGGCGTGCTGGTAGTGCGCAAGGGCGTGGAGGTCCAAGCGCTGACACCGGGACACCAGGAAGCGGGACTGCGCGGAGGGACACAAAACGTGCCCTACGCAGAGGCCCTGGCGCTGGCCCTGGAGCTGGCCCACGAAGAGCAGCCGACGCACGCGGCGCGGGTACAGACGCTGCGAGACACCTTCGAGTACGAGGTACGCTCGCGTCTCGCGGACGTGACGGTGAACGGAGAGGGAGCGCTGCGGGTGCCGAACACGAGCAACCTGTGCTTCCACGGAGCGGACGGCGAGGCGCTGCTGATCGCGCTGGACCTAGAAGGAATCTGTGTGTCGTCGGGAGCAGCGTGCGCCTCGGGGACGCTCACCCCCTCGCACGTGTTGCTGGCGATGGGACTCACGCCCGCGCAGGCGCACGGCGCTCTGCGCTTCTCCCTTGGCCCGACGACGACGGAGGCGGAGGTGCTCCGGGTCGTAGAGGCCCTCACCACCCACGTCCCGAGGGCCCGTGCCCTCAACGTGTAAGCCCCCTCTCCCTCTGGGAGAGGGCTGGGGTGAGGGTATGCCCTCCCGTGGCCTCAACTCCGCCCCCCTGAACCCAAAACCCCGGGCTCACCACTTCTGATCAGGGAGCTGCTTCTCGCGAACGTCGCCCGGGGGCTGGCCATAGCCCGGAGAGCCCTCGTGGGACTCCTTGGGGTTGTCCGGCTTGTGCTCGACCTTGCGCTCGGTATCGGCCTCGCGGGTCTCCTGCGGCTTCTTCTCCTTCTCGGTCGCCATCTCGAATCCTCCCTCGTGGAGGGGAAGATCGGCATCGAAGGGACAACCGGCATCCAGGAGCGAGCAGACAAGGGAGCGAATACCCTCACCCCTACCCTCTCCCAGAGGGAGAGGGAGCTGGCTCACTTCGCGTCGGTGATCCCAAACAACCCGCGGACGACGGCGGCGATGGCCAACGAGGTGCCCACCCGCTCGTCATAGTGCGGCGCCAGGGCCTCGGCGAAGGCCTCGGCGGAGGGGAACCGGTCCTCGGGATTGACCGAGAACCCCCTGTGGATGACCTCGTCCAGGGCCTCGGGGATCTCCGGGCGGATGAGGCTCGGCGGCAGATAGTCCCGGTAGACGATCTTCGTGAAGACCTCTTCCGGGGTAGAGCCAGTAAAGGGGCGCTGAAGCGTCAGCAGCTCATAGAGCACGACGGTAGCGGCCCACAGGTCCACCTGCGGCGAGATAGCGCCCTGCAGGGCCTCGGGCGAGAGGTAGTAGGGCTTGCCGAGCACCTCACCGCCCTGGAGCACACCATCCACGCGCAGGCGGGCCACGCCGAAGTCGCCCAGCTTGATGTCCCCCAGCCGCGAGATGAACAGGTTGGAGGGCGAGATGTCGCAGTGGACGATGCCCAGCGACTCACCCTGGGGACCCGAGACGGAGTGGGCGTAGGCCAGGGACTCGAGCAGCACCCGGCCCAGGTAGATGGAGAAGTCCAGGGGCAGGTGGATGCCACGCAGCTTGCAGCGGCGGAGGATGTGACCCAGGTCCCTGCCGTCCACCAGCTCCATGACGATGAAGTACTGGCCCTCGACAAGCCCCACGTCGAGCACCTGGACGATGTTGGGATGATCCAGCTGCTTGGTGAGGCGGGCCTCGGCGACAAAGAGGGCGACGGACGCCGGATCCTTGGTGAGCGCGGGCAACAGCCGCTTGAGCGCCACGGTCCAGCCCTGACGCGGCCCGGAGCGGACGCGAGCGCGGAAGACCTCGGCCATGCCCCCCTTGCCGAGCTGCGATAGGATTTCGTAGTTGCCGAGGATCCGGGGGATCCGCGGCGTGGGAGAGGTGCTCACGCGCTCACGGTCCCGTCTGTTGCCGCCTTCCGGCAGAAGCCTTGGCGTGGTTGGTGTAGGCCTGTTGGGTCAGCTGGAGGTACTTCCCGAAGGACTCGGGATCCGATCCCAGCAGCTTGTCCAGCTCGGCATCCAGGGAGCCCTCGGCGATGGTGAAGCCGAGCTTCACCGCCAGCCCCAGGTGGGCCAAGGCCTGCTTCTTGTCGCTGATCCGGCTGTAGGCACACGCCAGGTTATAATGAACGCGCGGATCCTTCGGATTGAGCGCCCAGGCCCGATTCAGGGCCTCGATGGCATCGGACGCCTGACCTCGCATCAACCAGGCGGTGCCCAAGCCGAAGAAGGCCACCCAGTTGCGATCGTCGTAGGAGATGCTCCGCTCGAACTCGGCGACCGAGCCGCCCCAGTTCTTCTCCCCCAGGAGTCGGTTGCCCCGCTCCAGCGCCGCCTTGGCCGCCTCAGGGTTGCGCTTCTCCCCTCGCAGGCGCGCCATGGAGGACGCCCCGCCACGTACCGAGGCCGCCGAGGGCGCCTCCCCCACCGGCTGCAGCACCATCACCCCCCCCTTGCCCAACACCGGCACCTGACACCCTGCTCGCGGCCGCACATAGGCCGTCAGCGTGCGATCCTCCGGGCTGAACAGGGCGAGGATGGGCAAGGTGTCCATCGTGGGACAGGATGGCCCCTGCAGACACAAGGTGAGCTGCCCCACCAGCACGTTGCCCTGAAGCTCCCCTTCCAGCACCCGGCTCCGGGGGGCAAAATCACAGGGGCCTCCTCCGGTGGCGAACGCCACGAGCCTCTCCTTCTCGGCGCTCAACTCGACCCGACCCAGCACGTTCGCCTGGTAGCCCCCCTGGAGGACCGTCTCCGCCCTGGCGGCTCCTGGGGCTGCGGCGACGACGGCCGCGAGGCCAATTGTTATGGAAACGGACGCCATGAGTGGGAGCCCCTCCATCATAGGAGGGGGTCGGCTGCCTTGTAAACGTGCGCCAATGGCTTGACCCAACCCCCCTGCGTTCATATCATTCCTTCAGCAATTCCTGGGTTTCTCCAGGAGTTTCAGGGATTTGCAGTAAGGAAAGGCTTGTTGAAGGGCTGTCCCCTGCGGGGCGCGTGATGCCCAGCAGAAATTCGAACCGATACGTCCATATCGGGGTCCGTTTCGGGCTCCATGTGCAAGCCCTCCCCTCGCGGGATGAGGGAAGCCTACGGAGCTTCGACTTCGAACCCCACCTGGCTTTTTTAGGGTTCAATGGACGCTAGGCACACGGCCATGCTGCGGGGGACTTTTTCTTACTCTTGTCGGGAGCGGGGCAGGTGGCGAGCGAGACGGTGGCACAAGAGGGGACGGCTCGGAAGGTGTCGCTGCGCGAGGAGCTGACGGCGCGGCGCAAGGCGATGACGCCGGACATCATCGACGAGCGGGGGCTCAAGGTTCAGGCGCGGTTCCTGGCCACGCCCTACTACCAAAAGGCGAGGACGGTGGCGCTCTACGCTCCCATTCGGGGCGAGGTGCCCACACGGGACATCCTCATCGCGGCGCTGCAGGACGAGAAGATCGTCTGCTACCCGCTGTCCCACGTCCATGGACGTATCCTGTCCTTCCGGGCCATTAAGTCCGAGGCCGAGCTGGAGCCGGGGCGGCTTGGAGTGCGCGAGCCCACCAACTCCGCGGAGCTCATCCCGGTGGACCAGATCGATCTGTTCGTGGTGCCTGGGCTGGGCTTCACGCGCGACGGCAAGCGACTAGGCCGGGGTGGCGGTTACTATGACGCCACGCTCAAGGCGGCCTCGGCCCGCAGCCGCCGGGTGGGACTGGCCTTCGGCGATCAGATCGTCGACACCATGCCGACAACGAATGACGACGTGGACATGGACCTCGTCGTCACCGAGTCGGAGACAATGCGCGGGCTCTACCGCGACTGGGACTTCCTCGACACGTGAAAGTACTCTTCATGGGCGATGTGGTGGGCAAGCCGGGCGTCACGGCCGTGCGCACCCTTCTTCCCAAGCTGATCGCGCGCCACTCGGTGGACCTGGTCGTCGCCAACGCTGAAAACAGCGAGGGCGGCGCCGGGATCTCCCCCGAGTCGGCCGAAGCGCTGCTCGCCAGTGAGGTCAACCTCCTGACGAGCGGCAACCATTTCTGGACCAAGAAGCAGATCCTCCCCTGGGTTCAGGACAACCCGAACCTGCTGCTGCGCCCGGCCAACTACCCGAAGGGGGCGCCGGGCAAGGGGCACACCGTCATCCAGACGCCGGATGGGCGCAAGCTCGGGGTGCTCAACCTCGAGGGCCGCGTCAACATGAAGCCCCTGGACAACCCGTTCACGGTGGCGCCGGAGCTGGTGGCGGAGCTGCGCAAGCAGACGCCCTGCATCCTGGTGGACATGCACTGCGAGGCCACCAGCGAGAAGAACGCCATGGGCGCCCACCTGGACGGCAAGGTGTCCGCCGTGGTGGGCACCCACACCCACGTGCAGACGGCCGACGAGCGGATTCTGCCCGGCGGCACGGCCTACATCACCGACGTGGGCATGTGCGGCCCGCTGGACTCCGTCATCGGGATGAAGAAGGAGCTCTCCATCGAGCGCTTCATCACCCTGCGCCACGTCCCCTACGAGCTGGCCAAGAACCTGGTCTACCTCCAGGGTGTGATCATCGACATGGATGACAAGACGGGGAAGGCGCGGAGCATCGAGCGCATCCGCGAGCACCTGCCGGGCACGTAGGCCCCCGCTCTCCTTCTGTGTCAACCTGGCCGGGTTTTCGGCTAGGTTGCGCGGCGTCATGTCCGAAAATCCGCTGCGCAAGGCGACCCCCCAGGAGCAGTTCGAGGAAGTGACCCGAGGCACCGTGGACATCCAGGTGCCCGAGGATCTGAAGAAGAAGCTCGAGCGCTCGTATGAGACGGGCAAGCCGCTCATCATCAAGGCGGGCTTTGATCCGAGCCGTCCGGACCTGCACCTGGGCCACTCGCTGCTGCTCACGCGCATGCGGCGCTTCCAGGACTTCGGCCACCAGGTGGTCTTCCTCATCGGTGACTTCACCGCGCTGATTGGCGATCCCTCCGGGAAGAACGTCACGCGCCCCGCGCTCACCCGCGACGAGGTGAAGGTCAACGCCAAGACGTACCAGGACCAGGTCTTCAAGGTGCTGGACGCGGCGAAGACGCAGGTGCGCTTCAACTCCGAGTGGTTGGACACGCTGGGCACGGAGGGAATGATCCGCCTGGCGGCGCGCTACTCGGTACAGCGCATGCTGGAGCGCGATGACTTCAAGAAGCGCTTCCGCGAGAACCGCACCATCTCCATCCACGAGTTCCTGTACCCGCTGCTGCAGGGCTACGACTCGGTGGCGCTCAAGGCGGACGTGGAGCTGGGCGCGACGGACCAGCTCTTCAACCTGCTGGTGGGCCGGCAGCTCATGAAGGACGAGGGAATGGAGCCGCAGGTCATCATGACCGGACCCATCCTCGAGGGCCTGGACGCGAAGATGGTCGACGGGAAGATCGTCGGCGACAAGATGTCCAAGAGCCTGGACAACTACGTGGGCATCAGCGACTCGCCGGATCAGATCTACGGCAAGCTGATGAGCATCACGGACGACCTGATGTGGCGCTACTACGAGCTGCTGTCGTCCCGGTCGCTCAAGGAGCTGGCCGAACTGAAGGCGAAGGTGACGAGCGGGGAGCTGCACCCGAAGGCGGCAAAGTCCGGGTTCGCTCAGGAAATGGCCGCGCGCTTCCACGACGAGGAGTCGGCGCGCAAGGCGATGCAGGCGTGGGAGGAGCGCTACTCACAGAAGAAGATCGTCGCCGAGGATCAGCCGCTGGTGGAGCTGTCGCTGGGCGGGGCGCCGAAGATGCTGCTGGCCAAGGCCCTCGCGGAGGCGAAGCTGGTGGCGTCGCTCACGGAAGGTCGCAAGCTGATGGGCCAGGGCGGTGTGCGGGTGAATGGGGAGAAGGTGTCCGACCCGAAGCACGAGCTGGACGCGGGCGAGTACCTGGTGCAGGTGGGCAAGCACAAGTCCGCGCGCATCAAGCTGGCCTGACCTGGCCGCGGGGGAGCACGACCGTGAACTTCGAGCCCTGACCGGGCGTGCTCTCCACGCGGACCGTGTCACCCGGAGGAGAGCCTGCCTGGTTCAGAGGGGAAGCAGGGCGGGTATCCTGCGCGGCATGCGGACCCTGACCCTGCTGCTCATCGCTCTGTGCACCCTCCCCTTCAGTGCTTACGCCTCGGGCGCCTTCGTGTCCGGCACCCGGCTGGAGGCCGTGTCGGAACCCGACTCCAAGAAGGTCGTCTTCACCGTTGAGCCGAATACGGCCTACCCGGTCATCAAGAAGGGTGGCCCCGGACGAGCGTGGTGCAAACTGAAGGGCGCCACGGGCGAAGGCTGGGTGAAGTGCGACGGCACGGCGGAGCTCCCGGAGAAGCCGCGTCACAGTGGTGAGTTCCTGGCATCCAAGGACCGGGCCCCCGAGGCAGCGCCCCTGCCCTCCGACGTCCCCCAGGCCCGGGGCTGCGCCACCCGTTGCGACGGACCTCCCCTCTTCCGCCAGGCGCCCACGCTCACGCCTGTGGATCGCGAAGTGCTCGGGATGTGCCCGGCGCGACCGGACGCCTCGGTGAGCCGCGGGGACGTGCAGCGCTTCATCTCCACGCACTATGACGACCCGCGCATCCAGCGCGCCTTGTCCGTGGCGGGGCGCCCGGGCTCGCGCCAGGCCAACATCGAGTGGCTCACCGGCCTCTGGGTGAGCACGGGACCGCGCAACGCCTTCACCCACGTCTTCTGCGGCGACGACTGGACCACCCGGACCATCGGCGGGCTGCACTACCTGCCGCGCTACGCGCAGCTCGAGTCCGAAGGAAAGCTCTGCTTCGATGGCCCGGGCCGCAAAGGCAAGCCCCTGCAGGGCTCGCAGTACCTCATCCGCTTCCGCGGCGTGGCGCCCTGGTCCTGTGCGGAGAAGAAGCTCGGAGGCTTCACGACACAGGAGACAGACCCGGTGGCCATGGTGGCCGTCGGCACCCGTGCCTTCGCTCGCTGCTGCGCGCGCGATGGAGCCAAGAAGGAAGGTGGCGTGTACTCGGCTCCGGACCTCGGCGGCACCTCGTGGCGCATCTGGTGCGGGACGCGCAATGGCACCTACGGCATCGCCTCGCTCTACCCCACCGACGAGCGCTCCACCTGCGGCGAGTAGTCGGCCCGCTCAGGAGCGAGCGCGGCGCAGCAACAGGGCCAGCGCCATCAGCGCGACCGCGCCCACCGAAGCACCACCCCCGGCGCTGCCGCAGCCCCAACCCAGCGGGGAGCGCTGCTCATCGTCCGGCTGTCCCGGGTCGACGCCAGCGTCATTCGGCCCGGGAAGGCCTCCATCCTGGCCGGGTGTGGTTCCTCCGTCCTGACCAGGCGTGGTTCCTCCGTCCTGGCCAGGCGTGGTTCCTCCGTCCGGCGGTTTGGCATTCGGATCCACCGGCAGGCGGAAGACGAAACCCTCCATGCCTCCGTTCGGCTGGAGATCATCGCCGACGTCCACCACGAGCACGCCCGCCTCCGAGGCATTGGAGTGCCCCATGAATGTGAGTTGTCCTCTTGGAACCGCGGATACCCCCATCACGGCCTCGGAAAGGGAGGCGGGTCCTCCCACGTAGGATGCCCAGACGAACCCCGTCAGGTCCGGATCCACCATGGCGACGAAGCCATCGTTCTGGAAGGTGCCGGGGTCAAGGTGCGGATCGAAGGCATTGAGGGCCAGGTTCGGGGAGGTCGTACTCCCACCGAAATAGATGTTGCCAACAACGTCCGCCGAGGCATGGCCTTCCATGTACTCGCCACCTTCGCCGACCAGGAGTTTCTTTTCCTGAAGGCCGCCGTTGTCGGTCACGACCCGGACCAGGAAGATCTCCTGTCCTCTGCGCGTGAACTCCGGTGGGAAGTTCGTGGAGAGGCTGTTGCCGACGGCCGTGACACCGCCTGATTCTGGCTGGTTCAAGAGGTCCCGGACGTCATCGGGCCCGTTGCCGCCCAGGTACTGGAACCAGTTCACCGTGCCGCCCTTTGGATTCAATTGAGCGATAAAGCCGTCGCTCGTACCTCCGCCAAAGGTATTCAGCGGAGTGGGGAGGCCCGACGAGACGGATTGGCTCACGGAGCCTCCCACGAACACCCGGTGGAATTCGTTGGTCGCCACCGCGTACGCCACGTCGACGCCCGGGCTCCCGAAGGTGGTGCTCCACGCGATGGCTGGATCGCTGGCCGAGGTGTCGTCCACCTGGGTGACGAACACATCGTCATCCCGTTTCCCGACGACGTACACCACCCGGTTCCCATCCTTCTCGTAGACGTTGACGTCGCGGCCCTCGTCCAGGCCCGGGCCGTCCAGGTACATGAACCAGCGCACGGTGCCGTCCAGATCCAGCCGGGCCAGGAAGGCGTCCGAGTCACCCTTGAGAGCGCCTACCGTCCGGGACACGTTGCCGATAGACGAGGAAGCGGTCGTCCCGACGATGTACAGATGAGATTCACTGTAGGGGACGAACGCCAGCCGCAGGCCCACGTCATTCTTGGGGCCACCGAACACACGGGTCCACACCACGCGCCCATCCGCGTCGTATTTGGTGACGAAGACATCATCACCCCCGGTGGCCAATGGCGAGGGCAAGCCCTTGGGAAAGCTGGCGGCGTTCGTGTTGCCCACCACGAAGGTGTCACCCAGCCTGTTCGTGATGATGCCTTGCGGCCAGTCATCACTGAATCCTCCATCCGCCGCGGTCCCCCCCAAGTAGGTGTTCCAGGTGATGCTGGGCGTTGAGGAGCTCTGTGCGCTGGCCTGGCCCGGCAGCGCGACAAGCGCGGACGGAACGAGGCCAGCCATCACGGCGGCGGTGTGGAGGATGCGGCGAGCGGACATGGCAGTTCTTCCCCTCGCCGAGTATGCCCTACTCGCGGCCGACCGTGAGCACCGCCCCCTTCGAGTAGGCCGTGAACTCGGGCGCGTACATGGATTGAACCGTCGCGGGTCCCACCCGGAAGGTGCCCGCCATGTTGGCCCTCAGCCGATAGCGCAGCGTGTACTCGCCCGCGGGCAGCCACTCGAAGAAGAAGTTCGTCCCCGAGTCCCTCGGCTCCTCGTACCAGACGACTCCCAGGTTGTACCGGTGCCGAGACTCCGTGCTCTCTGGCTCCAGTCCCGCCGCGCGTGGATCCCTCACGTGCACGTACTCCGCAGCGTGCTTCGTCTTCACCGAGAGTTGCACCTCCACCTCGTCCCCTGGCGCCACCACCGTCCCCTCCGCCAACGGCCGCAGCACCGCCTCCTTCCCCTTTTGCTCGCGCAGGAAGTAGCGGCGAGACACCTCGAAGAAGTCTCCTCGCTCCTCCTCCGGCAGCCGCTCCGTCGAGAAGTGCCAGGTCGCCGAGGCGAACGCGAGCCCCTTCCCCTCCTTCTCCACCCTCACCACGCTGCTCGTCTCCGGCTTCACCTCCGGTCCCGGCACCACCACCCGGTTCCCCTTCCCCGTGTACTCGTCCGGCTTGAAGGCGAACGCCACCGTCCGACCTCCCACCGTCACCTTCGCCTCCTCGCGAACCTTCAGCGCCCCCTCGCGCTCCAGGTACTGCACCAGCGCGTACACCGCCTCCGCCGTGGCCCTCGTGGACTTCCAGTGGCCTAGCTTTCGATCCAACAGCAGCCACTGCGCCAGGCCGTGCCGCCGCTCGTCCCTCGGGTTCAGCTCCAGCAGCGTGCGCAGCGCAAAGGCCTGCGTCTCCGTGGTGTCGTTGTACCAGAGCCAGCTCCGCTCCTCCGGCGCCCAGTACGTGCCCAGCTCCTCGCTCGTCTTCGCCGAGTTCATCACGCTCTCGAAGACCCGCCGCGCGTCCTTCTCCCGTCCCGCTCGCTTCAGCGCCAGCGCGAGGTAGCCCTTCAGGTACGGCGAGTGCTCCTTCCAGTGCTGGAAGCTGAAGTCGCGGATGCGCGCGCGCTCCTCGGCACGGAGTGCGTTGCCCGTGTAGCTCGCGTCCGGGAAGCTCGAGGCCACGTACTCGAGGAAGGTGAGGAACTCCCAGCAGCAGCCCTCCTTCCGCATCCGCTCCGCGTAGTCCGCGCGGAAGTGTTGCGCGAGGTACTCCCACGCTCGCGTCGTCATGTGGCGATCCACCTCCACGCCATGCTCCGCCGCACGTGAGAGCCCGTGGAGGATGTAGAGCGTCATGTACGGCGACGGCGGGCCACCCGGCCACCAGGGGAAGGCTCCGCTCGGCAACTGCGCCTGACGCAGCTTCACCAGCGAGGCCTCGCGCTCGGCCCTCGCGACTTCTGGATCCAACACCTTCGCCAGCTGCTGCTCCTCCTCGCTCCCGCCCCGAGACATCTCCAGCCAGGGTGACTCCTCCAGCACCAGCTTCCGATTGGGATCCACCGCGTCCCACGTGTCGAAGCGCGTGGCGCGCGTGCTCAGCGACTTCGCCAGCTTCGCCACCTCGGGGTAGCGGCCATACAGGCTGGAGAGGACGCCCGTGGACACGAAGCGGTTGAGGGTCTGCTCGGTGCACTCGTAGGGATAGTTCACCAGGTACGGCATCGCCCCCAGCACCGCGTGGAAGAGCTGCGCGTCCACCGACACCACGAGCTGCTCGTGACGCAGGCTCGGGTCATCCCCACGCCGCATGTCCGGGAACTCCAGCTCCTTGCGTGCTCCGCCTCGCAACGCCACGAAGCGCGATTGCGTCAGGTGCATACGGCCGGGAAGCACGGGCAGCGGGCGCAGCTCTCCATCACTGAAGTCCCCAGCGCTCGCGGTGACCCGGAAGGCTACCGGCCCCAGCTCCGCCGGCGTCACCAGAGGGAAGCGCACCGTCGTCCCCTTCCCCGCCTCCACCCGGAAGGGCTGGCGCGCCGTCTTCACCCCGAAGCGCGACAGCAGGCTCGCATTCGTCTCCGGCTCCAGGATGTCCAGCGCGAGCGAGCCCTCCAGCACGGCCTCGCCCGCGTTGTTCACCACCACTTCCAGCACCGCTCGGTCGCCCTCGCGCAGGAAGCGCGGCACGTACGGACGCACCATCAGCTCCTTCACGCTCCGAGTCTGGCGCGTCAAGGAGCCACCCTTCAGGTCCTTCGTCAGCGCGTGCACCCAGACGTTCCACGCTGTCACCGAGTCCGGCACGGTGAACTCCAGCACCGCCGAGCCATCCGGACCCGTGAGCAGTTGCGGTACCCAGAAGGCCGTCTCCGCGAAGTTGCCGCGCACCGCGTCCTTCGGCACCGCGCTGCTCTCAGCAAGCTCCTCCTGGGCGTCCTCCGGCTTCGAGTCATTCACACCGTAGGCCATGACCCCCCCCACGATGCCATCGGCGGCATAGCTCGGCTCCGCGCTGGGAGGGGGGGCGGAGGATTTGGCCGCGCGCATGGGGAGCTGAATGATCTCCCTGCGCCGCATGTCCCTCTGGAGCGAGCCTATCGCCAGGCCCGGGAGTCCACCCCACCCGGGTCCACCCAGGCCCTTGTCGTCCTCGAACAAGAGCATCTCCCCCTGGGGATAGCGCCACTCCGGCAACTCCCGGAGCCCCTGGCCATAGAGCCACCGGGAAGAGAGCTCCTTTGGGCTGGAATCCAGGTACACCGCTCCCGCGCGCTGCGGGTAGTAGTCCGACAGGGCCGGCGGCGAGTGCCGCGCGAAGAGCTCCAACGACTGATCGTACATGTATGCGAGCAGCTCGGCGGCTCCTGCCTCCACCGCCTCTCCCCGAGGCCCCTTCACCGTCACCCGCCACGTCTCCTTTGCGCCCGGACGCAGCCGATCCCGGAAGGTAGAGAACTCCAGGTGCAGCTCCTTATCGTCGAAGGGCACGAACACCGTCTGCGCGAACTCCAGCACCTGGTAGTCCCGCACCGCCACCAGGGTCACGGTGAAGCCACCCCGCAGAGACTCGGTAACAGGAAGCTCCAGCACCGCCGGGTCCTTACCTCCAGTGAGCACACGGCGCTGCACGAACCGCTCTCCCTGTGAGACGTCCAGGAACAGCGGCTGCCCCTCGAAGCCGGAGAAGGCCAGCAGGCGCGCCGTCTCGCCCACCTTGACCAAGCTGCGCTCGAGCCGCAGCAACGCCGGCACGGCAATTGGTGCACGCGCGCCCGCAACCAGCACCTCGCGCGATGTGCTGAACCGCTCCCCGAAGGCATCCTCCGTTTCGTAGTGCACGCGGTAGATGCCAGGAGTCAGCACGGGCAGCTTCACCCGCGCGAGCCCCTGCGCGTCATGCGCCACCGCGCCCCGAGCCAGCTCCTCGCCGTCTGCCCAGTCCCGAAAGGTCTCCTCTTCAGCGGGATTCGCGGACCAGCGGGGTCGCAACTGGTCTCCCGGAGTGGTGACACGGGCCTCCGTTTCCACGCTCGCCTCGGGAGGAGCCCGCAGGGGCAGCGCGGCGGGCAGCTGGGGCTTCGCGGGCTGCTTCAGCGCCACCAACCGCCACCGGCCCGCCCCGGACAGCGGCACGCCATCGAGGTTCGCGCGCATCAGCCGGATCTCCGGGGCCACGCCCTCGCGGAAGAAGCCCTCGTCCATGTCCACGCGCCCTTCCACCGCCACCAGGCCGAGCCGGAAGCCGCGGTTCGCCGAGCGCGTCTCCCCGCCCTCGTCCGTCACGTCCGCCTCCACTCGGTAGCGCCAGGACACCTCGCGCGAGGAGGGGGACCGCTCGTCCGCATCCGGCGTGAAGGTGAGCTGGAAACCTCCGTCCTCGCCCACGGGAGCGGTGCCGCTGGCCACCACCCGGGAGGACGTGGGCAGGCCGCGCGCGTGCGACCACCAGAAGGGATAAAGGGGCTCGCGGTGGACGCGCCAGCGCACGGTGCCGCGCGTCACCGGCAGCCCGAAGTAGTAGCGGGCCTCGCCCCGGAAGGTGGCCGGGCGATTGAGGCGCAACGTCGCGTCCGAGTCCTTCAGCGTCACCTCGAAGGTGGGACGCTTGTACTCCTCCACGCGAACCTGCGCGGTACCCACCTCGGCCTTGCCCACGTGGGCCTCCACGTGCCACACGCCGAGCAGCCGCCCCGCGGGCACGGTGAACTCGCCCACCGCCGAGCCAAAGCTGTTGGTCCGTACCTCGCGCTTCTCGACGACCTGGTCGTTTGCATCCACCAGCGACACCGTCAGCCGCTGCTCTGGCAGCGTTCGGTAGCGCGCCTGCTCTCCGCGTCCTCGGAAGGGCACCACCTTCCACTGCACCTTTTGCAACGGGCGGTACACGGTCCGATCCGTGAAGACGAGTGCCTGCGTCTGCTCCCGTCTCGCCCCCTCTCCCTCCTCGCCATAGAACGACTCCGAGCCGACCAACGCCTGCCGGCCTCGTCCCACGACGAGGAAGGTCTGCTCCCTCAGCTTCTGGAACAGCACCACCCCTCGGGCATCCGTCTTCAAGGTCCGCACGACACGAGACTCACTGTCCACGTCCATCAGGCGCACCTCCACGCCCGACGCGGGCTGGCCCGTCTCGCCCTCCAGCACCCTCACCTCCAGACGGCTGTCCGTGTCCATCCGAGTGACAAAGACCCACGGCGTCACCGTCAACAGCGTCGCGACCACTGCGTTGCCCTCTTCCCGGAAGTCCTCGCGCGCCGAGGCGACGATGAGGTAGCTGCCCGGCTCCGTCAGCGGAGGCACCACAAAGGTGCGGTGCGAGCGCAGATCCGGTGTCCCCGGCAGGGCTTCACTCCAGGCCGCAACGGGCTTCTCCTTCTCGAGGAACGAGGGCAGCCGATCGCCCTCCTCGTCGTCCCCCTCCAGGAACTCGTCGTAGAAGCTGCCCTTGGCCAGCCTCGACTCCAGGTCATACGCGTAGGCCCGGAAGTACAGCCGAGACAGGTTCCGGTGTGTCACCTCGATGGAGCGCTTGCGTGCGCCATCGGACCGCATGCTGGTGAGCGAAAACTCCGGGGCCTCGAGCGCTGCCACCGTCCGCGCGCACCACCTGCCTCCGATGCTGTTCGGGAAAGCCGCCACGCACGCCTTCCCCATCGCAAGTGCACGCACCGGTCGATCGGACTGCTCGCGCTCCGCCAGCCAGGCTTGTCCCATGGCCCACCACGGCACGTCCCGGTAGCGCTCGAGGTGCTCGGCCACGTGGCGACGGATGCGGGCCTTGTCCGTCTCCTCGCGGAAGGCATCGTAGAGCGACTGGCTCCGCGCCAGATGCGCCTCCAGTGCCGCCTCGCGCCGGCCCGAGGCGCGGTGCCAGGCCTCCAAGTCAGCCAAGATGGCGGCCACCTTGCGCAGTGGATGCACCGCGGGGTCCACCAGGTCTACCCGCGGCGTGCCCTCCAGCAGCTCGCCCAGGTCCAAGCGATAAACCTCATCGGCCTGCCCGGGCCGCCACTGGCCCTGGTCCGTGAGCATCTCCACCCAGAGATACGTCAACGTGTCGCGCAACGTGTCGCGGATGCCCGGAGGATAGGTGTGGGCCGAGAGGAAGCCCTCGAGCGCCTGTGCCTTCTCCCCACCCAACCGCTCCCGTGTTGCCCATGAATCCGCGAGCGCACGCCGGGCCTCGGTGAAGATCTGCTCGGCCGTCCACTGCTTCAGGTCCAACGTGTCACCGGAGACCACCTGCTCGCGCTGGAGCACCTCCCAGCGGCGGTAGCTCGCGTACTGGAGGAGCGTGCCGGCGTAGTAGAGGTTGAGCGCAGTACGCTGCACCACCCCCTTCGGCCACGGCTGCTCTCGGAAGAACCGAACAGTCGCCTCGAAGCCATGCAGCGCGGTCCGAATCTGCGCCGAGCGGATGAGCGCCCGCGCCCACTCGTCCTCGTTGCCCTGCGCGCGGGCCTGCGCCAGACGCGCATCGGTCCCCTGAAGGGCGGCCTCGAGCTTCTGGTCTTCCGTCAGCGCATCGATGTCCTTCCACGTGGGCACGGGAGGCTGCGCCCGCGCGGACGGAGCAGCGAGCATGAGCGAGAAAAGCGTCAGGAGAACGAAGAAGGAGCGAGAGATCAAAAGTGGTGACATGGCCAGAAGGAGCGCGGACGTCGCACTCGGGGCATAATGGACGCCATGTGTGGCCGCGTCACCATCCAGACCCCCGCCCTGGCGATCGCGCGTGAGTTCGCCCTCACCGGCGTCCGCTCCGCGCTCGACCGCCCTCGTTACAACCTCGCCCCCACCCAGCTGATGCCCGTGGTCATCAATGACGGCGAGCGCATGCTGGACGCCTACCGTTGGGGCCTCATCCCCTCCTGGGCCAAGGAGGCCTCCATCGGCAACAAGCTCATCAACGCCCGCGGTGAGACGGTGGCGGAGAAGCCCAGCTTCCGCTCCGCACTCAAGCGCCGGCGCTGCCTGGTGCTCGTGGACGGCTGGTTCGAGTGGAAGCAGAGCACGAAACCCAAGACGCCCTACCTCTTCCGCCGCAAGGATGGTCGGCCCATGGCCTTCGCAGGGCTGTGGGAGGAGTGGACCGCCCCGGACACCGGCGAGGTGCTGCGCACCTGCACCGTCATCACCACCGGCCCCAACGCGGTGATGGCCCCCATCCATGACCGGATGCCCGTCATCCTCCGGCCCGAGGGCCAGGAACTCTGGCTGCGTCCGGAGCCCCAAGAGGCCTCGCTGCTACAGCCCCTCCTGGTCCCCAACGAGGACGAGCCCCTGGAGCTCTGGGAGGTGTCGCGCGTGGTGAACTCGCCGACGAACGACATCCCCGCCTGCATCGAGCGCGTGGCGAGCCAGGCCCCGCTCCTCTCCTGACGCTCGAAACGCTAGGGCGATGTGGGCGCGGAGGGGGCCTTGCGGCGCAGGCCGATCACATACACCTCCATGCTGGCGCCGCGGGTCGCCTCGGGACGCACCAGCTTCACCTCCTCGAAGCTGGCGCGCACCTCGTCGCGGAACTCCTCGAACTCGCCCCCCATGAAGAGCTTGGCCACGAAGGCCGAGCCGGGGCGACCTCGCGTCACGGCCACCTCGAGCGCCTTGCGGGCCAGCCGCAAACTCCGTGCCTCGTCGGTGGTGCGGATACCACTCGTCTTGGGTGCCATGTCCGAGATGACGGCGTCGAAGGGCCCGTCGTACAGCTCGCGCAGCTTCGCGTCGAAGTCGTCGGCCAGCACGTCCAGCACCGCCGTCTTCACGTGCTGCTGGGAGAAGGGCCGGATGGCGACGATGTCCACCCCGATGACCCGGCCATTGGGGCCCACCGCGTCGGCCAAGATCTGCAGGAAGCCACCCGGGGCCGCCCCCAGGTCGAGCACCGAGGCCCCCTTCTTCAGGAAGGGGTAGCGCTTGAGGATCTCATCCACCTTGAAGGCGGAACGGGCCCTCAGCCCTTCTTGCTTGGCTTTCTTGAAATAGTGGTCTTTCGGACGGTAGGGCTTGCCCATGGCGAAGGAGGTCCCTACCATCGGCTACTGTCTTCGGGAAGCCGGAGCAGCGACGGGTGTCGGGCACCCGTGAAACGGCGGCCTCGGAGGGGGCGGCATGCGACTGTTCAGTGTGACGACAGCGGTGTGTGTCACCCTGCTATCCGTGGCGTGTACCGTAGGGTGCTGGTACCGCGCGGATCAGCTGCGTTCCGAGGCGGACTGGCTGCTGGAGCGCAGCAAGGCGCAGGCGGCCGAGTACGCCGCGAGCTTCAACGACACGCTCGCCACCCAGCAACTGGAGACGTTCGCGAAGCGCCGGGCGGTCATGGAGCGGGCCCACCTGTGGCAGCGCGGCCAGTCGCTCGGCATCCTGTTCGCGGTGGCGGCGGCAGTGTGCGCGTGGATGCTCAGCATGCTGCGCCGGCTCAATGGGGAGCTGGACGAGGCGAGCGAGGAGCTGGAGTCGGAGCAGTCGTCCGAGCCGGTCCCCGTGCGTGCGTCCGTCCGCCCCTCGCGCACCTAGACGACTCGCGGTCCGAGGAGACCGCTGCTATGGACTGCTTCACCCCTGAGCGGGAGGTGGAGCATGCCGGGTTGCGCGCACTGCGGAGGTCAACTCGACGTTGTAGGCAACCAGGTGGGGCGGCGCGACACATGCCCTCACTGCGGCGAGGAGCTGCGCTCGTGCCGCAACTGCCGCCACTTCGACGAGACGGTGGCGAAGCAGTGCAAGGAGCCCTTCGCGGAAGTGCCCTCGGACAAGGACGGGGCCAACTTCTGCGAGCTCTTCCAAATCAGCGAGGGCGGCCTGCACGCGAAGCAGCGCACGGACGAGCTGTTGTCTGCCGCGGAGGCGCTCTTCAGGAAGAAGTAGTGGGCGCCGCGAGCACACAAGCCCCCTGCCCCAAGGTCTCGTAACGGCCAGGGGTACTTCTCCCGAAGGCCTCCCCGTTCTAATGTTCAGAAGAGAGCGGGTGCGGCGGAGCCGCGCTGTGGAGCCACCGCGCCGCTGAGGTGCAGCGCGCGCGTCAGGGACTCCCACCCGTGGGGGGTTACATGATGCGGCAGCTACCAGGCGAGGGCCTTTCATCCTCTGACCCTCGCGCCTCTCAGGAAATCCACCGTGGACGCCGCTACGTCGTGTCCCGTGTGTGGACCGCGGAAGGCGCTTCCCTGGTGCTCAAGCAGGTCCGGAGGAGCCCCTTCGCCTCTAGCAGCCTGGCGATGCTCCACCATGAACACGCGCTGCTGCGGGAGCTGCGAGACTCGGGCGTGCCGGGGGTGGTGAGGCCGCTCGCCTTCGAAGAGGTAGCGGACACCCCCACGCTCGTCCTTGAGGACGCCGGTCCGTACGACCTGCGGGAATGGCTCAGACGCAACCCGCTGGATCTCGACACCTTCCTGGAGCTGGCCCTCCAACTGGCCGAGAGCCTCGAGGGCCTCCACCGGCACCACGTCATCCACCGGAACTTCAATCCCACCAACATCATCGTGGCCGCGGGGGTGCCGCTCGTCACGGTCATCGACTTCGACCTCGCCACCCGAGTCCCCGGGCCCTTCCATTCCGCGAGCACCCTCGGGGAATTCGAGCTGTCGCTGCCCTACATCGCGCCCGAGCAGACCGGACGCATGGACCGCCTCGTCGATCATCGCGCCGACCTCTACTCTCTGGGCGCCACGTTCTACGAGATGCTCACCGGCCAGCCGCCTTTCACCTCGACGGACCCCGCTGAGCTCGTGCACGCCCATCTGGCGCGCCCCCCGCTCCCCCCGGCCGTCGCCAACTCCCAGGTCCCGGCACTGCTCTCGGACCTCGTGCTCAAGCTGCTCGCGAAGATGCCCGATGAGCGCTACCAGAGCGCCGAGTCCCTCTTGTCCGATCTGCTGGAGGCTCGCAGGCGACAGCGGACCACGGGTGAGCTCGAGCCCTTCGAGCTTGGCGGGCTTGAACAGGCGCAGCAGCTCGCCCTCCCAGAGCGGCTCTACGGACGTGAGCGGGAGCTGGCGCAGCTCGAGGCCGCCCTGGCGCGCGTCCGGTCAGGTCCGAGCGAAACGGTCGTGCTCCAGGGGCCGGCGGGCATTGGAAAGTCGGCGCTCGTCCACGATCTACGCCAACGCACGGGACATGAGGCCCGGTTCCTCTCGGGCAAGGTCGACCGGCTCCAGCGCAACGTGCCCTACGCGCCGTGGGTGGATGCCTTCCAGGGCCTCGTCCATGGGTTGCTGAACGAACCGGCCCACATCCGCCACATGTGGCGGCGCCGGCTCCTCAAGGCCCTGGGCCATCACGGCCGAGTGCTGCTGGGCATCATCCCCGAGTTGGAGCAGCTCACCGGGGTGCTCCCACCGATGGCCGAGCTCCGGCCCGCCGAGGCCGAGAACCGGTTGCACCTCACCTTCCAGGCCTTCGTCAGAGCGCTCTCCTCACCCGAGCATCCGTCTGTGTTGTTCCTGGATGACTTGCATTGGGCGGACCCCGCCTCGCTCGCGCTCTTCCGAAGCCTCGCGTCGGACCTGGACTCCCGGCACGTGTTGCTCGTGGGCGCGTATTGCCCTGAGGACGTCGGACCCCAACATCCGCTCGCTGGCACCCTCGCGGCCATTCAAGAGGCGCAGGCGCCCCTTCGCCTCCTGGAGCTGTCCCCGCTCACGCGCGAAGCGCTCACAGCGCTCCTTCGCGACACCCTGCGCCACGAGCCCGGGCACCTGAGTCCCCTGGCGGAGCTCATGCTGAGGAAGACGGAGGGCAATCCCTTCTTCGCCTCCCGGTTCCTGCGCTACCTCCACCAAGCCAACCTGCTGCGCTTCGACGTCGAGCGTGGCGCGTGGGTGTGGGATCTCACGGGCGTCGAGCAGGTAGGCGTCAGCGGGAGCGTCATCGAGCTCATGCTCGCCACCCTCCGCCAGCTTCCTGCGCACACCCAGGACGTCCTCAAGGTCGCGTCCTGCCTGGGCAGCCGGGTGGAGCTCCCGCTCCTCTCCGACTTGATGGACATGCCCGTGGGCGACACGGCCGCGGCGCTCTGGAGCGCGCTCCAACAGGGGCTCCTCGTCCCCGAGGGCAAGGCCGTCTACCGCTTCGCGCACGACCGCGTCCAACAGGCCGCGTACTCCCTGCTCCCCGACGACCAGAAGAAGCGGCTGCACCTCGAGGCGGGACACCGGCTGCGGGGAACCTCCGAGCGCGAGCTCGATGAGCGGCTCTTCGAAACCGTCGACCAGCTCGACCTGGGCGCGGAGCTGGTGACGGATGAGGCGGGGAAGCTGGAGCTGGCCACGCTCAACCTCCGGGCGGGCAGCAAGGCCAAGGCCTTGTCCGCCTTCCGCTCCGCTCGAGGCTACCTCGCCCGGGGCATCGACTTCCTCCCGCCGGACGCGTGGCAGTCCCACTACGAGCTGACCTTCCGCCTTCACCGCGAGGCGGCGGAGTGCGCCTACTACACAGGAGAGCAGCAGCTCATCAAGCAGCTGCTCTCCTCCGCACTCACCCATGCCCGGTCCCGCTTCGACAAGGCGGACCTCTACACCCTCCTGATCCTCGCCTGCACGGTCAAACGCGCCGTCTCAGAGGCAGTCCAGTGGGGGCGCGAGGGGTTGAGGTTGTTCGGCGTGGAGCTGCCCGAGAAGCATGACGCGCCCCAGGCCCTCAGGGCCGAGCTGGCAGCGGTGAAAGAGAACCTGCGAGGCCGCACACCTGAGCAGCTCTTGGAGGCGCCCCGCACGGAAGACCCGGAGCTGCTCGCCTGCCTGCAACTCCTGACGGAGCTCAGCCCCTCGGTCTTCTTCTTCGACCCGTCCCTGTTCGGCTTCCTCAACGCCCGCGTTGTCACTCTCACCTTGAAGCATGGCAACACGGTCTATGCCGCCTCGTCGTACACCTACTACGGGCAGATGCTTGATCTGCTCGAAGGGGATTACGCCTCCGGCCACGCCTTCGGCCGCCTGGGCGTCGAGCTGTGCCGGCGGTATGCCGAGCCGCGGCAGGAGAGCAAGACGCTCCTCACCTTCGCGGCAACCATCAACCATTGGAGGGCGCCGCTCCGCACCGACGTGCCCTTCTACCTTCAGGCCTTCGCCACCGCGCTCGCGTGTGGAGATCTCCACTTCGCCAGCTACACGGTCCCCATGACGGCGCATACGCAGTTCTCGATGGGGACCGGCCTCTCCCACCTGCTCTCCGGGCTCGAACCCGGCCTCGCCTTCCTCCGCAGGTCCGGCTTCCTCGAGCTGGTCAGCCCGCTCCTCGGACTGCGCCACGTCATCCGCTGCCTGCAAGATCGAACCCGCGAGCGCGCTCGCCTCGAGGACGACGCCTTTGACGAGGCCGCCTTCTTCGCCTCCATCCAGGAGCTCCCCGTCACGCGCTGCACGTACAGACTCCTGCGCCTGCAGCTGTCCTATCTCCTGGGGGACCTCGAGGAAGCCCGGAAGATGTCGCAGGAGGCAGGCCCGCTCCTCGAGACCATTCAGGGCTGGTACTTCGTCGCCGATCACAACTTCTATACCTCGCTGCTCCTGGCGGCGTACTGCGACAGGGTTCCTCCTCCGGAGAGGTCTGCGCTCCTGGAGCAGCTCGCCGCCAACCAGCGCCAGCTCGGCCTCTGGGCGGAGAACTGCCCGGAGAACTTCCGCCACAAACACCAGCTCGTCAGCGCCGAGCTCGCCCGCGTCGGAGGGCGCCACGTCGAGGCCCTGCGGCTCTACGAGCAGGCCGCGGAGGGGGCCCACCGCGAGGAGTTCCTCCAAGACGAGGCGCTCGCCAACGAGCTGGCGGGCCGCTACTACCTCACCGTCGGGGGCAAGCGCCTCGCCCACGTCTACCTGCGCGCCGCCCTCGAGGGCTATGCCCGCTGGGGCGCCCAGGCCAAGGTGTCGGCGCTGGAGGAGGAGTTCCCGGACCTCGTGCCGCTCGAGCCGACCTTCTGGAAGGCGCCTTCCCTCCACCAGGAGAGTGCCGGCTCCGGAGGGGGCACGCTTGATCTCATCACCCTCCTCAAGTCCGCGGAGACGCTCGTGAGCGAGGTGGTGCTGGAGCGTCTGCTCGAGAAGCTCATGGCGGTGTGCCTTGAGGCGGCCGGAGCCCAGCGAGGTGCGCTCGTGCTCGAGGAGCAGGACACCCTCTGGGTACGTGCGGTGGGCGCGGTCTCCGAGCCCGTCTCGCTGCTGCACACGCCCTTGAAGGAGGCAGGCCAGGTACCCGGCACGCTGATCGAACACGCCTTCCGCTCGGGCGAGTCCCTCGTCCTGGCCGATGCCGCCCATCAAGGGAGGTTCACCTCCGACCCGTACGTGGCCCGGCACACCATGAAGTCTGCTCTCGCCGTGCCCATCCAACGCCCCGCCAGGACGGTGGGCGTGCTCTACCTCGAGAACAACCTCGTCACCCGGGCCTTCACCCCCGAGCGCGTCCGGGTGCTGCGCCTGCTGTCTTCGCAGATCGCCATCTCCCTGGAGAACAGCCTCCTCTTCGAGCGGCTGCGCGTCGAGGTCGAGGAGCGCAGGCGCGCGGAGCAGGCCGTGCGCTTCCTGGCCGAGTGGAGCCTGATGTTGGCCGAGTCCCTGGACTACGAGGCGACCCTGGACAAGGTGTCCCGCTCGGTGGTGCCCTTCCTGGCCGACTGGTGCATCATCGATGTGGTCCAGAATGACGGGACGATCCGCCCGGTCGCCATGACCCATGTGGAGCCCGCGAAGGAGCAACTCCTGCGCGAGCTCATGGAGAAGGAGCCTCCCTCGTGGAACTCACCCGCGCCGCTCGCGCACGTGCTGAAGACGGGACAGCCCCTGCTCTTCGAGCAGGTCGACGATGGGATGGTGCGAGAGACCAACTCCGGTCGCAAGGAGCGCTTCTTCGACATCGTCCGAGAGCTCTCCCTGCGCTCGGGCATGATGGTTCCGCTCGTGGCGCGCGGGAAGATGCTCGGGGCCATCCTCTTCATGTCGTCGACCACGGGGCGCCGTTACGGAGACGCGGAGCTGAATCTGGCGCAGGAGCTGGCACGCCGTGCCGCCGTCTGCATCGATAACGCGCGGCTGTACCGCGAGTCCCAGGAGGCCATCCAGCTGCGTGATGACTTCCTGTCCGTCGCCGCTCACGAGCTCTACACGCCCATCACCTCGCTCCGGCTCTCCGTGCAAGGGCTGTTGCGCCGCAGCGGCGCCAACCTGCCGCAGCCCCTGACACGGGGCATCCAGAGCGCCGAGGCCCAAACCCGCCGGCTCGCCAGGTTGGTCGAGGAGCTGCTCGACGTGACACGCATCCAGGCCGGACGCCTCCACCTCCACCTGGAGCAGGTGGAGCTCGCGACGGTGGTCCGCGATGTCACGGAGCGCTTGAGAGAGTCGCTCACTCGGGCCCACTGCCCGCTCTCGCTCCAGCTCCAGGAGGGAGTCGTGGGTCGGTGGGATCGCACCCGCTTGGAGCAGGTGGTCACCAACCTGCTCTCCAATGCCCTCAAGTTCGCGGCGGACAAACCCATCAACATCTCCCTCGAGCAAGACGCGGGCCTGGCGCGGCTGCGGGTGAGCGATCAAGGCATCGGCATCGCGCCGGACCGCCTTCCCTACGTCTTCGAGCGCTTTGAGCGAGCCGTTCCGGTGGACCACTACGGGGGCCTCGGCCTGGGCCTGCACATCGTGCGGGAGATCATCACGGCCTTGGGTGGCTCGGTCCGGGTGGAGAGCGAGCCCGGCGTGGGGACCACCTTCACGGTCGAGCTGCCGTGCCAGGGTCCTTCCACAGCACCCGCTGCCCACCCCACTGCCCCTCCCTGCGCGGGGACCGCATGACGCAGCATCCTCTCAGCGAAGGCCCTCATGGCTCTCAGGAGCTCTACCGTGGACGACGGTATGTCGTGTCCCGCTGGACGGAAGACACCATCTCCCTGGTGCTCAAACAGGCGCGCCGGGGCACGTTCACCCCCAGCAGCATCGCGAGGCTCCAACACGAGTACCAACTGCTGCGGGAGTTAGGGGAGCTGGGGACGCCAGGTGTGGTGAAGGCGTTCGCGCTCCAGGACATGCAGGGAGTGCCCTCGCTCGTCCTCGCGGATGCCGGCTCGTGCGATCTGCGGGAATGGATGAGGCGCCACTCCTTCGAGCCCGGCACCTTCCTGGAGCTGGCCCTCCAGCTGGCCGGAATCCTCGAAGGCCTCCACCGGCATCACGTCATTCACCGGGACCTCAACCCCTCCAACATCGTCATCGCCAAGGACCCGTTGCGCGTGACGATCATTGACTTCGACCTCGCCATCAAGGTCTCCAGCGCCGCCCCTTCCGCGAGCACCCTCGGGGAGTTCGAGCTGTCGCTGCCCTACATCGCGCCCGAGCAGACCGGACGCATGGACCGCCTCGTCGATCATCGCGCCGACCTCTACTCCCTGGGCGCCACGTTCTACGAGATGCTCACCGGCCAGCCGCCTTTCACCTCGACGGACCCCGCTGAGCTCGTGCACGCCCATCTGGCGCGGCCTCCCCTTCCTCCGGTCCACGCCAACCCCAAGGTCCCGGAGCTCCTCTCGGACCTCGTGCTCAAGCTGCTCGCGAAGATGCCCGAGGAGCGCTACCAGAGCGCCGAGTCCCTCCTGTCCGACCTCAAAGAGGCGCGGAAGCAGCAGCGCGCCTCGGGAAGGATCGAGCCCTTCGAGCTCGGCAGGCTCGACCAGGCCCGACAGCTCTTCTTTCCGGAGCAGCTCTACGGACGTGAGCGCGAGCTGGCACAGCTCGAGGCCGCGCTGGCACGAATCCGGACGGGCCCCAGTGAGACGGTCATGGTCACGGGCTCAGCGGGCGCGGGTAAGTCGACACTCGTCCAAGCCCTGCGTCAACGCCTCGGGCCGGAGTGCTGGTTCCTCTCCGGCAAGTTTGACCAACTCCAGGGCAACGTGCCTTACGCCCCACTGGTGGCGGCCTTCCAGGGCCTGCTCGGTGAGTTGCTGAGCACTCCTGCCGAGAGCCAGGACAGGTGGCGGCGCCGGCTCCTGGAGGCGCTGGGCCCCAACGGCAGCGTCCTCCTCGGGGTCATCCCAGAATGGGAACAACTCCTCGGCGCGCAACCTCCCGTGGCCAGAGCCGCACCGGCGGACGCCGAGCGCCGTCTTCATCAGACCTTCCAAGCCTTCGTCCAGGCACTCGCCTCACCGGAACACCCGCTGGTGCTGTTTCTGGATGACCTCCACTGGGCCGACCCCGCCTCGCTCGAGCTCTTCCGGAGCCTCGCGTCGAACCCAGACTCCCAGCACGTGCTGTGCGTGGGCTCCTATCGCGTCGAGGAGGTGGGGCCGGAGCATCCCGTCGCACGGACCCTCGCGGCCCTCCAGGAAGCGGGAATGGCCGTCCACTCCATCACGATACCGCCCCTGGACCTCGAGGCCCTCACGGACCTCTGCCGCGACACCCTGCACCGCGAGCCCGAGCACCTGCGACCGCTGGCTGGGCTCGTGCTGAGCAAGACAGCGGGCAATCCCCTGTTCGTCATCCGCTTCCTGCGCTACCTGCACCACTCTGGCCTGCTGCGCTTCGACGTCAGCCGCGGCACCTGGGACTGGGATCTCGCAGGGATTGCTCGGGTGGACATGACCGAGAACGTGGTGGAGCTGATGGTCTCCACCATCCGCCGGCTTCCCGAAAGGACCCAGAGCCTCCTCAAAGTCGCCGCCTGCATGGGAAACCGGGTGGAGCTCCACCAGCTCGCCGCCTTGCTGCACCTGTCCGAGAGCGACACGGCTGGAACACTCTGGAGCACCCACCAGGAGGGGCTCCTCATCCAGGAGAGCGAGTCCGTCTACCGTTTCGCGCACGACCGCGTCCAACAAGCCGCGTACTCCCTGCTCACCGAGGACCAGAAGAAGCGGCTGCATCTGGAGGCGGGACGCCAGCTGAGGGGCTCCTCCGAGCGCGAGCCCGACGAGCGGCTCTTCGATGTGGTCGATCAGCTCAACCTGGGCGCGGAGTTGCTCACGGAGGAGACGGAGCGGCTGGAGCTGGCGTGGCTCAACTTCCGGGCGGGCTGCAAGGCCAAGACGTCGGTGGCCTTCCGCGCCGCGCTGGGCTACCTCACTCAGGGCCTCGAGCTCCTCCCTCGGAATGCCTGGCGGTCGCACTACGAGCTGGCCTTCCCCCTTCACCGCGAGGCGGCGGAGTGTGCGCACCTCGCGGGCGATCAGCAGCTCGCCGCGAAGCTCGTCTCCTCCGCGATGACCCATGCCGCGTCACGCTCCGAGAAGGCGGAGCTCTACACCCTTCAGCTCCTCGGCTGCATGGCGAGGCAGGCCTTCCAGGAGGGGCTCAAGTGGGGACGCGAGGGACTGCGTTTGTTTGATTTGGAGTTGCCCTCGCAGCAGGACTCCGCCCAGGCCATCCAGGTGGAGTTCGCCGCGGTGAAGGATAACCTGCGGGGCCGCTCCACCGAGGAGCTCCTCGAGGAACCCCTTTCAGAGGATCCGGATCATCTCGCCTGCCTCCGGCTCCTGTCGGAGGTGGGCCTCGTGCTCTTCTACCTGGATCCCCCCCTGTTCGCCTTCACCAACGTCCGTGTCGTCAACCTGTCGTTGAAGCATGGAAACTCGGTCCACTCCTCCGTGCCGTATGCGGTGTATGGCGGACTGCTGCCCTCCCTCACGGGCGATTACGACTCCGGTTACGCCTTCGGACGCCTGGGGGTGGAGCTATGCCAGCGGTATCCGACGCCCAGGCTGGTGAGCAGGACGCTCGTCACCTTCGCGTTGGCCGTGAACCATTGGAAGGCCCCCCTGCGCACCAGCATGCCGCACCTGCGCCAGGCCTTCACCTCCGCGCATGCGAGCGGAGATCTCTCCCTGGCCACGTACACGTTCCCCGCGACGGTGAACACGCTGTTCTCGATGGGCACCGGGTTCTCCCAGGTGCTCTCGGAGATTGAGACCGACCTCGCCTACGCCCAGAAGGCGGGCTTGCACTGGAGGATCCAATCCCTCATCAGCCTCCGTCAGGCCCTCCGGTGCTTGCAGGACCGGACTCGTGAGTGGGCCCGTTTCGAGGATGACACGTTCGACGAGGAAGCGTTCCTCGCGGCGAACAGGGAGCTGCCCACCGTCCGCTGCATGTATTGGATTCAGCGCCTCCAGGTGTCCTATCTCCTGGGAGACGTCGAGGCCGCTCGGGAGATGTCCCGGAGAGCCAGCGAGCTCATCGCCTTCCTCCGCGGGTGGTACCTCCTCGCCGAGCACAACGTCTACACGTCGTTGACCCTGGTGGCCTGCTGCGAGAAGGGCGCTGCCTCGGAACGGGCCGGGTTCCTGGAACGGATCGCCGCCAACCAGCGCCAGCTCGGCATCTGGGCCGACCACTGCCCGGAGAACTTCCGTCACAAGTACCAGCTCGTCAGCGCCGAGCTCGCCCGCCTTGAGGGACGGGACGAGGAGGCCATGAAGCTCTACGAGCTCGCCATCGAGGGGGCCCACCGCGAGGAGTTCGACCAGGACGAGGCACTCGCCAACGAGCTGGCCAGCCGGTACTACCGCGCGCTCGGCGTGAAGCGGCTGGCCGACGTCTGCCTGCGAGCCGCCCTCGAGGGCTATGCCCGCTGGGGCGCACAGGCCAAGGTCTCCGCGCTCGAGGAAGAGTTCCCCGATCGGGTGTCCGTCGAGCGGCTGGACTGGCGGCCCCCGGCCTCCCGCCCACCCGAGGCCGAACCGGGTAGCTCAACGCTCGATCTCATCACCCTCCTCAAGTCCGCCGAGACGCTCGTGAGCGAAGTGGTGCTGGAGCGCCTGCTCGAGAAGCTCATGGGCGTATGTCTCGAGGCCGCGGGCGCCGAGCGTGGCGCACTCGTACTGGATGAGAAGGACACCCTCATGGTGCGAGCGGTGGGCGCCGTCTCGGAGCCCGTCTCGCTGGTACGCACCTCGCTGAAGGAATCGAGCCAGGTCCCCACCTCGATCATTGAAGGCGCGTTCCTGTCGGGAGAGACCCTCGTCCTGGCCAATGCCTGCCATCAAGAAGGTTTCAGCTCCGACCCGTACGTGGCCCAGCACGCCACGAAGTCCGCCCTGGCCATTCCCATCCAACGCCCCCCCAAGACGGTGGGCGTGCTCTACCTGGAGAACAACCTCGTCACGCGTGCCTTTACCCCCGAGCGCGTCCGCGTGCTACGCCTGCTCTCCTCTCAAATTGCCATCTCCCTGGAGAACAGCCTCCTCTTCGAACGACTGCGCATCGAGGTCGAGGAGCGGCGGCGGGCGGAGAGGACGGTCCGGTTCCTCGCCGAGTCGAGTCTGGCCCTGGCCGAGTCCCTGGATCTGGAGACGACCCTGAACCGGCTCACCCGCCTGGTGGTGCCCATGCTGGCCGACTGGTGCCTGGTCATCGTGAAGGACAAGGGAGGCATACCCCGCCCGGTCGCCATCACCCACGAGGATCCGAAGAAGGAGCCCCTGCTCCACGACTTCATGGAGCAGTACCTCTCCCGAAAGGAGTTCGCGTCGGAGGCGCTCCTCCGGGTGCTGCGCACAGGGCAGCCGCTCCTCTTCCCAGAGATTACAGACTCGATCGTGGAGGAGAACCAGCCCGGGCGAGGACCCCGGTATCTCGAGTTGCTCCGCGCGCTCTCGACCCGGACAGGGATGTACGTACCGCTCGTCGCCCGAGGGAAGACGTTGGGTGCCATCGTCTTCTTCTCCGGTGTCCCGGGACGCCACTATGGACAGGCGGACCTCGACCTGGCGCAGGAGTTGGCGCGCCGAGCCGCCGTCTGCATCGACAATGCGGGGCTGTATCGCGACTCCCAAGAGGCCCTCCACCTGCGCGACGACTTCCTGTCCGTGGCCTCGCATGAGCTCAACACGCCCATCACCTCGCTCCGGCTGTCGGTCCAAGGGCTCTTGCGCCGCGCCAACTCCGAGCTGCCAGAGAGCGCGCAGCGCGCGCTGCGCCTCACCGAGCAGCAGACGCGCAGACTGGCCGAGCTCGTGACGGAGCTGCTCGACGTGTCTCGCATCCGGGCGGGGAGCCTCTACCTCCGGCTCGAGCAGGTGGATCTCACGGAGGTGCTCCACGATGTCATCGAGCGCTTCGGCGAAGCGCTGACACGGGCGAACTGTACGCTGTCTCTCCACGCCCAGGAGCCCATCACAGGGCGATGGGATCGCCTCCGGTTGGAGCAGGTGGTGGGCAACCTGCTCTCCAATGCCATCAAGTTCGCGCCTGGCCATCCCATCGAGCTCGCCGTCCACCGAGAAGGCGACACCGTACGGCTGGTGGTCAAAGACCAGGGGATTGGCATCCCACCGGACCGACTCCCTCATGTCTTTGGCCGGTTCGAACGCGCCGTCTCCCCCGAGAAATACGGCGGTCTCGGGTTGGGGCTCTACATCGTGAGGGAGATTGTCACGGCCCTGGGAGGTTCGATCCGGGTGGAGAGCGAGCCCGGTGTGGGGACCACCTTCACGGTGGAGCTGCCGTGCCACGGCCCGCCCTCGGCACACACCTCCAACCCGAGCACCCTGCCCTCCTGGCCGAGCCGCGCGAGCACGCAGTCTTGAGCGTTCACGCGCCTCGCGGAGAGCGCTTCAGGCCACCTTGCTGCTGTGGCGCGAGCGCAGCTGGAGGATCAGCTCGCGGGCCTGGGCCTTCGTGGCGACGAAGTGGACCTTCGCCACATCACCCTCTTCCGCACGCCCGGTCAGTTGGGCCGCGAGGAGGATGCCCTTGGCCACCGCTTTGTGCGCGAGACGTGCCCCGACGTAGATGAAGGCCTGGACCCACTCCGACTCGGCGTGCTCGCTGAGATAGACCCTGCACTCCGCGCTGAGGAGCGCGGATTCCGTGATGTCCCCCACCAGGAAGAAGGGCCTGGCGCGGCCCAGCTCCCCGTAGATGTCCACCATGAGCGTCATCTCGGCCAGGGAGATTTCTCCCCGGTACTCCCCCCAGAGGATGTCTGGAGGCTCGAAGCGCAGCACATGCGCTCCAATTCTCCACTCGCGCTGTTTCTCCATGAGGGATCTCCCGTACGCCCATCCTATCCCGGGTCCGGGCAGAAACCCCAAGGGTCTCTAGAAGCCAGACATCTTGGAGAGGATCTCCTTCATGACCTCCGAGGTACCACCGCCGATGGTAATGAGCCGGATGTCGCGCCAGGCCCGAGCGATGTGCGTCTCCTCGATGTAGCCCATGCCTCCGAAGAACTGCTGGACGTCGTAGGCCACCTTCTGGGCCAGGTCCCCCGCGAACAGCTTCGCCATGGAGATCTCCCGCACCGCGTTTTCCTTGCGATCGAAAACATCCACCGCGTGGTACGTCAGCCGCTTGGCCGCCTCGATGGCCGCCATGTGCTCCACCAGCTTGTGGCGCCACACTTGGAAGCCCAACAGTGGCCTGCCGAAAGCCTGCCGCTCCTTCCCGTACTCGAGCGCGTCCTCAATCATCCGCTCCATGCCCCCCACCGCGGACAAGGCTCCCACCAGGCGCTCGCCCTGGAAGTTCGTCATGATGTGGTAGAAGCCCTCGTTCTCCTCGCCGAGCACGTAGCGCCGGGGGATGCGGCAGTCCTCGAAGAAGAGGATGGCGGTGTCCGAGGACAGGTTGCCTACCTTGTCGAGCTTCTTCGACACCGAGAAGCCCTTCACGTCCGTGGGGAACGTCACCAGGGAGATTCCCCCGTAGCCCGGCCCACCGGTGCGCACCGCCAGCGTGATGAAGTCCGCGCGCGTGCCGTTGGTAATCCACATCTTCGAGCCGTTGATGACGTAGTCATCCCCGTCCTGGCGCGCCGTCGTCTGGAGGTTGGCCACGTCCGAGCCGGCCCCGGGCTCGCTCACGCCCAGCGCGGCGATCTTCTCGCCTGCCAGCGCCGGAGCGAGGAACTCGCGCTTCTGCTCGTCCGTGCCGATCTCGTTGATGATCGGCGTGGCCATCTGGCTCTGCACCAGCAGCGCCATGTTCACGCCCGCATTGCGGCTGCGCGTCAGCTCCTCGGCGAAGGCCGTCACGTACCAGTAGTCCAGCCCGCTGCCGCCGTACTTCGGATCATGGTTGATGCCGAAGAAGCCCAGCTCGCCACACTTCTGGAATACCTCCCGCGGAAAGATGCCCGCGCGATCCCACTCCAGGGCGTGGGGCGTCAGCTCCTTTTCCACGAACGTACGCACCGTCTTGCGGAAGGCCTCATGCTCCTCGGTGAACGGGTTCGGCATGGTCGGCGGGCTCCTCGGGGATGGGTGATTGATTGGCGAGTCGATAGTACAAGGCTCTCTCTCGCGAACAAGGACGGCTCATGGCTTCTGTCACCCTCTCGCTCCTTGCGATCCTCTCGGCCGCACCGGTCGTCCGCCCCCCAGCCGAGGAGCTACTTCGCACACAGTGCAGAACCTGGGCCGCGGAGCCGAAGAACCCCTGGGCGCTCGCGCATGGCATCACCCTCGACGGCCGCGCCTTCAAGGCCCGTGATGGTCGCCCCGCCGCGGAGGTCATCGTTTCGGACTTCCTGCGCAAGGAGGGCACCGGCCCCCAGGCGGACCTCCGCTTCGACGCCTTCGCCCCTGACGGAACGCCCGTGGAGCCCCACCCCAACCTCCTGGTGAAAACACTTCTGCTCGCAGGCTATGCGCCCTCCCAGTCCTTCCGAGCGAGCGGGAGCCCTGTCACCCTCCGTGCACTCGTGGAGGACCTGAAGCGCGACTTCCGCCGCGAGGCGGCCCTCTCGTCTCATGGCGCCTGGACGCTCGACGCGCTCTCACACGCCCTGCCCCCTGGCGCCACCTTCACCAACGGTGCCGGAGAGACCCTTCACCTGGATGCGGTGATGAACGAGGCGCTCGCCTCGCTCGAGCGCGAGCAGGCGGAGTTGATGGCCGGCATGAAGGCCGGGCTGCCCCAGGTGCCCAAGCGCAAGCAGGGCATCTACGCGCACCCCTGTGGAGGACTGCACCTCTTCCAGGCCGTCGCCAGTCACGCGCGACACGCCGCAGTGCGCAAGGCGTGGGGCCCGCGCCTCGACGCGCAGGTGGACGTTCTCTTCTACCGGCTGAGCTCCGAGTCCCGGCAGTACGACGCCGCGCTCACCTCCGCGCCGCCCGCGTACCGCCTGCCCGTGCTCGTACAAATGGTGAAGTTCTACGGGCACTTCCTCGAGACACTCGGCCGCTACCGCGAAGAGACGGGCTGGAAGCCCACGCCCACGCAGCTCCAGTCGGTGACTCAGGCGGGCGCACTGCTTGATGGCGCGGTGCGTCGTCTTGAAGCAGCGGGCGCGTTCCGAGACATGGAGTCACTGAAGGCCACACAGCACCAGCTCTACCTGGACCTCATCGGCGACGCGTGCCACGCCGCGCACGGCTGGGGCTACTGGAGGAACCACCTCGGAGGTTGATACAAGGGTCAATCATGTCCTCCCCCCTCCGCCTCCTGGCCGCGAGCCTGGCTTTGGTCAGCCTCACGCTCGCCGGCTGCAAGAAGGAGAGCTGCCTCGGCAACGATGAAGGATGCCGGGTCTCCAGCCCCTGCGAGAAGCTGAGTTACTCCTGTGAAGCCGCCTCGGGCGCCAGCCTCGAGGTGCGCGTCCTCACCGCCCAGGACAAGCGCGTCGGCAGCAACGACCCTGTCCCCGGAGCCGAGACGGTGCCCGGGGGTCTCAACGCGCTCGGCGCCCGGGGTGACATCCTCCTGGGCAATGAGCGGGCGGTGGCTGTCATCGCCGGCCTTGGCACCACGCATCTGTTGGATCCGGGCGGCGGCTCGCTGATCGACTTGAGCGTCCGCGGCAAGAACAACGACGGCATCAACCAGGTGCTGCCCGTGGTGGGCATCCTCCCCGCGGACGCCGTGCACTACACGTCGATGAAGATCATCGACGAGCGCCCCACGCGCGTGGCGGTGCAGCTCGACGGCACGCTCGATGGCAAGCCCGAGTTCCCCGTCCACACCCTCTACGAAATGCGTCCGTGCGAGCCGGGCGTGCGCGTGCGCACCGAGGTCCTCAATGCCTCCGTGGACCCGCAGCTGTGGGCGCTGGCGGACGGCTTCTACTGGAGTGGCCGCGAGGCCCTGCCCTTCACGCCCTCGGAGGGCACGGGCTACGAGCACCCGTCCTTCGGCCTCACCACCATCGGTGACGCGTTCCGCAAGTTCCCCTACCTGACGGCGACCCTCTCCTCGGAGCCGGCCAGCAGCTACGCGCATGTGGCCTGCGGAGAGACGGACCTGCTCGAGGGCTTCCAGAGCGATCAGATCTCCTCCTCCGGCCTGCCGCGCACCGTGGTGCCGCCGCGTGACTACCTCGTCTTCGAGCGCTTCCTCGCCGTGTCCGAGCGCGGGGACGTGGCCTCCGCCGCGGACCTGGCGCTGGAGCTCCGTCAGAAGCTGCATGACGAGAAGTACGTGACGCTCACGGGAATGGTGAACCGCCGTGGGGCGCCGCTCGGCGCGGGCCGCGAGGTGAGCGTGCTCATCAGCGAGGGAGACCTCGCCGCCGACCCGAAGACCCGCATCCCGTGGACCCAGGTGACGCCAGACAAGGAGGGCCGCTTCCAGGCCCGCGTGCCCGCCGGCCGCAACTACGTGGTGGAGCTGCACGCCTTCGGGCGCAAGGTGGCCGACCGACAGCTCGACAAGGTGGACGCGGACGCGAACCTGGGCTCGCTCACGGTGCCCGCGAGCACCCGCCTCACCGTGAACGTGAATGACGCCACCAGCGGGGAGCCCCTCACCGCCGAGGTCTTCGTCGTTCCCGTGGACGCCGAGAACCAGAAGCCCCTCGAGGGCTCACTGCATGGCCGCTTCGGGACCTGCGCGCCGTGGCTCGGTCCTCCTCCGGGCCCCTCGCCCGCGTGCAACCGCTTCCTCGTCCACAACGGCACCGCCACCGTGGACGCGCCCAACGGCCGCTACCACATCTACGCCTTCAAGGGCCCCTTCTGGACACTGGCCCGTGAGACGGTGACGCTCGGCGCCGAGGACACCACCCTCTCCTTCACATTGGGCAAGCTGCCGCTCCAGCCCGCGGGCACTGTGGGCGCGGACCTGCACGTACACGGCGCCGCCAGCTTCGACAGCTCCATCCCGGACCTGGACCGCGTGCTGTCCTTCGCGGCCACGGACCTGGAGGTCATCGTCTCCACGGACCACGACGTCATCTACGACTACACACAGATCGTCCGGAACCTGGGCCTGCAGGACAAGCTGAGCACCGTGGTGGGCCTGGAGAGCACCGGTCACATCCTCTGGATGAAGCGGCCCGGCTACGACATCCCCCTGGTCATCGGCCACTACAACTTCTGGCCGCTGGAGTACGACCCGACGAAGCCGCGCAACGGCGCCCCGGCGGATGAGATCGTCGAGCCCGGCGAGCTGTTCGACCGCGTGATGGCCAGCACCACGCCCACCTTGCAGAAGCAGCTCGTCATCCAGCTCAACCACCCGTGGGCGGACGCCGAGTTCGGCCGCGACCTGGGCTTCCCACGCGCGCTCGCGCTCAACACGCGCAAGAACCTGCCCTCGCACGATGACGGCACCAACGCCGGCATGTACGTGCGCACGCCGCGGGGCGGCTTCGCCAACAACGGCCAGCACACCCAGGAGGTGATGAACGGCACGCAGAACGATCTGCTGCTGCCCTACCGCTCCTTCTGGTTCTACACGCTCAACCAGGGGCAGCGCGTGACGGGCACCGCCAACAGCGACTCGCACAGCCTCACCGACAACACCGTGGGCGTGCCGCGCAACATCGTCTACACGGACACCCGCCCAGGCACCGGCTTCGACACCGCCCGCTTCAACGCCGCCCTGAAGGCCGGCGACTCCTTCGGCACCAACGGTCCCATCATCGAGGCCACCGTGGACACGGCGAGCGGCCCCCGCCGCTTCGGGCTCACCCCGCTGGTGCCCTCGGCCGACGCGCAGCTCCACCTCAAGGTCTCCGCTGCTCCCTGGGTGCCCGTGGACGAGGTGCGCATCATCGTCAATGGCCAGGTCGTGAGGACGATCGGCAGCGCGGAGCTCAAACACCCCGCGAGTGCCTTCGGCACCGAGGGGCTCCTGCGCTACGAGCGCAGCATCCCGCTCTCCGACATCCTCAACCGCACGGGGGATGCCTGGATCGTGGTGGAGGCCGGTGCACCGCTGCCTCCCGCCGCCGACTTCGGAGGCCCGGCGGGTGATGGGCCCGATGGCATCCCCGACACCGGCGACAACAACGGGGACGGCGTGGTGGACCGCGGCGACATCGAGAAGGACGCCGACTACGGCCCGCTCCGCAACGCCCCGCCGCCCTCCAGCGAGGCGCATCCGCTGTTCCACTTCGCCCAGGTGGTCACCGGCGGCTACCCCATGGCCTTCACCAACCCCTTCCTCCTCGACCGGAACGGCAACGGAACCTTCGATGCCCCCGGCGTGGTTCCGTGAATCGAGGACACCCCGTGAACATGTCCCGACTGCTCGTCGCGCTCGTCGCCCTGCTGCTCTCACCCGCCGCCGCTCGCGCGGAGGGTGGGTGTGAGCAGTGGATCGCTCCCGCGCTCGCCGAGGGCCCCGTCACCTTCGGCTTCCTGTCCGCCGATGTCGCCACCGGCCGCCGCGCCTGTCCTCGCACCGAGGTGGGCCTGGGCGTGCAGGGCGGCGCCATCATCGAGACGCAGAACCTCTACGGCGCCGTCACCGGTGCCGGCCTGATCTCCGGCAGCTTCGCCGTGCGTCCGGACCTGGAGCTCTTCGCCACCCTGGAGGCGCTGCGCTTCCAGTACGTCCAGAACGCGAGCCTCACGGGGACGCGCATGTCCCTGGGCCAGCTCACCGTGGGCGGCACGTACATGGCGCTGACGAGCGGCGCCTTCGTGCTGTCCCCGAGCGTGCGGCTGCAGCTGCCCACGTCCTTCGCCAGCCCGAGGACGCGCACCCTGGGTGGAGAGATTGGCGCCGCCGCGCTGTACCGGCCCACGAACCGCTTTGAGGTGCACGGGTACGCAGGGGTGGACGCGTCCATGGGCCTGGGTGCCGCGGATCCGCTGCCCCTGGCCGGGTTCCTGGTGAACGTGGGCACCGAGTACGCGCTCTGCAGCGGCTTCGCCGCCGTGCTGGATGCCAACGTGCACTTCGGCCACCGGGCCGTACTGGACTACGTGGCGCCGGCCGTGGGGCTGCGCTTCCGCGCGGGCGAGCACTTCGGCGCGGAGCTGGGCGCCAGCCTCCCCGTGCTCGGTGCCGAGCGCGCCCTGGCCGCCGGAGGGTTGAAGCTCACGTACCGGATGTAAGTCACGCGTGAGCGAAGGTGCGCACACGAGGTGGCCCCGCTTATTCCCACCTCGTGCGCACCGGCTCAAAATGTGGGAATCTCGACATCGTAGGCTTCATAGGGAATTTCCCACTTTTGAGACTTCTCCTGCCGTGCGCTCCAGGCCGGTCCACCGGAAGGGGACTGGAACGCCCGGCCTCGAACGAAATCAGGTCGCCCGGTTGCCATGTCGTTCAGCCCTCCACGCGCACCGCTGGCCCGTTCGACGCTCATCCACATGGGCGCGCGCATCGGGGTCATCGTCGCGCTGACGACGCTCTTCAGCTACCTCCACATCCTCAACACCCAGCGGGGTGAGGCCCGGGTACGCCTGGAGCGCTACATCTCGGAGCACAGCCAGCGCGAGCAGGCCATCTTCCTCCTCGCCGAGGACAACCAGGCCATCCTGAAGAGCGCTTTGGTGGAGCGGCTCAGCGCCCGTCCCTCAGAGGACGTGGACGCCCGCTTTGATCGCCTGTTCGTCTCGCTTCCCGACGGCACGGTCCGCAACCGCGCCGAGCGCTTCGATGGCACGCGGGAGCCGGGCGTCCTGGTGCCCCAGGGAGTCCAGCTCAATGCGGACCTGCGCCGGAGGATCCTCGCCGCCTATGACGTGGTCGCCCAGTTCGGACCTGCCTTCCATACGCGCGTCACGAACACCTACATCACGCTGCCGGAGGGGCCGCTCATCATCTACTGGCCGGAGCAGCCCACCATCAGCCTGACGTCCAAACCGGACTTCTGGAGCCCCCAGTACGAGTTCTTCAAGGTCAGCCGCCCCGAAAACAACCCGGAGCGGAAGACGGCGTGGACCGGGGCCTACTTCGATCCGATCTCCCAGGAAGCAATGGTCTCGGTCTCCACGCCCCTGGACCAGGAGCAACGCCACCTCGCGACGATCAGCCAGGATGTGTTGCTCGCGGAGATGCTGGACCGCATCCAGAAGGACACCATGCCCGGGGCCTACAACCTGGTCTTCCGGGATGACGGGCTGCTCATCGCCCACCCCAAGCTGACAGCGAATGACCTGAAGGGCGACCACAACATCCTGGACCTCGCGAAGCGGCCCGAGGAAGAGACCCCCTGGGCTGGCTCCGAGAAGCAGCGCGCCCACCTGCGCGACATCTTCGAGCAGGTGAGGAACCGTCCGCCGGGTGAGTCCGTGGTGGAGCTGCCGGAGCACAAAGAGTTCCTCGCCATGGGCCAGTTCCGGGGCCCCAACTGGAACTTCGTCACCATCTTCCCCGAGAGACTGGTGACGAAGCCGGCTGCCCAGGCCGCTCGCTACGTGCTGCTGCTCGGGAGCCTCTCGCTGCTGCTCGAGCTGGTGATGATGCACTGGGTGCTCAAGCAGCAGATTGCCCTTCCGTTGCAGTCCTTCACCCACGCGACCGATCGGGTGGCCTCCGGCGACTTCAACGTCGAGCTGGACACGACACGTCAGGACGAGCTGGGACAACTGGCCCGCGCCTTCCGCCTCATGGCCGACAAGGTGCAACGGCGCGAGGAGGAGCTGCGCCAGACCAACGAGAGCCTGGAGCAGCGCGTGGAGGAGCGCACCCACGAGCTGAGGGACATCCACCATCAACTGGTGCAGACGGCCCGGCGCGCGGGCATGGCGGAGATCGCCACCAACGTGCTGCACAACGTGGGCAATGTGCTCACCAGCGTCTATACCTCCGCGCAGCTCGCCAAGGAGCGCATGGGAGACATGCGCCTGGACCACGTGGGCCGCGTGGCCTCGCTGCTGCAGGAGAACCAGGGAGACCTCACGACCTTCCTCACCCAGGACGAGCGGGGCCGACACGTGCTGCCCTTCCTGGGCAAGCTAGGACAGAACCTGGTCGACGACCGTGAGGAGATCGTCTCGTTGCTCGACGATGTGGGCCGCTACACCGAGCACATTGGCGACATCGTCAAGGTTCAACAGAACTTCGCCCGCACGCCCCGTGTCCACGAGCCCGTGCAACTGGCGGAGCTGGTGGAGGACGCGCTGCGCATCAACTCGGCGGGCCTGGCCCGTCATCAGGTGACGGTGGAGCGAAACCTGGAGCCCCTCCCTCCCGTGCCCACCGACAAGCACAAGACCCTGATGATCCTGGTCAACCTGGTCAGCAACGCCCAATACGCCTTGGATGGAGTGGCCCCCGACAAGCGACGCCTGACGGTGAGGCTGAAACGCGCCGGGGCTGACCGCGTCCATATTGAAGTTCATGACAACGGGAAGGGCATCGAACCGGAGATGCTCACCCGTATTTTCCAGTACGGATTCACCACCCGCGAAGACGGACATGGCTTCGGCCTGCACTCCAGCGCCCTCGCAGCGCAGGAGCTGGGTGGCGCCCTGACGGCCCACAGCGATGGGCCAGGGCGTGGAGCCACTTTCACACTGGCGATGCCCTATTTCGCGGCTCAGGAGGCGGCATGAGCAACACTTCAGACAAACGACGGATCCTCATCATCGACGACTCCGAAGCCATCCACACGGACTTCCGGCGCATCCTCAACCCGGAGCAACGTCGGAGCAGAAACGACCTCGATCAATTGGAAGAGGTGCTCTTCGGCCCGGCGCCCTCTCGTGCCTCCGCCTCGCTCGAGGAGTCCCTGTTCGAGGTGGAGTCGGCCTTCCAGGGGCAAGAGGGTGTCGCCAAGGTCCGCGAGGCCGAGGCCGCTGGCCGCCCCTACTCGCTGGTGTTCCTCGACTACCGGATGCCGCCCGGGTGGAACGGCGCCGAGACCCTGAGGCACCTGCGGACGGTGTCTCCCGCGCTGCGCGTGGTGCTCTGCTCGGCCTACTCCGATTACTCCTGGGCAGAGATGCTCCAGAAGTTTGGCGAGCACCACTCGCTGAGGGAGCTGAGGAAGCCCTTCAACGGACAGGAGGTGCGCAAGCTCGCCCTCTCTCTCACCGAGCAGAGAGACATGCATTGAGCGCAAAGCTCCAGAGGTGGAGCAAGTGGGCAGACACCCACTCGCTCCTTCAAGGAATTTCCGCGACCTCCCTAGCGTCCATCAGGGATGCCCCATCCGTGTGGGTCCAGGAGGCGACATGAGCAACTGTCCGAGTAAAAAGCGAATCCTTGTCATCGATGACTCCGAGGCCATCCACACGGACTTCCGGCGGATCCTCAACCCGGAGCAGCGCCGGAGCCGGGGCGACATCGACATGCTGGAAGAGGCCCTCTTCGGCCCCATGCAGTCGCGCGGCGCTTGCTCCTCTGAGCCGGATTTCGAGGTGGACTCGGCCTTTCAGGGGCAGGAGGGCGTCGCCAAGATTCGCGCCTCCATGCAGAACAACCAGCCCTATGCGCTGGTGTTCCTCGACTACCGGATGCCGCCCGGGTGGAACGGCGCCGAGACCCTGCGACGGCTCCGGGAAGTGGCCCCCTCGTTACGCGTGGTGCTCTGCTCGGCCTACTCGGACTACTCCTGGGCGGAGCTGGTCCGGGAGTTCAGCGACCTCCAGCTGCTGAAGGAGCTCAGGAAGCCCTTCAATGGCCAGGAGGTGCGGCAGCTCGCACTCAAGCTCACCCGGGATGATGACGATAACTCCTCGCACGCCCCGGCGTGAGCCTCGCTGACGCAGCTCCTGGCTCAGTGCAACGCAGCCAGGCGCTGCGCGCACAGGTGAGCCAGGGCCATGATGGTCCACTGGGGATTCACCGTCGCGCTGTTGGGGAAGATGCTCCCGTCGCAGACGTAGAGGTTGTCCGTGCCGCGGACTCGGAACGAGGCATCCACCACGCCCACGCGAGCGTCGTGGCTGATGCCGTTGCCGCCCTGCGGATGCCCCGTGCCGATGGTCAGGTCCCTCAAGTCAGTGAAGCTCCGCTCGAAGGCCGCGACGTCGTCCAGCGAGCGCAGGGAGAGCCCTCGCCGCGTGCTCACGAGCACCTCGTTGACCCGGTGCGCGTCTCCCGCCGAGAGGAATCCCCGGGCAATGGCTGCGATGCCCGAGCGCATTCGCGTCAACTCCGGATCGCCCACGGGCAGCTCAATGGTCCCGTCCGGATGGATGGTTCCCATGGCCTCCGTGCCCACCAACGGCGCGGCGGCCACCAGCCGGTCATACTGGAGCATCCGCTGGAAGTGCTCCTCGAGGAAGCCAGGCATGGCCAGGGCCTGGGTCGCCGGCGGGTTGAACCAGGTCTCCATCACGAAGCCCGGCTCCTTCCCTGGCGGCACGTAGTAGTGAGCGATCTGCAGCGCGTGGAATGAGCGGATCCGCTGCTCCAGGAAGGCGTGCACCGGCGAGCCCACGTTCGCCGAGAAGCGCCGCCCGATGAGCCGGTTGCGAAGCCCCTCTACGTTGTGCAGGACGACGGAGGAGGCCACCGGTCCACACGAGAGCACGTAGTGCTTCGCCCGGACCTCCACCTTCTTGCGCTCCGGGCCCACGACGACCACCGCCTTCTGGATCTTCCCAGAGCCGGCTCGCACCAGCGTCTGGAGTCGAGCCCCCGCCATGATGTGCAGCTTCCCCGTCTGGACCGCACGCGGCAGGTAGATCTGCAAGGCATTGCGCTTGCGCTCGAAGGCGCACCCCAGGTTGCAGTAGCCGCAGCCAACGCACCCCGTGTCGAAGCCATCCTTCGCCTCGATGTTGACATTGCACTCGAAGAGGCCGGGCTGGAGCGGCTCATTCACGGGGAAGGGCCGCGCGGGGCCATAGGCGGCGGCGAGCAGCTCGGCAGCGGGGTTGAGGCGTCCCCCCGTCGCCGAGGAGGGAATGATGGGCAGCTCCCGGGCGATGAACTCATAGGCCGCCTTCATCTCCTCCTTGGAGAAGGGGAAGCCGCTGCGCAGCCACTGCTGGAAGGCGTGCTCCGGCAGCTGGAAGCACACGGCGTTGTTGACCAACGCGCCGCCACCGACACACTCGGCCTGGAGCACGGAGAAGGTGCGCTCCCTGCCCGCGGGCCTGCCCTTGTCCACGGCCCGCTGCAGCCCGCCCGTCTTGTAGAGCTTCGAGACGGCGTCGATCTCATCGTCCGTCAGGTTCTGCTCCCGGTGGTATTTCCCCGCCTCCAGCAGGAGCACGGTCTTGCCCTCGGCGGTGAGGCGCGAGGCCAGCAGGGAGCCCGCGACACCGGAGCCCGCGATGATGAAGTCGTAGAGCGGCTCGGGCTTTGCCGTGAGCGGCAGGGGGAGCCGGGGCCGCTTCAACGGCCTGGGCTCGAAGCGGGAGTAGCCGACCTGCGAGTCCACCCGGCGGTGCGAGTAGTAGGGCACCACCACCATCGTGTGGACGAGGTCCAACGCATCCCGGAGCACGCCCGGCGGACCATTGAGGATCTTGCGGACATCCACGCGCAAGCCCTCGCGATCGAGCCGGATCATTCCTTCCAGAGCCCCGAGCGCAGCGAGCGCGGGACGCACCTTGTTGAGCAGCGGCACGTTGGCATTGCGCAGGAAGCGCTCGACGGTGCGTACGATTTCGATGGGGGGGATGACTCGCTGCTCTGGGAGCATCACGTCCGCCAGCAACAGGAGCGCCACCTGCTCGGGCCAGCTTAGGAACTCGCCCTCCGCGGCGACGAACGGAAGGCTCGAGTACACCTCCGCCAGCTCGCGGTTCATGAAGCCGATGAAGGCGCGCTGGGCCGCCCGCCGCTCATCGGGGCTCGTGGCGTTCACCACGCTCAGCCCCTGGAACTGCAACAGGGTGTCCGTGAGGTTGGCTGCGGCTCGGCCCCGCGCGAGCACCCGGTGGCTCGCCTCATCCGTGAGCACAACGGTGCGCAGCGTGGCCATATCCTTGGCCGCGTCGATGACGTCCAGGTGACCGTCGTCGAAGAGATCCTTCTCGCCGTGGAGCAGCACGTCGCGATCCGCTGGACCCTGGAACTCGACATCCACGTCGAAGTGCTTGCGCCGCCGGTTGGTGGGCTCGCTTCGGAACAGGGTCAAGGTGCCGCGCTGGACCGTGAACCGCGCCGGACGGCCACCGTCCTCCCACTCGATGGCCCCACTGCGCACCTGTCCCTGGTGGACGTCTGACTCGATGAATTTGCGGAGGCTCGGAATCTCGACCGAGAGGTCGAGCCCGAAGCGTTGACGTCGGGACTCCCCAGGGCTCGTCACCTCACCCGACAGCACATCGCGAAAGCGAATTCCGACATGGTCCCCGTAGCTCATCGTCCGGCCTCCCGTGGTCCCTCATCAGGGCCTCACGGAAGGACGGACCAGACGACGTTTGTGATGGGGGGGATGGGCTCCAGGTCGAAGGCCTGGAGGGCGCACGAGCAGGCGGAGGAACGAGCGCCTCAGGGGCGCGGCTCGGCTCGCCGCGAGAGCCAGTAGCGCTGGCGCTGGAAGGGATAGGTGGGCAGGAGCACCCTTCGCCGCGGAGAGGGCGCATCCAAAGCGGCCCAGTCCACCTCCACGCCCTTCACGTACAGCGTCCCCAGCGTCTTCGTCAGCCGCGTCCAGTCCGCCTCGCTCGGCTGGATGGGGATGACCTCGTCGCCCTCGCCGAGTCCCGACCTCGTGCCCACCAGCGGCAGCTTGCGCACCGCCAACCGCAGCCCCTCCTCCAAGCTCAGGACTCCCAAGTCCACCGCTGCGACGTACTCGCCTACGCCCTGCCCCACCACCGACCGGGGCACCACGCCCCATGCCCGCCATAGCCGGGCCAGTGCCCACTCCACCGCGAACACCGCAACCCTGCCGTAGGCCTCTTCCTTCAACAGCGCGGACTCGGCGCCGTACAGCACCTGCACCAGCGGCTTCTCCAGCACGCCCTTCAGTGCTTCCCCGCACTGCTCCAGCGCTTCTCGGAAGACCGGCTGCGTCTCGTACAGTGCCCTGCCAGAGTCCGTGGCCCGCTCCCCTTCCCCGCCGAAGACAAAGGCCACCGTTGGCGACGAGCTTCCCGCACGTCCCAGCCACAGCCCCTCGCCCTCGCGTCCCGCTTCCGCCGTCAGGAGTCTCTCGCGTAGCTGTTGCGTGCCGCCGCCCACCACCGCCAGCCGGTGCTCGAAGTGGGCGCGTCCCGCCGCGGCCGTGAAGCACACGTCTCCCGCTTCCGCATCATTCGTTGCCAGGAACCGGGCGTAGCGGCCCGCCTGGGCTCGCAGCGCCTCTTCGCTCCGGGCCGAGAGCACCAGCACGTGCTCGGACCGCTCCTTGTCCCGCTTCACTTCCGCCGGGGGTGGTGCTTCCTCCATCACCACGTGCGCCAGCGTTCCCGTCCGCCCGTAGGACGTCACCCCCGCGATGCGTCGGCCCTGCGTCGGCTCCCACGCCGTCTGCTCCACCGGCACCCTCACGCCCATTCCCTTCCAGTCGATGTGCGGGTTGGGCTTCTTGAGGTGCAGGTGCGCCGGCAGTTGCTTGTGGCGCATCGCCAGCACCACCTTCATCATCCCCACAACGCCCGAGGCCGCCTCGGGATAGCCGATGTTTGTTTTGACCGACCCCATCCAGAGCGACTCCCCGCCCTTGCGCCCCTCCTTCAACACGGACCACATCGCCTCGGCCTCGATGGGGTCTCCCATCGCCGTCCCCGTGCCGTGCGCCTCCAGGTAGCTCACCTCGGCGGGTGACACGCCCGCGTTCTGCAAGGCCTGACGGATGACGGCTTGCTGCGCCACCCCATTGGGTACTGTGAATGAGCTGCTCGGACCGTCATGCCCCACCGCCGAGCCCCGGATGACCGCGAGGATGTTGGCCCCCCGCGCCCGCGCATCCGACAGCCGCTCAAGCACCAGCACGCCACAGGCCTCGGCGCGGCCATAGCCATCCGCGGAGGCATCGAAGGACTTGCACCTGCCATCCGGAGAGAGCGCTCCGCTGCAGGAGAGATAGACACTCGCCTCTGGGGAGAGGATGAGGTTCACCCCCGCCGCCAGGGCCATCGAGCACTCGCCATTCCTCAGACTCTGGCTGGCCAGGTGCACCGCCACCAGGGACGACGCGCACGCCGAGTCCAGCACCACACTCGGCCCCTGAAAGCCAAACAGGTACGACAGTCGTCCGGAGATGGCGCAGTTCGCTCTCGCGCCGATGAAGTAAGGGTCAATGCCAGCCAGGCCCTCTGCGTTCAGCGCGAGCTGCCCATAGTCATTGTTCATCACCCCTACGAAGACGCCCACGCGATCGCGCCTGGAGCGCACCACCGCATACCCCGCCCGCTCCAGCGCCTCCCAGGCCACCTCGAGCACCAGCCGCTGCTGCGGATCCATGCTCTCCGCTTCTCGTGGCGAGATGCCGAAGAACCGGGCATCGAACCGGTCCACGTCCTTCAGGAAGCCTCCGCGCCGAGTGCGGATCTTCCCCGGAGCCTGGGGATCCGGATCGTACAGGGCCTCGGCGTCCCAGCGGTCCGGCGGGACTTCACCGGTCGCATCCACCCCCTTCACCTGCAGGTCCCAGAAGTCCTCCGGGCTCTCCACGCCTCCCGGCAGACGGCAGGCCATGCCGACGATGGCGATCGGCTCCCGACGGGCGGCCTCCGCCTGCTCCAACCGAGTCTCCAGCTTGCGGATCTTCACCAGCTGCTGCTGCAGCAGCTGGCGATAGTTGATCTCCTCGGACATCTCCGCTCCTTCACGAATCCCTGGCGAGATCCTCGGCTACCAGCCGCGCCAGCTCGGCGTCGGACAGGGCGTCGAGCTCCATCTCTCGCTCATCCCTAGGCGCTGGCACCGGGACAGACAGCGCTACGGGCGAGCGCGGTGCCTCCTCGACATCGAGCTTCAGCACCTCGCTCAACAGGTGTTGCACCAAGAAGTCGATGGTCGGGTAGTCCAGTGCCACCGTCGCCGGAACGGACACCCCGAGCCCCTTCTGCAGCACATTGCGCAGCTCAATGGCCATCAGCGAGTCCATGCCGAGCTCGGCGAACCCCTGCCGCCAGTCGAGTCCCGTGGCGTCCAGTCGGAGGATTCGCGCGATCTCCTCCTGGAGACTCCGTGCCAGCACGCGATGGCGCTCGTGGGGCAGTGCCTCTCGCAGCCGTTCTGCGAGTGGGTAGCGCGGCTGCGAGGGCTCCACGGCCCCTCGGGGAGCAGCGCTCCGCGTCGGAGCCAGTGCCTCGAAGAAGGACGAGCGCCCCAGGGCGCCAAGCGCCTCCAGGTACACCGGCCATTGCACAGACATGAGGGCCACCTGGGGCCGATTGCTCGCGAGCGCCTCGCCCAACAGCGCGAGGGCCTGCCGCGTCGGAAGCGGCCGGATGCCCCGGCGCTCCAGTGCACGCGCCACATGCCCATCCGACGCGCCCACCATGCCGGTCTCCGCCCACGGTCCCCAGTCGAGCGACTGCGCCACCAACCCGCGGGCACGCCGCTCGTGCGCGAGCGCATCCAGGAAGGCATTCGCCGCGGCGTAGTTACCCTGTCCCGCCGAGCCGAGCGTCGCGGAGGCCGAGGAGAAGAGGACGAAGAAGTCCAGTGGCCGGTCCAGGGTGAGCCGGTGCAGGTTCCACGCTCCCGCCACCTTCGGTGCCATCACCCGCGCGAAGCGCTTCAGGTCCTGCTGCGCGAGCGCCCCGTCATCGAGCACACCCGCGGCATGGACGATGCCACGCAGCGGCGGAGCGTCCGCGTCGAGCTGCTGGAGGAGTTGCGCCACCTCCGCCTCGCGCGAGACATCCACAGAGGCAAGGGTGACGTGGGCTCCCGCCTTCTCGAGCGCACGCACCGCCTCGGACGCCGAGGCCGATGGCGCACGGCGCCCCACCAACGCCAGGTGACGCGCGCCCTGCTCCACCATCCACCGCGCGACTTCCAGGCCCAGCCCTCCGAGCCCTCCCGTGATGAGGTAGGTGGCGTCCGCGCGGAGCGTGAGGGTGCCACCGCGCGAGCCCTTGTCCTCGCGCAACAGCGGGTGCAGGCGCATGCCTCCGCGGAAGGCCACTTCCCGCTCGGGAGCACGCCCGCCGCCACTCAGCTCGGCGAGCAGGAGCTGGAGGCTGCCCTCAAGGTCCTCGGGATCCAGGTCCACACGGGTGCAGCTCAGCTCGGAGCGCTCCAGATCGATCACCCGGCCGAGCCCCCACAACGGAGCCTGTGCCAGCGCGAGCGCCGGGCGCGTCTCCTTCACGGCTTGCGCGCCACGGGTGACGAACCACACCGGGGGTGCCTCGTTCCGGCCTGCCAACGCCTTCACAAGCTGCAGGGCACCTCCGCTCGCATCCAGTGCGGCCCGCTGCACCAACTCCGCAGGCGCGTCCTCCGCGAGGGTGTGATCAAGGCCCGACAGGTACACCACCCCCGCGCAGTCGCTCGACCCGAAGGTCTCACTCGACACGCGCGAGACCTCCTCCGGGCGGACGCGAACCACGGGCGCGCCGTGCGCCTCCAGCATGCGCCCGAGCCGCTCGCCCACGCCCTGTGCGTCCAGGAGCAGCACCCAGGACTTCGTCTTGTCCACCTCGGGGATTGAGACAGGCCGTGACTCGGGCTCGGGTCGCCAGAGGACCTCGTAGCGCGCCTCCTCCCTCCGCGCATGCGTACCCCGGCGCACTGCTTCCCGGCTCGCCATCCGCCCTCGGAAGCCGAGCACCTCCGCCACCAGTCCTTGCTCGTCGAAGATGCGCAGGTCACCCCCGATGGGCTCACCCGCCTCGGCCTTCCCGCCCCCTTCGATGCGGGCATGGCACCACACCGTCCCTCGCGGCCGTCGGTAGACGGTGAAGCGCGCGACGCTGAAGGGGATGAGCAGTGAGTCCGCCTGCTCCGCCTGGAGATCCAATGTCCAGCTCGCGAGCACCTGGAAGCACGAGTCCACGAAGCCTGGGTAGAGCGGGTAGTCCTCCAGCTTGTCCGGCAGCGGGGGCAGCCGCATCTCTCCGAGGAGCTCATTCCCACCGCGAGCGACCGAGCTGATCCACTGGTAGCCCGAGCCCAGCGTGTAGCCCTGCTCACGCATGGCCCGATAGAGCTCGTCCCCCGAGCGGCGTTCCTGGCAGCGAGCCTGGAGCTCCTCGCGCGACGCCCACGGCGCCGGCTGCGCTGACTGGCCGACGCGCACGCCACCGCTGGCGTGCAACACCCACGTCTCCGCGCCGTCCGTGTCGCCGAGCGACTTCACCTCGAACGCGCTGCCCTGCTCCTGGGGCGTGAGGATGACTTGCAGCGTGCGCTCCTCGTCATCCGCGAGCACCAGCGCCTGGGGGAAGGCCAGGTTCTCCAGCGTGCACGCGGGTGAGCCGTACGCGTCCTCGATGACCGAGAGGACCAGTGACACGTGCGAGGACCCCGCCGCGACGAGCGTTCCGAACAGGCGATGATCGTTGAGATGCGCTGGCCGGGACGGCCCGTAGGTCGTCTCGTACACGAGCGCATCGAGCGCGGAAGAGCGCAACCGCCGTCCGAAGTGAGGCGTGAGCACCTGCTCGTTCCGAGGCGTGAGCCCCGAGCGAGGAGAGGCGCCGCGCCACCAGTAGCGCTGACGCTGGAAGGGATAGGTGGGCAGAGTGATTCGGCGACGCTGATAGGGGGCATCGAAGGCGGCCCAATTCACCTCCACGCCCTTCACGTACAGCGTCCCCAGCGTCTTCAGCAGCTCCGGCCATGTGGCTTCGCCCAGGTGCACGGGAAGGGCCTCGGCGCTCCCGGACTTGCCCGTCTCCGTGCGCACCAGCGGCACCTTGCGCACCGCGAGTCTCAGCCCCTCCTCCAGGCCGAAGACTCCCGAGTCCACCGCCGCCACATACTCGCCCACGCCCCGCCCCACGACCGACTGGGGCACCACGCCCCACGCCCGCCACAGCTGTGCCAGAGCCCACTCCACCGCGAACACCGCGGCCCTGCCGTAGGCCTCTTCCTTCAACAGTGCGGACTCGGCGCCGTACAGCACCTGCACCAGCGGCTTCTCCAGCACTCCCTTCAGTGCTTCCCCGCACTTCTCCAGCGCTTCACGGAAGCTGGGCTGCGTCTCGTACAGCTCCCTGCCCAGGCCCGCTTCATCGCCGAAGACAAAGGCCACCTTCGGCGTCTCGCCTTGCGTCCGCCCCGACAGCACGCCCTCTACCTCTCGACCTGCTTCCGCCGCCGACAGCTGCTCCCGGACCTGTTGCGCGTTGCCACCCACCACCGCCAGCCGATGCTCGAAGTGGGCTCGTCCCGCCGCGGCCGTAAAGCACATGTCTCCCAGCTCCGCGCTCCCCTCCTCCAGCGCCCGCGCGTAGCGGCCTGCCTGGGCGCGCAGTGCCTCCGGGCTCTTCGCAGACAGCACCAGCACGTGCGCCGGTCGCTCGACCTCTTGCGTCCGCGCGGGAGCTGGCGGTGCCTCCTCCAGCACCACGTGCGCATTCGTCCCGCTGAACCCGAAGGAGCTCACTCCCGCGACGCGCCGGCCCTGCGTTGGCTCCCACGCCGTCAACTCCGCCGGTACCTTCACGCCCATCCCCTTCCAGTCGATGTGCGGGTTGGGTTTCTTCAGGTGCAGGTGCGCTGGCAGCTGCTTGTGGCGCATCGCCAGCACCACCTTCATCACGCCCGCCACGCCCGCCGCGGACTCCAGGTGGCCGATGTTTGTCTTCACCGAGCCCATCCACAGCGACTCCCCGCCCTTGCGCCCCTCCTTCAGCACCGACCACATCGCTTCCGCCTCGATGGGGTCTCCCAGCGACGTTCCCGTGCCGTGTGCCTCCAGGTAGCTCACCTCGGCGGGCGAGACTCCCGCGCGCCCCAGCGCCTGCTGGATGACGGCCTGCTGCGCCAGTCCGTTCGGCACCGTGAGCCCGCTGCTCGGCCCGTCCTGGTTCACCGCCGTGCCACGGATGACCGCGAGGATGTCGTCCCCATTCGCCTGGGCCTCCGACAGCCGCTTGAGCACCAGCACGCCACAGCCCTCGGCACGCGCGAAGCCATTCGCCGACGCGTCGAACGTCTTGCACCGCCCATCCGGCGCGAGCATCCGCGCCTTGGAGACCGCCATCATCGGCTCGGGCGACAGGATGAGGTTCACCCCCGCCGCCAGCGCCATCGTCGACTCACCGGAGCGCAGGCTCTGGCAGGCCAGGTGCAACGCCGTCAGCGATGACGAGCACGCCGTGTCCACCGCCATGCTCGGACCCTGCAGGCCGAGTGTGTACGAGAGGCGTCCCGCCACCACGTTCAGCGAGGTCCCCGACGCAAACCACGCATCCACCTCTTCCGGGCGTCCCTGCAGGATGACTCGCGCGTAGTCCGCCGTGGTGATACCCACGAAGACGCCCGTGCGGGTGTTGCGCAGTGCGGCCACGTCCTGGCCCGCGCGCTCCAACGCCTCCCAGGCCACCTCCAGCACCAGCCGCTGCTGCGGATCCATGCTCTCCGCTTCACGCGGCGAGATGCCGAAGAACCGGGGATCGAACTGGTCCACCTCGCGGAGGAACCCTCCGGCGCGCACGTACATCTTCCCCGGCACCTCGGGATCCGCGTCGTACCAGGCATCCACGTCCCAGCGATCCGCGGGAATCTCCGAGATGGCGTCCCGCCCCTCGCGCAGCAGACTCCAGAACGCCTCGGGCGTGTCCGCTCCGCCGGGCAGCCGACAGGCCATGCCGACGATGGCGATGGGCTCGTCCGTCCGGGCCTCTCTCGAAGCCTCGGGTGCGGTAGCGAGCGGCGCCTCCGCCTCGACCAACGAGACGAGATGCTCCGTCAGGGACCGCACGCTCGGGAAGTTGAACGCCAGGGTCGCCGGCAGCGGCAGCCCCAGCGACGCCTCCAGGCGGACCTTCACCTCCACCGCCATGATGGAGTCCAACCCCATCTCCTGGAAGCCACGCTCGGCGTCGAGCGTCTGCTCGGGCCCCAGGCCGAGGATGCGAGACACCGTCTCCTGTACCAGGCTCCGCAACGCCTCGCGCCGAGCGGAGGGAGTGGTCGCCTCGCGCCACGGTGCCGGAGTGGAAGCCTTCGCCTCCGGAGTCTCCTGGGGTTGCGCTGCCGTCTCCGTGCGAATCCGCTCCAGCAGGGGCCTCGCGCCACGGGCCTCGAAGATGGGCCGGAAGCGCTCCCAGCGAACACTGGCCACTACGGCCTGGGGCACGCGAGCCCCCACGAGCCGCTCCATCCACGCCAGCGCGGACTCTCGATCGAGCCCGTCCACGCCCACGCTGTCCAGCCAGCGCTTCTCCTCGGCAGTGGCCGCGCCCTCGCCGCGCCAGAGTCCCCAGTTGATGCTCGACGCCGGCAGGCCCAGGGCGTGCCGGTGTGCCGCGAGCGCATCCAGGAAGGCATTGGCCGCGGCGTAGTGACCCACGCCCGCCGAGCCCCACACCGAGGAGATGGATGAGAAGAGGATGAAGAAGTCCAGCGGGTCTTCCCGCGTCAGCTCGTGGAGGTTCCACGCGCCGTCCACCTTCGGGGCCAGGACGCGCTCAAGCGTCGCCGCATCCAACTCCCGTACCCGCGCGGTCGAGGACACCACCGCCGCGTGAACGATGCCGCGCACCGGAGGCATCATCGCCCGCACCCGCTCGAGCAGCGCCGCCATTGCATCGCGTCGGCTCACATCCGCCTGGGCCAGCAGCACCTCGGCACCCGCCGCCTCGAGCTCGCGCACCGCGGAGATCCGCTCGGCCTGCGCACCGCCCTGGGCCCGCAGCAAGTCCCACTGCGAACGATCGGGGAAGGCGCTTCGCGCGGTGAGGACCAGGTACCTCGCGCCCCGACGCACCAGCCAGCGCGCCACCTCGAGCCCAAGCGCCCCCTGGCCTCCCGTGATGAGGTACGTGGCCTTCGCATCCACCGGGACGGGCCGGGACTCCGCGGCCGCGCGCTCCACGAGCCGCGCCACATAGCGCTGGCCGCCTCGCAGGGCGACCTGGTCCTCGCGCCCCGCCGAGTGCAGCTCCGCCCAGAGTTGCTCCGCGCCATCCTCGGGACCGAGGTCAATCAACCCACCCCAGTGCCCCGGGCTCTCCAACGCCACGGTCCGCCCGAGTCCCCAGAGCGGCGCCTGGGCAGGCTCCACTTTGGCCCTGCCCGCGCCCTGGGCACTCCGGGTGACCATCCACAACCGTCCGCCCGGCTGCGGCGAGCCCTCCACCACGCGCAGCACGGAGGCCACTCCCTCACAGGCCTCGCGGATGCCCGCGCCCTCCATGCCGGTCACGTCCAGGCCCCACAGGTACACCACGCCCGCGCACGGTGCGCTCGCGGAGAAGCGCTCGCGCCACACCCGCTCGAGGGTGGCGGTGTCTCCCGAGGACACCTTCACGCAAGCCATTCCCTGCGCCTCGATGCGCGCAGCGAGCTGCTCGCCCACCCCGCTGCGATCGCACAACAACAGCCAGGTGCCACGGGCCGATGTCGAAGAGGACTCCGTGCGCGCCGCGGGCTGCCACTCCAGCCCGTACAGCTCGCCCCCGGGTCCTCCTGTTCCTGGCGGGGAGTCCTCGACCCGCGGAGCCTGAGCGGGCTTCCCCGTGGAAGTGGAAGACGACTCCCGGAGAGCCCAGTACCGCTGGCGCTGCCACGGGTAGCGAGGCAGCACCACCTTGCGACGTGCGGGCTCGGGGTCCACCTTGCGCCAGTCCAGCGCGAAGCCCCGGATGAACAGGCGTCCGAGGGCGCTCAGCAACTGCTCCGAATCATCCTTGCCCTTGCGCAGCGAGGAGAGCCACTCGGGCCCCTCTCCCAGGCACGACTTCGCGAGCCCGAGCAGCGTGGTGTGCGGCCCCACCTCCACGAAGGTGTCGATGCCCAGCGAGCGCAGGGACTCCATGCCCGCCTGGAAGCGCACGGGCTCGCGCGCATGGCGGCGCCAGTAGCCCGGAGCACCCAGCTCATTCGGCCCCACGGGCCGGCCCGTCACGTTGGAGATGAGCGGCAACTGCCCGGGCGCGCGCACCATCCGCGCCGCCTTGGCCTCCAGGGCCTCGAGCATCGGCTCCAGCAGCGGCGAGTGGAAGGCATGCGAGACATTGAGCTTGCGCGTTGCGAGCCCCTGGGCCTCCAGCGCCGAGGTGATGCGCTCCACGGCCTCCGCGGCTCCGGACAAGGTGAGCTGGCCCGGCGCGTTGTACGCGGCGATGGACGCGCGGTCCCGGTACGGTGCGAGCAACGGCGCCACCTGTGCCTCGGTGGCGAACACCGTGGCCATGACGCCCCCCGAGGGCAGCGCCTGCATGAGCCGTCCGCGCTCGGCGATGAGGTCCAGCGCGTCCTCCATCGAGAGGATGCCGGCCACACACGCGGCAGCGAACTCACCCACGCTGTGGCCCATCACCGCGTCCGGCACCACGCCCCACGAGCGCCACAGCTCCGCCAGCGCGTACTCCAGGGCAAACAACGCGGGCTGGCTGTACGCCGTCTGGTCAATGAGCGATGGCGCTCCGTCCTTCGGGTACAGCACCGACAGCAGATCCATCCGCGGCTTCAGCCTCGCGGCACAACGCTCCAGCGCGTCGCGAAACACCTCGGACGTCTCGTAGAGCCGCCGTCCCATGCCGGCGAACTGCGCGCCCTGGCCCGTGAAGAGGAAGGCCACCTTCGGCGGAGTGTGTCCGGCCTTGCCGGAGGACACCTGCTCCAGCCTCGTCCCCGAGGCAAACGCCGATAGGCTCGTCGCCAGCGCCTGCGTGGAGCCTCCCACCACGGTCAGCCGGTGCGGCATGCGCGTGCGAGAGGTGTTGGTGGTGAAGCACACGTCCGCCGCATCCAACTCCGGGTGCGCGGTGAGGTACTCGGCCTGGCGGCGCGCCATGACCAGCAGCGCCTCCTCATTTCGGGCCGAGAGCGTCAGCAGGTGTGCGGGGCGTGGAGCGGGCGTGCTCGCGGGCGTGGCCGGAAGAGGCGCCTCCTCCAGGATGACGTGCGCGTTCGTCCCGCTCATGCCAAACGCACTCACCCCCGCCAACCGGGGCGCCGCCGAGCGCTTCCACGGCAGCAGCTCCGTGGGGATGAAGAACGGCGTGCCCTCCAGCCGGATGCGCGGGTTGAGCCGGCTGAAGTTCAGGTGCTTGGGAATGGCCTCGTGCTGAAGCGCGAGCACCACCTTCATGAGTCCGGCGATGCCCGCCGCCGCTTCCAGGTGGCCCATGTTGGTCTTCACCGAGCCGAGCGCGCACCGCGAGCCGTCCGGCCTCGGCCTGCCGAGCACCTCGGTGAGGGCCTCGACCTCGATGGGGTCTCCGAGCGGCGTGCCGGTGCCGTGCGCCTCCACGTAGCCAAGGGCGGAGGGCTCCACCTTCGCGTTCGTCAGCGCCTGCCGCAGCAGGGCCTGCTGCGCGAGCATGTTGGGCGCGGTGAGTCCCTGCGAGCGCCCATCCTGGTTCACAGCCGAGCCTCGGATGACCGCGAGGATGGAGTCCCCCTGCGCCCGCGCGTCCGACAGCCGCTTGAGCACCACGAGGCCACAGCCCTCGCCTCGCACGAAGCCGTTGGCCCGCGCGTCGAAGGCGCTGCACCGTCCGTTCGGGGAGAGCGCCTGCATGCGCACCAGCGTCTCGGTGACGGACGGATCCAACACCAGGTTCACGCCGCCCGCGAGCGCCACGCTGCACTCGCCATTGCGCAGGCTCTGGCAAGCCAGGTGCAGCGCCACCAGCGAGGATGAGCACGCCGTGTCCACCGCGAGGCTCGGCCCCTGCAACCCGAGCGTGTACGAGACGCGCCCAGGCGGAAAGCAGTGACCGTTGCCCGTGCCGAAGTACGCGTCGATGAGCTCCGGCTCGGACGGCAGCAGCTTCGCGTAGTCGTCACCGGTGAGGCCCACGAAGACGCCCGTGGACGTGTCCACCAGACGCTCTGGATCCTGCCCCGCGTGCTCCAGCGCCTCCCAGGCCACTTCCAGCAGCAGGCGCTGGCGCGGATCCATGCTGGCGGCCTCGCGCGGAGAGATGCCGAAGAACTCCGCGTCGAAGCCGCTCACATCCTCCAGGTAGCCAGCCCAGCGAGGCGCACCCGTGTCCGGCCCGACACGGCGGGAGGAGGGCTCGCGGCGGATGACTTCCCGGCCGGACGCCAACAACTCCCAGTACGCCTCGGGAGTATCCGCGCCGCCCGGGAAACGGCAGCCCATGCCGATGATGGCGATCGGCTCGGTGCGGGCCCGCTCGAGTGAGTCGATGCGGGCCTGCATCTTCTGCATCGCCATGACCGCACGCGCCAGGCGCTGCTTGAGCTCGTCCTTCACGTCCTCGGTCACTTAGGCGTCCTCCCAGGCCGCCAGCACGTCATCCACCATCTCGAGCAACTTCCCTTCGGGCAGATCTGTGGGCTGGTGAGAATCGGACTCCGGAACAGAGGGTTTGGCCACCAGCAGGGGCTGCTCCGCCGGAGCGGGAGCCGCCGCCTCGTGTTTGGGCGCGAGCCCCATCTGATCCAACAAGTACGTCGCCAATGCCGCCAGGGTGGAGTGCGCCCACAGCAGCGTCACGGACAGCTTCAACTCCAGTGCGGCCTCGATGCGGTTGCGCAGCTCCAGGCTCATCAGCGAGTCCAGCCCGAGCCCACGGAACGGCTCGTGCCGCCCCACTCGGGACGGATCGATCCGCAGCACCTGGGCGAGCCGATCCCTCAGGTAGCCCTCCAACATGCCTGCCCGCTTGCCTGCGGCAGCTCGGCGCAGCTCCAGCAACAGGTCGGATCGACCTCGCTGCCCCTCGCTGCGCTCCGAGGCCAACTCCTCCCAGATGCGCAGCGACGCGGCGCTCGGGAAGAACTCGAGCCACTGACGCACATCGAGAGCCACCACGCCCACGTGCACTGCGCCCTCGGTCAGCAAGCGCTCGAGCATCACCAGGCCATGCTGCGGGGCGAAGCTCGCCATGCCACGGTACGCCAGCCGCTCGCCTCGGTTGGAGCTGGCGGCAGCCAGGCCCACCTCGGAGAAGGGACCCCAGTTCACGCTCAGTGCTGGCAGCCCCTGTTGGCGCCGGTAGTGGGCCAGCGCGTCCATGGCCGCATTCGCCGCCGCGTAGTTGCCCTGGCCTGGCAGCCCGAGCAGCCCACACATGGACGAGTAGAGGACGAAGAAGTCCAGCGACTCCTCCCGGGTGAGCATGTGCAGGTTCCACGCGCCCTGGATCTTCGGCGACATCACCGTGCGGAACCGTGCCGGCTCCTGCTGCTCCAGGATGCCGTCATCGAGCACACCCGCGCAGTGCAGCACGCCCCTCAGCTGCGGCATGTCCCCGTGCGTGAGCGCCACCACATCCTCCAAGCGCCGCACGTCCGCCACGTCCGCCCGCATCACCTCCACACGAGCACCCGCGGCGCGCAGTTGCTCCACCTCGGGAAGAACGGCCGTGGGTGAGGCGTTGCGGCCCAGCAACAGCAGGTTGCGCGCGCCATGCCCCACCAACCAGCGAGCCGCCTCCAATCCCAGGCCACCGAGTCCTCCGGTGATGAGGTACGTCGCGTCCGCGCGCACCCGGAAGCCCGGACGCGGTGGCACAACGCGCAGCTCCGGATCCTCCAGGGTGACGACCAGCTTGCCCACGTGCTGTCCCTGCGCCATCTCGCGGAAGGCCTCGGACACCTGCGACACGGGGAAGACGCGGTGGCGCACGGGCATGAGCGCGCCCGAGGCCATCTGCTCCACCACCTCGCGCAGCAGCCGCGAGCACAGCGCCGGCCGTTGCTCCCTCAGTCCCACCAGGTCGATGGCCGCGTAGATGAGGCGGCGGCGGAACTGGGAGAGATCCAGCGCCCGGCCGTCGTGAATGTCGCGGTTGCCCACCTCCAGGAAGCGTCCATCCGGCGCCAGCACCTCCATGCTCCGGGTGATGGCATCGCCGGAGAGGGAGTTGAGCACCACGTCCACGCCCTCGCCGCTCGTCACGCGCATGATCTCATCCGCGAAGGCGAGCGTGCGCGAGTCCATCACGTGCTTGATGCCCAGCGAGCGCAGCAGCTCGCGCTTCTCGGGCGTACCGGCCGTGGCGAGCACCTCCGCCCCCAGCAGTTGGGCGATCTGCACCGCCGCGAGCCCGAGCCCGCCCGCGGCGGAGTGGATGAGGATGCGCTCCCCCCGCTGCAACCGGGCCAGGTGGTTCAACGCGTACCAGGCCGTCATGAAGACACTGGGGATGGAGCTCGCCTCCACCGCGCTCATGCCCGGGGGCCGGCGCACGGCGAAGCGGGCATCCGTGACGACGTGGGAGGCCATGGCGGACGGCGCGAAGGCCACCACCTCGTCTCCCACGGCCAGGTCCGTCACGCCCTCGCCCACGGCCAGCACCCGGCCGGCGCAGTCCAGCCCGAGCGGCAGGCCCTCCAGCGGCACACCGGGGGCCTTGCCCGTGTTCTTCATCACGTAGAGGCCCATGGTCTTCATCACGTCGATGAAGTTGAGGGCCGAGGCCTCGACTGCGATCTCCACCTCACCTGGACCAGGCCGGCGCCGCTCGGCCATGCGCACCACCACGCCGCCAAAGGAGCCCGCCGGGGGCGTCTCCACCTGGAAGGCGCGTCCCGCCGCGGGCAGCAGCGGCTCCGTCAGCATCTCCTTCGCGCCTGTGCGCCGGACGAGCCGCGCCGCGAAGCGAGCCCCCGCGCGCAGCGCCACCTGCTCGTCTTCCGCCCGTGCGGCCAGCTCACGACCCAGCGCCTCCACGTCCACCAGCGCCGACGAGGGATCCAGGTCCACGCACGTGCACCGCAGCTCCGGGTGCTCGTGTCCCACCGCCCGCCCGAGTCCCCAGAGCGCGGCCTGCAGCGCACCCGTCGCGGGCGCACCCTGCACTGGATAGGCGCCTCGCGTCACCAGCCACAGGCGCGGCGGATCCCTCCACCCGAGCCGCACCACCTCTTGGACGACGCGCAGCGCGCCGCCGCAGACGCGCACCACCTCGTCGAGCGCCTGCTCTCCCGGCACGTCCGGCATCGGCAAATCCAACCCCCACAGGAACGCCACCCCCGCGCAGGGCGTCCCTTGAGGGAAGCACTGCTGCAACACCGTGTGCAGCTCCTCGCGCACGCCGGGAGTCACCGTGTAGTGGCGCGCACCGAGCCGCCGCAGGCCCGTTCCCGCCTCCACCCGGATGCACGAGCCGCCCCAGGACTCCAGCATCTCCGCGAGCGCGCCGCCCACGCCAGACGCGTCCTGGAAGATGAGCCAGGGCGCCTCGTCCGAACCGGGCTCGAACACCGCGGGGAGCCCCACCCGGCGCCAGGCAAGCTCGAAGAGCGAGCGATCCTGCTCCGAGCGGGCGCGGCCGTAACGTGTCGGCAGCGCGGACAGCTCCAGGCCCTCCACCTCCGCGAGGGGCACGCCCTGGGAGTCCATCAGGATGACATTCCCTTCTAGGGGAGCGTCCTTGCGCCAAGACTCCTGGGGCGGCAGGCGCGCGAAGGCCCACTGCGGCGTGCCTCGGCGCAGCACCTCGAAGCGGCGCAGGCGGACGGGGACGAAGGTGGCATCCCCCGCGGGCAAGGCCTCCAGCAGCACCTGCAACGCCGCGTCGAGCACGGCAGGGTGCAGCTCGCTCGCGGGCCCGAGCGACTCGGGAACCTCGATGCGGCCCACGGCCTCGCCGTCCTTGCGCCAGACTTCCTTCACCCCCCGGAAGGTGGGGCCGTACTGGAGCCCACGGAGCTCCATCTCCTGGAAGTGCGCCTCGCCGATGCGGACCTCGGAGCAACGCCGCTGGACCTCGTCCACCATGACGAGCGGCAGCGAGCCACGCCCGTTGGAGTCCGAGGCGCGCACGCGCCCGTTGGCATGCACTGTCCACATCTCCGCGCCACTGCCGCCCGGCGTGGGGATGAAGCTGGACACCTTGAAGGAGATGGCGCCTGTAGAGCCCACGTCCACCAGGAGCTCGGCCATGCGCGTGCTGTCACCGAGCACCGCCAGCGCATCGTCAATGCGCACGTCCTCGAGCACCCACGGCCCGGGTCCGAGCGCCGACTGCACCGCCGTCAGCACCCAGTCCAGGTACCCCGTGGTGGGAAGGATGATGGTGCCCTGCACCCGGTGATCCGTCAGCCAGGGCTGGTTGCGAACCCCCACCTCCACATCCCAGAAGAAGGCCCCGGGCCGCAGCGAGGAGCGGCGCACGGGACCCAGCAGTGAGTGGCCCTGCTTGGGCTGGCTCTGCTTCGGCTCGGGGTTCGCCACACCCGGCTGGAACCAGCAGTCCTGGCGCTGCCAGGGATAGTCCGGCAGCCGCACCAGGCGACCGCTCTCCGGATGCAGCGCCTTCCACTCCACCTCGCGACCCGCGGCGTAGAGGCCGCCGAGCGTCTCCAGCATCACCTCACGCTCGGGCTGCTCGCGGCGCAAGGACGGCAGCACCGTCCCCTCCATGCGCAGGTGGGCGATCGTCTGCTCGATAGAGGGCAGCAGCACCGGGTGCGGGCTCACCTCCACGAAGAGCGAGTGCCCGTTGGTGGCCAGCTTCTCCACCACCGGGGCGAGCAGCACGGGCTCGCGCAGGTTGCGCACCCAGTAGGACGGCTCCAGGTCCGCGCCGTCCGACACCGCGCCCGTCACTGTCGAGTACAGAGGCACCTCTCCGCGCCGGGGCGCCAGGCCCTCGAGCGCCTGGAGCAGGTCCTCGCGCAGCGGCTCCATCTGCGGGCTGTGCGAGGCCACGTCTACCTTCACCCGGCGGCAGAAGACCTGGCGCGCCTCCAGCTTCTCCAGCACCTGGGCGAGCGCGTGCGGCTCGCCGGAGAGCACGGTGGAGCGCGGGCTGTTGCTGGCCGCCACGGAGAGCCAGTCCTCCAGGCCGCGGATGGCGGTGCGCGCCTCATCCATCGTCAGCTCCACCACCGCCATGCCGCCCTGGCCACTCACGCGGCGCAGCAGCAGGCTGCGGCGGCAGATGATGCGAGCCGCGTCCACCAGATCCAACGCCCCGGCCACGTGCGCCGCCGCCACCTCGCCCATGCTGTGGCCCACCACCATGTCGGGTACCACGCCCCAGGCGCGCCACAGCCGCGCCAGCGCCACCTGCAGGGAGAAGAGCGCGGGCTGCACCTGATCAATGCGCTCCATCCACGCCGCGTTGTCCGAGGACAGCAGCTCCATCAACGACCAGTCCACGAAGCGGCGCAGCGCCGCATCACACTGCTCGAGCGCCGAGCGGAACACGGGCTCCTCGGCCATGAGCTGGCGGCCCATGCCCAGCCACTGCGAGCCCTGGCCGGGGAAGACGAACACCACGGGCTGGTGCCGGCCATCCGCATGGCGGGTGACAGAGAGCCCCGGGCGAACCTCCCCGTTCAGGAAGGCCGTCAGACCGTCACGGGCCTCGGTGGGCGTGCGGGCCAGCAGCGCCAGCCGGTGGTTGAGGTGAGAGCGGTGCACAGAGGCCGAGTAGCAGACGTCGTGCAACGACAGAGGCGATGCCTCCAGGCGCGCGAGCAGCGAGCGTGCGGCCTGCACGAGCGCCTCGGGCGTCTGCGCGGACAGGGGGAGCAGCTCCGTGCGACCCGGTACCGCTGCCGGCCGATTCGGGGAGGGCAGCTCGGCCACCGGCACCTCCGGTGGAGGCAGCGCCTCCCAGCGCACCTGGACGCCGCGCGCATGCAGCGCCGCGAGCGACTCCAGCAGGGAGCCGCGCGCCTCGTCTCGCCGCAGCGAGCCCACCACCACGCCCGTCTTCCCTGCCTTGCGCAGCAACTGCTCCACGGGGCGGCACAGCACCGGGTGGGGGCTGAGCTCCACGAAGCAATCAATGCCGTCGGAGATCAGCCGCTCGGAGGCCTGCGCGAAGCGCACCGGCTGACGCAGGGTGCGGCAGCGTGCATCACCCGTGCGGCCTTCCACACCCATCTCGCGCGCCACGGTGGACAGCCAGCGCACGCCGCCCTCGCGTGCCCACAGCCCATCCTGAGCCGCCTCCAGCTCGTCGCGCAGCGAGTCCCACTGCCGCAGGCGGCTTGCGCGGTACACCTTCCACACCGCGTCGGCGGCATCCATCCCACCGGCAATGCAGGCGGCGGCCACGTCACCCACACCGTGGCCCACCACCGCCTCGGGCTCCACGCCCCAGGAGCGCCACAGCGCCGCCAGCCCCACCTGCACCGCGAGCGCCAGCGGCTCGGCGGCGTCCTCGTCCGACAGCACCCGCGAGTGCGGATCTCTCAGCGCTTCCACGAGCGACCAGCCCGCCAGCGGCATGAAGGTGGTGTCCAGCGCCTCCACCCGCGCGCGGAACACGGGCTCCGTGGCCAGCAGCTCGCGTCCCATCGCGGGCCACTGCGAGCCCTGGGGCGCGCACATAAAGGCCACCCGGGCCGGAGCGCCGGGCTCTCCCGTGAAGAGGCCCGCCCGGCGCTTTCCCTGCCGGAAGGACTTCAGCAGCGTGGCCAGCTCCCCGCGAGTGCGGAAGGTGAAGGCGGCCCGGTGGCCCCCCGTCCCCACGTGCAAGGACCAGGTGCGACACAGGTCGCGCACGCACACCGGCGACTCCTCGTGCTGCACCAGCTCCTCCGCCTTCGCGGCCTGGGCGAGCAGCTCCGCTTCGGAGTCCGCCGCGAGCGGCAGCAGCTCCTCGCGCCCTACCGGCGACTCCTCCAGCACCACGTGGGCGTTGGTGCCGCCCCAGCCAAACGCGCTCACGCCCGCCGTCGCGGGCTCGTCCTCGCTGGGCCACGGCAGCAACTTCTGCGGCAGGCTCAGCCGCAGCTCGCCAAAGGGGATGCGGGGGTTGGGCTCGCCGTGCATCATGTGCGGTGGCACCAGCCGACGCGACAGCGAGAGCGCCACCTTGATGAGGCCGGTGATGCCCGCGGCCCCCTCCAGGTGCCCGATGTTGGCCTTCACCGAGCCAATCAGCAGCGGCCGATCAATGGCCCGTCCCTCGCCGAGCGCGGCGCCCAGGGCACTTGCCTCGGTGGGGTCTCCCAGGGCCGTTCCCGTACCGTGCGTCTCCACGTAGTGCACGCGATTGGGGGGCACACCCGCGCGTGCGTACGCCTCGCGCAGCAGCGCCGCCTGCCCGGGCACGCTCGGCGCAGTGAGCCCGTTGCCGGTGCCGTTGTTGTTCACCGCGCTGCCGCGGATGATGCAGTAGATGCGCGCTCCCGAGGCGAGCGCGGCCGACAGCGGCTGGAGCACCACCAGCCCCGCGCCCTCCCCTCGTCCGAACCCATCCGCGCCCGCCGCGAACGCCTTGCTGCGGCCGTCCGGCGACAACCCGCCGAACTTGGACAGCAGCACGTTCGCCTCGGGCGAGAACATCAGGTTCACGCCGCCCACCAGCGCCAGCCGCGACTCACCCGAGCGCAGGCTCTGACAGGCCAGGTGCACCGCCACCAGCGACGACGAGCACGCCGTGTCAACCGTGAGGCTCGGCCCTTTGAGTCCCAGCACGTACGACAGCCGGTTGGCCACGATGTTGAGGGACTGTCCCGTCGCGCTGTGCAGCGTCACCGCCGCGCGCTCGCTCAGGTGCCGGTCCGCGTAGTCGTGCCAGATGGCGCCCATGAACACGCCCGTGCGCGAGCCCTTCAGGCTCGAGGCCGGCACGCCCGCGTCATCCAGCGCTTCCCACATCACCTCCAGCATCAACCGCTGCTGGGGATCCATCTCCGCGGCCTCGCGCGGGGAGATCCCAAAGAAGAGCGGATCAAACCCGCTCACCCGCTCCAGGAAGTAGCCATGGCGGGTGTTCGCCTTGCCCGGCGCCTGAGGATCCGCGTCGTACCAGACGCCATTGTCCCAGCGTTCCTGCGGGACCTCCTGGAGCAGATCCTTCCGCTCACACAGCAGCCGCCAGAATGCCTCTGCGTCGGGTGCGCCTGGATAACGACACGCCAGCCCCACCACCGCGATGGGCTCCGCATCCCTGACACTCTGTACGACTCCAACCTCCGCGCCCCCCGACTCCCGCTCCGCCTGCGTGGCGGCACCGGTGCCCAGACCCGACTGGATCTCGCTTTCCGTCATGTGTTGCCTTCCCTCTGTCCGTCAAAGGTCCACTGCGCTGTCGGTGAGTGTCAACAGGCCGACGTCAATGAATTACGACCCTGGCGGGTTTCACTCGTTTTCGTGTGCCTGGCACGTTCTCACTCTCACGGTTGCCATTCCCCCCAGCTGGCGACCAGACAGCACTCGCGGTGAATGCGAGCTGTCGCCTCTGTACGTTCCAAAATCGCATGTCTCACTTTACGTGACGAGCGGGTAAAGGCAGACCCGCAATCTTTACGGGAGATCCGGGAATCCTGACGCCTCGTATCTCTCGCAATGATCCGCTCGCCAATTCCTGGCAGAACTCAGTTGACCAGTCTTTCGATTTCTTCTGGGCTGAAGCCAGCCTCGGAGAGAATTTTCCGTGAGTGCTGTCCCACTGTGGGTGGAGGGCGCAGCGGTGTCTCGCCCAGGCGCAGCGGCGTGAGGAGGTGGGTCACCCTCCGCCCACGTTGGGTATCTTCCGACTCCACGAAAAGACCTCGTGCGCGGAGCTGTGGATCCTCGAGCACTTCATCACCCTCGAGGACCGGCTCGACGCACACGTCCCTGCCCGCGAAGCGCTCCTTCCAGTACGCCAGCGGGTGCTCGGCAAAGCGGCGTGTGAACTCAGCCTTCACGCGCATGCCGGCCTCGCCCGTGTCGTACGCATCCGCGAGCAACTCCGGGCAGCCCAGGACCTCGCACACCCCGGCGAGGAACTTGGGCTCCAGCGCGCCCACGGACAGGTAGCGATCATCGCTCGTACGGTACAGCCCGTAGCAAGCCTGGCCGCCGTTGAGGGTCTCCCGGCCGCGGCGCAGGGGCTGGCCCTGCTCACCCATCACCAGCCGCGCCGCCAGGTGCATGTGGAGGAAGGCCATGGCGCCATCCGTCATGGACACGTCCACGAAGCGGCCCTGTCCGGTGCGCTCGCGCTCGTGGAGCGCCGCGAGGATGCCCACCAGCGCGAAGAGGCTCCCGCCGCCGATGTCGCCCAGCTGCACCCCAGGGAAGGCTGGCGCACCGTCCGCCTGTCCGCCGTAGCCGAGCACACCCGCACGCGCCGCGTAGTTGAGGTCATGCCCCGCCTTCAACCGATCCGGCCCCGTCTGCCCGTAGCCAGAGATGGCGCAGTAGACGAGCCGCGGGTTCTGCTCGTGCAGCACGCTCCAGCCCACGCCCAGCTTGTCCATGACACCGGGCCGGAAGCTCTCCAGCAGCACGTCGTAGCTGCGCACCAGCCGCTTCAGGGCCTCGCGCCCCTCGGGGCTCTTGAGGTTGAGGACGAGTGAGCGCTTGTTCCGGTTGAGCCCGTAGAAGAGCGCGCTCTCGTCGTCGCGCAGGGGCGGCATGTGGCGGATGTAGTCACCGCCCTCCGGGTCCTCGAGCTTGTCCACCGTGGCGCCCAGATCGGCGAGCACCAGCGTGGCGTAGGGACCTGGCAGCAGACGGGAGAGATCCAGAACCTTGAGTCCGGTCAGGGGCAGCGTGTTCATGGGGGTGGGGGCGAGGGGGGCGAGGACAAAAAAGAAGCGGCGCGGCCCCCACGGAGGAGCACGCGCCGCTCGCGGAGGACCGCGCCCGGGGGGCGCGTCTCCGGTGAGTCTAGCCGAGCAGCTTGGCCAACTTCATGGCCAGCGCCATGTCCATCGGCTTGAACTTGAGCTTGCCCTGCATGGCGGCCATCTGGGCATTGAGCTGCTTGGCGCGGATCTTCACAAAGTCATCGTTGCTGACGGTGACGGTCATCTTCGGGGTGCCCTCGGCGCCCTTCGTCACCCAGCCAGCCGGCTTGGTGCAGTCCAGCGTCCAGGTGCCCCCGTTGTCGCCGGTGATGTTGAAGTGGATGACCGAGTTGATGTCCTTGGCCAACTCCGGCTTCTGCTGCAGCACGGCCGGAATGTCCTGCTCGAGAATGTCCTGCGCGCTCGCCATGACTCTCTCCTTTTGAGGATTGATTGGTGAATCAACGCCGGTTCGGACCGTAATGATGGGGGCCCAGTAGGTCAAGCCAGCAGGTGCCGCTCAACGCCCCGTACTGGCGTGAGCCTGACCCAACGAGCGGCGGACCATGTCCAGCAGATCGTTGAGCTCGAAGGGCTTGGCCAGGTGCCCCACCGCTCCAATGTCCGTGGCCTTGCTGCCCACGTTGCGGTCCGCGCTCAGGACGATGATGGGGATGCGGGCCACGGAGGACTTCTGCCGCATGCGCTGGGCAAACTCCCACCCGTCCATCACCGGCATCATCAAGTCCAGCAGGATGAGCTGGGGTGGATCCGGCTCGAGCCGCTCCAGTGCTTCCTTCCCATTGCGTGCGCGACGGATCTCGAAGCCCTCGGCCTCGAGGATCTCAGAGAGCGCCTCAAGAATGTCGGGGTCGTCATCGACCACCAGCACGACATGGGAACCTGGGTGCTGAAAATTGGCTGAGGACAGATTTTTCTCCTGAGGTTGCGCGCACCCTCGATTTTCTCTCAAGGCGCGGGAAGGTGCGGAAGAAATCAACCAGCTCGTAGGGCAGAGAGGCAGTCTCGTTGCAAAATCGACATTGCCACCCCACCGTTCTCCTAACCCATGAGCGAGGAAACGGCAGGCGTGAGGTACGAGGGGGAACAGCGGAGGGCGGCCGAGGAAGAAGTGCCCGGCTTCGCCATCCTCTCGCGGCGTGGCCATCTGCGGGAAGTGGATGGACGGCTGCGCACCCACCTGGGGGTGGAACGTCTCCCCGAGGTGGTGGGCTCGGTGGCGGAGTTGTTGGAGGGAGCGGGCTTTCGTCGGCGTCCAGGTGCGGACGTGTGGGAGCATGAAGGGCGGTTGCTCCGTGCGGGCGAGCGCCCCATGGAGGACGGTGCGCGGCTGGTGTGGACGCAGCCGCTGGAGGGGGACGAGGAGCTCATCCGGCGCCGCGTCCGTTATCTGGGGCTGGCCTCTCATGATCTGCGGGGCTCCCTGGCCAACGTGCGCTCCTACGCGGCCCTGCTGCTCAATGGCCGCATTCCGCTCGAACCGAAGGCGAAACGCGGGTTGGAAACTATCCTCCGGAACACGGACAAGGCGCTCTCCTTTGCCCAGGATTTCTTCGACGCGAGCCGAGCGGATCTGGGCATGCTGGCGTGCGAACGGGAGCGGCAAGCGCTCGAGCCCCTGCTCGCCAACGCCGTGGAGCACAACCTGGAGGCCGCAGGCACGGCGAGCGTGGCGCTGAGCCTGGAGCTGCCGGACGGGCCTCTGCCGGAGGTGGATGTGGACGGGGGCCGCGTGCAGCACGCCGTGGAGGCCTTCATCCGCCACCACCTGCTGCGCGCCCAGGCAGGGGAGCAGCTCCGCGTGCGGGCACGACCGGAGGGCGGCAGCCTCCGGGTAGAGGTACGGCGCGACGGCGTGCCCCTGTCGGACGAGGAAGCCGAGCTCACCTTTGCGCGTGAGGAGCGCGCCTTCCGAGAGAAGAAGCTGGAGGATCCGCTGCGCCTGGGCCTCGCCCGGCAAGAGGTGGAGGCGCTCGGCGGCTCGGTAGGGGTGACGACGGATGCGGGAGGCAGCACCCTCTTCCTTACACTCCCCATCGCTCTCGCTACCTCGGTGGGCATCCAGGCCTGAATCTCCTCTTCGTCGTGCTGGCGACCCGTACACGTCAAGGCTATCCTGCCTTGGCCATTTTCAAGGAGTGCGTGTGATGGGTCTGAAGATGTCGGAGATTCTGCTGATCATGGGGGTGCTGCTGCTCCTCTTCGGGGGCTCGCGCCTGCCGCAGCTTGGCTCCGCGTTGGGGAGCGCCATCCGCAACTTCAAGCGTGGCTTCGGAGGCGAGGAGTCCGCCGCCGACGACAAGAAGCAGCCGGGGTCGCTCGCCAGCAGCACCACGGTCGAGAAGGACGTCGGCGCCCGGACGGGCAGCCAGCAGAGCTGAGTCCTCCTCGTCTCGCCTCACCGAGCACCGCACCCGAGCCGCCTCCCCTGTCCGGGAGCGCGTGAAAGGTGTCGGTGCTCGAGGCGTTTGTACCGAGGCTCAATCCGCCAGGTCGCCCTTCTCGTAGAGGCCGTCCAGCACCGACTTGTACTTCTGGCTGACGTGCTTGCGCTTCACCTTGAGGCTCGGCGTCAGCTCTCCCGACTCCTGGCTGAAGTCCGACTCGATCACCGCGAAGCGCTTGAGCGTGCTGTAGGACGGGAGCTCCGCGTTCACCTTGTCGAGGATCTCCTGCACCGCGGCCTGAAGCTCCGGCTGGCGGCCCAGCTCCGCGTAGGAGCCGGGGGTCTTGCCCTTCTCGGTGAGCAGCTTGCGCGCGGGCTCCTCGCTCACCGTGACGAGCGCCACCAGGTACTTGCGCTTATCGCCGTGGACCACGGCCTGGCTGATGAGCGGGTGCGTCTTCAGCATGTTCTCGATGTTCTGCGGCGAGATGTTCTTCCCGCCGGACGTGACGATGATGTCCTTCTTGCGATCCGTGATGCGGAGGTAGCCGTCCACGTCCACCTCGCCAATGTCGCCGCTGTGGAACCAGCCATCGGGCTCGAGCACCTCGGCGGTGGACTCGGGGTTCTTGTAGTAGCCCTTCATCACCCCCGGGCCGCGGATGAGGATCTCCCCGTCTTGAGCAATCCGCACGTCGGTGCCGGGCAGCGGCGGGCCCACGGTGCCAAGCTTGATCCGCTCGGGCGGGTTGACGAAGGAGGCGGCCGACGTCTCGGTGAGGCCGTAGCCCTCCAGCACCCTGTAGCCGAGCAGCTCGAAGAAGTACGCGATCTTCCGGGACAGCGGAGCGCCGCCGGAGACGAACAAGCGCAGGTTGCCGCCCAGCTTCGCGTCGAGCTTCGCGCGCACCTTGCTGAACACCAGCTTCCGCGCCAGCGCCAGGCCCACCATGTGGGGCTCACGGCCCTGGTTCTTCGCCTCCACGTACTCGTCGAAGAGCGCGAAGGCCCAGCGCACCAGCCGTCCCTTCACTCCCGGCTCGGCGGTGCCATCGGCCACCACCTTGCTGAAGACCTTCTCGAAGACGCGCGGCACCGCCGGGAGGACGGTGGGGTGCGTCTCCATCAGGTTGTCCATCAGCTTCTCCGTGGACTCGGCGAACACCATGCGGAAGCCCATGGACAGCCACGCGGCCTTCACCACCTGCCCGAAGGAGTGCGCCATGGGCAGGAACATCATCACCGAGTCGGAGGGTAGCATCACCGAGATGCGCTTCACCGCGAGGGCCTCGTAGGACCAGTTGCCGTGGGTGAGCATCACGCCCTTCGGATCGCCCGTGGTGCCAGAGGTGTAGACGATGCAGCAGACGTCGTCCGGGCCCATGGCGCGAGCCCGCTCGTCAAAAGACTCCGGCCGGGCCGCGTGCGCCTCGCGCCCCCGGATCACGAGCGCCTCGAGCGTCAGCTCCATGTCGCCGGAGGGTGAGCCCTCGAAGAGGATGACCTTGCGCACGCTGGGAGACTCGGCGAGCTTCTGCCGCAGGCGAGTGGCGCGCCCAGCCTGCTTGGGCGTCTTCTCGTCATGGTCCACGAAGACGAACGAGGCCTCGGAGTGGTTGAGGATGTAGCGGACCTCGTCCGGGGTGTTGGACGCGTAGATGGGAACGGTGATGGCCTGCGCGGCGGAGATGGCCAGGTCGCACACCACCCATTGCAGGCTGGTATCCGCGAAGACGGCCACGCGCTCGCCCGGCTTCAACCCCAGTGCGAGGAGCCCGGCGGATAACGCCTTCACTTCCTCGAGGATGTGTCCCCAGGTGACGTCTTCCCAGCGACCTCCCGTCTTTCTGCTCGCCGCGACTTTCGCGGGTGACTGCGCCTGTTGGAGCAGCAGTTCGACCAGGTTGCGCGCCGACGCGACGGGAGTGTCTAGCTGGGATTCCGCCCTCATTTGAGTTCCTCCTCAAAGAAATAACGTCCCATGCCCAGCAGAGGTCCGCCGCGCTCGTCCATCGGGTCCAGCCTCAACGCGACGTCCTGGCGCTCGTTGTACTTGCCCTCCAGGTCCACCGAGCCCCCAATGACGAAGGCGGCACCTGCGGTGCCTCTTGCACCGTCAGGTACCGCCTCGTTGGATAGCGGACATGGAATAGGGCTCGGCGGTTACGCGGCGTCCGCCGAAGAAGACGACTGCTGCTCCTCGTCCTGGTTGAAGGCCGCCAGGTAGCGCTCGAGGAAGTTCTTCGTCTTGAGCTCCACCTGCCGCACGCGCTCGCGCGATACGCCCCAGCGCTGGCCCAGCTCCTCCAACGTGCGCGGCTTGTCCTGCGTGAGCCGCTCCTGGAGGATGTCCCAGCCCAGGTCGCCAATGCGCTTGCGAACCTTGGCCAACGCCTCCTGAACCTCCTGATCCTGCTCACGGCCCAGGAAGATCTGCTGAGGCGACGGACCGCTGTCCTCCAGCCGATCCAAGAAGGTCGTCTCTCCCTCCTCGTCGATGCTCGCATCGAGCGAGAAGTCCGTCATGCTGCCACGCTCGGACTCGCCGCCGCGCACCTGGCTGCGGTTGTCCTTCAGGTACCGGGTGATGTAGGCGCGGATCCACCACACCGCGTAGGTGGCGAAGCGCACGTTCTTCTTCGGATCGAAGTGCTCGATCGCCTTCATCAGGCCTACATTGCCTTCCTGGATGAGGTCGTCCAGCCGGGCGCCACGGTTGGCGAACTTCTTCGCCACCGCCACCACGAAGGCCAGGTTGGACGTCGCGAGCGTCTGCCTCGCGGACTCATCTCCCTTGCGAGCGCGCCGGGCCAGCTCGTACTCCTGCTCTCGGGTCAGCTGCGAATGATCCCCGAGGTGACGCAGGTAGTGCGACAGGCCCTCGGCTCCATACTTCATCGTCCTGTTCGCCATGTTTCGCGTCTCCGTTCCCTTGTGTCGGACGCGCTCGCCCCCCGGTTCCGCGTCCACATCTCTAGGACGCACAACGTGCCGAAGGGTTTCTCATTTCCGTTCCGGGGTATTTCTCCCGCTTACCCTATCGACAAGCGGGCCAGGCCAGTCACGGGAGCGTGACGAGCCAGGAGCCGGGTGGACAATGACCTCTGCCCTCGGAGAGCTCGCGTATCCGCGTAGGACTAAGAACGCTTGGGCGCGGGAAAGATTTTCTCAGGGTTCAGAAGACCTGAAGGATCGAAGAAGCCCTTCAGGCGGCGCTGGAGGTCCAGGACGGCCTCGGGCTGTTCCAGCGCCAAATATTCCCGCTTGGCGTGCCCAACTCCATGCTCGCCCGTGATGGTGCCCCCCATGGAGACGGTGATTTCCAGCATGCGGTGGATGGCGGTCTCCACCAGGGCGCGCTGATGCGGGCCCTCATAAAGGATGTTGGCGTGCAGGTTTCCGTCCCCCGCGTGGCCATACGTGGCCACTGGCAGACCGAGCTCCCCTCCCATCTTCTTGAGCGCCAGGATGATGTCGGGAATACGGGACCGGGGTACTGCGATGTCCTCTGAAATCTTGTGCGGCCGAAGGGTTCGCAGGGCCCTGGAGACCTCCCGGCGGGCCGCCCAGAGCTTTTCTCGCTGGGACTCGTCCTGGGCCACGAGGACTTCCTTGGCGCCGTGCTGCTCGCAGATCTCCCCGAGCTGCGCGAGCTCCGCGAACAAGCCCTCCTCCACGTTGCCATCCACCTCGGCGATGACGGCCGAGCCAGCGCCCGGAGGGAAGTTGAAGCCCCGGCCATCCACGGCCTTGAGGGCTACGTCGTCGATGAGCTCCAGCGTGCGCGGGAGGATGCCGGCTGCCAGCACGGCGGTGATGGCGCGCGCGGCGGTGTGCACCGAGTCGAAAACGACGAGGGCCGTCTTCACGTGCCGGGGCTTGGGGATGAGCTGGACGGTGATCTCCGTGGCCACCCCGAGCGTGCCCTCGGAGCCCACGAAGAGCCCCACCAGATCGTAGCCCGCCACACCTTTAATGGTGCGGCGGCCCACGCGGAGGACCTCGCCGGTGGGCAGCACCCACTCCAGGCCGATGATGTAGTCGCGGGTGACGCCGTACTTGAGGGCCCGAGGGCCGCCGGCATTCTCCGCCACGTTGCCGCCCATCGTGCAGAACTCCCACGAGTTCGGGTCCGGCGGATAGAAGAGCCCCTGCTCCTCTACAGCCTTCATCAGCTCGCCAGTGATGACGCCCGGCTGCACCACCGCGGTGAGGTCCTCCACGGACACGGAGAGGATGCGGTTCATCCGCTCCAGGCTCACCGCTACGCCCCCCAAGAGAGCAAGCGAGCCGCCGCTCTTTCCACTGCGCGCGCCGCAAGGCGTGAAGGGCACCCCGAGCGACTGGCAGACACGGAAGACGGCGGACACCTGCTCGGTGTTCTCAGGGAAGACCACGAGATCCGGCGGGTAGATGCCCGAGTCAGACTCGTCCTTGGAGTAGTTGTGCAGGGTGGACTCGTCGCGGCGCACCTGTCCGGGCGAGAGCACCTCCACCAGCGCGGCGTACGCGCGCTCCATGAGGGAAGGGTCAACTCGGGGAAACATCCGCTCCGCAGGCAGGCTCATCGTCTCGTGGCTCCCAGTCGCGCCCACAGCTCGCGGCGCAGCGCTCCGTCCTTGCGCAGCAGGCCCTCATACGCCTCCGCGTGCGTGCGAGCGTCTCGCTGACGGTCTCCCCGGATGCGCAGGCACGCCTGCTCCGCCTCAATGATGCAGGCCGTGGCCGGGCTCTTCAGCACGCGAGCCAGCGAGGAGGCCACCTCGCGCGCCAGGTCCTCCTGGAGGATCAGCCGGTGCGCGAAGCAGTCCACCAGCGCGCTCAACCGGCCGAAGCCCACCACGCGCTTCGCCGGCATGTAGGCCACGTGCGCTCGGCCCTCGAAAGGCAGCAGGTGGTGCGGACACATGGAGTGGAAGCGCAGGTCCGTCACCACCACCATCTCCCCCGACGAGTTCGCCGGCGCGGGGAACGTCTCGCCCAACGCCTCCTCCGGCGTGCGCCCGTAGCCGTCGAGGAATTCCTCCGCCCAGGCCTCGGCCACTCGCTCCGGCGTCTCCGCGAGGTTGGGGTCGACCTCCAACGGCAGGCCCGCCGCGCGGAGGAAGTCTTGGACGGCCGTGGCCATGGCCGCCCGGTCGGGCTTCACGCCTTTCGACACGTCACGCGGTACTCGGGGCTTTCCCACAGGCGGCGCTCCTTCGCGTCCTTCGAGTCCAGGCACTTCAGGGGGCGCGCAACCTACCCGAAGCCGCCACCTGAATCTCGTCCCCGATGACACGTACAGCGAAGATGCGCACCCGCTCGCCAGGATTCGTCGGGCTGTCGCCCGTGCGAACATCAAAGGCCCAGGCGTGGAGGGGACAATAGAGGAGGCACCCGTCCTGGTCCCCCTCCGACAGGGGCCCGCCCCGGTGCGGACACGCTTGCTGAAGGGCATACAGCCGTCCCTCCACCCGGACCAGCGCCACCGTCTCCTCCCCTACCTCCACCACCGCCCGGCCTCGCTCGTCCAAGTCCCCCAGGCGCGCCACGGGAATGAAGTGCTCGTCGGCCTGTCCGTTCATCGGTTGCTCTTCAACCTTCAGTGGCGATGCGCCCCTCCCCACGTGAATAGGAGGGGGGGCCCCTCGTCGCATCCTTGACACCCCTCCAAGGTACCAGTAGAGCAAATAATTACCGTTTTCCTGCCTGATGCGAATCCGCGCACACATCGCTGGTCACCTCATCGCCACGCTGCTGGTGGCGCTCTGGGTTGCCCAGCCGGTGCTCGCCCTCGTGCATGCGCAGGAGCACGTCCACCGCTATTGCCCGACGCACCGCGCCTTCGAGGAGGCCTCGGCCAACAGGGGCAACGCACTCTCCGCACAGCTCCGGGACGCGAAGTCCTTCGAGAAGCTGCCACCCACCCCAGCGGGGCCGCTCCGTCACGAGGAGTGCGCCTTCGTCTCGCTCAGCGCGCGGGAGGAGTTCCACCCCCCCGAGGCCGTGCCCGTCATCCAGGCCTGCCTCGAGGTGAGCCGTCCGGCCACCGCGCCGCCCCGGCCCCTGCCCTCGCTGTCCGTCCTCGATATCGCTCCCAAGGCATCGCCTCCAGCGCACGTCTAGCGCTGTCGAAGCGAAGTCCTGGTGCGGCGTCCGCCTTCTTCGCGGGACGTCTGGTTTCGAGGAGTCCTTGTGTCCCCCACATCGTGCCGGCTCGCCGGCCTCGTCATCTGTCTGTCGTTCTGCCTCTCCCTGTCCGCGTCGGCCCAGACCGCTCCGGACGCGGGTACACCCACCGAAGAGCCTGCGCCCGACACGGGCCTGTCCGCCGAGGACATGAAGGACATCGAGGAGGCGCTCGGAAAGGACGCCGCCGCGGCTGCTCAGGAGGGCTCCACACCTGCTCCGGCCACCCCGGCCCCTTCGTCCTCCAGCGGGGTGACGATCACCCCGACGAACGTCAACGTCCACGGGCTGGATCTGGCCTTCATCCTCGACGTGGCGGCGGCGGCCTTCACGGCGAAGGAGCCCCTACAGTCGGGAGGGCATGATCCGACCACCAGCGGCTTCAACTTCCAGCAGCTGGAGCTGTCGCTCAACACAGCGGTGGACCCGTACTTCCGCTTCACGGGCAACATCGTCTTCAGTCAGTTCGGCGTCGAGGTGGAGGAGGCGTACGCCACCACCACCAACCTGCCCGCCAACCTCCAGCTGCGCGCCGGCCAGTTCCTCACCCACTTCGGCCGCATCAACCCCACGCACCCACACTCGTGGGACTTCGTGGACCAGCCCTTCGCCATCGGCCGCATCTTCGGCGGCGAGGGCAACCGCGGGTTGGGCGTGGAGGGCTCCTGGCTCACCCCGCTGCCCTGGTACGTGGAGGTGGTGGGCTCCATCACCGATGCCAGCGGTGAGTCCACGGCGCGCAGCTTCCTCGGCGGTGGAGGCGGTGGAGTCACCTCCCCCCTCGACTTCCAGTTCACCGGAGCGGTGAAGCAGTTCTTCCCGCTGTCGGATGACCTGTCGCTGCTGTGGGGGCTGTCAGCCGCCAACGGACCCAACCCCACCGGCTACCAGAACCGCACCGACGTGTTCGGCACGGACGTGTACCTCAAGTACAGGCCCGTCTCGGGGGGCAGCACCACGCAGGTAACTCTCCAGGGAGAGATCTTCTACCGACGCCGGCAGGCCCCCCAGGACGTGCTGTCCGACTTCAACGGGTACGGTCAGGTTCTCTGGCGCTTTGCCCAGCGCTGGGCCGTCGCCGGCCGCTACGAGTTCGGCAGCCCCACACGCAATCAGGGTGGCGCCCTTGCGGACGATCCGCTCGACCCTGAGTGGACTGCCAACCGACAGCGCCTCTCCGCCAACGTCACCTTCTGGCCTACGGAGTTCTCTCGCCTGCGCCTGCAGGGGGCGACCGACCGCATCGGCTGGCGCGATCGCCCGGATTACTCCGTCTTCCTCGCACTCGAAGTTGTGATGGGCGCACACGGCGCCCACTCCTTCTGAACCTCTTTCGCTCCGGAGTCTTCGATGAGCACCTTTCGATTCCTGGCCGCCCTGAGTGCCACCCTCCTCTGCCTCCTCTCCTTCCCTGCCCGCGCTGCTCTAAAGGTCGTGACGTCGGTGTCGGACCTCGCCGCGCTCGCCAAGGCCGTGGGCGGCGAGCATGTACAGGTCACCTCGCTCGCCCCGTCCACGCAGGACCCGCACTTCGTGGATGCCAGGCCTCACCTCGCCCTCGAGCTCAACCGCGCGGACCTGCTGATCGCCATCGGCCTGGAGCTGGAGGTGGGTTGGCTGCCCACGCTCCAGAACGGTGCCCGCAACAATCGCATCCTCTCCGGCAGCCCTGGTTACCTGGAGGTGTTCCAGTTCATCCGCACGCTGGAGGTCCCCACCACGCGCGTGGACCGCAGCCAGGGTGACATCCACGCGGGGGGCAACCCTCACTTCCTCTATGACCCGCGCGCGGGCCTGGCCGTGGCCAGGGGCATCGCCGACCGGATGATCGCCCTGGATGGAAAGAACGCGGACGCCTACCGCGCCAACCTGGCGAAGTTCACCGCTGAGCTGGAGAAGGCCATCCCCGTCTGGCAGCAGCGTCTGGCCGGGCTCAAGGGCGCGCCCCTCATCGCCTACCACAGGACGACTGCGTACCTCGCTGACTGGCTGGGCTTCGACGCCATCACCTACCTCGAGCCCAAGCCCGGCATCCCGCCCAACCCCGCCCACGTGGCCCAGGTGCTCGGGCTCGCGCGCCAGAAGAAGGCCCGGATGATCCTCCAGGAGGAGTACTACCCGTCCACGACCTCCAAGCTGGTGGCGGGCAAGGTCCCCGCTCCCCTCGTCATCATCCCCGGCGGCGCCGACTTCCGCGCCGGGCAGACGTACCTCCAGCGCATCGAGGAACTGGTGACGCGCCTCGAAAACGGCCTCAAGGGAAAGGGGACCTGAGCCATGAACCGCGCTCTCCTCTTCCTCTGCGGCCTGACGCTCGGCGGCTGCGCGTGGGAACCCGGCCAGGGCTTCGCGGTGGTGGAGCCCACCGTTCGTGCCGCGTACGAGCCCCTCCCCGAGCGCGCCGCGGAGAATGGCTACCAGCGGCTGAGCTCGGACTACCAGGTGCGCGTGGACTCGGCCGCGATGCGGGTGTCCGACATCGAGCTGATCGCCAGCGCAGGTGGCTCGGGCGGAGGCTTCGATCCCGCCAATCCGCCTCCAGGCTACTCGCTGTGCCACGGCGGCCACTGCCACCGCGATGACGGGGCGCTCATCCCCTACGAGCAGGTGGCCGCGGAGATGGGCGGTGGCGGAGGCTCGCGCACCGTGGTGACGCTCCCCGTGGGCGAGCCCCTGAACCTGCTGACCCCTGAGACACGCGCGGTGGGCTGCGAGCCGGAGTGCGCACTGCCCCAGACGCAGGTGTCCCAGGGCCGCTGGGGTGTCGAGTCGCTGCGCTTCGAAGGCACCGTGCGCGACAGCCGCGCCACGCCGCGCATCCCGGACGAGCGCCGCTTCATCCTGGACCTCGCTCCGGCCGCGGGCAGCGACGAGCCAGTGGTGGTGTTCAGTGGCACGGTGGACCTGGCCTCGGACCGGTCGCATCCGCCGGAGACGAAGCTGGACCTGAACCTGGTGCTGACGGCCGCGCTCTTCGACGTCGTGGACTGGAGCACGCTGACGCAGGACTCGGACGGTGTGGTGACCATCAATGCCACAACCAACGCCGCGGCGCGCGCGGCGCTGGTGGAGCGACTGGCGAGTGTCTCCCCCGAAGCGGAGGTGACCCATGGCTCACGGTGAGCACGCCCCAACGCAGGCGCCATCCCCGTCCGCGCATCAGCACGGGTCCGACCTGCTCCTGTGCTGCGAGGAGCTGGTCATCGGCTACCAGGGCAAGGCGCTGCTGCCCCCCATCAACCTCCAGGTGCGCCGTGGCACCTTCCTGGCCGTCATCGGCCGCAACGGCTCGGGCAAGAGCACGTGGTTCAAGACGCTGCTGGGCCTGCAGCAGCCCGTGTCCGGCCGCGTGTTCCGCTCTGGCCCGGACGTCAAGAGCGCCTACGTGCCACAGAGCTCCGGCATCGACGGAATGCTCCCGGTGCGCTCGCGCGAGCTGGTGCACTGGGGACGGCTGTCCGGGTGGAACTTCCTGCGGCCCTTCTCCACGCACAAGGATCGGACGGCGGTGGAAGCGGCGCTGGAGTCCGCCGGAGCCGGCCCCATCGCCAACCGCCCCTACCGCGAGCTATCCGAGGGCCAGAAGCAGCGCGCCCTGCTCGCACGGGTGCTGGCCACCGAGGCGGACCTGGTGCTGCTGGACGAGCCCACCGCCGCCATGGACGCCGTGGCCGAGCGGGAGACCATGCAGCGCCTGGCGGAGCTGGCGCGCACGCAGCGCCTGGCCGTGGTGGTGGTGAGCCACGATCTGCGCGTGGCCGCCGAGTTCGCCAACCAGCTCCTCTTCGTGGACCGGGAGGCCCCGGCTGTGGTTCTTGGGGACGCCAACACGGTCTTCTGCCATCCTGCCTTCCGGCACCAATACGGCGACGATTACTGCCCCCATCATCCCCCTTCAGGACACCCTCTTGGACCCGCAGCTGGTTGAGACCACCTCCTGGGCACAATTCTGGGACGCCTTCGAGCTGTTCCGGGACCCGATGCTCTGCGCCCTCATCGCGGGGAGCGTGCTCGGGTTCCTCAGCGTCTACGTGGTGCTGAGGCGCATGGTGTTCGTCAGCGCCGCGGTGACGCAATCGGCCGGTCTGGGCGTTGCGCTGGCCTTCTACGCGGAGATCCACCTGGGCCTGCACGTGGCGCCCACGCTGGGCGCCGTGATCCTCTCGTTGCTGGCCACACTGCTGCTGATGATGGATCCGGCGCGGCTGCGCATCTCTCGCGAGAGCATGCTGGGCCTGGCCTATGCGCTCACGGGCGGCGCGGCCATCCTCGTGGGCGACCGCATCTCCCAGGAGGCCCATGACATTCAAGGCATCCTCTTCGGCACGGCGGTGCTGGTCGAGCAACCCCAGCTCATCGCCGTGGCCGTGGTGGGCGTCCTCACACTCCTCATCCACCTGTGGTGGTTCCGCGGCCTCACCTTCGCCAGCTTCGATCGCACCGGAGCCATGGTGCAGGGGCTGCCCGTGCGTTCGCTCGACGCGGTGCTGATGATCTCCATCGGGTTGATGGTGGGTGTGTCGGCGCGAGCCCTCGGCGCGCTGCCGGTGTTCGCCTTCTCCACCCTGTCGGCCATCGCCGCGCTGGTGCTGGACCTGCGGCTGCCGGGCACCTTCCTGCTGGCCACCATCGCCGGCGCCATCTCCGGCCTGGGCGGCTACCTCTTCGCCTATTTCTACAACTTCCCCGTGGGTGCCTCGCAGACGGTGCTCTCGGGCATGATTGTGCTGCTGGCACTCGTCGTGCGGGGCCTGAAGCAGCTCCTGCTGGGCAGGGCGAGTCGCTGAGGCCCCGCCCGCCATGCCACCGCGCGTCTTAACGGACCGCGGCGGAGACCTTCTTGAACTCGGGGGTACCCGCGCATCCGAGCAGGTCGAACAGCGCGGCCTCCACCGTGACGATGTGGGCCCCCGCCTCGCGGCACATCTCCAGGCCCACACGCCGGTCCTCCGCGTTGCGTGACATCACCGCGTCCGCGCACAGCAGCGGGGTGAAGCCCTTCTCCGCCAGATCTCTCACCGTCTGGAAGACGCAGACGTGCGTCTCCATGCCCACGAGGAGAACCTGCTTGCGCTCGCCCAGCCGCGTCGCCACGTCCGGCACGCACGCGCTGAACTCGAGCTTCTCCACCGCGGAGTAGTTGCCCAGCCGCATCTTCACCAGCGAGTGCGTGGGCCCCAGGCCCTTGGGGTACTGCTCGGTGACGATCACCGGCAGCTCGAGCGCCTTCGCGCCCTCGATGGCGGCATTGGTGCGGTTGATCATCCGATCCAGCGCGTCCCGCTCCATGGCGGCGCACAGGCGCTCCTGGATGTCGATGACGAGTAGCGCGGCCTGGTCTCTCTTGAGGTGGAAGGTGGGCATGAAGGCAATCCTCTCGGTGGGAGCCCAGCCTTCCCCGAAGCCACGCCCGCTCGTCAAGCGTGCCGCACGCGTCCCCCCGAGATGCCGGGAGGTGGACGCACCGAACAACCAGGGATTGACGCTTCCCGGCGGCCGCTCTCATGTTCGGAACGAGCCTCAGCCATCGGCAGCCTCCAGCCGCCGAAGACGACGAACACGTGGGCGAGTTCGTCATCGACGGGCTGATCGTCGCCGCGCGCCAGCTCGCCCATCTGGCACAGGCGTCGCTGGGCGCTTCGGCGTAGCCGGCAACGGCTCGCCGATGCGAGCGCGCGGCCGGGCTCAGCCCTGGACTTCCGCCCTGAATGCAATCTCGATCAGCTGCTCGGGGAAGGCCAAGGCAGACACGCCGATCAGATTGCTGGCAACCTGCGGCACCGCCTGCTTGTAGACCAGCGGCCGCACCTTCGAACTGGCTGCGAAGGCAGACGGAACGTCGAGCACGAACAGCGTTTCTTCCACCACGTCCGCCAGGGTCGCGCCCAGTTCGGCCAGCAGCACCTCGGCATTCTCGTAGGTGCGCTTCATCTGCGCTTCCATGGTCGAGAAGTCCGCGGGCTTGCCGTCCGCGCCCAGCGCTGCCGGAGCGACGAGCTCGCCCTGCGGGGTGTGCGAAAGCTGGCCGGAGACGTAGATGGTGTTGTTCAAGCGTACGGCCTGCACGTAGCCATACGACTTTTCCCAAGGAACCCCGAAGCTGGCGGTCTTTCGATTCAAGCTGCTCATGATGTCGCCCTCTGAGTGGAAGCCGAATTCTGAACGGCCCCACCGCCGGCAGCACCCCCCATCCGAGGGAGCCTCGCACTCCTCCGACGAGGCATCGCGGCATGCGCCGGGCCAGGGCGGCGATGCGCGCCCGCCTCAACTCCTCACCTGGCGGAGAGGGTGTCAAAGGATTCGACACGGGGGACACAAGCCACGGAACGAGACCGGGTATCCCTGTGAGTCGCCAACTCTTTCCAAGAACTTGAAGCTGGCTCGCCGGGTGCATTGGGCCTGGCGACTCGCTCGTAGGACTGGGAACTTCGCGGCATGCGCGAGCGGGCGGAGAAGATCAGGGCGCGCCTGGACAGCCGGAGCGAAGTCGGGAAGGGCACCGAGGTGGCCCTCTCGCTCTCCGCCGACCGGGCCTACGCCCCGCGTGTCGGGGACAGATGGCGGCGCTGGATTCGTCGAGCCTCACGCCTGGGCTGACAGGCTGACCGTTGGCCTCTCGGGTCTCCAGGTCGGCGACAGCGGCTTCGCACCGAACTCCAGGCCGCTGAGGGGTGGAGGTTCCATCCACCCCCTGATGACAACTGACACCACCCCCCGAAGAAGCGGTGAGCGCCCCTGGCACGGGCATCAAACCGACCTGTTTACGGGGGGATCCATGGGGGACGACCTTCCTCCATCGGTCTGTGAAGGCTTGCCAGGTGATGACTGGAGTCACCAGGGGACCAGGCCTCGGACTCGCCCGGATTCGGCCCTGGTCGATGGTACCGGGATGCCGAGGTTCAAGAACATCCGGCACTTGGGATTTTCTGGGAGCGCCCCTCGACCCTGGCATGCCTCCTGCTGATGACAGGACTCGCGCAATCTGACTCGAGAAGGTGGACCCATGCAGGCTGGATTCAAGTCCCCGAACTTCTCCCTGCCTGCAAACAACCCCTTGACCAGGAGCCCGACGTATCCCCGGTGGGGGGAGACCACGATGGAATTCGACTGCGACTGGCTCATCATCGGCTCGGCGCATAAGAGGAAGCACTGTCGAGCGGAGAGTCAACGCCGAACGCGATTACATGGCAGCCGACCTGAAAGGATTGTAAAACCTCGGGAATATTGTCGACCTCCGCCATGAGGCCTCTGGGAGCGGACAAGGCGATGAGCGAGCGGCTGCGAGAGCTGAGCCACTCGCCGGACGCTGACGAGCCGCAACGTGCTCGGATGAGGCCAGGCGCAGCCTGCACTCCGCGGCACTGCCCTCCGACCCACTTGCCAAGGGGAAAGCAACTGTGTAGCAGAGTAACAAAAGTAGCTGTGTAGCAGAGAAAACAGATGTTTCTATATATGGGGAATCACGGCTGTCTCAATCATGCCCGTGGATGGGCAGGAGGTGCGGAATGCAAAGTAGTGCGTCGTGGTGGATGAATAGACTATTGGGAACCTGGCTCGGTTTCTTGTTGGTGGCTGGCTGCGGACAGTCCACCGGTGCACCAAATGAGGAGGGGACCCAGGGCTCCCCCCTGCGGGAGATACAGGCTCGCGCCCGTATCGATGCAGGCAGAGGTTACTCGCTGGCGTTGCGCCCCGATGGCACTGTTTGGGCAGCAGGCAGCAACTCCTACGGCCAGCTAGGCGATGGCACGTTTACCAGCAGCGCCACCCCCGTGCAGGTGGCCGGGCTGAACGGGGTGGTGGCCGTGGCCACAGGCTACTACCACTCGCTGGCGGTGCGCTCCGACGGCACCGTGTGGGCCTGGGGCTGGAACGCCTACGGCCAGTTGGCGGATGGCACGACAACCGGCCGCTTCACGCCCGTGCAGGTGGCCGGGCTGAACGGGGTGGTGGCCGTGGCCGCAGGCTTCGCCCACTCGCTGGCGGTGCGCTCCGACGGCACCGTGTGGGCCTGGGGCAACAACAGCCAAGGCCAGCTAGGCGATGGCGCGACGGCCAACCGCACCGCGCCCGTGCAAGTGGCCGGGCTGAGCGGAGTGGTGGCCGTGGCCGCAGGCTACTACCACTCGCTGGCGGTGCGCTCCGACGGCACCGTGTGGGCATGGGGCTACAATTCCTCCGGCCAATTGGGGGATGGCACGACGGCCCGCCGCACCACACCCGTGCAGGTGGCCGGACTGAGTGGAGTGGTGGCGGTGGCCGCGGGCGATTCCCACCACTCGCTGGCGGTGCGCTCCGACGGCACCGTGTGGGCCTGGGGCAGCAACGGCCAGGGCCAGCTAGGCGATGGCACGACGTCCAACCGCACCGTGCCCGTGCAGGTGTCCGGGCTGAACGAGGTGGTGGCCGTGGCCGCGGGCACGTCCCACTCGCTGGCGGTGCGCTCCGACGGCACCGCGTGGGCCTGGGGCGACAACTCCTCCGGCCAGCTAGGCGATGGCACGACGTCCAACCGCACCACACCCGTGCAGGTGTCCGGGCTGAACGAGGTGGTGGCCGTGGCCGCGGGCACCTCCCACTCGCTGGCGGTGAGCTCCGACGGCACCGCGTGGGCCTGGGGCGACAACTCCTCCGGCCAGCTAGGCGATGGCACGACGTCCAACCGCACCGTGCCCGTGCAGGTGCCCGGGCTGAACTAGGTGGTGGCCGTGGCCGCGGGCGCCTCCCACTCGCTGGCGGTGCGCTCCGACGGCACCGTGTGGGCCTGGGGCAACAACGACCAGGGCCAGATTGGTGATGGTAGACGCCCCCTGTACTCAACGACTGCCATTCGCTCTTTGTTGTATTAGTGTAATGCCGCACCAAGCTCCCGGACACGGATACTGTCGACCCAAGTCAGGATGGCTGCTGAGGCGTCGGCGCGCTTTCTTGAGCGCCTACTCCGATGTGGACAGAAACCATGTCCGGGGCTTGGGCCCACCCCTTTCAAGGTCGATGGCAGGTGTTTCTTCCAGAAGGTCAACCAGGGAAGGAATGGCGAGCCAAGGCGAGCTGGTGCTCTATCAGGACATAGCCATTCAATGGAGCGCCCATCACCTCTGCGCATAAGAGGAATGGGGGCAATGTCGAGGGCAGCGGGGGCGCAGAGAGGGGCAATCCCAGGTGCTCCAAAATCGCTCCCACCCCTCCCCTTCCTTCAGGTACACCAAGACTCGCCGCCTGCCTCCACATCTCACGCAGGCGAACACGTCGCAGTCGAACGTCTTCCTCGCAGGGGGCTGCTGCTCATGCCTATGTCTGGACCGGGCGGAATAAGCCAGAAAACCCGCAGGATCGCGGCCTTTACAAATCCACACGAACCACGCATACGCCGCTAACGGAGACGCGCGATGTTCCGCCCGTGCTTGGGTTCCAGGGACAAAGGAACACGTTGGCCGGAATACGCAGGAGGCCTTCGTTGGCCGGTCGGTCAGGGAGCTCCTGGCTCTGTAGATGGAGCGCTTCGACGCCACGGTGTGAGCCGGTCGCCTCAAACGCGTAGCTCCTGTCCTGGGGCTCCAGTCCTGGTAGAAGACGGGAGTGCCACGAGAGCAGAGATGGGTAGGCCGTGCGATGATAGGCCCGCGCTGGCTCGCGTACCAGGGGACCGTTGGCCCCACTCAGGAGCATTCGCACCATGCGTTTCAGATTGTTCGCGTCACCGAGGGGCTGCTCCCGCTCGTGGATGCACGTGGGTGCCGCGCAGAGGGGCAGGTGGCCATCATTCCTCCGGACACCCCACATCGCATCGAGCGAGGGACCACGCGTGCGTTGCTCATCTTCGTGGACCCGGACGACCGGGTAGGCCGCAGTTTGCGGCAGCTCGCGGTGGGCGAAGCTTCAGCAGCGTGGGTTCAGGCGGGGACGCCGCTGCTTCGCGTACCGCTCCCAGCCGAGTGGGTGCGCGCGGATGACTGGACGCGACTTGTGGAAGATATGCTGGTGCAGCTGGTGGGCGAGGCAATTTTCCCCGGTCCGGTACACCCAGCGATAAAGCGCCTCGTCGCACTCCTCCCGAGCCGCATCGAGGCGGGGGACGTGAGCCAGAGAGCGCTCGCGCAGGAGCTAGGATTGTCCGCCGGGCGCTTGGGACATCTCTTCTCCACCAGCGTTGGCATCCCGTTGCGTCCCTACATCCTCTGGCTTCGCCTTCGTCGGGCCACGGAAGCCATCCAAGGCGGCGCAACCCTCACTCATGCAGCTCACGTCGCGGGCTTTACGGATAGCTCGCACCTCAGCAATACGTTCCATCGCATGTTCGGGCTTGCCCCCTCGGAGGTTGCGCGGGGCATCGAGTGGGTCGGCGAGCAGCCGCTCGCGCCAACAAAGTAGCCAGTTCTTCCAAGTCAGCGGCGGTGCGGCGATGCCACCCTCCTCCCATGCTGACAACTCCCCTTGAACCCCCTCCAACGCGCCTGGCGCGCCAGGCACTGCGCGTGGGCTACCCGCTTTTCATGCTCCTCGGTGTCAACGGAGCAGCCCTGGTCCTTGCCCGCGGCGGCGCCTCGAAGCTGTGGCTTGGCGGTCTCATCTTGGTAGCCATCGGAGCATCATTCCTCGCGGAGCGCGCCATCCCCTACGAGCCAGACTGGAATCGTCCCCATGGGGACGTCGGGCGAGACCTCGTTCACTTCTTCGTCAACGAAGTCTCCAATGTCCTGTCCATTCTCGCGCTGCCCCTTCTTTCAGGCTGGGTGACCATGCGCGACGCGTGGCCACATGAATGGCCGTTCGTTCTCCAGGTACTCCTCGCGGTGCTGGCGTTCGACTTCGGCGTCACCTTGACGCACTGGCTGAGCCATCGCGTGCCCGCGCTCTGGCGACTCCACGCCGTGCATCACTCCGTGAAGCGCTTCTACGGCTTCAACGGGTTGATGAAGCATCCCCTCCACCAGGCGTTGGAGATGACGGTGGGCGTGGCGCCACTCCTACTCATGGGGATTCCCTTGAGCGTCGCGTCAGCGCTCGCCGCACTCTCGTGCGTGCAGCTCCTCATGCAGCACTCGAACGCGGATTATGCGGTGGGACCGCTGAAGTACCTGCTGGCCCTCAATGCAGGGCACCGATTCCACCACCTCAAGTGGGGGGGCGTCGGTGACGTCAACTTCGGTCTATTCACCAACCTCTGGGACTACCTGCTGGGCACGTGGTCCTATACGCCCGAGAAGCGGTTCTCTTCGGACGATCTCGGCATCGCCAAGGAGCCGGCCTTCCCGGTGGGCTACTGGGCACAGCTACTCAAGCCCTTTCGAGGCAGCAAGGAAGCCTGACAGCGGAGCTCGGTTGAGCCGCTCCGTCGGACGAGAGCCGGAGAGGGTGTCAAAGGATTCGACACGGGGGACACAAGCCTCAGGGGATGGGAGAACTTTTGTTACACTCCCACTCCCATGAGCGACCTGTCACGCACCACGGTCATCCACAGTGGAGCCGGGCAGTCCCGGTGGGAGCTTGCCAGCCGTCCCATCCTCCCCAGCCTGCGCCCTTACGTGCGAGGCTGGGGGGGCTACAGCGAGGTCACGCCGGGGGGCAGCCTCAGCCGAGAGCTCCCCGCTCCCCGGGTGGTGGTCATCTTCGAGTTCGGTCCGCCCATCCAGGTCTTCGAGAGAGGAAGCGAGGTCCAGTCCTCCCGCTACACCGGCGGCTTCGTCGCGGGCCTTCATGAGCAATTCGCCCTGACCCAGCACGACGGCTTCCAGGCGGGCCTCCAGCTCGACCTCACGCCCATCGGCGCACGGCTCTTCTTCGGCCTTCCGATGTCCGAGCTGACCGAGCAGGTCTTCTCCCTCGCGGATCTGCTCCCCCGCGAGCACCGATGCATCAGCGAGCGCCTGGCATCGCTCTCCTCGTGGGATGCCCGCTTCGACCTGGTCGAGCAGTTCCTCCAGGCGCGGCTCGCCACGCCCGCCACGAGCACCGCGCTCATGGCATGGGCCTCCCGGCAAATCGAGGCTTCTGGAGGCGCCATGGACATCCGCCAGCTCGCCCGGGAGCTCGGCTACAGCTCCAAGCATCTCATCACGCTCTTTCGCAACCATGTGGGCGTGACCCCGAAGCTCTACGCCAGCCTCGTCCGCTTCGACCGCCTGGTGCAGCACCTCAAGTCCAGCAGGGCCGGCCGCTGGGCCGACCTCGCGCTCGATCTCGGCTATTCCGACCAGGCCCATCTGGCCCGGGAGGTCCGGCGCTTCTCGGGGACGACCCTCACGGAGCTGAGAGCCGTGGGGGCCGAGGCGCCGAGCCTGCCCCTGGACAGGTAAATTTCCTTCAATCCAGCAGGGGGCCGCGCTCCGTATGGTTCGGGCCATGTCCAATCATCATCGTCCCGTCCTTCCGCCCTCCCGGCAGCTCTCGCAACACATCATCAGCCTGTGGGTGCCACAGGCCATCCACGCTGCCTCCGAACTGGGAATCGCCGACGCTCTCGCGGCAGGGCCTGCCACGAGCCACGAGGTCTCCGGGAAGCTCGGCACCCATCCGGAGGCGACCCTGCGCCTCATGAAGGCGCTCGTTGCCCTGGGGCTGCTGAGCCTGAGCGAGGGCCGCTTCTCTCTCACGGAGCTCGGCCAGTGCCTCGCGTCCGATACACCCACTTCGGTCCGGTCGTGGTCGAGGCTCATGGGAGGCGCCTGGGTCTGGCGCACGTGGGGCCAGCTCACCACCTGCGTGCGCACCGGCCATGCCGCCGGGGTCGGTGAAGCGGCGCGCGCCTCCGACACCGAGCTCTTCGATGCCATGGCGAAGGATGGCGAGACCGCGGCCATCTTCAACCAGGCCATGGCCGAGCTCACGCGGGACGCTGCCCCCGGCATCGTGGACGCCATCGACTGGGGCGGTGTCGAGCGCGTCGTGGACGTCGGCGGGGGCAGCGGGGAGCTGCTGTGCGCGGTCCTCGAGGCGCATCCGCATCTGCGAGGTGACGTCTTCGACCTGGAGCATGCCCGCGCCGGGGCGCTCGCTCTGTTGGCGAAGCGCGGGCTCACCGGGCGCGCGTCCTTCACCGTGGGGAACCTGTTCGACACGCGTCCCCCCTCGGCCGGGGTGCTCCTGCTGAAGAGCGTGATTCACACCTGGGATGACGCGCGCAGCCTGCAAATCCTCACGAGGTGCCGTGAGGCCATGGGGCCGCGAGACCGCCTCGTCCTGGTCGAGCCGCCGGCTCCGGCTCCGGACGCTTCCCTCCCCGGGACGCTCGCCTGGATGATGGCCTTCAGCGATCTCAACATGCTGGTGAACACGGGAGGCAAGGAGCGCACGGAGGCCGAGTACCGCGCGCTGCTCGAGCAGGCGGGCCTTCGCGTCATCGGAGTGCGCCCGACGTCCGATGGCATCTTCAGTGTCTTCGAGGCCGTAAACATGAGCCGCCAGGGCGGCGGCGCGCCGCGCGAGGAGCCGAACATGAATGCCGGATCAGGACCCCACTCCATCGACACGACGTACGTCCACCTGGGCGATGGAGGCACCGCGACGCCCATCGAGGTCACCGAGTCCTTCTGGTCCGACCTGAGCCAGGGAAGACATCCCGAGCTCGAGCGGGGACGACTCATCTCTCACTTCTCGTTCGACGAGGACTGGAGCACCTGGGAGATGCACCCCCACGGGGACGAAATCGTGCTGCTGCTCTCCGGTGCGGTGGACTTCGTGCTGGAGCAGGGCCCGCGCGAGAAGGTCGTGAGGCTCCGGACGCCGGGCTCGTTCGTCCTCGTGCCGAGAGGAGTCTGGCACACCGCGAAGGCGCTCGAACGGAGCTCCATCCTGGCCATCACCGCGGGGGAAGGCACCCAGCACAGGCCCGTGACGCGGTGACCTCCCCAGGCCGCGTGGTGTTGCGGCCCGAGCCGCAACACCCACAGGCCCAAGCCCCCCTGCTACCCCGGAAAGACAGTCATGAACTCACAACATCCCTATTCAAGCCTCATTCGCTACAAACAGTGGGCGGATCGCGGTCTCTACGAAGTGATTGCCCAGGACTTCGGTCGGCTGGACGCCCAGGACGCGACGCTCCTCCTGCGCATTCTCGATCATATATACGTCGTCGATCGGGTCTTCCAGCATCATCTGATGGGGCTGCCGCACGCGTTCCGCGCGCCGCGCTCGGAACAACCGCCCGATGTCCGGAAGCTCGCCGAAGGCACGAGGGACGTGGACGACTGGTACGTTTCCTATGTCGGCAATCTGTCGGCATCCGACTTCGATCAACCGGTGGATTTCGTCTTCACCAACGGAACGCCGGGGCGCATGACGCGCGGCGAGATCATCCTGCATGTCTGCCTGCATGGAACCTATCACCGAGGGAACGCAGGCATCTTTCTCCAGAAGAACGGCGTCGCGCCCAACCATGACCGAATGACGGACTTCCTCGAAGCGGCGGCCTGACCCGCCCGTCCCTTCCATGTCATCTACCCACCCAATCGACATCAGAATACCAGGCTGAAGGTGTTCATCGATTGGGTGATACAGACCTTCGGAGAGCGCTCGTAGAGCAGCGCTGGGCCAGCGCCGCTCTACGAGGCGAAACTCACGGAACAATGGCCGTAACGCGGATTTCGACGCGCATCGTCGGATCTCCGAGAGCGGCAACGCCTAGAGACGTCCAAATGTGCGCATGGTTGGGCATGTGCTGGCGGAACAGCCTGACCATCATCTCGTTGACCCCTGGAGGAAATCCTCCAACGTGATATAGGAGGAATTGGGGAACGGTATTGGCTGGCGCCGTCGCAGCCATGCTCGCCCCTCGCAAGGCGCTGTTGGTGCCCATCGCGCTCGTCCTCCTGAGCCTGGTGGTCACCGGGTTCGAGCTCCCTCAGCGGGGACGGAGGCGGGCCCACAGAAGGAGAGCCTCTGCCTGGCCGCGACGGCGTGCGTCACTCCCACAGCGCCTGCTGCGCTGGCCCCCCTGGCAGGTCCCCTGGCAGGTGCCTGGGGTGGCAGCAGCAAAGGGCAGCTTTCAGTCCGTGCCTGTCGTTCGCATGCAGGTGCGTGTTGGCGTGCAGGGAGAATCCCTCCAGGAACGCAGGGCGAGCAGGCGCCCACGCGCTTCGTCTGGGCGGAGCGTGCGATTCAGTGCTAGGCCTTGCCACCATGTCCGGCGACTCACCCGTCCCCATCCCCGGCGACTTGCCCATCCTGCACTTCCCCCCCGAGCTCCCCATCTCGAGCCGGGTGGAGGACATCACCGCGGCCATCGCCGCCCATCAGGTCGTCATCGTCGCGGGGGCCACCGGCTCGGGGAAGACGACGCAGCTGCCGAAAGTCCTGCTCGCCATGGGGCGCGGCCGCCCGCGCCAGATTGGCGTCACCCAGCCCCGGCGTATCGCCGCGACGAGCGTGGCGGCGCGCGTGGCACGCGAGCTCGGCACGGAGCTGGGCACGGACGTCGGCTACCAGATTCGTTTCGAGGACCGCTCGTCCCGGCGGACGGCCGTGAAGTTCATGACCGACGGCGTCCTGCTCGCGCAGATTCACGGCGACCCGCTCCTGAGACGCTACGACACGATCGTGCTCGACGAGGCCCACGAGCGCAGCCTCACCATCGACTTCCTGCTCGGGTGGCTCAAGCGCATCCTCCCCAGGCGCCCCGACCTCAAGGTGGTGGTGAGCTCGGCCACTATCGAGACCGAGCGCTTCTCGCGGTTCTTCGGGGGAGCTCCGGTCATCCAGGTGGAGGGCCGTACCTTCCCGGTGGACGTGCTCTACGAGCCTCCCCCCGAGGACGCCGAGCTCGCCGACTCCGTCGCCGATGCGGTGGCCGACGTGCTCTCGCTCGACCCGGACGGGGACGTCCTCGTGTTCCTCCCCGGCGAGCGGGAAATCCGCGAGACCGAGAATGCCCTGAACGCGCGCGAGCTCCGCGGCACGGTGGTGCAGCCCCTGTACGCGCGCCTGTCGGCCGCCGAGCAGTCGCGCGTCTTCGCCACCATCCCCGAGCGCCGGGTCATCCTCGCCACCAACGTCGCGGAGACGTCGGTCACCCTCCCGGGAATCGTGTACGTCGTGGACACGGGGGTGGCGCGCCTGTCGCGCTACGACCCGCGCTCGGGCACCACCCGCCTGCACATCGAGCCGGTCTCCCAGGCCAGCGCCGACCAGCGCAAAGGGCGCTGCGGCCGCGTGCGCGAGGGGATCTGCGTGCGCCTCTACGACGAGGCGGACTTCACCACGCGGCCCGCCTTCACCGACCCGGAAATCAAGCGCACCGGGCTCGCGGGGGTCATCCTGCGGATGAAGTCCCTCGGCCTCGGTGACGTCGAGGACTTCCCCTTCCTCGACCCGCCCCAGCCGAAGGCCATCGCCGAGGGCTGGCGGGTGCTCGAGGAACTCGGGGCCATCGAGGGCAAGGAGCGCACCCTGACGCCGCTCGGGCACCAGCTCGCGCGCTTCCCGGTGGACCCGCGCATCGCGCGGATGATTCTCGCCGGCGCCGAGTACGGGTGCCTGGACGAGGTGCTCATCGTCGCCGCGGCGCTCAACCTGCAGGACCCGCGCGAGCGGCCACGGGAGCTCGCGCAGAAGGCGGACGAGCTGCACCGGCGCTTCCGAGACGAGCACTCGGACTTCACGGGCCTGCTCAAGCTGTGGGCGTTCGTGCGCGAGGCCGAGGGCCGGGGGACGTCCCACCTGCGGCGCGTGTGCCGGGACAACTTCCTGTCCTTCCTGCGGGTACGCGAGTGGCGGGACGTCCAGCGCCAGCTCGAGGAGACCGTCCGCGAGCTGCGCCTGCCGCGCAAGGGCCAGGGCGCCCCAACGCGCGGGGACGCCCTGCACCAGGCGCTGCTCACCGGGCTCCTGTCCCGCATCGGCCAGTGGAATCCGGAGCAGCGCCACTACACGGGCGCGAAGCAGACGCGCTTCGTGGTGCACCCCTCGTCGGCGCTCGCGAAGAAGCCCCCTGCCTGGGTGATGGCGTTCGAGCTCGTGGAGACGTCCCAGCTGTTCGCGCGCACCGTGGCGAAGCTCGACCCGGAGTGGCTCGCGGCGGCGGCCCCCCACCTGCTCAAGCGCAGCCACTCCGAACCGCACTGGTCGGAGAAGTCCGCGCGCGCCGTGGTGAAGGAGAGCGCGACCCTCTTCGGGCTGCAGGTCTACAAGGAGCGCCCCGTGGCCCTGGCCAGCATGGACAGCGAGCGGGCACGGCTGATGTTCCTCGAGCATGCCCTGGTGCGCGGCGAGTACCGCACGCGGGGGGCGTTCCAGGAGAAGAACCGCCAGGTGCTCGAGCGCGTGGCACGCCTGCGGGACAAGGCCCGGCGCAGCGAGCTGCTCGACAGCGAGGCGCTGCTGACGTTCTTCGACCAGCGCGTCCCGGCGAACGTGACGGACGGGGCGAGCTTCGAGGCCTGGCGCCGCAAGGCCGAGGCGGCCGACCCCGACGTGCTCGTCCTCTCGATGGAGGATGCCCTCGCGCACGACCCGGGCCTGTCCCCGGCGCACTACCCGGACGCCATCACCCTGCACGGCGCGTCCGTGCCGGTGACGTACACCTTCGACCCCGCGGCCGAGGACGACGGCATCACCCTGAGCGTGCCGCTGCTGCTGCTCGCCCAGCTGGTCCCGGGAGAGCTCGACTGGACCATCCCCGGGTGGCAGCGGGAGAAGCTCACCGCCCTGCTCGAGCAGGTCCCCCGCGCCCAGCGCAAGCAGCTGGGGCCGGTACCGGACCTGGTCGACCGTCTCGAGAAGGAGCTGGTGCCCTTCCGCGGGCCGATGATTCCAGCGCTCGCGCGTGCGGTGTCCCGGCTGTGCGGCGTGGACCTGCCCGAGGAGTCCTTCCGGGCGGACGCCGTGGCGCCGTACCTGCGCATCACGCTCCGGGTGCTCGACGAGCGGGGAAAGGAGCTCGCGCGGAGCCGCGACGTCGACGCGCTGCTCGAGCAACACGGGGGACGTGCCCGGGCGGCGCTGCGCAGCGCGGCACCGGCCTCGGACTGGGAGCGCAAGGGGCTGACGGCCTGGACCTTCGGAGAGCTGCCCCCCGTGGTCACCCGGCGGGTCGGTGGGCTCGAGGTCCGCAGCTACCCCGCGCTCGTCGACCGGGGTGCTGCCGTGGACCTGGTGCTGCTCGAGACCGCCGCCGCCGCCGACGCGGCCACGCGCACGGGGGTCCGCCGGCTCCTGATGCTCGCCGCGCGCGGACACGTGGCCGTCAGCGCCGCGCGCATGCCGCCGCCCTTCCCGTCCCTGGACGGCGCGCCGCCCGCGCGGGGCCAGGCCGACGCCTTCCGGGCGCTCGTCCTCGCACGCAGCGTCGACGATGCGTTCAAGCTCGCACCGGGCGCGCCGCTGCCCCGCACGAAGGCGGCCTTCGAGGCGCTCGTCCATGAGGGCTCACCGCGCATCGAGCGTGTGGCCCGGGACTGGGCGAACGCCGTCGCTGTCACCTCCTCGGAGCTCGCCGCGACGCTCGCTGCACTCAAGGCAGCATCAAAGGGGCCGAGCGGCGCGGCGGCCGTGCGGGACATCCGCTCGCAGCTCGGGCACCTGTTCCCCGCGAACCTCATCGAGTGGATTCCCTTCCCGCGCCTGCTGGACTACCCGCGCTACCTCCGCGCGGCCCAGGCCCGGCTGGCGCGTGCGGTGGCGAACCCCGGCAAGGACGCAGGGAAGGCCGCGCCCTTCACCCCCCTGTGGGAGACCTTCCTCGCCAGGCGCGCCACCGTGCGGGACCAGGAGGCGGCGCGGGAGCTGCGGTGGGCCTTCGAGGAGCTCCGCGTGGCCATCTTCGCCCCGGAGGTGACGACGCCCGTGTCGGTGACGGTGGCGAAGCTCGGCGCTGCCCTCGCGGCGCTGCGCTAGCAGCGAGCGGCTGCGCGGCCGAGACGAGCGCCTCGGCATCTGAGGGCACATGCGGAAACGAGGGCAAAGCAAAAGCCCAGCAACCCGGTGAGATTGCTGGGCTTCTGAGTGTGGAGGCGGCGGGAATCGAACCCGCGCCGGGCGGTGCGAAACTCCCAGCAGAATCGCGCCCTTACCTCGCAACCGCCCGGAATGCTTGGGAGTCGCTATCCCGCCGCGTCCCCTGCTGTCCCGTCCTGTTCCAGGCCATTCCGCAGGCTCCTGCGACATACGTGCAACATGGCGGGGCCTGCGTATGAGTTCGCCGAACCCCGTCTGGCGCTGAGTGGAGTTTTCTTGCCCGCAGGGACGGGGGACAGCGAACAGTTACGCCTCACGGGGAGCGCCGCTACGGACTGACGCTCGCTTCACGGGTCGGGCTGCCTGTCAGGCGACAGGAAGATTGACCCCCTTGACGATGCTCCACCTCACCTGCGTCACGCAGTCAGCCCACCGCCCCACGACGAGGACGCTGTTCATGGGCACGTAGCGAATTGCGAACGCGAGCCTGACCAGGATAGCACCGCAGGCGAGAGGCACACCCTCGACGTGCCCACCAGTCCCGCTTGGAACTGCTTAAAGCAGTCTGCTCTGCGACCAAGCGGGCATCGGCACCATAGCTCGTTTGCGACGTTACCGATAATCATGTCAGGGACAAATGACAGAGATCGGCGATCAAAAGACCCTAGATGAGGCCATCGAGTGGATAACGAAAGCCCAGCAACTGGGACTCTACAACGCGAACGTCGCGAGACTGGCACGCGTCGCCGCCGATGCCATTCGCAGCGTGCTCTCCGATGAGGAACTGAAGACCCTTCGGTACGTACGCGAGCAGTTGGCGAACCAGATGTTCGTTCGGATGGTTAACAAAGCGGGCAGTATCAGTGGGGACACCGCGAGAACCTACATCAGCAGAGTCCAACGATTGCTCCGCGATTTCGAAGGGTGGACTGCCGATCCTCGCGGATACCGGCCGAAACTGACGATTCGAACTGGCGGTGACTCGCGAGGCCAAGCGCCACGGCGACGGAAAGGAATGGAACAGCGGGCAACAGTCTCACCAGAAGCGAGTGACGACTCGCTGATGGCGGAACACGCACTGCCCTTGCAATCTGGCAGGGCCTATCTCCGGCTCCCCGCGCGACTCACGCTGGAGGACGTCAGGCTGCTGATGGTGATTATCCACTCCCACTGCCCCGATGCCTCTAGGGACGGAATGGTGTCCGTGCCGGTGAACGACGAGCAGGTACGGTAAAGACCCGTCAGTCCGTCGCTAGACCATCCCGGGCTGTGTGGCTTGCCGCGCCTGTGTCCGTCCTGAGCGTGCAGCTGGCTCCCACTGCCGAGTTCCTTACCGGAGTTGCTGCGGCTGATGGCATCAGCTCTCTAACGGCAGCGAGGACGGCCCTGCTCATTCCCCTAACCAGTCCCGAGCCCCAGCAGCCGCACCGCTGGAGCCTCCTGGCGCGGTCCAGGTGCGCGCCTCACCGTTTCACCGGCCGGGGCCCACGGGGCAGTGCAACCTAGCGCCCTAAGCCCCCGGACATGAATGTTGTACACCTCCGGGCGTGAGGCTCATGCTGCGCTACTTCTCCGGGGGAGAAGGAGGTAGACAGAATTGATGTCCGGGCGCTTAGAGCCTGCACCGCCCCCGAGCATGGGCTGCCCGCTGCGTTCGCGCTCGCCCTGGCCCGAGTTGCGGCTGCGGCAACCCTGACCCCCTTCCGTTCCCCCGGCGCGCTCGTTCGTAGCTGTCAGGGCACCCCGCGATACTCCGAGCTGCCCCGCCAGGACCCTCCAGGTCCTAGCTCGAGTGGAGGACCCCATGCGTTTCCGAGCCTGCCTTGTACTTCTGCTCTTGGCCTCAGCCTGCGCGAGCGCGCCCGCCCCGCAGTCGATGCCACGGCCCCATGCCTTCACGTCGACTCCCACCTCGGGCCCGCGCATCCGGCTCGTTTCCTCGCCGATGGAGCCGACACCGGCTCGGTCGTGGATTGGAAAGGCGGACCTGGACAAGGCCAGGGCCTTGCTATCTCGGGCACGCCAAGACATCGAGCCGCGTCAGTGGAAACAGTTAGATCGCAAGCTCACCGCAGCCGAACGGGCCTTCGAGCGCTTCTCGCGCGCCGCGAAAGCGAGCGGGCACGCCGCCGAGGTGGTGAGGGGGGCGGAGGGCGTCGCGCAGGCGGGACGCGCCAGGACGTTGGCTGAATTCCTCCCCCGGGTGGGCCCGTTGCTCGTGGGCCTCGTCCTGCTCTACCCCTCCAGCACCGCCGGGCCGGACATCGACCGTCGCCCAGAGTGGGTCGACGCTCAGCGGGAGTACGAGGCGCGACTGCTGGACGTAGCGGAGGAGTCACGGCGGCTCATGGAGGAATTTGAGCGTCAGGAAGCAGAGGAGGTCGTGCCTGACTTTGATTCGGATCCGGTTGCGGCGGTCAAGGTTCCCACCTCTTGGCGGACTGAGACCAATCCGGCGACGGGCAAGCCCTACACCAGTGTGGAGGAGTATGACCGGATTCCGCGTTACCCGAACCAGACCTGCAAGAACAGCCTGCTCGACAAGCTTGAAGCGGAGAAGGATCAGCTCACCAACGAAATCCCTCGCTCCGATCCGAAGGTGCCCAACACGAAGAACAAAAAGAAGCTGGACAAGGTGCCGTGCTCCAGGATCCGGCTGCGTCTTGACGCCGTGAAGAGAGTTCTGGAGAAGCGGTGGGAGATTCAGAAAAAATGCTTTGGAGGCAAGCCCGATCCGGGCCACAACACAGCGATGACGTAAGCGCTCGGTGGACCACACCTTCCGCGTGAGGGAGGAGCCGTTCAGCGTCGCGTTCCAGGAGGTGTAGACATGGGACGCAACACGGAAAGAGTGGACGCAACGCTGGCGAGGGCGGCGGCAAGCAACTACTGGACGGAGGCCGAAGCGCAGGCGGTGCTGGAGGCCTACGAGGCGAGCGGGCTGTCGGTGGCGGAGTTCGCCCGCCGCCATGGGCTTACGCCACAGCGGCTGAGGTGGTGGAAGAAGCGGCGGGCCGGGGAGGCGGGCCCGGCGCTCTCGTTCGTCCCGGTGCACGTCACGGCGCCGCCCTCGCCAGAAGCACGTGGGGCACCGGGCACAGCCAGCATGGAGGTGCTACTGGCCAGGGGCCGGCGCATCCGAGTGGAGCCGGGCTTCGACGCGCACGCGCTGGCGCGGCTGGTGAGGGCGCTGGAGGAAGCATGCTGACACTACCCTCCTCGGTGCGCATCCACCTGGCGAGCCAGCCGGTGGACATGCGCAAGTCCTTCGACGGGCTGTCCTTGCTGGCACGACAGGTCCTGCGAGAGGACCCGCTGAGTGGACACCTCTTCGTCTTCTTCAACCGCACGCGCGACATGGTGAAGGTGTTGTGGTGGCACTCCGGTGGCTTCTGCCTCTTCTCCAAGCGCCTGGAGAAGGGCAGCTTCCGCCTGCCGCGCCCGCTACCGGAGGACACGGGCGCCGTCATCCTGGAAGCGGTGGAGCTCACCCTGCTGCTGGAGGGGATTGATTTGAAGGCCAGTGTCCGCCGGCCTCGCTGGCAGCCCCCACCTGAGAAGTCGGTTGCTTGAGAATACCTCTTGCGTCCTGGGTCCGGGTCATGGCTCATGTCCCGGGACATGAGCGGCGCGGCTCCCGGCAAGAAGACGACGGACGTACACGGCGTGGCGGCGCTGCTGCGCACGCTGCTGGCCGAGGGCCAGGACGAGCAGGTGATTGAGCTGGTGGTGGGCCTGCTCTCGCAATTGGTGGAGAAGAACACCGAGTTGGAGTTGCGGCTGCGCAAGGCGCTGCGCCAGCGGTTTGGCCGCCAAAGCGAGAAGCTCTCCGCCGAGCAACTGTCGCTGTTCCTGGAGCAACTGGGCCAGCAGAACGCCGGGGCCCAAGAGGCGGCGCCGCCCAGGCCGGGGACGCAGGCGTCGCGGCGGGCTCCACGCCGCCCTCCAAGCCACCCCACAAGGAATCGCGAAAGAAGGAGCGCAAGGGGCACGGGCGCCGCCCGCTGCCCTCCAGCCTGCCGCGCGAGCAGCGCGTCCACCAGCCCCGCCCGAGGCGCTGCGGTGCGAGGCATGCGGGCGGGACAAGACGTGCTGTGGCCAGGAGAAGAGTGAGACATTGGAGTGGGTGCCTGGCCACTTCAAGGTGATTGAGGAGGTACGGCCCAAGTACGCCTGCCGGCCGTGTGGTGACGGGCTGGTGGTGGCGCCTCCCGCCGACAGGGTGATTGAGGGGGGATTGCCCGGACCGGGCCTGGTGGCCCACGTCCTCGTCTCCAAATTCAAGGACCACCTGCCGCTGCACCGGCTGAGCGGCATCTACGCGCGCCATGGCGTGCAGCTGCGTACCTCGACGCTCTCGGACTGGGTGGCCGCGGGCGCCGACACCCTCCAGCCGCTGGCCCGGGAGGTGGCCCAACGGGCGCTGGCCTCGCACGTGCTGCAGAGCGACGATACGCACCTGAAGGTGCTCGACAGAGAGCACCCCAACGGACTCAAGCGCGGGCACATGTGGGTGTACTTGGGGGACACCACCTGGGCGGCCTTCGTCTACACGCCGGACTGGAAGGAAGAAGGGCCCCTGTCCTTCCTGGACAAGCGTGAGGGCTGGCTGCTGGTGGACGGGTACAAGGGCTACGACAAGCTGTTTACCCGCCAGGGCGCCACCGCGGTGGAGGTGGGGTGCTGGAGCCATGCCCGTCGCTACTTCGTCGAGGCCTTGGACGCCGGTGACACACGAGCGGCGCTGCCGCTCTCTCTCATCGGCCGGCTCTTCGAGGTGGAGCGCGAAGCCGACGAGCAGCAGGTGGAGGAGACCGAGCGGCTGCGCAGGCGTGACACGCTCTCACGCGCTGTCACGGAGCAACTGGGGCGCTGGATGGCCGAAGTCTACAACCGGGAGCCGCCGAAGAGTCCGCTGGCACGGGCGTGCCGCTACGCCATCAACCAGTGGAAGTCGCTGACGCGCTTCATGGAGGACGCGCGCCTGCCGCTGCACAACAACGCCTCGGAGCTGCGGCTGCGGGAGATTGCCGTCGGCAGGAAGAACTACCTTTTCGCCGGCAGCGACGCGGGAGCCGAGCGCGCCGCGTGCGTGTACACGCTGGTGGCCACGTGCGTGCTGGCCGGGGTGGAGCCGTGGGCGTACCTGGCTGACGTGCTGGAGAAGCTCGCCCAGGGCTGGCCGCAGCGCCGTCTCGAGGAACTGCTGCCGCCCATGTGGAAGGCCGCGCGCGCGGCTGCCTCGCAGACGCCCTCCACCTCTTCTGCCGCGACCTGAGCACCGCCCATCCCCGTCGGCAGACCGGCGGGCGGCGCACCCGTTATCACATCTGCGCCGCCCCCCTGCACCGCTCTGCCGAGTGGATACGCGATGACCCAACTCGAAGATGGCCTTGCGGATATCAAGGCTCTTGAAGCGAAGAATTGCGCCCCGGGTCATCCAATGTCGGAATTGTGAGTCATGTCGAAAGAACTCTTCACAGCGATCGAGCAGCACGATACGTCCCGGGTCAAGGCGCTGCTGGCTGCGGGGGCCGATCCGAACGAGCCGCAGCCGGAGCCACCGGGGTTGCGTCCGCTGCAAGTGGCCATTTACGAACTCTCCGATGGGGGCGAACTCGACGTGCTCCTGGCGCTCCTTGAGCACGGCGCGGACGTCAACGCGTGGGATGTCGAGCGGGACAGGACCCCCTTGTTGGTAGCGGCCTGCGAAGACGAATTGGCGGCAGTCGAAGCGCTCGTGAAGGCGGGGGCCGATCCCAACGTGTGCAGCCGCGACGGCATCACGCCGCTGCGGACGTCTGCGGAGGTTGGCAATCTGGACATGGCCTCGCTCCTCCTGGGCGCGGGGGCGACTCGGACGATCAACGACTGGGGAGGGCTGACCGGATACACCGCGCTCGGGCACGCGGCACGCCGGCTGGACCTTCCGATGATCAAGCTGCTTCTCGACGCGGGCGCCGATCCGAAGGCCCCGGACGAGGACGGTCGACCCGCCCACTACCGTCTGCCGCCGCGCGCTGAATCCGATTCCCAGACGTGGGACGCCGCGTTCGAGTTGCTCGGAGGAGCGAAGGACCGCATGCCGTTGTAGAACGGAGGTCGTGCGCGTCGGGCTCATGGGCACTCCGCTCGACCTGGACAACCCCGCGCACCTGGACGCGCTCAAACGGGCCTACGAGCGCTTCCCGGAGATTGGCGGGCGTGCAGCCCCTTGAGGCTCGGCACGGCTCGCGCTGGCCGTGCTCAGGGCCCCGACTGCTGGCTCACCGGGAACTCGACGTTCCCGAGGGTGAAGGTGCGCGGCCCGGTTGCTTCCCACAGCTTGAGGGTGCGGGGGCAGCCGAGCTGCGCGCTCTCTCCCTTGATGCCCACCACGACGGTACTGGCACCATTCGCGGGGATGGGCGCCAGTGGCCAACGGGCAAGCTCCACCTGCTCCCCCACCGAGTCCACCAGCGCCACCCCCGCAAGTGTCCAGGGCTCGGCGCCGGGGTTCAAGAGGCGCAGCCGCACAGCCACGCTTGCCGGGTGGGTCTCGCCCGTGGGCGTGTAGCTGTAGCTCCGGGCTTCATCCAGCCCGAGCGCGTTGGCTGGCGGCTCCGTCGGAAAGGCAAGCTTCATGGACGCCACGACCCCGGCCCCCTCCAGCCACGCGGCCCCCATGAGCCCGCCCGGCTCCGCACGCTCGGCCAGAAGCCGCGCTTTGTCCTCCTGGCACTGGCGCGCTTCGGCCTGTGCTTCGTCACGCTCTTTCTTGAGCACGTCGGGCGGGCGCGGCTGGCGGAAAACCTCCACCCTTCGCGCCCCGAGTCCACATGACGGAGCGCTACGCCCACCTGAGCCCGGACACGCGCAGAGAGGCGGTCGGGGTTCTCGACCGGCCCTCTGCGCCCGCGTGCGACATACGTGCAACACGGATGGAGGAAGCTGCCAACCACCCGTAAGCACGGCGTAAAAAAGTGGAGGCGGAGGGAATCGAACCCGCCGCTCGGAGGCTCCAGGAGGAGTGAGCCTATTCGGGCGCACGAGGTTGCCCGTAGAATGTCCAGGGAAGAGACAGGCGAAGATGCTACCCTGCTGGGAGAGGCTCCGCATGTCGCACTGGGTAGCGCTGCTGCTTCTCATGTTTCTCGCAGGGTGTAGCATCACCACACGCGGCGTCCGTCCCGGCACCGGTCAGGACACGCTCAAGTTGGGCCTGCCCGTGGCGCCGCAGGCCCCGTCCCCGCCCACACCGCTCCAGGGCATTGCTGGCGAGGGTCTGGGCAATGGCCTTCCACGCGCCGTACTCCGGCTCGTGCCCCAAGGCGCCACCACCGCGGCGGAAGCAGCGACTGGAGCCACCACGGGCGAGGCCCTTGTGGCGGGCGGCGCGCTGGTGGCGGCAGGCGGCAGCGTGGTCCTGGTCTGTTTGACTGCCAAGGCAGCCCTTGACGGGAGGCAGACTCCACTCGACATCGCCGACACGTTCTACGGCACGCACTTCGGCGACCTTCAGGGGTGGGTTCAAGGCTGCTATTCACCCAAGAGCACGGTGCATCCGGGTATACCGGCGCGCACGTCCGAGCTGAAACCGATATCCGAGCCTCACGCGCCTCCCGGGCCAGGTCCAGGCGCCGAAAAAGACAGAGACACAAAGCGTTTGGGTCGCATCTATGTGACTTACACGGAATTCAACAGAACAACCAGGCGCTCCTACTCGGGTCGAACAAGCATGATCATTGACCTGAATAAAGACTTGGAAGCGCAAGCCAACCTGGCTGTTGCCTCGCGTGATCTGAACCATCACATCAACAAAGACGAAAATGATGAACCGAAAAGCCCTGGGTTCCTGCCGGCCGTGCGTGACGAGTTCGATGTCGGAACCGCGGTCAACCATGCGAACAGGTATGGCGACGTCGCTTACTGGCGGATCCGCGGGAGAGAGCAGCAGTTGATAGACTTCCATGGGGGCGCTCAGTCCGACAACCAAGCGCCGTATCGCACCGAGAACGTCCAGCGCGGAGTGGCGAAAAACAATCCACTGGGCAGGCTGTTCCACGACGCCGCCACGAAGCACTGGGGGCAGCTCCACCCCTACACCGGAGACTGAGAATTGGGCAAGCAAAAACACAAGACAGGCGCGTTTGTCAGACTGGCGCTCGCCGATGGCTCCTTCGGATACGGTAGACTGCTTGAACCACCCCATGTTGCCTTCTACAATCACAGGACCACGGACCCAGACTCTGATTTGGGCAGGATTGCGTCAAAACCTGTCCTCTTCAAGATTGCCGTCAACCTGCTGGCTCTGAATGCGTGGGAGATCATCGGATGGAGGGCGCTTGAGGAGCACCTGACTCAGCCGCTCGTTCAGTTCAGGCAGGACGTGGGTGACTTCCGTCGCTGCACCATCTTCGACACCGCTGGCAAGAAGAGAGCCGCCGAGCCCCAGGAATGTGTGGGGCTCGAACGGGCTGCGGTCTGGGAAAGAGATTCTGTCGAGGAACGCCTGCTCGACGCCTTCCTGGGGCGGCCCAACGCCGCTGAGGAACACCTGAAGGTACGTCTGCGTTAGAGCACCGAACGGCTTGATGCGCACCCGTCACTCGTCCACATCGACGTCACCCGCTTCTTGATGATGCTGCAGAGCGAGCACCAACACAACATCCCCCGCATTCAGGAAGCAGTCCCTCCTGCTTTGGTCCCCCAAAGTGATCCGCGCTACCTCGTTGGGTGCAGGCTCGGCGCAGAGCGGCGGGTAACTTTTTAATGGAGGCGGCGGGAATCGAAGCCGTGAAGCCACCTCAGGCCGCGTGGTGTTGAGGCTCAAGAGTAAATCCTCGCCCGAGCCCGTCGTGACGAGAGAGCTGTTACCGCGCAGCTTAGATGGGGGAGATCGGCCCGGAATCGGACCGGCTGGATAGCAGCACGGCACGGGCCAGGGCTCCGCGCAGACAGTGGAAAAAGAGAAGCGGAGCAGCCGAGAAATCATCCGAGTCGCGCTGTCAGTCAAGAGCTGGGAGCAGGGGCCACCGGACGTGGAGGCGGTGAGGCCGGGGAGGTGCCCCGGGTGCGGTGCGGCGAGCCGACAGGTGGGAGGGCGGGTGGTGTGATTGGCGACGCCACCGTGGCCGATGCCATCCTCGACCGGCTGGTGCACAACGCCCATCGGCTCAAGCTCACCGGCGACTCGGTGCGCGACCCGGAAAGGAATTTGACCCGGTTCAAGAAGGGGGCGAAGTGAACCCCGGCCAGCGTCGCTAACGCTCCGACTGTTCCACATGGCCGGAACGGGTGTTCCACTTCGCCGGAATACGCACCTCGCCCTGGACACTTCTTGGCGAGGTGCGTCAAGGGCCCTGGAGACGCCCGGGGGCGGTGCTATGAAACACCCGTTGTCCGCCCCCCCCCTCCCCCGTGCGCCCGGCTACTGCTCCCCAACGCCGATCGGCAACTCGAGCGTGAAGGTGGCGCCCTGCTCGGGGCCAGGGCTGGAGCAGGTCAGCCGTCCCTCCAGCTCGGCGGCGGCCAGGGCGCTGATGTGCAGGCCGAAGCCGTGTCCCGTTTTCTTGGTGGTGAAGCCCTGGGTGAACATCCGCGCCAGGTTCTCCGGCGCGATGCCAACGCCATTGTCCACCACCTCGATGAGCAGAAAGCCTTCCTCGGGCGCTCGCCTCACGTGGATTCCCAGCCGCTTGTCCTGTTGCGGGCTGTCCACCAGCGCTTGCTTCGCGTTGCTCAGCAGGTTGATGAGGATTTGCAGCAGCTTGTGCCGGTCGACGTAGACGGGAGGCACCTTGGCGTATTCGCGCTCGATGCGGATGCCCAGGCGCTCGAAGGAGACGGCGTGCAGGCGCAGCGCCTCGTCGATGAGCTGCGGCACCACCACCTGCTCCACGGCCCCCGCGGCCCTCGCGTGCTTCTGCTGCATGCTGACGATGGATTTGATGTGATCGACACTCTCGCCCAGCGAGCGCATCTCCTGGAGCAGGGCATCCCGCTCTTCCTGGAGCTGGTCGGACACGGCGATGAGATAGGCCGGCAGCTTCTGGCCCTGGGGATCCGCGGTGAGGAATGAGGCCATGTCCGTGGTGTGCTCACGCAGCAGCTGGGCGGCCCTGGCCAGGCCCGAGACGCGTGATTGGCGGAGCCGGTCGGTGACGAGGTTGGTGGAGATGTTGACGCTGTTGAGGGTGTTGCCCACGTTGTGGAGCACACCCGTGGCGACCTCGGCCATGCCCGCCTGCCGCGAGACGTCCACCAGGGTGCGGTGCATCTCCCCCAGCCGGGCTTCGGCTTCCCGGCGGGCGGTGACGTCGCGGCTGAAGAGTGTCACCCCCACCACCTGGCCGTCCTCGCCGGTAATGGGATGCATGCTGACGTCCAATACGAGGCGGGGACCTCCCTCCTCATACATCTGCTCCAGGCGCAGGCGCTGGCCTTGGAGCACCTGGGCGAGGCGTGCCTCCCAGGCCTTGCGCTCCTCTGGTTTGTCATGATGGAAGAGCAGCTGTCCCGGCTCGAGCACGATGCCCGCGCGCTCGAGGTAGACGCGCTTGGCGCCCGAGTTCACGGTGATGAGGCGTCCCTCACGGTCCAGCGAGAGCACGAGGTCGTCGGTGCTCTCGATGACGCTGTTGAGTTTGCTCTCGCTCTCCCGCAACTCCTTGAGCGTCCGCTCGAGCGAGGTCTGCGCCGCCTCGCGCGCGGTGCTGTGCAGTGCGCCCAGGCCCCAGGCCCCCACGAAGGCGATGCCCGCGAAGATGTGGATGAACCAGATGAAGTCGAGGGTGATGGTGCCGGGGTCGATGCCGATGTCCGCTCGGTAGAACGGATGGGCCAACCCCAGGGCCGCGAACAACAAGAGGGTGATGGACAGCCCCTTGCGTGGCCCCACCAGGTACACCGCGAGGGCGGGCAGCATCATGTTGATGGCATGCGCGCCACCGACAGGATTCTTGTCCATGAAGCTGGAACCCACCAGCCCGAGGCTCATGGTCACCAACAGGAGCATGGCGGGCGGGGTGGACGTGGTGGTCCTGTGTGCCAGCAGAAGTGTCACCAGGTAGCCCAGGCCGGCGACGATGGCCATGACCCCGAGCGGGAGATCGCTCTGGGCGATGGACCACAGCAGGAACAGGGAGTTGATCAGCAAGAGGATGCAGGCGGCCCCGACCATGAGCCGGTGACGGACGAGGTCCGTGGGCGTGGCATTCCGTAGGGACTCCGAGAGCAGGGAGTCCAGTCGTGCCATGAGCCAGGGACGGCGCCCGCGGGGCGTGGAGGTCTGTCGAGAAGGTTCGGGAGGCGTGGGAACGAACGGAGACATCTCGAAGGTGGAAAGGTTCGCCATGGTTGTGGGGAAACAGTCGGGAGGGGGGCTCGCGACGGGATCCGGGATGATAGTGCGCGGGGGCGGGCTCTTCCTCTTGGAATAGGGCGACGACCAGGCGAGGGGCGCACGCCCCGCCAGGACCTGGAGTGGGTTCATGACGGGAGCTGTCCTGCACGGCATGGCTCGTTCGGAGACAGGGCCCAAGTCTGCCACCTCGCTCAGCACCTGGCCTTGCGCCAGGCAGGGGAGGGAAGCACCCCGGCGTCTGGCTTCCAGGAGCCCTTGTAGTGCAGCCGTGTCGTGGCCCGTTCGCCCTGACCATACCGACCCCTCCGGCCGCCTCCGCCGGTACTCCCACCCGCCCTCCCCCACCAGAGCCAGGCCCCTGCCGCGCACCTCATGGGAGGGCGGCCTGGGCCAGCGTGTACCCCAAGGGGCAACGCGGCTTCTCCGCCCGCCTGGCTCACTGCTCGGGCCGGCCCCGTCAGCGGCCCTCCTCGCCACCTCCGCTCCAGGCCGCCACCTCTCAACTGGGCTCCTATCCGTCCTATACTTCTCGCCCACTCGCTCGGAATGTCGGTGGGACTCAAGGGCAACAACACCGAGGCGCCGGACCTGGTGAACTACTTCGACTGGGCCCTGACGGAGCAGTGCTGGGAGTACGACGGGTGCGAGCTCTTCAAGAACAGCTTCATCGCGCAGGGCAAGGCGGTCTTCAACGTGGAGTACAACACCAACCCGAACTGTACCCGCGCGAATCAGTGGCACATGAACTCGAGCCGCCGGGACCTCGACCTCGTGGGACCGACCGCGAGAGGCTACCTCTACCAGCCCTGCGTCCCCGACACCCAGGCCACCTGGAGAGGTGTTGAGCTGACGTCCCGCGGGCGCCTCCTCGCGCAGGACGTTCAGGCCACGCCACCCGGCCGGCACTCAGCCCGGGTGGCTCGTTGACACCTTCCCGGGGTTTACTGGGGAGTCCGTTGTTGCGTCAGCGGGATGGGCCTCACCTGGAACGGGGACGAAGCCGCGAGGCCCGTCTGGGTGAACGCGCTCGCGGAACTCAGTTTGATGAGGTAGAAGTCCCGATTGGTCTGCGCGAACGATTCCGTGTAACCGCCGAAGATGAATCCGCCATCCGCCGTCGGTTGCAGGGAATAGCCCAGTTCGCCCAGGCTGCCACCGTAGGCATTCTGCCAGGAGATATTTCCCAGCGAATCCGTCTTCACGAGGTAGAAGTCCCAATCCGTGTTGCTAAAGGAATACCTGCCTCCGAGGATGTACCCACCGTCGCTGGTCTGGAACACGCTTCTTCCCCAGTCCTGGAGGGCTCCGCCGTAGGTTTTCTGCCATTGGATCGTCCCCAGCCCATCGAGCTTGAGCAGATACGCATCCGTGTCGGAACTGTAATCGTAATGGCCGACGACGATGTAGCCCCCGTCCCGGGTCTGCTGGATGGCATAGCCGAAATCAGACCGCGTCCCCCCGTAGTTCTTCTGCCACTTCAAATTGCCGAAAGCATCGGTCCTCACCACGAAGACATCACTGGTGTATGCCTGGGTCACATAGGTCCAGGTGGAACCCACCACGATGTAGCCGCCGTCACTGGTCTGTTGCACGGCGTTGTCCTGCTCGCCCGCGATGTCGGCCTTGGCGCCGCCAAACGTCTTCTCCCACGTCTTGTTTCCAAGGGAGTCGACCTTCAACAACCAGAAGTCGTAATCGCTCGTGGTGGTGGTCACCGCGGAGCCGGAGACGATGAATCCACCATCCGAGGTCGGCTGTACGGTACTCGCATAGCTGTTGGAGCCCTTGCTGTATTGCTTTTCCCAGAGCAGGACTCCGTCGAAAGCATATTTCGCGAGGTACGCGCCATTTCCCAGTTGCCCCGCGACAATGTAGCTGCCGTCCGCCAGGACCTTGATGGAACTCAACTGCGCGCTGGAGGCGATTGCCCATTCAATGCCACCGATGGCATCGATCTTCAGCAAGTACCTCTCGCCAACGCCCACATAACCGCCCTCCGCCGTCTGCGCCACGGACTGGAACCACTCCCAACCACCCGCGTCGTAGGCATTGTGCCACTCGATGACAGGGGCTGTAACCACTTGCGCCAGACTCGGGCTCGCCACGAAGCCCGTCATGACGAGAAGTGAAGCCGTGATTTTCTTTCCGATGCCGATGGTTGAAATACAAAACCTCCCTGGGTGTGGGTTCAGGTTCTCTAACAGTAAGAATTCGAGGAGTCAATTCGTCAACGTTCGACGCTTGTCGGCTGGGTGAGGCGAGAGTTGCTTCCTCCGTGTGGATGAGCCGACTCTCCTCCTGTGGCGTTGGTAACCGGTACTGCGTTTCATCACGCATCATGGCGAACAAGATTCCCGCCAGCCGCCGCGCCAGTGCCACCACCGCAATCTTCTTGCCGCGCCGGGCGGCAATCCGCTCGGCCCACTCCTGCAGGTGTTCCGTTTCGGGCTTCCTCACCCGCAGCAGCGAGAGCGCCGATTGAATCAGCGAGCAGCGCACCCGGCTGTTTCCCGTCTTGGTAATGGGGCCTCTGTGTTGTTTCTCCCCCGAGCTTCTCTCACTCGGCACCAGCACCAGGTATGCCTCCACCTGGTGCGGCCCGCTGAAACGCTTGGGGTCATCCACCGCGGAGGCGAAAGCACATGCCGTCACCGGCCCACGTACGGTGCCGTGCACAACCGCGCCAGTTGCTCGTCCCGGCGGGCCACTCGCTCGAGCAGCCCGTCCAGGAAGGCAATCCACTCGCTCTCGGTGGAGGCCTCCAGCAGCACCCGGGCCTTCGGGCGCTTGCTCAGCAGCTGCCCCAACCGCTCCCGTTGCGTGCGCACCCGCTGCTCCAGCACCACCTCGCCGCCCAGGCCCAGAATGCACACCTGGCTGTCCCGCTTGTGCACGTCGATGCCGATGTTCTCCATCTCCCACTCCCCCCCCACTTTGGCGGTCACGTCCGCGCCTCCGCAAGTCAGGGCTCGGTGGGCCTCCACGCACGTGGCCGGCCAGCCGCTTCATCACCGCTATACTTCGAGCACGGGCTGGAACCGTTTTTTGAGGGAGGGTCCCTTCGAAGACAGCTGCCACACCGATGTGAACTCGTCCTCGTCGAGCATCGGCACCTCCATCTTGCAGCGCCAGTACCAGAGGACCTTCATCTCCGCTCCTCGCAGCTCACGACGTGAGCTTGCCCTGGCTGCGTCCTCCGCGCCACAAGCGGTGCACGGCGTGCGTACCTGGCGAAATAGAGCCCTGGTTTGAGTCCTGCCTTGGCGTCCTCATCGTCGCACTGGGCGCTGGCGAAGGGGGGAGCTCATCATCCAGGCCCGTTCGCTCGAGCTGCTCCTCAGCATCGTGGCTGGGAGCCCCATGCGGTCGTCTTCGTGGACTCGGCGGAGGTGGTCGAGGCCTCCCTGCGTGCGCGCCGCACAATGTCTGTGATGAATCAAAACATCAAGGCGCCGTGCTCGCCGTGCGCCTCGGGAGAGGGCGAGCGACGCTCGTGTTCTCCACGAAGAGCAGGCCGTCATAGGTGTCGAGCACGTGGGTGCGAGAGATCGGGTAGCCCTCGTCCGTGAACACCGCGCCGATGTCCCGGGTGCGCTGGGCCCGTCTCCACCACTCATGGGCAGGGCCCGTGCGAGGCAAGGCGCGCAGATCGATCGCTAACAGTGGCGCCCCTGTCTCGGCGAGCATCGCATCGAGGCTGTCTTCCGGTGCCGCCGGTACGGTGAAGGACACGATTCCATGGCGCTCGGGTTTCGGATCCCTCGAGGCGTTGATGGCGCGGAACGCCCCCTGATGGAAGGCAAAACCAAAGACATAGAGCGACTCGCCCAGCGCAGCCCGGAGGTGGGAGCCCATGGGGCGTTGGGCCCATGGGTGGTCTCCGCGTGCCACGTGCGTGTTCTGCGCCCACACGACGGCCCTTGCTCCGGGGCCCTCCTGTTCGAGCACCCAGCGCAGATTGTCTGCCATGGCACGGTCTCGCAGGGAGTCGTCCTGGGTCATGTCCAACTCCGCGGATTGACGCAGCACCCGCAGATGCTGGAGCACCCGCGCCCACTCCTTCGGGCTGGAGCGACGCTCGTAGGGCTTGCGCCGGGCGCTGAAGCGCTGGACGAGCTCGTCGATGCTCTGGCGAAGTGCCTTCCGTTCCTCCTCCCCCAGCCGTGTGACGGTTCGGTCATTCGGGGTGGTGAGCGGCGTGAACGGCTCCTTCAGGGCCTCCGCGTGCTCCGGGTCCACCTTGGCCAGATAGGCCAGCACGACGCGAGCAGCCTCCTGATGGACCGCCTGCATGTCCACCCCGTAGAACTTGAGCTTCCTCGGGTGCTCGGGGCTCGCGTTGTAGGCGCGCATCCAGTGGATGAGTGCGAGGACCTCCTCGGTCTGCCAGGTCCAGAATCTCAACCCGGCGAGCGCGGCGGCCGGATCTCCCTGTCCGGTGAGGACATAGTCGTTGATGGCCCAGGCCCCGGTAAAGGGAGCCTCGATGGCGAACACCGTGAAGCCCATCCGGGTCACCAGGAACTCGAACATCCGGTGCTTGAGCTGGAAGAACTCGCGCGTGCCGTGCGTGGCCTCCCCGAGCGCCACCACCCGGACGTCCTTCAGCACGGGCTTGAGCGGCTGGAGGTCTGCGAAGCCGTGGCCCGCCTCGACCGTCTGGAGGACAAGACCCTTCTGCTTCACCCACGCAAGGGCCGCCTGTCGCATGGCCGCATCGGGAGCCGCTTCGAGCCGCAGGTCCAGGGTCAGTGGCGTGCTCCCGGCCGTGAACGGCTGCGCCCTCGGGATGAAGCCGGGCGCGGTGGCCGCCAGGGTGTACTCCCCGGGAAGGACATCCACCGAGTAGCGGCCATTGCTCGTGCGTGGGAGAAGGGCGATGTCGTCGACATAGAACGCCGAATCGGTCGGCATGCGGGTCTGGATGATGCGGACCTCCGCCTGGGGTAGGGGCTGCCCGCCCTCATCCAGAACCGTGCCTTGTACTCGCGCGGAGACGGCCCCCAGGCGCAGCTCCACCTCCACCTCCGAGCCCTCTACCTCCACGGCCTCGCCGAAGTGGACGCTCCCGTCGGGAGCGCGGGCCGAAAGCCCATAGGGTCCGGGCTCGAGCGGGCCTGCACGAAAGCGGCCGTCAGGCCCCGACTGCACGACCGCACTCGGTGCGGCCTCCTTGTAGTCCCAGGCGACGTTGTGCGGGCTCACGGTCACGGTGGCGCCGGACACCGGCTGACCCTTCGAGTCCACCACCCGGCCGGAGATGGCTCGGGGGGAGACGGTCTCACGGGACGCCGGTGCTCTGGTGGGGGCGGGGGGTTGCTCCGGTGGGCGAGCGGGGGAGGAGCACGCGAGGGGCGCCAGGAGCAGGAGCGAGAGAGGGAATCGCATCAATGTCTTCGCGGGGAAGGTGGCGGAGGATAGGCGTACCGGACGGGGCCAGAAATGGAAATGGTGGGAGCTCGGGTCGTGGCAAGGAGCCGCACGAGCGCGTCGTCAATCCGGCTCACTGGCGGTGGACCAGAAGCTGGTGCGGGAGCTGGCCACGGGACGATTCATCGCCCAGGCGGAGGACATCCTGCTCTTTGGTCCGCCGGGCGTGGCCTGGGAAACGTGAGTGGTTCTCATGCTCCCTTTGAAGGAGCCCGGCGCGCCAGCTCGATGGCTCGAGAGAGCCGGGACACCGCCTCCCTCGCGCGAGGCGCGGGCAGGGTGGTGAACCCGAGCAGCAATCCATCGAGCCGACCCTTCTCGGGGCTGAGCTGGTAGCTCGACAGCGGTCCTGGCGCGAGGCCTAGCGAGCCGGCGTGTGTGACCACCGCATCGTCACGGACACCGCTCAGGCGTGCCAGCAGGTGCAGCCCGCCCGTCGTGGGCTCGAGCTGGAGGTAGGGAGAGGAGAGCTCGTCGAGCGCACGCAGCAGCGCGGTCCGGCGCTCCGCATAGAGGTTGCGCATGCGCCGCATGTGACGTGCGAAGTGCCCTTCCCTCAGGAAGTCGGCGGCCGCGCGCTGTATCGCGAGGGGAGGGGCTGGCTGCAGCAGGTTGGCGACGCGGGCGAGCGCGTCGCGTGCCCTGTCCGGCACGACGAGGAAGCCGAGGCGCAGCGTGGGGAACATCGACTTGCTGAAGGTCCCCGCGTAGAGCACCCGGCCCTGGTCATCGAGGCTCTTGAGGGCGGGGAGCGGCGCCGAGTCGTATTGGAACTCCCCGTCATAGTCGTCCTCGACGATCCATCCGTCCGCGCTCCGAGCCCAGGCCAGGAGGGCGAGCCTGCGAGGCAGTGAGAGCGCCATGCCCAGAGGCATCTGGTGGCCTGGCGTCACGAACGCGAACCTGGCGAGCGGAGCGAGGGCTACGCCCCTTGCGACGTCGAGCCCTTCGTCATCGACCGGCACGGCGGCGAGCCGCAACCCCGCGAGCGAGAGCGCACTGCGCGCCCGGTGGTAGCCCGGCTCCTCAATCCAGGCCTGGTCTCCCGGGCTGGAGAGTGCGCGAGCCATCAGGCCGAGCGCACCGTGGTAGCCGCCGGTGATCAGGACCTGGTCCGGATGGGCGATGACGCCACGTGCGACCGCCAGGTGGGTGGCGATGGCCTCGCGCAGGGAATTGTCACCAGTGGCGTCGGAGTGGGCGAGGTCCATGGCCCGAGCGCTGCGAGCATGACGACCCAGCAGCCGCGACCAGGTCGCGATGGGGAATGCGTCGACTCCGGGGATGCCGATCTGGAAGGGGTGAAGCACCGTGCGGGCCCGAGTCTCGGCACGTCGAGGCTTCGGAGGGGCCGTTGAGGCTCCGCGAGGCGTGAGTGGGAGCGGGCTCGTGACGAACGTGCCGGCGGCTCCCCGTGTGACGAGGAACCCCTCGACGATGAGGCGCGCGTACGCGACATCCACCGTGCCCCGGGAGACGCGGAGCTCCTGGGCCATTGCTCGCGCCGAGGGGAGCCGGGTGCCCGGGGTCAGTGTCCCGGCGAGGATGGCTTCTCGGAGCCGATCGTAGAGCTGCACATGGAGGGGACGGTCACCCCGCCGCCGCGAGATCGAGGGCTGAAGCATGGCTCCACGAGTGCTCATGATGGCCTGGTCATTTTCATCTTTCTTGGCCCTTTCTCTACTCCATCGTGAGCCTATCCTGCCGTGCCATGACCACTGAATCCCTGGCTTCCGCGGACGCAGCGCGGTTCCGAGCACTCCATGCGCCAGGCCAGCTCCTCATCCTGGCCAACGCTTGGGACGCAGTCAGCGCCCGGCTGATCGAATCCATTGGAGGTACCGCCATCGCCACCAGCAGTGCCGCGATGGCCTGGGCGCATGGAGCTCCCGATGGCGAGCGCCTTCCGTTTGACCGGCTGCTCGCCGCGACTCGCGACATCGTCCGCGCGGTGCATGTCCCGGTCAGCGTCGACTTCGAGCGAGGCTACAGCAAGAGCCCGGTGGAAGTGGCCGACGCCATCTGCCGTCTCTCGGAGGTGGGCGTCGTCGGCGTGAACCTCGAGGATGGCGCCGAACCGCCCGAGTTGCTGGCCGCGAAGCTGTCGGCATCACGGGAAGCGCTCCGGCGCGAGGGACGAGACGTGTTCCTGAATGCGCGCACCGATGTGATCTTGCGTCGCATGGTGTCAGGCCCCCAGGCACTCGACGAGGTGGTGCGGCGCGCGAGGCGCTACGTGGACGCGGGCTGCGATGGTGTCTTCGTGCCAGGCTCCTTGACGGCCGAGGAGCTGGCTCGAGTCGTCGAGGAAGTGCGAGTCCCGCTCAATGTCTGGGCCGCACCGACGTTGCCCCCGCTCGAGCAGCTCCGGGCGATCGGTGTACGCCGGGTGAGCGTGGGGCCCCGCCTCGTGCTGACGGCGCTCTCGGCCGTCAAACGGGACGCGGAGCAGGTGCTGGCGGGGCGGTGGGCTCCTGCACCCGAGGGAGCGACACCGGCCTACGCCGAGCTCAATGCCTGGTTCGGGTGAGCGCCTCGCACTGGTGAACCCAGGAGACGTTGCTGACCGGGGTGGACCTGCCGGCCTTGGAACCCGTTTCAGGATCAGCTCCGCGGGTAAGAACATCCGCGCCGGCGCACACCGCACCAGGCTGCTGGGTACTTCCTGTGGAAGCGTCGCGAGGTGGTGCCCGGCCCGGCAACCCCCGAGGCCCACGGCGCGGACACGACCGCGCTCCCCGCCTGACGCGGAAGCGGAGAGGACACCCACCCAAGCGCACTCTGGCGACGGGCTGATGAGAGAGAAGCCGCGAGGTTGGAGGCCCAGGAGCTACTCAAGGCGCGCTCAATGCCTGCACGACCAGCACATCCAGCTCGATGACGTCACCCGGGGCACCCTCGGTGCCGGTCACCTCCACCCACACCCGCTCCGTTCCGGCCGGGGCCGTCAGCTCGCGAGCAGTCCGAACCCACTCCGCGGAAAGCACCGGGCTGGAGAGCACCTCCGACTGCAACTCCTGGCCGCTCGCATCGCGCCAGCTCACCCGCATCTCGGCAACCAGTGAGCGTCCCGGCGTCCCACGGGCCCAGAAAGAAGCGCGGTGGGCTCCCGGGGATGCGGCAAATCCCGGCCAGTTGTCGAGATGGACGCCCCAGCCGTACAGCTCAGTCACCTCCACGCGCATGCCCGCTTCGCCATCTCTCGCAGCGGTGGGCTCTCTCGAGACGTTCACCGAGAACCACGGGACCCACTGTCCAAGCCCGGTCTCGAGAGACGCCGTCTCGGCGTCGAGCAGATTGGAGATGGGGGGATGGTCGATCATGGCAGGCTCACAGGCGGTGAGCGCCGCGACCAGCGACAGCACGCTCCAGCGCCCCGGTCTCATTGCCCTGTCTCCCCGTCACGGGCCTGACAGGACAGCGTCTCACGGGCACGCTGGACTGCCTCTGCATAGCGCCCACGCTGGAACTGTCGTTCGTGGCGGGCCCAGTGCGCACAGGCGCGCTGCGCGTCCTCGAGCTGGTGCGTGAGCAGAGAGCCCAGCTCGAAGCTGAGGCGCTCCCGCGTCGCCGCAGGCTGCTTGCGCATCGCCGCCTCGAGGTACCGCGCCGCTTGCTCGAACTCGTGCCGACCGCGAAGGACCTCCAGCTCTCGCAAGATTTCCTCCACGCTCGGCGCACGGCCTGCCGCGACAGGGGGACGGGAGGGAGCGACCACCGGGCTGGGCGTGGCCAGGGGCTGGGACGGTTCCGGCTCGGGAGACGCCAGCTCGCGACGTGCTGGCTCGGCGGGTTCGGCCACCGGCCACCCCAACGTCTGCCCCGGCCGAAGCTGAACCACCTCACCCGTGAGCCGACGGAAGAGAATCGCGCCTTCGTGCAGGGTGACCGCTCCACCCGCGCCCCGTTCCTCCACCGTGAAGCGCGTGCCCATGACCTCAATCGCCCCACCCGACACGAGCACGACAGCGGGGGAGACCCCTGGCTTTCGGCGCTCCACCGAGAACTCCGCGCGGCCGCGGACCAGTCGCACCCCCGACGGCTCGCGACGAACGACGAGCGGCCCCAGGTTCCGAAGGGCGAGGCCTCGGGCGTCGTCCACCAGGGCGGCCTCACCCATCTGGATTTCCACCCCCGCGGCGTCTTCCCGCACCCTCAGGTCGGGAGTGGCCTGTGCGAGCTCGAGCCCCCCCAGCGAGCGTGCGGACGGAGCGCTCCAGAAGAACACCGCGAGGGCCAGCGCCGCTGCCGGCGCAGCGAGCATCAACCATACGGGACGCCTGTGCCGTGCCGGCTTCGGCTCGCGCGCGTCCCGCAGCCGCGACCACAGCCGGGCCCGGGCTGCCGGGGACAACCCCTGCTCGCGGCGGAGCTGGTCTTCACGCCGGAGCTCGGCGCGGAAGTCACGAGGAGCCATCGTCCACCTTCCATCCCCAGGCCGACAGGCGGCCCTGGGCGCGGCTGATCAACTTCGACACGTAGCCCTCCGACAGCGAGAGGAGCTGGGCAATCTCGCGCTGGCTCAGATCATCCAGCATCTTCAAACCCATCACCACCCGCTCCTGCCCCGGCAAGCGGTCCAGCGCCGCCGTGGCGCTGCGCACCGCCTCTCGCCGCTCGAGGGCCCGCTCGGGCGTGGACTCCGTCTCCGTGCGCTGCGACGGAAACAGGAGGGCGGCGACGCGCCGTCGAAACGTGTTCTCGCGCCGCAGCGCGGAGAGCGCCACGTTCTGCGTGACGCGAAACAGCCAGCCCCTCACGTCCTCCTCACGCAGCCAGGCCCGGTGCTCCCAGGCCTTGAGAAAGACATCGTGCGTAACGTCTTCGGCCCAGCCCGAGCGGCCCGCCGCATACCGCATGGCCCAGAGGAAGACATCCTCGGCGTGCTCCTCGTAGAGCGTGTCGAACGACACAGGTCGGTCAGGCAGGGCGGGCGAGGCCTTGGAGTGGGGAGCGCGCGACATCCATCACCTGGGCACCTACGATTGGCGCCGGAGAAACTTTCCTCGGAAGTTACAGCCACCAGGAGAGGCTGGCGCCGGTTTCGAGCCTCGCGCCTCCCCGCGACCACAGCGTTCCGCCCTCGCTCGCATGGCTCACTGGCCTCAGCAGGCCCAGGGCCACGCGCAGCTCCGCCGCGAGGCGCTCGGTGAACCTCCACCGGAGCTTCATCCGGGCCCAGCCCGCGGGAGACACCTGCGTACCGGACCGGGCCGACACCCAGGAGGCCGCGAGCTGGTAGGTGTGGAGGACGACGCCCGCGCCCACGCCAGGTTCGAGCTGAAGACGCTCCGACGCGGAGAGCCGATAGCTGAAGAAGGCGCCACCTTGCACCTCGAGCACGGACAGCTCCGCGCCGCGAGCCCCCCCGAGTCCCGCCTCCGCCTCGAGGCCGAACGCCCCCAGGCCCTGCCGGATGGACAGCAGGAGGTGTGGGTCGACGGCGGGCCCACGCCAGAGCGAACCCAGGCCCAGGCTCAGGTCCAGCTCTGAGCTCCGTGGGGCGAAAACCACCCCCACGGGGGGCTGGGGCACGGGCCCAGCAGGTTCGGCCGCCCGGGGCTCGGGCGGGGGCGGCTCCAGCTCGGGCTTCAGCGCCCGCGTCATCTCGGACAGCTTCTGTGCGATCTCCAAGTGGAGCTCCGCGAGCGAGCCCCGCCCCATGCGAACGTGCTGCGCGATCCGCTGCCGTGGCCCGGCTGCATCGAGCCGCAGTCCTTCGGGAGTGCGGCTCGCGCGCAGTCGAAGCTGCGCCGGGCTCTCCGGAGAAACGACCGCGAAGCCCTCCTGTATCAACCGGAGCGCCACCTTCCGCTCCAGCTCCACACCTTCCCACCGCCGGTAGTCCTGATGGGACAGGGGGCGAAGGTCGAAGGAAACGGACACCGCCGGGGCCTGGGTCAGGAAGACGAGGGACAGCGCGCTGAGCAGAGCAGTCATGCGGTGACGATGATAGTACCGTCGACCGTGGACCTCAGTCAGCTTCGGCCGTCCGGACCCTCCAGCGGACCGTTCCCACGGGGAGGAAAGTTTTTTCGGCATGGCGCGTAGGTGGGGGCATGACTTCTCCACGCCATTTGAGCCTCCTGCTCCTCTGCGCGGGCGCCGTCGCCTGCATTGGCAGAATCGAGCCACCCACCTCCATCGGCGGAAACGACTCCGCGGGCGAAGACGACCCCGCTCCGCCCGCTTCGTCCGCGCCCATCCCCCCCGCACCGGAGCAGTTCTCCTGCGATGCGAACGCCGTCCCCGTCGACCTGCCATTGCCCAGGCTGTCCCGGACCCAACTGGGGAACTCGCTTCGCTTCGCCATTGCCCGTGCCTTGCCGAGAGAGGCGGACGCCATCTGGGCGAAGGTAGCGCCCACCTTCGCCCGGTACCCCACGGACCAGCGCACACCCGCCCCCGGTGACCTGAAAGGCGGCTACAGCCGGCTGGACCAGTCCATCCAGCAGGCCCAGATCGACGCCATGTATGACCTGGGGCAAGCCGTGGCCCAGGAGCTCACCGGCAGCGACGCTCGCCGCAATGCCCTCCTGGGGAGCTGCGCGAGCGACGGACAGACAGCCAACGACCGGGCCTGCCTGGAGACCTTCATTCGCGGCTGGGGCTCCCGCGTCTTGCGCCACCCACTGCCGGCGGCGGAGGTCACCGCCTTCGCGGACATCGCGGGGAGCACTCCGGTGGACAGGGCGGCGGTGGCCGACGTCATCACCGCGCTCCTGAACTCGCCCTGGTTTCTCTACCGGGTCGAGCATGGAACCGACGCCAGCCAGCCGGTGAGCCCGCTCTCCGCGTTCGAGCTGGCCTCGAGGCTGTCCTACCAATTCTGGCAAGCGCCTCCCGATGACGAGCTCTGGGCCGGGGCGGTCAATGGCTCGCTCCTGACCGAGGCCGGCTTCGCTGCCCAGCTCAATCGGATGCTCCAAGGACCCCAACTGCGAAGCTCGCTGGACGAGTTCGTCAGCGAGTGGCTGCGGCTCGAGGAGCTGCCGTCGCTGGTCGCGCTCCGGAACGACCCGGTCTATCAGGCCTTCGTCGGGGAGGAGATGCCCACGGACGCTGCTCGCACCGCGATGTTCGAGGACGTCCAGCTCTCCGCCTGGCAGACAATCGTGTCGGGTGGCTCGGTGAGCGACTTCCTCCACGACCGGAGGTCCTACACGGGGGATCACTACCTGGCCTCCATCTACGGTGTGCCCGTCTGGAGCGGCTCCGGTCCGGCACCGGTCATCCCTTCCCAGAACCGCGGCGGGCTGCTGACACGCGCTGCCCTGCTGGCCACGGGAACCGCGTCGACGCGTCCCATCCACAAAGGATACATGGTGCGCAACGCGCTGCTCTGCCAGCAGGTCGGGGCCCCACCTCCCAACACCAGCGACAGGCCTCCCTCGCCGACCGAGGACATGACGACGCGACAGGCTGTGACCCAGCTCACCTCCGGAGGCAGTTGTGGGGGCTGTCATAACCAGATCATCAACCCGCCGGGCTTCGTGCTGGAAGGGTTCGATGCGCTCGGACGGGAACGCAGCGTGGAGCGACTGTATGACCCGCGGGGCCACGTGACGAACACCCCCCCGGTGGACACCGTAGCGGAGGTGCGGGTCTACGGCTCCGAGCGGCGGCTCGTCTCCAGCGTCGCCGAGCTCACCCAGTTGATTGATGACAGCCAGCTCTTCGAGTCCTGCATCGCGCTCCAGTACTTCCGCTTCTCGCAGGCTCGCGTGGAGTCCACCTCGCGGGATGGCTGCCTGCTCTCGGAGATGGAGGCAGTCGCGCGCAGCGGAGCGCCGATGGCCGACATGCTGAAGGCGCTCGCCAACCACCCCACGTTCAAGCAGAGGAGCTTCCAGTGAGCAACACACCTGTCTTCCGAGTGGACCGCCGCATGTTCCTTCGCGGCGCGGGCGGAGCCGTCCTGGCGTTGCCGCTGCTCCCATCGCTGCTGAGCCCGAGGGAAGCGAAGGCCCAGACGGCCCAGCGCCCGAAGTGCTTCGTGCACTTCCGTACCCCCCATGGCGCCATCTTCGGCGCGAACATGTGGCCGGCGGACTCGGCGCTGACACAGGCCCAGTTCTACGCGAGCCATGATGTCCGGCGAGGGGCGCTGGCCGCGCCGGTCAACGCGAGCGGTGATGCGGTCATCAGCCGGGTGCTGACCGCGCGGTCGACGGTGCTCACGCCTACCCTCGTCTCGAAGATGAACATCCTGCGGGGCCTCGACTTCCCCCTGTACATGGGTCACAACTTCGGCGCCGCGCTGGGCTACTACGACTTCGACAAGCAGCGGCCCGCGTCGCCTCGGGCGACCATCGACCAGGTGATGGCCTACTCTCCGGCCTTCTACCCGAGCGTCGCCTCCGTCCGGAAACGAAGCGTCGCCATCGCCGCCTCGGGCACCGCGAGCGGGAGCTGGGGCTACAACACCCCCGGGGTTCGCTCCTCCGGGGTCGCCTCGAGCCCCATCAGCTCCATGGAGAGCTCGCTCGCCCTGTTCGACATCCTGCTGGCCGGCACCAGCGGCTCCGGCAACACCCGAGCACCGGTGGTGGACAGGATTCTCGACAGCTATCGGCGGCTCCGCAACGGCAACAGCCGACTGTCGGCCGAGGACCGAGTGCGACTGGACCAGCACATCGACGCCGTCGCCGAGCTGCAGCGCCGGCTGGAGGCGACCACCGGCGCCGGCTGTCAGGTGCCGCAGCGGCCCACCACCGACAACCTGTCGCTCAAGCACTCGGGCTTCTTTGCGGGAGACCCCGTGAAGAACGTCGAATACTTCCGGCTCATCAACGAGGTGCTCGCCGTGGCGATGAACTGCGGCGTCTGCCGCGTCGCCACCATCAGCATCGACGAGAACAACCAGAACCTGACGTTCACCACCCGCGCCCCGCAGGGTGAAGACTGGCACAACAACGTCGTTCATCCCTCGACCGTCGCCGGGCCGAACCAGGACCTGGTGGTCCAGTTCAACCAGGTCTTCTTCTCGCAGGTGTTCCTCGACCTCGTCTCCCGTTTCGAGCGGTTCTCGAACGGCGCGGGAGGAACGCTGCTGGATGACTCGCTGCTCGCGTGGGCCCAGGAGAACGGCAACACTCCACACTTCTCCTTCTCCGTCCCGGTGGTGACCGCCGGGAGCGCGGGAGGCGCCCTCAAGACCGGCAGCTACTGCGACTACCGGAACACCACGCGCAAGGTGAGCGGAGACTCCAGCACGGGCAGCGAGGGCAACTCCCTGTGGGCAGGCCTCCTCTACAACCAGTGGCTCGGCACCGCGCTCCAGGCGATGGGCATCCCGAAGGCGGAGTGGAGTGAGTCCGACCATCCCGGTTACGGCTGGAAGGCGTCGTACCAATCTACGTACGAGTACTTCTTCACGAACAAAGGCTTTACCTCGGCGCAGGCCTATCCGTCGTCGATGTGGCAGAAGACCGGAGAGCTGCTGCCGTTTCTCGCGCCGTAGCCGACCCCGGACGGCCATGTTTCAAGCATGCAATCTCGAAAGAATGGCAATCCAACATCACGATAAGGACACCATGAGACTCAAAGACCGACAGACCATCTCCACATCCCTCAAGACGGCGGGGAGACGTATTGAGCCCCTCGTGCTGCGTGCGTTCTTCGTAGCCGGCCTGGCTTTTCCAATGCAAGGGAGCGGACTTGCTCAGGCGGAAACACCGCCTTGGCCAACAACACCTCCGGCCCAAATCTGCGGCAATACCGAACTCTTGAGCGGTCCAAGCACCCCGCCAGAAGGTGCAGTGACGGTTCCGGCGGGTGACAATAGCGGCTTCAACTTCAACCAACCGGGTGCAACGTTCTGGTTTGAATCGGGCGTGCACACACTGGCCAACGACATTTACGGCCAGATTGTCGCCCGCGCCAACACCACCTATATCGGTGCGCCGGGCGCGATTATTGACGGACAGAATCTCAACCTGTACGCCTTTACGGGTGATGTTCAAAATGTCACCATCAAATACCTGACGATCAAGAACTTCGGCCGAGGCCTGGACAACAACAACGAAGGCGTGGTCAACCACGACTCAGGCGCGGGCTGGACGGTCGAGTACAACACCATATCCGACAACGACGGCGCCGGTGTCTTCCTGGGCACCAACAACATTGTCCGCTACAACTGCTTGAAGAACAATGGGCAGTACGGCTTCAGCATGTTCAAGATGCCAGTCGAGGGTGATTCAGCGATCAAAAACATCGTCCTGGATCACAACGAAATCACTGGCAATAACACGGACGACTGGGAAAGCCGCATCGAGGGCTGCGGCTGCACCGGCGGTGGCAAGTTCTGGGATGTCAATGGTGCGCGAGTGACCAACAACTGGGTCCATGACAACAGGGGTACCGGCCTGTGGGCGGACACCAACAACATCGACTTCCTTTTTGAAGGCAACTACATCGAAAACAACGACGGCGAAGGCATCTGGTACGAGATCAGCTACAACGCCACCATCCGCAAGAACACCATTCGCCGCAACGCCTGGGTGAGCGGCAATAGTAATCTAGGCTCGCCGGGCCCAGCCATCTATCTTTCAGAGTCGGGTGGTGACTCACGGCTGGCCTCTACCATCAGCGGGGCGCCGAAGATCCGCATATACGACAACTCCTTCGAAGACAACTTCTCTGGCGTCTCTATCTACGAAAACGCCAACCGGTTCTGTAACTCCAACGGCAACACCAGCAAGGGGTATTGCACGCCGTTCATTACCCCAACCCTGATTCCGCAAGAGCCGCGCAACTACGACTATCCCAATCCGATCAGTGACACGCACCCCTGCTACACCCAGGTGGCCACCGAGCCATACAAGACCGACTGCCGCTGGCACTCCAAGAACATCGAGGTGAACAACAACGAATTCCACTTCGACAACACGGTCGTGCCGTGCGCCGGAACCTACTGCGGTGTGCAGGCGCTCTATGCCACCGGCGCCGACAACATGTCCTGGTCACCCTATACGGTTTCCGGTGTCCAGAATGATGTCATGTTCAAAAACAACAACAAATTCCACGACAACAAATACTTTGGCAATTGGCGCTTCGCCAAAGGCTTCGGCGAAACAGTTGGCTTTGGCACCTGGCAGTCTGCGCCCTATGCGCAAGAAGCCGGCAGCACCATTGATGGTGACACTGGCGGGACGCCTCCCCCACCGACTTCCGTGGCCAACCACCTGGACGCTGACACATCAACCCTCGAAGGCTCTGTCGGCCAATGGCGGGACTGGTACTCAGAGGCCGTAGCCCGGTCATCAGAAGAAGCCCACACCGGTACGCACAGCCTGCGCGTTGATGTGACGGATTCTCGGGGCTGGGGCGTGGGACTGGCGAACTGGCCCGGCTTTGCTACAACACCTGGCGTCAAGACACTCAGCCTGTGGGGCAAGCTTGGATCCGGAACTGCCTTGACGCCCAAGATGATCGTGAAATGGCTGGACGCCAGCCACGCTGTCCTCCAGACTCACGAGGTGACGTTGCCCGCCTTGACGGCGACCTGGCAAAAGGTGTCCACGGTGGTTGATGCACCAGCCGGCGCAAGCACTGCCCTGGTCTACTTGACGGGCTCGGGCAATGCCGGAGATTACTTCTATCTCGACGACATGGTCGTTGGTGATGCGCCCAACACCCTCGACGCTGCCAGTGCCGGCGGTGAAGGTTCTGCTGGCCAATGGCAGGACTGGTATTCCGCCAGCATTTCTGCCACTCCCCAGGACGCATATCGCGGTACGGGCAGCTTGCTCGTGAATGTTGCCGCTCCCTGGGGCTGGGGCGTGCAGCTGGCGAACTGGCCCGGCTTCGCCACAACCGCAGGCAACAAGCGGATCAGTTACGTAGCGAAACAGGGCTCGGGCGCCATCTCGAATGTCACGGTGCGCGTGAAATGGTTTAACGGAAACCAAGAGCTTGTCCAGACCGACCTGGTTCCGCTCAACAACCTGACCACCAGCTGGCAGCGGGCCGTTTCAAATGTAGCCGCACCCTCGGGCGCAGCCAATGCCTATCTGGATATCTACAGCAATTCAGGTGGTGCGGGCGACAGCCTATATCTGGACGACATTGTCATTACCGACATCTCGCATTGACACATTCCAGCCAGCCCAAAGGGCTCCTTGGGGCCCTTTGGGCCGTGCTCCATGTGGTGCGCTCGGCCAGCACCGAGCGCACTCGAGAGTATGGTACGAGATGTCGGGAAGGGCGCGGCGGGTCAGGTGCCCGGGGGGGCGCGGGAAGATGCGCTCGCGCAGCTTCTCTGTCTTGCGGCGCAGGTGCGCGTTGCCATCGGCCAGCAGTGTGGCCATCAAGAAAGCCATCGCCGCCGGCGGCAAGCAGGCCTTGGAGCCGATGGACCCCAAGGCGGCCCAGTAGACCGCCGGGTTCCGTCATTCAGCGGCGCTACCCTCCGTCGGGCGCTGACGAGCGACCCGACGGTAGGGGCTGACGAACGTGTTTGAGCTTCTGTTCGAGCGCGGCCAGGTCGCGGACGAACCAGACCGTCTCCCCGCGGTTCGACTCGCGGACGAAGTCCCTGAGCGCGTCGCTCACCTCGACCGCTGCGGCGATGTCGCCCAGGAGCGCCACCCGGAAGCGGTAGGTCACAAACTTCTGGAGGATCTCCCCAGCGAGGCGCGAGCGAAGCTTCAGGAAGTCCGGGGTGAGGCGATCCAGAGGAATGGCGATCAGCCCCACGTCCGTACCGTAGAGCTCGCCAATGACGTCGGCGGCATCACGGTCGCTTGCCATTATCGGCCCATCGGCCGCACATAGGAATACGCGCACGTCCGCGAGCTCGAGGATTCTTCCAGTCATTGCGTGTGGCCTCCAGTGAGGAATTCCAGGAGCGACCGCGGGCATGGGGCGCGGCGCTCCAGCCTTCGCCGGGTGTCCGTCGAATCAAGGAGGACATCCACCTCATTCCTCCAGCCAGGCCTGGACGAGCCGGATGAGCTCGGCCGTGTCGCCCGGAGAACCGAACACCACGAGCTTCAGGTGGTCGCGCCCAGGGTCATAGGCGGTGTCGACGCGGACGGGGTCGGGGTGGGCCTCCCGGCTGCCCACGACGGCGACGACCCGGTTGGCCATCCGGATCGCCGCCTCCCGGCCGATGCCGGGGATGTCGATGATGCTGGTCACCTGGGCCATCGGGACCGAGGGAGCACTCCTCGGGCGTGCCCCGCCGAAGGCCTCCAGGTCCGAGCGCAGGATCCGGTACGACTTGCCGATCCGTGTCGCCCTGAGCCGCCCGTCGCGGATGAACCGCAGCACGGTCTTGACGTGCAGCCTCAGCCGCTCGGCCGCCATTTCGACCGTGTAGAACTCCTCCGACATGCCCGGCTCCCGCTTCGATCCGTGTTCCCTATTGTTCCCTGAAGTGCTCAGTTGGTGGGGACGATATAGCACATTGTGGAGCAATTGGCACTGCTCGACGCGCCCGTTCACCGCATCGCTGGCACCCTCTCCGGTGCGGGCGTGGGGCTGGAGGAGCCAGGGCGGTGGGCCGTGCTGCCCCCGTTGGGCACACGCCTGCCCAGGCCGCCCTCCCAGGTATTGAGCTTGTCGCCTTCGTGGATGTCGAGGCCGCTCCCAGCAGGACGGCCTGATCAGCCGTAGCGGCGGGAGAACTCACGGTGCGGCGCAGTGCCTCTCCGAGCGCTAGGCGCTCCGTGACGGCTCGGATTCAGCTCTTGAAGTAGCTCCCGCTCTCGAGGTCGGCGATGAGCGAGGGCTGAACCGGACGCCACCCGAAACGCTCCTGGGTGAGCTTGCTCGAGGCCGGGCAATCGAGTCCGGCGAAGGGCGCGAACCAGCCGAAGTGACTCACGGCCTCCTCGGGCGATTTGGAGACGACCGGAAGGTTGAGGCGCCTCCCGATGACTTCGGCAATCTCCCGGAACGCCACCGCCTCCTCCGCCACTGCGTGAAGCCGTGTGCCCTCGGGCGCCTTCTCGAGTGCGAGCTTGAAGAGCCGGGCGGCATCGAGCCGGTGCACGGCGTTCCACCGGTTGCGCCCATCCCCGATGTACGCCGAAACGCCCTTCTCTCGCGCAATGCTGATGAGCGTCGGCACGAAGCCGTGATCCCCCTCGCCGTGGACCGAGGGCGAGAGACGGACCAGGGAGACGCGCGCTCCCCGAGCCGCCAGTGAGGCTGCTGTCTCCTCGGTGACGACACGGGGGATCACGCTGGAGTCGACTCCTGGCGCGTCGTTCTCGTTCGCGAGCCGGCCCGGAGCGATGAGCGCGGTCCCCGAGGTGATGACCAGGGGACGGTCCGAGCCAAGGACTCCGGCCCCCAGCGCCTCGATGGCGCGCCGTTCGATCTCGCAGACCTCCTTGAACCTCGCGAAGTCGTGGATGAAACCGTTGTGGATCACGCCCTCGGCGGCGGCGACTCCCCTCTTCAGGCTGTCCGGATCCTCGAGATCTCCTCGATGGACCTCGGCACCCGCCGCGGCGAGCGCGCTGGCCGCCTTGTCCGAGCGGGCCAGGCCGAGGACCCGATGACCCGCCTGGATGAGCTCCTGAACGATGGCTGAACCGATGAACCCCGTACCGCCGGTGATGAACACTCGCATGGCATTGCTCCTGGGTGCGGCGCCAGACAGAGGCGACCGACGCCTCGTCGCGCTCGCGAGCAAAGACATACGTGGGGCAAACCGGACTTGGAATGCGCTGGGGTGCGGAAGACTTGCGCGATCGTTCGGCGGGTCGTGTCCCTACTCCGAGTGGCTGGATGCCCGGGGTGGGACGCGTCTACCGGCCATGGTGCGCGGACCGGTCTCGAGCTCGAACACGTCGTGAGAGGTCGGCTGAAGGTTCCGGGCCGCGTTTCGATAGTCGCGCGGAGCGGTGCCCGTCACGCGCTTGAACGCGTTGCTGAAGGCGCTCTCGGACGTGTAGCCCAGCGAGGTGGCGATCTCCGAGATCGACGTGCCCTCTTCGCGCAGGCTCCGCTGCGCCAGGCGCATGCGCCACTCCACGAGATAGGCGAGCGGTGCCACACCGGCAACGGACTTGAAGCGCACCGCGAAAGTGGTGCGCGACATGGCGGAGGCCTTCGCGAGCTCCTGCAGGGTCCATGCGCGCCCCGGGTCGCCATGCATCAGCCGCAGCGCGGGGGTGATCCGTTCATCGCTGATCGCGCGGAGCCAGCCGGAGGGCATCGTCCCGGAGCTCGCGAGGTGCGCGCGCAGAATCTGGACGAACAGGAGCTGCGCGAGCTGTGCGGACGCGACGCTGGCTCCCGGCAACGTCGAGCTCTGCTCCTGGAAGATCTGTTCGACGATCCATTGGAGCGGCGCGGCCTGGGAGACACGGCGCGCACGTGGACGAGCGCGGGGAGGACGTCCGTCAGCAGAGAGCCGCTCGACGGGTGGAGCGAAACCATTCCGGAGATGAGGGCGCATTCGGAGCCGTCACCGTCGCCGATCTCCGCGAAGGCCCCGCGCCTGGGTGCCAACATGCGGTATGCATCCTTCGGCGGTATCGTCAGGCTGCTGGCCGTGACGAAGCCGTACCGGCCGGGGAGGAGAATGACGTCGCCCTCGTTCAGCAGCACACCCTTCTTCTGCCCGTCCACGCGCAGCCAGCAGCTCCCCCGTGCGACCGCGGAGAACTTGAGCTTTTCCAGCGCCGGAAAACGAAGGGACCAGGCTCCCCTCGCGATGAAGCCGCCGGAGACGACGGAGTTCGCTTCCGTCAATTGAAGGACGTCCGAGAAGGGATCGTTCGACACCTCCGAACGATCGCGCAACTCGGACAGTGCTTCAAGCCATCGACAGTTCGAACGCCGAACGGCGCATGGGAGCCGTGGCCTGCGTTCGTCGCGCGCTGAGAGGCCCGGCTGAGCAAGGCCCTCAGCGGTAGAACGGGTGCTCGTTGAACCGGAGGGAGAAGCGCCAGGCTTCACAATTCTTTCACGCGCTTCGGCGCAGCCTTGCCTCCATTCATTTCTGAATGGAGGCATGAATGTTCAAGAAGTTCCTGCGTGCGGCGGCCTGGCTGGCCGCAACCCTCGTCCTGCTGGCATCTGCCGGCTACCTGTATTTCCTCAGTTTTGGGCTGGAGCAGCAGCCGCGCGCGAATCCGCAGGCGCGGCCAGCCGATATTGCCTGGCTGGCCACCACCACGCCAGCCGCCCCGCGCGGCCGGGTGCTGGCCGTCGTCTCCAGCGCAGCGCATTTCCCGGACGGGCGCAAGAAGGCTGGCTACGAGCTGACGGAGCTGGCGCGCGCCTACTACGTCTTCCTGGCAAACGGTTTCGAGGTCGATATCGCTTCGCCGGCGGGCGGCCGCCCGCCCGAACGTATCGACACTGAAGACATGGGCGACGCCGACTATGCCTTCCTCAACGACCTTCGCGCGCAGCGCAAGCTCGATGCCACGCTGCGGCTGGCCGAGGTTGACCCCACGCCCTACGCGGCGGTCTATTTCGTTGGCGGCAAGGGCGCCATGTTTGACTTTCCTGGCAATGCCGACGTGGCCCGCATCGCTTCCGCGATTGCGGCTCACGGCGGCGTGGTGGGAGCCGTCTGCCATGGCCCGGCGGCGCTGCTTGACGCGCGCGGCGCCGATGGGCGAAGCCTGGTCGCGGGTCGCCGCATGACCGGTTTTTCCAATGACGAGGAGCTGTTCCTGATGAAGGACGCCCGCCAGCGCTTGCCCTTCCTGCTGGAGGACCGCGCGCGCCAGCTTGGCGCCCGCTTTACTGCAGCGCCGAAGTACGTCGGCCACGTCGTGGTGGACGGCAAGCTGGTCACTGGCCAGAATCCCTGGTCCACCTGGGCCACTGCGGAAGCGATGGTGGCGGCGCTGGGCGTTTCGCCGGCCGCGCGGCCCGAGACCGCCGAAGAACGCAGCACGCTGGCGTTGGCGGCGTACTACAACTACGGCCTGGAAGCTGCGCGCGCAGAGCTCCGACAGGGCAAGGGCTTTGATAAGATGCTTGTGCTGATGCACGCCGTGGTGGCGGGCATGCAGGGCAGGGTGGCGGATGCTTTCCAGTTGCAGCGTCTCGCCAAGGGATAAGGATGTCGCTGAATATACTCGTCGTCGAAGACAACCAGCTGCTGGCCCGCAACCTGGCCGATGCGTTCGACCGCCTTGGCCACGCGGCGGACTTCGCGGCGAACGGCGAGCATGGGCTGGCGCTCGCCCTGGAGCATTCCTACGACGTGCTGGTGCTGGACCTGGCCTTGCCGGGTATCGACGGGCTGGAAGTGTGCCGCCGGTTGCGTGCGCGCCTGCCGCGCCGCCTGCCGGTGCTGATGCTGACCGCGCGCGATACGCTGCAGGACAAACTGCAGGGCTTCGAGGCCGGCGCCGACGACTACCTCGTCAAACCTTTCGCCATGGAGGAATTGCTGGCTCGCTGCCAGGCGCTGGCTCTGCGGCATCGGGATTACACGCTGGTGGTGGGCAGCTTGCGGATAGACCGCCGGGCGCAGACAGTCACCCGCGACGGCCAGCCGGTGCGCCTCCAGCCGGCCGGCTACCAGTTGCTGCTGGCGCTGGCGGAGGCGCATCCGCGCGTCATGACGCGCAGCGAGTTGACGCAGGTGCTGTGGCACGACGACCCGCCGGATTCGGATGCGCTGCGCAGCCACCTGTACCAGCTGCGGCAGGCGCTGGACAAGCCATTCGCGCAGCCCATGCTGATGACCGTGCATGGCGTCGGCTTCCGCCTGGATGCCAGCGCATGACGGCGCCCCACAGCCTGCGCCGCCGCATCACATCGGCCTTTGGGCTGATCGCTTTGTGCACGGCGCTGCTGTTTTCAGGGTTTGCCGTGCTCTTGATGTACACGCTGGAGGATGAATTCTTCGCGAATCTCCTGGCTCAGGAAACTGCGCACCAGCAGGCACACTGGCGGACGACCGGTGCGCTGGCAGCGCCATTGCGGCCTTTTGTCAGCTTGCACCGCGACACCTCCAGCTTGCCCGCCGACTTGAGCCGCCAGCCGGGCGTTGCGCGCGGCGGCGAATTTTTCGGCGACGAAGGCCGCCATTACCATGTGCGCCAGCTGGCGCTACCCCACGGGGGAGCACCGATCCTGCTGGTGGCCGAGGTCAGTCGTGAATTGCTGGTCCGGCCCCGCCTGCCGACGGTGCTCGGCCTGCTGGGCACCTCGCTGCTCGCCATACTCGCGCTGACGCTGGCGCTGGGTTACTGGCTGGCCTGGCGCGCCACGCGTCCGCTGGAATCACTGGCGCAGCTGGTAGGCAGAGCGGCTCCGGCCCAGTTGCCGAAAGGCTTCGCGGCGGGCTATCCCCGCAATGAGATCGGCGCCCTGGCGCGGGCGCTGGACGACGCCATGTCGCGCGTGGCCGCCTTTATCGAACGCGAGCAGCACTTCACGCGCGACGCCAGCCACGAACTGCGCACGCCGCTCGCCGTGATCGAAGGCGCCGCCTTCCTGTTGGCCGAACAGCCTATGCCGCCGCAAGCCGCGCAACAGCTCCAGCGCATCCGCAGCGCCGCGACGCAGATGGCGCAAACGGTCGATACCCTGCTGGCGCTGGCGCGCGAAGACCTGGCGCAAGGCGCCGGGCCTCGGCCCGAGCATGCCGCACAGCCGGTGCCGCTCCTGCCGCTGGCCGAAAGCACTGTGGTGCAGCTTGCGCACCTGCTCGAAGGGAAGCCGGTTGAGGTCGAAGTGGCAATCGACCCGCGCGCCCAGTTCCACATGCCGCGCTCCGCGCTGGCAATCGTGCTGTCCAACGTCGTCGGCAACGCCTTTCAGCACACCCAGGCCGGGCGCGTAAGCATCGGTTTTGCTGATGGCAGGCTGGTCGTCCGCGACGACGGCCCCGGCGTGGACGCAGCGATCCGCGCGCGGTTGTTCGAACCGGGCGTGAAGGGCGGCACCAGCAGCGGCCATGGCCTGGGCCTCTCGATTGCCCGCCGCCTGGCGGACCGCATTGGCCTGGCCCTGGAGCTGGAAGCCGGCGCGCAGGGCGGCACAGTCGTGACCCTGGCGCCGCGCAAATGAAAAAGCCACCCGCCCCCATGTCTGCGGCCCCCTACTCCATGAGCTGAAGACCGACCAGATGCTCCATGACGGTGGACTGCTCGCTCAGGCGTGAGCCGATGTTCCATAGAATGCGGCGATGAACCAATGACAAGGCGTGGGCTCGCCTCAAGCCAGGGCGGCCTGGGCAGGGGTGTGTCCCAAGGGGTTGTACCGTCCCCCGTGTACCGGCTCGGCGCGCGGCCTTGCTGGCCCCGGCTGCGGCCCTTCTCGGCCCCTCCCCTCCACCCCTCTCCCTCCACATGGCTTCTCTCCCGCCTATACGCCGCTCCCGCGGCGCTGCTCATCGGGTCCGGCGGAGCAACTCGGCGATGCCGTCGAGCATCCGCTGCAGGCCGGACTCGAAGAGCGTGTCGAGCGAGAGATCGAAGCGCTCGTCGGTCACCGCGTTGACGCGGGAGAGCATCGGGTAGTGTCCCGATGCGAGGATCCTGCCCATCTCCTCGTTCTGGGATTTCATCCATTCATCGCTGGAGAGGCCGGTCTCGGCTTCTGCCTCGACCTCCGCTTCCAGCTCGATGGCGATTCCTCGCGCGAAGCCGACCAGCGAGATGTGCACCTGGAGCATGGTGTCCAGCTCGAGCCCGAGGCCATCCAACGCGCGCAACACCCACTCGGTATGGGCCATCCCGCTCGGGAGGAGGTGCGGCCGGGTGAGGGAGATTACCCGCGCCAGCCACGGGTGACGGTTGTAGAGCGACCAGTGCAGCCGCATCGCCAGCTCGAGTTGGGCCCTCCAGCCCGGCGGAGGATTCCGAGGGAACTCGCATTCCGCGAACGCGGCATCGGCCATCAGCAGGACGAGCTCCTCTTTGCCGGGCACGTGGCGGTACAGCGACATGGTGGGGACCCCGAGCGTGGCGGCGACGCTGCGCATGGACAGCTCCGGGAGTCCCTGGACATCGGCGATGCCGAGCGCGGCGCGCACGATGCGCTCGCGCGACAGCTCCTGCTCGGATTGAGGAGTCGCGCGTCGCCGGGTACCACGCGGTGAGGGCGAGGGCCGCGGCTCGGGGGCGGCGACCACGGTGCCGACGCGCGGGACGGCTCGAAGGACGCCCTGCTGGCACAGGGTGGTGAGGGCCTTGGTGGCGGTCGCGAGCGCGACACCCCACTCCCGCGCGAGCTGCCGGGTCGAGGGCACTCGGTCTCCAGCCCGCAGCTCGCCGGCCGCGATGCGGCGCCGGATATCCGTGACGATTCGAACGTAGGGTGGCTCGGCCTTCATGAGTGTCCTCGTGAGCTAGTACAGCGGCGAGCACGGAGGCAGCGGACTCCCCAACCCCGCGAAGACGGGCATCGCCTCCACGGCGCAGGCCCCGCCGAGAGCATTCCTGCCCTAGTACAGACACATCTGAATTGCATTGTCATGACCAGACTCTTAGAGTGAAAACACCTGCATGTACAACGTACATGCTGGGCGCGTACGGTGTACTCATGGCGCCTCGCCGAAGCCACCGGACCCGCTTCCACGACACACCCAGGATCGTCCTGATGAAGAACAAGAACATCCTCGTCTCCGGTGCGAGCATCGCCGGGCCCGCGTTGACGTACTGGCTCCACCGTCATGGCTTCCGCGCCAGTGTGCACACGACTCGCAGACAATCCATCGCGTGGCGGGCCCTTGCGATTGCACTGGGCGGCCTCACCCTCACCAGCTGCTCGAACCCCGTTCAGGAGGTGGAGGAAACCTCGGCGGCGCAGACTGAAGCGGCCGTCACCACGGTGAGCACGGCCGGCAAACAGCTCTTCAGCCTCCCGTTTCCCCACACCAACGGACGCTCCTGCGCCACGTGCCACGTCCTCGCCGAGAACACGGCCCTGTCGCCCGCGAATGTCGAAGCGCGGCTGGCAGCCAACCCCCAGGACCCGCTGTTCCACCGCATCGACGCGGATGATCCCAACGCGGCCATCCCCACGTACGAGCACCTCAGGAAGGGCCTGGTGCGCGTCGTCCTGCCGCTCCCCGACAACATGGATGTCATCGACAACGGGGGCAACATCATCACGCCCGCCGACCGGAAGATCGCCGTCTGGCGCGGCGTGCCGAGCATCGAGAACACGGCGATCACCGGGCCGTATCAGCTCGATGGCCGTGCCTCCAACCTGTCAGAGCAGGCGCAGGCGGCCATCACCAGCCACAGCGAGGGTGGCCCGGTCACGCCCGCTCAGCTCGACCTGATCGCGGACTTCCAGCGCAGCGTGTTCTCGTCACCTCGGGCGAGGTTCGTCTCGGAGTTGCTCGAGCACGGTGTCCCCGTCGAGCAGCTCCCGTTCCCCGAGGACTACATGCAGCTCAACGCTCAGGAGAAGCGGGGCCGCGAGCTCTTCAAGGCCGCCTGCGCGGGCTGCCATGGAGGCGCCACCACGGCGCAGATCACCAACCGCGCCATCCACGCCACTTCGTTCTTCGCGCTCGAGCCCGATGGCAACGTCGTGCACACCGTGGTCCCGGGCCAGGCTCCCACTCCCGTGAACGTGCCCCACCCGAACAGCGAGTTCCTCAACGTGGGAGCTGGATTCTTCAGCTATCTCGGACAGATCGGGCAGTTCCCCACGTACAACGCCTCCGTCGAGCTGCCGCGATATCGCTTCCGCTTCTATACGGATGGCTCGCGCCAGCATCCCATCACCGAGCTGCCCCCCCTCCCGATAACAGCCAGCGGAGATCCGTATGATCTGAATCCCGCGCTGGACGAGAACGGAGCTCCCATTGCCGGCCCCAACCTGGCCCCGCAGTGGTTCACCACCGATCCCGGCCGCGCCCTCATCACCGGCGATCCGAGGGACTTCGAGGCCTTCGACACACCGCCGCTTCGAGGTGTCGCGCGGACAGCCCCGTACTTCCATGACAACAGCCATGAGACCCTGCAGGATGTCGTCGACACCTACAGCCGGTTCATCCTGCCCGTCACCGCCCCCCTGAACCTGCCGGCCGTCCACCCGCCCGAGTTCCCCGGCGCTCCGCCCGAGGCGCTCAGCACTGCCCAGAAGCAGGATCTGCTCAAGTTCCTGAACAAGCTCTGAGCCACCGGGAGCTCACGTCCGGACGCAGTCTCTCCCTCAAGCGGGGACGGAGGCGGGCCCCCAGAAGGAGAGCCTCTGCCTGGCCGCGACGGTGGAGGAGCCGAGCAATCAGAGGACGGCGCGGGTGGAGTGGGCCGGGCCGCTAGACGTCGAAGGAGGGACACGCCATGGAATCGATGCTGGAGCTTGGGTTGCTGGGCGGCCCGGCGGGGTGAAGCCAGGATCGCCCCGTCCCTGGACGCTCGAGAGCAATGTCACTCGCCGCGCGAGGCGGCCGTCTGCAACAGCTGTCCCCCTGGCGACTTCACCACAAGCAAATACTGTGATTACGGCTGCGCCCCCTCCAACAACTGTAACAGCGCCTATAGCGGCCGCACGTGTGTCACCCCGGACGGTGTCAATCCCATCTCCATCTGCGGGAGCGGCTGCCCGTCAGGTTAGAACTCGTTTTAAAAATGGACCAGGGCAGGAAGGTAACATGACCTGCCTGCTCGGCTTGTTTCAGAAATGAACCTAGGAAGTAAGGGGAATGCCTACTACTTCTGCGGTGAGTATCTTCGCGCGGCATGAAGCGCGAGTTGGTTCCGGACGAGTTGTGGGAACGGGTAGTTCCGCTCCTGCCACGACATCGACACCGCAGAGGTAGAGGTCGCCCGCCTCGAGATGACCGGGCGTGCCTGCGGGGCATCATCTTCGTGCTCAAGACGGGTATCGCCTGGCGCGACCTACCAGCCGAGGTGTTCGGGTGCAGTGGGGCAACGTGCTGGCGAAGGCTACGCCAGTGGGGTCGGGCGGGGGTGTTCGAGAAGTTGCAACGGCAGTTGCTCAACGAGCTGGGCCAACAAGGGCTCATTGACTGGAGCCGGGCCGCGTTCGACTCCAGCAGCGTGCGGGCCGAAAAAGGGGGGAACAAACGGGCCCGAATCCAACGGATAGAGGGAAGGCGGGCAGCAAGCACCACCTGGTCGTAGACCGCAAGGGACTGCCACTGGCGATCTTGCTCTCGGCGGCCAACGTGCACGACAAGCGCAAGGCCCTGCCACTGCTCGACGCCATTCTCCCCATCAAAGGGCCGCGCGGCAGGCCAAGGAGGCGCCCAGCCAAAGGACATGGCGACAAGGGGTACGACTACGCCGATGTCCGGCGCAGCCTGCGCAAGCGCCACATCATCCCGCGCATCGCACGCAGGGGCATCGAATCGAAGGAGCGACTGGGGCGCCACCGCTGGGTGGTGGAGCGTTCCTTGGGGTGGGTTCACACGATGAAACGCCTGCGGGTGCGAGAGGAGCGAAGTGCGCAGATGCACCTCTCGCTCCTCCGTCTCGGCTGCTGCCTCATCCTCTACCGCGAGTTGGAGCGCCACTTACGAGATGGTCCCTGAATAGGCAGGGCAGGTTACCTGCCCTCTCTGGTCCATTTTTGAAACGAGTTCTTAGTGACATGGGAGTCAAGGTCTGACCTGAAAAGCGCTGGGAACGATGTTCGCTCCAACGGTGCGTGCTCGGTGGCGAAGGGGACTCTGGACTCGGCGCGGCCGGCGATGACCCTGCGCATCGCCTCGCCGTCCGGCACCGCGCTCGCCTGCGTGCGCATTCCCTTCAAGCTCGTGCCCGACACGCTCTGAACAGGCGTCAGCCGACCCGCTTGAAAACACGGTGCGCGGAGACGCCCTTGAGGCGGCACAAATCCTCTGGTGCTACGAACGCGCGCAGCCCCTGGCCGAGCAGGGCGAGGTGGTGCTGTGCCTGGAGGAAAAGCCCAACATCCAGGTGCTGGAGCGCCGCTGCCCCACGTATCGGGTGCGCCCGGGCCTCATCGAGAAGCGGGAGTTCGAGTACAAGCGGCACGGCACCGTGAACTTCCTGGTGAAGCTGGAGGTGCACACCGGGCCAGCGTGTCCCGCTCCATGGCGGCGCACAGGCGCTCCTGGATGTCGATGCCCCACGCGTCCCCCCGAGATGCCGGGAGGTGGACGCACCGAACAACCAGGGATTGACGCTTCCCGGCAGCCGCTCTCAAGTTCACAACCATGAAGGGACATGCCCGCAATCTGATGACCACGCCGGTGAAGTCCGTCTCTCCGGAGACCCCGCTCTCGGAGATCGCCCTGCTGTTCGCCGACGCGCACATCGGCGGCGTGCCAGTGACGAACTCCGAGGAGCACGTGCTGGGCATCATCAGCGAGGCCGACATCATGAATGCCCTGTTGGCTGGCCGCCCGCTGAGCACCCTGGCCGAAGAGGTGATGACCTCGCGCGTGCACACCGTGGACGAGTTCGACCTCACGGACGAGGTGATGGAGCTCTTCCGCAAGCACCGCATCCACCACCTGCCCGTGGTGCGCGAGAAGAGGCTGCTGGGGATGATCACGCCCTCGGATGTCATCCGCTTCCTCGCCCAGGACATCAACGAGCCCCCTCGGGTGGGCTGAGACGCAAGACAGAGGGGGGCTCCTGCGGTATGCGGGAGCGTGATGAGCGACCCCCTGCAACTGGATGACTGGGGTGGCACCGGCCCGGTGCTGCACCTCGCGCACGCCAACGGCTTTCCCCCGGGCTGCTACCGCAAGCTCATCGAGCTCCTGAAGTCGCGCTACCACGTCTTCACCCTGCGCAGCCGCTGCCTCGTCCCGGGGACGGATCCGCTGGCGATGCGGGACTGGGATGACATGGCCGATGACCTGGCCCAGGCCCTGCGCGCTCGCGGGCTGGAGGGCGTGATCGGCGTGGGCCACAGCATGGGCGGCGTGGCGACCCTGCTCGCCTCCGTGAAGAACCCGGGGCTCTTCCGCGCCGTGGTGGCGTTGGATCCAGTGCTGTTCACGGGCTCGCGCGCCCTCTTCATCCAGGCGGTGACCCTCCTGGGAATGAGGCACCGCTTTCCTCCCGCGAGCCTGGCTCGGCGTCGCCGCGAGCACTGGGGCTCCCGCGAGGAGGCCGCCACGAGCTATCGCAAGAAGCCCCTCTTCCAGCACTTCGATCCCGAGTGCTTCCAGGACTACATCGCCCACGGCCTCACCGAGGCCCCAGGCGGCGGCTTTCGGCTCACCATCCCGAGGGAGTGGGAGGCCCGAATCTTCGAGACCTCACCCCGCGACATCTGGCGACGGCTGCGCTCGGTGACGGTGCCGGCGCTCGTGCTGCGCGGAAGCGGCTCGGACACGCTTATGCCGCCGGCCCTGGAGCGCGTCCGGAACACCCTGCCCGGCGTCCGTGCCGAGGAGCAGCCTGGCACCCACCTCTTCCCGCTGGAGCACCCAGAGGAGTGTGGACGGCGCCTGTTCGCATTCCTCGACACAGTGGGCCAGCAATCGCCGGCCCGCTGATTGCGCATGCTCCCTCTCCCAGAGGGAGAGGGGACATCCACGGGTCCTCGAACTCCGTCCAAGAACTTCGTGGAACTACGCGACACCGGGCTTGAGCGCGCAGCACTCGCGGCACAGCGTGCGGTTGCGCGCGTGCGCCACGGCCATGAGCACACCCCCGCCCAAAGTGAGGCCTGTCTCCAGGGCCTCGCTCGTGCCCTCGGGCAAGAACAGGGCAGCGATCAGGAGCAGCAGGCCCGACACGGCGAGCACCGGCACTCCCGCGCGACGATGGAGGCGCCAGCCCGGCACGAAGGCCACCACCGCCGTGAGCGTCACGAAGAGCACGAGCCCCTGATGGACCGCTTCCCCCTCCAGCACCTCCGCCGTAGCGGCAGGGAGGAAGCCGAGCACGATGGGCAGCAGCACACAGTGCGCGATGCACAGAGTGGAGAGGAGCTGCCCCACTCCATCCCACGGAGAGCGTCCAGCGGTACTCAGCACGAGACGTTCTCCAGGGCCCGAAGAGGAATGACGTTGGAGGGCAGCATGGCCGTCACGCCGACCGCGCCCCGTGCCGAGAGGAAGATCCGGGCACGCCGGAGCTCGGGCAACTGCTCGTCCGCATCGCGCCAGCGCTCCAGGAAGGTCGCGAAGGCCGAAGCCGCCTCCGCGAAGGACTCCCGGGCGACGTGCACCTCGGCCAGGAGGAACCAGGCATGACCGCTGCCGGGCCGCTCCTTCACGAGCGCCTCGGCCAACTCCAGCGCCTTGTCCTCACGGCCACAACGCACCCGCATCCGCGCCAACGTCTCACGGACCGGACGAGAGAAGGCCGCAGGCCCCACCGTGCGCAACCGGCGCTCCAGCCTCAGGGCCTTGATGAGCGTGGCCTCGGCCCGGGCGTAGTCCCCCTGACGCGCCTCCAGGGAACCTCGCAGCTCGCACGCGGCCAGCTCCACCACCCGGGCGACGTCACGCGGGCAGAGCAGACGGGTTTCCCCCTTGCGCTCCTCGGCCAGGGGCGGGTGCAGCGCGTCGAGCTCGTCACACACCCGCTCCGCCTCCGCGAGCTTTCCCGCCTCCAGGGCGCGCAGACCCCGCGCGTACGTCTCCATCCCCGTGAGCAGCGCCCGCTCGGCCGCACGAGCCTCGGCCTCCAGCTCCACGCGCAGATCCGCCGCCGCGCGCCAGAAGCCAAAGCGCAGGTGCGGATTGAAGACCGCGCCCGCCGCGAACACGAGCGCCTGCCCAAAGTGCGGCGTCACCGCCTCCACCCGGGTCCGCAGGCGGCGAGCCCAGCCCTGGGCCTCGCTGTAGCGACCCGCGTCAGAGCACGCCTGCACGAGCAGTCGCAGCGCCAGACCCGCCACCGGCGCGGCGGACTCGGGCAGAGCCTCCTGAGCGAGCCAGGCGTCATCCGTGGCCACCGCGGCCTCGAGCACCTCGCGCGCCTCACGGGTATGACCGGTGCGCAGCAACAACCGCCCGGCACAGAGCAGGGCCGTCCCGACTCGGGGCGCCAGCAACCGCAGCCGACGCGCGCTCTCCAGCGCCGCCTCGGGACGCGAGCTGTCCACCATCACCTGGATCCACGCACAGTGGACGCCCTCATGATTCGGGTTCGTGCGCAGCAGCTCGCGCAGGAGCGCCTGCGCATAGGGCTGGCCCATGCCGGGGCGCCCATCCGACTCGTAGCCATCCGCGAGGAAGCCGGCGAGCAACAGGCGCGCCTCGGCGTCCTCGGGGTGCCGATCGATGAGTGCCTCCATCTCGCGCACGAAGCCGTGGCGGCCATTGGAGGGACCCTTGTCGGCCAGGAAGGTGGCCGCGACGATGTAGCGCTGCTCGGCGTCCGTCACGCCCTCGCTCAGGGCGAGCGCCTTGTTGATGGCCTCCGCCCGAGCCGCCGCGTAGCGCGCACCCGGTCCGCGCGCCAGGGCCAGGCCCCAGTACGCCATGGCGAGCTCCGGATCCTGCCGCGCGGCCTCCGCGAAGGACCTCCGCGCCTCGGCGCCCCAGCCGAGGTGCAGCAGGCGCAGGCCCTGATCGAAGTACGCCTGGGCCCGGGCCACCCGGGTGCTCACCTTCAGGTGCGCACGTCCCAGCCCCTCGCGCAGCGGAGGCGTGGGGAGCTCCAGATCCGGGACGTCATCCCAGGGAGCAGTGGGGAAGATGGAGGGCTCTTCGGCTCGCAGGTGTCGCGCCAGCATGGTGACCTCACTCACGCCCCGGTGAAGGGGACAAACGATTCGTTCTCAACAGGCCGCTCCAGCGCTTCCACGCGCTCGGCCAACCGCCGCCACTCCGCCGCCAACATCTCCACGGGCACCGCCGGGGCCTTGCGCCTCGCCGCGAGGCACTCGTGCCGCCAACCACTCCCCAAGAGCGACACCACCCACTCCTCGTACCCAGCCAGCCACTCGGCCAGGGACGCCACCGCGGCACGCGCGGCGGAGCACTCGCCCGGGGTGACGGGCTCGCGCGGGGTTCCGAGCGCCGCCGCCTGGAAGACGGGCCAGGCCACGCGCCCCTCCTCCACCAGGAACGGCGTGAAGCCATCGCGCGGCACGTAGACAGACTCGCCGCACACCCGGCACAGCGCTCCAAAACCCCACAGCGTGAGGGCCCCTCCCCCGGGCAACGCGCCCGAGTAGGCGCTGGTGCCCTGCTGCCCCGCCGGAATGCGCTCGCGGCTCAGCCCCCGGCGCAGCAGCAGGTTGTCCGTGTGGGAGACATCGCGGCCGATGCACCACATGGAGATGTCGAACAGTCGCTCGCCATCGCGCCGCACGTCCTGCGGCAAAGCATGAAGAAGGGAGGAGCCCATCACGTGCCTCCTCAGCTCGCCTTCGCCGCCGCGCCCTTACGGACCGGCACCTCGCCGAACAGCGACTTGAAGTCCGCCGGCGGGCCACCCTTCTTGCTCAGCACGGCATTCACCGCGCGCACCAGCTTGCCGCGCACCTTCGGCGGCAGCGGCTGATCCTCCAGGGCGGCGTTCACCTGCTGCACGCTCACGCCCCGGCCGCTCTTCGGCTTGCCAATGCCCAGCTCCGCGTACGGCTTGCCCTGCTTCTCCTTGTCGCGCCGCTTGTCGGAGCGCTGCTTGGCCAGCTTGCGATCCTCCTCGGCGCGCGCCTCGAGCTGGCTGGACAGCCGCACCAGCGTCTTCGGCTCAAGCTTCTGGTCGGACAGGAACTGCTTGAAGGTACCCATGGTCATCTCCTGTGGAAGGGGGGAAAGACGAGCGGACCTGCTCAGTGCTCGTGGTCGTGAGCCGACTCCTCGATGACGAGCGAGACGCTGCTCTGGCTGGTGGGGCCGAACGTCAGCGTGTACGTGCCCACCTGGAGCGGAGCCACGTAGCGGCCCTTGATCTCACCGCACTGCTCCGAGCTCTTCGCGGACTCCTCGAACTCCACCGCCTGCCCGGAGGAGCTGGTGACCTTCAGGGACACATCCGCGCCCAGGAAGAAGACGTAGTCGGTGGCCTCGGCCGCGGCGAACGACACCGAGCCCGCGTTGCCCGAGGTGCCCGCCGGCAGCGTGATGTCGTAGCGCTTGTGGTCGTTACCCACGGACGGCGCTCCGCTCGTCGAGGCGCTCGCAGTCACGGCAACCGCGGGGCCCTCCGCGAGGTGCTCACAGCCTTCGACGTCGACCTCGTTGGACTCCTCGCCGCAACCCACGAGCAGCGCGCTCGACAACAGGCAGGCAGACAGCAACTTCTTCATCATGGTGAGTGACTCCAGGTGTGGACTGCGTTGGTGGTGCTGCGATGTCCCCACGCTCCCGCCCCGAGACGGAATGGGACGCCCGGAACGTGGGGGAAGGCGCACGCGGACACACGGCGAGGTGGACAGCGACGGGCGCACAGGTGCCTCACGGCGGCGCTCCACGCGTGCGCGGGACGCGCTCCCTGGGCCTCAGCAGAGGCAAGGGCACGCGTGTGGACGCACGGAGGGAGTCTCCGAGGGCAACGGCGCTGTCGATGCTCGAAGGGCGCTGGAAGGACGGAGACGCGAGCCGGGGAGGTAAATACCCTCACCCCGGCCCTCTCCCAGAGGGAGAGGGAGGACGCGTTCCGGCACCCTCACCCCGCTCCTCTCCCGACGACGGAGAGGAAGGGCGTGCTTAGGCCCGAGGCGGTGAGGACTTGGGTGCAACGTGGAGCCGCGCGACCTGTGGCTCCACAGCAAGGCTGACCACCTCCAGCACCTGGCCCGACAGGACCGGTGCTTCCGGCGGCAGCGTCACTCCGACGGGCGGCTGCGTCACCCGGCGGAGGAAGACATGGGCGCAGTGGGCATCCGCGCCGTGCACAGACGCCTTCTCATCCGTGCGAGCAATCCGCTCGTCGTCGAAGGACGGATGCACCTGCGCGGATGCGCTCCCCTGCTCGACTCCCGCCTCGTGCAGCAAGTCGCCGTGCTCGAGGCACGTGCTGTGCTGCACCAGGAAGAAGTGGGCCGCGCTTCCCAGGTACGCCAGCACGCACAGCAGCACCAGCGGCAGCGCCAGCAGGCGGGGCCGTCGGGACAGCGTGGACTCTTGGCGAGGGGAGCGGCTCACGGAAACAGGGTTTCAGGCGAAATACAGTTGCTTCTTCATTTTGTACGCGAGGGCGCGCGCATGTGCAAGCGGCGACGCGGCGCCCCAGACAAACACGTGAAATTAAACGGCGTATCCCATGGCGCCCGCCTTCACCGGGGCCTCCGGATCAAGCATCACGTTGACGCACGCCACCGAGCCACTGGCCAGGGCGCGCTCGAGCGCGGGGCGGATCTGCGCGGGTTCTGTCACGAACTCGCCATGGCCGCCGAACGCTTCCACCACCTTGTCGTACCGGGTGGGAGCCAATCGCGTCCCCGGCGACTTCTCCTCGCCGAACATCTGCACCTGGGGAATGCGGATCTGCCCCCAGGCGGCGTCGTTGCCCACCACGCACACCATGGGCAGCTTGAAGCGCAGCGCTGTTTCGAAGTCCATGCCGTTGAGGCCGAACGAGCCATCCCCCTGGATGATCCAGTGCGTGCGCTCCGGGTGCAGCACCTTCGAGGCCAGGGCGAACGGCGCTCCCACGCCCAGGCACCCGAGCGGGCCTGGATCCAACCACCGGCCCGGATTGCGCAGCTCGATCACCTTGGCCGCCATGGCGACCCAGTTGCCGCCATCCGCGATGAACACCGGATCCTGCCCCGGCCCGTTAGCCACGTCCGACATCTCCTTGGCCAGCCGGTAGTGGTGGATGGGCACGCTGTCGTCCTTCGTCCACTGCTCCAGCTCGCGCAGCTTCTTCTGCTCGCGCTCGCGCAGTTGCGAGAGGAAGGCGTCCCGCTTCACTCGGGGCGACGCATCCGCGAAGGCGGTGAGTGCGCTGTGGCTGTCCGCGATGATGCCCACGTCCACCGCGCGGTTGCGCCCCACCTCGGTCGGGTCGATGTCCACCTGGACGATCTTCGACTCAGCGCTGAAGGTGGGCTCGGCGCCGTAGTTGAGCCGGAAGTCGAAGGGCGTGCCAATGACGAACACCAGATCCGCCCCGCTCAGCGCGTCCTTGCGCGTGTGCTGGAAGAAGAGCGGGTGGCTCGCCGGCAGACAGCCGCGTCCCGCGCCATTGAGGTACACGGGAATCTGCGCGGTCTCCGCGAAGTGCCGCAGCGCGTCCCACGCTCCGTCCCAGTACACCGACGAGCCGGCGATGATGGCGGGGCGCTCAGCGGTCTTCAGCAGCGCCATCGCCTCGTCCACCTTGCGCGGATCCGGCGCCTGCCGCGCATCCGTGCGGTAGCTGCGAGGAAGCTGCAGCGAGTCCTCATCCACGCCGTTGCAGAGCACGTCCCACGCGAGTTCCAGGAACACCGGCCCTGGCCTCCCGGAGAGCGCCACGCGGAAGGCCTTGGCGAGGTAGGACGGAACCAACTCCGGCGTGGGGATGCGATCTGACCACTTGGAGATGCGGTGGAAGAGGTCCACCTGCTCCATCTCCTGCAGTGAGCCGCGGCTCTGGTTGAAGATGGGGGCCGCGCCGCCGAGGAGGATCATCGGCGAGCTGGCTGCGTGGGCATTGGCCACACCGGTGAGCGCATCCGTCACCCCGGGGCCAGCCGTCACCACCGCCACGCCCACACCGCGCGTCACTCGGGCGTAGGCATCCGCTGCGTGGGCAGCCGCCTGCTCGTGGCGGGTGTCGATGACCTGGATGCCCTCCTCCACGCAGCCTGCGTAGATGGGGGCCACGTGCAACCCCGACAGGGTGAAGATGTGCCGAACGCCCTCCTTCTTCAGCATCCGCCCGACGAGCTGTCCTCCGGTGAGCATGCCCATTCGTAACTCCTCCCCTGTGTTCGGAACCGCGGAAGTCCGGCGATCATCTCCAAATCGGGCCGCCCTGGAAGCCCCTGGATGCCCGCCCCCCCTCTGGACCGGCACGGAAAGCCCCTCCGGCTTATGTCGAAGGCACTCCCCGGATGCCCCCGGCCAGAGTAGGAAGGGCCTCCGAGAATAGAAGGATCCCCCGTGCAAGAATTCCTGGAAGTCCTGCGGCGCCAGGCGGTCCACTTCGGACCCGAGTTGGCCCGCACCGCGTACGCGCGAGGCCTGGCCGTCACCCAGAAGGACGGGACCACCCGGCCCATCCCCGTTACCGCCACCCCCGTCATCCTCGACGCCGCGGAGATCCGCCGGCGCGCCACCCTCTCTGCGCACCTGGCCTCGGCCACGGTGAAGATGACGCACGCGGTGCTCGCCGGAGCACAGCGAGAGCTGGTGCTTGGCGGACTCTCCCCGCTCGAGCGCGAGCTCACCGAGCGCACCTTCGCCAACGTGACGCGGCTGGCCACCACGCGGGTGGACTACTTCGTGGATTCACGGCCGCGAGCCCTGGAGCTCAACGCCACCATTCCGGCCATGCAGGGCTACTCGGACATTGCCGCGCGCACCTTCATCGAGGTGGTGGCCCGGCACTTCCGCTACCCCGAGAAGGCCCTCCACGCCGTCATCGCCGCCAACGGCAGCAACGCGCTCGCGCTCTACCGGTCCCTGCTGGACGGCTACGCCGCCGAGCGCGATGGGAAGATGCCGGAGACGATCGCCCTGCTCTGCCGCCGCAACGACGCGCAGATCACCGAGCAGCGCTACCTGTGCGAGCGCTTCCGTGAGTTCGGCGCGGACGCGGATGTCGTCCACCCGGACGAAGTCTCCGGCGACGAGTACTTCGAGGTGCGTGGCAAGCGGTACGACCTGGTGTACCGGCACCTCTTCGTGCGGCGGTTGGAGGAGACGCCGGCGCCGTGGGTGCAGGACTTCTTCGGCACGGTGCCGGGCCGCAAGGCGGTGCTGCTCAACCCTCCGGCCTCTCCCGTGGAGGTGAAGACAACCTTCGCCCTGCTGTCCCAGGCGCTCGTGGAGCCCGCGCTCGCGGAGGCCGCGGGCCTGACGCCCGAGGAGCTGGAGGCGGTGCGCAGCTCAGTCCCCTGGACGCGGCCCTTCCGGCATGGCCCCGGCGTGGGCCCGGACGGCGAGCACCTGGAGGATCTGGTGGCACGCGTGGCGGCGGAGCCTCAGCGCTTCGTCCTCAAGCGAGCGTGGGACTACGGAGGCCGAGCCGTCTACCTCGGCCGCTCGGTGGGCACTCAGGCGTTCGAGGAGCGGGCACGCGCTGCGTACGGCACGGTCCCCACGTGGGCGGAGCTGTGCGAGCGAGCGTCCACGGATCCCGCCGGCGGCGGCTTCGTGGTGCAGCAGGTGGTGGAGACCACGCCCGAGGAGCACCTGCTGTGCGAGGAGAGCGGCGTGACGTCCCTGAGACTTCACGTGGACTACTCCGCCTATGCCTCGGTGGGGTTGGCGAAGCAGCCGGCATGGGGCGGTGTGTGCCGAGGCTCCACCTCGGAGATCGTCAACATCGTGGGCGGAGGCGGCGTGCTGCCGCTCATCACCACCGAAGTCGCCCAAAAGCTGCTGATGGCTTGGAAGGCGCTCTAATCGCTGGGAACGGACATCCGGGAAGGGATGCCGCCCATACGGGTTGTAGGCGCGTTATAAAGCGCACGTCGGGTGGGGGGCTCCCGCCCTGGGTTGAAGAAAGGGAACAAAATTCATGGCTTGGGAAACTTCCGGGTGGCAGCCGGCTCGCGCCGAGGTCAATGACGTCCTCGTTCAGGAGTCTCGGCGCGCCTTCATGTCGCGCGTGTACGGCTGGATGTTCGCTGGGCTCGCCGTGACGGGTCTCGTGGCGCTCTTCACCGCCTCGTCTCCGCAGACGGTGATGCAGGTCGCCCAGTTCCGCTGGGTGCTGTTCATTGCGCAGATCGGTCTGGTGTTCGCCCTGTCGGGGCTGGCGAGCCGGCTCTCCGGCGCGGTGGCCGGGGCGCTCTTCGTGGCCTACTCGGTGCTCACGGGGCTCACCTTCTCGGTGCTCTTCTACATCTACACGAGTGGCTCCATCGCCAACGCCTTCCTGCTGGCCGCGGGCACCTTCGGGGCGATGAGCGCCTTCGCGACGATCACCAAGAAGGATCTGAGCGGCTGGAGCACCTTCCTCTTCATGGGCCTCATCGGCGTGCTCATCGCCAGCGTCGTCCAGATCTTCTGGCCGAGCCCGATGCTGAACTTCGTGGTGGGATGCGCGGGCGTGATCGTCTTCGCGGGCCTCACCGCGTACGACACCCAGAAGCTGCGTGAGATGCACGCGGCCTCGGGCTACAGCTCCGCCGCCGCGCTGAGCATCGTCGGCGCGCTGACGCTGTACCTGGACTTCATCAACCTCTTCCTCTCGCTGCTGCGCCTGTTCGGCGATCGCCGCCGCTAGACGCACCCGGGTTGCGAGAAACAAGGGCGGTGGGCTCTCGGGCCCACCGCCTTTTTTCATTCCGAGTGAAGGAAGCTCGCGCTGCTCCGCCGTGGCACACTGCGAGGCGGACCTGGAAGGATGGGGGCGGAGTCCACGGGATGCGCTCGGAGGGGGAATCGTGACGCGGCTGAGTTGGCTTCACCTGTCGGACCTGCTCATGGGCCCCAAGGGTTCACGCTGGCTCTGGCCCGAGTACCGGGAGGACTTCGAGCGGGATCTCCGCGCGCTGCACAACCAGACGGGTCCGTGGGACCTGGTGTTGATCTCCGGCGACCTCACGGAGACCGGCAGCCAGCGCGAGTTCAACCTCCTCGACTCGGCCCTCGAGTCGTTCTGGACGTACCTGCATGGCCTGGGCTCCGCTCCCCTCCTGCTGGCCGTCCCCGGCAATCATGATCTCCACCGGGCCAGCCTCTCGACGAGGACCCGCGACACGTTGGTCGCCCAGCGGTGGCACGACAACGCTCAGGCGCGCAGTGAATTCTGGAACCAGCTCGAGAACGAGCTGGCCAACTCCACTCCACAGGCGCGCATCGAGCATTGGAAAAAGCTCGAAAACGAGCTGGCCAACGCCAACCCACAGGCACGCATCGACTATTGGAAACAGGCCGCGAACGAGCAGGCTCATTCCCTCCGCACGGCCTTCCTGTCGTTCTCCTCGTGGCTCGAGCAATGGCAGCTCCGCCACCCGCGACAGCGCGAGCTCCAGATTCGCAAGGGGCTCCTCCCGGGAGATTTCGCCGCGACCGTGGTGAAGGACGGAGTGCGCGTGGGAATCGCCGGGCTGAACTCGGCCTTCCTGCTGCCCGATGCGAATGGGACAACGGTGTCTCTCGAGATTGATCCCCGGCAGCTCCGACTGGCCATCGGAGGCCCCCCCTCCCGCTGGGCCGGGTCGCATGACCTCAACATCTTGCTCACGCATCATCCGCCGGCACGCCTGAAGTCAGAGCACCTGTCGCTGATTCAGCAGGAGCTCGCATCCTCCACGAGAGGACTGCTGCACCTCTGCGGCAGCCAGCACGCGGGCGAATCCTTCTCGGAGGCGAAGCCCCTACCCTTATCGTGGGTCTTCCAGGCCCCCTCGCTGTTTGGTGGTGAGCCCGGGCCCCAAAAGCAGGGCTACGCCATCGGCATGCTTGAGGTTTCGGGCTCGAGCCGTCATGTCCGCCTGTTCCCTCGCGTGAGGAAGTTGACCAGCCCCTCGGGGCAAGCGGGATTGGCAGGTGGGGGCGACCTCCTGCTGACACTCCCCTCGGCCCAGGAAGAACAACCCCCGCGCCTCGCCGCCTCGGCTGAACTCCGCAGAGCTCCCGAGCCCACCCGAGCTCCCGAGCCCGCTCGAACGCAGGCCCCCTCCCCTCTTCCTCCCGGCCTCCGGGCGCGCTCCCACCTGAACCCTGCGCGGGAAACGGTGACCGCACTGGCCTGGGCTCCGTCGGGCAGGGAGCTGGTGCTCGGATTCGACAGCGGCAAGCTGTGTTCCTGGGCACTGGATGCCCAAGAACCACGCTGGACGGTGCAGGCACACAAGAGATCCCTCGTGGAGGTCCGCCTCTCTCCGGATGGGCAACAGATCGCGACGAGATCCGCCCTGAACCTGCGCCTCTGGAGCGTGGAAGAGACGGGGATGAGCGTCCGGGCCATGGGTCCCACAACGAATACCAGCGTCTGCCTCGACTGGTCGCTCCAGGGAGTTCTCGCGGCCAGCATCACCGACGAAACCATCCACTTCTGGGAGGCCCGGGACGAACGGCAGTGGAATCCGAAGATGTACAAGGCCCCCGCCCTCACGACTTGCCTGGCCTGGTCGCCCGATGGGCGCACGTTGGCCTGGGGAGGGGACTGGACTGGAAGACTCTCACTCATAGACGTGCGAATGGACTCGGGCCTCCACATCCAGGAGCGCCTGCACCTCCAATTCAACATGGGCCCCATCCTGGCCCTCGCGTGGCAGCCCGGCACCTCGCGGCTCGCCGCGGCAAGCGCGGACAAGACCGTCAGGATCCTCGATCCGGTGAACCCCAAGCAGACACGGACCCTCGAGGGACATACGGACGTGGTCGTCGGTATCTCGTTCTCGCGCGACGGGCGACTGCTGGCCTCCTGGTCCCGGCGTGGCACCATCCACCTCCACCGCACCGACACCTGGGAAACCATGGCGGTCATCGGCTCGCCCTTCGAGTCCGACGAGACCCCCAAACAGGTCGCCTTCTCTCCCACGGAGAACGTCCTGGCCAGCATCGCGCCCGGCGGCCACGGCGTGAGTCTCTGGGACATCGACGTCGATGCCCTGCTCGGCCAGCGGGAGCCACCCCGGACCGTCCATTCCGTCAGCGCCAAGGTGGTTCTCGTTGGAGAGGGGCGCTCGGGCAAGAGCTGCCTCGCGCTGCGCCTCGTCGAGGACCGATACGAGGAGCTCGACTCCACCCATGCCATGCGCACCTGGTCCCTGCCCCTGGAGCGCCTCGACCCGCGGGCCCGCGTCCCCGACAACGAGCGTCGCGAGGTCGTCCTCTGGGACATGGGCGGCCAGAGCGAGTACCGGCTCGTCCACCAGCTCTTCTTCCGCGACACGGCCGCGGCGCTGCTGGTGATGGAGCCGGCCCGAGGCAAGCCGGCCCGGGATGAAATCGAGGGCTGGAACCAGCGGCTCTCCGCACAACTCGGAGCCTCCCCACGCAAGCTCCTGGTGGGCTCCAAGGTGGACAACGAGTGGGTACCCGTGGATCGCCCCGCCATCGAGCAGCTCTTGCGCCAGTGTGGCTTCGAGCCCGATGCCTATGTCTCCACGAGCGCCAAGAGTGGAAAGGGCCTCTCCGAACTCAAGGCCCTGCTCGCACGCACCATCGACTGGGACAGTGTCGGAAGGACCAGCCACCCCGAGCTCTTCGAGCGCATCCGCCAACACCTCCTGCGCCTTCGCGAGAGCGGACGGGTCGTCATCACCCTCCCGGAGCTGGAGCGCGAGCTGCGGGCCTCCCATCCGGAGCTCGCGGACCCGGAGGCGCTGCGCACCGTCGTGAAGCAGCTCGGCCGGCAGGGCGTCCTCGCGGACACCCGGCTGGCGGATGGTACCCAGGCGCTGGTGCTCGACATCGAGCAGGTGGAGCGCTACGCGAACTCGCTCATCGTGGCGGCGCGGGAGAACCCCAACCGCGTCCCCGCCGTCGACATGGCGGCCTTCTCGCGCGCGCTGGCGCTCCCGCGCATCCGCCCTGAAGAACGGCTGCCCCGGGACCAGGAACTCGTGGTGCTCGACTGCGTCATCGAGCTGTTACTCCAGCACGGCCTCTGCTTGCGGCACGAGGGACTGCTCATCTTCCCCTCGCTCTTCCTACTCGCCCCCTCGGAGCCCGGCACGGGCGCCGCCCCCGTCGCCTCACGTGCCTACGTGTTCTCCGGTCCCGTCGACAACATCTACGCCTCGCTCGTCACGGCCCTCGCCCTGAGCCGAGGCTTCGGCGCGATGCGGCTGTGGGAGGATCGCGCCGAGTTCGGTGAGCCCGGCCAGAACGTCTCCGGGGTGCGCAAGGTGCAGCGCGCCGAGCAGCAGGCGCGGGGCGTGGCGCGGCTCGAGGTCTACTTCGAGGCCGGCACGCCCGAGGCGACACGCAAGCTATTCCTGAGCTTCATCGACACCCACCTGCACGAGCAGGGCGTGGAGTTCGTGGAGCAACGCTCCGTCGCCTGCGGCTGCGGCCACGTCTTCCAGGAGCGCACCGTGAACAAGCGTCTCGCCGACGGGCACACGGACGTCCTCTGCCCCGAGTGTGAGAAACGCACGCCGCTCACGCCGCCGGCCCGGGAGCCCGAGCTCCTGAAGAAAACCCGAGTGCTGCTCACCGATATGAGTGATCAGCGATCCCAGAGCGTCTCGGAGACGAAGGTGAGCATGAAAGAAGCCCAGACCCAGGACACCCAGGCCACCCCGCTGCGCATCCTCCACCTCAGCGACCTCCACGTGGGGGCCGGGGCGGATCCCGTCTCGCTGTTGCAGCCGCTCGTCGCCGACCTGACGGACCCGTCGGACCTTGCGGTGAACCACCTGGACTACCTCGTCATCTCCGGGGACATCACCAACCGGGCGGACCCCGCCGAGTTCAAGAAGGCGCTGGAGTTCGTCTCCGCCCTCCGGGAGCGGTTCGAGCTGACGGCCGAGCGCTGCATCATCGTCCCCGGCAACCACGACCTGGACTGGAAGACCCGGGTGTACGAGTGGCACAGCCAGCTCGAGGTGGACGTGAAGAAGCTGCCCGCCGGCGGCTACAAACAACAGGGCGAGGGATACCTCGTCCGCGTCGACGAGAAGTATCCAGAGCGCTTCAAGAACTTCTCCCAGCACTTCCACCACCCGCTGCTCCAACGGGAGTATCCGCTCGACCCCGAGCAGCAGTGCATCTCCTTGCTGTCACCGGACACGCGGCTCCAATTCCTGGCAATGAACTCGTCCTGGGAGGTGGATCAGTGGTTCCCAGAGCGCTCGCACCTCCACGAGGGAGCGCTCTCCCGGGGTCTGCTGGCCGCGGAGCAGCAGCTCGCCAACGCACGCGCGACGGGACAGCTCCCCGCGGATGCGCCGGTGCTCAGGCTGGCCGTCTGGCACCACCCCATCACCGGCAACGAGAAGATCCAGCGGGATGCCTTCATGAGCAGGCTCCAGCAGAACGGGGTCCGCCTCGTGCTGCACGGGCACGTACACGAGGAGCGCGCTGACCTGCTGGGCTACACCCACCCCTCGAAACAGGTGCACGTCATCGGGGCCGGCAGCTTCGGGGCGCCCACCCACCATCGGCCCGAGTCCGTGCCGCGCCTGTACAACTTGCTGGAGGTGGCCAGGGATCACAGCCTCGTCCGCGTGTACACCCGTGCCCTGCGCAGAGCAGAGGGGGCCTGGGAGGGCTGGGCCATCTGGCCCGGCGCGAAACGGGGCGAGCGGAGGACCTACTACGAAGTGCCCCTGCGCTGAGCCGCGAGGCTCCTGTCCATCCTCGCGCCGCTCATCAAAGGATTTCGTAACAGGGGTCCCCTCCGGGTTGAGTCTTCGGCAACCTGTCCGACAGTCGGACAAGTTGGAGAAACGTGCGGCCGGAGGGGCACGAGGATGAGGGCGTGGCTGGCGCACAGGGTGCGCTGGCGCTGGCGCCCTCTCTGTCAGGACCTGGTTCTCCTGGCCTGGCCTACTCCGCGGCCTTCTTGCGCGAGAACGGCATCAGCAGCCGCTCCACGGGCTGACCACCCACGAGGTGCTCGTCCACGATGGCGGGCACGTCCTCGGGCTTCACGCCCCCGTACCAGGTACCTTCTGGGTAGACGACCACGGACACTCCGAACGAGCAGGTGTCGAGACAGCCGGCGGCGTTGGCCCTCATCTGCCCCTTGAGGCCTCGTTTCTCGAGTTCCTCTTTGAAGCGAGCGCGGACCTCTTCACCACCCTTGGTGGCACAGCATCCCTTGGGGTGCCCATCGGGACGCCGATTGGTGCAGACGAATACGTGACGTTTGAAGGGAGGCATGTCGCCCTCCTAACGCGACTTCCGTCCAAAAGCGATTAACGCGTTCGTGACCTCCCTGCCCCTTTCTTGCCTGGGGCCCTTGGTAGCCGGACGATCCGTGCACAGACTCTCAGCAAACATCCGCTAGTGATCATCGGCCTTTCCGCGGGAGTGACCCTACATGACTCGTCACCTGATGACGATCCACTACACAGGTGGCCGTTCAAGAGAGTTGATCGCCAGCCGGGCAGGCTTTAGATCGGCTCCCTCGTCGCGGCCTCAAGCCGTGGTTGTCGTTCCGGATGTGGACCGTCAGATCGGTCACACTCCCCTATCTGTAGGTGGCGTAATGATGGCGGGCACAAGATCTGGGGGTCACATAACCTTGACGAGTCCGGAACGAAGATCGTACCTTTACTTACCTCCCTGCCCCCCAGACGGGCAGGAGAACTCCCCACAAACGAATCTTTGACCGGACCTTACGCACCCTTCCCTACCCAGGGAGGAGGCGTACCGGAACGAGTTCTCTTGATCCCAAGAGATCTCGCGGGCTTGGCTTTTTGCAAATTTTGCAGTCATACGCTGAGTGAAAAGCGTCGGAGGGACCATGGAGCACGACCTGAGCGCCACGGCAGCAGTACTGGACGGTAAGGAGACGGCGGCGGGACTGAGGGCGAAGGCCCCCGCCGGCGGGCTGACGGTGGAGCGCTTCTTCACGACGCCGGGAGTGGATCCCGCCGACGAGCTGGCGTGGGAGATGCGTACGGCCTCCATCTCGGGCGAGGACGGGAAGTCCGTCTTCGAGCAGAAGAACGTGGAGGTGCCCAAGTCCTGGTCGATGCTGGCCACCAACGTGGTGGCGTCGAAGTACTTCCGCGGCACGCCGGGCACGCCGGAGCGTGAGACGAGCGTGCGCCGGCTGGTGGGCCGCGTGGTGGACACCCTCACCCGCTGGGGCGCTGAGGGCGGCTACTTCGCCACGGCCACGGACCGAGACACGTTCCACGCGGAGCTCACCCACCTGCTGCTGCGGCAGAAGGCGGCCTTCAACTCGCCCGTCTGGTTCAACGTGGGCGTGGAGGAGCACCCGCAGTGCTCGGCGTGCTTCATCAACTCCGTGGGTGACTCCATGGAGTCCATCCTCGGGCTGGCCAAGACGGAGGGCATGCTCTTCAAGTACGGCTCGGGAACGGGTAGCAACCTGTCCACCATCCGCTCGAGCAAGGAGCTGCTGGCCGGCGGAGGCACCGCGTCGGGTCCGGTGTCCTTCATGAAGGGCTTCGACGCGTTCGCCGGCGTCATCAAGAGCGGCGGCAAGACGCGCCGCGCGGCGAAGATGGTCATCCTCAACGCGGACCACCCGGACGTGTTGGACTTCGTGCGCTGCAAGGCCAACGAGGAGAAGAAGGCCTGGGCGCTCATCGAGGCCGGGTATGACCCGAGCTTCAATGGCGAGGCCTACTCGTCCGTGTTCTTCCAGAACTCGAACAACTCGGTGCGCGTGACGGACGAGTTCATGCGCGCGGTGGTGAACGACGGCGCGTGGACGACGTACGCGGTGCGCGACAGGCGCCCCATGGACACCCACAAGGCGCGCGAGCTGTTCCGGGAGATCGCCGAGGCAGCGCACCTGTGCGGTGATCCGGGCCTGCAGTTCGACACCACCATCAACACCTGGCACACCTGCTCGAACACGGACCGCATCAACGCGTCCAATCCGTGCTCGGAGTACATGTTCCTCGACGACTCGGCCTGCAACCTGGCGTCGTTGAACCTGATGCACTTCCGCACCATCGACGGCGACTTCGACGTCACCGCCTTCAAGCACGCGGTGGACGTGGTGCTGCTGGCGATGGAGATCATCGTCGGCTTCTCCAAGTACCCCTCGGAGAAGATCGCCCAGAACAGCCACGCGTTCCGGCCGCTGGGCCTGGGCTACGCCAACCTGGGCGCGCTGCTGATGGCCACGGGTCTGCCGTATGACTCGGATGCGGGCCGCAACTACGCGGCGGCCATCACCTCGCTGATGTGCGGCGAGGCGTACGCGATGAGCGCGCGCATGGCGGGCAAGATGGGGCCCTTCGCGGGCTACGAGAAGAACGAGGAGCCGTTCCTCGGCGTCATCCGCCGGCACCGCAAGGCGGCCTACAACGTCCAGCAGGAGGGCGTGTCCTCCGAGCTGTTCGACGCCCAGAAGAAGGCATGGGACGAGGCGCTCACGCTCGGCATCCAGTCCGGCTTCCGCAACAGCCAGGTGACGGTGCTGGCGCCCACGGGGACCATCGGCTTCATGATGGACTGCGACACCACGGGCATCGAGCCGGACATCGCGCTCATCAAGTACAAGAAGCTGGTGGGCGGCGGCATGCTGAAGATCGTCAACCAGACGGTGCCGCAGGCGCTGGAGAAGCTGGGCTACCCGCAGACCCAGGCGCAGGACATCATCACCTACCTGGACAAGCACGAGACGATTGAGGGTGCCCCGCACCTCAAGCCCGAGCACCTGCCGGTGTTCGACTGCGCCTTCAAGCCGGCGAAGGGCCAGCGCAGCATCCACTGGATGGGCCACCTGAAGATGATGGGCGCGACGCAGCCCTTCCTGTCGGGCGCCATCTCCAAAACGGTGAACATGCCGTCGGACGCCACGGTGGAGGACATCGAGAAGGCGTACATCGAGGCGTGGCGACTGGGGCTGAAGGCGGTAGCGGTGTACCGCGACGGCTGCAAGCGGACCCAGCCGCTGAACACCTCGAAGGAGAAGGTGAAGGACACGAAGGCGGCGGTGGCCGAGCCCGCGCTGGCGGCAGCGAGGGATGCCAACGCGATGCGCCGGAGGCTGCCGGACGAGCGGCAGGCGATCACCCACAAGTTCTCCATCGGTGGCCACGAGGGCTACCTGACGGTGGGCATGTACGAGGACGGCACGCCGGGCGAGCTCTTCTGCGTGATGGCGAAGGAAGGCTCGGTGGTGAGCGGCCTGATGGACAGCTTCGCGACGGCGGTGTCGCTGGCGCTGCAGTACGGCGTGCCGCTGCAGGTGCTGGTGGACAAGTTCAGCCACACGCGCTTCGAGCCGAGCGGCTTCACGGGCAACCCGGCGGTGCCGATCGCCAAGTCGATCGTGGACTACATCTTCCGGTGGCTGTCGCTGAAGTTCCTGCCGAGCGAGCAGGCGGACGGGATGGAGGAGGCGGTGGAGAAGCAGGTGGCGGTGGCCGAGCCGGCGAAGCCGGTGCAGGTGACGTCGGTGGCGCTGCCGATGTCGACGCCGCGCAGGACGTACCTGAACCAGGCGGACGCGCCGCCGTGCCACACGTGCGGAGAGATCATGGTGCGCAACGGTGCCTGCTACAAGTGCAGCAACTGCGGCACCACGAGCGGCTGCAGCTGAGCCCCCTCCCCTCTCCCCCTGGGAGAGGGACAGGGTGAGGGTATAGGGTGAACTCGAGTTCACCCCTCTGCTCACGAGGCTCCGGTACTCACGTACCGGGGCCTCTTTCATTTCGAGGAAGAGAGCTTCACCCCTCGATATCGGGCAACAAGCGCAACCACCGCGAATCACCGGAGGCCAACGTTCGCCGAGACCCCGAGGCCCGCTCGAGCACCCGCAGCACGCCGGCCGGGTCGCAAGCGTAGAGGCCCGAGCTCCAGGCGGGGTTCATCTCCACCACGGCCCACCCGCGCCCTTCGATCCGGCCCACGTCGAGCACGACCGCTGGAGGGAAATCCCCTCCCCTCGCGAGCACCTCCATCGCGAAGGCCCGAGCACCCTCCAGCTCGAACGCGGCGTGCGAATGTTCCTCTTTCTCGCCCATCCAGGCGTAGGGGCTCGCGGTCACCACCTGGCCGTCGAGGACAAAACAGCGGTACTCGTCGAGCCAGCGAACGGGCTCGGCCGTCAGCACGGGCAGACTGTCCTCGAGCACCTCGGAACCGGGGAGTGCCTCACTCGAGTTGTAGACCGCCGCCCGGAACTGCTTCTCGTCCGCGGGTTTGACGAATCGCGGGAACAGCTCACCCCGGGCCGCGCCGAGCGTGGTGAACCGCACATCCCGACGGACGAACTCAGCGGGCAAACGAGGCAGCGCGTCGGCGGAGGGCTCGAGCAGCGCCAGTCCCAGCGCCTTCCCGATGGTGTCCGCCAGCAACGACTCCCCGTAGAAGACGAGCTCCTCCTCTGCCAGCCGAGAGGAGGGACGCCGATCGTGCAACCGATGCACGCGCCACGAGAGGCGCGAGGCCTCCGTGGCGAGTGCGATCGAATCAGGACTGAAGCGCGGTGAGAGCAGTAGGACGGGCACGAAGGGCCCTCCCTGTCACAACGAGGAGTCGTGCAGCCGGCCGTAAGCCGCCGAAGCCTCCGTCATGAGCAGCTCCAGCTCGTCGAGCTCCTCGGGGCCGAACGGCGAGGGCCCCCCGTCGATGACGACGAACCCCACCGTGCGCTGGTGCAACCGGATCGGCGCGGCCACCATGTGCGAGAACGACTCGCCCAGAGCCGCAAAGAGCGCCTCGTCCTCCGGAGTCTCCGGCACGCTGGAGACCACGGCCCTGCCACCCGCCGCGGCCATGGAGAGGAGCGAGGGCGCATCGAGATCCACCTGCAACGCCGAGACCGCGGGCTTGTTGCTCCCAGGCCCGAACCCACGCCCCACCCGAGCAATGCCGAATGTCTCGCCCAGCAGGAACCCTCGCGGGAAACGGCCCTGGGCGTAGGACAGCACCACCTTGCCCAGCTCGCCCTGGCTCGTGGCCTGCCTCAGCGCATCGAGCGCTTCCTGGAGCTGTACCAGTTGGACCCCCTGGGACGCCCCATTCCACTCAGCGAAGGCATCGGCGGGAGACTCAGCCGCATCCGTCGCACCCGGGGGGGGCTCAGCCGAAGGGTCCCAGGTCGGGATGAACTCATGCAGCGACGCCAACTGGAGCTCTCCCTCCGCGCCGAAAGAGCCTGGCTCTGTGAAGCTCGCATCCTGCGACGAGAAATCCACCTCGATGGCCCGCCGCGACCAGGCGGACTCGGGGCCCGACCCGAGCTGCTCCAGAGGCGAGGCCACCTCCATCTCCCCCGCCGGCACCGAAGGAAGCTCGACCGGCTGCACGGGAGCGGCCCTGGGCTTCGCCGTCGCGGGAGACGCGACCGGCTCCGTCGCGCTCGCTCCCGAGGCAGTGTCCTGGGCGTGAGCCTCGGGGCTGGAGGAGACGGGCTCCTGTGCCGGCGCAGGTTCGACCTTCGTAGCCGGAGGAGCCTGGACACTGGCCTTCGGTGCGGCGGGCTCGATGGGCGCGGCCGGCTTCGGAAGAGGCGCTTCCTTGGGAGCCGCCGGAGGGGGCGCGACCTGCGCTGAGGCAGGAGCCGGAACAGGAGCCGCGGGCTGAGCGGGAGGCGTGGCGGCCTGCGCGCCAACAGGCGCCGAGGCCTGTGGCGCGGAGGAAGCCGCCTGCGCAGCGGTGGATTCCGGAGCGGACGGAGCCCGAGGCGCAACAGGAGCAGCCTGGGACGCGGGAGCACCCGCAGGAGGAACCGCCGGGCGAGGAGCACCCGGTGTGGGCTGAGGAGCCGGCGCACCGGGAGCCGCCGCCTTGGGAGCCGGCAGAGGCTGGGCAGACGGGCCCGCGCCCGGAACAGGGGCCGGAGCAGCCGTCGCGGGAGACGGACCCCCCGGAGGAACCGTCCCGCTCTGCGTCGACGCGGGGACGGGAGCACCTGTGGGCGGAGCGCCCGTCGGTGCAGCAGGACGAGCCACAACGCTCGGAGGCTCCTGACGCAGAGTCATCCCGGGAGGCGGAGCCCCCACGGGCGGACGCGTCATCGCGGGGCCTCCCGGAGGGACCTGAGCACCCGGAGGCACAGGCGAAGTCCCTGGAGCCGGAGGACGCGCCTGCGCCGCTCCCGGTTGAGCCGCTGGAGCTTCCGGAGGACGCGCCGGGCCTGCCGCCGGAGGCGGAACCTGCGCCGTGCTCGCGCCAGGCGCGGGCGGAGCCCCAACAGGAGCGCCAGTGGGCGGAGCTGCTCCCGGACCGCTCCGAGGCGTCATACCCGGAGGCATGTTCTGCCCGGGTTGCGCGGGCCCACTCGCCGCGGGTGCGGCACCCGCAGGCTTCGCGGCTGCCGGTGCCCCCGGGGGAGCGGACGCTACGGGCGAGGAAGGCTGCGAGGGCACGGCCCCAGCCGGTACGCCACTCTGCGTGACCGGCGCGGGGGGCAATCTCGGCGCGGCGGGCTGCGGCGAAGCTCCTGCCCCAGCGGGCGCTCCCGCGGGAGCTCCGGCCACGGGCGCACCCGCTTGCGCCGGACGTGGAGGCACGGCCGCGTTGGGAGCCCCACCCGGCACTCCTGGCGCCGTAGGCCCTCTCACCGGAGCGCCAACAGGTGCACCAACGGGCGCTCCAGCCGACGGCTGAACCGGCGTGGCTCCAGCGGGTGCGCTCCCCGGTGCGCCCGGCGCGGACGGCGGGCGTGGAGGCACGGCCCCAGGCGGAACACTCCCCGGCGCTCCGTGCACCGGAACGCCTCCCGCGGTTGTCACTGCGGGCCTCGGAGGCACCGCACCACCGGGCGCGACTCCGGGCGCACCCGGCATCGTGGGCGCTCCCGTCGGAGCAGCAGGCTTCGCGGCAACTCCAGCCGCGGCCGGGGGCTGAGGAGCACCCGTCGGCGCAGGCCGCATCCCAGGAGGCTGTCCTGGAGCGGACGTCGATGGAGGCGGAACCTGCTGGGGGCTCGCCCCAGCGGGGGCACCAGGAGCCGGAGCGGGCGGAGTGGGCCCGGGCCGAGCAGCGGCAGGCGCGGGCTGCGCGGGAGCCGGAGCGGAAGGAGCAGGAGCCCCCGCGGGCGATGGCCTTGGCGGAGCCGCCGGAGCCGGCTGGGCCGACGCGGGCATGCCCTGCGTTGCCGACAGAGCCGTGGGCCGTTGCGCGACTGGAGCCCCCTGCCCCACCGCGGGCTTGGGCTGGCCCGGACGCACAGGGCGCGTCGGCTTGGGGATGCCGTAGCCCTTCTCCAACAACTGGAAGAGGCGCAGCTCCGTCACGATGGACGGAACGATCCGCATGCCCGTGGCGAAGCCGAGCGCGTCCACGTGCTTGGGATCATGCGGGCTCACCATGGCCACGCGCAGGCGGCGACCTTCCAGCGCCAGCGGGAATGCCAGGTGGTTGCGCGCCAGCTCAGGCTTGAGCAGCGCCACGGTCTCGGCCGTCACCGCTTCCAGCTCCGCTTCCGTCGCGAGTGGGAAGTGATACGCGTCCGACAACGCCTGTCCCAACGTGGCCATGTCGAGCAGACCCAGCTCGACCAGGTTGGTACCCAGGCTGCCGCCGTAGATGAGTTGTGACTTCAGTGCCTCATCGAGTTGCGACTGAGAGATGAGGCCCTTGCGGACCAGATGCGCTCCGAGCTGTTCGCCCATGCCGGAGCGATATTAGACCGGTCCGTGACCAAGAGCGCGGAGGACCTCTTCTCAGAAAGTGAGACAGACCACATCCGAACTCGGGAGGCCGATCACCGAGCTAGTAGGCGTTCTTCGAGAGGAAGCCGCCCAGTGCAGTGCGGATGAGAATCTTCAGGTCCATCAGCAGGGACCAGTTCTCGATGTAATACAGGTCGTACTCAATCCGCTTCTGGATGGAGGTCTGCCCCCGCAGGCCATTGATCTGCGCCCAGCCGGTGATGCCGGCCTTCACCTTGTGGCGCAGGTGGTAGCGGGGAATCTGCCGCTTGAACTCCTCGATGAAGACGGGCCGCTCGGGGCGAGGGCCCACGAGGCTCATGTCACCCCACAGCACGTTGAAGAACTGGGGCAGCTCATCCAGCGAGTACTTGCGCAGGAAGGTGCCGATGGGCGTGCGGCGCGGATCATCCTTGCTGGCCATCTTCGCGCCGGTGACCTCGGCGTCCACGCGCATGGTGCGGAACTTGAGGATGTGGAACGTCTCCCCGTCCATGCCCATGCGCTCCTGGGCGTAGAGGACGGGCCCGCGGCTGGTGAGCTTCACCGCGATGGCCACAGCCAGCATGACGGGCGCGCTCACGCCGATGGCCACCAGCGAGAAGAGGATGTCGAAGACGCGCTTGGCCACCATGTTCCAGCCCGTCATCGGATCGCCCTGGAGGCTGATGATGGGCAGCCCGCCGAACTCCTCCAGCCCTCCGTACAGGGTGACGTACTGGTACAGGTCCGGCACCACCTTCACGTCCACCGTGCGCAGGGCGAGCTGCTCCATGAGCGGCTTGACGGCGGCCTGATCCTCCAGCGGCAGGGCGATGATGACCTGGTCCACCGGACGGGAGTCCAGCACCGCATCCACTTCCTTCACGTGGCCCAGCACCGGCACGCCCAGCACCTGCTGGCCCACCTTCTCGGGGCGCAGCGAGAGCACCCCCACCACCCGGAAGCCCAGCTCCTTGTGGCTCTCCACCGTGTCGATGACACGCTGACCCAGCTCGCCCGCTCCGATGACCAGGATGGACTTGAGGTTGAAACCGCGCCGGCGCACCTCGTTGAGCACCTCGCGCAGCACCAACCGCACCGTGGACACGCCAACGAAGGCGTAGCCGGAGAAGAAGGCCAGCATCAGACGCGAGTAGCGCTCGCGCGTGAAGTACGTCAGCGCCACCACGATGAGCGTGGCCATGATGGTGGCCTTGAAGACCTCGAACACCTCGCCGATGTGCGTGCGCGCCCGGTTCGTCGCGTACAGCCGGGCCTGCCGGTAGGTGACGGGGAAGACGATGAGCACCGTCGCCAGCGACAGCAGCGTCTCCTCGAGGGGAGGCAACCCGTAGACGACCGGGATGGGGCCCTCAAAGCGGGTGACGTACGCGAGCACGAACGCCAACGTCAGCATCACCACGTCGGCGGCGACCTTGATGGACGTGTAGAAGCGCTGGAACCGGCTAAACACGCGGGCCTCCTCACTGTGGCCTGCAAAACGCACGGCGGCGACCTGCAAACGTCGCACCCCGCTCCCACGGGCCGTCCGGAACCAGACAGCCCATGCGGCCGGGGGGCTCCTAACACGAAAACTGCCCGGAATCCAAGGGGTTGCCCTTCCTGACGGCCTCCGAAGCGAACCTCTGGCGCGAGCTCGCTTGCCCTCGAAAAAGACACCCACCACGGCAAAAATGTCAGGGGATGGCGGCCCGGACAGACGGGCTGGACGAGGCGCCCAGGAGCGCGTCCACCTCGGCCTTCACCGCGCGCAGGAAGGCGGCCCGGCTAAAGCGCTCGGCCTGCGACCGGGCGTCCTCCGGTCGGAAATTGGGCTCCCACTGCTCAAAGCGACGCACGGCCTCCACCAGCGCGTCGGGCGTCTGCGCATCGAAGAAGAGGCCCGTGCGAGGGCTGACCGTCTCCAGCGCCCCACCCCGCCCGTAGGCGATGACGGGGCGACCACAGGCCTGAGCCTCGAGCGGGACGATGCCGAAGTCCTCCTCGGGGGTGAAGATGAGCGCGCGTGCGTCGCGGTAGAGGCCGGCGAGCGCCTCGTCCGACACGGAGCCGAGGAAGCGGATGTTCTTGGGCAGCGGCCCCGACGTGAGCCGAGCCGCCTCCTGGCCGGTGCCCACCACCCACAGCGGCGCGTCCAGGTGCCGGAAGGCCTCCAGGGCAATGTCGAGCCGTTTGTAGGGCGCGAAGGCACCCAACCACAGGAAGTAGCCGCCCCGGCCAAGCCCCTCGAGCGGGTGCTGGCAGAAGCGCTCCAGCGCCACCGGCGGGTACACCACGGCAGCGTCGCGGCCCCAGAAGCGCCGCACCTTGCCCGCGATGTGCTGACTGTTGACGAGGATGCGGTCCACCCCGGCGGTGCTCTCGCGGTCCCACTTCTGGAGGTACGGCCGCACCGCATGCGCCGCCACGCGCACCGGCAGCGAGGCCCGGCCCGGTCCGAAGTAGTCGTCGAACAAATCCCACATGTAGCGCATGGGCGCGTGCACGTACGCGAGGTGCTTCGCCCCGGGCGGCTTGCGGATGCCCTTGGCCACGCAGTGGCTGGAGGAGATGACGAGGTCATACCCCTCCAGGCGCATGGACTCGATGACCTTGGGGAGCACCGGGAGGAAGTGCCGGTAGAGCTTGTGGACGCGGGGAATGCGCTGGAGGACGGACGTGTGGATGGGCCGCGCCTCGATGCGCGGATGCACGACGCCCGGGCGGTGGACGAGGGTGTGGATGTCCGCCTGCGGGAACAGCTCGCACAGTGCTTCGAGCACGTGCTCGCCGCCGCGCTGGGTAACGAGCCAATCGTGGACGAGGGCGACCTTCACGGGCGGGCCTTGTACCACTGCTCGGCCCAGATGCCGACAACCGGGCAACCGAGCCCCCCACTCCGCCCCGCGCGTGTGGTAGTGCCTGCTGCGTGGCGAGCGTCCTCATCGACCTGCGCATGGTCCGTGGCCGGCTGCACGGCATCGCGCGTTACGCGCTGGAATTGGCGAACCGACTGCCCGCGCTGGCACCGGACCTGAGCTTCAGTGGCCTCACGGCTCCAGAGGGACTCCCGGCGGGGCTTGGCGCCCTCACCCCGCGCATCCCCCTGCACCGCTGTCCGGTGGGCTTCCTATCCCCTCTGGAGCAGCCGGCACTCGCCGCTTCGCTCGCTCGACTGACGCCCGACCTGTTCCACGCCACGTCCTTCTCCGTGCCCGCGCTGTGGCCCGGACGGCTGGTGGCCACGCTCCACGACGCCAACCACCTGGTGCTGTCGGAGCAGTACGGCCCGGGCCGCCGCGCCTACTACAAGCTGATTGTCGGTCCCCGAGCGAAGACGGCCCGCGCGCTCATCACCGTGTCCGAGTTCTCGCGCGCGGAGCTGGCGCGGGAGCTCGGCCTGTCGCCCTACCGCCTTCAGGTGATTCCCAACGGCGTGGACGCGCGCTACCAGCCGCAGACGGCCTCGGAGCTGAAGGACTTCCGCGAGCGCCGCAAACTGCCTCCGCGCTTCTTCCTCGCGGTGGGCAACACCAAGGCCTTCAAGAACCTCGGGATGCTGGCGGAGCTCGCGCCGTCACTGCCGGTGCCCATTGTGCTGCTGGCCGGCAAGGGCGCGGTCTGGGAGCTGGGCTTCCCAGACTCGACGATTGAGTTGTCCGAGCTGCCCGAGGACGACATGCCGCGCCTCTACGGGGCCGCGACCGCGTTGCTGTTCCCCTCACGGTACGAAGGCTTCGGCCTGCCACCGCTGGAGGCCATGGCCTGCGGCACTCCAGCGGTGGTGGCGCGCACCACCTCCCTGCCGGAGGTGGTGGGCGAGGCCGCGCTGCTGCTCTCGCCGGACGACGCGAGCGCCTGGCGGGAGACAGCGCTGAAACTGCTGAGGGACGAAGCCCTGCGCCATGAGCTCTCGGAGAAAGGCCGCGAGCGCGCCGCGCACTTCAACTGGGACGACTGCGCACGGCGCACCCTGGCCACCTACCGCCGGGCGCTGGAGTCCCGCTGAGCGAGCTCCAACGCCAGACAGCCCGTCCTACTGGTTGTTCGTCCCGAGGATGCCTTCGTCGTAGCCCCAGCTCCAGAGGGAGCCATCGCCGAGCACAGCGAAGCCGGAGAAGCTGGCCGCGGCCACAGACGCGACGTTCGAGAGGTGGGCAGTCGGAGAACCACCGTTGCAGCTGCTCGCCACCCGCACAGCGGTGGTGAGGCTGTCGGTGTTGGTGCAATTACCCAGCTGGCCATACATGTTGATGCCCCAGCGCCAGACCGAACCGACGGAGTCCACGGCCATGGCGAAGTCCTGTCCCGCTGCGATGGACGTGATGGTCGCTGTCGCCGGGAGACCCATCACCTGCCACGTGGGGTTGGTGCCACCCGTGCTCCACACGGTGCCATCGGTCTTCAGGGCCACGACGAAGTTCGCACCGGCGACAATGGCCTTCGCGGGCGAGAGCGCCGGCACCTTCTTCGGAACCAGGGAGAAGTCTCCGACGTAGCCGAGCTGCTTGCCGAGGTTCGACCCCCAGGCCCACACGGTGCCATCACTCTTCAAGACCACCGAGTGGAGGGTCCCCGCGGCGATGGCCGTCCCGGAGATGCTGAAGCTTCCGACCTGACCGAAATTGTCGAGACCCCGCCGGATGACCGAGCCATCGTTGAGCAGGAACATGGTGTGCAGGGCGCCACCGCCGAAGCCCACCGTCGTCGAGAGGCTCGGCTGCAGCTCCACAGGCACGCTGTAGCCGCCGGGCGAAGAGCCAGCAGCACCGACCTGGCCAAAATAGTCGTAGCCCCAGCCCCAACGCTTGCCATCACTGGTCTGGGCGAAGACATTCGAATTGCCAGCAAGCACCTTCTGGACACCCGACAAGGCAGTCACCTGCATCGGAACGGAGCGCGTGACCGCACGCTCGACCTGTCCCACGGCGGACGGAGACTGCTCGGCATTCTCTCCCTGGCCACCACAACCCACCACCAGCGCGGACCCCAGCATCACACCCAGACAGCCCCTGGCCGCGGCATTCATAGACATACGCATGTTGTTTGATTCTCTCGTGTGTGTTCGCTCACCTCGGGCGGGTTTCCCGCTCGCCCGAGTGAGGAGCTTCCTACCAAGCACCCCAGACGAACGCTGCGAACCGATTCACACGAATGACTGACAAAATTCATCACCCCCTCTGCTGAATTTTATCAGCCTTCAGCCCCATTTATTGCAATGATTGCAACGAGCAGAAAACGGCACCTACCCCGGCGTCCCGCTCGCCACGCCCTGCTCACCGGGCCGAGCACTCACGGGCAGGGTCCTCTCCAGCTCGTCCGGGTTGAGGCGGAACCATCGGGCCACGAGCAGGACCTCCTGCGCTTCGTGGGCACGCAGGCCAATGGTCCTCGGCTCTGGCCGCTCGAAGATCTCGCTCACCTTCGCCTCCAGGACGAGGCGCTCTTGGGCGGTGCTCGGAAGCGGGAGCTCCGCGCGTACGCTGCCGCGGCGGACGATGTAGACACGGTCCTCTCCGCCGTGGCCCGGCACGGTGTAGACGAAGGAGAGGCGCTCCACGAACTGGCCGATCCGCAGCAGCTCGGCCTGCACGCGCTCCAACGTCTCCGCCCGATCCCTCAGCTCGGCGGCGTACTCGAACTGGAGGCGTCGGGCCGCCAGGCTCATGCGCTCGCGCAGCAGGGTCAGTGGCTGGTCCGTGACACCATTCAGGAAGTCACGCGCCTGGGCGACTCGCGCCAGGTACTCGGTACGCGTGCAGCCGCTGGCGCATGGCGATAGACAGCGTCCGACCTGGCCGCGCATGCAACGCGGATCCTCCCGGAGGCGGAAGAGCTCAATCTGATCCGCCAGCCGCATGGGCGTGTCCGAGGGACAGTCGCGCAGCTCCAGCAGATCGCTCACCGCCCGCACCGCCTCGGTAGCCGCCTGCCTGCCACGGATGGGACCGAAGTACTCGGCACCATCGTTGATGACGTGGCCCACGACCAGCAACCGAGGCACAGCCTCGCGCGTCAGCTTGATGAAGCACAGCGAGCTGTCGCGCTTGTGTTCCACGTTGAAGAGGGGCCTCCAGCGTTTGATCAGCCGGAACTCCTCCAGCAGCGCGGCGAACTCGCTGGGGACGTAGTCCCACTCCACGCCGTGCGCGTGCCCGATGATTTCCGCCGCCTTCTCCCCGCGCTGAGCCCGGAAGTAGGAGAGCAGCCGCGTGCGCACCTTCACCGACTTGCCCACGTAGAGCACCTCTCCCGAGGGTCCCCTCATGCGGTAGACCCCGGGACGGTTCTCAGCGCGGGCGCGGACGTCCTCGCGGAGTTGTTCGATCAGGCGTGCGCTCATGCGGCGATACCCGGTGATGAACAACACCGGGGATCGCCCAGGGTACAGCGCACCTAAGGCGAAAAGAGACAGCCGGCAAGGCGTGCGCCTCGTGCACGGCCGGGGAGCGAGCGTGCGGCGAAACGGGCGTCCGGTAGATGTCCTCCGGGCGCACTGGTCATCAGGGCGCGCAGGTGAACCGGCGTACGGTCTCGATGAGCGAGGACAGCTCGAAGGGCTTGCGCAACACCGCGGTCACCGCGGGATGCGTCTCCGCCAGGGCACTGATGGACACGACCGGCACATGGTGGAAGGTGGGGTCGGAACGCAGCCGCTCGAGAAAGGCCCAGCCGTGCATCCGCGGCATGATGAAGTCGAGCAGCACCAGCGCAGGTCGCTGTCCCTCCGACAACAACGCGAGCGCCCTGTCTCCATCGGTCGCGCTCACCACCTGGCAACCTTCATCTGCCAGCGCGGCCTCGATGACTTCGCGGAGATCGCTCTCGTCCTCGACCAGGAGAATGACAGGAGACTTGCCCACCATGGCTGGCAGTGCATAGGCCAGCGAGCCCACGCGGAACAGGGAACATCTGCCGGTTCGCACCGGCAGTCCCCTCGGGACTCAGCGCTCCTCGAACATGGCCTGGAGGACACGCCAGGCGAGCTGGACCTCCCGTCCCGAGCGGTGGGAGAGGAAGTCGCAGATCTCCGCGACCTGATCGTTACGGTCGCGCTCGAAGCCCTGGAACAGCGTCTTCAAGGACACATTGAGGCCACCCGCCAACTTCCCCAGCGTTTCCAGGGAGGGAGAGAACGCCCCGCGCTCGATACGCCGGATGGCATCGACCGACAGCTCGCTGCGCTCGGCGAGCTTCTCCTGGGTCAATCTCCGCGCGTTCCTGAGGCGACGCATATGGTCGCCGAACTGCAAGTGCAAACGCCCCCCTCCAGCCAGCCTGTTCTTCTCGTTCTCCATCACCAGGATAATTGGGGGGGCCCTGCGCGCTGTGAAGTGCGCATGTTCTAGGCTTGACCTTGCATTTGCTCTGGGCTCGGCAGAGGCCGCCGTCACACCGCGGACCGCTTGTCCTTGGGTACAGGAGGCCCGGCGAACCCCGCTCCGAGGATCAGCACGAAGGCCTGCGAGGCCTGGGTGTGGAAGAGCGGGTCGTGCAGCAGCGACAACAGGCAGAAGAACGCGAGCGCCCCGAGCGCCCCCAGTCCCTCGGGCCGGGTTCTCGGGAGGCGCCACGCGAGCCAACCCAGCAGCACTCCGAACAGGAGGGCCCCCGGGATACCCGTCTCGGCGGCCATGCTGAGGAACTGGTTGTGAGACTTGCCCGGGTGCTCACGCGCCTGCTCGGGCATGTCGGGGGTGGCGTAGAGGCGTGCCTGGAAGCGCCCCGGGCCCACGCCTGTGACAGGGCTCTGGCGCAGCGCGCACAGGCCCGTCTCCAGCAGCGCCACCCGGCTCCCCGAGCCCTTCTCCGTGGTGCTGTTGAGGAAGCGCTCGCGCAGGGGCCGGTTGAGGGCCAGCGTGAGCACGGCCAGGCCCAGCACCGCGGCGCAGGCCGGCAGCGCCACGCGCCTGGGCAGGCCGAGCAGCACCACCAGCCCCATCACCCCCACGAGCGCCACACTCGCCGCCCGCGCGTAGGGGAAGAGGCCCACGGAGACGAGCCCCACTGCCGCCACACCCAGCGCCGCCATCCGCCGCCGCCCCTCCAGACGCAACCCCATGCCCAGGGCGAGGGCCACGACCATGCCGCCGATGTGCGAGAACTTCAGCCGGTGGAACAGCAGACCCCCGGCCATGAAGCGGTTCTCCGTGCCGGGAACAAGCTCGTACACGCGCTCGAACCGCAGGCGCGTCCACGCGAACGGCGCCCAGGCGTCGGACCCAGGCCACACGCCAAAGTGCTGCAACCCCGCCACCCCGCACGAGACGAGGAACACCCCGCCCAGCACCCACGCCAGGCGAACCCTGCGCGCATCCGACAGCTGGCCGAGCGCCACCGCCGCTACGGGGATGCCCACGAAGTCCAGCAGGCGCGCCACGCCCGTGCCGCTCGGCGGATGGCCGGACAGCGTCGGTGCCAACAGGGCCCACGCGAGGAAGGCCACCAACGGGGCCCAGGCGCGCAGCGCTCCACGCACCGTGACGCCGCCCCGCCAGGCCACCCCCAGCGCTCCCAGCGCGCAACCCGCGAACCCCACGGCCGCGAGTCCCTCCAGGAACAGGCACCCCACGCCCCACAGGGCCAGACACACCAGGAGCCCGCGCTCGAGCACCTCGGAGCGAATGGTCACGCCCCGCTCCTCCCCAGCAGGCCCTCACCGCGCAGCCACAGCACGGTCGCGGCCACCACCAACAGCGTGGCCGGGAGCCACGCGGCCACCACGGGCGGCATGCGCTCAGAGAGTGCCAGCGTCCGGGCCACGACGATCAGGCTCCACATCGTCACGGAGACGATCAGCCCCTCGACGATGGCCACCGTCAGGTGTCCCTTGCGCCCCGGGCGTAACGCCAGCCCCACCGCCAGCATCGCAGCGGGGAAGCCCGCCAGCGGGTAGGCGAAGCGGTTGTGCAGCGTGAGCGAGAACTGCCCTGTACTCAGTCCCACCTCTCCGCGCGCGATGATCTGCTCGCGCAACACCGGGACCCGCATCTGCTCGGGCCGGCCAGGGCGGATGCGGAAGGTTTGAGGCGTGGCACCCAGGTCGTACTCGGCCTCCGCCAGCTCGCGCACCTGGGACTGGCCCTCCTTCGTGAAGGAGCGCTCCACCACGCCCTCGAGCTTCCAGCGCGTGCCCTCCACCGGAAGCATGCGCTTCGCGTCCAGGCGCCGCGCCAGCCGGAACTCCGGGGTGACGGTGAGGATCGCCACCTGCTCGAAGCCCTCCTGCGCGCTGCCACTGCGCAGGTAGAAGATGTGGTCGCCCTTGCGGAACCACTGCTTGGGGTTGTGGTACAGGCCCCAGTCTCCCCAACGGTTGAAGCGCTGGATGGAGATCTCCTCCACGCGCTGGGCCGCCTTGACGACGACCCACTCGTCGAAGGCGATGAGCCCCACGCACGCCACCGCCACGCACAACGCCACCGGCAGATAGAGCGCGTTGGGTCCGAAGGTGAGGGACTGCATCGCCGTCACCTCGCCGCGCTTGCGCAGGGAGGACACCGAGGCGCCCGCCGCCAGCAGCAGCGCCGCCGGCCCGAGCTGCTGCGTGGCCACCAACGCCTTGTTGGCGTACAGCAGCATCACGTTCCACACCCAGCCCTCGCCGGAGTAGTTGCGAGCACGGTCCACGAAGTCCACCACCAGGAACACCGTGAGCACGGCGGCGAGGATGCCCACCGCGAACACGATGTACGTGCGGGCCACGTACCGGAAGAGCGTCCCGTTCACCGCACCGTCCCCGAGCGACTGACGCGGTACATGGCCACCAGGCCCGCCACGCAGAAGAGGATGTTGGCCAACTGGCCCGCCAGCACCACGGGCATCTTCCCCTGCTGGCCCATCTGCTCGAAGAAGCGCATGAGCAGGTAGAAGAGCACGTAGCCGCCCAGCGTGAGCAGGTAGCCCCACGCGCGCCCGCCCTGCCTGCGCCCGATGGCCAGCGGCGTGCCCAGCAGCGCGAACGACAGCGGCGCGAGCGCATGCCCCAGCCGGTTGTGCAGCGACATCAGGAAGGGCCGGGGATCTCCCCCGGTGCGCCGGGCCTCGTCGGCTGCCTGCAGCAGCTCGCTCGGCGTGAGCTCCTCCTTCGGCGAGCGGAAGCGGTTGCGCCGCCCCATGGAGCCCTCCACGCCCACGGCGATGTCCCCCTGCTGGAAGGAGACCACCGCGTAGGACGCAGCGCTCGGGTCCGCCCGGTGTGCCTCGCCATCACCGAGCTCCAGCGTCAGCACCTGCCCAGCGGTGTTCGTGTTCACCCGGCCGTTGCGCGCGAGCATCAGCAGGGCCGAGGACGGCTCACGATCGTCATGCAACAGCACGTTCGTCCACCGGTGCTCCTCGTCATCCACCGTCTCTGCGTAGAGGGTGAGGTTGGAGAGATCCTCGTAGAAGACACCCGACTTCACATCACCCACGACGTTCTTCTTGATGATCTCCGCAACGAACTCCTTCACGCTGGTGAGCCCCCAGGGCTCGGCGGTGGAGGTGAGCAGGAGCATCAGCGCCGCGAGCACCGCGCCGATGGCCATCGGCCCCGCGAGCAGCTGCACCGGACCGATGCCGAGCGCCTGCAGCGCGGTGATTTCACGATCCTCCGACAGCCGGCCCAGACCCAGGAGGATGGCCAGCAGGAAGGCGATGGGCAGCGCCATCATCAAGAAGTGCGGCGCCAGGTAGAACATGAGCTGCCCGAGATCCTCCAGCGTCACCGCGGACCCGAGGATCACATCCGTGCCCCTCAGGAACTGCATGACGAAGAGCAGGATGAACAGGAACACCACCCACACCACCAGGGGGATGACCAGCTCCTTCAGGAGGTAACGGGAGAGCAGCTTCACGGCGTCACGGCTGGCGCCCGCAGACCCTTGGCGCCGATGTCCCGGCGGAAATGCATGCCTTCAAAACGCAGGCGGGCCACCGCGGTGTAGGCCTGAGCACGGGCCTCCGCCAGATCCGCACCACGCGCACACACGGTGAGCACTCGGCCACCGGCCGTGAGCCACCCACCCCCCTTGTCCTCCACGCCCGCGACGAACACCGGGCAGTCGGTCGGCACCGCGTCGACTCCCTCGATGCGATCACCCCGCCTCGGCGCCTCCGGGTAGCCGTGCGCGGCGAGCACCACGCCCACCGAGGCCCCGGGGTGGACTGCGAGCGGGCGCGACTCGAGCCGGCCCCGCGCACACGCGTCCAGCAACGGAAGCACGTCTTCCGCCAGCTGCATCATCAACACCTGCGTCTCGGGGTCTCCGAAACGCGCGTTGAACTCGAGCACCTTGGGTCCGCTGCGCGTCAGCATCAGCCCCGCATACAGCGCACCCCGGAAGGGGATTCCCCGCCGCCGCAGGGTCGCCAACGTCGGGGCGATCACCTGCTCGCCCACCTCGGCGAGCTGTGCGGGGGACAGGAAGGGCGCCGGTGCGTACGCGCCCATACCGCCGGTGTTGGGCCCGGTGTCGCCCTCCCCTACCCGCTTGTGGTCCTGCGCCGGCGGGAGCAGCACGTAGCGCTCACCGTCGCACAGGGCGATGACGGAGACCTCCTCGCCCTCCAGCAGTTCCTCCAACACCATCCGCTGGCCCGCGACGCCCATGGCGCCCACCGCACGCACCGCCTCGCGAGCAGCCTGCGTGTCCTGCGCCACGATGACGCCCTTGCCCGCTGCCAGCCCGTCTGCCTTGACGACGATGCGGCCCTGGCTCACGGCGTAAGCCTCGGCCTCGGCCACGTCGGTGAACACCCGGAACCCCGCGGTGGGCACGCCCGCCTCGTCCATGATCTCCTTGGCGAACGCCTTGGAGCCCTCGATGAGCGCGGCCCCCGCCACCGGGCCGAAGCACGGAATGCCCGCCGCGATGACCGCATCCGCCACGCCCGCCACCAGTGGGGCCTCGGGACCCACCACCACCAGGTCCACCTGCTCCTTCCGGGCAAGCGCCACCACCGCCTCGGGCGAGTCCGCCTGGAGCGGTACGTTGGTGCCTACGCGAGCGGTGCCCGGGTTACCCGGGCCCACCAGCAGCTTCGTCAACCGGGGGCTCTGGGACAGCTTCCACGCGAGCGCGTGTTCCCGCGCACCGGAGCCGAGGAGAAGGACCTTCACGTCAACCTCGTTTGTCGAGCAGATAGAGGACGCGTTTGGCGGGCAGGTACGAGGGATCAAGCCCCAGGAGCCTGACCAGCGGTCCGCGAACCGAGTCACGGCTGGAGGATGCGGACTCCAGCTCGGCCAGCCGCACCGCCGCCGAGTAGAGCTTTGGAGCGAGCGTCACCGCCTCGCGCAGCGAGCGTTTGGCCAACTCCGCTTGCTTGGTCTCGGACAGCACGAGGCCCTGAGCAAGGTGGGCGATGGCCACCTGACGACCCCCCGCCACCGCGCGAACGGCATGACCCTTGGCCGCGTTCATGTCCCTGCGCTCCAGGGCGATGAAGGCGCGGTAGGCGTACGCGGGAGCGTTGGAGGAGTCGATGTCGATCACCTTCTTGAACAGCTTCTCCGCCGCGGCGCCGTCACCCTGGTGGAAGCGCAGGAGCCCCTCGTACAGGAGGGCCAGGATGTCTTCCTTCCCGCGGGCGATCGCCACGATGGAGCCATCGAGTCCCTCGAGCAGCTCCCCGGGGCGCATGTAGAAGGACGTGACGACCGGCCGTGGGGTGAGCCGCATCGGGTCCGCCTGGAGCGCCTGGGCGAGCACGCGGAAGGCCTCGTCCCGGCGCCCGTCCTGAGCGGCGGCCACTCCGGCCAGCAGCAGGGCATCCGTCCGGCGCGGATCGAGCCGCGCGGCCTCCTGGAAGAACGCCATCGCCTCTGCGGGCTTGCGCTCGAGCAGCCGCAGCCGGCCCTCGAGCATCTTCTCCAACGCCGTATCGTCGAGGTGGCCCTTGAGGGTGACCAGGTGCTCGGCCGCCGCCGCCGCATCCTTGCGTGTCACGGACACCAGGAAGAGCTGCAGGTGCGCCGCCGGATTGTTCTTCAGCAACTGCAGGGACTCGCGAGCCGCCTTGGCCGCCGGCTCCAGGTTCCTGGCCAGGCGCTCCGCGGTCGCCAGGTGCAGCAACAGGTCCGCCACCTCGCGCTCGTCGTACTTGTCGCGGTTGCGCAGCAGGCCACGCAGGGCCCCCAGCCCACCCGACACGCCGCCCTCGACCTGGTAGCGCATCACCGCGATCGCCAGGAGCGCCTGGAAGTCCCCCGGCGTGCTCTTGAGGCGCGACTCATAGAGCTGACGCGCCTGCTCCACCTCGCCCACCTCCATGAGGATGCGCGCCAGAGTGGTGCGGGTCTCCCAGTGATCGGGATCCTGCTCGAGCCGCTTGCGCAGCCGATCGAGCGCCAGCCCGTAGTCACCGGACGTCTCATCCGCCAGCGCACGGTAGTAGTGCACGCGATGGAGGTCCGAGGCGATCGCCAGCGCCGACTCGAAGTGCTGGTTGGCCAGCTCCCGGGACGACGTCAGGAAGACGCGACCGAGCACCAGGTGGGCCTCGGCCTTGTGCGCCGCGGTGCCCTCCTGGGTGTTGGCCAGCACCTCCTCGGCAAGCTGGCGCGCCTGGTCCACGTTGTCCGAGACACTGGAGCGGGAGAGCAGCAGGTTCGCATGGGCCACCAGCAGGTCCGGGCCACGGCTGGCCCTGCTCTCGGCGGCCTCGATGAGGGCACGGGCTTCCTGGAAGGTCGCGTCATCCATCCGCGAGCCGGACCCGAGCGCGAGCGCCTGGACATAGCCGCCGATGGCCTCGTCGCTCCCCGGATCCAACAGCAACGCCCGCTGGAAGGACTCCATCGCCTCCGAGTAGGAGAGGCGCTGATCCTTGGCGAGCAGCGTCTGCCCCTGCTCGAGCAGCTTCTTGCTGTCACCGCTGCTGGCGTCCATGAACATGAGCTGCCAGCGCGGCAGCACAGCCTCTACCGCAGGAGGAAGCGCGACCGCCGCGGGCTTGTTCTTCGGCGAAGTCGGCGACGCCGCTCCACCCCCCGCCTGCTGGCCCACCATCTCCTTCACCTGAGGGACGAAGAAGTACGCGGCCCCGCCACCGCCCGCGAGCAGCAGCACCACCAGGGCCGCCATCAGGACGCCACGGCCACCTCCGCTGGACGCGGACACGGCTGCGCCGTTGAGCTGGACCCCACCGGGACGCACGGCGCTGCGAGGCTCGGCCGCCAGCATGGGCGCGGCCGGGACGGACCTCGGCTCGGGAGGCAGCGACGCGACCGCTCCACCTCCCGACATGGGCGAGTCCAGCGGCGGCAGATCGATGACCTCCACGGACCGGCTCTCGGGCACGGGAGCGGGCGTGGGCTTCTGAACACGCTGTCGGCACTCCTCGCACGCACCGAGCGCCTGATCGAACGGATCCACCAACGACTTGCCGCACTCACGACACGTCTTCGGCGTCGCGGCGGGAGCCCTCGTGGGAGCAGCAGCAGGAACGGGAGCCGGAGCCGCCACGGGCATGGCGGCCCTGATGGGTGCGGCAGGAGGAGGCTCTGGCTGCGAGGTCGGTGCTCCGAAGAAGTCGAGGAGCGGATCGCCCTCCGGCGCCGGAGCCGCCGAGGCTGCAGGAGCAAACGCCGGAGCCGCCGCGGGCGGCGCGCTGAAGCCAGGAGGCGCGTTGAAGTCGAAGATCCCGTCGTCAGCCGGCTCCGGGAACGCGGGGGCGGCCACTGGTGCCGCCGGCTTGGGCTGTGGCGCGGGCGCAACCGGCCTGGGCGGGACGGGAGCCGCGGCGGGCGGAGGTGCGCTGAAGCCAGGAGGCGCGTTGAAGTCGAAGATCCCGTCGTCAGCCGGCTCCGGGAACGCGGGGGCGGCCACGGGTGCCGCCGGCTTGGGCTGCGGCGCGGGCGGCCTGGCCTGCACGGGCGCGGCCGGCTTGGGCTGTGGCGCGGGCGGCGGAGCAGCGACCTCGTCGAAGAGCAGATCTCCCGACGGAATCGAGTAGGACGGGGTCGCCGGAGTGGACGAGGCGCCGAGGTCGATCGTCGGATTGGACGGAGACGACTGAGTAAGCTCGGAGAAATCTCCGAACAGCGAGTCCTTCGACGGCGTCGGCGAGGAGGGCGCAGGCGACGCGCCAATCGACGACAGGTCGTTCAGCAGTGAATCCGCGGGGGAGTCGTTGGGGTCCGGTGCCGGCTCGAGATCTCCGAGATCACCAAAGAGCTCGTCGGAGAGGGAAGCGGACGGAGTGGCGGGCCTCGCGGCGGAGGCGGAACCGGGCCTCGCCGCGACGGCGGGTTTCGGTGCGGCGGCAGGCTTGGGTGCGGCAGCGGGCTTCGCCGCGACGGCGGGCTTGGGCGCGGGGGCGCTCGGCGCGGCAGGCTCCTCGCGCTTCACCAATTGCAGGTGACGGCAGCGCGGGCACTGCGCACGCACGCCCTTGGGCGTGATGACCCGATCATCGATGGCGTAGGCCGCCGCACATTTTTGGCAGGTGATCCGCATGGCTCAGTGCCGGAAGTGTCGCACTCCCGTGAGCACCATGGCCATTCCATGTTCATCAGCCGCGGCGATGATCTCTGAGTCGCGGACCGAGCCGCCAGGCTGCACCACGCAGGTGGCCCCCGCCCGGGCGGCCTCGTCGAGCCCATCCCTGAAGGGGAAGAAGGCATCCGAGGCCACGGCGCTCCCCTTGAGGGCCTCGCCACCCCGGGCCACGGCGATCTTCGCCGAATCCACCCGGCTCGTCTGCCCTCCTCCGGCGGCCAGCAACCTGGAACCATTGGAAAACACGATGGCGTTGCTCTTCACGTGCTTGCATACCCGCCAGGCGAAGCGCAGAGCCCTCTCCTCCTCGGGGGTGGGAGCCCGCTTGCTGACGACCTTCCACTCGAGCGGGGGCTCGACGGCGTCCTTATCCTGGAGCACCAGGCCACCGGACACGCTCCGGGCCTCCAGTTGGGCCCTCGGGCGAGCAGTCGGCGAGGCCAACCCAGGGCCGGCTTCCAGCAGGCGCAGATTCTTCTTGGCTGACAGTACCTGCTGAGCCTCGGCCGAGTAAGACGGGGCGATGACCGCCTCGAGGAACGTCTCCGCCAGGGCCTCGGCGCAGGCGCGATCCACCTCGCGGTTGAGCGCCACGATGCCGCCAAACGCGGACACCTCGTCAATGGCGCGCGCGGTGCGGTAGGCCGTCACCAGGGACTCGTCCAACGCCACACCGCAGGGCGTGTTGTGCTTGATGATGACCGCGCAGGGCTGCTCGGGGAACTCCAGCACCAGGCCCAGCGCCGCATCCAGGTCCAGGATGTTGTTGTAGGAGAGCTCCTTGCCCTGGAGCACGCGGGAGAAAGCCACCGTGGGCTCCTCGGGCGCGGAGTGCTCGCGGTAGAAGGCGCCGCGCTGGTGCGGGTTCTCGCCGTAGCGCAGCCCCTGCACTCGCTGGAACGTGAGCGACAGCTCGTGCGGGAACGGCTCGCCCGCCTCCTTCGACAGCCAGCCCGCGATGGAGGCGTCATAGGCCGCGGTATGCGCGAAGGCCTTGCGCATCAGCCGCCGGCGCGTGTCCTCGCTCGTGGCGCGGGACCGCTCCAGCTCAAGGAGCACGGACTCGTAGTCGTCCGGGTCCACCACCACCGTCACGTGGCGGAAGTTCTTCGCCGAGGCGCGCACCATGGCCGGCCCGCCGATGTCAATCTGCTCGATGACTTCGGCCTCGGGGGCACCGGAGGCCACCGTCTGACGGAAGGGGTAGAGGTTGACGGCCACCAGAGTAATGGGGGTGATGCCGTTGGCGGTCATCTCCGCCTGGTCACCCTCGTGGTCCGGCCGGCCGAGGATTCCGCCGTGGATGCGGGGGTGGAGCGTCTTCACCCGGCCCCCGAGGATCTCCGGACTCTGGGTGTAGTCGGAGACCTTCTTCGCGGGGACGCCCGCCACCTGGAGCGCGGCGAGCGTGCCTCCAGTGGAGAGCAGCTCGAAGCCGAGCCGAACGAGCCCCTGCGCGAAGGGGACCAGACCGCGTTTATCGGAAACGCTGAGGAGAGCCAGCACGGGTTTGCACGCCTCTGTCTGTAGGAGAGGCGGCCCGTGTAGCAACCACCCCCCTAGGTGTCAACGAAGCATGCAACCCGTGTGCGCTGGAGGATTCTGACCCGATTTTCAGGGCTTGCGAGCGGAGACCGGGGGCTCGGCCTCGGTGGCCTCGCGCAGCTTCAGCAGGCCGCGCGTCTCCACCTGGCGGATGCGCTCTCGGGTGAGGTTCATGATGGCCCCCACCTCCTCGAGCGTGATGCCACCCTTCTCCGCCACGTCCAGGGCGCAGGTGTGCTCCAACTCCCAGATCTCCTTGTCCGGGAAGTTGAGCTTGATGGACCCGGTCTCCGGGTTCACATCGAGGTAAAGGTTGTGCTTGCAGGACACGAACAGGCACGGACGGGGACCGTTCACACAATCCGCCCTCGTCTTCGGCCGCTGCGAGTCGACGGCAGTCAGGAGGTCGGCCTCCTCCGGGTCGATTTGACCCGTCAGCCGGCGGCGGCGCAGGTCGCGCGCCATCTCCTTCCGCGACATCGTCTTCGAGCGACGGCGCTCCGCCCCACCGTCCGCCTCTGCGGGCGCCTCCTCCTCCGGCCGCTGCTGCTTCACTTCAGACATGTCCTGACCCCTCCAACGAAGATTCCACTCTACCCGGTCCCCCGCCCTTCTTCATCCTATTGCGACTGGAGCTTTTCGTCTCGGTGCGCGGTGACCGCGCTGCCCAACCGGGACACGTCCCGGACCAGGTCCCGAGCCCTGGACTTCAAGGAGGCCAGCTCCGCCTCCAATGCTCGCCGGTACTCCGTGCCGAAAGCACGCTCGCCCAGCTGATCCTGAAAACCATCGAACACCTCGGAGAGATCCCTCTCCAGCTGATCGATGTGGTTCTTGTGGAAGAGGAACGAGCGCCTGATGTCCTCCAGGGTGTGACCTTCCGCCATCATTTTTTTGATGGCGTTGATCCGCCGAACTGATTCCACCGGGTAGAGCCCCCGGCTTCCCTGGTGCTTCCCCTTGCGCCCAACCCGGCGGCTCCGGGGCAGCAGGCCCACCTGCACGTACTTGCGGAACGTGGCCTCGGAGAGCTGAACGCCTCGAGGCCGGAAGATCTCGAGGATTTCCCTCGCGGGCAGACCGCCAGCGAAGTCGCGTTCGATGCGCTCGAGCTCCTCGGGTTCCAGCAACCGCATCCCTTCCATTGAATATATGCTACTGAATGGGCTGTATTGAATGCCAGATGGGTTCCGAACCTGTCAAGAAAAGGCTGTAGCAGGCGGTAGCACTGTCCGCGGGCACACGAATGCCGGGCGCGCCAGGCCAGGGCGTTGGCGCACGGAGGGGCGATGGACGTGGGAAGGGAACGGCGGGCGCCGGAGACGCGCTCGAGGCGCGCCCATCAACGGCGCCAGGGCTTACGAGGTGCTACCGCCTGCGCGCGTCGAACTTCAGCTCCGCCGAGGCGTTGGGCTTGATGACAACTTTGAACGACTTGGGAGGGCCCGAAGGATGATGGAAGGAGACCGTGTAATTGCCCGGCGGGAGCCTATAGCGTGAGGTGCCCTGCACCTCGCGGGGCCCCTGGCCCGAAACGGTCACGGTCGCGAACGGGATGGCCTGGACGATGAGGGTCCCCCGGGCCTCTACCTTTGCAGCGGGCTCGGGTTGCGGATCGGCCGGTGGGGGCTCGGCCCCGGTCGTCGGTGGCGTTACGGCGGCCATGGCACCCGCATCGGGTGCCTCCGGGGTCACGGGCTCGGGATCAGGAGGAGCCACAGCGGCCTCGGGCTTCGTGTCGGGTACGACAGCGGCCTCCGTCGGCGGAGCAGTCCGCGTCTCACTGACCTTGGACGTCTCACTGACCTTGGGCGGAGAGGCCGGGGCCGGTTCCTTCGTTGGCAGTACCAAGGCTGCGGCCCCACCAATGAGAACCAGCCCGGCTACCCCCACACCCACCCAGAGACCCTTGCCCCCACGCTTTGCTCCAGCGGGCGCCTGAGCGACAGCGGTGGGCTGCACCTGGGCCACCGGCTCGGGGGCGGCGGGGGTGGGAGCCAACGAAGGGCCCACCGTGGGCATCGGGCGGGAGTCCCTCGAGACCGGCGTCATGGGCACGGGGCGCGAGTCCCTGCCTCCTGGCGTCGAGGGCAACGGCAAGGTCGAGCGCGGGGGGAGCGGCTCGGACGGAGCCCCCTTCTTCTCCTCGTCCCCTGCCCTGTCACGAGACAGCACCAGGGTGGACGCCGAGACCAGGGACTCCTCGGATGCGTCGGTGCGCACCGACTCATTTCGCCCCGAAGACGGGCTGGACCCGGGCAGGACCGCGGTGGACTGGCGGACGGGGGCGGGGGAATCCGCCACCTGCACCGAAGAGGGCGTCTCTCCTGAGCGAGTACGCGCGCGCACACCCGAGCTCGTCCCCGCCACCGGCGTGCTGCCAGAGCGGCTGCGCGAGCGATCCTGCAGCGCGATCGGAGCCTGGATGAATTGGGTGAGGGGCACGTCGAGGAGCCGCCGCACGAAGGTGCCCACGTCCGTGTCATCCACGCTGGTCGCACGGTGCAGCACACACTGGGCGAGCGCTCGTTCCAGCTCGCCGGCCGACTGATAGCGGGCGTCCGGATCGCGCTCGAGCGCGATGGACACCACCTCGTCCAGGTCCTCCGGCACGTTCGGGTTGAGACGAGCCGGAGAGGCGATGACGCTCTCCTGTACCGCCCGGAGCACGGCGACCTCCGAGTCCCCGTCGAACAGCCGGCCTCCGGTGAGCATCTCCCAGAGCACCACGCCGAGCGCGAAGACGTCCGTGCGCGCGTCCACCGCCTCGCCCCGCGCCTGCTCCGGGGACATGTACGCGAACTTGCCCTTGAGCACGCCCGGCTGCGTCAGCTTGTTGCCCGCCTTGGCGATGCCGAAGTCAGTGAGCTTCACTGCCCCGTCGAAGGACAGCAGCACGTTGTGCGGGGTGACGTCGCGGTGCACCAGGTGCAGCGATTCCCCGTCCGGAGACTTGGCCCGGTGCGCGTAATGCAACCCGGCCGCCACCTGCGCGCCGATGTGCGCCACCAGCACCGGCGGCATGCCGATGCCCTTCTCGCGGCAGCGCTTGCGCAGGTCCCATAACGAGCAGCCGCGCACGTACTCCATGGCCAGGTAGTACGAGTCCTCGTGCTTGTCGAAGTCGAAGATCTGCACCACGTTGGCGTGGTTGAGCCGCGAGGCCAACCGCGCTTCCGCGATGAACATCTGCACGAAGCCCTCGTCGTCCGACAGGAACGAGCGCACGCGCTTGATGACGACTTCCTTTTCGAAGCCCTCGGGGCCCATGGCGGTGGCCAGATAGATTTCGGCCATGCCTCCCTCGGCGAGCTTGCGCTTGACGACGTACTTGCCGATGGGGGTTCCTGCTTCGAGTGTCACGGCGGAGATCCTGGAGAACGGGCTAGAACTTCACGACCACGCGGGTGTGGCTGTTGGGCTTCACCTCGACCCGCTGGGTGCGTGTCCCCAGCTCCGGGTTCGAGAACCTGCATTCATACACCCCGGCCACGAGCTGGACGTCCTGCAGAGGCGTACTGCCCAGGTTGCGCCCACCACAGGATACTTCGGCCCAGGGGGTAACCGCGAAGCGCACCGTGCCCCGGCGCGTCTCTGGCGGAGCCGGGCGCTCCACCGTGGCAGGCCGCGCGGGCTCCGGCTTGGGCTCTTCCCTGGGAAGCTCGGGCAGCGGCTCGAGCACCAGGGACTCCTCCTGCGCCGGCCCCTGCCCCACCGTCACCTTCCGGGTGAGCGGCTGGTGACGCGGGGCCTCCGCTCGCACGGTCAGCTCCTGCCCAGATGTGGCCGCGACCACCACCGGCACCTTGTCGTACGGCTTGCCATCCACCGTAAGGGAGGCCTGCGCGGGCTTCGTCGTCAGGGTGACCTGAACCTGGCGGGGCTCCGGTCGCGAGGGCGCTGGCGGAGCGGACTCGGACGCGCTCGACTCCGTCGCGGTCGAAAGCTTCGGAGCCGGCTCGGAGCGCAGGGCCATCCACCCGCCGAACAGCAGCCCCACCAGGATGCCCGCACCGACTCCCATCAGGGCGCTCCGGTTCAACTTCCGCGCGGGGGGATTCACGGGGGTGGGCACGACGGGGGCAGGCACCGCGGGGGCGGGAGCCGCGGGTGGGGGCACCGCCACCGACGGCTGCCTCACCCGGCTCGGCCTCGCCACAAGCACTTCCTTGGGCTGTGAAGAGGGCTCCTCTCGCGGCTCGGAAGCGGGGGCCCGGCGGATGTCCACGGTGCGCCGCGGCTCCTCCTCCTCGCGCTCGGTGAGGGCCACGCGCGGCTCGCTCCGAGAGGGCCGGCCGGGCGTGCGCGTTGACATGCGCGGCCCCGAGGCACCCGTGTCCACCTGGCGCGGTGAGGCCATCGTCTCGGCGGTGGACTTATCGATCGCCTTGAAGCCTCCGGAGGGCGAGAGGACCTCCGCCTCCTCCACGAGCACGTCACCCAGCCGCGCCTCCTCGGCCAGCCGCGCGGCGTAGAGGTCCTTCATGAAGGCCGCCACGTGCGCTGAGGACGCGGGCAGCTGGTGAGCCACCAGCCAGTCCTCCAACGCGAGCTGCAGCTCCAGCGCCTCCGAGTACCGGTCCTCCGGCTCGCGCGTCAGCGCCTTCATGACGATGGCGTCCAGGTCCTTCGGCACGCGCGGGTTGATCTGCGAGGGGGGCAGGATGCGGCACTCGGACACCGCCTGCAGCGTGGCCATGTCGGTGAGGCGCTTGAAGAGCCGCATCCCCGTGAGCAGCTCATACAGCACCACGCCCAGGGCGAAGATGTCCGAGCGGCAGTCCAGCCTCTTCTGCCCGGAGGCCTGCTCCGGCGACATGTACGAGTACTTGCCCTTGAGCACCCCCGAGCGCGTCTCGGAAGCCTGGTCCGCCGCCTTGGCGATCCCGAAGTCCACCACCTTCACCCGCCCCTCGAACGTCAGGAGGATGTTCTGCGGGGAGATGTCTCGGTGGACGATGTTCAGCGGCTTGCCGTTGGCATCCGCCTTCTTGTGCGCATGGTCCAGGCCGGCACAGGCCTCGATCATGATGCGGCACACCAGCGGGACCGGAATGAGCTGACCGCTGCGCTCCGCGCGCTTCCACACGCGCCGCAAGTCCTCGCCATGGATGTACTCCATGGCGATGAAGTAGCTGTCGTCCTGCGCCCCCAGGTCGTAGATGTCGACGATGTTGGGGTGATCCAACCGGGCGGCGATGCGCGCCTCGGCCAGGAACATCCGGACGAACTCCGCGTTCTCCGCCAGGTGCGGAAGAATGCGCTTGATGACCACCAGCTTCTCAAAGCCCTCGGGGCCCCGCTGGCGCGCGAGGTAGATCTGCGCCATGCCGCCCATCGCGAGCCGCTTGAGGAGCTGGTATTTGCCGTAGTTCTCGATCGACACGGTGCGACATGCCCCCGCTCCACGGCAGGGAGGCCGTGGATGGAGACACCCGGGCGCGGACGGCCCCGAGCGTAAGCGCCCCGGCCTGGAGGGTCAAACCTCCCGTCGCTCTCTTCCTCGCCTACCCCCCGCGACGGGCCGGCGCCCGGACCTGCCGGGTCTCCCGCATGAGAGCCTCCAGCTCGTCCAGGTGCCGCTGCAACACCGGCATCAACAGGGGCGCGGCATCCACCCGGTCGAACAGATCCAACACCCGGTCCACCTTGCGCTCAATCTCCTCGGCCCGGGCCGGGGTGATGCGGCGCAGGAGCAGATCCACCCCCGCCTCCATGAGCACGCGGGCCACCGCGTCGCGGGAGACCAACGGCTCATCCGGCCGGCGCTGCCCGCCCCCCTTGATGACCCTCAGGCCGCCAGGCGAGCGGCCGGACGAGGGCGTGCGGCCGGTGAGCGGACGCTCGGAGATGGAGTTGTCATCGTGCTGTCGGGAGCTCACCGTCGCCTCCTGCTGCGGGGACGGCCCCAGGGTACTCAGCATGGGTTGCCCTCCAATTTTCCGGTCAACCGCACAGACCGAAGCAGAGCTGTAGCACCCGGGACCGACATGTCGCGCCGGAGCCGGTAATTCGGCCTCCGGCGCGATCCCCCCCTCCGCGCACTAACGACAGGCGCGGCGGTAGTAGATCTCCACCTTCGCGCCCGGCGCGGGAGCGGAGGAGAAGACAACGCTGTTGGTAACGGCGTCGTAGGTCCAGCCGCTCGTCGTCGGAGCACCATTCACCGTCACGGTGATGCTGCTTGCGTCTGGCTGCTCGCTCAGCGGGAAGCGGTCCTGGGCGGAGAAGGCCTTGTTGGCCACGGCGCGCAGCAGGGGCGCGTAGTCCGCCGAGCACACGGAGAGCACTTCGCCGCCCGTGCGGGTCGCGGCCTCGGCGTAGCGCGTGCCGGAACCGCCCGAGGTGGGGCAGCCAGCGTCCGTGGGCGCGATGGCGTAGATGGTCATGCGCTGCGGCTGGTACTCGCCCTTGCGCGTCTGGAGGAAGCGCACGTAGGTGTCCACGCTGTCGGGCGAGTGATCGTCTTCGTCGCCCATGAAGACGACCACCAGGGCCGCCTCGTCACGCAGGAAGCCCATGTTGCCGTCGTTCGGCTCGGGCGTGCGCGGGTCGTCCGCGCCACTGACCAGGGGAGGCGACAGGGCCCGCCGCACGGCCTCGAAGCCCTGCTCCACCGCGGCGCACTGACCCACGTTCACGTTCTGCTGGAGCACCGACGCCAGCCCCGGCGTGTTCTGGGTGAGAATGCGCGGCCGGCTGCCGTCCGCCGGGAAGAAGCGGCCCGCTTCACCGCCCTTCGCCCCGCCCGGACAGGCGTCGGTGGCGGTATCGATGCCGGTGGTCGTGACGGCCACGTGCAGGTCCACGCCCTTGGCCAGCGCCGCTTCGGCGAAGGCGGGCATGGCCGACACGATGCGCGGCTGCTCCTCGACCATGGAGGCGGTGTTGTCCACCACGAAGAGGACGTCCACCTTGGAGCCGTCCTGCTGGATGAACGTGTCCGTCTTGTCCGCGCGCTTGGAGGACTCACCGATCAGCGGGACGAGCACCGGCGCGGGCAGATCCGACGAGTCCACAAAGAGTGGCGACAGGTTCAACCCAAACACCTGGGCCTCGTAGCCCACCTCCACGGTGAAGGCATCGCCCGGGTCCAGCGTGAAGGGCGTGCCCGGCGTGTGGTTCAGCGAGAACTCCCCATCCGTCGTGCCCGCACCAATCCTCACGCCGGACACCGTTACCGGCGCTCGGCAGGCGTTGATGTAGTTCACCTCTCGCGGAGCCGGCGGGCAGTCCGGACGCGCCAGGCCGTAGTCCACGAAGCGCGGTGAGGCCACCAGGCACGTGGCCTGCGAGTGAGCCGCCAACGGCACCAGCAGCAGCGGGTTGGAGGGCTCCGCCTGCTCGAACTGCAACGCGCCCGTGAAGTCACCACCCCCCGCGGGCGAGAGGAAGGCCACCATGAGGCTGAAGTAGTCCCCCGGCCAGAGGACGAGGCCATCCAGCTCGCCACCGGGCAAGCTGAACACCCCGCCCCCATCGTCGCGCAGACGGATGTTCTTCACCGCGCAGAGATCCGCGCCGGTGTTCGCCACCTTCACGCCCAGCACCGCGCCATAGCCGGGCGCCACCGTGCCGAAGTCCACCGCCGCCGGCGTGATGGCCACCTGACAGGGGGCGTGCCGCTCCGCGTTCCCCGTGAAGTCCAGCTCCGTGGTCTCCCCGGAGTACACGTCCGTGGTCATCACCAGCCGGCCCGCGGCGGCGCCCTCGCGCGAGGGCTCGAAGAAGACCTTGAAGTTCACCTCCTCGCCAGGCAGCAGCCGGTGCGGCAGCGTCAGCGGCGCCACGTTGAACTGCACGTCCGAGTCCGGGTGCCCATCCAGCGAGTGGAACTCGAGCCCATGAATCGTAAGCGGGCCTCCGTTGGAGGCGCCGCAGTTCTTCACGTTGACGACCACCGCCGTCTTCGAGCCGATGGGCTGGCGCCCGAAGTTATGGGTGAGCGGCGACACACACAGCTCCGCCGCACCGCCAAACCCCCGCAGCTGCACATCCGTGGTGGGGTGGCGCTTGCTCTCCACACGGAAGGAGATCTGATCTTCGGCCGGCCCCATGTGGCCCGGGCTGTAGCGAATATCCCAAGCGCGCGTCTCTCCGGGCGCCAGCACCAGCGGGAGCCCGGAGGGTCCATGGCTGAAGGACGCGTCCTTGCCCGCCAAGGTGAGCTCCGTCACCGTCACGGGCTCCGTGCTGATGTTGTGCAGGCGCGCCTGCAGGACGCGGTCCTTGTCCACGGGGATGGAGCCAAAGTCGAGCACCGGCGGCTCGGCCACCACGGCCTGCTCCAGCGCCTCGGCGGCCACCTGCACCGCCACGTCCGAGCAGCCCCGGCACGGCGACACGGCCAGCGCCACCTGTTTGCCACCCACCCGCTTCGGCGCGAAGGTGATCGGCAACTCGCGCTGCTCCCCCGGGCCCAGTGACAGCGGCGCCGCGGAGAACTCGTCCTTGTCCGCGCCCACCAGCTTCGGCGTCACCTCCACCTGCATGTCCGTGGGGTTGGTGACGGAGACGGAGAGCGTCTTGGAGGAATCCGCCTCAATGCGGCCGAAGTCCAGCTTCCGCGGCGTCACGCGCGCCCATGCGTCCACGCCCATGCCTTGCAGCCGGACCCGGATCAACGGCTCCTTCTTCGAGTCCGAGCGCACCACCAACGTTGCTGGCAGCGCCCCTTCTCCCTGCGGAGTGAAGCGCACGCGCAACGCGCAATCACCGCCCGGCACGAGCGAGTGCGGCCCCTCGTGGGTGAAGTCCACCTGCCAGGCCCCCGCGGGACCCTCCACCCAGGCCTCATCTACGATGATGCGGGAGCGGCCCACGTTGCGCAGCACGACCTCTGCTTCGCGCCCGTCGAAGACCGCCACCCTCTGAAAATCCACCCCTCCCGGCGTCGCCGTCAGCCTTCCATCGGCGATAGCGGGGCGATCGCGATCGGCACACCCCGTCAACACTCCCAGCACCGCGAGGACCCACAGCCCCCAGCGACTGCTCATGGCTCCCATTCCCCTTCCCCAACACCCCTGCGCCCACCCATCCCGGAACCCACACGAGGAGCCCCGTGGGATCAGGATGCGAAACTAGGCACCCACGGTGGGACGGGCAACGTCCACCTCAGTCCCTTCTTCCGGCATTCGGACACACCCTTGCCTCCCACACACATGTCACTGTCCGCTTCTTGTCGGAACACCGCTACCCACTTCCCTCATGGCGCGGCACGTCACTTGCTTTCGTTGGAGAGAGGAAACGCAATGAAAGGAGAGCGTCATGAACGAGCGACAGATGCGCGACTGGATGAAGGAGAACCTGGGCCGCCTGAAGACACTGCGCGATGAGATCCGCGTGGACATCCACCTGGCCGGCATGGACGCGAAGGAGAAGTGGAAGGAGTTGGAGCCCGTGGTGCGCGACGCGGAGAAGCTCGCCGACGAGGTGTCGGACGTCTCGCGCCGGGCCATGGAGGAGATGGTGGAGAAGTTCCGCGGCTTCCGTGAGTCGGTCCGCCAACACCGCGCCGGCAAGCAGGCCTGAGCCGCACGCACTTCCTGCGGCTCGTCACCTGACTCCCGCAAGCCCTGCACCATGAACGTGAGGCCCGCGGTGCTTCAATCCCTGGTGGGACGAGCCGGACGCCGGCTCGCCTCCAGGCTCCTGGGCGAATCCCTGGAGCACGTACGTTCCATTCCCTTCCGGGACGCGGGCCACGGGTATGACGTCTTCGGGTACGAGCCCCTCCACGCAGCGCTCGGCCTGTCCCTGCTGGAGCCGCTGTACCGGTACTGGTTCCGCGTCCGCTCGCTCGGGGTGGAGCACATTCCCACGCGGGGGCCGGCCCTTCTCGTGGGCAACCACTCGGGCACCCTGCCCTTCGATGCGCTGATGTTGTGGACGGACGTCGTCCTCCAGAGCAAGCGCGTGCCTCGTGCGGTGGCCGACAACTTCGTCCCCGCGATGCCCTTCGTGAGCACCTTGTACGCACGCAGCGGCGTAGTGGGTGGCACCGCAGGCAACCTCCGCGTGCTGCTCAATGCGGGCGAGTTGCTGATGATCTTCCCCGAGGGCGTCCCCGGCATCTCCAAGCCCTTCCGCGAGCGCTACCAACTCCGGGACTTCCGCGTGGGTCACGCCGAGCTGGCCATCCGCCACCAGGCCCCTGTGGTGCCGGTGGGCATCGTGGGCGCGGAGGAGCAGATGCCTCAACTCGCTCGCCTGCCCGTGCAGGTCTTCGGCGCACCTTACTTGCCCGTGCCACTCACACCCGTCCCCCTGCCGGTGCGCTATCACTTCCACTATGGCGAGCCCCTCTTCCTCCACGAGGGCCTGCGCCCCGAGGACGCGGATGATCCGGAGGTGGTTCGCCGCGCCGCGGAGCGGGTGAAGCGGGCCGTCCAGGCGCTCGTGGAGAAGGGCCTTCGGTTGCGCAAGGGGGTGTTCCGATGAGCGTGCCCTCGAGTGGGCGGGCCCCTCGGGGCGTGCTGGTGCTGGGCGCGAGCACCCCGGTGGGCGAGCGGCTGTGCCGGGTACTCCTGGAGGATCGCGCCCTGCGAACGGTGATGGCCGTGGGCCTGGAGCCTCGCGAGCGGGTGTACCTCCCAAAGGACCCGCGCTTGTCGTATCACCCGGTGGACCTCACCCACGCGCGGCCCGTGCATGATCTGCTCTTCGGCACAGCGCGAGACCTCGAGGTGGATGTGGTGGTGCACCTGGCCCTGCACCGGGCCAATGACTTCGGGGACCGGGTCCACGTGCAGAACGTGGAGTCGCTCCGCTGGCTGCTGTCTCTGGCAGATCGCCACCCCACCCTGCGGCGGCTGGTGTTTCGCTCCCACGCGGAGGTTTACCGAGTGGAGCGTGGCCTGCCGTCCGTCATCACCGAGGACCACCCCCTGGAGCTGTCTCCTGACGCGCCTCAATGGGTGAGAGACCGCGTGGAGGCGGACCTGCTGGCGTGCGCACAGATGGGGATGGCAGCCGGGTTGGAGCTCGCCGTGCTGCGCTGCGCGGAGGTGCTGGCCCCCAACGAGGGCTCGCAGCTCCACGACTACCTCTCCGCACCGGTGTGCCTGCGCTCGGCGGGCTTCGACCCCATGCTCAACGTGCTGTCCCTGGAGGACGCCACGGAGGCGTTACGCCTGGCGGTGTATGCCGGGGGGCGCCAGGGGATCTTCAACATCCCCGGCGCGGACACCCTGCCGCTCTCCACCTGCATCCGCCTGTCGGGGAAGCTGGACGTGCCGGCACCGGGGCCGCTCCTCGCCCCCCTCTACGAGGCCCGGCGTCGGCTGCGCGGGGCCCAGTTCTCCTACCGCATCAACCGGGGCCGCTTCCATTTCGCAGCCGTACTGGACGGGAGCCACGCCCGCCAGAGGCTGGGTTACGAGCCCCACCACCGGGTGACCTGGCCCGCCGGACGCTGAACGTCGGACGGTCGGAACAACATCCCCGCAAAGAAAGCGGCGAAGTGCGCCAAATGCGCTAAGCCATAGGTTCCACGCCCCCTGGGGCCGCGGAGGGATTGCATGACGCCGGAGTCGCAGCAGAAACGTGAGCCGCGCCACTTCTCAATGATTCGCACCTTCACGCCCGCCGACTTCGTCACGCTGGGCAATGCCTTCTCGGGCGCGGGGGCCATCCTGTCGCAGATGCAGTACCTGGCCACGGGGATGCCCCACTGGCTGTGGCTGGCCTTCGGGCTGATGCCGCTGGCCTTCATCCTCGACGCCCTGGACGGACGCATCGCGCGCTGGCGCTTCCAGTCCTCGCCGCTCGGGGCGGACCTGGACTCCCTGTCGGACGTCATCTCCTTCGGTATGGCTCCCGCGGCGCTCGCCTTCGCCATGGGCATGCGCGGCGGGCTGGATGTGGCGGTGCTGCTCTACTTCGTGGGCTGCGGCATCAGCCGTCTGGCGCGCTTCAACGTCACCGCTGCCAGCCTCTCGGACGGAACGGGCAAGGTGAAGTACTTCGAGGGCACCCCCATCCCCACCAGCCTGGCCCTGGTGATGGTGCTCGCCTTCTTCTTCTGGAAGGGCCGCACCGGGGACGACCTCCCCTTCGGCGTGTGGCACGTGGGTGCGTTCGACATGCACCCGCTGGTCCTCATCTACTTCGCCAGTGGCAGCGCGATGATCAGCAAGACGCTGCGCATCCCCAAGTTCTGAGCTACCTGGTGATGGGCCACCACTTGCGCCGGGTGAGCGCCTGGGAGGTACCAATGCCCGCCGCGAGCGCCCCCACGCGCAGCGCCGTCTGCACCAGGGTGGCCGTGCCGGCGGTGTAGTCCTGCGCGGCCAGCTCCAGCACGGTGCGGAAGGCCAATACCCCCGGCACGAGCGGGATGAAGCCGGGGATGACGAAGATGCTGGTGGGCATGCGCAGCGCGTACGAGATGGGCTCGGACAGGAGCACGATGGCGAACCCGGCGAGGAACATGGCGCCCTCGGGAGGCAGCGCCGGGGCGAGTAGCACGGAGCCACCGCGCACGGCGTAGCCCACCGCTCCCACGAGGGCACACGGCAGCAGCGCTCGGCGAGGCACGTCGAAGAGCACCGCGAAGCCGACGGTGGCGGCGAGCGCGAACAGGATGGCGAGCACGAGCGGCGGCGGCGCGTTGGTGGAGAGCGCCAGGTCGAGGCCTGAGACGAGCAGCACCACGTACAGTCCCGCGCCGACGACCGCGACAACGAGCACGGCGGAGGTTGCCCGCGACAAGCCGGAGAGGGTGTCTCCGCGGAACAGGTCGGCCACGGAGCTGACCATGAGGACACCCGGCACCAAGAGCAGCACCGAGGCGGCCAGGGCGAGCCCCGGCTCGGGAGTTCCCAGCACACGAGCCCCCACCAGTCCGAGACCAGCGGCCAGCAACGTCACCAGGAAGGTCATCGCCAGCCGGCCCATCTGCAGGCGGCCCAGCCACTCACGCAGCGCCTGCCCCGCGCTGGACGCCACGCCCGCCACCCCGGCGTCGATGGCATTGCCGCCAAAGAGGAGCGCAAAGCAGGCGCAGCCCATGCCCACGGCCAGGACCGTGAGGACATCGCCGAAGCGCCTGGGCGCGCGGGCAATCTGCTCCAACGCGTCGCGCAACTGAGCCCGGTTCAGCTCACCCGAGCTCGCGCGTTCGGCGAGCGAATTGACGGCGGCGACGCGGTTCAGGTCGATGCCCGTCTTCAACACGCGCACGATGCGGGTGCGGTGCAGCTCCTGGGCGATCGCCGTGGTCACGATGCCGGTGGGCGTGGCGAACACGTCCAGCCGCTCGGCGCCCAGCGCAGTGCCGAAGCGGGTGACGGTCTCCTCCACCCGCGCCATGTTGGCGCCGTTCTCCAGCATGATCTGCCCGGCGCGAAGCGCCACGGCGAGGACTTCTCCGAGTTCCTGGTTATCGAGACGATGCGCGTCCATACCGGGGAGTCGTTACTTGCCGAGCGGTCGGGTGTTGGTGACGTGGAGCCCCGCGTCCGTGGCGAAGACGAACACCTCGCTGGCGGGAGGGAGCTCGATGAAGTCGCGCCGGTCTCCGCCACCGAGCGCGAAGCCCACCTCGACACGGTGGGCGCCCGGCTTCAAGCCGTGGACGATGACGGTTCGGGAATCGGCCGAGGGCCGGCGAACGTGGTCCACCGAGACGGTGCAGGGCCTCTGGCAGCGGACATGGAGGACGGAGTCCTCTTCCTTCTTTCGCTCCTTGGGAGGCGCAGGTCGGGTGCCCGCATCGGCCGCCGGAGAGACGGACAGGCGCCCCTTCGAGTCGACATGGACGTGGACCTCGGACACGTCCGGAATATCGATGTAGCCGGTGGCCTGGGAGCCCCCGAGAAAACCCTTCACCTCGATGCGCCGCTTGCCGGGAGAAACGTGCGTGAACTCCCAGCTCCACAGGGAGTCATGGAGGCGCCGGCCGGGCTTGCCCTCGAGAAGGACGGTACAGGTCCCGACACAGCGGACCTTGACGGTGGTCCCCTCGGCAGCGAGCGCGGCCGACGAGAGGAGCAGGAGAACGACACAGAGCGCACGCATGGAGGACCCAGGACGTCTACCACTTCATCCCGGGTCCTGTGTGGAAGCGCCTACCCCCACTCTTCCTTAGGAAGCGAGGACGACGCCTGGCCAACACCCGCGAAGATGGACTGGACGGTCCCCATCACGAAGGCGCGAGACATCTCCAGGAGGGCCTCCTTCTGCTTGAGCATCTCCTCTGTCTCACCCGTGCCCTGGGTGGCGGCACCGGTCTTCGCGTCCTTCTTGGCGGCGGCCAAGGCCTGCGAAACGACGTCGCGGCCGGAGACAACGGGGGCATTCGCCGACCTCGACAGGGTCGACACGCCGCTGGCGCTCGCCTGCACGCGCGAGAGGAAGCTCGTGCTCGGGGCCTCCCGGGTCGTAGACGGGGTCGCGGTGGGCAGGCGGGGACCAGTCAGACCGTTGATGGTGGACATGACGCCATTATCTCCCAAACCGCTCCGGAAGTTGCGTGGCCCTCTCAATCATTGCGCTGGACGTCCACGTACAGCGGCCCGCCTTCTGGGTGGAAGGCCACCTCCAAAATCCACCCGTCGCGCTCCCAAGTGAGGACCGTGTCTCCCAGCAGCTCCTCCACCTCGCTCGGACGCGAGAACGCAGCCTCGAAGGCCTGGCGCGTCGTCAGCCGCGAGGCCGGCACGGTCTGCTGGGGCAGGACGATCTGCCCCGAGAAGGACTGCCAGGGCAGACGCGTGGACGTGAGCCCCTCCTCGGGCCGCTGCAACGCGATGCGGAAGGACTCCACCTCCCGCTCCGCCGGAACGTCGATACACAGGCCCCACGCGGGATAGGCCCAACACCCCCACTTGCGCTTCTCGCGCCATGAGGCCGGTGCGCCCAACACCTCCCGGACGCGGCTCACAGGCTCTCCCAGCCGGAGGGTGCACAGGCTCGGCCGCGTCAGGTCCAACACCAGCTTCTCGGGACGCTCGGGCCTCGGCCAGCCGCGGAAGACGATGGCTTCCACCAGGCCCATTACGGCTTGCCGAGCTGAGCCCGGCCCTCCTCAGCGCCCTCGAAGTGAATGCGATCCATCACGTACGCCACCGCGCTTGGTCGCGAGGAGCCATCGAACTCTCCAGAAATAAAACGTCCACTCCATTATCGAGCCAATCCGGCCCGATTTGCCCACAAACCCGCGTTTTTTCAGCCTTCACGAAGCGTCACGGGGTGCTCCTCTCCATATAAACCCCCGTTTTCACTTCAAGCGAAGGCATGACCGTCGAGGTGGGCGTATGGTGCGCCACCTCCAGGAGGGACAGGACGAAGATGGAGTACAGGAAGGTAGCGACCGCGCTCACGATCGCGGGCTCGGACAGTGGCGGTGGAGCGGGAATCCAGGCGGATCTGCGTACCTTCGCCTTCCATCGGGTTCACGGGACCAGCGCCCTGACGGCGCTCACGGCCCAGAACACGCTGGGCGTCACCCGCGTGGACGTCATGTCCCCGGATTCGGTAGCGGCTCAGATTGACGCGGTGGCCTCGGACATCGGCATAGGCGCCGCGAAGACCGGCATGCTCGTCAACCAGGGGATCATCGCCCGGGTGGCCGAGCGGGTGAAGTCGCTGGGCATCACCCCGCTCGTCGTGGATCCAGTCATGGTGTCACGGGCGGGCTCCCGGCTCATCGATGACGAGGCTGTGGCGGCACTGAGGGAGCAGCTCCTACCGCTAGCAACCCTCGTCACCCCCAACCGGCACGAGGCACAGCTCCTCGCGGGGCTGGAGCTCCAGACGCTGGAGGACATGCGGGAGGCTGCGCGCCGCATTCACCGGCTGGGGCCGAAGGCGGTGCTCGTCAAGGGAGGCGCCATGCCGGGGAGCCTGCGTGGCACCGACGTCTGGTTCGATGGCGAGCGCCTGGAGACGCTGCACCTGGCCTCAGTGGAGACGCGTAACACTCATGGTACGGGGTGCACGCTGTCCGCGGCCATCGCCGCCAACCTGGCCTTGGGGCATGGACTGTTTGAAGCCACCCAGCTTGGCAAGGAGTACGTCACCCGGGCGCTCCAACACCCGCTCGCCGTGGGCCGGGGTAATGGGCCCATCGGGCACTTCTTCCCACTGCTCGGAGCATGAGCCACTCCACTCCAGGTGTAGGCGCGTCTACCCGGACTCCGAGCGTACAGACTTGGATATCTGACAAGGTCGGCCGATGATGGCTCGGAGACACCCCCCCGGGACGCGTTAGCATGAGAACACGATGAGCAAAGCCGCCTCGGGTCGCCGACCGGACACCACTCAGGGTCGAACCCGCTCGCGTGCGCTCGTGGCGGAACGAGCGCTCGAAGCCAGCAACCGTCTGCTCCGGGCGCTCACCGAGTCTCAAGCGGAGTTCATCCAGGGCAGCGATGCGCACCACCTGTTCGACAAGCTGCTCACCGTTCTGCTCGATCTGACGGAGAGCGAGTACGGATTCATCGGCGAGGTCCTCCGAGACCCGGAGGGCAAGCCCTACCTGCGCAACCACTCCATCAGCAACGTCGAATGGACGGACGAGCTGCGGGAGCTGCGCGACCTGGACACGATCTTCGGCAGCGTGCTCACCACCGGGGAGCCCGTCATCGCCAATGAGCCCGCGGAGGGTCCGCGCCGAGGCGGCTTCCCCAACGGCCACCCCCCGCTGAGGACCTTCCTCGGCTTGCCCTTCAAATCCGGGGGCGAGCTGGTGGGCATGGTCGGCATCGCCAACCGCCCTGAAGGCTACGGCCCCGAGCTCGTCGAGTTCCTCCGGCCCTTCCTCACCACCTGCTGCAGCATCATCATGGGGTGGCGCAGCGAGCAGCAGCGGCGCCGCACCGAGGTGCTGTTGCGCCAGCGGGAGGAGGAGCTGCAGCGCCACCGCGACCAGCTGGAGAAGATCCTGCACAACGGCACCGCGGAGCTGCTGCAGACCACCGTGGCGCTGGAGGAGCGACAGGCGCAGCTGCTGCACTCCGAGCGGATGGCCTCCCTGGGGCAGCTCGTGGCCGGCATCGCCCACGAGATCAACAACCCCCTGGGCTACATCACGAGCAACCTGAGCACGCTCACCCAGTACCTCTCTGTCTTCATGGAGCTGCTCGAGCTCTACCGCAAGCTCGCGGCGACCCTGGGGCCGGAACAGCAGCAGGGGCCCGCCGCCGAGCTGCTCGCGCGCATCCAGTCCCTCCAGCAGCAGGAGGACCTCGATTACCTTCTGGGCGACGTGAACGACCTGCTCCGCGACTCGCGCGAGGGCGCCCACCGCGTGGCGGACATCGTGCAGAGCCTGAAGGCCTTTGTGCGCGAAGACTCCGGACAGCCGGAGCTGGTCGACGTCAACAAGGAGCTGGCGACCACACTGAAGGTGGTGTGGAACCAGCTTAAGTACCGGACCGAGGTGCGGTGTGACTACGGGCCGGTGCCGCCCATCCTCGGCCGCCCCGCCCAGCTCAACCAGGTGTTCACCCACCTGCTGCTCAATGCCGTGCAGGCCATCCCGGAGCGCGGGCTCATCCAGATCACCACGCTGCGCGAAGGCAACGAGGTCCTGGTCCGCATCTCCGACACGGGCCAAGGCATGACACGCGAGGTCCTCGCCAGGCTCTTCACCCCGTTCTTCACCACCAAGCCGCCAGGCAAGGGCACGGGGTTGGGTCTGTCCATCAGCTACGGCATCATGTCCCGCCACAACGGCCGCATCGAGGTGAAGAGCCAGTTTGGACAAGGAAGCACCTTCACCTTGCGCTTCCCCATCGCCCAGGACCTCTGACGAGCAGCCCCCGCCCCGGCGTCACATCTGTGCACGAGCGGCCTCTCTCTACATGCTCGCAGGGTGACCCACACGTTCGTGTGAAGAATAAAAAAAAGAAGCAACACGGAACGTGTCACTTGCGATAATCTTATGACCGTTTTTCTCGGTCCTTAAGACAGGAGGCTCTCGCATGTGGATTGAGACCATCGTCATGCCCCGCGAAGAGCCCGCCGAGTATCGCCCCGCCCCCCAACGAGACCGAGCGGCTGCCTATGCAGCGGCGCGCGCCGAGGGAGAACAGTTTCGGGACTCGGTCCTGAGCTATCTCCAATCCCATCAATTGATGGGCGCGGTGAAATGGGTGAGCGATCCAGGCAGCATCCCCATGGTGACGCTCCACTGCACCTCCAGTGTGTTGGAGCAGCTCCAGAAGGAGCCTCGCTTCGAAGCGGGCCACTCCCTGGTCCTCACGGTTTACTGAGGGTACGAGTCCGGCCGTGGGGCAGGCCACCAAGCGTGACGGTAAAGGTTCTGTTATTCAAAGAACCCATGACGGACACGCTCAGATACGTCCCGGACGTCAACCTGGATGCCACCCTGGTCACCCCTGCCTCGCGGACCGGAAACGTCTCCGTGCCGCAGAGTGCTCCAATGACCGCCTCCGCCCGACGCAGCACCGTGCTGCCCCGGATTGAGTGGAAAGGGAATCGGCCTGACGTGGTGCCCTTCGAGCGTGAGCGCTTCGAGGAGGTCCGCCAGCTGGGTCAGGGAGGCATGGGCGAGGTGGTGCTGCTGAAGGACAACGACATTGAGCGGATGGTGGCCCTCAAGCGCCTGCCCGAGGGGTCCGATCTCGATCGCGTGCTCCGGTTCGTGGAGGAGATCCGCACGGCCGGACAGCTCGACCATCCGAACATCGTCCCGGTGCACGACGTCGGCGTGGACCACCTCGGCCGGTACTACTTCGTGATGAAGCACCTCCAGGGCGACACGCTCGAGTCCATCATCGAGAAGCTGCGCCAGGGAGACGCCGCCACGCATGCGCGCTTCACCTTCCCCGTCCGGGTGCAGGTCTTCATGGGCGTGCTCAACGCGCTGGCGTACGCACACCGCAAGGGCTTCATCCACCGGGATATCAAGCCCGCCAACATCATGGTGGGGCCCTATGGCGAGGTCACCGTGATGGACTGGGGCCTGGCCCGGCGCCCCCACCAACCAGATGCCGTGGCCCATACCGCGACGCCCGTGCCCACCACGACGAGCCTGCGCGAGGCCGTGTCGCTGCAGACCCAAATGGGCGCCGTGGTGGGAACGCCGCTCTACATGTCGCCCGAGCAGGCCCGCGGCCAGCACGACGCGGTTGACGTGCGCAGTGACACCTACAGCCTGACCGTCCTGTTCCACGAGTTCCTCTTCCTGCGGCACTACCTGGAGGGACGTGAGTCGCTGGCCGAGGTGCTCTCGGGGGTGGAGAAGGAGAGCCCCAACGTCTTCACCCACCAGTCACACCCACACCAGCCTCCCGTCCCTGTGGAGCTGATGTGGTTCGTCCACAAGGGCCTCGCGAAGGACCCGGCGCAGCGCCACCAGTCGGTGGACGAGATGATGCAGCATCTCCAGGGCGTCATGGAGGGACGCATCGAGGTGCAATGCCAGCGAACCTTGCTCAAGCGCGGGTTCCACGAGGCCCTTCGCTCGGTGGATAAGCACCCGCTCGCCATCATGGCCGGGGCCACGGCGGCCGTGGGGGTGGTGCTTGCCTCGGCGGCTCACCTACTGATGGTCCTGCTGGGCTGACACGGGGCGTCACGGCCCCCCGGGTGTAACGCCAGAGGTTTTGGGGTAGATTTACACTCCCGGGCTTCGCTGCCGCACAACCCAAGGTCCAGCTCCATGCCTTCCCTCCCTCAAGGCTCAGCCCCGGTCTCCCGGGAGCGGGCCGGTGTGATCACCGGTGCCCAGAGTTCCGCAGAGGAGAAGCAACGGGCCAGCAACCAACTGCTGCGGGCACTCATCGAGGCGCAGGCGGACTTCGTTCGCGGGGCTGAGCCCCGGGATGCCTTTGAACGGATGCTCGCGGTGGTGCTGGAGCTGACGGGCAGTGAATCGGGTGTCATCGGTGAGGTGCACCAGGCACCCGGCGCCACGCCCTCGTTCCACGTTGTCGCCAGCCTCCCTCCGGACGAGACGAATGCCTCGTGGGAACTGCCCGTACGGCCGGAGCTGCCAGGACGGGAGCTGCGAGATCTGCGCGCGCTCGTGGGCGCCGTCTCCACCGCAGATGGGCCCGTGGTGTGTGGAGCCCCCGGCGCGGAGCACACCTTTCTGGGACTGCCCTTGGAATCCGCAGGGGAGCGCCTGGGCGTGGTGGGCCTCGCCAACCGCCCCAACGGGTACGACGCCGAGCTCATCGACTTCCTCCAGCCCTTCCTCCTCGCCTGCGGCAGCATGTTGATCGGCTGTCGCAACGAGCAGCGGCACCAGCGGGACGAGCAGGAGCTGCGCCGCATCCAGGAGCGGAGCGCGGAGCGCCTGCAGGTGGTGATGGAGAGCGTGGCGGATGGCGTGTGGGAGCTGGACGTGACCACCGGCCAGATGTTCACCAACCGCCGCTGGCTGGGCATGCTGGGCTACGACGAGGGCGAGCTGGAAAGCAGCTTCGCCACCTGGTCGAGTCTGTGCCACCCCGAGGACCTGCCCGAGAGCATGCGGGTCTTCAACGAGCACACGACCGACGCCCTCCCGCTCATCGAGCGTGAGCACCGCTTCCGGTGCAAGGACGGCTCCTGGCTCTGGATTCTGTCCCGGGCCAGGATCGTGGCACGCGACGAGCAGGGCCGCCCTTTGCGCATCGTGGGCACCAACGTGGACATCACCGCCCGGAAGCTCGGGGAGGAACGCCTGCGGGCCCTGGTGAGCACCCTGCCGGACATCGTCTTCCGCATCGGCGCCGACGGCACCTACCGGGACTACCACGCCAACAGCAACCTGGAGCTGCTCATCCCGCCGGAGAGCATCATCGGCACCAACCTGAGGGATTTGCCGCTCGCCAAGCCCGTGCTCGACAAGGCGCTCATGCACCTGGCACGTGCCATCCGCGAGGGCACCCTGGAGGTCTTCGAGTACGTGCTGGACCTGCCCCATTCGGGTCGCATGCACTACGAGATGCGCCTGACGCGCAGCGCCCCGGACGAGGTCATCTCCATCGTCCGCGACATCACCGAGCGCAAGCAGACGGAGGAGCGGCTCGTCCAGCAGGAGGTGGAGCTGCGGCGCCACCGAGACAGCCTTGAGGAGTTGGTGCGCACCCGCAGCGAGAAGCTGCTGCAAGCCACCCTCGAGCTGGAGGAGCAACAGGCCCAGCTCATCCAAACCGAGAAGCTGGCCTCGCTGGGGCAGATGGCCGCTGGCGTCGCGCATGAGATCAACAACCCCGTCAGCTACGTGATGAGCAACCTGGGGACGCTGGACCAGTACTTCTCCTCGCTCGCACCGCTGATGCAGCTCCAGCGCGAGCTGCTGGCCCCCCAGGACGAGCAGACCGGCAGCGCTCCCGCGGAGGTGCTCGAGCGGATGCGCGAGCTGTGGCAGCGAGAGGACGTGGAGTACATCCTCGGCGACCTACCAGAGCTTATTGAGGAGTCCCTGGCGGGAACCCGGCGCATCAAGGAGATCGCCCAGAGCCTGCGCTCGTTCGCGCGCGAGGACTCGGGGGAGCCGCAGCTCGTGGACGTGAATGCGGAGCTGGCCTCCTCGCTGAAGATTGTCTGGAACGAGCTCAAGTACAAATGCGAGGTGAAGCGCGACTTTGGTCCGCTGCCGCCCGTGAGCTGTCACCCCACGCAGATCGCGCAGGTGTTCACCAACCTGCTCGTCAATGCGGCACAAGCCATCGAGACGCGAGGAGAAATCCGCATCCGCACGCGGCACGAAGGCAACGATGTGGTGGTGGAAGTGGCCGACACGGGCAAGGGGATGACGCAGGAAACGCTCTCCAAGCTCTTCACCCCCTTCTTCACCACCAAGCCGCGAGGCCAGGGCACGGGACTTGGGCTGTCCGTCAGCTACGGCATCATCACCCGCCACAAGGGCCGCATCGACGTGCAGAGCGAGCCCGGCAAGGGCAGCACCTTCATCGTCCGCCTGCCCGCCGCCCAGCGCTGATCCACACCACCGAGCGCTACGCCCACGCGCCGCGGCCGGCCGCCCGAGAGCGGCCCCGACATGTTGAGCTCACGGGAGCAGCTTCGCCATCAACTCCGGCCTGCCCTCGAGGAGCTTCTGGATGGCGGGAACATAGGGGGTGAGCAAGGTGCGCTTGAGCTCACTCCGCTCGACCCAGTCCCAGTCCACTTCGCCAAAGGGAGGCTTGGGGTCGTACTCGATGATGGCCTGGATGCTCCGGGCGACGGTGTCACCGGCGAGCCGCGCGGCCAGGGCGAGTCCCATGTCAATCCCCGCCGACACGCCGGCGGCCGTGATGGCCCTGCCATCCTCGACCCAGCGCTCACGCGTGGCCCGGGCACCGAACCGATCGAGCGCGTCGAGGAAGGACCAGTGCGTGGTGGCCTTCCGGCCCTCGAGCAGCCCGGCCGCCGCGAGGATGAGCGAGCCGGTGCACACGGAGGCCAGCACCTCGGCGGTAGTCCCCGCCGAGCGGACATAGGCCATGAGCACGTCGTTCGTCATGGCCTGGATGGGGCCCAACACCCCACCCGGCAGGACGAGCGCATAGGGCCCTGGCACCTCGGCGAACGTGCGCTCTGGCACGATGCGCATCCCGAGATCGGTCGTGATGGGCTCCAGGCGCTCACCCACCGTGACAACTTCGAACGGCCCGAAGTTCTCCAGGGGCTTGAGCACCTGGAGCGGCCCCACCAGATCCAACGGCGTCACTTCCGGGTACACGACGAACGCGATGACCTTCTTCTGCATGTGCTTTCCCCCACTCCAGGTTCGAGGCCCACCTACCCGCCGGGCCTCTGTGATGAAACCATGATGGAGAACGTAACCCGGCGTGAGGCACGATGCAGGCCGCATCTGGATGATGGCGCTCATCCCGATGCCCGAGGTCGCCCGAAGATGAAGCACGTGCTGAGCAGTGCCCTCTGCTGTGTCCTCCTGCTGCTGTCCACACCGGCCCTGGCGGATAGCGTCATCGTCGGCACGGTCACCAGCGCCGAGAACAAGAAGCCCCTCGCGGACGTGGTGATCACCGCGACCTCCCCCAACCTGCAGGGCGAGCAGGTCGTGGTGACGGATGCAAACGGCAACTACCGCATCCCCCAACTGCCACCGGGCGTCTATACCCTTCGGTTCGAAAAGGAATCGTTCAGGCTGCACGCGCGGCAGGACATCCAGCTGCGCCTGGATCGCACCATCCGCGTGAACGTGGAGCTCCTGCCCGAGAGCTTCTCCGAGTTGATCGAAGTGACGAGCTCGGGAAGTCGCCCGCTCATCGACCTCGGCGCCATTGGCAGGGGCATCAGCAACTTCTTTGGAGGCCGCGGGCGAGCGAGTGCCCCGGGCAACACGTCCGCCGCCCCGCCCGCCAGCCCTCCTCCACCGCCCCCACCTCCCGAGCGCACCGCGCCGCTTCCCCAGCAGCCCTTCGCGGACATGTACTTCAAGAGCTACGGGGTGAACCCGACCATCGACACCGAGGAGGAGCGCTTCTCCACCTTCTCCGTGGACGTGGACACCGCGTCCTACTCGATGGCGCGCTCCTACCTGGAGCGGGGGGCACTGCCGGACGAGCAGTCGGTGCGCGTGGAGGAGTTCGTCAACAGCTTCGACTACGGCTACGCGAGCGACCCCGAGTCCCCCTTCAGCGTGCACGTGGAGGGCTTCCCCTCCCCCAGCCGCAAGGGCTACCACGTGGTGCACATCGGGCTGAAGGCGCGCGAGGTGAGCCGTGTGGCGCGCAAGCCCGCCCACCTCGTCTTCGTCATCGACGTGTCCGGATCCATGAACATCGAGAACCGACTCGCGCTGGTGAAGCGGGCGCTGCGGCTGCTGGTGGATGAGCTCGACGAGCGCGATCGGATCTCCATCGCCGTCTACGGCTCGACCGCACACCAGGTGCTCGCCCCCACGAGCGCCGCTGACAAGCACAAGTTGATGAGCGCCATCGACAGGCTCCAATCGGAGGGCTCCACCAACGCCCAGGCGGGCCTCGAGCTGGGCTACGCGATCGCCTCGGAGCACCTGCGCGAGGGCGGCATCAACCGCGTCATCCTGTGCTCGGACGGAGTCGCCAACAACGGCATCACCGACGCGGACGGCATCTGGGAGCGGGTGCGCAAGCAAGCAGCGCGAGGCATCACCCTGACCACCGTCGGCTTCGGCATGGGCAACTACAATGACGTGCTGATGGAGCGGCTCGCCCAGGTGGGAGAGGGCAACTACGCGTACGTGGACCAACTGGAAGAGGCGCGTCGCATCTTCGTGCAGAACCTCACCGGCACCCTCCAGGTGGTGGCCAAGGATGTGAAGCTGCAGCTCGAGTTCGACCGCCAGGCCGTGGTCCGCTATCGGCTGGTGGGCTATGAAAACCGGATGCTCGCCAAGGAGCAGTTCGCCGATGACCGGGTGGACGCGGGTGAGGTGGGGGCAGGCCACAGCGTCACCGCCATCTACGAGGTGAAGCTGCGTGAGCCCACCCCCTCCTTCGCCACCCTGCGCATCCGCTACAAGGCGCCGGAAGGGGGCGACTCGCGGTTGATGGAGAAGCAACTGCCCTCCAGCCTCCTTCGGACGGCCTACGGCAGCGCCGCACCCCCCACGCGCCTGTCCTACGTGGCGGCGGCCTTCGCCGAGAAGCTGCGCGGCTCCTACTGGGTCCGCTCCCTCTCCTGGGCACAGCTCTCCTCACTGTGGGAGGAGCTCAACGAGCCCCTGCGCGACCGGCCAGACGTAAGGGAGCTCGGCGCCCTCATCCGGAACGCCCAGGCACTCGACAAGCGCACGGATCGCTTCGAGCAGCTCGAGCCGGTCTTCACGATGGACTTCGACCGCGTCCCGGTCATCAAGTAGACCCTCCACATGCTCCGCAGGCTACTCCCCACCCTCTCCGCCCTCGTGCTCGGCCTGGCCGGGCTCGGGTGGGGCCTGTGGCAGTTACAGCGCATCTTCGCCACCGAGCGCGAGGATGCCCGGGCCTCGCTCCACTCCCGGCGTGAGGCCCTCGAGCAATACGCCCTCGTCGCCCTGCGCCAGGAGCTGAGGGAGAAGTTGGAAGCGGCACGGCCCGCGCTGGAGCTCGCCGCGGCCGACCCACTCGCCCCCGCCGCGGGCCTCTACCTGCGCGAGCGCGGGGAACAGGTCCTGCCACGGCTGGCCCTTCATGACACGGGGGAGGACACCCCCGCCCGCGACCGGTACACGCGGCTTCGCTCGGGCAAGGAAGTCCCCGACGAGGAGGAGGGGCCCTGGATGGAGCGGCTCGCCCTGATGCGCGCCTTGGAGCGAGCACTCGATCGTCGGGATGCGCGGGCCGCAACCGAGGGGCTCGTGGCCTTCCTTCAGCACCGTGCACGGTACGTGCTCGCCTCCACACGGGACGTGCCCGGCTTCCTGGTGGTGCTGGAAGCACTCGCGGAGCGGGCAACCCCGGAGCCTCCTCTCATGCAGTCGCTGATGCATGACGGAATGGAGGACGGCCAGGGCCACCGGCTGGAAGGACTGCAACGGCTGCTCCTCCTCAAGCGCTCGCGCTTCACCCGCGCGGACTTCAACTTCCTGCATGAGCGCGTCGTGGAGCTGTCCAGACGGACGGGAACGCCCGTCATCGACTTCGAGACACGCACCGCGGAGCTGGCCGCCGCTCCCCTGCCCCTGCCCGACTCCATCCCCGGCCCTGTGCTGGTGCGCTCCGGCTGGTACCTGGAGCCGAAGGACGAGGACCATGTGCGAGGCGTCGCAGTGTCTCCCGAGGCACTGTTGGAGACGCTGACCCGGGAGATGCGCGAGCGCGGGCTGTTCGGTCCCGAGGGGCATGTGCGCCTGCTCGGGACGCAGGAGGTGATGCCGCTCGCGCGCCTCCCGCTGGGGGTGGAGACGCCGGAATGGGGGAAGGAGGAAGAGGCCCTGGAGCGGCGCTACCGGTTGAAGACGGGTATGGTGGTGCTGTGCGCGGGGCTGGCGCTGACCATCGCCGCGCTCGCCTTCCTGGCCCAGCACCGGAAGTACCGCTTCCTGGAGCTCAAGAGCGACTTCGTGGCCACCGTGTCACACGAGCTGCGTACACCTCTGGCCTCCATCCGGCTGCTCGCGGAGACCCTCGAGTGGCGGCTGGAGCAGGGAGCAGAGACGAAGGACTACCCCGCGCGCATCATCCACGAGGCGGATGGGCTGGGGTTCCTCGTGGAGAACCTGCTGTCCTTCAACCGGATCGACAAGGGCCGGTGGGTGCCACACCTCGCGGTGGTGCGGCTGGACGAGCTGGCCTCCACGCTGCGGCGCGACCTGGAGGCTTGGGCCCGGGTGCCGGTGGAGCTGAACGCTGACGTGGGTGATCGCGAGCTGCTCGCGGACCCGCAGTTGATGCGGCTGCTGCTGGCCAACCTGGCGCGCAATGCCTGCGCCTACAACACGCGCGACCCCGTGCGCCTGCACCTGGAGTCGCTCGCGAACGGACGCGTGCGCTTCACCGACAACGGCGTGGGCATCCCCAAGGCCGAGTGGGAGCGCATCTTCGGCGAGTTCTACCGGCTGAAAGGCCAAGGGCGTGAGGTGCCCGGCAGCGGGCTCGGACTCGCGCTGTGCCGACGCATCATGCGGCTGCACGGAGGAGACCTCCGTGTCGCGGCCTCCAGACCTGAGGGGACCACCTTCGAGCTCACCTTCCCGGAGCGGCGCTGAATGACCCACACTCCTCCCGCCATCCTCCTTGTGGAGGACGACCTGAACCTGCGGCTCGCGCTGCGCGACAACCTGGAGAACCAGGGAGGCTACACCGTGGAAGAGGCGACCACGGTGGCCGAGGCACGCGCGCACCTGGCCCGGCGAGGCTTCCAACTCATCCTGCTCGACGTGATGCTGCCGGACGGCGACGGCTACACGCTGTGCCGGGCGCTGCGTCAGGAGGGCGTGACGACGCCGGTGCTGATGCTCACGGCGCGCACGCTCGAGGACGACGTGGTTCGGGGCTTCGAGGCGGGTGCACAGGACTACCTGGGCAAGCCCTACCGCCTGCGCGAACTGCTCGCTCGAGTGGGAGCGCTGGTGCGGCGCGGCGGCGGCGTGCCCGTGCAGGTGCTGCGCTTCGCCGGCTATCGGATGGACCTCGACCGGCGCAAGGTGGAGACACCCGAGGGCAAGATGGTGGAGCTGACGCGCACCGAGTTCGACCTGCTCGCCTTCCTCGTGCGAGAGCGCGAGCGCGCGCTGCGCCGGGATGAAATCCTCGACGCAGTGTGGGGCCGAGACGTGGTGGTGGATCCGCACACGGTGGACAACTTCGTCTCCAGCCTCAAGCGCAAGCTGGGGTGGAACAGTGCCTCGCGCTTCACCATCCAGACTGTGCGCGGCGTGGGCTACCGCATGGAGCTCGAGGGAGCGTGAGCCTCCTCTATCTGCTCCTGGTGGGCGTCCTGCTCGCGGGGATGCTGTCCATCGTCTTCCACACGCTGCGGACAGGCATCTCTCCCATGCCCACCTCGGGGAAGGTCCGTCGCCAACTGCTCTCCCTGCTCCCCTCGGAGCTCGAAGGAACAGTGCTGGAGCTGGGCTCCGGCTGGGGGACGCTGGCGTTCGCGTTGGCAGACCACTGTCCTCGCGCCCAGGTCTTGGCCTTCGAGCTGTCCCCTCTTCCCTATGCCTTCTCACGGCTGCGCCAGCGCCTCGCCCCGCGGCCCAACCTTCAGCTCGTGCGCGAGGACTTCTTCCGCGCTTCCTTCTCAGGGGCCTCGGCGGTCGTCTGCTACCTGTTCCCCGGTGCCATGAAGCGCCTGGCACCCAAGTTCTCTGAAGAGCTCGCACCCGGCACGCGCATCCTCAGCAACACCTTCGCGCTCCGCGGGTGGATGCCCGTGCAAGCCCTCGTAGTAGACGACCTGTACCGCACCCCCATCTACCTCTACGAAGTACCAGCCCGAGAGGACAGCTCCGAGGCAGGTGGCACGAGACCTCGTGGAGTGTCCACGAAGCACTAGGACTGAATCCGAGAGTCTGTGGATGTCCCCTCTCCCTGAAGGAGAGGGAGCTCCAAAGTCCTCGAAGCACGAGACCTGGGCGGTAGGCCACGTCCCCTCCCCTCCTCGGAAGTCAGGCCCCCGTTCCGCTCTGACAGGTCCTCTGCTCATGACAGACCCAGGGGATACGATTCCCTTCGTCGCCGCGAACGGATGCGGCACGCAATGGGAGGGACTCGTGGCAGACATCGCGGACGGAGCCCAGGTCGAGGTGAAGGGCTCTGGCGCCAAGCCGTACATCCTGAAGAACACCGGTGGCGTGTACTCGTGCTCGTGTCCGGCATGGCGCAACCAGTCCGTGGCCATCGAGCGGCGGACCTGCAAGCACCTGCGCAAGGTTCGAGGGGATGCGGCCGAGGAGGCCCGAGTGGGCTCCACAGACACCAGCGCTCCGGCCCAACCAGCGGCCCGCGGCGCCCGGGCCCGCTCAGGTACAAGCACGGACACGGAGTCGGAAACCGTCACCGCCCCACCGCTGCTACTGGCCCACTCCTGGGAGAACGACGTCGACCTGACGGGCTGGTGGATGAGCGAGAAGCTCGACGGCGTGCGCGCGTACTGGGATGGCAAGCAGTTCCTGTCCCGCCAGGGCAATCCGTTCCTCGCGCCGGACTGGTTCACCGCGAAGCTGCCCAACACCCCGCTCGACGGGGAGCTGTTCGGCGGGCGCAAGAAATTCCAGCGCACGGTGAGCATCGTGCGGCGGCAGGACCGAAGCGATGACTGGAAGGAGCTGGCCTTCGTGGTCTTCGACGCGCCAGGAATGGACGCACCCTTCGAGGAGCGAATCGCTCACTGCCAGCGGTTCGTCGAGGACGTGGCACCGCCGTACACCGAGTGGCTACAACACGAGCCCTGCCGGGGCGTGGATCATCTGCGCCAGGAGCTGGCGCGGGTGGAGGGACTCGGAGGCGAGGGGCTGATGCTGCGCCGGCCGGGCTCTCGCTACGAAGCGGGACGCTCCCACACCTTGCTGAAGGTGAAGAGCTTCAAGGACGACGAGGCACGCGTGGTGGGGCACGTGGCGGGAGCGGGCAGGCACAAGGGCCGGCTGGGCGCGCTGGAGGTGGAGCTGCGCGACGGCACCCGCTTCTCCGTAGGCACCGGGCTCTCCGATCAGGAGCGGGAGAACCCGCCCACCGTGGGCACCATCATCACGTTCCGCTACCAGGAGCTGTCCAACGACGGCGTGCCGCGCTTCCCCTCGTATGTGGGTGTGCGCATCGACGCCGCGCCCTTCGAGCCGGTGGCCCCGCGCAAACGCGCCTGAGCCGGATTTAACCTTCCACCGGCTCCGGGGTTTTTCAGGGCAGATGACGCCGGGATCGGGTTTCCCGGCGTCCTTCCCAACGAGGAGACCCCGCTCATGCGCGTGAATCTCGCCCTGTCTGCCGCCGTTGCTTCCCTGTTGTTCGCCGCTCCCGTGCTCGCCGAGCAGCCCGCCGCTAGCGGGCAGACGGCACCCGCTGATCAGTCGGACCGCCACCACAAGAAGGGGTGGATGCGGCGGCACAAGATCGAGCACCTGGAGCAGCGGTTGAACAAGGCCGTCGAGAACGGCCGCCTCACCCGGCAGCAGGCGGATCAGTTCCTCGCCGAGGCCCGGCAGCTCCGCGACGAAACCCGCTCGCTGCGCGAGGCCAACGGGGGCCAGCTCACCGAGGAGCAGAAGCAGCAGTTCAAGGAGCGCAGGAAGGCCCTGCGCGAGAAGGTGCGCGCGGCCATGACGGCCACCCAGCCCCAGGGCACCTGACGAGAGGAAGGGGCGAAGACCCCGCCCCACTCCTCAAACGAAGAGCCCCGCTACCGCGCGTCCTTGACGGTCTGGACGGTGGGGCTCCTGAACGTGGGGTCCCCGAGGAAGCCGGAGTACATCAGCCGGTTGGGCGAGCACCGCCCCGCGCTGGCCACCTTGCCAGGCGTCGCGTTGTCGACGAGCACAGAGGACACGGCGGCGGGAGCAGCGGTGGGGTTGCGCTCCAGGAAGAGCGCGGCGAGGCCGGCGACGTGCGGCGCGGCCATGGAGGTGCCACTGAGGACACGGGTGGCGTTGTCATCGGAGATCCAGGCCGAGGAGATCTCATGGCCCGGAGCGAAGACATCCACGCAGCTCCCCCAGTTGGAGAAGGAAGCACGCTTGTCGCTGCCCTCGGTAGCACCCACGGTGATGGCCTCGGGGGCCCGCGCGGGAGAACGCGAGCAGGCGTCCTGGTTCTCGTTACCCGCGGCGACCACGAAGGTCACCCCCGCGGCGACGGATTGACGGATGGCGTCATCGAGCGCCTGGCTCTTGGCGCCGCCCAGGCTCATGTTGGCCACGGCGGGGAGTTGCCGGTTCTGGGTCACCCAGTCCACGCCGGAGATCACCCCGGCGGTCGTGCCACCCCCTCCGCAGTCGAGCACACGCACCGCGTGGAGGTTGACTGCCTTGGCGACGCCGTAGACACGGCCGCCCACAGTGGCCGCCACGTGCGTGCCATGCCCATGGCAGTCGATGCCCTTCTGCCCATCCGAGAAGGCATCGAAGTCGACCTGCGCGCGCCCACCGAACTCGGAGTGTGAGATGCGGATACCGGTGTCGAGGATGTAGGCGTGTACGCCCTTGCCGTTGGCGCTGTAGAGGTAGGTGTTGTCCAGCGGCAGGTCGCGCTGATCGACACGGTCGATGCCCCAGGTGGCCTCGGGCTGGCGCTCACCGATGGCGCGCATCACCCCGTTCTCCTCCACGTACGCCACCTCGGGATCGGCAGCCATCGCGTGGGCCTGCTCCGGCGTCATCCTGCTCGCGAATCCTCGCAACACCTGCGCGTACGTGAGGAAAGCGCGGCCGCCGTAGCGCGCCGAGAGGCTGTCCGCGACCACAGAAGGCGCGAGCAGTGTCTCGCCCGGACGTGGTGTCCTGAGGACGACGATGTACTCACCCGGAATCGCATGGGTCACGGTGACAAACTTCCCGGTGCGGGCCTCGGACCCGAGAGAGGCCTGCGGGCAGGGCTCTTCGGAAGGCGGCTTGGGAAGGGGAATGCTCTTGGAAGGGCAACCCACCAGCAAGGACACGGACACAGCGGACACGGCCATCCACGACACGGTACGGAAACGCATCGCTTCCCCCTGTTGCCAGGAATATTCCCGGCTGCCTGTTTCAGTTTAGAGGGACGTCTGACCTCCCCATTTCCGGTCCAGGATTGTGCACATACGTCCAAAACCAGACAGGGCTACTTCCGAGGCAAAGGCTTCTGTTCCTCGGGCAGGGTGGCGGGAGGCTCTCGTTTGAAGGGACTCCAAGACACCACCACGTCCTTGCCCGTCGCGTCATGGCCATACAGGAAGTCGAGGAGCTGTTTGATATCAGACGTGGCCTCAGCGGCACTCACCGTCACGTAGCCGCGAAAGCCCCCGTGCTCGAGGACCTCCTCCACGTGGATGACCTCGCGCCAGGGCCGAGTGGTGGTGTCCGCTTGACCGTCCCAGTGAAGGGAGATGCGCTCAAGACGCTCCCAGGTGATGTCTGTCTCCTCCGGAGCACGGACCACCACGTCGCTGCGCCAGCCGCCCTCTGGGAGTGGGCGCCAGCGGGAGACCCTCAAGTCGACGGGAGGCGGTGTCTCCAACGGAGGCTGCCCGCGAGCAAGGACGAAGGCTGTAGCCTCCAGGGGTCCACCCTGCTCGAAGCGGGCCTGGAGTCTCACGGTGAAGCTCTTGATTTCCTGCGCGCCGAGTCCCTGGAGTGCATAGGTGTGCTCGACGAGGGGCTCGGAGGTGCTCGCAGTGGAGCCATCGCCGAAGTCCCACGTGTACGCGACGATGCGCTCGCGACCCTGGTACAGCGCCTGGAACGCGAAAGCCCCGTGCCCTCGCTGGACGACGCCAAGGCGAAGCGGCTCGTGGCGCTGCCCCTCTCCCTCGCCGCACCGGCGCACGTCGAGCTCGATCTCACGCTCGGCGAGCACGCCGACACGCCGCCCACCGAGGTCCTTGCACACCTGGAAGCGCACGAAGTATCTGCCCGCCGTCTCGGGTGCCCGCCACTGGAGCGTTGGACCGGGATGCAGCTCGGCGCCGCCCCCCGACACAGGCCAGACCCACCGGTAGACCGCACCCGGCTCGGGCTCACCGCCAAGTCGAGCGGATAAGCCCATCGACTCGCCCGCGCACACCCACGGCCGGTCTCTGTCGATTCCTTCGATGACGACGCTGGAGGCAACCGATACCCGCTCCTCACGGAGGGCCGCGGAGATCGCATCCGCGGTGGAGACGGCGGGGACAGGCACGCGCGAGGGAGGCGGCGCAGGAGCAGGAGGAGCCGGAGACCGAACCTCCGTGGCGAGAGGACGGCGCTCGGGAACAGGGGCTGCTCGAGACGGAGCCTCGCTGATGGGCCAGCTCCACAGCGCGACGACGAGCGCGAGCAGGAGCGCCGAGACGGAGAGCCCCACGAAGACGCGAGCACGCGCCCTGGAGCCCGAGCGCGTCGGGTTTTCGGGTGGCACGGGAGCGTTCCGCACGAAGCGTCAGAAGCCGAAGTCGTTCAGGTGGCGGCGATAGCCCTGCGAGTTGGGCCGGTACCACTGGTTATCCCAGCCCGTGAAATCCACATCATCGAGCAGCCGCTCTGTCTTCCCGTTGAGCGAAATGGAGTTGATGAGCTGAACCGCCGTGGACCCCACGTTCCGGGAGACGAGCCAGTCAGAGCCATCGAGGTACTGAGAGGAATGGCGGCTGCAATAATCCTGGTAGAAGCAGCCATTGTCGCAGGTGCTCAGGCTGTTGTAGGTGGCGTGCTTGTCTTCGGCAACGTAGAGCGTGGGCCAACCGCGATAGGAATTGCGCGAGTCGGCAGCAGTGTCGTACTCGATTTGATCATACGAGTACCACGCGGATGAATCACAAACGCTCTTGCGATGGGCGGACATGTAGACCCAGTCAAGGAGCCACCTGCCACCGGAGTAATGGACCTCGAGGATCTGGAACTCAGGGTCTCCGTCATGACCGGTGGTGACGCCGGAGTCCTCGAAGAAGGTGTCCATGTAGAAGATCTGCAGCGTGCGGGTGGAGAAGTTGGTGCTCTTCACCGCGAAGTAGGGACGCCGGGCCTGGCCGCTCTCACCACTGTCAAACCAGAAGATGGGCATGAACCAGAAGGCGACCTGGTACTCGCAGTCATCATTGAGCCCATCGCTGTCGGCATCCGCGCCGGTACTCCAACAGTCGTCACCATAGGGAATGGAGCCGAGGCCATCAGCGCGAGCCGGGCTCGGCATGGCGAGCAGCAACACCCACGACATGACTGCGATTCTTGCGATGTGATCCATTCACGTCTCCACGAGGGGGACGCGAAGGGTACACCGGAAGAGCGTTGATGCAGCGCAGCGCCTGGCGACGTCACGAGACCGGCACGACGTCCAGTTCGCCTCCTAACGCGCGAGTGCCGAATCGTGACGACTGGGTCCGCAGCTGGACCAGCTGTTTCCACCCGAGCCCACGAAGGTACGGCCCTGACCTCCGTTCAGCCCCACAGCGCGGCGTCGGGCGGGTAGACCGTCGTCCCGTCCAGGCGCAGCCCCGGCTTGCGGTCCTCGGCCAGCAGCAAGGGTCCGTCGATGTCGACGAACTCCACGCCCTGGCCGACCAGATGCGCCGGCGCCATGGCGAGCGAGGTGCCCACCATGCAGCCCACCATGACGGAGAAGCCTTGAGCCTGCGCGGCCGCGCGCAGCTTCAAGGCCTCGGTCAGGCCGCCCGTCTTGTCGAGCTTGATGTTGACGATGTCGTAGCGCCCCTTGCAGTGGGCGAGCGATGCCGTGTCGTGGCAGCTCTCGTCGGCGCCCAGACGCACCGGCCCGCGATAGCCCAGCAGCGCCTCGTCCCGGTCGGCATGGAGCGGCTGCTCGATCATGACAACCCCCAGCTCGTGTAGCGCCGGAGCGAAGCGCTGGAGCTGCTCCAGGGTCCACGCTTCATTGGCGTCGACGATCAGGCGACTTGCCGGAGCCGCCCGACGCACCGCCGCGACACGCTCGATATCCTCCTCGCCACCGACCTTCAGCTTGAGGAGGGGGCAGTGGGCCGCCTTCGCCGCCGCCGCCGCCATTTCCTCGATGGGACCGAGGCTGAGCGTGAAGGCCGTGGTGACGGGCCCAGGTGCCGGCAACCCGGCCAGCTCCCAGACCCGGCGGCCCGCCCGCTTGGCCTCGAGGTCCCAGAAGGCGACATCGACGGCGTTACGCGCTGCGCCGGCCGGCAGCACGGTTTGCAGGCCCTGCCGATCGAGCCCGGCCTCCACCTGTGGCACCAGTTGCTCGATGGCGCTCACCACGCCTTCGACCGTTTCACCGTAGCGACGGTACGGCACGCATTCACCACGGCCCACCAGGTCGCCGTCTCGGATTTCGGCCACAACGACCTCGGCCGTGGTCTTGCTGCCGCGAGAGATCCTGAAGACGCCGCGGATGGGCCAGGATTCGGTACGAACGCTGAGCTTCGCCATGAGCAGGCTGTTCCTTTGGAGCGGTGGTGTACGCCGACCATGGAAAACGAAAAAGGCTCCCGAGTCACTCGAACTCGCTCGCCTAAGGCTCGCGTTGGCCCGGGTGGGGACCCGGCAGGCGGACGGTGCGTCACACAACCAAGGTCGGCACTCTGTCCGCTGACGTGAAAGGAGACGGTTCATGCTGGAGCTTCGCACCCCCCACCTCCTGCTCCGCCCCTTGGGACCAGAGGACGAGGAGGCACTCTTCCGGCTCCTCAACGAGCCGCGGGTGCGGCACTACCTCTGTGATGACCTGCCGGTCTCCCGGGAGATGGTCCAGGAGCATCTTGCCCACAGCCAGCAGAGCTTCCGCGAGCGGGGCTTTGGCCTGTTCAGCCTCTTCCTGAAGGAGGAGCCCGGGACGTTCATCGGCTTCACGGGGCTCGGGCGCATCGACGACGGCGAGGAGGTGGAGGTGTGGTACGCCCTCGCCCCCGAGCACTGGGGGCGAGGCCTGGCAACCGAGGCGGCCGAGGCCATGCTGCGCTTCGGCTTCGAGCAGCTGGGGCTGAAGGAGATATGGGCCGGGGCTGACCTGGACAACGCGGCCTCCTTCCGGGTCATGGAGCGCCTGGGGATGACTCGGGTGGGAGAGCGGATCGTCGGACCTCGACAGGTGCGGGCGCTGTACTACCGGCTCACGCGCTGACAGCTGAGGTCTGGAGGCGCGATGCGGTAAGACGCCCGTTACCGCCTTATGCCGCGAAAACGCGCCAGCAAGAAACCAGCCCTTATGGCTACCTCGCTCGTGCTCGACGCTTCGTCCCAGGCGCCGCTGCACCGGCAGCTCTACGAGGCCCTTCGCACCTCCATCGTCGCGGGTCGCCTGCCTCCAGGGACACGACTGCTCTCCACACGGGCCCTGGCCGAACAGCTCGACCTGTCTCGCAACACGGTGATGAGTGCCTACACGCAGCTCCTCTCCGAGGGCTACCTCGTCGGTCAGCTTGGCTCGGGGACGTATGTGGCGAAGGAGCTGCCCGAACGGACGCCCGCGCCCCGGCGCGCCCCCATCCGAACCCCCTCGAAGAGCGCGAGTCCTCCTCCCATCTCGAAGCGTGGCTCCACCATGGCCGCCGCTCACGCGGGATTACGCGCCACACTGGGCATGGTCCAGGCCAGCATGGCCTTCCGCCTGGGCATGCCCTCCGTGGATGCCTTCCCGAGCGAGCTCTGGGGCCGACTGCACCACCGACGGTGGCAGCGCTCGTGGCGGGATGTGCTGTCCCATCAAGACCCGCAAGGGTATCTGCCCCTGCGGCGGGCGCTCGCGGACTACCTGGCCACCTCACGCGGCGTGCGCTGTGGCCCGGAGCAGATCCTCATCGTCAACGGCTCGCAGCAGGCCATCAGCCTGGTCGCCCAGGTCCTGCTCGATCCGGGGGATGCCGTGTGGGTCGAGGATCCCGGCTACATCGTGGCGCAGGGTGTGCTCAAGGCAGCGGGGGCCTCGCTCGTCCAAGTGCCCGTGGATGAAGAGGGGCTGAATGTAGAGGCCGCGATCCAGTTGTCCCCGAACGCGAGACTCGCCACGGTGACGCCGTCGAGCCAGTTTCCCCTGGGCGTCACCCTGAGCCACCAGCGCCGGCTGGCGCTCTTGCAGTGGGCAGAGCGCTCGAATGCCTGGGTGTTCGAGGATGACTACGACAGCGAGTACCGCTACGTCGGCCGACCGCTTGCAGCCCTCCAAGGACTGACGCCAGACGCACGTGTCCTCTACACAGGCACCTTCAGCAAGGTGCTGACGCCCAACCTGCGGCTGGGCTACCTCGTGGTCCCAGAAGAGCTGGTGGATACCTTCATCGCGGCTCGCACCTTCTCCGACTTCCAGTCCGCGCCCCTGGAGCAGACCGTCCTCACGGACTTCATCACCGAGGGCCACTTCAGCCGGCACGTGAGACGCATGAGAACCCTCTACGCGGAGAAGCAGGCCCTGCTCGTCGAGGAGGTCCGGCGTGAGTTGGCGGGGCTGATCGACATCGGCCCCGCGGACACGGGCATGCATCTGCTGGGCTGGCTGCCGCCGGGAATGGACGATCGCACCGCCGCTGAACGCGCGGCTGCTGCGGGTATCTCCGCGCCGCCCCTCTCCGCGTACCGGGGCCAGACCTCGGGACGTGGCGCGCTGCTACTGGGCTACGCCGCGGTTCCGGAGCGGGACATCTCCGAGGGAGTCCGAAGGCTGGCCCAGGCCCTCCGCTGACACCCCGCTCCCAAAGTGGCACCACGACTTCGCGTGAAAGTGGCTCTCGTCCAGGGAGGACCCCCTCATTAGAAACCTCCCAGGAGGAAGCACATGAAAGCACGCATCAACATCGCGGCGGTGTCCCCTGGGGCGTACCGGGCCATGCTGGGCCTCGAGAAGTATCTGAGCGAGTGCAGTCTGGAGGAGGGGTTGCTCCACCTCATCAAGCTGCGCGCCTCGCAGATCAACGGCTGCGCCTACTGCATCGACATGCACTGGAAGGATTCACGCGCGCTCGGGGAGACGGAGCAGCGCCTGTACGGGCTGGACGCCTGGGAGGAGAGCCCCTACTACACGGATCGTGAGCGAGCGGCCTTCTTGTGGACCGAGTCCCTCACGAACCTCGGAGAGGGGCACGTACCGGATTCCGTCTACGAGGCCGTGAAGCCACACTTCTCCGAGAAGGAGCTGGCCGATCTGACGATGGCCGTTGTCACCATCAACGCGTGGAACCGGATCGCGATCGCCTCTCGCACCGTCCCAGGCGGGTACACCCCCGCGGCGCACCCCCGGAAGGAATAGCGCGGGTGGAGCTCTTCTTCGACTTCTGGGTGGGGGCGGGCTCCCCCGTGTGCCCGGGTTTCGTGGGAAGAAGGAGAGCTTTGGGTGCTTCTGCTCTGGGGGTAGGCTCCGCCGCTGAGTGCAGACGGAACGCAGAGGGGACGTTACCGCGGCGCACGACCCCTCGCGATATGTGACCCCCAGCGCCTGAGGACCTCAGAATGACTGCAACCCGTTGGTTGGGACTGGCAACGTTGACCGTGTTGTTCGCCACGAGCGCCCTGGCCCAGGCGCCGAGCGCGGTGGGGCGCTGGACCACCATTGATGATGAGACGAAGAAGCCGAAGTCCGTCGTCGTCATCTACGAAGAGGGCGGCAAGCTGTTCGGGAAGGTTGAGAAGCTCTTCCGCGAGCCCAACGAGGAGCAGAATCCGCTCTGCGACAAGTGCGAGGGGACGCTGAAGAACCAGCCCATCATCGGGATGGTCATCCTGCGCGACCTCAAGAAGGACGGCGATGAGTGGACGGGTGGCACGATCCTCGACCCGGCCAATGGCAAGACCTACAAGAGCAAGATCGCCGTCGAGGACGGCGGCAAGAAGCTGAAGATCCGCGGCTACATCGGCGTGGCACTCATTGGGCGCACCCAGTACTGGGTCCGCGCCGAGTAGGTGAAGCCTGAGCATCCGGTCCGCCCTCCCGGGAGCTTCCCGGGGGGCACGCGGAGGACACGACAGATGGCTGAGTCACGCGAGTGGACGTACCAGGGACTGCGCGGCAAGCTCGTGGCGCGGACGTGGAGCGGGTCCCAGGCGCCGACGCACAGGGTGGTGATCGCGCACGGCTACGGCGAGCACATCGGCCGGTACGAGGCGGTGGCCGACGCGCTCGTTCGCAACGGCGCCGTGGTGTACGCGGTCGACCACATCGGCCACGGCAAGAGCGAGGGAGAGCGGGTCTTCGTCGAGGATTTCGAGGACATCGTCACCGACCTGCACACCCTGGACGAGGCCGCACGCAAGGTGCACCCGGACCTGCCAGTGGTGCTGCTGGGCCACTCCATGGGCGGGCTCATCGCCTCGCGGTACGCGCAACGTTACGGCGACACCCTCGCGGTGCTGGTGCTCTCGAGCCCGGCGATCGGCAGGTGGAGCGCCGCCAGCGCCCTGCTGGCAATGAAGGAGATCCCGGACGTGCCGTTGGACGTGACCACGTTGTCACGTAACCCGGCCGTCGGAGATCGGTACGCCGCCGACCCGCTGGTCTGGCACGGGCCGTTCAAGCGCACCACGATTGCGTCGATGCAGCGCGCAATCGAGGAGGTCAACAAAGGGCCGAGCCTCGGCGACCTGCCGCTGCTGTGGATCCACGGCGAGAACGACCAGTTGGTGCCCATCGAGGGTACTCGGCTCGGCATCGAGCACCTTCGCGGCGACCGTTACGTGGAACGTATCTATCCGGGCGGCCGGCACGAGCTCTTCAATGAGACGAACGCCGACGAGGTGATCGCTGACGTCACAGCGTTCATCCGGACGCAGCTCACCGCCCGCTGAGGGCGCGGCCACGTCGGACCTGGGTCAGCGCTCCGGCACCGGCGTCTCCTCGGTACTCACACCCACGCCCGATGATTGCCCACCACCACCGAGTAGCGGTCACCCAGCGCCGCCAACTCCGCGCGCTGAAGCTCGGCGGCGGTGATCACGCCGCCCAGCGGGTTGGGCAGGTCGCGAGTCGCCGTGGCGGCGGCCACCACGGTGCTGCGGTAGCCAAGGTCGAGCGCGGCGCGCGCCGTGGCCGACACGCACATGTGCGTCATGAAGCCGGCGATGATCAGCTCCGGCCGGCCGATGGCCTTCAGCTGGTCATGCAGTTGGGTGCCGGCGAAGGAGTTGGGCAGGCCCTTGGTCACCACCACCTCGCCATCGATGGGGGCAACGGCAGGGACGAAGGTACTGCCCGGCCCCTTTGGGTCGAACAGACCTCCGGGCTCGCCGTGGTGCGCCACGTGGACCACCGGCACGCCGCGGCGGCGGGCGAGGTCGAGCAAGCGGGCGGCCTCCTCCACTGCGGCGTCGACGCCGGCCAGCGGCAGGGCGCCAGTCGTGTATTCCGCCTGGATGTCGATCAGCACCAGTGCCGAGCGGTCGAGCGGGCTGGGGTGGGCCGGGGCGCCGGCCATGGCGAAGAGCGTGCGGGGGGTCGTCATGAGGTCCTCCGAAGTGGGGATGTTCTTTCGTATCCCGTTCAAAACCGCTCAGCCATTTACTAAAATCGTTCAATGGCTGTTCAAGAACGAGCAGGCGGGTTGGACTGGGAAGACCTGCGCGTCTTCGTGGCGCTGGCACGGGCGGGCAGCCTGTCGGCGGCAGCCCGGGCGCTGCGAGTCAGCCACGCGACCGTTGGGCGCCGCGTCGCCGCGCTGGAGGAGACGCTCGGCCAGGCGCTGTTCGACCGCCGCGCCGACGGCTACGTGCTGACGGCGGAAGGGGCGGCGGTGCTGGAGCTGGCGCAGGGCATGGACGAGCGCGCGCTCGCCATCCTGCGGCGCGCCGGCCGCGACGCTGGGCTCACCGGCACGGTGCGGCTGACCACCACGGAATCGGTAGCCGAGCGCTTCTTGATCCCGCGGCTGGCACCGTTCCGCCGACGCCACCCCGGCATCGACCTGGAGGTGTTGATCGACTCGCGCTCGCTGAGCCTCGCCAGGCGCGAGGCCGATGTGGCCGTGCGCCTCGCCCGCCCGCAGGCGGGAGAGCTGATCACCCGCCGCCTCTCCACCATGGCCTATGGCGTCTATGTGGCGCCCGACGGCGACGCCGATGCCTGGGTCGGCTATGACGATTCCTTGGCCTACCTGCCGGAGGCGCAGTGGTTGGCCCGGATTGCAACCGGCGGGCGCATCGCCTTGCGCACCAATGGGCTGGCGGCGCAGCTCGCCGCCGTGCGTGCCGGCTTCGGCAAGGCCGTCCTGCCGCGCTGGTTCGCCGAGGAGGAGGGCGGCCTCACCGCCCTATCGCCGCCCGCCCCGCCGCCGGTGCGCGAAGCGTGGCTGGTCGTTCACCGCGACCTCAAGGACGTGCCCCGCGTGCGCGCCCTGGTGGACCACGTGGTTGCGACGTTCGAGGCGGAAAGGGCGCGTCTGGAGTAAGGCGACGAGCCCCCTGCTCAGTCGAACGTGAAGTGGTCGATGGGCAGCTGCATGACGCTCTTGGAGGGAGACAGCATGCCTTCCGCGTGCGCCTGGGCGCGCGGCAGCAGGCGCTCGAAGTAGAACTCCGCGGTCTGGATCTTCGCGCGGTAGAACTCCGGCGTCTCCGCGCCGCCCTTCTCGAGCTTCTCGAAGCTCTTCTCGGCCATCAGCGCCCAGTTGTACGCGAGCGAGACGTAGCCGGCGTACATCAGGTAGTCCACGGCCGCCGAGCCGATCATGTCCCGGTCCTTACGCGCGGAGAGCATCAGCCGCGTGGTGAGCCAGTTCCACTGGGCGCACAGCTTCCCGAGCGTCCAGATGAACGGGTACATGTCCCGGTGGGTGGCGTTGCGCGTGCAGAGCTTCATGATGGTGGAGGTGAACTCACGCACCGCCTTGCCGCGGGTGAGGAGCAGCACCTTGCGGCCGAGCAGATCCAACGCCTGGATGCCGGTGGTGCCCTCGTAGAGCGTCGCGATGCGCGCATCGCGGACGATCTGCTCCATCCCGTGCTCCTGGATGTACCCGTGGCCGCCGAACACCTGCATGCCCAGGTTGGCGCACTCGAAGCCCAGCTCGGTGAGGACGCCCTTCAGGATGGGCGTGAAGAAGCCGAGCTTGTCATCCCAGTACAGCCGCTCCTTCTCGTCGTTCTTGAGGATGCCGACCATCATCTTGTCGGCCAGCATCGCGGCGGAGTACAGCATCGCGCGGCCGCCCTCGGCGATGGCCTTCTGCGTGAGCAACATGCGGCGCACGTCCGCGTGGTGGTGCAGCGCGTCCGCCACCTGGTTCGGCTCCTTGGCCCCGGACAACGAGCGCATGGAGCGACGGTCCTTCGAGTAGGCCAGCGCGCCCTGATAGGACAGCTCCGCGGCCGCCACGCCCTGCACCGCCGTGCCGATGCGCGCGGTGTTCATGAACGTGAACATGCACTCGAGGCCCTTGTTCACAGTGCCCACGAGGAAGCCGGTGGACTCCTCGAAGTTGAGCACCGCCGTGGCCGAGCCGCGGATGCCCATCTTGTGCTCGAGCGCACTGCACACCACGTGGTTGAACGGGCCCACGCCACCGTTCCCGTCCGGCAGGTACTTGGGAACGAGGAACAGCGAGATGCCACGCGTACCCTTGGGTGCATCCGGCAGGCGCGCCAGCACGATGTGGACGATGTTCTCCGTGAGATCGTGGTCCCCCGCGGAGATGAAGATCTTGGTGCCAGTCAGCTTGTAGGTGCCGTCCGCCTGCGGGATGGCCTTGGTGGCCACCTGGCCGAGGTCCGTGCCGCACTGGGGCTCGGTGAGGCACATGGTGCCCATCCAGCGCCCCTCGGTGAGGGGCGTCAGGTACGTGCGCTTCTGCTCCTCCGAGGCGTGCACCTGCAGCGTGTTCATCGCGCCGAGGCTCAGGCCCGGGTACATGGAGAACGACCAGTTGGCCGTGCCCATCATCTCCGCGCGCACCATGCCGAGTGAAATGGGCAGCCCCTGACCGCCGAAGTCCGCCGGGTGCGTCAGGCCTTGCCAGCCGCCCGCCACGTACTGGTCGTAAGCGTCCTTGAAGCCACGGGGCGTGGTGACCTTGCCGTCCTTCAGCTCGCAACCGTCCTGGTCACCCTTCTGGTTGAGCGGCGCCAGCACCTGCTCGCAGTAGCGCGCGCACTCCTTGAGGATGTGCTCCACCAGGTCCGGCGTGGCGTCCACCCCGTTGGGCATCGACTTGTAGTGCGAGGGGTAGTCGAAGACCTCGTTCATCAAGAAGCGGATGTCGCGGAGGGGGACCTTGTACTGGGGCATGGGTGCGTGGCTCCTCGTCCTCAGGCGGCGAGCGCCTTGTCGATGGCGGAGAGCACCATGGGATCGTCTGGCGGCACGTCCGGCGAGAAGCGCGCGACCACCTCGCCGTTCTTGCCGATCACGAACTTCTCGAAGTTCCACAGCACACCGGGCTCGGGGTTCGGCGTCATGCCATAGCCCCGCAGCCGCTCGCGGAAGTTCTCGCCAGGCCGAGAGGCCGCCTTGGGGAACCGCTGGGTGAGCTCGCGGTACAGCGGATGGATGTCCGGTCCGGTCACCGTGATCTTCGAAAACATGGGGAAATCCACGCCGAAGTTCGACCGGCAGAAGTCCTGAATCTCCTCATTCGTCCCCGGCTCCTGGCCGGCGAAATCGTTGGCCGGGAAGCCCAGCACCACCAGGCCCTGGTCGCGGCGAGCGGCGTAGAGCTTCTCCAGGGCCTCATACTGTGGCGTCAGTCCGCACTTGGAGGCCACATTGACCACCAGCAGGACCTTGCCGGCGTAATCGCCAAGCCTGGCGTCATCGCCCGTGATGGTCTTCAGGGGCACGTCTTGGATGGCAGTCGGCATGCAGTTTCCTCCCTCAGCGCGGTTTTCTCGGTTCCTCGTCCCTGCTGCGTCCCGGGCTTTTACCTCCAACGTAATCGAAATCCCCCAGGTTTGATGGTCTGGTGCCTCCAAGTCTGACGGGCCGGCCGGGTGCGGCGTCACGGTCCGAGAAATGGATGGAGGGACGTCATGAACGCTTCGGGAAAGGTCGTCTTCGTTGTGTCACTTCACACCAAGGAGGGCCGCCAGGACGAATTCTTGAGCCTGCTCACACCGCTGCTGGATGCCATGCGACACGAGAAGACCTTCATCAACGCCGTCCTTCATCGTGACGCGACCGACCCCACCCGGTTCATGATCTACGAAACCTGGGCTGACCTGGCCGATGTCAGGGACGTCCAGATGAAGCGGGACTACCGCGCGGCCTACGAGGCCGCTCTGCCAGACCTCCTGCGCGAACCCCGCCAGGTGCAGTTCTGGCAACCCCTGCGCGGGGACTTCAAGGTCTTCGCGGACTGAACGGGCCGCGCCATCCACCCGGGGGCTTCGCCGCTCATCCGCCCCAGAAACCGCTCATCACGATTCGGACGTCCCGGGACGCGCCGCCCGTACCTTCTCCCTCGCCGGGCCACCCCACGGCCCCAGAGGGAGAACTCCATGCGTCAGCTCATCCTTTCCGCTTTCCTGCTGCTCGTCGGCATCGGCTGTACCACGGGCAGTCAGGCCGTGCGGGCCGAGCCGGGCTCGCCTACCGCCTTCCGCGTGGACGTGCGCGGCCACGGCCGGCCGATGATCCTCATCCCAGGCTTCGGCTCGTCGGGAGCGGTCTGGGACGGGGTCGTCGCCCACTACCAGGAGCGCTTCGAGTGCCACGTCCTCACGCTCTCCGGCTTCGCGGGCGTTTCGGGGAGCGGGGAGAGCACGGTAATGCCCCTCGTCCGTGAGCAGCTCGCGGCCTACGTGGCGGCGCACCACCTCGACAAGCCGGTGGTGGTGGGTCACAGCATGGGTGGAGTCATCGCCCTGTCGCTCGCGGCCGAGCACCCCGAGGCGGTGGGCCAGCTCGTCGTGGTGGACAGCCTGCCCTTCCTCCCGGCCGTCAACGATCCCTCGGCCACTCCAAGCTCCTTGAACGAGATGGCCCTCGGCTTCCGCAACATGCTGATGAGCCAGCCGCTGGATCAACGCCGCGCCTACCAGCGCCGCGTCCTGCCCACGCTCATCTCCGACCCAGCAAAGGTGGAAGTCGCGCTGGACTGGTCGATGAAGTCCGAGGGGCGGACGCTCGGCCAGGCGTTCTACGAGATGATGACCACGGACCTCCGCCCGGCGCTGGGCCGCATCCACGCCCCGGTGCTGGTGATGGGGAGCTGGGCCGGAACCCCTGGCGCCACCCGAGCCGCCGCCGAGCAGTCATTCCACTCGCAGTATGCGGGGCTCTCCGGCGCGCGCATTGTCCTGGCAGACCGAGCCCGGCACTTCATCATGTGGGATGATCCGCGCTGGCTGATGCAGCAGATGGATTCCTTCCTCTGAGAGACCACCATGTCGCCACCGCGCACCTCGCGCACCTACTGGGTCTGCCAGGGATTGGGCTGGTCGCTGTACGCCCTCTTGAACGCACTGGCCTTCGGCTCGCGCTCCCGGGAGCCGGGGGTAGCGGCAGGGCTCGCGGTGGGCTTCAGCGCGATGGCGCTGGGGCTCACCCATCTCCTGCGCCACGGGGTGGCTCATGAATGGAAGCGGCTTGGCCCCGCTGCGCTGGCGCCGCGCATGGTGGCCGCGAGCCTCCTTCTGAGCCTGGTCGTGAATGGAGCGGGGGGGTTGGTTGGGCACCTCCTCCGGCCGGACGCGCCCCGAGGGCTCCCCATTGCCTGGCTCATCTCCGTGTTCAACTGGAGCGTGGTGTTCCTCGGCTGGCAGCTCCTCTACTTCGGCATCCACTTCGTCCAGCGCACCCGCCGCGCCGAGCTGGAGTCGCTGCGCCTGGAGGCCGCCGCCAACGCGGCGCAACTGCGCCACCTCGAGGCCCAGCTCAACCCGCACTTCCTCTTCAACTCGCTCAACGTGTTGCGCGCCCTTATCGCCGAGGACCCAGGCCGGGCCCAGCAGGCGGTGACCCAGCTCGCCAACCTGCTGCGCTACGCGCTGTCGGCCGAGGGCGAGACGGTGAACCTTGAGCGGGAGTTGCAGGTGGTGCGCGACTACCTGGCGCTGGAGGAGCTCCGCCTGGAGGAGCGGCTGCGGGTGCGCATGGAGGTGGAGCCCGCGTGCCTGCCCGCGCCCATTCCTCCCATGTTGGTGCAGCAGCTCGTGGAGAACGCCATCAAGCACGGCATCGCGCGGCTGACGGAGGGCGGCGAGCTCTCCATCGTGGCGCGCCAACACGGCGGGCTGCTGCTCCTGGAGGTCGGCAATCCCCGTCCTTTGCGAGACGATGGCCGCAGCAGCGGCAGCCGCGTGGGCCTGACCAATGCCTCTGAGCGGCTGCGCCTCCTCTTCGGCGAGCGCGCGAAGCTCGAGCTGGATCTCTCCCTGCCGGATCGCGCGGCCGCACGCATCCAGATACCGTGGCCATCATGAGAGCGCTCATCGTGGATGACGAACGGTTGGCCCGCGCCGAGCTCAAGCGGCTGCTCGCGCCGTTCCCCGAAATCCAGGTGGTGGGCGAGGCCGCCAACGCAGACGAGGCGGCGCGGCAGGTGGAGGCGCTCACGCCGGACCTGCTCTTCCTGGACATCGAGATGCCGGGCGGGAGTGGCTTCGACCTGCTCGGGCGGCTGGAGCACGTGCCGCGCGTCATCTTCACCACGGCATATGATCAGCACGCCGTGCGAGCCTTCGAGGTGAACGCGCTCGACTATCTGCTCAAGCCTATTGATCCGGCGAGGCTGGCCCGGGCGCTCGAGCGGCTGCCCACGGTATCCGAGCCACCGGCTCCCACGCCGCGCAAGCACCTGGAGCGGGTGTTCGTCCGGGACGGGGAGCACTGCTGGTTCGTGGAGCTCGCGGACGTGCCCCTCTTCGAGAGCGAGGGCAACTACGCCCGGCTGTACCTGCCCGGGAAGCAGCCGCTGCTCGCGCGCTCGCTGAACTACCTGGAGGAGCACCTGGATCCGGAGCGCTTCTTCCGGACGAGCCGCCAGCACCTCGTCAATTTGCGCAGGGTGGAGGCCGTGGAGTTAGGGCCCGGGGGACGGCTGGTGCTGCGGCTGCAGGGTGGCCGGGAAGTGGAGATGTCCCGCCGCCAATCCCAGAAGTTCCGCGAGCGGATGAGCCTCTGAGTCAAAAGAGGCGAACGCTGGGGCTTGGGCAGGGCGGGCGAGTCGTCAAGCCCTTCCACATCCGCCGCCACGGACGAGTAGGTCCCGGCCTCGACAGCCTCCACCGACTTGGGGAGGAGCATCGCGGGGCAAGGTCGGCGGAGCCGCCCCACGCGCCGAGCGCCTCTCGTCCGCCGCCGCCCTGCGGCCAGGCGATCCGCACTTCAACCATGCGCTCTCGCGGGTGCTCATGCCCTCCCCCGGCGCACCTGGAGTGCACGGCACACCCGCTGCGGGTGAGCCGGAGCTGGGACCTGACCCTGCGCGAGGTGGAGAGCCGCCACATCGCGCAGGTGATGGCCACCGAGGACGGAAACGTGGAGCGAGCGGCCAGGCTGCTCGGCATTTGGAGCAGCTCGCTGAACCAAAAGCTTAAATACCTGGGCCTCTCGCCCAAACTCTAGAATCCAGACTCCGGGCTCCGAACCGGAACCATCCATGTGAGCGCGGTGCGTCGCGATTCCGAGGAGTTGTCCTCGCCGACACGCTGGCGTGGAGATTGCTCTTGCGCGACGCACCTTTGGAGTTCGCGATGTCTGTGAAGAAGTCTCTCATCATCATCCATTGCCTATACACCGTCTTCCTCCTCTCCCTCGTCGGGGTCTCCGTCCTCTTGTTTCAAGGGGCGCAGCGGGCCCGGGAACAGGAGTACGTCCGCTATGCCTCCTACCAGGTAGCCGATGAGCTCCGTCAGTCGTCCGATGACCTGACGCGGCTCGCGCGCACCTACGTGGTCACCGGCGAGGCCCGGTACGAGCGCATGTATTGGGACGTGCTCGCGATCCGCAACGGCGAGCAGCCGCGCCCCGATGGCCGGCGCATTTCACTCATCCAAATGATGGAGGACCTGGGGTTCACCCAGGAGGAGCTCGGCAAGCTCGCCGAGGCGCAACACAACTCCAACGCGCTCGTCCGGACCGAGTCCATCGCCATGAATGCAGTGAAGGGGCTCTTCGACGACGGCCGCGGAGGCTTCACCCTGCGTGGCGAGCCCAACTCCGCCCTGGCGGCGCGGCTCATGCATGATGACGCCTACCACGCGAACAAGGCGGCCATCATGCGACCCATCGAGGAGTTCTTCTCGATGCTCGACAGGCGCACGCACGCGGCCGTCGAGCGTGAGGTGAAGCAGGTCAAGCGATGCCTGGCGCTGCTGTTCGTGCTCGTCGCTGCGTTCGCCGTGCAACTGCTCTTCAGCGCGATGCTCACGCGGGGCATCCTCCAGAAGCTGGGCGGCGAGCCGGACCACGTGGCGGAGATCGCTCGCCGGGTTGCGGAGGGAGACCTGGCCACCCCCATCGATGCCCAAGATGCCCGTGAGGGCAGCTTGTTGTCCGTGATGAAGCGCATGTCGGAGAAGCTGGCGCAGGTCATTGGCGAGGTCCGGGGGGGAGCGGTCGCGCTCGCTGGGGCCTCCGCGCAGGTCTCCGCCGCGAGCCAGTCCCTCTCCCTGGGAACCAGTGACCAAGCCAGCAGCGTGGAGGAGACCACGGCCTCCCTCTCGCAGATGTCCGCCACCCTCACCCAGAACAGCGAGAGCCATCGCCAAATGGAGCAACTGGCGCTCAAGGGCGCGCGCCAGGCAGCGGAGAGCGGCCAGGCGGTGCGGGAGACAGTGGCCGCGATGAACGCCATCGCGGAGAAAACCACCGTGATCGAAGAGATGGCCTACCAGACCCACCTGCTGGCGCTGAACGCGGCCATCGAAGCGGCGCGCGCGGGCGAGTCCGGCAAGGGCTTTGCCGTGGTCGCCACCGAGGTGCGAACGCTCGCCGAACGGGCGCGGAAGTCGGCCCAGGAGATCTCGGTCCTGGCGGGCAACAGCGTGAAGGTGGCCGAGCGCAGTGGGCACCTGCTCGGCGAGCTCGTCCCCTCCATCCAGAAGACGGCCGAGCTGGTCCAGGAGGTGGCGGCGGCCAGCCGGGAGCAGTCCTCGAGCGTGATGCAGATGAATCGCGCCATGGTGCAGGTGGACGAGGTGACGCAGCGCAACGCCTCGGCCGCCGAGGAACTGGCCAGCACCGCCGAGGAGATGGCCGCCAAGGCCGACACGCTGCAGCAGTTGGTCGCCTTCTTTCATGTGCACGTGGACCCGCCCCGGCCCGTCGTCCCCAAACCGCGGGAGAGGCCCACTCCCCCCTCCCCTCCGACCGTCCTGGTGCGCGCCCCCACGGGGAACCAGGCGGTGTACTGAGCCAGGCACTTCCAATCCATCTCGGTGACCTACGCCGGGCTCTTCGACTCCCTGAGAGCCCGTCAGAAGCTTCGGCCGCCTCCAAACCGGGGATCGGCAAGGGAACGGGACACACGCTCGACCCTCAGGGCGAGAGCTCGAATTCCTTCTTCGTCCCCGTCGTCTGAAGACCTTGCGGCGTGAGTCTGAAGACTTCCGCTTTGAAGTGGTGATTGTCCGGCCCGGAATCACGCCTCAGCGCCAGGAAACCAACGCCGCCACCTTCGCCCAGGGCACCGAAGAGCGAATGGGTGAAGTCCGTTGCCCAGGTCTTGATCGGAGCGCGACTGAGTCTGCCTTTCGCATCGAGCGGGAAGATATAGAAGAAGCGAAGTCTCGAAGCGGAGCCAGAGACCGAGCCCAGCCCATTGGCCAGGACGAGATAACGCTCATTGCCCCACTTGAGCTCGAACGCCTGGTGTTCTTGTTCGAGCCAACCTCCAAAGGGATCGTCGCGCGCCACCACGCGAAAGACTTTCGCTCCGATGGCGAAGGACTCCCGCTGCTTATCCGTGCCTTGATGGCGGACCTCATACCGGTAGGAATGGGGTCCCGCTTTGACGACCAGAGCCTGGCGCTCCTCGGGAGAGTCATAATGGAGGGATGTTCCCGCCGTGGACAGACAGGTGAGGGTCAAGCCCTCTCTGTTTATCAGCGCTTCAGTGGTCTTGCGTATCGCGGCTTCCCAGTCCGAGCTGAGTGAGCAGTCGGCCGGGTACTTGAAGTCGCTGCCCGACACCGGGTTGTCGGAAACAGCTTGCGCGGCGGCGGTGGTGTGCCAGAGGCATGTGCTCACCGTCAGCAGTACGGCAACTCCCGACCCCCGCAATGACGGACGAATCCTCTTGTGCATGGTTCCCCCTCTGTCTGGTTGTGATGCCGCCCGACTCCGAGCGCTGACTCCGACCTCTGGGGGCGACATACGGCCCAGTATAGAGGCGGACAAGAAGCGTCGGGGAGCCCCGCGGGTGGGCTACTCTTCGACGCCTCGCTGGCTTTGAAAGGTCTCACATGACACAAGATCCGCTCGTCACCACCGCCTGGCTGCAAGAGCACCTCGGGGACCCTGACGTGAAGGTCGTCGACGGCACCTGGTTCATGCCCGCCGACCAGCGCGACCCCAGACGCGAATACGCCCTGGCCCATATCCCCGGCGCGGTGTTCTTCGACATCGACGAGATCGCCGATACCGACAGCCACCTGCCGCACATGTTGCCCTCCCCCGCCAGGTTCGCCTCATGCGTCCAGGCGCTGGGGATTGGCGATGACGCGCGGATTGTCGTCTACGACGCGAAGGGCGTGCATTCGGCCGCGCGGGTGTGGTGGACCTTCCGGGTCATGGGCCACGAGAACGTGGTGGTGTTGGACGGCGGCCTGCCCAAGTGGATGTCCGAGGGACGACCCATCGAGAAGGGCGAGCCAGTTCCGCAGGAGCGCTCCTTCTTGCCGCGCTTCACCGCCGAGCTGGTGCGCGACAAGGAGCAGGTCCTGCGCGCGATCACCAGCGGCCGTGAACAACTGGTCGACGCCCGTCCCGCCAACCGCTTTACCGGCGAGGCCCCCGAGCCGCGTGCCGGACTACGGGGGGGCCACATGCCGGGCGCGCGCAGCGTCCCCTCCTCCCGAGTCATCGCACCGGATGGCACGATGCTGCCGGCCGACGAGCTGGCTCAGGTGTTCGAGTCGGCGGGCGTGGACCTCGATCGTCCCATCGTGACGACCTGCGGCTCGGGGATAACAGCGTCGATCCTGACCCTGGCCCTCGCTCGCCTCGGTCGGACGCGCGCGGCGGTCTACGACGGCTCCTGGACAGAATGGGGCGGGTTGCCCGACACGCCGATCGTCACCGGCCCGGGCTAGCTCCAGAACTGCCACCACTTCTTCTTCGGTGGTTGCGTGCGAGCCGCGTTCTCCTGACGGCTCATCGCTTCAACCTCCTCGACGCACCGCTTGCAGAGGCAGATCACCCGGCCCTCGTGATTGAACATGCTGCCGCCGTCCAGGTCGCCGCCACATTGGGCGCAGCACAGCTTGTAGCGCGCCTCGTCGAGGAGGGGCCCACGCGGGGAGATGGTGGTGATGCTACGGCCCCCGGTAAAAGCCGGTGCCGTCCTGGGCCACGCTCCAGACCTCGTCCGATGACAGCGCCTCGAGACTCGTGAAGCCCTGCCTGCCGTTGCGGACGTCCGTCCACTGCCTCCCGTCGAAGCGGACGATGTCATCCGTGTCCAGACGTCCGAGGACGGCGCCCCTCCCGAAGGACACCACGTCGAGGATGTCCGGGGAGACACCGCCGTCCACGAAGATGGGGTACCGGAGCTTCGTGGTCCACGTGCCCCCCTCACGCTCCAGCAACAGCCCCTGGTCTCCCGAGGCGTAGGCGAGGCCCGGGCTCACCACGTGCACGGACCAGAGGGCGTACTGCCCCTCCAGGGACGGCGGCAGCGGCTCCTGCAGCCACGTGCCACCATCGGGGTTGGCGTGGTAGGCGACCGGCACATTGCCCCCGGCCGACCCCACGGCGATGAGCGTCCGCGGGTCGAGCCCGTGGATGGAGCGCAGATCCGCGTCCACGTGCGCCACCCGCACCGGGTCCGCCGGGTAGTCCCAGCGGAGGATGTCCCCGGACTCGCTCACCGCGTAGAGCGTCGTGCCCCCGTCTCCCTCGAACCCCACGATGTCCTGGATGGCCGCGCCGCCCCCGTCGAAGGACGTCCGCGTGCAGGGCCCCCCGGCGGCGGTCGTCCGCGTGGCGAGCTCACCCAGCCAGGAGCCCACGAAGACACGCCCGTCGCTCGGCCGCGCCCAGGCGGTGGACCACGCCCCCTGGCAGTCGGTGAACTGCCGCACGTCGAAGCCGCCGTCGGCCTCGCGGCTGACGTAGGCGAGCACGCCACTGTTGTCGCTCACGAACCAGGCCCGGCCGCGCGCGTGAGGGGCCACGTCCCGGAGGACGACTCCGCTGAGGGTCGGTGTCAGCCTCCAGTCGATGCCGGCACAGACGGGCTCCGGGTCCACGAGGGTGTCGCAGTTGTTGTCGAGGAAATCGCAGCGCTCCTCCAGGCCGGCTGCGATGGAGGCGGAGCGGTCGTCGCAGTCCGTGCCCCCGGAGGCGGTGCTCACGTAGCCGTCCCCATCCTCGTCGCGCGCGCTCAGGTCCAGGGAGAGCTCCACGGTCCCCTTGTCGGGGACGTCCACCCGGGCCGTCGCGGTGGCCACCTCCTGTCCGTCACACGAGCGCTCGCGTGCGGAGGCCGTCACCACCACGGAGTGGCTCCAGTCGACCCTGTGGATGAAGCCCACCTCGCGGGTCCCCTTCCCCGCCAACACCGCAGGCTCCACCGGGAGCTCCAGCGTCTTCGAGGACGCCTCCGCGTCCGCGAGCCGCAGCGTGACGCAGCCCGGACGGAAGCCGTCGTAGGACAGCAGCACGCGGACCTGGCAGGGATGGTCCGCGTCGCAGCCACTCGGGCGCTCGGCCTCGAGCTCGTCGATGTCCGGCACGGTGCAGGTGATGATGCAGAGCAACCCGAGTCCCACAGCCACGGCGCGCTTCATGGAGACACCTCCGCCCGCGGCGACGGCGTCCTGTCCGCGAGGAACCAGGTGATGGCCGCCCCCGCGGCGGCGGTGACGGCCGCCCCCAGGAGGACATTGGCCGCGAGCGCCTGTCCCCGCGCGCTGTCCAGGTGCGCCTGCCGGTCGCTGTAGAAGGCGGCCGCGCGCGCGTCGCTGACGTTGCCGCGTGACTTCAGGCCGAAGTAGCCACCCACGCCGCCGAGCACCGCGCTCGCCCCCAGCAGCGCCAGTGGAAGCACCTGCGTGGAGCGAGAGGTGCGCACCTCCGCTTCCGCCCCAGCGGAGGGGACGAGCGCGGGAGCTGGCGTCTGCGCGAGCTTCGCGTCCGGCACCGCGCGCGGCGCGTCCGACGGGGGGCGAGGGTTGCGAGCCAGCTCACGCTGGACTTCACGGCGCACGTTCTCGAAGTCGCGCGCCACCTTGGGGGATACCTTTACCGGGAGGCGCGCATCGGGCCGCAGCATCAGGCCGGCGCGGAAGGCCGCCAGGGACTCCTGGCGCCGCCTCAGGTCCCCGAGCACGAGGCCCCGGTAGATGGCCACCCGGGCCCGCTCTCCATCGTCGCGCGCGAGCACGCTGGCGCCTTCGAACTCCCCGAGCGCATGCTCGTAGTCGAGGTCCTCGTAGGCACGCGCCGCCGCCGCCATGCGGCGCTCGAAGTCCGAGGCAGTAGAGGCCGACGGCTGGCTCCACGCTGGCGACGCCAGCATCAGCACGAGGCCGAGCACGATTCGCAGTTTCATGGGCGCGCAAGATACCACCTGGCTCCGGGCTGCGAGGCGTTCCGACAACATGGTGCAGTTGTCACCGATGCTGTAACGCCGCAGGGGCCAGCCACCAACGACTGAGGCTCCAGCACATCGCGTGGTATAGACGATCGCATGCTCATTCGGAGGCTCACCCTGGATGACGTGCCCGCCTGTCTCGAGCTGGCAGTGAAACGCGACTGGCCGGCGGAAGAGCTGAAGTGGCGGATGATCCTCGAGCTGGGGATCGGCTTCGGCGTGGACTCACCGGAAGGTGGGCTCGCGGGCACGGTGCTCATCACGCCCTATGGGCGCGAGGCCGCCTCGATTGGAATGATGGTGGTGTCACCCTCCCATGGGCGGCAGGGACTCGGACGGCACCTCATGGAACATGCGCTCGAGCACATCGGCCCCAGCGCCACGCTCCTGTTCGCCACGGATCAGGGCCGACCCCTCTACGAGAAGCTGGGCTTCGTCCAGGTCGGGGAAGTGGTGAAGCACATAGGGCGGCTCGCCCGACAGCCGCTGGAGCTGACCGTCCCGGACACGCAGGTGCGCGCGATGACCGGGGAGGATCTGGACGCGGTCGCCGCGCTGGACGCTGGCGCCTTCGGTGCGCCCCGGCGTCCCCTGCTCCAGGCCCTGCATCGGGTGGCATTGCGCGCGCTCGTGGCTGAGCGGAGCGGACACGTGGTGGGCTACGGCCTCGCCTGGCCCAATCACGAGGTGACCATGGTGGGTCCCCTCATCGCCGAGGACGAGTCGCTCGCCCGGAGCCTCGCGGCCGGACTGCTGCGAGGCCTCGAGGGCACCGTGCGGATAGACATTCCTCCACGGTTCACCGGACTGAGCGAGTGGGTAGCAGGGCTCGGGCTCGAGCGGCACGCCCCCTCGCCCATGATGCTGCTGCATGGGACTCAGGCCCCGGGCAAAAGGGAGTACCTCCATGCCATCGCGGCCCAGGCCCTGGGGTGACGGCTCCGACCGGTGGTGAGCTGCTCGTCGTCCTGCCGGTGCAGAGTGTGCTCAGTAGGCGGCGCAGTCGCGACGACTCCTGCGAAGTGGGATCTGACTCGTGCGAAGTAGCATGCGCTCGCCTTCGGCACTGGGGTGCATCGAGCTGATCCAGGTGACCCTTGCGGTTGGGTTACGGACCCTACGACACGAGGCGCCTTTTGCCCGCGCTGTCCAGTCTGTCCGGATTTGACAGTGCCGCCCGATAGAATAGGCGTCATCCATCGGAGGCGCTGATGATGTCCACGCTGTTGGTGCTACTGCTCCTCTCTCAGGCGGAAGGGCCCGATAACCCGCCCGATGGGGCAATGGAGCCACCGCTCCCAGCATCCTCGGCTAGACCCCTGCACCACCCGGCACGCCTGGAGGCCACCGGGTTTGCGCTGCTGCCGGGTGGCGGGACGGGCGGCGTGGAGCGCTATGTCCAACTAACCCCCATGCTGGTGCTGGACGGCGGCGAAGAGCTCGGCGTCAACCTGGGCGCTCCGGTGCGGCTGCGGCTGGGTGGCGGAACTCAGGGCGTCGGGTGGGTGCGCCGCGAGGACTGGGACAACCTCTCGGACTGGGGCCAGGTGGTGCGTGCTCTCAAGCTGGGCCGCGGCGCAGCTGGCCGAGCGGCGCGTGGAGGTGGCCGTCAGCGCGCTCGCCACCGGAGTGGGCAGGCCGGGGGCGCGCTACCTGTATTCGGGCGAGGTGCGTTGGCGCTTTGGCGGGTGACTGTACGCGGTGGGCCAAGGCGGCACGTTGCTGTTCCCGGCGCCGGACGGGGCGCTGCACCCGGGCGCCTTCGCGTCCCTGGGCCTGGGGGTGGACCATGCCCGCTGAGATGACTCGGAAGTGGGTGGCCCTGGTGCTCGGGGCCGTCGTGCTGTCCACCGGTTGCATCACAGTGACGCCACCTGCGGGACGCGGCATGCTTCTGGACCGCAACCCGAGTGCCTCCTCTGGGTTGGCGGGCGAGATGCTGGAGGGAGGGGATGTCTCCCGCGAGGAGCTGCTGCGCCGCGTGGAGCGCTTCAAGAGCGTGGCCGTGCTGCGGCCGGATGGCTACCTGGCCTGGACGCTCAACGGACGCACGCAACAGAAGGTGGGGCCGGTGGAGTGGAAGGAGGAAGCCTTCCGCGCTGGAGCCTTCGAGCTCGGGCGCTTCTACACCGTCAATGGGTGGGTCTTCCGGCTGGCGGATGTGCAACTGCGCCCCGTCATGGAAGGGCCCGGGCTGGCCGAGGTGTACGACGATGCCGACTACATCGGCCGCTCGCTGGATGGCGCGGAGGAGGCTTTCGTCGAGCTGTACCATGCCATGGGCCACCTGCTCACGCGCCCGCTGGACAGCATCGCGGCGCTGCAACACCTCCCGGCGGGAGTCGCGGCCCTCATCGCCTCTTCGCCCGAGTACCTCGAGCGTTTCCGGTACATGACTCGGGGCGAGCAGGTGAAGGCGGTCTCCAAGCTGACGACCCACCTCATCGTCACCTTTGGTGCCGTTGGGAGCACGACAAGCACGCTGCGGGGGGCCCTTGCAGGCGCGGAGGCCACCGTGCCGATGCTGTCCCTCTCGGCCGATGGGGCGCTGATGGTGGAGTGCGTCGTGGTGCCAGTGGGTAAGGCGGCTACGGTACTGCGTGGTGGACCGTGGGCGGCCGTTATCGTCCAGCAGGCAGGTGGGCCCGGCACTGGGACCTCGGAGGCACCGCAAGGGCAGATGCGCCCAGCAGCAGAGGAACTTCTTCAGCAAGCAACCCGACTGCCACCCGAGAGGCTCAACGGCTTCCGGATCTTCGGGAACAAGGGGCTTGTTGGCCAGACCTTCCAGCGTAATATCTTGCTGATCGAGGCAGAGGCCAAAGGAGCAGCATCCTTGAGACAATTGGTAGCGGCCTTTGAGGCTGAAGCGCGCGCCGCCGGCGCCACTCGCCTGAGCATTACGGGACATGCCGTGATCAATCAGGGCTTTTTGAACCCAGCAATTGCGCAGCGCTTTGGGTTCACGTTTCGGCTCATCAACAAAGACACAATTGAATTGGACAAGGAGTTGCTGCCATGACTGGTCTCAGCGCAGAGGCGAGGCGCCAGAGGCTCCTTCGGAAATTCTATCGCTCAGGGAGCGAAGGAACGTGGACTCGCCCCTTCGACGATTTCCCGGCGGAGGTGCGCACGAACCTGCTCAACATGGCTGCCGTTCGGGGCGGGGAACTCCCGGTGCTTTCGCACTTTCGAGATCCAGAACATTGGGTGCTACTCACTACTGAGCAGGTCATAACCTGGAGACCTGACGGCATCCTGCATCTTCCCTGGAGCGAGATTGAAGGCGCGACGGTGGATGCCGCTCACGTCAACGGAACCCTGGCCTCAAGCCCAGACGGAAAACTGGCCCTTAATCGACTGAAGATTCTGCTCCGAAGAGGAGAGACGGTGGAGCTAGAGCTTGAGGAAGGGGCGGCGTTCTTCGGTTTCTGGAATGCACTGAAGATGGTTGCCACGATGAACAATGCATAGCACCGGCGACCAGTGTCATTCCTGGTTGCGTCGGTGACCGAAGCTAGCTTCGAGACCGCCCCGGCGGGCTCCTACTCGGGGAACGTCACGTTCTCCAGAGTAACGGCGCGCCTGTCGGCGTCCCATAGCGTCGGGGTGTAGGCGCCCTGGGCCTGTTTCTTGGTCGCCTTGACTTCCCACCATCACGAGACCTCCGGCTGGGCCAGGGAGAATGGGCTCGGGTTTCCAGAGAGGGAGAGGAGGGCGTACTGCTCCAGCGTCAGGCCGTCTACCCACTCCATGACGATATAGAAGTAGCCGTGGTCCGGATCCGGCCAACGGTCGTAGCCACGGACGCGGACAATGTTGGGGTGCTTGAACTTCTGGAGGCTGGACACCTCCATGAGGCCCCATGCATCCAGCTCGCGGGCTTGGAAGAACTTGATGACGAAGAAGCGGCCCGCGCGCTCGGCCTTGAAGACGAGCCCCTGTCCGCCATCGCCCAGCCTCGACGTGAGGCGGTAGTCTCGTGACGAGGTCCACCGGGCGGTGCGCGAGGAGGTACGCGCCGCTCCCGCGGAGGCGCGTGGTGCTGTCCAGCCGGATACCGAATTCCTCACCGTCAAGGACGCGGCCTCCCTCGATCAGGTGAGCGCGACCACGGTGCGAGCATGGGTCCAGAGCGGGCACCTCCCCTGCCTCCGAACTGGACGGCTGTGGAGCATCCGCAAGGACCAGCTCCTCAGCTGCCTGGAGCGCGGCCCTTCCCCGGCCGACACCGCGCTTCCCCTCGAAGAGGGAGCCACCCGCCGCCTCGCGCGGCGCGCCTCTGACGCCTCCACCCAAACACCACCCGTAAGAAAGGAGCGTCCCTGATGGGGACCGTGTACCTGCGTGGCAAGACGTACTGGATGGCCTACCGGGACAGCAGCGGCACGCGCGTCCAGGAGTCGACCGGCCTCACCCGCGAGGACGAGGCGCGCGAGCTGCTCCGCATCGTCGAGCGGAAGGTGGCCGCGAGCCTCACCCACGAGGCGGCGCAGCTCGAGGGTCTCACCGTCCGCCGCTACTTCGAGCGCTGGGTCCGCGAGCGGGAAGAGCGGGGCCTAAGCAGCGCCTGGGACGACCGCACCCGCCTCGAGCGCCACGCCATACCGAGAACCTTGGTCATCTCCCGCTGACCGATGTGCGCACGCGCCATGTCCGAGACCTCATCCGCAAGCTCCGCACGAGCATCGGACCGACGAAGAAGCAGCTTGCGCCCCGCACGGTGCGGCACGTGTACGGCTTACTGCACCGGATGTTCGAGAATGCCCTCGCTGACGAGCTCATCGAGAGCAACCCGTGCGTCCTCAAGAAGGGGGACCTCCCCGAAGGTGGACAAGGATCCGGAGTGGCGCTCCACCGCAGTCTTCACCCGCGAGGAGGTGGAGGCACTGCTCTCGGATGCGCGTCTTCCGGAGGACCGGCGCGTCCTCTACCGCATTCCTTTTCCTCACCGGCATGCGCATCGGCGAGGCGGTAGTCCTGCGGTGGAACGCATGGGACGCCTCGGCCCGGCCGCTCGGGTGTCCAGGGCCTTCCACCGCAAGCAGCGGCGCGAGAAGGGAATGAAGACGGAGCGCCCCGCGAGGTGCCGGTCGACCCCGTACTCGCCTGCGTCTTTGAGGCATGGCGCCAGGAGGGATGGCAGCGCAAGCAGGGGCGATCGTCCACGGCTGACGACCTGGTCGTGCCCTCCTGGCGTGGAGAGCACCGGCGCGACCCGTCGTCGTCCACGCGCAGCTACTGGAGGACCTCGGGCTGCTTGGCATGCGAGGCCGGCAGGTCCACGACACCTGCCGCACCTTCATCAGCCTGGCACTGGCGGACGGGGCGAACCGGGACAAGCTCGACTGGGTCACGCACAGGCCGAATCGTGCTCCTCTACACGACGCTCCTCTGGGAGTCCCTCTGCACGGAAGTGGCGAAGCTGAAGGTGGATCTCCGGCATCCGTCGACGCCGCCGGCCGGATGCGCACTGCCATCGGACGAGGCCCAGTAGCTACAGTCGAGCTACAACCCAGAACGGCAAATGAAAAAGCCCCCGAGTCACTTGGACTCGGAGGCTCTTTCGGAGTGCCCAGGGCGGGATTCGAACCCAACACGGGGGGATGGAAAACCTCAAGCAGGACGCGCCTTTAACCGCCATCCCCTTGATTTTACTCGAGTTCGTCATCCCGCCCTGTCCCACCTCGTGCCACCTCATCCCCCCTGAATCCGCGCCGGCACGGCACATTGACGGCACATGGTGACGCCCCTGTGTACCGCAGAGGCTTTCGCGTCCCGCCCTGATGGATGCGGCCCTTTACGGTTCGTCCCTTATGAGTCCGGGGAATAGCGCCGGCTGCTCGCGGATGGCCCGGAGGGCCTGTCGGACAGCATCCCACACTTCATTGTCGGGCCGTTCGAAGTCGAGCGCCCCCATCACCCTTCCCTTGTGGTCCTTCGCTTTTTCCGGGTTGCGCTGGAGGACCGCCGGATGCTGGAGCGAGAAGCGGCTGAGGTCGACCTTGGGGTGCCCATCCGCATTGCAAGCGTGCGCGATGTACAGCCGTCGGTGTGTGTCGCGCCGATGCGCCGGGTCCATGCACCGCGACCACGACCCCAGGTGCTTGATGACGAGACCGGCCTCCTGCACGACTCGAAGCAGTTCCTCTCGCGTGATCGGCATGCATCCTCCTCGGGGCCCGCTCAGCCCACACATGTTCGAGAAGTACAACGGGAGTTCGCTGGTGGCGAGCCCGCCGGGGCAGCGACGAGGGCGGCGCCGATGAAAGAACGGACGCCAGCCGCCCTACCCTCCCAGGATCCGAAATCCGAGGGCACCACTGGGTATCAGATCTTGAGCTCGGGAAATTCTTCCCGGCCACACCCGGAGTCCTCATGGTCTTCCTCCCCATCATCGCCAACAACCTCGGCAAGATCGCCGCCGCGGCTGCAACCACCTTGGGCGTCGCGGGCTACGTCAACCGCGAGCGGATCAGCCGCTGGCTCGCGGATGAGTCCGACGAGCGCAACCAGGAGCGCCCCCAGGGCCCGACGAGAGTGCTCGAGACGGCCGACAAGAAGCACGCGGAGCTGCTGGACAAGCTCGCCCTGAACACCACCGCAGTGACCGAATTCAAAGGGCTGATCAAGGACGTTCACGAGGAGCTCGGCTCCATGGCGGAGAACTTCCAGGGCGAGCTGGACGCGCAACGGCGCGAGACGCGGGAGCTTCGTGAGGCCGTGGCGGACCTGGCACGAAGGCAGGACGCGGTGGAGCAATTCCTCCACGGCAAGGACAAGGGCGAGGTCTTCGCCGTGCCTGGGCGCCAGCGCACCGCCGCCGAGACCCCGCGCCGGCAGGAGGAGACGGCCAAGAAGCCCACCTCCAACAACAGGCGCAAGGGCAACAACGGGAGCACCGCGCCCGAGACGCGTGCGCCCTGACGCACGCCCCTGCCCTCTCGCAGTTGCATGCCGGTCGTGGCCCACGAGCCCCCCGGCCTTTTTTGGCCCCGAGGTGCTCTCGCGCGAGGTCAGTGGCTGCTCGGAGTGTCAGCACGCCTCCGGGCCGGGGCTGCGGAAAGGCCAGAAAGCGCGAGGGGCATGCGCTCGCCTTCTGCACCGGGAGGGCTCATCGAGCTGCTCCAGGTGACCCTTGCGGTTGGGTTACGGACCCTACGACACGAGGCGCCTTTTGCCCGCGCTGTCCAGTCTGTCCGGATTTGTCAGGGCCGCCCGATAGAATGGGCGTCATCCATCGGAGGCGCTGATGACGTCCACGCTGCTGGTGCTACTGCTCCTCTCTCAGGCGGAAGGGCCCGATAACCCGCCTGCTGGGGCAATGAAGCCACCGCTCCCAGCATCCTCGACCAGACGCCTGCACTACCTGGCGCGCCTGGAGGCCACCGGGTTTGCGCTGCTGCCGGGTGGCGGGACGGGTGGAGTGGAACGCTATGCCCAACTGACCCCCATGCTGGTGCTGGACGGCGGCGAGGAGCTCGGCGTCAACCTGGGCGCTCCGGTGCGGCTGCGGCTGGGTGGCGGAACTCCGGGCGCCGGGTTGGTGCGCCGCGAGGACTGGGACAGCCTCTCGGATTGGGGCCAGGTGGTACGTGCCCTCAAGCTGGGCTCGGATGCCTCCCCGGTGGGGCTGTGGGCGGGCGCCCTCGACAGCTACAACCTCCTTTCCGGGCACCTGGTACGGCGGTACTCCAACCGCACCAATCCGGACTACCACCCGGCTGGAGCCTTTCTCACCGGCACGCTGGGGCCCCTCTACGCGGAGGCGTTTTCCTCGGACGTGCTGGGCGCGCGCCTCATGGGCGCGGAGGTGGCGCTCGACCTGGCACACCTCTTCACGGGCCCGCAGGAGCAGCCGGGGCGCTACACGCTGGCGCTGTCCGCGGTGCACGACTGGGGGCGAGCCGGAGGCCACTCTCCCCAGGTGACGCTGGCGCACCTGGATGGAACGGCGGTGCTGGTGGTGCGCCCGGGCTACGAGATGCATGTGCTGGCGGGCTGGGGTGGGCGTCCGGGCGTGGGCGGGGCCTGGGGCGCGGTGGCCGGCGTGGGTGCGGATGCGGTGACGGCCACGTTGGACGCACGGCTGAGGCTCGAGGTGCGAGGGCAGCATGGAGGCTTTCGCCAGGGCCTCTTCGGCCCGGACTACGAGCTGGCGCGCTTCCGCGCGGCGGGCCCTTCCGGATTGCCAGTCGTGGAGGCGCCCTTTCCCGAAGGCTTCTCGGTGTACGGCGAGGCGGTGGTGGGGTGGGATGCGGTGCGACTTGGCGGGTTGCGGCAACGACACCTGCACCTCTCCCTGGCGGTGGAGGCGTTTACCTGGGGACGCGTGGACGTGGACGGGCGGCTCGCGGCGCAGCTCGCCGAGCGGCGCGTGGAGGTGGCCGTCAGCGCGCTCGCCATCGGGGTGGGCAGGCCGGGGGCGAACTACCTGTATTCGGGCGAGGTGCGTTGGCGCTTTGGCGGGTGGCTGTACGCGGTGGGCCAGGGCGGCACGTTGCTGTTCCCGGCGCCGGACGGGGCGCTGCACCCGGGCGCCTTCGCGTCCCTGGGCCTGGGGGTGGACCATGCCCGCTGAGCTGGCGCGGAAGTGGGTGGCCCTGGTTCTCGGGGCCGTCGTGCTGTCCACCGGCTGCATCACGGTGACGCCACCTGCGGGACGCAGTGCGCTCCTGGATCGCAACCCGCGTGCCTCCCCCGGGTTGGCGGGCGAGGTGCGTGATGACGCCCAGCACGCGGCCACGGGTTCGAATGCACCAGCGAGGCTGCTCCGCCGACGGGGTGAGCGCGTACAGGGCACGGAGGTGGCCATGGTGAGCCCGGCTGAAATGGCCGTGCGCGCAGTGGCTAGCGGTGCCAGGCAGGCGGACGCCTTCGAGTACCTGCTGCTGCTCGCGGGCCTCGACAACGCCAACGACGAGCCGCCGCGAGGAGTTCCCCTTACGCCCCAGGAGGCGGCCCGGGTGCTGATGGTGCTGCTGAACAAGCCCGTGACACTGGGTTCGTTCCCGCCGCGCATGGCCGCCTGCCACCTGCTGCGAGAGGTGCTGGAGGGTGGGGAGGTCTCCCGCGAGGAGCTGCTGCGCCGGGTGGAGCGCTTCAGGAGCGTGGCCGTGCTGCGACCGGACGGCTACCTCGCCTGGACACTCAGCGGACGCACGCAACAGAAGGTGGGCCCGGTGGAGTGGAAGGAGGAAGCATTCCGCGCTGGCTCCTTCGAGCTGGGCCGCTTCTACACCGTCGATGGGTGGGTCTTCCGGCTGGCGGACGCGCAACTGCGTCCCGTCATGGCTGGGCCCGGGCTGGCCGAGGTGTACGACGACGCCGACTACATCGGCCGCTCGCTGGATGGCGCGGAGGAAGCTTTCGTCGATCTGTACCATGCCATGGGCCAACTGCTCACGCGCCCGCTGGACAGCATCGCGGCGCTGCAACACCTCCCCGCGGGAATCGTGGCCCTCATCGCCTCCTCGCCCGAGTACCTCGAGCGCTTCCGGTACATGACTCGGGGCGAGCAGGTGAAGGCGGTCTCCAAGCTGACGACCAACCTCATTCTCGCCTTTGGCACAGCCGGGGGCACCACCAGCACGTTGACGCGGGCGTTGGGCGGGCTGGAGGCCACCGTGCCGGTGCTGTCCCTCTCGGCCGAGGGCTTGCTGGTGGTAGAACGCGTGGTAGTGCCCGTTGGCAAGATGGCCACGGTGCTGAGCGGCGGGCCGGGAGCAGCAATCATCCTCCAGCGGGCCAGCACGGGGACAGATGAAGCACGCTCATCTGCTAGAGACTACCCGCAGGACTATGCGTCAGCTCGAACGCAGAACCACTCAGCCAAGTTCTCATCAGAGCGGGAAGCGAGGGCCTTGGCGAGACAGAAGATCGGGAAAGATCCAGTTGAGCTCGAGCCTGGAAAGCTCCGGAGCCGAGATGGAAAGTGGCAGTATCGAGCCAAGCCGGAAGATCTCCAGGGACACAGGCCGGGTGATACACCACACGTCCACGTCGAACGCCTGGACCCCAAGACGGGTGAGGTTCTGGAGAACTGGCACTTGAGATGGTAGCGGGATAGAAAATGAACCGTTTTCTTGCTTCTGATGACGAGATCATCTTCGGACAGAGAGAAGCCGTTGTGGAGATCATGCAGGAGCGCTTCGGGGTCTGGACGCTCGAGATCTCGCTCCTCCTCCAGGGACTTGCTGAATCCCTGACGGTGCGTTCTCCCAATGGTGGGACTCTGCTTCTGTCATTACTGGCAGACAAGCGCGTAAAGCGGAGCGCCGTCTCTCGCGGCGGAACAAACAAACTGCGGTTCGATCTGTCTCGAACCCAAGCGGAGTACCTACAAACAGTGCTCTTGCGCGCCTATCGCGATGGCATGGCCGATGTAGATCATGTTCACATTGAAGGAGAACTCGCTGGAACAGCATATGACTTGACGTTCTTTTTCGGTGCGGCGCAACCGCCGATGTCCGCAGAAGAAGCCGCCAAGCGCATGCAAGACTGAGCGTAGACGACGGCACGCGAGCGCGGACGACGGCGCCGAGCGTCCGTTGTGGACGAGCGTTGGGGCGCTATTGAGAAGCTGCCCAGGCAGAAGCTCGGTCGGGTCAAGCCGTCGCGGTGGGCGGCACCTACTGGGGGAACGTCACGTTCTCCAGAGTAACGGCGCGCCTGTCGGCGTCCCACAGCGTCAGGGTGTAGGCGCCCTGGGCCTGCTTCTTGGTCGCCTCCACTTCCACCATCACGAGGCCACCGTCCGGACCCAGGAGAATGGGCTCGGGCTTCCAGAGGGGGAGTGGTTTCAGTTCCTCGCCATTGGGTCCCCGCAGCACGGCTTCCACCGGCGTCCACGGCTTCGGGCCCGGGTTGACGAGCTGCAACTCGGCCATGACCCGGCCCTTCGCGCGGTAGGACCAGGCGTTCTGCACATCCAGCGCGCTGCGGGGCTTCCTTTTGATCAGGTCAGTGATTTCCTTGACGGCAACCGCAGTCTGCTCGTCCATGAGGCCCGCGAGGCGCAAACCCCGGAGCCCCCCGGGCCCGCCGTACTCTGCCCGCATCCGCACCTTGTCTTCGTCGCACTGGCGAGCCCTGTCCTCCGCCTCCCGTGCCGCCTGCTTGTAGAACGCCACTGGGCGCGTGAGACGGATGACATCCACCTGCCGGGCGGCGAGCGCCGGGTGCATCACGAGAAGGAAGTTGGCGCTCGCCGGGGCTGCTCCATCCCGGAAGTAGATGGTGAGGTGCACGGGCTCCGCGTCGTGCATTTCCTCCGACGGAACGAGCGTGAGCCCATCGTCGCCCTCGAGTACCCGCCGGAATCGCTCGCGTCCCTCCAGTTCCACGCGCGCCAGCTTCGCGTCGAAGAAGAGGTTGGTGGACATCTCGGGGTGGATGCACAACACCGGCACCTTGGTGGCGTCCGCACCGAGCTCGACACGCAGGTCTCCCGCCGCGCAGAAGGCACGGGGAGCGAGTTCGGCATCAGGGGGGACGGCGAGCAGGGCCATGGCCAGAAGGCCAGCGGAGGACGCGAGGGGCACGGGACATCAACCTCCAGGGGGCGCGGGGTGAAACCCGGCGTCCTCCGCCTCTACCACACCTCGCCCGCCCCCCCGCCCGTAGGCGCAGCCCTCTGCTCGTCGAGCGTCCAGGCGCACTACTGGAATTGCTCGACGGCTATCACGGAGAAGTGGGAGCCCACCTTTACCTCCTTGGCACTGCTGGACTCCATGGGGAGGCCAGGCTTGCCATCCCTCACGAACTGGATGCACACGGGGTACGTGTCCCCATCGGGCGTGCGGGCCTGGGTGAAGCGCCCGTAGACACGATCCTCGCCGAAGAGAAGATTTCCGGAGAGCACCGTGCCGACGGGCAGAGTCCCAAACCGACGCGTCAGCGCAATGGAGGTGAAGCCCTCGCGCACGGGGGTGTATTGCGGCCCGCCAATGACGGGGAGCGCCGCCGTGGAGCTGTCCCACACGTCAATGTCCAGTTTCCGCTCCATGGTCTCCACGGCCTTGGAGGGGCAGTCCGCGGGCTTGGGCGTGGGGCGCACGGGGGCACCAGTGCAGCCGCCGAGCACGGCACAGCAGGCCGCGGTGACGCACTTCTCCGCGAATCGAGCACGCCTGGCCTGGGGCTGGGGCTTCTCGGGGGTATTCACGCTGAGGTCTTCCTTGCTAAGCATGGCGGTGGTGAAGACGGGCGCGGGGGTGGGAGGCAAAAACAGCACCGCGCTCCCGCCAGCTTGTGGCGAGTCCCGCGAAACCGCCAATTCCCGAGCAAGGTAGGCGTAGAAAGTCGGCTTGTTGCTGGAAGACGTAGGAGGTTCTGGTGCAACGTGGCGCTGCGCCATGCCACCAGCCTGAGAGGAGGGAGAGGCGGCAAGAACCGCCCCCGCGCTGGCCGCAGCCGCCACTGCCATCAACACCAGCACCAACGCCGCCCGGCGTAGGCCGTCCAAGGCCACGGCGCGCACGGGCAGACTGCCCACGAAGGTGGGGAAGGCCCGCGAGACTGCGAGCCTCAATAACCCTCGCCTCGGAGCGGCCTCGCGCGTGGGTCCTGCATCCTCCACCTGGGAGGCGACGACAGCCGGCGCGGGAGCCACGGAGCCCTGCACCGCCGGCAACGGCGGAGCCGGCACCTCCTCCTCGGGGAACGGCACGCCTTCCCAGGCATGGGCGGGAAATATGGCCGCAATGCGCGCCGCCAGGGCCTCGGCCACCGGCGCGGGGCTTGGAGGCGCTGCGGGCAGCACAGGCGGGCCAACAACAGGGGGACAGCGCTCCTCGTCGCCCTGCTTCTTCTGTCTGCGTATTCCGGCGAAGTGGAACACCCATTCCGGGCGAAGTGGAACACCCGTTCCGGCCATGTGGAACAGTCGGAGCGTCAGCGACGCTGGCCGGGGTTCACTTCGCCCCTTCTTGGACCGGGTCAAATTCCTTTCCGGGTCGCGCACCGAGTCGCCGGTGAGCTTGAGGCGATGGGCGTTGTGCACCAGCCGGTCGAGGATGGCATCGGCCACGGTGGCGTCGCCAATCACCGCGTGCCAGTCCTTCGTATCAAGCTGGGAGGTCACCACGGTGGCACCGGAGCCATACCTGTCCTCCAACACTTCCAGCAGTTCCTTGCGCTCGCTGGCGCCCAGGGGCTCCAGGCCGAAGTCGTCGAGAATCAGCACCTGGGCCTTGGCGAGCCTGCGCAGCAGGTGCGGGTAGGTGCCGTCGGCACGAGCCTGCGCCAGCTCGTCGAAGAGACGCGAGGCGCGGCGGTACACCACGCCGTAACCGTCGCGGCACGCCCTCTGTCCCAGCGCGCACGCCAGGAAGCTCTTGCCCACGCCGGTGGGGCCCGTCACCAGCACGTTCTGCGCCTGCGCCACCCAGCGTGAGGTGGACAGCTCCAGCACCTGGGCCTTGGTCAGCCCCGCGCCAGGCCGTAGTCGATGTCCTCCAGGCACGCCGTCTGGCGCAGCCGCGCGGTGCGCAGGCGCGAGGTGAGCTTCTTGTTCTCCCGGTGCACCCACTCGGCATCCACCAGCAGGCCCACCAGGTCCGTCGGGCCCACCTCCTTGTCGGCTGTCCGCTCCGTCCAGGTGCGTAGGTAGTGGGCCATGCCGTACAACTTCATCGCGTTGAGCTTCTCCAGCGTCTGTTCCACCAGCATCGTCTCTTCTCCTCGTTGGGGTTGTTGGGTGTTGCCGCGCCGGAGCGCGCCCGAAGGGCGCGCGCAGGCGTACTCCGAGGCACCGGGCCGCGAAGGCTGGCACCGCGGAGCTCTGTCCGCGCACCGTGGCCGGGCGCGGGAAGTGTCAGTGGTAGTAGTCGGCGCCGCGCACGTTCTCGTGCGCGGGCAGCGGGCCTTTGTCCTCGGGTGCCGACTCCATCTCCTCGAGGTGGTGCTGGAGGATGGCGGCCACGGACTTGTAACTGTAGGCGCGGTGGCGCACGGCCCTGGCGCACGCCTTCTCCACGCGTTGTGGCCCGTGGCGCTCAGCCAGACGGATGACGCCCAGGGCCGAGCGGAAGCCCTGCTCGGGGTGGGGCCGGCGCTTCATCAGCTCCTCCACCAGCGCCGCCGTGCTGGGGCCCAGCGTGGAGGCCCACGAGAGAATCCGGCTCGGCGTCCACTCCGCATGTGCGCGGTGACTCTTGGGCATGTGTTCGGCCAGCGTGGTGAAGCCTCCGCGCTGCTGGCTGCGCACGTGGCTGGCCACGCGCCGGCCGCCCAGCAACACCTCCACGCACGAGGGCGTGTAGCGCACCTCCACCTGCTGCCCCACCAGCCCGTACGGCACGCTGTAGCAGTGCCCCTCCAGCTCCACGTGGTAGTCCACGTTGACGCGCGCCTTCTTCCAGTGCGCCAGCTCGTAGGGCTTGTCCGGCAGCGGTTTGAGGGCCGCCCTCTCCACCTCCTCGAAGAGTTGCCGGCGGCTCTTGCCCAGCTTACGCATGGGCCTCGTGTTCAACTTCTCCAGCAGCTCCGCCACCGCCTCGCGCACCTCACCCAGCGAGGCGAAGCGCCGGTTGCGCAGCGCCGCCAGAATCCACCTCTCGGCCAGCAGCACCCCGTTCTCCGCCTTCGCCTTGTCCCGCGGCTTGCGCGGCCTCGCCGGCACCACCGCGAAGCCGTAGTGCCGCGCCATGTCCGCGTAGCTGGGGTTGATGTCCGGCTCGTACCGGTTGGCTCGCGTCACTGCCGCCTTCAGGTTGTCGGGCACCGCCATCTCCGGCACCCCTCCGAAGTACGCGAACGCCCTCTGGTTGCACCCCACCCACGTGCCCACGTCCTCGCTGAAGACGGGCTCCACGTACGTGTAGTTGCTCGCCCCCAGCACCGCCACGTACAGCTTCGCCACCCGCACCTCGCCGCTCACCGCGTCGTGGACTTGCAGCCCATCGCCGCTGAAGTCCATGAAGCACTTTTCCCCGGCCCGGTGCTCCTGGCGCATGGTGACGCTCACGCTCTTGGCCCATCGCGCGTAGCGCTCGCAGAACTGGCTGTACTGGTAGCCCTCCGGGTGCTCCTCCCGGTACTCCTGCCACAACAGTAACTTGGTGACGCCCTTGCGCCTGAGTTCCGCGTGCACATGCGCCCAGTCCGGCTCGGGCCGGCTCGCCACCACCTTGCCCTCATCCGCGAACAGCAGCGCCGTGAGGGCGGTGTCGTTGTCCAGTTCCGGCGGCAGCGGCCAGCTCGTCAGCTTCGCCGCCTGCGCCCGGTACAGGTAGCGGTTGACCGTGCCCACGCCGATTCCCAGGCTCCGGGCAATCTCCCGCACCGACAGCTTCAGCTCCAACCTCTGCCTCAACAACTCTCTCAGCTTGCGCATGGACAGCCTCTCTGCCGCCATCAACACCTCCTTGAGGGGAGGTCAGAGGCGGCGGCTCGTCCAGCACCGTCAACGCTCCACTGGGTTTCCCATCCTGCCACCTACTTCCAGAGTGCGTTCCACTTGCCCCGGAATCGGTGTTCCACATGGCCGGAATGGGCGTTCCACATGCTCCGGAATCAGTGTTCCACTTGCCCCGGAATCGGTGTTCCACATGGTCCGGTGCACGCATTCTGTCCGCGTCGCGGCGGTGCGAAGCACCTGCGCACCACGAGCTCCTCCTCGTCCCAGGGCACCTGCGCTGGAATCTCGTCCGCCATCGCCTCTTCTGGCGCGTCCGGGTTGCCCAGTGGCACGTCCCAGCTCGCATCGCCCTGGGCCGCGGCCAACGCCGACTCGAGCGCCGCGCACAGCGCCGCCATGTCCGGGAAGCGCACGGCGGGCTCCTTCTCCAACATGCGCATGCACACGTCGGACAGAGCCTTGGGCACCCGAGGATTGAACTCGTGCGGAGCCGGAGGAGTCGTGCTGAGAATCGCCTTCACCATGAGAGGGTTGCGCCGGGTGCCAAAGGGCAGCCGGTTGGTGAGGAGCCAGTAGAAGGTGACGCCCAGGGCCCACAGCTCGTCGGACACCTGGGACTTGTAGTTCACCGGATCGCCCGCGTGCTCCCCGAGGAAGCGCCACGCCTCGGGGCTCACGTACTCCTGCGTTCCGGGTGGAAGCACGCTGGAGCCGGGCACCGGGGTGGCGTCGGCCACGGCGCCTATGCCGAAGTCCACCAGCACGGGCTCCGCGTTGCGCGAGCGAATGATGATGTTGTCGCGCTTGATGTCACGGTGAAGGACATTCTTGCGATGCACCGCCCCGAGGGTGCGGGCCAGTGTCAGCATGAGGCCCGCGCACCGGCGGGCACACGGGTTTTCCGTGAGGGCGTACTGCTCCAGCGTCAGGCCGTCCACCCATTCCATGACGATGTAGAAGTAACCGTGGTCCGGATCCGGCCAGCGGTCGTAGCCACGGACGCGGACGATGTTGGGGTGCTTGAACTTCTGGAGGATGGACACCTCCATGAGGCCCCATGCGTCCAGCTCGCGGGCGCGGAAGAACTTGATGACGAAGAAGCGGCCCGCGCGCTCGGCCTTGAAGACGAGCCCCTGTCCGCCATCGCCCAGCCTCGACGTGAGGCGGTAGTCACCAACAATGTCCCCGGACTCGGGCTGCTTGAACGGCGGGAGTTGCATGGAATGAGTCGACCTCCGGAGTTGGAGGCTAGTGGAGTGTCCGCGAAGTTTTTGGACATAGTCACAAGAGGCGGCGATCCACCCACTCGTGCATCTTGGAGCGAGTCCACGACCAGGTGAACGGGTGGGCGTAGAGGCGGTTGTATTCGGGCCAGCTGGCGTCGAGGTGCTCGATGAGCTCGTCACGGTTGGCCCAGCTTCCCCGCTGCAGGTAGTGCGCTGCGAAGGCGCGCAGCAGCAATTCGGCTTGGTTGAGCCAGGAGGCGTGAGCGGGCGTGAAGAGCACCCGGACATGAGGGTAGTTGCTGTACAGGAAGTCGAGAGTCTCCCGGGCGACGTGGCTGGAACCTCCATCCCAGATGAGGTGGATGCGGTGCGCGTCGCTGTGGTCCCCAAGCAGTTGGGGGAGCACTGCTCGCAGGCAAGCGCCGTCGTTGCGCTCCAGGCACCAGCCCCGCATCTGGCCGGTATGCACCACCAACTTCACCAGGAAGTTCACCGTGCCGTGCCGTGTGTACTCGAACTCTTGTTTCTCGATGAGCCCAGGCCTCGTCGAGCGCGAGGGATGGTTACGCTCCAGCACCTGGATGTTGGGCTTCTCGTCCAGGCACAAAACCACCTCACCTCGTGCGGCCAGCCTCTGGGCCTGCTCGTAACACCAGAGAATCTGCGCGGCCTGGTGGCGGAAGGCGTCATCAGGAGTCGGTGTCTTCCAGTACCGGGAGCGATGCGGTTGCAGGGCGGCATCCCGAAGGATGACAGCTACCGTGGAGTGTGAAATGGCGGGGGCGATACCCTTCAGGCGAGCAGCACGCGCCAGACTACGCGTGGACCAGTGGGTCATGTGCAGCCCTACTCCAGCCGGCTCACTGCACGCCAGGCGCTCTACCTCGACTCGCTGGAGGGGGGGAAAGCTCCCGCGGTCGCCCGGGGCGGTAGGAGTCCTTCACTACATCCACGCCGAGAGCTTCGAAGCGACGACACAGTGCCCAGATGGTCCTGCGGTCCTGGCCGAGTCGGTCGGCCAACTCCGAGACGATGGTGGCTGGGTCAGCCATCTCCAGCAGGATGCGCGCCCGCCGGGCGATGCGTTGCTCGGTACGTCCGTCTCGCACCAGTTGCTCGAGGTACGTCACCTCTTCGGGCGAGAGGTGGATGAGTCGTGGGGGGCGTCTCCTCATCCACCGGAGTTATTCAGCCCCCCGCGACTATGTCCAAAAACTTCGCGGACACTCCACTAGCACGACTCGGCTCTCAGGTTGCGCTTCTCGGATCGCACCTGGCGCGTGCCCGTGTCCGCGCGGAGCACAGGCGCTGCCTCACGTACAGCAGGCCAGAGCCAGGGCGGCGCACACCAGAACCCCTCCAAAGTCCGGGTGCAGCTCAGCCCCTGGCTCCAGCCCAATCTCGTTGCGTCTGCTCACTCGTCGTCGGTCGCGTTCTCCAACACCTTCAACGCACGAATCAGCCGCTTCACCTTCGCGGGGCTCCACCCGCGCAGCATGCTCACGAGTTGCAGCAGCTCCGGCGACAGGTTGCCCTCGGGGGCGGGTGCATCGACGGAGGCGGCCACATCGGCGGGGCTCAACGCGAGCAGCGCGTCCGCGGAGATGCCGAGGGTGCGCGCAAGTTTCCGAAGAGTTGGGACGGCTGGCATCATTCCGCCGCGTTCAATGCGGCCATAAACATTGGCGGCGATTCCGGCCTGGCGTGCTACCTGGGCCTGGGTGAGCCCCAGCCGCTCGCGAGCCGCTCGGGCCACTTCTCCCAGGGATTGCTGGAGCTGTTCGGGCTGTAGCTGTTCGAGTTCCATGGGTCGCATCTACCAACGTCCTCCGAGCGTCATGCCGCATGCCGGATGGTGAGGGTCCCTCATCGGTCCAGCTTCAGGTGGGCCGTAGTCAGCAGCGCGCATGCTGCGTCGGGGGCGTGGGCTGTTGGGAAATGCTTGAGCTCGTCGAGAGCATGGCCTGGGCCACGCCCCGCAGCGCTCTGAGTTGGCGAGGTTTCATCCGGCGTGCCGTGCGGAGGAATTCGTGGACAGCCGGCCTCTCCTTCGGAGGCGGTGAAGTGAACCATGCGGGCGGCGTTGGCGAAGAGAACCCCAGCAGTGTATTCGCATCCACGTCCAGCGCTCGGCACAGCCGCTGCACCGTGGGCAGACTGGGCATCATCTCACCGCGCTCGATGCGGCCGTAAACAGCCGTGGCCAGTTCGGCGCTCTGGGCGACCTGGGCCTGAGAGAAGCCCTTTTCCAGGCGGGCCGTCCGAGCCGCATTCCCGAGGTACTTCTTCAACGCCGCGTCCATATCCATCAGCCATACCCTCAAGAAGCGCGTTTCGTCTTGTGCGAGGCCCGTGCGCCCGAGGAGGGCAGCAGCACGCGGGCCACGTGGCTGAGCGCGGTGAGTTGGCGCGGCTTCAGCTTGCGCACCGTGCGAAGAAGGAGGCGCACCGCGGGCGGTTCATCTTCACCGGGAACCTCAAGGGTGAGCCAGGCGGGAGGCGTCGAGGACGAGAAACCCAGCAGCGGGTTGGCGTCCACGGCCAGCGCGCGGCACAGCCGCATGAGCGTGGGGAGGCTCGGGAGCATGTTTCCGCGCTCCAAGCGTCCGTACACCTCCGTCGCCACGCCAATGCGCTCAGCCGCTTCCTCCTGCGTCAGCCCCGCGCGTGTGCGCGCCTCGCGTGCCATCGCTCCGAGGTGAAGGGCCAGCTTCGCTTGTGTCTTATGTACCTGGGCCATGGTGCGTCTCAGTGGAAGTCGTCGGTGTCGATGTCGGGCGGCACGGGGAGCACGCCCCGCTCCACGCCAGCGTGGGCGGCCAGCTTGTCGAGGTCGGTGGCTTCCTTGAGAATCTCGGCCAACTCCTCCTCGGCCTCCTTCGCTCCGTAGGGCTGCGGCAGTCCGCCAAGGTATGCGCGTAGCTCGTCGCGCAGCTTGTCCGCGGACGGGTAGCGCTCATCGGGGTTGGGGCGCAGCGCCTTGGAGACAATCTGCCGCAGTGGCGTCGGCACCTCCTCGGCCACCCGTTGCACCTCCTCCGGGCCGAAGTGCAGCACGCGGTCGGCAAGTGTCTCCAGCTTGATGAAGGTGGGCACCTCGCTGCGGACTTCAGCCGGGAAGCGGCGCTTCACGTCACGCCACAGGGAGTCGGGCGGGTCGAGTGGGTAGCTCGCCACCAGCATCTCCAGCAACACCAGACCCAGAGAGAAGATGTCCGCCCGGCCATCGAGGTTTCTGGGGGTGAGCAAGTCCCTCTGCCCCGGCTCGGGCCGGAGGAAGCCCAGGAGAATCTCCGGGGCGATGTAGGCCGGGTCCCCCCGAAGGAGTCCGTCCGGCGAGCGGATGCGGCCGAGCAGCTCCGAATAAGCGGCGCCGAAGTTGGTGAGCTGGACGCGACCATTGCGCCCGAGGCGGATACGCATGGGGCCCACGGCTCGGTGCACCAGGTGGAGAGGGCGGCCCGCTTCGTCCACGGCACGGTGCGCGTAATCGAGCGCGTCAGTCACCTCGGCGGCGACGTAGGCCGCGAAGGCAGGAGACAGGCGGCGGCCCACGGCCACGGCGGCGTCCATGGCGGTGAGGAGATAACAGCCACGCAGGTGCTCCATGACGATGTAGGGGAGTTCGTTCTGCACCGCGTAGCCGTACACGGCGGCGATGTTGGGCTGCCGTAGGAAACGGGCGAGACGTACCTCCTCGAGCACGCGCTCCAGCCCCTCGCTCCCCTCCTCCAACACCACGGGCTTGAGCTCCACCAGCTTGACGGGCCCACCCTCCTCGTGTTGGCGCGAGGCTAGCAGGAGGGTGTCGTACTGGGGATGGGTGACGAGGTGGCGCAAGACGCTGTAGCGGTAGCCACCGGACTCGAAGGTGATGCGAGCAGCAGGGCCGTGAGATGAGCGAGACATGGACGAGTCTTGGCAAGGAAACAGCTAATGGGATGCGGCGGGCTGCCCGCCAACGGAAACGGGTTGCGGCTCGTTGTTCTCGTTGGGCTTGTAAAAGGCGCCCAGCTCGTAGACGCTAGCGCGGTAGGTGTTGTCCTTCACCTCCACCGGACCTACGCATCGCTCGGCCCTACCGGTGAGTGCCTCGGCGAGCTAGCCGTCGGAACGCAGCGCGAGGAGCGGCTTGAACTCCTGGATACGACGGCCCAGTTCAGCCCGGGAAACGGCGGTGCTCTTGAGCGGGATGTCGAGCAGTAGCACGTCCGCGACGAGCCAGGGAGCGTACTCCACGGGCTTGGGCGGGTAGAGCGGGTAGAGGTGGAACTGCAACCGGAGCTGCTTGGCCTGCTCCGGGGACAGCTCGCGTCCCGAGGGCAGCAACTCTGGAGGAAGCCCCGCCCGCGTGAGCAGCGCTCCGAACTCGTCCAGGTTCGCGAGCGCATCCCGGGTGGAGGCATACGCCTGGGGCGGGCTGTTGCTCGCGCACGCGAGGGGACACAGCAGAACCAGGGAGAGCAGTGTCAAGAGGCTCAAGGGGAAGCGGGCGGGAGTCTAAGCAAGACGAGTCCCCGTCCGACGCGAGGGAGAAACGCGCGGCATGACAACACCTCCGGTGTGTATGGGTTGCAGCTGGATTGTGCAGCTACGGGTAACACAGCCAATCGCAGAAGGAAAGCCCAGCACTACCACCAAGGTTCAAATCCCTAGTCAACCCGTCAGAGCGGCAGAGCCCTGGTTTCAAGGGAGGAATGGCAGCCAAGGCGTTTCGTGACGTGAGGAGCCAGAGCAAATGGGTTACTCCTCTGGTAGCGTCCAGCCCCGAATCTCAAGGCTTGCACGATTCGCTGCGAGACGGGCCCCGGGTCACCGTCATGTGTTCGTCGAGCAATTCGGCGGGGAGAGGGCAATTGAGCGGGCACGATGACGCGCAGGTGAACGATGCATAGAGCCATGGGTCCGCACCCGCCAAAACGGAAGTCCACGCATCGGTATAAGCCGGTGGCAGGGACTCCCCCTGCTGGCGTCGGCTAACCGACCGCCGCAGTCCTCCAACCCATTCAGAGGAGCGCACCGCGAACGAGCGGGACCCAGGCCCATCCAGCTCGCGTTCCGAGGACTCGAGGCGCGTCCTCACTCATCGACAAGGAGGAGCACCATGCCTCACGACATCAAAGAAATGGCCTATGTGGGCCAGGAGCCATGGCACGGGCTGGGCACGCCGCTGCCGGCCAATGCCGACTACGAATCCATCGTGGAGGCCGCCGGCTTCTACACGGCGGTGGAGCGGCCCGTCTTCTCGCCGCCCATGGTGGAGGCCATCCCGGACAGGAAGGCCCTCTTCCGGGAGGACTCGGGCGAATACCTGTCTACCGTTTCAAAGGGTTACGAGGTGGTGCAGTTCGCGGAGGTGGCCCGCACGCTCGTGGAGGCAGCGGGCGGCGTGCGTTGCATCTTCCACACGGCGGGAACGCTCGGCCGCCACGGCGAGCGTGGGTGGCTCCTGGGGGAGCTCCCCGAGCCGATGCGTGTTCGCGGGGACAAGAGCATCATCAAGCGCTACGTGCTCGGCTACACCGGACACGACGGCACCACGGCGATCACCCTCAAGAACGTCGCCACGCGCGTGGTGTGTCAGAACACCATCGGTGTCGCACTCGGGGAGCGGGACGGAGCTGAGTGGCACATCCTTCACACCACGAGTGCAAAGGTGCGACTCGACCAGGCTGCTCGGGCCTTCCGGCGCATGGTGCAGGGCTACGAGCGCTTCGCGGCGCTCTCCGACCACCTCGCCATGACGCGCTTCAGCGAGCACCAGCTGCGAAACGTCATCGACGTGGTGATGCCGCTGCCCCAGGATGAGGCCGAGCACCCGCGCCTGATGAAGGGGCGTAACAAGGTCATCGAGCTGTTCCACGCCGGCCGGGGCCTCGAAGGTTCCATCCGCGGCACGGCCTGGGGCGCGCTCCAGGCTGTCAGCGAGTGGACGGACCACCACAGAAATACCCGCTCCGTAAAGGGCAAGCCCGTCGAGGCGATGCGACTGGAATCCATCTGGATGGGCAAGGCGGCCAGTTTGAAGCGCCAGGCTCTGGCGGCCATCGCGGACACGGCTCGCATCCGGCTCGCGACATAAGGCGGCGGCTACCGCCCTGCGAGCACAGTGCACTGGGGTGACGTGAGAGCCCCTTGTACCAAGAGGCAGGCGTCGTCCACGGCGCCCGCTTTCTTTTGGGGGCCGTGCTGGATCACGCAGTGAAGTCCCCTCCTCCAAGAGCACAAACACCATCAGGGCGATGAAGATGCTGGAACCACGACACGGCCTTGGCACACGATGACTTCATCCCCGGCCTCTGCCGCGGGGCTTCAGGTTGACACCCTCAGGCAGCCCCAGCTCACGCAGGGCCACCTTCGTCTCCTCGATCTTCGACATCGTGGTGCCGCCGGGCGGCTCGACGTCGACCGTCACGGTGAGCTTCAGGCCGCCGGCCGTGGCGAAGCGCGAGAGGACCTTCGTGTAGAAGTTCATCCACTTCTGCGGCGAGATCTCGCCGGTCCACTGGAAGCCGGCGCTCTCGGTTCCGGGCGGCGGCTCCGAGGCCCCAGCAGGCGTCGGCGTAGCGCCCTGGGACGCGCCCGTAGGCGTCGGGCTCGGCGTGCCGGGATTCGGCGCTGCCCCGCCCGAAACGTGCTGTGTGGCGCCGGTGGGCGGTTGGGGCGCGGCCTTCTTCGCCACGTACTCCTCGGCGCGCTCGTGAACGATCAGGTAGACGTCGTCGGCGATCTCGATGTCGCCGGAGCCGAGGGAGCGCTTGTAGACGAACGGCTCGTAGCTCCCGTCGCTCGCCTTGCCGACGTACGCGACGGTGCCCGCGTCGAGGCCGCGCGAGATGGTGTCCTTCACGGCCTCCGGCTTCAGCAGCCTCGGGAACTTGGGCGACGCGTAGAACGCATCGCGCACGGACTTCGTGCTCCACTCGGGTAGCGCGGGCGGCCAGTACCGGGTGAGGAAGTTCGGGCTCACGCCCTCGACGACAATGTCCTCCTGCTTGAGGCGCGAGAGGATCAACTCGACCAGGGAGTTCGCAGCGCTAGAGTGAACAAGCCCGAGATCGATCTTGCGGAGCGAGTTGTCCTCGGCAAGCAGGAAAACGTTCTTGTACGCCCTCCACACGGCTTCGCGGAGGTCACGCTCTGCGCGCTTTGTGTTCTCTGCGAGCTGGCGCTGCTGAGTCTCGTCGAGCTTCAGCTCGCCGGCGTCAGCGTCGATGTCCTTCCATGCGAGGAGCTTGCGTGCCTCTTCGAGCAGCGTCGTCGCGTCCTCGGGCACCACCCAGATGAGCGCGCTCTTGAAGGTTCGCGAGGACGAGCCGCTCTCGGTCGTCATCTGCGTGATGAGGTTCTTTGTCGCGGGCTCCGGCGCGGTGTTCTCCGGTGCGAGCACGACGAGCGAGAGCACCGGACGGTCGGGAACCTCGTTGCTCTTCTTCGGGAAATAGACGCGCTCGATGCCGCTGCCCGCGCCGAAGACCTTCTGGATCTCCTTGCGCACGACGTCGTCGATGGACGCCGTGCTGACGCTCGCGCGACGGTCGGCGAGGAGCTTGTTGAGGTTCGGCTGGAAGCTGAAGCGGTAGCGGTTCTTCTCGGCCGCCAGGAAGTAGCAACTGTCGGTTAGTGCTTCGAGGCACTGCTCGACGCTGCCGATGTCGAGCGCGGGCTCGGCCACGGCGAGACGCACCTCAGGTAGCGTTGCCTCCCCCCGCTGCTGGCCGCCGTTCGACTCGAAGAGGATCGTGGTCGCGACCTTGCGGTGCAGGCGCGCCTTCTTCAGCTCGGGCGTCGCCTCCGTATCTAGCCGCAACGCGTGCGCGTGGTCCTTGCCCGCAATATCCGTGGTAACGGCGGGCTCAAGGCGGGCCTCGCCGAGCTGCTCGAAGAGCGCCGCGCGGAACAGCGGATCTTCGAGTGGCGCCGTTCCGAGCGAGATGAGCGGGTCCTTGTGCGCGCCTTTGTAGCCCTCGCTGTAGGCCTTCGAGACCCACAGAGCAAGGAGGCGCAGCACACCACGCGTCTGCTGGAAGCGCGGGAGTCCCTGCCACTTGCGCTCGAACACCGAGAGCAGCGACGGGTGGAACGGATACGACGCCTTCAGCGCCTCGCGCGCGTTCTCGACCGGGAACCAGCTCGGAAGCTGCTGCTTGTTCGCGAGCAGCCACGCCTCGTACTCCTCGACCGTCGCGATGGCCTCCTTCGGAAGCCCCTGCCACTCGAAGAGACGCCGGCGGATGATCTCCGAGGTCTCGGCCTCGGCCGACATGATGACCGCCTTGCCGAGTCGATCGAGGAGCTTCTTGAAGCGCTCGAAGTCCGACTGATCCTCGGCGGTCATCTCCAGCTCGGACGCCGGGATGGACACGGCCAGAACAACGTTGTCGCGTGCGCGGGCGACCTCGGAGAGGTTGTGCAGGAACGCGTAGAGCTGCGCGGCGAGCCCACTCTTGCGGCTGCGGCTCACGTAGTTCATCAGCTCATCGAACAGGATGAGGGTCGGCTTGCCTTTGGGCAGCATGCGCTCGATGACGTCGCCGCCCGGAGCGGTCAGCTCCTTCTCGTGCTGCTCGACGAGCTTGAATCCTTCCTCGCCGCCAAGCTGGAAGGCGATCTCGCCCCACGGCGTCTTGCGGAGCGGCGTGCCGTCGTTGCCACCACGACCGCTGATGGAGTCGAACTCGGTGCCGACGAAGATGGCCGTCGCGGCCTTCGGCACGCTAGTCACGCCCGCGTCCTGAAGGATGCCGCTTACGCCCTTCCACGACTTCGCCGCGTCACCGTTCTGCGCGAGGTGGAAGAGCAAGGTCAGCGAGTGGGTCTTACCGCCGCCGAACTGCGTGGAGAGGTTGAAGATGGCCGACGTCTCAACCTTCACGCCGGAGAGGCGCCGCACGACCTGCGCGGAGAGCTCACGGAGGTTCTTCGTGAGGAACGTGCGCTCGAAGAACTCGGCCGGGTTCTGGTACACGGCCGGCGCGCGCCCATCGCGAACGTGGTCGAGGTGGACCGCGAACTCCGACGCGTCGAGCGGCTTACCATCGCGGAGATCCTCGCGCGGGGTGACGATCTTGTACCAGGGCTTCATTGCCATGTTCTTCTCACTTTCACTGCCGCGCGAAGCGCTCGAAACGCCCCGTGTTGGAGTTGAGCTTCCACGCCTGAAAGAACCCGTAGGGGAACGTGCCCGCGTCGTTGCGTGAGCCGATGATCACCAGCGTCTCGCCTTCGAGAGCCGCTCGCTCGGCGATGGGCATCGCGTCGACTACGCCGCTGCCGAGCGACGCGATGAACGCGGGACCGTCTGCAGAGTCGGGTCGGTAGCAGAAGACGATGCGCAGGCCGCACCGCACGCACAGCACATTCCAGAGCGAGTACGCGACAAGATCCGCGTCGGCCGAGTTCTCGAGCTCGCACACCGCAACCGGGAAGCGCCAGCCCGCGCCCGACGCCAAGAACGCCATCACGTCCTGCGAGAGGTACTCGTTGCGCTTTACCGGCAGCACCGTGCAGCGATGGCCCTTGCCGGCCGCCGCCCAGCCGAGCGCCTCGAACGAGCGCACGACGACGCCCGTCAGCGTCCCGGTCCACCGCGCGAGGTCGGAGCGCATGGATGCATCCCGGAGCTCGTAGGCGGCGAGCCGGTCGTCTCCAAGCGTCGCGAAGAACTGCGACATCCACTTGGTGGCCAGTGCGATCATCCGAACCCAAGTCCATTCTTGCGTGCGAGGACACCATTAACCCAGCGCTTCTCGTCGGAGCCACTGGGGTAGAGGGCCGAGAACGACTGCACGAGCTTCCAGAAGAGCGGGCTCTGCCCGACGCCCTCCTGCACCAAGAAGCGCTTGAGAGCTTCACCGCGCCCGGAGGCGAAGAGGAGCATGGCTTGGTGAACGCGGTCGATGGTCGTCGCGCCTGCTTTGGGAGCGCCGATGTCACTCCAGCCCTGCTCCTCGGCGGCGTGGTCCAGCTCTGCGAAGAGCGTCATCTGCTTCTTCTTGCTCGAACGCTTGGGGGCAGGCGCCGCGTCGGCACCGCCGAAGAGGTGGTTCGTGCGCTCGGCTACAGCGAGCAGGCGTGCGGTCTCGCCCTTCACCTCGACGATGTGCTCGAGCGCTTCGAGGCGCGCGCCCAGCCCCTGCGCGATCTTCTGGGCGGCGTCGTACTCGAGGCTAAAGCCTGCCAGCGCGTCGTCGCCGCCCCCGTCATCGTCAATCGGCTCGTCCTCAGCCCCCTCTGACGTGGCCGACGAGCCTGGCCCGGCCAGGGTCCACAGCCACATCGCCGTGATGCGCGCGTCCTCTTCGAGACCGGCGGTCTCGGCCTCGTTGAAGATCATCGCGAGGGCTTCGCGTGAGACCGTGGCCCAGACCTGCTCGAGGTACTCGTCGAGCGGAACAATGGCGCCGGAGACCTTCTCAACGCGGGCATAGCGAGAGAACAGCTCCAGCGCCGGGCCGATGCACGCGAAGATGGCGTCGGCACCGACGATGCCCTCGCGCGCGAGTCGGGGCATCCACTCAGTGATGCGCTTCGGGAGAGCCGAGAGGATGTCGCGCCAGTCGCCGACGGTGTCCGTGATGAGGCGGCCGTCGCGGTGCTCGCGCGGGCGACACACGAGGTGGATCGACGAGCCAAGCACCGCCGAGTTACGCGCGTGCAGCCGCGAGGCGTTCTCGGTGTCGATGGGCCACGAGGCCGTGATGATCCAGCCCGCGTCGATCATCGCGGCGAGAAGGTCCTCCCAGCCGCTCGTCGACTTGTGCGCGAAGATGATGACGCCGATGCCGTCGGGTCGCGTCACGCGTCGCGCCTCAGCGAGCGCGGCGGTCATGATGCGCCGATAGTAGTCGCGGTCCTTGCCGGCGATTGGGTTGACGATGGCCTCGTCCTCGCGAGGCACCAGCGCGGTCTTGAACAGCTCCGGGTGGTCAGCGCCGAGCATGCGGCGCAGCCAGACGTAGAAGAAGTCCGAGAGGTCCGCATACGGAATGGCGTCGTAGTACGGGGGATCGGTGACGAGGAGGTGCGCGCAGTCGGTCGGCAGCGGGTGGTGGCTCGCCGAGGCCATGCCGACGTCGGCGCCGTGCGTGTCGACGTGCGCGTTGCGCAGGCCGCGAACGACGTGCTCGACCGCGCCCGCCCACGAGCCCGACGACAACGCAAGCGGGTTCGCCTCGCCGTAGTCCCAGATGATCGGCAGCGCCTGCCGCGTGAAGAGGTGCGGGAGCGCCGAGCCGCTCGGGTTCCAGGAACAGCCTGTGTTCTGGTAGTCGCAGAGGCGATCGACGGCGAGCGCCAAGCACGAGCGCACCGCAACGCCGAGTCCGTTCGGCGTGCGGTCGTCGGGCATCGCTTCGCGCACGAGGCGCACGAGCGTCGTGAGGGTCAGGAGCTGGCGCGGCGTGAAGAGGTCACGCCAACGGACCATGCCGTAGCGCTGGACGCGGAAGCCTAGCGTGCCGATGGGCGGCAAGGGTTCGCCCGGGAGCTCGTCGCTGCGCGTTCGCTCCAGCTCGGCCACGGCGTAGGATGCAGCCGCGAGCGCGGCGCGATCTTCCTTGGTCGGCGCGCGGAAGGAGCGCTCCCCCGAGGGGCCGCCGAGCGCAACGGCGACGAGCAACGCCGAGGACGCGCCGCCCGAGCGCGCGGAGAGCTGCTCACGCACACGCTCGACGGGGATCGTGTAGCCGCACTTGATGCAGGTCGCGGCACCCCGTCGAACCGTGGGCTCGGGGAACGAGCGTAGGTTGCCTTCGGCGATCTCGAACCGCGGCGTGGGACCGTCCCAGCCCGCGAGGCGCAGCCCGATAGAGCGCTCGCCACGACGCGAAAGGTGGAACTTGCTCGTGAGCACCACGTCCACGCCGCACTTCGGTCCCTCGCACTGGATGCGGCGGAACGAGATGTACGCGACGGGCATCTGGCCAGCGACGACGGGATAGAAGCGCTGAAGTTCCTCGCGGGCCTGCTGGGTGATCTGCGCGCCCCACCGCTCAACCTCGGCGAAGAGCTGGTGGCCGAAGCGCTGCACGTACTCGAGCGTGACCTTGCTGATGAGCGTCGCGACCGGGTTCAGGTCGGAGGCGTACGACGTCGCCCCAAGGCGCAGCCCCTCAAGCGGAATTGAGCCGCCGCCGCAGAACGGATCGGCGAGGAACGACGTGCCACCGTCGAAGAGCGACGCGTGCGCCGAGGAAGCCAATGTGCGGGCGGCGTCGCGGAAGGCGGGATCGTTCGCGCGCTGCCACGACGCGAAGTCAGAGACCAGCCGGAGCAGACCGCGCCGGAGGGCGTTGCTGTCGCCGTTGAGCGTCGTGCCATAGAGCTGGCCGAGTACATCGCGCGCGCTCGTCTTGAATGCCTCCGGGCACGCGGGGTCGAGCGGGTCGATGAGCAAAGCTGCGAGTGCAGCAGCGCGGCATGAAGGGAGCGGCTTCCGCGCCCACCAGATGTGGATCGCGGTGATGTGGCCATGATGCACCGAGCGGCCATCCCGCGCGTGCTCGGACACCGTGGCGATCGGAAGATCGACTTCGATGAGACGGCGCGGATATGTCTCGGTCGCGGCCATCATTCAGAAGCCGAGCCCCTTCTTTCGTGCGAGCACGCCATCGACCCACCGCTTCTCGTCCGTGCCGCTTGGGTAGAGAGCGGAGAGCGACTGCGCGAGCTTCCAGAACTGGGGCTGCTTGCCGACGCCTTCCTCGACAAGGAACCGCTTCAGCGCTTCGCCGCGTCCGGCACCGAAGAGCAGCATCGCTTGGTGAACGCGATCGAGTGTCGTGGTGCCGGCCTTCGGCGCACCGACCTCGCCCCAACCCTGTGCCTCGGCGGCCGACTCAAGTTCGCCGAATAGGGTCATCTGTTTCTTCTTGGCGGCTTTCTTCACCCTGGGAACACCTTCAGCCTTGCCGAAGAGGTGCTTCGTTCGTTCGTGAACGGCTAGCAGACGAGCCTTGTCACCTTTCACCTCGACGACATGGGAAAGCTCCTCAAGTCGGGCTCCCAGTCCTTGCGCGATCTTCCGTGCAGCATCGAAGTCGAGCACGAACCCTGACGAAGATGGGGAACCGCTCTTCTCCTCCTCGTCATCAGAGTCGTCCTCTTCCTCGTTGAGTCCCTCGTCGGCATCGGCTGATGAGGCTCCGGGCGCTGCGAGCGTCCAGAGCCACATCGCGGTGAGTCGCGCGTCTTCTTCGAGGCCCGCTGTCTCGGCAGCGTCGAAGATCATTGACAGCGCCTCGCGGGAAACTGCTGCCCAGACGTGCTCAAGGTATTCGCGAAGCGGAACTACCTCACCCGATACCTTCTCGACGCGAGCGTATCGCGAGAACACCTCCAATGCGGGCCCGAGGCACGCGAAAATGGCATCGGCGCCAACAATACCTTCCTCCGCGAGTCGCGGCAGCCACTCATGAATTCGGCGAGGGAGTTCCTGAAGGATCTCCCGCCAATCCCCAACATCATCCGCTCGAACGCTACCGTCCTTGTCCTCCCGTGGTCTGCAAACGAGATGAACCGAAGAGGCCAGAGCGGCCGACTCGATGGCACGAAGTCGCCCCGCACGCTCCGTGTCGATCGGCCACGAAGCTGTGACAACCCATCCAGCGTCCAACATCGCCTGAAGTTGCGCCTCCCAACCTGCGGTCGATTTGTGCGCGAACACCACGACGCCCAATGATTGCGGATGCGCGACCCTACGGCCATCACGAAGGCAGTCGCCCATCTTGCGCTCAAAGAATGCCGCGTTCTTCCCGAGTCCTGGGTCGACTATGCACTCCTGACCAGTCGTAGTCGCGCCGTCAAGCTCGTTCGGCAGCACGCCGATGGCCTCCAACCAAGTCGCGAAGTAACCGGACAGGTGAGCGTAAGGAATCGCGTCGTAGTACGGCGGATCCGTGAAAAAGAGTGACGCGGCATCATCGGGCAACGGAATTGAAGATGCATCGGCCTGCCTCGCCGACCCCTCATGACGAACGCCACTGAGCGTGTGAGCTATGAACCTGTCGAGATAGTCAAGACCTTCGCTGAAGTCTCCCGCACTGCCAGCGTACGGATTCATCTCGCCAAAGTCCCAGACCATCGACAGCGTCTGCGAACCGAAGGTGTTGCGGACGCAACTCCGAACATTTCGCCAAGCGCAGAGACTGCTGGTGAAGTTGGCCATCTTCGAAATCGTGAGTCCGAGGATGGCCCGTCCAGCGATGGTTAAATCGGGGTCATCGCTGATCTCAAGCTTCCGAATGATTGATGCGTACGTGGACAACATGAGCATCTGCCGGTGGGTGAAGACTTCGCGCCACCGCGTGATGCCGTACTTTTGAACACGAAAACCGAGAGCACCGTCGGGAGGCAGTTCCTGTGCTCCGAAATCGACTCCCGAACGTCGCAAAACGGCAAGTCGCTCCCGGCTCTCCTCAACAGCCCTGATATCGGCTGGAGTCGGCGCTCGGTACTCGGTTGAGCCGGCAGGAGTCTTCACGACGGTACAGTAGAGCCGAGCGTCCTGCGTCCCTCCGCGCCGCTCGCGCAACTGAAGGCGCACACGTTCAACTCTGGTAGTGTAACCACACAAAGGGCACGTGGCCGACCCCCGAGCGACGGTGCCACTGCCGACAGCACCCGCTCGCGCACCTTCGACTACTTCGAGATCAACGCTATTGCCGAAGCGGCTCTTGACGAGCCGAATAGCGACCGAACGATTCCCCTTCCTAGCGAGCCAGAGGGACCTGAGTAGAGGAACATCTGCACCGCACGCTGGGCCTTCGCACTTGATGGTCCGCGCCCAGAGGTAGGCAATCGGTTTGGAGCCATCGGGATGTGGCGGATACAGCGACGCCAGTTCCTTGGCCGCCGTCTCGTTCACCCACCGCCCCCACTTACGTACTGCCTCGGCGAGACGCTCGCGGTTCTTTGGGATGAATTCCAGGCTGACCCGGTTCATGAGCACTGCGACAGGGTTGAGGTCGGACGCAAACGCATCCGCTCCAACACGAAGTGCTTCGAGTGGGATAGTTCCACCTCCAGCAAACGGATCAACGACTAGAGGACGTGCTCCAGGGCCACCGAGGGTCCTGTGCGCCACCTCCACCAACGCCTGGCTGGTCTCAAGGTAGTCCTTTTCGTTCGACAGGTCCCAGTTAGCAAAGTCAGCGATGAAGTCGAGCAGGGCGCTTCTGAGCTCCGACGGGTCACTCCAGTCGCGGACCGGACCGCCTCTACGGTCTCGTAGCGACCTCATTCGTGAGGCGGCCTCACGCAGAAACTCTGCCGGGCAATTAGGGTCCGCAGGATCGGGCCATAGTGCCGCCAAGATGACTGCGCGACATGCTGCAAGCGGACGCCGAGCCCACCAGATATGCAGCGTCGAGATGTGGCCGTGACGGATCGACTTCTCGCGCCGTGCGTGCTCCGAGATCTTGCGGATCGGCAGGTCGACCTCGATCAGCCGCTTCGGTCCATACAAGGATACGTTGTTCATTTCTTCGACGCCGCCTCTCGGAGTAGTTCAACGAGGGGACCGAACGAGACGCTCGCGGCGTACGCGCGACATGCTTCCCCCACGAGGAACGCACGATCACGGCCGAGTCGTTCTGCCAAACGCTCGAACCACCCGTGGTGGTCACCGCCCGCGAGCTCAGCGAGGAAAGAATCCACGTCCAAGCCGTAAGTGGTCGACCAGAGCTGCTTGACCGCCGCGTTGCCGAAGACTTCTTTCTCCGGCGGCATCGTGCCCGGGAGCTTGAACACGAAGTTTGTCGGCTCCTCTTTGGCGTCGGCATCGAGTACTGCGGCGATTCGGAGACCGGCCTCCCGCAGCGTCCGCATCGCAGCCGCGATGGCGTCCTTGCCACCACCCACGCTCTGGTCCTTGTCGTCACGGTAGCCGCCAATGACGATGGCGGTGGTCTTCAACAGCTCCGGTTCCGCCTTTGCCAGCATCTCGGAGAGAATGGCTGCGGCGACATCGTCTTCGACGAGAACCCGCAGAGCCTTGTCGTGACCATCAGTTAGGACGCTTGCGACCTGCGCCGAGGCCAGGCCCGGAAGCACTCGGACGCCCGTGCCACCATCTCGCACAATCAACATACGTGACACCTGAGGCAGCGCACGAAGCAGGTGCTCGCTATGCGTACTGAGAAGGATCTGGTGGCCCTTTCTGATCGCGAGGTCGACGAGGTACTCGCCAAAACGGAACTGCGCAGACTGGTGCAGCGAAATCTCCGGCTCCTCAAGGAGGATGAGTGACTTCGGAGATTGCGCCTCCAACCTATCGATCAGGTTGTGAACGCGACATTCGCCGAAACCCATGTGATTTTCGGAATAGACGACGTGCCCGCGACCGGCAGCCAGGATTGAGCCCGACCGAGTCTTGAGCGACACATCGGCGCGCTCGACACGGTCATAGTGCGTGCCGAGAACCTTACCTACCGCCTTCGATACATCGACCGCACACGGGGTCCGGGTCCCCACAACCAATCGACCGGCTTGACGGAAGTAGAACCCCTGCTCCTCAGCACGGGGCGGGAATTCGGCGGCGCCGAGAAAGAGCACTTCCCGCTCATCACGCTTCCTGTAATCAGACCAGCGGTTGGTGCGTCGCGACAACGAAAGTGCACGCTCTTTAGCGTCGGACTGCCACGTGCTGACATTCAGACGCGCGGTCGTAGCGAACGGCGACGGGTCGAGCTGTCCAACCGCGAAGAAGTCGCGGAGCTGGTAGCCTCCCTTCCCCTGCCGGTAGCTGCACGCAGCCAACTGGAGCAAGGTCGTTTTGCCAGTTCCGTTCGGGCCGCAGAACGCCGTAACAGGGCTGCGAAACTCAAGAATCGAGTTGGCGTGGAGTCGGAAGCCACGCACCTCAAGCCGCGTGATGACGTTGCCAAAGTTCGCGTGGCGATGGTTCGACTCAAACTTCTTTTGAAGCGTGTTTCTCGGGTCAGCCACGTGCAGCCTCCAGGATCGCCTTTGCCGGCACATGGTAGTGCTCGACCTTCACGACGGGCTCCCATCCGAGCGTCGCCGGGTTCTGAATTGTGTTGAGCTTCGGCGTGGTCGCACAGTCGAAGACGACGTAGAGCCAGAAGTCCTCGCCGAGCCGTTGCGCGGTCCGGTACTCGTTCGCGGTGAGCGCGACCTCGCCGGTGCCCGAGCGACCCTTCACCTCGATGAAGCGGGCCTGCACGAAGACGCCCGGCTCGGTCGGGTGCGGTCGCTTCGAGAGCAGATCATAGCCTCGGTTTTCGTTCTCGACGCTCTCGACGATCCAGCCGCGAGCGCGCTCGTGTTCCATCGCGACCTGCACGGCGATCTTCTCGATCTCTGGGTCGCTCACCATCGGCGCGATGCTCGGCGCCTCGCGCTCGGGATGCGGCAGCACCCAGGCACGCCCGAGGTGCTGAACGTCGCCGATGGAGCAGTGGCGCTCCATCTCGATTTCCTGGCGGCGGCGTTCGAGGCGCGCGTTCAACTCGTCGAGATGGTCCTCGGCCTGCTTGATGTTGCCTTCGAGGCCCGGGATGTTCGCGCCCTCGATGCGCCGGCCCTCCAGTTCGGCGAAAGTGAGCTGCTGCCGGTCGATGAGCGCGTTGAGGGAGATCTCGATGTGCTCGCGCACGATGGTGTTCTCCTTCGTGCGCTGGTCAGCAACCTCGGCGAGAAACGGGTTGAGCGCGTGATGGACGAGGTGGACCTCGACGAGGTCGCGCGCGGGCAGCCCCGACAGGCTCGGTGCGTGCGTTCCCTTCGCGGCTGGGATGAGGTCGAGGAAGAGCGTGGGTTGGCGCAGCGTCAGCGTGCCGTCGGGATCGGCGCGCACCACGAAGAGCTTCTTGTGCAGCGTGTTGCCCCGGCCGTCCTTGATGGACGCGGCGAAGACGTCGAGTCGGTACGGCGCCTTCGCGTGCAGGTCCCAGAGCACCGCGCCCCTGCGAAGGTCGTCGCCCACACGGTCCGCGACGTCGCTCCGCACCACCTCGAAGAGCGGGTGGCCAGGCGTCACCCACTCCAGCGTCGCGTCGTCGCCCAGCAGGCGCTTGTCGAACACGACGCGCTGGTACTCGCGACCGAGCTTGCCGAAGCGGGGCTCGAGGCGCTCGCCGATGGCGTTGAGCGTCTTCGGCACCTTGCCGACGCGGTACACATGGTCCCTACCGCGCACGGGCGACGGGTGGACGCCCGCGATGGGACCCGCCGAGGTGAAGAAGTCCTCGACCACTTCGGGGACGAGGCGCCGCTCCTTGGCCTCCACCGACTTGCCGACGAGGGCCGACAGATTCAGCTCCTTCTTCGCGAGCCCCTCGAGCGTCGCTCCCGTAATGCGCTTGAAGCGCTCCGGGTCGATGTCCTTCACGATGCGGTCGGCGATGCTGCTCTCACTGAGCCGCTTCGCATACATCTCGCGGAACATCTTCTCGAGCAAGTTGGACGGCAGCATCTCGCCGACGACGTCGAACACCTTGTCGGTGCCGAGCTCGTCTTTGATCTCGGCGAGACGCATCAGCAGCTTCTCGAGCACGCGCCCCTCGCGCGTGTTGACCGCCGCGAAGTTGAAGATGAGGCAGTCCTTCTGCTGGCCGTAGCGGTGGATGCGGCCCATGCGCTGCTCAAGGCGAACGGGATTCCACGGAATGTCGTAGTTGATCATCAACCAACAGAACTGGAGGTTGATGCCTTCTCCGGCGGCCTCGGTAGCGACGAGCACCTGGCAGTCCTCGCGGAACTCGCGCTCGGCGTAGATGCGCGTGTTCGACGTGTCGCGGTCGCCGATCGGCATGCCGCCGTGGATCTGCGTGCAGGAGAGGCCCCACTCCCGCAGCTTGCCGAGCGGGCGTCCGTCGCGGCCGTCGCCCGCGAGGTAGTCGAGCGTGTCCTTGTGCTCGGTGAACACGAGGAGCTTCATCCTCGGGTCCTTGAAGATCTGCTGCTCGTTCAGGACCTGCTTCAGCTTGTTGAGCTTCGACTCGACCTCGCGTTTTTCGAGCGCGCGCGCCTGCTCAACGAGCTTGTCGAGGCGTTGGATCTCCTCGCGAAGCGCGATGGGGTCGACGGCGAGGACCGTCTCCTCCGCGCCCTGCATGATCTTCGCCTGCTCATCCTCGGGCAGGTCGTCGAAGTCGTCGGGCAGCTTCCGGTCGATCTGCTCCTGGCGATGGCGCTCGGGGTCGTCGAGGATTTTGCGGCGCTTGTCGCGCATGCGCTCAAGGCTGCGGCGTACAGCGTAGATGCTGGAGGCGAAGCGGCGTTGCAGCATCGCCATCTGGAACGAGAGGATGTTCGCCTGCACGTTCTCGGCAGCAGCGGCCAGAATCGACTGGTCTTCGACGTAGCGAGTGAGCGCGTCATAGAAGTCGAACTCGTCGCCATCGAGCTCGAACCTGGTCGTGCGCACGTCGCGGTTGGTGAAGAGCTTTCTCACCTCGCCGGTCTCGGGATCGGGGAAGGCGACCAGCGCCTCCTTCAAGCGGCGTAGGTAGAACGGCGCCTCATGCCGGCGCATCGCCTCTTCGAGGCTCTTCACGTCGCCGTACACGTCGCGGTCGAGGAGGCTCAGGAAGAGGCGGAAGTTCTCCGGGTCACCCTTGTGCGGCGTCGCCGTCATCAAGAGGAAGTGGTCGGTGCGCTGCGACAGCGCCTCGCCGATCTGGAAGGCGAGCGTCTTCTTGTCGGCGCTGTAGGCGCTCATCTTGTGCGCCTCATCGACGATGACAAGGTCCCACTGGGAGCGCAGCAGGCTCTCCTTGGCGTCCTCGACACGGGAGATCCACGAGACCGAGGTGACGACCTGATTGTGTTCCTGCCAGGGGTTCTGGCCGTATTGCGTGCGCAGCACTTCGCCGCGCATCACGTCGAACTGCTCGCGGAACTTGTCCTTCAGCTCGCGCTGCCACTGGAACGTAAGGTTCGCGGGCGCGACGATGAGTGTGCGCTTCACGAGGCCACGGACCTTCAGTTCCTTGAGGAGCAGGCCCGCCATGATCGTCTTGCCGGCGCCGGGGTCGTCGGCGAGCAGGAAGCGAATGCGCGGGAGCTTCAGGAAGTAGTCGTAGACGGCCTCGAGCTGGTGGGGCAGCGGATCGACGCGCGCGATGGAGAGGGAGAAGTACGGGTCATACTCGTAGGCAAGCCCGAGACGCGCGGCCTCGACGCCCAGCTTGAAGTGGAGCGGATCGCCGTCGAAGGGCTCGGTCTCCGGCGTTGCGTCGAGGAGCTTGAGCTGATCGGAGTGCAGGACACGCTGGTGGACATGCCCCGTCTTTTGCCCGGCGCCCGTGAGCTTCACGACATCGCCAAGAGGCGTGACGACCAGAACCTCGACGGGTTCGGGCAGCATTGGGCCGCGGACGATGATGCCGGGCTTCAGGTCAGCGGCGTTCATTCGTTGTCCCCATCGGCGTCACGGGACGCGCCCTTCAGTTGCTCGATCCATTGGTCGAGGTCGGCGCGCTTGAACCGCCACTGCCCGCGCACCTTGAACGCTGGAATCTCCCCCTTCTGGGCCATCGTGTAGACGGTCTTGTCGGCGACCTTCGATAAGGCCGCGACCTCTTGGACCGTGAGTATCTCGTCGCTCATCCGTTCAGGGCTCCAGGGCGGCGGGAGGCATGGGCTTCCAGCCGTTTCCAGAGTACGGCGGCGGATAGGGTGGCATAAAGACGCGCAAGGTGTTGGGGCTCAGATTCTCCGGAGCCCGGCCCACGCCGCCCGCTGCTCGGCCCACGTCCCCGCGTGCGCCACGGCGCGCAGCGTCCGCTCGGCCATCGGCTCGGCGCCGTCGAAGGCTTCGAGCGCCAGGACGGCAACTCGGAGATCAGGCGCGAGCAGGCGCAAGTCGAGCAGCTGCGTCACCCGCGCCCGCGTGGCCCAAGCATCCTCGCCACGGCGATCCGGTCCGCGACGAGACCCCGGTCGATGGCACCATGCAGGTAGGTGATGCGCCAGGGCGAGCCCCCGGGCCATGTGCGCCATCCGGGAGATGGGCCCAAAGCGGGGCTAGAGGAGTCTTGAGGAAGACCTCGCTACGACGCTGGCCCTTTCTCCCCTACGAAAGCCGCAATCCGTCTCCGTAGCTGGTGGGGCTCGGAACTCGGGCAAGCTTCACATCAACCACGAAGCCGAACCTCTCCAGCCGAACGGACTGCGCCACCCGGAACCTCGCGGGCTTCAGGCTGGCTCGGCTCATTGGAAGCGTCACGCGTTCAACTTGATCTCGATAAATTGCCATGACGCTCACCCTCCCACGAACCGTCACGGTGTCCGCGTGCGCCACGAACATCTGCACGGGCTGGTCACGGCCCAGCTCGATGCGGTGCTCCTCCAGGAGCATCTTGAAGCGCCGGGTCTGCACGTCGGCGAGCTTCGTAAGCCAGGAAGCCTGACCCGGAAACGAAAAAAGCCCCCGAGTCACTTGGACTCGGAGGCTCTTTCGGAGTGCCCAGGGCGGGATTCGAACCCGCACACCTTTCGGCGCCACCCCCTCAAGATGGTGTGTCTACCAGTTCCACCACCTGGGCTTTTCCAACGCGGTCCTTACTGCCGGTGCCGCGTCGGCAACTTCGACGCGGCCTCTAGTACCACGAACCGCGTCTGCTGCAACATTGATTTTTAACTTCATCGCCACCCGATTGATTCCGCCGGGTGGCTGCCCGCTTACTGAGCGGGAGCGGGCGCCGGAGCCGGCGTCTCGGCCGGACGCGGCTGCTCCACGGTGCTCGGCGCACCCGGAGCCTGCTGCTGCGCGGGAGCCGCACCCGAGGAAGGCGCCGCCTCCTGCGGATTGGCCGGAGGAATCTGGCCCGCCGGGGGAGCCCCAGCGCCCGGCTGCGCCGTGCCCTGCTGCGGCACCTGAGCCGGCTGCGTCGCCGCCGGCTGCGCCAGCGAGCCCGCCGCCACCGAGGTGCGCATCCCCACGAAGGAGAGGCCCAGCGACGTCAGGAAGAACAGCGCCGCGCAGATGCCCGTCACCTTGGTCAGGAATGTCGTCGCACCGCGCCCACCGAAGGCACTCGTTGCGGCACCGCCACCCAGAGCCGAGCCCATGCCCGCGTCCTTCCCGGGCTGCAACAGGATGACGAAGATCATGAACACGCACAGCAGGACGTGCACGATCGTCACGAAGGTCAACATGCTTTAAACTCTTCTTTCCGGTCCTGGATAAAGGCCGCGCAGCCTAACCGAACGGCCTGGGCGGTGACAATCTTCCTGCGATCACACCCCGCCCTTCACAATCGCCGCGAAGTCGCCCGCCTTCAGGCTGGCTCCGCCCACCAGCGCCCCGTCCACGTCCGCCTGGCCCAGCAGCTCGGCCGCGTTGTCCGGCTTCACGCTCCCGCCGTACTGGATGAGCACCTGCTCCGCCGTTCCCCGGTCGTACAGCCGGCCCAGCTGCTCGCGGATGGCCCGGTGCACCTCCTGGGCCTGCGCGCTGGTGGCCGTCCGGCCGGTTCCAATCGCCCACACCGGCTCATAGGCCAGGACGAAGCCCGCCGCCTCGGCCGCCGTGAAGCCCTTCAGCGCCCCCGCCACCTGCCGCTCCACGACCTCCAGGGTGCGGTTGGCCTCGCGCTCGGCGAGCGTCTCACCCACGCAGATGATGGGCTTCATCCCCGCGCCCAACACCGCCCGGGTGCGCTTGTTCACCGTCTCGTCCGTCTCGCCGAAGTACTGCCGGCGCTCGGAGTGGCCCACGATGACGTAGGCGCACCCCACGTCCTTCAGCATCTGCGCGGACACCTCGCCGGTGTACGCACCGCTGGCCTCCCAGTGGCAATTCTGGGCGGCCAGCTTCAGGGAGGAGCCCTCCAGCTCCTTCGCCACCGCATGCAGTGACACGAAGGGCGGCGCCACGGCGATCTCCACCCGGTCTCCCGGAATGGAGGCCACCAGCCCCTTCAGCTCGCGCACCAATGCGAGCCCCTCGGGGATGGTCTTGTTCATCTTCCAGTTGCCAGCGATGAGCTTGCGTCGCGCCTGTGCCGCCATATGAGGACTCTCTCCGGTGGGTACGGTGGACTACTGCTTCGTCTCGAGCGCCTTCACGCCCGGCAGCTCACGGCCCTCGAGGAACTCCAGCGAGGCCCCGCCACCGGTGGACACGTGGCTGAGCTTCACGCCCAGCCCCATCTCGTTCACGGCCGCGGCGCTGTCACCACCGCCCACCACCGTGATGGCGTCCTTGTTGATGGCCATGGACTCGGCCACCGTGCGCGTGCCCGCGGCGTACTTCTCCACCTCGAACATGCCCATGGGGCCGTTCCACACCACCGTCTTCGCGTTGCGGATGTGCTCGGAGAACATGGCCCGCGTCTTCGGGCCGATGTCCAGGCCCATCAGGTCGGCGGGGATGGCCCGGTCCGGCACCTCGCGCACCTCGCCCTTGTCCGTGGGCTCGGTGCTGCAGACGTGGTCGATGGGCAGCACGAGCGCCGTCTTCAGCCGCTGCGCGGCCTCCAGCATGCGCGTGGCCAGCGACAGCTTGTCCTCTTCCACGCGGCTCTTGCCCACCTCAATGCCCTGCGCCTTGAGGAAGGTGTAGGCCATGGCGCCACCGATGAGCAGCGCGTCCACCTTGGGCAGCAGGCTCTCGATGACCTTGATCTTGTCGCTCACCTTGGCGCCGCCCAGGATGGCCACGAAGGGCTTGGCCGGGTTCTTCATCACGCCGCCGAGGTACTCCAGCTCCTTGCGCATCAGGAGGCCGGCGCCCTTCTCCTTGACGTAGGGGACCATGCCCGCGGTGGAGGCATGGGCGCGGTGCGCGGTGCCGAAGGCATCGTTGATGTAGACGTCGGCGAAGGAGGCGAGCTCGCGCGCGAAGGTCTCGTCGTTGGCCTCCTCCTCCTTGTGGAAGCGCAGGTTCTCGAGCATGAGCACCTGGCCGTCCTTCAGATCCTTCACCAGCTTGCGCACGCCGTCACCCACGCAGTCGTCGGCGAGGATGACCTCGTGCTTGGCCCCGAGCAGCTCGGTGAGCCGCGAAGCGGCCGGCTCGAGCGAGAGCTTCGGGTCCGGCCCCTTGGGGCGTCCGAGGTGGGAGGCCAGAATCACCTTCCCGCCCATATCCAGCGCACGCCGGATGGTCGGCAGCGCCTCGCGGATGCGGGTGTCGTCGGTGATGCGCTTTCCCTCCAGGGGAACGTTGAAGTCCACCCGGATGAAGACGCGCTTACCGGTGAGCTGCATGTCGTCGATGTAGCGGATCATCTCGGTCCTCCCACTCGGAACGCTGACTGACTAGAAGCCCTTGGACGCGAGGAACTTCGCCGTGTCCACCATGCGGTTGGAGAAGCCCCACTCGTTGTCGTACCAGGCCATCACCTTGAGCAGGTTGTCGCCCATGACCATGGTGTTGGTGGAGTCGAAGATGGAGGAGTGCGGGTTGCCGTTGTAGTCGACGGAGACGGTCAGCTCCTCGCTGTACTGGAGGATGCCCTTGAGCGGGCCCTCGGCGGCGGCCTTGAAGGCGGCGTTGACGGCGTCCACAGTGACGGACTTGCTGGTCACCACGCTCAGGTCCACCAGGGACACGTTCGGGGTGGGCACGCGCACCGCCTGGCCGTTCATCTTGCCCTTGAGCGCCGGGAGCACCTCACCGATGGCCTTCGCGGCACCGGTGGAGGCGGGAATCATCGACAGGGCGGCGGCGCGGGCGCGGCGCAGATCCTTGTGCGTGAGGTCCAGGATGCGCTGGTCGTTGGTGTAGCTGTGGATGGTGGTCATCACGCCCTTCTCGATGCCGAAGTTCTCGAGAAGCACCTTGCCCAGCGGCGCCAGGCAGTTGGTGGTGCAGGAGGCGTTGGAGAGGATGTGGTGCTTCTTGGCATCGTACTGGTCGTGGTTGATGCCGTAGGCGATCGTCAGATCCGGGCCCTTGGCCGGCGCGGAGATGATGACCTTCTTGGCGCCCGCGCCCAGGTGCTTCTCGGCGCCGTCGCGCTCGGTGAAGCGGCCGGTGCACTCGAGCACGATGTCCGCGCCCAGGGACTTCCAGGGCAGCGCCGTGGGGTCCTTCTGCGCGGTGACGGCGATCTCCTTGCCGTCGATGACGATGCCCTTGTCCGTGGCCTTCACAGTGCCCGGCCAGGTGCCGTGCACGGAGTCGTACTTGAAGAGGTGCGCCAGCGCGGCCGGCTCGTCGAGGTCGTTGATGGCAACGAAGTCGAGGTTCTCCTTACGGCTCAGCGCCGCGCGCAGCACGCAGCGGCCGATACGACCGAATCCGTTGATGGCAATCTTGGTGGCCATGTCCCAGTCTCCTTAGACGGATAGAAAGCTCACAGACACACGACGGGCCGACCGTACGCCCACCCGCCGTGGGAAAGGCGGGCGACCGTAGGCAGGTAGCGCACGCGAGTCAACGCTCTGTGAAAGGAGAACGACGACCCGTGCGCCGTAGCTGAACAGTCCACAGCAGCAACAGCCACGTAGCGAGCATGGATCCCCCGCTTGCCCGGCAGCCGCAGCCCGTGTCCGCATTTTCGTAGGACTCGGGAACGCTGTTCAGGGAGCAGGGGGCCGAGCTCGCCAGAGCCCGTATATCGGCGTCCGGCGGCAGGCTCTCCTCCCCTTCCGGGGGGACGGGGGCAGAGGACAGCACCCCCGCCCGAGCCAGGAACGCCCCCATGAGCCAGGCGCGGCGAGCGGGAGAGACGAGCGCCTCCAAGGGCACACTCAGGAAGAGCACCTGCCCCCCCTCGACCGAGGACACACCCGCGGTCAGGTCCGTCCCGACGTACCCCAGCACGGGGGAGCCCCCCTCCAGTGGAAGGAGCACGTCTGGGACCCCCACTGGGAAGCCACCCCGCAGACCGTCATCGAGCAGCGAGGCGGAGAGCCCCGGGAGCCATCCGCCCGGGAGCCCCCCCACCAGGAGACCGGGCGTGGAGCAACCGGGCAGGGCGTGGAGGAACCCGGTCAGGAAGGCCTGATCCTCGGCCCCCCCAGCGGCAAGCGCGGACGCCACATGGGTACCCGAGAGCAGCAGGTGTCCGCCTCCGTTGACGAAAGTGCGCATGAGCTGCTGCTCGGCGGCACTTGGACCTGCGCCCCCTACCCCACCCCGCCCGGTGAACCAGTCCAGCACCCGATAGCCCACGGGCATGTGCAGGCCCGCGGCAATCGCCTCACTGGTCGCCCCGTCGAAGGCCACCGCGTGCTGCGCCACCGCGTCCCCATGACGACGCAGCGCGGTACCGTCATTCATGGACTCCAGGAGCGCGCGCAGGGGCGAGCCCAGGTCGTACGCCGAGAGGTCCTCGGCGCGCGCCAGCGTCGCGTCCAGGCGGCGGAAGGCGTTAACCACGAGCACCTCCGGAACCCGGCCCGCGTCCGGAACACGCACCCCCACCACCTCCGAGGGGAAGGACTCGCCTCCCGCGTTGAAGGCGGCCACGCGGAAGTAGCGCGTCGTCCCCGTCGACAGGTTGAGGGAGAAGGAGGTGGCGTCCACCTCGGTTCCCTCGTCCCAGGCCAGCCCATCCACGCTCTGGTAGACGCGATAGCCGGTGGCCGGGAACTGGGCGGGCACGCTGCCGTCCGGATCCGGCGGCACGGTCCACTTCACCTCCACCCGGCCATCACCGGTGTTGCGCGCCACCAGCGCCGAGGGCGCCTCAGGAGGCAACTGCACCGGCAGCCCATCCCGCGCGGCGAAGTACTTGATGATTCCATGCAGGAACGCGCGCGCGGCGACGCGGCGGAAGTTCGGGTCCTTGAGGTACGCGGCGTCCTGAGCGTTGTCGTGGTAGGCCACCTCCATCAGCACGGAGGGGATCTCCGGGTTGTGTCTCGGGTTCACCTCACCCAGGTTGGCCGAGCGCAGCTTGCGCACCCGCCAGGCGGGCTCCACCTCCCGCTGGAGGTCCGCCGTCAGCTCCTCCAGCAGCTTCTGCGCGAGCACCTCGCTGCCAGGCACTCCGGTGAAGTTGTAGGTACCGTCCACGGGATTGGGGCCGTAGACATAGGCCTCGGTGCCGCGGACATTGCCACTGCTGGACGCGTTGGTGTGCCAGGCGACGTAGACAGCATCCTCCCCGTCCTCGTGCAGCCAGGCGGCGAAGCGAGCGCGCGCGGAGACGTCGTCATTGCGCTCGTTGGAGAGAGCGTTGGTGCCCGAGGGCGCGAACACCTCGGGCGGCGCGCCGCTGTACTGGGTGTGGTAGCGCGCGCACTCCTCGAAGCGAGGGCGCGGAAGGGCGCCCAGGGTCGCATCGCCGATGTCTCCACTGCCGCCGCCGATGCGCACCGCGTCCAGGGACACGGTGCCCGTCATCGTCGAGTCATTGAGCGCCACCACCGAAGCCGTCTCCGGGTGCTGGCCCGCGCGGAAGTAGAAGCGACCCAGCAACACCCACGTTCCACCGTGGCGGCGCTGGTTCACTCGGAAGTGGCTCTCGCCCCCCGCGTGCCGCACCAGGTAGTGCGCGTCCGTGACGCGATCCGGATCCGACACATACGAGACGTACACGTGGTAGTAGCCGTCGGCCGGAATCGAGCCCGCCCAGGTGACACGCGCGGACTCAGTGGGCGCGGCCTGCATCAGCCGCTGGTCCCCGAGCTTGAAGGGCTCCACCGCGTTCCCCATGGGCACAGGCGGCGCTCCCCAACCGGGCGCACTGGAGGAGAACAGCTCCGCGGCTCCCTCCTCCGAATAGCCCGCTCCGCCATTGTCGACGAGCACCATGCGTGGGTTGAGATCCGACTCCCGCACGGGAATCACCGTGGCGCCCGCGCCCATCAGCATCGGCATCAGGTACTGGTTGAGCGTCTCGATGGAGACCAGATCCTCGACGACGTCGTTCGTGTTGCCGCGCTGGGTGGCCCACCGACCCAGGGGTGAGCTGCGATAGAAGCCATGCCCCGGGCTCAAGTAGAGCGTCTTGCCGGACAAGGCACCGGAGCGAATGCGCGTCTGGGGCAACCCCGAGAGCGCGGAGACCCGGCGCGAACGGTCCTCGCGGCGCACCAGGGAGGGCTCCGAGCGCTGCCAGCGCGTCTCGTGGGGCCTCGGGCCGGGCAGCGGGACATAGACGGCACCCGGGGGCTCCAGGCCGCAATCATGGGAGAAAGAGTCCTCCTCCTGGGCTCGGCTCATGCTCGGCAGGCAGAGTAGGGAGACCAGCATCCAGGCGGTGGTACGTACGTGAGCAGGAAGGGCCATGGGGGGCCGGAGGTTAGGCCCCGGCGCGAGGGCATGCCAATCAATCCGTGGGTGCCTGCCTGCTCTCCCGCTAACCTGTCCGTGATGAGCTCTCCAGCCCTTTCACCCCAGCCGACGCCTCCTCCCGAGAAGAAGCCGACTCCGGCCCCTCCGTCTCATGGCGGCTCCGGGATGCTCGCCTCCTTCCGTCACGCGTGGAACGGGCTCATCCACACCGCCGTCCACCAGCGCAACATGCGCGTCCACCTCGTCGCCGCGCTGCTCGTGGGCCTGGTGGGCAGCGGCATCGAGCTCGGACTCGCGGAGAAGGTGACGCTCATCTTCTGCGTCCTCCTCATCTTCTTCGCGGAGATCCTCAACAGCGCGCTCGAGCACCTGGTGGACCTCGCCACCCGCCACTTCGACGAGAAGGCCCGCCTCACCAAGGACGCGGCCGCCGCGGGGGTGCTGGTGCTCGCCACGGGCACCGTCGTCATCTTCGCCGCCATCCTCGTGCACAACTGGGAGACGGTGGCCAACAGCGGGCCGCAGATTGCCCGTCAGGTGGCGCTCGGCCTACCCCTCGCTCTCTGCGTGACGGTGCTGATACTGCCGCAACCCCGCTCCGTCTGGGTGGACCGCATCGCCTTCGTGGGAGGCGCCATCCTGCTCGGAGCGCTCGCGCCCCGCACCGCCAGCTCCGTCTTCACCGCCATGGACGCCGGCCTGCTCATCGTCGCCGGGGCCGCGGCCCGCCAGCGACGCCGCGAACGCCAGGGCCACCGGTAGCGAGCGCGACGAAACGCGGACATAAAAAAACCGGCTCCAGGCCGGTTCGTTCTGCTCGCCTCCTAGGGGCGCTCGAGCCCCGGGACCTGCCCGGAACTCGGCTGCCCGCTAGGGACAGTGCCATTCTAACGGGCTAGGCCTCCTGCCGGAAGTCCGGCCGGGCCTCCTGCGTCGGCTGGGCAACGTTCTTATCAACGCCCTTGATGTTCTCCGTTACGAGATCCAGCAACTCCGTGGCGATGCCGATGATCTGCATGGGGGTGTAGCCGCTCGCGCGCAGCTGGTTGAAGAAGGTACGGGCAAGGATCCGAGTGCCCTGCTTATCAGTACTCAAGGACGTGTCCTCCGGAAGCGGTGGGACCGCGTAATCACTGGGGGTTCCTTCTTCAACCCTCGTGCCAGCAGTCGGCTTCCAAACGAATTCCCCATGCACATCGGGGACTTGGAAGGCACCAGGCGCTCAGGGGGTTGTCGAGAGATGCGAAGGGGTCTTCGCACCCAGCCTCTGGCTCAGGGGGAGGGCATGCGAAGGGTGCATCGTCAAGTTCGCACCCACGCGCTTCCCACGTGTTCAACAGCTTGCATTCAGGGGCTCGGACGGCGCACATACGCGCCCCCTTTCCCCGGCTTCAGGAGAAGAGCAGCGCATGGCTTATCGGGTGAACAACATCGGGCTGTGGTTGGACGAGCCGGAGGAGCTGCTCGGACAGCGCGCCGCCGAGAAGCTCGGCGTGACTCGGGCGGACCTGGCGAGCGTGCGAGTCGTGCGCGCAGTGTTGGATGCCCGCAAGAAAGGCAGCCCTCGCTACATCTATACGTTGGAGGTGGAACTGGGGCCCGGGCGTGCGCCGAAGCGGCTGCCACCAGACGTCAGTGAGACGCCGCCTCCTCCCGAGCCCCCGCAGCGCGTGAAGGAGCCGGAGCGCATGCCGCTCATCATCGGCACCGGACCCGCGGGACTTTTCTGCGCACTCAGCCTGCTGGAACGTGGCGTACGCACCATCCTCATCGAGCGCGGCAAGGAAGTCGTGTCGCGGCGGAAAGATGTGGCGAAGCTGATGCGGGACGGCTCGTTGGACCCGGAGAGCAACATGAACTTCGGGGAGGGTGGGGCTGGCGCTTATACCGACGGCAAGCTGTCCACGCGCATCAACCACCCGCTGGTGCGCAAGGTCATCGAGACGTTCGCCCGCTGCGGCGCCCCGGACCACATCCTCATCGAGGGCAAGCCACACATTGGCTCGGACCTGCTGCCGGGCGCGGTGGCGAAGCTGCGCGAGGAGCTCATCGCCGGAGGCTGCCAGGTACTCTTCGAGCACAAGGTGGAGGACGTGCTCTACCGCGACGGCCGGGTTTCGGGCGTGCGGCTCGCGGATGGACGGACGCTGGAGAGCGATCGGGTGGTGCTCGCTCCGGGCAACTCGGCGCGCGAGCTCTACGAGCGCTTCGCCGCTGACGGGCGCGTGGTCATCGAGCCCAAGCCCTTCGCGCTCGGCTTCCGCGCCGAGCACCCGCAGGGGCTCATCAACTCCATCCAGTACGGCAGCGCGGCGAAGAACCCGAAGCTGCCTCCGGCCGACTACAAGCTGGCGGAGAACCTGGACGTGGATGGAGAGGTGCGCGGCGTCTACTCGTTCTGCATGTGCCCGGGAGGCATCGTGGTGCCCACGCCCACGCAGGACGGGCTGCAGTGCACCAACGGCATGAGCAACTCGCGCCGCAACGCGAAGTACGCCAACGCGGGCATCGTCGTCACGGTGTCCGTGCAGGACTTCGAGCGCGAGGGCTTCCGCGGACCGCTCGCGGGCCTGGAGTTCCAGCGCCATTGGGAGTCCAAGGCGTACGAGCTGGGTGGAGGGAAGTTCTTCGCTCCCGCGCAGACGATCCCCGACTACCTGGCCGGGCGCGTGAAGAAGGACCCGGGTGGAACGAGCTACCGGCCGGGGTTGGCCCACACGGATCTCAACAAGCTCTTCCCGCCGGGGCTCACGCAGTCGCTGAAGCAGGCGCTCAAGGCGTTCGACCGGAAGATGCGCGGCTTCATCAGCGACGAGGGCAAGCTCATCGGCATCGAGAGCCGCACCAGCTCGCCGGTGCGCATCACCCGCGGCGAGGACATGCAGTCCGTGTCGATGCGGGGGCTCTACCCCGCCGGCGAGGGCTGTGGCTACGCGGGTGGCATCGTCTCCTCGGCCATTGATGGATTGCGCGTGGCGGAGCAGATTGCGACCGAGCTGGCCTGAGCCACGGGAGGGCGCCATGGGCTACCGCGTACGCACACCGGAAGGAGAGCTGCACTACCCCAGACTGTTGGACGTGGAGACGGCGTACAGCCAAGGCCTGGTAGACCCGAACGACGAAGTGCTCGAGGACGGACACTCCACCTGGAGGAAGGCCTCGAGCATTCCGGCACTCGCCCGCGCCCGGTCGGCGACGAAGAGGCACGTCAGACTCAAGCAGATGCTCGGTACCTCCGTGGTGGTGGTGGTGGGCATCTGGGCACTGATGCTCATCCTGAGCGACTCCCCGGGCCAGCGAGGATTGGGCTTACTCCTGGCGCTGGGCGTGAGCGTCCTGCTCACCCGGTTGACAGCCAAGGCCTTCAAGCGACCAGGAGGATCCCTCAAGGACTGAGGGCCCATCCCCTCTCCCGCTCCCCTGCTCTCCAAGGGAGCACTCCTACCCTCCCCGCACCTCCTCTCCGTCCGCCCCATGTTCCCCCAGTTAAGGACCACATGGCGCGGCCCGGGACTCGGCCCGCGCAGAGGGGAGGACGGCCTTGCTCAATACCTACCTTTCCCGCGAGGCGGCGCGACGGCTGAAGCATGGCGCGCCTTGGGTGCGCCGGGAGGACATCGTCTCGATGGAAGGCACCCCGCCCGTTGGGGAGGCAGTGCAGCTCCGGGACGAGGACGGACAGGTGCTCGGGCTGGCGGACGTGGACCTCGAGTCCTCCTACGCGGTGCGCCGGTTGGGGCTGCCGGAGGAGTCGGCCGAGGGCCTCATAGCCCGTCACGTGCGCCACGCCTTCGAGCGCCGCGCGCGCATGGTGGATGACCCGCGCTTCTGCCGCTCCATCAATGACGACGGCGACGCCCTGCCCGGCCTCATCGTGGACCGCTATGACACGCACCTCGTCGTCCAGACGCTCACGCGCGCCATGGATGCCCGGCTGCAGGAGATCACCCGCGCCCTCGTGGAGGTGAGTGGAGCGGAGTCCGTTCTGCTGCGCAACGACACCTCGCGGCGCCGGCAGCTCGGCCTGCCTGTGCAGCGGCCTCATGCCCTCTATGGCAACCCGCCGCGCTGGAGCCGCGTGCTGGAGCTGGGAGCTCGATTCACGGTGGACCTCACCTACGGCCCGGGCGTGGGCTACCCCTATGATCAGCGCGAGCTGCGCCGCTTCATCGCCCGGCTCGCCCAGGGTGCGCGCGTGCTCGATCCGAGCTGCCATGTGGGCGGGCTCTTCGTCCACGCCGGGCGCCATGGAGCCCGCTCCATCCTCGCCTTCGACAGCGACGCGGACACGGCGGACCTCGCTCGCGAGAACGGCGAGGCCAACGGGTTGCTGGGGCGCCTACGGGTGGAGCGCGGCGACTCGCTCACCGTGCTGCGCGGCATGCATGACACCTTCGATCTGGTGCTGCTGGACACCCCCGAGGCCACCTCTCCCGAGTCCTTCGTCGAGCAGGTGCGCCTGGGCCTGCGCGTCACCCGCCACGGCGGCACCCTCCTCATCGTCGGCTACCACCCGCCCCTGCCCACGGGCGGCTTCGACGAGCTGGTGGCCCAAGCCTGCGAGCAGGAGGGGCGCATGGGCTTCCGCTTCGCCCGACTCGGCCTGCCGCCGGACCACCCGACCCTGGTGGGCTTCCCCGGCACGGACTACCTGTCGGGCATCGTCCTGGAGGCGAGCTGACCCGCCCTACTTCTTCGTCGCGTGCTTGCGCACGGCCCGGAGGACGTCCGGCACGGACGTCTTGTTCGCCCGGTCGGCGATCCACTTGGGCACCGAGCCCCCCGGGTCCGTGTAGAGGTAGTAGGTGGCGAAGGTCTTCTTCCCCTCCTCGCGCGGCTCCAGCAGCCAGTACCCCGTGTTGAGTTTCACACGCACCACGCCCTTGCGCTCGGGCGGCACCCCCTCCGTGGCCGCGGTCCAGGAGGACTTCAGGAAGCCCTTCCCGTCCTTCCAGTCCGACTCGTCGACGATGCGGATGATGAAGTCGCGCTTGTCCACCAGCGGGGCGTTCACCACGCAATGGAAGACGATGACCTTCCCGTCCTGCTCCGAGGACAGCACGCGGCTCTCCTCGGTATAGGGCATGGTCTTTGTGTAGTGGTTGTAGTCACGAATGACCCGCCACACGTCCTGAGGAGGCGCGTCCACGAGGGCGGTGGCCTTCACTTCGGAGACGGAGCCTCCCTCAGGAGTCCGGGCCATCACGACGATGCCGTCATCGCGGGCAACCTGACGCCAGGCCGGTTCATCGGCGCCAGCCAATAGGACAAGCAGGGGGAGGGCAGAGAAGAAGGACATAAATACATCCTAACCGCCTAACCGCCTGGGTGGTGCTAGTGTCCGCCCCCGAGATGACGACCGACAATCAGGCTGAAAACACCCCCACTTCCTCCCCCACTGATGCCTCCGTGGAGACGGTGCGCAAGGTGTACGCGAAGGACCTGCGCGAGAAGGACTCCGTCAACACCGTCTTCCGCGTCACGAAGAAGGACCGCGTCACCGCGCGCAGCGGCAAGGTGTTCCTCTCCGTGGTGCTCGTCGACAAGAGCGGAGAGATCGACGCCCGTGTCTTCGACAAGGTCGAGACCCTCGAGCCCGCCTTTGCCCCCGGGGACTACGTCCTCGTCCGTGGCAATGTCATCGCCTTCCACGGCAAGGTGCAGGTGGTCATTGAGGCCCTGGAGCGACTGGACCCCGAGCCGCTCGATCCCAAGGAGTTCGAGCCCCCTGCCGCGCCCGCCCCCGCCCCCGCGGAACAAGCGCCCGCGCCCAAGGCTGCTGCTCCTGCTCGCGAGGCCCGCGAGGAGCGCCGCAATGAGGAGCAGGCCGCGCCCAAGACGGGTGGCGAGGGCCACGGTGGTGCCCGCGCCGTGGGGCAGATCCGCGAGATCATCACCGAGCGCGTGAACGATCCCCACGTGAAGGCGCTGCTGCTGGCCTTCCTGGATGATCCGCAGATTGCCGCGGGTCTTCCGCACGCGCCGGCCGCCAAGGGCGTGCACCATGCCTACCGCGGCGGGCTGGCCGACCACCTGCTCTCCGTGATGCGGCTCACCCTCCGCGTGGCGGACCACTACCCCATGGCGGACCGCGATCTGCTGCTCGCCGGCGCCTTCCTCCACGACGTGATGAAGGTCGCGGAGATCTCCCCGGAGAAGGGCTTTGAGTACACCGACGAGGGCAAGCTGGTGGGCCACCTCGTCATGACGGCGCAGAAGATCCGCGAGAAGACGCTCAGCCTGCCCAACTTCCCGCCCCTGCTCGAGCAGCACCTCACGCACATCGTCCTCTCGCACCACGGGCGTCTGGAGTACGGCTCGCCCAAGCTGCCGGTGACGCTCGAGGCCCAGATCGTCCACGCGCTGGACTCGCTGGACTCGCGCATCGCTTCCTGGGTGGAGGCCATGCAGCGCGATCCCAACGACAAGTGGACGGAGAACCTGCGGCTCTACGAGCGCTCGCTCTGGAAGGGACCGGTGCCCACCGTGCGCGGCCGGGCGCCCGTGGAGGGAGGCGGACGCAAGAAGTTCAAGGAGAAGAAGCCCAAGGAGCGGCCGGAGAAGACCGCGGGCGAGGCCTCCCCGTCGCAGCGGCCCGAGAAGGCCGAGCGGCAGGAGAAGCAGCGCGAGCCCAGGCCGCCGCGCGAGCCTCGGGAGCAGCGTGAGCCTCGGGAGCAGCGTGAGCCTCGGGAGGCCCGGGAGCCCAAGCCGCCGCGCGAGCCGGTGAACGTTCCCAAGGAGCTGACGTTCAAACCCTTCAGCGTGCTGACGGCGAAGACGGAGCCCGCCAACAAGCCCGAGGGGGGCTCTGACTCGGAAGGCTGACCATGGCGAAGAAACTCGGGGAGCGGCTTGTCGAGGCGGGACTTGTCACGACGGAAGCCATCCAGAAGGCGCTGGAGCACCAGAAGATCACCGGCCACCGGCTAGGGGATTGTCTGGTGGAGATCGGCCTGCTCCAGGAAGCGGCGTTGCTGCGCTTCCTGGCGGCCGAGTTCCAGACCCGCTTCGTCTCCGCGGAGAAGCTGGCCAAGGCCCGCATTCCCACGGAGGTGCTGGACAAGGTGCCGGTGCGGCTAGCGGAGGCGCAGAACGTGCTTCCGCTGGCGATCGACCCGGAGCGCAAGCTGCTGTCTGTAGTGGCGGCTGAGCCGCAGAACAAGAAGCTGCTGGACGAGATCGCCCTGGTGACGGGGCTCTCCGAGGTCTACGCGTACGTGGGCCTGCGCAGCACCATCGCCGCCGCCATCCGGAAGCACTACTACGGAGACCCCACGGCTTTCGCCTCGCTGGAAGTGGTGACCGCTCAAATCAGGGCGGACGTGTCCACCATGGCCAGTGCGTACGAGAGCACCACGGGACCGGCCCCGAGGAGCAGCCTCCAGCTTCGCCTGGAGACGGACGCCCGGCTGCGGATTCAACGCCCGGGCCCACCAGCGCGGCCCAATACGTCCCGCAGCGATGTCCTCCAGGGCTCGCGCGGGACGGTGACGGACAAAGACTACATCGAGACGCTGAGCATCCTGGTGACGATGCAGGAGCGCGATCGCAAGCACCACCGGGGACACTCGGCGCAGGTGTCGCGGCAGGCGTCGGTGGTGGCCAAGCGCCTGGGGATGCCTCCGCGGGACGTGGCGGCGGTGGCCATCGCGGGCTTCCTGCACGACCTGGGAAAGCCGGCCGAGCGCCACTTCTGCCTGGCCAGCAACGCGGTGAACGCGGAGTGGATGGCGGAAGCCAAGCGCTACAGCCGGGTGCCGGTGAAGCTCTTCGAGTCGGTGCACCTGCCGGTGCAGGTGAACACCATGCTCGCGCAGCTCTACGAGGCCTACGACGGCTCGGGAACGCCGCAGGGAGCCAAGGGCGACGACATCACCCTGGGCGCGCGCATCCTGGCGACGGTGGACAGCTTCCTGGAGCTGACGAAGAACCCGGCCAACGCCTACGGGAAGGTGTTCACCAAGGATCAGGCGCTCGAACACCTGCTCGAGAACTCGGGCAAGCTGTACGACCCGTTGGTGGCGGACATCGTCATGCGGGTGCAGAGCGGCGAGCTGCTGCGCCAACGCATCGCCAATGACGGGCGGCAGATCCTCGTCGTGGAGCCAGAAGAAGGCACGCGCACGGACCTGCTGGAGTCCTCCCAGAAGCAGGGCCTGGTGGTGCACGCGCTCTCGCTGTTGGAGGGGGCGTACGACGCGCTGGTGTACCAGGACTGCGACGTGCTGGTCGTGGGGCTGAAGTTCGGGCTCGACGAGGTGCTCAGCCTGATCCAAGCGGTGCGCGCCTCCCCGGAGCACGCGGGGCTGCCCGTGGTGGTGCTCGGAGACCCGGACCCCGGCACGCGCGAGCGGCTGATGATGGGTGGAGCCACGGCGGTGCTAGCACCTGCGGCACCGGACGAGGCGGCGAAGACGATCCGCGCCCTGTACGACGACCGCATCCAGCACAACGGCCCCGCGCGAGTGGTGCGAGGAAGCCTGGACGAGATGCCCGCGCAAGAGCTGCTCAAGATGCTGGGAGCGGGCAAGAAGTCAGGGCGGCTGTACCTCAAGCAGAACGCCCACGAGGGCTTCCTGCACATGGAGCAGGGAAAGCTCGTCTACGCGACGGTCGCAGGACAGAACGGCGAACAAGCGATGCAGACACTGCTGAGCTTCCAGCAGGCCGACTTCCGCTACGATCCGGACGCGCTGCTGCTGGACGTGCCGCAGATGGACAAGGACCTGCAGGTTGTCGCCCAACAAGCGACGACGAGAAGGCCCACGACAACCACGGCCACCGTGTAACCCCCTCTCCCTCCGGGAGAGGGTCGGGGTGAGGGTATCTCGTGCCTGTCATCACACCGTGAACCCAAACAGCGCCGCCGCGTTGGCCGTGGTCACCTCGGCCACCTGTTCAAGCGAAACACCCTTCAACTCGGCGACCTTCTTGGCCGTCTCCACGACATACGAAGGCTCGTTCTTCTTGCCGCGATAGGGAACGGGAGCCAGGTACGGGCTGTCCGTCTCCACCATCAACCGGTCCAGAGGAGCGAAGCGCACAGCATCCTGGAGCGCCTCGGTCTTCTTGTAGGTGACGACTCCAGACAGCGACAGCATGAAGCCCAGGTCCAGATAACGCCGAGCCGCGTCAGTGTCCCCCGTGAAGCAGTGAATCACCCCCTGGCGCACGCCCTCCTCCTTGAGGATGGCCTCGCAGTCGCCATGGGCGTCCCGCACGTGCACCACGAGCGGCTTGCCGAGCCGCTTCGCCAGCGCGCACTGCCTGCGGAACACCTGGGCCTGCACGTCCCGGGGCGAGTGATCGTAGTAGTAATCAAGCCCCGCCTCGCCCACGGCATGAATCTCCGGGCGAGCGCAGGTGCGCTCCAGGTGCTCGAGGTCCGCCTCGGTGGCCCGAGCCGCCTCGTGGGGATGGATGCCGAGCGTGGGCGTGAGAAAATCCGGGTGAGCGGCGGCGACCTCCAGGGCGATGCCCCAATCACCGGGACCCTGGAACTGGCCGACGATGACGGCATGAACCAACCCGGCGGCGCGGGCGCGCTCTAGCGCGGCGGTCACCTGCGCGGACTCCGCGCGATCAAAGTGGCAGTGGGAATCAACAAGCTTCATGGCATTTCCTCGATGAGCTCGGAGAGCTCAGCACGGGCCTCCGCGGAGAACGCGGGCAACACCGCGCGGACGCGGTCACGGCCCTCGGGAACGCCGAGCAGCCACAGGCCCTCGGCGGCATCGAGCCGGTAGTCCTCGTGGACTCCAGGCTCGTCGAGCAGGGAGAGCAGCCACGGCAGGGCCTTCGGGTCACCCAATCGACCCAGCCCACGCGCCGCCGCGCCCCGACAATCATCCTTGGGATTGGAGACGATGGCGTGGAGCCGCTCGATGGCGCCCGGGGCCTTCACCTCTCCACACAACTCCACGGCGAGGGCCCGGTCCTGAGCCCAGTTCCACCGTCGCCGCTCCGTCCGCTTGAGAAGCCAGGCGGCCCCCTCAGCGTCACCTAGCTTCGCGAGCACTCCGGCCGCCTGGGTGCGATCGAAAGCGGGCAACATCCAGCGGTGGAACAAACGCTGGACGGCGGGCAACGCGCGCGCATCCCCCAGCTCAGCGAGCGCCCCGAGCGCACGGAAGCGCAACAAATCCTCATCAAGCGCTTCGACAAGCACGTCCAGTCCGGCCGGATGCTTGAGCGCAGCCATGCCACGAGCAGCCTCGAAACGGACCTCGAAGACGGGATCCTCAAGGGCCTGGGCCAAGGTGCCGCGACAGTCGGGCCGGGCGAGATCGGCGAGGCGACCAGCGGCCTCCAGACGCACGAGGCTCTCCTCATCAGCGAGCTGCCCGGCGAGGAAACCGGGAAGCTCGTCGGCCGACAGCACGGCGGTGGCCATGCCCACACCGGTGCGGCGCACGGCCACCTGCTTGTCGGCAATCAGCCGAGAGAGCGCCTCGGACAGCTCGGGCGCGCGAGAAGCGTCTTCGGCGGCCAGGTGGAAAAGCAACTCCGCCGCCTCAGCGCGCTTGCCGGAGTCCCTCTCTTTTTCGAGGGAGAGAAGAGCCCGGTCCCGTTCAACCCGCCAGTCCGTCACGCTCACTTCACCTCGGAGCCGGGAGGCATGTCACCCGGGTCCAACAGGGACAGGTCCTTGCCACCGGGTCCCGCGGTCAGAATCATCCCGCGCGACTCAATGCCTCGCAGCATGCGCGGCTTGAGGTTGGCCACCACCACCACCTTGCGGCCCTGCACCTGCTCGGGCTGGTAGGCCTCGGCGATGCCGGAGCAGATGGTGCGCGGCTGCTCCTCACCCAGGTCCACGGTGAGCTTCAGCAGCTTGTCCGCCTTGGGCACGCGCTCGGCGGCGAGGATCTTGCCCACCTTGAGCACCACCTTGGCGAAGTCGTTGATCTCAATCTCTCCTGGCGCAGGCTCGGCGGCCTTCGCCTCGGGAGCCTTGGCTTCGGCGGGCTTGGGCTCAGCGGCCTTCTTCTCCGCCTTCCCACCCTTCCCTTCCTTCTTGCCCTCCTTGGCCGGCTCGGCGGCGGCGGGAGGCTGGCCGAGGATGGCGTTGACGCGGTCCTCCTCCAGACGCGGCAGGAGCGGCTCGGGGGTGCCCACGGGCCGGCTGCGATCGAGCAACGGGTAGCGCGCGGTGGCGAGCGCCTCGAAGGTGAGCGGCGGCGCGTTGAGCTGCGCAAAGAGCTTCTCCGTCACGCGCGGAATCACCGGCGTGAGGAGCGCACCGAGCAGATAGGCCACCTCGGCGGCGTCGCTCAGGTCCGCGCGAGCGGCCTCGGGGTCCGTCTTCACCTTGGCCCAGGGGGCCGCGTTCTGGAGGAAGCCGTTCGCCGTCTGGGAGATCTCCGTGATGATGCGGATGGCGTTGCGGTACTCGAGCTTCTCGAACGCCTCGCGCACCTCGGGGACGCGAGCGAGCGCGGCCTCCACCAGCGCCTTGCCGGGGCCCTCCTTCGTGGCGGGAGCCAGCCGCTTCTCCAGCGCCGCGCCCGCGAGCATGGACAGGCTGCGGTTGGCCAGGTTGCCGATGTTGTTCACCAGCTCGCCGTTCACCCGGAGGCGGAAGTCCTTGAGGCTCAGGTCGAGGTCCTCGATGCCCGAGCCGAGCGAGGCCGCGTAGAAGTAGCGCAGGTAGCTCGGATCCAGGTGCTCCAGGTAGGAGCGCACGGGGATGAGCGTGCCGCGGCTCTTGGACATCTTCTCGCCATTGACGGTGAGGTGGCCGTGCACCTTCACGCTCTCGGGCTGCTTGAGGCCGGCCACCTTGAGCACGGCGGGCCAGAAGAGCGCGTGGAAGTAGACGATGTCCTTGCCGATGAAGTGGATGATGCGGGCGTCGCTGCCGGCGGCCCAGAAGTCCAGGGCGCTCTGGGCCTTGCCCGTCGTCTTCGCCCACTTCTCCGTGGTGGCGATGTACCCGATGGGCGCATCCAGCCAGACGTAGAAGTACTTGTCCGTCTCACCCGGGATGGCGAAGCCGAAGTACGGCCCATCGCGGCTGATGTCCCAGTCGGCCAGCCCCTGCTCGAAGAAGCCCTGGAGCTGGGTGGCCAGGCCCTGATGGACGAACCCGGGCTTGCGCAGCGTCTCCTTCAGGAAGTCCGCGTGGCGCGACAGCTTGAAGAACAGGTGCGAGGACTTGCGGCGCACCGGCGGCGTGCCGCAGAGGGCGCACCGGGGCTCGATCAGATCCGTGGGGGCGTAGGCCTTGCCGCACTTCTCGCAGGCGTCACCGTACTGGTCGGGAGCCTTGCAGTTGGGACAGGTGCCCTTGATGAAGCGGTCCGGCAGGAAGCGCTTGTCCACCTCGCAGTAGGCCTGCTCGATGTCGCGCTTCTCGATGTCCCCATGCTCCTTCAGCTTGCCGTAGATGTACTCGGCGTAGTGCTTGTTCTCGGGCGAGTTGGTCGAGTGGAAGTAGTCGACGCTGATGCCGAGATCGCGAAAGTCCGCCTGGTGCGAGTCGTACCAGCGGGCGACGAAGTCCTCGGGCTTGAGCCCCTGCTTCGCGGCGTTGATCTCGATGGGAGTGCCGTGGGTGTCGTCGGCGCAGAAGTAGACGACGTCCTTGCCGCAGGAGCGCTGGAAGCGCACGAAGATGTCGGTCTGGACGTACTCGACGGCGTGACCGATGTGGATGGGGCCGTTGGCATACGGCAGCGCGCTGGTGACGAGGATTCTCTCCGCCATGGGTTCTCCTGAAGGGCGGCGGACATTAGCCGCTCGGGGGGCTCGGGTCATCGGGAAGAATCGAAAGAACGTGCGGGGTGCACCGGGGCCCCGGAGCTGTTATCGACCCCACACGATGTGCACCATCGTCATCCTCCGCCACGTCCACCCCGACTACCCGCTCGTGCTGGCCGCCAACCGCGATGAGCTGTACGCCCGCCCGGCCGCCGGTCCCCAGCTCCTGTCCCCCTCTCCCCGAATCGTGGGAGGACGCGACCTGGAGCGGCAGGGCACGTGGATGGGGGTCACGGACGGCGGTTTCTTCGTGGGTCTGACGAACCAACGGGGTTCCGCGAACCTGACGCGGGCGCCGCGCTCCCGGGGGGAGGTGGTCCTACGGGCCCTACAGGCCGGCAGCGTGGAGGGAGTCGAGCGCTACCTTGGGGGGCTAGACCCGCGGGAGTACAACCCTTTCAACCTCCTCTACGGGGACGCCGGGGAACTCCGGGTGGCCTATGCCCGCCCGGACTTGGACCGGATGCACCCAGAGGATGTGCCACCGGGTGTCCACGTCCTGCCCAATGACGTACTCAACTCACCGGTCATGCCCAAGGTGGCGAGGGCTCGAAAGCTCGCGGAGAAGGCAGCGGGGCAACCCTGGCCGGACGCCGTGCGGACACTCCAGGCCCTGCTGGCGGACCACGTGCTGCCGGAGCGCGCGCCGGAGCTCCTCCCCGATGAGGAGGGCCTTCCGGAGATTCACGAGCGCCTGCGCCAATACCAGGCGCTGTGCATCCACACACCGGGCTATGGGACCCGCTCGTCGGCCATCGTCTCGCTGACGCCTGGACGGGTGGCCCACTACCTGGCAGCCGATGCCTCCCCATGTCAGGGGTCGTATCAAGACGTCACGCCCCTGCTCTACTCCCGGTGAATGACGGCGCATGAGGTGAGCACGGCTCCCGTGTCCGTCCGAGTGACGCTCCGCGTCTCCCACAGGGGCTGACTGGAAACGGCCTCGGTGTGTTCCCCGCCCCTCCTTGCCGGCCGAGCGCGGGGGGGCCCTAATGGAGGGAATTCACACTCCGACACCGGGGGATGTCACATGAGCAGCAGCGCACGACGGAGGTACGGGCATGCCGTAGTCATCGGCAGCAGCATGGCGGGGCTGGTGAATGCCCGGGTTCTAGCGGACCACTTCGAGAAGGTGACGGTCCTCGAGAGGGACGAGCGTCCCGCGGGTCCGGAGCCTCGCAAGGGGGCCCCCCAGGGCCAACACGTCCACCTGTTGCTGGAGGCCGGAAAGCGAGTGCTGGAGGAGCTCTTCCCGGGTCTGACGCGGGAGACGCAGGGCTCGGGCATGAATGTCATCGACTCGAGCCGGGACATGGCCTGGCAGCACTTCGGTGTGTGGAAGGTGCGCGTCCCGAGCGGCATCGAGTCTGTGCTGTGCACCCGCCCCTACCTGGAATGGAGCGTGTTCCAGCGAGTGAAAGCGCTGCCCCAGGTAGAGATTCGGGAGAACGTCACCGTTGAAGCCCTGTGCACCGATGCAGAGAAGACACGCATCACCGGGGTGAAGGTGAAGGGGCCGGGCGGCGAGGAGACGCTGGAGGCGGACCTGCTCGTGGACGCGAGCGGCCGGGGATCGCGCTCGCCCCGGTGGCTGGAGGAGCTGGGCTACGGGCGGCCCGAGGAGGAGAAGATTGGCATCGACCTGGCGTACACGAGCCGACTCTACAAGCGGCCCGCGGGCTTCCAGGACGATTGGAAGCTGCTGGTGCAGTACCCGCGCGCGCCGGAGGGGTGGCGGGCGGGGTTCATCTCACACGTGGAGGGCGATCGCTGGATCGTCAGCGTGAACGGGTACTTCGGCGATCACGCGCCCACGGATGACAAGGGGTTCCTGGAGTTCGCCCGCTCACTGCCTCGACCGGGCCTCTACGACTACATCCAGGACGCCGAGCCCCTGACAGCTCCGGTCACGCACAAGATTCCGACGAGCCGGTGGCTGCACTACGAGCGGTTGCCGCGCTTTCCCGAACGGCTCATCGTCACGGGCGATGCGGTCTGCGCCTTCAACCCCATCTTCGGTCAGGGGATGACGACGGCGAGCCTGGGCGCGAAGCTGCTGGGAGAGCTCCTCACCGGGAAGGAGCCGCACACGCCAGGAGATCTGAACAGGGCATCGGAGCAGTTCCGCCGGAAGCTGCCCGGCATCATCCGCGTCCCCTGGTTCATGACGTCCGTCATGGACATGCACTACCCGCAGGCCACGGGTACACGGCCTCCCGGAGTGGGAATCCTGCACTGGTTCTTCGGCCGGCTCATCGAGCTGACCTCGGTCGACGCGAACGTCTATCACCAGTTCCTGCGGGTGCTGCACATGCGCGACGGCTTGGAGTCGCTGCTCCAGCCGGGCATGGCGTTGCCGTTGCTCGCCTACGGGGCCAAGAGCCTGTTCGTCCCCCTCGCGGAACGGGCGAACGTGCACCGGATGCCCCAGGCGTAGAGGCAGGCGAAAAGGGCCCGTTGTCAGGATTTTTCGGGCCCTTTCGTCCCTGATGGCAGCTGCCCGGCCGGAGAGGCCCAACACGCCACTGGATAATCGCCTTCACAAAGCGACGCGGTTCAACTCCGCCCAAGACCTGGATTGGTCAGCCCAAAGAGTGGCTTCTCCACTCGGGCAGCAATTTCTTCTCTCTGCAACGCTTCCAGAGCGTTCTGCAGGTCCGCCCAGAGATCCTCGGGATTCTCCAGGCCCACGCTGACGCGGAGCATGCCCTCGGAGATGCCGCTGGCCTCTCGGTCCGTCGCGTCCACCACGCGGTGCGTGAGGCTCGCCGGGTGCTGGATGAGCGTGTCCACCGAACCGAGGCTCACCGCCGGAGTGAGCAGCTCCAGCCGCTCCATCACCCGAGCCGCCGCCTTCGTTCCGCCGGCCAGCTCGAAGGAGAGCAGGCATCCCGGCCCCCGCATCTGCCGACCCACGAGCCCCTCGGGATCTCCACTGGCGAGCCCCGGGTACCAGGTTCGAGACACGGCCGGGTGCGAGGCCAGACGCTCCGCGAGGAACTGCGCTCCGCGCTGAGCCTCACGGACTCGGACGGGGAGCGTCGCGAGGCCGCGGTGCAGCATGTAGCCCGCCTCGGGGTGGAGCACGCCGCCGGTAGCGATGCGCACCTGGCGCAGCCGAGCCGCCCAGGCCGCGCTCGTGGCCACCACGCCGCCCATGACGTCGCCGTGCCCACCCAGGAACTTGGTCGCGCTGTGCAGCACCATCGCGGCCCCGTGCGCGAGCGGGTTCTGGAGCACGGGCGTGGCGAAGGTGGAGTCCACCAACACCGGAATGTCGCCCGCCTGGGCCACCACCCGTGCGATGTCGATGAGCGCCAGCGTGGGATTCGCCGGGGTCTCGAGAACAACGAGCGCCGTGTCCGGACGCAGGGCCTTGCTCACGTGGTGCGGATGCGTCCAGGTGACCTCCAGGCCCAGCAGGCCACTGTCCAGCAGATGGTCCGTCCCCCCGTAGACAGGGCGGCAGGCAACCACGTGCTTCCCACCCTGGCGAGCCGCGAGCAGCACCGCTGTCAGCGCCGCCATGCCCGAACCAAAGGCCACCGCCTCTTCGGCCCCCTCCAGCGCAGCGAGCGCCTTCTCGAAGCGCACCACCGTGGGGTTGTGCAGCCGGGCGTAGATGGGGTTGTCACGCAGGGGCCCTCCCTGGGCAAGCGCATCGAAGCACTCGCCGATGCCCCCGAGGCTGCCCACGGGATAGGTGGTGGAGAGATCGATGGGCGGCGCATGAACGCCGAGATCGGTCAGGTCCTCACGGCCGGAATGAACCGCACGCGTTTCGAAACCGAGCTTCCTCATCCGAATTTCCTCCTGCGAACGGGAGGCTGGAAGGAATACGCTTTCGCGGATGAAAGGGACATCGAATAGCCTGCGGAAATCCACGGCGGAACCCGAGCTGGACCGAATCGACTTCGCCATCCTGGAGGCCTTGCAGAACAATGCTCGGCTCTCGAACAAGGAGCTGGCCGCCGAGGTGGGGCTCGCGCAGTCGAGCTGCCTCGCGCGAGTGAACCGGCTGCGAGAGACCGGCGTGCTCAAGTCCTTCCACGCCGAAGTGGACGCACGCGCGGTGGGCATCGGGCTCCAGGCGATGATCGCCGTGCGGCTCCGACAACATTCCCGCGAGCTGGTGGAGGAGTTCCGCCGCCACGCGCTCTCCCTGCCGCAGGTGCTGGCCGTCTACCACGTGGCCGGAGCCAACGATTTCCTCGTCCACGTGGCCGTGCGAGACGCCGACCACCTGAGAGACCTGGGCATGGACGCCTTCACCACCCGGTCCGAGGTGGCCCACATGGAGACGTCCCTCATCTTCGAGTTCGTGCGGAACCCCGGGCTGCCGCTCACGCCCGAGCCCTCCAAAAAGCGGACTCGAAAATCGCCCCGCTGAGAGGGAGGAATGGAAGCCCGAAGCCGAGGGTTCCATCCTCAGCCGCCAGTCACGGGGGCACTTTTCGGAGACATTCGGAGAGGCTCCCCTAGGCAGGCGCCTCGAAACGTGACACACGGCAATGGTCGCCCCCACAAGGAAGCGGCCTCCGGCTCAACTCAGTGAGACCGGACAAGAAAGAAGACGAGTAAATGGCAACTGGTACTGTGAAGTGGTTCAACGACGCGAAGGGTTTTGGATTCATCACGCAGGACGGCGGGGGCGAGGACCTCTTCTGCCACCACAGCGCGATCCAGACCCAGGGCTTCCGCTCCCTCCAGGAGGGGCAGAAGGTCGAGTTCGACGTCGCCCGTGGCCCCAAGGGCCTGCAGGCGCAGAACGTCCGCCCCGTCTGACGCGCCGTCAGAACCGGCACCCGGCCCAGTCTCCTCGCGAGGTTGGGCCTTTTTCGTTTCCGGACACCCACGCCCAACGGGATGACATCTCCGGGCCTGGTGATTACATCTGGAGCCCACCGCGCTCCGTTCCGGGAGCGCTACCGCTATGGGTTCCAACGAGGAGAGGCAGCTCGGCTTCCTCGTCGGACCAGCGGGCGCGATTCCATGCGCATCAGCACGGTTTCACGGATCCGGTCTCCGGGAGGAGACGGATCTTTTCTAGAACTCACTCCCTCGGAGTCTCATGACAGTCACATTCAACAAGCGGCAGAAGGAACGGGCGCGTCAGGAGCGCAATCAGGAGAAGGAAGCCCGGCGTGAGGAGCGCAAGCGGCTCAAGGCCGAGCGTCCCAAGGGCGAGGAGGGTGGACTGGACCCCGACATCGCGCACATCATCCCCGGGCCCCAGCCGCCGCTGGAGCACTGAACACGTCCGTCAGGCGCTCCCGCAGACGGTCCAGAGCAGCCGCTCGATGACGAGCTTGCTGCTCGCGGACGACTTGAGCGCCAGGTCCGCATCAGCGCACGCCACCAGCGCATCGAGTAGCTCGCGCCGCTTGTAGCGTGCGGCACCCTGCATCGCGAGGAACGCCGCGTACGGGTGCGGGGCCTTGCCCTTCGCCGCCTTGGCCTCCTCCTCAACCTTCGGGAATACGCGCGCCTTGAAGTCCGGGAACGAGCGCGGCAGCGAGCCTCCCGCGAACTTCTCCAGCCGCTCGTGGTTCTCCAGCATGCCGCGCGTGATGGAAGCCACCGCGCCCAGCAACTGGAGCCCGTGCACCCCCTGCCCCATCGCGTCGAGCGTGTAGTCCAGCGCCGCCTTGAGGTTGCGGTTCTGCAGGGCCTCGGACAGCTCGAAGAACTCCTCCTCGCGCGTGTGGGCCACCAGCAGCGCCACATCCGCGGCCTCGATGGTCGGGCCCTCCGAATAGGTCGCCAGCTTCTCCAGCTCCGACTGCAGGAGCCGCACGTTGCCGCCGATGCGCTCCTTGAGCTGCTCCGCGGCGCCCTTCCCCAGCTTCTTCTTGAAGGGCCGCAGGAACTCCTCGGCGAGCGGCTCGAGCTCGAAGTCCTTGTGGCGCGCCGCCACCTTGCGCTCGACCACCCGCCCCTTGTCCGCCGCGAGCTTCACCAGCGGGTTCTTCGCATCCACCTCCGAGGCGGCCAGCACCAGCGCGTGCCCCGGCGGAACCCCCTTCTGGAACAGCTCCAGCAGCGCACTCGCGTCGCCCTCGGGCGCGGTGATGCGCTCCTCGCGGCAGAACGTGGCCACCTCCTTCAGGAAGGCCAGGTCCGCCTCGGCCAGCTCGACGTTCAGCTCGTCCTTCCACTGCTCCACCGACGGCGCGCCGCTCGCGCCCGGGTCGAGCTGATCCACGCCCCACCCCGCCCGCGCCGCCAACGCCAGCAGCCGCCGAGCGCCCTCCTTGCGCTTGCCCGCCTTCCACGCCTCGCGCGCCTTGCCCAGCGCGTCCCCGCGGCCCTTCTTCGGCGCGAGGAACTCCGGATCGCGCACCAGCACCACCTTGCGCCCGGGGAAGAGTGGCAGCGTGGCCAGCTCCTGCGCCACCTCGCGCGGTGAGCCCGCATCCAGCACCGCGAAGTTCAGCCCCGCCGAGGCGTCCGGCAGCAACACCTTCACCAGCTCGTCAGCGCCCCGGCGTACCAGGTACTCCTCGCCCCACAGCAGGTAGAGCGGGTGCACCTTCCCGGCCTTCGCCTCGTCCAGCACGTCCTCGATGTCCGCGCTCATCGCCCCTCCAGCAGCTCAATGAGCATCCGCTCCAGCTGCAGCCTCGGCGCCGCGTTGCGCTCCACGATGGTCGCCTTCGTCTTCTCCAACAGCGCGTGCCGCCGGTGCAACACCGTCTCGTGCGTGCGCTCGGCCACCTCGTGCGCGAGCAACACCATGTCCCGGTTCGCCAGCTGCGCCACGCCCGCCTTGGCCAGCGACACATCCCGCGTCCACAGGGAGAGGATGGAGAGCGCCTGCTCCGCCAGCTCACGCGAGGCGCCGAACGTCTCGGCCCAGCGCAGCTGCGCGCCCACCTGTCCGGGTTTCAGCGCCTCGAAGCCGGTGATGACCTCCTTGCGCGCCGCGAGCGCGTCCAGGTCCAACGCCATGGCCCGCCCCAGACTGCCACCCGCCATCACCGCCGCCAGCTCCGCCGTCTGCGCGTCCAGCTTGCGCTCCTTCTGGAGCCGCTCGGCGACGAGCTCCACGGGCAGCGGACCGAAGTACACCTTGCTGCACCGGCTGCGGATGGTGGGCAGCAGCTTGTCCGGCGCCGACGCGAGCAGGATGAGCGTGGTGTCCGCGGGCGGCTCCTCGAGCGTCTTGAGGAACGCGTTCTGCGCCTGCTGATTCATCGTGTGCGCGTCCACCACGATGGCCACCTTGCGCTTGGACTCGAGCCCGCGCAGGGAGATGCGCTCCAGCAGCCCGCGGATCTGCTCCACGCGAAGCTCCCGACTGGGCGTGCCGCTGATGTCCGAGCGCCCCGCGAGCCCCCGCTCCACGCGCTCGGCGTCCGGCATGAGCAGAGAGACGTCCGGGTGGGCGCCCTTGGCGATGCGGGTGCAACCCGAGCAGGTGCCACAGCCCTCGTCGGGCTTCTCCGGGCAGGTGAGTGCCTGGGCGAGCCCCACGGCGGCGAGCTCCTTGCCCACGCCCTCGGGCCCGGCGAAGAGGTAGGCGTGATGAACCGCGCCGCTGCGAAGCGCCGCCTGGAGCGCGTCGATGGCGCGCGGCTGTCCGACGACCGAAGCCAACGTCATGGCGCGTGTATCCCCGCTCGCGCGGCACCCGTCAACCACTCAGCGGGTAGCCCGAGCCCTCCCCTCCGTACCGCCGCGGGCCTTCACCGTCTTTCGCCCGACAGCACAGGCTGGAAGCAATTTGCACCGCGCACAATTCTCCGGAACAGGCTTCGTGGGACACACTCCGCTCATGCCGTAGTGACACAGAGCGAAGTCGAAGCGCACCGGATCCTCGGCATCGAGCGCGCGCAGCGAGGCCGTCACTTCCTCGGCGGTGCGCCAGCTCAGGTCGTTGCGACGAGTGAGGCCCAGGTGCTTGGAGATGCGGCCAATGTGCGTATCCAGGGGAATCAGCAGCGCCGAGGGACGCACGCGCTTCCAGATGCCAAGGTCCACACCATCCGGACCGCGCACCATCCAACGAAGGAAGAGGTTGAGCCGCTTGGCCGCGCCGGCGCCCAGGGGTGAGGGCAGCAGGTGGTGCAGGCCGCGCTCGGGCCCGAGTGCCTTGCGCAGCGGCTCCATGGGCACGTCGCGCAGGGCCGAGGTGAAGGCGTCCAGCGCCCCATGCCAGGAGCCGCGCGCTTCCAATCCCCGGACGAAGAGCGCCTCCAGGCTCCCGAGCTCGCGCAACGTCCGGCCCATGCCCAGCAGCAACACCGCCACGTCCGTCCCCACGTTGAAGCGGTAAACGAATCCGTCGAGCAGCTCACGCGCTCCGGCCACGTCCAGCTCGCGCACGAAGGCCGCGGGGGACGGGCCCATGCGCTTCAACAACGCATCCACCTTGGGCCGGAAGAGGTCCGCACGTCCATAGGCCAACGCCGCCGCCAGCAGCGCGCTCACCTCGATGTCCCTCGGATTCTCATAACGGTGGGGGAATTCCAAAGGATCGAAGGCGATGCGGGCCTGACTGTCGGTGGAGGCCAGGAAGGCATCCAGACAGGGGCGCAGGCGCTCGGCCTCGAGCGGGCTCAACCCTGTGTTTTCTTTCGTTTGCCGAGCCATCGCGCAGTGTGCTCCGTAGCATGGAGCAACCCGCTTCGCCTCGAAGTTCATCCTTCCCTTGAAGCAAGCCCGACCTAGGTTCCCCTGCGCGGATCCAACCCCCCGCAGAGGTGCCTCAACATGCAAACGGAACGCTTCACGGTCTCCATCCCTGATCACATCCTCGAGGACCTTCGCCAGCGCCTGGCGAGGACACGGTGGCCGGGCGACTTCGCCAACGACGACTGGACCTACGGCACCCAGCAGAAGTACCTCGTCGAGCTCGTTCGCTATTGGGAGAAGGGCTTCGACTGGCGCGCCCAGGAGCGGGCCATCAACGCCTTCACCCACTACCGCACACGGCTCGACGGCATCCCCATCCACTTCATCCACGAACGGGGCCAGGGACCCCGCCCGATGCCGCTCATCCTGACGCACGGCTGGCCCTGGACGTTTTGGGACATGAACAAGCTCATCCGCCCGCTGACCCATCCGACCGAGTTCGGAGGGAGCCCGGAGGACGCGTTCGACGTGGTGGTCCCCTCGGTGCCCGGTTACGGCTTCTCCACGCCCCTGACGAAGACGGGAGTCAGCTTCATGGAGACCGCGGACCTGTGGGTCCAGCTCATGCAGGGGCTCGGGTACTCGCGTTTTGCTTCACACGGAAGCGACATCGGCGCGTTCGTTTCCGCACAGCTCGGCCACAAGTACGCGGACCGCATCATTGGCATCCACACGACCTTCCCGCTGCCTCTCAACGCCTGCACGGATGGCCACCCGCTACCCTCTGAGTACGGCCCGGATGAACAGGAGGCACTCCAGCGCACCCAGCACTTCATGACGGAAGGCACCGGCTACGTGGGCATCCAGAACACCCGCCCCCAGACGCTCGCGTATGGCATGCACGACTCGCCCGTGGGCATGTGCGCGTGGCTGCTGGACAAGCGCAAGACCTGGAGCGACTGCGACGGTGACGTGGAGAAGGTCTTCACCAAGGACGAGCTGCTCACGGTGATGACGCTCTACTGGGCCACGGAGAGCTTCGGCACCGCCGCGCGCTTCTACTACGCGAACGCACACCAACGCTGGCAGCCCTCGCACTCGCGCACGCCCGTGGTTGAGGCCCCCACAGGCGTGGTCATCATGCCCAAGGATGTCGTGCAGATGCCGCGACGCTGGGTCGAGCAGTACTACAACGTCCAGCGCTGGACCAACGCCCCGTCCGGAGGGCACTTCGCCTCCGTGGAGAAGCCGAACTTGCTGCTCGAGGACATTCGCGCCTTCTTCCGGCCACTGCGTAGCCAGCTACGCTGAGCCGTCGAAGGAAATGGAATAGTGGTTGCGGCCGGCCAGACCTCGCGAGGTGTTTGAATTCAACGAGGCCTAGCCGGACGTACGTGGCTCAGCGCGTCAGCTCGCGCACCGCGTGACCCAGCTCAGGGAGGATGAGCTTCTGCAGCCCAAGCCGCACCGCCTGCGGCGAGCCCGGGAGCGCGAAGAGGATCATCCCCTGGTAGGTGCCCGCCGTCGCCCGCGACATCATCGCCGCGCTGCCAATCTCCTTGAACGACAGCATCCGGAACAGCTCGCCGAAGCCGGGCAGTGTCTTTTCGAACAGCCCCTGCAACGTCTCCACCGTGCTGTCACGGCGGCCGATCCCCGTGCCACCGTTGAAGATGACCGCTCGGGCGCCCGCCTCTTGCGCCTCCTTCAGCGTCGCGCGGATGGCCTCGGGCTCGTCCTTGATGACCTTGTAGCCGCTCACCGAGTGCCCCTCGCCCTCCAGCAGCTCGCGCAGCACCCGCCCGCTCTCGTCCTTCGACGCGTCCCGGCTGTCCGAGCACGTCACCACGAACGCGCTCACGTGCACCGGTGCATGCGACTTGTGCTCCGCGGCCGTCCGAGACCCGTGCTCGTGCCCGTGCTCATGACCGTGGTGATGGTGGTCATGACTGTGATCGTGAGCATGACCCTGCTCGTGGCCGTGATGATGCCCGTGACCATGCCCGTGGTCATGGTCGTGATCGTGTCCCTCGTGTCCCATCCCGGTTCCTCCTACACGTCCTTGTCGGACAGCTCGACGAGCAGCTCCCCGTTCTCAACCTCGACCTTCACCGTGGGCTGGTCATCGCAGACGCCCGGCGAGGTCTCGTTCTTGCCCGTGTCCATGTCGAAGCCGACTTCGTGGCAGGGGCAGACAACCATGTTCCCCTCCAGGCGACCACCGGACAGCAGGCACCCCGCGTGGTTGCACCAATCATCGAGCCCCTTGTAGCGCCCGTTGATCCTTGCGACGCACAGGCTGCGCTTGCCCACCTCGTAGCCCCGCATCTCCTTTTCGGCGAAGTCCGCCGGTCCGAGCTTGATCTTCATCGGCTCCGTCTCTCGTAACGCTCTGAAATCAACACTGGTGCCCTTGTATCCCGACATGGCCGGGCCGGGGGAAGTCTCTCACGCGGACCTCACGTTTCCGCTCGCCTGCACCCCCACTCCTTGGGCATTAACTTCCCCCCGTGACGACTCCCGATAAAACCGCCGTGGTCCAGGTCCTCCGGGACATCTCGCTCCTTCTCCAGATGAAGGGGGAGAACCCCTTCCGCAGCCGCGCGTACGACACCGCCGCCGACCGCATCGCCGGCCTCTCCGAGGATCTCGGCGCGCTCGTCCGCGAAGGCCGCCTGCAGGAGCTCCCGGGAATCGGCCAGGCCATCGCCGACAAGGTCTCCGAGCTGCTCACCACCGGAAAGCTCGCCTATTACGACACCCTGCGCGCCGAGTTCCCCCCCGGTGTCCTGGAGCTCGTCCAGGTGCCCGACCTCGGCCCGAAGAAGGCCCTGGTCCTCGCGCGCCAGCTCGGGGTGGACGGGGTGGACGCGCTGGAGAAGGCCTGCCGCGAGGGCCGCGTGCGCCAGCTCTCGGGCTTTGGGGAGAAGAGCGAGGCCAAGATCCTCGCCGGAGTCGAGCTGTACCGGCGCACCCGTACACCCCGGCGGCTGCTCGGGGAGGTCATGCCCGTGGCCGAGCGGCTGCTCGAGTCCATCAAGACCGCCCCCGGTGTCATCCGCGCGAGCGTCGGAGGCAGCCTGCGCCGGCGCGCGGAGACGGTCGGGGACGTGGACCTCATCGCCTCGGCGCCGGATGCCAATGCGGTGTTCGATGCCTTCTCCCGCGCGCCCGAGGTGGCCCAGGTCATCGGCCGGGGTGAGAGCAAGTGCTCGGTGCGGCTGCGCGAGAAGGATCTCCAGGTGGACCTGCGCGTCCTGCCCGACGAGGACTTCGCCACCGCGCTGCACCACTTCACGGGCTCCAAGGCCCACCATGTGCGGCTGCGCGGGCTCGCCCACGAGCGGGGGCTGAAGATCTCCGAGTGGGGCATCCACCGCGACGACGGCACCAAGCTGCACGTGCCCGACGAGGTCGCGTTCTACCGGCTGCTCGGCATGCAGTACATCCCGCCCGAGCTGCGCGAGGACACGGGAGAGATCGAAGCCGCGCTCGAGGGCCGGCTGCCCGAGGATCTGGTCACGATGGAGGACATCCAGGGCGCCGTGCACGCCCACAGCACCTGGTCCGACGGGAAGAACTCGCTGGAGGAGATGGCACGCGCGGCCCAGGCGCTGGGCCTGAAGTTCCTCACCGTCACCGAGCACAGCCAGGCGGCCATCTACGCCGGGGGCCTCAAGGAGGACGACCTGCGCCGCCAGTGGGACGAGATCGACCGCGTCAACGACACCGTCAAGGGCGTGCGGCTGCTCAAGGGCATTGAGGTGGACATCCTGGAGAGTGGCGCGCTCGACTACTCGGATGGCGTGCTCGAGAAGCTCGAGGTGGTCATCGGCTCCATCCACGTGCGCCACGGCATGGACGAGGAGCAGATGACGCGCCGGCTGCTGCAGGCCTTCGACAATCCGCACCTGCACATCCTCGGACACCCCACGGGGCGCCTCATCCAGAACCGCGAGCCCTATCCCGTGCGCATGGAGGCGGTGCTCGACAAGGCCGCCGAGCGCGGGGTGGTGGTGGAGGTCAACGGCAAGCCAGAGCGATTGGACCTCAAGACCGAGCACGTGCGCATGGCGCTCCAACGCGGGGTGAAGCTGGTGGTGAGCTGTGATGCGCACAGGGCCTCGGATCTGGCCAACCTGGCCTTCGCGGTGGCTACCGCGCGCCGAGGCTGGGCCCGCCGGGGAGACATCCTCAACACCCTGCCCGCCGAGCAGTTCATCACCACCCTCCGGAAGCAGCGAGCCGCCTGACGCGGGCCATTACCGGTGCTAGGCTCCCCGCGCCTTGCTTCGCCGCCTGCTCGCGCTCGTCCTCCTGCTGCTCACCACCCGCGCCTCCGCCGAGGATCGCCCCACCCTGGCCGATCTTCGGAAGGTCCTGGCCATGCACGAGCGCTCCGTCGTGAAGGTGCGCGGGTCCCGCGGCACCGGTCCGGGAGTCATCGTGGGGACCGAGGGGCAGGTGCTCACCTCCGTGAGCCACATCAATCTGGACGCCGCGCAGGTGGAGTACGAAGGGCAGACGCTACCGGCCACGGTGGTGCTCGCCAACGCGTACTTGAAGGTGGCGGTTGTCGCCGCGCCAACGGGTAACTACCCCGCCGTTCCCGTGAGCATGTCCACCGAGAGCCCCGTTGGGCAGTGGCTCATTGGCGTCATACCCGGACGAGGCCGGCAGAAGGAAAAGCCGGCGGCGGCCCTGGCGCGCAAGGCCCCCGAGCCCTTCTTCGACGTGAACCTGGCGCTGCCGCCGGGCAGTCCCCTCTTCGACACCAAAGGCCGGATGGTGGCGGTATCGGTCCAGCGCAAGGGACACGGCTGCCGAGCCCTGTCTCTAGAGGTCGTCCGGCAGCAGCTCCGCACGAAGGTGGCCACACCATGAGCGCCTCCGCGGCCACGCCCTGGCGCCCGAATGCCGTGCAGGAGGTGGTGGGCCTGTGGGGGCTGGGCTTCCTCGGCATCATCATCGCCTTCCTCCTCTTCGGAGGCTCCGGCATCCCCAAGCTGGTGGCCACGGTGGGCTTCCTCTACCTACCGCTCATCCCCATGCGCTGGCGCGGCGAGGACTACCGCGACTACGGACTCTCCCCGCGCACCTGGCGCGAGGACGTGCGCCTCTTCCTCATCATGAGCGCGGTGGTGTTCCCCCTCTTCTTCGGAGCCTTCGCGTTGTGGGCAGAGGTGCTGCAACTCCTGCCCCCAGAGCTGGCGCGCATGCTGGCGCCCTTCCGAGGGGGCGCGCACTTCACCCCGCGGCTGCCGCCCCGCTTCGGCGAGTGGGTGGTGGATCAGCTCTTCGTGGTGGCCCTGCCGGAGGAGTTCTTCTACCGGGGCTACATGCAGGCCCGCCTGCGGGACGCCTGGCCCCACGGGCGGCGCTTCCTCGGCGTGCGACTGGGCCCCGCCTTCTGGCTGACGGCGCTGCTCTTCGCGCTCGGCCACCTGGCTATCTTCCAGGTGTGGCGCCTGGCGGTCTTCTTCCCGGCCCTGCTCTTCGGCTGGATGCGCGAGCGCACGAACAGCGTGGTGGGCGCCGCCCTCTTCCACGCCGCCTGCAACCTCTTCGTGCGCTTCCTCGAGGTGTCCTTCTTCGGCGTCTGACTACGGCGTCAGGTGGCGCACTCGCAGCTCCAAATCCACCGCCAGCGAGGTGCCCTCGGTCAGCTCCACCCAGCCCGCCGGGCGCTTCAGGTGCGAGGCCACCACCACCGAGTGATTGCGCCGGTGTGCCACCACGCCCGGCTGCGTGTCGGGCATGCCAGGGGAGATGCCGCACACCTCGCAGCGGTCCGTGCCCTCCAGACGCGTGTAGTACAGGGGCTGGGCGCCCAGGCGCGTCGCCACCAGCATGTAGCCATTGGTGGCGACGAAGTTCAGCGTGGAGGTGAGCGCGGCTCCCGCCTGCGCCGAGGCCTTCGACAGCGCCCGCGCCGTGTCCGCCAGCATCCTGCCCGCCACCTCCGCCGGCAGCCTCGGGTCATCTGAGTGCCCCGACTCCCACAGCCGCTTCAGGAAGAGCGCGAAGGCCACCTCGCTGTCCGTCTCTCCGCGGATCTGCCGCTTGAGGAAGTCCGGCACCTGCTCCAGCAGCCCCGCACGGAGGGTGGCGAAGTCCTGGAGACTTCCCTGGTGCGCAAACAGCCAGCGCCGCGAGCGGAACGGCTGGGTGTTCTCCTCCAGCGACAGCCCCACGGGCAGCCGCCTCCCGTGGAAGAGCAGCGCATCTGTCTCATGCGGCGGAGCGAGCGATTCCAGAGTCAGGTCCGCGTCGCGTGGAAACCGGCGGAGGAGGACGTCGTCCTGAGCGTAGGCTCCAATGCCCACGGCGTTGGACCGTCCCTCCTCTCCCTGAAGGGAGACCTGCCCCTCCAGCCGATGCAGCTCGCACCGCACCAGGTTCGGATCGGACGTCAGGACGGCCAGCACGACAGACATGCGACAAACCCCCTTGTTCCCTCCATAGATAATGCTGCCCTCCGCGCCCCTCAAGCTGACCGCGTGGCCCCAGGCAGTCCTGCCAACCCCTTGAAACGATTAGGGTTTACCCATACGGAACGTTTGACAGCCCGAGAACGAGGTGCCTAACATCCCGGCGCCTTCCCGGGGGTTCGGATTCCAACGGCCCTCCCTGGCTACACCGGAGACGGAATGTCGGACGACATCGCGATCGGCATCGACCTGGGCACCTCCACCTCGTGTGTGTCCGTGGTGCAGGACGGTCAGCCGTTCGTCATCCCCAACGAGTGGGGTGAGACGACCCATGCCTCGTGCGTGTCCTTCCTGGAGGACGGCTCGGTGCTGGTGGGCAACGCGGCCAAGCGCAACATCATCACCAATGCCGAGTCCACGGTGTACTCGGCCAAGCGGCTCATCGGGCGCTACTACTTCTCCGACGAAGTGAAGAAGGCCCAGGCGGTGATGCCGTACCAGATCGTCGAGGGCGAGAACAACTCAGTGCGCATCGCCGTGCGCGGGCACACGTACTCGCTGCCGGAAATCTCCGCGCTCGTGCTCAAGGAGATGAAGGCCATCGCGGAGACGTACCTGGGCCGCGAGGTGACCAAGGCCGCCATCACCGTGCCCGCCTACTTCAACGACAACCAGCGCCAGGCCACCAAGGACGCGGGCCGCATCGCCGGGCTGGAGGTGCTGCGCATCCTCAACGAGCCCACGGCGGCGGCGCTCGCCTACGGCTTTGGCCGGGACGTCAACCAGCGCGTGGTGGTGTACGACCTGGGCGGCGGTACCTTCGACGTCTCCATCCTGGAGATCGGCAAGGATGTCTTTGAGGTGCTGTCCACCGCCGGTGACACGTACCTGGGCGGCGACGACTTCGACGACCGCATCATGACGTGGCTGGCGGACGACTTCATGAAGCGCACGCGGCTGGACCTGCGGCAGAATAAGTTCTGCCTGCAGATGCTCAAGGACGCGGCCGAGCGAGCGAAGATCGACGTGGGCAGCCACGGCGTGGCGGACGTGCGCTGCGAGGGCATCTGCCAGGACGCCAGCGGCAAGGTGCTGGACTTGACGGGCCGGATCACCCAGGACCAGTTCAACCGGATGGTGATGGACCTGGTGCAGCGCACCTTCAAGGTGTGCGACGAGGCGCTGCAGTCCGCGCGGATGACGGCGGCGGACATCGACGCGGTCATCCTGGTGGGTGGCCCCACGCGCCTGCCCATCATCCGCAACTCGGTGCGCCACTACTTCCAGAAGGAGCCCAAGGAGGGCATCAACCCGGACCAGGTGGTGGCCATGGGTGCGGCGCTCCAGGCCAACGCGCTGCTGGACTCGGCCACGGAGACCTTCCTGGTGGACGTGACGCCGCTGTCGCTGCGCATCGGCACGGTGGGCGGCTACACCGAGAAGGTCATCGAGAAGAACACCCCGGTCCCCATCGACCGCTCGAAGACCTTCACCACCAGCCGAGACGGTCAGGAGAAGGTGAAGATCCGCGTCTACCAGGGCGAATCCAACCGGGCCGACGAGTGCGAGATGCTGGGCGAGTTCGAGTTCTCGGGCTTCCGCATCGGCTACCGGGGCGAGGTGAAGATCGACGTGACGTTCGAGATCAACACCGATGGCCTGTTGAACGTGTCGGCGACAGATCAGGAAACGGGGCAGAAGACGTCCACCACGCTCACCATGTCCTCGGGCATGACGGAGGCGGACATCCAGCGCTCCATCCAGAGCAACAAGCAGACCCAACTCGCGGGCCATGATGGGGGGGACCTGCCCGCCGTCGCCGCCAGCCGGCGGAGATAGACCAGCGCGATGTCCCAGCCTCCCCAGAATGGCGCCGGTAAGCCCCCCGCCCCTCCGGCACCGAGCCAGCCCGCCGCACCGGCCTCCCGGGTGACGCCAGCGACAGCTGCGCCCGCTGTGCCTGCGGCGCGTCCGTCCGCCCCCGGTGTCCCGCCAGCCCCTGGCGTCCCGCCTCCCCCTGGCGCGCCGCCCGCTCCAGCCCCCGTGCGTCCTCCGACGGCTGCAGCCCCGGGTCAGCCCCCGCAGCGTCCGACCGCGGCGGGAGTGCCGGCTGTGCCCTCCGGAGTCCGTCCCGCCGTCCCCGGTGCGCCCGCAACGCCTGGAGCCCCGGCGGTGGCCCGTCCTCCTCCGGCGCCAGGTGCTCCGGCCGCGCCCTCCGGAGCTCGTCCCGCCGTGCCTTCCGGCGCGCCCGCGGCTCCCGGTGTGCCCCCGCCGCCGCCCGGTGCGCCCCAGGTTGCGCGCCCCACAGGGACACCCGCGGGGACGCGCCCCACCGCGACCGCGCTCCCGAGCGTGGCGCCCACTCGGCCGCCCACACCCGGTGTTCCCCCTCCGCATCCTCTGACACCGGCCCCGCAGTCCCGTCCGCCGCCCTCGATGTCCTCGGGGGTCGTGCCGCCTCCGGGCGCCGCTCCCGCCTCTGGGGCGCGTCCCGTTGCCCGGCCCACGACCTCGGTCCCGGCCGTGGCACCTCCCGGGGCAACGCCCGCGCGCCCTCCGTCCGGAAGCAACCCGGCCCGCCCTCCGGCACCTCCTGCCGGTGCGCTCCAGCCGCCACCTCCTCCACCCGCCGCGCTCCAGCCGCCACCTCCGCCGGGCGCGCCACGCCCACCGGGAGTGCCCGCCGTAGCGCCTGTGGCTCCGTCTATCGCGCCGCTCGTGCCCTCGGTGGCGCCCATGGTGCCAGCCATCGCGCCCGCAGGGACACCGGTGCGCCCGCCCTCCGGAGCCAGCCCCGCGGTCCCGCCGCCGCCTCCCGCCGCGGTCCAACCTCCGCCCCCTCCTCCTCCCGCGGCCGGGAAGGACCTGGATCCAACCCAGCTCGCCGAGCTCTGGGAGCGCTGCTCGAAGCTCGACCAGCAGGACTACTTCGAGGTCCTCATGGTGGAGCGGACGGCGTCGCCCGCGGACATCAAGAAGGCCTTCTACCGAGAGAGCCGCACCTACCACCCGGACCGCTTCTTTCATCTGTCGAACAAGGAGCTCAAGGACCGGGTCAACGAGCTCTACAAGCGCGTCACCGAGGCGTACTACGTCCTGCGGGACGACGCGAAGCGCCGGCAGTACACAGCGAACATCTCGGGACCCGAGCGGGCCCAAAAGCTGCGTTTCACCGAGTCCTCCGAGGCCGAGACGCGCGCCGCCTCGAAGCGTCAGGTGGAGGAGCAGATCGGCACGCACCCCAAGGGGCGCCAGTTCTACCAGACGGGTGCGGCGGACGCTGACGCGGGCCGCTGGTCCTCGGCCGAGCGCAACCTGAAGATGGCGCTCACCTATGAGCCGGCGAACACCCGCTACAAGGAGAAGCTCGCCGAGGTCCAGAAGGTGCTACTGGAAGAGGCACGCAAGCAAGGCGACGCCTTCAAGATCCGCTGACGGACACCTGGCGGAAGGGGGAACCGCGTGACCATCGACCTGATTATCCTGGGGCTGGTGCTGCTCTTTGCCGTGGTGGGCGCCATCTCCGGAGGGGCGAAGCAGATTGCCAACCTGGTGGCGCTCGCGGTGGCGTGGTTCGTCTCGCGCAAGCTGGGCACGTACGTAGGACCGAAGATGGCGGACGCGCTCGGCGGCGTGCCCCTCCTCATCGGAACGGTCGCCGGCTCGCTGCTCGTCTTCATCGTCGTGCTGGTGGCGGTGCGCTATGCCCTCACCGCCCTGCTGCAGCGGCTCCTGTGGAGCAAGGATCCGGACAGGCGGACCCTGGACGGCTTCATCGGCTTCGTGCTCGGCGGGGCGAAGGTGGTGGCCATCACCTACGTCGTGCTCAGCGCGCTCGTCTTCGCCGAGCAATACATCGTGGTCGCGGGCAAGCGCATGGGCCTGTCGCCCAAGGACTCGGTGTCCTTCGGGCTGGCTCGCCGCTACAACCTCTTCGAGATGACGCAGTTCTCCGCCGTGAAGGACATGGTCACGGTGGGCCAGGTGGCGACCAACCCCGAGCGGTCCCGGCGCCTGGCGGACAACCCGGCCTTCAAGTCGCTCAAGCAGGACCCTCGCTTCCAGAAGGCCCTGGCGGACAAGCAGCTGCGTGAGGCGATGGAGCGAGGTGACACGCAGGCAGTGCTGCGCAACAACCTCGTCCTCCAGCTCCTGCAGGATCCACAGTTCGTGGCCCGGCTCGGGGCCGCGGCGCGGGCCTCCGAGCGAGAGCGCGAGTAAGCCAGGGGCTCAGGCTCCCAATCCAACGTGGGACTCCAACCCCCCCAGGCGGGTGCGAACGAAGTCCTGGTCCACGGTGAACTGACGGCGGCGGTGCTCGGGGGCCTCGAACATCACGTCTGACATCACGTGCTCGAGGATGGAGCGCAGGCCGCGAGCGCCCAGTCCCTTCTCAATGGAGAAGCGGACCACCTCGCGCAGGGCCTCCTCGGTGACATCCAGCTCGATGCCGTCCAACCCCAGCAGCTCCCGGTACTCGCGGATGATGGAGTCCTGGGGCTCGGTGAGCACGCGCAGCAGCTCCGGCTCGCCAAGCAAATCCAACTGAACCACCACGGGCAGGCGGCCGAGGAACTCGGCGAGCATCCCGTACTCCACCAACTGCTTGGTGGTGATGCGCTTGCGGACCTTCTGGATCTCCTGGGCCCCAAACCCCATGGCGCGAACGTCAGAGGTACCGCCGTACTCGTGCAGGTCCGAGAACGTTCCCGCGCAGATGAACAGGATGTCCCGGGTGTCGATGGGGACAAAGTCACCGCGATTCCACGCTTGCGTGACATTCATGGGGACGAAGACCTCGCGGCCCTCGAGCAGCTTGAGGAGCGCTTGCTGAACTCCCTCGCCACCGATGTCCCGGCTCCCCGCGCCGTTGCGCGCGCTCTGCGAGCGCCGGGCAATCTTGTCCACCTCGTCGATGAAGATGATGCCCCGCTGGGTGTCCTCAACCGAGTGGTTGGCCTTGAAGAGCAGGTCCGCCACCATCACCTCCACGTCCTTCCCGTAGTAGCCGGCCTCCGTGTACTCGGTGGCGTCCACGGTGGTGAACGGGACGGAGAGGATCTCCGCCAGATTTCGGGCGATGTGGGTCTTCCCACTTCCGGTGGGCCCGATGAGCAGGATGTTGGACTTCTTGAGTAGCGAGGTGCGCCGCATGCGGCGCGCTTGAATCCGCTTCAGGTGGTTGTGGGCGGCGATGGCCACAGCCCGTTTGGCCGCCTCCTGGCCGATGACGAATCTGTCCAACCGCTCGTAGATTTCCCTTGGGGTCATCAACGGCGAGTCCCTGCGTGCGGACGACTCCATGTACCCTCCCCTTGGCTCCATGCGGGCTCCCGGACCTCCTCACGGGAAGGGTAGGAATCCGCTGGAGGACAGCCCACCCATTGCATGAGGAAGGAGGGCGCCTCCGCCGTCGTCTGGCCGGCCGCCCCTCAACCAGGAGTTGAACGGCGGGGGGTTTCCCGATACTTCCCGCGCTGTCCTTTGTTGGACACCGTCCACCCCTTGACCGGGAGAGCAGGAACGCCGATGCCTTCGATCACTCCTCAGCACCGTTGGACCCTCGCAGATGCCCAGGACACCTACGGCATCCGCAACTGGGGCTCGCCCTATTTCGGCGTCAACGACAAGGGCCATGTGTGTGTCCATCCGGACGGGCCCGCGGCGCCGAGCATGGACCTGAAGGAGCTGGTGGACGAGGTGCGTCGCCGCGGCATCGGCCTACCGCTGCTGCTGCGCTTCACGGACGTGCTGCGTCACCGGGTGGTCCACCTGAACCAGGCGTTCCGCAAGGCCATCTCCGACCACAACTACAAGGGCCAGTACCAGGGGGTGTACCCCATCAAGGTGAACCAGCACCGGTACGTGGCGGAGACCATCGTCGAGACCGGCAAGCAGTTCGCCTACGGCCTGGAGGCCGGGAGCAAGCCGGAGCTGCTCGCGGTGATGGCGCTGCTGGACCAGGAGGACGCGCTCGTCATCTGCAACGGCTACAAGGACGAGGAGTACGTCGAGACGGCGCTGCGCTTCAGCCGCCTGGGCCGCAAGGTCATCCTGGTGGTGGAGAAGCCCTCCGAGCTGCCCCTCATCGCCGAGGTGGCGCGCAAGACGGGAATCCCGCCGCGCATCGGCATGCGGGTGAAGCTGTCCTCGCGCGGCGCGGGCAAGTGGGAGGCCTCGGGCGGTGACCGCTCCAAGTTCGGCCTGTCCTCCTCGGAGCTGATGAGCGCCATCGGCTTCCTGAAGGAGACGGGGCTGCTGCCGTGCTTCGAGCTCCTGCACTTCCACCTGGGCAGCCAGATCTCCAACATCCGCAACGTGAAGAACGCGCTGCGCGAGGTGGGCCGCTTCTTCGTGGAGGTGGCGCGCCAGGGTGCCCCGCTGAAGTACCTGGACGTGGGCGGCGGCCTGGGCGTGGACTACGACGGCTCGCAGACGAACTTCACGTCGTCCATGAACTACACGACGGAGGAGTACGCCAACGACGTGGTGTTCGCGGTGATGGAGGCGTGCGACTCGGCGGGCGTGCAGCACCCCACCCTCGTGTCCGAGTCGGGCCGAGCCGTGGTGGCACACCACGCGGTGCTGGTGGTGGACGTGCTGGGCACCAGCGAGTTCGATCCGGTGAGCGTGCCGGACAAGGCGGATGAGAAGGCGCCCTCGGTGGTGCGCAACCTGCTGTCCACCTTCAAGGAAGTGACGAACAAGAACCTGCTGGAGGCCTACCACGACGCCCAGGACTACAAGGAAGAGACGCTGACGCTCTTCTCCCTGGGGCACCTGTCGCTGGAGCAGCGGGTGATGGCGGAGAACATCTTCTGGGCCCTCTGCCACAAGATCATGCGGATCGCCGGCGAGTCGGGTGAAATCCCCGAGGAGCTCGAGACGCTGGAGAAGCAGCTGTCGGACACCTACTTCTGCAACTTCTCGGTGTTCCAGTCGCTGCCGGACTCGTGGGCGATTGATCAGCTCTTCCCGATCATGCCCATCCACCGGCTGAACGAGCGGCCGTCGCGGCGCGCGGTGCTGGCGGACATCACGTGCGACTCGGACGGGAAGATCGATCACTTCATCGACAAGCGCGAGGTGAAGGACGCGCTCGAGCTGCACCCGCTCAACAACGACGACTACTACCTGGGCATCTTCCTGGTGGGCGCGTACCAGGAGATTCTGGGCGACCTGCACAACCTGTTCGGAGACACGCACGCGGTGCAGGTGTCGCTGGCGCCGAACGGCGGTTACCTGATCGACCACGTGGTGGAGGGCGACACGGTGACCGAGGTGCTCAACTACGTGAGCTACAACAAGGACGACCTCGTGGCGAAGCTGCGCAAGTCCACCGAGGTGGCGCTGCGCAACGGGCGCCTCACGCTGGACGAGTCGCGCCAGCTGCTGCGCATGTACGAGGAAGGCCTGTCCGGCTACACGTACCTGGAGCGCGAGGTGGACGCATCCTTCGTGTCCAACCACGGCCAGCTGCGCCTGGTGACGCAGGACACGGGCTCGTCCGGCAAGGCGCCCGTTCCTCCCACGGGGACCTGAGTCACACGGTAGAGCCAGAGATGTCACGAGGCCCCGCGCGCACGCTCAAGTGCCGCGGGGTTTTGTTTTATCCGCTTCTCCGGCTCAGCCCCAAGTCGGTCAGTAGACGATGCAGTCGAACTTCTCGATGACGGCCCTGATCTCCGCAGGTGTGGTCTCAACCAGCTTGGCGGCCGAGGGGGCGTAGTAGGTCAAGGCCCTGGTCTTGGGTGGGTGCTTGGGGAGCATGTCCCGAATGAGTTCGCCGAAACGACCCGGCCACGTGAGACCACGGAGTTCGGACGCTCTGCCAATGGGGTCAATGATGGTGAAACAGGGCCACTTGGGAAAGCAAATGGAGGCAGGATCAGAGCCCATGATGCGGCAACCATCCAGGCGAGCTTCGGTGAAGTCACAGTCCTCGATGGAACCGAACTGACACCATGAGGCACTGCTGTACTCTGGCCAGTGGCCAAAATCGCAACCTGACAGACGCCCTTTGAATCGGCATCCCTTGAGGGAAGCCCCTATCCAGTCTTGATGGTTCTTCAACTCCTGTTTCACCTCGAAGGTGCAATCGACGAACTGGGCTCTGTCGATGGATAGGTTCCGGGGTGCCACCTTCAGCACAAGGGTGCAGTTCTTTAGCGTCAGGTTGGGACCAAGGATGTAGTTCGCATTCTTGTCCGTCAGCTCCAGCCGCTCGTTTTCGATTTCCCGGTCCTTCAAGACGACGTTGCCGAGCCAGTCCATGGCCACCCCTTTTAGAAGGTGAGCATCCGGAAGAACTCGCCCGCCATGCGCCTGCCATGGCGCGCCAAGTTCGACCCCGAGCCGGAGAGAATCTCGTACTTATAGCCGCCCGGCGAGAGGTCAACTACATCAACCCCTTGGTAGTTGAAGCGATAGAGTTGTTGGAATTGTCTTTTTACCTCTTCATGCACGAAGCGCCCCCGAGCCTCACGTTCCAAGAGTCGCGCTAGCCAGTATTCGCCTTGCTTCTCTGCCTTTTGAATTGCAGCGAACTCGTTATCCGAGAGCTTGTCAGGCCCCCACTCCTTTGCGGCCTTGGTAACGGCCTCCTGGAGCATGTCCCCAACCTTGTCCTCGGCGGGAATATCGGCAGCCGATTTACCACGTGGGAGGTGCCAGCGTTGGCCATCGCTGAGCACCACCTGCCGGTTGCCACCTTGGTGACGAATGACGATTCCGGAAGAGCGGCCCCCTGGGGCCTGCCCTGCCCCACTGCCTGTCCCCTTCTTGAGCAGCACCACCGCCAGGGGTCCCTGCGGGGAGGTGGCCACCGTTTCCACCGCCACCACGGCCTTCACCAGGGAGCCCTCTGTCGCGAGCACCGTCTCCACGACCTCCACGCGCTCCATAACGGCGGCGCCGCCCTGCCCCTCGAACTGAGCTCTCGCGAGATTGAAGCTCGGAAGCGATTTCACCCGTGAGGCCACCTGTCCCAGCGTGTGTCCGCTGAGCGTGGCCACCACAAGAATCAGGGCTCGTGCCGCATCCTCGCCCAGCACCTTGCTGAATTCTGCACCCGCCGTGCGCAGCTCCTCAAAGGTGGTGGCGTGGTGCGCCGTGTCAGCCAGGCGGGCCCACCCGTCCATCAGCCCGTACACCGTCTGGAGGCCCAAGTAGCCCATGAGGAGGAGGGTCATGCCGGCCGCCAAGGCCTTGGTTGTCGGCTCGGGCACCACCCACATCATGCAGTAAAGCGCCACCGTCCAGACGACCAGGGACACGAGTGCTCGCACATCCAGCATCTCGCGCCCCAGGGCTTCGCGTGTCTCATCGAGCACGGTGCCAAAGGCCAGCGCCAAGGCCAGCGTGCGCCGGTCATCCGTGCGTAGGTAGGTATCGTCGTCCAGCAGGCCCAGGCAGTCGCCACCCCCCTGGTGCTCACACCACCAGAGGTACTTCGCCTTGAGGGCTGCTTCGGCCTGTGGGGTGAGGACAACCGGGCCCTCCTGTCGCTCGGGAATGAGGGTGAGGCCCTCGCCGCGGTACTGCTCCAACTTCCAGTCGCCCTTGGCCACTACCATGGGAGCGTCTGGAGGTCCGTCCAAGAGGCTCAGCAACTCATGAGCAGCCTGCCGTGGCGTCTTCTGCTTCAGCCGCACATCGCGGGAGAGGCGCAGGAAGGCCTGCTGGAACTCTGTCCTGGGAATGGGTACCGGCCGGGTAGCAGCGGCACCGGGTGCCATGAAGTCCACGACGTACACGGTGGCGGACTCAAGACCGGACTCCGCCATGACGGCCTCACGCGCTTTCGGTGCCGGTGGGGGCGTGAGCGAGTTGTAGCGGTCGCCCACGTGGAAGCTGCCCCGTGGCGTGCCCGTGGTGCACGCGGATTGAAGGAAGAGGGCGATAAGGGCCCAGGTGCCAACGCAGGGCCCCAGCCGGGAGCCCAGAGAGCGAGTGCCAGGGAGACGGGTAGACACGGCGCACCTCCTGAAGCGACGCGGCCTGCGAGCCATCGCTCCAGAATTACGCGGAAAAGAGGGTGCACCCGTCAAGTTGGTGGGTTGGGAGCCCTCATGAGGATGCAGCAGGCAAAGACCACCCTGGCAGTTTTTACAGCCGAGCGTCAGGCCGCCGTAACGCTTGGCGAACTCGGTACCGCAGCGAGCCGCTCCTCCAGCCGGTTGCGGATGTAGCCCACGTGCAGGCGCAAATCGTAGAACTCGTCCATGTAGCTCAGCGGAACCTTCACGCCGCCAATCTCATGCTCGAGTTGTTCCAGGAGCAGCAAGTCCTTCCGAACCTGCTCTGCATCCAATGAGCCCCGTAGACGCTCGTCAATGACTCGCAGCCGCGCATACCAGCGATAGATGCGCGAGCGGATGCTCCAGCGGTACACGGGCGGAGTGAGCCGCAGCAGCGGCAACAGCACCATGAAGAGCGGGATGATCAGGACGACGAACCGGTGGATCAGCGCCGCGAGCCAGAAGGGCAACACACGTCGCAGGAAGTCCGGACCGTGCGTCAGGTAATACCGCGCCTGCTCATTCACAGGGAGCTCGGTGAGCAAGGAATTGGGGAACGTCCCGGGCTCGCTGAGCAGATCGCCTCCCCGGTGAGTCTGGACCGCAGCCTCCGTCAGCAGCGCAACCACTGCCGGATGCACATCCTTGCGCGCCACCAGCACCGCCGCGGGCGCCACCAGTTGCACCTCGCGCTCCGGCAGATCTCGCGCCAGGTCCAGCGCTCCACGGTGCAGCGTGACGGGTGACAGGTACCGGAACCGCCGCGCGTAGGAGTGGGCCTGCTCGAAGTTCATCAGCTGCACACCAGGCGTGGCCAACAGCTCGGCGAGGAAGTGAGCCGTGGGTCCCATGACGAAGACGGCCGCGTCGACCGAGCCCTCTCGCAACGCCTCCACGGCCTTGTCCCCGCCCATGTTGACGAGCGTGGTGCCGGACTTCTCGCCCGTCGCTCCACCCGCGGCCAGCAGTTCCAGGGCCAGCGCCCGCACACCACTCCCCTCCGCCCCGACCGCGATGCGCTTGCCCGCCAGCTGACCAGGCCGCTCAAGTCCGGGCTCTCCCCGGTAGAACACCCACACCGGCTCCAGGTACAGGCTCGCCAGCGCGACCAGCTCTCTCCGCTTCTCCTTCTCGGCGGGGGCCGTGCCTCCCTGAACGATGGCGACATCGACGCCGGAGTCTGGAGTGCCCAGCAACCTGTAGTTCTCCAGCGAGCCCGCCGTCTCCCGGACGACGAGCTCCATCCCCGCCTCCTTGAAGTGTTCGGCGTAGTGCTGGGCTACCGCGTGGTACGCGCCGCTCGCGGAGCCGGTGGCAATAACGACCTGATGTGGGGGAGCCGGCTCGACGAACTGCCACGCCACCGCCACCACGGCCGCGAGCACCACGGCCACCACCGCGGCCGCGCGCATCATGTCCGCACGAGACATCAATGCCCGAGGACTCACGTTTCGCGCTGCCTGCACCTGACCCTCCTTCAGCGCCGGGCATCTTAGCGTGCAGGCAAATCCCCTCTCGCGCCTGGTCGCCCGACTGCTTCGGAGGCAACGTCTCAGACAGCGAGGTGACGTCCTCGTGACGAACGCCCTACGCCGTCAGCACGAGCTTGACGATCTCCGGGGGGCTGCCCACGCGCATGGGCGGACCCCAGAAGCCACACCCGCGACTCACGAAGATGTGAGAGTCACCGTGACGGTAGAGCCCCGCGGAGTGATCCCAGGCCAGGCCAATGAAGAGGGTCATGGGGACGAGCTGTCCACCGTGGGTATGGCCGGAGATCTGCAGGTCCACGCCCCGCTGCGCTGCCACCACGTAGTTGGCGGGCTGGTGCGCGAGCAGCACCGAGGCGCGGTCCGGGTCTCGTCCCGCGAGGGCCAGGTCGAGGTCGTAACCCTTCTTGCCGCGCCTCCGTCCCCCGCTCCAGTCATCCACGCCCACCAGGTCGAACGCACCGCCCGCATCGCCAATGCTCACATGCCGGTTGCGCAGCACCTGGACGCCGAGCGTCTTGAGGAAGGCCGTCCACTCCTCGTCACCGGAGTAGTAATCGTGGTTGCCGGTGACAAAGAAGGAGCCGAAGCGCGACTTCAGGTTGCCAAGCGCCGCCACGGAGTCCCCGAGCGTGGGCACGTCCCCGTCCACGAGGTCCCCCGTGATGGCCACGAGGTCCGGCCGGAGCGCGTTGGTCTGGCGAACCAGCTCATCCATGAACTCGCGCCGGATGAAGGGCCCCACGTGGATGTCCGTGAGCTGCACGATGCTGAGGCCGTCCAGCACCTTGGGCAGCTTCGGAACCTTGATCGCCACCTCGGTCACCATCGGTGGGGCGAAGGCCCTCCAGCGCCCATACAGGGCCACCCCGCCGCCCGAGACGAGTGCGCTCCCGGCCACCACTCGAGCAAGGAAGCGCCGCCGCTCCTCATCCACCAGCGGAGAGGGAGGCACCTCCAGGGACAACGTGCTCGGGGATTCACGGACGGCGGGCGCGCGAAACCGCTGCCCCAGCGCCATGAACCCCCGGCCGAGGTCCAGCACAAGGAGCGCGAGCACCAGGAAGAGGCCCAGCCCCATCCAAGAATAGGAAGCCACCAGGAGCACGCCCGAGAGCGCATCGGGAAGTACGTCCTGCAGGGTACGCCGGAGCATCAGCACAAGCGTCAAGAAGAGCAATGCCGCCACCGCCAGCAACCGGAGCGCTCGGCTGTGCACTGTGTCCCGCACCAAGCGACGGTACAGGTAGACGTGCCCCAGCACGGCAGTCGTCATGATGAGGATCGAGAAGATGGGGAACCGGGACGTCATGGGAGCGAATCCTAGTAGGATCCCCAACGCCATGCCCCGCGTCTTGTGCCTCCTGTTGAGTCTGCTGCTCACCCTCCCCGTCTCCGTGGAGGCATCGGAGGCTCCCGAGCCCGAGAAGGCCGGTGAGTTCAAACCGGTCGTCGCGGTCCTCTACTTCGACAACAACACCGGAAAGCCCTCGCTCGACGTCTTGCGGAAGGGCTTCGCGGACATGATGGTGACGGACCTGGCCATGGTGCGGCAGATCCAGGTCGTCGAGCGGGAGAAGCTCCAGAAGCTGCTCGAAGAATTGAGGGTGCAGCAGAGCGGGTACTTCGATCCGAAGACGGTCCAGCGGATCGGCCAGGGCATCGGCGCGCAGTTCGCGGTGACGGGCTCTCTCCAGGCCATTGATCCAACGCTGCGCATCGACATCCGGCTCGTCGAGATCGCCACCAGCAAGGTGCTCCTCGCCGAGAAGGTGACGGGAAAGAAGAACCAGCTCTTCGACTTGCAGCAACAACTCGTGGGCAGGTTCGTGAAGGCGCTCCTCCCGAAGCTCGAGCAGCTCCCGCGGCCTCGAAGCCGCGCCCCCGACATGGACACGCTGCTGAGCTACTCCCTGGGCATCGACCTGGCGGACCAGGGAAAGCTCCAGGAGGCCAGCGTGCAGCTCGCCTCGGTGGTGAGCCGGGCTCCCACGTTCCTCCTTGCTCGCGAGCGCCACGAGGAGCTCCTCGCCCGGTTGAAGCAGGCGGAGGCGCGGAGAACCGAGACGCTCACCGACGTGACCGAGCTCCTCGGGCAGAAGGCGGAGCGCTTCCTCCTGGAGAACAACATGGCCGAAGCCGATGAGAAGCAGGGCGCGATGCTCCTCGCCTGGCGACTCATCCGGATGCAGTACCTGGCCCGTCAGCTCCGGCAGCACCTCGCGCCCGAGCATCCCCGCCTCATCCTCCCGGGCCACGAGTCCCAAGCCCTAGCGGTGATGAAACGCTGGCACGAGCAGGCCCGAGCCTACGTCCAGGAGAGCGCCGCGTACTTCCAGCGCTTCGCCCAGGAGCTGAACGGCTCCCGCTACCTGTCGGGCACGACCCTGAAGCTCTCTCCCGAGGACGAGGAGAGAGTGCGTCAGGCGAAGTATGGCCCGCTGAGCTTCGACGAGGAGGTGCGCCTCCACGTGGCGAGGGCCCTGCTCCTGGGCCAGTTCGACGACGGCATGGATGGATTCCAGGCAGGGCCCTCTCTTTCTGACCTGGAGCCCACTGTAGAGGAGGCGGGCTTCCGTCTCCTCGAGGAAGCCGTCGAGGACGCCGCGTCCCTCCAGCCCCAGCTGCGCGAGCTCCGCGTGAGGCGGGCGCTCGAGCTCCACGGCGACGCGCTCATGCGCAAGGGCCGAATGGAAGAGGCGGTCGCGCGGTGGCAGCGGTTCCTCGACATGTTCCCGACCTCGAGTCAGTTCAACTTCATCAGCAACAAGATCAAGACCGCGCTGGGCATGGGCAACAACTCCCATGCGAACGCGGGCGCAACATTCCCGCAGTCGCTCGAGGCGTGTGACAAGAGCGGCATCCTCGAGGGCTACAGCCAGGAGCTGTACCGGCGGCAAATGACACGGGGTTACAAGGCGGCACGCGAGCTGTTCGTCGAGCTGGACACCCGGTGCGGTGAGTCGAAGGAGCTGAGGCCCTATCTCCGCTCGCTGCTCACCTCCTCGGCCCTGTCCGCCGCGAAGGCCGGGGACTGCGCCACGTTCCACGAGCTGATGACGACCCGCTTCCTCGCCCTCAACGGCAGCCCGTCGGACATCGCGGGGTACCTGAAGAACTACGTCCCGCACTGCCAGCGGGCAGAGGCCGCGGCCCCCTGAGCCGCGAGCCCCTCAGCGTCGGCGCCAGCTCATCACCCGGGCGAGGAACACCGTCCCGAAGACGAGCACCGTGAAGGCCGCGGTGTAGCCGAGGAAGATGAGCCAACCCGTCGTAGCGCCTGGGATACCCACGGTGGGGCTCATGTCCTGGAACTGCGCTCCGGAGAAGAACCCGCACGCGAGGCTCACCGGCAGGAAGACGAACACCAGGATGCCCACCATCCGGTCGAACTGGTCTCTCTTGTACTGATCCAGCTCCGAGGCCTGATCCTTCATGGCCTCCACCGTCTCCTGCAGCCCGTGCAGCGAGTGCCAGGCGAGGTAGCGCGCGTTGACGTCCGGGTCCTCGCTCACGCGCGTGTGCCACAGGGAGTTGGTGAAGAGCATCACGTCCGAGCGGACGCTGCGCGCGGGCCGCAGGCTCTGCCAGCGCGAGGTGCGGTAGCGCTGCTCCACCTCGGCCATGCGCCGGCTGGTCTCAAACGCCGAGTAGCGCTGTCCAATCGTGAGCAGGAAGAGAAGGACATCCCGGTCGCACGCGAGGGGCCCGCGCTCCTCTTCCTCGATGAGGAACTCGAGCCGGGCACCACCCGTCGACGTCAACCAGTGCTCCGTCTCGCCAGCCGAATCCCGAAGGACCCGCCGGCTCAGGGACGAGGCCTCCGAGGGAAGCTTCTCCAATGTGGGCTCCGTGCCGGACGCAAGCGCGTGGAAGAGCCCCTGCATGGACCGCGAGTCATCAAGCATCGACGAGCGGCCACGGGAGATCCGATAGGAGCCGTAGACGAGCCAGCGCTCGGGGCCCAATGGCGCAAGCCAGGGGGGCAGTCCCCGCAGGGCCTCGAGCTCCCACAACTCCTTGCCCTCCGCGAGCACCGCCTGCTCCTGGGCGAGCGCGTACAGCGTGGTCGGCGTCTTCCTGGGGCGTTCAATCCACACGACGACGAGCCGGTTCGGGTAGACGGAGACGCGAACGGTGTGGCCCTCGGCGGTCTTCTCGTAGTGCATCACGTCCGCCTCGTGTGTGGCCCCCAGGAACGAGTGGACCACCGCGGGGTGGAAGGACGAGCCCTGGGCGGAGAAGTCACAGCGGCGGAATCCCCGAGACACGAGCTCCACGTCCGGCGCCGGTCCCCGCCACAGGAAGGGCCGGGCGAAGACAGTGTGGGCGCGAAGGATGTGGACATGGCGTCCGACATTGAACCGGTCCCAGATGGCCTCCCACAGCTCGCGGCGTGACAGCCGGGTGCCCGCGTACGGGACCGCCACCATTGTCGAGCGTCCGACGGGGCTCGCGTAGCCGTCCGAGTACCACGGATCTGAGTAGTCATTGGGCTGGCGCTCGAAACGGCGCGCTCCCCGCTTGCGTGGGTTCCCGTCCGGCTGCCGGTCTCCCTCGAGCTCGTCCAATGCGCCCGCGAGATCCGCGAGCGTCCCCGCACGCTCGGGGGTGAGCGAAATGGCGTGCCAGGGTCGGGTCTGCTCTGGACGCGAGATGTGGACGGCCATGAAGTCGAAGCCCTGGCCGTAGTGGGTGTTCTCGCTGTCGGTGCGCGCGAGGAGCCGCAGGACGGTGACGTCCTGGAAGGAGGACAGGAAGAGCGCATCCACGCGGCGAATAGCTCCGTCCTGTCGCGCATCGAGCGGGATGTCGAGCTGCACGCGCTGGGCACGCGACAACTCGGCGCGATACAGCCGCTCGTCCGCTTTGAGCCGTCGGGAGATGACGGGGGGGATGAGACCCTCGGGCAGCTTCGCGAACTCCGCGGGGAGACGAACCACCTCCAGCACGGAGACCATGAGCTCCAGCACCTCGCGGGCGGGGCGGCCGGTCTCCGAGCGCCAGAGGTTCAGCGCGGCGTAGAACACCGTCCCGAGGGCCCGTTCGTATTCTCCCACTGTCTCGGTGTGGCCCTGCTCCCACTCGCCCAGGTACTCGGCCAGGGCCTCGGCGCCCTCGGGCCAGGAGCCGTGGAGGAGCCGGTACACGGTCAGCAGGGTGGCGCAGACGACGTCGAAGGTGTGCTCGTGGACACGCAGCTTGAGGAGCCCGAGCGAGCCCTCGGGCTGTCCTTCCCTGAGCTGCCGGGCGAAGTCATCGAGCGCGTCAGCGGAGAGGAGGACGGCCCCCGTGGTGGAGCGCACCGAGCGCCGCATCCACTGGGGCAGCTTCCAGGCCAGCATGCGAGGGTGTGGAGGAAGGGACTCGCTCCGAGAGCCCACGCTGATGAACAGCTCGCGCGCTTCCGGCTCGACTCCAGGGGCGGGCTTCTCGGTGGTCCACTCCACCTGTCCCTCCCCCATCAGGAACTCCACCACCTGTCGCAACTTCGCATCCATGGGGGGCACCTTATAGGCCCATCCCGTGAGAGAATCCCGCTTCGTGAAGGCCTCACGCTCCTCGTCCCCACGTCTCGTCGGCCTGCTGCTCGGGCTGCTCGCCCTCCCTGTCCTGGCCGCGGATGCGCCCGCCGACAAGCCCACGGTGGCGGTGCTCTACTTCGACTACGAGGGCGACACCGCCGGGATGAAGCTCCTCCAGAAGGGCCTGGCCCAGATGCTCATCTCGGACCTGTCGGCCCACGAGTCCGTGCGGCTCGTGGAGCGCGAGCGGCTCCAGGAGGTCATCGACGAGCTGATGCTGGACCAGTCCGGCAAGGTCGACCCGGCCACCGCCAACCAGGTCGGCAAGCTGCTCGGCGCGCGCTACCTGGTGATGGGGGGCTACTTCGACGTGATGAATACCCTGCGCGTGGACGCTCGCGTCGTCGAGACCGAGACGGGTCGAATCATCCGCTCCGTCGGCGCCGGCAGCACCCCAGACAAGTTCCTCACGCTCGAGCAGACGCTCGCGCGGGACCTGCACGCCATCTTCGAGGAGCTCACCACCCCAGCTTCCGATGCCAACCGTCCCCCCGCGAAGCCGAAGCCCGCGAAGGGGAAGCCGCGCAAGCTCACCCGAGACACGGCCCTACGCTATGCCCGTGCGTTGGACGCAAAGGACCGCAAGGATCTGGTGACGGCGAAGAAGGAGCTGACCGCTGTGGTCAAGGAGCAGCCGGACTTCCAGCTCGCGTCCAAGGAGCTGGCCCTGCTGATGAAGTGAGGCCTCAGGGCGTGCAGAGCGCGGTGGCCTTCGGATGGCCTAGCGCCTTCGCGCGGCACCAGGAGCTCCGGGCAAGGTTTCGAGCCGCGTTGACGTCATGAGCCTGGCCGGAGGACTCGGCCGCCTCGGCCCGCTTCGCGTACGCATCGCCCAGCTCGAGGTGGATCTCCGCGACCTCCGGAGCGAGCAACACTGCACGCTCCAGCCACTGCACGGCCTCCTCGACGCGCTGAAGCCGCACGAGGAGAAACCCCAGGTTGAAGCGAGGCTTCCAGAACCGCGCATCCAGCTCCGCGGCACGCACGAGGTGCTGCTCCGCGTCCTTCCAGTGACCGGTGGCCACCGCCATCCGCCCCGCCAGGTTCTCCGCTGCCGCGAACCCCGGGCACAAGCTCGCTTCATTCATGGCCGCCGTGTCGGGGTTATCCCGTTCGGCGAGGAGGCTCGCCCGAGCCACGTGGAAAGAACCTTCCGGGCCCCACTTGCGACCCCGAGCCCGCAGCAGCGCGAGCGCAGCCCTGGCCTCCTCCGTCTGGGAGTCCTTGGGGACGCGCTCCGAGAGCTTGGGGCCTACCTCGAGCAGCAGCTGGAGCGCTTCCGAGTCCGACTCCTGGCAGTCCACGGGAGGCGGGGGCTCTCCGTTCTCCACATAGAGCGCATTCACCTCGCGCCGAAGGCTGGAGTCACCATACGCGAGGACGCCCAGCCCCGAGGCCAACGCCGCGAGGGCGACTCCCCCGCCTAGGAGCGCCAGTCGCCTGCCGCTGGGAGCTCGAGCCGCCGGAGCCTGCCGCGCCGCCGGAGCAGCCGTCACCGGTGCGACGGACTCCTGGAGATACCGCTCCTTGTACCAGGTGAGGATGGCCGCCAGAGAGTTGAGGCTCGTCATCGCCTCCTGGAGGTCCACCTTCACGCCTGAGTCGTGAAGCCCTCCCGCGTGGTCATGCGCGCTGAGATTTCCCCAGGCCTGCACCGTGCCCATGTGCGCAAGGACATGGGTGGGGATGAGGCCCGCGTGGGCCTGCTGCCGGAACTTGTTGAGGAGCTCGTCGAGCGTCGCCTTCCCGGGCGTCTGCTTCAGCTCGGTGGTGATCAGCGAGCGCAGAAGCATCTCGAGCACCAGCCGTGCGTTCTGAAGCACGCCCTTGTAGTCCCGGTTGCGCCCCCGGGTGATCAGGGCCACCAGGTCCTCCTGGGCCCTGCCGAAGTGCGGCGTGAGCTGCTCGATGCGATTGAGCAGCGGCTCCAGCTCGGTCATCTCGTCCCTTTCGCGAGGAACGCTACCACCCCGCGAGCGACCGCCCTACCCTCACCCCTGCCCTCTCCCGGAGGGCGAGGGAGTGAGGGGCAGCACGGAACCTTCATCGGCTCCAGAGAAGGCCTCTTCCGAGGCCGTCTGTCGCAGCCGCTCCAAGGCACGCCGCTGGTGCTCCGCCCGAGTGATGAGCGCCGCGAAGTCGAAGCGGGCCAGGCGCTCGTCCTTGCGTGATAGCCGCCGCAGCGTCCGCCACAGCGACAGGCGACCCTCGGTGCCCAGGCACAGCGCCTCCAGCTCCACCACGCGGCTCAACGGCGAATAGCTCGTCAACCGGCCGTTGAGCTTCAGCCGTGCCAGCTTCTCGCCCACCCAGGCCACGCCTTCCTTCACCGGATCGCGCCGCAACCCCAGCGCTGACACCACGTTCAGGAGAACCGAGCGATCCTCCCGGAGCTCGCCCACCAGCGTGTCCAGGTACTCGCCCACGGAGTTGCCCGCGTTCTCCGCCTTCGCGCGGCGCGCCAACTCCAGGCCCACGGTGGAACCCGCCAGATGGTCGTTCAGGTAGATCCTCAACAGCTCCACGTTCACGCCACCCTCCTCGTGCTCGCATCCACCTGGAGGAGGGTCGGCATGCCCGGGCGGCGGCGCAGGAGGCCCCGCCCGAGCGTTTGGCGAGCAGGCGACGGAGCGGAACTCCCGCCTACTTGGGCGCGTCCGGGTAGCGGAAGGTGACCGGCAGCTTCACGTCCGGGTGCAGGCTGCGCGTGACGGGGCAGCCATGAGCCACCTCTTCCAGCCGGGCGCGCTGCGCGGCGGAGAGGCCCGCGGGCATGTCGATCTCCAGCACCAGCTCGCCGACGCGGCGCGGAGGAGGCGTCATCCGCTTCTCCACCCGGGCTCGGGCCTCACCAAAGGGAATGCCCTCACGCGAGGCGGCCAGGGCCATGGTGGTGAGGGCGCAGGCGGCGAGCGCCGAGGCCAAGAGGTCCGTGGGCGAGAAGGACATCCCGGTGCCGCCGTTGTCCTTGGGGGCCTCAGTGGTGATGGACGTGCCGGACGGGCCGTGCTCCAGCTTGCATTGGAAGCCCGGCGCGCTCACCACGTTGATCACGACGCCGGTGGCGGGAGTGGATTGGCTCATGGTCGTGGCTCCTTCTGTGACGTGGCTTCAACGGACGTAAGCGTTGTGCTCGTCCGGGTTGGGCTTCGGCTCGTCAGGGCTCCAGTCGATCGTCTTCATCAGCGACTTGCGGCGCTTCTGCACGTCCTTGTCGAGGAAGGCCACCGCCTCTTGCATAACGTCCATGAGCCGGCGCGGCTTGCGCTTCATCTTCGTGTCGCTCAGCAGCGCGTGGGTGAGCCACGGGAAGACGGCCGTGACGTCGGTGTGCACGTACATGGAGCCCGCCTCCACGGCCTCCATGGACACCTTGCCCCAGGTGTGGCCCTCACCGGCCGGGCAGCTCGAGAGCGCGCCGTTGTCCACCGGGTCCACGCAGAACTGCACGTCGATGTCGAAGCCGTCGGTCGGCACGCCGAGGATCTGATCCAGCAGCGGCTCGCCCTGCAGCGTGTAGTTCTTGGGCACGCCACCGCCGAGGATCCAGATGGCCATCTTGTTGGAGAAGTGGTGGCGGCAGTAGTGCTGGATCGCCGACATCCAGTAGACGTCGTCGTTGATGTCGATCTCGAACTTGAACTCCGCCCCCAGCAGCCGCTTGAGCTTCACGGCGTTGAGGAAGATGGAGCCGTCCTGCACGGCGCCCACGAAGATGGGCACGCCGTACTTGTAACAGGTGGACAGCAGCGAGGGCTGCTTCACGCCGAGCTGCTTCTCTATGGCCTGGATGTTCTTGCCGAGCAGGTAGTGGAACTCGGGGGTGGTCATCTTGCGCTGGAACTCGGGGCGGCGCAGGAGGGCGGAGAAGAGCCGGTCGGTGTCGAGCAGCGCCTCCTCCCAGAAGCCCAGGTCGTAGATGCGGATGATACGGGCCAGGCGGTACTGGAGGTCACCCGCGTTGGGGTTCACCTCGCGGATGGCGTGGCCGATGATGCGGTGGGCATCGTGGTAGAGGTTGGCGCCGGTGGTGGTGAGCGCGGAGATGATGCCCTTCTCGATGAGCGGGATGATGCAGCTCTGGTGGAGACCCGCCGGGGTCATCGCGCCCGAGAGCGTGAGGAAGATGGAGGCGTCCACCTCCATGGAGCGGCGCATCAGCTCGAACGCGGTGCGCTCCTGGCGCCCCACGTAAGCGGAGAAGGCGTGCTCGAGGAGCTCGGTGGGAGACTCCTTGCCGGTGATGGGACGCGGGTCCGCCTTGCGAGCCCCCGAATAGTGGGAGCGCAGGTTCTTCTTGCTGTTCGAGGGGGTCTTGGCCATGGCGGGCGATCTATCACCGCCCGCGCGCCGAGGGGAGCACCGGTTTACTTGCGCTTCTTCCCCTTGCCACCCCGGTCATCCTCCTCGTCAGGCGCAGGCTGCTCCGGGTCGGGGGTCCCCAGCACCCGCTGGCGCACCTGCTCAGGGGACAGGTGCCCCGTGTCCGCGACGACGCACGAGACGTACGCCAGGTCCGCCAACGCCCGCATTGCCCGTGCACGTACCGCCTCGTCCTCAGAGGACAGCAGCTCCGACGCGACAGAGACGTAGCTGCTCGCCAGCGAATCGAAGAGGTACACGCGGTTCTCGATGGTGTCGTTCTTGGCCATGGGGCCCTTCTCCACTCACTCCACTCGCCGCGATTCCGCGGCCGGACGTGTGGGAGACTCGGGCGCCGGCTCGGGGACACGCAGGTCGCTCATCGCGAGCCGATCCAGCGTGGCGTGACGGTAGACCTCCAGCATCCGCTGCTGGCCGAGCTTCCACACGCCGTACATGGTGCAACTACCGGTGGCTTTGCAGGAGTCGTGGGAGCTGCCGTCCTGGCAGACATTGACCACCACTGGACCTTCGACGGCCTCGATGACGTCCAGGAAGGACACCTCCCGAGCGGGTCGGGCCAGCGCGTAGCCGCCATGGGCCCCTCGCGTGGAGCGGACCATGTTGCGCTCCACGAGCGTCTTGAGGATCTTCGCCAGGAAATCCTCCGGTACGTCCATGCGGCGGGCTATCTCCCGGAAGGGAACCGTGCGATCCATGGGCTGCGAGGCCAGGAAGATCATGGCCCGCATCCCGTATTCGATCTTCCGGGAAATCTGGAATGGGTGCTGCTGCATTGCCGCCGTCGCTGGTGAGTCTCAGGTTTATCCCACATCCTACGAAGCGTAAGCGGACCTTTCAACCCGAGCCCCTTGGAGTCAGTCGTGATTGATCTGCATTCCCACACCACAGCGAGTGATGGCCAACACTCGCCTGCCGAGTTGCTGGCCCTGGCGGCGAGCGCCGGCGTGAAGGTGCTGGCGGTGACGGACCACGACACGGTGGCGGGGCTGGGGGAAGCGGCGGAGGCAGCGCGGGCGCACGGACTCGAGCTGGTGCCGGGCATCGAGCTGTCGGCGTTCGTGCTGAAGCGAGAGGTGCACATCCTGGGGCACTTTGTGCGGCCAGACTTCCCGGAGCTGGCCAGCTACGCGGCGCGGCTGCGGGTGGAGCGCGAACAGCGGATGGAGCGGATGGTGGAAGGGCTGCGGAAGATGGGCTTCCCGGTGAGGATGGAGGAGGTGCGCACCATCGCAGGGAGCGCGCAGCTCGGGAGGCCGCACCTGGCGCGGTTGCTGGTGGAGCGGGGCTGGTGCCTGGACGTGAAGGATGCGTTCGACCGGTTCCTGGGCTCGGGCAAGTCGGCGTGGGTGGATCGCTTCAAGCTGGACGGGGCGGAGGCCATCCGGCTCATCCACCGCGCGGGAGGCACGGCCACGCTGGCGCACCCAGGCAGCTCGAAGGTGGAGCGCTACGAACTCCTGCAACTGGCGAAGGCGGGGCTGGATGGGATGGAGGCGCTGCACGCGGACCACAACCCGAGCGTGCAGGAGAAGTACCTGAAGTTCGCGAAGGAGTTCGATCTGGTGCCCACAGGCGGCAGCGACTTCCACGGCGAGCAGGTGACGCCGGGCAAGCGCCCCGGAGACTCCACGACGCCCCCGGAGAACTTCGCAAAGCTGCGCGCCCGAGCCACGAGTCAGGCGGCGCAACCTGCGAGCTGAATGTGAGGAAGTGCTCGTCATGAGCATTTAAAGACAGACAACCTGATGGAGGGGGGGGTCACTTTCACGACAAATCCCAGGCGGAACCGTCAAAACAGCTCATGCGTCATGGATTTGTAGCGGGTCGCTGCGAATTGTCTTCACCCTCCATGCAAGCCCTGACGAACCTGCTCTTCCAGTTGCCCCAGAAGGAAACCCACCGGGATGGAATCCCCATCCTCCCTGGAGGGCTTCCCCTGGTGGGACACGCGCCGTTCAATATTGGCTCTCCCCTCACCTTCCTGCGTAACGCCGCATCCAAGGTGGGCCCGCTGTTCTGGACAAAAAACATGGGCGGCTGGTCGCTCGTGTGCATGGGAGAGCCCGGCTTCGAGCTGCTCAAGAACCGGGTGACCAGCAGCGAGTTCATCCGCGAGCAGGCGCCGGATTTCATCGGCGACTCCCTCTTGTCGCGGGACGGGGTTCCCCATCGCAACCTGCGCTCGGCCATGAGCGGGGCCTTCACGCCTCGCGGTCTGACGTCCAGCGGTGCCGCCGCCATCTCGGCCGAGGTCATCGAGGCGAGCGTGGCCAGCCTCCCGCAACAGGGCCCCTTCTCCCTGCTCGCGGAGACCCAGAAGCTCGCGCTCGACATCATCTTCCGCATCATGGGCATCGACCGGAGTGAGCTGGATGCCTGGAACCGGAACTATCGAGACTTTGTGATGGGTGCCCTGCCCGTGAGGATCGACCTGCCCTTCTCGCCGGCCAGGCGCGCCAGTCGGGGCCGGCGATGGCTCGACGCACGCCTCGCCAGCCTGATCTCCGCGGCGCGAGGCAAACCGGACATGAAGGGGACGCTCGCGGCCCTGCTGGCGGCGCGTGACGAGGAAGGAAACGCGCTCGGGGATGCGGACCTCATCCAGAATCTGCGCCTGCTGGCGCTCGCGGGGCACGAGACGTCCGCGTCGGTGATGGCGTGGCTGGGCATCGTGCTCGCCCAGCGGCCCGACCTCTGGGAGAAGCTGCGGGACGAGTCGATGGCGGCGCCGGGTCTGCCCCGCTCGCCGGAGGAGCTCAAGCGCCACCCCTTCGCTGAGGCGCTCTTCCGCGAGGTGTTGCGGATGTACCCCCCCGTGGCGTTCACGGCGCGCGAGGCGACCGAGGATCTGGTGCTGCACGGCAGGCGGGTGCGCCGGGGCACGATGATCACCGTTCCCATCGGGGCCTACGGCTACGACCCGGCATTCTTCCCCGAGCCGGAGAACTTCGATCCCTCGCGCTGGATGGGGCGGCGAGTGCCACCGTCGGCCATCGAGACCGCGGCCTTCGGAGGTGGCCCCCACTTCTGTCTGGGCTACCACCTGGCCTGGGTGGAGGTAGTGCAGTTCGCCACGGCGTTCGCGCGCGAGCTGACACGTCGGGGAGTGCGGCCCCAGCTCGCGCCAGGAGCGGCTCCCCCGAAGCTGCGCCACCTGCCCTTCGGTCAGCCCCCGAAGAAGACGCGCCTCGAGCTGGTGCGGGCCGCCTGATCGAGGCCCCTCAGCTCAGCGGTCGCGCGCCACCTTGAACTTGCTGGTGAGCACGGTGAGGCTGTCGGCCACGTTCTGCAGATCCTGGGCGATGCGGGTGGTGCGACCCGTGGCGTCCACGCCCTGCTTCACCAGCTCGGCCACGTTGCGCGCGCCCTGCACAGCCTGCTCACTCGACTGACGCTGCTGCCGCGTGGCGATGGTGATCTGCCGCGCGGCCTCGCTCGTACCGCGCGCCAGCTCGACGATCCGCTGGAACACCGCCGAGGCCTGCTCGGCCACCTCCACGCCTCGGTCGCTCGTGGCCATGCCCACACGCGCCTTGGTGGCGGCCTCGTTCCCCGAGTCCTGCACCTTCTCCACGATGCGGGCGATGTCCCGCGCCGACGCGGACACGTTCTCCGCCAGCTTGCGCATCTCCGCCGCCACCAGCGAGAAGCCCCGGCCCACCTCGCCCGCCTTCGTGCCCTCCAGCGCCGCGTTCAGCGCCAGCAGGTCCGAGCGCTCCGCCACCTGGTTGATGACCTGGGCGATCTTCGATACCTGCTGCAGATCCTGGTTGAGGCCAACAATGGCGTCCGCCACGCCCTTGGACTCCATGCGGATGTCGTTGATGCCCGCGACCACCTGCGCCACCACCGCCATCGCTTCGGCCACCGCCTCGTGCGTGCGCCGCGCGCTGGACTCCACCACCTCGGTGGAGCTGGAGATCTGCTCTGCCGTTCGGCTCAGCTCCTCGAAGGTCGCGGCGATTTGCTGCGCGTACGCCGCCTGCTGGCTGATGACGTGCTCCTGGTCCGCGGATGCGCCCGTCAGCCCGCGCGAAGCGCTGGAGAGCTGATCCAACCGCGCCAGCAACTCCGAGATCGTGCCGCGCAATGTACCCAGCATCTCGTTGAAGGAGTGCGCCATCATCCGCACCTCGCCCGCCGAGGCCACATCCACCTCGCTGAGCGACACGTCTCCCTGCGCCACCTCGCGCGCGGCCTGGGACATGCGCGTCACTGGCTCGGCGATGACCCGCCCGATGAAGAAGGCGATGAACAGGCCCACCACCATGGCGCCCAGGTACACGAAGAGGGTCGGCCAACGCAGGGCATCCACCTCCACGTTCACTGCGCCACCATCCAGGCCCAGCACGTAGGAGTGACCCCCAGGGAGCCCGCAGCTCACCACCGGGTTGCCCTGCATCCGCGTCGCCGTGCAGCCCTTCCCCTCCTCAGAGCCCCGAAGCCCTCGAGGGATGACGCCCCGCTCCGTCAGAACCTTACCGTCGGGCGCCAGCACGGCCTGGAAGGACACGGAGCCGGTCTGCTCCACCCGCTCGAAGATGTGCGACAGGTGCTTCACCTCGCGCAGTCCTCCCTCGTGCGCGTCCACGGGCTGAGGACCCGGAAGCGCCGGAGGCACCGTGCCCCGCTGATCCAGCAGGGAGGAGATCTCATCCGAGGCGAGCAGCCCCACGGCCAACGCCCGCTCCTCGAGCCGCTTGAGCCCGAAGGACCGCTGCTGCTTCGGAAAGTAGAAACCGCTGAACAAGGCCACGGCGAGGCTGGGAACCAGCACCGCCAAGGCCACCTGCCAGCGCAAACTGAGCCGACCCCACATGCCCGGGCTCTCTCCTATCTGATCGGGAAGACGCGCCAGGCGACCCTAGGCGCCCTGTACGCGGAGCGTCAAACCCCCCGCACAGGGACGCTCGGCTCCTGGAGGAGGACGGCCAGGCGGGCCTCACCGCTTTCCGCTGGCATATCCGGGGGTTGGATCCCGGGTTTACCCATTGACACCGCTCCCGGGTGTCCCTAGGGTCCGCGCCGAATGAACACCAACCCTCTCGCCCCCTATCTGCCGCTGGCGATCGTGCTGCTGCTGGCGGGCGTGCTGGCGCTCGTCATCGTCCAGCTGGCCGCCATGCTGGGCCCCAGGCGCCCGAGCGCCATCAAGTCCACGGCCTTCGAGGCTGGCTCCGAGAGCAGTGGCCCGGCGCGCCAGCGCTTCGCGGTGAAGTTCTACGTGGTGGCCCTCCTCTTCATCGTGTTCGACGTTGAAGCGGTCTTCCTGTACCCCTGGGCGGTGAACTTCCAGGCGCTCGGCTGGTTCGGCTACGTGGAGATGCTCGTTTTCGCTGCAACCCTCGTGGTGGGCCTTATCTACATCTGGAAGAAGGGCGCCCTGGAGTGGGAGCACTGAGGAAACATGGCTGAGACTGATATCGCACCCGTACTGACCACTCGCCGCGACGAGGCCATGGGCTTCTTCGAGCGGATGGTCTCCAAGGGTCTGGGTTGGGCGCGCAAGTACTCGCTCTTCACCTACCCGTTCGCTACCGCGTGCTGCGGCATGGAGTTCATGTCCGTGTCGGCGGCTCGCCACGACATCGCCCGCTTCGGCGCCGAGTTCCCCCGGTTCTCTCCGCGTCAGGCGGACATGCTGATGGTGATTGGCACCATCAACCTGAAGCAGGCCCCCATCCTCAAGCGCGTGTACGAGCAGATGTGCGAGCCCAAGTGGGTCGTCGCCTTCGGCGTGTGCGCCTCGTCGGGTGGCTTCTACGACAACTACGCGGTGCTGCAGGGCATCGACCGCATCATCCCGGTGGACGTGTACATCCCCGGCTGCCCGCCGCGCCCCGAGCAGGTGCTCGACGGCCTCAAGCTGTTGCAGGACAAGATCGGCAACCAGGTGCACACGACGGGTCACCGTGGCTCGGCCCCGCACGACTTGATGGCCGGTCAGTACGTACTCAGCAAGTAAGCACCGGATACCGCTCAGGTGCCGGCCCAGGGCCCCGCGAGCCTCTTCGGAGGTGGCGGGGCCCTCGCTTTTCTACGGGGTGCACGCCCCCGAGGTACGTGCGAGGATGCGGCCTACCCCCGAATCACCGCCGAGGCCGAGTGGCCGAGTCCACACAGACACGCGCCCCCCTGACCGACTTCCTGCGGGAGCCGGTGGGGAGGGCACTCGAGGAGGAGCGCCGCCACAACACAGCGCGTCTGGCGCTGCTGCGCTTTCTCGGCGTGTCCGCCATCCTGGCCGTCACGGTGTACCTGGCCCGGGTGCAGAACCTGGCGGACTGGGAGGTCTACCTCGTTCCCTTTGGCGCCTACTGGCTGTGCACCGGAGTGACACTGGGAGTCGTGCTGCGCCAGCCCCAGGTGGCGAGTTGGGCCGGGTTGTCACTCGCGCTGGTGGACGTGCCCGCCATCTACTGGCTGCAACACCTCGCCATCCCCGTCTCGCCTTCACCCGGCGGCGTGGCGGGTTTCACGCTGGGCCTTTACGCCAGCCTCATCGTCCTCTCGGCGCTGTCGCTGCGCCGCCCGGTGACGTTCGCGGTGACGGCGGCGGCGGCCGTGGCCGAGGTGTGCCTGCAGGCCGAGGCCTCCATCGGCATGGGCGCGCGCGTGGTGGCGGTGGTGGTGCTGGTGCTGACAGCGGGGGCAGCGAGCTACCTCTTCCATCGCATCCGCGAACTCGTCTCCGCGGTGACGCGCGAGGAGCTCAAGCGCGCCCAGCTCGGCCGCTACTTCTCCCCCGCGGTGGCCGAGCGCCTGCAGGATCTCGCCTCACCCGTGTCCAGCCCCGAGGTACGCGAGGTGACCATCCTCTTCGCGGACCTGCGGGACTTCACCGCGCTCAGCGAGCGGCTGTCCCCCGAGGCCGTGGTGGCCATCCTCAACGAGTACTATGGCCGCATGGTGGAGGTGGTGTTCCGCCATGGGGGCACGCTCGACAAGTTCATCGGGGACGCACTCATGGTGTACTTCGGTGCGCCCCTCCCCGAGCCCCAGCACGCCCGGCGTGCCGTGGAGTGCGCCCTGGAGATGATGCGCGAGCTGGAGGCGGTGAACGCCGAGCGGGCCGCCCGGGGCGAGCCTGGCCTGCGCATGGGGGTAGGCCTACACACCGGCCGCGTGGTGCTCGGAAACATTGGCTCCGTCACCCGCCGCCTGGAGTACACCGCCATCGGGGATACGGTGAACCTGGCCAGCCGCATCGAGCAGCTCACCAAGCGACACGACACGCCCGTCCTCGTCTCTCGAGACACCCGGGAGCAGGCCGGTGACGGCTTCCTCTGGCAGGAGCTTCCCCCCACGCCCGTGGCCGGCAAGCGCGAGCCCGTCTCCACCTTTATCCCTCAGCCCACCCCTGCCCGCGTGGGCTCCGAAGAGGCGACCAGGAAACCCCGTTCTGGGGAACGTCGACTTCTGCCTCGCGTAAGTAGCGAGGATGGTTGAGGGATTACGTTGACGCCCCCCCGGGGTGATCCTTATAACGCCCCGGATTCCATAGCCAGCATTGGGGCCCCCTTGAGCACTTTCGCACTGGACAGGGTCACCGCCCAGTTTCCGGAGGCGGTGGCGGAGCGCTACCTCGACCGCACTGGCGGCGCCTGGGCCGTCATCCACGCCGAGCACCTGCCGAAGGTCGCCGCGTTCCTGAAGAACGAGCTCGACTTCAAGCTCTTCACCTCCATCGATGCGGTGGACCGCCTGCACCTCGCGGAGAACGATCCGCGCTTTGAGGTCGTCTACTTCATCTACTCGCTGTCGCGTCACGAGCACGTGCGCCTGAAGGTGCGCGTGAGCGAAGCCAAGCCGGAGCTCCCCTCCATCGTGCCCGTCTTCCGCGGCGCTGACTGGTGGGAGCGCTTCGTCTGGGACTTCTACGGCATCCGCTTCACGGGACACCCGGACCTGCGTCGCGTGTTGTTGTACGAAGAGTTCCAGGGCCACCCGCTCCGCAAGGACTACGCCCTGCGCGACCGTCAGCCACTCATCCCCGAGCGGCCCATCAAGGACATCTTCCGCGGCCCCGGTACCAGCGGCGTTTCCTGAACGCTCGCCCTCCCACCGGTCGCCCCCCCGAGGACATCATGGCGGACACCCACAAGCCGGCGTCACCCCCCAACCCCACAGCGCCCAACCCGGACATCGACGCTTACGCCCACGAGGAGGAGCTGGAAGCTCACCTCCAGACGAAGCGGATGTACATCAACATGGGCCCCTCGCACCCGGCCACCCACGGCACGGTGCGCCTGAAGGTGGAGCTCGAGGGCGAGAACATCGCCTCGATCGACTGTGAGATCGGCTTCCTCCACCGCGGCTTCCAGAAGAGCTGCGAGAACGTCACCTGGACCCAGTGCCTGCCCTACACGGACCGGTTGAACTACGTGTCCGCGATGATGAACAACTTCGGCTTCCTCAACGCCGTAGAAAAACTCATCGGCCTGGAGATCCCGGAGCGCGCCCAGTACATCCGCGTCATCGGCTCGGAGCTGCACCGCATCCATGATCACCTGACGTGCGTGGCCGCGACGGGCATGGAGCTTGGAGGCTTCGCGCCCTTCCTCTACGGCGTCGAGGCGCGCGAGCTCATCATGGACCGTGTGGCCGAGCTGACGGGCGCCCGGCTCACCACCAACTTCGGGCGCATCGGCGGCATGAACCGCGACCTGCCCGAGGGCTGGAGCGAGAAGGTCTTCAAGACGCTCGACAAGGTGATGGAGCTGGTTGACGAGATGGACGGGTTGCTCACGCGCAACCGCATCTTCGTGGACCGCACCAAGGAGACGGGCATCATCTCCGCCGAGGACGCCATCGACTACGGCTGGACGGGCCCGTGCCTGCGCGCCTGCGGCATCGACTACGACATCCGCAAGGTTCGGCCGTACTGGGTGTACGACCGCCTCGACTTCGATGTGCCGGTGGGCCAGCACGGCGACAACTACGATCGCTACCTGATGCGTATCGAGGAGATGCGGCAGTCCAATCGCATCATCCGCCAGGCGCTGAAGCAGATCCCCGGTGGCCCCATCATCGTGAATGACTGGCGCATCGCCCTGCCGCCCAAGCCTGAGGTGTACGGCACCATCGAAGGTGTCATCTCCCACTTCAAGCTGGTGATGGAGGGCATCCAGGTGCCCGCCGGCGAGGTCTACGACAGCACCGAGGCCGCCAACGGAGAGCTCGGCTGGTACATGGTGAGCGACGGAAGCGGCCGGCCGTACAAGGTCCACGTGCGCGCACCGGGCTACCCGATCCTGTCCGCCGTGCCCCACATCATCAAGGGCAAGTTGCTGGCGGACCTCATTCCCACCTTTGACACGATCAACATGATCGGCGGCGAGGTCGAGCAGTGAGCGACAACGACACCAAGAAGCCAACCGGAGACTCGCAGCCGCCCCCGAAGGGCGCGCCCTCCGAAACGCGTGAGGCTCCCGGCTCCACGCCGAAGCATCCGCCCGCAGGCGCGAAGCTCGACACCCCTCCGGCCGCGCACAGCGCCCCCACGGCGCCGCCCCCGCCTCCGGCCCCCAAGCCGGCCGGGCCGCCCCCGCCGAAGAACCCGGGCTTCGTCACCTGCACCATCGACGGCAAGGAAGTCGTGGTGAAGCCGGGGACGAACATGGTCGAGGCTGCCCGTTCGGTGGGCTCGGACATCCCCTACTTCTGCTACCACCCGCGCCTGAGCATCGCGGCCAACTGCCGCATGTGCATGGTGGAGGCGTCCAACGCCCCCAAGCTGGTGCCCGCCTGCCAGACGCCGCTGGCCGAGGGCCAGGTCATCAAGACCAACACGCCCAAGGTGAAGGAGCAGCAGCGCGCGGTGATGGAGTTCCTGCTGCTCAACCACCCGGTCGACTGCTCCATCTGCGACCAGGCCGGTGAGTGCAAGCTGCAGGACTACTACATGCGCTACGACTACCGCCCCTCGCGTCTGGAGGGCGGCAAGGTCATGAAGAACAAGCGCAAGGTCCTGGGGCCCCGCGTGGTGCTGGACCAGGAGCGCTGCATCATCTGCAGCCGCTGCGTGCGCTTCATGAACGAGATTCCGAAGGAGCCGCAGCTCGGCATCTTCGGCCGTGGCAGCCACGAGGTCATCGACACGTTCCCGGGCAGCGAGCTCAACAGCAACTACTCGCTCAATACCGTGGACATCTGCCCCGTGGGCGCGCTGCTCAGCCGGGACTTCCGCTTCCGCGCTCGCTCGTGGTTCCTGTCCGCCGCTCCGTCCGTGTGCACCGGCTGCTCGCGCGGCTGCAACACCTACGCGGACTTCATGGCGCAGGACACCTACCGCTACCGCCCCCGCGAGAACGAGGCCATCAACAAGAGCTGGATGTGCGATCAGGGCCGGCTCTCGTACAAGTACCTCAACCTCGGCCGCGTGCTGAGCGCGGTGGTGGGTCGCCAGCAGGGCGGCACGGCCCGTCCGGAGGTCGCGCGCAAGGAGGCCATCAAGGCCGCTGCCAAGGCGCTCGGCGAGGTGAAGGGCAAGGTGGCAGTGCTCGCCTCCCCGCTGGCCTCCAACGAGGATCTGCTCGCCACGCTCACCTTCGCCAAGGGAACGCTGGGCGCCAAGGAGATCTACGTGGGTGGCCGTCCGCAGGGTGACGCCGACCACTACCTCATGACGGCGGACAAGAACCCCAACCGCAAGGGTCTGGAGCTCATCGCCGCTGGACTGGGGCTGGCGCTCCGTCCGTTCGACGAGCTGGTGAAGGCCATCGACGGTGGCAAGGTGAGGGCGCTCTACGCCGTGGGCACCGAGGTGCCGGGCAATGTGGAGACCTTCGCCCAGGCCGCTGCGAAGCTGGACGTCTTCGTGGCGCAGGCGATGAACGAGTCGCCGCTGACCGCGCAGGCCACGGTGCTGCTGCCGGCCTCCACGCACGTGGAGTACGACGGCTCCTTCGTGCAGATGGACGGCATCGTCCAGCGCTTCCGCAAGGCGTACCCGTCCAAGGGCGACGCCGTGGCGCACTGGGCGCTGGCGGCGGAGCTCACCCGCGAGCTGGGTGGCACCGCGGCCTGGACGTCCTCGCGCGAGGCATTCCGCGAGCTGGGCAAGCAGGTGGCCGAGTTCGCTCAGTTCGACTGGGACAAGGCCGCTCCGCCTGACCGCGAGAAGCCTGGCATCAATCCCCTGCCGACCGCCGCCGACGGCCGGCCACCGGGGTACCGTGAGTTCGGCGCTCCCAGGGTCCGGGGTCTCTGACAATGAAGCGCACACTCACCATGTTGTTCTGGTTCGGCGTCATGTTTGCCCACTTCGTGGGCATCATGGCCGCAGCGTACCTGCTGGGCGGTCTCGTGGAAGATGTCTTCCCGGGCGCCAGCCGCCTGACGAACCTGGTCATCCTGATGGTTGCCGTGGTCATGGGCATCGCGTCCCTGCTCACGGTGGCCGAGCGCAAGTGGAGCTCGCTGATGCAGAACCGCATCGGCCCCAACCGCGCGCGCATCAACCTGCCGGGTCTCAAGGACAAGGCCCTGGTGGGCATCCCCCACTTCCTGGCCGACGGCATGAAGATGCTGTTCAAGGAGGACTTCATCCCGGCCACGGCCAACAAGCTGCTCTACAACCTGGGGCCCATGCTGGCCTTCGCGCCGGTGTTCGCCCTGTTCGCGGTGGTGCCCGCCGGCCCCACGGTGTCGGTGTTCGGCAAGACCGTGGACATGGTGGTGGCCACCCCGGACTTCGGCATCCTCTACGTGTTCGCCATCGCCTCGCTGGCGGTGTACGGCACGTCGCTGGCTGGCTGGTCCTCCAACAACAAGTTCGCGCTGCTCGGTGGCGTTCGCGCCGCCTCGCAGATGATCTCCTACGAGGTCGCCCTGGGCTTGTCGCTGGTGGGCCTGATGATGGCCTTCTCCACGGTGCAGCTGCCTACCTTCGTGGGCAACGTGGCCAACGAGTTGGGCACGGGCGTCGCCGCCAGCGGCCAGGCCCGCTACCTCTGGTCCGCCAACTTCGGTGGCTTCGACATCGGCATCCCCGCGTGGGGCTTCCTGCTGCAGCCGCTGGGCTTCTTCCTGTTCTTCGCTGCGGCCTTCGCGGAGACCAAGCGCGCCCCCTTCGACACGCCCGAGGGTGAGTCGGAGATCATCGGCTACTTCGTCGAGTACTCGGGCATGAAGTTCGGCCTGTTCATGATCTCCGAGTTCGTGGAGATCGTGGTCCTGTCGGGCCTGGTCGTGGTGCTCTTCTTCGGCGGCTACCACCTGCCCTTCGGTGGCGAGTGGCTGTCCAACCTGCCGGTGATGCGTGAGCACGGGTGGCTGTACGGCACCATCCTGGGCACCGTGTTCTGGGCCAAGGTGATGTTCTTCGTGTGGCTGCAGCTGGCCATCCGCTGGACGTTCCTGCGCTTCCGCTACGATCAGATCCAGACGCTGGGCTGGAAGATCCTCCTGCCGCTGGGCCTCATCAACGTGTTCGCGACTGGCGCTCTGGTGCTGTGGGATCCGTCGCTGCGGGCGCTGGCCATCTTCGGCATCCTGCAGATCGGCATCCTGGTTGCCCTCACGATGTCGCGGAAGGAGGCGGGCACCGAGGGTCACGGCCACGGAGGCGCGCACGGCGGCCATGGTCATGATGCCCACGGCCATGACGCGCATGGTCACGGACTGCCCGCTCACGGCCATGCGGCCCATGCGGCCCCCCATCCTGCTGGTGCGCACTCCGGTGCCGCCACGGCCTCGCACTAGACGAGCTGAGAGAAAGAGATCATGGCTTACAACGCGACCAAGGATCCCCGCACCGACATCCGCGAGCGCTCCTACCTGCCGGAGCTGATCCGCGGTCTGGCCATCACCACCCGGCACTTCCTGCGCAACCTCTTCGGGGAGCGGGACACCAAGACCCCGTTCGAGGACCGCAAGAGCACCAGCCTGGTGACCACCGTGCAGTACCCGGAGGAGAAGATCCCCTACCCCGACGGGTACCGGGGTCTTCACCGCCTGGTTCCGCGCGAGGACGGCAAGCCGCGCTGCGTGGCCTGCTACATGTGCGCCACCATCTGCCCGGCCCAGTGCATCTACATCGAGGCCGGGGAGTACGAGGTGGACGCGGCGGAGGGCAGCTCGCGCGTCATCGAGAAGTTCCCGACCCAGTTCGTCATCGATGAGCTGCGCTGCATCGTGTGCGGCCTGTGCGTGGACGCGTGCCCCAAGGACGCCATCCGCATGGACACGTACACGCACACTCCGGCGGAGTACAACCGGCAGGGCTTCGTCTACGACATCCCCAAGCTGCTCAAGGGGCCTGCCGTCTCCCACCCGTCCGATCCGTGGAACAAGCGCCCGGGCTCGGCGCAGCCGGCCCACGTGCACAAGGAGGCCCACACCCGCATCGGCGAGGGCCACGAGTCGCACCACGGCGGGGAGCTCGCTGCGGGCCACGGCCACGCCCACGGCGACCACGCCGCTCCGGGCAGCCGCACCGTTGTCTCCCACGAGGGCCCGGTACCCGTGACGAAGTTCCTCAAGTAGGACGTCCGGCGTCACCCGTCGGCTCCCGGCCCGCCCTCCCCCGCTTCGTGCGGTGGAACGGCGGGCCGGTTCCGTTTCAGGGCCCCCTGCACGTGCAGCCGCGTTGCAGCCCTACAACCTCGTTCCGGGCATGCGAGGAGACGGGTGCTCCTCGGGCGTGCAACCCTTTCCAGCGCCTCGCAAACTCCGTAGGGTGGACCCCATGAAGCGTTACCGCCTCTCCGTGTGCAAGGGCTCCAGCTGCAAGGCCGGCGGCTCCGATGCCGTGGCCACGGCCGCCCGTGAGGAGCTGTCCACCCGGAAGCTCCAGGTGCGCTGCGAGCTGTACCGCGGAGGTTGCTACGGCTTCTGTCACATGGGGCCGAACGTCGTCATCCGCGAGGAGACGGGGCGCAAGCGAGATCCCCTCTCCCCCGAGGACTACCAGCTCATGGGCTGGGAGGGCGAGGCGTACTACTCGCACATGACGCCGGAGAAGATGCGGCGCGTGGTGGCCGAGCACATCGAGCAGGACAAGCCCGTCATCGAACTCTTCGGCCACCCGGACGAGGCGGACGAGTAGCCCGCCCGGCCTTCACTACCCCTCGAGCGCGAACACGCCGTCCCAGTCCTCTGGCGGCGCCGCTGAGGCGTACTTGCGGCAGCGCTCGGCGTACACCCCGGCCACCGCGTCCTGGAAGGCCTCCACGCCCCGCGTGAACAGCGCCAGTGCCTCATCGAAGCGCCGCTGGTGGTACGCCGTAAGCGCCTGCTCGTAGAGCGCGAGCTGCTCCTGCATGGGGGGTGAAATCTCTCCCTTGCGACCCACCAGCTCGTGCATGCGCAGGGGCTCCGCCCGGCCCTTGAGCCGCACCCGGTCCACCTCGCGGAAGACGTAGGAGTCCTGAGCCAGCCGGGCCGTGTTGTCCCCCACCAGCACGAAGGTGCCGTAGCCGCGGTTGAGACTCTCCATGAACATGGAGAGCTTCACCGGCTCGCCCATGACGGAGTACTTGGACTCGAAGTCGCTGCCCATGCCACCTACCAGCACCTCGCTGGTGTCGATGCCGATGCGGCACTGCAGGTGGTGGCCATAGGTCTTGTCCCAGTACGCCTGGCGCTCCTCCAGCACCACGCGCACCTTCAGCGCGGCCTCACAGGCCCGGTGCGCGTGTTTGTCCGTGCGCACCGGCGCGCCCCAGAAGGCCATCACAGCGTCGCCAATGTACTTGTCCACCTGACCGTGTGTGGCGCGCACCACGTCCGTCATCTCCGTCAGGTAGTCGTTGAGCAGCTGGATGAGCCGTTCGGGCGGGAGCTGCCCGGACAGACGCGAGAAGCCGTCGAGGTCACAGAAGAAGACCGTCACCTCACGGCGCTCCGGCCGCGTCAGCAGACGCAAGTCCCGCGTGACGAGCCGAGCCACCTCAGGGTGGACGTAGCGGCCAAGCACGTCGGTGATGAAGTGGCGCAACTGCCGCTCGGTGCGCGAGGCCTGGACGATGGTGAAGATGAAGGTGAGGCCCATGGCCAGCAGCGGACCCACCATCGCCACCCACAGCAGCCGATTGATGAACAGGTACCAGGCCACTCCCGCGTAGAGCAGGCCCACCGCGCCCATGGCGGCCAGGTACACCAACACGTCGCCGAAGGAGCGCAGGCCCCGGTTGAAGGTGAGCGCCACGAAGGCGCCGATGAATGCCATCCCCAGCGTCAGGAAGAGATCCGTCCGCGGCGTGGCACGGGTGAGGCCCTCGGACTGCAGCAGGTTCACCAACGACTGCGCGAGCACCGCGCCCGCAGGCGTGCGCTCACCGATGGGCGTGCGCTGGAAGTTCATCGCCTGGCGCGACGTGTTGGTGAAGACGATGAGGCGGCCCTCAATGTCGTGCACCGACCGCGGCGGCACGCCCTCGCGCACGGCGAAGAGGTTGAGCAACACGTTCCACGCGGGGATGGCTCGCGACACCGAGCCCCGAGAGCCCCGCCCCACCTCCGCTGCGTCCCAGCGCACCAGGCTGTAGCCGGACTCGTCCATGGGGATGGAGAAGCGGTCCCCCACGTACAGCCGCCCGTCCGCGTAGCGCAGCTGACGCGTGTTCGCCTGACGCATCGCCGCCGCCAGGGGCATCGAGGGGAGCACGTGCCGGTTGCCCTCGCGCGAGCGGTAGCTCACCAGGTGCGGCACGGCGCGCACCACCCCGTCTGGATCCGCCGGCACGGTGACTGCGCCGTAGAGGCTCGCCGAGCCCAGCAGCGGCGCCACCGGGTGCTCCAACTGCCGCACCTCCTCCAATTGCGCCGCGTCCAGTCCCTCCACCTCCACCTCGGCCAGGGACACGAAGAGTTCGAGCGGGCCCACACGGTACGTGTCGTCCGTGACACGCCGCTCCTGCACCTTCGGCGGCTCGCGCACCCCCTGAACCAGCGCGACCTTCTGGCCCTCCTGCTCGCTGGCCACGCCTGCCCATACCTCCACGGCGTTGCCCGCGGGGATGAGGAAGGCCGGTTTCTGGTCAGCCAGCACCGACTGCACCCGACTCCGGGCCTCGGCCGCGCTGGCATAGCTGCCCAGCCGCACGCGGAACGGCCACAACCGGCTGCCCGCCGGAATCCCCCGGTCCAAAGACCACGAGAACGCCAACACCGACTTCTCCGGGTAGCGGTCCAGCAGCTTGCGGAAGGCTCGATCGTCGTCCAGCCCCTCCAAGTCAGGCGTGCCCTGCGCGAGGCAGGCACGCGGGCTGAGCTCGGTGAAGGGGAAGTCGAGCATCACCAACTCCGCGCCCTCGTCAACGAGCCGGTTGGACAGGCCTCCGAGGATTTCCCGGGGCCACGGGTTGGAGGCAATGCCAGGGTGCGCGTCCTGACGGGCCTCGGCGAGCGTCTCATCATCGAGCGCCACCACCACCACGCGATCTGATCGCGACGAGCGGGCCCCCAAGGAGCGCACGCGCCAGTCGTAGGTGTCACGCTCCCAGGACTGCACCCAGGCCGACGGGCGGGCAAGCAGCGCGATAGGCGTGGCCTCTCCGGAGAGCTGCGCACGCGGAACGCGGTAGTAGACGAGCAGCCCGAGGATGGCGCCGAAGAGCGTGGCCTGCAGGAGCGAGTAGCCGAGCCGCTGCAGGAAGCGGAGACCGGCCGAGTAGATGGGAAGGCTTCGCACGGGAGCGGCCACCATAGCGCGTTCGGCCCCCGGCCCCAGCCCTCACAACACCCTGGTATGCTCGTCCGCCGGGTCGTCCATCCGGAAAGAAGCATATGAAACGCCTCCTGCTGTCCACTGCCGCCGCCTCTCTCCTGCTCTCCCCCCTTGCCTGCGACCAGCTCCTCGCAGAGAAGATGATGGTGGGCACAGTGCTCTCCACTCCGGATGTGGACGTGTCGCTGTCGGCCATGGCCGGGTTCGACGCCGGTACGCTGCCCGACGGCGGCTTCTACGAGGAGGATCGACTCACCCTCCCGGGCCAGACCGCCGCCTATGTCTTCTTCGGCACGCGCAATGGCGACCAGGGCACCCCGGAGCCCATCTCCAACGCCACCGTCCGCATCGAGACACAGAACGGCAACACGCTGAACCTCGAGAACAAGGGCCCGGGAACCTACGGCCTGATGAGCAGCTCCGGGGAGGACGCGGGCGTGAAGTACCAGTCCGGCACCACCTACCGCTTCATCGCCGTGCAAGATGGCGATTCGCACGTGGGCAGCGTGGAGGACGCGCCAGCCCAGGAGCGCATCGACACGCTCCACCCACCGGCGGGCTTCGTCCGACACCTGGCCAACCAGGAGCTCACGCTGCGGCGTCCCGCGGTGGCCGGCGGCAAGGAGCGCACGATCGGCTTCGTCACCGTCATCCCGCTGAGCTCAGACGGCGACAAGGGGGAGCCCACCTACTCCAACATGCCGACGGATCCGCTGGGCTTCCTCCAGCTCGCGGCCCTGCCCGCCGATTGGAAGCGGGACACCCTCACCATTCCGGGCAGCGCCTTCCCCCAGCCGCAGAGCAACTACCTCGTCGTCTTCCAGACGGTGAGGTCGGGCGGCGCCGAGTCCAACAACCTGTTCATCGGCAGCGCGCTGCTCGTGGGCACCGCGGACGTGGGCATGGTGCGCACGCAGTAACCCGCCGCGCCCTCCCCTTCACCCTGCTTCCACCTCGAGCTCGAGCCGACCCTCGAGCTTGAGGCGCAGCAGGTGCCCCGCGAAGCGCTCGGACTCCTCGCGGGTGAGGATACTGCGGAAGCCGGGTCCATCGGCCACCTCCACCTCCATGACGGGCCCGCGCTGCAGCAGTCGGAAGAAGTCCTCGCCTCCCTCGGGGCGAGGCACGAAGACAGGCAGGAAGCCCTTCACAGGCAGCACCTCTCCCGGCGCGAGTACCCGCGCCACCAAGGCCGTTGCCTCCAGACGCACCTCGCCCGGCGCTACGCCCTCCTCCGGGTAGAGCGGCGCTGGCGGCAGTGACACCTCCTCTGTGGAGTCGTCGAAGAGGAAGCCGTAACGCGAGGGGATGCGTCCGGCGAAGAGGTACAGCAGAAGCACGGGGGCATCTCCCCCCACGCGCTCCACGTGGAGGACGGCGCGCGTGGCGCCCACCTTGCGCAGCAACAACCGCAGGCGCGGAGGCGATGCGCTCAGGTAACGCCGCACCCTGTCCTGCACGGTGGTGCGGATCTCCTCGAAGGTCGCTTGGAAGCGGGCCTCACTCTCAGCCTCGTCCTTCGCGAGCGCCTCGCGAGCCCGCGTCAGCTTCTCCTCCGCCTGGCGCAGGAAGTCCCGCATGGGTGCGTCCGAAGAGGCAAGCGCTGACTCCGATACCGCCCCGGACAGGCCCGCCCGCTCCTGGCTCGCCGCTCGCACCGCCCCCACCAGGAAGGAGCCCTGCTGCTCCAACCGCTCACGCTCCTCCTGGAAGCGCAGCCGCACGGCACCGTGCGCCAACCGCAACTCGAGCCACGCGTCATAGGCGGACTCCAGCGTCTCCAGACCGCGCACCCGGGCCAGGACTCCGCGTGTCACGGACTCGGCGGAGGCACCAGGCCCTGGTGACTCACTCGGCGCCTCGGGCCGTACCGGCGCGCTCCCGGTGCGCGTCAGGGTCGTCTCCACGTCGACGCCCCCGGCGGGCATGTCAGGCAGCGAGTCTTCGCGCTTCGACGAAGCACGTCCCACGCCCTTCCCTGTCCGGCCCTTGCCTCCAGCCGGCTTGTGCACCTTCCTCGACGTCACGCCGCGAGCTCCCGCATGGTCCCGGAGTCTACTGCCTGGAAAGTCGAAGGGGCGACCCGGTCTAAGCGGATCGCCCCTCGATCACCGCCCAGCAACCGGGCGGCGCACGTCCTGTCGGCGGCTAGGCGCTGCGGGACACGGACTCGGGACGCTGCCCGTTACCGTTGGCCAGCGAGTCCTGCTCTCTCTGCAGCCGGTTGCGCAGATCATTGCGGAGCTCGTTACCGGCCTTCGGGGCCATCAGCAGGCCCAGGCCCGCGCCCACCAGCATTCCCACGGAGAAGGCGCCCAGCGTGGGCAACAGCCAGTCCGCGGGACCCTTCTTGGTCTCCAGCCCGAACAGCTCGAGCAGGTCGTCCTTGTCCATCTTCTTCAGATCATTGGCGCTGAACATCGCGGGCGCTCCTGTGTGGAGGGTGAAAACAACAGTGAATCACACCTGAGGGCCCTGAGGGCCGCCAACGCCACCGCTCCCGCTCATGTTGGACACACGGCCGGCGCCCACCTCGACTCCGTGCAGCGCCGCCTCGGCCATGCCGATGAGCTCGTCCTTGACCATGGGCAGCGCCGCCAGCCGCACGCCCAGCCGGATGATGCGCCCGGTGGTGCGCGTAAAGAGGCCGCCGCCGAGCACGTAGCCCACGCCGAAGGCCGCGGCCAGCATCAGGTACGGGTTGCGATCCACGCGGCCCTTGAGATCCAACGACTCCTGCAGGTCCGTCACCGCGCCGCGCGCGTCGTCCCACAGCTGCTGCGCGTCCGAGCCAATCCGGTCCACGCGATGGCCGAAACCCGCCTGCCCCTGCCCCTGATTGCCCTGCGCCTGGCCACCGTTGGCCGACTGGCCACCATTGCCCGGGTTGCTCTGGAAGGTCGTCATGTAGGAACTCCGAATCTTCGAGGAAACGGTGACACGCTCAGCGGCGGGACGCGATGCGGCCGACGATGAAGCCCACGGCCACGGCGCCCAGCAGGCACGTTCCCGGGTTGGCGCGGATGAAGCTCACCACGCGGTTGTTCATGTCCTCCAGGTTGCGCCGCGCGTCCTCCAGCTGCGGAAGCACGTTCTCCTGGAGCTGACGGGCCTTGTCCTGCAGGTTCTGCGCATTGACGTCCATGAAAGCCATCCTCTTGAGGTTGAAAGGGTGGAACGAAGGTGGGGCGCCTCAGCGCCTTTGGCTATTGCCGATGACGAATCCGATGAAGAAAGCCGCGCCCACGCACGTGAGGGGCCGTTCACGCACCCACTCGCGCCAGTCGATGCGCCGTGCGACCTCCTCGCGCAGCTCGCCCACCGAGTGGACGAGCTCGGCACGGGTGCGTTCGATCTCCGCGCGGATCTGTTCAGGTGTCTTCTGCTGCATGACTCTCGCCTTGTAGTCAGCGGTCATGACCGCCCCCTTGGGGGAGGACCGCAGGCTGGACCTGCGCGGTCACGGCCACAACCGGAGCCTGGGCGAGCGCCGACACGCTGCGCTCAAGCTCCTGGGCGGTCCCATCCATGACCCGGTGGGACTTCAGGCGCAGGGCGACCCGGGCGATGCCCAGGACACCGCCCACCAGGTTGACGGCTCCCACCAGCGCGAGCGCTCCGGCCCAGCCGACCCACGACGCCAGGACGACGGACAACGCCCCACAGAGGAAGGCATAGCCCACCAGCACAAAGGGCACGAACGAGGCGATGAGCGCCACATCCATGCCCATGACGCGCGCGTCCTCCATCAACTCCACGCGCGCCAGCGTCAGGTGCTGTGTCACCAGCTTGCTGAAACCATCCGTCAACCGTCCAACGAGCGCAGTCAATTTGCGCTCCGTTTCGGTGCCCAAGCCCATCTGCTCCCCGGCCGTCGCTCTCATTCGGAGGCCCCAACGTAGGTCTCCCCTGTTCTCCGCGACAACCCCGTCACGAAGCGATGTGTCCGGCGTTCGTCAGCGTCGGCCATCCGACGAGCCAGCGCCCCCAGGCTACCCGATGAGCTGCACCGGTGCCGAGCGGGGCGTCTGGCCTTCGATAGGGGCCTCGAAGCGCATCACCAGCGGCAGGTGATCCGAGGCCACCGCCGAGAGCGAAGTCCGGTGGGCGTGCAGGCCCAGCGGCCGCACGCCCGAGTCCACGTAGATGCGATCCAGGCGCAGCATCGGAAGGCGGGAGTGGTAGGTGCGCACCCGGCTCCCCAGCTCCAGGGCCACGTCGTGGATGGCCTGGCGGACCAGCCCGGGGACCGCGCCGGGACCCCAATAGTTGAAATCTCCACACACCACCACAGGATCATTCCGCACGGCATCCCGGAGGATGTCGGCGGACAGCAGCAGCGCCTCCTGACGTCGACGCTCGCGCATGCTCAGTCCCAGGTGCAGACAGAAGACGTGGAGCTGCCGGCTATTGCCCAGGTCGAGATCACAACGTAAGGCGCCCCGAGACTCGCGGCGCCCAACGCTCAGGTCGTAGTTCTTCGACTTGAGGATGGGCAACCGCGAGAGGATGGCATTGCCATAGCGGCGGCCATTTCGCACCACGTTGGGGCCGAAGGCCATGTGCAGCCCGAGCAGATCCGCGAGGTGCTCGGGCTGATCCTCGCGGGCCGTCACGCCCCGGTAGTCGCCTACTTCCTGGAGGGCGATGATGTCCGCGTTGATCTCACGCAACACCTCGCCCACCCGATGCAGATCAAAGTGGCCATCCGTCCCGATGCCACTGTGGATGTTGTAGGAGACGAGCGTCAGTTCCACGTCCAGCCCACCCCCGGTCAGCCCTGTACGAGACGGAGCCGCTGCGCGGCCAGGCGGGCCGCTTCCATGGGCAGGGACAGCAGCCGACCCGTGGCCTTGGTGGCGTCCTGGATGCCCGACTGCAACGTGCGGAAGTGGCGCAGGGCCTCGTCGAGCACGTCGCGCAGCGCCCCACGCGACAGCATCGGCTCCTCGACAATGGGCAGCGCGCCGATGGGTTGGCCCCGGTTGGTCGCGGTGGGCTTCACCGGAGCGTTGGCGGACAGCCCCGCCAGCGCCTCGAGCTGCGCGTTCATGGCGCGCACCTGGAACATCTCCTCCGTCTCTGCGTGGGTACGACCGTAATGAATCTCCTTGTCGCTCCGACGCTCCGTGGCGCGCCGCTCGGACAGGGCCTGCTTGTCCCGGCGCCGCAGACCGCGGCTCGGAGTCGAGGTCTTGGCTACGGTGTAGTGCTCGAAGCTATACGAACGCGGCATCCGAATTTCTCCCCCTCAAAAAACACCCCAAAAACGCCCCAAGAAAACGGATGAACGGAAGCTAGGAAGCCGTACGGGCAGAGGGAACGCTGAAGCTCAACAGGGGCCTGCCCGTCCGCCTGCTCCTCGGAGAAAGGGACGTGCGCCACCTCTTCTCCTGGAGGCCGGCGCTGACAGCCTCAAGGCGGACAGTTGGGGGGTTGTCGCTGTCGTCCATCGTTGACGGTCCCCCCACCCTGCACGCATATCTCGCGGCCGTGCACATGAACTCCCTCCGACGGCTTCCGTTCCTCCTACTGGCCATCGGCCTGTCCGCTCTCGCCGCCGAGGAGCGTCCCCTCCTCTCCCTTCAGCCCACCGCCGCCCATCCGGGCGATCCGGTGCTTGTCACCGTGCGAGGCCTCACCCAAGTCCCCACGGGGACCCTGGGAGAGCGCCCCTTGCGCTTCTATCCGGTGCGCGACGGTTTCCAGGCCCTCACGGGGCTCGCGGTGGAGCAGCTGCCGGGACAGGTGCCGGTGAAGGTGTCGGTGCCCACCCCTGGCGCCGCGGTCCCCACGGAGCTCACGGGCACGCTGGACGTGGTGGCCCCGGGCTGGCCCGAGCGGACGCTGAAGGTGGCCAACAAGTTCGTGAAGACGAAGCCGGCGCCCGAGGTGCAGGCGCGCATGGAGGCGGATAAGGCCGCCTTCGCCGCCGCCTTCGCGCAGTCCTTCGTCGCGCCCCTCTTCAACGAGAACTTCGCCTGGCCGCGCCAGGACACCGTCACCGCGCCCTATGGCGATCTGCGCACCTTCAACGGCAAGAAGCAGAGCCAGCACTTCGGCACGGATCTGCGCGGGGCCGTGGGCGTGCCCGTGTACTCGGCCAACGCGGGCACGGTGGTGATGACGCGCGACGCGTACGCCTCGGGCAATACGGTGCTCGTGTACCACGGGGCCGGCCTCTACACGGCCTACTTCCACCTGTCGGCCACGAACGTGAAGGACGGCCAGCGCGTGGAGCGCGGCCAGCTCCTGGGCAAGGTGGGAGCCACCGGCCGCGTCACCGGCCCGCACCTCCACTGGGGCGTGAAGGTGGATGACCTGTGGGTGGATGGCGAGACGCTGCTGAAGCTCGACTTCAACAGCAGCGGCGTCCCGGCCGTGACCCAGCGCGACAAGCCGTAGGGCTCACCACGCCTGACCAATACCGAGCGCAGCCCGGGCCTCGTCCGGGCTCATGGGCTCGCGGCCGATGTCGCGCGCGAGCCGCACCGCCTTCTCCACCAGCGGCCCGTTGCCCTTGGCCATCTCCTTGCCGGCCGGGTCCAGGTAGAAGTTGTCCTCGAGCCCCACACGGATGTTGCCGCCCAGCACCAGCGCCGCGGCCACCAGCTTCCACTGCACGCGGGAGATGCCAATCACCTCCCACGTGTCCTCGGGGCGAATCTGCCGCGCCATGGCCAGCAGGTTCTCCGCCGTGGGCGCTATCCCGCCCAGCACCCCGAGGATGAAGCTGTACTGCAGCGGGCCCTTGAGCGCCCCCATCTGCAGCAGCGGCTCCGCGTTGTGCACGTGGCCCAAGTCGAAGCACTCCAGCTCCGGCTTTACCCCACCCTCGCGCATGGCGTCCGTGGCCAGCAGGATGTCCGAGAAGGGATTGGGGAACACGAAGTCGAAGACGAAGCCCTTCCGCTTCTCTGAATACTTCGCGTAGTTCATCGACCCCATGTTGAGCGCGGCCATCTCCGGCCGCGTCTTCCACACGTAGGCCAGGCGCTCCTTCTTCTCCTCCTCGGACTCGACGCCCATGTTGAAGCCGCCGGTGGAGAAGTTGACGATGATGGGGCTGCGCTTGCGCACCTCTTCCTTGATCTGCCCGTAGATGTCCGCGCTCCACGTCTGATCCCCCGAATCGGGCTCTCTGCCGTGAATGTGAACCACCGCGGCGCCTGCCTCATAGGCGCGGCGGGCCTCCTCGCCGATCTCCACCGGGGAGTACGGCAGGTACGGGCATTGATCCCTCTTCGCCAGCACGCCCGTCAGCGCGCACGTGACGATGACCTTGTCCTTCGACAGCGGCATGGGGCACCTCCTCCGGGCTCGACAAAACTCAGCGATCGTTCCACTTCGGGGGACGCTTCTCGATGAAGGCGGTGACGCCCTCGGCGGCGTCCTCGGCCAGCACATTGAGGGACAGCTGTGAGGACAGGTACTCGATGGCGGCGGGCAGGGGCAGGTCCTCGGCGGTGAAGAAGGCGCGGCGTCCCAGGGCGAGCACCGCCTGGCTCTTGCCGGCCAGCTTCCCCACGAGCCCCGCCACCGTCGTGTCCAGCTCTGCCGCGGGCACCACCCGGTTGAGCAGCCCCAGCGCGAGCGCCTCGCGCGCGGACAGCCGCTCCCCCGTCATCACCATCTCGAGGGCCCGCTTGCGGCCCACGTGCCGCTGCAGCAGCGCCATCATCATCATGGGGAAGAGCCCCACGTCGATCTCTGGCGTGCCCAGCTCGGCGTGCTCGGCGGCCACGGCCAGGTCACACCCGAGCACCAGCCCCAGTCCGCCCGCGAGCGCATGTCCATTCACGCGCGCCACCGTGGGCTTGCGAATGTCTTGCAGCCGAAGCAGCAACCGGCCGTAAGCCCGGCGCCCCTCGTGGGTCGCGAGGAAACCACCCTCCCCGCTCATTTGCCCGAGGTCTCCCCCGGCGCAGAACACCTTCTCGCCCGCGCCGGTGAGCACCACCACGCGCACGTCGGGGTCCGCCTCCGCCCTGTCCAGGGCCGCTAGCAGCCCGTGCAGCACCTCGGGCGAGAGCGCGTTGCGAGCCCTCGGCCGATCAATCGTTAGGAGCGCTTGCCCGCCTTCGGCCTGGTACCTGACGACGCTTTCTCCTGCTTCCATGACACCTCCGAGGAAGTGGTGGCGCCGGGGAGGACGCCATGAAGGAAGGAATTGGCGATCTGTACCTTGGCGCGCTCGAGCGCCTCGGGGCTGCGGTCCTCCACCAGTCCGGACACGAAGGCGGTGAGCCCCATTTCGATGGCGCCGAAGAGCAGCGAGGCGCACAGCATGGGGTCCGCGTCCGCGCGCAGCTCGCCCGCGGCTTGGGCGCGCGAGAACATCTCCGCGGACATGCGGATGGTGTCGAGGAAGGCCTGCTGCCGGCTGACCACCTGGGTGCCCGCGGGGCTACGGGCGACCTCCAGGATGAGCACCTTCACCGCGCGGGGATCCACCCGGTAGGCCTCGAAGGCCACCTCCGCGATGCCGTGCACCTTTTGCTCGAGCGAGCTGCTCTCGTCCTCGGCCACCGCGCGGAGGCGCGAGACGAAGCCGCTCCACCCCGTCTCGACGACGGTCTCCAGCAGCTCGTCCTTGTTCTTGAAGTAGTGGTAGACGAGCCCGTAGGCCACGCCCGCCTCACGCGCCACGTCCGCGATGCGGCAGCCGTGGTAGCCCTTGCGTGCGAACACGTCGATCGCCGCACGCAGGATGGTGCGGCGACGCTCGTTTTCCCGGCTCCCTGCCTCCTCGGACTTGCTCTGCCGCTGACTCACGCGGTGTTTCTCCCCAGTTGATTCGCCAATCGGCTGGGGAGGACGCTACGGAGGCAGGGGCCCGGGGTCAATGCCCTTGCCAGACATCCGTTACGGGAAGATATCCCCGAAGACCCTGGGGGCGGAAACGACGACCTTGTGACCGTCCTCCGGCGAGGCGGTGAAGGCACAGCCGGCCGTGGCCTCCCAGTTGATGGGGGTCGGGTAGTCCGGCACCGTGTCACTGGTGGGGTCGCGCACGTCCTGGATGACGTAGCGCATGAGCGTATAGGCCGGATAGGTGACAGCGATGCCCTTGGTCAGCTTGGCCACCTTCACCGGACCGACCGTGCCCGACTCGCAGCCGTCGTCGTCGCTGTTGCGGGCCAGGCTGTTGAACCAGGGGTCCGCGACCAGGAACTCCGCGAGCAGCTGGCCGAACTTGCCGATGCGGTGCTTGGTGCCCACAGGCAGCGGGCTGAGCGCGCGGATGACGGACCGATAGTTCTCGGACGGAGAGGTGGGGTCGCGGCGGTCCTGATCGTGCGGCCAGCCCGTCCAGAGGATGCGCTCCTGGACCCAGATGAGCGAGACGGCGTCGTACTTGCCGTTCTTGCCGTCCCACTTGCCGTTGCCGTTGGCGTCGACGTAGCGCTCCGCTCCGTCCGTCCCGCCCTCCCGCGTCGCATCCCACGTGCCGTTGTCGTTGTTGTCGACGAAGGGCTCGGTCAGGTCGACGAAGGGCTCGCCCTGGTCATAGGTGCCGTTGTTGTTGAGGTCATCGAAGGCCTCCTCACCCGTGGTGATGGCGATGATGCTGACCAGGTTGTCGCGGGGGTTGTTCTCCTTGCCCGGGCGGATGGGGTCCGGCCGACGAGGCTCCTGGAAGTTGTAGGGCCCCGCGTAGTTGGTGATGGGATCCTCGACCCACATGAACGGGTGCATCCACAGCGGGGCGAGGTACTCGCCGGTGTGGATGGTGTCGTTGGCCGGGTTCCAGGAGAAGGTGCCCGGCTTCACGTCGTCGGGGAGCGGCAGCGAGGTCTTGTAGAGGACCTGGGCGTTGCCCACCACGTCGGTCACGGAGGAGGCGCTGGGACCGATGGTTCCGGCCTCGGTGAGGAAGGAGACCTGCGCCCCGGCGATGCCATCACCGTTGCGATCCGCCACGTGGGCAATGCAGTTCAGCTTCACGCCGGCGATGAGATGACGCGTCTCGTCGAAAGCGCCAATGGCATGCACGCCACCCGAGCCATCACCCGCGATGGAGCCGCACTGGAAGGTGAACTGGCGGGCGGTGGAGCTGGCACCCGCGAAGGTGACGGCGGGGCTGACCGCCATCTTCTCCTCCACCCGGGCCGTCACCACCACGGAGGAAACACGGCCCCCGTTGGCCACCACCTGCGTGGAGGCAATGCCGGTGGACGCGTCGGTGGTGGCCTCCGTGGGATTGATTTCAATGCCGGAGACGGGCGCCTGCACCTCGAAGGTGACACGCACACCCGGCTGCGGCTGACCACGGGAGTCAATGGCACGGAAACGCAACGTGGTGATCTCTCCCAGCCTGGGCTGAAGAGGAGATTGATCCACGAACTCCAGCGTAGCCGGGAGCGGGGGCTGGCAGGCCGCGAGCATTCCGCTCGCGACCGCCACACACACGGCGAGACCCAGACGCATCTGAGAAGACTCCTTAAGAAGGGGAAGAGCGCCGCACGCCATTGACGCACAGCGAACACTTCCCCATCTTCCCGGTCCCAGATGCGTTCCGTCAAGGCGGCAGCCGAACAAGCTGCCGGGGCCAGGCAAGCAGGCTTAGGCCGCGGAGCCGCTGAACATGGCCCGGGCCACACCCAGCAGGCGATCAACGTCCCGGGCTGTCAGGCCCCTCGCACGAGCGAAGTCCGACAACGGCCGCAGCAAGTCCTCCGTCTGCGCCGGTGTCTCCTCCGTTCCAGCGAAGAGCTCGCCCAGGCTCACGCCCAGGGCGTTAGCCAGGGCGGCAAGGGTTTCCACATGCGCAACACGCTCTCCCCGCTCGATCATCGAGAGGAAGGAGACGCTAATTTGCGCCCGCTCCGCGAGCTCCTCTTGTGTCCAGCGCTCCGGGCGCTGGGTGCGAAGTTCACGAATGCGCTGTCCGATACGTTTGCCGAGTTCCGACACGAAAGACCTCGTCCTCCTCAGGGGAAGCAGTCAGGGAGTGAAGAACCACGCACATGCGGCCGGGATTCCAATTCCCCGGTCTCAAACGTCCAGACCCCGGCAGTAATGAAATTGCCACCAGGATTCGAACGTGCTCGCCCCCTTTTTGAATCTTGCCACCCCTTCGCTACATCAGCTGATGGAAGGCAGACTCGCCACGAGCTCGTGGTTTGTACGACGGGCTGTATCGTATCCCGAGTTCAAAGCCGAGCGTCACGTGGGGTCCCGGCGCCCGAGGTGGCGTGCCCGATGGGGATTCATGCGAGCGGGCCCTACCTCAGGCATCCAGGTTCATGTGTAGGGGCTTATCTCCCTGGAAAATACTCGCATGCTCTCTTAGCGGCGAGCGGGGCGCTGGAACTCGATCGACAGCTCGTTGCCGTCCTGGTGCGTCTGAAAGGGAACCTGCTCCTTCAGCTTGATAGCAACTCGGACCGTGCGCGAGGGGCCCACCTTGGGATCCACCGAGACCACCGCCGTGTCGAAGAAGGAGGTGTTGAGCGGCAGGGTGTTGTTCGACTCGATGATGCGGGTGTTCTCCAGTTCCAGCACCACTTCCTTGTTGCCCTCGGTGACGGTGTAGCGAACGGGCTCGTTGGTGCGCACGAAGACGCGCGAGGCCGTGGACTCCTGCTTGAAGCCCACCAGCGTCATCGTCTTGCGACGCGAGGAATCACCCGCGCTGTCCCCCTGCTCCACGGTGGCCCGACGCGGCGTCTCGGCCTGAGCGATGCGAGCCTGGCGCGCCTCGGCCCGCTCTCGCTGCCTCTCCTCGGCGGCGGCCTGGGCCTCCTCGCGCTGGCGCTCACGCTCCTCGGCAGCCAGACGCTTCTTCTCCTCGGCGGCAGCGCGGGCGTCCTCTTGTTGACGCTTCCTCGCCTCCGCCGCGGCCTGGGCCTCGGCCTCCCGGCGCGCCTTCTCGTCGGCCTGCTGACGCTTCTTCTCCTCGGCGGCGGCGCGGGCTTCCTCCTGCTGGCGCTGCTTCTCGGCGGCCGCAGCCGCTTCCTTCTCCGCTCGAGCCTGCTGAGCCGCCACCCGCGCGGACTCCTCCTGAGCCTTGCGATCGGCGTCGGCGCGCGCCCGGGCCTGCTGCGGGGTCTCCGCATCCGCCTGCGCCGCTGCGGCCGCCTGCGCCGCGGCCTTCTCCTGCTGCTGCCGATCCGCCTGCGCCGCCGCGGTGGCCTGGGCCACTGCTGTCTCCTGCTGCTGACGATCCGTCTGGGCCGCCGTGGCCGCCTGCTCCGCGGCCTTCTCCTGCTGCTGACGATCCGTCTGGGCCGCCACCGCCGCCTGATCCGCGCTGGCGCCAGGCGTCGTGGCCGGAGCCGTGCCCGCGGGAGCCGTGCCCGCTGGGGCCGTGGTGGGCTTCGCCGCCACCGCCGCGCCACCAGCACTCGCCACGCTCACCACCAGCGAGTTTCCGGTGGCCTGGATGTCTGGATACACCTCGCGCTCAAAGCCAATGAGAACGCGGGCGATGTCTGAATCATCGGAGCCGTAGCTGGCCGTCCGAATGGCGGTGATGGTGCCATTGCCCACCGAGATGTCCTCCTTCACGCCGGAGAACACGGCCTCGGAGATGTCGATCACCAACCGGGGCGGATCCGTCATCGTGAAGGTGGTGAAGTTGGGCTTCTTCGTCCCGACGATCTCCACCGTCCCGCCCCGCACGTTCACGCCCGTGATGGTGTTGAGATTGCCGGCCGAGGCTTGCCCCTCCTGCGCCAGAGCCAGACCCGGCACCAGCACGCAGGCAAGCAACGCAACCACGATGGCCTTCATCGGCGACTTTCCTCCGGACGGACGCATTCGACCGCGAAGCTAACATGCAGTGCTGGGACTCCAACTTTCCAGCAATCCCGCTGCGGCGGCGGCTGTCCTCTCCCAACTCCCAGCTCCCGGGAGGAGGTTCACTTCTCATCAACCCCAGGCGAACCCATGAAAATCCTACAGCTCCGACCCCTCACCGCAAGCGAGGCAGTGCGGGCGACCGGTTGCGATGGGTGCGCGCATACTCGATGAGGTTTTTGATGTCGTAGCAGATCTGCCGAATGTCGTGCCCCATCGTCAGCTCGATGTGGCTGTTGCCCTTCACCGGACGCCAGAGGAGGTACTCGCTCTGGGCCGCGTGGTACACGCTCCGGGTGGACTCCACGGACGCCAGTGGATCCATGTCCCCAAAGATGATGGCCATGGGGATGTGGATTTTCGAGAAGCCACGCTTGAAGTCGAACCCGGTGCGATAGCAGACCATCTCGCCGCGGCGGATCCATCGCGCGAACTGCTCCACCACCTTGCGAGGCTCGCGCTCTCCGCCCTCACGCAGCAGCCAGCGCACGTCCTGAGCACTGACGCGGGCGGGATTGCTCAACCGGTTGATGCGGGTGGTGATGCGGTTGAAGACGGGATGATCCTCGGCCCGGGCGAGCTGCCTCTCCGCGAACTTCAGCCAGTCATCCACTGGGATGAAGTGGAACTGGCGCTTGCGGGGTGCGTCCTTGGGCTCCAACCACCGAGCCAGGCTCTCGTTGAGGGCGGAGGCGCCCCGGGCGAGCAGCATTCGTCCTGTGTGTCCTAGCCGCTCCTCCAGGTTGAGGCCGGCAATTGCCGCGTCGATGGTCGCGCCCAGCGCGGGAGTCCACAGGGCGAGCATCCGCAGCAGCATGATGCCCCGGCCCAGGTCCGCCGGAGAGCCGATGGTGATGAGGCCCTCGAAGTCGTCGTGGATGCCAGCGTAGCCATAGCCGAGCATCCCCCCCATGGAGTGGCCACAGTAGAAGATGCGCTCGCGCCGGGTGATGCGCTTCACCCCCGACACAGCGGCCGGCAGGTCGTAGAGGAAGTAGCTGTCGATGTCCCAGCCGTAATCCAGGTCCTGCGGAAGCGGGCGGCGGAAGCGAGCGGCGCGCTCCTTCTGGAATTCGATGGAGCTCTTGCCGTGTCCGCGCAGCTCCAGGATGTGGATGTCCACCCCGAAGAAGAGCAGGTTCTTGACGAACTGGCCGCTCGTCCAAGCGTGGCGGTTCTGGGAGAAGCCGTGCACCAGCAGCAGCGGCTCGCCGAACAAGGGCTGTGCGAAGGGCTGCTTGACGGGGCGGTAGCGGGTGATGACCAGGGACCAACCGTCGGCCGTCTCCACTACGTACTTGGTCTTCTGGTACAGCGAGCGGAAGTCGAGCTCATCGACTGTGGGTGTATGGGGACCCGTTGGAGTCGCCGCTCTCCAATCCGGCAAGCGCATAGCTTAAATCTACGGACTGTGATGCAACGCGCCAAGGTTTCCACCGAGCCTGGCCCGGGCCGCTCCCACCAGGAACAGTGAACCCGTGCACAAGATCACGTCGTCCGGAGTCGCTCGCCTGCGAGCACCAGCCAGTGCGTCGTCCAGTGATGGATACGTGCACACCTCCGCACAGAGGGCACGCGCCTCGTCCAGGTAGCGCTCCGGGGGGAGCGAGCGAGGGGTGTCGAGCGGCGTGAGGTGTACTGAGGTACAGCTTGGCAGGAGCGCACGCAGCATCGGTCCGCGGTCCTTGTCGGCCACCACGCCGAAAACACAGTGCACGCGGCGTCCGGGATAGAGCGAGCGCAGGCCGGCGAGCAGCACCTGCACCCCGGCGGGGTTGTGAGCGCCATCCAGCAGCACCGGGGGCTGACCGCCCAGCTCCTCGAGTCGTCCTGGCCAGCGAGCCGTCCCGACGCCTGTCCGCAGGGCTTCAGGGGGTATGGAAAGACCTCGCTGGGAGAGCAGCTCCAGGGCAGCGAGCGCCACCGCCGCGTTCTGCCGCTGGTGCTCACCCCGCAGGCCGAGGGTAATGCCTTCCAGTGAGAAGCTCGGCCCCTCGTAGGCGAGGTTGCCCTCCGAGCGGTTGACCACGGAGAACTCACGGCCCTCGAGGAGGACGGGCGACCCCACCTCCCCTGCCCTGCGCTCGATGGCGACAAGGGCTTCGGGCTCCTGACGGCTCACCACCACGGGCACGCCCGGCTTGAGGATGCCGGCCTTCTCCCCGGCAATAGCGCCCAGCGTGTTGCCCAGGTACTCCATGTGATCGAAAGACACCGACGTGATGGCGGTGACGAGCGGCTGGCACGCGTTGGTGGCGTCCAGCCGTCCACCCAGGCCCACCTCCACCACGGCCACGTCCACAGCCTCCTGGGCGAAGTGCCAGAAGGCCACCACGGTGCCGAACTCGAAGTACGTGAGCGAGGTAGCCGCGTCCGGGTGCCGCTCGAGCACCTCCAGAATCCGCTGGCCGAACACCTCGTCCTCAATCTCCACCCCGTCCACGCGGATGCGCTCGTTGACGCGCACCAGGTGGGGCGAGGTGTAGAGCCCCACCCGATAGCCCGCGGCATGGAGGGCGGCGGAGGCGAAGGCGCAGGTGCTGCCCTTTCCGTTGGTGCCCGCCACGTGCAACGCGGGGTAGCGACGCTCGGGGTGACCGAGCGCCTCCAACGCCTCCCGCACCCGCTCGAGGCCGAGCTTGATGCTGGAGGGGCTGAGCCGGGAGAAGAACTCCAGGGCCTCCGCCGGCGTCCGGGGCAGCGTCATGGCGCGACGGGCACTAGCCGAGCAGACCGAGCACCTGACCCATCGTCGCGCGCATCTCCTTGCGCGGCACGATGGAGTCGATCATCCCGTGCTCGACGAGGAACTCGGAGCGCTGGAAGCCCTCGGGGAGCTTCTGGCGGATGGTCTGCTCGATGACGCGCGGGCCGGCGAAGCCAATGAGGGCCTTGGGCTCGGCGAGGATGATGTCACCCAGCCACGCGAAGGAGGCCGCCACGCCACCGGTGGTGGGGTGCAGCAACACCGAGACGTAGGGCTTGCCCACGTTGCGGAAGCGGGCGATGGCCGCGCTCGTCTTCGCCATCTGCATGAGGGAGAAGATGCCCTCCTGCATGCGGGCGCCACCCGAGGCCGAGAAGACAATGGCCGGGCACTTGAGCTCGAAGGCGCGCTCGAAGACGCGAGTGACCTTCTCACCCACCACCGAGCCCATGGAGCCGCCCATGAACTCGAAGACGAAGCAGCCGACGGACACGGGCTTGCCGTCGATGCGGCCCACCCCGGAGATGAAGGCGTCGTTCTCGCCGAGCGCTTTGCGGGTGGAGCGGAGCCGGTCCTTGTACTTCTTCGTGTCCGTGAACGTGAGCGGGTCCTGCGGCTCCAGCTCCTTGTCGAACTCCTCGAAGCTGTCGGGGTCCAGCAGGGCCGTCAGGCGGGCACGCGCCGGCCAGGGCAGGTGGTGCTCACAGTGCGGGCAGACGTTGAGGTTCTTCTCCAACTCCTGCCGGTAGATGATCTCGTCGCAGTTTTCGCACTTGGCCCAGAGCCCCTGCATACGGCTGGGGGCTTCAACGGGCTCGGGAGTGGTCGCGATACGGGGCTTCTTGGAGAACCAGGCCATGGGAGGGGCGGGGTTAATCCTTCAACCCGGGGGCAGTCAACTCCCATCCGGGTCCCCTCTCCAGGATGCAACCTTTGGGGTCGTCCGTCCGGAGAACGTGCGGGCTAGAACTCGAAGGTGTCGCCGAGCTCCAGGATCTCCACCGGCATGTCGGCCAGCTCCTTCTTCACCTGGGGAACGAAGGCTGGCTTGATGTGGTAGACGAGCACGGAGCAGCCGTCGCGCTCGAACCGGCTCAGCTCGCTCTTGAGCGTGCGCGGCGTGAGGTGACCGGACACGTCAGCCAGTTGCTGCAGTGCGTTGGGGAAGCTCGTCTCCACCAGCAGCGCCTTGAGGGTGGGCGTCTGGTTGAGCACCTTCCACAGCTTCTCCGTGGGGCCGGTGTCACCGCTCATGGCCAGCGAGGTGCGGCCGCGGGTGATGATGAAGCCGCAGGACTCCACCGGGTGGTGCACGGGGATGGACTGCACCGTGTAGGGACCCACCTGGAAGGTGCTGCCGGCCCGGAAGGGCTTGATCCGCAGCACCGGCTCCTTGCGCGTGGGGATGCGCGTGAAGTCCGGCCAGAGGGCGTTGTTGAACATGTTCTCGCGCAGCGCACGGGCGCACTCGCGCGAGGCGTGGATGGTGACCGGCTTGTCGCGGCGGCCGATGATCAGATCCGCCATCAGCGGCAGATCCTTCACATGATCAAAGTGGCTGTGGCCGACGATGATGTCTTCGATCTTGCAGAGCTGCTCCAGCGACAACGTGCTCGTGAGCGCGCCCGCATCGAGCGCGAGCACGTCGTCCACGAGGAAGCACGTCGTGCGGCACGAGGGCAGCTCACCGCCATGGCACCCGAGGACCTGGAGCTTCACGCTAGAGATCTCCGAACTTCCACTTCATCTCCAGGTATTGGAGGAAGTCGTGGAGGCGGGTCGTGTCATAGACGATGAGTCTGTCACCCGCGCGCTCCACCAGGCCGGCGCGCTCCAGCCGGTACAGCATGTTGCGGATGGCCGGCTCGCCCACGCCGATCTGCCGCGGCAGCTCGCGCACTGCGAACTCGATCTCCACCCCCTCCTCCACGGTCCGCCCGCGCGTCTGGCTCGTCTGGAGGATGTAGTGCACCACCCGGCTGGCCGGGTCCGCGTGCAGCAGGTTCTCGATCTGCGCGTCCGCCTCGGACAGGCGCTCGGCCAGCTTCTTGATCATCCTCACGGCGATCTCCGCGTTGCCGCGGATCATCCCCTCGAAGGTCTTGGGATCAATGACCAGGAGCTTGGCGTCCTCGCTGACGCTGGCCGAGGCGTTGCGCGGCTTGTTGGCGATGATGGCCATCTCGCCGAAGAACTCGCCCGGGCCGAGCACCGCCAGGACCTTCTCCACGTCGCGCACCCGCTTGGAGATCGCAATCCGTCCCGACTGGATGACGAACATCTCCTTGCCTGGCTCTCCCTCGCGGAAGAGGACAGTGCCCTTCGTGAACTCCTTGCCGAATCGCTGAAAGAGGGTTTCCTCGGCGCCCATCGCAGAGCGAGTTAAGCCGCCCCCATCGACAGGGTCAAATTCCGGCTGCGATCCAATGTCTTCTCGGCACGAGGTGTCGTCCAGACGCCCACCCCGAGGCCGATCTCCTGATTCCCTCGGTGTAGGAGCGTGAGAATGTCGCACCCGGAGTGTGTTCGAGGCCCACGGGTAGCTGGGGACTCCCGGAGAGCGAGGGGACGGCCTCACCCCTGGGGGCGATAGGCGTCCAGCATCTCTTGGATCTTCCGATCCGCGCGCTCGATGCCGTCCAAGATTTTGCCGGAGAAGGCGAGCACCCGCTCCACGTTCTCGGGGCAGCGGACGATCATCTGAGCGCCCATCCTGGCCGCCGACAAGTGGTTGCGCAGATCATGACTCAGCCTGGAGACGAACTGCCTACGCCGCTCCAGCTCGCGCGCGTGCTCGTCCTGGAGCAGGGTCGAGAGCTGCGCGTCCAACGCCTCCAGGATGCGCTCCCGGACAGGGGCCGGTACGCAGGCGCCCTCCTCCTCCAGAACGGACGAGAGGACATGCCGGAGCCGCTCGGGAACACCAGGAAGGGAGGGCGTGGGGGGCGTCGGGACCATGAGTCGGGCGTCCCCCCTATCAGGCATGAGCACTTCGGGGGAGAACGATCGTGCGGCATTCTGGACAGCGACGCGCAACTGACATCCGGACCGCCATCGCCCGAGACAACGGCCAGGAAAAGCCGGTAGAAGGCCGGCCGTGGGAACGACCTACAAGCAGTCCGGAGTAGACATCGAGGCGGGCGACGCGTTTGTCGAGCGCATCAAGCCCTATGCGGCGCGGACGGTGAGGCCAGAGGTGGTGGCCGGGGTGGGAGGATTCGGAGGGCTGTTCGCCCTGCCGCCCGGCAAGTACCGGGAACCGGTGCTGGTGGCGGGCACGGATGGAGTGGGCACCAAGCTCAAGGTGGCCTTCCAAGCGGGCCGGCACGGGACCGTGGGCATCGACCTGGTGGCGATGTCGGTGAACGACATTCTCACCTGTGGGGCGGAGCCGCTCTTCTTCCTGGACTACTTCGCCACGGGACGGCTGGAGGTGGATGCCGCGGCCGAGGTGGTGAAGGGCATTGCGCAGGGCTGCGAGCAGGCGGGGTGCACGCTGCTGGGCGGAGAGACGGCGGAGATGCCGGGCTTCTACGCGCGAGGCGAGTACGACCTGGCCGGCTTCTGCGTGGGCGTGGCGGAACGCTCGGAGCTCATCGATGGAAAGAGCGTGGCGCCGGGGGATGCGCTCATCGGGCTGCCCTCCTCGGGCCTGCACTCCAACGGCTACTCGCTGGCGCGCAAGGTGCTGCTGGAGGATGCGAAGCTGAAGCTGGACGCGGTGCCCGAGGGGCTGGACCGCCCGCTGGCTGACGCGCTGCTGGAGCCCACGCGCATCTACGTGAAGGACGCGCTGGCGCTGATGAAGGCGGTGAAGGTGAAGGGCTTCGCGCACATCACCGGGAGCGGGATTCCGGGCAACCTGCCGCGGTGCCTGCCGGACGGGACGAGGGCGGTGCTGGACGAGAAGACGTGGAAGCGTCCGGCCATCTTCGAGCTCATCCAGAAGCTGGGCGGAGTCGAGCGCAAGGAGCTGTACGACACCTTCAACATGGGCCTGGGGCTCATCGCGGTGGTGGCGAAGGCAGACGTCCCAGCGGCGTTGGCGACGCTGAAGGCGCGCGGGGTGGAGGCGACGGAGGTAGGCCGCGTGGAAGCGGGCCAGGGCGAGGCCACGGCGGTCATCGAGGCATGAGCGGCCGGACAAAGCTGGGCGTGTTGGTGTCGGGCAGCGGAAGCAACCTGCAGGCCCTGCTCGATGCATGCGCCCGGCCGGACTTCCCTGCCGAGGTGGCAGTGGTGGTGTCCAACGTGGGAACGGCCTTCGCGCTGGAGCGGGCGAAGAAGGCCGGCGTCGCGGCGGTGGTGCTGGACCACAAGGCCTTCGGCTCGCGAGCAGACTTCGAGAAGGCGCTGGTGGACACGCTGGTCTCTGCAGGCGTGGAGTGGGTGTGCCTGGCGGGCTTCATGCGGCTGCTGGGGGCGGACTTCCTCGGGCACTTTCCGGGGAAGGTGCTGAACATCCACCCATCGCTGCTGCCCGCCTTCCCGGGGCTGCATGCACAGCGTCAGGCGCTGGAGCGCGGGGTGAAGCTGGCCGGGTGCACGGTGCACTTCGTGGATCCAGGCATGGACACGGGCCCCATCATCGCGCAGGCAGTGGTGCCGGTGCTTCCGGGAGACGACGAGGCGGCGCTAACGGCGCGCATCCTGAAGGAGGAGCACCGGCTGTACCCGCTGGTGGTGAAGCTGGTGTCTACGGGAGCGGTGCGACTGGAGGGCGGGCGGGTGGTGACGGCGGCGGGTCCCGCCATGGGCGAGCAGAGCCTGCGCAACCCTGGAGAGCCGGGATGACGCGCGAAGAGCGGGTGGCGGCGCTGCACGAGGCGCGAGTGGTGCTGGTGAGCGCGTGCCTGCTGGGCGAGGCGTGCCGATACGACGGCAAGTCGAAGGGCTCGGACAAGGTGATGCGGGCGCTGGAGGGCAAGGAGGTGGTGCCCGTGTGTCCCGAGACCGGCGCGGGACTGGGCATTCCGAGACCCGCGGTGGAGCTGAAGGGCGGAGCGGGAGCGGAGGTGTTGGCGGGCCGGGCGCGGGCGGCGGAGGTGGAGTCGGGGAAGGACCAAACGGAGGCGTTCCGCCGAGGCGCGGAGCTGGCGCTAGCGGCGGCGAGGCGCTTCGGGGTGAAGGTGGCGCTGCTGAAGGAGCGCAGTCCCTCGTGTGGAACCCAGGGCACGCACGTGGACGGAGTGGTAGTGAAAGGCCAGGGAGTCACGGCGGCGTTGTTGAGCCAGTCCGGACTCACGGTGTTGAGCGACGAAGAGCTGTGAGGAGCCCCCTCTCCCTCTGGGAGAGGGCTGGGGTGAGGGTCAGCCCGCCTTCCTGGCCGCCTCTTGACGCAAGGTCCGCTATCACCCAGGAACGAGGGGGAATCCATGGCCATCATCCTGGGACATAGCATCGAGCCACCCGGCCCCTGCAGCTACCTGCCGGACCAGCGCTCATCCCTGGAGCAGCTGGTGATGCAGGGCGTAACGGCCGAGGAGTACGAGCGGATGCTCGTGCGCGGGTGGCGCCGCTTCGGCCCGATGTACTTCCGGCCCGCTTGCCAGGCCTGCATGGCGTGCGTCTCCCTGCGAATCCCCACGGAGACCTTCCAACCCAACCGAAGCCAACGCCGGGCGCGCGCTGCGTGCGCCCACTTCCGCGTAGAGGTAGGCCCTCCCCAGGTGGATGAGCAGCGACTGTCGCTCTATCGCACCTGGCACGCCGAGCGCGAACAGACGCGCGAGTGGGAGGCCTCACCGCTCGGCCTGCGTGAGTACTTCCTCCAGTTCGCCTTCCCCCACCCGGCCGCGCGCGAGGTGGCCTACTACGACGACACGGCCGAGGGAGGGCCCCGACTCGTGGGCCTGGGCATCTGCGACGAGATGCCCCACGCCTGGAGCGCGGTGTACTTCTTCTATGATCCCGCGTACGCACGCTACTCGCCGGGCTCGGCCAACGTGGTGTTCCAGGTAGAGCTGGCACGGGCACGGGGAATTCCCCACGTGTACCTCGGCTACCGGGTCCAGGACTGCGCGTCCCTGCGCTACAAGGGGACGTTCCGCCCCCACGAACTGCTCGAGGGCCGCCCTGGCCCCGACGAGGTTCCGCGGTGGCGTCCCGAGGAGCCCTCCGGGGAGCCCCAACCCTAGGGCCCTTGCCTACCGGCCTTTTTGGGCGCCCTGAGCGGGAAAGCGCTGCCGGGCCCCTGGCAACGTGTGTAGTGTGCGCGGCGCAATGCCGACACCCGCCACCAGATCCAAGCCGCTCCCCTCCGCCTCGGCCCCGTCCAGGCACGTCTATGACGTGATCGTCCTGGGCAGCCAGCTGGGCGGAGCGCTCGCCGCGGCACTGCTCGCGAAGCGGGGATACAGCGTGCTCCTGGTGGAGCACGACGGGACCGGGCCAGGCTACGAGCACGACGACTTCGTGCTGCCCTACGCGCCCTTCGTCGCCCCAGCCCTCAAGACGATGCCCGCGGTGGAGGAGGCCTTCACGGAGCTGGGCCTCACCACACAGCTGCATCGCAACCAGCAGCCCCACGTGCCCGAGCTGCAGCTGGTGCTGCCTCGCCACCGGGTGGATCTGCACACCGACGCAACCCGTCGGCGTGCCGAGCTCGTCCGTGAGTTCGGCACCGAGGGCGAGCGCATCCTCGCGGACCTCACCGCCTCGGCCACGCAGCACGAGCCCTCTGACGCCTTCTTCAAGGAGGGCCCGCCGCTGCCGCCAGACGGCCTCATGGAGGGCTGGAACCTCAAGAAGCGCATGCGTCAGCACCCGGGGCTCGAGACGGAACCGCGGCTGACGGGAGAAGACGAGCCCTCGAAGCTGCTGCGCGGCCTGCTGCCCTTCGTCGTCCACCTGGATCAACCCGCCTCGCCCCTGGCACGCACGCGGCCTCTGTCCCAGGCGCTGCAAACGCCCTGGCGCTACCCGGGCGGACGGGATGGCCTGCGCAAGTTGCTCTTCGAGCGGTTCGTGGAGCTGGGAGGAGATCTGCTCAGCCCCGAGAACACGGACACCTACGTGGTGGAGGAGCTGCACTTCGACGGGGGCCGCTTCTCCGGGGTGAAGCTGCTTCGCTCGGACACGCTCTACCGGGCCTCGTGCCTGGTGTCCGCCACGGACGCCGGAGCGCTGCGGCGGCTCATCACGGATCGCAAGAAGCACCGCGCCCTGAGCGAGCAGCTGGACCTGTCCACCATCAAGTCCTTCCTCTTCGCGGTGAACTGGGTGGTGCCCGAGGCGGTGCTGCCGCGCGGCCTGGGCGAGCTGCTGCTCCTGGACACCGAGGACACCGAGCTAGGCCCCCTGCTCCTCCAGCAGCACCCTGCTCGGACCGCCGAGGGCAAGGACGATCCCTCGCTCCGCGTCATCTGCGCCGGAGGCTTCGTGCCCGCGAGCGTGCGCGACCTGGGCGAGGGCTACCTCCAGTCGCTGGCCATGCGCATCGACACGCACCTGGAAGCGCTGATGCCCTTCACGAAGAACAAGCGCCTGCTGCGCTCGGCCCCTTACCTGGACGCGGGCGCCGTGCGAGGCAGCCGGCTCATGCCACACCCCCACTACGTCTTCGACTCGGAAGCCGTGCTGGGGGTCACGGGGTTGAAGCAGCACACTCCTGCCAAGAACCTGCTATTGGCCGGGCGAGAGGTCCTCCCCGGGCTGGGTCTCGAAGGAGAGTTCCTGGCGGGTGCGCGGGCGACGCGGTTGGTGCAGGAGATGCTGAAGAAGAAGGCCGTCCTCAAGCGGTGAGGACGGATCAGACTGGATTTTCCAGTGGTTTGTAGATAGGTTCCGCCGCTCTCTTAGGGCGGGCTCTCATTTCGTCCCTGATTTCAAGGAGTTGGCAGTCATGGCCTGGAAGTGTGACATCTGCGGGAAGCGGCCGCTCGTGGGCAACAACGTCAGCCACGCGAACAACAAGACGAAGAAGCGGACCCTCCCGAATCTCCAGAAGATCCGGGCGTCCGTCGAGGGCCGCACGGAGCGCGTGTTGGCCTGCACCCGCTGCATCAAGGCGGGCAAGGTGACCAAGGCGGCCTGAGGACGCCCGTGCGCTCGCGGGTGGGTAGATCGCGCTCGAAGCGGATCGCGCTCCCGCCCACCGAGCGTCTGCATCCTCGGGCGGACGACCTGGACCTCGCTTCTCCGGAGGAGGTCGTCCGCCGTCTACATGAAGAAGATGAAGCAGCTGTCCGTGCGGTCCGTCCGGCGCTACGTGAAGTAGCGATTGTGGCTCGGTCCGTGGCGGACGCATTGCGGGCGGGTGGCCGCCTGCTCTACGTGGGAGCAGGTACCAGCGGGCGCCTCGGGGTGCTCGATGCGAGTGAGTGCCCGCCCACGTTCGGAGCCTCCCCTTCCCAAGTGCAAGCGGTGATCGCCGGCGGCCGCCGGGCGATGACGCGCGCGGTGGAGGGCGCGGAGGATGACGCCAAGGCCGGCGCCGCCTCCATGAGCCAGCTGCGCGTGGGTCCTCGGGACGTGGTGTGCGGCATCTCCGCGAGCGCGCGAACGCCCTTTGTGCTGGGTGCACTGGACGAGGCGAAGCGGCGAGGAGCGCGCACGGTGCTGGTGTGTTGCAACCGGCCGGGCCCGCGCGCGATGGCAGATCACGTGCTGCTGGCCGAGACGGGACCGGAGCTGGTGGCGGGCAGCACGCGGTTGAAGGCGGGAACGGCGACGAAGCTGATCCTCAACGCGCTCACCACGACGGCCTTCGTGACCTTGGGCAAGGTCTACCGGGGGCGGATGGTGGACGTGCGGCCCACGAACGAGAAGCTACGAGAGCGGGCCGCGCGGATGGTGGCGGAGCTGACAGACCTGTCCCCTGCTGCGGCGAAGCGACTGCTGGAACAAGCCGGCAACGAGGTGAAGGTGGCGCTGGCCATGCACTTCACGGGGCTCCCCGCGAAGGAGGCAAAGCGCCGCCTGAAACACGCCCCGCTGAGAACCCTGGCGAAGTCGTCCTGACGGAGTGACGGCTCAAAGCTCGCGCGGAAGCTGGCGCACCTGGAAGCCCTTGCGAGCCAGGAGGTCGAGGATGCCACGCTCCCCCACCAGGTGACCGGCGCCCACGACGACGAAGTGTGTCTCCGGCTTGTCGAGCATCGCGGCCAGCTTGTCCGCCATCTCCTGGTTGCGTTTGAAAAAGAGGGCCTCATAGAAGGGGCGGTAGACGGGGTCGTCCTTGTTCACGAAGAGCACCTTGGCCAGGGCATCGGGATTACCGCCCTCCCACGCAGTGGCCACCTGAGCCATGCTGACCGCCGTCAGCTCTGAGTTCTTGAGCTGATCCCTCAACATCAAGTCCTGCAGCTCATCGGAGAAGCCGGAGAGCATGCGCATCTGGCTGTCGAGCGTCTCCAGCTCCACGAGGGTCTTGCTGCCTCGAGCCTTGGCCAACAGCAGCCGGTCGATGCCACCCGCCTCCGAATAGCCGGCCTTCTGCATCTCCAACATGGAAAGCGTGATGGACAGCAGCCACGGTCGCATGCGCTCGACGCCCGCCGCGGGGAGCCCCACCCGCTGGAGCGCCTCGGGAAGCAGCGCGCGCGTCTCGGGGCTCAGGTGCGCGCTCAGGCTGTCGGGCGGAGAGAGGAGGCCCAGGCTCAGCACCAGCCGCTGCGACTCCTGCGGAGACGCCTTGTCCGGATCCAACTCCACCACCAGCGCCTGGGAGCGCTCGAGCGCGGCCTCCAGGGACGGAGGGAAGACGAACTGGCCCGGTCTGCCCAGATGCACCGAGCCGGTGAGATAGAGCGGCTTGTCCGGCGCGTCTGGACGCGTCACCTCCCAGAGGAAGGCACGCCGCTGCGCCACGGCGGCGGGTTGTGGCGCGGAGGCAGAAACGTCCCTCGCCGGGGTGGTGGCACAGGCGGTGCCGAAAACAGCGAGGAGGGCCAATAACAGTCGAGTCGGGCGCATGGTGTGTCCGTTGGGAATTCCTGACAGTGAACCAGGACCTGGCGGCAGACAAGGAAGAGGGGCCGGGTTCATTCCGAGGGTCCGCCCGTCCTATGCTCTCCCCCGGCATCCCCGGGGCGACCCGGCTGGGAGGGGCCCATGATTCGAGACCTGCTGTCGAAGCACCTGCGCCTGCACGCACTCATCTCCCTTGTCGCGGTGCTGACGAGCGGGTGCCTCGGCCACTTCTACGAGATTCCGAGGACGGAACTGGAGCGCCTCGCGCGGACCCCACCCCAGGAGCGCGGACAGAGTGTGTATGCCGTGCAGCAGTTCTCGACGGCAGCGGAGCCGACACCGGCTCCCCCGTGGGCACCCGTCACGGGTGAGCCGCCTCCGGGCTACTACCTGAGCCTGCACGGCCACTGGATGCCGTCCTTCTACGTCGATTACGGCGAGCCCTCCTACGCGCCGCCCACCTACCGGTCCCCCGCCGTCCACGACGCCACGCCCGTCTCCGGCGCCCCATCTGGCGGCACGGTGAACTCCGTGGGCTCTTCCGCGGGCTCGTCCCTTGATGTCATCAAGGCCGCCGACAGGCTGCTGGTGGTAGCCGTCATCGTTGGAGTTGGGATAGGCGTCGGACTGGCCGCTACCGAGGGCCTCCGCTATGAGGGCACGGTCGCCGTGCACCCGCACCACCCGTTGCACCTCTGGCACGGCAACGGCTCGCAGAGCATCGTCGCGCTCGACGAGCTCTCCCCCGAGCATCTGCAAGACATCGACAGCGCCACCGTGTCGGGCCGGGAAGGCGCCGGAATGTGGCTGCGGGGCGCCGCGCCCATCAACCGCGCGGGCTTCTCGTACCAGTTCGGTGCCGGTGAGGACAGCTTCGCCCTGCCCGGCCGCCAGAACCAGCGGAGCCTCGGCTTCCGCTTCGCGCTCGGCTACTACCCCTCGAGGAAGTTCGGCCTCCTCGCCGATTCACGTCTGCAGTTCGACGATGACGAGCTCAACGGCTTCTACAACGTGCGCCTGGGCCTGGAGGCCCAGTGGTACCCCATCTCCTTGTGGCGCCTGCACCTGGGCCCCTTCGTCGGCGGCGGGCAGTCGTGGTCCGCCTCGGCCGGAGCCTCGCTGCCCACCACGCAGGGCCAGCGGCCCTATGTCTCCGTCGGAGGGCTCGCTGAGTTCGAGCTCTCCACGCGCCTGGGGCTGACCTTCCGCTGGACCCAGGACTGGCTGCCCACCGCCAGCGCGGACACCCGCAACTTCATCAGCTCGTGGTCGGTGGGCTTCGCCGTCTACTGACGCGGCGAACCTCAGGCCGAGAACAGGTAGAGCCGCGGCTCTGGCAGCTTCTTCACCCGCCAGATGTGACGCTGCTCCAGGGGCACCCAGTCCATCTCCAACGGACGGGGGATGTAGATAAGTCCGGGGTCGTCCTCGCTGGAGAGCACGAACTTGCCGCTGTCGTCCTTGAGCGTGCAGCCCACGTCGATGAGCAGGTGGCTCTGAATCTTCTCGGGGTCCGTCGTGCCCCAGTTGAACTGCGCGAGCGCATCCACCGTCGTCTCGTACGTCTCGGCGATGCTCTCCAACGTCTCGCCGTCGGCGACCTTGTGCGAGACGAGTCGCGCGAGGAAGCGTCCCGACACGCCCTTCTTGCGTCGGCGGCGAGTCTTCCCCACCGGCTGCATGGCCGGAAGGATGCCGGCCTTCACGAACGCCAGCGTCTCCTTCAGGGTCGCCCCTTCGATGGCCGCGGCCACCTTGACGCGTCCCTGGGGGAGATTCGAGACCTCGATATGGCCGTCCTCGTCCGTCTTGGCCTTCTGCTCGGAACCGTCGGGGAGCGTGAGGCGAAGCTCGAGATCCGCGATGGGATCCTCGGTGACGTCGTCGACGACCTGCAGCATGAGCCGCAGCTTCTCCTCCTCGGGAGCAGGAGCCGACGAGTCCGGCTTCTTCTCGAGCGGAGGCACCACCCCAGGCACCATGGGCAAGGGGGCCCGCGCCAGCCGCAACTGCCCGCGGGAGATCAACGTCGCCACCTGCCGCACCACCTCATCCTGGGTGACGGGCTCGAACGACCGCCCCAGGGCGTAGGTGTGGACCAGCTCGCGCAGCGTCCGCAGGTTGAAGTGGTCCTGCGCGAAATCACGCAGCCGGCGCTCGGCCAGCCAGGTGTCCCCGAGCGCCACGGGCTGGTGCCCCGAAGGGAGCGGCTCGTGGAACTCGAGCAGGAGATACTCGTGATCTCCATCAAGCAGGCGATGGTACTTGGAGCGGAAGGCCACTCCCCCAGTTCGAGCTTCGTTGGCCATGGATGGGAGCATACCACGGCCTCGCCTCATGACGCGGGCACTCCGCTACGGCGCGGAGCTGGCGGGAGCACTGAGCGCTCCCAGCGAGTTCAAGAGCGCATCCCGCAGCGCCGCGGTCGTGTCCACCCGGTAGAACTGGCCCTTGCCCGCCAGCGCAATGCTCTGGAGCATGGGGTGGCTGTTCCCGTAGCCAATGACGCTCGTGCGCACCGACTGGTTGCCCGTCATGTCGTCACGCAGGTCCGCGTGTGACAGGAAGAACGACACGTCATCCATGAAGTTCTTGTTCGTCGTCGCCAGTCCCGTGGGCCAGTTGTAGTCCGTGTAATCGCAGGCTTGCTGGGTGGCGCCGAACAGGTGGCAGTAGTTCACTCCGCCCGGGTTCGGGTTCGTCTGGGGGTTGCTCGGATCAAACGTGAGCAGCGAGCCATCCGGGTGCCGGGCTCCATCCGCCACGAGGATGTCCATCATCCGGGTGAGGGGCACCGAGTTGTCGGAATGAGGCCTTCCATCGGTCACCACGATAACGGAACTGACCTGCGACTCGGAGCAGACAGCCTTGTCGGTTCCAGTGCCCTCCCACTGCTGTCCCGGACGGAAGTACCCCGTGTTGGGATCCACATATTTCGGCTTGATCCACTCGTCGTTTTCCCTGGCCCAGTTCTGGCCCGACTCACCCGTGTAGGGGTTGTCGAGAGTGCCACCGCTGCAGCAGCCTGGCCACCCCCAGCCCGGGTTGATGGGCTGGTTGAACCAGCTCGCCCACTTGCCGTCCACCACCTGCGAGGAGAAGTACCCCCCCAAACCGAACAGGGCCTCGCCAACGGAGCGCTCGTTGTTGCGGAACTCCGTCTTGTTGACGGCCTGCATCAGCAGGTGCCGATTGAGCGCCACCTCGTCAATGGTGGGAGTGGATTTGTCACAGCTCGGCCGCAAGGGCGAGAGCAGCTCCGGCGGGTCGTACCAGCCGTGGTCCTTGCCGAAGGTGGCCACGCCCATGCGCACGTTGCTCGCGGAGGCAATGGCATCCTTGAGCGCCTTGCGCGCGATGACAAACTTGGGCGGGCGCACGTTGAGGACGCGTCCGCTGACAATCCACTTGCGGAACGCCTCGGGAGGAAGCGGCGCCTCGCCAGGCTCCTGCCAGGGCCCCCCCTGACTCGGAGAGGTTTTCGCGGTCACGATCGGACCCCGCCACCAGCCCTTGGTCTCCAGGCACCGCATGCAGTCCGTCATGATCTGCGCATTCACAGGGCCATAGGGATAATCCGCCACATCCCAACCCACGCTCCCGTAGCAGGCGGTGATCACCTCCCCATAGGTAGTCATCGTCTCGAAGTCGCTGGAGAGCGTGCCCGGTCCTTCCTCCACCCACCAGGAAATGCGACGGCCGCGTGTGAAGTAGAACTTGTTCGGGTCGAAGAACGTTGAGCTCAGGTCGGGGTCATTGTCGAAGATGACGGAGCCGTTCTTCGCTGGATCCGGGCTGTCCTTGTCGAACCAGCTCATGGCTTGGACCAACGCCGGGTCATCGCAACCCGTGTTGAGGGCGAGTCCCGCCGAACCCTCGCCTCCGCGATCACCCGGCTTGGTGCTGGCCGTGGGTGGAGGCTCGAAGCCGGGCGTGAAGTCCTCGGGCAGATACACGGGGAAGTCCTGCATGGACTCATGATTGTCCAACAGGAACATGACGCTGGGCGGAGAGTCCGCCCGGCTCGCGAAGGGCACCAGCCCCGAAGCCCCGGCCGCCACCAGGCCCAGGGTCAATCCCAACCGCGGGGTGACAGGCCCCCTCAAAAAACCTACACGCCTACCGGATTCGCTTTGCATGTCATCGGCTCCTGGGATGGATGTTTCAATCACACAACCGCGCCCCCTCGGCATCCAGGTTGTGTCCTTGCTTGATACCGCAATGAGCATGCGCCTGTATATGATTAAATCAACCCCTGACACCGAATGAGACACCCATCCATCCCGAGGACAAAGGTACCGTGAAAGACTGTGCAGGGATTGCAGTGTGCAAGTCTTGCGGTGTGCAAGATTTGCGGAGTCCCTCCAGAGTCTCGACCAGCCTCGTACGTGTTTTGTCTGATGTGGGGTGACGGATGTGAAAAGGACCCTGGGGTCATCAGAAACCCCGGTCTGCAGCGTGAGTCCCACGCAAGTTGACTCTCAGTGCGCGCGGATTCCATGGCGCGGGAGCGCGGAAACGGGCAGATTGCCCGGCCGCCTACACCCAGGCAGACAAGGAGTCCGCACGAATGAAGCTCTACTACTCCCCAGGGGCCTGCTCGCTGTCGCCGCACATCGTACTGCGCGAGACGGGTCTGAACTTCGAGGTCGAGAAGGTCGACCTGCGTGCCAAGAAGACCGAGTCCGGCAAGGACTTCAACGCCATCAACCCCAAGGGCTACATCCCGACCCTGCAGCTCGATGACGGCTCCATCCTCACCGAAGGTACCGCCATCGTTCAGTACATCGCCGACAAGGCGCCCCAGTCCAAGCTGGCCCCGGCCAACGGCACCCTGGAGCGCTACCGCCTTCAGGAGTGGCTCAACTTCATCGGCACCGAGCTGCACAAGAACTTCTCGCCCCTCTTCAACCCCTCGTTCCCCGAGGAGGGCAAGAAGATCCAGCGCGCCAACATCGGCAAGCGCTTCGACAACCTGACCCCCACGCTCGAGAAGAGCCCCTTCCTCATGGGCGAGCAGTTCACCGTCGCCGATGCCTACCTCTTCACCGTGCTCGGCTGGTGTCAGCCGACGGGCATTGACCTGAGCCAGTGGCCGGTGCTCAAGGACTACCACGCGCGCGTGGCCCAGCGGCCCACCGTGCAGGCCGCCCTCAAGGCCGAGGGGCTGCTGAAGTAATCCCCTGAAGTCCCAGGTGCTCGGGCCTCCGGCCCTGGCCTCATGGTCCGAGCACCCCTCTCCGCGTCCGGACACTGTCTCCTCGGGTCGAAGAGCCCCCACCGGTGAAGTGGGCAGCGAGGTGTGGCCGTGCTGTAGTCGAGCCCCTCGCTCCAGACCGGAGACAGCACGGTGAAATCACTCCCCCTCCTCGCACTCGTCCTCGCCGCCAACACCTGGGCCCCAGGGTCCGCGCGGGCCGCGACTCCCGCGAAGGCGCCCTCCCCCGTCCTCCAAGGCCTCGATGGGCTCTACCCCGAGCTCGATGCCCTCTATCGGGATCTGCACCAGAACCCCGAGCTCTCCCATCAGGAGGAGAAGACAGCGGCGAAGCTGGCCGAGCGTCTGCGCAAGCTCGGATTCGAGGTGACCGAGAAGGTGGGTGGCCATGGAGTGGTGGCCCTGCTGCGCAACGGCAAGGGTCCCACGGTGCTGCTGCGCACCGATATGGATGCACTCCCCGTGGAGGAGAAGACGGGACTGCCCTACGCCAGCCAGGTGAAGGCGAAGGACGAGACCGGCCAGAGTGTGTCCGTGATGCACGCCTGCGGGCATGACGTCCACATGACGACCTGGCTCGGCACCGCCACGCTTCTGGCGCGCTCGAAGGACCGCTGGCGCGGCACCCTCATGATGGTCGGCCAGCCCGCCGAGGAGCGGGGCAGCGGCGCGCGGCAGATGCTCGAGGACGGCCTCTACAAGCGCTTCCCCAAGCCGGACTTCGCCGTCGCCGTCCACAACAGCGCCACCGCCGCGGCGGGCACCGTCGAGTACGTGTCCGGCTACGCCCTGGCCAACGTGGACTCCGTCGACATCACCCTCTACGGCAAGGGCGGTCACGGCGCCTACCCCCACACCACGGTGGACCCCATCGTCCTCGCGGCCCGCACCATCCTCTCGCTGCAGACCATCGTGAGCCGGGAGAAGTCCCCGCTCGAGCCCGCCGTGGTGACGGTGGGCTCCATCCACGGCGGCACGAAGCACAACATCATCCCGGACGAGGTGAAGCTCCAGCTCACCGTGCGCTCCTACAAGCCCGAGGTCCGCAAGCAACTGCTCTCCGCCATCGAGCGCGTGGTGAACGCTGAGGCCACGGCCGCCAGCGCGCCTCGCAAGCCCGAGGTGGCCGTCACCGAGGGCACACCTGCCACCTACAATGATCCGGAGCTGACGAAGCGGCTGATCGGCGCCGTCACCCGGGTGCTCGGCGCGGAGAACATCCGCGAGGCCCAACCCGTCATGGGCGGCGAGGACTTCTCCGAGTACGGCCTGGCGGGAGTCCCCGCGGTGTTGCTCTGGTTGGGCACCGTCGAGCCGAAGCGGCACGCGGAGGCCAAGGCAGCGGGCGTGACGCTCCCCTCCCTGCACTCCCCCCTCTTCGCCCCGGATCGCGAGCGGACCCTCCGCACCGGTGTCACCACCCTGACCACCTCCGCCCTGGAGTTGCTGGGCAAGCCGTAGCCCCGCTCGGGCTCAGCTTCGAATCAGCGCAGCTTCTTGCACAGCGCGCCGAGCCGCTCCTGCTCTCCCGCGGCTCGGCGCCGTCCTGTCTGCGTCGGCATCGTTCGGGTCCTAAAGGTTCGACTCTTGAAGCTTCCAACCGGGAAGGTTCGGGCTTGAACCATATCAACATCGAGCCCGTGCACATGCAAGACATTGGATCAATCCCATATCAATCTGGACGGAGCGGCAGGCGAGCGCCGCCGGCTGTCTGGCGCCCGTTTGTCCGCTCGGCCAGCAACCAAATCCTCTCAAGCTCCGTGCGAGCGGGAATGGCCGCCTGGACGGTGTCTGCGAATGCGCGCTACCCTTCGCTCCGCCATGCGCGCAGTGCTTCTCGCCTTCATGTTTCTCCTCCCAGCCATGGCGTCCGCTACGGACGTGCAGGGAGCTCTCTCCGGCCACACCGTCTGGAAGAAGAGTGGTAGCCCCTATGTCCTCAAGGGCGATGTCACTGTGGCCTGGGGTGCTCGGCTGACCCTCGAGCCCGGTGTCCAAGTCATCGCTGCCCCCGAGGACGCGCTGCGCTCGGGCGTGGATCCGCAACGGGTGGAGCTCATCGTGGATGGGACGCTGGTGGTGCGCGGTACCACGGCGCACCCGGTCGAGCTCTCCTCCCGTGGAGAAGAGGGCGCCTGGTACGGCATCCGAGTGCGGGGGGGCCGCGGCACCGAAATCAACGGCGCCGTCATCACCCAGGCGACGCAGGGCATCTCGCTGGGAATGAGCGCGGTGGTGCGGAACACCTCGGTGAGCGCCACCGCTCGGGACTGTCTCCAAGTGCTCTGGGGGACCGCCACGCTGGAGGGCAACGAGCTGGGCCAGTGCGGAGCGCGCGAACCGGCCGTCCGTGAAGAGCCGGACGCGCGAGGGCCGCAGATGCAGGTGGCGGACAGTCACTCCCCCGCTCAGGTCAAACAGGCCTACCGCAGCGAGCCCAGTGTCCGGGGCCGGCGCGTCTTCATGGCGTTCGAGCGGGGGACGCGTGGCGGGGCGCTCGCGTCCAGGCCCACGGCCCAGGAGCACACGGCGGGCACGCGCGTCGCCACCCTCCGCTCGACGGGAGCGGCCATCGAGCAGGCTCTCAAACGAAGACCCTGGAGCCGGCCTTTCCTCCAGGGTGCACGCCACGAAACTCCGCCTCCAGGTGGCACCTCTCCGCCCCTCGCCCTCGACTCGGGAACAGGAGGCTCTGCCGCGACACCTCCTTCCCGCGAGCCTCGCGAGGAGTGCGCCCGAGAACCGCAAGTGCTCGAATCCCCCGAGTGCCCCGGCATCCGGCGATGGCGCAAGGACCAGGAGCGACTCGGCGAAGCTCCACCCGGAGTCCTCCGCCCACGTGCGCCGGCCTCCCTCCGGCCGCCCCTGGCGGACCTGGGACCTCCCGACCCAGGGTGGAGCGGGGAACAAAGCCAGGAACCGGAGCCGCTCGCCCAGCGCGCGAGCGTGGGGCCACAAGTGAGGGATTCTCGTCGTTCCACCCCGGGCATCCCGGCATCCGTGGGACCCGGGCCTTACACTTGAGGGCATGGACCCGAGTCCCTCTTCCCGCCTGTGCATAGGTCTGCTGTCCGGCACCAGCGTGGACGCGGTGGAGGCGGTGCTGTGCCGCGTCGAAGGCACCGGCCCCCAGGTCCGTATCACCCTCCTGGCCCACATCTCCCAGCCCTTCTCCCCGGAGTTCACCCGGCGCGTCCTCGCCGCCGACGACGCCCGCTCCCTCTGCGAGCTCAACTTCGCCCTCGGTGAACGCTTCGCCGAGGCCGCGCTGGAGGTCATCTCCCGGGCCGGTCTCCGCCCCGAGGAGGTGGACGTGATTGGCTCGCACGGGCAGACCGTGGCGCACCTGCCCTCGAGCCTGTCCGACACGCCCTCCACGCTGCAGCTCGGCGAGGCCTCCGTCATTGCCGAGCGCACGGGCATCCCGGTGGTGAGTGATTTCCGTACCCGGGACGTGGCGGCTGGGGGACAGGGGGCGCCGCTGGTGCCGTACCTGGACTGGGCCCTGTTCCGGAAGCCAGGGGTGGCCCGAGCGCTCCAGAACTTCGGCGGCATCGGCAACGTGAGCGTGGTGAGTGACCGGCTCGAGGACACCATCGCCTTCGACACCGGGCCGGGCAACATGGTGCTGGACGGGCTGGCCCGGCGGGTGACCCAGGGCCGGCTCCAGTGCGACCTGGATGGGAGCCTCTCCCGCCAAGGCCGGGTCATCCCGGACCTGCTGGAGGAGTTGCTCACCCACCCTTTCCTGGCCCTGCCCCCGCCCCGGAGCGCCGGCCGCGAGGGCTTCGGTGAAGCGTTGGTGACGCGGATATGGGAGCGCCATGGAGCCTCGCGCCCCTATGACGTGATGGCCACGGCGGTGGCCTTCACGGTGGAGGCCACGGCCCGCGCCTACGAGCGGTGGCTCCTGCCGCGCTTCACCCTGGAGGCGGTGTACGTCTCCGGCGGAGGCACCCGGAACCCGGTGTTGATGGAGCGCCTGACGGAGCGGCTCGCCCCCCTGCCCGTCCGCCCCCTGGACGTGCTGGGCCTGCCGGAAGGGGCCAAGGAGGCCGTGTGCTTCGCCCTCCTGGCGAACGAATATCTCTCGGGGACCCCCGCGAATGTGCCATCGGCAACTGGCGCAAGGCGGCAAGTCGTTCTAGGTAAGCTGACACCGTGAGCAGCGTAAATCTGGTAGCCCGCGAAGTGGCGGTGAAGATCGTCTTCTACGGGCCGGGTCTGTCCGGCAAGACGACGACTTTGCGTAAAGTCTACGAGACCGTGCGCCCCGCCCACCGCGGCGAGATGATGTCCATCGCCACGGAGGGAGACCGGACGCTCTTCTTCGACTTCCTGCCCGTGAAGGTCGAGCGGGTGAATGACTGCACCGTGCGGCTCGCGCTGTACACCGTGCCCGGTCAGGTCTTCTACAACGCCACCCGCAAGCTGGTGCTCCAAGGCGCCGACGGCGTGGTGTTCGTGGCGGACTCGCAGCCGGAGATGATGGACGCCAACCGCGAGTCGCTGGCCAACCTGGAGGAGAACCTGCTCGAGCAGGGCGTCCGGGTGGAGCGCTTCCCGCTCGTGTTCCAGTGGAACAAGCGCGACATCCCCAAGGCCCTGCCCGTACCGGAGCTGCGCGCCGCGCTCAACCCGCGCAACGTCCCCGACTTCGAGACCGAGGCCATCAGCGGCCGGGGCGTGATGGATGCCCTCAAGGCCATCACCCGGCTGGTCATCCAGGATCTGCGCGCCAAGCGGATCGTCCCCCCGCCCCGCTCGGCCACCCCGACGATCCCCTCCCTGGGCGCCGCCAAGGGCACGGGAGGTGGATTGGAGGCCCAGCTCAGCCAGCTCGCGGGCCGCGCTCCCGCGGTCGCAGCGCCCGCCACGGCCACGGCGCCGCGTCCAATGGGCCCTGTCTCTCGCAGCAACCTGCCAGCCATCGGCGCTCATCCTCAGGTCCACGTAGCGCCTCCCGTCGCGCCTCCTGCCCTCACCGGACAGCGGCCCCTCGGGCCCGCCAGCGCGCTCGCACCGTCGGATTTGTTCGACCACGCGCGGGCCGCGGAGGGCGCGTTCTCCTCCGGGGATTATGGGACGTGCATCCAGGCGTGCCTCGATGCCACCCGGCGCGGACTCGCCCTCGCTGGAGAGGGCCCCCTCGGCTCGCAGGCGTACCTGCTCCACGTGAATGGGGGAGACCTGCTCAAGCTCCAGACCCTGGCCGCGCGCTCCAGCAACCGGGTGGATGACGCGGCGTTCGCGCTCTACGTGCTGATGCAGATCTTCACCCGGCTCCACGCGGCCGGACTGCCCGCGCCCGCGACCGAGTAGCGCTCAGCCCAGCCGCAGCAGGCCCATCCGGACCAGCTTGGCCAGCGTCTTCAGCGTCTCCAGCTCGCGCACCGGGCTGGCCAGAACGAGCGTCGACACATCCCAGGTGCCATTGACGAGCCCCGCCACCTGTCGCTCCTCGGGCTTGAGCAACGACTGGGAGTCCGGATCCGGCCGCAGCACCGGCACCGCCAGCGGCGGCAGCTCCGCGTAGAGCGACGCCATGTGCTCGCTCTGCACCATCCGCGCGAACTCGCGCACCCGCCGCTCCGTGGGATCGCTCGCCAGCAGCGACGAGCACACCAGCTCCGCCGCGTCGTACTGCCCCTCGCGCACCAGCACCGCGCCCTTCTCCAGCATGTCCGTCACTGGATCCACCACCACCTCCGGTGCGCCCTCCACCTCCACCTGCTTGGCGCGCAGCAGCTCGAAGACGCGGCGCGTGACGGAGGAGCGTGACAGGCCCAGCGACAGCCGCAGCCGCCCCAGGTTCTGCCCACCCGCACACATGGACAGCAGGATGCGGTGCATCAACGGCTGGCGCGGGCTCGGCTGAACGCGAGCCCGCACCGTCAGTGCGTCCCCCGGCAACACCCGGTCCACGTCCGCCTGCTCATCCACCCACCGCAGCGACTCGAAGAGCAGCTCCCGGAGGCTCATCTCGCAGGGCGCCCACTCCTCGTTCGAGCGATCCAGATCCTCCGTCCAGTGGAAGGCGCCATGGCCCCCCCGCGTCTGGTCCACCATGGAGCCGAACATCTCCTCGCGCACCAGCTCGCGCACGAGCTTCGGCTCCACCTTGCGGGCCCGGAAGACGGAGTCCACGTCCTCGCCCCCGGGTGGCAGCGCCTTGAGGGCCGCCAGCACCGCCGAGCCATCCGCCAGCTTCGCCAGCGAGAGCACCCGGGCCACACGCCCCCAGAGCCCCTCGTGGGCCACCGCCAGCACCTGGCCCGAGAGCAGGAAGAGCTTCCGCTCGCCTCCTTCCCAGGAAAGGAGCTGGAGCGTTCCCGTCTTCCGGGAGCTATCCAACCACTGGAGCAATTCGGGAAGGGGGAAGCTGGAGAAATCGCCGTGGAGGGCCATGAGTGTCTTGCGGTGAGGATACAGTCGGACTCCATGCGCGTCGCGATCCTCTTCATCGACGGTGTCGGCATCGGACGAAACGAGCCGGAACGCAATCCGCTCGCGGGCCGCGACTACCTCTTGTCCCAGTTCCAGGACGCCCCTGCCCGCCCGCTCCCCGAGGGAGGCCAGTGCTTCCCGGTGGACCCTACCTTCGGCGTCGCCGGGCGCCCGCAGTCCGCCTCCAATCAGACGGCCATCCTCACCGGCCAGCCCGCTCCCGTCCTCATCGGTCGGCACGTGCTGGGCTACCCGGACGCGCCCCTGCGTGAGCTCCTCGCTCGCCACTCCATCATCAAGCGCCTGGTGGCCGCGGGCCGCCGCGCCACCTTCGCCAACAGCTACCCCGTGGCCTACCTGGACGCGCTGAAGCTGACTCGGCGCCCTTCCACCTGCGCTCCCGAGTTCACCCTCACCCCGGCCGCCCTGCGGCGCCTGAAGCCCTCCGCCACCACGCTGGCCTTCGCCGCCGGTGACGTCCCCCTGCGCACGCTGGAGGATGCCCGGGCCGGCGAGGGCCTCACCCATGACATCACCGGGGCGCGGGCACAGGCCCGGAGCCTGTCTGCTCCCCAGCGCACCCCGGCCGAGGCCGCCGAGGTCTTCTGGCGGGTGGCCAGCGAAGCGGACTTCACCTTCTTCGAGCACTACCTGGCGGACGAGGCCGGGCACGCCCAGGACTTCGCCGCCGCGCATGAGGCCCTGGAGACCTTCGACGCCTTCGCCCGGGCCGTCATCGCCGCCCGGCCCGCCGAGGCCCGGGTGCTCATCTGCAGCGACCATGGGAACGTGGAGGATCTGACGACCCGTTCACACACCCTCAACCCCGTCCCCGTGCTCTACTTCGGTCCGCCAGCGCCCGGATTGGAGTCCCTGGCCACCGTGGCGGACGTGGGCCGCACCGTGCTGCACTGGTTGAACGTGGAATGAGGGTGGAGATGCACAAGGGCAGTGGGCTGGGAGCAGCGGGACGCGTGGCCGTGGCGGTGCTGGCGTTCCTGGTGGGGTGCGCCGCACCCCGGATGGCGACGCTCGAGGCGTCGATGGAGAGTCCCTCCGGCCTGGTCCGCATCGAATACGCCCCCGAAGATGCCCGGGATGCCACCCGCATCCAGCGGGCCGTGGACGAGGCCCTGCCTAAGTTGGAGCGTTGGGGTCGGCTGAGAGAAAGGGTCACCATCAAGGTGATGCCCGATCACAAGTCGCTGGAGGATGCCGTCCGGCAACACGGCCTCGACTGGCTGCGCGCCTGGAGCCGCTACGACGACATGTTCGTCCAGGCGCCCGCCACCTGGGGACTGGCCGGGGCGACCCAGCCTCAAATCAACGAGCTGCTGCTCCACGAGCTCACCCACAGCCTGATGTACCAGCTCGCGTCGGACCGGCTCGGCTGGTCGCGCAAGCAGATTCCCCTTTGGTTCCGCGAGGGCATGGCCTCTTTCACCGCGGAGCAGTCGTACCGGTGGGTGACCCTGGAGGAGATCGCCCGGCACCTGGAGCGCGTCCCCGAGAGCGATCCGGTACAAAAACCGGAGCGCCTGTACCGGGTCGATTCGAACCTGGTGTACGGGGTGGCGCACTACGCCTTCTCGTTCCTGGTGGGACGCTACGGCGAGGATGCCGTGCGCGCGCTGCTGAGCGAGATGAAGGGCGGAAAGGACTTCCCGGAGGCCTTCGAGAGCGCCATCGGGCTCACCGCGGAGGCCTTCACGCGCGACTTCACCCGCTATGTGCGCTGGCGCGGCTTCCGCAGCGGGCGGGCCCTGCCGCGCATCACCGCGCCCCAGAACTGAGCCCCTGCCGCGCTCTTTTGTTCGTTCAGAAAACTCCGAATGTCATTCGGTCCGGGTTGAATCACATTCGGTACATACCGAATATCATTCAGCCCATTCCGAATGTGATTCGAGAGGAGCTGGACGATGCGCACCCTGCCCCAGGTGATGGAGTCCCTGAGCGGGTTCATCCACCAGCTCGGCGTGCCGCCCATCGCGGGACGCATCGTGGCGTGGCTGGCGCTGTCAGAGTCCGGCTGTGACTCGCTGGACGCGATGGCCCAGGGACTCGGTGCCAGCAAGGCCTCGGTGAGCAGCATGGCTCGGTTGCTCGCGGAGCGCGGCTTCGTGGAGCGAGTGCCGGTGTTGGATCGTCGCGACAGCTACCGGCTCCGGGAGGATGCCTGGGAGAACCTCCTGCGCAGCCGCCTCACCGCGCTCGCCAGCGTGAAGGGCCTGGTGGAGGAGGGCCTCTGGCTGATCGGCGAGGGCGAGCACCCTGCCCGCGCCCGCCTCGAGGCCCTGAGGGAGCTCAGCGAGTCCTGCGCCCTCCTCGAGCGCGACCTGTCATCGCTGCTCACCCGCCTGCGCAAAGCCGGGGCCCACACCCGCGCTCGCCGCAAGCCCGCTCCCCGGAACTGAGCGCCCCACACCCTCCGTGGAAGTGGGCCCGCCCTCTCGGAGGGCTACCCAGCACCTCCTGCGAGCCGTGCCCCACCCCATTGGCCCACCGGCCCGCTTTTCTGTTAGACAGGCGTGGACCATCCCCACCCAGGTGCGTGAACCCCCCAGCGCACCGGGAGTGTGAGGAGACTGCACGATGAAGCTGCGTACGCTGGGCCTGACGGTGCTCGGAGCCGTGGGGCTCACCGCCCTGACGGCCTGCAAGAAGGACGAGGCCACCGCTCCCGCCCCCGCCGCCGCGCAAGCCCCGGCCCCGGCCCCGGCCACCGTGAAGGCCGCGCCATTGCCCGCTGACACGCCCCTGCCCCAGGAGCAGGAAGAAGCCGCCCAGGCCCCGCAGGGCGGTGGTGGCGTTCACGGGTTCGTCACCTTCAAGGGGAAGCCTCCCGCCCCCGCCCCCATCACCCCGGGCACGGATCCCAACTGCGACGGCATGGACCTGGTGGATCAGCCTGTCCAGGTGAAGGACGGCAAGCTCGCCAACGTGCTGGTGCGCGTGCGGGGCAACGTGCCCGGCCAGCCCACCACGCCGCCAAGCACCATGGTGGTGGTGGACCAGAACCGCTGCACGTACCTGCCGCGCGTGCAGGGAGCCGTCATCGGCCAGCCGCTCGTGCTGATGAACAGCGACAGCACGCTGCACAACGTGCGTGGCATGTCCGGAGGCAAGCAGCTCTTCAACGTGACCCAGCCTCCCCTGAAGACGAAGGAGGCCAGGCCGCCCGGGGACGCGGAGATCGTCCGCCTCAAGTGCGACATCCACCCGTGGATGACCGCCTTCGTGGTGATGAGCCCCCATCCGTACTTCGCCACCTCTGGAGAGGACGGCGCCTTCAGCCTCCAGGGCGTGCCGCCGGGGACGTATACGCTCGAGGCCTGGCACGAGACGCTCGGCACGAAGACGGCCGAGGTGACGGTGACGGAAGGCCAGGACGCCGAGGTGTCCTTCGAGTTCGTCGCCGCGAAGTAGGCCCGCTCCCAGGCCCTGAATGCACCACGGGCCCCGAGCGCGTCATGGCACTCGGAGCCCGGGCAGTACCGCCAGTGCTTCCTACTTCTTCTTGATGGTGAGCTTCGCCTCGGTGGCCTTGCTGCCACCCTCGGCCTTGATCGTGACCGCGCCCGCCTTCACGGCCGTCACCGTGCCGCTGGCGTCCACGGTGGCGATCTTCTCGTCGCTGGTGGTGTAGGTGAAGGACACGCCCTTGATGGCGGCGCCGTCCGTGCCCTTGGCGACCGCGGCGAGCGTCGCGCTCTCACCCACCTTCAGGGTGGCGGGCACCGTCTCGAAGGCCACCGCGTCCACGTCCGGCAGCTTGACGGTGACCTCGATGGCCTGCGTCAGCTTGCCCGAGGTCGCCGTCACCGTCGTGGAGCCCACGGCCTTGGCGATCAGCCGGTTGCCGTCCACCTCCACCACGTTGGCGTCGGCGCTGGAGTACTCCAGCTTCGCCGTCTTCACGGGCCGGCCAGCGTCATCCTGCACCTCCGCCTCCACCACCGCCTCCGAGCCGAGCCCGGTGAGCGTGAAGGGCGCGCCCTTCACGGTGATGGCCGAGGGAATGACCACCTCGACAGGAGCCGTGGCGCTCACCTCGCCGGACTTGATGGAGATGCTGGCCGAGCCGCTCTTCACCGCGCTCACCTTGCCGGTGGCATCTACGGTCGCGACCTTCGCGTCGCTGGAGGTAAATGCGAGCTCCGCCTTCTCCACGGGCTCGCCATCCTTCGTGAGTGCCCGCGCGGACAGGGCCACCGCCTGGCCCGCCTCGGACAGCTCCACCTTCGCCGGCTTCACCTCGATGCGCTCCACCTTCGCACAGGCGGAAGCGAGCATGACGACGGACGCGGCCATCAACGGATTGAACAGCCTCTTCATGATGAGTGTGCCTCCCACTCGCCGGGGGGCGAGCGCAGGGATGTCGGGATGAGGAACTTGGGGTCCAAAGGACCTGGGTGGTAAAACCCGCCATGCAGCAGCAAGACTTGTTCCATTTCCAACACCCCTCTGAGGGCTCCTGGAGGGCGTGGAGAAAAGGGGCAACTCACGCCCTGCGTTGTCCTTTTTTTCCACAGGTACTCGCACCGGCTGAAATCCGGTTACGGTGGGCGCCGTCAGCGCCGCGCGACATGGATCACGACATCCGAGCCCTAGAGACCCACACCGGGAACGAGCCCCGGAGGAACGCCCGGTGAAGGGGTTGTTGCCGCCGTTGCTCCTGCTCGGCCTCACGGTGTGGGCGGCGCCCCCGGGTGTCCCGGTGTGCGAGCGACCCTACGCCCCGGTGCAAGTCGTGAAGGTGGAGGTCCCCTTCCCCGAGGAAGTGCAACGGGCGTTGGAGGAGCTCGTGCGCGCGGAGCTGGCCCGGGAGCCGCACGTGGGGCTCGCGGTGGGCGTGAGGTGGGGAGACCAGCGCTGGGTAGGCGCCTACGGTTTGCGCGACAAGGCCCGCGGACTCCCGGCAACGCCGAGGACCACCTGGCGGCTGGCCTCCATCACGAAGACCTTCACCGCGGTGGCCGTGCTGCAGCTCGTGGAGCAGGGACGCCTCAACCTGGACGCGGACATCCGCACGCTGGTGCCCTCCTGGCCTGAGAAGCGCTGGCCGGTGACGGTGCGGCAGCTACTCGGACACCTGGGCGGCGTGACGAACTACGGCCGCTTTGGCCCGAGCCATGACACCGGTCCGCTCGACACCGCGGGCTCGGTGGCCCTCGTCTCGGGCTACGAGCTGGAGGCCGAGCCCGGCACCCGATTCATCTACAGCACCTGGGCCTACAACCTGCTCGGCGCGGCCATTGAAGCCGTCACGGGGCAGAGCTACGGGGAGTACCTCCACGAGCACGTCTTCGCCCCCGCCGGCATGGAGCACGCGGCACTGGACGATCGCCAAACGCGTGACGAGCACCACGCCGCGGGCTACCGCCTCCGGGAGGGGCAGCTCGTGCCCTCCAAGCTCGTCGACGTCTCCGGCCGCTTCGCTGGCGGAGGCACCCGCGCGTCCATCGAGGATCTGCTCAGCTATGGCGGAGCGCTGCTCGACTACCGGCTGGTGTCACGCGCGAGCACGGGGCTGATGCAGACCTCGATGAGCACCCGCGATGGGCGGCTCACCGACTACGGCATGGGCTTCGCGACCTGGCCGCTCCGAGGCCACTACGTGGTGGCCCACGCCGGGGCTCAGCCAGAGACCTCGACGCTGCTCCTGCTGCTTCCTGGAGAGGACGTGGCGATCGCGCTCGCGAGCAACGTGGAGGGACAAGCGGCCTCGCTGCGGCGCATCGCCTACGGCATCATCGAGCTGCTGCTCGAGGGCGAGGGCTCCCGGGTGAACACACGCCGCCAGGATGCGGTGGACGCGGTGGTCAACGAAGGGTTGGGGCGCATCTTCGGCTACGGGCTCGCGTACCACCTGTGGGCCACACGAGGGCCTGGGTCACTGCCCGGGACGGGTGGGCTCCCCGAGGCGTTCGAGCAGGTCGCGCAGCTGCTCGATCGGACCACCATCGCACGCGCTCCGAAGGCCACGCGCGAGCGCATCCTCACCGCTCACGGGCCGAGCGAGGACTGGCTCTTCGTCCGCGTGGGGGCCCACATGGCCCGGACGATGGAGGAGGCCCTGGGACCTGAGCAGTTGCGGAACTATCCGGCACGGGGACCGCTCGCCTTCTTCAACGACTACCTGGCCGTCTGCGAGGCAAGGGAGTGTCCGGAGCCGTTCCGCTTCAACGAGGTGCTGCGCGCGGAGCTGCGCCGGCTCACCGCGGGGAACATCGAGTCCACCCACCGCTGACACCAGAAGATTCGCCGATTCAGCACGACAACCCGCCCTGCCGCCTCGGGGTGCCCGCGTTTATCCGTTGAGCACCGGAGGACGAAAAGGTGACGAACTCGAAGCGGAAGGACGTGGTGATCATCGGTGGCGGCCCGGCGGGCCTGAACGCTGCGCTGGTGCTCGGACGCGCCCGGAAGAAGGTTCTCCTCTGCGATGGGGGAACCCGCCGGAACCTCATGGCGGAGCAGATCCACGGCTTCGTCACTCGCGATGGGACGCCCCCGATGGAGTTCCGACGCATCGCGCGTGAGCAGCTCCGCCCCTACGAAGGAGTCGAGGTCCGAGACGTGGGGATCTCCTCCGTGGAGCGCATCGCCTCGGGTTTCCGGGTCGTCCTCGCGGGAGGAGACGCGGTGGAGTGCCGCCGGGTCCTGCTCACCACGGGCCTGGTCGATGAGCGCCCAGACCTGCCCGGCTATCGCGAGCTGTGGGGCAAGAGCATCTTCGCGTGCCCGTACTGCCATGGCTGGGAGGTCCGCGATCGAGCGTTCGGGGTGCTCGCAACGAGCGCGATGCTCCTCGACTTCAGCCTGTTCCTCACCGGCTGGTCACGGGACGTTGTCGCCTTCACCCAGGGAGGCCTGGAAGTGCCCGCCGAGCAGCGCCAGCGGCTCGAGCGCGCCGGCGTCCGACTCGAGCCCCGGAGGATCCGCCGACTCGTCCCCCACGGGGAGCACCTCGAAGCGGTGGAGTTGGAGGATGGAACCCGGGTGGCCCGCGAGGTGCTCTTCGCCCATCCGCACCAGCGCCAGACGGAACTGGTCCAGCGGCTCGGCCTCGCCCTCGATGAGCAGGGCTTCGTCCGCATCAACGAGCGCATGGAGACCTCCGCTCCAGGAATCCACGCGGCGGGCGATCTCACCACCCGCCTCCAATCAGCGATCGTCGCGGCGTCGGCGGGATTCCAGGCCGCGGCGATGATCAACCATGCCCTCAACATGGAAAACGCGGACGCGGGATTTCCGTCTGAAGGTTGAGCCCAGACCATGCTTGCGGCTACGAAGGAAACGATGACGAAGACGAAGACCCTGCCCGGAGCGAAGAAGCCGGAGCTGGTGCGTGAGGAGTTCGAGCGTCACCAGAGCCCGGTATGGGTGCAACGCTACAGCCGGCCCCAGCACCGTCCCGCCCGGCCAGGAACCTTCGTCCATTCGTACGCGGTCATCTTCCTCGTGACGCGAGGCATGTCGAGGGTACAGCACTCCGGCGACCTGGTGCTGCGCGCGGGAGACGTCCACATCATTCCCCCCGGGGATGCACACGGCTCGGCGCACTTCGATGACATGGAGGGCTGGGCGCTCTCGTTCCACCCGGAGGCGTTTCCCCATGAAGACCCGAGCTGGGGAAGCCACACGGGCCTGCGACTGGGACCGTTGCTGCGGGTCCGCAGCGGGTGCCACCCGGTCCTCCGCCCGAACGCCGCTCAACGCCAGCGCCTCGAAGGGTGGATGCGCCTCCTTGAGCAGGAGCTCTCCGGCAACGAGCGGTCCCGCGACGAGGCTGTGAGCGCGCTGCTCCGGTTGGTGCTGATCGAGCTGGAGCGGATGAGCGGCCCCGAGGCCACACCTGACCCCGCGGGCCAGGGGATCGCCCGCCAGGCGATCACGTACATCGAGGCAAACGCCCTCGAGCCGCTGTCACTCGCGCAGGTCGCACGCGCCGTTGGGCGCTCGGCCACGCACGTGGCCAGCGTGGTTCGCAAAGAGACGGGCCGCACGGTGGGACAGTGGATCCTCGAGTACCGCATGGCCGAGGCCCGGCGGCGGCTTCGGGGGACGGACGAGCAGGTGGACATCATCGCCGAGCGCGTGGGTTACGCGGACGTGACGCACTTCATCCGCCTCTTCCGGCGCGCGCACGGCCTCACTCCCGCCGCGTGGCGACGTCAGGCAACGAATCTCTCCGAACAACACCCACACGCCGACCAACACTCCGAGTGACATGTTCTGGATGAAAGCCGCACTGCGCGCCACGTGAAGCCGCCGCTCGTGCTCCCCTGAGCCTCCCTGGACCCGAAGTGTGGAGAGGGCACATGGCGGATGCATTGGATGTCGTGGTCATCGGAGGAGGCCCCACCGGAGAGAACGCAGCGGCGAGGACCGCTGGGGGCGGACTCTCGACAGCCCTCGTGGAGGTGGAGCGATTCGGTGGCGAGTGCTCCTTCTGGGCCTGCATCCCCAGCAAGGCCCTGCTGCGGCCTCCAGAGGTGTTGTGGCTGGCCCGGCACACCCCCGGCGCTCGCGATGCGGTGAAGGGACAGCTCAACGCCTCCGAGGTCCTCGCGCACCGGGATCGGATGGTCCAAGGCTATGACGACAGCTCCCAGGCGGAATGGGCACGAGGCGCGAAGCTGGAAGTGGTGCGTGGGCACGGCCGGCTCACGGGCCCTCGCACGGTGCGCGTCACACTGCGTGACGGAGGAACGCGCGAGCTGACGGCACGCCGGGCGGTGGTGCTGGCCACGGGCAGCGGTCCACGCCTTCCAGACATCCCCGGGCTGCACGAGGCCAAGCCCTGGACCAACCGCGAGGGCACCGCAGCCAAGAACGTGCCCCGGCGGCTGGTGGTGATGGGAGGCGGAGCGGTGGCGACGGAGTTGAGCCAGGCCTGGCGCGAGCTGGGAGCCCAGGAGGTGACGCTAATCCAGCGCGGCGAGCACCTCCTCGGACGCCTGGAGCCCTTCGCCCGCGAGCTACTGGAGAAGGCCCTGCGCGAGAGTGGCATCACGGTGCGCACGAGCACCCAGGTGACGCGCGTCCACCGTCCCGGTGGACAAGGCGAGGTGACGGTGACGCTCTCCACCGGGGAGACGCTCCGCGCGGACGAGCTGCTGGTGGCGATGGGCCGCGAGGCTCGGACCCAAGACCTCGGGCTGGAAACGGTGGGGCTGACGCCGGGCAAGCCGGTGGAGGTGGATGACCAGCTCCGCGCCACGGGTGTGAAGGACGGCTGGCTGTACGCGTGCGGGGACGTGAACGGGCGCAACCTGCTCACACACATGGGGAAGTACCAGGCGCGGCTGGCGGGAGATCACATCCTGGGCAAGCAGGTGGCGGCGTGGGCGGATGCGCGGGCAACGCCGCAGGTGCTCTTCACGCACCCGCAGGTGGCCTCGGTGGGACTCACCGAAGCGGAGGCGCGCAAGCAGGGACTGCCGGTGCGCACAGTGCGGGTGGGCCTGGACTCGGTGGCAGGCACGGCCCTGCTCGGCGAGGGCCTCAACGGGGCGGTGCAGCTGGTGGTGGACGAGCGGCGGCGCATCCTGCTCGGAGCCACCTTCGTGGGCCCTGGGGTGGGAGAGCTGCTGCACTCGGCCACCATCGCGGTGGCCGGCGAGGTACCGCTCGACAGACTGTGGCACGCGGTACCGGCCTTCCCCACCGTCAGTGAGGTGTGGCTCCGGCTGCTGGAGTCCTACGGCTTGTGAGCAGCGGCCTTCGCGAGCGTATCGAAGGCGGAGATGACCTCGGGCGGGGCCTGCACCAGCTCGATGAGCACGCCCTCTCCCCCGAGCGGGAACTGCTCGTTGCCCTTGGGGTGGATGAACGTCACATCGAAGCCGGCGGCGCCCTTGCGGATGCCACCGGGAGCGAACCGCACGCCCTGCCCTTCCAGCCACGTCACCGCCGCGCGCAGATCATCCACCCACAGCCCCAGGTGGTTGAGCGCGGGGTCGTGCACGCGCGGCTTCCCGTTCGGGTCCACCGGCTGCATCAGGTCCACCTCCACGCGGAAGGGACCGACTCCAGCCACAACGATGTCCTCGTCGACGTTCTCGCGCTCGCTGCGGTAGGTGCCGTGAGGCTCGAGGCCCAGCACGTCCACCCAGAGCTTGCGCAGGGGCGCCTTGTCCGGTCCGCCGATGGCCACCTGCTGGAGGCCCAGGATGCGAAAGGGTCGTGTCGTCATGGCGGCGCACCGTCGCAGAGGGGGCCGAGCCAGGCAAGGCCCTCATCCCCGGAGGATTAGAAACCCGGCGGCACCCGACCATGCAGACAGGTGATGGTGTTGGGTACGCGAGGCCCCGACCACAGCGCGTGCCTCATGCCCGAACGCTCTTGAGGTGGCACCCCCTCCTCCACCGACCAGTGGGGCTCCTCTCCGGGACGCAGCGAGTGGAGCCCGCTCTGCCACGGGCCAATGACATAGGTGTGCCCCGCGGCACGACAGCCGAAGAAGCGCGTCCAGGCCCGAGCGAAATCGTGCCCTCGCGCCGTCCCGAAAGTCTCACAGGTGCGGAACCACCAGAGCGCCTCCCCGCCAGGCACGAGGCGCTCGCGCAACGCGGCCAGGCGCTCCTGCCAGGGGTGACCCGGTGCAAGCGCCCGGACATCCAGCGGCACCCGATTGATGAGCGCACAGCCCCAGTTGCCATGACCCCAGAACTGGATCTCCGCGATGCGCTCCTCGCGTGAGCGCTCGAGCAGCCAATCGAGCGCTTCGTCCCAGGTCACCACACCTTTCCAGGCATCGAGCCGGCCGAGCGCACGATACAGCACGCCTCCGACACGCCACGAGAAGGTGAGACCCGGAAGACCCCAGGGCCCGCCGCAGGTGCGGTCGTACACCATCAACCTCGAGCCCTCTTTCCGCTCCGCCATCGCCGATCCTCCCGATGCCCTTCCACCCCATTCCAAACTAGAATCCACCGCGGCGACAACAAGGGCCTCCAAGGGCCTGGAAGGGGAGTTCGCGCGTGTACCAGACGAACAGTCTCTACGAGCAACTGGGGGGCGAGGAGATGGTCTCCAAGGCGGTGTCCATCTTCTATCGCAAGGTGCTGGGAGATCCCCTCCTGAGGCCCTTCTTCGAGGGGGTCGACGTGGCGCGCGTGGAGTCCATGCAGCGGGCCTTCCTGGCCACGGTCTTCGGCGGCCCCAACACGTACTCCGGCCGCGACATGCGCCGGGCCCATAAGCGGCTGGTGGAGCGCGGACTGAGCGATGTCCACTTCGACGCCGTGATGAACCACCTGGACAACACCCTGGCGGAGCTGAACGTGGGCAAGCTGCTCAGGGACTGGGCCCGCGCCCTCACGGAGAGTCAACGCAGGGACATCCTGGGACGCTGAGCGCAGAGGGCCGCGAGGAATCTGGGCCCGGCGATTGAATATCCTCGGGGGTAGGACGTCCTGCACATCCCCTCAAGGATTCTCGAAGGAGCCCCTCTCGATGCGAGCCCTGCTGGCGAGCCTGACCCTCTCGTTCTTCCTGTTCCCCACCTCCAGTGATGCGGCCACGCTCCGCTGTGGCAACAACCTCGTCGCGGATGGGGCCTCCAAGTCCGACGTCCTCCTGAAGTGCGGAGAGCCAATGGCCAAGGAGAGTCGCACCGAGTCCGTGGGCGAGAAGACGAGGCAAAAGACCGAGGACAGCAGCACCACCACCGAGCGGGTCGTCCAAAAGACGATCGAAGAGTGGACGTACAACTTCGGTCCCCAGCGGCTGATGCAGGTGGCGGTGTTTGAGAACGGCCGCCTCGTCGATGTGAAGAGCGGGGGCTACGGGCGGTAGGCAACCGACTCCTCGCCGACTGCCTCCGCCAAACCCTGCTCAACCCATCAGCCGGGCTCAGCCACCGAGGGCGCCGTTGATGAGCGGCGCGACGATGTCCATACCAGGATCCTCGTCGTTGTAGCCGTTGGCCGGCTCGTAGATGCGGACGCGCTGGTTCTCATTGATGAAGCGATGGAGGAAGACATCCATCGGCACGAACTCGCTGTAGCACTTGTAGCTCTGCCACGGCTCGGGGATGTACTCGTACCAGTTGTGCTTCTTCTCCATCCGCTCGCAGGCGTGCGCGCCGATGAAGGTGATGATCGTGCTGCAATGGCTGGCGTTGATGGGCCGGCTGTACGGAATGAAGTAGCTGTAGTTGTTGTAGAGCTTCAGCTCGGCGACCAGCTTGTCCTGGTCCTCCTTCCAATACCGGAGGACCGTCTCCTGATCATTGGGCGTGTAGAAGCGCTCATAGGAGAAGCGCGAGTAGTTGTAGTCGCGCGAGTAGGCCGTGTAGGCCAGCTGGTCGTTGGGGAACTCCATCGCCAGCATGCGGTTGATGGTGCCGAGGTTGTTGCGGTCGAAGGACGCCGGGAACTGGTTGAACACCGAGTCGAGGTTCCACGACTGGCGGATCTTGTCGTGGAGCGGGCGCGAGCGATCATTGACGTTCGGCGCGAGGTAGATGGGGCCGGAGTCGTTCAGGAAATATCCGCGCGCCGGATTGATGATGCGACGCACGAAGTAATACGAGGACGAGGTGGCGGTGCCGCCGGCGCTGAAGCCGGTGACCAGGAGCTTCTGGACGTTCGGGAACTGCGTCTTGGCGTAGTTGATGGCCGCGAGCGAGTTGGTATAGCCGTAGTGGTGCCAGGGGAGCGGCGGCTGCTGTCCCGTCGGATCCGTATAGGTGACGGTGTTGTTGCCCACGTGCACATCGCCCGTGCAGTAGGGCATGTAGACGATGTTCCAGTCCTTCGTCGCGATGTCGGTGCGGCTGCGGAAGGGCAGCCCCGGATCGGCGCCGTTCACGATCGGCGAGACATACTTCGCCGTGAACTGCTTCATGTAGTCGTCCGTGATGCCGTTCGGGTTGGCCGCGCCGAGCAGGCCCGCGCGTCCGCTACAGGTGTCGTAGTCCCAGCACGCACCGCCACCTTCAAAGAAGAACATCAGGTTCTTCGAGCCGGTGGTGCTCCGCGTGATGAAGAACTTGTATTGGGAGCCGTTGCCGCACTTCGTTCCCGGCAGCTCCACCTTCTCCCAGTTGTAGTTGTTGCCGCCGTCGACCAGCACCTCGACGATGCCGTCGACCAGCACCTCCGCGCGAGCGACACTTGGGGGGACTGCCGCGGCGGCGAGAAGGCCCAACAAGAGATGGCTTTTCATCCCAACTCCTCCATAGGTGGTATTCGGTGGGATGAAGGACAGTATCACAATCCGTGAAATATCAGTCTCTCGTACTCCGATTTGTCTTCCATCAACCCCCGTTGCGGAACAGGCGTGGCACCGGATATCTCGTTGGCCATGGGCGCGAATACCCGGTCGAAGACCCTGCCGTGGCTCGTAGCGGTGGCAACCATCGCGCTGCTGGCGGTGCTGTGGTTTGTCCTACCGCGTCATGAGGCAGCCACGGAGGAAGCCCCCCGCCGCGAGGAGAAGGTCGCAAGGCCCGTGGGAGACGCCGCTCCAGCGCCCGTGCCAGAAGCGCCCTCCCCGCCCCAGACCGTCACCGCCGTCACGACGGATGCAGGCGTCGCCTCCGAGACACTGTCTTCTGACGCACCTCGCCGTCATCCAGTGGACCTGGCGAAGCTGCGCGAGCAACTGCCCAACAACCTCTATTGGGAGCTCAGCGCACCCACGAAGGATCCCCTGGTTCTCCAGAAGCGCGCCGAGGAAACCCAGCGCTGGAACGAGCTCTACGGCAAGGTGCAGTCGAACACGGCCAGCGAGGAGGAGATCCACCAGTACTACGAGCACCGCCGCAGGGTGTCGGAGGACTCCATCGCGTTCGCGAGTCGGGTGCTCCAGGAGTACGGCTCCCAACTGCCGGAGCAGGAGCGGGGCCTGTACGAGCTGAGCATCCGGATGCACCGCACCCGCCTCGACGAGATTCCGCGGCAGACAGATGACGCGCTCGCGCGCAAACGCACCCAAGACCAGCGCCGGAAGGAATGGCTCGGTGGCGGACGGGGGAACTGAGCTGGCCCGTCCGTTCTGTGGGTATCCGTGCAAGCGGCACGAGGGTCCCCCTTCCCGTCAGCCCCTGCCGCACTCACCCTTTAGGGCAGCTATGAATCCCAACGCTGCCATTGATGCTTCCGACAAGCGGCGCATGCTCGTGCTCGCGGGCCTGGTCGCCGTCCCCATCTATGTCCTCCCCGTGGGCTTCTGGGGACTCCGCGCGCTCTGGCCCCGGACGCTGCGCTCCGCTGCCTCCGGTCTTGTGACCCTGGGCATGCTGTCCTTGGTCGGCTTGAGCCTGCGAGGGCTCGTCCGGATAAAGGCTGAGCAGCCGAGCGGCGCCGAGCGGTGGAAGTTCCCGTTCCACTGGCCGCAGATGTCGGAGGACGAGTTCGCCGCGTCGGCAGCCTCGGGCCACTAAGTCGTTGGGGCTCCATTCATCATGCGTCAGGGATGCCCTCATGGATGCAGGGCGTCAGCCATGACGCGTGTCGTCAGATAGAGCACGACACGGGCCGCGAGCCTCCTCCTTTGTCTCAGGGGACGCCGCGACACGCGATGACCTGTTTGGGATATAGGTTCGTTCGCGTGTCTCAGGGCGGGAGGCGGCTCGTGGCTCTCAGTGTTTTCGACATGTTCAAAATTGGTATCGGGCCCTCGAGCTCGCATACCGTCGGACCGATGCGTGCGGCGCGGCAGTTCGTGGAGACCCTCGCGAACGCGGCGGGCGGGCTCAGCGCTGTCGAGTCCGTGAAGGTGGAGCTCTTCGGCTCGCTCGGTCACACCGGCAAGGGTCACGGCAGTGACGTCGCGGTCCTCCTCGGGCTGGAGGGCGAGCGTCCTGAGGAGGTCGACTGCGACGCCGTGCCCGCTCGTATCTCGGGCATCACCGAGACCGCGAAGCTGAAGCTGCTCGGCCAGCAGCTCGTGAAGTTCAAGCCCTCCGAGGACATCGTCTTCCACAAGCGGCAGTCGCTGCCGCGCCACCCCAACGGCATGCGCTTCACCGCGGTGCTCGCCGGGCGGAGTGAGCCCTTCACCCGCGTCTACTACTCGGTGGGCGGAGGCTTCGTCGTGAACGACGACGGCACCTCGTCGCTCGGCGTGGGAGCAACCGACGGGCGCATCCCCTACCCCTTCAAGACGGGCGCGGAGCTGCTGGCGCTCTGCCATCAGCACGGGCTGAGCATCAGCACGCTGATGCTGGAGAACGAGAAGGCGCTGCGGCCTGAGGCCCAGGTAAGGGCGGGGCTGCTGCGCATCTGGGAGGTCATGCAGGCGTGCGTGAAGCGTGGCTGCGAGCGCGAGGGAATCCTCCCGGGCGGGCTCAAGGTGAAGCGGCGCGCGGCGGGCATCTACCGCAAGCTCAAGGGAGACATGCGCGGCACGGATCCCCTGCTGGCCATGGACTGGGTGAACCTCTACGCGCTCGCGGTGAACGAGGAGAACGCGGCCCAGGGGCGCGTGGTGACGGCGCCCACCAACGGCGCGGCCGGCATCGTGCCCGCGGTGCTCCACTACTACCGGCGCTTCGTGCCGGGCGCGGACGATGAGGGCGCCATCCGCTTCCTACTCACCGCGGGCGCCATCGGCATTCTCTACAAGCTCAACGCCTCCATCTCCGGCGCCGAGGTGGGCTGCCAGGGCGAGGTGGGTGTCGCCTGCTCCATGGCGGCAGCGGGCCTCGCCGAGGTCATGGGCGGCACGCCCGAGCAGGTGGAGAACGCGGCGGAGATCGGCATGGAGCACAACCTGGGGCTCACGTGCGACCCCATTGGCGGGCTCGTGCAGGTGCCGTGCATCGAGCGCAACGCCATGGGCTCCATCAAGGCCATCAACGCCGCGCGGCTGGCGCTCCAGGGCGACGGCAAGCACAAGGTGTCGCTCGACAAGGTCATCGCGACGATGCGCCAGACGGGCGCGGACATGATGACCAAGTACAAGGAGACCGCGCGCGGCGGTCTCGCCGTCAACATCATCGAATGCTGAGAGCTGAAATGCTGAAGAAGGTCCTCCTCGCGCTCGTCGTCGCCCTCGTGGGTTTCTCCGCCGTGGTGGTGTCGCGGCCGTCCACCTTTCGGGTCGAGCGCTCCATCACCGTCGCGGCCCCCGTGGATCTCCCCTTCGGCCTGGTGAACGACTTCCACCGCTGGCACTTCTGGTCGCCGTGGGAAGCGCTCGACCCGAAGATGAAGAAGACCTTCGACGGGCCGTTCGCGGGCCCCGGCGCCATCTACGCCTGGTCCGGCAACGCCGAGGCCGGTCGGGGGAAGATGACCATCCTGGACTCGAAGCCCTACGAGTCCATCCGCGTCCAGCTCGAGTTCATCGAGCCGTGGCAGGCCACGAACATCGCCACCTTCACGTTCCAGCCTGGACCCGAGGGCGTCACGGTCCGCTGGGCCATGGAGGGGCACAACACCTTCATGGGCAAGGCCTTCTCCCTCTTCATGGACATGGACGGGAGGGTCGGCGGGGACTTCGAGAAGGGCCTGGCCACCATCAAGTCGCTGACCGAGACCGAGGCGAAGAACCGGCGCGAGCGAGAGGCCCTGCTCAAGACCAGGGCCGAAGCCGAGGCCGCCAAGGCAGCGCAGCCGGCGCCCAACGGGCCGGCCCAAGCGACCACGACCGCGCCCTGAGCCTCACCGGGGCCGTCAGCCCCCACCCAGGTTGGCGCACGCCCGTGCGTCACCGCCGTCGCAGGCGCGCCGGAGAAGCTTCGAGGCCTCGGCGTCGTTCTTCTCCGCGCACGCGCCCGTCCTGTGGCAGATGCCCGCGCTGAAGCAGCCCGCCGCGTCGCCTGCTTCGCACGCGCGCATGTAGAGCGAGAAGGCGCGCGCCGGATCCGCGCTCACGCCACGTCCCTGCCAGACCAATGTGCCCAGCACGGTGCACGCCCGGGCGACGCCCGCGTCACACACGCGCGTGTACTGCTCGGCCGCGCGCGCCACCTCCCCCTTCCGCTCAGCCTCCACGGCCGCGTCGAAGCACCCCTTCACCGTCCCGCCGGGGCACTTCTCGTCCTTGCTCGCCAGGGCCGCCGTGGCCTTGTCCTGCACAGCCTCCTGGCCCTGTCCCTTCTTCTCAGAGCACGCCACCACCGAGAGCAGCGCCACCACCCAAAGTCTTCTCATGGACACCTCCTCGTTCCCGCTGCACCGCGTCACGCATCGGACGCATCGCGTCAAGTCTTGTTTTATCAGGAAAAAGTGACATCCCGCATCAGCCCCACTAATACGCGCGATGCATTCCCCCCCCTCCTACCCCGAGGAGTCCCCGTGCATCGACAGAAGTCGTTGCTGTTGCCCGCCCTGGCGGCGCTGCTGCTGCAAGCCGGGCCAGCGCGAGCGCAGATCGCCGCGTCACATGTGTATCACAACCACATGCCCAACTTTTGGCCGTACTACGACGTCAGCAAGTACGCGTCCACGCCGATGGGCGGAGCCATCCGCTACACGTACGACGGCCAGGTCATCAACCTGAAGAAGAGCCCTCCGTCGAACTACACGTACTACCTGCCGTCGGGCGCGCCGATGCCGCACGATGATCTGGTCACGTACTACTCGCACCACGCGAAGACGGGCGCCTACATGTCCTGGCCCGGGAACGTGGCCGCGGACATGAACACCAACGCCCCCACTGGGCAGATCCACGTGACCATGTCCGGCGCGGTGGTGAACAACGTCCAGGATCTCAACACCCTGCAGAACGTCTCCGGCTACAACAACACCAACTGGGGCGCCTCCTGGAGGGACCGGTACAACACCCTGCGCACGCCGGCGGGCAACCGGACGTTGGATCTCATCCACTTCACCGGCCACCACACCATGGGGCCGCTGGTGGGGCCAGACTACTTCCTCAAGGATCTCATCAACCAGAGCGCCACCCTCGCGCAGCCCTACTTCCTGGGGAGCAACTTCCAGTCCTCCAAGGGCTTCTTCCCCACGGAGCTTGGCTTCTCCGAGCGCCTCATCCCCACGCTCGCCAAGCTGGGCATCCAGTGGTCCGTCATTGGAGACAACCACTTCTCTCGCACGCTCAAAGACTATCCCTTCCTGAATGATCCAGGCTCGGACACGCTGGTGTCGCCGCCCAACCGCGCGGACCTGCAGAACACCAGCAACGTGGGCAGCTGGGTGAGCCTGCAGATGGCGCACGAGCAGCAGGTCATCCGCAACAAGTACCCCTTCGCCTCCACGCCGCACTGGGTGCGCTACGTGGACCCAGCCACCGGCGCCGAGTCGCGCGTCGTGGGCATCCCCGTCAACCAGAACGGCTCCTGGCTCGAAGGCTGGGAGGGCGAGGCCACGGTCGACGTCGTCAACCTCAAGAGCTTCGAGGGGCTCGTCCCGCAGAAGCAGTTCTTCGTCATCGCCCATGACGGAGACAACTCGGGCGGGCGCGCGGGCTCCGAGACCACCTGGTACAACGGCCGCAGCGTCACCTGCACCGCGGGCGTGCAGTGTCTGGGTATCAGCGAGTACCTGGTCAACAACACGCCCCCTGCCACCGACGTGGTGCACGTGCAGGACGGCTCGTGGGTGGACACGCGCGACTCCTCGTCTGATCCGCAGTGGCACCACTGGAAGCTGTCCTTTGGCATCTGGAAGGGGCAGTTCCCCGCGTTCAACTCGGCCACCGGCCTCAACCTGGCGCCGAAGACAAACCTCAGCGGCGTGCAGGAGGGCATGACGGTCTCCTTCGAGCACGGCTGGCACTACCTGGAGCGCAACTTCGCCCTGCTCCAGGCCGCCCTCAACTACGCGAAGACGGCCGAGCAGATCTGGCTCGACGCACACCCCAACCACTGGAAGCCCACCACGACGCTGGACAACCAGGTGACCCACGCGGGCAACCAGCTCAACCCGTGGATGATGTCCTTCCCCGTGAAGGGTGATGCGAGCAACGACTGGGCGGGCGGCGCCAACCCCGCGGAGCTGGCCTGGTACTTCCTGCTGCCGGCCATGGACTCGGGCTTCGGCTACTACGACGAGAACCAGGACGACATCGTCAAACCCACGCTCTCCTTCAACCAGTCGCTCTACTTCTCCAAGCCCTATGTGCAGGACCGCATCGCCCAGGACAAGACGGGCCCGTCTGTCTGGTGGCCGCAGCGCTGGCCCTATAACCCGGGCAGCGCCAACACGGACAAGTCCGAGGGCTGGACGCTCCACCACTTCAGCAACACCTTCGCGATCTACACCTATGCGTACGACGTGAGCAGCATCACCAGCATCAAGGCTCGCGTCCGCGTGCACACGAATAAGAGCATCGACCCGCTGGACAACACCCACAAGGTGTATGACCCCGCCGCGCTCAAGGCCGCGGGCGTGCCTAACATTGACACCTCGCGCGTGGGGGCCTGGGTGGACTACCCCCTCACCCGGAGGGATTTGAAGCCTGTCATCAATGGCGTCTCGTGGCAGCCCACCTACCTGCCCGTCATGGCCAAGGTGCCCGCGCAGGAGATCGGCGACCTCTATTACGTCTACCTGGGCAACTACCGGGACCAGCTCCTCGACTACTACATCGAGGCCACCGACAGCCGGGGCAACGTCACCCGAAGCGAGATCCAATCTGTCTATGTGGGCGCGGGCAGGTACAACCTGGTGGGCGGCAAGTACGTCGAGGACATCAACGGCTCGGTGCAGGGCACGTATCCGTTCCTGATGGTGGACACCACCGCGCCCTCCACGCCCACGGGCCTGACGGCCTCCAAGAAGACGGATCGCTCGGTGACGCTCACCTGGAGCGCGGCCTCGGACAACGTCGCGGTTGCGGGTTACGACGTCTTCCGCAATGGCACACAGGTGGGCTCGAGCACCAGCACAAGCTATACCGACAGCGGACTGACCGCGAGCACCGCGTACAGCTACGCCGTGAAGGCGAAGGACGCGGCCGGCAACACCTCCGCGGCCAGCACGGCGCTCTCCGTCACCACCCTGGCACCGGACACCACCGCGCCCTCGGCGCCCACGGGGCTGACGGCCTCGGGCACGACGAGCTCCTCGGCGGCATTGCTCTGGACAGCCTCCACCGACAACTACGGCGTCGCCAGCTATGACGTGTACCGCAATGGCTCCCTGGTGGCCTCCGTCACGGGCACGAGCTACACGGACACCGGGCTCTCTCCGAGCACCACGTACAGCTACACCGTGAAGGCGAGGGACGCGGCCGGCAACACCTCCGCGGCCAGCGCGGCGCTCTCCGTCACGACGGGCGCCGGCAACACCACCACCGTCTATTACAAGAAGGGCTTCGCTACGCCCTACATCCACTTCCGTCCCGCGGGCGGCACGTGGACGGTTTCTCCGGGCTACCCCATGCCTGACTCGGAGGTCTCCGGCTACGCGAAGTACACCGTCAACCTGGGCGCGGCCACGCAGCTCGAGAGCGTCTTCAACAACGGCAGCGGCACCTGGGACAACAACAACGGCAGCAACTACTTCTTCCCCACGGGAACCTCCACCTTCAACGCGGGCACCATCACCGCGGGCGCTCCGTCCGCCGACACCACCGCACCGAGCGTGCCCTCGGGCCTGACGGTGTCGTCCAAGACGGCCACCTCCGTCTCGCTCACGTGGACGGCCTCCACAGACGCCAGCGGCATCGCCGGGTATGACGTGTACCGCAACGGCGCCCTCGTGGCCTCGCCTCCTTCGGCCAGCTACACCGACACCGGCCTGAGCCTCGGCACCACGTACAGCTACACCGTGCGAGCACGCGACACCGCGGGCAATGTCTCGGCCTTGAGCACGGCCCTGAGCGTCACCACCAGCACCTCCGGCGCCACCGTCACCTTCAACGAGACGGCTAGCACCGCGGTCGGTCAGAACATCTTCATCGTGGGCAGCATCACCGCGCTCGGGAGTTGGGCTCCCGGCGCTGCCATCCCCCTCTCGCCGGCCAACTACCCGACGTGGAGCGTGACGCTGAGCCTGCCCGGCTCAACGGCCATCCAATACAAGTACATCAAGAAGGACGGCAGCGGGAACGTCACCTGGGAGAGCGGCACCAACCGCACCTATACGACTCCCGCGACCGGTACCGCGACGCTCAACGACACCTGGAAATAAGCCACGACAATCGAAGCCCCGGCGCGAGGCCCTCAAGCCTCGCGCCGGAGGCGCCCGGAAGCGCCTTCCTCACTCCCAGTGGATGGTCTCTTCAACAGCCTCGCGAAACCAATCCCAGAACGTTGGGAAGACACGCTCCAGCTCGAAGCCCGGGGAAGCAAAGTCATGGATGATGAGCACCTGCTCTCCATGGCCCTTGCCCCAGCACGCGATATCGTCGTTGTCCTGCCTGTAGGCAAACGGGAACAGCTCGCGCGAGGGGTAGCGCCCCGCCAAGGCCCGAGCTTTCTCTCGAGCCGCTTTGGCTTCCATGAGATGCCAGGGCATCAGATCCAAGATGCCCTGCCGTACCACCCGTGCGAACCCATTGGGATACACAAACCAGTCAGGACGCTTGCCCGCCGCGAGCAGATAAGCCTCTTCGTTCGTCACGGAGCCACTCCCAACGTGGTTTAGATGCTCGACAGGATATGGCTCCCGCTCCACGCCCGGTTCAGGGTGATCCACACCCGCCCGGTGCTGGTATCAAAGGACGCGAAGTAGTCCACGTCCGCCGTCAGCAGCACGCCATCCAGGTAGAGGCGCTCCGGCACGCCACCCGACCTGTGAACGAGGAAGACGGGGTTCTTGAGCTCTCCCCCGGCGGCATTCAGGGTCGCAGTGAAAGCACCGGTTGCATCCGACTGGAGCTCATAGGCTCCGTAGACGCTGTTGTAACCCGGCACGGCATAGGCCGAGCTGTCGGTGCGAGCCACGCCGACGGGGCCCGAGCTCACCACCGCGCCTCGCGTCGCGCTGAGCTGCCCCCGAAGCATGCGCTCCATCTGTGTCACCTGGGTCAGCACCGTGCCGGTGCTCTGCCGGCCCATCACCATGGAGACGGAGTAGCTCTGATAAGGATAGCCCGAGAAAACCCCCTCGTAACCATAGCCATAGTAGGACGGACTCCCCACGGCGCCGTACATCAAGCCCCAGGCGAGGCGCTTGCTCCGGGTCGGGTTGTAGTCACTCATCTCGTACTGGCACATCTGGTAGGGCCAGTTCCAATTGGGGGGCATGAGCCAGGTACCGAAGTCCCCAGGATTCTGACGGTTCGCGGAGGTGTAGCCCCAGTTGGTGTGGAACCACGTGCCGCCCGTGTTGTGCTGGAGCCAGCTGAGCGTCTGCACCATGCCCATCTCCGCGTCAGCGCTCCGGGAGTAGGCCATGGTGTAGGGGACCACGTTGGGCTGGGTGTAGTCCCAGGTGCTCTGGGCCGTGAGCGGCTCAGTGCCAGAGAAGAACTTGTACTTGTCGCCCCACTTCACGCCGTCCACATAGGAGTTGATGCCGTCACCATCCCAGGCGATGTCACCATAGGGACTGCGGGAGTCCGCATTGACAGACAATCCACCGGCGGCGGCGCTGCTGTCGAAGGTGATGGCATAGACGGGATGGTCCCGTCCGGTGGCGAAGAACCAGTGCACCGTGGCTTTGACAGGGGTGCCATTGATGGGCAGGTTCCAGGAGAACTCGTGGATGGCATGGTGCCGGCCAACGAAGACCTGGCGGTAGTTGCCCGGGATGGTACCGGAGTGGGTCAACCCGCCGTTGCCGTGGTGGCTCACCACATAGCCCCAGCCATTCCAGAGACCACTGGCCCCCGTGCCCGTGGCCACGCGCTCCTGGGTGCCCAGGTAGAAGCGGAACTGACGGAGCATGCCTCCGTAGCTCCCGCCCGGATCCCGAGAGTTATTGCGAGTGAGGACTGCGGTCCGCTGCTGTTTGCCTGAATCCAGCCAGCGATAGACATCCGAGTCATAGTTTCCAGGCAGCTCGTGGGTCCAGGCGAGAGAAGCCCACGCGGCCGGAGAAGCCGTCACGGACACCGTCGTGGTCGCCGTGACAGTTCCCGCGTCGTTCGTGGCCTTCAGCGTATAGGTCGTCGTCGCGGTCGGGCTCACCGTCACACTCGTCCCCGTCACCGTGCCTACGCTGGGCTCAATGCTCAGGCTCGTGGCTCCCGTCACCACCCAATCCAGTGTCGAGCTCTGGCCCGAGTTGATCGCAGCAGGTGTCGCCGCAAAGCGCGTAATGGCCGGAGGCTGGTTCACCGTCACCGTCGTGGTTGCCGTAACGGTCCCCAGCTCGTTAACGGCCTTCAGTGTATAGGTCGTTGTCGCGGTCGGACGCACCGTCACGCTCGTCCCCGTCACCGTCCCCACACCCGGCTCGATGCTCATGCTCGTGGCTCCCGCCACCGACCAGCTCAGCGTCGTGCTCTGCCCCAGGTTGATCGCCAAGGGTGTCGCCGAGAAACGCCTGATCACGGGAGGCTGGATCGCCAGCGTGGTCGCAGCGAGGGTCTCCGCTCCGTTGGTGGCCAGGTTCACCGTCACCTGGGGGGGGTTCCCCTCCGGAGTTCCATTGTCGGAAAGATTCACGACAATGGGAACACTCCCACCGTCACAACCCAGCACGGCCAACAAGGGAAGCATCAGCACCAAGGATCTTAGAATTCGGCACATCGTGAGCCTCCGACCCGCGTGGGCTTTGCGCGAAGAGGGCATATGACAGCCATATCCCCTTCAGCACGCAATAGTGTTGCGGATCTGACTGACGAATGGATCGCCCTCCCTCTGAGGCGTGTCCGCTGTAAGCCGAAATAGACGACACCCCGGCACGGATGAGAGCCAACTCCCCCACACCGCGGCACACCACCTTCCACCGTCACGGGAAGCGGCTTTTGAGGAAGCGAGACTTCGAGGGGGGCACCATGCGCCAAACGCAGGGGCTGCTCGCCGAGCATTAAATCCCAAGCGTACAAGTCATTGCGTTTGACATGGTTCACCGTTAGTACGAGCCCTGAGGCCGCTTCCAACACAGTCCGTCTAGGTCAAGCCCAACGGAACTTCCTCTCCGAGCGAGCGGACTCACCGCGGACGGATGGGCTCACTTGCGGGGGGAGCTGATCCGGACCAAAAATCGCAGCCCCAAAGAAAACCGCCAATTCGCGCCCCAAAGCGTGTATGATAGCAAGCTCATACCGAGGGGGGGCGGTTTTCCAGACACGCCAGGGAGGCCTGGTTGGAGGAAGAGCCCCGATGAACACGCGACAACTGATCAAAGCAGTGCTGCTCGCGACGAGTTTAATCACAGCAACCGCATGTCCAAGTGATCCTGGCCCGGTAGATCCCGGTCCGGGCAATCCGACCGACCCGGGCAATCCGACCGACCCGGGTGGTGAAACGCCGCTGCCCACCGATCCCAGCGATCCGAACAACGCCGCCAAGGACACCGACTGCGACGGTCTGAGCGACAAGATCGAGTTCGAGGTGGCCTACGGGGGGAAGAAGACGCACCCCGGCCTGGCGGATACCGACAAGGACGGGCTCCCGGACGGGCTCGAGGCGGGCGTCACCGCGGCGGTGACCGGCACCACCTGCACCATCACCCCGGACGCGAGCACCGCGGTGAACACCAGCCCTGTCAATCCGGACTCGGATGGTGACGGCCTGCTCGACGGCGCGGAGGACACGAACAAGAACGGCAAGGTGGACGATGACGAGACCCACCCCCTCCTCGTGGACACCGACTGTGACGGCCTGCGCGACGGCCCGACCAGCGGAGACGTGAAGGGCGAGGACCAGAACGGCAACGGCATCCGGGAGGCCACCGAGACCGACCCGCGCCGCTTCGACACGGACGGCGACGGCATCTCGGACGGCGTGGAGTCGGGCGTCACCCAGAACCTGGACACGGCGAACTGCGCCGCCATCTTCCGCCCGGACATCAACCCCGGCTCGACCACGGACCCGACCAACCCGGACTCCGACGGCGACGGCGTGAGCGATGGCGCCGAGGACAACAACCAGAACGGCGGCGTGGACTCTGGCGAGCTGGACCCCAACAACAACAGCGACGCGTCCGGTCCCGCCGGACAGGTGTGCACCACCGACAACCTGCGTCCCGTGACCTTCAAGTCCGAGGAGGGCGCGGACATCAAGCTGGCCCTGCCGCCCACCTTCACGGAGGTCACCCAGATCAAGTCGGGCGACGAGGTGAAGGGCCTGGTGGGCTACGACAGCACGTCGAAGGTCGCATTCCTGGCCTTCCGCATCACCCCGCCCGCGGGTTCCACGGATCCGCTCGGCGACGAGGAGGAGCTGCAGCCCGCCATCGCGTCCAAGGGCGCCCTGCGCAATCGCATCGCCCAGACGTTCAAGACCTGGGAGGGCTTCGAGGCGTTGCAGGCCAACTATGATCAGGCCGGCACGACCACGGACCTCAAGGCTCGCACCAACCAGCTGGTGGACGCGCTGCTGCCGGGCAGCTCGGGCCGCCTCAGCAGCGCGGCGGCGGGTGTCACGGGCGACTTCCGCCTCCAGACGCTCTTCGTGCACCGCTCGCCTCAGAGCCTCGTGGTGCTCATCGCGGTGACTCCGCTGGCGGGCGTGACGGGCAGCAACCGCAGCTCCCCCGCGGCCTTCTCGGCCAAGGATCTCTCGGACGGCTCCGCGCTCGCCCAGTTTGGTGAGCCCACGGCGGCGCAGTGCGAGCGCTTCACCCTCCCGATCTCCAAGGTGGACTTCATCTTCGTGGTGGATGACAGCGGCTCGATGGCGAGCTCGCAGCTGTCGCTGGCCGCCACCGCCCAGTCCGCGGCGAACGCGCTCAATGCCTCGTCGCTGGACTGGCGCATGGCGCTCGTCACCTCGAGCTACCACATGGGCGCCGCGGGCTCGAGCAACGTGGGCCGGGTGCGCCAGTTCACCCGCAACGTGAACAAGGTGAAGGCCTGGCTCACGGAGGACAGCACGTGCACCTCGGGGACGTGCAGCGGGGTCCCCACGACGCCTGAGCGCGCAACCTGCCCTGGTGACAACACGCAAGGCGTCAACGGTGGCTGCTGGGTGGGCCTGGATGGAAGCGGCAACGAGGGCGTACTCGGCGCGGCCCGCAAGGTCGTCGACGACATGACGCCGGGCACCGAGCCGGGCGCCACCGAGAACGGCCTCAAGGCGCGCAAGGATGCCACCCTCGTGGTCATCCTGCTCGGAGACGCGGACGATCAGACCACCGGCTACAACACGACGGCCGCCAACTGCGGTACCGGCGGAAGCAAGGACACGGCCGGAAGCTCCTGCGAGAACGTCGCGAACTTCATTAAGTTCTTCGGCGATCGCTCGGAGCTGGCGCCCACCAACAAGACGGGCAAGCAGATCATTGTGCACGGCATTGTGTGCCCGTCCGGCAAGGCCTGCGGCTGCACCTCCGGGACCTGCGACCTCAACAACTCCACCCGTGAGTTCAACCCGCAGCCTGTGGGCGGCGTGTCCAAGCTGCGCCATGCGGCGGTGGTCAACGCCACGGGCGGCGTGCTCGGCTCCATCATCGACACCGCAACCATCGAGACCTCCATGGAGGCGATCATCGTCGATGCCATCGGCAACGCGGGTTACAAGACCCTCAAGCCGCCCATCGGCGCGTCCATCAAGGTGGCCGCGGCGAGCGTGCGAGATCCGGCCGTCTGCAAGACGGGCAACGACATCCCGCGCAGCACGGTCAACGGCTTCGACTTCGACGGCAGCGCGCGCACCCTGTCCTTCTTCGGCGCCTGCCGCCCCGCGACCAGCTCGACCCAGGTGGCGGTGTCGTACCAGTACTGGGTGGACCAGGTGAAGGATCCCAACGGCGGCGTCCCCTGCGAGGACGATCCGAAGTACAGCCCGACGGAGCCGGATCACTGCGAGGGCCCGACGCTCGGCTGCAACGAGGCGGGCGACCAGTGCGTCTGCAAGCCTGACTGCGGCGGTGCCTGCGGCGTGGGTACGAAGTGCAACATGACGGCCTGCGCCTGCGAGGTCATCCTCAGCTAGTCGCAGGTGTGCTCCGGGCCCGGTGCGCTCGGGTCCGGAGCCCTGAGAGAGGAGAGCGGTGCCCCCGCCCTCCTCCCGACCCGCCCGGCGGGTCGTGGTGCTCTCGCGTCAGGCGGCCACGAGAGCGAAGAGCAGAAGAGCCGCCTGCTCCGAGGGGCTCAGCGAGAGGAGCTCGGACGGCACGGAGATCCGCACGGGAGGCGAGAATCGGCGGTCGCAGCTGCGCGGCCCCTGGTACACGCCCTCGGTGTACGTCAGCTCATAGGTGCACTGGTTGATGTACACGTGGAGCGTCTTCGGGTTGAACCGGAGCTTCACGCGCCCATCGATGAAGCCGCCTTCGGCGAGCAGCGTGTCTCCCTCCTTGCGAACCTTCAGGTTGATGGGGATGGAGCCGACGACTCCCGAGGCCCCGTCTTCCTTCAACGTGATCAACGTCGCCTGGCCCAGGGCCCGTCCCCGCAGCTCCGTTGCGGAGCGGCGGAGCTGGACGTCCGGAGAGAAGACGTCAGCCCCACTGAATTGAAAGTTGAAACTCCTGAAGGGCAGGTCCACGGAAATGGCCGGAAGCTCGGGCGCGCCAACGGCCACTCCCCCCACCAGGAGTCCGAGACTCAGCAGCGTTCCACGGGACCAGGAGCGAAGAAGGGACATGCCCCCAGTGTAGACACGTCCGAGGCCCGGCGCTCGCCTGTCTGGCCACCCGTCTGGGTCTTGCAGAGAACATCCTTTCCCATCCGAGGCCTCGTACGCCGTCCACGTGGCCTTCCAGGCCGGTATGCGGCTTGCTCCTATGCCTGGTGGCAAGGGGGCCAACAACGGTGATCCGGAGACGGCTGGGGGCGTACGGGGCGGTGGTGTGGGTGGCGGCGGTGTGGGCGTGCGGTGGCTCGGATGAGGGGACGCAGCAGCCGGATCCCTGGCCGAAGGAAGCGGCGATCAACTACACGCAGCGCTTCGACGTGGGCCGTCCACAAAGCGTGGCTGTGGATGACGCCTTCAACATCTGGCTGCTTGCGGGCGACCGTATCGGCGTGCTGCGGCCCGGGGAGACACAGCCCCAATGGGCGAGCAACGTCGGCCAGGCCGGCAGGGGATTCACCTCCACCGTCATCTGTGGCGGCAGTGCCGGACGAGCCTACGTGGGCTACCAGGCACGCGAGCTCGACAACCCCCAACGCTCGTCCTACCAGGACCCGAGCTTCACGGAAGGCGACCTGGACGCGGTCAAGCTCACCCCGGACGGACACATCGTCCTGGAGGAGCACATCCACCACTCGTTCCGGCGCGACCCGGAGAAGAATGACGGCAGCCTCAGCTGGAACGCGCCCACCAACCTCGGCATCCGCAACTCCAATGACTGGAGGTACGACGAGGATCGCTCGGTGCTCAGCTGCGTGAAGGTGATGCGCGGCCGGGACAAGGGCGAGGTGTATGTCGGCACCAACCATGGCGTCACCCGCCTCCGTGGCCTCGACTACAACAGCCACCGTCACCCGGTGTGGTGGGACAACGGCAGCCAGCGCGCTGGCTACACCCATGCGCTGGGCATCGCGAAGGACGGCGACGTGCTCATCGCCAATGACTGGACCTTCGGCATCGTCACGCCCAACGCGGACCTCGGGCTCTGGGACGCAATGAGCCCGAAGTCGCTCAACCCGATGAAGGTGGAGTCCTCATACCTCCCCGAGGTCAACTCGCTCCCCGAGTTTGATTTCTGGCGCGGCTTCCAGCAGACGACGGACGGCCGCTACTACCTGGCCAGCAAGGACCATGGCCTCTGGGAGCTGAGCATCGTCTCGAGCGGAGATACCGCGCAGAAGGGCATCAAGCTCTCGGGCCTGCCCACCAACGAGCTCACCTCACTGGCGGCCACGGATGACGGTTCACTCTTCATCGGTACCGCCGATGCGGGCCTGTGGAGGATGGACGCGAAGAAGCAGTTCACGCGGGTGACAGACATCCCGGGCCGGACGGTGAAGCAGCTCCTCTATGACCCGAACGGCACCCCGGCGATGCTCTACGTCCTCACCGACGAGGGGCTCACGGTGCTCCGGGGTTATTGAGCGAAGGGGTGGAGCCGGTGTCGGCCGGCGTCCACCCCTCCCCTCCTCTCACCAGATGCGCACGCGCTGCTCAGGTGCGAGGTAGAGCGCCTGCCCTGGCGTGACGCTGAAGGCCTGGTACCAGGCATCCAGGTTTCGCACCGTCGAGGCACGGTACTCGCCCAGCGAGTGCCCGTCCGTCAGCAGGAGGCGGCGGAGGAAGGGCTCGCGGTACTTGTTGCGCCAGACCTGACCGAAGCCGAGGAAGAAGCGCTGGTCGCCCGAGAAGCCCTCGAGCACCGGCGCAGGCTTTCCACCCAATGACAGCCGGTAGGCGTCATGGGCGACTGCCAAACCGGCGACATCGGCGATGTTCTCACCGAGGGTCAGCTCGCCATTCACCGCGAGGTCGGGCAGGGGCCGGTAGGCACCGTACTGCGCGACGAGCGCCTGGCTGGCGGCCTTGAACTTCTCCGCATCCTCCCGGGTCCACCAGTTCGCCAGCTTGCCGCGAGCGTCGAACTGCGCACCGACGTCGTCGAAGCTGTGAACGATCTCGTGCCCGATGACAGAGCCGATGCCGCCGTAGTTCACCGCCGGATCGGCGCTCGCGTCGAAGAAGGGCGGCTGGAGGATGGCCGCGGGGAAGATGATGGAGTTCTGCTGCGGAGAGTTCAGCGCATTCACAAGCTGCGGGACCATGAACCACTCGGACCTGTCGACGGGCTTGCCGAGCTTGCGGAGGTTGCGCTGGTACTCGAAGCGCGACGCGCGCTCGGCGTTGCCGTAGGCGTCCCCGCGCACGATCTCCAGCCCCGAGTAGTCCCGCCACTTCTCCGGGTGGCCAATGCCGACCTGGAGGGTGGACAGCTTCTCCTTGGCGCGCTTCTTCGTCTCCGGGGACATCCACGTCAGCGAGTCGATGCGCTGACCGAACGCCGCGATGATGTTGCGCACCATCTTGTCAGCCTCCGCCTTGGCTTCCGGCGGGAAGTACTTCTCGACGTAGCGCTTGCCGATGGCCTCCCCCATCGCCTCGCTGGTGACGTCGACGCCGCGCTTCCAGCGCTCGCGTAGCTGCTGCGCTCCGGAGAGCACGCGGCCATTGAAGGCGAAGGACTCGTCAACAAAGGCCTTGGGCAGGTAGGGCGCGGCACGCGCGATGGCGTGGAAGGTCAGGTAGTCCTTCCAGGTCTGCAAAGGCTCGCTGCCGACGAGCTTCGCGATCCCCGTCAACGCGCTCGGCTGCCAGATGATGAACTCGCGCTGCTGCCCGAGGCCCGCGGCGCCGAGGTAGGCCTCCCAGTCGAGGCCGGGCGCGCGCCGCGCCAGCTCCTCCCGAGGCCAGGGGTTGTTGGTCTTGGCCACGTCCTGCGTGTCCACCTGGGCCCAATGGACCTGAGCGATGTTGCGCTCGAGCTCGAAGATGCGGCGGGCCCGCGCCTCCGCGTCGGTGATGCCCGCCAGGCGCAGCAGGGTGGCGATGTGCTCCTGGTACTTCTGGCGCACCTCCGTGAACCGGGCGTTGTCGACGACGTAGTAGTCGCGATCCGGCAGGCCCAGGCCGCCCTGCATCAGATAAGCGGCGTAGCGCGACGGCTCGTTCAGGTCCTCGGACACCCAGAGGCCGAGGAGCCGGTCCGTGGTGACGTCACCCGTGTTGAGCGCATCCACGTCGGCGCGCAGCGTGTCGCCGAGGGCGGCGGCAAGGTCTCGCCGGTTGGCGATGGCGGCGATACGGCTGAGCTCGGGCGCGAGCGGTGACACGCCCTTCGCCTCGATGGCCGCCTCGTCCATGAAGCTCGCGAAGAGATCACCCAGCTTGCGCACTTCGCTGTCCGCGGACGCATGGGAGCTCGCGGCCTCTTCGATCAACGCGCGCGTGCGCCGGCTCGCCTCTTCCGCGAGCGTCGTGAACATGCCGTAGCTCGACTTGTCAGCGGGGATCTCCGTCTTCTGGAGCCACGTGCCATTAACGAAACGGTAGAAGCTGTCGCCGGGCGCGACAGCCGGGTCCATTCCGGCGGTGTCTACGCCGAAGCTGCCGTAGGTGGGCTTCGACGTAGGGATCGGGGCGGCTGTCGTCACCTTGTCCAGCCGCGCGGAAGTGGCACAGGCGGCGAGCCACACGGCTGCGCTGGTGGTGAGCACCACGCGTGCGGTGCCCGAGATACGTCGCTTCTGGGATGTCATATGTGTGTGAGCCTCAGAGCAGGCGGAAAACCGCGGCCCAACAACGAGGCCCGTCGCTTAATCCCGAACTTTGAGAAACACCTCGCCTGGAATGGGAAAACCGGCGCTGCTATCCGAGGGTTCGTCTCTGACCTAGACTCGACCGTTGATTGAATGATTGGCGAATCGAGCTTCTCGGCCGCGCACGGGTCGTGGGTGACAACACCGGAGCACGGCCCTTGGAGCGGAAAACAGCGGCCCTGCTGGCCTACCTCGCGATGGAAGGAGAGACAGCACGAGGGACGCTTGCGGGACTGCTCTGGCCAGATTCCCGAGACACCACCGCGCGCAACAACCTGTCCCAGGTCTTGCGACGACTGAAGGAGCTGCTCGGGGTGGCGGGAGTAGAGGGCCGCGACACCCTGTGCCTGTGCGAGACCGTGCCAGTGGACGTGCGAGAGCTCGCACGCGGCGGTTCCACCTGGACCGCGGACTCGGTGGGTGAGCTGCTCGCGGGCCTGGTCTACGAGGACTGCGAGGCGCTCAACGACTGGCTGCGAGGCGCCCGCGCGCGGATGCTGCGCATGCAACAGCGGGCGTTGGAGACACGGACGTTGCTCGAGGAGCGGGAAGGCCGGTTGCCCGCGGCGCTGGAGACAGCCCAGCGGATGCTCCAGTTGGAGCCCACCTCGGAGGACGCCTTCCGGCACCTCATGCGCCTGCACCATCGGCTTGGCAACCGGGTCGCGGCCTTGCAGCTCTGGCGGCAGTGCGAGGAGGTGCTCCAGGTCGAGCTGGGCATGGCCCCCTCAGCCACCACGCGGCAGCTCGCACACGAGATCGAGCGCTCGGCGACGCCGCCACCGCTCGGAATCACCCCGGGACGAAGGGCACTGCCCCTCTCCGTGGTGCACCCTCCCGTGCTGGCGGGTCGCGAGCGTGAATGGGCGCGGATGGAGGAAGCGTGGGAGGCGCGCCACCCCCTGTTCCTGGTGGGGCCCCCAGGAGCGGGCAAATCACGGCTGATGGTGGACTTCGCCCGCTCCCGAGGGCGCTGGCTGTTGTTGACGGCTCGCCCGGGCGACTTCGACGTGCCCTACGCCACGCATGCGCGGAGCATCCGTGCGCTGCTGCGACAACACCCGGAGCTGGTGCTGGAGGACTGGGTGCGGCGCGAGCTATCGCGGCTGCTCCCTGAGCTGGGCGGAGAGCCCCTGCCCCTGCCCCCGCCGCCAGAGGAGAAGGCCCGCTTCTTCGCCGCCATCGTCCACATGCTGCGCCTGGCGCTGCGGGAGGTGGCGGTCCTCGCCTTTGACGATGCGCATTACAGCGATCCCGGAAGCAGCGAGCTGGGCTTATACATCGTCGCGCAGACCTTGGAGGACACGGCCCACGGGCGCTTTCCCCTGCTCATCACCAGCCAACGCACCGACGAGACCGTCTGGAACGGGGCACGCATCCGGCAGGCGGTTGATGCCGGGTTGGCAGAGCTGATCCAGCTCGAGCCGCTGGATTCCGAGGGGGTACGCACCCTGCTGCGCGGCATGGAGGTACCCGCGCTGGAGCACATGTCCGAGGACCTCGCCCGCTACACCGGAGGCAATCCGCTGTTCGTCGTGGAGACGGTCCGGCATCTCATCGAGTCCGGCGCTCCCGAGGGGAGCTTCCCCTCCGCACTGACGCCTCCCGCCCGGGCGAGAGCCATCATCCAGAAGCGGTTGGCCCGCCTGACCCCCGAGGCGCTGCGCCTGGCACAGGTCCTCGCCGTGGCCCGCTCGGACATGGGATTGGAACAGGCCGCCGCGGCGCTGGAGACGCCCACGGAGCGATTGATGAAGGCCTGGCGCGAGCTGGAAGAAGCCGCACTCGTGCGGGGCGCCTGGTTTAGCCATGATCTGGTGGGCGAGGTGCTCCTGGCTGACAGCCCTCCCGCCCTCCGCGAGCTGCTCGCCGGAAGAATGGCCCGCTACCGCGCCCCTGGAAAGCCCTGAAGGGCATTTTGATATTGCGCGTTTCAACTGAAAGTCATTAGCGGGGTTGAGGAGCTTGACCGAAATGACAGCCCTCCTTCGGACGCCCCCTCCCCCATCGGCAGCACGAGCGGTCCACCAGTAGAAGATGGACGCCCATGTAGGTGACATGGTGCGCCGTCTGGTGAGACAAGCCTACCATCACACCAAGGGAGCAAGCTTCTGATAGTTTGAGATGCATTGACAAACATTTCCAAAAGGTATTTATAGCCAATCCCGGCTGTCCCGTTTTGCGCTTCTTGAACTTCCTTTACCCCGGAGAAGAGAGCCCGATGATGAACCGAAAGCTGAGCGTCCCGTCCATCCTCCTCGGAGTCACCCTGCTCGCGGGCTGCGGAGCCGATGCGCCCCTCACGCACGAGGAAGAGGGACTCGTGGGTGAGCCCCTCGAGGAGACCCTGAACGGAGGCGAGCTCCAGGCCCAGGCCATCAACGCCGCGGCCTACTGTGACGACGTGACCACCTGGGATCCGGCCTGGGAGAACTTCGAGAACCAGGTGCTCACCCTGGTGAACCAGCGGCGCGCGGCGGGTGCCACGTGTGGTGGCGTGGTCAAGCCGAAGGTCGGCCCGCTGACCCTGGACACCCGGCTGCGGTGCGCCGCCCGGAAGCACTCGAAGGACATGGGGACGAACAGGTACTTCGCCCACAACAGCCTGGACGGCACCACCCCGTGGACGCGCATCACCAACGCCGGCTACGTCTGGAGGTCTGCGGCGGAGAACATCGCGGCGGGCCAGAGCACCCCCGCGGCGGTGGTGGATGGCTGGATGAAGAGCTCCGGCCACTGCAACAACATCATGAACGGCAACCTCATCCACCTGGGGGTCGGTTACGCCTACGTCGCCGGCAGCCCTTACGGTCACTACTGGACGCAGGACTTCGGTCGTCAGTAGCGCGCTCATCGTCCGGGTTCTCACGCCAGCGAGAGGCGCGTTAGAAACCCGAGACCATGAAAGCCTACGAAATTCGCGGCGGATTCGGACTGGACAACCTGGTGTCCTGTGAGCGGCCGGACCCGAGCCCCGGACCCTTCCAGGTCCGGGTCCGGGTGAAGGCCACGAGCCTCAACTATCGTGACCTGATGATGGTGGAGGGCCGCTACAACCCACGGCAGAAGCTGCCCCTCGTCCCCAACTCGGACGGCGCGGGGGTGGTGGATGCCGTGGGCCCAGGCGTCACCCGGGTGAAGCCTGGAGACCGGGTGATGGGCCTCTTCGCGCAGACGTGGCTCGCGGGAGAGCCCTCGCGAGCCGTACAGGGCAGCACGCTGGGAGGGCCCCTGGACGGTGCGCTCAGCGACACCATGATTCTCCACGAAGAGGGTGTGGTGCTCACGCCTCCGCACCTGTCGGATGAAGAGGCCGCCACGCTGCCGTGCGCGGCCGTCACCGCGTGGAGTGCGCTCGTCACCCAAGGTGGGCTCAAGGCAGGTGACACCGTGCTGCTGCAGGGCACGGGAGGCGTCTCCATCTTCGCGCTGCAGATTGCTCGGATGTTCGGTGCGCGCGTCATCATCACCTCCAGCCGCGACGACAAGCTGGAGCGCGCCCGCGCGCTGGGTGCCCACGAGGGCATCAACTACGTCACAACTCCAGACTGGGACAAGGCAGCACGCACCCTCACCGGTGGCACGGGCGTGGACCATGTCGTGGAGGTGGGCGGTGCGGGCACCTTCGAGAAGTCCCTGCGCGCCGTGCGTCTCGGAGGGACGGTCTCCGTCATTGGCGTGCTCAGCGGAGGGGCGGGAGCGGTGCCTCTGACCCCCATCCTCATGGGGAACCTGCGCGTCCAGGGCACCTTCGTGGGTCACCGCCAATCCTTCGAGGCCCTCAACCGCGCGCTGACCCTGCACAACGTCCGCCCGGTGGTGGATCGGGTCTTCCCCTTCACTGAGACACGCGCTGCCTTCGATCACCTCAAGAGCGGGGCGCACTTCGGCAAGGTCGTCATCCGCGTGGAGTGAGCCTCAACGCGCCTGGCTGCCGCCCATCATGCGCACCGGGCGGCGCCCGCTCGCATGGCTGGGTTGCGGCTGGACGTAGGCTCGGGCCCCATGGAGCTTGCTCCAGCTCCCGGGGCGTCCTCACCTTCGTCGAGGGAGGAGTGCCTCGATGATGAAGCGTGAGCGTCTGCCGTGGGCTCTGGGATGGGTGAGCCTGGGTATCGGACTGACGGAACTGACATTTCCGAAGGGCCTCTGTCGCGTCCTGGGTGCCTCGAGGCACAACGCCGGGCTGATGAAGGTGCTCGGACTCCGGGAGGTCGTCAGCGGGCTGGGACTGCTCACCCAGCGCCATCGTCGGCCCTGGGTCTGGGCGCGCGTGGCGGGTGATGCCATTGACCTTGCGCTCCTGGCGGTGACCTTCCGGCTTCCACGCGCGAACAGGGCCTGGCAGGGGGCCATCACCGCCGCGGTGGTGGGGGTGACCCTCGTGGACCTCTACGCCGCCACCACCAAGCAGACGCCTCCCCTCCTTCGCTCCGATGCCGTGACGCCGTCACTCGGGATGGGAGCGGAAAACGGCGGCCCCGCCGAGAGCTGGAGGGGGAGCGGCCTGGCCGAGGACCTGGGCACGAGCAGCCGGCACGGCGACGAAGGCGAAGCGGATGAGGTGAAACAGCGCATGATGAAGGAAGCCGAACGGAAACTCGGGTTGCCGAAGCTGAGCTGAAACGTATGGCACGCCCGCGTCACCCGATGCAGGAAGAAAGCGCCTTCAACCAGACAACGACGGCGGCCGCCCCGGCATCGGGAACGCCGACGGCGCGCTCGCCCAGGTAGCTGGCACGTCCCAGACGCGGCTTCATCCCCGCAGTCGCCTCCGCACCTCGCTCCGCCGCCAGGACACAGGCATTCCAGGCCTCGGCGGGTGACTTCCCCGCATTCAGCGCCTGCGAGAAAGCGTCCGCGGCCGGGCGCAGCGCATCAAGCATCGTGCGGTCTCCAGGACGGGCACCTCCAAGCTCCGCCACGGCCTCGACGCCGGCATGGAAGGCCTCGGCCCAGCCTGTCGCATCCGGAGCCACGTCCGCCAATCGACGAGCGGCGCGCAACAACGCGGTGGCGTAGAACGGGCCCGAGCTGCCGCCGATGCTGCGGCGCACGGCTTCGCCCATCGCCGTCAGCGCCCGAGCGGGATTCGTCCAGGAAGACTCGGGCAGCGCGCGCAGGGCCGCCGCACCACGCACCATGCTGATGCCGAGATCCCCATCTCCTGCCGCACTGTCGAGCTCGGTCAAGCGCGCCTCAGCCGCATCGAGCGCATCAGCGACTGTCAGGACCGCCTGCTTGAACCGCTCCATCCCAGGATGCGCCCCACCGGCAGCCACAGAGACAGAAGGCGCGGGAGGCGTGGGCCGGACTCGACGTGCCGGAGCAAGCTTGCCGTTGCCCGGCCAGGCCGGTGCGGCGGTGGCGGCGTCCAGCCAACGCAGCCGTGCGTCGTCCACCCTCAACAGGCTCAGCGAACAGCCCGGCATCTCCAGCGCCGTCAGGAACGAGCCACACCAGGTCCGCTCCACAAGGACGCCCCGCTCACGCAACACGGTCAGGGCTCGGTTGGCCACGATGGCCAGCTCCATGGGCGGAGTGCCTCCGAGACCATTGACCAGCAGTGCCACGCGATCTCCGGAGCCGATCTCCCGGTCCTCCAGAATGGTTGCCAGCAGGGTGTCCACCAGGGCGTTGGCCGGCTGCATCGGTACGCGCCGCACACCTTGCTCACCATGAATGCCCAGCCCCAGCTCAATCTCCTCCTCGCCGAGCGAGAAACCGGGTCGGCCCGCCGCGGGCACGGTGCAGGGCCCCAGTGCGACCCCCATGGTGCCAAGCTCGGCGGCAGTCGCTTCGGCTTCCCTTGCGACCTCCTCGAGCGAGGCACCCGAGGCAGCGGCGGCTCCGGCAACCTTGTGGACCAGCACAGTCCCCGCGATTCCCCGGCGCCGACTGGGCTCGACCGTGTCACGCAGGGCGACGTCGTCAGCGACCACGACGACCTCCGTCGGGATGCCCTCCGCGCGGGCCAGCTCGGCGGCGAGGCCGAAGTTGAGCCGATCGCCGGTGTAGTTCTTCACCACCAGGAGCGCGCCCGCCGGTCCCGACACCGCGCGAATCGCCGCTAGGACGGCGTCGGTGCTGGGCGAGGTGAACACGTCCCCCGCGACGGCCGCGTGCAACATGCCGGTGCCCACATACCCTGCATGTGCCGGCTCGTGTCCGCTGCCACCGCCGGAGATCACCGCGACCTCACGCCGCTGAGGCTCGGCGGGAATGTCAGCGCGAACCACCACGGACTCCCCCTCCAGCAATGCCAGCCCCGGAGAAAGAGCAACGAGTCCTTCGAGCATCTCCCCCACGACCGCGCGGGGCGCATTCACGAGCTTCTTCATCCTCCCAAAGTGGCCGCGCGGCCCAAGTCACGTCAAGTGCGAACGCGCTCGCACCACCGCGACGTCGATAACCAGTGCACCCACGAGGAAGAGCCACGGACCCAAGAAGGAGGCCAGCCCGGCGACTCCCCAGAGCGTGACGGCCCCGGCGAGCACGGGCAGGATCCACGACGGAAGCGAGGCCCGGGCCCGGCGCCCGCGGGTGAGCAGCACCAGCCCGCCCAGCATGAGCACCACCCCAGACGCGAACGGACGGCCCCGCCCGGAGGAGGCGTATGCGGAGACGTAGTTCGTCCACATGTTGTAGCGATACTCGTAGTGGTCTTCGTACTCCCTGCCGAAGCCGTCCATCGTCCACTCGCGCACGCGGACGGGCTGGAAGCCGCCAAGGAAGTAGCCGCCGCCCTGGCCCCAGGTGAGGAACAGCGCCGCCGCACACACGAGCGTGCCCGCGAGCACCCAACGTCCGAGGCGCCGATCCTCGGGCGAGGGAGTCCCCTCCTCCGCCCCGAAAGCGGCAAGCGCGCGCCGTTGGTCGTAACCCAGCACGACGGCGGCGAGCAGCCAGAGCAGCGGTACGAGGCCGACGCTCAACGCGAGGAACGCCTGAACGAATGTGAGCACCGTGAAGACGGGCAGGAAGAGTGGGTGCTCGGCCAGGCGCGCCGCGCGTACCGCTGGCTCCGGGAGGGAACGCCCGGCGGCATGAAGCTCGCGCACACCAATGAGCACGCCACCAGCGAGCATCACCACGGACCAGACGACACCGATGCCCGAGAAGAACGGCAACGCGGAGAGAAGGACGGCGAGCACCACGAGCCCCGCGCCGAGCAGCGCCAGCGAGCGCCCTGGAATGCGCTCGCGAAGGCGCGGGTCCTCGAGCACGGACTGCACCACCTGGGCGGTATCTTCCGCGGCTCGCCGGGTGGCCTCCTTCGCCACCTCGGGAGAAAACCCCGTGCTCGCGGGGGCAACGGGCTCTCCGCAGTGGGGGCAGAACCGGCTGTTCTCCGCCGGAAGAGGTTTGCCGCAGTGCGTACAGGACATGAAGGCAGAGCCTACTCCAACGTGTTGCGGGGGAAAGGCTCTCGTGCTTCAGCGCCTGACGGCGTATGGCTCAGCGGTCCACACCTAACAACGCCGCGAACAGCTCGCGTGGGTCGATGCTCGCGGGAAGCCCGGAGACACCTCCGTCATTCACCTCGACCACGGCCCAGCGGCCGTCCTCAAGCATCGCGACGTCCAGAGTAAAGAAGCGCGCGTCGATCCTGCGTGCGAGTGCCTCGAAGGCAGAGAAATCCGGCACGTCGACATCGAAGTCATGAGAGGACTCCGCGGCTAGGAGTCGCCCACGCCCGAAGAACAGGCGGAACTCGAGGTGCGCGGGTCCGTTCGGCGTGCGTCCCCGAACCTTGAGCGGCAGGAAGCGCCTGACGACGAACCCTCGCTCGAAACGGTCCGCGCGTGCTTCGAGCAGAGCACCGCAAATGCGCTCGAAGTGCTCTCGCGTGGCTCCGGCCGGAACGAAGCACGCCTCCTCCCAACGCTCCTTGGCCGACTTCACGTGGTCCTTGACGATCCACGGCGGCGGACCCAGGGACTGCGCGGCCTGCCACGCCTCCGTCGGGTCCGTGTCCTCTGTCCAGACGGAGCGCGCGGTGTACCCCTTCAGCCGCGGGTACCAGTTCGGGAGGTAGTGGGCTGCCGCGTACTGCGCGGGGGTCGTCATCAGCTCGTGGCCAAGCGCTCCGAGCGCCTCGTCCAGGGCTTCGTACTCCTCCCCCGTGAGCATCCACCCCCGGTACAGCAGCCGCAGTCGGCCCCGTTCGGGAATGGCGGAGATCGCGCGCTCCGCGTCTCCCTCGAGCAGGGCGGCCAGATCGATCTGGAACGTATCGATTCCCAGCGCCTCGGCCGCGTCCGCTTCCACGTCGAAGGAATCGGACTGATGGGGATTGCGGCCGAACACGATGGCCTGGCGGGGAACCCTTCCAGCACGCGAAACAAGCGGCATGATGAACCTTTCATCTGGGGTAGGCGCACCCAGACGATGGCTCATCGTAAGGACTGACAAAGGCTCAGCTGCTCGTTTGCGGCGGTGACTGGCATCAACCTCACGGTTTCCGTCGCTCGCTTCAAGAGACGCGGTTCGCTCCAGAAAACTGACAATTCTTTTTCACACGGACTAAAGCCCTACCCTGGCACTGAACGCGGCGCGTCAGGGTGTCGGGGAGTGAGCAGCTCATGATTCACCCTCGACGGCGCACCGGGTGTCTGTCGGCCTGGATGAGCAAGTTGAAGCTACCCGCGAGCAGGACCCCGCTCGAAGGGCAGTACCCGACCCGAGGACGACATCATGGCGGAGCAATACGACAGCGTGGGGAGCAAGTACGAGCAGTTCAAGAACACAGCCACCCTGCCCATACCGGAGCGACACACCTTCCTCCGGCTGGTGGGAGACCTGGGAGGGAAGCACGTCCTGGATCTGGCCTGCGGCAGCGGCCACTACTCGCGGCTCTTGAAGGAGCACGGGGCCGAGCGGGTAGAAGGTGTGGATATCTCCCCTGAGATGGTCCAGGTCGCAAAGCAGAAGGAACAGGAGCAACGACGGGGCGTGCAGTACCACGTCCTCGACGCCGCGGCCCTGCCCCGGCTGGGTGACTTCGATCTGGTGACGGCCGTCTACCTGCTGAACTACGCACGAACCCGGGACGAGTTGCTGCGGATGTGCCGGGGTGCCTTCTCCAATCTGAAAGAGGGCGGGCGCTTCATCGCCTTCACCATCGATCCCTCCTTCGACCTGCGGCGGTCAAACTGGGCGGAGTATGGGTTCGCGGTGCAAAGCGAGCGCTTCGAGGAGGGGCGGTATGTCTGCGAGGCACGGTTCAGCACCGCTCCGCTCGTCCCCGTCGAGTACTTCCGCTGGTCCACCAGCGTGTACGAGTCGGTCCTGGCGGAGGCCGGCTTCCGCCAGGTCACGTGGCACCCCTTTGAGATTCCCGCCGAGGCGCTCGCGAAGTACGGCGAGGCCTACTGGCGGGAGTACCGGGAGAACCCGCTCCTCATCGCCCTGAGCGGCCAGAAGTAGCGGGGAACCCGACTCAGGCCACCCGCTCCACGGCGAAGCGCCGGGAGGGATTCACCAGCTCCTCCTGGGCGGCGACGAGCTGCAGCTCGCGGGTCCCCGCCGCCTGAGTGGCGGAGAAGATGCCGAAGATGGAGGCGGCCGTCTCTCCGAGCGCTTCACCCGCGTCCCTGCCGCGCAGCAGGTGCGAGAGGAAGAGCGCCGCCACGGCATCACCCGCGCCATTGGGCGGCGGCTCCAGGGGGAGCTGGGGGGTGAGGACCAGCCAGGCGCCCGCGTCCGTGGCCGCCATCATCTCGATGGTCCCGGGCGCCGTGCCTTCGCGCAGCAGGCTCGTCACCAGCACCACGCGTGGGCCCTTCTGGCGCAGGGCCGCGGCAGCCTCCAACGCGTCCGCCAGGGTATGCACGGTGCGGCCCGTGAGGAACTCCAGCTCGAACTGGTTGGGGGTGATGATGTCCGCGATGGGGACGGCCCGCTCGCGCAGGAACTCGGGAATGCCCGGCCGCACGAAGATGCCACGGCCCACGTCCCCTATCACCGGATCACAGCAGTACAGCGCCCGCGGATTCGCTGCCCTCACCTGCGCGACCGCATCGAGGATGGCCGAGCCGGTCGCCGCGTCGCCCATGTAGCCGGACAGCACGGCCTGACACTCCGCCAGCACTCCGCGGTCAGCGATGCCGTTCACCACCTCCGCGACATGCGAGGGCTCGAATACCTGCCCGCGCCAACGTCCGTAGCCGGTGTGGTTGCTGAACTGCACGGTGTTGACCGACCACACCTCGTGACCGAGGCGCTGCAGGGGAAAGGTTGCCGACCGGTTGCCGACGTACCCGTAGGCGACATGGGACTGAATGGAGAGAATGGCCACGAGGTATTCTCTGCCATGGACCCAGGCACGAATCCACCCTTGCTGCATGGCCAGGTGGGCGCTTCATGCCGCTTCCTCGGCCAGAATGTAGGGAAGCTCCAGTGTAAACGTAGCCCCTCGCCCCAGCCCGTCGCTGTGCGCCGCCAGCGAGCCTCCCATCTCCTGGGCCGCCAAGGCGCTGGAGTGCAGCCCGAAGCCATGCCCCTCGTCGCGGGTGGTGAAGCCGTGCTGGAAGATGCGGGTGAGCATCTCCGGCGAGATGCCCATGCCGCTGTCCTGTACCTCAATGCGGACGCGCTCGTTGAGGCCGCGCTCTATCTTCACGGTCAGGCGCCGCTCGTCCGCAGGCACGGCTTCCAGGGCGTACCAGGCGTTGCTGATCAGGTTGACGAGGATCATCAACACCTTGTGCTTGTCGGTCAGTACGGGCGGCAGCGCAGCCAGGCGCCGCTCCACCTTCACCTGGTGGCGGGAGAGCCCGGCCACGTTGATGCGCAGCGCGTCTTCCACCAGTTGCGCCAGGTGCACCGGCTCATGCATCCGGGGCGTTCGGGCATAGTTCTGCTGTACCTTGACGATGTCGCCGATGTGCTCGGTGTACCGGCCCACGTCATCGAGCAACGCGGCGATCTCCCTACGCTCCTCCAGCAGGTTCTGCCCCAGCTTGCGCAGGAAGGGTGTCACGTGCTGACCGCGCTCGTCCTGGGTGAGGAAGGCGCCGAGGTTGGCCTGGTGCTCCTCGAGCATGCCCGCCACCCGGCCCACGTGCTCGAGCCGCATCTGGCCCATCCGCTCCCGGGCGAGCTGGGCCGAGGTGTAGACGCTGTTGAGCACGTTGCCCACGTTGTGCAGCACATTGGTGGCGATCTCCGCCATCCCCGCGCGCCGGGCTGCCTGCACCAGCTGATGGTGGACCTCCCTCAGCTCGCGGGTGCGCTCCTCCACCCGCTGCTCCAGGTTCTCATTGGCTTGGAGCAGGGCCTCCTCGCGATGCTGAACCTTGTCTGCCATCACCCGGAAGGCACGCGCCAGTTGCCCCAGCTCGTCCTGGCGCGAGGTGTCCAGCTCGACATGGAAGTCACCCGCGGCCACCCGGTCCGCGGCCTGGGTGAAGGCCAGTAGCGGGCGGGTGATTTGTTGTTTGAGCACCCAGGACATGATGACCAGCTCCATCACCAACGAGAGCAGGCCGAACAGCAGCACCTGGCGCGCCGCCCGGACAGCGGGCGCGGACACCACGCTCTCGGGCAGCACCGTGACGAAGTTCCAGCCGGGACCCTTGAAACGCGCCACGCCGATGTACTCGGAATGCTCGGGCAGTTCCGCCACCGGCTGGTCCGGTGGGCGGTTGCGCACCTGCTCGAAGATGCTCCGCAGGTGGTTCCGCTGCTCCTCGGTGATGCTCAGGCCCTTGTCGTTCCGCTCGGGGCCACCCTGGATGTAATAGACCCCCGTGCTGCCCTCCCGGGTGAGCTGGGAATGGGCAATGAGTTGGCCATCGTCGCGGAAGAGCATGTTGTACGCGCCCGGCAGGTGGTCGTTGATGGTACGGGTCATCAACTCCTCGATGAGCACGTCGTGGCCGATCGTCGCGACCTGGCGGCCGTCCAAGTCCAGGGGCGTGGAGACCGAGACCATCCATTCGTGGGTGCCGGGATCCGGGTAGACGCCGCACCAGACCGTCTGCCGCGTGGGATTCTTCCCGGGCAGGCTCAGGTCGTAGAACCCGAGGGTGAGGAACGAGATGGTACTCGCGGCGTTGGGGATCCACGTGGGGTCCTCCGGCCAATAGAGCACGAGCACGTCTTCCGGCAGCACGACATAGGTGTTCGTGAAGCGCGTGTGCAACGCGGGCCCGTATTGGGCGACCACGTCATACGCAGCCAGGATGCGCCGGCGCAGTCCCGCGTCGATTGGCCGGCCCTTGGGGACGATGACGCCCGGCATCCTCTTGCCGTCGAAGCTCTCGGGACGGTTGCGGATGCTGCCATCGGGCAGCCGGACGAAGAGGCTGTCGAAACGCGCGTCCACGTCCTCGTGTTCGAGCTCACGGATCCTCTCCGCGAGGGCCTTCTGAAGGACGACGTGGTTGTCCTGCGCCAGCACGAAGATGCCCTGCTCGCGCTGGCTGCGCTCGACGACGTACCGCTCCAGCCTGGCGAGGTTCTCGGTGCGCACCGAGTCGAGCACGTGCAGGTAGCTGAAGAGCGTAGCCAGTGCGACGACTCCGGCGATGCGCGCGCCCATTTGGAGGAGCGTCGAGCCGGACAGAGAGGCGGAGGGACGGCGGAGGAACGGCATGGGTACAGCCTCACTGGAACGAAAGTGTCCCCCCGCTCCAAGCGTACGCCCCTCCTTGCCGTCCCAACCATTAAAAAGGCCTGAGACGACTGGTGCGAGGCGGCCAGCGCCCCCCATCACCGAGCCTTCGTCACGGGCAATCGCGAGGGTCCTTTCCCTCGTGTTCTCAAGGGCTTGGCGCCGCGTAGCCTGAATTCGTAGCCGCGCACGCAACGTGCTGGGGCACTTCACCGACAATAAGAAAAGTCTTCAACCGACCCAGTGGGAGCCCCCCTTGACGACCACCTACGCGGTTCGCAGTGGCGACACCTTGAATGCTCTGGCCAGGCGTTTTGGCGTCTCGGCGTCCCAGTTGGCCCAGACCAACAACATCAGCAACCCGAACAAGATCAACGTTGGTCAGCAGCTCGTCATCCCCGACCGTTTCGAGAACAAGCCCGCCTCCACGCCGGCCACGGCCAACGGTGGCGACACGTTCGAGGCGGGTTCCCCTTCGTCGACCAGCGCGGTGCGTGATTCCGGAGGCCGGACCCACCCCACCTCGGCGGACGGCACGCCCATGTACAAGCAGGGCGATGATCAGTGGGGCGGCCGTAGCCTGGGCACGGGTAGCAGCATCTCCTTGGCGGGCTGCGCCATGACGTCCACCGCCATGGCCATCAGCAAGATCTCCGGCAAGGCCATCAACCCGGGCGAGCTGGACGCGTACCTGGACAGGAACAAGGGCTACGATGGCAACGGCATCATGTGGGATACGGCCGCGAAGGCCGCGGGCCTGAGCGCCAGCAAGCAGGCTTGGAACCTCTCCACCATCAACAATCAGATCGACGCAGGCCGCCCCGTCGTGGTGGGCGTGGACTACAAGGCCGGCAGCGGTGGCGGCAGGAACGGCACCGATCACTGGATCACCATCACCGGCCGCGGCACGCAGAACGGCAAGAACGTCTACTTCGCCAATGATCCCTCCACCGGCAATCAGATCACCCTGAGCGAGCAGAACGGCAGGCTCGTCGGCGGCCCGAAGAACTACAAGACGACGGGCGAGCTGGTGACGTTCTCCGGTGGCAACCCGAGGCCGGGCACGGCGGCTCCCACTGCGGACACCTCGACGCCCTCCACCGGCGGCACGGCCAACACCGGCGGGACCCCTGCCCCGACGACCAACGGAGCGAGCGTGAAGGGCATGGCCCTGCCCTCCGGCGATCTGGAGAGGGGCGCCAAGGGCGCTGAGGTGGAGAAGCTCCAGAAGGCGCTGGTGAAGCTGGGCTTCATGACCCAGGCGGAGATGAACACCGGCCCGGGCACCTTCGGTCCGAGGACCCAGGGCGCCCTCAAGGAGTTCCAGGAAGCGCACGGCGTGAAGAACACCGGCTACTACGGTCCGCTCACGCGCCAGGCGTTCCAGAAGCTGGGCGCCGAGGTCGGCGGCTCGGCGGCGCCCTCCACGGACGGGACCTCGAGCACCGGGGGCACCTCGGGCACGGACGGCACCAGTGGCGTGACGGGCCCGCTGCCCAAGACGGGCAACGCGTTCATCGACCGCGTCGCGGCGGACGCCATCAAGAGCCAGCGCCAGACGGGTGTTCCCGCCTCGGTGACGCTGGCGCAGGCGCTGCTGGAGAGCGGCGCGGGGAAGTCCGGCCTGGCCACGAAGGGCAACAACTTCTTCGGCATCAAGGGCGAGGGCCCCGCTGGCCACGTCACCATGCCCACGAAGGAGTACTCCAGGTCCCAGGGCTGGCACACGGTGGACGCCAACTTCCGCAAGTACAACACCCCGGCCGAGTCCTTCGCGGACCACGGCAAGTTCCTGCGGGAGAACAAGCGCTACGCCAACGCGTTCAAGCACACCGATGACGCGGCGCAGTTCGCTCGGGAGATCCACAGGGCCGGGTACGCAACGGACCCCGGCTACGCGGACAAGCTCATCTCCATCATCAACAAGTACGATCTGCAGCGCTTCGATCAGATCGGCCGGCAGTAGTCACCGCGGGCCCGCGGCGCCAGAGCGGGTCTTGGCCACCCAGGCTTCGACCCGCTTCTCAAGGATGTCCAGCGGGAGTGAGCCGTCGAGCAACACCACGTCGTGGAACTCGCGGACGTCGAAGCGTGTGCCCAGCTCACGCTCGGCGCGCGTGCGCAGCTCCCGAATCTGGAGCTGCCCCACCTTGTAGGCCAGGGCCTGCCCCGGCCAGGCGATGTAACGGTCAATCTCGTTGATGACGTCCAGCTCCTGGCGCGGCGAGTTCTCCAGGAAGTAGTCGATGGCCTGCTGCCGGCTCCAGCGCCGGGCATGCATCCCGGTGTCCACCACCAGTCGGACGGCGCGCCACATGTCGTAGGCCAGCTGGCCGAACTTGTCGTACGGATCGTCGTACAAGCCGAGCTCGTCCCCCAGGGTCTCGCAGTACAGGGCCCAGCCCTCTCCGTAGGCCACGTGGTAGCCATAACGGCGGAACTCGGGGAGGCGACTCTGCTCGGCGGCGAGGGACGTCTGGAGATGATGCCCAGGCACAGCCTCGTGCAGCGTGAGGGGGACCATCTCCCAGATGGGCCGCGTCTCGGGGCGATAGAGGTTCACGAGGTAGGTGCCAGGGCGTGAGCCATCGGACGCAGCGGGGTAGTAGAAGCCGGTGGTGACATCCGGAGCCATGGCATCCGGAGTCGGCTCGACGCCATAGGGCTGCCGCGGCAAGGTCTTGAACAGCTTCACCAGCAGTGGGTCGATTCGCTTGGCGAGGCTGCGATACCGCAGCAGCAGCTCCTCGCCGCTCTTGCAATAAAACCGAGACTCCGTGCGCAGGAAGCGGAAGAACTCGTGGAGCGAGCCCTGAAAGCCCGCCTTCACCTTCACCGCTTCCATCTCGGCACGGATGCGCTGGACCTCGGCCAGCCCCAGCTCGTGGACCTGGTCCGGGCTCAGGTTCGTTGTCGTGAACTTGCGGGTGAAGAAGCCATACGTCTCCAGGCCCTCCGGCAACTGCCAGATGCCCACCTGCTCGGGCGCGGCGGGGAGGTACTCGGCCGTCAGGAACTGGTGAAAGCGCTTGAGCGCTGGCAGCACCCCGCTCGCGATGGCGGCGCGGCCGGCGGCGGACAACCGCTGCTGCTCGGCCGGCGAGATGCTGGAGGGAAAGCGCGTGAAGGGGCTGTAGAACCCACTCTTCGTGGGGTCGTCCACGAGCTGCTTCTCGATTTGGGGCGGGATGCGCCGCAGGATGACCTGGGGATGCATGCGGCGCTCGTGCATTCCCTCACGCATGAGCGTGATGATCTGATCCACGTAGGTGGAGAAGCCGCCGAGGCGGGTGATCCACTCCTCGTAGTCCTTCGTCGTCGCGAAGCGCAGCGTGTCCGCGAGCTGGTAGGCCGTCTGGATGCCCGGAGGCTGCTTGATTCCCTCTGGGATGCCACCCACCTGGTTCGTCGGCAGCAGGTACCACTTGAACCGGTGCTCCTCGACCCACAGCTCGTAGTCGCGGCGGAACAGGTCGTAGTTGAGCTGGTCCTCCGCCGAGAGCTTCTCGCGCTCCAGCGTGTCGAGCTGCGCGAGGACCTGGAGGTTGTGCTGGTGGTCCGCCTTGATGGCGGAGAGCCCGAGATCATCCCAGCGGTCATTCCAGCGGCGGTCGCCCGACACCGAGGCGTAGGTCGGGCTGTGCTCCAGTTGGTACTGCCACTCACGGGCAATCAGTGCATGGAGCGCGGTCGCAGTGACGTTCTTCTCTGCTTGCAGCATGGATCGTCCTCTCTGAAGCGCGAGCCTACCCCAGCCGTGCAGCGAGGACTCGGGAGATAGGCTTCGAACGTGCGCGCGCCTCGTTGGACGCCCCCTCCTCTCAGCCAGCCTGCCCTCGATGTTGCCCCAACGAAAGGCCATGCACATGTCCTGAGAATGGGGCGATTCCTGGCTTCTCCGGCGCCAGCCAGGGCACGAGGAGTAGCGCAAGCCCCTCTCGCGAGGCAGCCGAGGATGGACTCGATTCAGGACGACATGGACTTCGGAGACTCCTTGCTGGAGGAGGTGGTGAGCTCCGATCCCTGGCTGGCCAGTCCCGTCCCTGGAGAGAAGCTGGGGGGCCCGAATGGCCGGCGTTTCGAGATCAAACTGGCGCTGGGCCGCGGCTCCATGGGCGAGGTGTTCCAAGCGTGGGATGCGGAGCTGCAACGCGAAGTGGCGCTCAAATTCCTGAATCCGCAGACCGTGTCGCTCGGGAGCCGGGTCACCGAACTGCTCCAGCAGGAGGCCCGGGCCATTGCCCGGTTGAACCACGAGAACATCGTCCGCCTCTTTGATGTGGCCGAGTGGCGTGTCGAGCACGGAGAGCAACGCGTGCTCTTCCTGGTGATGGAGTACCTGGAGGGCGAGTCGCTTTCGGCACGGCTGCACCGGAGCCGGCTGGAGCTGAAGGAAGCGATGGCGATCATGGAAGGAGTGGCCGCCGGCCTGGCTCACGCGCACCAGCGACATCTCATCCACCGGGATCTCAAGCCAGCCAACGTCTTCCTCACCCGAGAGGGGACGGTGAAGCTCCTGGACTTCGGTCTGGCCCACCTGGTGGCGAGCTCCCTCCCTCTTCCAGACATGTCCACGGCAGGCACTCCCTTGTACATGGCACCCGAGCAGTGGTTGGGCGGGCCCCAGGACGAGCGGACCGACGTATGGGCAGCGGGGTTGCTGCTCTACGAGCTGCTGACTGGCAAGCGGCCCTTCTCCACCCTCTGCGCCGAGGAGCTTCGTGCCCGAGTGATCTCTCCAGAGCCCGTGCCCTCGGTGCGCACGCTCCGTCCGGAGGTGCCGCGGGAGCTGGAGCAGCTGATTGCCACGGCGCTGGCCAAGGATCCCGCCCGGCGCATTCCCTCGGGGCAGGAGCTGCTGGAGGAGCTGCGCGAGGTGAGCGAGCACCTCGGGTTGCATCGAGAACAGGGGCAGCTCGCTGTTGCTCAGCGCAGGCAGGTAACGCTGGTGTGCTGCGTACCGCTCGGCCTCCCGGCGGCGCTCGACCCCGAGGATTTTGATGAGCTGGAGGCCGCCTTCCACGAGACCTGTGAGGAGCTGCTCGGCCAGCACGGCGGCTCGGTCACGCCGTCCATGGGCTCCCAGGTGCTGGCCTGCTTCGGCTACCCGCATGCCCTGGAGGAGGACTCCAGGCACGCCGTTCATGCGGGCCTGATCCTGGCCCGGAACTTTCCTCAGGTGCTCCAGCGGAAGCTTCCGCGTCCCTTCTCGCGAGGGCTCTCCGTGGGAGTGGGCATCCACACGGACAGGGTGGCGCTGCACGAGAGCCCAGGGGGCCCCGTTCTCTCGGGAGAAGCCCCCGAAGTGGTCGCCTGGCTGGCCCGGCAGGCCGAGCCCGGCACGGTGCTCCTCAGCGAGGCCACTCGGACCCTGGTGCGTGGCGCTTTCGAAATGGAGCCGCGCGGGACACGGCGCCCCACGGGGACATCCGCCACCCGTCCGCTGCGAGTGTTTCAAGCGTTGAGCGAGCACGAGGCCAGGTCCCGCTTCGAGCAGACACGCGCGACCCTCGGGCTGACACCGCTGGTCGGACGAGAGCGAGAGCTGCAGGAGGTGCTCAGCCTGTGGGCGCGGGCCCGGCAGGGACAGGGCACCGCCGTCCTCCTCCGCGGCGAGGCGGGTCTGGGGAAGTCCCGCCTCATCTACGAGGTGCGAGAGCGGGTGGCCTCCGAGGCGGACTGTCGCCTGAATGCCCAGTGCAGTGCTCCGTTCTCCTCCAGCGCGCTGTACCCCGTCATCGCCCTGCTCCAGCGCCTGCTCGAGGACTCACGCCAGGAAGACGCCGCCCTTGCCTCTCCGAGAGGGCTGGAGTCTCGGCTGGTCGCACTCGGCCTCTCGGTCGAGCACCTGCAGGCGCTCGTCTCGCTCCTCTCCCTGCCCGCCATGGAGACGCTTCCCTCCACCCAGCTCACTCCGGAGCGGCAGAAGTCACTGGTGTTCGAGGCCCTGGCCATCCTGCTGCGAAGTCTGGCGCATAAGCGTCCGGTGCTGCTCGTCGTGGAGGATCTGCACTGGGCAGACCCTTCCACCCTGGAGCTCCTGGCTCGGCTGCACGAGTCGGTGAAGCAGTCTCGGGTGTTGCTGCTGCTCAGCACCCGCGCCGAGCCACGTGATGCCGCGCCGCGGTGGCCCGGCCTCCACGTCATCTCCCTGGAGCGGCTGTCCGAGAAGCAGACCCAGGTGTTGGTGCAGGAGATGGTCCGAGGCCGGCCCCTGACCTCGAACGTCATGCGGCAGCTCGTGAAGCGGACGGAGGGGGTTCCACTCTTCGCGGAAGAGCTGACGCGCATGCTGTTGGAGCGGCAGGCCGCCGGAGAGACGTCCTCCTCCATTCCCCTGAGCCTGCACGAGCTGCTGCTCGCACGCCTGGACACACTGCCGCCACGGCAGAAGATGCTGGCACAGCTCTGCTCCGTGATGGGACGAAGCTTCTCGAGTGCCCTGGTAGCGGCCCTCACGCGGCAGTCCGAAGCCGCGAGGAGTCGCGACCTGGAGGGACTGGTCTCCGCGGGCATCCTGGAGCAGGCGGGCTCGAGTGCGGGACCAGCGGAGTACCGGTTCCGACACGCCCTTATCCAGGAGGCGGCCTGTCAGTCGCTGCTGCGCAGCACCCGGCGCGAGTACCACCAGCGCATTGCCGCAGTGCTGGAGGAGTCCTTCCCCGAGCTGGTGGAATCACATCCGGAGTTGCTGGCCCACCACTACACGGAAGCAGCGCAGCCCGCTCGGGCCCTCCTCTGGTGGGCTCGCGCCGGTGCACATGCCAGTCAGCGCTCGGCCAACGAGGAGGCGATTGAACACCTCACACGAGCGCTCAAGCTGTTACAAACCCTTCCGGATGCAAGCCAACGCCAGGGCGAGGAGCTGCGTCTCCTGCTGACGCTGGGCATTCCCCTGGTGCAGGCGCGAGGCTATCAATCAGCCGAAGCGGAGCGGACCTTCGCGCGTGCGCGCTCGCTGCTTGACGCGGTAGGGAACGAGCTGCCTCGACTGGAGCTGTCCTACTGGGGGGCCTTCTCCTTCTACCTTGCGCGTAGCGAGCTGTCGCCCGCCCGGGAGTTGGCGGAGCGCCTGGTGGCTCAGGGCCAGCAGCAAGAGAACCGGGAGCTGCTCGCCCTGGGACACGGGATGATGTCCATGGTGGCCTTCACCCGCGGGCAGGGCCGTGCCGCGCGAGAGCACGCGGAGCTTGCGTTGGAGTGCTCGCACTTCACCCTGGACGAGCACCGGCGCCTGGCGCTCCGACACTGGGTGGAGCCGCGGGTGAAGGCACTGGCCTACGGCTCCCTCATCCTCTCCTGGAGTGGGGATTTGGAGCTGGCCCGCACCTGGGGCCAGGAGGCGCTGGCACTGGCCGGACGGATTGGGCACCTGCACACCTCTGCCTTCGCCCTCCACTTCGTGGCGCTGGGCAGCCAGTACTGGGGGGATGTCGTCAGCACCCTGGAGCTCGCGGAGCGCTGCATGGCGCTCTCGAGCGAGCACCACTTCCGGATGTGGCGGAGCGGGGCAGCACTCCTGCGCGGCTGGGCCCTGGCTGGGCTGGGCTGGGCACCCCAAGGGCTGGCGCTCATGCGACAGGGGCTCGAGCAATGGCGGACGTCCGGCATCCAGTCCTCCCAGAGCCACCACTGCGGCATGTTGGCGGAGCTCTACTTGTGGCAGCGCCAGCCCCAGCAGGCGCTGGAAGTGGTGGATCGAGCCCTCGCTCACCTGGGAGAGGAGCGCTTCTACGCCTCGGCGCTGCACCGGCTGCGGGGCGAGGGTCTGCGTGCGCTCGGACACGAGCAGGAGGCCGAGGCCAGCTTCAAGTCCGCGCTCGCTATCGCGCGTGAGCAGGGCGCCTACACCTTCGAGCGACTTGCAAGACAGCGGTTGAAGACAATTCCGGTGCGCGCATGAGGAGTGCTTTCCCCATCACGAAAATGGCTCCACGGCTCCTTCTTCAGTGGGAGCTCCCCGTGACATCCCGACCGGGACTCCGATGAGGCGATGAACCCGTATGCACTCCCGCGCGACCCTGCCGCGTCTGCACTTCCACGCCAAGTTGCTCGTCGCCTTCATCCTCGTCCTCCTACCGGTCCTGGGACTGCTGATTGCTGGCTTCCTCTCCGACCTGCGGCGGACCCAGGAGTACATCTTGGATGCGCAGGCGATGACAGCCCAGTCCGTCGCCGTACAGGTCGCCGAGGTCTTCGATGGCGCCGTTGGGCTCGGTTGGGCCGTGGCGCAGGACCCGCGGCTCCTGACCCTGGACTCCCGTGTGCTGAACCCGCACCTGAAGAAGGTGGTCGAACGCAGTCCGCTCTATCAATCCATTGGCGTCTACGACGCCCGTGGCCAGCAACGGGGATGGGGAGGCCAATCCGGCTTCGCCGACCCCGGCCTCAACATCCGTGACCGCCAGTTCTTCCAGCAGGTGATGGCGAGCAATGCACCCGTCATCTCCAATGTGCACGAGTTGGAGCGAACCCATCGTGCGGGGTTGATTGCCAGCGTTCCCATTCGTGACGAGGAAGGACGACCCACCGGAGTTGTCACCATCCAGCTCCGAGCCGAGCAGCTCGCCGATCGCTTCCTGGATGCCCGCACCCAGCAGCGACAGATCATCCTCCTGGTCGATCCAAGCCGCAGGCTGGCCTTCCACACGGGCGCGGCCTACCTGCCCTACCGACAGAGCGGCGCCTACCTCCGCTTCGATGCCGTCCAAAAGGCGCTGAATGGCATCCCCGCGCGGCTGCCCCAGTTCACAAGCCCCTTCCTGGAAGACGAGCACCTGGGGGCCTTCGCCCCGGTCACCAAGTACCCGTGGGCCGTGGGGGTATCGGTTGAACGCGCTCTCGCCCTGGCCCCCGTCTACGAAATGATGCGCATCAAGCTCGCTGTCTTCGCGGGCATCCTCTTGCTGAGCCTCCTCCTGGCCTTCGGGTTGACCCGCTTCTATGCCCGCCCGGTGCGCCAACTCCGGGCGGCCGCCCAGGCGCTGGGACGAGGTGAGCGGGAGGCGCGCGTGCACATCAAAACGGGGGATGAGTTGGAGGAGCTGGGCAAGGCCTTCAACACGATGGCGGCCGAGGTCGCGCGGCGTGAGACAGAGGTGAACACCCTGCACAAGGAGGCCGAGCGCCAGGCCCTCGAGCTCTCGGCCATCATCGCCAGCGTGCCGGATGCCATCCTCGTCGCCAACCCGGAAGGGCGGTTTGTTGGCACCAACCCCGCGGGCTTCCGGATGCTTGGATTCAAAAGTCACGCCGCTCTCGAAGAAACCTCCATCTCCGATAGCCTTCAGCGCAATGACATCCGGCACCCAGACGGACGCCCGATGTCGCTGGAGGAAACACCGCTCATGCGTGCGCTGAAGGGAGAATCCTTCACCGACGTGGAGATGCTCTTCCGCCGCTCGGATGGCAAACAGCTCTTGCTCAGCATCAATGGTGCCCCTGTCAGAGATGCCTCCGGGCAAGTCATTCTCGGGGAAGTTGTCTTCCGAGACATCACCCGGCACCGGCAGGAGGAGCTGGCCCTCCGCAGGAGCGAGGAGAGCCTCGCCCAGGCGCAGCGCATCGCACACCTCGGCAACTGGGACTGGGATCTGGTGAGCCAACAATTCCACGGGTCGGATGAGGTCTATCGCATCCTGGGCCTCGCGCCCCAATCGCGTACGCTCACCTGCGAGACGCTCCTCTCCTTCGTTCCGCCCCAAGAGCGGCAGGGGCTCGAGAAAGCGTTGGAGGCAGCACGGGTCAACCTCGAACCCTTCAGCCTCGATCATCGCATCCTCCGCCCGGACGGAACCGAGCGCATCGTTCACCACGAGGTCGAGGTCCACCAGGACGAAGAGGGTCACCCGGTGCGCATCCTGGGAACGGTGCAGGACATCACCGAGCACAAGCGGGTGGAGGACGAGCTGGCGCGGCTGCTCGATCAGGAGCTGGCGCTGGCCCGGGTTGGCCAGGCCCTGGTCAGCGAGGTGGAGCTCGAGCGGATCGCCGAAGTGGTCATCGAGCAGAGCCGCCATAGCCTGCGCGCCGATGCCGTCGGACTCTGGTTGGCAGATCCGGAACACCGGGAGCTCACCCTGCTCGCCGCCCACCGCCTCGCGAAGGACGAGCGCCTGCGACACCTCTCCTTCGATGCGCCCGTACTCACGGCGCAAGCGGCCCGGACCGAGCTCATCCAGGTCGTCGAGGATGTCCTGGCGAAAGGGCAGCCCACGGCCAGCAGCATCTGGGCGGAAGAGGGGTTGCGTGGAGTGGCAGCATTTCCGCTGCGCTCTCGCGGGCGACTGGTAGGCGTGATGACCTACGGCACCGAGGCCCCCCGCACCTTCTCCGCACGCGAGCTGGAGTTCCACTCCACCCTGGGCCAGTTGTTCGCCGTGGCCATTGAGAAAGCACGCCTGTTCCAACAGGTACGAGAGGCCTTGCGGCTGCGCGAGGAGTTCATGGCGGCCGCGGCCCACGAGCTCAAGACTCCCGTCACCACCATCCAGACATGGGCGGAGATATTGCTCGACAAGGAGGAGCTCACGCCCCGCCAACGCAAAGGACTCACCGCCATCTCACGCAACACCCGACGGATTACCCGGCTGGTGGAGCACCTGTTCGCGACCGTGAAGATGGCTCCCAGCGAGCCGAAGCTGGAGCGCAAGCCTTTCGACCTCCACGCCTTGATTCGGGAGCGAGTAGAGAAAGCCGAGCAGACCACGGAGAACCCCATTCGCGTCGACGTCTCTGGACCGCTCATCGTCCATGCCGACCGCTATCTCATGGGAGAGGTGGTGTCCCACCTGCTGGAGAACGCCCTCCGGTACTCACGCCCTGGCAGCGCCATCAAGCTCAAGGCCCGAAGACAGGGAAGCGAGGCGGTGGTCTCCGTGCACGACCACGGGCCCGGCATCCCACCGGAGCGCCAGCCCCATGTCTTCGAGCCCCTCTACGAGCCGCTCCCTCCAGGAGCACCGGGCTACTCGGGAGTGGTGGGGCTGGGGCTGCGACTGAGCCGGCAGATCATTGAGGCCCATGGGGGCCACATCTGGCTGGTGAGCACCCCGGGGACGGGCTCGACGTTCTCCTTCAGCATCCCCTTGACAGAGGCCTCGTCCGAGGCGGCCCTTCCCGTGGCGGATTCCTCACCTGAGATCCTCCTTCCGGGGTGACGACAAGTCGAACGCTACCTGATATCCAAGCGCCCACCGCGCGTGAGGGGTCTTCCCCGTGAGTGCTTGGGGTAGGACCGCCGGATTCGCTGAGAAGAGAGAGTTGGCTCGTGACGCAGCAACAGGTGGGTAAATACCAATTGGTGCGCAAGCTCGCCGCGGGCGGCATGGCCGAGGTCTTCCTCGCCAAGGCCGCCGGGCCCATGGGCTTCGAGAAGACCCTGGTCGTCAAGCGCATCCTTCCCGAGCTGGCCGAAGAGCCCGCCTTCGTCCAGATGTTCCTGTCCGAGGCCAAGCTCGCCGCCCGACTCACGCACCCGAACATCGCGCAGATCTTCGATTTCGGCGAGGCGGACGGCGCGTACTTCCTGGCCATGGAGTACATCGACGGGCCCAGTCTGCGCCAGGTCATCAAGCGCGCAGCGACCCAGGGCGTCTCCCTGCCCCCCACCCTGTGCGCCCGGCTCATCTCCCACGCCTGCGAAGGGCTCGCCTTCGCTCATGACTTCGTCGATCCCGACACCGGCGAGCAGCAGGGCCTCATCCACCGCGACGTCAGCCCGGACAACATCCTCCTGTCCCGCCAGGGTGCGGTGAAGGTGGTGGACTTCGGCATCGCCAAGGCAGCCGGGCAGAGCCACAAGACGGAAAGCGGCGTCATCAAGGGCAAGATCGCGTACATGCCGCCCGAGCAGTTGCGTGCGAAACCGCTGGATCGGCGCGCGGACGTGTATGCCCTCGGGGTGGTGCTCTACGAGTTGCTCACGGGCCAGCGGCCCTACGCCTCGGATTCAGAGGCCGGGCTGATGCAGGCCATCATCTACGAGCCGCCCATCCCAGCGGCCCGAGTCCGTCCGGATCTGCCCCAGCCGCTGCGGCGCATCCTCAGCAAGGCGCTCTCCAAGGAGCGCGAGCAACGTTACGCAGACTGTCATGCATTCCAGGCCGACCTGGAGGCATACATCGTCTCGGTCGGCAGGCCCGTGACGGCGCAGCAGGTGGCCCAGTTCATCAACCAGACTGTCTCGAAGACAGATTTCCCTGCCCTGACGCCGGCCCCTGTTCCGACGCTCTCGCCCCCTCGGCCGGCGCTCACTCCGCCCCCCGAGCCACCGCACCTCGTCAGGAAACGCACCTCCTCGCCCTCGAACGAGGTGGTGACAGCGAATCATCGCGGGCCCCAACCTCCGAAAGAGGAAGAGCCTAGAGCCCTCGTCACACCTCCGCCCCGGCGCCGCGAGGCCACACCTCCGCCCCAGCCTCGCGAGTTGATGACGGCTCAGCTCCGGCCCCCACGGCCGTCCCAGTCCACCCCTCCCCCGCCCTCCTCCGACGTGGACACCCAGGAGCAGGAGCCGGGACTGGTCACGGAGGCTCCGGCCGTGTGGCGTCCCGTTCAGTCCGCGCAGAAGCCTCAGTCGGTGCAGGTGCCCCAGTCGACGCAGAAGCCTCTCCTCTGGGTGGTTGCTGCCCTGCTGCTCGCCACGTGTGGCGTCGGAGTGTCCTGGCAATTGGGTTTCTGGCCGAAGCCTGCTCTCGTCGCCGAAACAGAGTCCGTCTCGCCGGAGCAGGCCGTCGCCGAGCCATCCGAGCCCGACCTCTCGCCGCCCTCTGTGGCGGGTGTGCAGCACGACGCAGGTGTGCCGGACGCAGGGAACGCGGTTGCTTCCGCGCCCCCCGTCACGGCCCCCGCACCGACTCCGGCTCCCGCGCAACCCCAGAGTCAGAAAACCCCCGCTCCCGCTGCGCCCACCGTCACGCTCGAGGGAACCCTGGTGCTACGCATCTTCCCCTATGCCACCGTCTTCGTGGATGGCAAGAAGTGGGGAACCACGCCCATGAAGCCCTTGAAGTTGACCGCGGGGCGCCACACCCTGAAGCTCGTCAACGAGAAGCTCGCCAAGACGGTACAGCGCGACATCGACATCAAAGCCGGGAAGAGCACCACCCTCAAACTCGACCTGAGCGAGGAGTGAGCAGCGTCGGCGCGAGGTTCACTTCCACTTCGCCTGCCAGGCGTCGATCTCTCGTGAGGCCTCCGCCAAAGTCTCGCTCGAGCGAGCCTCGCGGATCTTCTGACCCAGGCGGAGCAGCTCCTTTTTCGCCGTGCCCTTCTTCGCGGCCTCCATGCTGTCGGTCTGAGTCTGGAGGGGAACCAGTCGCATCATGAGCCGTTCGCATCCAGCGGCGACGACCGTCCGGCACCCGAACAGATTCGTCGGCTCCTCCTCGGACTGTGCTTTGGTGGCGGACACGGCAGGGCCTTCGGGCAGCGGCACATCCTGATCCTCGTCCCCGAGCTCCCAGAGCTCTTCAGGCACGGCGGATTTCGCCTTGAGCCAGTCTTCGAAGGACGGGTAGACGCGGAACTGTTGGGCGAACCGTTCGATGTCCTGACTGAAGCGCACCCACTCGGTGGGAGTGGCCGCTTCCGTGGCCTGGGTCTTCAATGCCGCCAAGGCGCTGGTGACCGGTTCCTTGCGGAGCCCTCGCTTGCACAACATCTGTTCCATGGAGGCCAACCTCCACAACTGCTGTGCCTTCAAGGTCCTGCCCTTGGCCGCAATGCGTGCGGAGGGGCAGTCCGGCGAGGCGCTCCCCGGAGTGGCCTCCACCGGAGGCGGGTCTTCCAGCTCCTTCTGGACCGCTCGCCGGCTGGCCTCGAAGAGATTCTCGATCTTGGGTGAAACCGGCTCGGGAAGCTTCGCATCCAGCCGGAGCATGAGCGCCATCTGGAAGGCATCTCCAGCCTCCTCGTGCTTGCCCCATTCATACAAGAGGATGCCCTCGTAGAGGGACAGGGTCACCAGCTCAGACGTGCCCAACGGACGTTGACGCACGACCTCGATGACATCCACGGCCTGCTCGTACTCGCCCTGCCTGAAGAGGCGGCTGAGCATGCTGATCGTGTTCTTGAAGTCGACGGCTCCGGCCGACTCCCCCGCCGCGTGCGCGGAAAGAGAGAGGAGAACGACGAGGGGGACAACTCTCGTGGGGAACATGGCAGACATGTGGCGAGCGGGCTCTGGGCGAGGAAGGGCGGGGCCGCGAGTAAAAGGCCAAATCTTCCTGGTTCGCAAGATCGTCATGGGCAGCATTACCAAGGTTCGAGAAACACGCCTGGGAATGCTCGGTTCACCGCGTAAGCAGTGATCGTGAATCTGCTCCGTTGGCGCTTGACGCCCCCTCCCTCTTTTCTGAGTCTGGACGGATGACGCTTCAACTCGCTGCTCCGGACCGCATCCGCTCCATCGATCGCGAGGAGGGAAGGCGCGTGGGATGGTCTGAGTGGGGTTCCGCGCAAGGGACTCCGGTTCTCTTCTGCACTGGCGCGGGCATGACCAGCTCCTTTGGCTTCGGCGCGGACGCCCTCCGTGAGCTGGGCGTGCGGCTGATCTGCATCGATCGCCCGGGGCTCGGCAGGTCGGCGCCGGACCCGAACAAGAGCCTCGAGAGCTACGCCCGGGATGTCGAGGCGGTGCTGCGCTCCGAAGGAATCAAGCGACCACCCGTCATTGGATTCTCCCAGGGCGCCCCCTTCGCCATCACCCTCGCCGGCGCGAACATCGTCTCGGCAGTTGCCATCGTCTCCGGGCAGGATGAGCTCGCGTACCCACCGACAAGGCAGTTGCTTCATCCAGACGTCGCCGGACTGGTCGCGGCGATCGAAAAGGACCGGGCGGGCTTCGAAGCCGCGTTCGCTGCACGCGTGGACGCGGAAGGGCTGTGGGCGCTCATCATCGGCATGAGCGCGCCAGAGGATCGTGCCATCTACAACGAACCCGCGTTCGCCACCGCGTACCGGCAGTCCCTGGCCGAAGGCTTCGCGCAAGGCCCCGGTGGATACGTCCGCGACCTCACCCTGGCCATGAGCCGATGGCCCATGCAGCCCGAGGCCATCACCGTGCCCGTGAGCCTCTGGTACGGGAAGCGCGACACGAGCACCGTCCACTCCCCGGACTTTGGAGCGACCCTGAGCTCGCGCTTCCCCCATGCGACCTTGCACGCCTTTGCTGACGAAGGCGGCTCGCTCCTGTGGACCCGGAGCCGAGACATCCTCAGCGAGTTGCTGAAGGCGGGTTGAAGCGCGCGCAGGTCACAATCCGGTGACAGCAGTCTCCACGTGATGACTGCTGTCACCAGCCGCGAGCGCCTCCGGTCATGAAGCCGGACGACTCAAGTCATTATCACCGTGTTCCTCGGCAATACCGCGGGAGCGGCGATCAACCACATCATCAACGGCACGGGGAACGCGGTCACCAATCAGAACATGGTGTCGAAGTCGTCCTACTAGCCGCCTCTGAATAGAGGGGGGCGCGAGAAGCATAAGGGATGCTCGACTCCGAACGCCCCCCGTATTATGGCCGGCTGCGTGGTGCGAATCCCCAAACTCCGCGGTCATCCCCCTCCAGACACTTCAGGCGACACGAGGACCGGGTTCGTCCGGGTACGTGGTGCCCGTGAGCACAACCTGAAGAACGTGGACGTCGAGCTTCCACGTGACGCATTGGTCGTCTTCACGGGGGTCTCCGGCTCGGGCAAATCCTCGCTGGCCTTCGGCACGCTCTACGCGGAGGCCCAGCGGCGGTACTTCGAATCCGTAGCCCCGTACGCCAGGCGGCTGATCGACCAGGCGGGCGTCCCTGAGGTGGATTCGATCGACGGTCTGCCCCCGGCAGTGGCCCTCCAGCAGCACCGCGGCGCCCCCACGACCCGCTCGTCCGTGGGCAGCGTGACCACGATCGCGAACTCCCTGCGCCTGCTGTACTCGCGCGCGGGGACCTACCCGCCCCACCAGCCACACCTCGACTCGGATGCGTTCTCGCCCAACACCCCGGCAGGGGCTTGTCCCAACTGCCATGGACTGGGCCGCGTCTATGAGGTGACCGAGCGCTCGATGGTGCCGGATGACTCGCTGACCATCCGCGAGCGAGCAGTCGCGGCGTGGCCTCCCGCCTGGCACGGCCAGAACCTGCGCGACATCCTGGTGACGCTCGGCTACGACGTTGACCGCCCCTGGCGTGACCTCCCCCAGAAGGATCGGGAGTGGATCCTCTTCACGGACGAGCAGCCCACCGTCCCCGTCTACGCGGGCTTCACTCCGGCGGAGACGCGTCGTGCGCTCAAGCGCAAAGAGCCCCCCAGCTACATGGGGACGTTCACGAGCGCCAGGCGCTACGTGCTGCAGACCTTCGCCACGACCCAGAGCGCGCTGATGAAGAAGCGCGTGTCGCAGTACATGGTGAGCGGTGAATGCCGCCTGTGCCAGGGCAAGCGGCTGCGGCGCGAGTCCCTGTCCGTCACCTTCGCGGGCCTCGACATTGGCGAGCTCTCCAGGCTGCCGCTGAAGCGCGTCGCCGACATCTTGCGGCCCTCCGCGAACGGGTCGGCACCCGGTGCAGCAAAGCTCGCGCGGGAACACCCGGAGAAGGCATTGGTCGCCGAGCGAATCGCCAAGGATCTGCTGGCGCGCATCCAGGTCCTCACCGAGCTGGGCCTCGGCTACCTCTCGCTCGAGCGCAGCACCCCTACCCTCTCGCCCGGCGAGCTCCAGCGGCTGCGGCTGGCCACCCAGGTGCGCTCCAACCTGTTCGGCGTGGTGTACGTGCTCGACGAGCCCTCCGCGGGGCTCCATCCGGCGGACACCGAGGCGCTGCTGAAGGCGCTCGACCAGCTGAAGGGCTCGGGAAATTCGCTGTTCGTGGTGGAGCATGAGGTGGAAGTCATCCGGCACGCGGACTGGGTGGTCGACGTCGGACCGGCCGCGGGCGAGAAGGGCGGGCAGATCCTCTACAGCGGCCCACTCGAGGGGCTCGGAGCCGTGGAGGCGTCCCAGACGCGGCGCTACCTCTTCGAGGCCGAAGCCTCGCGGCGCCGCACGCCCCGCTCGCCCAAGGGTTGGCTCCGCCTCGAGGGCGTCACCCGCAACAACCTGCACGGCCTGGATGTCAGCTTCCCGCTGGGCGTCTTCACCACGGTGACGGGCGTGTCCGGCTCGGGGAAGTCGAGCCTGGTGAGTCAGGTCCTGGTGGAGCTGGTCGCCGAGCAGCTCGGGCATGAGCTCCCCTCGGATGAGGAGGAAGGCGAGGAGCTGGAGCGCTCCGTCGTGCTCACCACGGGAGGCCGGATCGCCGAGGGGATGGAAGGCATCAAGCGGCTGGTGCGAGTCGATCAGAAGCCAATCGGTCGCACACCCCGCTCCAACCTGGCGACCTACACGGGACTCTTCGACAACGTCCGCAAGCTCTTCGCCGCGACGAAGGAAGCTCGCGCCCGCCGCTTCGATGTCGGTCGCTTCTCGTTCAACGTGGCCAAGGGGCGCTGCGAGACCTGCGAAGGCGAGGGCTTCGTGAGCGTCGAGCTGCTCTTCCTGCCGAGCGTCTATGCACCGTGCCCCACGTGTCACGGCGCCCGCTACAACGCGAAGACCCTCGAAGTGCAGTACCGCGGGAAGAACATCGCCGAGGTGCTGGGCATGACCGTCGACGCGGCCCATGCGTTCTTCGCGGAGGAGCCGCAGGTGCTTCGCTCTCTGAGTGTTTTGAAGGAAGTCGGCCTGGGCTACCTGCGGCTGGGCCAGCCCGCGACCGAGCTCTCCGGCGGCGAGGCCCAGCGAATCAAGCTCGCGACCGAGCTGCAACGGGTGCAGCGCGGCCACACGCTCTACGTCCTGGACGAGCCCACCACGGGACTTCACCCCGCCGACGTGGACAAGCTCATGGCCCAACTCGAGGGGCTGGTCGAGTTGGGCAACACCGTCATCCTCGTCGAGCACGACATGCGCGTCATCGCGGCGAGTGACTGGGTGATCGACATGGGCCCAGGTGCCGGGGATGAAGGGGGCCGCGTGGTTGCATCCGGGACTCCCGCGGAGGTCGCGGCCTCGTCAGCGAGTCGCACGGCCCCCTTCCTGGCGCGTGTCGTGGTCTGATTCAATTCGCGGGAGTGGGGAACACCAGCAGCCGGCCCGAGCGCAGCAGGATGAGGAGCTCGGGTCGCTTATCTCCCACCAGGTCCACGGGCTTCACCCACTCGACCTGGGCTCCCGGCACGTAGCTCCGCGGCGGATTCCATCCGCCCTGACCCTTCCCGAGCGCAACCCACAGCCCGGTCCCATCGGCAGACGTGCTCGCGACATCCGTGAGCCCATCGGCATTCAGGTCCTCCAGCGCGATCGTCTTGCGCCCCGCGGCCAGCGGACACTGGACGGGCGCCAGCAATGACCCACGCCCATCACCCAGGAACAGGCGCACACCGCCATTGTTCGCAACCTGTTGCACCAGATCCACCCGCCCATCGCCATTCACATCCGAGATCCCGAGGAACAAGCCCCTGCCCACGAACCCATATCCGGGCAGCGAGCTCCCATCCGCGGAGGTGGGGTTGAGATTGATCCCCAGCGTCGTGTGGATGAGATCCAACGTGCCGTCCCCATTGAAGTCCCCGGCGAGTGGCGCGCCAATCGATGGACAGGAGTCATCCGGTTCGTAGTTGTAATCCTTCAGGCGGACCGCGCTGAACGTGCCGTTGCCCAGGTTGGTGAAGCGTTCCGCCCGCCCGATGCAGAACCCCGGGAACGAGGCAGCCAGGTCCACGAGTCCGTCGCGGTTGAAGTCCGCGGCCAGTACCCCGCCGGCGCCGTACGCAACACCGAGTGACACTCTGTTCTCGAAGGGAGCCGCCACATCGTTCCACACGACGGTCACGTCATGGTCGCTCCCGTTGTACAGGGCGCCCGCGAGATCACTCCGACCATCGCCGTCGAAGTCGCCCGCGGTGAGCATGGACACTGGATAATCCTTGAGGACGTCCCAGGTCGTGAACGTTCCGTCCCCTGGGTTCAATACCAGCCGCGCTCCCAGTGTTGGCAACGCGAGCGCGAGATCCCTCCGCCCGTCTCCATCGAAGTCCCCCACGGCCGCCATCGAGATGGCTCCCCCCGTGTCCACCTCCGCCAGCGGGGACACGGACGAGGGGACCGAGGCGTCCGTTGGAACAGAATCCAGCGGGCACCAGGAGGAGACAGGCGGCTCCTGGACGGGCTCGGTGGGGATGGCATACACGGACACGGCGTTGTCGTCTGCCTCTGCGATCAGGAGCTCGGGCGTCCCGTTCCCATCCAGGTCGGCGGTGGCGGCGGCACTCGGATCCCGACCCACCGCCAGTTGGCTGTGCGGTGCGAGCTTTCCTTCGCCAGCGCCGCGCAGGAGCGACACCGTCCCCGCTGCGCCGTGCAGGGCCACCACATCGGGGAGGTTGTCGGAGCCGAGGTCCACCACGGCGACGTCACTCACCTCCTGCGCGATCTCCACCGAGGAGGCCTCGGAGAAGGCCCCCTGACCATTGCCCAGGTACACCCGGACGAAGTGGGTGTCCGCTGTGAGAAGATCCGCGTGCCCGTCACGGTTGAAGTCCGCGGTGTACAGGCGGTTGACCCCAGTCCAGGGTAGGACCGCCCCAGCACGGACCCGGCCCGTACTGTCTCCGAAGAAGACATGCGCGGTCTGTCCTCCCCGGCTCATCGAGTCGTCGAACACGACATCCGCGAAGCCATCCTCGTTGTAGTCAGCGACCGCGGCCACCAGCGAGTTCTGAAGCAAGCCAATCAGCTGACTTCCGCTCTCGTGAAGGAGGGAGGTGGACTCGAAGCGGCCGTCTCCAAGGTGACGCGACAAACCGAACCCGGCCTCGGTGCCCGTCCCATCATCCCGCGAGTAGTTCCCCAGGGCCCACACGAGGGGAGCACCCGAGCTTCCACTCCAGAAGCCCAGGCTGGAGACGAGGCCATTGCCCACGGTGACGGCCTGCTCCGAGAAGGTGCCATTCCCGTTCCCAACCCACAGCCTCGCCCCCTGGCGGGTCCCTACCAGCACGTCCAGGTCACCATCACCCTCCGCATCACCGGCCGCGATGCGGCTGCCTCGGCTGAGGATCCGCCGCGCCGACACCGTCCCGAGTCCACCGCTTCCGTCGTTGAGCAGCAGGAGGAACTCACCCGTACCACTCACATACCGGCTGGTGAAGTTGCGCCCCGCCGCGTTGACGGCCACATCGGGCGAGCCATCGCCGTTGAAGTCGCCCACCGCGAGCCCTCGTGGTGCCACGCCCGCGTAGAACGAGGCACGCAGCCAGGCTCTGCGTGAATCGGATTCCGTCAGAGGCGGCTGTGTGCCTCCACCTGTCCCGGTGTCCGGCTCTGGCTCGGCGGGAGGCGCGTCCGGCGGAGCACCCTCCCCTCCTGAGTCAGAGATAGAGCCGGGCTCACCGGGTGTCTCGGGGGAAACATCCCCCGGAGGCAACGGCTCGGGCCTCGCGACCTCCGAATCCGCTTCGTCTACCGAATGACACCCCGTGTACAGCCCCGCGCTCACGAGCAAGCCTACACGCGCCCACTTCCCCCACACCTTCTTCACTGACATTGTTACGCCCCCTCACTACCCGCGCCGTAATTGCGCACGGGCTAGAGGGCTCGCAAGGAAGCCGTGATGCAGCCCGGAGACGCCGCCGGGTCGCTTGCTCTCAGTGAGAGAGATTAACGAGCGAGGAACTCGCGCACGTGCTGGGCCACCACGGCGGGCTTCTCCAGCGAGAGCCAGTGCGTCGCATCCGGCACGCGGCGGATGGTGAGGTTCGGTACATACTGCTCGATTCCCTCCAGACCGCTCTGCAGCAGCGCGGGATCCTTCTCCGCCCACATCACAAGCACCGGCGTGCGCACGAGGAGCTGCTCGGGCCGCAGGTCATCCAACATGTTGCCGCCACCCGGATGACCCTTGCCATCGGGCGGTCCCAGTTCCGTCGCCCGGTAGTAATTCAAGCCGGCGGTGACCGCCCCCGGCTGCTTCCACACCTCCAGCCACTCCTTCTCCTCCTCTTGCGTCAATTGGGCCCCGTGCTTCCGGGCATCCTCGAAGACGTTCTGCCGCCCCGCAGCGAAGTCATCCGCATGGAAGTAGGCCTCCGCCGCTCCCTCCTGGCGGAAGCGCAGCATGTATTGGCTGGCCTGCTGCTGTTGGGGGTTGGTGCGCAGATCCCGGAGGAAGAGCGCCGGGTGCGTGATGTCAATGGTCATGAAGCGCTCCACCCGCTCGGGGTGGCGCAGCAAGAAGTTCCAGCCCACGAGGCCCCCCCAGTCCTGGACCAGGAGGTTGAACTGCTTGAGCCCCAGGTGGTCCGCCAGCCCACGCACGTCCGCCACCAGGTGCTGAATGCGGTAATGCTCCACCCCCTGCGGCCTGGAGGTGAGGTTGTAGCCGCGCAGGTCCGGGGCAATGAGCTGGTACTCCCGCTCCAGCTCTCGCATGAGCCCTCTCCACACGCCCCAGTACTCGGGGAAGCCGTGCAGCAGCACCAAGGGCTTGCCGGTGCCGTGGGTGACATAGTGCATGCGGATGCCGTTGAACTCCGCGTAGTGATGCTCCATGTGAGCCTCGCTCGAAGGGGCCCAGCGCACCAGGCGCGGAGCCCGTGGGTCGGCCACGAACCTACCCACCCCGCTGACACCTGGCCACGCTCGTGTGGGAGCGCGGGAACGCCGGTACGCGACACCCGCACGCGACATTCGAGTCAGGAAGGATGCGCCGAGGGGGAGCGATGGCTATAGCCTGCGCACACTCACACCACATGGGAGGATGAGATGTCGCGTCATGGGATGGCGGTACTGGGGCTCGTAGCGGCGCTGGGCACCGCGGGGACGGCAGCCGCCCAGGAATCGGAGCCAACCGGCAAGGTGAAGGTCTTCCTGCGCGGCGGCGTAGGCAACTACACGGGCACCCTGGGTGACATCGCCAAGACGGGTCCGAGCTGGGGCCTGACGGTGAACCTGCAGCCCCTGCGCTTCCTGGGCTTCGAGCTGGGCTACGAGGGCGCACACAATCCCATCAGCCAGGCGGGCGTGTTCGACCTGGCCCTGACGCGCCATGGGGGCTCCGCCCTGGTGAAGCTGTCCCTGCCCTTCCTTGAGACCGTGCGTCCCTTCGTGGGCGCCGGTGTGGGGGGCTCGTACGTCTTCGCGAAGGGCACGCTGCTGGGGGGCTACCAGTCTGGCCTGGTGGGCGAGGTACCGCTGGCCGCCGGCATCGAGTTCAACGTGGATCAGTTCACCGCGGGAGCCCGGGCGACCTATCGGCTGCTGCTGGACGAGGACCTCTCGGAGCAGCTCGACAACCCCAGCGGCGGCTTCTTCGACGTCGTCGCGACCCTGGGTCTGCGCTTCTAGTCAGGCCTTCCTCGCGGCGGCCGCGCCTGGCCGCCGCAACCCTGCTCAATCGTTGACGGGAGACCCACTCAGGGCGGTCCTTTCCCTTCCGCACGGGCCTCCGTCGTGCGTGATTCTCCGGTGTGCGCACGCCGACCGACCGCTATCTGCCGCCCGACCATGACGCCTTCGTCTCCGCCGAACCGCCGACAGGACGCGTCATCGTCATCGCCCCCACGCGCGCGGCGTGCGAGACCATCGAGCTCGCCCTTGGGCTGAACCTCGAGACCTACCTCGAGAAGCATCACGGCCCCCGGGTGCGCGAGCTGGCGCGGGCAGGCAAGGGCTTCGGCATCGTGGCCGGTACCGGAACCGGAAAGACGCTCGCGATCCGGCTCATCGCCGAGGAGCTCGTTGGCCAGGGTGGCTCAGCCCCGCTCCGAGTCGGCGTGGTGAACCGCGAGCGAGAGGCAACTCCCGACACCCCTTCCTGGAACGTCATCATCGTGACGACCGGCATCGCGCGGCGCTGGTTCCAGAACGGCGACATCCTGCCGCACGACACGCTCATCATCGACGAAATCCACCAGACATCAGCGGAGCTCGAGCTCTGCCTTGCGCTCGGCAAGCGCGTGGGCTGTCGCTTCATCTGGCTCTCCGCCACCGTGGACCCTGCGCTCTACGCGCGCTACCTGAACAGCGCCGACGTGCTTGAGGTCCAGGCCTTTGATCCAAAGAAGGTGGCCACCGCCGTGGTCGTGGACAGACAACCGCTCGCGTTTCTCGACGAGGCGTTCCTCCTCTCCGTGGAGAAGGAGCAACGCGGGGTGGGCCTCTTCCTCCCCACGCGAGCAGCGGTCGAACAAGCAGCGCTGCACGTCCGCACCCTCTGTCCGAGCCTCCACGCGGCGCACTACCACGGCGGGGAGCCCATCCGTGCCATCCGGCCGTTCCTCGAGGGAACAGCGAGCCGGCCCTACGTCCTCGCCATGACGGCCGCGGGACAGAGTGCGCTCAACGTGCAGGGGCTCGACACCCTCATCATCGATGACACGCGCTTCGCCAACTTCGTCGAGCGCGGACGCAACGTGCTCACGCGCGTCCACCTCGGAAACAACGAGTTGCTCCAGATGGCCGGGCGCGTGCATGGTCGCGTCGAGGGCGGGCGTGTCTTCATCCTGAGCAATCGCAACATCGACTTCTTCGCCCTCCAGCCCACGGAGCCCGAGTTCCAGCTCGCCGGCGATCCGGAGCGTGTGGCCATCACCGCCGCGGCCCTCGGCGTGCGGGCCGATGAGCTGGACCTTCCTGTGCCGATCGACCGCATCGCCTACCGCCGCGTGCTCCAACAGTTGCAGGAGCACAACATCATCGACGCGCAGGGACGGCTCTCGCCATACGGTCGCGCAGTCGAGGCCCTCCCGGTAGAGCGAGCGTGGGCGGAGCTGATCATCAACGGAGAGGACGCACTGCTCCCCTTCCTCGCCGTGTGCAGCGCCATCGAGTCGCTCCACCGCATGACGCGCGAGGAGCGCGACCTGGAAGGGGTGCTGGTCGCCGGGAGCGACCACCTCACCGCCTACAACCTCTACGCCGACGCGTACCGCGAGGCGGGCTTCATGGGCGAGGTGTATGGACTCACGCGCCACCTGTTCCATGCGGAGAAGATGGAGCGCTGGGCCGAGCGACGCGGCGTGCTGGTGAAGGCCATTGAGGACGCGGCGCTGGTGATGGCGAGCGTCTACCGGAGCGTGGGCACCCGCTTGCCCGAGCACCTGCCGTTCGCAGATGCCCCCGTGTACCGCCGCTTCGCCGACCTGCTCGCGTGTTTCATGCCCTTCGACCTGGTCATCGACGAGCAGACGGCCTCGGGCGAGCAGGCCCGTGTCGCCAAGACAAGCGTGTGTGGAAGCTGGGGCGCGGTGGCGGGAACGCTCCGCTACTTCGCCGACCGCTCCGGTACCCATCATGCGTCCATCGAGGGCACGCACATCCCGCTCGACGTGCTGAGGCAGTACGCGCGCCGCACCGATGCAGAGCTCACCTACGACTCGTGGCACATGTCGCTCGTGCTCGACTGGCGCGTGGAGTACTCCGGCTTCGAGCTGGAGCGCGAGGTTGAGGTGCTCCGCGCGTGGGGTCCGGAGCTGGCCGACCGTGCACGCCACGCGCTCGCGGAGGCGATGGCGCGCGGCGAGGCGGAACACCCCGCGGTGCGCCGCAATCAGCCGGAGATCGACGAGGTGCGCGAGCTGTGGCGCCGCTCAGGCGGACGCACGGCGAAGCTCGGCGTGCCGGAGTTGACCGCCCTCTACGAGGCACAGCTCGAGGGGGTCACCACGATGGACGAGTTCCACGAGCGCCCGTTGACGCTCGACCTGGACCCGCTGGTCCCACCCGAGACACGCGAGGCGCTGCTCTCGCTGCCGAGCGAGGTGTTCATCCGCGACCGCGAGGTGGAGCTGGACTACGAAGTGGAGCAGGACAAGGAGGGACAGCCCGTCGGAGTGGTACGGCTCCACCTGCCGGAGAAGCTCGCACGTACGCTCGTGGAGGAGGAGCTTCCGTTGTTCGACCGGCCGGTGCGCTTCGTCGTGGGCCGCGGCCGGCGCGGAGCCCTGCGCGCCGACACGCTGCTCGAGCTGCAGGAGCTCCTCGACATGCCGTGGATGCCTGACGAGCTCGAGGCAACGCGCGACGAAAGCGACGGTGGGCGCACGGGGCGAGGCAAGGGGAGCCGGCGCCCGAAGCGCTGAGGTTCGACGTGGGACCGTGAGGTGGGGGTGTGGCACCTCGCCAACCGGGGCGCCATCTCCTGGGCCGCCCTCGTCGGGCTCGCCGCCGAGCTCGCCAACATGGAGTCCGAACTCATCGAGGCACGCCCCTCCTATTCGCTCAGACGGACGGCGCGACGTCCGCGCTACAGTGTCCTGGGCAGCGAGCGTGGCGGACTCATGCCCCCTCCAGCGCTACGTGCGGAAACGACGCAGTGTCCACGACGTTCTTGGACAGAGCAGTCCTCGGACTCTGTCCAAAGACTTCGTGGAGTGAGCGGCCAGGAGGAAGTGGCCCCTCGGCTGGCCTGGCGATGACCGCTGCTCAATGAGGATGCGGCTCATCCTGGATTGAGATACCGCTGGCAGTGAGCGACTTGCCCTCGCGCCAGAGCATCTCCTCGACTCGGTGAAGCAGCTCCGTCAGCCCCTCTCCCGTCTCCGCGCTGATGGGGATGCCATCCCGGGCCTGCGCGGTGGCGTGGGCCACGTACCCCTCCACGCCTCCTTCGAGGAGCTCGCTCTTGTTGTAGACGAGCAGACGCGGCATTTCGTGCAGGCCGAGGCTCCTGAGGATGCGCTCGACGGCCTCGATCTGCTGCGGATGCTCCGGATCCGAAGCATCCACCACATGGAGGAGTAGGTCGGCATCGGTGAGCTCTTCGAGCGTGGCGCGGAAGGCGTTCACCAGCGTCCGGGGCAGCTCGCGGATGAAGCCCACCGTGTCGGTGATGATCACCTCGCGATCGCGTGGGAAGCGCAACCTCCGGCTGCTCGGATCCAACGTGGCGAACAGCTTGTTCTCCGCCACGACGTCCGAGTTCGTCAGGCGGTTGAGGAGCGTGGACTTGCCCGCGTTCGTGTAACCGACAATCGAGATGACCGGCACGTCGTGCCGCGTCCGCTGCTGACGGCGGACCTGCCGACCGGCGCTCAGCGCGTCAATTCTCTTCTCGAGCACCGTGATGCGATCGCGCACGCGGCGACGATCGATCTCGAGCTTCGTCTCGCCAGGACCTCGTCCGCCAATGCCGCCCGCGAGCCGGGAGAGACCTTCGTCCCGTTGGGCCAGGCGTGGCAGCCTGTACCTGAGCTGGGCGAGCTCGACCTGCAGCCGGCCCTCGGCGGTGTGCGCGTGCTGAGCGAAGATGTCGAGGATGAGCTGGGTGCGATCCAGCACCTTCAGGTTCGTATGGTCTGCGATGTGCCGAGCCTGGGACGGCGTCATATCGTGGTCGAAGATGATCGTGTCCGCGAACAACTGCATCGCCCGGAGGTTCAGCTCCTCGAGCTTCCCCCGGCCGATGACGAAGCGTGGATCGATCTTCGTCCGCGTCTGGATGAACGTGTCGAGGACATGAACACCGGCCGTGCGAGCCAGCTCCTTCAGCTCGGCCATCGAAGCGTCCGCTTGCCTGCGCTCTTCGGTCGAGACCCCGACAAGAATGGCGCGCCCCTGGGTGGCGACTTCCCGGCCAGCGACCGAGCGGCTGAAAGCGGCCTCGATCTCCTCGGCCCTAGCCACAGGGTCGAAATGGAGCGCATGGATGTCATCGACCACTTCGGTCTTCCAGAACTTCGCGCGCTCGCCGGTCGCTTCGGGATCGAGATAACCGAGGTAGACCCTCCCCGGGAGGCCCTCGGGCCGTGTCACGATCGCACAAACGAGGTCGAGCCGGAGCAGGACGAGATCAGTGAGATCGTCGGGCGTGAGCGGCTCGTCCTTCAAATGGGTGTGGACGAGACGCAGACCGCGCAGACGCGTGTCACCCGCGCGGACGCGCCCCATCTCGGGGAGCTCCAGCTTGGACGCATCACCGACGATGACGTGCTCGATGTCACCGCGCCGGTTGATCAGCGCCCCCACCTGACGGCCTGTCTCGAGTGAAGCCTCGGAGAGATGGCGAGCGAGCTCCGGGCTCGTCACCTCCTCGGGCCGCACCCGGCGGCGATAGGTCGCCTCCAGGCGCTTCAACTGACTCGGCTTGAGTCCCAGGGTATTTCCGCTGATGGGAGGAATTGTCGCTCTCCTTGAGAGTGGAGCGTGCAGCTCCGTTCAAGGTTCACGCTAAGCACTCCGGGCCCGCCATTGACTCGCGGCCCAACAGAAACAGGCTAGGCAACCGAGAGGGCGCCTTTCGCTCCGACTGGATGTCGTCGGCATGGGTTCTCGGCGGACGCCATCCCCAACGCCCAGTCATCTTCCAGTCACGCGTCGTGTGCAACCCGCGAGCAGGTGACCGGGCGCGGGGGCGTGGCATGGCCCCGGTCCGCTACGGAGATCCTTCCATCTGGACCCAGTGCGAGGCCATGCGGTGTCTTGAATTTCCCGGGCCCGCGACCCGCCCCGCACCTCTCTGAGATGAAAGTGCCATCCCGGCGGAATCGCGCCACCCGCCTGTTGCCATAACCGTCCGACACATAGATGTCCCCCGCCGAAGCACACCACTCCGTGGCGTTCTTCTTACGCATGGCACAGCCTTTCCCAAGGCCCGATAGCGAATGGGGCAATGATGCCACGCCCATAACAAGGGCGCTGACTTCGGAGACCTCGCGGTCAGCTACCTCGATTTCGCCTTCAAGCACCCGCACCTCTACTGGCTCATGGCGGAGCGACGCTTCGACCGGGACGCTCTGCGAAAGGAGCAGCGGCTGACTCGCGAACAGTCGCTCTGGCAGGCCTTCACCGCGCTCGTGCTTCGCCACGGCAGCAAGAGCCCGGTCGAGGACACACGCATCCTCTTCGCCGGGCTCCATGGATTGGCCGTCCTCACCCTCGGCGGCCGAGCCAACCTGGGAGACGCAGAGCGCTCGGGCGAAGCACTCGCTCGCGAATCCGCCCGGCGCCTGGTGGCGGCAATCCTCCTACCCAGAGCAAGCGGCCATCGGACCTGAGGCACACGAGGAGCCACACTGAAATGTTCTATGCTCGGAACACCCACATGCATCAGCTCCCTGGCTACGCGCTCCTCGAGCCCCTGCAGTCCACGTCATCCAGCTTGCTGTACCGCGCACTGCGCGAGTCGGACCGCCAGACCGTCATCCTCAAGACCCTCCGCTCCGAGCTTCCGGGTGCTCGCGAACGAGCCCAGCTCCAGCGCGAGTACACGATCCTCCAGCGGCTGCGAGGGACGCCCGGAGTCATCCAGGTCCACGGCTGTGAGTTGCTCCAGGAGCGTCCGGTCCTCGTCCTCTCGAACGTGGGCGGCACCACGCTCTCCGAACGCCTGGGTGAGCGCCTTGCTCTCGCCCGATTCCTCCCCATCGCCCTGGAGCTGTGCAGCACCCTGGCCGAGGTCCACCGCCGGGGCGTCGTCCACAAGGACATCAAACCCGCCAACATCCTCCTGTCCGCTTCCGGCCAGCCCTGGCTCATCGACTTTGGCATCTCCACCCTGCAGCGGACACAGCACGTGGAGGCGTCTCCCGCTACCCTCGTGGAGGGAACTCCGGCCTACATGTCTCCAGAGCAGACAGGGCGGATGAACCGGACGCTGGACTACCGCACCGACCTCTACTCGCTGGGCGTGACCTTCTATCAATTGCTCACGGGACGTCTGCCTTTCGAGGGCAAGGATTTGCTGGAGTGGTTTCACGCCCACCTGGCAAAAGAGCCCCTGCCTCCTCATCAGGTGGTACCCGAGGTAGCGCCGATCCTCTCCGCCCTGGTGATGAAGCTCTTGTCCAAGAGAGCCGAGGAGCGCTACCAGGGAGCGGAGGGCGTGTTGTTCGACCTGGAGCGCATTCGGCGCGGAGAGGAAGACTTCCCCCTGGGACAGTGGGATGTGCCCGCGCGTTTCCTGCTGCCCCAGCGGTTGTATGGCCGACAGGCCGAAGTGAAGACGCTGCTCTCCGCTTTCGAGCGCGTGGAACAGGAAGGCCGACTGGAGTGGGTGCTGGTCCGCGGCTACTCGGGCATTGGCAAATCCTCCGTTGTGCAGGAATTGCACAAGCCCGTGTTGCAGCGCCGCGGCTTCTTCCTTCAGGGCAAGTTCGACCCGTTCCAGCGGGACGTGCCCTACCAGACCCTCGTGCAGGCGCTCCGAGGCCTCATCCAGCACCTCCTGGCAGGAAGTGACGAGGAGGTCGCCGCCTGGCGCCAGCGCCTGCAGGAAGCCCTGGATGGGCAGGGCCAGGTGTTACTGAGCATGGTGCCGCAGTTGGAGCTCGTGCTGGGGAAACAGCCCGCCGTGGCGGAGCTACCGCCCGGGGGCGCGCGAGACCGTGTCCATCGCCTCATCCAGCGCCTGCTGAGTGTCTTCGCCACGAGTGAGCGCCCGCTGGTGCTCTTCCTGGATGACTTGCAGTGGGCGGACCTCGCCAGTCTCGAGCTGTTGCGCTACCTGACGTCCCATCCGGACACTCCGCCTCTGCTGTTGGTGGGGGCCTACCGGGACAACGAGGTGGACCCCACGCATCCGCTCACGCTGACGCTCGCCGAGGCGCGCAAGGCGGGAGCGCGGATCGAAGACATCCACCTGGGGGCCCTGTCGCCCGAGCAGACCCGCCAACTGGTAACGGATGCCCTGCCAGGCGCCAATCCGGACGTGGTGGCCCCACTCTCCGCCCTGGTGTGGGAGAAGACGGCGGGCAATCCCTTCTTCCTGCTGCAGCTGTTGCAGACGCTCCACCAGGAAGAGTTGGTGACACGTGCGCCCGAGGGAGGCTGGTGCTGGGACGAGGCGGGTGTCCAGGCGCGTGGCTACTCGGACAACGTGGTGGACTTCATGGCGGGCCGGCTGCGCCAGCTGCCCACGGACACACAACACCTGCTCCAGCTGGCCGCCTGCGTGGGCAGCCGCTTCCCGGTATCCATCCTCTCCCTCCTGACCCAGAAGGATGCGCTCCAGGTGGAGAGTGGTCTGGAACCAGCCTTGCTGGAGGGGTTGGTGGTGCAGGCAGAGCCCCAGCACCTGCGCTTCCTTCACGACCGCATCCAGCAAGCCGCCTACGGCCTCCTGCTCGACGAAGAACGCAAGGTCCTGCACCTGCGCATCGGCCGCATGCTGCTACGAGACCTGTCCGCGGAAAAGCTCGAGGAGCGCCTCTTCGACGTCGTGGGCCAACTCAACGCGGGCGTGGAGTTGATGGTCGACGCGGAGGAGCGCACGCGCCTGGCACACCTCAACGCCCAGGCGGGCTTCCGGGCCCTGGACTCCACGGCCCACCACTCGGCTGTAGGCTACTTCACCCACGCCTTCTCCCTGCTGCCCGGCGACCCCTGGGAGTCCCACCACGCGTTGACCTTCAAGATGCGTCTGGCCCAGGTCAACAGTGAATTGATGTTGGGTCATGTCGACAAGGCGGTCCAACTGGTGGAGGAAGCGTTGTCCCATGCCCGGACGCGCACCGACATGGTCGCCGCCTATTTTCTCAGGAGCCGCCTCCACACAATCGCTGGCAATATCCAGGCCGGTGTCACCCTCCTCCTGGAGTGTGTGGAGAAGTTTGGAATCGCCATGCCGCTCGCTCCCCCCATTGAAGAGCTGCTCCGGGCGGAGGTGGAGTTGGGGCACCTGCTGGAGCAGCACTCCGTCGAGGAGATCCTCTCACGGCCCTCGCTGACGGATCCCGACCTGACGGCGACCCTCAATGTCTTGTCGAGCTTGAGCTCCTCGGCGCTGTTCTTCAGTCCGACGCTGTGCACCCTCTCCGCCATGCAGGCGGCCATCTTGACCATCCGCCACGGCAGCACGGAGGCTTCCGCGCACAGCTTCGTCATCTGCGCGAACTGGTATGCCTCGACCCGCCGGAAATACAGTGAAGCACAGACGCTTGGCAGGCTCGCCCGCGACCTGAGTGAGCGCTACCCGCGCTCCCCCCACAAGACCAAGGTTCTGCTCCTCCTCGCTCCCATCCTGTGTCTGACCACCCCCTTCGCCCAGGTTCGCGAGCTCCTCCTCACGGCCTTCCAACAAGCAATCCTCGTGGGAGACTCCGCGGTCGCCAGTACCTATTGCTTCGCCATCACCCGGCTCTTGCTTCTCGAGGGACATGAGCTCTCCGAGGTCCACGAGAGGTCAAAGCCCTTCGTCGATTTCGCACGCAAGTCCATCTACCCAGCCTTTGCCCACCTGACTCATTACAACCAACGCTTCGTGCAGCAACTGAGAGGGTTGACGTCTTCCTTCTCCTCGGTGGAGGGAGAGGGGTTCGACGAGGCGAGCGTCGAAAAGGAGTTCGCCAGGAGTGGCTCGATTCATTTCTACAGCCCCTTCCTCTACATCAAGATGCGGTCGCGCTTCATGTGTGGTGATTACGAGCAGGCGCGTCAGGCTCGAGCCATGGCCGCGGAGAAGGTCTCCAAGGCGCCGGGCGATACCATGACGTTCGTCTATCACCTGTATGGAGCGCTGACACTGGCCGCCTGCCATCGGAGCGCGTCCCCCGCGGAACAGCAGGAGTTCCTCGTCGACATCGGGAAGCACCGTCAACAGCTCGCGGACTGGGCCGCCGGATGCCCGGAGAACTTCCTCGCCGCCGAGAAGCTGGTGTCCGCCGAGCTGGCCCGGCTCTCCGGCAACACCGAAGAGGCCCTGCGCGCCTACGAGGCCACCATCCTCGCCGCTCGCGAATATGACACGCCCCAGTACGTGGGCCTCGCGGGTGAACTGGCCGCCCGTTTTGGCAAGAGCCTGGGCCTGCCTTCCCTCGCCACCGGCTACATCCGCCAGGCCCACGCGGCCTATTCCCAGTGGGGCGCCCACGGCAAGGCTCGTCAATTGGAGGAGCTGTGGCCGCAACTCCTCTCCGTGCCTGCCTCCGCTGAGGACACCACCACGACCCAGGGGACGGGCTCCCAGCGCGTTGATTCCCTCGCCGTCATCAAGGCCCAGCAGGCCATCTCCAGCGAAATCCGCCTCGAGCGCCTGGTGGCCACCCTCATGCGCGTCACCCTGGAGAGCGCCGGTGCCCAGCGCGGAGCCCTCCTCCTCCTCCAAGACGACGCGCTCCAGTTGGTCGCGAGCCAGCCCTCCTCACCGTCCGATAACGGGCGCCCCTCCGCTGACGCACTGCCCCTCTCCCTGCTCTCCTACGTGCGCCGCACCTGCGAGCACGTGCTGATCAACGACACCGCCCAACCGCACCCCTTCTGTTCCGACGCCTACTTCACCTCGTCCCCCGCCCGCTCCGTCCTGTGTCTTCCCCTCCGCCGCCAGGACGCCTTCTACGGGCTGCTCTACCTGGAGAACTCCCTGACCCCCGAGGCCTTCTCTCCCAACCGCCTCTCGCTCCTGGAGCACCTCGCCATCCAGGCCACCATCTCCATCGAGAATGCCCGGCTCTACTCGGACGTGCAGAAGGTCGAAGCCGCCCTGCGCCAGGCCAATGAGAAGCTGGAGGCTCGCGTCCAGCAGCGCACCTACGAGTTGAAACGAGCCCAGGCCCGATTGGTGGAAACCGCTCGCCGGGCGGGCATGGCGGAGGTCGCCTCCAATGTCCTCCACGACGTGGGCAATGCCCTCACCAGCATCGTCGTGGATACCACGCTGATGCGCGATGCCGTGGCCTCGTCCCGCGTGAGTCGCATCCGCCGGGTCGCCGCCCTCCTGGGGGACAACCGCGAAAACCTGGCGGACTTCCTCACCCAAGACTCACGCGGCCGCCACCTGGAGGACTACCTCACCCAGCTCGCCGAGGAGCTGGAGCAGGAACAGTCGTCTCTCGTCAAACGCCTGGAGGCGATGGATTCCAACGTGTCGCGGGTGCGCTCCATCGTGGAGGGCCAGATGGCTCATGCCACCTCCACCCTCCTGCTGGAAGAGTGTGACTTGGGCGAGTTGGTGGAAGAGGCCCTGCGGCTTCAGCACGATGCCCTGCAGCAGGCCCAGGTTACTGTCTCTCGAGAGGTACAAGCCCTTCCTCCGGTGAAGACAGACAAGCACAAGGTGCTCACCATTCTGCTCAACCTGCTGAGCAATGCTCGACAGGCGCTGGAAGCTTTCCCCCAACCCGCCCCCCAGCTCACCGTCCGTTTGGAGCAGGAGGAAGGCTGGGTGCGTCTGCAGGTGGTGGACACGGGAGTGGGCATCCATCCGGACATCATCCCGCGCCTCTTTACCCAGGGCTTCACCACCCGCCCCCAGGGTCATGGCATCGGCCTGCACTCCAGCGCCCTCGCCGCACAGCTCATGGGCGGGCGGCTCTCCCTGGACAGCGAAGGGCCGGGCCGCGGTGCCACCGCGACCCTGCTCCTTCCCTTGCGCTCGTCCTCGTCCCCGACTCAACACTGAGTGGGACGAGGCAGGGCGCCTCGTGCTCAGTCGGCGCAGGTGGAACCGGGCGCTGGCAAGACCTGCTCGGAGAGGTAGAGGTTGACGCTGTCCGATGGGCCGGCTCACAGCCGGTAGGTCTCACCCGCCCTGTATTGCTCGTCCACGGGCGCCGTCGCGTCGTCCTTGGTGATGAAACCCTTTTTGCCCTTATCGAGTCCCTTGTTCGCCTCGTAGGCCACCGGGCTGCTCGCCCTCGAGTAGCAAACGTAGGTCTCCGGTTGGCCCACGGCCTCGGGACAGATGATGGCCATGTAGACGTCGCTCATCGTCCTGAGCGGCCCCTTCCGCTCGATGCAGCGGGCCATGTACTTGTAGACGTAATCGAGCTGCTCGACCTCGGTCATCACCTTCAACTCATCCACCGTCTTCCCAAGGCCCTCCGAGCCGCTCTTGGTGAACTGGATGAGTCCGTACGCGTTATGACCCGCGCTGTTCTGCTTCTTGGCCGAGAACGTACGTCCTGTCTCGAAGGCCATACAGGCCATCAGGTAATCTGGCTTGATCTTCAGCAGATCACAGATGGCCAGCACCTTCTTCCTGAACTCAGGCGGAACCTTTTCGCCCCAGACCATCGTGCCCTCGATCCTCCGCGGAGACTTCCCGAACTCCGTGAAGATGGGGCGGACCTCGGAGGACAGGACCTTGCCTTCCTTGTCCAGCACGCAAGCCTCGAGCTTGTACTTGCCCTGGCCCAGCAGCTTCTTGACCATGTCCTGGTCCGTGATGCGAGCCACCAACCGGCCCTGCGAGTCGCACTGGCCCCCCGCGCCCTTGGAGACGTCGTACCGGAACGGAATCTGAGACAGCAGGACCGGCTCACTCATGCCCACGAAGTACTCGTAGAGGCGAAACCCGAGTGTGCTGCCCTTCTTGCCGTTCGGCACATGGCGGGTCTGACAGCGCACCTGCATATAAGACGTGGCATCGGTGAGTTCCACGGTGCGCATCGTCAGCCCGCTGAGGCGGGGGACCCCTTCGTAAGCCACGGAGAAGGCAGGCGGAGCAGCGACCAGCTCCCCCCAGAGGTGCGTTTCCGGATGGGTGACCTGGCCACGGATGCTCACCTTCTTGCCAAGGAGGTTCGGATCCTCCAGGGACACGAGCGCCTCGTGGAGCCGTGGGTTCTGAGCCGACGGCTGGGTCTTGAGTTTGACGAGCTCGGTCTGGCAGGCCTCGTCATAGAGAGAGAAGACCGGCTCGGCGCCCTTCCAGTAACCGCTATCCCCCACGAGCTTGATGGAGATGAGCAGGTTGTTCTCACGAACGCCCGTTGAGATCGAGCCGAAGTGCGGGGCTCGCGTCGGAGTGTCCTTCAGCTCCTGGGAAGCAATCGCGGTCGCCAGGTCCTTGGGTGTCTTCTGCTGCTTGGACTTCTTGGTCCCCTTCTTCGCGGGCGGCTCGATCCAGAGCTGGTCGTCATCGAAGGTGCGGAACTTCGTCTCGTCGTAGTCCATCACCGTGCTGACCGGCACATAGGAATCCGTGCCCGACAGCGTCTTGGGAATGCGCAGCAGGGCGAAGATCTGCACCTTCTCCATCGTCACCGAGGGGACGAGCAACTGCCAGAAGTACTCCGAGGACGAGGCCTCGGCCAACACCGGCCTCGAGATGGGATTCATCATCGAGGTCCGGACGATGGGATCGAACTCATGGATCCCGTACTGCCAGAGCGTCAGCTCCAGCGGGAAACCGAAGTCTGGATCAACGTTCTCCACCTTCGCGATCGCTCTTCCGGAGCCAATCTCGAAGCTCGTCAGCTTCGGCTTCGGGAAAGAAACGGCCTTGGGCTTCTCCCAAACGACGTAGCTCACCTCCTGCCCCTCGGACTCTTGGATGACCTCGAGCCGGAGATCGAAGCTGTACTCGGCCTTGTTCGTATCGAGATAGGTCAGCAGGTAGTCATTACCGCTGTGCGCGCAGCCGACACGCCATTCCTTCGTGTCGTCGTCCTCCTCGGTCCACTCGAAAATGGAGTAGGCCAGGGAGTCCGCGATCTTTCCCGACTCAATCGCTCCGCCGTGGAAGACGGAGAGCTTGAGCGTCGCTTTCTCGAACTTGTCGCTGAACACCGGCGTGAGCTTGAGCAGCTTGCCGAGCATGACCTTGCCGGGGTTGGCTCCCGTGACGTCCAGCGGGTTGTTGAACTCCAACGGGGTGGGAACGTCGCACGGGGCCGCGAACGGGAAGTCCGGGATGACGGAGAGGTGCGCGGTGCCCTTTCCGAAAAAGCCCGACGCGAAGGTGTCGAGCTCTAGATCAAGGGTGCAGGTCTCCCCGCTGATCTGCAGGGGTTGAGCGCCGAGCTCGGAGTCCCGCACTTCGCCGAGCGACGAGGCCTTGATCAACACGCGGCACGTTGCGTCCTTCGGCAGGTTCTTCTGCGTGCCCCTCAGCTTGACCTTGTATTTAAGCCCTTCCTGCTGAACATCCGCCGGAGAGAGGGAAAGCTTGAGGGTGATGGGAGCCACGGCCACAAGGCGGATGACCCCCTCGGAGCCCGGTTCGAGCCGCACCTCGAGGGCAGGAGCAGGAGGAGGCGGTGGGGGTGGAGCAGCCTGCGCAGAGTCCGCCATGTCTAAACCCTCTCACCCTTCATGGGCACGCTCCAATCACCCGGCCACATCAGGGGGATATCACTCATCACTTCCGTAGACTCCTCCTGCTGATGGAGCGGCTCGGGGATGGTGAGGCTCTTGCTGCTGGTCAATTCCAGCGCCTTGTCCGCCTTGTTCAAGGGGACGACACGAACCTCGTACTCCTTGGCCCCCTTGAGCGCCTCCGCGATGTCACTCACATCCACCTTGGCGCGGAAGACACCCTTCAAATCCGTGACGCCCCCTTCCTTGGTCCGCAGCTCGTAGGTGACGCAGTCCTTCGGGAGCGTCAGGAGCTTCCCCGAGGAATTGGCGATCTCGATCTTGAAGCCCCTGCTGGCGGGGAGTGCGTTCGTGCGCAGGGAGACCGTCAGGACAAATGGATCGTACAGCGCCGGCTTCGCCTCGAGCTCGACGTTCGGCTCCATGTCGTATCCGACTTCCTTCGAGGGCTGGACGTCGATCCGCTCGGACTTCAAGACCACGTCCTTCTTCTTGACGGAAGCAGTGATCGCAAGTTGCTTCCCCTTCAACTTCTTGTCGTTGAAATCCAACGCCCGCACGACGCGCAGTGGATTGGTCAGAACGGTCGAGACGGCTTTCTTGTCTAGCTCCGCTTTCCCGAAGCTGATGCTCGGCCCGGCCGCATTCCAGAAGCTCGCTGTGCCGCCCAGGAGCGGCACGCAGACCAGGGCCCCCTTACTGGTGAGCTGGATCTCGGGCTCTCCGAACATGGGGCTGTGCAACACCTCCGCGACAGCCGTCGACCACTGCTCCAGGTGACCGCCCCGGGCCAGGCTCTTCAGCTCCTCCACCTTGACCGATTCAGACCTCTTGCCGATCGTGTCCGACGCCAGGAGGCGTCCGTCCTGCGCGCTGCCGCCGTTCGGGAAGAAGAAGCCGAACTGCACGGCCAGCTGGTCTTCATGGGTCATCCCCTTGCGCAGCTCGGTGAAGGCCTCGTTGGCGTCGAACTCCATCACGAGCTCACCGGGGTGCTTGCTCTCCTGCGGCGCCTTCACCCGGATGCGGATGTCGCCCTTTCCCGCCTCCTCGGCATCGTCGATCCAGCCATCGTCCTTTGCCTTGGCCACGACTTCGCGCAGCTTCTCCAGGTTGACAGCCCGGAGCAGAACGGAGAGCCCGTCCTCGGAGAGCCCAAGCAGGGAGATGGGCTGCCGTGCCGCATACCTACTCCGGATGCGCTCCACCGCCTCGACGAGATCCCAGGCAATCAGGGGTTCGGCGCCCGCAGCGAGCTTCTGTCCCTTGGACGCATCGAGGAAGTTCTTGTACGTGAAATGCTGCGTGACGTAGGTGCTGACGTCCTTGACGTTGCCCTTCTTGACGAAGCCATCGACGACCGCAAAGCCGGCTTCCTCCTTGAAGGCCGTGTCCTCCCGCGCGACGACAGGAATCGCCACGTCGGCGGTCTCGAAGACAGAGGCATCCTTCGGAAGCTCGTTGGCCACCCTGCCCTTCCATTTGCGGATGAGAATCCAGCCACGGAGGAGCTTCGGGCAATTCGCCCGGAATGCGACCCGCCAGGAGAAGGTTCCATCCTTCCCACTGGACAGCGCCGCATCGGGCACGATGGGGAGCGAGCCACTCTCTTCTGGCGGCCCTGAGGTCTTCAGGAGGATGGGCTCGAGCCCCTCGAGCTTCAACTCGCCAAGAGCCTGCGCACCAGGCTCGTCGAGGCGCCACTCGCCCCAACCGGGCATCTCCACGGGCAAGGCGAACACGCCTTCGTTGAATGTCCCTGCGGCGATCTCAAGCCGCCAACCCTCGGGCTTCGCCGCCGCAACATGTAAGGCCACCTTGTCCTTGCCATGGCCTCGCTGCACCGCGCCAACGTGGAGGAGCTCGCCGACTCGCAGAGGCTCATACCTCTCCCGTGCTGGCAGCCACCCGATCGCGGCGATCTTCTTCAGCTCCTCCGAATGCCAGAGCGGCACATCGGCGAACTGGATGATGTTGTGCCGGGTCAAGAGCATCAGGAGCCAGGTGAAGGTGACGGGGTGGGGGTTGTCCAGGAAGGTGTTCTTGGGCAACTGCTCGCCGTCCGGACTGTCGGCGAAGAGGGGCTTCTCCTCCCCCTTAGGGCCCAACACCGGCTTCTCGTTGTTCGCCCACCAGCCGATCGCTTCCGCGTGCTTCTTGATGATCTCCTTCGCCTGCTGCTCGTCCGTGGAGTCCAGGATGTCCGAGCCGAGTACCATCTCCGGACGGGTCTTCAGGTGCTCCATCACCTGTTTCTCGATGCTCTCGGGACTCCAGTCATTGAGGTGCCGGAGGACGACGTTCCGCCAGCGGACGGAGGCCAGGGTCTTGAAGTGCTCGACATCCTTCTTCAGGCTCTCTTCCTTGCTCGGGTAGCCCCCGGACTGGAGGAAGAGGCTGCCCTGCGTCGCCGGTTGCACGAAGATCTTCCTCGCTCCGGCGGGCACGTAGATGCGGACGCGATCCTTCTTCCCGTCGTACTCGACCTCCTGCGGCGGGCAGGATGGAGGATCGAAGGTGAACCGGAGCTTGTAGGACCCTTCGGGCAGGCAATCCTTGAAGTTTTCGAGGAGAACATCGACGGGATAGCTGAGGACCTTCTCCTCCGCGGGTTTGTCCTCGGACTTGGGGGCATAGAACGGCAATGCCCTGGAGGAACCCATGAGCCGTTGAAGCAGGCCCTGACTGTAGGTGTCCTTGAAGCCGGCGAGGAGCCGCTTCTCGTCATCACCCATCTGCTCCAACACGGGCGCGAGCTTCACCAGGGAGTCGAGCTCGCCCTCGGAGCCAGATTGTAGCGCAGGGGGATCGAAGAAGTTGTTCTGGTCCTTCTCCTCGAAGAACTCGAAGAAGGGCTTGCCGCCGCTCGACAGCCCGAGCTTCTCCTCGGCGAACTTCAGGAACTGCTCGAGCTGACCCTGCTCACTGGGCGCGAGGAGCTCCCAATGGAGGAAGCCATCACCCACCGCCTCGCTCTTGTCGTCGAGATAGCCGATCAACTCGCCAGCCCGGACCTTGAGATAGGGATGGCATAGGGTGACGATCTCTCCGCCAATGAGGGCCTTGTGAAGCTCGGCCAGATCACTCTCCGGCTTCTTGAAGACCGCGCGGATGGAGTCCCCTGTGTCGTCGCCGAGTTGGAAGGTCTGGGGCTTGGAGAGGTCCGAGCCGATCGTGGTGAAGGAGCCTCCCACCTTCGGGACGATGTCCGCCTCGTCCTCCGAACCTGTACTCCCCTCGTTACCGGCGCCCTCTAACGGCTCCTGGAGCCAGCGGACCTGCTGGAACGCCTCGTGCTTCGGGTCGAGCACGGACAGAGAGCCCCCGCGACGCGAGAGGATCTTGAGCCAGGCCACGTCCTGGTACGTCCCCGCCTTCTTCCAGTTCGGAGGAACCAGGTGCATGTAGAGGCTGTAGAAGGTGAAGCGCTTGGGCGTCTGCGCCTGCTCTCCTTCCGGGGCCGTCTCGCCTTCCGGCGGCGGCTCCTTCTTCGGGAGGATCTCTTCGACGTCGTGGCGGACCAGGATGAAGGAGTTGTGATTTCCCGCGAACTCCTTGGACAACTGGTTCTTTTCGAGGCCCTTCTTCGCCAGCTCGGCCAGCTCGTTCGCCGCGGGATCCGTGCCACCTTCCGTCTGCTTGGGTTCTGGAAGGGCGTTAGCCAGTCGGACGGCCACGATGTATCCCGGCGCGAGACAGCGCACCTCGCGTTGGAGGACCCTCGGAGTGGGCTCGGCCTTCTTAGGCTCCTGAGCCTTCGTCTTCGAGTCCTTCGCCGAAGGCTGCTCCTTCTTCTCCTCGGGGGGAGGTGGCGGAGGGGGCGTTCGCGAGAAGCTGGAGAGCTCCAGGTGAACCCCCGAGTGGAGATTGCGTTGGCTGCCCAGGGGGAAGAGGCCCTTCGCGGACGCCTCCGTCATCTCGTAGCAGTTGACCGGGCGGAAGCGCTCCTTCCGTCCGTCCATGGGATAGGCAACGGAATACGCCACGTTGGTGAAGACACACTCGGGGGGAGCGACCGTCGGCCGGTGTGAATAGATGAAGGCCCCCCCTTTATTGGGCCCGGCGTAATCCATGTACAAATCGTCGCGGACGCTGCTGAGGGTGTTCTCCTCGAAGAACTTCCGGGCCCGGATCAACACCAACGAGGCCGTGGCGGCATTCCAATCACCGGTAATTACACGAATCATGTCGTGCTTTCCGGTGAGCTGGGAGAGCGCATCCACATCGGTCCTCGTCCCCGGTGAGGGCACCGAGTACATGCCGCTCTTGATCTTCTTCTCGTGGGTCGCGGGATCAGCCACCGCCAGCCAGAGGTGCCGGCCCGTGTCATCCTTCAGATAGACGTAGCCAGCGATCAGGATGAGATGGATGGGCGCACTGCCCCGCATGGAGAACCCGGAGTAGAAGATGACCGGGTTGTTGGAGGAGACGGCCTCGAGGATGGTCGCGAGCCTCGACTCGATGAGGGAGGGGTCGTTCGCGATCCGAGCCGCCAATTCTTTCCGGTTAGGCAGATCGTAGGGCAATACCGTGCCGAACGAGAAACCCAGCAGGTGAGAGGCGCTGAACTCCATCTTCTCGAGCTGGGTTTGGGTCGGCGCTGTGACCACCGCGACGTCGCCCTTCGAATAGGACGGGTCTGACACCCAATACCCATCGAGGTTGACGTTGTGCGGGGCGTCCGTTGGCTTCTTGTGGAAGGCCCGTTGACCGCCCGGGAAGCGCAGATCCACGTAATGTCCCTGCTGTCCCCCGTCCCAGTGTGTGATGAACTTTGATTCAAAATCACCACCCTGCACGAACTGGTAGTAGTTGAACGCCATGGAGCAAGACGTTCTTCCACACCAATCCGACGGCCCTGCCGGATAGTGCTGTCCGAGGAGCGGAACCTTGAGGATGTGGTATTCGTCCAGTGCGGCAAGCAGCTTTTCTGGAAGCTCGTACTTCCAATCCGGCAGATACCTGGTCTTCTTCATGACGCACTTTCAGGAGGAGAGATTCGGTCCCGGATCCTCGAACAGCGGCTCCGCGTTTCGGTCTACGGACCACCCTGGAGGCAGCGGTGGTGCACCTCAGGGTACCTGTCGAGCTTGAAGGAATACGCCTTCTCTCCCAGGTAAGCGATGTCACCGCGACCTTCAGGCAGCTTGAACAACTCGCGCGTCGCGGCCACGCCATCATCTTCGAGCGTCAGCTCGATTTCGTTTCCACGCTTCGACACGGCGGAGATCCAGCGGGATTTGATCCCAGCGTCCATGCCCACGTTCTCGATGAGCAGGAGCCATCTGCCGTGAATGTCCGGCTTGAACTTCAGCAAGTACGGCCTCTTCAAACAGTCATCCCAGTGCGCCTTCCAGATGCCGGATTCACTCCGCTCCAGCACGGCCCATTCCCTGGGCAGCCCATCCAGGATGGCATGAGAAGCGTCATCGAGAGCGAATCGACCAAAGGCCAGGTCCCCCCTGCCGGAAGGGCTCGGCTTGATGTCGAAGAAGAGTGCCTTCTCCATTACCGAGGTCGTGGCGAAGCCGGTTGATTCGAGGATCTCCCCCGTCAATACCTGGGCTTTGTCGATCTTGTATCTGCCGCGATAGACGGCCACACGCTCGGCGTTCCCGAGGGCCACCACAAAGAGAAACCCCTTCGTCTCGACACGGATCTTCACGTCCTTCACCCCGGCCACAGCGGCATCTCCAATGCAGGAGCTATCGTTCTGCTTGAAGCACGTGTGCTTGAACGTCCGAAGAGTCTTGGGCTTCTTGATGCCAGCCACCAGTTCGAGGTTCCGCTCGAAGAAGAGAGTCCCCAGCAGTTTCTGCAACTCGACGTCCTCCGGGGAGAGAGTCGCGGCGCGCAGCGCGCTGTCCTCGCGCTGCTTGAGGGAGAGGCTCGTGTCCTGCGCCTCGGCCTTGAGCTTCTCTGCCGACGGCTTCTCCGGCCCCAGCAGGGACGCGGACGCGTAGCCGTCCTTCTCTCCGCAGCGCACCTTCAGCCACGTCCCATCAAGCTTCTCGGCGACGCGGCACTCCGTGCCGATCTGGAGCTTCTCCAGAATCTCCGCTTCCGCGGAGGGCTCCTTCCGGAGGTTGAGAGAGGAGCCGAGGACGTAGACCCGTTGCTCCGTAGTGGCATCAGCTGCAGCCGTGGCAAGCAGGAGGGAGAGCAGAAGCGTTTGCATCTTCAATGGTCCTGGAAGACGTCTGAAAGTGAACGACGATGACACGGGCAGTCCGCGGTTGTCCACGCGACCGCATCGATGCCGGATTCGAGTTTCTAGACGATCGGGTACTCGCCCGATTCACGGCGCGCGGTCACGGACAGGTGTATCCCTCGCAGGTCCGCGCACCTTGGCGCATCTTGGAGGCGGGCGCAGAAAAGCTCCGAGAGGTGAAGTCTGGCCTCTCGGAGCTCGCGCTCCAACGCCTCGGCGCTGCTACTTCACCTCGCCGCTCGCGGTGGTGCTCGTCGCGGGGCTCATCAGGATGGGCGGCCGGTCCTTCCCTTCCTCCGCCCGCTGCAGCTCGATCTCCTGCAGCAGCACCGCCGGCGCCACCGTGGACACCGGCACGTTCCCGCTCTCGGCTCCGCAGTACCCGTTGAACACGCCCTGCTTGCGGCCCGTGCTCATGATGCGGTTCACCGACGACAGCGGCGTGCCCACGATCTCCACCCCGCGCACCAGCGTCTCCTGCCCCGTCTTCACGTCCACCCGGTACACCATCCGCGGCACACCCTTGAACGCCTGGTAGCCGTAGCTCGATGTGTTCGTGTTCCCGCCCGTGATGTCCCGGATGATCAGTCCGTACGGCTTGCCCTGCCGCTTCGCCTCGGCGATGAGCTGCTTCTTCAGCTCCACGTCATCCACCTGCTTCGTCGAGTCCACGATGAGGTTGGCCATGCGCGCCACCGGCTTGCGCGTGCCCTGGCTGCGCCCGTGCCCGTTGGACTGCAGGAACCCCTCCACGGGTCGCCTCGAGAGCAAGTAGCTCCTCAGCACGCCCTTCTCCACCAGCACCACCTTCTGCCCCTTCACGCCCTCTTCGTCGTACTCGTAAAAGCCGTTGAGGGGCTCGTTGCGCAGCGCGCGCACCGTTGGGTCATCCACGATGCTGATGAACGTGGGCAGCACCTGCTTGCCCACCTGGCCCCGGAAGGTCTTCCCCTCCCCTTCCCCATCCTGCCGGTCTCCCTCCAACCGGTGCCCCACCGCCTCGTGGAAGAGCACCCCCGCAGCCTCCGGCGCCAGGATGGCCGGCCCTGTGTACGGGTCGATGGCGGGCGCCTTCCGCAGTGCCAGCAGCTCGTTGATGATCTTCGTGGTGGACTCGGACAGCGTCTTGTCGTCCGGCAGCCCCGCCTCGGTGGGCGCGTAGTAGTTGCGCGAGTTGTCCAGCAATTGCCCGTCGTCCGCGCGCGTCACCGCCGTCACGTGCAGCCCGTACATCGTCTCTTCCGTTATGATGCGGCTGCCCTCGGTGGACACAAACAGGCGCTTCACCTTGTCCGCCGTCACCCGCACTTCCGAATCGAAGATCTCCGGGTGCGCCTTGAAGCGCTCGGACACCTCGCGTGCCACGCGGACCCAGCGGTCATGGTCGAACGGGAAGGCCACCGGCGGTTGCACGTACTGCACCGGCTTCTCCTTGGAGAAGGACGGCGCCTGCTTGGGGTTCTCCACCGCGTAGACGTTATCGCCCTTCTTCTTGAGGAACTGCGAGAGCGCGGCCTTGTACTTCTCGTCCGTCACCAGCCACAGCGAGGTGCGCAGGGCCATCGGCGAGTCGTCGATGGGCGCGTCCTTGTTCGAGATGTAGCTGGAGCCCTTGCCGCCGCCGAAGAACTCGTACTCCTCGGGGCCCGAGTTGTCGAACTCGTAGGAGCCCACCCGCACGTCTACGTACAGCTTGCGCTCGCGGTAGGTGTCGTCCAGGAAGATCGCTCCATATCGGGCAACGATGCCGTACTGCTCCGCCTCCTTGAGCTGGTAGCTCATGAAGTACGGAGGCTCGTGGTTCTGCAGCTTGAGCTGCTGCTGGTTGCGCTGGAGCTCCTCCGCCATCGCGTTCATCAGCGTCACACGCGCATCCGGAGCGGGCGCGGCGGCGGTGAGGACGACGGAGGCGGCGAGCAACGGAAGGACTGGCCAGTTTCGGGTTCGCACGCCCCGACTCTACCCGACCCCGCTGCAACCGGCAGGTCCGACCTGGGGTGAACGGCAGGTGGAGAACGCGGCCAGACAGCTCGCTTGGACACCACCCGGGGGGAGGCGCTAGACAGCGCCGCCCAGGAGGCGTTCATGGACAAGAAAGTCGTGGTGATCACCGGAGCGAGTGCGGGCATTGGCGCCGCTCTGGCGGAGCAGGTAGGCAGGAAGGGATGGCAGGTGGTGCTCGCCGCGAGGCGCGAGCCCGAGCTGCGCCAGGTGGCAGCACGCGTGGGACCCGAGGCGCTGCCCGTGGTCGCTGACGTCTCCAAGCGAGAGGATGTCCAGCGCGTGATGGAGGCGGCCCTGGCCCGCTTCGGCCAGGTGGATGTCTGGGTGAACAACGCGGGGCGCGGCATCAGCAAGCTCGTCTCCGAGCTCACGGACGAGGACTTCGATGAGATGATGCGCGTCAACGTCAAGTCGGCGCTCTACGGCATCCAGGCCGTGCTGCCGCACTTTCAGTCGCGCGGCAGTGGGCACATCATCAACGTTTCGTCCGTGCTGGGGCGGGTGCCTCATGTCCCCCAGCGCTCGGCCTACAACGCGGCCAAGCACGCGCTCAACGCGCTGACGGCCAACCTGCGCCAGGAGCTGCGCGAGCGCTTCCCCGGCATCCACGTCACCACGTTCCTTCCGGGAGTGGTGGCCACTGAGTTCGGGGTGAATGCGCTCGGCGGCGGAGTGGACTCGCGCCAGATTCCGGGCGCCCAGTCCGTTGAGGAGACCGCCTCCGTCCTGCTGGGGGTGATTGAACGGCCTCGCCCCGACGTGTACTCGCGGCCCGAGTACCGGCAGCAGGTCATCGCGTACTACTCGTCCGAGGACCTGCTCATCCCCGGGCGATGAAAAAAAATGAGGCCCCGCCCCGGCGCGCCCCCTCCTTGGCGCCGCGGCAGGACCTCCTGTGTGAACCGGACGGCAACCGGGCCGGCCGGTCTTCACGCTAGGCCTTGGTGACCTTCTCGCGACCCGGGCCCACGTTCTTGCAGGCGTTGCGGGTGTCGACGACGCACTGGGAGTGCTTCACCACCTGGTTGTAGTCGATGCTCGAGTGGTCCGTGAGGATGACGACCGCGTCGTACTGGGCGAGCGTCTCCGGGTTCAGCGGCACCGACTGCATCGTGTAGTGGAAGCCGTGGCCCTCCTCGAGGCGAGGCACGTACGGGTCGTGGTACTCGACCTCGGCGCCCTTCTCCTTGAGCAGCGAGATGACCCGGAGGCTCGGGCTCTCGCGCATGTCGTCGATGTCCTTCTTGTACGCCGCGCCCAGGCACAGCACCTTCGCGCCGTTGAGCGTCTTCTTGTTCTTGTTGAGCGCCTCCATGGTCCGGGTGACCACGTAGTACGGCATCTGCTGGTTCACCTCGCCGGCGAGCTCGATGAACTTGGTGTGGAACTCGTACTCGCGCGCCTTCCACGTCAGGTAGAACGGGTCGATGGGAATGCAGTGACCGCCCAGGCCCGGACCCGGGTAGAAGGGCATGAAGCCGAAGGGCTTCGTCCCCGCCGCCTGGATGACCTCCCACACGTCGATGTTCATCCGGTCGCAGAGCATCTTCATCTCGTTGACCATGGCGATGTTCACGCACCGGAAGATGTTCTCCAGCAGCTTGGCCAGCTCGGCCACGCGCGTGGAGGACACCGGCACCGTCTCCTTCAGCGCGCTGGCGTAGAGGGCCTGCGCCACCTCGAGGCACGCCGGGGTGTGGCCACCGACGATCTTCGGGATCGTCTTGGTGTTGAAGTTCTTGTTACCCGGATCCTCGCGCTCGGGGCTGAAGGCCAGGTGGAAGTCCACGCCCGCCTTCAGGCCGTTCTTCTCGAGCAGCGGCTTGAGCACCTCATCCGTGGTCCCCGGGTACGTGGTGGACTCGAGGATGAAGAGCTGGCCGGGCCGCACGTGCGGCGCCAGCGCCTCGCCCGTCTTGATGATGTAGCTCATGTCCGGCTCACGCGAAGCCGTGAGCGGCGTGGGCACGCAGATGATGATGCAGTCCATCTCGCGAGCCTTCGCGAAGTCCGTCGTCGCCTTGAGCTTGCCCTTGCTCGTGAGCTCCTGAATGGGCTCGCTGGGGATGTGCTTGATGTAGCTCACCCCCTTGGTGATGTTCTCCACCTTCCGCGTGTCCACGTCGAGCCCCGTCACGGGGAAGCCGGCCTCCGCGAACGCCATGCCCAGCGGCAGACCCACGTAACCCATCCCGACCACGCCCACCTTCGCCTCCCGCCGGCGGATACGCTCCAGCAGCGGGCTCACCATCACGCGCATCTGACTCACCTCTCCCATGAAGGCATGCCGGGTCGCCCCGTCACGCCCCGTCCATTGCCTTCACTTGAAGACGACTACCCACCTCAACCAAGCCGGGGGCGACACCCGCACCCCGAACACCACAACCTGCGACGGCTCCACGAGGCCGTAGCCCGGCGAATACCGGGACGGCTCCAATCGCGGCTCCAGGCCCTCCGCGAAGAGCACCAGGGCCACCGGCGACTCCGCCGGCCCCAGCTCCACACCCAGCGATGCGAAACTCCGCGGGGCCGCCGGTACACGCAGCGCCCGCGCCAGTTCCTCGCGCGTGGGCGCCTTCAGCCTTGCCTCGCGGTCCGGAAGGTGGATCCGCCCCACGACATCGTGAAGCCCCACCCCCACCAATGCGTCCGTCACCCCGAGCGCACGCTCGCGCTTGTCCAGCACGAAGGTGCGCTCCACGCCCACGGGCGAGGCCAGCGAGCGATAGCCGTCGTGCCGCACGGTGAGGCGATCCAGCTCGGCCCCCGGCTGGAACACCTGCACCCGGGCCCGCGCCGCCTCGGGCAGCGCGAACAGCCGGTTCGGATCCAGCGGCGACTGCTCCTGGCCGTCCACCTGAAGCGTGTTGTGCGCTGCCGTGGAGCGGAAGGCGTTACGCACCGTGGGCTCCCGCGTGTACGTGCCCGTGCCCGGATCCACGATGACGGGGCGCCCGCCCAGGTGCAGCTCGAAGGAGAGCTTGTCGTTGTGGCTGTGCCCGCCCACCCCGTGCTGTCCCTGCAGGCCAGCGCTCACTGTCACCACCGCTCCCGCCCCACGCAGGACGTGGAAGCCTCCCGCAGGGAAGCTCACCGACTCCGCAGGCCGGGCGCGAGGCAGTGAACGGAAGCGCTCGAGGCCAGAGCGTCCCAGCAGCCACGCGGCCTCGTCTGGGAAAGAGCCCTCCGCCAGCGTCTCGAGGCCGAAGAGCGCTGCCCCCAGCGGCGCGAGGTAGCCCTGCTCGCGTGGGTCGCGCTCCTGGAAGGGGAAGACGCGGCCCGAGTCGTTGTCACCTAGCTGTGGTGCGAGCCCCTGCTCGGAGCTCCAGGCGCGCGAGGCCGCGTACATGCGGCGCAGCCGTGCCTCGTAGCGGAGGCCCAGCTCCACGCCCTGGCCACGTGCCACCACGAGCGCGAGGGTGAAGAGCTCCACGGACAGCCGGTGGTACGGCACGGAGCCCTCGAAGGAAGTGCCCTCCGCGTGCACCTGCGCCACCATCTGCGCCCGGAGTCCCGCCACCGCGCGCGCCACCTGCCTCGACGCGTCCGGCAGCTCCGGGAAGAGCAGGCCCGCCACCAACAGGCCCACGTAGTTCGAGACGAGGTGGTTGTTGGGCACCGCCCCGTGATCCTCCAGGTGCGCCTCCACCCAGGCGGTGTGCTCGGCCAGCGCCTCCAGCACCGGCACGAGGAACTCCGGCCTGCGCGCCTCGGGCGCGTCCGCGAACATCACCAGCGCCTGTGCCAGGTTGGCCGCTCGCAGCGCCACCTCCATGGCGCACGTCCAGTGCACGCCCTGCCCCACTGGGTTGGCCTGGAGGAAGTCCAGCGTCCGCGTCACGAAGGCCCGTGCGAACGTCCTGCGCGCCTCTTCGTCGCGCTCCACCCAGTACCCCTGCCCGAGCGCCACCAGGCAGTCCAATCGGCCCAGCACCCACGGGTACTTTGGATCCACGCCCGGCTGCGCCAGCCGCAGCCGCTCCACCGGCACGACTGGGTAGCGGTAGCCGCTCACGGGATCCCTGGACCAGTCCACCGGCTGGCCTTCGCCGAAGCACACGCGCGTGCCGAAGACGTCGAACTCACCGCGCAGGGCGGCCCGGGCGCGCTCCAAGGCCCGTTGCCTGGCACCCGGCAGGGCCTCGAGCGCCTCCAGGACGGAGGTCCGCTGCACCACCTCGCACCAGGCCCGGCCAGGACGCGCCGACAACGCACGTTCCGCCAGTTCGTCCGTGTTGGCGGCCCCGAAGGCCAGGAGCAGCCCCGGCTCGTCGAGCCGCTCGCGCCTCTTATAGAGGGCCTGCCGCGCCACTCCCTGGACTCGCCGTGCCACTCCCCTGGCGAGTCCTCCCGGCGCAAGCCGTGCGATCGTCGAGTAGTACCCCAATGTCCCCATTCCGCCGCTCCGTCCCATCCCGGACGGCAGCCAAAGCAATTGGCCGGCCAGCGGGCTCAGAGGGACGTGCCGGCCCCAGCGCTGGAGACTCCCTGTAGTCCAGTAAAAAAGTCAGGTGGACGGGAGCCACTTTGGGGAAAGGTTTTCCTGCCGGCACCCCTCGCGTTCCTATGAAGAGGTGCGTTGCGCCATCCGCCTTCCGTGGCCATTCCTCCTTATGTGCAGGCGGGTGCTTGGAGCGGGTGGCGCGTGGGGAGGAGTGTCAGCGCCTCCGAGGTGGAGCGAACGGTTTCGGCGATCGCCGAGCGGGCGCTGCACCACGGAGCGCAGGCAGGCCTCGATGCGCTCATGGAAGCAGCAATGCGCCTCACGAAGGTGCACGGGGCCGCGTTGTACGCGGACGGTCATCGTGTGGCGCTCGCAGGGCTTGAGCCTCCGGCGCCGGCTCAGGCCCATCCTCTGCAACTCTTGAAGGATGGGCGCACGACGCTGGTGCTGGGTGAGCCGTGTATGGATACCGCGGATCAGCAGCACCTTGTCCGGCTGGCAGCCCTGGGCACCGCGCTCCTGGCTAGTCTGGCTCGAGAAGATGAGGCCCGAGCTGAAAGGACGCGGCTGCGTCAAGAGCGGTTGCGGTTGAGGGAGCAGCTCGCGCACCGGGATCGCGCCTGGTCCCGAGCGGCGCATGACCTGCGCACGCCCCTGCTCGTGATGCAGGGTTACATCGACATGATGGCCAAGGGCATGGCTGGCGCGATTACACCCGCCATGCAGCGCTACCTCGAGCGCATGGCTCGAGCCGCAGGTGAGATGAACGCCCGGCTTCAGCACCGCCCCTCGGGCGGGGACACACCGGCGGCGGATCTGCGTCCCTTGTTGAACGCTACTTTTGGCTCCGGGCGGTATGGCTCCGCACGGCTGGAGTTGCCTTCCGGCTCGGTGCGCGTCCGCGCGCCCCGAGTGGCAGTGGCGTTGCTGATCCGCTCTCTGGGACGGCTGCTGTCCGGGGCGGGCGCTTCCGCGGTGGTGCTGCGGGTGGATGTGCCCGAGGAGATGAATATGTGGCGGCTGCTCGTCCAGGCTCGTGCGGAGCGCCCCTTGCCAGAGCGTGCACGCGAGTCGCTGGAGCGGCTCGCCCGGAGATGTGAGGCTCGGATCTCCTGGGGTGAAGCTTCTGGGCTCGAGCTGGTTGTGCTCCTGCCTCGTATTCAGGAGTGAGATCGGCGGCCACGGGGAAGGACATACCCTCACCCCAGCCCTCTCCCAAAGGGCTGAGGATTGCACACGCTAGGCAGGCGGGGGGGCGGCGGAAAGGAACTGGGCAAGGGAGAAGCCCGCGACGTAGTCGCGCAGCCGTTCGTAGCCGCGCCAGAGGACGAGCCAGCCCGGAGGGCGCTTCTGCGGGTTGGCCATGTAACCGCCCAGGGCGGCGATGAGCAGCAGGGCCTGACGAAGCGTCAGCGCCCCTTGCAAGGGCATGCGTGGAGAGAGTTGGGGTGCCATGGCTTGGAGCACTTGCACCTCGGCCGGAGCCAGCACTGCGTCGGCGGGCTCATCCGGGAGGGTACGGCTCAGGGTGCGCAGGCGCAGCAACTTGACGGAGGTCAGCAGGGTGAGGGCGAGCAGGTTCTCCAGGTGCTCGCGTGCCTCGTGCTGACGCCCCTCCAGTCGGCAGCCCGTCTTCAGGGCCTTGTGCAATTCCTCAATGCCCCACCTCTTCTGGTAGGCCGTCACTGCGCCCCAGGCCGCCTCCTCACTTTCAATGGGCGCGTTGCTCAGCAGCAGCCACTCCACGGCTTTCTGTCCCTGTGGCGGCGCCTCTTCGCGCACCAGTACGCCCCACACCCGCACCGGCTGCCCACCCTGGCGCCCGGGGGCAGCAGCGTGAGGGGGCATAGCGCAGCGACAGCGTGGCGTCGCGTGCCGTGCGCGCCACCCTGTCGGCCCGGGCTGGCTGGGCCGACACGTGCAACGGCCGGCTGCCCACCACGGGTAACCCTTCCAGGGTGGCCCACAGCTTCCCCCCTTCCCCCTCCACTCGCCTGTCCTGGCCGGCGCGCACCAGCAGCTGAAAGCCCTCGCCGGTCGCGCGGGAGAGCAACTCGAAAATGTCTCCTTCGGCGTCGATGATGTGCAGCAGCCGCCCTGGCTCTCCCACGCGCTCTTCGGCCTCCACCAGGGCCCGCCACCACAAGACGCTCTCCTTCTGCTCGAAGGGCCGCTGCTTTCTGCTCTTGGCCTTGCCCCTTTGCGCGGCCGGGCGCTCCCAGGTGCACGCTCCCAGCACTCCAAAGGCGGCGCCGTCCGTCTGCACCACCAACGCCGTCTGCACGAAGAAGCCCTGACAGACGGGGTTGCCCACCTGTCCTACCCCGCTCATGGACAGGTGACTGAGTTCCACCTCGGTCCGGTCGTGCACGCACAGCGCCACTTCTCCCGCCAGCCCTTGTGCCACCGCCTTGCCCACTGTCTGGGCCGCCGGCTCCAGCAGCCTCTGGAAGCTGACGTCTTCATTCTCCACCATCCGGTAGGCCCCATTCGCTCCGCCCGGCTGGTGCCCAATCGATTGAGGGTGACCCCAGGCTGCCCCTCCATCAGGTGAAGGGTGTGCAGCAGCCTGTCCCTCAGCCACACCTCGTCCTGGGGACCGAAACTCCCGGCCGGATAGAGAACCTCGTACGTCAGATACAATGCGGCAGCGTCCATGGGCTGCCTCCCTATCGGACCCTACCGCTCAAGTCATGCGCCTTCCTGCTTGCCCACCCCTTGCTCCCTCTCTCCCTCTGCGTGTGCATTCTTCAGCCCAAAGGGAGAGGGGGCATACACGGACTCAGGGTTTGCTCTCGGGTGCAGGTACGACGCGGGTCGCGGCTCGCACCGCCCGCTGTTTGATGAAGCGGACGCCGAGCACGATCAGTGCGATCGACACCGCCGCGATGAGCAGCCAACGTAAGCCGCCCTGCACGTCCGCGAGCACCGTGGGTCCATACCGGTAGCCCAGCCACGTCATTCCCATAGCGGGAATCCACGCCGCCGCCGCGTCCGCCAGGAGGAACCGGCGGTATGGCAGCCCCGTGGCTCCCGCAAGCAGGAACGCCGGAGCGCGCAGCCCCGGCAGGAAGCGCGCGAAGAACACCGTCACCGCCCCACGTCTCGCGAAGAGCTTCTGGAGGAGCGTCATCCGCGCCGGCGTCAGCATCTTCGACAGCTTGGGGTGGGAGAACACCTTCGGCCCCAGCGTCCGCCCAATCCGGTACAACGCGCTGTCCCCCGCCAGGATGCCCAGATAGGCGGCGAGCCCCATGAGGGAGAGGCTCGCTCCACTGTGCGCGACCACCAGCCCTCCGGTGATGACGACGAGCTCCTCACTCAGCGGCGCTCCCACTCCACACAGCACGAGCAGAAGAAATACCGCCGGGTACGAGAAACCCGCGATCCACAATGCGATCTGCGCCTCCACTCCGCCTCCTGCGATCCCCGCAAGCTGCGCACGCCGAGGCAAGAGGAGAAGGGGGGCCTTTCGAGCCCCCGCCCTCTCGCTCGCTCAGGCGTTTGTGGGCAGGAGCTGGCGTACCAAATCCAACAGCTTGCCGCGCTCGACCTCGCGCTTGACGAGGTAACCGTCCGCGCCCGCCTCCAGGCCGGCAGCCCGCTCCTGCGGACTGTCCAGCGAGGTGCACAGGATGACGGGAATGTGCGACAGCTTGGGATGCGAGCGGATGCGCCGGGTCAGCCCGATGCCGTCCAGTCGGGGCATCTGCCAGTCACTCACCACCAACTGGCAGGGCGTGCGCTCCAGGATGCCCAGCGCCTCCTCGCCATCCCCGGCTGTCACCACCGAGTAGCCGGCGATCTCCAACAGCGACTTGATGGCGAAGCGCGTGGTCAGCGCGTCGTCGCACACGAGGATGTGCGAGCGACGGACCTCGGTGGCGGCGCGCAGCATCACCGGAGCAGCGGCCGCGCGCAGCAGCTCGGGCGCATTGAGCACCGGCACCACGCTGCCGTCGTCCAGCATGGCGGCCCCGGCCAGGTGCGACACGCTCTGCAGGTGCCGCCCCAGGGAGCGGACGACGATCTCCTGCTGCCCCACCACCGCGTCGATGGCGAACACCGCGCGCACGCCTCCGAGCGCCAGCACCATCGCCGTCTGCGGCTTGCCCGACTCGAGCGCCAGCGGCAACCGGGGCTGCCCGATGGCCACCGAGAGGGGGTGGAAGGGGAGCTGCTCGCCATCCACGCTCGCCACCACGTGCCCGGCCACCGTGCCCACGTCCGACGGCGCCAGCCGCAGCACGCGCTCCACCGCGTCTGAGGGAATGGCCACCACCGCCGTCCCCGAGCGCACCAGCAGCCCCAGCGCGCCCGCGAGGATCAACGGCAGGTCGATGGTGAAGCGCGTGCCCTGGCCCTTCTCGAAGGAGATGTCCACCGCGCCCTGCAGCCGCGTGGCCGTGGTCTGCACCACGTCCAGCCCCACGCCGCGCCCGGACGTCTCTGTCACCTGCTCGCGAGTGGAGAAGCCCGGCTCGAACACCAGCCGCGCCGCCTGCATGTCGGTGAGCTTGGCGGCCTCCGCCTCGGCGAGCAGCCCGCGACGCACGGCCGTGGCCTTCACGTTCTCCGGGGACAAGCCCGCGCCGTCGTCCTCCACCACCACCGCCAGGCGTGTGCCCCGGGGCTCCACTCGCACCGTGAGCGTCCCGCGCGAACTCTTGCCCGCGGCGACACGCTCGGCCGTCGGCTCGATGCCGTGATCCAACGCGTTGCGGACCAGGTGCAGCAGCGGATCCTTCAGCACGTCCACGATTCGCCGGTCGATGCGCACGTCGCCACCAGCGAGCACCAGGTCCACGTCCTTGCCCAGCCGCGCAGCCAGCTCGCGCACCGTGCGCTTGAGCGGCTCCAGCATCTGGGAGGCCGGCACCATCCGCAGGTCTCTCAGATCGTCGCGCACCACCTGGGCCACCAGCGCGAGCTGCTCGCCCTCACGGTGCACGTCCTTGGACAGCTGCAGCAGCCGCTTCTGCACGCCGCGCACCTGCCCCACCCCCGCGCGAAGGGTCTCCAGCGCCCCGCCTCCACCGCCGGACAGCGCAAGCTGCTGAGCCGCGCGCTCCAGTTGAAGCAGGGCCTGGTTCGTCTGCTCCATCAGCTCGCGGTGCGCCTCCGCGCGGCGCAGTTGCTGCGCTCGGCCCGCCGCGAGCTGCTCCACCTGCAGCGCCAGCGAGTCGAGCGTCCGCACCGACACGCGCACCGCGCGGTCCATGTCCTGCTGGCGCCGGCCGGCCGCCGAGCGAGCCGTCACCTCGGGCTCCGCAGGGGGCGCCACGGGCTCGACCGGAGTCTCTTCCGCGAGCGACTCCAGCGCGCCCCGGAGCTGCACCAGCGCGCCCGCGATATCCGAGGCCGCCACGCTGGCGCCAACCCCCGCCTCCTCCATGCGCGCGAAGCCAGCGCGGATGGAGCTCGCCAGCGACTCCACGGCGGTGACGCCCACGGTGCTGGCCGCGGCCTTCAACAGCTCCGCCAGGCCCACCGCCTCCCAGACGGCGCCTGGACGATCCTCCAGGCCCGGCGAGCACAGCCGGCCCAGCGCCGTCTCCAGCTTCTCCAGCGTCTGCAGACCATCGCGCCGGAAGTGCGACGGCACCTTGGGCTTCGTCTCGGTGACCTGCTCGAAACCACCCTTCCCGAGTGCGGACAGCAGCGCCCCCAGGCCCTCGATGGTCGGCATGTCGCCGGAGTCCCCGCGGTTGAGCGCGGACTCAATGGCCGACAGGCTGCGCAGGGTGCACTCCACCAGGCCCGGAGGCGGCACGTGGCCGGGATCGCAACGCGCCAGCCCGTCCTCGATGGCGTGGACCAGCTGCTCGATGTCCGACAGGCCCAGGCTGGCCGCGGACCCCTTCAGGCTGTGCACCTCGCGCTTGAGGGCGGTGAGCTGCTCGGACGCCTCATCGGCAGTCCCCTGCTCCAACCCCAGCACCGCCGTGCCGATGGTCTGCAGCTGCTCGCGCGTCTCGGCCGCGAAGATGGGCCAGAGGCTGCGCAGAACCCGAGGATCCATGCGTCCCTCGTCCTATCCTCGCCCCACCACGGAGGGATCGCTGAGTTGCACGAGGTCGAGCACCATCAGCCGATTCCGGGTGAGGAACGTGAAAGGTCCTGGCGGCGGGTGGGACAGGTCCGCCCGAGGCAGCTCCTGCCGTCCGTCCACCTCTTCCGCCGCCAGACCGAAGAACTCCTCGGACACCTCCACCACAACGACGCGCGTCAGGTCCGACATGCCGCCTCCCTCGAGGCCCAGCACCTGGCGCAGATCCAACACCGGCACCACCCGCGAGCGGGACACCAGCGCTCCCAGCACGTACCGCGGCGCGCCCGGCAGCGGGCACAGCCCCTTGGACTCGAGCACATGATCCACCGCATCAATGGGCACCGCGTAGCGCTCACCTCCCACGCGGAAGGCGAGCACCGACATCGTCTCACGGCGCTCCTCGTGGCGCGACTCGGCCAGCGCGCGCGCACGCTCGGCCAGCACCTCGCGGCGGCGCTCCGGGCTGAGCACCTGGGCACCCTCGAGCACCGCCTGCGCCTCGTCCAGCTTGCGGCGCAGTGCCGTGTAGTCGATTTTCCCGCTCGACGAGTCGCCAGCCATGACCCCTCGTTAGTGCTTGGTGGCGGGAAGCTTGAGGATGCTGCGCACCTTCTCGCGCAGATCATCCACCGCCACGGGCTTGTTGAGGAACGCGCTCGCACCCACCAGCCGACCGCGCTGCCGGCTCGCGTCGTCCTTGAGCGACGTCAGCATCACGAAGGGCGTGGCGAAGAGGATGGGATCGGCGCGCACCGCCGCGCACAGCGCGAACCCGTCCATCTCCGGCATCTGCACGTCCGAGATGATCAGATCCGGCTTGATCTCCCGGGCGCGCGCCAGGCCCTGCACTCCGTTGCTCGCCTCGAAGAACTCCAGCCCCCACCCCATCAGGTACACCTGGATGAGGTTGGTGATGGTCTTCGTGTCCTCGACGATCAGAACCTTCATACGGCCCATTCCTCCACGAACACGCCCCCGGTCATAGCTGGTACTTCCCGACGAGGTCGGAGAAGCGCTTGGAAAGATTGGAGAGGTTGCCTGCGACCTGCTCGATGCGCTTGGTCCCCTCCACGTTGTCCTGCATGGCGATGGTCAGCTCGTTCATCGCCGCGGCAATCTGCTCCACGCCGATGGTCTGCTGACGGGTGTTGCCGGCGATCTGCCGAGCCGCCGACGAGGAGTCCCGGATGACGTCGGACAGTCCCTTGATGGCGGCGCCCGCGCTCTGGGCCAGCGCCATGGCGGCCAGGGCTCGGCGGCTGCCCTCCTCGGTGGCCGACACGGCCGCTCGGGTTCCCTTCTGCACCTCGCCCAGCAGCGCGCGCACCTGGTTGGCGGCCATCTTTGACTGCTCGGCCAGCGTGCGCATCTCCATGGCCACCACCGCGAAGCCGCGGCCTTGATCGCCCGCCTTGGCCGCCTCGATGGAGGCGTTGAGCGCCAGCAGGTTGGACTGCTCGGCCACATCCTTCACCGTGGTGATGATGTCGCCGATCTGCAGCGTCTGCTCGTTGAGGTCCGTGATGGCCAAGGCGATGGCCTTCACCTGCTCGCTGAGCTTCTCCATGGCGGCCACGCTCTCGTCGACGACCTTCTGGCCCTCGGAGCCCAGGGCGTCCGAGCGGCTGGTGCCGCCGATAACAGTGTCCGCGAAGGAGGTGGCCTGCTTGGACGTCTGGGCGATCTCCGCCACCGTGGCGCCCGTCTCGTGGATGGCGGAGGCCTGCTCGTTGGCCATGGCGGACTGCTGCGAGGAGGTGGCCAGCACGTTGGTGGCCTCGCGCTCCATGTCCGCCGCTGCGCTGCGCAGGTCCTTGAGCAGGTTCGTCAGCATCTCCGCCATGGTGGAGAAGCTGCGCGCCAGGTCGCCCACCTCGTCGGTGCTGCTGGCGTCGATCTGTTGCCTCAGGTCTCCCGCGGCCATTCCGGCCGCCGCACGTGCCAGACGCTCCAGGGGGATGATGAGGATGCGGCACAGCGCGGCCACCACCACGAGGCAGCCGGCGAGTGCCAGCAGACCCAGGCCCAACCCGCGCAGGGCCATGCGGGACACGGCCCCGTTGAGGACATCCAGCTCCAGGCCCACCTGCACCGAGCCCACTTGCGCCTGGGACGGCATCCCATCGCTCCGGGGGCCCCGCGGCTCGAAGAGGACGGGAGCGGATGTCTCCAGCACCGGCCGGCCGCCCACGTAGAGCTCGCGACGGCTGGCCTGCGGAGACATTGCGGGCAGCAAGGCCGGGCTCACCAAGCGCGGCACCGTGGCATGGCCCAGGATGTCTCCCTGGCGGTCTCGCACCACCACGTACGCCACATCCGGGTTGTTGCGAAGGGTGGCGGCGGTGGCGAGCCGCAGCCCCTCCTCGTCCCGGGACCAGGTGGCGATGGCCAGGTGGTGGGCCAGCTCGTGGCTCGCCGCCGCGGCTCGCTTGGCAAACTCCTCCTTCAGCGAGTTACGCATCTGCAGCGAGAAAGCGGCCACGAGGATGCCCGTGACGAGCGCACCCGACACGCCGGTGATGGCCACCATCTTCGTCCGCAGGCTGAGCCGACGCATGTCCAGCCTTTGGATGGTGGGCGGGCTCATGCCATGGGCTTCCACAGGACCTCCCAACTCCGACGAGCGCTGTTCATCGCGCACCCGACTTTCCCATCTTCACTCCCGGCACGAGCGCACTCCGCAGACCGCCCACCGTCATCGTCTCCACACCGCGCAGCACGTGCTCGTCGTCCAAACCTTCCAGCGCCCGAAGTGCGTTGCGCCGAGCTCGCTCCGCCTCCTCAGGCTGGCCCAGCCGGCCATACAGCGCCACGAGCATGGCATGACCAATGGCCAATTGAGGCTCCAGATAGAGCGCCTTACGCACCGCGGCCACGGCTCCCTGCACGTCCCCCCGCCCTTCGGACACCATGGCGAGGAGCAGGTAGGCCTCAGGCGACAGCTCGCGCGCGGCCAGGCGAGCGAGCTCCTCAGCCAGGTCGAACTGCCCAGCTCGAGCCGCGGATCGCGCCTGTTCCACCATGTCGGGCACCGAGGGCCCAGTGGGCGAAGGGGTAGACGCAGGAAGGGGCGAGGCCTGGGCTGCCCGGACGGACGGCGTCTCCGGCGGGGCGATGGACTGTGGAGCCGGCGTGCTCGAGGGCGCCGAAGCGGACGTCGCTGGCAGCTCTCTGGCGGGAGACTGCACCCTGCGCAGCGGGCTCGGTGCCCGAGCGACGGCCCGAATGGGCCCGGCACGAGACGTCCGCACGGAGACGCGCTCAGGGACCCTCTCTCCGGGGAGTGGCTTCCGCAACACGGGGAGCCCCTCCACCTCCCGCTCCTCCAGCCCCATGCCCTTGGCGAAAGGCAGCTCCGCGGGCGCGAGGAAGAGCCACCCCCCCGGCGCGAGCGCCAGGACGAGCCGCTCCATCACCCCGGGGATGACCTCGGGCGGGAAGTAGATGAGGACGTTCCGGCAGAAGACAGCCTGCGCGCCGGACACAGGCGGCGGGTCCGTCACCAGGTTATGGCGCCGGAACTCCACCCGGGCGCGCACCTCAGGAGGAACGGTGACGGACTCCGGCTTGAGGGTGAGGAAACGCCGCTCCAGCTCCGGCTCCATGCGCCGCACGGACCAGGGGGAGTACGTGGTCAACCGTGCCTTCTCCAGGGCGCGACCCGACACGTCCGTGCCCACCACTCGGATGTAGTCGGGGGCGACGCCGGCTGCCAGCAGAGACATGGCGATGCTGTAGGGCTCTTCCCCACTCGCACAACCCGCACTCCACACCAGGAAGGGCCCGAAGCGGGTGGAGGCCAGGCGCCCCAGCTCGCGCAGCTGCTCCGGATGACGGAAGAAGTACGTCTCGCCGATGACGGCGTAGCCGATGAAGGACTCGACGGCGGCGGTGTCGCGTGCCAGCAACCGCTGGAGGAATTCGGGGGTGGGCACCCCCTGGGATTCAGCCGCGCGCGAGAGGGCGGTGCCCAGGGAGCGGCGCACGCTGGGCGCCAGCACCATGCCGCACGCGGCACGCAGGACGGATTCCAACCCGCCCAGCGTCGCCTCGTCGAGGCGCTCCACGCGCACCCGCTCCTTCACGCCCCCTCCGGAACGGACAGGATGGCCGAGGCCTTGATCAGAGGACGGATGCCCTCGGGGGTGCGGCACAAGCCCGCCATCAACCCCGTCCGGTCCCAGGGGTTGGAGTCGTCGCCCGAAATGGAGCCCTCCACCAGCACCGGGGACTCGACGAGATCTCTCACCCGATCTACCAGCACCGCCACGGTGCGTGCGCCCCCACAGATGACCAGGTGTGCGTCCAGGTCCGGCTCCCGCTGCACCCCCAGCATCGCGGACAAATCCACCACCACCGCGGGTGTACCCCGGTAGAGCATGGTGCCCCGCACATGGGGGAGCGCAGCCGGTAGCGGCTCAATGGCCACCAGCCGGACCACCTCCATCACCGCCTCCACGGGCAACAGGGCGGTGGAGCCGGCCACCTCCACCGTGAGGTAGAGACCGGGCAGTCGCTGATCCACGCCGAGCGTGGCCAGTTCCCGACGTAGCCGGACGATCTCCTCTTCCAGCAACGCCAGGCGTTTCTGTACTGACGCGCGCTTCGCCTGGGCTTCAGCCGTCATCGAAGGGGAATCGACCATCGCGAGCCCGCTAGAACACATGCGCGGGAGCATTGGACGGTAGTCCGACATTGCGGGACCCGTCAATGCGGGCGGCACATCCGGCTGCTCCCCCAGCACGCAGTGGAGTTGGGCGGACAGACGGCGGACAGGTGCCGGGCAGGCGCCGATCTCCCAAGTCGCGTGTTTCCGGGAGATGTGGTTTCATGGGACCCCGTGCGGATGGTTCCCACCCAGGCATTGACCGGGGGAGCAGAATAGACATGGTCACCGGCGACTCGCAGGGTCCGAGCGACAGCGGCTCGGATCCTCTCATCGGGCGGACGCTCAACGGCCGCTTCAGCATCCTCGAGCCGATCGGCGTCGGAGGTATGGGTCGGGTGTACCGAGCCCAGCAGACCCCCCTGGATCGGGTGGTTGCCCTCAAGGTGCTCAACCCCAACTTCCCCACCAGCAAGGACCCGGGCTTCCAGAAGCGCTTCCTGCGCGAGGCCTCGCTCTCCTCCAAGCTCCGCCACCCCAACACCGTCACGGTGATTGACTACGGGCAGACGGACGACGGCATCTACTACATCGCCATGGAGTACCTGGAGGGGCGCACCCTCGGCCAGGTCGTGGCGGAGTCGGGGCCGCTACCCTGGGCGCGCGCGCTCAACATCGCCCAGCAGATCTGCCGCTCGCTGCGAGAGGCCCACAACCAGGGCATCGTCCACAGAGATCTCAAGCCGGCCAACATCATGCTGCTCAACGAGGCCGATCAGGACCTCGTGAAGGTGCTGGATTTCGGACTGGTGAAGTCCATCTCCGCCTCGGAGGGCACTCCCAACCCGGAGATCACCCAGAGCGGCACCTTCCTGGGCTCGCCGGCGTACATGGCCCCGGAGCAGGCGCGCAACGAGGCGGACGTGCGCAGCGACGTGTATTCGCTGGGCGTGGTGCTCTACCAGATGCTGGTGGGGCGGCCGCCGTTCGTGTCGAAGGACCACATCGAGCTCATCTTCGCCCACCACAAGGAGCTGCCGCCCGCGTTCAGCTCGGTGCGGCCGGACATCTCCATTCCTCCGGAGATCGAGTCGCTGGTGCGCAAGAGCCTGGAGAAGGATCCAGCGCGCCGCTACCAGACGATGGACGAGCTGCTGGACGCGATGCGCGAAGCCAGCATGGCGGCGGGCGGCCACAGCGGCATCTTCAAGCGTCCGGGTGGGCAGAACACCACGGGGCCGCACAAGACGCCGCTCTTCGCCGGCATCACCGGAGACGCCCAGGGGGAGAACAACACGCTCGCGGTGGACATCAGCGTGGTGGTGCCCCCCGACATGAAGAGCGCGCGCCGGCGCACGCTGCTGCTCGGCGGTCTGGTGGGCAGCACCATCGCCGTAGCCATCACCGGCGGCATCCTGCTGTCCTCGGGAGTCTTCTCCTCCTCGGCGCCCAAGACGGAGACGGTGGCCCCGGCTGCCCAGGTGGCGCCCGCGGAGAAGCCCGCGGCGGACCAGGTGGTGCGCTTCCGACTGATGAGCCAGCCCACGGGCGCGCGCGTCATCTACAAGGGAGAGGAGCGCGGCACGACGCCGCTGCTGCTGGAGATCCCCAAGGAGAAGGGCCAGGACACCGTCACGGCCGAGTTCACCTTCGCGCTCGACGGCTACCAGCAGGAGACGGTCATCACGGGCGGCTCGGGCGAGGTGGTGTTCGCCCAGAAGCTGCAGCGTGCGCGCGGAGGCTCCTTCAGCCGGAGCTCCGCGAGCCGGACGGAGCATGCCTCGGGCTCCGCGGGCGGTTCCGCCACGGTCGCGGCCATGGGCTCCATCTCGGCGCCGGTGATGCTGGAGTCCGAGAAACCGGCAGCCCCCGCGCCGGCGGCGCAGGCCGTGCCCGCGGGCAGTCTGTCGGTGCCGGTGTTGGCGCTCTCCAAGAACGTGGAGCCCACCGGAGAGGGCCCCATACCCTTCCAGGACGGCATGTCGCGGCCGGTGGAGGTCAAGGGCAAGGACATCGTCTACACGCGCGAGGCGCTCGCGGCCCGCGTGGAGGGGACGATGATCGTGAAGTGCGTCATCACCAAGAAGGGCGGCGTGGAGAACTGCCGCGTCATCAAGGGACTGCCGCACATGAACGAGGCGGTGGTGCAGGCGCTGCAGGCGCGCACCTACAAGCCCATCACCCTGCAGGGTAAGCCGGTGACGGTGGACTACACCTTCAGCATCCGGCTGGTGGCGCCGCGTCGTCGATGAGGACGCCCGGCACGCCCCAATCCACCACGGACCAACCTCGCCGGAGGGCCTCGCGCCGCAGCCGGCGATCCGGGTGGACGGCCACGGGGCGGCCCACCACCTCCATCACCGGCAGGTCCGAGTACGAGTCCGTGTAGAAGGCGCACTCGGACAGCGGGACACCGGCCTGCGCGGCGTAGGAGCGCGCGTAGAAGAGCTTGCCCTCACCGAAGCACACCTCACCCAGGGGCCGGCCGGTGTGCAGCCCCGAGGCATCCACCTCGAAGCGGTTGCAGAGCACCGCGTCCAGGCCCAGGTCACGGGCGACCAGCTCGGACATGTAGCCCGAGGAGGAGGTGAGCAGGACGAGCTTGTCTCCCGCCAAGCGGTGCTCCTCCACAGCGCGCAGAGCACCGGGGCGGAACTGCGAGCGGACCACCTCCTCGTAGAACTGGACGGTGCGCTCCCGCACGTGCTGTTCGCCCGTGCCCTCGAGGTGGGTAATGGCGCGCCGCAGCGCGTCCTGCATCGCGACGAAGCCCAGGTGGTAGCGGGCGAGCCACATGCTGGCACGCAGGGCCTGCATCCGGGTGATGTGACCCCTGGCCAGCTCGCGGCGGACCCAGAGAGAGCCCGAGTTCACCGCGAGCAACGTCTTGTCCAAATCGAAGAAGGCGATGGCCATGCGCCTTCTCTTCTAATCACGAAAAGCCCGAGGAGCCGCTCCACGCTTGCCTGCCCGCTGGCGCCGCCGGCCGAGCGCCAACAATCCCCACAGCGCCGCTGAGGGGAAGAGGAACCCGGGAGCGGCGCCGCATCCCAGGCCTGGTCCGGTTGACACGGCCTGGAAGTGGCGGCCGAGGTCAGGACGCTCGCCGCACTGGGTAGGGGGAAGGCCTCGGGGGTAGGCGTCGCAGAACCCCGCGGCGCTGCCCGCGTCGATGATGCGCTTGTGCGTCTCTCCCGTCTGCGCGGTGGGCTCCATGGTGGAGCCGGGCACTTCGGGCACGTGATCCAGCCCCAGCACGTGTCCAAACTCGTGGGTCGCCGTGTTCTGGATGTCCGTGAAGACGCAGTGGGAGGTCTGCTCGCCCTCACACGGCGGCGAGTCGACGGTGGTGAAGGTGATGCCCTTCCCCTCTCGGCTCGCGTTGAACTCGATGTCCGCGTCGAGGATGTAGCCGGTGCGGAAGCTGAAGGTGGTGGTGGTCAATCCGATGGTGCCGACACCATGCTCCCAGCAGGCGTACTTGTTGCCACAGGTGTCATCCTCGATGCACGGATCATCCGGCTCGACGACGTCGTTGCAGTCCACCTCGCGGAACGTGAAGACGTTGTAATTGTCCTCGCTGTCCTTCACGTACCCCACCTGGGGATTCTGGATGTCCGGGCCGCGGGTGAAGGTGAAGTCGCTGCAGGAGTGGGACACCGCGCGCCAGGATGCCACCGCGGCCTCAATGGCAGAGATCTCAGAGTCTCCAGGCGTGCGGCTGTAGCCGGCCGAGTCCAGCCGGTACACGTAATCACGGATGGGCCAGACGACGCAGAAGGGCCGCCCGGGCACCAGGGTGCGGTGGTACGTCTGAGCCTCCGCCTCGGGAGCGACAAGGGCGAGCACCGAAAGGGTGAACCACGGAAGAGCGCGCCTCACGAGCGGGCGCCTCCCCGACGACGGCGCCAGGCAAGCAAGGCCCAGCCAACCATCGCGGGCAACCACGCCTCCGCGCCGGAGCTGGAGCAACCCACGGCCTGCTTCCCGAGCACCGTCGTGTTCCCACTCGAGCCCAAGCTCGGAGTGACGCAGCTCTGGCTGGCCTGGCCCTTCGGGTACGCCTCGCACACGAACTGATGCGAGCCCTCATCGATGTTGCGCTTGGACGTCTCGCCCGGAGGAGCCCTCGGGAACATGACGGAGCCGGGGTCCTGGGGGACGTGATCCAAGCCGATCAGGTGGCCGATCTCGTGCGTCATGGTGTTCTGCAGGTCCGTGGACACGCAGGAGTTGTCCCTGCCGTTGGCGGGCGGGATGCACGGCGGAGTGTTCACGGTGGTGAAGACGAAGCCGCTCGCGTTCAGCTGGATGTCCGAGTCGTAGATGATGCCGGACTTCTCGTCGTAGGTGGTGAGCGTCAGGGCGATGGTGCGCGCGTCGCTGTCCCAGCAGTCGTGGTCGTTACCGCAGGTGTCCTCGACCCAGCACGCGTCGCTGGAGGCCACCACCTCCTCGCAGCGCTTGGAGCGAAAGAGGACGAGGTTGCGGTTGTTATCGCCTCGCAGCTCGTAGCCCACCTTGCGGTCGTCCACGAGGGGCCCCTCCGAGAAGCGGAGGTTGCCGCAGGACTCGAAGAGCTGCTGCCAGCTCTGGAAGGAGCGACGGATGGCCTCGAACTCGCTCTGCTTCTGCGCTTCCAGGGCGGTGTTGGGGTTGCCCACGCTGCTGTTCTGCCAGGCGATGGTGGGCACCGTCCAGAAGAGGCACTGGGAGCTCGTGTTACCCGCCTCCACGCGGCTGCGAACGTAGGGCGTCGGCTCCACCTGCCCGAGCGCGAGCGAAATCAGCAACGAGGTGACGATCACTGCCGCTTCTCCTGGGCGCGAACGGGAGGCTGCTGCTGGAGCGCGGTCCGGATGGACGCCTTGAGCTCCGACAACGTCATGGTGCGAAGGGAGGAGCGGGTGGGCTGCCGCGTGTCCGGATCCAACAGGAGCGTGTCACCGGTGGGCTCCGGCACGGCCATGGCGCTCGTCCCGCCCTCCGTGCGCTGAACCTTGTACTTGCCCTGAGCCATGCCGGAGACACGGAAGGCCTGGGGCCCGCGGCGCTCCAGGAAGAGCACCACCTCCTCGCCGGGGGAGAAGGTCGCGAGGCCGCTCACCATCTGACCGATATCACCCACCCGCCCACCGGGCTGGGTGACGAGCACCGTGCTGCTCGCCTGCCCTTTGAGGGCCTCGGTGACCTGAATTTCCACATCCGTGATGATGCGGCGTCCATCCCCGCTCCACCGGCTTTCCACACGGCGCACCGTGCCGTGGACAATGGAATCGGCCGTCTGGGCGAGCTCCGGCAGATCAGCCCGCAGCATCGACGTGGCGCTCGCGGGCATGCAGAGCAGGAGAACAGCCGGAAGGAGCGCACGCAGCGCATTGGGAAGTTTCATGCAAGAGCCCTCAGTGCGCGGCAGTTTAATGCATTCGCCGGGCCGCGGGCAGTGGACTCGCGACCGCTCGTTGACCACCCAAGCTCGCTCCTGCTATCCGCGCCTCTTCCCTATGGCACCTGCACCTCGCGTCCGTTTCGCGCCGTCTCCGACTGGCTACCTCCACATCGGCGGGGCTCGTACCGCCCTCTTCAACTACCTCTACGCGAAGCGCCACGGCGGCGTCTTCATCCTGCGCATCGAGGACACGGACCAGGAGCGCTCGACCCCCGAGTCCGTGAAGGCCATCCTCGACGGCCTCACCTGGCTGGGCATTGACTGGGATGAGGGCCCGGGCAAGGAGGGCTCCGCGGCGCCCTACTTCCAGACGCAGCGGTTGGACCTCTACAAGAAGTACGTGGACCAGCTCATCGCCGAGGGCAAGGCGTACCGCTGCTACTGCACCCGCGAGGAGATCGACGCGCGCCGCGCCGCCGTCGAGAAGGCCACCGGCAAGCCGGGCACCTACAAGTACGAGGGCACCTGCCGCGATCGCAAGGACATCCCCGAGGGCCGCACCGCCGTGGTGCGCTTCCGGATGCCGGACGGCGAGGGCGAGGTGACGTTCAACGACAAGGTGCTCGGCCCCATCACCAAGGCGTACTCGGACCTGGATGACTGGGTGATGATGCGCGCCGACGGCATCCCCCTCTACAACTACGGCTGCGTCATCGACGACCACACCATGGACATCAACCTGGTGGGTCGCGGGCAGGAGCACGTCAACTCCACCTTCCCGCAGCTGATGCTCTACAAGGCCTTCGGGTGGCAGCCGCCCGAGTTCGCCCACTTCCCGCTCATCCTCGGGCCGGACCGCGAGAAGCTGTCCAAGCGTAAGCACCCCGAGGCGGACGTGATGCTGCACAAGCGCAACGGCGTGCTGCCCGAGGCGCTGCTCAACTACGTCATCCGCCTGGGCTGGAGCCACGGCAACGACGAGGTCATCTCGCGCGAGCAGATGGTGGAATGGTTCGACTTCGACCACGTGGGCAGCACCTCCGGCGTGTGGAGCCCGGACAAGCTGATGTGGCTCAACCAGCAGTGGCTCAAGCTGCTGCCTCCCACGGTGGTGGCCGAGCGGCTGGTGGAGTTCCTCGCGGCGAAGGGCGTGCAACTGAAGGCAGGAGACCCGCGGCTGGAGCGCGTGGTGATGGCCTTCCGCGAGCGCGCCAAGACGCTGCAGGAGATGGTCGACATGGCCCTCAAGTACTTCCAGCACGGCGTGACGCTGGACGAGAAGGCCGCCGCCAAGCACCTCACCGCCGAGTCCAAGCCCCTGCTCACCCAGGTCCGCGAGCAGGTGGCCGCGCTGCCTCAGTGGAGCGCCGCCGCGCTGGATGAGGTGGTGAAGAAGGTGAGCGAGCAAGCGTCGGTGGGCATGGGCAAGGTGGCCCAGCCGGTGCGCGTGGCCGTGACGGGTGGCACGGTGAGCCCGGGCATTGGCGAGACGCTCGAGCTGCTGGGGCGCGAGGAGACACTCCACCGTCTGGACGCGGCCCTCAACCGGCCGTAGCGGACATTCAACGGAGCCCACAGGTTGGGGTGGACACCTTCGCCTGTGGGCCCTATTGTTCCACCCCGATGACACGAGCGCTTGACAGCTTGAAGGGCCTTTCCTATAAGGCGCGCCCGTTCGGGGCGGCGGTCGCGGCGCTCTGGATGTCGGTGGCGGCGGCGGAAGTGGTGAGCGGGGCGCAGATCCCCGATGGCGCGCAGAAGGTGGGCGAGAACAGGTATCGGGCGCCAGGGGACTTTGAGAAGACTTTGGAGTACTACAAGGCCGTCTACCCGTCAGGCACCTTCACTCGAAGGTCCGTGGTTAATCAGCCGGGCGTGAAGGCGGTCCACATCGTCAACCCATCGGGGAAGAACTTCGAGGGGTTGAACATTTATGAGGCGAACGACGAAGTTCGTATCTACGTCGTTCCGCTGCAGTCAGTACCCGCGCCGGCGAAGTCGACTCCGGCGAAGCCGACGAAGAAGTCGGATCCGAAGGGCGGGAAGAAGTCGAGGTAGCCCGGCGGTTCGGAAAAAAGGCAGTTGAAGTGCTGAAGCGGTTGCGGTAGTCACAGAGCAGTTCTTGGGGAATCGTCTAACGGCAGGACAGCAGACTCTGACTCTGCTTATCTAGGTTCGAATCCTAGTTCCCCAGCTCGCTGTACCCGGTTGTAGCAAGCCGGCCCTGTCGTCTAGCGGTTAGGACGGTGCCCTCTCACGGCACAAACTCGGGTTCGAATCCCGGCAGGGTCACTCGTAGCAAAGGCACCCACCTTCTTGGGAAGGTGGGTGTTCTGTTTCAAGGCCCTGTCGTCTAGCGGTTAGGACGGTGCCCTCTCACGGCACAAACTCGGGTTCGAATCCCGGCAGGGTCACTGAGGCGCCCGCTTCTCTCTGAGGAGCGGGCGCTTCGCTTTTGCGGGCTGAAGCGCCCTGCCCCCCCTACCCCTGCTTGAGGCTCTCGCGGAAGACGGCCAGGGCCGCGGCGAGGCCCGCCTGGGCGCGCTGCAGGCTGCGACGCATCAGGAGCATGCGCACCCGCTCCGGCAGCGACTGCGGCGACGAGGTACCGAAGCCCACCAGCTCCAGGCGCAGGGTGATGGCGTCCAGGAGGTCCGCCAGGTCCGCGTGCGGGCCCGCGAGCAGCACCACATCCGGCGAGGCGGACTGAAGTCGCTCGGCGATCTCCCACCAGTGCGGCGCCCCCGTCTCCAACACCACCACGGCCGCGCCCAACAGCGCTGGCGAGTCAGGGGGCAGCGCCACGGCCTCCAGCCCCTCTTCCAACAGGGTCCTCAGCGCCTCGGGGCTCCCCACCACCGCCACTTGCCCGCCAGGAGCCACCTTGCTGGCCTGCTCATATGCGCGCAGCTGCGCCTCCAATTGTGCGCGCGCCTCGTCCGAGGCCTGTCCACCCGCATACAGCAGCTCGGCCGCCTCGCGGGCCACACGCCTCGCCAGCTCGCGTCCCCGCACCCGCTCCGACCGGCGCTCCAGCGCGGCGCGCACCTTGGCCCGCACCAGCCGCAAGTCCTCGAAGGGCTTGAGGATGTAGTCGCTTGCTCCCGCCGCGAAGGCCGCGATGACTGACTCCGAGCTGGAGTAGCCGGTGATCATCACCGCCTCCAGCGCCGGTTGCAGCGCCCGGGCTTCAGCGATCAACTCCACGCCACCCAGGCCTGGGAGGTTCTTGTCGGTGATGAGCACATCGAAGCGCTGGGAGCGCAGCAGCACCAGGGCCTCCTCGGCATCCTCGGCCAGGCTCACCACCAAATCGGGCTCACGCGCCAGCAGCCGGGCGCACACGTCGCGCACCACGGGCTCGTCGTCCACCACCAGGACGGTCGAGGCGAGGGTTCCCCCACCCTCCTCACCCCCGCCGCCCTCATCCGTCTCGAAGGGGAGATCCATGCTTTCCAGAATCGCACAGCTCGCGTCGGACTTCGAGCAACGCCACGTGAGCCCTATGCTGTAAACGTGGCGAGCTTTACGGAAGCACTGGAGGAGAATCCCGCCCCGCGTCGGTTGGGAGACGTACGGCTGAGGTACGAGCCCGGCCGTCTGCTGGGTGAGTCTCGTGCTCCGTCATTCTGGCAGCGGCAGCTCCCGAGCCTCTGCGTGGTGCTGGCGGCCCTGTGCACGCTGGGCGCGGTGGTGGGGGTGTTGGTAGGCGGAGGCAGTGAACGGACACCCCTCTCGCCCATTGCCCTGGGCGCGCTGGCAACGGCTCTCATGGGCTTCGCGCTGCGCTTGGAGGCACAGCTCGGCCGGCGCCGTTTCGTGCTCCACTTCCCCACCGAACGTCTACGGCTCGAGCGACTGCGGTGGGCGCCAGGGGCCACCCGCGTCCAGTGGGTGCCCTTCGACGAGGTCTCCGCGGTGGAGGTGGTGGAGCGCGCACCCGGACGTTACGCGCTGGTGGTGGTGTGGCGCCCGGGTGGCGCGGAGGGAGAGCACTGGCGCGAAGTGCTGGTGGAGCACATCCGCGCCAGCGAGCAGGAGGCGCTCTTCCGCGTGTGGCGCCTGCTGCACAACGCCTTCGGGCTCAGGGGAGCTGGAGTCGCCGGAGGGTGAGCTCCACCTCGGTGCCCTCCCCCGCCTTGGACGACAGCCGCACTCCGCCGCCGGCCTGCGTCACCAGCTCCTTGCAGATGGACAGGCCCAGGCCCGTGCCAATGCCCACCGGCTTGGTGGTGAAGAGCGGCTGGAAGATCTTCTCCTGAATCTCCTGAGGGATGCCGCAGCCGTTGTCCGCCACGGTGAGCAGCACCTCCTGATCCCGCGACGTCCACCGCACCTCGATGCGTCCCGGCCGGCCCGTACCTTCCATGGCCTGCGCGGCGTTGACGATGAGGTTGAGCAGCACCTGGGTCAGCTTCACCGGGCCGAACGTCACCTTCACCGGCTCGCCCATGGTGGTGATGCGGGCCCGGTCGCGCACCTCGGCGCGCGCCAGCTTCACCGCGAAGGACACCACCTCGGCCACATCCGCCGAGACCTCCATGTCCTCGCCGCGCGCCTGCGCCCTCAGGCCCAACGCCACCCCGCGCAGGTGGTCCGCGCCCGTGGCCAGGTCCGACAGCAGCGACGGCAGATCCTCCAGGACACTCGCCACCTCGGGCGAGGGATCTGTCGCCAGGTGCTTGGACGCGTACTGCACCACGCACTCCAGATCGCGCCGCAGCGAGGCCACGTTCTGCGACAGGTAACCCACCGGGCCCATCAGCTCGTGCGCGATACCGGCAGTCACCTGGCCCAGCGTGGCCAGACGCTCGGCCTTCATCATCCGCCCTTCCACCTCGCGGATGCGCAGCTCGAGTCGGGCGATCTTCAGGCCGTCCTCGAGCGCGGCCAGCACCTCGGCACGGTCCCACGGCTTGACGAAGTAGCGGCTCACCTGACCGCGGTTCACTGCGTCGATCACCGCCTGCATGTCCGAGTAGGCGGTGACGAGCATGCGCTTGGCGTCCGGAGCCAGTGTGCGCGCGCGCTCCAGCAGCTCCACGCCCGTCATCCCGGGCATGCGCTGGTCTGAAAGAATCACGCCGATTTCACTGCGCTTCTGCTCCAGCAGCGTCAGCGCCTCGGCCGGTGTCGAGCAGCGAAAGATGCGGAACTTCGAGCCGAAGTTCGCCTCGAACACCCTCAGGTTGAGCGCGTCGTCGTCGACATAGAGGACGGCGGGGAGGTCAGACGGGTTCATGTAATTCCTCTCCGGGCCAGGCCTACCCACCACACTCCCGCCCTGCCAACCCACTGCGCCCACACCCAAGAGATACCACGTCACGAGCAAAACCCGATGGGCCGTGTTTCAGGCCATGAGAAGCCCTGGACGCACCGGAAACCCCGGCACGCCTGCCGTCAACCGCCCCCTTCGCCAGGAGGCAGAGCGACCTGGCAGGGGCGCTCAGCGCTGCGGCATGGGAGCAGGCGAGGGCTCGGTCGGCTCCTCGGATTCCTGGACTTGGGACTCGAGCGCATGCTGCACCGCGTCCAAAGACTCGAACTCTCGCGGAGGCAGGCTGCCCAACAGGGAAAGGACGACGGAGGGAGCCTCGTTCTCCCGGGCCAGCAGAACGAGCTGCTCCGTGGAGAGAGGAAACACAGCCCCGAGCAGGGCCTTGTGGAGGGGTTGTGCCAGCGGTGCAGGTCCACCCATGCGCGTTTCCAACTCCTTGATTCCCTCTTCGAGCCGACTCCGTCTCGTGTCGTCGTCGTTCATCGGCTCAAGGTTAAGCAGCTCACGAAGGACTTGCGCATCCTTTTCGACTCCTCGCCCAGCAAGCAAGGGAGCAGCCCCCTTGGACGAGGCCCCCATTGGCCTTCTCCCACCTGGACCCCACCCTATCCAGGTACTCCCACACGTCGAGGAGGGACGACATGGCGGACAAAAAGGACCCGAACTACGCGGAGCGCATCGAGCACGTTCAAGCCACGCACCCGGATCCATGGCCCGGCATCAAGGGCCGCTCCGAGGAGCGCGAGACGGACCTGCCCACGGGCACGAAGCGCGAGGATCAGGCCAGCGTCACCGAGGCCCAGCGCAAGCTGGAGCACGAGATGCACGACGAGAAGGAGCCGACCCGCGAGTAGCGGGCCGAGGACATCCAGGGCGGGCCGCCCATGGGAAGGCGGCCCGCCAACACGGCGCTGACTAGAACAGCAGCCGCATCGGGTGCTCGAGCAGCGCCTTGAGTTCCCGCAGGTACTCGGCGCCGATGGCCCCGTCGATGACGCGGTGATCGCCCGAGAGCGTCACCGTCATCAGCTTGCGCACCACCATCTGCCCGTCGCGGACCACGACCTTGTCCGACACCGAGCCCACCGCGAGGATGGCCGCCTGGGGCGGGTTGATGACGGCGATGAACGAGTCGATGCCGTACATGCCCAGGTTGGACACCGTCAGCGAGCCACCCGTGTACTCGTGCGGCTTGAGGCCTCGCTTGCGAGCCCGCTCGGCCAGGTCACGCGCCTCGGCGGAGATGGCCGACAGCCCCTTCTTGTCCGCGTCGCGGATGATGGGGGTGATGAGGCCGTCCTCGATGGCCACCGCGATGCCAACATCCACCGTCTCGAAGTGCAGGATGGTGTCACCCTGCAGCGCCACGTTGATCTTCGGGTAGCGGCGCAGCGCCATGGCCGACGCCTTCACGATGATGTCGTTGACGGAGACCTTGGACTCGAGCGCCTTGGCCTCCTCGCGGATCTTCAGCGCGGCGTCCATCTCCACGTCCACCGAGAGGTAGAAGTGCGGCACGCCGGGCTTCACCTCGGCCATGCGCTGGCTGATGACCTTGCGCATGGTGGTGACGGGCACCGCCCTGGGCTCGGGACGCTCGCCCGGAGCCACCGCCGGAGCAGCAGGACCCTTGCGCGCAGCGGCCGGAGCGGGCGCCTGGGAGAGCGCCTTCTCGATGTCGCTCTTCACGATGCGACCGAGCGGACCAGAGCCTTGGACCTGGGAGAGATCCAGGCCGCGCTCGCGAGCCATCCGCTTCGCCAGCGGGCTGGCGCGCAGACGACCTCCCGGAGTGGAGACGGGAGCAGCCGCCTTCAGCGCAGGAGCCGCAGCAGGCGTGGCGGCCTTGGGCGCAGGAGCCGCGGCGGGCGCCGGAGCCTGAGCAGGAGCGGCGGCGGCCTTGGCCCCACCCTTCCCCGCCAGGAACGCGATAGGCGCGCCCACCTTGGCCATCTGGCCTTCCTGGACCACGATGCGCGCCAGCACACCGTCGTCGTAGGCCTCGACCTCGAGGTTGGACTTGTCCGTCTCCACCTCGGCAATGGCCTGGCCGGAGGAGACCTTGTCCCCCTCCTTCTTCAGCCACTTGACGAGCTTGCCCTCCGTCATCGTCGGGGAGAGCGCGGGCATCACCACGGGGATGCCCTCACCTCCGCCAGCGGGAGCGGCGGGCTGCGCGGCGGGAGCCGGCGCCGGAGCGGCAGCCTTCGGGGCCTCGGCCTTCGGAGCGGCAGGCGCGGCGGCCTTGGCTCCTCCACCGGCGTCCACCTTCTCGCCCTTCTCGCCGATGATGGCGATGGGCGCGCCGACGGTGGCCATGTCCCCCTCGGACACAACGATCTTCAGCAGGTAGCCGTCGTCATAGGCTTCGATCTCGAGGTTGGACTTGTCCGTCTCACACTCGGCGATCGCCTCGCCGGAGGAGACCTTGTCCCCCTCCTTCTTGAGCCACTTGACGATCTTGCCCTCCTTCATCGTGGGAGAGAGGGCCGGCATCTGGATGGGCGTGGCCATACGGTTCTCAGGCTCCCTCGCGGTAGAGGACCTTCTTCACGGCAGCGATGATCTTCGGAGCGTCCGGCTGGATCGCGTTCTCCAGATTCGCCGCGTAGGACATGTTCACGTCGAGGCCGGTCACGCGCAGCACCGGGGCGTCCAGATCGTCGAAGGCCTTGGACTGGATGATGTCCACCACCGACGCGCCGACACCGGCCAGCGGCCAGCCCTCCTCCACGATGATCACGCGGTTCGTCTTGCGCACCGTGGCGAGGATGGCCTCCTCGTCCAGCGGACGCAGCGTGCGCAGGTCGAGGATCTCCGCGGAGATGCCCTCGGCCTCCAGCTGCTTCGCGGCCTCCTCGCAGAAGTAGTACATGCGCGACCAGGTGATGATGCTGACGTCCTTGCCCTCGCGCTTCACGTCCGCCTTGCCGATGGGGACGATGTGCTCGCCCTCGGGCACCTCGCCCTTGAGAGCGTAGAGGCGCTCGCCCTCAAACATCATGACGGGGTTGTCATCGCGGATGGCCGCCTTGAGCAGCCCCTTGGCGTCCGCCGGCGTGGCCGGAGCAATCACCTTCAGGCCCGGGAAGTGCGCGTAGTTGGCCTCGAGCGCCTGGCTGTGCTGGCTGGAGAGCCGACCGCCCGCGCCGCCCGGACCGCGGAACACGATGGGGCAGCGCAGCTGGCCACCCGACATGTGCCGCAGCTTCGCCGCGTTGTTGACGATCTGGTCCATCGCCAGGATGGCGAAGTTCCACGTCATCATCTCCACCACCGGACGCAGGCCCACCATCGCGGCGCCCACACCCAGGCCGGCAAAGCCCAGCTCGGAGATGGGCGCGTCGATGATGCGCGCGCTTCCGAACTTGTCCAGCAGCCCCTGCGACACCTTGAAGGCGCCCTGGTAGCGACCCACTTCCTCACCAATGAGGAACACGTTGGCGTCGCGCTCCATCTCCTCGGCGAGCGCCTGATTCAGCGCCTCGCGATACATCAACTCGGCCATCGTTGGCTCCGAATGCGAAATCCGTAATCAGTCAGTGGTCAGTGAAAGAGGGCTAGCGCTTGAGACCCGCCGCCTTGTCCGCCTTCTCGGCCTGCTCGCGCGGCTCGAGATCCCAGGTCACCTTCAACTCCTGGCCCGACGGGTACTTCGGCCAGTTGGTCACCTTCACGCCCAGCACGCGCTCGCGGGGGCGCACATCCTCCTCGCCCTCCTCGACGATGGTGTCCTTCCACAGCTCGTCCAGGCTCGGCTCGGGCGACTCGTCGGCGAACTTCACCGCCGCGTCCACCTGCTGCTTGACCTCCTCGTCGATGGCGTCGAACTCCTCCTCCTTCGCCAGGCCCTGCTTGAGGGTGTAGTCCTTCAGGCGAGGAATCGGGTCGTTCTTGCGCTCGTCCTCCACCTCCTGCTTGGTGCGGTAGGTGGCGGGGTCCGCCATGGAGTGGCCACGGAAGCGGTAGGTGTTGGCCTCCATCAGCACCGGGCCGTTGCCCGCGCGGATGTACGCGACCGCGTCCTTCACCGACTCGTACATCTTCAGCACGTCCATGCCGTCCGCGGCCTCGTGGCGGATGCCATAGGCCTCGCCGCGCTTGTGGATCTCCGGCACCGCCGCGACGCGCGCGATGGCCGTGCCCATGCCGTAACGGTTGTTCTCACAGATGTAGAGCACAGGCAGCTTCCACTTGGCCGCCATGTTCAGCGTCTCGTGGAAGATGCCCTGGTTGGCCGCGGCATCACCGAAGTAGCACACGGTGACGCGATCCTCGTTGCGGTAGCGGCTGGCGAAGGCCATGCCCGCGGCCAGACCAATCTGCGCGCCGACGATGCCGTAGCCGCCGTAGAAGTGGTTCTCGATGTCGAAGATGTGCATCGAGCCGCCCTTGCCCTTGCTGTAGCCGCCGGTGCGGCCGAAGAGCTCCGCCATCACCATGCCCGCGTCCGAGCCACGCGCCAGCGGCTGGGCGTGATCGCGATAACCCGAGAGCATGTAGTCATCGGGACGGATGGCCGCCTCGACACCCGCCGCCACGGCCTCCTGGCCGATGTACAGGTGACAGAAGCCGGCGATCTTCCCGAGACCGTACTGCTGGCCCGCTCGTTCCTCGAAGCGGCGCATGAGGTACATCTTCCGGTACATCGTCAACAGCAGGTCCTTCGAGTACTTGCTGGCCACCGCCAATGCCTCCGTACGTGAGAGACCGCCCCGGGGGGACGGGAACGGCAGACGCCGTGCGCCTCCATAGCGCGCGGACATGGGACTGCAAGGGGTTTCGTACACCGAACAGGCGGGAAAGCCTGGATCCCGTCTGTTGGGCGCACCGCGTCACGGCTCGTGAGAGAAGTGCGGCACGGAAACGATTTCGTCGAGGAGCGTCACCGGCCTACCTGAATGGTCGGTCGCAAGGTGGACGACCTTGGCCTTGGGGAAGCGGCGCAGGTAGTCGTTGGCGTGGGTGGGCTCGTTGTCGAAGGCGGCGATGAGCGTCCCCATCTCCCCCAACCGGGCGTGGGCGGCGCGCTTGAAGGCGTCGTCGTTGTCCTGCTCGGAGGGCTTCATGAGCAGGCTCACCCGCCCCTCGCCGGGCACGGCCAGGCCATTGCGGCGCATGCACTCCACGGTGCCCGCCCGCATGCCCTCGTAGCGGCCGGTGACGTAGACCAGGTGCGCTCCGGTGGCCACCACCGCATGGGTAAAGGCCGCGCCCCCCTGGATGGCCACGTCCTCCACGCAGTAGTCGTTGGTGAAGAAGCGCTCCAGCCAGAAGGTCCGGACCTCATTGAAGAGAGTCTCTACCTCCTCCTCCGACAGGCCACAGTTGCGCATGGCGCCCCGCATGTCGAAGCCACTGTCCCAGTGGTGCGGCTCGATTGCGCTCAGCTTCTCCACCGCCCGGGCCAGGCCGAACTCCCGGAGGATGCGAGCCTGACGGGGGCGGTTGTCGAAGAGGGTGGAGTCCAGGTCGAACGCGAGCACCGCCTGGGAGCCCAGCGAGCGGGCCTGCTCCAGGATGTCGCGCAGTGTGCGCTGCCAGCCCTCTCGCACACGGGTTTTCAGGTCCGAAGCCATGGCCCTCTGTATAGGGCACACGGACCCCACCTCGCGCGGAATTCCGCCAATCAGGCCGCCGAGCGCAGGGGCTCGGGGCGGTGGGGCTGCTCCGGGTACAGGCGGAGCATCCGTTTGATGCCGTTGCGGTCCAGGACGAGCCGGACGAGTTGCAACGAGCCCCGCTCCTGTCCCGCCTCGTGGACGATGAAGCGGAAGGCCATGTCCACCTGGTAGCTCTTGGCCCCGCGCACCCGCCCCACGGAGAAGTCCTCCAGGTCCACGTACTCCAGCGCGTACTCGGGCTCGTCCATGTCGCGCAGGAAGCGCTCCACGTTGAGCCGGATGATGTCCGTGATGCCGCTCACCCCGCGCTCGGTACGCGGCAACAGCTCCACGTCCAGCACCACCTGCTTCTGGTAGCGGATGACCGTCTCGGTCAGCTCGCCCTGGGACACGGTGATGAAATCGTCACGGGAGCGTAACGCGGCCACCTCCACCGGCACGCGCACCGCGCGCCCGTAGTCCACCTTCTCCTCGCAGGAGCCCAGGCACCGCTCCGTCACCGGATCCACGATGCGGGCCGTGCGATCGTACAGGTGCCGCGACGCGACCTGGCTGAAGATGCGCCGCATGCCTTCCTTGATGCGGTCCTTCATCATGTAGCCCACCACCATGATGAGGAAGAAGTTGAGGCTCACCTGCGTGTAGCGGACCTGCGCCCAGAAGGCGACCGCCGTGGCGAAGGACATCGCCACACCCGCCGCGAGCGCGAACAGCACCTCCTCCCAGCCCTGGCGCTTCTGCGCCCGCCGCGCCGACAGGAAGAGGATGTTCATGCAGAACTTCTTCAGGAAGCCGAACCGGTGCATGTACTCCTCGTTGTCACCGGTGGGGCTGATCACCGAGCGCAGCTGGTGCGCCTTGCGGTACTGCTCCTCGCGCAGCACCTCGTCCATCAGCTCCTTGCGCACCTCGATGTAGACGCCCGAGCGCGGCAGCGCGTCCATGTCCGCCACGGCCTTGCGGAAGAACTGCTCCACCGTGAGGCTCAGGTACTCGTCCACCAGCCGGATGGAGGCGCGCGTCTTCTCCTGCAGCCGGTAGCGGTTGGCCGAGCGCGCCCACGCGCGGAAGCGCTCCAGCACCTTGCGCGCCCCGTCCGCCGCCGCTCGCGCCTCGCTCTCCAGCCGGTCGCACACCCCGTCACCCGGGCTCCGCCCCAGGCTCTCGCACTGCTCGTCCACGCTGTTGGCGAAGCGCCGCAGCGCCCCGCGGAAGATACAGGACAAGAGCTTCGCCTGATAGACGAGCTCTGACTCACTGACGAGCCCCGTGAGCAGCCCCGCCTCCAACCGCGCGAGCGGCGCGCTGTCCGTGCTCAGCAGCTCCGCCAGGCTCATCACCGGCGTCTTGAAGCGCACGTAGTTGTGGATGTCCGCGTAGAAGTTCGCTCGCGGGTACGTCTCCGAGTCGATGTTCAGGCTCGCCGGCAGGAAGACGTACGTCTCCACGAGATAACGCGTCTCGTCATCCGCCCCGGAGGGCTGGTACTCGAGCTTGATCTCAAACTGCTTCCGGTCGTGAACGTCGAGCCGGGTCTGCAGCAGGGGGACGGGGGCCTTGGACACACCCGCACTTTAGGTCACGAGTCTGTCACGGGATAGTGACCCCCGGGCCAACGGGAGGGGCCGATGACCTGTGGACAACCCCTATCCCTGCGTGCCCGTCCGGGAAGACTCTCCCTCCTGCACGGGGACATTCGTTGGAGCCGCAACCGCCGGAGCCGTCTGCGCTGCGTGCGCCTTGGGCCGGGCGTTCCACAGGGTGAGCATGAGGACGGCGCCAACGGCCGAGAAGCCAATCATGCTCGGACCCCAGGCGCTCCAGCCGAAGTGGTCCAGCATCCAGCCCATGCCAACGCCCACCACGGAGCCACCCACGTACTGCATGCCGTCGAACATGCCCGCTGCCGTGGCCGCGGCCTTCTTCCCACCGAAGTCCATGGACGAGGTGCCCGAGAGCATCGAGTGAACGATGCTGATGGAGAAGGAGTTCACCACGAAGGCGGCGATGACGAGGTTCACGCTCGGGGCCTTCCAGATGATGGCCATGCACGCCACCTGGAGAACGTAGCCAATGAAGGCAACAGGGGGCCGGCGCGCCTTGAAGAGCAGGTCGGACAGGAAGCCCGCGACGAAGGCTCCCGCGATGCCCGCGAGCACCACACCCGTAGCGCCCTTCTGGAAGATGGGGCTGTCGAGCGGCAGCTTCTGCGCCTCCTGCATGTAGCGGGGGAACCATTGCTCGAAGCCGTGGCGGACGAAGCCGGTGCAGAACTCGGCCGCCGCGATGGTGATCATGACGGGGTTGGTGAAGACCACCTTCGCCACGTACTTGAAGTCCACCTTGCCGGTGTACCCACTGGAGGCATCCGCCGTGTCCAGCGCGGGCAGGCCCGCCTCGTCTGGCGCGTCACGCACCCACAGGAACGTGAGCAGCCCCAGCGTCGTCATCACCAGCGCGGGCACGAAGAAGACGAACTGCCAAGGCAGCGCCAGCACCAGCAGCGGTCCAATGAAGTAGATGAGCGCCCGGCCGCCCTGGATCATCGAGCCGAAGATGGCGGAGAACACGCCGCGCTCGCTGATGTGGAACCAGCCCGAGTTCACCTTGATGAGCGCCAGGGCCGAGTAGGACTGGAAGTACATGTTCAGCGACCAGACCGTGGCCAGGTAGCCGAGCAGCAACGGCCCCGTGCCCAGGAACCCCAGGTACGCGCCCAGGCCGAAGGCGAGGTTGAACACCACCGCGCCGCCCGCGCCCACCAGCATCGCCTTGCGTCCACCGATGCGGTCCGCCAGCGGTCCGTTGAAGATGGCGGATACGCCGTAGATGAAGGTGGCCGCGCTGATGATCGCGCCCACCTGCGCCTTGTTCCAGCCGTACGTCTCCGACAGCTTCGCGTTGGCGAAGGAGAAGTTGTAGCGGCCCATGTACATGGCCGCGTACATGGTTCCGAGCGTGAGCCAGTTCTGGGCTCGGCGGAAGCGGAAGGCCCGCGAGTACTCCGGCCGCGGCGTCGAGGACGAGGGGGCAGCGTCGTGCATGGCGCCGGGCACCCTACCCGCCCAGCGCGCTCCCGACAATCACACCCGCCTGGATCACGCCTGCTCGGCGAGCAACCGCAGAAGGAGGATCTCCGTCTTCGCGTCCGGAACCTCCCCGCGCCGGCACATCGCCAGCAACTCGCGGATGGGCCTCCACTGCAGGTGCGTGCCCTCCTCCAACGGTGAACCGTCCCCCTGGGGCACCCCCTGCTCCTTGCCCGTCACGTCCACCGCCGCCGGGAAGACCTTCTCCGACAGGATGCCCGGCGCCAGGAAGAAGCCCGCCCCCAACAGCTGGATCTCCTCCGGCTTCACGTCGAAGCCGGCCTCCTCGCGCACCTCCTCGGCCGCCCGGTACCGCAGCCCCGCCTCGCCCTTGTCCTCCGGCTCCAGCAGCCCCGCGACGATCTCCTCCACCCGCAGGTACGTCGCCCCATCCGGCACCGTCATGTCCTTGCCTCGCCGGAAGTACGCCGCCGGCCGCAGGTTCATTCGCGTCAGCACCTCCAACCCCGACGCACCGCGCCGAAACACCAGCACCGCCACCGCGTCCAGCCGCGGCCGATCCACCACATCCACCCGGTACACCTTCGACGCCGTGCCATCGGCCCGCCGGTTCTGGCACCGCAGCCGCCGCACCCGCAGGAAGCCCTCATCGCACTTCGCGGTGGACGTGAAATCCTCGACTACCTCGATGTCCGTCACGGAAGAATGACTGCTCGAACGCATGCCTGTTCCCTTACCGGAAGAGCCTGACGTAGGGGCGTTGCTTGCTCACCTTCTAAGGATCCCGTACCTTGCGCCGTCGTCTAGCGGTCAAATTCTTCAAGCCCCCCGGATCCGCCCCCGATGCGACGTCTCCTGTTGGGACTCCTCTGCGCGCTGACCTGCGCCTCGTGCATGCCCGTGATGGAGGGCCAGGAGATCGATCTCCGTGGCCAGGAAGTCCGGCTGACCCTACTGCACACCTCTGACATCCACTCGCGGCTCATCCCCTACGACTTCGCTCCTCTGAAGACGGATACGGACCTCGGAATCATCCCCGAGGCGGGTCCCTTCGGTGGGGCCACCCGCATGGGGGCCGTGCTCAAGCGCGAGCGCGCCCGCTCCGAGCGCGTGCTGCACCTGGACTCGGGCGACTGCTTCCAGGGCGCGCCCATCTTCAACGTCTTCAGCGGTGAGGCCGAGTTCCGCTTCTTATCGAAGATGAAACTGGACGCGGCGGTGATCGGCAACCACGAGTTCGACGCCGGCCTGCTCAACTTCGTCCAGAAGGCGCGCGACTTCGCCAACTTCCCGCTGATGGCCGCCAACTACGCCTGGGACAGCCCCAAGGATCCCGGCAACGCCGAGGCCGCGCTCAACAGCTCCCCGTACGTCATCCGCAACGTCCAGGGCCTGAAGGTGGGCATCATCGGCATGGCCAACATCTCCTCGCTCAACTCCATTGTGGAGGGTGGCAACTCGCTGCAGGTCACCCCGCTGGAGCAGAACGAGGCGGCGCGCGCCTACGTGGAGATGCTGCGCCCGGTGGTGGATCTGATCGTGGTGGTCAGCCACCTGGGCCTCACCGAGGACCAGGATCTCATCCGCGGCTACGAGGCCTATTATGAGTACGAGCGCGCCCGGCCCTTCATCGAGCGCGATCACGACCGCTGGCAGGTGCTGGAGTGGGCCGACCCCGACCTGGAGGGCAACCCCAAGGCGGTGGTGAAGGTGTTCATCCCCGGCGTGTCCGGCCTGGACGTGGTGCTCGGCGGCCACCTGCACGTGGTGCTCAACCCGCCGCAGCAGCTCGCCGACCCCAGTGGCCGCAAGGTGATCCTCGCGCACTCGGGTGCCTTCGCCAAGTACGTGGGCCGGTTGGATGTGGTGGTGAAGGTCCCGAAGGACGAGGAGCGGACGGTGGATGGCGCAGAGGTGGTCAGCACCGCCTACCGCGTCTCCCCGCTGGACGGCATGTGGTGCAACGACGCCATGCGCGCGTACTACCAGGACAACTTCTGGGAGCCCGGCCAGTTCATCAACGCCCCGGGCGTGCGCGAGGCGCTCGCGAAGTGCCAGCAGCAGGAGGACCGGGAGACCACGGACCTGTTGCAGCCCTACCTGCTGGGCATGGACGCCAACCTCCAGCTCACCACCATCTTCTCCTACGCGCCCAGTGACGTGTCGCGCCGCAATACGTCCACGGGCGGTGACTCGCCGCTGGGCAACATCACCGCGGACTCCATGCGCAAGCGCCGCGCCGTGGAGGCGGAGATGGCCCTCACCAACTCGCTCGGCATCCGCGACAGCCTCTACACGGGCGTGGTGACGCAGGAGTCCATGTTCAACGTGTTCCCGTTCGAGAACACCATCAACATCATGTACCTGTCGGGCACGGAGATTCAGGAGATGTTCGACTTCGTGGCCGAGCGCTCCGCCGAGCGCGGCTGCGTCAGCCAGGCACAGATCTCCGGCGCGCGCTTCACCATGGACTGCGCCCAGGTGCAGCTCAATGATCTGCGCATCCCCTGCACGCCGTCGAAGAACGCGACGGACTGCCCGCAGGAGGGCCGCGAGGGGCACGCGCCCTGGCAGTGCCTCCAGGGTCAGGATGGCGACCGCTGCTACGCCCACCCCGCCACCGACGTCTCCATCAACGGCAGCCCCATCAACCCCAACGGCATGTATCGCGTGGCGGTGAACGACTACATCGCCAAGGGCGGCTCGGGCTTCAGCGTCCTCAAGCGCAACACCACCCGCGTGGAGACGGGCATCTCCCTGCGCGACTCGCTCATCGGCTACATGCAGGGCTTCTGCAACTGCGACGACATCAACGCGGGCCGGACGACCTCCTCGACGGGCGAGCACTGCGGCACGCTCGTGGAGGGCCAGTGGGTGGTGAGCCCGCAGATCATCAACTACTGCAAGCAGGCCCAGGAGTTCGAAGACGCGCTGGCGCGCAAGCTGGGTGACTGCTCCTGCCGGGAGCTCCTCTCGCTCCCCGAGGACGCGGCCGAGCGCTGCAACGTGGAGGGCCTCACGCCGGAGAAGATCCGCGACGCGTGCAACGTGCCCCAGGGCCCGTACACCGGCCGCTGCCACTGCCGCGACGCGCTGGCGGGTGCCCAGGAGTGCGGCTCGGTCACCCTGCAGCTCAGGAACTTCTGTGAGAACCCGACCACGATGCCCGTCGCCAACGCCATCGAGGACGGCCGCATTGGCCGCAAGGTGAAGTGATGAAGATCCACTGGCTCCTCATGGCCGCAACCGCGGCCTCCGTGTCCGGCTGCTACAACGTGGACTCGCCCGCGGCTGCACGCGTGGGCTCGTTCCAGGTGAAGGTGCAGAGCATCTCCGCGGTAGCCAGCAGCGGCAGCCTCCAGCCGCTCTCCGTCGTCCCCTCCTGCATCAGGCAGTACGGCACCCGGCTGGATCAGGTGCCGGCCGAGGTGCGCGGAACGAACGACTGCCGCTACGTCGTCCCCACTGGCCAGGTGGAGCTGCTGGTGGACATCCTCGCCCTGGATACGAGCGGCAGGCCGTTCGACTTCAACGGGCCGGTGGCCTTCAAGGTGGTGCCGGGCGACCTCGCCGGCGACTACTCCTATCACTGGACGAATCTCACCAAGGGCCGCGGCAACGGCAAGCTGCGGGCCGCGCACGTCTATGGCGAGGTGCGGGTCTGGGCACTGGATGAGCCCGTCGAGCTCAGCTACACCGACGGCGGTGTCGCCGGTGATGGGACGAAGCTCCCGCCGGAGCCCTCCTCTCGCACCTATGCCGCTGGCTCCTCCGAGACGCTCTTCTTCCAGGAGCCCTCGCTGGCCACCATCCAGACGCCACAGATTTACGACAACCGCGACTCGCCCTTCATGGGGCAGTTCGTCACCATCGGCCGCGCCCCCGAGTCCGGCTCCATCCAGTATCAGAACTGTCCGGACCGGGACCTGGATGGCGATGGCAAGGTGGACCCCGAGCCGGCCAAGCCCGTCACGCTGCTCGTCACGGGAACGGATCCGTCAGGCTTCTTCGTCACGGACATCACCTCCTGCCCCGTCCCCGAGGACACCAGCCCCGCCGCACAGGTGTACGTGCCCGAGCCCAGTGGCTACCTGCCCGGAAGCTACGGCTCCATGTTCGTCTACAACTACAACTTCCCCGAGGGACTCAACGCGGGCGATCTGTTGTGGACGCTGTCCGGCTCTGTCCAGGAGTTCACCTCCACCACGCAGCTCACCTTCCCGTCCTGGACGGTGCGTGAGCACGTGCGCCAGCTGCCCCCGGATCAGTGGAACAAGTACCTGGCGCTCAACCCGCCGGTGGATTTCAACCTCCGCCACTGCGGGCTGAGGAACCAGCTGAACCCCCAGGGCGTGGATGTCCTCTGCGGCTACTACAACAGCAACCTGAAGCTGGAGAGCATGGAGTCGGGGCTCGTGAAGCTGCACCGCGTGCGCTTCCCGCAGGTCTTCAAGAACTGCGACCTCAACGGCGATGGCGAGGTGCCCTTCTTCTGCAACAGCAGCGGCGCGTGGGTCCCCTGCGGCACCCCCGCCGAGCACGAGAAGGATGAGATCCAGTGCAACATCGATTGCACCACCGGCGCCGGCGAACACCAGAACAAGGTCTGCAGCGAGCTCACCCAATTCAATGGCTTCGGCCAGTTCGTGGTGGAGCTCGCCGGCCCCGGGCCGCGCGAGGCCGGTCTGGATGACACGCTGCCCGCTCGCTGGCAGGAGGTCGTCCTCTCCGATACCGCCTCCAACAAGACCCGAACAACCTACGACAATGGCACGGAGGTGAGCGTCTGGTGCGAGCTGGAGACGTACGTCCGGTTCGGCCCCACCACCGTCACCGCAACCCCCACGGACGAGCTGCTGCCGGCGAAGACGCGCAAGGACGTCATCATCAACAACGGAGACGGCTTCGTGGCCTTCCTGGCGCGGCAGCTCCCGCCCTCGTCGCCGAGCGTCCCCGCGCCGCGCTGCTATGTGTCGCGCAACACCCACTCCCGCGTGCTCGTCATGACCAAGGACGCCGTGCCGGATTTGAAGGTGGACTGCGACGAGAACGACGCGAACGCGGAGCGCGCCCAGCAGTGCCGCTACCTGCACGGCGCCACCTATAACGTGGTGGGCCACCTCAAGCAGATCCAGGCAGCTCGGCCGCGCTGGATGGTGCTGCCGCGCGACGCGGATGACGTCTGCTGCTACCCGGGTCCAGGCATGCAGTGCCCGAGCCCCATCCAGACTTGTAAGTGACGTAGTGCCGTAACCGGAGTCGAGCGCCCCATTCCCAGGGGCGCCGGGAGGAGCGGCCCCCCCGCCGCCCCTTGGAGGGAATTTGAGAACGCTGCGCACGCTGGCCCTGACCGGGCTGATGACCCTCTCCGCGCCCGCTTGGGCCGGAGACTTCGTCGACACCCGCTTGTCGTTCGCCTTCGCGGACGACAACGTCTTCGCCAATGCGGGCGAGACGACGCCCAACAGCCCCACGGCTCGTTTCGGCGGAGGCATCCAGAACACCCAGTTCTACGACAACTTCAACACCCGGTTCTCCGGCTTCGAGACGCTGTCCAACATCGTCCTCTACAAGAAGATGCCGGCGTTCTTCGAGGGCCTCACCACCGAGGCCGGCCTCACGGTGCTGCTGCTCGAGCAACCCTCGGGAAGCATCACCCTGCGGGACAACTCCAGCTACATCCGCCTCAACTACCGGCCCCCGGGTTGGAATGAGAACGAGGGCCTGTCCCTCACCGGCTTCCCCGTGTCCGCGGATCGCTTCCGGCTGGGCTACGCCTACCGCATCTCCTGGGGCGGCAGCGGCATCTTCACCACCCGCGCCAACGCGGCGGGCGTGCCGGGCGCCAAGCTGCAGATCACCCGCGACAAGTGGTACGCGTTCGCTGGCGCCAAGACGGCGCTGGTGCTCAACGATCTCATCAAGGAGCAGGAGACGCTCTACGGCTTCATGGCCGGTGCGGGATGGGATCCCTTCGAGACGCTGCGCCTCGAGGCGGGCGGCGGCTACTTCCAGAAGGGCATCGTCCCCGGTCTGGCCGCGCTGGGCGTTGAGGCGCCGGTAAACTCGGCGGGCGTGTCCGCGCAGGCCGTCTACCACGTGGGTGTGCCGGTGGGCACCAGCGTGGACTTCAAGCTGTACAAGAACGATCCGGACGTCTACCAGCGCTTCTTCGCCCCAGAGCAGTACCCGGGCGGCCTGGCCTACTCGGTGTCCGTCGAGGGCAGCTACCTGGTGCAGACGCTGTCGGATCCGGACGTGTTCGGCCGCACGGTGCCCCAGGAGGCCAAGGCGCTGGCGCTGCAGATGCGCGCCAAGTTGGACTACTGGCGCTTCCACGTGCTGGGTCTCTACCGCGACCTGTCCTTCATCCAGTTCGAGGTGCCCGGCCTGCCGCCCTTCAGCGACTTCCCGGAAGGCACCGAGCTGAACCCGGAGATGTTCATCGCCGTGGGTGCGGACTACCACTTCCCCGCGCTGCACCTCACCCCGGGCTTCATCGTCGGCGTGCAGCAGCCGGCCTCGTTCCGCAGCCCCGAGCCGCTCTTCGGTGGCAACAACCCGCCTCCTGGGCTCACGGGCACGCGCACGGTCGTCGTGCGTGACGTCAACACGCTGAGCATCCTCCCCACCACGTGCGGCGATGACAACGACGTCTGCCTCGCCGAGCCCATCATCTCCGCCAAGGGCACCTTCCGCTGGGACCTGTCCGAGAGCGTCGCCGCGGTGGGCGAGGTCTATTACACCTACGACCGCAACCGGACGACCTTCCGGGACGACGTCTTCGGCATCGCGCAGCCCAGCTTCGAGAAGCCCCACGCGCTGGGCTTCAACATGCTGCTCCAGGCGCGCTTCTAACCGCCCGACGCCTCGTGCAGCTCACTGGCTCCAGGTTCTCCGGAACCTGGGGCCTTTTTGTTTCCGCTGGCGCACAGCCCTCGAGCGCCCCTGCTGGGTTCGCGGTGTGACAGCGACGGGGATGGGCTGTTTCGCGCGGAGCAGGAAGAGCACCCGGCGCGCGGTGAGCGTGAGCGCCTGACGTGGCCTCGTGCTACAGACGGCGCGCATGGAGAGAGATCAGCTGCTGTCCTCCTTCGTGAAGGTGCTCGTGTCGGACACCGAGCGCTCGGTGCGGTTCTATGAGGCGCTCGGGTTCAAGCGGCTCAACGCGGATCCGCCCTTCGTCCACATGAGATGGGAGAACCAGGCGGAGGTGTACCTGGTCGCCGTGCCCGCGGCGATGGGCCTTCAGGGCCCACGAGGCGTGGGCGTGTTGATCGGCATCCGGGTGGGCGCCATGAGCGTGGACGAAGTGGCCTCGCGTGCGCGGGCCCACGGAGCGCACGTCGACGGGCCCACCGTGCAGCCCTGGTTCACGAAGGAGCTCGTCGTCACGGATCCCGACGGGTACCGGCTCAACTTCATCGAGCCCGCGTAGCGTCGTCTGGAGGCACTCCCCTCCCCGGCCAACCCTTCGCCAGGGAGAGGGAGCGAACCCGCGCAGGACTACATGCCCGCGAACTGCACGCCCTCGAAGACGAGGGTGGGCGTGCGCATGGCGCTGTTCTGATACGGATCGTTGCCCACGGCGACGAGCCGCTTCCAGAGGTCGAGCTGGTTGCCCGCGATGTTCATCTCGCCGATCGGCTCGGCGAGCTTCCCGCCCCGCACGCGGAAGCCCTGGACGCCGAGGGAGAAGTCACCCGTGACGCCGTTGGAGTTGCCTCCGAGGAAGCCCGTCACGAGGATGCCCTCCTTGAGGTCCGCCAGGAGCTCGAGCTGGCCCTTCGTCCCGAGCTTCCAGGCGAGGTTGGAGGCGCTGCCCGTCGTCGGACGGGCCTTCAGCTTCCGGCCGTAGTAGCTGTCGATGAAGTAGGAGCGGAGCGTGCCTCCGTCGAACAGCGGCAGCGGCCTGGCCGTGATGCCTTCCCCGTCGAACAGGCGCGAGCCGAGGCCCCGCTTCACGTGCGGCTCGTCCGTGAGGGACAGGAGCTCGCTGCCCACCTGCTGGCCGAGCTTCCCATCGAGGAATGAGCGCTTCTGCTGAATGGACGCGCCCGACATGGGCCCCAGGAGCATCGACACGAGTCGGCCCGCGGCCCGGTTGTCCACGGCCATGGGCAGCACCGCCGACGCACCCTTCGTCGAGCCGAGACGCCCCAGCGCCCGCTCGCCCGCGCGGCGGCCCAGGGTGGCTGCATCGGTCAGGTCCTCGAAGAAGCGCGCGATGGAGTAGTCGCTCTCCTCCGGCCGGCGTCCATCCGAGTCCTTCGCGCTCACATCGGCGGAGGCGAAGAACTGTGTCCCGCGCGACTCTCCCTCGAAGCCGTTCGAGCTGACCCGGTACATCTCTCGATGCGAGTCCCCGAAGCCCGTGGTGACGGACAGGATGGCGCCCTTCGTGTCGGCTGAGCGAGCGGCCTCCTCGAGCTCCCGGGCGAAGCGCTGGCGCTCGTCAGCGGTGAGCTTCGCCTGACGCGGATCCTCGATCGACAGATCGATCTGCGAACGCCCTTGGTAGAGCTCGGGCTCCGGCAGCCGGCGATACTCGTCACGCGCCAAGGCACGCGTCATCGCGATGGAGTCGGAGATGAAGCGCTCGAGCGCCTCGGGACGCAGGTCGCTGGTGGACACCGCGGAGTAGCGCCCGTCGACGTAGAGCTGCAGCGACAGGCCCCGCGTCGTGGCCTCGGAGACCTTCTCCAGCCGGCCATCGCGCCACTGCACCTCTACCTCGCGCGCGCGGACCACGGTGGCCGAGGCCTCGTTGGCCCCCTTCTCGCGCGCCAGGGCAACCGTCTGCCGTGCGGCATCCGCCAGGTTCGTGTTCATCGTGCTCATGTCGGCCTCCCTCACGCGTTGCGTCCGCCCACGGTGATCGACGCGACCCGGACCGTGGGAATGCCCTGGGACACCGGCACGCCCTGGCCGTCCTTGCCGCACGTCCAGCCGCCCTCGTCGATGACGAGGTCATCCGCCACCATGTCCACCTTCTCGAGCACCTTCGGCCCGTTGCCGATGATGTTCACGTCCTTGATGGGCCGGGTGAGCTTCCCGTCCTCAATGAGGTAGCCGTTCTTCACGTAGAAGGTGAAGTCGCCCGCGCCGATGTTCACCTGCCCGTTCGAGAAGTTCGAGCAGTAGATGCCCTTCTTCACCGAGGCGATGATCTCATCGCGCTTGTGCGGCCCCGGGAGCATGTACGTCGAGCGCATGCGCGGCAGCGGCGCATGCCGGTAGCTCTCGCGGCGCCCGTTGCCCGTGGGCTTCACCTTGTAGTGCTTCGCCGAGATGGAGTCGTGCAGGTACGTGGTGAGAACACCGTTCTCCACGAGCATCGTCTTGTCGGGCACGTTGCCCTCGTCGTCCACGTTGATGGCGCCGCGCGCGTACTCGTTCGTGCCGTCATCGACGATGTTCACGAAGGGATGGGCAATCGGCTTGTTGAGCTTGTCCGCGTAGATGGACGTGCCCTTGCGGTTGAAGTCGGCCTCCATGCCATGGCCAATCGCCTCGTGCAGGAGGATGCCCGACGAGCCCGCCGCGAGCACCACCGGCATCTCACCCGCGGGCGGCTGCGTGGCCTCGAAGAGGATGGTGGTCCGGCTCACCGCCTCGCGCACCATGCGGTCCAACCGCTCGGGCGAGTAGAACTCCAGCCCCGCGCGGCCAGCGACGCCGTACACGTTCTGCTCGCGCTTGCCGTTCTGCTCGGCCACGCACGAGAGGTAGAGGGTCGTCATGGGCTGCACGTCCTCGACGAGCCGCCCGTTGCTGTCGGCCACGAGCACCGCGCCGTGCTCATCGGAGAACGACAGGGTCACCTTGGAGATGCGCGGATCCGACTTGAAGGCCGCCGCGTTCAGCCCCTCGAGGATGGGCAGCTTCTGCTCGGGACGCACGGCATCCCAGCCCGCCTTGAGCACGTAGCGCTGGGGAAGGTCCTTGTAGAGGTGGAAGGACTGAGGACCGGGCCGCGAGGGGCCATCCGCGATCGCCGCCGCCGTCCGGGCCGCGCTGCGCATCGCGTCGAGCGTGAGCTCCTCGGTGAAGGCGTAGCCCGTCTGGTCGCCCTTGATGACGCGCACGCCAACGCCGAGCTCCACGGTGGTGTACGCCTTGTTCACCGCACCGTCCTCGAGCGCCATGGCCGTGGACACCCGGTGCTGGAAGAACAGATCGCTGTAGTCCCCGCCGCGCGACAGGGCAGCGGCCAGGGTCTCGCGGATGAGGGTCTCGGTGACGCCGAAGCGAGCGAAGTACCCGATGGAGTTCGAAGGCCCGTCCGAGCCGCCTCCAGGCCCACCCGGGCCCGTCCGCTGCGTCGTTGCACAGCCGAGCAGCTCTCCCGCGCCCGCGGCCGCCAGGGCCGTCGTGCCGTAGCCGACGAAGTCACGTCGCGTCATCCCGGTCTTTCCTTTCGACATGGGTTCCCCCCTCGTGAAGGGTGCACCGTACTCGGAGCGTAACCTTCCCCTCCAGGAGGGTATTCCAGAGTTCGCGCTTTCCCTCTGTTCAGTGAACGCTACCCCATGCCACGGACCGGGGCCCTTCAGAACCACCATTCCACGCGGGTCCCCAGGTAGTGCCCCACAGAGGTGGCCCCCACCGTCTGCAGATAGGGAGAGAGAAGCCCGGCCACGGCGTCATCGTCATAGAACGCCACCGTGTAGAAGAGCCGCAGGTGGGGACGGGCCCAGACGCTGCGCTGTCCCGAGGGAACGATGGTGGGCATGAGCGTGAGCTTCACCGCCGTGGCCATGGGCCCGGAGCCCGTCTGGAGGCCCTGGAAGGTGGCCTCGTTGATGAGATGGAACTGATCGGCCAGGTACAGGGTGCTCCGAGCGCCCACCGCGAAGTCGAGGGAACGGGGTGACGGCGCCTCGCGAGCCCCCTGGTTCCAGTGGAGGATGCCGTAGGCATTGAGGCTGAAGAGGCGACTGAAGTTGTAGAGGAAGTGGTCCACCACCTCCACGCCAGCGGCGTCCGCGTACAGGTTGCGCTCTCCCGGCAGTCCGAACGAGTCCCACGTCTGCGCGCCAGCGCGGCTGCCCGAGGCGATGCGGCTGCCATAGCGCACCGACAGGTCATTGAAGTTGTCCTTGCCCAGACTCAAGTGGGCCTTGACTCCCGCCACCCAGCCGAAGTCCGACGGGAGGCCGACCTCCTCGCCCGTCTCCAGGCGTGTCCGGAGCTCCGGCAGCAGGTGGAACTCCCCCAGCAGGTGGAACGAGTGTCCGGCCTCCAGCTTGTGCACGTACTGCCCCACGAACACGGTGCGCTGGCGGCGGAGATCCAGGTCCCCGTCCCCGTCGACGTCGAAGTTGTACTGAGCGCCCGAGCCAGACGTCTGCAGCAGCACCGCCACGTCCAAGGGGCCGTACGCCGCACCCACGCCCTGCCCGGTCAGGTTGTTGAAGTAGAAGTAGTCCGAGATGTGCACGTCCGTGCCACGGTAGAAGCGAGCGCCGCCCCACAACTTCAGCTTCGGAAGCAGGATGTTGCCCGCCTCCACGTAGGCCTGGAACAGCTCGATTTGCAGCGTCTCGGTGAATCGGTTGCTGAAGATGCCGATGAACAGCCCTGTCCTGGAGTACATCGAGGGTGTCAGCACCATGTCCGCATAGGGCGCGGCCGGGTCCTCGCTCTTCTCGAACATGTGCAGCCGGATGGTGGGCTCCAGGTAGTCGCCCTCTTCCAGACGTCCGCCGATAGGAGACCCCGTGAGGTTGAACGTCTTGCCCTGAATGAAACGCCCTGAGTTGGGTGCCCAGGCCAACCCAACGCGGCCGTACATGGACAGCTCCAACCGGTCCGCCAGCACGCTCGCGCTCGCGGAGGGAGCCACAGCCAGCAGGACAAGGAGGCACAACGGAAAGCACGCCCCATGCGCGCGGGTGCGCGCGAGGACACCTGGCGAAGTCATCAAGCGAGTCTCCTGGGAAGGTAGCGCCTACCGGGCGCGCCACCTAGTTAGGGAGCGCTCGGCGTCGACGGAGTCCCGCTGCCCTCTTCCCTGTCACCCGCTCAACGCGCTTACGCGACGGACGTCATGCGCACTACTTCGTCAAACGACGTGAGTCCCATTGCCAGCTTGCGCACCGCTGCTTCGCGCAGCGTCCGCGTACCGCCCCGGCGTGCCGCATCCAACATCTGCCGGTGGTTGGCCCCACGAGAGATGAACTCACGCAGCTCGTTGTTCATGTTGACGATTTCGAACGCACCCGTGCGACCCCAGTACCCGGTGCCCCGGCAGCGCACGCACCCAGCACCCTTCACGATGCGCACCCCGCCCGGCAGCAGTGGAATGGGAGCGCCCAGCATGGCCAGCTCGTCCTGCGTGAGCGTCGTCGGCTGCGCACAGTGCGGGCATACGCGCCGCAACAGGCGCTGGGCCATCATCCCGATGAGGCTCTGCGCCAGCAGGAAGGGTGGCACTCCCAGGTCCTTCAGACGCGCCACCGCGCCGATGGCATCGTTGGTGTGCAGCGTGGAGAGCACCAGGTGGCCCGTGAGCGCGGCTTGCACGGCGTTCTCCGCCGTCTCCGCGTCACGGATTTCTCCCACCATGATGACGTCCGGATCCTGGCGGAGGATGCTGCGCAGCGCACCGGCGAAGTCGAGCCCCACCTTGGGCTGCACCTGCACCTGGTTGAAGCCGTCCCACACCATTTCGATCGGATCCTCGATGGTGGTGACGTTGACGTCTGGACCGGCCACCGCCTTCAGCGCCGAATAGAGCGTGGTCGTCTTGCCGCTGCCCGTGGGGCCGGTGACGAGGATGATGCCGTGGGGCTGATCGATCCACGACTCGAAGACGGTCTTCTCGTCCGGGTCGAAGCCGAGCTGGGCAATGTCCTGCACCAGCGTCTCCGGATCGAACACACGGATGACGACCTTCTCGCCGAAGGCCGTGGGCAGCGTGGAGACGCGGAGCTCCACCTCGCGACCATCGCGCTCGGTCTTGATGCGGCCGTCCTGCGGCTTGCGCTTCTCGGAGATGTCGATGCGCGAGAGCGTCTTCACGCGCGACACGATGGGCGGATGCACGCCCGCGGGCAGCGTGTACACGGGGTGAAGCACACCATCGATGCGCAGGCGCACCAGCGAGGTGTTGCGCTTGGGCTCGATGTGGATATCCGAGGCGCGGTTGTCGAAGGCGTAGCGCAGCATGTAGTCCACGGCCTGCACTACGGGCTGGTCCGCCGCGTCCAGCTCCTGACGGCCGCTGAGCGAGACGAGCTGCTCGAAGTTGCCGATCTGCGGCGAGTTCTGGGGGTTGGTGCTGAAGTCATCCGCGGCGCGCGCCAGCGTGCGCTTGAAGCCGTAGATGTCCGCGATGGCCTTGAGGATGTCCGTCTTCGCGGAGAGCACCGGCTCGATGGGCATGCCGGTGAGCACGTGGATGCTCTCGAAGAGCTCCTTGTCGAAGGGGTTGGCCACCGCCACCAACAGCCGGCCGTCCTGGCCGCGCTCCAGCGGCAGCAGCACGTGCTTCTGTGCGAAGGGGCGGGACACGGTGCGGGTGGCCAGCGCCATGTCCAGCTTGAGCGGGTCCACCTTCTTGTAGGGAATACCAGCGGCACGAGCGGCGATCTCCGTGACGCGATCCTCGTCGAGCACTCCGCGCCCATCCGCCAGGGGCACCTGGAAGGCAGCGACGATCTCCACCGGAGAGACTTCGTAGCGCGCCGCGTCCTTGCCGGTAATCCCCTGGTTCTTGAGGACCCGAGCCCGCGCGGCCTGCTCGCGGGTGAGGATGTTCTGCCCCTGCTCGGCGGTGAGCACCCGCTGCGAGACGAGCGCCTCGAGGACGAACGAGAGGGAGAAGTCGGTCTTGCTCCTCGAGGGAGGAGGAGAAGCGGGCGGGGTTACGGGCGCTGGCAACGGCGTCTCCTTGCGGCCACGAAGAACAAAAAGAGAAGGCCGAGGCATCCCGGCACTGACACACGGCGGAGTCCTGGCCGCCCTGCCGACAGTCTATCCGCGAATCGCCTGGATGGTCGCCTCGACCAGCGCCTCGGGGGTGGGACGCTCGGCGACGGTGGCCACCGGCAACCCCAGCCGCGTCAGTGCCGCTGCGGTGGTGGGACCAATGGCCACCAGCCGTGCAGCACCCAGCCGCTCGCGCCCGGCCACCTCGAGGAACGCCTCCGCGGTGCGCGGCGAGGCGAAGAGGGCCACGTCCGGGGGTGAGGCCTGGAACAGCTCCTGGGTCTCGGCCGGCAGCGACACGGCCGCGGAGCGGTACGCCGTCACCCGCGTCACCCGTGCGCCATGTTCGCGCAGCGCGTCCTCCAGCTCGCGACGCCCCTCCTCGGCAGCCGGCAGCAACACCTCGTCCTCCGGCTCCAAGCCGGGGCGCATCACCTCGTAGAGCGATGCACCCGTGCCCTCGGGGGCCTCGACGGCCACGTTCAACCCGTGACCCTCCACGGCGCGCGCGGTGCGCGGCCCCACCACAGCGATGCGCACCTGTGCCAGACGCGCCGTCGTGCCGGCTTCACGCAGCGCCTCCATCAGCGCATCCACCGCCGAGGGGCTGGCGAACACCACCCACTTGTAGCGTTGAATGGACTCCGCAGCCGCTATCAACGGGCGCGGATTCTCCGGAGGCAGCAACTCCAGCAGCGGGACATGCAGCACGTGCGCGCCCTCGTCCTCCAGAAGGAAGCACAGCTCCTCTGAACGTTCACGGGGGCGCGTCACCAGGACACGGATGCCTTCGAGTCGCTTTTCCACGGGCGCGCACTCTAGGACTCCGGCGAGGACGAGGCGCGACCAAAATCACGGAGGATCTCCGCGGCGCCGAGCGACAACAGTTCCTCGGCGAGCGCCTCACCTACTGCGAGCGCCGTCTCCACCGGACCGCTGCGCTCTGCCTCCACCACCCTGGAGCCGTCTGGCCGCCCCACCAGTCCACGCAGCCGGACGGTGTTGCCCTCCACCGTGGCGTGTCCAGCCAGCGGGACGGTGCACCCTCCCTCCAACCGAGCCATGAAGGCGCGCTCGGCCGTCACCGCGATGCGCGTGGTGGTGTCCTCCAGCGGCGCCAAGAGGCCGCGCACCCCGGCGTCCTCGGTGCGGCACTGGATGGCGAGCACCCCCTGCCCCACCGCCGGCAGGCTGAGGCTGGTGGGCAGCACCTCGGTGATCTCCGTCTCCAGCCCCAGCCGCTTGAGGCCTGCGTAGGCGAGCACCGCGCCGTGCAGCTCCAGCTCGCGCGTGCGCGCCAGCCGCGTCTGCACGTTGCCGCGCAGGCTGATGATCTCCAGGTCCGGCCGCCGCGAGCGCAGGATGCAGCTGCGCCGCAGCGAGGACGTGCCCACGCGCGCCCCCTTGGGGAGCATGTCCAACGAGAGCCCAGCCGGGCTGCAGAACGCGTCGCGAGGATCCTCGCGCCGGGGCACCGCCGCCAGCAGCAGGCCAGCGGGCAGCACGGACGTCATGTCCTTGAGGCTGTGGACGGCCAGGTCCGCGCGGCCATCGAGCAGCGACTGCTCAATCTCCTTCACGAACAGCCCCTTGCCCCCCACGGTGGACAGGGGCGCGGAGAGGAAACGGTCTCCCGCGGTGGTCATCTCCACGAAGGAGACCTCCAGCCCGGGGTGCAGCTGGGTCAGCAGCGAGCCCACGTGACGGGCCTGCCAGAGCGCCAGCGGACTCTGCCGGGTGGCGATACGTACAGCCTTCATCCCTTCCCTCCGTTGGCCACCACGTTGGGGCTGGCCGTCCCCGCGCCGGGCGTGGGCGCTTCGTCGAGCCCGAAGAGCTCGGCGGCGGCTCCCGCCAGCCGATTGCCCTCGTGCTCGGGACCCACCGCCCTCAACCGGGCCGTGGGCTCGTGCAGCAACTTGTTGACGATGGCACGCGCCATGGCCTCGACGCTCTTGCGCTGCTTGTCGGTGAGGCCGTCGCCAATGGCAGCGAGCGTACGCTCCACCTCGGCGCGGGCAATGGCCTCACCGCGCTGGCGCAGCTGAGCGAGCACGGGCACACCGTTGCGCACGGCCCGCTCGCGCACGAAGCGAGCCACTTCCTGGGCCACCAGCACGCCCGCCTTCTGCGCTTCCTCGGCGCGGGCGGCGGCGTTCTCCGCGACGAACTTCTGGATGTCGTCCACGTCGTAGGCGTGCACCCAGTCCAGCTCCCCCACCTCGGGGGCGATATCGCGCGGCACGGCCAGGTCCACCATGAAGAGCGTCCGGTGCTTGCGCGCCTTGGCCACCGCGGCCACGTTCTCCTTGGTGAAAATGGGCACCGGCGACGCCGTGCTGCACACCACCACGTCCGCCGCGGTGAGCAACGTGAAGAGCTCCTCGAAGGGACGCGCGGTGGCGCCCACCTCGGCCGCGAGCGCCTCGGCACGGGCCAGGGTGCGGTTGGCCACGAAGAGCCGGGTGGCGCCGGCCTGCTTCAGGTGACGCGCGGCCAACTCCGCCATCTCGCCCGCGCCCACCAGCAGCACCGTCTTGTCCCCGAGCCCGTCGTACACCTTGCTCGCGAGCGCCACAGCCGCGCTGGCCATGGAGGTGGCGGCCCGGCCAATGGCCGTCTCCGTGCGCACCCGCTTGGCGCAGCCGAAGGCCGAGGCACACACGCGCGTCAACTCGCCACGAACCGCGCCCGCGCCCTGGCCCCGCTCGAAGGCGTCCTTCACCTGACCGAGGATCTGCGCCTCGCCCAGCACCATGGAGTCCAGGCTGGCCGCCACCCGGAACAGGTGGACCAGCGCGTCCTCTCCGCGGTGCTCATAGAGGTGCTCGAGCGCCTCCGAGCCGCCGAGCTGCCGCAGCTCGTCCAGGGCGCCCTCGCGCACCCGGTTCATGTCCGGCGCGGCCAGGTACAGCTCCACCCGGTTGCAGGTAGAGACGAGCAGCGCCTCATTGGGCGCCTGGGCCAACCGCCGCAGCAGCTCCACCTGCTGGGTCTCCGGTAGCGCGAGCCGCTCACGAACGGAGAGCGGCGCGGTCCGGTGCGAAATGCCGATGCAGAGGAAGTCCATGGCTAGCGCCAACCTCCGCTGACATGGATGAAGTCATATGAAGAGAGGAACGACACCAGCAGCAGCCCAAACCCCGTCATGGTCAACAGCGCGACACGCCGGCCCCGCCACCCACCGAAGGAGCGGGCACTGACGAGCGCGGCAAATACAGCCCAGGCAACCAGCGTGGCAATCTGCTTGGACTGCCAGGCCCAGAAGAAGCCCGGCGCCGCGCTGGAGAAGAACGCCCCGGTGACGAGCGTCACCGACAGCGCGATGAAGCCCACCACCACGAGCTGGCGGTTGAGGGTGTCGAGGAACTCCAGCGAGGGCAGGCGCGCGAAGAGCAGGCCGAAGCGCTTGCCCTTCACCTGCCGCTCCATCAGCAGGTACATCCCCGCGACCCCCGCGGCCACCGCCGAGGCAGCCACCCCCAGCAGTGCAATGGTGATGTGCACCGGCAATAGGGGCCGCTGCACGTCTGGGGACAGCGGGCCCCCGCCGTCCAGCAGCAACCCTGGCAGCAGCACCGTCACGGCCAGCGGGGTGATGAAGGCGCCAATCACCGGCTTGCGGTAGCGCACATCCACCACCAAGAAGATGGCCAGCAACAGGAAGGCGAAGGTGGAGAACCCCTGGGCCATGCCCACGGGACGACCGCCCTGCGCGCCGAAGAGCCCGAAGAGGGCCACTCCGTGCAGGGCCAGTCCCATGCCCACCAGCACCCGACCCGTGGTGGCGAGCGCCCCCATCTGTCGGACGAGGTAGGCCAGATAGACCAACGCCGCGACGACATAGGCGTGGCAGGCGAGGGAGACCAGCGCGTGGTTCATGGAGACACAACCCAACAGGCTGAGGGGCTCAGCCCATTTTGTTCAGGAGGAAAGCGGCGAGGAGATCCGCCTCGGAGCCAGGCTTGCCGTTGGCCGAGGCGGCATCCGAGGGTGAGGAAGGCACCTCGGCCACATAACCGGGGACCACTTCGTATGCCGTATCTCCGAGCAACACCGAGTCGGCCATCTGCTCGGCACCCAAGGACTTGAGCTGCTCCTCGGTCTTCACCTTGGTGACCAGGGCGTTGGCGTCCTCTCCGGTGACGAGCTGCACGATGTGCACCGCCGGTGTAACCGGGTACACACCTTCCTCACCGGTCACCACCAGTACCCCGTCCTTCACGTCCGCTTTGTCCTCCAGTGCCCACTCCTCAAGCTGGGTCTGGGGAAGGAAGAGCCTCATCACCGCGCTAGCTTACACCTCTGCGCTCCAAGCCGAAGCGCCATCTACCATTGGAGAATAACGGCTTGCGACCCCCGAGCCCCGTCCGCATCTAAGCAGGCAAAGGGGCGGGAAAATCCCGTCCTTGCAGGCCCGGCGGACGCGTACTAGAGCACGCGCCTCCTTGCTTACCTGCATGCCGGAGGAGACACATGGCAGGCGCTGACGTGATGAACATCGGGGATGGGGAGTTCGATAAGGAAGTGCTGAAGTCTGACCAGCCCGTGCTGGTGGACTTCTGGGCCACGTGGTGCGCCCCGTGCCGGGCCATCGCTCCTGCCATCGAGGAGCTGGCGACCCAGTACAAGGGAAAGGTGAAGGTCGCGAAGATCAACATCGACGACAACCAGGACACGCCGCAGCAGTACGGCATCCGCTCCATCCCCACCCTGCTCGTCTTCAAGGGCGGCAAGGTGGTGGAGCAGATCGTCGGCGCCGTGCCCAAGACGAAGCTCGAGGCCGCGCTCCAGAAGGCCATCTCGACCTGAGCCGTCTTCGTCCCGCGCGGAGTGCCCTCCTGGGTCTCCGCGCGGCAACGAAGTCCGCGGGGCTCACTCGCCTCGCCACGTATCCGTGGGGTTGTTGGCCTTGAGGAGCTCCCACGCTGCGAGCGCGTCCACCACCCGCTCCAGCTCGTTGGGCAGGCCCCGGGCGCGATTGGAGCGCAGGTACTCCTCCGCGAAGGTGCGCAGCCGCATGTCCAAGAAGAGGCGTGCCAGCGACACCTCCGTCTGAGCGTAGAACTCCTCGAAGCGGATGCCGAAACCGGTGGGCTCGTCCTCCCGGCGAGGACGCTGCTCGCGCACGATGCGGGCACGAGCCTCCACGGGCGCCGCCCCCTCCTCGAGCGAGAAGCGCACCCGGAACTCGGTGTCCATGGGCAGGAAGAAGGTGCTTTCCAGGAAGGCCCCGCCCACGCTCACGTTGGCCGAGCGCAGGGTGGCGGTGAAGCGCCGCGCACCACCCTCATCGTCGATCCACAGCTCGAAGTTCGTGGCGAGCCGCGCACGGGGGAAGTGCCGGTGCTCTACCTCCTCCGGAGTACCCTGCTCGATGACGGGGGAGAAGAAGGAGCGAGGAGCGGCCGGTGCCGCCGGGGAACGGGAGGGAAACCCGGGCCTGGCGGGCGGTGGCGTGGGGACGGCGCGACGGAACGGCTCCACACGAGGAGCGGGAGTGGCGGGCGGCGCCGCGCGGGTTGGCTCGACCCGGGGAGCCACGGGGGGCTCCACCCGCCGGGCCGGCTCGGGACGCGCGGCCACCTCCGTCCGCGGGGCCGCTGGAGGGGCTGCCTCCGTGACCGAGGTGTCATCCGCCTGCGAGGAAGCCTTCTTCCGGGAGCCCTTCCTGTCCATCTTCACCTCCGGGGGGCATGGACAGATTTCCATACCCCAACCGGCGCGTTTCATACACCATGCGCGCGCCCGTCCGCGCGCGGAGATTGCATGCTGGGAAACCTCCTGAAGCCCGAGTTCGACGCGCTTATCGCCGCCAAGGATTGGAATTCCTTGCGGGATGCCTTCTCGGACATGGATCCGGCAGACATGGCCGAGGTCATCGAGGATCTGCCCGCGGACGAGAGCGGCATCATCTTCCGGCTGCTGCCGCGAGACACGGCGGCGCTCGTCTTCGAGTACCTGCCCCCCCACCAGCAGACGGAGATTGTCGGGACGCTGGGCAAGGAGCAGCTGAAGAACCTGCTGGACGAGATGGCGCCAGACGACCGCACGCGCCTGCTCGAGGAGCTGCCAGCCGAGGTGACGAAGCGGCTGCTCACCTCGCTGTCGCCGGGGGAGCTGAAGGTCGCCCGCAACCTGCTGGGCTACCCGGAGAAGAGCGCCGGCCGGTACATGACGCCGGAGTACCTCACCATTCCGGGGAACCTGACAGCGGGTGAGGCCCTCGAGTACGTGCGCTCCCATGGGCAAGGCCGCGAGACGCTGCACGTGCTCTACATCGTGGACGAGAAGGGCCGGCTGCTGGACGACGTGCGGCTGGCCTCGCTGGTGCTGGCCGACCCGAAGACGAAGGTGACGGACATCCACGACAGGCAGCTGGTGAGCATCCCGGCCACGGCGGACCGCGAGGAGTTCATCAGCATGTTCGAGAAGTACGACCGGGTGGCGCTGCCGGTGACGGACTCTCAGGGCGTGCTGGTGGGCATCATCACGGTGGACGACGTGCTCGACGCGGCCGAGGAAGAGGCCACCGAAGACATCCAGCGCATCGGCGGTATGGAGGCCCTGGAGGCGCCCTACCTGGACAGCGGCATCGTGGAGATGCTGCGCAAGCGCGTGGGTTGGCTGACGGTGCTCTTCGTGGGGCAGATGTTCACGGCCACGGCCATGGCCCACTACCAGGACGCCATCGCCCAGGCGGTGTTCCTGAGTGCCTTCGTGCCCCTCATCATCTCCTCGGGAGGCAACTCGGGCTCGCAGGCCACCTCGCTCATCATCCGCGCGCTGGCGGTGCGCGACGTGACGCTGAAGGACTGGTGGAAGGTCGCCATGCGCGAGGTCGTCAGTGGCGTGGCGCTGGGCCTCTTCCTGGGGCTGCTGGGCCTCTTGCGCATCCTCGTGTGGCCGCAGCACGAGATCCTCTATGGCCCCCACTTCGCCTGGGTCGGCGTGGCCGTGGGACTGAGCGTGCTGGGCGTGGTGACGTTCGGCACGCTGTGCGGCTCGATGCTGCCCTTCCTGCTGCGGCGCTGCGGGTTGGATCCCGCCACCGCCTCGGCGCCCTTCGTGGCCACGCTGGTGGACGTCACCGGCGTGGTCATCTACTTCACCGTGGTCACCCTCATCCTCACCGGCCGCGGGCTGTAGCGCCACGGCCGGAGCAGCGAGGGCTCAGAACATGTGGCGACGCATGCTGATGTTCACCAGCAGCCCGATGCTGAGCATGACGCTGACCAACGAGGAGCCGCCGTAGCTCAGCAGCGGCAGGGTGATGCCCGTCACCGGCAGCAGGCCGATGACCATGCCGATGTTCTCGAACACCTGCCAGAAGAGCATGGCCACCACGCCTACCGCCACGAAGGCGCCGAACCTGTCTCGGGCGTTGAAGCCCACCCCTAGCCCCAAGGTGAAGACGAGGCCGTAGAGCACCAGGAGGAGCACGCACATGATGTAGCCGTGCTCCTCGGCCCACACGGAGAAGATGAAGTCCGTGTGCTGCTCGGGGAGGAAGGACAGGCCCGTCTGGGTCCCCTCCTTCCACCCCTTGCCATGAAGGCCGCCGGAGCCCACGGCGATCTTCGACTGGGCCGCGTGGTAGCCGCTGCCGCGCAGGTCCGACTCGGGATCCAACCACCCGGAGATGCGCTTGCTCTGGTGCGCCTTGAGCAGGTGCCGGACGATGGTGGTGCGCGGCTCGGGCACGTCCCGCACGTAGTCGTTCCAGATGACGATCGCCCCGGCGAGGATCCCCGCCACCATGATGGCCACCAGGTACCAGCGCACCTTGCCGAACAGGATGACGGTGAGCGAGGACAGGAAGATCATCAGCGCGGTGCCCAGGTCCGGCTGCACCAGCACCAGCACGAAGGGCACCATCACCACCGCCACCGGCTTCACCAGGCGCTTGAGGCCGTAAGAGCCGTCTCCAGGCTTGAAGTCGTCGTGGTAGACCTTGGCCAACATCAGCAGCACGCCGATCTTCATGAACTCGGCGGGCTGGATGCGGATGGGGCCCAGGACGAACCAGCTCTCGGCGCCCTTGGCCTTGTGGCCAATGACGCGCAGCGCGAGCAGCGCCAGGATGTTGAGGATGTAGATGGGCAGCGCCATGCGCTGGAGGACGCGGTAGTCCACCAGACACACGATGATTCCGGCCACCAGGCTGACGCCCAGGTAGATGGCCTGGCTCGTCCACACAGGCGAGGACTGCGCGCGCGAGGCCGAGGCCAGGTTGAAGATGCCCAGCCCCGCCACCGCGAGCACGCTGAAGATGAGTCCCCACGGGATGTGGGGCACCATTCGCCGCTCAATCCGAAGTTGCATCGTCCCCTCCAGCCACCTGGGTCCCCCGGGTGAGCGCGACGTCGTCCAGGCTCGGCGCCGCGGGCAGCGTCGAGACGTAGGGCGTGTTCTGGCGAGGCGGCGGGTTGGCCGCATCCTCCTTCTTCAGCTCGAAGTACTTCCTGATGACCGCCATGCCGGTGGGCGCAGCATCCACACCACCGTGACCACCGTGCTCGTTGAGCACCACCACGGCAATCTCCGGATCCTCAGCGGGCGCGAGCGCCGCGAACCACGCGTGGTCACGCTGGAAGAAGTCCATCTGGTGCGTCTTGAGGCGCACCGCGCCGATGGTGACCACCTGCGCGGTGCCCGTCTTTCCCGCCACCGAGACCCCCAGATCCTTCAACCCCGCCTGCACCATCGCCCGGTAGGCCGTACCACCCGGCACCATCGCGGTGGCGATCAGTCCCTCCATCACCGCACTCCGGTGCGCCTCGGGGATGTCCACCTTGTTCACCACCTGCGGCTCGAAGCTCTTCACCACCTCGCCGTCCAGGCCCTCGATCCGCTCGACGAGCTGCGGCTTGAACAGCGTGCCGCCGTTGCCGATGGCCGCGTACACCAGGGCGAGCTGCAGCGGCGTGACGTTGACGTCACCCTGCCCCATGGAGCTGTTGAGCGCCATGCCCTTGGTGTAGCCACCCGGGGACAGCTTGTTGTGGTACTCGCTGGACGGCATGATGCCCGGCACCTCGGCGAGCACGCCGATGCCCGTCGGCTGGCCCAGGCCCAGGGCCTTGCCCATCTCGGCGATGGGATCCAACCCGATGGTATCGGCCACCTTGTAGAACCAGCTGTCACACGAGTACTGCAGCGCCGTCTTGCCGTTCACCGGTCCGTGGCCACTGTCCTTGTGGCAGCGCCAGCTGCGAGCACCCAGCCGGTAGCTGCCCGAGCAATTCACCACCGTATCCGGCCGGAAGTGGCCCGACTTGTACGCAGCCAGCGCGGTAATCACCTTGAAGGTGGAGCCCGGGCTGAAGTGGTCCGCGGACACGCGGTTGATCATCGGCTGCAGCGGATCCTTCGCCAGCGAGGCCATCTGCGCCGGGGTGATGCGGCCCGTGAGCAGGTTGGGATCAAACCCCGGGCGCGACACCACCGCGCGGATGAAGCCCGTCTTCACGTCCACCGCCACCACCGCACCCGCGGCGGCGGGGAAGGCGCGCTCGGCCTCCTCCTGCAACCGCATGTCGATGGACAGCATCAGGTTGTTGCCCGGCCGCGACGACACCACCGCTTCCTTGCCCAGCTTGTCGCTGAACTCCTCGATGATTCGTCCGCGCGCGTTGACGACTTCCTTACGCACGCCGTCCGTGCCGCGCAGCGTGGACTCGAAGTAGCGCTCCAGGCCGCGCCGGCCGATGTAGTCGCCCAGCGCGTAGTGAGCCCCCTCGGACTTGAGCTTCTCGAGCTCATCCGTGGTGATCTCGTTCATGTACCCGAGCACGTGCGACAGCACGCTCCCGGTGCGGTAGTTGCGGTGAGGCACGGGCACCACTTCCACGCCGTCCAGCATGTCGCGGCGGGCGTTGATGCGATCGTACTCGTCACGCGTCAGGTCGATGCGAACCGGCAACGGCTGGAAGGGCGCCGTACGCCGCGCCAGACGGACCTGATCCTCCACCTTCTTGCGCGAGACCTCGTCCCACCCGAGCAGCTCGCCCAGGCGCGGCAGCACCTCCTCCGCGCAGTTGGTGCAGAAGGCAGGCGTGACGAAGGCGTCGAAGGAGGGACGGCTGTCCACCAGGATGGTGCCGCGCCGGTCCTTGATGAGGCCGCGGTCCGCGCGCAGGCGCACCTCCTTCACGAAGTTCGCCACGCTCTTGGCGGCGTACTCCTCGCCCTGGGTAATCTGGAGGCGGTAGAGCTGGACGGCGAGCGCCACCAGCCCGGCCACCATGGCCAGGCCCACCCACACAAAGCGGCGCTTGAGATCGCGCCCGGGAGTCGTCTCGGACAGCGTCGGAGGCGTCAACGCAGCAACCCCGCGGAAGAGGAACGGTCCTGCGACGCCTCAAAGCGCCGCAACAAAGGATAGAGGAACACAGCCGCGATGCCAGTGAGCGTCACCTGCAAGGGCAGGCCCGGCAACAGCGCCAGCGAGCCTTCCTTCGTGGTGAGCCAGGTGAAGAAGCTCGCCAGCATGCCGTGGCCCGCGTCCGCGCCCATGGCGAAGAGGACGAAGGCCGCGCGGCTGCGCACTTCCACCAGGCTCACCACCAGCTTGCCCACCAGGAAGGTGAAGACGGCCAGGAAGGTGAAGAGGCCCGTCGGCTGACCGCTCATCAAGTCGAGCAGGTAGCCCACGGAGAAGGAGGAGACGGCGCCTTCCAAGGTATTGGCGCGCACCGCCAGGAAGGCCACCAGCACCACCGTCACGTCGATGCGGCTGATGGCCAGGCCCAGCTGCTGCACCACCACCGACTCCAGGGTGAGCAGCAACAACGCCAGTCCGATGGTGACCAAGAACTTCATCTAACGCTCACCTCCGGAACCACCCGCCGACCCCTGGACCAGGGCACCAAAGGGGTTGCCACGCACGAGCACCTCTTCCAGCCGCGTGGTGTCCACTGCGGGCTCGATGTCTCCGCCCAGGAACATGCCGTGCTCCGTCTTCTCCAGTTGAGTCACCTTCCCCACCACCAGCCCAGGCGGATACACGCCGTCCGTGCCAGAGGTGATGATGAGGTCTCCCACCTGGACATCCTCGGTGCGCAGCATGTTCTCCAGCCGCAGCGGACCCTTGCCCTCACCGGCCGCCGTCCCTCGCGCCCTCGAGCGCTGCACCCGCACACCCACTCGGCTCTGCGCGTCCGTCACCAAGGCCACGTCCGCCCAGCCGCCCGTGGTGCGCACCACCTGGCCGACGATGCCGTCCGGCGTCACCACGGACATGCCGCGGAACACCCCGTCCGTCTCGCCCCGGTTGATTCGCACCGACAGCAGCTTGGCCACCGGGTTCACCCCGATGACCCGCGCGGCGATCTCCGGCCCTGGCACCGCCTCGGCATAGGAGAGCAGGCCTCGCAGCCGCTCGTTCTCCACCCGGGCCTCGCCCAGCGCCTGCACGGCGGCCCGCAGCTGCAGGTTCTCCGAGCGCAGTTGCTCGTTCTCCTGCCGTACCTCGCGCAGGTCGATGTAGCCAAACACCACGGCTTTGACCCCGTCGATGAGGCCTATCAGTCCGCGCTGCAAGGGGGCGGTCAAGCCAATGACCGCCCGGTCCACGAAATTGGGGTCCCGCCCGCGCCGCCCCGTCGTCAGGAAAGCCCCGAACGGGTAGAGCAAGAGCACGCCCACGATGAGAAGCGTTCGGTAGCGCTTGAGAAGCGACAGCACTTCGTGAAGGTCCGTGTGGGAGAGAGGGAGCGGCAGGAACGACAGGGGGGCTCGCTAACTACTCTGAATCGCTTGCATTTTCCGGGGTGTTGCTCTAGGCAGTCAAGGTCTTCACGGAGGGTGGCGTTCCATCGTCCACCATCCGACCGGGCACCCAACACACGCGCGTCGCGAATCCTTCCACCGGGAATTACGTGGCGCGTCTCAAGGCACAGAAACGGTCACGGCATCATGAAGGACGCTCTCGAGCCGCGTAAGGTTTTCTCGATCCTCTTCATCATCGCCATTGCGGTGGTGTTCACCTTGCAGTTCGGCCCTGGCAGCTCGGGGTTCGGCGCGGCCAATCCGGGAGGCCAGGCGACGCCTTCGGCCGCCGCGACGGTCAACGGCAAGGAGATCCCCGTGCTGGAGTTCCGCCGCGAGTACGCGGGGCAGCTCCAGTACCTCCGCCAGCAGGGCAGCCCGGTCACCGAGGCGGTCGCCCGCCAGTTCGGCCTGCCGCAGCAGGTGCTGGAGCGGATGGTGAACACGGAGCTGCTGGCCCAGGCGGGCGAGCGGCATGGCGTGCGTGCCTCGGATGAGGAGATCCTGAAGATCCTCCACCGCAGCCCCGAGTTCCAGAAGGACGGGGTGTTCGACTACGCCACGTACCAGGCGGTGCTGCGCGACTACTTCCGGCAGACGCCCGCGGACTACGAGGAGGACATCCGCAAGCGCCTGACCGCGCAGAAGATGATGGAGGTGGTGCAGAACGGCGCGGTGGTCTCGGACGACGAGATTCGCGCGCGCTTTGAGAAGGAGGGCAACCAGGCTCGCATCGTGTTCGCCCGCTTCCTGCCCACCATGTACGCCGACAAGGTGCCGGCCCCGAGCGCCGCGGACCTTGCCACCTACCGTCAGGCCCACGAGAAGGAGATCAAGGACTACTACGAGGCCAACCGCTTCGTGTACCAGCAGCCCGAGCGCATCCGCGCGCGGCAGATCCTCCTCAAGGTGGCCCCCAATGCCACGCCGGAGCAGAAGGCCCAGGCGATGGAGCGCGCCCAGGCGCTGCGCAAGGAGATTGAGGGCGGCAAGGACTTCGCCGAGGTGGCCACCGCCAGCAGCGAGGATCCGGGCACCAAGGCCAAGGGTGGAGACCTGGGCTGGGTGGAGCGCGGCAACTGGGATCCTGCGCTGGCCAACGCGGCCTTCGCGCTCGAGGCCGGCCAGCTGACGCAGCCCGTCGAGACGCCGTTCGGCATCCACCTGGTGAAGGTGGAGGAGAAGAAGCCCGCCCAGGACAAGAAGCTGGAGGAGGTGCAGGACGAGATCGCCACCACGCTCTACAAGCGGGAGAAGGCCAAGGAGCTCGCCCAGGCCGAGGCGCAGAAGGCGCTGGCCGAGGTGAAGGGTGGCAAGGCGCTCACCGCGCTCTTCCCGCCGGAGAAGGAGGGCCAGCCGGCGCTGCTGCGCTTCGAGACGGAGACGCGTCCGGAGGCGGTGCAGACGGACACCTTCAACGCCGCCAGCACCAACGTGCCCCACCTGGGCCCCGCGCCGGACCTGCTCACGGCCGTGTTCGCCACCAAGGGCGCGCAGGTGCTCGACCAGGCCTACCCCGTGGGCGAGGGCTTCGTGGTGGCGCAGGTGACCGAGCGCCAGCTCCCGGATGACGCGAAGTTCGCCGAGAAGAAGGACGAGCTGCGCAAGCAGGCCGAGCAGGCCAAGCAGTACGAGGTGGCCGACTCCTTCCTCAAGCAGCTCAAGAAGAGCGGCAAGGTGGAGACCAACACCGCCGCCATCGACCAGGTCGTCGGCGGGTAGTCGCCACGAGAGGCCCGGCCTCTCGTCCAGGGGGCGTCACCCTTCGGGGGGCGCCCCCTTCTTCATTTCTTGCCGTGCCTCATGACCGGGCCCCCGGGCATGTCCGCGTGGGGTACGGCGATGCAGATGTCATCGCGGCCCCGGGCCTTTGCGGCGTACATGGCGAAGTCCGCAGCCCGGACCAGGTCCACCGACGACAGCGCGTGCTCCGGGTAGGTGGCCACCCCGAGGCTCGCCGTCACCTGCAGGTCCAACCCCTGCGACTGCTGGAAGCGCCGGGTGCGGAAGGCGTCGCGGATGCGGGTGGCGCTCGTCATCGCCCCGTCCGTGCCCGTCTCCACCAGCAGCAGGGCGAACTCGTCCCCGCCATAGCGGAAGACGTAGTCCAGCTGCCGGCAGCACGAGACGAGCAGCTCGCCCACCTCCTTCAGCACGGCGCTGCCCACCAGGTGCCCGTGGGCATCGTTGATGGACTTGAAGCGGTCCAGGTCCAGGAAGACGAGCGACACCGGGTGGTGGAAGCGCTGCGAGCGCCGCACCTCGTGCTCCAGCTGCGCGCGCAAGTGCCGAGCGTTGTAGACGCCCGTGTGCTCGTCGGTGATCGTCAGCTCCTGCACGCGCCGGAAGTTGCGCGCGTTCTCGATGGCGATGGCCGCGAAGTCCGCAATGGCCGTCAGCGCCATCAGGTCATCCTGGGTAAAGGGCCGGTCCGTCACGCCATTCACCAGCTCGATGACGCCCAGCACCCGGCCCCGCGCGATGAGGGGCACCGCCACGATGGAGCGGGTGCGGAAGGCCGAGGCCGCGTCGAAGCGCGAGGCGAAGGACGGATCGTGCGACACGTCCTCCACCAGCCGCGCCGTCCCCGTGGAGAAGACGGTGCCGGCGATGCCCTCGCCCGGGGCCAGCTGCAGGCCCTTGAGCACGTCCGCCCCCTCCCCTACGGCGATCTCGAAGTAGAGCTTGCTGGTGCGCTCGTCCTGCAACAGCAGCGACCAGTTGCGGGGGCGCAGCAAGCTGCGCACCTTCTCCATCATCAAGTTCAGTACCTCACGCAACTCGAGCGTGGAGGTCAGTGCCTTGGCGATGTCGTTGTAGGCGGCCAACTGCTCCACCGTGCGCGTCATGGCCGCGAGCAGGTCCGCGGGATTCATCCAGAGTCCACTCCAGGGCGCAGTTCTGCTAGAGGCGAGCCGTAACATGCACACATCAGTGGGTCAAACCCGGCTCGTTCTCGCGTCCGCTTCGCCGCGTCGGCGCGAGTTGCTCGGCCAGCTCGGACTGGCCTTCGAGGTGTCCGCCGCGGACATCGACGAAACCCCTCACCCCGGAGAGGCGGCCCAAGCCTACGTGCTCAGGCTGGCCCGGGAAAAGGCCAGAACGGTGGCGGCTCGCACTCCCGGCGCCTGGGTCCTGGCGGCGGACACCACCGTGGTCCTCGGAGAGGAGCTGCTCGGCAAGCCCCGCGACGAGGCCGAGGTCCGGGAGATGATGGGCCGGCTGTCGGGCAGGACACACGAGGTCCAGACCGGCGTGGCACTGGCGGGGCCCACGGCGGAGCATGCGCTGGTAGTACGCACCCGCGTCACCTTCCGTGCGCTGAGCGCCGGGGAGATTGCCTGGTACGCCAGCACCGGCGAGTCCCTGGACAAGGCAGGTGGCTACGCCATTCAAGGAAAGGGTGGATTCCTGGTGGCGGCAATCGAGGGCAGCCCCACCAACGTCATCGGCCTTCCGTTGGGTGAGACGCTCGAGCTGCTCGCCCGGGCCGGCCTCCCCCTTCCCTGGAGCACCCCATGAGCCACATCGCCGAGCGACTGGCAGAGATCCGAGCGCGGGTAGAGAAGGCGTGTGTCCGCGCGGGGCGGGAGCCCGGCTCCGTCACCCTGGTGGCCGTGTCCAAGCTGAAGCCGGCGGCCCTCATCCGCGAGGCGTACGCAGCGGGGCAGCGGGACTTCGGGGAGAACTACGCGCAGGAGCTGCGGGACAAGGCCACGGAGCTGGCGGACCTGGAGGGCCTGCGCTGGCACGCCATTGGGCCGTTGCAGACGAACAAGGTGAAGTACGTGGCGAAGGCCGCGCTGTCGTTCCACGCACTGGACCGGTTGGAGGTGGCCCAAGAGCTGTCCCGCCGCCGACAGGACGCGCCCATCCCCTGCTACGTGGAGGTGAATGTGGGCGGCGAAGCCAGCAAGAGCGGGCTGGCGCCCGAGGCGCTCGGGTCCTTCCTGGAGTCCGTGCGCGCGCTACCGGGCCTGAAGGTGGAGGGCCTCATGTCCCTGCCCCCGCCCACCGAGGACGAGCAGGTGGCGCGTGGCTACTTCCGCACGCTGAGGGAGCTCGCCCGGCAGCACGGGCTGACGGGCCTGTCCATGGGCACCACCCATGACTTCGAGCTCGCCATCGAGGAGGGAGCCACCCTGGTCCGGGTGGGCACCGCCATCTTCGGAGAGCGGGCCTGAGCCGAGGGGCCCCTCTCCAGGGGCCTCACAGCTCCCTGAACTTGAAGCGACCGTTGTCCGTGGCCTTCACCAGGAACTCGCAGCCGCAGTAGTTGCAGAGCACCTCCAGGCCGTCCTTGAGCGCATCCTCGAGCGGGTTGTTGGCGCTGCACTCGGGGCAGTCGAAGTCCTTGCGGGCCCCCTTCGCACCCGAGTCCTTCTCGTCCTCGTCCTCGTAGTAGTCCAACGGCATTGCGTCCCTCCTAGGCCAGGTGTCGGCTCCGGCACACCGGCCGGACCGCTCCCAGGCTAGCAGCCTCATGAGGGAAACGGCTCCCCCACCCCAGGGGGCTCGGAGCCGTGCCTGCTCGCCTGTAGGAGCACCGGGCTCTTCCCCCCTGGTGTCCGGGCCTGCACGAAAGGGGGGAATTCGAGGTTGAATGCACCCCACGGCGATCCGTCCATGAGGATGCAGCCGGGGGGTTGCTGTCTGGCGGGGGAGTTGGCGCGCCAGGATGCGGCTGCCTACCTTCCGCACCTGCCAACTGGCCAGGTCGCGGGGACCGAGCCAGGAGCCATCGATGCGCAAGCAGTGCAAGGGAATGTTCACCGGTTTGCTGTTCAGCCTCCTGATGTCGGGAGCGGCTCTGGCCCAGGGAGAGAACCGGGCCGCGTTTGGCCCCGGTGAACAGGCGCGCTATCGCGTGCAGTACCTCGGAATCACCGCGGGCTCCGCGCAGGTAACGGTGGGGGCGCCCATGAAGCAGTGGGGCAAGGAAGTGTGGCCCATTGTGTCGGTGGCGAAGTCGGAGTCGGTGGCGGGGGTGTGGCCCGTCAAGGACAAGTACGTCTCCTATTGGGATTTCAACACGCAGCGGGTGCTGGGCTCGGACATGCACGAAGACCAGAACCACAAGCGCCGCCGCGTGCGCGTGAAGATGGGCGAGGACGGCAGGTCCGCCTTCGTGGTGAAGCAGAAGGAGGGCGAGACGCCGCGCGAGTACAACCACGAGCTGGCCGAGGGCACCCTCGACGTGGCGGGAGCGACCTTCGCGCTGCGCAACCGCCCGCTGGACGTGGGCCAGGAGTACGCCTACCCCGTCTTCACCGGCTCGAAGAACTTCCTGATGAAGGCGAAGGTGGAGGCGAAGGAGACGCTGCAGACGAAGCTGGGGAAGCAGGAGGTGTACCGGCTGCGCGTGCACACCGAGTTCTCCGGCAACCTGGCCGCCAAGCGCGACATGACGGCCTGGCTGACGGCGGACGCGCGCCGCCTGCCGGTACGCATCGAGGCGGAGCTCGCCCTGGGCTCCCTCGTCGCGGAGTTGACGGAGTACGAGCAGGGCAAGGTCGTCGCACCGCTTCCGGCGGCGACGGCCCGGAACGGAATCTAGAGCGGCACCACGCGGTCGCCGCGGACAGGGGGAGACATGGGGGCGGGTTGGGCGGCGCAGGGGTTGCTCGCGGCGATGCTGGCCGCGGCACCAGAGCCTCGGGTGGTGTCCGCGCTGGAGAAGGTGCGGCCGGGAGTCACGCTGAAGGGTGAGAAGGAGGCGCGGTTGAGCCTCGCGCGCGGTGAGTGCGAGGCCGCCCAGGTGGTGCTCCCGCCTGACGTCTCGCGCCTCCGGGTGAAGCCGCTGGCGCTGAAGGGGCCGGGCCGCAAGACGCTGGAGGCCTCGGTCTGGCGCGAGGCCTTCCTGGAGGTGAAGACGCCCTCCAACTCGCAGGGCGGCACGGGGCCATGGCCGGATCCGCTCGTGCCGGTGGAGGCCCCACCGGGCCCCAAGGGAACACCCACCGTCCTCTACGTGGAGCTGTGCGCGCCAGAGCAACAGGTGCCGGGCACATACCAGGGCGCACTGAGCATGGAGGCGGATGGCAAGCCGCTCTCGCCCGTGCCTTTCTCCGCGGAGGTGCAGCCCTTCGTGCTGCCGGCGACCTCCTCGCTGCCGAACAGCTTCGGCATCTCGCTCTACAGCATCGCCAAGGGGCACGGGTTGAAGCCCGAGTCCCCCGAGGCGCGCGAGCTGCTGCGGGACTACGCGCTCGCCCTGCTGTCCCACCGCGTCAGCGCCCATGGCATGAGCATGAACCCGCCTCCGGTGCGCTTCGAGGACGGCAAGCCGGTGGTGGACTTCAGCACGTATGACGCGGAGCTGGCGCCCTTCCTGGAGGGGACTGCCCTGCCCTCGGGGGCCCGCTTCACCACCACCGACGTGCGCGACAACCCGGCGGCCCGCACCGACAAGGAGAAGGCCGCGTACTACCGCGCCCTAGCCGAGCACTTCCGCGAGAAGGGCTGGCGCGCGCGGCTCTTCTTCTATGCCAAGGACGAGCCGAAGCCGGAGGACGTGCCGCTCGTGCGCGCCCAGGCCCAGCGAGTGCGCGCGGCCAACAAGGACGTGCCGGTGCTCGTCACCACCCCGTTGGATGAGGCGCTGCGTGGCTCGGCGGACATCCTCGCGCCCACCCTCAACTGCTTCTTCCCGCGCCCCGGGCCGCAAACGTGCCGCAACGTCCTCCCGCTGAAGGCGCTGCGCGGCAAGCTCGAGCCCCACGTGAAGGTGTGGTGGTACCAGAGCTGCAATTCGCACGGCTGCACCGGCGGTCCCGCGGAAGACCCCTCGGTGGAGAAGGTCTACAGCGGCTGGGCCTCCTACATGGTGGATCACCCCGCCCCGCTCAACCGGGCCATGGGCCCGCTGGCCTTCCTCTCCGGCGTGGATGGCGAGCTCTATTTCGACACCGTGTTCGCCTACAACACGAAGGATCCCTGGAAGGACCTCTTCGAGTTCGGCGGCAACGGCGACGGCACCTTCTTCTACCCGGGCACCCCGTCACGGCCGGGCTTCACCCGCCACCAGCCCGTGGTCTCCCTGCGCCTGAAACACCTCCGTGACGGACTCGAGGACTACGAGTACCTCCAACTGTTGGAGTCGCTCGGAGAGCAGACATTCGCACGGGAGGCCGCGCGTCGGCTCACCCGGTCGGGGTATGAAGTGGAGACGGATCCCCGGCAGTGGGAGCAGGTACGCCGGGAGATGACCACGCGGTTGAGGAAGCGCTGGGAAGCGTCCGAATACGCGAAGCGTTCGGGCGTCCGTCCGAAGTGACGTGGAGACCCCTTACCTGGAATCAAGGATGACCGCCATGCGCACAGCCCTCGCAGCCCTCCTGTTCAGCTTCACCTCCGCGGCCTGGGCGCAGCTGCCGGACGCGGACGGGCCCGAGGACAACAAGCCCCCCGCACCAGCGGAGGCGAAGGCGGCGAAGACCCCCGTCCCCCTGTGCGCTCAGCCCCTGCCCCCCCTGCGCAGCCCGTTCGCCTTCGCTCCGGGCGAGCTGCTCGAGTTCGACCTCGATGCCATGGGGGCCACCGCTGGCAAGATGACCATGACGGTGCAGAAGAAGCAGGACGGCTCGCTCCCGGTCCAGGTCAAGGTGCAGACCAACTCCTTCTTCTCCAAGGTGCGCCGGGTGGACGCCACCGCGATGAGCTACCTGCACCCGAAGACGCTGCGGCCCTCGCGCTACACCGAGGAGGCCATGGAGAACGAGCAGCACCGCTCCGTGGAGGTGGCCTTCAACTCCAAGGAACGCCGCGTCCGCGTGGACTACGTCCAGAGAGGCAGGAAGGGCCACAACAACTACTCCTACGACCATGAGGGCATGGACGTGGCCGGCGCCATCTACATGATGCGCCAGCTCCCCATGAAGGAGGGCATGCCCATCTGCTTCGACGTCTACGGCGTGCGCCGCATGTGGCGGATGACGGGCAGCGTGTTGAAGCGCGAGCACGTGTCCACGCCTCTCGGCGAGTTCGACGCCTGGCACCTGTCCGGCACCGCGGTCCGTCTGGACAAGCCCTCGATGAGCCGCGAGGTGCACGTGTGGATTACCGACGACGAGCGCCGACTGCCGCTCGCGGCCCTGGGCACCATCGACCTCGGGGCTGTGCGCGCCACCCTCACCTCGTTCTCCCGCCCGGGCGAGAAGAGCCGTCAGGCCCAGGGCAAGGAGAGCCTCAAGTGGTAGGCGCCTGACGCATCAACCCCGCCGCCTGCGACAGCCGGCGACGGAGGCGCGTCACCACGCCCATCAACACCTCCAGCCGCTCCAGCACCAGGTAGTCATCTCCTGCCTGGAGCAGCGACAACTGGGACAGCGTGTCCGGCTGAAGGGCCTCGAGCACGTCGGAGAAGTGCGCCTCGACCTCGCCGAGCGCATTGAGCCCCTCGCGCAGGTCATCCTCCAGGAAGTCCAGCAGCACGGTGGCGTCGGCACGCTTGGGGAGCGAGTGCCCGAGGTGCTCCACGGCCTGGCGGAGGGGATCGGCCCCCGCGCGGCGCAGCGTCGCGGGAGCGGCAACGAGGGCGGCAGCGGGTGTTGTCATGTGCGCCAAGCTACAGCCCAGTAGCAGAGGGTCAATTTTTCGCCTCGCGGCCCCCCGCCCTCACCCAGGAGGAGCGGGGGCGAGCCGGAGAGACGTTAGGGCGAGGGCGCAGCGCCACCACCGAGAGCCGCCGCCGGGGCCGCTGTCGTCGCCGCCGGGGCCGCTGTCGTGGCGCCAGGCAGAGTGTTGATGGGCTGCGCGTTGAGCGGCGCCGGCGTGGAGATGAGCGGCACAGCAGGCAGACCATTGAGCGGCAGCGGATTGGCGACGAACGGCACCGCGGTCTGACTGGTCAGCGGCTGCGGTGTGGCGACGAGCGGCACCGCCGGGGACTGCACCTGCCCCGTGGCCGGCGTGCTCACCACTCCAGGCGAGACCCGAGCACCACCAAAAGCGAACTCCGGCCCGGGCACTCCAGGCACCAACGGGACCACGGAGAACGAGCCACTGGTGGAGAGGAAGGTGGACTGCGGCGCCGGGCTCAGCGGCACGAAGCCCCCCACCGAGGCCGGAGGCAATTGGCTGGCGATCCGCACCCGATCGGGGTTCTGGAAGGCATCCGGGACGATGGGCGTCGCCGAAAGGGCGGGAAGCCGCGCCTCGGGCTGACCCGGCGGCCCGGGCTCGTTCGCGTTGAGCGCGACCCGTCCCGGGGAATCCGGAGTCAGGAAGGCCTCCGGGACGATGGGCGTCCCCGGGAAGCCAGGCGTCCCAACCTCGGGCTGAGCGGGAGTCCCCGCGGAAAGCGTCACTCGACCCGGGTTCTGGAAAGGCTGGAGCACGCTTTGACCCGCCGCATTCGCGACCACGGGCAGGGTGGTGTCATTGGGATCCACCTGCTGCGTTCCCGTCAGCACGGGGAAGCCTCCAGGCTGAGTTCCCGCCACAGCCCCCGTGCCGAACTGACCCTGTCCCGCTCCGAACTGACCCTGCCCTGCCCCGAACTGCCCCTGTCCAGCTCCGAACTGTCCTTGGCCCGCTCCGAACTGCCCCTGTCCAGCTCCGAACTGTCCTGAGTCCACACCAGCCAGGCCGGAGCCCCCGACCCCCTGCTGCTGCTGGGGCGTGGTGTTGGGAACGGAGCCCAGCGAAGCCCCACCCGGCACTGGCGAGGACGGCGGCGCGACGCCGACGAACGCCCCCGCAGTGGGCACCACCGCAACCGCGGGCACGTCCACGCCATCCACGGTGATGGCCACGTCCTCGAAGTCGAACTGGATGAAGCCACGCGGCTCGGCCTCGCGAGGCAGGTTCCACACCAGGACGTCCAGTTCGGTGTCCCCCGGACGCGCCACGGGCAACGTTCGGAAGGTGTCATCATCCGCATGGGCACCCCGCTCCAGAGCGGCGGCGTGGATGACGGCCGTGTCCGTGAGCAGCTGCCCGTTACGCCAGACGCGACCCACGCCCCAGAGGGCCACCGCTGCCCGCACCCGCGACATGTTGGCGGCACCGAGCGGCGCTCCCCCGTGCATGTCCTGGTTCAGCACCACCCCTCCCGAGATGGCTTGGGCCGGGGGTGGAGGCAGAGGTCCCGTCGCGGACAGCGCCTGAGCCGGTGGGAAGCCCACCTGCTCCAGCTCGACCCGGTAGGTGTCCCCCGCGATGTCGAAGGTGGCCACCAGGCTTCCGGCGTCGCCATAGAGCGCCCGGACGTCCGAGATACGGTCCTGCACGGACAGCTCTGCCGAGCCGGTTCCCCGCTCGAAGAGATCCGTGAAGGGGCTGGGGCCCTGTGTGAAGAATCCGACGTTGCCGACCGTACGAGCGGTGGCCTCGGGACCATCGAAGGTGAAGCCCACCGGGCCTGCTGCGAGCAACCCGGTAAGCACGAAGCTAGAGAGGATTCCCGCCATCGAACGCTGCCTCCTCCTAGGAGGGTAAGCAGCGGAGGTCTCGGATGTCGGCTCGGACTAGCCAGGCGAGCAGGGGCTCGCCCTCTTGCCTGGTCTAGATGAGACCGCGAGCCCGGCGGATCTGCTCCACCGTCTTGTTGTACTCGATGTCGAAAGCGCTGGTGCCCTCCTGCAGATGCTTCAGGCGGGAACGCGCCTCCTTGTCGATCTCCTCGTCCACGTCGAGGTGCTTCTTCATCACCGCGTGGATCTTCTGACGCAGCACGTTGTCGGCGGCATAGACCTCCTCGACGTTGCGGCTGATGAGGAGGAATTCGATCATCTGGTTGATGACGTATTCGATGCCTTCGTCGCCCATCTTGAAGCCGCGGACGTCGGCCATCTCACGCTTGACCTGGTTGAACTTGGAGTAGTCGTAACCCCTGCGCTCCAGGGCCTCGCGCGTGGCCTGATTCACGCGCTCCTCGTTCGCCAGGTACTCACGCATGATGGCAGAAAGGTCCATCTCGGCGTCAGCCACGCGCATCGGCTCCACCTCGATATCCCCGTCCTGCATCAGCCTCTGGACGACCTCCCGGGAGATGATCGGGATCACCTTTGGATAGAGCCTCATGTCGGTCCCTCGCCCCTTGAAGACGTCTCGACTGGACCTGTCCGCTATAAATCAGCGCCGAGCCCAGCCGCAATTAAAAACCCCAAGAACATCGCGGATTCAGCGGCTTTTCGCTGCTCCGCTTACGAGCGGAAATTAATCACGGCGAGCCGGGTGGCGACCCTTCTTCTGACTTTTCGTCCACCAGGGCACCCGCATCCGCCAGGGAGGCTTCGCGGATAGGATCCTCTGGGTCGTCCTCGGGATGACCGTGGAGAGCAGCATGGACCCGCTCGGCCACCGTGGGCCCGAGCACCTCGGCGAGCTCCTCGATGGTCGCCTCGCGCACCCGCTTGAGCGAGCCAAACTGGCGCAGCAGCAGCTTCTTGCGCGTCTCCCCCACCCCTGGAATGTCCTCCAGGACAGAGTGGAAGTTGCCCTTGCGCATGCTCTTTTGTTGAAAGGTGATCGCGAAGCGGTGGGCCTCGTCGCGCAGGCGAGTGAGCAGGTAGAGCTCCGCCGAGTTCTGACGCAGGACGATGGGATCCTTGCGGTGAGGGAGGAAGACGCGCTCGGGGCTGCGGGCGCTCTCCTCGTCGCGGTCATGGACCTCCAGGTCACGGCTCTTGGCCAGGGAGATGATGTCCACGTCCTCGATGCCCAGGTCCTTGGCGGCGGCGAGCGCGCTGGCGAGCTGTCCCTTGCCACCGTCGATGACCAACAGGTCAGGCAGGTCCCCCTCCTCCTGGCCGCGCTTGAGCCGGCGGGTGATGACCTCATGCATGCTGGCGAAGTCGTCCTGCTTCTCCAGCGTCTTGATGCGGTAGCGACGGTAGCGGGACTTGTCGATCTCCCCATCCGTGGCGGCCACCTGCGAGGCGACGATGCTGGAGCCCTGGAAGTGCGAGATGTCGAAGCACTCCATGCGGCGCGGCAGGTGGCGCAGGTGCAGCCGATCCTGGAGCCGGCGCAGTACCACTTCGGTCTCGTCCTTGGTACGGCGGCGCTCGAGGACGGCCTGCTCGGCGTTCTTCTGCGCCATCTCCACCAGGTCGCGCTTCTCGCCCCGCTTGGGCACCATCACGCGGACGCGCTCTCCCTTGCGCTCGGTGAGCAGCGCCTCCAGACCCTCGCGCTCCTCAATGTCCAGAGGGAGAAGCACCTCCTCCGGCACGAAGTTGCCCTGGTCGTAGTAGAGGTTGACGAAGGACGGCAGCAGCTCCTCGTCGGGGAACTCCTGGCTGCCGAGCGGGAAGGCCTGGCCACCGTTGAGCCGGCCCTGGCGGACGTAGAGGACGTAGACGAGCAGCCGGTCCCCCTCGCGGTGGAAGGCGAAGACGTCCTGATCCTTGAAGTCGGTGGTGGCCACCTTCTGGCGCTCGAGGCTGCGCTCGATAGCGAGCAGTTGGTCGCGAACGCGTGCGGCCTCCTCGAACTTGAGCTCGCCGGCAGCCTGCTTCATGCGTGCGCGCAGCCCGTCCACCAACTCCCCTGCCCTGCCCTCGAGGAAGAGGACCACCTCGTCCACGCTCTTGCGATACTCCTGCTCCGAGACGGGGTAGACGCAGGGCGCGGGGCAGCGGCCGATCTGATGCAGCAGACAGGGCCGCTTGCGGTTGGCGAGCACGTGGTCCGTGCAGGTGCGCAGGTGGAAGTAGCGGTTGATGATGCGCAGCGTCTCTCGGATGGCGCTCGCGCTGGAGTACGGGCCGAAGTAGCGCGCACCGTCCTTCTGATACTTCCGCACCACCTCCAGCCGGGGATAGGCCTGGGTGCGATCCAACCGCAGCGAGATGTACTGCTTGTCGTCCTTGAGGAGGACGTTGAAGCGCGGCTTGTGCTTCTTGATGAGCTCGTTCTCGAGGAGGAGCGCTTCCTTCTCGTTGTGAACGAGCACCGTCTCAATGTCGCCGAGGAACTGATCCAACAGCGACACGAAGGCGCGAGTGTCCCCGGTCCGGGTGAAGTAGGAGCGCACCCGGTTGCGCAGGTTGACCGCCTTGCCCACGTAGATGATTTCTCCCCGGCGGTCCTTCATCAGGTACACGCCGGGTTCGGTGGGGAGAGCGTCCAGCTTCGCTTCAAGCTTCGCGTCCATACGGGGTTAGCGACTCCTCCTCGGCCCGATACCCGTCTTGCCGTGGGGCGGACCCCCGCCCTTGCCTCGCGACGGGCCTCCGCGCTTCCCACTGCGTCCCCCGGGCGTGCCGGGCTTCTTCTCGTCGGATGGCTTGGGTGGGGCCTTGAGCAGGGAGCGGCTAGGCGGCTTGAGCCCCAGCTCCATGTCCTTGAGCACCAGGATGCGGTCACGAATCTCCGCGGCCTTCTCGAACTGCATCTCGTCCGCGTAGTGCTGCATGTCCTTGGTGAACTCGCCGATGAGGCGTTTGATCTCCTTGGGCTCCAGCAGGTCGTTGGCCGAGTCGGCGGCCAGAGGCAGCTCGGACGGGTCCGCGTCGTAGAGGTGCTCGGACAGGTCGAGGATGTGGCTCTTCACTGCCTTGGGTGTGATCCCATGCTCCGCGTTGTAGGCGCGCTGCACCTCGCGACGGCGGTTGGTCTCCTCGATGGCCAGCTTCATCGAGTCCGTCACGGACTCCGCGTACATGATGACGCGGCCATTGAGATTACGCGCGGCGCGGCCGATGGTCTGGATGAGGGACACGTGGCTGCGCAGGAAGCCCTCTTTGTCCGCGTCGAAGATGGCCACCAGGGACACCTCGGGGATGTCGAGGCCCTCGCGCAGCAGGTTGATGCCCACCAGCACGTCGAACTCGCCCTTGCGCAGGTCGCGGATGATGGCGGTGCGCTCGATGGCGCCAATGTCCGAGTGCAGGTAACGCACCTTCACGCCCACGTCGGTGAGGTACTCGGTGAGGTCCTCCGCCATGCGCTTGGTGAGGGTGGTGACGAGCACGCGCTCTTTCTTGGCGATGCGCTTGCGCACCTCCTCCAGCACGTCGTCCACCTGATTGCGCGCCGGGCGCACCTCCACCTCGGGATCCGTCAGGCCCGTGGGGCGGATGATCTGCTCCACCACCACGCCCTTGCACTTCTGCAGCTCGTACTCAGCGGGAGTGGCGGAGACGAACACGGCCTGCTGCACCATGTCCTCGAACTCGGTGAACTTGAGCGGGCGGTTGTCCAGGGCGCTGGGCAGACGGAAACCGTGATCCACCAGCGTCTCCTTGCGCGAACGGTCGCCGCGGTACATGGCGCCAATCTGGGGCACCGTCTGGTGGCTCTCGTCGATGAGCACCAGCATGTTGCGCGGGAAGTAGTCCAGCAGGCACGGCGGCGGCTCGTTAGGCGGCCGCCCCGAGAAGTGCCTCGAGTAGTTCTCGATGCCGTTGCAGTACCCCACCTGCTCGATCATCTCGAGGTCGTACATCGTGCGCTGCTCCAGCCGCTGGGCCTCGAGCAGCTTGCCCTCGTGCTTGAACTGCTGGAGGCGCTCGGACAGCTCGTCGCGGATGGTCTGCAGCGCGCGCTTGCGGGTGTCCACCTCGGTGACGTAGTGGCTCGCGGGGAAGATGACGACCTTCTCCAGCGCGCCCAGCGTCACGCCGCGCAGCGGATCGAACTCGGTGATCTTCTCCACCTCGTCGCCGAAGAAGCTGACACGGACGGCGCGCTCCTCTTCGTACGCGGGGAACACCTCCACGGTGTCGCCCCGAGCGCGGAAGGTGCCGCGGTGGAAATCGAGGTCATTGCGCTCGTACTGGCTCTCCACCAGCTTGCGGATGAAGCTGTCGCGGCCCAGCTCGGCGCCCACGTCCACGCGCACGGCCATGTCCACGTACGAGCGTGCCGTACCGAGGCCGTAGATGCAGGACACGCTGGCCACGATGAGCACGTCGTCACGCGTGCGCAGCGAGTGCGTGGCCGAGTGGCGCATGCGCTCGATCTCATCGTTCACCGAGGAGTCCTTCTCGATGAACGTGTCCGTGGTGGGGATGTACGCCTCGGGCTGGTAGTAGTCGAAGTACGAGACGAAGTACTCGACGGCGTTGTGGGGGAAGAGCGCCTTGTACTCACCGTAGAGCTGGGCGGCGAGCGTCTTGTTGTGCGCGATGAGCAGGGTGGGCCGCTTCACGTTGGCGATGACGTTCCCCATGGTGAACGTCTTGCCCGAACCCGTGACGCCAAGCAGGGTCTGGTAGCGGTCCCCACGCAGAATTCCCTCGGTGAGCTCACCGATGGCGCGCGGTTGGTCGCCCTGGGGCTTGTAGTCGCTAACGAGCTGGAACTCAGGCATGGCCTGAGGTTTAACATCCCAAGTGTAGGGATGCCGGCACCAAATCATCCGCTCGACGAGGAGTGGACGAAGCGCGTGCTACCTCGGCCCCTCGGATTTCAGGGCCTCGAGCGCCTGGAGCCGAGGGGCTTCGAACTCATCCCCCGGGTTCCAGCGGGGCAGCTCCTTCGTTCGGGCCACGTTGGCGCCAATCAGGAAGAAGAGCCGCACGTCCTCCACCGCGCCGGAGAAGTCCCAGTCCGGCCTCAGCTCGTCCGAGGGCTGATGGTAGTGCTGGGCCTCCCACTTCTCACGGCGCTCCTTGCCCCACCCCGGCGGCCGGCCGATGAAGTCCATGCCGCTGCTGAAGTAGGCGGAGGGGATGCCGAGCTTCGCGAAGTTGAACTGGTCCGAGCGGTAGAAGAACCCCCGGTCCGGCAATGGATCCCCCCTCACGAGCCGCCCCTGGGCCTGCACCAGCGAGGTGAGCAACTTGTCCAGGGAAGATTTGCCCAGCCCGATGACCGTGACGTCCCGCGTGCGCCCGTGGATGTTGAGCCCGTCGATGTTGACGTTGGCCGCCACCCGCCCTGGATGCACCGGCAGATGCTCGGCCAGGTATTGCGAGCCCAGCAGCCCCTGCTCCTCGGCCGCCACCGCCGCGAAGAGGATGGAGCGCGGCGGCGCCTTCGGCAGGGTGGTGAAGGCCTTCGCCACCTCGAGCATCGCCGCCACCCCCGACGCATTGTCCACCGCGCCGTTGTAGATGGCGTCCTCGCCCGGCTTCGCGTCCGCCTTCACGCCTAGGTGATCATGGTGCGCCGTATAGAGCACCACCTCCCGGGAGAGCTTCGGATCACTCCCCGGGAGCAGGCCCAGCACGTTCGCCGTGGGCCGCCGGCGCACCTGGTTGGCGAAGCGCGTGGACACCTTCACCCGCAGCGGCACCGGGCGAAAGTCACGCTTCTGCGCCGCCGTGCGCAACGTGTCGATGTCCGTCCCCGTGAGCTGCATCACCCGACGCGTGGCCTGCTCCGTCGTCCAGGCCTTCACCTGGAGGCGCGGCGTCTCGGCCGAGGCCGGCAGCTCGAACTGCTCGCCCGACCAGGACGTCTGCACCACCTGCCACGGGTACCCGGCGCTCTGGGTCGTGTGGATGATGATCGCTCCGGCGGCCCCCACCTTCGCGGCCTGCTCGTACTTGTAATCCCACCGGCCGTACCAGAGCCGTGCCTTGCCCCCGAAGAGCTTCGGATCATCCTCCGGATCGTTGTTCAGGATGAGGAGCGTCTTGCCCCTCAGGTCCATCCCCTTGAAGTCGTCCCACTCGTACTCGGGCGCCTGGATGCCATAGCCCACGAAGACCAGCTCCGAGTCCTGCAACACGGCCTGCGGAGTCTGCACGCCCGGGTTCGCGATGAAGTCGTCGAGGTACCGCAGCTCCATGCGCCCCGAGGCGCTGGTGAAGGTCATCGTCTCGGGGTGGCCCGTCAGGCCCACCAGCTCGAAGGGCTGCAGGTAGCTCCCATCCGGCAACACAGGCTTCAGGCCCAGAAGCTGGAACTGCGTCGCGATGTATTGCTGGGCCAGCGCGTCGCCGCGTGTACCCGGGCCCCGACCCTCGAGCAGATCCGAGGCCAGGAAGCTGATGTGCGCCCGGAGGGCTCCGGCATCGATGGTCCGGGAAGCGGACTTCTCCGCCGGCGTCGTGAGCTGGGCGTGGGCGGCGAGCGGCAGGACGAGCAGCAGGGAGAGGAACACCAGCGTTCGCTTCATGTCGGGTGTGCCCCTAACATGACCTGCCCGGCCTCGCAGGAAGGATCTTCGCTCGGATGGTTGAGCGGTAGACCCTCACCCCCACCCCTTCTCGGGGGGAGAGGGTTCAAGCACTCGGCGCGGCCACCTTCCACACCGTGCCGCCCGCGGTGTCCATGATCTCCACCCCGAGCCCCTTGAGCTCGTCGCGAACCCGGTCCGCCTCGGCGAAGTTCTTCGCCTTGCGTGCATCCGCGCGCGCCTGGAGCAGTTGCTCCACTCGCGCCACGTCGATGCCTCGCTCCTTCACCGCCCGATCACGCCGCCTGAGCAGCCATTGCGCCGGCTCGTCCTCGAACAGGCCCAGGACCGCGGATACCTTCCGCACGTCCTCGCGCAGCGCCTGCAGCGTCCTGCCTACCAGCGCCTTGTCCTTCACCGGCGGCTTGTCCGTCAGCTCGTTCATCAACGCGAACAGGCCCGAGAGCGCGCCCAGGGCGCCCGCCGTGTTGAAGTCGTCGTCCATCTGCGACTCGAACTCGGTGAGGAACTTGCCCGGCTCGCCGTGCAGCGCGCCCTTGCCGAAGTCCTTCCCGCCCACGCGCTCGTCCACCTTGCGCAGCGTCTCGTAGAAGTACTCCATGCGCTGCTCCGCATCCGCCAGCCCCTTGTCCGTGAAGCCCAGCGGGTGCCGGTAGTGCGTCGACAGGAAGAAGAAGCGCAGCGCCTCCGCGTCCACCTTCTCCAGCGCGTCCCTGAGCCGCACCACGTTCCCGAGCGACTTGGACATCTTCGCCCCCTCGAGATCGAGGAAGCCGCAGTGCATCCAGTACCGCGCGAACGTCTTTCCGCTCGCCGCCTCGCTCTGGGCGATCTCGTTCTCGTGGTGCGGGAAGATCAGGTCCAACGCGCCCCCGTGGATGTCGAACGTCTCCCCGAGGTACCTCGCGCTCATCGCCGAGCACTCGATGTGCCAGCCCGGCCGTCCCTTGCCCCACGGGCTGTCCCACGCGGGCTCGCCGGGCTTGGCGGCCTTCCACAGCGCGAAGTCCAGCGGCTCGTGCTTCTGCTCGCCTGGCTGCACCCGCTCGCCCGCGCACAGGTCGTCCAGGTTGCGCTTCGACAGCTTCGCGTACTCCGGGTAGCGCCTCACCGAGAAGTACACGTCGCCCTGGGACTCGTACGCCACGCCCTTCTCCACCAGCTTCTGGATGATGCTGATGATCTCGGCGAGGTGGTCGCTCACCTTGGGCGACACGTCCGGCTCACGCAGGTGCAGGGCTCGCGCGTCCTCCTGGAAGAGCTTCACGAAGCGCGCGGCCAGCTCCACCGGCTGCTCGCCCGTCTCCTGGGCGGCCTTGATGATCTTGTCGTCCACATCCGTGTAGTTACGGACGTACTTCACGTCGAAACCGCGGTAGCGCAGGTAGCGCACCACCACGTCGAACGACGTGAACGTCCGCGCGTTGCCGATGTGGATGTAGCTGTAGACCGTCGGGCCGCAGACGTAGACCCCCAGCTTGCCCGGTACCGCTGGCACCAGGGTCTCCTTCTGCATCGTCATCGTGTTGAAGAGGCGAATCGATGCTGCGGCCACGTGCGAGAACCTCCACTGGTCAGGATCCAGGCTTGGAAAGCAGGACTCTAGGACTTCCACACGCCCCGGACCACAAATGCCTGACACTCCCGGTCAACTCTGGTGCCCTGTTGGCACTCCAGGCCGCCGAAAAAAGACTATCCTTCGGCTCCCCGACCCGCCCCCATCTCCGTCGGCCGTTGAATCTGGGAGAATACCCCCCCATGAGTCCTCCCAATCCCAAGCGCCCACCCCGCGTCCCCCGCCCCCCCGGGGAGACGGTGTCGCGCCCGGAGCCGGAGGTCGAGCTCCCCTTCGATGACGACGAGGTAGCCCCCCTCCAGGCGGACGATCCACGCCCCCAGCGCGTCCCCCAGTTTCCCGCTGGCCCCCGCCGCCGCCCTCGCCACGGCTCGGGTGGAGCCTCACGGGAGGGCCGAGACCGCGAGCTGCCCGCTCGCTTCGACTCCGGCGAGTACGAGGACCCAGGCCACTCCCCCGCCTTCCTGTACGTCGAGCGGGGCCCCGGTGCCGGGCAGTTGCTCCCCGTCAAGCAGGGCGTGCTCGTGCTCGGCCGGGCCTCCACGTCTGACCTGCGCCTGCAGCACCCCTCGATCAGCCGCCGGCACGCCCAGCTCACCCGCCGGGGTGACCACCTCACCCTGAAAGACCTCGGCAGTCAGAACGGCACTTACGTCAACCGCACCCGCCTCTCTGCCGAGCTGGAAGTTCGCGCCGGTGATGAGATTGCCCTTGGCAATGCGCTCCTTCGAGTGCGTGGGCCCGGCTCTACCTCCGAGCATCCTCGGGCCTCCTCGAACCGCGCTGCCTCCTCGCTCCGGGTGGGCCTGAGCACCCACCGCCTTGTGCTGCTCGCGGCGGCCACTGGCTCGCTCGTAGCCGTGTTCCTCACGCTTGCCGCCGTACGGTGGATGCGCTCGCGCGACGAGCTTTCCAGCCCTGTGGAGAGCGTTGAGGTTCACGAGGGGCTCGACTCACCTCCGAGCCACGAAACCGAACCCTCCGTGCGCGCCGAGGCCTCGTCCGTCGTTGAGGCGCTCGGGGAACCTGTGCCCGCCACGCCTGTTCCCGTGATGCAGGGGGGTGGAAAGCCACAGGTCGCCACGGGAAAACATGCGCTCAGTGCGCAAGCCATCGCTGAGTCGGCGGCGCTCCACGTCCCGAAGGCGGCGAGTTCGAAGTCGCGGGAGGCAGGAGTCCGGGAGAGAGTCGCCTCCGCGAAGCCTACCCCTGCCGACACTCCTCGCCCTCAGGGAGAAGCCGCATCCGAGGCCATTGCCCTCTATGAGACCGGAAATGTCGAATCCGCGCTCTCACTGGCCCGGCGTGCGCACCTGGAGGAGCTGGCGACCTCTCTCTCGCAATTCCAGGAGGAGTGGAGGGCGGGGAATGCCGCCCTGGCAGCCCAGGACCCTGCCTCTGCCATCCAACACCTCTCCACGGCGCTCGAGCTCGACCAACGAATCTCCAAGGGGTGGGGCTCCTTCGCACCCAGGATCCGCAAAGCCCTCGCGCAGGCCCACTTGCTGGCTGGGACCAAGCAGGCGGACGCGCGGTAGACCTCCTTTCAGAGCAGGTACGGCTCAGGTCCCAAAGCGTGGGTCTACCCGGGCTTTCTCTTGAAGCTCCGCAGGAGCAACGCGGCGTTTGTCAGGATGAAGGCCGTCAATAGCAGCGCCATGAGCAGCAACCCCTTATCCCCTCTCGGTCGAGCCCCCTCCACGACCATCCAGAGCCGCCCATCCCTGGGCTGCACCTCGCCCAGCTCCCTCAGCAGCTTGAAGCCCTCCCGGTAGCGCTCCGCGTCCTCCTCGGCCAGCAGCCGCCCTCGGATCGCAAACGGTCGCTGATCCGGCTGCCTCGGCACCTGACCTGGCGCCCACTCCTCCCCCGGCAGTGCCCGCCGACGCACGAGGAACGGCGATTCGCGCAATCCCACCACCACGTAGACGTCCTCGCCCTCGCGCCCATAGGCTCCTCGCAAGGTCGGGATTCCATGCAACTGCACGTAGCGGTTGGACTCCAACAGCTCGTATCGGTACGCCCCCTCCGCACCGAGGGTGAGGGGATTCCCCGGTGAGAAGAAGTACGCCAGATCCTTCCACATCATCCCCAGCAGCACCCCAGCCACCGCCATGGCCAGCAGCGCCACCGGAGCCTTCACCCCTACCCCACGCCGCTGGATCCGCGCCTCCAGCTCGGCGATGCGCCGCTCCCGCTCCTCCCGCAGCTCCCGCGACTCGTCGGACATGAAAAAACCCCGGTCCCCACCTTCGGGGAACCGGGGCTTTCTACCTCCACCCGACGTGGATCAGGCGAGGTTGAAGATCTTCTTGAGATCCGACTCGATCTCTTCCTCGGAGCAGTCCTTGGCCAGCGACAGCTCCTTGATGAGCAGCGAGCGCGCCGTGTCCAGCATCTTGCGCTCACCGAAGGACAAATCCTTGTCTCCCTTCAGCAGGTAGAGGTCGCGCAGAACTTCGGCGATCTCGAATACGGAGCCCGTCTTGATCTTCTCCATGTACTCGCGGTACCGACGATTCCACGTCGTCGAGTCCACCGAGATGTCCTTCTCCTTCAGGATGGAGTAGACCTGCTTGACGTCCTCCTCACTGATGATCTCCCGGAGGCCAACCGAGCCCACCTTGTTGATTGGGATCATGATCCGCATCCCATTTTCCAGGATGCGCAGCACATAGAAGGACTGGCGCTGCCCGGCGACCTCGGTGTGCTCGATGCCCATCACCTCGCCCACACCCTGTCCGGGGTACACCGCCTTATCGCCGGTCTTGAAGCTCGTCTGCACTCGTTACCGCCTCCTTGGGATGGCTCGGCTCGACTCGACACCCGGCCTCGGAAAGCGCACCACGAGTACCACAATTCACCCCTACCAGCAACATTGAAGCCTTGACCCGCTCGGATTTTCCCGACTAGCCTGGGTACCTTTACGTGTGTGCGCTCGCTCGGTAGGACGATGCACCACGACGGGACGGATTGGGTCGAAGGTGGGGGTGGATGGTGGGCCGTTACTCGTGGCGCGATCTGACCGCGCGTCCTTTGTTCTTCCCCGCTTTGAGCCTGATACTCGGCGCGGGATTTGGCCTCAGAACCAACGCCTTTGGTGGATTATTCCAACTTATGGCAGCTGGTGCTCTGGGTGTTGCCGCCCTGGGGCTTGCCCGCCTGCCTGGTTCCCACCTGGGAGTGCTCCTCTGTTTAGGACTGACGGGCGCGGGGCTGGCCTCCTTGGAAGCCGGGGCCGATGTGCCGCCGTCTCTCTCGCTCGCACAAGGAGGGACGGCGGTCCTGGAGGGAGAAGTGGAGCGCGTGGAGCGCTTCGAGGATGCGACCCGCATCCTTCTGTCCGTGGCCCGCGTGGGCACCGGCAGCGGAACCCCCGCCCGCTTCCACGCGAGCCTCTATGCCCAGGGAAAGCCCCCGTCGCTGCTGCCCGGACAGCGGCTGCGCGTGGAGGCCCGGCTCAAACCGCTCGAGTCCGCTTCGAATCCCGGAGAAAAGGACTTCTCCGCAACCCGGCGGCGGCAGGGGCTCGCCTTCACCGGCAGCTTTCAGACGGCGGGGATGCTGGTGCTGTCCCCTCCCTCGCGCTGGCGCGTGGAGCTGGTGCGCACGCAGGAGGGGCTCGCTGAAGCGGTGCGGGCCGTGGCCCCCTCGGCCGATGCGGCAGCCCTGTTCCTCACCCTGGCGGCCGGACAGCGCGCCGCGCTCGATGATGACCTGGAGGAGGACTTCTCCCGGAGTGGGCTCGCGCATGTGTTGAGCGTGAGTGGGCTGCACGTTGCGGCACTGGCGCTCATGACGCTCGCCCTGCTGCGCTGGCTGCTCGTTCTGGCGGGGGCTCGGCTGCGAAGCCTGCGGCGCGTGGATGCCCGCCGGCTGGCGGCTCCCGCCTCCGTGCCCTTCGTCTGGGCCTACGTCGTCTTCACCGGCAATCAACCGCCCGCGGTGCGCTCGGCGGTGATGGCTACCGGGGTGCTGCTGGGACTCGCCCTCTGGCGGAGGGCTGATGGGCTCAACAGCCTCGCCTCCGCCGCCGTGCTCCTCGTGGCCTGGACGCCCTCGAGCGTCGCGGACCTGTCGCTGCAGCTCTCCTTCCTCGCTGTCTTCAGCCTGCTGCTGCTCACCCCTGCCCTGCGCGAGGCCATTCCGCTTCCTCCCCCGGATCCACAGGAAGCCCATCGGCTGAAACGGCTGCTCGCGAGCACCCGGGAGACGGTGCTGGAGACGTTCTGCGCGAGCGTCGCCGTCACCGTGGCCAGCCTGCCCCTGGTGGCGGGCACCTTCGGCCGCGCGAGCCTCGCAGGGCTCATCTCCAACATCGTCTGCATGCCTTTGTGCGGCCTGCTCACCGGCTTCGCCGCGGGAGGCGCGGCCCTCTATGTCGTGGCGCCCGTGCTGGCCACGCCGCTCCTATGGGGAGGAGCGTGGGCCTCGCAGCTGCTCCTGTGGCTCACCCGCTTCTTCGCGCACGTGCCACTGGCCACGATGGACCTGCCCTCCTTCGGCCTCGCGGCCTCTCTGCTCTACGCCGCGGGGCTTGCCTTCTGGGCCTTGGGCGAGCGGCGCTGGCGCATGGGTGGGATCCTCGCGCCCGTGGGGCTGGTGCTCGTCTTCGTCGTCCCACGCCTCGTGCCTGAGCCTGGCCTGCGCATCACCTTCCTCTCCGTGGGTCAAGGAGACGCGGTGGTGCTCAGCTCCCAGGGACACCATGCCCTCGTGGATGGCGGCGGCGTGCCCGGTGGTGCGGACCCGGGGTTGCGCGTGGTTGTGCCCTTCTTGAAGGCCTCACGCATCGATCGGCTGGACCTGGCTGTCCTCTCGCATCCCCACCCGGATCACGCGCTTGGGCTCATCTCCGCGCTGGAGCAGGTGCCCACTGAGCGCCTCTGGCTGTCCGCGGGCAGCGCCGACGGGCCCCTGTCGCGGAAGCTCGTTGAGACGGCTACCGGTGCGCAGGTGGAGGAGGTGCAGCTCGGACATCCTGCTTACGCGTTGGGCGAGGCGAGCCTGGAGGTGCTCGGGCCTCCGGTAGACCGCGAGCTCATGGAGGGCGTGAATGACAAGAGCGTGGTGCTGCTCGTGCGCCATGGCGATGTCACCGTGCTCCTTCCCGGGGACGTGGAGGAAGAAGGCGAGGCCGCGCTGCTCGCGAGCGGACGACTTGGGCCTGTGTCGGTGATGAAGGCGCCGCACCACGGCTCGCGTACCTCCTCCACGGAGGAGTTCCTCGCGCAGCTGCGTCCCCGCTTCGTCGTCTTCTGCGTGGGTCGCCGCAACCGCTTCGGCTTCCCCCATCCCGAGGTGGAAGCGCGCTACCAGCACCTGGGCACCGAGTGCTTGCGTACGGATGTGCACGGAGCCATCACCCTGGAGAGCGACGGGCACGATGTCCGCCTGAGCACCTTCCTGACAACCGAGGCCCCGACTCCCGTGGCGCCGGTTGCCCCGGTCACCGCCCATCACCACCCTTGAGGCGATGATCTCCGACGACCTTGATCTGCGGCAGCTGACCGCTGACTTGAAGCACATGCTGGGCCCTGGCGAGCCCGTGGGCTACCTGCGTGGCAAGTCCCTCATGCGCAACCTGCTCGTGGAAACGAAGGGCTTCTCCGAGCTGGAAGCCGAAGAGCTCATCGACACCCTCGAGCTGCGCGGCTTCCTGCGCTTCCTGGGGGACCCCACCGAGCGTTCCGTCGCGGACGCCCCGTGGGAGCTCTCCCCTCATTCGTAGCGTCTATTCGAAGACGAGCCACCCGAAGCGCGGCAGCGCGTGGAAGTCCCCCACGAAGAGTGGGGAGAAGGCCTGGCCTTCCACCTGCTGCCGCTTCACGTGCTCGAGCCGGTACAGGTTGAAGCGCCAGCGCTCTCCCTTCTGCGGCGGAACGTGAGGCACCTCAGCCAACCGGGCGAAGGGAATCTTCATCTCCACCCGCCAGCCCTCGTCCCGGTCCTCCGGATTGTCCAGCGTGCCGCGCACCTTCACCGCCGTCGTCATCCCCGAGTCCCAGCTCAGGTCCATGCCCTTGCGGCGCGCGGGGAAGTAGGCGTCGAAGTTGACGTTGTGCGGAGACACCTGCATCTCGTTGTAGGTGCGGCCGTCCGCGTTGGCGTCGAGGAAGATCTCCACCACCTCCTGCTCGTAGATGGGATCGTCCCGCTTGCGCAGGGTGCCCCAGATGTCCGGGTCCTCCACGTCGAACGCGACGTAGAGGTTTTGATCGTCGTAGGCCAGACGCGCCTCGGTCCGCAGCGAGACCGGGCGACCATCAAAGCTGCCGTGCAGCACCACAGGGGCTGCGTCCTTCCACACCGCGTCATCGAGCTCGCCATCGATGACCGGAGCCTTGGGTGCACGACGGACGGTGTACTCGGGCAGCGACGGAGCAGCGCCCCCGAGCTGCGGGCCCAACATCCGGTTGTCGCCCCTGTGCGCGTTGGGGTCATCCACCGGGAGGCGCGAGTCCCCCTGCCAGAAGCCCAGCACCACCTGGCCAGGTGAGGGGGGCATCGGCACCGTGTGGACGTCCTCCACCACCTTGCCCACGGGCCAGGAGCCCAGCGGGGCCGCGCCGCCCGCGAAAGCGTGGTCCGCGTTGACCATCATCTGCCCGGAGGCGGGGTCCACCACGTGCACGAAGAACTCCCAGCCCTGGGGCATGGGGCGCAGCGCCTCGAAGTAGTGCGCGAGCTGCACCTGCTGGCCAGGCACCGCTACCGGAGGAGAGAGCCGCGTCCCCAGGTAACGCACCGCGCCCCCGGCGAACGTGGCGCCGCTGCGCCAGGTGAGATCCGCCGGAGCGGCATCCAACACGCGAGCCTGGGCGGGCGGAGGCAAGGCCTTGTTGCGAGGCTTCGGACCGGCCTGCTCGTCCCGGCAGGAAGAGGCGAGCAGCGTGAGCGACAGCAGCATCAGGAGGTGGGAGGCGGGGCGCATCGAGGCCGCGAATCCTAGGCCCCCCCCTGGCCGATGTCTCGGAGAAGGGGCGCCCGTTGCGTCCGCGCACGTGGACGGAGGGTGAGAGATGGGACGGCCAGGAGGCAACAACCCCTCACGATTTCTCCGTTCCGTCCCGGCACCCGGCTTGCTGCCACGCCAGCACCATGCACTTCGAATTCGAACACCTGGGCACCTCCACCCCCTTCGAGCTCCCCGAGGGCGTCCACCTGCTGGGCGGAGGCGAGGAGGACCAGGTGCGACTGGAGGGGCTCCCCCCGAGCCTCTTGACGCTGCGCATCGAGAGCCAACGCCTAATGGTGGAGGCCGCCCGTACCTTCACGGTGGGGGGCGTGATGGTGCCGCCGGGAGTCCCTCGCCTCGTGCTGCCCGGCGAGGTGCTGGGCCTGCCCGAGAGCATGAGCCTGAAGGTGCTGGACCCCCACGCGGAGACCGAGCGGCAGGTGGGCACCGTGGCCGTGCTCAAACACCTCCTCATGGACACGGAGGAGCCACCGCCCTCCCGAGCCGCCGCCCTGATCTGCCTCACCGGGGCGGACGTGGGCCGCGCCTTCGCGCTCGCCGAGGCGAACACCGAGCTCGGACGGGGCCGAGAGGTGTCCGTGCGGCTGAGAGACCCCGCTGTGTCACGACGCCACGCGCGCATCCGCCACCAGGAGGGAGCCTTTCTCCTGGAGGACTTGGACAGCCCCAATGGCGTCTACCTCAACGGCCAGCGAGTGGAGACGCCCTCCCCTCTCTACGAAGGTGACGTCATTGAGCTGGGCCGGACGCTGCTGCGCTTCCAGGCGCCCATGGCGGAGCCTCCTCCGCCTGCCCCACCCGTTCTGGACGAGGCCCCCGTCTCAGACCAGGCCCCCATCCCGGACAAGGCCCCCGACGAAAATGAACCACCCGCGGCACTCTCCGGCGAGGACATGCCGGAGCGCCCGCGGGTGCGCTGGGAGTGGTGGATCATCGGCCTCGGAGCGACGCTGGCCCTGGGGGGGGTCCTCGCCACCTACGCCATGGCGGCCTGAGCCTCAGGCGCGCAGCGGCGTGAGACCGGAGCGCTCGATGAGGAGGTGCGCCAGGTGGCGGTGATGTGCGAAGAGGCTGGTGAAGTGCACGAAGCCCCGGCTGCCACGCACGGCGTACACCGTCACTGGCCCGGGCATTACCTCCACCTTGCGAATGTCCGCAAAGGAGAAGCGCCGCGTGCGCACCAGCCCCCGGTACGTCATCCCTCCCGAGTCCACCACAATGCGGGTGCGGCCGTAGTACGTCACCGACACACCGAAGAAGAGGACGAAGAAGACCGCTGAGAGGAACGTCTGGACCGGGACTCCGTCGAAGCGAAGTAGGTACACCAGGACGCCCAGCCAGAGCAGTGTCGCGGCACCCATGATGGCCGCGAGCACAGCGTGTGGGCGGAACACCTGCTTGCCAGCCTTCTGATCGCCCCCGTTCATACCCCTGAAGCTAAGACGGAGGGCTGACATGCGCCACCGACTCCCTCGCTTTCCTGGCGAGGGAGTTGAGGATGTGACTTCCAGGAAACTCCGGGTGTCCGGAGTTTCTCCGCTCCGGGCCGCTTAGCTCCGGAAGGGGTTCTGCAGGAGCACCGTTTCGCCGCGGTCCGCACCCACGGAGATGCAGACGACGGGCACGCCGCAGATCTCCTCCACGCGGCGCACGTAGCGCTTGGCGTTTTCCGGCAGCTCGTCAAAGGTGCGCACCCCGGCGAGCTTGTCGTCCCAGCCCGGCAGCGTCTCGAAGACGGGCTTGACGCGAGCTAGGTCCTCGTAGTCCCCGGGCAGCTCGGTGACGCGCTTACCGTCCAGCTCATAGGCGTTGCAGATCTGCAGCGTCTTCAGGCCGGAGAGCACATCCAACTTCGTGAGCGCCAGGCCCCACAGGCCGTTGACTCGCACCGCGTAGCGCAGCACCACGCCATCCAGCCAGCCGCAGCGGCGCGGACGGCCCGTGGTGGCACCGAACTCGTCACCCACCTTGCGCAGCCGATCGCCCGTCTCGTCCGTCAGCTCCGTGGGGAACGGACCCCCGCCTACGCGCGTGGTGTAGGCCTTGCTGATACCCATCACCTTGTCGATGGCCGTGGGACCCAGGCCCGAGCCCACCGCCGCGTTGCCCGCCACGCAGTTGGAGCTGGTGACGAACGGGTAGGTGCCGTGGTCCACGTCCAGCAGCGTGCCCTGGGCACCCTCGAAGAGGATGCGTGCCCCGCGCTGCACCTGGCCCGCCAGGTAGAGCGACACGTCGTGCACATAGGGGCGCAGCCGCTCGCCGAGCGCGGAGAACTCCTCCTGGAACTTCTGCGCGTCCAGCTCAGGGGCCGGCTCGTTGGCGGCGCGGCACAGCTCGCGCAGCTCGTCGCGCACGCCCGGGAGCCGCTCGTCAATGCGCTTGCGCAGCCGCTCGGAGTTGAGCAGGTCGCGCACGCGGATGCCCCGGCGCGCCACCTTGTCCTCGTAGGCCGGACCAATGCCGCGCCCCGTGGTGCCAATGGCGCTCACGCCTCGAGCCTTCTCCCGGTACGTGTCCAGCAGCTTGTGCCAGGGGAAGATGACGTGCGCGTTGTCCGAGATGAGGAAGTGCGACTCGTCCTTCAGGAAACCGCGCTCCTTGAGAGCGTCAATCTCCTTCACCAGCACGGCGGGATCCAACACCACCCCGTTGCCAATGACGCAGGTCTTCCCCGCGTGAAGGATGCCCGAGGGAATCAGGTGCAGCACCGTCTTCTGACCACCCACCACCAGGGTATGGCCAGCGTTGTTGCCCCCCTGGAAGCGCACGACCACCTGGGCGTGCTCGGTGAGCAGGTCCACGACCTTGCCCTTGCCCTCATCTCCCCACTGCGCTCCGATGACGACGACGTTCGGCATAGTTGGGCCCCGCTTAGCACGCTTCGACACGGGCCGTCACCGGGATGGAGCGGGAAGAGCGAGGATCTCCCCCGTCAGACCCGAGCGCCGGGATGACAGTGTCCAACGTAGCCACAAGCCATCGTCTGGCAGGCGGATGCTGCCCTGCCAGGCCAGCGACCTTGGACGTCTGCCTCCACCAACCCCCGGGCGGCCTCTCGCAGGCGCTCGGCGATGGTCTGCAGGTCCGCGGAGAGCGCGGGGAACTCCGGCTCCGGGATGTCGTCTCCCAGGAAGGCCACACCCACCTCCACGGGGACGCCCTCGCGCACCAGTCGCCGCGCGGCCAACGACAGGGTCGCCAGTGCGTCGGCATGGGCCGCGACGCCCCGAGGGGAGCGTGGGCCTGGATTGAAGAGCACGACCCGAGCCTCTCCCGCCGGAGTCTCCCATAGGAGGTCCACCTCGCCTTCGAGGGCCGCCGATGTTTCACCCGGCAACGACAGCACGAAGGGCAACGCGCGATGCACGCTCGACGCGGGCGCCGTGGCCAGACGGCGAGCGAACGCAGTGCCCAAGAAGCGCTCCACGGTGGCGAGCGCCTCCTCCACTCCGTCCTCGCCCACCTCCCAGCCCACCTCTCGCACGAGCGCCTCCAGGCGGGACCGCCGCTCAGGGGCGGGCGTCCCGGCGAGGCGGAAGTCCACCACCCGAAGCAGGGTCAGCACCCGGTCCGAAGCACTCGGAGGTGGGGCGCCCCAGGCGTCCCGCTCGATGTACGGCGAGGACTCGCGCGGCGGCGTCTCCCAGGGAGCCCCCTCTGCACGCAAACCCAGCCGGTGCACGTACCGGTAGCGGCGCGGGCAGACGAGGAAGTCCTGCACGGCCTCGGTCCTCACCGTCACGACCTCGGGCGCGGACAGCGCCGTGCCCTCGTGGACACGCTGCACCGCCGCCTCGACGCGGGTCTCCTGCTCCGAGAGGTCCACGTCCTCCAGCTCGTCCGCCTCCGGAGGCGCGGGCAGGGTGTCCACGTCCAGGTCCTCGACGAGCCCGCGCAGCCGCGTGTCCTCCTCCAACCGCTCGTCGAGCAGGCACCACCAGGAGTCGGACGCGCCGCGCTCCTTGCCTCCAGAGAGGATGAGCCTGTCCCGAGCGCGGGTGAGCGCGACGTACAGCAGGCGCCGGTACTCGGCCGTCTCGCGCCGCCGCAGCTCGTCCTTCACCGCGTCGTAGCGGGGGGAGCGGTACTTGTCGAGGCTGTCCGGCAGCCACGGCCGCAGACAGAGACCATGGGTGCGCTCGAACAGGGCCCGCCCGCTGCTGAAGCGCCGCAGGCTTCCGAGCGAGGGCACCACCACCACCGGCCACTCCAGGCCCTTGGCCCGATGGATGGTGAGCAGTTGCACCGCACGAGGGTCTCCCGCCTCCAGCAGGTCCGCCTGTGCCTCAGTGGGCTCCTCGTTGGCCAGCCGCTGCAGCTCGCGAGCGAAGGTCACGCACGCGCCCGTGCCACGCTCGTCGCGTCGGCCCGCCAGCGCGAGCAGCTTCTCCACGTTGGCGCTCGCCTGCTCCGCATACGGAGTGCCCGCCAACGCCTCGCGGTAGCCCGTTACGTCCAACGCGGCCTGCAGGAGCGCCCGCACGCCAAGCCTGTCCCTCTCGCCCCGCAGCGATGGCAGCGCCGAGAGGAAGCGCTCCAGCCGCACCCGTTCACCCTCGGGCAGCTTCTCCAGGGCGGAGGAGCCCTCACGCTCCACGGAGGGAAGCGTCAGTCCCTCGGGCCCGGCGAGCCGGAAGAGCGAGGCGTCCGACAGCCCCACCAATGGCGAGCGCAGCACCGCGGCGAAGGCGAGCGAGTCCTCGGGGTCCGCCAGCAGCGACAGCAGCGAGGCCAGGTCCAGCACCTCCTGCGCGCCGTAGAAACCGCGCCCGCGCAGCACCCGGTGAGGAATCCCGTGACGGATGAGCGCCTGCCGGTACACCTCCAGGTGCGTGAAGGTCCGGAAGAGCATGGCCACGTCGCCGCCCCGCACGGGACGCCGCTCCACGCTCTCCTCGCTCACCGCCACGAGGGGCTCGGCGCCCGGAGCCAGCATCACCTTCAGCCGCTTCGCCACCGACTCCGCGTCCGCCGCACGCAGCTCGCCCGTGGAGAGCTCCTCGTCGTCCAACTGGAGCCGCTCCACCACCGGGGCAGGCAGTGGGGCCGGGCGCACCGGCGTGAAGTCATCCTCCTCGGGGACATACACCACCTCGTACGGGCGAGCGCCCCCTTCACCCGCCTTCAACACGCCCGGGAAGGCCTGGTTGAAGAAGTCGAGCAGCGGCGGCACCGAGCGCCGGTTCTTATGGATGAAGTCGAGCGTTCCGCCCTCAGCGACGATCTTGTCCGCCAGCACCTTGAAGACGGACACGTCGGCGCCGCGGAACTCGTAGATGGACTGCTTGCGGTCACCCACGACGCACAGGAAGGCGGGCTCGAGCGGGAGCGTGGCCACCAGGTCGTCATCCGGTCGCAGCGGGCGCGGGCCTCCGTCGCGCTTCTCGGCGAGCAGCAGCACCAGCTCGAGCTGCAGGCGGTTGGTGTCCTGGAACTCGTCCACCATGAGCGCGCCCATGCGCTCCTGCACCTGACGGCGGAAGTCCGGGTTGTCTCGCAGCAGATCGCGCGTCTTCACCAGCAGCGCGGTGAAGTCCAGCGCGTTGCGCCGGACGAACTCCTCCTCGTGGCGCGCCTCCACCTGCGCGAGCAGCGAGCGGAACGAAGCCTCAAAGGGTGCCGTGCGCCAGCCCGCGTACGCGTCCTCCAGCCGCATCACCGAGCCGTCGCTCTTCCCGAAGAGGCACCAGTACAGCTCCTTCATCGAGTTGCCCGGCTCCTTCTTCAGCCGGCGCACATCTCGTCCATCCTCGAGGAAGGCCGCCTTGAGCGAGGGCAACCGCTCGGGCTCGAAGCAGTTCTCCGGCGTGAGCCCATCCAGCGCACGCTCGAGCGCCTCGCGCAGGACGCGCCACTCGCCTTTGGCGTCCAGCTCGGCCACGGTGGCGCAGAGCTGACGGCACCGTTCGACGAGGGCTTCCAGTCCGGCACGGGCCTCGTCCACGTTCGAGATGCGGGCCTCCGCCGCGCGCAGGCCCTCCTCGCGCAGCTTGCCGTAGGTGGCGGTCAGTGAGGACACCAGGCCCTCGGTGAAGTCCGAGCCCGAGAAGGTCAGCTCCTGGCACAGCTCGCGCACGCCCGCGTCACCGGCCTCCAACGCGTCCAGCACCACGCGCTCGCACACATCCACCACGAGCGTGCGGGCCTCCAGCTCGTCGAGCACCTCGAAGGACGAGTCCACGCCCGAGCCCGGCGGTGCTCGACGCAAGAGCTGGCCGCACAGCGAGTGGAAGGTACCCACCGAGGCCGAGCCCAACTCCTCGCGCAGGGCCCGCCACGTGTCTCGCGAGGGGAAGGGACGGCCCAGCCGCTCGAGCGAGGCCCGCAGGTCCAGCTCCTTCACCTCCTTCGGCTCGGTATGGACGAGCGTATCCAGGCGAGCCCGGACACGCGCGCGCATCTCCGCGGCGGCCTTGTCGGTGAACGTCACCATGCACATCCGCGAGGGACGCAGGGGCTTCATGCCCTCGCGCGTCCCCGTCAGCAGGTGCAGCGTCATCGTCACCAGGCTGTACGTCTTGCCCGCGCCGGCACCCGCCATCAGGGCGAGGTTCTTCTCCAGCGCCAGGGGAGAGGCCTCACTCATACGAAGAGCCCTCCTCCTCCACGAGCCGCCGCTCGGTGATGCGGCACACGGGGCGGTAGCCGCAGCTCCCGCAGTCCTTCGGTCTCATGGCGAACTGCCCCGCCCGCACCGTGCGGATCAGCGCCTCCACCGCGTTGGCCAGGTTGGGCTTCGCCTCCGCCGCCATCCGCGCCCGTACCTCTGGCTCGGTGGACAGCAGCTCCTCCAGCTCCACCGCGTCCTTCTCCAACACCTCCGAGAGGTAGATGACCTCTCCCGTCCGCAGCGAGAACCACGCGGCCTGGCGCGTGTTGCGGTGACCGCTCACCCGAGCCGCGTACAGGTACAGTGGGAGCTGGAAGTCCGAGTCGAGCAGCTTCTTCTTCAGCTCCGACTTCGACAGCTTGCCGGACTTGTAGTCGATGACGCCCACCTCGCCACCCGCCATGTCCAACCGGTCGATGGTGCCCTCGAAGTGAATGACCTCCTCGCCCACCTGGAGCGTCACCTTGTTCCACCCCTCCGCCGGGTTGCGAGGCCCGAAGCGCAGCTCAAAACCCGCGGGCTCAAAGCGCTCGAACGGCAGGCCCCGCCGCTCGTCCATGAGGATGCGGCGCACCATGTTCTTCGCCCGCTCGCGAGCCAGGCGCCACAGCGCCGGATGGCCCACGTAGTGCCGCTGCTCGAAGTGCTCCCGCACCTCGTCCAGCACCGCGTCCAACAGCTCTTCCGGTAGCTCGTCGAGACCTCGGCCCAACAGCTTGCGCTCCTTGAGCCGCTTGAAGAACTCCTCCAGTACGCGGTGCCAGAAGACGCCCTGCCCCCGGCGATCGAACTCCTCTCCCGGCTGCTCCGGCTCGGGCACCTTGAGCCCGTAGGACAGGAAGCCTTGGAAGCCGCAGTTGCCGAAGCGCGCGAGCGCCGAGGCCGACAATGGACGATCCTCGTCGAAGCGGAACGCCTCGCGAACCGCCTCGCTCAGGGCCGGATCATCCACCGCACCCGTGTAGCGGCCGGCGCCCTTGCGCGTATCGCCGAAGAAGTGCAGGCGTTCGATCTCCACCTGCACCATCTCCTTGGCCGCGACGAGCCACGGCGCGCCCTCGAAGCGCTGCTTGAGCACGTTCCGGGCAGGGTCCGGCACGGAGACGCGCAGCCGCTCGTTGGCCAGCGACTCCAACACCACGCGCTGGCGCAGCTCCGACTCCGTGAGCACCTCGTCGAGCGGCGCGATGGCCGGCAACGAGCGCGTCACCCATGAAGCACCCGTCAGCCGCCGCACCTCCTCCAAGAAGGCAGAGGGCGCCTGCTCCTGGCCTCCCGGGCCCTCCACCGAGAAGGACAGGCTCACCGTCTCCTCGGCGGCGGCCAGGACGCTGGCGAACAGGAGCCGGTCCTCGGTGAGGCGCCACGGCGCGCGATCCTCGAACTCGCCGCCCGTGAGACGGAAGATGTCCCGGCTCAGGTGCTTGTTGAGGGCGATCCGCTCGGTGTCACCTAGCAGCGGATTGGGCTCCTCGCGGCCGGGGAATCGACCCTCGGCCATGCCCCCGAGGAAGACATGGGCAAAGGAGCGGCCCTCCAGCTCGTGGACGTCCAGCACCTCCACAGCACCCGTCACGGGCCCACGCGCCGGCAGATGCACGTCGCGCATCGCGTCCTGCAACCAGCGACCGAAGGTGCGCCGCCTCAACCGGGGCCCACCCCCCACCACCGCGAGCGTCCGCTCCAGCTCCCGGACCCTCGCCGCGAGCGCGACTCGCGCCGCATCATCCCGGGCCCGAGCATCCAGCCGAAGCGCTCCCAGCCCCTCGTCCGCGGGCGTATCCAACGCCCCCTCCGAGTCCATCAACCCCAGCCGCTGCACCACCTGCCACCACGCAGCGAGCAGCTCCGAGGCACGGCCCTGCTCCGGAATGCGGCGACAGGACTCGATCAGCAACAGGCACCGCTCGCGCAGCACCCGAGCCTCGTGGGCGCGCCGCTGCTCCTTGGGACGCACCTGGTTCGGCAGCGGCTCCAATCGCTTCGCCAGAGCCTCCAGGCGAAGGTCATACGCGCCCTTGCCACGCGCCGCACCCAGCCGATCATCCCGGACGGCCGCGAGCGTGAGGAGCGTCGCCGGAGCCTCGGGAGCCCCCCGGGAGAGCGTGGGCGCGTAGCGGCTGGAGATCACCTCCGCCACACGCTCGGCGGGGAAGCCATCCTCCACCAGCAGGGGCAGATCCAACGCCAGGCGCACCGGGCCGGCTAGCGCAAGCGGCTCGCCCCAGGGCAAACGAACGGGCACTCCCAGCTCGGAGAACGCGTCCGCCAACCAGCGGGCCTCGGGTCCCAGGTCACGCCACGCCACGGCAATGCTTCCAGGGGCCACCCCGTCGGACACCAGCCGACGCACGTCCCGAGCGATGAGCCGGGCCTCGTCCCGAGCCGCCCCGGCGCTCCACATCCGCAGGCCCTCCACCGCGCCCTGGAGCACGTCCTTCGGAGCCCGGGGCGAGAAGAGGTGTCGACCGAGCTCCACCATCGGGCGGGACTCGAAAGTCACGTCCGCCTTGAAGAGGTCCACGTGGGGGAGCGTTTCACCGCGGTTCTCGAAGGCGCGGAAGAGCGCCGCCAGAGCCGCGTCCGCCACCGGGGAGCCACCCACCGGAGTCTCCACGCGCAGGGTCACTCGGCGCGCATCACAGGCGGCCGCCAGGGCCATCAACAGCTCCAGCCCGGAGGGCCGCACGTCGTAGATGCCGTGCAGCACGAGCGTGCCCACGTCATCCCAGGCCGCGGGCCAGGCGTTGCGCTCCAAGGCCTCGCGAGCCCCGCGCACCACGTCCTCGCGATCCGCCAGGCCCAGCTCGGCCATCTTCTGCTCGTAGGCGTGGTGCAGCAGGGCGAGCATCCGAACGCGGTTGCGCCGCTCGGGAGGGAGCACCTCCAACGCATCCTGCAGCTCGCGCGGGGAGAGCCGGCCGGCCTTGAGATCCAGCAGCACGTCCAGCGCAGCGCGGGCGAAAGCGGGCTCGTGGACGAAGTCGCCAAAGGGCGTGGAGCCCAGTCCCTGTGCGAGTGAGCCCACCACGGTGCGCGCCGCGAGGGGTGGGCACGGGCGCCGTCCCAACTCGCGAGCCCCGCCAAGGGCCTCCAGGAAGCCGTCCCACGTCAGGAAGGCATCTCCCCGAACGACTCCAGCGGCGCTCCGGGCCGCGCGCAGAGCGGCCTGGCGGCGTCCGGTATCGGGGTAGACCTGGAGGGTACGACGAGGAGAGGACATACGAGGGCGGGGATTCTAGAACGGGGCGAGGGGGGCATTTATGCTCGCCGACATGCCTTCTGCCCTCCACGTTCTAGCGCTCGCCTCCCTGCTTGCCACCTCCCCTGTGTTGGCCGAGGCCCAGCCCCGGGCCCAACAGGCATCGGACGCCCCTACGCTCCATGAGTTGAACTTCAACTGGACCCGCGACGGGGTCATCACCGGTGTCGCGGGGGTGCTGTGGATCGGCAGCGAGGGCCTGTTCAAGGACCAGCTCGTCCCAAAGACCTGCCGCTGGTGCGACCGCTCGGCGGACGGCGTGGACACGCTCAACGGGTTGGACCGATGGGGTCGGGGCGTGGCGGCGAAGACTCCGGAGGGCCGCGATCGCTGGGACACGTGGAGCAACATCCTGGACTTCGGCGTGCTGCCCGTGGGGGTGCTCGGAGGGCAGTACCTGCTGGGCTCGGCGAGCGGAGCACCTCCGCGCTACTTCGCGCAGGACGCCACCATCATCATCGAGTCGGTGGTGATCGCCTCCCTGGTGAACCAGGGAGTGAAGTTCGCTGTCGGCCGCGAGCGCCCCTTCGTGCACGTGCTGCCCGAGGACCAGAAGGGTCTCACCGAGCACCCCAACGACAACAACCTGTCCTTCTACAGCGGACACACGAACATGGCCTTCGCGCTCGTCACGGCGGCGGGCACGGTGTCCGAGCTGCGCGGCTACAAGAACCGCTGGCTCATCTGGGCGGTGGGCCTGCCGGCGGCGGCGTCGATGGGGCTGCTGCGCATGGGCGCGGACAAGCACTACCTCACGGACGTGCTGGTAGGTGCAGCGGCGGGTACCCTCTTCGGCGTGGGCGTGCCCCTGCTGCTCCACGGGCGCCAGCAGCAGGCGCAGGCGCAGCCACGAGCCTCGGACATGTCCATGAACGTGTCCGGCGGCCTCGGCGGCGTGGTGCTGTCCGGTCAATTCTGAGTGTGGCCCCCTGTCCTGCGCAAAGGAGACCCATCACAAGCTGGGGCCTACTCAGAATGATGCGGCTGTTGCTCGCGATAGCTGGAGCACTCCAGCTTTCGTGCACGCAGATCGTCATTGGCCACATCCCGCCGTCCACGTTTCAGTTCACCAACGTCGTCCCCCACGCCGGTCCAGGGACAGGTGGATGGAAGGTCGCGCAAGTGCTTGTCTTGCTGGGCAGGCTTTCACCCATCTTTCCCGCAACTGCCACCTGCGAAATCGAGGTCGGCGTTCCGGAGGTGAATTTGAACGGGCCGGTTCCGGATGACTTCGCACAAGAGGCAGCAGCCAAGGCCTCCGACGAGGCCGCCCGCCTCGTCATCAAAGAGAGGCAGCCAACCGCACTGGCTTGTAATCAGTTCAAGAAACACATGGAGCACATCATGGGAGACCGGACTTTCGGCACGATTCCTGGCACTCGAGTCACCGGGTTCCAAACGATGGGTATCCCCAGGAAGACCTTTCCGTGAGAACGAAAGCGCCATCGCACCACCGAGTGAGCAAGAACACTCCGGTGCGCCCCTCCGAGCGAAATGATTCGAGGAGCGCCCACCCATGAAGCCGGAGGAACTGACGGCCGACGCACTCATCCAGCTTGTTCACCGCTACTACCCAGTCGGTCTCGGCAACGAAGATCCTCGTTACAAAGAGTCAGAAGAGAGCCAACGCCTCACCCAGTTGATCCACGCCAACATAGGGGGAACACAGGCATGGAAGGACCTGGTTCAGCGGCTTCGTGAGGAGCTCCCCGACTGCGACATCGCGGACGCAACGGTTCCTTGGCATGATCCCTGTTATATCTGCCGCGTATCCCTTCCGGGTTTCGTGCCAGGAGCCATCCGGTACGACTGCGTCGTCTGCCTGCTGAGCCAACTCGCACCGGTGTACGCCCTCTACGCGTCCCATATGGAGAAGACGAGTCCCCCTGAGCAGAAGGCCTGGCTCCGCTTTCCGCCGTTTCCACCCGAGTTCCAGTCCCACGAGGCAAAGCTCGCCAGGCTCATCGAATCCACGTTCGGATTCACTCGCCTGTCCAATGATGTCCTCTTTACCCCCGTGCCGGACCTCGTGCCACGGGTAGGCCACTGCGAACTCGGTGAAGCACAGCTCATCGACTGTCTGTTCACCTGGTACCGCTGGTGAGCAGGACTCCCGCTCACCAGTCGTCATGTGAATCAACGTGCCTACCCCATCCTCGCCGCGTCCTGCAGGCGCCGCTCGATCTCGTCCGCCGCGAGCACTTCGGCGCCCTCCTTGCTGGCGTTGACGCCGAGCGCCTTGGCCCGCTCAACAACCTGCGGCTGCGTCACCTCTCGGAGCGCCGCGACCAGGCTGTCCACTCGGAGCTCGCGCCGCGGCAGCATCGTCCCGATGCCCTTCTGCCGCACGAGGTGTCCCCAGACATCCTGCGCGAAGAAGGCAGGAACAATCACCGAGGGCACTCCGGCCGAGGCCACCGCCCCCGTCGTCCCCGCTCCTCCGTGGTGAACGACTGCCTTGACTCGCGGAAAAAGCCAGTCGTGCGGCAAGTTGTCATCCACGTACACGTTCGCGGGAAGCTCACTCCGCCCATCCACCGTGTTGCGATGCAGGATGCCCCGCTGGCCCGTGACGCGCAGGGCCTCGAGTAGAATGTCCGTCACCGCCTTCTTGTCGTGCACGCCCCAGCTTCCGAAGCCGATGTAGACGGGGGGCTCTCCCGCGTCCATGAAGTCCTTCAAGCGCTGGCTGGGCTTCTGCTGTGCCGCGAGGCGCCAACGCCCGGTCTGTGCGAACCACTCGGGCCAGTCATCGGGCCGCGCCAAGAGATGCTGGCTCCACGCCACCAGCACCGGCAACCGGAAGAGCAGCCCCGGCCGGAGGTTCTCTCCGAGCAAGTCCACCGGCAGCCGGTGCTCCCTCCGCCACGCATTCACCAGGTCCCACGAGAACAGCCCACCCGCGATGTTCTTCAGCCGGGTCGCGGCGACATTGAGGAACGCATTCCGCTCCTGGATGCGGTTGTCCAGGACGCAGTAACGCCGCGTCGGAATGAAGCCTGGATCAAAGAAGGCCTGGAAGATGGGAATGCCGCGCCGCTCGGCGATGGGGAGCGCCGGACCCGTGAAGGCCGCGTTATTGATGAGGACATCGGCTCCCTCGCTTGCCTTCCAGAACTGCCGCAGCTGTGACGGGACCATGCGCCGCTGCCACGACACCATGAGCTTCACCCCATCCGCCCCCCCGGCGCTGCTCGCGAGGGAGTGCATGAGGTCCTCGGTGCCGTCCTCCTCCATCTCGAAGAACTCGAGCCCGTGCTCCTCGACAAAGGAGCGGAAGGGCGCCCTCGCCGCGAGCAGAACCCGGTGACCCCGGCGGACGAGCTCCGCGCCGAGCGCCACGAAAGGCTGAACGTCACCTCGCGAGCCCCACGTGAGCGCCGCGAACTGGAAGGACGCCTTGCGCTGAAAGTGGCGCAGGTACGCCCGAGGCCAGAGAGACCTATCCATCACCGCCATGTCAGTTCCCCTTCAGACGCCCGTGCCCAGGGGCTCGGGTTCCTGGGGCGAGGGCAGCGAGCCCAAGCCCCACAGCGACCCGGCCTGCCAGGACACCTGGCCGGAGATGCCCCATCCCGCGCAGACCACCTCGTGGCCCTGGAGCTCCATCCAAAACACCGACTCTTCGGGCCGCGTCGCCTGGTTCAGGCACGCCACGCGCGTCACCGGCCGTCCCCCCTGCCCTCCGAGCGTCACCGCGAAGGCTCGGTGCGAGTGCCCGCACAACACCCACTTCGGATGCACCTTATCCACCAGCTGTCGGGTGATGTGGTTCCCAATCCAGGATGTCGGCAGCGTCCGGCCCGGCGGAGGCACCTCACGCTCCTGCGCCCGCTGAGGCAGACCCCGCGGCCACTCATGCACCAACATCAGGTCCACATCGCGCAGCTGGGAGACCTTCTCCACCTCGGGCGCGCGGAAGTACCCGGCCTGCTTCGCTGTATCGAGTGAGCGCGGACGCTTCAGCGGCTGCTCGTAGAAGCGCGGCGCGTGGATGCCCGACAGGTACCCCACGCGCAGCCCGTGCAGCTCCTTAAGGCCTGCTCGCCCCAGGTAGTGCACGTTCGGCGCGAGTTGGAGACCATCCGGGGCGTCGTGCAGCGCCTCAAAGTCCTCGTTGTTGCCGCCGATGAAGTACAGCGGCCGCTTCATGGTCCGGACACCGTCCGCATACTCAGCGAACTCGGCAGGCATGCCGCGCTTGGCCGCCTTGCGCCGGTGGTCGTCCGCGTGCCGGAAGGCCTCCACGTCGCCTACCGCCAGCACCATGTCCACCCGGCGGCCCCGTGCTTCCTCCAGCACGTCGAGCCACGCCTCCACTCGGTGGAAGCGACCGTGGATGTCTCCCACACCGGCGACCAGGAGCGATTCCGGAGCCATCGTACCCACCACCCTGCCCCGCCCCACGCACTCTGTCGAGTGGGATTACCTTGCAGTGTGTCAAAAATGAAAGAGGAGCGCCCCGAAGAGCGCCCCCCCTCTCGTTACTCATCTTCCGCGGCTCTAGCAACCCACCGGGTACGTGATTTCCACAGCCGCCCCGGGGCCGGGAGCAGCGTCCACGTCGAAGATGACGGTGTTGGTGGTCGGGTCGTACGTCCACCCGCTCGTCACCTCCGCACCGTCCACCCGCACCACGATGCGCGTGGTATCCGACGGCTTGTCGCTGAGCGGGAAGGAGCGGTTGGGGCCGAAGGCGTTCTCCGAAATCCGCTCGAGCGAGGCGGCCCAGTTGGCCGTGCAGATGCTCTCCACGACGCCCCCGGTGTTCTGGGCGAGCTGGATGTAGCGGCTGCCGGAGCTGCTGGCGCGGGGGCAGGAGCTCAGGTCGCTCGGTCCGGCGATGGCGGAGAAGAGGACCTTGGAGCGGTCATCCCCCTTCAGGGCCAGGAGGAACGACTCGTAGAAGGACACCGACTGCGGCGAGAAGTCCTCCTCATCGGTGACGGCGATGACGGCCAGCTTGGCGTCGTCGCGCAGGAAACCGGCGTTGCCATCCATCGGCTGCGGCGAGCGCGGGTCATCCATGTTGTACACCAGCGGATCCGCCAGGGCGCGATACATGGCCTCCAGGCCCTGCTCGTTCCAGTGGCACACGCCCACGCTCGTGTTGCGAGCGAAGACGGTCTCGGCCGCCGGCGTGGAGGGCGTGATGATGCGCGGCGACGAGCCGTCGACGGGGTAGAAGCGGCCGTTCTCCCCCCCCTCGGCACCGCCCGGGCACACCGACCAGCCGCCCGAGGAGCGCTCGAGGCCGGTGGTGGTGACGGCGATGTGGTAGTCCACGCCCGCGGCAGCCGCGTGAGTCAGGAAGGCCGAGAAGTTCGAGCCCAGGTTCTGCTGCTCGTCCATCATCGAGCCCGAGTTGTCCACCACGAACAGCACGTCCACCTTGGCCTGCGACTGCTGGACGAAATGGTCCGTCTGGTCGTTCTTGAGCACGCCCTCTCCCACCATGCTCACGGTGTAGGGCGGGCCCGAGTCCAGCTCGAAGCGCAGCGCGGCGGAGTCCTCCCCATCACTCTGCGGCTCGTACGTCACCTTGACGCGGATCTCGCTGTTCGCGGCGAGCACCGCCGGGAAGAAGAAGGGATGCGCCACCTTGAAGTCGCTGGCGTCACCGTCGAGGCGCAGGTTCTTGAGCAAGGTGGGCCCGAGGCACTTGTTGTAGACGATGACCTCGCGTTCACGAGGGCCGCACGTCAGCCGCGTGGTGCCAAAGTCCAGGTGGGTGGGCTGCACGGAGAAGCAGCCCTGCACGCCCTGGCCGTGCAACGGAATCAGCAGGTGGCCATTGCTGGGGTGGTTGACCCAGCCCTCCGCCAGACCGGAGAACTCCCCCTCCGAGCCTGGCTTGAAGCGCACGCGCAGCACGGCGCGCTGCCCTGGCAGGAGCACCTTGTTGCCCGTCTCGTTCGCCGTGAAGGCCGTATCCGAGCCCTCGGCGACCTGCATCCCGGCCACGAAGCACTCGGTGGGGCCGACGTTGCGAATCGCCGCGCCGAGCGTCACCTCGGAACCCACCGGCACGTTGCCGAACTCCACCGTCGCTGGCTCCAGCCTGTACTGGCAGGGAGAGAACACCTTACCCGAGCCCAGCACTCGCACCACCTCGGTTGAAGTGCTGATGCCGTTGAGGATCTTCACGGCGAGCTCCGCCTCACCTGCCCCCACGCCCGCGCGAGGCATGTAGGTGATGGGGACGGAGACGGACTGTCCCGCGGGAATGGGCTGGCTGGAGGGCGCCGTGGCCAACATGAAGTAGCCGCCCTTTTTCGTGGTGAGCTTCAGGTCGCTCAGCAGCACGTCGGTGCGGCAGCGATTGAGAACCTGCACGTCCCGGGTGGCATTCATCCCCTCGGCGACCGTGCCGAAGTCGAGCGGATCCGGCTGCAGCACCACGCACGAGGTACCGCCCTCTCCCGTGAGCGTCACCTTGGGCCCTGGCTTGGTGGTCCCCACGGGCCGCACATCGAGCTCCAGCCGCGCCGCGGGCACGGGACCGCTGACCTTGGGCGTGAAGGCGACCCGCACCTCCACCACCGCGCCCGAGGCGAGCACGTTGCCCGGCGGCAGGGTCGAGCTCACCACGCGAAAGACGTTGCCCGAGTCGTCCACCAGCTTCACCCCGCCGAAAGACATGGGCTCGGTGCCGAGGTTGCGCACCGTGATGCGCTCCTCGGAGGTGGCCCCCACCGCAACGCGGCCGAAGTCCACCCGCAGCGGCGTCACCTCCAGGAGCGTGGCGATACCCGTGCCCGACAGCGCCACGACGATGGGCTCACACGTGGGACACGCCACGCTCACGCGCGCCTGGACCGAGGCCGCGCCCAGCCGCGTCGGCAAGAAAGTCAGCGGCAACCGGCGCTCCTCTCCGGGCTGCAGCACGAAGGCCGCGCCCGACTCACTCGAGCCGAACTCGTCCGCGTCCGCTCCGTCGAAGTCCAGGCGCACCGGGCTCTCCACCTGCGTGGGGTTGCGCACGACGAGCTCGCGCGCCTCCACGCGGCCCAGCTCCACGTTGCCGAACTCGATGGCGCGCACCGGCACCTCCACCCACGCCTTCACGCCCTTGCCCGCCAGGTCGAACTGCGCCACGCCGTCCTTGCTCACGTTGTCGGCGTCGGTGAGCACCTGCAGCACGCCCGCGACCTCGCCCTCCACGGCCGGCGTAAAGCGCACCTCCACTTCCTGCTCTCCGCCTGCCTTCAGCTCGAAGGCCTCAAAGGGCACCACTTCCACATTGGGCAGGGTGGCCGTGGCTCCGTGGACCTTGAATGGCGCGCGGCCCCCGTTCGACAGCCGCACCTTCATCGTCTTGGTCACACCCACTGCCGAGAGGCCAAACTCCAACTTCTCAGGCGATGCCCTCAGACCCGACTGGGCACGCTGCGACGACGGCCGCTCGCAGCCCACGACGACCAGGGCCAACAGGCACGCTGCCGTGCACACCCACCTAAAACCCAACATTGGAGCCTCCCCGATCGGCGACGCGCACACGGTCCGCACGATCTCCAGCCACACCGGGGGTGAGGGCTCTGCAACCTCGGGGCCCTGGCAAACAAACGACACACCGCTGAAACAAATCGCGGGGCTGCAGGGAAAAGTATTGGACTCAGATGGGAACCCACCTACCCACTGGAGCGCGTTTCCTGAAAAGTTTTCCGAACTGCCCGCCAGATGACGGGAAAAAACCGGATCTCACAGGGCAAGGAAGGGAAACGCGAACTCCCCAGAACTCCCCGCTCAGGAAGAAGGTCTGGACGCCGGAATGAGCAGGCGGGGAACCAGGCCCGTGCCCCACAGCACGCCCCCCATACACACCAGGGAACCCAAGACGGAGAGGGGTTGGAGAGGCTCGCCCAGCAGGAGCGCGCCGAGCAGCCACGAGAAGGCCGGGGTGAGCTGGGTGGTGATGCCACCTGCCGCGGCCGTCACGTAGCCCATGGCGTAGGTGAAGATCATCTGCGCGATCACGGAGGACAGGCCCACGCCGAGCAGCGGCAGCAGCATGTCCCAGCTCAGGGGCCGCCAGTCCTGCAAGGCGAAGGGCAGGCCGAACAGCAGCCCGAAGAAGCAGAAGGACAGAAAGATGGAGGCGGCGTCCGTGTCGCCGCGCAAGGCCCGCAGGGCGATGACGGCCGCACCACTGAGCAGAGCGGAGGCCGCCCCGGCCCAGGCCCCCACGCCCAAAGTCAGGCTCATGCCCCCCTGCACCGTGCTCCAGATGACGAGCCCCGCCCCAAAGGTGGTAGCCACCAGCCCGGACGCCAGGTACCCGTTCACCTGCTCCTTGAGGATGAAGATGCCGAGGATGGCGGCACAGATGGGCCAGCAGGCGTTGAGCAGCGTGGCGGGCCCGACCGCGAGCCGGTCAATGGCCATGAAATAGAAGTAGACGGAGCCGCCCCCAAAGATGCCGCGCAGCGCCCACAACCCGGGCCGCCCCATGCGCGGCCGACGCCCGATGAGCGGGAAGTAGAACGCGAGGAACACCAGCCCGATGGCGAAGCGCGCGCACACCACCTGTCCCACCGACAGCCGGCCCGCCACGCTCCTCGCGCACAGGGCCATGACCGCGAACATGAGGCTGGAGACGACGAGCAACGGAGAGCCGCGCAGGCGCTCGGGGATGTGGGGCATCGCGGCGACACCGTAGCCCGGAACCCTCTACCTCCCCAGCCCCCGCGCGCTCGCCTGCCCTCCCCCTTCGCGGGGAGGGATTCGCCTTGAAAATCCGTTCGTTCAGGACCATTCAACCCACGGCGCGCCCACATTCCCCCTACCTGCGCGCCCTTTCAGTGGTAGATCGCGCCCCCATGTCCGAGCCCGACGTCATCTCCATCCGAGGAGCCAAGGAGCACAACCTCAAGAACATCTCCCTGGAGATTCCGAAGAAGAAGCTGGTGGTGTTCACCGGCGTCTCCGGCTCCGGGAAGAGCTCGCTGGCGTTCGACACGCTCTACGCCGAGGGCCAACGCCGCTACGTGGAGAGCCTGTCCGCCTACGCGCGGCAGTTCCTTGGGCAGATGGAGAAGCCCAAGTACGACACCATCCGAGGCCTCTCGCCCACCATCTCCATCGAGCAGAAGGCGGCCAGCAACAACCCGCGCTCGACCGTGGGCACCGTCACCGAGGTGCACGACTACCTGCGCGTGCTCTTCGCCTCCGTGGGCGTGCAGCACTGCCCCAATTGCGGCAAGCGCGTGGGCAAGCAGAGCGCCCAGCAGATCGTCGACACGCTGATGGAGTCGCCCTCGGGCACCAAGGTGATGGTGCTGGCGCCGGTGGTCTCCAATCGCAAGGGCGAGCACAAGGACATCCTCACCGAGGCGCAAAAGCGCGGCTTCTCCCGCGCGCGTGTCGACGGCAAGGTGAAGAGCCTCGAGGAGCGCATCGAGTTGGACAAGAAGTCCAAGCACGACATCGCGCTCATCATCGACCGGCTGGTGCTCAAGCCGGAGATCCGTACGCGCCTCACGGACGCCGTGGAGACGGCGCTGCGCGAGGGCAAGGGCATGCTCATCATCACGGATGAGACGGGCAGCCCAGCGAGCGATCGCATCATGAGCGAGCTCAACGCCTGCCATGCGTGCGGCCTGTCCTTCGGCGAGCTGTCCCCCTCCTCGTTCTCCTTCAACAACCCGCTGGGCATGTGCCCGGACTGCAACGGCCTGGGCACGAAGGCGGAGATGGATCCGGACCGCATCGTCCCGGACCCCTCGAAGAGCCTGCGCGAGGGCGCGGTGGAGCCGTGGGCCAGCGGCATGAACAAGGGCGAGGGCTGGACGGCGGACTTCGTCGAGAGCCTGGCCGGAGCGTTCGACATCGACCTGGACACGCCGTACGCGAAGCTGCCCGCGAAGGCGAAGAAGATCATCATGTACGGCGTCGAGGGCAAGCGCTTCACGGTCCAGTGGGGTGACGGCGGCCGTTACGAGATGGAGTGGGAGGGCCTGGTCAACAAGCTGATGCGCGGCTTCAAGACGACCACGTCCGAGGCGATGCGCGCCTACTACCAGAAGTTCTTCAGCGACAAGCCGTGCCCCACGTGCGACGGCGCGCGCCTGAAGCCGGAGAGCCGGGCGGTGAAGGTGCACGGGCGCTCCATCGTGGAGCTGAGCCGGCAGACCATCGGCGACGCGCTGCGCTGGCTCAAAGACATCCAGCTCACGGAGACGGAGCGGAAGATCGCCACCGAGCTGCTCAAGGAGATCCGCAGCCGCCTGGGATTCCTGGAGGACGTGGGCCTGGCGTACCTGACGTTGGACCGCACGGCGTCCACGCTGTCGGGTGGTGAGAGCCAGCGCATCCGGCTGGCCTCGCAGATGGGCAGCGAGCTGACGGGAGTCATCTACATCCTCGACGAGCCGTCCATCGGCCTGCACCAGCGCGACAACGGCAAGCTGCTGGCCACGCTCAAGCGGCTGCGAGACCTGGGCAACTCCGTCGTCGTGGTGGAGCACGACGAGGAGACGATGGAGGAGGCGGACTGGCTCGTGGACTTCGGACCGGGCGCGGGCGAGCTGGGCGGCCAGGTGGTGGCCGAGGGCACCCCGGCGCAGGTGATGGAGAACGAGAAGAGCTCCACCGGCGCGTATCTCTCCGGCCGCAAGGAGATTGAGATCCCCGAGACGCGCCGCGCGCCCGGCAAGGCGAAGGTGGTCATCCAGGGTGCGAAGGAGAACAACCTCAAGGACGTGACGGTGGAGATTCCCCTCGGGGTGTTCGTGGCCGTCACCGGCGTGTCCGGTGCGGGCAAGTCCACGCTCATCAACGAGATCCTCTACCCCGCCGCGGCGCGACACCTGTACGAGAGCCGCGAGGTGCCGGGCAAGCACAAGGCGCTCACCGGCCTGGAGCACCTGGACAAGGTCATCGACATCGACCAGCGGCCCATTGGACGGACGCCGCGCAGCAACCCGGCCACGTACACGAAGCTGTTCGACTCCATCCGGGACGTGTTCGCGATGACGCCGGAGGCGCGGGCGTTCGGGTACACGCCGGGACGCTTCTCCTTCAACATCAAGGGCGGACGCTGCGAGGCGTGCGAGGGCGATGGCGTGAAGCTGGTGGAGATGCACTTCCTGGCGGACGTGTACGTGCCGTGCGAGGTGTGCAACGGCAAGCGCTTCAACGAGGCCACGCTGCGAGTGCTCTACAAGGGGAAGAACATCGCCGAGGTGCTCGAGATGAGCGTACGCGAGGCGATGCAACACTTCAGCGCGCACAAGGACATCATGCGCGTGCTGCAGACGCTGGAGGATGTGGGCCTGGGCTACATCCGGCTGGGGCAGAGCTCGCCGACGCTGTCGGGCGGAGAGGCGCAGCGCATCAAGCTGGCGCGCGAGCTGGCGCGCGTGGCCACGGGCCGCACGCTGTACATTCTCGACGAGCCCACCACGGGTCTGCACTTCGAGGACATCCGCAAGCTGTTGCAGGTGCTCAACCGGCTGGTGGAGGCAGGCAATACAGTTCTGGTCATCGAGCACAACCTGGACGTCATCAAGAGCGCGGACTGGGTGATCGACCTGGGTCCCGAGGGCGGCGCGGGCGGAGGACAGCTGCTGGCCACGGGAACGCCGGAGCAGGTGGCTGAGGTAAAGGAGAGCCACACCGGGCGCTACCTCAAGCACGTGCTGACGAAGTCCCGGAAGCACCGCGTGGGCCGCAAGCCCTCTGAAAAGGCCGCCCCCGCAGCCTGACAGTTCATGAGCACGCCGGGGCGGCGGGTTCGATTCCCGCCGCCTCTAATAGTGTATAGGCGGAATGGGGGCCGTGTGGAGGGAGAGGGCTGGAGCCGAGGGGGAGAGGAACCACTATGGCTCCAAGTCCTTGCGCGGCACCGAGGTGGCTGCGCTCTTCTACTCGCTGATTGAGCCGGCGCGTCTGCGGCGTATAGGCGGCGTATAGGTGGGATAGAGGCCATGTTGAGGGTGAGGGCTGGAACGCAGGTGCCGAGGAGGACCGCTGACAGGGGCCGCCCGGGCAGTGAGCCAAGCGGGTGGACAGGCCGCGCAGCCCCTTGAGGTACACGACTGCCCAGGCCGCGCTTGCATGGGGTGCGCGGTAGGTGACTGGGCCTTTTGGCTCTGGGGTGGCGTAAGCCTCAACACCACGCGGCCTGGGGGGGCCCTCGCTCCGGGGCCAGCCTCGCACCTGCCCTGGGCAGGCCCAGGTGCTCCACAATCGCTCTCACCCCTCCCGCTTCCTTCACGTACGCCAGCACTCTCCGCCTGCCTCCACTCCTCACGCAGGCCAACACCTCCACCGCGAAGGTCCTTCGTCGTCGCCCTGCCCAGTCCACTCGCGCCCTCCCCTTCTTCCTCGTTTCCTGCCTCGCAGCTGCCTGGGGCGCCACGCTCGCCTCCTCCTCTCCTGCTTGGGGGACCAGAAATGGCCGCAGTCGCGCGCCTGGAGCGACGACGCCGTGCAACCTTGTGAGGTTTGCTTCAACCGTGACCTGTGGCTCGCGACCTTCACGTCGTATTCAACGCCCCCTTGGCCGTGCCCCGTCTGCGCCGCCGGCACGCTGGCACTTGAGAAGGACACTCTCCTCACCCGGGAGTCGTTCGAATCCAAGAAGGACCGGGAGCCGTACCCGGAAATATGGGACTACGATTGGACCTACGGCCACTTCACCGCCCTATTCCAATGCACGCACGCCGACTGCTTGTCGTCCGTCACGGCATGCGGGGACTACCGCGTGACGCGCGAGGACGATGAGGAGGTCGGGGAACGGTATGACTACGTCTGTACTCCTACTCACTTCAATCCAGCTCCACCCATGCTCCGCCTACCTCGCGGGTGTACGGACGCCATCGCGAACGAGCTCACATTGGCTTGGGGGCTCTACTGGAGTGACCCAGGCGCCTCCGTGAATCATATCCGCACGAGTCTCGAGCGCCTGATGGACTACCTCGCCATCCCGCCACTGTCCAAGCTCCACCATCGCATCGAAGCGTACCGGCACAAGGAGCCCGAGTTGGGCGAGCATCTCATGGCCATCAAGTGGCTCGGAAATTCAGGAAGCCACGGTGATGACGGGCTGACGAAGGAGGATGTGCTGGATGCACTCCCCCTTCTCGAACACGTCTTGGGCGAAGTCTTCGAGATGCGCAGCAAGGAACTGAACCGACTGCGCGAGAAACTCCTTGAGAAGCACGACCCGAAGCGAGCGAAGAAGGCGCCAGAGGTTGGAGCATAAGAAAAAGGGGAGGCCGGTTGAAGGTGAGGGATGGAGCGGAGGGGCCGAGGAGAGCCGCGGACGGGAGCCGCCCGAGCTGTGTGCCAGGCCCGTGTAGGGGGCCGAGCACCCCCATAGGGCACACTGCTGCCCAGGCCTCCCTCCCCTCAGGGCGCGGCAAGAGCCTGAGCTGGGCCTGTGGGTTGTCTTGAGCGCCTCAACACCTCGCTGCCTGGGGCGCCTCGTTCGCCTCCTCCGCACCTGCTTGGGGGAGTCCAGGTCGTCCCCCAGGAACGCCACCGGGAAGAGCGGCTCGCCCTCCTCCCGGTAGCGCGACAGCGTCACGAGCAGCTCGCTGATGGGCTCGCCCACCTGCGCGGAGCCCAGCCCGGCCTCGCTGAGAAAGGAGGAGATCGCCTCCGACAGCAGGTGGCGGAAGGACAGGAGCGTCGAGGCGCCCGGCTCCACGGGACCCAGGTTCGTCCGGGGCCCGGAACATTCGACTCCTCGTCTGAAGCCAGGAAGAGCATGGGGAGACACCGAGGCGACCGGCCAGGACCTGGAATGAATTATCCATCCTTCGGGCCCTTCGCGCTCCTTCCGAGTTTCCCGGGGACGTGCGATGCCGGCAATCCCTCCAGGCATCCGGGCGCTCCCGGTGATGGCGGGGCGACACTCCCCTCTCTCCCGAGGTCAGAGGTGGAATCGCTCGAGGATGCCCGCGGCGGCCTCGGCATGGCCCACATCCCTCATCCGGTCCGCGGCCCAGGTCACCGCCCGTGCCATGTCCTGCACGGCCACATAAGGCGTGGGCATGGGCATGACGTGGAAGACGGTGCTCATCGTCAGCCGGATGAGGGGCGAGGTGACGATGAACGCACAGCCGACGACCAGCTCGCGCATGGGCCGCTCGTATTGCCGCAGCCACTGGAACAGGCGCTGGCGCTGGCGCGCCGTGGGCAGGGTCAGCCGCATCGTGTCGAGCACACTGACGTAGGGCTCGCCGCGCCGCAGGTAGAACTCCCCCTGGAGGAGGTACTCCTCATAGTCCTCGTCGGACATCTGCCCCTCGAAGCGGCACACGAGCATGGGCCAAAGGGAATCATCGTAGAAGAAGGAAGCGGCCATGGCCCTATGCACCCGGCTCCAGGAGTCGGCGGCCATCCATGTGGCTCGGAACCACGACGCACCACGTGAACGTCATGCCGCCTACCCTATCTCCAATGCCACCCCGCCAGAACACACGGCGCGAGCGAGGCACCTCGAAGGACAAGGAGACGAACCGCCGCCGCCCGCCCTTCCCGAGCGGGTGGCCGGCCTCGGGAATCTGATTCCTCGAATAGACTCCACCCCTCGCCTTCCAGGGCACCCCGCTTCTCCGCATGGGCCGCGCGCGACACGAATGTGACACGAGGCCACCCGTCCCCCAGCGCCACTGTCTTCCACCCGGATGACACTCCCAGGCGCAGCCGGTGCATACCCCACGTGTGCGGCGCTCCCCCAAGCAGGAGAGGAGGGAGCGAACGTGGCACCCCAGGCAGCGGTCAGCAAGGAGCCAAAGAAGGAGAGGCGTATAGGCGGGATAGAAGCCATGTTGAGGGTGAGGGTTGGAGCGGAGAGGCCGAGAAGGGCCGCTGCCGGGGCTAGCAAGGCCGCGCGCCGCGCCAGTACACGGGACGGTGCAACCCCTTGGGGCACACCCCTGCCCTGGCCGCCCTCGCTTGAGGAGAGAGGCAGGGGAGTTGGGGCGTGTTGACAGCGGCTGCGCCAGGTTCAGCACCACGCCCGCTGGGGTGGTCCCCGGGCCGGGGCCCGCTTCAGAGCCTGCGTGGGAAGTTCCAGGTGCTCCAATATCGAGCGCACCCCTGCCGGGGCCGTCACATACGCCAGCACCTTTCGCCTGCCTCCACAGCGGGCGCAGGCGAACACGTCCAGCGCGAACGTCCTACTGAGCAACTCGGCCCAGTCTATTCGCGGCGTCTTCTCCTTCATCGGCTCCGTGCTGGCCGCTGCCTGGGGCGCCACGCTCCTCTCCTCCGCTCCGGCTTGGGGGACCAGCCTTTTTCAGCTCCCTGCGCATGTAGTCCACCGCGGAGCGCCGCCCGTACGATTCGTCGAAGGGCAGTGAGTCCGCCAGTTCCGCGCCCCAGTTGGGCGACAGGTAGTTCGTCTTGCCACCTGCGTTTACCGGGCCGGACATGGAGCCGTAGCGATCGGTGAAGCCCCACGTGCCGAAGCTCTCGCAACCCGGGCTGGCCTGGAACTGCAGGCACACGGCGAGCTTGTCGGAGAACAGCGTGGGCCGACTGGAAGCGTCCGATACGTCGAGCTCCGACACGCGCACCTTGACATGCGCCTGCGCGATCACCCTCTGCATGGCCGCCCGTAGATCGGCGGCCAGGGCCGGATCGTCGTCGGGGTCGTAGTTGTGTGATTGGAACCCGATGCCGTCAACCAGCTTGCCATAACCCAGGCCGTTGATGTAGCGCACGAAGGCAATCATGTTGTCGAGTTTGTCAGCCGAACCGGCTTGGTCGATACCGAACTCGTTGATCCAGTTCTCGGCGCTGGGATCGATCTCCTTCACCTTGCGCAGCGCGTCGATGTAGATCTGCAGGCCGAACGCCTTGTACCAGACCGAGAGGTTGTTCTCGTCTTCGGCGCCACTGCGTAGGCCGTAGGGTTCGTCGCTTTCGTACGAGAAGATCTCGTTCAGGGTGTCCCATTCGTGCACACTGCCCTTGTATCGCGTGACCAGGGTAGTGATGTGGTCCATCAGCGCTTGCCGCAGCGCCGGGTAGTTGCGGGCGTCGTACAGGCTCCAGATCCACTGCGGCAGCGCCTCGTGCCACACCAGCGTGTGGCCGTGCACGCGCATGTTGTTCTTCGCCGCAAACGCCACCAGCGCATCGGCCTCGGCGAACGCGTACTGGTCAGGCTGTGGGTGGATGGCCTGGAACTTGAAGTGCATTTCCGGCGTGATCATCGAGTAGTTCTCGGCCAGGACCTGGCCGTACTTCGCATCCGACAGCAGCGCGTCGGCGTTCGCGGCCGCGCCGATCCACAAAGGCTTGGGCAGACCTTGCGCCAGCGAGCGCAGCGAGTCCGCAGGCGGGGTGTAGGCCCGCAGCATATCGGCGCCGTTGTCGGCGATCTGCGCGTCTTGCGCCTTGATGCTGGTGATCGAGAAGCCGCCCCCCAATTCGGCGTCAGCGCCGAAATACAGCTTGCCCTTGCTGAACACCGGGTGGTTGTCGGATTCCTTAAAGCGGCCGATCTCCTTGCCGTTGACACTGAAAATCAGCGCCGTTCCCTGCCGGTTAACGCCGAAGGTGACGCGCGGGCCCAGGCCTTGGGCGCTGAAGTCCTGCTTGATCATGTCGACCCACACCTGGGCCACGCCACGAGTCAGGCCCAGGCGCACGTTGCGACCATCGATGCGCCATTCGTCGTAGCCGATCGGCAGGCTGCCGTAAAGGTCGACGAAGGCGCCCTTGTCCGGATGGACGGCTGCGTCGACCTCGATCTCGACGGAGAAATTCGCCGTGAAATCGAGGCGCGGCCCCATCAGGTTGATCGGCGGATTCAGATACCACTTGCCGCTGGTCTTCGGGCGGATCTTGCGGTCGAGGGGAACGACCGTGAGGGTCTTGCCGTCCCAGCCCGTGCCCGAGAACTGGCTCCAGTTGTAAGGCGCTTGCAGCAACTCCACCTTCGCGGTGGCGGCATCGTTGACTCGGGTGAGCTTACGAGACTGGACCGCGGTCGAGTCAGCCGCGCTCCCCCCGCAAGCCGCCAGCGCCGCGCTTAGAAGGAACGCCAAACCCAGGGCTGGCAACAGTTTCATGGCCATTGCAGGCATCTCCTTGTCGATCTTGTTTCAGCCATCTTCACTTCCTCCACAGTTGCACATCATTCGCTGCTCGACCAGTCAGAATCGGGCGCACGCGGCGCCTCTCCTAATTCTTAAGGAGTCTTGAATTTAATGTAGGCGTACTCGAACCTTGAGCAGATGTCGTAGTCTGCCTTCTTCGATGTAGGGCGCCTTTGCCATTCGTTTTACGACCCTTAAGTGTTCTGTTCAGAGGCAGATATTGAACAGCGTGCGCAGAAGCGTTCCTATTGGCAAGCTAGCACGTGAGGTCCTTGGAAAGCCGGTCGCGCTATCCGTACTGGAAACATGCCCCAGTTGAGATTGACAACGGCCGCAGCTATTCAAAGATGCCGCGTCTCGGCCGGCGCCGCATCCCAATCGTCATTGCGCCCGTCGACGTACGTGATGGGCGCCTCCGCCAGCACCGCATCGTCCACGCCATCCAGGCAAGCCACGTTCACCGCATAAAAGGTCCCGCGGCGCGGCGAATCGCCGATGACGAACGGGCGGATGCCGCACACGGTGCAAAACGGATGCTGCTCGCGCTTGCGGCCGAAGCGGTAGGTCGACAGCATCTCGCTGCCGGCCAGCAGGCGGAACGCGGCGGGGGCGACGACGGCGCCCCAGAACCGGGTCTTGAAGCAGATCGAGCAGTTGCAGCGCGTCGTGCCCTGGCCGAGGTTGATGTCGGCTTGGAATCGGATGCCTCCGCAGTGGCAACTTCCGTTGTAAGTACTCGTCATCGTTTAATTTTTCCCATGGGGAAGTATTGTCGTGGCAATATCTATAAATTGCCACGTTTCAAGTAACAGATGGGGCAGTGTTTGAAATCAGGCAACGGCAGTGCCATCGTCATCACGCAATACACCCATGATCAAATCGTTTTTCCAGCTACGCTACCTCGCGCTACGCGAAGCGCTCGCCTGCATCGGACTCGGCCTGCGCGACGTGCGCCATGGCGGCCTTTGGTGGCGCTCTTCCTTGTGCAGCATCGGAGCGCCCCAGTTCGCACCCAAAATAAATCCGGTCGAGCTAGCTTTCTATCCCTTCAATCCGAACGCTTTGGACCGCCTCGACCGATTCATCCAGAAGTATCGCCAGGAGGTCCGTGTCAGCTTGGAAGGCTACCGGAACCTTCTAGTCAAGCAGTATCGACACAAAACGAACAAGCATATTGTGCCGATTCTCTATTTTGTTGCGTTGTACGATGAATTGCTTGAGCGCAACCCGAGTGCCATTATCTCGTCGTCGTTCTTCACGACGGCGGACCCATTCAAAGTCTTCCCGAACTCGTTCAAGCCCCGAAGTGGGGCTTTGTTGTTCAGCGCAGCGCTCAACACACCCGGCGACGTCGAGGACACGCCCTACGAGCCGCAAAAGACCTTTTGGCAATTGCGGCATGACTACGGTGTCGTTCTTGTTGGCGGCACAGACACGAATGGAAAGGCGTTCGGGATGTCTTCGAGTAAGGGCGCGGGGCTGTCGTGTCTCGCTCGCGGAGCCGGTTATAAAGGTCGTTGTGTCACTGAAGACGAACACGGCGCGAGTTTCGCAACCCCAGCAGTCGCGTCAATGCTGTTGGTCGCGCGCTCCTTTTGGCGGCTCAACAATGAGCACGTCTCAGGGGTGGCGGCAAAACGGAGGCTGCTCCTTGCATCGCGGCCGTACCTTCAATTCAAGCAGTCCGCTGCAATGGGCAGCCCCCAGCCCGATAAGCTCTTCCTAAAGGGAGGATCCTATGCATTTTTCGAAGGGGCAGTCGGCCGTCGCGCTGCCACTCCTCAGAGGGTCGGTCACCTTACCAATCCGCCGACGGCGAAGACAACACGCGCCGGTTTAAGCGAGGTGAAATCACCGGCATAGACTTCCAGTCCGATTCGGACTTTCTCTTCTTCGACGACATCCAGCGTTGGGTGCCAGCGAAGATTGTGTCTCTCAATCTGTCGTTTCAGCAAAACGGCGTGACCGTCCCATTCAATCGCGCCGCCTACCCAAACCTGGAGGGTCTTGTCGCGCCATGAAGACGAACGTGTGGATGCTCGCCGCTATCGCGGTGCTTGGACTGAATCTCGGATGCAAGACAGCGTACAACAAGATTACCGTCGAGAAACTCAAGGACGTGGTCGGCACCGATTATGACTCGTATCGCTGGTTCAGCTACCCAACCGACAATTTTGGTGTAGGGACGGCATACGCATCAAAGGAGCGCTTCAAGAAGCAGGTGTCAATCTGCGACTCGGCGAATTGCTTCGGTGTGAGTCCGGCCTCCTTCGATGAATGGCTCGCGCTGAAAGGATTCGCGGGTGTTGGCAAGAATGGACCGACCATTACGCTCAGCGAGGAGGAGAAGACGAAGCTTAGTGCCGAACTGGATGGTCCGAAGGTTGCGCAATTGCTGAACCTCGGCGCGAACGTCAATTACACCAAAGGTGTCACCACCGAGGTCCGGCTGGGACGTGCATATCCGCGGCGTCTGCTTCTGCAGCCAACGCTCGACTACATCAGTAAGCTCGACTCTTCGCAGCTGGTGAAGAAGGCATTCGACGCGGGAACGCTAATTCTGATCGCGAACGACCTCGTGATGGAGGGCCTGAGCGTCAATCTCTGCGTCGATAAGAGCATCAATCCGGAGCTGACTGCAAAGCTCGACAACAGCGTAGGCAAGATTATTGGCGCAAATGCTGCCGTGGCGATGAAGGTCGAGACGGCAACGACGGGTTGTTACACGCTCGCGGCACAGCAGCCCATCGTAGTTGCCGCTCTCGCCGTCGAGCAGCCAGCGGCTGGTGAGCTTTCGACAAACCCAAACGACGAGTGGCAAGGGTGGACTCGGCATAAACTGCTCGACATCAAACTCGACTGAAGGCCCGGCTTTGGGCGTTAAAGGGCCCGCTCAGAATTTACTGAGCCATGAGAGGCGCGCTCTCCCCCGGAAAATCGGCCTCGGAGCGCGAAAAGTGGCCAACTAATTTCCGGCAGGGCCCTTTAACGGGACACCGGCCGCCTTCGCGAAGAGAGGGACGAGGCACAAGCCAAAGCGTGCCAATGTTAGTAGGATAAGGCGCGGCTTCTGGCCGAGCGTGAGGGGCCAGGCGGGCTCATGGGGGCCGCATGGCTGGAAACGGCCGGGAGCATCGCGTTTAAGGACCTTGTAGGGTTGCTGAGGGAGCAGCCAGCAAACGCGCTGCGGTTCGTTCGAGGCGGGAGCTACAGCTACACCGGCACGAACGAGAGCCCGGCAAGCGTGCCTGTGAGGCTGCACCTGTTAAACCCCGGCGCTGAGCCCTGAACACTACTGGCGGGGGCGGCGCTGGTGGACTCGACGGGGAAGCAGGTGGAGGTTGCCGCGTGGCAACAGGCGCCCATCCCCGCGAATGGCGCCGGTGCCGTCGTGGTGGGCGCACAGGGGGAGTCTGCGCAGCTCCGCTGCCCCTTTACTCTCAAGCTGTGGGAGGCAGGAGGGTCGCGCACCGACACCCTCGGGAATCTGACCTTCCCGGAGGGCAAAGCCAGGGGACAGTGAGTGCGTCGGCAGCCCTCGCCATGTTGCACGTATGTCGCAGGAGCCTGCGGAATGGGCCGGAACGGGGCGGGACAGGAGGGGACGCGGCGGGATACCGACTCCCAAGCTCTCCGGGCGGTTGCGAGGTAAGGGCGCGATTCTGCTGGAAGTTTCGCACCGCCCGGCGCGGCTTCGATTCCCGCCGCCTCTACTAGAGGCCAGGGCTGTGCGCCGGGCCGGTGGAGAGGCGGTGCAGCCCTCTTCAGGCACACGCCGGAGCCCCATGAGTTCCACCGAAAGGTGGAGACCCAGGTCAGCGGGAGCTCAGTTCCTGAAGCTCCAGGAAGGGGAAGGAGGGGTTACGCGGATCGCGAAGCGAGTAGACCTTGCCCTCGATCACCCATCTGCCGGCGTCGCAGCGCCACTCCGCATCCACAGCAATGGACGCAACGGAGAGGATCTGCTCGCGCACTGGCTCAGGAATACCGGTCTCCCTCGAAGCGGCTTCGAGGAGCCTGCTCACCTGCTCACGGTCATCCGTGGGGGTGGTGGGCGTGAAAATGGTCAGGAGCAACAGGGCCTCGCTCCGTCCCTCGGTCAGACCTTCCGCCGCGCGAATCGTCTCCTCCCAGCGCAAGGCATGCGGATGCCAATGCGCATCGTCCACCCAGCCCAGCTGCGCCTGCGCGGGCAGTCTCGGGTGCGCGAGGTAGAGCGTGCGCTCATACTTGCTGACCTCGAGCACCAGCGCCGGGCCCGGGCCCGGTGGCCCAATGCGCAGAGCCTCTTGCGGCATGGCGCTCTCCTCGAGGCCTTCGCATCCCTCGACCATCCAGTACCAGCACCAGAAGTCCGGGCTCTTCAGCGCCTGCCGCCAGGTGACCGTCATCCTTCTGCTTCTCGCATATGTCGCTTCTGGCCGTCACTCCGTCCCCCTTCGCCAGCTCCCTCAAGCTGCCTCTCTCCTCAAGCGAGGGCGGCCAGGGCAGGGGTGTGCCCCAAAGGGGTTGCACCGTCCCGTGTACCGGCGCAGCGCGCGGCCTTGCTGGCCGCTGCCTCAAGCGCCACGCTCGCCTCCTCCGCTCCTGCTGCTTGGGGGAACGCCTTCATGGACATCTGGGACCGGGTAGAGCTCTGGGTCTCGCTCGACCGTGCCAACCTCAACCCCCCCCCCGAAGAAGGTGCACGGCAAGCGGCAAGCTCGTTGTCGTCGTCGACACGTGACGCGCTGGGCCACCTGGGGCAGGAGCGGGGGCGTGCTGCTCCCTGGTGGCAAACACCTGCCTCGTTACTTCGGCATCGCCTGGCTCACCTCTTGGACGAACTGGGCATGTTGGACACTCATCGCCCCCATCCACTCCTTGGCCCGCTTCACGATCTCCGGGTCCGCCGTCTTCGGCGACCCGGAGTTGAAGGGAGGCGCTGGATCGTACTCCATCGCGAGCTGGCTCAGCTTCGCGACATCCTCTCCGACAAGCTTCGCCAGGAGAGTCAGTCCGAAGTCGATACCCGCCGTCACGCCCCCCCCCGACATGCGGTTGCGGTCCACGACGACCCGTGCGTCAACAGGCTTGGCCCCGAACAGGGGCAGGAGGTCGCGTGATGCCCAGTGGCTCGTTGCTTCGTACCCCTTGAGGAGCCCCGCCGCCCCGAGCACAATCGAGCCCGAGCACACGGAGGTGACGTACTTCGCCCGCGCACCGCGGTCCGCGATGAAGCGGAGCATCGCTTTGTCCTTGAGGACCAGAAAGGAGCCCCCACCGACGAACAGCACGTCGAGATCCTTGGGACACTCGTCGAATGTCGTGGTCGGCAGGATGGCGTTGCCCGTGTCCGCGATGATCGGGTCCTTCGTTTCGGCCACGAGGTACACCTGCGTCGCCGCGTTGAGGGCCGTCATGGGGCCGATCGTGTCGAGCAGGGTCATTCCGTTGTAGAGGACCATCGCGATCTCTGGCCTCCTCCCGCTGTGCATGGGCGGGTGATCGCCTGGCGGACCGGAACCGACCTGCCCCGCCGGTATGGGCTGTCCGGTCCGCTGCCCCTGGGACGCGCAAGCCATGGAGGCCAAGGCTGGGAAGATCAAGGAGGTGGCGAGCAGGCCGCCGAACCGCCTCCGGTCCATTGCCTGCTCGGTCTTGGTGTCAAGCGAACCAACACAACCGTTGACTTCGTTCTCGTTCATGATGTCTTTCTTTTAGAAAGGAGAACACTTCACGCGAACATTCGCTTCCGTTGAGCGGCGATGGTGTCCGCTCCAGGTGTCTGCAATTACTCACGAAGGTTCCAAGGCCGCAAGCGGTCGAGCGGACAGTTTTCGACGGGTTCTGGCCACCCAGGACTCCCGGTGAGGACCTGAGCGCTCCTCTCATTTAACTACGAGGCTTCCACCGCTCCCGCACGGCCCACAACGCCTCGCACGCGGCCACCGCCCCCAACTGCAACTGGACGTCCACCACGTCCGAGAGCTGCGTGCGCCCCAGGTTGATCTCCACCGTGGGGCGCTGGCTCGCCGCGGCCTCCAGCACTGGCGCGGTGATGTACGGGAAGAGGCTCGAGGTCCCGATGGAGAACACCAGGTCGAAGCCCCGGGTGAACTCCCGCTCCATTACCGCCACCTTCCCCGGCGGCAGCAGCTCCTCGAAGAGCACCACCTCGGGCCGCACCACCGAGCCGCACTGGGGACAGGAGGGGCACGGCGCGAGGTGCGCATAGTCATTCACCCGCTCGGTGAACTCGCACCCCGGTCCGACACCTGCCGCGCGGACTCCGGGCGCCCTTGCCAGGCGTAGTAGGCCGAGCGCGACACGCCCAGCAGCGCGAGGGTCCCCCCAGGCCGCGTGGTGTTGAGGCTGACGCCTCCCCAGAGCCAAAAGGCCCAGTCACCTACCGCGCACCCCATGCAAGCGCGGCCTGGGCAGTCGTGTACCTCAAGGGGCTGCGCGGCCTGTCCACCTGCTTGGCTCACTGCTCGGGCGGCCCCTGTCAGCGGTCCTCCTCGGCACCTGCGCTCCAGCCCTCACCCTCAACATGGCCTCCATCCCGCCTATACACCGTTGTATGCGCTAGTCATCTTCGAAGACACGGCTGACCAGGGCAACCCCCTGAGCAAATGCTGCCTTGTCCCCGGGAGTCCAGATGTTTGGGGCGGAACCCCACAATGCTCTCAGGGCTTCCGTGATGAATTCCTCGCCTCTCCTGAGTATGGGCATGGCAAACGCCCTGAGCGCGGCAGGCTGCCCCAGGCTCTCCGTGACGCGCGTTGGCACGGCCTGTCTGTATGCCTCCGATGCGCTGGTGCGTATCTGCTCGATGGCACCGCCCCTCAACCTCCCCAGAAGTTGAGCGTATCTCGCTCCCCTCTGCTTGGACGTTCCTATTTCTCTTCTCTCGATGCGGCCAGCCTGAACAAGGCGATCCACCACCTGCTGATTTGCAGTTGTCTGCGCGCGCACGAACTGTTGAGTGGCTCTTTGGCGGTCGTCATTGGGCTGCAGCGCATCTCTTACCACCTGATGGCCAAAGGCCCCTGCGGCCGGGCGAATGGCGGCCGCAAGCCCAGCCCAGCGTACCGAAGCCTGGGCGCGAATGGGAGTGTTGCATCGCCTTTCCGTGCAGCCGTTCGCTCCGCGCATCAAAGTTGTCCTGCGCAGGGTGAAGTCTCTTTCGCCATAGATGACGGTGAGGTCGGTTTCGCAGGTCGTCGTCAGCATGGCCGAGCACATCTCGCAGCTCTGCAACGTCGTATAGAGCCTTGAGCCGCGCGGGATGGGTGCGCCATCCGTATTCTTTTGATACATCTGGACACAGTTGACCTCCGCGTGGAGCGTGCTGTTGTCGGAGTTTGTATTGACGCCCCATGCGATGATCTTTCCCTGGGCGTTGACGAGGACCGACCCGATGTTGGCCCCACGATACAATGGGTTTCCCTGGCTCTCCTGTGCGTGCCGGGCGATGATCAGCGCGGAGGCGATCGCCATGTAGATGGCATCTCTCAACGGGGAGAAAACTCGATCTGTGCCCACTGGCGCCTCGGGCACGTCTGGGAATGGGGGCATGAGGCGTGCGCTGTATTGTTGCAGTCCTCGGTATTGAACCCGAAACGCCCATGCTACGGCTTGTCGGGGAGCCCTGCTGACGGGATCGAGTTCCGCCAGAATGGCAACGTTCTGGCCCACCTCTTGTTTTTTGAGATACGCCGCGAATATGCGTATAGGCGGGATAGAGGCCATGTGGAGGGAGAGGGCTGGAGCGCAGGTGCCGAGGAGGACCGCTGACAGGGGCCGCCCGGGCAGTGAGCCAAGCGGGTGGACAGGCCGCGCAGCCCCTTGAGGTACACGACTGCCCAGGCCGCGCTTGCATGGGGTGCGCGGTAGCTGACTGGGCCTTTTGGCTCTGGGGAGGCGTCAGCCTCAACACCACGCGGCCTGGGGGGGCCCTCGCTCCGGGGCCAGCCTCGCACCTGCCCTGGGCAGGCCCAGGTGCTCCACAATCGCTCTCACCCTCCCGCTTCCTTCGCGTACGCCAGCACTCTCCGCCTGCCTCCACTCCTCACTCAGGCCAACACCTCCACCGCGAAGGTCCTTCGTCGTCGCCCTGCCCAGTCCACTCGCGCCCTCCCCTCCTTCCTCTTTTCCTGCCTCGCAGCTTCCTGGGGCTCCACGCTCGCCTCCTCCTCTCCTGCTTGGGGGAGCTCGCCGCGGTGCGCGGCGGGGCCACCGTGGTGCAGTTGCGCGAGAAGGAGGCCTCGGCGCGCGAGACACTGGAGCTGGGCCGGGCCCTGCTCGGACGGCTCCGGCCGCTCGGGGTGCCGCTCATCGTCAATGACAGGGTGGACCTGGCGATGGCGCTGGGGGCGGACGGAGTCCACGTGGGGCAGGGCGATCTGCCCCCCGAGGTGGCTCGGCGCCTGCTGGGGCCCGACGCGCTGGTGGGGTTGTCCATCACCGGGCCGGCGGACCTGAGCACGTTGGATCCGGCGGTGGTGGACTACGCCGGAGTGGGTCCCATCTTCCCCACCGGCTCCAAGGCGGACGCCACCCCGGCGCTCGGGTTGGAGGAGTTCGCCCGCATGCGGCCCCTCTTGCCCATCCCGGTCGTGGCCATTGGTGGCATCAACGCCGCCAACGCCGCGAGTGTCATCGCCGCGGGGGCGGACGGTGTCTCCGTGGTGTCCGCCATCTGCTCCGCGGATGACTGCGAGGTGGCCGCGAGCGCCCTCGTCCAGGCCGTCCGGCGGGGGCTCGCGAGCCGGAAGTAGGGCGTCTCATCTCCATCGACTCCTGGTGACAGGGAACCGTGCTGACGGTGTTCGAGTCGGCACACCTGTCATCGACCTGGAGACCATCCGTCCTCGGCGGGTGGCGCTGGGGCCCTGGTCTCGAACGCCGACGATCTGCCTCGCTTCTTCCAGGCCCTGGGACCGGCGACCGTGCACGCCTGGTCCCCTGGCGCTCACGGCTTCGTATCGCGGGTCTTGCCCGAGGCGGGCTCGACCGGGGAGGCCGGTACGAGCCGCGCGATGCGATCGGGCTCGTTGAAGGCGATGTAGATGGCGCCATCCGGGCCGCTCACGACGTCGCGCACCCGGCCGATGTCCTTGAACAGCACCTCCTGGTGCACGACCTTGCCGTCCTCTATCCTCAGGCGCCGCAGCTCCTGCTGCGCGAGCGCGCCCACGAGCAGGTCGTTCTTCCACTGGGGGAAGCGGCTGCCCGTATAGAAGTCGATCGCGCTCACGGCGATGGACGGTGTCCAGTGCAGCACGGGCTGCTCCATGCCCTCCTGCGCGGTGCGGTCGGTCATCGGCGTGCCGTCATAGTTCATGCCGTAGGTGATGACCGGCCAGCCGTAGTTGTGGCCCGGCTCGATGCGGTTCAGCTCGTCGCCACCCCGGGGGCCGTGCTCCGCCTCCCAGAGTTCCCCGGTCACCGGGTGCCGCGCCAGGCCCTGCGGGTTGCGGTTGCCATAGCTCCAGATGCTCGCGATGGCGCCCTCTCGGCCTGCGAACGGGTTGTCCTTCGGAATGCTCCCGTCCTCGTGGATGCGGTGCACCTTGCCATTGGGCCGCGACAGCTCCTGCGCATCCTCCTTGTGGCCCCGCTCCCCGATAGAGAAGAACACGTGGCCCTTGCCGTCGAAGACGATGCGGGAGCCGAAGTGCACGCCTCCGGTGCGGTAATGCTCGGGGCGCGCGCGGAAGAGCGTCTGCTGCTCCACGAACCGGCCCTCGCGCAGCTTGCCCCGGACGAGCACCGTCATGGCGGACCCATTCGCGCCAGGGGCGCTGTAGGAGAGGTAGATCCACCCGTTCCGGGCGTAGTCGGGATGCACGGCGACGTCGAGGAGGCCTCCCTGGTTCCGCGACCAGACCTCCGGCGTGCCTTCGATGGGCTTCGGCAGGAGGCGGCCCTTCTCCACCACGCGCAACCGTCCGGCCTTCTCGGTCACCAACATGCGCCCGTCCGGCAGGAACGCCACGGACCACGGCGTCTCGAGTCCCTCGGCGACCGTCTCCAGCTTGAACGCGTGCCGCTCGCTGTTCACGACCTTGTCCGCCACGGGCCTGGCGAACGCGGTGCCCTCGTTTCGCTTCTTCGCGCCCTGCTCGCGGATGTAGATGACGAGCGCGCGGATGTCCTGGGACGACAGCGCGCCCGAGAAAGCGGGCATGCCCGCTGTGAGCTGGCCTTCACGAATACTGCGCGCGATGCGCTCGTCGTCCGCGCCGGACTTCCAGGTGTCGTCGACCAGGCTCGGCCCCATCCCCCCCTCCAGCCTGGGGCCGTGGCAGTTCGCGCAGAGCGAGGCATAGACGTCGGCGACGTCGCGCCGGGATGAGCGGGGTTGCTGGGGCTGCTGGGCGCTCGCGAGCGTGGCGAACACGAGCAGTCCGTACATCAGGGGGGCTCGGAATGCGTTGGACATGACGCGCGTACTCTATAGGTCTCGCGCCGTCACGCACGCCGAACCAGGTCCGAGCACGAACCGCGCTCGGACCCTGTGCCGGAACTAGCAGGAGAAGCTGCAGTACCTGCTGCACTTGTAGTACGGGGCATCACACGCGTTCGCACACGTGGCGTCACCACCACACTCGTTGAGGCAGGACATGTAGTTCTCCTCGCAGGTCGAGCAGCACGGCATCGCGGTGGTCTCCTGCGCCCCCGTGGTCGCGCCCAGCACGCCACCCACCGCCACGGCCATACCAAACAGCGCGATCGTCAAGGCCTTCTTCATGTCGTTTCACCTTGTTGACATATGAAACGGCAGGATTGCCGTTCTGAATCATCGATCTAACAGAAAAGGAGAAAGCCCCAATACACCAAATCATGTATTGGGGCTTTTTCACATTTACGTATTGATTCAGTGACGGTGTGCGCCGGCTGGAGTCCGGGCGCCGGTCAAGGCCTCCGATCCGCTGCTGGCGATCTCGCCTGGGTGCTCGTGCTCGAAGCGGCGGTTGTCTCGGCCCGCACGGTGTGGTTGCGGACCCGGAACTCGTTGTCGAAGTGGCCGCTCTTGAGCGACACCTTTCCGAGGTCATCGGTGGCGGGCGCATCGGAGCGGAAGGCGAAGCGATCGGCCACGAGCACCTCGGTGCCTCCCGGGGGCCGTACCCAGACGCTGTATGTCTTGGCATTCAGGTCCGTGCGCATGCGCACGTGGTACGTGGCATTCGCCTGGTAGGGCACGTTCGCGAGCGCCGCGTACGCCGCGCCCCGGCGCACGTCGAAGGAGCCGCTCGGGTTCATGCGGATGGCCATGGCCAGGCTGGAGTAGGAGGTGACGTTGGTGGAGGTGTCCGCGTAGCCGATGACGCCGTCGATGGGCTGGCTGAGCGGCGTCACGTCGAACTCGACGATCCGTACGCCGGTGTTGCCGGTGCCCAGGCCGCGCACGCTCTCCGGGAAGCCGAGCGTCGAGAGCCACCCCTCCTGGTTCCACAGCTTGAAGCGGCTCACCGCCTCGACGAGGTAGTAGTCGCCATAGATGAGGCTCTTGTCGATGTCCGCACCTCGCGGCTTGATCGCATTCCTGTAGAACGCCACGCCGTGCAGGAGGATGCCGGGGCCCGTGGTGGCCGAGCCCAGGTAGGCCGGGGAGGCGAGGGTGTCGAGCGTCGACAGGGCCGCGTTCCGGTACCGCTGGGCCACGGCCGCGTCGGTGACGTACCTGCTCAACTCCTGGAGCGCCGAGGCGACGATGGCGGCGGCCGACGAGTCCTTCTGCTGCTGATCCGCGGGGGCGTTGAAGTCCCAGTTGGGGATGAAGTCGGCGGGTAGCCGGGCCAGGTAGTAGTCGGTGACCTTCTGCGCGGCCTGCAGCATGCGCGGATCACGCGTGTACCGGTAGGCCATGGTGAAGCCGTAGATGGCCCAGGCCTGTCCCCGGGCCCAGGTGGAGCTGTTGGAGTACCCCTGGTAGGTCTCACGGGAGAGGATGGCGCCCGAGGTGCTGTAATCCACCACGTGGAAGGTTCCGCCGTCCGCGCGGACCATGTCCGAAGCGGTCTTCAGGGCATGGCGCAGCGCCATGTCGTTCCAGGCGGCATTTCCTCCGTTCCGGGCGCCCCAGAAGAGCAGCTCCAGGTTCATCATCGTGTCCACGACCATGGGCACCTGCCAGTTCGCGTCATTCCAATCGCAGCAATCAATGACGCCCACGGTGGGGTTGAAACGTCTGGCCAGCGAGGTGGCGGCCGTCAACATCACCTGGCGGTAGTAGTCATCCCCCGTCAGCCGGTACGCCTGGCCGAAGCTGTTCATGAACTTGAAACCCAAATCATGGGTGATCTGGCGGATGTCGGTATTGCTCTTCTGGATTTCCAGGTTGCGCGTCCAGGCTTCCGCCTTGGTGCGCCAGTAGGGCTCCCGTCCCTGCTCGTACATGAGCCAGAGCTGACCCGGGAAGAAGCCCTGGACCCAGTCGAAGTTGCGTATAGGCGGGATAGAGGCCATCTCCGCACCCTGTACGAGGGGCCCGTTTGTGAGCGCCTCCGGGTCCACATCCGCGCAGTCGAAGAAGGCGCACTCGCCCTCGTCGCAGGCGAGAACGACGCACTGGTCGGCATCCGCGTCGTCGCAGGAAGGGTGTCAGACGATTTGTAGGAAACGAAGTGTCGGAACGAGTCCTTTGACACCTTTCCCGAGCCACGGAGAAGGCGCTCGGGGCGGTGAGCCGCTAGCGTTTCGCGGCGGCCTGCTTGGAGAGCGCGTGCAGGCCGCCGAGGGTCATGACGGTGAGCCGCTCAAGGTAGTCCGGCGGCGTGGCTTGCCCCGTCACGATCACCCGCCAATAGAGCGGGGCGCCGAGCAGATCCAGGGCGAGGTCGACATCGAGGTCGGGTGACAGCTCGCCCCGGTCCATGGCCCGGCGCAACAGTTCCTGGGCCCGGGCGCGCCGTCCCTGTTGGATTCCCGAGCGCACTGCCGAGGAGAGCGCCGGTGTGCGTCGCATCTCCGCGTGCATGTCCGGCAGGATGCGCGTGATCAAGGGTCGGCGCAGCAGGGCCCGGGTCTGCTCGAGGAAGGCCGCGACGTCGCCACGCAGCGACCCCGTGTCCGGTATGTCGGTCAGCTCGATGCCCACCTCGGCGAGCAGCTCCGACACCATCTCCAGCTTCGAGGGCCAGCGCCGGTAGATGGCCGCCTTGCCCACCCCGGCGCGTTTCGCCACCGCCTCGATGCTCAGCGCGGCATACCCCGTCTTCGCCAGCTCGCGGAACAGGGCGCGGGTGATGGCGGTGGTGACGTTGGTCTGGAGCACCGCCGCTCCGGCCACCTTCCTCTCCGTTCTTCGCATGGGCTTCTCCTTCATGAGCTTCACATTACGACGATACGCTTGCGTTCCATCGTTCATCGCCCTATTTGTACGTCGGAACGCAACCGTTCCAACGTGAAGTCGCGAAGGAGGGAAACATCATGTGGATGGGTCACCAGGAAGACGCGCACCAGAACCCCAACATCCGGCTGTTCGTGTCGGGATACCGGGCCCTGCTCAACGGGGACGCCGAGGGCTTCGTGGACATGTGGGCCGAGGACGGCTCGATAGAGTTCCCCTATTCCCCCCAGGGATTCCCCCAGCGGCTCGACAGCAAGGCGGCCATCCGCGAGTACATGCGGCGCTTCCCCGAGATGCTGCGCATCGACCGCCTCAGCGAGCCGGTCTTCCATCAGTCGCAGGATGCGCGGGTGCTCGTCGCGGAGTTCTCCTGCGAGGGGCAGGCCGTGGCCACCGGCAAGCCGTACAACCAGAAGTACATCTCGGTGGTCGAGTTCCGGGATGGGCGGATCGTGAAGTACCGCGACTACTGGAATCCGCTGATCATGCTGCGGGCCATGGACATCCTCAAGGAGGGTTGACCATGAGCAAGCCTGGGATGCTCGTGACGGGTGGTACGGGCAAGACGAGTGGCCGCGTGGTGCGGCGGCTGAAGGAGCTGGGTTGGCCGGTGCGGCTGGCCAGCCCTCGGGGAGCGCCCCCAAGGGAGTCGAGGGCGTGCGCTTCGACTGGAACCAACCGGAGGGTCACGCGCGCGCGCTGGACGGCGTGGAGCGCGTCGAGCTACGGGGAAGCGGCGGCCATCATTGGTGACGCGCTGGGGCGGCCCGTGCGCCACGTCAACCTGTCGGAGGAGGCGCTCGCCGAGCGCTGGAGCCGCCTGGGGCTGAGGCAGGACTACGCCGCGCTGCTGGCGTCCATGGATGGCGCCATCGCCCGCGGGGCGGAGGATCGGACGACCGCCACCGTCGAGCAGGTGACGGGGCAGCCTCCGAGGGATCTCGCCGACTTCGCCCGGGCCTCGGTGTCGGCCTGGCGGAAGTAGGGCCGAGCCGTGCGGAGGTCAGGTCGCCAGGTGTAAGGATGGCGACCTCTGCCTCACCCTCCAAGGCCCCCTCCCTCCTATACGCCTCGCGGCTGAGATAGGACGACCGCCATGGAGACTCCGTCGCTCCCGTGCGCGAATCACCCCGCCCCCGCCACCTTCACCTGTGCCCGCTGTGGCTCGTTCGCGTGTGAAGCCTGCCGGAGCCCCCAGGCGGCGGGCACGTGGTGCGTCTCCTGCGGGGCGCGCTACGCCACGCCGGGCCAGCCCGTGGGCGAGGTGTTGAGCGATACCTTCGGGTTCCTCGTGCGCTACCCGGCGCCCATCGCGGTGTTCGCCGGCTTCCACGTGCTCTTCGGCCTGGCCGAGTTGCCCTTCAACATGGACATGCAGGAGGCCCTCGAGGCCGGGCAGATCGTGCCATTCATGTCCGAGCGGCTATCCTCATGGCTGGCCGTCATGCTGGGCGGAAGCATCTTCTCGGCCCTGGCATCTGCGCTCTTCATCCGCTTCACCGGAGATGCGCTGGAGGGCCCGCGCCGCCCATTCGGCGACCTGGTGAGCGCGGCGCTCCGCCGGGCCCTGCCTGTCTTCGGCACGAGCCTGTTACTCAGCATCGTCCTGGGCGTGGGCTTCTTGCTCTGCCTGGCGCCAGGCATCTTCCTCGCCGTGGCCCTGGCCCTGACACTCCCCGCCACGGTGCTCCAGCCCGTCAGCCCCCTCGAGTCCGTGTCCTTCTCGTGGACTCATACACAGGGCCACCGCGGCAACTTGTTCCTCCTGCTGCTCATCCTCACCCTCATCCTCGTGAGCATGGGCATGGTGGGGGCGCTGGTGACCTTCTTGATGAAGCCCCTGGGACTCGGCGGCATGGTGGTGGGCACCGCGGTGTCCCAGGGCCTCAACGGCACGGGCATCGCCCTGCTGCTGGTGCTGCTCGTCTGCTGCTACCTGCGGTTGACCGGCCGCTGGTTGCCGCCATCCGTGGCCCGGTAGGCCGCCACGAGCCCTTCACGGGCGGATGTCGGCGAGAACGATCTCCACGTAGCGCTGCGCGGCCGCTCTTGGCTGCGGACCCACCCGCGCCGCGAGTTCGATGCCGCAGACCAGCCGCCTGAAATCACTCACTCCCGCATCAGGTCTGATCACCTTCGCCTTCTTCGCGCGTGCGACGACGGTTTCGACCTTCGCTTCCATCGCGCGGAATTCGTCCTCCGATCCGGCGAGCACCTTCGCCACCAGCGGCCGGTGAACGACGAGTTCGACGACTCCGCGAAAGAGCGCCTCGAGGGCAGCGGTGACGTCTTCATTCTCGGCCGCGTGCTCGATGAGCGCTCGAAAGGCCTCGAGCTGCTCTTCCACCAACCTGGTCCCATGGACACGAGGTGCGCCGCCGGGAGACGAATGTCCAAGAGATGAGGGGGCGGCCGGCAGGGGGGCACGCGCCGCCGTGCAGGGAACTCGCCCCCTGCCGCATGTGCGCAGCGCGCCATCGCCTGCACACGCACGGCTACACTCGATGCAACTCATCAGCGCCGCTCCCTGTGCTTGCACCGCGTCATCGCTCTCACTTTCTTCGTACCAAGAGCAAGCAGAGATGCTGTTAATTCAAGATTGATCTTGGAAGGTAATTTATGCTGATAATTCTGATTTGGCTGACAGCTATTCGAAGAACATGGTATGGATTCAAAGAGTTGTTCGAAGAGGTGCACCGCAGGAGCGGAGCGCTCGGGGTTTGCCTCGCGACTCTTGTAGCCCCTAGGCATCCAGAGATTCTGCACATCCACCCCTGTGAGCAGGTGCACTCCGCCAGCCACTACATACGCAGATGTACACGAGGAGGTTCCAATGTTTCGCAAATCGACGCTATACAGTCCGCTGACCTTGTTACTTGCGGTACTCGCCTTCGGGATGACGTCACCTGCGGCGGCGGCACCCGTGCGAATCATGCCGCTCGGTGACTCCATTACCGCCGGGCCCGGATGCTGGCGCGCCTTCCTCTGGAATCAGTTACAAACGGCCGGATACACGAACATCGATTTTGTCGGCACCGTGTCCGACGGCGGCGGTTGTAACGCGGGGTTCTCGTACGACTTTGACCACGAAGGGCACGGCGGTTTCTCCGCGACGGGTATTGCCGATAACAATCAATTGCCGCCCTGGCTGAGCGCGGCCCGTCCGGACATCGTCCTCATGCATTTGGGGACGAACGACATGTGGGGCGGCTACATCCCGCTGCAGGCCAAGCTCGATGCGATCACGAAACTCGTCGGCCAAATGCGGGCCAACAATCCCAACATGAAGATCATCGTGGCGCAGATCATCCCGATGAGCGTATAGGCGGGATAGAGGCCATGTGGAGGGAGAGGGCTGGAGCGCAGGTGCCGAGGAGGACCGCTGACAGGGGCCGCCCGGGCAGTGAGCCAAGCGGGTGGACAGGCCGCGCAGCCCCTTGAGGTACACGACTGCCCAGGCCGCGCTTGCATGGGGTGCGCGGTAGGTGACTGGGCCTTTTGCCTCTGGGGAGGCGTCAGCCTCAACACCACGCGGCCTGGGGGGACCCTCGCGCCGGGGCCAGCCTCGCACCTGCCCTGGGCAGGCCCAGGTGCTCCACAATCGCTCTCACCCTCCCGCTTCCTTCACGTACGCCAGCACTCTCCGCCTGCCTCCACTCCTCACTCAGGCCAACACCTCCACCGCGAAGGTCCTTCGTCGTCGCCCTGCCCAGTCCACTCGCGCCCTCCCCTCCTTCCTCTTTTCCTGCCTCGCAGCTGCCTGGGGCTCCACGCTCGCCTCCTCCTCTCCTGCTTGGGGGTCCAGAAATGGCCGCAGTCGCGCGCCTGGAGCGAAGACGCCGTGGAACCTTGTGAGGTTTGCCCGAGGCGGAGGCACCAGGGACGCCACACGCCGTAAAAGTTCCAGCCCGGTGAAGAGCAGGTGCGTCGTACCGTCCGGCAGCGGGCGCTTCATTTAGCGCAAGGAGGAGTCTTCCGAAGCTTTCATCCACCTGGGCATGATAAAGCTCATGCTACGCCGGCTTGCCTGACCGCCTCTGTTCAACACCCTCTTAGAGGCAATCCGATCCAGATCTGAATCTGGAGTATCGGTCCTGTAATCGTAATAGGCATCATGCGGCAGTTTGAGCACTCTGCCGTAACCGAAAGAACCATCGGTAAGGGGGATTCTCAAGAACGAGCCCGGTTTGTAGATTCGCGGCATCCCTAGTATCCCGTGTAAGGGTGAAGTTGGCCCCACAATGCCGAGGCTGTCTCCGGGCAGATGTCAGACGATTTGTTGAAGGCCCTCAGAACGAATCCTTTGACACCTTCCCCGCGGACACCATCCCTCCCTTCCCTGCAGCAGGGTGTGCGCCATCCTGAACCCCAGGAACGGGGGAGGAGCCGGAGTGTCCGGCCCCGCCCCGTGGTTACCGCGGATTACGGGTTGGGCAACCTGAACGAGGAAGCCCCCACGGCCCAGTCAGTGGCCGTGTTGTTGTCCATCGCGAACACGCGGCGGACCGTGATGTTCTTGGTGGTCGGGAGGTTGGCCCAGTCGACGGATACCTCCGCTCCCGTGGGGGTGGATGTGCCGGAGCAGGGGACTCCACCGCAGTTGACCGGCAGCCAGTGCCCCTCGTCCTGGAGTGACTGGAGCTGTGCGTAGAAGTCACTGGTGACACCACCACCACCGCCGCCCGGTGGCCGGTAGAAGGACGCGCCATCCTGAGTGACACCCGTGGCGTCGCGCACGCGCAGCACGCGCTGGGAGTAGCCAATCTCGTTGATGGGGCCCCCGAGGAAGTCCCAGGCGCTGTCGTAGTTGGCGCCGTAGACGCTTTGAGCGAACTCGCTCTTGCTGCTGGTTTCGGAGGCGGGCGCGTCAACGGGAGCCGTAGTGGGCTTGAGGTGGACGACGATGATGTCACCCGTGGACACCAACACATTCGGGAAGGTGGCCAGGATGGTGCTCGCGCCCTGCATCAGGGTGAACTTGTCCACGGTGCCTCCCTGCACCACGAGCAACTCCACCAGATCCTTTCCAAGGTTGATACCAGGGGCGACCTCGGTGAGCCTCAGCACGGCGGGCGTGATGCCCGCCCCGGTGGTGAAGGTGGCGCGATGGGCCGCCGTCTGGAGGTCACTGCCCCGGGTGTCCTTCACGCCGGAGGCCACCGTCACCGTATAGACCGTGTTTGGCGCCTGCGTGGAGGTGGTGAGCTGGACCAGGCGGCCCGAGACGATGGCGGCCGAAGCCACCAGGCCGTTGTCGAAGGTGAACTGGCTGCCGTCGGCGAGCACGCTGTCAGGGTCGAGCTTCCGGTCGAAGCTCACCGTCACGCTCGTGCTGCCACCCGCCACGGCACCCATCACCTTGGGACCGGGGCACGACAGGATGGTGAGATCGCTGTCCACCCAGGCGGATGGCTGGGCCTGCGTGTTGAACCGCCACAGGGGCGCCTTCGTGGTGACGGAGCAGTCTTGCGTCACGTCGAGCGCGTCCGCCACCCGGGTGGGCAGGCGCAGCTTGAGGTTGGGATCGCTGGCGGGGTTGCCCAGGGTCACGAAGTTCGCCGCGACGTTGCCGCTTCCGGCCGAGGCGAGAGGGCTGGTCACGGTGCCGGTGATGGAGATGAGCTCGCTCTCGTAGTCGTTCAGCTTCGTCACGAGGTCGATGCCGCTCACGTCGTTGAGGAGGAACTCCACCGGCGTCCTTGTCTTGTAGAAGATCCAGTTGTCGAACTTGGAGATCTGAACCATCCCGTTGAACATCGTCTTCTCGATGGCGCGGAGTGTCATGCGGTCGCCCGCCTCGACGCCCAGGCGGGCGAAGTCGGCCGCGACGAAGATCGCAGGACCGTTCTTCTCCGACTGGAGGAAGAAGCCCGCCGGATCGGCCCCCGTGACTGGCTTCGTGTAGGTGACGAGCGCCCCTTCGATGGGGTCGCTGATGGCCCCGTCCGGCCTGGAGCGGATGGTGGCGATCTGCGCCGAGGTGTTGGCCGGAGTGGAGATGACGTAGGGCTCGCTCTTCGGGCTCTCCGCATTGTTGGCGTTGTCCACGGAGAAGAATCGCAGCGTGACGTAGCCGGTGAAGGAGATGGGGGCTCCGGTGTAGCGCGTCGAGCTCGTGGTGGGCGTGCTGCCGTCGAGTGTGTAGTACGTGGCCGCGCACTCACTGCCGCCGGAGTCGGCACAGGTCAAGGTGATGCTTTGCTGGGAGTGATACGTGCCGCCCGCCGGGGTGGCCGTGGTGGTGGGCGCGCTCGTGTCGAAGAGGTACACCTCCGTCTGCACTGCGCTCTTGTTGCCAAACGGGCCCACCCCCACGAATTTGAGGGTGGTGTTGGAGGAGAAGGTGAGCGGCGCGGTGTACGTGGCCGAGCCCGTGTCCGGCACACTGCCATCGGTGGTGTAGAGGATGGAGGCGCACCCGCTGCCCGAGGCAGTGTCGGTACAGGTGAGGGTGACCTCCCGCGCGGTGCGGTAGATGCCGCCCGCGGGCGAGGCGGACACCGATGGAATCGACGTCGGGAAGATGTAGGCCGCCGTCTGCGCGGGCTCGGTGTTGCCGGCCTTGTCCACGGAGAAGAACTTCAGCGTGGTGTGGGTAGTGAGGGTGAGGGGCTCGCTGTAGCGCGGCGAGCTCGCGGAGGGCGTGGAGCCATCGGTGGTGTAGTACGTGGCGTCGCAGCCGCTGCCCGCGCCGTCATCGCAGAGCAGCGTCACGGAGATGTTCTCCTTGAAGGTTCCTCCATTCGGAGTAGCCCGGCTCGACGGAGGCGTCGTATCCGAGGCGGGCGGCGGTGGAGGATTCGGTTTACACGCGCTCGAGAGATGGAGCGTGAGCAGAGCCAGGACGAGCCGGCTCGACCAGGAAGCGGTGGGGAGCATCAATACGCCGGTGGCGGATGAAGGAAGCGGACAAAGCCTTTCACTGACTGATTCCGCGTTGCAAGTCCTCGCCCTGTGAGGTGCACCCCCGTGGCCAGCGACTTGACTCGTGGCGTCAGCGCCCGACGAGACCGTCCAGCAGGCGCTTCGCGAGGGCCGTCACGGTCTCGCGGCGGGTCCCGTCAAGCCGCTCCCACCCGAGGACAGCGAGCGCCACGGGCTCTATCGTCGTGAAGGCGGAGAGTGAGGCAAGCAGCATCACCGCGCCCGCGCGCTCCTCCTCCCTCCCGGGGCGGAGCTTGCGCGCGATGGCCAGCAGGTCGGCGACCAGACCGATGCCGGGGCTCCACAGCCCCTCGAACAGCAACGCATAGCCCGGGCCCTGCTCGCTCATCTCGCGCAGCACGAAATCGGTGGTGAGCCGTTGCTCGGCATCGGCGGTGATCGCCTCGACGAGCGCGTCGAGGATACGGTCCAGCCAGTCCCGCGCTTCCGTGGCCGAGAGTGACCCCTTGTTCGCGGCCTCGCGAGCGGCGCTCACCAGCGGCAACAGCCGGCGGCTGTACTGCTCGATGATCTCCTGCGCGCAAGCGCGGTGCAGCCCCTCCTTGTTGCCGAAGTGGTAGGCGATCACCGGGAGCGTGACCCCCGCCTCGGCGGCAATCATCCGGGTGGTGGCGCCCGCGAAGCCCTCACGCGCAAAACAGCGCATGCCCGCCTCAAGGATCCGGGCCCGGGTCATCTCCGTCGGCGTCAGGCGGCTTTTGGTCTCGAGGCTCATGGTCCGTCATATAGGCAGGGAGGGCTGTTGCAGCGGAGCCTATCACCTGATATACGAAATATATCAACTGATAGGGGTGACGATATGGCTTTACCCGAGTCGGTACCGGCTGAGCGCGAAGCAGCGACTACGCAAGCAGCGAAGCGGGCGGCCGCACGCGAGTGGAAGATCGACTATCTCTCCCCCGCCGGAGAGCCGTCGTTGGTCCCGCCGGACTCAGTGCAGTGGCGGGTCTACCGCAACCCAATCGCCATGAGCATCGGCGGGGTGGCAGCCGTGCTGCTCGAGTTCGCCGACCCGCGGATCCGCAGCGGAGTCTGGGACCACTCGGTCTACAAGGTGGATCCGATCGGACGCTCGCGACGGACCGGGGTCGCGGCGATGGTGGGGGTGTATGGTCCCGCCTCGGTGGCGCGCAAGGTGATCGCCGGCGTCACGAAGATGCACGCGCGCGTGTCGGGTGAGACCCCCAATGGCCAGTCGTACCGTGCACTCGACCCAGTGCTGCTCAATTGGGTCTTCGCGACCGCGGCCTATGGCTTCTTCAAGGCCTACCACACCTTCGTTCGTCCGCTCTCGCCGGAGGAGCAGGTGCGCTTCTTCGCGGACGGCAAGCCGATCGCCGAGCTCTACGGCGTCACGCAGAGCGTTGGGTCGGAAGCCGAGTTCGTCGCGATGATGGAAGGGCTGCTGCCAGGTTTCGAGCCGCACCCGATCAACCTTGAGTTCCTGAACATCATCGAATCGGGCCGTGCGGCGCCGTCCATGCCGCGCTTCCTGCACCGCGCGATGGCTCGCGGCGCGGTCGCGCTCCTCCCGCCGGTGGTCCGGAAGAGACTGGAGCTCGGGAAGGAATGGGACCTGACCGCGATCGACCGTCTGGCGCTGACCTCCGCCGGCCGGCTCGCTGACCACTGGCGCGACCGCAACGCTCCCGCCTGGCTGGCGGCGCTGCGTCTCGGCCTGCCAGGCGACTTTGCCTGGCGGTCGCCGTCGACGCAGAGAAGCCTGCTCAAAAAGCTGGCGCTCACACCTCGAGCAGCATGAAGGTCCGAGCAGGCCTCGTGTGAGGCGTGGACTCAGCTCTTCATGGAAGTAGAGTGCTGAGCCTGCTCGCTGCAGACGTCCTCGGAGGCGTCCTGCTGCTCCTGGGCGTCCTGCTGCTCCTGGGTGGAGGAGACAGAGGCCTGGGGAGAGGTGGCCCGACAGTAATCCACGCAGAGCCACTCCCCACAGGTGGTCCGGTAGGAGGTGCCCTCGTAGCAAGGCGCGGCACAGCTGCTGATGCACGAGCAGACATCGATGCACTGCGGAGGGTAGGCGAGGGCCGTCGACGCGGTACCCACGGTGAAGAAGAGGCCGAGACCTGTACCGAGCTGCTTCATCCAGTTGCGCATACAGACTCCAGGTGAATGGGGCTTCACAAGCTATCCCAGGTCCGAGCCCCCGTGCAGCAACGTCGGAGGCGACGACGAGAAAAAGGGACGGCCCGTCCGTAGGCCGCCCCTCGTCCGGCGATCCTTCCAGGAGGTGAGGTGACAGGTTGAGATTGACGTGTCACGCGCCGGAGTTGACGCGTCAGCGAGCCGGAGCGGACGCGTCAACTCCAACCATCATAAGGAGCCACCACGCCTGGGCAGGCTCACGAATCCAGCGTTCAGCTGACCACGCTCAGCTTTTTCAATCGTGACGCCAGGGTGGTGGGCTTGATACCCAGCAGCTCGGCGGCGCCCCCCTTCCCAAACTGCTTGCCACCACAGGCTTCCAGCGCCGCACGCAGGTTGTCGCGTTCGAGTTCGCGGAGCTGAGCCTCGGTGAGGATCCGCCGGGGCTCCGCCGGTTCCTGGTGGACCTGGGCACCAATCACGGGCAGGTCGATGTTCAGCTCCTTGCCCCGCGAGGTGATCAACGCCCGCTCGATGACGTTCTGCAACTCTCGAATGTTGCCTGGCCAGTCGTAACCTTGCAGCCTCGCCATGTCGCCCTTGCTCAGCCGCCGCCCCGGCAGTTTCAGCCGCGCACCGATCTGCTCGATGAAATGCACCGCCAGCAAGGGAATGTCCGAGCGACGCTCGCGCAGACTCGGTGAATGGATGGGGAAGACGTTGAGGCGGAAGAACAGATCCTCGCGGAATCGCCTGGCCGCCACTTCGGCGCGCAGGTCACGATTGGTCGCGGCGATGATGCGCACGTTCACGCTCCGGGTACGCTCCTCGCCGACCCGCTCGAACTGGCCTTCCTGGAGCACCCGCAGCAGCTTGCTCTGCAACTCCAGGGGGATTTCGCCGATCTCATCGAGAAACAGGGTGCCACCGTCGGCCAGCTCGAAGCGGCCGATGCGGTCGCGTACCGCCCCGGTGAAGGCGCCGCGCAGATGGCCGAAGAACTCGCTCTCGAACAGCTCGGCGGGGACCGCCGCGCAGTTCACCCGGATCAGCGGATGGTCGCGGCGCTGGCTGGCCTGATGGATGGCCCGGGCGATCAGCTCCTTGCCCGTGCCGGACTCGCCATGAATCAGCACGTTGGCATCGGTGGGACCCACCACGTCTATCTGATGGATGATCTTCATGATCGGTGCACTGCGGCCGACGATGTCGCGGTACTGGTGCTCGGTACTGATCTCCTCCTGCAGATAGGCGTTCTGCTCTTCCAATCGCTCCTTGAGCGCCCGCAGCTCGGCCAGGGCCTTTTGGAGCTGCAGTTCGGTGTTACGCCGCTCGGTGATGTCGCGGAACACCACCACCGCGCCGATGATCCCGTCGTCCACGATCACCGGGGTACTGGTGAACTCCACCGGAAAGGCACTGCCGTCGCGGCGCCAGAACACCTCCTGGCGGCCCTCGTGGACCCGTCCATCGCGGACCGCCTGGTAGATGGGGCAATCCTCCACGGAATAGGGGCGGCCATCGGTGTGGCTGTGGTGATGCATGAGGTGGACGTTCTTGCCGAGCATCTCCTCCACACTCCAGCCGAACATGCGCGCCGCAGCCGGGTTGACGAACGTGGCCAGACCCTGGCTGTCGATGCTGTAGATTCCGTCGCCCACCGCGCTGAGCAACAGCTGATTGCCACGCTCGTTCTCCTGGAACAGCTTGAAGACATCGCGCCACTCGATGAGCCCGCCGCGCATGGCCTGTTCGGTCTGTGCATTGTCCTGATGGAAGCGTTCGCGGCGATGGCCACGCAGAGTCAGCACCAGGAGTGGCCGGCCCTTGAAAGCAATAGGGATCGCGGAGACCTCCACCTGCAGGTACTCACCATCCCCCCGCCGGCAGGTGAAGCGGTCGCTCCAGGCACTGCCGTGCTCCATGGCTGACTGGGTGAAGGCCACCAGGTCCGGCAATGGGTGACCAAGGATTTCCGTTGCCGGCAGGGTCAGCAACTCCAGGCGCGTATAGCCGAGCAGGTGGCTGGCGGCAACGTTGAGATCCTCGAAGCGGTCTGCCTGGGGATTGAGCACCACAATGGCCTCGCTGCAATGTTCGAAGGCCATGTGCCGAGCGGAATACACGAGCTGGGTACCGCCAGAGATGTAGTCGAGCTCATCCATTCGTACACACCTACGGGAGTTCGTATAAAACACTACGAAATCTCGTAAATATACGGCTTTTCGTAGTGCCGGGGCGGGACGTGAACCTCCGCCCGGACGGTCCAACGCATTGATTCCAGGAGGATACTCCCCGGAAAGAGGGCAGCCGGCCGTCCTGGCACGTCCCTCGCAATCACCTCCACCGAACCCCTGGAGCCGCCGGATCCGGCGCGCGCCACAACCGCTGGAGACATTGCAATGCCAAGCGTTGATATTCCCGCCTATAAGGATGGCGATTTCCTCGTCAACTACGAGGAGAAGGTCTTCGAGGACGTCAAGGCCAAGGCCGGCGAAAAAGCCTTGATCACCTTCCACACCATCGCCTTTGAAGGCTCCATTGCCCTGGTCAACGTGCTCCAGGCCAAGCGCCTGTTGCGCAAGGGCTTCGACACCAAGGTGCTGCTGTACGGCCCCGGCGTGCAGCTGGGCGTACAGCGGGGCTTTCCGACACTGGGCGCGGAGGCCTTCCCGGGGCACATGGCGGTGAACAACCAGCTCAAGGCCTTCATGAAGGAAGGCGGCGAGGTGTATGCGTGCCGCTTCGCCCTGCAGGCGCTCTACGGACAGACCGAGAAGGCGTTGATCGAGGGCATTCGCCCGATCAATCCGCTGGACGTGATGGACCTGCGCCTGCTGATGCGCCGCGAAGGCGCGCTGATCATCGACACCTGGACGACCTGAGCTTCCTTCCACCCCCCTCCCGCGACGCGGGAGGGGGGCCGCCATTTCCAGCAAGGACCTTCCGCCATGTCCAGCATTCGTGCCGCCGCCGTGCAGCTCAGCCCGGTGCTCTACAGCCGTGAAGCCACTGTCGCGAAGATCTGCGCGCAGATCCTCGAACTGGGCCGAGACGGCGTGCAGTTCGCGGTCTTTCCCGAAACCGTGGTGCCTTACTACCCCTACTTCTCCTACGTCCAGGCCCCTCTGGCCATGGGCAAGGAACACCTGCGCCTGATGAACGAGTCGGTGAGCGTGCCTTCCGCCGTCACCGAGCGCATCGGCGAGGCCTGTCGCGAGGCGGGCATGGTGGTGTCACTGGGCGTCAACGAGCGCGACGGCGGCACCCTGTACAATGCCCAATTGCTGTTCGATGCCGACGGCCGACTCATCCAGCGCCGCCGCAAGATCACCCCGACCTACCATGAGCGCATGGTCTGGGGCCAAGGCGACGGCTCTGGCCTGTGCGCGGTGGACAGTCGCGTCGGCCGGATCGGCTCTCTGGCCTGCTGGGAACACTACAACCCGCTAGCACGCTACGCGCTGATGGCCGATGGCGAGCAGATCCACGCGGCGATGTTCCCCGGCTCGCTGGTGGGAGAGATCTTCGCCGAGCAGATCGCGGTCACCATCCGCCACCACGCGCTGGAATCCGGCTGCTTCGTGGTCAACGCCACCGCATGGCTCAGCCCGGAACAACAGGCGCGGCTCATGGAGGACACCGGTTGCGCGATTGGACCCATCTCCGGTGGCTGCTTCACCGCCATCGTCTCACCGGAAGGCAAGCTCCTCGGCGAACCACTGCGCGGCGGCGAAGGGGTGGTGATCGCCGATCTCGATCTCACGCTGATCGACAAGCGCAAACGCATGATGGACTCGGTCGGCCACTACAGCCGTCCGGAGCTGCTCAGCCTGCTGATTGACCGCCGAGCCACCGCGCACGTCCAGGAACGCCGCGAGCCCCTCGAGGAGGCCAACCATGTCCGTCGGTGAAACCCTTCCGGTCGAGCCACTGCCGGCCAACGACCTGCTCGTCGAGCTGCAATGCCATGGCGTCCGCTGGCAGGGCGCCGACGGCCTGTCTCGCAAGGGTGGCGCCGGGCCTTCTGATCACAAGGCACTCAGCCTGGGCGAGCGCACGGCCATGGTGCCAATGCTCAACCGCGCCTCGCTGGACTCGCCCTACTCCGCCGTGCCCGACGAAAGCGGCACGCAGGCGCTGATCTTCCGCGAGGGCCTTCCAGTGGGCGAGGTGCAACTGCCGGGGGTACCACGCTTCTACGGCCTCACGACCGCCGACGGCACTCCCTACTGGAAGCTCGCCACCCTGCACAGCCGCGACGTGCTGGCCACCACGGTGCTCCAGCACTGCATCCGCATGAACGAGGCCGCCACCGCCTGTCAGTTCTGCGCCATCGGCCAATCGCTGGCCGCCGGCAAGACCATCGCCCGCAAGCGCCCGGCCCAGCTCGCCGAAGTGGCCCGGGCGGCGGTGGAACTGGACGGCGTCAAGCACATGGTGATGACCACCGGCACACCCCAGACCCCGGATCGCGGCGCCGCCATCCTCTGTGAATCCGCCGCCGCGGTAACTGCCGCGGTGAACCTGCCGATCCAGGCTCAATGCGAGCCGCCGGACGACAATGCGTGGTTCCAACGTCTGGCGGACAGCGGCGTGGTGTCGCTCGGCATGCATCTGGAGGCGGTCACCGACGAGGTCCGCCAGCGGATCATGCCGGGCAAGGCCGGAGTGCCGCTGACGCGTTACTTCGATGCCTTCGCGGCCGCCGTCTCGGTCTTCGGTCGCGGCCAGGTGAGCACCTACATCCTCGCCGGCCTGGGCGACAGCGAAGACGCCATCGCCGCCATGGGCGAGCGTCTGGCCGCGCTCGGGGTGTATCCCTTCGTGGTGCCGTTCGTCCCCATCGATGGCACCCCGCTCGCCCACCACCCCAAGCCCGACAGCGCGTTCATGCAGCGGCTCTACTCACGTCTGGGCGTCAGCCTGCGCCGTCACGGACTGCACTCGGAACGCATCAAGGCCGGCTGCGCGAAATGCGGGGCCTGCTCGGCGCTCAAGGGGTATGAGTGATGAGTGCCTCCTTCGCTCTGGTGGCAGATACCTTCGAGCCCTGGCGCGCCGACGACCTGCGGATCAAACCCGCCAGCGAGGCCTGGGAACGCGCCGATTATTATGCCCTGCGCCGCGCGGTCTTCGTCGGTGAGCAGCGACTGCTGGAACAGGACCGCGACACCCGGGATTTCCAGGCCATCCCCATCATCGCCGTGGCCCACGCCTGCGGCATGGCCGACCGGGTGGTCGGCGCGGTGCGCATCTACGAGGACAAAGACGGCCTCTGGTACGGCGGCAGGCTCTGCGTGGCGCGGGACTACCGCCGCCATGCGCAGATCGGCCAGGCACTGGTGAACGAAGCGGTGGCACGGGCCAAGGACCTCGGCTGCCATACCTTCCGCGCCACCGTGCAAGCGGCCAACGAGACCTGGTTCCAGCGCTTGCACTGGCGCAGCCTGGAACGCATGGAGCTGCTCGGCCAGCCTCACGTCCTGATGCAGGCGGAGCTGGAGCGCTACCCCATCCTGCCACGGCAGAGCGGCTCATCGTCCCGCGAGGAGCACCGTCATGGCTGAGCTCGCCACGCTGCTGGCGCGTCTGCGCGAGACGCCGGCGATGCGCGCCAAACAGGCCCTCCAGCATCCGGCCCGGCGCCTCGTCGGCCCGCCCGGGAAGGGGGAGGAGCGCTACATGCAACCGGGGGACGATACCGCCGCGTTCCGCTGTGGCGACGGATACCAGCTCCTCGCCATGGAAGGCATGTTGCCCGCCTTCGTGGAGCAGGCCCCCTGGTTCGCGGGCTGGTCCGCCGTGATGGCCAACGTCAGCGACATCGCCGCCATGGGTGGCCGTGCCCAGGCGGTAGTCAATGCCTACTGGCACCACGACGCGGCCGCCGCAGAGCAACTGCTCGCCGGAATGGAAGCAGCCTGTGCCGCCTACGGCGTGCGCCTCGCTGGCGGCCACACCCACCAGGCACCGGGCCATCCGGTCTGCCTCGCCGTGGCGATCACGGGCTGGGCGCGAACGCTGCTCTCGACCCTCCACGCGGCACCCGGCCAGTTGCTGGCGATGGCCGTCGACCTCGATGGCCACTGGCATGGCGATGCGCCCTACTGGAAGGCCTTCGAAGGGGTGCCGGACGAGCGCCTGCGGGCCAGACTGGAACTGCTGCCGACCCTCGCCGAGGCCGGCCGCCTGCGCGCCGCCAAGGACATCAGCAACGCCGGCATCCTCGGCACCCTGCTGATGCTGCTGGAACCCACCGGCTGTGGCGCCCGGATCGATCTCGACGCCCTGCCATGTCCGGCCGGAGCCCCATTGGAGCGCTGGCTGCAAGTCTTCCCGAGCTACGGCTTCCTGATGACCCTGGACGCCGCGGATTGGCCATACGTGGAGGCCACCTTCGCCGCCGAGGGCGTGCACTGCGCCGCCATCGGCCAACTCGATGCCAGCGCACGACTGGTGGTCGAGCACTCCGGCCAACGCGCTGAATTTTGGAACCTGCGGGAGAGGCCCTTCACCGGCTTCGCTTGCCCGCCCCTGCCCGAGGATCACTGAAATGCCCGCCGTGAACATCAAGCTGCGCTGGCCTGATGGCCAGGAAAGCACCATCTACTCTCCTTCCACGATCGTCTACGAGCACTTCAAGGCCGGCCACAGCTACCCGCTGGCGGACTTCCTCTCCCGCGCCGAAACCGCGTTCAACGCGGCGTCCGAGCGCGTCAAGCAGGTCCGCGGATTCTACTGCAGCTCGGCGATGGACAGCCTCGCCCACCTCCGCGTGCTGGCCCGCCAATACCCGGCCCGCAAAGCCCGCGTCGAGGTGCTCGACCTGCACACCCACGGCGCCGATCAGGTCTGACACGACTGCGAGGCCTCGCCCCAAAGGATCATCCCATGTCCCATCACAACGTCATCGTCATCGGTGGCGGGCAGGCCGGTCTGTCCGCCAGCTATTACCTCCAGCAGCGAGACATCAACCACCTGGTCCTGGAGAGCCGCACCCTCACCCATACCTGGCGCGAGCAGCGCTGGGACAGTTTTACCCTGGTCACCCCCAACTGGCAGTGTGCACTACCCGGTGCTCCCTACCGGGGTGCTGATCCACATGGCTTCATGAAAAAGGACGAGGTCATCGCCTACCTGGACGGCTTCATCGCGACGGTGCGGCCACCGGCCCGCGAAGGCGTCACGGTGCAGCGGCTCGCCGCGCGCGCCGAAGGAGGCTATCAGGTGATGACCAGCGCCGGGGAGCTCAGCGCCGATCAGGTCATCGTCGCCACCGGCGGCTACCACACACCGCTCATCCCGCGCTTCGCTGAGCGACTGCCGCCGTCCATCCACCAACTGCATTCCGCGCAGTACCGCAATCCCCAGAGCCTGCCGGCGGGTCCCGTGCTGGTGGTGGGCTCCGGGCAATCCGGCGCACAGATCGCCGAGGATCTGCACCTGGCTGGCCGCCAGGTCCATCTGGCAGTGGGTGAGGCACCTCGCTGTGCGCGCTTCTACCGCGGCAGGGACGTGGTCGCCTGGCTGGAGGACATGGGTTACTACGCCATCAGCGTGGACAAGCACCCCTTGCGCGAGGGAGTGCGCGACAATACCAATCACTATGTCACAGGGCGGGATGGCGGGCGCGACATCGACCTGCGCGTGTTCGCCATGCAAGGAATGCAACTCCATGGGCGGCTGGAGGGGCTGGAGGGTGGAACACTGCGTTTCGCGCCAGACCTGGCCGCCAACCTGGACAACGCCGACGCCGTCTACAACCGAATCAACGCCAGCATCGACAAGTACATCCAGGAACGCGGCATCTCGGCACCGCCGGGTTCGGTCTACCAGCCGGTCTGGCGGCCGTCCGAGGAGCGCACCACCTTGCCAGTCGATGGCCTCGCCGCGGTCATCTGGTGCATTGGTTTCCGCCCGGACTTCACCTGGATCGACCTGCCGGTATTCAACGGCCGCGGTCAGCCGAGCCACGTGCGCGGCGTCACCGCCATGCCCGGTCTGTACTTCCTCGGCCTGCCCTGGCTGCACACCTGGGGCTCCGGGCGCTTTTCCGGCGTGGCGCAAGATGCCCGGCATCTGGTGGACCGCATCGCGGCGGTACGCAGCGGTGCACTGAACTGAGCTTCGCCTCCATCGCGAGCCGCGTCTTCTTCTCTGGTTCGCCATGGCGGCGTGCGCTCCGTCTCAGGCTCCACCCTCTCCGCTGTCTCCTCTGGCCCTCTCGCCTCTTCCCGCTTCGGCTCTGCCCCCTCTTGAGGGAGCGCGTGTGAATTTCTGGACGCTCCCCCCCGTCCAGGGGGCCGGCCGAAACACTGTGGGGCTTCGTTCTCCCACGTGGAAGGGCCATGCGCCGGTCCCCGGGGCGCATCCACCAGGGAAGGACACAACACATGCGAACGAATCGAAGGGGAGCGCTCGTGGCGCTCCTGATGGCCGTGATTGCCGTGCAGGGCTGCGGATCCGACGACGAGGTCGATGACGCAGTCAGCACCGGGACGATAACCGGCACTGTGACGTTGGACGACGGCGCGTCGCCCGAGGGCGTGGAGGTCGAATCCCTCGACACGAGGGCCACCGCCCTCGCGGACGTGCAGGGACACTTCACCCTCAAGAACTTGAAGGCGGGCTCTCAGACGCTCGTGACCGTCCATCCGGGCTACGAGGTCCAGCAACTGGAGGTGGAGGTGAAGCAAGGGGAGACGACGGACGTCTCCATCACCCTCAAGCGCATCAAGCACAAGGTGTCCGGCACCGTCCAACTGGAGGGGGCATCCTCGCACGAGGGCATCACGGTGATTCTCGAGGACACGGCCTTCAGCACCACCACGGACGCCCAGGGACGCTTCGTCTTCGAAGGGGTGACGTCGGGCGCCTACTTCCTGTTGGCCTCGAAGGACGGCTATGAGGAGCGGAGCAAGGTGCTGGCGGTGATAGAGGACACGGTCGTGGAGCCGTTGACCCTGCCGGTCATCGTGGAGCCCAGCCTGGATGGCATCGTCTACCTGTCGGACAACGGCTCGCCCGTGGGCGTCACCCTGACGCTCGAGGGCACGGCGTACAGCACCATGATCGACAACGACTCTGGCTACTTCCGGTTCACGAACGTCCCGCCCGGCGCCTATACGCTGGTCGTCTCGAAGCAGGGCTACATCACCCAGACCCGCGCGGTGACGGTGGGAGGAGAGGTGTCGACCTTCTTCTTCCAGCTGGAGCGCAACCCGAGGCTCGTGGAATAGGCAAGCGCTTCCCCCAAGGGGCTGCGCGGCCTGTCCCTGCCCGGGCGCACAACTCGGGCGGCCCCTGTCTGCGGCCCCTCTCGCGTATAGGCAGGATGGGGTGGGGGATGGAGCGGAGGGGGCGAGGAAGGCCGCTGAGGGGTGACGCCAGGGCTGTGCGCCGGGCGCAGCCCTCTTCAGGCACACGCTACGCTGGAGCCACTCTCGTCCTCGACGTGGGCAATCCCAGGTGCTCCACAATGGCCCGGCCCCATCCACTCGCGGCATGCGCTCCTTCTCAGGCCCCACCCTCTCCGCTGTCTCCTCTGGCCCGCTCGCCTCTTCCCTCTTCGGCTCTGCCCCCACTTGAGGGAACCCTAGCGGATCAAGCCACGCCGACGCCCGACTGTCGTATGATTGAGGTCTGCCCAGGAGCAGTCGCATGGCCAAAGCTGATCTACTGAGCATCGTGGAGGCCGCCTACCGCGTGGAGTTGGAGGACGCCACGTGGTTGGCGGGGCTTGCAGAGGTGGTGCTTCCTCATCTCGACGACGGCTTCGGAGTGGCCGCCTTCGAGTTCTACCGGCCGGGAGATGGCCTGCCGGAGGTGGTGCAACGGTGCCATCTGGGCATTCCGGACAAGCTCGCGGCGATCTACCCGACCATCTTCCAGACCATGGATCCCGAAATCCGCCAACGGCCCTTCCGCATGGGGCCCTGCATCACCGGCAGCCAGATGATGGGAATGCGGCGGGGGTTCTTGGATGAGCCGCACATGAAGCAGTACGCCCAGAAGTTCGGGATGTACGACTCCTTATGGATCACCGCCGCCGAGCCCTCCGGACGGGGCTGTGGATTTCACGCGGGCCGGTCGCGGCTCACCCGGGCGTCGGCGGCACAGGTGCGGCAATGGGGACGCATCGCCGCTCACCTCTCCACAGCCGTTCGCTTGCGACACGCGCTAAAGGGGCTCCCGTCGGGGAGGGCCGACGCCGAACCCGAAGCCATCTTCGACCCCAGCGGCAAGATCCACGATGCGACCGGGGAGGCGCGAAGCGAGCACGCCCGCGACTTATTGCGGCGCGCGGTGCTGATGCTCGAGAAGTCGCGGGGGCCCCTCCGGACAAAGGACCCGGAGAAATCCCTGGCGATCAGGAAGGCGCTCGTGGCCGGGCGCTGGTCGCTGGTTGACCAGATCGAGCAGAACGGCGAGCGCTACATCGTCGCCCGCCAGAACGAGCCCACCGCACCCGGCCCGGCGCTCTTGAGCAAGCGGGAGAAAGAGATCGTCGGGTACGCCCAGCTCGGGCACCACGACAAGCTGATCGCCTACGAATTGGGGATCGCTCATTCAACGGTGCGCGTGCTCCTGGGACGAGCGAAGGCGAAGCTGGGCGTCCGCAGCCGGAAGGAGTTGCTGGACGTCTGCCGAGGCGCGGCCCGTGCCAAAGCAAACTAACGCAACGGCGCTAACGGTCCGCGTGCAGGCCCCAACGACCCCTGAAGGCCTGTGGCACATCGAAGGGAGTATCCGCATCCGGGCGCTTGTGGAGAATCATGCGCTGGGCGAACTGTCTGGCCACCCAACTGCGACGTCGCCGCGCCCCCGGAACCCAGTCCAGCCAGCGCAGGATCGTTCGCTTCTGGGCTGCCCTGACCGTCACAACCCACCTCGTCCAGTTCGCCTTCGGGAGCTCCAGCGCCGCGGCCACGTTCTTTCCAAAGACCGTATCTTGGAGAAAGAAATGGGTAAGGCTCGCGGCATATCCCGGGACAGGGAACAGCGTCTGCACTGAGTTCAACAACTGCGCCGTCAGTTGACGTCCTTCCGGCGTGGGGCGGACTTGGCGCACGCCGATCCGCAACGCCAAGAGGGCCGCCTCCTCCTCGCTCGAGGGCAGAAGCGAGGGTTCCACTCCGAGGAGACGCCCCACCGCAGACCACGCCGCGATGTACGCGTCCGCTTCCGCCGATGTCACCCTCGCCCCCATTCTCCTGAGCCCGTGCAGGGTAGCGATGGAGAAGGTCAGCAACGTTCCAGCCTGATCCTCCTGATTGATCGGCAGCCCCCACTCAGCGCGCCAGGGGTTGGCGGCATCCAACTGGACCCGCCGTCGCACGAGCGCATGAATCAGCCGGACCTTGCGCGTCGCGAGCCAACCCACCCCTCCCTCCTCCAATTCACCGGGCTGCATGACATTTACGACCATCTGCGCCGTGTCGCAGAGACGGCGGATGGGATCGTCCTTCAGCCGGCGTGAACGATAAACCACTTGGACACCGTGGCCCGCGGCGTAGGCCAGTGGCAGGGAATAGGAGCCCAGGATCATGAGAACCTCCGGTCCATAGAGACCAAAGAGGTGCTGCCCTCTGGCGATCACGTCCCGATCTACGAGGTCAATCCGGGGCAGCGCCGGCAGGTAGCTACGCACCAATGGATCGGCCTCGGGCACCCGCTGGGTTCGAAACAACTCCCGCAGCAAGCGATCCAGCGACTCCGGGCCCCGGGTCGCGACGTGGTCGGCGATCAGCTCGTCCACGCCGGGGTCACCGACACTCCGCATCCTGTCTAACCATTCACTGCTCGCGTTGAACATGGACTACTCCTCCGGAACCACCACGAGCTCGATGCCGTGCCGCCTGGCGAGCGCGCCAATCCCTCCGTCCGTCACCACGTAGGTCGAATTCCTGCGCGGCTCGGTCCCCCGGATGGGCTCGGACGCCTGTGGCAGCAGATCGCATATCTGCTGGAAGTACTCCGGCTCGCTCAACTCTCGCTTGAACCGTCCGGCGGCGTCCATCCAAGTGGTCATCCGGGAGAAGGCCCTCTCGTGGAAATCCTCATCGACGTACGCGCGATGCAACTCGCGCTGGAGCCCTTGAAGCTGCACGGAGGGTTCCTCCCGCTTCGCCCGAAGCAAGCTCAACAAGTCGTGCATCCGCCGGTAGGCCTGCTTCGCAGTCAGCTCCAACGTCGCCGCGAGCGTGAAGAACTCGCGCACGTTCATAGCGCCGAGTTCCCGAGTGAACTCGGGCACGGCGCCTGGGGCGAGCACGGCTCCGGCCATGACGACAAGCCGAGAAAGGGCATGGCCCAAGGTCGGCCGCGCCGGCGTGAGGTTGCACAGCAGTTGACCCTCGAACGCACCGATGGCCTGAATCACCGCGGGTGCCAGCGGCCCGCCCCCGAGACTCAACAGCCCTGAGGCGAGGCGCGCACGTGTAAACTCCGTGTGTATCGCCTCCTGTTGCCAGATCTCCGTCAACGTATCCCAGGCCGCGCGCTCCGCCCCACTCTTCGGGTCGGGCAGGCGCACCTTGCGCTGCGCTTCGCCATATACCTGGTACACGAGTGCTTCCCGGCGCGCCGCGATCTCGAGCCAAGCGCGCAACTCGCCCTCAGGATCCCCACTGAACTTCTGGCTGTACTTCGCGGCGAGCGCGCTCGTCTCTGCGACGATCTTGTATTTCAGTCCGTTCATGACACTCCCAAATTAACAACGGGAAAGGCATTCCCCCGTCAATCATTTCCGGGAAAGTGTTTACGCTCCCGCGTAAACATCAGTCAGGTGGCGCGCGGCCACGCTCGTGCCCAAAATTCGTCGCAAACCTTTTCGGGCACGAACCCACAAGAAATTGCGCCAGGACTCGAGTCCTGAAGACGGCTGGCTTTGCGCGGAGCACTTCATGAACAGCTACAGTGAATTCCACCTACGCGTCACGCAGAACGGGCCGGATTTGTACCGGGTGGCCGTGCTCTCGTCCCCCGTCGGCAGTACCAGCGCGACCACGCCGCTGCGCCTGAACGTGTCTCGCCTGCGGGAGCTGTGTCACCAGATCCAGGCGGCGTTGCTGCAGTCGAGATCACGTGACGCGGCGATCGATAGTGAGCTCGCGCGGATCGGCGAGGAATTGTACGAGGCGATCTTCCCGCAGGGTCAGGTGCGTGACGTCCTGACTGCCTCGCTGGGCGTGCTCTTCTCGTCCGAAGAGCAACAGCAGCGTCTGCGCCTCTGTCTGCACTTCGATCCCGATGACGCCGAACTCGCGTGGCTCGCCGAGTTTCCCTGGGACGTCTTGTGGATCCCCCAAGTCTTCCCGGCTCGCCACGCGGCATTGGACCATCGTCTCTCGATCGTCCGCTGGCTGGATGTGACACGACCGGCCCGGTCACCGACGTTCGCTTCACCTCTGCGAGTGCTGCTGGTGCGCGCAGGAGCGCGCGGGTATGGCGGTCTCCAGTACCAAGCGGAGCAGGACAGCATCACTGATGCCCTGTCCAACATCTCTGGTGTCCGATGCGAGTCCCTGGACATGCCCACCCGCCAGGAACTGCGGCGCAAGCTCCGCGTCTTCAACCCTCACGTGCTTCACTTCATGGGGCACGGCAAGGTGGATGAGAACACCGGGAGCGGGTGGGTCTACCTGCGGGATGAGATGGGGAACCCCGCGCTGCTGCGCGCGAAGGACGTCGCGGAGCTCTTCAGTGGCCCCCTCACTCCGCAGTTGGTGGTCCTCAACGCGTGCCAGTCGGGGCGCGGGACGCTGTCGGTCAATGGCCATGGGAGCGTCGCGGGAGCACTGGTCTCCCAGGGAGTCGCCGCGGTCATCGCCATGCAGTTCACGATCTCCGATCGGGCGGCGATGGCATTCACCGCAGAGTTCTATACCCGCTTCGCGGAGGGGGCCTCAATCGATGACGCGGTCACCGAAGGCCGACTGGCCATGCGGTCGAAGGTGCCTGACTCATTCGAATGGTGCACCCCTGCCCTGTACATGCGCGCCGGGGCGGCGGGAGAGATGCTCCAGCATGCACCGTCGAACTCATCGACTCAGACGGAAGAGGGATGTGACCGAGCCCAGGACGGGCTCACCTCCTCCAGCGAGCCGCCGCCCGCGCCGGTTCCATCGCAACGGTCGCTCATTCTTATCCGCCACGAGGCCTACAAGCAGGCAACCGAGCAGCCTGGGCCGTCGGATGCGCCCACGCTCTTCGCGGGTCGGGAGCCTCGCGTGGTGGCCATCGACCAAACGGTGGGGCTGGAACAGCGCGACTGGAGGAACCTGGAGGCGGAGGTGAGACGGTTGGCGGCGCGAGATGGCGAACTCCGGCGTACCTTCGCGGAGCGGGATGCCGATATCGGTTATTACGGCTTCCCGTTCGTGCCGTTGGCGGTGCTGGCGGGATACCTAGCGAAGAATCGCCAGGTGCACGTCTTCGAATACGTCTCGGGCCGGTTCCAGTGGGAGCCCGGATCGGACACCCCACCTCCGCCGCTGAACGTGGACGTGCAGACGCGAGGGGCGGGTAAGGCCGCCCGGATTTGCGTTTCGGTGTCCGCACTCGTCGACCTGTATGACTGTCGGCACGTACTTCCTGACTCGGACGTGATGTTGGACCTGCATTTCGCGCTCGCGACGACAGGGCGGGGCAGCGTGCGGCGCGAGGAGCAGCTCAAAGCCTACGTGCAGGTGATTCGCGAGACGCTCGACAAGCACATCACCTCCAACCGGGACCCGGCTCGCCGTCCGGAGAGCGTGCACCTCTTCGCTGCCGTCCCCGTGAGTCTAGCCTTCTACCTGGGGGACGCGCTCACTGCGAGCTGGTTGCCTGAATGCTTCGTCTACAACTACGGCCTTCCCTCGGAGCGGCCCCGCTACAAGTGGCGGCTCAGCCTACAGGCGGCATTCGAGGGCCGGCGTTCCATCAAGATCTTCAAATAACGAGGAGGCGAAAAGATGGCTGACATCCAGATGCAACCCCTGCCTCCACCACGCCGTCGCCCTGCTACGTCTACAACCTCCTGAAGAGCGACCGCCTCATTTATCGGTGGCGTGTATCGCGCAAGGCCCGCGGGCCTTCAATCCCGCCGTCAATCAGATGGAGGTCGCGAGAATCCAGGCGGAGCGACCCTCGATGCATCCCTCATGAAAGGTGTTACATGACACAGTTGAGCACACGCAGCACCCTGCACCGCCGGATGAGCAGCTTTGTCGACTGGATCCGCGGCGGCGACAAGGATGAACTCATCATCAAACAGTCAGGTGAAATCCGAGAGCGGATTGTCAACCAAGCCGAGAAGGACGGACTGACCGTGCGATCCACCCCAAACTCCGGATCGTTCGCCAAGAAGACCGGTTTGCGAAGACACCTATTGGGTGACTCGTCGGTCGAGGGGCAGGATGTGGATCTGCCGTTCGTCATCTCGCCCAAGAACGAGGACGGCGTGCAGATTGACGAGCTCCTCGGACGCTTCGCCCGTTACGCCGCCACCTGTTATCCGCAGACGAAGCGAAAGCCAACGAGGAGCTCCATTCAACTGGACTTCGCGGCTAGCAAGCTCCGCTACGACCTGGTCCCCATGCTGGCGGTCCCGGGGGACGACGAGGCGCAGATCCTGCTGCGCGGCGACGGCAAGAGGCGCCGAACCTCCGTGCAGAAGCACATCGAGTTCGTTACCCGGCGCAATCGTACGAGCAATGAGCTGCCGGGCCGCGTCCGTTTCAACGAGTGCGTCCGCTTGCTGAAGTGGTGGCGGGAGTTCCGTCAGGCCCAGGCCCGCGTCATCGAGGACGTGCCGTCCATCCTGCTCGACCTGCTGTGCGCGCATGCGTACGACCGCTGCTCGGTCGAGGAGACATATGCGGGCACCCTCGCGCGCTGGTTCGATCTGCTCGCCGGTACGGTGCGACGGAGGGAGCTGGTGGCCTTCGCCGACTTCGGCCTCAACCCCCCGGCGTCGTCCGACGCGCTCTGGACGGTGCTCGACCCCGTCAACGCCGACAACAACATCGTCTCGCAGTGGAACTCGTTCCAGATCGAGGAACTCGGAGACTGGCTCGAAGAGGGCTTCGACGTCATCAACCGTGCCATCTCGGCGGACCACCGGGACGACGACAGCGAGAGCCTGGAGTCGCTCGTCGAATTGTTCGGCAATCCCTTCAAGCATTACTGCGAGGAGAATTCGTGACGTACACGCAAACGCAGGCGGCATCGATGAGCTCTACGGCCACCGAGGCCCGGGTCCGCGAGGTGATGAAGCACGTCTTCGCGGACATCACGGGGCTCGCGACGCGCGGGTTCACGTCCCACGAGAGGGCTGCGAAGTGGCGGGATGATCTCACCTGGATGTTGTCCAACGAGGTGATCTCCAGCTTCGAGCTCCAGCTTGAGGCGCCGGGTCAGCCCACCCGCGGGTTCCACTACGACGTGAGCAATGACGGCTCGATCCAGGAGGCGGGCCGGTCGGGCGGTATGCAGCTCTATGCGTTCCCGAATGGCACCAGGGCCTCAATTGTCGTGTCGTTCAAGAGCCCGCTGCCGGACGAGATTGAGGCGGAGATCAAGGCGCGGAACTGGACCTCTCCCGCCACCTACCTGAAGGGAGAGAGGACGCGGGACCGCGCCTATTCATGCGACGGGTATGGCGTCATTCGCAATCGCGTGGGGGATTGGTAATGGCTCCATTGAACCTGTTGGAATCGGTGCATCCCTCGAAGCAGGCGCAGGAGCGTTTTGATGGCCTCCTCGGTATTGACATGCAAAAGCAGCAGCTGCGGGACGAGCTACTGCTCCTGCTCGCGCCGGAGCGGCTCGAGAAGTGGTTGGAGCGCCACCATCCGGACGGACTGCTCTTGGCGGAGTCGGCCCGGCGGTCAACGCCGCTCGTGATCTTGAGCGGTGAGGTGGGCTGTGGGAAGACCGCACTCGCCACCTCGGTCGGCACGCCCGTGGCGAAAGAGCTGGGGTCGAGGGTGGTGGTGCTCGAGACGCCCTCCGACATCCGTGGGACCGGCATGGTGGGCGAGCTCTCGGCTCGTATCACTGACGCCTTCTCCCAGGCGAAAGCGAAAGTTCGTAAGGACTACGGGCTCCTCGTCATTGACGAGGCCGACGATCTCGCGCTCAGTCGCGCGGAGCTCCAGGCGCACCACGAGGATCGGGCGGGCCTCAACGTGCTCATCAAGCAGCTCGACCTGCTGCAGCGGGAGGATCATCGGCTCGGAGTCGTGATGATCACCAACCGGATCGGTGCGCTGGATCCCGCGGTCCGACGCCGCGCTGCGCTCGTACTCGAATTCTCCCGCCCGGGAGCCACCGAGCGCCGGGGCATATTCGAACAACTCCTCACGGGGTGCCCACACACGGTGGCTGACATCAACCGGCTGGTGAAGCAGAGTGAGCGGCCCGTTCCCTATTCGTATTCAGATCTCTTCCAGCGGGTGGCGCGCGCCGCGTTGCTAGAATCATGGCGGCGGGACGAGCCGTTGAAGCCCGAGAGCCTAGCCGCCGTGATGGCGGATGTGGAACCCTCGCCTCTCCTTGGAGAGGGGGCGGGTTCCCGCCCGAGGGACTAAGTGACTGTTTCGGTAGGAATGCGGACCTTCCCTCCGACATCATGGTGCGCGCCCGCTGTCACGCTCATGCGAAACGGCGGCGACTGTGAAGGACGTCGAGCCAACTGAACCGGCACCGCCTCCCTCTGCACAGGCTCCGCTGGAACATCGAGCACAACCAGGCTTGGCGTGCTGCCTGAGTTGGTGAGCCAGCGTGGCGGGCCGCCCACATTCCGGATGGCCCGCCACGTAAAGCCGCTTCATCCCTTCTAACTGTCCCCTTTCGGGGACGAGGTACTTCAATGGTTTTGATGATCAGCTACGACCTCAACGGGCACGAGCGCTCGAAGGACTACGAAGTTGTGAAGTCTTTCATCGAGAGGAACTCCATCTCCTGGGCGCGTCCACTCAGGTCCCAGTGGTTCGTCGAAACGTCAGAGTCGCCGAATTGGTGGACTGACCAGCTCAGGAAGCTCATCGACCAGGACGACCGTCTCTTCGTTTGTCGGATTCCCCCGAACACGAACTTGTACCAGCCCTCTTACCAGGGCTATCTCGACAACGAGATTTGGAACTGGCTGAACCCCCGCGTCAGGTGAGCACCCACCAAGACAGTTCACCGTCGCACCGCCTCACCCTGCGGCGCTCGCCTCAACTATGGGCGAGCGCCGTTTTCTTCTGCGGATGGCATTCTGGGCCTGGAGCGACCTGTCAGGCATGTTAGACCACGCTAACCCCATGGAGTGGGGACACCAAGAAGGCGTGTCCGGCGGCGCACTTGGGGTGTTGAGGAGTGTGCCAGCCCTTTATGGTCCCCTCCCCACCCCCACACAGTAATGAGAGGAGCATGTTGGCCATGAAAGAGCGTGGAACCAGGACGAGGAGCACCTTGGGGCTGGCGGGTTTTCTAGTGGTGCTCGTGACGGCCCTTGGCGCTCATGCGGAGCCGCCCTCCTCCACGCTCCCTGGCCGCAAGCCAGACTCCTGGGAGCCCTGGGGCGCGTTTCTTGGCAGGGCCGCACATACGGCCGTTGGCATTGAGTACAGCGCGCGGCATCCCGCCAGAGTCGTCTTCCTCAACACCGCCAGTCTCTCCAGAATCGTGAAGGAGGGGAAGTTAGGGGACCCCGAGCGTCTTTCGGAGCTCGTGAGGCTCTTGCGCCCGGACATCACCGATACCAGCGCCCGGGTGCTGTTCGAGGTGAAGCCGGATAATGAGAAGTCGCATGCGGAAGCGAGAGAACAGGCGAGGCGCTACCTGGCGGCCCTGAATGAGGCCGTTGACCCTGACAAGAAGCTCGTGGGAGGCACCGGGTTCGAGGGGTCACTCTTCCTCGAATTCGAGAACGGGGGCGCACTCTGGCAGTTGTCCTGGCGCACGCCCGAGCCCGGAGTGACGCTGTACCGCTGGAGCTACCGGCGCAAGAAACCCCATGCATCCTGGAAGGAGCGCGCGGCCCAGAAGGAAGAGGCGTTGCCCAGGGAAGAGGTAGAGCACCGCGGTGAGCTGGCCGAGCAGGCCATCCGGGCCGCCTATGAAGGGGGTAAACGCCCCAAGGGCTTCCAGGGCCAAGTCTACCTGCCTGGGGATTGCCATTGAGCAGCAGGGAGGCGTTTGCTGCGCTCGGAGCGGGCGAAGGAGCTGGCGCTTGAGGAGCACCTGACCGCGATGGTAGGGCCAAACACCATGACCACGGAACAATCCCCGGTGCTCGAGTTTCCAGCGTGGCTCCATGGCACCACCGCCGCCATTCTCCGCAAGGTGAGAGCCGAGGGCAAGTGGTGGGGCCGGGAATACCTCGAGACCGGTGCCTTTCCCCAACCCCGGCAGATGCGCGCGGTGGCTCCCGGTGAGGTACTGGTGATGCACTCAGGGGCCGAGTTCGACTTGGGCCGCACTGGCTGGTGGGTGCACCTGTTCGGCGAGGTTTTCACCCGATTGGACGAGTGCGTCCAGAAGCAGGAGCGCCAACCCATGGAGGAGGCCTTCGAGTCCTTCTGCCTGAGTACCCCTTGGGGGGCGCTCTACCATGCCGTGTCTCCGCCGCCGCCGCACAGCGCTGAGCGAATGGCGAACCGGCTCGCCTCGCAGCTGCGCTTCTGGGAGGTGCTCCAGGGCCCTCGTTACGCGTTCCGGTTCGGCAAGAGGTACACACTGGAAGAACTCATGGAGGACCTCTGGCACAAGACGCTGGAGGCATGGTGCCCCCAAGGCCCCGCGTCGGTCCGCGAGCACCTGTCCCTCACAGTGGAGCGCATGGCTCGCGCCAACCGGGAGGAGAGCCTGGAGGCCGTGCTCCGAGTCATGCCCGCCGTGGTGGAAATGGACACCGACTTGAAGCACCGAGAGGAGCTCAGGGATCCGGGTTTCCTGCGCGAGCGTCTCTCCGCGCTTCCGACGAAGAAGTTCGAGGACCTCTCCAGCGCCTACATCTACGCGGTGAGCGGGCAGTTGTGGGACTGGTACAGGGAGTTGGAGCGGCATTAGCACTAACAACCGTCTCTACGTGTAGAGGTCGATGCTGTGGCCGCTCTTGCGCGAGGTGTGCGTACGGAATTCGAGGAGGTCCTTCCGCTGGACGGGCCCGGGCGATGAGGTCCGGGCCCTCTTCCGCCAGTTCTTCAGGGGAAGAGCGACGCCGCGAGCTTCGCGGTGCGCGCACGCTGCGGGTGGTCGCCGACGGGAATGCGGGCCACCTCCTGCTCGGTCGCGTAGGAGATGACCGACACGGTGTCGTCGCCCGCCACCGAGACATAGCAATAGTTTCCGTCGGCGCTGGTTGTCGCCCAGTAGGTCCTCGCGCCAAGCGGGTGGATGCGGTAGCGGAGCGTCTCGCGTGAGACGATCGCCGCGTAGTTGGACATCGTTCCCGCCACGCAGAGCTTGGTCCCATCGCCGCTCATCGCGAGTCCATGGTGGGCGGAGTCGAGGATGTACTGGTCGCGGCGCAGCGCCTGGGTCTCCGGGGGCACCGGCAGGTGGGCAAGCCGCGTCACGCGATCCTCCTGCAGGTCGTACTCCACGAAGCCGTGGAAGAACGACACCTGGAAGTAGAGGAACCGCTCGTCGGGGGACAGCGCCATCGGCCGGACCGACGGGCTCATCTCTGGCATTCCGAGCTCGGCGAGCTTCTCGCGCATGTTCATCCTCCGGAGGACCTGCAGCGTGCGCGCATCGACGATCTGGAAGATGCGCTCACCCTTGGTGCCATCCAGCTCCGGGCTATCGAATGGCGTGTAGACGAAGCCGATGCTGGCATTGAAGATCTTGCTGCCATCGCGGGAGTAGTTGTTCTCGTGCGGGCTGTCCCCTGTGGAGAAGGAGCCGACGATGTTCCCCGTGGCGGTGTCGATCATGTTCACGCGATTCGCCGTCGAGGCCGAGACGGCGAGCCGGGCACCATCCGGCGAGATGGCCATGTGGTCGGCGCGCTGACCGTCGACCCGCGTCCGCCAGCGGATCCTGTTGGTGCCCACCTCAATGGCGACGACGTCCGCGAAGCTGGGTCGCGAGACGTAGATGACCTGCCCGTCCTTCGAGGCGAACATGTCATCCACGAACTGATCGTGGCCCTCGCCCACCTGCTCGCGGATGAGCAGGAAGTACGTCAGACGCGCCGGGTCGAGCAGGATTTCCTGCATCCGCTCGCTACGGTCCGGAATGACGTTGATGCGCTTCAGCCGCTGGTAGGTCCGCACGTCAATGACGTCGGCGGTCCCATCCCAGTTGTTGCCAACCAGCAAGACGTCGCGCATCGACGTCTGGGCGGCGGCACTGAACGAAACCAACATCGATACGGCGGCGAACAACGAAACGGCTCGAGCGCGCCATCGGCTCAGGCTCGCGCCCACTTGCTGGGTACCCATAGCTGGACCTCCTCAGGACGAGTCAGCGTTGCAGTCCGAACCGCAACGGAAGAGGAGTACCAAGCTACGCCGCGGCATCGCCCCCACCGAAGGAAGGGGAAACGCCCTTAACCGGAAAAAAAACGCGTTGGCATGGGGGGACCGGGGCAGGCAACCGCCCCGGCCCACCCCACCACTACTTCTTCTTCGCGGCGGGTTTGGCGCCGGAGGCCGGCTTCACCGCGGGAGCGGGAGCGGGCTCCGGAGCCTTCTTCACCGAGGCGGCCACCACCGAGGACGGGGCCTGCTCGGCGGGAGCGAGGACGATCTCGATGCGCCGGTTCAGGCTTCGTCCCTCCGCCGTCTGGTTGGAGGCGATGGGCTGGTACTCGCCATAGCCCAGCGCGGAGAGCATCGTGGGCGGCACTCCCTGCTCTTGAAGCAGCTTCACGACGACGAGCGCGCGCGTGGTGGACAGCTCCCAGTTCGAGTCGAACTCCGTCTTCGCGTCCGCCGGCACCGGCACGTTGTCCGTGTGGCCCTCGACCCGGATGATCTTCCCCTGCACGTCCTTGAGCGCCTGCGCCACCTTCGCCAGCGCCTCCTGGCCCTCCTTGTTGAGCTTCGTGCTGCCTGAGGAGAAGAGGATCTTGTCCTTCATCTTCACCACCATCCGGCCCTTGAGCTCGGACAGCTCGATCTTCCCGGTCTTGATCTCCTCCTTGAGGCTCTTGGCGAGGTTCTCGTACTCGCTGGACTTCTTCTCGAGCGCCTCCTTGGCCGCGGCGAGCTTCTCGGTGCTCCGCGACAGCTCCTGGTTGAGATCCGACAGCTCGTCCACGCGCTTGCGCAGCGCGCGACGCTCCGCGTCACTGTTCGCGAGCGAGGACTCCAGCTCCGCGTTCTCCTTCTGCGCCTTCTCGGCCGCGGCCTGGAGAGCCTTCATCTGCTCCTGTTGCTCGTCGTACTGCTGCTTGAGGGTGAGCGCCTCCTGAGACTTCGACTCGAAGGCCTTCTTCGAGACACACCCGACCAACGGAACCAGCAGGACGACACACCAACGCATGCGCATTCGAGGCTCCTTGGGTTGAAAGAGGGCTCTTATACCTCCGAGCCCACCCGAACGAGAGGGCGCGTGTTCCCCACCTACGGAGTCGAACGTGGGGAAACACGACGGTGATACGCGAAAACTTCCGTCAGAGCCGCGCCTGTATTCTCAGAGTGCGCTCCGCGGTTCACAGGCACAACGGGGCGGCGGGTTCTCATCCCGCCGCCCTCCCCTGCCTCCGGACTCCCCCGCGCTACGGCCGCCAGGTGTACGGCGGCGCGATCGTGACGTCCGTCGTGTTCGAAGCGGCCGGGGTGCCCGGATCGACGAAGCCGAAGTAGGTGCCGCTCGACTTGTTGATGCCTACGCCCCGGTATTCGATGTCACCGATGAGCTGCGCCGTGCCCGACACCGACTGCTGGCCTTCGTAGAAGCCGAGCGGATAGAAGGTGGAGGCAACCTTGGCCGAGCCGCTCACGCGGAAGCCGTTCGTCAGCACCGAAAGGCCGGTGACGGTGCCACCGGAGACGTTGCCCGACAGGACCACCGCGTGATCCTCAATGCGCGCCGAGCCGCTCACGGTTCCGCCAAGCACCTGCGCGTAGGGGCCGACGTACACGCTCGCCGGAACGCTGCTGATCACGCAGCCGCCGCCGTTCGAGTGACGCTGCGTCCCCGAAGGACAGGCGTCTTGCGTGCCGTTCTTGAACCCCTCGGGCCAGGCATTCGCGAGCTGCACCATCCACGGATAGCGATGGATGGTGTTGTACATCTGATCCCAGACGATCTGCTTTTGCACGGAGGGCGTTCCGACCACGACCAGGAAGAGCGCTTCGCCGGGATTGACGCAGAAAGTGAGCTCGCCGTCCGAGCCGCGCTGCAGGGCGCTATAGCGTGGCGTGGTGATGGCGCTGTCCGTGGCAACAAGGCCCCAGCGCCAATCGGAGTCCGCGCCACTTTGCGTCACACCGCGGAAGGTCACGGTCACGCTCGTGGCGCCCGTCTCCGGGTAGAGCCGCACGATATTGTAGCCCCAGCGCTGCGGCGCCCAGCCGGTCGGCGTCACGAAGCGCCGAGTCGTCGCGTAGCTCCCATCCAGCGGTTCGAGCTGGGTCAGCCGGAGGCGCTGCTCCGGCCTCGACTTGTTCATGATCGAGCCGTACCGCGCACGATAGGTCGGGCCCTGGTTGCCGCCGCTGGTGGGGGGCGGATCCTTGTAATCCCAGGTCACGTTGTGCATCGCCCACTCGCCGAAGAAGTCGTTCATCTGGCTGATGTTCCAGCCGCGCGTCTTCATGATTTGCGAGAAGGGATCGTTGCTCGGGCTGCTCGTCCAGATCTCGTTGACCGCGCTGTAGCAGTACTTGTCCTTCAAGAACTCCATGAACTGCCAGTTGCAGTAGCGATCGCGCGTCGAGCCCAGGTAGACGTGCGGCGCGTTCACCGACATCTCCGAGCAGTGCACCTCGTTGCGGTACTCGGGGAGCTGGTGAGGCATGAAGTTGGCGTGGCTCTCGTAGATCCAGCCACAGGTGTTCGACTGGTTGCACGTCATGCCGCCGCTCACGCTCTGCACGGCATGCATGAACTCGTGCGCGAGCCCCCAGCGATCATTGAGCGCACCGGTTCCAATCCACATTCCCATCCGTGTCGAGCTCCAGGCGCCGCCGGAGAGGCCCCAGTCGGAATGAACGTGGATGCTGACCTTGGTCTTGTTTGTCAGGTTGCAGAGCGGTTCCTTGAAGAAGATCGGCGACCCGAAGTAGACCTTCCAGATGGTATTCTCGAGTGTGTCGAGCGCGGCCTGAGCCGTGGTGCTGGAGATGGCCTCATCCGAATAGATGGCGAAGTGCGCGGACTCCTTGATCAGCTTGAAGTTTGAGTGATCCGGATCCGGTCCACCCGCCCTCCAGGTGCCGGCGGTGCAAGCCGGCGGCGAGGTCGGGCAGCTCGTCGCCCAGGCCGTCGTCGTGGTTCCGGGATCACACGCAGCCGCGAGCTTGGACTCACTGCTGCCATCGGACCCACCACTGCCTCTCGTGCCGTCGCTGAGGCATTCACTGCCGGAGCATTCGCCGGACCCCGCCTCTTCCGCCGTCATCCCTCCGTCAAGCAGACACCCGGTTCCGAAGACGCCCACCATGAGCAACAGGGAGGACGTACGTAGTGTCTTGTGGGTCATCGTGGTTTCTCGTTTCCTTGCCAGTTGGGCGATTTGAATCCATGCCGCACCCGGCCAATTCAAGCGGATGGACAGCGTGCTTTGGGCCGAAAGCGTGTTCCAGTGGGCTTTCTCCGTATAACATGCCAAAACGGAAACTCAATGTGAACAACGAGTCGTGCACCGGCCTGAATTTCATGGACACACGCAGCTCGATTGATTTCGGTCATGGCTGCACTGAAGCTTGAGCGCTCCAAATTCCAAGAAGACTGGAATCACCCTCAATCAATGTCATCCGAGGACCTCGTGCTTGCGAGTGCAATTGAGCACTTGGTGAAACTTTTGATAGCCTGAAAAGACTTGTCTATACGAAGAGCTTCAAGCCCCGCTGAGCTGAGACGCGGGGACAGGGGGTAGCATCCCCCGCACAAGACAAGGGCCCCGAGTTCCGAGAACCCGAGGCCCTTGTCTGAAGTCCACTAGGAGGGTGACTGGATTGGGTGCCGCGGGAACTGCGTGGGCTGATGCGCCAGGTTCAAGTCCGGACGCTTGAGCTCGATACGCCCATCAGGATCTCAGCCCACAGCTCCGGGCTCGAAGCGCGCGAGGAAGACCTTGTACTGCAGCGAGACGAAGATCGGACGCGGCGCCACCAGTCCGGTCCGGGCGAACATCTCGAACAGGGCGGCATCGGACTCAATGGGCCGCATCATCGCGAAGAGCTGGCGTCGACGCTCCAGCTCGTCCAGGGGGATTCCATACGCCCGCCCCCGCCGCAGCTCCACATTCGTCAGCTCGGGGTCCTTGCCGACGCGGCAACCCAGGACGAGGGGCGCTCCGGGCTTGAGCCGCCGGGTCACCTCTCGCAGCAGCTCGAGGCGAGCCGCCTCGCCCTCCACATGGTGCAGGACCCCCATCAGCTGCGCGCCGTCGAACGGGGGACCGGCGGGCAGGGTGTGCAGCTCGCCCACGTGCAGATGCGTGCGAGAGAGCAATCCCTCGGCCTCCAGGCGCTTGCGGGCGACGGCAAGCATGGCGTCGGAGGGCTCCACGCCCGTGAAGCGCCAGCCCGGCACGTCGAAGCGGGTGTAGGGCACCAACTCCGCGCCCGTGCCCAGTCCCACGGTAAGCGCTCGGTGGACCACACCTTCCGCGTGAGGGAGGAGCCGTTCAGCGTCGCGTTCCAGGAGGTGTAGACATGGGACGCAACACGGAAAGAGTGGACGCAACGCTGGCGAGGGCGGCGGCAAGCAACTACTGGACGGAGGCCGAAGCGCAGGCGGTGCTGGAGGCCTACGAGGCGAGCGGGCTGTCGGTGGCGGAGTTCGCCCGCCGCCATGGGCTTACGCCACAGCGGCTGAGGTGGTGGAAGAAGCGGCGGGCCGGGGAGGCGGGCCCGGCGCTCTCGTTCGTCCCGGTGCACGTCACGGCGCCGCCCTCGCCAGAAGCACGTGGGGCACCGAGCACAGCCAGCATGGAGGTGCTACTGGCCAGGGGCCGGCGCATCCGAGTGGAGCCGGGCTTCGACGCGCACGCGCTGGCGCGGCTGGTGAGGGCGCTGGAGGAAGCATGCTGACACTACCCTCCTCGGTGCGCATCCACCTGGCGAGCCAGCCGGTGGACATGCGCAAGTCCTTCGACGGGCTGTCCTTGCTGGCACGACAGGTCCTGCGAGAGGACCCGCTGAGTGGACACCTCTTCGTCTTCTTCAACCGCACGCGCGACATGGTGAAGGTGTTGTGGTGGCACTCCGGTGGCTTCTGCCTCTTCTCCAAGCGCCTGGAGAAGGGCAGCTTCCGCCTGCCGCGCCCGCTACCGGAGGACACGGGCGCCGTCATCCTGGAAGCGGTGGAGCTCACCCTGCTGCTGGAGGGGATTGATTTGAAGGCCAGTGTCCGCCGGCCTCGCTGGCAGCCCCCACCTGAGAAGTCGGTTGCTTGAGAATACCTCTTGCGTCCTGGGTCCGGGTCATGGCTCATGTCCCGGGACATGAGCGGCGCGGCTCCCGGCAAGAAGACGACGGACGTACACGGCGTGGCGGCGCTGCTGCGCACGCTGCTGGCCGAGGGCCAGGACGAGCAGGTGATTGAGCTGGTGGTGGGCCTGCTCTCGCAATTGGTGGAGAAGAACACCGAGTTGGAGTTGCGGCTGCGCAAGGCGCTGCGCCAGCGGTTTGGCCGCCAAAGCGAGAAGCTCTCCGCCGAGCAACTGTCGCTGTTCCTGGAGCAACTGGGCCAGCAGAACGCCGGGGCCCAAGAGGCGGCGCCGCCCCAGGCCGGGGACGCAGGCGTCGCGGCGGGCTCCACGCCGCCCTCCAAGCCACCCCACAAGGAATCGCGAAAGAAGGAGCGCAAGGGGCACGGGCGCCGCCCGCTGCCCTCCAGCCTGCCGCGCGAGCAGCGCGTCCACCAGCCCCCGCCCGAGGCGCTGCGGTGCGAGGCATGCGGGCGGGACAAGACGTGCTGTGGCCAGGAGAAGAGTGAGACATTGGAGTGGGTGCCTGGCCACTTCAAGGTGATTGAGGAGGTACGGCCCAAGTACGCCTGCCGGCCGTGTGGTGACGGGCTGGTGGTGGCGCCTCCCGCCGACAGGGTGATTGAGGGGGGATTGCCCGGACCGGGCCTGGTGGCCCACGTCCTCGTCTCCAAATTCAAGGACCACCTGCCGCTGCACCGGCTGAGCGGCATCTACGCGCGCCATGGCGTGCAGCTGCGTACCTCGACGCTCTCGGACTGGGTGGCCGCGGGCGCCGACACCCTCCAGCCGCTGGCCCGGGAGGTGGCCCAACGGGCGCTGGCCTCGCACGTGCTGCAGAGCGACGATACGCACCTGAAGGTGCTCGACAGAGAGCACCCCAACGGACTCAAGCGCGGGCACATGTGGGTGTACTTGGGGGACACCACCTGGGCGGCCTTCGTCTACACGCCGGACTGGAAGGAAGAAGGGCCCCTGTCCTTCCTGGACAAGCGTGAGGGCTGGCTGCTGGTGGACGGGTACAAGGGCTACGACAAGCTGTTTACCCGCCAGGGCGCCACCGCGGTGGAGGTGGGGTGCTGGAGCCATGCCCGTCGCTACTTCGTCGAGGCCTTGGACGCCGGTGACACACGAGCGGCGCTGCCGCTCTCTCTCATCGGCCGGCTCTTCGAGGTGGAGCGCGAAGCCGACGAGCAGCAGGTGGAGGAGACCGAGCGGCTGCGCAGGCGTGACACGCTCTCACGCGCTGTCACGGAGCAACTGGGGCGCTGGATGGCCGAAGTCTACAACCGGGAGCCGCCGAAGAGTCCGCTGGCACGGGCGTGCCGCTACGCCATCAACCAGTGGAAGTCGCTGACGCGCTTCATGGAGGACGCGCGCCTGCCGCTGCACAACAACGCCTCGGAGCTGCGGCTGCGGGAGATTGCCGTCGGCAGGAAGAACTACCTTTTCGCCGGCAGCGACGCGGGAGCCGAGCGCGCCGCGTGCGTGTACACGCTGGTGGCCACGTGCGTGCTGGCCGGGGTGGAGCCGTGGGCGTACCTGGCTGACGTGCTGGAGAAGCTCGCCCAGGGCTGGCCGCAGCGCCGTCTCGAGGAACTGCTGCCGCCCATGTGGAAGGCCGCGCGCGCGGCTGCCTCGCAGACGCCCTCCACCTCTTCTGCCGCGACCTGAGCACCGCCCATCCCCGTCGGCAGACCGGCGGGCGGCGCACCCGTTATCACATCTGCGCCGCCCCCCTGCACCGCTCTGCCGAGTGGATACGTCCCACGAAGAGCAGCGACGCCGTGTCATGGCCGTCGAGCTGGGCGGTCAGCGCACTGACGCCAAGCTCGTACGCCGCGTGGACGCCGGCGAGGGCGATGGACGCCTGGGCGTCGTAGTGGGCGGCGCGGTCGGCGCCAAAGCCCGGCACGAGGTGGTGGACGGAGGGGGCGGGATGTTCGTGAGCCATGACGTGTCCTCGGAAGGCCTGCGAGAGGCGGGTGCTTGGATTGGAGGATGCGTTGGGGCCCCGATGAAGGGGAGAGCGGGGATTCTGGCCGGATCGGCTGAAATTTCGGTCCCGCCAAGCGTCACCACGGTGTCGTGATGGATGACGCGATCGTGGCCGTTCTCCGGTAGCCCCGCCTCCCGCTCACGCCTTCAAGGGGCGGCTCGCCGGGCGGGCGAGGAACTGCTCCACCTGTCCGTCTAGCCCGGCAGCCCTCCAGCACGGTCTCGAACAGGGGCCTCCCCCTAAGGGGACGACTTTGGAAGAAAAGAGTTCTGTCCAGCCGCAACAAACCAGTCGCCGTTGTGCTTCGTCATCACGAAGAGTGCCACACTCCCCTGCCCTCCCTCGATGACCTGCCCCTCCTTCGTGATCGGGAACTGACGGATGTTCACCACGGCGACATCGGTCTTGAGAAACGAGATGTCCTCCACCACGTAACGTGCATACGAATCCTGAAGCGCGCTCGCGAATGCCTTTCTCCCGAACCGGAGGATTTCATCCTTCCCCTTGAGACGCATGCCGGCAACATTCACCCAGACGACATCCTGGGTGTAACGATGCACGAGCGCCTCGGCATCGTGGCGATTGAAGGCACTCTCGACTCCCGCGACCGCCTTCTTGATGTGTTCCAGCTCTTGAGCTTCCATTTTTGACTCCCGGCCTCTTCCGCGGCCCGTGCGATCCTGGAAGAAACGTATCCCGCCCATCCAGCAAGTGCCCGCTTACAATTTCGTCAGTAACTCCCGGTGGAGACCTCCATGAGGAAAACAAGCTCGACGAACTTCAAGAACGAGAGAACTCTGGACGAGAGCTGCCCCCTCGCCTATGCGATTCGCCTCATCGGTCATCGCTGGAAGCCTCACATTCTTTGGGATCTCTTCTCCGGCCCTAAGCGGTTCAGTGAGATGAAGGCGAGAACGGAGGGCATTTCCGAGCGGATGCTGGCATCCCAGCTCAAGCAACTGGAGGCGGATGGACTGATCGAAAAGCTTCCGATCAGCCCAGGAGCACGTGTTGCGAAGTACCGCATCAGCCAGGAGGGACAACAGCTTCAACCCCTCCTTCTCGAACTTGCCAGATGGGGGCAGAAACACCGCGCCACCCAGCAGGACAGCGTACGACGTCAGCGCGAGCCCGCCCGGAACTGAGCTCGCGGAGCAGGGCTCATCACGACGGGTCCGGGTCGAGCAGCCTCGGGCCCGGCCCCTGCTCGGAGAGCTCGTCCCAGGGGTTGCGAAGTGGGCACGAGGCCAGCGACAAGCAGCCGCAGCCGATGCAGCTGTCCAGCTGGTCGCGCAGCCGCGTCAGCCGCTGGATGCGGCCATCCAGCTCGGCCCTCCACGAAGCAGACAGCCTGGCCCAGTCCTCAACGGTGGGTGTACGGCCCTCTGGTAGCGACTGTAGGGCCTCTCGGATGGTCGCAAGGGGGATACCCGCGCGCTGCGCCACCTTGATGACGGCCACCCGGCGCAGCACGTCCCGCGAGTAACGGCGATGGTTGCCGGAGTTGCGCCAGCCGGTAATGAGCCCCTGCGCCTCGTAGAAGTGGAGGGTGGAGACAGCCACCCCGCTGCGCGCCGCCACCTCGCCGACGCTGAGCTCCTTCGTAAAATGCGTGCACCGGACCATGTGGAACACCGATTCCGGGGCAAGTGGAACACTGATTCCGGAGCATGTGGAACGCCCATTCCGGCCATGTGGAACACCGATTCCGGGGCAAGTGGAACGCACTCTGGAAGTAGGTGGCAGGATGGGAAACCCAGTGGAGCGTTGACGGTGCTGGACGAGCCGCCGCCTCTGACCTCCCCTCAAGGAGGTGTTGATGGCGGCAGAGAGGCTGTCCATGCGCAAGCTGAGAGAGTTGTTGAGGCAGAGGTTGGAGCTGAAGCTGTCGGTGCGGGAGATTGCCCGGAGCCTGGGAATCGGCGTGGGCACGGTCAACCGCTACCTGTACCGGGCGCAGGCGGCGAAGCTGACGAGCTGGCCGCTGCCGCCGGAACTGGACAACGACACCGCCCTCACGGCGCTGCTGTTCGCGGATGAGGGCAAGGTGGTGGCGAGCCGGCCCGAGCCGGACTGGGCGCATGTGCACGCGGAACTCAGGCGCAAGGGCGTCACCAAGTTACTGTTGTGGCAGGAGTACCGGGAGGAGCACCCGGAGGGCTACCAGTACAGCCAGTTCTGCGAGCGCTACGCGCGATGGGCCAAGAGCGTGAGCGTCACCATGCGCCAGGAGCACCGGGCCGGGGAAAAGTGCTTCATGGACTTCAGCGGCGATGGGCTGCAAGTCCACGACGCGGTGAGCGGCGAGGTGCGGGTGGCGAAGCTGTACGTGGCGGTGCTGGGGGCGAGCAACTACACGTACGTGGAGCCCGTCTTCAGCGAGGACGTGGGCACGTGGGTGGGGTGCAACCAGAGGGCGTTCGCGTACTTCGGAGGGGTGCCGGAGATGGCGGTGCCCGACAACCTGAAGGCGGCAGTGACGCGAGCCAACCGGTACGAGCCGGACATCAACCCCAGCTACGCGGACATGGCGCGGCACTACGGCTTCGCGGTGGTGCCGGCGAGGCCGCGCAAGCCGCGGGACAAGGCGAAGGCGGAGAACGGGGTGCTGCTGGCCGAGAGGTGGATTCTGGCGGCGCTGCGCAACCGGCGCTTCGCCTCGCTGGGTGAGGTGCGCGAGGCGGTGGCGGAGCTGCTGGAGAAGTTGAACACGAGGCCCATGCGTAAGCTGGGCAAGAGCCGCCGGCAACTCTTCGAGGAGGTGGAGAGGGCGGCCCTCAAACCGCTGCCGGACAAGCCCTACGAGCTGGCGCACTGGAAGAAGGCGCGCGTCAACGTGGACTACCACGTGGAGCTGGAGGGGCACTGCTACAGCGTGCCGTACGGGCTGGTGGGGCAGCAGGTGGAGGTGCGCTACACGCCCTCGTGCGTGGAGGTGTTGCTGGGCGGCCGGCGCGTGGCCAGCCACGTGCGCAGCCAGCAGCGCGGAGGCTTCACCACGCTGGCCGAACACATGCCCAAGAGTCACCGCGCACATGCGGAGTGGACGCCGAGCCGGATTCTCTCGTGGGCCTCCACGCTGGGCCCCAGCACGGCGGCGCTGGTGGAGGAGCTGATGAAGCGCCGGCCCCACCCCGAGCAGGGCTTCCGCTCGGCCCTGGGCGTCATCCGTCTGGCTGAGCGCCACGGGCCACAACGCGTGGAGAAGGCGTGCGCCAGGGCCGTGCGCCACCGCGCCTACAGTTACAAGTCCGTGGCCGCCATCCTCCAGCACCACCTCGAGGAGATGGAGTCGGCACCCGAGGACAAAGGCCCGCTGCCCGCGCACGAGAACGTGCGCGGCGCCGACTACTACCACTGACACTTCCCGCGCCCGGCCACGGTGCGCGGACAGAGCTCCGCGGTGCCAGCCTTCGCGGCCCGGTGCCTCGGAGTACGCCTGCGCGCGCCCTTCGGGCGCGCTCCGGCGCGGCAACACCCAACAACCCCAACGAGGAGAAGAGACGATGCTGGTGGAACAGACGCTGGAGAAGCTCAACGCGATGAAGTTGTACGGCATGGCCCACTACCTACGCACCTGGACGGAGCGGACAGCCGACAAGGAGGTGGGCCCGACGGACCTGGTGGGCCTGCTGGTGGATGCCGAGTGGGTGCACCGGGAGAACAAGAAGCTCACCTCGCGCCTGCGCACCGCGCGGCTGCGCCAGACGGCGTGCCTGGAGGACATCGACTACGGCCTGGCGCGGGGGCTGACCAAGGCCCAGGTGCTGGAGCTGTCCACCTCACGCTGGGTGGCGCAGGCGCAGAACGTGCTGGTGACGGGCCCCACCGGCGTGGGCAAGAGCTTCCTGGCGTGCGCGCTGGGACAGAGGGCGTGCCGCGACGGTTACGGCGTGGTGTACCGCCGCGCCTCGCGTCTCTTCGACGAGCTGGCGCAGGCTCGTGCCGACGGCACCTACCCGCACCTGCTGCGCAGGCTCGCCAAGGCCCAGGTGCTGATTCTCGACGACTTCGGCCTGGAGCCCCTGGGCGCCAGCGAGCGCAAGGAACTGCTGGAAGTGTTGGAGGACAGGTATGGCTCCGGTGCCACCGTGGTGACCTCCCAGCTTGATACGAAGGACTGGCACGCGGTGATTGGCGACGCCACCGTGGCCGATGCCATCCTCGACCGGCTGGTGCACAACGCCCATCGCCTCAAGCTCACCGGCGACTCGGTGCGCGACCCGGAAAGGAATTTGACCCGGTCCAAGAAGGGGCGAAGTGAACCCCGGCCAGCGTCGCTGACGCTCCGACTGTTCCACATGGCCGGAACGGGTGTTCCACTTCGCCCGGAATGGGTGTTCCACTTCGCCGGAATACGCAGTAAAATGCTTCGGATCGATTCGTCCCATGCGCTCTCACCTCTTGACCTCAAGTATTGTTGAGGTCCTAGAGAAAAGGGTATGGATTTTCCAACCCCAGAGAGCCTATCCGCCCGCCTGCCCCCCATCCAACGTCCCGATGCCTGGCCGAATGGACGGACGCCGCGGCACACCGGCACCGCGTGCGGCACCGCCCCTACCGGGCCTGGCCCTGCCTCTGGCCACAACCTGACGCGCACACGAACCTGACAAGGAGTGGAATCCCCATGGAACGAAAGATGAAGGTCGCATTGATTTACGGCAGCAACCGCGAGGGACGATTCTGCGACACGGTGGCGAAGTGGGCCGCCGCCGAAATTGCCCGGCAGGGCATGTTCACCGTGGAAGTGGTGGATCCGGCAGCCCTAGAGCTCCCCGGACGATATGAACAGAAGGCCGGCGCCGAAGTGCTCGCACTGAATGAGCGCCTCGCGGGAGCGGACGCGTTCATTGTCGTCACGCCAGAGTACAACCACGGCTATCCCGCATCGCTCAAGCTCCTCATCGACGCGGTCCACACGCCCTGGCAGGCCAAACCCGTGGCGTTCGTCTCCTATGGAGGCATTTCGGGAGGCCTGCGCGCCGTGGAGCAACTGCGCCAGGTTTTCGCGGAGCTGCACGCGGTCACCCTCCGAGACTGTGTGAGCTTCAGCAATGCCTGGCAGCAGTTCAACGAGGCCGGCGAGCTGCGCGAACCTGAACCCGCCCGGAAGGCCATGGCCCTGATGCTCTCACGGCTCGGTTGGTGGACCAAGGCCCTGCGCGACGCACGGGAGGCCACCCCATACAAGTAGGCGAGTAGCACGACCCGGCACGAACACCTTCCCCTCACTCCGACCGAATGGAGGTGCTCGCGGGAGCGCGGGCCGCGTTCGCGGCGATGGCTTCAACGATCTGCGGCCACACCTCCCGTGGAAGGTCATGTCCCAGGCCTTCCACCACGAGTAGCTCGGCTCCTGGAATGGAGCGCGCCGTGTCGATACCCGCCTCCACCGGTATCACCGGATCCTCCTTGCCGTGGATGACCAAGGTGGGAGCCCTGACGGATGCGAGCGCCTGCTTGCGGCTCCCCGAAGCCATGATGGCGGCCTGCTGCCGGATGGTCCCCTCCGGGTCGTAGCAACGGTCATAACTGAGGGTCAGCTTCTTGCGGAGCCCGGCCTCGTCAAGCGGGAAGCCCGGGCTGGCGATCGCTCGGAAAAGCCTCATGGACTGCTCGATGGCCTGCTCCCGGTCTCGTGCCGGCTCCTGCCTGAACAGGGGCAGCAGCTCGGGCTTGGGACCCGGCAGGCTCGGGTCGCTCGTGGTCGACATGAGCGAGGTCAGGGAGAGCACGCGCTCGGGGTGGCGGATGGCGAGCTCTTGCGCGATCATGCCTCCCATCGACAAGCCCACCACGTGGGCCGCCTTGATCCCCAGTGCATCGAGCAGGCCCGCCGCATCCGCCGCCATATCTGACAGCAGGTACGGCACGTCAGGCTGGCGGCCGGAGGTGGCTCCTTGAGAGGACAGCGCCTCCGAGGGCACACCAGCCGAGCGGAAGTGCGTTGACCGCCCCACGTCCCGGTTATCGAAGCGGATGACACGGAAGCCGCGCTGGACCAGTTGCTCGATGAACTCCTCGTCCCAGAACACCATCTGCACGCTCACCCCCATGATGAGCAGCAGGGGTGGATTCCCCTCCTTCCCGAAGGTCTCGTATTCGATGTCGATGCCGTTGGCGCGCACGCTGTGCCAGGGCTGGCAGCTCGCCGGGGGCTGACTGTCCCTCCGAGGCGAGTGTCCGCATGCCCCCAGCAATACGAGGCAGGTCAAGGCCAAGTCTCTCCGTGGAGAGAGCCGGAGACGTTGCTCGTGCTTCACGTTCTCATCCTCCTGGAGGGGCTCCGTCGTCCCTGGCGCAGTGTCTCTGTACTTGGAGAGACACTGCATGCGCCCTGCTCCGGCGGAGGAAGGTATCCCGCCACCCCTGAGCGGGAAGGGTCGCTCCGGTGAACATGTCCAAGCTGAACACAGCGACGTGACGGCAGGGGGAAACGTGCTACCCAACCGGCAGCACCCTCATACCTACGGACAGGCTGAGCGGCTCCTCTTCAGCACGGCCCCGAGCCGGCGCAGGCCTGTGCACGGTCCTCGGCTCAACCCGTCCGTCCGTAGGCGAGCCGCTCGGAGTTCTGCCGGATGCGGGCGGCCTCCTCGGTGAGCCCCGCGGCTTCCAGTTGTCCGAGGACCCAATCCAGCGCCGCCGCCATGGTAGGAGCGACATAGTACGGGGCGGGCATGGGCTTGAGGTGGAAGATGACGCTCACGACCAGCCGGACCACGGGCGAGGTGATGAGGAGGCAGGTGCCGAGCCCCACCTGCCGGAAGAGCGCCTCATGCTCCCGCAGGAACTGCGCCATGCGCTGGCGTTGCGCGGGTGGGACTCCGGTGAAGGCACGCATGTCGATGATGCTGACGTACTTCTCCCCTCGCCGGAGACACGCACTCAACCTGGCCTGGTATTCCTCCTGCTGCTCCGGCGAGGGAGTGCCCACGTAGCCCACCAGCAGCAGCGGCCACAGGGACTCGTCATCGAAATCAACTCGGCCCATGAGGGCCCCCCAAATCACAGTGCTTCACCCGCACTCTGACTCCCCTCGGAGCCCCATGCAATGGCCCCCAGGAAGTCCACCTCCCCGGCCGCTCCGCACCGGTCTTCGATAGCAGCTCAGTCGACGAGCAGCACCACGACGGACATTGCCGGCACGGTGACGCGCACATGCGCATTGGAGAGGGGCTGGACGGTCACCACGGGGGTCGGCGGCTGGAATTTGTTCACCATGAGGGTGGCACACGGCACTCCCCGTGCGCCCCCCCTTCACGGCCTACGGCGCGCTGGAAAGGTGTCCGAGCTCATGGGGCCGGTGCCGTGGCGCGGACCATCGGAGCGGCACGCCATTGTCGATCCACGTGCCTTCCGTGACACGGAAGCGCACAAGCCGCTCCGCCCCCAGGAAGGCCTCGACTTCGGGCCCATCCCAGATGATCTCCGTCTCCCCCGTCAGGGAGAGAAGCCCCCCTGAGGTGAAGTCGACGAACAGCAGGCCCGCTCGTGGGTGGAGGACCAGATTGCCCAGTGTGTTGAAATGACGGTTGCCGCTGAAGTCCGGGACCGTCAGGACGGTGCGGCCCGCCTCCTCCGTCACCCGCACGAAGCCGGGCTTGCCTCCGCGATGCGAGATGTCGACGCCCTCGACCGGCTCACCTCCGCGGGCGGCCGGGGACGCTGTCGCGATGAAGAACGTGTCCGCGTGCTCGATGAGCGCGGCACTGGCTCCCGATAGCAACGAGCCCTCCTGTCGCACCGGTCGCGGCTCGGTAGCACGCGTGGGCTCGGCCACGAACACAGGCTCCCGTGCCTGGATGTACTTCGGGCAGTTGCCGAAGCTCTGCTCGACCCGAACGGTGAACCGATCCTCGTCGAGTTCCACCACCGTCCCGTTCATCCGGTTGCGGCGGCGGGTCTCGAGCTGGATGCCGAGCAGGCCCAGGGGCGCTCCCGGAACGAGGTTCCGCCCCAGGGCATCTCCGAAGCCAGGGCGCGCGGAGACCACGAGCGTCCTGGCATCCGGCGAGCTCACGAAGCCGGGTTGTCCCACGAGGATGGAGGCGCAGGGACGTCGCTCGTCATCCAGGCTGCCGACGAGCAGGAAGGGCAGCTTGCAGAACAGCTCACGGTGCTGGTCCGGCATGAACGGGCGGATGACCCTGCGCCCCGTCTGCTCGAGGCGTTCGCGCACCCCAACCCGTTCCTGCACGGCCTGCTCTCCCGCGTGGAAAGGTGACTGTTCGAGGGACCACCCCGGTGGGGGTACACCAGGGGTGCTAAGCGTATCCGGCGGCATGGCATACCCTCCTGTGGTGGTGGCTCAGGCCGCGAACGCCGTCTGTGTTCGCCGCATCGGCACGAAGCCAGGCAACGCCTCGATGCGAGCGAGCCACGCCCGGATGTTTCCGTAGGGCTCGAGCGACACGCCACCCTCGGGCGCGTGGGCGGTATACGAGTAGAGCGCCACGTCGGCGAGGGTCGGCGTCTCCCCGACGAGGAAGCTCCGGGTGGCCAGATACGGGTCGAGCACTGAGTAGAGCTGGGTGGCGATGACCTTCGCGCGCTCGGCGTCGAGCTTCGTGCCGAACACAGCGACCAGGCGCGCCGCCGCGGGACCAGAGGACAGCGGCCCCGCCGCAACCGAGAGCCACTGCTGCACCCTCGCCGCCGCAACCGGCTCGCGCGGAAGCCAACGTCCCGACGGGTCATACCGCGTCGCGAGATAGACGAGGATGGCGTTGCTGTCGGCCAGCGTCACCTCGCCGTCCTCGAGCACCGGCACCTGGCCGAACGGATTCCTGGCCAGGAACTCAGGGGACTTCTGCTCCCCTCTGGCGAGGTCGACGTCGACGAGCTCGACCGGGAGCTTCAGCAGGGACAGGAACAGCTCGACGCGGTGCGAATGACCGGACAGGGCATGGCGATAAAGACGAATGGGTCGGAGGGATGGGGTCATGAACGATGGGCCTCGCTTTCGGATGAGCAAGATGCGCGTTGCCACCCGGAAGCGGAATGAGCGTTCTTGACAATGCACCATTCCACGCAGCGGAATGATCGCGTGGATCGTCTCGAGACTCTGCGCGTGTTCGTCGCGGTGGCGGAAGAAGCGGGCTTCGCGCCCGCGGCTCGGCGTCTGGCGATGTCACCGCCCGCGGTGACCCGGGCCATTGCGGCGCTCGAGGAACGCATCGGCACCCGGCTCCTTCACCGTACGACGCGCATCGTGCGCCTGACGGAGGCAGGTTCGCGGTTCCTCACCGACTGCAAGCGCATCCTCGGAGAGCTCGAGGAGGCAGAGGCCTCGGCGGCGGGCTCGCATACCGAGCCCCGAGGGCAGCTCCGGGTGACGGCCTCCATGATGTTCGGGCGGATGTTCGTCGCGCCCATCCTTCTCGACTTCCTGGCCCGGCATCCGCAGGTCATGGCGCGAATGCTGCTCGTGGACCGCATCGTCGACCTTGTGGAAGAGGGGCTCGACGTCGCCATCCGGATCGCCCACCTGGCGGACTCCTCTTTGAGCGCGGTGCGGGTGGGCTCGGTGCGGCGGGTCGTCTGTGCATCGCCCCGGTATCTGGCCGAGCACGGGACTCCTCGGACCCCAGCCGAGCTCTCGCGCTTCGAGGTCTATATGTTCTCGTCCAGCACGGCCGAGCCTGCCTGGTCATTCTCCTCGGGGGCGAGGGGGCAGACGATCAGCCCTCCCACGAAGCTGCTCGTCAATACCGCCGAGGTCGCCATCGCCGCGGCGGTGGCCGGGCGGGGGTTGACGCGGGTGCTCTCCTATCAAATCGCCCCGGAGCTACGCGCGGGGCAGCTCCAGATCGTGCTCGAGGACTTCGAGCCTCCGCCGCTTCCCATCCACGTCGTGTACCCCGAGGGACGGCGCGCCAATGCGCGGGTGCGCGCCTTCGTCGACTTCGCGGTCGACCGGCTCCGAGCCGACAAGTCGCTGAACCCCTGAGGGACGGCGCTCCCCTCGGTGCTGACTCCCCCTCGGCCACGGGCTCGTCAGGGACCCAGTTTCTCTGGAACCTGGGGCCTTCTGTTTCTAGCGAATCTGGACGACGAAGGTCTCCCACGGGCCAACCGAGGTTTGGTTGGCGATGAGCGGGCCGCTCCCGGAGTTACTGGCAGAGACATACAGCCCGTTGATCTGCGAGCGAAGGGCGATGTTCCCATTGCCAGCGTCGACCTCGGTGAAGGTCTCCCACGGACCGACCGCGGTGCGGTTGGCGATGAGCGGGCTGTTCCCATAGTCCTCGGCACAGACGTACAGCCCGTTGACCTGGGCGATGAGGGCGATGTTCCCGTTACCAGCATCGACCACGGTGAAGGTCTCCCACGGACCGACCGCGGTGCGGTTGGCGATGAGCGGGCTGTTCCCAGAATCATCGGCACAGACGTACTGCCCGCTGCTCACCGCCTGGAGGGAGACATTCGTACCGGGGATCAGCTTGCGGGAGCTACCATCGGGCCAGCTGTTCCCGGTGACAGTGGCCACGAACCCGTTCGAATAATTGAGGAACGGAGACCTTCCGGACTCCAGGCCACTCACGGTATTGCCACGGATCGTCGCGGACCCGGTGGGAGCTGGATAGAACGGCGGGGAAATAACAACTCCGTCCAGCCCCGGAGAAATGATCGTATTGTTCTCGAAGAGGATGTTGGAGCTCGTCGAGAAACCAACCCCGTTATACAGGGAGTCGATCACAGTATTCCCACTGACAGTGACGTTCGCGACCGTTCCCACGTTCTGACCGTCACCGCCGTTGCCAATGTGAAGAGCGGGCTGCTGTTGGACAAAGCCATTGCCGCCGCTGCGCACGACGGTGTTCCCTGTCACCGTCCCGGAGAGCAGATCCGACCCGTTCACGCCGAACTTCATCACGCCCAGGCCGACATACCTCGCCGTATCACTGATGTAGTTGTCTTGCACCAGGTGACCGCTGCCACCGTAAATCCCGATCCCCTTCCCTCCCCACGGAGCGATGGAGGTGTTGTTGATCAGGGTGGCGTTGGACATCGGCGTGTAGTGCTGATCCCCGTTGTAGTCCACCGAGTTGATGGCGATCGCGTCATCGCCCGTGCCTCGGACGAAGTTGTTTCGACCGGTCAGGTTGTTACCAACGGTTCCCGTGAGGCTGACGTTGTTGAGGTTGAACCCATCGGCCCAGATGCTCGTGAGGCGGCAGTTCTGCACTGTTCCGCCGGTACCCGAGGCCCAGAACCCGGACATCGTATGTTGAGTCCAGATGCTGTCCGCCAGCCAGTTGGTGCCCGTGGTGTCCATGCCGCCGCCGCAGCCATCCACGACAGCCCTGCTGGGAGCGTTCGAATCGAGGGCGAAGTTTCGCACCGTGCAGGACGTGAGGTTGAAGATGGCGCCCAACGGGTTCGCGTTGGGAAGCGGCATGTTGCGGTAGATCGTGCTGTACCACATGCCCGCCCCCTGGATGGTGATCCCCGTCGCGTTGAGTCCGCCCGTTGTCCTGACATAAAAGGTGCCCACGGGAATCCATACGCTCTTCCCCTGGGCCTGGGCGGCGTTGATGCAATTCTGGATGGCGGCTGAATTATCGACGCTGCTGTCGTTGGCCACGGCTCCGCAGCTCGTAATGGAGAGCGAGTTGGCCGGCTGGGTGAGTGGAGGGGGAGGATCCTCCAGATCAACGACGTCGATGTGGTAGAACGATGCTGTATTCTCTGGATCCTTCTGAAGGCTGATCGTGGCTCCCGGAGGGACGGCCGCACCCGTGATGAAGGTGTGCATATCGTCGAAGAAGACGCGTGGAGCGCCGTCCGCGGGGTTCTGGTTGTTGCCTTGATAGTTGTTGTTACCCTCATAAAGCCACGTTTGTTTCGAGCTCAGAGTGAGGGCCTGGCGAAATACCCCATTGACGTACAGATTCAACGTGGCGGTGATCCCTCCACCGTTCGGGGCATCCGGAATGCTCGCGCGCACATTGATGGCGGTGATGTTCTTGCCGGTATTGTTCACCCACTGGACATAATGCCCGTTTCCCGTGAGTCGGACATAGGCATGCCCCGAGGCCTCCAGCTCTGGACTCGAGTACTGCGACGTCGGCGGGGACGTCAGGGATGAGATAGAAGCACCACCCCCCACCTTTCCAGCCTCGGCCTCATAGCTAACGAAGGGCGTGGTCGCTCCAACGGAGGCATGGGCTCTGCCTCCAACGCACAAAAGCGTGCTCGCAACCACCAGAATGTAATGAATTTGGAAAAATGCTCTCATTGGCGTCTTGGCTTTCATTCGCCCGACCTTTCTGTGACGGCTTACTGGTTATTCATAAATAAATTGTTTCCGCAAGCGAAAACCTTGACACACACGACACAAGTGGACCCAGGTGAGTAAGGGAAAGAAAGCCGGTTGAGCTGAGGTCAACTCCGAGGCCTGCCCATCATGTGTGCATGCTCTCCCTCGAAATAGGGATTCTCCACAGCATCGAACCTGGTATTTGAGCCAAGCCGCCCTGTTGCAGTGCTCATTGGCAGAGCGATGCGACTGGGCGTCCACCTGCCCATGACTCCCTCATACCCAGACACGCGATCAGGAGGATGCCTGGCCGCGAGGTCCGAGGCGGCCCCTCCCGGCCAGGCATTGGGGTAACTCGGCCTTCTACCTGATGTCCATGAGGTGACGCCCCGGGCCCTACTCCGCCCCGGTGGAGCGGGGTCTTTCCATCAACTGACCACCTCTTGATTTCAATCGCCCCTGGAGGGTCTCCGCCTGCCGCTTCGTGCATAGGATACCCCGCGCATGCCCCGCCCTCCCCTGCCCCACTCGCGCTTCGGTGACCTGCGCTTCCCGTGCGCCGTGGCGGTGGGTGCCGTCAGCCCGGACTCCGCGCGCCTGTGGCTGCGCTCGGACGTGCCCGGCCCACACCGGCTGGAGGTGTGGCCGCTCGAGGGTGAAGGCCCGCGGCGCTCTGCCTCCTGGCGTTTCACTCCACCCAAGGAGGCAGACGGCACTGGCACCCTGCTCTACCCTTATGACTTCCCGGGTGAGCCGCCGCTCGCGCCCTTGCGCCGCTACGGCTTCCGCATCACCCGTGAGTCGGACGGAGTGCTCGTGGGCGAGGGCCGCTTCGAGACCCTGCCTGCGCGCCCCGAGGACACGCCCTCGTCCTTCACCTTCGGCCTGTTGAGCTGTCACCAGCCCTTCAGGCCCTCCGGCCAGGTACGGCCCGAAGCCGTGGCAATGCTGGAGGCCACGCGCCGCACGTTGGCATCACACCACGCGCGCTTCCTCGTGATGTGCGGCGACCAGTTCTACGTGGACGAGCCGCCCCCGCTGTCCCTCTTCTCGCCGGAGTTCTTCCGTCGAGCAGGTCCACCGGGACGAGCGCAGCTGCTGGAGTGCTCAGCGGACGAGGTGCGGCGGCTGTATCAGCTCCGCCACCGCCAGTTCTGGGACCTGCCCGGCTGGCGAGCACTACAGGCGCAATACGCCACGTGGCTCATGCTCGACGACCACGAGGTGGTGAACAACTGGGGCGCCGAGCCCGAGCATGCGGGCCCCGGGTGGAAACCTCTCAACCAGGGCGCGCGGGCGGCATACCTCGACTACCAGGGCTCACGGGTGCTCGGCCCATGTCCGGAGGGAATCCCCGACACCTTCGACTTCAGCTTCGACTATGGCAGCACGGGCTTCTACGCCATGGATCTCCGCAGCCAGCGCCGCGGCGGTGCTCAGCCCCGCGTCTACGCACCGGAGCAGCTCGCCCGGCTGTCCACGTGGCTGGATGCGCACCAGGATAGCCGCGCGGTGTTCCTCGTCCTGAGCGTGCCCATGGTGTACGTGGCCTCGTGGGCCTCCATGGGCATCGCGATGCTCCGCAACCACCGGGGCGACGCGCGGGACCGATGGACGCATTCATGGAACCTGCCGGACCGAGACCGGCTGCTGAGCCTCTTGCTCGCTCACCAACACCGCTGTCCCGACCAGCGCGTGGTACTGCTCAGCGGAGACGTACACCTGGGCTGCTCGTTCGCCATTCACTGGCTGGGTAACGCACACGGCACCATGTACCAGTTCACCTCCAGCCCCGTGACGCACCTGCGGCGCGGCTTCTCCGCGTGGGCGGCCGGACACCTGCCTCGCACGGAGTTGCTGCTGAAAGTGGAGAACGGCCCCGCGGCGCGGCTGGTGCGGATGAGCGGAGTCGGTGGCGCAGACCGCAACCCGTACAGCGGGCTGAACGTGGGCGTGGTGGAGGTGCGCGACCAGGGCGCCCATTCCACCGTTCGCTTCAAGCTGGTAGGCCAGGATCCACGTCACCCGGACGAGCCTGTCACAGTGTTCGACACGGGCGAGCTGTGAAACCGGAAGCCCGCTCGCCTACTGCTCGGTCGCGCCGCAATCCGGACCGATGCCGAGAAAGACAAACGAGACAGCCGCGCCGGGCTCCCTCGGTTGGGTACCCTCAGAGCCAGGTACTGTAGCTCCCGCGGCTCCTCCTGTTCTCCCTGGTCTGGAACGCAGTCTCCAATCCAGAAAACCCGAAAAAATCACGCCCTCCCTCTTACAGCCGAGCAATCCCTCAGCATGACGAGGCCCAGGCTACGCAGACGAAAGAAGGTCAAGAGCCGATGAACACAAGGATGGGTTGCAGAAAAACTCGGACGGATGTGAGCCGGCGAGCGTTCCTCAAGGGCTCACTGGCGACGTCGGGAGGGCTCGTCCTCGGAGGGGGAACGGGGCTCGTGTCAGGTCTCGCCAACGCGGCACCCGCCGGTTTCCCGAACTACACCTACATCGGCACGGCGTTCAACAAGGTGAATTTGAGATACAACCCGACTGGCGAGCTCATCTTCCCCTGCATCCGCGGCACGATTGGCCGTGTAGCGAACCCCTTGGCGCGCTACTACCTGTATTACGCGCCCCACGATGCACCCGGTGGCATCTGTCTGGCTTATAGCGACCACCTCTATGGTCAGTTCACCGAGTACCCCTACAACCCGATCTTCTCGCGAACATGGCCAGGGGGCCCACCCGACATCAGCCACGTCTCGTCACCGCACGTGCTCTGGAACTCGCGGGTGAATCAGTTCTACCTGTATTTCCACGGTGAGAACACGGTCACCCGCGTGGCGACGTCCACCGACGGCATCCACTTCACCTACCAGGGCGGGTGCGTCTCGACGAGATTCTTCACGGATGGCTCCGTCACGGAGACGTCCTACGCTCGGGTGTTCGAGCACGACATTCCATCCAAGGGCAGCCACTACGTCATGGTTTTCATGGGGAACCAGAACGGGAGACGCCGGATCTTCTGGGGCTGGTCCAAGACCGGTGACGCGCAGAGCTGGACAATCCAGCAGACCCCCCTCGTCTCGCCAGCCGCGGATGGTGAGACAAACATCTCCGGGCCGCATGTGGTGTTCCGCAACGGAACGGCCTACGTCATCTACCACGGAGGTAGTGGTAGGATGTACATCACAGAGGTCGGGATGAACTTCGACAAGGAAGTCCACCTCGGAGTGTTCCACACGCCGCTGGGCGGTTGGCCAGACAATGGCCGGGCGGCGGCGCCGTCGTTCGGCACCGAGGACGGTGAGGAGTACATGTTCTACGAGGCCGGTGACCGCCTCAACGCCACGATCGCCGTCGCCAAAGTGCTGTGGTGACGTGGCCTTGTCGATTCCTTTCCCCCTCTAATGCATCTCCGAGCCACCACGGGGCTTGAGTTTGCCCAGGTAGAGCGTCAGTCCGATGAGGACGATGCCCAACGCGAGGTAGAGGAGGTCGAGCGCACGGTCGATGCGCAGGAGCAGCGCTCGCTGGAAGAACTCGATGACGAGCACCAACACGAGCAGCTTGGCAATGCGCTCTTTGAGGTCTTCCAACCCACCGATATGAAGCAGACGAGGAGCGAGGGGCGACTCCCGCGCCACATCCAGCTTGCTGATGAAGAACTCGTACAAGCCCAATGAGAAGATGATGAGGATGGCGGTGATGACGTAGCCATCCACCGATTTGACGATGAGGGTGAGGGCCTTGGCGCGCACCTCCGAGCGCTGCTCAGCCGTGAGCGCCGCGTCCGAGTAGGCCCACATCAACTCCGGAAGCAACAGGGCATCCACTGTCGCCATGTAGAAGGCCGCTAGCGCCATCAACGTACTGAAGGTGACGCCGCCCAGCATCACGAGCCGGCTGGCCCAGAGGGCCGATTCGAAGGCTCTTTCCAGCTTCTTCATCCGGGCTCACGTCCCTAGCGTCGCGGCCCGCTTGAGGCCCTTGGGAATCTGGTGAGCGGTACGAGCGGAAACCATGGCCGTAGAGGGCAATCCCGTGATGGACGGTCAACAGGACAGAGCCTGGGCCGAGTCCTACTGTGGCGACAGCGTGACGAGGAACGCGTCGAGCGCGGCGTTGAACTCGTCCGGCGCGTCCATCATCAGCCAGTGGCTCACGCCCGAGAACACAGTGTGGGGGATGTTCGGGTAGAGCAGGTGGTACGCATTGGGCTGGATGAAGGCGTCCACGACGAGGGTATGGACGGGACCCTTGTACCGCTCGAAGACGCGATCCGAGTTGTACGCGAGCAGGCTCTCCAGCGCGTTGGCGACCACCTCGCGCGGCGTAGCGTGCAGCCAGCGCATCACCGCCTCGCGAGTCCCCGGCTTCGCGTTCTGGAGAACGGGGGCAAACCACTCGTCCATGAAGCCGCGGTACTTCTCCGGACGCATGCCCTCATTGAACCAGGCGAGCTGCTCGGGAGTCAGCGGCGGCATGGTACCGGCGGTGTCCACAAAGACGAGCCCGGCGAGCCGCTCGGGCCAGCGGATGGCGTACTCACCCGCGGCGGCGCCACCAAAGCTGTGCCCCACGAGGACGAAGCGCTCCAGTCCCAGCGCGTTCGCCACCGCGTGCACATCCTCGGCGGCGTCCACGGCTCCGTAGCGGCCCTGCGGGTCCAGGTCCGAGTCCCCCATACCGCGCAGGTCGAAGGATACAGAGCGCTGCTTCAGGTGTGCTTGCTGCGCGGCCCATTGCTCGCGCCTGCCGCCATTGCTGTTGACGAAGAGGACGGGGAGGCCGCCCTCACCGCAGTCGGTGACAGCGAGCCGGCCCGCGGGACCCTGGACGATGTGTGTGCGAGTGGATTGCATGGCTCCATCCCAGTAGCTCCCGGTGGAACGTGCAACCCCTCTCGTCAATGACATCCTTCGGAGAACACCTCCCGCTGCGTGTCCATCTGATTCTCGCACCGAGGTCCCCTCACGAAGCGGGCGTGGCCCCCACGACCGCTCCGCGCTCGGCCAGGAAGTCGAGCAGCGCCTGCCGAAGCTGCGATATCCCGGGCTCCTCCACCGGGAAGTGGCCTGCGTTCTCCAGCAGCACGAGCCGCTTCGGCACCCGCAGGCGCTCGAAGAAGGGGCGTGAGAGGGAGACGTTCGTCCACCGGTCGTCCGCCGGATGCGTCAGCAGAACGGGGCACACGTCGAAGGACTCCGGCGGTACGAGGGGCTCGGACTCGAGGAACGTGCGCAGGAACCGCCCAGGCATCCATGTCCCGCCCGCCAGCGGATCCGAGGCGATGGCTCGCGCGAGCTCCGGCGTGTTCGCAATGGCGAGCATGTTGCCCGCCAGCCGCATGGGCACTGGCAGCGAGTCCGTGAGGAAGGGCAGCGCCGTGAGCATCGGTCCCGCGAGGCCACTCATCCAGGGCCAGCGCACCATGCGGCGCCGCACCTCCGGGTCTTTCGGGGCGAGGAAGCACGTCGAAACGAGGCCCACGGGGAGGCGGGTCCGCGCAGTCACGTCATAGGCGAGCATCCCGCCCATGCTGGCGCCGAAGACCACCAACGGGCGTCGCGAGCGGCCGGCCTCCGTCTCCAGCACGGCGGCCAGGGTGTCGCGCCAGTCGTCGTAGACCAGGGAGCGCTTGTCGGACACCTGCGTCAGCCCGTAGCCCGGCAGGTCTGGCGCCACGACCTCGTAGCCGAGCGACGCGACCATGGCGCCGAAGGGCGCGAGCAGCCGACCATTGCCTCCACCCCCGTGGACAAGCACGAGCGTGGCGGGTGCTTCCGGACGGCGCCAGCAGTCCAGGTGGACGCGGAAGGTCCCCATGTCCAGCCACTCCTCACCCGGCATCGGAGCGTTCGCCGCCCCGAGTTGGAGGTGACCAGGCAGCAGCGACTGCACACGGCGCCAGCCCGAATCATGGGTTGCGTACGTCGGCGGAGACTCCGGAGTCTGAGACATGGCGACCTCCTTACGACCAGAGCACTCCGGCGGCAAGGTCCGGCCACTCTCCCATGGTCCTCTTCAGCGGATGAAGTTCAGACTTCCTCGTCGGGCAAGAGCATGCGCAGCAACTCGTCATCAGGTCCGAGCGGGCGCCACCCAGGGGGTGGTGGCGTAGCGCGGAGCGCTGCCCTGGCCCGTCTGACACGCTCCTTATGGGTTTCCGGGGTGAAGCTAGTCCACATAGCCAGTGCCTTGGCGACCTCGAAACGGGCCTGGTCGTCCAGCACGGAGGGCCAACCTTCAGGGAGATTCTGTGACAACAGGCGCACAAGTACATCGCGCACAAAGCGTGTGACCCGATTAGTCTGCTCTGCTTCAGCGAGCAGGCCGCCCAACACCTGCACCCCAGCAATGTCGTCCTCGCCAAGCTCCTCGGCTAGCACATGCAATGGGACAGCAGGGCGCGCCTCGGCGAAGGCGGTGAGCGATGCGAAGCCACGCTCGCGGACCCGCTCATACAGGCGGACCCGCCAGTTACCCCGCCAGGCACTCCCATCTGTCATCGGCCTCTCCCAGGGACGAAATTCATCGGGATTTTATATAACTTCATGTACTCCGCGACGATCTTCAGGATCTCGCTCCGCTTCAACATTCGACCCGCTTCGGCCTCTGCGTCGCGCAGTGCCTCCATAATCATCTGGTTCCACTCACCGGGCCATTTGCGACCCTGGCGCCAGTCGCCACCGCCATGAATCGCCTCGTGGCTTGCCTGATCCATTTTGACGCAGAACCGGTCGATACTCATTTCGCCGGTGAAGCCACGTTTCTCGAACCACTCGCGGAACTCTCGCGGCAGGACGTGGTGCCGCGGTGGCTCGGTCATGCCGGCCCCCGCTCTACTCGTCACCCGCATACCCCGCACCTCGGGCCCGTCGCCGAGTGCGTCGCGAACGCCTTGCGGTAGATCCTGGTTTGATTCAGACATCAACACCAGGCCGGCACGTATCCGCACAGCGGCACTGACGACTGGAAGGGAGATGACGCCCGCCTGCACGAGCCGGCGCATCATCTCCACCCACTCGGCGGAGACGACAATCTGCGTGCCCATCATCACGCCGTTGGAGCCCACCACCAGACCCACGCCGAACGTGGCGGGAGATACCGGTGGCAGTCGCGGCAGCGACATTCTCATCGCCGATAGCAGGGTGAGCATCTCAATGCTCTGCGCCGCTGCCATGAGCTGCCTTCCGCGCTCCTCCGCCATGCGCACGGCCTTACGGGTTGCATCGAACTCGCCAGTGAGGTGGCCCATCAACGCGACGAGGTCGGACGCTGCTGCCTCGACCTGCCCAGGCTCCTGCGAGGAGAACGCCGTCATGGCGGGAGCGATCATCTTCTGCAAGCGCTCCATGTCCACGAATAGCCTCTCCGCACTGTAGAAGGGGCATTGCTTGAGCACGACGTCAGCGAGATTCAGGAAGTCGAGCCATGCGGCGAGCAGGATGGAACTCAACATGGCGGCCTCAAGCCGTGGTCCGGTGAGGCGCAGGATCGCGAGCTGCATGTCCGGATCACCCACCTCCAAGGCCGTGTTGGAGAGCCTGGTGGCAGCAGCAAGCTCGGCGTCAATCCATCGCAATTGGCGTTCGCCATAATTGACGAAGGGGCCAAAGAGGCCAGCGATGCCCTGCTTGCTGGCCTTGAGTCTGGAGAGTTCGCTGGAAAAGCGGCGAGTGGAGCCCGACACGTCGATAATGGCACCAAAGACCGCCTGACGGGCCTGTGTAGCGCTCTGCCTCTCAGCTTCCGCAGCGTCACGGGGAAGTGCGCCCCTAACTGATCCCATAGTGTGACCGGAGGCCACCGCTGTCACGGCCTCACGGGAACCTTGGCGACGATGCAGCCGTTCTGACGCCTCGCGCTCAGACAACGAGGGTCGCGCGGAGGAAAGGGCGCGCTGGGGATCCTCGCTCACCGCTCCTTCGACTAATGGGGGTGCAGCAGCCTCGCGCGGCGTGTAGCTCGGGCTGCGCCCCCCACCGGGCGGGGATGTCAACGTCACGCAGCCAGTCGTCAGTAGGGCAATGGTGAGTGATAACCCCGACCACCAGGTCCGCAACGAGTCAGTGCGCATCGTCCCCCCCCCAGGATCTGGTTCTCTGGCCCTTCCGCATGGGAGAGCAACAGCAGCACCAGAAGTGTGGAAGTCATCAGGGCATGCGTTGGAGAAAGAGCCAGTTTTCTTGCGCTCCTCCTGAGCACCTCCAGACTTCGAGAGCAGCATGCGCGCAGCCACTGAACAGCAGCCACTTACCACAGAGCCTCTGGCCCACCTGGACGAAGCTGGCCGGCCTCACCTCCTCCATGACCATCTGGTCCAGGTCGGAGAGCGTGCACGCGAGTTCGCCGAGCGCTTCGGAGCTGGGGAGTGGGCCCGCCTGGCTGGACGCTGGCACGACCTGGGTAAGTACTCCCACGGATTCCAACGCATCATCCGCGAAGAAAACGGATTCGAAGCGCACCTCGAGAAGGAGGAGGACAATGGCCCGCGAGACCACTCCACCGCAGGTGCTCTCCACGCCCGGCAGGCCCTGGGCAAAAACTCGGGGTCTCTCCTAGCCTTCGCCATTGCCGGCCACCATGCTGGCCTAGCCAACCGTGAACGGCTGGAGCAGCGATTGGAGCGTAGGAAGGACCTGCTCCAACGCACGTTGGGGGCGCAACCTCCATCGGCACTGCTCGAAGCCACTGTCCCTGCCCTCCCCTCCTTTCTCTCGAGCAAGCCTCGCAACCGCCAGGAGGCAGAAGCCGCCCACAGAGACCTGGAACTGTGGACGCGTATGCTCTTCTCCTCGCTGTGCGATGCGGACTTCCTCGATACCGAGGAGTTCTTCGCTCCCGACCGCTCCCTGTTGAGGGGTGGTCAACCCTCCATGGCAATCCTGCGCGAGAGGTTGGCCACTTATCAGGAGGGTCTGCGGGCCCGAGCCGTCCCTTCCGAGGTCAACCGCGTGCGCGCCGAAGTGCTCGCCGCCTGCCTTCAAGCCACCTCACAGCCTCCTGGATCATTCAGTCTCACTGTTCCCACCGGAGGCGGCAAAACGCTCGCCTCGCTGGCCTTCGCCCTCGACCATGCCGCGCGCCATGGCCTGGAACGCGTGGTGGTGGCCATCCCCTTCACCTCCATCATCGAACAGAGTGCCGCTGTGTACCGTGACGCCCTGGGCGAGGAGGCCGTGGTCGAGCACCACAGCGCGTTGGATCCACTACGGGAGACAGCGCGTAACCGGTTGGCCTCGGAGAACTGGGATGCACCCGTGGTTGTGACCACGACGGCGCAGCTCTTCGACAGCCTCTTCGCTCGACGTCCAGGCGCGTGTCGCAAGCTGCACAGGCTGGCACGCAGCGTGTTGGTGCTGGACGAAGCGCAGACGCTCCCCCCTCAACTGCTGACTCCCATCCTCGATGTAATGGGCGCACTGGTGAGGGATTACGGAACCAGCGTCGTAGTCTGCACAGCCACGCAGCCAGCGCTGGGGCGCACCGCTGAACTGCCGGTTGGGCTGGAGCGCATGCGGGAGATTGTTCCGGCCGAAGTCCGAGCATTCGAGCGCTTGCGCCGGGTACGAGTGCGCTGGCCCACCTCACCCGAGCCCACCTCCTACGAAGCACTGGCCGAGGAACTGGCGCACCAGCCGGACGTGTTGGCAATCGTCCACCGACGCCGAGACGCGCGCGAGCTGTGCGAATTACTGGACCGCAGGTTGGGAGACACTTCCACACTGCACCTGTCTGCACTCATGTGCCCACGCCATCGCAGCCGGGTACTGGCCGAGCTGAAGGCCCGAAAGGCGCGTCAGGAGCGAGTACGCCTGGTCTCCACGCAACTCGTGGAGGCCGGGGTGGATGTGGACTTCCCCGTGGTGTACCGGGCATTGGGTGGGCTGGACGCGCTGGCTCAGGCAGCCGGACGTTGCAACCGCGAAGGGCGACTGAGCGAACTGGGCGAGCTCCGTGTCTTCCTCGCCCCCACGATGCCTCCGCGAGGCGTGGCCACCACGGCCCTGGAGGTGACTCGTGGCCTGCTCTCGGAGAACCCTAACCTGGATCCATTCCAGCCAGACACGTGCCGCCGCTACTTCCGCCGCCTCTACGCCGCCAAGGATCTGGACGCCAAGGGTATCCAGGCCATGCGCGCACAGCTCCGCTTCGAGGATACGGCTCAGCACTTCCACCTGGTAGAAGACAGCTGGTCCGCTCCGGTCGTCGTCCCCTGGGGAGAAGCAGCTGCGCACGTGGCTCGGCTGGAGCACGCAGGTCCCAGCCGCGAGCGGCTGCGGGCGTTGCAGGGATTCACAGTGCAGGTACAAGCGAAGCAGCGAGAACTATGGCTGGCAAGGGGTCTGGCTCGGCCAGTGGCGGACACAGTGGTGGTCCTGGGGCCGGAGCTGGCACCGGCCTACGATGAGCGCTTCGGCCTGGTGCCCGAGCGCGTGGGCCTGCTCGACGCGGGCTCGTTGGTAGTGAGCGATTGATGTCCCTGAAGGGGGGACCCTGTCGATGATGAAGAGGGAGAGTGGTCGCTTCCGCGTCCGGGCGCGGGGGCCAGTGGCCTGCTTCACCCGCCCGGAGATGAAAGCCGAGCGTGTCAGCTATGAAGTCATGACCCCCTCGGCTGCACGAGGGCTCTTGGAGGCAGTGCTATGGAAGCCCTCCATCCGCTGGCATGTGCATGAAATCGCCGTGCTGGCTCCCATTCAGTGGACCAGCTTCCGCCGCAACGAGGTGGGCAGTCGCGCCTCACCCAAGGTTCGGGACTTCTACGTGGAAGAGCGTCGGGCCCAACGCAACACCGTGGCCCTGCGCGACGTGGACTATGTCATCACCTGCTCCTTCGAGCTGACCGGGCGGGCAGGCCCGGAGGAGAACGTCCGCAAGTTCGAGGAGATGTTCGAGCGGAGGCTCGGACGCGGACAGTCCTTTCACCAACCCTACCTGGGCTGCCGCGAGTTCGTCGCCGACGTGGAACCGGCCCCCTCAGAGCTCCGTCCTATCCAGCCAGAGGTGGACCGGCCGCTGGGGCTGATGTTCTACGACTTCGACTATGGGCCGCGCGGCGAAATCTCCGTACGTCCGCTCTTCTTCGAGGCCCGGCTCAAGGGTGGTGTGCTTCACGTGCCACCACGGAACGAAGTGTTGCACGCCAATGGGGGCAACCCATGATGTTGCAGGCGCTCTACACGCTGGCCCGCGAGCAGGGCTGGTTGGAAGACCCGGACTACGAGGAGCACGCCGTCCACTTCCTGCTGCGGGTGGATGACGAGGGACGCCCCTTGTCGCTGGAGTCCACGGTTGACGAGCAGGGTCGAGCCAAGGCACTGCGCATTCCCAGGCTACCCCGGCGCACCTCTGGCGTCAGTGCGGGACTCCTCGTCGATAACGCCAAATACATCCTCGGCTTAGGGGACCCGGAGAAGGAGAAGCCGGAGCGGCTGAAGCAGTGCATGGAGTCCTTCCAGGAACGTGTGGCCGAGGTGGAGCAAGCCACAGGCGACGCGGGAGTCCGGGCCGTGCTGCGCTTCCTCGAAGCTCGAGACCAGTGGCTGCCTCGTCTGCTGGCCTGGCGCCCGCGTGAGGAATGGGGCGGAGACGAGTACATCGCCTTCATCTACGCACCAGACGAGGTCCGCTGCGTTCACGACCGCGAGCCCGTGCGTGCATGGTGGAGGACCGCACGTGAGCAAGAGGAGCAGCAAGGCGAAGCCGCTTCGGTGCGGTGCCTCGTCACCGGTGAACTGGCGCCGCCTGCCCGTCTGCACCCCGCGGTGAAGAACGTGCCTGGGGGCCAGAGCTCCGGCACCTCGCTCGTCTCCTTCAACGAGGAAGCGTTCTGCTCTCACGGGCTGGAACAGGGGTCCAACGCGCCCGTCTCTCGAGCCGCCGCCGAGGGCTACACCACCGCGCTCAACTGGCTGTTGGCTCGCGCGGAGGGTCGCCGCTACCGCCGTGGTGTCGGCCTGGGCAACGGCGCGGTGACCGTCTTCTGGACTCGCACCGAGACCGGCTTCGAGGACGTACTGGCCTCACTCTTCGAGGCCCCGGACGCCCAGCGCGCGGTGGAGCTGGCCACCTCGCCGCTGCGGGGCCTGGAGCCCTCCGACCTCGACACCACTCCGTTCTACGCCGTCACCCTCAGCGGCAACAACGCCCGCCTCGTCATCCGCGACTGGCTGGAAGCCACGGTCGGCGACATCAAGCGCAACGTCCTCCGCTACTTCGCGGACCTGAAGCTGGCCGGAGACGCGGACCAGCCCATCCCACTCTGGATGCTGTTGAAAGCCGTGGATCCACCCGGCCGCTCGGAATTGCCTCCGCTGCTCGGCACCCGGCTCCTGTCCGCGGCCCTCCGCGGCCACCCCTTTCCTCGCGAGCTGCTCGCAGCAGCCCTCCAGCGCCTGCGCGTTCCACCTCGAGACGGAGACCCCGTCTGGAATCTTCGCGCGCGCGTCTCCCTCATCAAGGCCACCCTTTCACGGCTGCCTCGTAGCGGCCTGCCCTCCCTGGAGGTCTCCATGTCCCTGGACGAAAAGAACACCGCCGTTCCCTACCTGCTCGGGCGTCTGTTCGCCGTGCTCGAGCGACTGCAGTACACGGCCCAAGGACAGACCAACACCACCCTGCGAGATCGCTACTTCGGCTCGGCCATGGCCCACCCCGCCGTCGTCTTTCCCCAGCTCCTGCGCCTCTCCAACCACCACGCCTCGAAGGCCGACGAGAAAGGCCGGTGGCTGGAGCAACTCAAGGATCAGATCTGCGCGGGTCTACCCGCTCGCCCATTCCCCACGACCCTCGGCCTGGAAGAGCAGGGCCTCTTCGCAGTGGGCTACTACCATCAGCGACACCGTTTCTTCGAAAAACGCACCGCAGACTCCGAGCCGGCATCTGCGTGAGCCACTCCCGACTCCCGACAACCCTTTACAGGAGCATTTCATGTCCGAGCTCAAGTATCGCTATGACTTCGTCCTCCTCTTCGATGTGAAAGATGGAAATCCCAACGGTGACCCCGACGCGGGCAACCTGCCGCGCGTGGACCCGGAGACCGGCCACGGCCTGGTGACAGACGTCTGCCTCAAGCGCAAGGTGCGTAACTTCGTGCAGCTCGCACGGGATGGACAGGAAGGCTACGACATCTACATCAAGGAGAAGGCCGTGCTCAGCCAGCAGCAGGGCCGCGCCTATGCAGCCCTGGGCCTCGAAGCCCCCGCCGCTGACGAGGGCGAGGAGGCCGCCAAAACCGACGAGGGTGGCAAGAAGAAGGCAGCGAAGAAGCCAGCGAAGAAGGCAGCGGACGGAGAGGTGGTGGAGAAGGCACGCGACTGGATGTGCCGCAGTTTCTATGACATCCGCACCTTCGGGGCGGTGATGTCCCTCAAGGAGAACAACGCCGGCCAGGTTCGAGGCCCGGTCCAGCTCACCTTCGGTCGCTCGGTGGACCCCATCATCAGCCTGGAGCACGCCATCACCCGCATGGCGGTGGCCACCCAGAAGGAAGCGGACCAGCAGGGCGGAGACAACCGCACCATGGGCCGTAAGACGATGGTGCCTTATGGGCTCTACCGCGCACACGGATTCATCTCGCCCGCGCTGGCCAGGCAGACGCACTTCGGCCCCGAGGATTTGGAATTGCTATGGCAGGCGCTCGGCCAGATGTTCGAGCATGATCGCAGTGCCGCGCGCGGACTGATGGCCTCGCGGCGGCTCATCGTCTTCGAGCACGAGAGCGCGCTTGGCAATGCTCCCGCCCACCGACTGTTCGACCTGGTGAAGGTCAGCCGCAAGGACAGCTCACGGCCCGCGCGCGACTTCTCGGACTACGAGGTGACGGTGGGCTCCGTGCCCAACGGAATCAACCTCGTCGAGCGGGCGATCTAACGCCTGCTCCGAGAAGCGTTCTTTGACAGGTGCATAGCAGTTTGCCTCGGGGCGGCTCGACACTTCAGCGGGTAGGCCGCTGGAGTGACACCCCAGGTGGTCCTCCACTTCCACCGCGCCTCCTGATTGAAATCAGGCACATGAGCTACCCCAGCGAGGCAGACACAGCCCTCCCCCTGTCCGCCCTGCAACACCTGCTCTACTGCGAGAGGCAGACAGCCCTCATCCACGTCGAGAGGGTGTGGGTGGAGGACGGGGCCACCGCTGCCGGGCGCCTGCTGCATGAGCGCGCCGATACGCCCGGCGCGGATCGCCGCCGCGGTCTGCGCGTGGTCCGTTCGCTGGAGCTGCGCTGCGAGCGCCTTGGCCTCTTCGGCCGCGCAGACACCGTCGAGTACCACCCCGAGCCAGCCCTCCCGGGCCGCCTCCGCCCCTTTCCCGTGGAGTACAAGCGCGGCCGGCTCAAGAACGAGCTCGCGGACCGCGTCCAGCTCTGCGCCCAGGCGCTCTGCCTGGAGGAGATGCACGGCGTCCCCGTCCTCCAGGGGGCTCTCTACTACGACGCTAGCCACCGCCGCCGCCTCGTGGATTTGGCCGCGTGGGCTGCTCACCCGAGCTGATGGCCGCCCTCAGCGAAGCTGGTATCCACCTCTCCTTCTTCTCCCCTCAAGGTCGGCTGCTCGCACGAGTGGAGGGCGTGCCCGGGGGAAACGTGCTACTGCGCCGCGAGCAGTACCGCGTGGCCGATGACCCTATCCGGACACTGGAACTGGCGCGCGCAATGGTCGTTGGCAAGGTCGCCAACGCACGCAGTTTCCTCCTCCACGCCCGCCGAGATGCGGCCGAGGAGCGTAAGCCTGCCTTCGCAGAGATCTGTGACCGGCTCGCGCTCCACCTGCGCGCCCTTTCCCACGCCACATCCGTGGAGGAGGTCCGTGGACTGGAAGGCATGGCAGCCCGCGACTACTTCTCCGTCTTCTCTCTTCTGGTGAAGCGCCAAGAGGAGGCTTTCCGCTTCGGCGGACGCTCGCGCCGTCCACCGAGGGATCGCATCAATGCGCTGCTCTCTTTTGGCTATGCCCTGCTGATGCAGGACTGCGCCGCGGCCCTTGCAGGTGTGGGCCTCGACCCTGCAGTGGGATTTCTCCACGAGGAAAGACCCGGCCGGCTCTCGTTGGCGCTGGACCTGATGGAAGAGTTCCGCGTCCCACTGGTGGACCGATTCGTCCTGTCCCTGGTGAACCGTGGTCAGCTCACACCCGAGGACTTCATTGAGGAGCCCAACGGGGCATGGAGACTCACGGACGCCGGCCGAAAGACCTTTCTCACCTCCTGGCAAGAGAACAAACGTGGCGAGTTACGCCATGAGTTCCTCCAGCAGAACGCCCCCTGGAGCCGCATGCCCCACTTGCAGGCCCTGCTCCTGGCGCGCACCTTGCGCAAGGACTTGGACGTCTATCCCCCCTTCTCCATGAGGTAGCCGTCTATGTTCGTCATCGTCTGCTATGACGTGTCCAACCAGGATTCGGTAGGAGCCCGCCGCCTTCGCCGTATCGCGGAGGCCTGCAAGAACTATGGAGTGCGAGTGCAGTACTCAGTCTTCGAATGTCAGCTGGAAGCCAAAGACTGGGTTGTCCTCAGAGACAAGCTGTTGTCCGAGTACGACTCCCAACGTGACAGCCTGCGTTTCTATTACGTGTCGATTGATGATGCACAGCGGATCGAGCACTACGGAGTACGTCGTCCACTGGACCCCACCGGGCCCCTGGTCGTGTAGGACAACGGACTGGAGCGCGAACCCCGGCCGATGCGCTGCGCGCCGTAGGTTCGCGCAGCATGTAACTCCCCGAAATCACACGTTTGGGCCAGGTGCTGTGGGAGTACGCCCAGCCCACATCCGTCACCTGAAGCCAAGTTCGCGAAAATCGGTTTCTTTCCTCAATGGTTTCCGTGTGTTACGCCCCCCGGGATCGCTCTGCTCTTCGGAGTGGGGCGTGGGTTGAAACTCGTTCCGGTCCCGCATCATCGCGCGTCTCATGCCATCGCTCTGCTCTTCGGAGTGGGGCGTGGGTTGAAACGTCGGTCCTGCGGTCGTCTTCTTGGCCATGTGGCATCGCTCTGCTCTTCGGAGTGGGGCGTGGGTTGAAACATCGTTGCTGCTCCTGTGACTGCGGGGTGAAGGGATCGCTCTGCTCTTCGGAGTGGGGCGTGGGTTGAAACCGTGATCAGCCTTGGCGTGAGCCCGCGCAGCTCGATCGCTCTGCTCTTCGGAGTGGGGCGTGGGTTGAAACTGCATCACCGAGCTTCGTCCGATCCAGGGCTGGATCGCTCTGCTCTTCGGAGTGGGGCGTGGGTTGAAACATCGCCACCGCTGCACACGACGCTTGGCAGAGTTGATCGCTCTGCTCTTCGGAGTGGGGCGTGGGTTGAAACGGTTGGGTGGAGGGCGCCTCCACGTTGCCCTCGGCGATCGCTCTGCTCTTCGGAGTGGGGCGTGGGTTGAAACTGGTTGCTGAACGGCTTCTTCGGAAGAGCCCTCGATCGCTCTGCTCTTCGGAGCGGGGCGTGGGTTGAAACCTCTATCTGCGAACGTCGCCCAACGTGCCAAGCGCATCGCTCTGCTCTTCGGAGCGGGGCGTGGGTTGAAACTGGAAGGCCCGGGACAGGTACTACGGGCGCTCGCTATCGCTCTGCTCTTCGGAGCGGGGCGTGGGTTGAAACGTTGGAGCCCTGCTGGACCCTGCCGATGAACTCGATCGCTCTGCTCTTCGGAGCGGGGCGTGGGTTGAAACGGGCTGCACTACTGGTACATCCCCGTGCCGTCGTGATCGCTCTGCTCTTCGGAGCGGGGCGTGGGTTGAAACCGTCACACACCGCGCCTTGCGCGCGGGGCGCTCGATCGCTCTGCTCTTCGGAGCGGGGCGTGGATTGAAACTTCCTCTCCTCCATGGACGTCATTGGCTTCGTCCGATCGCTCTGCTCTTCGGAGCGGGGCGTGGGTTGAAACTTGGCCACGTTGCTTCCTCCTGAGAGACACCATAAATCGCTCTGCTCTTCGGAGCGGGGCGTGGGTTGAAACTTCACGAGCCCCGAGTCGGCCAGCTTCGACAGGGCAATCGCTCTGCTCTTCGGAGCGGGGCGTGGGTTGAAACCGAAGCGCGCCGCAGAGTGGAATCACCGCGCGGCGGTCGCTCTGCTCTTCGGAGCGGGGCGTGGGTTGAAACAACAGCACCCGCTCCACCCTATCGAACTCCTCGAGTCGCTCTGCTCTTCGGAGCGGGGCGTGGGTTGAAACAGCGCGTCGGCGCGGGCGCAGGCGTCGGCGATGGTCGCTCTGCTCTTCGGAGCGGGGCGTGGGTTGAAACTTGCTCGCGCCCAGTGGTCGGGCGGAGTCGAGGTGGTCGCTCTGCTCTTCGGAGCGGGGCGTGGGTTGAAACCTCCTGAGAAGCACCATAAGCGATAATCCGCGACGACGTCGCTCTGCTCTTCGGAGCGGGGCGTGGGTTGAAACATAGCATGCGCCCTCCGCCCCTTGCGGGGTGTAGAGTCGCTCTGCTCTTCGGAGCGGGGCGTGGGTTGAAACTCGTTCTCAGTCATGCGGCCCTCTGAAGCTCTTCGGTCGCCCTGCTCTTCGGAGCGGGGCGTGGGTTGAAACGTCTGTGCAGGCTCGGGCCTCACCTCGCGCGTCAGTCGCCCTGCTCTTCGGAGCGGGGCGTGGGTTGAAACACCACGCGGCGCGCGGGCAAGTCCACGACGATAACGGTCGCCCTGCTCTTCGGAGCGGGGCGTGGGTTGAAACGCGCGCGTGCCAACCCCCGCCCCAGCCCGCCAGGGCGTCGCCCTGCTCTTCGGAGCGGGGCGTGGGTTGAAACACCGGCATCAAGGCCAACTTCGGACCCGAGGGCTGGTCGCCCTGCTCTTCGGAGCGGGGCGTGGGTTGAAACACCGGCATCAAGGCCAACTTCGGACCCGAGGGCTGGTCGCGCCCTGCTCTTCGGAGCGGGGCGTGGGTTGAAACACGTCAGCGACTTTGACGGATCCCACCGCGAGCTGGTCGCCCTGCTCTTCGGAGCGGGGCGTGAGTTGAAACAGGAAGACCCCCCGCGCCATCGGCTCACCGCAGTCGTCGCCCTGCTCTTCGGAGCGGGGCGTGGGTTGAAACTGGTAGTCCTCGCGGCTGCCCGCCTCGGCCAGACGTCGCCCTGCTCTTCGGAGCGGGGCGTGGGTTGAAACAGGAGCATTGCCCGAGGCGACGACACGACCTGGGGTCGCCCTGCTCTTCGGAGCGGGGCGTGGGTTGAAACGAGGCCTACGGCAACCACCCGGGCCCCTACGGCAAGTCGCCCTGCTCTTCGGAGCGGGGCGTGGGTTGAAAACCGGAGATCGCCGCCGCCACGCGAGACCTGGCCGAGGTCGCCCTGCTCTTCGGAGCGGGGCGTGGGTTGAAACCTTGTCGGCCAACGTCCAGAGCCCGATGAGGAGCAGGTCGCCCTGCTCTTCGGAGCGGGGCGTGGGTTGAAACCCGCCCGCAGCGCGCATGGCGGCCAGGGCGTCGGTCGCCCTGCTCTTCGGAGCGGGGCGTGGGTTGAAACCTGCGAGGGGGCTACATCGCCCATGCCCCCGACAGTCGCCCTGCTCTTCGGAGCGGGGCGTGGGTTGAAACGCCTCCACCCGCACACCCGCACGGCCGGGTCCTGTCGCCCTGCTCTTCGGAGCGGGGCGTGGGTTGAAACTTCAGCCGCACGCGCGCCAGGTCACGCCGCCAGGCAGTCGCCCTGCTCTTCGGAGCGGGGCGTGGGTTGAAACTATGCGGACGACCACAGCAAGCGGTTCGGGTGCTGGTCGCCCTGCTCTTCGGAGCGGGGCGTGGGTTGAAACTGGATCTGCCCCTCCGGGAGAATGTAGGCGAGGCTGTCGCCCTGCTCTTCGGAGCGGGGCGTGGGTTGAAACCTTCGGTGCTGAGGGGTTAACCGCGACACGCCGAAGTCGCCCTGCTCTTCGGAGCGGGGCGTGGGTTGAAACCGAAGGCAAATACGCGCATGAGCTACGCCGCCTCCGTCGCCCTGCTCTTCGGAGCGGGGCGTGGGTTGAAACAACATCTGGCGTCAGGCGTCTGGTTGCGTCACCCGTCGCCCTGCTCTTCGGAGCGGGGCGTGGGTTGAAACTTGATCTCCTCAAGCCGTTCGGCCTGCCATCTCGTCGCCCTGCTCTTCGGAGCGGGGCGTGGGTTGAAACATCTCGGCGATGACGTGCGCCGGGGCGCCTTCGGCAGTCGCCCTGCTCTTCGGAGCGGGGCGTGGGTTGAAACCCACCCGAGGGGATGACCACGGGGGAGCCCGTGTCGTCGCCCTGCTCTTCGGAGCGGGGCGTGGGTTGAAACATGTGGCCTCCAAGGACGTGGTACACCCGACGGATGTCGCCCTGCTCTTCGGAGCGGGGCGTGGGTTGAAACTTGTTGCGGTCGCGCTCGACCTTGGCGATGTGGGGTCGCCCTGCTCTTCGGAGCGGGGCGTGGGTTGAAACTTCTCCGAGTCGATGACGCCGATCAGCGCGCCAGGGTCGCCCTGCTCTTCGGAGCGGGGCGTGGGTTGAAACATCGTCATGTTGCTACCGTCTCCTGGGGGCGTAGTCGCCCTGCTCTTCGGAGCGGGGCGTGGGTTGAAACTGTCACTTGTCATTGCGTCGACGGCGGGGACCGTGGTCGCCCTGCTCTTTGGAGCGGGGCGTGGGTTGAAACGACCTCGTCCACGACGCGAACATGCGCAAGGCCCCATCGCCCTGCTCTTCGGAGCGGGGCGTGGGTTGAAACTGTTGGTCCGCCTGCTGCTGGGCGATGCCAGCGAAGTCGCCCTGCTCTTCGGAGCGGGGCGTGGGTTGAAACTTGTCCGCCTCGCGTTGCGCCAGCAGTCTCCGGACGTCGCCCTGCTCTTCGGAGCGGGGCGTGGGTTGAAACTCCTCACGGATGCGGAGACGGTTGGCGATGGGGGTCACCCTGCTCTTCGGAGCGGGGCGTGGGTTGAAACGGCTACGCCATGACAGCGGCGCTGACGGGTGGGGACGTCGCCCTGCTCTTCGGAGCGGGGCGTGGGTTGAAACCAGAAACCCATGCCCTTGATGATCGCCTGTTTGTGGTCGCCCTGCTCTTCGGAGCGAGGCGTGGGTTGAAACTTCGCGAAAGCCACCAAGTCACGCAGGGCCTCGTCGCCCTGCTCTTCGGAGCGGGACGTGGGTTGAAACACCATCCGCCCCGGCAACGATGCTGCCCATATCCGTCGCCCTGCTCTTCGGAGCGGGGCGTGGGTTGAAACCGGCAGGACGCCTATGGCGCCCCGCTGATGAAGCGGTCACCCTGCTCTTCGGAGCGGGGCGTGGGTTGAAACCTAGACAAGCTGAGGGAAGGCGCCGCTCAGGTTGGTCGCCCTGCTCTTCGGAGCGGGGCGTGGGTTGAAACATGAAATCGAACGGCTTGGCGCCGAACACCTCAGTCGCCCTGCTCCGCACTGGAGCAGTCTCGCCGGAAGACCTACGGGCGGCGGGAGCAAGTCCCGCCGCCCCCTCACGCCTCAGCCCTTGAGCACGGCGATCGGCGTGAGCCGCAGAACGGGCGTCACCAGCTCCGCCTCGTCCTCCAGCACCTCCGCGATGTCCCGGTAGGCCTCCGGAGCCTCCTCCACCAGGTCATGCACCCGGCCTCGGTCGAACACCACCCGGCGCAGCGCCTGCTCCAGCGCCGCCGGGCGGATGCGTGCTCGGGCCTCTCCTCGCGTCAGCACCCTCCCTGCCCCGTGCGAGCACGAGCGGAAGGCCCTCGGCTCTCCCCTCCCCTCCACCACGTACGAGGCCGTTCCCATCGAGCCGGGAATCAGGCCCCGCTGTCCAGCCTCGAGCCCTACCGCGCCCTTGCGGTGGATGAGCAGCACTCGGCCCAGGTGCGTCTCCTCCTCCACGTGGTTGTGGTGCACGTCCATGCTCGCGCCTGGCTCCGGCTCGCATCCGAGCGCCTCGGCCAGCACCTCCACCGCTCGCGCCGCGAGGGCGTCCCGGTTGGCTCGGGCGAAACGGCAGGCCCAGGCGATATCCGCCAGGCACGCGGCCCCCTCGGGAGAGTCGGTGCGCAGCCCTGGCAGCGAGCCCTCTCCCTTCGCAGTCGCCACCCGCAGGTGATGCGAGGCAATGGCGCCTCCGATGCCTCGCGAGCCCGAGTGGATGAGCAGCCACAGGTCTCCCCCCGCGTCCCGGTCCAGTTCGAGGAAGTGATTGCCGCCCCCGAGTGTCGCCAGGTGTTTCGGCGCGAGACGCTCCCAGTCCTTCTGGAGCCGGTGGGTGGACAGGCTCGCGGCCTGGAGCTCGGGAGGCAGGGGCAGACCCGCGCCCCGGTGCACGGCGTCTCCCACCGGGACCCGCCGCGCCACGGCCGCCATCAGCCGCTCCAGGTCCGCCCTCCCGAGTGACGCCGCCGGAAAGGCGAACCGGTGCGCACTGACGCCGCACCCGAGGTCACCCCCCAGTGCACCCGGGACCACGGTGCGCTCGGTGGCGAAGACAGTTCCCACGGCCACGCCCTGGGCCACGTGGACGTCCGGCATCGCCGCCACGTGCTCCACCACGTACGGCTGGCTGGCGATGTGTTGGAGTTGTTTCACTGCCCCCGGGGGCACCTCGCGCGCCCAAGCGAGGATGGGGACGGCTCCGGGCGGGCTTTCGAGGACACGAGGCATCATGACTCGTCTCCTTCCTCGCCAGGGGCCAGGCGCGGCGCCACTCCCACGCAGATGAAGCGCAGGTGCGGGACACGCTTGAGGTTCAGGCCAAGCGCGAGTTGCGAGCGGATGAAGCCCATCGCGCGGTCGAGCGCCTCCTCCACCGGGGCCGGGCCGGACTCCTGGCGCTCGGGGGGAAGGGTAAAGCCAATACGGGCATGGCGGCCGTCCGGTGACAGCTCGAGCGTCGTGATGACGACGCCCTCGAGCAGCGGGTCGGACAGCTCACCTCGGAACAGGAGGGACACCTCCTCGAAGAGGGTGGACTGGAGGCGCAGGTGGCGCGCCGGAATGGACGCTTCTTCGGACGAGCGGGTACGGCGAGGCTTCGAGCTCATGGAGCGAACGGTTCCCTGGACGCCGCACCCGGATCCGGGCACGGCGCGCTGAGTCAGGAAAAGACGAGGCTCCACACCGGCGCGAGGGCGCCGGAGTCAGCGGTCCGTTCTAGCGATGAAACGGAACGCGCCCGGTCACACGAGCGGCAGCGTGGAGAGACCCGAGACACCGTTTTGCACACGTCCCATGGCACACCTCCCGCCGCGCGAGGTCCGAATGCGCGAGCTACCCAACAAAAATGAACCCGCCTGCTCCCTGTGTCAACGCCCGGTCTGGAGGGCCTCGGAAACCGTTGCCCCCGAGCGGGCTGGAACGCAGGATGACCGCATGGTCGACAAACTGGTCCTCAGTGACGAGGAATGGCGGAAGCGTCTGACACCCGAAGAGTTCCAGGTGCTGCGCCAGCACGGAACGGAGCGGCCCTGGGCGGGCTGTTTTGTCGGGACGAAAGAGCCCGGCACGTACGTCTGCGCCGGCTGCGGCAACCCGCTCTTCAAGTCGGGCGAGAAGTTCGAGTCCGGCACCGGCTGGCCCTCCTTCACCCGGCCCCTGCAGGCGGACTCGGTGACGGAGTACCAGGATCGCTCGTACGGGATGATTCGCACCGAGGTGCGCTGCGGCCGGTGCGATGGCCACCTGGGACACGTCTTCCCGGATGGCCCGCCTCCCACGGGGCTGCGCTACTGCATGAACTCGGTGGCGATGAAGCACGTGCCGGAGGGGCAGCCCCTCCAGCTCGTCACAAAGTAAGGGTTTAGCGGGCCGCGCGCTCGACTTCGGCCAGGCGCTTCTGGGACAGCTTCAGGTACTGCGCGTCCATGTCGATGCCCACGTAGCGCCGGCCCAGCTTCAGCGCCGCCACACCCGTGGTGCCACTGCCGTTGAAGGGATCCAACACCAGCGCGTCCTCGGGGGTGCTCGCCTCGATGACGCGCTCGAGCAGCGACACCGGCTTCTGCGTGGGGTGGCTGCCGTGCGCCTTCTCCTCGCGGCGCGGGGCGGTCATCGTCCACACGCGGCCGGACTCGTCGGCGGACAGCTCCTCGTCGCCCGTGCGCGGCAGCGCCCACACGTCGCGCATCTGCTTGCCACCGTTCTCCGCCTTCATCTTCGCGTAGTTGAACGTGTGCTGCAGCTTCGCGGCCGGCTTCGGCGAGGCCCAGATGAGCAGCTCGGAGGAGTGCGTGAAGTAGCGGCACGCCAGGTTGGGGCTCGCGTTCGGCTTGTACCAGGTGACGGTGTTCAGCAGCTTGTAGCCGAGCTTCTGCATCGCGAAGCCGACCGAGAAGATGACGTGCTGCGTGCCGCTCACCCAGATGGTGCCCGTGGGCTTGAGCACCCGCTGGCACGCCTTGAGCCAGGCCGTGGTGAAGGCGTGGTCCTCCTCCACTCCGCGCGACACGTCCCAGTTTCCCTTGTTCACCGCGGCGCGCTTGCCGTTCTTGCAGGTGAAACCACCGTTGGACAGGAAGTAGGGCGGGTCGGCGAACACCATGTCGAACGTTCCAGGCTCGAACTGCTCGAGCAGGGCCAGGCTGTCGCCCTGGTAGAGCCGGTACGCATCGCTCTTGGCGAAAAGGCTCTCACGCAGCGAGGGCTGCTGGACAAGCTTCAGGGCAGGAGCGGCTTCCGCGGACATCTCGCCTCCGTCAGGGGGTCTTCGTGACGGGTCGGACTGTGCGGTCAACACGCTGCTACGTCCAATTTCTGGTCTGTAGCACCCTGAAACTTGACGCGGAAACGCGAGCGCCAGAAACGCCGCGAGCACGGCGGGGTGCCTCGGGGAGAGGCCTCCAGCGCCGTGCTCGGCGGGTGCTACGAAGCTGCGGAGAAGAGACTAGGCCTTGGCCTTCTTGGCGGTCTTCTTCGCGGCGGGAGCGGCGCCCTCGGCAGGAGCAGCACCACCCTCGGCGGCCTTGGCGGCGCCAGCGGCCGGCTTGGCCTCGTACTTCTTGCGGAACTTCTCCACGCGGCCCGCGGTGTCGAGCAGCTTGTACTTGCCGGTGTAGAAGGGGTGGCAGTTCGAGCAGACTTCCACCGTGAACGAGCCACGGGTGGACTTGGTCTCAACCACGTTGCCGCACGCACAGGTGATACGGGAGGGCGGGTAGACCGGGTGCAGTTCAGCCTTCATGTTCGACTCCTGCGCCTTGCCCCCACCCCCAAGGTGGGAGGTCTGGCGTTTTAGAGGTAGGCCGGCGCTTATAACGGCGGACCGGCCCTGGCACAAGGCCCGCAGACCGGGCCCCGTCCAGGACTAGTGTGATGCGGAACCCGCGGGTTGGATTCGCTCCACCCGCTGCTTCAGTTCGGGATCATCCACGAAGCCGCCCCCCAGTGTGAGGGTCGACAGACTCAGGGTGCGCTCGGAGCCCTGCTCGGCCGCCTCGGCCTGCAGCGCCACGCCCTTCCGCTGGGCCTCGAAGTGGGTGATGTTCTCCTGCCACGTCTTGCGGACCTGCTCGTCCTTCGCGGCCGCCAGGCTCTGCCGCGCCTGCTCGAGGTTCTTGTCGAGGATCTTCAGGCGCTGCTGGGCGCGCGCGGACTCGCCGAGGTCCACAAAGGGGCCCTTGCCTCCCACCGAGAGCTCCAGGCGGACGAGCTGACGTCCCCGCTCTCCCGAGGAGATCAGGGAGGCGAAGTCATTGCGCTGCACCACGCCCGAGCTCCGGCTCTCGTGCGACTGGAGGATGAAGTCCACGGCGTTGCCCGCCTCCTGGGAGAGCGTGACGGCGGTCTTGTAGGGCACGGCCGCGAGCACCACCACCACGTCCACCTTCTCCTTCTCGCGCAGTCGGCGGGCCTCGGCGATGGCCGCCTTCACGGGAGCCCCGCCCACCACGCCTGCTTGCGTGGCCACTGGTCCCTCGGGCGAGAGGCCTACCAGGCCGAACTTCACCTCGCCCACTGTCACCACCGTGGAGGCAGGGAAGAGCAGCTTGCCCTTCGCGTCCACCAGGTTGGCGGACAGCAGCTTCATCTTCCTGCCTTTCGCCCCCTGGGTGAGGAAGCCCGTCCCGAGCGTCAGGTCGCGCGCGCCCACGGCCATCGCCGTGGTGCCCAACGCGTCCATCTGCTCGAGCAACAGCTTCGCACGCTCCTTTTCCTTGGGATCTCCTCCAGGCGTGGGGAGTTTGAAGAGCGCGTTGCCCGTGTCCAACACCAGCACCGGCATACCCCGCGCGCGCTCTTGCGAGAGGGCCGTCTTTCGTCTGGCCAGACCGCCAGACGGGTTGTGGCTTCAACCACAGGGGGCGATCTCGCCCCCGTTGTCTCCGGTGAAGAGAAGCACCACCTGCTTCGACGCCGCGCCCGCCACCAGGGGCGTCAGCAGCAGCGCGAGCAGGGCCAGCAGCAGCGGACGCAGCCTCATTTCTTCCCCTTCTTCGGCTCGGCCTTCTTCGCCTTGTCCAGCTCCGCCAGCCGGGTCTTCGCCGTCTTCGCCGCGTCCGACTTCGGGTAGCCCTTCACGAGCTCCTCGAGCGCCAACCGCGACTCCTCCTGCATCTTCAGCTTCTTGAAGCAGTCCGACGAGCGCAGGTACGCAGACGGCGTGGAGTCCGCCTTGGGGTACTCCTGCAGCAGCTTGCCGTACTCGAAGAGGGCCTCGCGGCACTTGTCCTCGGCAAAGTACGTCTCGCCCAGGCCGAAGTGGGCCTCGGCAGCCAGCGCGTCCTTGGGCCACTTCTTGAGGAACTCCGAGTAGAGCTGCCGAGCCACCGCCACGTCCCCACCCTTGGCCTTCTCCTGGGCCAGCGCGAGGAACTCCTTCTTGTCCGTGGGGCGCTTGAGCTCCTCGGCCTTCTTCCGGGCCTCGGCCTCCTTGAGGGCTTCATCGCCCTTGAGCGCCAGCAGCCTCTTCTCCGTGGCCTCGTTCGTCTGCGCGAGTGCCGTCTCCAGCTCACCAATCTTGTGAAGGTACGTCTCCACCTGGCCACGCAGCTGGGACAGGTCCTCCACCGTCTTCTGCAGCTGGATTCCGATGTCCGCGCCCGTGCGGCGCGAGGCGGTATCCAGGCTCTGCAGGGCCTTGGACACCTCGGCGATCTTCTCGTCGATACGCGGCAACGTGGCGTCGAGCTGCGCACGTGTCTGCTTCAGCTCCTCCTGGAGCTGCGCGTTAGAGGCATCGATCTTCTCGATGCGGGTCTCCAGCGCACGCCCGCGGTCCGCGGGGTAGAAGCAGCCGGAGATCGCGAGTGGGAGGGCGATCAGAGCAAGCCTTCGCATAGGGGGCGCATCTTACGGGCAAACCCTCCGGCCCGTGTGGGCTTCTTCACGTCCCAGGCCCGCCTGCCTGCCCGTTAACGCGGTGGAGTGGAACCGGAGGCCCGCTCCACCCGCTCGATGGCGCGCGCGCAGGCCACCTGGAGCCGGGCATTGTTGAGGTAGAAGGGCGTGGCGCGGGCTCTCCCCTCCTCCAGCGAGCGCAGGGCCCGCCGGTACTCCGCGGCGGCCTCGGCCAGCGACCCACGCTGCTCGAGCAACATCCCCAACAGGTAGCGCGCCGCGGCCAAGTCCGGATCCAGCTCGAGGCAGCGCCGTAGCTTCTCCGCCGTCTGGGGGCTCGCATTGTCTCCCGCGGCCCATTCCAACACCTGGGCGAAGAGGACGTCCGCTTCGTGCGGAGTCGCATCCCCTTGGGGGAAACCGCTGGGAGCCTCCATCTTCGCGGGAACCGCTGGAAAGCTGCCCGACGACCCCACGGCCGGAAAGCGCCCCGACCCCGAAGACGGACGTGCCCCCACCGCAGGCAGGCCACTGGAGCTCGGCGTCCTCACGTTCCCGGGCGCCACCCCTTCGGTGGAAGGCGCGGAGGGCTGCGCGCGGGCATAGAAGAAGGCCTGGTCGAAGCGCACGGTGCGCAGACACGGAGGCGCCCGCAGCAGGGGCTCGGCGGCGGAGAGCACCAACAGCCCCTCGGGCGCCAACCGCCCGGCCAGCGAGTCCACCACCCGCTCGAAGGACTCGGGCGTGAAGTAGATGAGGACGTTGCGACAAAGGATGACGTCGAAGCCCTGCCCCTCCGCCGCCATCGGGTACGGCAGGTCCATCAGGTTGTGGCAGAGAAAGCTGGCTCGCTCCTTCAAGTGCGCCACCAGGGTGAAGCGGCCTCCCCCGACGGGCATGAACCACCGATCGCGCACCCCCGGCTGCACCCGCTGCATTTGCTCCGAGGTGAAGCACAGCTCCCGCGCTCGCGCGATGGCTGTCTCCGAGATGTCCGTGCCGAGCACTGTGCTGGAGGGATCCGCCCCCACCTCGGCGAGCAGCACCAGCAGCGTGGCCACCTCCTCACCCGTGGCACAGCCGGCGCTCCACAGCCGTAACGGCCGACGCAGCAGCGCCACCATCGGCTCCAGCACGCAGGAGCGCAAGACCGCCAGCTGCGACTCGTCGCGGAACAGCTCCGTCTTCTGCACGGTGATGGCGTCGATGAGCTCGGCCAGCTCCGCGGCACCCGACGAGGATTGCAGGTGCACCAGGTACTGCAGGCTCATCACCCCCGAACGCGCGGCCAGCTTCTCATCGAGCCGCCTGCACTGAAGCTCGCTCAGCGCCATGCCCGTCCGCCGCGCCACGAGCGCGTGGACGGGACCGAGGTAGGACGGAGCGGTGGGGGCCACCGAGCCTCAGCGCCCCACGGCGAGGGATTCACCGCGGGCCAGCCTCACCAGCGCGCCCGCGATGTCGTCGCCGTGAACGAGGTGATCCACCGCCTTACGCGCCACCGACGCGCCCGGCATGCCGAAGACCACGCAGGACTCCTCATTCTGCGCCAGCGTCAGGCCACCGGCCTGCTTGATGGCGAGCATGCCGTCCGCCCCGTCCTCGCCCATGCCGGTCAGGATGAGCCCCAGCGTGCGCCGTCCATAGGCCTTGGCCGCGCTCTCCAGCAGCACCGTGCCCGAGGGCATGTGCCCGTCGCGCTCCACGCCCGAGCGCAGCGCCACCCGCCCGCGGAAAGGAATGATCATGTGCTGTCCCGGCGGGGCGATCAGCACGTTGCCCGGCAGCAGCTGCTCGCCGTCCTGCGCCAGCCGCACCTTCAGCTTCGAGGAGTTGGCCAACCAGCCCGCCAGCGACTCGGAGAAGGCCGCGTTGATGTGCTGCACGATGACGATGGGCGTGGCGAAGTCCGCCGGCAGCTCGGACAGCATCCGGAAGAGGACCTGCGGGCCGCCCGTGGAGCTGGCCACCGCCAACACGCCGTAGGGCATGCCCACCGGCGCCGGGGTCACCGTCCCACTGCCTGGCAGCGGAGGCCGGCGCTTGCTGTGGATGTGCCGGATGACTCGCACCGAGGACAGCAGCTTCACCTCGCGCGACAGGTTCCACGCCTCCGCCCCCGCGTCGATCGACGGCTTGATCTGCAGCGCCAGCGCGCCCAGCTCCAAGGCTCGGCACGTGAGCTCCGGCGCCTGCTGCCGGGGATCCGCCGTGAGCATGAGGATGGGCGTGGGCACCTCGGCCATGATGTGCTCCACGGCCGTGAGCCCGTCCATCACCGGCATCTCCACATCCATGGTGATGACCTGCGGACGCAGCTCACGCGCGGCCTCGAGGGCCTCCTTGCCGTTGGTGCAAGTCCCGACAACCTCCAGATCCGGATCCCGACCCAGTGCTTCGCAGATCAGCTGTCGGCAGATGTGCGAGTCGTCAACGACCAGCACCGAAACTTTCTTGCCCATGTGGCTTCCATACCCCGTGCGCGGCGCCCCGAGTATACCCAATGTGGCCGAGAGTCCCCCAGTGGCTCGTCAGCCTAGGAGTCGGCCCACCACGTCCACCAGATCCTGACGCACCAGGTCTCCCTTGGTAATATAGCCATCCGCCCCGGCCGCCAGCCCACGCTGCCGGTCCTCCTCCCCTCCACGGGTGGTGAGAATGACAACAGGGAGGACCTTGTGGGTTGGATGCGCCTTGAGTCGGCGGGTCAACTCCAACCCGTCCACCCGGGGCATCTCCAGGTCGCTGCAGACCAGGTCCACCCGAGTGCCGTTGAGCAGCTCCAGGGCCTCCATTCCGTCAGTGGCCATGACGACGTCATACCCCACAGCCTCAAGCAGCGAGCCGATGAGCTCTCGGGTGAGGGGCGAGTCGTCTACCACCAGGATGCGGCGGCGAGGCGCGGGAGGAGGACGGGCCCGAGTGGGAGCACGCTGCACCCGAAGGCTCATGGTGCCCTGTGCGCTGGCGATCAGATGGGCCACCGACAGGACCATGGCCAGCCGACCGTCCGCCAGGGTGGTGGCGCCGGTGAGATGCGGAAAGCGCGCCAGCAGGCCCTTCAAGGGAAGGATGGCCTGAACGCTCTCCTCGAGCACCTGATCCACCGCGAGCGCGGCCGTGGCGCCCTGGCTGCGCACCACCAAGACCAGCGCCCCCTCGCCGGCCACCTGCTCGGGACCCAACCCGAGCAGGGCACCCAGCGAGGCGAAGGGCATGGGCTGCTCATCCACCTCCAGCACCGCGCGCCCGGCGACCTCCTTCACCTGCGAGGCCTCGACCTTCAGCGCCCGTGAGACATGAGCGGCACTCAGACAGAGCGTCTCCTCGGCCACCTTCACGAAGAGCAGCGGGGACACGGTGAGGGACACCGGCACCCGCAGCTCGAAGCGCGTGCCCCGGCCCTGCGTGGACTCCACCAGCACGTCTCCGCCCAGCGCTCGCAGTGAGCTGCGCACCGCGTCCAGCCCCACGCCGCGCCCGGAGATGTCCGTGGCCACCTCCCGCGAGGTGAAACCGGAGAGGAAGATGAGCTCGCGTGCCGCCTGATCCGTCAGCGCTGACGCCGTGGCCTCGTCCAGGAAGCCCTTGCGTACCGCGGCCCGTCGCAGCAGGGCGGGCTCCAGTCCCACGCCATCATCCTCCACCCGCAGCACCAGTCGGTTGCCATCGCGCGCAGCCCCCAGTGTCAGCCGCCCGCGTGGGTGCTTGCCCGAGGCCACCCGGTCCACCCGTGACTCGAGACCATGGTCCAGCGCGTTGCGCACCAGGTGCAGCAGAGGATCCCTCAGGGCCTCCACCACGGCCCGGTCAGCGCGGGTGTCCTCGCCGTCCACCACCAGCTCTACTTCCTTGCCCAGCTCGCGCCCCAGGTCCCGCACCATGCGCGGGTAGGGCTCGAAGAGCACGGAGAGCGGCAGCATGCGCAGGCGCTGCACCTCGTCGGCCACGTAACCCAGGTCGCGCAGCTCCTCGTTGGCCAGCAGCTTCGCCTCGCGGTGGAGGGCGGCCGCCAGCTCCTTCGCCCGACCGAGCCGCTCGGCCAGCATGCCCCCCGCGGGCCCCAGGTCCTCCGCCGCCCGTGCCAGCAGGCTCAGCTCCCGCGCCAGCTCCAGACGTCGAGCGGTGGCCAGCTCGCGGCGGCGAGACACCTGGGTGAGGTTGGTCACCGCGCTCGTGAGCCGATCCAGGCTCGTCACGCCAATGCGCACCGAGCCATCCGCCCTGTCCCCGGTGCGCAAGCCCGACGTGGAAGCGGTCCGAGCCGGTGGTGGCTCGGGCGTCGCCGGGGGCATCCTGCTGATGGTGGTGCTGGCCGTGGCCGCCGCCGAGCTCTGCACGCGCGGAGGCTCCACCGCCACCGTCCGGCCCTGCATGGGTGTCCGAGGCGAGGCGACGGGCGTCGGCACCGGGGGAGGCGCCTGTCGGGACACCAGCGAGGGGGTCAGGATGCCCAGAGGGGCCGAGCCCCAGGCGGGTGTGACATCGTCCCGCTCGTCCCGCTCCTGAGGTTCCTTGCGCGAGGCCGGGGCAGCCTGCGTCGAGCCGGGCGTGGACGCATCCACCTTCAACGCCGCGCCCACGGAAGCCGGATTGGACTCTGGCTGACCGGAGGCCTCGGCGCGGGTGCACTCCTGCAGCCAGCGCACCAGCTTGCCCACCGCGGGAGGCTCCTGCTGCGGCTCGGGCGATGCCCCTGCCAGGACCAGCACCGCGTCCGCAGCATGGAGGAGCGCGTCGATGGAGCCGGCGGATAGCGCATGCTCGGCGCGCTCGGTGGCGCGCACCAACTCCTCCATCTCGTGGACAACGGCGTTGATGTCGTCGAAGCCCATCATCCGGGCCTCGCCCTTCAACCCGTGGAGCTCGCGCAACACGGTACGGCCCGCCTCCGGGCTCGCTCCCGCCTCCAGCTCCACGATGCGGCGGTTGATGCGCTCCAGGCGCACCCCCACCAGCTCGCGGAACTGCTTGAGCAGCTTCTCCCGCGCGCTCACCCGTTGCTCCCAGGCGCCGGCGGGTCGATTTGGAAGCGCTCCACCACGCCCCTCAGGTCACGCGCCAGTGAGGACAGGTCCCCATTGGCGCTGATGACCTGCTTGGTGGCGTTGTGGCTCTGCTGGGTGATGCGCAGGATGTCCGCCATGGCCTCGGCCAGCAGATCCGTCCCGCCCTGCTGCTGCTGGGTGGCCAGGGAGATCGCCCTCACCGCGTCCGAGGTGCGCCCGGCCAACTCGACGATCTGACGCAGTGACTCGGAGACCTGCTGCGCCAGCGTGGTGCCCGTCTCGGTAGCACGCACGCCGCCCTCCGTCGCCATCACCGCGGCCCCGGAGGCGTCCTGCACCTCCTCAATGAGGCCTTCGATCTCCTTGGTGGACTCGATGACGTTCTCCGCCAGCCGGCGCATCTCCGCCGCCACCAGCGAGAAGCCCTGCCCCACCTCGCCCGCCTTGGTGCCCTCCAGCTCGGCGTTGAGCGCCAGCAGGTCCGACTTGTCGGCCACCCCGTTGATCAGCTCGACGATCTTCCCGATCTGCTGCACCCGCTTGTTCAACCTCGCCACCGCCGCAGCGATGGCCTGGTTGTCGTGGCGCATGCGGTTCATCGTCTCGAGGAAGGACTCGGCACAGGCCTGGCCGCCCTTGGCCGCCGCGAGCGTCTTGTGAGCGATCTCCGCCACGGAGCCGGCGTTCTCGGCGATCTGCCGGGCCGAGCGCGCCAGCTCCTCGGTGGTGGCGCTCGTCTCGTCCAGGGAGCTGGCCTGCTCGGCGGCACCGGCCTCGTAGCGCGCGGAGGTGGAGATGATCTCCTCGGTGGTGGAGCCGATACGCGTCCCCGCGCGCCGCAGCTGCGCCAGCACGCTGGCCAGGTGGGCACGCATGGTGGAGAAGGCGGCAGAGACGGCCCACACCTCGTCCTCCGCGGGGATGATGCTCGGGCGGCTGAGGTCTCCCTCCGCGATGCGGTGGGCCTCCTCGCCCAGCTGGCGCATGGGACGGCCCAGCAGCGTGCCGCCCAGGTAGGCGGCCGCCAGGGCCACCCCGAAGACGAGCACGCACAGCGCGCCTCCGGACAGCAGGGCCTCGGTGCGCAGCAGCTCGGCCAGCTCCGCCTGTCGCGACGGGCTGGTCTCCGCCAGCACCTGGTCGTACGCCCGCTCCGCCAGCGACGAGAACACGTCCCAGATAAGCACCGCCGGCATCACCACGACGATGGCCGTGAAGATGACCAGCCGCAGACGGATCTCCGAGCGCCGGGGCGACACGGAGATGGCCAGCTCGGACGTCAACCCCAGAGAGCACATCTCCAGCGTCACGCGCCGAGCCCGCAGCGTGACGAGGCAGTACGTCAGCAGGGCGGAGAGCGGACCGAAGAGCAACCCCGGCCAGCCGAAGCGCAGCGCCAGCGAGAAGCTCATGGACACGCCGCTCGCCCACAGCCCCAGGTTGACGAAGACAGAGGTCAGCAGCCACAGCACGAGCGTGGAGACGAAGGCGAAGTCCGCCAGGCCGAGGACCTCCAGCAGCGCCTGTCCGAACCGCTCCGGCTCCCCCCGCAGCCCCGCCGACTCCAGGCTCCGCAGCACGCGCAACCGGCGAATGCACAGGGTGACCGACACCCCAAGAGCGACGAGGGAGAACGCCCCCGTCAGCTCGAGGAAGTGCGTGAAGTGGTTACCCAGCTGCTCCGCGAGGGTGAGTTGTGAGTAGCGAGCCCCAAGGACGGAGGTGGTGAGGTTGGCGTAGATGATCGCCATCAACAGGCGCCGGCTGAAGGGGCGCCGGGAGAGGAGGTAGTGCAGGCCCAACATCACCCCTCCTTCTCCGCCACGCGGAAGCGCTGCACCGTGGCCTTGAGGTCTCTTGCCAGCGCGGACAGGTCCGTGTTGGCGGCCACCATCTGCTCGGTGGCCGCGGCGTTCTCCTCGGTGACACGCAGGATGTCGCCCATGGCCGTGGCGAGCTGATCCGTGCCCGTCTGCTGCTGCTGGGTGGCCAGGGAGATGGAGCGCACCGCGTGGGACGTCTGGCGAGCCAGCTCGAGAATGAGGCCCAGGCTCTGGTCCACCTGCGCCGCCAGCGAGGCGCCTCGCTCCGTCGTCTTCAGGCCTGCCTCCGTGGCCATCACCGCCGCCTGGGTGGCGTCGCGGATTTCATCAATGAGCCGCTCGATGGCCAACGTGGAGGACAGCACATTCTCCGCCAGCCGACGCATCTCCGCGGCCACCAGCGAGAAGCCCCGGCCCGGCTCACCCGCCTTGGTGCCCTCCAGCTCGGCGTTGAGCGCCAGCAGGTCCGACTTGTCGGCGATCTCGTTGATGAACTCCACCACCTTGCCGATCTGCTGCACGCGCTTGTTGAGCCGCACCACCGCATCGGCGATGGCCTGGTTGTCGCCCTTCATGCGATGCATGGCCGCGAGGAAGGCCGCCGCGCTGCGCTGCCCGCTCTGGGCCGCCGCGAAGGTGGTCTCCGCCATGGCCGACACCGACTCGGCATTGACGGCGATCTGCTGGGCCGAGCGCGCCAGCTCCTCGGTGGTGGCGCGCGTCTCGTTGAGCGAGATGGCCTGCTCCCCCGCCCCGGACTCCTGATCCGCCGAGGTGGCCACCAACTGCTCCGTGGTGGAGGAGATTTGAAGTCCCGCCCGCTGCAGTTGCACGAGCGCCTGGGCAAGCTGCGCCTGCATGCGCGTGAAGGCACCGGACACGGCCCACACCTCGTCCTCCGCGGGGATGAAGCGGGGGGTGCGAACCTCCCCCTGGGCGATGCGGGTGGCGTCCTCCGAGAGGGCTCGCAGGGGCTCGGCCAGTGCGGTGCCGGCGACGTACGCCGTCCCCACCACCCACAGCACCACCAGCCCAGCAAGAATCCCCAGAGGAAGACCGGTAGCCCGACGGGTCCGGCGCACCACCTCCTTCTGCACCTTGGGATCCTTCGTCTCCAGGATCTGATCCAGGGTGCTCACGGTGCGGCTCACCGACATGTCGAGGACGAAGACGGACGGACTGAGCACCGCTACCGCGGTGAACATCACCAGCCGCCGACGCAGCCGCAGCCGCTCGGCAGGGATGGCTGCGATGACCTCCTGCGGTGACAGCCCCTGCGCGGCAATGCGCTCGGCGGCCCGGCGGCCCCGGCGCACCACCATCAGGTAGACGAGCATGGCGGACAGCGGCCCGAGCGACAGGCCCACCAGCCCGATGCGCATTCCCACCGTCCAGTGAGCATCCGCCAGGGGCGAGAACGTCGCCGCCAGCATCAGTGCGCCGCCCAGCCATGCCTGGAGGGTAAACCAGAAGCTACGCCCGGGGATGCGACGCACCTCCAACAACGCCCGACGTAGATTTTCCGGGTTGGCGGGCAGACGCCCCTGCTCCACCGCCCTCAACACGCGCAGCGCGTGCCGCTCCTGGGCGCCAGACAGGGCGATGTTCATCACCAGCACCGCCGCCAACAACCCGAGGAAGAGCCAGCCACTGCCCGCGGGCACCGAGTGGGTGAGGTGCCCATACAGCAGCGCCAGCATCAGACCCACCGTGCCCCCCAACCAGGACGGACGCGTCGTCCAGACTGCCAGGCCCTTCAGCCCCTCGGGGCCCTTCTGTCCCCCCGACGTGCTCAAGCGGCCTCCTGGGTAGAGGGCGCCAGGAAACGCCCGAAGTCGACCAACGACATCATCGGCCACAGCGCGCCGCGTACCTGGACGAAGCCTCGCAGGCTGCCCCCCGCCACCCGACCCAGCAGCGCCGGAGCGGGCAACACGGTAAGCGGCTCGGAGTCTATCTCCAGCGCGTCCACACCCACCGCCTCGCCTGTAGCGGCCACGAGGATGCGCTCGGAGCCCAACCCCCCGTCAAAAGCCTGGTTCGCACAACCGGCCCGGCCTCCAAAGGTGCTGGGGGACTCGATGGTGGCCACCTCGTGCGCGGCGAACGCCACCCGATTGGCGCCCGCCCGGCACAGGAGCATGCCCGTGACACTGCGGCTGCCCGCGGCCATGATCAGACCCCCTGGCTGAGGTGATCGAACAGGCCCTCGGGGTCAATGACCGCCACGTCGCGCTGGGCGCTGCGAGCAGGCCCTCGCAGGTGGAGGTGCACCCCGTTGATGCCCAGCGGCTCCAGGCGACCGTCCACCTGGGACACACCGGCCACCCGGCTGGCCGTGAGCGCCAGGGTGCCTCGAGTCAGCCGCACCAGCACCGCGCGGCGCGTGGGCTCACTCTCTCCAGATACCAGCATGCTCATGTCCACCACGGGGATGACCTCTCCGCGGTGGGCGAACACACCCAGCAGGTGCCCGGGAGCACCGGGCACCCGCGTCAGCTCGGGAAAGCTGACCACTTCCGCCGCGCATTCAGCCGGTACGGCGTACCAGCTGCTTCCGCAGGCGAATACGAGGTAGGACTGCCGTGTCTCGGTCTCAGTCGAGGCCATTGCGCGCGCAGCCTACCTCAAGGACGGCTAGCGCACGAACTCGACGCGACGGTTGGCCGCCCAGGCCTCCTCGTTGGCTCCCTGCTCGGTCGGCCGGTTCTCACCGTAACCCACCGTCTTGAGCTGGTTGGCCGGCACGCCCAGGTCCACCAGGTACTTCTTCACCGAGGCGGCGCGCTTCTGGGAGAGCTGGAGGTTGTACTCCTCCGTACCACGCTCGTCCGCATGCCCGGCGAGCTCCATACGGCCAGAGCCACCCTCCTTGATGCACTGGGCCAGCTCGCTCAGGCGGCTCTGGGCCTCAGAAGACAGGGAGGCCTCGTTGAAGCCGAAGCGCAGCGGCTCCCAGTTGCACTCGGCCTTCGTGGCAGCGGCCACGCACTGGTTGCCCTGGCACTCCTGGCCCTCGGCGCAGTCCGTGCTGGAGTTGCAGGCGCCCGGCGGCAGCGCGCAGCGGCCCCGCTGGCACTCCTGGGCCCCCTGGCACTGGTCCTTCGAGGTGCACTGCGGCTCCGCGCACTTGCCGGCCTCGCAGATCTTCCCACCCGTGCACTGATCATCCGTCGTGCACTCGGGGCCCTTGGGCACGCACTTGCTGCCCTGGCACGTGAAGCCCTCCTTGCAGTTGGCGTCGGTGGCGCACTCCTGGCAGGTGCCGTTCACGCACACCTCACCCCGCTCCTGGCAGGTCTCGTCGCTCTTGCAGTTGGGGTAGGTCGGCGGACAACCGGCCAGCACCGCCACGGCGAGGGCAAGCCCCGCAACCATTGAGATCCGACGCATTTTTCCTCCGAAAAAGATGTCGTCCAACGGACGAGTCAACCGGACCGCGTCTAGCCCGCCCTGGAATGCGGAGTCAAAGGCTTTTGTCCCGACGGCAAGGTTGCACCCAGACCTCACGCAGACCCATACAACCCCTGAAAATACAAAGCATTTTTACCGGGCTCGGCACTCGCCCTCTTCCCACCGCGGACGCGGCTTTCGGGTCAGGCCACAGTTGGACTTGATGTCCGCTTCCCTCTGCCACTCGCTCTCGGCCTTCTCGAGCGCCTCAAGCTTGGCTCGGAGCGCCGCCACATCCGTCGTCCGCGAGCAGTAGGCGATGTACTCGCGCGGCCCACCGCAAGCCTTGTGGCCGAACCCCGCCACCTCACACTCCTCCACCTTCTCGCACCCGCGCGGATTGGCCAGCGCCCGCGCCTCGCTCGCAAGTGTGTCGGCCCGCTGCTTCGCCTTCGAGCCCGCCTCCGCCTTCGAGCCCGCCTCCGCCTTCGAGCCCGCCTCCGCCTTCGAGCCCTTCCCCGCCTCGGCTCCACCTGCCGCCACCAGCAGCAGCGCCACCACCCACGCGCACCTCCGGACAGTCCGCAACGCCATGCAGTCCCTCCTCGTCTCGTTCAAAAAGCAGAACGCACTGGGTGGGAGAAGCCCACACCAGCGCGTTCTGGTCAACCGGCTCATCTACCCGGCAACCGAGCGGAGGAGCCTCTCCGCCCGGCCCAGCCCCGGCGCGCCATTTCAGCAGGCGCCCGGGACCGTGTCACAGCTCAGGCGGCCTTCTTCGCCTGACGACGACGCCGCACGTTCACGTACCGAGCCAGGGCGAACAGACCCATGTAGAGGCTCGCGTCCGTGCCCGAGGTGGCACCGCAGCCGCAGTTGCCGTTGTTGCCGTCGTCGTCGCCGTCGCCGTTTCCATCGCCGTTGCCGCCCGTGCTGGCCGGCGTGACGTTGGTCTGCGCGGCACCGGTCAGCGTGGCCGAGTCGGTATCCGTCAGGGTGAGCGTCTTCAGACCCAGGGACTTGAAGGTCACCTTCAGGTCGGAGATCTGGCCCTGCGCGAAGACCGCGTTGGCCGGCAGCACCGCCTCCGCGTCGGAGCTCGTCACCTTGACCGAGCCGGAGTAGGAGGTGGCCAGGTTGCCGTAGGCGTCAAACGCCTTGGCGGAGAGGGAGATCTCCTGGTTCACCGGGAGGCTCGCGGGGAGCGCCAGCGAGAAGCTGACGGCCGAACCCGACGTCACATCGAACGCCGCGCTCGTCGCACCCGTGAAGCCCTGGGCGGTCGCCACCAGCGTGTAGCCAGTGCCGGCCGTGCGCAGGGTGAGGCCCTCGAAGGTGGCCACGCCGTTAACCGCGGCAGCCGCGGCCGTGCCCAGCAGCGCACCACCCGTCGGGTTCGTGCCGAGGCTCAGGATCACCAGGGCGTTGCTCCCGGTAAGCACGTTGCCACGCGAGTCCTGCAGCTCCACCTCGACCGGGCCCAGGGAGGCACCCGCCGCGGCGTTGTTCAGCGTGCCGCGGAAGACCAGGCGACCCGTCTCGGAGGCGTTGGGGACGACGTTGAAGGTCGGCGAGGTGGCCGACTCCAGACCCGCCGCGTTCGCATTGAGCGCGTAACCCGTGCCCACCTTGTCCACGGAGAGACCCGAGAAGGTGGCCACACCACCGGAGGCGGTGACCGTCGTCGTACCACCGAGGGTGGCACCCGCCGCGTTGTCGAGCGACAGCGTCACCTCAGGCGTCGCACCGGAGATGATGTTGCCGGCGCTGTCCTGCACCGCCACGCGCACCGTGAACGCCGAGCCCACGGCCGTGTTGTCAGCCGGCGTGCTGGTGAAGACGAGCCGCGAGGCCTCGCCGGCACTCACGTTGAAGCCAACGCTCGTGTCCGAGTAGATGCCGCTCGCGCCCGCCGTCAGGGTGTAGTTGATGCCGGGGCGGCTCACCGTCAGGTCACTGAAGGTGGCAACACCCGCCACCGCGCTCGCCGTGGTCGTACCGCCCAGGTTCGCACCACCCGGGTTGTTGCCCAACGACACCGTCACCGAGTCGGTGGACTGCGTCGCCAGGTTGCCATCCTTGTCGAAGAGGGAGACCTGGACGGCCGGGGTGATGGGCGAACCCGCCACCACGTTGTTGGAGGGCTGCTGGGTGATGCGCGCACGGTACGGAGCACCCGGCGTCGCCGCGAAGGTGGCGCTGGTGGCGCTGGTGAGCGTGCCGGAGGAGGCAACCAGCGTGTGGCCGGTGCTCACCTTGTTGATGGACAGGTCGCTGAAGGTGGCCACGCCGCCCACCGCCGCCACCGTGGTGGTGCCGGAGAGCGTGCTACCCGACGGACTGCCACTGCCCAGCGCGATGGTGACGTTGGCCGTGGACGTGGTCGCGTTACCGAACGCGTCCTGGATGGCCACCTTCACCGCCGGGGTGATGGGCGAGCCCACCACGGTGGTGGAGGGCTGGGTCACGAAGGCCAGCTTCGACGCCGCGGCCGGGGTGATGTTGAAGGCCGAGCTGGTGGCCTCGGCGAGGCCGCTGATGAAGGCCTTCAACGTGTAGCCCGTGCCCACCTTGTTGATGGACAGGTTGCTGAAGGTGGCGACACCGGCGCTCGTGGTCGCGGTCGTAGTGCCCGACAGCGTGCCGGAGCCCGCGTTGTTGGCGATGGCGATCGTGACGTTGAACGCGCCCGTCGTCACCAGGTTTCCATCCTTGTCCACCACGTTCACCTTCACCGCCGGGGAGAGAGGAGCTCCCGCGAGCGCGCTGGTGGGCTGCACGGAGAAGGCCAGACCCGTCGCGGTGGTGACGAAGGTGCGACCCGTGCCCGTGATGGACGGGGCCGCCGCATCCGTCGCGGTGATGGACTGGGCGCCACCTGTGTTGAAGGTGGCGGACAGGCCGCTCGCCACGCCCGCGGTGAAGGCCGCGGAGGCAGGCAGGGTCGCCGCGCTATCGGAGCTGGTGAAGGAGGCCGTGCCCGTGTAGCTGGTGGCCACCAGGCCCACCGCGTCCACCGCTGAGACCCCGAAGGAGACCGGCTTACCCACCTGCGCCACATCCGGCAGACCGGTCACCTTGTAAGCGACAGCCGGTCCCGCAGGAGGCACGTTGGTGGAGCAGCTCGCCGCCGTGTCCGCCGGGAGACGGACATCGTCCACGTAGAAGCCCTCCGCGTTGGTGATGGAGTCGCTGTGGAACTTGAACCCGAACCACACCTTCTGGCCCGCCAGCGCGCTCAGGTTGACGGTGACCGCCTTGAGCGCCCCGTTGGAGCCCTTGTTCGTCGAGGTCCAGATGCGCGTGGTCGAGCTGCTGGTGAGCGTGTTGTCATAGCCACCGGCCGAGATGTACGGCTGCGTGGTCGACGCCGCGTCGGACACGTTGGTCCAGGGACCGCTCGCGCCCGTGGTGCTGTAGACGAGCCAGGCACCATCGTAACGGTTCTCGAAGTCGTACCAGACGTTGAACGTCATCTGGGGGCTGCCACCCGCAGGGATGCGGAAGCCGTTGATGCCAGCCGAAACCGAGCCGTTACCGCCCAGCACCAGCGTGTGCTGCTGGCTGGCGAGGTAGGTGCCACCGCAGGTCGTGGTGGTCGCGCCCATCCGGTAGGCGTTCGAGGCCGACTGGTAGTGGCAGCCGGAGACGATGGCCATGGTGGCCGCATTGCCCGTGCCCGCCGTCGGAATCCAGTACGAGGAAGCGTTGCCTGGCCGGTTGGAGTCGAAGTCGTCGAAGAAGATCCCCGGAGAGATGACGCCGGTGGGGACGGTCGACTGCTTCACCGTGTTCGCATCCTCGATGGTGGCCGAGCTCGTCTCGGTGGCGCGCACGACGTAGTAGTACGCGGTGCCGCTCGCCAGGTTCCGGTCATCCGCGAACGTGGTGCCCGTCACACCCGTGGCGATCCGGTTGGCCGCCGAGGGGGTGAAGTCCGCCGTGGTGCTCCGGTACACCGAGTAGGTGATGGAGCCACCGCAGATGGGCGTGGCCGCGGACCAGCTCAGGGTGGTGGCGCAGGTGTTCGCGGCCGCGTTGGTCACGGAGGTGAGGCCCGCGAAGCCAGGCGGCAGCGCGCACACGCCCGTGGCCGTCACCGTCGCCTCGTTGGAGGCAGAGGACTCGGCGCACTGCTTCGCGCGCACCACGTAGTAATACGTCGTCCCGCCCGACACGCCCGAGTCCACGAACGGCGAGGCCGTCGCGGTGCCCACGCGGGTGTACGGCCCGCCCGGCGTGGTAGCCCGGTAGATGTTGTACGAGGTCGAACCGTTGGCGGCCCAGCCCACCTCGATGGTGTTGTCACCGCTCGCGGTGGCCGTCACGCCCGTGGGAGCCGGGGTGGCGGTGGCGCAGGAGTTGTACGCGACGAGCGCGAAGTCCTGGTCCAGCGTCGTGCCATTGTTCGGCACGCCGTCCGAGTTCACGTTGGTCGCCGTCACCGTCACGGTGTAGGCGCCCTCGGTGCCCGCGGGCAGGAAGACGCTCTCCACGTTGTTGGCGTTGTCCGCCGTGCCACCCGTGACCGAGTTGGCACCCGTGAAGACGTTGCCCTTGTACGTGTTGGTGCCCACCGTCACGGTGAGGTCCAGGTTGTTCTTCCAGGCGCTACCGGTGGTGGAGCCCGGCGCGTCCGTCCACGCCAGCGTCACGCGGAAGGGCTTGGTCGAATCCGCCACCACGCCGGAGAAGGTCCGCGTCTGGCCGGAGGCGGTGAAGAGGCTGGCCGGGTTCTGGTCGTCCATCAGGCGAGGAACGCCGTCGAACGCCATCTCCATGTCCATCAGACCGGTGCCCTGGTTGTTGGAGTAGAGCGAGTCGTTGGCCCCCGAGCCCGTCATGTAACGGGTCGAGTTCATCAGATAGGCCTTCGTCATCGCCGGGGTCGGCGCGCTCATGCCCTGGTTGATGAAGTACTGACGGAGCAGGGCCGTACCACCGGCCACCGCGGGGGTGGAGTGGCTGGTGCCCGAGGACGCCGAGTACCACTGCTGACCCGCCGGGAAGAAGTCGTTGCTCACGCCGCCGCACACGCCGGTGGCGTCGAAGCAGGAGAGCGCCTGACCCAGGGGGTTGCCCGGAGTGGGGGCATGCTGGCCAGCGGCCTGGGCCACGCCACCCGACACGTGCGTACCCGGAGCCATGATGTCCGGCTTCTTGCGGCCGTCATCCGTGGGACCACGGCTGGAGAAGTCCGCCACGTCGTGGAGGCTGTTGGCGTCCGCGTCGGTGGTGCCGCAGGCGTCCGCGCCACCGAAGGCATGAACGTTCTCCGAGGCGCCCACGGTGATGACGTTCTTGCCCGTGCCGGGGCTGCCCACCGAGTTCGCCGTCGGGCCATCGTTACCCGCCGCGAAGAGGATGACCATTTCCTGGTTGCCCGGATTGGCCACCGCGGAGCCCGTGGGCTGCGCGTCGCGGACGAGCGCGTCGTACTGCTGCGAGTCCGTGGTGTACGCGCTGGTGCTCGCGCCCCAGCTGTTGGTGCTGATGCGCATGCCGTCGCGGTAGGCGCGCGACTGCAGATCCTCGTAGTCCGGCTCGGTGAAGGAGCCCGGATCGAAGACCACCGACGAGCCCACCTTCACGAAGGGCGCCACGCCCAGGCCGTAGTTGAAACCCGCCGCGTCCGCAAAGGGAGCGCCCGTCTGGTTGACGAAGCCCGCCACGATGTGACTGTTGAGGGTACCGTGGCCGTCGCAGCCGGAGATGGTGCTGCCGGTGTTCGGCGAACCCTCCAGACGGTTGTAGACGACGCGGCTGGTGCCGGAGATGTTGCCGCCGATGTACAGACCGAAGTGGTTGGGCGACTGCGTCCCGTTGTCCAGGCCGCTGTCGCTCACGTCCACGCCGAAGTCAGACGCGGTGAACTGCTCCTGGGTGAAGCCCTTGGACGCCAGCCACGTCAGGTAGCCCGGACCCGTGGGATTGGTCCCGGTCACCTGCCCGGCGATGATCATGTTCTGCCGCTCGTCGAACTTCTTGGGCTGGATGCGCGGCTGGATGGACAGGACGTCCGGACGCTGAACGATCTCGTTGATCGCCTTGCGGTCCACATAGGCCACCACGTTCACGTAGCCCAGCGACTTGCGGACAACGGGCTCGCGCGTCTGCAGCTTGCGGATCAGGTCCAGCGTCGCGCCGTTCGTCTCATCGTCCTGGATGAGCTGGATGCTGTAGGCGGCCGTGGTGACCGTGTTGACGGTCGGGTGCAGCTTGTAGTCATCCAGGTACTCACCATCCCACCGGATGGTCGGGGCCGCAGTGATGTGCTTCTGCAGGCTGGTCATCGCGCCGACATCGCCGTAGACGAGGTAGGCGTTGTTGGGGATGTACGACACCACCTGGACGCCCGTGGCCTCCAGCGCCTTGTACCACTCGGGCCGCACCGGGCCATCGAAGTGCACAATGTGGAAGCTCTTGCCAGCGGCCATCTTCTTCATGCCGCGCAGCGACTTCGCGTGCTCGGACGAGGTGTCGATCACCCCCGCGTTCAGCAGGATCTGATCGTAGTCGTCACGAAGTTCCACATCCTGTGCCGCGGGCAGCGAGTCCAGGGTGGCATCATCCACCTGAACCAGCTTATAGGAGCCGTAGTCAGCAATGACCTTGGCGCCCTTCTGCTCCAGAGCCGCGGCCTTTTCCGCGCTCAGCTGCACCTTGTGGAACGGTGCTTTCGAACGATAGCCCTCGATGCGCTGCTGGTTAACTGGCTCACTCCCCGAGCCCCCACACGCCAGCGCCGTCGCGAGCCAAGCCACGCCAAGCACCCCCGCGGCACGGCCGCGAGTGCGCATACCGGTTGGCCGGTACGCAGATTCCGTCATTGCTGTTGCCCCTTGTTGAGACGAGCGGGCCACTCTCCTTCGTGGCTTCGCTCGGTTGAAACCGGCGGGTGCTTGCTTTCGCTAGTGGAACCGGAAGAACCGGCCTACTCGCAATTCACACGCCGCCGAGCCTGCTCAAATACCACGATTACGTAAAGCCTGACAAGGAGTGAACAATCAAAACCTTGGTTGTCGAGCCAAACACTTTCAATGTCTCAAAATGCAAGATTTCTTTCAGGCGACTTCTTCAAAGTCTCAAAGGGCGAGAGGCGAGAATGCCCCTGCGCTGGGCGCGAAGGGGCCGTGAGACGAAGGGGCGCCGTTGCTCCCCAGGCCGCTCTCCCGCTCCCCGAACGTGCGGAGGCCATCGGATGACGCAGGGTGTCATCCTTGAATGATGGCCGGATTTCCGGAACGGTGTGGCTGGGCGGCCACACTGAGCCGCTCCAAGGTGCCTCGACATGCCCGCGACCGTCCTCATCGTCGATGACGAGAAGAACATCCTCCTGACGCTCCAGACGTCGCTCCAGCTCGCGGGCTACCGCACGGAGCTGGCGGCCAGCGGCCAGGTGGCCCTGGACGTGGTGTCCGCGCGCCCGGTGGACGCGGTGCTGATGGACGTGAAGATGCCGGACATGGACGGGCTCACGGCGCTGGCCCGGTTGATGGAGCTCAAACCCGATCTGCCCGTCATCATGATGTCCGGGCACGGCACCATCGACACGGCGGTGAAGGCCACGCAGCTGGGCGCCCGGGACTTCCTAGAGAAGCCCCTGGCCCGTGACAGGCTGCTGGTGGCGCTGCGCAACGCGCTCAAGCACCAGGCGGTCATGGAGGAGCTGCAGGCGCTGCGCGCGGAGGTGGGCCGCTACGACATGGTGGGTAGTGGCCCTGCCATGCAGCGCATCTTCTCGCTCATCCAGCGCACGGCGCCCTCCGAGGGCCGAGTCCTCATCACAGGGGAAAACGGCACCGGCAAGGAGCTCATCGCCCGGGCGCTGCACCAGAACTCGAAGCGCAAGAACGGGCCCTTCGTGAAGCTCAACTGCGCAGCGGTGCCGCACGAGCTCATCGAGAGCGAGCTGTTTGGCCACGAGAAGGGGGCCTTCACCGGCGCGGTGAGCGTGCGCCGGGGCAAGTTCGAGCTGGCCCATGAAGGGACGCTCTTCCTGGACGAGATCGGCGACATGCCCCAGGCCATGCAGGCCAAGCTGCTGCGCGTGCTGCAGGAGGGGGAGCTGGAGCGGGTGGGCGGCACGGAGACGCTCAAGGTGGACGTGCGAGTCATTGCCGCGACAAACAAAAACCTGGAGAAGGAGATCGAGGCCGGGCGCTTCCGCGAAGATCTCTACTACCGCATCAACGTGGTGCAGATTCACTCGCCGCCCCTGCGCGAGCGGCGCGAGGATCTCCCCGCGCTCATCGACGCCTTCCTGAAGGAGGCGTGCGCGCGCAACGGGCGCCGGCCGCTGTCGCTCTCCTCGGAGGCGCTGGCCGTCATGGCCGCCTATGACTATCCAGGCAACGTGCGCGAGCTGCGCAACCTGGTGGAGCGGCTCGCCATCCTCTGCGAAGGCCCCGTTGTCTCTGGCCACGAGGCCGCCGAGCTGCTCCCGCGCGGCAAGGGCACCGTGCCTCCGTCGCTTCCCAGTTCCCCTCCCCTTCCTGCGCCCGGGGTCTCGGCTCCCGCGACCCCCGTGGCAGCCGCGCCGGCCCCCGCCAGCGGCTTCCGACCCCGTGTGGACCGGACCTTCCGCGAGCAGGTGGAGGATGCCGAGCGGGAGATCATCCAGTTCACGCTCGCGCATACGCAGGACAACGTCACCGAGGCAGCGCGGCTGCTCGACCTGGAGCGCGGCCACTTTTACAAGAAGATGAAGGCCCTCGGGTTGAAGCGCGGCGGCGGTGAAACGTAAGTACGCGACATAACTAGCCTTTCATGGCACTGCGGGAAGAAGTGGGGACGACCTGGAGACGCCGTGTGCTCGCGGTGTGCTCGGGCGCCGAGGCTGGTTCCACCAGCTTCAGCGCCTGGACGGCCTCGGCGAGGAAGGTGAGGTTCTTCCCCAGGTAGTAGGTGGAGGTGACAGCAGGCGTGGAGTGGCCGGCCAGCTGCTGGCCCGCGCCGATGTTCCCCGCCGTGTCCGACAGCAGGTGGGTGAGGAAGGTCTTCCGCAAGTCGTGGAACGTGAAGCCCTCGGGCAGGTCCACCCCGGCGCGCTGTCCGATGCGACGCACCAGCTTGGCGGTGTGCCAGCCCTCATTGCGCAACCCGCCCTCAGGTGAGGCGAACACCAGGGGTTCCACGGGTGCACCGCGCTTGTCTCGGTCCACCATCTGGAAGGCCGCCTCGAGCTCTCCGCGGAGCACGGGGTGGAGCGGCACCACGCGCTCCTTGCCACCCTTGGTGGTGTCACGATCCCAGCTACGGCGCACGTGGATGACGCCGCAGGGACCCTCTTCCCAGTGGATGTCGGTCCAGGCCAGCGCTGCCAGCTCGCCCCGGCGCAGGCCCGTGAGCACCGCAGCGAGGAGGAGCAACCGGTACTGGCCGGCAGCGCCGAGCAGCGCCTGCACTTGGTTGCGCGAGAGGAAGCGCGGGCTCTTCACCGTCACCTTGGGCCGGGGAACACGGTCCCAGGGGTTCTCGCGGACGGCGCCCAGGCGGACGGCGTACTTCCACACGAGGCGCGCGCGGATGTGGAGCTGCCGTACCGTCGCGGGCTTCTGCCCGGCGTCCCGAGACTTCGTCAGCAACGCGTCGCAGTCGGCCGGCGTCACTGCCGCCACCGGCTTCTTCTTGAAGTGCGGCACCAGCCAGTTCTTCACCTGGGAACGCATGGGCGCCTGAGAGCCCAAGTGCTTGTTCGCCTCGAGGTACTTCTCGAAGAGCTCCTCGCACGTCATCGGCACCGGCGCCGGGCTCGCGAAGCCGCCCGCCACCTTCTCCGCATACAGAGCCTTCTCCTGGGCCATCCGCTCGGCCTCGGCCTCCATGCGGGCGGCCGTGCGCTCACGCGCGATTCGCCCAGCTGCGTCCCGGTAGCGGATCCACCAGGTGCCGAAGTCGGGAGCACGCCGCTGTAGGCGCTTGCCCGCGGCAAGAACATCCTTCCCCTTCTTGTTGGGCCGGAAGTACGCGCTCGTCACGGGTCAGCCCACCTGCACCTGCTGCTGGGACTGCCGAGACTGCGCGTCCACCCAGGCCTTCACCTTCTCTGGATCGAAGCGGTAGTTGCGCGCGCCGAGCTCCACGAAGGGCAGGCCCAGGTTCTCCCGGCACTGCTTCCACACCCACGACTTCGACACGTTCAGGTAGGCCGCCACCTGCTCGCAGTCCCAGAGCCCTCCCTTTGGCACCAGAACCACCTTCCTCTCACCAATGTTGCAGTTCGTCATCGTCACGCGGTCCTCGGCAGCGCGCGGAGTGGGGACTCCGCGCAAGCGCTGCTCTGTGTTGGTGATTCCCCCTCTTCCCCCGCGCCGCCCACGTTACGTGGTGTTCACTGGATAACAACTTGTGTGCCAGTCCACTTGCCCCAGAACGGGACACGTGATTGCGCCGTTCTGGCGCACCGGGTCCACGAGCTGGCTGACCTGTCTCGAAATCCGGACGCTCGGGGCCCCGACTGCGTTTGTAGCGGTGACGAATTTGGGCGGACGCAACGCGCCACGTGTCAGAGAGGACCCATGACGCGAGCGATTGCGATGCACGGCAATGAGCTGGCCTGAGAAGACCATACGCACTGCTCGTCGCGCCGCCGCACGTCGTCCACGGCGGACGTGCCACGCGGGCGCCGCTACGGCGCGCTGCTCTCGGGCGCTACTGCTACACTCCCCCATCGCACACCCCAAAAACAGACGCCTCAGCACCGTGTGCTAGTCCGGTGCGAGGCGTCCTGGGCCGACCCCCAGGGCAGTCCATAGGGGCGGGCTTCTTTGGGGCCAGCCGTCAAACAGAACGGTTGGCCATGTCTTGGTGTGGCGTTGCCGGTACCTGCTAGCACTCAGGTAGAGCGGCGACGGTGAGGCAGAAACTAACGGGAACAGCTACTACTACTGCCGGTCGAACGCAAGAGTCTGGTGAGGCTGCCGGAAGACGGCAGCCGGCGACGTCTCCGGCTTGGCCGCGGGCAGGTAGCAACTGCCCTCGAACTCATACAGACGATCCGGACATGGAGCCGGAGTCTTATGCGGAACCCAGCATCCACCCCGAAGCTCGACCTCCAATTGCTTGTCACACGGTGGCCGCTTCTGGTTGGTAAAGGGCTTCTTAGGGAGAGCACGGGTCAGGATGATGGGCTCGCTGTCCGCCATGTTGGTGAGCACCAGCCCTGTAGCCGCCTCGCTACCGCCCCACCCCGCGTCATCCGCCAGGGCCAGCTCGTCGCCGGCATCCAACCCGGCCGGGCCCGGACGGGAAGAGCCACTCAGGTGGAGGAGCGCAGCAGCCGCCAGGGCTGCGGCTGCAGCTGCGAATGCCGGGCGCCGCCAGAAGGCCCGCTCCGCGCGAGGGGACTGGGAGATGCGGGGAGTGGGCCGGGCGGCGCTGAGCAGGTGCTGCATCGTCTCCGGACGGTTGACGGTGGTGTCAGCGGCCTGGGCGGCATCCTCGAGCATGAACACGAGCTCCCCAGCCACATCCAGCGGATCCCCACCCTCAGGCGCGCGCTCCACCTCGAGGGCCAGGAAGGCGGGAGACACGGACGAGGTGACGCGCACTTGCCAGTCGGCGAGGGGCGCATCATCGGCCTGGCGATCCGTGCGTTGCACCACCAGAGCGGGCCTACCCGTCTCCACGTGGCGGGCACGGTAGACGCGGCCCAGCTCTCCGGTGCTCCTGTACCTCGGCCCAAGGCGGTACTGCCCGAGTATGTTCCCTCGCTGCTGCTGGCTGTCGTTCAAAGGCGCAGATCTCCCGCGCCCGGTTGTACCACTCCCGCACCGACGATGTCTGCGGGTGGATATTCACGATGGACCCCGCAGCACCTTCTTCAACCTGAGGACCTGTTGGCTAAGACCGGATCGGTAGTGTGTCTGACCGAAGACCCCTTGCGGCGGTCAGTAGGTGGGACGTACGTTCAGTCGGTGAGGAAGATGGGAGTGCCAGAGCGTTGGGAGGCGTCGCCTGTGGCGCGGAAGACTCCAGAGAGAGCGGAGCGACGACCACGGGCCGGGAGCTACATACCACCCGAGCACTGGTACACCACCACGTTGGTGGAGTTGCTGGACGAACTGAGGTCCGTCCCTGAACAGCAGCAGCGGCCCCCAGGCGTGGCCGACACCGGTCCGGGCTACGGCCCGCCGATCTTCTACTCGGGGGATTTGGCGTTGGTGCGGCGACCCTGCGTCGCCATCGTGGGTACTCGGTCTGTCTCACCAGCGGGGGCGGCCAGGGCACGGAATCTCGCCCGTGACCTCGCCAAGGCGGGCATCGTCGTCGTTTCGGGCTTGGCCAAAGGCGTAGACACAGAGGCCCTGACGGGCGCCATCGAGGCTGGCGGGAATACGATCGCCGTCATTGGCACCCCGCTGGATAAGGCGTACCCGGCAGAGAACAAGCGGCTGCAGGAGGAAATCTACCGCGAGCACCTCCTCATCTCGCAGTTCCCCTGGGGCTCCCGGGTCTTTCAGGGCAACTTCCCCATGCGCAACCGCGTCATGGCGGCTATCGCGGACATGACCGTCATCATCGAGGCGGGGGAGACCTCCGGCACGCTCCACCAGGCGGTGGAGTGCAACAAGCTCGGACGATGGCTCCTGCTCTCCCGTGAGGTGGTTGAGAACAAGGCCCTGACATGGCCGGCGAGCTTCAGAAGCAAGCCGTGGACACGCGTCTTCTCGTCCAGCGAAGATGTCTTCGCGGCACTGAGGGAGACCGGGATATGGCCCTGACGGTTGCGTGCTTCGCCTCGTACCTGACCAACGTCACCAAAGCATGGCGGGACGAGGACCACAGCGCGTCGATGTTCATCAAGGCCATCAAAGGTAAGCCCTTCAAGGGATACGGCCATGTCCCGGTCCGCGGATGGAATACCCGGTTCGATCATAACAATCGGCACGTGACGCACACCTTCTTCGGGAAGATGGCGGCAGACCACCTCGATGATGTCGGTATGACGATGGTGCCGTTGTGCTTGGTGCCACTGCCAAGCAGTGATGCGGTTCAGGGGACGTCGTTCACGCGCTTTCCAGCCCGAGACCTCGCACTGGCGGTCCAGCGCGAACTGGCAAAGAAGGGTGAGACGGTCCAAATCGACGACATCTTGCGATGGAAGATGGCCAAACAGCCGTCCCACGCCGGAGGAACACGGGACGCCCAAGAACTCTATGAAAACTTGGTGCTGACCGCCGCCCCGAGCGAGGGTGTCGTGCACGTGCTGGTGGATGACGTGTGCACTGGTGGCGGGCATCTGCGCGCCGCTAAGCGACGTCTCGAAGACGCCGATGCCACCGTTGATTATGCCGTTTGCGCAGGGCGCACGGTGCAGATCCAGCCGAAGGACGCGTTCGCCGTCATCACGGAGAAACTCCCTGACCTTGAAGACCCCTGGGACTTCTAGGGCCCGCGCGCGATAGTTTCGACACCGTGAGGTATCACCAGCGGCGCTTCATGCCGGGGCGTCGAGGCGTGCCGCGGATACTCCCGCCCCTTCTCCGGGGCATGACGATGTTCCTCACCCCGCGCCTCCGGAAGCTGATGGGCCTGCCCGAGCCCGAGGACCCGCACCGGCCGCTCCCGCCCGGGCCTCCTCGCTGCTGTGACAAGGCGCAGCCCGACATGTGCTTCTGCGACGCCCCGGGGTGGCGGTGCCCAGACCACGGAAACAGGCGGGCCCCCTGCATCCCCGGAAACACCCACGACTAGAGGCCGACTAGCCGCGGCCTCCGCGCCGCCCCGGGAGGACATCCCCCCTCCTCCCGGGGTCCGTGTCTTTCAGCCCCACCACCAGGAAGGAAGCCCATGCCCTGCCCCGTCCCACCGTCCCCACCGTCCCCGCCTACCCTGACCGCGCTGCTCGCCCAGTTCGCCGAGGTCAACCCCGCCGGCGCCGAGCACCTGCGCCCGGAGGTGGAAGCCCTCGAGCAGCGCCTGGCCGACGCCCGGGCCCAACTCGCCGCTGCGGAGGCGGAGTTCCAGCGGGTGTCGCTCGACCAAGCCGCCTATGAGGAGTGGGCCCGGCGCCACTCCGACGCCGTCTGCCTCCGGAGGAGGGAGCGGCTCCTGGGCGTGGACGTCAGCGTCATGCGTGAGCGGCTCGAGCGGGAGCTTTACCTCGCCCGCAGGTCCATCTCCCTCGGCCGCGTCCTCTGTCGAGACTGCGGCGGTACCGGCGAGGGGCCGCCTATCCCCGCTGGCACCTGCCTCGTGCCATCGGGATGCGACACCTGCGAGGGCAGCGGGTTCACGCCTATCGCTCCGGTGGACACGGATCCTGCTGCCTTTCCGGTCCATGACGACGCGACGTGAAGGAAGGCATCACGGCAAACACCCCACTAGCCGTGGTGTTCGCCGGGGTATCCCTGTTGAAATAGCTTCGTCAAGCTACGCAACGCCATTGGAGGCACAACTGAACGTACAGGAATCCTCACAAGGCGCCCATACCTAGCCGCATATACACCGATCTTCGCTATGTCGTCCTCTGCTTCTGCCCCATCTATTCCCCCAATCAGAAAAAGCACATAATAGCCCACCAACTGCTTTACATAGGTCTTGGAGAATGCGCCGCTCTTGGTCGTCTTTATTTCGATCAGTGTGTCGTCCAGCAACAGGTCCGCATCCGCACCACCAACAAGAGTCGATGCTCGCCCGAAAGTGGGATTTAGAAGGCACCGCTTCCGTGGAGTGAATTCCTGCCACGGAACCAGATCCATCAGCCGCCTCAACTCCCTCATGTCTTTGAGGTCAACCACACCAAACCACTTCACCTTGATCCCAGAGCGAACCAAAGCATCAATTTGCGCTAGACGAAGAGCCGATTGTAGCAGCGCATTGGTGATCTCCCCATGTTCACAGTACTCGGAACATGCTGCTTTGGCCTCCGAAATGGCCTTTGTGGCGGCGTCTATTGTTTTCTGCGACAGCCTCCTCGCTGGATGGCCATAGCCCCGGGCCACAAGTGATCGGAGTCCTTCTTCGGCAACCCACTCTCTAGACATCGCAAACGAGACGCGCCGCTGAAGACCAAAGCGCAACAGATAATCGAACGCGGTTCCAATCAGGGAGTAGTTCGTAGATGCGGATGGAACCAGTGGATGCTCTCCGAAGCCGGGAATGCTCGGGAACACAAGCAGGGCCTCAAGCTGGCGGTCAATCTCGGGGCGTTGCAAGAATTGCGTCAAACTCATCGCACAGTCCAGCGGAGCGGCAATTTCCGCATTACGAAGACGATGGCCCACCAATTTGGCCTACAGCGTTTGGGCCATACTTCAGAGCCTCGCGTCTAAGAACCTTCGCTATCTTGCGAAAGCTAGGTACCCGATATTTACCAATAGTGGAACTGATCAAGTACTCCATAGAGTTCCCATGGGGCAGAGCGGTGGCCGGAACCCCTGCAGCCTGGAACAGTGAGGCCCTTTGTTGCAGCGACGTATGAATAGTACGAACGAGCCACCCATCGAGCTGGCGCAACTGCTCTTCATCGTCAACAATTGGATAGAAGCTCATCAGTCCCTGATACCGCATTTCAGGCGTGTCGCCCGACAGGTACTTCGCTAGCTTTTCCTCGGTCAAATCGCCATACATATATCGCCGAATCTGCGATATCATCACCTTGTAATCCTTATCAAGCGCACCGGAAACACGATCTGCAACACACCTTCCACTATGCGGCTGTGCAAGCAAATTGACATAAATGAGCTTTGAGATATGCCCTTTGATATTGGTAACACTGCTCTTGCGTATACCCAGGGTGCGACCATCAACTCGGTACCCAACGAACTCGACATGATTGGCGCTGCTTAGCTCGGATGCGGCCCCCTCTTCACTCAAGAGCCGAACGCCGGGCGACTTCTTCAGATTGACCTCCACCCCCATTTCGTGAGCGGCGGTTGTCAGGACTTCAACTGCGCGACACAATTCCGCGTAGTCATCAGACCAGACAATCGTATCATCCGCATAGCGAGCGAAGTCGACGCGCAAATTCTCGAGACGTCGGTCGATTGGATGTGCTGCAAGGTTCGCAAGAAACAGCGAGGTCGACACTCCCTGCGGTATACCTCGCACCCTCGGCTGAGCATGGACGGACGAGTAAGAGCCGGTTGGATGCGAGCTACATTTCACGAACCCACGGAGTATATTGCGCTCCTCGTCTGTTATATAGAAACGCTCGTCGTGCAAGACCTTTTCGATATGTTCGTGAGATATTGAGTCGAAGTACTTCCTAAAATCATACTCCGCTATAAATATCCGATTGTGCCCCGCAAAGCTCGACGCGATATGAATCACCGCGTCGTGTACGGACAAGTCGTTTCTGTAGGCGAAGGACCTAGAGCTGAAGCGCCCTTTGTTCTTCCGCAGCAAGCGTTTGAAGACGATGCCTGCGATGGCTTGGTCAGCCACCTGAAACACCGACACCTCGCGAGTTGTGCCGTCGGGCTTCGGCACCTCGTATCGCACAGCCGGCCTTGGGAGATATCGCCTTGTCTTGAGGGACTTCTCGACGGCGTATGCGATGGACTTAGCGTGCTTCCACACGTGGTATGGATTGAATCCATCATCGTCCCTCCAGTATGTTGGCGCATAAACCGTTTTCGGCCAGTTGATCCCAGAGCGTCGGACGAGGCGCTGTGTTTCCTCGTGCAGATGGAAGGCGTACCTCTGGTGGCGAGTTATGAGCTTCTTTGCTTCGTCGCGGATGGCGTTCAGAATCAGTTCGCTCATTGTGCCTCATAAAAAGACGAGGCTGACGAGTAGTACCAGTCTCGCCAGCCCCGCCCACATCTCAACACCCCGAATCGAAAATTACATTGTCAAGTCTCTCCCATGTGACCTAGGAGAGTCCGGCCCGTGTTGGGTATGCCTACCCAACACGGGGATACATCGGGCTGTTGGTTCCACCCCCTTGGGGCAGTAGGTGGGAGAGTAGCCAACACGATCTACCGAATCAACACGTTCATGACCAATGCGCCGTCCATGTCCCTGGGGCGTCTCCGCTAGCAGTTCAGCCGGAGCTACGGCTGAACGGCAGCAGCACCCCTTTGAAGCTGCATAGGCCCCACTGGGGAAAGGCACGGCCGCCAATTGCGACCCCCTCCCCGCCGCCCATCAGGAGGGACTCAGAGAACCTCGGCCCAGCAGCCGCATGACGTGAGCAGTGGGGAGGCTGAGCATGACTCTCGCGGGCACGTCTCCTGCACTACCCGTCAACATGACGACACGAACGGATCGGGAGTCCCTGGCGGCTCGACTGGCCAGAGCCGAGGTGGAACTGCAGCAGGCGCAGCGTGGGTTGGATGGCAGTCCCCAGGCCCGGACGAGGTACGCGAGGGCCCGGGCAGAGCATGAGGCGGCGGAACTGGCCGCACGGGCGGAGTTCGCGAGGGAGAGCCACCTGGGCGCGTGAGCGACACCCCTTCTGGGAGTGGACCCGGCCGCACTCCGCGAGCCGGGCATTCCAGGAGGTAGTGGATGCAGTCGCTCAAGACGTTGCTCAGGGCCGTGGCAGTCGCCGCTCTCGTCGTCGGGACCGCCGCCCTCGCGGAATCCCCCGCGCCCTACACCAGCTCCACGAAGCTCGGCTTCAAGCAGGAGCGAATCCAGCGGGACCTCTACCACGCGGCCCAGCGCCTGGTGGACGAGGCGAAGCGGGTCATCAGCTTCACGCCCGCCGAGGAGGAGTGCGCGAAGATCACCGCGGCCCAGCGCTTCCTCGAGGAGACGAAGAAGGCGCTGGAGGGGAACATCTTCGGCCCGGACACCACCCTCGCGGGCCATGAGGAGGCCAGCAAGCGCCTGAAGTCGATGAATGACGAGTGGTGCAAGGGCCAGGGTGGCGGTGCCGGCGCGACGAAGATCGCCAAGTCGCTCGGGAGGGTGCGCAGCATCGTGCGGCCCTTCATCCAGGAGCGCTTCGACGAGCTGAAGGAGATTGGCAAGGGGCGCTCCCCCACTCCGGCCGAGGCCGCCGCCATCGCCGCCGCCGCCATCGGGCTCCTCGTCACCTCGCCCGCCTGGGCGTTCTGAGCGAGCACGCAGGGCATGAGAAGGGCCCGGCTCCGAGGTGGAGACCGGGCCCTTCGTGCGTCAGCGGCTGTCGAGAGTCAGCGCGGTCCCGGCTGAAGGCTACCGGCCCGCTCCTGGGCACCGTGCCCACCACTGCGAAAGGAAGGGTTGCGCCGAAGACTGGGAGCCGTTCACCGTCGAGGAGGGTCGACGTTCTGGCGACTCACTCAACAGGAGCACCATAATGGCAACAAGCGTACTAGTCCTTTTCGCCGTGTTTTTGGTTCTCGCGAACGTAGCGCTGATCATCTACCTCGTGCCCAAACTCCGGCGGAAACCAAAGCAACAAGTCGTGGTGTTCACCGCGTACTGGTGACGGGCGCGCTTCAGGCTAGATAGGAAACAAAGGGCCCGGCTCCGAGGTGGAGACCGGGCCCTTCGTACTTCAGCAGCTGGCGAGGCTCAGTGCAGCGCGGGCCGGGCGGCCACCTTCGGCGCCTTCGCCGCGGCGGTCAGCTTCTTGCCCCAGCTCCACAGCCCCGAGGCCCCGGCGGCCGTGAGGATGGCGCCCAGCACCAGGGAGAGCGTGAGGGGCGTCCCCGTCTTCAGCGCGCCCACCAGGGAGAGCACGGTGGCCGTCACCATGGACAGGGCCACGCCGGCCACGTCCGAGGCCAGCCAGGGCACCCGGCCCACCAGGAACTTGCGCACCAGGAAAACGGCCCCGAGCACCACCGCACAGGCAAGCAGACCCCAGTTGCGCGTTGCAATCGATTGCACCACCAGCTTCAGCCACTCAAGGGCGCTCACGTCGGTCGCGGGCGGCGTCTCGTCCTGGGCCACCACCCGCAGCGCGGGAGGGGCGACGGTGCGCGGGGTGGCCTGGGCCTGCTGCACCAGGTGCGCGGTGACGGTGTCCGCGCCCGTGGACGAGGGCAGGCTGGTGTCGGCCAGGACGGGGGTGGAGAGGGACAGCAGCGACAGGACGGCGAGGGACGACAGGGACAGGCGACGCATGGGCGCTCCGTGTTGTGAGGGGCGGTTGTGCCCCGGCCAAGAGAAGGAGCGGTGCCGAGATGGCGACTCAGTCGTCCGATGTGCATACTGGGACGAGAGTGGAGGATTGAGCGCATGAACAAGGCGGCGACACCTGACGGGGCGAACCTCTCGGAGCTGGTAAGCACGGGCATGCATCAGTGGGTCGAGGACTTCGCCCGAGAGCACCAATCACGTATTCAGCAGGCCAAAGCAGGTCTTGCAGAGATGGCAGAAGGCGTCAGCCGTGAGCATCAACGCATCCGACAGGCCGTCGTCGAGGTTAGCGAGCACTTCCGCCGCGAGCACGAGCCACGCATCAGGCAGACCATCACCGACGTGGCGGAGCCGCTGCGTCCGGCGATGGAGAAGCTGGTCGGGCTTCTTGCCATGGCCGCCCCCGTAGAGTTCGCAGAGGAAGGCACCGCCGCCGAGGCAGGAAACGCAGCCGATTGATGAGTCACTGGCTGGAATGAAAAGGGCCCGGTCTCCACCTCGGAGCCGGGCCCTTTCACTTCGTCGAGAACGTGCTCCTCACACGCGGGGCGGCCACCTCCAGCTGCGGCCGCGGCTCCCCCTGTCGCCCTCCTCGATGGGCGCCCACTCCACGGAGATGGGCTTGTTCGGGTCGGCCCGCTTCACATGCAGAGTGAGCGTCCCCTCGTCGGGGTTCAGCTCGACGATGTCGACGGGGTACTCCTTGCCCTGATACTCGGCCTTCGTGAAGAGGACGACTCGGCCAAGGCTGGGCTTCTGGGTGGACGGCTGGGTCATGGACTGCTCCTGGGTATGGGCGGGCGCAGTGCCCAGCCCGGGTGAAAGGGGAAGGGTCAGCGGCTGGCGCGGGGGGAGTCGGCCAGCTTCTCGATGGCGCGGGCGAGGCGGGCGAGCTCGCGGTTCATCGCGTCGAGCTGGGCTTCAATGCGTGCGGCCTGCTCGCGGGCGTTCGTCTGGGCGACGTTGACGCGGGCCAGTTCGCTCTCGGTGGTGCTGGCGCGGCGCTCCAGGCTGCGGACCTCGGCGCCCAGCGTGCCCCACTGCGCGGCCATCCCGAGCAGCGTGACGACGATGGGCACAGCCATGGTCAGCCAGGGCGAGGGCTTGGACTCGGGGGCGGGGGGCGTGCTCATGCCCGGCGAGAAGGGTTGTCATCGCCGCTGGGCTTCAGCAGACGACGAACGGCCGCCCACAGCGCCGGCACGTACGGCAGCGCCTTGCTGAGCATTTCCAGGTCGACACCTGCGCCCGACGGGAAGAGCAGCACCAGAGGGGCCGCAGAGTCGAGCACCCCGACCACGTTCCAGAGCGCAGAGGGGGTCAGGACTCGCTGCCATCCCCACCGCCCACCGTCGTGCTGCCGCGGCGGTGCAATAGACCTCCATGCCGCCAGGGAGTGAGCGGCGGCGACGAGCACGCACCGCACGACGTCGAACTGCACCTGCACCGTCAACGGCTCGCCGCTGGTTAGGAGGAGGAGCGCGGTACCTGCGGCGATGGCCACAGGCAGGAGGGCAGCAACGGCCTGAGCCAGGGTGGGACGACAACGAACGGAAGGGGACGGCTGAAGTTTGGAGTTCATGACGGCGCCTATTAGCCAGGCGCGTTGGGCCCTCCGGACGACGGCTCCGCGGCCCGTCAGCCTCCTGTAGTCGTCACGTTCCGACCTGGCGATCCTGCGCCTCCGAGGGCGGGCTCCAGCCTTCACGGCGAGCCGCCTCGAGGAGGGCGCGACCCACCGCGCGCGCACCGTTCGTGTCCCACGTCTGCTGCAGGTGCGCCAACGCAGCGAGCTCATCCCTGGTCAGGGAGAAGCGAGGGTTTCCCGCCACGCTGCCCTTCGGCGCCCGGCGCTTGGAGGGAGGTGTCTTGCTGGCGTCGTGCCGGGGCATGGCGCTACTCAGCCGTGCCGGAGGAGTTCGGCCGCCTCAGGGTCATGCTCGGCCAGCAGCTGCTCCAGTTGCTCCACGTCGGTGATGCGGTTGCCCTCGATGCAGAGGTCCTCGCCGTCCGCCTCGAGCACGCCATCGGGCAGGTCCACGAGGGCTACAGGCACCTCATCGAGGCGGGCGGCCTTGGCGGCCGCGTACCGGTGCGACCCCGTGAGGAGCCGCACGTAGCCGTCTGGCGACTCCCAGCCCAGCAGAGGGCGCCCGTCGTAGCCGTTGGCGCGCATGAGGGCGGTGAGCTTGGCCAGGCGCTCGCGGTCCTGCACTCCGTGGAACGGCACCAGCTTCGACAGCGCGACCTCGGATGCCTCGTACATGAACGCCTCCTGGTATGGGGATAGATAGCCCTCTATGACCACGACCTCAAGAGGGAGGGCCAGGACACGCGTGTCCTACATGCCAGGGTGCATCCGTGCGCACATGTGCGACACAGGAGCACCCCCACCCCCAAAAACCGCCTGCCCGGCCAAAAATAGGATTGCTCGGCGCCCTGCAATCCTGCGCTCGCGGTTACCCCACGGTACCCCTGCGGGCACTCCGGCCGAAACTGTCGGACGACCCCCCTATTTTTTGAGTTTCAGGCCCCTACCCCGGCCGTAAACGCGCGAAATCACGTCCTGGGCCCTGCCCGGAGGGGGTGTTGATCGGCGCAAAACTGGAGCGATCCACGCCCCTTCTCGCGGGTGACACCTCGCAGTCAGCCCATGGAGGGCACCCATGACGACCCCGACCAGCAACACCCCCGCCACCGCCGCCGAGACCTCGAGCTTCGGCCAGATCGGCTACGACGCGTACGGCAGCCACCCCGGCACGCACGGCGCCTGGAAGACCTTCGACGGTCGGCCCATGCCGCGCTGGCCCGAGTACACGGCCGCCGGCCCGGGCAGCTCCGGCGCTCTCACCCAGGAGCGGTGGGAGGCGGCGGCCCAGGCCATCATCGAGGCGTACGAGCGCCGCAAGGCCGCCGCCCAGTCCAGGTCGGGGCTCATCGCCGCCACCATCCAGGTGGATGCCTCGCAGGCCATGCAGACGCTGGCGGAGTTGGAGTCCCGGGCCACGTCCGTGTGCGCCACCCTGGAGAACATCGAGCAGTCCGAGGCGCTCGATGAGGGTCGCATCGACCCGTTCCTCATGGGCATCTCGGAGATCGCCGCCGCCACGCGCGACCTGGCCGAGGCCGAGCGAGCGCTCGCGGCCTGCGACGAAAGCGACGGCCCCGTTGCCCAGCTCATCACCGACGTGACGGAGGCGCTGCACTCCCGGGTGAAGGCCCTCGCCCATCCGCCGTCCGACGCCTGACGAGCAGCCCGGGAGGGGCGGTGTAGGCCCGTCCGCCCCTTCTCCGGGGCATGGCTCATCCCAGGGGAATGCCGCCGGAGCTGCTGGGCGCGTCCCCTGAGGGGGATGGGGCAGACGTGCCCGAGCTGCCCGATCCGCTGGAGGGCTACCACTTCCGCCCTGGTCGCCGGGGCCCGCGCACCACCCTCAAGAGCGAGATGGTCCCCGTCATCGCCGAGTGGCTGGCGCGGACGGGGGTGCTGCGCATCGCCGCGGCGAAGGCCGGCACCACCGAGGACTGCCTGGGGAAGTGGCTCTCCAGGGGCAAGGACGCAGCGGCCCGCCGGAAGAGCAGCATCTACACCGAGTTGCTCACGGCGTGCGAGGAGGCCTGGGCACACCGCTTCGCGCACCTCATCGAGCTGGGCGAGCGCACCGTCACCGACCGGCACATGAATCCGCGCTTCGTGACGTGGCTCATGTCCGTCACCGGGCCGAAGCACTTCACGGTACCGCGCGAGCAGGCAGCGCAGGTCCAGGGCAACGGACTGGGCCCGGCCTTCGAGCTGGTAACGCCCGAGGCTGCTGCTGCGAGCGTGCACGCCAAGCTGATGCGCTTCCTCGAGGAGGACGACAAGCGCAACGGGACGGAGCCGCCGGCACCTGCCGAGCCCTCACCAGCGTCCGCGGACTCGCCCGCCGAAGAGCCTGAGGAGTCCCGCTGATGGTCGCCTCGGCCGCCGTACAGGAGGCCGGAGAGAACCTCCTCGCCGGGCTCACCATCATCAGCCCCGAGACGCACGGGCGCTACTCGCTCTCGGAGCGCGCCGCTCTCAAGTTCCGTGAGCAGCTCCGCAAGGCGAGGAGGCTCGCCGCCAGGCTCGCCTCGGACCCGGAGATCAGCGCCCACCTGGAACTGAATCAGGCGAAGGTGCTCGTCGAAGACCTCGCCTCGGCTCCGGACCTCACCAAGCACCTGGGGCTGAATCAGGCAGAGGTGCTGGCCTGGTACTACGACCAGCGTCTCTGGCGTCGCCCGGTGCAGACGCCGCCCCAGGGCTACTGGCGCACGTGGTTCCTCCTGGGTGGGCGCGGTGCCGGCAAGACGTACGCCGGCAGCGTGGCCGTCATCGAGGAAGCGATGGCGGACCCGGAGGCCCGGATCCTCATCGTCGGCCCCACCGACAGTGAGATTCGGAAGACGCAGCTCGAGGGCCCCTCCGGCATCCTGACGCTGGCACCCCCGTGGTTCCGCCCCATCCATCGGCGGAGTAAGCGGACGCTCGACTTCCCCAACGGGGCGAAGGCCTTTTACGTCCCGGCGCAGAACCCAGACAAGCTGCGCGGCTACAACGTCAGCCTTGTCTGGGCGGATGAGATTGTCGCGTGGAGAAAGTCCCCGCTCGACGTCTACAACGAGTGCCGCCGCGTCGCGCGCATCCAGACGACGCGCATGCGCCAGCTCGGGCTCCCGGCCCGGCTCATCATCACCACCACCCCGGCGCCCACGCAGCTGTTCCGGGAGATTCTGGAGGACCGTGACGGCCTGGTGCTCTCGCGCTCGAGCACCTTCGACAACGCCGCCAACCTGGACAGCAAGTACGTCGCGTACGCGCGCCGCGTGCAGCACACCACCGAGGGCCGCCGGGAGTTCCTCGGCGAGCTCTTCTTCGCGCTCGACGCCTGCCTCTACCGGCGGGTGGACTGGAACGCGGGCCGGGTGGCGAGCGTCGAGGCCATCCCGCCGCGGCAGGGCAAGGCGCTCTTCGACAAGGTGGTGGTGAGCGTCGATCCCGCCACGGGGGAGAAGAAGAACAGCGACCTGCACGGCATCGTGGTGGTGGGCATCCGCGAGGAGGATGACGGCCTGCTTCACACGTACGTGTTGCAGGACCTGTCGCTCCAGTCACCCGAGCCCACCGCGTGGGCACAGGCAGCCGTCGACGGCGTCCACCGCTGGAAGCACCTCGCCCCGCCCCGGAAGACGTTCATCTTCGCCGAGACGAACACTGGCGGCTCGATGGTGAAGAGCACCATCCGGCAGGTGGATGGCAAGGTGAAGGTGAAGGGCCAGCGCGCCATGCAGTCGAAGGCCGAGCGCGCGGCTCCGGTGTCCGCCCTGTGCGAGGTGAACCTGGTGCACATGGTGGGCAAGCACCACAAGCTGGAAGACCAGCTGTCGAAGTTCACCGGGCAGGAGGGCGGCCACGGACGGGACGACCGGGCGGACGCCTTCGCTTGGCCCATCTACATGTACGTGTGCCCGAAGCGGCAGAACGCCGGAGCAGCTGGGCGCGGTGCGCAGCAGGCCCAGGCCGACGCGGAGAACGAGGACGACGAATAGGCGGCGCGCCCCTTTTTCTGGGCATGCCTACGCCATCCCTGCGCCACAAATTCCGCACCGCCATGTCGGCCCTACGTCTCTCCATCCTGCGTCCAATCCATGCCTTCATCGCGCAGCTGCGACCCGGAAGGAGCACGCTCTTCAACAACATCATCGTCAGTGTCACCCCTGCTACTGGCAACGAGGGCCTGCACGGCATCGTGGTGGTGGGAACTCGCGAGGGAGCCACCGGACAATGGCACACGTCCGTGCTGGAGGACCTGTCACTCCATGCGCCCGAGCCCACGACCTGGGCGAACGTCGCAGTGGACGCCGTCCACCGTTGGAAGCATCTTGCACCCCCGAAGGAGACTTTCGTGCTTGCGGAGACCAACACGGGCGGAGCGATGGTGGAGAGCATTATCCGAAGCGTGGACGTCAACGTAGAAGTGAGGTGCGTTCGCTCCATGCGTTAGATGGAACAGGCGCGCCCCTTCTCCTGGGCATGCCCGCTCCCTCTCTGCGCTACCGGTTCCGTGCCGCACTGTCGGCCCTGCTGCTCGGCCCTGGGGCCGGGCAGCCCATCATCCACGCAATCCCTATCACCACGTTCCACCCGCGCCGCGACAGCCGCGCTGTGCTCGACGCATACGCGGAGGACGCGTGGTTCCAGGCAGTGGTGGATACGGTGGCGGACCCGCTGGCCGCTACCCGCTTCCGGGTCTTCAAGCCCAACCCGCTCCGCTACCAGCCGGGCTCCTTTCGCGCCAAGGCGGCACAGGCTTCGGTGAGGGCCATGGCACCGGACCTCCGCGCGAAGTACCTCGCCGACGCGTCCGCCTCTGGCGAGTGGGTGGAGTTGGAAGACCACGAGCTGCTGCGCATCCTCTACGCGCCCCACCCGGAATACCCAGGGCAGTCCTGCCTGAAGCTGCTGGCGGTGTACCGAATGCTCCCGGGTGAGGCATTCCTTTGGTTGCGCCGCTCCGTGTCTGGCGCGGTCGTCGGGTACGAACCCATCCCTCCCCACTGCGTGACGACGACGCCCACGCCGCAGGACCCGGCCTTCTTCATCTCGTACAACCTGTTCGCCGGTCGGGTGCCCGCCTCTGATGTCGTGTGGCTCAAGGGGTTGGACCCGCGCAACCCAGCTGGGCGCGGCCTGGGCCGAGGCACCGCCCTGGCGGACGAACTCGACACCAGCGCCGCCATCCAGGCCGCGCGCAAGGCCACCTTCAAGCGAGGCGGCCTGCCCGCCGCCGTGGTGGGCGTCGACGAGGGGACTGCCGGTGACGACAGGGCGGAGGAACTCCAGGCGGACTACGAGGAGCGCTTCACCAAGCCGGAGAGCGCCGGACGCGTCTGGTTCGTCAACGGGAAAGTGACGCTCTCCCAAATCCAACAGGATTTCCGCGCCCTCCAGATGGATGAGGCAGCCGCCGGCCTGGAGCGCCTGGTGCGTCAGGTGTTCAACGTCCCGCCAGGAATGATGGGGGACTCCGCCGCCGGCACGCGCGCGAGCGCAGAGGAGGAAAAGTACACGCTGGCCGACAGGGCGATCGCGCCGTGGCTCGACAAACTCGTGGCCGAGCTGAACCACGGGCTCGTCCCGCGCGTCGACCCGGACGCGGTGCTCATCGCGGATGACCCGCGCCCGGAGTCGTGGGAGCGCACCTTCAAGGTTGTGACGTCGGCGCCGAACGAGGGCGTCACCTGGAATGAGGTGCGCGCCCTGGGAGGGCTCCCGCCGGACCCGGAACTCGAAGGGAAGCGCCCGCGCCCACTGCCTGGCGCCCAGCCCGTGCTCGACACGCCAGCTGCCCCCAGCAATCCGCCGCCGCCCCGCGGCGACGCCGAGCGCAGGTAGCCGCCGCTTCTCCCGGACATGAAGACGCGAGGCCTCTCTCTCAAGCTGATGGACTCCACCCCGCGGCTCTCCGTTGCGACGGCGGAGGGTCCGGTGTTCGCCATGCTGGACCCTCCGGGCGTTGTCGATGCGCACGGCGACACCATGGACGCTGGAGCGCTTCGCCTGCCCGAGGGTGTGAACGAGGTGCCCCTCTACTGGGTGCACTCGTACCACGTGGGCGTCGTCCCCGAGGCCTCGCCTGAGCAGCGATTGCCCGTGGGCTCCGCCACTGTCTGGGAGGAAGAGGGGCAGTGGTACTTCATCCCGCGATTCAACCTCCTGACGGACCTCTCCCAACAAGTGAAGGCCGCGGTTGAGGCGGGCGGAATCACCGCCTGCAGCATTGGGTACGGGACCGTCCGCGCCACGCCCAACGGCAAGGGCCCCGATGGCAAGGGTGAAGACGTTCACGAAGCGAGGCTGCTCGAGGTGAGCCTTGTCGATGTTGGCGCCAAGGCTGGCGCCGTGAGGATCAAGATGGCTGACGAACCGAAGAAGCCCGAGGAGAAGAAGCCGGAACCACCTGCCGTCGACATGGCGGACATGTACACGATGGTGAAGGCCATCCACGCGAAGCTGTTCCCGCCCGAGAGCGAGGCGAAGCCGCCCGAGTCCGAGGACAAGGCCACCGAGCCGCCCGCGACGAAGGACGACAAGCCTCAGACCGAAACTCCTCAGGACGAGAACGCCAGCGAGAACGCGGCGCCTCCCAGCACGGAGGACGAGGACCCTGTCACGAAGTGGCTGCGCGACCTCGCTGCGTAGCCACCCGCCCCTTCTCCACGACGAACGGACACCTCCCTCTCACACGGAGCCGCGTGCAATGTCTCCCAAGCCCCAGCCGTCGCCTGCCAACCCCCAGCCCCCTGCCCCGCCGCCTATTCCTCCTGCGGTGGCCGCCGCCATCGAGCCCATCGTGGTGAAGACCGTTGAGGCGGCGATGGCCTCCCGCGCCGCTGCAGCGCCCGCCCCCCCCGCGCCCGTGGTCACCGGGGTGCGCGACCTGCAGATGGACCCCGAGGAGGGCAAGATCTACGAGGCCCGAATGGGCGTGGTGCTCAAAGCCGCGTACATCACCCGGGCCCGCGCTCTTGGGCTCGACAGGAGCAGCGAGGCGCCGCTGCGCGAGCAATACGCGCGGCTCGATCAGTACCTGCTCAAGTGCAAGAGCGTCGGGGCGTTCGCGAGCCTCTTCGGCCAGGGCGCCGAGTCGCTCCCCGTGGTGCAGTCCACCGAGATCATCGAATTCCTCCGGCCGCGGATGCTCCTGATGAAGGCGGGGGTGCGCCGCATTGGGGGCTACGGAGGCAAGCTCGTCATCGGCCGGCAGAACACCGGCGCCGTCGCCTACTGGGTGGCCGAAGGCGAGCCCGCCCAGAAGACGGAGGTGAAGGGTGGACTGGTGGAGTTGGGCGCTCACAAGGCGATGGGGCGCGCGCAGATCTCCAATGATCTGCTCCGCCGGGGTGACTCAACGGCCTCCGCACTCGTGGGGGTCGACGTCCAGAAAGCGATGTCCGTCCTGTTCGATGAGTCCGGGCTCTTCGGCAAGGGCAACAAGCAGCCGCTGGGGCTCCTCAAGGCGATGGACCAGACGATGAAGTCGGACATCACGGGCGTCACGCTCCAGAACAAGCTCGACGACATGGACGCGCTCCCCGCCGCCGTGGAGGACAAGGAGCACGACATGGACGAGTCGGCCTTCTACTTCATGGCGGCCAAGACCTTCTGGCACCTGCGGGCTCAGCGTGATGAGGGAGGGTGGGTCTTCGAAGGCCTGCGCGACATGAAGAACCCCACGCACAACGGCTGCCCCGTCCTGCGCTCCTCCATCCTGCGCGACAAGAAGCTCATCGGTTTCGGCATCGCCTCGGAGCTGTACTTCGGCGCGGCCACGGAGATGAACGTCACCATGGGCGAGTCGGGGGACGACTTCGCCAACGACCTGCAGCACGTCCGGGTCGTGGGTTACGCCGACTGGCAGCTCCGCCACCAGACGGCGTTCGCGGTCAAGGAGAAGGTCACCTACTAACAGCGGGCCCAGCCCGAGAAGGACGGAAGACACGATGCTTACGGTCGTCAGGAGCAACATCGGCGCCTACATCGACGCGGACAACCTGGCCCTGTCCCCCGCCGCCCGTGCGGCGGGCTCGCGCCAGGGCACCACGTTCGACCCTGGGCGCTTCGGGTCGGCAGTGCTGGTCGGCTTCACCGGAGCCACCACTGGCACCCCCACGGCCATCGAGGTCACCTACGAGGTGGAGACGCGGGATGGCAGCGAAGAAGACAACGAGTGGGTGACGTTGAAGAACATGGATGGAGCAGCCGTGGAGCTCACGGTCTCCGCGGCCAACACGGCTGCCGAACTGGACATCGACTTCCAGCACATCCCCGTGGGACATGACGAGCTGCGCGTGGTGGAGACGGTGAGCTTCGCCGACGGCACCACACCCACCGTGGTGACGGGCGCGCTCATGGTGATGGGTGGCTCGTCCACCCTGCCCATCTGACGCGACGTCCACGCAGCACTCACGGCCGGGGAGCACCCCTTTTCTGGGGTGTCTCCCCGTCGCCATTTCTGGAGGCTGCTCATGGACACCCCCGTCGTCATCGACAACCCGTCCCCCAATCACAGCGCTCGCCTGGGGACGAAGGTGGACGTCGTTCTCCTGCACCACACCGGTCCCGGCACGGACGAGGGCGTGCTCAGCTGGTTGTGCAGCCCCCGCTCCGTGTCGTCCGCCCACTACCTCGTCGGCGTGCACGGCACCATCTGGCGCCTTGTCGACGAGGGCCGCGCCGCGTGGCACGCAGGCAAGGGCTGTCTTCCGTGGGAGACCGAGCCCTACAACTTCAACCTGCGTTCCGTCGGGGTGGAGGTGGTGAACCCCGGCGACGGGAAGAAGCCCTTCACCGAGGCTCAGTACCGGGCGCTGGAGTGGCTGGTGCCCAGCATCGTTTCGCGCATGCGAGGCACCGCGTGCGCCGTGTTCGCTGGCTGGACGCCGGGCCTCTCGCTTGGGTTCCCGTTCAACGCTGGGCAGCGGTACGTCTTCGGCCACCGCGACACGGCCTGGCCACGCGGGCGCAAGGTGGACCCCGCCGACAACTTCGAGTGGGTGCGAATCCGCCAGGCGCTGGCGGCGCAGTCCTCGGGGGCGGTGTGATGGCGAGCGAGCTCGACTTCACGACGCTGGCGCGCGCGGCCGCGCGGCTCAAGGTGGCCACCACGAACGCCGAGCTGCCCGCGCTCATCACCGCGGCGAGCCAAGCCCTGGCGGATTGGCTGGGCTACGACGCCCACCTGCGCGAGAACGTCCAGGAGACAGTGCCGAGCGAGGGCGGCCGCGTCCTGTTCCTCCGGGCCGGGGCGGTGCGCCGCATCGTGTCCGTCACCGTGGCCGGCGCCGAGGTGCCCCCCAGCGAGTACTTCCTGGAGAGTCCCAGGTACGGGCGCATCCTGAACCGCCGCGGAGGCTGGCCTTTTACGGGGCAGTGGACGGTCGGTGTCGCGCCCATGCCGCTCCGTGCCCACGACACGGGAGAGATCGTGGTCACCTACGACGCGGGCTGGCGCACGCCCGGCCAGGTGGCCCTGGCCCTCGTAGCGGACCCGGCGAGCACCCTCACCAGCGACCTGCCGGCGCCGCTCGAGGAAGCCGCGCTCATCACCCTCACGGCCCTGCGCTCCGGCGCAGGGAGAGACCCCACCGTCATCAGCCGGAGCATCGGCGGTGGCTCCGTCACATGGGCGGCTGACCGCACCGCGGTGCCCGCCCTGGCCCAGCAGCTCGCGCGCCCCCACCACAAGTCCACCCGGAGAAAGCAGTCATGAGCCTCTTCCTCGAGGACATGCGCGAGACGTTTCACCTCCGGCGGTTCCTGCGCATGACGGACAACAACCGCCGCGAGGAGTACGGCCCAGTCGAGCCGCACCCGTGCCGCTGGGCCCCGGGCGCTCGTCGCGTCCAGTCTGCCGAGGGCAAGCAGGTGGTGGCCACCGGCACCCTCTACACCACGGCCGTCATCGCACAGGAGGACCTGGAGAAGGTGCTGATCTGGCTACCGGGGGCGGACCCCGCCGACTACAAGCGCAGCCGCAAGCCAGTGCAGAGCTTCGTCCACAAGGACCTGGAGACCGGCAGCTTCGACCACAGCGAGGTCGTCCTGTGAGGCTCCGGGACATCGAGCTCGACGTGGCCACGCTGCTCGAGGCCGCGGGCCTGGGCACGCTCTCCGGCGACACGCCCACCCTGTACCCGGGACCCTTCCCCACCAGCGCCCCGGACGAGATGATTGCCGTGATCGACGCAGGCGGCGACCCGCCGGAGAAGTACCTCGCCGACACGGGACTCAGTCTCCACCGGGACACGGTGACGGTGCTGGTGCGCGGCACCCGCTCGCCGGGCAGCGACAAGGAGACGGGGGACCGGGCACGCGCGGCCTGGTCTGCGTTGTATGACCTGCAGCCCGACGGATACGTGCGGGTAGAGCCCACCGAGGGCAGACCCACCCGGCAGACACCAGACGACGAGGGGCGGCCACGGTGGGTCTTCTCCGTGGAGCTGGAGTACCTGAGCGCCAGCGCCCCGGGCGCCGTGGTGCCCCAACTCTCACCAGAGGACGTCCCTCGTCGCTAATGAGCCGCCCCTTCTCTGGGGTATGGCAAGTAACCGGGCATACCGAGCGCGCGTGAAGGTGGAGGTGGACACCTCCGACCTGGAAAGGCTGCGCTCGCAACCCCAAGTCGTTCTTCGCGACCTGGATCGCGCCGTGCTCGATGCGACCCAGCGCGGCATGGACCAGGCAGCATTCAGCGTCCCGCGCGGCGGAGCTCCGGACGATCCGCTCGACCTGGCTGACACCGCTTTTGTCAGCCTTCCGCACCACAACGCGGAGCGCATGTCCACCACCGCGACGGGCGGCTACGCGCACCCGCAGGCTGGCCCCATCCACGCGGGCTGGCACTTCGGTGAGCAGACGATGAATCCCCCACCCAATTGGCTGCGCAACGCCTTCAAACGCGGCGTGCGCTCGCTGCTGCGCAAGGGCGTGGCCGCTCAGCTGAGGAAGTCCCTGGCGAAGCTCTTCCCCCAGAAGTGAGGCAGATACATGTCCGACGTAACTCTTACCCACAAGGTGCCCATCCACATCACCGCCGAGCCCGACGAGGTGCTCTCCGACGCGAACAAGCTGGAGGGCGGAACCACGTTCAGCGTCACCGAGGCGGACGAATTCGAGGAGCACAAGTTCCTCAACTCGGATGGGTACACCGAGAACGAGCCCGTGTGGTCGACCGTCACCGGGAGCATCGCCGGCACGCGCAAGACGGGGAGCGCCACGCAGGCGGTGATGGAGACTGCGAGAAAGACCAAGACGCCCTTCTACATCCACGTGGTGGAGAACCCCACGGCCTCGTCCGGCAGCAAGGGCCAGCGGTACTGCGTCTTCATCGAGTCCAACGAGAAGAACTACGAGCCCGGCACCACGCTCAAGTTCAACTATCCGCTCAAGTTCAAGGGCGGCCCCACCGCTTTCTAGTGGCGTCACCCCAATCCCTCTCAACGGAGACACATGCAATGACCAACCTTAAGACCAAACTGGGCAATGCCACGTGGCGCAAGTACACAGACCTCACCATCGACATCGATGGCGAGCCCATTGCACTCATCATTCGCCGCGCCCCAGAGGGCGTAACGACTGAGGTGCTCGATGAGGCGAGGAAGGCGGGAGACGTCGACGAAGACGGAAAGCCCACGAGCATTGGCGGCGCGATGCGGCTTCTCGCGCGCACCATTGCCACCGTGCTCTTCGAGCCGGGCGCGGTGCGACCTCTCTTCGACAGAACCTCTGACGAGGACCTCCAGATCATCATCAGGGCCCCCTGGCTTGAGCACGTGCGGAACGATGCCCTCGCGGCGTTCGGGGCGGCCGGCGCAGTGCTGGAGAAGCTGAAGGGAAACTCCGAAGCGACCCCGATCGAGCAATAGAGATCAGGGTCGCACGCTTCCAGGGGTGGACGGAGCAGGAGACGGCAGCGCAATCCTTGAAGTGGATTATGGAGATCGCAGCGGACCTCCTGCTCGAGCAAGAGAAGGACGCGCCGGGCAGGTCCTCCGACGCTGCACCGGGCCCAGCCCCGGGACGAACGCGGGTCACCCGCACCACACAGTACAGCGCGGCGTAGCGTCGCGAGGAGCAGCAGCATGGCTGGAGCTGGCAACGGACCCGGCGGGCTCAAAGTCGGCGACCTATATGTCGCCGTAACGGCGTCCATTGGCGAGCTGGTTAAGACCATGGGCCAGGTGGTGGACGCTGTCGAAGAGGCCGCCGACCAGATCGAAGAGAACATGAGCAAGGCAGCAGCTGCCATCGGCGACTTCTCCGAGGGGCTGCTGTCCGTCGCCGGACTCGCCGCTGCATCCGTCGCTGTGGCGGGCCAGACGTCCTACGCGGCCTCGCAGGAGCTCGAAAGGCTCAAGGACTCCACCATGCTGCTCGGCCGAGAGGTGGGGGAGGTCTTCCTCCCTCTCGTCCGGGAGTTGAATACGGTCATCAAGACGACCATCGCCACCTGGCGGAATCTATCGGACACGCAGAAAGCAAACATCGTCCAGATGGTGAAGTACTCCGCGATCGTCGGCGGCGTGGGGCTCGCCATGGTGCGGACGCTCATTTTTACCAAGTCCTTCTTCGAGGGAACGGTGGTGCTCGTTCGCGCCTTGCGTGTCCTGGGCACCAGCCTGATGGCCACCAAGGCGGTGACGACACTCTTCGCCGGCTCCGTCGAGAAAGCCGGGTGGGCACTCGTCTATCTGCGACAAGCGACCGTCGGCCAGGTGTTCGCGCAGATGACGTCAGGGCTGACGTCCTTCACCTCCTCACTTAAGGAGCTGCCGAATGCAACGAAGGGACTCGGCAACTCCTTTACAGCGCTACTGCCGAAGATCGGCGCCGTCGCGATCCCCCTACTCGCCGTAGCCGCAGCCGTGGGCGCCATCGTCCTGTTCGCAGGGTCGCTCTACAAGAGCTGGGACAACATCGTCCACCTCTGGAAGGAAAGCACCGCCGACATCGTAGACAAGATGAAGGACCTCGGAGAGAAGGCCGCGAACTTCTTCGGCGAACTGATGGGTTCCGTGACGGGATTCATCTCCAAGCTCGCCACGGCCATGCTCAACGCCGTCTTCGACAGGGTGAAGGCGGTCGCCAAGTATCTCGAGGCGGTGGCCTGGAGGCTTGAGGCCGACAGACTGGCCAAGAACCTCGCGCAGGTTCAGAACCTCTCGGCCGAGGCCTTCCTGAAGAAGGTTGAGGACGGAGTCTCCGCCATCGGGGGCGTCATTAACGACGCGGCCGCTACTGCCGGCAAGGCCCTCTCGGACGCAACAAAGACCGCCCGCGAGAACGTGACGTACGGCCTCAAGCACAGCCTGGAAGGCGCGGAGATGCTGGGCAAGGACCTCGCCAAGGCACTGCACCTCGATGAGCTCATGGCGCTCAAGGACAAGCTGCTCGGCGCCGTGCCCGAACTGGGCGACCCCAACTCCGTCACGGTGCCCACCGAGAAGGAGACGAAGACGGTCGGTGAAGCCGAGAGCGACTACCTCAAGCGGTTGATCCAGCGGAGCGACGACATCATGGAGGCCTACCGCTCCATGTTCGCCAAACAGGCTCTGAGCGCGGCCGGCCTCGTGACTGGGGCCCTGGTGGAGGCGGCACTGGAGGTGAAGAAGAGGTCCGACGAGATCACCCAGGTCATGCGTGAGGCCCGTGACAACCTCAAGGGCAAGCTGATGTCGCGGCTGGGCGACATCGTCGACGTGTTCGACTCCTTCAAACAGGGGCTCGCCGCATCCGGTGGCAACCCGCTGGCGGGTATCACCGCCATGCTCGGCGACCTGCTCATGAGGTCCGAGGGATTCGAGACCATCGTTACGATGGTCACCAACCTTCTTCAGATGGTGGCCGACTCGCTGGGGCAACTGCTCACCCCGCTGCAGCCGCTCATCGGCGCCATCGGCTACGTCGTCCAGGCGCTCATGGGTGCACTCACGCCCGTGTTCCAGGTGCTGCTCCAGGGAATTGAGCCGCTGATTCCAGTCATTGTCATGGTGGGTGAGGTGCTCAACGCACTTGCCCCGCTTTTCCAGATACTCGCCGGGGTGCTTCAGATGCTGCGAGCCCCCATGGACCTGCTCGTCGGCGTGGCCCTTCGGGGGTTCTTTGAAGGCGTGCGGTGGCTCGCGATTGGCATCCTGGAAATCGCCAAGGGCATCAGCGGCGTCTGGAATGGCATCATCAAGGCTATCCAGTCTGTGTTTCGAGCAATCGGAGACATCGAGATATTCGGGGCCAAGCCGTTTGACTTTATGAACGACTGGGCCAGGAGCCTCAACGACGCGAAGATCTCCACCTCGGGGCTGAACGACAGCATCAGCAACCTGCGCGACATGACGTGGGATGCGGCTCGAGCCAAGGCCGAGGAGACGGCGGAGGTCCTGAGGAACCGCGAGGCCCTGGAGAAGGCAAACGAGAGCCTGTCCAACGTGCCCAGCACGTGGAAGGTGACGCTTGCCCGCTTCAACGCCCAGCGGGAGCGCGATGGGCAGACGGGACGTGGCCCTCTTCCTGGCGACACCTACGTCACGTCGACGCAGCCGGCGAGCTCGCCCTCTGCCCCACCCGCCACCGGCAGTCCGCAGGGATCCTCGGGACCGCTGGTGGGCATCGTGAACATCTCGACGCGCGATCTCTTCGCCGGCCTGCAAGACCTGCAAACCAAACTCGGTGAGATCGCGTACCGGCACCGAGGCTCCGTGGGCAGGGTCCTGGGCGCAGCTGGACGACTGGGAGGTGACTGACATGGCCCTCGTTACGCTCAATGGCGTGGAGGTGGAGTGCACCGACTCGGAGTGGGAGCCGGTGTGGCTGGGCGAGGTGGTTCGGTCCATCAACGGGCTCCCCCGCTCGACTCAGAGGATTCAGACGAAGCGCAACTTCCGCTTCACCACCGGCCCTCTCTCCGCGGGAGAGGCGGATGCGCTGCGGGCGCTCATCGACGGTGAGGGGCACGTGCTGACCTTCGATGATGGCTCGTCGTCCACGTCACACCTCTACACCTCGCGAGAGGTTGCGCCGTCGTTCGTGAGCGCTGGCGTGGCGCGATCCACGACGGTACGAAAGAAGGGGCTCGCCGGACTCACTGTGCCAGCCAACCAGCTCGTGAACTGGGACCTCGGCTTCGGCGTGTACGAGCCGGGGACATTCATCGGATGGGTGCGCGAAGGCGCCGGGCTGTGGCGGCACGTCATCAACACAGTGGAGCGGCTGTACATCGACGGGGTGCCATCTGCCGACGAATGGCTCTTCGGGTACATCGCCGGTGGAGGCCTGCTCCTCGGTGATATTGATGGCCAGGGCGTCGCCACCGCCTTCGATGACGTGGTGGCCCTACCCTTCGAGGTGCCCGAGTCCTGGGTGCCGGGGCTGTACGCCTTTCACAGCGCGCACACGTGGCCTGGGCCCTCGCAGGTGTGGGCAGAGGGTCCACGCTTCCCCCCAGGCGGGCTGCTGTGCGTTGGACAGGCCGGCACAGCGAAAGCGGGCCCACGGCTCACCACCATCTCCGAACGCTTCGACTTCACCCTCTACGGCACCTGAGCCAGCGCGCCCCTTTTTCGGGGCATGCGCCCTCTCCTCGAGCAGCAACTGAGGCTTCTCCGCTCGTCCGCGCCCTACTCCATTCGCGGCCGCGTGCGCGTGCTGTTGGGAAGCACCTGGTACGACCTGGCCAACCTCTTCGGCCGCGACTTCCTGGACTCCGTGGACGTGGACGAGGGGCTCGACAACCCCGTGGGGCAGGCCTCCGTCCGCGTCATGCGCGAGCTGCAGGGGCTCAGCCTCGCCCCACTCATGGAGACGTCGCGCGCCAACAACCTCCCCGGGAGCTACGCACCACTCCTGCAGGCAGGGCGGCCCTTCCGCGTGGAGGCGGCGGTGGTGCCGCTGGGCTTCGAGCCGCATGCCCCTGCCTGGCGTCCGCTCTTCTTCGGGCGCATCGATCGGGTGGACTCCGGGCCCGAGATCATCACCTTCACGGGCCGGGACATGGCGGGCGTCCTCCAGGACGTGTGGGTGCCGGAGGGCACGTACGGCAGTGACGACGGCACGCCGCTGGAGACGGTGAGCAACAAACTCCTCGTGGCCGCCAACCTCTCTGACTTCGCCCTCTACACGCCGGTGGCCTCGCTCCAGTTGCTCGGCAAGTACAAGCAGGAGCGCCAGCCAGCCATGGACGCCCTGTCGAGCCGGGCGACTGGTCGCGGCTGGGAGGTGCGGTGGAAGCTTCGGCCGGACACCGGGGACTGGGGTCTGTGGCTGTGGGGCCCGGACCGGGCGGGCACTACGCCCGTGTGGACGTACGGGCCGAGCGACTACCAGTACCTCGGTGAGTTCACCATCTCGCTCGAGAACGTGCGCACCCGGGTGGAGGTGACGTACTCGGACGAGGAGGACCTGGACGCGGCCGGCCAGCCAAAGCGCAAGACGGTGGCGCGCGAGGACACCGCGGCGACGCAGCGCTACGGGTACATCACCTCCGCAGGCGTCGCGCTCCCGCGCACCATGTGGTTGGCGGAGGCCACAACGGGCGGCATCCGCACCCACGCTGAGGCCGTGCGCCTCGCGGAGGCCGGCCTCGCGGATCTCTCCACGTGCGACGTCGGCGCTTCGGTGGAGGTGCGCTTCCACCCCGGCATCGAGCTCGCCGATCTGGTGCAGCTCGCCCCCAACGGCTACCACTTCACCACGCCCCAGGTGCTGGCCGTGCGCCAGGTGACGCACACCCTCACCAGCACGGACGGCAAGACGCGGCTCGCCCTCAACGGAAAGCCTTCACTCGGCGCGCGGCAGTGGCTCAACCGCAACGCGGACGGGTACACGGCCCCTACGGTCACCTTCACTGGGCCTGCGGCCCCTTCAGGGCTCTCGGTGACGAACTCAGTGACGGGGGCCGTGCTGCTCTTCACCGCGCCCAACGTCACCTCCGGGGGCTCCGTGCCCGAGGAGTATGAGCTCCACGTCGGCACCTCGCCCGGCTTCACCCTCTCCGCGGCGACGCTGAAGGCGGTGAGCAGTTCCACGCGCTTCGACCTGACGGGGCTCGCCGCTGGCGTCCCCTACTATGCCCGGGTGCGCTCGAGGGACAGGAGGGGGAACGTCGGCCCGGCCTCCGATGAGGTGGCGCTGACACCTCGCTATGTGGAGCCACGACTACTCCAGCCACTTGTGTCGCTGGCCCAGTCGCTGCTGCTCAACAGCGACTTCGAGGCCGCCAACGATACGGGGGCCCCTCCCGATGCCTGGACGATGGCTGCGGGTGTGTGGGGTACAGACGTCGCCCTGTCCGCTGATGCCTATACAGGCGCCCGCTCGGTGGTGCTCGTGAACAACGGAGGAGCGCTGGTATCTGGATCCGTCAGCGTGCGCCCTGGGGGACGCTACTCCGTCGACGTGGCGGCCAAGGTGGCCAGTACCCTGTCTGGTCTTCTGGTGAATGTGGAGTGGCTGAATGCAAGTCTGACCACAATCGACAGCTCCACCCCAGAGCCAAGCAACCTCGCAGCCAACACATGGGGGTACGTGCGCACGGTGGCGGTGGCCCCGGCCGCAGCGCGATACGCGCGCGTGCGTCTGTCCAAGCCGAACGGGAACGGGGCGCTTGCCTGGGTGGACTCCGTGGTGTTCGCACAGGTGGATTCCGTGGAGGAGTCCCCCACCCTGGTGTCCACCGTCACTGGTTATCAGAACGGCTGGACAGCCTACGCCACCAACGGCCGGCAGGGGGCGAGCTACTACCGCGACGGAGCTGGGCGCGTGCACGTCGAGGGGATGATCGGCGGCGGCGCCAGCAACACCGTCGCCTTCACCCTCCCCGTAGGCTACCGTCCCCTCGCAACTCGCGATTTCGCGACGACGTGCAGCACCGGCCCTGGATACGTCGAGGTCGGCACGAACGGTGACGTGCGGATTGTCACCGGGTCCGCCGCATGGACGAGCCTCTGCGGCATCAACTTCCGTGCGGCATGAGGTGCCGAACACGGCGGGGACGCGTTGCGGCTTACTCTAGAGCAGAGATGACGGCCCTCCGCTCAGCGTCAGTCGCGCCCCAAATAGAGAAGAGAATGCGTCCCCTCTGGATAAATGTCTCGCCACCGAGCGGAACATCCTCAATGGCTTGGCGATAGCGCGACGCGGCCTTGCTTGTGTGAAATTGCTTTACACCAAGCTGCACACCATTTTCCGTCTGATATCTAAACGAGCGGGGCGCAACAATCGACTCCTTGTTCTCCGTTTTGCATAGCAGCACCACGCCTCGTGAAGCGGCATACACCTCTGCCTCCTCGATGAGGGTTACGCGAGCTGGAGCAGCGGGACGCACGCTCCCCTGAATAGCAGCAGCAGCGCTGGCCGGATCACACATCGCGTCCTTGTCGTGCGGTGCCTGCACAGCATCAGGCGCTGGAGTGATGGACGTATCAGGCAAAGGCGCAACGTTGGTGGTAGCAACCGTGGTTGGTCGGGGTGCCGCGCTTGTCGCGCGCACCGCCTCAAGCTGCCGTCGCACCTCATCGAGCTCCTCTTCGGCCTTGCGGCGCGCAGCCTCCGCTGACTTGGCGTCATCCTCTGCCTTGCGCTGAGCCGCCTCGGCTACCCGCTTGGCCTCTTCAGTGTTCCGCTGGGCAGCACGGAGGGCATCTCGCTCAGCAAGCGATGTGGGAGCCGCGCAGTGATACTCCGCCTTCATCCCCGGGACGATCCCGCCGGTGAATACGCCAAGCAGCCAGCCCCATACGGGCATGTAGGTCTCGACCTTCGCGATGCCATGGGTGCACAGCCGAGCATCAGCGGTTACCGTCGTCAGTCCAACGAAGCTCACGCCACTGTCGGAATCCCTCTGCCCCGAGCGCGCCGCGGGTGAGTCCACGACTACGCGCAGGCAGCCCGTCAATGACAGGCACATCAGCACTACACACACGAATCGCGTCACCGGTCCCCTCCTGCCGGGGACCCTACCCGCCCCTCGGTAGCGTCACAAGCCCGCGCAGGCGGCGCAGTCGACCGCCCAGTGCTTCCCGCCTCCGCTGGCACCGTTGTCCTCGAGGAGTCGTAGGCGCCCGGCCTGAGCCTCCACCCACGTTCCGCACCGGCACCGCCCTGCCCGTCGGTTAGGGCGGTGGACGGCGGGTGCCCTGGAGCACTGGGGCTCGGGATGGGCCAAGCCCAGCTCGGCGGTGAAGTCCGCCTCCTCTCTCTTGCGGACGAGCTTGCCGCAGGCCCGGCAGGTACCGTCCTTCTTGGCGATGATGATCATGACTCCAAGCTCCTAGACATGCCGGCCCGAAGGGTCGCCAGCCCGCGCTCCCGGGCGGCCAGCAGCTCCGGGAGGGAGCACTTGAGGCGACGGGCGAGCTCTGCGTCCGAGAGCCGCACCCGAGACAGCCCCAGGGGGACGGCCACGGCGAGGCGCTCGCGCTGGGGGAGGCGGCGGAGAGCGGCCACCGCGGCGGAGCCCAGCTCGAGCGTCCGCCTCTCCTCGGCCTGCTCCTCGTCCCGCTCGTCGGCGAGCAGCTCGGCCTCGCGCTCGTCGGCGCGGGTGGCCCCCAGGGTGAGTCCGAGGGTGGTGGCGTGGTCCGCGCCCTCCGTCTTCAGGGCCTCCTCGTACGTCACCGTCGGCTCGCGCTTCATCCGCTTGCGCGCGCGGGCGGCGAGCTTCCTCCCCCAGTGGGTGGGGCCAATCAGCTTGCCGTCCTCGAGCACGTTGCCCAGGTGCTGCCGGACGGCCTTCTTGACGTAGGCCGGGTACAGGGTGCGGCCAAGCCCAGCCCACCCGGGGGTGAAGCCCTTCCACAGCTTCTGGGCGCGGAGGAGGGCCTCCTGCAGAAGGTCGTCCCTGTTGAGGTGGGTGCGCTCGTGGTGCGCCAGGGCGTGCGCCACCTCGCCCTTGAGGAAGGGGGTGAGCAGCTGCAGCAGCAGGGCCTCGGCGGCGCGCTGCCTACGGCCGCCCTCCGCGGCGGAGCGCACCTCGGCGAGGGCCGTCTCCATGGCCTCGGCGAGCTCCGGCGTGAGGAGGCTGTCACTCCTTGAGCGGCGGAAGGGCAAAACCCGTTGTCGGGTGTCCACCCCGGGGAGGGTGCGCTGGCGCAGGTGGGGCCGGTGGGCCCGCTCCCTGCGCTGCACCTGGCGCGTGGGGACGGAGATCGGCAGGGACAGCTGGGTGGGGGACTCCAGCGCCTGCGGCCGCGCTGTCCTCACGAGAGAGGACGCGGGCGGTGTGGCTCGGGACAGGTACGGTGCTGGACAGGCCATCCTCTATCCGTGCCACAGGTGCAAAAAAGTGCACGGAGTTGGCCAAGGACACTTCCCTGCTACTGCACAGCGGGAGCCGGGAGGCCCCAGTCGCGGGCAAAGGCGAGCACCTGCGCGCGGACGTTCTGGAATGCGCAGCCCAACGCCACGCGCTCGTCCGCCAACTGCTCGACCCAGTCGAGTTCCACGACGGACTCGCCTGTGATGTCGTACGCGTGCAGGCGCCACTTAGCATGTTTCGGTAAGGACCCCTTCTGTCAGGCTGCTCCTCCTGCGGAGGAGTTGCCGGGCTATCTGCCGAAACCGGTTCTTTGGCGCATTGTGAGCCAGCTACGCAGGGGGGGTTGACTTTTGCACGAAAGCCAACCTTTGATGAGAGACGTCTGCGCAGCACAAGACTCAAACAGGGAGGGGAAATGAGGCCAAGCATCTTTTTGTTGATCTGCTTCATCTGCTTGTCCGGACGCGCGAATGCCCAGCTTTTTGGGGGTGAAGCCTTTGAGCGTATCTTAGCTGAGCAGCGCCTAGGCCAGCCAGTGCTCTTGAATGCAGAACAAGAGATTGGCAAGCGCCACAATATTTTATTGCTCACAGCAACATTGCCTGTTGGCTTTACAGAACTCCGCGTGAAGGACGGAGAAGCGACTCTTGGCAATAAGCTCGAAATAGGGGGCGGAGCCGCCTTGATGATTGGCAAAGGCATTTACAATGGCGATGGCAATCTCACGCTGTCGCCAATGGTGATGCTAGGGGCGGCATTGAATGCCGGCATCGGGGACGGTGGGGGCGATGAGATAAAGGGGCGTTTTGGCGTAAGCGGCTTCCTTGGCTTGGGCCCAATAGCAATCAGCATTGGCCGCGACCTCATTACAGATACAACCTATTATGGACTCAGCGCCCGAATTGACGCATTCGTCCTTGGCGACGATGCATTCATCCCGCTCGCTGTGTGGAAATAGGAGCCTCAAATGAGCATTAGGCATTGCAGAGTCGGATCGTTTCTTGTGTCTCTTGCAGCGGTCGGCGTTGTTTTGACACCAAATCTCGGTTTTACTTTGGATGCCCTCCCAAAAAAACCAAATCACGAAACACCACATACACCACATGCACCACAAAACACACACACAAAGACTGCCACTCATGGCACAACCAAGACGGGCGCGTCCGCCAGCAAAACACTCGATGCACTCATTCTGGTGGACAGCGGAGAGGCCGCAACACCCACGACAGCACAAGAGACACAGCAGCTCGATGAGAGACTTTTTGTTCTAGATGCAGCTGTGGACGAGGAAAATCGCTTTCCATTTGTTGTAATGGTCACATCTTCCGATCCATTAATTGCGAACAGAGGGAGATGTAGCGGCACCCTGCTTAGCCCTCGCATTGTTCTCACAGCTGGACATTGTGTGTGTGCAATGAAGCCAGCCACCACTCCAGGTGACGAAGGGAAAGCGCTTATCGACAGCTCTGACTGCACTTCTGAGATCGACGTAACTACTGTTCGCTATGAGCCGGTAACCATTATGACCAAGAAAGGACCGCGGCAGCGCTATGAGCTAAGGAGCACACCTCACGGTGTTACGGATGTCATTCCTCATCCCGACTTGAAGATCCTCATCACTATGGCAAACAACAGGGAGGTCGTTTTCTCAAGCAATGCTGACCTGGCCCTCCTGGTTCTCGATAGAAATACACAAAGCACCTGGGGCAGCGTAACACTCGCAGACGCGGAGGCAAGAACTAGTGAATCAGGAACGATGGTAGGTTTCGGCTTCGACAAAATAGTCGGAGGGATTTATGGACACCGCCGCTCCGGAAGGAACGCTATATCAAGCACCTCCATTGACGGAGGCAGAAAAATTCAGGTAACGCAGCCAGGACCGCATATTTACAGAGGTGACAGCGGAGGACCCTGCCTGCGAGAAGATACGGGAGGGGGCGCGCATTCAATCATTGGGGTTGCAAGCCTTGGTACTGGCCGGACGTCGACCTTTACCAATACGTACTTTTATCAAGATTGGCTGCGTGGCGAGATACAACGCCTACAAACAGCCGAAGTGGCGGAGGCGATTGAAGACGCTCGGCCTGCACCTCCTTCCGATATCACTACCCAGCCAGCCCAACCGCAAACATCCCCTTAAGAACTAGGTTTCGTAGGGACCCCGGCAACTCCTCCGCGGAGGAGCAGCCTGACGGGAGGGTGTCCTACCGAAACAGGCTCTTAGTACGCTTCTCCCGGCGCTTCGCCTGGACCCGCTTCCGACTGGGCGCCCTCGCCAGTTCCTTACGCCTGGCGCACTTGGAGGGTAGCGGAACTGCCCCCGGTCTTCACTTCGAGCGTAGTGCCGCATCCGCAGGTAGCGGTAGCAGGCCCCACCATCTTCGTTCTTGCGCAGCTCATCGAAGACTCCGGGGGCGGGTGGCGGGAGACAGGCGCATCTGCTGGCGCTGTTTCTGGAGGCGGTTGCGGTTGCGGGTGGCGCGAGCCTTCGCCGCGCGCTCCGCTCGGGCCTGCCGGTGGGCCTGGGCCTCCTCGGGTGTGGCGACTGCGTCGGCCTCGAGCAGCACCTCCACGCGCGGGGCCTTCGCATCGTCGAGCCGGTACCCGTGGTCCTCGGACACTTGGCCGTCGTCCAGGAAGGCCCATCCCTGGAGCGCGTCGAGCAGTACCTTGCGCACGTTGTCCAGGTCCCCCACCCTGCGCGGGCGGTAGGCCTTCATGGTGAGGCGCACGGGTCCCTTCAGCGGTTGCACGCCGGCAGCCTGGACAAGCTGAGCGACGGCAACTTTGTACCGGAGCGCCTCGTCCGAGGGCACCAACCCCCGGCCACGGGCAGGCTTCCAGTACGTGTTGGCGCTGGGCGGGTACGGCAGGGTGAGACGAATCTGCGTCATGGGGCCTCTTCCTCCTTGTCCCAGGCAGAAAAGGCGTCGGCCACGTGCGCCAGGTCGCTCATGCTCTGCGGCCCTGCGTCCTTGCGGCGTGACGAGCAGCGCGGCGGGCATGGAAGCGCAGCTCATGGCGAGGCCTCCCCTGCGGCGATGAAGCGCACGTCGGTGTAGCCCTGGATCGCCGCCATCCTCCGCACCAGCTCGCCGTAGTGCTGGGCCACCCACGTCGCGGCGTACGTGTCCGGTGCCTCCAGCACCAGCGAGCCCTCCTGCACCGCTCGTCCGCGCAGGCGAGCTAGCCAGCTCAGTGCATAGTGCTTCCCGTCCTCCTGCATGGCTTCCAGCATCTGCTTCCAGGCGCTGGCCGCCGGGGTGTCCACGGGTAGTCCCGCCAGCTCCGCGCCAGCTGTGTTCGCAGCAGGAGTCGCGGTGGGCTCCGGGTCGATGGACCAGGTGCCGGAGAGCAGCTTCTCGGCCGGCTCGTAGCCGTCGCGGGTGCGCCCCGTCAGCATCCACACGAGGCTCGCCCGCTGGCGGCTGCTCAGTTCCCCGCGGCAGACGGGGGAACGAGGCACCAGGGCAAACACCCGCCGCCACTCCTCCAACGGGCGCCGCTCGAGCGCGGCCAGGGCATCCTGCAGCAGGCGTCCGGAGGTGCGCTCCCCCCACGCAGGGAAGCCATGGGGGACGGCGAGCTCGTTCCAGGCAGAGCGCAGCTCGCGCACGGCTGCCGGGAGTGTCGCCGGGGTGCGGTGCTCGCGCGGACCGTCACGCTGAACGTCACGCGCGGCCACCGTGACGAGGGCCAGGGTTCCTCGAACGGGCCGCTGAGGGGGAGAGGAAGAGGGCTCAGGCGAATGCGTGACGCTTGCCGTCACGCCGTCACGCTGAATCGTCACGCTGCGTTTCCGGAGTCGGTAATTCTTGCTCCTCTCTCTGGCCTTCTCTCTCTGAGCTTTCTCCCTCTCCTCCTGCGTGACGCCCGCCGTCACGCCGTCACGCTGAATCGTCACGCTGGCAGCGTGACGGTCCGAAGAGTCAGAGGGAGCATGGGGGCGCGAGGCCGCCATGAGGGCAACCGCCTCGCGGAAGCCCTCCAGCTTTGCCTCCGCGCGCGCCCTGGCGAGGCGCTCCTGCTCAAGCTCGGCTCGAAGGGCTGCGAGCTCCTGGTCCAGGTTTCTGGCGCAGCTCATGCCGAAGCTGCCCTCCGCAGCTCGGTGACGAAGCCCCGCGCGATGAAGGACTCGGCCTCCCTCACCACCTCCTCGTTGTCAGCGGACCAGGTAATGTCAGCCACCGCGCTGGCGACGAGCAGCTCACCATTCAGGTGAAAGGGTCCGGAGCGCCACTGCGTGTCCGCGCGCTCGGTGGGGCCGACGAAGTACGCGGCCACCCGCGCCTCCCCCGTGTCCCACACCTCCAGCACCCAGCCGTTGGACAGGGCGTACCGGTACGGCCCGTCCGCGGAGGGCTCCGGCCCGTACACCTTCAGCCCGGGTACCTTCCCATCCCGGCAGGCCTGCTCGAGCGGCGCCACGACGCTCTCCAGGTTGGCCTTCCACCACGCTTCCAGCTCGAGGTGCGTGGCGAGCGTAGCGCCCTCCAGCTTCCCGGACAGGTGGTGGCCACACTTCAGCGCGTTGGTGCTGGGCCACCATGAGGCCGCCCGCCGCTCACCGGTGGCCTCGTTCACCAGCCACAGCAGGACGATGCGGCCCTCGCACCACTCCGGGAGATCCACGCGCCAGGTGCCCGGCTCCGCAGTGACGGGCATGGTCGCAGGCAGCAGCTCGGCCTGGGCAGGCTCTGCCGGCGGCGAGCTGGCCTTCACCTTGGTCCGTGAGCGCTTGGACTTCGCGGGAGAGGCCGGCGGCTCAGCATCCGCCTGAGTCAGCGAGTCCGACGGCTCGGGCTCCGGCGTCGCGAGCGCCTCGTCGTCCATTTCTTCAACCTCGGCCTTGCACCCAGCGCAGTAGTAGCCGCGCGCGTCCTCAGGGCCGAGTGGCGCGAGCTCCGAGGCCTTGAACGTCTTGCCGCACCCGTCGCACTCGCACGGGGTGGAGTCGGCCGTGGAGGACTGCTCAGGCGTCGCCACAGCAACCGGTTTGAACCTCCGGCACTTGCAGCGCTCGCACCGGCCCTTGCCGAGCTTGTGGTCCGCGATCGAATGGGTGCAAGTGCAGCAGGGCACGCGCGGGGCGGGGACAAGGTCGTCCTCCGCAGCCACCTGGCTCACCGTGGCCGAGGACTCCGTCGCCGTCCGAGCCGACTCCGCGGACTCCACGCGCTTCTCCCCGGTCTCCGCAGCGGGCTTCTTGCGAGAGCGGCTGCGACGCTTGCCCTTCGGCGGCTCCGGGGGCGGTTGTTTGTCCTTGTCGGGCGAGACGACGGAAGCCGAGGCCTGGACGAGCGCGGCCAGCGCAGGCGCGGCGAGCGGCAGCTCCGACTGCTGCGCCCCCTGGGAGCGCTCGCCCGTGATGGCAGCATGCATCAACCGGGTGTGCTCGGCCCTCCAGCCAGCCTCCTGCATCTCCAGCGCAGCCAGCAGCCGAGCCCTCAGCTCGGGCAGTTCCTTCAGCGCGCGCTCCCTCTCCAGGGCCATGAGGAAGGACTCCTGGCGCTGCTCATCGGTGAGTCGGTTGGCGGTGGCGATCATCGAGTGCTCCACGGGGGCGGGGCCCGAGGGCGCCGCCGAAGAAAGAGAGGCCGCCGAACTCGTGGCAGCCGGGTTGACGGTGAGCGCCGCGCGACGGGCAGAGAGCCACGCCAGGCGCTCGCCCTGGCTGAGCCCCTTCATCGGGTCGTCCAGGGTCCAGGTGATGGGAAGGTGCGCGCGGAGGGCTTCCACGTAGGCGGAGCCCGCGTACACGGTGAGGTGGGCCGGGCTGCCATCGTCGTCGTCCCAGAGGTTCCGGATGACGTCCCGAGCCCATGCATCCTGAGCCTCGGAGCCCATATCCCCGAGAGCCAGGTCGTACGGCTCGACGTCCTCTTCCAGGTCCACGAGGCCGTGCTTGGCACTGAGAATCCAGACGTCGGCGCCGAACTCGGCCTCGGCAACCTCGAGCGCGGCCCGGAAGAGCGGGCCGGTGTAGAGCTCGCGCGCTGGCGCGGGCTGCTCCAGCTTCGACTTGCCACAGCCCACCAAGGCGATGCGACGCGGTGAGCGGGTCACGGGGACCTCCGGACGGCAACGACGAGAGCGAGGCCGCCAGCCGCCGGCCAGGAAAGGACGAAGACGAGGCGAGCAGTCAGGCACCCGAAGAGCGCGGGCAGCCACGAGAGAAGGAAGACGGAGGTAGCCAGACGGAAGGCCACCTCCAGCGGGCGGAGCGGCTTCACGCGGCCATCCCTTCCTGCACAGCCAGGACGAGGCGCGCCTGGGCCTTGGCGTGCGCGGCCTCCTCGGCCCGCGAGAGCTTCCGCCACAGCTGGCGGCAGTCGTCGGACTCACAGGTGTATCGGTGTGTCCCGTCGTGGTCCTTCCACTGCAATCGTGCGGGCCGAACCACCCAGCAAACGGCACACCTGCACTTGGGGCCCCGGCGCATCTCCTCGAGCAGCCCCATGGCGGGGGTCTCCTCGTAGAGGCGGGCGCGCAGGAGGACGCGCTCGGCCACGGGGGTGCAGTCGATGCGCTCGACCACGGCAGCGCGGCGCTGCTCGGGGGTGGGCAGAGGGCTCGAAGGCACACGACTCCCCATTCCGCGCTCTTGCGCGGGCGTCCTCTTCATGGGGTCCATGGTTAGCCCTCGGCCGTCGTGGGGGAGCGCCGGGCCGCCGAGGACGTGCCCGCCTCAGAGACAGTCTTGAGAATGAGGAACGCGGTCAGCGGGTCGAGCGGATGGGCCTCGATGATGAGGGCACCAAGGCAGGCGAAGCTCACGCCTGGCTCGGTACAGTCGGGATCCGCCTCCAGCGGCATACACGGCTGGACGCGGTAGACCCAGCCCCCGTCAGGGTAGAGGGCGGCGTACAGCTCGGCCGCTTCCTGCAGGCTCGTCACGTACACCCGATCAGCCCGGTACCCGGCACGGGCCTTCTCGTCCTCATCCATGTACGCGGCGAGCGTGACGGTGGTGCCCGTGGCCGCCGGCGGGAGGAGCAGCTCGCCGACCTTCAGCCCCGGAGCACCTCCGTGCCAGTAGGTGGGCCGTGTGCTCGCGGTGTGCTCACCTGCAACAACCGGGAGGGAGCACGCACCAACACCATCAACTCGGCCGGCCTCGGAAGTGACCGTATTTACAGAGGAACCAACACCAGATAACACCGTGCGGGTGCGAGTTTTCTCCAAGAAGATGAAGGCCCTGGGACTGCGCCGCGGTGGCGAGAAGGACACGGCCTCGGGCGGAGGTGAGTCATGATCGGCGCGCGTGGAGCGACGCTGGGCTGGACCGTGGTGCGGGTGGTGTTCGGCGTGTCGCTGGCGATTCTCCATGGGCTGCCGAAGGTCACAGGGGGCATGGGGCGCTTCGCCGATGGCGTGGCCGCGCTGGGCTTCCCCTACCCCATCTTCTTCGCCTGGTGCGCAGCACTGGCCGAGCTGGTGGGCGGCCTGCTGATAGCGTTGGGACTCTTCACCCGGCCGGCGGCGGCGCTTGCGGCCTTCACGATGGTGGTAGCGCTCTACCGCCACCGGGCGGATCCCTTCGCTCGCATGGAGTTGGCGCTGCTCTATTTCGCGGTGCTGTTCGCGGCCATGTTCATCGGCGCTGGGCCCTACAGCCTCGACGCGAAGGTGCGTCACCGCATCTAACGCACGGCGGCAAAACAGGTCTCCCGGAAGTCACCGGACCGCCAAGACTGTGTCACGAATGCCTCGCAGAGGGCTGCGTTAGGCTCGTGGCCCTTCTTAGCGGAGGCCCACGTGAGCCAGAAGCTCCACCGTCGAACCATCCTGCAGTGCATCGCCGCCGTCGCCGCCAGCACCGCCTTCGGTTGTCGGGATGGAGGGGAATCCCCCGCCCCCCTCACTCCTAGCCCGGAGCACTTTCCACAATCCGTTGCGTCCGGAGACCCGCGCTCCGACAGCGTGGTGCTCTGGACTCGAGCCGTGGACCCCCTGCGCGCCGACTCCGCCACCCGGCTCACGCTCCAGGTGGGCACGGATGCCGAGCTCACCCAGCTCGTGCTCGAGCTGAAGGACCTGGAAGCGCTGCCGGCGCATGACCACGCCCTCAAGGTGAAGGTGGCAAACCTCAAGCCGAGGACCACCTACTATTACCGGTTCATCTACGAGCAGGACGGCAAGCGGTACGCCTCGCCGGTGGGCCGCACCCGCACCGCGCCAGCGCAGGGCGAGGACGTCCCTGTGCGCTTCGTCTTCGCCAGCTGCCAGGACTTCATCGGCCGCTACTACAACACCTGGCAGTACCTGCTGCAGCGCGACGAGGACCTCGATTTCGTGGTCTTCCTCGGCGACTACATCTACGAGACCACCGGCGACACGTCCTTCCAGACGCCCGATGAGGCCCGCAGGGTGCGCTTCACCGACACCGCCTCGGCGCTGCCCCAGCGCGGCGGGCAGTACCACGCCGCGGCGGCGCTCTCCAACTACCGCGACATCTACAAGACGCTGCGCTCGGACCGCCAACTGCAGCGGGTGCACGAGCGCTACCCCTTCATCGTCGTCTGGGACGACCACGAGTTCTCCGACGACTGCTGGGGCTCGACCGCGACGTACTCGGATGGCCGTGCCAACGAGCGCTCCGACGAGCGCAAGCGCAACGCAGAGCAGGTCTTCTTCGAATACATCCCGCTGGACACCACCCAATCGGCCGCGGGCGCCATCAACGTCGACAACACCCCTCGCTACCCCGACACGCGCATCTACCGGGACTTTGACTACGGCAAGCACCTGCGGCTGCTCCTCACCGACTACCGCACCTACCGGCCGGATCACCTCATCCCCGAGAACGCCTACCCTGGCACCGTGGTGATGGACAACACAGCGCTCGCGGAGGCGGGCGTGGCCGCGGTCCTCACGTCTGATGACTACGCCTACGTGGACATCGACGCGCCGGAGTACGCCCAGCACAAGGGCGTGCTGCAGCAGGTCTACGTTCAGCTCGCAACCAAGGCGGGACTGAGCGCCGAGGCGGCGACCTCCCAGGCCGGGGAGCACGTGCGTGGAAAGCTGGCATTGATCTACGTCAACCAGGTGCTCGCCCAGGTGGGCGTCCCGCCCATCAGCCCCACCGACAAGCCCCGCGGGCTCGCCTACGCGCACATGGGGAAGACGGACCTGTTCAACCAGATGGGCTCACGCTACATCGTGGTGAAGCAGACCTACGACCTGTACTCCGGCTGGCGCTACGCGAAGTCGCTGCGCGCCAGTGAGAACGCGCTGGGCGACACGCAGGAGGCCTGGCTGCGCGAGACGGTGCGCGCGGACAACACCTGGAAGGTGGTGGTCAGCTCCGTATCGCTCACCTCCATGGTGTGGAACCTGAGCGACCTCACGGACATCCCCGCCAACCTGCAAACCCGCTTCTACTTCAACGTGGACCAGTGGGACGGCTTCCCCAACAAGCGCACCGAGCTGCTCAAGTACCTGCGCGACAACAACGTGCGCAACGCGCTCTTCATCTCCGGAGACATCCACTCCTCCCATGCCTCCGTGGAGGGCGGCATTCCCACCCTCACCGCTCCCGCCATCTCGTCCGGCTCGGTGAAGGAGATGGCCGGCTCCGCGGTGCTTGCCGCGGGCTTCCCGGCCGACAGCTCCGTCTACCGGCGCGTCGTCACCGAGATGGAGTCCACGCTGCGTGCGAGCAACCCCGGCATCGTCTTCACCAACGCCGACGCGCATGGCTTCGTGGTGCTCGAGGCCCGCGCCAACGAGGCGCTCGCTACCTTCCACCTCATCCCCAGCTCCGAGGTGAAGACCAACTACGCAGACCAGCCGGAAGCGCTCGCCGGGAAGTTCACCCAGAAGACCCTCCGCGTCCGCGACGGCGCCCTCATCGACGCCTGACAGCGCCTCCGCACCTTCTGCGCTCGGCCGCACGCACGCATGCAGGATTTGCGGGCGGCCGAGCACCTCTTCGAAGGAGCCGCACCTCGCACGCTTGCTGCATCAGGGCGGTGGCGGTCGCAGATCGACCATGACCCACCAAGAGGTGCACGCATGTTGTCGGTCCCCCACTTCCGACCTGCCCGACTGGTGCGGTCGTCACGGTCTCGCCGTCCCCACCGCGGGGAGCTGACCCCCGACGATCGCACGCTGCTCGCGACATGGCTGGCGGAGGTGAGGCGGCATCCCCTGCTGTCTCGGGAGGAGGAAGCGGCACTCGCCCGGCAGGTCCGAGAAGGCGGCGATGCAAAGGCTCGGGGCCGGTTGGTGGCCTCGAACCTGCGGCTGGTGGTGAAGCTGGCACGCGAGCACCACCGACCTCCGCTTCTCCTGATGGACCTCATCCAGGAGGGCAACCTCGGCCTCATCCTCGCCGTGGAGCGCTTCGAGCCGGAGCGGGGGGTGCGGCTGTGCACCTACGCCGCCTGGTGGATCCGCGCCTACCTGCTGCGCTTCATCCTCGAGAACTGGCGGCTGGTGAAGCTGGGGACCACGGATGTGCAGCGCAAGCTTTTCTTCCGGATGAGGGAGGAAGAGGGCCGCCTGCTCGCCGCGGGCCAGGAGGCGACACCCCGGCAGCTGGCTGCTCGCCTGGGCGTCTCGGAGAAGGACGTTGTCGAGATGGACCAGCGGCTGAGGCAGGACGAGGTCCGGCTCGATGTCCCTCCCGAGGGAGACAAGGACCGCCCGACCCCGGGACGTGCGCTGCGCTCGGGAACACCCGCCGTAGACGAGGAGCTGGGGCGGCGGGAGCTGACGCGCTGGTTTCTAGAGAAGCTCCACTCGTTCTCTCACGGGCTGCACGACGAGCGGGAACGCTACATCCTGGAGCACCGGCTGCTGGCCGAGGAGCCCGAGACACTGCGGACCATTGGCGAGCACTTCCACGTCAGCCGCGAGCGGGCCCGCCAAGTGGAGGCAGGGCTGATCGCGAGCATGCGGAAGTACCTGCACGAGCGGATGCCGGACTTCATGTGGCTGGGCGCGGAGCCCGAGCTGCAGGCACCGGCCTGAGCCGGCACAGCATGGCGGAGGACTTGAACGTGAGCATGAAGGAACACACGGGGACCCGGAGTGCGCCAAGGAGGCACCAGATGCGGATCAGCGACCTGATGACGAAGAGCCTGGAGACCATCGAGGCGGATGCATCCCTGCGCACGGCGGCCGAGCGGATGCGCTCATACGGGATTGGGGCCCTGCCCGTCATGGACGGGGAGCAACTCGTGGGGATGCTGACGGACCGGGACATCACTGTACGCGCGACGGCGGCGGGCAAGGATCCGAACCTGACGCTCGTGCGAGAGGCGATGACCCACGCCGTCATCACCTGCGACGCGGAGGCCCCCCTCTCCGAGGCCGAGCACCTGATGGAGGAGAAGGCGGTACGGCGCCTGGTGGTGCTCGATGGGTACAAGAAGCCGGTGGGCCTCATCAGCCTGGACGACCTGGCCATGGTGCCGGGAGAGGCGAGGCACGCGGGCGAGGTGCTCAAAGAGCTCAACACCCCGCAGTAGGCTGAGCCTCATCCCCAAACATGAAAACAGCGCGGGGACCCTGTTGCCGTCCCCGCGCCGCTGGGATGTCGAGCCCTGGAGCGGGCGACTACCGGGTGATGGTCAGCTCGGTGTCATCGAGGAAGAAGCTCGTCTTCTGCGCCGAGTCCTCCTCACCCTTGAAGTAGACACGAACGGTCTGGCCCTTGTACGCGCTCAGGTCGAACGACTTCTGCACGTAGGCCGAGGACTTGTTCAGATTGCTGTAGGTGGCCAGCGTCGCCAGCGCCGTGCCCGAGCTGTTCAGCACCTGCACCGTCAGCGTGTCGTACGCGGTGGTGGTCGTGGTCTCCGAGGTGGTGATCTTCACCCAGAAGCTGAACGTGGCGCTGCAGGCCGTGGAGGGAATGGTCACCTGCTGGTAGAGGGTGTCGGTGTGGCTCGAGCCGTAGCCATCCAGCCACGCCTTGTAGCTGCCGGTGCGCGGCGAGCTGCCCGAGGTGGTGTTGTCGATGACGCTCGAGGAGCCCGTCCAACTCGTGTTGCCACTCTCGAAGCCAGCGTTGGCCAAGAGCTGCTCGGTGATGCCGCAGCTGCCACCCGTGTCGTTGTTCACGACGACGGACACCGCGGACGAGGTGCTCACGTTGTTGGCGGCGTCATAGGCCTTGGCAGTCAGCGAGTAGTTGCCATTGGGCAGGCCCGTGGTGTTCCAACTCACGCTGTACGGCGCGGTGGTATCGACGTCGATGATATTGGCGCCCAGGTAGAACTCCACCTTGCTCACGCCCACGTTGTCGGAGGCGTTGGCACTGACGGTGGTGGTACCGCTTACCGTGGAGCCAACCGTTGGCAGGATGATGGATGTGGAGGGCGCCGTGGTGTCGCCTCCTCCGGTGATGAACATCGTGTAGAGCAGCTTGTTGGGCGAACCGCTACCCGGGCTGGTCACCTTGCCCGAGATGGCGCCGCCGGTGAGCGCTGCCGTCACCTGGGCCGGGGTGGCCGAGGGGTTGGCGCTCAGGTACAGAGCCGCCACGCCCGCCACGTGCGGCGAGGCCATGGAGGTGCCGCTCATGGACGTACTGCCGTTGTCGCTGGAGTACGAAGCCGAGGTGATGCTCGAGCCCGGCGCGAAGATGTCCAGGCAGGCGCCGTAGTTGGAGAAGGACGAGCGCGCGTCGCTGCTGGTGGTGGAGCCCACAGTGATGGCATTGGGCGTGCGTGCCGGCGAATAGTTGCAAGCGCTCGAGCTGTCGTTGCCAGCGGCCACGGCGACCGCCACTCCCGCGGCGATGGTGCGCTCCACGGCATCATCCAGTGCCTGCGACGCGTCCCCGCCCAGACTCATATTGGCCACGGCCGGCTTGATATGGTTCGCCGTCACCCAATCCAAACCAGCGATGACCTGAGCGTCCGTGCCGTAACCCGTGCAGTCGAGCACGCGCACCGGGTGCAACGTCACCTTCTTCGCCACACCCCAGGTGGTGCCGCCCACCGTCCCCGCCACGTGCGTGCCGTGGCCGTGGCAGTCCGCTCCGGTGCCACCGGCGGTGATGGCGTCGAAGCCACTGCCCACTCGCCCGGAGAACTGCGAGTGCGTCAGCCGCATGCCGGTGTCGATGATGTACGCGTGCACCCCCGTCCCATCGAAGTTGTAGTTGTAGGTCTTGTTGAGCGGCAGGCTTGGCTGATCAATCCGATCAATGCCCCACGTCGCGCTCGTCTGGGTGCCCGACACGGAGACAATGCCGTTCTCCTCGATGTACGCCACCCGCGGGTCCCCCAGCAGCTCACGCACCTGACCCGGGGGCAGCTTCACCCAGAAGCCCTTGAGCGCCCGCTCATACGTATGCAGCACCTCGCCGCCGCGTGCGACCACCAGCTCGCGCGCCATGTCCGCGGAGCCGCGCAGCGCCACGTCCTTCATGTCCTCGCGCAGCACGACGATGTACTCGTCCGGGACCGACTTCGCCTTGCGCACGAGCTGGGCCACCTGCCCCACCTCCTTGGACGGGAGGAGTCCCTCCTCTTCGGGCAGCGGACCGCCACACGCGGCCACACCCAACAGCGAGCAGGTGAATAGGGCCTGAGTCAGCTTCAACTTCATGGAAACCTCCGGGGGCGATGACGGGGAGTGAAGAAAACGGGCGCAACCCGTGGAATAAGTCCTCGGTGACCAAGCGGTCAAGCGTGCTAAACTCGTTTTCTACGAATCCAATGAACCCCCGGAGATTGTTCTCCTGACTCACGCCCCGAGCGCGGTGGGACGCGCAGCCACCTCCGTCTTCTCCGTCCCAGCGTCCACCTGCTGGCGGGCGGGGATGAAGGTCATGGCGCGCTCAGCGAGCGCGGTGATGGTGAGCGAAGGGTTCACGCCTGGGTTGGCGGAGATGGCCGAGCCATCAACGACATACAGACCCTCGTAGCCAAAGAGGCGGTGCTGCTGGTCGATGGCACCCGTCTCAGGCGAGTCCCCCATGCAGCAGCCGCCGAGGATGTGCGCGGTGGTGGGGATGCCCATCAGCGTCTCGGTGGCCATGGTCATGGGCATACCATCCAGCTTCTCCGCCACCCGGTGGGCCAGCTCGGAGGCCTCGGGGATGTTGGCGGTGGGGGCGGGACCCTCCTGCAGGCCGGTGCTGAGCCCCTTGCGTCCGGCGGTGAAGAGCCCGCGTCCGCGCCGCATCCGCAGGTGCCCGTCCAGCGTGCGCATGTAGAGGAGGATCATCGATCGCCGGGCGAAGTCACGGGTGAACCAGGAGCTGATCATCTTGAGCGGGTGGCGCAGGAAGAGCCCCGCCACGTTCGCCAGGCGCGAGAAGACAGTAGCGCCCCCCACGTGGGGCGCCATCAGGGTGCGGAAGAAGTCGGAGCCCGCGGAGTAGCGCACCGGCTCCAGGTGGGAGTGCGCGTCGGTGTGGAGGATGGAGCCGATGGCAATGCCCCGGGACAGGTCCTTGTCGCGGAAGCGCTTGCCAGCCACCACGCCAATCAGCGCCTCCGAGTTGGTGCGCACACCATCACCGAGCCGGTCCGAGAGCCGGGGCAGCCCGTCCGGGTGGGCCTTCAGCTTGAGCAGCAGGTCCACCGTGCCCAGCACTCCTCCCGAGAAGATGACCTGGCGCGCGGTGAAGCGCCGCTTGCGGCGAGAGAAGTGTGAGGTTCCCTCGAGCGCCTCCACCTCGTAGCCACCACCGGGCAGCGGGCGCACCCAGGTGGCCTCGGTGTCCGAATGGATGACGAGGCCGCGCTTCTCGGCGAGGTAGAGGTAGTTCTTGTCCAGGCTGTTCTTGGCGTTGAAGCGGCAACCGATCATGCAGCCGCCACATGAGTTGCAGCCCGTGCGCTCAGGGCCCTCGCCGCCGAAGTACGGGTCCGGCACGGTCACCCCAGGCTGGCCGAAGTAGATGGCCACCGTGGTGGGCTGGAAGTCCTCGCGGCCCATGTCCTTGCCCACCTGCTGGATGAGCTCATCCGGCAAGGTGCGCAGCGGGTTCACGGTGGCCCCGAGCATCTTGCGCGCGGTGGCGTAGTGCGGCGCCAGTTCCGTCTTCCAGTCCGCCAGGCCTCCCCAGGAGCGAGCCTGGAAGAAGTCATCCTTGGGGATGGGCAGCGTGTTGGCATACACCAGCGAGCCGCCTCCGACGCCCACGCCAGACAGCACGGTGACGTGACGGAAGAAGGTCATCTTGAACAGGCCGCGCCACCCGAGCTGCGGCATCCACAGCCAGCGCTTCAGGTTCCAGTTCGTCTTGGGGAAGTCCTTCGCCTGCAGGCGCCGGCCCTTCTCCAACATCACCACACGGTAGCCCTTCTCCGTCAGCCGCAGGGCGCTCACGCTGCCGCCGAAGCCCGAACCGATAATGAGCCAGTCGCAGTCGAATTCCATCGTGTCCTCCCCCCACCGGGGATACTTCTCAGATTACAAGGACCGCGCTGGAGGCGCTCCCCTCCTCGCACGTGGAACTCACGGATAGCCCTGGACCCGACGCTCCCGGAGGCTCGCGGACCCACGGTGACGGCCTGGATGCCCGGCGTTACACGGTGATGGCCTGGATGCTTGGCGACCGGGCTCAGGTCGCGGGCAAGAAGCTGGTCCCGTCTCCGCGTCACAAATCCGGCGCCTGCCCTCCATCCCCGGGAATCCATACCGTGGTGATTAGAGTGTGAGGCCAGGGATGTTGCCGTCGTCATCATCGACACACAGCGCCATCATGACCCTGCGTGAGGCCTACACGGGCGGAACCCTGAAGACCCTGGTCGGCCCCGGTGTCTCCTGCGCGTCGGGCCTTCCCTCCTGGGAGGAGTTGAATGCAAGGCTCCTGCGGGCCTTCCTCCAGAGGGAATACAAGCGCATCAAGTTCCAGCTCGAGGATTTGAAGAAGGCGGCCCGCGTCTTCATCGGGAGCTTCGGATACGAGGCCGTGGCGGACCTGATTCGAGAGAGCGTGACGAAGGCCACCCCGGACAAGGACCAGGGGACCTACAACGACATGCTGCGCGAGTCGCTCTACGACGAGCGGGACGGCACAAAGGCGGAGAATGACCTCCACCTGGAGCTCGCGGCCTCCCTGGGGGACATCCACCCCAAGCCCCTCCACGAGCGGAAGCGGATCCTCTACACCTTCAACTTCGACAACCTCCTCGAGCAGGCGCTCTGGCGGCTGTTCCGGCTCAAGGCCCAGACGCGCTACCCAGATGACGAGCAGGGGACGCAGGACTCGCCTGCCGTCCATCACCTCCTGGGTTACCTGCCGACAAATGGAGCGCCTCGCGGGAGCATCATCCTTTCGGAGACGGACTACCACGCCAAGCAGGCCGGGTTGCCGAACGAGCTGAAGCAACTCTTCCTGGGGAAATACAATCTGACCGTGAGCCCGGACAACAAGCCGGTGGTGCTGCTCGTCGGGCTCAATCCGACGGATCCCAGGCTCCGGGGCGTGCTTCAGGAGCGGCGAAGGGAGCTCTGCTCCGCGGGCCGGGAGGCCGCCAGTCAGCCCCGAATCTATGCGCTGCTCCACAGGCGACCGCCTCCCACGGAGGCCGAGCTGATCGAACGCATGGCCCACGACTTCGTCCAGGAACACGAGGAGCCGTTCTGGAAGGCCTGGGGCATCAACGTCCTCAGCGTCGAATCAGGAGAGCTGCTTCCCTTCCTCCTGCGGCAGATCCGCCTGGGCCCCAGGTGCACGGACTGGGCCCAAGCTGGCAGGAATTTCCTCTCCGCGCAGGCAGATCGTTACACGGAGCACCTGTACAACGGCTCCGTGCAGAGGCCGATCCTCGAGCGGCTGAAGAAGGCCTGTGCCGTCCTGCGCCAGCGCTTCGGTGTGGCGGTCGATGAGCAACTGGGCCTGGCTGGCTTCGTGCCCGACAACAAGGAGGCCTCGCTCCTCCGATTGGCCTTCCGGTTCTCCAATGGCCGGGTGAACCCCGAGCCGATCACCCACGCCTATGCCATGAAGCGTTCCATGCGGGTGACGGACATCGACAAGCCGGGCGACGCCGTCAGCCGGGCCTTCATCTGGGGCGCGACCCTCGAATCCTCCTACCAAGGCTCCTACGTGGACAAGAGCTGCGCGGCTCAGTGGATGGATGAGTGGGCCAGGGAAAGGATCTTCGCCTCCCTGCTCTGCGTGCCAGTCTATGACTCCAAACAGTGGGTCCCCGTGGGCGTGTGTTGCCTGTACTCGAATCAGAGGATCCCCTTCTGGTCGGAGCTGACAGCCCTGGAGATGGACGAGCTCAAGAATGCACTCCAGAGCATCTTCGCAAGGGCACTTCGCATCAGAGGCAGAAAAGGCAGTCCCTGCATGCATGCCCGTCATCCAGAAGGGGCCGAAGCATCCATGCCTGACGAGCCCCCTTGGGATCCCCTCCTCGTGAATTGAAACACTTCAGGAGAAACAATCGTGAGACCCGTCGAAAGAACCGAAGTGAATGGATTCGTCGTCATCACCGCCGCGGACTCTTCCCCCATCTCGCGCGCCACCCTGTCTCTGCAGATCTGGGAAGCCATGGACAGCGTGCCGGATGAAGAGCTGGATCCGGATGAACGAAAGGGCAGAACCCTCCCCGCGTTCTACTCAGCCCACCACGCCCCGTAGGCCTCGCCGCCAGGCCTCCCCTCTTCGCGCTACCTCACACCGTTGGAGAACGGTGAGTGGAAGGAATAACGGGCGACTCGCGGACCCCATTCCGCGAGCTCGTCGAGCGTGTTGAGCCCTCGTGTCTTGCGGTACACCCTGAGGGCCTCGACCACCTGCCGACGCTCGACGGGCTCGACGCCTTCGCATCGTTCAAGCTCCCGGATGAACTCGTCCAGGCCCTGCCTCGAACCAGTGCCCAGCCGACGCAGCACCTCGCCTGACAGCTGCCGCGCCCCCATGACGCATACCAGCAACGTGATGACGGCCTGATACGGTCCCGACTCGCGCTCACCGTGGACGAAACGGGTGTACTCCTCGCGCGTGGTGGAGGCTTTAAGCAGGCGATAGGTGTTGAGGAGCCGCTTCACCCGTCGAGGCGAGCTTGGAAAGAGCCGCACCAGTCCCTGCATGTACTGGATCTCCAGCTCATCGATCTCCAGGGCATCCGACTGCGTGAGGGCATCCGACTGCGTGGAACCCCTGGGAAGAGCAGGCAACTCAGACGCTCGGGCTGCCCCTCGTTCCCTGGCGGTGCCTTCACCCGAGGGAGAGAAGGACGACCGCACGAGGGCTCCCGGTTGCACGACCCCCAGGAGTGCACCAGTCCCAACCATGGAGGTACGCAAGGGACAGAGCTCCCCAATCAGCTCGTTGCACCCAGCCGCGTCCATGGGAGGGAGCCAGAACGGTATCTGGAAGATCTTCTCGAGATAGTCATGAACGGTCGCTCCAGGACCCCCTGGACGTTGGCTATCGCCCATGAAGTCGAACTTCTTCGAGAGCGACTCGCTCACCCAGCGCGCATCAACAGCCACGATCACAACGAAGAGCTTGAAGGCGAGCAACAGGTGAACGGCCTCAATGACCTGGACAACCCTCTCGGGAGGGCAACGGTCGAGATCGTCGATGTAGAGGACAATCCGCTCCAGGCCCGGCTGCTCGCCGGGCCGTTGCCTTCGCGAATCCTCTCGATGCTCCAGGATGTACCGGGACAGACGCTCGAAGTCCCGGCGCACCAGATGGAGGACACCGAGCTCCCGCCGGTATTCGTTGGAGGTGATGCGCTCCTCGATGAAGCGGGCGATCCGCTCGGCTGTCTTGGGAGCGCTCACCGCGGCCTCGGCAACCGCGACCCGTTGGCGTGCCTCCTCGGCCCGCGTCGTCGCGGCTTCGAGGGCGGCCCGCGCGGCCTCCAGCTGACTCCGGGCCTTCGCCACCTCGCTCTCGGCCCTCGAAATGGTTTCACTGGCCTTGCTGGCTCCTTTCTCCATGACCCGTAAGAGGTCCGCCCCCCGCTTCAACCTGGGCACGAGCCAGGAAATGAAGCCGTAGACCGGAATGAAGGTGGTACCGAGCGCTGCCAGCACCGCACGCACGTCGCCCAGATGCGGAATCAGAAACACCCCGATGAACATCACGGCCGCGACGCCCAGAACGGTGAGCACGCCCCCAAGCGAAGGTGGGTTCACGAGGACGTAATTCCACAGCCGTCGCATCCGTCCCGAGGCGTCGCGGACATCATCATAGGCGGCCCGGAGATGGCCGGCCGTGGTCAGGGCATCCTCACCAAAGAGCTCCTTGACCGCATCCCTCACGGGCTTGTCGAGCACCGGCTGGAGCTCCTTCCACATCAGCTCGACATGCGCGGAGGCCGCCTTCTCGTGGTCCATCCTCGCCTTGCCGAGCTCACTCTCCGCCTTCTCCAAGACGCTCCGTGCTTCTTCCTGCTCGGCCTCCGCCTGCTGCTTCATTTCACGCGCGGTCTCGAGCTGGGCAAGGTCGAGCACCCCGTCCGCGCTCGGTCCCGAGGCACTCTTGAACAAATCCTCGCCAAGGCTGCGGAAGACGTGCTCCGCGAGGCTTGCCCAGAGATTCGACTCCACGTACTGCCACGCGTTGAAATGGATGTGGGCGATCTCCGAGAGATAGGGGCCGTGCCCGGAGAACGGTTGGCGTGCGGACTCCTGCATCCGGCGCACGTAGGACTCCACGAGCCGCATGAAGAACGTCTTCCCCGAACCCCACTCCCCGAAGACGCCAATCGCGATGGGGGGAACGAGCTCTTCGGAGGCGATGAGCGAGGCGAAGGCCCTGGCCTGAGGGCGGAAGTCGAGGCGATCCAGACTCTCGAGGTGCTCCTGGGGCAATCCCTCCTCGAGCATATCGGTGCTGATCCTCGCCCGACGTCCTGCGGGCTCGCCACTCGTTGGCAGCAGGAGTGGACGCCACCTGCTCCGCTCGTCCCAAGGAGAGCCCTCCCGGAGGGTAAAGCAGACATCCTGGAAGAACCGTTCGCGCAAGCGCTGCCGGTCGAGTCCCCACTGCCGGAAGAGTTTCTCGCAACCTGATCTGCCGCGCGCCTCATGAAGTAGCATCGCCCCAATCAGATGCCGGAGTGACATCAACCCCGTGCCCGTCACTTCCTCCCAGAGCTCGCCCGCCAGCTTGAAGAGCGCCGCGACATTGGGCGTGACAGGAGCTCGCGGTATCGAGGCTTCCTCCCCAGCCTTCTCTCCGTAGCGCTCACGGAGAAGCCGCGCGTAGGCCTCCCGGCCTTCCGAGGAGTCGTTGATGCACTCGAAGAGGAACCGACCGCTGTCCTTCCAGGAGCGGCCGTGCTCCACCACCGCGAAGAAGACGTCCAGGGTCGAGAGCCAGGGCTGTCCATTCGTGCGCCGTGCACGGAATTCGAAAGCCCGCCGCAACACGTCCTCAAGCGCCTTCGAAGGAATGCGATGACCCGGCAGGAGGCTCCATTCGCTCGAGGACCCATTGGCGTCCCCGGGAAGGAACCGCTGCGCATCGAATGAGGCTCGCCACTCGGACCTGACAAGCCCCCATCGTTGGTACTCCTCCTCATGGCCGGCCGGGGGATGCTGGATGTACGCCGCCATGATGTGCTCGGGTCCAATGGGAAACCCTCTGGCCAGCTCCGCCGCGGAATGAAGCACCTTCTCCGCGGATGGCGACCAGCCTCCCCTGAACGAGGAGTATTCGAGCAGGAGCGTCTCCCACTCCGGGCCATGCTCGACCAGCTCCGGGTGGAGCTTCTTGTCGGCGAGGAGCCTGTTGCGCTGACCCTTGTCGAGGAACGAGGAGAACCAGCGTGAGACGCGATCCTCGGCCAGCAGGAAGGCAATGAGGACCGAGCTGAAGCTGATGGAATAGTCGTCCTGGATGGAGTCGCCCACCCAACCGGCGAGGCGGTACAACCGCTGTGCCTCATCCGTGAGACGGATGTGCGGGTCTGGCAGCGAAATCCTCGAGGGGCGCTGCGCCATGTCTCCTCCCTGGAGGCCAACCAGGGAGGAATAGCCGGCCCCATGCGACCCCGGCCCTCCTGGACGGCGCTCCTCCTTGACGGGAACACCTGGACCATGGCGGTCACTCAGGTGCGTCGCCTTCCTGGATGTCATCCGAGCCTGGCTGGCCAGGCCCGGAAGCTCACCGGCAAGCGCCCAAAGGATGGGAACAGTTCCGTCCTCAACCTGCGAGACGTCAGGGAGAAGACGCCGGGTATGCGTAGCTCAACGCCCACTGGTCCGTCGCGCTCAGCAACCAGGTCTGGTAGCTGTTCGGGTTGCAGTAGTTCATGATGGAATACGAATCCCAGTCGCCGAGCATCCAGTCACCGGAGCCCGTGTACACATTCCCGGGCTGCTGGTCCTTGCACCATTGGGGCGTGTTAGGACGGTCCTGCTCGTGCTGGAAGCCGAGCGCATGTCCGAACTCGTGTACCGAGACGAACTTGATGCACGTCCAGTAGTAGTTCGCGTTGCTCGCATCGCACCACGAGTAGAAGTTGAGCCACATCTGGGTCGGGTAGTTCGGCCCGTAGTAGCCCACGGCCGAGCGAGGGTGGCTGTCGTCGACCACGATATGGATGCCGCCAGAGCCCGGGACGCAGGTCTCCCAACCGGTGAACCGGAGGTTGCCATAGCGCTCCCACGTCTCGGCGAGTGCATCACGCGTGGCCTGGCGCTGCTGCGCGTGCTCGGGCGCCGGGTTCTCCCAGCAGACTGGGATGGTCGCGGAGGGGCGCGGCCAGAGCTGACTCCAGGACGCATACAGCGCGTCGCCAGAGGAATTGAGACGAGGAGAGGGTTCCTCGTTGGATGCCGTGTCGGGTTCACACGCGGACAGAACGAGCGCTGATACAAGCAATGCTGGAAGCCGGGTCATAAGCCTACTCGACGGAGATGTGGGAGCACTGCCATTGCGGCGTGCTCGTGGGAGCAGAGAGGTCTGCTCGGGCGCGGGCGTGTACCAAAGGCATGCCGAGATGGGAAGTTAATCCAGACACGCGGACTGCTCTTAATTTCCCTGACTTCGAACCGTAACCTGCGTGTCCGGCTGAAACGCATCGTTCTACCTTATCAACACCTGAGAACGGTCTATACTCTCCGTATGGGTCTGACTGGGTTTGAATTCTTCGGCACCTTCTCAACGGCCTCTTGAAGTGCCTGTCTGCGTATCTCTCCGGAAGGATTGACGCACTGCTCTTGAAGAAAGGCCAGAGCCCCCTCCGAAACTCTCGGGAGAGGGAGCAGCTCGGTAAAGCTCGATCAGTTTTTCCCCGGCGATGCTCGCCCGAGACCAGCAGCATGGTCTCATAGGTACAGCCCTGCGTGCCGATGGTGAGCCCGGAGCCGCTTCGTCGTTTCGCTGGACACCGCGCAGAAGTTCATTAAACATGTTCATTGAACGTGTCCAACGAATCCAAAAGACAGGGCGGAATCCGTGCCACCCAGAAGGAAGCCACCGGCAAGGCGGTCCTCGAGGCGGCGCGTGCGGAGTTCGAGAGCGTGGGCTTCGAAGCGGCGAACCTGCGGGCGATTGCGGCGCGCGCGGGGGTGTCCGCCGGGACGGTGCTCCACCACTATGGCGACAAGCGGGAGCTGCTCCACGCCGCGCTGTTTGATGACCTGGAGGAAACGTTGCGGAGCGCGGTCGCCAAGCTCGGCACTGGCTCGCTGGAGACGCAGCTCTCCGAGCTGACTCGCGCCGTGTTCCGGTACTACCAGCGGCGGCCCAAGCTCTCGCGGACGCTGCTCAAGGAGTCGCTCTTCGCGGATGAGCCGTGGGCGCAGAAGTTCAATGCCCAAGTCCACGGCGTTCATGGAGCCATCGCGCGGCTGACCGAGGAGGCCATCGCGCGGGGGGAGCTCCGGCCCGGCGTGAACGGCGCGCTGTTCGCCGTCGCGTACTTCTCGTTCTTCTACTTCGCCCTCATCGCGTGGGTGCAGGGCGCGCATGACTCACCCGTGACGCTGGTCGAGCACCTGGTCCACCAGCACCTCGAGGGCCTGCGTCCAAGTGAGAAGCCACCCAGAAGGAGGAAGCCATGACGTCCGCGTTCAGAGGAGAGCAAGCGAAAACCGTGCTCTTGCGGTGGTTTGATCGCTTCCGAGACCGGCTCGAGGTGCCCACCGAGAGCCGGAGGGTCAAGACGCGGTTTGGAGACACCCACGTCCTCGTTGGAGGGCCCGAGGGGGCACCGCCGGTGGTCGTGCTCCACGGTGCGATGGCGAGCTCGGCGCACGTGCTGAGGGAGCTGGAGCCCCTCCTCGCGCGCTTCCGGGTTCATGCCGTCGACGTCATCGGCCAGTCGGTGAAGAGCGCGGACGCACGGCCCTCGGTCTCCAATAACGAATACGGAGAGTGGCTCTCGGACGTCTTGGATGGGCTCTCGCTGCAACGAACGCACGTGATAGGCGTGAGTTGGGGCGGCTTCATCTCCATCCGCCTCGCGGCATTCGCACCGGAGCGCATCGACCGGCTCGTGCTCCTCGTCCCGGCGGGCGTGGTGAAGGGCTCGTCGTGGGAGGGGTTCACCAAGCTCGGCCTCCCGATGATGCTGTACCGCCTGTCACCTTCCGAGCAGCGGCTGAAGGCCTTCGTCCGTCACCTGCTCACGACCACGGACGACGACTGGGCGCCCTACCTGGGCGATGCCCTCCGCTCGTACAACATGGACATGCGGGTGCCGGCGCTCGCGACACCGGATGAGCTCAAGGGATTGAAAGCGCCCACGCTCGTGCTGGGAGCGGACACGGATGTGAGCTTCCCGGGACAGAAACTCCTCGCCCGCGCACACCAGCTCTTTCCGATGCTCGCCGACACGGAGCTGCTCGAAAATTGCCGTCACTGCCCACCGACGACGGACACCTTCCGGCGTTGGTTGTCCGAGCGCATCAGCGGCTTTCTGCTCGCGAGCTGACGCACTGCGTTCAAACCCGACCCTGTCAGCGAATGACCAGGACTCGTCTGGAGGCATTGACATCTGGATGGAACTTGGTTTTTTTGTAAATCGTGCAAAAAGCGATTCTCAAGATTTGTGCCATGGTTCTGGTGACCTCCGCATGTGGCGGCGGAGCACCCGTTGAAGAAGATACAGGTGTTGGCGAGGCGCTCTCGGTTCGAGCACAGGCCGCCTACTCGGGCGTGAATGGCACGTACTGCATCGAGAGCCCCTACAACTGCAAGCTGCGGGAGTCTGGCGGCAATCGCGTTCAGACCAATGATCCCGCCGATGATAATTGGGGGCTTGTGACAGGCGTTCCCATCCGTGACGGCAACGGCACCGTGATGGGTACCAATACTCGGACGAGTGCCGCCTTCAACTACGGCCAGACACGCACCTTCGCGGGCGAGCTCCATGCCTTCGCGGTGTCGACCTCCAACTCGAGTGCAGGATGGCTGCCGATGTCGGCCATCCTGGGACGGACGTCCTTCGAGCAGAAGGTGGGCCACGTCTCGGCGCTGGGCGCGGGCCTGGCCAAGCTGGGCTGTTACGCCGTGCGCAACTCGCATGACACCACCCTGGAGTTCAAGAAGGTGGTCTACGACAGCACGGCGACCCATGAGCGCGCGGGCGACTATCTGCCGCTGGTGCGCGCCAATGGTCTGCGTTCGGTCAACCTCGTCTTCAATGTGCCGGGCTTCGCCCTCGGCGGCCCCGCGGTAGATCACTTCCCGGCGGGCACCAAGTTCCAGCGCCTGGATGTGCCCACAGACTCCGGCGCCCCGTCCATCGACATTCCGCTCTGGGTCCAGGACAGCTCGGGCCGCTACCGCCAGCAGTCGGGGACGATGAAGTTCATCTATGGCTACGTCATCGCTGCCACCGGCACCAAGCGCAACGGATGGATGGCGTACGACGCGCTCCAGGTGAGCGCTGACTGCCCCTGAGCCCTCCTTGGACCTGCTCGTGTTGCGCATGCCCCCTCTCCCTGTGGGCGCGCGCATGCGCGGCGAGACCTCTTGCTTAAGAAAATCTCGCAGATGGCTTAAACATCAGTTACAGTTATTCCTGACTAAGCGCATTTGTTCGCTTAGGTCTGCCTCCCCCCCCAGCCCCATGCCCGCATGGGAGGAAACACAATGAAGAAAACAGTGGCATCAACATTTTCTGTGTTAGCCACCGCAGCAAGTCTGTGCTCGCTCGCTCCCAATGTTTCCCAAGCGGCTACGCCGATCTCCGAGGCAAATACAACCCTCTTCGGTCCCCGGGTCTATGTCTTCGATCCGACCATGTCGGCATCCGACATCGGAAATGTCGCCACGTCCATCTTCTCCCGACTGGAGTCCAATGAATTCAGCAGCGAGCGGTATGCGCTGCTCTTCAAGCCAGGAACCTACAACGTCAATTTCAACGTGGGCTTCTATACCCACGTGGCCGGCCTGGGACAGAACCCCGGCGACGTGACCATCAACGGCGGCGTCAACGTCAACGCCGACTGGGATAACGGCAACGCCACCCGGAACTTCTGGCGGGCCCTCGAGAACTACACGGTCGTCCCGTCGAACGGCCAGACGCAGATCGCCGTCTCACAGGCCGCCCCCTTGAGGCGTTTGCACATCAAGGGAGAGCTGCACCTGTTCGACTTCGACTCGAACTGGAATGCCGGTTGGGCCAGCGGCGGATTCCTCGCCGATTCCATTGTAGATGGCCAGATCGTTCCCGCCTCGCAGCAGCAGTGGCTCTCCCGCAACAGCCGCTGGGCGAGCTGGAACAACGGCGTGTGGAACATGGTCTTCGTGGGGTGCAACAACGCGCCGTCCGGACAGTTCCCGAACCCGCCCTACACCGTCGTGCCCCAGACGCCGATCATCCGGGAGAAGCCCTACCTGTATATCCGGAGCTCCGGGCAATATGACGTCTTCGTCCCGGCCCTGCAGACGAACACCCAGGGCCCCAGCTGGGCCAGCGGCTCCACGCCGGGCCAGTCCATCTCCATCGATCAGTTCTACATTGCTCGTCCGGAGACAGCCACCGCTGCAAGCATCAATGCTGCACTGAGCCAGGGAAAGCATCTGCTGTTTACCCCCGGCATCTACCAGCTGAGCGATACGATCCGGATTACCAACGCCAACACCGTCGTGCTGGGCATTGGCCTCGCCACACTGGTCCCCACCAATGGGCAGGTGGCCATGTCCGTGGCCGACGTGGATGGAGTGAAGCTCGCGGGCCTGACCTTCGATGCCGGTCCGATCAACTCCCCCACCATCCTGGAGGTCGGGCCCACGGGCAGTTCGGCGAACCATTCGGCCAATCCCACCTCGCTTCACGACATCACGGTCCGAACCGGTGGCGCCACCAACGGACGATATGATGTGGGCATCAAGATCAACAGCAACCACGTCATCGGCGATCATTTCTGGCTGTGGCGCGCAGATCACGGCGTGGGAGCCGGCTGGACTTCCAACGTCTCCAAGAACGGGCTCGTCGTGAATGGAAGCAACGTCACGATTTATGGCCTGTTCAACGAGCACCATAACGAGTACCAGACGGTGTGGAACGGCAACGGCGGCCGTGTGTACTTCTACCAGTCCGAGATCCCCTATGACGTCCCCAACCAAGCCGTGTGGATGAGCCAGAATGGCACGGTGAATGGGTACGCTTCGTACAAGGTCGCCAACTCGGTGACCAGCCACGAGGCTTGGGGCCTGGGGGTGTACTCGTACTTCCGGGATGCGGCCGTCAAGCTGAACAGCGCCATCGAGGTTCCCAACGTTCAAGGCATCAAGCTCCACCATGCGACGACCATCTGGCTGAATGGAACGGCGGGCAGTGAGATCACCCACGTCATCAACAATACCGGTGGCAGGGTCTATGCGAACTCGCCCAGCGAGGCCATGAGGCAGACCCTCACCGAGTTCGCGGGAACCGGTGCGGGCGATACCCAGGCTCCGAGCACCCCGGCGAGCCTGACCGCCACGGCGGTGTCGAGCAGCCAGATCAACCTGAGCTGGAGCGCCTCGACGGACAATGTGGGCGTGAGCGGCTATGACGTGTACCGCAACGGCGTTCTTGTGGGCTCGTCGCCGTCGACGTCGTACAGCGATACGGGCCTGACGGCCTCGACGGTCTACAGCTACACGGTCAGGGCGAAGGATGCGGCCGGCAACACCTCGGCCGCCAGCAACGCCGCCAGCGCCACCACGCAGCCAGGCGGCGGCACGGGCGCGGCGCTTGTGCGGACCGGTTGGACCGCCGCCTCGACCCCCTCGAGCAGCGAACCCGCGGCGAACCTGCTGGACGGCAGCATGTCCACGCGCTGGACCACGGGAACGCCGATGGCTCCCGGCCAGTCGTTGATCGTGGACATGAAGGAGGTGAAGAGCTTCAACAAGCTCGTGATGGACTCCACCGGCAGCAACAATGACTATGCCCGGGGCTATGAGGTGTACGTGTCGAACGACGGAACGAGCTGGGGCACTGCGGTTGCCACCGGAACGGGCACGGGGCCCGTCGTGACGGTCACCTTCACCACGCGCTCTGCCCGCTACATCAGGGTGGTGCAGACCGGCTCGGCGTCGAGCTGGTGGTCCATGCGAGAGTTTAACGTGTACTACTGACGCATCGCTTCCGCCGATCGTCGTGAACGGCCTTGCTTCAGCAGCCTGCTGGAGCAAGGCCGTTGCACGTTGAGGAGCTTCGACGTGGTGGATGCCAGCCCACTCTTGGCGGGCTATAAAGGGCGCGTTCGTCCAGCCGTACGAAGGAACCCATGAACAGTATGAAGAAATACCTTCTCGCAACAGTCGCCTCGGTGGTTCTGTCGCTTCAGGCCCACGCTGGGGTCATCATCGTCATGAATGGGAAGATTTACGCTTCCCCCAGCGCTGGGAGTGTTTTCGCCGAGAAGGTAGATCAGGCCCGGCTCAAGAACGCCTCCTTCTTGAAGCTCGCTCCAAAGCAAGAGGACTACACGGGATATTTCGTCCAGGGCGTCGAGAGCCTGCCCGGCTTCTCCCTGGCGAGCAAACCGTCGAAACCCGTCGTTCCGGAGGCGGAGGGTTGTGGAACGCATCCCATGAAATGGCTTCCTCGCTCGAAAGTCGTGGGGAAGCTCAAGAAGAAGGCCCCGGCAGGCACTTTCTTCATGGAGGTTCCCGAGGGCTTCAAAAGTGTCTCGAGCACTCCCCAGGGCTTTGAAGAGGCGTTGAAGAAGAAATTGCTCGGTGAAGACGGAGACGAGGGTTCGATCAAGGAGTACCTCAGCGCCTGCTTGCAGAACACGCGCGTCTTCGCGAAGCCCGGCGAGGAGATTGCGTACAGCATCTGCTCGGACGAGCTCAACGAGTTCGTCAGCATCTTCCATCACAAGGAAGGCGCCCCCTGGGCCCCGGTCGAAGATCTGACGATCACCGAGATGTGTCCGTAAGAGCCGAATCATGAATGAGCCCTGGACACGAGCGGGTATCCCCATCGACACGCTCGCACTCGAGCTGAATCGGATCGCCACGTTCCTGGCCCGTCGTGATCTCGAGGCCCTGACGAAAGCCGCGCTGCGCGCGCAGGCGGGTATCGAAAAGGTGGACCTGCTCCTCCTGCTGGGCAACAGCCTGCCTCGCACGGCTGAGTGGGCTGCCGCCGCCTTCGCCTCGGGGATCGCCGAACGTTTCATGATCGCCGGCGGCATCGGTCATTCGACTCCGATGTTGAGGGAGGCGGTCCGGAGCAACCCGCTGTATTCGGACCTCGACCTGGAGGGCTTGAGCGAAGCGGAGATCATGGCCCATATCTCCGCCCGCGCCGCGGGGCTGGAGCCTCGCGACATCCTCCTGGAAACCCAATCGACGAACTGCGGGGACAACGCGGTCCAGTCGCGAAACCTCGTGAAGAGGCTTGGACTGTCGCCACGCACCGTCATCCTGATGCAGGACCCGACCATGCAACTCAGGACCCACGCGTCCTTCGTTCAGGTCTGGAACACCGAGGCGGAAGGAATCCAACTGCTCAGCCATGCGCCCTTCGTCCCGCAGCTCGTCGTGAGGGACGGAGCGTTCGCCATCGAGCCGGGCACCGAGGCCGGGCCGCTCTGGAGTGTCGAGCGCTTCGTCTCACTCCTCCTGGGGGAGATTCCGCGACTCCACGATGATGAAGCGGGCTACGGCCCCCGTGGGAAGGGCTTTATTGCCCACGTGGACGTGCCCGAGGACATTCTGGAGGCCTACCGCCAACTCCTCCCAGCCTTTGGAGCCTGGGTGCGCAAGCCCGGCTGACGAGGCGCCATCAGCGCGAGAGCTGGCCCTACTTTCGTGCTGGCAGCACGCCGCAGTGCACAAGGGTTGGGACCACCTCGCCGGACTCGAGGCCCGCCTCTCGCAGCCAGGACCGGTACTCCGCCGTGCTGTAGGCCCGTCCCTCGGTGAGGGAGAAGAGCACGGCCGAGTAGAGCGCCACCGGAAGCGGTCCATCGAACGCATCATTCAGGAACACATCGTGCACGAGCAGGCTCCCCCCAGGAGGCAGGGCCTCGGCGCAGCGCCGGATGAGGGTACGGTTCTGGGGGACATCCCAGTCGTGCAGCACATTCGACAGCAGGATGACGTCAGCCTGGGGCACCGGGTCCGTGAACATGTCTCCCGGTACGCACTTGAGCCGCTCCGCCACCCCGTGAGCCGCTGCGATTTCGGTGGCCACCTTGAGCACCTCGGGACGGTCCCACACGATCGCCTGGAGCGTCGGGTGGCGCAGGAGCCAGGCGATGGCGTAGAGGCCGGTGCCCCCACCCACGTCGAGGAGGACACGCGCCTCAGGGAGGGGGTAGCGCGCCGCGAGCACCGGAGCGACGTTCTTTGCTTGCCCTGCGAGGGACAGGGTCAACATCCGCGCGCTCTGCTCCTTCTCCATCGCTGATTCGAGCCCCTCCCTGTAGATGAAGGAGGCCCCGTCCTGAGAGGGCACAGTGCCTGCCGGGCGGTTCGTCTTCAGCCGCTCGACCAGCTCCACCACCCCAGGCGCCTTGGCGGAGAGCCCGATGTACCCGCTGATATCGAAGGGCGCACCCGGCACCAGGTGCTCGCGGGCCTGCGGCGTGAGCGCCAGCCGCCCCTCCGCATCGGGCGCGAGCAGACCGAAAGCACGCAGGGCCGTCACCAGCACCACCGCGGGCCGCTCGGCGAGGTGGAGCTCGGCCCGCAGCTCCTCGAAGCGGCGCGGCGCACGCGCGAGACGCTCGAAGACACCAAAATGAGAGACTGCGGCCGTGAGCAACTCGGTGCCGGCACTGCCTCGGTAGAAATCGAAAATCGGGGTCGGGTCGGTAATGGGAGGCCGGGTCGCGTCAATCATGGTGTGAGTGCTCCTTCCGAGGTGTGGCGTTCTTCTACATCGGGAATGTGTCACGGGCGGCACCCGATTGTGACGAGCTCCGGAACCCAAGAAAACCTGAATTACTTCATTTTTCCGTATACATCGTTTTGCTTTATATCCTGGATAAAGAGTGCTCAAATGGAGTCTTCCCATTGACCGCTGTCTCTCACCAGGAGGTCGTTGCCATGAAGAAAGTCCTTGCCGCTGCGCTCATCGCGACCGTTTCTGCATGTGGTGGTGAAGAAGGAGGCGAGTGGAGTGGAGTCGAAGACAGACAGACCGAAACACTTTCAAGCGAGAGCGCCAGCCTGGCGCAGCCCTCTCCCACTTTCATTCCGAAGCCCACCGGCCCCTGTCCCGAGTTCACGGAGGGGACGCTGACCTTCCAGCCGTCGGGAATCAAGGCGCGCAAAGTTCGCATCTGGATGTCGGATGCGGCCAAGACGCTGGACGGCCCGCTCGTCTTCTACTGGCACGGCACGGGCAGCTCTCCGACGGAGGCCACCACGGGCATCGGCACGACGCAGATCAACGCCATCAAGGCGCTGGGCGGTATCGTCGCGGCGCCGGAGCGGGATCCCGCCGCGGGGACCTTCCCCTGGTTCTATGTCTCGTCCAACTCACGCGACGATGACTTCCGCGTGGCGGACGAAGTCCTGGCCTGTGCCATCCAGAAGGTCGGCGTCAACGTGAGCCGGATCCACAGCATGGGCTTTAGCGCGGGTGGTCTGAACACGACGCACATGAGCTATCGCCGCGCCGGCTACATCGCGAGCGTGGCGACCTACTCGGGCGGAAGGTCGTCCACCATCCCCACGCAGGACACGACGAACAAGTTCGCCGCCATGATCTTCCATGGAGGGCCGTCCGACCAGGTCGTCATCAACTTCCAGACGGTGAGTCAGAACTACTACAACGATCTGAAGTCGAAGTCCCAGTTCGCCATGATTTGCAACCACGGCAAGGGGCATTCGATCCCCACGGACGCTCGCGCGGCGATCTGGCAGTTCTTCCAGGCACATCCCTTCGGGACCGTTCCGTCGCCCTACGCGGGGGGACTCCCGAGCACGATGCCGAGCTATTGCCAGCGATGAGCCGCTCACGGCGGCAGTGAGCCACGGGCTTCCTTGGACCAGCGGCCGTGGGGGAATTGCTTCAGGTAGAGGCGGTATTCGGCCGCTGCCTGGGCTGGGAAGAGTCGGGATTCGTAGCAACGGGCGCGCAGGTAGCGCGCCTCCTCACGCAACGAGCGCTCCTGACTCTGCTCGGCGATTTCCTCGAGCCCTACGAGGAAGCTCTCACACGTGCGGGTGTCCACCTGCAGGCGGGCCTGCGCGAGGAAGCGCTCCTCTACCTCGCGCGGCGCTGGGAAGCGCTGCCACTCCTCGGGCGCAAGCGTGCTCTCTCCCTCTCCAGAGGGAGGCGTCCGCGGGGGTTCCGCGGCATCCTTTGTGCTGGTGGGCGTTGACGAGGTCTCGGGCTCCCTGAGGTCGACAGGGAGCGCCGGGGCAAGCGTGGGCGCAGGCTGCTTCCGGGGCGGGAGCGCAGAGCGCTCGGGCACCGGTGAGCTGGGTGGCGCCGGAGACTCGGCGGTGGCGGGGAGCTGCACCTGGACGCCGAGCGCCTCGAAGGCTTGCTGATCCTGGACGGACAGAGGCAGCTGCCTCCACGTGTGCTCGCTGGAGTGGAGCTCTACGCGCTGGCCCGCGGAGGCGAAACCCGTCGGCAAGCCCTCTGCCTCCACTCGCACCCTGCCCTCCCACACGGAGACGGCGGGACCCTCGGGCGTGCGCTCCACGGAGAAGACCGTGCCCACCACGAAGACGCGCAGGCCGTCTGCCTCCACGACGAAGGCGCGCCGCTCGGCGTGCGAGGCCTGTACCGCGACGCGCCCCTGCCGCACCCGCAGATGCACGTCCTCCGCCGAGACGCGGGAGAGCACCACCTCCGAATCGGCCGACACCTGTAGGCCGCTCGCGTCGGGCAGCCGCAGCCGGGCAATGCCTCGAGCGGGCGTCTTCACCGTGCTGCCAGCCCGCAGGCCCGAACCCGCCTGGAGCATGCGTTCCGTGCCGTCCGCCTCGCGCACCCACGCGCTCGCCGAGCCCTCCAGCCGCGCCATGGGGACGGGCACGGGAGGTTCGGCCTCCACCCGGGGCATCGTGCCAGGACGCAGCATCAGCAGCGCCAGCACCGCCGCGCAGGCGCCCATCACCACCGTCATCCACAGTCCGCGTGGCCGGTGCTCGCGCTGGCTGAAGCGCTGGGCGGCCATCGTCAGGACGCGGTCATCCACCTTCGCCCACTGCACCGTGGGCGGCTCTTCTCGTGCCACCCGCAGCAGGTGCCGCGTCTCCCCTATCTCCGCGAGCCGTTGCGCGCACTCGCCGCAGCCGGCAACGTGTGCCTCCACCCGGGTGCGAGTCTCCGCGTCCAGCTCTCCCGCGGCCAGCGACCAGAGTGCCTCCACTTCATGGCGAGCCATGGGGGCCTCCGGCGCGGGTGTTGAGCAGTCGCTGCATGGCCTCGTTGAACTCCAGCCGCGCGTGGTGGAGGCGGCTGCGCACGGTGTTGGGTGAGCTTCCCACGGCCTGGGCGATCTCCTCCGGGCTCATGCCGCACAGCTCGTAATACACGAAGACGATCCGCTTCTTGGGTTTGAGCCGCTCCAGCGCCTGCTCCACCAGCTTCGCCGCCTGGCGCCGGGCCGCCGCACGCTCCGGGTCCTCCCCGGGATGGATGGACTCGGGCGGTTGCGCGAACGGGTCCTCAGGCCTGCGCCGCCTCCACCTCAGGTGCGAGAGCGCCACGTTGGCACAGACCCGGTAGAAGAAGGTCCGGAAGCGAGACTCGCCCCGAAAGCCTTTCAGCGCGGTCAGCAGCCGCAGGTAGGTCTCCTGAAGCAGGTCCTCCACCTCGGTGCGGTTGCCCACCAGGTGACGCAGGATGCGAGCCGCGTCGCTTCGGGTGAGCTGGTAGAGGCGCTCAAACGCCGAGAGGTCCCCCTCCCGCACACGCTGCACGAGCAGCAGGAGTTGGGCCTCGTCCGCCGGAGCCATGGCGGTGGAGGGCCCGTCACGCAGCGCGGGGCCCAATGACATCTGCACTGTCCCCTCCATGCCGCCTGCTCTCCTTGTCGGTGCAACAGGATCAACAACCCTGGCACCCAGCTAAAACACGGAGGCGTGACTGGAGGATGACTGGGAGGCCCTGAGCGGTCGTCAAGCCATCCGCTCAGGGCCGCGCCCGAGCTCAGCGGTCCGAGCGGATGGGGCCGTACTCCACCGGCACCCAGGCGTATCCCTTCGCCTCGGCGCGCACATGGCCGATTCCCGGGAAGGGCAGGTGCGCCCCGGCTACCCAGAGCTTGTTCTTCGCCGCATCCGCGAACACCTTCTTCCGGGAGGCGATGGCCTTCTTGCTGTCGATGTCGAACTCGATGGCAATCTCCGGCCGGGCGAACTGCACCGCATGGTTGTGAACGACGTCACCCCACACCAGGAGGCTCTGCTCCTTCGAGGTGAACAGGTAGCCGCTGTGGCCAGGCGTATGGCCCGGGGACGGAGAAACGACGACACCGGGGATCAGCGCCTCGCCCTCGGCGAAGGTCTTGAACTTGCCCGCGGCCACGTAGGGCGCGACCGCCTCGCGGGCCAGTTTGAACATGGGCTGAGCGGCTTCCGGTGCCTTGGCGGCGATCTGCTCGTCGAGCCAAAAATCCGCGTCGGCCTTCGCGACGCGCACCTCAGCGTTCGGGAAGGCCGCCTTGCCATCGGCGGTCAACAGGCCGCGCGAGTGGTCCGCATGCAGGTGCGTCAACAGGACCGTGTCGATCTGCGCGGGCTCATACCCGGCGGCGCGGATGTTGCCCAGCATGGCGCCAACGGTCGGGCCAAACGCCGTGGCCGACCCCGTGTCGACGAGGACCAGATGCTCTCCCGTGTGCACCAGGAAGCCGTTGACCGCGGTCTGCACGCCCGGCGTGTTATCGAGGAACATCCGCGCGAGCAGGTTCTGGATGTCCTTGGCGCTCGCGCCCTTGAGGATCTTCGGGTCGAGGTCGATGTAACCGTCGTACAGCGCGGTGACCTCGAAGTCTCCCAGCTTCATGCGGAAGAAGCCCGGCACCTGCGTCTTCTGCTGCGCGGGCGGGGCCGCGTTTGCCACTGCCGGCATCATCGCCGTGCACATGGCGGCGCCCGTGAACGACAAGGTGAACAGCGCGCGCCGAATTGCCTGGAACGAACGAGAACTGCTCTGCGTGTTGTTGAACATGAGACGCTTATACCGCTGCGCTCACTCGGGGGTGATCAACTTCTGGCGAGCGGTCTCCCGTCGCTTCGCTCGCACCTTGCCCGCTACGTTGAGCAGCAATCGATCCCGCTCCCAGCGCTCACGCGTCTGTGTATCCACTCGCTCCCAGAGTGTTCCCAGCCCGTCTACCCTCGCGCGGAACAGCTCAATCGCCCCTGACAAGGCCAGGTGCACAGCGGGTGAAGCCGGGTCCGACTGTGCGAGTCCTCGCATCGTCACTGCCAGTGCGAGCAATTCCTCTCGTACTTCGTCCGGCCAGCCCGAGCGCCGGGCCACCTGGATGAGCCAACCGAGCACCGCCGCGAACACGTGGCAGTCCTCCACCGTGCGGAACGGTTTGACGTAGCGCTCGTAGCCATCGCCCGGAAGCACCTCCTCGGGCGCCACCTCCACCTCGTTCAGCCGCAGCTCGGCGTGAGGGACCTCGGGAACGAATGGGGTCGGTGGCAGCTCGGTGAGCGTCACCCCTGCACGGCGTGAGTCGAGCCGCACCAGCCGCAGCCGGTTGCGTCCCTGCGCGTCCCGCCCCTCGGTCGCCACCACCAGCAGCTCGTCCGCCGCGGTGCCCAGCGTAATGAAGGCCTTGGTGCCCCCGAGGCGCTGCGGGCCATCACCCGCGCCGGTGAGCCGGGTGTTCATCGCCGCGGGGTGTCCTCCCTGCGCCTCGGTGACGCACAACGCGTACCGGCGCTCACGAGGCAGCGCGGGAAACAAGGAGCGCAGGGCCGAGTGGTAGCCCGAGGCAAAGGCGTAACCCAGCCGATCCGCTGCGAAGCCTCCCGCGAACGCCACGTCCACCGGGAGGGAGAAGCGCGAAGCCAGCCGCAGGTGCTGCCTCCACCAGTCCTCGATGGTGCCAAGGGACGTTGGGGCGGAGGGCTCGGTGAGGAGGAATCGCAGGAGCTCTTCCATGGCTTGGGAACCTCCCTCGGGGACAGCGTCTCAGTCCTTGAACTCGGCCCACACCGGCGCGTGATCCGAGGGCTGCTTGCCCTTGCGCGCCTCGCGGTCCACGTCCGCTGCCACCAGCCGCTCCGCCAGCGGCGCCGTCGCGAAGATGTGATCGATGCGCAGGCCCTGGTTCTTCGGAAACGCCAGCATCCGGTAGTCCCACCAGCTGAAGCGCTGCTCGTTCGGGTGCAGCTTGCGGAAGGTGTCCGTCAGCCCGAACGCGCACAGCTCCTTCAGCGCCGCCCGCTCCTTCGGAGTGCAGAGCGTCTGCCCCTCCCACAGCGCCACGTCCCACACGTCGATGTCCTCGGGCGCCACGTTCCAGTCCCCACACAGCACCAGCGGCTCACCTGGCTTGTGCCGCGTGTCCAGGTAGCGCCTCAGCCGCCCGTACCACTGCAGCTTGTACTTGTACTGGTCCGAGTCCACCGCCTGCCCGTTCGGCGCGTACACGCTCAGCACCCGCACCCCGTTCACCGTCGCGGCGATGACTCGCGCGTGCGTGTCGTCCACCCCGTCCGACAGGCCTCGCACCACGTCCGTCGGCTCCGTCTTCGCCAGGATGGCCACCCCGTTGTACGTCTTCTGCCCGTGCACCGCGGCGTGGTAGCCCGCCGCTCGCACGGCCTCCATCGGAAACTCGGTGTCCTGGCACTTCAGCTCCTGCAGGCACACCACGTCCGGTTGAGCGCTCTTCAGCCAGTCCACCAGCCTGTCCAGGCGGGCTCGGACCGAGTTCACGTTCCAGGCAGCGATCTTCATCCCGCCCAACGTCGCACGTCACCTCCTCCCCCGCCACGGTTTTTCCCCTCCTCCTCGGGAGTACTCCCTTGTGGGTCTTGGTCCGCGCTCTGGCACAGCGGCCCTTGGACTCGCTAGGTGGCTCGGGTGTGGCCCTCAGGCCGCACAGGGCCCGCCCGGGGAGCGGGGAGGCGTCCTCGTAGACCCTCACCCCCCGCCCTCTCCCAGAGGGAGAGGGGGCCTGGCACGCGCATCGCAGTGGGCTCCTCCCGACAAGGAGCCACACCATGAGGAACACCATCCTGTCCGCTTGCTTCGCCGCCCTCTCCCTCGCTGCCTGCGATGCCGGTCAGCTCCGGCGGCCCCGGGCGCTCCTCCCCTCTTCCGTGAATCGGCTCGAGAACCGGGTGCTCCCCTCCTCCGAGCCCACTCCCGTCGCGACCGCGGCGCTCATCACCGACATGGGGGATGGGCTCCCCGAGACCTCCGAGGATCTCGCCCCCGCCGAGCCCGCGGACACGCTCTCCCTCCCTCACGAGGAGCACCTCTTCCCCGTGGACCACCTCGCTCGCGCTCGCTCCCTGCGCGATGAGGGTGATCTCTCCGGTGCCCTCACCGAGGCCCGCCGCGCCGTCCATGACGCCGCCGAGGATGTCGATGCCGCTGAGAAGGCCCTCGACACCCTCATCCCCCTGGCCCTCCGCTCCGGTCACAAGCAGCTCGCCGCCGACGCGTATGGGGAGCTCGCCGTCCTCTTCCCCGACGGTCCCGAGCCCTTCGTCCAGCAGGCCCGCCTCCTCCTGGAGCTCGGCGACGTCGAGGGCGCCTTCCGCGCCGCCGAGGCCGCGCTCGAGCTCGACCCCGAGTACCCCGAGCTCTACCAGGTGCTCGGCCGCGCCCACCTCTCCGCCGGCCAGCTCGATGAGGCCATCATCCGGTTCAAACAGGCCGTGCACCTTGACCCCTACCACGGGTATGCCCTCAACAACCTCGGGCTTGCCTACCTGCAGTCCGGCCAGGAGGCCCTCGCCGCCGAGGCCCTCGCCCAGGCTGCTTACTTGCTTCCCCATGTGGGCTTCGTCCACAACAACCTGGGGCTCGCCTATGAGCGGCTCGGCCGTTACGAGGAGGCTCGTATGGCCTTTGACACTGCCATGCGCCTCTCACCCGGGGACAGCAAGGCCCGCCTCAACCTCGGCCGGTTGAATCGTGAGGCCCGTGCCTCCGTCGATGTACAGGCACTCTTGGGAGACAGGCGCTCCCCGGGGTGCCCGGAATAGCCGGCGCTCGTCAGCCGTCTCGCGAGCCACTCGGCCACCAGCCCCATTCCGGTTCCCCGCCCGGCGGTTTAACGTCCGCCCACCTTTTACTGTCACCGCGCCCCATGAACCCGGCCCGCGAGATGAGCTCCCAGCCCCAATCCCCGACTCCCGCCACTCCTCCGGCGTCCCCGGCTCCTCCGGCGCCCCCGCCCCCGGCCCGTCCCGGCCTGGGTGCCCGCTTGTGGCACTGGACGAAGCGGCTCCTCGTTCTCGCCGCCGTGGGCGTGGTGTTGCTCGTGCTCATCGGCGCGGGCACCTACTTCTACTTCAGCCGCGACCTGCCCTCGCCTGAAGCCCTGCGCAACTACACCCTGCCCCAGGTCACCAAGGTGCGGTGCGCCGACGGCTCCGTGTGCGCCGAGTTCTTCATGCCCCAAGGGCGTCGCACCGTGGTGGACATCCAGCAGTTGCCTCCTCACGTGCGCAACGCCTTCCTCGGCGCCGAGGACGCGGACTTCTACAAGCACGAGGGCCTCGACTTCTTCGGCATCACCCGCGCCGCCGTAAAGAACCTCATCCCCGGCAGCCGCAAGTCCGGTGCCTCCACCCTCACGCAGCAGGTGGTGAAGAACATGCTGCTGTCTCCTGAACGCAGCCTCCCGCGCAAGATTCGCGAGTGGATCCTCACCCCGCGCGTGGAGCAGACGCTCACCAAGGATCAGATCCTCAGCCTCTACATCAACCAGGTGTATTACGGGCAGGGTCGCAGCGGCATCGAGGAGGCAGCGCTCTACTACTTCGGCAAGCACGCCAAGGACCTGAGCCTCGGCGAGGCCGCGGTGCTCGCGGGCACGGTGCAGTCGCCCAACCGCATCAACCCGGAGAAGAACATCGTCAAGGCCAAGGAGCGCCAGCGCTATGTGTTGAAGCAGATGGCGCAGCACGGCTTCGCCCCCAAAGCTCAGGTGGAGAAGGAGATGGAGAAGCCCATCGTGCTCGCGCCTCGGCCTCCCGCCGAGGTGGGTCCCTACTACGCCGAGGAGATGCGCCGCACGCTCGTCGCCCGCTATGGGGAGCAGGCCGTGCTCACCGGAGGCCTGCGCGTGGACATCGCCATGGACCCCAAGCTCCAGGCCATCGCCGACGAGGCGGTGCGCAAGGGACTGGAGGCCGTGGACCGTCGTCAGGGCTACCGCGGTGCGCTGGGCACGCTGGAGGCCGCTCGCTTCGAGCGCCTCAAGCCCCTCATCGCCCGGCAGATCGAAGAGGCCGGCCGGCGCCAGAAGGAAGGTGCCTACGTGGCCGACCTCGCCTCGCTCGCGCAGACGGGCGCGCCGCAGCCCAACCCCGTCGAGGAGCCGGTGGTGACCACCGACGCCGAGCAGGAGGAGGACGAGAAGCTCTCCGCCGACGAGAAGCTCGCGCGCGACGTGCAGCTCGCGCCCCTCAAGGAGGGCCTGCGCGTGTCCGGCTACGTCACCCAGGTGGATGACTCCGGCAAGAAGGCCCGCGTGGACCTGGTGGGCCGCACCGCGGAGATTCCCTTCTCCTCCGTCACCTGGGCGCGCATGAAGGGCAAGAGCGCTCCCTCGAAGATGTCGGACGTGATGAAGCCCGGCGACATCGTGCTCGTGCGGATCACTCGTGTCACGCCCGCCCCCGCGCTGCTCGAGGCCACGCTGGACCAGGTGCCGCTCGCGCAAGGCGGCCTCGTCGTCATCAACCCGCAGAACCGCTACGTCGTGGCCATGGTGGGCGGCTATGACTTCAAGCTCTCGCCCTTCAACCGAGCCACCCAGGCCCGGCGCCAGCCCGGCTCGTCCTTCAAGCCCTTCCTCTATGGCGCCGCGCTCGGTAGCGGGCGCTACACCACCATCAGCACGGTGAATGACGCCCCCGAGGCCATCCGCGATCCGTACACCGCCAAGACGTGGAAGCCGCAGAACTACGACCGCACCTTCGAGGGCCCCATGACGCTGCGCGAGGCCCTCACCAAGTCCAAGAACACCGTGTCCGTGCGCCTCATCGAGGCCATCACCCCCGCCACCGCCATCGACTTCGCCCGCCGCGCCGGCATCCGCTCGCCTCTGCCGGAGAACCTCACCCTGGCGCTGGGCACCGGTGAGGTGTCCATCCTCGAGGCCGCCAACGCCTACGCCACGCTGCAGGCCAACGGCCGCTACGCCGAGCCGCTGACGCTGCTGAAGGTGGTGGACGCGCAGGGCAAGGTGCTCGAGGAGCACCAGCCGGCCTTCGAGGAGACGCTGCCCCCGGCGGTGGCCTACCTCACCACCTCGTTGATGCGCAGCGTGGTGGAGGAGGGCACGGCCCGGGCCGTGACGGAGCTCAACCGCCCCGCCGCCGGCAAGACGGGCACCGCCAGCGAGAACCGCGACGCCTGGTTCTCCGGCTTCACCGCGGACTGGGTCGCCAGCGCGTGGGTGGGCTTCGACGACCACTCGCCCCTGGGTAGCTCCGAGACGGGTGGCCGTGCGCCCCTCCCCATCTGGCTGGAGTTCATGCGCGCCGCCCACCAGGGCCTGCCTGCGCGCGAGTTCGAGGTGCCCCCCGGCGTGGTGCAGGTGCGCATCGACCCCGCCACAGGACTGCTCGCGGGCAACTCCGTGCCCGGCCGGCTTGAGTCCTTCCTCGACGGCACCCAGCCCACCGCCGAGGCGCCCCCTCCCGGCCACGTCACCCCGAGCGACTTCTTTCTCCAGGAAGGTAGCCGGGGGGGTCTGTGAGCCGAGCCCTCGCCGCCGCACTCCTCCTGGCCGCGCTCCCCTCTCCGGCTGCGAAGCCCACGCAGCGGTCTCCTATCCCGGCCGCTCCGTCCGCCTCGGAGACCGCGGCGACTCCGGCCCTTGAGCGGCTCGCGCAGGCCGTGACCTCGGATGTCCGCGAGGTGAAGCCCGAACCTCCCGTGGCCCTGTACCTCTCCGGGGCGGCTCCCGAGTTGCGGCGCGCCTTCGGGACGTTGCTTGCCTCGCGCCTCGCCTCCGCCGGGCTCGCCCCCGTGGTGCTGGAGGCACCCTCCGCCGACGCCGCCGAGTCGCTCGCCCGTGAGCAGGGCACCCGCGCCCTGCTGCGGCTCACCCTTGGCGTGGAGGCCGGCGAGCTGCGCGCGCATGGCGACCTGTTCGGCACCTGGGTGAACTTCTGGTCCGGCCGCACTGCCACCCGCGCGCCCTCGCCCGCCGCTGCCATCGCCCAAGCCGTGGAGGCGGATGCCGCGGTGCTCGCGCTTGCCGCCGTGGAGCCTCCGCGCCCGCCCGCCACGCCTTCCGAGGAGCCGCGTCCCCTGAGCCTGCTGGGCGCCGTGCTGGCGCGACTGCCCGTCCCGCTCGCAGCGCTCGCCGCGGGGGACCTCGATGGGGACGGAAAGGATGAAGTGGTCGCGCTCACCGAGCGGGCCGTCCACGTCTTCGCCGCGGATGGGCAGCTCGTCGCCGAGCGCTCGCTGGAGGCGCTGCCCCCAAGCCCCGCCCCCACCCGCGAGCCCTTCGGCGCGCTGGCCCTCCTCTCCGGGCCGCCGCGCATCGCCGCCTTCTCCACCCGCTTCGCCCACGGCGAGGTGCTCTCCTTGGAGGGCGGCGCGCTGCGAGCCGTGTCCCGACTCGAGTCAGCGCCCCTGGCCTCGGACGCGCGCGGCGCCTTCATGCCGGGCCAGACGGCCTTCACTCCCGAGGTGCGGCTCGGCAACGGCGAGCAGCGCCTGGCCGGTGTGCAGTCCCGCTTCACCACCTTCAGCTCCGCCAACTCGCGCCTCCTCCTCGTCCACCCGGATGGCTCGGCCTCCTTCTTCGCTCGGCCCTCGGTGGCTCCCTTGCAGCTCTCCGGCCTCGGCGCCGGCAGCGCGCTCGGGGACCTGGATGGGGATGGGACACCGGAGCTGCTCACCACCTCGCCTGAACTCCAACCGTCGCCGGACGTGCTGCGCGTCTTCAAGACGAACGGCAGCGACCCCACCCTCCACGAGCCCCTCTGGCAGGGACCCCTTCCCGCCGGCCGAGCCCTCCAGGTGGTGACGGCCAACCTGGACGGGGACAAGCGCCGTGAGGTGGTAGTGGGCCTCTCTCAACCGGATGGCACCGGCGTGCTCTTCCTCCTGCGCCAGGGTGCGCCATGACGCTCCGCCATGCCCTCGCCAGCCTCCTCCTGCTCGGCGCCATGCCGTCGCTCGCCGCCGGCCGCGTCCCCTACGGAGGTGAGCTGCGCGTCGCCCACACCGGCCCCGCCGAGCCCGGAGAGCCGGCCCTCGCCGACTCCCCCACCGAAGCCACCGTGCTCGGGCTCCTCTCGCGACCTCCCTGCCACCTGACCCCGAACGGACACCTCTCGCCCGCGCTCGCCCGGGAGCTGTCGCGCCCCGCTGCGCAGGTGGTACGCCTCGGATTGCCCTCCGCCGCGCAGGCCGCCGCGCTCGTCCGCGCCTGGGCCCGGCTCACCGGCTCCGAGGCCCCCTCGCCCTATCGCGCCCTCCTCTTCCCTCTGCGCGGTGAGGGCCGGCAACTCTCCGCCACCGGCGACACGCTGGAGCTCGCGCTCGCCTTCCCGTGGCCGGACCTGGAGCGCGCGCTGTGCCACCCCGCCCTCGCCCCTCCACGCTCCGTCCCCGCCGCGCTCGGCCCGTTCTCCGCCACTGGCGCTAACACCGTGGAAGCACGGCTCGCCTGGAGCCAGGGCCGGCCGTATGTGGACAGACTGCGCCTGACGCCCACCGATGAGCGCGGCCTCTCGCGCTTGTGGTCGACGCAGGAGGCCCAGGTGGCGCTCGGCGTCCTCGCGGACTCTGGCACCGCCTCGGGCACGGCGCTGTACGCCACCTACCTGGCCTGGTCGCCGAGGCGCGTGCCTCCGGACTTCCGGCAAGCGGTGGAGAGCGCGCTCGACCGCGACGATCTCACGCGCCTCTTCGTGCGAGGGCCGGCCGTGCCCATGCCGCACCTGTTGCCGCCCGCGCTCCTCCCCCAGGCCGCGGGCCCACGCCCCTCGCCACCGCCCGCCCAGGCTGGGCGCAAGGTGACGCTCCTCTACGACGCGGGCAGCGAGGACCAGCGCGCAGTGGCCGAGCGCCTCCAGGTGAGGCTGCACGATCGAGGCTATGCCGTGGCCCTGGAGCGCCTTCCGCGAGCCGAGCTGCGCGCCCGCTGGGCGAGGGGCGATTACGAGCTGATGCTCCACTCGCTGCTGCTGCCGCCTGTGCCCGGCCCAGCCTTGGCCGTGGTGCTGGACGCCGCGGGCCGGAAGGATCTGCTCGGGGTGGAGCTGCCGCGCATCGGTGCCCTGCCGGACGCGGCGGCGCGTGACGCGCGGGTACGTGAGCGAGCCCTGGCACTCGCCTCGTCCGTACCGCTGCTGCCGCTCTACGCGCAGGGGCTGGCACTGCGCGCGGCACCGGAGGTGGGAGGGCTCGTGTTCGACGCCCAGGGGCTGCCCGTGTTGGACGGTGCCTGGCTGCAGCCCACCGTACCGGGGGTCCCGGGAGCGCGGAGATGAGACTGAGGACACGCCTGGCGCTCGCCTTCGCCCTGCTGGCGCTGGTGCCGCTGGCGGTGATGGTGCCCTTCACGCTGACGCAGCTGCGCGCCACGCTGTCGCGAGGGCTGGACGCGCGCATGGACGGGGCCACCGCCTCCGCGCAAGAGGCCCTCGAGCGCGCCGCCGCCAACGCACGCCGAGCCGTGGAGGAGTTGGTGGAGAGCTCCGCCATGGAGGATCTGGCACGCGAGGCCCGCGAGTCCCCCGCCCGCGCCATCCGCGCCGACACCGCCCAGCCGCTGATGAAGAGCCGGGGTCTCACGGTGCTGTCCCTGTTCGATCGCAAAGGCACCACGCTCTCCTCGGGGCACCTGCCCGCGCGCCGGGGAGATCCGGACCCGGTGCTCTTCGCGGTGACGCGGGAGAAGTCATCCAAGCCCGTACCGGTGAAGGTGTCGGTCCGAGGAGACCAGGGCCTGCGCGAGGTGCCCGCACTCGTCACCGCGAGGCCGGTGGACTACGGGGACTCGCGGCTGTGGGTGGTGGGAGGGGTGCTGCTGGACCAGGGGCTGGCGGCGCACCTGTCGCGGCTTACGGGGGCGGAGGTGTCCCTGCTGTCTGGGGACACGGTGGTGGCGAGGGCGGGAAGCGTCAAACCCCCTACGGTGCCGCGCGTGTTGCCGCTGGGCGAAGCCGCCACGGTGCGGCTCGTCTTCAGCCGCGCGGCCGAGCGGGAAGCGACGGTGGGCGTGTTCCGCTCCTTCCTGCTGCTGGCCGGGTTGGGGCTGAGCTTCGCCGTGCTGCTGGGGCTGCTGATGGCCCGGCGGATTACGCAGCCGGTGGAGGCACTCACCTCGGGCGCGAGGCGCGTGGGCGAGGGTGCGCTGGACGTGCAGGTGCAGGTGAAGGCCACAGGCGAGGTGGGCGAGCTGGTGAAGACGTTCAACCACATGACGACAGAGCTGCGCTCCACCACCGAGCGGTTGGTGGCCAGCGAGCGAGTCGCCGCGTGGCAGGAGGTGGCGAGGCGGTTGGCACATGAAATCAAGAACCCGCTGACGCCCATCCGCATGTCACTGGAGACGCTGATGGCGGTGCAGGACGCGCAGGACGCGCGCTTCCCCGCGCTCTTCCGGGACAGCGCGGGCGTCATCCTGGAAGAGGTGGATCGGCTGCGGCGGATCGTCGACGAGTTCAGCCGCTTCGCGCGCCTGCCCAAGCCGCAACTGGAGCCGGTGGACCTGGGGGAGCTTGCGCAGAGCGTGCTGTCGCTCTACGCCACACCTCCCCCGGGAATCCGCATCCACTCCGAGGTGCAATCGGGAGTGGTGGCGAAAGCGGACCGGGACCAGCTCACTCAGGTGCTGGTGAACCTGGTGAAGAACGCCGAGGAGGCGATGGCGAAGGGAGGCGGGGACCTGCGCGTGCGCGTGCGAGGCGACGAGCGGGAGGCGGTGGTGGAGGTACAGGACAGCGGCCCGGGGATTCCACCCGAGCATCGGGCGCGCATCTTCGAGCCCTACTTCACGACGAAGGACGGCGGCACGGGGCTGGGACTGGCGATTGCCGCGCGCATCCTTCAGGAGCACGGCGGCAAGCTGGACGTGAGCGGCGAGCCCGGCCAGGGCGCCTGCTTCACCCTGTCCCTCCCTCGCGAGCAATAACAGCTCCTCTAACGAACCTCCCATCAGGACGGAGCATCACTCCTTCGTCTTGCCCAAGCGCGGGCCCTTCCCGTGCGTCCGCGCATGCCGCCCCGGAGCCTGCCCGGGAGCCTTCTTCGAGACGCCGTGGTCCTTCTGCGGCGGGCCTGGGTCGCGCTGGGCCGCCTGGTGGCGCTCCCACTCCGCCTGGAAGACAGGGTCCTCGCGCGGCACCGTCACGCGGGGAATCCCGCCCCGCATGAGCTTCTCGATCTGCTCGACCATCTGCCGATCCTTCGCCGTCGCGAACGTCGAGGCCACGCCACTCGCAGAGGCCCGCGCCGTGCGGCCAATGCGGTGCACGTAGTCCTCCGGCACGTGTGGCAGGTCGTAGTTGATGACGTGCCCCACGTCCTCCACGTCCAGCCCTCGCGCCGCGATGTCCGTGGCCACCAGGCACCGGTACTTGCCCTCGCGGAAGGCCTTCATCGTCTGGTTGCGCTCGTTCTGCGTCCGGTCCGCGTGCAGCACCCCACTGCGGTACCCCGCTCGCTCCAGCGCCCGGTGCACCTTATCCGCCCGCTCCTTCGTCCGAGTGAAGACAAGTGCCGTCGCCTCGTCACGCGCCAGCAGCGTGAGCAGCAGCGCCGACTTCTCCTCGGGCTTCACCACGTACAGCCGTTGCTCGGCGCGCTCGGCCGGAGTCCCACTGCGCGTCACCTCCACACGCACCGGCCGGTGCAGCTCCTCGCGGGCGAAGCGGCTCACGTCCGGGCCCAGCGTCGCGGAGAACAGCAGCGTCTGCCGACGGCGGGGCAGCGTCGCGAGGATGGCCTCGAGCTGCGGCTGAAAGCCCATGTCCAGCATCCGGTCCGCCTCGTCGAGCACCAGCGCTTCCAGCTGTGGAAACGACGCAACCCTCGACTCCAGCAGATCCACCAGCCGGCCCGGGGTGGCCAGCACCAGGGTGGGCCGCCGCTTCAGCGCCTCGGCCTGTGCCGCCATGTCCTCGCCGCCGATGACCACCGCGTGCGAGACACCGCGCGGCCCGCCGAAGAACTCCACCGGCCCGGCGATCTGCTGCACCAGCTCGCGGGTGGGCGCCAACACCAACCCCAGCGTCCCCTTCCGGCCGGCGAACCGCTCCACCAGGGGCAGCACGTACGCCGCCGTCTTCCCCGTCCCCGTGGCTGCACAGCCGATGACGTCCTTGCCCGCGAGCGCCGGGGGAATGGCCCGCGCCTGGATGGGCGTGGGTCGCTCGAACCGAGCGCGGCGCAGCGCCTCAAGGGACTCCGGGGACAGACCGAGCTGCTCGAAGGTGTCGCTCACGGCACGGGGGTACCACGCCATGACGGAGAGAACCACTCGGCGCGAGCGCGAGCTTTCAGAATCGGCCGGCCAACACCAGCGCCTGGCGCTCCGAAGACATGATGACAGCGGGTTGCACCTCGAGCCCCTTCACCTTCTTCCGGAGGCCAGAGGAGACCTCGTACCCGAGGAAGGCGCCCACCACCGGCAGGGGGATGGCCACCCCCTTGAGGAGGCTGGAGCGTGGTTGACTCGCAGGCTCCGAGAGCGCCCACAACCCCACCGCCGCGAGCCCCCCCACGGCGTAGCCCCCGAGTGTCGCGAGCAGGCTCCCGTTTCCCATCATCAGCTCGCCGCCCCACCAGACGCCCAGGGGGAAGCCGACGGCCATGCCCGCCAGCGCGAAGGGCAATACCGTCAGGCCGTCCTCGGGCTCGAGGAGGTGGAGTCCGCTCCCCAGCATGAACGTCCCCACACCCACGAGGGCTCCCACCAAACCTGTCCCCACGCCCGCCACGCCCTCGACGAGCAGCCGTTGCCACAGGGGATGCTCGAGGGGCGGCACCTGCACGACATCCGGCACGAGCCTCGGTGCGCCCACAATCGGCTCCTGCACGAGCCTCAGCTCCCAGGGGTTCCGCGCCGCCGCCCGGGTGGGAACATCCCAGTGCCTACCCTCTCCGGCCCGAGCCACTGTGGGGAGCAGGAACAGGAGCACCAACAGCCACCGCACGGCCACGCATGTCGACACGGCGAGCCTCCGCTCGGTGTGGTTCATCCATGGCCTTAGCACACGTGCTACTTCCCGGGTGCCGGCAGCCCCACGGCAGTGAGCGGCACTTCGTAGAAGTCACCATTGCCATTGCCGGGCGAGTTCAGCCGGGTGGTGAACTCCTTCGTGGTCAGCGGGCGCGCGGGGGGCGTGGTGAGGAAGGGCCGCCGCTGGGCATAGAGCAGCGTCCCCCTCGCAGACACCACCGTGGGAGTGAGCGCCCCATCGGTGCGGTTGACAGCGGGACCGAGGTTACGCGGCGTTCCCCACTGCCCTCCCGTCCGTTCGCTGACGTACAGGTCGAACCCGTCCAGTGACAGTCCGCCCGGCCGCTGCGAGGAGAAGACGAGGTAGCGCTCGTCCGCGTCCACGAAGTGGTTGCCATCCCCATGGCCCGAGTTGATGACCTCCGGCAGCGGCTCGCCCGGTGCCCACCCGTCGCCCCGAGGCGCATGCCGGTAGATGCGCCGCTTGCCCTCCTTCGGGCTGCGCGTCACGTAGACAGCCCCCTCGCGCGTCACCGAGGTATTCGTTTCGGCCTCAGGTGTGTTGAGCCCCTCGGCCAGCCGCGGTGTCCCCCAGCCCTTCTCGGTGCGCTCCACGAACCAGATGTCGAAGTCCGCGTGCACCTCCTCGCTCGCGGACTGAGGCCGCACGGAGGCGAAGAAGAGCCGTTTACCATCCGGCGAGAAGGTGGGATCGATGTCTCGGTAGCGGCCCGAGAAGGGCAACACCTCGGGCTCCGTCCAACGGCCATCCCTCCACTGCGAGACCATCAACAACTGAAACTTGAAGCGCGTGGGGTCCGCTCGGTTGAACACCACCGTGCGCCCATCCGGCGAGAAGCTGGCGCCGAACTCCTCCTGGCCCGTGGACACCACGCCCGGGGCGAAGAGTACGGGCTCGGGGGCGGCCGAGGGAGCCGCGTGGAGCAGCATTGCGAGGGGAAGGGATAGGAACGCAGACATGAGGAGGCCTTTCTGCCCGGGAACAGGCCCGGGCTGGTGGGAACGACGAGAGGTGAGGTGAAGGCGAGTGCCCTTCGCGCCGAGGCGGGACGGCGCCTCAGGCGCGGCGCAGGATGAGCACGGGAGTCGAGACGAGGGCCAGACCGGCCACCAGCCCAAGCACTCCACTCAGGCCGTAGAGGATGCAGCTCAGGGCACCGCAGAGCGAGGCCACCGCACCCGAGGTCAGGATGAAGCGCTCACGCCCCTCTTGAATCCGGAGGGAAGCCAACGAGAGGAAGGCCCCTGCGGCGAGCCCTCCAACCACGCACGTCATCAAGCAGAAGGCTCGGCACCCACTGCTGTAACAAACATGCCCGGCCCCTCGGACCAGGAACGGGAGCAGCAACGGGATGAGCCCCGCGAGCAGCCCCGGAGCCACCGCCCGGCCCCACTGGCGCCCCCACCAGCCCAGGCCGAGGCACCCCAGCACCAACAAGCCCCCTACGAGCAACACGGAGGGTTTCAGGCGGTGCTCGAGCAGCAGCACCAGGAAGGTCAGCCCCACCGCGGGCATTGCCCCGGGCACCGCGGCTCGCAGCCGGCCCCACTCATAGGCCCAACGCGCACGCCGTTGGAGGCTCACCCCGTCACTCGACACCATGCCGCATCCTCCATGCCTCGCGGAGCCGCCCGAGCGCCCGCTCGAGCCGCTTCCGGAACGTGGCGCCAGGAATCGCGGGCCGTTCCCGCTCTCCCATGGCCGCCGCCAGGGTCTCCACATCCTCCGGCCGCAATCCGCCCATCACCTCCGCTAGCGCGCGCCGCAGGTCCTCCGCGAGCAGCCGCGCCTCGGGGCCCGGCGCCCCATCATCCACCTCCACGCCCTCCAGCTCGGGGGCCTCGCGCCGGCGCATCCGCGCCTTGAGCACGGTGCGGCACTCGTACGCGGCGATGCCCAACACCCAGGGCAGCACCTCGCGCGTCGCGTCGTACTCCGAGGCCCGGGAGAACACCTTCAGCAGCGCCGTCTGGGCCGCGTCCTCGGCATCCTCTCGGCACGGCAACAGCCGCGCGCAGAAGCGCTCAAGGAGCGGCTGGAGGCAGACGAAGGCCGGCGTGAAGGCCTCACGATCTCCCTCGGCGAGCCGCGCCATCCACCGCCGGAGTTGCTCCCGCTCGCCGTTCTCCACCCGCATCGTGTCCTCGGGGGACGGGCTCCGTGCCCGCCACGTCCCTTATAGGCCGCTGCCCCAAAAGCGTGACACCCCCCCGAGGCCAACCGCCCACTCGCTCGGTGGGTGTCAGTTTCGACGGCCCGGTGCGTCCATGCTCCTGAACTCATTTTCCTTTCGACGGCCATGACCTCCCTCGCGCCCACGTCATCAGTCTCAGTCTCAGCGACGACCCGCTCGTCGCGAGGCTCGCGTGTGCGGCGCGAGGAGGCGCTCTGACCGGCTGAGTCCGTCAGGGACTTCCCCGTCCGACCCCTCGGGCCCGCGTGGCTCGAGGGGTTTTTCTTTTTCCAGCGCCTTCAACCGGGCCGGCCCGGCCCACAACCAGGAGCACTCCCATGGGCACCACCAAGACGCACGTCAACGTTGGCACCATCGGCCACGTAGACCACGGAAAGACGACCCTCACCGCCGCCCTCACCCAGGTGATGGCCGCGCTGCATGGCGGCAAGGGTCTCGGCTACGACCAGATCGACAGCGCGCCGGAGGAGAAGGCTCGCGGCATCACCATCAACATCACCCACGTCGAGTACGAGTCGGCCACGCGTCACTACGCCCATATCGACTGTCCCGGTCACGCGGACTACGTGAAGAACATGATCACCGGCGCCTCGCAGATGGATGGCGCCATCCTGCTGGTGGACGGCTCGCAGGGGCCACAGCCGCAGACGCGTGAGCACATCCTCCTGGCCCGCCAGGTAGGCGTGGAGCGCATGGTCGTGTTCATCAACAAGGTGGACGTGGCGGACCCGGAGCTGCTCGGGCTGGTGGAGCTGGAGACGCAGGAGTTGCTGGCGGCTCACGGCTACACGGACGTGCCGATGGTGAAGGGCTCGGCCCTCAAGGCGCTCGAGGCCGTCACGGCCGGGCGCGTGCAGGACGAGGCCACCCGGTGCATCCGGGAGCTGGTGGACGCGCTCGACAGGCACATTCCGGATCCGGTGCGGGACTACACCTCGCCGTTCCTGATGCCCATCGAGGACGTCTTCACCATCTCGGGGCGAGGCACGGTGGTGACGGGCCGCATCCAGCGCGGGGTGCTCACGGCGGGGGCGGCGGTGGAGTTGGTGGGGGCGAGCGGCCCGGACACGCGGGAGGTGGTGGTCACCAGCATCGAGTCCTTCCACCGTCAGCAGGTGGAGGCTCGCGCGGGGGAGAACGTGGGGTTGCTGTTGCGCGGTCTCAAGCGTGAGGAGGTGGCTCGCGGCCAGGTGCTCTGCGCTCCGGGCTCCATCCACCCGCACAAGGCCGGGGAGGCCGAGCTGTACGTGCTCTCCGCCAACGAGGGGGGCCGCCACACGGCGTTCGGCACCGGGTACACGCCGCAGTTCTTCTTCGGGAGTACGGACGTGACGGGGACGATCGAGGTGATGGGCGAGGGGCTCGTGCAGCCAGGGGGCAGGGCCCAGGTGGGCTTCCGCCTGCTCCACCCCATTGGTGTGGAGCCCGGCATGCGCTTCGCCATCCGTGAGGGTGGGAAGACGATCGGCGCCGGGGTCGTCACCGCCGTGAAGTGACCTGAGGAGCGCCGCTTCCGGAGACGGAGGCGGCGCTCTTCCTCTTCCGGGGACACGCGCCTACGGGCGTGCGAGGCGCCCCGGGCCCTTCTTCCGCGTCTGGGCCGAGGCCTTGGCTCGCGAACGCGTCGGCTTCTCCTCGGGCACGGGATGGGACTGGACCCACGCGTCCACCTCGGCCACGCGCTCCTGCTTGCCCACCTGGGCGAAGCGCTCGCGAGCCTTGGCGGCCACGGTGTGGGCCTGGAGGGGATCCTTCCCTGCCTGCCAGAGCGCCCGCGCCAGCGCGAAGCCACTCTCCGCCAGCGGCTCCGGCTCCACGTCCTCGAAGGCGAGCGCCTTCTCCAGCGGAGCGATGGCCTCCTCCGCGCGGTTCGCCGCCAGCAACGCCTGGCCGATGCCATCGTACGAGAAGGACAGGTCCGGGCTGTCTGCCCCCAGGGCCGTCTCCTTCATCGCCAGCGCGGTCTCGAAGGTCTTCCGCGCCTCGTCGTAGCGCTTGAGGGCGATGAGGCTCATCCCCACGGCATCCAGCGCATCCGCCACGGCCGGGTGCTCCTCACCGAACGAGGCCTTCTGAATGGCCACCGCCGCCTGCGCGTGCTTCAACGACGGCTCCGGGCGCCCCAGCTCCCGGTTCGCCCAGGCGAGCATGGAGTGGCAGTCCGCCACCTGAGGATGGCCCTCGCCCAGGGTGGACTCCATCCGTCCGAGCGCCTCGGTCAGCAGCTCCAGCGCGCGCTCGCGCTCGTGCAGCATCAGGGCGGCCACCCCCAGGTTGTACGTCGTCTTCATCTGCCGGGGATCTTCCGGCGCCAGCACCTTCTGCTGCAGCTCGCGCGTCTTCTCGAAGTGGCGCTTGGCCTCGGCGTAGTTGCCCTGCCGCAGAGCCACGTTGCCCAGGTTGCCCTCGAGCTCGCTGGCCAGGCGCGTATCTCCCCCCAAGCGGCTCAGCACCGAGCCCGACAGCCGGGCCCACTGCTCCGCCTGCTCCTGGTGACCCTGAATGCCGCGGATGAACACCAACCGGTTGAGGGCCTCGACCTTCAGGCGATCCGCCCTCCCCGCCTCCGCGTCGTTGAGCGCCTGCTCCACCTGGGTTGCCCCGGCGTCGGGATCGCCCGTGAGCTGCTGGTACCACCCCAGGCTGGCGCGCAGCTCGGCCTGGAGCGGCAGGTAGCCGGTGCTCACCACCTTGGGCTCGAGCTCCTTGGCCCGGCGCAGCGCGTCCTTGTAGCGCCCGGCTCTGCCGAGCGCCTTTGCCTCGGACAGCTCCTTGCCGAGCTGCTCAATCTGTCCACGCACGGCCGGATCCGCCGGCAGGCCCACCTGGGTGGACAGCGAGACGATGTCCTGACACTCCTGAGGCGAGGGCAGGCCGTTGACCGCGTCCACCGAGCGCTCCATCAGCTTCCGATCCGCCTCCGTGAGCAGGTGGGTCAGCGCCTGGAAGTCCTGGCGGTGCCGCTCCAGGCACACCACCTGGAGCGACAGCAGCTCCTCGGTCTGCACGCCACGCACCCGCGTGGCCTCGCATGCCGCGGTGTGCTGGCGCACCCACTCGCCCGCGTACGCGTCGAGCGCCCGGCTTACGCTCTGGGCTAACTCCGGCGCAAAGGCGCGGCCCGTCGCCGAGAAGGCCGTCTCCACCTTGCGCCGCACGTCCAGGTTCCACACCTGGGCCATGAGCTGCTCCGACCCGGCGCACACCTGGCTCTGCTGATGAAACTGCACACCCGCGGCGGCAACTCCTGCGAGCACCAGGCCTGCCGTCACCACCAACCCCTGCCGCCTCGCCGCCCGCCGAGGCTCCTGTGACAGCGCCGCCAGCAGCTCCGTCATGGAGCCGAAGCGATCATCCGCGTGAAGCGACAGCCCCTTGAGCACCGCGCGCCGCACCCAGGCAGGCACCTTGGTGTTGGAGGGAGGCTCTTGGATGACGCCCTGCAGCTCCGTGCCCCCACGCACCCGAGAGGTCAGCGAGCGCGGAGCCGTGGTGTGGTCGCCCAGCATCTCGGCGGCCTTGGCCACCTGCGTGGGCTCGAAGGGGCGCTTGCGATAGAGCGCCCAGAAGAGCGCCGCGCAGAAGCTGAACTGGTCCGAGCGCGCGTCCGGCGTCTTCCCGAGGTATTGCTCGGGAGGCATGTAGTTGGGCGTTCCCACCACCACCCCGGCTTGGGTCACGGACGCGGCGACAGTGGGAATGCTCCCGGACATGGAGCCTGGCGACGGCGCCAGCGCGACGGTGGCAGCATCCTCCTCGGGGGAAGACACCAGCCGGGCCAGGCCGAAGTCCGTCACATAGACGCGCTCGCCCTTGCCGAGCAGCACGTTGGCCGGCTTGAAGTCGCGGTGCACCAGCCCCACCGCGTGCGCCGCCTCGAGCCCCCGGCCCGCCTGGAGGAACACCCGCAGGATGTCCCGCCACGAGTGCTCCTGCTTCATCCACTGGTGCAGCGTGGAGCCGGAGATGAACTCCATGGCGATGAAGACCTGCTCGCCGAACGTCCCCACGTCGTACACGGAGCACACGTTGGGGTGCGAGACACGCGCCATGGCCTGCGCCTCGCGCAGCAGCCGGGCCCGTCCGCCCTCCACATCGCTTGTCTCCAGGCGCAGGAGCTTGAGCGCCACCTTGCGATCCAGCTCTGGATCATAGGCGGCATACACCACGCCCATGCCGCCTTCGCCCACGGGCTTGAGGACGACGTAGCGATCGACGCGCGCGCCCCGGAGCAACTCACCCGACTGCGAGGCCTCACCGTCCATCGGATACGGAGTCCGGGCCTGCCTCGCACGCGGGCTCGCGGCGAGCGTGGCTTCCCGTACCGGCGGCGCGGGAGTCAGGGGTTGGGTCTCCTCCGTCTCCTCGTGCTGCTCGGAATCTCTACCTTCTGGGGGCCATGAGCGAGACATGGGGAGAACTCTAGACCGACTCGCTCACGGGGGCACGTCAGTCACCGTAGCCGTTGTACTTCACCTTCTGGCCGATGCCCGGCTGCTTGGCGAACTGCTCCGAGATCACCTCGTCGGCCCTCTTGTCCACGGGGTTGGCGCTCGTCTTGAGGTCCGAGTACAGCTCCTGTCCCAGCTCCTTCACCCCCAGGTCCTCGCTGTTCAGCAAGCCCAGCACGGACTGCGCGTAGCTCTCGGGAGCCGTCCCGGGGGTGACCTTCTGAGGCGCCTCGTTCACCGTCGGCACCTGGGGCTTGAAGTCGGAAGTGTCCTGCGGTTTGAGCTCGACGGGGGCCGGGGGCGTGTAGTCCTGGTAGCTGTCCGTCAGGTACGGCTTGAAGGTCGTGTCCTTCCCCGCCACCTTGCTCTCATCGGTCTTGAAGGGATCGGGGGTAACCGGGGCCTTGGCCTCCTTGACCTCCTTCGCGGACTTCTCCGCCGCCTTGGCGACGCCCTCATCGGCCGGCTTGATGGGGATGAGTACGCCTCCGGCACCCGGCGCGTGATTGACGGCCGAGCGCAACTGCTGCGCGGTCGCCGAGTAGGTGCCCTTGAGCGGGTCCTTGATGATGTAGTTGCCCTTCTTGTCCTTGCCGTCGATGAGGACGTAGTGCGGGTCGTACTTGCCGGTGCTCTCGTTGCGCACGCCCACCTGGGCGACGACCTTGTCACCCTTGGCCAGGAGCGAATCCAGCCGGTTGTCCGTGTAGCGCCCGGTGATGACCTTGCCGTCGACCTTGGCCCCCACTTCCTTCAGCATGGAGGTCATGTCCGCGGCGGTGGTGCCCTTGCTCGACGTGCGATCCCGCGACAGGTCGTTGATGAGGTCCGCGTCCGTTTGGTCCTGCCTCGTCCCCAGCGCGCGCGCCACCGTCGCGGCCACCGCTCCCGCGCAGTTGTAGACGCCGTTGCGGTAGGTCTCGGGAGTGGCGCCCTCCGGATTGAGCTGATCGACGACCTTGGCGTCCTTCCAGCGAACCTTCTGGATTTCTTCCGTCAGTGCCTTCCGGAAGGCCTCGATCGCAAGAGGGGAAAGGGTGTTGTTCGCCCTGTTGATGTTCGACCCCATGGCTCTCTCCCACCAGCTGAGCCATCCCGGTCCGGCGATTCGGGGGAAGACCGGAAGGATGGCGAAATTCGGTTCTCAGGATCATTGTCGCCCAAAACGGCCAAAAGTTGCGCGAAAAAGGCGTGGCTTCCTTACCTTCATGCAGTTTCAGGCGATTTTTCTTGTTTCTCGGAAATCGAGCGGCGGATCACCCCCTTGACTTCTCGTCGAGGCCCGCCCGTTCCGCCGCCAGCGCCCCGAGGGCCGACCAATCGATATCGCCCTTCCCTCGGGCCACGCCCTCGAGGAAGTGGTCGCGCAGGAGACTGGCCAGCGGCATCGGCACCGACAGGGAGTCGCCGGCCTGCAGCGCCAGCTTCACGTCCTTGAGCCCCAGCCGCAGCTTGAAGCCCGCCGGCACGTACTGCTCCTGGGCGATCAACGTCGCGTAGCGCTCGAAGATGGGCGAGCGCGCGAACACGGACTGGAACACCTCCAGGAACACCTTCGGCTCGATGCCGGACTTGCGCGTGAGCGCGAACGACTCGCCGAGCGCCTCCATCATCGAGGCGATCAGGAAGTTGCCCGATAGCTTCACCACGTTCGCCGCGGACGCCTTCTCCCCTAGCACCGTGAGCCCGCGCCCGAGCGCCTCCAGCAAGGGACGGCATCGCTCCACATCGGCCCGCGCACCCGCGGCCAGTACCCAGAGCTGCTTCGCCTCCGCCGCATCTGGCCTGCCGAACACCGGCGCCGACACGTACCCCTGCCCGGCCTTCGCATGCGCCTCGGCCAGACGCTCCGAGAGCGCCACGGAGATGGTGCTCGACGAGACGTGGATGGCACCCTGCCCCAGCCCGGCCAGCAGACCCGACCCACCAAAGACAACCTCCTCCACCGCGGGGTCATCCGCGAGCATGGAGAAGACGAGCTCCGCCCCGCGCGCCGCATCCGCGGGCGAGTCCGCGACCCGAGCGCCCTGCTGGCGCAGCGTCTCCGCCTTCTCTCGCGTGCGGTTGAAGACCGCGAGCTCATGCCCCGCCGCGCGCAGGTTCCTCGCCATGGCGTGGCCCATGTTCCCCAGACCGATGAAGCCAACCTTCATGTGCTTCCTCCTCGAGAGCGAGGCGCCAGAGCTAACAGGAAAAAGCACGAGGGCCCCAGGTCTTGGAGACCTGGAGCCCTCTGGACGACAGTGTCCGTGTCGCGCGCGTCAGTCCTTGACGGGCGTGGCCTTGAGGGCGGCCTTGCCCTCCTTCACGTAGACCTGGAAGCGCACCGTCTTGCAGGCGTACTTCTGGACGAGCTGCTCCTTGTTCTTGCGCAGCTTGGCCACGAACTTGTCGTACGTCAGGCCGTCGTTGGGCTCACCGCACTGATCCCGCGTGGCTACAAACTCGCGGAAGACCTCCTGGAAGTGGCTCTCCTCGGACAGGACGCCCTGCATCTGCGTGCCCATGACAGGCGTAGGCGCGGAGGAGGGAGCGGCCACGCCCGGGTGACCCGGCGCCGGGAGCGGGACCTCGGCCGTGTTGGGACGGGCCGAGCGCGCGAGCAACTCCTGAGGGATCGCGGCCACGCGCGTCGTCTCGGGAGCCGGCTCCGCACCGAAGCCCGAGGGCGGGAGGCCCGCCTGCGCGGCGGCGGCGGCGAAGGGATCCGCCGCCTGCTTCAGCGAGTAGGCCGCCGTCGGCTGATCCTCGAAGGCGAACGCGCCGCGCGGCGCCGCCGTGGCCACACCGACGCTCGAGTCGGACGAGGGGAAGGGGAAGGAATCCCCCGCCGAGGCCCGCCCGGCGAACGGATCCTTGCCCGGAACCGTGGGCGACCCATACGGGTCCGCGCCCGGAGCCGGAGGCGGCGGGAACGGGAAGGCATCTCCGCCCGAAGCCGGAGGCGCCGCGAACGAGTCCACGCCCGGCACCGGAGGCGGCGGGAACGGGAAGTCAGAGTCCGGAACAGCCCGCGTGGGAGCGGGAGACGCCGGGAAGGGGAAGTCATCCGGGCTGGGGACGGGCGGCTCCTGCACGGGCGCCACGGGCAGCGGCGCCGCGGCCACGGGAGCGGGCGCCGGGGCCTCGGCCTCCTCCTCGCCCTTCTTGCCCTTCTTCTTCTTGTCCTTCTTCTCCTTCGCGGGCGCCTGGGCCGGAGCGGCACCGCGGCTCGAGCCCATCACCAGCGTCCACACCAGGGAGAAGCCCAGCAGGCACATCAACCCGAAGAGGGCGATCTGCTGGTAGTCCGCCAGCGCCGTCATGAAGGGCAGCAGGCTGACCACGGCCACAACCTCGAGGCCCCCCTCGAGCGCCCGGCGCGAGCCCACCGCGAGCGGAGCATCGCCACCCCGAGTGTCATCGAGGTGGGTGAGCACGGGCAGCTTCACCTGCGGCACCTGGGGGAGCCACCCGCGCACGCTGCCACGCTGCACCACGCGGCCGGACTGGCCCGCGGACAGCTTCTTGAGGCCCTCGTCGGCGAGCTTCGGAGCCGAGCCGGCGGTACCCAGCACCTTGTCACCCTTCACCAGCGCGAGCGCGGCAACGCCGGACGACAGGGCCGCGGACTGCAGCACCTTGTCCTCCACCAGGGGGGCGCCCACCACGAGGGTCGCCACCACCTGCGGGCGCCCACCCTCCGCACTCCACAACACCGGCACGGAGTAGAAGACATGGGGCGCGTCGAAGGCGTCCACCACCACCCCCTCGTTCCCCGCCTCCTTCAACGCCTTCACGTCGACCTGCTCGTCCGAGGCGGGCTCTCCGTCGGCGCGCGCGTACAGCGAGCCCTCGTTCGTGGCGAGCGCGAGGATGAGCGAGCCCTTGAGGGACTCGGGCACCAACTCCTTCGCGGCGGAGCGCAGGCCGGAGAAGCGCTGGCCCGTGGGCGGCTCCACGATGCGGAGGCCCTTGCCCTTGGGCAGCACCACCACCTCGGGGTGGACGGCGGCGGCCACATCGGGGCTGGCCGCCAGCTTCAGCGCCACGCCCTGCACGGCGAGCCGCCGCGCCACCAGGGAGCGAGCCACCTCGGAGATGGCCGCCGTGGCGGGCGCGGATGCTCCCTCCGTGGCCCGGACACTCAGCGGTCCGGAAACCAGGGGGAGATGAGCCAAGCCCAGTCCGAGGACCAGGAGCGCGAAGAGGAAGAACTTGAAGCGGACCATCGCCGACCTTTAGCCCGGGGTGAAGGGTCCCGCTTATAGCGTCCACCGCTCGGGGCCAGCAAGAATCGGACGAGGTCCGCCCGGGAGCCCGGACACCAGGCAAGGGGTCCGGGCTCTGCTTACGTGCTAGAAGCGCACATCGTCGGGAAGACCCTGGCTGCTCGCCTCCCGCCGCTTCTCCACTGTGCGCTTGATGGTCTTCTCGAGACGATCACGCATCGCGTCGATCGCCTGGAACATGGTCTCCGCCGTCTCCGTGATGTGAATGCCCGCGAAGCCAGGCATCCGCACGGTCACCCGACACTCCTGGTCCACGCCCCCCTTGGTTCCGTTGATGTCCACCAAGGCGATCTCGATCTCGCTCGCCTCGTCGTCGATGTACTTGCGGATGGGCTCCACCAGATGCTCGTTGGCGTAATCCCGAAGCGAATCCGTCAAATCCAGGTGGACTCCTCGCAGCAACACCTTCATGGCGTCACCTCCCTTGGTCCCTCAAAATGGACAGCCCGGTGACATTCGGTGAGCGGTCATCGCGCATGCCGCCTCGTTCGCTTGCCTGCCAAGGGACGGAGTGCACGGCCGGCGCGGACGTTTTGTCGTCGCTCCCGGGTTGCCCACTCGCATGGGAGAGCGAATCAAGGTGCTGCTGGTCGAGGATGATGGCGATAGCCGTGAGCTCCTCGCGGAGCTGCTCGAGCTCGACTTTGACGTCATTACGGCAGCGGACGGCGTCTCGGGGCTACAGGCCTTCGAGGCAGACCACCCGGATGTGGTGGTCACGGACGAGTCACTGCCCGGAATGTGCGGCACGGCACTCGCACAGGAAGTGAAGCACCGACAGCCCAAGGCAGGCGTCATCCTCGTGTCCGGCTATACGAACGTGGATTCCAGCAGCTGTGACGTGGTGCTCCGCAAGCCCATTGATGTCGAACGGCTGTCAGCCGCTGTGGGGAGCCTGGGGGAAGCAGCCAAGCACTGAAGCAGGGACGTGCTAACTTCGTGCTCGGTTGCCAGGGTGTTGTTCCTGGAGGGAGGCACGATGAAGTACTGCATGCAGTGCGGTTCCGAATACCAGGATGGGGTGAAGGAGTGCGCGGACTGTCCTGGCAGCACGCTGGTCGACGCGGAGACCATGCGCCAGCGCAACGTCGCCCCACCCGGAGAGGGAGACACCCGCAAGTTCGTCCGAGCGGCCACCGCGGATGATCCGTTCACCGCGGAGGACTACGCCCGCCTGCTTCAACTCGAGCGTATCCCCGTGTTCATCCGGCCGCGTCGCACCGGCACCGTGGATGTACTCACCACCGGCACCCTGGAGCCCTGGTGGGAGATCATGGTGGGCGAGGAGTTCCTGGAGCGCGCCACCCAGCTGCTGGCCCGGGAGAAGGCGGAGTTAGACGCCACCGCCGAGGAGGCCGCCCGCGCCGCCGAGGAGGAGGAGCGAGAGACGGAGGGCAGCGCCCCACCGTCCAGCTCCCTCTAATTCACCACGAGAGCACCGCCCCCCAGGCCTCCGCCGGGGGGCTTTCTCGGATGCCTGGGCAGCATGCAGGCAAGCTGGCTACGGGGAGCGCACGAGCTCGCCACCGCTCGAATCGGGCTGGTGCGGCTCGTAGAGGCTCACGCCGGAGACTCTCCACTTGTCGTACTTCGCGTTGCGCGCGAGGAACGTCTCCAGGTCCTCGTCCACCACCCGGCCGTTACCGTCCGCACCGCGCCGCGCATGGCGCAACCAGGTGCGCTTGCCCTTCTGCACCACGAAGCCCAGGTGCGTCACCCGGGTGGCCTTCAGCGGCAGATCTTCCCGCAGCACCACGAGGATGGTGCCCGAGGGCACCTGACGCGCGTGCTCCAGCACCCGATCCAACGGAATCATGTCGAGGCTGTAGGTACCCCGCGGCTGATGCGCCTTGGGCAACCCCAGCGCCAACGAGGAGCGCGACGTCCAGGTGAGCGCGGTGAGCGTCTTCTGCACGCGCACCGTGTCCGCGCCGCCATAGCGCCGCGTCACGTCCACCAGGAAGCCCTTGCGCTGGTTGTTGGGCAACCACTGGGCCTCCATCAGGTGGTTGCGATCCTCATAGGTGGGAGTGCTCGCGTAGCGCAGGCGCTCGAGGATCCCCGGCACCTCCGTCTCCGAGTGGGCCATGCTCATGGCCAGCGCCTGCTCCACGAAGGTGAGGCAGTCCACCGCGTCCAGCCGGAAGGTCGGGTCCGGATCCACCCCACTCCCCTCCCCGAGCGGAGAGTGGACGTAAGGCGTCCCCAGGAAGCGCTCACTCACGCGCAGAAGCCGATCCGTCAGCGGAAGCGCCGCCGCTCCGGTGATGAAGGCGGCGCGCTCCTGCGGGCTGAGCGAGGCCCACACCACCACCGGCTCCGTAACCTTGTTGCGCACGGGCGTGCGGGGCTTGACCACGGCCGGAGAGGCCCCCAGTGCGGGCGTGTGAGCGAGCAGCGTGGAGATCAGGGCGAAGGCCTTCATTGCACCATCCCTGCCTTCCGGAGGATGGCCTTGCGCTCGTCGTCCGCGAGGTGGAGCGTCTCCAGCTCCTTCTCGTAGGTGAGCTTCTCCTCGCCCTTGGCGTTCCACGAGGCGAGCACCAGCCACGACATCATCGTCTTGTCGCCCCCCTGGTAGAGGACGCGGGCCGCGCCGGCCGCGAGCGTCCTGTCCTTGTCCTCCAGCAGCGGCCGGAGCGCGGCCTGGGACTGCTTCACGGGCACCCCTTCGTAGAGGGCCAGGCCCTGGCGACGCACCAGCTTGTCCTCCGAGGCCAGCAGCTTCCGCGCGAAGGCGAAGCCCTCGGGAGCGCCCAGCAGGCACAGCCCGCGGGCGGCGGCGAAGCGGGTGCTCTCCGAGCTGTCGTCGAGGAAGGCCTTCAGCGCCGGCGCCTGCTTCTTGTCACCCGAGGCCCCCACCGCCTCCAGCAGCATGACGCGCGTCTGGGGATCCGACTCGGTGCGCGCCGTGCTCAGGAGCGCCTTGCCCACCTTGGGGTTGTGGGTGGCACCCAGGGCGCGCGCCACCTCCCGGCGGACCCCGAGCGACTTGTCCTCCAACAGCGGCAGCAGCACGTCAACCCGCTGGCTGCGCAGCTTGCCCAGGCCCTGGACGGCGTACATGCGCACTGGGCCGTCCTCGTGCCCGCTCAGCCGCAGAAGGGTGGGCTCGGCCGCGCGCGTCTCCAACCCGGCCAGCACCGCCGTCACGTCCCGCAGCCTCCGGGGCTCCAAAATCCTGGGGAGCTCGTCAATGAGGAGCCCCGCCGCGAAGGCCTCCTCACGCAGGATGCGCAGGCGAGAGGTGGCGGTGGGCACCGGGAGGCTCCCGTTCAGGACCTCCTGGACGAGCCCACGCGTCTCCGCCTGGCGCGCCACGCGCTTCTGGGCGGAGGGGGGGGCGGCCACGGCCGGAAGGGTCAGTGCGAGGACGAGTAGCAGGCAGGCGGGCAGGTTGCGCACGGCCGGCCACGATGACAAGGCCCGAGCAGGGCTGTCAAAACCTCGGCCAGGCCCGCTCCCTCCCTCGGAGCTGTACGACTGCCCGATTCTTGACCCTCTCCGACGTGATTGATACGACCGGGCCTAGTGTCTTCCAGCCCTTATCCCGAGGCCCCTTCCATGAAGCGACTCCTGGTTTTGGTGGCTGCGGCGGGAGCCCTCGCCGGATGCGGCCCCGTGAAGTCCACCTCGCACCTGCTGGACGCCGAAGTACAGATTCAGGCGGCTCGCACCGCCGGCGCCCCGAAGCTGGCCCCTTACGAGTGGACCGCAGCCAACCTCTACATCCACAAGGCCCGGGAGGAGGTCAGCTACTCCGACTACCAGGCCGGCGTGGACTTCGCCGAGAAGGCCGCACGCTTCGCCGCCGAGGCCCGTGAAAAGGCCATGGCCAACGCCAACGGCGACGATACCTCCCCCAGCCCCAACCCCTGACGCGAGAGCCCCCTACCGATGCGACGTCTCTTCGCCTCCTCGTTGCTCCTGCTCTCCGCCGCCTGTGTGAGCGGGAACAAGGTCCGCGCGGACTCCGAGGTCATCCAGGCCGACATTGAGCGCGCCCGCCGCAGTGGCGCCATGCGCTGTGCCCCGGTGGAGCTCGCCACCGCCGAGGCCAACCTCGACTTCGCCCGCGGCGAGCTCAGCCAGGGCACCAGCTACCGTGCCTCCGTGCACATCCGCTCCGCCGAGACCGCCATCAAGAAGGCGCTGGAGCTCTCCAAGAGCTGCGCGCCCCAGAAGGTCCTGGTCAAGGACAAGCCGGACACGCCCACCACGGATCCCAGCCAGCAGGCCCAGGTGGAGATCACCCCCAAGTCGCCCCAGCAGGTCGTGGTGCAGATCGAGGAGCGGGACTCCGACGGGGACGGCATCTTCGACAAGGATGACCCCTGCCCGGACCGCGCGGAGGATCGCGATGGCTTCGAGGACTCGGACGGCTGCCCCGAGACGGACAACGACAAGGACGGGGTGCTGGACGGCAACGACAAGTGCCCGCTGACGCCCGGCCCGCTCTCCAACCAGGGCTGCCCCGAGGATGCCCCCGGGGACAGCGACGGGGACGGCGTCACCGACAACGTGGACAAGTGCCGCGACCAGCCCGAGGACAAGGACGGCTTCCAGGATGAGGACGGCTGCCCGGATCCGGACAACGACCAGGACGGCCTCGTCGACACCGCGGACAAGTGCCCCGACGCCCCCGGCGCCATCCAGAACCTGGGCTGCCCCCGCACCGACAAGGACGGGGACGGTGTCGAGGACTCGCAGGACAAGTGCCCGGGTGAGCCCGAGGACAAGGACGGCTTCCAGGACGAGGACGGCTGCCCGGACCTCGATAATGACGGCGATGGCATCCCGGATGGCCTGGATCGCTGCCCGCTGAAGGCCGGCCCGTTGGAGAACGGTGGCTGCGCCGACGAGGACAAGGACGGCGACGGCCTGGCGGACCGCATGGACGTGTGCCCGGATCAGGCCGGCCCGAAGGAGATGCGTGGCTGCCCGGATCCCGACACGGACCAGGACGGCATCCCGGATCGCGTGGACGTGTGCCCGGAAGAGCCCGGCGTGAAGGACGAGCGCGGGTGCGCCAAGAAGTACAAGATGGTCGTCGTCAAGAAGCAGAAGATCGAGATCAAGAAGCAGATCAAGTTCGCGGCTGGCTCCTCGAAGATCATCGGCAAGGAGAGCTTCACCATCCTCGACGACGTGGCGCAGGTGATGCGCGACATGCCCAACATCAAGAAGCTCCGCATCGAGGGCCACACGGACTCGCTGGGCAAGGATCTGACGAACCTGAAGCTGTCGCAGTCGCGGGCGGATGCGGTGATGGCGCAGCTCATCAAGCGCGGCATCGATCCGGGCCGCATGGAGGCCATCGGCTACGGTGAGGAGAAGCCGATCGCCACCAACGGGACGGCGAAGGGACGCGCGGAGAACCGCCGCACCGAGTTCAACATCGCCGAGTAGTCATCCCCTCCTCCTCCCGGAGGGGACAAGGAGAGGGTGCCGCGAGCCACCGTGCCGCGAGCACCCTCTTCCTTTTTGGAGGGTGCGGACTACTTCACCGTGGACGCCAGCTTGCGTGACACCCGCTCGAGGTTCTGCTGGAAGGCGGGGTTCGCCTTACCAGCCTGGGTACCGAGCTCGAGGGCACGCTTGTAGCTGTCTCGAGCCGCCTCCAGCTGGCCCGCGGACTCCAGCGCCTCTCCCAGGCTGTCATGGACGTTGGCCGAGCCACCGTGCCACTCCACGTTGCGCCGGAAGACGGAGATGGCGGCATCGGTCTTCCCCCGCCTGAGCAGCTGGTACCCCATGAAATTGAGGGCGTCCTCGGGCGGGTGGACCTCGAAACCGAGCCGCTTCGACATCCGGGTGTAGCTCGCCTCCACCTTCTTCAAATCACCCACGCGCGCCATCGCCTCGGTGAGCCGCATGTCCGCGAAGAGCGTCTCCAGTCCGTCGTAGAGCGTCCGGTGGGGCGTGCTGACGTGCTGTTCGTTCTTGAGGAAGGAGTAGTGCCACGCCAGCCGCGCCGGACGGGCCTGCTCGAGCGTCCGCGCGAGCTGCTGGATGGGCTTCAGCATGCCGTCCCCCTCGTCCCCCATGCTCATGTAGAGGAAGCGCTCCTGCGGAGGTAGGCGCTCGAGGGCCTTCACCGCGCCACGCACGAGCCCGCCATCGTTCCACCACAGGCTCGGGCTGATGGCGATGTACGCGTGGAAGCTGCGCGGGTGGTTCATCAAGGTGTGCAGGGCGAAGAGCCCACCGAGCGAGTGGCCCACGAGGATGCGGTAGGGGCGCGTGCGGTAGCGAGCCTCGATGTGGGGGGCCAGCTCTTCCTCCAGGAAGCGCAGGAACCTCTCCGCGCCTCCGGCGGTGGGGAACATCTCCGCGGCGCTCTGCGTGGAGTCGTCCCCGGGCATCCGGAAGTCGCCCTGCACCGGCGGGGTGAAATCCCTCAGGCGGGCCGTGTTCGACACCCCCACCACGATCATCCGGGGGATGTGCGAGTTCCCCGCGAGAAACTGCACGACGCCGGTGGCGTGGTGGAAGTGCGCATCGCCATCCAGGAGGTAGAGGACGGGATAGCGTTCGGAAGAGCTCTCGTACCCAGGCGGCAGGTAGACGAGGAAGCCGCGTTCCTCTTCGAGGAGTTTGGAGTGCAGGGTGTACTTCGCCCCGAGGGTGATGGGGACGCCCTCCTCAGGAGAGGCGGCGTCCGCGCGACAGGGTACGGACATCACCGGAGCGAGGATGAGCGCTGCGCTCATCACCCGGAAGAATCGGCGCATGAGGGAATCCGTTGGATGGGGAATCGAGCGCCGACGCTACCACGAGGCCTCAGGCCCAAAGCTCTCGCGCGAGCGAGTCCACCAGGGACGCGGCGACCTCCGGCGTGGGCATACCGGCCTCCGTGACGAGTGCGGCGTCCAGTGGCACGGCCACCTCTTCGCGCAGCGTCGCGATGGCCTCACGCTGAGCCTCGCGCAGGGCCTCGCGCTCGGAGGCGGGGAGCTGCTCCCGTGCCCAGCGATCGATGGCCCAGGACAGCTCGGCGTGCCGGGTCTCGTCCTCGGCGATGCGTGCCATGACCCCGCGCACCTCCGCGTCACGCGCGTGAAGCGCCTGGTGGTGCGCCACCAAAGCCCCGAACGTCTCGCGCACGCAACCCTCCACGGCGTTGTCCAGCGCCACCTCGCGGAGCGAGCGCAGCGGCAGCGTCTCGACCTCGGGCCGCCGAGGCGTCGCGCCGAAGCGGCGGGCGAGCCGCGTGCTGACGTCCGTGTGCACCACCTCCTCCAGTGCGCTCACCAGCGCCGCGTCCTGCAGGGCGACGTCCGCCCCATGCAGTGCGAGCTCCTCGCGCAGCCGCAGGAAGGCATTGATGGAGGCCGCCTCCAGGTGCGCGGCCTGCGCGAAGTGACGACCCAGCGCGTCCTCGCAGATGACCCGGCCCGCGACCCGCAGCCCCACGGGCCGCCGGCCGATGGCGCAACCCGGATTGCCCCGCTCGACAACGTCGCTGCGCTCCTCCCTCACCTCGCCGGACGCGGACACCTCCAGGACGAAGCGCGTCACCTCGGTATTGGCCCCGCAGGCGAATCCCTTGGTGCCGACCACGCTGAAGCTGCCATCGGCATTCGCTCGCACCGCGCCACGCTGCAGGTTGTCACAGCTCAGGTTGTAGCCTTCCGCGAAGGCGAGCAGCGCCGCCTCCTGCTTCGTGTCGATGGGGCCCAGGAAGCTCTTGAGCGCCTCCAGCGTCGTGAGGGCCTTCACCTCATCGCCTCGCGTCGTGGCGAGATAGAACTCGGTACACACCTCCGTGCAGGAGGCACGAAAGCCCTGCTCCGAGGTCAGGGCACTCAGGGCCGACTCGCAAGCCGCCCGGTTGGAGGCCGTCGCGCAAGCGGTACCCGAGGAAGTCGTCGCCGACTCTTCTCTGAGGTCGTTGCCCGGGTACGAGACGACGCGCCGCAGCTGCACGAAGTCCACCTGCTGCGCGGGTGACAGTCCGCTCACCGCGAGCGACCCGCCCTCACAAACAGGCGCGGAGTAATCCGACAGGTCCAGGTGCCCACATCCAGCGAGCACCAACGGCGAAGCGAGCGACGCCCGCAGGGCTCGAGAGAAGACACGGCGAAGCAGAGGCGATTCCATGAGGGGCTCCGTGGAAATGAGGAGCAGCCCCATGGAGCAACTCGGATGCCATGGACCCCCTGCCCGGTGTTCCGAGAGACGGACTCCGAAAGCACGCGCCCACGGTGCCCTGTCGAACTCAGAAACCTGAGGGCCCAAACGCAAATCAGCGTGACGCATCCCGCCAAAGTCAGGGACAGAAGTTTGCAGCGAAGTTGCACCCCTCGGTGCCGCAGGGATGCGGAGAAACTTGTCGCATCGCCAGGGAGAATCACAGGATGCGCCCCGGTCCCATGAAGGGATCTTCTCATCGGAGAAGGACGGGTGGACATGCATTCATCGACGTCTCGTATTCGCACCGTGGGAGTGCTCACCGCGCTGATGTTCCTCGCACCGGCCTGTAAGCGTGACAACCCGGAGGCGAAGGGAACTGCCACCCCGGCCGAGGGAAAGGCCGCCTCCGGCGGGAAGATCGCCCTGCTGCTGCCGGAATCGAAGACCGCGCGCTATGAGACCCATGACCGGCCGCACTTCGAGCGCAAGGTCAAGGAGCTGTGTCCGGACTGCCAGATTCTCTATAGCAACGCGGACCAGGACGCCTCGAAGCAGCAGAACCAGGCCGAGGCGGCGCTGACCAACGGCGCCCAGGTTCTCGTGTTGGATCCGGTGGACTCGGCCTCCTCAGCCGCCATCGTGGCGCGCGCCAAACAGGCCAAGGTGCCGGTCCTCAGCTACGAGCGCCTCATCCTCAACGCGGACGTGGACTACTACATCTCCTTCGACAACGAGCAGGTGGGCAAGCTCCAGGGCCAGGCGCTGGTCGACAAGCTGAAGGCGGATGGCAAGGGCACTGGCACCATCGTGATGATCCACGGCTCGCCCACCGACAACAACGCGAAGCTCTACAAGTCCGGCTCGCACAGCGTGATTGATGGCAGCGGCCTGAAGGTGGGCGTCGAGTACGACACCCCGGACTGGAGCCCGGACAAGGCGCAGCAGCAGATGGAGCAGGCGATCACCCGGCTCGGCAAGGACACGATCGCTGGCGTGTACGCGGCCAACGACGGCACGGCCAGCGGGGCCATTTCGGCCATGAAGGCCGCCGGCATCAACCCGCTGCCGCCTGTCACGGGCCAGGACGCGGAGCTGGCCGCCATCCAGCGCATCCTCGCTGGCGAGCAGTACATGACCGTCTACAAGGCCATCAAAAAGGAGGGAGAGATCGCCGCCGAGGTCGCGGTGGCACTGATGCGCGGGGGCCAGCCGCCCGCGGGCCGAGTGAACGGCAAGGTGAACAATGGCACCAAGGACGTGCCGTCCATCCTCCTGCCTGCCCAGATCGTGACAAAGGACAACATCAAGAGCACCGTCATCGCGGACGGGTTCTGGACGACCGCGCAGATCTGCGAGGGTGCCTACGCAAGCGCCTGCGCGACGGCGCAGCTCCAGCCCTGAGGCGAACTCCCCTCTCCCTTCGGGAGAGGGACGGGGTGAGGGTGCCAGGATCCCGGGTTGAACCCCGTGTCCACACTGAGAGCCGCGGGTTGAAAGAACGGACTCGGGTACCCTCACCCCCCGCCCTCTCCCAGAGGGAGAGGGAGCATGCGCACTCCTCTACCTCATGGAGCCGACGAGGACGCGAGTGAGGCCCGAGCCAGCGCGAGGGACCCCAGCACCCCGGAGCGATCCTTCAGGCCGGGCGGGACGATGTACGTGTCGATGTGCTCGAGGATGGCGGGAGATTGGATGTAGCCGTTGAGCAGGTTCCGCACCTCGGCGCGCACCAGCGGGAAGAGATGCTGCTGGGCCATGACCCCCCCGCCGAGGATGAGGCGCTGGGGTGAGAGTGTGCAGATGTAGCTGGTCAGGGCGAGTGCGATGTAGTGCGCCTCGAGTGCCCAGACCGGATGGTCAACCGGCAGGGACTCGGCGCGCTGACCCAAGCGCTTCTCCAGGGCCGGACCGGAGGCCAGCCCCTCGAAGCAGTCGCCGTGGAAGGGACACCCGCCTGGGAAGGGATCCTTCTGTGGATCTCGCGGCAGGCGGATGTGGCCCATCTCCGGATGGATGAGGCCGTGCATCAACCGGCCGTTGAGCAGCCCTCCACCGCCAATGCCCGTGCCGATCGTCATGTAAATGAACGTGTCGAGCCCCTGGGCCGCGCCCCAATGATGCTCTCCCAGGGCCGCACCATTCACGTCGGTGTCGAAGCCGACCGGGATCTTCAGGGCACGCCGGAACGGACCGGCCACGTCGGAGTTCCTCCAGCCCGGCTTGGGCGTGGAGGTGATGAAGCCGAACATCGGCGACTCCGGGTGGAGCTCCACCGGCCCGAAGGATGCGATCCCAAGAGCCGCCAACGGACCCTGCTCGCGCATCTGCGCCTGGAAGAACGCCAGGGCCTGACCAATCGTCTCCTCGGGCGTCGTGGTGGGGATGCGCACCTGGGCCCGGATGTCATCCGGGCCAGTGCCCACCGCGCACACGAACTTGGTCCCTCCCGCTTCGATGCCACCCAACAGTGTCGTCACTTCACCCTCCTGAGCGAGAACCCCCCCTACTCCGTGCGGGGGCCGCTTTCCAGGTTTGTGGCGGGCCACTGGAAATCAATACATCCACAAGCGTCTGTACTTGCATGCATCAAAAACACAGACAGACACCCACCGCCCCCCACTGAGCGTTCTGTCCAAGAACTCACGCGGGAAGGGGCCCGTCGAGAGGATGACGCCTCGCGTTATCGACGAGCGGGGCGCGGTGTGTGGAGCGCGCTCAGCGGATGCGACCTCTTGGTTTGTATTGACTCGTTTCGTCCGTCCACTACGCTCTTCGTACGATTGACCCCCGCCAATCGTGGACCACCCAACACCCCGGCGTCAGGAATTGACGGCCCTGGGAGGAAAAATGCGCCTTTGGAAGAATCTGCTCATGGCTGGAGCCATGTCCGTGCTCGTGGTGTCGGCCGTGGCCGCTGCCGCCGACGTGAAGATCGGCTTCGTGGTCAAGCAGCCCGAGGAGCCGTGGTTCCAGGATGAGTGGAAGTTCGCGGACATCGCCGCCAAGGAGAAGGGTTTCACCTTGGTAAAGATTGCCGCCGAGGACGGAGAGAAGGCGCTGTCCGCGCTCGACAACCTGGGTGCGCAGGGCGCGCAGGGTGTCATCATCTGCACCCCTGATGTCAAGCTCGGGCCGGGGCTCGTCGCTCGCGCCAACGCCAACCAGCTCAAGCTGATGACGGTCGATGACCGCCTGGTCAACAGCAAGGGCAAGCCGCTCGAGAACGTGCCCCACATGGGCATCTCCGCCACCAAGATTGGCGAGACCGTCGGTCAGGCCATCGTGGATCAGATCAAGGCGCGTGGCTGGAACATGAAGGAAGTGGGAGCCATCCGCGTGTCGTACGACCAGCTCCCCACCGCGAAGGACCGTGTCGAGGGTGCCATCTCCGTGCTGAAGCAGAATGGCTTCCTGGCGCAGAACATCTTCGACGCGCCCCAGAGCAAGACGGACACCGAGGCGGCGCTGAACGCGGCCACCGTCGTGCTCAACAAGAACCCCGGCATCAAGAAGTGGGTGGCGTTCGGCCTCAACGACGAGGCCGTGCTCGGCGCCGTCCGCGCGACCGAGGTGGCTGGCCTGAAGGCCACGGACGTGGTGGCCGTGGGCATTGGCGGCTCGGACGCGGCCATGAACGAGTTCAAGAAGCCCTCTGCGACCGGCTTCTACGGCAGCGTGATCATCTCGCCGAAGCGCCACGGCTATGAGACCACGATCAACATGTACAACTGGGTGATCGCCAACAAGGAGCCGGAGAAGCTCATCCTCACCTCCGGCAAGCTCGCCACCCGCGACACGTACAAGGACGTCCGCAAGGAGCTCGGCCTGCAGTAGGTGTGGTCCCGGAACGTGGCGTGGGACCCCTACCCCGCGCCACGTTTCCTGCCCGGCGAGGGTGCATGACGGCCTTTCTCGAATTCACGAACATCTCCAAGAGCTTCCCCGGCGTCAGAGCCCTCCAGGATCTGAGCTTCACGGTTCCAGCCGGACGCGTCATCGGCCTGCTGGGTGAGAACGGAGCCGGCAAGTCCACGCTCATCAAGATTCTGGGCGGCGACTATGTCCCCGATACCGGGGAGATCCGCATCGCCGGCAAGGTGCACCGCTTCGCCTCCACCCGCGCGTCCATCACAGCGGGGGTCTCCGTCGTGCACCAGGAGCTGCAGCTGGTGCCCGAGCTGACGGTGGCCGAGAACCTCATGCTGGGCCGTTTCCCGAAGCGGTTCGGCGTCGTCAACTACCGGGAGCTGTTCGCCAAGGTCGGCGCGGTGTTGCAGGACATCGGCATCGACGTGGATCCGCGCGCGAAGATCGTGGACCTATCGATTGGCGCCCGCCAGATGGTGGAGATCGCCAAGGCCGCCATGTTCGACGCCTCGGTCATCGCCCTGGACGAGCCGACATCGTCGCTCTCCGCGCACGAGAGCGAGATCCTCTTCCGCCTGGTCGACCGCCTCCGAAAGGCTGGCAAGGTCATCCTCTACGTCTCGCACCGTCTGGACGAGCTCTTCCGCTTGTGTGACGGCTGCGTCGTCCTGCGCGATGGCAAGCTCGTCGCCTGGCACGACAGCATGGAGGGCCTGACGCGCGAGACGCTGGTGCGCGAGATGGTGGGACGGGAGATCCAGAACATCTGGGGCTGGAGGCCTCGGACACTGGGCCCAGTGCGCCTCTCTGTGTCGGGAGTCAGCGGCCCGCGGCTGTCAGCACCCGCGAGCTTCGAGGTCCGCGCCGGGGAGATCCTCGGCTTCTTCGGATTGGTCGGTGCGGGACGCAGTGAGCTGGCGCGCCTGCTCTACGGCGCCGACAAGCGCCAGGCGGGTGAGCTCCGGCTCGACGGTCAGGGGGTGCGGATCAACCATCCTCGGCAGGCGGTGCGCGCCGGGCTGGTCCTCTGCCCCGAGGACCGGAAGACCGACGGCATCCTGCAGGGCCGCTCCGTCGAGGAGAACATCAACATCTCTTGCCGGCGACACTTCTCGCCCTTCGGCGTCCTGAACATGGGCAGGGAAGCCGAGACGGCAAACGACTTCATCAAACGAATGGGTGTGAGGACCCCCTCGCGCCACCAGGACATCGTCAACCTGTCGGGCGGCAACCAGCAGAAGGTCATCCTGTCCCGGTGGCTGGCCGAGTGCGGCATCAAGGTCCTCATCATCGACGAGCCGACCCGCGGCATTGACGTTGGCGCCAAGAGCGAGATCTACGAAGTGCTCTACGGCTTAGCCGAGCAGGGCATTGCCCTCATCGTTATTTCGAGCGAGCTGCCCGAGGTCATGGGCATCAGCGACCGCATCCTCGTGATGTGCGGCGGCCGAATCGCCGCAGAATTTCAACGCCCCGACTTCGCCGAGGAGAAACTCCTGGCAGCGGCACTGCCCGACCGCACAGCGGCTCGAGAGGATTTGCAATGAATCGCCTGAAACGAGTCGTGCTCGGCGAGCAGGGGTTGGTCATCCTGTTCTTGCTGGCCCTCGTGATCGTCTCCATCACCGTCCCCAACTTCATGACCCAGCGCAACATCCTGGGCCTGCTGCAGTCGGTGGTGACCATCGGCATCGTCGCCTGCACGATGATGCTCTGCCTGGCGTCGCGTGACTTCGACCTGTCCGTCGGCTCGACGGTGGCCTTCTCCGGAATGATTGCCGTGATGGTCTCCAATCACATGGAGAACATCGGACTGGGCCTGTTGGCCGCTCTTCTGGCTGGCGTGATGGTGGGCGCCATCAACGGAGTGGTGATTGCCAAGCTGCGGATCAACGCCCTCATCACGACGCTGGCCACGATGCAGATCGTCCGAGGTCTGGCGCTCATCGCCTCGGATGGGCGTGCCGTCGGCGTCGATGACCCGGCGTATTTCGACATCGCGCAGACGGCCCTGTTCGGCATCCCGGTGCCCATCATCGTGATGGTGCTCACCTTCCTGCTCTTCGGCTTCGTGCTGAACCGTACCGTCTTCGGGCGCAACACGTTGGCGATCGGCGGCAATCCAGACGCCTCGCGATTGGCCGGTGTCAACGTCGGCACCATCCGCATCTGGATCTTCACCCTCCAGGGATTGGCCTGCGCGGTCGCGGGAATTCTGTTATCATCACGCATCACCAGCGGTCAGCCGAACGCGGCACAGGGACTCGAGTTGTCGGTGATTTCCGCCTGCGTCCTGGGTGGCGTGTCACTGGCCGGCGGACGGGCCGCGATCTCCGGCGTGCTGGTGGGAGTACTCATCATGGGCATCGCCGAGAACGTGATGAACCTGATGAACATCCAGGCCTTCTACCAATACGTCGTTCGCGGCGTGATTCTGCTCCTCGCGGTGCTACTCGACAATCTCCGTACGCGAGCGACAGGAAAGCGCACCTAGCCGTGTAACTCATAACGCGGGGGGTACCATGGAAACGCAAGAGGTCAGGCATTGCGGACAACGGACGGGGATGGTGGGTTGTCTCGCGGGCTTGCTCGTCGTCATGGCCCTCCCCGCCTTCGCGCAGCAGAACCCCGCCGTAACCGTGAATGTGGACGTGGATGTCGGCAGGCATCCCATCAGTCCCTTCATCTACGGCGTGGCACATGCGAGCCAGGCTGATCTGAATGAGCTCAATGCTCCGCTCAACCGCAGCGGAGGGAACGCCACCACCCGTTACAACTGGCAATTGAACGCCAGCAATCGCGCCAGGGATTGGTACTTCGAGAGCCTCCCCTTGTCCTCCGGCGCGCAGCCGGGCACGGAGGTGGATGCCTTCATCGCCAGCACCCGGGCCGGAGGTGCCGAGCCCCTCATCACCGTGCCCATCATGGGGTGGGTGGCTCGGCTCGGTGTCAACCGCTCCCCCCTGGCCAGCTTCTCCATCGCCAAGTACGGCGCGCAGACGGACCGCGATGTGCAGTGGTTCCCCGACGCGGGCAATGGCATCCGGCTCAATGGTCAGTACGTCACCCACAATGACCCCAATGACGCCAACATGCCGGTGGATCATCTCTTCCAACGGGATTGGGTGCGCCACCTCCTCGCGCGCTGGGGCTCGCCGATCACGGGTGGGGTGCGACTCTTCACCCTGGATAACGAACCGAGCATCTGGCACGCCACCCACCGCGACGTCCACCCCACGGGGGCCACCATGGAGGAGGTGCGCAACAAGTTCCTGAATCACGCCGCCATGGTGAAGGACACGGCTCCGGGGGCGCTCGTGCTCGGACCCGAGGAGTGGGGGTGGAGCGGCTATATCTACAGCGGATATGACCAGCAATACGGCGCCGCCCACGGGTGGAGCCAGCTTCCAGATCGCATTGCGCATGGCGGTTGGGATTACCTGCCGTGGCTGCTCAACCAGCTCCGCCTGAACGAGCAGACCACCGGGCGGAGGTTGTTGGATGTCTTCACCGTCCACTACTACCCCCAAGGCGGCGAGTTCAGCACTGACACCTCCATGGCCATGCAGCTGCGGCGCAACCGCTCGACGCGTGCGCTGTGGGACCCCAGCTACACAGACGAGTCGTGGATCCTCGACGAGGTCATGCTGATTCCCCGGCTGAAGAGCTGGGTCCAGAGCTACTACCCCGGAACGAGGATTGGCATCACCGAATACAGCTGGGGCGCGGAGGCTCACATCAACGGCGCCACCGCGCAGGCCGACATCCTGGGCCTCTTCGGGCGCGAGGGGCTCGACTATGGCGTCCGGTGGGAGTCGCCGGACGCCTCCACGCCTACCTTCAAGGCGATGAAGCTGTACCGCAACTACGACGGTCTCAAGTCGACCTTCGGGGACGTGAGCGTCTCGTGCACCGTGCCCAATCCGGACACGCTCTCAGCGTTCGCCGCCGAGCGCTCCAGCGATGGCGCCCTCACGGTCATGGTCATCAGCAAGGCGCTGGCGGGAGAGACGCCCGTCACGTTGAACCTGCCGGGCTTCTCCCATGCGGGGGTGACGCAGCGCTGGCAGCTCACGGCGGCCAACACGATCACCCGACTGGCGGATGTGGCCATCTCGGGTGAGAAGGTGACCACCAGTGTGCCTCCGCAGAGCGTCACGCTCTTCGTCATCGCGGCCGGCCGCGTCAACCAGCCCCCTGTGGCGAACGCCACGGCGACCCCCACTTCAGGCACAGTGCCACTCACGGTGAGCTTCAGCAGCGCGGGTTCGGCGGACGCCGACGGCACGATCCTGTCGTACGCCTGGAACTTCGGTAATGGCCAGCAGGGCACGGGACCTACGGTGAGCCATACCTATACACTGCCGGGAATCTATACCGCGACGCTCACGGTGACAGACAATGATGGAGCCACCGCCTCCGATACCGTGACGATTTCGGTGCTCGCCCCCAGCACACTGGCGGCCCCCTCCGGCTTCTACACCCAGTTCACCAGCCCGAACGTGACACTGCGCTGGACGGACAACTCCGCGACGGAGCAAGGCTTCATCATCGAGCGTTCACCCGATATCTGGCCGCCTCAGTTCGTAGAAATCGCGCGGGTGGGCACCAACGTCACGACATATGTGGACACGCAGGTGACACCGGGCAGCTATCTGTACCGGGCCAAGGCCTTCCTGGGGACGACCTCTTCCGCCTACTCGAATCAGGACAGCGTCCGGGTGAGATAGCGCCTCCTCTGCCTCGCCACACCGGGCGAGGCATTCATCCACTATTTGACCAAACATCACGTTTTCATGGACCTTTTCGTGGATTCCAGGGACACCCTGGAGTTCAAGTTTAGAAGGAGAGGTCATGAATCGTCACGTTGGTTCCACGAACGTCGGCAGGCGCCTCCTGGTGCTGCTGCCGCTGCTGGGTGGGTTGTTCTCGCCCGGGGGCTCATTCGCGGCCTGGGCACCCAAGACGCCTCCGCTGTCGACGCCTTGGACTGCCCAGGTTTCTCCCAGCAACGCGCTGCCGGAGTACCCGCGCCCGCAGATGGTGCGCGCCAACTGGTTGAACCTCAATGGTGAGTGGCAGTTCGCCACGGCCACCGCGGGTCAGACGCCGCCCTTCGGTCAGAACCTGGCGGAGAGCGTACTGGTCCCATTTCCCATCGAGTCGGCGCTCTCCGGCATCCAGCGTCACCACGACCGCATGTGGTACCGCCGCACCTTCACCGTTCCGTCCACCTGGAGCGGACAGCGGCGCGTCCAGCTCCACTTTGGCGCGGTTGATTGGGAGGCGACTGTCTATGTCAACGGCCAGCAGGTCGGCACGCACCAGGGCGGATTCGATGGCTTCAGCTTTGACATCACGGATCGACTGAGGAGCGGGACGAACGAGTTGATCGTCGGTGTGTATGATCCTACGGATGCGGGTGGGCAGCCGGTCGGCAAGCAGCGTCTGGCCCCGGGCGGTATCTGGTACACCGCTGCCTCCGGTATCTGGCAGACCGTCTGGCTGGAGCCGACGCCCTCCGCCAGGATTGTCCGGCTCGACATGACCCCGGACGTGGCCGGACAGGCGCTGAAGCTGACGGTGCGAGGCGAGGGCATCAACGGACAGACGGTCGAGGCGGTCGCATTCGACGGCAGCGTGCAGGTCGGCAGTATCACGGGCAGCGTCGGCGCCGAGCTGCTCCTCCCGGTGCCCAATCCCAAGCTCTGGTCGCCCGAGAGCCCCTTCCTCTACGACTTGCGTGTGTCGCTGAAGAGCGGCACGAGCACCGTGGATCAGGTGACCAGCTATTTCGGAATGCGCTCGGTCGGACTGAAGCTGATCGGGGGGGCGCCGCGCCCGGTGCTCAATGGTCGGTTCGTCTTTCAGATGGGCACGCTGGATCAGGGCTACTGGCCGGATGGCATCTACACCGCGCCCACCGACGAGGCGCTGAAGTTCGACATCCAGAAGCACAAGGACCTGGGCTACAACCTCATCCGCAAGCACATCAAGGTCGAGCCGCAGCGCTGGTTCTACTGGGCAGACAAGCTGGGCATCCTGGTCTGGCAGGACATGCCGTTGATGGACTCGGGCAAGTCTCCCTCCACGAGCGCGCGAGCCCAGTTTGAGCGGGAGCTGCGTGAGATGATCGACGAGCACCGCAGCGCGACCTCCGTCATCCTGTGGGTCGTGCAGAACGAGGGCTGGGGCCAGTATGACCAGGCCCGTCTGGCCAACCTCGTCAAGAGTTGGGACCCCAGCCGGCTGGTCGACAACATGAGTGGCATCAATTGCTGTGGCGCGGTCGACGGTGGCAACGGAGACGTCGCCGACTGGCATGTCTATGTGGGCCCGGCCTCTCCGCCGCCCTCGGCCACACGAGCGTCCGTCCTGGGCGAGTTCGGAGGCCTGGGTCTGAGGATCACCGGGCACGAGTGGAGCCCCGGCAATGGTTTTGGTTATGAGATGGTGAGCAGCCCCGCGGCGCTGACCAGCCGCTACGTGGGTCTCATCCAGCAGACCCAGTCGTTGATGACCCAGAGCGGTCTGAGCGCGGCGGTCTATACGGAAATCACCGACGTGGAGAACGAGATCAACGGAATCCTGACCTACGATCGGGTCGTGATGAAGCCAGACGTCGCCCAGGTGCGCGCGGTCCACGACAACCTGATCGCCGCCTCGCGCCAGCTCAACAACCAGGGGCCCCTGCCCCTCAACCAGTACCGCTCGCTCCAGGTGATGGCTCCGGGCTACACCGATCACTACCTGCGTCACGCCGACAGCCTGGGCGCCACCGCGATCGTCAACAGCACGAGCAGTGGCACGCTCAAGCAGGACGCGACCTTCAAGATCGTGCCCGGTCTGGCCGATGCGAGCTGCTACTCCTTCGAGGCGCGCAACTTCCCCGGTCACTACCTGCGGCACGCCAACTCCCGTGTTCGCAAGGATGCGCGCGACGGCTCGGCGCTGTTCGACCAGGATGCCACCTTCTGCGCGCGTGACGCGCTCGACGGCTCCTCCATCGGCGTGTCCCTGGAGGCCAAGAACCAGCCCGGCTCCTATCTCCGTCACCGAACCAGCGAGCTCTGGTTGGATGTGTTTGAGAACACCCAGCTCTACCGGCAGGACGCAACGTGGGCGGTGGCCTCGCCGTGGTGGAAGAGTGGCGCGGACCTGGCGGTGAACACCTACAAGTCTTTCCAGGTCGTGACGCCCGGCTTCACCAACCGCTTCATCCGCCACGCCGATTCGCTTGGCTATACCGAGGTGGTGAACAGCAGTAGCTCCACCACGCTCAAGCAGGACGCGACCTTCAAGATCGTGCCTGGCCTGGCTGAAGGGAGCTGTTATTCGTTCGAGTCGCGCAACTACCCCGGCCGCTACTTGCGGCATGCCAACTCCCGCATCCGCAACGATGCAAACGATGGCTCGGCGCTGTTCGCGCAGGACGCCACGTTCTGTGCCCAGCCGGGTCGCGCCGGGAGCGGCGTCTCGTTCGAGTCCTACAACTTCCCCGGCCGCTACCTCCGCCACTACAGCGCGGAGCTGTGGATCACCGAAGGCGCGGGGAGCACCTGGAACAGTCCCGTCAGCTTCAACGAGGACGTGAGTTGGAGCGTGGTCGCCCCCTGGGCGCCCTGAGCCCACAACTCCACAACCAAGGATGCCGGAGAACCTGCTCGACTCCGTTCTCCGGCATCCGTTGGGTTACTGCGGGTCCTGCTGGGTCGCGGAGTTGTCTTCCTCCGCGCCAGAGCCGCCGGTGCCCTGGTCATCCTGGGCACCCGTCTCGCCCTTGGAGCCACTCGTATCGATGGCATCCGGGTCGGTCACGGCATCCTCGTAACCGGAGCCGCCCGTGCTCCCCCGGTCCTCCTGGGGCACCGAGTAGTCCTGATAGATGTCGGGAGAGGTCTCCTCGGTGCCGGCGCCGCCCGTGCCACCGGGGCTGGTGGAACCGGGCGTGGTGCCGCCCTGGTTCTCGGCCGGGGTCTGCGTCTGCGTCGAATCCGTGGACTCACCCCGCTGCGCGGCACTGTCCGACTTGCACGCGGTACCGAACGCCACGGCGCCAGCGAGGAGGCCGGTCAGAAGGAGCCTGGTCCTGGGCATGTTGTCTCTCCTTGAGAGGAAGCGATGTGAGCCAGAAACCTGATCAGCAGGGTCATTCCCGTCAGGGAGCGCCTGGTTGATCGCTTGCTCCACGGAGCGGCTGGCAGGAGTCCTTGCCAGCGCCCCGCTGTCGCTTCCTCACCCGTCCTTCAGCAGCTCGTGGAGGACCTCGGTGGCGTAGGCCCCCTTGGGCAGCTCGAAGGTGAGCAGCAGGTCCTCCCCTTCCACCTCCAGCGAGGGGTTCCCGAGCCGCACCCGGTAGGGCCTGCGCCCGCCCTGGGTCTCGTCGCCCCCGCGCTTGAAGTCGTCCAGCGTCACGCCCTCGTCGGCGAGCAACTTCGCCTCGGCCTCGGCCACCGAGTGGGCGGCCGCAGTCATCTTCGGCCCGAAGAGGGGCCCGGAGGGGCTCACCTCGAAGGCGGCCACGCGGGGAGCATCCACCTCAGGAGCCTCGCAGACGAAGAGGCCCCCCGAGTCCTCGCGGCGCAGCACGTCACCGAGGAGTGCCTTGTCGAAGGTGCCCGCGCGCAGCCGCTCCACCAGGGCCTGGTTGAAGAGGCGGGACTGGAAGGCAGACAGGTACAGCTTGCGCTGGAACTTGTCGGGGCGGCGCGGCAGCCGCTGACCCAGCACCAACAGTCGGCCGAAATTCGCGTTGTCGCCCTCGCGCCCGAAGCGCTGGTCGCCGAAGTAGTTGGGCACGCCCTCCGCGCTCAGTCGGGAGAAGCTCTCGCGCGCGGCGCCCACGTCCTTCACGCCCCTCAGGCGCAGCCGGAAGCGGTTCCCCTTGAGGTGCCCGGTGCGCAGCTTGTTGCCATGGCGCCGCGTCCACAGCACGCGCACGCCCTCCAGGGCGAAATCCGCGACGCGCGCCTCGGCCCGCGCAGGCACGGAGAGGAGCTGCCGGGTAATGGCCTGCCGGTCCTTCATCCCCGCCACACCCACCTCGCCCTCGTCCACGCCCAGCGCAGTGGCCAGGGCCCGCACCACCTCACGGGTGTCCCGGCCGCGCTTCTCCACCCAGAGGTAGAGGTGCTCGCCCTCTCCCGAGGGCTCGTAGGCGGGCAGCTCCTCCACCTCGAAGTCCTCGGGGACGAGCTTGAAGGCGCCACCGCAGCCCGGCACACCCTCCGTCAGCCGGGGTCGTTCGGTGCTCATGTCAGGACCCGCCGAGCGCGGCGAGCATGTCCTTCACGCGCCGAGCGAGGTCCTCGTCCGCGCGCGACTCGAGCAGCTCCCCCGCTTGGAAGAGGAGGAAGAACATCACGTCGCTGAGCGCCTGCCGGAAGGCCACCAGCGGCTCCGGGCCCAGCATGACGCGGTTCTGGTCGTAGGCCTCCAGCAGCTTCGCGTCTGGAAGACTCCCGTCCGGAGCGAAGGCCAGTCCCGTCAGCACCGGCGACGAGGACAATGCCTGTCCCGAGAGCGCGGCATTGGCCGAGGCGATGAACTCGCGCGCCAGGCCTTGCTTGGACACCTCGGAGGCGATCTCCCGGAAGATGCGGTTGAAGACGCGCACCACGTCGCGCACATCCACCACCGGGGGCGGCACCGGCGGCGTGGTGATGGCACGCAGCCCGGACTGCGAGTGCCGCACCGTGGGGATGCCCGTGGAGGACGGACGCACCACGGGAATGCCCATGAAGGTCTTGGGGCGCACCGCCGGAAGGCCGGAGAGGGACTGCGCCGTGCCGCCCAGCGGCTTGTCGGAGAGCTGCACGAAGCCACCCTCCAGCAGGCCGTAGACGACCTTGGTGACGTCGAACTCGGACAGCCGGGCCGCCTGCCCGAGGTCCAGAAGCGTGCGACGGCCATCCACCAGGGCCAGGACCTTGTCCTCGTCCGGCTCCAGCTTCGCGTTCGTCATGCCCTTCTTGAGCACGTAGAGGCGGCTGTGGGGGATGCGTTTGCGGAAGTGCGCCAGCTCGTCGATCTTCCGGATGCTGTCCATCAGCAGGCTCTGCGTGGACAGCTGGATGTTGTGGCCGAGCTTGTCCTCCACCGGCTGGTCGACGAGGAAGAAACTGCCCTCGCGGCACAGGACGATGGCGTGGAAGATCTCACTCACCTGGTGGGTGACGCACTTGAACAAGTCGTGCGCCTGGAGCAGGCCCCGCTCCACCAGGGCGCGGCCAATCTTGGAGGGTGGGTGCTCACGCAGCACCGCCTCGAGCTGAGGACGATCCAGGTAGCCCAACCGAACGAGCACCTCGCCGAGCCGGTCCGCCGCCACGTCTGAGGTGGCCCCGCGCACCTCGCCCTCGCGCAGGATGACCGAGCGCTCGCCGCCGGGCGCATGCACGCGGACAATGCCGCTCCAGCGCGCCTGGCTGAGAAAGGCGATGAGGTCCGAGACCGGAAAGCCCGCCGCGTCGCCGGAGAGCACCACGCGCGGGGTGGGAAGCGAGCCCCCCTCGGCCGGAGAGCGCGAGAAGACGAGCAGGTCCGGCGAGGTGGGCTGCAGCACGTACGAGCCTGTGCGGCCCGCCAGCGCTGGCGGCTGCTGGGATTGCGTCCCCGGCCGTTCGTCGGGGACGAGTTGAGTGCCGTCGATGCGGAAGCGCTGGCTCATGACACCGTCAGTCAGCGGCCCACGCGTTGCGGTTGGCGCGCCACTCGAGTTCGTCGTCCAGGGTGTGGTTGAGCGTCTCCTCGGTGAGGCCCATCTGTAGGTCGAAGTACCGGCCGTTGAAGAAGAGGCTGGGCGTGCCGCGGATGTTCGCCGCGTTGCCCATCGACTTGTACTTCTCCAGCTCCTTCGCGTAGGTGCCAGCCTGCAGCGCCTTCTGCAGCTCCGCGCCCTTCAGCCCAATCTTGTTGGCAAGCGCCACGATGGAGGCCTGGGACAGGTTCTGCGCGTTCTCGAAGAGGGCGTCGTGCATCTCCCAGAACTTGCCCTGGTCCCGCGCCCAGAGGACGGCCTGGCCCGCGGGCACCGCGTTGGGGTGTATGGGGAGCGGGAACGGGACGTTGCAGAAGCGCAGCTTACTGGGGTTCTTCTTCGCGAAGGACTCGAGCACCGGGCGGGCCTTGCCGCAGTAGGGGCACTCGAAGTCGGAGAACTCCACCAGCGTCACCGGAGCCTTGGCGTCGCCCATGCACATGCGCGGATCCACGTCGAACGTCTTCCGAGGCGCGCGGAAGGCCGAGTAGTACTCGGAGAGGGCGACGATGATGTCCGAGGCAGGCACTCCGGCGACGGCCTGACGGGCGGCGAGCCGAGCCATGCGCTTGGCGTGCTGGCACCCGGTGTGTCCCTTGAGGCACTGCCCCAGGGTGTGGGGGCAGCCGCAGTAACAGAACTCATCCGTGAAGACAGTGGACAGCTCGCGCTGTGCGGCGGGCGGCAGCGCAGAGAAGTCCATGCCCGGGATGCCCGTCAGGGCGGAGGCTCCCGAGGAGGGCGCAGCCGCGGGCGGCTGAGCCGGAGCCGGAGCAGCGGGCTTCGGCGCGGTCGGCTGGGCGGGGGGGCTGGCCGCCTCGGAGTTCTTGGAGCAGGCGAGACCCGTCAGCGCCAGGGTAAGCGCGAGGAGGACACGGTTGCGACGGTCGGGGAGCACGAGTCGGTCTTAGCGATGCGCGCGGGGCTTGTAAAGCAACCCCGGCTCTGCCAGGGAGGTGCCCCTCGATATGCCCAGAATCCTCCTGCTACACACCGGCGGTACGCTGGGGATGGCCGGTGGCCGGCCGTCCGCGCTGCGCCCCGCGGCCTTCTTCAAGACCCTCAAGGCCCGCTGCCCCGAGCTCTTCGCGCTCGCCGACATCGAGCTGGAGCTCTTCTCCAACCTGGACAGCTCGGAGATGCAGCCAGAGCTGTGGAGCCGACTGGCCGATCACCTCTACCGCCGGCTGCCGGACTTCGACGGCGCGGTGGTGACGCACGGCACGGACACGCTTGCCCACACCGCGAGCGCCCTCTCCTTCATGCTGCCAGGGCTGCCCAAGCCGGTGGTGATGACGGGCTCGCAGCGGCCCCTGGGTGAAATCCGCACGGACGCGCGGCTGAATTTGATCGACTCGGTGCTCTCCGCCCTCCAAGGCCCGCCCGAGGTGAGCATCTGCTTCGACTCCCACCTCTACCGCGGCAACCGCACCCGCAAGGTGAAGGTGTCCGAGTACGACGCCTTCGAGAGCCCCAACTTCCCATTGTTGGGGACACTGGGAGTGGATGCAACTTTCGCTCCGGGTCTGCGACAAAAGGGGCCCTTCCGCCTACGTGAGAAGTTGGAGTCGCGCGTCTTCCTCCTCAAGGTGTTTCCGGGGCTGGACCCTGCGTTGCCCCTGGCCCTGCTGCCCCACGTGCGCGGGCTGGTGGTAGAGGCCTATGGCGCCGGGAACTACCCTATCGACACCACCCTCGGCCGCTCGCTCCTGCCGCTCTTCCGCGAGGCCCGCGAGCGCGAAGTGCCCGTCGTGGTGGTGAGCCAGGCCTACCGCAACGGGGTGGACCTCACGCTCTATGAGTCCGGGGCAGCGGCGCTCGCGGAGGGCGCCTTGAGCGGGGGCGACATGACGCCCTCGGCCGCGCTGGTGAAGCTGATGCAGGGCATTGCCTACTACCGGGACAGGGAGACGTTGGCTCGTTTCATCCAGACGCCAACTGTCGGGGAGATGACCGAGCGGGCGCCTGCTGTTCAGGAGACACCGGCTAAAAAGTCGAGGCGCGCGCGTTAAGAGCGACCATCCCTGGGCGTCCGGCTCGAGGCCTGCTTGCTGGTAACAATCCTCGACCCATAAGATGGGGGGCACGATGTCCGACGAGAAGACCGCCGTCCATTCGATTTCGGACCTGCTGGGGTCAGCCGCACCTCAGCAGCAGAGCGCGTACCTCATCGTCATCAGCGCGAAGTCCGCATCCGGCATTGGTCGGATGTTCAAGCTGGACCGGTCTGAGTCCGTGCTCGGCCGCAGCGTCGAGGCGCAGTTCCAGGTCGAGGACGATGGCATCTCGCGCAAGCACGCGAAGGTGGTGTCGCTCGGCGACGGTCGCTTCCAGTTGGTGGACCTGGGCAGCACCAACGGCACGTTCCTCAACGGGGTGAAGGTGAGCGCCGCGCCGCTCTACGACGGCGATAAGATCCAGATTGGCTCCAACACGGTCCTGAAGTTCTCCATCCAGGATCAGCTGGAAGAGGCCTACCAGCGCAGCATCTACGAGTCGGCCACGCGCGACGGCCTGACGCGCCTGTACAACAAGAAGTACTTCATGGAGACGCTGCGCAAGGAGTTCGCGTACTGCCTGCGCCACCGGGAGCCCATGTCCCTGGTGATGTTCGACGTGGATTACTTCAAGAAGATCAACGACGTGTACGGGCACCCAGCCGGCGACTACGTGCTGACACGCATCGCCCAGCGGGTGAGCGACACCATCCGCACGGAAGATCTGTTCGCGCGCTACGGAGGCGAGGAGTTCGCCCTCATGCTGCGCGAGTCCGGTGAGGAGCAGGCCCTGTCCTGCGCCGAGCGCTGCCGCCTGGCGGTGGACCGCACGGACTTCATCTTCAGCGGCACGCCCATCAAGGTGACCATCAGCCTGGGCGTGGCCACGCTGCATGACTCGGACTTCGCGCAGGCCGAGGATCTGATCTCCGCGGCGGACAAGTATCTGTACCGCGCGAAGCGAGCCGGCCGGAACCGCGTGGACGGCAAGGCCATCAGCGGCCCATAGGGCTCAAGTCCCCTCGAACTCCAACCCCGGCGTCTCCGCGAGCATCTCCACGCGGTTGCCGCCAGCCTCCTGGGCCATATCCAGCGAGCTGCGCGCCTGACGCACGAGGTCGGCAAAGGACACCTCCCGCCCCGGAACGAGTGCCGCCAGGCCCACGGACACCGTGGGGCGGAGAAGCTGATCATCGAAGGAGAGGCTTGAGCGGGCCACGCGCTCGCAGACGCGGCGCGCCACGGTGTGGGCCCCGGCCAGGTCCGTGTGCGGCAGCAGCAGCAGCACGTGGTCCGCCGAGTACTGCACCGGGAAGTCTGTGTCCCGCAGCGAGCGCCGGATGGCGAGCGCCAGTCCTCCGTGGAGTTGCTCGCGCAGCTCGCGCTGCACCTTCACCGGAAGGGGATCGAAGGCCACCAGCGCGATCGCCAGGGGCAGGCCGTGGCGCCGTGAGCGCTTCACCTCGACGAAGACGAAGTCCTTGAAGTGCGCGAAGACGTAGAACTGGGTGAGCGGATCCAACAGCCCCTCGCCCGAGGCACGCACCGGCTCGGAAGCGGGCGCGGCCCTCCTCTTGCGCACCGGCGTGCCGCGCGAGAGCGTCCGCAGCTTCACCAGTTCGGGCAGGCGCACCCTCAAATCCTTGGCGGAGACAGGAAGAGGAAGGACCCCATCCGCGAAGCCAGCCTTCCCAGGCGATTCCTGCGCCAACAGCACGAGCGCCTGAGGCAACTGCTTGCGCACCGCTCGCGCCACCTGCGCCGCCCGCTCCACCGAGGGCCCCAGAACCACCACCTGGGCCCGACCCGGCTCCTCCTCCCACCCCGCCACGGCGGACACCTCGAGTCCTGCCTTCTCCAGGCCCTCCTTCAGCTTGCGACGCCCGGTGGCCCCCGGCTCGATAACGATGGCTCGTGTAATCTTCATAACCACCTCTCCAGACCTCGAACCATACTGACACACCTAAGACGTCCGCAAGGGAACCGAGCGGTCGCTCAGGGAGGTCTGAACCCCAACCGCACCAGCCCCCGGCGCGCCACGTGCTGGACATGGGAGTCGGGATCCTTGGCCAGGGCCTCACTGAGTGCGGAGGCGGCGAAGGGTCCACCCAAGGTGCTCAGCGCCTCCGCCGCAGCCACCCGCACCGAGGCCACGCTGTCTTGCCGCAGCGTCTGGGCGAGGGGCTTCACGTCTTGGGCGCGCCCAAGCTGCTCCAGCGCCCGGACGGCGGCCTCGCGCACCTGCGAGTGCGGAGAGTCGAGCAGGGCCACCGCGGTCTCCCCCTGCACCCGCTGGCGTTGCTGACCCACCACGCCGAGTGCCGCGGCCACCACCTCCGGCGCAGGGTCCCCGAGCGCGGCGCCCACAGCGGCATCTCCCTCCGTCGAGCGCGGCCTGGCGAGCGCCCGCACCGCCCCGGCCCGCACCAGCGGCTGCGCGTCCTTCAGGAAAGCGGACAGCACCTGGAAGCGGGATGGGGCACGGCCCTCGCACTCGGAGAGCCACGCGACCGCCTCGCCCCGCGCGCCCGCGAGGAGCCGCGTGTCATTCGCCACCTCCAGGAGGAAAGGCTCACAGGCCTTGTCGGCGGCGGCTACCTCCAACCACACGCGCTGGGTGGCCAAGGGGATTCCGTCCGCACGGATGCGTTGGCCCGCGGCCTCCATCAGCGACAGCCCCTCGGACTCGGCGAGCCCCCGGGCGGCCAAGCGGCGTACGGAGCCGTCCGAGTCTCCCAAGGCTCGCTCCAGCTCGCGCTGCGCCAGCGGGCCGTAGGACCGCAGCGACTGCACGGTGGCGCGACGCTCCGTGACGTCGAGAGAGGTGAGCCCCTTACGCAGCAGCTCCAGCTGTTGGGAGTAGATGGCGAACAGCCGATTGATGAGGACCCGATCCGGTGGTTTCGCCTCCAACACCAGCATCCGCCCCACGGACCCACCCTGCTTCTCGGCGACTCGGAAGAGTGCGGAGGCAGCAGTCTCGTCACCGGAGTCGGGGCGTTGGGCCATGGCCCTCAGCAGCACCCGGGCGGGCGATTGACCCAGGAAGGTGGAGAGGTGAATGAGCGCCTCGCCCCGGAGGGAGGCCTCCTGCGCGTAGACCTCCACCTCCAAGGCGTCTCGGACGGCCGCCCGGCGTGCCCAGACACGTGCGGCCGCCGCCCCGCCCTTCGCCCCTGCGTCCTTCAAGAAGGAGGCCGTGGATTGGCCCTCCTCGGCGGCAACCCGTGCGGCGGTGAGGCAGGCGAGCACCTCGTCCTTGGCCGGAGCCTCAGCCACCCAGTCCGCCAGCACACGGCGTTCAACGAGCCCCTGCGCCTTCGCCTGAGCTCGCAGCGCCCCCCACCGCACCCGCCATTCCGGGTCCGTCAACGCCGAGCGCAGCGCTGCTTGGGACGAGGGACCGGGCTTCACCCGCCCCAGCTCCAAGAGCCAGGAATCGGCGCGGCCCGAGGTGACGCACGACTGGCAGACTCGGGTGCGAAGGGCCTGATCCTTCACATGCTGCTGGCAGGACCTCCAACAACCAACCGCTCCCTGGCCACCATGCTGGCCGGCCGATAACAGCAGGACGAGGAGAAGTGCGGGGCTCACGGAGGGTCCACTTTAGCCCACCCGTTACATCCTTTTCTGAGGGCATCCTTGCGTTTTCATGCCCGCTGCGTCATATCGGCGCCCCCTACATTTCTAGGCACGCGGAAGGAGGTGACAGTCAATGCCCGGCATTCGAGTCAAGGACGGCGAGTCCATCGAGAGCGCTCTCAAGCGCTTCAAGAAGGCCACCGAGAAGGCTGGAATCCTCTCCGAGATCCGCAAGCGCGAGCACTACGAGAAGCCTTCCGTGAAGCGGAAGAAGAAGGCTCTCGCGGCCAAGAAGCGCGCGGTGAAGAAGGCGCGCAAGACGTACTAGCCGCCCCGACTGGGAGCTGGGGTCGCGTCAGTTCAGCGCCCTGGCTCCCGTCCGTGTAGCACCCTTCCCACACATTCTGGAGCCCTGTATGGCCACCGTCAGAGAGCGCATCGATGCCGACCTCAAGGACGCGATGCGGTCGAAGAACGAGCTGAACACCAGCGTCCTGCGGATGCTCAAGAGCGCCATCAAGTACAAGGAAGTGGAGCCTGGCGCCACCGGCCCTCTCGACGAGGCCGCCATCCTTCAGGTCATCGGCACCCTCATCAAGCAGCGCCGTGACTCCATCGAGCAGTACAAGACCGGCGGCCGCCCCGAGCTGGCCGAGAAGGAGGAAGCGGAGATCTCCGTCCTCCAGAACTACCTGCCCAAGCAGCTCAGCCCGGACGAGCTCCGCGCCGAGGTGCAGGCCGCCATCACCCAGGCGGGCGCCAAGAGCGCCAAGGACATGGGTGCGGTGATGAAGCTCCTCACGCCCAAGCTGCAGGGCCGCGCCGAGGGCCGCGCCATCTCCGAGGAAGTGAAGAACCAGCTGTCCAAGCTGTAGCAGTCCCGGGTTTCCGGCCTTGAACGGCGCCGGGCGGGTTCTTCGAGAACTTGCCCGGCTGCAGATCGGCCATTAAGGGTAGTCCGGTCGTCTTCCTACCCGCTTTCCCGGGTAGCTCCGACGTGCCGCAATGGCCCTCCATCTCCACATCGCCGCCTCGAACCGCACCTACATCGGCCGTCCTCCGTGCGGGTGTACTGCGCATGTCAGGGGTACGACCCATACTCGTCCGCTGGGGTCGGTGCGCGGACCATGGGGGTCCGGCTACGCCGGGCGGAGGGGGTGGCTCTCATGATCCCCGAGCACAAAATCCAGGAAGTCCTCGAGCGGGTGGACCTGGTGGGGCTCGTCTCGCGCTACGTGGAGCTCAAGAAGGCCGGGCGCGAGTTCAAGGGCCGCTGCCCGTTCCACCAGGAGAAGACCCCCTCCTTCTACGTCGTCCCGGAAAAGCGCTTCTATTTCTGCCATGGCTGCCGGGCCAGCGGCGACGCCGTGTCCTTCGTCCAGCGCTACCTGGGAAAGACCTTCCTCGACGCGGTGCGTGATCTGGCCCGTGAGGTGGGGGTGGACCTGGAGGCGGCGCAGGATCCAGGCGCCCGGGAACGGCAGCAACTCAAGGAAGTCACCGACCTGGCGGCCGAGCACTTCCGCGCCCTGCTGTGGGAGGAGGAAGGACGCCGCGCCCGCGCCTACCTCGAGAGCCGTGGCATCTCCGAGGAGACCGCCCGGACCTTTGGGCTGGGCTGGGCCCCGGCGGCGTGGACCTCGCTGGCGGACAAGCTCGGCAAGGCGGGGATGATCGACTGGGGCCTCAACGCGGGCCTCATCTCCAAGCGTCAGAAGGGCGACGGCTACTTCGACTTCTTCCGCAGCCGCCTCATCATCCCCATCCGCGCCCCCGAGGGTCGCCCCATCGCCTTCGGCGGCCGACTGGTGGACGCGGAGGAGGGCCCCAAGTACCTCAACTCCCGCGAGTCCCGGCTCTACAACAAGAGCGAGACGCTCTTCGGCATGGACCAGGCACGCGATGAGATCCGCCGCCGCAAGGCCGCCGTCCTCGTGGAGGGCTACTTCGACTGCATCGCCCTGCACCAGGAGGGGGTGAAGCACACGGTGGCGCTCTGCTCCACCGCCCTCACCCCGGGCCACCTCAAGGTGCTCGGCCGCGCCGAGGCCCGTGAGCTCTTCCTCCTGCTGGATGGAGACCAGGCGGGCCTCGCCGCCGTGGAGCGCCTGGCTGGCCCCTTGCTCGCCGCGGGAGCAGCCGCCAAGGTGGCCCTGCTGCCCCAGGGCGACGACCCGGACACCTTCATCCGCCGCGAGGGCAGCGCGGGCCTGGAGCGGCTGCTCACCGAGGCTCGGCCCCTCACCAACCACGTCTTCCTCACCCTCCTCCCCCAGGGGAAGGAGGCCAGCTTCGAGGAGAAGATGGCCGCGCTGGAGCGGCTCAAGCCCGTGTCGGCACAGCTCCCGGTGGGGCTGGTGCGCTCGGCTTTCTTCTCCGCGCTGAGCGTCTGGTGCGGCCTGCCCGCGGCCGAGTTGGAGGCCTCCCTGCGCAGCAAGGCGCCCCCGCCGGTGAAGCCCGTGCCCAAGCCGGGCCAGGTCCCCACACAGGGCCAGGGCCGCCCCGGTCAGTCGGCCGCCCGGGGAGCAGCCCCCCAGGGTGCCCCCGCGCCCCGTCAGGCCCCCGTAAAGCCCCCGGACGCGCTGGAGGCCCTGTACGTAGCCGCCGCCCTGCGCGAGCCCCGGCTGGTGGCCCGTGATGCCTTCCGCGTCTGCGACGAGCTGTCCCACCCCGGCCTGCGCCTGGCCCTCGCCCACGCCACCGCCGGCCACGGCACCGAGGACGCCCTCTTCGAGGCCCACGACACCGTCAAACGGGCCCTGGAGGGCGCCTGGCGCCAGCTGCCCGAGGGCGGCTCCGCCCTCGAGCACACCTTCCTCCTCGTCTGCCGCAACCTCATCCTCCGCCGCATCCGCGAGCAGCTCTCCTACATCGAGCGCGCCACCCGTCAGACGGCCGGCGCCCACGACCTTTCCGAGGAGACTCGACGCCTGCTTGCTCAGCGCATCGAATTGCTCGCCCTGAAGAAACGCGTGGAAGAGGAAATTCGCCCGCCTCCCCCGGGAACAAAGGCACCAATGCAACCGGTTTGAGTTCGCGTTTGTAAGAATCCTCTACTTTGCGATAGATCGGCCGGCTCGCTCCAGGCCAAGCCCCTGTTTTTCTAAGGAGAAGTACCCGAATGCCGACGCAGAAGCCCTCCTCGAAGGTGGCCGTCAAGCCCAAGAAGAAGGTGGCCCCGGAGATCCGTAAGAAGAAGAAGTCCCCGGAGGAAGCCTCGGCCAAGGGAACTGAGAGCGCCGAAGCCAGCGCCGCCCCTGCCGCCGCGAAGAAGGCGGACAAGGCCGAGCGGAGCGAGAAGACCGCCGCCGCTGAGAAGGCCACCGAGGCGCTCAAGAAGCGCAAGGCCGTGACTCAGGTGGATGACGGCGACATCGATCCCGAGGAGGCCGCGGAGGAGGCGGCTGCCGCGGTCGAGGTCGATCCGGACGCGGTGGAGGACGAGGTGGATGAGGAGCCCATCGCGGACCGCAAGGAGGTCAAGGATCTCCTGGCCGCCGGCCGCGAGAAGGGCTTCCTCACCTATGACGAGGTCAATGACGCCCTGCCTGCGGACATCGTGTCGTCGGATCAGATCGACGACGTGATGAGCATGTTCGGCGACAACGACATCGAGATCGTCGACGCGCAGAAGGCCGCCCAGAACACGGAGATCAAGCCCACGGTCGCGGTGGAGGAAGAGCGCGCCGAGGCCGACGACGACGAGAAGGACGAGGACGACGAGCCGGGTGGCAAGTCCAACGATCCGGTGCGCCTGTACCTGCGCAAGATGGGCAGCGTGAGCCTCCTCACCCGCGAGGGCGAGGTGGAGATCGCCAAGCGCATTGAAGAGGGCGAGAAGGAAGTCCTGCGCGCGCTCCTGGCCTGCCGCGTGGCCATGGTGGAGATCCTCGACATCGGCAACAAGCTGAAGAACGGCAAGCTGCGCGTGCGCGACGTCATCAAGGACGCGCCCGAGGAGGCCCAGGGTGAGGGCGAGGAGGCCGAGGCCGAGGTCGCCGAGGAAGGCGCCGAGGGCGAGGCTCAGCCGCAGCAGCTGGCCCAGAGCGAGCTCAACAAGATCGAGCAGATCAACAAGCAGATCGAGCGCATCCGCAAGTTCGCCAAGGACTGCGAGGCGCTGGACGCGGAGCTCGCCGGCAAGAAGAAGCTCACCGATGTGCGCAAGAAGGAGCTCAAGCAGGAGGTGAAGGATCTCCGGACCAAGATGATGGAGGTCCTGGAGGAGATGCGGCTCAACAAGAAGCAGGTGGACCGCATCGTCGCCAACCTCAAGGGGCTCATCGAGCGCGTGGAGAAGGCGGAGGCGGAGCTGCGCGACATCGAGCGCCGCTACGGCGTGCCCATGGACACGCTGCGCGAGCTGCTGCGCGAGGCCAAGGAAGACCCCGAGGCCATGAAGAAGGCGCAGCGCAAGCTCAACATCACCTCCGAGCAGCTCGAGGCGCTGGAGCGCGACGTGCGCACGTCCACGCGCAACATCAAGCGCGTGGAGGAGGAGGCCAACCTCGAGGTGGAGGAGCTGCGCCGCAACTACGACGCCATCCGCCTGGGTGAGCGCCGTGCGGAGCGCGCCAAGACCGAGCTGGTCGAGGCCAACCTGCGTCTGGTGGTGTCGATCGCGAAGAAGTACACGAACCGCGGCCTGCAGTTCCTGGACCTCATCCAGGAGGGCAACATCGGCCTGATGAAGGCGGTGGACAAGTTCGAGTACAAGCGCGGCTACAAGTTCTCGACGTACGCCACGTGGTGGATCCGCCAGGCGATCACGCGCGCCATCGCGGACCAGGCCCGCACCATCCGCATCCCGGTGCACATGATCGAGACGATCAACAAGCTCATCCGCACCAGCCGCTACCTCGTGCAGGAGATCGGCCGCGAGCCGACGCCTGAGGAGATCGCGGAGAAGATGGAGCTGCCGCTCGACAAGGTGCGCAAGGTGCTGAAGATCGCCAAGGAGCCCATCTCCCTGGAGACGCCGATCGGCGAGGAAGAGGACAGCCACCTGGGCGACTTCATCGAGGACAAGAGCCTGGTGTCGCCGTCGGACGCGGTCATCAACATGAACCTGGCCGAGCAGACGCGGAAGGTGCTGGCCACGCTCACGCCGCGCGAGGAGAAGGTGCTGCGCATGCGCTTCGGCATCGGCGAGAAGAGCGACCACACGCTGGAAGAGGTGGGCCAGGACTTCGAGGTGACGCGCGAGCGCATCCGTCAGATCGAGGCCAAGGCGTTGCGCAAGCTGCGCCACCCGAGCCGCTCCAAGCGTCTGCGCTCCTTCGTGGAGAGCTGAGCACCCATCCCTCCCTCTCCCCCTGGGAGAGGGTCGGGGTGAGGGTATCCGCCCCAGTGGGTCGCTCCGTCAGCCAGCCCAGGTGAAGTAGGAAGAAGCCCCCGTTCCCACCGTGGACCGGGGGCTTTTTCGTGAGCGAAAGGGGAGGCCTCATGCCGGCGAAGCGGAAGACCGCGAGCAGGACGGAGAAGAAACCGGAGAGGAAGAAGCCGGGGGACCCACCCAAACCCCTCCCCTTCCCCGAGGCCGTGCGCCGAGCGGTGCGAGCCATCCCCCGGGGAGAAGTGCGCTCCTACTCCCAGGTGGCCCTCTACGCGGGGAGGCCAGGGGCGGCGCGGGGGGTGGGGAGGGAGCTGAAGACGCTGGAGAACGTGCCCTGGTGGCGCGTCATCCGCGCGGACGGGACGTTGGCACCCGCCGTGGCGGTGGAGCAGGCCCGGCGGCTGAAGGCCGAAGGGGTGCGCCTGGACGGTGAGGGTACCCTCTGGCGGGTGTGGCGCTGAGCATCACGGTGGGCGCCCCCTTGCGCGCGCGCGGGGTGCGCGATACTTCCCGGTCAGCACGGTGCCTCGGCGCCGGGCTGGCGTGGTTCGAGGGCCCTTAGCTCAGCGGTCAGAGCTGTCGGCTCATAACCGATTGGTCCCTGGTTCGAATCCAGGAGGGCCCACTCCCCTTCCCCACGCGCTTGTTCTCTCAGGCCTTGGCCTGCTCGCGGCTCTTCTCGTCGCGCCCGTGCACGGCCGCCGGCGGACTGGTGGCCTCCACCGCGGTGAAGGGCTCGAGAATCTTGTACGTGTGGCTGGCGCCCCTCGGCACGAGCCACGAGTCTCCTGGATTGAGCAGCAGCACCTGTCCCTCCAGGTGCAGCTCGGCGCGGCCCTTGATGACGTAGCCGACGGTCTCGTAGTCACGCACGGTGGCGGGCAGCGGCTCGGCGGGCTGCTCGTTCTCCCACAGGCGCATGGAGACCCGGATACCTCCGGCCAGGTACTTCTGCCCCATCTCCCCCTTGGGGGAGAACTGCGAGTCGACCTTCTTCACGCTGGTGTCGCCCATCTCGTCTCCTTCGCGGACGCTGGCGTCGCGTTGTCCTTTGCCGGACAAGGTAAGGAGGGAAGAACGGGACGAACCCCGCAATGGAAACGCCCGCTCCCCCCTCGAAGGGAAGAGCGGGCGCGAAGGGCCAGGCCCGAAGGCCATGGCGCTCAAAGTGCTTAGCTGGCGGGACGCACGTTCTGCGCCTGCAGGCCCTTAGGGCCGCGCGTCACTTCGTATTCCACCTTCTGACCCTCGGCCAGGGAGCGGAAGCCATCCATGTTGATGGCGGAGTGGTGGCAGAAGACATCCTCGCCACCCGCGTCCGGCGCGATGAAGCCGAAGCCCTTCGCGTCGTTGAACCACTTCACGGTACCAGTTGCCATGTACATCCCTGCTTTCTGCGTTCTGCTTCTACGGACTGACAAACCCCACCCTGAACTCCAGGGTAGTTGGGAGAGGTAACGATCCACATGCCTCCCCCATTCCTCACATTCCTCGGGGACCTTCACACTTCTTCATAAGTACTGGGCGCGCGCTTCACACCCCCCCCGTACCTTCTGCACCAACCGATGGATGCCGGGCCCTGACTGCTCGGCCGCTCACGGAAGGAGCAGCACATGTTTGGATTTGTCTTTGGTACCGCCTGCCTGGCCGGTCTCTTCTACACCCTGCGCCGTGGCCGTTGGCATCACCGTCACGGAGGCCCCGGTCGCTGGAGCTGGCGTGGCCGGATGCGCGGGCTGTTCGAGCGCCTGGACACCTCGCCCGGCCAGGAGAAGGTCATCGTCCAGGCCGCGGACGATCTCACCGAGGCCTTCGAGAAGATGCGCGATGAGCTGAGTGCCACCCGCGCCGCCGTGGCCCGTTCGCTGCGCAGTGAGACGTTCGACTCCGCCGCCTTGACCGAGCTGGACGCCCGGCACGAGGAGCTCGTGGCCAACCTGCGCCGGACGTTGCGCACCTCGCTGTCGAAGATCCACGAGGCGTTGGATCCCAAGCAGCGGCGCGAGCTGGCGGACATGCTCGAGCACGGCTGGGGCTACGGCTATCGCGGCTACGGCAGAGGCTGCGGGGGTTGGCGCGGCGCCCGCTCCTACTGAGCGGCCCTGAACACCGGACAAGAAAGGACCCCATCATGATCCGCCGCCGCGCGCTCATCTTCCTGTTGGCCCTGGGTACCGTCACTGGCTACGCCTCGGGCTTCGCGAGCCTCTACCGCTGGCGCCACCACGGCCCCGGGCACGCGTGCCGTCACGGGCACTTTCGCGACTCCCACGTCAACGACAACGCTGCGCCGTGGGCACATCCAGCGACTCAGGCGCAGGCACCCACCCCTGAGCCGCGTTAGAGTCAGCACTCGCCCATGGCCACCCGCGTCCTCCTCATCGACGATGACACTCGGATGTACGAACTGCTCGCGCAGTACCTCGGGCAGAACGGCATCACCGTCACCCACGCACCCGATGGAGGACGAGGGCTGGCCGCGCTGGAGGCCAGCACCTATGACGCCGTGCTGCTGGACGTGATGATGCCGGGCATGGACGGGCTCGAGGTGTGCCGGCGCATCCGCGCGAAGAGCACCCTCCCCGTCATCATGCTCACCGCACGTGGCGACGAGACGGACCGGGTGGTGGGACTGGAGCTCGGCGCGGATGACTACCTGGCCAAGCCCTTCAGCCCCCGCGAGCTGCTCGCGCGGTTGAGGGCCGTGCTGCGGCGCGCCCAGCCCGCGGCCGTGGCCGAGAAGCTAGAGTCCAGCGGAGTCTCCATCGACGTGTCCGCCCGGGAGGTGCGCATGGGCGGCAAGCTGGTGGAGCTCACCGGGCTTGAGTTCGATCTCCTGGTGGCGCTGGTGCGACGGGCCGGGCGTGTCATTCCGCGCGACGCGCTGCTCGGCGAGGCGGGCCGTGGCGACACCGTGGTGGGCGAGCGCACCGTGGACGTGCACATCTCCCATCTTCGACAGAAGCTGGGCGACGAGGGCTCGCGCCTCATCAAGACGGTGCGCGGGGTGGGCTACCTCTTCTCCAAAGAGGGCCCATGAGACGCAAGGAATGGGAGCAGCGCCACCGCCACCACCATGAGCGGTATCACGGCCGGCACCCACGCTTTCGCATGAGTCGGCTGGGGTGGTTCATCCGCGCGAGGCTGCACCGCAGGCTCTTCCTCTGGTTCGGCGTGTCCATCTTCATCACCGGCCTGGTGGTGGGCACGATGATGAGCCTGGTGGGCGGTCCCGGCTGGCGCCAGGAGGCGGAGCGCGCGCGCACCTTCGTCAGCAATCGCCTCGCCGAGACGTGGGATGAGCCCGCGCGAAGGGACGCCCTCGTGCACTCGGTGGCCAGGGACCTGGACGTCGACGTGGAGCTACGGGACGCCTCGGGAGCGCTGCTGATGCGCACGGGTCCTCCCTGTCCTCCTCACACAGAGCTCTCCGTGACAGTGGAGCGCGAAGGCGTGAGGCTCGGCACCGCACGGGCCTGTTATGGACACATCCGCGCCCGGCAGCCCTGGCGTGGGCCGATGATGCTGGTGCTGGCCGGAGCCTCGCTGTGGATGGCCTCGGGGTGGCTCGCCCGGCGGCTGTCTCGCCCCCTGGAGACGCTGGCGCGAGCCGCGCAGGAGCTCGGCAAGGGCAAGCTGGACACGCGCGTGCAGCTGGGCCGCCACGCCACCGGGGAGATGTCCGTGCTGGCCGATGCCTTCAACGAGATGGCCGCGCGCATCGAGCGGCAGATGGCGGATCAGCGCGAGCTGCTGGCCGCGGTGTCTCACGAGCTGCGCACGCCGCTGGCGCACCTGCGTGTCCTCGTGGAGTTGATGCGCGATGCCGGAGGCTCGGAGCGCACGGCGGACCAGATGGAGCGCGAGGTGGTGGAGCTGGACGCGCTGGTCGGTGAGCTGCTGGCGAGCTCGCGGCTGGACTTCGGACAGCTGGCGCCTCGCGAGCTGGACGGGAAGGACCTGGGTGCGCGAGCACTGGAGCGGACGGGGCTGCCGGCGGAGGCACTCGTGGTGGAGGTGCCCGACACCAAGCTGGTGGGAGACGCCACGCTGCTGGGACGCGCACTGGCCAACCTGCTGGACAACGCGCGCAAGCACGGCCAGCGAGTGGAGGCCCTGCGCCTCCTCGAGCGCAACGGACAGCTCGCCTTCTGCGTGGACGACCAGGGCCCAGGGCTGCTGCCGGGCGAGGAGACTCGCATCTTCGAGCCCTTCTACCGGAAGGATCGGGGCGGCGAGGCCCGCGAGGCAGGCTCGCTGGGGCTGGGGCTCGCGCTGGTGCAGCGGATTGCCCGAGCCCATGGCGGAGAGACCTTCGCGGAGAACCGTCCGGAAGGAGGCGCCCGCGTAGGATTCACCCTGCTGCGCGAGGGTCCCGCCTCGGTCAAGGCACCGCCCGTAGCTGCCCGTTCTCAAGCGTAAGGGGCGGGCAGTAGGGCCCCAGCTCCTGGCGCGTCCACCAGTCACCAGTGGCGCGCCGCGTGTCCCAGTCCGTGAAGCGGTAGTCGAAGAAGCGCGTGCGCACGTAGCGGGGCGGCGCCTCGGGAAACGGCTCCTCCGCGAAGAGGCGCCTCGCGTGGGGTTCGCCGCGCAGCACCCCTTCTTGGAGACGGATGAGCCACGGGTTGTTCCGACAGGAGGAGAGCGAGGCGAACCACATCTGCCAGTCCAACCGAGGCTGATGGGGAGCCACGAAGCGAGGAGCCTCGTCCACGCGGCCTGGGCGGTACGGCAGGAGGTACTCCTTCCACGTCTGCCCGTCGGCGCTCCCCTCGAGGACAATCTCCCGACGCTCGGTGGTCATCACCGCGAACAGGCCGTAGGTGTTGATGCTCCGGAAGCCCTCGATGGCGTCTTCCACCGTTTCGAGCACGCCCGGCGGCGGCTGACGGGTGAGGCGCTGGAGATCCCTCGAGAACCCGAGAACGGCATAGGCCCCGATGAACAGCACGAGGGCCACCGCGCCCCACCCGGACCGCCGGCGAGGCCAGTCCGAGGCAACGGGAGGCGGAGCACCGGTGCGCCAGCGCGCAAGCACTCCGTCATCGAGAACGGAGAGGCAGAGCACAAGCGTGAGGAGGTTGAAGAAGCCGTAGTTCCCCGTGAGGAGGATGCCGAGTTGCAAGGCGGCGAGCAGACCGACCGCCCCGAGCCGCAGACGCCTGGGCCCGAAGATGAAAAAGGGAACCACCAGCTCGATGACGAGCATCGCCCCGACGCTGGCGCGATGGAGAACAGGGGGAAGGAGGTGGACGAACCAGGCGATGGGGTTGGGCAGGGGCTGCGTCCAGTAGTGGTACTGGAGCGCGGTGAAGTCCCGCCACGTAGGGTCTCCGCTGACGAGCTTCACCACTCCGGACATGAGCATCAGCCGGAAGAGGAGCAGCCGCGGCAGGAAGATGGCTCCCAGCGGAGGCGAGGGCGAGGCGCCACGAGGCAGCAGGTGTCCCGGAGTGAGGGGGAGCGAGACGAGCGCGGCCTCGAGCAGCAACACATCCCACTGGTAGCCGAGGAAGACATCGCCCACGGAGGCGAGTGAGAGGTAGCAGACCCAGGCGCCCACGAGGGCCAGGCGCGGAGCCACGTTCGCGACAAGCAGCGCGCCACAAACGAGGCCCGCGAGCCCCACACCGCGGAGGGCGCCCTCCCCTGCCCCCAACCACCACAGCAGCGTCGGCAGACGGACGTAGCGCTCGGGGCCGGGAAGCACCTGGCGCACGGAGTCGAGCAGCTCCGTGGCGGGACTCAGGCCCCGAGGCCCCAGCAGCACAACGAGCTGGGGCAAGAGGGAGGCGAAGGCGAGGACGAAGATGAGCCCAAGGGCACGCAGGTACAGCCCGCGCACCCGGGCGACGGAGCTCCGCGCATCGCTGGAGGGGACGAGTTCCACGCCCCTCGGGACTCTACTTCAGACCACCCGAGGCAATGCTCTTGGTGTCCACAGAGGAGAACTCGAAGGAGGCGGTCACAGTCTCGCCCTCCTTCACGGTGACCTCGGCCGTGCGGATCCCCAGCGTCTCGTGCCAGGCCTCGAGGGTGTACGTGCCGGCGGGCAGGTGCTCGATGGAGAAGGCCCCGCCCGCGTCGGAGGTGGCGAAGTACGGGTTCGGGTTCACCACCACCGAGGCAGACATCCACGGGTGGATGTCACACTTGAGGCGGACCACCTCTGCATCGGCGGGCAGGGGGCGCTGCACAGCCTTGCCATTCGGAGGCTGGGCCACGTTGAAGATGGACTTCGTCCCAGCGAGCGCACGCGCGTTGTGCAAGGTGCCATCGCTGTTCTTGATGAGGATGGGCTGGCCCACGGCGACGCCCTGCACCCGCGGGGTGTAGGTGCACTTCTGCTGATCGATGATGGCGGGCTGCGCCGGACGCGAGTGAGGCACCAAGCCACGCACGCGCACGAGGACGTTCTCCAGCTTGCCGTCCTTCACCCGGAGAGACTGGTCCGTCAGCGGCATGCCGTCACAGGCGGGATCTTCACTGGGCGCAATGGCGGCCGGTGTGGGCACCACACCCTTGAAGGTGACGGCACCTCGGACGGTGCCTCCTCCGGTGACAGGCTGGGGGGCGGACTCCGCCGCTGGAGCCTCGCTCTTCGCCGTACCCTTGTCCCGCGCAGGAGACTGGGAAACAGGGGCCGAAGGCGCCTCGTCCTTTTTGCATGCCGGCAGAGCGGCAAGCCCCACCACACCCAGCACCGCGACGCTCAGCGTACGCAGCTTCATGTCAACACTCCCTCGTGCCGCCGGCCCTTATCGGGCTGTGCACCAGCGGCGAGATGAAACAAGCCCTTGAGTCGTAACAAAAAAGTAGATCCTGAAGCCACCGCGAGAACTGCCATTCCGGCTATTCCCGGCGGCTGACGCTGAAGGCAGCGAGCCCCAGGAAGACGGTGGCGAAGACGAGCAGCACCGGCACCTCGAGGCCCGCGCCCGAAGAGGAGGTGCCCACGGCGAGCGAGGCCTCGGCGCCGTAGAGCGCGCGGCGGATGCCCTCCACGGAGAAGCGCATGGGGTTGAAGCGCATGACCCAGGCCAGCAGGGGCCCGGCGCCCTTGAGGGGGAACATGGCTCCGGAGAGCACCCACATGGGCAGCAGGACAATGCTCATCACCGCGTGATAGCCGGCGGTGGAGCGCACCCACCAGGCGAGGGCGATCCCCATGCCGGTCAGGGCCAGCGCGGACAGCAGCATCACCGCGACCAGCAGCGGCACATCCAGGGTGGCGGCCTTCACTCCGGCGAGCGGGGCAAAGAGGAGGAAGAGCGAGGCCTGCAGCAGCGCGATGGCCGAGGAACCCAGCGCCTTGCCCAGCACCACCGCCAGGCGCGAGCCCGGCCCGGCCAGCACCGACTGGAGGAAGCCCTCGCGCCGGTCCTCAATGACGGAGATGGTGGCGAAGATGGCGCTGAAGAGCACCACCATGGTGACGACGCCCGGAAAGGAGAAGCGCTGGTAGTCCATCCCCTGCGCGCCGTCGACGCGGAAGGAGCCGGCGAAGCCCGCGCCGATGACAAACCAGAAGAGGATGGGCTGGGCGAGCGCGCCGACGATCCGGCTGGGCTGGCGGAAGAAGCGCACCACGTCGCGCACGAGCAGCACGCGCACGGTGGCCCACTGCAACGCCAGCGCGCTAGGGGTCCGCTCCTCCGCGCGGGAGGCGCGGGAGTCCACGACAGCCAGGTCTGTCCGAGGCTCGCCGGAGGTCTCGGGAGCGGTGGTGGCGTGGGCGTTCATCGACGGCGACTCCTACGAGCGGGCTCGGCCGCGGGTTGGTCCGTGCCGAGGACTCGGCCGGTCAGCTGGAGGAACACGTCCGCAAGCGTGGGACGGCGCAGGGACACCGAGGCGAACCGGCCAGCCGGAAAGGCCTCCACCAGCCGGGGCACCAGCGCATGCCCCTGCTCCACTTCCACCTGGACCCGCCCCTCCACCACGCGCGCCTCCAACCCCAGCCGCGTGCGCAGCTCAGCCGCGAGGGACTCGGGCTCCTGGGCCTCCAGGGTCACAATGTCCCCCCCTACCCGCGCAGCCAGGGCCGCCGGTGTGTCGGTGGCCACCAACCGACCAGAGTCCAGCACCGCGAGCCGGTCACACATCTCCGCCTCGTCGGCGCGGTGGGTGGTGAGGAGCACGGTGAGGCCCTCGGCGTCGCGCAGGGACCGCAGGTGTGCCCAGAAGGAGCGGAAGGCGGCCTCGTCGAGCCCCTGGGAGGGCTCGTCCATGAGGACGATTCGCGGCTGGTGCACCAGGGCGCGTGCCAGCTCCAGCCGTCGGCGCATGCCGCCGGACCAGGTGGAGACACGCTCGTCGCCACGGTCCTGGAGCCCGATGAGACGGAGCATCCGCTCCACGCGCTCGTGAGCCCGCTCGCCCGTCAGCCCATACAGCCGGGCGCCAAGCATCAGGTTCTCCCGCGCGCTCATCAGGTCATCCAGGCTGCCGCGCTGGAAGATGATGCCCATGCGCCGACGCAGGGCCGGATCATGGAGCGACAGGGGCTTGCCCTCGAACAGCACGCGCCCGGAGTCCGGGGCGAGCAGGCCGGCAAGCAACTGGAAGGTGGTGGACTTGCCTGCCCCATTGGGGCCGAGCAGCCCGACGATTTCACCACTGCCCACCGTGAGGCTCAGACCCTCGAGGGCCACCCGCTCCTTGAAGCGGCGGGTAAGTCCGTCGAGCTGGAGCAGTGGCATCGGGGCGCGGCCCGCCAGGGAAGGGAGAGCCGTCAGAACCGTGGACATCCTCGAATCAACCGTGTCCCCCGCTGTCGAGCATCAGCGCGGCGAAGAGGCCGGCCAGGTACAGCAGGCTGAACAGGAACGTCTGACGCGCCCAGGTCCTTCCCAACTGCCGGAAGAGTCCCATGGCGCCCAGCCCGAGGAAGGACAGGCCCAGCACCACCGCGGCCGCCAGATACCAGGCGCCGGCGATGTGCAGCTGGAAGGGCAGCAGCGTCATGGGCACCAGGGCCACCAGGTACAGGACGATCTGCAGCCGGCTGGAGTCATCCCCCCGCTCAATCGGCACGGACTTAAGGCCGGCCGCCGCGTACTCGTCCTTACGGAACAGGGCGATGGCGATGAAGTGGGGGATCTGCCAGAGGAAGAGGATGGCGAAGAGGACGTAGCCGCCCGCGTCGATCTGATTGGTGACGGCCGTCCAGCCCATGAGCGGAGGCAGCGCGCCGGGCACCGCACCCACCAGCATGGCGGTGGAGGAGCGCGCCTTGAGCGGCGTGTACGCGAGCACGTAGCTGAGCAGCGCCAGCAGGCCGAGCCCCGCGGTGAGCAGGTTGGCGCCCAGCGCGAGCGCCGGCAGTGAGAGGGCCGCCAGCCCCAGCCCGAAGGCCAGCGCCACCGACGGCTCCATGCGCCCCGAGGGCAGCGGGCGGTTGCGGGTGCGCGCCATGAAGCGATCGCTGTGCCGCTCCCAGTAGCAGTTGAGGGCGTTGGCGGAGCCCACCAGGCCGGAGGTGGCCAGCAGCGTCACCAGGATGCCGGGCACCGTCAGCTCGCCAGGAGCCAACCACATGCCGCCCGCGGTGGTGGCGAGCACCAACCCCGACAGCCTCGGCTTGGTAAGAGACAGCAGATCCGAAGCGAAGCTCGACTCACTCACGGCACGCGCGCTCACGCGGAACTCCCCAAGGCGCGACAGGCTGGCGGCTGACGCGGTTAGAGGCGGATGACGACTCCGCCTGGGGTGGAAAACGCCCCTCCCCTTACACACAGGGGAGCGCCACTTCAAGCAAACGGGCGCGGGATTTGGAATCTCCCCGCGCCCGTCGCAATCAGCACTGCTTGTTGGAAACGGCAGCCCGGCTACAGCGCCTGGGCCTGGGCCACGTACTCGCCCTTGGGCTCGCGACTGATGTACTCCTTCGCCAGCGCCTTGACCTTGTCGGCCTGCTTCTTGTCCTTCGAGAGGAACGCCGCGTAGAAGTAGTAGGCCGGGGCGTAGTTCTCATCAGCGTTGAGCGCCTTCTGGTACGTCTCGTCGGCCTTGGCGGCGTCGCCCTTGCCCTCGAAGACGCGCGCCAGCTCGAGCAGCGCGGCGGCGGCCCGGTCCGGCTGACCGATGAACTCGGTGCTCGCCTTCTCCAACGCATCCTGCGCCTTCGCCCAGTCCGAGCGCTCGCGGTAGATGGAGCCCATGGCCAGACGGGCCTCGGGGTTCTTCGCGTTGGCGTCCTTCACCGAGCGCTGGTACGCGGACAGCGCGTCGTCGAGCTTGTTCTGACGGCGGTACGCGTTGCCCAGCATGGTGAGCAGCTTGGGGCTGTCGCCCATGGTCTTGAGGGCGGTGACGAGCGCCTCGGCGGCCTCCTTCTCGCCGCCCTGCTTGCCCATGAGGGCCTTGGCCAGCTCGACGTAGAGCTGAGCGCGCGTGGCGTCGATCTGGATGGCCTTGCGGATCTCCGTGGCGGCCTCGTCGTACTTGTTCTCCGACAGCAGCCGGCGGCCCTTGATGAGCGACAGCTCGGGGCTCTTCTTGTCCAGCGCGAAGCCCGTCTCCTCGGCCTTCTTCAGCTCCTGGGCCGCCTTCTCCTTGTCGGCGGGCACACCGGTGGCCTCCACGAGCCGCGTCTGCTCCTCGGGCTTGAGCTTGTCCATGCTCGCGACCACGCGCGAGATGAGCAGCGAGCGCGCCAGGTACGCCGCGGCGAGCTGGCGCGGCGACGGGGGCGGCTGGGCGTCCACGAGCTTCTTGATCATCTGCGCCGCCAGCCCGAAGTTGGGCTCGTCCTGCTCCAGCATCAGCAGGGACTTGCCGAGCAGGGACTCGGGGTGGTCCTTCTCGTAGCGCAGCGCGAAGTCGTAGTTCTTCCAGGCGATGGCGTCCTGGCCGAGCCGGCGGTACACGGCGCCGAGCGCGGCGTAGATGCGCGGGTCGTCCGGCGCCAGGGCCTGGGCCTTCTCCAGGTTGTCCTTGGCGCGATCCATGTCGCCCGCGTTCATCTGGATGAGGCCGAGCGTCAGGTACAGCAGCGAGCTGCGCTTGCCCTGCTCGTCGAAGGTCTTGACGTGCGTCTCGAGCTCGGTGAGCGCATCCTTGCCCTTGCCACCGTACGTCTTGAAGAGGGCCTCGGCGGCATACAGGTGCGAGCTGATCTCCCCGCTCTTCTTGGCGGCGTTCAGATGCTCCTCGGCCTTGTTGCGCGCGTCGTCGCCACCGCCGTGCTCGCCCCAACGGATGGCGTAGGCGTAGGCCAGGTAGCCGTGCGCGGCGGTGGAGTCCGGATCCACCTCAAGCGCCTTGTCAGCCGCCTCGCACGCCTTCTTGTAGGAGTCGAAGGAGTCGTGCTTGAGCTGCTCGGTGGCGGCCTCGAGCTGCTTCTTGATCTCCCGGTTGCGCTGCGCGGCCATGCGCCCCTGGACGAAGTAGCCGCCCAGGATGATGGGGACCGCGATCAGCAGGCCGAGCGTGATGAACTTGCTGTTGCCGGCGCCCTTCTTGCGCGGCTTGCGAGGCGCGTCATCGTCGTCGGTGTCGACGTCATCGTCCTCATCGACGACCACCGGCGGGCGGCGGGCCGCGGAGCGCGCGGGCTGCTCGGCACGAGCCTTGGGACGCGGCGCGTCGTCATCGTCCGCGGCCACCGGGGCCCGGCGGGTCGCAGGAGCGGGAGCCGCGGGCTCGGGGGCAGCAGCCACCGGAGCGGGAGCAGCAGCCACCGGCGCAGGAGCAGCAGCCACCGGGGCGGGCGCGGGGGCCACCGGAGCGGGCGCGGGCGCGGCGGCCTGGGGCACCGGAACCTTGTACTGCTGCATCGCCGCGAGCGTCTCGGCGTCAGCGGGATCCGCCTCATAGGCCTTGAGGAGGTTGGCCTTGCCGGCATCGGCCTCACCGGTCTTGAGCTGAAGCACACCGGCCATCCGCAGGGAGGCCTTGTCGGTGGGCTGCACCTGGAGGGCGCCGAGCACCTCTTCCAGGGCCTTCTTGTCCTTGCCCTGCTCCGAGTACACGCGAGCGAGCAGGAGGCGAGGCTCCGCACGATCGGGGTGTGCCTTCACCCCTTTCTTGCAGACAACCATCGCTTCCATGAAGCGGCTCGCGGCGAGATAGGCCTCGGCCAGTGGCTTGTAAGCGTCAGAGGAAGGGTCGGAAGCGAACGCGTGCTCCAGCTTCGCAAGCTCGGCCGGGCTCAACGTCTTCGATGAGGGAGTAGACATTCCGAATGGAGGCGCCTGTAAGGAGGGGGTTCTTATGACACCCCGAGTTGCCGCGCGTCAATCGCCCAAGGGGTACGAAAGATTCCCGGCTTGACACGTGGAATAGGGTCCTGTATCTGCCCGTTCGTCTTTCGGCGGCGGAAAAAAAGCCCACGCCGACAAGGCGCGTGGTACGTAGTGGGTATGGGGGTGTAGCTCAGTTGGGAGAGCGTCGCGTTCGCAATGCGAAGGTCGTCGGTTCGATCCCGTCCACCTCCACCATGAAGAAGTGAAGAGGGCCTCACTGGAAACAGTGAGGCCCTTTTCATTTGGGCTACGAGTGAATTGAAAAGCTCTCGGGGTCTGTTATCCGGGGCCGATGACCGAACAGCCTTCGATCTCGTTCTTCGCTCGCTTCTGGCTCGCGTTCGTGTGCTTCTGGCGAATCTGGTTCGACCAGGCGTTCGCCCAGGCCGTACTGCCAGTCCGAGAAGCCGACAAGGCCGGCACCCTGCCGACCGCAACCCCGCCCGCGGAGCTGCCAGCCGTCGCCGAGCAGCCCAAGGCCACCCCCGTCGCGGCTCCGACGCCGGTCGCTCCCCCGCCGCCCGAGCGGGAGCACGCCCCGGCCCTGCAGCTGCTGTCCATGCTGCAGCGTGAGGGTCGCTTCATCGACTTCCTCCAAGAGGACGTGGCGGCCTTCCCGGACGCGGATGTGGGCGCCGCTGCCCGCATCGTCCACGAGGGTTGCCGCAAGGTGGTGCGCCAATACCTCTCTCTAGAGCCCGTGCTGCCCCAGACGGAGGGAGACCGGGTGAACGTGCCCGCCGGCTTCGACGCCCAGCGCATCCGCCTCACCGGCAACGTGGCAGGCCAGCCTCCCTACAACGGCGCCCTGAAGCACCACGGCTGGGTGACCACGGCCGTGAAATTCCCGTCCACCAGTCCGGCGATGGATCCCCGGGTGCTCGCGCCCGCTGAAGTCGAACTGTCCTGACATCAGATTGAGCCCATATGGCCCGCTACGCGATTGGAATCGATCTCGGCACCACGCACTCCGCGGTCTCCTACTTCAACCTGGAGGAGGGAAAACCCCGCGGCCCCGCTCAGTCCATGCTGCCCATCCCGCAGCTGACGGCGCCGGGGACTGTGGAGGCCCGCCCGCTGCTGCCCTCGTTCCTCTACCTGCCAAGCGCTCAGGAGTTCCCGCAGGGAAGCCTCGCGCTGCCGTGGAACCCGGGTGCCAGCAGCATCGCCGGTGAGTTCGCCCGCTCGCATGGCGCCAAGGTGCCCACGCGGCTGGTCTCCTCGGCGAAGAGCTGGTTGAGCCACCCGGGCGTGGACCGGCGTGCCGCGCTGCTCCCCTGGCAGGCCCCCGAGGAGGTTCAGCGCGTCTCCCCCGTGGAGGCCTCCACCCGCTACCTGCGCCACCTGCGCGAGGCGTGGGACCACACCTTCGCTCGGGTGAAGGAGGACGCCGCCAATGCCATGGCCGCGCAGGACGTCATCATCACCGTCCCGGCCTCGTTCGACGCCGCCGCTCGCGACCTGACGCTCGAGGCCGCGAAGGCCGCTGGCCTGGAGAACATCATCCTCCTGGAGGAGCCCCAGGCCGCGCTCTACGCCTGGCTGGAGGCCCAGGGAGAAACCTTCCGCAAGCGGGTGAAGGTGGGCGAGGTCATCCTCGTGGTGGACGTGGGCGGTGGCACCACGGACTTCTCGCTCATCACCGTGCGCGACCGCGCGGGCGACGTGGAGCTCACCCGCGTGGCCGTGGGCGATCACATCCTCCTGGGCGGCGACAACATGGACCTGGCGCTGGCGCACACGCTCAACCAGCGCCTCACCGCCGAGGGCAAGAAGCTGGATGCCTGGCAGTTCAACGCCCTCACCCATGGCTGCCGCGTGGCCAAGGAGACGCTGTACGCGGATCCGTCCATGGCGAAGGCCCCCATCGCGATTCCGGGCCGGGGCTCGTCGCTCATCGGCGGCACGCTCCGCACGGAGCTGGCACGCGAGGACCTCGACCGCGTCCTCACCGACGGCTTCTTCCCACCCACTCCCTCCTCGGAGATGCCACGCGTGGCCCGGCGCACGGGTCTCGCGCAGATGGCCCTGCCCTACGCGCAGGATCCGGCAGTGACGAGGCACCTGGCCGCCTTCCTCACGCGGCAGGCCCAGGCGCTGGCCAACTCGCCGGACTCGCCGGTGGACGTGGGCGGCAAGTCCTTCATCCACCCCACCGCCGTGCTCTTCAACGGAGGCGTCTTCAAGGCGGGGCCGCTCAAGGCCCGGGTCATGGAGGTGCTCAACAGCTGGCTCACCGCGGACGGTGGCCAGCCGGCGCAGGAGCTCTCGGGCGCGGACCTGGACCTATCCGTGGCGCGCGGCGCGGCCTACTACGGCTGGGTGCGGCAGGGTCACGGCCTGCGCATCCGCGGCGGCACGGCGCGCGCCTACTACGTGGGCGTAGAGACGGCCATGCCCGCTGTGCCCGGCATGGAGCCCCCCGTGAAGGCCCTGTGCGTGGCGCCCTTCGGCATGGAAGAGGGCACCCAGGCGGACGTGCCGCCTCAGGAGTTCGGCCTCGTCACCGGTGAGCCCACCAGCTTCCGCTTCTTCGCCTCGTCCGTGCGGCGCGACGACAAGGTGGGCGTCATGGTGGACGACGTAGACAGCAACGAGTTCGAGGAGCTCGCCCCCATCGAGACGACGCTCCCGGGCACGCCCGCCCCCTTCGGCGACCTGACCCCCGTCAACCTTCAGGCCGCCGTCACGGAGGTGGGCACGCTCGAGCTGCGCTGCCTGGAGAAGAATGGCCCCGGGAAGTGGAAGCTGGAGCTCAACGTCCGCATGAAGGAGTAGAAGGGGCCCCGCGGTCAGGAGGGCCGCACGCACGCCTATGCACATCGTCGGCATCGACCTCGGAACCACTCACTGTGCAGTCGCCTCGGTGGACCCCTCCAAGGGCCCCACCGCCCCCGTGGAGGACTTCCCCGTCCCCCAACTGGTGCGCCAGGGCGAGGTGAGCCCACGGTCGCTGTTGCCCTCGTGCGTCTACGTGCCCGCCGGCCATGAGCTCGCCACTGACTCCCTGCGCCTCCCCTGGGGCGACGGGGGTCCGCAGGTGGTGGGTGAGCTCGCCCGCTGGCAGGGTGCCCGAGTGCCAGGCCGGGTGGTGACGTCCGCGAAGAGCTGGTTGTGCCACCCGGGCGTGGACCGCTCAGCCCCCATCCTTCCCTGGGGTGCCCCAGCGGACGTGGCGAAGCTGTCCCCCGTGGAAGCGAGCGCCCTGCTCCTCTCGCACATGGCCCGCGCGTGGAACCACGCCCACCCGGACGCGCCACTGTCCCAGCAGGAGGTGGTCATCACCGTGCCCGCCTCCTTCGACGAGGCGGCCCGCGCCCTCACGGTGAGCGCCGCGCGCAAGGCGGGCCTGGAGAAGTTCACCCTCCTCGAGGAGCCCCAGGCGGCCTTCTACGACTACACCGCGCGCCACCGGAAGGACCTGGCGACCGCGCTGGAGGGCGTGCGGCTGGTGCTCGTCGTGGACGTGGGCGGCGGCACCACGGACTTCACCCTGGTGCACGCGGGCGTGTCCCCCGAGGGCCCCATGCTGCGGCGGCTCGCGGTCGGCGAGCACCTGATGCTCGGCGGCGACAACATGGACGCGGCGCTCGCCAAACGCGTGGAGGAGAAGCTCTTCCCGGATGGCAACCGACGTCTGTCCGCCACGCAGTGGACGCAGGCCATTCAGGCCGCTCGCACCGCCAAGGAGGCCCTGCTGGGCAACAACCCGCCCGAGCGCTACGGCGTGTCCCTCGTCTCCGAGGGCAGCCGGCTCCTGGGTGGCTCACTGTCCACGGACCTGACGCGCGAGGAAGCGGAGTCGCTCGTCATGGACGGCTTCTTCCCCCGCTCGGGCGCGCAGGAGCGGCCTCGGCGCGTGTCGCGCATGGCGCTCCAAGAGCTGGGACTGCCGTACGCGCAGGACGCGGCCATCACCCGGCACCTGGCGGCCTTCCTCGCACAGCACGCGGCAGCGGGCTTCGCGGCGCTGGGAGAGACGGCCCCTTCGGAAGGTGCCCTGCCCCGCCCCGACGCCATCCTGCTCAATGGCGGTGTCTTCAACTCGCCGCAGCTGGCCGAGCGGCTGGTGGAGGCGGTGAGCGCGTGGTGGCCGGGGGCCCCGCGCATCCGGCTGCTCAAACACGAGTCGCTGGAGCTGGCGGTGGCGCGCGGCGCGGCCTACTACGGGCTGGTTCGGCGCGGGCACGGCCTGAAGATTGGAGGCGGCGCGGCGCGGGCGTACTACGTGGCCCTGCAGCGCACGGCGGACAGCTCGGAGCAACCGGTGCTGTGCCTCATTCCCCGAGGCTTCGAGGAGGGCAACCAGGTCGACATCGGCGAGCGCTCCTTCACGCTCACGCTGGGGCGGCCGGTGCAGTTCACGCTGTACTCCACCACGAGTGACCGCATCGACAAGCCGGGCGACGTGGTGACGCTGTCCGAGGACCTGAAGCCGCTCCCTCCCATCCACACGGTGCTCAAGGGCGCCGCGGGAAAGACGGCGGAGGTGCCGGTGCACCTGCAGGCAGGGCTCACGGAGATCGGCACGCTGGAGCTCTTCGCCGTGTCGAACGTGGCGGACGAGCGCTGGCGCCTGGAGTTCGAGCTGCGCGGCACGGGCGGCGAGCGCGAGCTGACCATCACCGAGTCCATGCCGGCACGCTTCGCCGAGGCGAAGGACAACGTCGAGCGGGTGTACGGCAACAAGCCGCTGCCCATTGGCCCCAAGGACGTGAAGCAGCTGTCGCGCACGCTGGAGAAGGTGCTGGGCCCGCGCGAGACGTGGCGGGTGCCGGTGCTGCGCGAGCTGTGGAGCTCACTCTTCGCGGGGGCCTCCAAGCGTCGCCGTACGGCGGACCACGAGCGCGTCTTCTACAGCCTGACGGGTTACACGCTGCGGCCGGGCTTTGGCTACCCGTTGGACCACTGGCGGGCGGAGCAGACGTTCTCGCTCTTCGAGCCGCTGGTGCAGCACCACACCGAGAAGTCGGTGTGGATCGAGTTCTGGGTGATGTGGCGGCGCATCGCCGGCGGTCTGAGCGAGGCGCAGCAGCGCAAGCTGTACGACTACCTGAAGCCGCACCTGTCGAGGAAGGTGCCACTGGACGCACCGCAGCAGGGCAAGCTCAAGGGCATCCAGCCCGAGGGCCTCGACGAGATGGTGCGCACGGCGGCGTCGCTGGAGCACCTCGACCCGAACGACAAGGCGGAGGTCGGCGGCTGGGTGGCGGCGCGGCTGAAAGCGGAGAACAAGAGCGGCGGCCCGTGGGCCTGGGCGCTCGGACGACTGGGCGCGCGCGTGCCTCTGTATGGCAGCAGCCACAAGGTGGTGGAGGTGGAGGTCGCCGAGACCTGGCTGTCGCTGCTGCTCGACATGGATCTCAAGCGCATCGACGGAGCGCCGTTCGCGGCCGCGCAGCTCGCACGGCTCACGGGAGACCGGATGCGGGACATCAGCCCCGAGCTGCGAGCGAAGACGGCCCAGGCCCTGCGCGCGGCCAAGGCGGCCGACACCTGGGTGCAGATGGTGACGGAAGTCGTGGCGCTCGAGGCGGCAGACGAAGCACGAGCCCTCGGCGATACGCTGCCCGCGGGCCTGCGCCTGTAACACCCGCGCCTTCCGATCAGGCCTGCGCGCTCCGCGCGGCTCGCGAAAAGAACCGCTCGCACCACACGAGCGCCGCGAGCCCTCCCACAAGGGTCGCCACACTCCCCGCGATGAAGACGCCGTCCCGGCCCCACAGCCACGCGCCCGCGTACGCCAGGGGAAGGTAGAGGCCGAACATGCGCACCAGGGTGAGTGTCGTCGAGAAGAGCGGCCGGTTCACCGCGTTGAACGCCACACTCGTCAGCATGCAGACGCCCTGGAAACCGAAGCTCAGGGAGAGAATGCGCAGGTAGCTCGTGGTGGCCGCCGCCACCGCCGCGTCCGGGGTGAACCATGCGGCCACCCACGGTGCCGCGAAGAGCAGCACGACCCAGCACGCCGCTCCCCACCCCAGCGTGAAGAGCACCGCCACCCGCATTCCCTTCCAGGCCCGCTCCTTGCGCCCGGCCCCCCAGTTCTGCCCGATGAAGGGAATCAGCGCCGTGGACAGCGCGCCGATGACCATCATCAGCAAGCCCTCCACCCGGTTGCCCACCCCGAGCGCCGCTACGCCCTCCGGTCCATGACGGGCGATGAGTCGGGTGAGCATCATCATGGATACCGGAAACACCAGCCGGCTGGCGGTGGCCGGCACCGCGATGGAGAGCAGCGGCCTGAGTGACTCCCGAAGCTCGCTGGCACGGGGAATCGAGCGCTCCAGCAGCCCCTCGCGTGAGAACAGCGTGAAGAGGAACGCCCCCAACATCACGGCCCTGGAAACAGCGGCGGCCCACGCGGCCCCGGCCAACCCCAGTCCGGGAAGCGGTCCGCTCCCGAAGATGAGCAAGGGATCCAGCGCGGCGTTGATCACCACCGACACCACCAGCACCACGGCGGGAGTCCGGGCATCGCCCATGGCCCGGAGCACGCTGCTGCCCACCATGGGCACCAGCAGCAGGGGCAGTCCGCCGTACCAGACCCACATGTACTCGCGCACCAGCGGTTGGAGCTCCCGCGAAACTCCCAGCAGGCGCATGAAGTGCTCGAGCGTCAGCAGCCCCACCCCGGCCAGCACCACCCCCAGCGCCGCGGCGCTCCAGAGCGCATGGCTCGCCGTCCGCCCGACACGCCCCTGGTCCCCCTGCCCCGCCGCTCGGGACACCACCGAGGTGGCCGCCACGGAGAGTCCCCCCGCCAGGTTGGTCAGCACCAGGGTGATGGGAAAGGTGAAGCCCAGTGCGGCCAGCGCCCCACCCCCCAGCCGTCCCACGAAGTACGCATCCACCACGTTGAAGAGGGAGGTGGAGGCCAGTCCGAGAATCATGGGCAGCGTCAGCCCGGTGAGCACCCGGGGGATGCTGTCCTCCAGAAGCGAGGCCCTCGCACGCGCTACCGCACTGCTACCGGACATCACTTCCGCGCCGCCACCCGCCGGACCGGCGCGGCCTCCAACGGTGGCAGCAGCTCCACCACCTCCGCCATCACCCGCTCCCCCTTCCCCACCAGCCAGTTCCACCGGCCGAAGAGCCGCTGTGCGCCCTGCACACCCAGCACCTCGCGCATGGACGCATCCGCCTCGGTGCGGAAGAAGCGCTGCGGCCGGCTCGTGTACTCCAGCCCGGAGTCCTCCAGCAGCCGCCCCAGCGGCACCCGCCCCTCCATCAACAGCACTCGCGTCCGCTCATCGAAGCAGGTGAGATCGATCTGGATCGCCCCCAGCTCCACGGGACGCCCGCCCACGCTCTCCGTCAGCAATACCTGTCGCCACAGGCTGCTTCCTCTGCGATCCTGAGCCAGGACTCGCAGCTCCAGCCGCATCCCCAGGAAGCCCTCCAGCATGAGCGTCATGGTGCCGTCATGCACCAGCAGCTCCCTGTACGGCGAGGGCAGCTCCTCGGGATCCATCACCGTCAAGCGCGGCGCGGGCAGTCCTTCGTAACACCTGGCGAACGGCTCGGGCATCCATGGGGACTGTAGGGAATGGGTACTCATTGGAAGCCGCGACAGCCGGTTTAAACAAAATTTTTAAGAAAAACAAGACCACTTGAACTTTCAAGTAAAACTATCTAAACAATACGAAACAGGATTCTAGAAAAGAGCAGCTGGGGCGGATCGCGCACTGCCCTCGAGCTCCGACCCTCCCAAGGCCTCCGTGCACATCCCCCCGTCAGAGAGCGCCCATGTCACCCAGTGGCTCCGCGGTGCCATCGCCGCCGGCGCGGCCCGGGGAAGCACTCTGACCGATGGCCGCTTCTCGGTGCCCTACGCATCGTTGGACGAGCGGCTCGCGGAGTGGGCCTCCTTCCTGGCCGCGCGCGGCGTGGTGCCAGGCGCCCCCGTCATCCTGGAGTCCGCTGGCTCCGTGCCGGGCGTGCTCACCCTGCTGGCCATGCTCCTGCGTGGCCCCAGCTTCGCCTTGCTGCCTCCTCCCTCGCGCGCGGTGACGCCTCCCGCGCCGCCGCGCTTCTTCCACCAGCGGGTGGTGGTGCGCGGCCTGCTCGAAGCGGACGGGGAGCTGCCGCTGCGTCCCGAGTCCCTGCTGGAAGTGTCCCCAGTCGAGGGTGCCCATCCCCCTCCCGAGGGCGAGGCCAGCGCCCCCGGACGGCTCTTCCTGCGCACCTCGGGCAGCCTCGGCACGCCCAAGCTCGTCGTCCACACCCAGGCGGGGCTGCTCGGCAACGCGCTCAACTGCCTTGGACGGCTCCGCCTCACCGCGGAGGATCGCGTCAGCGTGCCCGTCCCCATCGCCCATATGTACGGGCTGGGCGCGGCCCTGCTGCCCGCGCTGTCCGTGGGGGCCTCCATTGATTTGCTGGAGGGAGCCAACCTCCTGCGCTTCCTCGAGCGGGAGAGCCGGCTCCACCCGACGGTGGCGTTTCTCACCCCCAACCTCTGCGCCATGCTCCTGCGGCGGCGCACCCCTCCCGGGCACTACCGCCATATCGTGGTGGCCGGCGACAAGCTGAAGCCGGAGCTCTTCGAGATGGCGGAGTCCGTCTTCCAGCGCGTCGTCAACCTCTACGGCAGCACCGAGCTGGGAGTCATCGCCACCGCGGACGCCGAGGAGACACGTGGACCCCGCTCCATCACCGTGGGCCGGGCCGTCCCAGGGGCCAACATTCGGCTCCAGTCCGTGGAGGGCTCGCAAGCGCTGGAGGGCGAGGTCGGCGAGCTCTGGTGCCACCACCCCTTCCCCTTCCAGGGCTACCTCGATGAGGACGGTCACCCCTGGCGGGGCGAGCCCCCGTTCCAGGACGGCTGGTACCGGACGAAGGATCTCTGCCGCCTGCACGCGGACGGCCTGCTCGAGGTGCTGGGCCGGACCGACCATGGCGTCAAGCGGGACGGGCGCCTCGTCATGCTCAACGACCTGGAGCGCGCCGTGGAGCGCGTGCCGGGTGTGGAGCGGGCCATCGCGGTGCTCGGCGGCGAGAGCCTCCGGGGCCAGCGCCTCGTCGTGTTCTGCCTCCCGCGCGACGGGCAGCCACTCGACGCGGCCCAGGTCCGCACGGCCTGCTTCGAGCTGCTTCCTCCGTACGCCCTCCCAGACGAAATCCGCCCCCTCTCCACCCTTCCCCTGCTGCCCGGCGGCAAGGTGGATCGCAAGGCCCTGCAAGCCGCAGCCGCGGCACCCCCTTCCCCGTCCTAGGAAAGGACCTGACACCATGAGCACGCCCGCATCGACCGCTACACGCCTGGAGACCGGTAGCCAGCCCTCCCCCGCGAGCTCCCAGCCGGACACCGCCGCGATCGCCGAGCAGCTCAAGAAGATGATCGCCCACGAGCTGGACGTGCGCATCCCCGAGTCGCAGATCGACTTGACGGTGCCTCTGCTGGAGGGAGGCCTGGCGCTCGACTCGATGGTGCTCTTCGAGTTCCTCACCCTCATCGAGAAGCGCTACGGCATCGAGTTCGCCGACCAGCACCTGCGCCCGGAGGTGTTCGAGAACCTCACCGTGCTGGCCGGCTACGTCCAGCGCGAGCTGGTGCGCGCGGGCAAGAGCGCCTCGGTCTGACCAACCCCAGGGAGACGGCACATGAGCACCGCCGAGAGTTCCTCGCAGAACGAGCTGACACGCCGGGGGTTCGTCACCAACTACCCCCCCTATCGCTACTGGCGGCCGGAGGCCCTCCAGGGAGTGCTGGAGCCGCGCCCCCTCAACATCTACGTGCACACGCCGTACTGCGTGCAGCGCTGCGCGTACTGCCACTACAAGACGACGACGCTCGGGGAGAGCCGCAAGTCGGAGATCGACGCCTACGTGAGCGCGCTGTGCCGGGAGATCGAGCTGGCCTCCAAGCGCTTCCACCTCAAGGAGCGCCCGGCCACCACCGTCTACTTCGGCGGCGGCACGCCCACCCTGCTCTCCAAGGAGAACCTGAGCCGGGTGATGGAGGCCCTCCACGAGCACCTCACCCTGAAGGAGCCGGAGATCACCGTCGAGGGTGAGCCCGTGACGCTCATCCAGGCCAAGGCGGACCACCTGAAGACGCTCGGCGTCAACCGCATCAGCCTGGGCATCCAGTCCTTCTGCGACGACATCATCCAGAAGACGGGGCGCCGCGACACGGAGAAGCACGCCTTCAAGGCCATCGAGCTCGCCAAGAGCACCGGCGCCGTCGTCAACGTGGACCTGATGAGCGGGCTGGCCGGCGAGACCGAGCAGACGTGGGCCTATACCGTGGAGCGCGCGCTGGCCGCCGACGTGCACGCCATCACCGTCTACAAGACGGAGGTCTACGCCAACACCGAGTACTACTCGGAGATGAAGAAGAACGCCCTCACCCTGCCCACCGACGACGAGGAGGTGAAGTTCACCGCCTACGCCATGGAGCAGCTGGATCGGCACGGCTACCTGCCGGTGAACTTCTTCACCTTCACCAAGGGCGGGGCCTTCCGGCAGCGCCACATCAGCACCCGGTGGATGGGCACGGACACCTATGGCTTCGGCGTCTCGGCCTTCGGCACGGTCGGCAACCACGCCCTGCAGAACACCAGCGAGCTGTCGCGCTACACGCAGTCGCTCGAGTCCGGCGAGCTGCCGCTGGCCCGGGGCTACCAGCTCTCGGCCCGCGAGCTGATGACGCGCGAGGCGGTGCTCGGCATGAAGCTCGTCCACCTGGACCTGGACGGCTTCCAGCAGCGCCATGGCTTCGACCTGGCGAAGCTGTGCGCTCCCGTCATCGAGGAGCTGACGAAGAACGACCTCGCCACCGTGAACGGACGCACGCTCTCCCTCACCCGGAGGGGCATCCTGTGGGGCGACTACGTCGGGCGCAGGCTCGCGGCTCACATCGAGGCGATGGCCTGAGCCCATGATCATCACCGACGACTTCGTCTACATCCACCAGCCCAAGACGGGTGGCACCTTCGTCACGCACGTGCTGGAGCAGCTCTACCAGGGCCGCCCCTTCATCAACACCCACAAGCACGGCACGTGCAGTGACATCCCCGCCGAGCACCAGGGCAAGCCCATCCTCACCACGGTGCGCAACCCGTACGACCGCTACGTCTCGCAGTACCACTTCGGGTGGTGGCGGCGGTACCCGGACGCCTACTGCGGCGTCGAGGAGATGCGGGCCCACTACCCGAGCTACCCCGACGTGTCCTTCCCGGAGTTCGTCCGGATGGCCAACTCGCTCTTCCTCAACCGCCACCAGCGGCAGGAGACGGGCTTCCACAACGAGCGATTCTCCGAGGAGCGTCGGCTCGGCTGGCACACCGAGCAGTTCGTGCGCTTCTACTGCCGCGAACCGCGCGCCGTCTTCCAGGCGCTCGACGAGGAGAGCCTCACGACGGGCCGCTACCGGGAGACGCTCTTCCCCCTGCGCATCACCCGGGCCGAGAATCTCAATCAGCAGATCCACGACGCCCTGCTTGAGCTGGGGCTGCCTCGCGAGCGGCTCGCCTTCATCCTCGACGCGCAGAAGGTGTTCCCCGAGGGCGGTGGCCGGGCGGACGAGGATCGCTGGCAGAACTACTACACGCCCGAGCTGAAGCAGTTCGTGCGCACCCGGGAGCGGATGCTGTTCCAGCTCTTCCCGGACTACGACATCTGAGCAAGGAGTCAGAGCAGTGGAGCAAAGAGTGGCGCTGGTCACGGGCGCGAACCGTGGCATTGGGTTGGAAGTGTGCCGGCAGCTGGCGAAGCTCGGCATCCACGTCATCCTGACGGCTCGGCGGGAGGACAAGGGACGCGCGGCCGTCGAGGAGCTGGCCGCCGAGGGACTCAAGGCGTCCTTCCTCCCCCTGGATGTCACCTCGGAGAAGGATCGCAAGGCCATCGCCGAGACCATCACCCGCGAGTACGGGCGGCTGGACATCCTCATCAACAACGCGGGCATCTCCATCGACTTCAACGTCCCCGCGCTGGAGGTGAGCTTCGACGAGGTCATCCGCCCCACCATCGAGACGAACCTCTACGGGCCCATCCACCTCATCCAGCTCTTCGTGCCGCTCATGCGCAAGCACGGCTACGGGCGCATCGTCAACGTGTCCAGCGGCCTGGGCTCCTTCTCGAAGATCACCTCCGGGCGGCTCGCCTACCGTCTGTCCAAGGTGGGCATGAACGCGATGACCAAGACCTTCGCCGACGAGCTCAAGGACACCAACATCCTCGTCAACGTGATGACGCCCGGCTGGGTGCGCACCCACCTGGGTGGCATCAACGCGGAGCGCTCCGTCGAGCAGGGCGCGGAGACGATCACCTGGCTGGCCACGCTCCCCGACGACGGGCCTCGTGGCCGCTTCTTCAAGGACCGGCAGGACTTCCCCTGGTAGGCGCGCGGCATGCGCAAGCCGAACTTCTTCATCGTCGGGGCTCCCCGGTGCGCCACCACCTCGGTGTACACGTACCTCAAGCAGCACCCGGACATCTTCCTGTCGCTGCTCAAGGAGCCCATCTTCTTCGGCTCGGATCTCACACGGCAGCCGCTCGCCATCTCCGGAGAGGAGGCCTACCTGGGCCTCTTCGCCAGGGCGGGTGAGGCCCGCGTCGTCGGAGAAGGCTCCGTCTTCTATTTGATGTCGCAGCGCGCGGCCGAGGAGATCCACGCGTACTCACCCGAGGCGCGGATCCTCATCATGCTGCGCGACCCGGTGGAGATGATGCAGTCGCTGCACGCGCTCTACCTGCGCTCGGGGAACGAGGAGCTGGTGGACTTCGAGCAGGCGCTGGAGGCCGAGGCGGAGCGCGCCCAAGGCCAGCGGCTCCCGGCCGGGGTGTACTTCCCCGAGGGGTTGCAGTACCGCTCCATCGCGCGCTTCGCCGCTCCCGTGGAGCGCTTCCTGCGCGTCTTCGGCTCGGAGCGGGTCCACGTCCTCATCTTCGAGGACCTGCTGAAGAATCCTCAGGGCGAGCTGCGCAGGCTGCTGGAGTTCCTCCAGGTGGATGCAGACTTCCCGGTGGAGCTGGACCTGGAGCGGGCCGCGCAGCGCATCCGGCCCGTGGTGCTGCGGCAGATGCGCTCGGCCACGCCCGAGGTGCTCGAGAAGCTCAAGCGCAAGACGGCGAAGCACCTCCACCAGGGCGCTCGGGGAGCCCCTCTGCGGCCGGAGCTGCGGGCTCGGCTCCAGGAGGAGCTACGGCCCGACGTGAACCGGCTGGAAGCGGTGCTCGGGCGCACGCTGTGGTGAGGAAGGAAGAGGAACCATGAACGCACCGGACAACGGCGCCTTCCGCATGATGCGGATCATCCGCCAGCTCAAGGATCGCCTGGGCATCCACCACATCGGCGGAGAGCCCATCGAGCAACTGGTGCGCCGCTGGTCTCGGGTCGAGACGCCAGAGCTGCGCCTCGAGGTGCGTCCCTATGACCCGGCCTGGCCGGTCCTCTTCGAGCGCGAGCGACAGCGGCTCCAGGAGGCCCTGGCGGGAGAGCCGCTGGTGGACATCCAGCACGTCGGCAGCACCTCCATCCCTCCGCTTCCCAGCAAGAACGTCCTCGACCTCGCGGTGGCGCTGCACCCGCCGCTCTGCACCACGCGGCAGCGGGAGCTCCTCGAGTCGCTCGGCTACCGCTTCCACGGGACCAGCCCCATCGATCCGAGCTTCTTCTGGTTCTGGCGGATAGAAGAGGCAGGAGCCTTGGTGGTGCACCTGTGCGATCCAAAGGCCGCCTGGTACACGAACCTGCTCCACTTCCGGGACTACATGCGCGAGCACCCGGCCGAGCGCGAGGAATACGAGCGGCTCAAGCGGGAGCTCGCCTCCACACATGGGCACAGCTGGCTCGAGTACAGCGTCCTCAAGCGCCACCTGCTGCAGCAGCTCACCGAGCGCGCCAATGCCTGGGTCGCGGCCCGCAACGGCGCCTGCTGAGCACACGTCTTACGAAGGAGCGGCGAGCACCGTCTCCAGCGGGGCCGAGAAGATCCATGCCGTGTTCCGGCACGGGCTCATGTTGGGATCATACCCCCCGAGGAACACCGTCCGGCCGTCGAAGGGCGAGAGGGCGATGCTCCGGGTGGCGACCAGCGGCGGCATCGGCACCGGCTCCTGGGCGGTGATGCTCCGGAGGGCATAGCGCCCCTCCCCGTGGCGGATGAGGTACCAGCCGCCGGGATCCCACCCCTGCTTCGGGTGCGTGGACAGGTCGGCCTCAAAGGTAGCGCCCACGCCCATCAACAGCACCGGTGCCCCCGTCTCCGGGTGACGCAGCTCCGTCATGTCGTCGTAGGCAGCGATGGCGTAGCTCGGCCGCCGCCCCCAGCGCTCGCCCAGGAAGTCGAGCACGTCCAGCTCGAGCGTGTCCCGGTAGCTCGCCAACGGGTCGATCCGGAGAAGGCGAGCACGATCTCCCTCCAGCGCGGCCAGGAGCACCTCGCCCTGCCCGGAGGGATGGGGGATGGCCGTCAGTCCGCGCAGGCCACTGCTGATGGGGATGACCTGCTCCGGGAAGGTGTAGACCTGCTCCCAGCGGGGCCGCTCTCCATCCACCCGACGGTAGATGCCGGGGTGGATGATGGCATGCAGCACCCCATTGCACTCGGCGAACCCCATGGGCCGCTTGCGGTAGCCCTCCAGCTCGGGCCGCGTGTCCCAGCGGATGCTCCCGGGCACGTCCAGGTCCAACACCCCACTGAAGATGCCCATCGGCGCCGTGCCCGCGAAGAGCCGCTCCAGGCCGGTGACCTTGTCCCGGTACAGGCAGAAGCTGCGGATGCTGGCTGTGCCCTGCCCCTCCGCCAGGGGGACTCGAGTCCACGAGCCCGACTCCTCCCGGACCTCGACGGCCAGACGCCCGGTACGCTCCGTGGGCGCCGCGAGCAGCAGGGAACGTGGCTCGGGCAACCGCCGCCCCCGGCCATCCTCCGTGAAGGTGAGAGAGTCCAGCGTCAGCCGCCAGTGCCGCGGCTCGAAGTCACGCTCCACCCGCCAGCTCGACTCGGCGCTCTCCAAGACGAGCACCTGGGCCCCCACCGCGGGGTCGCCCGGCTCCTGCACCTGCTGCAGCGTGGACGTGGCCGCGTAGAGCCTGCCCCCATGCGGCACCAGGTGCATGATCTCCGTGCCACCCATGTAGCGGCCCGCCACGTCCCACGTACCGGCCTGATAGACACGACGGAAGTGCACGCCTCCTCCCTACCTTCCCGCCCGCTCCAGGGCGGAGAAGACCTCATCGAGCACCTTGCGTGACGCCTCCTGGAGGATCCAACCGTCCAGACGCCGCCGGAACTCCTCCCAACGGTCGGACCTCGGGCCGAGGTGGTTGGGAATCCACATCTCGAGCCGCTTGCCCATCCCCTGGACGTCCCTGTCCACGCAGCGCCGCAGGTACTCCTCCACATTGGGCGCCGGGGCATAGCCTCGGCCCAGGAACTGGATGATGCGGAAGGACAGGCGATAGCCCGCGTCCAGGATTCTCGGGTGGCAGATGAGGCGCAACGTCCGCGAGCGCAGATCCTCCAGCCCGCAGCCGAGCGGATCCATCAACGCGCCGCCCCCATGGCAGGCGTAATAGAAGGCGTTCACCGAGAAGTCCCGGGTGAGCGCGTCCTGCCGCAGGTCATCCCGAGAGACGAAGGTGGTGGTCCACATGTCGTCGTTCTGGATGTCCTCGGGACTGCGGAGGATGTTGAGATCAATCCCTCCGGAGCGAGCGTCACCCCACCTGAGCACGCCGAAGCGCGGGTTGTGGAAGAGCACGGGCTCAATGCCGGGAAACGCCTGGCGCAGCACCCGGTGCGCATCCTCCACCGGAGCATCCAGCGACAGATCAATATCCTTGGCAGGCAGGCCGCAGAGCCAGTCTCGCGGAGTCCCGCCCACCACGTAGACACGCCGCCCCGCCTCCACGAGCGCGGAGATGACCTCACGCACCCGCAGGGTCCACCGATCATCCTGGTAGATGACCCGTCCCAGACCCTCCTCCACCACGCCCGGCTCAACCGGGTGGCGAGGAAAGTCGTCCTTCATGTCTTCTCTCGCGGGCATGCGCCCGCATCATGGCACAACAGCGCCAGCACACGCGTACCGGGTGCGGAGCCCGCGTGGTGCCATCCCGAAGCAACCCCTCGCAGGCACAGGCCCGCGGAGGCTCACGCGTCGGTGTCGGTGTCGACGTCCGAGCTCGGCGGGTAGATCACCTGCAGGGTGGGACCCGCCGTCGGAGCCGGGTTGGGCTCGGTCTGCTCGTTCTGGATCTGGACCTCGGGAGCGGCCTCGACCTGCTGCTCCTTGGGCTTGCGCGTCCCCGCGCCGGAGCGGCACGTCCGACACCACGGCTGGTTGCGGATGGCCCCGTCCGCCATCTTGCGCAAACCGAACTGCGCCAGCGGCTTGAGCGAACGGCACTTGAGGCACATCAGCGAGATCAGCACCTCATGCCCGTCCGCATCGTAGACGGCCGACTTGCGCCGCTTGCGCGGCTGCCCCGGCTCACGCGGCTTGGCCTTCTCCGGTGCCTGCGGAGGCATCATCGGGGTGACCTTGTAAAGCATTTCCATACCCTCCCGAACTGCCGGCACGGCCCGCCCAGGCCCCCACGAGGAGAGTCCCCAGGGGGCGGACACGACGTTCCGAGCCCTAGAGTAAGGAGGAAATCGCGCGTTGAAAACTGATCGGGAGCCGATTTTTAGGCCTGGGATGAGATCCACCAGAGATCTCAGCCACTTGCCAGCACTCCCCCAGGAAAGGGAGAGCGCGGATCAGCGCTTGCGCCGCTCGCGGGCATCCCGCTGCGGGCACTGGGCCCCATCCTCCACGTAACGGATCCGTCCCAGGGCGGGCGCCACGAGGGGCATCTTGCGGGAGCTCCAACGAGCGATCAGCGCTTCGCGCAGGTTGAGCTCCCGGGAGGCACCCAGGTCGATGCGGCTCTCGGGCACCGAGCCGAGCACGGCGGACAGCCCCTCGGCGCCCCGGGCGAGGAAGTCCGGCATCACCCCGCGGTAGAGCGCGTCGGGCCGCAAGGGCCGCCCGTCCGCGAGCGTCACCTCCCGCAGGCGGTCCTTCGCCGGGCAGCTCGCGAGCGACACCTTCAGGCCAGACACCTGGAAGACGGAGACGCCCCCGCCGTAGGCGATCTCCAGCAGGCGCCGCAGCTCCGCCCCGGTGAGGGTGACGACGGCAACGGTATTATCGAACGGTAGCACCCTATAGATGTCACCATAGGTGGGGTTGCCCGCCGCCAGCTCCGCGCGCAGTCCTCCAGCGTTCATGAGGGCGAAGTCCGCGCCCTCCATGGCCCGCAGCTCATCCGTCAGCACGTCCCCGAGCGCGCTCTCGTCCTCGTAGTTGCGCCACAGGAGCGCGGGGACGGTGACGCCGATGGGCCGACGCTGCACCTCATCCACGTGCGCGAGCGAGGTGCGCACCAGCGCCTCGACGGCCGGGTCCGGCACCACGGGCTGTCCGAGGAAGGTGGCGGGCACGAATTGCGCCGCGGCGCCCACGTCCTTCAACTTGCGCGCGTTGCAGCTCCCCGTCGTCGTCTCCACCCGGGTGCACACGGGCACAGCGGCCTGGATACGGGTGCTCCCGGTCAGCACCTTGCGGCTGGCCGGGTCCACGAAGAGCTCCACCACGCTGAAGGAGCGACCCAGCCCCGAGGTAGCAACGACGGGCACCTCCCCGAAGAAGTGGCCCATGGGCTGGTGGGTGTGGCCGGCGAAGACGGCATCCAGGGTGCCCGGCGGCAGCGCCTCGACGAAGTCCAGGATCTCATCGTCCTTGCGGTCGCAGCTCGAGTTGTCGCGAGGATTGGAGAGGTCGGAGCACTTGCCACCAGCATGGGCGAGCCCCACCACCACCTCGGCGCCCTGGGCGCGCAGGCGACTGACGGCCTCCAGCGTGGTGGGCACCATGTCGTCGAAGCGAAGGTTGACCATGTGCGCGGGGTTGGAGATGCGCGGGGTGGACGGAGTGGTGAGGCCCACGATGCCCACCTTCACGCCCTTGAGCGTCACCAGCCGCGTGCCGTCATTGCCGAGCCACGCGGGGTGCTGGCCAGAGGCAGCGTCGCGCACGTTGACGGTGAGCAGCGGGAAGCGCGCCTGGCGGATGCGCGCGGTGAGCGCACCGACGGGATCCTCGCCCGGCGCGGGCACGGACTTGGGCCCGACCGGACCGTAGTCGAACTCGTGGTTGCCGACGGCGGCGGCGTCGTAGCCCAGGTGGTTGTAGACGTCGATGACGACGGCGCCCTCGGTGAGGTTGGAAGCCAGTGTCCCCTGGAAGAGATCGCCCGCGTCGACCAGCAGCACTCCGCCCGGGTTGTCCGCACGCAGCCGGGACACGTAGCCGGCGAAGACAGCCGCCCCACCCTCCTCCACCTGGAGCCCCTCGGACAGCGAGGTGGTGTGGGGCATGATCCAGCCGTGGAAGTCATTGGTGGCGACCAGGGTGAGCCGCACGGGCTCGGTGGGGGCCTGGAGAGCCGGGGGTTCAGAGGAAGCTCGAGACTCCGCGGGACGCGGAGCACTGGCACAACCGGAGGCCACGAGGGCTACCAGCGGGAAGAGAAGTCGGGAGGAATCCATGCGGGCGCCGAGTTGAGCCCAGCCGCCCCCCGCAGGCAACCGACGTCAGGCGCCAGGGCGTCGACGCGAGCGCAGCAGCACGCCTGCCAGCACGAGCAGCACCACCCCCGGCACGGACGCCGAGGCACAGGCACAATTGGGACCATCCTCGTTGTAGCCCGGCGGAGACTCGCCATTGACCGGGGGCGGCACGTTGCTACCCGGCTCACTGGAGCCACCATCCAGGCCCCCATCCGGCGTGCCCGCATCCGGGGTGGTTCCGGGTCCCGTGTCCGTCACGAGCGGAGTCGGGAACCCCGTGGCGATTGCCGGCCACGGGACGAGCTTGAAGTTCTCGTTGACGGCGCCGTTGGAGCTGTCGTGCACGGCCACCATCCCCAGCGGGAAGAGGTTCCCCAAGGAACGGTTCGTCACCACCACATGACGCGGGCGCTCCACCGCGTCAATCCCTCCGTCCTGAACGAGGGAGAAGCTGCCTCGGAAGGTATGGGCATTGGGCTGCCGCTCGTAGATGCGCACCGCGTTCTCGCCCCCGCTCACCGCCAGCAGGTAGCCTTGGACTCCCGACGCCGTGTAGAGCGCCACGCCACCGAGCGGCTGAACGAGCCCTCCTCCGGTGACAACATCCACCGAGACCCGATTGTCCGCGTCGCCGGGTTCGGCGCCGTATTGCCAGATACCGGTGTTCTGCTCGACGACATAGAGCGTGCGCTGGGCATCGTCGACAGCCAGGCTCACCACAGCACCGCCCACGTCGAGGTTGCGCACCAGACTGACCGCCGTACTCCCATCTGACTGGGGGGCGAGCTCGAACTGCACGAGGGCGCCTGTCGTGCTCCCCGCGAAGGCGTAAGTGCGTCCGGTGGTGGGGCTCACGTAAAGCGCCACGGTGCTGGGGGAGAAGCCCTGCGCGACGATGGGCGCCAGCCCCGTGGCCCGGCGGACCTCGAGGGTCGTGGGATCGATGATGTACGGCACAAGCGCCTGGAGGGTCGGGTTGGCCACCAGCACCAGGGGCTGGGCGATGCCCGCCACCGAAACGCCTTCCTGCACGTCCACGCCCAAGGCCACGCCCTCGGAGAGCTGCGCCAGCAGACCGCCATTGAGGCGGTAGAGCAGGATTCCGGTCTGGTTGTCCGCCACGAGCAGCAAGCTGTTGAGCGGATCCGTAGGATGTCGCCACAAGGCGGCGCCCTGGACCACGGGCCCGGTGCCCAGCACCTGCTCCGTCTCCAGCGTGGGCTGCACCTGGAGCGCCTGTTGCGCGAGCACGGGCACGCCGGTGAGAAGGACGGCCAGGACAAGGAATGTTCGGAAGCGCACGACGGCCCCCTGGGCGGTATTCGTCGCAACGGGGTGGCCACGGCGTTCCGCTCGCGCAAGGGGGGAGCCCTCACGGATGTTCACCGCGAGCCAGAGCAGTGCGTTACGCCCCGGCTTCCGTTCGGAGCCGTACGCGAGATTCGAGGTGGGCTCACGCCCGGGATTCGAGAACCTCCCGGAGCAAGCCGCGCTCCTCGAGCACTCCCTGGATACGGTGACCCAGGGAGACATGCTCGGGATTCGCGGCGGAGAGACGCTCGGGTGAGAGGACAACAAGCGTGCCCTTGTCTTCTATGGGCTCGACGCGCGTGGGTTCCGGCAACGCAGGGACCTCGCCCCACTGGCGCGAGTAGTACGTCAGCCAACCCACGAAGGTGCCTGGGTAACGTGTCTGCGACAGCTGCTCGCGGAAGTCATCGGTGGCAGCAACGGCCCAATCCGGCTCCCACGCGAGTACCATGGCTCGCATCACCCCGGTCAACACGGGAAGGTTGACCAGACGGTCCCAGCCCGGCGGTTCCGAGGGAAAGTAGAAGAAGACACCATTCGGAGCCGCCTCCGCGAGCGCCCCACAGTTGAAAGTCACCATCCCTCCCTGATTGTTGAGATGGCCCGTCCAGGCTCCGAAATGGAAGCCGTCCCTTCCCTCCTGGTACTTCTTCATGCCGAAGAAACGCACGAACGTATCGAAGGTGGGTTCGAACTGGAGCTGGAGCGCCTTCTGGGTTGACCTGGCTTTTTCGTACCAGCGGGCGTAGTCAGGGTGGCACTCTGACAACAGGCGGAAGAAGAGTTCCGCACGTCGGGCGCATTGTTGAGCCGACTCCGGGCGACATCCCCAATAGGCTGCGGCGTAATAGAACTCGTCCATGCGCGACAAGCCTCAGGGCTGGGGCTGCGTGTGCACCACCTCTATCCCCTTGATACTCCACCTCTCGAAGAGCCTCTGGAGAATCGTGACCATACGAGGCTCCGCCACGTACTACGGGATCGCCTGACACCGAGTCGAGGCTACCTGTGGCGCACGAAGCCCACCTTCGACGCCGGGAGCCGGAGTGTGCGAGCGTAGGGCCCCAACATGCGCTTCCGCACCGCTCCGTGGACGCTCGGGCTCGCCGTGATGGGAGGGCTGGGCGTCGCCGCCTTCCTCTCTGGCATCTGGCTGCAACTGTTCTGGCTACGGCTCGCGAGCAAGGCCGTGCCCCTACTCTGCCTCACCGTGTGGCTGTGGCCTCCACGTGACCGCTACACCCGGTGGATCGCCGCGGGACTCACGCTCTCCCTCGTGGGCGACCTGGTGCTGGAGGCTCGCGAGGACTTGTTCCTGCTCGCCCTGGGTGCCTTCCTGCTGGCTCACGTGGCCTATGTCGCCGCGTACCTGACGGCCTCGCGCACGCCGCGCTGGATTCTGGGTGTACCCATCCTCGTGTCAGGCGCGGGCATCTGGTGGTTCCTCCGGCCCGGCCTGGGCTCCTTGGCCCTGCCCGTGGGCGTCTACGTCGCCGTCATCTGCACGATGATCTGGCGTGCGACCGCCCTTGTCGGCACGGAGGGACTCGCCCGGCGCGAACAGTGGGCCGCGCTGATGGGAGCCCTGTGCTTCGGCCTGAGTGACACGCTGCTCGCCTTCAGGATGTTCGTGCACCCCATCGAAGGCATGAGCTACGCCATCATCCTGCTGTACTGGGCCGGGCAGCTCGGCATCGCGCTCTCGGCTGTCCCGAGCACGGTGCCGAACAACGAGCGAGGTGTGGCGCAGCCCTCGTTCCGCCAGGCCACATGAAGCAGGTGCTGTCAGGCAGCCCCTCCGGGCCGGCTCTTCCGCAACTTGTCCGACTGTCGGACAGGTCGGCCAAGAATGCGGCCGGACGAGCGTGCACCTGTCCTCCGAGCCGTGGAGCCACTCGCGGCCGACGGGGAGCTCATCGCGGCCAGGGATGAACGCGAGGGCTTGATGGAGACGGTCACCTTCCTGCTCAGTGGCTCGCGCCATGTCGAGCTCGCCCGTGAACACGAAGCGGAGCTCCGCCTGCTGGCCGTCGCGCCCGCCGCTCGGGGCCGAGGCATCGGCGAGGCGCTGGTCACGGAATGCATCCGCCGCGCTCGCGACCACGGCTGCCAACGGCTGGTGCTCTCGACGCAGCCCACCATGGCTCCAGCTCAACGCCTGTACACGCGCACTGGCTTCGTCCGGGCGCCCGAGCGCGACTGGAGCAAGGCCGGCAGCCCCCGACTCGCCTTCACGTTGGAGTTGGCGCGGGCGACCTACCGCCGCAGCGCCGACTCATAGGCCTCGAGTGTCCCCTCCGCACAGCGTGCCCAGGTGAACCGGGCCGCGTGCCGTCGCCCCTCTTCCGCCCAGCGCCGCCGCTCGGTGTCCGAGCGCAGCAGCCGATCCATCGCCTCCGCCAGGCCCTCCGCGTCGTCCGGCCGCACCGCCAACGCAGCCTCTCCACACACCTCGGGCGTGGCCCCTGTCGTGGACACAATGGCCGGAGTCCCCAGCCGCATCGCCTCCAGCGGCGGCAGCCCGAAGCCCTCGTACTTCGAGGGGAACGCGAACACCGTTGCCCGCCGCATCAGCTCGTAGAAGACGGGCTCGGACTGGTACCCCAGCGGGCGGATGTCGTGCCCCTCCGCACGCATGCGCCCCACCCGGCTCTCCACGGAGCCCGAGCCAAACCAGCTCTGTCCCGCCAGCACCAGCGTGGCCGGGCGACCCCGCGCCTTCAGCCGCTCAAGTGCGTCCAGCACCAGGCTCACGTTCTTCCGCACGTCCAGCGAGCCCGCATACAGCACGAACCGCTGGGGCAAAGACAGCGAGCGCAGGAAGTCCTCGGTGGTGGCATCCAGCGCGTAGCGGTCCACGTGGTCCACCCCGTTGTGCACCACCGTGACCTTGTGCGCGACCTCGGGGTGGCGCGCCAGCAGATCGTCCCGGGTGCACGCGCTCACGCAGACGATGCGGTCCGCCACCTGGACACTCCGGGCGAGCCACAGTCGGAACTGCCAGCGATAGGCCCGGGACACGGTCTCGGGCATCCGCAGAGGAATCAGGTCGTGGACGGTGACGACGTAGGCCTTGCCGGGAATGCGCACCAGCGGGAGGTTGAAGTTGCCGAGCGCATGGTACAGCGGCGCCTCCGAGTCCCGTAGAGCCTGGGGCAGCCGGCCGAGCACGTAGGTGGTGCGCCCCATCCGACCCCGTGGGTCCTCTCCCGAAACCCGAGCCCCCAGCCGCAGCAGGCGCACGCCTCGGTTCTCAAGACCCGAGGCCAGACAGCGGGCATACAGGCCAATGCCCGTGGTGGGCTCGTCCCACAGACTCGCATCGAAAGCGACAGGACCGATGGACACGGGGCGCCTCATAGCACGGTGCTGTGATAGGCAGGGTTCCCCTATGGCGGTCCATCAGCTGATTCCGAGCTTCGTCGCGGGCGATGCCACCGGACAGGCGGCACTGCACCTGCAACTCCTGCTGCGCCGGCTGGGTCACTTCGGCGAGCTGTACGCGGGCGAGGTCGGCGCAGGCCTGGAGTCCCTGGCCCACCCCGTCTCCGCGCTGCGCCCGGGCCCGGAAGACCTCGTCCTCTACCACCATGGCATCGCCTCGCCGTTGAGCAGCCGGCTGATGCACCTGCCCTGCCGCCGAGGCGTCGTCTTCCACAACATCAGCCCCGCGCGCTACTACACGGGCACCCCGCTGGCCGAGGCGCTCCTGACGGGACGGGCGCAGCTCGCCGCCATGGCGCCGTTCGCGGACGTGGCCATCGGCGTGTCGGACTACAACTGCGCCGAGCTGCGTGAGGCCGGCTACCGCAACGTCCACACCGTCCCCCTCTTCGTCGAGCCCCAGCGCTTCTCCGAGTCCAACGCGGACAAGAACATGCTGCGGCGCCTGTCCGGACCAGGCCCCGTGGTGCTCTCGGTGAGCCGGGTGGCGCCCCACAAGCGCTTCGAGGACCTGCTCGCGTTGCACGCGGAGCTGCTCCGGATACGGCCCGAGGCGCGCCTGCTGATGGTAGGCGGCTACGAGCCGGGCAGCCGGTATTTCAAGTCGCTCGAGCGCACGGCGCGTGGGCTGTCCGGGGTGCACTTTCTCGGGAGGCTCAACCACGCGGAGCTGGTGGCCGCGTACCGCTCGGCGAACGTCTTCGTCTCCATGAGCGAGCACGAGGGCTTCGGCGTTCCCCTCATCGAGGCCATGGCCGCGGAGGTCCCCGTGCTGGCCTACGCGGCGGCGGCGGTGCCCGAGACGCTCGGGGGCGCGGGAATCGCTTTCGACCAGAAGCGCTTCGCCTTCCTCGCCGAGTTGGTGGTGGACCTGTGCGAGGACCTGTCCTTGCGCGAGCGCCTGCTCGCGGGCCAGGCCCGGCGGCTGGAGGACTTCTCCGCCGAGGCGAGCCAGAAGGCCCTCGCGAAAGCGCTGGGCGAGGACAAACGACCGAAGCGCCGCGCCGCGCCGACGAGGAAGAAGCCCCGGGTCGGCGTGGTGGTGCAGCGCTACGGCGAGGTGACGGGCGGGGCCGAGCGGCACGCCCAGCAGGTGGTGGAGCAGCTGGCGCCGCACTGGGATCTGACGGTGCTCACCACGTGCGCGAAGAACCACCTCTCCTGGGAGAACGTCTTCCCGCCAGGCGAGGAGCAGGACTCGAACGTGGAGGGCGTGCGGGTGCTGCGATTCCCGGTGACGCGCGTGCGCCACATCCGTCCCTTCAACGCGCTGTCGAAGCAGGTCTTCGACAAGCCGAACGAGCGGCTGCGCGAAGAGCACTGGGTGGCCGAGCAAGGCCCGGTGGTGCCCGGCCTGCTGGAGCACCTGGACACCCACGGGGCGGACTACGACGGCTTCGTCTTCTTCACCTACCTGTACGCGCCCACGGTGTGGGGCGTGCCCATGGTGGCGGAGCGCTCGCTGCTCGTCCCCACGGCACATGACGAGCCGCCCATCCGCTTCGGCGTGTACTCGGACGTCTTCGAGCGCCCGCGCGCCCTGCTGTGCAACACGCCCGAGGAGGTGGAGCTCATCGGGAGGTTCTACCCGGACCATGCGCCCGCGAAGGTGGTGGGCGTGGGGGTGGACGTGCCGGAGCAGATGGACCCCCAGCGCTTCCGCGAGCAGTACGGCGTGCGCAACCCCTACCTGCTCTACGTGGGGCGGCTGGAGGCCGGCAAGGGCATCCCCGAGCTGCTCGAGTTCCACCGGGAGCTGCGCTCGCGCTTCCACGACGCACCGGACCTGGTGCTCGCGGGCGAGGCGCACATGGAGCTACGCGGCGAGGGCGTGCGCCACGTGGGCCGCATCAGCGAGCAGGACAAGTACGACGCGCTGGCCGGCGCGCTGGCGGTGGTGGTGCCCTCGCGCTTCGAGAGCCTCTCGCTGCTCACGCTGGAGGCCTTTGCCTCGGGCACGCCGGTACTGGTCAACGGGCACTCGGAGGTGCTGGTGGGCCAGGTGGAGCGCAGCGGCGCGGGCCGGACGTACAAGGACATCGAATCGTTCATCACGGGACTGCGCGAGCTGGGTGAGCAGCGCGCCACGCTGAGCCGGCGCGCGAAGACGTACGCGGCGCGGTACACGTGGCCCAAGGTGGTGGACGCCTACCGGGAAGAGATGGAACGCATCGTCAGGGAGAAGAGCCGATGAAGCTGATGGGACGGGACATCCCCGCGCGAGAGCTGCTCGCGCGCATCGAGGAGCGCCTGCGCACGCGGGGCCTGCCCACGTCGGAGCAGGTGGACGTGCCCGAGCAGGGTGTGGAGCCGCGGGTGGATCCGCTCTCCTTCAACCTCCAGGCCTTGGAGGAGAACGCGGACGCCACGCGCGCGCTGCCGCTGCACACGCACCGGGGTGGTGCGGGCCAGTTCGTGCTGGTGGCCAAGTGGGCCTTCCGCAAGACGTGCCAGGTGTTCATCAACGAGGCACTCGCCCGCCAGCGCGTCTTCAATGGCCACGTGCGCGACTCGTACGCGCAGCTCTCCGCCGAGGTGGTACGCCTGCGCAGTGAGGTGGAGGCCCTCCGCGCCGCCCAGGCCACGCCCCAGGTCCAGACGACACCGGCCCAGGAGCCGCAGCCGGCTCCGTCTCGCGCTCGGCGCTCGGCCAAGCAGAGCAAGGCCTCGGAGGAGTAGCCGACCTCAGTTGCTCACTTCAGCGGAGGCCACGGCGATCAGCGACACGCCGAACGGCAGCGAGACGCGCGGCACCACGTGCCGCTCAGCGCTGAAGACAGCCTCGAGCACCTGGTTGGTCAGGTCCGTGCCGTCCGTCACCTTCACATCGGAGCGCGGCATGCCATGGCGCGGCTTCGGAAGCACGCGTTGCAGCAGGCGCACCGCGGCGATGGGCGGGAACAGGAGGCTGTTGAAGTAGGAGGACCAGCGCAGGTGAAGCCCCGCGGCCGTGAGCTGCGCGGTGAGCATGTCCACGGTGTAGCGGCGCTGGTGGTGGTGCACCGTGTCGTGCTCGCTCCAGAGGAAGCCAAAGGCTGGCACGGTGAGTACCAGCAGCCCATCGGGAGTCAGTGCCGAGCGAATGCCCCGGAGCGCGCCCTCGGCGTCGGGGATGTGCTCCAGCACGTCGAAGGCCGTCACCAGGTCGAAGCGACCTGAAGGGATGTCCTGGGGGATCTGCCCCTGGTGGAGCGAAAAGTCCGGCCCGAGCCGCTGTCGGCACAGCGCCAGCGCCTCCGGGGAGCCCTCCAGGCCCACCACCTGACCGAAGCGCTGGAGGAGCGGAAGGTTGCCGCCCGTGCCGCACCCGACATCCAGGATGCGCCGCTGGGCGACGGGTGGCAGGTGCTGCCGGAGTACGGCTTCGATGATGTGGCGGCGGCCCCGGAACCACCAATGATGGTCCTCGGTCTTCGCCATCTCCTCATACAGGTGGGCTTCCATGCGGCCCCTCACATAGCCCACCTCGTCCACCTTGGACAGAGCCCCTCTCGGCCTGGCCGGTGACCTTTTCGAAGCCAGAAGGTAGACAGACGCGGTGACCACCCAGTCGCAACCCCAGGAGCAGCCCCCGGTGCCCGCCGCCCCGGGGCAGGAAGCCTCGCGCCAGGCCCCTCCTCCGAGCCACCGTCCCGCCGTTCGGCTGCTCGTGGCCCTGGTCCCCGGGCTGCTCATCGTTGCCGCGGTGCTCGCCTTTCACGTCCGGGCCGCCGCGCCCGGCATGGCTTTCAGCAGCGACGACCTGCGCGAGTACTTCATCCCCGTTCGCTACCTCCTCCAGCACACCGTGCGGGGCGGGGAGTGGCCCTTCTGGCAGCGCTCCATCTATGCCGGCTTCCCGCTGTGGAGCTCGAGCGAGGCGGGGATCTTCCTGCCCACCACGTGGCTCTACTTCGCGGTGGAGGCCGCGCGCGCCCTGACGCTCAGCACGCTCACCCACCTGGTGGTGGCCGCGCTCGGCATGTTCGTCTGGCAGCGCCACCGGGGTCGGAGCGTAGGAGCCGCCATGGCCGCCGCCTTCATCGTGGCGCTCGGTGGCTTCACCACGGTGCACCTGGACCACTGGACGTTCAGCGCGACGCTCGCGCCGCTGCCCTGGACGATGCTGGCGGTGGATGAGGCCTTGCGGCGCGGACTGACCCCGGGCCTCTTCCTCGGCGCGGCCCTGGGGATTGCCGGGCTCTGGTTCGGCGGTGCGGCGCAGATCGCCTACTTCGGCACGCTCCTCGTGGGGGGCTATGTGGCCCTCCAGGTGCTCAGCACACGGGGGAAGGCCTGGCCGCTGCTGCTCGTGCTCCCGGCGGGCCTGCTGCTCGCGGCGCCCCTCATCCTCGCGGGCGCCGAGTTCAGCGCGTACAGCCCTCGCGCGGGAGGCATGACGCTGCGCTGGGCCAGTTTCTACCACTGGCCCACGCCTCGAGCCCTGGCCCTGCTCCTCTTCCCCGATGCGTGGGGGCGGCCACCTGCCTACAGCGGCGAGTTCAACTATTGGGAGATGACGGGCTACCTCGGCCTGCCCGCGCTGGTGCTCGTGCTCACCACTCGGCCCAAGCGCCTGGGTTGGTACTTCCTGGCGGTGCTCGTCCTCTCGCTCGTGCTCTGCTTCGGCAGCAACACGCCACTCTACGGGCTCTTCTTCCGCTACCTGCCGGGCTTCAACATGCTGCGCGTGGCCACGCGGGCGCTCTTCCTCGCCAACTTCGCCGCGGCCGTCCTCACGGCCGACGCGCTCGATACACTCGCCGAGCGGAGGCGGTGGTGGCAGGGGCTGCCGGTGGTGGCCGGGACGCTCGTGCTGCTCGGGGTGGCGTGGTGGATGGCTACGCGAGCCGAGGCCCTGGGCTTCCGCGCCAGCTCGGTGCGCGCAAGCCTCCCCTGGACGATGGGCGTGCTGGCTGTGTTCGCCGTGTGGGTAGCCGCGCGGGACCTGCCCAAGCGGTGGCCAGCGCTCTTCCCCCTGGGCGCGGCGCTGCTCGTCTTCGCGGATCTGCACCACGCCTACAGCAACTACATGCCCGTGTTGCCCACGAAAGCATTGGTCCGGCACTACCCGCCCCTGCCCCCCGCGCAGGAGGGAGCACGAGGCCGGGTGCTGCAGGTCGGGTTCAATCCCAACGTCACCGCGGCCTCGGGGGCCGAGGGCGTCACCGGCTACAGCCAGCTCCTGGTGGACCGTATCTACGATCTGCTCTACGCGACCCGGAGCGGCGGCTTCTCCATCATCGCGGGGGCGCCCGTGGACGACGAGTACGGCAAAATCTGGCCAACCCCAGGCAGTCCCCTCTTCCCGCTGTTCGCCGCACCGTCCATCGTCGCCCCCGGACCGGTGAGAGGACTCACGATTCCCGCGCAACGGGACGGGCAGTTCTGGCGCTACCCCATCAAGGCGTTGCCCCTGGCCTTCTGGACCCAGCAATACGAGGTGATGGATGGCGCGCGCTTCCGCCAGGAGGTGCACCGATTCCAGCCCTTCGAGACGGTCACCGTGGAGCCCACGCAGCACCCGCTCCCACCCTCAGCGCCGACGGACGCCCCCCGACCGGCCACCATCACCTCGAGAGGCCCCAACCACACGGAGCTCGAAGTCTCGGCGCAGACGCCCGGGCTGCTGGTGGTGATGGACCCGTGGTTCCCCGGCTGGAGCGCCGAGGTGGACGGAAAGGCCGCCCCCCTGCTTCGCGCCGACTACGCCTTCATGGCCGTGCCCGTGCCCGAGGGAGCGCACCGTGTAGTGCTGCGCTACGTCCCGGCCACTCTGTGGAAGGGGCTGGCATGTGTGCTGGCGGTGCTGGCGGGCCTCGGAGGATGGGCCTGGCTGCGGCGGGGCACGGGGCCTCTCGCGCTTCGCACGCATTGACGGTCTAGAGGGGCCGTGCTTTCACACCTCTCCTGTGACTGCTCCAACCATCGGCGTGGTGATTCCCGCGTACAACGAAGGGGCCCGGCTTCCAGGCTTCGTGGAGCAGCTCACACGGGTCTGTCTCGCCACCGCATCACCCATCCTGGAGCTCATCGTCCTGGACGACGGGAGCGCGCCAGAGCAGGCGGCGAAGGAGCGGGCGAGCATTGAGGCAGCCCAGGCCCGGCTCACGCGCGAGGGCTCGCCCCATCGCTTCCGCTTCGTGGCGGCCGAGCGCAATAGCGGTAAGGGCTCGGCCATCCGAAAGGGCTGGCGGGAGGCCGATCCCCAGGCCGAGTGGTTGGCCTTCCTGGACGCGGACGGGGCCGTGAGCGCGGACGAGTTCCTGCGCCTGGCCACCCTGGCGGCCACGTCACGGGACTTTGACGTGGTGGTGGGCTCGCGCGTCCAGATGGCGGGGCGGCACGTGGAGCGCAGCCTCTTCCGACACCTGCAGGGGCGTGTCTTCGCGACGCTGACGGACCTCCAGTTCCACCTGGGCTATTACGACACCCAATGTGGGGCGAAGCTCTTCCGGGCCTCGCTGCTTCGGCCGCTGTTGGACCGGCTCCAGGAGGACCGGTGGCTGCTGGATGTGGAGCTGTTGGTGCTCATGCGCGAGCAGGGTGCTCGGCCGCTCGAGGTCCCCATTGACTGGGCTGATGCCGGGGATTCGAAGGTCCGATTCGGCGTGGATGCGGTGCGTATGTTCTTGGGGTTGAAGAAGATGCACCGTCGGTTACACCTGCTCCAGAAGCACACCTGATTGAGTCTGCTTGCTTTCCAACCGGTAAGCCGCGAAATAGGCCCGGTCTGGCAGCCGTTTTTCCTCGGTTGCCTTCTCCTACTCTCAGTGACATGCGTCCCTTGACCGCCCTTCCTACTCACGACGGCTCCACGCTGACCCTCGGCATCCCCGGATTCAACTTCGAGGATCTGTATCGCCCCCGCGGGCTCCGCCGCCTGGCCGAGCGCTTTGACGAGCAGCTCGCCACCGCCGAGCCCGAGCTCTTCAAGGCCTTCGACGCCTACCGGAAGTCCGGCGGCAAGAGCGTCAGTGGCCCGGCCGAGTCCGAGCTGCTCATCCGCGTGGCGCGCCACGTGTCGGCCTTCATCACCCGGCTCTTCGGCCTCGAGACAGAGGCGGAACGGGTGGCCCGCGCCATCAAGGGAGAGCTGCCGCTCTTCGACTTCAAGCGCGAGTTCATCACCCGCCGCGTCTTCAAGAAGGGCGCGGCCGATCGCCCCACGCTGGCCGAGTACCCCTCGCTGGACGCGCGGATGCGGCTGATGCTGTCGCTCGCCTTCCCCGAGGCGCTCGCCAGTGACGACGTGGAGCGCGCCCTGGCCGAGTCCATCCTCACGCTGATGGACCTGGAGCGGCTCTTCTCGGGCAGCTCCGGCAACCTGCCGCCGCTGACGCCGGAGCAAGGCGAGGCGCTGCGGGCGAAGTGGACGGGCATCCGGGCCGCGCTGCTGGCGGAGGCCGAGGGCAAGGAGGCCTTTGGCTCCAGCCTGGTGACGCACGGGGACGACGCGGCGGAGCTGCAGTCGGTGCGCAACCTGCTGGCGCTGGCGGACCGCTGGACGTACGCGCGTGCGCTGCACCCGGAGATGAAGGAGCTGTTCCACAAGTGGCCCACGCACCGGGTGCCCAAGCCGCTGGTGTTCGACCAGCTGGTACAGCTCGAGCGACCGGACGAGAAGCTGCCGGAGATCACCCAGGGCTCGGACCACCACCTGCGCTACCGCGACGGCTTCAAGCTGACGGACCCGCGCGGCACGCAGCGCGAGGTGATGGGCGAGGTGGACTACTGCGTCATCTGCCACGAGCGCGAGAAGGACTCGTGCTCCAAGGGCTTCAAGGCGAAGGATCCCGTCGTCGAGGGCCACACCTTCAAGAAGAACCCGCTGGGGATTCCGCTCACCGGCTGCCCGCTGGACGAGCGCATCTCCGAGGCGCACGCCCTCAAGCGCGAGGGCAACCCGCTGGCGTCGCTGGCGGTGGTGATGGTGGACAACCCGATGTGCCCGGGCACCGGCCACCGCATCTGCAACGACTGCATGAAGGCCTGCATCTTCCAGAAGCAGGAGCCGGTCAACATCCCCATGGTGGAGACGGGGGCGCTGACGGACGTGCTGAGCCTGCCCTGGGGCTTTGAAATCTACGGCCTGCTCACGCGCTGGAACCCACTGAACGTGCGCCGCCCGTACGCGCTGCCGTACGTGGGCCGCAACGTGCTGGTGGTGGGCCTGGGCCCTGCCGGCTACACGCTCGCGCACTACCTGCTCAACGAGGGCTTCGGCGTCACCGGCATCGACGGCCTGAAGATTGAGCCCTTCGAGGACGAGCTGGTGGGCCGCAACGGCAAGGCGATGAGGCCCATCCGCGACTGGAAGGCGCTCACCCGCGAGTTGGACGAGCGCATCCAGGAGGGCTTCGGCGGCGTGTCCGAGTACGGCATCACCGTGCGCTGGGACAAGAACTTCCTCACGCTGATGCACCTGACGCTGGAGCGGCGGCAGAACCTGCGCATCTACGGCGGCATCCGCTTCGGTGGCACGCTGACCATCGAGGACGCGTGGAAGATGGGCTTCGACCACATCGCCATCGCGGCGGGAGCGGGCAAGCCCACCATCATCGGGATGAAGAACAACCTCATCCGGGGCATCCGCAAGGCGAGCGACTTCCTGATGGCGCTGCAGCTCACGGGCGCCTTCAAGCGCGACTCGCTGGCCAACCTGCAGGTGCAGCTGCCGGCGATCGTCATCGGCGGAGGCCTGACGGGCATCGACACGGCCACGGAGCTGCTGGCGTACTACCCGGTGCAGGTGGAGAAGACGCTCGAGCGCCACGAGAAGCTGGTGGCCGAGCTGGGTGAGGAGGCCGTGCTCGCGCGCCTGGACGCCGACGAGAAGGCCACCTACCAGACCTTCTTGGAGCATGGCCGGGCGGTGCGTGCCGAGCGTGAGAGCGCGCAGGCCGAGGGCCGGGCGCCGGACTTCATCCGGCTGGTGCGCGGCTGGGGCGGCGTGAGCCTGGTGTACCGGCGTGGCCTCACGGAGTCGCCGGCCTACCGCCTCAACCATGAGGAAGTGGCGAAGGCGCTCGAGGAGGGCATCCGCTTCATCGAGCGCATGAGCCCGACGGAGGCGGTGCCTGACGAGAAGGGCGCGGTGAAGGCCATCCGCTTCGAGCGCATGGTGACGAAGGACGGCAAGCTGCGTGGCAGCGGCGAGTTCTTCGAGCTGCCGGCGCGCACGGTGTGCGTGGCGGCGGGCACGGCGCCCAACGTCACGTACGAGAAGGAGTACCCGGGCACCTTCGAGCTGGACGAGAACGGCGAGTACTTCAAGAGCTTCGAGCTCGCCGAGCATGCGGACGGCTTCAGCCTGGCGCCGGTGGAGCCGGTGGAGGACATCGCGGCGAAGGTGGGCTTCTTCACCTCGTACCGGAAGAACGGGCACTTCATCTCGTACTTCGGCGACAACCACCCCACGTACGCGGGCAACGTGGTGAAGGCCATGGCGAGCGCGAAGGACGGCTACCCCGAGGTGGCGCGTCTGTACGCGAAGGAAGTGGCGGCCATGGACTTCAACGACGAGCTGGCGCAGGCCCGGCGTGACGAGAAGCTGGCAGAGCACTTCGCGAAGCAGGACGAGGCCTTCCTGGCGAGGGTGGTGACGGTCAACCGGCTCACGCCCACCATCGTGGAGGTGGTGGTGAAGGCGCCGTTCGCGGCGCAGCACTTCGAGCCCGGCCAGTTCTACCGGCTGCAGAACTTCGAGCGGTCGGCGACGGTGGTGGACGGCGTGCGCCTGACGATGGAGGGCCTGGCCCTCACGGGCGCGTGGGTGGACAAGGAGAAGGGGCTGATGGGCACCATCGTGCTGGAGATGGGCTCCTCGTCCCGGCTGTGCGCCGCCCTGAAGCCGGGCGAGCCGGTGGTGGTGATGGGCCCCACGGGCGCGCCTACGGAGATCGGCCACAACGAGACGGTGTTGCTGGTGGGCGGAGGCCTGGGCAACGCGGTGCTCTTCTCCATCGCGCGCTCGCTGAAGGCGGCAGGCTGCAAGGTGGTCTACTTCGCCGGCTTCCGTCAGCGCGTGGACGTCTTCAAGCGCGAGGAGATCGAAGCGGCCACGGACCAGGTGGTGTGGTCAGTGGACGCGGGCGAGCTCATCGAGGCGCGGCGTCCGCAGGACACGGCCTTCCGGGGCAACGTGGTGCAGGCGATGCTGGCCTACGCCAAGGGTGAGCTGGGCGTGGCGCCGGTGGCGTCCTTCCGGGACGTGAACCGCATCATCGCCATCGGCTCGGACCGGATGATGAGGGCGGTGCAGGAGGCCCGGCACGGGGTGCTGCAGCCGTACCTGAACCCCGAGCACGAGGCGATCGGCTCCATCAACTCGCCGATGCAGTGCATGATGAAGGAGATCTGCGCGCAGTGCCTGCAGCGGCACGTGGATCCGCAGACGGGCAAGGAGACGTGGGTGTTCTCCTGCTTCAACCAGGATCAGCGGTTGGACCAGGTGGATTTCGTGAACCTGAACCAGCGCCTGCGGGGCAACACGGTGCTGGAGAAGGTGTCGGACCTGTACCTGGCGCAGCTGCTGAAGAAGGTGCCGAACCTGCGTCGCGTCTAAAACCCCCTCTCCCACCGGGAGAGGGCTGGGGTGAGGGTATCGCGAGCCATGGGTTGCCCCCATGGTGAGCGAGCCCCTCGCCCCTACTGCGCCCTGGCACCAAAGGACCGGAGCATGTCCTGGTAGTTGGTCATCAGCTCCTGCTCGCGGGTGAGGACCAGGTCCACGTTGGCGTCTCCATGGACCTTCCGGACGGACCCAAGCTTCTCCGTCTCCTGGACGCGCTGGCGCATGACCTCGATTTGGGGCGCCAGCTCCCGGGCCTGCTCGGGCTTGAGCTTCGCCTGCATCTCCTCGAGCTTCTTGAGCTCGCCGGCCAGGTCCAGCATGGCGGCCATGTGCCGCTGGGTGATGACGTCCGTCACCAGCGCGCCGATGCGGTTGACGTCCTCCTCGGAGAGACCGGCCTCGCGACGTGCCTTGGCCTCGGACTCGGCCTTGCTCTCGATGGCCTTCATGGACTCGCTGAGGCCCGGCCCCTTGCCTGGCGCCTCCGTCCCAGCCGCCAGCCGAGCCTTCGCGGCCTGGAGCTCCTTCGCCATGGCGGAGTAGGCCTCCACCACCTTGCGCTGGTAGCCCACATAGGCGTCCAGCTTCGCCTGGGTGAGGGCGTAGGGCTTGCTGTCATCAAAGTCCTCGACGACCTCGGCCGGGGCTGCCTGCTCGCCCTTGCCGGCCGCCACCCCAGGTTCCGCACGGACAGGCGCGGGGGGCTCGTCCCTCTTGCAGCCGGACACCATTCCCGCGGCGAACAGCACCCACAGCAGCTTGCGCATCCACACTCCTCCAGGGGTCCTCCCCGGTTGGCACGGGGGCGGAGTATACGTCCGCACACGCCCCTCCACGGACGGATTGCATCCGCTCCGGGCGGAATGGGCCTTGGCTGCCTGCCCACCAGAGGGCGAGGCCGTCAGCAGCCAACATTCGCTGTATTACCTTTGACCAACCCGGTCGCGGTCGTGTACGAACCGCGGTTCGTTCAGAGAGGTGGAGGCACCTTGAGGATCTTCCTGGTAAGGCACGGCGAGGCGGACGCGGAAGCCCCCGAGGGGCTCGGCGACGAGGCGCGCGCGCTCACTGCCAAGGCCCGAGCCAGCACGGCCGCACATTTCGCGTCGCTGGCGGAGCGTATCGGTTCTGTCTCGCTCGTACTCGCGAGCCCGTTGGTACGCACGGTACAGACGGCGCAGATGCTCTCCACCATCCTCAAGCATGAGGGGACGCTGCGCGCGCATCGCTGCCTGCTGCCGGACATGCCGGTGGGAGCCGTGGCGCCCGTCATCGACGAGCACACCGGTGAGAACATCGTGCTCGTTGGCCACCAGCCCTCCATGGGCGCCCTGGCCGCTCACCTCCTGGGGATGCAGTCCTTCCCCAAGCAGGTGAACCCGGGCACTGTCATCGCCATCGAGCGTCCGGACTCCACCGAGCCCGGCGCCGCGCCCGCTCCGGCGAAGCTGCTCTTCTTCGCTGCCCCCGGTCAGCAGGTGCTCGACGTCATCCAGCCGTGATGATGGACGAGACCACCTACAACCAGCTCATCTCCGCGGCGTTCAAGCGCATCATGGCCGCCGCGGATGCGCTCGACCCGGACGTGCTCGAGGCGGAGAGCACGGGTGACATGGTCACCCTCACCGCCGCCTCGCGCGAGAAGTGCATCGTCAACACCCAGCGGGCCGTGCGGCAGATTTGGGTCGCCGGCCGCGGGCAGGGCATCCACTTCTCCTATGACGCCGCCAGTGGCTCCTGGAAGGACGACAAGGGCAAGGGGCTGGAGCTGTTCCGCTTCGTGGCAGACGTGGTCCGGGAGATCTCCGGCGAGGAGCTCGCGTACCCGGCGTGAAGCGCTGGGACGGCAGTAAGCTCCTCAAGACCCTCACCCCGTCCCTCTCCCAGGGGGAGAGGGAGAGGGGCTCCAGCTCATTCCGAGACGGACTCCGTGAGCACCGGACGGCCACCTTCGACGCGGTCTCCACCCGCCGCCTGTGCCCGCCTGAGCGAGTCTCCGGCCTCCTTCATGAGGCTGCCGAAGCTGACCTGGGCCTGGCCCTTCGCCGCCGACGGCTCGAAGACGGCCAGCCCTATCGATGCCGTGAGCCCCGGCACCGACTCCACCTCCTTCACCCGCTGCCTCAACCGCTCTGCCACCACCACCGCCCCCTCGAAGGGCGTGTAGGGCAGGAAGACGATGAAGCGCCCTTCGGCGAACGGCACGGCCACGTCGATGTCCCGCAGCGACTCGGTGAGCCGCCGGAGGACCTCCGCCAGCGCGGACGTGCGCTGCGCGGCCGGCAGTGGCGCGATGTGCTCCGCGTACCGGTCCGGCTCCAGCAACAGGTAGGCAATGGGATAGCGGTAGCGACGGCTGCGCTTCACCTCCATGAAGAGCAGCCGCTTGAGGAACTCGAGATCCGAGCCAGAGGACGTCGGCTCGCGGCGTGGCCCCTGGTGCTGCATCAACTGCATCTCGGTCCGCACCACCGACACCATCTCGCGGGCCTTCGAGAGCTGCATCATCAAGCTCACGCAGGACACCACGGTGGCGCGCTTGAGCGGCCCGACCAGGCACGCCTCCGCACCCGCGGCCGACGAGCGCGCCTCCGGCTGCTCCTCTTCCGGCAGGTACAGCAGGAGCACCGGAATGGCCGGAGCCTCCTCCTTCACCTGCCGGCAGAGCCACTCGCCGTCGAAACTCTCCGTGACGGAAGCCAGCACCATCGCGGGCGCCAGCTCGCGCACCCGCTCCAGTGCTTCCCGCACGTCGGTTGCCAACGTCACTTCGTGACTGGCGCTCTCCAGGAACCGACGCAACGCCCCGGCGACCGAGGCGGAGGGCTCCGCGACGAGGATGAAGGCCATCTCAGACCTCCATCACTTCCTTCTCCTTCTTGGAGATGATCTCGTCGACCTTCTTCACGCCGTCGTCCGTCTCCTTCTGCACCTTTTCCGTCAGGCGCTTGGAGTCGTCCTCGGTGATCTTCTTGTCCTTGAGCTGCGCCTTGATGGCCTCGTTGGCGTCGCGGCGGATGTTGCGGATGGCGACCTTGTGGTCCTCGCCCTTGGTCTTCACCTGCTTGGCGATCTCCTTGCGCCGCTCCTCGGTGAGCGGGGGGAAGGGCAGGCGGATGACCTCTCCGTCGTTCATCGGGTTGATGCCGAGGTTGGCCTCGCGGATGGCCTTCTCAATGTCCTTCAGGACGGTCCGCTCCCAGGGCTTGATGACGATCAGCCGGGGCTCGGGCGAGGTGATGTTGGCCACCCCGCTCAGCGGCGTGGGCGTGCCGTAGTAGTCCACCCGGATGCCGTCCAGGAGGTTGGGGCTGGCCCGGCCGGTCCGCACCTTCGTGAGCTCCTTGCGGAGGTCGTCGAGCGTCTTGTCGATACGGCCCTTCAGTTCGGTCACGACGTCTGCCATGTGCAGGTCTCCTTATGAAGCGTCCGTGCTTCTCTCAGGCCCAGGCCGTCTCGCCCACGCCCACCACCGTTCCAATCTCTCCCGCATCGCCAAGAATGGCCTTGCGGATGTTACCGCGCTGGGTGAGATCGAAGACGATGATCGGCAGCTTGTTGTCCATGCAGAGCGAGATGGCCGTGGAGTCCATCACGTTCAGGTTCTGCTTGAGGACGTCCATGTACGTCAGCGTCCGGTAGCGGCGCGCCTCGGGGTCCTTCTTCGGGTCCGCGCTGTAGATTCCGTCCACCTTGGTCGCCTTGAGGATGACCTCGGCGTTGATTTCCATGGCGCGCAGAGAAGCAGCCGTGTCCGTGGTGAAGTACGGGTTGCCGGTGCCCGCCGCGAAGATGACGATGCGGCCCTTCTCCAGGTGGCGCACCGCGCGCCGACGGATGTAGGGCTCGGCGATCTGCTCCATCTTGATGGCCGAGAGTACCCGGGTGTGGCAGCCCTGCTTCTCCAGCGCGTCCTGCATCGCCATGGAGTTGATGCACGTGGCGAGCATGCCCATGTAGTCGGCGCTCGCACGGTCCATCCCCTCGGTGGAGCCGGCCACGCCGCGGAAGATGTTTCCGCCGCCGATAACCACGGCCAGCTCCACGCCCGCATCCGCCACTTCCTTCAACTCCGAGGCGATACGCGTCAGCGTAGGGGGATGAATGCCGTACTTCCCCTCTCCCATCAGGGCTTCGCCCGACAGCTTGAGGAGGATGCGCTTGTACCGTAGGGGTGTGGCTGGAGCGGACATTGGTCCCGCTTCTATCCCTCGACCCGGCGGCGATCAACGCCGGAGTGCCTACGCCGTCCTCCAGTGGCCCCTCTCCTGTCACCCATGCCCCCAAACGGCAAGGGCCGCGCCCCCCCGGAATTTCCGGGACGCGCGGCCCTCTGAAAGCGCCTGGGCGCGGGACGGCTAGGCCTGGCCCAGCGTCTTGGCCACCTCGGCGGCCAGGTCGTCCTTCTTCTTCTCAATGCCCTCGCCCACCTCGTAGCGGACGAAGCGGCGCACGGCGACCTTCTCGCCGATCTTCGCCGCACGCTCGGTGATCATCTCACCGACCTTCTTCTTGTCGTCCTTCACCCAGAGCTGGTCCACGAGGCACACCTGCTCGTAGTACTTCTCCACCTTGCCCACGAGGATCTTGTCCCACATGGCCTCGGGCTTGCCCTGCTGCTTGAGCAGCGCGCGCTGGATGTCCTTCTCCTTCTCCAGCAGGTCGGCGGGGACCTCCTCGCGGCGGACGTACTTGGGGCTGGCCGCGGCAATCTGCATGGCCACGTCCTTCACCAGGTCCTGGAAGTCCGTGTTGCGGGCAACGAAGTCCGTCTCGCAGTTGACCTCCACGATGACGCCGATGCGGCCACCGTGGATGTAGGTGCCGATCACGCCCTCGGCGGCCACGCGGCCTTCCTTGCTGCCGGCCTTGGCGATGCCCTTCTTGCGCAGCCACTCCTCGGCCTTGGCGAAGTCGCCACCGGACTCCGCGAGGGCCTTCTTGCAATCCATCATGCCCGCGCCGGTCTTCTCGCGGAGCTCCTTCACCATCGTGGCGCTGACCTCGGCCATGTTCGTCTCCCAGGGGCCCTCCCCCAGCGCCAGGCACCGGAAGGGGCGTTCAGGTTTGAAGGTACTGCGGGGGTTGAAAACGAAAAGCCGGACGGCGACCAAGCGCCGCCCGGCTGGACTTCACGCACTCCCGAGGGAGCGCGGCGGCATTACTCGGCGGCGGTCTCCCCGCCCTCACCGCCCTCACCGCCCTCACCCGCGGCAGAGGCGGGAGCAGCGCCCTTCATCTCCACGAGAGGCCCGCGGCGGTCGCCACCACGCTCGCCACCCCGGCGGTCACCCCGGTCCCCGCGGCGCGGCCCGCGGCGGTCGCCACGGTCGTCGCGGTCACGGCGCTCGCCACGCTCCTCGCGCGCCTCGTCCTCGTCACGCTCGGCCGCCCCGCTGGCGCGGTAACGGGCCCCGCCCTCGATGCAGGACTCGGCGATCTTCGAGGTGAAGAGCTTGATGGAGCGGATGGCGTCGTCGTTGCCCGGGATGACGAAGTCGATGCCGTCCGGGTCGCAGTTGGTGTCCACCACGCCGATGACGGGGATGCCGAGGCGGTTGGCCTCGTGCACGGCGATGTGCTCCTTCTTCGGGTCGATGACGAAGATGCACTTGGGCAGCTTGGTCATCTCCTTCACGCCGCCCAGGTTCTTCTCCAGCTTCTCGCGCTCACGCTCGAGGGCCGCGACCTCCTTCTTGGGGAGGCGCTCGAAGGTGCCGTCCTCGGCCATCTTCTCCAGGGTCTTCAGGCGATCGATGCCCTGCTTGATCGTCTTGAAGTTGGTCAGCGTGCCACCGAGCCAGCGGCTGGTGACGAAGAACTGACCGGCGCGGCGCGCCTCCTCCTGGATGACGTCCTGGGCCTGCTTCTTGGTGCCGACGAAGAGCACCGAGCCGCCACGGCCGGTGATGTCCGACACGAAGCGGAAGGCCGCGCGGGCCATGTTGACCGTCTTCTGCAGGTCGATGATGTAGATGCCGTTACGGGCGCCGAAGATGTAGGGCTTCATCTTCGGGTTCCAGCGCTTCGTCTGGTGGCCGAAGTGAACACCGGCCTCCAGGAGCTGCCGCATCGTGATGCCGCTGGCGGCGGCCATGGCCTGCTGCTGAGTCGTCTCTTGCGTTTCCATCTCGGTTCTTCCTCCACGCCCGCGGAATTTCCGGCCGCTTGCCCCCCGAGGGAGACACCGAGGACCGGCACGGTCGTGTGTGTAGTGGGGTTGACTGGAACAACAAACCCGTCACCGACCTGGGCCGGCGACGGGCGCGCTTCTCTAACAAAACCCATGCCGGCGGCGCAAGCTTCGCGTCGCCGGATGGGGGTTGGTGGACGGATGCCGGGCACCCGGGGGAGCTCACCGGGGCCCGGTCCACCGGGTACGCCTGCTAGACGCTGGCCTCGGCCGCGCCGTGGCACTTCTTGTACTTCTTGCCACTGCCGCAGGGGCACGGGTCGTTGCGGCCCACCTTGGGACCACCGGCCGAGGCGGCACCGGCGGCCGAACGCGTGTCGGCAGCCGGAGGACGAGCGGCGACGGGCTCGGCCAGCTTGCCCTCGGCGTCCGCGCGGCCTTCCTGCATCTGCCGCTGCCGCTGGGCCATCTGCCGGGCCAGCCGAGCCGCTTCCTCGGCGGCGGCGGAGGCCGCCTTCGCCTGCACCCGCATCATCTGGCTGACGAACTGCGAGCTGATGGCGCCCAGCATCTGGATGAAGCCCGAGTAGCCCTCCTTCTTGTACTCCTGCTTCGGGTCCTTCTGGCCGTAGCCGCGCAGGCCGATGCCCTGGCGCAGGTGGTCCATCGCCAGCAGGTGGTCCTTCCAGAGGGTGTCGATGGTGACCAGGTAGCGCACCTGGAGGAAGCGCAGGAACTCCTCCCCGAACTCCTCCTCGCGGGCCTGAATGACCTTCTCGGCCGCCTTGTAGATGTCCTCCTGGATCTCCTCGCGCGAGCCGGCCTTGAGGAAGGACAGCTCCAGGTTGAGCGTCTCCTTCACGCCGCGGCTGAGCGCCTCCAGGTCCCAGGAAGCGGGGTTGCGCGACGGGCAGTAGGTGTCGGTGAGCGAGACGATGACGTCCTCAATCGCGTCGAGGATCATCTCCTTGTAGTCCGCCCAGGACACGGTCTGCTCGGTGCGGATCTTGGCGCGGGTCTTCTTGTCCTCGTCGTACTCCACCAGCGGGATGCCAGCACCAGCGGCCAGCACCTTGCGGCGCAGCTTGTAGATGGTGCGACGCTGCTGGTTCATCACGTCGTCGTACTCGAGCAGGTTCTTGCGGATGTCGAAGTTGTGACCCTCGACACGCCGCTGGGCGCTCTCGATGGCGCGGCTGAGCCACACGTGCTCGATGACCTCGCCCTCCTCCATGCCCAGGCGCTCCATCAGGCCCGAGATGCGCTCGGACCCGAAGATGCGCATCAGGTCGTCCTCGAGCGACAGGTAGAAGCGGCTACCACCCGGGTCACCCTGGCGTCCCGCGCGGCCACGCAGCTGGTTGTCGATGCGGCGCGACTCGTGGCGCTCGGTGCCGATGATGTAGAGGCCACCGGCGGCCACCACCTCCTCGCGCTCCTTCGCCGTCTGCTCCTTGAACTTCGCCAGCGCCGCCTCGAAGCGCTTCTTGTGCTCCTCGAGCGCCTGCTGGTACGCGGTCATGTCCACCGGCTGACCATCCGCGCTGGGCGGCGGCGGCACGGGCTCGGGGCCCACCTCGGCCTTGGCCATCACCTCGGCGTTACCGCCCAGGAGGATGTCCGTACCGCGGCCGGCCATGTTGGTGGAAATGGTGACGGCGCCCTTGCGACCCGCCTGCGCGACGATGTCCGCCTCGCGCTCGTGCTGCTTGGCGTTGAGCACGTTGTGGGGGATGCCCTGCTTCTTGAGGAAGTTGGCCACCACCTCGCTCTTGGCGATGGACACCGTACCCACCAGCACCGGCTGGCCCTTCTTGTGCAACTCGACGATGTCCTTGGCTACCGCCTCGAACTTCTCGCGCTCCGTCTTGTAGACGACGTCGTCCTGGTCCTTGCGGATCATCGGCCGGTTGGTGGGCACCACCCGGACCTCGAGGTTGTAGATCTTCGCGAACTCCTCGGCCTCGGTGTCGGCGGTGCCGGTCATGCCCGAGAGCTTGGAGTACATGCGGAAGTAGTTCTGGAACGAGATGGTGGCCAGCGTCTGGTTCTCGTTCTCGATCTTCACGCCTTCCTTGGCCTCGACGGCCTGGTGGAGGCCATCCGACCAACGGCGACCGGCCATGAGGCGGCCCGTGAACTCGTCGACGATCATCACCTCGCCGTCACGCACCACGTAGTCGCGGTCACGCTTGTAGAGCGTGTGGGCGCGCAGCGCCTGCTCCACGTGGTGGAGGGTTTCGATCTCGCTGGGATCGTAGAGGTTGCCGATCTTGAGGCGCTGCTGAATCTTCTCGATGCCGGAGTCCGTGAGGGAAACCGATTTGTGCTTCTCGTCCAGGATGTAGTCCTGGTCCGGAACGAGTCCGGGGATCACCTTGTCGACAATGTAGTACTTGTCGGTGGTGTCCTCGGTAGGACCGGAGATGATGAGGGGGGTACGGGCCTCGTCGATGAGGATGGAGTCCACCTCGTCGACGATGGCGTAGTTGAGCTCACGCTGGACGTAGTCCTGCAGACGGAACTTCATGTTGTCGCGCAGGTAGTCGAAGCCGAACTCGTTGTTCTGCCCGTAGGTGATGTCCGCCCGGTAGGCCTCCTGACGCTGCCGGTCATTCAGCTCGTGGAGGATGCAGCCGGTGGTCATGCCCAGGAAGCGGTGCACACGACCCATCCACTCGGAGTCGCGCCGAGCCAGGTAGTCGTTCACCGTCACCACGTGCACACCGCGGCTGGACAGGGCGTTGAGGTACGAGGGCAGCGTGGCGGTGAGCGTCTTGCCCTCACCGGTGCGCATCTCCGCGATGCAGCCCTGGTGGAGGAACATGCCGCCAATCATCTGCACGTCATAGTGCCGCTGGCCGATCACCCGGCGAGCGGCCTCACGGACCAGCGCGAACGCGTCGAACAGCAGGTCGTCCAGCGGGCGGCCGTTCTGCACCTCCTGCTTCATCCGAGCGGTGGCGGCGGCAAAATCCTCATCCTTGAGCGCCCGCATCTTGCTCTCAAGCTCATTGATGCGGGCTACCTTCGGGAGCGCTTTCCTGAGCTCGCGCTCATTCTTCGTCCCGATGATCTTCTTCAGCGTCCATTCGATCATGCGATTCTGACTCTCTCGCCGGAGAATCCTCGAAGGAGCGCGGCGAGTGAAGGGAAATCCCTGGATTGTAGGTGGGATGTAGGAAGGAAACCACGGGTTTCCCCCGAGTCATTCCACTTGGTTGGCCGCCGCGCGAGCGGCAGGACAGAGTAAAGCGGAACCGAGGCCACGCAATGCCCTCTCGTCGAAAAGAAGCCCATCGTCCAGTCAGGCGTCCTGCTCCCCGTCCGCAGAAGGGCACTACCTCTTCTCGGAGTGCGAAGCCATCGCCTACACCGTTTCCTTCCATTCCGCCGCGGGTGAAACCCCCGCCCATTCCGGAGGACACCCTCCCCGCACAACCCGGGCGGTGGCTGTGGACCTGCCGCGCCGGCTTCGAGCCGCACCTGTTCGAAGAGCTGGCGTGGGCGGGAGCATCCCCCCGAATGCTCGGCGAGGTGCTCGTGGAGAGCGAGAAGCGCCCGACAGAGCCCCCCGTCTTCGCCCGCACCGGCATTCGCGTGCTGGCCTCGTTCCCTACCGATCAGACGCCCGAGCAGCTGGCCGAGGCCATCGCCGCCCGGACGGCCGAGGCCGCCCCGGCCGGCTCGCTCGTCTTACAGGCCTTCCTCCCAGACAGCCCGGCAGGCAACCGACTGGCGGACGAGGCGGATGCCTTGCTGGAAGCCGTACGTGCCCGCCTGCCTGCCGACAGGCTGCTGGAGGAGACCTGGCGCGCCCGAGAAGCAAGCGCGACGCTCGTGGAGCTGTGCGTCGCCCCCGGGGTGGTGATGGTGGGCTCGGTGCCCGCCAGGGAGGCGCTGTCGCTCGCTCCGGGCGGACGCCAGCGGATGCGGCGCTCGGGCGACTCCCCCTCACGCGCGGCAATGAAGCTGGAGGAGGCGCTGGTCAGCCTGCCCTTCGAGCCGGGCCGAGGCGAAGTGTGCGTGGACCTCGGCGCCGCACCGGGCGGTTGGACACAGCGGCTGGTGGCGCGCGGGGCGCGGGTGATTGCCGTGGACCCGGCGAAGCTGATGCCGGAGCTCGCCAGGCAACCGCGCGTGGAGCACGTGCAGGAGAGCGCCTTTTCCTACGCGCCGGAGGAGCCGGCCGATTGGCTCTTCTGTGACATGGCCTGGCGTCCGCTCGAGGTGGCGCAGCTCCTGGCCAAGTGGGGCCGGCGCGGCTGGGCCACCCACCTGGTGGCCAACATCAAGCTCCCCATAAAGGACAAGAACCCCATCCTCGTGCGGGTGCGTCACATCCTCACGCAGGACGGAGGCTGGCAGGGGCTGACCATGCGTCAGCTCTACCATGACCGGGACGAAGTCACCGTCACCGCGCACCGGGGCCTGTAACCTGCCCTCGGAGTGAATCCCCTCTCCCCCTGGGAGAGGGCCAGGGTGAGGGTCTACCCGCCCGCCCTCACGGACCCCCTGCGCGGCTCCGCCGCTCGCGCTAAAGAGCGGCCATGCCCTACGCCATCGACGAAGCCATGGCCACCGCGCTGGTGACCCTCTACCCGCGACTCGTGCAGCGCTCGCCCGAGCCCGTAAAGGTCGCGCTTCAGCGACTGCTCGACGAGGAGCACGCGCGCCGAGGCGTGCCGGACGCGACGGGCGCGCTCAACCCACTCGCCCTCACGCAGGGGACGCTGCTCAAGGAGGAGTTCGACCTCTCCACGCACGCGCACCACTCGGGCTGGACGGTGGGCGCGCTCATCGCGGACGTGAAGGCGATGATCCACCACAACGCGCGCCACGGCTTCCCCGCGGGGGACGCGATGCTGCGCAGCGTGGTGAAGTCCCTGCAGGACCAGTTCCCCGGGGCGAAGGTGGTCCGACTGCAGGGGGACAACTTCGCCGCGCTGCTGGTACCCACCTCGGGGCTCTCGGTGACGGAGGAGTTGCGTGCGTCCGCCCGCTCCCGGCTCATCACGGACGCACGCGCCACCCTGCCCGAGGGCGCCGAGCCTCCGGACTTCACTGTCGCACTGCTAGAGCTCACCATCGAGCAACCCACCCACTGGCAGGTGCTGGGACCACTCGTCTGGGGCGAGCTCGAGCGCGCCTATACCCTGGAGCGGATGGGCACCGCCGGGGGCCTGCAGCGCCGACGGCTGCAGCTCGGCGGCTTCGTGCCCGTTCGCTCCGAGCCCTGAAAACGCAAAAGGGGCGAGGGCCGTCGACCCTCCCCCCATGCTCTCGCAGGAGCGCTCCTCTACTCCTCGAGGATGAACTTGCGCGGGTTCTGCGGGATGCCGTTGACGCGCACCTCGTAGTGCAGGTGCGGACCGGTGGAGCGGCCGGTGTTGCCCACGGCCGCAATCGGCACGCCGCGCTTCACGCGATCGCCCGCCTTCACCAGGATCTTCGACAGGTGGCCGAAGCGCGTCTTGATGCCGTAGCCATGGTCGATGACGATCACGTTGCCGTAACCGCCCTCGAGACCCGCGAACACCACCGTGCCATCCGACGGCGCGTTGACCTCCTTGCCGTGCGGGGCCGCGATGTCCATACCCGCGTGCGTCACCCGCTCCGCCGTGTAGGGATCCAACCGCTGACCGAAGTCACTCGTCACCCAACCGCGCGTCGGCCAGATGGACGGGGTCGAGGCCAGCAGCGACTTCTGGTCCTGGAAGTAGGCCTGCATCTCCTGAAGGCTCTGCTCCTGGCGGGTGGCCTCGGCGCTCAGCCGATCCAACTTCCCCACCAGCGCCTTCGGAGACTCCATGCTGGTCAGCTCGGTGAACTGCGTCTCCGTGGCGGGCGCCCCCACACCGGGCGCCTGCTCCACCGGGCCCATGGCCAGGTTGCGCTGCGGATCCGACAGCAGCGTGATGGAGCGCAGCTTCTGATCGAAACGCTCCACCCGGTCCAACGTGGAGCCGATGTGCTCGATGCGCTCGCGCACCGTCTTCAACTGGCCCCGCAGCGTCAGGTTCTCCTCACGGAGAATGCGATTCTCCGCCGCGTCCCGGGCCACCTGGAAATAGTGGAAGGTGGCCCCCAGGGCCAGACCCGCCATCAACAACACCCCGCCGCCCACCTGAAGGATGAGCGACCTTGAGACGTTGAACCGCCTGACCGGGGAGTTATGGTCCGCGATCAACATCAGGGTGTAGGACTTTTTCGCCTTCGCCAATTCCAGCTCCCTTGTGCGCCTCTGCGCTTCGGCGTGCGAACCCGGGGCGAGAGGTTAGGTCGTCCCCGAGCGCGTTTCATCTCCCCCACGCCCTGCAGCCCAGCTCTCCGTCGACTACCGTGACTCTCAAGTCACGGGAATCGTTTGGGCAGCTATCACCCGACTTCTGAGGGTGTCAAGTTGGGACACACGACACCCGAGGCTCCACGTTCATCCTGGTGGAACAATTCCAGTCGCCCAATCCGGGCGACCGATTCAGGCCGTCATCTGCACCACGATGACCGAGATGTTGTCGTCGCCACCACGCTCGTTCGCCAGGTCAATGAGACGCTTGGGGATGTCCGCGAGATTGGAGGTGGCCTGCACCACCTCGTGGATCTCCCGGTCCTCCACCATGTTGGCGAGACCATCCGAGCACAGCAGGAAGACGTCTCCTGCCTCCGCCACCACACCCATCACGTCCACCTGGACTTCCTCTTCGAAGCCCACGGAGCGCGTGATGATGTTCTTGTAGCGGGAGTGCTTGGCCTCCTCGGGGGTGATCATCCCGGCCTTGATCTGCTCGTTGACCAGCGAGTGGTCCTCGGAGATCTGCTGGATGAGGGCACCCCGGACGAGGTAGGCGCGGCTGTCACCCACGTGCGCGAAGAACGCGTGGTTGTCGCGCACGACGAGCGAGATGACGGTGGTGCCCATGCCCGACAGGCGCGGATCCTCCTGCGCAGTGGTGAAGATGGCCAGACAGGCCTTCTCCACCGCCGAGCGCAAGGCATCCGGCAGGAGCGCGTCCTGCAGGTTGGGACTGGTGACGAACGGGTTGTCCCGGCTGTCCCGGGCCCGTCTCAGCTCCTTGTCGATGGTCTCGACGGCGATGCGGGAGGCAGTACCGCCCCCAGCATGGCCACCCATGCCATCCGCGACGACGTAGAGCTGCAGCTCGTCGTCGATCAGGAAACTGTCTTCGTTGTGGTTGCGCTTACGCCCCACATCCGTGAGGCCGGCCGAGACGACCTTCATGCGGGGAGCCGCGGTCTGCCCTGCGGTTCTAGACACGGCGTGGATGCTATGTGAGGGACCTTATCGGAGCAAGGAGGCGTTGCACGTACCCGCCTACGCGGTGCGGCGCAGTCGACTCCGGGACCCGCCATCCGGAGTCGGCTCCCGCCTGGCCCGGGGGGGTCCGGACGCCCGGTGGGCCGAACGGACCAGGGCCTCGGCTGCCCCCAGCGCCTCGCGCGTCACCTCTACTCCGGACATCATGCGCGCCAGCTCCTGAGTCCGCTCGGAGCCCGCCTCCAGGGGCACAACCTCGGAGACGGTGCGCTCACCCTTAAGTCCCTTGCGGATGAGCAGGTGGGCGTCCGCGTAGGCCGCCACCTGCGGCAGGTGGGTGATGCACAACACCTGCCGGTGGCTGCTGACGTCCTTGATCATCCGACCCACCACGTCGGCAATGGCGCCGCTGACCCCGGAGTCCGCCTCGTCCAGGATGTAGCAGCCACAGCCATCACTGTCCGCCAGCGCACGCTTGAGGGCCAACAGGAGGCGCGAGGCCTCACCGCCCGAAGCCACCCTGGCCAGCGGCCGGGACGGCTCACCCGGGTTGGCGCTGAAGAAGAACTCCACCTCGTCCAGACCCTCGGCCTTGAGCTGGGTGCCAGGCGTCACGCGCACCTCAAAGGCCGCCTTGCCCAGCGCCAACTGCCCCAGGCCCTCACGCACCTGGACTCCAAAAGTGCCGGCACACGCGATGCGCGCCCGCGAGAGAGCCTCGCCACTGCGACGCGCGCGCTCCTCGACCGCCTTGCGCTCACGGGCGAGCTGCTCCAGCACTTCCTGCCGGTTGTCCAGCGTGGACAGCTCCGTCTCCAGCGCGTCGCGCTTCTGCAGCACGCCCTCCAGGTTGGTGGCGTGCTTGCGGCACAACCGCTTGAGGGCATCCAGGCGATCCTCCACCTCACCCAACCGAGCCGGGTCAGACTCCAGACCCTCCACGTACCGGTTGAGTCGGCGCTGCGCCTCCTCCAGCTCCGACAGGGCCGAGCCCAGCGCCTCAGCGACGGGAGCCAGCGAGGCATCACACTTGGTCGCCTCGTTCACCAGCCCCAGCGCGCGGCCCACCGTCTCCACCGCGCTCGACTCCTCACCGCCGAGCAGCAGCTCCGCCTCAGCCCCCTGACGCTTGAGCTTCTCCGACCCGGCCAGCCGGCGCCGCTCGGCATCCAGCCGCACGTCCTCGCCCGGCTCCGGGTCCAGGCGGGTGATCTCCTCCAGTTGGAAACGGAGGAACTCGGCACGCTCACGCAGACGGGACTCGTCCCCGCCCAGCGCCTCCATGCGCGCCACCACCTCCGCCACAGCGGCGTAGTCCCGCCCATAGGCGGCGAGCTGCTCCTCCAACCGCCCGTACCGATCCAACAGCACCCGGTGCAGCCCGGCGTCGAAGAGGCTCACGTGCTCGTGCTGGCCGGCAATGTCCACCGCGCCACGCATGAACCGGGCGAGCACGCCCACCGTCACCATGGAGCCATTGATGTAGGCCTTGGCCCGGCCATTGCGGCCCACCACCCGGCGCACCAGCACCTCCTCACCGAGGTCCGGCACCCCCAGCTCCTCCATGCGCGCGGCCAGCACCGGGGTGCGCTCGAAGACGCCCTCCACCGAAGCCTCATCGCAGCCCGCGCGGATGGCGTCCGCATCCGCCCGGCCGCCCAGCAGCAGCCCGAGCGCATCCACCAGGATGGACTTGCCCGCCCCCGTTTCGCCCGTGAGCACGGTCAGGCCGGCCCCGAACGTCACCTCCACCTCCTCAATCACCGCCACATTCGAAATGCGCAAGCCCAGCAGCACGGTGCCCTCCTTCGCCATTCGGACCGTACCTGAACAACCTAGCAGTGGGCTCTGACACTGCACAAGCGTTCCGGCCCGTGGCTCGTGCGGCAGCTTGCATGCACGGAGGGTGATGTGAGCAGTCGGACTCTCGTGTAGTCCTCCTGGGTCACTCGCCTTGGAAGAGGTCGACGAGATCCTGTTCGGTCAGGAGCTTGCCGAAGTCTGCATCCGCGCTGAGCACTCCCGCGGCCAGATCCTTCTTACGCTTCTGGAGACTGAGAATCTTTTCCTCCACAGTGCCGCGGGTAATGAGCTTGTAGCTGATGACCGCGCGCGTCTGGCCGATGCGGTGGGTACGGTCCGTGGCCTGATCCTCCACGGCGGGGTTCCACCAAGGATCGTAGTGGATGACGTAGTCGGCCGCGGTGAGGTTGAGGCCGGTGCCACCCGCCTTGAGGCTGATGAAGAAGAGCGGCGGCCCGTCGGCACGGTTGAACTCGTCCACCTTGCCCATGCGGTCCTTCGTCCGGCCGTCCAGGTAGAGGTAGCTCAGGCCCCGACGCTCCGCCTCGCCCTTGAGCAGCTCCAGCATCTCGGTGAACTGGCTGAAGACGAGCGCGCGGTGGCCCTCGGCGACGAGGTCGTCCACGAGCTGACCGAAGCGCTCCAGCTTCGCGCTGCCAGGCAGCAGCGTGCCGGGCGGCATCTTGAGCAGGCGCGGATCGCAGCACACCTGGCGCAGGCGCATGAGGGCCGCGAGGATGGAGACGCGGCTGCGCTTGAAGCCCATCTTCTCGATGGACTCGTTCACCTTGCGGCGGCTCTCCTCGAGCACCTCGCGGTAGAGCGCCGCCTGACCGGGCTCCATCTCGCACCAGGCCACGCTCTCCGTCTTGGGCGGCAGATCCTTGGCCACCTCCGTCTTCAGACGGCGCAAGATGAAGGGCTGGATGCGGCGGCGCAGGCGGTCGCGCACCGCACCGTCGTTGGCCACCTGAATGGGCTGCTCGAAGCGATCGCTGAACCCCTCCGCGCTGCCGAGGAACCCCGGCATCAGGAAGTCGAAGAGGCTCCACAACTCGCTGAGCCGGTTCTCCAGCGGCGTACCCGTGAGCGCAAGGCGCGTGTCGCTCGGCAGCGACTTGCAGGCCTGCGCCGTGGCGCTGTCCGCGTTCTTGATGTTCTGCGCCTCGTCGAGAATGATGTAGCGGAAGCCCACTTGGCTGAGCGCTTCCAGGTCGCGCCGCACCAGCGCGTAGGAGGTGAGCACAAGGTCCGCACCCTTGAGATCCTCAACGCGCTCCTTGCGATCCTGTCCGTGCCAGACAACGGTCTTGAGGCTTGGGGTGAAGCGCTCGGCCTCGCGCTCCCAGTTGGCGAGCACGCTGGTGGGCGCCACCACGAGCGACGGCTTGCGGCCCTCCTCGTTGGCCACCTTCTGCAAGAGGCTCAGGGACTGGATCGTCTTTCCGAGACCCATGTCGTCCGCGAGGATGCCGGACAGCCCGTGCCGATGGAGGAACCACAGCCAGGAGAGACCCGCCTCCTGGTAGTGGCGGAGCGTGGCGTTGAGACCATCGGGCAGCGCCACCTTGGGCACGCCGTTGGTGTCGCGCAGCTCCGTCATCGCCTTGCGCGCCTTGGTCTCCACCTCGGTGTACTCGCCGAGCTCGACGAGCAGATCCAGGGCAACGGCCTGATGCAGCGGAAGGCGCGTGCGGGTGCGGCCGGGCATGGCACCGGCCTCCTCCAAGAGGTCCGCAGCACGCTTGAGCTCCGCGATGTCCGCCTCGGCATAGGTGCCGTCCTTCAGGGGCACGAAGCGCCGGCCCGAGTCGAGCCACATGCGCACGGCGCCCAGGTCCACCGCCTGATCATCGGTGATGAACTCGGCATCCAGGTCGAACCAGCTCACCCCGCTCATCCCCACGCGGATGCGCGGACGCAGCTTGGGCCGCAGGCGCACCTTGGGGGCCTGCACGCCGTAGCGCTCCCAGTCCTCGGGCAGTGACGCGAGGCCGCGCGCCCAGAACTCGATGGCTCCATCCCCACTGCCCTCATAGGCGTGGGTATGGCCGTCATAGCGCAGCCCCAGCTCCTGCAGGCGCTTGCCCGCGGCGCGCTCGAGCTCCTCGCGACGCCGGTACAGCTTGCGACCCTCTGAGCCCACGCCACTGGCGTAACCCAGGTGCGCGGCGTTGGGAGAGACGGGGACAGTCGTCTGCCCGTAGCGCGCGGCGAGCTGCACCTTCACGCGCTCAGCGGAGCCCTCGAGCGTAAGAAGGAAGCGCGGCTCCACGGACTCATCCACGTCGATGTCGTCCGCCTTGAGCGCCATGCGGAAGCGCGGCAGGTGGGCAGCGAAGAACGTGAGCACGCGGTCCAACTGCCCCACCGGGAACGCCATGGTGGGCTCTAGCATCCACTTGCGCACCAGGCGCGGCGGCAGGTCCGGCTCCACCGGGTAGAGCGACTGCCCAGAGATGATCCACGTGCGCATGCCCGCCAGCAGGATGACGTCCTTGAGGGACACGCTCGTCTCGTCCGGCATGAGCAGCTCGATGCGAGCGGTCGCTCCATCCGGACGGGACTCGAGGTGGATCTGCGGCCGCACCGGCTGCTCCGAGAAGAGGAGCGCGGTGCCGCGGTAGATCACACGGCGCTGGCGCAGGAAGTCGAACAGCTCGCACAGGTCCTCGTCCGAGAGGACGACGCGCGAGTCGTACCGCTGCTCGTGCCGAGCGAGCACAATGAAGATGCGCTCGTCCGCCGGGGCGATGCGGGTGCCGGCCTGGAGCATGCGCTTCACATGCACCGGCCCCTTCATCTGGGCGTCCTGGCGGCGCACGTCCACCAGCCAGTGGCGGCCACCAGGGCCCGTGTTGGAGGGAGTGAGCCGGTAGAGGAACTCGTAGTCCGGCAGGGCGGAGAGGCCCAGCCAGCTCTCCACCTTGGCAAGCGCGGGAAGGCTCACCGCGTCCATCAAAGGCGAGTCCTCCGCCGTGGGGACAGGCGCCTCGGAGTCAGCATCCGCCTCACCCTCTGGCGAGGACTCGGCGGCCTCCTGCGCAGGGGAGACAGCAGCGGTGGGCGCGGCGGCAGCGGACGCGGCGGCAGCGGCGGTCGCGCTCGAGGCGATCATCGAAGCACGCAGGCGAGCAGCGAAGACGAGCGCTGCAGCCACCACGTGCTTGCAGTGCGGGCCGTAGACGTTCCAGGACGGGCAGGTGCACTTGGAGGTGGCCTTGCCATCGCCCACCTCAAGGGCGACCTCGTAACGCTCCTCGGGCGAGGAGGAGCCAGCCACCTGGGCGCGGATGCGGTTGCCTTCCCGTTGGAGGCCAAAGACGCGGCGCGTCTCCGCGACCTCGCGGCCCTTCTTGAAGGTGGTGGGCTGAACCTCCGCCTTGAGGGCGCGGAGCCACTGGCCATCAAGCGGGAAAGGAGCTTCTCGGGTGTCGGCGGTGGAGGGCACGTTCTCTCAAGTCCCATCCCCCCGGTACGAGGGGAATCCATTCGATTACCACAGACGGGGCAGGCTCCGTCGCGGGAAAAATGAAGGGCGGTGGCCGAGCGATGGTCGCTCGGTCTTCCACCGCACGGCTCGCGGGTGTGCGAGCATCGGCAGTCGAAATGGAACGCCCCACACGGCCCCGAGTTTTCGTCACGCGACAACTTCCCGGCGACGCCCTCGCCCGGCTGGCCGCTCAGGTCTCACTCAGAGTGTGGGAAGAACAGCTACCTCCCCCACGGGAAGTGCTGCTGGCAGAAACCCGGGAAGTAGAGGGGCTTATCACCCTGCTGACCGACCGGGTGGACGAGCCCCTCCTCGAAGGAGCCCCTCGCCTGCGAGCCGTCAGCAACGTGGCCGTGGGCTACGACAACATCGACGTGGCGGCGTGCACAGCGCGGCGCATCCCGGTGGGAAACACGCCCGGGGTGCTCACAGAGACGACGGCGGACTTCGCCTTCGCCCTGTTGATGGGGCTGGCGCGGCGCGTGGCGGAAGCAGATGCGTACGTGCGCACGGGCCAGTGGAGGACGTGGGAGCCCGGCCTGCTGCTGGGGACGGACGTGCACGGGGCGACGCTGGGACTCGTGGGACTGGGCGCGATTGGCGCGGCGATGGCCCGGCGGGCGCGTGGCTTCGGGATGAGGGTCCTGTACGTCAACCGCCGGGCTCGGCCGGACCTGGAGGCGGAGCTAGGGCTCACGCGCGTGGACAAGGCCACGCTGCTGGCCGAGTCGGACTTCGTCTCGCTGCACGTCCCCCTGAATGTTGAAACCCGGCACTGGCTGGGACGGGCGGACTTCGCAGCGATGAAGCCGGGGGCGCTCCTGGTGAACACGGCACGAGGGGCGGTGGTGGACCCGGCCGCCCTGGCCGAGGCGCTGGCGAGCGGACACCTGGGCGGCGCTGCGTTGGATGTGACGGAGCCGGAACCACTGCCGTTGGACAGCCCGTTGTTGAAGCTCCCCAACGTCTTGCTCGCTCCGCACATCGCGAGCGCGAGCCACGCCACCCGAGGCCGCATGGCCTCCATGGCGGTCGACAATCTCCTCGCCGCGCTGGAAGGGCGAAAACCACCTCACTGCGTCAACCCGGAGCTCTTCACATGAGCAACAACTCCCCCCTGTTCATTCCCGGCCACGACTCCACCCTCCTCGAGGACGTGAAGGCACGCATCCGCGACGTGCCGGACTTCCCCAAGCCGGGAATCCTCTTCAAGGATGTGACGCCGGTGCTGGCGGATCCGCACCTCTTCGGGCGAGTGGTGAACGCGATGGCGGCACCCTTCCGCGGCCGGCACATCACCAAGGTGGTGGGCATGGAGGCGCGCGGCTTTCTGGTGGGAGCGCCCGTCGCCCTCGCGCTCCACGCGGGCTTCGCGCCGGCGCGCAAGCCAGGGAAGCTGCCCTACAAGACGGTGACGGAGCGCTACGCGCTGGAATACGGCGATGACGGACTGCAGCTCCACGAGGACGCGGTGGGCCGCGGGGACCGGGTGCTCATCGTGGACGACCTGCTGGCCACAGGTGGCACCGCGGAGGCCACGGCGAAGCTGGTGACGAAGCTGGGAGGCGAGGTGGTGGGCTTCAGCTTCCTCATCTCGCTGGACTTCCTGCCCGGGCGCGAGCGACTGGGCCCCGAGAAGGTCTGCGCGCTGATCTCCTATTGAGACCGCCCCTCCCCTTCTTCAGGGGAAGCATGGGATGCATCCTCCGAAACGCCCACCAGGTCTCGGATGACACGCAGCACCTCGCCAGGGTCGATGGGTTTGACCATGTGCACATCGAACCCCGCCGCGAGCGCACGGCGGCAGTCGGAGTCCTGACCGTAGCCGGTGACGGCAACCAGCTTGATGCCCGCGAGAGCGGGCTCCTGGCGAATCCTCGACGCGAGCTCGTAACCGTCCATCACCGGGAGGCCCACATCCAACAGCGCGACGTGCGGTCGAAACGCGTTGGCCTCCGAAAGCCCAGCGGGACCATCAAAGGCCATCCGCGTGACGTAGCCCCTCGAGTCCAGCAGCTCGGAGAGCAGCTCGGCCGCATCACGGTTGTCGTCCACGACCAGGAGTCGCACGGAGCGCGCCGCCCCTTGGACGGACGCTTCGGATGAAGGGCGCCGGTGCTCGTCAGCCGCTGAGGCGCGCGGCGTGACGAGCGGCAGACGCACCACGAACTCGCTCCCACGGCCCAGGCCCTCACTCCACGCCGAGACGGTACCGCCATGGAGCTCAACCAAACTGCGAACGATCGCCAGGCCCAGCCCCAATCCCCCTTGGGAACGGTCCAGTGACCGACCCTCCTGGACGAACATGTCGAAGACCTTCGGCAGCACATCGGGGGCGATGCCCGCTCCGTTGTCCCGAACCCGAAGCACGGCCTGCCCTCCTTCACACGTCGTGGTGACGACGATACGCCCACCGGGCTCCGTGTACTTCGCGGCGTTGTTGAGGAGATTCGCCACGACTTGCGCGAGCCGGGCCGGATCTCCATCGACGAAGAGAGGTTCGCTCGCCTGGGGCAGTTCCAGGTGATGCGACCGCTGCTCCAGCAGGGGACTCGCCATCTCGACGGCCTTGACCAGGACGGTCATCAGTTCGATGCAGCCTCGCTTGAGCTGGATCTTGCCGCGCGTGATGCGCGAGACGTCGAGGAGGTCATCCACGAGGCGGACGAGGTGTTCGACCTGCCGCGAGATGATCGTCCGCTCGCGCTCGAAGGCGCCCCCCTCCTTCATGCGCATCAGGTGGAGCGCCGTGATCATCGGCGCGAGCGGATTGCGGAGCTCATGACCGAGCATCGCGAGGAACTCGTCCTTCCGGCGGTCCGCCTCCCTCGACTCTTGATAGAGGCGAGCGTTGTCGAGCGCCACTCCCGCCCGAAAGCCCAGCTCCTCGACGAGCTCCAGGGATTCGGTGTCGTAACGACCCGTGTCCTCCGAGCCCAGCACGATGGCCCCCAGGGCTCGGCCTCGAGCGGAGATCGGAACGATGACCGAGTTGTTCGTGACACACGATCGCGGCGTGTCCGCTGTCGCGAGCAGGGACCGGGCCAACTCACATGCCATCTCGACCCGATCCGGGTCGCGGTGGACGGCCACCGTCCTCACCTCGTCGACACCGGACGGTGAGCGTTCCTCCACCTGCAACACGACCCAGTCACCCAACAGCGGCACCAACAGGTGGGCAACCTGGGTGAGGGACATCCCCAGATCGAGCGAGGAGCCGAGGATGGCGCTCGCCTCCGACAGGATATCCGCCCGCTGCTGCCTCGCTTCCGCGATGAGCCGGGCACACCGCTCGGCCTCGAGCAACCGGGCGCGCTCACACGCCTGTGCCGCTTGCTGGGCGATCGCATGGATGAACGCACGCTCATCATCCGCGAAGCGTCGGGACTCGGAGAAGCCGAAGCCGAGGACGCCGAGACACTGCTCGCCGACCACCAGGGGTACGGCGGCGAAGCCCTTGGAGGGAGGAGGTGCATCACCTCGGAAGACGCCAAGCTTCCGGCGAAAGGCCTCCGCGATCGGCAGGTCGGCGTTCGCCGGAATGCGTTGGTAGCCGCGCAGGAGCGTCCCGGAGTAGCCCACACTGCGGAGCAGCCTCAGCTCGGACCCGGATTCATCCGCCAGGAACATGAGCCCCGCGTGGGCGCCCATGGCGGCCAATCCCCGGGAGAGGATCACGTCCGCGATTCGTGGGAAGGTATGGGTACGGGAAAGCTCATCCGAGACGGCGTGGAGCGTCGCGAGCACGGCGTTCACCCGGGCGAGGCGACCCCGCTCCTCGGCGAGCTCACGCCGCGCGCGCGCCTCACGGCTCGACTGCATCGCGAGCGCCACCTGGTTCGCGATCGTCTGGAGCAGGTGACGCTCGTGCGCGGTGGGGAAGTTCGTGCGCCACGAGCCGACGATGACCGTGCCCGACCCACCCAGTGTCGAGACCGCGATCACGCGCACGGTTTTCCGGCCCACGGTGTTCGGCCGTGGCAGCTCGAAGCTCACCGGCGAATCCGGGCTCGCACCACGCCCCACGGACAGGAGCGCCTCGCGATCCAGCTCCGCCGGAAAGCGGTGCTCGAGGACCCCCTCCGGACCCTGGAGCCACAGGAGGGCCACGTCGAGACGGAGCAGGTCAACGAGGACGTCGAGACCACTCGCGGCGATCTCCCCCGGTTCCCTGCCCTGCCAGACGGAAGGCAGCTCGAGCAGCGCGAACAGGTCATTGACCTGTCGGCGAAGCGCGAGCGCTCCCAACTCGGCGAGATCCGAAAGCCGGAAGACTGTCCCCTCGCGAATCAAGTGGACGACCTTCCTGGCTCAGTCTTGTTCGTTCGTCGGCGAGGAACCGAGAAGCACCTTGGGCGGGACATAGAACGGGTTCTCGCGGACCACTCCATCGACGAGGGCGAAGGGGTGGGACCGCAGCACGTCCATGATGGTCGCGCCACTGAACCGGTTGACATCGTAGACGCAGATCGCGGGCTGCTTCAGCCGGTTGAGCAGGAGGTTGACGCGCGATTCGTAGTCGATGAAGCGCTCCACTCCAGGCCGCTCCTCGAGCACCCACTCCATGTGGCCCATCATCCGAACGCGCGAGAAGCCCTCGGCCCGGCTCGTCATCACCAGCTCCTCGATGAGCGCCATCATCGTATCGCCGTCGAATCGACCCTCCTTGAGGTAGGCGTCGTTCCACCCCAGCACCTCGAGCTGCCCCGTCCTCAGGCAGTTGCTGGTGGGCACCCCCATCGCCTCGAGGCGTCTCAGGTGGTCATGTTTCTGGTTGGGATCGCAGATGTGGACGGCCTTCTCGCCAGCGTCGATTCCGTCTCGGATATAGGAGCGGAGCACCTCGAACTCTTCCTCACGCGAGCGGAAGAACGCGGCGATATGGAAGTGCTCGAGACGGGTTCCCGCAATGGTCACTTCCTTCAAGGCAGTCTCTTTCACGACCATCCCCCCGGGAAGACAACGCAATCGTTGTCGCTGAAAATACGCTCATCGCGAAGGAATGGGGCCGCACGGGCCCTCGAGCCGTCCGCTGAACGACAGCGGCGTGTCTGGAACATGGCACCCGAACTGGATCTGGGGGGGTGGGAGATCCACCGGAGCTCATTGCTCGCAATTCCACACTCGAGGGGCGCTTAAGAGAGCTTTTGCGGCACCGAGGGAGTCCAGCAGCGGTCCTGCACCCGGGGGAGCGATCATGACACGCAGCGTCACATTCCTTCTGACGGCCACCATCGCCGCCATCACCTTGTTCACCGGGTGCTGCATCCCCGTCTTCTGGGACGAGCCCGACGAAGAGCCCTGCGCCCCGAAGACGTGCGAGCAACTGGGAGCCACCTGCGGCACCCCCTTCGATGGGTGTGGAGGAACGCTGTCCTGTGGAAGCTGCACCGCGCCCTCCACTTGCGGCGGTGGCGGCGAGAGCTACACCTGCGGCTGCACCCCACGCACATGCGCGCAGCTCGGAACCAATTGCGGCGAGGTATCCGACGGGTGCGGAGGGACGCTCTCCTGCGGAAGCTGCACCGCGCCGACCTCATGCGGCGGCGGAGGCAGGGCCAACGTGTGCGGCTGCACCCCACGTCAGCAATGCGACCTCTCCGAAGGTGAATGCGGCGTCGCACCCGATGGCTGCGGAGGCGTCATCTCCTGCGGCACGTGCGCCGCCCCGGAGGTGTGCGGTGGTCGTGGTCAGGCCAACACCTGCGCCATCCCCGCGTCCGAGCGCTGGTGCAACGAGGACGGCTGGTGCTGGGAGGCGCCGCTTCCGCACGGGTATGCGCTGAAGGGAGCCCACTTCCGTGCCGCCAACGACGGCTGGGCCGTGGGAGAGGGCGGCCACATCCAGCACTGGGACGGCACGAAGTGGACGCGCGTGCCCAGCGGTACGACCAGCGACCTGAGTGACGTGCGCGCCGTGTCCGCCACCGACGTGTGGACGGTGGGCAGCACCGGCACCGTGCTGCGCTCCTCGGGCGCCACCTTCGCACCCGTCGCTTCCGGCACCACTCAGAACCTCAGTGCCCTCTGGGCTTCCGGGTCGAATGACGTCTGGACCGTGGGCAACGCTGGCACGGTGCTGCGCAACCAGGGCAGCGGCTTCAAGCCCGTGGCCTCGAGCACCACCCAAAAGCTCAACGACGTATGGGGCAGTGGCCCGAACGATGTCTGGGTCGTGGGGAATGGCGGCACCTTGCGTCACCACGACGGCACCACCTTCGCGGCCATCGACGCGGGCACCTCCCTGCCCCTCTACGAGGTGACGGGCTCGGGCCCCAACGACGTCTGGACCGTCACCTCCGAGGACCCCTGCCTCTTCTGCAACGACTACGGCATCGTTTACCGCGTCACGCCCGGCGGCCTCTCCGAGAGCCTCCGCATCGACGACCAGCTCTTCCACGTGTACTCCGCTGGCCCCTCCGCGGCATTCGCCTTCGGTGACGGCTCGCACTACCACTGGAATGGCACGGGCTGGCGCGCGATCTCGGGACGAAGCGGAGGAATCCTCGCGAGCAGCAGCCCCAACGATGTGTGGCTCCTGGACGACTACGGCTACGTCGAGCGATGGAACGGAACGCAGTGGTCGATCCAGACGCCGGTCCGCTTGTCGATGAACGTCCAGGACGTGCACGGCAGCGCCGCGAACAACGTGTGGGCGGTGGGGAGCGGAGGCCAGGTACAGAACTGGAATGGCGGCGGTTGGTTGGAGCGGACCGCCCCCTACAACTCGTCGTTCATCCAGACCCGTGGCGTCTACGCGGCTTCACCCACCGCGGTCTGGATGGTCACCCTCGACTCTTCCTACAGCGCTGGCGGCAGCAGCAGCAGCAACTACAACCATATCTACCGTTGGAACGGGACGAGCTTCGTGAAGGAGCTCGAGTCCAACGCCCAGGGACTGCTCGCGGTGCATGGCAGCTCGGAGACGGACGTCTGGGCCGTGGGCACCTCCGGCGAGGCCATTCACTTCGATGGCACCCGCTGGACGCATCAGCCCACGGGTGTAACGGCGGCGCTCAACGATGTCTGGGTCCATGGGCCGTCGCTCGCCATTGCCGTGGGCAGCGCGGGCACCATCCAGATGTGGAACGGGACCACCTGGTCCGCGATGAGCTCCGGCACCAGCGTGGCGCTCAACAGTGTCTGGGGCAGCGGACCCAAGGACATCTGGGCCGCGGGCGCCAACGGCACGCTGCTGCGCTACAACGGCACCCTCTGGAGTCCCGTGACGAGCGGCACCACGGTTCCCCTGAACGCCCTCTGGGGCGTCTCTCCGACGGCGGTGTGGGCCACGGGAGACAAGGGAACGCTGCTGCGCTTCGACGGCACGAAGTGGACCTCCGAGCGCACGGGCACCCTCCGCACTCTGCATGGGCTGTGGGCCGCCTCCGCGTCCGATGTGTGGCTCATGGGCGACTCCGCCATCCTCCACAAGCCCTGAAGCCCACCTCCCCCCCTTCAACCACAACCTTTCCCTGGCTGAATCCATGACACCCGACTCTGCCTTCTCAGTACGCGCAGCTCACAAGGGCCAGCGCAGGAGCGTGCTCCTGCTCGCTCTCGCCACGCTCACCTTGCTCCCAGCCTGCGGGGATGATCCGCCCTCGTCTCCCTCGGACCCCGCCGATTCGGGCACGCCCCCCGAGGAACCCTTTGTCGAGGTCTGCACCCGTCCGGGTGAAGTCCTTCGACCGGACGCAGGTAGCACTCCCGATGCGGGGAGTTCTCCCGACGCGGGCTGCCAGCCGCTGACGTGCGAGCAGCTCGAGGCCAACTGCGGCACGATCTCCAACGGGTGCGGAGGAACGCTCTCCTGCGGTACGTGCACCGCTCCGGAGGTATGCGGTGGCCGTGGCCGGGCCAACTCCTGCGCCATCCCCACATCCGAGCGCTGGTGCAACGAGAACGGCTGGTGCTGGGAGTATCCCGTTCCTCACGGCAACTCCCTGAAGGGAGCCCACTTCCGCGCCACGAACGACGGCTGGGCTGTGGGCGAGGGCGGCCACATCCAGCACTGGAACGGCACGAAGTGGATGCCTGTGCCCAGCGGCACAACCACCCCCCTCAGCGACGTGCACGCCGTGTCCGCCACGGACGTGTGGACCGTGGGCAGCGCTGGCACGGTGCTGCACTCCTCGGGCGCCGCCTTCTCTCCCGTCTCTTCCGGCACCACCCAGAACCTCTCTTCCCTTTGGGCCTCAGGCCCCGCTGACATCTGGGCGGTGGGAGGCGCCGGCACCGTGCTGCGCAACCAGGGCAGCGGCTTCAACTCCGTGGCTTCGAACACCACCCAAGAGCTCAACAGTGTGTGGGGCAGTGGCCCGAATGACGTCTGGGTGGTGGGCAACGCTGGAACCTTGCGCCACCACGATGGCACTACCTTCGCGGCCATCGACGCGGGCACCTCCCTGCCCCTCTACGAGGTGACGGGCTCGGGCCCCAACGACGTCTGGGCTGTCTCCTCCGAGGACCCCTGCCTCTTCTGCAACGACTACGGCGTCGTCTACCGCGTCACGCCCAGCGGCCTCTCCGAGACCCTCCGCATCGACGACCAGCTCTTCCACGTGTACTCCGTCGACGCCTCCTCGCTATTCACCGTGGGCGAGAGCCTGCGCTACCAATGGAACGGCACGGGATGGAGGAAGGTGGGCTCTGGCAGAGATGGAGTGCTCGCGGGCAGCAGCCCGAATGACGTGTGGCTGTTGGGGGGGGATGGTCACGTCGAGCGGTGGAATGGCAGCGCATGGTCCAAGCAGGCACCAGCCCGCGCACTGGAGGACCGTCTCCAGGACGTGCATGGCATCAGCGCCACCCACATCTGGGCAGTGGGTTCCCGATTGATGCACTGGAATGGTGGCGGTTGGCACCAGCTCCCCAGCTACGGCTCCGGCCAGGCCTCGGGTGTCTACGCGGCCTCGGCCAACACTGTCTGGATCGTCACCTCCGGGAGCGACACCAGCTCCCACCGCATCTCTCGGTGGAATGGCACGGGCTACACGGAGGAGCTCTCCTCGCATCCCCAGGGGCTGCTCGCAGTGCACGGCAGCTCGGAGACGGACGTCTGGGCCGTGGGCCAGTCCGGAGTGGCCCTGCACAACACGGGCTCCGGTTGGGCCTGCCAGCCCACCGGCGTGGGCAAGGCACTCAACGACGTCTGGGTCCTAGGACCCTCACTGGCTATCGCCGTGGGCGACTCGGGCACCATCGTGCGCTGGGATGGCAGCGCCTGGTCCAGGATGAACTCCGGCACCAGCACGGCCCTCCACGGAGTCTGGGGCAGCGGGCCCTCGGACATTTGGGCCGTGGGAAACAACGGCACGCTGCTGCACTATGACGGCACTGTTTGGTCCAAGGCGACGATCGGCACCACGACCAACCTGACCGCGCTCTGGGGTACCTCCGCGTCCTCGGTGTGGGCCACGGGAGAGAACGGCACGCTGCTGCGCTACGACGGCTCGCAGTGGACCTCCGAGCACGCCGGCACCGGCCGCACCCTGCGAGGGCTGTGGGCCGCTTCCGCGTCCGACCTGTGGCTCGTGGGAGACTCGGCCATCCTCCACAAGCCCTGAACCCGCTCTCTTCCCTCTCCCCGTGGGAGAGGGTCAGGGTGAGGGTAACTGAACCCGTTCTTCAACCCGTGGCCCCCAGTGAGCACAGGGGTCCAACCCGGGTTCACCCGATACCCTCACCCCGTCCCTCTCCCAAAGGGAGAGGGGATTTGGTCAACCCTCCGACACCACCTGGAACTGGACTCGAGTTGACGCCACGCCTCTGCGGCCATATAAGTTGGTCAACCAACCTATAAATGGAGCCGAGGATGGCCCGCCCATCGAATACAGAGGAGCGTCGGCAGCAGATCGTCGAGGGGCTGCTGCGCGTCATGGCGGAGCGCGGCTACGAGCGTGCGTCCATCTCGGAGATCGCCAAGGCAGCGGGGCTGAGCCCGGGGCTGGTGCACTACCACTTCACGGAGAAGCAGGAGATCCTCCTGACGCTGGTGGAGCAGCTCGCGGGGCGAGTGCGCGAGCGGGTGAAGGCGCGGGTGGAGCGGGTGAGGGGCGGCGCTCGAGCACAGGTGGACGCCTTCCTCGATGCGTACCTGGCCACGGGTGACGACGCGGATCCAGCCTCGGTGGCGGCGTGGGTGACCATCAGCGCGGAAGCGGTGCGGCAGCCTGAGGTGCGCGCGGCCTACGAGAAGGTGGTCCGCGCGGACCTGGAGTTCCTGGAGGAGCTGGTCGCCACGGTCATCGGGCGCAGACGCTCGCGCGCGGTGGCGGCGGGCCTCTTCGCCGCGGTGCAGGGCTACTTCGTCCTCGCCTCGGCGGCTCCGGGGCTCATCCCTCCGGGATCCGCCGCGAGCACGATGAAGCGCATGGCTGCGGGGCTGCTCGACGCGGCGGACGCCTCGGAGGGCACATGAAGGCCGCGATGAAGACCCCGCTGAAGATCGGGCTGCTCACGAGCCTCTACCTGTCGCAGGGGCTGCCCTTCGGCTTCTTCACCCAGGCGCTCCCGGTGCTGCTGCGCAAACAGGGCCTGTCGTTGCCAGCCATCGGGCTCACGCACCTGCTCGCGCTGCCGTGGGCGCTCAAGTTCCTCTGGGCCCCGGTGATGGATCGCTACGGCTCGGAGAAACTCGGACGGCGGCGGGGCTACATCCTCCCGCTGCAAGTCCTCTCGGCGGCGCTGCTCCTGGGGCTCGCCCTTCCCGAGGGGACCGTGAGCGTGACGACGCTCCTCGTCGCTGTGCTGCTCGTCAACCTGCTGGCGGCGACGCAGGACGTGGCCACGGACGGGCTCGCAGTGGACCTGCTTGAGCCGAAGGAGCTCGGCTGGGGCAACGGCGTACAGGTGGCTGGCTATCGGGTGGGGATGATTCTTGGTGGCGGGCTGATGCTCATCCTCTTCGACGCGCTGGGCTGGCGCCCCACCCTGCTGAGTCTGGGCCTGCTGCTGCTCGTGGCCACGGTGCCGGTGGCGCTCTTCCGAGAGCCCCCCTCCCCCGCCCCCCGAGGCGAGCACGTGCGCATGGGGCGCTGGCTCGGCGAGTCCCTGCTGTACTGGGTGCGCCGCCCCGGCGCGGGCACGTGGTTCACCCTGCTCGTCCTCTTCAAGGCGGGTGAGCACCTGGCGACGGGAATGCTGCGCACCTTCCTGGTCGACGAGGGGCTGAGCCTGTCGCAGGTGGGCTGGATGCTCGGGTTCGTGGGCTTCACCACGGGGCTGCTCGGCGCGCTCGTCGGTGGGGCGCTCGTCAACCGGCTGGGACAGCGGCGCGCGCTGCTCGTCTTCGGCACCCTGCAGGCGGGCGCAGTGCTCCTCTACGCACTGGCCGCGCAGGGAGCCACCTCCCTTCCGGTGCTCGCAATTGTCTGCGGCGTGGAGCACCTCACGAGCGGCATGGCCACCGCGGCCCTCTTCACCGTGATGATGGATATCTGCCGCCCAGAGCACGCCGCGTCCGACTACACGGTGCAGGCCTCGCTCGTCGTGCTGGCCACCGGAGGCGCCGCGGCCGTGAGTGGATTCAGCGCCCAGACGCTCGGCTACGCGTGGCACTTCACGCTCGCGGCGGCCCTGTGCGCCGCGGCAGTGGCCTGGGTAGCGCTCACCTTTCACCCGCCCCGGACGCTCGTGTCCGGAGGACAACCGGAGGTGTCGTGATGACCATCGCCGTCTATGCCGGCAGCTTCGACCCGGTGACCGCCGGGCACCTCTCCGTCATCCGCCAGGCCGCGCGGCTCTTCGGCCACGTCGTCGTGGTGGTGGCCATCAACCCCGACAAGCGCACCCTCTTCACCGTGGCCGAGCGCGTGGAGCTGCTGCGCGAGGCGGTGGCGCTCCACCCCAACGTCTCCGTGTCCAGCACCGAGGGGCTCATCGTGGACTACGCACGGGCCATCGGCGCGAGTGTGCTGCTGCGCGGAGTGCGAGGCGCCACGGACGCCCAGTTCGAGACGACACTGGCCCAGGCCAACCGTGCCCTCGCGCCAGACCTGGCCACGCTGTTCCTCCCCGCCGAGGCCCACCTCGCCACGGTGAGCAGCAGCGCACTCAAGGAGAAGCTGGAGCGCGGCGAGGACGTTTCAGACTTCTGCCCGCCCGCAGTCGCGGCGAAGCTGCGCCAACGAATGAACCCCACCGCCCACCGGAGTCCACAATGAGCCTGTCCTTCGTCACCCTCGGTGTGGGGGATGCCTTCTCCGCGCTGCACTACTCCTCGTGCCTGACGCTCGAGGCCGAGGGCCAGGTGTTGCTCCTGGACTGTCCGCACCCCATCCGCAAGATGATGCGCGAGGCCAGCCTCTCCTCGGGCGTGGAGCTGGATGCGGACCGGGTGTCGGGCCTCGTCCTCACCCACCTGCATGCGGACCACAGCTCGGGCGTGGAGGGGCTTGGCTACTTCTCCTTCTTCGTGCTGAAGCGGAAGCTGCGGCTGCTCGCCCATCCGGACGTGACACGCCGACTCTGGGAGGGCCACCTCGCCGCAGGCATGGAAGATCTCATCCGCAAGCCCGGAGGCGAGCCCGAACGCCACGGCTTCGAGGACTACTTCGAGCCCCTCGCGCTCTCCACCGAGGCGCCCGTGCAATTCGGGCCCTTCTCCATCGAGAGCCGCATGACGTACCACCACGTCCCCACCACGGCCCTGCGCATCCGTGCGGGAGGCCGCTGCCTGGGCTACAGCGCGGACACCGCCTACGACGAGGGCCTCATCTCCTGGCTCTCCGAAGCGGACCTCGTGGTGCACGAGACGAACTACGGCGTGCACACGCCCTACGCGAAGCTGGCCGCGTTGCCCGCGCCGCTGCGAGCAAAGATGCGGCTCATTCACTACCCGGATGACTTCGACCTCCAGGCGAGCAATATCGAGCCGCTCGCGCAGGGGCGCCGCTACACGGTTTAGCGCTGACCTACCGAGCGGTCGGACGGTGCCCTGCTCCGACCCTGCTGCCACGGCGAGTCACGTGTGCGTCACGCGAAAGATGCACGCGCGCGCCGGACGTGGGAGATTCGCAGCCCCAACGAACATCCCATGTCCCATCCGTCCCGCCTGCCGAGCCCACTGGCCTCCACCCTGGCTGCCCTGCTCCTCGCTGGTTGTGCCTCGATGTCGGGGAGCGCGCCAGCGCCCGTCGCGAGCGCGGCTGCTGAGTCCTCGCAGGATGACGAGCCCACCGTCACCCTCACGCTGCTGCACGTCAACGACGTGTACCAGTTCACCCCGGTGGACTTCGGAGCGCGTGGCGGTCTGGGGCGGCTGTCCACGCTGCGCAAGCAAGTCCTCGCCGAGTCCCCGAACACGCTGTTCCTGATGGCCGGTGACACGCTGGGGCCCTCTGTGGAGTCCACCTTCCACAAGGGCAAGCAGATGATCGACGCGTGGAACGCGCTCGGTCTGGATTACGCGGTGCTGGGCAATCACGAGTTCGACTTCGGCCCCGACGTGATGCGCCAGCGCATGAAGGAGTCCCACTTCACCTGGCTGGGCGCCAACGTGATGGACAAGAAGACGGGCCGCACCTTCGGCGACACCCCGCCCTTCGTCATCCGCGACGTGGGCGGCGTGAAGGTGGGCATCTTCGGGGTGCTGTTGGGCAAGACGAAGTACAGCTCCAAGCCTGGCCCGGACGTGTACTTCACGGACACGTGCGCCAAGGCGCGCGAGCTGGTGCCGCAGATGCGCAAGCAGGGCGCGCAGATCATCATCGGGCTCACCCACCTGTTCGTGGCCGAGGACAAGGTGCTCGCCCGCTGTGCGCCCATTGATCTCATCATCGGGGGCCACGAGCACGTGATGATGCAGGCGGTGTCCAACGGCACGCCCATCGTGAAGATGTCGTCCGAGGCGCGGGAGTTGGGGCGTGTCACCCTGCACGTGGGCACCCGGAGCCACAAGCTCAAGAGCATGGACTTCGACGTGCTGCCGCTCACGCCCGAGGTTCCGGAGGATCCGGCCTTCGCCACCGCCATGCGCGAGTACGACGCGCTGACGGCCGAGCTCTCCCAGCCCGTGGGCCGCACCGCCGTGGCCCTGGATGCCAGCGAGGAGGCCAACCGCACCCGTGAGACGAACCTGGCCTCCTTCGTCGCGGACGCCTACCGCAAGGCCACCGGCGCGGAGGTGGCGCTCATCAACGGAGGCTCCATCCGCTCGGACTCGGTGCTGAGGCCCGGTCCGCTCCTGCGGCGCGACGTGCTGGCCATTCACCCCTATCCGGGCTCGGTGGTGAGCATCGAGGTCACGGGCGCGGTGCTGCGCCAGGCGCTCGAGCAGGGCGTCAGCCGCAGCGCCGAGGAGGCCGACCCGGGCCGCTTCCCCCAGGTCTCCGGCATCCACTACGCCTTCGACATCTGCCGGCCCGCGGGTGACCGCATCGTGCGCGTCACCGTGAATGGCGAGCCGCTCGATCCGAAGCGGACGTACACGCTCGCCACCAACTCGTACATGGCCGAGGGCGGTGACGGGTACACCATGTTCAAGGGCGCGAAGTACCGGGTGTCGCCCCAGAAGGGGAAGACCACGCAGGACGTGCTGCGTGACGCCTTCGCCTCCACCGAAGCGATTTCCCCGGTCACGTACGGTCGCATCGAGCGGCTGCGCGGTGGCTCGCGAGACCTGGCGAAGGCGGACGACCCGAACGCCCCCACCTGCCCCACGGCCGCGGCCCAGGCGGCACACTAGGCGCGTCCATTACGGGCGCTCGATGCGCTCCCGAGGAGCCGCGACCCATGGATCTGAACCTCCTCGGACTCTTCGTGGCCGTCGCGGAGACCGGCAGCTTCTCGGAGGCGGCCCGGAAGTTGGGGCTCCCCAAGTCATCCGTGAGCAGGGGCGTGGCGAGCCTCGAGGCCTCGGTCGGTGCGCAGCTACTCCACCGGACGACGAGACACGTCTCGCTGAGCACCGCCGGCGCCGCGCTGTACGAGCGAGCGGCGCCGCTGCTCGCCTCGCTGCGGGAAGCAGTCGGGACCCTGCCCGAGCGGGAGGAGGCCCCTTCAGGCAAGCTGCGGATCACCGCGCCGAACGACATGGGTGCCACCTTCCTGCCAGAGGTCATCGCGCGCTTCACCGCGCGCTATCCCTCGGTGAGTGTCGACTGCCGCCTGACGAACCTGAACGTGGACCTGGTGGCGGAGGGGTTCGATCTCGCGCTCCGCGCCTCTGGAGCGAAGCTGGCGGATTCGTCGCTGATGGTCCGGCGGCTCGGGACGATCGACGTGCAGCTCTTCGCCTCGCCCACGTACCTCGCACGACGAGGGACGCCCCGCACGCCCGAGGACCTGGCCCACCACGACTTCGTCGCGTTTCGAGGGCTCAAGTACCTGAGCGAACTGGGCCTCTCGGAGAAGAACGCGCGCGTGCTCGCCGACGACATGCTCTTCATGCGCGAAACGGTGAAGGCGGGCGTTGGCATCGCCAGCCTTCCCACGTTCCTCGCGCAGGCGGACGTGACGTCCGGGCAGCTCGTCCGTGTGCTGCCGCGCTACACGCAACGGTCGACGACGTTCGTGCTGCTGTACCCGAGGACCCAACACGTCCCGAGGAAGGTGTCGGCCTTCCGTGACTTCCTGCTCGACTTCCTCGGGGGACGACCGCTCTCGGCCCATCCCAACGCGGGCTGAGCCGCGAGGGGCCGGCCATGGGGTCAACCTCAGCCGAAGATCGCGGAGCGCATCGACAGCGAGCCGAGATCAAATCCGCTGATGGGGAAGCGCACCGGATCACGATCGTTGGCGGCGCCGGCGGCGTACAGCAGTGGGAGGAAGTGATCGATGCTCGGGTGCGACATGCGCCCCGCCTCGGTCTCGATGACGCGCGCGAGGAACGCGCCATCGTGCTGCTCGAGCGCCCTCGCCACGTCCTCGTCGAAGCTCGTGGCCCACTTCGGGGGCGTGAGCTCACCCGCCTGCATGCTCCGGAAGGCATGGCGCAGGTTGTGCGTCACGTTGCCGCTACCCATCACCAGGACGCCTTCGTCGCGCAGCCCAGCCAGCGCACGGCCCAGCGCGAGGTGCTCGGAGGGCGCGAGCCGCGCGTCGATGCTGAGCTGCACGACCGGGACATCCGCCGCGGGTAGCAGGTGGTGGAGGACGGTCCAGGTGCCATGGTCCAGGCCCCAGTCGTTCTGGATCGACGCACGAGCGGGCCCCAGGAGCTCAACGACACGCCGCGCGAGCTCGATGCTGCCAGCGGCCGGGTACTGCATCTCGTAGAGCGCACGAGGGAAGCCGCCGAAGTCGTGGATCGTGGGCGGGCGCTCGTTCCCAGTGAGGAAGGTACCGGGAAGGAACCAGTGTGCGGAGATCGCGAGCACGGCCTTCGGCTTGGGCAACAGCCCGGCAAGCGACTTGAAGCTTCGCGTCCAGGTGTTGTCCTCGATCGCGTTCATGGGGGAGCCGTGCCCGATGAAGAGCACCGGCAGGCGGGAGCCGGAAGAGGAGGTGGTCATGGTGGTGCTCCCCTCCTGGACCGGGTGCGCGGCGCGAGCCGAATCGCGACAGCCCAGGAATGGAAGGGTCGCGGCGCCGAGTGCGGCGGCCTTGAGGACACTGCGTCGGCCTGGTCGGTAGGAGGACATGAGTGGTGCTCGCGAGTCAGTGGATCATGCGCGTCGATCCGGCGTTGCACCAGCTCCAGTCGGGCAAATCACTGTTCCCAGGATGGAACAGTCACGGGAGCGAATACCCTCACCCTGGCCCTCTCCCAGAGGGAGAGGGGATTCAGGCCCAGCCTCGCAGTCGGTAGACGAGACGGCCAAAGAGCTCCCGTAGCGCGTCCGTTCCGGCGGAGAGGTTGGACGCCCTCGGCTGCCACGACGCACCGTGGAAATCCCACTCGTGTGCGCGCACGTCCACCGCCAGCGTGTCCGGCTTCAACCCCACCGCCTCAAACGTCCCCAGCGCCCGGGGCATGTGCGCCGCGCTCGTCACCAGCACCAGCCTCTTCCACCCCTGCTGCCGGATGATGCGCTCTGACTCCACCGCGTTCTCCCGCGTGTTGCGGCTCCGCTTCTCGGTGAAGATGCGCTCGGGCGCGATGCCCCACATCCGGAGCTGGCGCGCCAGCACGTCCGCCTCCACCAGCGCCTCCGGCCGCATGTCCAGCGTGCCCGCCGCGAGCAACACATGGCGCGCATGCCCATCCCGCAGCAGCTCGAAACCGCGGAGGATGCGCTCCACCGGCTGGTTGTACTCGGGGAGGCCCGAGCGCTCCGTGGCCGACGAGTCCACCGCTCCGCCCAGCACGATGACGGCGTCGTAGACCTCATCCGGCCGGTACGTGGACACCACGCCCGCCTCAACCCAGCGCTGCAGCCCGGTGGCCACGGGCTGGATGGAGAAGAGGTACAGCACCAGCAGCCCGAGCCCCTGCAGCCACGCCGCGAGCCTCGCCCTCCTCCGGCTCAGCACCAGGCCCAGCACGCCCAGAAGCAACCCCCAGGAGAGCGGCGAGAGCAGCAGATCCAACAGCTTCGACAAGAAGATGAACACGCTGCGCTACCGCTCGCCCCAGTGGAGCTTCTGCCGGAGGATGGTGAAGTAGCCCACGCGGGGATTGCGGACCAGGGTCACCCGGTTGGGCGAGCGCACCACCTCGATGATGTCCTCGCACCGCAGGCTGTGACCCGTCTGCCCGTCCAGGGTGAGGAAGGTGTCCGCCGTCTCGGTTCGCAGGGCGACGCGGATGGTGCGGTCCGCGGGCACGATGATGGGACGGTGCGTGAGCGCGTGCGAGCAGATGGGCGCGAGCACCGTGCAATCCACCGACGGGTGGACGATGGGCCCTCCCGCGGACAGCGAGTACGCGGTGGAGCCGGTGGGCGTGGACAGGATGACGCCATCCGCCTTGTACGTGGCGATGGGCACGTCCTCGATGGACACCTCGTGGTCCGCGATGCGCGCCAGCGCGCCCTTGTTGATGACCACGTCGTTGAGGACCTCGTCCTGCACCACCACCTTGCCGTCGCGGATCAGCCGACACGTGAGCTTCATCCGGGAGTCCACCTTGAAGCGGCCGGCGAGCACATCATCCAAGGCGGTGAACAGTCCCTCGACGGGGATCTCCGTCATGAACCCCAGGCTGCCCAGGTTCACCCCGAGGATGGGCTTGGGGCTTCCGTCGAGCAGCCGGGCCGCGTGGATGAGCGTGCCATCCCCGCCCAGCACCACCACCAGGTCCGCCCGGGCGGCCAGCTCCCGGTCGTCCACCTTCGGCCATCCAAGCGTATGCGCCAGGAGCCGGTCTCCCAGGACCTCCAGCGCGGGATAGCGTTCACGGATTCGCGCGGCGAGCTCCGCCGCCTCGGGCTTGTCCTTCTTCGCTACGAGCACCAGGGTCTGCACGATGAAGAAGGGTTCTAATCCAGACAGCCGGGAGAGCGCTGGACGAAATGGACCCTTCGATGACCCTGTGACACGTGGTACCCGGACCGCAGGTTTTCTCCATGGACCTCTTCGAGCATGCCAGCCGGAAGGACGAGGCCTTGCTGGCCCCCCTGGCGGAGCGGATGCGCCCCACCCGCCTGGAGGAATTCGTCGGACAGGAGCACCTGACGGGCGAGGGGCGCTTCCTGCGCCGGGCCATCCAGCAGGATCAGGTGCCCTCGCTCATCCTCTGGGGGCCGCCGGGGACGGGAAAGACGACGCTCGCCCACGTCATCGCCCGCTCCACCGGTGCCTCCTTCGAGTCCCTCTCCGCCGTGCTCTCCGGCGTGAAGGACATCCGGGAGACGGTGGCCCGCGCCCAGGAGCGCTGGAGACTGCACCGCCAGCGGACCATCCTCTTCGTGGATGAGATCCACCGCTTCAACAAGGCGCAGCAGGACGCGCTGCTGCCCCACGTGGAGAAGGGCACCGTCACCCTCATCGGAGCGACCACGGAGAACCCCTCCTTCGAGGTGAACGCCGCCCTTTTGTCCCGTGCGCGCGTTGTCACCCTTCGCGGGCTGGAGGAGGAGGAGCTTGTGGCGCTGCTGCGTCGAGCGGTGGCGGACCCCAGGGGCCTGGGCGGCAAGGTGGAGGTGGACGACGAGGCCCTCACCTTCATCGTCCAGGCGTCGGGAGGAGACGCGCGCCGGGCGCTCACCGCGCTGGAGGCGGCGGCCGCGCACGGCGGCGCCCGGGTGGACAAGGCCATCGCCGAGGAGGCCCTGCAGCACAAGGCGCTGCTCTACGACAAGGCCGGCGAGGAGCACTACAACGTCGTCAGCGCCTTCATCAAATCCATGCGGGGCTCGGACGTGGACGCCGCGCTCTACTGGATGACGCGCATGCTGGAGGCAGGCGAGGACCCCGTCTTCATCTTCCGGCGGATGGTCATCTTCGCCTCGGAGGACATCGGCAACGCGGACCCGCGGGCGCTGGGCGTGGCGGTGGACGCGCTGCGGGCCTTCGAGCTGGTGGGCCTGCCCGAAGGCACCCTCCCGCTCACCCAAGCAGTGACGTACCTGGCGCTGGCGCCCAAATCGAACGCAGTGCTCACCGCGTACGCCGCGGCTCGCACCGCCGTCACCGAGGGAGGGCCCCTGCCCGTGCCCATGCACCTGCGCAACGCCCCCACGAAGCTGATGAAGTCGCTCGGGTACGGCGCCGGCTACAAGTACCCGCACAACTTCGAGGGCCACTACGTCCCCGAGGACTACCTTCCCGAGGCGCTGCGGGGCCGACGCTTCTACCAGCCCTCACGCAATGGGCTCGAGCAGGAGCTGGCCGAGCGCTACGAGGAAATCCAACGCCAGCTCGCGAGCCGCACCCGCGAGCCGGGAGAGGAAGGCTAGGAAGCTACCTCGAGGGCGTCATCGTCCTCCTTGGAGCGCTTCATGGAGCGTCCCGCCACCTCGTACTGCTTGAGCAGGCGGCGGAAGTTGGAGCGATCCACGCCCGCGGCGCGAGCAGCGCTGGAGACGTTGTGGTTGTGCTTCTCGAGCAACGCGGTGAGGTAGCGCCGCTCGAAGGCGCGCATGGCCAGGCGCTTGGCCTGGGCATACGGCAGGTGCGCGAGGCTGAACACCTCCACCTGGGCCCCGGCCTGCGGCGCGTCCTGGAAGCCCGGCGGCAGGTCGTCGATGTCCAGCACCTCCTTGGAGGTGAGCACCACCGCGCGCTCGATGACGTTCTCCAGCTCGCGCACGTTGCCCGTCCACCGGTTGCAGGTGAGCGCCTCCATGGCGCGCGGCGTGAAGCCCGTCACCCGCTTGCCCACCTTCGCCGCGTACAGCTTGAGGAAGTGGTGCGCCAGCAGCGGCACGTCCTCGGGGCGGTCTCGCAGCGGCGGCAGGTCGATGGTGATGACGTTGAGCCGGTAGAACAGGTCCTCGCGGAACTTGCCCTGCTCCTTGGCCCGGCTCAGGTCCACGTGCGTGGCGGCGATGACGCGCACGTCCACCTTCACCGGCTCGTTGGCGCCCACGCGCTTCACCTCGCCCTCCTGCAGCACGCGCAGCAGGCGGACCTGGGTGGCGGGAGGCACGTCGCCAATCTCGTCGAGGAAGATGGTGCCGCCGTCAGCGGCCTCGAAGAGGCCCTTCTTGTTGGAGGTGGCCCCGGTGAAGCTGCCCTTCACGTGACCGAAGAGCTCGCTCTCCAGCAGCGTGTCCGTCAGCGCCGAGCAGTTGACCGCCACGAAGGGCTTGTCCTTGCGCGCGCTGCGGTAGTGGATGGCCCGCGCCACCAGCTCCTTGCCCGTGCCGCTCTCGCCCTGGATGAGCACCGTGGCCGTGGAGTGGCTCACCGTCTCCACCAGCTTGAAGACGGCGCGCATCTGCGACGACTGGCCGATCAGCTCTTCGAACTGGTTGCGAGCGGTGAGCGCCTCCTCCAGCGCGCGAGCCCTGTCCCGCAGAGCCTTGCGCTCGGCGGCCTTGGCCACCGTCATGCTCACTTCGTCGATGTTCTCGAAGGGCTTGGTGAGGTAGTCGTACGCCCCGGACTTCACCGCCTCCACCGCCGTCTCCACGGTGGCGAAGGCGGTCATCATGATGACCTCCACGTCCGGCCGCGCCGCCTTGATGCCGCGCAGCAGGTCCATGCCGGACAGGTTGGGCATCTTGATGTCCAACACGGCCACGTCGATGGAGGGGTCCTTCGCCGCGGTCAGTCCCTCCACGGCGTCGTCGATGGAAACGACCTGGTAGCCCTCGCGGGTGAGGATGGACGTGACCGCCTTGAGGACGATCTGATCGTCATCCACGACCAGGATCTTGGCGCGCTTGGTAGCGCTGGACGGCTGCGGGTTCACGGCAACCTCTCAAGCTGCAAGGGAATGGGGATGTAGACGGTGAAGCGCGACCCCTCACCCATGTGGGTGTCCACCTTGAAGATGCCGCCGTGGTCCTCGACGATCCGGTAGGCGATCGCCAGTCCCAGGCCGGTGCCCTGACCGGGCGGCTTCGTGGTGAAGGACGGCTCGAAGATGCGCGCCACGTAGCGCTCATCAATGCCACTGCCCGTGTCGATGACCCGGAAGAAGCAGCGGTCTCCGTCCTTGCCCGTCTCCAGCGTCAGCACGCCACCGGAGGAAGGCAGCGCGTGGAGCCCGTTCTGCAGCAGGTTGAGCATCACCTGCGACAGCTGTCCCGGATCGCCGAACAGCTCCGGGAGCTCCGGCGTCAGGCGCAGCTCCAGCCGCACCTTGGGGTAGGCCTTGAGTTGGGCCCCGAAGAGCACCGCCGAGTCCTCCGCGCACTTGTTGAGCTGGAAGGTGCGGCGATCCTCCGTCTTGCTGTGACGGCTGAACTTCAGCAGGCTCTCCACGATGCGCTTGCAGCGCAGCGCGCTCTCCTCGATGAGATCCAACGACTCCATGTCGGAGGCGCTGCGGCCCTCGTCACGCTTCATCAACTGCGCGAAGGCGAGGATGCCCCCCAGCGGGTTGTTGATCTCATGCGCCACACCGCCGGCGAGCTGACCCACCGCGGCCATCTTCTCCGTCTCGATGAGCCGGCGCGTCATCTCGCGCTCGTCGCTGATGTCGCGGTAGGTGCACACCACACGCCCCTCACCCGTCAGCGGATAGGCGGCCATGGCGTAGGTGCGCCCGCGCTGGCTGATCTCCGCGCGCACGCCCTTGCCAGTTTCGAGCGCCTCGGGCACAGGACAGCCCGGGCAGGGGGTTTCCCGGTCGAACAGCAGCTTGTGGCAGAGCTGGTCACTGCCCTCCTCGGACAGCGTCCCCTGGAGCCGCTCACCCGCCAGCACCGTGTACGCCTTGTTGGCCCGGCGCACCCCGTAGTCGCGGCGCACCACGGCCAGCGGCGTGTCCATGGAGTCGAACGACAACTCCCACTCGCGCTTGGCCTGGCTCAGCAGGTGCGTGCGCAGCGCCACGCGGGTCTCCAGCTCCGCGTTGAGCCGCCGCAGCTCCTCGTTCTGCTGCTGCGTCACCCGGAGCAGCCGCTCGTTCTCCGCCTGGAGCGCGTACTGCTCGAAAGCGCTCTTGACCGTGAGCACCAGGTGGCTGTCATTCCACGGCTTGGAGATGAAACGGAAGATCTCCGACCGGTTGATGGCTTCCTCGATCGCCTGCTGATCGGCCTGACCGGTGAGCATGATGCGCTGGGCCCGTGGCACCTGTGCCTTCACACGGCTGAGGAACTCCACGCCGTTCATGCCCGGCATCCTGAAGTCGGAGATGACCACCTCCGGCGTGAAGCGTTCGAGGGCCTTGAGGCCCTCCTCCGCATCGGAGGCCGTCTCGATCTGCCAATCGCCGCGACGGAGCACCCGCCGGATGGACTTCAGGATGTACTCCTCGTCGTCCACCAGCAGCAGCCGTCCGCGTGGCACCACTCCCTGTGTCTGCGCCAGTTCCAGTGGCAACCTCGTCCTGGGTCCGAGACCCGAGCGTTTGCAATGACGCTGCCAACATCCACCGCCTCGCAAAGCCCCCTAATACCGGGTGCTTCCACACCCGGGGCTCACGCCCACCCTGGGTCCCTCAATACCCCGACCCGTGAATCGGGTCAATGTTGACCCAGGACGCGGACCCAGGCAGGCTAGCGGGAGGCGAGGCCGGTGAGCGGCATGGGCGAGATGTGGACGCAGATGCGGTTGCGACCCTCGTCCTTGGCCCGGTAGAGGGCCTGGTCGGCGGAGCGCACCAGCTGTTCGGCGTTGTTCACGGCGTGGTGGGGGAAGGCGGAAACCCCGAGCGACGCGGTGACGCGCAAGGTGCGCTGGGGGCCGGTGTGCAGGGCGCCCAGCTCGCGCCAGACGCGCTCGGCCACGGTGAGGGCACCCGCCAGGGGCGTGCGCGGCAGGAGGATGGCGAACTCCTCGCCTCCATAGCGGGCAAGCAGGTCCGTCTCACGCACGCTGCGCTGGAGCGAGGCGGCCACGTCGCACAGCACGATGTCGCCCACCTGGTGGCCATGGTCGTCGTTGAAGGCCTTGAAGTGGTCCAGGTCGATGAGGATGAGCGACAGCGGATCGTCGTAGCGCTGGGCGCGCCGGAACTCCTCGCGCAGCCGATCCTGGAAGTAGCGGTGGTTGTGGACCTGGGTGAGCCCGTCGGTGATGGACAGGCGCTCCAGGGCGGCCACGCGGGTGACGAGCGCGTTGAGGCGCTCGCGCTCCTGGATGCAGCGGGCCATGCGCGCCAGCAGCTCGTCGGGGTCCACCGGGGTGCACACCACCTCCGCGCCCAGCCGCAGCACGGCCAGCACCGCCGCGCGCTCCTCGGCGGGCACGAGCGCGATGATGGGCGGGCCCTTCCCCTCATCGTCCCGGGCTACAAGGTGCTGCAACAACGCGCGCGAGGGGCCCCCGGCGGGACCCAGCACGAGGAGCACCAGCTGGGCCTCGTCGATGCGGCGCTGGGCCTCTGGACCCGCCGCCACGAGCCTGACGGAAAAACCCTCCTGCTCCAGCATGCTCGCCAACTCGGCGTGCCGCTCCGGCAACTCGTCCACCAGCAGAATGAGGCGCCTGTCTCCCACATCGTTCCCCAAAACCAAGCCCAAGCAGCCACGCTACCACGGCCTAGCGAGGCGGAGCGACCGTTGGATTGCGATCGCCCAGCAATGTTTGATAGCCAGCCCCCATCAGGCAAGCTCTGTCACCCTGGCTTATCGCCGAGGTTTCATCGTGGGCAAATCCCCCAGTATCAGCCTCTTCTTCCCCGCTTGGAACGAGGAGGACTACGTCGAGCGGTCCGTGGCGCGCGCCATGGACGTTCTCCCCCGGCTCACGGACGACTTCGAAATCATCATCGTCAACGATGCCTCCACGGACCGCACGCAGGAGCTCTGCGAGCAGCTGGCCGCGCGCATCCCCCAGGTCCGGGTCATCACGCACCCAGTCAACTTGAAGCTGGGCGGTGCCATGCGCACGGGCCTGTCCGCGTCCACCAAGGACGTGGTGGTCTACTCGGACATCGACCTGCCGTTCGACCTGAACGAGCTGGAGCGGGCGCTGCACCTGATGGAGTACCTGGAAGCGGACATGATCTGCGCCTTCCGGTTCGACCGCACCAGCGAGGGACCCAAGCGGATTGTCTACTCGTTCGCCTACAACCTGCTCATCCGGACGCTGTTCGGTGTCCACGTGAAGGACATCAACTTCAGCTTCAAGGTGATGCACCGGCGAGTGCTGGAGGCGGTGGAGCTCAACAGCCAGGGCTCCTTCATTGACGCGGAGCTGGTGGTGAAGGCCATCCACCAGGGCTTCCGCGTGTTCCAGATGGGCGTGGACTACTTCCCGCGCACCCGTGGCGTGTCCACGCTGTCCTCGCCCACCGTCATCATGAAGATGGTGCGGGAGCTGGCGAAGCTGTACCCGCAGACGCGCTGGCCCCGGGCGACGAAGCGTCCGGTGCGGCTGCCGCCCTCGGTGACCACACTGCACGGCTCGGCACGCGAGCGCGAGCGGACGCGCAGCCACGGGTAGAGCGGTGGCTCGCACGCGCCTCGTCGTCAACGCGGACGATCTCGGGCTGCACCCGGCCCTGGACGCGGGCATCCTCCGGGCCCACCGCGAGGGCATCGTCACCAGTGCGACCGTGCTGGTGATGGGCCCTGACGCGCCCGAAGCCGTGGGCCAAGCCCAGGCTCAAGGATTGGCCCTGGGAGTCCATCTGGCCCTCTCCACCCGGCTACCTCCGGCCGCCCCTGCCTCGCACGTGCCCACGGTGGCCCCCGCTGGGCGCCTGCGTGCCAGCTGGGCAGACTTCGCGCGCGCGTGGCTCACCGGCCAGGTGCGCCGGGAAGAGCTGGAGCTGGAGCTCGCCGCACAGGTAGGACGTGCGCGGGCCCTGGGCGCGGAGGTGGACCACCTGGACGCACACCAACACCTTCACCTGCTGCCGGGCGTGCGCCCATTGGTGGAGGCCCTGGCGCGGCGAGAAGGACTGCCCCTGCGCTGGCCGGACCGGCTGCCCCGCGTGTCCTGGCTGCGGTCCCCTGGGCCGGCCGTGAAGACGTCGCTGCTCTCGCTGTTGGCCCGAGTCGCGCCTCGGCCCCAGCCCGGAGTGCGGCGAGTGAGCGCGGGCGGCGTCTTCGAGGCGGGCCAGCTCACCGAGTCCGCCCTGCTCTCGCTGCTGGAGTCCCTGCCAGAGGGAGACTTCGAGCTGGGCTGCCACCCGGGCGAGGGCCGTCCCCACGTGCCGGAGGATCCGGGCTGGACCTATGGCTGGCAATCCGAACTGGACGCGCTCACCAGCCCTCGGGTACGAGCGCGCCTCGAGCAGCTCGGCGTGGAGCTGACCACCTACGGCGCGCTGGCCTCCGCCACGTAGAGGATGTGAGGCGTGGAGTAGCCTGCGCCCAGCGCCACCGTCTCGCGCGGGGTGAAGCCGGCCTGGCGCAGCATCGACTCCACCGCCTCGCGAGGCTGGAGCACGAGCGCCCCCCCTGCCTTCGTCCGGCCCAGCAGCTTCACCATCACCACCTCCTGCGCGAGGCACTTGAGGTGCTTCCAGGAGCGGTCGCCCTCGGCCTCCTTCAGCAGGAGCCGCCCACCGGGACGCAGCAGGCGCCGGGTCTCGCGCAGGAACCCGGGCCAACGCTCCACCGGGAGCAGGTAGAGGACATCGCACACCACCACCGCGTCGAAGTGACCGGGCATCTGCTCGGCGAGCGACTCCACGGTGCCCACCTCCACCTTCACGTTGGGCAGACGACCGGGACCCTGCCGGGCCCATTCAATTTTACGTGGGTCAGGATCGACCCCATGCACGATGCGCCGGGAGTCCCCCAAGGCGAGGAGCGCGGTGAGCAATCCGTGGCCGCAGCCCACATCGGCCACAGTCCCACCTGTGGGTACACGGGCGGCAACGGCCTCAAGCGGCGCGGAGAAGGCCCGAGCATGCACGTGGAAGCGCTCGGCCGGGGGGAAGAGAGAGAACAACGCGAGAGCAGGAGGAAGGGGAGCGTTCACGAGACGTAGTGGTCCAGGCCGAATGCGGCAGAGAAGAGGACAAGCCCCACCGCCCCCGCGGCGAGCAACCCGTGGCGCACGCGCGGGTGGTCGCGCAGCAGCAGCGCGAGGGTGAGGAAGAGGGGGAAGGCAGAAATGAGGTAGCGACCCATGCCCATGAAGTCCTTGGTCGACAGGGCGGGGATACCCACGAGGACGGCGCAGAACACGCCATAACCCCACCCCAGCCGCCGGAACGTGGGCCACAGCAGCGCGAGTGCCCCGAGGGTCAACAGCGCATGGAGGCACAGCCGGAGAACAGTCTCGGCGTTGGACTCGGGGGAGAAGACGGCCTTGAACCAGTACAGCTTCAGCCACGACTCCCAACCGGGCGTCTGTCCCCACCCCACCTGGGCATCGACGAAGGCGAACGGCGCGTCGAACCGCTCCCCGAGGTAGAGGACGTAAAGGACGAAGCCGAGCGCGGAGAGGACGGGCAGGAAGTCGAGGACACTCCAGCGCTCTCCCCGCTCGCGCTTCCACTCGAGCCGGCGAGCCAGCAGCCCCAGGACCACCGCAGGCGCCACGGGCCGCGCCGCCGTCGCCACTGCACCCAGCAGGACCGCTGGCACCAGGTGCCCCTTCTCCAACAGGAGGAAGGCACCCACCACCAGCAGGAGGAAGAGCGCGTCGGAGTACATCACTCCGTAGAGAAAGAAGGTGAAGGGGTACAGCGCGAGGAGCAACCCGGCATGAAGCGCGGTGGTCTCATCCTCCACGCGAATGCGCGCCCATCGCGCGAAGAGCAGGAGCGCGAGCGGACCACAGAGCAGGGTGACGAGAACCCCCGCCTGGTACACGTCCGGGCCGAGCTGCTCGACGGCACGGATGGCCAACGGGTAGAGCGGGAAGAAGGCCACCGAGCTCTGCTCTCCGGGCACATACTGATACCCGTCCCGGGCGATGCGCATGTACCAGCTCGAGTCCCACCCCACCCACCCCATCACCACGTACTCATCGAGCCGCACCACGGGGGCTTGCGGATTCTTGTGGTGAAAGCGCCAGGCACCAGCCCCCGCCGCCGCGGCGCAGACCAGGACAGCCGCGAGGATGACGAGAGCCAGAGTACGGGACGCGGAGAGGCGCATGCGGCGAAGGCTCCATCCAGAACCCCGCCAGGGTCAAGCTCCCAGGGAATAAGCGCCAAAACCTGGAGTACGGGTGAACCCTCCCCTGCCCCACGGGCATCACACGACGCTTTCCGCACCGCCACCGTTCGCCGACAATGCCGCCTCCTCACCAGGAGAGTGCATGCCCATCACGTTCCGCGGCCTCATGGTGCTCGTGCTTGTCGCGCTCGCCGGACCCGCAAGGGCCCAGGCCGCGAAGCCCCAGCAGCCTACCGCCGAGTCCGAGCGCGCCGAATACATCCGCTCGCACTACACCAAGTTCGAGTACCGCATCCCCATGCGCGACGGCACGAAGCTGTTCACCGCCGTCTACATCCCCAACGACGCGAGCCCCGGCAAGCGCTACCCCGTCCTGCTCACGCGCACGCCCTACACGGTGGCGCCGTACGGGCTGGACCGGTACGCGCGCAGGCTCGGGCCCAACGAGCGGTACGAGAAGGACGGCTTCATCTTCGCCTTCCAGGACGTGCGCGGTCAGCACATGTCCGAGGGCGAGTTCGTCAACATGCGCCCGCACCGCGCGAAGAAGAGCGGGCCCAAGGACATCGACGAGAGCACCGACACCTACGACACCATCGACTGGCTGGTGAAGAACGTGCCGGGCAACAACGGCCGCGTGGGGCAGTGGGGTATCTCCTATCCCGGCTACTACACATCGGCGGGCGCCATCGACTCGCACCCGGCGCTCAAGGCGGCATCGCCGCAGGCGCCCATCGCCGACTGGTTCTGGGACGACATGCACCGGCATGGCGCCTTCAACCTGGTGCTGGCGTTCAACTTCTTCTCGAGCTTCGGCAGGCCGCGGCCACAGCCAACCGACAGCGAGGATTGGAAGCGCTTCGACCACGGCACCCCGGACGGCTATCAGTTCTTCCTCGACCTGGGGCCGCTGAGCAACGCGGACTCGCGCTACTTCAAGGGCGACATCTCCTTCTGGAAGGACCTCGTCGCGCACCCCAACTACGACGCGTTCTGGCAGTCGCGAAACCTCCTGCCGCACCTGAAGAACATCAAGGCCGCCATGTTGGTGGTGGGCGGCTGGTACGACACCGAGGACCTCTACGGGCCCCTGCGCACCTACGCCACCATCGAGAAGCAGAACCCGGGCATCTCCAACACGCTGGTCATGGGCCCCTGGCCGCATGGCGGTTGGATGCGCACGGACGGCACCTCGCTGGGTGACGCCGATTTCGGCTTCCAGACGACGGCCATCTACCAGGAGCTGGAGTTCGCCTTCTTCAAGCACCACCTCAAGGGAGGCGAGAAGCCCGAGCTGCCCGAGGCCCTGGTGTTCGAGACGGGCGCCAACCGCTGGCGGCGCTTCGACACGTGGCCGCCCAAGCAGGTGCGCGAGGCCCGGCTCTACTTCCAGCCCAAGGGGGGCTTGTCGTATTCGCCGCCCGCGAGCAAAGAGGAGGCCTTCGACGAATACGTGAGCGACCCGAGCAAGCCCGTCCCCTACACCATGGAGCTCACGACGGGCTGGGCCAAGGGCTACATGACCGAGGACCAGCGCTTCGCCGCCCGCCGTCCCGACGTGCTCGTCTACGAGACGGCGCCGCTGGAGAAGGATCTCACCCTGGCCGGCCCGCTGGAGGCGGAGCTGTGGGTCTCCACCACCGGCACCGACGCGGACTGGGTGGTGAAGCTGGTGGACGTCAACCCGGGCAAGCTGCCCGGTGGCCCGAGGGGCGGTGACAACGAGGAGGGCCAGCGAAACCGGGGCCACCAGCAGACGCTGGTGCGCGGCGAGCCGTTCCGTGGCCGCTTCCGCGACAGCTACAGCGAGCCCAAGCCCTTCAAGCCGGGCGAGGTGACGAAGGTGCGCTTCGTCATCAACGACGTCTTTCACACCTTCAAGCGCGGGCACCGGGTGATGATCCAGGTGCAGTCGAGCTGGTTCCCCTTCATCGACCGGAACCCGCAGACCTTCGTGCCCAACATCTTCGAGGCGAAGGATGAAGACTTCGTGCGCGCCTTCCACCGCGTGTATCGCTCGGCGGCCCACCCGAGCTCGCTCAAGGTGAGCGTGCTGCCCTCGGTGGACGACTGACGAGGGCCGGAGAAGCAGGAGGCCCCTGGTTTGGAGCCTCCTGCCCTCCCCTCGCAGCGCGGGTGATTAGCGCGGGTAGAACGTCTTGCCCGCCTTCACCATCTCCACGAGCGACGGCGCGGGGGTGAAGCGCTCACCGTACTTGTCCTGGAAGTGCTCCAGGCGGCGCAGCAGCTCGCCGGGGCCGATGCTGTCCGCGTAGCGGAAGGGGCCTCCGAGGAACGGCGGGAAGCCGAGGCCGAAGATGGCCCCCACGTCGCCGTCACGCGCACTGCGCAGAATTCCCTCGCCCAGGCAGCGCACGGCCTCGTTCACCATCTGCAGGGCGCACCGCTCGGCCATCTCGCGCGAGTCGAGCTGCTTGCGGTTCTTCCCGTGCGGCAGGAGCTCGTAGACGGTGACGTCCACCTCCTTCTTCTTCTTGCCGTCGTAGGTGTAGAAGCCCTTCTTGTTCTTGCGGCCCAGGCGCCCCTCGGCCACCACCTTCTCCAGGGCCCTGGGCGCGGTCATGCGCTTGCCGAAGGCCGCCTCCATGATGGGGCCCACCTTCTGGGCCACGTCGATGCCCACCTCGTCCAGCAGGGTGATGGGGCCCACGGGGAAGCCGAACTCGACGAGCGCCTTGTCCAGCTCGGCGATGTCAGCCCCATCGGCCAGCAGGTGCGCGGCCTCGTTCATGTACGGCGCGAGGATGCGCGAGGTGTAGAAGCCCGGCCCGTCGTTGACGACGATGACCGTCTTGCCCTGCTTCTTGCCTACCTCCACGCAGGTGGCCGTCACCCAGTCAGCGGTGCCCTTGTGGGTGATGATCTCCAGCAGCGGCATCTTGTGCACCGGGCTGAAGTAATGCATGCCGATGACCTGCTCGGGCCGCCGCGAGCCCTTGGCCAGCTCGGTGATGGGGATGCTGGAGGTGTTGGAGGCGAAGATGCAGTCAGCGTGGGTGACGGCCTCCACCTCGCCGATGATGCGGTGCTTGAGGGCCAGATCCTCGAAGACGGCCTCGATGACCAGGTCCACGTTCTTGAAGCCCTCGTAGCCGGTGCCACCGGTGACGAGCGCCATCTTCGCGGCCGACTCGCGCCACGTGAGCGAGCGCTTCTTCACCCGCTCGTCGTAGATGCCCTGCACCTGCTTGAGGGCACGACCTACGCCCGCGTCATCCTTGTCCTTCACGCGCACCGGCACGCCCTGCAGCGCCGAGCTGACGTAGGCGATGCCACCGCCCATCAGGCCGCCGCCGAGCACACCCACCTTCTTCACCTCGCGCGGCTTCACGTCCGCGTTGGCCGTACCGTTCTCCTTCTTGAGCGCGGTGGTGGCGAAGAAGATCTCCACCAGCCGCTTGGAGACATCGGACACCACCAGCTCGCCGAAGAACCGAGCCTCGGCCTCCAGACCCGCCGCGCGGCCGGACTCCACGCCGATGCGGACGGCCTCGAGCGCCCTCTCCGGCGCCGGGTACTTGCCGCGCGTCTTCTTGCGCAGCTGCTTGCGCGCCTGGTCGAAGAGGATCTTCCGGCCCACCGGGTTGTCCTCGAGCGCAACCTCGGCCCACAGCTCCTTGTTGGTCAGCCCCAGCAGGAGCCCGCCCAGGCCCTTCTTGCCCTGCTGCGCCACCGCCTTGAGCCCCTGGCCGCGGGGACGCTCCACCTTCAGCATGCCCTCGGCCAGCTCACGAGCGCGCCGCACGGCCAGCTGGCGGAGGATGGGTGTAGGCACCACCTCATCCACCAGGCCCAGCTTCTTCGCCTTGGAGGGCTTCACGTTCTTGCCGGTGAGGATGAGATCCAACGCGGCCTGCACGCCAATGAGCGCCGGCAACCGCTGGGTACCACCCGCACCGGGAATGAGGCCGAGCTGCACCTCGGGCAATCCGAGCGTCGTCTTCGGGCTGTCGGTGGCGATGCGGTAGTCACAGGCGAGCGCCCACTCCAGGCCCCCGCCCAGACACGCGCCATGGATGGCCGCCACCACCGGCTTGGGGAACGCGTCCAGCTGGTCGAAGCCCTGCTGTCCCTGACGCGAGGCAACGGTGGCCTCTGCGGCCGTCTTGATGGTCTGGAGGAAGTCGATCTTCGCCCCGGCCACGAAGCTGTCCTTCTTGCCGGAGATGAAGACGACCGCCTTCACCGTGGGGTCCTTCTCCGCGCGGGTGAGCAGCGAGGCAAACACCTCGCCCGTCTCGGGGGAGAGCGTGTTCACCGACTCGCCCGGCAGATCGAACACGAGGACCGCGACACCGTCCTCGACCTGGTAGGTGAAGCCCTGCTTCGCCTCGAGCTCCTGAGCAATCATCGCAGCCATCACGCACGCTCCAGGACCACCGCGGCTCCGAGGCCACCGGCGGCGCAGACGGTGCACAGCACCGTGTTCTTGTTCTGACGCTTCAGCTCATGAAGGGCCTGGGTGACGATGCGCGCCCCCGTGGCTCCGAAGGGATGGCCGAGAGAGATGGAGCCACCCGACAGGTTGAGGCGCGTCCGATCCACCTCGCCCACTGGCGCACTCCAGCCGGCCTTCCGGGCGAAGTCCTTGGAGGCCAGCGCCTGGATGTTGCTGGCCACCTGGGCGGCGAAGGCCTCGTGCATCTCCACAAGGTCGATGTCGGAGAGCTTCATGCCCGCGCGCCGCAGCGCGATGGGCGCCGCGTAGGCCGGGCCCTGGAGGAGCTGGTCTCCCGGGTCAGTGGCGGCATAGGCGTGAGCGAGCAGGTAGCCGAGCGGCTCCAGGCCAAGCGCCTTCGCCTTCTCCTCGCTCATCAGCAGCAGCGCGGCGGCACCATCCGTGAGCGGCGAGGCATTACCGGCGGTGACGGTGCCGTACTTGCGGTCGAACACAGGCTTGAGCTGGGAGAGCGCCTCCAGGCTCGTGTCCTCGCGGACGATGTTGTCCTTCTGCGAGACCTTCTCGTACTTGGGCGGCACCACCACGTGCATCACCTGGGAGTCGAAGAAGCCGTCCTTCCAGGCGCGCGCGGCGTTCTGGTGCGAGGCGAGCGCGATGCCGTCCTGCTCCTGGCGGGAGATGGCGTTCTCCTTGGCCATCTTCTCCGCGCTCTCGCCCATGGTGAGGCCCGTGGAGTACTCGGCGATGGCCGGGGGCACCGGGACGAGGTCGCGCGGCTTGAGGGCCTGGAAGGCCCTGAGCTTCTCCGCGAGGCTGCGGGCCTTGGAGGCCGTCACCAGCGCCTGGGCCAGCGGGCGGCTGGTGAAAATGGGCGCGTCCGACATGGACTCGGTACCACCGGCAATGGCCACCTCCGCCTCGCCCACCGCAATGGCATTGGCCGCGGTCGTCATGGCCTGGATGGACGTGGCACAGGCGCGCGCCACGGTGAACGCCTCGATCTTCCGCGGCAACCCCGCGGCCAACACCACCTCGCGCGCGATGGACGGCGCAGTGAGCGTGGGGATGACCTGGCCGAACACCACCTGGTCAATTTCGTTGGGGTCGATCTCCGCTCGCTGCACCAGCTCCTGGACCACCATGCGGCCCAGGTCCAGCGCGGTGAGCTTCGCGAAGTCGCTTCCTGCCTTCACGAAGGGCGTCCGCAATCCGCGGACGATGGCCACTCGCCGGTGGCCGTTGCGCTGCTTCTCGCGTGCCATGTGTTCCTCACCTTCACTGCGTGGTGAGGCGCATCTAATGAGCCGTTGCGCATCGCGTCAACGGGAGATTGACTCCGGAGTCAACGAGTGGGCCAAGGCCTCCTCCGCTCCCTCGGAGGGCGGACTCAGGGCACGGTGCCTGGCTGTTGAGCAGCCAACTTTTCGAGGAGGAACGCCTCCAATGGACGGAGCTCCGGGGCAGCCCACAACGAGGACAGCTCAGCCTGCTCGATACGACGCACCAGGGACTCGGGAAAAGGCTGCTCACCCGCCTGAGCGAAGAGCTCGGCAAGTACCCGGTTGGGCTCGTAACGACCCCGGATGAGCTGCTCGAACGAGGGGCTCACTGGCAGCAGAGAGCGCAGCAGTTGCTCGTCCCGGAAGAGGAGCACCGCGACCTCGGGTGCGATCAACAGAATCCGCCATTCGCTCGGAGGCGCTGCTTCTCCCAGGAGATACTCAATCCACCCCCGCTGCTCCGCGATCATGTGGGGCGAGAGTGAGTCTGCATCAGCCACCACCGCTACGGGCCCGCGCCGCCGCGCGAGGATGTTCGCTGCCGTGGAGGAAGCCTCGCCTCTGCTGTCATCCGCCTGAATCCAGATTCCCCGCTCACACAAACGGGGATGCCCATCCACCAGGCGCCTCATGATCTTTCCGGCCACGATCCCCGAGGTCACGATGATAACACCCATCAGAAGCGCCCCCTCTCCATCAGGTTCAAATCGGCCAACCCCGTCTCCACCGCGTACCGCAGCTTCGCCCTCATTCCCTCGAGGAGCCGCCGTTCTCGTAGAGCCCAATCGATTTCCGCTCGCCGCCACAGCAGCACGTCCGGCGGCGGCAACATCCGCACCAGCGAGAACGCGGCCGACGAGAACTCGCCCGTGTTGAACACCGCCCCGACAGTCATCCTTGGGCGACGAAGGATCTGAGCTTTCAGCTTGACGATGGCATGGGTATCTACGGGTCTGGTCACGTCCTTGGACTCTACCAGACAGGGCACTCCATCGAAATAAACCACCCCGTCGATCTGCTCCAGAAGGAGCCCATCCTGGTAAACCCGGTACGGCCAGGTCACCTCGGCACCCTCCAATTGGAAGGCCCTCAGGATGAGGTACTCCAGCAGCACACCGCCGGGCCAACCGGCGGGCGAGACACCCTCCAGAAGGTCCCTCCACAACAGCAGTAACTCGTCATGCTCGAGCGCGAGCACCCTACGCTGGTACTCGCCGCTCCTGCCCTCGTCCGTCACGACCCCCATCCCCTTCCCCAACCCCACTCGCACCACCCTACTGAGTGCCCCTGACATCCCCGGTCAACTCACGGGGTCATGTGCTCAGGCGCCCTGGCGAAGCGCGGCGCCGTGCTTGTGCACAGCCTCGACCATGAACTTCGCGGCGTCCGGATCCGTGGGCGGGAGGATGCCGTGGCCGAGGTTGAAGATGTGCCCCACGGGCCCCGCGCGGCGGAGGATGTCCACCACGCGCTGCTCCAGTTCCTCACGCGGAAGGAAGAGGTGGAGCGGATCCAGGTTGCCCTGCACGGCCACGTCGGGCCCGAGGACGCGACGGGCCTCGTCGATCGGCGTGCGCCAGTCCTGCCCGATGACGTCGGCACCGGTGCGCTTGAGCAGCGGCAGGTGGTTGGACATTCCGGTACCGAAGACGATGACGGGCACCCCCTTGGCCTGCACCTCCTTCACCATGCGCGTGAGGTACGGGAGGCAGAAGCGCTCGTAGTCCCAGGGCGACAGCTCTCCGCCCCACGAGTCGAAGATCTGCACGATGCTCACGCCCGCCTCCACCTGCATCAGCAGGTAGGGAATCAGCGTGTCGGTCAGCTTCTGGAAGAGCGTATGCGCCAGCTTCGGCTGCTCGAAAAGGAGCCGCTTGATGAGGATGTAGCTCTTGGAGCCACCGCCCTCGACCATGTACGCGGCGAGCGTGAAGGGCGCGCCGCAGAAGCCGATGACGGGCACCGAGTCATTGAGCGCGCGCCGGGTGCGGCGGATGGCCTCGGCGACGAAGCCGGTACCCTGGACGGGGTCGGGCACACCCAGACGCTCGATGTCAGCGGCGGTGCGCACGGGGTTGGGGAAGTGCGGCCCCTTGTCCCCGAGCTCCAGCTCAATGCCCATGGCCTCCACGGGGATGAGGATGTCCGAGAAGATGATGGCGGCATCCACTCCCAGCCGGGTGATGGGCTGGACCGTCACCTCCGCGGCGAGGTCGGGGTTCTTGCACAGGTCCAGGAAGCCGATGGTGCCGCGCACAGCGCGGTACTCGGGGAGGTAGCGGCCAGCCTGGCGCATGAGCCACACCGGGGTGGTGTCGGTGGGCTGGCGGCGAGCGGCGCGGAGGAGGCGGTCGTTCAAGGGGTAGGCTCCGTGTCTGCCGCTCTCCCTGGGGGAGCGGGCGGGGGGAGAGGGTTGTCAGGTGCCATCGCCAGGGTCAACGTTCCTGTCAGGACGAACCGGAATGATCCGTCCCTCCAAAACGTATGCTTGACAGTGATGGTCGTGGCCGATACAAGGCCGCCCCGTCGCAACGCGGTGACGCAAGCGAGGGGCGGATAGCTCAGCGGTAGAGCGTCGCCCTTACAAGGCGAGGGTCACAGGTTCAATCCCTGTTCCGCCCAAGCAGTAGTCGTGGTAGGTGCAGTTGAGTGTCGTGGGGAGTTAGTTCAGTTGGTTAGAACGCCGGCCTGTCACGCCGGAGGCCACGGGTTCAAGTCCCGTACTCCTCGCCAATAGAAGGGCCCGGAATCGCAAGGTTCCGGGCCCTTCGTCTTTCCTCCCCCACCTGCCTTTTCCTTCGTCGCGGAGCCCATGGAGAGCGAAAGCAAAAACGACCCCCTCGCGTTGACACCTTCCCCGGGCTCAAATTCTTTGGCCCTCTCTCTCTATGTGCGCCAGCGTCTCGGCCGCCCGGCGCTCGAAGAACGCGGCCCCTTGGCTTCGAGCCACCTCCAATGCCTTCGTGAGGCTGAGCCGTGCCGCGCCGCCCGCTCCCCACTTCCAGAGCAACTGCCCCTTCAAGTGGTGCAGCACAGCCTCGTAGAAACGCTCCCCCAGCGCTTCCACCCAGTCTAAGGCTTCCCGTACGGCCTCCAACCCGAGGGCGAGTTCTCCTCGCTCCAGGTGCAGCTCGGCCAACAGACCGAAGCAGTAGGAGAGCCCCTTGCGCATCCCAGCCTCCGCCCATTGTTCGATGCGCGCGCGCAGTCCACCTGCCTCTCCTTGCTTGTCCAACCCCCACTCGTGCAGGACTTCCCCCATCTCCACTCCACAGCTCGACAGGTTGTATTGCGCCAGCAGGGGGACCAACCTCGACGTCAGCGCGAGGGTTTGCGCCACCTCCCCGCTCTGCTGAAAGAAGATGCCCGCATAGATCAGCGTGACGGACGCCGTCATGGGGCAGTGGAGCGTCTCCAGGTAGTGCAGGGCCTGAGCACAGTCGCTCCGGGCTTCTGGCCGGGGTCCTTCGAGGATGAGCCGAGCCAGGGCCGAGAAGATGAGGGCCATGACGCGTGGCGAGAAGCAATACGCCTGGCAAAGCACCCGCTCTTGCTCGGGATGGAAGCTCGGCCCCTGGAGCTCGCGGGCCCGCTCGAGCAGCTCCAGCGCTTGCCGCGGCATTCCCTGGAAGAGCAGGCAGATGCCCATCGCCACGAATCCCACGGATCGCACTTCCGGCTGGTGTGTGCTTTCGCCCAAGTCCATCAGGCTCTTCGCCGTGCCAAGCGCCTCCGTGTAGTCCGCATGCTCCAGGAGCCAGATGAAGCGGCCAACAAGTGCGGGAGGGAGCTGCTCGGTCGCTCCGGATTGGCGGCACAGCTCCTCGGCACGAAGGAAGAGGCCCTTCACCTCGTTCGTGGGACACCGGGTGACCAGCATTGGCACCCCAAGCTCCAGCAGGAGCCGTAACTCCTCCGCGGCATGGCCCGCGTCGGGGGGGAGCTGCTCCAGCGCATGACCGGCCTGCTGGTAATGGTGCACTGCCTCCGTGTAGCCCCGGCGTGCCATAGCCATCCGCCCCGCATCCCTCCACCAGAGATGGGCCTGGGCCCACTCTTCTGCTTGGGTGAAGTGGTGGGCCACCCATTCCGGGGGGAACTCGGAGGGGTCCGCGAGTCGCGCGGCCATGTGCCGGGCAATGCGCTGGTGGACACGGCGCCGCTCGGAGCGGGGCAGCGACTCGCGAGCTTGCTCCCGCAGCAAAGCGTGGCGGAACTCGTACTGAACCTCCGAGGACTCCTCGCACCGCCGCAGCAGCCCGGCGGCCACCAGCCCCTCGAGTCCCTGGCTCAGCGCCTCGTCCCGCTGCTCCACGCAAGCCGCCAGCAAGGAGGGACAGAAGCCGCGGCCAATGACCGCGCAGCGCCGGGCCAGGTCCCGCTGCTCCCCTGGGAGGGAGTCCAATCGCGCCTGCAGCAGGGATTGCAAGGGAATGGGAATGGTTAGAGCGTCCGCGAGGCGGTGAGAGGGCGAGGCCTCGCTCAGGAGCATGTGGGCCATCTCCTCAATGAAGAGAGGGATTCCGTCTGTCTTTTCCTGGAGTTGACGGAGCTGCTTCTCGGAGAGGTGCTGGCCGTGGGTCACATTGGCCACGAGATGCAGCGTGTGCTCCAATGACAATCGAGGCAGCACAAGCCGGTGGAAACCGGGCGTGGGAGGCCAGGGCGGCCGGAGCTCCAGGCGGGCACTGAGCAACACACAAAGCCGGGCCGGCTGGACCCTCTCGCGCAGAGAGGTCAGAAGGTCCAGGGTGGACGGGTCCGCCCAGTGCAGATCCTCGATGATGAGCAGGGCGGGGTCGGCTGTCGGGGACAGGGACCCGGTCAGCGCCAGGAGCAGGGTGACCAGCTGCTCCAGGAGCTGCGCCTGCCGGAGCTCCGCGCCTCCGGGGAGAGGGGCTTCGGCGCCGGACAGGCGGAGCAGGGACTCGAGCAGGGGCAGGTGCTCCTCGCGGGAAACACCCAGCTCCTCCAACCGCTGGATGACGCGCTCCCTCCGCTGCTCCGGTGGGGCCTCCGGAGGAAGGGCGAAGAGCTGACGCAGCAGCTGGCTGACCGGGAAGAGCGGACTGGTGCTGGACTCCTGCCAGCACTGCGCTACGGCCTGGGCCCCCACCTCGGCGCCCACCTGCTCGCGCAGCTCGCTCAGCAGCCGGGACTTGCCAATACCGGCCTCACCCTGGAGCAGCACAAGGGCCCCGTGTCCCCGCCGCGCCTGTTCCCAGTGCTCCCGGAGTTGGCGCAACTCGTCGTCCCTGCCGACCAGCGGCGTGAGCCCGGGAGGGCGCGTCCGTTCAAAGCGCAGTGGCTCCTCGCGCTCGCGGACCAAGCGGTGGAGGGAGACGGGCGCGGCCCCCATATCATCGCGAGCGAGGGGCTCGGTGATGAAGGCGCCGCGCAGCCCCTGATGCGTGCTCTGACTCAACAACGCCGTCCCGGCCTGGGCCTGACGTGCCACCTGAATGGCCAGGACGTGTGCATCTCCTTGGATGGCGGAGGTGTTGCCGCTCTGCCATGTCGAGGGCAGAGGGCTCAGAACGACGGAGGCGGTGTGCAGGCCCACCCGTACCGAGAAGCGCGCCTGCCGCAGCGAGGCCAACGCGAGCCCCGCCCGCACCGCGTGCAGCAGTGCGTCCTCCTCGGCACGAGGGTGGCCGAAGCAGGCGAGCACTTCGTCTCCCATGCACTGCAGCACCGAGCCGCCATGGCGCTGGAGGAGCTCCGAGCAGGCTCTCTGGAAGTGGTCCTGCTGCTCCCCGAGCGCCTCGTCGTCGAGCGGCTCGGTAGGGCGTGCCATGACGCAGCAGACGAATGTGACCTGCGCGCGTCGCGGAGCTGGCGGGCCCTTCCGGGCGGCCTCGCGCCTGCGCTCCAGAGCCTTCAGTTCCTCCGAGAGCTCGTGGATGGATTGGAAGCGGTGCTTTGGCTCACGTGCGGTGGCCTTGCCGAGCAAGGCGTCCACCTCCGCGGGCAGCTCCGGGTGGCTGTCGCGCACGGGCGGCAGCGGCCTGGGACTGAGGGCCCAGTCACGCAACTCCTCCACGGAGTCGCTGGGGCATGGGTGCTTTCCCGTCAGCAACAGGTAGCACAGGATACCAGCGGCCCACAGGTCGGTCCGGGCGTCGTGCGGAGTGTCCAGCCATTGCTCCGGGGCCATGTAGGGAGGCGAGCCCACCTGCCCGAGCCCACGGATGGAGGCGCTCCCCGAGTTCATGGCAAGCCGGGCCAGCCCGAAGTCGAGCAGCTTGGCGCGGCCCCCTTCGAGCACGAAGACGTTGCCTGGCTTGAGGTCGCGGTGGATGACCTGGTTCTCGTGGGCATGCGCCAACCCCGCGAGCACGTCATGGAAGACAGCGAGGGCCTGGTCCCAGCCCAGCGCGCCCTGGCGCAGGTGAGCGGAGAGGGACTTTCCCTTCAGGCACTCCATGACAAGAAAGGGGACAACGGCGGAGTGGGTGGGTCGCCATTCCGAGATATCGAAGAGGCGGATGATGTTGTCGTGGTCGAGCCGGGCAATGGCTCGTGCCTCCTCCTTGAGGAGTGACGTGAGTGTCGAGCCGGAGATGTCCGTGAAGGGATGGATGAATTTGAGGGCTACATGGCGCTGCAGCTCCCCGTCCCAGGCGCGGAAGACCTGGCCCATGCCTCCCTGGCCCAACTGCTCGAGAAGCTCGAAGCGCTCTCCGCGCTGCCCACCAAGCAGATCTCCTGGTTGGGGGAGAAGGAGGGGGGCGGTTGACTCTCTGAACTGCAGCAGGAACGTGTCGCTGAAGTCCGACTCGCCTTCTTCGAGGCTCCGCCCATCCATGTTCCGGCTCATCACAGGGCCCTTCTCCGTCCACCAGCTCTGCTCATGGTGGTGTGGCATGCGTGGCGTTGTGATGGGCACGTGCTTCCGATGCACTGGCTACCTGGAGGGGGGCCGGGAAGGTGTCGAACCAAGGCCCTCGGTCGCGGTGTCCACGAAGGCAGTCGCTTCGTCGTCAAGTAGCCGGCTAGCGCGTGACCGCCCCCTGCTGCGGCTTGAGCTGGGCGGACCATTCGGGGGTCCAACGGAGGGTCAGCTGAGCAGTGGCGGGTCGGCGGTTGTTGGAGACAGGGGAAACCTGGAAGCTCCAGCGGCTGATGCCTTCTCCTACCCCCGCCATCTGGCCGGAAATGAGCACGTCCTGCCCCAGAGTGAGGGGCGCGCCGAACTGCAAGTGGACAGACTGGAGGCGAGCTTCATGGATGGCGTCGCCCAGCCCTGGATGAAGGAAGGAGTACAACGCATCCGTCATCCACCGCAGGTAGAAGCCATTGTTGACGTGTCGGGCCATATCAATCTCCTCAGGCTGCACGGAGCGCTTCACCTGGAAGGAGACGACCTCCGCGGCCGGAGTCACCGCCGCGGGTTGATACTGGTTGTAGAAGGACTGCCCGTTGGGCCTGAACCGCTCGACGAGCTCACCCCAGGGGGTTGGGGCGCGGGCTTTCATGTCCACCAGGATGATTTCGGTGCGCCCCTGAAGGACCACCTTGCCGTCCTTGGCGCGTCGTAGCTCGAACTCCCGGTGGGCCGTGTGCCCCTCCATCGTGGAGAACCACGTCCGGGCAAGGATGCGGTCCCCGTAGCGGATGGGGTGCTCTTTCTCGAACCGGGAGACACTGAAGACGGGCGCCATGTTCCTGGCCAGGAACCAGGAAGGAGGCACTCCCCCAGCGCTGGCTGCTTCCCACGCAATCTCCTGAAGCCAGTTCATATAGGTGAGCGGCTTCAGCTCCAGCACGGCATCCACCTCATAGCTGCGGGCGACGAACTCCAGCTCCGTGACGGGTGTCTCTGACATGGCGATTGAAAACACCTCCCCGGTTCAGGCTTCCTTGATCCAATTGCAGAGCAGGTCGCAGTATTCCTGGCTCGCCTCCAACTCAGGAGAGTGCCCCGCGTGCTGGAAGCTGTGCCACTTCACCTCGGAGAGCTGGCTCGCGATGGATTCCTTGTCACTGCGCGCGTGCGTGCGATCCGCCAGCCCCCAGCTCACGAGCGCCGGCTGCTTCACCTTCACAGGCGATGGCGTGTACCCATGGAACCACTGCTGCCAGAGCGAGCCCAGGCAGCAGAAGGCGCCCTTCTGCAGGGCCTGCTCCAGCTTGGGCATGAAGTCGGGGTGACGGTTCTTGGCCAGCGCCGACCTGTACCATCCATCTCCTATCTTCTCGGGCTTCAAGGCGGTGGCCAGTTGCCCGAAAAGGGGGCGAGACAGGAGCCTCTTCTTGTCCACGTTCCGAGCCCAGGTGACCTGCTGCTCCCATGAGGGACTCTGCCAAAGCAACAGCCTGGCAACCAGCCCGGGTTCCTTCGCCGCGATCTGGAGCGCGATGTGCGCCCAGACACACGTGAAGGCGAGCACGTAGGGCCCCTCATCCAGCTTACGCAGCAGGTTCTCGATGCTGGCAAGGTATTCGTCGAAGGTGAAGCGAAAGGATGCACTCGGGCATGAGAAGCCGAACCCGGGCGGTTCGAAGACGACGACCCTGCCGTGTGGCGTGAGCCTCTCGAACACATCATCGAAGTGCTCGAGGACATTCGGCGGATCGCACACCATCACGACGGTGGGCCAGTCCGCCTTGCGCGTTCCGCCGGTCCTCACCCGCAGGGTGGCTTGTGGCAGCGCGTGAAACGCAACCCCGGGGCGAGAGCCCGCCGCCCAGCCCTCCTTGATGCTGCCAGCACGGGCGCGGAGTCGGAAGCTATCGATCCATGTCACATTGATCACAGCCCCTCCATTCCGGGGAGTTCAGCGTGGAGCGTCGAGCACCAGGCAGGTGGCGCGACCCGAGGCAACCTGCTCTCCGTCCGGAGAGAGGATGGTGGCATCGGCGACGACGATCTTTCGCCCGTGGTGGACTGCCACTCCCTCACAGCGAATGAGCCCCGTCGCCTCGGTCACCACGCGGAAGAAGGAGACGCTCAGGTTGACCGTCGTCCACCGCGAGCCATGAGGCAGCAGCGACATGCAGGCGATACCGCAGGCACTGTCGATGAGCGTGGACAGCATCCCCCCGTGAACCGTGCCCATGGGGTTGTAATGGTATTCGGCGGGAGTCCCTGTAAACACTGCTCGCCCCCGGCCTACCTCTACCAGGCGAATCCCCATGGACTCGCAGATGGGCGGAGGTGGGTAACGCCCTTCGGCCCACCCCTGCAGATAGTCCTCTTTCCTGGCATGCGCGCCAATCTCGTGGATATCCGCCCAAGAAACCGTGCGGCTCCTGCTTCCTGGCCTGGTGTCCTCTGTCATGGTGCAACCCTCCTGTCCCATGCACTTGCGTTCACCCGCTGCGACGCCATGAACCAAGCACGGGCAACTCACCACTAAGATACATGTCCTTGCAAGCCACGCGTCGAATCTTGCCGCTGGATGTCTTCGGCACCGTGCCGGGCGGCACCAGCACGACACCCGCCGCGGAGAGCCCATGGCTCGCGGTGATGGCGCTGCGTACGTTCTCGCAAATCGCCGCGGCGCGTACCTCCGGCAGTGCCACGTCTCCTCCGTCGGACTTGCGCACCTCGACGACCACGATGAGCTCGGCATCATCATTCGTGACGAATGCAGCCGAACAGCCCCGGCGCAGCATCTGGGGATCGCTGTCCTCGGCCGTCACCTCGATGTCTCGAGGGAAGTGGTTCTTGCCACGGATCTTGAGGACTTCCTTGATGCGCCCGGTGATGAAGAGCTCCCCCTCGTGGATGAGCCCCAGGTCGCCCGTCCGCAGATAGCGCTGGGAGTCATCGCCTGCGAGCCGAGCGCCGAAGCTCTCCTCGCTCAGCTCGGGGTTCTCCCAGTACCCAAGCGCAACGCTCGGCCCGCGCGCCCAGATCTCCCCCACCTGCCCTTCCGCCACGGGCGTGCGCGTGTCAGGTTCGATGATGAGGAGCTCGCTGTCAGCGCTGGCCCTACCGCAACCGACCATGACCTGCTGTTCGCGACCATCCTGGACGGGAATCGAGCGCACCACCGGTGCGGCCGCCTTGTCGCCGCCAGAGACGTATAGCGTGGACTCGGCCAGCCCGTAGCACGGGTAAAACGCCTCCACGCGGAAGCCGCAGCGGGCGAACTTCTTCGAGAAGGCACTCAGGCCCTCCCAACGGACCATGTCGGAGCCAACGAAGGCCACGCTCCACGACGAGAGATCCAGCTTTTCGAGCTCGCTGTCCGGCACGTTGCGTGTGCACAGATCGAACGAGAACGCGGGCCCGCCACTCGTGGTCGCCCGGAACCGACTGATAGCGCGCAACCAGTTGATGGGCTTCTTCACGAAGTCAAAGGGCGACATGAGCACCACGGGGAACCCCGCGTACAGCGGCTGCAGGATTCCGCCGATGAGGCCCATGTCGTGATACGAGGGCAGCCAGATCACTCCCCTGCTCTGGCGTGTATGCTCGAACCGCGCCTGGATGACAGACAGGTTGTGGATCAGGTTTCCATGGGTCAGGACCACCCCCTTGGGAGTACCCGTAGAGCCTGACGTGTACTGCAGGAACGCAAGGGTCTCCTCCGAGGGTGGCCTCACGAGCTCGAGCTCCGCCGACTCGGCGACCTCGTCGGTCGCAAGCCAGACCTTCTCGTCCGCGCCCTCGATTTCACTGGCCAGCATGCGAGCCAGGCCCAGCGTCATGGAGTCTCCGAGGATGGCCCGGGGCCGCGAGTTCTGGATGATTCCCAGCAGGAGCGGCAGCGCCTTCTCCAACCGCGTCGGGTCTGGCGGATACACGGGGACCGCCACGACGCCCGCGTAGACGCACGCGGCGAACCCGACGAGGAACTCGAGCCCGGGCGGGTAGAGGAGCAGCGCCCGCTCGCCCACGAGGCCGGAGGCCGCCAGCAGGCTGGCGATCCCTCGAACCCTGCGCAGGAGCTGTCCGCAGGTGAGGCTTGAGACGACACGCTCCCCCTCCTCGACGAAGCGATAGATTTCAAGGTCCGGCTGCTCCCTGCCGGCATGCTCGATGATCTCTGCGAGTGACCTGAAACGGGGAGCCTGGCTGTGCCTCTCCATGAATGTCCCTACCTCCCTGCCGACCCGAAGAGCGCGGCGGCGTTGTCCCAGAGCACCTTGCGCAGCACCTCCTCGGGCAGATAACGCTCCAGCTCGCGCATCTCCAGATCCGGGTCATACGGGAGATTGGGGAAGTCGGTGCCAAACAGGAACCGATCCGGCCGTTCCAGGATCTGGGGAACGAGCTGCTCGAGTGCGGGCTTCCAGGGCTCAGGCAGGCGTGGCTTGCGGTTCTTCTCGTAGGTCTTCATCGCGAGCGGCCGGGCGTCCGGCAACTCTTCTCCCCGGGCCACCCGGTACCCACCGAATGCCATGGCCGTATCCAGGTAGAGGTTCGGGAACTCATCCAGCATGTCGAGGTAGAGCTGGACCTCGTCGTACCCGATGTGAGGCACGATGACCTTGATGTCCGGCGTGCGCCTCATGGCGCGGATGAAGCGAGGCACGGCGCACAGCTCGTCGATCTCGTCCTTGTGGGCGTTGCTCTTCGAGACTGGACCGCAGTGGATCTGCAGGACCTTGCCCGTCTCCGCGATGGTGTCGAACACCGGCCCCATGTGGTCGTCATCGGGTGCAATCTTCTGCACGTGACAGTGAATCTTGATGCCGGAGAGGTTGAGCTCCCCGAGCGCACGCCGGAGCTCGTCCTTGAACCCTTCTTCCCCGGGCAGGACAGTGCCGAAGCCGACGAGCCGCTCGGTATTGGCGGCGACCAGCTCGGCCATGAAGTCGTTGAGCATGCCGGCGACGCCGGGCTGGTGCGTGTAGCAGAGTCCGACCATGCGCTCGATTCCGTAGCGGGCGAGGAGCTCGAACGTCTCCTCGGGGGCGGGCTTGTGCCGGATTGGCCAGGCGTTCTCTTCGAACCACCTCCAGATGAAGCGCGCCAACATGCCAGGGAAGAGGTGCACGTGCACGTCGAAGGCGCGCGGCCTCCGCGGAGAAGCGGCGTGATGTTCTTGAGTGGCCATGGTGTGTGCTCAGGTCGTTGTCGCCAGGGGTTTCTTCCTCTTGGCCTCCACTGCCTCCGGCTTGGGGATGCGCACGTCACGCGTGAGCCGGACGAGTGCCAGGAACCGGATGAGCAGGCCCGTCAGGTCCACCTGCCACCAGCGCAGGCCTGTGACGGCATAGGCCGGGAAGGTGTGGTGATTGTTGTGCCAGCCAGCGCCGAGCGTGACGATGGCCTGCCAGAACGAGTTCCTGCTGTTGTCCCGGGCCGCCAGTGGGCGTCGCCCGCCCAGGGCGTGCCCTACGGAGTTGACGCTCCAGATGGCGTTGGTGGCCAGGAAGACCCTCACGGTGCCACCCCAAAGAAACCCGAGCAGGACCCCTTGGAGCGAGCCATGGATGAGGCCGCCAATGGCTGCCGGAAGCGCCAGCCCGAGCACCAGCCAGTAGTCGTACATCATGTGGAACTTGAACAGGACCGGGTCCCTGTACAGGTCCATCGCGTACCGGCCCCACTGCTCCGGCCGCGCGCACCGGGCATCCAGCAGCCACCCCACATGGGCGTGGTACAGCCGCCGGAAACGGCCGGGATACTGCGGCCACCAAGGGGAATGCGGATCTCCCTCCTGGTCCGTGTTCTTGTGGTGGATGCGGTGGACGGCCACCCACCAGATGATCGGTCCCACATAGGCCAGGGAGCCGAGCACTCCCAGGGCGATCTCCACCGCGCGGGGTGCCCGGAAGGACCGGTGCGCGAAGTAGCGGTGGTACGCCAGCTCCATCCCGAGGATGTTCAAGACGTAGAACACCCCCAGCAAGATGAAGTCAGCCGCCTTCGGCACCGCGATCCCGCTCCACCACAGGACAAGGGCCGCACCCGTGCCGATGGCCGGCACGAGGATGACAAGGCTGTGGCGCAGCAGGGACGCATTGGAAAGCCGCTCATTTTCACTCATGGGACACGAAGGCTCAGTCTTTGCCGAAGCGGTTGGGCTCGATGCGCCGGAAGGTGATCCGATAGAGGTGGAAGGCCCCCAGCTCGAACGAGTAGCTCATCGTCCGGTACATCCGCTCGTAGCGCTCCACCACTTCGAGGGGTACCAGCTTGAGCGCCTTCTCGCGGTTGCGGCGCAGGTTCTCGAACCAGGCCCGCATCGTCTTGACGTAGTCATGGCGATCATTGCGCAGGAATTCGACCTCGAAGAGCATCTCGGAGGAGCGGACGATGTCGGCCAGATAGGGCAGGTCCGACTCCGGAAACACCTCGCGGGCAATGAACAGGTCCTTGTGCTTGCGGTCGCGGGGCACATCGCCGTAGGCCATCGTCTGAAGGGACATCCGGCCACCGGGCTTGAGGAACTCGTAACAGCGCTGGAAGTAGCGCCGGTAGGCCTCAATCTTGTCCTCGTTGATCTTCGCGAAGTGCTCGAACGCACCCAGGGAGATGATGCCGTCAAAAGGCTCGCTCGGCTTGTAGTCCTGCCAGTTCTCCAGCCGCACTTCGAGCTGGGGCAGCCTGATGGCCTCATGGATGTACTTCTTCTGCTCCTGGCTGAGCGTGAGCCCCACGACCTTCTTGACGCCGTGGTTCTCTACCAACCGCTTCATCAGCGAGCCCCAGCCGCAGCCAATGTCTAGAATTCGCTCGGCGCCCTGAGCGCGGATCTGCCCGATGTGGTAGTCCAGCTTGCGAAGCTGGGCCTGCTCGTGCGTGTCACCTTCCTCCCACATCGCGGAGGAGTACGTGCGGGTCTCCTCCTGAGCCAGGGCGAGGAAGTCGTTCCCAATATCGTAATGGTACTGAATGGCCTCTTTCGAGGCGCCGACCTGCTCCTGTGAAATGCGTGTTGACATGGCGATGTCCCTGTCCCGGTTGACGAATGGTTGACGCGCTCAGCGCTTCTTCCCCGCCTCCAGGTGCTGGGAGAGGGCGTCGATGGTTGGGTACTTATAGGGCAGGCTCGGAGACAGCCGATGGCCGACAAAGTCCTCCAGATCACCGACCATGCGCACGGCCTCGGCCGAGTCCAGTCCAAAGCTGTCAAACGTCTTCTTCGTATCCACCTGCTCGGACGGAATGCCCAGCTTCCTGGCCAGGTAGTTGCACATCCACTCACGACATTCCCCGGTCTGCTTCTTGGCGACTGCTGCGCTGCTCATGGGACATCCTCCCTATCCACGGCTTTGGTTTCTAGGCTTGTATAGAGTTCTTTGAAGGCAATCATCTTCGGGGTCGGTTTGCGCACATCCCAGACGAGCCCCAAGGACCGCAATATCCACACGACCCACCCTCCGAAGTCGATCTGCCACCACTTGAGTCCCGTGTACGCGGAGCTTGGAAACGCGTGGTGGTTGTTGTGCCAACCCTGACCAAACGTGAACAGCGCCAGCGTGAAGCTATTCTTGCTGTCATCCCGGGTGCGGAAGCGGGGTTTTCCTATCAGGTGGCACAGCGAATTGAGAGACCAGATACACTGATTCACCAGGAAGATGCGGACCATGCCGCCCCAGAGAAACCCCATCAAGGCCCCAAAGATATTTCCATGCACGAAGCCACCCACCGCGATGGGAATGAGCAGGCCCAGGATCAACCAGACGTAATATTGAAGATGCAGGCGAAGGACCAGCTCGTCTTCATAGAGGTCCTTGACGCGATCACGCCAGTTCTCGGGACGCGTCGAACCGGCAGCGAAGAGCCAACCCATGTGGCTGTGGTAGAAGCCTTTCAGCTTGCCCCAGACCCCATCCCCGGAGAGCCTGGGGGAGTGCGGATCGCCTTCCTGGTCGCTCAGCGTGTGGTGGCGACGGTGGATCGCACACCACCAGATGGCAGGCCCGTGGAAGGCCATGGACCCGGCCGCGAGGAGGGCCGCGCGCAGACCCGGACGGGCTTTGAATGCCCGATGCGCCAGGTGTCGGTGGAATCCGACCTCCAGGCCAATGACAGTGACGATGTAGAGGACCGCAGCCGTGATGAGTTCCGATGCTGCCGGCGCATGACCCGCCCACCATAGCGCTATCGCCGCGGCAGTACCCAGCGTCGGGACCACCGTCACAACGACAGCCAACATTTGATCCAATCGCGCCTGCTCGTGGATTTTCGACACCGAAAACCTCTCAAGTCCCACCACAGAGGACGCTTGTTTTAGCAGTCATGAAATTCAGCCCCTCCCACAAGACCTCGCCTGCTGAGGTCGCTTCCCATCTCGTGGCCCAGGTGCCAATCGTTCATGATATGAGGGAGTGGTGAGGGCAGTGGTGTGACGCTCCCTCCGGATGTCCTGCATGCTCACCGGATGGCTCCCGGTTCCTCTGCGGCCGACGAACCGGGCGGTGCCATGGTCCTGAGGTAAGTGCCCTTCCGCTGTCTGGGCTTGCGCCAGTGATGGACGGAGCAGGGGCTGACGACCAACCGTGAGCACTCGGCATCGAGGCCCACGCCCGTGAGCAGGGCCTACAGGGGGCCAGCACCCACCTGTGTCAGGCTCCACGCTCGCCGCCTCCTCTCCTGTTTAGGGGACCAGAGGTGGCCGCAGTCCCAATCTGTGCGCAGAACGTCCGAATCTGCGGCCCAGGCTCCGCTACATTACGCGCGCGCTGACAACCGAGGGATGGAAGATGCCGACCAATCTGCTCTACCGCTGTGGGCTGACTTCAATGCTGCTGGCTGCCTCGACCTGTATAAGCGCCGAGGCCGCGACATTCGCGGAGCCCGCAGAGGGTTGCCGGATGGTCGGGCCGTCTGCGGCTGCTCGTCCAGCCGTCACGCGTAGCGCCCCCGTCTTTCCCCCGCCCCAGCTCCAGATCCGCACACCGTTCGAACCGACGGCGTTTCCCAGCGCAGGCCGCAAATACCTGATCTACGAAGTGCATCTGCAGAACTTCTCGGATGCCGCGATGAAGATAAGCGGAATGGAAGTCCTCGCCGTGGATGCTCCGGGTGCAAAGCCGATCGCGGCATTCGAGGCGCAGCAACTTCAGTCGCTGTTGGTGCCGTTCGGCAGCGAAGCCGCGTCCGGCGAAGGAGACGACGGAGTCCGGCTTGCAGGCGGTCGGGCTGCCGTCGCATTTTTCTGCCTGGCGTTCGAGGAGAGCTCGCAGGTTCCGCACAGGCTGCGTCACCGTATTGTCCTCGAGAATGCCGTTCTTGATAGCACGGACGTCGAGGTTGCACATACGCCGCTGCGAGTACTGGCACCGCCTGTCTCGGGGGCGGGGTGGATCGCCGCGAACGGGCCGAGCAATACCTCCCACCACCGGCTGGGACTGTTCACGACAGACGGTGCAGCCCGGATTTCCCGCCGTTACGCCATCGACTGGAAGCGGCTCAAGGACGACGCCTCGTTCGCCGGCGATGCGCGCGACGTCCGCTCCTACCATGCCTATGCCCAAGACGTCCTGGCGGTGGCCGAAGGCACGGTCGTCAGCACCGTGGATGGGATGCCGGACAATGTGCCTCGTACCGCGGCGGGGTTCAGTACGGCCGTGCCTGTCACGATGGAGTCGGCCCCAGGAAATCGTGTCGTCCTGGACCTGGGCGGCGGACAGTTCGCGTATTACGCCCATCTGCAGGCGGGCAGCATTGCCGTGAAGAAAGGCGATCGTGTGCGACGGGGCCAACGATTGGGCCGTATCGGAAACTCCGGTGACTCCCGCGAGCCACACTTGCATTTTCAGCTGGCGAACGCGCCGCACATCCTGGGGGCAGAAGGCCTACCTCACGTCATTGACCGGTACCAGCTCAGGACGGAAAGCGGTACAGAAGAGCGCACGCGCGAACTTCCGATTCGCGACATGCGGGTCGACTTCAAGGAAGCCAAAACGAGATAGCTGTACCAGGCAGGCGACCTCATCCAGGGAGGCCCGTCATCGACGGTGCCCGACTCCCACAGGAATCGGGCGACTGTCGCGCCATCTTCCACCCGGAGGAAGAGATAGCGCCGATCAAGGCAGCATGTTGACGAGGTCCTTCACCTCTTCGGGGGCGGCATCGGTCTCTCCCAGCGCGCCCGTGTAAGCGCCCAGTGCCATGGAGAGAGGGTTCACCCTTCCAGTCGTCAGGGCTCCAAACACTCCCTCGGCGGCCCCCTTCCAGGTCTTGACCACCCCGCCCAATCCACCCTCGAGCGCGCCCAGGAATCCACCCTCCGATTCACCAATCCCCGTCAGGACATTGCTGACTCCCGGGATGAACCACAGCTTCTTGCCAGCCTCCCCAGCGAACCACTGGAAGTTGTCTTTGTTGCTCCCGTCCTTCTTGACGTGAGTGTCAGACGTGGTGTCTAGCCGATGCTCGGCGTTCAGGGCACCGTACCCCTTCTCAGCGAAGTCCTTGAGCAGTCCAGCCTCTGTTCCATGCCTGGCATCTCCACTCTTGGTGATGCCCTCGATATTGCCGTCTCCCCGTCCGCCCTTCACCTTGCTCGTCCTGTCCCCACCGCTGGAATCCTTGGAGCTGTCGATGTACTCCAGCACCTTGGTCATCCGATAGACGGCATCGGGGTTCTGGCGAGAATCCGTCAGGGAGAGCTTGGGGTCGACTCCCGTTTGCTTGCAGAGCTGCTCGAACTTGATGTCCTTCTGACGGCCAAGCTTGGACAGCACGGGACTGTCCTTGACGATCTCCGCCGCCGAGCGGGTATCCCCCCGCGGCCGTTTATCCGTAGGCTTTGGGATGGCAGTCCCATCCGAGGCGGCGCGCTCAAAGGTGTCCTTTTTCTCGGCCGCGGGTAGACCGAGGCGCGCGCCCTGGAGGCCACCGGCCTCGAACGCATCCACCACGCCGCGACGGAGCCCAGACGTGCCCAGGGCGCCGCCGAGGGTTGCCGCGCCCGCGATTCCAGCGACCTCCGACGAGGCCGTGGCGGCTGAAAGGGACGGGTTGGAGGGCAGCCGAATCCTGGCGGCCGAAAGGGACGGACTCATCGTGTTGAGTTTGTACATAGGTTTCCACCCAGCTCATGACGGCAGCTCTTGCCATGTCCTTCTGCAGCGCGCATGCCACGCAGTGGGCGGCGGAAGTCGTTGATTTTCCAGCTGGGGCATCGCGCTGCGGAGCTCGCGGTGGGTTCCCCTGTGGTGACTCCAATCACCAGGTGGTGACTGAAGTCACCAGGGAGGGACCCTTTCAGGTGATTGGCGAAGTCGTGCCCCATCCACACGACCCACTCAACCTGGAAACTTCCAGTCGGTCCTCTCTGTTCTGAAGAAAATTCAACACGTCTCATCCAGTGATAAAGGCCGCTGGAAAGGAGAAGCGCCCCTCTGATTTGCAATTGAGGGTTGTTCTGGTGCATACTCGCGAGCCTCTTATTGAACGGACCATGACCCACAGCACCTCCACTCTCGAGCTGACCCTCCGCCCGGCGACGAACCGTGGCGTGCGTTCGCTCGTAGAGGTGCTCGTACTCGTCCTGGTAGCCGAGCTGCTCCTTGCGGTGCTTCTTGCGCAGGGGGCCGGGCCACCGTTCTGAGACTGGAGAGCATCCAGGCCTGAGCGAGAAGCCCTGCCCCCGAAACCGGTGGCAGGGCTTTTCGTTTTTCGGCGTCCTCAATCCCTCGTGGTTCGCAGTGGAGGCGCAATGACGAAAGCTGGCACGAGTCCCAAGATAGAGCAGATCCCCACGGGGCGCGGCGAGTCCTCGAGCGACTCCGCTCCCAAACCCCCCCAGAGCACGACGAAACGCACAGGAGCCGAGATTGTCTGGGACGTCCTCACCAGCGAAGGGGTCGACGTCGTCTTTGGCTACCCGGGTGGGGCCATCATGCCCATCTACAATGCCTTGCATCAGAGCGCGATCCGCCACGTCCTCGTGCGCCATGAGCAGGCGGCGGCCCACATGGCGGATGGTTACGCGAGAGCCTCGGGAAAGGTGGGCGTGTGCTTGGCCACGTCAGGTCCAGGGGCCACCAACCTGGTGACGGGCATTGCCACGGCGATGTTGGACTCCTCTCCCATCGTCTGCATCACCGGCCAGGTCCCCTCCTCTCTGCTGGGCAGTGACGCCTTCCAGGAACTCGACATCACGGGCGTCACCCTTCCCATCACCAAGCACAACTACCTGGTGACTCGGGCAGAGGACATCGCGCCCACCCTCCGGGAGGCCTTCTTCATCGCGCGCTCGGGCCGTCCCGGGCCCGTGCTTGTGGACATCACCAAGGATGCACAGCAGGCCTCCGCCGCCGTGGAGTCACAGCCGCGGGCCGTGCGGCTGCCCGGCTATCGCCCCGGGCATCACCCGTCGGCGGAGGACCTGGAGCGCGCCGCCGAGCTCATCGCCGCGGCCGAGCGGCCGCTCATCTTCGCCGGTCACGGTGTCCTCAAAGCCGAGGCCTCCTCGCTGCTGATGGAGTTGGTGGAGAAGACGGGCATTCCCGTGGCCAGCACGCTGCTCGGCCTGGGCGGCTTTCCGGCGACCCATCCGCTCAGCCTCGGGATGATGGGCATGCACGGAGAGGCCTGGGTCAACACCGCCATCCAGGAGTCCGACCTCCTGATTGCCCTGGGCATGCGCTTCGACGACCGCGTCACCGGCAACCTGAAGACGTATGCACGCAAGGCGCGAAAGATTCACATCGAGATTGACCCCTCTGAGATCAACAAGAACGTCCAGGTGGACGTCGCGCTGGCGGGGGACTTGCGCCGAACGCTCACGGACCTGCTCCCGCGCATCAAGCAGCGCACCTGCACCCCCTGGGTGAAGCACATCAATACCCTCAAGGGCAACTCGGCGGAGCGAGACATCCAGTATATGCCGCACCAAGGCAGGCTCCACGCGGCTCACGTCATTCATGACCTGTGGTGGCTGACCCAGGGCAAGGCCCTCATGGTCACCGACGTGGGCCAGCATCAGATGTGGGAGGCGCAGTACTACCGGCACGACCGCCCACGCCAGCTCATCACCTCCGGTGGGCTGGGGACCATGGGCTTCGCCTTGCCAGCCGCGATGGGCGCACACCTCGCCAAGCCGGGCGAGGAGGTCTGGGTGGTGGTGGGCGACGGCGGCTTTCAGATGTCGGCGGCCGAGCTGTCGACCTGTGCCCAGGAAGGCATCAAGCTCCACGTGGCCATCATCAACAATGGCTATCTCGGCATGGTGCGTCAGTTGCAGCAGTTCTTCTATGAGAACCGCTACACCGCCACCCCCCTGCGGAACCCGGACTTCGTGAAGCTCGCCGAAGCGCACGGCTTGACCGGCCTGCGCGTCACCCGGCGAGAGGAGATTCCGGAGGCAGTGGCACAGGCGCGGGCCAGCCCGTGCACCACCGTCATCGACTTCAGGGTGGAGCAGGAGGACAGCGTCTACCCCATGGTTCCATCGGGCGCGAACCTCGACGAGATGATCCGCCGTCCCCAGGACGAAAGCGAGTCCTGCGCCATCTCTTCATGGAGCAGCGGGGCCGTCTGAGGAAAACGCCATGAGCACATCCCTTCAACGGACCTTCATCGTTCACGTCGAAGATCGCCCCGGCGTCCTCAACCGTGTCATCTCGCTCTTCCGGCGCCGCGCTTACAACATCGACTCGCTCACGGTAGCACGCACCGAGCGCCCCGCCATCTCGCGCATCACCCTGGTGGTGGTCGTGGATGACCGCGAGGCGCGTCTGCTGGAAGCCAATCTCTACAAGCTCATCAACGTCCTCTACGTGGAGGATGTCACACATCAAGGACCGGCAGTTCGCGAGCTGGCCCTCATCAAGGTGCAAGCCAGTGAGCAGACCCGCCCACAGATTCTGCAGGTCTGTGAGGTGTTCCGCGCCCGCGCCATCGACGTGACGCCCTCGTCGCTGGTGGTGGAGCTCACCGGAACGCCTGACAAGATTGACGGGCTCATCGAGGTGCTGCGCCCCTCCGGAATCATCGAGTTGGTGCGTACCGGTGCCGTTGCGATGGCGAGAGGCTCTCAGTCTCCCCTCGCCAGCGTGCTGGAGCCGGAGCCCCCAGAGCAAGCCGCGTGAGCAGGCCCTGGCGCCGGAACAACAAGAACCCTTCGCATCACGAAGAGAGGCAACACGCATGGACTGTAAGTACATCTGGATGAACGGGAAGCTGATGGCCGCGGGCGAGGCGCAGATGAACTTCCTCACTCCCGCCACGCACTACGGCATGGCGGTGTTCGAGGGCATCCGCAGCTACCGCACGGCGAAGGGCCCCGCCATCTTCCGCCTCCGCGAGCACATCGAGCGGCTCCACAGGTCCGCGGCAATCCTGGGCTGGCGCGAGCTGCCCTTCTCCGTGGGGCAACTCATCGAGGCCAGCATCGAGACGGTCCGGGCCAATGGCCATGAGGAATGCTACATCCGCCCGCTCATCTACCTCGGCAGCGGCGGGTGGAACCTCAACATCGACAGTGGCCAGGCCCACGTCGGCATCGCCGTGTGGCCCTGGAATGCCTACCTCGGCGCGCAGGCCGCCGAGAAGGGCGTGCGCGCCAATGTCTCCTCGTTCACCCGTCACCACCCCAACGTGGTGATGACCAAGTCGAAGGTCGCGGGGAATTATCCCAACTCGGTGCTCGCCAAAACGGAGTCGGTCCGCCTGGGGTTCGACGAGGCGATCATGCTGGACACGCAGGGCATGGTGGCCGAGTGCACCGGTGAGAACATCTTCATCGTCCGGGGCAACCGGGTGATGACGCCTCCCGAAGGGCAGATCCTCGAGGGCATCACGCGGGACACGGTGATGATCCTGGCCCGAGAGATGGGCCTGGAAGTCAGCGCCCAGCCCATCTCACGTGACCAGCTCTACACGGCCGACGAGGTCTTCGTCACCGGGACGGCCGCTGAGGTCATCGGCCTGCGGGAGATCGACTTCCGCACCATCGGAAACGGTCGCACCGGCCCCATCACCCAGAAGATTCAGCAGGCCTACCACGCAGCCGTCCGGGGCGAGTTGCCGCGCGCCGCAGAGTGGCTGACCTACGTACCCAACAAGTAGCCATTTCCAGGAAAGGACAAGAGGCAAACGGATGAGCACGGAGAGCACAAAGGATCGCGTCGTCATCTTCGACACCACCCTGCGCGACGGCGAGCAGTCGCCCGGCGCCAGCATGAACGTGGCGCAGAAGCTCCAGGTGGCGCTCGCGCTTCGAGACCTGGGGGTGGACATCCTTGAGCTCGGCTTCCCGGTTGCTTCACAAGGGGACTTCGAGGCAGTGGCCACTGTGGCCGGCCAGGTGGAGGGACCCACGCTGTGCGCCCTGGCTCGCGCGAACAGAGAGGACATCGACCGGACCTGGGAGGCCCTTCGCGCGGCCAGGCGCCGTCGCCTCCACGTCTTCCTCGCCACCAGTCCCCTCCACCGCGAGTTCAAATTGAAACTGAGCCAGGAGGAGGTCCTCCGGCGCGCCGTGGAGGCCGTGCGCTACGCGCGCGAGCGCTTTGAGGACGTGCAGTTCTCCGCCGAAGACGCGGTGCGCACCGAGCCCGAGTTCCTCGCCGAGGTGGTGGAGCGTGTCATCGAGGCAGGCGCCACCACGGTCAACATCCCGGACACAGTGGGCTACGCGATGCCGGCCCAGTACGCCTCCCTCATCGCCTACCTCCGGCGCCACGTGCGCGGCATCGAGCGCGTCGTGTTGAGCGTCCACTGCCACAACGACCTCGGGCTGGCGGTGGCCAACAGTCTGGCCGCGGTGGTGGAAGGCGCGCGGCAGGTGGAGTGCACCATCAATGGCATCGGTGAGCGGGCGGGCAATTGCGCCCTGGAGGAGGTGGTGATGGCCCTGCGCACGCGCCATGACTTCTTCGGCGTGCAGACCGGCATCCGCACCGAGCGCCTCTACCCCACCAGCCGGCTGCTCTCCAACGTGACGGGCCTGCAGGTGCAACGGAACAAGGCGGTGGTGGGACAGAACGCCTTTGCCCACGAGGCGGGCATCCATCAGCACGGTGTGCTGATGCACCGAGGCACCTACGAAATCATGCGTGCCGAGGACGTGGGCTTCACCGGCAACAGCCTGGTGCTGGGCAAGCACAGTGGCCGCCATGTGCTGCGCCAGCGGGTCAAGGAGCTCGGCTATCAGCTGGACGGCCCGCAGATCGACAAGCTGTTCGAGGAGTTCAAGCGGCTGGCGGATCGCAAAAAGGAGGTCTTCGACGCGGATTTGGAGGCGCTCATCCAGGGGCACATCAGCCCTCGGGAGCAATCGACTTGGAAGCTGGAGACGCTCAGCTGCGTCTCCGGTGTGGGGACCGTCCCCTCAGCCACCGTCTGCCTGGAGCACTCCGATGGCCGTCGGGTCCGAGACGCCGCGTGCGGAGATGGGCCCGTGGACGCAGTCTTCAAGGCCGTTGAGCGCATCACCGGCCAGCAGGTCCGCCTGTGCCGCTACCAGGTCACGAGCGTCACCGACGGCGAGGATGCCCAGGGACACGTTGACCTGGAGGTGGAAGCAGGCACCCGCCGGTTCCGTGGCCGGGCCGTGAGCACCGACATCATCGTCGCGAGCGCCCGCGCCTTGCTCGACGCCCTCAACCGGGCGGCCAACACCACGAGCCCTCTCCCCATCTCCAGCCACGACGTCCCCTCCATGGAAGTGAGCGCGTGACATGAACACTCCAAGGCCACGGAACCTGTTCCAGAAGATCTGGGAGTCCCACCTCGTCCAGCCGGAGACAGCCGAGCTCCCTGCGATCCTCTACGTGGATCTCCACCTCGTGCACGAGGTGACCTCGCCCCAGGCCTTCAGCCAGCTGCGCGAGCGGGGCCTGCGCGTGCGGCGGCCAGAGCGAACCCTCGCCACCATGGATCACTCCACCCCGACCCTCCCACGGGACGTACGGGGCCACTTCCCCATGGCGGACGCGGAGGCGGCGGCGCAGCTCTCGCAACTGGAGGCCAATTGCCGCGAGTTCGGCGTGGAGTTGCATGCACTGGGCTCCGAGCGCCAGGGCATCGTCCACGTCATCGGGCCCGAGTTCGGTCTGACCCTGCCAGGCTCCACCATCGTGTGCGGCGATAGCCACACCAGCACCCACGGCGCCTTCGGCGCGCTGGCCTTCGGCATCGGCACCAGCGAGGTGGGGCACGTGCTGGCCACCCAGTGCCTGCTGCAGCGCCGACCGAAGACGATGGAGGTCCGTGTGGAGGGTCGCCTCCGCCCTGGCGTGAGCGCCAAGGACATCATCCTGGGCATCATTGCCCAGATGGGCGTGGGCGGTGGAACGGGCCACGTCATCGAGTACACCGGAAGCGCCATCCGCGGCCTCTCCATGGAGGAGCGGATGACGGTGTGCAACATGTCCATCGAGGCCGGTGCGCGCGCGGGCCTCATCGCCCCGGACGACACGACGTTCGAGTACCTCGCCCGCCGCCCGCGCGCTCCCCAGGGAGAGGCCTGGGACAGGGCGGTGGCGCACTGGCGCACGCTGCCCTCGGACCCGGACGCCACCTACGACGCGGTGGTGACGCTGAATGCCAACACGCTCGAGCCGATGCTCACGTACGGCACCCATCCCGGTATGGGGATTCCGGTCACCGGCACCGTGCCCGCCCCCCACCAGTTGACGGATGCAAGCGCCCGCGACTCACTGGAGCGTGCGCTGCGCTACATGGGGCTGACACCGGGACAGCGCCTGCTGGGCCAGCCCATCGACGTGGTGTTCATCGGCAGTTGCACCAATTCGCGGCTGTCGGACCTGCGCGCCGCGGCCCATGTCTTCCGTGGCCGCAAGGTGGACTCTCGCGTCCGTGCGCTCGTGGTGCCAGGCTCCCAGGAAGTCAAACGGGCCGCGGAGTCCGAGGGGCTGCACGACATCTTCCGCCAAGCGGGCGCGGAATGGCGGGAGCCCGGCTGCTCGATGTGCATCGCCATGAATGGGGACCAGGCCAGGCCCGGTCAGTACGTGGTGAGCACCAGCAATCGCAACTTCGAGGGACGACAGGGCAAGGGAAGCCGCACCTTCCTGGCCAGTCCCCTCACCGCCGCCGCCGCCGCCATCACCGGCAAGGTCACCGATCCCCGCGAGCTCTTGAGGTGAATCCCATGGAACCGATCCGCACACTGCGCTCGCACACCGTCGTCCTGGCGCAGCAGAACATCGACACCGATCAGATCATCCCCGCCCGCTTCCTCAAGATCACCCACCGCGAGGGCCTGGGCCGTTGGCTCTTCTCCGACTGGCGTTACCAGCCTGACGGCAGCCCCCGCCCGGACTTCATCCTCGAGCAGCCGGAGGCCCGAGGTGCCCAGGTGCTGGTGGCGGGAGACAACTTCGGCTGCGGCTCCTCGCGCGAACACGCTCCATGGGCCCTGGTGGACTGGGGCTTCCGCGCCGTCATCAGCTCCTCCATCGCAGACATCTTCTCGAACAACGCGATCAAGAACGGTCTGCTGCCGGTGCGGGTGGACGCCGAATTCCACCGCCGGCTGCTGGCCGAGCCGGGCTCGAAGGTGACCATTGATCTGGAGCACCGCACAGTGCGGCTCGCGGATGGAACGGAGGCGACGTTCCCCCTGGATCCCTTCGCCCGCTACTGCCTGATGAACGGGGTGGACGAGCTGGGCTTCCTGCTCAGCCAAGAAGAGGCCATCGCCCGCTTCGAGGAGGCCCGGTCATGAAGGCACTCATCGCGGTTCTTCCGGGAGACGGCATCGGCCCCGAGGTGGTGGAGCAGGGAACGCGCCTGCTGAAGGCGGTGGCCGAGCGCTTCAGCCACTCCTTCGAGCTGGTGGAAGCGCCCATGGGAGGAGCGGCCATCGACCTCACGGGCTCGCCGCTGCCTCCGGAGACGCTCGCCCTCTGCCAGCGGGCGGACGCGGTGCTGCTGGGCGCCGTGGGAGGACCCAAGTGGGACCCACCAGCGAAGGTGCGCCCGGAACAGGGGCTGCTCGCACTGCGCAAGGAACTGGGCCTCTTCGCCAACCTGCGACCCGTCACGCCCGTTCCCTCGCTCTACGACACCTCCACGCTCAAGCCCGAGGTGCTGCGCGGAGTGGACCTGTTGGTGGTGCGTGAGCTCACCGGTGGAATCTACTTCGGCGAAAAGCGCCGCGAGGAGGACCGGGCTTTCGATGCCTGCGTCTACACGGTGGACGAAGTGGTGCGGGTGGTTCGCGCCGCCGCTGTCCTGGCGCGGGCCCGCCGCAAGCGGCTCACCTCCGTGGACAAGGCCAACGTGCTGGAGACCTCGCGGCTGTGGCGCTCCGTGACGGAGCGGATCGTCAGCGAGGAATTCCCAGACATTGAGCTGAAACACATGCTGGTGGACGCCTGTGCCATGCATCTGATCAAACGTCCTGCCGACTTCGACGTCATCGTCACCGAGAACATGTTTGGCGACATCCTCACGGACGAGGCGGCCATGCTCTCGGGCTCTATCGGCATGCTGCCCTCGGCCTCGCTGGGTGCGAACCGACGCGGGCTGTACGAGCCCATTCACGGCTCCGCCCCAGACATCGCCGGCCGCGGGGTCGCCAACCCCTACGGGACGCTGCTGAGCGTGGCCATGCTGCTACGCCACTCGCTCGGGCTTGAGCAGGAGGCACGTGCGGTGGAGGCCGCGGTGGCTTCCTCCCTCGATGCCGGTGTCCTCACCGCCGATCTCTCGGCCCCGAGCACGCGTCCCGCGGGAACCCGGGAAGTGGGCGGGTCCGTGATCGACCGGCTTGGTGAGTGAGCACGAGCGTTCGTGCCGCCCTTCTCCTTCACGGCTTTTCAGGAGCCCTCATGCCTCGAGACACACGCCACAACAGCCGCGCCATTACCGAAGGATTCGAGCGTGCGCCCGCACGCGCCATGCTGAAGGCCATTGGCTTCACCGACGAGGATCTCTCCAAGCCCCTTATTGGCGTGGCCAACACCTGGACCGAGACAATGCCCTGCAACTTCCACCTCCGCCGCCTTGCGGAGAAGGTGAAGGAGGGCATCCGGGCCGCGGGCGGAACACCCATGGAGTTCAACACCATCTCGGTGAGTGATGGGGTGACCATGGGCACCGAGGGCATGCGGGCCTCGTTGGTGAGCCGTGAGGTCATCGCAGACTCCATCGAGCTGATGTGCCGCGGCCACATGTTCGACGCCGTGGTGACGCTGGTGGGCTGCGACAAGACCATTCCCGCCGCTGCCATGGCGGTGCTCCGTCTGAACCTCCCCTCGCTCATCCTCTACGGCGGCTCCATCGCCCCCGGTTGCTACCAGGGCAAAGACGTCACCGTGCAGGACATGTTCGAGGCCGTGGGTGCGGTGGCTGCCGGGAAGATGTCGCGCGAGGCGCTCGCGGAGATCGAGAACGTCGCGTGCCCGGGAGCTGGTGCCTGTGGCGGTCAGTACACCGCCAACACCATGGCACTGGCCATCGAGATGCTCGGACTTGCGCCGGTGGGGTACGCCACCATTCCCGCGGAGGATGCACGCAAGGACGCGGCGAGCGTCGCCGCGGGCCAGCTCATCATGGACGTGCTCCAGCGTGATGCGCGTCCTCGAGACGTCGTGACGCGCTCCTCGTTCGACAATGCCATCGCGGCAGTGGCGGCCACAGGAGGCTCGACCAACGCGGTACTGCACCTGCTCGCACTGGCGGGGGAGATGGGCGTGCCGCTCGCCCTGAAGGACTTCGACGAGGTGAGCCGGCGCACGTCACTCCTCGCAGATCTCAAGCCGGGCGGCCGTTTCACCGCGGTGGACATGGACCGTGCCGGAGGTGTGCCGCTGCTGGCCCAGCGGTTGATCGCAGGCGGCTTCATGGACGGGAGCGCCCGTACCATCGAGGGACGCACCTGGGCCGAGTACTCGGTCAGCGCCTCCGAGCCGGCAGGACAGCGAGTCATCCGACCCCTGAGCGAGCCCATCCGCTCCACGGGCGGATTGGTCATCCTGCATGGCAACCTCGCCCCGGAAGGCTGTGTGGTGAAGATGTCGGGGCATGAGCGCAGCCACCACCGGGGACCCGCCTGGGTTTTTGACCGCGAGGAAGACGCCTTCGCGGCGGTGAAGGAGCGCCGCATCCAGCCCGGTGCTGTGGTGGTCATCCGCTACGAGGGACCGCGCGGCGGCCCGGGCATGCGCGAGATGTTGGGAGTCACCGCGGCGCTCGTGGGCCAGGGCCTGGGCGACTCCGTGGCACTCCTCACCGATGGGCGCTTCAGCGGAGCCACCCGCGGCCTGATGGTGGGCCACGTAGCCCCCGAGGCAGCCGTGGGCGGCCCGCTCGCGGCGGTTCGTGACGGCGACATCATCACCATCGACGTCGAAGCCCGGCAGCTGTCCGTGGACCTCACCGCGGAGCAGCTCGCCGAGCGCCTGCGAGGCTTCCGCCCTCCTCCGCCCCGCTACACCTCGGGAGTCTTCGCGAAGTACGCCGCCCTCGTGTCCTCGGCCTCCGAAGGCGCGATGACGCGACCCCCTCAACCTGAGACCACCTCCCAGGCACCCTCCGCCGAGCGGCGGAAGGTGGCCGCAGTTCCCTAGTACCGCCCCACCCCACCCCACCCACTCAAGGACCGCACGAATGACCACCATCTATTACGACAAGGATGCCTCCCTCGAGCCCATTCACGCCCGCAAGGTCGCGATCATCGGCTATGGCAGCCAGGGACACGCTCACGCCCTCAACCTCAAGGAGTCCGGCGTGGAGGTGCGGGTGGGGCTGCATGCGGCCAGCCGCTCGCGCGCCAAGGCCGAAGCAGCGGGCCTCAAGGTGGCCTCCGTGGCCGAGGCAGCCCAGTGGGCCGACCTCATCATGATCCTGGCCCCGGATCAGACCCAGAAGCAGATCTACGACGCGGACATCGCGCCCCACCTCACCCGGGGCAAAGCCTTGTTCTTCGCCCACGGCTTCAACATCCACTACGGGCAGATCCGCCCGCCAGAGGACGTGGATGTGCTGCTCATCGCCCCGAAGTCACCCGGGCACCTGGTGCGCCGCCTCTACCAGGAGGGCAAGGGGACTCCCGCGCTCATCGCGGTGCACCAGGACGCCACCGGCAAGGCCAAGGCGCTTGGTATGTCCTACGCGCGAGCCCTGGGCACGACACGAGCCGGCCTGCTGGAAACCACATTCAAGGAAGAGACCGAGACCGACCTCTTCGGTGAGCAGGCGGTGCTCTGCGGGGGTGTCACCGCGCTCGTCCAGGCCGGCTTCGACACGCTGGTGGAAGCGGGTTACCAGCCGGAGAGCGCCTACTTCGAGTGCTTGCATGAGCTCAAGCTCATCGTGGACCTCATGTACGAGGGCGGCATGGGCTGGATGCGCCACTCCATCAGCGACACCGCCGAGTACGGTGACTACACGCGCGGACCGCGCCTCATCAACGAGTCGGTGCGCGCGGAGATGCGAAAGGTCCTCAAGGAAATCCAGACAGGCGTCTTCGCGCGCGAGTGGATCCTCGAGAACCAGGCGGGTCGTCCGGTGTTCGACAAGCTGCGCGAGCAGGGCCGGCAGCATCCCATCGAGGATGTGGGCCGCCGTCTTCGCGAGATGATGTCTTGGATTCGTGAGACGAAGAAGGATTCGAGCGATCCCTCCTCGCGCTGAGAAACGCCGACGGAGCGGGAGGGGTTGCGGCACCGGGCCACGGCCCACCTCTCGCCCGTCTTCTTCTTGTGCACGGCGAAGTACCCGGATTCACTCGCGATTTCACTGAATCCACGTGCCGTCCCAGGCTGGGGTCACCCCTGGTCAAGAGAGGGTGACAGTCCGGACTTGACTGACGGCTGTCCGACAATCGAGAACGCGCACGCACCAGAGGGGAGCCCCCATGACGCGTAAGCCGCTGTTCCTCGTCGCCGTTCTCGCCGTCCTGCTGTCGTCGTCCAACGCCTCCGCCGGAGTGTGGTTCGAACTCCTGCACGCCCCCTGCTGGACGGGCGACGAGAGCAACATCGCCCATGACAACGGAGCCATCGGCCGTTACCGGGGCTCCGTCGACTGCTTCAACAAGGACTTCAACGGTGGGGGCTCCCGTACCACGCTGAGCATCAAGGCCTTCCAGGCGTGGGAGTTCGGGACGATGTTCCTCTATTACGACATCACCGGCCCCTTCAACAGCGCCATCGCCGACGTGGCAACCCTCAACGAGAAGGGCGGCTTCTTCGGCGGCATCACGCTGACGCTGTCGGGCAAGTACTTCAGCGAGCGGCTCCTGCAGCGGCAGCTGGACTGGGGTCCGCTCACCAACATCTCCTTCAAGTACGAGGCGGAGCACGTCGCCAAGTTCGGCATGCTGAGCTACTACGGCATCCAGTGGGACCTCGCCGTGCCGGGCATGGACTTCGTGACGGCCACCACGGTGGTCCGCGACGACTACATGTTCCGCGGCGTGGACTTCCAGGTGGGCGCCGCCTGGCAGAAGTCCTTCTCGCTGGGCAGCCAGGACTTCAAGTTCCTCGGCTTCTTCCAGCTCGGCCTCTTCGGTGAGGGCGTGCACCGGCGGGATCCCCTGCAGAAGGGCAACCGCTTCTTCCTCGCTCAGCCCCAGCTCCTGTGGGACCTCGGCAAGACCATTACCTTCACCCCGGACAAGCTGCTCATCGGCGCCGAGTACCAGATCGCCTTCAACCGCTACCTCATCCAGAACAAGACGGAGAACGTGCTCCAGGGCATGATCCGCTGGAACATCTGAGCCAGAGCGCTCGGAGTTGAAGCCAAAGGGCTCGGAGCCGCGCATCGGTTCCGGGCCCTTCGCTTTTCCGCCCTCCCCTCACCCACCTGCGACCCGAGGCCGGGCCTGCATCCGCTGCTCGTGTTCGAGCAGCCACTGCTTGGTGGGCACGCCCCCCGCGTACCCGGTGAGCTTCCCGTCCGTGCCCACGACCCGATGGCACGGGACGATGATGGAGATGGGGTTCCTCCCATTCGCGGCCCCCACGGCTCGCGCCGCGCTCGCCCTTCCGAGGCAGCGTGCAAGCTCTCCGTAAGACCGAGTGACGCCCAACGGAATCTCCCGGAGCAACGCCCAGACGCTCTTCTGAAAGGGCGTCCCGACCGGATCGAGCGGAACATCGAAGGACATGCGCTCGCCCGCGAAGTACTCCTCCAACTGGCGTCGCGCGGCCTCGAGTACCGGGTGGTCCTCCCGCTCACTCGCGACGAGCACCGGCGCTCCCTTGTGGTTCTCCATATAAATGGCCGTGAGCGCTCCTTCCGTGGCGTAGAGCCGGAGGGGGCCCACGGGGCTCTTCATCGTCGTGGTGTACAGCGTCATCCGCCTGCTCCTTCGGAGAGAGAAGTCCAGAGGTGTATCGCCGCGTAGGAGCGCCAGGGCCGCCAAGCCTCGGCACGCTCGGCGGCAGCCTTCGCCGTGACCCCCCCGAGCGCCTTGCGAATACCGAGATCGCTCGCGGGGAAGGCATCGGGCCAGCGCAGGGCCCGCATCGCGACATAGTGCGCCGTCCAGGCCCCGATGCCCGGCAGCGCCTCGAGTCCCGCCATCGTCTTGTCGACGTCGGCGTGCCGATCCAACCGCACGGAGCCTTCCGCGACAGCCCGCGCCACCGCCAGGAGGCTCCTCGCGCGCGCACCGGGCATTCCCAGCGTCGCGATGTCGCCCTCCGTCGCCGCCGCCAGCGTCTCCGGCAGGGGGAAGAGCCGTGAGCACTCCGCATGCGGACTGTCGACGGGCTCGCCCAAGCGCGCGACGAGCCTCCCGCTCAGCGTGGTCGCTGCCCGGACAGACACCTGCTGTCCGAGGATGGCACGCACCGTCATCTCGAAGGGATCAAAGGCCCCCAGCACACGCAGGCCCGGGTGGACCCGCACCCACTTCCCGAGAAGCTCGTCGCGCCCGAGACACTCCGCGATGACCTCCGGCTGCGCGTCGAGGTCGAACAGCGCACGCAACCGCGAGGCCACCTGCATCAGCACGCCCGCCAGCGAGAGCGAGACCTCGGCCAGCAGCGCCGGGCGCTTGGGATCGTGCCGGACGACGAGCCAGCCTGTCCTTCCACCCAGGCGCACCGTGCGCCGGTAGTCGGAGTCCCCCACGTGCTCGACCCCCGGAATGGCCCGTCCACGCAGGAATCGTAGGATCTGCTCCCAGTCGAGCGGCGGGCGGTAGTCCAGCCGGAGGACGAGCGAGCGTGCGCCCTCCCCCTCGCTCCCCCTGCGCCGCAATTCCGAGGGTGGCCTGCCGAAGCGCGACTGGAAGAGCGCGTTGAAGCGCCGGACGCTCTGGAAGCCACTGGCGAAGGCAATCTCTGCCAGCGGAAGCGACGTGTCCTGCAGGAGCTGCTTGGCCAGCGCGAGCCGCCTCGATTGGGCCAACTCCACAGGTGAGACGCCGAGCTCGGTCTCCATCGCCCGGCGCAAGTGCCGGCTGGTGACGCCCAGCTCCGATGCAAGCTCATCGATTGAGGACTCGTTGAGGAATCCCCCCTCGATGCGAGAGACCGCGGCTGCGACGAGCCTGGGCACGGAGTCCACCGGCGCACTGCCCGGAGCCAGCTCGGGGCGGCACAGGAGGCACGCGCGGAACCCCGCCCCTTCGGCCTCTGCGGCCGTCCGGTAGAAGGCGCACCGCTCCTGACGGGGCGTCCTCGCCGTGCACACCGGCCGGCAGTAGATGCCCGTCGTCGACACTCCGACGAAGAAGAGTCCGTCGAAGCGCCGGTCTCGCGCGGACAGGGCTCGGTAACAGGTTTCGGCTTCCAGCGTGTTCATCACGGGGCTTTCGTAGCGTGGTGGCCCGCCCCTGTCTGGCCGTTTTCGGACCTGACCGCGAAAATCGGGTCACGGACGCCCGCCCACCTCCGCCACCCACATCGGCCGCACGAGGCCTGGCTGGGTGGGATGCCGGGAGCATCCAGCCCCACTTTTTTGAGATGGCGGCCGAGCCAGCCCCTCTTCCTCATAACCCCCCTTAGAAGGAGACACCCTTGAGGACTCTCAGATTCGTCACATCCCTGGCCTTGGCAGGCGCGCTTTCCGCCTGTGGCGAAGGCATCCCGGCCGAGGCGCCCGAGCTCGACTCCGTCGAGTCCGCGCTGGACTGCGCCGCCCTGAGCGCCCCCGTGTATCACCGCATCCGGCCGACGACGGGTGACAGCCTCTACACGACCAACGCGAACGAGGCGGCCAACGCCAATACCACCTACGGCTACACCGATGACCGCGGCGTGGCCTTCCACGCCACCCGCGCCACGGGGACGGGGCTGTCCCCCGTCTACCGCATCTACAGCCCGAGCCGGGGCGAGCACTTCTGGACCATCGACGCGACGGAGAAGCAGAACCTCGTGAGCACGGGAGGCTTCACCACCGACGAGGGCATCGGCTTCTACGCCTCGAAGACGGCGGCTCCGTGCCTCGTCCCCGTGTACCGCTACTCCCACACGACGCTCAAGAAGCACCGCTTCGCCACCACCGAGGCCGAGCGCAACAGCCTGAGCGCCGCCGGGTGGGTCGACGAGGGCATCAAGCTCTACGCCGCGCCTTCCTCCACCCAGCCCGTCGACACGAAGTTCACCCTGGTCGTCATCCCGGACACGCAGAACGAGGTCGTCAACAACTCGACCCTCATCGACCACCGCATGCAGTGGCTCGCCGACAACAAGTCCGCACTCGACATCCGCTTCGTGGTGCAGACCGGCGACCTGATGAACTGGGACACGCCCGACCACATCCAGTACGAGCGCGCCAGCAATGCGCTCAAGCGGCTGGAAACCGCCGGAATGCCCTTCGCGCTCGCCATTGGAAATCATGACACGGCGGCCACCTGCACGGGCGGCGGTGCCTGCCCCGGTAACGTGAACACCAACCTGCGCAACACCACCACGTTCAACACGTACTTCCCGACGACGCGGTTCAAGGCGCTCGCTGGCGTGTACGAGACGGGGAAGAGCGACAACGCCTATCACACGTTCACGGCGGGTGGCCTGAACTGGCTCGTGCTCAACCTGGAGTTGTGGGCCCGCACGGGCGCGGTCAACTGGGCAAAGACGGTGCTGGCCCAGCACCCCAACCACAATGTCATCGTCATCACCCACTCGCACCAGACAAGCAGCGGCAGCATCGAGCAGAGCAACGGGGGCTATGGCAACAACAGCCCCCAGTACGTGTTCGACAACGCGCTCAAGCTGTACCCCAACGTGCGGTTCATCTTCTCCGGCCACGTGGGCACCTCGGCCTATCGCGAGGCCACCGGCACCCAGGGCAACAAGCTCTACCAGATCCTGACGACCTACCATGACTCGACGACGAACCCGACGCGGCTGATCGAGATCGACACCGCCGCGAACACCTTCTCCACGCGCGTGTACTCGCCCTACACGAACGCGGAGAAGCAGGACGGCTCGAAGTTCACCATCAGCAACGTCTCCTGGGTCCGCTAGGGCAGTAGCCGGGGCCGGAAGCAGCGAGTCCGGCCCCGGGCCGCGCGTCACAGGCCCGCGTCGCGGGCGAGCAGCTGTCATCGCTGAGCTTGAACGCTAGCGTCTCGGTTCCTCCGTGCTCGAGTGTGCATGCGATTGCCTTCAGGCGGTGTCAGCCCCATCTGGCTCCTCTGGCCTCGTTGAAACATCCCGGCGCACTGCTCCCGAAGGACTAGAGGAAGGTTTGCCTTTTTTCGGGTTAAATAAATCGACCGCGCCTTCCGATGGCATCCAGCCGACGCTTTCTGGAATCCAGGCCTTCTCAAGATTCCATGATTCGCACGTTTTGCTTGCTAGCTTCGAGATTGTTGTTCCATAATCCACTGCAGTCTTGCCCCTCACCGAGCGCCACTCAAGCGGCGCGGTCGAGGCGGCTTCGCCCGCAGGGAAATACAAACATGAAGAATACAAAGCTCAACGCGCTCTCCACCGTGACGGCGTTGTTCGCCAGTATCGCCACCCTGAACGGCCTGCCGACCACCGCCGAGGCCGCTTCCGCCGGCAAGAGCGTGACCGCACCAGAAGTGTCGCCGGACATGCTTAACGCAATGCGCCGAGACCTGAAGGGCACCGAGGAGCAGTTGATGCGCCGGCTGAACTTCGAGGCGAAGGCGCCCTCCCTGGAGCGGGGCCTGCGTGAGCAGCTGGGCGACAGCTTCGGCGGAGCCTGGTTGAACGAGGAGGGCACCCAGCTCATCGTCGGCGTCACCGATGAGGCCAGCGCCGCGCGCGTTCGCCGAGCCGGAGCCGAGCCCCGGCTCGTCAAGCACAGCAAGGCGCGGCTGGATCAGATCATGGAGGAGCTGAACCGCAACGCCCACAACGCGCCCGACTCGGTCTACGCCTGGTACGTGGACGTCGCCTCCAACAGCGTGGTGGTGCTGGCCGAGAACAACACGAGCCTGATGGCCTCGCGCGCCCAGTCGTTTGCCGCCCTGAGCAGCGGCGCGAAGGACGGGGCGCTCCGCGTGGAGCACTCCGCCCAGGCCCCGCGCCCGGCATACGACGTGCGCGGCGGCGAGGTCTACTTCACCGGCACCGGTGCCGGTGGCTCCTATTCCGCCTGCTCGGTCGGCTTCTCCGTGCGCGGCGGCTTCGTCACCGCGGGACACTGTGGCGGTGCGGGCATCCCCACCCTCGGCCACAACTGGCAGGCCATGGGCACCGTCCGGGCGTCGGTCTGGCCCGGCAATGACTGGGCGTGGGTGGCAACCAACTCCTCGTGGACGCCGCAGCCCTGGGTGTACAACCACAACAACGGCAACGTCCTGGTTCAGGGCTCCAACCCGGCCAGCATCGGCGCGTCCATCTGCCGCTCCGGTAACACGACCGGCTGGCGGTGCGGAACGCTCCTGGCCACGAACGTCACCGTCAACTACTCCGCTGGCCCCGTCTATGGCCTGTCCACGACCGACGCGTGCGCCGACCCCGGTGACTCGGGTGGCGCGGTCCTCTCCGGCAACCAGGCGCAGGGCGTGACCTCGGGCATCGCGGGCGGCTGCGCCAACGGCAACCCTCCCCGGACGTTCTTCCAGCCCGTCAACCCCATCCTCAACGCCTATGGCCTCTCGCTCGTCACGAGCGGCGGCGGCGGCAGCACCGGGTCGTTCGTCTCGCGGATGAACGGCAAGTGCATCGATGTACCCAATGCCAACTTCGCCGATGGCGTCCAGCTTCAGATGTGGACCTGCAATAACACCAACGCCCAGAGGTTCACCTGGGACGGCGCCCGGCTGAAGATTGGTGGCTTGTGCATGGACGTGGCTGGGGCCTCGACGGCCAACGGCACCCGCATCCAGCTCGCCTACTGCAATGGCAACCGCGCCCAGGACTTCACGCTGAGCCCCGCGGGTGACCTGGTCAGCTACCTCGCCGACAAGTGCGTGGACATCGAGGGGTTCAACGCCAACGACGGCGCCAAGCTGAGCATCTACACCTGCACCGGCACCTCGAACCAGAAGTGGGATTTCCGCTAACCCCACCCTGTTGGCTACCGGATTCACCGCGCGGCCAGGCTTCAACGGCATCTAGAGCCCCGCCTGGTCGCCACGGGAGCCCAAGGGCCAGAGGGGGCTCGTAGGATGGCCGCTGCGCAGCCGGCGTCTAATGGGCGAGCATGGTCAGCGCGCGCTGATAGAAGACCATGTGCCTTGGCAGCACGGAGTCGCGCCCGATGTAGCGGCGGGTGATTTCCTGGAAGTCCCCCTGATCCGCCACGGCGTTGAGGTCACGGCTGGTCCAGTACCAGCACGCCACGCGGAAACCCACCTCGGGGTTCGCGGCGAGCTCGGGGTTGTTCTCCAAGTCGATCCCCAGCGCCTTGCCGGCGGCACGGTAATTCGCCCGGCCCGTGAGCAGGAGAGGACCGCGGCCCTTGTAGCGAGGGCCGTCTCCAGGCTGCACGTTCCCCAGGTCTTCCCGGCCCTCGTACTGCTCGCCTGAATCCGGCTCCTCGAGGAGGTTGAGCTGGCCACTCACGAAGGCGAGCTGGGCGAGGAAGGCCGCCTGACGCTGGGGCGTCGTGATGTCCGCCTCGGTCATCGCCTTGTTGAGATGCGGCAGCAGCTCGGTGGCTCGCATCTCCGAGCAGTTGGGCATGAGGGTCCGCAGCTGCTCCACGGAGAGGCCCGGGCCTTCGGGCGCTTCCCGCTCCGGAGACTGGAAGTGGACTCCGAGCTCGTGCCAGGTGTCGGAATCCACGATGCCGTCCACGTTCATTCCCCGGCCCCGTTGGAAGGACTGCACCGCGTCCTCCGTCTGCGCGCCGAAGAAGCCATCCGTCGGGCCGGGATTGAAGCCGGCGGCGATCAGCCTGCGTTGCAGCTCCGTGACCAGCGGGCCACGCGAGCCCTTGTGCAGCACGCGGGGCAGGCCCAGGGATGTGAGTTGAAGGAAGCTCGTATCGATCTCGGTAGGCGTTGGCATCGGAAACCTCCATCTGCCTCAAGGTGCGGCGGTACCAGACGTTTTGTGAAGGCCTGTAACTCCCAGACAGGCGGACCCTCCTTCCCAGGGCTAAGAAGGTGTCATGATGTCCCGCCATGGCCAGCGGGGCTGCGGTCCGCACGATAGCTTGCTAGGCTTTCGCTCCTTGCTGCCCAGGGGATTCCCGCACCGCAGTCCTCCCTTCCCTGTCGTCCAAGGAGGAACCCAAGTTGCGAAACACGGCGAAGGTGGCGTTCGACGGCAATTCCCGCTTCCAGGTCCGTCGCCCTCTCGGCTCGGGGGCTTTCGGCTCCGTCTACGAGGTGTTCGACAAGCACTACAACACCGTGGTGGCGCTCAAGCTCCTCAATGAGCTTCGGCCCTCCGTGCTGTACCGCTTCAAGCAGGAGTTCCGCCTGCTCGCGGACAGGGCGCATCCCAACCTGGTCACCCTGTACGAGCTCCACTCGGAGGGCGAGCAGTGGTTCTTCACCATGGAGTACGTCGAGGGCAGTCACTTCGGTGACTACGTCCGTGGCACCGGTCTCTCCGGACCCAGCACCGACAAGTACCCGGTCCCGGCGGAGACGAGCTCGCTCGCGCCAGACGAGCCCACGGTCACCATGCGCAAGGTCGAGGCGGATTCCGAGACCACCACCTACTACCCCTCGGACAAGTCGACGGAGGCTTTTTCCTTCAGGAACAAGGAGCAGGCGCTCCGTGCCTTCTCGGGCAATCTGGAGCGCCTGCGCTCTGCCTTCTTCCACCTCGCCCAGGGAGTCCAGGCGCTGCACACCGCGGGAATCGTCCACCGGGATCTCAAACCCTCCAACGTCATCATCACGCCGTCTGGCCGCGTCGTGGTGCTCGACTTCGGGCTCGCCAAGGAGCTGCTGCCGGTGCCCTCGGAGGCCACCCCGGATGAGTTCGCTGGCTCCCCGCCGTACATGGCACCGGAGCAGTGGGCGGGGGAGCAGACCTCCGCGGCCAGCGACTGGTACAGCGTGGGGGTCATGCTCTTCGAGGTGCTCGTCGGCAGGCGGCCGTTCAACGGTCCGTCGGACGCCCGCCTCGCCCAGCAGAGACAGGGGCCGATAGATCCCTCCAGCCTGGTGGAGGGAATCCCCACGGAGCTGGCAGCGCTCTGCCTGCGCCTGCTCCATCCGGACCCGCGCCAGCGAGCCGGCTACGAGGACCTCATGGCCTGTGTCGCCCCGGGTCGCGGCGAGTTCCTCCGGCAGGGGAGCATCGTCCCCATGGGGCCTGCCCAGGTGCTCGTCGGGCGCGAGCAGGAGCTCGGGGTGTTGACGCAGGCATTGCAGCGCAGCAGTGCGGGCACCCTCACCCTGGTGAACCTGCGCGGCGAGCCCGGCATGGGTAAGAGCACCCTGCTCCGCTCCTTCGTGGACTCGCTCTATTCGCGCGGCGTGGCCGCCCTGCTGGGGCGCTGCTACGAGCGCGAGTCCGTTCCATACAAGGCGCTGGACAGCCTCATGGATGCCCTGGGGCGTTATCTGCTCCTGCTCCCGCGCTCCCAGGCCCGCGAGCTCATCACCCCCGAGCTCCAGAGCCTCACGCGCCTGTTTCCCGTTCTGCGGTTGAACGAGGAGCTCCTGCCCAATACCCTGCGGCCCGCCGAGCCCTCGTCCCAGCTCCAGGGCCGCCAACAGGCGGTGGCCGCGCTCCGGGAGCTGCTCCGCCACATCTCCCAGCGCACCTCCGTGGTGCTCTGCCTGGATGATCTGCAGTGGGGCGACGTGGACAGCGCGCGATTCCTGGCCGAGCTGCTCTCCAACGACGCGCCCCCGCTGCTGCTCGTGGCCAGCTATCGCGCTGGAGAGGAGAAGCGCAGCCCCTTCCTGCTCGAGCTCGAGCGGCTGCTGGGGGGCGCCACCTGGAAGATGGCCCGGTATGAGCTCGAGGTGGGAGCACTCTCCCCGGACACCGCCGTGCGGCTCGCGATGCACCACCTGGGCGCGTCTTCACCTGAGGCCCGCCAGAAGGCCGAGAAGATCGCCGCGGAGTCCCGAGGCAACCCGCTCTTCATCGAGGAGCTGTCCCGCACACCCACCTCCCTTGCCGACTCCCCCGAGGGCAGCTCGCTCCGCGAGGTCCTTGGCCGCCGCGTCCGCCAACTTCCGGACGAGGCACGCCACCTGCTGGAGCTCCTCGCGGTGGCCGGCAGACCCACCGGCCAGGATCTGCTCTTCGATGCAGCCGAGAGCCAGCACGCCCTCCTCTCCACCGTCGTGCTGCTGCGCGCGCACAACCTGCTGCGCATTCGGAGCGGGGAACGCGCCATCCTGGAGCTCTCTCACGACCGAATCCGCGAGGGCGTGGTGGGGCAGTTGGAGGCCTCCAAGCTCGCCGCCCATCATGGTCGGCTCGCCCATGCACTCGAAACCCGGCCCGGTTCGGATCCGGAGCTGTTGGCCATACACCACCACGGGGCGGGGAATCTTCGCAGCGCGGCCCTCCACGCATTCCGAGCCGCGGAGCGGGCCAATCAGGCACTTGCCTTCAACCATGCGGCGGAGCTCTTCGGGTCCGCCATCGAGTGGAGCGGAGGCTCACCCGCTCCGGAGCTTGGAACGCTGCGCTCGCTGAAGCTGCACCGTGCCGAGGCGCTGGCCAACGCGGGCCGGGGCGCCGAGGCCGCGGTGCTCTTCCTGGAGTTGGCCCAAACGGGTGGCGAGCCCCGGGAGATGCTGGAGCTGCAGCGCCGCGCCATCGAGAACTACATGCTGAGCGGCCGGATCGATGAAGGACAGTCGCTCCTGCAGCCGATGCTCTCCCAGGTACCCCTCACGTATGGGAAGAGCTCGGCGGGCGCCCTGGCGCATCTGATGTGGCAGCTGCTCCGCTTGCAGGTGCGGGGCATGGAGCCCGGCAAGAGTCGGGGGGCACTCTCCCCCGAGCAGGTCCTGCGAATCGACCTGGGCTGGTCGCTCGGCAAGGCGCTGGCGAGCGTGGACTGGATCCGTGCCGCCGGCTTCCAGCTCCAAAGTCTGCGGTTGGCGCTCGATTCGGGGGAGCCCTCCCGGATCGCCCGGTCGCTCATCGCCTTCGGGCCCATCCAGATATGGGAGGGGAAACCGGACTCGGTGCGCAAGGGCGTCCGGTATCTGGAGCAGGGGGCGGCGCTCGCCCGGCAATTACAGCACCCGGCGCTGATTGGCTTCGCCGAGGTTTATCAAGCCGCGCACTCGCTCGTCCTGGGTGATTGGGGCGGCGGGATGGCGCACGTGGACACCGGGATGCGCCTGCTCCGGCAGCACGGAGTGGACGTGATCTGGGAGACCAACGTCGGGCGCCTGCTGGAATGCCAGCTCCTCGATCTGCAGCGCCGGATGGCAGAGCTGTCCCAGCGCGCAGCGGAGTGGCATCGGGTGGCCGCCGAGCTCGGTGACTCGTACTCCAGCGTGATGGCTTCCTTCTTCATCTCTCACTGCCTGCTCGCGCACGACGAGCCCGAGGCCGCCCTCCAGCGCATTTACGAGGCCATGGCCGGCTGGTCCCGGCTGGGGGCCATCCAGCAAGGCTATACCAGCCTGAGGGAGTGCCAGGTGGACCTGTACCGGGGTCGGCCCGGGGACACCTGGAAGCGGCTCGAGGAGCTCTGGCCCGCCCTGGAGAAGGGCCACATGATGCGCGCGCAGATCAGCCGAATGGACTTCCACGCCCTCCGCGCCCAGAGCGCGCTGGGATTGGCCGCGGAGGAACCCGGCCGGAAGCGGGAACTGCTCACCCGAGTGGAGAAGGACGCGGCCATGTTGGAGCGTGAGATGCGCCGGGATGCCCAGCCCCTGGCTCGCCTGCTCCGGGCGGGGGTTGCACACCAGCGCGGCCAGACTGACGAGACGCTCGCCCTGCTGTCGGCGGCCATCGAGGGCTACCGGTCCGCCGGTATGTCCACCCACGAGGCCTGCGCCCTCTTGTGGAAGGGCGAGCTGGTGGGAGGGGATGAAGGCAGAGCGCTGGTGCTGACCGCCTCGGCCGAGCTCGAGAAAGAAGGCATCAAGCGTCCCCGACAGTGGGCGGCCATGCTGGCTCCCAGTCTCTCACGGTAGGCGCTGCCGCGCTCCGGCAGCGCTGTCGGATCATCCTGTATCGCCAGGTACGATTTGATAGCATCTCCGCCCCGTCGAGCACGCTGCACACGAAACAGTCAGGAGTGGCCGCGGAGTCGCCAGCCGGACTCTGGGACACGGAGGGGCGTTCATGATGCTGTTACAATTCATCGCGGACCTGCTGCGGGATCCGGAGCTGCAGCGGAAATTCACCAACAACCATGACGCCACCATGGAGCAGGCAGGGTTGACCGCGGAGCAGCGGGCCGCCATGGTCAGTGGAGATCGTGGAAAGGTGCTTGAGCTCATCGGGAACGAGCTCCAGAACACCGAGTTGTTCGCAGCGGTGTGGCTCAAGGGCGGGGTCACCGTCACCGCGGTCAATCCGCAGGTGGGTGCGCCCGGCGCGAACGTCACCCTGAAGATCACGGGGGACTACTTCGCCTCCGGGGCGTTCGCGACGTTGCAGATAGATCAGGTGAACTACCTTGCGATGACGACCAGCGTGACCAATCCAGAAGCACGGAACTCGGTGCTGACCGCGAGCTTGAACATTCCTGCCGGTGCACGGCCGGGCAGGTACTCGGTCACGGTGTCCAATCCGGATGGGTGGTACGGGCTCATGCCGGATGCGTTCACCATCACCTGAACGCGAGACCCCATGATCGTCCATATCGATCATCTGCTGAGCCGCCTGGGACAGGCGCACTCCACCGAGCTGTTCTCGGGGGAGGCGCTGGCACACGTCTCGGCGATAGCCCGGATGTTGCCCATGATCTCGGGTGGGCTCGCGCTGGAATGCCGCCTGGAAGAGGGCGCCTCGCGGGTGGACTTCATGGTCTGCTGCATGCGGAGCGACGGAGGACCGAAGGCGCTGGCCGAGGGGCTCGAGTGCACCCGGGAGCGACTACCCGGCTCACTCTGGGACGGCGTGCGAGCCTTCTCCCGGGAGTGGCTCTCGGCGCGGTCGCCGCTGTCTCGGGTCCCCATCTTCTGGCTCGAGTACGACGTGGTCGGGCCCATTTCCGAGGTACCCCGGCCCTTCCCCTTCGTCTGCATCCAAGAGGATCTCTCGAGCGGCCCGTCCGCCCGCCGGGGCTCGCACCGCCAGCAGGTGGAGTCCTCACGAGAGCTCGCCTGGCACGCCCTGGAGGTTCTCCGGGGTAGGCAGGTCCTCCCCGCCGTCCGGCACACCGTCTCGCGTTGCTTCGAGCTCCTCCCCGAGTCAGCGGAAGTCGAGCACGTTGCGCCTCTCGACTGCCGCGGCTCGGAGGCGGTACGGCTGGTGATCGGTCTGCCCCGGGAGCAGGTGGGGACGTACCTGGAAGGGATTGGCTGGCCTGGTCCTCGCTCGCAGGTGGAGGTGCTCTTGAGGGACTGGCTCCCCCACCTGGGCTATGTGGAGATCAACGTCGACGCGGGAGAAGACGGCATCGCCCCGACGATCGGCTTGTCGCTGCCACTCCCCGCCGACACGAACGTGAGCTGGGTGCACGAGGTGCTCCAGCGGATGGTGGAGCAAGGCGTGTGCACGCCCGGCAAGCGCGACGCCGTCCTGGCGTGGTCGGGGAGCGAGCGGGTGGTGCTCGAGGGGGATCGCTGGCCGAGCAAGCTGTGCCGAACCATCGGTCTCAAGCTGGTCTGCCGGCCCAACGAGCCCATCACCGTGAAGACGTATCCCTACTTCGAGTGCCGTTTCTCTCTCTGGGGCTGAGCCCTCGCGGCTAGCCGACAGAGACGGTCTTCGAACCCTCGAAGTAATACGACCTGCCCTGCTTGTCCGTGATGAAGCCGAAGTAGTTGATGGTCACGGACCCGCCGTCCTGCAAGGGGTCGAACAGTTGAGTATAGGTGTTGACCTGAAGGCTCGTTCCCGCCGGATAGGCCGTGTTGCTCGCCATGGTGTAACCAGAGCAGTAGACATTGCGTGTCTCGGGGTTCGCGGCCCACGTCAGCAGGGCCGAGATGGAGTAGTCAGAGGGATTCCACGGCGCGGCCTGGCAGGTCACCATGAGCTTCTGGTTCGAGTAGACCGCCTGGAAGACGGGGACACTGACGGGGGGCCGGACGCTGCTGGCTTCCTGCTGGGCCGGGGGAACCAGCGTTTTCAGCTCCGTCACGTCAGTGCCACTGTACTCCAGTTGCTCAACGAGCTCGGCTCTGGAAAACATACGGGTTCATCTCCTTGGTGAGACAGGTCTGTTACCGCGATGCCGCGAGTGAGGGAGAAGGCGCGAGCCAGACGGTCATTGCGCCCCGGAGAAGAGGAAGCTGAAATCCGCCGACCTGCCGCTCGTGGTCTTGGCCACGCTGTGACACTTGATACAACTGGAGCTGGTCCTGGTGGAGAATGGATTGTAGCCCGGAGCGGGATAGGCAGGGATTCCGTCGCTGGCGGGATGCTGCCCCTGGATGAAGGTCTCCATCACGGTGTTGGCCAGATAGGTCGGCGTAGGCGTCTGCGGATTGATGCCCATCCACTGATTGGAGATGAGCTCGTAGTTGCTCCAAGGCGAATTTCCGAACAGCACCTTGAAGTGTTTGTTCAGCCGCTGGCTGGAGGGGCCGCGCAGTCGCGTCACCTGGGTGGGCCGGTGAAGTGGCTGACCGAAGGGGTCCAGCTCCACATAGGTCTTCGTCTCGGGGTCCTTGGCGGCGGTGGGGGCGTTGGGAGCGCAGCAGCGGGTGGTGCACGGACGCGGCGGGTTCGGGGTGTAGGAAGGCGTCTCCGGGCAGTCCGGGTTGTTGAAGGACTTCGTGACGTTATCCACATGCTCGAAGGTAGCCCAGAGCCAGCTTCGCTGGCTGGCGGTCTTGTGGGCGATGTGGAGGCCCACCAGTCCAAGCGTCACCGGATTCGGATCGGGACTGGCCGTAGGTGGCACCAGGTCATCGTTATAGACTTCCGCCTCGATGGTATAGAAACGGCTCGGGTCATCGCCCTGGCCCAGAACCTTCCACGCGGCCTTCACCTCGACAGTTCCCACCGGACCGCAGGATTGGTCCTTGCAAAACTTGTCGTCGGGGCCCGCCGGCAGGTTGATGGTTGCCTCTCGCTGGCCGGCCTTGTTCCAGAGGTTGTTGGCAAGAAGATAGTTGTATGCGTCCTCGTTCAGCCGCACCTCGTAGCGAACGAAGCGGCCATTCTGGTCCACCAGCACGCCGCCCACGGATTGCTGGATCTTTCCCAGGCGGGCGCGCTCCTCGCGCGCAGAGCACCACCGGGCCGGTGCTTCTCCCGGTGGGACGAATACGTCCGACGGCTGGAGCCAGGTCTCCCAGACCCTCGGGCCCTTTGTATCAAGAAAAGTGCGACTCCTATCCGGCTCGCAAGTGCCAGGGGCCGCAGGCCAGTTCAACGCGATGAACTCACGCCACGCGTAGAGATCCATGTTGGACTGATTGGGAAAGGCATCGACGTCCGGTGGTAGCTCGGCGAACCCGGAGAGGATGGTCTCCACCGACGCATTCGGAGCCTTCTCGAGTTTTGGCGTGGTGTCGCGCGCCTCGCTCGCCATCGACACCCACAGCAGGCTCATGACGAGCAGTGACATGACCGCATGGATGGAGCCTTGATGGATCGACATGTGACCTCGGGGGTTCACCCGCTCAGACGTACTGCGCATGATACGGAGCCCCCACAGGCTCCGCTGTGATCTGCTTCACTCGCGCCGCTGGGGGGAAGAGATCCTGCCGGTAGAGGGCCACGACCGCGGCGTCGCAGGCCTCGTGGGGGGTGCTCCGATGAACCAGACACGGGGCTGTCTACCTTTTCGTCCCGCTCCCGCGCAGCCCTGGAACGGCAATAAGATGCGCGCGTGCGCGCCACGCTCCACATCCTCACCGAGCTCATCCAGCGCGAGCGGCCCCTGTTCTCCAGCGAGAGCCGCCCCTCGCGATGAGCACCCGAGAACCCAGGGCTCGAACGCACCTGCTCGCCTGGGGAATCATCTGGGCGGTCTGGGCCTTCATCTCCCGGAACAACCAGGCCAGTCTTCCCCTGCTGGTGATCGCGACCACCCTGCTCGTGGGCTGCTCCGCGCTTGCGGTCTACGCGAACCATGGGCTGTGGATTCCCCGCCTGCTCCGGAGGGGACGCCCCCTGCTCTATGCAGCCGTGCTGGGCGCCACGCTGCTCGTCCTCACCTTCCTGGTCGTGCTGGGCATCCAGGCGGCCTACGACATTCTCTGGGAGCCGGACCCCCTGCGGTTCGGCTTCTGGACGAACGTCGCCATGGACTTCTTATTCATCTCCTTCCATGTCCTGGCCGCGGCCGGCGTGTTGGCCGCGATGAAGGTGCCGTCCTCCTAGACTCGCCGCGGGAGTAGGACCGCATCACGGTCCTTCCGCGTAGCTTCGCCCTTGCTCGAACCCGGGAGCAGGAGCTCGTCGTGCGAACCCTTCCCTTCGCGCTGCCCGCCATCAGGATGGAGCTGGCGTGGCACCCAGGGCACGAGCGAGATCCGAAGCACCTCTGGTTTCGAGGAATCCTCCGGGACGCCGTGCGCGCCGCGGGGCTCCAGCCCTCCAGGTGAACAGCTGTTAGAGCCGACCTTCCTGGACGAGCGCCCGAGTCCGCGCAGGGTCGAGAGCAGAGCCCGCTTGTAGCCGTGCTCCTGTTGACGATGACGCCCTCGCGAGGCTCCTTGAACTGGTGGAAGGACACCTGGGTCTGGGGCTCGAAGGTGATGATCTCCGACACGTCGTCGCCCAGGATGGTGGCCTCGCGGATGATGAACTCCTCACGGGGTGCCCCGGGATGCCGCGCCTCAGCGATTGGAATGCGGCGTGTTGAGCAGCTGCTGCTCCCACGTGAAGCTGGTGCCAACGTTGCCCATGTGGTCCACCAGCAGCTTCGCCAGGCCGGGCACGGTGGCCTCGCGCGCCCAGTCCCGCTGGAGCTCCGAGGCGAAGACCGACCAGGTGATGGGCACGGCGCCGGCCTGGACCATGCGCTGGATGGCCACCTCGTGCGCCTCGACGGAGACGCCACCCGAGGCGTCGGTGACGATGTAGACCTCGTAGCCCTCGCCGAGCGCGTGGATGGCCGGCATCGCGAGGCAGATCTCCGTCCACAGCGCGGCCATGACAATCTTCTTCCGGCCCGTCTTCTTCACCCAGTCGATGACGCGGGGGTCCTCCCACGTGTTGATGAAGGTGCGGTTGATGGGCTTCTGCTCCGGGAAGACGTCCTGGAGTTGCTTGAGGAGGAGCCCGCCGCGCTCCTCGAGCACCGTGGTCAGCAGCGTCGGCACGTTGAACAGCTTCGCGCCACGAGCCAGACCCACGACGTTGTTGATGATGGTCTGGGAGTCGTGGCTGCGCAGGCCGGCGAACTGGAAGGGCTGATGGTCGATGAGGATCAGCGCGCAGTTGTCAGGAGAGAGCAGAGCGTCGATACCGGCCTTCGGGTTACGGGGGGCATTCATGGTGGAGCTCCAAAGACAGTGAGGATTGGTCATCGCAGAGGCAGCGGCCCACCCCAACGGGCGGACCTGCGGCTCTGCGTTTCGGCGTCAGCACCGCACCGGGTTGCTGATGGAGAGAACAATGCCGGCGGGCCGCTCACCGCGGTAGCCGGCAGTCTGCTGAATCACTTTAAAGATGATCTTTAAAGCGAACCCGGCGGCCTTTAAGGTCCTCCACCATGGAGACGCTCGTCACTTTGGAATCGTTCATCCGCAGCGCCCAAGCCTCCAGCTTCTCCGCCGCCGCTCGCACGCTGGGGCTGACGCCCGCAGCCGTCAGCCAGAACGTCGCCCGGCTGGAGACGAACCTGGGCGTGCGCCTGTTCCAGCGCAGCACGCGGGGGCTGACCCTGACGGAGTCGGGAGAGCGCCTGCTGCGCGAGGCCAGCAACGGACTGGATGTGCTCCAAATGGCCATTGCCAACGTGGCGATGACGGCGGGACAGCCGGCGGGAACGCTGAAGGTAAGCATGCCTGCCGCCTTCGGACAGAACTTAGTGCTGCCCCTGCTGGAGGACTTCCTCACGCGCTATCCCGGCATCGTCCCGGACTGGCACTTCGACAACCGGTCGGTGGACATCATCAACGAGGGCTTCGACGCGGCGATTGGTGGCGGCTTCGATTTGCCCACGGGGCTGGCAGCGCGGGAGTTGGCCCGGGCGCACATCATCGCAGTGGCCGCCCCCTCCTATGTAGCGAAGGTCAAGCCGCCCCGGAAACCCGCGGACCTCAAGAACTTCGACGGCATCTTGATGCGCTCACCGCAGACCGGACGCATTCGATCCTGGCCATTGCGCAACCGCACAGGCGAGCAGGTCGCCGTCGAGATGCGCCCGCGCATGCTCTTCAATGACCCGGAGGCGTGCACCCACTGCGCGGTGATGGGGCTGGGCATCACCTTCACCGCCATGCACAACGCGCTGCCGCACCTGCAGGCGGGAAGGCTGGTGCGGCTGCTGCCGGATTGGCACGCCGACATCGGGCCGATTTCGATCTACTACGCAGGGCACAAGCAACTGCCGGCGAAGACGCGCGTGTTCGTGGACTTCATCATCGACTCGTTCAAACGCCAGGGCCTGGCCCGGCAGCTCTCCGCGTGCTGAGGGAGCTGCTCACTTCATGAACCGCGTCATGCCTGTCAGGGTCACGAATTTCCGCGAGGCGTGGGACGGGCATGTCAGACAAGACGCGTCCCCAGAAGAGAGCGCCCTGGGAAACGGGCTGGTCCAGTGCTTGCTATCGGGCCCGGCACACTTGAAGTGCACGGGGGTCGTCGATGAAGAAGCTCTGGGTCCTGGCGGCATGTCTTTTCACAGGAACGGCGTGGGCACAGCCTGAGGCCGTCTCTCCCTCCTCGGAGACGGATGGCTCTGAGCCCTCGGTGTCTGTCTGGATTCAACCCTTGGGCACGCTGGCGCTCGGGCTCGCCGGGCCCATGGGGGGCCCGGGCACCTCGTACCTCATGCTCCCCGTGGGAATGAACGTGCACCTGAGTCCCACGCGGGAGTTGGTGTTCGAGGTCACGCCCTTCTTGAGCAGCCAGGACTGCGAGGGCCCCTGCCGCACGCGAGCACTCGCCTTCTCTGTGGGGAACGCCTGGAGCCTGTCCTCCCGTTCCAGCTTCTTCATCCTGCCGAAGGTGATGGGGCTCGTGTCCCAGGACGTGGGCGCCTCCGATACCGACGTGTGGACGGAGACAGGAGGCCAGCTCTCGCTGGGACTCGATGTGGGCTACCGCGTGAAGAGCGAACACCTCTTCCTGACGTTCGTGCTGGGCGGCAGCGTGGGCCGGGGCTGGAACGTGCCGCACACCAGCTCGAGTCTCTTCACTTCCTTCTATGACTGGCCCCAGCGCTCGCGCGAGAACAAGTGGGTCTTCGATCTCAACCTCAATCTCTTGCGCATCGGCGCGAGCTTCTGATGAACGCTCGTGCGTCCCCCGCTACCGCAGCTGCGCTTTGAGCCGCAGGGACTTCGGGCCCCGCAGGAAGAGGTTGCTGTTCCAGTCGAGCGACTCGGCCGGGCTGGCGGCGAACTCGAAGCGGCGCACGCGGCGCAGCAACTCCTCGAAGGCCACCTTTGCCTCGAGCCGCGCAAGCGGCGCGCCCAGGCAGAAGTGGATGCCGTAGCCGAAGGAGTAGTGCCCCTGCACCTCGCGTGTGACGTCGAAGCGATCCGGCTCCTGGAACTTCCGGGGGTCCCGGTTGGCCGAGCCGAACAGCGTCATCACCCGTGAGCCCGCCGGGAGGGTCTGCCCGCCCACCTGGAGTTCCTGCGTGGTCTCCCGGAAGATGCCCTGGACGGGGGAGTCGTAGCGCAGGATCTCCTCCACCGCGTTGGGGACGAGCGAGGGGTCGGCCACGAGCTTCTCCCACTCGGCCGGGTGCCGGAGCAGGGCGACCATCCCGTTGCCGATGAGGTTGGTGGTGGTCTCGTTGCCAGCGATGAGCAGCAGCCGGCAGAAGGCGACGAGGTCGCCGGAGGTGACGAAGTCCTCCTTGCCTCCCGCCTCGACGAGGGCGCTGATGAGGTCGTTGCGCGGCGAGCGGCGGCGCTCCTCGATGGCCTGCTGCATGTACTCGTGGAGCGCGCGGATGCTGGCCTCCAGACGGGCGGGCGCGGTGTCGGCGAGCGACAGGTTGGACGAGTTGATGGCGTCATCCGACCAGCGCTTGAAGTCGCGGCGGCGCTCGGGCTCCACGCCGAGCATCTCGGCGATGACGGTGACGGGCAGCGGGGCCGCCAGGTCCTCCATCAGCTCCACCTCGTCCTTGCGCAGCATGTCGTTGATCAGCTCGACGGCGATCTCCCGAATGCGAGGCTCCAGCTCCGCCACCCGCTTCGGGGTGAAGGCACGGCCCACCATGTTGCGCAGGCTCGTGTGGATGGGCGGATCCGAGGCGATGAGTGAGTTCTCCGGCGTCACCAACGCGCGGATCTCCGGGCTGAGCTTGTTCGTGGTCCTCCTGCTGAGATCCATCCCCTTCGACGAGAACATCGCCGGGCTCTTCAGGATGGGACCGATGTCCTCGTGGCGGCAGATGACATACGCCCCCAGCAGGGGCTCGATGTAGTGGACCGGGGCGGACTCCCGGAGCTGGGCGTAGATGGGATAGGGATTGGCCAGGACGTCCCGGTTGAGCAGGGGATGGGTGGGGGGGGCTTGCATGGGATTGATCCTCAAGTGCTTGGCTGCTGGTCGGGCTGCCTCGGGCCACTCTCGGGTGATGCTTATTGCGAATCGTTGCGCCGTGCAACGTTGTGCCATGCAACTTTCCTCTCCGCAACAATGCGCCGCGGCATGGACTTCCTCGCGGTCTTGCCTCATTGAACAAATTGAGGGGACATGAACAGACAGCGAAAAACGGAGCGGAAGAAACCGGCACACGAGGAGGCCACGCTCGATTCCCTGGAGCGGGAGCTGAGCGTATTCGTCCGGCGCGCGCTCCGGTTGTTCTGGAGCGAGAAGCGGGACGAGGACGTTCTCGACCGTTGGAACTACGCGTTGCTCGTACGGTTGCTCGAAGAGGGGCCGCTTCGGGTGGGCGAGATGGCTCGCCGGTTCGGCATCGACAAGTCGACGGCAAGCCGGCACCTCGGAAAGCTCGAGGAGGAGGGGCTGGTGGAGGCCGTGGCGGACGAGCGCGATGCCCGCTCGGTGCTGCTGCGTATCACCCCCCGGGGCGAGGCGCGTCTCATCGAGGTCCGCCAGGCCCGGATGCAGCCGATACGGAGGCTCTTCGACACCTGGCCCCAGGAGGACCAGGAGGAGCTCTCTCGGCTGCTGGCCCGGCTCAACGAGGACCTGGATCGGCTCGGGGTTCCTCCGGCCCGGTGAGGGGGCGCCTCCTGGGTGTGGCCCCTCTCACAGTTCCAGAGTGCCGCGGGCGCGGCGCTGGGCATCCAAGCCTCTGGACAAGCGATGTCCAGAGGCTTAGCGCAGGCCCTTGTTGGGATTGATCAGGTACTTCTTGCCGGTGGCGCGCTTGCTGTAGACGGCGATCATGTCGAGCTGCAGCGCCTCGACCAGCGAGAGTTCCGCGGCGTATTGACTGGCGAACGTGGTCTTCAGCTCGGCAGCCACCCGCTCTCGCAGCTTTTGTGCGGCCTGAGGGCCGATCTTCTCCAGGAAAGGAATGAGCAACCAGCCACCCACGCCCCAGGCCATGCCGAAGTTGCCCCCGAGCTCTATCGGGCGTGGCTCGAGTTTGCCGTAGATATAAACCTGCTTGTGGACTTGTGACCCGTAAGGACTGTAGGTGGTGGCGGTGCGGTTGGCCGCGGCTTCCATGCAGGCGAGGATCTGCCCAGCGAGCTGCCCGCCACCGGTGGCGTCAAACGCGAGCGTGGCGCCGGTCTCCACCAGGGCCTTGGTCAGATCCTCGGTGAACGTGGACGAGGTGCTGTCATACACATGGACCGCACCGAGGTCGCGCAGGAGCGCCACCTGTTCCGGGCTCCGGACGATGTTCACCAGCCCGATGCCGTCCTTGATGCAGATCTTATTCAGCATCTGCCCGAGGTTGGAGGCGGCGGCTGTGTGCACCAGCGCCTTGTGGCCCTCTCGACGCATGGTCTCGACCATTCCCAGCGCCGTCAGCGGATTGACGAAGCAAGAGGCGCCGTCGGCCGGGGTCGCGTCTTCCGGCAGGACCAGGCAATGGGCCGCCTTGAGGACCCGAAACTGGGAGTACATGGCGCCGCCCAGCGCGGCCACGGTCTTGCCGAGCAGTTCCCGGGCATTGGCTCCCGCCTTGATCACCACGCCGGCGCCCTCGTTGCCTACGGGCAGGGACTTGTCCAGCCGCGGCGCCAGGGCCTTCAGCAGCTGCTGCGGAATGGTCGCCGTGACAACGGGGCTCTCCGCCGTTCCTCCAGCCCGGGCCGTGGACATGTCGGCCGGGCCCAGCAGCAGGCCCAGATCCGAGGGATTGATCGGCGAGGCTTCAACGCGGATGACGACTTCGTCGGGAGCGGGGTCCGGTATCGCGACCCGCGCCAGCGACAACTCCAATTCGCCCTGGGAACTCACTCGCGAGCGAAGCTGTAGCCCATGTTCCTGACTCTGGGTGTTCATCTGGCTCTCCTCTTCTTATTTACTGGAAGACTCTTCGTGACGAACGCTTTGGGTGCGTCTCATGTCGAGGGAGCCAGGTGAAATCAAGCCTTAAAGCTGCAACGACGCGCGGCCCGTGGCCAGTCACTCCGGCAACGACTCCGGGACTTCCCCCAGCGCGGCGCGCAACAGGCGGTCGATGAGGTCAAGCCCGGCTTCGCCCTCGCCCGGAACGAACTCCAACACAGACAAGCCCACCAGCCGTCCTCCCTCCCGCAGGTGCGAGAGCGCCGCCACCAGCGCCTCCGACGTCACACCTCCAGGGGTCGGGCACTTCACATATGGGAAACCCGTGGGCTCGAGCACATCGAGATCCAGGTGCAGGTAGACCTGACTGAAGCCGGCTTCTCCGACCCAGCGGGCGAGCGAGGCCGGCTCGTCGTTGAGCCGCGACGCCGTGAGGCGGGAGAGCTGCCGGGCCGCGATGAAGTCGGACTCCGGCGGATCCAGCTCCCGCGCTCCAGCGAGCAGCACCTGGCGCGGGTCGAGCCGGGAGGTGACGAGCCGGGTCAGCGCGGGCTCCCCTTCACCCAGCAGGCAACGCAGGGGCATGCCGTGGAAATGCCCGCTGGGCGAGCTCTCCGGCGTATTGAGATCGCCATGGGCATCGAGCCAGAGCACCGCCAGGTCACCGGCGTAGCGGTGGTTCAGCCACGAGACGGGCGCCAGCTCCACACCGCAATCGCCGCCCAGCGTGACAAGGCGCGCGGGCGCGTGGTGTGCGAGCAGCGCCGCCGCCGCTTGCTGCTGGGCCAGCAGGGCGTCATAGCCAAGGATGCCGTGCCGGATGGGCAGCGCGGTCTCCCTCGTTACCGGGACCTCCACCCAGGGCAGCTCGGGCCAGCGCTGCCTCACCAACACCGCGCCACGGTAGAGCTCGTCGCTGGAACCGGATCCTTGCCACTGCGGGAAGTAGAGAAAAAGCATGGGGCCTCTCAGGTGTGTGGAAGGCAAGTGGACTTTCACTGGATTGCCGCGAAAGGCCTTCGCGCTGGACGTGTCCTCGTGCGTGAAGCGTGGGGGCAGGCGCGCGGGGTGCTGGCGTACCTGATGGGAGGGCCCGTGAAGGCCCCTCCCCCGTGGGGACGGCTCAGGGCGTGGGGTCCCCGTGCTGACGCAGCCACCCGGTGATTTCCTCCAGGGGGTGACGTTCGGCCGGGGCTTGTGCGGCAAATACATCTCGGGCCTGCCGGGCCAGGAGGATGGCGCGACGGGTATCACCCCCGCTCGCGGTGAGCGCCCGGGCGAGCGCGAAACGCGCATGGGCCGCCTCAACCCGGCCCGGGTTGCCCTTCGTGCGATCCCAGAGGGTCACCGCCCGCTCCAGGGGTCCGAGCGCCTCACGGGGCTCCTTCATCGCCAGCAGTGCGCGTCCCTGTCCCGTCAAGGCACGGCCGACGTCCGGGTGCTCGGGACCCATGGCCCGCTCGAGGTCTCCGAGCGCGCTCCGGTAGGCCTCGAGCGCCTCGGAAGGTCGGCCGAGCTCCACCAGCGTCGCGGCCAGCTCCTGGTTGACGAGCCCCAGCTGCGGATCGTGCTCGGGCAGGCTCCGCTGCCGGATGCGGAGCGAGCGGCGCAGCACCTCCAGCGCTTCGCCGGGTCGCCCCGCCTCGCGCAGGGCGCCCCCGAACACCTGCAGGCAGGTGGCCACGTCCGGGTGCTCGGGACCCACCAGCTTCTCCCAGAGGGCCAGCGAGCGCCGGTGGTCCTTCAAGGCCTCCTCATGGCGGCCCAGGTTGCCCTTCTGGACTCCCACATACGTCAGCGCAACGGCCACGGTGTGACTCTCCGCGCCGTATGCGCTCTCGAAGATCTCCAGCGCACGCTGGTGGAACGCGAGGGCTTCCTCGCTCCGGCCCAGCTCGGCCTCGGCGGACCCGAGGGATTGGAGCGCGTACGCCACGTCGGGATGATGGGGACTCAGCGCCGCTTCCAGGTTGGCGAGCGCGCTCCGGGCCAGCTCCACGGCCTCTTCGTAGCGACCGAGCTGGCCGAGAATCCCGGCCATGTCGGTGAGGGAGGTGCCGATATCCGGATGATGGGACGGGAGGAACTGCCGGCGGAGCTCGAGCGCCTTCTGGTAGCGCTCGAGCGTCTCCTCGAACCGTCCGTCCACGAAGGCGAGATCCCCTTCGTAGGAGAGCCGGCGCGCCGTGAGCTCCGGATCTCCGCCGAAGCGCTCACCGGCCGCCTCCGCGTGACGAAGCAGCAGGCGGGCGCGGGGGGTGTCGCGCTCGGCGCCCTTGCCCACGACGAAGGCCAGCAGCGTCCATGCCCGTGCGGCCTCCCGGTCGTGTCCTCCGGCCAGCGCCGCCAGCACGGCCTGGGTGAGCGTCTCCTCGGCGCGCGGGAAGTCGCCCAGGTTGCCCTGGCCCACCCCGAGCAGGAACAACGCCTCCGCCAACACGGGCCGATACTCAAGCGAGCGGGCCCGTGCGACGGCCGCTTCGGCCCGAGGCGTCCCCTCGTGGAATCTGCCCACGTCCAGCAGAGCCTTCACCTCGGCGAGCTCGCCCCGAAGCGACTCCACCGCCGCCGCCCGTTCCGGCTCCCGAGGAGGCCTCACCCAGGACGTGAGAGTGCGGGCATCGGTGCAGCTGTCCAGGCGTCCCAGCGACAGGGCGCTGCGCACCGCATTCACGACGGTCTCCTCGTTGGCCCCAGCCAGCACGGTGGTGAGCGCCTTGAGCCCGGACAGGCGCTCGCGGAGGCAGACTCGCTGGGCTCCAAGAAACTCGCCCCACTCTGTCCGCTCCCGGGCAGGGGCCTCGCAGGCCTGCCGCTCGAGCGCGAGCCAGGTCGTGCTGTAGCCATCGAGCGTCTGCTCCACACGGCTCCACGCGCTCTGGGCGAAGGTCTTGCCCACCGCGAGGAAACGCTCGCGGATGCGCGCTTTGCGCTCGGCGTCCCAGACGCCCTGGAGTTGCGCCTCCAGGCCCTGGCATTGCGCCGCCGCACGGGTCCGGACCCAGGCCCCTCCGGCGATCACAGACACCAGCGCGAGCGAGCCCAGGGCAAGGGCCATCCGGCGCCCGCGCCGCTTGCGGCCCTGCTCGACCGCCGCCAGCAGGGCCTCCATGGAGGGAAAGCGCTGCTCGGGAGAGAAGCTCAGTCCGCGAAGGAGCACCTGCCGCAGCCAGGACGGAACGGTTGTCCCCCGGGGAGGAGGCCGGACCCGCCCGTGAGACATCTCCTCCAGCAGCGCCGGGGAGTCGCTCCCGAAGAAGGGACGCTCTCCGTAGAGGGCCTCGTAGAAGGCGATGCAGAAGCTGAACTGATCGGAAGGCGCGCCCACCTCGCGTCCCTGGTGCTGTTCCGGGGACATGTAGGCGGGAGTCCCGAGGAGCGCTCCCGTCCGGGTGAGCGGCCCCGCCACGGGCGGCTGGAGCTCTCCGGCGGGCCCTGACGGCACGTCCGGGAAGGTGCCGCGAGCCAGACCAAAGTCCGCCACGCGGACACGCCCGTCCCGCCCCAGCAGCACGTTGTCGGGCTTGAAGTCCCGGTGCACCAGGCCTGCCCGGTGGGCGGCCGCGAGTCCCTGGCCCGCCTGGAGGTACTTCCCGGTGATCTCCTCCCAGCGGCGAGGCGTCTCGCGCAGCCAGCGCGACAAGGTGCCACCGTCAACGAACTCCATGGCCACGAAGACCTGATCGCCCACCGAGCCAACTTCATGGACGGTGATCACATGGGGGTGCGCGAGGCGCGCGGCGGCCTGGGCCTCTCGAAGCATCCGGGACGGGCCGGAGCCACCACGGGCCTGGCCGAGGAGCGCGGGATGGAGGAGCTTCAGCGCGACCTTGCGGTCCAACCGGGGATCATGGGCCGCGTAGACGATGCCCATTCCGCCCGTGCCCACCCGCTCGAGAACCACGAAGCGGCCCACGCGTCCTCCGGGGAGCAAGGCGTCCTCCGACGGCTCTCCGGCGGGGGGAAGGTCTGGTTCGAGAGGAGGCTCAGGCTCCTTCGCTTCGGAGTTCCGGGCGAAGAGCGCCAGGAGGGAGGTACACCGGGGACAGTGGTCGAGATGGACCTCGAGCTCCCGGCACTCGCGCTCACCAAGCAGACCTTCTGCGAATTCGACCCAGCGATTCTCGTCGGGGCAGGTGGACATGGGTACGGTGGGGCGGAGACGTCGTGGGGGGATTCGGCGCCTCGCCCCCTGATGCCCAGGAATGGTATAGCCATTCGGCACGGCGCGCCTGAAGGAACAGCGGTAGACAGTATGGATACGCTCGAGAGCCTGGTTAGGAGCTTCGTCGCTCGGCTTCCCCCCTCTTTGCACGAGAGGCTGGCCGCCACGGTGGAGCTCGAACGGTGCGTGGGAGAATGGCTCCGAGCCGCCCAGTCCACCTGGCCCACCCTCTCACTCGACGCTGGGAGCTTCCTCGCGCACGTCGCCCAGTGCATGTCGAAAGAGACCGACGCGCGAGCGCTGGACTCGCTGCGGGCGGCTGATCTCTACCTCGCCAGCGGATGCGCGATGGGGAACGCCCAGGCCGTCGCGCTGCTCGAGCAGCACCATGGACGCGAAGTGGACGCCGCGTGGGCGCGAACGGGCGAGGGCAAGCTGTCCCGGGACGATCTGCGCCAGCGCGTGTGGCAGAAGTTGCTGGTAGCGCAGCCGGAGCAGCGGCCGGGAATCTGCGAGTACGCCGGCCGCGGAGAGCTGCGGAACTGGATTCGCATGGTGGCCCTTCGAGAGATGATCGACGCGGTCCGGGTCCGCCGCGCCGCGGGAGCTCCCGAGCGGCTGGAGGAGCTGGGAGAGGCCTGGGAGGCGGCCAGCCCGGAGGAGGATCCCGAGCTGGCCCACCTCAAGTCGCACTACCGGTCGCACTTCAATGACGCCCTCCGCGAGGCCCTGAAGGCGCTTGGCCCCCGGGAGCGCAACCTGCTGCGCCAGACGTATGTCCACGGGCTCAGCGCGGCGGAGCTCGCCCAGCTCTACCGGGTGCACCGGGTCTCCGTCGCCCGCTGGCTCGCCGACGCCCGCCGCCAGGTGCTCGAAGGCACCCGGAGCGTGCTCTCCCAACGGTTGAAGCTGGAGGGCTCCCAGCTCGACAGCATCCTGCGGATGGCTCAGAGCGGAGTGGACCTGAGCCTCGAGCGGGTGCTGCGCACCCAGGGCGACTGAGCCCCGCTACCCGGAGACCCGGCATTCCATCAGCTTGCAGGCCTCTTGAGGCGGCAGCTCGGTCAACGTCCCGTACATCTGGTAGTTCACGCAGGTGTTGTAGGCATCCTGCTGGCTGGTCATCAGCGAGCTGCTCGTCTTCTCGATGTAGGTAATGCCACTGCCGTCCGCGTAGTGCTGGTGCTTGTACCGGCAGGTGAAGAGATTGGCGCCAGCGCAGCTGGACTCGGAGAAGACATTCGTGCAGGACTGGAAGACGCAGCGCTGCTCCGGGGGAACCGTGGAGACCTTGCCATTGCGCTCGCGGACCATGCAGGCCTGATACGCGGACTCATGGGCCTGGACGGGATCGAGCCAGGTGAACTCGTTGTAGGAGACGCCGCTGCCGTCCGCGTAATGCACGTGCTTGTAGGCGCAGCGGTACAGGTCGGTGCAGCGCGGCAGGGGAACGCACCCGCAGCCGGACTCGTTCAGCATGTAGCCCTTATCGCAGGCGCACTGGCCATTCACGCGCGAGGCATGAGCGGGACAACCGTCGTTCTCCGGATCGGGCACACAGCCGGAGCAGTCCTCTCCCCGGATGTAACCTGGATCGCACACGCAGAGCCCTCCCTGCGAGCTGCTCCCCTCGGGGCAGGTGGATTGGCACTGTCCGTCGACGCACGTGGAGCCGGACGCACAGCTGCCGCAGGAGCCACCGCAGCCATCGTCTCCACACACCTTGTCCTGGCAGCTTGGCGTGCACGCTGGAGCGCACTTACCGCCCTTGAGCTCCTCGCAGGTGGAGGTGCGCATGCACTCCAGGTTGCGCTCGGATTCGGGGAGCCCCTTGCAGAAGTTGGTGCATGCCGCGACGTCCAGCGGCGGAATCCGACAGGTCTCCACTGCCTTCTCGCAGGCATCGGCACAGGTGAACGGCTCCTGGACATCGACGGCGCACTTACCGTCCTTGAGCTCCCCGCAGGTGGAGGTGCGCACGCACTCCAGGTTGCGCTCGGCTTCGGGGGCCTCGTTGCAGGCGTTGGTGCATGCCGCGACGTCCAGCGGCGGAATCCGACAGGTCTCCACGACCTTCTCGCAGGCATCGGCACAGGTGAACGATGAACCGGCATCCTGGCCACCGGAAGGCGGTGGCCGGTCAGTATCCTCGGTGGGCGAACACGCGAACAGCAGTGCGAGGAGAAGAGCCCCGCCGGCAAGGCGCCGGTGGGGAGTGAAGCGCGAGGAGAGCCGCGGCGGGTTGTCGGTACGCATGGGTCGTCACTCCAGGAAAAGGTTTCCCCGAGGAGGACGACAGCCGGCCGAAGCTGTAACACACTTTTTCGCGATGCCCGGGTACCCCAGGACATAACCCGGAAGTAACAAGGCCGGAGGACACTGAGTGCTCAGCGCTCTCCGGCCTCGGACTCCCACCTGGATCACAGCTCACTTCACTACTTGCCAGGACTGGTGGCGTCGAGCTCCACGGCGATGAGCTTCTGTCCCTCATGCTGGAAGCGAGCGCGCACCTCCTGGTGGGTAGGCGTGCCTCGAAGCTGGATGGCTCACACGAGCCGGTGTCCCCCATCTACATGCAGCACCTCGCCTGTGGTGAAACCGTTCCCCATCAGGAAGAGCGCGGCATGGGCGATGTCCGCGGGAATGCCCACGCGCCCGACTGGGAGACGGCGCACATGCTGCTCGAAGCGTTGCTGTTTGACGCCCTCGCCAAAGCTGTCCCACACGGGCGTGTCGACCCAGCCAGGAGACAGCAGGTTCACCCGGACGGGTGCGAGCTCGAGCGCCAGGGCCCTCACGAGTGACACGAGCGCACCATTCGCAGCGGCGACGACCGACCCGCCCGGCCCCGGCCGCACCGCCGCGATGCCTCCGGTGAAGAGGAGCGAGCCTTGGGACTCGAGCCGTGCGTACTTGGCGACGTGAAGCGCCACCAGGAGCTTCGAGTCGAGGGTTCGGCGCGCCCTGGCCAGCTCGAGCTGACGAACAGGTTCATAGTACGCCTCCACCGTCGTGACGACGACATGGTGCGCGGGCGGACACTCCTCGAAGAGCCGCCGGGCCTGCTCCTCCTCGGTGAGATCGGCGGCGAAGGTACGCACTCCGTGTGTCACCCCGAGTTGGGCGGTGGCAGCAGCGAGCTTCTGCGGGGAGCGGCCCACCAAGGTCACTGAGGCTCCAGCCTCGAGGCTGGCCTTGGCCACCCCAAGACCGATTCCAGAGGAGCCCCCTGCCACGATGACGTGCTTGTCTTTCAGGTTCATGCCTTCGAAGTAGCGCACCCTCCCCTCCTTCAGCCATGGAATGGTGTGGCAAGCTCCATCCCATGAATGGGATGACCTCACTGGACGACTTGCGGCTCTTCGTGGCCGTTGCGCGGCACTCGAGCTTCGTGGAGGCGGCGCGGCGCTCGGGAGTGCCCACCAGCACGGTGAGCCGCAGGGTGGCTCAGCTGGAGGAAGCGCTGGGTGCCCGCCTGCTCCAACGCACCTCGCGGAGTGTCGGCCTGACCCATGAGGGTGAGCGACTGCTGGAGCGTGCGGGTCCGCTGCTCGAAGGGTTGACCTCCGTGCTCGACACGAGCGTGGAACGCGAGGACGAGCCCAGGGGTCGGCTTCGGGTGACGGCGCCGGTGATGACAGGCGCACAGCGCATTGCGCCGGCGCTGTTCGCCTTCGCGGCCCGGCACCCTCACTTGACCCTGGAGCTCGAGCTCACCAATGCCGTGGTGCCTCTGGTTGAAGAGGGCTTCGATCTGGCCTTCCGCTCGGGGCCCATCCACGACGCGGAGTTGGTGGCTCGGCGCGTCTGGTCGATCCCCTTCACGCTCGCCGCCTCGCCCCAGTTTGTGAAACAGGCACTGAGAGGCCGGACCCAGCTCGATCGCGAGATGCTCGGTTCGGTACCCGCCATCCTCAGTCAGCCCGGCGGCATCTGGCGCCTCCGCCGACGGGATGGCTCTGTCGAGGATTTCCGGCCGTGCGAGCGCCTCCGCGTAAATGATCCGCGGATGACCATCGCCGCGGCGGTGCAGGGGCTGGGTGTCGTCTGCGCTCCAAAAGAGGCCATCGATCAACAGGGCCAGGCGCTCGTGCAGCTCACCCTGACCGGGCGCACGGTCGAGCCGCGCGAGCTCTTCGCGGTGTACCCGTCCCGGCGGCAACTGCCCGCCCGGGTGCGCATGGCGCTCGATTGGGTGATGAAGCACGGCTGATTCAGGAGCCTCACGCCCACCTCTTCCATTGGAGAGCCCCCGTCTTCCTCGCCTGGGTTCGCACCTGAGCGGGGAGTGTTAACCTCGCCCGCATGACAGACGAGCAGCGGCGCGCGTTCGAGTTGCTGAGCAGCGGGACCACGCTGGAAGAGGCCGCCGCCCGGGGGGAGCTGGCGGCTCATCGCGGACGGCTCCTGGCACTCTCACAGGAGCTACCTCCCGACTCTCGCTTCGCCACGGCACTGCAGGAGTTGAGCGCGGCGCTCCTGCTGGACCTGGCCTTCCTGCGGACCTATCCCGAGGCGATCCTCCCGGTGCTGCACTGGCGCTGCGCCTTTCATGACAACCCCGTCCTCGCCGAGCTCGCGCAACGATGGCGGGAGGAACGCACCACGGCTCGGCCGGGCAGCGTGTGGGTGCATGCGCTGCTGCCACCGCCCCATGCGCCAGGTGGCCCGCTGCTCGCCGAGCTGCGCATGGCGCGCCCCCACGAGCTCCTCTCTCCGATGACCTCCGAGGGACACGTCGTCCTGGATGAGCGGGGCGTCATCCGCCACTGGGCGCCCGAGGAAGGGACGCTCGTCGACGGACCGGGCGTGGCGCGTCCAGCGCACCGCCTGGAGCTCATCACCCGCGGCTGGGATGGCGCCGCGCTCCACGATGCCGCCACCGGCATGCCTCGCCACGAGCTCGCGATTCCAGAGGAAGGAAATGCCACGAGCGGGAGCTTCTCCCCGGACGGGACCCTGTGCGTCCTCGCCGGCTTCGGGGAGGACTACAACTTCGGATTCCTGCACCTCCATGAGACGGCCACGGGGCGGCTCCTGCACAAGTGGGAGGGGCCGCGGCCTTTCAGGAAGCAGCCCGTGTTCTCCCCGGATGGCCGGCACGTGCTCGCGCCGAGCGACGCGGGTCTCTTCCTCTGCGACACCGTCACCGGCCAGCTGGAGTGTCTGCCCATCCACGACGCCCAGGGCGTTGCGTTCTCAGCGGATGGTCGGCGGTTGGTCACCACGAATGAAGAGGTGGTACGGGTCTGGGACCTCGCACGGCTGCGTGCGTTGGGACCCCAAGCGCCCGAGCACTCAAGGCCGATGCGGTTCTCACCGGATGGCCGGCGTCTGGTCGCGGGCGATTGGCTCCGAGACGGGGCCACCGGGCAGCGCCTCAGAAAGCTCGACATCCACCGGGGGCGGTATCTGGAGGGCGGACCGACACAGAATTGGTTCACCTGTGGGAGCGTGCGCATCGTGTCCCTGGAAGGGGGCATCCACGTCTGGGAGACGGAGAGCGGAAAGCCGCTGGCCCACCGGAGCAACGTCTACTATCCGTATTGGTACATGACAGCCTTCAGCGCCGATGGGCTGCGCTACGCGGCCGGGAAAAAGGGCGATTCCGAGGTCAAGGTATTGGATGTCGACACCGGCGAGCTCCTGGCTGAAGTCGAGCTGGCGAAGGGAGACATTGAGAGTCTGGCCTTGTCGCCGGAAGGACAGGTGCTCGCCATTGGCACCCAGGAGGGCCCTATCGAGATTTGGAGCGTCGCCAGCGGGCAGCGGCTCGTCACCCTCTCCGGCCACGGCGCCCCGGTGAACGAGCTGGCCTTCTCCCTGGACGGCCGCAGCCTGGTGTCCGCAGGGGACAACGAGGCGCTGCGACTCTGGGCGATTCCCAGTGGCGCGGCGCTCGCGAGTCGCCCGCTCGACGCGCGAGACCCGTCTTACTACCAAAGCGGCTCCGGCAAGCGCTGGACATGGCACGCGACGTCCGAGGCGCTCCGGGCGATCTCCGGCTGGGAGGGTTTTGTGGGGCCGCGCCCCGTGCCCTTCTCCGCCGAGGTCCAGGGAGGCGTGACACTCTTTTTCCACCGGGAGACGAAGCAGCTCGCGGCGGCGTTCCCCGGTGTCGGGCCGTGGCTCCCTCACCCGGACGGAGTGACGTGGGCCTCACCCTCGGCCCATGTCGTGCTCGAAGGCGCGGCGGGCCCATCCCAGCGAGAGTGAGCTGTCAACCCGCCCCAGCAAGGCGCAGGGCCAGGAGGTAGGCTCGCGCCCCTGGGCTCCATCTGAATTGTACATTTTCACCCCAATCACCTCTCCCCCCCGGAAATGGAAAAGCCTTCTGCATAATCCGTGAACCAGGTGCCTCTCTATTTTCAGGAGGCGTTTCCATGAAAATGAAGGGTGTGGGTTCTTGGCGTGGTTCACTCTTTTCCTGCCTGATTTTGCTCGTCGGGTGTGGGCAAGCAATTCAAGAGGACGTCGGTTCCTGGAGCATCGGGGTTGGAGCTCCGCCGATAGGTGAGCCGTCTTCCTCCAACCCCGGTTCCTCGGGCGAAGATGCTGTGCCCACCCCCACTGCCAACGCATCCTGGTGTCCCGCGTCCTCTACGGCCTCTCCCCTCACGGCCCTGCCGTTCCGGAGCACCCTCGAAGGAGGAAATGCCACGGGCGTCCATAACTGTGGAGCGGGTCGATATGTTCAATACGAACAGACCATGGGGAGTGGAGCGCAGCTCCATGTCATCGGCATCTATCAAGCCGCGCTGGGGACCGATGGCACTCGGAGCGTCCAGGTGCGGGTTACGCGTGCTGGCTCCTCGGTGCTTGTCCTGTCTGCGTATACCGCCACCACCTGGAACGTGACAGTCGGGTCCGGAGCCAGAGTGGAGCGCATCATCGTGAATGGCTACCATGCCCAGAAGGTCTCGGCACCAGCAGGAGTGCCCGTTGAGCTCCACAGCTACGACCAGACCCGAGACTATGTGGGCCCCTTTGCCCATGAATGGCCCACCTACGATGCCACCCAACTCGTCAATGCCTCCGAGGATCTCGTCGAGCGGAATCTCTCATCCTTCCGTGGCTGCTACGAGGCGGCTAGCTTCGAGATCGGCGAGCCGGGAACGCTGCGGCCCGAGAACACGGTGTCCACCGCCTCTGAGCCGGTCGTCCCCAGAGGGTGTGAGCACCTCACCACTGAGTCGGCCTATTGCATGACCTTCAACTACAACACCCCTACCGTGGTGGGGCTGGATAGTGGAAGGACATGCGCTGGCGTGCCCGCCAAAATCTTCGATCTGTATGACATCTCCTCCCTGGCGTGGAATGGCAATTACCTCTACGGCTGTATTTACGATCGGGGCTTGGCGCGCATTTCCCTCGTGGATGGAAGCGTGGACATTGCCCCCATCGCTTGCCAGGCGGTCACTTCGTACCGCAATGGATTGATCACCCTGCTCGACTACGATGGCTCCAACCATTCCGTGTTGAACACGCTCGTCCAGTTCGACACATTCCGGAACGCGGCGCGGCATGTGACCTCGTGCACGCTCAACAACCGTCCCCATGCCAGCAGGATGGCGACCGGGGGGGATCGCGGGTACTTCGCGTGGCACTCCACGGACTCGATCGAAACCTTCGCGTTGAATCGCAATGAGAGCCCCCAGACGATCAAGCTCCAGGGATACAACGGCTGGATCATGGGGATGGACGCCACCGAGGATGGCCGTCTGCACATCGTGGGTACCAACCCCGAGCTGCTCTCCTTCAACAGCACGACGGGGGCGGCTCTCGGGAAGAAGCCCCTTCCCTTCAGCCCCACAGGTCTGATCTGCAAGACGCGCAGTGGCACGGCGCTCCCCTGAGCCAGGGAGGAGGTTGAGGGACCCCTCCTTTGGTTGTGGGGTCCCTCGTTGCCGCGTATCCACACTGTCGCAGGGAGAAGGTGCGGTCGACGACGGGCGCCTCCAAACAGGTGCGTTACGGCTGCTCCATGGCGAGCTCGCTAATGACGCCGCGGATGGTCTCGGACTCCGCGCGTCCCGTCATGTTCGCGGGAACCTGGAGCAAGCTCTTGAGGTCATTCCCTTCACACTGGAAGAGCGTGCCGTCGTGGTCCGTGCAGACCTCCCGGCCCATGTAGGTCGGCTTCCCGAACAGGGTAAAGGTGGTGCCCCCCTCTCGCATCTGGAAGAGCGCGAAGAAGACCGAGCCCACCTGGGCGCTGCTGCTCTCGCCGACCTTCATGGTCTCACGATCGCCCTTGAACTTGAGCATCACCTTGCCGGGCTCGAGTTCCTTTCGTTCAACCAAGTTCATGCCTCGCCTGGACATCAGCTCCATGAGCCGCCGCGTTACCTGATCCGCAGGGGCGGGAGAGGAGTACTGGGAATCACTTTCAGAGAGAAAGTCCCGGCTGCTCGCGCGGACATTGACGAAGCACGCGGGGCAAAGGAACAGAATCAGAAGCGGGGCGACAAGAGCTCGGAGCATGGTGGTGGATGAGGAAGTGGGTGGAGACAGCTTGAAAGGGACACGGACCTTACATACGAGAGCGTGACGGACCCGTGACCGGCTCGAGGCGGCGAAGCTCTTGGTCCCGCGATGCGGAGCTGCTGTCACGAATGCGGCGCACAACCCACCACCAACGCCTGGAATGACTTCTCCGTCGTCTTCAGCTACCAGGACGCACAGAACTACCACGAATCCGCTGGCGGAGCTGGCCGCGGTCCACCGCAGGAGCGAGACCCGCGGAAGGATCATTCTCCTTCCCAGAGGAACCGATAAGGGAGAGGACGCCGCGAGTGGATTGGGCAGAGATGCTCCGCTGAGGCCTGGTCAGGAGTAAAAGGCAGGGCCATGCGCCTTGCTCACCTGCTCCTCCCCGCGCTGATTCTCACCCTCTCGGCCTGCGCCACCGTGCCCGCGCCCCCTCTCGCCGCACCGCCCACGGCCGTGTCGGTGCATGTCGAGCAGCTCCCCGAGACAGGCGCCTGGCGGGTGCGCTACCGCCTCCCCAGCCCCACCCGCGAGGCGCGCTTCGTCCGGCCCGGGTATGGCTACCGGCAGACGCACTGGAAGGTGATTTCCCCCGCGGGGGTTCGAATTGAGGCCGCGGACGGGGAGGACCGGGTCTCCTCAGCGAGCGGCGAGGCGTTCGACGCGTTCGAGGTCGAGCTCGCCCCCTTCGCCTGGAAGCCGGAGAAGGACTACCAGGCCTTCATCCCCTTCAGCGCAGGCGGCACGCTCGTCCATACGGGGCAGTTCAACCTGAGGCCCGCTACGGGCCCTTCCGGCGCCAGGGAGGCGCCCGTGCAGGCTCAGTTCACCCTGGTGCCCCGCGCCGCGGAGCGGGTCGTCCTTCCGGGCCGGGTGGCCGCCGGGCCCGTGAAGTGGGAGGGCTCGGAGGACGGCACCTATGCCTACTTCGGTCCTGCCATTCCCCTCGAATCGGAGCACCTCATCGCCGTGGTCGATTCGGGCCTGCCCGGGTGGATCCGCCAGCGGACGGAGGCCCTCCTGCCCCAGCTCTTCGCCTTCTACGCGGAGCGGACGGGGACCCGCCTGGGCGAGCGGGCCACCGTCTTCCTGAGCTTCACGGAGGAGCCGCGGCCCAGGAGCATTGGAATGAACGGCGGAGCGCTCGAGGGGCTCATCCAGCTGGAGGTGCGGCTCGGGAGTGCCTTCCAGCGGGAGGAGGACCCCAAGGTGGAGGAGCGGCTGCTGCAGCTCACCGCCCACGAGGCCGCGCACCTGTGGCACGGGCGGATGCTCTACCACGAGGTGAACGGCGGCGACTGGATGCACGAGGGAGGGGCCGACGCCTTCGCCTACCGGGCACTGCTGCACCTGGGGCTGCTCTCGCGCGAGGCCTACCTGGCGCGCCTATCAGACGCGGCTTCGCAGTGCGCCCTGGGGCTGGAGGGCCAAGCGCTGAAGGACGTGTCCCGCCCTGGCCGGTACCGCAACCACTACACCTGCGGCTCCACCCTCGCGCTCATCGCCGAGTCGGAGTTGCGCAAGGCCCACCCCGGCGAGGACGTGTTCGCCCACTGGGCCCGGCTCCTCGCGCTGGCCGGTGCCTCCCGCCGGTACGACGAGTCCCTCTACTTCCAGGCGCTCGCTGACCGAGGGGTGCCCCCTGCGGCGCTGGCGCGGATGCGGCGGCTCATCGACGAGCCCCTCCCCAGGGCCGATGCGCTCCTACTCGAGGCGCTGCAGGCAGGGGGGCTGGAGGTCGAGGCGACAGAGGGTGGTCCCCCGGAGTTCCTCATGCAGGTGGGGGGTCGGGCGCTGCGCTTCGTGCTGCGGACGGACTGCGGTGAAGGCTTTCGCGTCCGCCCCGTCCAGGGCGAGGCCATGGAGGTCGATGCCCAATGCCAAGCGCTTGGCCCTCAGCCGCACCTCTCGTCCCTGGCAGGGCTCTCGCTCATGGCGAACCTCGCGGCCGCCTACGACGCCGCGGCCGAGCAGTGCACCCGCCAGGGCTCCGTGGAGGTGGGCTTGAGCGGCGCCCTCGCCCCCGTGCGGGTCCGCTGCGAGCCGCCGGTGCCCCAGCGCACGGCCTACCTGCGCCTGCGGACTGCGCCCTGACGTCGCGCGCGTGCTCAGCGGTCCAGCCGCCAGAGCTGGTTCTCCGTTCCGGAGCTCTTCCGGGGATGGGCGATGAGCCGGCCGTCCGTCCGGGCGCCCTCGATGTCGAGCACGTAGCCGTTGAGGTTGCTCTGGATGAAGTAATAACCGCGGACGTGCGAGGGCACGAGCTGCCAGATTTGGTTGGCTCCGCCGTTGATCTCTCCCATGCGGACCGGGGCGCCGGCGTTCCTGTTCAGCCCCCAGATGTCCAGGACGAACCCGTTGAGCCGGCTGCGGATGTAGTAGCCGCCCCGGGTGGGGACGAGCTCCCACTGCTGGTTGTCAATGCCTTCCCGGCGACTCTTGGCCGGGTGGGCAATCACTTCCGCGCCGGACGCGCGGTTGTTGCCCGAGATGTCCAGGACGAGCCCGTTGAGCTGGCTGCGGATGAAGGTGGGGCGCCGGTCCGGCCTGCCATGGTCCCAGTCCTGCCCACCCGGGCCCCGGTCCGAGCGCGGCGGGGGCGGGGGCGGCGTGGGACGGGCCTCGCCCTGACACCAGCCCGAGGGGCTGCACGTGCGCGCGCCATCGCACTGCGAGCTATCCCGGCAGCGGTTGGGCCCCGGGCGGTTGCGCGACTCGTCCCAGCGGTAGTCCGGGCCCGGCCCCGCGGCCGCCGTCAGCGGCAGGAGCAGCAGCGCGAGCGCCGCCCATCCCTTGCCCTTCGTCGAAGACCGGTTTTCACGCGCACGTCCACCCTCGGAGCCACTCCGAAACGCCTGCATGGAACTTCTCCCTGTTCGAGGTTTCCAGGCGAGGGCGGCTCTCGCCGCGCCCTCGCGCTCTGTGCCCCTCATGACGGGAGCCAGCGGAATTCATTCAGGGAAGAGACCCCCCAGTCTGTTTTTTCCGGGGAGCAGCAACCCCGCTCAGACCCCGGCCTCGCGCCGGGGCAGAGCGAGCCCCGCTGCGGCGATGTCCTACGTAGCAACCTGCCTGGTCCAATCGAGGAAGCGGCGGGAATAGAACCCACTGCCCCATTACATGCCGCATGCTTATGCCGTAGCCAGCACCTGCTCGCCGCCCGCGCCCAGCTCGAAATTCACGAGATAGTCCGCCTCCTCCATCACCTCCTCGTCGTGCACCACCACCACCACGGAGTTGCCCAGGTCGCTGGCCGCTTGAGCGTGGTCAGCAGCTTGCCGCTGTCGCGCTGGAGCAGGCCGAGGCCGATGGACGGCTCGTCGAGGATGTAGATGACACCCGTCAGCTCGCTGCCCATCTGCTGAGCCTGAAGGTGCTATATTCACCGATAGTTCCGGCCATGAATACACCTTCTATTCCGCAGAGGTTTGGCGCCTCATTGCTCGGCCTGCTCCTTGTTTCCTGTAGTACGACTCGCTCCCCAGTCCCCGGTCCCACCGGGGGACGTGATCTATCCAGGTACGTACTCATCGTTGAGGAGGCGTCCGATGGACGGGTGACTCACGCCTGGAAGCCCTTCAGGGACTTCGAGCTGGCGAGGCACTTGAGGCAGGTGCACGTCGACGGTTTTCATGGGCGGCTTGAACAGGTCGTGTTCACGGACCAGGCATGTCACCAGCAATACGAGGTCTGCGTCCCCACCTGCCTTGCAAGCACCAGAATCTTCCAGGTCGACAAGTATGTATACGATTCAAGTCAGTATGGCCAATGGAGGGCCGGGAAGAAGCGGTACTGCCCGGATGCATGCATGAAGCAACTCGCCATGTGCCTTGCACAGGCGGAAGCCAGTCCTGTGAGATTCGAAGCCATGGACACCGCGGTTGATTGGGTCAGGCGACATCGAACCAAGATTCTGGCTGGTACGGTCATCATCATTGCCGGCGTCGCCTTCATCGCCGTGGTCGGCGCTTCAGGTGGGGCTGCGCTCGTCCTCGTACCGGTCGTGCTGGTGGCTTCCTCGGGCAACCCTTCAGGGCTTGAGCTGACGCCGGAGACACCGTGACGATCTTCAAACTGCTCTCCGCATCGGAAGCACTGGTTGCCGACCAGTGGCAGAAGCTCCAGCCGCCCGGCGACTCCAAGGCCTACCGTCTCCTGAAAGAGGCAGGCTTCTTCATCTGGCGAACAGGCCAGCTCTATCGCTTCGAGGACTATCTCGCAGGCCTCTCGGCAGACCGTGCTGTCGATGTGAGAACCTCCTGGCATGGAGAGAATGGCGAGGAGGCCGGCGAGGCCTGGCAGACTCTCTCTCGAATCCGTGACACCCTGCGATCCGAGGAGAAAAAGAGGCTCATCCAGGTCGCCAGGGCTCAGCTCGAGTTCATTGCTTCAACAGGCCAGTATGAGGAATTTCACGATTACCTGAAGACCTTCTACCGTAATCCTCCTCCAGTCATTGCCCGATTCGACACGCGCGACGAGGCGGAGACCTGGTTGAGGAACCTCCCCGAGCCACCCAGCAGCGCATATATCCTGGTGGGGAATGAATATCTGGAGGTCTTCTACTCTCGTGAGAAGGGTGTGCGTGCCCTCCGACGCGATTACGCACTGGAACGATTCATTGAGGCCGTCACGTCACGCGGGTTGCCTGTCCCGGCGGCCTCGTTCGACACCCATGCGGAGGCAGCGGCCTGGTGGAAGAGTCACCCTGCTCCGCCCCTGTCGGTCTTCGTGCGGATCGCGGGCGAACACCATCTCGCGGTGTATCACAAGAAGATCGATTACCGCTCGCTACACCCCATCTCCATCCTGGAAGACTGGCGGAGGGAGCAGGAGAGAATCGCAGAGCAGGAGAAGGCGCAGAACAGGTGATTGTCCATCCCAGAAAGCTGAGCCTTTCTGGGAGATACGGAGTGGAGGCGGCGGGAATCGAACCCGCCGCCGTTCACTTTCGGGCCGCAAGGTGCTGGCCCATTCGCTCCTGCACGCCATGGACGAGCGCGTAGAAGGTGGGCAGGGCCAGCAGCGTGAAGAGTGTTGAGGTGAGCAGGCCGCCCACCATCACCACGGCCAGGGGACGTTCGATCTCGGTGCCGTGCAGCGGAAGCACCAACAAGGGCAGGAGGCCGAGAATGGCCGTGCCTGCCGTCATCAGCTTGGGGCGCACACGGCCAATGCTGGCCTCGCGCACCGCCTCCGGGAAGGGTTTGCCTTCCGCCATGAGTCCCTTCGTCTGTGCCACCAGCACCAGGCCATTCTGCACCGCGATGCCGAACAGGCCGATAAGGCCGACGAGGCTGGACACGTTCCACGTCTCCCCGGCCAGCAACAGCGCGAGGATTCCTCCCACGAAGGCATCTGGCAGGGTGGCGAGGATGACGAGCGTCTCAGCCAACGAGCCCAACGCCAGGTACAACAGGAGGAAGACCGCGAGCAGCGCCACCGCGATAGCGAGGAACAGGGACTGCGCGGCCCGCTCCTGGGTCTCTACCCTGCCCCCGACGTCGAGGAAGTAGCCCGTGGGTAGCTTCAGCTCGGCCGCCAGCCGCTCTCGCACCTCCGCCGCCGTACTTCCCAGGTCGCGCCCTGCCACGCTCGCCTCGATGGCGATGCGGCGGCTCCCCGCCTCCCGGCGCACGCTTCCCGCGCCCGTCGTCTCCTCGATGGTAGCGAGCTGACTGAGGGGAATCCGAGAGCCGTCATGTCCGTCCACCAGCAGATCGCGGATGGCGTTGACGTCCCCCCGGTGGTGGTCCGCTAAGCGCAACACGAGGTCGAACCGGCGCTGGCCCTGCCACACCTGAGAGGACTCCTCGCCCACGAGGCCCACGCGCACCGCTCGGATGACGTCGCCGGGAGTAAGCCCCACGCGGGCCACTGCGGCGCGGTTCACGTCGATGCGCAGTTGGGGCAGCCCGCTGAGCTTCTCCACGCGCAGGTCCGCCACTCCCCTCACCCGAGCCATGACGTCACGGGCCCGCTCCCCGAGCTGGGCGAGCTGCTCCAGGTCCGGACCGAAGATGCGCACCGACACGTCGGCGGGACTCCCCCCCAGCCCCTCGTCGATCCGCATGCCCAACGGCGTGGTGAAGAGCACGGACAGTCCGGGCACCTTCGCCACCGCCTCACGCATCTCCTCCTCCAGGTCCTCCGGGCCTCGAGCCCTGTCCTTCTTCAACACCACCAACACGTCGGAGACGGTGTGGGGCATCGGGTCCTCGGTGCGCTCGGCTCGCCCCGTACGGCGGACCACGTCCTCCACCTCGGGGAACTTACGCAATACATCCTCCATGCGGTGGTTGAGCCGATCCACCTCCTCGAGCGAGGCCTCGGGCGGCAACAAGGTCTGAAGGAGGAGCGCCCCCTCGTCCAGCTTGGGCATGAAGTCGCTGCCCACAGCGAAGGCGAGCCCCAGAGCGGGAACGGTGATGGCGAGCGCCACCACGCGCACGAGTCCCGCCCTCCGCAGGCAAGCGTCGAGCAGCGGGGCATACACGGCCTTCACCTTGCGGATGAGCCACACGTCTTCCGGCTGCTCCTGCTCCCGAGGCCGGAGGAAGAGGGCCGAGGCCACCGGCACCAACGTGAGGGCAAGGAGCAGCGAGGCCGCCAGGCACGCCACCACCGCCGCGGCGAGCGGCTGGTACATGCGCCCCTCGATGCCCGTCATGGCGAAGAGCGGGATGAAGACGGAGACGACAATGAGGGTGGCGAAGGTGATAGGCCTTCCCACTTCCCGTGCCGCATCCAGCGCCTGGGCCTTCCGTGAGGCCGCATCGCCTCCGGCCCGGAGCCGGTGAACGATGTTCTCGGTGACGATGATGGCGGCATCCACCAACAGCCCCACCGCGATGGCCAGCCCACCGAGCGTCATTGTGTTGATGCCGACACCAGTGGCCTTCAGCAACAGACCCGCGAGTGCGAGGGACAGCGGCAGGGTGAGCGTGACGATGGCCGCAGCGCGCAGGTCACCCAGGAGGCCGAAGAGGACGAGCACCACCAGGAAAGCGCCAATGAGGATGGCTCGGCTGACGCCTCCCAACGAGGAGGACACCAGCTCCGACTGATCGTACACAACGCGCAGGTGGACTCCCGGTGGGAGACTCGCCTGCACTTCGGCAATGGCCTGGCGCACGCCCTCCGCCACCCGCACGGTGTCCGCGCCGAACTGCTTGCTGATACGGCAGCTCACCACCTCGCCCTCGAGCCGGTGGGCCATGCCCCGGCGAATGGCGGGAGCCTCTCGCACGTCGGCCACGTCCCCGAGCAGCACGGGCCTTCCCCCTCGCAGGGCCACCACCGTGCCGCGCAGGTCCTCCAGCGACTGAGCCCTGCCCACCGCCCGCACCGTCCACTCCAGGGGCCCCTGCACCACGAAGCCGCCGGAGGCATTGAGGTTGGCGCCTTCCAGGGCGTGCTCCACATCGTTCAGGGAGATGCCTCGAGCCACCATCTGGTCCGAGTCAATCTGCACCTGGAACTGGCGCAGGTAGCCGCCCAGCCGCTCCACACCCGCCACTCCGGGCACTGCGAGCAGCCGGTTCTTCACCTCGAACTCGGCCAGGTCGCGCAGGGCCATCAGGTCCGCCGCACCCGGGTCGGCTTCCAGGGTGAACTCGAACACCTCGTTGAGCCGGCCGGTGAGGCTGGAGACGAGCGGTGTCTCCGTGCCGGGTGGCAGCTCGCCGGAGGCCGCCGCCACGCGCTCCGCCACGAACTGACGGCTGCGGAAGTAGTCCGCGTCCGGCTCGAACTCCACCGTCACCTGGGTGACGCCGAGCTGCGAGGTGGAACGAATGCGGCGCACGTCCGGCAGGCCCGCGAGCGCCACCTCCATGGGAATGGCCACCGCCGTTTCCAACTCCTCCGCGCCCATGGCGGGGTTCTGGACGATGACGTTGAAGATGGGGGCGGACAGATCCGGGAAGACATCGCGGCGCAGGCCCTTGAAGGCCACCACGCCGAAAGCGGAGAGCGCCAGGGCCAGCACCAGGGTGAGGCCAGGACGTGAGAAGGACGCCTCGAGGGTTTGCTTGATCACGAGTGGCTCCTTTCAGTGCCCATGCTCTTCACCCTCGCCCCGTGACTTCTCCACCTCGGCCTTGAGGAGGAAGGCCCCATCCACCACCACCTGCTCACCGGGCTTGAGACCCGAGAGCACCTCCACGTCTCCCCCCAGGGTGCGGCCACGCCCCACTGATCGCCGCTCGAAGGTCCCCCCATCCTTGGGGAGGAAGGCAAACCAGCCGTCCTCCAACCGCTGGAGCGCCGCGGCTGGCACAGTGGTGACGTTGGCGCCCTGCACCCCCAGCGGGATGAAGGCCGACGCGGACATGCCCGGCCTCAGCACCCCTTCCGGGTTGTCCAGCTCCAGCCGCACGGGGATGGTGCGCGAGGCAGGGTCCACCCGCTGCCCGATAAACCCCACCTTCGCGGCGAAGTCCCTGCCGGGAAGGGCGGCGAAGGTGACTCGCGCCGGGGCTCCGGGCTGGATACGCACCGCATCCCGCTCGAAAGCATGGACCGTGAGCCACAGGCGCGACAGGTCTCCGATGTGGAAGAGGGCTCGGGACGGGTCGGCCACCTGCCCCACCACGGCGCTGCGCTCGATGACCGTGCCGTCCAGTGGGGAGCGAAGGGTAAAGCCCGCGAAGCCCCGGCCACTGACCGCCTCCTGGGCATCCACGCCGAGCGCCAGCAACTCCGATCGTGCCGCCACCAGCTCGGCCTCAGCGACGGCCGCTTCGGCTTCGGCGGCCTGCACCTCCTTGTCGGCCACGATGCGCTCTTCCCCCAGCGAGCGTTTGCGCTCCGCGGCCTGCCGGGCGGCCGTGGCACGAGCCTGGGAGGATTGAAAGGCCGCGCGAGCCTTCCCCAGCTCAGGGCTCTGGAGCTCCACGAGGGGCTGGCCCTTCTTCACCTGCTGGCCCGGTGAGGCCAGAAGAGCGAGCACCCGGGCCGGGATGGGAGCAGCCACCTCCGCGTAGGCGTTCTCGTTCACCCCCAGCTCGCCCAGGGCGGTCACCCCTTCACCTCCGGGGCGCTCCTGCACCGGGGCCGTGGTGACGCGCAAATCCCTCAGCATCTCCGGGTCGATGTGGAGGATGCGCTCGTCTTCACCCTCATCATGGGCGTGAGCCCCGGCTTCCTTCTCATGAGTCCGAGCCTCGTCGTGCGGAGACGTCTCACGCTTGCAGGCGCACACCCCGAGGAGACAGAGCAGGAGAATGTGAATGGCCTTCATCGAAGGGCTCCGGTCTGGACGGCAAGGTGGACGCGAGAGAGGGCGGCTCGCAGAAGACGCTCGAGGTGATCGACACGAGCCTCGAGGACATCACGGCGCACGAGGAGGAACTCGGCCAGCCCCATCTCCCCTGCTTCGTAGGACTTGCGCGCCAATTGCTCATTGTCCGCGAGCAACGGAAGAGCCTCGCGCTCCAGCAACTCCACCGCCTCGCGCTCCTTGAGGTACTGAGTGGTCGCGGCCCGCCCCTGGACAGACTGCGCCCGACGGGCAGCCTCCAAGGCCACCTGGAGACGCCGAACGCGGGCCTCACCTGTCACCCGAGCGGACTGCCCCCGAGCAAAGACAGGAAGGGAGATGCCCAGGGCGCCGAGGAGCGCGCGCTCATCCCCCTCGCGCTCATAGCGGACCCCCACGCTGACGTCAGGCCAGGCGGCACGCTCGCCCATGCGCTGCTCCACCCTGGCCTCCTCCAGCTCCGCCACCAGGGCGGTGATGTCCGAGCGCTCCGGAGCGGGAGACAGGGTCTCAACAGGCTGAGAAGCCAGGTCGCGCAAGTCGCCGCGAAGCCCCAAGTCCGCATCCGCGGGCAGACCGAGTAACTCGAACAACGTGCCAAGGAGTGCCGCGGCTTCTCCCTCCGCGCCCAGCACGTCCGCACGGGCACGCACCAGCGCCACACGCGCCACGTTGACGTCCACCACGGGCACGTCCCCGGCCTCGAATCGCCGCTGAGTGGTCTGGGCGACGTCCCGAGCAGCCTCTTCCGCCGCCCTCGTCAGGCGGAGTCGCTCCCGGGCGTGCAGCGCTCGCAGGAAGGTGTCCGCCACCTCCGCGAGCACCTGTCGCTCTGTCTCTCGCTGGTGGGCCGACTCGCGGGCAAGACCGGCGCGGGCAAGCTCAAGACGCCCTCCCCGCTTACCTCCCAGCTCGAAGGGTTGAGTGAGGCCCACGGCAACGTTGGGCATCCGTTCTCCGGTGGCCAGGGTGCGTGGGCCCGCTTCGACCTCCAGCGTGGGATTGCCGTGGAGCAAGGGGGAGGCACCCGCAACGGGCCCTTGCGCTTCGGCCACGCGGCCTGCGGCCTCCAATAAGGAGGGGGCACGCTGGCGGGCCAGGGCCAGGGCCTCCTCCAGGGTGAGTTCGGATGACTGCGCCGCACTTGAGCGCGGCAAGAGCAACACGACGACGAGCCCGAGGGCCGCCGTCGCCAGACGGGGGAACATGAGAAACCTCGCGAAAGTACGCGAGCATCCAGGGCGAGGCGCCACCCGAAACGAACGGGGCACACCTCTCCTGAGGACGCTCAAGGCGAATGGACGAACAGGGCCTTACGCGAGGGGCGCTATTGGGACGTGCTGGATGTCACCCACCTTGACGGATGACGGCTCGTCCTCTTCGTGCTCGACGGGGAGCGGAGACCACGGAGCCAACGGAACGGCCGAGGCCGTGGGTGCCATGGCAGCCAGGCGCACGTGGGAGCAGCAGGTGCAATCGATGCAGTCCGGGGCGCACTGCCCGCGCTCGTCATCATCCGGGCAGCGCTGCTCACACACCTCACCCATGCTGGCGGGCAGCAGCAGGCCACCCCCCACTGGGGCGAACAGCAGGAGGCTGAGGACGAACCAGAATCGGAGCACCGTGAAGCTCTCTATCACGTGGGCAGGCGGCCTGTCCCAGGTCGAACACATCCGCTCTTCGGATGACACTCAAAAAAAGGTGCCAGCACGGTTCTCCTTTGATGATCGGGAGAAGCATCGTTGACTGTCAGGCATGAGCATCTGGTCGAAGAAGAGCATTGCCCAGCTTCAGAACGAGGAAGGAGCGACACACGAGCTGCACCGCACGCTCAGTGGCGTCCACCTGATGTTGTTGGGCGTAGGAGCCATCATTGGCGCGGGAATCTTCGTGGTGACGGGCACGGCGGCAGCCCAGCACGCGGGACCCGCAATCATCTTGTCCTTCGTCCTGGCAGGGGTCGGCTGCCTCTTCGCAGGGCTGTGCTACGCCGAGTTCGCGGCGATGATTCCCGTGGCCGGCAGCGCCTACACCTACGGCTATGCCACGCTCGGCGAGCTGGTCGCGTGGATCATCGGCTGGGACCTCATCCTCGAGTACCTCTTCGCCTCCTCCACGGTGGCGGTGGGCTGGTCCGGCTACTTCACCGCCTTCGTGCGTGACTACCTGCACATCCAGCTCCCCATGGAGCTGACGAGCGCCCCCTTCGACGTGCGGCCGGGCTCGCACATCCCTCACGCCACCGGGGCCATCATCAACCTGCCCGCCGTGCTGCTGGTGGCGATCATGACCGGGTTGCTCATCATCGGCATCCGCGAGTCAGCGCGCATCAACAACCTCATCGTCTACCTGAAGGTGGGCGTCGTCCTGCTCGTCATCGGCTTCGGCGCGGCCTACGTGCAGTCCGACAACTGGGCGCCCTTCATCCCGGAGAACACGGGAACCTTCGGCCATTACGGCTGGAGCGGTGTCCTCGCGGGAGCAGGCGTCATCTTCTTCGCCTATATCGGCTTCGACGCCGTCTCCACCGCCGCGCAGGAGACTCGCAATCCGCAGAAGGACTTGCCCGTGGGCATCCTGGGCTCGCTCGCCATCTGCACCGTGCTGTACATGCTCATGGCGCTGGTGATGACGGGCCTGGCGCACTACAGCCAGCTCAACGTTCCCGAGCCGGTGTACGTGGCCATCTCCCGCGCGGGGCCAGCGCTTGCCTGGCTGAGGCCCATCGTCAGCCTGGGCGCCATCGCCGGGTTGGCCTCGGTGGTGCTCGTCATGTTGATGGCGCAGCCGCGCATCTTCTTCACGATGGCGCGCGATGGCCTGCTGCCCCACTTCTTCGGCCGGGTGCATCCGCGTTTCCGCACTCCCTATGTCTCCACCCTCATCACCGGCGTGGTGTCCATGACGGTGGCGGGACTGTTCCCCATCGGTCTGCTGGGAGAGCTGGTCTCCATCGGCACCCTGTTCGCCTTCATCGTCGTCTGCGGCGGCATCCTCCTGCTGCGCTACACGCGGCCCGACATTCCCCGTCCCTTCCGCACGCCCCTCGTTCCCGTGGTGCCGATCCTCGGCATCCTCATCTGCGGGACGCTCATGGTGGGCCTGGGGCCGGCAACGTGGTTGCGACTCGTCATCTGGATGGGGCTCGGGCTCGCCATCTACTTCGGTTATGGCCATAAGAACTCACGCCTCGGCCACCAGGACGCAGCCTCCGGCAAGCCGCCCCAGCTCGGCGGGCAGAGCTGAACCGGACCCACAGCCCTACTGCCCGCCCCGACCTAACGACACTCGCGTGGTGCAGCCATGAATGCCCAGCAACTCCTCGCCCGACTCCAGGACGCCTCTCCCCAGGGTCCGTTGGATCGCCTCGCCGCGCTCGTCGTGGAGCACGAGCTCTCCCAGCCCCTCGAGACGCTCTTTCCGCCGCCCCTCCTGGCGCGCGCGATGAAGGCTGCTCTCGAGGGGTGGCTCGCCTCCGACACCGCCGATCGCGAGCTCGCCTCCGCCATCGAGCACCTCCACCAACAGCTCACCCAGGACAAACGCACCGTACGCGAGGCCGTGCCGCCGGAGCTCTCCAAGGGACTGGCGGAGCTGGCAGCTCGCCGCTACTCGCCAGATCGGACGCTGGTGCTCTCGGTGTTGGATCGGCCCCCCGTCCGTGCGCTGGCCCGCGGGCTGCTGCTCAACGTGCTCATCGAGTTCAGCCGCAAGGTGAGCGCCCCCGTGACGGAGAACCGCATCGCCAAGGGCTTCTCCGGCCTGGCGCGGTTTGCGACCGAGCAGGCCAAGAGCTCCGGCGGAGCACTGGGTGGCATCGCCAGCGCACTCTCCGATGAGATCGAACGACAGGTGGAGAAGCGTGCCCGCGACTTCACCGACTCGGCGCTGTCCGGCATCTTCCAGCAGCTCGCCGACGCGCTCACGGATCCGAGCCGCGCCTCGGAGCAGGCGGAGATGCGCGTGGCGCTCCTCGAGGGCGTGCTGGGCCTCTCCCTGGAGCGACTCGGGCGAGAGCTGTCCCGCGTGGACGTCCCTGGCGGCGCGGTGGTGGTCCGCAAGTCCCTCTCCCAGTGGCTCGCCTCGAGCCATGCCACCGCGGAGCTGGAGGGCTGGCTCACACGAGCGATGGAGCGCGACGGCAAGCGCCCGGTGCGTGAGGTGCTTGGGGCGATCGGCCTGCTCGACACCTTCCAGAAGCTGGGCCAGGAAGCGCTGCGCGATCGCCTGGCCCCCATCGTGGCCTCGGAGCCCTTCGCCCGCTGGCTGGAAGAACTGACCCGATAGAGGAGACACCCCCATGGCACTCGAGGATGACTTCCGCTCCGCCCAGGAGCGGGTGAAGACGCTCACCACCCGCCCCTCCAACGACACGCTGTTGGAGCTGTATTCGCTCTTCAAGCAGGCCACCGAGGGCGACGTCCAGGGCAAGCGCCCGGGAATGCTCGACCTCAAGGGCCGCGCCAAGTACGACGCCTGGGCTGGCCGCAAGGGTGTGGCCCGTGAGGCGGCCATGCAGCAATACGTGGCGCTCGTGGAGCGACTGCTGAAGGGCTGAGGTTGGCGACAGCGCCGATCAGGGGTCCGCCGCGTACCGGATCTTCATCCGGTTGATGGGACCGGCGACCCCCGCCTGATTGACGGCCCGGACCTCGAGCGTGTTGAGCCCCTCGTGGAGCTTGGTGGGCACCGTGTCTCCGGGCAGCCGCTGCCACTCCTTGCCATCGACGCGCAGCTCGTAGTGGTCGAACCAGGGCATGCCGTGCTGGAGCGTGAGCGTGTAGTCCGGCCGGGCGGCGAACAACGGCCGCTTGCGCAGGAACTCCTCCTCGGTGGTGATGCCGTGCTCCTTGATGAGGTCGATGGGCTGTCGCGCGTCCTTGTACGCGAACAGCACCTGGGTGTGGTTGAGCGGGAAGTAGAAGTCCCGCGGGTCGTCGGTGAAGAGCAGGTCGTCGTTGTGGAAACCCTGGAAGGTCGCGAACTGGCCCTTCCCCTCCAGCGGCAGCGTCAACGTGGCCTTCTTCCCGTCCCGGACGTAGGGGATGTTCATGTAGCCGAAGTACCGGCTGATGAACCCCCTGTACTGCGTGTCGAGCTCCGCCAGCTCCTTTGGCCCCTTCTTGTGGCGCTCCAGGTAGCGCGCGGACGGGATGAAGCGAATCTCCCCGAACCGGCCCTCGCGCTTGAGCTGGTACATCTCGTAGAAGTTCAGGTAGCGCCCCTGATGGGTCGCGTACACGCTGAACTGCGGATCGATGAAGATCCACTTGTCGTGAGTGTTGGACCAGACCTCGGACACCACGTGGCCCTGTCCGAAGCCCCCGTAGGCGGCCTCCGCGGTCTTGATTCCCAAAGGCCGCGACGGGTAGCCCAGCGATAGCAGCAGGTCCGACACCACCGTGCCGTACTCCACGCACCGGTAGCGCTGCCCCTGCTTCACGTTCTGGAGGATCTGGTACGACGACGTCCCCTCAGGGGGCTCATTCATCCCGTCGTGGTCCCACTGGATGCTCACCCACTCGAGCGCCTCGAGGATGATCTCCGGATCCGAGCGGCGCGAGAGGTCCACCTGCTTCAAGACGTACTCGCGCAGTTGGCGGAGCTCGGGAGTATCGAGGCTCTCCGGCAGCTTCAGGGTGCGGTAGCGGTCGTCCAGCTTGAGGTTGGTGGACTCGACAACGGAGATCTTCTTGAGCGGAGCGGGCGTGGCGGCGGGAGCGCCAGCGAGGGCGGCGGGGGCGGCTCCCAGCAGGGCCAGCAGGACGGTGAGGGACGCGGAGTGTCGCATGTCGTGACCCCATACGAGCCGACCCTCGAAACCATTGCGCTGCGGTAATCTGCGCCGTGATGAGCACGACCCCCGCCCCCCATAGGCCCCTGCTGCGGCCCGAGGACCTGTGGCCTCGCATGGTCAGCACGACTCGGAACGCGCTGGCCACCGGAGCCCTGCAGCCCATCGCCACCGATTGCCGGACCCTGGAGCATCAGGGCATCCCCTTCCAGGTGCGACTGCTCGGCCGGGCGCACCTCAAGGATGACCGGGCCAAACGCGAGAAGCCCCGCGCGGCGCCGTTCAATCCCTTCGAGAACCCGGAGCCGGACATGGTGGTCGGGGACCCCTCGCCCACGCACGTGTGCCTGCTCAACAAGTTCAACGTCGTCGAGCACCACCTGCTCATCGTGACGCGCGTCTTCGAGGAGCAGGAGTCCCTGCTCACGGCCGCGGACTTCGAGGCGCTCGCGCTCTGCATGAGCGGCCTGGATGGGCTGGCCTTCTACAACTCCGGCGAGATGGCCGGTGCCAGCCAGCGGCACAAGCACCTGCAGCTCATCCCGCCGCTCGGCCCCGAGGGACTCCGTGCGCCCGTGGAGAAGCTGCTATCCCCCCCGCCCGCGCGGGGCCCCGTCACCACCGTCCCTCCCCTGGGCTTCCTCCACGCCGTGACCGGGCTCGGCGTCTGGGAGGACTCACCCGAGAAAGACGGAGCGCGCATGCTGGCGGCCTACCAGTCCCTGATGGCGGCGCTCGGGATGGGGCAGCTTCCCCTGCCGCCGTACAACCTGCTCGCCACGCGGGACTGGATGCTGCTCGTGCCCCGCGCGTGCGCGGAGACCCACGGCATCAACGTCAATGCCATGGGCTTCGCCGGCTCGCTGCTCGTCAAGACGCCCGAGCAGCTCCAGAAGCTCCAAGAGCTGGGCCCCCTGGAGATTCTGCGCCAGGTCACCCGGCCTGCCGCGCCGGGTACCCCGTGATGAAGGCTCAGGCCTCCGTCAGGATACGGTGTCTGTAGAGCTCCAGCAGGATGTCCTCGTGCAGGTCCGCCTGCTTCTCCTTGCGCAGGCGCTCGCGCACCGCCGACACCGGCTCGCGGCCCGTGAACTCCACGAGGAGCGAGTAGGCCACTCCGGGCAGCGCGACAGCGTCGTACTCGCTGTAGGCCCCCAGCGCGACGCTCCCATCCGCGAGCCACTTCACGGTGGCCTCGGGGTTGAGCTTGAGCACCTTCGGCAGCTCGGGCGCGACCGCGTCCCGGAGGCTCTTCTCCAGCACCTTCAGCTCGATGACCCCATCCAAGCCGAGGATCTTCTCCACCTGCTCCGGAGACAGCGCCCGGACGGCCTCGAAGCAGCCCCGGTAGAAGTCGCGCTCACGGCCCGCCCACTGACGCCACAGCGCGGCGTACTCCTTCTGGGGCAGCGGCTTGTCGTCCAGGTCCTCGACGGTCGGCGTCTCCGAGAGATCCGGCTTGTCCCGGCCCGCCAGGATGTACTCAGGCATGAGCTGGAGCACCGCGTAGCGCGAGAGCTGGATCTCCGCGAGCGCCAGGTACGTCTTGAACGTCATCCAGAGCTTCCGCCCGTCGGCCCCCGCCACGTACTTGCAGAAGAACGTGGAGCACACGGCCTCGCGGTAGGGCCAGATGGTGCAGCCGCCGTGATCCAGCTCGTAGTACGGGCAGCGCATGGAGGCGGCCTTGCCGAAGAACTGGCGCGAGTTGCGGTAGAGCAGGTTGTACCGGGCCGACGGCCGGACCCACTGCGGCGTCACGCCCACACGGCTGGAGATCTTCTCCCCCACCCGCCGCCGCCCCTCGTCCAGCTCATCGCGCGTGTCGGACAGGAGCGCGCCCACCAGGTAGTTCGGCAGCTTGGGGTAGTACGTGCAGCACTTCGTGTCCGGCCGGAACAGCCGGCTTACCCCATCCACGGACTCGACCGTCTCCGAGCCCGAGGAGGGGCACATGGCGCACGAGGCGCACGTGGCTTTCGTCTCGACGGGAATCTCCTTCTGGAAGAAATCAGGAAGGAGATCCCTGTAGAGGACCGGCAGGCTGTCGAGCATCTGGGGCATGGGCGCGGGCTCCTCCGTGGGTGGATCCCGCCATCTACCAGCAGAGACCCCGGACTTCCAGGCGCACCACCAGTGCCTTGACGACGGGCCCCAGCTTGTCCAATTTGCCGGGCTTCATGCCAGTCCTGAGCGGTGCAGTGACCTTCTCGCGCTTCCGGGCCGAACCGGCCGAAAACGCGCCTTCCGATACGAAACGCTGGCTCGCCAAGGGCCTGAAGTCCGGAGCCTTCGAGCCCATCGATCTCAAGAAGACCGAGGACGAGCGGGCGGCGGGCTTCGTGGAGCTGGAGAACCATGACTCCGTGGACTTCTCCACCGGCAGCGTCCTCTATGGCGAGTACGCGCTGTTCGGCTTCCGTATTGACACCGTCAAGCTGCCCGCGGCCGTGCTGAAGGCCGAGCTGGAGAAGTGGGCCAAGGCGTTCGAGAAGCAGAACGGCCGCCAGCCCACCCGCGGAGAGAAGGCCGAGAACCGCGCCTCCCTGCGCCACATGCTGCGCCAGCGCGCCGTGCCGAGCACCAAGGTGCACGACGTGAGCTGGAACCTGAAGACGAGCCAGGTGCAGATCTGGGCCGCCTCGCGCAAGGCGGTGGATGAGATCCTCATCGCCATTGAGACGGCCTTCGAGGTGAAGCTCCAGCCGCTGGTGCCCGCGTCCCTGGCGGCGCGCGCTGGCATCGCCGACGACGCCCTCATTCCCACGCCCGAGCTCATCGGCGTGGAGATTTCCAACAGCGAGATTCCCAGCAGCGAGGTGACCCATGGGGAAGCGTGAGCAGGCCCGAATCGAAGCGGCCTTCATGCGGGGCGACACCGGTGTGGACGGTGCCGCCACCGAGGAGGAAACGCGAGACGAGGCCGAAGTCGAACGCGACAAAGCGCGCGAGCAACTGCTGCGCGGCCGGGCCTACCTGGGTCGCGAGTTCCTCACCTGGCTGCTGTGGCGCTCGGAGTCCGGCGACGCGCTGGTGGACTTCGAGGGCACTGGGCTCATCGTCCTCTACACCGGCCGGTGCACCCTGCGCGGCATCAACGGCGACGTCACCGAGATGTCCGCCCGGGGAGCGCTCGCGCCCTACTCGGAGCAGGTGAAGCACTCGCTGGACCGCGGCCTGCTCATCCACCAGGCGCGGCTGCGCTTCACCCACGGCGAGAAGGCCTACGAGGTGACGCTGGACGCCGAGTTCCTCGACATCCGCGCGGCCAAGCTGCCGGAGCTGATGACTGAGGAGGAGGATGATCGGCTGCAGGAGCGGCTCTATCTCACCGAGCAGCTCTCCGCGATGGTGGACACCCTGGTGCAGGCCTTCCTCGAGGTGCGCGCGAGCCGCAACTGGAGCAAGAAGGTCGTCCCGGCGATGAAGAGCTGGATGAAGGGCGAGGACGAGGCCCCCAAGGCCAACAAGATGCAGCTGGCGCGCGCCGCCCGCGGCTGAGCGGACTGCAGGCCCCAGACAAGGGAGCGGAGCCCGTCGGTTCCGCTCCCCTGGGCGCTACTGGACGAGCCGGCGAATGTCCCCGCAGGCGATGTACGAGCCGCCGTTGCCCGTCGTGACGATCTCATCCACCACGTACAGCACGTTCTCCTCGCGGATGTCGCGGGGGAAGCGGATGTTGAGGTTGGGATCGTAGCCGTCCGACACCACGCGGGCGCGCAGCTTGCTGCCCTCCTTGATGCACTGGACGATGACGCCCGTGCCCACGCTGTTGGTGGTGGGGAGGTCCGCCGCCGAGCCCGCCGTCACCTTCGACGCCGTGGGCTTGCTCTTCTTCGCTGGAGCCGCATCCGCCGCTCGCGCCGCACGCTCCTGGCCCGGCAGGACCAGCCGCTTGATGGCACCCACCACGCGGTAGAAGGAGCCATCCCCCGAGGGCTCCAGCTTGTCCACCACGTACGTGACCCCCTCCTCACGGACGCTCCGGGGGAACTGCACGTTGAAGCTCGGGTCATAGCCCTCGGAGGCCGCGTGGATGCGCAGCTTGCCGCCCTCTCGCACGCACTTGAGGAGGATGCCCGTGCCCGCGCTGGACACCGCCTCCAGGCTGTCCGCCGAGCCGCCCGCCGTCCCACGCAAGGCCAGATCTCCACGGCTGCGCGTGCCCGCCTGGTAGGACTGATCCCTCAGCTCCTTGCGGATGACGGGATCGTACTTCCTCGACTCCAGGCGCTGTGCGTAGTGCGCGAGCTGCTCCACCTCCTCGGCGATGTCATAGGAGGCCTTGTCCAGATGGGCGGAGAGCTCGGCGATGACCTGTCGCAACCGCTGCGAGGCCATGGTGAAGTCACCCTTGTCAGCGAGCTCGACAGCCTGGTCCTTGACGCGTGCGATGCGCAGGCGATTCGTCTGAGCCAGCACGTTCTTGTCCGCCGACACCGCCGCCGACTCCGAGGCCGCCGCCAGCGTGGCGACGATGGGCACCTCACCCGAAATTTCCCGGATGGCCCCATCCACCACCACCTGCGCCCGATACACCAGCGTGGCCAGCGTCACCGGACCCCCCTCCGCCCCCGCGTCCACGGACAGCTCCGCCGCGAGCTGCCGATCCTCGGTGGAGTATAGGTCGCCCAGCCCCACCGCCACCTCCTGGCCTCGGGACTCGAAGCGGTAGCGGTTGAGCACGCTCGCCACCTTCACCGTGGGCGCTGGCTTGAGTGTCACCTCCAGGTTCTGCGCGACGATCGAGCCCAGGCCCTCCATCTCGATGCCAAACACGCCCTCGGCGTCGTCCGGCGTCTGGATGTAATAGAAGTGCCCCTCGCCGGCGTTGGCCATGCCGATGAGCAGGTCCTCATTGAAGTTGGCGCCAAAGCCAAGCGTGGTGGTGATGACGCCAGCGGCGGACTTCTCCCGAGCCGTGGAGACGAGCGTCTTCGGATCGGTGATGCCCATGTTGGCCTGACCGTCCGTGAGTAGCAGCACACGGTTGATGCGCTCGCTGGCCTTGTTGGCGCTCACGTGCTCCACCCCCTTCAGCCAGCCGCCGCTGAGGTTGGTGCACCCGCCGGCGCGCACCTGGGAGAGCACCGAGCCGATGGCCGCCTTGTCCGTGACGCGCGTAGGCTTGAGCACGGAGTGCACCGCGTCGTCATAGGTGACAATGGAAAGCCAGTCCTCGGGACCCATCCGATCGACGAGTTGCCGCGAGGCTTGCAGCGCGTGCTTCAGCGGAACGCCCGCCATGGAACCCGAGCGATCAATGACGAGGCTGAGATTGAGCGAGCGCTTCGCGGATGCCTCCGAAGCTTCCGCCTTGAACGTCACCAGCAGGTCGACCTTCGACGAGGTACCAACGGGAAGCACCGGACGGCCGAGCGTATAGGAAGCCTTCATGGAGGGCCCTTTCGAGAAGTACGAGAGAGAGCCTAATGTCACCCTCTGTCATGCGTCACCAGGGGCACTCCCGTCCTGTTACGTCGGCATCACGAGGGAGGGGGCTCAGAAGATGATGCAGTCGAACTTCTCGATGACGGCCCGGATCTGCTCCTCCGTGGTCCCCATCCGCCTGGCCACCGAGGGGGCATGATACGTCAACGCCTTCGTCGAAGGAGGGTGGGTGTGTAATTCCTCGACGATGACGCTGCCAAAGCGCTCCGGCCACTTGACTCGGCGTAGCTCCGGGGCTCGTTCGATAGGGTCCAGGAAGGTGAAGCAAGGCCATCGAGGAAACTTGAGGGTGCGGGTGTCACAACCATGGACACGGCACCCGTCCAGGAGGGCTTCGGAGAAATCGCAGGCCTCGATGCCACCGTGCTCCCGGCCCGAAGTTTGTGGGCACCGATAGCCGAAATCGCACCCCGACAGCCGCCCGAAAAACTGGCACCCCACCAAGAACGCACGCGACCAGTCATGGTTCTTCAACTCCTGCTTCACCTCGAAGGTGCAGTTCATGAACCGTGCTCCTGCGAGGATATGAAGGTGCTTGGAGGACACCTTCAGGACGAGGGTGCAGTGCCGCAGCGTCAGGTTGGGACCAAGAAAATAGAGGGAGTCTTTGTCGGTGAGTTCCAGCCGCTCGTTGTCGACTTCCTTGTCCTCGATGAGGACGTTCTCGAGCCATCCCATTTCCGCACTCCTCAGAAGGTGATCATCCGGAAGAACTCGCTCGCCATGCGCCTGCCATGCCGTGCCAGATTCGACTCGGAGCCAGAGAGAATCTCGTACTGACGGCCTGTCTTCAGGTCAATCATGTCGACGCCCTGGTGGTTCCACCTGAGGCTCCCTCGAAATTGTTCTTCCACCTTCCTGTGGACGAAACGTCCCCGAGCCTCACGCTCCAGGAGGCGAGCCAGCCAGTGCCGCCCCTTGTTCGTGGCATCTTTGATGGCATCCCTCTCATTGGGGGAAAGTTCGTGCGGCCCCCACTCCCTCGCAGCCTGGGTGACCACCTCCTGAATCTGGTCGCCCACCTTGTCCTCGAAGGGAATGTCCGCAGCCGACTTGCCGGGTGGCAGGTGCCAGCGCTGCCCATCGTCGAGTTCGACCTGCCGGTTGCCGCCTTGATGACGAATGACGGTTACGAAAGAGCGGCCGCCGGAGGCCGTTCCCGTCCCGGAGCCCTGTCCTTTCTTGAGCAGCACCACGGCCATGGAGCCCTGGGGTGAGATGGCCACCGTTTCCACCGCCGCTACGGCCTTGGCCAGGGCCTCCTCCGTCGCGAGCGCCGCATCCGAGACCTCCAGGCGCCCCATGACGGCAGCGCCACCCTGAGCCTCGAACCGAGCGCCCGCGAGGTTGAATCTCGGAAGTGACTTCACCCGCGAGACCACCTGCCCCAGCGTGTGCCCGCTGAGCGTGGTCACCGCGAGAATCAGGGCCCGCGCCGCGTCCTCGCCTAGTACCTTGCCGAATTCCTCGCCCGCCGTACGCAGTTCCTCGAAGGTGGTGGCGTGGTACGCCGTATCGGCCAGGCGAGCCCACCCATCCATCAGCCCGTACACTGTCTTGAGTCCCAGGTACCCCATGAGAACGACGGTGAGGGTGGCGGCCAAGGCCTTGGTTGTCGGCTCGGGCACTACCCACATCATGCAGTAGAGGGCGACCGTCCAGACGATCATGGAGACGAGCGCCCGTGCGTCCAGCAACTCGCCCACCAGAACCGCGCGCGTCTCGCCGAGCACGGTCCCGAAAGCCAGCGCCAGGGCCAGCGTGCGCCGGTCGTCGGTGCGCAGGTAGGTGTCGTCATCCAGCAGACCCAGGCAGTCGCCACCACCCTGACGAGCACACCACTTGAGGTACTTCTCCCTGAGGGCTGCTTCAGCTTGGGGGGTGAGGACAACCGGGCCCTCCTGGCGCTGGGGTATCCAGGTGAGGCCTTCGCCGCGGTACTGCTCCAGCATCCAGTCACCTGTTGCCGCAACTCTGGGAGCGTCTGGTTGCGTCCCCAGAAGGCTCAGCAACTCGAGGGCGGCCTCCCGTGGCGTCTTCTGCTTCAGCCGCACGTCGCGGGAAAGGCGCAGGAAGGCCTGCTGGAACTCGGCCCTGGGTATGAGCACCGGCCGGGTGACGACGGCGCTGGGCTCCATGAAGTCCACGACGTACACGGTGGCGGACTCAAGCCCGGGCTCCGCCGTGGCGGCCACGCGCTCCTTCGGTGTCAGCGGGGGCGTGAGCGCGTTGTAGCGGTCGCCCACGAGGAGGCTGCCGTGTGGGGTGCCCGTGGAGCAGGCAGACTGAAGGAAGAGGACGAGGAGAAACCAGCCGCCCAGCAGGGGGAGCAGCCGAACGCCACGTGAGCGCGAGCCAACGAGACGGGTGGTCACAACGCACCTCCAGAAGCGGCACGGCGCACGAACTGTCGCTTCAGAATTACACGGAAGAGCGGGTGCGTCCGTCAAACCACGGCCCCACGTACCAGCCGGGGGACCTTCAGCGGGCGGCGCCCTCCCCGCAGTGGTTAGTCTTCCGGGACCATGTTTCCCGAGCGCTATATCCACACGCAAGAGACGCGGCGCCTGTTCGGAAGCCGCGTGGACCGCCTTGGTGCCATGCTCAACGAAGGAGATTCGCTCGCCGACGAAGCCGCGGCAGCCCTCTCCACTCTCTCGCCTCGGCTAAGAGAGGAGCTGATTTGCCGAATGACAGCGGGCGACAGGCCTCCCTCGGCTCCCGAGGCAGTGGCCCGCTTCTTCGCTCATGTCCACTACGTCCCCTTCTGGGTGGACGACAAGCGCTGCGATCGAGGCGGAGCGACCCTCCTGCGCACAGGCCTCTTTGGCGGCTTCGTGCTCGCGTTCCGCTCGCTCGTGATGGGCTATTGCTCGCCGGCGGGAAACAAACCCCTCACCTTCTCAGGGCGGCTCAAGACGGCCGCACCGCGCCGGCTCTCCGAAACGAGCCGCTTCGTGGAGGCCGTGTGCCTGCCGGGGGGGATGCGACCGGGCGCCCCCGGCTTCGCGTCGACGGTGCGCGTGCGGCTGATGCACGCCCAGGTCCGGCGCATCCTCTCGGGCTCGCCGCAGTGGAATGCGCAAGCCTGGGGCGTGCCCATCAATCAGCTCGACATGGCGGGCACGGTGCTCCTCTTCAGCCTCGTGGTGGTGGATGGGCTGCGGCGTCTCGGGGTGCAGCTCTCGCCGGACGAAACGGAAGACCTGATGCACCTGTGGCGCTACAACGGGTACGTGATGGGCGTGCGCGAGGAGCTGCTCTCCGCCACCGAAAACGAGGCACGCCCCCTCTGGGAGCTGATCACCAGCACGCAGGCACCACCGGACGAGGACTCGGTGGCATTGACCGAGGCACTCATCCAGAGCCCTCGCCTCCAGGCACACACGCCCGAGGATGTCTTCCGGGCAGAGCAGGCCATCCAGCTCGGCTACGGCGTCTCCCGCTACCTCATCGGTGACGAGGCGGCAGAGGCGCTCGGCTACCCCCCGAGCGCCTGGCGTTTCGTGGGGCCGCTGTTGCGGGTGCTGCTCTCGGGCACCAGCCAGTTGATGCGGCGGGTGCCGGGCGTGGACATGCTGGCGCTGAACGCCGGGATGACCTACTGGCGGCGTGCCGTCTCGCTGGGACTGGGCGGGAACGACGCCACCTTCGAGATGCCCCAGAACCTATCCGTGTGAGCTGGCATCAGCGGGGCGGCCGAAGTCCCCGAGCACGACGCGGGCCCGGCCCTCCATGGGCAGCTCGTGCTCCTCCACGGAGGGAAAGCCGAGCTCGCGCGCCAGGTCCGCCAGGTACCGCCGCCACGGGTTGTACGGCATGCTGTTGTCCGAGCAGCAGGGCACCACGGCGAAGGGCAGCCGGTGCTTCGCCGCGTACTCGATGATGATCCGCGTCGCCCCGTCCGGGTGCATGCCCACGAGCAGGTCGCACTCGCACGGCTCCTCCAGGGTGAACATGCGCTGGGCGTAGCGCACGGGCAGATGCTTGTGGCGCAAATCAAAGGTGGTGACCGTGCGCCCCAACCGGGACAGGGCCTCGTTCAGCCGCCCCTGCCCTCCGGCGATGTCGTAGATGCGCGGAGCGGGAAACCGCTCGGTGATGAACTGGGCGAAGAGGTCGAAGCGACGCTTGTCGGCCATGTCGACTCTCTACACCATGTCGGGCGTCCCGGATTCCCGAGAGCAGCCCTGACCGCACGACAAACCGCACCCAGGAGCAGGCAACCGAGCGGACCACAGCCTCTCAGCGGCCCTGGATACAGCGCTGCAGCTCTGCGATGAGCGTCTCGTAGCGCAGCGGCTTGCCCAACACGCGGCGCGCCCCCAAGGACCGCGCGGCCTCGGAGGCCAGCGAGTTCACCTGCCCCGTCACCACCAACACCGGGGCGTCCGGCCGCGACTGCCGCGCGGTGCGAATCACGTCCAGCCCATGCCCACCGGGCAGCTCCACGTCCGTGATGACCGCGTCGAAATACTCGCTCCGCAGGCGCTGCACGGCCGCTTCCGTCTCGCACGAGCCCACCGCGGAGTAGCCATCCATCAACAACAGGTCGCACAGCGCGCCCATCGCCGCCGGCTCACCATCCACCACCAGGATGCGCTTCATGGCGCTCACCTCGCGATCCAGGGTTGAGGGCGCATGCCGCTCGCGCGACGCATGGGGGTAGCCGGCAGGGGAAAGGCCAGTTCCAGCGCATCCGCCGCCTCGGCCAGCGAGCCGTGCGCCGCCTCGATGCGCGCGAACTTCGCTCGCACCCGCTCCATCACGTCCACCGGCAACAGCCGCCGCACCATGGGGAAGAAGCGCCCCTCCTCCGCCTCCGTGTGGCCCCGGTGCAGGCGCACGTAACGCTCCGTCAGCGCGTAGAGCTCCTCGGGCTCCCTCTCACCCCGGGCCACCGCGCGAGCCACCTCACGCAGCTCCCCCGCCAGTTCGCGCCCCACCTCGTGTTGCGCGGAGAGCCCCGCCAACATGCCCGCGCCTGATGGCAGCCCCCGCGCGATGAGGGCCTGGAAGACCTCGCCCTCCTTCGCGTCATGGCTCCCATCCACGAAGGTGAGCAGGTAGTGCGCGGCGCGCTCGAAGAGCACCGGGGACACCTCCCCGCCTCCGCGCCCATGCGTCACGGCCCGATCGAGTACGTCCATGACGCGCTCGATGTGGCGATGCTCGTTCACCAGAATGTCGATAGCGTCCATGTTCACACCGTCCGAGAGAAACGGGACCGCTCAGCCCGGCGCAAGTAGGCGTCGAACACCATCGCCACGTTGCGCACAAACAGCCGCCCCAGGGGAGTCACCTCGAGCTGGCTGCCTTCCCGGCGCACCAACCCGTCATCTTCCAGCGGCTTGAGCCGCTCCAATTCCAGCGCGAAGTCGCGCGTGCCGTCCTCGCCCAGGTCCACCCAGAAGTTGCACATGAGCTGGGTGATGAGGGCGCGACGGCGCCGGTCATCATCCGTGAGTTGGATGCCCCGTTCGGTGGCGAAGCGGCCTTCGCGGACACGCTCGTAGTAGTACGGCAGGGCTCTGACATTCTGTGCGTACGCGCCGCCCACGTCACTGATGCCGGTAGCGCCGAGCGCCACCACGTCCGAGGCCGCCTTCACCGTGTAGCCCTGGAAGTTGCGCCCCAGCGAGCGCCGCTCCTGGGCTCGGGACAGCTCGTCCTCGGGGACGGCGAAGTGGTCCATGCCAATGGGCCGGTAGCCCGCCTCCACGAAGGCGGCCCAGGCGGAGCGGAACAGCCCCAGCTTGGTGCGTGCGTCCGGCAGAGCCTCGGCCGGCATGCGCTTCTGGTGCTTGAGCACGTCCGGGATGAAGGCAAAGGAGTACACAGCCAGCCGATCCGGCCGCAGCGACAACACCTGCCGCAGGGTGTGCTCCCAGCTCTCCGGGGTCTGGTACGGCAGCCCGTAGATGAGATCGAAGTTCACCCCGGAGAAGCCCAGCTCGCGGGCGTGCTCCAACAGCCCTCGGGTCTGCTCGAAGGGCTGGTGGCGGTTGGTCACCTCCTGCACCTTCGGGTTGAAGTCCTGCAGCCCCATGGAGACGCGGTTGAAGCCCAGGTCTCGCAGCAGGGAGAGTTGCTCCCGCGAGGTGACGGCCGGGTGCACCTCGATGGCCACCTCTGCGTCCGGCAGCAGGGAGAGGTGCCGGTTGAGCCCGCTCCACAGACGCTCGAGCTGCGCCTCGTTGAGGAACGTGGGCGTGCCGCCGCCCCAGTGGACCTGGGACAGCTTGCGCCGGTGACCCAGCCGCTCCACCACCTGCTCCAGCTCGCGGAGGACGTGGTCGATGTAGACGTCCGCCGCACTCCGGTCCTGGGAGATGACCACGTTGCACCCGCAGTACCAGCAGAGGCTGCGGCAGAACGGCAGATGGACATACAGGGAGAGAGGCTCTTCAGCGCCAGCAGCGCCCGCCACATCGAGCCGCTCGGCGTAATGCTCGGTGCCGAAGTCGTGCTTCCACTCGGGGGCGGTGGGATAGCTGGTGTAGCGAGGGCCGGCGACATCGTACCGGCGCATCAGCTCTTCGGAGGGAGTAGGGATTTGCAGGGGCGCGACCATCGAGCACCCTGCCATTCCAAGCACCGTGCCAGCGCCGAGCCCTCGGAACCCCCCGTCCCGACTGCGTTTCCGAGCGCAAGGGCTGCGCCCGGACGCAAGTGTTGCGCTTCAGACATCCATTCGCCCGGCTATCGGCCTGGGGAGGGAGGCCCCAGGAAGCGAGCTTCCAGCCGTTTCACCTGCCCGGACGCCTGGTCGGTGACCTGAATCTGGAAAGTGAAGGGGAAGCGCAGCCCCCGCTCCACAGTGACGAAGAGGGGCAGCCGGAAGCTCTCCAGGGAGCTGAGCTTCACCTCCTGCTGCGCCACCACCACGGAGGCCGGTACCGGGCTGTCTACTCGCACCGTGAAGGAGGACTCGACGGGGTTCTTGTTCACCAGGTGCAGCTCAAACTGATTGCGCACCGTGGAGCCCTCCAGGAAGTAGGGCAGACCCTGGAAACGCAGCAGGTTGGCCTCGAAGGGAGTACGCCCCACCAGGCCCACCGTGAGCGCGATGGCGGAGATCAACAGCAGGCCCCCATAAAGGAACAACCGCGACCGGAGCACCCGCCGCGGCTGTCCCGCCAGCCCGTTGAGCGAGTCGTAGCGGACGAGGCCCTTGGGACGCCCCAGCTTCTCCATCACCTCGTCACAGGCGTCCACGCACTGCGCACAGGCAATGCAGTCCATCTGCAGGCCATTGCGGATGTCGATGCCCGTGGGGCAGGCGGTGACGCACTTGCGACAGTCCACACAGTCGCCCTGGCGGGGCGCATCCGGAGTCCCCAGCCTCGCCTTCACCAGCCGGCCCCGGGGCTCACCCCGGGCAAGGTCGTAGCCGATGATGAGCGAGTCCCTGTCCTGCATGGCCGACTGCAAGCGCCCGTAGGGGCAGAGCACCACACAGAGCTGCTCGCGGAACCAGGCGAAGTTGAAATACAGCGCGCCCGTGACGGCCATGGCCCAGGCGAAGGGGACGCCATGCCCTCCTGGCCCCTCGCGCACCATGGTGTCCAGGTCCTTCACGGAGACGAAGAGCGCGAGCGCCACGTGCGCCAGCAGCCACGACACGAGGAGGAAGGCCCCGTGCTTCGCCACCGCGCGCATCACCCGGTCCGGCGTCCACGGCCCCGCGGCCATCCTCAGCCGACGCTCGCGGGGTCCATCAATCCACCGCTCGATCCGCCGATAGACGCCCTCGAGGAACACCGTTTGAGGACAGGCCCAGCCGCACCACACCCGGCCGAGCCACGCCGTGGCGAAGAGCAGGGAGAAGCCGGCGGTGGTGAGCAGGAAGAGGACGATCCAGAAGTCCTGCGCGTTGAAGGTGCTCCCAAAGAGGTAGAAGCGGCGCGCGGCCACGTCCAGGTGCACGGCGGGATGGCCGCCCACCCGGATGAACGGCAGCACAACGTAAATGGCGATCAGCACCGCGTAGACGATGCGCCGCCAGTGAACGAAGCGGCCTCGCACATCCGAGGGGTGGATGGCCACGCGCGAGCCGTCCGACCGGATGGAGGAGAGATGCCCGGTGTCCGGCCATGGAGCTCGAGGCTGCATACGTCCTCCCCTACTGTTCCGGCTCGCCCTGGGGAGCCTTGCCGGGTACGTGGGTGTTCTTGAGCGTCAGCACGTAGGCGACGATGGAGCGCACGCGCTCGGCGCCCAGCGTCCGCTCCCAAGCCGGCATGCCCTTGGCCACCGCGCCTTCTGCCACCGTCTTGTGGATGTCCATCGGCTTGCCGCCGTGCAGCCAGAACTCGTCCGTGAGGTTGGGGCCGATGAGCCCCTCGCCCTTCTGACCGTGGCAGGCCGCACACTGCTGCGTGAACTGCACCTTGCCCTGATCCACCGCCTGGGGATCCTGCATCAGCGCGAGCAGCGTCTCGTCGGACGTGGGCTTGCCCGAGGCGGCCTTGCGCGCGGCCTCGGCAGCCTCGGCCTTGTACACCTCAAGGGAGCCAGGGCCGGTGCCGCTCACGTGGTAGTAGAACCAGTAGCCGAAGGCGAAGACGATGGTGGTCCAGAGGATGAACAGCCACCACCGGGGCAGGTGGTTGTCCATCTCCTCGATGCCGTCATAGATGTGGAGAACGCCCGGCTTTTCACTCGAGCTCATGGTGGCCCCTCTCACCGCGAGAGTCGGAAGTCACCGCGCCCGGCTCGGCCAGCGGCAGCCGTGCGAGCGCGTCGTAGTCCTGTCCTCGTCGCGCGAGCAGCACCCACGCCGTCACGCCGAGGAAAACAGCGAAGAAGAGAAGCAAGGTGAAGAGCGGGAGATGGACCAGGTCCATCCCCTCGTAGAATTGGCGCCACATCAGGGAGTCCCTCCCACCGTCGAGGCCGTCTTGATGCCACCCGGAGCCGGCTGGATGTCCTGGGGCCCGCGTCCGAGCCGCTGCAGGTAGGAGATGATGGCCACCATCTCCGAGTCCCACGTCACCTCGATGCCCTGGCTGGCCAGGTCCGCCGTGATGGTTTCCGCCTGCGCCTTCTGACGCGCCTCGGCCCCGTCGACGTCGGTGTTCGTGTACGGCACTCCGAGCTTCTGCATCAGCGCCAGCTTCTTGGGCGCCAGCTTCACGTCGATCCGGTTCTCCGCGAGCCACGCATACGACGGCATGTTGGAGCCGGGGCTGGTGGCGCGCGGATCCATCAGGTGCGTGTAGTGCCAGAGGTTGGGGTACTTGCCGCCCACGCGGTGCAGGTCCGGACCGGTGCGCTTGCTGCCCCACTGGAACGGGTGGTCGTAGATGAACTCCTCAGCCCGAGACACGTCGCCGTAGCGCTGCGACTCGGCGAGGAAGGGACGGATCATCTGCGAGTGGCAGACGTAGCAGCCCTCGCGCACGTACAGGTCACGCCCTTGTAGCTCCAGCGGGGAGTACGGCTGCTGCGCCTCGCCATGAGCTGGGACGGCCTGCTTGACGAGGATGGTGGGCAGCAACTCCGCCACACCTCCGATGAGGATGGCGAGCAGGGTGAGCACGGTGAAAGCCAGGGGCCGGCCCTCGATGAGGGCGAACCAGGAGGGCCCACCGGACTCGCGGTTGCGGCGGGCGATGATCCACGCGAACTCACCCAGCGCCACAATGGCGCCCATGATGACGATGGCGCGCACCGGGCCGGACCAGCCGAGGAAGATGCTGATGCCGATGATGGCCAGCGCGAACAGGAGCGGCCAACCGGTGACCACGGCCACCCAGGCGGGCTTGCCCGGCACCACGGACGCAGGAGCCTTCTCCTCCTCCACCACCACCGTGGTCTCACCATCCACGGCCTGACCGGAGCGAGCCGTCTTCCAGAGGTTCCACACCATCAGGAAGAAGCCGAGCAGGTAGAGCGAGCCGCCGAGGAAGCGGACGATGTACATGGGCCGGATGGCGATCAGCGTCTCCACGAAACTCGGGTAGAGCAGCGTCCCGTCCGGGTTGGTGGCGCGCCACATGAGGCCCTGGTTGATGCCCGAGGCCCACATCGCGACCATGTAGAGCAGGATGCCCACCGTGGCCGTCCAGAAGTGCAGGTCGGCGGCCTTCACCGAGTGCAGCTTCGTGCCGTACAGCCTGGGCACCAGCCAGTAGAACATGCCGGCCGCCATGAGGCCGTTCCAGCCCAGGGCGCCACCGTGCACGTGACCGATAATCCAGTCCGTGTAGTGGCCGAGCGCGCTCACCGACTTGATGGAGAGCAGCGGGCCCTCGAAGGTGGCCATTCCGTAGAAGGTGACACCGGCGATGAAGAACTTGATGACGGGGTCCTCACGCAGCTTGTGCCAGGCACCGCGCAGGGTGAGCAGGCCGTTGAGCATGCCGCCCCAGGAGGGAGCCCACAGCATGACGCTGAAGATCATCCCCAGCGACTGCGCCCAGTCAGGCAGCGCGGTGTAGAGCAGGTGGTGCGGACCGGCCCAGATGTAGATGAAGACCAGGGCCCAGAAGTGGATGATGGAGAGCCGGTACGAGTAGACCGGGCGCTCGGCCGCCTTGGGTAGGAAGTAATACATGATGCCCAGGATGGGCGTGGTCAGGAAGAACGCGACGGCGTTGTGGCCGTACCACCACTGAACCAGCGCGTCCTGCACACCGGCGAAGACGGAGTAGCTCTTCAGCGGGCTGAGCGGCAGCGCCAGGCTGTTGACGATGTGCAGCACCGCCACGGTGATGATGGTGGCGATGTAGAACCAGATGGCGACGTAGAGGTTCTTCTCGTTGCGCTTCGCCAGCGTCCAGAAGAAGTTGATGGCGAACACCACCCAGATGAGCGCGATGGCGATGTCGATGGGCCACTCGAGCTCGGCGTACTCCTTCGAGGTGGAGATACCGAGCGGCAGCGTCACGGCCGCCGCGACGATGATGGCCTGCCACCCCCAGAAGTGGATTTTCGAGAGAAGGTCGGACGCCATCCGCGCCTTCAGCAGGCGCTGGGTGGAGTAGTAGACGCCAGCGAACATCATGTTGCCCACGAACGCGAAGATGACCGCGTTGGTGTGCAGCGGACGCAGGCGCGAGAAGGTCAGATAGGGGACGCCGAAGTTGAGCTGCCACCAGGCGAGCTGGGCAGCGACGATACAGCCCACCAGCATGCCCACCACGCCGAACAGGATCGAAGCGGTGATGAACCGCCGGGTGGTGGTGTCGTCGTAGACGATGCGTTGCTGTTGCACGAGATCACCTCGGGAAATTCACTGCTGCGGCTTGGACTCAGAGGACTCCGCCTGGGTGGGGCGGGCGGTGTCGTCCTCGAGCGGGAAGAGGGCCAGGCGATCAGAGTGCTCGTAATCCCGGTGCCGCACACTGAAGGCGTAGAGCAGCACCGAGCCCACCACGAGCATCAGGCTGACGAAGACCTGCAAGACGATGACATTCATGCGGGCAACTCCTTCAGCGCCTGAGGCTTCCCGTTGGCCGCGTGCTGGCGGCGGGCGGAGAGGCTCGCGAGGGTGAAGAGGATCAGGGAGAGGGAGCTGAGCGGCATGACCACCGCCGCGCGCAGGGGAGTCATCAGCCCCGCGAGACTCACCGACACCGTCACCACGTTGTAGGCCAGGGCAATCCCGATGATCCGGCGCACCACCTGGCGCAGCCGACCCGAGAGCTCCAACGCCTCACGAATGGACGAGAGCCCCTCGCCCATGAGGAAGAAGTCAGACTTGCCCGGCAGCACCGGCCGATCGATGGCGGGCGTGCCCGCGCAGAAGGCGCGCTCGAAGGCGAGGCTGTCATTGACGCCATCGCCCAGGTAGAGCGTGTCCGACTGGTCGATGCGCGCCACCGCCTCGGCCTTGTCCTCGGGCCGCTGGCCACCAAGCGCGTGCTCCACCGGTACGCCCAGCGCCTCGGCCATGGCACGCACCCGCTCGGGCGCGTCGCCGGAGATGAGCCACACCTCCTGGCCGGCCTCGCGCAGCGCTTGAATCTCCCGGCGCGCATCGGCACGCACGGACTCGCGCAGGGCGAAGGTGGCCAGCGGCTGACCATTGAGAGCGAGGACGGTCCCCTCCAGCCCCGTGGCTCCAGGCGCCGCCCACGCTGGAGCGCCCAGCCGCCACGTCCCGTCCTCCCGGAGCAACTCCAGGCCCTGCCCAGGGTGCTCCGTCACCTGCGCACCGGCGGAGAAGCGCGCGCCCGCGCGGGAAAGGGCCGCGGCGAGGCAACGGCTCACCGGGTGGTTGCTGCGCGAGGCCATGTCGAAGGCCACGTCGCGAGTCCCAGGCGCGAGCGCATTCACGGCCTCGCGGTCCACCAGCTCGAGCCGGCCGAGCGTCAGCGTCCCCGTCTTGTCGAAGAGCACCTTGCACACGCGGGGAAGCCGGTCCAGCAAGTCCTGGCTGCGCACGAAGAGGCCGAGCCGGCGCAGGCGCGTCTGCGTGAGCTCGTAGGCGAGCGGCACGGCGATGCCAATGGCGCAGGGGCACGTCACCACGAGGAGGGCCACCGCCACCTGCAACGCCTTGTCCTGCCCCTGGGGCAGCCAGAGCGCGAGGCCGAGCCCGGAGACGAGCAGCACGGAGAGCACCCAGCGGCGGGACACGGCATTCCAAAAACGCGCATGTGCGGGAACCCGGCCGGGCGCGGAGGGCGTCTGGCGCAGCAGGGCCACCAGCGGCGAGTCCTGGAAGTCCGTCCGAGCGCGAAGGTGGGCAGCGGCACGGGCCGCATTGAAGGCCCCGGCAGGCACCTCCCCTCCCCTCTCCACCGCGCGAACATCCGGCTCACCCGTCACCCAGTCGGTGGAGAAGCTGGCGCGTGCGTCGAGCAGCTCGGCGTCCACAGGCACCAGCTCGCCCGGGGCGATGACGAGCACATCGCTCGCGCGCAACTCTGCGGCGCACACGGTGACGAGCCTGTCCCCCTCCTGCCTGCGGGTGAAGAGACCGTCCGCACCGTCATCCTCCAGGAGGAAGCGGCGGTTGCGCTCCAGGACGCGCTGTTGCAGCCAGCGTCCCACCAACATCAAGGTGACGAAGGTGTTGAGCGTGTCGAAGTAGGCGAGGTCCCCCCGGCCGTCGCGCGCCTTCAGCAACGAGGTGGAGAAGACGAGCAGAATGCCCAGGGCGATGGGCAGATCCAGGTGGAGAACGCCGCTGCGCAGCCCGCGCCAGGCCGAGCGGAAGAAGGGCCAGCCGCCCACCAGCACCACGCCGGTGGAGAGCCACACGCTGAGCTGGCTGAAGAGGGAGAAGACCTCGCCGTCGGCGGGCGTGAGCCCCACGTAGAAGCTCACCGAGAAGAGCATCACGTTCATCGTGATGGCGGCGCAGATGCCGAGCCGAATAGGCAGATCGTGCGAGGCGGACTCAGAACGCTTGCGGCTGGGGCCGAAGAGGTAGCCAAAGCCCTCGACAGAGCGAAGGAAGCCAGCCACGTCGAAGGAGCCCTTGCGCCACGCGAGCCGCACCTTGCCGAGCGCCGGATTCACGGTGAGCGAGGCCCCACCGGCTTGCCGGCGGAACAGCTCGTTCATCAGCCAGACGCATGCGGCACAGTGAATGCCTTGCACATCCAGCTCGAGCGCACACACAGCGCCAGTGGAGGACTCGGCGCGGGCGACGAGCGGCTCCAGCCAGGCGAAACCCCGGTCCTGCTTGGGCTCGGGAGCCGGAGCCGCCTTGCCATCGGCCAGCGAGTAGTACCGGGTCAGTCCCTGATCCACGAGGAGACGGTGAACGGCCTCGCAGCCCGCGCAGCAGAAATCCTTCAGCGACGAGCCCTCGGGAACGGGGCTGCCGCAGTGACGGCACGAGGCCGCGAGCTGCTCTTTTGGCTGGGAGGCCGGCATCGGACCGGGCCCCTTGCGAACGGCATGCCCATTGCCATGTACCGGGGCATGACCACGGCATTTCCCCTTCTCGAAAGCGTATGGACGGGCGTGATGGGAGCGCTGGTGGTGGGCGTCACCGGCAGCGTGCACTGCCTCCTCATGTGCGGGCCGCTGGCGTGCGCGGGATTGCCGGGAGTGAAGGGCCCGGAGCGGTGGCGCGCGGTGCTCGCCTATCAGAGCGCCCGAGTGGGTGCGTACGCGCTGGTGGGCGGGCTGCTCGGAGCGTTGGGCGGAGGAGTCACCCAAGTCCTCGCGGTCTCGGCCCAGCCCTATCTACCGTGGGTGATGGCGGCGGCGCTGGTGGCCTCGGCGCTGGAATTGGGCAAGCGGCTGCGCCCCCTTCCCGGGCTGTCCTACCTGGCCGGAGCCGTCACCCGGGCGAGCGCAAAGTTTTCGCTTTTGAGCAAATCGGGCGCAATGGGTGCGGTCACACCGCTCTTGCCGTGCGGTCTGCTCTACGGCGTGTACGCGGCGGCCCTGGCCAGCGGCTCCTTTGGAGGAGGAGCCCTGTTGATGGGAGCGTTCGCGCTGGGTGGGCTCCCGGCGCTGCTGGGAGCCCAGCTCCAGACAGGCTTATGGCAGCGGAAACCGCACATGGCGGAGTTCGCGCTGAAGCGCGCGGTGCCGCTGGTGGCCGCGGCGGTGCTCATCTACCGAGCCGTGGGCGTCAGCACGGGCCACCCGAGCTGCCACTGAGCGCCCCGAGGCAGCCCGTCGAGCAGGCGGGCCTCCTATCCCCAGGTGTCCTTCGTCCGAGGCACCCTCATGTTGAAGGGACATCTCTTGGGAGAGCAACCATGAGCAAGAAAGACGTGTTGAAAGTCCCCTTGACTCCCACTCCCCCCGAACGTGAGCGGGAAGCGGGCCCGGAGGATGACGAGCAGCCCACGCGCTCCGTTCCCGTGATGAACCCCGACGCCGGCCCGGCCGGAACGCCTTCTCTGGGCGACAAGCGGCACATCATCGAGCCCGCCAATCCACCGGGCCGGTACCCCGGCGTCAGTGTGACCTGAGCCGGGGCCACTACGTCATAAAGAGAAGGGCCGGGATGAACCCTGGCCCAACCTTGAGTCCGCAACAGCAAGAATCACAGTTCACTGAACCTGCGATCAAGCATCTGCCCGGAGCAATTCAGTAGGGAACTCACGACCCGAGTCTCGGGCCGTGTTGAAGCATGTCTCCATTTGCTTCGCGAAGTTTCTCAGTTCCGCGTAAGCAGGCGCATTCGGGAATGCCCGATGGGGATCGGTCAGCCTGGCATCCCACTCCGGTATCTCGGTTCTCCCGCAGCGCGCCTTGCCTCACGGTGAGTGTTGCCCGTCCGCTGGCACGTAGACCCAACCCGCTCCCCGCCTCCACTGCGCTCTCGCTCCTGTCCGAAACCGGCCCCCACGAAGTACCATCCCCGCCCCCATGGCTACCCCCAACGCCCCCGTCAGTACCCTCGATACCATCCTTGCCCTGCAACTCACGGTGGCCTGGGCCGGCGAGGGGCGCTGCGAACCAGCGCGACTCGGGTGGTGGCAGACCGACCTCGTCGATGAGGCCGGTGGCGGCGACCTCCCCTGAGAGCCAGCGACAGTGAAGGGGGGTGGAGCATGTGTACAAAGGCCCTGGCGCTCAGGTGGGCGGTGCTGCTGCTGGGAGCAGCCCTGCTCACCACCGGATGCGTCACGTTGGCACCGCTCCCCGGAGGGGGTGGCACACTGGGCTCCGGGGCTTTCCCCCAAGGCCCTCCCACCTGCGGAGGCCAGGAAGCGCCCTTGGGCTGGCCCGACTTCGCCTCCGGCAGCGAAGAGCTGTTGGCCCCCTTCCTCTCCTGCGTCTCGCCCGCGGAATTCCTCGCGTTGCAGCAGCGCGTGGACATGCCCCGGCTGCTGGCAGCACTGGACGACTGGCGCGCGGTGCGGCTGGGCGCCCAGGGTCCCGTGCGAGAAGAGGCCGCCGGCATTCTAAACCGCAAGCGCACCTCCTTCCTGCTCACTGCCGCCAGGCGCTATGGCCCCCTCGCCGCGGAGGTGCTCGCCGTCTTCCTCGCCGACACGGCCCATGACGATGACCTGCGGGAGATCCTCTTCCTGCTGGCCCGGGACAAACAACTGGCGCGGACGCTCGCGCAGCTGCCCTCCTTCCAGGCCGCACTGGAGAACAGGGGCCTGCAACCCATGGCCCGTGCGGACCGCGACTTCCAATGGAGCGACCTGGGCCGCGGCCTTGCCCAGGCCGGCGAGGACGCGCTCTCCTCCTCCCCGCTGAGCGCTGATGCGCCCGCCTTCAACTTCTCCGCCATACGAGGCCAACTGCCGCCGGAGTACCAGCAAGCGCTCCGCGAGGCGGAGAGCAAGTGGAGGGATCGGCACTTCTCGGCGGGCCACGTGGCGTTGGGAATTTCCGACCACCTCACCTTCGGCGTGCCGCTGGGCTTCTACGGGCTGCTGGCCGGCACGGGCCATGGAGCCTACGCGCTTTCCCAGGGCGAGTACGAGCAGGCGACGCGCGAGCTGGCGCCCGCGGTGGTGCTGGTGTCCCTGTACGCCGGTGGCAAGGGCGCGCGTTACCTCTCCGAGGCCCGAGGTGCGACGGGTGTCGGCACGCAGCCAGGCAGCGGACCGCGGGCGGTGGAACCTCGGGTGCGGAGCCTGCGCGAGCTGGCGCGGCTGTTGGAGGCGAAGCTGGGCGTGAACGGTCTGCGAGAGCTGGCCCGGGACATACGCGCCAGCCGGGAAGCGGGCCGCTTCGTGGCCGTGGGAGGAATGGACGCCGCGCTGGCGCTGCGCGAGGCCCGGGGTGATGTGGCCCGGGCTCAAGCACTCCTGTCCAGGGCGAGGCCCGGGGCCACGGGCTCCTCGACGGCGAGGGGCGGGACGCAAAAGGGGCCCGGGAGCCTTGCCTCGCTGGTGGACGAGGGGGCGGGCCTCACCCAAGAGGTGGTGGAGGCCCGGCTGGCGCTGGTGGAGTTGGAGGTCCGAGGCCCGCGCCTACCCAGGGATGTGGCGGTACTGGAGAAGCAACGTCCCTCCGTGGACTCGCCGCCACCTGGAGCCGAGGGTACCCCGCGCTGGGGAGAGTACGTCGCCTACTACGACAAGCGCCTGGGGGAGCTCAAACAGGGGACGGCCGTCGAGGGGCCTCTGCGCTGGGCGCCCTACGAGCTGATGCGGGGATTGTTCGCCCGGGGGCTGGCCTTCGAGCGCTTCATGGTGGCATTGCTGGAGGCTGACGCCAGACTGCCTCGGGCCCAGCGCCGCTTCCTCGGGGCACTCCTCGAGCCTCGCATCCTGAGATACGTGGGCGTGAAGAAGCCGGAGAGCGGCCTGTGCTATGTGGATGTGCTTGTCATTGAAACGGGCGAGCTCTCCGGACGACCACCTCTCATCGAGACATTCAGCTTCAAGAGCCGAAACCTCTCGGGGCTGAAGGAAGATGCCTTACGGCGCAGATGACGGCGGACGCGGCAGAAGCCCTGCGGAAATACGGCGGGACGCTGGACATCCGCCGCGACTCCCTCCAACCCCTCCTGCCTGGGGGAAGCGAGGTGCCGGTCTCGAGGGTACGCCTCCTCTATGAAGGGGGCGAGCTCAAGCCCAAGGATGTAAGAGTACTGAAGAGAGCCGTGGAGGCGACCGAGGACGCGGTTCCGGGCGTGGAGGTTGTGTTCCAATGAAGGTGCTGGAGTTTCACGAACTGAAGGCGGACGACAGCCTTCGCCTTACTTTCAAAGGGGCCTTCAATCCGCAAGTGCCACTGGAAAGAGAGCTGGAGCCCTTTTTCCAGGCGCTCGAGGAGCACGCCAGCGAGTGGCTGCCGGATGTCATCAGCGGCAAGCACCAGGTCCAATACTCCCGCCCTTCCTTGTGGAAAGCGCTGGAGGAACGGCGCGGCGAAAGAACCACGGTGGGTTATCTCTATCGCACGAAGTGGCCCGCGTTGGAGATGTCGCTGCGGCTCTGGTTCCCACCTCGTTCGCCCGAGTTGGACATCCTGACCACAATACAGCCGCTCTCATTCTTCGCGGACGAAGAGCGCTGCCGCCATTTCGTGGAGATGGTGCGCGCCTGGGCCTCACGCTACGTGGTCTCCCATGCCGCGGCCCACAGCATGGCTGACGACCAGTTGTCTGGCGCTCCGGACTTCGGTCGCGATGAGAAGACCTCGCGAAGAGACGGCTTCGACAAAATCTACGAGGTGTGCTGGCTTAACGTCTTCGGTCCGAAGCTGGTGGAGTCCGTCGGCCGCGAGCGCATGCTGTCCACGCCAGCCTGGCGGGTGGAAGAGCTCCCCAACGGCTGCGTCCTCCTGGTGACGTGGCCCACCGCCGCGGACTTCGCCAGCGACGAGGCGCGCAAGGCCCAGGCCCGCGCGCACGCGCACCTTCGGCCGGACCTGGACTTCTCCACCGTGCTGCGCACCCTGCGCGAGCGCAGCGCCACGCTCGCCCCCGTAGAGCCCCACTTCCACCCGGATGTGGCGCCGCTCCTCTCGCGCGTGGTGGACAGCGCCGCCAGTCACGAGCGCCAGCGCAGAATCGCCGAATTCAACGCCTGGCAGCCGCCCGAGCCCGAGGAGTGGAGCCCCGCCGACTCGGCCCTGCCTCCCGACGTGGAGGACCCGACACGAACCCTCGAGCACTACAGCAATCTCGCCGAGCTCCTCGTGGCCCTTCTGCACACCGAGGTGCCCTCCGTCTTCGACGCCACGCCCGAATCCCTCACCGACGCCGACTTCTACTTCTGGCGCGAGGAGTTCCCGGCGAGCCGCCTACGGGAAACCATTGAGAAGCGGGCGGTACCCGCCATTGGGGCCTGGCTGGGCGAGGTGCTGGTGCGCCACCTGGGCGGCCAGTGGATACCGCGCAAGAAGCTCGAAGAGACCCAGGTGCTCGTGGGCACACGCGTCTGGTTCCCCTTTGTCCGGGCACGTCACTACATGCGCTCGTGCCAATCGCTGCTGGACTACTCCCTCACCCGGCTCTACCGCGTGGCCGAGCGGCACCGAGCCTGATCGGGCGTTCCCCTCCAATTGATACTCACAGTGCGAGGGGCTCCACTGTGACGGTGCCATTCCGTCTGTCCTGAATCAGCAACAGCGCTGTAGCATGCCGGTCTCGCGACCGACCATGCCCCTCACGCCTGAAGCCAAGAGACAGCTCTCCGCCACCATCCGGACCCTGCGCGAGCGCCTGCTGCTGGACCTCCGCGACGCCGCCGATTGAGCAAGTTCCAAGACGCCCTGCCTGAATCGATGGCACTGGAGGTGATCGGCGCCTTCCTGCTGGAGGCCCGTCTCAAGTCCGCGATAGCGACAGCCTACAACCCGTGCCGGGTCTCGTACTCGGCGCTGGTGATGAGGGCCTCCACCACGTCACCGCGCGTCGTTCCCGACTGAAGGGCGGAGACATAGGCGGCGAACCCGGAGGGATCTGGATCCCTCCCCAGCAGAACCGCGTACGCATAGGCCACGAAGTAGGCGTTGGACAGCGCATTCAGCGTCGAGGCGGGAGCATAGTTGCCCGTGGCGAGCCTGTTGACCCGGTACTCATTGGAGTTGAGGAAGGCGACCTGCAGCTCAATCCGGTCCATGGAACCGTTCTGGAGCGCGTTGGTCCAGGTCGTCAGTCCTCCTGAATCGCCCACACGGCCCAGGAGGATCTCATAGAGGTACTTCACATACTCGGCATGGGTCATCGAGGCGTGGACCGCGGGAGGCTGCTCACCTGCGGGAGGCTCTCCGCCAGCCCCATTCCGGTACGCATCGATCTGCGCATCGGTCAGCAGCCCACGGCCCGTGATCTGACCCCTTTCCGTCGTGCTGAGGTTTCCACCGGCGAAAGCAGAGACCAGGAAGAGCTGAACCTTCGGCGTGTTGATGTCATACATCAACCCAAAGCGACTCTCGGACAGCGAATTGAGCTCGGGCTGATCCAGCAGCTCATAGAAATGCACCGACTCGACGTTGACCTTCGTCTGGGACAAGATGATCTTCAGATGCCTCGTGATGCCCCGGAAGCAGGCCTCGGTCATCGGCTTTCCGGCGGTGTTCTCATACAGGGGCCTATCTCCATAAGGAGTGTGGGGATCTCCCGCATAGACTTCCGCGCAGTTGAACTCGTTGATTTTGACGGGCCTGTTGAAGCGCGCCATGTTGGCGAAGAGCCCACCGGAACCGAACCAGGGGTCTGAATCGAGGCTCGCCTGCTGCTCCCAGGGGTAGATGTGATACCCCAGGACGTCGAACTGCACGCCCTGTGAGATCATGAAGTCGATGAAGCCATAGGCCCGGCCGATGAACCCCAGGATGATCCGCAGAGGCGCCCCAGAACTCGCCCTGACATCCCTGATGGCTCGAGACATCCCACGATTGACAGCGGCCTCACGCCGGCCACAATCGGTGTTGTAGGGAGAGGCGTCCATCGCGGACGAGTTGGGCGCGATCTTCAACTGCCGCTCGTTCTGGAGCTCCCAATCCGTAATCAGATGCTTCATCTGATTGACGATGTTCTTGGTGGCATCATAGGCCTGCTGCTCCGTGGCCTGAGTCCCACACGTATAGTTGTTGTTCTTCGGATCATACAGCATGGCTTCCACTTTGATGTTCCGCTCCTTGAAAGCGGTAACGACCTGGGTGAGCCACGTGATGTTCGATTGGGGAGAGATGTCCAACCTGACGGAGCGAACGTTCCTCTGGCTCAAGACCAGAGCCATCTGCCTGGCTTCATCCACCGTGCGGACGTGTACCGGGTGGATATTCACTCCATAGACCAGAGCGTGGGCCGTTGAAGACCCCACCAGGGTCAGCAGGCCGATGACGAAAAGCAAGTTGAGTCGGCGCATATCGCTCCAAACATGTTTACCCGTATTATTACATATTCTTGCTTTCATTGTACTACTTGTTTTTACCCAAACCATGCCATTCTCTCGCGCTAAGAAAATGAGCAGTGTGGCCCGCGTCGTCCTGAATCCTGGACATCCTCGTTGCTCTCTCATCTCGCGGCTTGATAGGCATGGATGGACTCAAACCCCGATGGAGGAGTGAGCAAATCATGAAGATGCATCTGATGGTGGTGGCCCTGGTCTCGCTGGTGACGGCATGCGGTGGCTCGGTGCAGCAGGTGGAGGAGCCGGCTCCCGCGAGTGTGGAGGAGGCCCTGGAGATTGGCGGCTCGAAGTGCGGCGAGAACGTGTGCGGTATCGGCTCCTACTGCTGCAACTCGAGCTGTGGCATCTGCGCCCCCAAGGGCGCCTCATGTCCTGCCGTGGTGTGTAATCCGACCACTGCCCAGCCCGAGACGAAGCCGGAGCTGGAGCCCTCCGCGGACATCTCCATCGGCACCGGGGGTCCCTGCGGCTCGAACTACTGCGGCAAGGGCTACTTCTGCTGCAACCCGGGCTGCGGTGTCTGCGCCCCGGAGGGTGGCGGCTGCCCGGATGTCATGTGTGAATAGTTAAGCGGCGGGGCGAGCAGCCCTTTCGCCCATGAGCGGGCCGTGTCTGGAAGAACCAGACACGGCCCGTGGCATTTCGAAGCAGGCCGCCTCAGCTCACGGTTTTCCCCTGCGCGATGGCAACCACGGCAGGCGGATACTCGGGCGCTGCTGCGCTGGGCCGGAGGGAGAAGCGGCGGTACCAGGAGCTCAGCCGCTCGCAGTGGGGAGGAATCGTCTTCCCATACAACCCTTCGGCGAACTGCAGCAGCGACATCAACATGCAGTCGGCAATCGTAGGCCGATCCCCCGTGAGGAACTCGGCGTCCCGGCTCAACTTGTCGATGAGCGAGAGCTGAGCGACGTAGGCCTGCCATGCAATTTCGGCGGCCTCGGCGCTCTGTACCTCCTTGCCCGCGAAGAGTGGGTTGCCTTTGTGGCAGTACGTGCCGAAATGGACGTTCGCCTCGTTGATCAGACTGACCAGATCCCGGGTGAAGGCGCGCTCCTCGGCCGTCTTCCCCAACAGAGACGGTTCTGGGAAACGATCCTCCAGGTACTCGAGGATCGCCGTCGACTGCCGGATGAGCGTGCCGTCCTCGGTTTCCAGAATGGGTACGGTCCCCGCTGGGTTGCGAGCCCGGACCTCGCGCCATTCGTTGCTCCATCCGTTTATGTCTGTCGTGTCCGCGCGAACGGAGATGCGCTCGATGCCGGTCAGCCCCTTCTCCAGGAGATAGATGCTCACCCGTCGCGGATAGACACCGTAGCTCAGATCATAGAACTTCATGGGGCGCCCCATGGGGCGTGTCTTGTTTTCGCTCATGGGTGCATAGATACGAGCAGGTCCCCTTGCCCAGGAGAGCGAATCCTTTGCTCGAATCGGCGTATCTCATGGGAGGGCGATGACCACCTTTCCAAATTGAGCCCCGCTGGAGAGGTATTCGAACGCGGCTCTCGCCTCGTTGAACGGAAAGATACGGTCCACCACCGGCCGAGCCCCGTACTCGGCGAGCGCTCGCCCGAGCGATTCCAGGTCGTCGCGGCTTCCCGTCGATATCGCCTGAAGTCGCACCACCTTCTGCAACGCTCGCCTGAGATCAAACCGCACCGTCATGCTCTCCAAGAAGCCCACCAGGCTCACCGTCCCGCCCACGCGCGTGGCCTCAATGGAACGCTCAACCCCCTCCCCTCCCACCACGTCCAGAACATGGTCCGCCCCGCGCCCCCCCGTGAGCAGTAGGACGCGCGCCGCCCAGTCCGGGTGCTCTCGCGTGTGGATGCCATGCGCTGCTCCCAGCGCCACCGCTCGCGCCAGCTTGTCCCCACTGCGAGAGGTGACGATGACCCGCGCCCCTGCCAGCCGTGCGAGCTGAAGCGCGTACAGCGACACCCCACCCGTCCCCTGCACCACCACCGTGTCTCCCGGACCCACGCGCCCCTGAGTGAAGAGCGCGTGCCAGGCCGTGACGCCAGCAATGGGCAGCGTCGCGGCCTCCGCGTCCGTCAGGTGCGCGGGCGCGGCGATGGCCGCATCCTCGTGCACACAGGCGTACTCGCGCAGGAGCCCGTCCAGCGGTCCTCCCAGCCGCCGACGTGAGGTTTCCGCCGTGGGACCGCCGCGCACCCAGTCCGGCACGTACGCAGGAACCACGCGGTCCCCCACCTTGAAGCGACGCACCTCGGCCCCCACCGCAACCACCTCGCCCACTCCGTCCGAGACGGGCACCAGCGGGCGAGGGAAATTCCCGTAGGTTCCCCTCAGGATGGCGAGGTCGCGGTAATTCAGCGACACGGCACGCAGCCGCAGCAGCACTTCTCGCGGGCCCGGCTCCGGGTCCGGCCGTACGGAGGGTTGCAGGGAGTCAAAATCGCATCCGTCTTCCAGGGTGTAGATCTTCATACCCTTCAAGATGCAAGGAGACGGGTGCTGCGGAAACGAACGTCCACGCAGCCCGGACGTGCAAGAATGCACGGCATGTTGGCCTGGGATGATCTGCGTTACTTCCTCGCCGTGTACCGCCATGGCACCCACGCGGCGGCCGGCCGGTCGCTGCGAGTTGCCGCCACCACCATCGGCCGGCGACTCGGGGCACTCGAGGCGGCGCTCGGAGTGAAGCTGCTCCAGCGCACGCCTGGCGGGCTGGTCCCCACGGAGGCCGGACAGCGGCTGCGTGCCCACGCCGAGCGCGTGGAGGCCGAGGTGCTCGCCTCGGAGCGAGCGCTGACCGGCGAGGACCAACGTGTGGCAGGCCCGGTGCGACTCACGTCGGGAGACGGTCTGGCGGTGTACGTGCTCATGCCTCGACTGCTGGAGCTCCGCACGCAGCACCCAAACCTGGAGGTAGAGCTGCGCGCCGACACTCGCGTGCTGGACCTGTCACGCCGGGAGGCGGACGTGGGGGTACGCGCATTCCGTCCCCGCGAGCCGTCGCTGCTGGCTCGGCGGCTCACCGCCTTCCCCTTCGGCGTGTACGGCAGCGAGGCCTACTTCGCACGGCGTGGGCGGCCCTCGAGCCTCCGCGACCTGTCTCAGCATGACTGGGTGGTGCCCGACGCCGCGCAGGAGTCCTCGCCCCACGAGGTGTGGCGGCGCCGGCAGGCCTCCGGAGGCCGGATTGTGGTGCGCACCAGTGCCACCACCCTCCTCATGACCGCCTGTGCCGAAGGCCACGGGCTGGCCATGGTGCCCGAGTTGCTCGCCGCGCATGAGCCACGCCTGGTGCCCGCCCTTTCACGCGCTGCCGGGCTTCCCACGGGAGAGCTCTGGGCCGTCACCCACCCCGACCTGCGCCACAACGCTCGTGTCAACGCAGTGCTCGCGTGGCTGGTGCGGGTGCTCGCGCCGTCTCGCTAATCCTCACCACGAAAGCGCGGACAGCAGCTCGAAGCTCCCGCCGCACGCCGGACAGCTCCCTGTCCCCTCCAACTGCCGCAACCATTCCGCCACCTGGTCGTGCCCCGCATGTGCGGCCAAAGCCCGCAGGGAAGCCACATCGACGTGATGCAGCAGGGAGGGCGTCCAGGGTGGAGCGTTCGATGATGCAGGAACCACGGACGTCTTCTTCGCGTGTGAAGAGGGGGCGGGATCCTCGGTGGTCAGCTGGAAGGCCGGCGTCTCCACGAGAATCAAGAGGTGCGCCTCGCAATGCGGACAGAGGCACTCGAGCTCTCCATCATCCAGCCGGGACAACTGCCGCCCCAGCTTGCGTAACCCATGCAGTGCGGCAAAAGCCTCGAGCAGGTAGATGAAGGCCGACTGCTCATAGCGGTGGAGCAAGAGGGCTTCGCCCGCGAGCGCTCGGAATGACTCCATGGCCCGGGCGACGTCGGCCCGATAGGGCGCGGGCACAGCCTCCTCCTCCGTCCACGCGGCCACGACACCGGCGAAGTTCAAGAACCGCTCTCGCGCCGAGGGCGGTTGCGCGCGCGCGATGTCCGCGAGGTGCGGCAGCGCGGCGTAGGTGGCGCTGTACGTCGTGTACTGGTGGCAGAGACAACACCAGAGCTCATCCCAGACCTCGTCGTCGGGTTGCACCCGGAGCCGCGTGAGGAGCTCCGGGATGTCACTCGCGGCTCCATAGGCGTGCTGCAACACCGACCACTCAGGAGAGTCCAGGGAGATCATACGGCCCCGATGATAGCAGGGACCTCTGCGCCACCGGCTCAGGGAAGTGGTTCGGTCGAGGGCTCCGCGGCCCGGACCACACTCAAGCGCCTGGGGTGCTCAGCCGAGGGCTCCTCGTCGGTGTCTTCCCAGTCCTCGCGCCCCACGTCGATGTACTCGGGCGGCACGTACTCCCTGTGGCGAGGGCGAGGACGTGCCGAGGGCGAGCGTCCGGAAGGTCTCGTCCGTGCCTTCAACTCACGTCGGCGCATGGGCTGTCCTCCACTCCCAACCGTCAGGTGCCATGGTGGACGTAAGGCAGAAGCCCGAGCATTCGCGCGCGCTTCACCGCCCGAGCCACCTGGCGCTGCTGCTGCGCCGTCACCCCCGTGATGCGACGGGGAATGAGCTTTCCGCGCTCGGACACGAAGTACTTGAGGAGCTGCACGTCCTTGAAGTCCACGTTCCGGGCTGCCCCGAGTGGATTGGGTTTGCGGCGCCCCAGTCCACCGCGGGAGGAGCGGCGCTCCTCGTCGTCTCTCCTGAGGGGTTCCCGGAACCGACCGCCCCTCTCCTCTCGCTTCATCGTCTCATCTGCCACGTGTGCGCTCTCCTCTCGAGTTCATCAGCTGGCATGCCGGCCCTGTGGGCGACGCGCCGGGGAGTCAGAGGCGCTCGCCCCGTGCGAGCAACTCCGCCACCACGCGCTCAATGCCGCGCTTGTTGATGATGCGGATAGCGTGGGTGCTGACACGCAGCCGGACGAAGCGGTTCAGGCTCGGCACCCAGTAGCGGTGGTACTGCAGATTCGGCAGCGAGCGCGTCTTCGTTTTGTTGTTCGCGTGGCTGACATTGTTGCCCACCAGGGGGCGCTTTCCCGTGACCTGACACACCTTGGACATCGTCCATCCTCCTTCGATGGACGCCAGTTATCGCAACTCAGTTGCGTTTGCAAACCCATTCAAGCGCTTCGACTCACTGCGTCAGAGTCCAGCCCTGAAACCTCGAACAGTCGAGCACCCAACATCTCATTACTTCGACTTACACGGCACTCCAGTTCTTCTTCACTATCCATCCAGGCCTGCATGGCCTGCTCGAGCAGTGTTCCAAAAGGAAACCCAAAGCCCCCCATGCTCAACAAGACAACCGGAATGGCAGTCACATTACTGGTCGCCAGCCTGATGGCAGACGATTCTCTTGCCGCCACCTACGGCGTGCAGCCTTCAGGTTCATCCGCCATCTTCTACGTCGACACAACCTCCTGGGCGGACATCCATTACCGCCTCAACAACGGGGGGCAGCTCAACGTCAGGATGACTGTCACCAATGGAAGAAACCAGTACACGGTGAGCAACCTGAGCAGTGGTAACGTCATTGATTACAACTTTACCTACTGGGACACCGCTTGTAACTGTGCTCGGGATACGCCCGCGGCCAGGTACACCCACGGTACCGTTGTCGATGGGGGAACGGGCGATGGCGGTACAGATGGCGGCACGGGCGATGGCGGCACGGATGGGGGAACGGGCGATGGCGGCACGGACGGCGGCATCGCCAACATCGTGCCCCTCTTCAACAGCAGCACGCCCCTGGAACCCGCCCTGGTGGAGGACACGCCTCAGGCCCTGATCACCCGCGTCGGTGAGCGGGTACGCGATCGTCATGCACGTGAATCAGAATTCCAGGCGTACGATCACTTCCTGCCTCTGTATTTCGTGAACCGGACGTTCTACGTGGAGATCGTGGACCAAGTCGCCAAGGGAGGAAACCAGATCACGGTCAACCTCCATACGACCTACCCCCATGACGGCACGAACTTCCGGGCGTTCTTCAGGGGCATCAACACGGTGGCGGAGTACTGGCATAACGGGACCTTCTCCCGCGTGAATGACTATCTCTATACAGCCAGCGTCGGCTACAACGCCAAGGAAGGGCGGGCGATCCGGATTGGCGATCGCATGGAGATAGAGGTGGGCGTCTTCCTGAAGCGGCCGGTGGAAGGACGTTTCAACTATTACGCCCGTGCATGGCTCTACATCGTGGGCAGCGGCGGCATCGTCCCCTTCGAGGGCGTTGGCACCACCCTGGACTCGTATCCGCTGCCGGAGGCCGCGTGGAGCGGCGGCCGGACCACGCTGAACCAGCCGTACTCGAACGAGCCCACCAAGCGCTTCATGCAGATGGCGTTGAACATCGCGCCCGTGAACACGCAGACGTTCGTCGAGGGCCGGCGCATCCATCACACCGACTTCGGTGATGGCAGCCATTCCGAGTCGGGCAACCCCCTCTTCACGGAGCAGCAGAACAAACTGGGGCCGAACTACATCGCGCGGACCTGCGTCGCCTGTCACAAGAACAACGGACGGGGCCTGCCGCCCGCCATCAACACCACGTTGAACAACATGGTGGTCAAGGTGGGGCAGGCCAATGGCGCCGCGGATCCGCAGCTGGGCGCCAAGCTGCAACCGTTCAGAACCAGTGGCACGGCCGAGGCGGATGTCCGCATCTCCAGGTGGGATGAGAGCAGCGGCCAGTTCAGCGACGGCACGACCTATCAGCTGCGCAAGCCGGCCTACAGCTTCCTCAATGTCATTCCCACCCACTACTCGGCGCGCGCCACCCCGCAGCTGGTCGGACTGGGCCTGCTGGAAGCCGTGCCCGAGAGCGCCATCTCCGCCCTGGCCGATCCGAATGACAGCAACGGTGACGGCATCTCCGGTCGCATGAGGACCGTGACGGACCCCCAGACGGGTGAGACCCGCCTGGGCCGCTTCGGCTGGAAGGCGAGCCTGGCGCGTCTACGGCATCAGGTCGCCGATGCCTTCAACGGAGACATGGGGGTCACAAGCTCCGTCTACAAGACCCTGGATTGTGGCTCGGCGCAGACCGGCTGCTCGGGCTCCAGCACGGAGCTGAGCGATCAGGACCTCGACAAGATCGTCAGGTACATCGCCCTGCTGGGTGTCCCGGCTCGCCGCAACCTGAACGACGCGCAGGCCGTACGAGGTGAGTCCCTCTTCCAGAGCGCGGGGTGTGCCAGCTGCCACAAGGCCACGCTGACCACGAGCCCCTATCATCCGCATGCGGAGCTGCGCGGCCAGACGATTCACCCCTACACGGACCTGCTGCTGCATGACATGGGACCAGGCCTGGCCGACAACCTGTCGGAAGGCAACGCCTCGGGTTCGGAGTGGCGTACCCCGCCGCTGTGGGGCATCGGCTTGACGGCCGGCGTCAGCGGCGGCGAGGCCTACCTGCACGACGGCCGGGCGCGCAACCTGTCGGAGGCCATCCTCTGGCATGGAGGTGAGGCCGAGTCCTCCAAGAGGGCCTTCGTCAACATGTCCAGCGCTGACAGGGCTGCCTTGATCCGCTTCCTGCAGTCCATCTGATCCCGTCTCGAGTGCAACTCTGGGGGGCCGCGATGCTGCGGCCCCCTTTTCATTTGCACCACTTCCCGAGGAGGAAGCTCGCAACATCCTACAAATTTGTAGCAACTCGCCGCACGGGTGACAAAAATGTAGGACCGCTCGGCTTTCGGCACGTTCCGCTGGCGACGCCCCTTCTCCCAAGAAGCTACAAATTTGTCGGCTCCCGAGGGGAAACCTACAATTTCGTAGCCCCGGAGACGGCGCGGGTAAGCCTGCCTGGCAGGCCGCCCTCGGCTCAAACCCCTCGTTATTTCAATGGGATACGCCACCCCGCCGCGCTTCAAGGCGCTGGCCCTCCAGTTGCACTGGCCCTCATGAGAGCGGGCCCATGAGGCCCATTGCGTGAGAGGTGATGATGTCGGCAGGAATCGTCGGAGCCGATGTGGCGTGGGTGCTGGTCTCGTGCGCCCTGGTGATGCTGATGGTCCCGGGGCTGGCGCTCTTCTACGGGGGCATGGTGCAGGGCAAGAACGTGCTCTCCACCCTCATGCACAGCTTCGGCGCTCTAGCGGTGGTAACGGTGGTGTGGGCGCTCTGGGGCTACTCACTTGCCTTCGGAGAGACGCAGGGAGGCCTCATTGGAGGCACCACGCACCTGTTCATGAAGGGCGTGGGGCTCGAGGCTCGGGGCACGCTGCCGCACACCCTCTTCTTCCTCTTCCAGGGCACCTTCGCCGCCATCACGCCCGCGCTCATCAGCGGCGCGTACGCCGAGCGGCTCAAGTTCTCCGCCTTCCTCCTTTTCACGGTGCTGTGGGCGACGTTCGTGTACGCGCCCGTGGCGCACTGGGTGTGGGCTTCGGACGGCTGGCTCCTGAAGCTGGGCGCGCTCGACTTCGCGGGTGGAGCGGTGGTGCACCTCACCAGCGGTGTCTCGGCACTCGTGGTGGCACTCGTGGTGGGCCGCCGCAAGGGCTCGCGGCAGCCCCCGCACAACCTCACCTTCACCCTGCTGGGCGCGGGGCTCCTCTGGTTTGGCTGGTTCGGCTTCAACGCGGGCAGTGCGCTGGCGGCCAATGAGCTGGCCGCGCTCGCCGCGACCAACACCCATCTGGCGGCCGCGTCCGGCGCGGTGGCATGGGGCATCGTCGACCTGGTGCGCCTGAAGAAGGTGACAGCGCTGGGCGCCGCCAGCGGGCTCGTGGCGGGTCTGGTGGGCATCACTCCAGCGGCCGGCTTTGTCTCGCCCATGGGCGCGTTGGCCATCGGCCTGCTGGCCGGCACCGTGTGCTACGGCGGCGTCCTCCTCAAGGAGCACCTGCACTACGACGATGCCCTGGATGTCGTCGGTGTGCACGGCGTGGGCGGCGCACTCGGCGCCCTGCTCACCGGAGTGTTCGCCACCGTGGCCGTCAACCCCGCCGGAGCCGATGGTCTCCTCGCTGGCGGCAACTGGGCCCTCGTTGGCAAGCAGGCGCTCAGCGTGCTGGCGGTGGCGGCCTTCTCCGCGCTGCTCACCTTCGTCCTCCTCAAGGTGGTGCAGGCGGTGGTGGGTCTGCGCGTGGAGGACGAGGCCGAGTTCGAGGGGTTGGATCTCCACGTCCACGGCGAGCGCGCCTACCACTCCGGCATTGCCATGGGCAGCCCCAGCCTGACGCCTCGCGAGGCGCCTCCCGCGGAAGCCAGCGCTCCCGCCCAGGCTCCGCTCAACGCCGAGCCTGCAATGGAGGGTTGAGCTCCGCCGCGCCGGAGCCTCCACGGGCAATCGCAAGACGAAGCGGGCACCTCCCTCGGAGCGGTTCTCCGCGTGGAGCGTGCCCCCGGCGCGTGAGACGTACTCAAGGCACAAGGCGAGCCCGAGCCCCGTCCCCTTCCCCGGGGGCTTGGTGGTGAAGAAGGGCTCGAAGAGCCGCGGCAGTACTTCGGGAGGAATGCCCGAGCCGTTGTCTTCCACCTCGATCCGCAACCCGCCGTCCACCCCCCTGGCCCTCATCACGATGAGGGCCCGACGCGCGGGTACCGCCGTCTCCACCGCATCCGCCGCGTTCAGCAGCAGGTTCACCAGCACCTGAACCAGCTGCCGCTGTCCCAGGCGCACGGGCGGCAGCCCCGAAGTCACATCCAGCGACACCTCTCCCAGGCTGTGCAGGCGCACCGAGGCCAACCGCTTCGCCTCGTGCATCGCGTCTTCCGGCTTCCCTGCCTCATCACGGGTTTCCTCGCGCGAAAAGCGCCGCAGATCCGCGACGATCTGCTGGATGCGCAAGACGCCCTGCCGCGTCTCGGCGATCACCTCACACAGCTCGGCGCGATCCTCCGGCCCCTCCTCGCGCCGCAGCTCCTGCTCGAGGAAGCCCAGGTTGGACTTCACGAAGGCCAGCGGGTTGTTCACCACCTCGTGGGCCCCCAGGAGTCCGGGCTGTACATGGCGACGAACAGCGGAGCCACCCTGCCCCCTCCGCCAGCCCGAGCACCACGAAGCTCACGCTCCACGCGACGTTCAACAGCGCGAGCTTGGGCACGAAGACACCCAGCTCCATCCAATGGAGTGACACTCCCACGAGGAAGAGGGCCGCGCAGACGAAGTAGTTCTTCCTCATCACCCGGCGCAGGGCGAGCAGCTCGGCGGAGTCAGCCGTCATTCTGTACTCCACTGAAACAGTCCACAACCGTCTTACTCCCCGTTGAGAGGAAATGAAGCCTCCAACCCGCCCCACTTGAGTCGGCAGCCTGGCAGGCGACCGAGAACCCAGCACCTGGATTGACCCGGAAAAAAGCGACCAGGCCTCTCCACGAGTGTCGCCGTACCAAAGGAAGGCCGGAATGCATAGCCCACACAGAAGTGCCACGAACTGGACGGGACTCCTGTCCCTCCTCTTCATGATGTTCACAGCCTGCCAGCCGGAGACCTCCTCCGACGAGAGCAGCGAGCCGATTGACTCGAACAGTCCCGGCGCGACCCTCGCGGAGCTGGTGAGCTGCACCGGAGTCCCCGAGTGGAATGCCAGCACCATCTACAACCCGGGCGCGCGAGTCGTTTACAAGGGCAACCTGTACGAGGCACTGGTCGCCATCTGGACGGCAGACCCTGTCCTCGGCACCGCCAGCGGCTGGTACAAGCTCATTGGCTCCTGCACTGACGGCGGTACCGGGGGTGACACCACCGCTCCTTCTCAGGTGACGGGCCTGCGCTCCACCAGCATCGCCAGCACCCAGGTCTCCCTGGCGTGGAACGCGGCAACGGACAATGTTGGCGTTACCAGCTATCTCGTGCTCCGCAATGGCACACAAGTCGGCACGTCGGTTGGGACGACATACACGGACAGTGGTCTCTCGCCTTCGACGCAGTACACCTATGCCATCCAGGCGCGCGACGCCGCGGGAAACGTGTCGGTGACGAGCGTCGCGGTTTCGGTGACCACAACGTCCGATGGGACTGGAGGCAACCCCGATGGCTCGTGGCACCCGAGCTACCTCGCGCTCGGTACGGTCTATGAGCCCTTCACGGGCACCGACGCGTTCTTCTCCAAGGTCAACCCGCTCTTCCCGGCAGGCAAGCGGCTCGACTACGGCTATCTGTACCTCAATGGAGGTTCGCAGATCAGCGAGTGGCATGGGCGTGCCGAGCGGCTGGCCAAGAAGAGCAAGGAACAGGGCATGACGCCCATCTTCGTGGTGTATGGGATTGGCGGTAACACCGACAGCCACGCGGCCGTATGGAGCAACCTGCAGAGCGCCAGCTTCCTCTCGCAGTACTTCCTGGCCCTGCGCGACGTGGCCGAGACCGCGTCGGGTATCATGGGAACGGGCCGAATCGGCTACATCCTCGAGCCCGACACGCTGGGCTACATCCAGCAGCAATACGCCTCGCAGTATGGCAACGATCCCTCGAAGATCCCCGCCGCCACCCATGCCGTCTACGACTCGGGGGTGCTCCAGCGTGGGAAGGATCCATCCTTCCCAGACACCCTGACCGGGCTCGTCCAGAGCATCAACTACACCCTGCGCAAGTACACCCCGAAGGCCTTCCTCGGCTGGCAGCTCAACCTCTGGGCGGCGCCAGGGGCGCCCAGCACCGGCATCATGCACTCGACCGAGGTGTATGGCTTCGAGGCTGGCAAGGCCCGCATCCAGGAGAACGCACGCGCCAACGCGAGCTTCGCCCAGAAGGCCGGAGTCCAGTATGGCGGCGCCGAGTTCATCTCCATCGACAAGTATGGTCTGGACGGCGCTATCGCGGTCGGCGCGAACCCGAATGATCCGGCGAGCTCGCTGTGGTTCTGGAACGCGGACCTCTGGAACAACTACCTGCTCTTCGTCCGAACCCTGAAGGAGACGCTCGGGTTGCCCGTGGTGCTCTGGCAGCTCCCCACTGGACACATCAACGGCACCACGCGCCGCAGCCCCACGGCGTACAACCCCTCCGGCACCTTCCCGGACCTGCCCAATACGGTGCAGCGCTACGAGGACTCGGCGTCCACGTATCTCTTCGGCGATACCTTGACGCTCTCGGGCAACCGGCTGGCCTACTTCTCGAAGAACGTGTGGAACGATCCCAAGGTCTCGGTGAACGGCAATACGGTCACGTGGGGCTCGCACCTGTCGGAGGCCGCCCACGCGGGCGTCGTCGCCATCCTCATGGGCGCGGGTGTCGGCCTGAGCACTCGAGGCATTCCTCAGCCTGGGAGCTATCCCGAGGATCAGCCGACCGATAACTACTATTGGATCACTCGCATCCAGGAGTACTACGCCAACCCAGTGCAGTTGCCCTGACGCACCGCGTTCCTTCCTCCGGCAAAGACGGCATGACCCGAAATTTCGGGGCCGACGCTCTATCCCAAGCGTTCTGATTTTTCAGTTTCTTTGCCCGGAGGAAGCATGCGTCAGTCGAGGAAGTTCATTGTCAGCGCCCTGTTGGGTTCACTGGTCGCCTGTGGCGGCCAGGAGCCGCAAACGTCGAGCAACACCCAGGGCTACGAGCTCGCGGCCTCCGCCGCCGGATTGACGGCCACCCTCAACGCCGGCTCCAGCTGGGAGGGTGGCTTCAATGGGGTGGTGACGATCAAGAACACCACCAGCAGTCAGATTTCGGACTGGGCGCTCACCGTCAAGTTCAACGGCAACGCCGCGATCAGCGGCTCCCCCTGGGGCGCTGGCGGCTCCGCCACTCGGGGAAGTGATGGGTCCTGGACGCTCCTTCCCAACACCTGGGGCGGCAATATCGTGCCCGCCAATGGCAGCGTGACCGTGACCTTCTCGGGGACGGGGACGTACTCGGGGGTGAGCAGCTGCACCATCAACGGGTATGCCTGTGATGGAAGCCAGTTGCCTCCCGACAACGACACCACGCCTCCCACGGTCAGTCTCTCGGCCAGCCCGACGAGCCTCACGAGCGCGGGCAGCGTGAGCCTTTCGGCTCCGGCGAACGACAACGTGGGAGTGGCCAAGGTCGAGTTCTACAGAAACAACACCTTGCTGAGCACGGATACCGCCAGCCCCTTCAGCGCCTCGGACGCCTTCAACTCCAGCGCCCAGAATGGCACCTATGGCTATACGGCCAAGGCCTATGACGCCGCGGGGAATGTCACCACCTCCAGCGTGGCGAACGTCACCGTCAACATCTCCGGCGAGCCGCCTCCGCCTCCGCCTCCCGGGGGAAGGATGTACATCGGGTATGCCAGCAGCTGGAACACGAGCATCAATGATCTGACGACCACGATCATCCCCAGCTACTACACGCACCTGAACCTCTCCTTCGTGCGGCCGAACACGACCTACCAGAGAGGCTCGTACGAGTTCGATCAGGCCGTGGCAGGCCTCGAGTTCTTCGAGGGTGCCACCACGAACACCGGGCAGAAGAAGTTCACCGCGGAGCAGGCGCGGACGCTCATCAACAACATCCGGGCGCTGCGCGCGCGTGGCACCCAGGTGTGGCTCTCGGTGGGAGGCTGGACCTACAGCCAGGGCAGCCAGTGGTCGGAGTTCAGCGCTCCGCATGTCGTCGACCTGGCGCAGGACCTCGAGGTCGACGGCATCGACATCGACTGGGAGTCGAGCGGGAGCAACTGCAACAAGCTCTCGGCGGCTCAGTTCAGCTGCAGCAAGGATGGGGAGATCGCCCACATCATCACGAGCCTGGACAGCACCATCAAGGCCCGAGGCTTGAAGCTGGGAATCTCGATCGCGGGCTGGTCGACGGGCGCCTACTACGTGGCGGGGACTCCGTTCGAGGAGGGCAAGGTGCAGTGGGGCTCGCCCTTCGGCGGAACCATGTACAACGTGGTGAAGAACCACGGGAACAAGCTCCACCACATCAACCTCATGTCCTACGACGGCGGCGACTACTACGACCCCCGCGAAGGCTATGAGTCGTACCGGGCCATCTACAGCGGGCCCATCGCCATGGGCCTGGAGATTGCGCCGGAGGGCGCGGGTGGCGCGACGTTGAAGCTCAACGCGGAGCCCGGCACCGTCTACGACGCCGAGATGCTCACGGGGCAGAACAACATGGCGACGAAGTATTACAACGTCGAGACGCTCGCCACGTACATCAAGAACAAGGGCAAGCCGACTGACGGAATGATGGTGTGGCAGATCTGGAAGGAGCGCGTCCACGCCACGCCGCCCGCGGGTGCGGCCTCGGTGAACGCCACCGGCCAGAAGGTCTGCCAAATCCTCGGCATCACCAACAACTGCAACCAGAGCCTGCCCAACCTGCCGAAGTACTAATCCCCTTCAGGTAGGTCCACGAAGGAGAGCCGCTGGGAACAGGAGCTGACTCGCGGCCATTTCCCCTCTCCCTTCGGGAGAGGGACGGGGTGAGGGTATCGGGTGAACCCAGGTTGAACCCCTGTCCACACCGCGGGTCACGGGTTGAAGAACGGGCTCGGCTACCCTCACCCCCACCCTCTCCCGAAGGGAGAGGGAGTACCGGTCACTTTCCTGAAGAGGGGTAGGCGCAGGCCTCGCGCCCGGCGGAGTGAACCGCCGGGCGCGGAAGTACAACTACGCCCGACCCGACGCCTGCCGTCCCTTGCGGGAGAGCGCGTCGATGGACGCGGCCACGAGCAGCACGCCGCCCGTCACCATGAACTTCACGGAGGACGAGAGCGCGAGCAGATCCATTCCGTTGGAAATGGAGCCGATGACCAGCGCGCCCAGCAGAGCCGACCACGCCGAGCCGCGCCCGCCGAAGAGGCTGGTTCCGCCAATCACCGCCGCCGCGATGGCGTTCAGCAGCACGTCTCCGCTGCCCGAGGACTGGTTCACCGCCATGAGGCGGGACGCCGCCAGGATGCCTCCGCAAGCAGCCAGGGCCGAGGCCAGCATGAAGATGGTCGTCCGGATGCCCGGCACCGAGATGCCCGCCCGGCGCGCAGCCTCCGCGTTACCACCCACCGCGAAGGTGTGACGCCCGAAGCGCGTGTGCCGCAGCATCAGCTCCAGCATCAGCGCCAGTCCCACGAAGATGACCACGGCCAGAGGCAGCCCGCGGTCCATCGTGAACACCGTCATCGCCGCAATCAGCACCGCGGAGGGCGCCCCCACGGCCATCAACGTGGAACGCCAGGGAGCAAGCGGCAGCCCCGCCTTCGCGCGGCGCCGCCGGCCGTTCAGCATCACCGCCGTCAGGATGCCAATGGCCAGCACCGTCACCGTCCAGGCAATGGCCGGCGAGAAGAAGGTCCCCGTCAGGGAGACGATCAGATCGTCATTGAGGTTGACCGTTCCCGTGTCTCCCAGCACGTACAGCAGCGCGCCCTGCCAGCCGAGCTGGCCCGCCAGGGTGACCACGAAGGTGGGCACGCGCATCCGCGTGAACCACAGGCCGTGGAACAACCCCACCGCCGCTCCCGCGCCGAGCCCCACCAGCAGCGAGGGCACTCCCGGTAGCTGGTGCTTGACGCTGAGCATGGCCATCACCGCCGCCGCCAGGCCGCTCACCGCTCCGGCCGACAGGTCGATCTCCCCCAGCAGCAGCACCAGCACCAGGCCCACCGAGATGGTGCCCATGGCGGAGATCTGCAGCATCAGGTTGGTGAGGTTGACCGGAGAGAGGAACCGATCGTTGGACAGGTAGAAGATGAGCCAGATGACGACCAGGCCCACCATGACGGGCAGGCTGCCCAGCTCACCCTGCGACAACCGGCGCCGGTAGGAATCCAAGACGCCCTTGAGACCAGGGGCGTCGGCGATGAGCCGAGGATCCCTAGCGTACTGATTGACCGTGTTGGTGCTCATCGCGCCTCCTTTGCCACGGCAGGGGACACCTCGGCCGAACGCAGGCCGGTGATCGCCGAGACGACTTCCACTTCCTTCGCGCTCTTCACATCGAACGTCGCCACCCGACGGCCGAGCCGCATCACGATGATGCGGTCGGCCACCGAGAACACGTCCGCCAGGTTGTGGCTGATGACCACCACGCCGAGCCCCTGCTCGCGAAGCCGGCGGATGAGATCCAGCACCTGACGGGTCTGCGCCACACCGAGTGCCGCGGTGGGCTCGTCCAACAACACCATCTTGGGCGAGCCCATCATCGAGCGAGCCACCGCGATGGACTGCCGCTGTCCACCCGACAGCGCCGCCACCTGGGTCCGCACGCTGGGGATGCTCACCGCCAGCTTCTGGAGCAGCTCCGATGCCTCCTGCTCCATGGCCGTCTCATCCAACCAGCCCAGCATCCCTCCCAGACCCTTGGACTTGAGCTCGCGACCCAGGAACAGGTTGCCGACCACGTCCAGGTTATCGCAGAGCGCGAGGTCCTGGTACACGGTCGCGATCCCGAGCCCCGAGGCGCTCTTCGGTCCGTCCAGCGTCACGGGCTTGCCCTCGAAGAGGGTCTGCCCCTCGTCAATGGGGAGGATGCCGGAGATGATCTTGATGAGGGTCGACTTCCCGGCCCCGTTGTCTCCGACCAGGGCGACGACCTCCCCTGGGTACGTCTCGAAGTCCACCTGGCTGAGCGCCTGGACGGCTCCGAAACGCTTGGAAATCCCCTTCAGCTCCAGCAGTGCGGTTGATGGCATTTGCATCTACTCCTGTGTCACTGCAGCTGCGCGGTCGCGCAGGCCTGCTGGTAGGCGCCCGAGCAGACCTGCTCGCTCGTCCAGAAGCCGTCGGCCATGACGGTGCTCTTCACGTTCTCCCGGTTCACCGCCACCGGGGCGAGCAGGATGGAGGGCACGTCCTTCTTGTTGTTGTTGACCTGGCCGTTGATCTTCGACGCGTCGGGCTTCTGGCCACGCACCAGCGTGACGGCGAGCTCGGCGGCCGTCTCCGCCTCCGGCTTGATGGCCTTGTACACGGTCATGAACTGCTCACCGGCGACGATGCGCTGGATGGCCGCCAGCTCCGCGTCCTGACCCGTCACGGGCGGGAGCGGGTTGACGCCGGCCGCCTTCATCGCGGCGATGGCACCACCGGCCGTGCCGTCGTTGGCCGCGTAGACGCCGATGATCTCCGACTTGCCGAGCCGGGTCACGGCCTGCTCCATCTGCTGCTGGGCCTTGTCCGGGCTCCAGTCCGGCGTGTCGTACTCCGCGCCCACCGTGAAGCCGCTCCCGTCGATGACCGAGTGCGCACCGGCCTTGAAGAGCTTCGCGTTGTTGTCGGTGGGCGAGCCGTTGATCATCACCAGCGTGCCGCTGGTCTTGCCGTCCGCCTTGAGCTTGTCCACCAGCGCCTGGGCCTGAAGCTGGCCGACCTTCTGGTTGTCGAACGAAATGTAGTAGTCGACGTCCGAGTTGACGACCAACCGGTCGTAGCTGATGACCTGCACCTTGGACTGCTTCGCGCGCGCCACAATGGCCGACGCCGAAGCCGAGTCCACGGGATCCAGCACCAGCACGCTGGCGCCGTTGGTCAGGGCCGCCTCGGCCTGGTTCTGCTGCTTGGCGGCATCCTGATCCGCGTTGCTATAGATGACCTGGCACTCGGGGCAGAGCTCCTTCACCTTGCGCTCGAAGATCGGCCGGTCGTGGGACTCGTACCGGGAGGTCTTCGACTCGGGCAGGAGCAGGGCAATCTTCTTGGCCGCCGGCGCCGCGGGAGCGCCCGCCTCACCTTCCGGCTTCTTGTCACTCTTGCAGGCGGTCGACAGCAGCGCCGCCAGGGCCACCACCGTCACACGGTTGTGGAGGAGGTGTTTCGCGAAACGCGTATTCATCTGGGAACGTCCTTTCGGTATCGGGGGGATCGAAAGTCGGGGGGATCAAAAGCGCCGCGAGAATAGTCGCCATCCACGCGGATGGATCGCTCTCTCGCGGTCGGGAGCCTGGAACTTGATGCGTTCCAGGGCTTCTCACTATGTAGGATTTTGAAAAACATCCCGCCAGCGAGAGGAGCTGGCGGGGTGAATCAGAACCACCACTCGGCGCGGGCACCCACGTAGTGACCGATGGAGCTGCCGCCGCCCATGGTCTGCAGGTAGGGCGAGACGAGGTTGGCCACCGCGTCCTCGTCGTAGAAGGCGATCGTATAGAAGAGCCGCAGGTGGGGGCGGGCCCAGACGCTGCGCTGACCGGTGGGGACGATGGTGGGCACGAGGGAGAGCTTCAGCGCATTGGACATGGGGCCGTTGCCCACGCGCAGACCCTGGTAGGTCGCCTCATTGATGAGGTGGAAGTAGTCGGACAGGTAGAGGGTGCTGCGGGCGCCCACCGAGTAATCGAACCAGCGATCCGTCACCGTCGACGCAGGAGCGCCGGGCACCTCGAGGGTCCGCTCCGTGCCCTGGTTCCAGTGGAGGATGCCGTAGGCATTGAGGCTGAGGAGGGGGCTGACGTTGAAGAGGAAGTGGTCCACGACCTCCAGGCCCGCGGCATCGGAGTACAGGCGGTTGTCACCCGGGGGGCCCAGCACGTCCCACGTCTGCGAGCCCGAGCGGCTGCCCGAGGCGATGCGGCTGCCGTAGCGCACCGACACGTCGTTGAAGTTGTCGCCGCCCAGGCTGAAGTGACCCTTGATGCCCGCCACCCAGCCGAAGTCCGACGGCAGGTCGCGCTGCGTACCGTCAGCCAGGCGCGCCCCCTGGAGCTCCGGCAGCAGGTGGAACTCGCCCAGCAGGTGGAACGAGTGCCCGGCCTCCAGCTTGTGCACGTACTGGCCCACCAGCATGGTGCGCTGGCGGCGCAGGTCCGCCTTCCCGTCCCCGTCCGAGTCGAAGTTGTACACATCGCCCGTGGTGGACGCGGACGTGTGCAGTAGCACGGCCACGTCAAGCGGGCCGTACGTCACGCCCACGCCCTGGCCGGTCAGATTGTTGAAGTAGAAGTAGTCCGCGATGTGCACATCCGCGCCGCGGTAGAAGCGGGCGCCGGCCCACAGCTTCAGTCCGGGGGCCAGGATGTTGCCCGCCTCGGCGTAGGCCTGGAACAGCTCGATCTGCAGCGTCTGGGCGTTCCTGTTGCCGAAGGTACCGATGAACAGGCCGTTGTTGGCGAACATGGCCGGCGTCAGCACCACATCCGCATAGGCCGCCGTCGGATCATCCTTCTTCGGCTCCAGGAGGTGGAACCGGATGGTGGGCTCCAGGTAGTCGCCCTCCTCCAAACGTCCGCCCTGCGGCCCCCCCGTGAGGTTCATCGTCTTGCCCTGGATGAACTTTCCCGTCACGGGCGACCACGCCAGACCGACGCGGCCGTACATGGAGATCTCCAACCGGTCCGCCAACAGGCTCGCCCGGGCGGAGGCGGGAGCAGCCAGAAGCACGAGGGCACACAACGTCAGGCACGTGCGCCAAACAGAGCGCGCGGGAAGAAGGGAACTACCAGATGTCGCCAAGTGAACCTCCAAACGGGTAAGTGACTGGGGAGTCAACGCGACGTTATATTTTGCCGTCGTCCTTGTCTGCTTTACCGAGCAGTTCCGGGAATAACCCCGTGTCCGGAAACCAACACGCATTGGAGGAACGCATGGACAACGCACTGCGCAACGCTTTTCACGACGCACTGCGCAATACCTTGATGGGGCTCGCCCTCGCCGGGGCGCTGGTCATCCACACCCGGGCCGAGGCGGCGACGGTCACCATTTCCTGTGGCACCGTGGGCCAGGAGTTCGAGCAGTGCAGGAAGGGGGCGGAGGCCTGGGCGAAGAAGGCGGGACATCAGGTCAAGGTGGAGAGCGGGCCCACGGACGCGAGCGAGCAGCTCACGGTCTTTCAGCAGCAGCTGTCCGCGGGCGCCTCGGAGATCGACGTCTACCGCGTGGACGTGGTGTGGCCGGGCATCCTCGGTGCGCACTTCATTGATTTGAAGCCATACATGTCAGAGGAGGTGTTGTCACAACACTTCCCCGCCATCGTGAAGAACAACACCGTGGACGGGAAGCTGGTGGCCATGCCGTGGTTCACGGACGCAGGCCTCCTCTATTACCGGCAGGATCTGCTGGAGAAGCACGGTCAGAAGCCTCCCACGACATGGCAGGAATTGGCCCAGGTCGCCAAGCTGGTGCAGGACGCCGAGCGCAAGGCCGGCAACACGAAGATGGTGGGCTTTGTGTTCCAGGCCAAGGCGGCGGAGACGCTCACGTGCAACGCGCTGGAGTGGATTGACTCCTTCGGTGGCGGGACGATCGTCGCGGAAGACGGCAAGGTGACGATCAACAACCCGAAGGCGGTGGAGGCGCTGAAGACGGCGGCCTCGTGGATCGACACCATCGCGCCCAAGGGCGTGCTCAGCTACGAGGAAGAGGGCGCGCGCGGCGTCTTCCAGTCGGGCAACGCGGTGTTCATGCGCAACTGGCCGTATGCGTGGGCGCTGGCCAACGCGCCGGACAGCCCGGTGAAGGGCAAGGTGGGGGTGGTGGCCCTGCCCAAGGGCGGCGCGGACGGCAAGCACACGGGTACCCTGGGGGGCTGGCAGCTCGCGGTGTCGAAGTACTCCAAGAACCAGGAGGCCGCGGCGGACCTGGTGAAGTACCTGACGGGCCCCGAGGAACAGAAGCGGCGCGCGCTCGAGGCCTCCTTCAACCCCACCATCATGAGCCTCTACAAGGATCCCGACCTGCTCAAGGCCAACCCGTTCTACGGCAACCTGCTGGATACCTTCACGAACGCGGTGGCGCGGCCCTCGAAGGTGACGGGTCCCAAGTACAGCCGGGTGAGTGCCGACTTCCGCAACGCCGTGCACACCGTGCTGTCCGGTAAGGGCAAGCCGGAGGAGCAGCTGAAGGATCTGCAGGGGAAGCTTGATCGACTGAGCCGCAGGGGGAAGTGGTGAGCGCAACTGGAGTTCCCGTCACACCCGCCTCATCCACCGGGGCCGAGTCAATCAAGAAGGAGGTTCCACCTCCTGCCCGGAGTTCGCTCCTGGAGCGGCAGCGCGTCCGCTCAGCGTGGCTGTTCCTCTTGCCCACGCTGGTGGTGCTGGCCGGGGTAGCCGGCTGGCCGCTGCTGCGGACCTTCTGGTTCGCTTTCACGGACGCGAACCTGTCCGACCTGGAGGCCGCACAGTACGTCGGCGTGGACAACTTCATCCTCGTGATGGAGGACCCCACGTGGTGGCGCTCGGTGTGGAACACGTTCCGCTTCACCGGCATCTCGGTGGCCCTGGAGACGGTGTTGGGGATGATCATCGCCCTCACGCTGAACACCCGCTTCCCCGGGCGCGGCATCATGCGGGCGGCGGTGCTGGTGCCGTGGGCCATTCCCACCGTGGTGTCCGCCCGCATGTGGGGCTGGATGTTCCATGACGTCTACGGCGTCATCAACGCGATGCTGCTGAGCGTGGGGCTGATCTCCCAGCCCATGGCTTGGACGGCGGACCCCTCGTTGTCCATGGCGGCGATCATCGCGGTGGACGTGTGGAAGACCACGCCGTTCATGGCCCTGTTGCTGCTGGCGGCGCTGCAGATGCTGCCGGAGGAGATCTACGAGGCCGCGAAGTTGGACGGAGCGAACCGGGTGCGCGTCTTCTTCCAAATCACCCTGCCGCTCATCCGCGGCCCCATGCTGGTGGCCATCATCTTCCGCGTGCTGGACGCGCTGCGGGTGTTCGACCTGTTCTACGTCCTCACCACCAACAGCAGCGAATCCATGTCCATGGCCGTCTACGCGCGGCAGCAGATGTTCGAGTTCCAGGATCTGGGGTTGGGTGCGGCGGCGGCCTCGCTGCTGTTCGCGGTCATCGCGCTCTTCACCGTGGCCTACCTCTCGCTGGCGCGGGTGACCGCGGAGGAAGCCGCATGAGAAAGCTCAACCGCATCTTGGGGAAGATCGGCTTCTGGCTGCTGGTGGTCCTCATCACCGTCTACACCCTCTTCCCGTTCTACTGGGCGGTGGTGTCCTCGCTGAAGAAGGGCAGCGCGCTCTTCGAGGTGGAGGCCTGGCCCGCACAGCCAGCCTGGGAGAACTACAGGCTGGTGTTCAGCGAGCAGCCGTTCGGGGAGAACCTCCTCAACTCGGTGCTGGTGGCCGGGTCCGTGGTGCTGGTGTCGCTCTTCCTGGCGGTCACGGCCTCCTTCGCGCTGGCGCGCATCCGCTTCCGGGGACGCACCCCGCTGATGCTGATGATCCTCGGCGTGTCGATGTTCCCGCAGATCGCCGTGCTCTCGGGCATGTTCGAGCTCATCCGCTGGCTGGGGCTCTACAACCAGCTTCCGGGCCTGACGCTCTCGTACCTGCTGCTCACCCTCCCCTTCACGGTGTGGGTGCTGACAACGTTCATGCGGGAGCTGCCCAAGGAGTTGGAAGAGGCCGCGGTGATGGACGGAGCCTCGCCGTGGGTCATCTGCACGAAGGTGTTCCTGCCGCTGCTCAAGCCCGCGCTGGTGACGACGGGGCTGCTCGCCTTCATCTCCGCGTGGAACGAGTTCATCTTCGCGCTGACGTTCACGCTGGGGCAGGACAAGCGGACGGTGCCCGTGGCCATCGCACTGCTGAGTGGAGCAAGCCAGTACGAGCTGCCGTGGGGCCTCATCATGGCGGCCTCGGTGATCGTCACCGTGCCGCTCATCATCCTGGTGCTCATCTTCCAGCGCCGGATCGTCTCGGGTCTCACCGCGGGAGCGGTGAAGGGCTGAGCCGTGGGGGAGCGGGCACACCCCCGCTCCCCCGCGTAACACCGGCCCCTTACGGGCTCTTCGCCGGAGCCTCGGAAGCGGGCCTGGCACCGCGCCGCAGGCCGGCCACGTCCTTCTGGACCGCCTTCTGGGCCTCGCTCAAGGCGGCCTTGGGCGTGGCGAGCCGATGGAGAACGGCGTTCATGGCCGAGGTCGCTGGAGACCAGACCATGGTCATCTCCGGAAGGTTGGGCATGGGAAGAGCCACCTCGGCCTGCTTGCGGATCGCCGACAGCACCGGGTCCGAGGCAATGGCCGGCTCCTCATAAATCTGGGCGAGCGCGGGGTTCTGCCGGCCCTGCAGCGCCATGACGCGAGCGCCCTCAGGACCCGTGAGGTAGCGCACGAAGTCGTAGGCGGCGTCCTTGTGTTTGGAGTGCGCGGAGATGCCCACGCCCTCCACCGTCATCCACGGCTTCAGGGGCTTGCCGCCCGCCTCGTCCACCGTGGGCAGCGGAGCCAATCCATAATCGATGCCCGGAGCGATCTCCCCGATGAACCACGGGCCGGAGAAGACCATCGCCGCCTTGCCCTCGTTGAACAGCGACGTGACGAGCGCCGTAGACGGCTCGGCAGGCATCAAGCCCTCCTGGCCCACCCACCGCAACAACTGCTCCAGGGATTTGACGTTCTCCGGCGCGTCCAACCGCACCCGAGGACCTGGATCAAACACGCGCCCCCCGAAGGCGTGCATCAGCGCCGCGTGGTAGTAGAAGTCCGTGTAGGGATAGGCGAGGCAGACCCGGTCCTTCTCCGCCGTCCTGGCGCGCAAGGCCTTGCACATGGCCAGCATCTCGCCCGTGGTCCGGGGCGGCTTCTCCAGCAGCTTCTTGTTGTAGATGAGGGTGATGGCCTTGAAGTTCAGGGGCAGCGCATAGACGGAGCCCCGATAGGTCATCGCCTCCAGCGTCCCCGGCACGTAGCGTTGCCGCACGGAGGGCTCGAGGAAGAAGTCGAGTGGCTCGAGCAGCCCGCCGCCCTCCACCCAGCCTCCGAGCCGATCCTGCGGGAAGACGAAGACATCAGGCCCCACCCCGCGCGACAGCGTCGCGGAGATCTTGTCCGTGAAGGCATCCGAGGGAATGGCCAGCAGCTTCACCTGCACGCCGGACTGCTGACGGGCCGCGTTGTAGGTGGCGACGATCTTCTCCAGTGCGGTGCGCTCGGAGGCACGGTAGCCGTGCCACACCACCACCTCGGAAGCCCGAGCCAGCCCCGCCCAGGACACCAGGGTCCACAGGAGCAGGAGTGAAAACGATCGACAGCTCTTCATGCGCGTGAATCCTTTCACGTCACGTCTACCATCTCGCCGCTCGGGAACGGAGTCGGCCGCGGGTCGTGGCGTTGAAAGGAGCGCGAGGACGACCCCGGGCGCGGCGGACAATGCACCGGCCCGGGGCCTCGACTCTCGCGAGACTGCGACTACTTGCCGCTGTCGATGCTGAACAGCTCGGCGGAGGACGTATCGGTGTTGCTGACGCCAGCGGTGGCCAGCACCCTGCCGTCATCGAGCAGCGTGGCCGTCTGACCGTAGCGGTCCACGTTCAGGTTGCCCGCGGGGCACCAGGTCCCGGTGGCCGGATCGTACAGCTCCGCGGCCTTCAGGATGCCGGTGGCCTCGTGGTAGCCGGCGGTGGCCAGCACCCGACCGTTGGGCAGCAGCGTGGCCGTGTGGTAGCGGCGCGGCGTGCTCATGCTGCCGGTGGCCTTCCAACTCTTCGTGGCCGGGTCATACAGCTCGGCCGAGGTGCTGCTGGCCACGTCCCAGCTCCCACCACCCGCAACCAGCACCTTGCCATTCGCCAGCAGCGACATCGTGTGGAAGCGGCGCGCCGTGCCCATGCTGCCCACCGGAGTCCAGGTGCCGCTCTCCGGATCGTACAGCTCCGCCGAGTTCAGGGTGGAGCTGGCGTCATTGCCACCACCCGCCACCAGCACCTTGCCGTCGGGCAGCAGCGTGGCCGTGTGATCACGACGGGCCGTGCCCATGTTGCCGGCGAGCGAGAAGGTGCCCGAGGCCGGGTCGTACAGCTCGATCGAGGACAGCGCGACACCCGAGGTGTCCTCGCCACCGGTGATCAGCACCTTGCCGTTGGGCAGCAGCGTGGCCGTGTGGTGCGTGCGGAACACCTGGAGGCTCCCGGTGGCCCTCCAGCGGCCGAAGGACGGGTAGTACAGCTCGGCAGTGGCGAGCGTGAGGGGGCACTGTCCGCCGCCGGCGATCAGCACGCGCCCGTCCAGCAGCCGCGTCATCGTGTGGTAGTGGTGCGTGGCCAGCGTGTCACCCGTGCGCGTCCACGTGCCCGTGCTCGCGTCATACAGCTCCGAGGTGGTGTTGAAGCCGCCCGCCACCAGCACGCGCCCGTCCTGCAGCAGCGCGGCCGTGTGCAGCATGCGCGGCAGCGCCAGGCTGCCCGTGTTCTCCCAGGTGCCCTTCACGCGGCAGACGCCGACACGAGTGCCCGGAGCGTTGGAGCGGAAGTTGTTGAGGCCCGGGGTGAGCCAGTTGGCCGCCGGCTGCGCGGGGATGGTGCCGTCGTCGTTGATGTTGGTGATGGAGTACGCGTGCTGGTTCCAGATACCGCGCGTCCCCACCCACTCGTCGGCACGGTCGCGGAACACGCGGATGCCGTTGAAGCCAGCGCCGCCCACGTGGTTGTTCTCCACCACGATGATCTCCGCGCTGCCGTCCGCGTCCACGTCGACGACGAGCGGGAGCTCATGCGTGGTGCCCGAGCTGTGACGGGTCTGCCAGCGCACCTCGCCCGTGACACCATCGAGCACGCGCAGCGAGATCTCGTCGGCGTAGATGACCTCGACCCGGCCATCGCCCTCGAAGTCGAAGGTGGTGGAGGTCGTCTTCCCGGAGCTGTACTCCTGGATGGATCGGGTCCACTTCACGGAGCCATCGGCCCCGTAGACGGTGTAGTTCCAATCACCGGCCAGGCCGATCTCCACCTGCCCATCACCATCGAAGTCCGCGATGTTGGGCGCACCACCGTGACCACGCCAGGTCGGGAAGGACTGTCCGGGGTCCGTGTAGTGGACGTCGCGCGTCCACAGGAGCTCGCAGTTGTCGTCGAGCAGGCTCACCGAGCCATAGCCCGCCACGGCGATCTCCGCGGCCGGGTCCTCATCAAAGTTGGCCACGCCCGCGAAGCCGTGCGGAATCTCCGTGTTCGCGCACTTGAGGCTGCCGTCGGCCTTGTAGACGGAGCGGCCGTTGATGACCTCCTGAATGCCGTCCTGGTCGATGTCCGCCGCGAAGGAGATGGGGCCGGTGTAGAGGGCACCGCCCATGCCGTCAGAGCCCACCCACTTCAGCGCGCCCGTGTTGCTGTAGACGCGGTTGCCGTCGAGGATCTCCACGGTCCCATCGCCATCCAGGTCCGCCAGCGAGGGGCCACCCCACTCGTTGAAGTCGTAGGCGTCCGGCGCCGAGCGGAACTTGAAGGTGCCGTCGTTCTCGAAGCAGATGATGCCGCGGCCGTTCTCGGGGATGCCGCAGATCTCCACCTTGCCGTCGCCGTCGATGTCACCGGCGGCGATGCTCGCCGCGGGCTTCACCCGAGCAGACGGATCCGTCGCGGCCCACAGCTCACGTCCATCATCGCCACTGATGGCGCGGAGCACGCCGTTGCTGTTGCCGTTACCGCCCTCTTCGTTGACGCGGTTGAAGTACTCGCCATCGAAGGTGCTGAAGACGATGTCCGGAGTGCGGTCCCCGTTCACGTCCACCACCACGGGCGTCATCATCACCTGCTTGTGCGCCGGCAGCACCGAGCTGCCCGTCCACGCCCACTGCAGCTCCGGCGTGAGACTGGCGGCCATGGACGTCAGAGACTGGCTCGGCGCCCCGCGGATGAGCGCCTCGGCGCTGGGTGCCGGAGCCTGCTGCTCCTCGTTCTGCACCTGGCTGCAGGCGGCCAGCACCATCAGCGACAGCGAGACCCCCGCGCGCCGTGAGCTCCAGCCCTTCACTCTCGTCTTCATGAAAAAATCTCCCCTGGCCGGCCGTTGCCCACCCCTCGCTGGACAGGAAGGCCGACTTATTCATCTAAAATGAAAATTATGTCGTCCCCCAAGCGAAAACGGTGAAACAGAACTCGAATTATTCGAGGACCCTAAACCCTAAGAATCCTGTGAATCGCTTCACAGCCACGCGCGAAGCGGCGCCGTATAACTCAGGAGTGCTGCTGGATGTGTGTGCTGTTGTCATTGCTTGTGGGGGGACGTCATGGAGAGCCAGGCATCGACGTGGAGCGCGGTGTCGTACGACTGGAAGCACGACTGTGAGATGCGGTTGGTGCATGTGGGTGCCCAGGACACCGTTCGCGGGACGTTCTTGAACGGAACGCTGCAGGCCATCCGCACGCTCGGAGGCGAGCCGTTGGAGAAGGAGTGCCTCGCGGCCTGCGGGCACGAGCGGTTCGTGGAGGGCTTCAGCTACTCCATCAGCGTCCACCTGCGGATGATCTCCACGGCCATGCCAGAGCTGATGGTGCGGTGCGGCAGCTCCGAGCGGGTGCTCCGGTACTTCGGCCGGCGCGCGGCCATGGACTTCCTGGCGTCTCCGGCGGGCAGGATGATGCTGACGCTGGCGAAGAGGGACCCGAAGCAACTGCTGAGCAGCCTGCCCTCCGCCTACAAGGCGTCGGTGAGCTACGGGGAGAAGAGCATCGAGTGGACGGGGCCGAAGAGCGGCCGCGTCGTCCTCAAGCGCGAGTTCCTGCCGCATGCGTTCCACGCGGGCATGGTGGAGCTGCTGCTCGAGGTGGTGGGCGCGAGCAGAGCGAAGGTTTTCGGCCGGCAGACGGGCCGGCTCGATAGCGTGTGCGAGTTCTCCTGGGAGTGAGCCTCGCGGCTACGTGTGGTGGTGCAGGCTCTCCACGAGGTACGGGTCGTTGCGCGGAATCAGCGGCACCGCGCCCACCGTCCTCGTCACCGTCAGCACGAACAGCGCCCCCAGGCCCAGCAGGCCCGCCACGTCCCACACGCCGATGCCAGCGTATTCGGGCATGTTGGCCGGGGCGATCATCAGGTGCAGGTCCAGCCACCGCCCCGTCAGCATGACGCCAGCGACGAAGCACAGGTGCGCCGGGTTGCGCTTGGCGGGCTTCGGCAGCAGCAGCACGAAGGGCAGCGCCCAGTTGAGCACGACGTTCATGAAGAACGGCGCTCGCCAGCCATGGTGCATCCGCTGGATGAAGTAGACGGTCTCCTCCGGGATGTTCGCGTACCAGATGAGCAGGAACTGGGAGAACCACAGGTAGGCCCACAGCGTGGCGAAGCCGAACATCAGCTTGCCCAGGTCGTGCAGGTGGCTGGTGTTGACCTCCTTCATCAGCCCCGCGCGCTTCAGCAGGATGACGGCCACGGTCATGGCCGCCACGCTCGACTCCAACATCCCCGCGATGTTGTAGAGCCCGTAGATGGTGCTGAACCAGTGCGGCTCCAGGCTCATCAGCCAGTCGAAGCTGGCCAGGCAGAAGGTGATCGCGAACAGCACCAGGAAGAGCGCTGAGGTGGCCACGTTGCGCTGCGTGGGCTCGGCAGAGGACTCCGAGTCCTGGGCCAGCGAGTTCTTCCGCAGCCGCCAGGTGAAGAAGGCCCAGAGCGCCAGCATCAGCACCATGCGGATGGCGAAGCCCGGAGCATTCAGGAAGGCGGCCTTCTTGTGCAGCAGGTGGTCCGTCTCCATCACCCCGGGGCGCGCCCACAGGTACAACGAGGGCAGGCCCGCGAGCACCACCAGCAGGCTCGCCGCTCCCACCGGGACGTAGGAGGCGAAAGCCTCGGGGACGCGCTTGAAGACGGTATACCAGCCCGCGTTGGCCACCGCGTTGAGCGCGAGAAACACCGCGCCGCCCAGCGCCAGCGTGAGGAAGAAGAAGCCGTTGGTCAGCAGGCTGGAGAAGCCGCGGGTGGGCTCCAGCGCCAGGCCCGCGCCCAACCCAAACAGGCCGAGCACCGCCACGACCAGGCTGGCCCGACGAAGGTTGGGGCCAACGACGATTCCCGAGGAGCTCATGGCGTGTCCTTCTGCGCGGTCCGCGCCGGAGACTGCAGCGACCGGATGTAGTGGACGATCTTCCAGCGATCTTCCTGCGCCACCTGCGAACCGTGGGCCGGCATCAACCCCTGTCCTTGGGTGATGATGTGGAAGATCTGCCCGTCGGCGAGGCCACGGGCGTGCTCAGCCAACAGCGACGGAGGCCGGGGGAAGCGCGCGGCCACCAGGCCGTCCCCGAGCCCACCCGAGCCATGGCAGTGCGAGCAGTAGCGGTTGAAGGTCACCTTGCCGCGCGTCAGCACCGGCTCCGAGGCCTCGAAGGGATTCTTCAGCTCCGCGGCGGCGCGGGTGGCCTCCTCGGGACTCGGGCCGTAGCGCACGGGCGAGTAGCCTCGGGGAATGCTGCCCGGCGCGGGCGCCATCAGCGTCTTGCCGTCGCGGGTGTTGGGATTGGGTGCGTAGCTGTCATACGGCACGGAGCTGTACATGTCCGGCGCGTACTCGAGGTTGGGTTGGGAGACGTCCCGCTCGCAGCCCCACTGAAGGGCCATGGCGAGCACGCCCGTACCGACGAGGAGCCGCTTCACGACGCCACCTCCATCTGCTCCACCTCCAACGCCCCGTGGCGCTGGAGCAGGTCCTTCACCTTCGCGTCCGACTCGTCCGCGCGCAGTGCCAGGACGAAGCGGTCATCCGTCACCCGGGGCAGCGCCTCACGCGAGTTGCCAGGGAAGCTCTTCGTGCGCAGCAGGAAGGCCGCCACGGTGAACAGGCCCGCGAATAGCACGGTGAGCTCGAAGGCCACGGGGATGAACGCCGGGAAGGAGTTGAAGGGCTTACCACCCACGTTGAGCGGCCAGCTCACCACTGACGTGTAGTACTGGAGCGACAGCGCCGACGTGGCCCCCAGCAGCCCCGCCCCGAAGCACACCCAGGTGAGCCGCGAGGGCTTCAACCCCATGGCCTCGTCCATGCCGTGAATCGCGTACGGCGTGTAGACATCGTGCACCGCGTACCCGGCCTCGCGAGCGGCCCGGGTGGCATCGAGGATGTGCTCCTCGCTGTCGAAGTAGCTGAGCAGGACGGACTGGTTCATACCGGCATGTCCTTTCGCACCGCCACCGCCGCCAGGGCCGGCGCGGGCATGGGCACCGGCTCCTCAGCCGGGTGCTCGTGCGGAGTCTCGGAGCCATGAGCCGCCTGTCCGGCATGCGCCGGGTCATGGCCCGCTCGGGCGAAGGCCGCCACGCTCTTCACCTCTCCGATGGAGATGATGGGCAGCACGCGGGTGAACAGCAGGAACAGCGTGAAGAAGAGGCCGAAGGTGCCCACGAAGGTGCCCACCTCGATGACCGTGGGCGAGTACATGGACCAGCTCGAGGGCAGGAAGTCCCGGTGCAGCGACGTCACGATGATGACGAAGCGCTCGAACCACATGCCCACGTTGATGACCAGCGACAGCACGAAGATGGCCGCCGGCGACGTGCGCACCTTCTTGAACCAGAACAGGTGCGGCGACACCACGTTGCACGTCACCATCGTCCAGTACGCCCATGCGTACGGACCAAAGGCTCGGTTCATGAACGTGAACTTCTCGTACGGGTTGCCTGAGTACCAGGCGATGAAGAACTCCGTCCCGTAGGCCAGCGACACGATGCCACCCGTAACGATGATGACCTTCGTCATGTTCTCCAGGTGGCGAATGGTGATGAGGTGCTGGAAGCCGAGCACCTCGCGGGTGATGATCATCAGCGTCAGCACCATCGCGAACCCACTGAACACCGCGCCGGCGACGAAGTACGGCGGGAAGATGGTGGTGTGCCAGCCGGGGATGACCGAGGTCGCGAAGTCGAACGACACGATGGTGTGCACGCTGAGCACCAGCGGCGTCGCCAGGCCCGCCAGCAACAGGTACACCGTCTCGTAGCGGTGCCAGGTGCGCGACGAGCCGTTCCACCCGAACGACAGCGCCTTGAAGAGGCTCTTCTTCAGGCCCTTCGCCCTGTCGCGCACCGTGGCCAGGTCGGGGATGAGGCCGAAGTACCAGAACACCGCCGAGATGGTGAAGTACGTGCTGATGGCGAACACGTCCCAGAGCAGCGGCGAGCGGAAGTTCACCCACAGGGTGCCTCGGCTGTTGGGGTACGGCAGCACCCAGAACGCGTTCCACGGCCGACCCATGTGGATGACTGGGAAGAGCGCCGCGCACATGACAGCGAAGAGCGTCATCGCCTCCGCGGCGCGGTTGATGCTCGTGCGCCACTTCTGCCGGAAGAGGAAGAGGATGGCGGAGATGAGTGTGCCCGCGTGGCCGATGCCTACCCAGAACACGAAGTTGGTGATGTCGAAGGCCCAGCCGATGGTCTTGTTCAGACCCCACACACCAATACCGGTGGCGATCTCGTAGGAGACCATCCCCGCGCCCACCGCGAGCGTGATGACCGCCAGGGCGAAGGCCACCCACCACTTGGTGGTGGGCTTGCGCTCCATGGGGGCGCAGATCTCCTCGGTGAGCTGTCCGAGGGTGCGCTCCTCGCTGACGAGCGGCACCCGCAGGGGGGAAGTGTGCTGGTTGCTCATGTCGCGCTCCCGTTCCCGGTGTTGCGAACCTTGGTGAGGTACGTCACGGCCGGCCCGATGTTCAGCTCCTCCAGCAGCCGGTAGGCGCGTCCGCTCTTCGCCAGCTTCGCCACGTCGCTGTTCGGGTCGTTGATGTCGCCGAAGTGGATGGCCTGGGCCGGGCAGCTCTGCTGGCACGCGGTGCGGATGTCTCCGTCACGCAGCTCCCGCCCCTCGCGCTTCGCCAGGGCCTTGCCCTCCTGCACGCGCTGCACGCACAGCGAGCACTTCTCCATCACGCCACGCGTGCGCACCACCACGTCCGGGTTGAGCACCATGCGCTCGATGGGCTCGTCGTGCTTGTAGTCGAACCAGTTGAAGCGGCGGACCTTCGTGGGGCAGTTGTTGGCGCAGTACCGCGTGCCCACGCAGCGGTTGTAGACCTGCTGGTTGAGGCCCTCGCTCGAGTGCACCGTCGCGAGCACCGGGCACACCGTCTCGCACGGGGCGTTATCGCAGTGCTGGCACATCATCGGCTGGTGCACCACCCGGGGCGCTTCCGGCTCGCCCTCGTAGTACCGGTCGATGCGCATCCAGTGCAGCTCGCGCTGCCGCCGCGCCTCGTCCTCGCCCACGATGGGGATGTTGTTCTCCGCCTGGCAGGACACCACGCACGCCGAGCAGCCCGTGCACGCGCTCAGGTCCACCGCCAGCGCCCACTTGTGGCCCTTGTACTCGTGGCCGGACCAGATGGAGAGCGGATGGCCGCCGCCGTGGCCCTCCTCCTTCTCATTGCCCGCGCTCGGGTTGGCGAGGAACTCCGCCAGCTCCGCCTCGCGCACGAGCCCGCGGCCCTCCATCGACGCGTGTATCTGGGAGAGGGCCAGCGGCTTGTGCTCGGGCGTCACCCGCAGCCGCACCCCGAGCGCCGCGCGGCGCACCTTCCCCTTGGTAAAAGAGGCCAGTCCGAAGGCGTTATCCCCCACATCGTTCCCGATACGTCCCACCTTCGTCCGGCCATAACCCATGGCGAGGCCCAGCGCCCGCGGGTGCGTGCCCGGCTGCACCAGCGCCGGCACCGCGAGCGTCCTCCCTCCGAAGCCCACCTCCACCACCTGCCCATCGCTGATGCCCAGCTTTGAGGCCGTGGAGGGCGCCACACAGAGGTAGTTGCCCCAGGTGGCCTTGGAGATCGGATCCGGCATCTCGAGCAGCCAGCCGTTGTTGGCCAGCGCGCCGTCCCTCAAGCCCACCTTTTGATACAGAACCAGCTCGAGCTCCCCCGCCGTCACGGCAGAGCCCTTCAGCGCCGCCACGCTCTCGGGGCGGAACGCGGGCGCCTCGGTGGTCGCCGGCGGCAACACCACCACCACGCCCTGACGCACCGACTCGTCCCAGAAGGCCTGGAAGCCCGTGGCCACGTTCGCGCGAGGGAAGACCTCGGCCTCCCAGCGCGCACGCAGGAAGTCGTCGTATGACTGCTCCACCCCTGCCCACCTCAGCAGGGACTCCATCGCGCTGCGCGTCTCGTGCAGTGGGGACACCACCGGCTGGCGCAGGCCCAGCACACCGCGCCGGGGCTCGGCATCACCCCAGGACTCCAGCGGCGTGTGGTCCGGCGCGTGGAAGCCCACCAGCGAGGCCGTCTCGTCGAGCCGGTCACTCGTGGCCACCGTCACCGCCACGTCCTTCAACAGGCCCGCCAGCGCATCTCCCTTTGGGTGCGCATAGGCTGGGTTGACGCCGTGGAAGAGGACGGCCCCCACCTGCTTCGCATCCAGCTCGCCGAGCAGCTCGCCAAAGGACATCGCCCCCGCATCCAGGGTGAGGCCACCGGAGATGGAGACCGTGGTGCCGGCGTTGCCCAGCAGCTCGTTGGCCACGTTGGCCAGCACGTAGGCGGCGGGCTCGTCTCCGCCGCACACCACCAGCGCCTTCTCCTTCGCGGCCCACAGCTCACCGGCCAGCGCGTCCAGCACGTCGGTGGACACCCGCGCCTCGGGCAGTCCCGTGAGACCTTCCACGTCGCGGCCCGCCTTCTCCGCCAGCCGCTTCACCAGCGCCGCCAGCGCGGGCACCAGGTCCGAAGGGGCCACCGGGACGCGCCGATCGGCGCTCGCGCCCGTCAACGACATCAGCGGCTCGAGCTGCCAGTGCCGCGCCATCTCCCGCTTGCCCGCCGCATCTCGGGCCGAGGTGTACTGGCGGGTGAAGGCCACCGGAGACACCCAGGTGCCCAGGAAATCGGCGCCGAAGCTGGCGATGACCTTCGCCTGGTCGAAGCGATAGTCCGGCACCAGGCGGGCACCGTGCGTGAGGCGATACGCCTCGGCGATGGCCTCCAGCTCCCCCGTGGCGTCGAAACGCACCGTGCGCGCGGTGGGGAAGGCGGCCAGGAAGCGCGCCACGGCGGCCTCGGCGGTGGGCCCCATCACCCAGGGCAGGACGAGTCGGATCGCCTTCCCCTCACCCGCCAGCTTCCGCAGCCCCTCCGTCACGGCCTTGTCCAGGTCCACCCACGCGGCTCGGCTGCCCCCCACGGACGGCCAGCGGGAGCGGTTGGCGTCATACAGGGACAGCACGGACGCCTGGCCCACGGCGCACACCCCCCCACGGGACACCGGGTGCTCCTCGTTGCCTTCCACCTTGATGGGGCGCCCATCGCGCGTCTTCAGCAGCACGCCGCACTGGGCGCTGCACGCGCCGCAGGTGGTCGCGTACCAGAGGGCCAGGCCCGGGGTGAGCTCGTCCGGCTTCGCGATGAAGGGCACCGCCTTCTGCACCGGAGCGCGCTGGCAGGCCACCATGGCCGCCGCGGCGCTCAGGCCCATCACCTTGAAGAAGTCGCGGCGCGAGCTCTGGGCCGCCACGCCCACGGGCAGCTCCTCGGCGAACTCGTTGCGGGACTGCTCAAGCAGGGCCGGATCTCCCGCCCGCGCGGCCAGGCTCTGCCAATACTTGGGTGTCGTCTCAGACATGGTGCGCGTTCCTCAGCGGTGGCAACCGGAGCAGTCGGAGGGAGGATTCAGGGTGCGAGGCGCCGGGATCACGGGCGCGGTGGCTTTGGCCACTCCCGACGCGGAGGCCATCAGCACACCGGATGCCAACGGCGGCACCGGAGCCTGGGTCTTCGACTCCTGCGTCTGACGGTGGCAGTCCAGGCACCAGCCCATCGTCATGGGCTCCACCTGCTCCAACCGCACCATCTCCTGCACGGGCCCGTGGCACTTCTGGCACTCCAGCCCTGCCGTTACGTGGTTCGCGTGACTGAAGTACGCGTGGTCCGGCAGCCGGTGCACGCGCACCCACTCGATGGGCTTGTTCTCCTTCACCGCCCGGGTGAGCTTTTGAATCTCCGGCGAGTCCGTCTTCACCTGGGTGTGGCAGTTCATGCACACGCCTGCGTGGGGAATGCCGGCATGCCGGCTCTTCTCCGCGCCCACGTGGCAGTACTGACAGTCGATCTCATAGTGGCCGGCGTGCACCGCGTGCGAGAACGCGATGGGCTGCTCGGGCATGTAGTTCTGGTTGTTGTTCACCGGCGTGGTGTCACAACCGCCCATCGCGAGCGCGGCCAGCACACCGGAGAGCAGCGAAGCTCGGGTCGAGTCGATCATGGGGTGACAATCCCGCCTTGCGCGGCGGTCTCCTCCCGGGTGGACACGAGGGGTTGCGCAGGCGTCGAAGCCAGCCAGCGGGTGATGGGCCAGGCGAGCAGCAGCGCGAGCACCCCGAAGAGGTGCATCCGCACGGTCAGCGGCAACTGGGCCACGAGCGTCGCATCCGGCTGCAGCGTCACCAGCGAGCGCAGGTACGGCACCACCACGCTCACGTACCAGGCCGAGGCCCAGCGGTACGCCACGGCGATGTAGAGGCCGTTGATCACCTCGGACAGCAGCAGCACCTGAAAGGGCAGCCATGCGCGGGTGCCGGGCTCGCGGCTGGACAGCCGGTGGGTGATGCTCGCCACCAGGCCCCAGGCCAGCATCATCCCGCCGATGAGCCCCACCACCTCCAGGAGGAAGAGGCGCATGGGCGAGCGGATGAAGAGCTGCACCGGGTGCGGCAGAAGGAAACAGGCCGCATGCCACAGCAGCATGATGAGGGCGCCCACCACCAGGGACACGGCGGCCGAGCCGGTGCCCTCGCGCTCCACCCACTGCCTCATCCAGGCAGAGAATCGCTCTCGGTTGCGCAGCCAGGCCGGCACGCCCACGGCGAGGGCCAGCACCACGTACGGAAGGGAATCGTAGAGGAACGTGTCGCTCACGTATCGCCTCGCTCTCTCAGTCCTTCGCGCGGCCACGGCCGCCCAGGACAATGCCGATGAAACCCAGGGCGACACCCAACCCCACGAAGCCCAGGTAGAAGAAGTCCCGGTCCTTGCGCGGCGGCGTGCCGTCTCGCGAGACCTGCGCCAGATACGCCTTGAGCTCGAACTGCTCCGCGTCCGTCAGCGGCGCCTGCCCGTACAGCTCCCTCATCAGAGGGAAGTCCAGTTCCTTCAGAGCAGGCGTCATCTTCCGCTCGCCCATCCGAGCGAAGGAGAAGGTCAGGTCGCGCGCCAGCGTCCCGCCGCCCACCACGCCGATGTCGCGCACGTTGTGGCAGCCGATACAGGGCGGGCCCCCATTGGCCAGCGCCACCCGGCCCTCGAAGAGCTGCCGGCCGTGTTCAATCTCCTCGGGCGTGGCATCCGAGGCCAGCTTCGGCCCGGAGGCTCCCGGCTGGCAGCTGCCCTTCTCGGCACAGTCCCGGAGGAACGCGAACAGCCCCTTGCGCTCATCATCAGAGAGCTGCTGGTCCGGCATCCGGATGCCGTTGAACTTCTTCAGGAGCTCGTTGGCGACCGGGTCTCCGCCGTCGATCATCGCGCCCGGGCTCTTCAGGAACGTGGTGACCCAGGACTCCTCACGGCGCGTCAGCACGCCCATCAAATCAGGGCCGACTCGGTCTCCCTGGCCCACGGTGTGGCAGCTCGCACAGCGCTGGGAGAAGAGCTGCGAGCCCTCGGGCACCCCCTGCGCTACGGCGAGCGGAGAAACGAGCAACACCAGCATCGGCAAGGCAGCAACGGCCAGTGCTCGCAGCTGGCGTCGGCCAGGGACGTGAGTACGCATCGCGGCGCGCCCCTCCTCTCGGGGACCCCGAGCCCCTCGCTCGGTTCAGCGCGCCGCACTGCAACCAGGGGGCCAGCCAGCCGAGTGGCTTCCGCTCCGAGGGGAAGCCCACTCCACGCCAAGTGTCAGGTGCGCAGCATTTGCGCCTCGCGCATTCCTGACGCGCAGCATTTTCCGCGCATGCGAGAAGGGGGCGGAAGAGGGCTTCTTGATTCAAGAAGCAGAGGAGCGCGCCCCTTCCCTTTCGCTACCAGAAGGGTGTGCCGTCACCCGCCGAGGGACGTGGTGCCCAGCGGGCTGCGTGCGATGGCCAGGATGCCACCAATGATGAGCACGAAAGCCCCGCCCACGCCGATGAGCGGCAGCAGGTAGCCGGGGTTCGGGCGCTTGCGGTTCACCACCAACATCACGTGGGCCAGCACCGCCGCGGCCAGCATCATGACGATGTGACCCCAAAGTGCCGGGTAGAAGGGCCAGCCGGCGCCCAGCAGCACAATCCCGAGCAGCACCTGCGTGTCGAGCAGGCCCGCGAAGCTGGAGCCGATGATGCGCACCGACTTGTCCACGGGCCGCTTCGTGGCGAGCCCGAAGGCAAAGTACGCGATGGCGATCACCCCCATAAGGAGGACGAGGTAGCGCAGCCCGGAGTGGGCATAGAAGAGTGGTCTCATGGCCGCGCTTCCTAACGCCCCCCAGGCCGGGAGGCGAGCCTTTACGTCGGATCCGGCTTCGGCGTGGTGCGCGTGCTCGGCGGGAGTTCGGGAGGCGTGAGCACCTCCGGCCCGGGCAGCTCACCCGTGAGGCTCTTGAGGAAGGCGACGATGTCGTCCACCTCGGCGTCGGAGAAGGACATGCCGAGCTGGTGCTTCGCCATCAGGCGCACGGCCGTGGGCAGATCCTTGACGGAGCCGTCGTGGAACCAGGGGCCCGTCTTCTCCACGTTGCGCAGCGTGGGCACGCGGAACTTGTGCAGGTCCTCCTCGTTCTTCGTCACGTCGAAGCGGCCCTTGTCATCGGTGGGGTACTCCTCGATGAGGCCCAGCTTCTGGAACGAGGTGCCGCCCACCGACGGGCCGTTGTGGCACGTGGTGCAGCCGGAGCTGGCGAACAGCTCCAGCCCGCGCCGCTCCTGCTCGGTGAGGGCCGACTCGTCGCCCGCGAGGAACTTGTCGAAGCGCGCCGTGGTGAAGAGCTTGCGCTCGAAGGCGGCGATGGAGCGCGCGGCGTTGGTCACGCTCACGGGCTTCTTGTCGCGGGGGTAGGAGTCCTTGAAGGCCTTCACGTACTGCGGAATGGAGTTGAGCGTGGCCAGGATGCGCTTCTCATCCGGCATCGCCATCTCCGCCGGGTTCAGCATCGGTCCCGAGACCTGCTCCTCGAGCGTAGTGGCGCGGCCATCCCAGAACTGGGCGATGTGGCCCGAGGCGTGGAAGACGGTGGGCGCGTTGCGGCTGCCCTTCTGTCCCTTGTGGCCCTCGGAGGTGGCCTTGCCGTCCACGCCGAAGGTGGCCAGGTCGTGGCAGCTGTTGCAGGAGATGTCGTGGTTCTTCGACAGGCGCGTCTCGAAGAAGAGCATGCGCCCCAGTGCGATCTGCGCCGGGGTGTCCGCCGGAGCCTCGGCCTCGGCCGCCTTCGCGGCGGCGGACTGGCGGAAGAAGGAGACGAGCTTCTCGTAGCTCATCCGCGGCTTCGGCGGCTCGGGCGCAGGCTCGGGCGCGGCGGCCACGGCGGCCGGCTTGGGCTCGGGCGGCGGAGACTCCTTGCTGCACGAGGAAGAAACGGCGCCCAGGGATACCAGTCCCGCGCCGAGCCAGAGCCGATACTGCTTCATCTACCAACCTCCCGAGAGGAACAACATCACGGGCATATTCCTACCATTACCCGGCACACCTTGGGGATGACCCCCCGCGTTGAGGGAGAAGGCCAGAGCGGAGCGCCGCCCCCGAGACAACCTCGCCTCGCTGCCTTGGATTGCAGGCGTCCGGGCGGAGTCCTCCCGCTGAAAGAAGAGCCGATCCACGGCCCAGGACAGCCCAAGCCCCGTGGCCGTCCCCAGCACGTCCCAGGTCAGGTCCTTCAGGGAGAAGAAGCTCCCGCGCCCGGCGTCGTAGAGCTCCTTGGCCACCCCGGCCCCGAGCGCTACCCCCGAGCCGGTGAGCCACCGCGCCTCGGGTGACTCGAAGAGGAGCGCCCCGCCGGCATACCCCGCCCCGGCCAGACCCGCGCTGACACTGAAGTGCAGCGCCTTGTCCCGACCAAACCAGTGGTCCCGGGAGGGGACCTCCAACACTTCTCCCCGAGCGGAGAGCGGTGCGAGCAACGACAGACACAGCACGAACAAGGGTTTTTCACGGGCAGTCATAGCGAGACATGACACCACCGCTCGGGGTCCTGCGTCAGTACCTGAGTCGCGGAGGCCTCTCGGGAGGGTCCAGGATACCTGTCGCGTCGGTTTTCGAGACGAGGAGCCTGCTTGGACGTATGCTCGGGATCCGTGACCCGACCTGGCGCCTCGCTCTTCGATCTCAGCAAACCCTCCTCCCGCCATCCTGGACTTGATGGCGCACGAGGGTTGGCCGTGGTGGCGATGGTGTTGGGGCACACGTTGGACGCACTGCTCGCACCGGAGTGGCGCGCCCACCCGTGGGTGCAGCGCTACTGGGAGCTGCGCGGCGTCACCGCGCCCCTCTTCCTGCTGGTGGCGGGCTTCGCGGTGGTGGCCGCGCTCGGGACCTCTCCAGAGAGCGCGGGCTCATCCTTCTTCCGCCGGGTGCGGCGTGCGCTGCTGCTCCTCTTCCTCGGCTACATGCTGCACTGGCCGGGCTGGGACACGGCGCATGCGCTCGGCTGGGGCGAGGAGCTGCGCTCACATGTCTTCTCCTTCGATGCGCTGCAGAGCATCGGCGTGAGCCTGCTGGTGGGCGCGGCGGTGCTGGTGCTGGCGCGCGGAACCTGGACGCGGGCGGTGGTGCTCGCCGTGCTGGCCGTGGGCATCCCCCTGGCGAGCACCTGGATGTGGAACGCCGCCACGCTCTGGCCCATTGAGCTGAGGCAGGCGGTGGGCATGCCGGGCGCGCGCTTCCCGCTCTTCCCGTGGGCGGGCTTCTTCTTCGCCGGGGCGCTCGCGGCTCACCTGCTGCGACTGCTGCGGCCCGGCTGGCCTCAGGGCCTGGCCCTCGTGGCGCTCGGCGGGGGACTGGTGCTGCTCACAGGGCGGCTGCCCGCGGACTGGAGCCCCACCAGCGCGTGGCTCGTCGCCTTCCGCGTGGGCGAAGGCCTCCTGGTGCTAGGCGCCGTCAACCTGGTACCCCAGGTGCTCTCCGGCCTGTTGGCGCCCCTGGGCCGCACGTCCCTCTGGCTCTACGTGCTGCACCTGCCGGTGGTGTACGGCTGGGCCGGGACGGCGGGCCTTGCTGGACGCGTGGGGCCCACGCTGGGGCTGGTGCCCGCTCTGGGAGTGGGCCTGGGACTGCTCGCGGTGTGCTATGCACTCGCCCGTCTGGCGAAGCTGCTCCGTGGGAGCAACCGCCCCGCGGACAATACGAAGTGGCGCGCGCGCCCTGTGCCCATCGACAGCGCGGCCCTGCGCTCCGGCCAACGTACCTGAGACGGGTAGAGCATTTACATCCACGCAGCGCGTGCATTAATGCGCGCCTCCTTACCCACGTACGTAGACCCAGCGAGGAAACATGCACCTGCTGCAGAAGCTGTCCGTCGTTGCCGTCCTCTCCATTGGCGCCACCGGCCTGTCGGGCTGCGCGGGCGCGGCGTTCATCGGCCGTCCCGTCATCGGCACCACCACCCTCTACGCCGCCACCTCCGCCACCGAGTTCATCAACGAGCAGACGAAGCTCGGCACGAAGAGCGGCGAGGGCTGCGTGACGTCCATCCTCGGCATCGTCACCACCGGTGATGCCACCGCCACCGAGGCTGCGCGCAAGGCCGGCATCAACCGCGTCACCCACATTGACCACAAGTTCGAGAACATCCTCGGCCTGTACGCGAAGTACTGCGTCATGGTGTACGGCGACTAATCGCCGTCCCTCGGTGCCGCGTCCCCGCCCACGAGGCCGAGGGATGCGGCGCCCCGCCCCGATGGAGGGCCTGGCGCTCCGAGACGCAATGCGCCACGACGTTTCCCTCCACACCCGCGAGACTGCTAACTTCCTGACGCTTCCGGCCTCCCCCCCACCCAGACCCGAAAGGGTCACCGGCCGCGGAGCACAGTGAAAGTACAGCCTCATGAAATTCAACTCGCTCGTTCGTCCCTTGTTCCTGGTCGCTGCCACCGCGGGCACCGCGGCCTTCGCCCAGACGGCGAAGCCCGTCGTCGCTTCGGCCGCAACACCCACCACCGCCGCCCAGAATGTCGTCATCGACCGCGCCCTGCTCAACGCGTTCAAGGCGCTGCCGGCCCGCTTCGAGGATCCGAAGAACCCCATCACCCCGGAGAAGGTGGAGCTGGGGCGGATGCTGTACTTCGATACCCGCCTGTCGAAGAACCAGGACGTGTCCTGCAACAGCTGCCACGACCTGAACAAGTTCGGCGTGGACGGCAAGCCCTTCTCCACGGGCCACAAGAAGCAGCTCGGCGGCCGTAACTCGCCCACCGTGTACAACTCTGGTGGCCACCTCCTGCAGTTCTGGGACGGCCGCGCCGCCAACCTGGAGGAGCAGGCCAAGGGCCCCATCCTCAACCCCGTCGAGATGGCGATGCCCAGCGCGGAGCGCGTCGTGGAGACGGTGAAGTCCATCCCCGGCTACGTCACGGCCTTCCAGAAGGCCTTCCCGGGCGAGGCGGACCCGGTGACGTACGACAACCTGGCCAAGGCCATTGGCGCGTTCGAGCGCCAGCTCGTCACCCCCTCGCGCTTCGACAAGTTCCTCGCCGGTGACGACAAGGCGCTGAGCGAGGCGGAGAAGGTCGGCCTCAAGAAGTTCCTCGATCAGGGCTGCCAGACCTGCCACAACGGCGCCGCCATCGGTGGCTCGCTGCAGAAGCTGGGCCTCGTGGTGCCCTTCCAGTCCAAGGACCAGGGCCGCTTCGATCTCACCAAGAAGGAGGCGGACCGGATGATCTTCCGCGTCCCCACCCTGCGCAACGTGGCCAAGACGGCGCCGTACTTCCACGACGGCTCGGTGAAGGATCTGCAGACGGCCGTGAAGCTGATGGCCCAGCACCAGTTCGGCAAGCAGATCTCCGACGACGACGCGAAGTCGATCGTCACCTTCCTCGACTCGCTCACCGGCGAGCTGCCCAAGAGCTACATCGCCAAGCCGAAGCTGCCGGCCAGCGGCCCGAAGACCCCGAAGCCGGATCCGTCCTGACGTGAAGCACCAGTCCCCGCGCGCCACCTGGTGACGCGGGGACCCACCGCCTCCGCCCGGCGACCCTGGCTACGACGCCATGCGCTCGCGGGGCGGAGGTTGAGTCGCCCGGCCCCGTTCATCCAGAGCGCGAACCACCGCCTCCAGGGCCACGATGCGACGACCCGCGCGCCCCCCGGCCCACTGCTCCGGAAGCCGCGCGCCCAGCTGTTCCGCTCCCTGCTCCACCCCGCCCGGCTTGCTCTTGAGCGCCCGCGCACACGCGAGCCGCACGTTGAGCGCCTCGGGCACCGGGAAGCCATCGCGCCGCAGCAGATCCAACGCGAACGTCGTCCACACCGCGAGCTTGTCCCCCGGGCGCAGGAAGGCCTGGAAGCGCGCGAGCCCCGCCTCCAGGGATTCACCCGCCAGCAGCACCTCCTCCGAGAGCTCCACGTGCAGCGGCGTGCTGCGCGCCATCGGCTGCCGCGGGGCGAGGATGGCCTCGAAGCGCTCCCCCGTGGCCGGGCGCATCGCCACCAGGTGCACCAGCTCCGAGGGCAGGTTCCGCTCCGCGGGGTGCGCGTTGGCCTCGGCGTAGAGGAGCACGAGGTGCTCGAAGCTCTCGGCAATGGAGCGCAGCTCCAGCGGCGGCTGCCACGCGGACTTGTAGATGCGCCGGCGTGGCGGCTCCGTCCGCTTCTCCTGGCAGTCGAGCTGCGTGTCCACCATGTACTCGAAGGCGCGCAGCATGGTGTCGAAGCGCTCCTGCTCACCCTCGAGCGCCCCCAGCACCTCCACCACCGCCTCGATGGTGGAGACGCAGTGCTCCGCCGGCTCGGCGCGGATGCGGTAGTTGCTCGGGCGGCGCGGGACGAAGCCGATGCGCGGCAGCCCCGCGAGCAGGGGATTCGTCTTCACCAGCTTGCGCGCCAGCGGCCAGGTGCCGTCCACCACGATGAGCGTCTCGGGGGGATTCTGCTTCGCCTCCTCCAGGGGAACGGCCTCCTCACCCGGGAAGAGGACGGCCACGCGCTCGGGACGGGCCGCGAGCTCAGCGAGCCGCCGATGACCGGTGAAGTCCACGCCCACGTAGAGCTCGGAGTTGGGCAGGGACAGGTGCGCCATACGGGCCGTGCCGATGGCTACCCGCCGCTCGCGGGGGTGCTGGAGGAAGACGAGCCGCGTGCGCGAGTCCACCTGAGGCACGCGCGCGCAGTAGCACGTGGACTGGGGACGCAGGCAGCGGAGACAGAGGGAACGCACCCCGCCGCTTTAACGGTCCCCCGGGGGGGCCGGCAAGGACTGGTGACGAGCCGCACGAAGGGGGATGTGGGGAATCTGGAGGCCCGGCCGTCGGGTCGGAGCTCGGCAAGCAAGGGGCTGCCCTCTCCCCTGGCGACCTCTTAGACGTCCCCTGTCATGCTACGCCGCCGACGAGCGCGGCCTCTCTCATCCACCGCGCCCAGGGAGCCCTATGCAACCGGCCACCAGCAGTCCCCAACCCCTCTCGTTCGATCTCCTCAGCCTCGAGGCCGCTCGGAACCCGCACCCGCTCTTCCACACACTTCGGGCTCAGCAGCCGATCCACTGGAGCCCCCAGCTCCACGGCTGGGTGCTCACCCGCCACGCCGACATCGCCCAGGTCCTGAAGGATCCCCGCCTGGTGGCCGGACCCATGACGGGACAGTTCGAGCGCCTGCCCGAAGATGTCCGCAAGCAGCTCACGCCCCTGCGCGATGCCGTCAACATGTGGATGGGACACACCACCCACGAGGGCCACCTCCGCTTCCAGGCGCTGCTCAAGCGCTACTTCACCCCGCGCACCGTGGAGAACTTCCGGCCCCGCATCCAGGCCCTCACCGACACGTTGCTCGATGCCGCGGCGGCCCGGGGCTCCTTCGACATGGTGAAGGAGCTCGCCATCCCCCTGCCTTCGAACGTCATCGCCGAGATGCTCGGCGTGCCGCTCACTGACGAGCACCTGCTCCAGCGCTGGTCTCGCGACCTCAGCGCCATCTTCAACAACTTCAGCCCCCAGCAGCTCTTCCAGAGCCAGAAGAGCGTCCTGGAGATGATGGACTACATGCGCGAGGTCCTCTCCCAGTACCGCCGCGGCTCGGGCGAGAACATCCTCGAGGTCTTCCTGCGCGCCAAGGACGAGGGCCTCATCACCGAGGAGGAGATCCTCTCCAACTGCGCGCTGCTCCTGTTCGCCGGCCACGAGACCACCGCGCGGCTCATCAGCCGGGGCCTGGCACTGCTCTTCGACCACCCGGAGCAGCTCGCACTGTTGCGCCAGCAGCCCTCGCTCATTCCTCAAGCAGTGGAGGAGATGCTGCGCTACGGCGACGTGGCGGGAATGATCACCCGGCTCACCGTCGCGCCCGTGGAGCTCGGCGGCCAGACGCTACAGCCGCACCAGATGGTGTACACGGTGCTCGCCGCGGCGAACCGGGATCCCGCGATCTTCCCCGAGCCGGACCGGTTCGACATCACCCGCAAGCCGGGCAAGCACGTGGCGTTCGGGTACGGCTCGTTCTACTGCCTGGGCGCGGCGCTGGCGCGGCTGGAGGCCCAGGTCTTCTTCGAGACGCTGCTGCGGCGCTACCCCAACGTGCGGCCCGCGAAGGACGCCTCGCCCGAGTGGAAGCAGGAGGGCCCCCTCAACATGCATCTGGTCACGCTCCCGGTGGAGCTGTAACCCAGCGACTCCTCGATGGAAAACCTCGCCCGGCCAGGAGTCGTGTACGATCCGCCACCCCGGACGCGAGCCACGAGGAGATGCATGCGATTGAGGAGTCTGGCGGTGGTGTTGCTCCTGAGCGGCTGTCAGCAGTCCGCTCGGCCCGAGCCCGTGAACGAAGCCGAGCACACCGCCAGCCCTGGGAAGGACGCCGGTGAGCAGCCCATCGCACTGGAAGCTCCCGGTGAGCCTCCGTCCCCCACGGCGGAGGCGCTTCCCGAGCACACATGGTCGGCGCGCTCCGCCGATGGGAACGCGGAGGTCCAGCAGACCGCGCACCAGGACGGGAAGGCCCTCCGCTGCACGACTACCTCGACGTTGTCGCCTCCGGGCGAGAAGCCGAGCGTGGTCTGGGAGTGGAACACCTGCATCGCGACGAGGCAGCAGCTCAAGTTCGTCTCCCCGGACGGAACGCGGGTGCTCGTACTCAACCCGCTCCCGGCCTCCCCCCAGGGAAACTGGAAGGACGTAGAGGTGGCCGCGCTCTATGAGCACGGCGTGCGGATGAAGGGCGTGAAGGCCGGGGCCCTCGTCAGCGCTCCCATTCAGGCGCGGGAGCCCTTCCTCCACTTCATCTGGGTGAAGGGCCAGGCGGGTCTCGAAGGAGAACCACCGCGCTACACCTCCGACGGCAAGGCCATCGAGTTCGAGACGGTGGAAGGACGCTCGGTCCGCCTGAGCTTCACGGGTGAGGGCTTTCCGGCCTCGTCCGAAGAGAAGCAGGCCTTCGCCGAAGCGGCGGGGATGTACCGGTACAAGGATGACAAGGGGACGGTCCACTTCGTGGGCTCGCGCGAGGAGATCCCCAGCCGGTACCGCGCCCGAGCCGTACGCGTGGAAGCCGAGGTGGGCGTCCTCACCATGCGGGGCCCTCTCGCAGGAGAGGAGTCGACGCCTCCCGCCCCCACGCCGGAGCCTCAGTCCCCGTCCCACACAGGGAAGGAGCCGGCGCCCAAGAATTCCCTGGAGAATCCCCAGCTCGCCACTCCCTCCGAGCTCATCGACAGGGCCCGCGACGCCGTGAAGCAGGTCGAGTCAGCCCAACGTGGCCGGGAGAGGCTGGCGGACTCGCAACTCGGAGAGCCGACGCCCGCCGAGCCCGGCTCTCCGCCCAGTGCCGGCAAGGACCCGAGCCCCAAGAATCCCTTGGACAATCCCGAGCTCCCCGCGCCCACGGAGCTCCTCGAACGGGCCCGCGAGGCCGCCAAGAAGCTCGAGGCGGCCCAGAACGAGCGAGACAAGCTGCTGGAAGCGAAGCCCTGAGCAGACAACGTCCGTGAACCTCCTCCTCCTCCAGGACTCCGATTTCCTCCCCGACGGAACCGTGCAGATGACCGGCCGTCGCGCCCAGCACGCCCGCGAGGTGCTCCGCGCCGAGCCCGGGGAGACACTCCGCGTCGGAAAGCTCGGCGGGCTCGTGGGCACGGGTGAGGTGCTGGAGAACACCCCCGGCCTGCTGCGGCTGCGCGTCACCCTCACCGAGCCGCCGCCGCCCCGCGCGGGAGTGGATCTGCTGCTCGCCATTCCCCGCCCCAAGGCCCTCAAGCGCGTGCTGCCCGCCGTGGCCCAGCTCGGCGTGGACCGCGTGGTGCTCGTCAACGCCGCACGCGTGGAGAAGAGCTACTTCGACTCCAAGGTGCTCGCCCCTGACTTCGTCGAGGAGCTCCTCCACCAGGGGCTCGAGCAGGCCCGCGACACCCGGCTCCCGGAGGTGCTCATCCGCGAGCGCTTCCGCCCCTTCGTCGAGGACGAGCTGGACACCGTCTTCGGGACCGAGGCCCTCCGGCTCCTCCCCCACCCACCCGCACGGCAGCCGCTCACCCAAGCAGGCGTTCATGACGCACCGCGCGTAGTGCTGGCGGTGGGACCGGATGGCGGCTGGGTGCCCTTCGAGGCGGAGCTGCTCGAGGCGCATGGCTTCCGCCCGTTCTCACTGGGCCCTCGAATCCTGCGGGTGGAGACGGCTGTTCCCGTCCTCCTGGGACAGTTGGCGCTACTACGAGAGGACACTGAGCGCACGACGTAGCGCATCGGGCTTGAAGGGGCTCGTTCGGTTGTTCAAGAGTCGTCCTATGGCGAAGACGACCCGATCCAAAGCCCAAGCCGTCGCAGTGAACGCGCCGCAGCAGGACGAGGCGCCCGTGCAGCAGCCCATCGTGACTCCCGAGTCCGAGGCGAAGGGAAAGCCCGCCAGCCACGACACGGCACCTCCGCCCGCGTTGCTCGACTTCATGATGCAGGGGTGGAAGCCCCAGAGCGGAAAGGCGCCGCCGAAGTTGAAGAACGCGGATGCCTTCGAGGCCCGCCGCCGGGCGCTCTCCAAGCTCTTCCCGGGCGAGACGCTCGTCATTCCCACCGGCCACGAGAAGGTGCGCGCCAACGACACCTACTACCGCTTCCGGCCGGGCACCGACTTCTACTACCTCACGGGCAACATGGAGCCCGACTGCGTGCTGGTGCTCCAGCCGAGGGAGGACGGTGGCCACACGGACATCCTCTTCGTGGAGCCGAACCCGGGCCGCAGTGACTCCACCTTCTTCACGGATCGCGTGAAGGGCGAGCTATGGGTGGGCCCGCGGCTGGGCGTGAAGGAGAGCCAGGCGCGCTTCGGTGTGCACGAGGCTCGGGGCCTGCCCGAGCTGCAGGGCTACCTGGAGGGACTGAAGGGCGCGGCGACGATGCCCACGCGCGTGCTGCGCGGCCACTCGGCGAAGGTGGACGGCGCGGTGCCCGAGCACGCGGAGCGCGACAAGCAACTGGCCACGGCGCTGTCCGAGATGCGGCTCATCAAGGACAAGCAGGAGGTGCGCGAGCTGGAGGCGGCCATCGACTCGACGCACCGGGGCTTCGAGGACGTCATCCGCCGGCTGAAGCAGGCCCGGAGCGAGCGCGAGGTGGAGGGAGTCTTCAACCTGCGCGCGCGAGTGGAAGGCAACGACGTGGGCTACGGCACCATCGCCGCGGCGGGCCACCACGCGTGCGTGCTGCACTGGACGCGCAACGACGGCGACATCAAGAAGGGCGAGCTGCTGCTGCTGGACGCGGGAGTGGAGGGCAACAGCCTCTACACGGCGGACATCACGCGCACGCTGCCCATCTCCGGGAAGTTCACCAAGGAGCAGCGCGAAATCTACGAGCTGGTGCTGGAGGCGCAGGATCGAGCCATCGACGCGGTGAAGCCGGGCAACGACTTCATGGAGCCGAACCGGGTGGCGATGCGCGTGCTGGCCGAGGGCCTGTACGAGCTGGGGATCCTGAAGGTGAAGCCGGAGGAGGCGCTGAAGGACGAGCACCAGTTCTACAAGCGCTACTCGTTGCACAACGTCAGCCACATGCTGGGCCTGGACGTACACGACTGCGCGCAGGCGCGTCAGGAGGCGTACAAGTACGGCAAGCTGAAGGCGGGGATGGTGCTGACGGTGGAGCCGGGCCTGTACTTCCAGAAGGACGACCTGACGGTGCCGGCGAAGTACCGAGGCATCGGGGTGCGAATCGAGGACGACGTCCTGGTGACGAAGACAGGCTGCCGAGTGCTGTCGGAGGACATCCCGAGGCAGACGAAGGACGTCGAGGAGTGGATGAAGCAAATCTGGAGCGAAAAGCGTTAGACCCTCTCCCTCTGGGAGAGGGCCGGGGTGAGGGTAAGCGCCCCCCGGCTTCCCACCCATGAGCCCCCGCGCCTACTTCAGAGGGCCGGGGGCTCGGTCGTAGCACCCGAGCAACCGCTGCACACGCGCGGGCCCAGGCTGATGCCCCCACTGAACCACGGGGGCACGCAGGAGATACGCCTGAATCTCCACCACCTGAGCGCGCGACACGAGCCCCTGTCGCCTCAAGAGCTGAAGAGCCCCGCAGTCCGCGCCCTCCTCGTCGGAGCCATTCGCGAGCACCGCATGCGTGCACGCATGGCCGAACCAAAAGAACTGCACCGCGGGAGGCAGCCGCGCGAGCAACGCAGGGTTGTACTCAACATGCGCCGGAACCCCGGGCCACGAGGGAAACCACAACCCAACGTCCGCGAGTGAGGAGTTCGGCACGAAGGCCACCGGCGCCCCCGCGGGAGACAAGCAGGACACGGGCACGCCGGCGACTCGAGGGTGGTACGGAGTCACGGGTTGTGCCCAAGCCAGACCCGGAAGCCCCACGAGCACCGCGAGACCCAGGAAGATGTCACGCATCATCACGCTCCCTTGGGCCACGGAGACCTACCCCGCGTCCACCTTGAACTCGCGTTGCGCCGTACTCGTGTCCGGCGTGACAGTAAAGGACAGGCGTCCAATCTCCCGCCCGTCCTCGGTCTCCATGGCGACGCGCCAGTCCCCGGACTTCGGGTTGGTCACATACGCGAAGGTCCGGAAGCCCCGCTCGCGCCCGCCCTGCTCCAGGTACAGGTCATCGTAGGCGTGGAACTCCGTCCAACCCTTCTCCGGGTCGTCGTAGTACCAGCGGATGACGAGCCGAGTACCCCGATCTCCCGCGCGCTGGGGCTTGAAGCTCGCGGGCGCGAAGACACTCGCGAAGAAGTAGACGCGG